>NZ_CM174496.1:0-4829671 GCF_057839655.1 Serratia sp. KH_031
GTGTCACTTTCGCTTTGGCAGCAGTGTCTTGCCCGATTGCAGGATGAGTTACCTGCCACAGAATTTAGTATGTGGATACGCCCATTGCAGGCGGAACTGAGTGACAATACCTTGGCGCTGTATGCGCCGAACCGCTTTGTGCTGGACTGGGTTCGCGATAAATATTTAAACAATATCAATGGGCTGCTGAATGATTTCTGTGGCACCGATGCACCGTTGTTGCGATTTGAAGTGGGCAGCAAACCCATCAGCCAAGTCGTGACACAAACCGTGACCGCAAGCCGCAGTGCTGCTCCTGTCGCACCAACTACGCGTACCGCGGCACCTTCGCGCCCTAGTTGGGACAACGCGGCACCGCAACCTGAGCTGTCTTACCGTTCGAACGTAAACCCAAAGCATACTTTTGATAACTTCGTTGAAGGTAAGTCTAACCAACTGGCTCGTGCGGCAGCACGTCAAGTCGCCGATAATCCCGGCGGCGCTTACAATCCACTGTTCCTCTATGGCGGTACCGGTTTGGGTAAAACTCACCTGTTGCACGCGGTGGGGAACGGCATCATGGCGCGTAAAGCCAATGCCAAAGTGGTGTACATGCACTCCGAACGTTTTGTGCAAGACATGGTTAAAGCCTTGCAAAACAACGCCATTGAAGAGTTTAAGCGTTATTACCGTTCCGTTGATGCACTGCTGATCGATGACATCCAATTCTTTGCCAACAAAGAGCGTTCACAGGAAGAGTTTTTTCATACCTTTAACGCGCTGCTGGAAGGCAACCAACAGATCATTTTGACCTCGGATCGCTACCCGAAAGAGATCAACGGTGTGGAAGATCGTCTAAAATCTCGCTTCGGTTGGGGTTTAACGGTCGCGATCGAACCGCCAGAGCTGGAAACTCGCGTGGCGATCCTGATGAAAAAGGCCGACGAGAACGATATCCGTCTGCCGGGCGAAGTGGCGTTCTTTATTGCCAAACGCCTGCGTTCCAACGTGCGTGAGCTGGAAGGCGCACTGAACCGGGTGATCGCCAACGCCAATTTTACCGGCCGTGCCATTACTATTGATTTCGTGCGCGAAGCGCTGCGCGATCTGCTGGCATTGCAGGAAAAGCTGGTCACCATCGATAATATTCAGAAGACGGTGGCCGAGTACTATAAAATTAAAATCGCGGATCTACTGTCCAAGCGGCGTTCTCGCTCCGTAGCCCGGCCGCGCCAAATGGCGATGGCATTGGCTAAAGAGCTCACCAACCACAGCCTGCCAGAAATCGGCGATGCGTTTGGTGGCCGCGACCATACCACGGTGTTGCACGCCTGCCGGAAGATTGAGCAGTTGCGTGAGGAAAGTCACGACATCAAAGAAGATTTCTCCAATTTAATCAGAACATTATCCTCATAGCGCTATGAAATTTATCGTTGAACGTGAGCATCTGCTAAAACCGCTGCAACAGGTAAGCAGCCCGTTGGGTGGCCGCCCAACGCTGCCAATTCTGGGTAATCTGCTGTTGCAGGTAACGGAAGGTTCCCTGCTGCTGACTGGTACCGATCTGGAAATGGAGATGGTGGCGCGAGTTCCCCTGTCTCAACCTCACGAAGCGGGCGCGACTACCGTCCCCGCGCGTAAATTCTTTGATATCTGCCGTGGCCTGCCGGAAGGCGCGGAGATTGCGGTTCAGCTTGAAAGCGAGCGTATGTTGGTGCGTTCTGGCCGCAGCCGTTTCTCGCTGTCCACCTTGCCAGCGGTAGACTTCCCGAACCTCGACGATTGGCAGAGCGAAGTGGAATTCACTTTGCCGCAGGCCACGTTGAAACGTTTGATCGAAGCCACTCAGTTCTCGATGGCTCATCAGGATGTGCGTTATTACTTAAACGGCATGCTGTTCGAAACCGAAGGCGAAGAACTGCGTACCGTGGCTACTGATGGTCACCGTTTAGCGGTCTGTTCAATGCCAATCGGTACACAATTGCCATCCCATTCGGTGATCGTGCCGCGTAAAGGGGTGATGGAACTGGTGCGTCTGTTGGACGGCGGCGATAGCCTGTTGCAATTGCAGATCGGCAGTAACAACATCCGTGCCCATGTGGGTGACTTTATCTTTACTTCTAAGCTGGTCGACGGTCGTTTCCCTGATTATCGCCGCGTATTACCGAAGAATCCGGACAAAACGCTGGAAGCGGGTTGCGATCTGCTCAAACAGGCGTTTGCTCGCGCGGCTATCTTGTCGAACGAGAAGTTCCGCGGTGTGCGCCTGTACGTCAGCCAGAACCAACTCAAGATCACCGCTAACAACCCAGAGCAGGAAGAAGCGGAAGAGATCCTCGATGTCAGTTACGACGGCACCGAAATGGAGATTGGTTTTAACGTCAGCTATGTCTTGGACGTGCTGAATGCATTGAAGTGCGAAGATGTGCGTTTGTTGCTGACTGATTCCACTTCTAGCGTGCAGATCGAAGACGGTGCGAGTCAGGCTGCGGCCTATGTTGTCATGCCGATGCGTCTGTAGTTCATGGCTCTAACGCGTTTACTGATCAAAGACTTCCGCAATATCGAGTCGGCGGATTTGGCACCTGCGCCGGGGTTTAACTTTCTGGTGGGTGCCAACGGTAGCGGCAAGACCAGCGTGTTAGAGGCGGTATATACTCTTGGCCACGGGCGCGCGTTTCGCAGCTTGCAAGCCGGAAGGGTGATCCGCCACGACCAGCCGGAATTTATCCTGCATGGCCGAATCGACAGCGGCGCAGAGCGCGAACTGTCAGTAGGATTAAGTAAGAGCCGTCAGGGGGATAGCAAAGTTCGCATCGATGGTAGTGACGGTCATAAAGTGGCCGAGCTGGCGCAAATGTTACCGATGCAGCTGATTACACCTGAAGGTTTTACCCTACTTAATGGTGGGCCGAAGTTTCGGCGCGCCTTCCTGGACTGGGGATGTTTTCACAACGAACCCGGTTTTTTCACCGCCTGGAGCAACCTGAAACGCTTGCTGAAGCAGCGCAACGCCGCGCTGCGCCAGGTCAGTCGCTACGCGCAGATCCGCGTTTGGGATCAAGAGTTGATCCCATTGGCCGAGCGTATCAGCGAGTGGCGGGCAGCTTACAGCGCAGCGATCGCGGAAGATATCACCGCGACCTGTGCGCAGTTTCTGCCTGAATTTGCCCTTAGTTTCTCTTTCCAGCGCGGCTGGGACAAAGAGAGTGACTACGGCGAGCTACTTGAGCGCCAGTTTGAGCGTGACAGAGCATTAACCTATACCGCGTTAGGGCCGCATAAGGCGGATTTCCGTATTCGTGCCGAAGGTACGCCGGTAGAGGATTTATTATCGCGCGGTCAGCTTAAATTGCTGATGTGCGCATTGCGCTTGGCGCAGGGTGAGTTTCTCACCCGGCAGAGCGGGCGGCGTTGCCTGTATCTGATAGATGATTTTGCCTCTGAGCTAGACACCGACCGTCGTCGGTTGCTGGCCGATCGCCTCAAAGCCACCCAGGCTCAGGTTTTTGTCAGCGCAGTGAGCGCTGAACAAGTCACCGACATGGTGGGTGAAAAGGGCAAGATGTTCCGCGTGGAACAGGGTAAAATAGCGGTTCAACCACAGGACTAAAATGAGCGAGAAACGTTGATGTCGAATTCTTATGACTCCTCAAGTATCAAGGTATTAAAAGGGCTGGATGCGGTGCGTAAGCGCCCGGGCATGTATATCGGTGATACCGATGATGGCACCGGTCTGCACCACATGGTATTCGAGGTTGTGGACAACGCTATCGACGAAGCACTCGCTGGCCACTGTAGTGATATTCAAGTGACCATCCATGCCGATAATTCTGTTTCGGTACAGGATGATGGTCGTGGCATCCCGACCGGTATTCATGACGAGGAAGGGGTCTCTGCGGCGCAGGTCATCATGACCGTATTGCACGCAGGCGGTAAGTTCGACGATAACTCCTATAAAGTTTCTGGTGGCCTGCATGGCGTGGGTGTCTCGGTGGTTAACGCCTTGTCCGAGAAGCTGGAACTGGTGATCCGCCGTGAAGGCAAGGTGCATGAGCAGACCTACAGCCACGGCGAACCACAAGCACCACTGAAAGTGGTTGGTGAAACGGAGCAAACGGGTACCACGGTGCGTTTCTGGCCGAGCTACGCGACATTCACCAACAACACCGAATTTGAATACGATATTCTGGCAAAACGCCTGCGCGAGCTGTCTTTCCTTAACTCCGGCGTGTCCATCCGCCTGAAAGACAAACGCACCGACAAAGAAGACCACTTCCACTACGAAGGCGGTATCAAGGCGTTTGTTGAATACCTGAACAAAAACAAAACCCCGATCCACCCGAACGTGTTCTATTTCTCCACCGTGAAAGATGACATTGGTGTGGAAGTGGCGTTGCAGTGGAACGACGGTTTCCAAGAAAACATCTACTGCTTTACCAACAACATTCCACAGCGTGATGGTGGTACTCACTTGGTCGGTTTCCGTACCGCCATGACCCGTACCCTGAACAGCTACATGGAAAAAGAAGGCTACAGCAAAAAAGCCAAAATCAGTGCCACCGGTGACGATGCGCGTGAAGGTTTGATTGCCGTGGTTTCGGTGAAAGTGCCAGATCCGAAGTTCTCTTCTCAGACTAAAGACAAGTTGGTTTCCTCCGAAGTGAAAACTGCGGTCGAAACGCTGATGAACGAGAAGCTGGTGGATTACCTGTTGGAAAACCCGGGTGATGCCAAAATCGTGGTCGGTAAAATTATTGATGCTGCCCGTGCTCGTGAAGCAGCGCGTAAAGCACGTGAAATGACCCGTCGTAAAGGCGCGTTGGATCTGGCCGGTCTGCCGGGCAAACTGGCTGACTGCCAAGAACGTGATCCTGCACTTTCCGAACTGTACTTAGTGGAAGGGGACTCAGCGGGCGGCTCTGCTAAGCAGGGGCGTAACCGTAAGAACCAGGCGATCCTGCCGCTGAAAGGTAAAATCCTTAACGTGGAAAAGGCGCGTTTCGACAAGATGCTGTCTTCGCAGGAAGTCGCTACCTTGATCACCGCGCTCGGTTGCGGCATTGGCCGTGACGAATATAACCCAGACAAACTGCGTTATCACAGCATCATCATCATGACCGATGCTGACGTCGATGGCTCGCACATCCGTACGCTGCTGTTGACCTTCTTCTATCGTCAGATGCCAGAAATCATCGAACGTGGTCATGTGTTTATTGCCCAGCCACCGTTGTACAAGGTGAAGAAAGGCAAACAAGAACAGTATATTAAAGACGACGAAGCGATGGATCAGTATCAGATATCGATCGCTCTGGACGGCGCGACTCTGCATGCTAATGCCAACGCACCTGCACTGGCGGGTGAACCGCTGGAGAAACTGGTTGCTGAGCACTACAGCGTGCAGAAATTGATTGGCCGTATGGAGCGTCGTTATCCACGCGCGTTGCTCAACAACCTGATTTACCAGCCAACGCTGGCTGAAGGCGACTTGAGCGATCAAACCAAGGTGCAAACTTGGATCGAATCGCTGGTGAAAATGCTCAATGAAAACGAGCAGCACGGCAGCAGCTACGATTTCGTTATCCACGAGAACCGTGAACGTCAGATGTTTGAGCCGATTTTGCGCATCCGTACTCACGGCGTTGATACCGATTATCAGTTGGACTTCGATTTCATCCATGGCGGCGAATATCGCAAGATCTGCCAACTGGGTGAAAAACTGCGTGGCCTGATCGAAGACGACGCTTTCATCGAACGAGGTGAGCGCCGTCAACCTGTTGATAGCTTCGAGCAAGCATTGGAATGGCTGGTGAAAGAGTCACGTCGCGGCTTGGCAATCCAGCGTTATAAAGGCCTGGGTGAAATGAACCCAGAGCAGTTGTGGGAAACCACCATGGACCCTGAAAGCCGCCGCATGTTGCGCGTAATGGTGAAAGATGCCATCGCGGCTGACCAACTGTTCACCACTCTGATGGGCGATGCGGTTGAACCTCGTCGTGCCTTTATCGAAGATAACGCCCTGAAAGCGGCGAACATCGATATCTAACGGCAGCATCTGAAAATGACCAATCCGCACCGGGCAACTCGTGCGGATTTTTTTATGCTTTTTGCCAACAAACATGGCAAGCTGAATCGCGTTAGCATTAAGCAAATTACTGGGAGAAAAGCGCATGGCGATTGAATTGATTGCAATTGATATGGATGGCACGCTGTTAAACCCGCAGCATCAAATCACCCCGGCAGTAAAACAGGCACTTACCGCAGCACGCGCCAAAGGGGTGCATGTGGTGTTGGCGACCGGACGGCCCTACGTCGGTGTGCAGGACTATCTGCGTCAGTTGGATATTCAGGGCGATGGCGATTTCTGCATTACCTATAACGGTGCGCTGGTATTGAAGGCGGCAGACGGTGCTTGCGTGTTGCAGGAAACTCTCGATATTGAAGATTATCTCTACTTCGAAAAATTGGCGCGCGAGTTTGGTGTTCACTTCCAGGCGTTTGATTTCGATACGCTTTACACCCCGAATAAAGACATCGGTAAATACACTATTCATGAAGCCTCTATGACCGGCATCCCGCTGAAATACCGCAGTGTGGAAGAGATGGATCGCAGCATGCGTTTCCCGAAAGTGATGATGGTTGACGAGCCGGAACTGCTCGATAGCGCAATTGCTCGCCTACCTGCAGAAGCGCGTGAGCGTTACACCATCATGAAAAGTGCACCATATTATTTGGAAATTCTGCATCAGCGCGTCGATAAAGGCGCTGGCGTGAAAATGCTGGCCGATCACCTCAACATTCCACGGGAAAACGTAATGGCGCTGGGCGATCAGGCTAACGATACCGCGATGATTGAATATGCTGGCGTTGGTGTGGCGATGGGCAACGCCATTCCAGAGTTGAAGGCTGTGGCGCAGCATATCACGACCACCAATACTGAAGACGGCGTGGCACGAGCGATTGAGAGGTTTGTGCTGAGTGCTTAAAAAATGGAACCCGCGTCATATGACGCGGGTTCACGGCTTAAAACGAGTGCGATAAATTTACATTCCACTCACTGCTATTCAAACCATTCTGCCCAATACTGGTATATCCCCCTCGTACCGATAACATAAAGTTGTATGGCAGTAAGGCACGTACCCCAACTTTGGCGGTGCCATAAACTGCACCTGTATCAACTTGAGTTAGGCTTCCAGAGAGCATTTTGCCGTCATTAGGACGTTCGAAAGCATAGTTTATACCTAACTCGGCATAAGGCATGATCGTTAAATTGTCGTTTAACCCAAATATTCTACTGACTTCGATTGAACTATCAATTTCACCATAATTATAGCTGTTAGCATTTTGATCCAGATTTATGGTTTTACCGCTGTAATCACCGGACATTTGATAGCTTTGATCGCGATAGTGGCTGTAACTGATAGAAACCCGTGGACGAATGAAGGTTTCTTGGTACTGATAACTGCCACTGGTACCTAAACTGGTCGCGTAGGAGTCCGAATGATAATCGCTGGATAAAAACAACAGATCTTGTCGATTACGGCTGCGACCATAAGAAAGAGAACCATCGACTGACCAATGGTCGGAATACTGATAAACCACATAAGGACCTAGGCTGTAACCCTTCGATTTGAATCTCATATCATCGTTGAAAGCCGAACTTCTGCTGTGTTGCAAACTGTATGAAAAGCCTAATAGCAGACCATTATCCAGTGTTTTATCAAGCCCAGTGGTTAAAGAATTACTGGTGCCGGTTAAATCCATGTTATTTCGATGATCACTGATGTCGTAAAACGTCTCATCTACCCAGATATTCCAAGTTTTCTCTTTTATCTGAGAGGCTCGTAATTGATTGCAAATATCATCTAGTTGAGTGGTCTTTTTATTCTTTTCTGCATCCTGACAAAAAGCGATCAAATCTTGTTGATTATATGTGGCCGTTTTTCCAGCAGTTACTGCACCAGTATCCATCGGTAATTGCGTTGATGGTGTAGTTGGGGAATAACCCGGCGGTAATACCCATGTTCCTTGCGGTGGCACAATGCCCGGTAAAGTTTGTGTACCTTGTGGTGGCACAATGCCCGGTAAAGTTTGTGTGCCTTGTGGTGGCACAACGCCCGGTAAAGTTTGTGTGCCTTGTGGTGGTATAACGCCCGGTAAAGTTTGTGTGCCTTGTGGTGGCACAATGCCCGGTAAAGTTTGTGTACCTTGTGGTGGTATAACGCCCGGTAAAGTTTGTGTGCCTTGTGGTGGCACAACGCCCGGTAAAGTTTGTGTGCCTTGTGGTGGCACAATGCCCGGTAAAGTTTGTGTACCTTGTGGTGGTATAACGCCCGGTAAAGTTTGTGTGCCTTGTGGTGGTATAACGCCCGGTAAAGTTTGTGTGCCTTGTGGTGGCACAATGCCCGGTAAAGTTTGTGTGCCTTGTGGTGGCACAACGCCCGGTAAAGTTTGTGTGCCTTGCGGGAATATAGATCTTATGATGGATAACGGGGGAACGCCGCCGCCAGTACCCCCTTGGTTCCCGCCACCATTGCCACTGTTCCCGCCGCCATGATGATGGCCGTTATCACCGCCGCCAGTCCCCCCTTGGTTACCTACGCCATTACCACTGTTTCCACCCCCATGATGATGACCGTTGTCACTACCAGAGCGACCAGATTGTTTCAAATGTTCTGGTAAAGTGAAATTAGGGGGGAACCAAAAACGCCTCGCGCGCTGTTCGGCGGAATCCAACAACTGTTGATTGCTGGTAAGTAAATTATGCGTTCCACCCGAAGTGCTGACTTCTGGTGATACTGTTAAATGTAGTCCTGCTTTGGCCTGTGACCAGTTATCAATAGTCGTGTTATTCACGGGAAAATTAACGGTAAACTCTCCCGGTTTGATGGCAGATAACCAAATTGAATGCTGTAAATCTTTAGTCGTACCAAGAAAAATGATGTTTCCTGTGGGGGAAGTATAAGCATTGCCAGAAAGTAGTGTGGTGATGACTAAAGAAGATACTTTCAAGATGAAAGTTCGATAATGAGGATTTGAGTGGATGTTGTGCACTTTTTATTTATCCTATTGATATTGTTTAATTATTAATTAGATTAAAATGTCATTGTTATAATTTATACAGCAAAGTAGGAAATGAATACTCTTGAGGTAAAGACCTCATGAATTGTTTTTATTTGTTTATTTAATGTTATTTTATTGTTTTATATTAGTTCGTTTTCACTATGTATCAAGTGATTACCACACTGATGTAGTAAATTCAGATGGTATTAGGATAGTTGTATTGAAGTGACAGATGAGTCGAACATTTGACTGTGGCGCGAGTGATTGAGAAGTTTGTGCTGAATGGCTGATTGAACGAAGGCGCAGTTTTGCACTGCGCCCTAAAGATGGCCTATAACGCCGCCAAGATCCCTTTCACAATCTGTACATCCTGAATCGCTAAGCCGGTCAGATCGGCGAGGGTGATTTGCTGTGCATTTTGGCGTACTCGTTCGCTGCGCTGCAAAGCGTTCCCTAACTCGACGATCGGCACAGATGCCAGCAAATTTTGCTGATAAGCACGTGAAGTTTCGCCAAACTCACCGCATTGACTCAATGCATCCACCACAATCGCATCGGCTTTTGCGACTAACTCGGTAGCCAATTCCTGTTTGCCCGCACCATCGGCACCGACTGCGGTGATATGGGTGCCGGGTTGAATATCGGTGGCTTGCAGGATCGGTTCGCGGCTTGGCGTGGTCGTGACGATCAAGCGACAATGTGCGGCTAGCTCAGCGGCGTTTTGCGTGCAATGAACCCGAAAACCTTCAGCGGTCATTTCTTGCTGATAAGCCTGTAAACTTTCGGCATTGCGTCCCCAAACCCAAACTTCACGGCAGTCGGTTAGCGCTTTTAATTGCTGTAACTGCAAACGTGCTTGCATACCGGTGCCGACAATACCGATGGCCTGAATCTCTTCTGGCGCGCACAGTTCGGCAGCAATCCGCCCGGCTAACGCAGTGCGTAGCGCAGTGAGCCAACCTTCGTCTAATAATAGCGCTTGAGGTTCGCCGGTCTGCGCCGAAAAAGCCATCATCAAGCCTTGGTTGCTGGCCAATCCACATTGTGGATTACGGTAAAAACCAGACGAAACTTTCACCACAAACTGTTCATCACCTTCCAACCAAGCGGATTTGATACAGCAATCCCCTTCCGCTTGATTAAACAGGAAATGTTGCACTGGCGGCTGCTGGACCTGCTGTTGTGAATAGGCAATAAAGCCTTTTTTTAGCAGCGTTGTGATTTTATCTGCGTCGAATGCCTGAAGAATTTGTTGTTTATCAATGATTTTCATCGATGATCGCCTTCAGGTATTTTTCCAACACGATGTTTTTTCCGCACAACACGACGGCTACTTTCTTACCCTGAAACTCGGGTGCCAGTCTGATTGCGACAGCCAATGCTACTCCGGCAGCGCCTTCGATAATCCAACGGTCGCTGGTGGCAATCATGCGCATTGCCTGTTTGATCTCTTCTTCGCTCACCAACTCTTTACGGTCGATCACTTGCTGGCACAGTGGGAAGGTGATCGCACCCGGTTCTACGCCACCGGCAGTGCCATCGGACAGGGTATCTTGCTCTTCTACCGGGAAAATGTGTCCCACTTTTAATGCGCTGTACATGCTGGTGGCATTTTTCGGCCAACAGGCGATCACTTGCGTTTTCGGCGACAATTGCTTCAGTACGCTACCAATTCCAGAAATATAGCCACCGCCACCAACGGCAACGAATACGGCATCCAGATCGGGTTGTTGCTCTATCAGCTCCATCCCACAGGTGCCTTGGCCGGCGATCACCTGCTCATCGTTATAAGGAGAGATATAGATTTTATTTTGCTCGCAGGCGGCTCTCTCCCCAGCCAGCTCGGCATTGAGCGCATCGCCCGGAACCAGTTCAACCTTGCCACCCAGAGCGCGAATAGTGTCTAACTTAACCGCCGCCGCTGTAGCGGGTGCATAAACGGTGACGTTAACACCCATCAGTTTGCCAGCCAGTGCCACCGCTTGACCGTGATTACCAGTAGAAGCCGCAATCACGCCGTTTTTACGCTGTTCCGCACTCATTAAGCGCATTTTGTTACTGGCACCGCGAAACTTGAATGAGCCGGTATGCTGCAAATGGTCGCACTTTAGGTACAATTCGCAACCTAATTGCTGCGAAAGCAGTACGCTGCGCTCCAATGGTGTAACGCGAACCTGTGGGCGTAACGCCTGATGGGCGGAAACAATTTCATCAAACAAACTGCTCATACCGACTCCTTAAGACTTTTCAGATAGTTGTAGACCGTCGCGCGGCCGATACCGAGGATTTTTGCTACATAACCCGCCGCATTTTTTCCTTTGAAGGCACCTTCGTGATACAACGCCTCCACCAATGCTCGGCGCCCGGCACCGCTTAAGCTACTGAGTGTCTGTTGCCGCTGTTGTAGCCATTGGTGGATAAAGGCGTTGATGCGCTCCTGCCAATCGTCTTGAAACAGCACGGCGGGTTGTGGCTGCAAACGGTTACCAACAAGAAATAGATCATCCAACGCGGCCTTAGCACTCTCCAGCACCGTAACATCCAAATTGATGCACATCAGGCCGATCGGGTTGTCATGGTCATCCCGCAATACCGCGCTGATCGAGCGCAATTGGCTACCGTCCCAATTACGTTTCAGATAAGGGCCGATCACCCGTAAATCGTAATCTTTCTGCAAATCACTCAGGTTGGAATCTTCTCCGAGTTCGCGCTGTGAACGGTTATTGGCGATATAAACCAAGGTTTGGTTGGCGAGATCGTGGATCGCTACTTCGGCATAAGGGGCAAACAGCATCGCGATGGCATCGGCAATAGCGTGGTATCGAGTCAACATAGTCAGGTTTTAATTTAGACTTAAAAATCCAGTTTGTACTTTTTTGTCTGTCATGTAAACCACTCTCCTGTGAAACGCGTCGGTTGTTCAGCTAAGATGGCGGTTCAGTGTGACAGGAGAGCCGCCATGAACCCTCGGGAAAAACAACTGACTTTCGCCCCTCGCGGCCATCAGTTAACTAATATCAACGTCTGGACGCCAGATAGTCAGTGGCTGGTGTACGACGTTCGCCCGAGTGGCGCCTCTTTTACCGGTTTGACCATCGAACGAGTGAACGCCGTCAGCGGTGAAGTTGAAGTTATTTATCGTGCGCAGCATGGGGCACATGTTGGTGTGGTGACTGTCAGCCCTGACTCCCCTGCGCGATATGCGTTTATTCATGGTCCAGAACACCCTGATAGCGTTTGGCATTACGATTTTCATCACCGGCGAGGTGTGATTGTCAGTGAACCGGATCGCGAATTGGCGATCACGTTGGATGCGATGGATATCACCGCCCCTTATACCCCCGGTGCGTTACGTGGCGGTACGCATGTACATGTATTCAGCCCGGACGGTAGTCGCCTGAGTTTTACCTACAACGACCATGTGATGCATGAACGCGATCCTACTTTGGATTTACGCAATGTCGGCATTGCCGTGCCACTGCATGGTGTGAATCCTCCCAAGCAACATCCGCGTGAATACGACGGCAGCCACTATTGTGTGCTAGTGACCTCCACGACGCCACAACCGCAACCGGGCAGCGATCAGATCAATCGAGCTTATGAAGAGAGTTGGATTGGGCAACATGGCTACCGTAAACCTGACGGTAGTTTGCAACGTTGGGCATTGGCATTTATTGGCGATACGCTTTCTGCGAGCGGCGAAAAAGTGCCAGAAGTGTTTATCGTTGATCTGCCGGAGAATGACGCAGATTACGTTAAGTCGGGAACCTTACCGTTGCAGGGAACCGAAACGTCGCTGCCTGCTCCGCCGTTAGGCGTTAAACAGCGTCGACTCACTTTTGGCCGCGGTTTGGCAAACACGCCTCGTCACTGGTTGCGTAGTTCGCCTGATGGCAGCCAAATTGCTTTCTTGATGAAAGATTCACAGGATGTCGTGCAGCTCTGGACGGTTTCGCCGAACGGCGGAGAACCACGCCAAGTGACGCATGGCGAGCAAAGTATTCAATCGGCATTTAGTTGGCATCCGCAGGGCGGTAAAATTGCGTTGGTGTGCGATAACAGCGTGATGTTGTGTGAGATAGCCAACGGACGAATGCAACGCCTGACACTCCGCACTCCGCAACCCCCTAGCGGTGACGCAGTGGTGTTCTCACCAAACGGTAAACAGGTGGCGTTTATGCGCGAAGTGGACGGTTTTAATCAAATCTTCGTGGTGACGATTTGATGTGATTGGTTGGCGGGGATGATAGTAGCGATGTTGTTCCCCGCTCTGCTAATACCAGTTCGTATCCCTTTCAGTACTTCTAAATGATTTCCCAGTGGAGAACGTAAAACTCCAAGCTTGCCGCGGCGTTTGGCATAGTTAGCTGTAACGGCTTGCGTTTGAAATCACTCTTCACACCTGCAAGTTCAACAAACCACTCAGGAGAAATCCCAGTTAAAGACAATCAGACCACAGTGCCGACAGATGAATTTGTAAACGCCTTGATCGCCACCAGGATGGTAATCTTTCATAAAATGGGACCAGCTCTCTGCGTCTTGCTCATAATAATTCATCCACTGCTGGCGCGTTTGCTCACTAGCTTCGGCAACATCCTCAGAAGTCGCGTCACCATGGTAGACACAGGCATCATTGCAATGCGTTGCCCAGCTTTGCTCTTGCCATGAACTATAACCTGGCGTTTGCTCACAAACCGTTTTGATAATGGGTTCAGCTAATTCCTCACCGTATATCTCATTGAAACTGGCTTGGTATTTTTTGGCTGCGCTACCGTCATGGATACACCACGGGCAAAGAGTGATATCTTCATTTCCGGCCATGTATACAGAGCCGGAGTAACGATAGGGACTTTCCATCTTGCAGCAATCACATATTGAGGTTGTTTTTTCGAACACGCTCTTAACGAATTCGTCACTGAGATAAGTAAATTGCGGTAGCTCTCTTTCCATTGTTGTTCTCCTTAACTTTGTGATGATATTTCGGTTTGTATGTAACCGATTAAAATTATTCTTTCTACACTACCTGCTCTACAGCTATTGGCAAGATAGGTTTATGACACCCAATAAATTCAAAGTTATTGAATATCAGTTACTGATTATAAACCATAGTAAAATCAAGTGGATTTAAAACTTTATTTACTATTTTTGGCTCACCTAAAAAGAAGCCCAGCAAAAGATGCCGGGCTGGTTTGGGAAAGGTACTGCCGTTAGGTTTTTTTGAAACCTGACTTACCATTCTTGGAACGCCATTCTTTGACTTCCTTTATGATAGCTTCTGGCCCTTGCTTTCCACTTTCAGGATAATAGAGCAAATCTGAGCCCGCAGGGTGTTCAGACAACCTCTCAAACTCCATAACAGCATTAATATGAGCGTCTTCGGAAGGGTAAGTATCATTATAAATTCCCTTTACAAAATCCAAAAAATCCTTTTCCGTATAATCTGCAATTGTTTTATCAGTCATTTTATTTACCTCCATTTTTTGAATGAATTTCGACATGTCGTTTAGGTGTTACTGCACGAATATTATCGATATCATAGACGGCGCCACCTTCACTAATAGGTTTTACATGGTGAAGCTCTACCTTTACTCGTTTGCCAGCACGTTCACTCTTTCGAACATACGCCGCACAACCATTCTTCATTGTAGCTACACTACCCGGTTCTAATTGCTTCGCCATCTCTGGGTCTTTCGACATTTCTCGCCAGAAGGCTTGGCTAAACCCAGTAAAACGACTGAATTCCCTGCCGCGCAGCTTATCAGCGATTTGGGTTGGGATAGGTACTCCTATGTCTTTACCTGCACCATCAAGCCATGTCCCAGTGACGTTAGTCCCTCTTCCTTCTACCTTACCCGGTAAATCCCGCCCGCTTTGCAGTAGTATGTACAGCGGTTTCATTCCCGTCTCGGCAGGGAAGATCAGAATTAAATCACGGAAATCTAGGTCATCGGCCATTGGGAATGACTCGATAACCGGTTTTATAACAACGGGTGACCGATTACCCGTATTATCTGGCGCAATCTTCCCTTGCAAAGGTGTGACAAGAGGCGGCAATCCTTTATAGCCCGGTGTTTTATCTGGTGACACCAGTATAGTCCGTGAAGGTATTTCATTTTCTGCCGGAACGGTATAGCCATATAACCCGGTAACCTCATCGCGGGCCGCTTGAATAACTCGAACTGGTGTAGGGGTAGTGGTGCGGACTAGATAAGTTTTAAACGTATTATCACTGAAATACACTCGGCCCCGAACAGGTAAATCCACCGTCCCTTTGGCTGCTGCGGCCACATTCAAGGTTTTATCATCAGGCAGTCTAATGGCATCTGCAGGAATCGCTGACAAGAACATATTGGCCTCGTCACGCCCCGGTACCTTGTCGCTACCTTCACCGGCACTCGGTATGTAAGCCACGGAAGCAATCAACGCCCCCAAACCACTACCAGAGATAACAACACCCGTTAGGTCAGCAAGAGCTGATCTGACTGCAGCCCAAGCCGCAGTGGCTGCAATGTCACCTAATACCAAAGAACCCAAACCAGTCTCGGCAAAAGTGATTGGAGCAGAAGAAACAGCAGCAGCAATAGGAAAACCAGACATTCCAAAGACATTAGGCTGTTCCAATTTAGACATGGCCGCTTCCTTTGCTGCAGCTTTGGATGCAGCTTCAGCGGCGGCTTTCGCTTTTGCCTCTGCGACAGCCTGTGCTTTGGCTGCAACATCTGCCGCTTCTTTTTCATCTGCCAACTTTTTAGCCGCCGCGGCAGCATTTTTGGCATTCAATTGAGCCTGAACTAAGGTGCGTGCCTGATTAATACGTGCAGTGAATGGAGCTATCACTCACCCAGCTCATTCCTCCTGTGATTTCTATTCGCACTTGACCATCAGGACCATACTTTATCGGAGCCGGAACACCAGGGTCATAACGCCAGTAGCCATTACCCCGATCTCCAGCATTTCCACTGGAACTCCCTGAACCCATATTGACGCCCCCAGTTGGTCCGCGTCCACCGCCGCCAAACTGGTTGTTATGGGCATTGTCGGCACCATTTCCACTCATATCCTTTTCCTCACTGTATTTTAATAAAATGCACACAAAAACTGTATGCATATACATAGTAAAGTCGTAATGGAAAGGCCACGAGCATCATGGGTTGTGTGGGAATTGGCACGTAACATAACGGTTATTAGTCTTAGCAAGTCGGATTGCTGTTTTCATTATTTTTAAAACGTTTCACGCTGATGCCTTGAGCAAGCTTTGCCATGTCCTTACATCGAAAGCTACGAATCATAATATATCGATATTCGATACAATAAAGGCGTAAGTACCTTGCTGTAGATTACGGGTAACGATATGAAAATGTTGATTTTTGATGGAGTAAGGCAAAGTTGATGAGAAAAACGTGGCGCTTTTCTCATAATTTTGGTGGGCAATTCCCCGGTGAGTCACAGCGGCTCTCCGGGGTTTTTAATCAATGAGCTAGCGGTTCGCCTTGCCCCGGATTACCGGTGGCGGCTAGGTTCTTTTGCTCTTCACGCATGATGCGCTCTTTCGGCGAGTCGTTGCTCTTATCGCCGTCAGCGCGTAGGTAATCGTAGGGTAGTAGCACGGTGTCCATCACTGCGGATAGCGGTAAATCTAATGCTACTAGCGGTTTCATTACCCATCCGGTGCCATCATCTTTCAGCATTTCTACACTGGTACGGGTGCCAGGGTAGTAGCCCCGATCCGGCCCGGTGTGGTTCATAATGCTGGAGCAACCGCTAGTGACGAAAAGTGCACAGCTGGTTGCCATTATTTTTATCATTCTCATTGTTTGATCCTAGGGTGCTGTGTATCCCCGAATATTTTCCTGGTTTATAACATCCCAACAGGGTTTTTAAAGTACCAACATTACGCTCTGTGGCGGCTATCGCACTTTATGGTGAATAGTGTAAATGCCGGAGTGACAATTTTTTATCATGATAGGTTGAAATAGGCTTATCAACCTCCATTTTATCTACAAGGCCAATTTGAGAATTTGCCGTCAGGGAATTCTGGCTTTTTATCGTCGTTCCATTAACGGAAGACGGAATATTTAAACCTCGCTGAGTGCCTTAGGAGGCTATGTTATGCGCAATTTCGATCTTTCCCCGCTGTATCGTTCCGCTATCGGTTTCGACCGTTTATTCAATGCCTTGGAAGCAGGGCAGAGCCAAGGTAATGGTGGTTACCCTCCGTATAATGTTGAGTTGGTGGATGAAAACCATTATCGCATTGCTATCGCCGTGGCGGGTTTTGCCGAGCAAGAGCTGGAGATCACCAGTCAAGACAACCTGTTGATCGTTCGCGGTGCTCACGAAGCGTCAACTGCCGAAAGAACCTACTTATATCAAGGTATTGCCGAGCGTAACTTCGAGCGAAAATTCCAACTGGCTGAGCATATTCAAATCAAAGGTGCCAAATTGGAAAATGGTTTGTTGTATATCGATATGGAACGCATTGTGCCGGAAACATTAAAACCGCGCCGGATAGAAATTAAATAATTCTTATTTTCGCTGATGATAGCGAAATGTCACCATGCCTGCCGTCAGGGGGCAAATATAAATCTACCTCGCTTCATAGAAGGAGTTAAATATTATGCGTAATTACGACTTATCCCCACTTCTGCGTCAATGGATTGGTTTCGATAAATTAGCCAGTTCAATGGGGGGTCAAGAACCTCAGGGTTTTCCGCCTTACAATATTGAAAAAAGTGACGACAACCACTATCGCATCTCTCTGGCATTGGCTGGATTTAAACAAAGCGAACTGGACATTGAAGTTGAAGGGCCACGTTTGACGGTGACGGGGAAACCGACTCCGCCGGAAAAACAGGTGGAATATCTGCATCAAGGGCTGATATGCAAAGACTTTACCCTAAGCTTCACATTGGCTGAGCATTTACAGGTCTCAGAGGCTAAATTTGAAAATGGCCTGCTGCATATTGATCTGGTGCGTCAGGTGCCAGAAGCCTTGCAGCCACAGCGTATTGCTATCGGCAGTACACCGCAAATAACTGCCTGAAAAAAATAGTTATCTCACGGGGGAAGTCCAAACGGGCTTCCCCCGTTGCATTCTGTGGTACAACCCACAGTCCCCCTAAGATCCTTATGTCAGAATCCCTATTAATGGTAAGTGCTTAGCCCGTCAGTCCGGGTAAAAAGAATCTTAAACTTATAGCAAGGATGTGACCTATGAGCGATATCGCCCTGACTGTCAGCATGTTGGCGTTGGTGGCTGTGCTGGGACTGTGGATCGGTAACTGGAAAGTGTATGGCGTGGGGTTGGGCATCGGTGGTGTGCTGTTTGGTGGCATTATTGTCGGGCATTTCGCTCAGAGTTATCAAATCAACCTTAACGGTGACATGCTGCATTTCATCCAGGAATTTGGTCTGATCCTGTTTGTGTACACCATCGGTATTCAGGTGGGCCCTGGCTTTTTCTCTTCCCTACGCGTTTCAGGTTTGCGGCTTAACGGTTTTGCTATTCTGCTGGTACTGGTTGGCGGCGTGGTGGCGGCAATCATACACAAGCTATTTGCCGTACCGTTGCCGATTATCCTTGGCGTGTTTTCCGGTGCGGTGACCAACACCCCGGCGCTCGGTGCAGGGCAGCAAATTCTGACCGACCTTGGCTCCGATCCGGCGCTGGTGGATCGCATGGGGATGGGTTATGCGATGGCTTACCCGTTCGGTATCTGCGGCATTCTGCTGGTGATGTGGCTGATTCGCCTGTTCTTCCGCATCAATATCGAACAGGAAGCACAGGCGTTTGATAACAGTTTGGGTAATAACCGCGAACTGCTACACACCATGAACGTGGCGGTGCGTAACCCGAATCTGCAAGGAATGGCAATCCAGCATGTTCCGCTGCTCAACAGCGACGACATCATCTGCTCGCGCTTAAAGCGTGGTGATCTCCTAATGGTGCCAGCGCCGCATGAGAAATTGGAGCTGGGTGATTACCTGCATTTGGTCGGTAAACGTGAACAGTTAGAAAATGCCAGACTGGTCATTGGTGAAGAAGTCGATGCGTCGCTGTCGACACGTGGTACGGCTTTACAGGTGGTACGTGCGGTCGTTACCAACGAGAAAGTGTTAGGCAAAAAAATCCGCGAGCTTAACCTGAAACAAAAATATGATGTGGTGGTTTCTCGTCTGAATCGTGCTGGGGTTGAGTTAGTCGCGGGTAGCAATGTAACGCTGCAATTTGGTGACATTCTTAACCTCGTCGGCCGACCAGAGTCAATTGAAGCGGTCGCTGCAATCGTCGGTAACGCCAAGCAAAAACTGCAACAGGTGCAAATGCTGCCGGTGTTTATCGGCATTGGCTTGGGCGTTTTACTGGGTTCTATTCCGCTGTTTGTGCCTGGTTTCCCTGCCGCATTGCGCTTGGGGTTGGCCGGTGGGCCGTTGGTGGTGGCGTTAATCCTTGGGCGTATCGGTAGCATCGGCAAGTTGTATTGGTTTATGCCGCCGAGTGCCAACCTAGCGTTGCGCGAATTGGGGATTGTGTTGTTCTTGGCGGTGGTCGGGTTGAAATCTGGTGGGAACTTTGTCGATACCTTGATTAACGGTGATGGATTGGCATGGATTGGTTATGGTGCGTTAATCACCGCCATTCCACTGCTTACCGTCGGAATTTTGGCGCGGACGGTGGGCAAAATGAACTATCTGACTCTGTCCGGCATGTTGGCCGGTTCGATGACTGATCCACCAGCGTTGGCCTTCGCCAATGGTTTGCACCCTAGTTGCGGCGCAGCAGCGCTGTCTTATGCTACCGTTTACCCGCTGGCGATGTTCCTGCGCATTATGTCGCCACAACTGCTTGCGGTATTGTTCTGGGCAATGTGACTGACCGGGGAGTCATCCCCGGTTTTTATATCAACCTTCCTGATGAGCGCGTTCGATCTCTTGCGCCAAAATTTTCACGCCTTGCTCAATCTTCTCGGGATCTGGCACATAGTTCATGCGCATACATTGGTGCGTATGCGGCCATTCATGTTCTAGTCCGGGGAAGAAGTAATGCCCCGGCACCATCAAGACGCCGCGCTTTTTCAGGCGTTGGTATAGCAATTCGGTGGTGATCGGTAAATCTTTGAACCATAGCCAGAGGAAGATGGCACCTTCTGGTTTGTGGATCAGGCAGCGCTCAGCAGGTAGATAACGGCGGATAATCTCGATGGTATGTTCGACGCGTTGCTTATAGAACGGACGAATTACCTCGTTAGATAAACGCAGCAGGTCGCCTCGCTCAATCATCTCTGTCGCTATTGCTGGCCCAATACTGCCCGGAGACAAGCTAATGATGCCGTTCATATTGGTTAACGCGGTGATGGTCTTTTCATCTGCTACCACAATCCCGCAGCGCGAACCCGGCAGACCCAGTTTGGACAGGCTCATACACAGAATGATATTCGGGTTCCACAGCGGTGTGGCTTCGCTGAAGATAATGCTAGGGAACGGTACGCCATAAGCGTTATCGATCACCAGCGGAATATCGCGTTGCTGCGCGAGTGCGTCTAACTTGATCAACTCTTCGTCGGTGATGACGTTGCCGGTCGGGTTAGTTGGGCGTGATACGCAGATCATACCGATATCGTCACCAATATTCAGGTGTTCGAAATCAACGTGATATTTGAACTGGCCGTCTGGCAGCAGTTCGATATTCGGTTTGGCTGAAACAAAAAGCCCTTCGTCTAAGCCAGCATCGGCATAGCCGATATATTCCGGCGCCAGCGGGAACAGTACGCGACGGCGGCTACCATCGGCATAACGACCGGCGAACAGGTTGAACAAGTAGAAAAACGC
This sequence comes from Serratia sp. KH_031, assembly GCF_057839655.1. Taxonomy (NCBI): domain Bacteria; kingdom Pseudomonadati; phylum Pseudomonadota; class Gammaproteobacteria; order Enterobacterales; family Yersiniaceae; genus Serratia; species Serratia sp. KH_031. The sequence continues at coordinate 20,872 of NZ_CM174496.1, forward strand.
GCTCTGACTGCCGTTTGTCAGTGCAATATTCTGCGGCTCGATCTGCCAACCGAGCTCCTCACGTAGCAAATTTGCCAGTGCTTTTAGCAATGCGTCTTTACCTTGCGGGCCGTCATAGTTACACAACGCTTCGGTGAGCTTGCCTTGATCGAGCATTTCTTGGCATAGCTGTTTGAAGTAGCTTTCCATCTCTGGAATTTGTGCTGGATTACCGCCGCCAAGCATGATGGCGCCGGGAGTCCGCAGGCCTTCGTTCAGATCGTCCATTAAACGGGTGATGCCCGCGTAACGGGTAAATTTGTCGCCGAAAAGTGAAAAAGTCATAAGTGTTACAGTGTTGTTATTAGCCAATAGGCGCCCACCATACCCCCTGACAAATCTCGACGCAATCCGACGATAAAACCATCGACGGACATAAATGTTACCCAATCTTTCTTTGTTAGCAGATCATTCCAGAATTAGTGTGAACGATCGCCAACCCACACTACCATTATCTTGTCGTTTTGGTGCTGGCGACTGAAGGTGTAGTACTTCTCTGTTTGTTGCGATAACTGTGTACCTGCACCAACGGCGGGGTGGCGAGCGCGGAACTCACCGAGGCGTTGCCAATGCGTTAGTAGCGGCGCGTTGGTGGCCTGTAATTCATCCCAATTCATATCGGAGCGTGTACCTTGCAGTGGATCGGAGCCTGTTGCGCCGAAAGCACGTCCACTTTCGTCACCGTAATAAATCTGTACTGCTCCAGGAGCCAGCAACAACAAATCAGCTGCTCGTTGCTGTAGTGGTAATGAGCCTTTGGCATCGCTGCTAAAGAACAAACGTGTATCGTGGGACGACAGGTAGCTCAACACGTTGAAATTTTGCAGTTTGTCGGCCATTTGCTGATAGGTGGCGTCGATATTAGAGAAACAACCTAGCGCCTGTGCCGCTTGATCTTGGAAGTCAAAGTTGATCATCGCGTCAAAGCCATTTTGGTAATAATCGCTCTGCATCACGCCATGTCCCCAGGCTTCGCCAGTCATCCAGAACGGCGCATCATCTAACGCTTGTTGTGGATTGGCTGCCTTCCACTCCGCTAGCGCGGTGGTGGCACGCTGTTTTAGCAATGCCAGCGTGGTTTTTTCGACGTGTTTGGCGGTATCAACGCGGAAACCATCAATGCCGAAATCACGCACCCATTGGCTGAGCCAAATTGTCAGGTAGTCGCGGGTGGTGGCACCGGGGATGTCTCGGGCAGCCGTATCGGGTTTGTGACGGTAAAACAGCGGTAAACCGCTGGCGGCAGTGGCTTCAGTTTTGATGTCCGGGAGGAAGGCCAGTGACATGGTTTGATCGTTATAACCCGGCGAATCGTAATCACCGATATCGGTGCGGATCCAGTTTTTACCCCACCACGGTGCCCAACCTGTTTTGTCGCTGAAGTTGATATAATCATTAAAGCTGTGCCAGTTTTGGCTCTTGCCGGGTTGCCAATCACCCCAGTGCTTACCCAACGTTTTTTCCACTTCATCGCCCTGTAAATAGAGCGAGCCGAACTGAAAACTTTGCATATCCGCCAGCGTAGCGTAGCCAACGTGGTTCACCACCACATCAAACAGAATACGAATACCGCGTTGGTGCGCCTGTTCAACCAGTTGGCGCAAATCTTGTTCGTTACCCATATTGGCGTCGAGTTTGGTCCAGTCCAGCGCGTAATAACCGTGATAGGCGTAGTGCGGGAAATCTCCTTTGGTGCCGCCGCCGACCCAACCATGAATTTGCTCCAGTGGCGAGCTTATCCATAGCGCGTTAACGCCAAGCTGTTGCAGATAATCCAGTTTTTGCGTTAACCCAGCCAGATCGCCACCGTGGAAGGTGCCAATTTCTTGCATACCGTCGCTACGACGACCATAGCTGTGATCGTTTGCTGGATTGCCGTTGGCAAAGCGATCGGTCAGGACAAAATAGACCGTGGCATTTTGCCAACTGAACGGCGCTGGTTTATCGGTACTCGCAGATTCCAATAGCAGTAAACCGCCACTGTTTGCTGCGGGTTGTAGCGTGACTTTGCCTAAGCTGACCTTGGCGGTTTGGCCAGAGTAGAAATCGCGTACTGTTTCGCCTTCGCTGAAGGTGTTGCGAACATCAATTGTCACCGGCTTGCCATCCCAACGCTGGCAACTACGGGTAACCGTGCTGGCTTCGGTCGGCGCGTTTTGTTTCAGGCTCAATTGCAGTGTGGGTGTGCCGCTGCGGGTATCGATCCGTACTTGATAATCACCGTCACGAAACAAGCGCCAATTGACCGGCGGGTTATCACCACAAGGTTGCAACGACAGCGTCTGATTCAGTTTTACCGCTTCGATAGGCTGCCAACATTGTTGATCCTGATAGATTTTCAGCGGCAATTGCCCTTTGGGTAAACTCACCTGACTGGTCAAGATGCCACTGGTGGCTTCATTAAACGGCGGAAAACCTTGCAGCGTCCAACTTGCCAGCGCGGAAGTGGGCAGTAATAACAACAGAGGCAGTGTCAGGCGTTTCATGGCTTTCCTTCGGCAACGAGCGGGGGGTATCCAGTTTGCCGAGCGGAGAAAAAATAACCTCATCCCAGAAAAGGGATTTTAAGGAGGAGGATGAAGGAGGAGGAGAGGAATATCTTCTTTTAGGTTGTTTTATCGCCTACACTACAATGTATACATTGTAGTGCGGGGTGAGTTTATGAGCGTCATGTCAGTACGATTATCTGAAGATATTAGTGAGCAACTCGAAGCATTAGCTAAAGCCACGGGCAGAACTAAGTCTTTTCTTGCGGGACAAGCCATCCAAGATTTTCTAAACCGTGAAGCGTGGCAAATTACCGAAATTCAGCAAGCTATTGTTGAGGCAGATAAAGGGGATTTTGTTTCAGACGCGGAAATGGAGGCTCGTTTCAAACGCATGGGAGTGATAAATAGCGATGAAAATTAAATGGCTAAGGAAAGCCGCTGCCAATTTTGATGCTGAATATGATTGGCTTTATGAGGAAAATCCACATGCAGCTAAAGAGTTTGCTAAAGAGGTTTTTCGGCTAGTGAGTTTATTACTTTTAAACCCGGCTTTGGGACGAGCGGGGAGGGTTTTAGGGACAAGGGAAATTGTCATGCAAGCTTTTCCTTATTTGATCCCATACCGGGTGAAAGGTGAAGAAATACAGATACTCAGAGTATTTCACACCCGCAGACGCCCGCCAGAAAAGCATTGGTAATAGCGGGGCATGACACCCCGCATGGAAATATTACAGCGGGCTGAGGGTAATTTCGACGCGGCGGTTCTGCGCCTTGCCTTCAGCGGTGCTGTTTGAAGCGATTGGGTTATCCGGGCCTGCACCAGTACTGCGGATGCGGCCAGCGGACACGCCTTGGGTAATCAGCGAGCTGGCTACACCATCTGCACGTTGTTGTGACAGCTTCATGTTAAGTTCACGGGAACCCGTGCTGTCGGTATAGCCCACCACGTTAACGGCGGTTTTCTCATACTCTTTCAATACCATTGCCACGCCGGTCAGGGTGTTGGCACCGGCTGGTTTCAGGGTGCTGCTGTTGGTATCGAAGGTGACGTTATTTGGCATGTTCAACACGATGTTATCGCCTTGACGAGTCACGCTAACGCCAGTGCCTTTCATTTTGTCACGCAGTTTCGATTCCTGCACATCCATGTAGTAACCAGCGCCACCACCCAATGCAGCACCCGCCGCAGCACCGATCAACGCACCTTTGCCGCGATCGCTCTTAGAAGAGGACAGGACGCCAATCCCGGCACCTAAGGCGGCACCTAAGCCAGCGCCAATCCCGGCTTTACCCGCTTCAGATTCACCGGTGTAAGGGTTAGTAGTACAAGCCGACAGAGCCAGAGTCATAGCCACTGCACCGGCAATAATCGCAACGCGTTTTTTCATGTTTTTTCCTTAAGGCCTCAGGGTAACGAGGTGCCAAATCATCAGTTGTTCAAGGGACGTCGATCCCAGCGCGCTAATATGACGTATTTTTTGCCAGACGGTTCCGCAAAAAGCGTGACAAAGTTTAAGCACGCGTGAATGTCCCTTTCCTGGCGCGCAAATTATCCGGTAAATAAGGGGAAGAAAAGCAGAGTAAGCTGAAAGTTAGCAAGGGAGTTGTATTTTGCATGCTTTGCTGCCTTCCGGTGGCGGGAGGCAGCACGATATCGTGACATTACAGTCGATTTTCATCAAAGGAAGGAATATCTTAGAATGCATTCACCATTTTGTCTCTGATAGCATTCGCTGCCCATATTTATCTACACTTTTTTGCACCGTGTTGTTGCTGAGCGCAGGCCCGGCCGTAGTGATGTAATGCCGATCGTTTAAGAGTACTTGAACGATCCTACCAGTAAGAGACAATCCGGGATCAGCCCTCTGCTCCCGGATTTTTTATGTCTGAACATGATATGGATTTTGTCGTCGATGCTTTTTCTTCTGAGCTGGATGCTTTTTCACGCTCGCTTGACCCCGCTTGGATACACCAAGCGCTGACCGCCTGCCAGAAAGCCAGTATTCGCAGACGTCGCCTGCCTGCTGAACAGGCCGTATGGCTCATCCTTATGATGGGGTTGTTGCGAGACTTATCCATCAAGGACGTCTGTCACCATCTGGATATCGTTCTTCAACCCGATGACACCTACCAAAGCCTCGCACCCAGTGTGTTAACCGCTGCACGCCAACGACTGGGGGAAGCACCGCTTCGCTATCTTTTTCATGCCTGCAATGAAGCATGGCAGCCTGCTGCTCTCGGACCGGCTACTTTCCATGGACTCCGTGTGTTGAGTGTTGATGGGACGCTTTTTCGCACACCGGACTCACCGGATAACGCAGCGGCTTTTGGTTTTATTGACCCCTCCGCGGGCACATTCCCTCAAGTACGTATGGTCGCACTGATGGCAACCCACTCTCATATGTTGCTGGATGCCGCGTTCGGAGGCGTAGCCGAAGGCGAGTTAACGCTGGCTCATCGTCTGATTTCTTCTGCTCCAGACCATACTCTGACACTGTTTGACCGGTGCTATTTCAGCGCCGCTTTTTTCATCGAATGGCAACAGGCGGGACGCTGTACTCACTGGCTGACGCCCGTAAAAAGCAAGCTTCGCTATCAGGTCATCGAACGATACAGCGATTACGACATGCTAATTGAGATGCCGGTTTCTCCACAGGCACGTAAGGCGGCTCCGCATCTACCGGATGTCTGGCGGGCAAGAATGGTGAGCTATGTCAGCGGCGGCGGTAAAGGAAAGATCACCGGATTTCTCACGTCCATGACCGATCCTGCGGCCTATCCGGTAGAAGATTTATTGCGTATTTATTGGGAGCGCTGGGAAATTGAACTGGGTTATGGCGAACTGAAACGGCGACAACTGAAAGGGGAAGTCACCCTGAGGAGCCGCTTTCCAGAGGGCGTAAAGCAAGAATTATGGGGGATACTGATCTCCTACAATCTGCTGAGAAAAGAAATGGTAGATATTGCCGGGGAAGCCGGGGTCATACCGACACGAATAAGCTTTGTCGCTGCGTTAAACATTCTGGTGTCACAGGCTCGGGTGAGTGGTAAAGGTGCCGCAGGGAATATCCCTAATCATCTGAAAGGAATGAGGGAAAATGTAAAAGCGTTTATTCTTCCGGAAAAAAGAAAGCACCGACGATATTCTCGTTCAGTGCTTTATATTCCACCTAAATATCCGTTCAGCTATAAGTCACGTGAGGCTTAAGTGAACGGCATTAGGCCGTAGTGATGCGGTTTTTTTGGGGGGGTAACCGCGTTTAGCCCTGAGACAAATAACTGTGAGTATTCTCCTGATACTCTCTGTTCAGGGTTGCTGCTGGTTTCAAGATCAACATAGGTATAGCTCGATGGATTATCACGATTAAATGACCAGATACCGATAAACTTCAAAGGGTTGATTTTCGCAAATCGAGCTAACGTATTGACATCGTCCAGCTTAAACATACTTAAGTCATCATTGAGGCCAATCATTGGAGTGATGGCCACTTTAGCCAAACGCTGGGCTTCACTAAGCTCAGGGTAAAGTGGTGCGAGTTGGGCACTAATACTCAACGCTGCATCTACCGCAGCCTTACCCATATCGGTATCTGTGCCAAAATAATAATCCATTGCCATACCATTTACGCTGAAATCAAAACCCTCTTTTTTAGCGAGTTCAAGGATCTCTACACTTTGTGGATTCAAACCCGTAGGCAATGTAGCAAGAGTAAAACTGATGGCGACATGAGGTTTACGGATGGCGACATTTTTTAGTGCAGTGCAAATTTTCACGGCATCATAGAGACCATTCTCCAAGTCAAAATCCAGTCCTTTTGCATCATACATTTCAATAGTAGAGAGATAAATCTCCTCGAGCTCCGTGATACTGAAATGGGTCGAGATATCAGAATTGCTTGCACCACCGAATGAAATAATCACTGACCGGCCAACACTATTGAGCTCTTCGGCCAGAGGAAGAGCCCACTCTAACGGCATAGCGGAACTGGCCGCCCAACATGGGGTTTTTGATACTGGTTCAAGCGTTAGAAAACCAAAAACCAACCCATCAACTTTCCATTGGATCACTCGTTCGTAATAAATCGGATTGGGCCTTCCTTGTGGGTAGTTTTGCCAGTCACTCCAAAGAGCATTAATAGTAACGTCAATAAATGGAGTATATAAAGTAGACATGATATTACCTCGCGAATATAAGAACATTTTTCAGGTGGTTGAGTTTATGGCGTGTTTTTGAATAATGAGTGCTCGGTTTTTTATTTAGATATGATGCTAATCATTCTGGTTGAATTCGTTGTTTTATCAAATTAATTGTTTTTTATTTTATTGTTGAATTACAATTTGTTATCTCATGTAAAGTTATTTAATTGAGGATCCTGTCACTTATTACAGGATATAATGAGGATTATTTTTTTATTAAGCATTGTTCGTAAACGTGAGGGGTTTATTTCGAAAGATGACTCAGTGAGTATCATTAATTTGATTCAAAAGGACGGGGGTAACGCTCGGTATTAACAAGGTATTCTGTCAAACTACCAGAATAACAAAATACCTGAGGTTGCCGAGTGAAGGGCTCAACGTGACCAATTCAAGATCAACGTATGTGCTTGAGTCTCCTGATTGAACAAACGTTCAACCTGATGAAATCCTGATTTGCGATAAAAAGCACAGGCACGCAGGTTGTCTTCGTACACTTCCAGACTCAACCAGCGGTAGCGCTGCTGCACATGCTGCATTAACGCCAGTCCAACGCCCTTGCCATAGTAAGCTTGCTCGACAAACAACGCGCCGATAAAACGTTCATCCAACACGCTGATAAAACCAGCGATCTCACCCTGATGCCAATAAACCCAAGTTAACGCCCGTGGCAGATAGCTTTCGCGCACCAGTTGGGCGCTTTGTTGCCAATAGTCAGCGCTGATAAAAGGGTGTGCCAGCGTGGTACTGGTTTGCCACAGTTTCATCAACGGCTCAAGATCGGCAGCGGTACTGGCGCGGATCACGCCTTGTGCTGCTTTGGGTGGCAGAAACATCCTGTCAGATGATCGTTCACCAAGCCGCTGGCCTGCATAAAGGCATAACAGATGGTGGAACCGATAAACTTGAAGCCGCGTTTTTTCAATGCTTTGGACATCGCATCCGACGTTTCTGTTTTTGCGGGAACCTGCCCCAGTTCTTGCCAGCGGTTCAGTTGGGGTTTGCCGTCGACAAAGGCCCAGATAAAGGTGACAAAATTCTCACCGGCGGCTTCCATCGCTAGATACGCTTTGGCATTGCCAATGATGGCTTCTATCTTGCCGCGGTGACGGATAATACCGCTGTCTTGCAGCAGTCGTTCGACGTCTTGTTCAGTCATCGCGGCGACTTTTTGCGGATCAAAATTATGGAAAGCGTGGCGATAGTTTTCGCGTTTTTTTAGCACGGTGATCCAAGAAAGCCCGGCTTGCTGACCTTCCAGACACAGCATTTCAAACAGCTCGCGTGTATCGGTGGTGGGAGTTCCCCATTCCTGATCGTGATACTCCAGATACAACGGATCGGCAGTGACCCAACCGCAACGTTCTTTGCTCATTACCTCATCTCCTTGTGCTGTATTTATTTACAGTAATCATCACTCGAAATGCCACACATGGCAAGCTTCTGATGGTTTCCTCACCGATTAGCTTGACGTGACAAGAAAGCAGGCAATAGTTATTACATGACCCGCAAAAAAATGGGTCAATGATAAAAATGTAGCTTCTTTCATTTGCTGGCTCTCAGGAGTCGACCCATGCCTCTAAAAATTCTTCGTGCGCCGCGTCCTGCGGTGCTGGCAGTGGTTTTAGTATTTTGTATCACTTTACCGGCATCGGCTTATGACCAACTGTATGTTTTTGGCGATAGCCTGAGCGACACCGGTAACAATGGCCGATTCACTTACGATAGCAACCAACATTTACTGTACGACGAAATACTAGCGCAACGGATTGGTGCGGCGTTGGTGGCCTCGGACAATGGTGGATACAACTATGCGGCGGGGGGCGGTACGGCGGTACCTGCGCTGAACCCGGCGGATAATACTCAGCAGCAACTGCAAAATTATCTTGGGCAGATGAATGGCCGTGCCGACGGCGACGGTCTGTATATTCACTGGATTGGCGGTAACGATCTGGCGGCGGCGGCGATGAACCCGACAACTGCGGCGGGCGTGACATACAACAGTGCGGCCGCTGCAGCAGCGCAAGTACGTTCACTGCTGAGTGCCGGGGCAGGAACGGTGATCGTCCCAACGGTGCCGAATATTGGTTCTACGCCGCAACTGATGGAATTAATTATCCAGCAGGCGTTAGGCCCTGTGCAGGGCGCGGCGACTTTGGCGGCTTATGCCACGTTGAATTCGTTGGCAACGCCGGACAGCACCACGCGACAACAAGTCATACACCAAGCTTTGACCTCAGCGGCGGCGTTGGGTGATGCGAATCCTCAAGTACAACAGGCGATTGCCGAACAGTTGATCGCTGCCTACGACAGCTTGAGCGCTCAGGCCGGGCAACTCACCGATTTATACAATCAAACTGAAGATAGCCTATTGGCACAGGGTGGCGGCAATATCGTGCGCGTTGATGTGAATAAACTCTTCAATGAAGTCATTACTCATCCAGCGCAGTTTGGTTTCACCAATACCGCCGGGATGGCCTGCCCACCGGGAGTTTCGGCGGCGGTATGCAGCTCCACCATGCCGGGGTTCGACAGCAGTCAGTCTTTCCTGTTTGCCGATCATTTCCACCCAAGCCCACAGGCTCATGCGCTGGTGGCTGATTATATTCAGTCGGTGCTTGATGGCCCGGCACAGGCGGTGGCGCTCAACCAGGCTACGGCGGCGATGGCGCGTGATAGCCGTACGACGCTGGATAGCCGTTTCCAACAATTGCGTACCAATGATAATCCGCAAGGCTCGCTCGGTGTGTTCGGTGGCTATGCTGGGCAACATTATGATTATTCAGCTAATATTTCCGCTGGTGATGGTAATGCCACGACTCACAATCTGACTATCGGTGTGGATTACCAATTAACCGACGATTGGCTGATTGGTGGCTTGATTTCGGCTTCAAATGACGATCAACAACCTTCCAGCCGTTATGAATATACCGGGCGTGGCCTGTTGTTCTCGGCGTTTACGGCATTGAGCGTGTTTGAACAGGGTTGGGTGAATGCCGATCTGCATTTCACCACTATGGATTACGACGATATTCAACGCAGCATGCAACTCGGTGGGCTGACACGAACTGAAAGCGGTTCGACCGACGGTAAACAATGGGGGGCGCGCGTGACCGCCGGCTATGATTTTCCGATCACCACCTATTTAACCACCGGGCCAATGGCGCAATTTGCTTGGGATTACAGCAACGTGTCTGGCTATAGCGAAGACGGTGACGACAGCACCGCCATGCGCTTTAACGATCAAACCTACCATTCGCAAATTGGTGCACTGGGTTGGCGGTTGGATACCAACTTCGGCGTATTTAATCCTTACGCGGAAGTGAGCTATCAGCATCAGTTTGGTGATGACGTTTACCGTGCCGGTGGTGGGTTGAAATCCAGTCAAACCAGTTTCACCCGTGACACTGCCAATCAGGATAAAAATTGGGTCGATGTGACACTTGGGGCGAACATGCCGCTGACCGATCAGGTGGCGGCGTTTGCTACCGTCTCGCAAACCGGTGGTTTAAGTAGCGGTGAGCAAACGATGTATAACGTCGGTGTCAGCGCCAGATTTTAATAAAAGAGGGAGGTAAATAATCTATCGAATGAGAAAGTACAGTGCCAAACTGTACTTTAGTACAACTGTTATTTATAGCTAAAAATCTTTACTATTGTTAAACAATAAAAAAGTATTTAGAAAGCATAAAAAAACTGATCCTATATAAGGATCAGGTGGCTATTTAGCCAACACCAGGGAAATTTTATTTAATCCATTATTATATAGTTAAAGAGTTTTTGTCAATTTGTTTTCATCACAACTATAAGTTTGTGGGAGTGAGGTTTTTTAAGCTTCATTCGCGGACTGTTGCTTTTCTTATGTAGTTCCACTCGTTGTTTACTCCATGTTAAATAGTTTGATAATAATCACCAGGTGAAATAATTTGCATGATTTTTTGCTTGCCAAGAAATTCGACCCTATTTATTTTATCTAGTGTGGTGATCATTTATTAGAGTTGAGATGTGTTTTTTGAATGATTGAAATCAACTAACTTGAGTTATGTAATTGTATTAATGTAAGTATTGTTAATGAATTTTTGATTTTACAAGGAAAGTCTTATGCGCTAAATAATTCGAGTTGCATCAAGGCGGCAAGTAAGCGATTCGGGTGAGTGCACGCAGCCAACAAAGATGTAGCTTGAAGTATGACGAGTATATATGTCTAATCCATTTTACTGGATAAACATTGTGACGATAATGTAGAGGGGAAATAAAAAGTAATAAAGAAAAACTTCAGATGCTTTTGATGACAATGCATGAGAGGCTTGTTTCTCATTATCAAGAGATAAATAGTACTACCGATTTTGATAAAATGAATAATCGAGATTTATTTTCAACGCGTGAGAATGAAATTATTTACTGGGCAAGTATGGGTAAGTCCTATCAGGAAATTGCACTTATCTTGGGGGGTAAAACTTACCACCGTAAAATATCATATTGGCAATGCAGTTAAAAAACTGGGGGTTACCAATGCCAAACATGCTATTAGATTAAGTGTTGAACTGAAATTGATTAGACCTGTCTTCCCTGAGGTGAAGTGAGATTTGTCACCGCTCAGCCCCCATGTGTAGAGTGTTAGCTAGCCATTTTTATCGAAGATTGATACATGTTGCTTGATTCGGGCTGTATATCTTACGGTCAACGGGTATACTGGCGCATTCCGTTTAAATCCACTTGTATCGCGTGCGAATCTAACATGCAAAAGTTTGATACCAAGACCTTTCAAGGCCTGATCCTGACATTACAGGACTACTGGGCGCGCCAAGGCTGCACCATTGTTCAACCATTGGACATGGAAGTCGGCGCGGGCACCTCTCACCCGATGACTTGCCTACGCGCACTTGGCCCAGAGCCGATTGCCGCTGCCTATGTGCAACCCTCTCGCCGTCCGACCGATGGCCGTTACGGTGAAAACCCTAACCGTTTGCAACACTATTACCAGTTCCAGGTGATCATTAAGCCATCGCCGGACAACATTCAGGAACTGTACCTCGGTTCGCTGAAGGAGCTGGGACTCGATCCAACCATCCACGATATTCGCTTCGTCGAAGACAACTGGGAAAACCCAACGCTGGGTGCCTGGGGGCTGGGTTGGGAAGTGTGGCTGAACGGCATGGAAGTCACGCAGTTCACCTATTTCCAACAGGTTGGTGGTCTGGAATGTAAGCCGGTTACCGGTGAGATCACTTACGGTCTGGAGCGCTTGGCGATGTACATCCAAGGCGTGGACAGCGTATACGATCTGGTGTGGAGCAAGGGCCCGCTGGGTGTGACCACTTACGGTGACGTGTTCCATCAGAACGAAGTGGAGCAGTCCACTTACAACTTCGAATACGCCGACGTGGACTTCCTGTTCACCTGCTTCGAGCAGTATGAGAAAGAAGCGCAGCACTTGCTAGCGCTGGAAAATCCATTGCCGCTGCCAGCTTACGAACGCATTCTCAAAGCGGGTCATACCTTCAACTTATTGGATGCTCGCAAGGCGATTTCGGTCACCGAGCGCCAGCGCTACATTTTGCGCATCCGTACGCTGACTAAAGCCGTTGCCGAAGCTTACTACGCTTCCCGTGAAGCGCTGGGCTTCCCTATGTGCAACAAGAAGAACGAGAACTAAGAGGCAGCCATGACTCAACAGACTTTCCTGGTGGAAATCGGCACGGAAGAGCTGCCGCCGAAGGCTCTTCGTTCATTGGCCGAAGCTTTCGCCGCCAACTTTACCGCTGAACTGGATAACGCCGGTTTGGCACACGGTGTTGTTAACTGGTTCGCGGCACCACGTCGTTTGGCGTTGAAAATCGCTAACCTGAGCGCAGCACAGGCCGATCGTGAAGTAGAAAAACGTGGCCCAGCCATTGCTCAGGCGTTCGACGCTGAAGGCAAACCGAGCAAAGCGGCCGAAGGTTGGGCACGCGGTTGCGGTATCACCGTTGATCAAGCCGAGCGCTTGGCGACCGACAAAGGTGAATGGCTGCTGTATCGCGCTCATGTAAAAGGCCAATCGGCACAAGAGCTGCTGGCTGGCATGGTGAGCACCGCACTGGCTAAATTACCGATCCCTAAACTGATGCGTTGGGGTGATAAAGAAACTCAGTTCGTGCGTCCGGTTCATACCGTGACTATGCTGCTCGGTGATGAATTGATCCCTGGCACCGTACTGGGTATCGATTCTGCTCGAACCATTCGTGGTCATCGCTTTATGGGCGAGCCTGAATTCACTATCGACAATGCCGATCAATATCCGCAGATCCTGCTGGAGCGTGGCAAAGTGGTGGCGGATTACGAACAGCGTAAAGCCCTGATCAAATGCGACGCAGAAGCCGCTGCATTGAAGATTGGCGGCAAAGCCGATCTGAGCGAAAGCTTGCTGGAAGAAGTGGCGTCATTGGTCGAATGGCCAGTGGTGCTGACCGCCAAATTTGAAGAGAAATTCTTGGCAGTGCCAGCAGAAGCGCTGGTGTACACCATGAAGGGCGACCAGAAGTACTTCCCGGTTTACGACACCGCAGGTAACTTGCTGCCGAACTTCATCTTCGTTGCTAACATCGATTCGAAAGATCCGCAGCAAATCATTTCCGGTAACGAAAAGGTAGTGCGTCCGCGCCTGGCTGATGCTGAGTTCTTCTTCAATACCGACCGCAAAAAGCGTTTGGAAGACAATCTACCGCGTCTGGAAACCGTGCTGTTCCAACAGCAACTGGGTACTTTGCGTGACAAAACCGATCGTATCCAAGCGCTGGCTGGCTGGGTGGCTGGGCAGATTGGTGCCGATGTTAATCACGCTACACGTGCGGGTTTGCTGTCGAAATGTGACCTGATGACCAACATGGTGTTCGAATTCACCGACACTCAAGGCGTGATGGGCATGCACTATGCGCGTCATGACGGCGAAGCAGAAGATGTGGCAGTTGCGCTGAATGAACAATATCAACCACGCTTTGCCGGTGATGATTTGCCGCAATCGTTGGTGGCTTGTTCACTGGCGATCGCTGACAAGATGGATACTCTGGCCGGTATCTTCGGCATTGGGCAACATCCGAAAGGTGATAAAGACCCATTCGCTCTGCGCCGTGCGGCGTTGGGTGTATTGCGTATCATTGTCGAGAAGAACCTGTCGTTGGACTTGCAAACCCTGACTGAAGAAGCGGTGCGTTTGTACGGTAGCAAGCTGACTAACACCAAGGTTGTTGATGAAGTGGTTGAGTTTATGCTCGGTCGTTTCCGCGCTTGGTATCAGGAAGAAGGCCATGCTGTCGATACCATTCAAGCGGTGCTGGCCCGTCGTCCAACCAAGCCGGCAGACTTCGATGCTCGCGTTAAAGCGGTGACTCACTTCCGTACTCTGGAAGCGGCGGCTACCCTGGCAGCGGCCAACAAACGTGTTTCCAACATTTTGGCGAAATCTACTGATACGCTGAATGATCGTGTTCATGCTTCGGTACTGAAAGAAGCGGCTGAAATCCAATTGGCAACGCATTTAGTTGTGCTGCGCGATAAGTTGGAGCCGTTCTTTGCCGAAGGCCGCTATCAGGAAGCGTTGGTAGAACTGGCCGCATTGCGCGAACCAGTAGATGCGTTCTTTGATAACGTGATGGTCATGGCTGAGGACGACGCGGTGCGCGTCAACCGCCTGACACTACTGAATAAACTGCGTGAACTGTTCCTGCAAGTGGCAGATATTTCGCTGCTGCAATAAGTGGTAAATATGCTCATCAAGGCGCCTACGGGCGCCTTAGTTTTTTTCGGTTAATAGCTCGGGAGACCGATGCCCTTTGCCATTCATAATGCTGTAAAGCTGAGCTAATGAGTGTATGCCAAACTTGTTATAGATTTTTTGGCGATAGCCGCTGATCGTTTTATCACTCAACACTAAGAGATCAGACATTTCCCGGTTTGATTTGCCTAATAGTATGTAATATAAAACCTTAGCTTCTTGGCGAGTGAGGCCGTAGTTATCAAAATAGTGCAGCCATAGAACGTCATTGGGCATATAATTTGTGCGAGCATAACTGATTAGCTCTGCACTATGATTGAGCAACGTTTTCAGCCCTTTAATACAGTTGTGATTGCGTAATACGCTCCAAGAAAGATGGTGTATTAGAACGGTATCAACAGCACTAATCGGTTCGTTGATAATGGTAATAATTCGAAGATCCTTCATAGAATTCTTGGTATCGTTCAACCTTTCCAGACAATTTGGGATTAACGCGGTGTAATCAATAATAACGAGGCTGGGTTGGTGTATTTTTAAAAAATGAAGCAGCCCGTCAAGAGTGTGGAAATGAGACAAGCGTAACAATTTGTCTGGCGTTCTCTGGAGGTTGATTTTTTCGATCAACGTCATCAAGCCGATATCAAAAAATGTGGACAGACTTAATGTGGCCACAATTGTCATAGTTATCCTTAAGTAAAAGCAAACACCTAATCCATTAGTCAATGTGCATCTTATCAATTCAACCTGGTTAAGTAAGTAGGAATATATTTATAAAATAGAGAAAATTCCTAATTTCATCATGATAATACCTCGAGTGATGCACCTCCCATTTATCATCTGTTCCCCATTGATAATCCATTAGTTTAGTGTGAATTGGGAATTATCTTGCTTAAGTAATATTCATCCTATTTCTTTAGTGATTTGTTCGGGATTAGTATAAGCACTGAGATTTTAACTTTTTTGATGGTAATAACAACCGTTAGACAAAGGTGATAGTCGTGTGCTCATCACACTATTCTATGTGCTCAATCTGAGCATGTATTTATTTGTTGAATATAAGATAACTCTAGTTATTTCTTGAGAAGCAAAAAAAACTTATAGCATAAATCATAAATATACATTTATTGGATTGATTTTCTATTTATGGAAATCTAATGAATGTTGTTTTTAACACCATTAAAACAATGTAATCAAATAGAATATGGAGAGAGTGGAATGAACAGGATATTCAAGGTTATTTGGAACCCTTCTTTGTGGCGCTTTGATGTCGTATCTGAGTTATCTCGGGGGAAAGTCAAATCTCAGTTAGGCGGCGAAAAGGGTAGTCCAACTATTACCGCAATATTTAAGTTCAGCTCGTTAAGTCTTTGTCTGTTGACGGCGATGATTGCTACACCAGCAATGGCGGCTGCCGTTAACCCATTTTCAGCGAATGATGGTGGGGCTCAGCAAATTTTTAGCAGTGGTGGTAATGAAACACTGACCGGCAGTTTTGCCAGTATCGCGGACGATGGCACTTACACTAACCGCAACTTGATTGAAGTCGATAATGGCAGCACGTTAACGGTGAACGTCGGCACGATAAAGGAAACTTGGCAAGCTTCCGATAGTAATAACGTCAAGATAAAATTAGCAACGACTGATGCAGCAAATCCAGCCTCTGTCTTCAAGGTGTCATCCGCCAGCGGCGCCACAAAAAAAACGGATTTGGAATATATATCCAAAACCCAAGTGACGTTGGGTGATGCTAACGACAGTACGTTCATTCTTGCGGATGGTAAAAGTTCACTGATAAACGTTAACACCAATGCAGAAATTCGGATGCTGGACAGCAATGCTTCTGCTATTCAGTTGAAAAATGGCGCCACATTGGTGAATACCGGGGTTATCAGTACTGACGGAAGTACGGGTTCCAGTTTGTTGTCGATCAAAGGCGAAGGGCTGCTGGCTAATGCTGGGCAAATCAATGTTGGTCAAAACTCAATCAATACTATTGGGATCGATGCTGACGGTGCTGATGTTCAGCTGATACAGGGCGGTACGGTTACTATTGAAGGCAGTAATAACACGGGCTTATTAGTAAAAAACGGTGCCAGTAAGAACTCTGCCAGTAATAACGGCACTATTAATCTGAATGGCACTAACTCCGTTGGTATTAAAGTCGAACAAGGGAGCCTCGTTGCTCATAACGGTGTTATTAACGTCAAACAAGGTACGAATACCGGGATATGGCTTGAGGGCACAGATACTAAAGCTGATATGACTGGGGGCATCAACCTCGGTGGTGATGGCGCTACGGGAGTGTATTTACTCAGTGGCAGCGGGATTGAGCTGAGCGGCAATAGCTATGTCACGTTTGTTAACGGTGTAAATCAAGTCGGGTATCACGCTAGCGGTGAAGGCACGAAGATCAAATCAGGATCTTACGAGCAACAAGATATTGCGACGGAGGGTTCCACACTGTTCAAAGTCGACGGGAAAGCGTCGTTTGAGGGGAAAGCAGAGGAAGGCAACGATCTGCTGCTATCTGGCAAAAACACCACCGGTTTATTGCTTGAGGGAACGGGCAGTACAGCAAACATCGGCAATATGTCGCTTACGCTGACTGGAGAAGGCTCTACCGGCATTATTGCAAAAGATGGAGCCAAGGTAACGGTTGATGCAGGGAATATCCTGACGGCCACGTCACCATCCGAAAGCAGTTGGATGCGTTTAGACACGGCTGAATTGGAAAATAACGGCACCATCAATGTGAATGGCATGACCATCACCATTGAAGGTGGTAAATCTACGGTGAGTGGCCTAGGGACATTGACCACCGAAGGTAGCGAGGCTGCTTATCGTGTCGCGTCTGGTGGTTCACTGGCATTGACGGGGTTTGGCACGATTCAAACTTCCGGTGGAACTCACGGTATTTTACTTGATGATGGTGCGACTGGGCTGTCGATTACCGATGCCACGTTGAATATTTTGGATTTAGGCACTGGCATTGAAAACGCTGCTGAATTAGCCGATATCAAGCTGGAGAATGCCAGAATCACGGTAGAGGATGGGTCTGCAATCCGCTCAGGAACACAGTTGGCAGCGGGTAGCTCCGGTACCATCAATGTCGAAGGTAGCGGCAACGGTTTGCTGTTCAGTAAATTGTCTGGGCTGACTGATAATGTGCTGTCGATGGTGGACGCACAGCAGTTGGTGATTAACGTCAATGGCGCGGGTGGTACCGGGATTAATACCAACTCGTCAGGGGACATCAGCACGGGAATTACCGTCAACGTTAATCATCAACAAGGTGGTTCTGCACTGAGTGTGAACGGAACTAGCCGAAATATTGTGCAATCTGGCATGTTGACCTCGGCTTCAACGACTGCGCCAGTAGTGGATATTGATAACGGCCATGTGAGCAGTTTCCTGAATAAAGGGCGTATCACCGCCGCCAACAGTAGCGCTGAAGCGGTATACAACAACAGCGGCTCGGGTGTCGCATTTACCAACTCGGCCGGAGCGGTCATTGTCGGTAAAGTCAATTTGCTGGCGGGAGATAATACCGTCACGCTGATAACTGGCAGCCAAGGTAATGATTTTATTACCGGAGCAGGCAATGACACCTTCTTGCTAAAAAATGTCACTGCGCAAGAAAGTCGTCTATTCAGTTCGTTGCAAAGTGGTACTGGCAATAACAGCTTGGTGTTTGACCATACGACTTGGGCGCTGAATGACGCGGCGACCATGCAAGGTTTTACCAACCTCGAGTTATCTAATGCCTCTACCTTTACCCTGAACGACACGCTAGCTACCTTTGGTCAGGCTCTGACGGATATTGCTATTGATAGCGGCAGCTTGCTGAAGGTGAAAAATACTTCAGCCCTGACGCTAAACAGTAAGCTGAGTGGTGCCGGGATCATGCAGGTTGATACCAGCGGTGAATCATTTGGTTTCACTGACAATGGTTCGGTGAATACTTTCACCGGAACGCTGGCGTTGGGGAATAGCCAATACGCATTATCAGATCTGAATACAGTCGCTTTGCGACAGGCAACTCTGCGCTTGGATGATCTGTCTTCTGTGACGGTGGGCAGTGGTGAGCAGCAATTAGGTGGGCTGATTTTCAACGGCGGTACGATTAACTTTGGTAGCGTCACTCCGGGTGAAATCACTGTCCAAAACCGGATTCAAACCACAAATAGCCTAGATATCCGTGGTAATGGCACGGTGCGGGTAGATGTGCAGGATGTACTGAACGGTAAACCGATGCCTGATGGTCGCCTGTCGTTATTGGCGCAAGATGATGCTGATGCGCGTTTGAAACTGATTGGCACGAGCGGCGGTGTGCTCGGTAGCGGCGGTAATTTGGTATTACAGGATCTTGCGGGTAATGTCATTACCGACGCAGTGTCAGCGAACATTACTCAAAACGGCACTGCAGTCGCGCAAGGCACTTGGGATTATCGCCTCGCGAAAGGCACTGATGGCTTGTATGTGAACTATGGCCTGACGCAAATTGCTCTGCAAGGGAAAACGGGCGTCGATGCATTGCTGTTAGACAGCAATGGTGCAACTGGGGCAGCAGCCGATCTGAGTGCTCGAATTACCGGGAGTGGCGATCTAGCGATTGATACCGGTAATGGCAATCAACTCTCCTTATCTAATATGGGCAATGATTATTTAGGGAACACACAGGTCCGCAGCGGTACGTTGCAGATGGGTAATGACAATGTGTTGGGGCAAACGCAGACGTTGGCGTTAGCAGCACAGAGTAGTTTCGACCTCAATGGTTACAAGCAGACGATAGAAAACTTGCAGGCAGAAACGGATAGCCAAGTACTGTTCGGCGGTGGTTCATTGACCTTAAATCAAGGTGGTGATACCTCCGGACTGTTGAGCGGTAGTGGTACGTTGGTGCTGAATGGTGGGACATTGAATGTTAACGGTGCCAATTCCGATCTCATGGTGAATACCACCCTGTCTGCGGGAGCCACTGCTATTTTGGATGATGTCACCGGCTTAGGTATTGGTAACATCGATAACGCTGGCTCACTGGTATTGAATAATGCCACCGGTTATTTCAGTAATGCGATGAGTAATAACGGGAAAGTTTCACTCTCTCAGGGCAGTGACGTCTTCGTTAATGGCGATAACCAGGCATTTAGCGGCATATTCCAAATTGATCAAAATGCGGGAATGACGGTCAGCCAAGCCAATCAATTGGGTGGTGCAGCGGTAGAAAATAACGGTCTGCTGACGATTGATAATGCTACGGTCTGGGCGCTGACGAATGCGGTTAGCGGTACTGGTGATGTGGTGAAAACCGGTGCAGGTATGTTGTCAGTGAATGACAGCGCAAGCTGGACGGGAAGCACCGATATTCAGCAAGGTACATTGCTGCTAGGAAGTAGCAGCCAGCCAGTGACCTTGGCGAGCCGTCAGGTCAACGTGGGTTCTAGCGCGACTTTGGCAGGTTATGGTGGTGTTGCCGGTAATGTAGATAACCAAGGCCTGTTCATTGTGGGCTCTCCTGGTGCGAATGGCCTGCTGCGTGCGGGAAATGAGATATCCACCTTCAGTATTGGTGGGAATTTGGTGAACAGTGGTCAAGTTGTCGTGGGGGGAACCCGCGCGGGTAATCAGTTGGTTGTCGCTGGTAACTACGACGGTCTAGCAGGCAGCACACTACTGTTTAACTCCGTGTTGGGTGATGACACTTCCGCGACCGACAAGATGATTGTACAGGGGGCAACATCTGGCTCCAGCCGTGTTAGCGTGGCTAACTTGGGTGGTAGTGGTGCGCAAACACTGAACGGTATTGAATTGATCCACGTTGATGGCAACTCTGCCGGTGAATTTGCGCAAAATGGGCGTATCGTCGCTGGTCTGTATGATTATGAGTTGGCTCGAGGTGCTGGGGCGAATAACAACAACTGGTATTTAACGTCTTCGTTAACCAATCCGACACCAACACCGACGCCTGATCCAGATCCGACACCAACGCCTGATCCAGATCCGGTACCAACGCCTACCCCGGATCCAACGCCAACTCCGACGGATGCGCCAATTATTCGTCCAGAAGCGGGGAGCTACATTAGTAACTTGGCTGCGGCCAATACTATGTTTATCACCCGCCTACACGATCGCTTGGGTGAGACGCAATATACCGACGTATTGACCGGCGAGAAGAAGGTCACCAGTCTGTGGTTGCGTAATGTGGGTGGCCACAACCGTTTCAACGACACCAGTGGGCAGTTGAAAACGCAAAGTAATCGCTACGTATTGCAAATGGGCGGAGATCTGGCGCAGTGGAGCAGTGACAGCCTAGACCGCTGGCATCTGGGTATGATGGCCGGATATGCCAACAACCAGAGCAACACGCATTCGAGAGCGCGCGGTTACCGTTCAGATGGCACCGTGAATGGTTACAGCGTGGGTCTGTACGGCACTTGGTATGCCAATAATGAAGACAAGAGCGGTGCGTATTTGGATAGTTGGGCGCAATACAACTGGTTTAAGAACCGGGTAAACGGCCAAGATCAAGCAGGTGAAAAGTATAATTCCGACGGTTTCACCGCATCGGTAGAAGCGGGCTATACGTGGAAACTGGGTGAGAAAGAGCGTGCAGCTTACTTTATCCAACCTAAGGCACAGGCTATCTGGATGGGGGTGAAGGCTGACGATCATCAAGAAGCTAACGGCACTTACGTGCGTGGCGAAGGTGACGGTAACCTGATGACGCGTTTGGGACTGCGGGCTTATATGAAAGGACATCATCTTAAAGATGAAGGCAAAGACCGCGAATTTGAACCTTTTGTTGAAATGAACTGGATCCACAACACTCGCAATATTGGGGTGAACATGGACGGCGTATCTACCTATCAAGCTGGTGCGGGCAATATTGGCGAGCTGAAATTAGGAGTAGAAGGCCAGATCAACAATAACCTGAATTTGTGGGGTAATGTGGGTCAACAAATTGGTGATCAAGGCTATAGCGATACCAGTGCCATGCTGGGGGTGAAATACCTGTTCTAATAGGGTTACTGCCAGTTAGCAAATAGTGCTCAAATATCCGGGGGTTATTGATAACTTCCGGATATTTTTTTGTGCTTTATAAAGGGGACAATAACTGTTGACCACAACAAACATCGTCATCGGGCTGAGAATGATTGATCATTGGCAGTTCTCGTAGCACCATGACGAAGCCTTTTACCGCTGAATGTGCTTTGCAGGGTGAATGGCGTAGTGAGTTGATCTATCCTTATGAAGCAAGGAACGCATAAGACGGCAGGGAATCTGATGAAAAAGTATGTTTATAACAGGAGTTACGTCACATGGCAGTAGGGATCCAGAGCAAAGGCCTGATGCGTTGGTTGGCCCCAGTGTTGGCATTGTTGGTGGTTATGCAATTGACAGCCTGCGGCGATAAAGAGCCAGAACAACGCAAGGCGTTCATTGATTACTTACAGAATACCGTCATGCGCAGCGGCGTGAAGATCCCGACGTTGAGCGAAGATCAGAAGCAGAAATTCGGCAACTATGCGGGCGATTACGCGATTTTGGTCAGCTTCTCACAGCAACTGTCCAAGTCTGTCGATTCCAGCCTGACACCGGCGTTGGATCAGGTTAATCAGATCCGTACTGCGCAAGATTACATGAGCAAGCGCGATATGCTGCAACAGTCGGTAGGGGCGCTGAACCTGCTCGGTCAGCAGATCCAGTCGGCCAAGTCGCAGGCGGATACCGCACGTGCAGCGCTTAAGCAACCTGACTCGCTAAAAGCAGTTTATAACCAAGCGTATGACAAGATTGTCACCGCACCGGCTAATGCGCTGATGCCAACCATCCCAACTGCGGCCAGCTTTATCCAAGATCTGGTACAGGTGGGGGATTTCCTACAGACGCAGGGTAATCAGGTCAGCTTCAACAATGGTGGCGTGCAGTTCCGTACCCCGCAACAGGTGGCGCAGTACAACACCATGATGTCGAACTTGGTAGCGAAGCAACAGGATTTGTTGAACGCACAGAAAACCGTGCTGAGCGTTATGCAGTAAGTCTTATTGCCGGGGTAAATGTATGCCCCGGCAACCCTCTCTCTTTTCCCATCTGTACTACACTTTCAATAATTATTACTGCCCATAATGACTCCAAAACCTGATGTCATTTTCTTTCATTCATCACGATGTTGTTTTATCTGATCTGGCAATAGCTTCCCGCGGTGGTGAGTCGCTACAGGGAAATCGTCGCTCGGCTGACGGTTAGATAAAATACTTTGTGATTAATATCACATAATAAAAACAAACATCGCATTTTAAAGTGTGATTAACATCACAATTAATCGTGTTTTAAGCACCGTTTATTGGTTTTGTACTTTTTTTACACACTTAAAGTGTGATTGTTATCACCATAAATACCCCGTTGGTATAGCACTGTTAGTGATCATGATCACAAAATTTCAGCGAAGTTCGCATGCTAAAAGGAGCGTGCTAGAGTCCATCACAACAGCAATCACATAGCTGGAACGCTACAACAACGATCGCGCGCTGTTATTTGTTTGCGCGTAAACCGATTAGCTTGGCGCATAACATTATTTTGACGAATAACAGTTTTGACGGACAACAACAGGGGTGCGTTTTATGTTTTCACCAGACATTAAGGTTAAAGTTCAAAACTTTGGCCGTTTCCTAAGTAACATGGTGATGCCGAATATTGGCGCTTTTATCGCCTGGGGTATCATCACCGCGTTATTCATTCCTACCGGCTGGCTGCCAAACGAAACCTTAGGCAAGTTGGTTGGCCCAATGATCACCTACCTGCTGCCACTACTGATCGGTTATACCGGCGGTAAATTAGTGGGGGGCGATCGTGGTGGTGTGGTCGGTGCTATCACCACCATGGGTGTGATCGTCGGTGCAGATATGCCGATGTTCCTCGGTTCGATGATTGCAGGCCCATTGGGCGGCTGGGCGATCAAGCATTTTGACCGCTGGGTAGATGGCAAAATCAAAAGCGGCTTTGAGATGTTGGTCAACAACTTCTCTGCCGGTATCATCGGTATGCTGTTGGCGATTCTGGCTTTCCTAGGCATTGGTCCGCTGGTGGAAGCCATCTCCAAAGTGCTGGCGGCGGGTGTGCATGTCATGGTGGTGAATAACCTGCTGCCATTGGCGTCGATCTTCGTCGAACCCGCCAAAATTTTGTTCCTGAATAACGCCATTAACCACGGTATTTTCTCACCGCTGGGCATCCAGCAAGCGACTGAAACCGGTAAATCGATCTTCTTCCTGATCGAAGCCAACCCAGGCCCAGGTTTGGGCGTGCTGATGGCGTATATGTTCTTTGGTCGTGGTAGTGCCAAGCAGTCTGCGGGCGGTGCAGCGATCATCCACTTCTTCGGTGGTATCCACGAAATTTACTTCCCTTATGTGCTGATGAACCCGCGCCTGATTCTGGCGGTGATTCTGGGTGGCATGACCGGGGTATTCACATTGACGATGCTGAACGGCGGTCTGGTTTCTCCGGCTTCTCCGGGCTCCATTCTGGCAGTGCTGGCGATGACGCCAAAAGGCGCTTACTTCGCCAATATCGCGGCGGTGTGTGCGGCGTTTGCGGTGTCCTTCGTGGTCTCGGCCTTCCTGCTGAAAACTTCAAAAGTGAAAGAAGAGGACGATCTGGAAGAAGCGACTCGCCGTATGCACGATATGAAATCTGAAGCGAAAGGCGGCAAGTCAGCGGCGAATGCGATGGTTGATGGCGACCTGACTACCGTGCGTAAAATCATCGTAGCTTGTGATGCGGGTATGGGTTCTAGCGCCATGGGTGCTGGTGTGCTGCGTAAGAAAGTGGCGGATGCTGGGCTGAAAAACATTTCTGTCACTAACAGCGCCATTAACAGTCTGCCGGACGACGTGGATCTGGTGATCACGCACCGCGATCTGACCGAGCGGGCGATGCGTCATGCACCGCAGGCGCAGCACATCTCGCTGACCAACTTCCTCGACAGCAAGTTGTATAGCGATCTGACTGACCGTTTGCTGGCGGCCAATAAAACCACCGAGAACCAACAGAAGGTGATCGAAACCTTGGACGACAGTTTCGAAGCCACCGAACAAACCCTGTTCAAACTGGGTGAAAGTAACGTGTTCCTTGGCTTGCAGGCGACTGACAAAGAGCAAGTGATTCGCTTTGCCGGTGAGCAGTTAGTGAAAGGCGGTTATGTTGAGCCTGAATATGTTCCGGCGATGCTGGAGCGTGAAAAGTTGACCTCTACTTATCTGGGCGAATCTATCGCTGTGCCGCACGGTACTATCGAAGCCAAAGACCGCGTACTGCGTACCGGCGTCGTATTCTGCCAGTATCCGCAGGGCGTGCGCTTCGGTGATGAAAAAGACGAAGTGGCGCGTTTGGTGATTGGTATCGCAGCGCGTAACAACGAGCATATTCAGGTCATTACCAGCCTGACCAACGCATTGGATGACGACACCGTCATCGAACGGCTGGCAAATACCACCAGTGTGCAGGAAGTGTTGGATCTGCTTGGCGGCAAAAAAGCGTAATTCCCCCTAGGGCGCAGCATGGACTGCGCCCTTTGTTATTTTTATAAGGTTATGATTATGAAAGCATTACACTTCGGAGCCGGTAACATTGGTCGTGGCTTTATCGGTAAGCTGTTGGCCGATGCTCATGCCGAACTGACTTTTGCCGACGTCAACCAAACCGTGCTGGATGCCATGAACCAGCGCCATAGCTACCAGGTGAAAGTGGTTGGCGAGCAGGAGCAGATTGAGACAGTCAATAACATCAACGCGGTTAACAGTACTAGCGACGATGTTGTGAAGTTGATTGCGACGGTGGATATGGTGACTACCGCGGTGGGCCCTACCGTGATGAAAATCATCGCGCCGACTATCGCCAAAGGGTTGATGCTGCGTCACCAGCAAAGTAATACCCAGCCATTGAATATCATTGCCTGTGAGAACATGGTGCGTGGGACTAGCCAGTTGAAGCAGCATGTGTTTGATGCATTGCCGCAGAATGAGCAGGAATGGGTTGAGCAACACGTTGGTTTTGTTGACTCCGCCGTTGACCGTATTGTGCCGCCAGCGGAAGCAGGCACTACCGATCCGTTAGCGGTGACGGTCGAAACCTTCAGCGAGTGGATTGTTGATCAAACGCAATTCAAAGGTACACCGCCAGTTATTGCCGGTATGGAATTGACTGATAACCTAATGGCGTTTGTTGAGCGTAAGTTGTTCACGCTAAACACAGGGCATGCGATCACCGCTTACCTCGGTCAACAGGCTAAATTGGGCACTATTCGTGAAGCTATTCTGAATGCAGAAATTCGTAAAGTAGTGAAAGGCGCGATGGAAGAAAGCGGTGCGGTGCTGATTAAACGTTACGGTTTTGATCCCGTGAAGCACGCAGCTTACATCAACAAAATCCTCACTCGCTTCGAAAACCCGTACCTGAAAGACGATGTAGAGCGCGTCGGCCGTCAGCCGTTACGTAAACTGAGCGCTGGCGATCGTTTGATCAAGCCGTTGTTGGGTACGCTGGAATATGGTTTGCCACACGTCAACCTGATTAAAGGGATCGCGGCAGCCATGAGTTATCGTAGCGAGCAAGACCCACAGGCGCAGGAACTGGTGGAGTTACTGGAGAACGTCGGACCGGAAGCTGCGCTGGCGCAAATTTCTGGCTTACCAGCAGATAGTAAGGTTGTGGAGGATGCCGTTGCTGTGTATAACGCCAAGTAGTTTTATATGTTGAATCAACGGGCGCATATTGCTGCGCCCCTGCAACCCAACGGCACCCCTCACGCCATTCGAAAAGCGATAATGATCGAGACCCAAGCATTTGAAAACAAGGTTCTGGAACGACTGAACGCGGGCAAGACGGTGCGCAGTTTTCTGATCGCAGCGGTCGATCTACTGACAGAAGCGCTCAACGTACTGGTGATCCAAGTGTTCCGTAAAGACGATTACGCGGTGAAGTATGCCGTTGAACCGTTATTGTCTGGAGCTGGGCCGCTAGGTGAACTTTCGGTGCGTCTCAAGCTGATGTATGGCTTGGGGGTGATTTCTCGTCACGAATATGAAGATGCTGAGCTGCTGATGGCGATGCGTGAGGAATTGAATCACGACGGCAATGAATACCGCTTTGTTGATGATGAAATCCTAGGGCCATTTGGCGAACTACACTGTGTGGCGGCATTGCCACCAGTACCGACCTTCCTGCAACCCGGCGAAGCGGAAGAATCTTTGATTGCCATGCAGCGTCAGCGTTACCAGCAAATGGTACGCTCCACCATGGTGCTGTCGGTCACCGAGTTGATTGCTGGGATCGGCGCCAAGCAAGCATCTAGGTTATCCCCTCTCGGATAAGCATCCGTCGCCGCATTTTGCTACACTAGCCACTACATTTTTTAGCAATAAAGCGAAACCCCATGAAAGAGAAAGAAAAGGCAGAAATTAAGCGCCTTAGCGACCTGCTGGACGCACTGAACCACAAAGATGCCACTGTCATTCAGCAAGGCAACCAAGATCTGATCGCTCAGCACACCAAAGAAAAAGAGAAGTTAGCGGCAGAAATCGAGCGCTTGAAAGGCGTGCGCGTTGAGAAACTGAGTAAAGAAGCGCAGAAGCTGGCTGAGTTGCCGTTCAACCGCGAGATCACCAAAAAAGAGCAGGCTGATATGGGGGCTTTGAAGAAAAGCGCACGCGGCTTGGTGGTGGTGCACCCGATGACGGCTTTAGGCCGTGAAATGGGCCTGAAAGTCGTCACTGGTTACGCGAAAAAAGCGTTCTAAATCCGGTTATTTCCCCAGCAGGCGGCGATTGAGATCTTCGATCCTGCCGCTGGTGATGCGCGTCAGCATCGTTTTGCTCCAGCTGGCGGAAAGCCCAGCCGCCGCTAGTAAACGGCGATACTGCTCTTCATCAAACGGCATATGCCAAGCGATGCTAATAGCTTCGGCTACCGACACCTCACTACTGCGCACCACCAATTCCAATGGTTGATCGCCACTGACTTTTCCGCCAGACACCACGCGATACAGCCAGCCACAACGCCCGCTATCCTGCATCAATACCGAAATATCTTCGATATCAAAATGGAAGTTGAGTTTGTAGCAAGGAGAACGTGGTTGAGTGACCTGAATCAATGCTTCGCCCCAACGATAAATATCACCCATAAACACGTTGTGCTCGGTCAGACCGAGTGTGGAAATATTTTCGCCGAAGGCCGGGGCGCAGAATTGTTCTGCCTGCTGCGGGAACTGCTCGCGCCAGCGATCATAGTGTTCACGCGGATAGTGGCACAAAGCGCGATCTGGCCCACCGTGATAACTTTTTTCTGCCTGTTCATCACCTTCTAGACCAAGTAGTGCGAGCTGGAGTGCGCCATCCACTTGGCGCTTGCCGATAGCGCTGGGGCGACCACCTTCGTAGGATTGGATTGTGCCGATATAAACGTCAGGATGATGCATGTGCTGTGCCTCCGTTCAGTTGCGTCAGAGGATAAGGATATCCTGAGTTGGAGGAGAGAAACAGAATAAGAAACACCCACCCGAAAAGTATCAGGTGGGTGTTGGATTAGAACGAGGGATTAAAATGTCGTCCAGTTGTCATTGTCAGCGGTGATCGCTGGAACTGATTTTTTCACCAGGGCCGTTTTCTGCATCACGATTTTTCCCACCGTCGGAGCGTTGTTTTCTGCCAGTCGGAATACCGAGACACTTTGCAGCAGCATTACAGCCTGTTCTTCCAGCGATGTGGCGGCAGTGGCGGATTCTTCTACCAAGGCGGCGTTTTGCTGCGTGGTATTGTCCATTTCGACAATCGCTTGACCAATTTGGGCGATACCGCGTGTTTGCTCGTCAGAAGCTGTGGCGATCTCCGCCATGATGTCGCGCACATGAGTCACCGCGCGGACAATCTGCTCCATGGTTTGCCCGGTATTTTCTACTAATGAGGTCCCCGTTTGAACTCGGCTGACCGATTCGCTGATTAACCCTTCAATTTCCTTCGCGGCTTCGGCACTGCGCTGTGCCAGATTACGTACCTCGCTGGCGACCACTGAGAAGCCGCGCCCTTGTTCACCCGCGCGTGCGGCTTCGACCGCCGCATTCAGCGCCAGAATATTGGTTTGGAAAGCAATACCGTTGATCAAGGTGGTAATTTCGGCGATCCGCTGCGAACTGCTGGAAATATCACGCATAGTGGCCACCACACTACCGACCAATTGACCGCCTTGCCGCGCAGTTTGCGAAGCCTCGGTCGCCAGTTGATTGGCGTGATGGGCGTTGTCGGAGTTTTGTTTTACCGTCGCGGTCAGTTGTTCCATGCTGGCGGCGGTTTCTTCTACCGCTGCTGCCTGTTGTTCGGTACGAGATGACAAATCAGCATTACCGGCGGCGATTTCCCCCGCAGCAGTCGAGACTTGGTTGACCCCCATTTGGATCTTTTCGATCATCTCGCGCAGGTTTTGGCTCATGGCAGCGATGGCATTCAATAATTTGCCCAACTCGTCGCGACGATGGCTGGTCTGCACCTGACGTAGATCGCCAGTGGCGATACGCTGCGCGATCTCCAATGTATTGTGCAATGGGCGGGTGATTTGCAACGTGATGCGCCAAGAAATCAGCAAACCTGCGAAGATGGCAATCAGCGCCGTCACGCCCATTTGGACTTGTGCACTATTGATATTGTTATGCGTTTCCGCCAATTCCTGTTTCAGTAGGTTGCTGACCAAATCACCCAATTCGGTTGCTATCACGTCCATCTGTTTGGCATATAGCTGTTCTTTTTCATAGGCGGGCATGTAAGCGGCGATGCGGTTTTTATAATCATCCAGCGCCGTCAGCAGAGGTTGTAATAGCGGTTTTTGCGCTTCGGATATGCGTTGGCTGAGTGCATGGGCCGCGCTGCGTGCATCGTCAATGGCGGTGATCAACGGGGTTTCGGCATCACGATTTAAGCTCAGTAACAGGCCACGTGCACCGTAGCGAATTTGAGTCAGCTTTTGGTTTAACTGGATAAACTCCAGTTGCAGGTTGCCTTCGGTCAATTGGCGTTCAACTTGGTTTAGGTTGTCCTGCACTTCGGACATATTCCAGCTTTCACGCACCGCATTTTTTTCTGTGACCGCTTTGGCAAAGACATTTTGCTGTTGTTGGTATTCACCAATCAATGCCCCGATACGTTCTAAGTTGGTGTAGCTCTGTGGTTGCCAGCCGAGGTTTTTGTTTTGTTCGATCAGCTTCGCCGCATTGTCGATAACCATACGGTTATCTTTCTGATATTGCAGGTCGTAAGTTTGACCATACATGGCGCGATTGTACTTGGCCTGATTGATTTGATCGTTCAACTGATAGCTGAAATCGACACGGTTGGTGCGAGATTCAATGAGGTTGAGATAGTGGATACCGGTACCAGCGAGGATCGCCACTAACAACAGCATCAAAAAAAATCCCAACCCCAGCTTCTTTCCCACAGTGAAATGAATAAATTTTTCCGTAATTGCCTTTAGTGCCGCCATCGTTTTTTCCTCTGTCGTGGCTTGCGTTATCTGTACAAACAATCGGCAGAATGGAAAAAAACTTTAATTAATTTGAGATAAAAAATGCCCGCAAATTTGCGGGCATTGAATTTTCGGGCATTATTTGGAGAAGCGGAAGATTACTTCTTCGCGGCAAAGCGTGCCGCAGCTTCGTCCCAGTTCACCACGTTCCAGAAAGCTTTGATGTAGTCTGGGCGGCGGTTTTGGAATTTCAGGTAGTAAGCGTGTTCCCACACGTCCAGACCGACGATTGGGAAGCCTGAAGCCCCTGCAACTGCGTCACCCATCAGCGGGCTGTCTTGGTTGGCAGTGGAAACTACCGCTAATTTATCGCCTTTCAGCACCAGCCATGCCCAGCCTGAACCAAAGCGAGTGGCGGCGGCTTTCTCGAACTCTTCTTGGAATTTCTCAACGCTACCGAAATCGCGTTCGATAGCGGCTTTCAGCTCGCCAGCCAACGTGGTGCCGGTTTTCAGGCCCTTCCAGAACAGGCTGTGGTTGGCGTGGCCACCCGCGTTGTTACGCATGAAAACGCGTTTTTCAGCCGGGACTTTGTCCAGATTCTGGATCAGTTCTTCTACGCTCAGTGAAGCCAGCTCTGGATAAGCTTCCAGCACGGTGTTGGCGTTATTGACGTAGGTTTGATGGTGTTTGGTGTGATGGATTTCCATCGTCTGCTTGTCAAAATGCGGCTCTAGTGCGTCGTAAGCGTATGGTAATGCTGGCAGTGAATAACTCATGTTCATCGTCTCCAGTAATGTTGAGCGGCGCAATAGTTGGGCACCGCGTAAGCAGTTGGATCATTATAGTTATTTAAATGATATTGAAAATGATTATCAATGCCTTGGTATTTGTGTGGTTTTTGAGCGGCTATTTTTAATCAGCAGTTTGATATGCATAGATGAAGCAGGGTGCTTGATTATTTTTCCATCATCTAGCATGCTTATGCGCATAGCTTTGCGCATAGGAACCCGTACCATGAATACCATTACTTCTCCCCGTAACAGCACCAAAAGAAGCACCAACGTGTACCTGACGGCTGCACTGGTCGATAAAGCCCGTAGTATGAACATGAACTTGTCGGCAACGCTGGATAGCCTTCTGGCACAAGCTATAGAAGCTAAAAAGGATGAGCAGGAAAAAGAGAAAGAAGATATGCAAGCTATGAACAAATTCATGGCAAAAGCGGGAATGCTTACAGATGATGATTTCTTTGGGAGTCTGTAATGCCGAAGCAATTTGATGTGTATTGTAATCCATCGACCAAAACCAATAAACTTTGGCCGTTTTATCTTATTCTCCAGAATGATTATTTTGATGATTTAACAACAAGGATTGTTGTTCCTCTGGTATCGAAACGTGACATTACCCTCAACAAGCAAAGAATAACCCCTCAGGTGGTCATTAATAATGACGGCTTCTATATATTCACACCAGCAGTCACGTTTCTGGATGCAAAAAAAATCAATAAAAAAGATTTTGTATGCAATGTGGCCTCATCTAGAAATGAAATCATCTCCGCCCTTGATGCTATCATCACGAACACCTGAACCCTGACGAGTAACGGACTGGGCGAGATCGGCCTGGAGCGCTAACTCAGCCGCCCAGGATGAGTAAACACCGTAGCCCTGCCCGGTTTACTGAACCCGACCAGCGTCAAATTACTGCGTTCGGCAATTTCCACCGCTAAAGATGTCGCCGCTGAAACCACGAACAGAATTTCCACCCCGCACATTGCTGCTTTTTGCACCATCTCATAGCTGGCACGGCTGGAAGTTAATACCGCGCCATGTTGCCAACCCTGTTTAGCGCGCACGCCGAGTAGTTTATCCAGAGCCACATGGCGACCGACATCCTCACACCCACCCAGCATTTCACCTTGTGGTGACAGCCAAGCCGCGGCATGAGTGCAACCGGTCAGTTGGCCGACTTCTTGCACTTCTCGCAGTTGCTTCAATGCAAAGTCGAGATTATCGAGGGAAAAGGTCTGCGTGAAAGGTAACGCAGTGACCGGGCGGAAAATATCAGCCAGTTGTTCAATACCGCACACACCACAGCCGGTGCGGCCTGCCATCGCGCGGCGACGTTCTTTCAACCCAGAGAAACGACGGCTGGAAAGCTCAATTTCCACCTCCAATCCGTTGCAGCCCTGATTAATATCTATACTGTAGATGTCGCGTGGTGAATCGATAATCCCTTCAGACAGGGAAAAACCGACGGCAAACGCTGCCAGATCCTTGGGAGTGCACATCATCACTACGTGAGAGATGCCGTTATAGACCAAGGCAACCGGCACTTCTTCCGCTAGCCAGTCTGGTTGTGCGTGACTAAGTTGTCCACGTTGATAGACCTCAGCTTGGGTGACACCTGTGAGCTGAGTCGCATTTACCGCTTGCTTGTGGTCTATATTGTTCACTTTGCGGGTACCTGTTTGTAACAACCATAAAATCAGTATGGTAATATAGTTGCTGTCGTTACTAAAATTCCTATTCGCCGCGGTACGGTGAAAGCGAATAAGTAGACAAAACAATGTTGTTCATTTTAGCGCTTCACGCTTCACTGGGGAAAGCGCTTTCAAATAATCAATGTGACAATCGCGATAGAGAAAGGAGACCTCCATGCAGG
This sequence comes from Serratia sp. KH_031, assembly GCF_057839655.1. NCBI lineage: Bacteria > Pseudomonadati > Pseudomonadota > Gammaproteobacteria > Enterobacterales > Yersiniaceae > Serratia > Serratia sp. KH_031. The sequence goes on from NZ_CM174496.1 coordinate 53,518, forward strand.
TCAGCAGAAGGCAGTTCTTTAAGATCTGCGCTGGCGGTATGGCGGGTACAACGGTAGCTGCACTTGGCTTTACCCCAACGGCAGTACTCGCGGCGAATCGGCAGTATAAACTGCTACGCGCACGCGAAACCCGAAATACCTGCACGTATTGTTCCGTCGGCTGTGGACTGTTGATGTACAGTCTGGGCGATGGCGCTAAGAACGCCAAAGAAAGCATCTTCCATATTGAAGGGGACCCGGATCATCCGGTCAACCGTGGTGCTTTATGCCCGAAAGGCGCAGGGCTGGTGGATTTCATCCACAGCGAAGGTCGCTTAAAATATCCAGAGTATCGCGCACCAGGCTCCGATAAATGGCAAAAACTCAGTTGGGATGATGCCTTTACCCGTATCGCCAAACTGATGAAAGAAGACCGCGATGCCAACTTCGTCAAAACCAACGATCAGGGCGTTACCGTCAACCGTTGGCTGACCACTGGCATGTTGTGTGCTTCCGCTTCCAGTAACGAAACCGGTTATTTAACCCAGAAATTTAGTCGCGCTCTCGGCATGTTAGCCGTAGATAACCAAGCACGTGTCTGACACGGACCAACGGTAGCAAGTCTTGCTCCAACATTTGGTCGCGGTGCGATGACCAACCACTGGGTTGATATCAAGAACGCGAACTTAGTTATCGTCATGGGCGGTAATGCGGCAGAAGCGCATCCAGTGGGATTCCGCTGGGCGATGGAAGCCAAAATTCATAACAAAGCCAAGCTGATCGTTATCGATCCGCGCTTTACCCGTACCGCAGCGGTGGCGGATTTTTACACGCCGATCCGCCCGGGCACCGACATCGCTTTCCTGTCGGGGGTACTGCTGTATCTGATCACCAACAACAAAATCAACCGCGAATACGTTGAAGCCTACACCAACGCCAGCCTGCTGGTGCGGGAAGACTTTACCTTTGAAGACGGCCTGTTCAGCGGCTACGACGAACAGAATCGCAAGTACGACAAAACCACTTGGAATTACCAGCTCGACGAGAACGGTTTCGCCAAGCGCGATACCACATTGAGCGACCCGCGTTGCGTGTGGAACATGCTGAAACAGCACGTTAGCCGCTACACACCGGAAGTGGTAACCAACATCTGTGGGACGCCAACCGACGACTTCATTAAAGTCTGTGAATACATTGCAGAAACCAGCGCGCACGACAGAACAGCTTCGTTCCTGTATGCATTGGGTTGGACGCAACACTCGGTCGGCGCGCAGAACATCCGTACTATGGCGATGATCCAGTTGCTGCTCGGCAACATGGGCATGGCGGGTGGTGGCGTCAACGCGCTGCGTGGTCACTCCAACATTCAGGGGCTGACGGATCTTGGTTTGCTGTCACAAAGCCTGCCGGGTTATATGACACTGCCTTCCGAGAAACAACCGGATCTGGACACCTACCTAAAAGCCAACACGCCGAAAGCGTTGTTGCCGGGGCAGGTGAACTACTGGAGTAACTACCCGAAATTCTTCGTCAGCATGATGAAGAGCTTCTACGGCGACAAAGCACAGAAAGAAAACAGCTGGGGCTTTGACTGGTTACCGAAGTGGGATAAAGGTTACGACGTCTTGCAATACTTCGAAATGATGTCGCAGGGCAAGGTCAATGGCTACTTCTGCCAAGGCTTTAACCCGGTCGCGTCGTTCCCAGACAAGAACAAAGTGGTGGCTTCACTCTCCAAACTGAAGTTCTTGGTGACTATCGATCCGCTGAATACCGAAACGGCCAACTTCTGGCAGAACCATGGCGAATTCAACGACGTCGATCCGTCCAAAATCCAAACCGAAGTGTTCCGCCTGCCGTCCACCTGTTTTGCTGAGGAAAACGGTTCCATCGTCAACTCTGGTCGCTGGCTGCAATGGCACTGGAAAGGTGCGGACGCCCCAGGCGATGCGTTGGGTGATGGTGAAATTCTGGCGGGTATCTTCCTGCGCTTGCGTGAAATGTATCAGCGTGACGGTGGAGCGGTGCCGGAACAGGTACTGAGCATGTCTTGGGATTACCTGACGCCAGAAAACCCGAACACCGAAGAAGTCGCTAAAGAAAACAACGGTAAAGCGCTGACCGATCTGCTCGATGCTGAAGGCAAAGTGCTGGTGAAAAAAGGTGAACAACTCAGTTCGTTCGCGCAACTGCGTGACGATGGTTCTACCGCCAGCGGCTGTTGGATCTTCGCCGGTAGCTGGACACCAGCGGGCAACCAGATGGCACTGCGCGATAACGCTGATCCTTCAGGCCTCGGCAACACGCTTGGCTGGGCTTGGGCGTGGCCGCTTAACCGTCGCATTCTGTACAACCGTGCTTCTGCCGATCCTTCAGGTAAACCGTGGGATGCCAAACGCCAATTGCTGAAGTGGGATGGAGCCAAGTGGGGCGGGGTTGATATCCCGGACTACAGCGCCGCCGCACCAGACAGCGACGTTGGGCCATTCATCATGCAGCCGGAAGGCATGGGGCGTCTATTTGCTATCGACAAAATGGCAGAAGGGCCGTTCCCAGAGCACTACGAGCCGTTTGAAACGCCACTTGGCACCAACCCGCTGCACCCGAACGTGGTGTCTAACCCAGCGGCGCGTGTGTTCAAGGACGATCTGGCCGCGATGGGTAAATCCGATAAATTCCCCTACGTCGGTACCACCTATCGCCTGACCGAGCACTTCCACTACTGGACTAAGCACGCGTTGCTCAACGCGATTATGCAACCGGAACAGTTTGTGGAAATTGGCGAGAAACTGGCGGAGAAAAAAGGCATCAAGCAGGGTGATACAGTGAAAGTCAGCTCCAACCGTGGCTTTATCAAAGCCAAGGCGGTGGTGACTAAGCGTATTCGTACCTTGCAGGTCAACGGGCAAGACGTGGACACCATCGGCATCCCGATCCACTGGGGTTACGAAGGGGTGGCGAAGAAAGGTTTTCTCGCCAACACGCTGACGCCGTTTGTCGGTGACGCCAATACGCAAACGCCAGAGTTCAAGGCGTTCTTGGTCAATGTGGAAAAGGTGTAACGGAGCCTCATTATGTCAATGCAATCTCAAGACATTATTAAGCGGTCGGCGACCAACCCTTTGACTCCGCCGCCACAGGCGCGCGATCACCAGGAGGAAGTGGCAAAACTGATCGACGTCACCACCTGTATCGGCTGTAAAGCCTGTCAGGTGGCGTGTTCGGAATGGAACGACATCCGTGATGATGTCGGGCATAACGTCGGGGTGTACGACAACCCCGCCGATCTGACCGCCAAATCCTGGACGGTGATGCGTTTCTCCGAGGTCGAAGAAAACGGCAAACTGGAGTGGTTGATCCGCAAAGACGGCTGTATGCACTGCGCCGATCCGGGCTGTTTGAAGGCTTGCCCTTCATCCGGCGCGATCATTCAGTACGCTAACGGCATCGTCGATTTCCAGTCCGAGCACTGCATCGGTTGTGGCTATTGCATCGCCGGTTGTCCGTTTGATGTGCCGCGTATGAACAAGGACGACAACCGGGTGTACAAATGTACCCTGTGCGTCGACCGCGTCAGCGTCGGTCAAGAGCCAGCCTGTGTGAAAACGTGCCCGACCGGTGCAATTCATTTCGGCACTAAAGCGGCCATGAAGGATCTGGCTGCGGAACGCGTCAGCGAACTGAACACGCGCGGTTATCAGAACGCAGGGCTGTACGATCCGGCAGGCGTTGGCGGCACACACGTGATGTACGTGTTGCACCATGCCGATAAGCCAGATTTGTATCATGGTCTGCCGAAAGATCCGCATATCAGCGTGGCGGTAAACTTCTGGAAAGGCGTATTGAAACCGCTGTCTGCGGCGGGCTTCATTGCCACCTTTGCCGGCCTGATCTATCACTATATCGGGATGGGACCCAACACCGTTGATGACGACGATGAGGAAGATTCGACAGGAGGGAGTCATGAAAAATAAGATGATAGTACGCACTAAGTTTATTGAGCGTGCTTGCCATTGGACCGTGGTGATTTGCTTCTTCTTGGTTTCCCTTTCCGGGATCGCCATGTTCTTCCCGTCGCTACAATGGTTGACTGAAACCTTTGGTACACCGCAGTTAGGGCGCATTTTGCATCCGTTCTTCGGCGTAATGATCTTCATCTTCTTGATGTTCATGTTCACCCGCTTTGTGAAGCACAATATGTTCGACCGTGAAGACCTTCGCTGGATGCGCGGCATCAAAGAGGTGTTGAAAGGCAACGAACATAAAGTGGCCGATGTCGGTAAGTACAACGCCGGTCAGAAAATGATGTTCTGGAGCATCATGAGTTTGATTTGGGTGCTGTTAATTACCGGTGTCATGATGTGGCGGCCATTGTTTGCCGGTTACTTCCCGATCCCGGTGATCCGCTTCGCGATTGTGATCCATGCGATTGCGGCGGTCGTGCTGATCCACGCGATCCTGATCCATATGTATATGGCATTTTGGGTTAAGGGTTCCATTAAAGGCATGATTGAAGGTAAAGTCAGCCGTAAGTGGGCCGCGAAGCATCATCCACGCTGGTACCGTAAAGTGGTTGCCGAGGAAGAAGAAAATATAAAATGAGTATCCGCATCGTTCCTAAAGAGCAGTTAGGGGCACAGCGTGAGAAATCAACGGCGGATGCAATTCCGCCGTTACTTTTCGCGAATCTGAAAAGCCTTTATACCCGCCGCGCCGAGCGTTTGCGCCAATTGGCGGCGGAGCATCCGTTGGGGGATTATCTCAACTTTGCCGCCACCATTGCTGAAGCGCAGGACAAAGCACGGCACGATAATCCGCTGGAGTTGGATCTGAACGCCGCCTTGGAGCAAGGGGCCGCTAGCGGTAAACCGCCGTTGGATCTGAGCATTTATCCACGCAGCGATCACTGGCAGAAGTTGCTGACCTCGCTGATTGCTGAGCTGCGTCCACAGGCACCGGAGCATATCAGTCTGGTGCTGGAGGGGTTGGAAAAGGCCTCTGCCAATGAACTGGAGCAAATGGCCGATGCGTTGCTGAATCAAGAGTTTGGCAAAGTCGGCAGTGATAAAGCGCCCTTCATTTGGGCGGCGTTGTCGCTGTACTGGTCGCAGATGGCGAGCTTAATCCCCGGTAAAGCCCGTGCTGAATACGGCGAGCATCGCCAGTTCTGCCCAGTGTGTGGCAGTATTCCGGTTGCCAGTGTGGTGCATATTGGCACCACCAACGGCCTGCGTTATCTGCATTGCAACCTGTGCGAAAGCGAATGGCATGTGGTGCGGGTTAAATGCAGCAACTGCGAGCAAACGCGCGATCTCAACTACTGGTCACTGGAAAGTGAACAAGCTGCAGTGAAAGCGGAAAGTTGTGGCGATTGCGGCACTTATCTGAAGATTTTGTATCAGGAAAAGGACCCGCAGGTAGAAGCGGTAGCCGACGATCTGGCCTCGCTGATTCTCGACGCCAAAATGGAAGATGAGGGGTTTGCGCGCAGCAGCATCAACCCATTCTTGTTCCCCGGTGAATGAATATTTTGCCTCTGTCACTAAAATGGCAGAGGCAAATTCGGATTTCTTATCTGGCAAACCGCAGGGGGCGTTGCTACGTTTACGACATAACGTGTCAATGTGGAAGGAAAGGGATGATGTTAAAGCAAATTGCAAAATTTGTCGTAATGACGACCTTGCTGATCGGGTTGGTGGCCTGCGATAACCCAGACACCAAGCAGCCGACGGTACCGAAACCCGCTCCAAAACCAACCGCCACACAGGCTGTGCCGGTAGCCAAACCGGTCACTGAACCGGCTGCCCCGGTTCCGCCACTAGGGCTGAACGTCTCATTGCAACAGGGCAACATCACTTTCGAACTCCCGCCGGGTTTTAGCGACCAAACTAAATTCAGCGGTATCATGAATGACAACAAATCCACCATCCAACTGTTTCTCGATAGCAAGTCACGCCAACGTACCGTCTCTTCCGAAGTGATCCCACCGGATGATATGAAGCTGAATAACAGTGACAAAATGCTGAAAGATCTCACGCAAAGCATGATCACTGAGCTGTCCGATCGTTATCAGAACATCAAAACCACCAAAGAAGAGAATTTCAGCGTGGGTCAACAGAAATTCCACAGACTGGATACCGAACAAAGCGTCAACGGACAAAAAGTAGTTTCCACCATCGTTCTGACGGTGTTCAATAAACGCGTGGTGACATTACAAATGCTGACGCCGGCGAAAACACCTGAAATGCATCGGGAGCTGGTGCAGCGGATCATCGATACGATGACGGTTAAATAGCGAGGATGGACTGATGAAGCTGATCGGCAGTTATACCAGCCCTTTTGTGCGCAAGATTTCCGTGCTGTTGCTGGAAAAAGGGATAACCTTCGAGTTTGTTAACGATCCACCGAATACCCCCACCAGCCGAGTGACAGACTTTAATCCACTGGGTAAAGTCCCGGCGCTGCTCACTAAAGACGGCGAGGTGTTTTACGATTCGAAAGTGATCGCCGAGTATCTGGAATTATTGTCTGATGCTCCGGCGTTTTTACCTGCCGATCGCACCGAGGCTCTGCATATCCGCCAGATTGAAACCTTGGCAGATGGTATCACCGATGCCGCCGTCATCTTGTACTGCGAGAGTAAACGAACCGCAGACAAACAGGACGAAGAGTGGATTTTGCGCCATCGCAGCAAGATTATTCATGGTCTGGATGCGCTGGAAAAACTGGCACAAGAAAAACGCTGGCTGAACGGCGAACAACTGACGCTGGCGGATATTGCCACTGGCTGCGCGCTGGGTTATCTCAATTTCCGTCGCATTATCCCCAACTGGTGTGTTGAACGCCCAACGCTGATTAAGCTGGCTGAACGACTGTTTGCACGCAAAAGTTTTGCTAGCACCCAGCCAGCAATACGTAACTAATACCGAGTCATGATGAGCCAACTTTATAGTCAGTTACCTGCGATTGACCGCCTGCTGCGCGACCCTACTATCGAGCCGTTGGTGGCAAAATACGGCCAGACCTTGATTAGCGATTTATTACGCCAAATGCAGATGCAGGCGCGGGAAACCATCAAAACCAGCCAGCAATTGCCTCACTGGAACGCAAACTGGTCGTTGGAACTGATAGCCCGAATCGCAGAGCAACAGCGCTCGGCGCTGCAACCGGTATTTAACCTGAGCGGCACCGTACTGCATACCAACCTGGGGCGTGCGTTGTTGCCACAGGTGGCGATCGATGCGTTGGTGAACACCATGGGCGCGGCGGTGACGCTGGAATACGATCTGGATGGCGCCGGGCGAGGGCATCGCGATCGCGCCGTGGCAGATTTACTGTGCCAACTAACTGGCGCGCAAGACGCCTGCATCGTCAATAACAACGCGGCGGCGGTGCTACTGATGCTGGCGGCGGTGGCACCGGGTAAGCAGGTGGTGGTATCGCGCGGTGAGCTGGTGGAGATTGGCGGCGCGTTTCGCATTCCTGATGTGATGCGGCAAGCCGGTTGCCAACTGGTGGAAGTGGGCACCACCAACCGCACACATTTGAAAGACTACCGCAACGCCATCAACGAACAGACTGGCTTGCTGATGAAAGTGCATACCAGTAATTACAGTATTCAAGGCTTTACCGCGGCGGTGGATGAGGCCGAGCTGGCGCAACTGGGAGCCGAGCAGGGGATTCCGACGGCGACCGATTTGGGCAGCGGAACGCTTGTCGACATGACGCAATACGGTTTACCCGCCGAACCGATGCCCCAGCGGCTATTGGCGGCGGGGGTCTCTCTGGTCACTTTCTCCGGCGACAAACTGCTGGGCGGCCCACAAGCGGGAATTATCGTCGGTAGCAAGGCGTTGATTGCTAAGCTACAACAGCATCCGCTCAAACGGGTATTGCGTGTTGGCAAGCTGACGCTGGCGGCATTAGAAGCCACGTTGCGTTTGTATCAACAACCAGAATTACTGGTGCAACACTTACCGACGTTGCGTTTGCTCACGCGTCCACAATCAGAAATGCAAGCTAGTGCAGAGCGTTTGCTGACAGCGCTGACGCCACATTTCTCAGAACATTATCAATTATGTGCTGAACCTTGCTGGTCGCAGATTGGCAGCGGTTCGTTGCCCGTCGATCGCTTGCCGAGTTATGCCCTGACCTTTTCGCCGCGAGATGGTCGTGGCGGCACCTTGGAACGCTTGGCGCAGCAATGGCGCAGTCTGCCGCAACCGGTGATTGGACGTATCAACGACGGCAAATTGTGGCTCGATCTGCGCTGTTTGGAGCAAGACGGCGCGTTGATTGAGGCACTGAGCGCATGATTATTGCCACCGCAGGCCATGTCGATCATGGCAAAACCACTTTATTACAGGCGCTCACTGGGGTTAACGCCTCGCGCTTGCCAGAAGAAAAACGCCGTGGCATGACCATCGATCTTGGCTACGCTTATTGGCCACAAGCCGATGGTCGCGTACTGGGTTTTATCGATGTGCCGGGGCATGAAAAATTCCTCAGTAATATGTTGGCAGGGATCGGTGGCATTGATCACGCCTTGCTGGTGGTGGCCTGTGACGATGGTGTGATGGCGCAAACTCGTGAGCATCTGGCGATCTTGCGCTTAAGCGGACGCCCGCAACTGACCGTTGCGCTCACCAAAGCCGATCGCGTCGAAAGCGAGCGCGTGGAAGACGTTCGCCAACAGGTGACAGAAGAGCTGGCGCAGCAAGGCTGGCACGACGCGACGTTATTTGTCACCGCAGCGATGCAGGAATTGGGCATTGATGCGCTGCGCCAACATTTAGCGGCTTTACAACCGAGTGAACATGCCCTGACGCGCCGCTTCCGGCTGGCTGTCGATCGCGCATTCAGCGTCAAAGGTGCAGGGCTGGTGGTTACTGGCACCGCACTAGGCGGCATGGTCAATGTCGGCGATAACCTATGGTTGACCGGAGCTGACAAACCGGTACGGGTTCGCGGATTACATGCACAGAACCAGCCAGTGGAACAGGCGCAGGCTGGGCAACGTATTGCGTTGAATATCAGTGGTGACGTCAGTAAAGAGCAGGTCACGCGCGGCGACTGGCTGTTAGAGCGACAACCCCTCGCCAGTGCTGAGCGGGTATTAGTGGCGCTGGAAACCGATCATCCCTTGCAACATTGGCAATCGTTGCATCTGCATCATGCCGCCAGCCATATTACCGGCCGCGTTTCGTTGTTAAATCCGCAGTTGGCGGAGCTGATCCTCGATCGTCCGTTGTGGTTAGTGGAAAGCGATCGGTTGATTTTACGTGACATCGGCGCACGACAAACGCTGGGTGCGGCGCGGGTGCTGAGGTTGGACGCACCCAAACGTGGCAAACGACAGACTGAGTTTCTGGCTTGGCTGACACAGTTATCGCAAGCAGAAAGTGACGAACAGGCGTTGACGCTGCAATTGCCAAATGGCGCATTGGATCTGGCGACCTTTGCGTGGGCACGCCAACTCACCGATGCGGGTTTAGCGCAACAGCTGGCCGGGCATGCGTTATTGATGGCGGGTGATAAAGTCTTGGCGCAGAACAATGTGCAACAGGCGGAACAACGCCTGCTCGACGTGTTGGCGGCGTACCATCAACAACATGATGATCAACTTGGCCTCGGACGCGCTCGCCTGCGACGCATGGCACTGCCAACCTTGGATGAAGCGCTGGTGTTCAAACTGATCGAACGTCTGTTGGCTCTGGGGAAACTGGTGAATACCCGCGGTTGGCTGCATCTGCCGGAGCATGGTTTGGCGTTCAGCCCCGAAGAACAGGTGCTGTGGCAACGTATCGAACCGTTGTTTACCGAAGAACCTTGGTGGGTGCGTGACTTGGCTGCTGAATTGGCTGAAGACGAAAGCAGGGTGCGCAACCTGTTACGCAAAGCGGCGCAATTGGGGCATGTCACCGCCGTCGTCGCCGATCGCTACTACCATAGCCAGCGCATTGAATTGTTTGCCAAATTAATCCGTGAATTGGATGCAGAGCAAGGCAGCGCTAACGCCGCTGATTTTCGCGACCGGCTCGGCGTAGGGCGCAAATTGGCGATTCAGGTACTGGAATTCTTCGATCGCAGCGGCTTTACCCGCCGTAAAGGTAATCAACATCTATTGCGGGATGGCGGGTTGTTTTAAAACAAAGTTTTTTCTTTTGTTTTTCTTATGATTGGGACTGCGTAGGACATATAAGGAATTTGATATGAGCAGGGAAATTCAAAAGGGAAAATATCTCTATCATTTAACATGTTTAAGTAATTTAGGTTCTATATTGCAAAATGGGTTGCTCCCAAGGGCTGAACTACAGCCGTCTTTTCAAGACGTCGCAGATAAGGGTATTTTGCAGAAACGACAACATTTAGAATTAGATAAGAAAGTTCCATTTCACTTTTTCACTAAGAATCCATTTGATTATCGGGTGCAATGTGAGCGTCCAGAGGAAATGTTCGTCATTATTGGTGTATTAAGGATAATAGCAGAAGAGCAAAATTGGTATGTAATCCCACAACATCCTCTAGCCAGCGACGGAGATATCCAATTGTTTGATTATCAAGAAGGATTATCGCGAATTGATTGGCAAACAATGGAAAAATGCGATTATAGTGATAAAGCATCGAAGAGTATCTGCATGGCCGAATGTTTGGCTCCAGGTGTTGTTGCTCCTGAGCTGTTTCAAAGTATCTGGGTCAAGGATAATACGGCTAAACTAGCGGTGGATAAACTTCTTAAAACAACATCTTATGCTCCTTATCTCAACGTCAATGACAGAATGTTTATCAAGTTGTAATGGCAAACTATAAGAGCCTTAATCCACAAAAAGCGCTGATCTGGCGTATTGTTCACAGGGATAATTTGCCCTGGATTTTGACTCATGGTTTATCTGCAGGGAGCCGCATTCAAGATCAAGCCGAACGCTGGACTTCTATTGGTAATGCTGAATTGATCGAAAGGCGCAAGCAGCGAGAGGTTCCCATTGCGCCGGGGGGAACGCTGAATGACTATATTCCCTTCTATTTCACGCCATTTTCCCCCATGTTGTACAACATCTATACTGGTCGTGGTGGGGTAACGCGCTATCCTAATGAAGAAATTGTTATTTTGGTTTCCAGTTTACATCGGTTACAGGAGCAAAAATTGGCGTTTACGTTTACTGATCGTCACGCTTATACACCGATGGCTGGTTACTATAACCAATTAGATCAATTGGATAATGTCGATTGGGAACTATTACAGCAACGTAATTTCAAACGTGATCCTGATAAACCTGAGCAAATCGAACGTTATCAGGCCGAAGCCTTGATTTATCAGCATATGCCAGTCACGGGATTGCTAGGGATCGTATGTTATACCCAGACATTGCAAACTCAGTTGCAGCAAGACGTCGGAGACTTGTTGGATATACACTGTCTGCCGGGCTGGTATTTTTCTTAATGGGGGAAACTGATGATTCGCTTTACACAAGGTAACCTGTTGGAGGCACCTGCTGAAGCGCTGGTCAATACCGTTAATACCGTCGGCGTGATGGGCAAAGGCATTGCTTTAATGTTCAAAGAGCGCTTTCCAGCCAATATGCGTGCCTATGCTGCAGCCTGTAAAATGGGGGAAGTGACGACTGGCAAAATGTTTGTTACGGCTTCTGGTGAATTAATGGGGCCGCGATGGATTATCAATTTCCCTACCAAACAACATTGGCGTAGCCCATCTCAGTTGGAGTGGATTGTTGATGGGGTACGTGATCTGCGTCGTTTCATTGTACAAAACAAGGTGAAATCTATTGCCATTCCGCCATTGGGTGCGGGGCATGGAGGATTAGCTTGGCATGATGTACGTGCCGTACTTGAAAGTGAACTGGCTGATTTGGATCAGGTTGATATCATCATCTACGAACCGACGGAAAAATATCAGAATGTTGCAAAGAGTGCAGGGGTAGAAAAACTGACGCCTGCTAGGGCTCTTATTGCAGAATTAGTGCGGCGTTACTGGGTGTTAGGTATGGAATGCAGTTTGTTGGAAATCCAAAAACTGGCTTGGTTCCTCGAGCGTGTCATTATTGCGCAAGGTATAGAAAACCCATTGAATCTTCAATTTAAAGCAAAAAATTATGGTCCTTATGCTGATCGGTTACGTCATTTATTAGATGGGTTGGATGGGAGTTACCTGAAAAGTGACAAGCGGCTCGGTGATGCTAAACCTTTGGATATTATCTGGTTCAATGATGAAAAATCCGATTTTTTAAATGCTTATCTGAAGAATGAAGCCAAACTTTGGCTACCCGCCTTACAAAAAACGTCTGAGTTGATCGATGGTTTCGAGTCACCATACGGTTTAGAGCTACTGTCCACCATTGATTGGTTAGTGCATGAAGAAAATGTTCCAGCGGAAGAAAATGCCGTATTAGAAGGTATTAGCCACTGGCCTGCGGGTAAGCGTTGGGCGGAAAGAAAATCGCAACTCTTTGAGAAATCTGCGGTGAATGCTGCTCTTACACGGTTACAACAATCCCATGGTTATTGTTAAAGAAAATCTGATAATTATTTGATTTTTCTTTGTTTTCATGGCCCCTCCTCCAAGGAGGGGCACTATGGTGCCCCGATACTCAGTCGATATTGCGTAGTTTCCACTGTTTGGCAGTAATACGATCTAACAAGAAGAACGGCAACGACTCCTTCCACATTTTGCCTTGTACCGGTGAAGCGTACTGACATAAACGAACACTGTTTTCATCAACAATTTCCCAGCGTTGCATCTCGCCATCGGCTTTGTTGCTTTCGACAGCGGCTAACTGATAGCTGGTATTGCTGCCAACGTGGAAACTCGCGGTTTGCCAGCGAATCGGCTCATGTGGCGGGAAGGGGCGAGCGTTGTAAAAACCGAAGATGTCATCGTGACTGAGTAGGTTCTGTTTTACGGTTGGCCAGACTTGTTGACGCAGGAAATACTGATCAACGAAGCGGCGGTGAGCTTCTTGTTGGCTCAGATATTCCCGAGTTTGGTCAATGAGCGAAGGTAGATTTTCGTTATGGCAACCGCCCCACATCCCGGCGAGTAGCAGTTCGGTATGAGTAAAATAATCACGCATATGGTGATACCAATAATCGCTGTTCAGCCACTCTTCAACCGCAACTAGCTCACGTTCTGAGAGTAAGGAGTCTGCATCGCGAATCAGATAACGTTTCACCGTGGGATCGTCGAGCACTAAGAAACGCCACATCAACGCTGGAATATTGTCGTGTATTTCCCCTTCAACTTTAATCACTTCGGCGCCGGTTTGCTGTAGCCGCTGCTGTATTTCTTGCGGCACGCTATCGTCTAGATAGAAGCGACAACGCCAAGCGGGGAATAACTCTTTGCTGACTTCCGCGTTTAGAACGGCAGTTTCGCAATAACGCGCCAAGTCACCAAACAAGGTGAAGGCAATGATGTTTTCTTGTGGGTTATTCGGATTAAACGGCGGCGGTGAAGCGGCGGGCAATGGATAGGCTTGCCCATTGCCAAACTTTTTGTCGCCGAGTTCTAATGACATGACGCCATAATGTCGAATGTCTTCTTGACGATCTAGCCAGCCGCAAACCTCGACAAAACCATCGAGCGCAGTATCTGGCAAGTTTTCCAATGGCACAAGTTTGAGCAGTTTTTTATAGGTTTTGTATGACTCGTCGTATTTTTTAACGCGCATTAAACACAACGCATAGCTTGCTAGCACGTCGGGATTCTTAGGAATGATTCGCAGTGTAGTTTCCGCGATAGTTTTACCGGCAGCATAATCATTATTGTCTATTGCTGTGCGGTACTGCTGTGCCAGAGAGTTAAGGCGCTGTTCTTGCTGTGCGTGTAATGAGGGTTTAGTTCGTTGAACTGGGTGCATGAATCAATTTGCCTCGTTCTTGATTTGAATATCCCGCTTCATCAAGAGTCGGGCAATATAGGGGACATATCAGAGCAAATTGCAGATTTTCGGTCAATAAAACGACGGGTTTTTCGGAGAAAAACAAGACGCGTCTGGTGTGAGGCACATGATTAAGGGAAGAATGCGATAAAAACGGAGCCGTAACCCCGTTTCAAATTAGGCGACTGTAGATGCGGGGGTAATGCCACTGCCGTTGCGTTTGCGCAGGAATACAACAACCAGAGCCAACCAGCAAATACCGCTAATCAGATTGAACAGGTTAAATGCACCGCTGCCGTTCCATACATAGGCCACTTTCGCCAACTCAATGCCGACGGTAAATACCGCCATACTCATCATGCCCATGGTGGCAGAAACGGTCCCTTTGCTGACGTCGCTGGAAAATAGCGTCAAACGATACAGACCGGCATTGGCGAGCCCGATACCAAAGGCATACAAGCTCAATCCTGCGGTCATCCACAGATAAGCGTGGGCGGAGAATATCGTCGCCAGTGTGGCGATCAACAAACCGATGATCATCGGGCCTGCGCCCAGTTTAATCAGCCGTTCAACGCTGTTTTTACCGGTCAGGCGTGCCAGCGTCAGGTTGCCGATAATCAACGCACCAAATACCGGGATTTGCAGCAAACCATATTCCAGCGTGGTCAGCTTCTCGCCGCTGATCAAAATCACTGGTGACTGAGCGATCCACGCCAATAACGGCAAACTAGCAAAGCCGATCGCCAACGCGCCGCAGACAAACCGACGATTAGTCAGTACCTGACGATAATCACGCCACATATTGGCTGGGGAGAGTTTTTCACCGCGTAGCGTGGCGGTTTCCGGCATCGCTTTCCACAGGCCGTAGAAGGCGATGGCCGCCAGCACAGCAAATATCACAAACATGCTTTGCCACGGCGCGATATGGATCAGCGCCGCACCAGCCAATGGCCCGAGTAGCGGGGCGATCAACGCCACGTTAGCCATCAGCGCGGTAATTTTGATACACACTGATTCTTCGAAAGATTCTTGAATGGTGGCGTAACCCACCGCGCCGATAAAGCACAGTCCAATCCCTTGCAGGAAGCGCATGGCAATAAATTGCTCAATGTTAGTGACCAGCAGGATCGCTAAGCAGGAAACGATAAAGAATGCGACGCCAGCTAGCATCACCGGGCGACGACCACGGCGATCCGACAGCGGGCCGAGTAGCCACTGAAGGAAAATACCGCCAGCCAGATAGGCGGTCATTGAAGTGGGTACCCACTCTTCGCCTGCGTTGAAGTTGGCCACCACGGCCAGCATACCGGGCTGGATCATATCGTTCGCGATATAGGTGGCGAATTCGAATAGCACCAAACAAAGCGGGAATAAAAGCGCCTGTCGACCCAAACGAGCCGCAGGTGGTAATGTGTTTTTCATAATTATGGCACTGAATAATAAAAGGTAATCAGGGAACTGCCAGGGCGGGAACGCAAGCTGGGCGAGTTATTGTGGCTATTTTGCCGCCAATTGCCGATATTAGCAATGATTAGCTTAATACTAAGGTTGTCATGTTTCTCCGCGCCCTATAACCTTTGTGTAACATTCGCAAATAACCACATACTGGATTCATGAGTCATAAAATTGGTTGGATAGATAATTTACGCGCAGTGGCCTGCATGATGGTGGTGATGATCCATGCGACTACCTACCCTGTGACACAAGGGGTCGTGGGGGAGCATAACTGGGACGTTGCCAACCTATTGAATTCATTATCGCGTGTATCAGTGCCGTTGTTTTTTATGATCTCCGGCTACCTGTTTTTTGGTGAGCGAAGCGCTAACCGCAAACACTTCACCCGCATCGGTTGTTGTATTTTGTTCTACAGCATCATCGCATTGATTTATATTGCCTTCTTTACCAACATTGGTTTTTGGCCTTCACTGCGTAATATCCTGCAAAAACCGGTGTTCTATCACCTGTGGTTCTTCTATGCCATTGTGGTTATCTACCTGCTTTCGCCGTTGATTAGCGTCAAACCGGTTTCGGCTCGTTATCTGGCTGGGGTACTGGTGATCCTGGCGATTATTGCTAACCCCAACACCAGTCAGCTTAACTACGGCAATCTTCATCTGTTGCCAGTTAATTTGTATATCTATGGCGATACTTTTTATTACTTGCTGTATGCGCTGGCTGGCCGAGCGATCGGCACCATGGATACGCAACGGCGCGGCGTCAGTGTGTTGGCTGCACTATGTTTTGTTGTCAGCGTACTGTTGATTATGAATGGCACCAAACGTCAGACGCTGACCAATGGGAGTTTCGCCGATACCTATTACATCTACTGCGGTCCGTTGGTATTTCTCGCCGCTGTCTCGTTGTTGGTGTGGTGTAAAAACTGCCTGTCGCAACCGATCGGTTGGTTAAGCGTTTTTTCCCGACATTCGCTGGCAATCTATGGTTTTCACGCCATTATCGTCAATGTTATGCGCAACAAGAATTTAGGTATTAGCCAATATCCGTTGCTGGATATTTTCTGGGTATTTGGTGTGGCGCTTATCTTGAGTCTGCTGCTTTCCATTGGTTTGCAACGGATAGATAAACGCCGATTAGTATCCTGATTACATCAGCGGCAATAAATGCTGATATAGCTCACGGAAGGTCTTACGCCGCTCGGCATAACGCTGGTGGCGTTCGGCATCGGGTTGATGTACTTGCTCCAATGGCAGCTCTGGCAACAACTCATTTAACGGGACATGTGGATTCAGTGCGATCTGCGCTAAACGAGCCGCACCCAGTGCCGGACCTACATCACCACCGCTACGGTATTCCAAACGCTGACCGCTAATATCGGCCAGCATTTGTCGCCAGAACGGACTGCGTGCGCCACCGCCAATCAGGGTAATGCTGCTGGGTTGCAAGCCGCTGTTATGCAGTACGTCCATGCCGTCCGCCAAGGCAAAACCGACGCCCTCTAGTACTGCGCGAGCCAGATCGTTCGCCCCATGTTGATGGGTGAAGCCCCAGAATGCGCCTTTAGCGTTGGGGTTGTTATGCGGGGTACGTTCGCCAGAAAGATAAGGCAGGAACCATAATGGCGCATTGGCGGGTGTGGATTGTTCGACATTATGCAAAAGCGTGGCAACGTCGGCGGTATTCGTTAGCTGACAGGCCCAATCCAGACAGGATGCCGCACTCAGCATTACCGACATCAGGTGCCAAGTATTGGGCAATGCATGACAGAAGCTGTGCACTGCGTTGGCTGGGTTACTGCGAAAACCATCGCTGACTGCGAAATAAACCCCCGAAGTACCGAGCGACAGCATCGCTTGCCCCGCCTGATACAAACCGACGCCTATTGCCCCAGCGGCGTTGTCACCCCCACCGGCAATCACTGGCACGCTTGGCATATGCCAACGTTTTGCTAACTCGCAATGAAGCTGCCCGGTGACCTGATTGCCTTCGAACAAGGCTGGCATTTGGCTGCGTGTTAGCCCGCAAGCACCTAGCATCGCATCGCTCCAATCGCGCTGTGCGACATCTAACCACATTGTTCCTGCCGCATCAGACATGTCACTGGCGAACTCGCCGGTCATACACCAGCGCAAATAATCTTTTGGCAGTAATACTTTATCGATTTGGCTAAATATCTGCGGTTCGTGCTGTTTTAACCAGAGTAACTTCGGTGCGGTAAAGCCGGGCATCATCAGGTTGCCAGTAATGGCACGGGATTGTGGCACGGCCTGCTCTAACTCTTGGCATTGCGCAAAGCTTCGTCCATCGTTCCACAGAATAGCCGGGCGTAAAACGCGCTGTTGCTTGTCCAACAGCGTTGCACCGTGCATTTGTCCGCTTAGGCCAATGGCTTTCACTTGCTGTAAATTCTGTTGCTTAGCCAGAGCCAGCATGGCGCGATCGGTCGCTTGCCACCAATCCTGCGGATTTTGTTCCGACCACAAAGGGTGAGGGCGGGAAACCGACAGCGGTTCGCCATGGCTGGCGAGCAATTGCCCTTGCTCACTGAGCAGAATGACTTTTACACCTGAAGTGCCGAGATCGATACCGATGTACATAGGGGTTATCCTTGAATGTGCGGCACAAGGCGTGCCGCACGAGTCAGATCAACTGAACGCGATCAATCAAATAAATAGCGGTTTACCAGATTCTCCAGTCTTTCCTGACGGCCGCTGGCATGCTGTGGTGCCAAATTTTGTTGCTCAGCGTACTTCGCCAAGGCTTCCAGTGACAGTTTACCTTGTAAGATTTGCTGCCCTAATTCACCGTTCCAACCGGCATAGCGCTTGGCGACCTGTTGGTGTAACTGACCGTCTTCGATCATCTTCGCGGCGACTTTCAGCGCGAGCGCCATGGTATCCATCGCGCCGATATGGCCGTAGAACAGATCGTATTTATCAGTGCTTTGGCGACGCACTTTGGCATCGAAGTTCAGGCCGCCAGTGGTGAACCCACCTGCTTTGAGGATTTCGAACATTACCAACGCGTTTTCTTCTACGCTATTTGGGAACTGATCGGTATCCCAGCCGAGCTGCGGATCGCCGCGGTTGGCATCCACGGAACCAAAGATCCCCAAAGCAATGGCGCTGGCTATCTCATGGTGGAACGAATGCCCAGCCAGCGTGGCGTGGTTGGCTTCGATATTGACCTTGATCTCTTTTTCCAAGCCAAATTGCTTGAGGAAGCCGTACACGGTCGCGACATCATAGTCATATTGATGTTTGGTCGGCTCTTGTGGTTTTGGCTCGATCAGCAGCGTCCCTTGGAAGCCGGTTTTGTGTTTGTGCTCGACCACCATCTGCATAAAGCGACCGATTTGTTCACGTTCTTGTCGCAAGTCGGTATTCAGCAGGGTTTCGTAGCCTTCGCGACCGCCCCACAGCACATAGTTTTCCCCACCGAGTTTATGCGTCGCATTCATGGCCGTGAAGACCTGAGTGGCGGCCCAACTGAACACTTCTGGGTCTGGATTGGTCGCGGCACCAGCACCGTAGCGCGGGTGGCTAAAGCAGTTGGCGGTACCCCAAAGCAGTTTCACGCCGCTGCTCTGCTGTTTTTCCGCCAGTACGTCGGTCATGACCGCGAAATTGTTCAGATATTCTTTCAGCGAGCTGCCTTCTGGTGACACATCGACGTCATGGAAGCAGTAGTAAGGGACATTCAGCTTGTGGAAGAACTCGAATGCGACATCAGCCTTGCGTTTGGCTAGTGCCAGCGCGTCGCCGGGTTGTTGCCAAGGCCTTTCGAAAGCACCAAGGCCAAACATATCGGCACCGTTCCAGCAGAAGGTATGCCAGTAACAGGCCGCGAAACGCAGATGGTCTGCCATACGTTTGCCAAGCACCAGTTCGTCAGGGTTGTAATGGCGAAACGCCAGTGGGTTTTGGCTGTTGGTGCCTTCGTAACGAACTTGCTCAAGCTGATCAAAATAGGATTGCATTATCGACTCCTCGGTAACAAACCGCGACTGGCGGGAATGCGTTAATCTTCGGAGCTTGCGAGCATTTGCTCAATTACGTTATTTCACACTCAAATTCCTATAATTATTAAATGCGATGGAGATCGCATAATTTGCCTGACTCATATTCTGAAAGCGCTACGCATTTTTATTTGTAGCGCAGAGAATTTACAGGATGAAAACATGACCGCCATCATAATTCTAACATTAAACCAAAAAACGTAATTGGTCGGTAAAAATCAGTAATTGCTGAATGCAGAGTAAGCGACAACAATCGACTGGACGTTTCGTGATTTATATTACCCCTACAGATTAAATAAAAAAGGTATATAAGATGAAATTCAAACACCTCTTACTTTCTGCTTGTGCTTTGTTAGTGTTAACCAGCCAGCCGGGATTCAGTAAAGAAATAAAAATAGGTATGGCGATCGACGACCTACGTTTAGAGCGTTGGCAAAAAGATCGCGATATTTTTGTTAAGAAAGCTAAGTCATTAGGTGCCGATGTGTTTGTTCAGTCGGCTAACGGTAATGAAGAAACCCAAATGGCGCAGATTGAAAATATGATCAATCGCGGTGTCGATGTGTTGGTGATAATCCCTTATAACGGTCAGGTTTTAAGTAATGTCATCAGCGAGGCCAAGCGCGAGGGCATTAAAGTGCTGGCCTATGACCGCATGATCAACAACGCTGATATCGATTTCTATATCTCATTCGACAATGAAAAAGTCGGTGAGCTACAGGCAAAAAGCTTGGTTGAACGGGTGCCACAGGGTAATTATTTCCTGATGGGCGGCTCACCGGTAGATAACAACGCCAAACTGTTCCGTAAAGGGCAAATGACGGTACTGCAACCGCTTATCGACAGCGGGAAAATTAAAATAGTCGGCGATCAATGGGCCGATGGTTGGCTGCCGGAAAATGCGTTGAAAATTATGGAAAATGCTCTGACGGCGAACAACAACAAGATTGACGCCGTGGTTGCCTCTAACGATGCGACAGCGGGCGGGGCGATTCAGGCATTGGCGGCACAAGGGCTGGCAGGTAAGGTCGCGATCTCCGGGCAAGATGCCGATCTAGCCGCGGTGAAACGCATTGTGGCCGGAACACAAACCATGACGGTGTATAAACCGATCAGCAAATTAGCCGATGAAGCCGCAGACATTGCGGTGCAGTTAGGCAAAGGTGAGCAACCTAAATCCAATGCCACGTTGAATAATGGTAATAAAGACGTTCCTGCTTGGTTATTAACCCCAATCCCAGTCGATAAATCCAATATTGAAAGCACCATTGTTGCTGATGGGTTCCATAAAAAATCCGATCTTAATTGATTTGTTCTAGTAACTCGGAGGGAATAGTGTCCCCATGTTTGTTAGAAATGAAAAATATCACTAAACAATTCGGTGTAGTCAAAGCCGTGGATAATGTCAGCCTAAAGCTAGAGGCCGGGCAGGTATTATCATTGTGTGGTGAAAATGGATCGGGGAAGTCTACCTTGATGAAAGTGCTCTGCGGAATATATCCGCAGGGCAGTTATCAAGGGGATATTTATTTTTCCGGTGATTTGTTAACGGCGAAAACCATTCGCGATACCGAACAAAAAGGTATTGCCATTATTCATCAGGAACTGGCGCTGGTAAAACAGATGACTGTGTTGGAAAACATGTTCTTGGGTAATGAATGGGGACGGTTTGGCTTAATGGATTACGACGCCATGTATCTGCGCTGCCAACGGATGCTGGCGCAGGTCAAATTGGCGGTTGATCCTCATACTCGCGTAGGTGAATTGGGGTTGGGGCAACAGCAATTAGTTGAAATTGCTAAAGCGCTCAACAAGCAGGTGCGTTTGCTGATTTTGGACGAACCGACCGCGTCGTTAACCGAAAGCGAAACCGCCACATTGCTGACGATCATTGGTGATCTGCGCGATCACGGTATTGCCTGCATCTACATTTCGCATAAGTTAAACGAAGTGAAGGCGATTTCAGATCAGATCTGCGTGATCCGCGATGGTAAGCACATCGCCACTCAACCCGCAGCCAGCATGAGTGAGAACGACATTATCGCCATGATGGTCGGGCGTGAGCTGACGGAGCTTTACCCGCAGGAGGAGCACAATATTGGTGAAGTGATCTTGCAGGTGGAAAACCTCACCGCTTGGCACCCGGTTAATCGGCATATTCGTCGGGTAGATGATGTCTCGTTCACCCTACGCCGTGGAGAGATCCTAGGAGTGGCGGGATTGGTGGGCTCTGGGCGTACTGAAACCATGCAGTGCTTGTTTGGTTCGTATAACGGACGTTGGCAAGGCCAGATCACCATTGATGGCCAACCAGTGACCATTAGCCACTGCCGCCAAGCGATGAGCTACGGTATTGCGATGGTGCCGGAAGATCGTAAACGTGACGGCATCGTGCCGGTAATGGGCGTGGGAGCAAACATAACGCTGGCTTCGCTGGATGATTTCAGCGGTGCGCTAACCCTGTTGGACGATGCTCAGGAGCAAGCCACTATCCAGCAATCTCTGGCGCGGTTGAAGGTGAAAACTTCATCGCCAGAATTGGCGATTGCTCGCTTGAGCGGCGGCAATCAACAAAAAGCGATTTTGGCGAAATGCCTGCTGCTTAACCCGAAAATCTTGATCCTTGATGAACCGACGCGCGGTATCGATATCGGTGCGAAGTACGAAATCTACAAACTGATCAATCAACTGGTGCAGCAGGGGATCGCGGTGATTGTGGTGTCTTCTGAACTGCCGGAAGTGCTGGGATTGAGCGACCGGGTATTGGTAATGCATCAAGGGCGGATAAAAGCCGATCTAATTAACCGCAATCTTACCCAAGAACAGGTGATGGAAGCGGCGTTGAGGAGTGACAAACATGTCGAAAAACACGCAATCTGAGGCAAGTCTGCCGCCAATGGCGGTAAAAAGCCCGCTATTCAAATTGAAATCCCTCAACCTGCAAGTATTGGTGATGCTAGCGGCAATTGTCATCATCATGCTGTTCTTCACCGTCACCACGGAGGGGGCGTACCTCAGCGCACGTAACATCTCCAACCTGCTGCGCCAGACGGCGATCACCGGCATTTTAGCGGTGGGCATGGTGTTTGTGATTATCTCGGCGGAGATCGATCTGTCGGTGGGTTCGATGATGGGCTTGCTAGGCGGTGCGGCGGCGATCTTTGACGTCTGGTTTGGTTGGCCGCTACCGCTGACCATCGTCGTTACGCTATTGGCAGGCTTACTACTGGGAGCGTGGAATGGCTGGTGGGTGGCCTATCGCAAAGTACCGTCGTTTATTGTCACGCTCGCGGGGATGCTGGCGTTTCGTGGCATTTTGATCGGTATTACCAATGGCACCACCGTCGCGCCGACCAGCAGTGCGATGTCGCAAATTGGACAAAGTTATCTGCCTGATGGTCTAGGCTTTGGTATTGGGGCTATCGGTTTGATGTTGTTTGTAGTTTGGCAGTGGCGGCGTCGTAGTAAACGACTCCAGCTCGGTTTGCCGGTCGCGGCACCCACGGGTGATGTGACTAAGCAAAGCATTCTGGCGGTGATTGTGCTCGGTGCTATCTATTTGCTGAATGATTATCGTGGCGTACCGACGCCAGTATTGCTGCTGACTGCGCTGATGCTAGCTGGGATCTTTATGGCGACGCGTACCGCCTTTGGCCGGCGGATTTACGCTATCGGTGGCAATATCGATGCGGCGCGGTTGTCTGGCGTTAATGTTGAGCGAACCAAACTGGCAGTATTTGCCATCAACGGCTTGATGGTAGCGATTGCCGGATTAATCCTCAGTTCGCGCTTAGGCGCGGGTTCACCTTCGGCGGGGAATATCGCTGAACTGGATGCCATCGCCGCCTGTGTTATTGGTGGCACTAGCTTGGCTGGCGGCATAGGCAGCGTCGCGGGTGCGGTGATGGGGGCATTCATCATGGCTTCTCTAGATAACGGCATGAGTATGTTGGACGTGCCGACCTTCTGGCAGTACATCGTCAAAGGCGCCATTTTGCTGCTAGCGGTGTGGATGGATTCGGCCACTAAGCGCCGAGTTTGATAAAAGCGAGCCGCTTCGCAAATAACGCGCCACTTTTACTGCCTTCTGAATGTTTATGCTATTCAGAAGGCAATTTGTTTGTCGGGGATAAACCCATGTTCGAAAAGCGCTACCGAATTACTTTGCTGTTTAACGCCAACAAAGTGTATGACCGTCAGGTGGTTGAGGGCGTCGGTGAGTATTTACAGGCATCGCAGTGCGACTGGGATATTTTTATCGAAGAGGATTTCCGCTGCCGTATCGATAACATCAAAGATTGGTTAGGTGATGGCGTGATTGCCGATTTTGACGATCGCGATATCGAACAACTGTTACATAACGTTCAGGTGCCGATCGTGGGTGTCGGTGGCTCTTATCACCGTAGCGAAGATTATCCCCCGGTACATTACATCGCTACCGACAACCATGCTTTGGTTGAAGCGGCGTTTATGCATTTGAAAGAAAAAGGCTTAAACCGTTTTGCTTTTTACGGCCTACCGCAAGAAGGCGGGAAGCGTTGGGCGCAAGAGCGTGAACATGCGTTCCGGCAATTGGTCGCGGCAGAGCAATATCAAGGCGTGGTGTATCAGGGAATGTCTATTGCGCCGGAGAACTGGCAGTATGCGCAAAACCGTTTAGCGGATTGGGTGCAGACGTTACCGCAGCAGACCGGCATTATCGCAGTGACCGACGCCCGTGCGCGCCACTTACTGCAAGTGTGTGAACACCTGGATATCGCCGTGCCGGAAAAACTGTGTGTTATCGGCATCGATAACGAAGAACTTACCCGTTATTTGTCACGCGTCGCACTTTCTTCCGTGGCGCAAGGCACTCGGCAAATGGGCTATCGGGCGGCCAAACTGTTGCACCAACTGTTGAATCAGCGCGAATTACCGCTGCAACGCATCTTGGTGCCGCCGGTAAAGGTGATTGAGCGGCGCTCTACCGATTTCCGCTCATTGCGCGATCCGGCGGTGATTCAAGCGATGCACTACATCCGCCATCACGCCTGCAAGGGGATCAAAGTCGAACAGGTGCTGGATGCGGTGGGGATGTCGCGATCCAACTTAGAAAAGCGCTTCAAAGACGAAACTGGGCAAACTATTCATAACGTCATTCACGACGAGAAACTGGAGCGTGCGCGCAATTTGCTGACGGCAACTTCGTTATCGATCAACGAAATCTCCCAGATGTGCGGCTACCCCTCGTTGCAATATTTCTACTCGGTATTTAAGAAAGGTTACGACATCACACCGAAAGAATATCGTGATAAATATGGCGAAGTGGCGTATTGAGGTGGCCGCAGGGCTCACTCTAAGAATTTAGATCCTATCGTTCTTAGAGTGGGCAACGACGGCCAATAAAGATGCTGCTCGAAGTATGGCGAGTACAGTGATGTTCTCTCAGTACAGGTAAGAGTTATTCTTCCTTTAACTGTTTGATTCGCGTAAGCGTCATTTCGATGGATGCCTGATGAGCCTGAAGATCACCGCCATTACCAGACCCGGCAGAGGTCTCTGCGCGCTTAGACTCGGCAGTTCGAAACTCCCGGAATACGCGCTCAGCATTGTCGAATGCCTTAACGGGATGAACACTCCGACTACCTTCGCTTATTTGCTCCAACTCGATCAGTTCATCCCGTACTTTTTTCTCAACTGCGACGAGTTCGGCTTCAGATTGTTTTTCCACCACTGGATAGCATTCGCGTTGTTCGACAGTTGTTGATTTGGCTTCACATTGCTTGTAAAGCGATTCAGCGGATTCAGCCGCTATCGCTGTTTGAGAACACAGAACGATAAACACGATCCCTGCTAAAGTATACCGGGTTGTATTAATCTTCATTCTTATACTCCTTATTGTTGAATAGTTTTGAGGGATTCCACTTCCAGTAAGTGACTGGGGTGAGGGAGTACAGCTAACACAGATGCAGCTTCAAGTATGACAGGTATATACCGCAACAATGATGTTGACTGAATTTATACACGTTGTTTGGCTCGGTTGCACTTTTGTGCCGTGCCGATTAACGCCGTAGTGAAAAGAAGTTATAATCAGCCGCTTACTTCCGACCCAAAGGAAGATCATCGTCCCCGGTGGGGCGGCTGGACTTCAAATCCAGTTGGGGCCGCCAGCGGTCCCGGGCAGGTTCGACTCCTGTGATCTTCCGCCATTATATGAATAAGACTGATTGGCGAATGGGTATTCGACGCAACTTGTAAGCCTTACTTACAGGTTCAACAGGTAGGAACCCGTGAGGTAAGCAATCGAACTTATTCAGTTGTTCGGTTTTACCGAACAACTGCCACCACCACACTTTCCCTGACCCAAATCACATACATCCCATCAATCTCTCTTTATCATGCACCCTAACGTCCGAGGTTCGGAGTTGCCTGAAAGAGTCAAATCCCCAATGTTGCACCTACCCTCCTGACGCCACTTTTTATCTTTCAATACAGGATCTCATCGTGATGACATCTACGCCGTCAACGGCGCGGTTTTACGCTTTGCGTCTGCTGCCGCAACAGGAACTGCTGAGCGTTTTACGTGATTTTATCCAACAGCAGGGTTTGCGGGCTGCGTGGATCAGTGGTTGTGTCGGGAGTTTGAGCGAGGTGGCTCTGCGTTACGCTGGGCGCGAAGACGTCACGGTATTGAGTGGAAAATTTGAAGTGGTATCGCTGATCGGCACCTTGGAGGCGGGTGGTGAACATCTGCATCTGGCGGTGGCTGATGAAAAGGGTCATATGACTGGCGGCCATGTGATGGAAGGTTGCACGGTGCGCACTACGCTTGAATTGGTGATTGGGGAACTGAATGACGTCTGGTTTAGCCGACAACCTTGTGCGCTCTCAGGTTATGACGAACTAACCGTCAAACCGCGTTAATTTTCTTTTTATCTTTGAGGTCGTTATGGCAGGTAAAGGGTTGTCGAGTCGGATGTTGGTTTTGATCGTTATCTCAATCGCTATCAACATGATTGCGGGTCAGTTGGTATCAATGTTGAAACTCCCCATCTTTCTTGACTCCATAGGTACGCTGCTGAGTGCGTTACTCGGTGGGCCGATTATTGGCATGCTGACCGGTTTCTTAACTAATCTTCTCTGGGGGTTACTCACCGGCCCGATTGCGACGGCGTTTGCACCCGTGGCGATGGTGATTGGTTTGGTAGCGGGGCTATTGGCGCGTATCGGTTGGTTCCGTTCATTACCGAAAGTGATCCTCAGCGGTGTGGTGATCACGCTGGTAGTGACGCTGGTTGCTGTGCCGATCCGTACCTATTTGTTCGGCGGCGTGACGGGTAGCGGTGCAGATTTTTTCGTCGCGTATGTCAATTCAATGAGCAGCAACCTGCTTGAGTCCGTAGCGATGACCGTGTTGGGCGTTAATCTGATCGATAAAGTGCTATCGGCCATTTTGGTTTGGTTGCTAGTGCGCAGCATGCCGCAGCGCACTTTGCGTCATTTTCCACAGATGGCCACCGTGCGTTAATGCATCCTTTTACCTCCCTGACTGTCTGGGTGGTGCTCGGTATTAGCAGTTTGCTGATGCCGCTCGGTTACCCGCTTTTGGCCTACAGTCTGGCGACTTTTTTGCTGTTGATTGCAATGAAGAGTACCCGACAGCGCTGGCGTTACGTGGTGTGGATTATGCTGCCAATGGCTGGTGGGTTATGGCTAGTTCATAGCGGATGGGTGGCGTGGTGGTTGTGGGGCAAAGCGAGTGATAACACTGGGTTACTGAACGCAGCGGCACTCTGGTTACGTCTGTTAGCGCTGCTCTGCACCGGCCAAATCTGGCTGCAATATGTGCCGACGCAACGCATGATCCGCGCACTTTTTGCCAGCCGTTTACCGCTCGGGCTTTCCTATCTGCTTGCTGGCCCCTTGTTGGTTGTCGAACAACTGCGTGCGCAATTGGCCGCGATTTACGAGGCGCAGTTGGCGCGCGGAGTGCCGTTGGATGGGCGTTGGTATCAACGGTTGCGTTATATCCCGGCGTTGGTGATGCCGTTAACTCACAGTGCGCTGAATGATTTAACCGCACGCAGCACCGCGTTGGATATGCGCGCCTTTCGCCTGCATCCTAAACGCACCACGCTATGGGCTCCGGCTGATAGCTCGCTGCAACGTGCTTTACGCTACGGTTTGCTGCTGCTGGCGGCGTTAGAAATAGGAGTCTGGCTGTGGTTGTGGCGCTGAACGCATTGAGTTTTACCCCGCAAGGCAGTACCGGTTGGCAGCTAGATAACATCAGTCTGCATTGCGATAGGCCGGGTTTGTACGGCATCTGCGGCGGCAATGGCAGCGGTAAAACCACACTTGCGCAACTGCTGGCGGGCTGTTATCCCGATTTTTTGCCCGGCGTATTAGAGGGAACAGGGCAAGTACTTGGTGATGAAATAGGTGCGCGTCCGTTGGTGGAAATGGCGCAACAGGTACAACTAATTCAACAAGCACCGCAATTGCAACTCTCCGGTTGCACCTTCACCGTCGAAGAGGAAATCGCCTTCGGGCCAGAGAATCTTTGCCTGAGTGAATCCGAGATCATGACGCGTATTGAGCAGGCGCTGACATTCACCGATTGCCATGCGTTACGCCATCGTCACCCGGCAACGCTTTCCGGTGGAGAGGCGGAGCGGGTGGTGATGGCCTGTGCGATAGCGATGCAGCCACGGTTGTTGCTACTCGATGAAGCCTTTAGCCGATTAACGCCGCAGGCAACAACGACGCTATTACAACGGCTGGTCGTTTATGCACACGAACAAAATTGCGTCATTATCCTGTTTGAACACTCATTGGCTGATGTCGCGGCTTATTGCCAACAAACTTGGGTGTTAGCGCAAGGGAAATTATCCTTATGCTGAGTATAGAAGCACTGAATTACCAATGGCCTGCGGCGGAAAAACCGATTATCAGCGGTTTAAACCTGACTATCGAAGCGGGTGAATGGGTTGCCTTAATTGGCGATAACGGCGCCGGGAAATCGACCTTATTACGCTTGATGGCGGGGTTATTAAAACCAACCGCTGGGCAAATAAAGCTACAAGGGAAAAATATTGCCACCCTAAAAGCGGCGCAGCGAGCGCCGTTGCTGGGGGTATTATTTCAGGAAGCGGAACGGCAGATATTCCATAGCCGTGTACGTGATGAAATTGCTTTTGGTCTACGCCATCAGGGTATACGGGGTGAGGTGTTGGAACAGCGAGTGATGCAAACGCTCGCCCTCTGTGAGCTAACCGATGTGGCAGATGTCCATCCATTGGATCTTCATGCTGGGCAGCGACGCATGGTCGCGGTGGCGAGCCTAGCTGCCGTCGCACCGCCACTGTTATTGCTGGACGAGGCGAGCCGTGATTTTGATAGTCATTGGCTGGAGGTATTGACCCGCTGGCTGGATATCTGTCGTACACAAGGCACCACGGTGCTGGCAATTAGCCATGACTATGCATTTATCAAGAAACATTTCTCACGCACGATTCGATTGGCTGATGGGGTTATCGCAGATGATTTTCAAAAACCCTCAGATATATCCCTATAGTTAGTATTGGATCGATCGGTTTCAACGATCGATAGCGCTTTATTGATCAATAGAAGCAATTATCTTTGTTGTTCAGCTACCTATAAACTTGATCAGAGTTGCTGTCTATTTGGATCTTTGTGAGGATCGCAGGGATTGTGGTCTTTCAAATAAAGAGAACAGAGTGCGAATTGTGCTCTGTTAATTAGCCAACTTCAGCAAACACTCGAATTTTAATTTTCTCCCTCACTGACTCTTTCGATGTCTGTTCAAAAGAGAGCCGCTGGTATTTTTGAGTTGATGGAATATGACGATCAATCATCCTACTGCAGTTAGCAGTAGAGGTACGGTATTGCCTGATAATCGGATACCAAATACCTTGCTGCATCGGCAACGAGTGCAGCGTATTTTAGTGATTAAGCTGCGTCATTTCGGCGATGTGCTGCTGACAACCCCGTTGCTCAGCACCTTGCGCGCTAATTACCCTAATGCCTTGATCGACGTATTGGTTTATCAGGAGACAGAGGTGATGCTGGCGGGAAATCCGACGGTTTATCTGACCTATACCGTCGATCGCAGCCTAAAACATCAAGGAATTAAGGCGCAATATCGTGGGGAGAAAGCGCTGTGGAATAGTTTGCGTAGTGGTCGTTATGATTTGGTTATTAACCTTTCGGATCAGTGGCGTGCCGCATTATATTGTCGCTGGTTGAAACCGGCGTTTAGTTTGGGATTTCATTACCCCAAACGTAATAATTGGCTGTGGCGGGTATGTCATTCATTGCTGGTGGAACCACAGACGCAGCAGCATACCGTACTCAATAACCTCAGTATTCTTGACCCGTTGAACCTGCCGACGCAGATAACGAAAGTGACGCAGAGCTATCGCCAAATGGATGTGGATGAAGTTGAGCGCCTCTGCGTTCACCATCGTTTGACGGATTTCATTGTGATCCAACCCACCGCCCGTTGGGCATTTAAAACCTGGTCAGTCGCAGGTTTTAGCCAGGTAATCAATCATCTTACTGCTGCCGGGCAAACCGTGGTGTTGACTGGTGGACGTTCCGAGCAGGAAGCCGCGATGATAGCGGCGATTTTGGCGCAATGTACCACTGTGCAACTGGTGGTCAATTTGGCTGGGCGGCTGGAGTTACCGGAGCTTGCGGTACTGATCGATCGCGCCAAGTTGTTTATCGGCGTGGACTCCGTACCCATGCATATGGCCGCCGCGCTGCAAACACCGTCGGTGGTGTTGTTTGGCCCTAGCAATTTGGCGCAATGGCATCCGTGGCAGGCTCCGCATACGTTGCTGTGGGCAGGAGACTATCGGCCATTACCGCGACCAGAGGAGATTGATACTAACACCACCGAACGTTATTTGGACGCCATTCCCATCAGTGAAGTGATCCGCGTGGTGGATAAGCAATTAGCACTCAACAGCAGCAGTGCGCCGTATGTATTTAAACCTGAAATGAGCGAGTCATAATGTCCCCGACCGGTAACCTTACTCCTACGGCCTTGAGTCCGTACCGCCAACGATTCTTCAGCATGACAGCTTGTTTACTCGGGCTAGCGCTGCCCACTTCTAATTTCTTACTTAGCGTCTCATTAGTGTTGGTTTTGCTGTGTTTATTGTGGCAACGCGATACGCGCTATTTAAAAGCACTGCTAAAGCATCCTTTGGTCTGGCTACCGGCATTAATGTTTGGTTTGTTGGCCTTTTCCCTGCTGACTCAAAAACATGACTACGGCATGAATATGGTCGGGAAATATAAAAAATTACTGTATGTCTTGCCGTTAGCGCTGTTCTTTTTGCAACAACGTCAGCGGATTAGTGGGTTTGTTGATGGTTTTCTCGCGGCTAATGCCTTGATTTTAGCGATTAGCCTGACGTCGGGTGTATTTGGTGTGACGTTGTGGGGTATTGATCCTTCGAATCCAACGGTGTTTAAGTTACAGATCACCCAGAATGTTTTTATAGCACTGGCAGCCCTCGTGTGGCTCTCACGAGCTTTCAACCACCACGGGGTTAAGCGCTTGGGTTACGGATTATTGGTGGTGCTGGCCTCGCTCAATGTGTTGTTGATGGTTCAGGGGCGTACCGGCTATGTGGCGTTAGCGGTTGGTGTCGGGATTTGGTTGCTGTTGAGCTTACAGCGCTGGCAGCGTCTTGGTGTGCTCCTGTGTGGATTATTGGCTGTCGGGGTGTTGACGTTGACGCCTAATCGAGCAATGGAACGCATATCTTTGGGTTTTCAACAAATCCACGAATGTGTGGTGGCTCCTGCTGATGTGGCCTATCAAGCCTGTAGCAACTCGATGGGGCAGCGTACCGCTTTTGCTCGTGAGTCGCTCCGGTTGATCAAACAAGCGCCATGGTTGGGAAATGGTGCCGGTAGTTTCTGGTATGGCAATTCGCAAACGGGCTATAGCGTATATAATCCGCATAACGAATATTTATTAGAGACGGTGCAAAACGGTTTGGTGGGATTGGCGCTGTTTCTCGGCTGGATGCTGTGTTGTTACGTAGTGGCTTGGCGTCAACCGGTCGCTCAACGTAACTTGTTGCTAGCGGTGCTGAGCAGCTACATGGCGTGTCACTTGTTTAACTCATTTCTGCTGGATTCGTCAGAAGGGCATCTGTTTATGGTCATCGCCGCGATCTTGGCGGGCTATGCCGTGACGCGGCAGCGACGATTAATCGAGTAAATAAAAAATAGCTGTGATGGAAAAGTACACCACGGCTATTTGATTTTATCTTCTACCGATGTCGATTATTCCATCAAATAAACGACCACTTTTTCCCCTTGCGGCGTAATCACTACACCTTGCTGCCCCGGCTGTTGTTGCGCGTTCTCCAGTCGTGCCAGTTGGTGGATATTACGCAGGCATAGCGTCCAACCTTCGGCGTGGCCTTCTGTTGCCAGATAAATTGCCTGACCTTCTCGACGCGCTTTCAGCGTAAAGATGGTTTTGCCATCAGCGCGTGGGATCTGGCTTTGCGCTTCGGCTCCATCGGCTAATTCAAACAGTTGGAATGCAGGCTGTTGGTCGTAATCGTAGTCTGGTTTTTGGTTATTGCTGCCCAATGCCAGCAAGGTGTTTGGGCGAACATACAGCGGTAGACTATCGAAGCCATGCTGTTCGTGCTGCCAGCGGCCCCCGTCAACGGTTTGATTGCTGAATAAATGCGTCCAGCGACCTTCTGGCAGATAGAAATCCACATTGCCTTGCTCGCTGAATACTGGCGCAACCAGCAGAGAATCACCCAGCATGTACTGGCGATCGAGATAATCGCAGGCGGGATCACTGGCAAATTCCAGCATCATGGCGCGCATCACCGGTGTACCTTGGCTGGCCGCCTGAGCTGAGGCCGCGTACAGATACGGCATCAGACGGCATTTCCACTGGGTGAAGTGACGCACCACATCGCAGGCTTCATCGTCATACGCCCACGGCACCCGATAGGATTTGCTGCCGTGCAGGCGGCTGTGGCTGGAAAGTAGGCCGAAGGCGCACCAACGTTTGTAGATATGTGCTGGTGCGGTATTTTCAAAGCCGCCGATATCGTGGCTCCAGAAACCAAAACCGGATAAGCCGATAGACAAGCCTCCGCGCAGGCTTTCCGCCATCGATTCGTAGGTCGCGTAGCAGTCGCCACCCCAGTGAACCGGGAACTGTTGAGCGCCGACGGAAGCCGAGCGTGCAAATAGTACGGCCTGATCCTGCCCAAGGGTGTCTTGTAAGGTTTTATAGACTAGCTCGTTGTAAATAAAGGCATAGTGGTTGTGCATTTTTTGCGGATCGCAGCCGTCATGCCACACCACATCCGTTGGGATACGCTCACCAAAGTCAGTTTTGAAGCTGTCGACACCTATTGCTACGAGGCGTTTCAGGTGGTCGGCATACCACTTGCAGGCGGCTGGATTGGTGAAATCAACAATCGCCTGACCCGGTTGCCATTTGTCCCATTGCCAAACGTCGCCGTTCGGACGTTTCAGCAGGTAGCCGTTTTCCATACCAATTTTAAACAACGGCGATTTTTGGCCGATGTACGGATTAATCCATACGCAGATTTTGAGGCTACGGGCTTTCAAGCGTTGCAACATGCCTTGTGGATCGGGGAAGGTCGCCGGGTCCCATTCAAAATCGCACCACTGGAAGGCCTTCATCCAGAAGCAATCAAAGTGGAAAACGTGCAACGGTAAGTTGCGCTCGGCCATGCCATCGATGAAGCTGTTGACCGTCGCTTCGTCGTAGTTGGTAGTGAACGAAGTGGTTAACCATAGACCGAACGACCAAGCCGGTGGCAGCGCCGGGCGACCGGTCAAACGGGTATAGCGATCCAGCACCTGTTTCGGCGTTGGGCCATCCAGCACGATGTATTCCAAATATTCACCGGCCACGCTGAACTGCACTTTGGAGACTTTCTCTGAACCGACTTCGAACGAAACACATTCTGGGTGATTCACTAACACGCCGTAGCCACGGTTAGTCAGATAGAACGGAATGTTTTTGTAAGCCTGCTCGGTGCTGGTGCCGCCATCACGGTTCCAGGTATCGATGCTTTGGCCGTTTTTCACGAAAGCGGCAAAGCGTTCACCGAGGCCATACACGGTTTCACCCACGCCGAGATCGAGTCGTTCGTACAGGTAGGTGTTACCGTCGTGGGTGTCTTGCACGTAACCGGCGGATTTCGCCACGCTACCGGTGATGCGCACGCCATTACGCAGGAAATCGAGCGCCCAATCGTCGCCTTTAGTGACTCGCACGCATAAATCACCGCTGTGTAGCGCCGCGTATTGATCGTTATCTTCAAAGCGCACTTCATGATCGCCGCTCAGTTGCAGCGGATAGTGCGGGCCGCGTGGGACTTGGCCTGCAAAGTGGCTGATGCGTACACCGATGGCACCTGCTTGCGGAGAAAAGAAGCGCAGGGTAAACAGCGGTGTGTCGAGTTGACCCGCGCGCTGGCTAGCGTCACGTGGTGCGGCGTAGACAACCATCTCACGCCCTTCGGTTTGCACTTCAAATACTTGAAGCGGATGAATCAGATTTAAACCGGGTTGAATCAACCAGTTGCCGTCACTGATTTTCATAATTTTTCCTCTCTTACTGCATGTATTCGTGTTGGTTACGGCGCGCACCTGCAGAAAGATCGGTCAGGATGCGTTGTAATAACGGACTGCGCAGGGTGTAGAAACCACGGGCGATAATGGCGCTAATCAGGTAGCAAATCCCAGGTACGAGGGTAAACAGCGCAATGATGGCGGTGATGGTTGCCGGGTTCTGTGTGGCTGCGCCAGATTGATAACCCGCTCCGGCCAGCATCCAACCGATCATTGCGCCACCCAGTGCCAGGCCCAGTTTGAGTACGAATAATGTTCCCGCAAAACTGATGCCGGTCAGGCGCTTACCATTTTTCCATTCACCGTAATCGACGGTGTCGGACATCATTACCCATTGAATTGGCGTCACCAGTTGGTGCAGCACACCAATGACGAAAATGAACACAAACATGGTAAGTTCGGCGCGGATCGGCACGAAGAACATGGCGAAGCTGAGCACGGCCAATGCGGCGTTAGTCCACCAGAACACGCTGACTTTGCATTTCCAGTCGGTGAGCGGTTTAGCCAGTGCGCTGCCGAATAGGTTGCCGACTGAATAGGTGGCGAGGAACAAGGCAAACACGGCGGGAGAACCGAGGATGTAGGTGACGTAGTACATCATCGCGCCGCCGCGTACCGAGACAGCCAAAATGTTGAGGATGGTCAGCAGGCCAACGATGCGCCACTGATCGTTATGCCAGATATCACGTAAGTCGCTGGACATACTGCTCTGTGTTGTTGTGTCGTCGCTGATACGTTCTTTGGTGGTGAAGAAACACACCGCCAGCATGATCACGGCAACCACTGACAGTACGGCGATACCGCCTTGGAAACCGAGCGCTTGGTTATCGCCACCGATCAGTTTCACCAATGGCATCATCAACACAGTGCTTAACATGCCACCGAGGGTTGCCAAAACGAAGCGGTAGGATTGCAGTGAGATACGTTGCGTTGGGTTGTTGGTGATCACACCGCCTAATGCGCAGTAAGGAATATTAACCACGGTATACATCAGCGTCAGCAGCGTGTAAGTCACGGCGGCGTAGATCATTTTACCGGTCAAACTCAGTTCTGGCGTGCTGTAGGCGAAGACACAGACGATGCCGAATGGAATGGCGCCAAACAAAACATAAGGGCGGAATTTACCCCAACGTGTTCGGGTTCGGTCAGCCAGCAGCCCCATGCAAGGATCGGATATGGCATCCAAAGCGCGTGCCAGTAGGAACATGGTGCCGACAAAACCGGCGGGAATACCGAAGATGTCAGTATAAAAGAACATCATATATAACATGACGTTATCGAATACGATATGGCTGGCGGCATCGCCGAGGCCATAACCGATCTTCTCTTTCACTGAAAGGGTTTGGTTGCTCATGTTTAATCTGTCCTACGGCGAGGCCGTAATAAATTAAGAAAGCTGATGAACAGGTTGTAAAGGATAGGTGGTGGTTGAACCATTGTGTTTTTTTGTTCTGAAATTACGATTCTTGATTTTTGTGATCGTGGTAACCGGTTTCAGTCACGGAAAAAGAAGATTGGTAAACACTTGGCAACATTAAACTGGAAGCGCAATAACATTTTTGCGGTGTCTATGGCTTAACTCCTTGCTACTCGATGTCATAGTCTATAGTTAATCGTCAACATGGACGTTCGGAGCAAAATTATGCGTTTTATTGTCGTTAGGCATGCAGAATCACAGTGGAGTCGGGAAGGTATTATCCAAGGGCAACTGGATAGCCCGGTGACGGCGAACGGCCACCAACAGATTGCGGCGCTGATGGCGGCTTTGAAAAACACCCCAGTGACTCAAGTGATTAGCTCCCCCTCCGGTCGTGCGATGACCACCGCACAATCTCTAGCGGCACATTGCCGTTGTGATCTGAGTTGTGATTCCCGTCTGTATGAACAACATTTCGGTTATTTGCAGGGCTTGCCTTACCATCAGGTGATGAAGAATGAGTCTGATGAAACCTCTCGCGTGCTTTCTGGCGATCCGACAGCGGTGCTACCGGGCGGCGAATCGGTGAGCGACGTTGCCGAACGGATGTTATCTTTCTTTGCCGATTTTCCAACTGCTCAAAGCGGTACGTTGGTAGTGGTGACGCACGGTCATGCCCTTCAGACGTTGATTTGGCAACTACAAGGCGCCAATCAACATGAAGATGCCAGCAAATACCATCATCTCAGTTGTAGTTACTCGGTAATAGAAGCTGGGCACCAAGGGTTGCAATTGCAAGCTTGGGGCATCGCCACGCATTTGCGTTCCCTGCATCACGCACCTATCTGATTTTACTTTTGCCAACCTCGCTGAGCTGATTGCATACTATTGTCCTACTGTTCAGTAGAAAACCCTCTAGGATAACGAAACTAATAAAGGAAGGACACATAATGAAGAATATTTTCTTTTTTGACGCGATGCTGACGCCGAAAATTATCACCGTAGTCTATTGGATCTGCTTATTGATATTGGTGATTGGTGGCATCATTGCCATCTTTAATGGTGAAGTGTTACGCGGTCTATTCGGCATGGTCATCGGTGGTGTAGTGACTCGTGTTTGTTTTGAAATGATCATTATTGCGTTCAAAAATAATGAATATCTGCGTAAAATTGCCGAAAAACCATAATACTGTAAAACAACGCCGGTTTTCTCCGGCGTTTCTGTCAACCTCCCCCCGTTTTCGTCAACGCTCCTTGGTCGGTCTACACTGAATGGATGTGTAACCTGCAAGAAGGAGTCAACGATGTCTATTGATAAAGTGGTGTATCGTGCTCATGCTACGGCAACCGGTGGTCGCGATGGCCGTGCAACCTCTTCTGATGGTGTGCTGGATGTAAAATTGGGCGTACCGAAAGAGATGGGCGGTGCCGGAGGGGCGGTGACCAATCCTGAACAACTGTTTGCGGCCGGTTATTCGGCCTGTTTCCTTGGCGCATTGAAGTTCGTCGCGGCAAACGAAAAAGTGAAAATCCCCGCCGAAGCCTCGATTGATGGGGCGGTAGGTATTGGTGAGATCCCAAACGGTTTTGGTATCGAAGTGACACTCAATATCAATCTGCCGGACATCGAACGTAGCGTGGCGGAAGACCTGGTGAAAAAGGCTCACGTGGTGTGTCCATACTCCAACGCAACCCGCGGCAATATCGACGTAACCCTCAATATTAAATAATCATTTCTTATCTCTTCATCTAAAAACGGAGGTGATTTTGTCTCCGTTTTCTTATGCCACCCTCTGTAATCTATAGTCCGAAAAGCGCCAATAAGTAGCAGAATGATGAGAATTCTCTTGATTATTGCGGCGAAAAAGGGGCTTATGGCCGTTTCGCTGAACCTGTCACCGTATCGGGTGTCTGACTGTTTCTGAATATGTAAAAGTACCCCCGGAGTTACCGCGTTACATGAATAAAGTTAAGTCGCTATCACAGCAGAATTTATCGTTATTGTTAGCGATTTATATCGGCATATTTTTGAACATCTCGGTTTTTTATCGTCGTTTTGATTCATTCGCTCATGGTATTCAAGGCATCAAGGTGATCGCCGCGGTAACGGAAATTATCGCTATCGTCTTGTTTACTTTCTTTATTATGCGACTGGTATCGCTCGGTGGGCGGTTGTTCTACCGCATAATTGCCTCGTTACTGGTGCTGATTTCCGTTGCCGCCAGTTACTACATGACCTTCTTCAATGTGGTGATCGGCTACGGCATCATCGTTTCGGTGATGACCACCGATATCGATTTGTCCAAAGAAGTGGTGGGTTGGCACTTTGTGCTATGGATGGTGCTGGTTAGTGCCTTACCACTGTTGCTGATTTGGAAAAACAACCTGCGTTATACCCTGCTTGAACAGCTAAAAACCCCCGGACATCGCATCAAACCATTAGTGGTTCTGTTGGCTGTGGTGGCGTTGGTTTGGGTGCCGCTGCGTATGTTGGATCAAGAACAGAGCGAACAAGAAAAGGTCACCAATATTGATTTGCCGAGCTACGGCGGCGTGGTGGCGCATTCCTATTTACCCTCTAACTGGTTGTCGGCTCTGGGGTTGTTTGCCTATACCCGCTACGACGAAAGTCAGGATCAGGCCAATATGTTTGATCCGGGCAAAGCGTTTACTTATGTGGCTCCTCCGGGCATTGATGATACCTATGTGGTGTTTATCATCGGTGAAACCACCCGTTGGGATCATATGGGGATGTTGGGCTATAACCGCGATACCACTCCGTTATTGTCGAAAGAGAAAAACTTGGTGGCGTTCCGTGGCGAGTCTTGCGACACCTCAACCAAGTTGTCGCTACGCTGCATGTTCGTGCGCGAAGGCGGTACCTCCGATAACCCGCAGCGTACCTTGAAAGAGCAAAACGTGTTCGCGGTGATGAAAGAGCTGGGTTTCACCTCTGAACTGTTCGCGATGCAGAGCGAAGTTTGGTTCTACAACAACACCGAAGTGGATAATTATTCGTTCCGTGAGATGATCGCCTCCGAAAAGCGCAATGACGGTAAATCCGTGGATGACATGTTGTTGGTCGACGAAATGAAAGAGTCGCTGGGGCGTTATCCCAAGGGCAAGCATTTGGTGATCCTACATACCAAAGGCTCGCACTATCTATATTCGCAACGCTACCCACGTAGCTACGCGCGTTATCAGCCAGAATGTATGGGCGTGGACGAGTTTTGCTCCAAAGAACAGTTGATCAACGCCTATGACAACTCGGTACTGTATACCGATAGCTTTATCGATAAGGTGATCGATCAGGTACGGGATAAGAAAGCGATCGTGTTCTATGCCGCCGACCACGGTGAGTCGATTGGCGAGAACTCGCATTTGCACGGTACGCCGCGTGAAATGGCTCCGCCAGAGCAGTTCCGTGTGCCGATGATCGTTTGGGCCTCCGATAAATATCTGGAGGAATCGAATAATATGCAGGCGTTCGAGCAGCTCAAAGCACAACAGCGCGTCGGCAAAAGACACCGCCACGTTGAGCTATTTGACACTATTCTCGGTTGCTTGGGATATACCTCGCCGGATGGCGGCATCGTGGATAAGAATAACTGGTGCTATAAGCCGCAAGCGGCAGGCAAGCAATAACTTCCCTCGACGGGCGCGTTCTGCGCCCGTAATCATTTCCTTGGTCAATCATTTCAGCCGGTAGCTGGGGTATACTTGCGCACTTCCCCTGTTGACCGGAGACATCCATGACCCTGCGCGTGGCGTTTATTGACGATCATGACATTGTGCGATCGGGCTTTGTGCAACTGCTCTCGTTGGAGCCTGATATTCAGGTGGTCGGGGAGTTCAGCAGTGCGGCGCAGGCACGAGCCGGACTGCCGGGGTTGGATGTACAAATCTGCATTTGTGATATTTCGATGCCGGATGGTAGTGGGCTGGATTTGCTGGCGGATATTCCTTCCGGCATTCGTGTGGTGATGTTGTCGATGCACGATAATCCTGCGCTGGTAGAAATGGCGTTAGAGCGTGGAGCCTGCGGTTTCTTATCCAAACGCTGTAAACCAGAGGATTTGATCACCGCAGTGCGCACTGTCGCCAGCGGAGGTGTCTACCTGATGCCGGAAATCGCCCAACAACTGGCGCGTGGACAGGTTGATCCGCTGACCCGCCGTGAGCGCGAAATTGCACTGCTGCTGGCTCAGGGGATGGAAGTGCGCGCTATCGCCACTACGCTGGGTCTGTCACCGAAAACCGTGCATGTTCATCGCGCTAACCTGTTTGCCAAACTAGGCATCAATAACAACGTCGAACTGGCGCAGCGAGTGTTGAATCTGTGATGCAGCGGCTGATCACGCAACTGGCTTTATTCTTCATTTATCTCACCAGCGCATTTTGTTTGTGGGGCATCGGCACGGCGCTGATCGATCCTCCTTGGCAGGCGTTATTACTGTTCCCATTCGGTTTACGCATGGGGATCTTGCTGCAAAGCCCTTACCGCTACTGGCCGGGCATTCTGCTTGGTGATCTGTTATTGATGCTGTTGCTGGCCGATCAGTTCGGTTACGGCGCGGCGCTGTGGGCTTCGTTGGTGGTATTGGTGCTGACGGTGTTACTCAGCTTGTGGGCTTCCCCGTGGCTGTTACGGCACCAGCAGAGCGATAGCGAATGGCGCTGGCCGTTGCTGCAAGGTGCAGTCATTGTGCTGGCAGCACTGTTACAGGCGGCGGTATGGCAGTTAGTGAGTGGCAACGGAGCGCGGGTTTTGCTGTTGGGTTTGGCCGGTGGTTTCACCATCGCTCCAACGTGCTTGTTGCTGTGGCACTATTTGGCGCGGCAAATCTGGGTACCGCTCGAGCCGGGACTGATCCACAAGCCGGTACGGCTGCGGTTGCACCATTTGGGCAGTTATCTGGTGTTGTTCGTGCTGAGTATTTGGCTACAACAGCAGGTCGATGTGGCGGAGCTCCACCGTTTTGCACCGTTCTGTTTGGCAATCCCGATCGTGTTTATGGCTTATCGCTATGGTTGGCAAGGGGCGCTGTTAGCGACCTTGCTTAACGGCGTGGCGCTATTGGTGAACGAACCGCCTCGCCCGGATTCGCACCGCGATCTGTTACTGGCGCTGTTGGCGCAAAGCTTGACCGGATTGTTACTTGGCGCGGGTATCCAACGGCAACGCGAGCTGAATCAGCAACTGCAATTGCGACTGAACGAAAACCGCCAATTGGCGCGGGCGCTGGTGACGACGGAAGAGCAAACCCGGCGTGAAGTTGCACGTGAGCTGCACGATGAAGTAGGGCAAACCATTACCGTGATCCGCACGCAGGCCAGTATCGTCAAACGCCTGGCTCCACAACCACCGGTATTGGCCTGTGCCGATACCATCGACAAGTTGGCACTGCGGGTTTATGACGGCGTCCATGACGTCCTGACGCAATTGTGGCCTGCGGCGTTGAACAATTTGCCACTGTCGGCGGCGGTCGCGGCGCTGCTGCGTGAATTAGTGCCGCAGGATGGTACGGTGATCAGCCAGATGCAATGGCAGGTGCCGGATGAACAACTGGATGAAACGCTGAAAATCACGCTGTACCGCATTTGTCAGGAAGGTGTGACCAATGCCTGCCGTCATGCCAAAGCCAGCCGGATTGAACTCGATGCGCGCATTAAAGAAGGCCATATTGAGCTGATGCTACGTGATAACGGAGTGGGGTTCGATCTGGCGAATCATGCGCCGGGTTACGGTCTGCGGGGGATGCGTGAGCGGGTTAGCGCCTTGGGCGGGCGCCTGAATCTGACGTCGGAAAAGGGCACGCAGTTGCATGTGATCTTACCCACAGTTTTATTACCGAATCAGCAAAACTAGGAAATAGTCCTAATGGCTCTGGGAATCCGGCCTAAGGTTTTGACGCGCGCGCGCAGCATGATAGCGGTACTTTCCTAATACTCTGAGGTTTTCCCATGTGGTCTTTCCTTAAAAGCCGCCCAGATGCGCTGCTGGTGACCGATCAACAACAGATCGATAGCAGCTACAAATACTGGCGTATTCAACTGATGTGGACGATGTACATCGGTTACGCCGCGTTCTATTTCACGCGCAAAAGTTTCAACTTCATCATGCCAGCGATGTTGAGCGATCTTGGCCTGACGATGTCAGATGTGGGGATCTTGGGGACGCTGTTCTACATCACCTACGGTTGCTCGAAATTTATCTCCGGCATGATAAGCGATCGCTCTAATCCACGTTATTTCATGGGGTTGGGACTGATTGCTACCGGTATTCTGAACATCTTCTTTGGCCTGAGTTCGTCACTGATGATGCTAGGGACGTTGTGGATCTTGAATGCCTTCTTCCAAGGTTGGGGCTGGCCGCCGTGCTCAAAAATCCTCACCAGTTGGTATTCCCGCTCTGAACGTGGCGGTTGGTGGGCAATCTGGAACACCTCGCACAACTTCGGTGGCGCGTTGATCCCGCTGCTGGTGGGCTTTATCTCTCTGCATTTTAGCTGGCGCTACGGCATGATTATCCCTGGGATTATCGGCGTGGTGATTGGCCTACTGATATGCTGGCGCTTACGTGACAAGCCTTCCACGATGGGGTTACCGAGCGTGGGGAAATGGCGTAATGACGCCATGGAACTGGTGCAGGAATCAGAAGGTCAGGGGCTGTCGAACAAAGAAATCATCAAACGTTACGTACTGACGAATAAGTATATTTGGTTGTTGGCGGTCTCTTACGTGCTGGTGTACATCGTGCGTACCGCGATCAACGATTGGGGCAACCTGTATCTGACGCAAGAGAAAGGGTATTCGCTGATGACCGCTAACTCGGCGATCTCGTTGTTCGAAGTCGGTGGTTTTATCGGTTCGCTGGTG
This sequence comes from Serratia sp. KH_031, assembly GCF_057839655.1. NCBI lineage: Bacteria > Pseudomonadati > Pseudomonadota > Gammaproteobacteria > Enterobacterales > Yersiniaceae > Serratia > Serratia sp. KH_031. The sequence goes on from NZ_CM174496.1 coordinate 95,828, forward strand.
GCGGGTTGGGGTTCTGACAAACTGTTCCGTGGCAACCGGGGTCCGATGAATCTGATTTTCGCCATTGGTATTTTCCTGTCGGTCGCTGCGCTGTGGATCATGCCGGGTATCAGCTACTTGTTACAGGCGGCGTGCTTCTTCGCGATTGGTTTCTTTATCTTTGGGCCACAAATGCTGATCGGTATGGCGGCGGCAGAATGCTCGCATAAAGATGCGGCCGGTGCGGCAACGGGTTTTGTCGGCCTGTTTGCTTACCTAGGCGCAGCGCTGTCTGGCTACCCAATTGCTCGCGTAATGGAAGTGTGGCACTGGAATGGTTTCTTTGTGGTGATCTCGGTGGCGGCGTGCTTATCGGCATTCTTCCTGCTGCCGTTCCTGCGTGCCCAATCGCCGAAACTGAAAGCGGCTGAGGTTTAAGTGACATTTTGAGTCCTCTTTGGCGCTTTTATCACCATTTAAAGTGCGGGGATAAAAAAGAGATTGACGCCCTAGGTAGCCGGCAGTAACATGCGCTCCGCACGGCGAGTAGCGCAGCTTGGTAGCGCAACTGGTTTGGGACCAGTGGGTCGGAGGTTCGAATCCTCTCTCGCCGACCACATTCAAAAAAACCGACGAAAGTCGGTTTTTTTACGTCTGTAGTTTATAGAGGATGAGAACCTCCGAAGGAGGTTTGAGCCGAGCGAAGCGAGACAGCGTTGCGCAGCAACGACCCGAAGGGCGAAGAACGCAGTGATGAGTTATCCTCTCTCGCCGACCACATTTGAAAAACCTGCTTTTATAGCAGGTTTTTTTCGTCTGGAGTTTATAGAGGATGATCAGACGTTATACTTGAAAAACCATTCCAAGCAGCATTTTGGAAGCTCTAACGCAACATCACTTTACCAATCAGATAAGTTGTTGCTTGTCCACTGATGTGGACACGATCACCTACTAACTGGCAGCATAAATCCCCGCCACGCTCGGACACCTGACGCGCTAGCATCTGTGTTTTATTCAGTTTTTCAGCCCAGTAAGGAATGAGCATGCTATGGGTTGAACCTGTGACAGGGTCTTCCGCTACGGCTTCTCCAGGGCAGAAAAAACGGCTGACAAAATCGTATTCTCCTTCGCCTGGAGCCGTAAGACAGACCATTTTTCCCAGTGGGAGCATGGCATTAATATTCGGGCGTACGGCTTCTACCTGCTGTTGATTCTCCACCACTACCATGTAATCACGCGCCACGCGCATTTCTTGGCACTCTGTGATGCCCAACGTTTCTAGCAGCAAAGGCAATGGCGTGATGGACTCGGTTTTCCAAACTGGGAAATCAAGCGTCAGCCATTCGCCACTACGTGTCACCGTCAGTGGGCCAACAAACCGGGTATCGAAGTGGATAGTCGTGTCCGGGTAATCAAGATGTTCAAAGATGACGTGTGCAGCAGCAAGTGTGGCGTGTCCGCACAAATTGATTTCACCCTGAGTGGTAAACCAGCGCAGCTCAAAGCCACTATCGGTTGTAACAAAAAATGCTGTTTCTGACTGGTTATGCTGCTTAGACATTTTCAATAATGTTTTATCGGGCAACCATTCGGTGAGCGGGCATACTGCTGCGGCGTTACCACCAAAAGTGGCAGTGGTGAAGGCATCTATCATGTAAAAATCAATTTGTTGCATGGTATAAACCTCTAATCATTCCCGGGGAAAATCATGCTCTACCATGCCACGACAACGCACAATTTCGAATTTTTTTATGCATTCACATCTACCCAAATAAATGAGAGTAGTGTTTAACTAAAAGTGGTCACCGCATTAGCGTTTTTTCCCAACCGATATAACGTCTGTTCTTGGCACAGAGCCACCCTAGCTTAGACTCCAATTGACCCAAATAAAGAATGAAACCCTCAAGCCGCTTTCCCGACGGTAAAATCGAAGTGTATTTCGTCATAAGGGAAAATCAGGCCGTTCTCTCCTTTTTCCACGATACCGCATCCCAGCAATGTCTGTAGATCGGTATGCACCGCTTTGACATCACGCTCCGCGCGTCGAGCAATTTCTCGGATAGAGAGTTCACCAGCACCGGTCATCAGATGCAAAATCTGCATTTTCTTCGGTGACAGCGTTTTCCACAGGGTTTCCCAATCCAAAAAGGTGATGTAGCTACCTTGGGTTTGCTTATCACCTTGCAACGCATTGAGCATATTCTGTTTGGTTACCGCGAGAGAGGAAACCCTGATGGTGACTGTATTCATTTTACTTTCCTCTTAGGTTGTCGACATCGCTCCAGAAGCAATCAAGGCTTCTAGTGATGTGAAGTACATTGTGCTTTCTTTATCACCTAGGTGCTTGTGGTCTCCTTTGCCAGATTCGTTATCGTAGCGAAGACGACAGATACCTTCTTCAACATAAGCCAAACGGTATTTGTAATTGTGCTGACTGGCTTTAAGTCCGGATCTACTTACCAGATAACGATTTGAACAAAGGCATTGTGTGCTAGTAGGATCTTATCTCGGTAAATCAGTTGAGACGCCATGTTCTCTTCCTTAAGTGTTGGTGGCAATAACAACAGTCATGGTGTGTTGTCAATGATGACAATAGTTATTTATATATGATCAATTCTTATATTTCCCTAGCAATTAATTCACGCTCCTTATTCTTTCTGGCTTTCATTCACCATATTTTAATTAATTCATCTTTGCATCACAAAGCTCTGTTGATAACACTCTTGTATTCTTTTTTTATTTATCTATATTCTGAATGTACGTAATGAGAGCCATTGATTCTTATTGCGTGACAAAACTGTGATTTTATTTGATTACTTTAATCATTGGTTAATTATTTTTGGAATAAATTCACTATGAAATAATTTGCTGATTAAGGTTTTATTTTATCCTCTCGGATTTAAAGGAATTCAGTTATGCGCAAATTTAATAAACCGCTGTTGGCGTTGCTGATTGGCAGCACGTTGTGTTCTACGGCGCAGGCCGCGGTGCCAGGCAAACCATCGATTGCTTGGGGTAATACCAAGTTCGCTATTGTGGAAGTCGACCAAGCGGCGACGGCTTATAAAGATTTAGTGAAAGTTAAAGATGCGGCTGATATTGCTGTTTCATGGGATTTATGGAGTGGCGATGCGGGAACTACGGCGAAAGTTTTATTAAACGGTAAGGAAGTTTGGACTGGGCCATCAACCGGAACTTCCGGTACAGCGAATTTTAAAGTCAATAAAGGTGGCAAGTATCAAATGCAGGTGGCGTTATGTAATGCTGAAGGTTGTACCAGCAGCGATGCAACGCCAATCGTGGTTGCCGATACCGATGGCAGTCATTTAGCACCATTAAATGAACCGCTGTTGGAAAAGAATAAACCGTATAGCCAAAACTCCGGCAAAGTGGTAGGCACTTATTTTGTTGAGTGGGGTGTATATGGGCGCAACTTTACCGTCGATAAACTGCCAGCGAAAAACCTGACCCACATCTTGTACGGCTTTATTCCGATCTGTGGTGGTGATGGCATCAACGATAGCCTGAAAGAGATCGAGGGCAGTTTCCAAGCGTTGCAGAAATCTTGTCTGGGACGTGAGGACTTTAAAGTCTCAATCCACGATCCGTTCGCTGCGGTGCAGAAATCGCAAAAAGGCGTCACCGCTTGGGACGACCCCTACAAAGGTAACTTTGGGCAGTTGATGGCGTTAAAACAGGCGCGGCCAGATCTGAAAATCCTGCCATCAATTGGGGGCTGGACGCTGTCTGATCCGTTCTACTTTATGGACGATCAAGTGAAGCGCGATCGTTTCGTGGCCTCGGTGAAGGATTTCCTGAAGACCTGGAAGTTCTTTGACGGCGTAGACATTGACTGGGAATTCCCTGGTGGTCAAGGTGCTAACCCGACTCTGGGCAGCGCGCAGGATGGAGCAACCTATGTGCAACTGATGAAAGACCTGCGTGCGATGCTGGATCAACTGTCGGTGGAAACCGGTAAGAAGTATGAGCTGACATCTGCTATCAGCGCCGGTAAGGACAAGATCGACAAAGTCGATTACAACACCGCGCAGAACTCGATGGATCACATCTTCCTGATGAGCTACGACTTCTACGGAGCTTTCTCTCTGACGGATTTGGGTCACCAGACCGCGTTGAAGGCCCCAACTTGGAGGCCAGATACTGCGTACACTACCAATAACGGTGTGCAGGCGCTGTTGGCACAAAATGTGAGCCCGGGCAAGATCGTGGTGGGTGCAGCGATGTACGGACGTGGCTGGACTGGAGTTAGCGGCTACCAGACCAACAATCCGTTCACAGGTACTGCTACGGGGCCGGTTAAGGGGACTTGGGAGAATGGCATCGTGGATTATCGCCAGATCGCTAATGAGTACATGAGCGGTGAATGGGTGTATAGCTACGACGCAGCGGCTGAAGCACCCTATGTGTTCAAAGCTTCAACTGGCGATTTGATCACCTTTGACGATGCGCGTTCGGTACAGGCAAAAGGTCAGTATGTGCTGGATAACCAACTGGGTGGTCTGTTCGCTTGGGAAATTGATGCTGACAACGGTGATATTCTCAACACCATGAACGCCAGTTTAGGTAACACCGCTCAATAATCGATTGTAGTCCCTGCCGGAGGGTAAGTTTTACCTCCGGCTTTTTTTACGCTGCGCTCATTGTTGTGATTCAGGGCACAAAAAGCGCCTTTCGGACTCACTCTTTCGAGGGGGTCTTCAGCATTTCCTCCTGCCTTTAACCCAGAAAACAAAAATAACCGCTCATATATTCAGCATTCAGTAACAAACTTTTTGGGTTTTTTATTGGAGGTTAACTCTGTTCACATTCTGTAATGCAGTCGATTGGCCTGAATATAAACCCATAGCCTATATTTTAATGCTGGAAGTGTTAACGAAAGGTTTTTTTTATGTTTGTTTGCTGTTTCTCACAGTATGCGTAAATCCCTACTGGTTATATTGACGGCACCCCAAACAGTTGGCAATTTGTTAGCCTCAGGGGTAAGAGCGAGGGCGGTTTGAGTGGTTTCCACGCGCTCAGACACCCAGGCAGCGATGCGTTCCATCCGCTACCTTCGCCATTGTTCCTTCTGCCTTCGGGCGCTGACCGCACAGGCCGTGCAATAAAAAATATAGGGTCTGGCGGTAATTACACACATCACCACATCACAAATGGGGCACTAAAGATGACAAGTTCCTTAGGGAAGTCTGGGATGCTGAAGTTCGGTATCGGTTTGATTGCGCTAACCGTAGCGGCTAGTGTGCAGGCAAAGACGCTGGTTTACTGTTCTGAAGGTTCTCCTGAAGGGTTCAACCCGCAGTTATTCACCTCTGGTACCACCTATGACGCCAGCTCGGTGCCAATTTATAACCGTCTGGTCGAGTTCAAAACCGGTACTACCGAGTTGCAACCGGGTCTGGCGGAAAAATGGGACGTCAGCGAAGACGGTAAAACCTATACCTTCCACCTGCGTAAAGGCGTGAAGTGGCAAAGCACCAAAGACTTCAAACCGACCCGCGAACTCACTGCTGACGACGTGGTGTATTCCTTTATGCGTCAGTTAGATCCGAAAAACGCCTACCATAAAGTGTCTGGTGGTACCTATGAGTACTTCCAAGGCATGGGTATGCAGGATCTGATCAGCAAAGTTGAGAAAGTGGACGACAACACCGTGAAATTCACGCTGACGCGTCCAGAAGCACCATTCTTGGCCGATCTGGGTATGGACTTCGCTTCCATCCTGTCTGCGGAATACGCCGACAACATGATGAAAGCAGGGACACCAGAAAAAGTGGACTTGAACCCAGTCGGTACCGGTCCATTCCAACTGCTGCAATACCAGAAAGACTCCAAAATTCAGTACAAGGCATTTGATGGTTACTGGGGCACCAAGCCGAAAATCGATCGCTTAGTGTTCTCCATCACGCCGGATGCTTCTGTGCGTTATGCCAAACTGCAAAAGAACGAATGTCAGGTGATGCCGTATCCGAACCCGGCTGACATCGCCCGTATGAAGCAAGACAAAACCATCAACCTGATGGAGCAACCAGGCTTGAACGTCGGTTATGTTTCGTTCAACGTCGAGAAGAAACCACTGGATAACGTGAAAGTACGTCAGGCGCTGACCTTGGCGGTGAACAAAAACGCTATCATCGAAGCGGTTTATCAGGGGGCTGGTCAAGCGGCCAAAAACCTGATCCCACCAACCATGTGGAGCTACAACGACGCGGTGAAGGATTACACCTACGATCCTGCCAAAGCGAAAGAGTTGCTGAAAGAAGCCGGTATGCCGGATGGTTTCTCCATCGATCTGTGGGCAATGCCAGTACAGCGTCCGTACAACCCGAACGCCCGTCGTATGGCGGAAATGATCCAGAATGACTGGGCGAAGATTGGTGTGAAAGCCAAGATCGTTTCCTACGAGTGGGGTGAGTACCTCAAGCGCGCCAAAGACGGTGAGCATCAGACAGTGATGATGGGTTGGACTGGCGACAATGGGGACCCAGACAACTTCTTCGCCACGCTGTTTAGCTGCGCCGCAGCGAAAGATGGCTCCAACTACTCCCGCTGGTGCTACAAGCCGTTTGAAGATCTGATTCAACCGGCGCGTGCCGAAAGCAACCACGAAAAACGCATAGAACTGTACAAACAGGCTCAGGTAGTGATGCATGATCAAGCTCCGGCGCTGATTGTTGCCCACTCTACCGTTTACGAGCCAGTGCGTAAGGAAGTGAAAGGCTACGTGGTTGATCCGTTAGGGAAACATCACTTCGAAAACGTTTCTTTAGACTGATTTTGAGTTAAAGACGGGTATTGGATTCCGGGGCGTATAACCTACGCTTCGGTGTTCCCGTCCCTGTAATAACGTTCAAAGTTGTGTGAGCATTAATAAGCCCGGTGGACGATGAGCCGCCGGGCACTTTATACAGAGAGTTCGGGATATGTTGCAGTTCATACTCCGACGTTTGGGGTTAGTTATCCCAACGTTTATCGGCATTACCTTGCTGACTTTTGCATTCGTCCATATGATTCCCGGCGATCCGGTGACCATTATGGCCGGGGAACGCGGGATCTCCGCAGAACGCCACGCTCAGTTGATGGCAGAAATGGGGCTGGATAAGCCGCTTTATCAACAATATTTCACCTACGTAACCAATGTGCTGCATGGCGATTTGGGTACGTCACTCAAAAGCCGTATCTCCGTTTGGGAAGAATTCGTTCCGCGCTTCAAAGCCACGTTTGAACTTGGGCTCTGCGCGATGCTCTTCGCGGTGATCGTCGGCATTCCGGTCGGCGTGCTGGCGGCGGTTCGGCGCGGCTCAATTTTCGATCACACCGCAGTAGGAATTTCTCTCACTGGCTATTCGATGCCGATTTTCTGGTGGGGCATCATGCTGATCATGCTGGTGTCGGTGCAGCTCAACCTGACGCCGGTATCGGGGCGAGTCAGCGATACCATCTTCCTCGACGATAGCCTGCCGTTGACCGGTTTTATGCTGATCGACACCCTGATCTGGGGCGAGCCGGGCGACTTCATTGACGCCGTGATGCACATGATTCTGCCTGCCATCGTGTTGGGCACCATTCCGCTAGCGGTGATCGTGCGTATGACGCGCTCTTCAATGCTGGAAGTGTTGGGAGAAGACTACATTCGTACTGCCCGCGCCAAAGGTGTGAGCCGGATGCGGGTGATCGTAGTTCATGCCTTGCGTAACGCTTTGCTGCCAGTAGTGACGGTGATTGGTTTGCAGGTCGGTACTATGCTGGCCGGTGCGATTCTGACCGAAACTATCTTCTCTTGGCCGGGGCTGGGGCGTTGGCTGATGGAAGCATTGCAACGCCGTGATTATCCGGTGGTGCAGGGCGGCGTGTTGCTGGTCGCCTGTATGATCATTTTGGTTAACCTGCTGGTAGATCTGCTCTACGGCGTGGTCAACCCGCGTATTCGCCACAAGAAATAAGGGGCGCTCTAATGTCTCAAGTTACCGAGTCTGTTGTTAAAGGTGCGCCGAAGCCAATGACCCCGTTTCAGGAGTTTTGGCACTATTTCAAGCGCAACAAAGGGGCTGTTGTTGGCCTGGTTTATATCGTTATTATGCTGGTCGTCGCGCTTGGTGCGGGTTGGTTAGCGCCACACTTGCCAGCCGAACAGTTCCGCGATGCTCTACTTAAGCCGCCGGCCTGGCAGGAAGGCGGCAGTTGGCAATATATCCTTGGCACCGATGATGTCGGTCGTGATGTGTTATCGCGCCTGATGTATGGCGCACGTCTGTCGCTGTTGGTCGGTTGTTTGGTGGTGGTACTGTCGCTGATCATGGGCGTGATTTTTGGCCTGCTGGCGGGGTACTTCGGCGGCGTGGTGGATGCTGTCATCATGCGTGTCGTTGACATCATGCTAGCGCTGCCAAGTCTGTTGCTGGCATTGGTGCTGGTGGCGGTATTTGGTCCGTCGATCGTGAATGCTTCACTGGCGCTGACCTTCGTTGCCCTGCCGCACTACGTGCGTTTAACCCGTGCGGCGGTACTGGTCGAAGTGAACCGCGATTACGTCACCGCTTCACGGGTAGCGGGCGCCGGTGCGCTGCGCCAGATGTTCGTCAATATTTTACCAAACTGCTTGGCACCGCTTATCGTGCAGGCTTCCCTTGGTTTCTCTAACGCAATCCTCGATATGGCCGCTCTCGGCTTCCTCGGTATGGGTGCGCAACCGCCAACGCCGGAGTGGGGCACCATGCTCGCCGACGTATTGCAGTTCGCGCAAAGTGCTTGGTGGGTCGTGACCTTCCCTGGTGTGGCTATCTTGCTGACCGTACTGGCCTTTAACCTGATGGGGGACGGCTTGCGTGATGCTCTCGACCCCAAACTCAAGCAGTAACGAGGAACGGATCATGGCGTTATTGAATATAGACAAGCTTTCGGTGCACTTCGGTGACCAAGGCGAACCGTTCCGCGCGGTTGACCGAATTAGTTACAGTGTGGAGCAGGGGCAAGTGGTTGGGATTGTGGGTGAATCCGGTTCGGGTAAATCCGTTAGTTCGTTGGCAATCATGGGGTTAATCGACTTCCCCGGCAAAGTGATGGCCGACAAACTGGAGTTCAACGGCCAAGATTTGCGTAAGATCTCCGAAAAAGAGCGCCGCCAATTGGTGGGTTCTGAAGTGGCGATGATCTTCCAAGACCCAATGACCAGCCTCAACCCGTGTTACACCGTGGGTTATCAGATTATGGAAGCGCTGAAAGTGCATCAGGGCGGCAACCGTCGCACTCGTCGCCAACGCGCTATCGATCTGCTGAACCAAGTGGGCATTCCTGATCCCAGCTCGCGCTTGGATGTTTATCCGCACCAACTTTCCGGTGGTATGAGCCAGCGCGTGATGATCGCGATGGCGATTGCCTGCCGGCCAAAATTGCTGATTGCCGATGAACCGACAACGGCACTCGACGTGACTATTCAAGCGCAGATCATCGAACTGCTGCTGGAATTGCAACAGCGCGAAAACATGGCGTTGATGCTGATCACCCACGATTTGGCGCTGGTGGCGGAAGCCGCGCACCACATCATCGTGATGTACGCCGGGCAAGTGGTGGAATCGGGCAAAGCTGCGGAAATCTTCCGTGCGCCGCGTCACCCTTATACTCAGGCGTTGCTGCGGGCGTTGCCGGAGTTCTCTACCGACAAAGCGCGCTTGGCCTCACTGTCGGGCGTGGTGCCGGGGAAATACGATCGTCCGAACGGTTGCCTGCTCAACCCACGTTGTCCGTATGCGACCGAGCGTTGTCGTCAAGAAGAGCCAGAACTGCGCAGCATTCCTGGTCGTCAGGTTAAATGTCACACACCGCTGGATGATGCAGGGAGGCCGACCGTATGAGCCAGAATCAACCTTTATTGCAGGCCATTGACCTGAAAAAACATTACCCGGTGAAGAAAGGATTGTTTGCTCAAGAGCGATTGGTTAAGGCGCTAGATGGCGTTTCCTTTACTCTCGAACGCGGCAAAACGCTGGCGGTGGTGGGGGAATCTGGTTGTGGTAAATCGACGCTGGGTCGTTTGTTAACCATGATCGAAGTGCCGACCGGCGGTGAGTTGTATTATCGCGGGCAGGATTTGCTGCAACCGGATGCAACGGCTGAGAAATTGCGCCGTCAGAAGATCCAAATCGTGTTCCAGAATCCTTATGGATCGCTCAACCCACGTAAAAAGGTCGGGCAGATCCTCGAGGAACCGTTGTTGATCAACACGCCGCTGAGCAGCGCCGAACGACGCGAAAAGGCGTTGGAGATGATGGCGAAGGTTGGGCTGAAAACCGAGCATTACGATCGTTACCCGCATATGTTCTCCGGCGGTCAGCGTCAGCGTATCGCTATCGCCCGTGGGTTGATGCTCAACCCTGACGTGGTGATTGCCGACGAACCGGTTTCCGCGCTCGACGTTTCGGTACGTGCGCAGGTCTTGAACCTGATGATGGATTTGCAGCAGGACTTGGGGCTGTCGTACGTGTTCATCTCGCATGATTTGTCGGTGGTGGAGCATATCGCCGATGAGGTGATGGTGATGTATTTGGGGCGCTGCGTGGAGAAGGGCAGTAAAGACGCCATCTTCAACAATCCGCGCCATCCGTACACCCAAGCTCTGCTGTCTGCCACACCGCGGTTGAATCCAGGAAGTCGCCGTGAGCGCATCAAACTGACTGGCGAACTGCCAAGCCCAATGAGCCCACCACCGGGTTGCGCCTTCAACGCCCGTTGCCGCCGTGCCTTCGGCACCTGCACCCAGTTGCAACCACAATTGAAACAGTACGGTGAGCAAATGGTGGCGTGTTTCGCGGTCGATCAGGATGAAGAAGCGGTAAGTTCATAGGGATTAAAAAGTCTAACGCCGGTAGCGATACCGGCGTTTCTTGATCTAAATATCAGGTTAGCTATCAATTTTTACTATTTTAAAATCTATTAATCAGTGATTAAAAAATAGGGTTATTAAGATTCTTCGTGGAGTCGTTAAATAGCAACTCATTATTTCTAATGATTATCTCGCTATTTATCACCTTATTTATTGTGGATAAGGCACCCAATCTCCGCCATTCAACCGAATATAGGTTTTGCCCTGATATTGCATCACCACGGCATTGTCATTCTCAGAAATAACCGGTGTTTGTGGCAGATTCTGCGTCAGAGTTTGCCAGTCGACGCTAGGCGCAGCGAACGCTTTACCATCGACCATACGGGCGACCAGTTCTGACAGCGCCAGATAACTGCTCGGTGTTTTGACGTGCACCGGGCTGCTTGGCTGCGGTGCTTGCATTCCCACCAGTTTAATCCCGACCGGAATATGGGTGATGCTTGGGCTGGGGATATCACGCAGGCCGGACATCTGCATCTTGTCGCCAACCAGCGCTGCGCCGTGCTCTGGCACCACAACCACCATCACTTTACGGCCAGATTTCTCCAGTTCGCCTAGGAAAGTGTTCAACTGATCGAACAGCGTTTTCGCCCGTGGTGGATAATCGGCGGTTTTGTTGGAGCCAGCGAAGTGGTTGCCGTCGTGCAGTGGGATCAGGTTGACGAAGGTGGCACTGCGCGCATCACCGGCTTTTTTCTGCTGTTCCAACCAGCGATTGAACAGTGCCAGATCGTTGTAAATCGGTTCACCATCGAACGAAGCCAGTTCGTTGCCTAAACCGGCTTGCGACATCAATGGAGCCTGTAAATCCCCTTGTTCGCGCAGTTCTTTCAGGTAGTTACCGAACACGCCGGAGTGGTCCATCATCAATTGTTCTTTAAAGCCCAACTTGGCGAGATTATCGAACAGGTAACATTGCTGACCGACGGGTTGATACAGATCGTGGTGCGATGGCTGGCCGCAACTGGCGCGCAACAGACGGATCGACGCAGGGCCGCTATAGGCGGTTGCCGAGTTGAAGTTGTCGAATAGGATGTCCATTTTCGCCCACAGCGGGTGGTTCTCCAGCTTGGAGGCTTCCACGTCGCTCCAGGCCAGCGAACAGATGTTGATAATCAGCAAGTCGAACGGTTGGGCATCCGCAGGTAACGTGGTAGGGAAAGTGGTGGCGCGGCCTTTTTCCTGTTCATAAAACTTGTTCAGATAAGCGGTCAGGTTGGCGTTGGTCGGTGGAGCGCTGTCGGCAGCGGTGTCTGCTGTCACCGCTGGGGTTGTGGTGGTCGCAGCGGTGGGCGACGTGCTGCTAGTTGGCATCAACGAGAATGCCGGGCCACCAATAGCCAGCAGATTTAGCCACACCAATGCCACCACGGAAAACACCGTAATACGTAGCCACTGGCTCAGGAATAGGTAGCCGACCAGCATCACAAACCCGGCACCGACCATTTGCCAGTTAATAAAGCGGTTTGCCAGTTCAAGCAGGTATTGCGGGCTGAAACCCGCCAGTTGCGAGCCTTGGCTGAGAATACTGTTGATGCCCGGCAACCAAGTATCGTGCCAAAACAGGCCGAAGCCGATCGGAATGGCGATGAGGTGCCGCCAACGATGCAGACGCAACGAAGGGATTGGCATCAGCAAGAAAGCCATAAACACCAAATTCGGCAACGCATGGAAGTTCAAGTAGCCGAACCATAGCAAAGCAAACTTAGCTAAAAAGTACAGGTTCCAGCCACCGAGACCGCGCCAGTAGCGCCATAAGCCGCTTTCGTTGTGGGTATTTTTTGGGTTCATGGTTATTTCTTATGTTTAATCTGAGATGACGCGCCGTTACGCACCCATAACCCAGCAGATTTCAAATAACGCGGTGAGAGCAATAGGTTTTGCCAATGCTGCCGCCAATGTGGGAAACGTCGATGGAAAGCGTAACCCAACGGCACGAACACCAAGGCGCACAGCAGCACCAGTTGCACAATGTCAGTGAGATTCATCATGCCTTGTTCTCCGCTGCGCCGGTGGCTAAGGTAAAAGCGACCGGCTGACGGCGCTCTGGCGTGGCGCTCGCTTCCTGTATGACTTTTTTGGTGCTGGCGATGGCTTGCCCGCTGAGCGGTGAAAGCAGATTGCTGCCATGAGCCATTTGTTTGATTTCAGAAACAATATCGACGTCTTGATGCCAAACGACACGGTTACTGAATGCCTCGTCTACCGGCAAGCGAAAGATAAACTTCAACGCGGTGTCGAGATCGTTAATGCGGCAGGTGGAAAGGAACAGTACCAAGCGATTTTGCACCACGGTCATTACGTCACCAAAACGGCGCAGGTGGCACAAGGTTAACGCCTGCTCGGCACGTAGACCGGGAGCTGGGCGCAATGCCACCATCACCCCTTTGCCATCCTCCGGCAACAGAGTGTTTTCCATCAGCGTTAGCACCGCCTGACTAAAGTCTTTGGGCTTCATATAACCTTTGAGTTGCAATGGGCGCAACCCGCGCAGTAGGGCGTCAATATCGGCAGGAACATGGCGCGGGAAACGTTGCCCTTGGATGCCTTCTAACATGGTCAAAAAGCGTGAAAGCGAGGCTACGTGCGGCACGATAAGGTTAGCCCCGCAGGCCAACAGCAGGCGTTCATCGCTGTAACGCAGGCTGGCGCTCATCTCGCGCACGACGATTTTTAGGCTGTTACCGCGTTGGCGGCGTAAGTTGTGGATCTGGCTTGCCAGCGCGTCGATTTGTTCACTTTTGGCTAGGGCAAAAATCAGCGTGGCCGCTAGCGTTAACATCCCATGCTGCGCCAGTTCGTTATTGTTCGCCAGCAGTTGCCAGTTGGCAGAAAGCGGTGGTGCGCCTTCCAAAATGCTTTGTTCCGCCAGATAACGATTTTCGTCATTACGCGCTGCGGTGGGAGAAGGTTTATTGCTGTCATCGTCACCTTGCCAACCCTGCTCGCCGCGATACAGCGTCAGTTGCTGATTGGCATTGATGCCGTTCTCTGTACTCCACCAATTCACCAGATATTGGGCGTTATCTTGCTGCCATTGCAGGCTGGATAGGCCGTCGAGAATACGGTGCTGATTGCTGAGTTGTCCTTTGAGTTTGTTGACGCCGCTGCCGTGGCTGAGGATCGCTAACGTACACTGCTGTTGGCGCAACCAACGGCCTAGTGAGCTGGTCCACTGTAATAGCTCGTCACTGGTAAAGGTTTGCCACAAGCTGGCGTGCACTAATAGGATCAGCAAACGGTGGGTCGGTCTGAGCACCCGCATCATATCGTCGCGAAAATGCAGCAATGCGGCCTTTTTTTCCGGCAAGCTATACAAAGGGAGTTTTTTTAATGACGGCGAAATCAATTCGGTGAGTAATTTATCGGGCTTATCACCACTATAAATCAGCGCCACGCGGCTGGTTTCTGCCTGTGCGGCGATCATTTGTTGGCACAACAGATCGGCATCGATTTGACGATCGATATTAATCCAATACAGCCCGGAGGACTGCATAACAGACAGTTCTTCCCAAATCTGCCGAATACCTAATGAGAATGAATGTGCCATAGGTTGTTTTTCTACGTTTGGTGAAAGTGCAGCGGGCTAACTGGATAAAGCTATTAAACAATTGTAACATTGCCATCCATAATAACAAACATAACCCCCGTGAAATTATAACCATTAGGAATCATCTCGCGGGTCATTTTCTTTTTATCATTGCTATAGTTAATTAACCGTAGCCTATTTCTTGTGGCGGCAGGATGAATAACCCATTACCCGATTTTAATGCCGTAGTTTCAGCAGAAAGTCAGGACGATTTGCTGGCGCTGAGTCAGGCTTTTTCTTTACCAAAATTAAACTATATCGATATTTCACGACAGGAACGGTTAGCGCAAATGATGACGCGCTGGCCGTTGTTGGGTGAGCTGGCAAATAAAACGGGGAGTCAATAACTTATGCCGGTGATTGCATTGCAGGGTGTGCGTGGGGGTGTTGGTACGACGTCGGTGACGGCGGCGCTCGCTTGGGCATTGCAACAATTAGGTGAATCGGTATTGGTGATCGACTTTTCGCCAGATAACCTGCTACGTCTACATTTCAACACGCCTTTCGAATTGGAACGCGGTTGGGCACGTGCCGAGCAAGATGATTCCCACTGGCAACAGGGCGCGCTGCGCTATAGCGAAAAGCTAGATTTTCTTCCTTTTGGCCGTGTAAACAGCATGGAACGGCTGGATGTACAACAAAAATACCAACAGAACCCACATGAGTGGCAAGACAAACTGGCGCAGTTGCAAGCTAGTGGGCAGCACCGCTGGTTTTTGTTGGATATTCCCGCCAATGATGATGGGTTAACACGACAAGCGCTGGCACTGGCCGATAGCGTTTTCCTGTTACTGAATCCCGATGCTAATTGCCACACGCGGCTGCATCAACAAGCGTTACCCACGCCATGTTATTTCTTGGTCAATCATTATTCTGCCGCCAGTCAGTTACAGCAGGATATACACCAATTGTGGCTGCAAACCTTGAACAGCTTATTGCCGATAGTGATCCACCGCGACGAAGCGATGGCTGAAGCTTTGGCGGCAAAACAGCCATTAGGGGAATATCGGCCAGAAAGTTTGGCCGCCGACGAAGTATTGACGCTGGCGAACTGGTGTCTGATCAACCTTGCGGGTAAGCGATGAGTCAGGTTGCCAACCTGTTGTTGATGCCGCCGGTCGCACAGGCGGTGCAGACACGTTATCGCTATTATCGCCAGAATGGTTCTTCTGCATTCACGGCGTTTTTCGCCACGCTGTTGGTGGCGTTCGCGTGGTTATTCTTGCGTTTGGAATCCCCCAGTTGGCAACGGTTGCGCGCTAGCCGTGTGTATTGGTTTCCGCATATTTCCCCGGAACGACCACGGTTAGCCGATCTGCTGCGTTACTTACTGCAAGGGGCGTGGTTGTTGGCGATCCGCCACGATCGAACGCCGCCGGAACGACGTTATCTGTCCGGATTGCAGCGTTGGAAGCAACATTACGTCAACTGGATGAAACAGCTACCACAGCGGTTGGAAAGCGCCGGCGTGGAACAACGCTCGGTGCAACGCCTGAGCCGCATGAATCAACGTTTGCGGCGCGTGTCGTTTATCGTCGTCGGTGTACTGATGGCGTTACTGGCACTGCTGTGTATTTCACAGCCGTTTGATTTGGCGGCGCAATTTGTCTTTGTGCTGTTGCTGTGGGGTATTGCGATGGTGGTGCGCCGGGTGCCGGGGCGTTTACCGGCCTTGATGCTGATTGTGCTGTCGCTGACCGTTTCCTGCCGCTATTTGTGGTGGCGCTACACCGCTACACTGAATTGGGATGATCCGGTCAGTCTGGTGTGTGGTTTGTTGCTGTTGGCGGCGGAAACCTACGCTTGGGTGGTACTGGTATTGGGCTACTTCCAGACCGTTTGGCCGTTGAATCGGCAACCGGTGCCGATGCCTGCGGATAGCAACACTTGGCCAACCATCGATCTGCTGGTGCCCACTTACAACGAAGATTTAGGTGTGGTGAAACCGACCATTTATGCGGCGCTGGGGATCGACTGGCCGAAAGATAAGGTCAATATCTATATTCTTGATGACGGTGGTCGTGCTGAGTTTAAAGCCTTTGCCGAAGAGGTTGGGGTGAAATATATCGCCCGAACCACTCACGAACACGCCAAGGCCGGGAATATCAACAACGCGTTAAAACAGGCAACCGGCGAATTCGTGGCGATTTTCGACTGCGACCACGTGCCGACGCGTTCGTTCTTGCAACTGACGATGGGCTGGTTCTTCAAAGATAAAAAGCTGGCGATGCTGCAAACGCCGCACCATTTCTTCTCACCAGACCCGTTTGAGCGCAACTTGGGGCGCTTTCGCCAGACACCGAACGAAGGCACTTTGTTCTACGGTTTGGTGCAGGACGGTAACGACATGTGGGACGCGACGTTCTTCTGCGGCTCCTGCGCTATTTTACGCCGCAGCGCATTGGATGAGATCGGTGGTATTGCGGTAGAAACCGTCACCGAAGATGCTCATACCTCGCTGCGCTTGCACCGCCGTGGACACACTTCGGCTTATATTCGTATTCCGCAGGCGGCGGGCTTGGCAACGGAAAGTCTGTCGGCTCACATTGGCCAGCGTATCCGTTGGGCGCGCGGTATGGTGCAGATCTTCCGCTTAGATAACCCGTTGTTTGGTAAAGGACTCAAGCTGGCACAGCGCCTGTGTTACGCCAATG
Source organism: Serratia sp. KH_031 (assembly GCF_057839655.1). NCBI lineage: Bacteria > Pseudomonadati > Pseudomonadota > Gammaproteobacteria > Enterobacterales > Yersiniaceae > Serratia > Serratia sp. KH_031. Next base: position 112,947 of record NZ_CM174496.1, read on the forward strand.
CCATGCTGCACTTCTTGTCTGGCATTCCGCGCTTAATCTTCCTGACGGCGCCGTTGGCATTTTTGCTGCTGCACGCCTATATCATCTTTGCTCCGGCCTTAGCGATCGCGCTCTACGTGTTGCCGCATATGATCCACGCCAGTCTGACTAACTCACGCATTCAGGGTAAATATCGCCATTCGTTCTGGAGTGAAATCTACGAAACGGTGTTGGCGTGGTATATCGCTCGCCCGACCACGGTGGCGCTGTTCAATCCGCATAAAGGCAAATTCAACGTCACTGCCAAAGGTGGCTTGGTAGAAGAGCAGCATGTCGATTGGGTGATCACCCGTCCTTACATGTTCTTGGTGGTACTGAATCTGGCGGGGCTGTGCTTTGGGCTTTGGCGCATGTTCTACGGCCCGACAGACGAAGTGGCGACGGTGATTATCAGCTTGGTGTGGGTGCTGTACAACATGACCATTCTCGGTGGTGCGGTGGCGGTAGCGGTGGAAGCCAAGCAGGTGCGTCAGTCGCACCGGGTGGAGATTGCCATGCCGGGGGTGATTGCCCGTGCCGATGGGCATTTGTTCCCTTGTACGCTGCGTGATTACTCCGATGGTGGCGTGGGGATCGAAATGCGTGTGCCAGACCCACTGAAAGATGGCGATAAAGTGCAACTGCTGCTCAAACGCGGGCAGCAAGAATACAGTTTCCCTTGTGTGGTAACGCGCGCCTTCGGTAGCAAAGTCGGGATGCGTATGGTCGATCTCTCCACTCAACAACATATTGATTTTATTCAGTGTACCTTTGCTCGCGCCGACACTTGGGCGTTGTGGCAGGACGGGTTCCCTGAAGATAAACCGATCGAAAGTCTGCGCGATGTACTGGTGCTGGGCTTCCACGGCTATATGCGCATGACGGATTACGCCCCTCCGGTCATTCGCAGCATTCTTGTCGGTTTCACCACTTTGCTGGCGTGGATAGTTTCCTTTATCCCACGCAGCGTAGGGCGTAACCCGGCGTTTGGTACCGATAATTAGTTACCCGGCAAACCGGCTACAACATTGATGATGATACGATGATGAAAAAAATAACCTGGTTTACCGCTTTAGTTTTGGGTATCAGCACCTTATCTCACGCTGAAACCGCGCCTGCGCCAGCACCGACGGTGACGGCAGAACCTAATGAGCCGATCACCGTGCCGGTCAACCCGGCGGTGCCGCAAGATCCTAATGCGCCGATCCGTGACGTGCAGTTACGCTTTGGGCAAATTGCCCCACCACCGGGTTCGTTTACCCTGCGTGGTACGCGCCCAGACGGTCAGGTGGAGTTCGGTGTACGTAGCGATGAAGTGGTGTCGCAGGCGTTGTTGGATTTGGAGTTCACCCCATCACCGGCGCTGATCCCGGTGGAATCGCACGTCAAAATCTATCTGAATGACGAACTGATGGGCGTTACCACCATTGCCAAAGAGCAGTTGGGTAAAACCAATCGTATCCAAATGGCGATCGATCCGCGCTATATCAGCGATTTTAACCGCATAAAACTGATATTTGTCGGTCATTACCAGAATATCTGTGAGAATCCGGCCAGTACTTCGCTGTGGCTGGATGTCAGCAAGTCCAGCTCGTTAAACCTGCGTTACCAGACTTTGCCGCTGAAAAACGATCTCTCGCATTTCCCGGAGCCGTTCTTCGACTCACGTGATAACCGCCCGCTGACTCTGCCGATGGTGTTTGCTGGGCAGCCGGATCTGGATCAGCAACGTGCTGCAGGCATTTTGGCCTCATGGTTTGGTAGCAAGGCACAGTGGCGCGGTCAGTCATTCCCAACCTTATTCAATAAGTTGCCCGATCGTCACGCTGTCGTGTTCGCCACCAATAAGCAACGGCCAGACTTCCTGAAAGATTATCCGGCGGTGAACGGCCCGACGGTGGAGATGATCAGCCATCCTGATAATCCTTACGTCAAACTGCTGTTGGTTCAGGGGCGTGATGACAACGATTTGATCACCGCGGTTAAAGGCATCGCTCAGGGCAATATCCTGTTCCGTGGGCAGAATGTAACGGTCGATAAGGTCGAACAACTGGCACCGCGCCAACCTTATGATGCGCCGAACTGGGTACGTACCGATCGAGCGATGAAGTTCTCCGAATTGCAGCAATATGAGCAGCAATTACAGACCAGCGGCGTCGAACCGAGCCCGATCTCACTGACGCTAAATCTGCCGCCGGATCTGTATTTGATCCGCAGTGCCGGCATTGATATGAAGTTGAAGTATCGCTACACCTCGCCGCGTATTCAGGATGGTTCGCGCCTGAGTGTCAGCCTGAACAATCAGTTTTTGCAGGATTATGCGTTGCTACCAGAGCATGAACGCGATAGCCAGTTACTGCGCCTGCCGTTAGTGCAAGGCTTGTTGGATGCGGATAAACACGTCAACGTCCCGGCGCTGCGTTTAGGTGCAACCAACCAACTACGTTTCGATTTCGACTACACCACGCTGTTAGCCAGTGGTGCGGAAGGCCGCTGCGAAACCTATTCTTTAACCCAGAACCATGCGGTGATCGACGGTAATTCCACCATCGATTTTTCGGGTTATCGTCATTTTATGGCGATGCCAGATCTGCGTGCCTTCGCCAACGCCGGCTTCCCGTTCAGCCGCTTAGCCGATTTGTCGCAAACGCTGGTGCTAGTGAACAAACAGCCGCAACCGGCGCAGGTGAGCGCGTTGTTGGATGCGTTGGGCAGCATTGGTGCTAACACTGGCTACCCGGCGCTGGCGGTGAAAATGAGTGACGACTGGGCGCAGGCGGAGAAACAAGACGCCGATATTCTGCTGATTGGCACCATTCCGGCGGAGCTGCGCGATGACAAGAAAATCAACCTGTTGGTGGATGCGACTCAGAGCTGGGTGAAACAGCCAGTGCGCCAAATCCCATTACCCAACAAAGAAGTACAGCAGGATGATGCCAACCCGGATAGCCAGACCACCATCAGTTCTGAAGGCGCGATGGCGGCGATCGTCGGCGTGCAGTCACCGTTCGACGATCAGCGCAGCATCGTGGCGCTACTGGCCGATAGCCCGCGTGGTTATCAGTTGCTGAACAACGCGCTGCTAGACAGCGGCAAACGGGCGGCGATGTATGGCTCGGTGGCGGTGATCCGTGAGTCGGGGGTGAACAGTCTGCGCGTCGGGGATATTTACTACGTCGGTCACTTGCCGTGGTGGGAGCGCGTTTGGCATGAGTTGTCGACCCATCCGGTGCTGCTGGCTATTATCGCGGTGATCGTGGTGGTGGTGCTGGCAATGATGCTGTGGCGTGGCCTGAAAGCCTTTAGTCGCCGTCGTTTATCGCCTGAAGATAGAGACTAACGCCATGCGTTGGTTATTGCCTGCTCTGCTGCTGTTATCGAGTTTCTCTGCGCTGGCGGCTTGTGAGTGGCCAGCGTGGCAGCAGTACAAGCAGTTTTACATCAGCGAACAGGGGCGAGTGATTGATCCCAGTAGCCCGAACAAAATCACCACCTCCGAAGGGCAGAGCTACGGCATGTTCTTCGCGCTGGTGGCGGACGATCGCGCCACTTTCGATCTGTTATTGAATTGGACGGAAAACAATCTGTCGGCGGGCGATCTCAGCGCACGTTTACCGGCTTGGTTGTGGGGCGAGGACGATAAAAAACAGTGGCGAGTGCTGGATAGTAACTCCGCCTCCGATTCTGACTTGTGGATCGCCTATAACCTGTTGGAAGCCGGTCGTCTGTGGCAAAGCCGTCGTTATCAGACCTTGGGCACCTTGTTATTACAGCGTATTGCGCGTGAAGAGGTTGCCGAGCTGCCCGGTTTGGGGCTGATGCTGCTACCGGGCAAAGTGGGTTTTGTCGATGGCGATCGCTGGCGCTTGAACCCGAGCTATTTGCCGCCGCAGTTGTTGGCGCGTTTTGCTTCCTTGAACGGACCGTGGAAAGCCATGCAGGCGGCGAATCAGCGTCTGTGGCTGGAAACTGCACCGCACGGTTTCTCTCCCGATTGGGTGGTGTGGCAAAAAGGCAACGGCTGGCGGCCGGATACGGTAAAACCTAACGTCGGCAGTTACGACGCAATCCGCGTTTATCTGTGGGTGGCGATGCTAGCAGCGGACTCCCCAGAACGGGCGGCATTGGTGAAGCAGTTTCAGCCGATGGTTAATTTGACGGTGCAAAATGGTGTGCCGCCGGAAAAAACCGACGCTGCCAGCGGCAAAACTACCGGTAATGGCCCAGTAGGATTCTCTGCGGCGATGTTGCCATTGCTGGCCGAAATGCCGGAGGCGTTGGCCGTACAGCGCCAGCGTATCAAAAATAACCCACCGGGCGACGATGCCTATTTCAGTTTCTCGCTGATGCTGTTCGGCCAAGGATGGGATCAACAACGTTATCGTTTTAATCGGCAGGGTGAATTGCAACCTGCCTGGGGCAGCCAATGCACAACTTCAAAATAAACTGGCTAAGCCTGTTACCGTTAAGTTTGGCGATGTTGCCCACAGCGCAAGGAGCAGAAACCGTCGCGCCAGAGCAATGGTTGCTGGAACAAGTGCGCGTGGGCGAGGCCAGCAATAAAGAAGAATTGGTGCGTCAGTCGCTGTATCGGCTAGAAATGATGGACCCGAATAACCCTGATGTGATTACCGCGCGCATGCGTTTGGCTCTGCGGCAGGGGAATCAGGCGTTGGCACAGCAGCAGTTGGATAAACTAAAAGGTATCGCACCGCAGTCTACGGTTTATCGTCAGGCCGAAATGAACATGATGCTGACCCAACCCGCGATGCGTCAGAAGTTACAGCAAGCGCGGTTAATGGCGACCGCCGGACGTTTGCCTGAAGCTAAGGCGCAGTACGACGAATTATTCCACGGTAATCCTCCGACGCTCGATCTGTCCGTGGAATATTGGCGGCTGGTGGCGCGTCTGCCTGGGCAAGAGCCTAACGCTATCAAACAGTTACAAGCGCTTGATAACCAATATCCCGGTAATGTGCCGTTGCGTATGGTGCTGGTGCGATTGCTGTTTAGTCAGGATCGTGATGCACAAGCTTATGAATACTTACAGAAAGTGGCTGCTGACCCGGCGGGGCGCGGTGCAGCTGCCGATCTGTGGTTGGAAAAAGTTAAAGCCATGCCGGTCAGCCCAGCCAGCGTCACAGCGCTTAACCGCTTCCTCGGCGTATTCGATATCGGCGATCAGGCAACCAGCGCTAAGCAAGAACTGGCAAGGCAACAAACTCTGCTGGCAGATCCGGCTTATCAGGCGCGGATACGTGGATTGGCGCAGGTAGATAAAGGCGGTAGCCGTAACGCGATCCCAGAATTGAAAAAAGCACTGGTGGCCTCGCCTAATGATGCCGAAGTGCTGGGTGCGTTGGGATTAGCCTATTCACGGGCTGGCAATCGTCAGCAGGCGCTTGAGTGGTTCCGCAAGGCGCAGCAGGCCGATCAAGATGGTTATAACAGCGGCAAATGGCAGAGTCTCATCAAGAGCACCCGCTATTGGTTGGCGCTCGATCAGGGCGACAACGCGTTGAAGGCCAATAATTTGCCACTGGCAGAACAACAATATCAGCAGGCACGGCGGCTCGATAATAGCGACAGCAGTGCCTTGATTGGCTTGGGCGATGTGGCGGTGACACGGAAAAATGACGCTGCGGCGGAAGGTTATTATCGTCAGGCTCTACGACTCGAGCCGAATAATGGCAGTGCGGTACGTGGGTTAGTGAATATTTACCAACGCCAGTCACCGGAAAAAGCACTGGCCTATCTGAGCAGCCTACCGCGTGGTCAGCAGAATAAAATGCGCAGTACGCTCGCCAGTCTGCAATTGGATAGGCTGAAACAGCAGGCCGAAAAATTGGCGGAGCAGCAGCAATGGCATCAGGCAGTCGAAACTTATCGCCGTGCCCAGCAGATGGAGCCGGATGATGTTTGGCTGACCTACCATTATGCGCAAACGCTGCGTCAAGCCGGGCAACCGCAGCAGGCGGATGCGGTATTTCGTCAGTTGGCGCAGCGGCAGCGCAACAATCCGCAGCAAGTTTATGCCTATGCGCTGTATCTGTCCGCGAGCGATCGTGATTCGCAGGCACTAACGCATTTAGCCACGCTGCCGACGACGCAATGGAACGACAATATGCGCGAGCTGGCACAGCGGTTGAAACTTCAGGCGACCTTAGATCACGCCGAACAACTGCGTGCCGCGGGTGATGAAGCGAGAGCCATTGCCTATTTGCGGCAACAACCGCCGAATACCCGCATTGATCTGACTCTGGCGGATTGGGCACTGGCGCGGGGTGATTATGCCGTCGCGTTGGCTGATTATCAGCGGGTGAAAACCCGTGAACCGAATAACCCCGATGCTCGCTTGGGCGAGATCGAAGCTTATGTGGCGCAGGGCGAGTTGGATAAAGCGCGTCAGCAATTGCAAACCACGCCGGAACAGGCTGATGAATCGATCAACAGCCAGCGGCGGGTGGCAAATGCTTGGAGTGCGGTCGGTGAGCCCAATAAGGCGCTCGGTATTTTTGACCAGTTGAAAACCGCGGCCCAGCAGCAACCGCCGGGGCAGGGCAAAGCGTTGATTTACCGTGACGCAGCCCGTTTGGAGAGCGAGCAACGCCTGCCGGAACAGGCAAAACAAGATTATCAGCAGGCGATGGTGGCCAGTGGCATCACGCCAAGCGTGCCACAGGATAACGACAGCTACACGTTACTGACCCGCAATAATGCCACCGACGATTGGTTGAAACGCGGGATTCGTTCCGATGCGGCGGATTTATACCGTCAGCAGGACGTCAACGTCACGCTAGATCATGACTATTGGGGCTCCAGCGGCACGGGCGGTATTTCCGACTACCAAGCTCACGACACTATGTTGCAGGTGGATATGCCGCTGTACGATGGCCGAGCCTTTTTCCGCACCGATACGGTGGAATTGAATGCGGGAACCTTCTCCACCAACGGTGGCAAATACGATGAAACCTTTGGCACCTGTAACAGCGTGGGCTGTCGCGGTGATGAGAGCCAGAAAACCAACGGCACCAGCGTGGCGGTGGGCTGGAAGAATGATCGCTGGGCGGCGGATATTGGTACCACACCGATGGGCTTCGAGGTGGTCGATTGGGTGGGTGGATTGGCTTATAGCGGCGACTGGCAGCATATCGGTTGGACGTTAGCGGCTTCACGGCGACCGATTGCCAGCTCGTTACTGGCTTATGGCGGCACCAAAGATCCTAATACCGGCATCACCTGGGGCGGTGTGCGAGCGACGGGGATGAGCTTGAGCGCCAGTTACGATCGTGGCGAAGCGCACGGCGTCTGGGCCGATCTCAGTGCCCATATGTTAACTGGGCAAAACGTCGAAGATAACCAGCGTGAACGTTTCATGGCCGGTTATTACTACAAACTGATTAATGAAGATAACCGCCGCGCCACCATTGGTCTGAACACCATGCTGTGGCACTACCAAAAAGACCTAAGTGGGTACTCACTGGGGCAGGGCGGCTATTACAGCCCGCAGCAATATATGTCGTTGGCGGTGCCCGTCAATTATCGTCAACGTACTGAAAATTGGTCATTTGAGGTGGGCGGCTCGGTATCGGTTTCTCATGCTAAAACCAGTAGCCAGAAGCGCTATCCGTTGCAGGGGATGATCCCAGATTCGTTGCCAGACAAATATGCGGTGGAGGAAGGCAGTTCTTCTTCTGGTGTCGGTTATACCCTACGAGCCATTATTGAACGTCGATTGAGTTCGCATTGGACGTTGGGTGCGGGCATCGATATTCAGCAGGCCAAAGATTACACCCCGAGCCACGCTTTGGTTTATCTGCGCTATTCGTTGGCCGGTTGGCAGGGTGATTTGGATCTGCCGCCACAGCCGCTGACCCCCTACGCAGATTTTAAGTAACGGTTAAAGATTGGGATTCCTAGTGTTTTACATAGGGTAGTTTTGCTACCCTGCCTTAGGAAAAGGCCGAAACCCTCGCTTTTCCTTCTTTTGCCAACGGTATAGCCAGATAAAAGCAGTTAATAATCGAGTATACTCAGACCAGTCCTAGAGGGGAGCAGACTGTTTCGGCTCCCTTTTGTATTTCAGCCGAATTAACGGAGAGTAGGTTTGCGGGTCAGGCGTTCACTAACGATTAAACAGATGGCGACGATTTCCGGTGTGGCACTGGTGACTATCTGCATCTTTATCGTGATCCTGTTATTCCATTTTGTGCAGCAGCGCAGGGATGACTATGCTCGGCAGCTAGAAAGTATCGCCCATTCGGTGCGGCAGCCGCTGGCAGAGGCCGTGTTACGCATGGATGTGCCCGAAACCAAGCAAGTGCTGAGTTCACTATTGCCGATCGGTATTATTACCCGCGCCGATATTGTGTTACCGAACGAGTTTCGGGCATTGCACGTCAACTTCCCGCCGGAGCGTCCGGTTCCTAAGTTTATCGCCAAAGTATTCAATCTGCCGCTGCGTGTTTCGGTACCGCTCTATTCATTGGAGAGAGTGCCTACTAACCCGCAACCGCTGGCCTATCTGGTGTTACAGGCGGATTCTTACCGCATGTATCAGTTTATCCTCAGCACTTTTTCGACCATGTTGTCGACTTACTTGCTGTTGGCGCTGATTTTGTCGATCGCCATTACTTGGTGCATGAATCGTCTGCTGGTCTATCCGTTGCGGGCGATGGTGAAAGAGCTGGAGAACGTGACGCAGGAAAACGCGCCTTATCATCAACTGATGTTGCCGACGCTGCATCAGGATGACGAGCTGGGTTTATTGGTGCGAAATTATAACCGTAATCAGCAAATGCTCGCCAAAGCGCACGCCGATATGGGGCGTTTGAGTACTCGTAATCCGATCACGTCGTTGCCTAATCAGACGTTATTTATCGCGTTACTGGAACAACATATCGCCAGCAGTTTGCGGCCGAATCGCTTTAATCTGTTGGTGATTGGCATTGATACGCTGCACGAAGCCTTAAGCGTATTAAACCTGGCGATGCGCGAAACGTTATTGCAAACGTTGGCCGACAAACTGCGGGCGGCGATTGATAACAACGGGGTTTTGGCGCAGCTAAATAGCACCGAGTTTGCCGTTTTAGCCAAAGGCATTGAACAGCCTTACAACGCAATGCAACTGGCACGACGTATTATGGAGCAAATCAATGCACCGCTAACGTTGCAACATCTCTCGCTGCGGCCAAGTGCCAGCATTGGTATTGCCCATTACCTCAATCAAGGGGAGAGCGCTGAACAACTGTTGCGTAGCGCGACTTCGGCGATGATGTCTGCCCATCGACAAGGTAAAAATCAGATCCTGTTCTTTGAGTCGCAACTGACGGAAAGAACTGAAAAACGTCTGACGCAGGAAAGTGAGATCCTACAAGCTATCGAACAGCGTCAATTTAGGTTATTCCTGCAACCCCAGTGGGATATGCGCACCAATACGGTTTACGCTGCCGAAGCCCTACTGCGTTGGCAGCAACCGGATGGCAGCGTGATATTGCCTGCTGAGGTAATACCATTAGCCGAAGAACTTGGCGTGATTGTGCCGCTAGGTCATTGGGTGCTGGAAGAGTCTTGCCGGATTTTGGCCGACTGGCAGGCACAGGGCGTGACTCTGCCGCTGGCGGTAAATATTTCGGCAGTTCAAATGCAACATGAGGATTTTGTGCCGCATTTGAAAGGCTTGCTGGCTCAGTACCGTATCGAACCGCGCAAACTGTTGCTGGAAATCACAGAGACCGCTCGCATCGACGATTTGGACAACGCGTTGACGTTATTGCGTGAGTTGTACGAGTTGGGGTTCTCCGTCGCACTGGATGATTTTGGCATGGGGTATTCTAATTTGGATTACCTTAACCGTCTGCGTGGTTTGCCTATCGACCTGATTAAAATCGACAAAAGTTTTATCCGCGGGCTGCCGGAAGATGATGCGATGGTACGCATTGTTCGCTCTATCTCTGAAGTGTTGGATTTGCCAGTGCTGGCGGAGGGGGTCGAAACGCCAGAGCAACGTGATTGGTTGTTGCAACATGGAATCTATCGTGCGCAAGGGTTCTTGTTCTCGCGCCCACTGCCGCGTGGCGAGTTTGAAAGCCAATACTGCCAGTCAACCCACTGAGCCGATCATGACGTCCGAAAACCGCCATTCAATCCTACCTATGTTGTGGTAATGAAAGAAATTCTTACGTAACCAACCGAGTTGCACCCGGACTGACGCGTTTCAGCTCTTAAATTCACATCATCATTGACCTGCAGTAGCAACAAGTTATTTCCATGTTGTTATGGGGGTGTTATTTTCCGCGCAAGCGAAGTTATCGGAATTTTTTTAGATGGACGCTTCGCGCGTATCTCCCCCATAGGATGTTCAATTATGAAAATTACAATCTTTAAAAGCCTTTATTTTCAGGTGCTGACAGCGATTACGCTGGGTATCCTGCTTGGCCATTTCTACCCTGACATCGGTGCCCAGATGAAACCACTGGGTGACGGCTTTGTTAAGCTAATTAAAATGATTATCGCACCCGTGATCTTCTGTACCGTCGTTACCGGTATTGCGGGCATGGAGAGCATGAAGGCGGTTGGTCGTACTGGTGCCATCGCGCTGCTGTATTTTGAAATCGTTAGTACCATTGCGCTACTGATTGGTTTGGTGATCGTGAACGTGGTGCAACCTGGCGCGGGTATGAACGTCGATCCGGGTACTTTGGATGCTAAAGCGGTGGCGGTGTATGCCGAGCAAGCCTCGCAACAGGGCATCGTGCCGTTCTTGTTAGACATTATTCCCGGTAGCGTGATTGGGGCCTTCGCTAGCGGCAACATCTTGCAAGTGCTGTTGTTCGCCGTGCTGTTCGGCTTTGCCCTGCATCGCTTGGGTGAAAAAGGTCAGTTGATTTTCAATTTCATCGAAAGTTTCTCCCGGGTGATTTTCGGTATTATCAATATGATCATGCGCTTGGCTCCGCTGGGAGCTTTCGGTGCCATGGCGTTCACCATCGGTAAATATGGTGTGGGTACGCTGTTGCAACTGGGGCAACTGATCGCGTGTTTCTATCTCACCTGTATCTTGTTTGTGGTGGTGGTATTGGGTTCGATTGCTCGCGCCAACGGTTTCAGCATCTTCAAGTTTGTTAAATACATCAAAGAAGAGCTGTTGATCGTGCTTGGGACGTCATCTTCCGAGTCGGTTCTACCGCGTATGCTCGACAAGATGGAAAAACTGGGTTGTAAGAAATCGGTAGTAGGTTTGGTAATACCCACTGGCTACTCGTTCAACCTCGATGGTACCTCTATCTATCTGACCATGGCTGCGGTGTTTATCGCGCAGGCGACCAACACTCAAATGGACGTGATTCATCAGGTGACGTTGTTGGTGGTGCTGCTGTTGTCTTCTAAAGGGGCGGCGGGTGTTACCGGTAGCGGCTTTATCGTGTTGGCGGCCACCATTTCGGCCGTAGGGCATTTGCCGTTGGCCGGCTTGGCGCTGATCCTCGGTATCGACCGCTTTATGTCCGAAGCCCGTGCCTTGACCAATCTGGTGGGTAACGGTGTCGCAACGGTCGTGGTGGCGAAATGGTGTAAGCAGTTGGACGAAAAACAACTGAAAGATGTGCTGAATAACAAGCATTCTGCAGTGACGACAGACAAAACTCTGCCTTCTGCCTGATTCTCCTTTCATCAATCATCGGCTGTTACGGCAGCCGATGTCGTTTTCCCTGCCTCATTTTGATGTTCTTTGTCTTAAAAACGCCCTGATTCAATATTTTTCACTTCGATGAGTGACATCCACAAAAGCATGTGGTCTAACACGGTGGTACACTTTCCACTTTCTGCTCAAGTGTGCAACTTTGGGCATATTTCTTATCATCATTTAGCAGTTGGATTGTTTTAAGCAGGGGTTCACATGCAGGGCACCAGAATTCATCTTATCGTTGGTGGGCTATTGCTGGCCGCAACCAGCAGCAGCGTGCTGGCAGAAACACTACAACCCGACCCAGCCTGGCAGCAGGGCAAATTGGATAACGGATTTGCATGGCAAATTCTTGATACGCCGCAGCGGCCAAGCGATCGCGTCGAATTACGTCTAGTGGTCAACACCGGTTCACTGGTTGAATCCTCTCAACAAATTGGTTTTGCCCATTTGTTGCCGCGCCTTGCGCTTGTACGCAGCGAAAGTTTTACCACGCCACAGTTGCAGTCTTTATGGCAGCAGGGTATCGACACGGAGCGACCATTGCCGCCCGCCGTCAGCTCCTACGATTTCACGATGTATAACCTGAGTTTGCCGAATAACCGTCCTGATATGCTGAAAGAAGCGCTGGCGTGGCTGTCTGATACCACCGGTAAACTGGCTATCGACGAGCAGTCGGTACAAGCGGTGCTGAATTCGAGTGTTGATCCGATCGGCACTTTCCCACCAAATCCGAAAGACACGTGGTGGCGTTACCGCCTGAAGGGCTCGACCCTGTTGGCGCATGATCCCGCTCAGCCGGCGAAGCACCCGGTGAATATCGAACACCTGAAACAGTTTTATCAACAGTGGTATACCCCAGATGCTATGACGCTGTATGTGGTCGGCAAAGTGGATAGCCGCAGCTTGGGTGAACAGATCAACAAAGCTTTCTCGCCATTGACCGGCAAGCGTGAAACGCCTGCGACGGTGCCGACATTAGCACCTTTGTCTCCGCAGCCAGTGAGTTTGATAAGCGATCAGGTGAAGCAGGATACGCTGTCGATCATGTGGGATACGCCTTGGCCACCCATTCGTGACTCACAAAACTTGGGTCGCTACTGGCGCAATGATATTGCCCGCGAGGCGCTGTTCTGGCATATGCAGCAGGCGCTGGAAAAGAGTGGTCAGAAGAACCTGCAATTGGGCTTTGACTGCCGGGTGCAGTACCAACGCGCACAATGTGCCATCCATCTCAATACGCCAGTTGATAACCTGAAGCCGGGTTTGAGCTTTATCGCTCGTGAATTGGCTAGCGTGCGGGATAACGGTTTGTCGAAGGAGGAGTTCGCTGGCCTGCTGGCGCAAAAGAACGACCAACTTAGCAAGCTGTTTACTACTTATGCGCGTACTGATACCGATGTGCTGATGAGCCAGCGTCTACGTTCACAGCAAAGTGGCGTGGTCGATATCGCTCCAGAGCAGTATCAGAAACTGCGTCAGGAATTCTTGTCGACGTTAACTTTGGAAGCATTGAACCAATCGCTGAAACTGCAATTGTCTCAAGAGGCCACTTTGGTATTGTTGCAGCCAAAGGGTGAACAAGAGATGAATATGAAGCAGTTGCAGGAAACATACCAGAGCATTATGTCGCCAGTACCTGCGGTAGTGAACGAAGAGCCGAAACCGGCAGAGGCTACCAGCGCCGCCCCAGCCCCGGAAACCAGCGCACAGTAAATTTGGATTAAGGGGACATTGTCCCCTTAATTATTTGCCAAGCTTGGGGTTATATTAATTCCGATATAACACTTTGATGATGTGATAGCCAAACTGGGTTTTCACTGGGCCATAAGGCTTTAGCAATGGGATGCTGAACACGGCTTTGTCGAAAGCGGCCACCATAGTGCCTTTGTTGAACTCCCCCAAGGAGCCCCCGTTGCGTTTCGATGGGCAACTGGAATATTTACGCGCTAGGGTATCGAAGCTGACGCCACGCTTCAATTTTGCCAGTAACTCATTGGCTAGCTTCTCGTTATCCACCAAAATGTGCAAGGCGCACGCCGTCTTTGCCATGATCTCCCCTTCCGTCATACGATAATTGCGCACAGTATACCGGTTAAATCCTGCGGATGCTTTCTGCTACAATCCTCCTCCCACGTGAAACAGTTGAGCCATAAAACGCCATGCGAATGAATCCTCGCCAACAACAAGCCGTCGAATTTGTTACCGGACCCTGTCTGGTATTGGCGGGTGCCGGTTCCGGCAAAACGCGGGTGATCACCAATAAAATTGCCCACCTGATCCATCAATGCGGCTATCAGGCACGCCATATCGCTGCGGTGACGTTTACCAACAAGGCCGCACGCGAGATGAAAGAGCGGGTGGCGCAAACTATGGGGCGAAAAGAGGCGCGTGGGTTGATGATTTCGACCTTCCATACATTGGGGTTGGATATCATCAAGCGTGAATATGCGGCGCTGGGCATGAAGTCCAACTTCTCATTGTTTGACGATCAAGATCAGTTAGCGTTACTCAAAGAACTGACCGAAAAGTGGCTGGAAGAAGATAAAACGCTGATTGCTCAATTGATTTCAACTATCTCCAATTGGAAGAACGATCTGGTCGATCCGCAACGGGCAGCAGAGTTGGCGCGTTCCGAGCGCGATAAGCTGTTTGCCCACTGTTATGGTTTGTATCACGCCCATATGCGTGCCTGTAACGTGCTGGATTTCGACGATTTAATCCTGTTGCCGACGCTGTTGTTGCAACGCAATGAAGAGGTCAGGGAGCGCTGGCAGAACCGCATTCGTTACCTGTTGGTGGATGAATATCAGGACACCAACACCAGCCAATATGAATTGGTGAAACTGTTGGTGGGTAACCGTGCACGCTTTACCGTGGTGGGGGACGACGATCAGTCGATCTACTCTTGGCGTGGGGCGCGGCCGCAAAACTTGGTGTTGCTGAAAGAAGATTTTCCGGCGTTGCAGGTGATTAAGTTGGAGCAAAACTACCGTTCCAGCGAGCGTATCCTGAAAGCCGCCAATATTTTGATTGCTAACAACCCGCACGTATTCGAAAAACGGCTATTTTCTGAATTGGGTTACGGTGAAGAACTGAAAGTCGTCACCGCCAATAACGAAGACCATGAGGCTGAGCGGGTGGTGGGGGAGTTGATTGCCCATCACTTTGTCAAAAAGACCAATTATGGTGATTATGCCATTTTGTACCGCGGTAACCATCAGTCGCGCGTATTTGAAAAGATGCTGATGCAAAACCGCATCCCGTACAAAATTTCTGGCGGGACATCATTCTTCTCACGCCCTGAAATCAAAGACCTGTTGGCTTATCTACGTGTACTGACTAACCCAGACGATGACAGTGCGTTCTTGCGTATCGTCAATACGCCTAAACGTGAAATTGGTTCAGCGACACTGCAAAAGCTGGGTGAATGGGCAAATCAGCGTAATAAGAGCCTGTTCCGCGCTAGTTTTGATTTGGGGCTGAGCCAGTATTTGACCGGCCGTGGGTTGGAATCATTACAACGTTTCACCCATTGGTTGGATGGCATTGCCCAACTGGCGGAGCGTGAGCCGGTAGCCGCCGTGCGTGATTTGCTCCACGGTGTGGATTACGAAAGCTGGTTGTTCGAAACCTCTCCTAGCCCAAAAGCCGCCGAAATGCGGATGAAAAACGTCAATACGTTGTTCGGCTGGATGACCGAAATGCTGGAAGGTAACGACTTGGATGAAGCGATGACGCTCACCCAAGTGGTCACTCGCTTTACGCTGCGTGACATGATGGAACGTGGGGAAAGCGAAGAAGATGTAGATCAGGTTCAGTTGATGACGCTGCATGCTTCGAAAGGTTTGGAATTCCCTTATGTGTTTCTGGTAGGGATGGAAGAGGGGTTATTGCCGCACCAGAGCAGCATTGACGAGGAAAATGTCGATGAAGAGCGACGTTTGGCCTATGTGGGTATTACTCGCGCCCAAAAAGAGCTGATTTTCACTCTGTGCCGCGAACGTCGCCAATATGGTGAATTGGTGCGCCCTGAGCCGAGCCGCTTCTTACTTGAATTACCGCAGGATGATCTGCTGTGGGAAACCGAGCGCAAAGTGGTGAGTCCACAAGAACGGATGCAGAAAGGGCAGAGTAACGTGGCGAATATTCGGGCGATGTTAGCGAAGGCGAAAGACGGCAAATAGATTCAGGGTGCAATGATCGCCCTGATCTCATCAGGCTTGTTCTTCCAACACCACCGGCCAGTGCACATAACTCTGCCATTGGCTTTCTTGATCCAGAGCTTCGGCACGCAATGGATGCTGCTCTAACCAACCCGCTGGTAAAATCACCGATAACCGATCATCGTGGCTAGCACGTAAACGCACGGCGGGTAGCGTGTCGTCACGGCGACGGCTGGCAAAGATAATGGCTAATCGCAAAATACGACACAAGTGCTGCACCATGCGTGGCGGCAGGGCATTTTGCTGACTAAGTAGCGGTAACTCGATGGTATTGCTCTGGTTTTGTAGCAGGGTTGCCAGTAGTTTTTTCTGTGCTGGGGTAAAACCGGGCATGTCGAGATGGCGAACCAAATAAGCGGCGTGTTGCGGAGCCTGCTTGAAATCGACGCTCAGGCCGATTTCGTGCAGCAGACAGGCGGCATGGAGTAACTCGCGACATCGCGCATCCAATTGCCATTCATGTGCCACTTGTTGTGAGAAATTTGCCGCCAGTTGACTGACGCGTTCGGCCTGTTCGGTATCCAGCAGATAACGGCGTTGCAAATTACGCAAGGTGCGAAGGCGAATGTCATGTTCCACCGGGAGGTGCAACATGCCGTAGACCAATCCTTCACGCAGTGCCCCACCCGCCAACATCATGCTTTCGATGCCCAGTTCTTGGAAAATAGCCAACAGAATCGACAAACCGCTCGGGAACACCAAAGCACGTTCCAGCGTTAACCCTTCAATTTCTAGCTCTTCTAACTTACCGCACTGGATCGCGCGTTGTTTCAGTTGACGCAGTTTGGGCAGAGTGATGCGTTCGTCCATCCCCTGCGCCACCATGATTTCCTGCAACGCTTGCACGGTGCCGGAAGCACCAACGCAAATTTGCCAACTTTGCTGGCGTAACTGGGGAGCGATAGGGCGCACCATTTCACGGGCGGCTTGTTCGGCGCGATCGAAGTTTTCTTGCCCTAGATTGCGATCGCTGAAAAAGCGTTCCAACCAAGTGACACAACCCATCGATAGACTATAAAGCTGGGTGGCTTGTGAACCGTCACCTGTGACGAGCTCGGTGCTACCGCCGCCGATATCGACCACTAAACGTTGATCGGAACCGCCAGTGGTATGGGCAACGCCGTGGTAAATCAGACGGGCTTCTTCTTCACCGCTAATGACCTGAATAGGGCAACCGAGGATTTGCTCTGCGGTTTGCAGAAATTCATTGGCATTGGATGCCAGCCGCAACGTTGCCGTTGCCACCACGCGGATTTGTTCGCGTGGGATGTCCTGCAAACGTTCGGAGAATAACCGCAAACACTGCCAACCGCGTTGCATGGCTTCTACTGACAAATGATTCTGCGGATCCAGACCCGCCGCCAACCGCACTTTGCGTTTAATGCGTGCCAGAGTTTGGATACTGCCAGCCACCTCACGCACCACCAACATATGGAAACTGTTGGAACCCAAATCGATGGCGGCATAGAGGTTGCTGGAACTGAGCATGTGTTTTATCAGCCTGGACGTTTACGGTTGTTACGTGGTGCACCACTGTTACGACGTGGCGCTGAACCCCGACGTGGGCCGTTACCACTGCGTGGACGAGACAGGCGTTTCGGTGCTGGCAAGTCGCTCAACAACGCATCGCTGTTGTATTTGCTCACCGGGATGCTGTGACCGGTATAGGTTTCGATCGCGGGCAGGTTGAGGGCGTACTCTTCACAAGCCAAGCTGATGGAGTGACCGCTTTCACCGGCTCGACCGGTACGACCAATACGGTGCACATAGTCTTCGCAATCGTCAGGCAGATCGTAGTTAAACACGTGGGTGACGGAAGGAATATGCAAGCCACGGGCAGCAACGTCGGTCGCGACCAAAATATCCAAGTCACCTTTGGTAAAGTCTTCCAGAATACGCAGGCGCTTTTTCTGTGCCACGTCACCGGTCAGCAGGCCTACGCGATGACCGTCAGCGGCCAAATGACCCCAAACGTCTTCACAGCGGTGTTTGGTGTTAGCGAAGATAATGCAGCGATCTGGCCATTCTTCTTCGATCAACGTCTGCAACAGGCGCATTTTTTCTTCGTTGGAAGGATAGAACAACTCTTCCTGAATGCGGTGGCCGGTTTTTTGTTCCGGTTCCACTTCGACATATTCGGCGTTGTTCATCTGCTCAAAAGCCAGTTCGCGTACGCGGTACGACAAGGTGGCGGAGAACAGCATGTTCAGACGTTGGCTGGCGACCGGCATACGGCGGAACAACCAGCGGATGTCTTTGATAAAGCCCAGATCGTACATGCGATCGGCTTCGTCGAGAACCACAACCTGGATAGCACCCAGATCGATATAATGCTGTTTGGCGTAATCAATCAAACGACCGGTGGTGCCGATCAGGATATCTACGCCGCTTTCCAGTACTTTCAGCTGTTTATCGTAGCCGTCGCCGCCGTAGGCCAAGCCGAGTTTCAGGCCTGTGGATTGGGACAGGGCTTCTGCATCGGAGTGGATCTGCACCGCCAGTTCGCGTGTAGGTGCCATGATCAGGGCGCGCGGCTGGTTGGTTTGGCGATCCTGTTTCGCCGGATGAGAAAGCAAATAATGGAAAGTAGACGCTAAAAATGCCAGCGTCTTGCCAGTACCGGTTTGCGCCTGACCTGCAACGTCACGCCCTGAGAGCGTGAGCGGCAATGCTAACGCCTGGATAGGCGTGCAATGGTGAAACCCTTTTTTCTCAAGGGCTTCAATGACTAACGGGTGCAGGGCGAAGTCGGAAAACTTCTGTTCGGTCAAGTGTGTTTTGCTCATAGTGTGGTAGAATATCAGCTAACTATTGCTTTACGAAAGCACATCCGTTGAAATAAACACGGTGAGATAAAATCACCTACGTTGGTTAATGCTACACCAACAAGGTAGGCAACAATCCTGTGGAGTAAAACATGAGCGATAAAATTATTCACCTGACAGATGACAGCTTCGATACGGACGTGCTGAAAGCCGAAGGAGCCATCTTGGTTGATTTCTGGGCTGAATGGTGTGGGCCGTGCAAGATGATTGCTCCGATCCTGGATGAGATTGCCGTAGAGTTCGAAGGCAAGTTGACCATCGCCAAGCTGAATATCGACCAGAACCCGGGCACTGCACCTAAGTATGGCATCCGTGGTATCCCTACACTGTTGCTGTTCAAAAATGGTGAAGTGGCGGCGACCAAGGTGGGCGCACTGTCTAAAGGTCAACTCAAAGAGTTCCTTGACGCGAATCTGTAATCAGGCGGGAAGCCTTGTGTGGGCGTCTGGTGTTGGATGTCGTATTTGTTCACACCCAAAGTAGTTGAAGTCGCAACAAGGCGGCAAGGGCGTGAGTCCCCGGAAGCATAGGCAACTATGTGACCGGGGTGAATGCACGTAGTCAACACAGATGCGGCTTCAAATACGAAGGGTGTAGACGCCTGCGAAGAAGCGTGCTAAGTTTAACCACACTGCAAATAGAACTTGTCCGAAGTTTTAAATCTAAAGCGTTTGAATCTATAGTTTTACTCTGTGTTAAACCGTTGAAGTTACCATTAAAGTGAACTCAGCCGGTGTTTGACAATCAAACAGTTTTGCAAAAATCATTTTTAAGGCACCTTCGATCTTATATCGTCAATGCGTGCATCTCATGTAAGCCACTTTTTACTGTGATGATCCAGCAGGTCGGTGATCGAACGTCCAGCAAACAGGCATGTATACCAGCTGCCATACCATTCACGATATATGTTCGAGACATACCCCGAGTTTAAGAACCCACCATTATGAATCTTACCGAATTAAAAAATACGCCGGTTTCTGACCTGATCACTCTCGGCGAAAATATGGGGCTGGAAAACCTAGCCCGCCTGCGTAAGCAGGACATTATCTTCTCCATCCTTAAGCAACATGCGAAAAGCGGAGAAGATATTTTCGGCGACGGTGTGCTGGAAATATTGCAGGATGGATTTGGTTTCCTCCGCTCTGGAGACAGTTCCTACCTCGCCGGCCCCGACGACATCTATGTATCCCCTAGCCAAATCCGCCGTTTCAACCTCCGTACAGGTGACACCATTTCCGGTAAAATCCGTCCGCCAAAAGAAGGCGAGCGTTATTTTGCACTGTTGAAAGTTAACGAAGTCAACTATGACAAACCGGAAAATGCCCGTAACAAGATTCTGTTTGAGAACTTGACGCCACTGCATGCGAACTCTCGCCTGCGTATGGAGCGTGGCAACGGTTCTACCGAAGATTTGACCGCTCGTGTGTTGGACTTGGCCGCTCCGATTGGCCGTGGTCAACGTGGTCTGATCGTCGCACCGCCGAAAGCCGGTAAAACCATGCTGTTGCAGAACATTGCACAAAGCATCGCTTACAACCATCCAGACTGTGTGCTGATGGTGTTGTTGATCGACGAACGTCCGGAAGAAGTAACCGAGATGCAACGTCTGGTGAAAGGAGAAGTGATCGCTTCTACCTTCGATGAGCCCGCTTCTCGCCATGTGCAGGTTGCCGAAATGGTCATCGAAAAAGCCAAACGTCTGGTTGAGCACAAGAAAGACGTGATCATCCTGCTGGACTCCATTACCCGCTTAGCTCGTGCTTACAACACCGTGGTTCCTGCCTCTGGCAAGGTACTGACTGGTGGTGTGGATGCCAACGCCTTGCATCGTCCAAAACGTTTCTTCGGTGCTGCGCGTAATGTGGAAGAGGGCGGTAGCCTGACCATTATTGCAACTGCGCTGGTAGATACCGGTTCGAAAATGGATGAGGTTATTTACGAAGAATTTAAAGGTACAGGCAATATGGAGTTACATTTGGCGCGCAAGATTGCCGAAAAACGTGTATTCCCTGCGATTGATTACAATCGTTCCGGTACTCGTAAAGAAGAATTGCTTACCACGTCGGAAGAACTGCAGAAAATGTGGATCTTGCGTAAAATCATACATCCAATGGGTGAAATTGACGCAATGGAATTCCTCATTAACAAATTGGCGATGAGTAAAACCAATGACGATTTCTTCGATATGATGAAACGCTCATAATTTGAGTAAAAAAAACAAAGAACGCTGCGCCTAGTCGTGGCGTTTTTTGCTTTTGGCGGATACGATAGCAGTAGTAATAAAAACGTGCGTTATTTTTGCGACCTGCTGTGCATTTGCTCTTATCTTCAATATAAATATATTAGTTTTGTGCATTTATTTTGTTGAAATGTGTTTTTGTGTGAATAAGAACGATTCGCTGCTGTCATAGGAAATGACTGAAAGGTAGCTAGGACATCTGGTGCTGTTTTTTGTCCGTGTTAAGCTACTTCATCTTCTCAGAGATTTGTTAACTGTGAACTTGCTCACATGAGTACTGAAATTCTATTTGTTTTCCTGTTTTCCTTGGCATTTCTATTTGTTGCCCGCAAGGTAGCAAAACGTATTGGCCTAGTGGATAAACCCAATTATCGTAAGCGCCATCAAGGTTTGATTCCCTTGGTCGGTGGTATTTCTGTTTATGCTGGTCTGTGTTTTGCTTTCTTGATCACCGATCAAACGATCGCGCATGACAAACTTTATCTTGCCTGTGCAGGTGTGTTGGTGTTTGTGGGTGCCCTCGACGATCGTTTCGATATCAGCGTAAAATTTCGCGCCTCTGTGCAAGCTTTAGTCGGTATCGCCATGATGGTGTTTGCTGGACTTTATCTGCACAGCTTGGGCTATATCTTGGGCGGCTGGGAAATGTTGCTGGGGCCATTTGGTTATCTGGTGACCCTGTTTGCCGTTTGGGCGGCGATTAACGCTTTCAATATGGTCGATGGCATCGATGGTCTGCTCGGTGGGCTGTCGTGCGTTTCGTTTGGTGCGCTAGGAATACTGTTGTACCTGAGTGGCCATGCTGAATTGGCATTTTGGTGTTTCGCCATGATTGCCGCCATCGTTCCCTATATCTTGCTTAACCTCGGAATTCTTGGCCGGCGTTACAAAGTCTTTATGGGCGATGCTGGCAGTACTCTGATCGGTTTTACGGCAATCTGGCTACTGTTACAAAGCTCTCAGGGTACTAATCCTTCGATTAGCCCGGTCACGGCATTATGGATTATTGCTATCCCACTGATGGACATGATCGCCATCATGTATCGCCGTCTGCGTAAAGGTATGAGCCCGTTCTCTCCTGATCGTCAACACATCCACCACTTGATTATGCGAGCAGGCTTTACGCCGCGGCAAGCGTTTGTGTTGATCACGTTGGCGGCTGCCGTTCTAGCTGCTATCGGGGTGATCGGTGAACAACTTACCTTTATTCCTGAGTGGGCGATGCTGGTATTATTCCTACTGGCATTCCTATTTTACGGTTATTGCATTAAGCGTGCTTGGCGTGTGGCACGCTATATCAAGCGTTTTAAGCGCCGCTTGCGTCGTTCCGCCATCAATAAGCAAGAATCCTAACCAGAGGCTTTTGGGCAGTGATGAATTCAGAAATAACGTCTGACAAGAATACCCCGCCAGTGGATAACGAGCTCGATATCCGCGGTTTGTGTTGCACCCTGTGGCGTGGAAAACCGTGGATTATCGGTATGGCGGTGCTATTTGCTGCGGTCGCACTGGGGGTTTCCTATCTAGTGAAGCAGGAGTGGAGTGCGACTGCTATCACCGATAAACCCACAGTGAATGCGTTAGGGAGCTATTACTCTCAACAACAATTCTTGCGAAATTTAGATGTGCGAACTCTTGCCGCGACAGCGACTGAACAACCGAGTATTGCCGACGAAGCCTACAATGAATTCATCATGCAGTTAGCGGCCTACGACACCCGCCGTGATTTCTGGTTGCAGAGTAATTATTACAAACAGCGTCAGGAAGGGGATGAACGGGCTAATGCTGCGCTGCTTGATGAGCTGATTAACAACATCGTCTTTACCGCGCGTGATGATAAAAAAGTGCCTTACGACGGTGTGAAACTGACGGCTGAAACGTCGGCTGATGCTAATCGCCTGCTACGCGAGTATGTGGCATTTGCTAGTCAGCGTGCGGCGAAACATCTGAATGCTGAGGTTCAAGGGGCTTGGGCGGTACGTACCACCTCAATGAAAGCGCAAGTGAAACGTCAAGAAGCGGTAGCCGAGGCGGTTTATAAGCGTGAGTTAAGTAGGGTACAACAGGCATTGAAGATTGCTGAGCAACAAGGTATCAGTCGTACTCAAACGGATACACCCGTTGAGCAATTACCGGCTTCTGATCTGTTCTTGCTAGGGAAACCGATGTTGCAGGCGCGTTTGGAAGGGCTACAGGCATCAGGTCCTAACTACGATTTGGATTACGATCAGAACCGCGCGATGTTGGCGACGTTGAACGTTGGCCCAACGCTAGACGAGAAATTTCAAACTTATCGCTACTTACGTACCCCGGAAGAACCAGTAAAACGTGATAGTCCACGTCGTGTATTTTGGTTAATCATGTGGGGGGCCATTGGTGCTTTAGTTGGCGCAGGAGTTGCATTGACTCGCCGGCCACGTAATTAACAAGAATACAATCATCCGCTGATAAGGGCGTAAGTGCCCAATACGCAGTTCACTCTGTGTTTACTGACGAAAAGAGATCCGCTGTGAAAGTTTTGACAGTTTTCGGTACCAGACCTGAGGCCATTAAGATGGCGCCGCTGGTACATGCTCTGGCTCAGGATGATGCCTTTGAATCAAAAGTCTGCGTAACGGCACAGCATCGCGAGATGTTGGATCAGGTATTGCGGTTATTTGAAATCGTTCCTGATTACGATTTGAACATTATGAAGCCCGGTCAAGGGTTGAGTGAGATCACTTGTCGTATCTTAGAAGGTCTGAAGGGCGTATTAGAAGAATTTAAACCCGACGTGGTGTTGGTGCATGGCGATACCACGACGACGTTGGCAACCAGTTTAGCGGCGTTTTACCAACGTATTCCGGTTGGGCATGTGGAGGCCGGTTTGCGTACGGGCGATCTGTATTCGCCTTGGCCAGAAGAAGGTAACCGTAAATTGACCGGACACCTAGCGGTGTATCATTTTGCGCCCACCGAAAACTCTCGCCAAAATTTGTTGCGTGAATCGTTGTCGGACGAACATATTTTTGTCACGGGCAACACCGTGATTGACGCGCTGTTCTGGGTGCGCGATCGCGTAATGGGTAACCAAGAGTTACTCGATAACTTGGCACAGCGTTACCCGTTCTTGGATGACAGTAAGAAGTTGATTTTGGTTACTGGCCACCGCCGTGAAAGTTTTGGCGGCGGTTTTGAGCGTATTTGTAGCGCGTTAGCCGAGATTGCTCGCAACCATCCCGATGTCCAAGTGGTGTATCCAGTACATCTGAATCCTAATGTCAGTGAGCCAGTTAATCGTATCCTGAAAGGTATCGACAACATCGTGTTGATCGATCCGCAAGATTATCTGCCATTCGTCTATCTGATGGCCAAGTCTTATATGATATTGACCGATTCAGGCGGTATTCAGGAAGAAGCTCCATCACTGGGTAAGCCGGTGTTAGTGATGCGCGATACGACTGAGCGGCCAGAGGCGGTAGATGCTGGCACGGTACGTTTGGTGGGAACCAATGTGACTAAAATTGTCGATGCAGTCACCCGTTTACTGACGGATGAAAACGAATACCACGCTATGAGTCGGGCGCATAACCCATACGGTGACGGGAATGCCTGCCAGCGTATCCTCGAAGCTTTAAAGAATCATCAGGTGAAACTATGAGTTTTGACACTATTTCGGTTATCGGTCTGGGCTATATCGGGCTGCCTACAGCCGCCGCATTTGCTTCGCGCAAAAAGAAAGTGGTGGGCGTTGATGTCAACCAACACGCAGTTGATACCATCAACCGTGGCGCGATCCATATCGTCGAACCTGACTTGGATAAAGTGGTCAAGGAAGCGGTTGAAGGCGGCTACCTGAGTGCGGTCACAAAACCGTTGGCGGCAGATGCTTTCCTGATCGCCGTACCAACACCGTTTAAAGGTGACCACGAGCCGGATCTGGCCTATGTAGAGGCCGCGGCCAAATCATTAGCGCCGGTGCTAAAAAAAGGTGATTTGGTGATTCTGGAGTCTACTTCACCAGTAGGCGCGACCGAGCAGATGGCTGAGTGGTTAGCAGAAGCTCGTAGCGATCTGAGTTTCCCGCAGCAGGCTGGCGAAGCTGCCGACGTGAATATCGCCTATTGCCCAGAGCGTGTGCTGCCGGGGCAGGTGATGGTTGAATTGATTCAGAACGACCGTGTTATCGGTGGGATGACGCCGAAATGCTCCGAACGTGCTAGCTCGCTGTACAAAATTTTCCTCGAAGGTGAGTGTGTTGTAACCAACGCGCGTACCGCCGAGATGTGTAAGCTGACCGAAAATAGCTTCCGCGATGTCAATATCGCCTTTGCTAACGAACTTTCGCTGATCTGCTCCGATCAGGGTATCAACGTATGGGAATTGATCCGTTTGGCTAACCGCCATCCACGCGTCAATATTTTGCAACCTGGCCCAGGCGTTGGCGGTCACTGTATCGCGGTCGATCCGTGGTTTATCGTGGCACAGAATCCGCAACAGGCTCGTTTGATCCACACTGCGCGTCTAGTCAACGACGGCAAGCCATTGTGGGTTGTCGACCAAGTGAAAACCGCAGTTGCTGATTGCTTGGCAGCGACCAATAAGCGCGCTTCTGAAGTGAAAATTGCCTGCTTTGGTTTGGCATTTAAGCCGAATATCGACGATTTGCGAGAAAGCCCTGCGGTTGAAGTGGCACATCTGATTGCTGATTGGCATGCGGGTGAAACTTGGGCGGTGGAACCTCATGTGGAACAACTACCGAAGTCATTGGTAGGGCAGGTAACGTTGAAAGATATGGCTACCGCTCTGGGACAAGCTGATGTCGTCGTGATGTTGGTTGATCACAAACAATTCAAAGACATCGCGCCGGAGAAGATCAAACAAAATTGGATTGTCGATACCAAAGGAGTTTGGCGTTGAAACGTATTCTAGTCACCGGTGGAGCCGGTTTTATCGGTTCCGCAGTGGTAAGACATATTATCAGCGACACGACGGATGCCGTGGTGGTGGTGGATAAGCTGACCTACGCCGGTAACCTTGAATCTTTGGCACCGGTTGCTGATAGCGAACGTTATGCTTTTGAGCAGGTAGATATTTGCGATCGTGCGGCGTTGGACAAGGTTTTCGCCCAATATAAACCTGATGTGGTAATGCATCTGGCGGCGGAAAGTCATGTGGATCGTTCGATTGATGGTCCGGCTGCCTTTATTGAAACCAACGTGGTGGGCACTTACACCATGTTGGAAGCGGCGCGCCATTACTGGCAAACACTGACAGAACAGCAGAAACAGGCCTTCCGTTTCCATCATATCTCCACCGATGAAGTTTATGGCGATCTGCACGGTACCGATGACTTGTTTACCGAAACCACGCCTTATGCGCCAAGTAGCCCATATTCTGCCTCCAAGGCTTCGAGCGATCATCTGGTTCGCGCTTGGCTGCGTACCTATGGCTTGCCAACGATTATTACTAATTGTTCTAACAACTACGGCCCTTATCACTTCCCTGAGAAGTTGATCCCCTTGGTGATTTTGAATGCCGTGGCGGGTAAACCATTGCCCGTTTATGGTAATGGGGCGCAGGTTCGTGATTGGTTATACGTCGAAGACCATGCCCGTGCATTGTACCAAGTCGTCACCGAAGGTGTGGTGGGTGAAACCTACAACATCGGTGGTCATAACGAACGTAAAAATATCGACGTCGTTACAACCATTTGTGAACTGCTGGAAGAGTTGGCGCCGAATAAACCTGCAGGTGTGGCTCACTATCGCGATCTGATTACTTACGTGAAAGACCGCCCTGGCCATGACATGCGTTATGCCATTGACGCCAGTAAGATTGATCGTGAGCTAGGTTGGCGACCACAGGAAACATTCGAAAGCGGCATCCGCAAAACGGTAGCTTGGTATCTGAATAACGAAACCTGGTGGCGTCGTGTTCAGGATGGCTCCTACGCAGGTGAACGCTTAGGCCTAAGCGAATAATGCTCGAGTGCGGTAGCCTCGTGCTGCCGTGCCGTTCTGGAGTGAATATGAAAGGTATAATCCTTGCTGGTGGTTCCGGGACGCGTCTGCACCCAATCACCCGTGGTGTCTCCAAGCAACTGTTACCTATCTACGATAAACCCATGATTTATTACCCGCTTTCGGTGCTGATGCTAGCCGGAATTCGGGACATCTTGATTATCTCTACGCCTGACGATTTACCCTCATTCAAACGATTGCTGGGAAATGGTGCCGAGTTTGGTATTAACCTCAGTTATGCCGAGCAGCCGAGTCCAGATGGTTTAGCGCAAGCGTTCCTGATTGGCGAAGAGTTTATTGCCGGTGAGCCAAGCTGCTTGGTTCTTGGTGATAACATCTACTTCGGCCAAGGATTTAGCCCGAAACTGAAGAGTGTGGTAGCGCGTAACCAAGGTGCAACGGTGTTCGGCTATCAAGTGATGGACCCTGAGCGTTTTGGTGTGGTGGAGTTTGACGATGACTTCCGCGCCCTCTCGATTGAAGAGAAGCCAATCAAGCCAAAATCCAACTGGGCAGTTACCGGTTTGTATTTTTACGACCAACAGGTGGTAGATTTCGCTAAACAGGTCAAACCGTCACCACGCGGTGAGTTGGAAATTACCAGCATCAATCAGATGTATTTAGAGCGCGGCGAGTTGAACGTCGAACTATTGGGGCGCGGTTTCGCGTGGCTGGATACCGGCACCCATGACAGCCTGATCGAAGCCAGTACCTTTGTGCAAACGGTCGAAAAACGTCAAGGTTTCAAAATTGCCTGTCTGGAAGAGATCGCTTGGCGCAATGGTTGGCTGGATGATGAAGGCGTGAGCCGAGCAGCGAAAGCGCTAGCGAAAACCGATTACGGTCGATATCTAAAGGATTTGCTGCATGTCCGTCCGCGCCAGTATTGAGCCTTTGGGCTGGGAGAGTGAGTTCTTCCAGCTACACAGTGCCAAACTGCATTTTGACGATACTGCCAACGTACTGACCGATGCGGCGTTGGATACTTACGCATTGGTACAGGCCAAAATTCCAGCCGATCGTATGGATCTGGCTGATGGCTTAGCTGAGTTTGGTTTCCGTTTGGTCGAAGGTGAGATTGATCTGGTTCTCACAGTTGGCACGGAACCTGCTTGTATTAAAGGGCTGTTATTACGTCCTGCCACAACGGAAGATATTCCTTTGTTGCGTCAAGCGGCTGCCAGCGTATTTGCTGCCAGCCGTTTTCGCGCACCTTGGTACGGTGAGCAGGACAGCGGACGCTTTTATGCGATTTGGATTGAGAAAGCGGTACTCGGCACCTTTGATCACCAATGCCTTCTGGCGCTGGATGATGAAGGGCAACCAGTCGGCTTTGTCAGTCTGCGCGATATTGGTCAACAAGAGGCGCGTATTGGTTTATTAGCGGCATTCCCTGGTGCGACAGGCAAAGGCATTGGTTCACAATTGATGACAGCGGCGATCGCCTGGTGCCAGCAACGGCAATTACAACGTTTGCGCGTGGCGACCCAGATCGGCAATGTGGCCGCATTACGGCTCTATCAACGGCACGGTGCCATGACTGAGAGCACCGCGTATTGGTTATACAGAGGTTTACATGATTCCATTTAACGCTCCACCAGTTGTTGGTACTGAACTCGAATACATGCAGGCTGCCATGAGCAGCGGCAAGCTGTGCGGTGATGGTGGTTTTACCCGTCGCTGTCAGCAGTGGATGGAGCAACGTTTTGGTAGCCCGAAAGTTTTATTAACTCCGTCTTGTACTGCCTCGTTGGAGATGGCGGCGATCCTGCTGGATATTCAGCCGGGCGACGAAGTCATTATGCCGAGCTATACCTTTGTTTCTACCGCTAATGCGTTCGTATTACGTGGTGCTACCGTGGTATTTGTCGATTTGCGTCCAGATACCATGAATATCGACGAAACTAAGATTGAAGCGGCTATCACCGACAAAACGCGTGCCATCGTGCCTGTTCACTATGCAGGTGTAGCCTGTGAGATGGACACCATCATGGCGCTGGCGAAAAAATATAACCTGTTTGTGGTGGAAGATGCCGCACAGGGCGTGATGTCCACTTACAAAGGCAAAGCGCTGGGGACTATCGGCCATATCGGCGCGTTTAGTTTCCACGAAACTAAAAACTATACCGCCGGTGGTGAAGGTGGCGCGACCTTGATCAACGATCCTGCGCTGATTGACCGTGCGGAAGTGATTCGTGAAAAAGGGACTAACCGTAGCCAATTCTTCCGTGGTCAGGTAGACAAATACACTTGGCGCGATATTGGCTCCAGTTACTTGATGTCTGATTTGCAGGCGGCTTACCTGTGGGCACAGTTGGAAGCGGCAGATAAAATTAACGAACGTCGGTTGAAGTTGTGGCACAACTACTACGATGCCTTTAAAGCCTTGGCACAAGCGGGTCGTATCGATCTGCCCAGCGTTCCTAAAGATTGTGTGCAGAACGCGCATATGTTTTACATCAAGCTGAAAAATGTCGAAGACCGTACCGCGTTTATTAATTATCTGAAAGAAGCCGAAATTCTGTCAGTATTCCACTATATTTCGCTGCATACCTGCCCGGCAGGTGAGAAGTTTGGTCGTTTCTCTGGTGACGACCGCTTTACCACTAAAGAGAGCGAGCGTTTGGTACGTATCCCGTTGTTCTATAATATGTCTGAGGTTAATCAGCGTACGGTGATCAATACCATCCTGAACTTCTTCGCTTGATATGTCGTTAGCAAAAGCCTCCATTTGGACCGCAGGCTCCACGCTGATCAAAATCGGCGTGGGGTTGCTGGTGGTCAAGTTATTGGCCGTGGCGTTTGGCCCGAGCGGTGTTGGACAGGCGGGTAACTTCCGTCAGTTGATTACTGTGCTTGGCGTACTGTCTGGTGCGGGGATCTTCAACGGTATTACCAAATATGTTGCGGAATATCATCAAGATCCACAGCGGTTACGTATAGCCGTAGGGACAGCATCCAGTATCGTTCTGGGGTTTTCCACGCTGCTGGCATTGGTGTTCCTGTTTGCTGCCGAACCGATTAGCCGTGCACTGTTTGGTCATGCCGAATACGTCAACGTAGTACGGGCAGTCGCGTTTATCCAAATGGGTATTGCCTACGCGAACCTGTTCCTGGCGGTACTGAAAGGTTATCGCGATGCGATGGGGAACGCGCTGGCAATCATCGGCGGTAGCCTGATCGGCGTAGTAGCTTATTATTTGTGCTTTAAGCTAGGTGGCTACGAAGGTGCCTTGGCTGGGTTGGCATTGGTGCCAGCGTTAGTGGTACTGCCTGCTGGTTTTATGCTGTGGCGGCGAAAAACGCTGCCATTGAGTTACTTCAAGCTGGCGTGGGATAAAGCGCTTGCCAGCCACCTAGGCAAGTTCACCATTATGGCGTTGATCACTTCGGTGACTCTGCCGGTGGCCTATGTGATGATGCGAAACCTACTGGCAGAACATTACAGTTGGGACGAGGTGGGGATTTGGCAAGGTGTGAGTAGTATTTCCGATGCTTACCTGCAATTTATCACCGCCTCGTTTACCGTGTATTTGTTACCAACGCTGTCTCGCTTGACGGACAAAGGCGCTATCTCTAACGAGATCGTACGCTCGCTGAAATTTGTGCTGCCAGCGGTCGCCGCGGCCAGTCTTACTGTTTGGTTGCTGCGTGATTTCGCCATCTGGTTACTGTTCTCAGACAAATTTGTCGCCATGCGCGACCTGTTCGCTTGGCAGTTGGTGGGTGATGTACTGAAAGTGGGTGCTTATGTCTTTGGCTATCTGGTGATCGCCAAGGCATCGTTGAAATTTTATATCCTGACAGAAGTCAGCCAGTTTTTACTGTTGACGCTGTTCTCGCACTGGCTGATCCCGCTGCATGGCGCTTTGGGCGCAGCACAGGCTTATATGGCAACCTACATCGTATATTTCACGCTCTGTAGCTGCGTATTCCTTATTTATCGTAGACGAGTATGACCACACTGATTCACGTATTGGGCTCTGATATCCCGCATCATAATCAGACAGTGCTGCGCTTCTTCAATGATGTGCTGGCAACACGCCTGCCGCCTGCACAAGTCAGCCATTTCATGGTGGCGGCGAAAGACGTGGCCGCGCTGGGGCAATATCCCGCACTGACCATTGAAGCCCATCAGGATAAAAAAGCGTTAGCGACGGCGGTGATTGCCCGTGCGCAGGCGGATCGCAATACTCGTTTCTTCCTGCACGGTCAGTTCAACCCGACGTTATGGCTGGCACTGCTGAGCGGGAAAATCAAACCGCAGCAGGTGAGTTGGCATATCTGGGGGGCGGATCTGTATGAAAACGCTACCAGTTGGAAGTACCGTCTGTTTTATCTGTTGCGCCGAATGGCTCAGGGGCGAGTGGGGCATGTGTTCGCCACCCGTGGGGATTTGATTCACTATCAACAGCGCCACGCGCGGGTTCCGGCTTCGTTGCTGTATTTTCCTACGCGGATGGACCCAGCGTTGACCGGGGTTGAGGTGGAGAAGAATGTCGCTGGGCCGTTGACCATTTTGCTGGGTAACTCTGGCGATCGAACCAATCGTCATATTGAAGCGCTACAAGCCATTCATCAACAGTTTGGTGCCGATGTACGCGTGATCGTGCCGTTGGGCTACCCGGCAAATAATGACGCCTATATTGAGCAGATCCGCAGTGCTGGATTGAAACTGTTCAGCGAAAAGAATCTGCAATTGCTGACGCAGCAAGTGGCGTTTGACGATTATCTGAATATCCTGCGTGAATGCGATCTCGGCTACTTTATTTTCGACAGGCAGCAGGGCATTGGTACTTTGTGTCTGCTGATTCAGTTCGGTGTGCCGTTCGTACTCAGCCGTCAGAACCCATTCTGGCAGGACTTGGCCGAACAACATCTGCCGGTGTTGTTCTATGGCGATACGTTGGATGAAAGCGTAGTGCGTGAAGCTCAGCGCCAATTAGCCTCGGTAGATAAGCAGTCTATTGCCTTCTTTAACCCGAACTATGTTGACGGTTGGCAACAGGCGTTGGCGTTAGCCGCGGGAGAGAACTCATGACGCTAGCGCAATTTGGCGGGTTGTTTACCGTTTATCTGATCGGCGTGTTGTTCGTGCTCACGTTGACCTATCAAGAGTTCCGTCGCGTTCGTTTCAACTTCAACGTGTTCTTTTCTCTGTTGTATTTATTGACGTTTTATTTTGGTTTCCCACTGACTTGTTTGCTGGTGTTCCAGTTTGACGTCGATGTGGTACCGCCGGAGTTCTTGCTGTACGCCATTTTGTCGGCGACCTGTTTTTACGCGATTTATTACGTCAGCTATAAAACGCGGTTACGTAAACGCAGCGAGCAGCCACGCAAACCGGTGTTTAATATGAACCGGGTGGAAACCAATCTGACGTGGGTGCTATTGGCACTGGTGGCGATAGGTACTGTCGGTATCTTCTTCATGCAGAACGGTTTCTTGTTGTTCAAATTGAACTCCTACAGCCAGATATTCTCTAGCGACGTATCAGGCGTGGCGCTCAAGCGCTTCTTCTACTTCTTTATTCCGGCGATGCTGGTGGTGTATTTCCTCAAGCAGGACATGCGCGCTTGGTTCTTTTTCCTCGCGGCGACAGTGGCGTTTGGTATTCTGACCTACATCATTGTCGGTGGAACACGCGCCAACATCATTATCGCTTTTGCACTGTTCCTGTTTATTGGCATTGTACGCGGGTGGATCACCCTGTGGATGTTGGTAGCCGCGGGAGTGTTCGGTATTGTCGGGATGTTCTGGCTGGCGTTGAAGCGCTATAGCCTCGATGTCAGCGGTGCAGAGGCGTTTTATACCTTCCTATACCTGACGCGCGATACCTTCTCGCCGTGGGAAAACTTGGCGCTGTTGCTGCAAAATTACGACAAAATTGATTTCCAAGGGCTGGCGCCGATTATTCGTGATTTCTACGTGTTTATCCCTTCTTGGCTGTGGCCGGGACGCCCGGACACCGTGCTCAATAGCGCCAACTACTTCACTTGGGAAGTGTTGAATTACCACGCTGGTTTAGCTATCTCCCCAACACTGATTGGTTCGTTGGTGGTGATGGGCGGTGTAGCGTTTATCCCTATTGGTGCCGTGGCAGTGGGTTTGATTATCAAGTGGTTTGACTGGTTGTATGAACTGGGTAAAACCGAGGAGAACCGTTATAAGGCGGCGATCCTACAAGGATTCTGCTTTGGTGCGGTATTCAACATGATTGTATTGGCGCGTGAGGGATTGGATTCGTTCGTCTCACGTGTGGTGTTCTTTTGTCTTATTTTCGGTGCCTGTTTGGTGCTGGCTAAATTACTGTATTGGTTGTTTGATACCGCTGGGTTGATTAAGGCAAAGGTTATGCGTTCACGCAGGTTGCCAAGGTCTACTGCCTCGCAAGCTGACAGTCTTTCGTAGAGGTGATAATGGAAGCAAAAATTTCGGTACCCAAGTACGAGCTGCGTGGTTTTAGCCTGTGGGGATTCCGTGATATGGCACAGTGCATGGATTTCTTGTTCGACGGTGGCCAAGTCAAGCAGGGCACATTGGTGGCGATGAACGCCGAGAAATTACTGGCCGCCGAGCAAGATGCTGCACTGCGTGGTTTGCTGGACGAGGCAGAATACAAATATGCTGATGGTATCAGCATGGTGCGTTCGATCCGTCGGAAATACCCTGAAGCGGAAGTCTCGCGTGTTGCGGGTGCTGACCTGTGGGAAGCACTGATGGCTCGCGCAGGCAAAGAAGGCACGCCGGTGTTCCTGATTGGCGGTAAACCCGAAATTTTGGCCGAAACTGAACAGAAACTGCGTAGCCAATGGAATGTGAATATCGTCGGCAGCCAAGACGGTTACTTCACGGCGGAACAACGTGATGCGCTGTTTGAACGCATTCGTGACAGCGGTGCAGCGGTAGTCACCGTGGCAATGGGCTCGCCGAAGCAGGAGTTGCTGATGCGTGATTGCCGTAAGGTTCAGCCGCAGGCGCTGTATATGGGCGTAGGCGGCACTTACGACGTCTTCACTGGCCATGTAAAGCGTGCGCCCAAGATATGGCAGAACTTGGGGCTGGAATGGCTGTATCGCCTCCTGAGCCAACCAAGTCGTATTCGCCGTCAGATCAAGCTGTTGAAGTTCCTCGGTTATTACTACACTGGTAAAATGTAACGACCTCCTATCGAGGCGGTGTCCACTGCCTCGTAATTTTCTTGTTTTTGTCAGCCTGTTGCCCATCTTGTCAGTGTTTATTCCATAAAGTGGTCATTTGCGGTTTGCTTCTGGTGGCGAAATGCGGAAGGATACTGACCGCAATTTTCCCCGGCATCAGCATGGCCGCAGGATAACTACTGAGGATTTATGGCAAGCAAAGAAAAACCACAAGGATTACACCGAGGGTTAGAAGCCCGACATATCGAACTGATCGCGCTCGGCGGTACTATTGGCGTCGGTTTGTTTATGGGGTCGGCCAGTACGCTGAAATGGGCAGGGCCGTCGGTGCTGTTGGCTTACATTATTGCTGGCCTGTTCGTCTTCTTTATCATGCGTTCGATGGGCGAAATGTTGTTCCTGGAGCCTGTTGCGGGGTCGTTCGCCGTCTATGCGCATAAATACATGAGCCCT
This sequence comes from Serratia sp. KH_031, assembly GCF_057839655.1. Lineage (NCBI taxonomy): Bacteria > Pseudomonadati > Pseudomonadota > Gammaproteobacteria > Enterobacterales > Yersiniaceae > Serratia > Serratia sp. KH_031. The sequence continues at coordinate 147,553 of NZ_CM174496.1, forward strand.
TATTTCGGCTATCTGACGGCCTGGGGTTATTGGTTTATGTGGATCGCTGTCGGTATCTCGGAGATTACTGCGGTCGGCGTCTACGTACAGTACTGGTTCCCGCTGATCCCACAATGGATACCCGCCTTGATCGCCGTGGCAATGGTGGCGTTAGCCAACTTGGCCGCGGTGCGATTGTACGGTGAGATGGAGTTCTGGTTCGCGATGATCAAAGTCACCACCATTATTGTGATGATTTTGGTCGGGTTGGGCGTGATCTTCTTCGGCTTCGGTAACGGCGGAGAACCAACGGGTTTCGCTCATCTCACGGATCATGGCGGTTTCTTTGCCGGTGGTTGGAAAGGTTTCCTGTTTGCGCTGTGCATCGTCGTCGCGTCTTATCAGGGGGTTGAGTTAGTCGGTATCACTGCTGGCGAAGCCAAGAACCCGCAGGTGACGCTGAAGCGCGCGGTTAACAACATTCTGTGGCGTATCCTGATTTTCTACGTAGGCGCGATTTTTGTCATTGTCACTATCTTCCCGTGGAACGGTATTGGCACTGAAGGGAGCCCATTTGTACTGACCTTTGCCAAAGTAGGTATTGTTGCGGCGGCAGGTATCATTAACTTTGTGGTGCTGACAGCGGCGCTCTCCGGTTGTAACAGCGGCATGTACAGTGGTGGGCGTATGCTGTACGCGTTGGCAAAGAATCGCCAGCTACCGGCTGCCTTGACCAAACTTTCCGTCAATGGTGTGCCGGTGAACTGTATTGCCGTGACTATTGTTTGCCTGTTGGTGGGCTCTTGCCTGAATTACTTGATTCCCAATCCGCAGCAGGTATTTGTTTACGTCTATAGTGCCAGCGTGTTGCCGGGTATGGTGCCGTGGTTTGTGGTTCTGATTAGTCAACTGCGTTTCCGTCGTGCTCATAAAGAAGCGATCAAAACCCATACCTTTAAGTCGATCCTGTTCCCGTATGTGAATTACCTGACTATCGCTTTCTTGATTTGCGTATTGGTAGGAATGGGGATTAATCCAGATACCCGTGTTTCTCTGTTAGTTGGCGCGATTTTCTTGGCTGTCGTTAGCTTGTGCTACTTTGCTTTAGGGATGCATAAAAAACATCATCCGGCTGAAAACTGTACGGAAAGCCAGGGATAACCTCGAAAAATAGGTGGTAGATTGCGCTTTGGTGGGTAGCGGTGAACAAAGCGTAATCAAACACAACATTTCTGCGAAAAAGCACTAGACAGGATTGGTTTAAAACCGTAGTATCCCCACCCGCAACGGCGCTACGCGCCCGTAGCTCAGCTGGATAGAGCGCTGCCCTCCGGAGGCAGAGGTCTCAGGTTCGAATCCTGTCGGGCGCGCCATTAAATTTGTGCGCAGGAGCTGCGGTGGTATCATTACCGCGTGAAGGCAGTAAGCAGAAAGAAGCAGTAAATAGTGCAGTATATAGTTAAGAAAATCAGTGGTGGCTATAGCTCAGTTGGTAGAGCCCTGGATTGTGATTCCAGTTGTCGTGGGTTCGAGTCCCATTAGCCACCCCATCTTAACCGACTGTCAGTAGTAAAAATTTGAAAGCTGTTTTGTGTTATTGCGAAGGTGGCGGAATTGGTAGACGCGCTAGCTTCAGGTGTTAGTGTTCTTACGGACGTGAGGGTTCGAGTCCCTCTCTTCGCACCACACAAAATGTCTATTTTTACATAGACATATGCGTCAGATTAGCGTAGTATAGCAACACAAATCGGCGAGTAGCGCAGCTTGGTAGCGCAACTGGTTTGGGACCAGTGGGTCGGAGGTTCGAATCCTCTCTCGCCGACCACATTAAAGAAACCCGTTCAGCAATGAACGGGTTTTTTGCTTTCTGCTATTTATCATTTTTCTCTGCCACTGCTTTTGTCTGCTATCTCTCATCTCTGATGTGATATTCCGTATAGCGTTGGTTTTTGGCGACAATCGCTATTCGCATTGTCGTTAACCAGAGACATCTATCTTATTGATTTTTATGAAATCACATAACTTTACGTTAAGTCGTCGTTTTAAGACGACAGATTCTGATTTCAGCGAAAACCGTGGGCTGCTATGAGATGGGAGGGTAGTAAATTAGCGTTAAATAAAATCACTTAAAAATCAACATGATGAAATAATTTTCACTAATTGATTCGTTAGATGCCAAAGTTGGCACGCGAAGTGCTATATCTATAGCGTAGATGCTCATTCCATTTCTTATGTTCGCCTTAGGCCTCATAAACCCCGGGAATGATGCAGAGCCGATTTAGGGTGCCTATTGTCCACCAGAACGATGAATCGAATTCATCACACTGAGGGCATAACGTTGAGTGAGGCACCGCCCCTGTTGTTCTAGACCTGATTGCTCTTTATACACTTGCCTCGGCAAGTGTTTTTTTTTGCGCATAAAAAAACGCGACATATTGCTATGTCGCGCTTTGGGTTCAGATAGAGTCTGTACTTATTCGCCGTTTTGCTTCAGCGTTAACATCAACCCTTCACGACGCATCTGAGCGGCTTCCTCAGAGCGGTGTAGTTTCTCTAATGCATCGGCCAACCAAGCGTAGTCGTAGGCGTCAGGACGCTGTTTCAGCGCTTCACGGAACGCATCGCTGGCTTGCTGCCATTCGCCGTGCTTCATCAGCAACTGCCCTAACGTGCTATTCAGCAACGGTGTCGCGCCATGTTGCTTCATTTGCTGGCGTAATGCTTTTTCCAACTGCTCCGGATTACCTGACTTCAAACGAGGGATCAGTAACACCAGACGTTCGTCATACTGACGTTTCAGACCATCAAGCACAATTTCCTGCGCCATATCGTGATCGTCACATTCGATAAGGTGTTCCACCATCGTCACTTGCAGTGGGACTTCGTGGCGTGTCTTACGACTTTGGTCTTTCCACCAACGTTTCAGGCCATCACTACCTTCATCTGCCATTGCCTGATTCATCAGGCCGATGTGAGCCTGTTGCTGCAAGGCTTGGATCTCATCTTCGTTGTGCAAATTAATCTTGCTCATTGAAGGCAGGATCTCTAGCAACGATGCATAAGCCCCAGTGCGGAGATAAGCCTGCTCTGCCAGACGTAGCACTTCCGGGTGGCGTGGTGCCAGGTTCAGTAAGCTGTCGACGCCGTGACGGGCAGCGTGATCTTCCCCTTGGGCGAGTTGAATACGCACTCGAGTGATATCGACCGGTAGTTGGTCGGTATCAGCGGCTTCAGCGGCACGCTCCAGATATTGGTTAGTACGGAAGTCATCACCACGTTGCTGTGCCGCTTCCGCCGCCAACAGATAGTTCACTACCGGTTGTTCTGCGTGATCGGCATTGCGCGTCAGCAGTTTTTCCACCTGCGTATAATCGCCTTCAGCCAGCTTGAGTAATGCGGCTTTGGTTTGTTTACGGGCACGAGTACGTTTACGCCCCAAGAACCAACCGCGAGTACGAGAGCCGGTGCGGAACAGGCGGCGTAGAACCCATTCGATGATAAACAGCACCACGAACAGCAAAACCGCCATAATCACCAAACCGGTGACACTGGTTTCGATGTTGTAGTTGTCGGTCTGGATCAGTACGTAGCCTTGATGACCCGCTAACATGGGACCGATCACGACGCTGGCAATCAGCACCAGGAACAGGAATAACACGCGTAACATGGCTTATCCCTCCTGGTTGGCGGCGCTAGGACCTTGCGCCAGCAGATTGCGCACTCGGCTCTGCATCAGTTTTTCCAGTAATGGCTGGCTTTTCAGTTGCTCTGGCACGTCCATTGAGACTGACTGTTGGCTCAGGTTATCGAGTTCTTCCAAAAAGGCTTTGGTCGCGGGATCGTTAGGATCAAAATAGGCGCGCACCCAAGTGGAGATGGTTTCCAGCGACTGCTTATACACTTCGTTCTGATGACGCGGAACCGCTTGAGCGGCGACTAGCAGGCGAGAACGAATGTTTTCACGCAGGTAGATGTCCTGATTCGGAGCCAGTAGCGGCTCTGCGCTGGTATCACGGCGGCGAACAGTAATAAATTCAGCCATAAAGTTGTGCCAGCTTTTACTCAGGTTCTGTCGCCATTCGCTGATAGAGCTGGATAACTCGCCGCTGTCTTCATCCATCGGCGCGCCATCACGATCGGTATCCGCCAAGCGCAGGTTATCTACTTGATTAGAAAGTTGATTCACTTTCAGAATGATACCGTCGAAGTCGACCTGACTGACGGCCGAAAGGGAGCTGACGTCTTCGGTAATGGCGCGACGCACATCAAGCAGACTCGGATCATTCATATCCGCCAGACTTGCATCGGCGCTTTTCAGCAACGCTGCCGCGGTCGTGACGTCTTGGTCGCTCCACAGTTTGCGCCCCGCCATTTTCACCAAGAAATCGGCCTGAGCCAACAGCCAGGTTTTGGCATCACTACCGGAGATGGTGGCGACCTTTTCTTGTAGTTCAGTCAGTTGACGCGCCAGTGAGGTTTGTTCACGATCGGCGGCATCCAGCGTTTTGCCTTGCTGTTGTAACAGGCCTTCCAGCGCGTTTTTCTCTTGCTGTTGGCTCTGTTTCAGATCGGTTAACTGTTGCTGTAAGGCTTGATTGGCGGCAATCAGCGCCTGCGCTTGCTTATGCGTGTGGTAATAACCACCGGCACCCAATGCTATCACCAGCACGATGGCGATAGCACCCAATACTGGGCCGCTATTTTTGCTTTTACGCTGCTCGGCATCCTGCTGATTATGCTTCTCGGCCACCGTGGTTGGCTCTTCAACCGAGGCGGATGGGGTATTTTGTTCCGTCATAGTGGCATATCCCATAGTCAGATTATTGTAGCGCGCGAATTAGCGCGTCATTATCGGCATTGTCAGCTACCCGAATAATGCTCCAACCCAATTCCTGGGCGAGGGTAGCCAAGCGTTCACTTACTACTATCAAGCGGCAATGGAGTAGCCATGATGAACGATAGTAATCAGGAACCAAGGTATAAAGCTGTTGTAACATCTCACCACTGGTGACCACCAGCGTATCGACACCCGTGCGTTGCCAGTGGGCGCTCTGCTCGGCACCGTCATAATGAACCGGGCTACGCTGGTAGCATTCATAATAGCTGACCGTAGCTCCACGCTCGCGTAAGATATCGCCCAGAAGTTCACGGCCACCGTTCCCTCGCAGTAGCACGGCCTGTTTACCGGCTAGCTTTTGTAGTGCGGGTAATAACAGCAGATTTTCACTGATTTCGCTATCGCGCGGGTATTCCACCGGCAAACTGCTGATGCGATGGAGTGCTAATGCGCTAGTACGACCTATAGCATAATAGGCTAGGTGGGCAGGCCATGTCAGCCCAACGCGACCAATTACAGAATTGGCGTAATTAGCAGCGTGCTGTGATAACACAAAAACTAGATCGCCAGCGTCGAGCTGTTGTAACGCCGTTGGCAGTTTGGGGAGGTCGTTCCCTGGAGCAAAATCAATTAACGGGGCATGATAGGCAACCCGACCCAGTGTGCGCAGTCGGCTCACCAATTGTTCTCCCGCCGGGGAAGGACGAGTGACCAGAATGGTCATGCTGGCGGATTTCCTTGATAGACCTCAGCCAAGATCTCGCGAGCACCTTTTGCCAACAGTTCTTCAGCCAGCTCGACACCCATTTTTTCGGCATCAGCCATCGGGCCGCGACGCTCACCACGCACCATTTGACTGCCGTCTGGAGCACCCACCAAGGCACGTAGCCACAGCGTATCACCATCCAGTTCAGCATAGCTGCCAATCGGTACCTGACAACCGCCTTCCAAGCGAGTATTCATCGCACGTTCGGCGAGTACACGGGTTGCCGTTGCGTGGTGATTGAGTGGAGCCAGCAGGGCGCGGGTGATTTTATCGTCCAGACGACATTCAATACCGACCGCACCTTGACCGACCGCAGGCAGCGATTCTTCTGCACTCATCGGGCAACGGACGCGTTGTTCCAGCCCCAAGCGCTTCAAACCCGCCACAGCCAGAATAATGGCATCGTAATCGCCGTTATCCAGTTTGGATAAACGAGTACCGACGTTACCACGCAAATCACGCACGATCAGATCCGGGCGACGTTGACGCAACTGGCACTGACGGCGCAGGCTGGAAGTGCCGACGATGCTACCTTTTGGTAAATCATCCAGCGAGGCGAAACGATTAGAAACAAAAGCGTCACGTGGATCTTCGCGTTCGCAAATGGTCACTAAGCCCAAGCCCTCAGGAAATTCAACGGGCACATCTTTCATCGAATGCACGGCAATATCCGCACGACCTTCCAGTAATGCCAGCTCTAGCTCTTTAACAAACAACCCTTTACCGCCAACTTTCGCCAACGGGGTATCCAAAATAATGTCGCCACGTGTCACCATCGGCACCAGTTCAACCTGCAAGCCTGGGTGACTTTCTTGCAAACGCTGTTGAACATAATGTGCTTGCCACAGTGCGAGTGGGCTTTGACGGGTGGCAATTCGAATAATTTTGTCTAACATGCTTGTTACCGTTTTTATAATTCGCCGTTCATCCTACCACTGAGTGCTAACACTGTCAGTGCTATACCCTTCATACTTCAAGCCGCATTTTTGTTGGCTGCGTCTGTTCACCCCAGTCACATAGTTTGTCTATGCTCTTGGGGACTCACAGACTAGCCGCCTCAATGCAACTCGAATTATTTTGGGTATACGAAATTTTGGGCGGAAAAAGGACAACGGAATCAAAGGGAGATTGTGATTTTTTGGGGTAGATCACAGTGCGGGTAAATCATTTAGGGAAGCGCTACAATAAGTGTGGGGCTTTACCTCCTTTACGGTCAACCGGCAAGGTGTTAAATTGATCACGTTTCCAGCAATAAGTCGTCAAATACTCTTCTTAAACCAACGACGCTTATGGATACGGGGTTTTTTCTAAGCATCAGGATAATCAGGCGAAACGTCTTGTACCTCTACATCGAGACACTGAAACAAAGACTGGATGCGATCAACCAACTACGAGTGGATCGCGCCCTGGCGGCAATGAAACCTGCGTTCCAACGGGTGTACAGCCTGCTGCCTACCTTATTGCATCACCATCACCCACTGATGCCGGGCTACCTGAATGGTAACGTTCCCCACGGTATTTGCCTTCACACGCCTGATGAAACCCAACAAGACTATCTTAATGATTTAGAAGATAAATGGGGCAGTCCGTTTGAAAAAATGGCCAGCGGCGAATTGCCGATCACTGGGCTATATTCGATGGGCAGTACCTCGTCGATCGGTCAGAGCTGTAGCTCAGATCTGGATATTTGGGTTTGTCATCAATCTTGGTTAGACAATGAAGAACGCAACCGCCTGCAACAAAAATGTAGCCTGCTAGAAAAATGGGCTGCTTCGATGGGTGTAGATGTTAGCTTCTTCCTGATTGACGAAAACCGTTTCCGCCACAATGAAAGCGGCAACTTGGGTGGTGAAGATTGCGGCTCGACCCAACACATTCTGTTATTAGACGAATTTTACCGTACCGCGGTGCGCCTGGCAGGTAAACGTATTCTGTGGAATATGGTGCCGGTTGAAGAAGAAGCGCATTACGATGACTATGTGATGTCGCTATACGCACGAGGCGCGTTGACGCCAAACGAATGGCTGGATTTGGGCGGTTTAAGTACGCTGTCAGCGGAAGAATACTTCGGCGCCAGCCTATGGCAACTCTATAAGAGTATCGACTCGCCGTATAAAGCGGTGTTGAAAACTCTGCTGCTTGAAGCTTATTCCTGGGAATATCCCAACACTCAATTGTTGGCGGCGCATATCAAACAGCGTTTACATGATGGTGAGATCGTCTGTTTTGGTCTTGATGCCTACTGCATGATGCTGGAGCGCGTGACGCACTACCTGACTGAAATCAACGACCATACCCGTCTCGATCTGGTACGCCGCTGTTTCTATTTGAAAGTCTGCGAGAAATTGTCGCGTGCTCAAGCCTGTGTCGGTTGGCGACGTGAGATCCTCAGCCAGCTGGTGAGTGAATGGGGCTGGAGTGAGGAACGTTTGGCAATCCTCGATAATCGCTCCAATTGGAAAATCGAACGCGTTCGTGAAGCGCATAACGAGCTGCTGGACGCGATGATGCAGAGTTATCGTAACCTGATCCGTTTCGCGCGCCGTAACAACTTGAGCGTCAGTGCTAGCCCGCAGGATATTGGCGTACTGACCCGCAAGCTGTATGCCGCTTTCGAAGCACTACCGGGCAAAGTGACACTGGTGAATCCACAGATTTCTCCGGATCTGTCAGAGAAAGATTTAACCTTTATTCATGTGCCGGTTGGCCGTGCCAATCGCACCGGTTGGTATCTGTATAACCAAGCTCCGGCGATGGATTCCATTGTCAGTCATCAACCGCTGGAATATAACCGTTACCTGAACAAATTGGTGGCGTGGGCGTATTTCAACGGCCTGTTGACACCAGAGACTCAATTGCATATCAAGAGCGGTAACTTGTGCGATAGCGCCAAGTTGCAAGAGTTGGTGGCTGACGTTTCGCGCAGCTTCCCGCTACGTTTAGCGGCTCCGACGCCGAAAGCGTTGTATAGCCCGTGTGAAATTCGTCACTTGGCGATAATCGTCAACTTAGAAAATGATCCTACTGCGGCCTTCCGCAATCAGGTGGTGCATTTCGATTTCCGTAAACTCGATGTATTCAGTTTCGGTCAACAGCAGCAGTGCTTAGTAGGCAGTATCGATTTGCTGTATCGCAACTCGTGGAATGAAGTACGAACTCTACATTTCAGCGGCGAACAGTCGGTGTTAGAAGCGCTGAAAACGATTCTTGGCAAGATGCATCAGGATGCCGCACCGCCAGAGTCGGTTGAAGTGTTCTGCTACAGCCAACATTTACGTGGACTGATCCGTACCCGCATTCAGCAACTGGTTTCCGAATGTATTGAATTGCGTCTTTCCAGCACCCGTCTGGAACCGGGCCGTTTTAAAGCGGTACGCGTTTCTGGGCAAACCTGGGGCTTGTTCTTTGAGCGTTTGAGCGTTTCGGTGCAAAAATTGGAAAATGCGGTGGAATTCTACGGCGCGATCTCCAACAACAAACTGCACGGCCTGTCGATTAAAGTCGAACCCGATCAGGTTCATCTGCCGCCAGTGGTGGATGGTTTTGCCAGTGAAGGAATTATTCAATTCTTCTTTGAAGACACCACTGATGATAAAGGTTTCAACATCTATATCTTAGATGAGTCCAATCGGGTTGAGGTGTATCACCATTGCGAAGGTAGCAAAGAGGAGTTGGTGCGCGATGTTAGCCGCTTCTATTCTTCATCGCACGATCGCTTCACCTACGGTTCTAGCTTTATCAACTTCAATTTGCCGCAGTTTTATCAGATTGTTCAGCTCGATGGTCGTACTCAAGTGATCCCTTTTCGCAGCAGCGTGTTGTCGAGCCTGTGCGCGACGATACCGGACAGCACCGCACAACCCCTAAAGCAGCAGTTCCAACTACATTAATCGGGTTCGATGAACCCGATCCTATCTCAGCTAAAACTGACCTTTTCCCCTGCCTGTGCGCTGGTGGCTTCGTTTAACAACGCATAGAACTCTTGTCTGCTGCGATTGCAGATCCACTGGTTGTCACGATATTCAAAGTGGTAACCGCCAGCTTTGGTTGCTAACCAAACTTGATGCAATGGTTCTTGTTTGTTGATGATGATTTTGCTGCCGTTCTCGAAGCTCAACGTCAAAATGCCGCTGTTGATCTCGCAATCGATGTCGGCATCGCCAGCAAAATTGTCCAACGCCTCTTCGATATTCTGCATTAGTTGGTCGACTAACTGATGAAACTCACTGTCGTTCATATTCGATTCCTATTGCTTTTCATGATCCACCTGCGATTATATACCCTTCATACTTGAAGCCGCAGCTGTGTTGGCTGCGTGCGCTTACCCCAGTCACTTACCTATGTAAGCTCCAGGGGACTCACGTACTTGCCGCCTTGCTGCAACTCCAATGATTTTGGGTATAGTGAGCTTGGACGCATGAATTACAGGCATTAATGCAAAATGAAAACACAACTACGCTATGCGCTAATAGCAGTGACGCTGATTGGGCTCTCTGGTTGCGGTCTTAAAGGCCCTCTGTATTTCCCTCCGGCTGATCCAGCAAGTACACAACCGGCAAAACCACCGGTACAAACTGACGTTCAGACGCAGAAAAACCAACAAGAGCTTGATAGCACCCAGCAAAAACCGTCGATGACCGACCAGTAATAACCGAATTGCGGTGATGAGAGTCGCCGCAATCACGGGGCGGATAGCGCGCCCAGATAGCGGAGTATGATATGCAGTTCTCCAAAATGCACGGTCTGGGTAACGACTTCATGGTGGTCGATGCCGTAACACAGAATGTTTATTTTTCACCAGAACTGATCCGCCGGTTGTCAGACAGACATCTGGGGGTCGGTTTTGATCAGATGTTGATCGTCGAACCGCCTTACGATCCCGATCTCGATTTCCATTACCGTATTTTTAACGCTGACGGTAGTGAAGTGGCGCAGTGCGGCAACGGAGCCCGTTGCTTTGCTCGTTTTGTGCGGCTGAAAGGGCTGACGAATAAACGTGATATTAGCGTCAGTACGCAGAATGGACGTATGATCCTGAGCGTGACCGAAGACGAGCAAGTCTGCGTCAATATGGGCGAACCTAACTTCGATCCGCAGATCGTACCATTCCGCGCCACCAAAGCGGAGAAAACCTACATCATGCGGGCGGCGGAACACACAGTGCTGTGTGGCGTGGTGTCGATGGGTAACCCACACTGCGTGTTACAGGTGGATGATGTCACCACCGCCAAAGTTGAGTTGCTTGGCCCGGTGCTGGAAAACCATGATCGTTTCCCAGAGCGCGCTAATATTGGTTTTATGCAGGTGGTTAGCCGCGAACACATCAAACTACGAGTTTATGAACGCGGAGCCGGTGAAACGCAGGCCTGTGGCAGCGGCGCTTGCGCAGCGGTTGCTGTCGGTATTCAGCAAGAATTATTGGCGGAAGAAGTGCATGTAGAATTGCCGGGGGGCAGCCTGCATATCCGCTGGAAAGGGCCGGGTACACCATTATTTATGACCGGCCCGGCAACCCATGTTTATGACGGATTTATTCATCTATGAAAAGCGTTGAAGGCCAAGCGGTTACCGGCATCGAGCTAGATGACGAAACCGTAATGCAATATTTGCTGCAAAACCCGGATTTTTTTATCCGCAACGCCCGGCAGGTGGAGCAGATGCGTGTTCCCCATCCAGTGCGCGGTACGGTTTCTTTGGTCGAGTGGCATTTGGCGCGGCAGCGCAACCACATTGAGCGGCTGGAAGAAGAAATCACTTTGTTAATGGAACAGGCTAGCGCGAATGAAACGCTGTTTGCCCGTTTGCTACATTTACAAGCCGATCTAGCTACCGCCGACAGCTTGCAAGACATGCTCAACCGTCTGCAACGTTGGGCGCGTGGTTTCGGGCTGGCGGGTGCCAATATCCGTCTGTTTAACGATCGCTGGAACATCGGCGCGCCTTCCGATTTTACTCATCTTGGCCTGTCTCGCTCGGCGTTTGAGCCGCTGCGTATTCAACGTATGGGCGATCAACACCACTTCCTCGGTAGCCTGAATGGCCCGGAACTGTTGCTGTTATTGCCGCAAGCAAAAATGGTCGGTTCGGTCGCGTTGTCGCTATTGGGTGAAGATGACTCTCTGGGCATGGTGATTTTCAGCAGTCGCGATACGCAACATTATCAGCAGGGTATGGGTACGGTGATGCTCAACCAACTGGCGCGTATGTTGCCAGAACTGCTGGAACGTTGGGTCGAACGCTCATGAGCCCGATAGCGCCCAGCCTGCAACAGCCGGTGGACGCTTTTCTGCGTTATCTGAAAGTCGAGCGTCAACTTAGCCCGCTGACTCAACTGAGTTATTCCCGCCAGCTTCAGGCGTTGATGGACATCGCGCAAAGTATTGGTATCAGCGAATGGCCGCAGCTCGATGCGGCTAAAGTGCGTATGCTGGCGGCACGTAGTAAGCGCGCCGGATTGGGCTCAGCCAGCTTGGCGTTGCGCCTTTCGTCACTCCGCAGTTTCCTCGATTGGCAAGTTGGCCAAGGCGTGATACCGGCTAACCCGGCTAAAGGTATTCGCACGCCACGCAGTGGTCGCCATCTACCGAAAAATCTCGACGTTGATGATATGAACCAGTTGCTGGAGATCGATCTCAACGATCCGCTGGCGGTACGTGATCGCGCCATGCTGGAAGTGATGTACGGTGCCGGGCTGCGTCTTTCAGAATTGGTAGGGTTAGATTGCCGCCATATGGATCTCACCAGCGGTGAGATTTGGGTATTGGGTAAAGGCAGTAAAGAGCGCAAATTGCCGATTGGTCGCACCGCCGTTACTTGGCTAGAACACTGGTTGGCGATGCGCGATTTCTTTGCGCCGGAAGATGACGCGGTGTTTCTGTCTAACCAAGGTAAGCGCATATCAACGCGCAATGTGCAGAAGCGTTTTGCTGAGTGGGGTGTGAAGCAAGGGGTGAGCAGCCATATCCATCCACATAAACTGCGCCATTCGTTTGCGACGCATATGCTGGAATCAAGCGGCGATCTGCGCGCGGTGCAGGAGTTATTAGGTCACGCTAACCTGACAACCACGCAAATCTATACCCACCTCGACTTTCAACATCTGGCAAACGTGTATGATGCCGCGCATCCACGCGCCAAACGGGGGAAATCCTGATGCATTTTTACCGTCCATTACGCCCGCTGGCGGCGCTGACTTTCGATCTGGACGACACCTTATACGACAATCGCCCGGTGATTAAGCAAACCGAGCAGCAGTCGGTCGCTTTCCTGCAAAGTTACCATCCGGGTTTGAACAGTTTCCAATCGGCGGATTTTCACCGGTTGCGTCAGGAATTGCGTGAGCAAGATCCCGAGATTTACCACGACGTGACGCAATGGCGCTGGCGAGCGGTTCATTTGGCGCTAAGTCGCCAAGGGCTGCGCGATGCTGAAGCTTCTGTGGGTGCCGATTCGGCCATGCAGAACTTTGCGTTGTGGCGTAGCCGCATTGATATTCCTGCGGCGACTCATGCCACCCTAAAAGCACTGGGCGAACGTTATCCGCTAGTGGCGATTACCAATGGCAATGCCGACCCTGCGGAGTGCGGATTGGAGAACTACTTCCAGTTTGTGCTGCGTTCTGGGCCGGATGGGCGCGCCAAGCCGTATCAAGATATGTATCAAACGGCTGCCGAGCGCTTGGGTATTGCACCACAAAATATCCTGCATGTGGGGGATGATTTGACCACCGACGTGGCTGGTGCCTTGCTCGCGGGCTTCCAAGCCTGCTGGATCAACGACCGTCAGCGCAACCTAATGGAAGCTGCCGACAGCCGCTTATTGCCACATCTTGAGATTTCGCAGTTGGCATCGCTGACAGCATTGTTATAATCCCTCCAGAGCTCTGTATAAATTCACAGTGAAAAACTCGCTTAATGGCGGGTTTTCCCTTACCCATTGATGGTGCCTATGGACGTTTCCGATCTGCTCGACAGCCTAAATGAAAAACAACGCGAAGCCGTGGCAGCGCCGCGTAGCAACCTGTTGGTACTGGCCGGTGCGGGCAGCGGTAAAACTCGGGTGCTGGTACATCGTATTGCTTGGCTGCTGTCGGTAGAGAACAGCTCGCCGTATTCGATTATGGCGGTGACCTTTACCAACAAAGCGGCGGCGGAGATGCGTCACCGTATCGAGCATTTGATTGGCACCAGCCAAGGCGGTATGTGGATTGGGACTTTCCACGGCTTGGCGCACCGTCTGTTGCGCGCTCACCATATGGACGCCAATCTGCCGCAGGATTTCCAGATCCTCGATAGCGACGATCAACTCCGCCTATTGAAACGCATTATCAAGGCGTTGAATGTTGATGAGAAGCAATGGCCACCGCGTCAGGCGATGTGGTACATCAACGGTAAGAAGGACGAAGGTTTACGCCCGCAACACGTTGAAACCTATAACAACCCAGTGGAAACCACCTGGTTGCGTATTTATCAGGCGTATCAAGAGGCCTGCGATCGCGCTGGGCTGGTAGATTTCGCGGAATTGCTGCTACGAGCCCATGAGTTGTGGCTGAATAAGCCGCAAATTCTTAATCATTACCGCGAACGTTTTACCAACATCATGGTGGACGAATTCCAAGATACCAACAGCATCCAATACGCTTGGATCCGCCTGCTAGCGGGTGGCAGCCAAAACAGCGTCATGATTGTGGGTGATGACGATCAGTCGATTTACGGCTGGCGTGGGGCGCAGGTAGAGAACATCCAGCGTTTCCTGAAAGATTTTCCCGGCGCGGAAACCATTCGTCTGGAACAGAACTACCGTTCGACCAGCAATATTTTAAAAGCGGCCAATACGCTGATTGCCAACAATGACGGTCGAATGGGTAAAAACCTGTGGACCGACGGCGCCGAAGGGGAACCCATCGCCCTGTATTGCGCTTTCAATGAGTTGGACGAAGCGCGCTTTGTGGTTAACCGCATCAAGACTTGGCAAGACAACGGCGGCTCGCTCAACGACTGTGCAATTTTGTACCGTAGCAACGCCCAATCGCGCGTATTGGAAGAAGCTTTGCTGCAAATCGCGATGCCTTACCGCATTTACGGCGGGCAACGCTTCTTCGAACGCCAAGAGATTAAAGATGCGCTGGCTTATCTGCGACTGATTTCCAACCGTAACGATGATGCGGCCTTCGAACGCGTGGTGAATACCCCGACGCGGGGCATCGGCGATCGTACCTTGGACGAAGTGCGTAAAGCGGCGCGAGATCGGCAACTGACGTTGTGGCAGGCCACTCGTGCGTTGCTGCAAGACAAAGTGCTGGCGGGGCGCGCGGCCTCGGCGTTGCAACGTTTCCTCGAGCTGGTGGAATCGTTGGCGCATGAAACAGCCGATATGCCGCTGCATGTGCAAACCGACCGCGTGATCCGTGATTCCGGCTTGTTCATTATGTATGAGCAAGAAAAAGGCGAAAAAGGTCAGGCACGTATCGAAAACTTGGAAGAACTGGTGACGGCAACGCGCCAGTATAGTTATCAGGATGAAGAAAGGGATCTGATGCCGTTACAGGCGTTTTTGTCCCATGCGGCTCTGGAGGCGGGCGAAGGGCAGGCCGATGCTTATCAAGACGCGGTGCAGCTGATGACGCTGCACTCGGCGAAAGGGTTGGAGTTCCCACAGGTATTTATCGTCGGTATGGAAGAAGGCATGTTCCCTAGCCAGATGTCGCTGGACGAAGGCGGTCGACTGGAAGAAGAACGCCGTTTGGCCTACGTTGGCGTGACGCGTGCGATGCAGAAATTGACGCTAACCTACGCGGAAACGCGTCGTCTGTACGGCAAAGAAGTAAGTCACCGGCCTTCGCGTTTCGTTGGTGAGCTCCCACCAGAGTGCGTGGAGGAAGTCCGACTGCGTGCCAGCGTTTCCCGCCCGGTGAATCACCGCAGCATGGGGACGCCGATCAGCAGTAACGATACCGGCTACAAGCTTGGTCAGCGCGTACGTCATCCGAAGTTTGGCGAAGGGACGATCGTGAACTTGGAAGGCAGTGGTGAGCATAGCCGTTTGCAGATTGCGTTTCCGGGGGAAGGGATCAAGTGGCTGGTGGCGGCGTATGCCAAGCTTGAGACGGCGTAGCCTTTTATCAGGATATGCGAGTTAGTGTTAGTTTTCGGTCGCTAAGCGTTTTCACTTATTTGCGGCCGATATAACCGCGACCGAGCAGGGGAACAAAAGGCGTGTTCCCCTGCACCCCGCGCCTTCGCCACATCAGGCGGTTGCTGGCGCAAAATACTCGTCCCATATATGGACGCTCCGATAATGCCAGTATTTTTCTTTAAAAAAGTGAACAGGTATTGCAGCCATATATCCGGTTTCTTTATGAGCCTTGATTGCGCTCGAACCATGATGAAATCCGCCAGGTGAGTTCCTATCATCCCTACGGGCTATAATGCCCAGGGCCGAGTTCGGATTGTCTCACCTGCGGTCTTACCTGTTTCGCCATCTTATTGATTACACTTGCAACTACCGGACTGCGTTAACTCATTTACTGCCCCTTGTCTGCTCTTGAGCTTGTCTCAATGTGCAGACAAGGGGCGATACTCTGTTTCATGTACCAACATCGACCAGAGAATACGCGCCGTCTTGCTGGCTTGTGCCACCACCGCAATGTTGTAGTTTTTTCTTTTTAACAGGGCATCAAGCCATGGCATATCCTCTTTGTGCCGTTCAATCACTGCTGCAACGGCGCGAGCACCATGCACCAACAAATAACGAAAATATCGGTCACCGCGTTTACTGATAGAACCCAATCGTTGCTTACCCCCACTGGAATGCTCTCTGGGTGTCAGACCCAACCAAGCAGAAAATTGTTTGGCTGAGTGGAACTGCTGACCATTGCCAATAGATGCCACTAAATAAGTGGAGGTCATCAGGCCAACGCCGGGCACTTTTGCCACCCGCTGACACGCAGGCTGAGTTTTGGCCCAGCTACTGAGTTCTTGTTCTATCAGCTTAAGCTGGTCTTCCAATTCATTAATATGCCCGAATTGACGTCCGATACTGCGGCGAACAAAAGGAGATAATGCAATTTCTCCATCCTCCAGAATATCGGGAATACCTTTGTAAAAAGCCCCTGTCCCCGCAGGCATGATGATGCCAAACTCTGCCAACATGGCACGCAGGCTGTTGGCGCAAGCTACGCGCTCCCGAACAAGAATATCTCGCTCGGTATGTAGCGCTAACACCGCCTGCTGTTCGGCTGTCTTAATCTGTACAAAACGCATATTCGGTCGTGTTACGGCTTCACAAATGGCTTCAGCATCAGCCGCATCGGTTTTGTTAGTTTTGACGTAAGGCTTCACATATTGCGGGGGGATGAGTTTGACCTGATGACCAAACTGGCTGAGTATGCGAGCAAAATGATGGCTGGAGGCACAAGCCTCCATACCGATAAGGCAAGGTTCCAACTGCATCAGGAAGGGAATGAACTTCGCCCGAGTCAATTTCATCTTGAGCGAAGTTTTGCCATTGTGATCGACGCCATGAAGCTGGAACACGTTTTTTGCCAAGTCGATACCGAGAGTAGATACTTGCATTTGGACGCTCCTTCTTTTGGGTTTAACACTCACAGTTTGGCACTTAGATGCCGTGAAAGTTGGAGCGTCCATCTCATTATCCCTGGGACTCGCCCCTTCGGGGTCACCGCAAGCGGTGCTCAAATCTGCTCCCGGCAGATTTGTCCCTCACTGCGGCACTACGCATAACGGCCGGCTACGATATACATCCCTGTATAGCTCGCCTAAAAACGCCATCCATGGCGTTTTTGCCTATGCTTTGTTTCTCCGTTCGGCGCCTTCAATGGCTTGAACTGCGGCGCTCAACTTACCTATAGCGTGGCTGTTAGGTTTTAAAAAGAAATTAATGGGAGTATTTATCACCCACCTGCGCCGTCGCATACCACCGCATCACATTGTCGATACCTTCGTCGCCTTCTGCCGGTGCCCACGGCATACAGTCAGCCTCCGTCAGGGGTTGATACGGGCCTTGTTTCACTTCAAAAATCACACCACCATGATCGACCGATAACACCGCATGCCAAGTACTCGCTGGCATTTCTAGCACTTTGGTTTCATCACCCAGTAATGTGCGATGAGTGATCACGCCGTCGTCATTGAATTGCAGTACCACGAAGCGCCCGTGCAGTGACGTCAGCAACTCCCAAGTTTGTGGATGGCGATGCGGACGGATATAGGTGCCCGGCTCCATGGCAATCGCCAAGCGCTGTACCGGATCGCTCAGTTCTTCATGTAAGTTATGTGGTTTACGTAGGCGGGGCAGTTGGGCGGCCTGTTCACTCATGGTTGTCAGGTCGTGGGCGGTTATTTGTTTCATAAGTTAAATCCGCAATCTTGATGTGTTCTTATGGTAGCAATATTCTAACGCTGAGTCTGAGGTGCAGGTGGCTTTTTCTGACATGTTGACCCTCAGTTAAGCCAGCCTTTTCTCAAATTTCAGGCGTGTTGAATTGTTGCGCAATTATTACCAGCAACCGGTTGACAGACTTTTTCTTCTCGGCGTAACATGCGCGCACTATTATCAATGAGGACATACGCCTTGGACGCACCCAGTAGATACTGGCTCACTGACCTGGACAACAATGATTTACACAACAGGTACAACTTCTAAGGCTATCCCATCCTGCTGATAGCCTTCGTGGTTGTCGGCGACCTTTTTGTGTCGCTATGAGTCAGATCTCTTTATGGTCTGAAACAAACTGGTGATACAACATCCTTCTGTTTCGGTGTTTCCACGCGTTGTCTACCCGTTATCATTTGGGAGTTTTGGCACATGCTGAGCGCATTTAGATTAGATAACAATCGCTTATCCCGTCTGGAGTTAGACGATGCGGACGATCTGACCACGTCGTTGTGGGTGGATCTGGTCGAGCCGGAAGAAGGCGAGCGCGAGCGCGTGCAGGGTGAATTAGGGCAAAGCTTGGCGACACGCCCTGAGTTGGATGACATCGAAGCCTCGGCGCGTTTCTTCGAAGACGAAGACGGTCTGCACATCCACTCCTTCTTCTACTTTGAAGATGCCGAAGACCACGCGGGTAACTCCACCGTGGCATTTACCATCCGTGATGGTCGCCTATATACCTTACGTGAGCGCGAGCTGCCTGCTTTCCGTCTGTATCGGATGCGTGCCCGTAATATGACGATGGTCGATGGCAACGCCTACGAACTGCTGCTGGATCTGTTTGAAACCAAAATTGAGCAGTTGGCGGATGAGATCGAAAACATCTATAGCGATCTGGAAAAACTCAGCCGGGTGATCATGGAAGGGCATCAAGGCGATGAGTATGACGAAGCGCTGTCGACACTGGCAGAGTTGGAAGATATCGGTTGGAAAGTGCGTTTGTGTTTGATGGATACCCAACGCGCATTGAACTTCTTAGTGCGTAAGGCTCGCTTGCCGACGGGGCAGTTGGAGCAAGCGCGTGAAGTGCTGCGCGATATCGAATCCCTGCTGCCACACAACGAATCGCTGTTCCAGAAGGTTAACTTCTTGATGCAGGCGGCGATGGGCTTCATCAACATCGAGCAGAACCGTATCATCAAGATCTTCTCGGTGGTTTCTGTGGTGTTCCTGCCACCTACGCTGGTGGCTTCGAGTTACGGTATGAACTTCGAATTTATGCCGGAGCTAAAATGGTCGCTGGGTTATCCGGGTGCGATCAGTTTGATGATCTTGGCTGGGTTGGCACCGTATCTGTACTTTAAGCGTAAGAACTGGTTGTAAACGTTGGGGCGATGTTGATCGCCCTGGTTATTTTCCTACTCCTTAGCCTGCTATACCCGTCATACTTGAAGCTGCCTCTTTGTTGGCTGCCTTTGCTCACCCTAGTCACTTGGTGGGCCAAGCTCCTAGGGCTTCGCGCAGTTGCCGCCGCGATGCAACTCCAATTATTTAGG
Organism: Serratia sp. KH_031; assembly: GCF_057839655.1. Lineage (NCBI taxonomy): Bacteria > Pseudomonadati > Pseudomonadota > Gammaproteobacteria > Enterobacterales > Yersiniaceae > Serratia > Serratia sp. KH_031. Next base: position 167,084 of record NZ_CM174496.1, read on the forward strand.
GTATAAATAACGCTACAATATTCCTCTATTCATCTGCCAAGTAAGGCGAATACGTTGATGGAGAAGTTACCTCATTCGGTTCAATGGCTGATCCTGTTACTGGCTTCGCTGGTATTAGGTTTTGGCCTACAAGCATTCCATATTCCTGCCGCTTTATTGTTGGGACCGATGATTGTCGGTGTCGCGATGGGGCTATTTGGCGCCTCGGTGCGTATCCCAAATCCGTTGTTCATCTCTTCACAGGCAATACTGGGCTGTATGATTGCCCAAACGCTTTCTCCGGCGGTTCTCACGCCATTACTACAAGACTGGCCGTTGGTGCTGTTGGTGTTGTTTGCCACCCTGTTTGCCAGCGGTGTTGTCGGTTGGTGTTTGGTGCGCTTTAGCAGCCTACCCGGTCCAACGGGCGCTTGGGGCTCTTCGCCCGGCGGCGCTTCCGCCATGGTGGCGATGGCGGGGGATTTCGGTGCCGATGTGCGACTGGTCGCGTTTATGCAATATCTGCGGGTATTGTTTGTCGCCACGGCAGCGGCAGTGGTGGCACGTATCGGTCTCGGCGATGAAGTTGGGCAGGGTAACGTGGCGCTAGAATGGTTCCCGGCACTCGACTGGCATTTCCTTGGTACGTTGGGCGTCGCGGTGGTCGGTTCCTGGTTGGGGCCACGGCTGCGTATTCCCTCTGGCGCGATGTTATTGCCGATGGTAATCGGTGCGGCATTGCATTCCAGCGGAACGATGGTGCTGCAAATCCCTGAATGGTTGCTGGCATTGGCGTATGCGTTAATTGGTTGGAGCGTCGGGCTGCGCTTTACTCACCCGATCTTCTTGCTGGCGCTACGTACTTTGCCGCAGATGCTGGTATCGATTTTGGCTCTGATGTTGTTCTGTGCTGGCTTAGGTTGGATGCTGACCTGCTTCCTGCCGGTGGATATGATGACGGCTTATTTGGCCACCAGTCCCGGCGGGCTGGATACCGTCGCCATTATTGCTGCGGGTAGTCGGGTAGATATGGCGTTTGTGATGGCGATGCAGACGTTGCGTCTGTTCACCATTTTGCTGACTGGCCCAGCGATAGCGCGGTTTATCTCCAACCGCGCCTCACCGGCATCAACGTAGCTTTCGTTGTTGATATAGCGCATCCAGCGTGAACAAAATCAAGGCCGCCCAGATGAAGCCGAAGGTCACCAGTTTGTCCTGCCCGACGGTTTCACCGTAGAAAGTCACCGCCAGCAGGAACATCAATGTCGGGCCAAGATATTGGAAGAAACCCAACGTGGACAAACGTAACCGAGTCGCGGCGGCGGTAAAGAACAACAGCGGTATGGTGGTAACAATACCCGCGGCGACCAACAGCAGATTAAGCGACCAAGAGTTGGCGCTCAGATGGCTGGTTGGGCTATCGGCAATCATAAACAGATACACCGCCGCGACGGGCAGCAACCACAGCGTTTCAATCAACATACCGGTTTGCGCGTCGATGGCGATTTTCTTGCGTAGCAGCCCGTAGAAGGCGAAGCTGAACGCCAGACCTAATCCAATGATCGGTAACGAACCGAATTGCCACAGTTGGATCAACACTCCGCCAAAGGCCAGCGACACCGCTAGCCATTGTATTTTGCGAAAACGTTCGCCGAGAAATAGCATCCCCAATAGCACGTTCACCAATGGGTTAATGAAATACCCCAAGCTGGCTTCCAGCATATGGTGGTTATTCACCGCCCAGATAAATAGCAACCAGTTGCCACCAATCAATACCGCCGTGAGTGCCAGTAATAACAGACGCTTACGGTCTTGGCAGGCGGTGCGTACTTTCGGCCAGTTACGCCCAACACTGATTAATACCAGCATAAAGAAAAATGACCAGATGACACGGTGAGTGAGGATTTCATCGGCAGGGACTTGTTGAATGAGCTTGAAGTAGGCCGGGGCAATACCCCAAATAAAATAAGCGGCTAAGGCGAAAAGGATGCCTTGCCGCGTCTGTTTTGCGTCCATGACGTTACTCTGAAGGGAAAATTTATGATCCGACGAGTGTACTGGAGCCACTCATCGCACACAATCATCCCACCAGATAAGTTGCCGTGGCACTGGCGATATGCAAACCATCGTGATTATGGAGTTCAACGCGAGCCACCGCGACTTTATTACCGCTGCGCAGTACGCTGGCGGAAGCAATAAAGTGTTCGCCACGGCCGGGACGTAGATAATCGACGCGCAAATCGATGGTGCCCATCCGTGCTAAGCGTGATGCGAGTTCTTCCTCGATCAACGGATCTTGTCGCATTAGAATGCTACCTACGCAGGCCAAACCTGCCGCGACATCTAATACCGAGGCGATTACGCCACCATGCAGGATCTGCTGCGCCGCATTACCGACCAGTTTGGCCTGGTTGTTGAAGCGGAGTTCGACCCCATCAGCATCGAAACGATGTAGTTCTAGCCCTAACTCGCGGTTAAATGGCATGTGATAGACAAAAATTTCGCCCATTTTCTGGCGAGCTACTTCGAGGGACAGTGGAGTCGTAGACATAATTCTTCTCTTAACTGGTCAGTCCAGGTTAATTATTTGTTAATAATATGCTGAAATTTTACTTATTTCCATCCCTGTTAAATCCCAATATCAGAATTCTGGACTGATATTCACCCGCGATGGCGTGTAAAATTAAATCTTTCGCTTGCCTGTATTTTTTGAACTCTGAGGGATGTTATGCGCAAACTATCAAGGATCGCACTGCCATTGCTGTTAGCTCCGGCACTAGGTCAGGCTGAAGAAGCTAAAGAGCAACAGATTCATGATACACCGGCGGTACGCGGCAGCATTATTGCCAACCTGCTGCAATCTCACGACAATCCATTCACGTTGTACCCGTACGACACCAACTATGTGTTGTACACCTATACCAGCGATATCAATAAAGAGGCCATCAGTACCTACAACTGGGCTGATAATGCACGTAAGGATGAAGTGAAGTTCCAGCTTAGCTTGGGCTTCCCACTGTGGCGCGGTATCGCCGGTGAAAACTCGGTGCTGGGAGCTTCTTACACGCAACGCTCTTGGTGGCAGCTTTCCAACCATGCTGAATCTTCCCCTTTCCGTGAAACCGACTATGAGCCGCAGGTCTTCCTCGGCTGGGCAACGGATTACAGTTTTGCCGGTTGGACGCTACGCGACATTGAGGTCGGTGTTAACCATCAGTCCAACGGACGTTCAGAGCCCACTTCACGCAGTTGGAACCGTGGTTACGCGCGCTTTATGGCACAGAATGGCAATTGGCAGGTTGATCTCAAGCCTTGGTTCCGTTTCTCGGAAAGCGCTGACAGCGATGACAACCCTGATATCACTAAATATATGGGTTATTACCGCCTGAAAGTCGGTTACGCTTGGGGCGATAGCGTGTTCAGCGTTGATGGGCACTACAACTGGAACACGGGCTTTGGTGGCGCAGAAATGGGCTGGAGTTATCCTGTCTCCAAGCACGTGCGTTTCTACACGCAAGTGTTCAGCGGTTATGGTGAATCACTGATCGATTACAACTTCAGGCAGACACGGGTTGGCGTTGGTGTCATGCTTAACGATATTATGTAGCCCTAAAGCTGCCCATGACGGTGGCATAACGCAATAAGATGGGGAAGTGTGTGTCAACCGCAGCAGTGATAAACAGAGAGTTGCTGGCAGAACAGGTATTGCACGATACCTTTGGCTACCAGCAATTCCGCCCGGGACAGCAAACGATTATCAACACGGCGATCGGCGGGCAGGATTGTCTGGTGGTGATGCCGACCGGCGGTGGTAAATCGTTATGCTATCAGATCCCGGCGTTAGTGCTGGATGGTTTGACGCTGGTGGTTTCTCCCTTGATTTCCTTGATGAAAGATCAGGTCGATCAGCTCTTGGCTTACGGCGTGGCGGCGGCTTGCTATAACTCGACGCAAACCCGCGAGCAGCAGTTGGAAGTGATGGCGGGTTGTCGCAATGGCACCATCAAACTGCTGTATATCGCTCCTGAACGTCTGATGATGGACAGCTTCCTCGACCTGCTTGTCCATTGCCCACCCGCGTTGCTGGCGGTAGATGAAGCGCACTGTATTTCGCAGTGGGGACATGATTTTCGCCCGGAGTATCGTGCGCTCGGTCAGTTGAAGCAGCGTTTCCCACAGATGCCGGTAATCGCTCTGACTGCTACGGCAGATGAAGCTACACGTAATGATATTGTGCGTCTGCTGGCGTTGCATGAGCCGTTGATCCAAGTCAGCAGTTTCGACCGCCCGAATATCCGCTACACACTGGTGGAAAAATTCAAACCGCTCGACCAACTCTGGCGCTTTGTACAGGATCAGCGTGGTAAAAGCGGCATTATTTATTGCAACAGTCGCGCCAAGGTCGAAGACACCACTGCACGCTTGCAAAGCCGTGGCTTGAGCGTCGGGGCCTATCACGCCGGATTGGATAACGAACGCCGCGCGGCGGTGCAAGAAGCTTTCCAGCGCGATGATCTGCAAGTGGTAGTGGCGACGGTGGCGTTTGGTATGGGCATCAACAAACCTAACGTGCGTTTTGTGGTGCATTTTGATATCCCGCGCAACATCGAATCCTATTATCAGGAAACCGGTCGAGCCGGGCGTGATGGTCTGCCTGCCGAAGCAATCTTGCTGTATGACCCGGCCGATATGGCTTGGCTGCGTCGCTGTCTGGAAGAGAAACCCGCCGGGGCACAACTGGATATCGAACGCCATAAACTTAATGCGATGGGGGCATTTGCCGAAGCTCAGACCTGCCGCCGTTTAGTGTTGCTGAATTACTTTGGCGAAGGTAAACAGCAAGCCTGCGGCAACTGCGATATTTGCCTCGATCCCCCCAAGCGTTACGATGGATTAGAAGACGCGCGTAAGGCGCTGTCCTGCGTTTATCGTGTCGGTCAACGCTTCGGCTTGGGATACATTGTTGAAGTCTTGCGTGGGGCTAATAATCAACGTATTCGTGAATATGGTCACGACAAGCTGCCAGTGTACGGCATTGGTAGTGGGCACACGCACGAACACTGGACTAGCGTGTTGCGCCAACTCATCCATTTGGGCTTTATAACGCAAAACATTGCCATGTATTCGGCGCTACAACTGACAGAAGCGGCTCGCCCGGTCCTGCGCGGCGAAGTGGCGTTGCAACTGGCGGTGCCGCGAATTCAGAGCCTGAAAGTACGTAGCAGCGCTAATCAGAAATCCTACGGCGGCAATTACGACCGCAAGCTGTTTGCTAAATTACGCAAACTGCGTAAATCGATCGCCGATGAAGAAAATATTCCGCCGTATGTGGTGTTTAACGATGCTACATTGTTGGAGATGGCAGAGCAGATGCCGATCCGTGCCAGCGAACTGCTGAGCGTCAACGGCGTCGGGCAACGTAAGTTGGAACGTTTTGGTACGCCGTTTATGGCGATGATCCGCGCTCATTTAGATGGCGACGATGAATGATGAATAGGAGCTGTAAATCATGCTGATGCTGTTTTTAACCGTGGCGATGGTGCATTTGATCGCGTTGATGAGCCCAGGGCCGGACTTCTTTTTCGTCTCGCAAACCGCTGCCAGCCGTTCACGTCGTGAAGCGATGATGGGCGTGGTAGGGATTTCACTGGGGATCGTGGTCTGGGCTGGTGTGGCGCTGATGGGGCTGCATCTGATCCTGCAAAAAATGGCGTGGTTACACCAGATCATTATGGTTGGTGGTGGGATTTACCTGTGCTGGATGGGCTGGCAGTTGCTACGTTCCGCCCGTGCTCAGAACGCCCAACCGGTAGAAACCGAAGTCAACGTTGTTTTACCTAAAGCCGGACGCAGCTTTATCCGTGGTTTTCTGACCAATCTTTCCAACCCGAAAGCGGTGATCTACTTCGGTAGCGTGTTCTCATTGTTTGTCGGTGATGACGTCGGTGCTGGTGCGCGTTGGGGACTGTTCCTGCTGATCGTGGCTGAAACCTTTGTTTGGTTCAGTCTGGTTGCTGTGGTGTTCGCACTGCCAGCGATGCGTCGCGGTTATCAACGCTTAGCCAAATGGATCGACGGCGTGGCAGGCGTGTTGTTTACCGGTTTTGGCCTGCACTTGATCTTCACCCGTTAAGCTTTTCTGGCGGTTGCCAATAAACCCGCCACTAAAATAAACAACGAACCAAAGATGCGATTCAGTAACTGCATCTGGCGCGGAGTTTTCAGCCAACGGGCAATGCGCGTTGCCAGTGTGGCATAACCAATCATCACAATAATATCCACTACCACCGTCGTCACGCCGAGGATCACATATTGCTCGGCTTGCGGTTGGTGGGGCACGACAAACTGTGGGAACAGCGCCGCTAGAAACACGATGCTTTTCGGGTTGGTCAAATTCACTAATATTGCCCGTCGGAACAACAGCCGACGTGGCATATTGCCCGCCAACGTATTCAGATCCAGCGCTCCTGCAGCTCGCCATTGTTGAATGCCCAGCCAGACCAAATATGCCGCACCGAACCATTTGAGGATCTCAAATGCGATCAGCGATTGGGAAAGCAGCGCTCCTAGCCCAATTCCCACTAGGACGATATGAATACTTAAACCGACCTGTAAGCCAGCGATCGACGCCGCAGCGCCGCGATAACCGTGGCTAATGCCGGTACTCATGGTGTTGATGGCACCTGAGCCGGGAGAAAGACTGAGAATAATGGTTGTCACCAGATAGGTTAACCACCAGTCGAAGGTCATGGCGAAGTTCCCTGAATGAATGTATCTAATTTGTGCCACAATAAGCGGGTATAACATCACTTTTCTGCCACCTTACGCTAGTATGATTTCTTCTGCTACAGCTCGCATATTTTGCGATGAGTGATTCAGGGAAAAGATCTGTAATGACGTCGTTTGCACTCGACACCGATGACTGGTTAACTCGCGAAACGCAGTTTGCGGCTTTCGCCACTGGTCCATTGCTGGATTTCTGGCGGCTGCGTGAGGAAGGCGAGTTTAGTGGCGTGGACGATGTGCCAATCCGCTTTGTGCGTTTCCGCTCGCCGCAACATCAACGTGTGGTAGTCATCAGCCCTGGGCGTATCGAAAGTTACGTTAAATATCCAGAAGTTGCCTACGATCTGTTCCGCTCTGGGTTCGATGTGTTGATTATCGATCACCGAGGTCAGGGGCGTTCTGGCCGTTTATTGGCAGATCCCCACCGTGGGCATGTGGTAAACTTTGCTGATTATGTCGACGATTTTGCCACTTTTTACCAGCAAGAAGTCGAATCTTACGGTTATCGGCAGCGTTTTGCGTTGGCGCATTCGATGGGCGGCGCAATCTTGGCGCAGTTCTTGATTCGTCAGCCGCAGGCCTTTGCCGCCGTGGCATTATCTGCACCGATGTTTGGCATTTATTTGCCGATGCCGTATTGGTTGGCGAATCGTATTCTGAACTGGACAGAGCAACGTCCGGCAATACGCGATTATTATGCCGTGGGTACCGGTCAGTGGCGACCACTACCGTATGTGGTCAATGTGTTGACGCACAGCCGTGAGCGTTATCGTCGCACCCAACGCTACTATGCCGATTACCCGGAAATTCGGGTCGGTGGGCCAACTTATCACTGGGTGCGAGAAAGTATTCAGGCTGGGCAGCAGATAGTTGCTCAGGCGGCGAAAATCACTACACCACTATTACTTTTGCAGGCCGGTGAAGATCGGGTGGTTGATAACCGATCCCAGCAGGCTTTTTGTCAGGCATTATCAGACGCGGGGCATCCTTGTGAAGGAGAAAAGCCTTGGGTCATCAGCGGCGCACGCCATGAGATCCTGTTCGAGCGGGACGCAATGCGCGCCGAAGCACTGAACGCAATCCTGCGTTTCTTTGCTCAACACGATACTCAAAATAATTGGAGTGGCATCAAGGCGGCAAGTGAGTGAGTCCCGATGAGCTTACATCAGTAAGTGATTCGGGTGAGCAAACGTAGCCAACGCAGAGGCAGCTTCAAGTATGAAGAGTAAATACCATCAGAGGTTAGAATTTACTGTATGTCCGAATACCACGTCGTTGCTTCCGATTTAGATGGCACCTTGCTGTCTCCCGACCATACCCTGTCCTCATTTGCGAAAGAGACGTTGAAACTGCTGACGAAGAAGGGCGTGCACTTTGTCTTCGCCACCGGGCGTCACCATATCGACGTGGCGCAGATCCGCGATGGCCTCGGTATCAGCGCGTTTATGATTACCTCTAACGGTGCGCGGGTGCATAACAGCGAAGGGGAGTTGATTCTGAGCCATAGCTTAGATCCTGAAATCGCCCGTGAACTTTACAGCATGAAAATCAACGATCCGGACATCTTGACCAACGTCTATCGTAATGATGACTGGTTTATCAGTCGCGAAAGCCCGGAGCAGAACGAGTTCTTCCAGGAATCGGTGTTTAAATATCAGTTGTTTGATGCGAAAACGCTGCCGACCGACGGTGTCTGTAAAGTGTATTTCACCTGTGATGATCATGAAAAGTTGCTGCCGTTAGAAGACGCGATCAATGCGCGCTGGGGTGACAAAGTGAATGCCAGTTTCTCATTCCCAACCTGCTTGGAAGTGATGGCAGGTCATGTGTCGAAAGGCCATGCGCTGGAAGAAGTAGCGAAGCTGATCGGCTATACATTGCAAGACTGCATTGCCTTCGGCGATGGCATGAACGACGTGGAAATGCTGGAAATGGCGGGCAAGGGTTGCATCATGCGCGACGCACATCAGCGCCTGAAAGACAGATTGCCGAAGCTGGATGTGATTGGCTCTAACGCTGACGATGCGGTACCGCATTATCTGCGTGAAATGTTCCTGTAGCCGTTTTAACCTTTTAGTGGTTTCTGCCAATTAGGTGTAATTAGAATTGCCGCAAACGTGCGGTGTTCTATGCAGCAATGATGCTCGGCAATTGAAGGGGCTTAAAGGCGAAGCCCCTTCACCCCGCGCCTGCGCTTACCATCGCCAGCCCGCTACGCGGGTTCCCTCACGGCGCTGCCGTTGTCTGACGGGTCGGCTCAATGAACGTCCATGTTCACATCGCCTCAGCCGCCCCTCCATGGGCGGCTGCCCCTGACAACGGCACCTTGTTCGGCTGTCGATGATGCGCTAAAGGTCAACACCCAAATCTTCAGCCACCGGGCAACCTCATCTTATTAAAAGCAAAACAACTGCTGAGTGGAACTCCGGTGTTGATGCCATTGAAGGCGCCGAACGGAGAAACGGAGCATAGGCAAACGCGCCATGGAGGGCGCGTTTAGGCGAGTTATACATGGACGTATATCGCAGCCGGCCGTGATGCGCAGTGCCGCAGTGAGGGGATTTCGCCTGATGTGGCAAGGGCTCGGGGTGCAGGGGGCGCAGCTCTTGGCGCTCCCTGCTCGGTCGCGGTCGTCCGCGCTACATGGAATTATTTATGTAACGCGACCGAAACTTACACCACATCAGCAAAAATACACGAAGCAGCGCTATTGACCCCCTTACTTATGCTGTCCCTGCTTTTGCAGGAACTGCACACCTTTATCTGGGAAATCGGTAAATACGCCATCAGCATCAGCCTGATTATAAATCGCATCGTATAGCTGATTCACATCGGTGGCATATTTCGGTAAGGCGTCGGCGCGGATGGTAAATGGATGCACCGCCAGTTTATTAGCGTGCGCTTCTTTCACCATATCGGTCAACACCAGTTTCCCCGGTTTGGATTTATCAGCCACGATCAACATGTGGTAATCCGGCCCGATGCCGTCAGCATATTGAGCGATCTGCTTCATTGCTCCCGGTTTGAACATCCAGTCATAGTCATAGTTTACCCAGGTTCCATCGGCTTTCTGCTCGTAGGTTTCGTTCCAGTCGTTGTAGGCAATCAACTGCACCAACTTCAGATCCATCCCCATCTTCGGTTCTAGCTCATTCTTGATGCGTTTCAATTCGTTAGCATCGAAGCATTGCAGGTAAACATTGGAATTCTTATCGGTGTAACCGTACTGTTTCAGCACTTCCAATACCTTGGTGGAAATGTCTTTACCTTCCTGCTTGTGGAACCACGGCGCTTTGATTTCTGGGTAAATGCCGATGTTTTTACCGGTTGAGTGGTTCAAGCCCTGTACGAACTCAATCTCTTCTTGGAAGGTATGTACGCGGAAATCAGACTTACCCATCGGGAAACGACCCGGATAGCTCTGTACTTGCTTGCCGTCTTTAATATCAAAACTTTCGCTGAACTTCAGCGATTTGATTTCTGCTAATGTGAAATCGATGGCGTAGTAGCGACCATCTTTACGGGCACGATCAGGGAAACGTTGGGCAACGTCCGTCACGCGATCCAGATAATGGTCGTGCAACACCACTAATTCGTTGTCCTTGGTCATCACCAGATCTTGCTCGAGGTAGTCTGCACCTTGAGCGTAGGCCATCGCTTTCGCTGGCAAGGTATGTTCAGGTAAGTAGCCGCTGGCACCACGGTGGGCGATGACGACCTTATCTGCCGCCTGTGCTGCGCTGGCCATAGTAGTGGCAAGGATGATCCCGGCTAACAGGGCTTTGACTTGTGTTCGCATGGTATTCTCCATTCCATAAAGTACAGAGGTAATAAAAAGGCCGCAACGCGGCCTTAGACAGAAATAATGCATGATGAATATGGCAATCAACCGCGTTGGCGAGCCACTTCTTCGTGATGTTTCTTTTCGCTGATCATAGTCAGTATCAACAGGATCACCGCTGCGACACAGCCGCCGATCATCACCATGAAACCGCCGTCCCAACCGAAGAAGTCTACGGTGTAACCGACGATGGCGCTGGCCGCGACCGAACCGCCCAGATAACCGAACAGACCGGTGAAGCCTGCTGCAGTACCCGCTGCTTTTTTCGGTGCCAGTTCCAGAGCGTGTAGGCCTATCAACATCACTGGGCCGTAAATCAGGAAGCCGATGACGATCATGCAGGCCATATCGATGCCTGGATTACCGGCTGGGTTCATCCAGTAGACGATGGTGGCGATAGTCACCAACACCATGAAGAACACGCCTGTAGCGCCACGGTTGCCTTTAAAGACTTTGTCCGACATCCAGCCGCACAGCAGGGTGCCCGGAATACCCGCGTACTCGTACAGGAAGTAAGCCCAAGAAGATTTATCCAGCGCGAAGTGTTTCACTTCTTTCAGGTAGGTCGGTGACCAGTCCAAGATGCCGTAACGCAGCAGGTAAACGAATACGTTAGCGAAAGCGATGTACCACAACAGTTTGTTTGGCAGAACGTATTGCATGAAGATCTGCTTAGCCGTCAGTTCTTCTTCTGCTTTTTCGTTGTAATCGTCTGGATAGTCGTTTTTGTACTCTTCAATCGGCGGCAGACCACAGGATTGTGGGGTATCGCGCATCAGACCGAAGGCGATCAGTGCCACTAGAATTGCACCGAAGGCAGGCATATACAGCGCTGCGTGCCAGTCATTAAACCAAGCCATCCCCAGCAGGAACAGTAATGGTGGCAGACCACCACCGACGTTGTGCGCGCAGTTCCATACCGAAACGATACTGCCGCGCTCTTTCTGCGACCACCAGTGCACCATGGTACGACCACAAGGCGGCCAGCCCATACCTTGGAACCAACCACAAATGAACAGCAGCACGAACATCACCGCGATGCTAGAGGTTGCCCAAGGCACGAAGCCCATAAACAACATCACCGCTGCCGCCATAATCAAACCGGCAGGTAGGAAAACGCGTGGGTTGGAACGGTCAGAAACCGAACCCATGATAAATTTGGAAAAACCGTAAGCGATAGAAATACCCGACAGTGCGAAGCCGAGGTCACCACGGCTGAAACCCTGGTCGATCAGGTAAGGCATTGCTAAGGTGAAATTTTTACGCACCAGATAGTAGGCGGCGTAACCGAAAAAGATCCCCATAAAGATTTGCCAGCGCAATTTGCGATAGAGCGGGTCGACCTTATCGACCGGCACACGTGAAATGTGTGCGGCTGGCTTGAAAATACTCAACATTGAGCGCCTCCGATGGCTTTATCTGTGTTCACATCAATGGGGTCATTGATGATTGAGCGGATAGGATATAAATAAGTTTTAGTTATGTTCCATAACGAGCGCCATGCTAGTCAAAAGCCCTGGTTGTCTCTGTGATACATGACGCATTTGTTACATTTTCATGAAACTACGACGAATTTTGAGCGATTCGTTAACGTTATGAAATAGGTAAACAGCAAAAACTCGTGATTTTGATCACATTCATGGGTTTTTGTGGCCATTTTTGTTTTCGTTTTTGGTTCGTTTTTGTTCCTTATCAAACAAAAACCATAATAACTGTGTCCCAATAGGCTCATAACCATGAGGGGCGAGGGTGTGATGAGTAACAATTCACCGGTAACAGAAACGGATGTAATTATTATTGGTGGCGGCGCGACCGGGGCGGGGATTGCTCGTGACTGTGCACGTCGCGGCTTACGCTGTATCTTGTTGGAAAGACACGATATTGCCACCGGTGCAACCGGACGGAACCACGGTTTGCTGCATAGCGGTGCGCGTTATGCGGTGACCGATGGCGAATCGGCGCGTGAATGTATCGAAGAAAACCGTATTCTAAAGCGTATCGCTCATCATTGTATTGAACCTACCGATGGCCTGTTTATCACGTTGCCGCAAGATTCTCTGACCTACCAGCAACAATTTATTGCCTCATGCCAACAAGCCGGTATTGATGCACAAGCGATCGACCCTCAGCTTGCTCTGTGTTTGGAACCCGCCGCTAACCCGACGCTGATTGGTGCAGTACGCGTACCGGATGGCACTGTCGATCCCTTCCGCTTAACTGCCGCCAATATGCTTGATGCTCGCGAACATGGGGCGCAGATCCTGACTTATCATCAAGTCACCGGTTTGCTACGCAGTGGCGATCGCGTCCATGGAGTGAGCGTTTTCGACCATCAGTCCTCACGCCAATATGACATTCATGCACAAATCGTCGTGAACGCCGCCGGTATTTGGGGGCAACAAATCGCCGAATACGCCGATCTGCGCGTACGGATGTTCCCGGCCAAGGGGGCGCTGCTGATCCTTGGCCATCGCATCAACAATATGGTGATTAACCGTTGTCGCAAACCTGCCGACGCTGACATTTTGGTGCCGGGCGATACCATTTCACTGATTGGTACTACTTCCACCCACATTGAATACGACCAAATCGACAACATGGTGGTGACGCCACAAGAAGTGGATATCCTGATCCGCGAAGGCTCGTTGTTGTCTCCGCAGCTTGCGCAAACTCGTATTCTGCGCGCCTACGCAGGGGTGCGCCCACTGGTGGCTAGCGATGACGATCCTTCTGGCCGTAACGTCAGCCGGGGGATTGTACTGCTCGATCACGCCAGCCGAGATGGATTGGAAGGCTTTATCACCATCACTGGCGGTAAGTTGATGACTTACCGTCTGATGGCGGAATGGGCGACTGACAAAGTGTGCGAGAAGTTGGGTATCAACAGCCCTTGTACCACCGCCGAGGAGGCTTTGCCCGGCTCGCGCCAATCGGCGGAGGAAACCGTGCGTAGTGTGGTTTCCTTACCGGCCAGCATTCGCGGTTCTGCGGTGTATCGTCATGGCGATCGCGCCAGTTTAGTACCGGCGGCGGATCGTCTGGATAACAGTCTGGTGTGTGAGTGTGAAGCGGTCACCGCCGGAGAAGTGCGTTATGCGGTGAACTCGCTGACTGTCAACAATCTGATTGATTTACGCCGTCGTACCCGCGTCGGTATGGGAACCTGTCAGGGAGAACTCTGCGCCTGCCGAGCCGCTGGGTTGCTGACGCGTTTTAACGTCACCACACCACAACAATCCATCACTCAACTCTCACACTTCCTCAATGAACGCTGGAAGGGCGTGCGCCCGATCGCTTGGGGCGATGCGTTGCGAGAAAGTGAGTTTACCAGTTGGGTGTATCAAGGGTTATGCGGGCTTGATGCGCGTGGCGATAGCCAGCAGGAGGCAGATGATGCGATTTGATGTGGTAGTGATTGGCGGTGGTTTGGCGGGGCTGAGTTGCGCTATTCGTTTATCCGAATTAGGTAAACGCTGTGCAGTGGTCAGTTCTGGGCAAAGCGCACTCTATTTCTCTTCTGGCTCGCTCGATCTATTGGCGCAATTACCCGATGGCACGCCAGTCGATGAACCCTTGGCGGCATTACCTGCGCTGGCGCAGCAGGCGCCCCAGCATCCTTACAGCTTGATGGGAGCGGCTCAGGTGGCGGCTTTGGCTGGCGAAGCCGAACAGCTACTGCAACGCTGTGGCATGGATATGCAGGGTAGCAGTGAACACAATCATCTCCGAATTACGCCATTGGGAACGCAGCGTGCGACTTGGTTGAGTCCATCGTCGATTCCTGTGGCTCCGCTGCCGTGGCGCAAGATTGCGGTGATCGGCATCGAAGGTTTTCTGGATTTCCAGCCGCCAATGGCGGCCAGCTCGCTGGCGTTAGAACAGGGCGTCGATACCCGCGTGGAGTTACTGCATCTCCCGGTGTTGGATCGGTTGCGTAATAACCCGAGTGAATTTAGGGCAGTGAATATCGCCCGCGTGCTGGATTTGCCGGAGAATGCGTCGGCGATGGCAGAAGAGGTGAAACGTTTGGCGGGAGATGCGGAGGCCATCTTCCTACCCGCTTGTTTAGGTTTGGAAAGTGATGAACCCCTGACCGTATTGCGCACGGCGGTCGATAAACCGATCTGCTTGTTACCGACTTTACCGCCTTCAGTATTAGGAATGCGGTTGCATCAAGCATTGCGTCAGCGACTGCAACAGCTCGGTGGTGTGTTTATGCCGGGAGATACGGTGTTGCGTGCCGACATTGAAAACCATCAAGTGACTGGCTTGTATACCCGTAACCACACCGATATCCCACTGCGAGCACAGCAAGTGGTATTAGCCAGTGGCAGCTTCTTCAGTAATGGGCTGGTGGCCGGGTTTGATGGTATTCGCGAGCCCGTATTGGGTTTGGATGTTTATAGTCGCGACAATCGCGCTGACTGGAGCCGTACCGATCTATTTGCGCCACAACCGTATCTGCAATTTGGTGTGCGCACCGATGAGCAATTGCGGGCGCTGAAACAAGGTGAAGCGTTACACAATCTGTACGCCATCGGTGCTGTCGCGGGTGGTTATGATCCGCTACAGCAAGGCTGTGGCGCGGGAGTTTCCTTGCTTGGCGCATTGCACGTCGCGCAGCAGATCGTGGCGAAAGGAGAACCGCTATGAGCCTGTCAAAAGATAACAGTTTTGAAAACTGCATCAAATGCACCGTCTGTACCACCTATTGCCCGGTCGCCAAAGTGAATCCGCTCTATCCGGGGCCAAAGCAGGCCGGGCCAGACGGTGAACGCCTGCGGTTGAAAGACCCCGCGTTGTATGACGAAGCGCTGAAATACTGCACCAACTGCAAACGTTGCGAAGTGGCTTGCCCGTCAGACGTGAAGATTGGCGACATCATTCAACGTGCTCGTGCCAACTACAGCCAAGGTAAACCGAAGCTGCGCGATGCTATTCTCAGTCATACCGACATTATGGGCACGCTATCGACACCATTCGCCCCGATCGTCAACATGACCACCGGATTGAAACCGGTGCGTAAACTGCTGGATAAAGCACTGAAAATCGACCATCGTCGCGAATTGCCCAAATATTCATTCGGTACTTTCCGCCGCTGGTATCGCGGGCAGGCGGCTAAACAGCAGAGTTACACCGAACAAGTGGCGTTCTTCCACGGTTGCTTCGTTAACTACAACCATCCGCAATTAGGGAAGGATTTAATCAAGGTGTTCAACGCCTTGGACATCGGCGTGCAATTGTTGAAACGCGAGAAATGTTGCGGTGTACCACTGATCGCCAACGGTTTTATCGAACAGGCTAAAAAACAGGCCAAAGTGAATGCGGAATCGCTGCATGATGCAGTGGTAGAGCGCGGCATTCCGGTAGTCGCGACCTCATCGAGCTGTACTTTCACCTTGCGTGATGAATATCCGCATTTGTTAGATGTTGATACCTCGGCAGTGCGTGAACGTGTCGAATTGGCAACGCGTTATCTTTATCGCTTGATCAACCAAGGGCGCATGTTGCCGCTGAAACATACCCCGCTACGCGTGGCTTACCATACGCCGTGTCATATGGAGAAAATGGGCTGGACGGCCTATACGTTGGAGCTACTGCGGCAAATCCCGGGACTGGAGCTGGTGGTGCTGGATTCACAATGTTGCGGTATCGCGGGGACTTACGGCTTCAAGTCGGAAAACTATGAAACCTCACAAGGGATTGGTGCTTCGCTATTTCGTCAGATCGAGGCGAGTGGGGTAGATATGGTGATTACCGATTGCGAAACCTGCAAATGGCAGATTGAGATGTCGACCAGTAAGCGCTGTGAACATCCGATGACATTGCTGGCGCAGGCGTTGGCATAAAATATGGGGCGCTTACCTCGCCCCATCAAGCTTATTTAGCCAGTTTCAAAGAGCCAATAATACTTTCTGCTTCGCTCTGCGACTGCTGTTGGTTATCCGCTGGCAGTGTGACCTGAATGGTCAACATCTTGCTATCCAAGGTACCGATCAGGATCGAGGAGTAAGCCTTCTCGCCGCCGCTGGTGATAATACTATCCAATTGACGTAACGGAACACCACTGATATCAACGGCTTTATTAGTGATCACTTGCAGGTTGGCATCGCGCAGGCGCTGCTGATCCTCCAGACGTTTCCCCAGAGTTTCCAGGTTGTCCGCAGTCTTATCGCCCAGAATCACAATCACCGCACGTTGGCCGGTACTGTCAGCGTAAACGTGCATGTTGTTCGCCTGATTGCCCAGCTTACCGCTTTGGTCTGACATGCCGTTTGGCAAGGTGAATGTCAGTTTTCCGTCCAGCAAGTTGATCTGCTGCCCGGCTTGGGCACTGGCAGCGGCATCACCAGCTGGCGCTGCGTTGTCTTTGGTTGCGTTATCACAGGCCGCAAGGCCAAGCACTAATAGGCTGATACCCATCAATTTTGCTACTTTACGCATCGGGTTTCCTTCTTCCTTCAGGTCGGTTGGCATTAGCGTATCGCAACCTATTACGGGTTGAAATGCAAGGTGCATGTTGTCACAAGGTTTTTTCAAATAATAGCCGATAATCAGCCACTTTAATTCACTTGCAACGGATTACCTTGATGGCGAGTCGCTAGCCGCTTGAGCAGCATGTTCAGCAATACACCGTACATCGGCAGGAAGAACAGCATGCAAATCATTACCTTGAAACTGTAATCCACCAAGGCGATCTCCACCCAGTTGGCAGCCATAAAGGCATCGCTGCTTTTGTAGAAGGCGATAAAGAAGAAAGATAGCGTATCGCTGATATTGCCGAGGAACATCGCAGCCGCAGGGGCTACCCACCAGGCGCTGCGTTGGCGTAAGCGGTTGAAAACGTGTACATCGAGGATTTGCCCCAACACGTAAGCCATAAAGCTGGCGATGGCGATCCGTGCGACAAACAGGTTAAAGCTGCCCAGAGCGGCAAAGCCCTGCCATTCCCCTTGATAGGTCACGGTGGAAATGAGGTAAGAGATCACCAAGGCTGGCACCATCACCGCCAGAATAATTCTGCGTGCTAGCGGAGCACCGAAGATGCGCACCGTCAGATCAGTTGCCAAGAAAATGAATGGGAAGGTAAACGCGCCCCAAGTGGTGTGGAAACCGAAAATGGTGATCGGCAATTGCACCAGATAGTTACTGGAAGTAATGATGGCGATATGGAACAACGATAGCCAAACCAACGCGATGAAGCGCTGTTGTGCGGTAAATAAGTACATAATGTAGCCTTTTTAGTGGTGGGGTGAGGGAACCCAGTATTTCATCTATTTTATACCCAATAGATTTCAAGTTGCAGCTAGGCGGCAAGAATGTGAAGCCCTAGGAGCTTACGCCAGTAAGTGACTAGAGTGAACATTCGCAGCCAACAACGCTGTGGCTTGAAAGATGAAGGGTATACTAGCGGGCGCATGATACGCGTTCACGCAACGCCAATGCAATGGTTAATTTTCACGCAAACGTTAACGCAGGTTGCACAGAAAAACTACCGGCGTAAACTAGTTGCCAATCTGATCCGGTGGCAATTCACCGAACGTTATTGAACGAGAAATAGCATGACCGACATATTTGCTCAGGCCGACCAAACGCTCGATGCGCTGGGTCTGCGCTGTCCTGAACCGGTAATGATGGTGCGTAAAACCGTACGTCATATGGATAACGGTGCCACATTACTGATCATCGCCGATGATCCCGCGACAACCCGTGATATTCCCGGCTTCTGTCGCTTTATGGAACACACGCTGGTAGCGCAGGAAACTGAACAGACTCCTTATCGTTATCTGTTGCGCAAGGGCGTTTGAACGACTTATTTGAATGTCGTAATTCTCTAATAAGATCGTATACTGTTTGTAATCTGTACAATTCATGGAGTGTGAAGATGAGTATATTACTCTCACCTATCGTTTCGGAGTTTGAGACGCAGGAACAAGCGGAAAATTACGAACGTTGGTTCAAGGATAAAGTACAAACCGCGCTTGGGGATACTAGCCCCGGTATTCCGCATGACCAAGTCATGGCTGAAATGGATGCCATTATTGCTGAGGCTGAATCACGCTTGAACAGGTAGGTTCAAAGGTTTGCAATCGAATGGAGTCAAGCCGCACGAAACGATCTGGCAGAAATCATCAAATTTATCGCCAACGATAATCTACAAGCAGCCCGAAGGATTATGAGGTTAATTGAGAGTGCTATTCTTCCTGCGTCTGAGCACCCTTATCTTTTCCGAGCCGGAAGAGTTAGTGGTACACGAGAAGTTATTGCCCATCCCAATTATATTCTGATTTATAAGGTCACTGAGGATAAAATTAGAGTTTTACATGTGCTTCATGCGAGACAACTTTACCCTCAATCTTAATCAACGCTGTTCCAATATCTGCTTAGCATCTTCCGCACGGGCGTGTAGCGCCAAGGTGCTGAAGTCTTGCAAATGGTAATAGTGAGCCGGTTTTGGTAGGCGACGCATTGATTTTCCCGGCCACAGTTGTAACTCTCCCAAACTTGTCAGGGTAAAGCCTTCAACCTGCTGTGGCAGCGCTAAGCGTTGTGGCGCAGCTTTTTCAAACGGTGGCTGGCCGGGCAGGCGATTGTTGCTGGTATCGTAGTTGCGTTTTAGTACCAAAAACTTCTCCGGTACCCGGCGATGGCTGTCCCACCAATCTCCATCAACACCGGTAAATTGCTTTTGTGTCTCGTTAGTTGAAACTGCGCCTAATTGATGCAGCGCTTCTGGCAACAAGCGTTCCATTGCACGGTTGTAATTAGGCACTGAAATTGCCTGGCCTTGCAAAATGGCGTCGACCGCTAGCCGAGCACCTAACAGATTGGAATATAAATCCTCTGGCGAGAAGGCTGAAACCTCTTCTGGGAACCCCGGTATCGACTGATAACCATACCATTGCGCAATCTCATGCCATGCCGCCAATTGAAACGCTAATTCACCCGCCAAATAAGCGGCTAAGGTATAGCGCTGTGCGGCGTCAGAAGGTGGGGTGAAAGCTTTGAGTTGAATACGGCGAACCGCTAATTCTGCGCTGAGATCGATAGACCCATTTTGCCCCAGTTTGGGTAGGATTTGGCTGAATAGGAATAGCGTGTTGTCCGCGGTATCACGCACGTGGGCGATATCAATAAAACCACCGCGGCGAGTATACAATATGCCAACTTGTTCACTGCTTAAGCCGAGTAAATTACTGATGGCACCAAAGGCACTGTCGTTATAGTTGTGCGTTCCTAGATGGTCGGTATCAACCACGTTACCCAATTGATAAAAGGGCACTGGCACGCCCAGAGCTTGAGCTTTTAAATTGAAGCCGAAGGCGCAGCAAGGGCGCAGGCCATCCGGTGGTGGTAATGGGCTGGTGACTGGCCAGACGATACGCGTCGCGCGAGTGGGTAAGGTAGTCAGCGTAGTATCGGGTTGATCGGCTGCCTGTGCCGCGTTCAACAACATTAGGAATCCCAGTGCACAGTAACGTATCAAAAAGCCTCTCCCATCTGAAAATAAAATCCGGCGCTGTTGCGGCCAAAACCTAAATCGAGTCGCACATTCATGCGCGGTTTAAATTCAAAACGATAACCGACACCTACCGTTGGCAACCAATGCCCTTGACCGAGGCAGTCCACATCGTGGCTCATGGTTCCTGTACCTGCCCAAAGTACATAACCGTTACGCCAATCCAGCTTACGGCGGTATTCGATCTGGCTGCTGAAGACGTTGCGATCGCGATAACGTCCCTCGTAGTAGCCGCGCATTCGCTTATCGCTACCGAGCTCAGACATCCGATCCCAGGGGACATCGCCCATGGCTAATCGGTTATAAAAATCCAACGCCAAGACGCTTTTTTCACTCAATGAGTGATAAACATCATAGACCGTTTCTAACGTATCAAAGCGGCTATCGCTACCCAGCTCTGGGGCGAAATGGGTGTAAGTCATGCTGAGATACTGACCACGGCTGGCATTAGCGACGAAATCACGCGAATCGTAACTGAGTGTACCGCTGATACCAGAACTGAGTGAGGATGGCCCGGCACTTTCGGAATTAAGCAGGCTGCTATCACCGCCTTCGGGGTCTTTAGCGTGGGTCGATGAGAAATCCCAACCTATTCCGGCATAGGTCGAGTTGGCGATACGATAGAGCAACACAGGCGCTACTTTTAAGGCCTGTTGGGTGTACTTTTCTTTATTACTGTCGTTCAGTCCGGCTTGAAAACCGGTGCCCCAGTAATAGGTGGGCATATTGTTCATCGAGCCGGTAGCGAAGAAACGCCACTGGTCGTTGTCAAAAAAACTGTAGTTATTGAAACCGACACCGAAGGCTCCAGTGGTACTGACAAACCCCGACAGTGTCAGGGTGGAGTTTTGGCTGACGGTATCATTTTTATCCGGTCGGTACATACCGACGACGGCGGTGCCAATACCTAACCCGAGTTCTGGGGTGAAGAAGGGCCCCGGCAGTACGCCCCAGTCGATACCTTTGCTGCTATCGAATTGGTTATCGCCGCCGAGTTTGTCCATCATGTTGTCGATTTCTTGGCGAGTCGGCAATTCTGCGTGAGCCAAAGAGGGGGCTGCCAGCAGAATAACAGGCAGCCAACGAAGGCATTTTTTCATCAGAAGCGATATTCACCAGAAACGAAGAAGCTGTTTCGTTCGGCGAAGCCAAACTCGGTTAACAGATTGAAGTTTTTGGTGATTTCATATTGTGCGCCGACGATCACGTTCCAAGGGGATTGTAGATGTTGTTTCACGTCGAAACGGCCTTCGCCATTATTATTGGCGATCGCGATCAGATTTTGCAGTTCAGCAGGCATCTGTAAATCAGACAGATTGCCTTTGAATTCCTGTTGTACGTCCTGATACATGCTGCCAACCCACAAATTCAGGTTGGTTTGGCCGTTCACTCCCGGCACTTTAAAGCGATAGCCTACACGTGGTGATACTGTGAGTGCGGCGATTTTCCCGTCGAGAATGTCGAAATCGGTGCGCGTGTAGTTGGTATCGAGCAAGGTAAACCAGTTACCGTAACCCCCCGCCAACGTGAAACCGGCCCCGTAAGTCATCCCTTTGAAATCAAGTTTGAAATCCAGATCTTTCAGCGTGCCGTTTTGGTTCATCTGATGAACGGCACCGGCGATAATCCGATCCAGTCCGTTATATTTGCTCGGATCGGCGTCAACAGAAACCTGAGAGACCGAACTCCCTTTGGTATAACCCACGATGCCGTAGAGATTAAGGAATGGTAGTACCCAACCATCAAAGCGTAACGTTTCGGTTTCGCTTTTTTCACGGGTGTTACCCACGTCGATATTAAATAGATCGGAAGGAATAGGATGATTCCCCACTGCAAGGCCGGAAAAACCGATGCTATCGACATCAATATTCTGGCGCATATTCATATAGCCGATATTTACGCCGAAGGGTTCTGGTAATTCATAACCCCGCGCGCGTGCTTCATCGCCCCAGATCGGCAATACACGATGTTCTGGTTTTGGTGTCGGTTTGGTGGTCGTGGTTTGACTGGCTGCGGGTAACGCGCCTTGGGTAAATAAAGGTTTGTCAGCCTGATCAATCAGTTGTGCCGTAGTTTCCGCATCAGATGGTTGCGCCATTGCCAGAGAAGAAAATAAAGTGACGGGAAGCAGAGGCCATGTTTTGTAATTTAAGAGTTTCATTATTCCAGACCGTTAATGCGGAGATAAAGGCAAGGTGATGCCGATAATTCAATTGGTTGCGAGAATATAATAAAACCTTTTTATTGATGGCGCATTAAATGCCTCGCACTGACTCCTGTGAGTATGGAGCCAGTGCGGGCAATCTGCCAAATTATTGACGTTTTTTCAGTAATCGTAGTGCGTTAGCGGTGACTAATGCGGTGGCACCGGAGTCGGCCAGTACCGCTAGCCACAATCCGGTCAACCCTAACAGAGTGGTTATCAAGAAAATACCTTTCAAACCTAGGGCGATGGTGATGTTCTGACGGATGTTAGCGTGAGTGGCGCGTGAAATACGGATCATCTCTGCGACGCCCAGCAAGCGGTTATGCGTTAAGGCGGCGTCGGCAGTTTCCAGTGCCACATCGGTGCCGCTGCCCATCGCAATACCAATGCTGGAGGCCTTCATTGCTGGGGCGTCGTTAATACCGTCGCCAATCATCGCCGTTGGGCGTAATTCGCTGAGTTCAGTGACGGCTTTGACCTTGTCTTCCGGCAACAGACCGGCGCGATAATCCAACCCTAGCTCATTGGCAATTGCGGCTGCGGCACGCGGGTTATCACCGGTTAACATTACCCCTTTAATACCCAGTTGATTCAGCTCGATAATGGCCTGTTTGGCATCGCTACGCAGCGTATCACGTAGCGCCAGAAGACCGATTGGAGCGTTATCTTCCAACACCACGACGGCAGTTTTACCGGCGTTTTCTAACGCAACGACACGATCCTGCCATTCATTATCCAACTGATTTTCCGCCAGTTTGCTGGGGGAGCTAATCAGAATGGTTTTTCCATCGACCACACCTTCTACACCGACACCGGCCAGAGCGCGGCGATTCTGCGCCAACGGCAACTCTTCACCGTTTTGGCCGGCACGATTGATAATCGCCTGCGCCAATGGGTGGTGGGAGCCTGCTTCTACTGCTGCCGCAATGGTCAATAGCTGTTGTTCGCTAATGCCGTTAATCGGCAGTACATCGGTAACGGTCGGTTTGCCTTCTGTCAGCGTACCGGTTTTATCGAAGGCGATAGTTTGCACTTGACCAAGTTGTTCTAGTGCCGCACCACCTTTAATCAGCGCGCCACGGCGTGTCGCTGCCGCCAAACCGGAGGTGATAGCCGCTGGAGTGGAGATAACCAAAGCACATGGACAACCAATCAACAGCAAGGTCAGGCCACGATAGACCCAAGTATCCCAAGGTTGTGCGAACATCAGTGGTGGAACCAAGATCACGGCAACCGCCAACAGCATGATCGCCGGGGTGTAATAGCGGCTGAAACGGTCGAGGAATCGTTCAATCGGCGCACGACGTTCTTCTGCTTCTTCAATCAGTTGCAGGATGCGGTCGATGGCGTTCTTACCCGGTTCGGAGACCACTTTCATCTGCGCAGCCTGATCGACTGACAAACTCCCCGCAGCGACTTTCTCGCCTTGCTGACGTTCAACCGGTACTGATTCGCCGGTGAGTGCGCTTTCATCAAAGCTGGCGAACGGATTGATCAACTCGGCATCGGCCGGTAGGCGACCGCCGGGAGCTATCTCGATAACGTCGCCGGGCATTAAGCTGGAAACCGGCACGCGTTTACGCTGATTACCGCTGATCAGCAAAGCATCTTCGGGCACCAGCTCCATCAGCGCGGTGACGCCACGGCGAGCGCGGTTGGCGGCGTAGGACTCCAGCAATTCCCCGACCATAAACAGCAGCAATACCATCGCGGCTTCGGCGGTAGCACCGATAAATAGTGCACCGATGGCGGCGACACTCATCAGGGTTTCAATAGCGAATGGCGTACCTGAACGGATCAAGCGTAGAGATTTACGGGCAACGGGTGCCAAACCGACCAAGGTGGTGGCGATAAAAGCGATACGGCCCAGATCGGGGGAGAAATAATCCAGAACCCAGCTGAATATCATTAACCCAGTTAATAGCAACAGTGGGCCAAACTCACCAAAACGTGAGGGCTTGGGTTCATTGGCTGGACTAGCTTGGGTTCCGAGCAGGGTAAAGCCGACTTGTTTTACCGCATCTTGCACGCGTTGGCTGATGTCCGATTGGGCATCCACCACCAGTTTTTCGGTGGCGAACAGCACTCGAGCGCTTTCTACTCCGGGAATGGCAATAACGGCATTTTCAATTTTCTTGGCACAACTTGGGCAATCCATGCCGGTCACTTTCCAGCTAAAACGTTGACTACCGGAAGGGGGCGCGGTGGTTGAGCTGTCGCTTTCCTCATCTGGATCGTTGGCGCTTTCGTTACTACAGCAACTGGCTTCGTGAGCTGGTTGATGGTCAGTGGTTTGATTTTCTGTCGTATTTGTTACTTCACTGCAGCAACCGTGTTGGGTTTTAGCATGGCTATGATTGCTACCGCAGCTGCCTTCGGTATGGCTATGTTCTTGATGATTATGTTCTTTGTGGTTATGCATAACGCCCCCTTTTGGCGGTTATTAATGTGCATTAAGCAAATCCTACACCTTGGAGTTGACTCCAGAGTCAATGGAAAGGTGATAATCATTGTTAACGGAAGAGGGCAGAGGAAATAAGTCAACGGGTTCGATAGCCGAACCCGTTACAACTTACAGATATAGCGAACGCACGATCAGGAAGTGACCGGCGAAATAACAAAAAGCAACGACGGCATCTGCCGCTTTGAAGGTGAAGCGGTAGCGGTTGAGTAACCACACCACATTAGCTAACAGTAATAACGAAGTCCCGATCAGCAGCGAGAAACCAAAGTCGGTGCTGCGCAGGAAGTATTGTTCCCCCGCCAACCATACCATCAGCAGTGTCATCGCGACGTAAGTGGCGATTGGCCAACGCATATCTTCCAATCGGGTCCAAATCGTCATCAGCAACAAGGCACCGATGATCAGTAACGCTAAAGGCAATGGCCAGAACAGGCTGAACGTCATCTGGCTGGCAAAACTCAGCGTATACAGCAAATGCGATAGGAAAAATGCGCCAACGGCGTACAGCATCCGCTCACGTGTCAGTAGTAATAGTGTGTCGCCAATCAGTGTTGCTAACAGGCCAAGAACGATCAAATAACCCGCTGCGCCCAGCACTGGCGCTTGCCAGGCCAGTAATAAGAGCAGTAGCAGCGTTACCGGTTTGAATACCCAACGTTGCCAACGTGGTCCACGGTAAGAGGCATCGACGAACAGCCAACCGGAAAAAAATACGGCAAGAAACGGCCAACTCATTATCTTTTCCTTATTTCAAATAGGAATAAATGTCACCAATGTCACTTCTTCAGTATGCTATGTTTACGCTGTTTTCACCACGAAGGGAATGGGAATTAAGATGAGTAAGCCACCACTATTTTTTATTGCCGTCGTGGTATTGATTGTCGTATTGGCGACCCACCGATTTTTTACCCAGCGTAAACAAGAAGCGGAAAACGATCGTCAACCGGTACGTGTGACACAGGTGGAGGTCAAAGAAAAACGCGCAACGCCATCGACCCAGTTCCGTTCTCGCCAACGTGAAGAAATGGTGAATGAACCGATGCGTTATGAAGTGGTGTTCCATCCGCTGCGGGGCGGTGAGGACATCACCGTGCAGTTGCAACAAAAACAGTTTAACTCGATCGAACAAGGCGCGCAGGGCATGCTGAGTATGCAGGGTACGCGCTTTGTTACTTTTACGCCGCAGGTGAAATAGTTACTTTCTCTTGATTGGCGGTTGTTTCTTCTGCCAAGCGAGCAGTTCAAATACACCAAAGATAAAAATCTTCGCTTCCTGCATCCGGCTGATCGGTTGGTCTTTCGGCTGAGTAGATTTCAGCAACACCAGTTGCAGCGCGTGCATCACCACCATAAAGAACAGTGCTACATCGATGAAGTATTTCAACGGTTTAGGGAATGGGTGGAACAGGTTGGTGAGCAAAAAGCCCCATACGCATAACATCAACAGACGACCAAAATTAATCAACATTGTCGGTTTCTCCTTTACCTGTACGAATATAAAGACGATAAGCCACTTGTCCGGCGACTTTTTCGCGGTGTAGCGTCCAGTTTGGTGGCACATCGGCGGCGGCACTTTCCGCTTCCGTTTCTACATACACCCAGGCTTCATCCGCCAACCAGCCTCGTTGCTCCAGCAGTTGAACAGTTTCCGCCATCAACCCCTTACGAAACGGGGGATCGAGAAACACCACATCGAACGGTTCTCCACTTCCTGCCAACCAATTCAGCGTATTGGTATTGAGCACTTGTCCATTGCCTTTTAACAACGCCAAATTCTTTTCCAACTGTTGTGCGACGGCGCGTTCAAACTCCAGCAGTGTGGCACTACCTGCGTAACGTGACAGCGCTTCCAGCCCCAATGCGCCGCTACCGGCGAAACAGTCTAGGCAACGCGCACCTTGAATCACCGGAGCTAGCCAGTTGAATAAGGTTTCGCGCACGCGATCGGTGGTTGGGCGTAGTCCTGGGCTGTTCGGCACTGGGAGCTTACGTCCGCGCCATTGCCCGCCAATAATGCGGATTTGTCCAGTGGAGGCCTGCGGCGGTTTTTTCCCTGCTGCCCGGGACGGTATTTTTGTCATAGCGTGGCTTAGTGTACTTCGAGGTGAATGAAAGGTTATTCCTATTTTACCGACGCGTATAGGAACGGCAAAATTTTGTTGCGGGATTTCCTGATGTAAAGCCTGTCGGATGCGTGTTGCTGTGCACGGGAAAGTGATAGACTCGGCGGATTAATTATCCATACAAGCAAGCCTTTGGCATCGGGTTAGGGTCAGAAAATGGCAAAAGATAAGAAACGTGGGTTTTTCTCCTGGTTAGGCTTCGGCCAGAAGGAAGAAGAGCAGCAGCAACCTGAAGCCTCGGCAGAACAGACGGAAGCTCAGGCCGTGGAGACTCAGTCTGTGAAAACACGGGCTGAACCGGTTGCCCCTAAGCTGGACGATAAGCTCCCAGCCCAGGAATCTGAGCCAGCGATTTGTGTTGACACGCCTGGTGAGTGGGATACCAACCTAGATGCGGAACAGGTAGCAGAAAACGTGCCGGTGCTGGATGAACGCCTGCCGTTAGAAGAAACGCAGATTTCGCCAGCGGTCGAAGAAGTTACAGTCGAAGAAATTGTCGAACCGGAAGCCATTGTTGAACCAGAACCTGAAATCATCGAACCGGTGATTGTCGAAGCTGAACCTGTTGCTGAAATAGAACCCGAAGTGGTTATTGCTCATGCAGAGCCAGAGCAGCCTGAATTGTTGGCACCGGCGGTCACGCAAGAGCAAGAGCGCCCAACCAAAGAAGGTTTCTTCGCTCGCCTAAAACGCAGCTTACTGAAAACAAAACAAAATCTCGGTTCCGGATTTGTCAGTCTGTTCCGCGGTAAGAAAATCGACGACGATCTGTTCGACGAGTTGGAAGAACAACTGCTGATCGCCGACGTGGGGGTAGAAACCACACGCAAAATTATTGCTTCCCTTACCGAGCATGCCAGCCGCAAGCAGTTGAAAGACGCTGAAGCGTTGTACGGCAAGCTGAAGGAAGAAATGTCTGGAATTCTGTCTACCGTGGATCAGCCGTTGGATGTCAGCGGTAAAACGCCGTTCGTCATCTTGATGGTTGGGGTTAACGGTGTAGGTAAAACCACCACCATCGGTAAGTTGGCACGTCAATTCCAAGCCGAAGGTAAATCGGTGATGCTGGCGGCAGGGGATACCTTCCGTGCGGCAGCAGTGGAGCAACTGCAAGTTTGGGGCGAGCGCAACCGTATTCCGGTGATAGCGCAGCATACTGGTGCCGATTCCGCCTCAGTCATTTTCGATGCCGTACAGGCCGCTAAAGCACGTAATATCGATGTTTTGATTGCCGACACCGCTGGGCGTTTGCAGAATAAAGCCCACCTGATGGAAGAATTAAAGAAAATCGTTCGCGTTATGAAAAAACTGGACGAGGACGCCCCCCATGAGGTTATGCTGACTCTTGATGCCAGTACCGGGCAAAATGCGGTCAGCCAGGCGAAATTATTTAATGAAGCCGTAGGGTTAACGGGCATCACATTGACTAAACTGGACGGTACCGCCAAAGGCGGGGTGATCTTCGCGATCGCCGATCAGTTTAGTATCCCGATTCGCTATATTGGCGTTGGGGAAGGTATTGACGATTTGCGGCCATTTAAGGCCGACGATTTCATTGAGGCACTTTTTGCCCGAGAGGATTAAGACGGATGATTCGCTTTGAACAGGTCAGCAAGGCTTATCTGGGCGGACGGCAGGCGCTACAGGGGGTAGATTTCCATCTACGCCCGGCGGAGATGGCGTTCCTGACCGGCCATTCAGGCGCAGGTAAAAGTACCCTGCTGAAACTGATTTGTGGTATCGAACGGCCAAGCGCCGGACATATCTGGTTTGGCGGGCATGACATCAGTCGGTTGAAGAACCGTGAAGTGCCATTCCTACGCCGCCAGATCGGCATGATCTTCCAGGATCACCATCTGCTGCTGGATCGCACGGTGTATGACAACGTCGCGATGCCGCTGGTTATTGCGGGTGCTAGCACCGAAGATATTCGCCGTCGCGTCTCTGCCGCGCTGGACAAGGTGGGGTTGTTGGATAAAGCGAAAAACTTCCCGATCCAACTTTCTGGCGGTGAACAACAGCGTGTGGGCATTGCTCGTGCGGTGGTGAACAAACCCGCCGTACTGCTGGCGGATGAACCGACCGGTAACCTGGACGACGCGCTGTCGGAAGGTATTTTGCGTCTGTTTGAAGAATTTAACCGCGTTGGCGTCACGGTGCTGATGGCAACCCACGACACGGGGCTGATTGCCCGTCGCAACTACCGCATCCTGACGCTCAGCCAGGGTCGTATGGCTGGAGGGGCGCATCATGGCGAATAATGCAAAAACCGCCAAGAGCAAGGCACTGCGCGGTGGCTGGCGTGAACAGTGGCGTTATGCGTGGCTGAATGCGATTGCCGACATGCTGCGCCAGCCGATGGCAACGCTGCTGACGGTGATGGTTATCGCTATCTCGCTGACGCTGCCGAGCGTGTGCTATATCGTGTGGAAAAACGTCAGTACCGCGGCGACCCAGTGGTATCCCACACCACAACTGACGGTGTATCTCGATAAAGCACTCAGCGATGATGCTGCGGTTAAAGTCTTGGATGCGTTGAAGACCGAAGCCGGAGTAGACAAAGTCAATTACTTGTCACGTGAAGAAGCGCGTGGTGAATTCCGCAACTGGTCTGGCTTTGGCGGTGCGCTGGATATGCTGGAAGAGAACCCGTTGCCAGCGGTCGCTATCATCACACCGAAGATGGATTTCCAGAGTGCTGACACGCTAAATACCCTGCGCGACCGAGTGGCGGCAGTGCAAGGGGTGGACGAAGTGCGCATGGACGACAGCTGGTTTGCTCGCTTAGCAGCGCTGACTGGGCTGGTCGGCCAGATTGCCGCGATGATCGGTATTTTGATGATTGTCGCAGTGTTCTTGGTGATCGGTAACAGCGTGCGGTTAAGCATTTTCAGTCGTCGCGACACCATTAACGTGATGAAGCTGATTGGCGCTACTGACGGCTTTATTCTGCGTCCATTCCTTAATGGTGGGGCGATGCTGGGCTTCTTCGGTGCGCTGTTATCGCTGATTTTGTCGGGAGCGTTAGTGTGGAAGCTTGGCTCGGTAGTGACCAATGTCGCCAAAGTATTCGGCACCAGTTTTACCTTGCATGGCCTAAGCTGGGATGAAGCGTTATTGCTGTTGATCATCTCGGCGATGATCGGTTGGATCGCCGCCTGGCTAGCGACCGTACAACATTTACGCCGATTTACACCACAGTAGCGTTTTTTTGATATAATCTTCTCCTGCTGCATGGATCCTGTCTGCGGGAGAAGATCCTTCTTCGATATTTCGCACAATTTCCTTACCTGTCCGAATTTTCGTCACGTATTGTTTGGCACAGACTGCCTGGTACATATTGCTTGGTACATTGTGTGTTAAAAAGAGTGAACCAATAAGGCTGAACAGGGTCTTAGAATGCAGCAAATGTTAAGGTGCCTGGCGTGTGGAACCGCTTTTGCAATATAGCGAATAGCAACTGTCGTAAAATCAAAGACATCCCCGCCGTAAACTCACCTGCATAGTTTTTCCAAAGAGAGGGTTTGAATGACCAAAGAAATGCAAACTTTAGCTTTAGTCCCACAGGGCAGCTTGGAAGCCTACCTGCGGGCAGCCAACACCTATCCGATGCTGACGGCAGAGGAAGAGCGGGAACTGGCTGAACGGCTGCATTATCAGGGCGATCTGGAAGCTGCTAAGCAGCTGATCTTGGCTCACCTGCGCTTTGTCGCTCATATTGCCCGCAACTATTCCGGTTACGGCTTGCCACAGGCTGACTTGATTCAGGAAGGCAATATCGGTCTGATGAAAGCCGTACGTCGCTTCAACCCAGAGGTTGGGGTGCGTCTGGTATCCTTTGCGGTGCATTGGATCAAGGCAGAGATTCACGAGTACGTGCTGCGCAACTGGCGTATCGTCAAAGTGGCCACCACCAAGGCGCAACGCAAACTGTTCTTCAACCTGCGTAAAACCAAGCAGCGTCTGGGCTGGTTTAATCAGGATGAAGTCGAGCTGGTTGCGCGTGAGCTGGGTGTGACCAGCAAAGACGTACTCGAGATGGAATCCCGCATGGCGGCACAGGATATGACTTTCGATCCAACGCCGGACGACGATGCTCGTGAAGGGCAGTCGATGGCGCCTGTGCTGTACTTGCAAGATAAGAGCTCTGACTTTGCTGCCAGCATCGAAGAAGACAACTGGGAGCACGACGCCTCTGATAAGCTTGCTTATGCATTGGAAGGTTTGGACGAGCGTAGCCAGCACATCATCCGTGCTCGCTGGTTGGACGATGATAACAAGTCTACTCTGCAAGAGCTGGCTGATCAGTACGGTGTTTCCGCCGAACGTGTGCGTCAGTTAGAAAAGAACGCCATGAAGAAATTGAAAATGGCGATCGAGGCGTAATAGCCAGATATAAAAAGAAAAACCCGGCTGGTCCGGGTTTTTTTGTCGCTTTATTTCAGCCAAAGCTCACCTTGCGCGGTAAACCCGCAGGCCTTCATAAAATTATCCACCTCACCACGTTCACGCGGCGTTAGCCCTGCAGTAGAGAGCTGCCACTGTTTCACCTGTGGTAATTGACGCTCCGCATCTTGCACCAGATATAACCCCACCCCACGGCGACGCGTGACCTCGCGCACCAACACATCGTGCAATTGCGCTTTCTCGCCATCCAACTCAATTTTCACCGCTCCCAATAACCGTTCATTAAAACGTGCCGCAAACAGCGCTTTGTCGCCATTGAGCCAGCTTTGCCATTGTTTTTCTTGCTGATGTGGCCAAATTTTACTGAGATCGATCAGGTCTTGTGGGGATAGCGAAATTAAACGCTCAATAGTCAGTTTCATACCAAGATTCCAAGCGGTGAGGCGATGTTGCTAG
The DNA here is from genome assembly GCF_057839655.1 of Serratia sp. KH_031. Classification (NCBI taxonomy): domain Bacteria; kingdom Pseudomonadati; phylum Pseudomonadota; class Gammaproteobacteria; order Enterobacterales; family Yersiniaceae; genus Serratia; species Serratia sp. KH_031. The sequence continues at coordinate 198,866 of NZ_CM174496.1, forward strand.
TGTAATAGATCTTGTGCGGCAGGTTGTGTAAGTTTTTCTGTACGAAGGCTTCGCAGAATGTTTTTTGCTAAACGCATTTTCCGAGTAAAAAATTAGAAAGCAGATCGAAAACCAGCACAACACGCTGTGACTTTTCGAAATTGTCGAATAATCAATCCGGATTTTATCCTGTTTACACCGCTTGTTTCTGAGTGTGTCAGTTGATTTGCAGCATAAAACTCCTGTTTAATGGCATGAAAAATAAAGTCTTATTAGAAAATATTGCCGTAATAACACCTAAATCATTATTACTTATGAATAAAAACGGTAACTAACGGTTAGGTTAGGCAAACACAACAGCACGTACACAACGACAGATAGGGGTTAGACGGATGAAATTCACAACGGGTAAAGCACTGCTGGCTGGTTGTATCGCGATGGCAATTGGCCATAGCGCAATGGCAAAAGACATTAAAGTGGCGATCGTCGGGGCGATGTCTGGCCCGGTGGCGCAGTATGGCGATATGGAGTTTACCGGCGCGAAACAGGCGATTGCCGATATCAACGCCAAGGGCGGCATCAAAGGTGACAAACTGGTTGGTGTGGAATACGACGATGCCTGTGACCCGAAACAAGCGGTAGCGGTCGCCAACAAAGTGATCAACGACGGTATCCGTTACGTGATCGGTCACCTGTGCTCTTCATCCACTCAGCCGGCTTCCGATATTTATGAAGACGAAGGTGTGATCATGATTACCCCGGCGGCAACCAACGCCGATCTGACCACTCGTGGTTACAAAATGATTATGCGCACCACTGGCCTAGATTCCGATCAAGGGCCAACGGCGGCTAAATATATCCTCGAAGAGATCAAACCGAAGCGCATTGCCGTGGTGCACGACAAACAACAGTACGGTGAAGGTTTGGCACGTTCTGTTCGCGACAGCCTGAAAAAACAGGGCACTGATGTTGTGATGTTTGAAGGTATCACCGCTGGTGATAAAGATTTCTCCACCTTGGTGGCGCGTCTGAAGAAAGAGAACGTCGATTTCGTTTACTTTGGCGGTTACTACCCGGAAATGGGGCAGATCCTGCGTCAAGCCAAACAGGCTGGCCTGACAACCAAATTCATGGGGCCGGAAGGCGTGGGTAACTCTTCGCTGTCGAACATTGCTGGTGCGGCTTCTGAAGGCATGTTGGTGACGCTGCCGAAGCGTTACGACCAAGTGCCAGCTAACCAACCGATTGTTGATGCCCTGAAAGCCAAGAAACTGGACCCAACCGGGCCGTTCGTGTGGACCACTTACGCGGCACTGCAATCTCTGGTCACTGGGATGGAGCGTAGCGGCAGCCAAGAGCCCGCCGACATCGTTAAAGACCTGAAAGAAGGTAAGCCAGTAGAAACTGTTATGGGGCCACTGAGCTGGGATGAGAAAGGCGATCTGAAAGGGTTCGAGTTCGGTGTATTTACTTGGCATGCCGACGGAACTTCAACTCCAATTAAATAAGCCATAATTATTAGGGCAGGGGAAAATTCCTTGCCCTTTTACCTGAATTTTTTGCGTGGTTCAGGTGTTTGCAAAACTTAACCAAGGGTTAGGGTATGTCAGAGCAGTTTCTCTATTTTCTGCAGCAGATGTTCAACGGTGTGACGTTGGGCAGCACCTATGCATTGATCGCCATCGGTTACACCATGGTTTATGGCATCATCGGCATGATCAACTTCGCCCATGGCGAGGTGTATATGATCGGTAGCTACGTCTCGTTTATCGTGATCGCAGCGTTAATGATGATGGGTATCGACGTCGGCTGGTTGCTGATCGGTTGCGCCTTCCTCGTCTCGATAGTGATCGCCAGCGCCTACGGTTGGAGTATCGAACGGGTGGCCTACAAACCGGTACGACATTCTAAACGTTTGATCGCGCTGATCTCCGCCATCGGGATGTCGATCTTCTTACAAAACTACGTCAGCCTGACTCAAGGTTCGCGCGATTTGGCCTTGCCGAGCCTTGTTACCGGTCAGTGGACGCTGGGTGAAAGCAACGGCTTTGCCGCCACCATCAGCAGTATGCAGTTGATCATCTGGGTAGTGACTTTCTTGGCGATGCTGGCACTGACGCTGTTTATTCGTTATTCCCGCATGGGGCGAGCTTGCCGCGCCTGCGCAGAAGATTTGAAAATGGCCAGCTTGCTGGGCATTAACACCGATCGTGTGATCTCGTTGACCTTCGTTATTGGCGCAGTGATGGCCGCAGTGGCGGGGGTGTTACTCGGCCAGTTCTACGGTGTGATCAACCCGTATATCGGCTTTATGGCGGGCATGAAAGCCTTCACCGCCGCGGTACTTGGCGGCATTGGCAGTATTCCTGGCGCGATGATCGGTGGTTTGGTGCTTGGCATTGCCGAGGCGTTGACCTCGGCTTATTTGAGTACCGAATACAAAGACGTGGTTTCCTTCGCATTGTTGATTGTGGTGCTGTTGGTGATGCCAACCGGTATTCTTGGGCGCCCGGAGGTTGAGAAAGTATGAAACTCGACCTGCTTAATGCCGTTATTGCCACGGTAGTGTTGTTTGTGATGGCCTCGTTCCTGATGGGGATGCAACTGAGTCTGGATGGCACCAAGTTGGTGGTTCACGGTGCGGCGGAGGTTCGCTGGATGTGGATTGGTATCGGCTGCGTGGTGGTGTTTTTCTTCCAGTTACTACGTCCATTGATGCAGTACGGGCTGAAAAAAATTTCCGGCCCGTCGTTGGTATTACCCAGTTTTGATGGCACCACGTTGCGTCAAAAATTGTTGGCGGCGTTGATTATTATCGCTGCCGTGGCTTGGCCGTTTCTGGTGTCTCGCGGCACGGTGGATATCGCCACTCTGACGCTAATCTACGTGATGCTCGGCCTCGGCTTGAACGTGGTGGTTGGGCTTTCCGGTCTGTTGGTGCTGGGTTACGGCGGTTTTTACGCCATCGGCGCCTATACCTACGCCTTGCTGAATCACTATTACGGCCTAGGCTTCTGGGAAAGCCTACCGCTGGCGGGGATTGTCACCGCCGCTTTCGGTTTCCTGCTGGGTTTCCCGGTGCTGCGCTTACGTGGTGACTATCTGGCGATCGTGACGCTCGGTTTTGGCGAAATCGTCCGTATCTTACTGTTAAACAACACCGAAATTACCGGCGGGCCAAACGGTATCAGCCAAATCCCTAAACCGACTCTCTTTGGTTTGGAATTCAGTCGCAGTGCGCGCGATGGCGGTTGGGATACCTTCCACAATTTCTTCGGCCTGCAATACGATCCGGGTGACCGCATTATCTTCCTGTATCTGGTGGTGCTGTTGCTGGTGGTGCTGACGCTGTTCGTCATCAACCGTCTGTTGCGTATGCCGTTAGGGCGCGCTTGGGAAGCACTGCGCGAAGATGAAATCGCCTGCCGCTCTCTGGGCTTGAGCCCAACCAAAATCAAACTGACCGCTTTCACCATCAGCGCTGCGTTCGCTGGTTTTGCCGGCACGTTGTTTGCTGCACGCCAAGGGTTTGTCAGCCCAGAATCTTTCACCTTCGTTGAATCCGCGTTCGTGCTAGCGATTGTGGTGCTCGGCGGCATGGGTTCGCAGTTCGCCGTGATCCTGGCCGCTATCTTACTGGTGGTTTCCCGTGAGTTGATGCGTGACCTGAACGAATACAGCATGTTGGTGCTGGGTGCATTAATGGTATTAATGATGATTTGGCGGCCACAAGGTCTGCTGCCGATGAAGCGTCCACAACTTAAGCTGAAAGCGGCAGATATTCACGTGGGTAAAGGAGAACAAGCATGAGTGCTCAACCTTTACTGGCGGTAGAAGGATTGTCGATGCGTTTTGGCGGCCTGTTGGCGGTCAACAACGTGGCGTTGGAACTGCATCAAGGTGAAATCGTTTCATTGATCGGACCAAACGGTGCGGGGAAAACCACGGTATTTAACTGCCTGACTGGTTTTTATCGCCCGACCAGCGGCACCATCAAACTGCGCGATCGCCATTTGGAAGGATTATCCGGCCAGACTATCGCGCGTATGGGCGTGGTGCGAACTTTCCAACATGTGCGTCTGTTCCGTGAAATGACAGTAATTGAGAACCTGCTGGTGGCACAGCATCAACATTTGAAAAGCGGTCTGTTTGCCGGTTTGCTGAAAACCCCGGCTTTCCGCCGTGCCGAAGCGGATGCGCTCGACCGGGCTGCCGTTTGGCTGGAACGCGTCGGCTTGTTGGAAATGGCTAACCGTTCGGCGGGTAATCTGGCTTACGGTCAGCAGCGTCGGTTGGAAATTGCACGTTGCATGGTGACGCGCCCGGAACTGTTGATGTTAGACGAACCGGCGGCCGGACTGAACCCGAAAGAAACCGACGAACTGGATCAGCTAATTGTCGAACTGCGTAACCAACATCAGGTTTCGGTGCTGTTGATCGAACACGATATGAAATTGGTGATGGGGATTTCCGACCGTATTTACGTGGTGAATCAGGGAACGCCGTTGGCGCAAGGCAAACCGGCAGAAATCCGCAATAACCCGGATGTGATCCGGGCCTATCTGGGCGAATAAAAATATGTTGTCATTTAATCAGGTATCCGCCCATTACGGCAAAATTCAGGCGCTGCATCAGGTCAGCCTGAACATTAAACAGGGGGAAATCGTCACCCTGATCGGTGCTAACGGTGCCGGTAAAACTACACTGCTCGGCACGTTGTGCGGTGAGCCGCGTGCGAGCGAAGGTTCGATCACTTTCCTCGATAACGACATTACCCAATGGCAAACTTCGCGCATCATGCGTGAAGCGGTGGCGATCGTCCCTGAAGGTCGGCGGGTGTTCTCGCGCATGACGGTGGAAGAGAATCTGGCGATGGGCGGTTTTTTTGCCGATCGTCAGCAATATCAGCAACGTATCGATCGTGTGTTCCACCTGTTCCCACGTCTACTGGAACGCCGCAATCAGCGTTCTGGCACTATGTCCGGTGGTGAGCAACAGATGCTGGCGATTGGTCGTGCATTGATGAGCCAGCCGAAACTGTTATTGCTTGATGAGCCTTCGCTTGGCCTTGCGCCGATCATTATCCAGCAGATTTTCGACATTATTCAGCAACTGCGAGAAGAGGGCATGACCATCTTCTTGGTCGAGCAAAACGCTAACCAAGCGCTGAAATTGGCGGATCGTGGTTATGTGCTGGAAAATGGTCGCGTGGTGTTGGAAGATACGGGAGCCGCATTGTTAGCAAACGAAGCAGTACGCTCCGCCTACTTAGGTGGATGATCTGCTCCTGAGAATGAAAAATAATCAAGAATGAGAGCAAGAAATGAAGACTGAAGGACTCCTCGCGCAACGCATCGTTAATGTCAAAAGTTCGGCCATCCGCGAGTTGCTGAAACACAGCAAAATGGAGCATGTGATTTCGCTGGCAGGCGGTATTCCCTCTGATGCGCTGTTCGATTTTGAAGGTTTGAGCATGGCTACCCACCAGGCGATCACCGAACAGCCGAAGAGTGCTTTCCAGTATGGTTTGACTGAAGGTAGTTACGTGCTGCGTGAGCGCATTTGCGAGTTGTGCAAAGAGCGCGGTGTTACTGCGACAGCCGAAGACGTGATGGTCACTGCCGGTTCGCAGCAGGCGTTGGATCTGGTGATGCGCGCCATCGTGAACCCGGGTGATGTGTTTGTGGTGGAACGCCCGACCTATCTGGCGGCGCTGCAAACGCTGGAATTGGCAGAAGCCAACATCATGTCGGTGTCTTCTGACAGCGATGGCATGGTGGTCGAAGAGCTCGCCGAGCTGCTGAAAACACAGAAAATCAAAGGCGTGTATGTGGTGCCGAACTTCGGTAACCCAAGCGGCCTAACGCTGAGTGCGCCACGTCGTGAGCTATTAGTCAAACTGGCAGAGCAGCACAACTTCCTGATTATTGAAGATGATCCATACGGCGAACTGCGTTTCACCGACGAGCGCAACAGCACCCTGTATCAAGTCTCCCAGCAGGTGTTGGGTCATACCGATAACATCATCTATACCTCGACTTTCTCCAAGATTTTGGCGCCGGGTCTACGTTTAGGTTGGGCAATCTTGCCGCCGGTGTTGCTGCATAAAGTGGCGATCATCAAGCAGGCCGCGGATCTTCACGCCAGTGCGTTGTCGCAAAGTATCGTTGAATGTTACCTCGGTTTGGATCGTCTGCCGGGGCAGATCGACAAGATCCGGGCGGCGTACCAACATAAAGGTGAGCTGTTAGCCGGGCTGGTGGAAAAAGAGCTGAGTGACGTGATCAGCTTCGATATGCCGAAGGGCGGGATGTTCCTGTGGGCGCGTTTCCGTGATGAACAATTTGATGCGACGGCTTGGTTGAAAACTACCTTGGAAAACGGCGTAGTGTTTGTGCCGGGAGAATATTTCTTCTCCGATAAGCCAGACCGTTCTACCTTCCGTCTGTCGTTCGCCACCGCGACCGAACAGCAAATGCAAGAAGCGGTCGCTCGCCTGCGTCGCTCGTTGTAATACCTTCGGTGGCGGAGTGTTTTGCTCCGCCACCGACATCAAACCGCAATCTATGCTTCACCCTCCTATCATATGACTGTCATCTGACGGTTATTATTCTGTCATCCGCGCATGGCATGTTATTCCCCGTCATCTTTCAAGCTGCAGCGTTGTTGGCTGCCCTTACTCACCCCAGTCACTTACTTGAGTAAGCTCCTGAGGATTATGAGCCGAGGCTCACCCTACGGGCCAGCGCAAGCGCTGTTCAAATCAGTCTGACGACCAATTTGTCGTTCGGTTGCCGCCTAGCTGCATCTTGAAAGCTTTAGGGGACAAGTTCCGAATTTTCGCTCACGCGTTTATTACACCAGCTTTTTTCAGGAGTTAGGCATGCTCACCTACGTTATTCGCAAAACGACATTGTGCGTTGCGTTGACCCTCATGGTCAGCACTCAAGCACTGGCAGTGACCGAGATCCCGTTCTGGCATTCGATGGAAGGCGAACTGGGTAAAGAAGTCGATTCCCTAGCGAATCGTTTTAACCAGTCACAAACCGACGTAAAAATCGTTCCAGTTTATAAAGGCAACTACGAACAAAGTCTGGCAGCGGGCATTGCGGCTTACCGCTCCGGTAAAGCCCCCGCGATCTTGCAAGTGTACGAAGTGGGCACGGCAACCATGATGGCCAGTAAGGCGATTAAGCCGGTATACGAAGTGTTTAAAGACGCTGGCATCAACTTTGACGAGTCGGTATTCGTGGATGCGGTGGCCGGCTACTACACCGACAATAAGAGTGGACGTCTGCTATCCCAGCCATTCAACAGCTCCACCCCGGTGCTGTATTACAACAAAGATGCGTTCAAAAAAGCCGGTCTGAACCCGGACCAACCGCCAAAAACGTGGCAGGAACTGGCGACGGACGCCGCTAAACTACGTGAAGCGGGGATGAAGTGTGGCTACGCCAGTGGCTGGCAGGGCTGGATCCAGCTTGAGAACTTCAGCGCTTGGAACGGTGTGCCGTTCGCCAGTGAGAACAACGGATTTGGCGGCACAAATGCCAAACTGGAGTTTAACCAACCGCTACAAGTTCAACATATTCAGTTGCTGGCAGACATGGGTAAGAAGGGTGATTTCACCTACTTTGGTCGTAAAGACGAATCTACCGAGAAGTTCTATAACGGTGATTGCGCGATCACGACCGCCTCTTCTGGCTCGTTGGCGGATATCAAACAGTACGCCAAATTCAACTTTGGTGTTGGCATGATGCCCTATGACGCCAAGGCTAAAAATGCGCCACAAAACGCCATTATCGGCGGTGCCAGTCTGTGGGTGATGAACGGCAAAGATGCCGCTACCTACAAGGGTGTGGCCGAGTTCTTGCAGTATCTGGCACAGCCGGAAATCGCTGCCGAATGGCACCAGAAAACTGGTTATTTGCCTATCACCACTACCGCATACAATCTGACCAAGCAACAAGGCTTCTATGACAAGAATCCGGGGGCGGATGTTGCTACACGTCAGATGCTGAACAAGCCGCCGTTGCCGTTCACCAAGGGTCTACGTCTGGGTAACATGCCGCAGATCCGCACCGTGGTGGATGAAGAATTGGAAAGCGTGTGGACTGGCAAGAAAACCCCCCAACAGGCGCTGGATGCTGCCGTGCAGCGTGGTGACGTGTTGCTGCGCCGTTTCGAATCCTCGACGAAATAAGTCACGGCTACTGCGCTTCGCTATTCTGGGACTGGGCAGTGCTCGCTCTCCTCATGGACTGAGTGAGCTGTGCGCTGTCCGTACCCAGACTGGCTTTGCTCGCGACATCTCGTTTCGCATTGCCCGTCTTTTGCCTTCATGAGTCTTTGATTATGAGCTCACATCGTCCCGGTTTCGGCTGTAGCTGGTTGCCCTATGTTCTGGTGCTGCCGCAACTGTTGATCACCGCAATATTCTTCCTGTGGCCTGCTGGCGAGGCGCTGTGGTATTCGGTGCAGAGTCTTGATCCATTCGGCTTGTCTAGCCAGTTTGTCGGGTTAGATAACTTTACCCAACTGTTCCAAGATCCCTACTACCTTGATTCGTTCTACACCACGCTGATTTTCAGCTTCTTGGTGGCGGGTATCGGGCTGGTGGTGTCGCTGTTCTTCGCCGCGCTGGTGGATTATGTGCTGCGTGGCAGTCGGATTTATCAGACTTTGATGATTCTGCCTTATGCCGTGGCTCCTGCGGTGGCGGCGGTGTTGTGGATCTTTCTATTCAACCCCGGTCTCGGGCTGATTACCCATTTCCTCAGCGGACTGGGCTATAACTGGAACCACGCGCAGAACAGCGGGCAGGCGATGTTCTTGGTGGTGTTGGCTTCTGTATGGCAGCAAATCAGCTATAACTTCCTGTTTTTCCTCGCGGCGTTACAGTCAATTCCACGTTCGTTGGTCGAAGCGGCGGCTATCGACGGTGCTGGCCCGGTGCGGCGTTTTTTCAATCTGGTGTTGCCGTTGATCACGCCAGTGAGCTTCTTCCTGCTAGTGGTGAATCTGGTGTACGCCTTCTTCGATACTTTCCCGGTGATCGATGCCGCGACCGGCGGCGGGCCAGTGCAGTCCACCACCACGCTAATCTACAAGATCTACCGCGAAGGTTTTGCCGGTCTGGATCTGTCCAGTTCTGCGGCGCAGTCGGTGATCCTGATGTTGCTGGTGATTGGCCTGACAGTGATCCAGTTCCGTTTTGTCGAACGTAAGGTGCGCTACCAATGATTGAGAATCGACGCGGGTTGGATATCTTCAGCCATCTCATGCTGATTATTGGCGTGCTGGTGGTGCTGTTCCCGCTGTACGTGGCCTTTGTCGCCGCTACGCTGGATGACCAACAGGTATTCCAAGTGCCGATGAGCCTGATCCCGGGCGGCCATCTGTGGGAAAATATCAGCAATATCTGGCAGGGTGGCGTGGGTAACCTCAAGGTGCCGTTTTCGCTGTTGCTGCTGAACAGCGTTATCATGGCGCTGGCTATCACCTTCGGCAAAATCGTGGTGTCGGTATTATCAGCCTATGCCATCGTTTATTTCCGTTTTCCGCTGCGCAGCCTGTTTTTCTGGTTGATTTTCCTCACCTTGATGCTACCGGTGGAAGTCCGTATTTTCCCGACAGTGGAGGTGATCTCCAATCTCAACCTGCTGGATAGCTACACCGGCCTGACGCTGCCGTTGATGGCTTCGGCGACCGCCACCTTCCTGCTACGCCAGTTCTTTATGACATTGCCGGACGAACTGCTGGAAGCGGCGCGCATTGATGGTGCTGGCCCGATGCGTTTCTTCTGGGACATCGTGCTACCACTATCAAAGACTAATCTGGCGGCACTGTTTGTCATCACCTTTATCTACGGTTGGAATCAGTATCTGTGGCCGATCCTGATCACCAGCGATGCCTCAATGGGCACTGCGGTGGCGGGTATCAAAAGCATGATCTCCACCTCCGGTGCGCCGACCCAATGGAATCAAGTGATGGCAGCGATGATTCTGACCTTAATCCCACCGCTGGCGGTGGTTCTTCTGATGCAGCGCTGGTTTGTGCGCGGTTTGGTTGATAGCGAGAAGTAATGAAATGGCAGGTTTAAAACTACAGGCAGTCACCAAATCCTACGACGGTAAAACGCCAGTGATTAAGCAGATCGATCTCGACGTGGCGGATGGTGAATTTATTGTGATGGTCGGCCCGTCCGGCTGCGGTAAATCGACGCTGTTGCGTATGGTCGCCGGGCTGGAACGTACCACCAGCGGCGATATTTATATCGATAGCCAGCGTGTCACTGAGATGGAGCCAAAAGATCGCGGTATCGCGATGGTATTCCAAAACTATGCGTTGTATCCGCATATGAGCGTGTATGACAACATGGCCTATGGCCTGAAAATTCGTGGCTTTGGCAAACAGCATATCCAACAACGGGTCGCAGAAGCGGCACGTATTTTAGAACTGGAGCCGTTGCTACAGCGCAAGCCACGCGAGTTGTCCGGTGGTCAGCGTCAGCGGGTGGCGATGGGGCGTGCCATCGTGCGTGAACCGGCGGTATTCCTGTTTGATGAGCCGCTGTCCAACCTGGACGCCAAGCTACGCGTGCAAATGCGCTTGGAATTACAGCAACTGCACCGACGTTTGAAAACCACCAGCCTGTACGTGACGCACGATCAGGTGGAAGCGATGACGCTGGCGCAGCGGGTGATTGTGATGAACAAGGGCGTAGCAGAACAGATTGGCACCCCGAGTGAGGTTTACCAACGCCCGGCGTCGTTGTTTGTCGCCAGCTTTATTGGTTCACCAGCGATGAACTTGTTGCCCGGTACGTTGAGTGCCGACGGCAACCAACTGCAGTTAGCGGACGGCATGACATTGAATTTACCGCAGCCGCAAGCGCAATGGGGTGGTCGCCAGTTGACCCTCGGTATCCGTCCAGAGCATATTCAACTGACCGGCGCTGAACAGGGGGGCGTCCCCTTGGTACTGCAAACGCTGGAGTTATTGGGCGCGGATAACTTGGCGCACGGGCAGTGGGGTGCCCACGGTGTGATTGCGCGACTGTCGCATGAAACTATGCCAACTGCGGGCAGCACGCTATATTTGCAACTGCCTGCACAGGCATTGCACTTTTTTGATACCGATAGCGGATTACGGATGGAATGATGACCACAGTTTGGCCTTACCCTCATATTGTTGCCCATCGCGGTGGCGGTTCTCTCGCGCCTGAAAATACTCTAGCGGCGATCGACGTTGGTGCGCAGCACGGCCATAAAATGATTGAGTTCGATGCCAAGCTAACGCAAGACGGGCAGGTGTTTCTGCTGCATGACGACACTCTTGATCGCACCAGCAACGGTTGGGGTGTGGCGGGTGAACTGCCGTGGGACAAATTGGTACAGTTGGATGCCGGAAACTGGTACAGCGCGGCATTTAAAGGTGAACGTTTGCCGTTGCTGTCAGCCGTGGCGCAACGTTGCCAGCAACATGGGTTGATGGCGAATATCGAAATAAAACCCACTACTGGCGCTGAAGCGGAAACGGGGCGTGTGGTGGCGTTAGCCGCTCGGCAACTGTGGCAAGGGCAGACGGCTCCGCTATTGTCTTCGTTCTCGCTAGAAGCCTTGGCTGCGGCACAAACCGCCGTGCCGGAACTGCCACGGGGTTTGTTACTGGAAGAGTGGGACGATAACTGGCAGGCGCTGACCGAACGACTTGGCTGTGTGTCTTTGCATATCGCGCATCAACAATTAACTGCTGAACGAGTGAAAATGCTGAAAGATGCGGGTTTGCGCATTTTGGTGTATACCGTTAACAACCCGAAGAGGGCGCGTTTATTGCTGGATTGGGGTGTGGATTGTATCTGCACCGACCGGATCGACGCGATCGGCGCAGATTTTTGATCATTTCACCGTAGGTACTGGTTGTACTGCTGGCGTAGTGCGATCAAACGGATTACGTGGTTGATTGTTATTCAGTAGCAACTGATCGTTATTCGGCAGTAACTGACTGTTCTGCTGGAGTTTTTGCTGGTTGTTATCGAACTGGCGCTGTTGTTGCAAACGGCGCTGATCCATTTGCTGATTATTCAACATCCGCTGCTGTTGCATCTGTTGATTACGCTGGTTCAGCATTTGTTGCTGTGAACTTAACGGCGTTACGCCGTTTTCCGCCATCGCCAAGCACGGTAATAGCAGTAAGGTAAACCAATAGCGTTTCATCACTCGTCCTCCTTTCTACTCATTTTAACGTAATACTGCGCAATCATCGAAAGATTAATTTTTGCTCAGATGTAAACTATCTTTCTGCTCCGCTACTCTTCCGCTTCCGTTACAATCGCCTTTTGTGATCCATTAGAGCGAATCTGCCGTGTTTTTATTGGTTATTACCACCATTTTGTGGGCGTTTTCTTTTAGCCTGATTGGCGAATATTTGGCGGGTCAGGTCGATAGTTGGTTCTCGGTGCTGATGCGCGTTGGCCTTGCAGCGCTGGTATTTCTGCCATTCTTGCGTTGGCGCAATATCAAACTGCGCGTCATCTTGATGTATATGATCGTGGGCGCTTTCCAGTTAGGCATCATGTACCTGCTCAGCTTCCGCGCCTATATGTATTTGACGGTACAGGAATTCCTGCTATTTACCGTGCTAACACCGTTATACATCACATTGATCTACGATTTAGTCAGTAGACGAGGTTTGCGTTGGGGTTATGTATTCAGCGCATTACTCGCGGTAGCGGGGGCGGCGATTATCCGCTATCACCAACTGAGTGAGCACTTCTGGTGGGGACTATTGTTGGTACAAGCGGCGAATATCAGTTTTGCCATCGGCATGGTGGGCTACAAACGTTTGATGGAAGTGCATCCGTTGCCGCAACACACCGCATTTTCGTGGTTCTATTTAGGGGCACTGGTGGTCGCGGTGATTGCGTGGTGTCTGTGGGGTAATCCACAACAGTTGCCGACGACCAATCTGCAATGGGGCATTCTGGTGTGGCTGGGCGTGGTAGCTTCCGGGCTCGGTTATTTCATGTGGAACTACGGCGCAACGCAGGTGGATGCTGGTACGCTAGGCATCATGAACAATATGCACGTTCCCGCCGGGTTGCTGGTTAATTTGGCTATCTGGCATCAGCAGCCGCACTGGCCGAGTTTTATCGTCGGTGCGGCAGTGATTGTCGCCTCGTTGTGGGTGCATCGGCGTTGGGTCAGATAACGCCATTTAATTGTCGGTTTTTATTTTGCCCCTCTTGGGGCAATCAAGATGTAATAAGAACAACCACTTCACAGATTATTTATTAAATAATATGACGTATAGAATTATTCTCATGAGTTATATTTTTCTCGTTAGATTCTTAAATGGCCTCATTTAAAAACACCTTAAGAAATCCTTAAGAAGTTTATGTTCATCTACTCCCTGAAAAGTATTTTTATTATATAACGGTTTGTTATTATCTTGCTAAAAATATTATAAAAATAGATATTATTAATTTTTTATATAATTTGCCTTTTTACTTTTATTTTTTGATATGTGACAACGGTCATTTTTCTATATAAGCCATAAGATTATTTACCTAAAGGGAATTTATGAACACTGAAAAGCCCATTCGTATTGCATTGTATTCACACGATGCAGTCGGGCTAGGACATCTACGTAGAAATCTTGCGCTGTCATACAGCTTGAATACCGGCCTACAACGCCCTGTAACGGGTATCATTATTTCGGGCAATCATCAGGCGGGTCGTTTAAGTCGGCCAGAAAATTGGGATTTGCTGGTCTTGCCGGGATACAAAAAGGTCGGGGGGCAGTATAAATCTCGGCAACTCTCAATGCCGTTAGATGAACTGGTCGAAATGCGATCGAGTATTTTATCTAGCACATTAAAGGCGTTTCAGCCGGATATTCTTATTGTAGATAAACATCCGGCCGGGTTATGTGGTGAGTTATTGCCAGCATTAAATGAATTGAAAGATACTCAAAAAGTACTAGGCCTTAGAGATATTCTTGATGCTCCATCAGTAGCGCAAGAGCAATGGCATAAAAGCGGGAATAATCCTGTAGTGATGCAATATTACGATCGCCTTTGGATATATAGCGATCCGCGTGTGCATTCACCGTTTGACTCAGGTGAATTGCCTGCCGAATTACGTAATATTTCAGATTTCACCGGTTATTTAGCTAACGGTCGCCGAACTCAAGGTGCGCCAGATGAAGAAACAAAACAACTTTGGAGTCGTCAACTATTGACCTTTGTTGGCGCGGGCTCTGATGGTTTTCCCGTGGCGATGGCGGCAGCTACTGCCGCTATTCCTGAAGGCTATCAACACATTATCTGTACTGGCCCTGATATGCCTGCCGCTGATGTGGATAAATTGCATCAGGCAGTCACTCAATCTTCAGTACAAGTGGTGCCGTTTATAGAACATGCCGCGACGCGTATTACTTATGCGGCAGGGCTGCTAACCATGGGCGGGTACAACACCATTTGCGAAGCCTTGGCAACCACGACGCCGACGCTGGTGATCCCACGGCAAATACCGCGCCTAGAACAACAAATTCGCGCACAAAAGCTGGCTGATTGCGGCCTGATCGATATGTGTCTGCTGGAAAATGTGAGTCCACAACGTATTAGTGACTGGTTTGCCCTGTGTTGCGGCCAACGTATTGTGCGCCGTGGAATAGATCTGGATGGTCTACAGCAAGTCCCGAAATTAGCTATCTCATTGTTAAAAAATAAGGAAGGAACCTATGGTGACGCAACATTCCGTAACACCACGCACAGGGTATGTGCTTAAAACTTATCCCAAGTTGTCCGAGACATTTATTACCAGTGAAATTTTGGCGCGTGAGGCGGCAGGTGAGGAACTGGAAATCTTCGCGCTGCGCCAACCCACAGACGATCTAACCCACGCGGTATTAAAGCAGGTTCAAGCGCCAATAATCTACGTTCCTTGTCCGGAAACGGCTGTTGAATTATGGCGGTTGTTGCGTCAAGTAACGACAACGTTACCGCATTTGAGCCAGCATTTGCCGGCATTACTTGCCGTGCCACATCATGTGGCGGCGCAAGCCATTATGATTGCGCAGTATGCCTGCGAACGGCAGATCACGCATTTACATGCGCATTTTGCCACGGTATCTGCCGATACCGCGGCGTTGGCCGCTCGTTTGGCGTGGATACCGTTTTCGGTAACGGCTCATGCCAAAGATTTATTCCATGAATCTGTTTCTCACGATCATCTGAAGCAACTGTTTACTCAGGCACATCATGTGGTAGCGATCAGTGATTACAACGCTAACTGGTTGGCCACTCAGCTTAATTCCAAGGCGCCCACTGACGGTTTTCGTGTACATCGTATTTACAACGGATTGAATTTGCATACGTTCACCTTCCAACCTCCAGTGGATCGAGGGGAGAAGAGCCCTCGTTTTGTTGCCGTTGGACGTTTGGTCGAGAAAAAAGGTTTTATCGATCTGGTGGATGCGGCGGCAATGCTGCGTGATGGGGGGATGGATTTCCATCTGGATATCGTGGGTACCGGCGCTGAACACGACCGTTTGCAGGTGCGGATAGGCGAGCATGGCTTGGAACAACAGGTGACATTGCGCGGTGCGATGCCGCAAGAGGAAGTGATCCCGTTATTGCGACAGGCGACGGCATTCGCTGCACCTTGTGTGGTGGGGCAAGACGGCAACGCCGACGGATTACCTACCGTCTTGCTGGAAGCGATGGCCTTAGGTATACCTTGCATTGGAACCGATGTGACTGGCATTCCGGAGGTCATTCAACATGAGGTCACCGGTTTGATGGTGCCGCAGCACGATCCCGCAACCTTGGCAAACGCACTGGCTCGTTTGGCGCAGGATCCCGCGTTGTGCCAGCGTCTGGCGGTAGCAGCTCGAGCGTTAATCGAACAGAATTTTGATTCTGCTATGCAGGCTTCTTTGCTCGCAAAGGCGCAGAACGACGTTATGCGAGAGGAGGCTTTTTGATGAATATTGCCTACGTTTGTGCCGATCCCGGCATTCCGGTGTTCGGTACCAAAGGAGCCAGTGTCCACGTACAAGAAGTTATTCGAGCATTACGCCGTGCTGGGCATCAGGTGGAAATTCTCTGTGTACGTCGTGGTGATGATGTTCCTGCCGATTTGGCCGATGTGAAGGTACATACCTTCCCATTGGCAAAAGATTTACTAACCACAGCAGAACGTGAGGAAGCTGTTTGGTATGCCAGTCGCAACATGGTGAAAACACTGGCTGCGATGAGACCGGACTGGATTATTGAACGTTACTCGCTGTTTAGTGCCGACGTCATGCTATACGCCAAAGAGAATGACATACCGTGTGCGTTAGAGGTCAACGCCCCGTTATGGGAAGAACAGCTCAAATATCGTGAGTTGGTTCATCTGGATCGTGCCAAGGCAACCATCACTACAGCGGCTCAGGCTGCATCGGTGGTGATCTCTGTCTCGACACCCGTCGCTGATTGGGTCAAAAAACATGCACCTTTAGCGAATGTGTTGATGTTGCCTAATGGTGTGAATGTCGAACGCATCCAGCCAGTTGTTCCTCGCCAGCAACCATCGTCACTGATGATCGGCTTTATCGGTACGCTTAAACCCTGGCATGGTGTCGAAGTCTTGTTCAACGCGGTTGCTTTGGCTGGTCGTTCGGACTGGCAACTGTGCGTCGTTGGCGACGGTCCACAGGCTGAAGTGTTACACCAACAAGCCGAGGTATTGGGGCTACGAGTGGAATTTACTGGAGCGGTAGCCCCGAGCCGCATCCCGACGCTACTGCAATGTATGGATATTGCAGTGGCTCCCTACACCGCAGAAGCCGATCCCTATTTCTCTCCGCTTAAAGTCTATGAATATGCTGCCGCTGGGCTACCGATTGTCGCGGGTGCTTATGGACAACTTAGCGATGTGTTAGTCCACGAGAAAACGGCGCTGCTATTTCCTCCAGGGGATCACCAAGCCTTGGCTCAGCAATTGTTACTGTTGGCGGGCTCTACAACTTTGCGCCACCAGCTAGGTAGTGCGGCGCGGCAGTGGGCGTTAGGGCAGACGTGGGATGCAGTGGTGGAGAGAATGCTCCAAGCCATGCAAACCGCCGATTCACAACGAGGGTGACATGACGCAAACAATATTACATGACTCCTCATGTCCGCCTGACTCTGGGTTACGGCAAAGTGTACGTCATCTTGCCCCCTACCTGCGTCGAGAGAAAAAGTTGGTTGCAGGCGGCGTGCTGGCGATGGCAATGGAAGTGCTGTTCCGCATTGCAGAGCCTTGGCCAGTGAAGTACGTCATTGATGCTTTGTCTATCTCACTGGGTGCCACTTTGGGTGGCAATGTAGCGCCAGCGACGTTGCAATTGCTGATGATTTGCGGTGGTTGTGCGGTCGTACTTGCGGGGATGCGGGCGTTGGCCAGTTTTCTGGTCACACTGTCTTTTGCGCTAACGGGGAGCCGAATTGCGACTCGCTTACGGGCAGATGTTTACCATCATGTGCAGCGCTTGAGTGTGCAATATCACCGCACCACGCCACAAGGTGATTTGGTGCAGAGGTTGGTTGCAGACATTGGGCGAGTTCAAGAAGTCGCGGTTACGGCGGGTTTGCCACTGATTGGCAACATTATGACGCTGTTGGCGATGACCGGAGTGATGTTGTGGATCGATCCGCCATTGACGCTCTGCGTGATGGGTTGTGCCGCGTTGTTTGCTCTGACGTCCAGATATTCCGCCCCAAAAATCACTACTGCTGCGCGTAAAACTCGTAAACAGGAAGGGGCGCTGGCTTCGCAGGCGCATGAGACGTTGGGAGCGATTGCTGTCGTACAGGCATATGGTTTGGAAAATGAATTGAGTAGTCGTTTTCAATCTTCGAACCAAAAATCGTTGGTGGAAGGAGTACGAGCACGACGCTTGGCGGCGGCACTGGAACGCAGTACTGACGTGTTAGTGGCACTGGCTACTGGTGCGGTGCTGTGTTTTGGCGGTTGGCAGGTGTTGCGTAGTCACATGACGCCGGGTGATTTGGTGTTGTTCCTTACCTATATGAAAACCACCATGAAACCTTTACGTGATGTTGCCAAGTACACCGGCCGTATCGCGCGTGCGACAGCTTCTGGTGAACGGGTCATGACGCTATTGAATCAACGACCTACTATCACCGATCGCCGCGGCGCTTTCCCTTGCCCTGCATCGCTACGCGGTGAGTTGCGCTTTGAGGGGGTTTGGTCAGCTTATGACGGTACGCCGATTCTGAAAGGTATCGATCTGCATATTCAACCCGGTGAACATATCGCACTGGTGGGCGGTTCTGGTGCTGGGAAATCCAGTTTGGGGTCGTTGGTATTACGTCAGCAAGATCCGACCGCAGGGCGAGTCTGCTTGGATGGTGTTCCGGTGCATGACTTTACTTACCAATCTTTGCGGTCGCGAATTGCCATTGTGCATCAAGAATCGGTGCTGTTTGCCATGAGTATTAAAGACAACATTCGTATGGGGAATTTGGCTGCCAGCGATGCTGAGATTGTTGAAGCCGCCCGTATGGCGGATGCGCTGGACTTTATTCAGGTGCAGCCTAAAGGGTTCGATACCGTATTAGGTGAGCGTGGTGAAACTTTGTCGGGTGGGCAACGGCAACGTATTGCTATCGCGCGAGCTCTGCTGCGCGATGCCAAAGTGATCATCCTCGATGAGGTGACATCGGGTCTGGATAGCCAAACCGCTCAGGCCGTATTGAGCAGTTTAGGGAAACTGACCAAGGCTCGTACCACGCTAGTTGTCACCCACGATTTTGATACGGCGATGCGCTGCGATCGTATCGTTTGGCTGGAGGAGGGTCAAATCGTCGAAATCGGCACTCGCGAAGAACTATTAGCGATACCGAGCCGATTTGCTCAATGGCAGGCGGAAGTCACACGTGTCGCTGAAGTTTCAGGAGCAATTAATGGTCATTGATCTTACGAGTCCTACTGCAATTCAGGCGGCGTTCAACAGTACGGTATTTACCCAAGCGGTGGGGAAGCCTATCGAATGCCACTATCTGCGTGTGAAACCCAATACTTCGGTTTGGGCTGAAATCAGCGGGGAATTGGGGGGGAACACCCGCGGTGGATGGGCTTATTACCACTATGATCCCGCCAAAATGCGCAAGTTCCACAAGTTGGCAACCCGTTATGGATTACCACTGTACAGCACCGAATCAGGGATATTGCTAGGTAACTTAGCGCTAGACCCGTTGTTGCATAAAGGCTGGCAGTTTATGAGTGACCCGCTTTCGCATGCGAAATGGTCACTGCTGAAATACCGCCCGGCACGCCGTATTGTGCTGCGGCAGGAGGACACCCAAGGGGCACGCTCATTAGTCAGGCTGTTGGCTGAATGGTCGCCGGCCACTGTCAGTGCATTAACTCCATTACATCAAGCGGGTGTAGGGGCAGCGTTACTTGAAGCCGATCCGATACATAATATGCTGAAACTACAGTGGCTCGATGGAAAAACTGCCGCTCGTTTACCTTCGGGTGGCTTGCAAAGTGCCTTGGAGGTTTTAACGCGATTACATGCAGTAAACATGAATATGTTGCCATTGCCTCATTACGACGCCGCGTGGTCGCACCACGTTTTGGAACAGGCTCAGATCACGTTGCAATGGTTGTTGCCCGAGCAACGTGAGTTGATCCGTACGCTGAACCAGCGGATACAGCAGGGCGTGCTGGCCTCGTTACAGCAAACGCCTTGTGTGGTGCACGGGGATTTCTCCGCCGATCAAATCATTTGGTCAGAGGATGAGCACGGGCAAGCCAAGTTGATCGACTTCGATCGTCTGGGCTATGGTCAACCCGCGATGGATGTGGGGGCATTGTTAGCTGTTGAGTTACTACAGGGGGCCGTGCAATTACCTACGTTGGCCTATCCCGCGTTACGCGCCTGGGTGGCTCATGCCTTGGTGCAGCGTGCGGCAGAACCTTACCGTTACGGTTCACCAACGTGGCAAAACGAGGTCATGACCCGGTTACAGTATGCGCAGGCGGTGCTGGAATGATCTTACCTGAAAAACTGACGGACCCAACCGGTGGTGTTTGGTTGCTGCGGCGAGCTTGGCCTCGATTTTCTCATGGTTCGTCTAAGCCGTGCTTAACTCACACCATTGTGGAAATGACGTCGTCAGATGAACTTGATCGCCGGCATGCCGCTATTTTGCATGGCGATGGAAAAGCGCAGCCGTTCACTCTCACTGCGCATCCTTATGGTGTCGATCCTGCTTTACCGACGTTAAATGAGCATTTGCAACAGGCTTATCGGCAAGACTCTTCGGCGACGGTGATTGTCCATCGTTGGGGGAAACGCGCAGTGATTCGCTCTGCACAAGGTTTCATCAAGATTGTTAAGGCGGGCAAAGCGCCAAAACTGGTGGATAAACAACGTGATGTTATCGCTCATTATGGTAGGCATGTGGTTCTGGCGGAGATCATTCACTCTGATGATAGCTCGCTAGTCACCGCGCCTTTAGCGGGGCAAACGCTGGCGCAACTGGGGGCATCATCGGCACTGTCTGATAGTGCACTGGCCGAACATTGGCAGCAATTTGGTCAAGTGATGGGGGCTTGTCATCGCGATCGGTTGTCTATCAAACCCGCTTTGCCTGAGTACGTGTTGGATGATGAATATCAGGTAGTGAGCGCTGGGTTGACGAGTATGGTGTTGTCGGAGCTACTGACACCATGCCAACTTGATAAATTGCGTCAGCAGAGTGAACAGCTGTTTCAGCAATTAAGACGTTTAACCTGCGAAAATCTTTCGGTATTGCACCGTGATTTGCATGATAAACAAGTGTTATTCACCCCTGCGGGACTCGCATTGCTGGATTTTGATACCGCTTCGTTGGGCGATCCCGCATTGGATCTAGGGAACGTGCTGGCACATTTGCGGCTACGAGCTTATCAACAAGCTTGGTTGCACCCGACGACGGAATGGCTGAGTTTTGCTCGTTTTAAACAAGCCCAACAAGCGTTTTTGAATGGTTGGTCGCCCGAAGAAGATTTAATCAGGCGTGCCCATATTTATGCCGAACTGAGCTGGATCCGCTTACTGGGCGTTTATCTATGGAGGCCTGCGTGGCAAAAAATGATCCTTAAAATTATCCGTGATATTGAACATCACAAACTTTAATACATCACCAGTTAGGTAATGGAATAATTTAATTCGAGAGGGAAAATGAAAACAATACTATCAATGTCAATGTTGTCATTATTAATGACGACGGGATCTGCACATGCGGTTAATCTTTATCAAAAGGATGGAACGACTTTTGATATTGAAGGTTCTATTCGCATTATGTTGGAAACTACCGACAAAAATGAGCCGGGAAAACAAAGTACACATTTAAAAGATGAAAGTTCGCGTATTGGCTTTGCTATCGCTCATGATTTAGGTAACGACATGAAGGGCATTGGCTATTTAGAATATGGTGTAGATACCCAAGCGGCAGAAAATAAGTTCGAATTAGAAAATCGTCTGGGCTATGTCGGGATTGAAAAGGCAAATGTGGGCGAGATTTCGGTAGGGCGTATTTTATCTCCGTTCGATGATGTCTCTGCATCAGATTACACCTACGAGTATGGGGGCGTTCTGGACTTTGGCGATGAGTATATAGGTCGCTCAACGGGGAGTTCTGATGAAGGCAAAAACGACTTTATTGGTCGTGTCTCTAAGAGTGTAAAGATCATGAGCACCGAAGTTAACGGGATCAGTGCAGGCGGTAGTTACACTCTGCAAAATGGCACTGATGTGAATGATATCGATAATGCATATACCTTGGCAGCATTTTACCGTTCGGATTTCGGAATGAAATTAGCCGCTGGCTATGGTGCTGCAGAAGGTAATGGTGCAAATGATGGCACGACTCAAGACTATAAAGGTACCACAGAGAAAATTAAGGCTCTGAAAGAGGAAATATGGGGAGTTAGCGCTGAATATGAAATTGATAAATTAAATCTTTCTTTTGCGGTTGATTATGGGCAGCTGCGTTTTAAAAATGCCAATAAGCGTTCAAAAAATGAATACAAAAAAATAAAAGGGACACCCAAGGCCAATCTTCTTGGTCTAGGGAGTAATTGGGATTGGGGAAAGGGTAATGTCTATGCTGGTTATTATCTGAAAGACGGAAATAAAGATGCAAAAGATTGGAAGGAACAACGTTATGTGGTCGGAAGTGATTATGAATTTACCAAACGGGTAGTGACGTGGGTAGAAGTGGCTCGAGAAGAGAGTGATTCCACCGTTGATGATGCGAAGGTCAACCATTTGGCTGGTGCAGGGTTGCGGGTTTATTTCTGATTTATGATAAGAAATAAAGGGGCGCGACTTGTACCGCGCCCCAGATGTTATCAACGTCTACCACCCATTCGACCTTGGAAGCGTGGCACATAGTTGCTGCGATCGAACCCGCCTTGGAAACGCTGGAGATTTTGTTGCCGCCCCTGCAATTGCCTATCGTTTTGTTGAGCGCGTTGCTGGAGTTGCTGCCGTTCCTGCAACTGCCCATTGTTTTGTTGAGCACGTTGCTGGAATTGCTGCCGTTGTTCTTGGCTGGCCTGTGGCTGAGATTGCAAGCTTTGCTGTCGTTCGGACTGGCGTTCGCTACCGCGTGAACGTGCCAACTGAGCGTTATTCACTTCTGCCGGTGGCTTGCTGCTGACGAACTTGCCGCTGGTATCCATCTTCTGCCAACCGCCATTGTTGTATTGGTAAACATTACCATCACGCCCGGCGTAAACGTGATCGGGACCGTTGACCACTCCACCGTGCGTGACCTGACCGGTTTCTTTGTTGTAATGCACATAGCCGGAACCGTGGGTGACGCCATCTTTACCGACAGTCGTAAAGCTGCCAGCTTTACCCGCACCCTGTGAGGTATTGCCGCTAACGCTTTGGCTATGAGTGGCTCGGCCGGTGTTGGTGTTCACGCTGTTGCGCTCACCACCCGCAATGGCGTTGCCAGTGTTAGGATTGTAGGCACCCGCGCCATGAGCGGCGACGGCACGTCCTGTCTGTGGGTTGAAACGGACATCGCCAGCGGCCGCGCGGGTGACGCCGGTATAGCCATTGGTGTCACGCCCGGCGTAGCCATAGCCGTGACCGCCAGTAGCGCTGTTGTAGAAACTCCCGCGCACATTGCTGCCGTAATGACCATTCCACGGGTTGCTCCAGTCGGTACGAACACCTTGTGCCACGGTGTTACCCCAGTGGTTGTAGACGTTGTAAACTGAAACACCGCCGCCCCAGTAACCGGGATGATACGGTGGATAGTAGCCATACCACGGTCCCCACCAAGGATTACTCCAAGCATTGCCCCAGATCCAACCGCTGACAAAGCCGAAGCTCCAACCAATGGCAGGGTCCCACGCGAAGCTGCTGCCATAGCCGTAAGTGGCCGGGCAACTGTACCAAACGTTGCCGACCCAAGCGTTACACGGATAACCGGTGCCGTACACCACCACGCCATTGCTGACCACGGTACCGTAATAACCCGGTGTATAACCAACGTACACGACATCGCTAGTGCTGCCATAAATCCGCACGTAAGTGACATAGTGCAACGGTGAGTCTGCCGGAATGGTGTAGATCACCGCCGGTACGGCAGTGGCGATAACCCATGGGCCACGAGAGCCAGTGGCGCTAAACCAAACGCCGTTTTTCACCGCAAAGTAACTGTGACTGTCCACTTCAATCACCGGAACATCGGTATTCCAAGCGTATTTCAGCGGCGTACCGGTAATGGGTTTGAACTTGGCGCTACCACCGTCATAGCTGACGTTCAATGATGCTTTGCTACGTGACACGCTGGCGGTTTGCGGCACCGCATTGGCGATCATCGCCTCGCGGGCTTCTGGCGTACCGGGGATCGACGCTAACACCGCACTTTTTGGACTATCGGATGGGATCTTGGCGAAATCTGCCGGCAGTTTATCCCCCGCCACGTACTGCCATGGCCCGTTAGTAGATTCTGCGCGGAACCAGCGACCAGAAACCAACACATACCAGTTATTGTTCTGTTTCGCATCGATAAATACGTCTGACGGCGTATTGCTAACATAAGACAGTTGAGTACCGGCAATGGGGATAAATTGCGGATCGCCATCAATCTGAATGAGTTCACTCTGCGTGGTCGTCACGTAGATTTCTGCCGGTTTAGTGACTTTGGTTTTCCCTTCCGGCCCGGTGACCACTTTTTTGTCTTTTACCGCAGCTTGCATGGCGTTGGTGACTTCAACTGGCACCGTCAGCTTTTGCGTCCACGGGCCGTTCAGATTGGCAGAGGTGTACCACTGATTAGCAAAATAAATATACAGCGTGCTGTCTTTCTTCAGCAGCAATGAACGGGTGTTGATCGCACGTTGTACACCGCTTTGCCCACTGGCTTGCCAAGCTGGCTCACCGTCGATCAGCACCAGTGTGGCGGGTTGGAACGCGAAGATGATTTTCGGTGGCGCATTGCTGACTTTTACATTTTGCTGCGGTGCGTTGTCTTGGATTGCCAGATCGGACTCCAATTGATCGAGACTGACCTGCAAGGTTTTTTGCGGAGCTTGCTGTAAAAGATCTAGATAATGCTGTTGATTGCTGGTATCGGTCGGGAAATTGACCTTATCGATCTTGATATTACTCAGCGTGACTAAACGCTGTTCTTTGTCTGTTTCGCTACGTGCGCTGAACCAAGCGACGCCGTAGCTGATCTTATCCTGCTTCTTACCGTCGGCATCGGTCACCGTACCGGTTTTCACCGCCACCACCATCCGGCCTTTGAGTTGATCACCTTGCCAGCTATCTAGCTGGGGTTGGTGCAACATCATTTCGGTGCCGGAAAGCGTCAGACTGTGTGGCCAAGGGGCAATAGTGGTTGGTGCTGGAGTATCCGCTGCCCATAACGTGGTACTGCACAGTAACGTGCAGAGAAAAACCATTCGGGAAAAGTAACGCATAACGTCCATAAGCGCCTCAAAAGTGGTCAATAAAACACGAGTGGGATATTTACTCTATTAAATTACTGTAATCGTTTTTTCTGAATTTGCATGGCGCGATGCGTGCGGAAAAGATGAGGTCAGGCTGCCCAAGCGCAGGCAACCCGATGAATCAAGGTTATGAGGCCAAAGATTTTGCTGCAACGAGCCCAGCGCTTGGGCGAGCCGCATCACGCACGAAAGGCAGATGATCGCAGGCGTGCTGGCGTGTTGAGCGGATAAAGGCTTCGGTCACGGCTTGGCGTTGTTCCCCGTCACGAACGGCAGCGTACAAGCGGCTCCATAAGCCATCACCAAGGGTTTTTGTTACAACTAATCCCTGACGCTCAAAGCTTTCTACTACCCAGTGTGGCAGGGCGGCGATCCCCATGCGTGCCGATACCATTTGGATCAGCAACAGTGTGTTATCGACATTTTTCAGCGTTGGGTTAATTCCCGCAGGTTGTAGAAAATGGCGCCAAATATCCAGCCGTTGGCGCTGCACCGGGTAAATCATGAGTGTCTCGTCACTGAGATCTTCCGGCGTGATATGCGGTTTATTCGCCAGTGGGTGATCCGGAGCCAATATCAACCGCACTTCAAAATCAAACATCGGTGAATAGTGCAAACCGCTGCGCGGCAGGATGTCGGAGGTCAACACGATGTCCAACTCACCTTGCTGCAAGGCGGGTTGCGGATCAAAAGTCACACCGGATTTGAAATCCATCACCACCTGCGGCCAGCTCTGACGGAAGTTGTCTAGCGCTGGGGTCAACCATTGAATGCAGCTATGACATTCGATGGCGATACGCAACGTGGTTTGATGCGGCTCATGGCAAGCCTGTAGCGCTTGTTGGATCTGTGGCAGCACCTGCTCTGCCAACTGTAATAGGATCTCACCTTGCGGGGTAAAGCGCAGCGGCTGACTCTTGCGAACGAACAGTTTAAAGCCCAACCGTTGCTCCAAGTCGCTGAATTGGTGCGAAAGAGCCGATTGAGTCTGGTGCAGTTGTGCCGCCGCCGCTGCCAGCGAACCGGTATTTCGCAGTGCTTGTAGCGTCCGTAAGTGTTTCAGTTCGATCATGAGAGTCCTTCACAGTGACAGTGAAAATGTTGCGCTTGTGAAACATACAGTACCTGCGGATTATAGATGTGTAAACATCTGGACGGCTAAATGGGGAAATATGACGATGGCAATTTTAAATCACACACTGGGTTTTCCACGCGTTGGTCTGCGCCGCGAATTGAAAAAAGCGCAAGAAAGCTACTGGGCAGGTAATTCAACGCAGGAAGAACTGCTGGCGGTTGGCCGTGAGCTGCGTGCTCGCCACTGGCAACAACAACAGCAAGCCGGGGTGGATCTGCTGCCAGTCGGCGATTTCGCTTGGTACGATCATGTCCTGACCACCAGCCTGTTGCTGGGGAACGTACCGGCACGTCATCAAAACCAAGATGGCACCATCGATCTGGACACTTTATTCCGCATCGGTCGTGGCCGGGCACCGACTGGTGAGCCAGCGGCGGCGGCAGAAATGACCAAATGGTTTAACACCAACTACCACTACATGGTGCCGGAATTCCACAAGGGTCAGCAGTTTAAACTCGGTTGGACGCAACTGCTGGACGAAGTCGACGAAGCGCTGGCACTCGGTCATAAAATCAAACCAGTACTGCTGGGGCCGGTGACTTATCTGTGGCTGGGCAAAGTGAAGGGTGAACAGTTCGATCGTCTCTCTTTACTGAACGATATTTTACCGGTGTATCAGCAAGTGCTGGCCGAGCTAGCGAAACGCGGCATCGAATGGGTACAAATTGATGAGCCCGCTCTGGTGCTTGAGTTGCCGCAACAGTGGCTGAATGCCTTTAAACCGGCTTACGACGCGCTGCAAGGGCAAGTAAAACTGTTATTGACCACTTACTTCGATAGCGTAGGGCATAACCTCGAGACGATCCGCGCACTGCCAGTACAAGGGCTGCATGTGGATCTGGTGGCGGGTCACGACGACGTTGCTGCGTTGAATCAGGCATTGCCGAAAGAGTGGTTGTTGTCACTGGGAGTGATCAACGGTCGTAACGTCTGGCGCGCCGATCTGAGTCGTTGGTTCGAACGTCTGCAACCGCTGCTGGGTAGCCGTAACCTGTGGATTGGGACTTCCTGTTCGTTGCTGCATAGCCCGATCGATCTGAGCGTAGAAACCCGTTTGGACGAAGAGGTGAAAAGCTGGTTCGCTTTCGCTCTGCAAAAATGCGCCGAACTAGCGTTGCTGAGCGCTGCACTCAACGCACCAGGCAGCAAGCAAGCCGAGTTGGATGCTTACAGTGCACCAATCCGTGCTCGTCGCCAATCAAATCGAGTGCATAACGTGCAGGTGGAAAAACGTCTGGCGGCGATTACCGCGCAAGACAGTGAACGCCAGCGTCCTTACGTTGAACGTGCGGCAGCGCAGCGCGATCGTTTCAACTTGCCTGCTTGGCCGACCACCACCATTGGTTCTTTCCCGCAAACCACCGAAATCCGTGGCCTGCGTTTGGACTTCAAACAAGGTCGTCTGGACGGCAATAACTACCGTACCAGCATCAGTGAACACATCAAACAGGCGATTGTCGAGCAGGAACGCTTGGGGTTGGATGTGTTGGTACACGGTGAAGCCGAACGTAACGACATGGTGGAATACTTTGGCGAAAACCTGGATGGTTTCGTGTTCACCCAAAACGGTTGGGTACAGAGCTACGGTTCCCGTTGTGTGAAACCCCCGGTGATTATCGGTGATATCAGCCGTCCGGAAGCGATTACCGTCGAATGGGCGAAGTACGCACAATCGCTGACCGACAAACCAGTCAAAGGCATGTTGACTGGTCCGGTGACGATTCTTTGCTGGTCATTCCCGCGTGAAGACGTGACCCGTGAAGTGATCGCCAAGCAAATTGCACTGGCGCTGCGTGACGAAGTGGAAGATCTGGAAAAAGCCGGTATCGGCATCATCCAAATCGATGAACCGGCGCTGCGCGAGGGTTTGCCACTGCGCCAGTCCGACTGGGCGGCTTACCTGAATTGGGCTGTTGACGCGTTTAAACTGAATGCCGCTGTGGCGCAGGATGACACACAGATCCACACCCACATGTGTTACTGCGAATTCAACGACATCATGGATTCTATCGCTGCGTTGGATGCCGATGTGATCACCATCGAAACTTCACGTTCTGATATGGATCTGCTCGAAGCGTTCAAAGAGTTTGAATACCCGAATGAAATCGGCCCCGGGGTGTACGATATTCACTCACCAAACGTACCCAGTGTGGAGTGGATCGAAGCGTTGCTGCGTAAAGCGGCGCAGAACATCCCGGCTGAGCGCTTGTGGGTGAACCCGGACTGCGGCCTAAAAACCCGTGGCTGGCCAGAAACCCGTCAGTCACTGGCGAACATGGTGTTGGCGGCACAGCGGTTGCGTGAGCAAGTGTAATTCACAGCGGATTGATAGGATGATGGGGTGCTTCGGCACCCTTTTTTATTACGGCTTGGCAGAGGATTGCGGTCATTATATTTTTCGTATATGTTACGTTATAACATATCTTGATTTATAAGGTTATCCTCTGGTGCCCGTTCAAACGCCTGACGCCGCTTTCTTGCAGTTAGATCGATTGTCGCTAACTACTGTTAGCGGCAAACCACTGCTATCCAATATTGATCTGAGCCTACAACCCGCGGAGTGTCTGGCGATTATTGGTCCCAATGGTAGCGGCAAATCCACGTTATTACGCACGCTAACCGGTGAACTCAAACCTACGTCTGGTGAAATCCGGTTTGAGGGGCGCAACTTATCGCAACTCAGCCGTTTGCAGCGCGCAAAGGCCATCGCTTTGCTGGCGCAAAATGATAATGAACATCCCCATCTCACCGTAGGTGAATACGTCGAATTAGGTCGGTTGCCTTATCACTGTGAGGATTGTGCGTCGCGCCATCGGCAGATTATCAGTCAGGCGATAACAGAAACCGGTTTGCAGCCACTGCAACACCGTAGGCTCGGGGAACTTTCGGGAGGCGAACGGCAACGGGCGGCACTGGCTCGTGCTTTCGCACAAACGCCACGACTGTTGCTGTTGGATGAGCCCACTAACCATCTTGATCCCTTGGCGCGTGCCAGTTTGTTGGCGTGGGTAAAGCGTAAAGGTATTGCGGTGATTGCCGTGCTGCACGATCTGGCATTGGTCGCGCCTTTTGCTGATCGGGTGGCGGTGATTGAACAGGGTCGTTTGGTGCGATGCGACATCCCAGCACGGGCACTAGCCGCAGATTGTATTCAGGCGGTGTTTGGTTTGGATAGCTTCGTCATTCCCCATCCGCAAACCGGTAAGCCGTTACATATTTTTGAAGCGCCGCAGTGTGCAGGATGAGATCTCGATGAAAAATATAGGGTTAATCAGCCTATTGTGGTGGTTATTACAACCGGCGCTGGCTTCTGGCTTTCCTGTCACCGTGGACAGTTGTGGTGAGCCACTGACGTTTAACGCACCGCCGCAACGGGCAGTGATCAACGATTTGAATATGGCTGAGATGGCGTTCGCGTTAGGACTACAACCGCAAATCGTTGGCTTGACCGGTATTTCTGGTTGGTACAAATCTACCCCTGAATTCCAACGTCAACAGGGCGATATTCCTGAGTTGGCACCCAAATATCCTTCATTGGAAATCCTGTTGGCGGTTGACCCAGATTTCTTCTTTGCTGGTTGGAATTACGGCATGAAAATCGGCGGCGACGTTACGCCAAAGTCGTTGGCAAAGTATGGCGTCAAAACCTTGGTATTAAGCGAAAGCTGCATCTGGACTCAACAATCCCGGTCACGCGCCACGATGGCGCTGCTGTACGACGATATGTTGAAACTGGGCAAAATCTTTGGTCGAGAATCTCAAGCCGTTCAATTGGTCAATCAATGGAAACAACGGCTGACTGCATTGCAGCGGCGTATCGGGCAGCAATCAGTGCAAAAAGTTTTTGTTTATGACTCTGGCGAGGACAAACCCTTCACCAGCGGTAAATATGCGATGCCAACGGCATTGATTGAAGCTGCTGGTGGCAAAAACGTGATGGATACGCTGGCGGCCAGTTGGGTAACGACGTCGTGGGAAGAAGTGGCGACTCAGCAACCGGATTTGATTGTGTTGTTGGACTATCAACAGGCTGGCGGCGCAGACAAGTCTCAGCAATTTCTCTCCACGCATCCGTTAATGAAGCATACCCCTGCAGTACGTCATCAACGTTATTTACGCCTGCAATACGCGGAGTTGACACCTGGGCCAGCCAATATTGCGGCGATAGAGAAATTGGCACACACGCTGTACCCGGAGGCGTTTCGTTGATCGCTGATAGATGGCGCTATTTCGCGATCGCGCTGCTGTTATTAGTGATATTGGCGGTTCTGATGTTGGTCGGTATCGCCGTCGGCACGACGGTGTTGCCGCAGACTCAACTGTTAGCTGCATTGGGGTTGAATGACCAACCAGTATCACCGATGGTTACCAGGATCGTGATTGAGCTGCGTATTCCGCGCGTGTTGTTGGCGGCATTGACCGGTGCTGGTTTAGCGATGGTGGGAGCATTACTGCAAACCGCCACGCGTAATGAATTGGCAGATCCCTTTCTGTTTGGCTTGTCTTCCGGCGCTTCGGCTGGCGCGGTCGCAGTGATGACACGTTTAGGCGATCGGTTAGGTCACTGGACCTTACCCATTTCTGCATTCGCTGGTGGCTTGGTGTCTGCCGTGGCGGTGATGTTGTTACTGCGATTACAGCAGAATAAAGGGGCAGATCGCATAGTTATCAGCGGGTTGGCGATTTCATTTTTGTTTGGTGCGTTGACTAATTATCTGGTTTTCACTGGCGACCAGCGTGCGGCGAGCGCCGTTCTGTTTTGGTCGTTAGGCGGCCTTGGATTGGCGAGTTGGGATAACCTTTGGCTAGCGGTCGCAGCCAATCTGTTGTTGGGGGGATTTATCTGTTTTCGTTGGCGAGCACTGGATGCTTTGCTGAGTGGGGAGCAGACCGCCAGTTCGCTGGGCGTTAACCTGACCCAGCTACGCAGTGAGGTTTTTCTTTGTTGCGCGTTAGCCACCTCGGCGTTGGTGGCATTAACCGGGGTGATTGGTTTTGTCGGCCTGATGGTGCCGCATTTGGCTCGTCCATTGTGTGGCGTGCGCCATCGCTCGTTGCTGCCGCTGGTCGCCATTATTGGCGCACTATTGCTGACTGCCGGTGATTTGCTCAGCCGTACTTTAATGGCGCCACAGGAATTACCGATTGGTGTGATCACCGCTGGGCTGGGGGGCATTTTTGTATTGATGATCCTGTTTAAGCGTTGATCGTTACGTATGCGTTTTTGTTGTCTTGCTCGTACTTTTTCATTATTGCAATCCGTTATTATCAGTCGTTATCCCTCTAATTACAGGAGAACGTTATCGATGAAACACCCGTTAGTTACGGTGGTCACGCCGTTACTTGAGGATGCGCAGGGGATTCGGCAGGTTTATTTTGCCGGTAACCAGCATCCCGCTCCCGAGTTAGCTTATCAGGTGAATTTTCCACGTATCGAACTGGTGATCGCCGGGGAGCAGAATATGGCGTGGGAAGGGAGCCAGGGCGCAGTTCAACAGCAGTTATTGCTACCCGGCGATGTGCTGTTTGTACCGGCAAAAGGCTGGAATAACCCACGTTGGCAGCGTCCTGTCACGACGCTGAGTTTGTTGTTTGGCAAACAGCAATTAGGCTACAGCCTACTGAAATGGGACGGTGAGAATACCGTGCCACAAGGCAAAGATAATGTGGCGCGCCGTGGGCCGCGAGTCGGTTCGTTTATGTTGCAAGCGCTGAATGAGTTGGCGTGGCATCAGACCGATCAAACCACCGCGCGTTTATTGGTGAAAGGACTAATCAGCCATGCGCTCGATCTGTTTGGATCTTCGGTGCAAACGGCTTCCCGTAGTCAGGCACTGTTTGGTGCGGTGCGGGATTATCTGGAAGAACATTATCGCGAACCACTGACTCGCGAATCGGTAGCGAAGGCGTTTTATATCTCCCCTAATTATCTTTCCCATTTATTTCAAAAGGCGGGAAGTGTGGGATTTAATGAATACTTGAATCACGTCCGGTTGGAACAGGCTAAACATTTACTCAAACGCTACGACATGAAAGTGAAAGAAGTGGCGCACGCCTGTGGTTTTGTTGACAGTAACTATTTCTGCCGCATTTTCCGTAAAAACACCGAACGCTCACCGTCGGAATATCGCGGACAGTACCGCAGCGAACTAACAGAAAAAAAGTAGGTTAAAGCACCCGAATCAGGGTGTCTTGTGGTGAGGCCGCTGCTTTACGCACGGCGCTGAGTGCTTTTTCCGGTTGACTTAAGAAGGTGTTGATACGCATTTGTACGCAGCGGTGATGGTCAAACCGTTCACTGTTTTCCAACTGAATATCGGTGATTAATAGCACCACATCAGCCTGCGCCAGATCCTCTGCGGTTAGCAGGTTATCGATCCCCAATGCCCCTTGGGTTTCCACCTTTAACGGCCATTTTTCTCGTTCGCACAGTTTTTCCAACCGTTCGGCGGCCATATAGGTGTGGGCGACGCCGCTTACGCAGGCAGTAACTGCGACCAATTTTATCGTCATACCTGCTCCTATGGATTAACCACCGATCACGACCCGATAACCTGCCGCTTCTGCCATTGTACGTAATGGGGCGATCTGCTGTTCGCTTGGCGCTACCACATCACGCAGGCTGTATTCTCGCCCCAACAACTGATACTTCGCTTCACCGTATTGATGAAAAGGTAGCAGATGGATTTCTTTTAGCGCGAACGGCGCGAGAAAAGCCAAAACCTGCGCCACGTTTTCCGTACTCAAGGTAAAACCGGGAATCAAGGGTAAACGCGGGATAAGGTGAATGCCACGTTGCACCAGAGCAGCAAAGTTCGCTAACACGCGCGGCTGGTGGATATTGAGTATCTGCTTTGCTTTAGCCTCGTCCATGATTTTCAAATCAAACAGAACCTGATCGCAATGCTCCGCTAAGGAGAGTAATGCATTCAGCGGTGCGTCTCCGGCGGTTTCGATTGCAGTGTTAATCCCTAACGCTTGCAAGCGTTGCAGCAGTTGGCTGGCGAACTCGGCTTGCATTAACACTTCACCACCAGACAGTGTCACGCCGCCGCCAGAGGTGCGATAAAACACCTCATCTTTCAGGATTTGCTGTACTAAATCGTCGAGAGAAATGCTTTGTCCGATATGTTCCATCGCGCCGCTAGGGCACTCTTGCGCATCATTCAAACAAGGTTGGCAGCGCAGGCATTTCGCCTTGCGACGCACGCGGTGGATCTTACCCGACATCGATTCTGGGTTGGCGCACCACGGGCAGGTGTGCGGGCAGCCTTTGAAGAACACCACGCTGCGAATGCCTTGGCCGTCATTCAACGAATAGCGCTGAATATTGAAAATACGGCCACGCAGTTCGGTGGCTGTAGCCCGGGCGAACCCGGGCGCAATAAGATTACAGTTGATGCGCTGTACGGCGGATGATGTCATCTTGAATCTCCTTCGACAGCTCAACGAAGAACGCACTGTAACCCGCCACGCGCACCACTAAACCGGCGAAATCTTGCGGACGTGCTTGAGCTTCGCGCAACGTATCGGCATTCACCACGTTGAACTGCACGTGCTGTAGTTTCAGTTTGGTAAAGGCACCGAGGAAATCCGCCAACTTATTCAGCCCTTGCTGACCCTCCAAGGTACTCGGCGTGAATTTGACGTTCAGCAAAGTTCCATTGGAAAGCAGATAGTTATCCAACTTACTGACTGATTTCAGTACCGCCGTTGGTCCTTGCGCATCCTGACCTAACATCGGCGACAGACCACCGTCCGCGAGTTGCTCACCGGCATAGCGTCCGTCTGGCGTTGCGCCGACCACCGCGCCCAAAGGCACATGGGCAGACACGGTGTACGACCCCGGCGTAAACTGCCCGCCACGTGGGTTACGGTATTGCTCAACCTCTTTGCAGTAGAATCGCAGCAGATCGGCGCTGATCAGATCCACTTCGTCGATGTCGTTACCATATTTGTCGAAACGGTTGATCAAGCGCGCGCGGATCTTTTCTCCTTCCGGTGTGGCAAAGTTGCTTTTCAGCGTTGCCAGCAGCTGATCGAAAGTTAATCTTTGCTGATCAAACACTAATCCTTTCAACGCATACAGCGAATCGCTCAGGTTGGCGATGCCGATACCTTGTACGCCAGAGAAGTTATAACGTGCGCCACCTTCGGTGATGTCTTTGCCGTTTTGCAGGCAATCATCGATAAACGATGACAGCAATGGCACTGGAGCCCAGTCGCGATGACCGATATCGCAGATATTGCTGCCTTGCGCCATCAACTTGACGTAGTGGCGGATTTTCTCGCGAATATGCTCTAACAACTGTGGGTAAGTCAGAGCAGTGTTGCCTTCGTTTTCCAGTAACGTCAATTCCATCACTTTCAACAGGTTGAACATCGCGATGTCGTGCAAACCGTAAGTTTTGCCGGGGATCGACAGTTCGACACAACCCACCACCGAATAATCGCGTGCATCTTCCAGTGAAACGCCACGATTAAGGAATGCCGGCACCACCACTTCATCGTTGAAAATCTGTGGAATGCCGGTGCCTAAACGAATGGTTTCGGCGGTTTTTAACAGGAACGGGCGATCGATAAATTCGTTTACCCGCACACCCAAATTGGGTTGCGGTAGACGGATATTCTGATAGGCGTCCAAACACAAGAACGACAGCACGTTAACGGCACTGCGCCCGGTTTCGGTCAGGCCACCAAGCAAAATGGTGTAACCGGTGGGGAAACCAGCAAAGTAACGGGCGCTGGAGGTGGAGCGCAGCAGCACGATGTCGTTGCATTTCACCCACAAGCATTCCAGCAATTCGCGCAGGAAAGCGGGATCTTGCCCTTGATTCAGTGAGGCTTGATAGAACGGCAACATGTACTGATCGAAACGCCCTAACGACAGCGAGCTGGCGTTGGATTCATATTGCAAAATGATGTTCATGTACCAGAACAACTGGCAGGCTTGGTAGAAATCTTGTGGTTTGCCGTGAGCTATTTGTTCGGAAACTTGGGCGAGATTCAGCAACTCCTGACGGCGAGTGTGATCGCTACATTCATCGGCCATGGTACGCGCCAGCAGCGCATAACGTAGGATGTGACGCTGCGAAGCCAGCAACAGCAGCAGAGCGGCCTGATAAAATGCGTTATCGGGTTGTTGAGCCACATGCTGTTGTAACTCGTTGATTAATTCATCCAAACCGTTATTCAGCAGGCGTGGGTAATCAATAATGATATGCCCTTGGCCTTTATCGGTTTGGTTAACGCTAAAAATCTGAGTTTGCGTCGCGGTTTTAACTTCCTCTGACATCTGACCGTTAATGAAATCCTTCATCGAACGCTGTTCCCAGTACGGGTAAAGCTGCTCGCGGTAGATCTGTTTGTCAGCGTCGGAGATGTTAAAGCGATCTTGCGGACGGGTTGAAAAGACATCCAGCTCTTTCAGCAGCCAGTAAGGATCCATCTCCGGCGACATGATACCGGCGCGAGGTTTCACCGTGCGGTTACCGGCGATCAGCTCATCTTCACGAATGCTAATTTCAACCTGATCGAGAATGTGTGCGGTTGCTTTCGCCCGGCGGATGATGGTTGGCTCACCTTCGGTTTGCCGATGGCTGGCGGTGTACAGCAACGCGCGCTCCAATGAAATTTCACGCGGGGCGGAAAATAAAGCGGTTTTTAGGCGTTCAATGCGGGAAGTCATCACCTCTCCTTGTAGGGTCGAAAACAGAAAAGAATTCCGGTGTTGCCACCGGGTTATTCAATTAGACCGTTTGCGTCAGATGCGCGGCTATCTTGTCCATAATCGCGTCGGCACGTTTGACCGCGTCGCTGATTCCCACACGCACTACGGTTTTGCCTTTGAAACGCTCTTCAAACTTGATGCCGATGTCTTTGGTCAAGATCACCATATCGGCGGCCGCGACATCGTCGGCGCTTAATTCATTTTCCAAGCCAATAGAGCCTTGGGTTTCCACTTTGCATTCCCAGCCTTTGGCTTTAGCGGCAGTTTCCAAGGCTTCGGCGGCCATATAGGTGTGTGCAACACCAGACGGACAAGCGGTTACAGCGATGATTTTGGTCATAATTAATTCCTTCAATTTCCCCGTCATCTTTCAAATCGCAGGTGTGTTGGCTGCTTTCGCTCACCCCAGTCACTTACTTGAGTAAGCTCCTAGGGATTCACTCATTTGCCGCCTTCCTGCACTTTGAAATCTATAGGGGATGTGTTCAGTTAATTTCGAAATCTAAATCCAGCGAGCTTTCTGCGCTCTGCGCTGGTTGTTTCTTGGCGGCAAAACTTTTCAGCAGGTTAACCAGCAGTGCAGTGACCACCATGCCGACCAGAATCGCGGCGATGTAGCCCAGCTTGCCTTCGACGACCGGCAGCACAATCAATCCGCCCCAACCGGCGTAGCATTGCGCACCAAACAGCGCGGCGGTAACGGCGGCACAGGCAGAACCGATCATGATGGAAGGAATAACGCGTAGCGGATCAGCGGCAGCGAACGGGATCGCCCCTTCGGTGATGCCAACGCAGCCCATCAGCATGGCGGCTTTACCGGCTTCACGTTCTTCGCTGGAGTAATATTTGCGACCAATCAAGGTGGCTAAGCCAATACCCAACGGTGGGGTGGCGATAGCGACTGCCGCAATAGCAACGACGGTATACACGCCCTGCGCCACGCAGATCAGCATAAAGGCATAGGCCACTTTGTTGACCGGGCCGCCCATATCGAAGGCCAGCATCAGCCCCATAATGATCGCCAGTACCACAATGCTGCCTTGCTGCATTCCTTGTAGCCACTGGGTCAGGTTGGTGGTCAGCGCACCGACCGGCTCACCCAATCCCCACATCATGATGCCGGCGGTCAGCAGAGTACCGACAATCGGGATCACGAAGATCGGCATCACCGAGCGCAGGATCTTCGGCACCGGTAGTTTCTTCAGATAAAACACAATGATGCCGCCGAGCAGGCCAGCAATGATGGCACCAAAGAAACCGGCACCGAAGGAAGCACCGACCCAGGCACCAATGGCGGCGGGAGCCAGAGCGGAACGGTCAGAAATGGAGTAACCGATATAAGCTGCCAAGAAGGGCACCATCAGCGTCAAACCGGCGACACCGATATCAAACAGTTTTTTCAGATTGGGATCGGTGGCGACATCGGGCACTGCGCCTTTGCCATACAGCATGACCGAGACCGCCAGCAGGATACCGCCAGAGACGACGAACGGGATCATGTGGGATACGCCAGTCATCAGGTGCTGGCGTGTATTTTTAAGTATGTTGATTAAATCTTTCATATTCACTCCCTGGTGGTAACCAGCGTGCTTCTGAGTACAAAAAGTGCCCTCGGGAATACCCCTGATAGGCGAAAGGTTGCTGGCTACACAATAGGCATCTGTCCACGCTGCCGACAGTGGATAAATTTGCCATTTACTGGATTTTTGTAATCTCAGGGCGGAAATGGGATCGAACTCAAATTGCGATAAATTAACAAAGGCTCTTCTATAAATTAGCTTTGTGAGCCTCCTCGCATTTATGGGGTGATATTACATTTATCCAGTGTTTGGCATTTTTGTCCCATAGTCGCGATAGGGGCGTGGCTTCTATCCTTATGGCAAATCGGTGTTACCCACCGCTGCTATTGGGTATGAGGAAATTCTAATGGCCAAGATTGTGACGTTTACCTGCGTGCTGCCAAATGGCGTACATGCTCGCCCCGCCAGCCACATTGAAACCCTGTGTAATGGCTTCCAGTCGCGTTTTCAGTGGCATAACCCCCGCACTGGTAGAACCGGTGACGGCAAGAGTGTGTTGTCACTGATCGGCACCGATACGTTATCGGGGGATGAATGTCAGGTAACGATTGAAGGTTCAGATGAACAGGCGGCATTTGAGCGTCTGAGCCAGTTTATCGAGCATGAGTTTCCGCACTGCGATGAAGCTTTGCCACAGGTAGATGAAAACGCTGAACTAGAGCCGATTCCAGAGTCATTGGCGAATTTGCAACCGACGCTGCTGCGTGCACGTGCGGTCAGCCAAGGCAGCGCCAGTGGGAAATTGCTGCATCTGGCACGTGTCGATCTCAATGCATTAGGCGAACTGCCCGCGGCGAAGAACGTCGAGCAAGAACAGAATATGCTGGCTGAGGGTTTATCGCGTTTAGGTAAAGCGTTGGATATTCAGCTCATGGAAGGTAACGGCACCACCACCGCTGTGTTGGAGGCGCATCGTTCGTTGGTGCGTGATGGTGCGTTTCGTCAGCAACTGCTGGGCGGCGTACTGCTCGGTGAAAGTTGCGCGGCGGCGATTGTGGCCACTGCCGCCCATTTCAGCCAGCAATTGGCGCAATCTGCCAGTGCGTATCTGCGCGAGCGTGAACTGGATATTCGTGATGTTAGCTTCCAACTGTTGCAGCAAATCTATGGTGAGCAACGTTTCCCTTCGCAGCAGGCGCTCCGCGAAGACAGTATCTGTATCACCGATGAACTAACTCCGAGCCAATTCCTCGAACTGGACAAACGTTATTTGAAAGGTTTGTTGTTGGGCTGCGGTGGTAGCACTTCGCACACCGTGATTTTGGCGCGATCGTTCAATATCCCAACGCTGGTGGGCGTCGACGCCGAGACGCTGCGACCTTACCTGAATCAACAAGTTCAGATTGATGGCGATCTTGGGCTGGTGGCTTGTGAACTTAGCGAGCCAGTGCGCCGTTATTATCAACAAGAACAATGGTTAGCAGCGCAATTACGTCAGCAGCAAAGCGCTTATTTAGGGACGCCGGGGCGTACTGCTGATGGTGTGCGGATGGAAGTGGCGGCGAATATCGCCCATGCGGTGGAGGCCGATTCGGCCTTTAATAATGGCGCTGAATCCATCGGCCTGTTCCGGACTGAAATGTTGTATATGGATCGGATGAGCGCACCTTCTGAAGACGAGCTGTACAACATTTATTGTCAGGCGGTGGAAGCTGCTGATGGCAAGGCGATTATCGTGCGCACCATGGATATTGGTGGCGACAAACCGGTGGATTACTTGCAGATCCCGGCGGAGAACAACCCGTTCCTCGGTTATCGCGCCGTGCGTATCTATCAGGAGTTCTTGCCGCTGTTCCGCACCCAACTGCGTTCGATCCTACGGGCTTCGGCACATGGCCCACTGAAGATCATGATCCCGATGATCTCATCCATGGAAGAGATCCTGTGGGTGAAAGATCAACTGGCGGAAGTGAAACAATCATTGCGAGCGAGCCAGATCCCATTCGATGAGAAAATCCCGCTCGGCATCATGCTGGAAGTACCGTCGGTGATGTTCATCATCGATCAGTGCTGTGAAGAGATTGATTTCTTTAGCATTGGCAGTAACGACCTGACGCAATATCTGTTGGCGGTCGATCGCGATAACGCCAAAGTGATCAAACATTACAACAGCTTGAACCCGGCATTCCTGCGCGGTTTGGATCATGCGGTACGTGAAGTCCATCGCCACGGTAAGTGGATTGGCCTGTGCGGTGAGCTGGGTGCCAAAGGCTCGGTTCTGCCGTTGCTGGTGGGCATGGGGCTGGATGAAATCAGTATGAGCGCACCGTCGATTCCGGCCACCAAGTCGCGGTTGGCGAAATTGGATAGCCGTGAATGTCGTTTGTTACTTAATCGCGCGATGGCTTGCCGTACTTCGTTAGAAGTCGAGCACTTACTGGCGCAGTTCCGCATGGAACAGAGCGACGCACCGTTGATTACCCCGGATTGTATCGCCCTTGGCGCGGATTGGCGCAGTAAAGAAGAAGTGATCAAAGGCATGGTGGACAACCTGCTGCTGGCGGGGCGTTGTCGTTATCCGCGCAAGCTGGCGGCGGATCTGTGGGCGCGCGAGGCGGTGTTCTCCACCGGTTTGGGCTTTGGCTTCGCTATCCCACATACCAAATCCGAGCATATCGAACAATCAACCATCAGCGTCGCCAAGCTGGAACAGCCGGTGGTATGGGGCGATGAAGAAGCTCAGTTTGTCATCATGCTGACGTTGAATAAACACGCCGCAGGCGATCAACACATGCGTATTTTCTCCAAACTGGCGCGCCGCATTATGCATGCCGGTTTCCGTGATGCATTGGTTAACGCCAGTTCGGCCCAGCAAGTAGAAGCGTTGCTGAAACAAGAACTTGAACTGTAATTTAAGGACTATCAAATGGAACTCTATCTGGATACTGCCGATATTGGCGCGGTGAAACGTCTGGCTCGCATCTTGCCGTTACAAGGCGTCACCACTAACCCGAGCATTGTCGCCAGTTCGCGCACGTCGCTGTGGGAAGTGTTGCCCGCTCTGCGTGATGCATTGGGCGGCGAAGGTAAGTTGTTTGCGCAGGTGCTAGCCAATAATGCGGCACAGATGGTGGAAGAGGCGGAACGTTTGAGCCAACGTGTATCGGGGCTGGTGGTCAAAATCCCCGTTACGCCGGAAGGTTTGGCGGCGATCAAACAATTGCGCCGTATGGGGATTCCAACGTTGGGAACGGCAGTTTACGGTGCAGCGCAGGGGTTGCTTTCGGCGTTGGCTGGGGCGGAATATGTCGCGCCTTACGTGAATCGCGTCGATGCACAAGGCGGTAACGGTATTGCCACGGTGCAGGAGCTGCAACAGTTGCTGGAACTGCATGCGCCACAATCTAAAGTGTTGGCCGCCAGTTTCAAAACGCCACGTCAGGCGCTGGATTGCCTGCTAGCGGGTTGCCAATCGATCACTTTGCCGGTGGATGTTGCCGAGCAGTTTATCAGCGCACCTGCGGTACAAGCGGCAGTGGAGAAATTCGAGCAAGATTGGAACGGCGCGTTTGGTTCGTTGCAGTTGGGCTGAGTTTTAGCAAAATGGGCGTACTTTGGGGTACGCCCGCGCTGATGTTGTGATTAGGCCACGCCGTATTGCTTAAACCAACCCAACATCCGCTGCCAACCATCGGTGGCGGCTTCTGCGTTGTAACTTGGGCGGTAATCGGCATTAAACGCATGACCGGCCTCAGGATAAACCACGATCTCCGCCTTGGCGTTGGCCGCGCGGATCGCCTGGCGCATGGTTTCCACCGAATCTAGCGAAATACCGCTATCTTGCCCTCCGTATAAACCCAGTACCGGAGCGTTCAGGTGAGTGGCCACATCGACCGGATGTTTTGGCGAATTCAGCGTTTTTTCACCCACCAGTTTGCCATACCAAGCGACCGCGGCTTTCAGTTGTGGATTATGTGCCGCATACAGCCAAGTCATGCGTCCGCCCCAGCAAAAACCGGTGATAGCTAATTTACTGGCGTCCCCGCCATGGTGTGCCGCCCAGTGAGCGGTGTGGTCGAGATCCGACAGCACCTGGCGGTCAGGAACCTTACTGACGAGGTTCTGCAAAAGTTCACTGATTTCAGTGTAATCTTGCGGGGAGCCTTGACGGAAATACAGCTCAGGTGCGATCGCCAGATAACCTTGTTTTGCCAAGCGACGGCAGAGATCTCGGATATGCTCATGGACGCCAAAGATTTCCTGCACCACTAAAATGATCGGTAATGGCCCAGCGTGTTCGGCTGGCTTAGCCACATAAGCCGGCAGCGGATCGCCTTGTGATGGGATTGTGGTTTCACTGGTGTGAATACCTTCATCATCGGTATGGAGAGTGGACGTCGCCACAGGTATTACTGCGGGAGCAAATTCCCCTAAGGTCTGTTTTAGTTTCATCTCGTGTTCAGTTTTCATCGTGGTCTCCGTGCCAAAAAGAAAGCGTTGCAGGGATTAACTATAGGCAATATTGGCACTGTGCCAGATGCTTTGTCGACTACACTTGTTGCACTTGGAATTGGCTTGCATTTTGTGATTAATATCACAAAAATAATGAATGCTGATTTTTGTTTCTTTCTTCAAGGTGATTGTCGTCACGAAAATGACCGGCAATTTTCAGTAGAGTGGTTTTTTGTTCCTCCCAATAAAACATGACCTCTGAGGAGTCTCGCATGTCTCAATCCGACGTTTTCCACCTTGGCCTCACTAAAAACGATTTACAAGGGGCTACGTTAGCCATCGTCCCTGGCGATCCGCAGCGTGTTGAGAAAATTGCCAAACTGATGGAGAAACCCGTACATCTGGCTTCCCATCGTGAATTCACCACTTGGCGTGCAGAATTGGACGGCAAGGCCGTGATCGTTTGTTCTACCGGTATTGGCGGTCCATCGACTTCTATCGCGGTGGAAGAACTGGCGCAACTGGGGATTCGTACTTTCCTGCGTATCGGGACTACCGGTGCGATCCAATCTAACATCAACGTGGGTGATGTTTTAGTCACCACCGCTGCGGTGCGCCTCGACGGTGCCAGCTTGCACTTCGCACCGATGGAATTCCCTGCGGTAGCCGATTTCGCGTGTACCACTGCGCTGGTTGAAGCCGCGAAAGCCAGTGGCGCGACCACACATATCGGCGTGACCGCGTCATCCGACACCTTCTATCCAGGCCAAGAGCGTTACGATACCTATTCTGGTCGTGTCGTCAGCCGTTTCAAAGGCTCAATGGAAGAGTGGCAAGCGATGGGCGTGATGAACTACGAAATGGAATCAGCGACGTTGCTGACCATGTGCGCTAGCCAAGGGCTACGTGCGGGTATGGTGGCGGGTGTGATCGTCAATCGTACTCAGCAAGAAATCCCTAATGCCGAAACCATGAAAAATACCGAAAGCAAAGCGGTACAAATCGTGGTGGAAGCGGCACGTCGTCTGTTGTAATTCCTAGTCGTTAAACGGGTCATTATTTGGCCCGTTTCTATATCATGACGTAATCTGGTACGGTGGATAAGATCTCTCCCCTAACCATGAGGACGTCTATGACCGCCCAGATCTTACTTCATCCTTCTCTGGCACCGCTCGATGGTGGTATCAACTTCCGTGATTTAGGTGGCAACAGCGTTGCCGATGGCCGCCGTGTTAAACGGGGATTGTTGTTCCGTTCTGGAGCGCTCGATCGCTTAACAGAAAACGACTGTACCTTCCTAGCCGGTGTGCCAGTCCGCTCCATTCTGGATTACCGTGATACCGACGAAGTGCAGGACAAGCCTGACGTGGTATGGAGTGGCGCGGATTATCATCATTTTCCTGCCAATCCCCTCAGTGGTGAAGTCAATGCCAATCTGAGTAAGTTGACTAACGAGACGTTGAGCCAGTTTGATGCGCGAGCGTTTATGTTGGAACTCTACCGCCGTCTGCCGTTTAATAACTCGGCCTATCAGCAACTGGCTAATCTACTGGTGCAACCGGAAGGTGGAGCGATCGTGCAGCATTGTGCGGTCGGTAAAGATCGTACCGGTATCGGTTCAGCGTTGGTGTTGTTTGCACTCGGGGCTGAAGAAAGCACCGTAGTTGAAGATTACTTGCTGACGGAAACTACACTGACGACTTATCGCGAACACATGCTCGACCAACTCTCTATTCGTTTGAATGAAAAGGCGGTCGCGCAATTTGCCTATGTACTCAGCGCGCGTGAGGAATTCCTGATGACCGCATTAAAATGCATTCAGGAAAAATATGGTTCAACCGATCGTTGGCTAGAGGCTGAATACCAGCTGGATGCTAAGCAACGTGAAGCGTTGCAGGCGCGTTATCTTGAATAAACCTGAGGTCTGTTTAGTCGGGGTTTAACCTGCGCTGGCGTATGCTGGAGTCAGGTTTCTCCACTAAAGGAGCTTTGGTTTGAGCCTCAATGACGTTATTCACTGGGTCAGCGAATTTGTGCGTCAGCACGAAGTTTGGGCAATCCCGGTTATCTTCTTCTTGGCGTTCGGCGAGTCGCTGGCGTTTATTTCCTTGTTGCTGCCTGCCACCGTCATCTTGTTGGCATTAGGCGCATTAATTGGCGAAAGTGGCCTCGCTTTCTGGCCAATCTGGGGCGCTGCGGCAGCCGGTGCTTTCTTCGGTGATTGGCTTTCCTATTGGGTGGGTTATCACTATCAGGATCGTGTGGCGTATATGTGGCCACTGTCGCGTAAACCTGAATTATTGATTCGCGGCCATGCATTTTTTGAACGTTGGGGCGTACTGGGGATCTTCTTTGGCCGCTTCTTTGGTCCGTTGCGTGCAGTGGTTCCGTTGGTCGGTGGGATATGCGCTATGCCACAACGCCAGTTCCAACTTGCCAATATTGGCTCGGCCATGATCTGGGCATTTGGCATTCTTGCGCCGGGTGCCTTTGGTATCAAATGGCTCACTCAGTGGATGTAGTGGTTTTCACTCAACTTGCGTAACGTCTCGCATAATTCACGGTAGCCATAAAATCGAACTGGACATCCATACAGTCACCCTTTAACGTGACGGGAAATAGCGTTTGAGTGACAGAGGGTTGGATGGATATCAGTTTGATTTATGGCATAGGTGGCGTTGTGATAGGGCTGCTACTGGGCTGGCTGATTGCCAGCCTGCGGGTACAGCAACATCATGCCCAACATGAAACCGAACTGCGTCTATTAGAACAAACGCTGCAACAGACGCAGCAAGAGACAACGACTCGCCAAGCCACTTTGCAACAACATGAGCAACAACTGCGGCAAAACGATCTGGAATTACGCACTTTGCATAGCCAACTCGCGGCAGGGCAGGAGCGCTGGCAGCAACTCACCCACTGGCGTAATGAATGCGAGCTGCTGAATCAGGAACTGCGTGCGCAACGCGAAATTAATAGCGCACAGGAGGCGGAATTACGTGAAGTCACTATCCGCCTAGAAGAAACCCGCATTGCAGCAGAAGAAAAACAGCGGTTGTTGATCAACAGTGAGCAGCGGCTAACCACCCAGTTTGAAAACCTCGCCAATCGTATTTTTGAACACAATGGCCGCCGTGCCGATGAGCAGAACAAACAGAGCT
Organism: Serratia sp. KH_031; assembly: GCF_057839655.1. NCBI lineage: Bacteria > Pseudomonadati > Pseudomonadota > Gammaproteobacteria > Enterobacterales > Yersiniaceae > Serratia > Serratia sp. KH_031. The sequence goes on from NZ_CM174496.1 coordinate 243,865, forward strand.
TGGATTTACTGTTATCACCTTTGCGTGAGCAGTTGGATGGCTTTCGTCGGCAAGTACAGGACAGCTTTGGGCAAGAAGCACGGGAACGCCATACATTGGCGCACGAGATCCGTAATCTACAGCAATTGAATACGCAAATGGCGCGTGAAGCCATCAACCTCACCAAAGCATTGAAAGGGGATAACAAAACCCAAGGTAACTGGGGTGAGGTGGTGCTCAGCCGGGTATTAGAAGCTTCTGGCTTGCGGGAAGGGCATGAGTATGAAACGCAGGTTAACGTGCGGGTTGACCACCAGAGCCGTATGCAGCCTGACGTTATCGTCCGTTTACCGCAGGGCAAAGACGTGGTGATCGACGCCAAAATGTCGCTGGTGGCTTATGAGCGTTACTTCAACAGTGAAGATGATATTGAGCGGGAAGCGGCATTGGCTGAGCATATCGCTTCGTTGCGTGGGCATATCCGCATGTTGGGGCGTAAAGATTATCAGCAGCTACCCGGCCTACGTTCATTAGATTATGTGCTGATGTTTATTCCGGTAGAACCGGCGTTCCTGTTAGCGATTGACCGTGAGCCGGAGCTAATCAGCGAAGCGTTGAAGCACAACATTATGTTGGTCAGCCCAACTACCTTGCTGGTGGCGTTACGCACCATCACCAACCTGTGGCGTTATGAACACCAAAGCCAGAACGCACAACGCATTGCCGACCGTGCGGCACGGCTGTATGACAAAATGCGCCTGTTTGTTGATGATATGTCGGCATTGGGGCAAAGCCTGGAAAAAGCGCAGGGCAGTTATCATCAGGCGATGAACAAACTGAGTGAGGGGCGTGGTAATCTTATCAGCCAAACGGAAGGTTTCCGCGCGCTGGGGGTTGAGGTAAAACGACCGATTAACCCGCAACTGGTGCAGCAAGCCGAGAGCGAAAATGATGAAGGGCTCCCCGCAGATCAAAGTGATGAACCCACCGGTTTGCCGGAAGATGCTGAACAAAACTATGTAAATCAAAACCATGCACAACCACCGCACTCCGCAGCACAAGGCTGAGGTGGGGTATTGTGTGGGGTTCTGATACACTCCACAACACTAAATTGACTGATATAAGCAGGCGAGACAATGGCAGATCAATCGCAGGAAACTACAGACTTTGGTTTCCGCACCGTAGCGCGTGATGAAAAGCAGGCGATGGTAGCTAACGTTTTTCACTCCGTAGCCGCCAAGTATGACGTGATGAACGACCTGATGTCGTTTGGTATTCATCGGGTCTGGAAGCGTTTTACCATCGATTGCAGCGGTGTGCGTCGTGGTCAACGTGTATTGGATCTGGCTGGTGGTACTGGCGATCTGGCCGCTAAGTTTTCCCGCATGGTGGGCGAGCAAGGCCAAGTGGTTCTGGCGGATATCAACGATTCCATGCTGAAAATGGGGCGTGAGAAACTGCGCGATCGCGGTATCGTTGGCAATATCAACTACGTACAAGCTAACGCTGAAGCGCTACCCTTCCCAGACGACTACTTCGATTGCATCACCATCTCTTTCGGCTTACGTAATGTGACCGACAAAAACAAAGCGCTGCGCTCCATGTTCCGAGTGCTCAAGCCGGGCGGCCGTCTGTTGGTCTTAGAGTTCTCCAAACCGTTACTGGAACCGCTCAACAAAGCCTACGATGCTTATTCTTTCCACATCTTGCCGAAGATCGGTGAGTTGGTGGTGAATGATGCGGAAAGTTATCGCTATCTAGCAGAATCTATTCGTATGCATCCCGATCAAGAGACGCTGAAAGGCATGATGCAGGATGCCGGTTTTGACAATGTCACCTATTTCAACTTGACTGGCGGCATTGTAGCACTGCACCGAGGCTTCAAATTCTAAGATGGAAATGCCGATGCTGTTAACCCCGTTGCTGACCGGCGCTTTGGAAACTTCGCTGAATAATCTGCTGTTTCGCGATCGGAGCATGAAAGCGGCTCGCCAGCGTTTGGTGGGGAAAGTGCTGCGTATCGAATTGCAGGAGCTACCTTCTCCTTTGGTGCTAATTTTTAGCGAGCAACGGGTGGATGTGTTGGGGCAATCGGAAGACGATGCGGATTGCACGGTGCAAACCCGTATTCCGGCGCTGCTCAAATTGCGCGATCGGCAACAGCTTTCCCCATTAATGCGCAGCGGTGAGCTGATCGTTGAAGGCGACATCCAAGTAGTACAGCAATGGGTTGGGCTGCTGGATCTGGCCGAATGGGATCCTGCGGAATGGCTGGCTCCGTACATCGGTGATATTGCCGCTCAAGGCATCAGTCAAGTGTTGGGGAAAGGCGTTAACTTGTTGAAAAACGGTTTACAGCGCCAACAGCATTATATGGCAGAAACCTTGACCGAAGAGTGGCGAGTGGCTCCTGGCCCGCTGGAAGTGGTGTGGTTCTGTGATGAAGTTGACGCCGTTGCTCGGCGATTGGATGTTTTGAACGCTCGTCTGGACAAGTTGGAGGGTAAGCGATGACCCCTGGCGAACTTTGCCGCCTGTATTTTATCGTCCGCGTTTTTCTCAGTTATGGTCTGGATGAACTGATCCCAAAAATGCGTCTGACGTTGCCATTGCGTATTGGTCGCCGTTTGTTGTTCTGGATGCCGAATCGCCACAAAAATAAACCCTTGGGCGAACGTTTACGCTTGGCTTTGCAAGAGTTAGGGCCGGTTTGGATCAAGTTTGGTCAGATGATGTCGACCCGCCGCGATCTGTTCCCACCGCACATTGCCGATCAACTGACCTTGTTACAGGACAGGGTTGCGCCGTTCGATGGTGCTCTGGCGCGTAAACATATCGAACAAGCGATGGGGGGGCCGCTGGAAACGTGGTTTGATGATTTTGATCAGCAAGCGTTGGCTTCTGCTTCAATCGCGCAAGTACACACTGCCAAGTTGAAAACGACGGGCCAGGAAATCGTGCTGAAAGTGATTCGTCCAGACATCGGACCTATCATTAAAGCCGATGTGCGTTTGATGTATCGCTTAGCCGGTTGGGTGCCAAAACTGTTGCCGGATGGTCGTCGTTTACGCCCACGGGAAGTGGTGCGTGAGTACGAAAAAACGTTGCTGGATGAGCTGAATTTACTGCGTGAAGCGGCAAATGCCATCCAACTGCGTCGTAACTTCGACGGTAGCCCAATGTTGTATGTGCCTGAAGTTTATTCTGATTACTGCCGTGAAAGCGTGTTGGTGATGGAGCGAATTTACGGTATTCCGGTATCGGATATTGAGGCGCTAGAAAAACAGAATACCAACATGAAGTTGTTGGCAGAACGCGGCGTACAAGTGTTCTTTACTCAGGTATTTCGCGATAGCTTCTTCCATGCGGACATGCACCCCGGCAACATTTTTGTCAGCTATGAACACCCGGAAAATCCTCGTTATATCGGTATCGACTGCGGTATCGTCGGTTCGCTAAATAAAGACGATAAGCGTTATTTGGCGGAAAACTTTATTGCCTTCTTCAATCGCGATTACCGCAAAGTGGCTGAACTGCATGTGGATTCTGGCTGGGTGCCGCGTGATACCAACGTGGAAGATTTTGAGTTCGCCATTCGTACCGTCTGTGAGCCTATTTTCGAAAAGCCGCTGGCGGAGATCTCGTTCGGTAATGTGTTGCTGAACCTGTTCAACACCGCGCGCCGTTTTAATATGGAAGTGCAACCTCAACTGGTGTTATTGCAGAAGACCTTGTTGTATGTTGAAGGGCTGGGTCGGCAGCTTTATCCACAATTAGATCTGTGGACGACCGCCAAACCTTTCCTGGAAAGTTGGCTACGTGATCAAGTCGGTATTCCTGCGGTCATTCGGGCGTTGAAAGAAAAAGCGCCGTTCTGGGCTGAGAAGCTGCCGGAACTACCTGAATTATTTTATGATAGTTTGCAGCAACATAAATTGCTGCAACAAAGCGTTGATAAACTGACGAATCAAATGCAGGCGCAACGCGTTCGCCAAGGGCAATCACGGTATTTATTCGGCGTTGGCGCTACACTATTAGTCAGTGGTGCGATTCTACTGTTGGGTGGTATTGATGTGCTGCCTGCCTGGTTGATGGCGGCTGGCGTTGTATCTTGGGTGATTGGCTGGCAACGCACCACCTGAATTAACTACAAACTCGATGATAAGCTGCCGTATAATGCGGCAACTTAGAATAACCCCTGTAAATATAGAGGTAATAGCAATGGGCGGTATCAGTATTTGGCAATTGTTGATCATCGCAGTGATCGTGGTGCTGCTGTTTGGTACCAATAAACTCCGTACTCTGGGTTCCGATCTCGGCGCATCAATCAAAGGCTTCAAAAAGGCGATTGGTGATGACAATACACCACCAACCAACACGGCTGAAAAAACCAGCCAAGATGCTGACTTTACGGCAAAACCTATCACAGATAAGCAGCCGGAAGTAAAGCCAGAAGAGTCGAAGAACAAAGAGCAGGTATAAACCGTGTTTGACATTGGGTTTAGTGAACTGCTGCTGGTACTGGTGATTGGTTTGGTGGTACTTGGGCCTGAACGATTGCCGGTAGCGGTACGAACGGTTTCCGGCTGGATCCGGGCGCTGCGTTCGCTGGCGGCTTCGGTACAAAATGAACTGACTCAGGAGCTTAAACTGCAAGAGTTGCAGGATAGCCTGAAGAAAGTGGAAAAAGCCGGGTTACAGAATTTGACGCCGGAGCTGAAAGCTTCGATGGACGAACTGAAAGACGCGGCGGAGTCACTGAAGCGTTCTTATACAACTGATAACCACGAGCCAGAACCGACGATCCATAATCCGCAGGCAACCGATCCAGAAGCGTTGCATGATGCGGAGATCGAAGTGCCTGCACCGAAACCGGCGCAGCCTGTGGAACCTAAGCCCGTATCTGTTGAATCTGTTGTCGAATCAACGGTGAACCCTGTAGTTGAAACGCCAGTGGTTAAACAACCGGTGGCTGCTGTGCAGGCATCGGTTGAGCCTGTTGCGGATAAAACTGCTGTCTCTTCTCAACCTAGTGGCGATCGTTGATACATGACTGTTGAAGATACCCAACCACTTATCAGTCATCTGATAGAACTGCGTAAGCGGTTGTTAAACTCGATTATCAGCGTGCTGGTGATTTTTATTGTGTTGGTATTCTTTGCCAATGATATTTATCAGTTGGTTTCAGCTCCGCTGATTAAACAATTGCCCGCAGGGGCAAGCATGATCGCCACCGACGTGGCCTCGCCGTTCTTTACACCGATCAAACTGACGATGATTGTTTCGGTGTTTGTGTCTGCGCCGGTAATCTTGTATCAGGTGTGGGCGTTTATCGCTCCGGCGTTGTACAAGCATGAGCGCCGGTTGATGATGCCGTTGCTGTTTTCCAGCAGCGCGCTGTTTTACCTCGGCATGGCATTTGCCTATTTCATCGTATTCCCGCTGGCGTTTGGCTTCTTCGCCAAGACGGCCCCAGCTGGGGTATTGATTGCTACCGATATTAATAATTACCTCGATTTCGTCATGGCGTTATTTATGGCGTTTGGTGTGGCATTTGAAGTCCCGGTCGCGATTATCCTGCTGTGCTGGAGTGGCGTGACATCGCCAGAAGATCTGAAAAAGAAACGTCCTTACGTGTTGGTTGGGGCGTTTGTGGTGGGCATGTTGCTGACGCCGCCGGATGTGTTCTCACAAACCCTGTTGGCGATCCCGATGTACCTGCTGTTTGAAGTCGGCGTATTTTGTGCGCGCTTCTACGTAGGTAAACGCCGTCCTCGTACCGAAGAAGAGGATGAAGGTGACGAGCATCCTGCCCCTTAAGGATTCTTAGTTTCTGAGCCGCCCTGATGTGAACTGCCCTCTAAAAGTTGGATACCCAACGAGTAAGGGGTTAGTTCAGATGGGCGGTTTTTGCATTGGAAAAACCATGTTTGATATCGGCGTTAATCTGACCAGTTCCCAATTTTCCAAGGACAGTCCGCAAGTCGTGCAACGCGCACGCGATGCGGGTGTGACCGGTATGCTGATCACGGGCACAGATATGCAGGAAAGTCAGGCGGCTAGCGAAATGGCGCAGTTATATCCTGATTTTTGTTGGTCTACGGCAGGCGTTCATCCCCATAACGCCAGCAGTTGGAATGATGATGTTGCGCGGCAAATCCGCCAGTTGGCAATGCGACCGGAAGTCGTCGCTATCGGTGAATGTGGTTTGGATTTTAACCGTAATTTCTCTACCCCAATTGAGCAAGAAACCGCATTTAGCGCACAACTGGCATTGGCGGCTGAATTGAAAATGCCGGTTTTCCTTCATTGCCGTGATGCACACGCACGTTTTGTCGCTTTACTGGCGCCGTGGCTGGATAAACTGCCTGCTGCGGTGGTGCACTGCTTCACCGGCACGGCAGAGGAATTAGCCGAGTGCCTAGAGTTGGGGCTATCCGTTGGCATTACCGGCTGGGTATGTGATGAGCGTCGTGGGCTGGAATTACGTGCGTTGCTACCCCAGATTCCTACCGATCGTCTGCTACTGGAAACCGATGCCCCTTATCTGTTGCCCCGGGATTTAAATCCTAAACCTGCATCTCGCCGCAACGAACCCTGTTTTTTGCCTCATATCGTCCGACAAGTGGCTGTTTGGCGACAAGAAGACCCCATTGGGTTGGGGCAGAAAATTGATGACAACGCCCGCCGGTTGTTCCGGTTGGTTTGAGCTAGGAGAAAACTAATGAGCTATGCATTTCCGGGTACTTTCCCAGGCCGTCGTATGCGCCGCGTGCGCCGTCATGATTTCAGTCGCCGTTTGGTGGCCGAGAACCAAGTCACGGTTAACGATCTGATTTACCCGGTATTTGTCATGGAAGGCAGCAACCGTCAGGAAGCCGTCTCCTCAATGCCGGGCGTATCGCGCATGTCTATCGATCTACTGGTTAAAGAAGCGGAAGCCATCGCTAAGCTGGGCGTGCCGGTGATTTCTTTGTTCCCAGTCATCGAACCGGGTTTGAAGTCGCTACATGCGGAAGAAGCTTATAACCCGAATGGTTTGGTGCAGCGTACGGTGCGTGCATTAAAAGATGCGGTGCCGGAATTGGGCATTTTGACTGACGTGGCGCTCGATCCTTACACCACTCACGGTCAGGATGGGGTGATCGACGAACAGGGTTATGTGATCAACGACATTACTAAAGAAATCTTGGTACGTCAGGCGCTATCTCACGCAGAAGCCGGTGCGGAGATCGTCGCGCCAAGCGATATGATGGATGGTCGTATCGGTGCCATTCGCGATCAACTAGAACTGCAAGGGCTGGTCAATACCCAAATCATGGCCTATTCCGCCAAATACGCGTCTTGCTATTACGGTCCATTCCGCGATGCGTTGGGCTCCAGCGGTAATCTGAAAGGCGGGAATAAAAAGACCTATCAGATGGATCCCGCTAACGGCAATGAAGCCTTGCAGGAAATCGCACAAGATCTGCAAGAAGGCGCAGATATGGTGATGGTAAAACCGGGGATGCCTTATCTAGATGTGGTTCGTCAGGTGAAAGATACCTTCGGTGTACCGACCTTCGCCTATCAGGTTTCTGGTGAGTATGCGATGCACATGGCGGCAATCCAGAACGGTTGGTTGCAGGAGCAACCTGCGGTGATGGAATCCTTGCTGTGCTTCAAACGTGCTGGCGCCGATGGTGTGCTGACTTACTTCGCCAAACGTGTCGCCCAGTGGCTGCATGATGAAGCGATGCAACGCTAAAGCGTTAACTTGAAGTATGAACAGTATAAAGGCACCTGAAACGGTGCCTTTATAGCATTACAACTTTTGGAATTGCCGGTTATCCAGGCTCTGCTTCACCTGTTGGTTGATCAGGTTCAACAGGAGCATTGAACGAGCTTCACCATCCGGTTCGCTATAAATCGCCTGTAATCCTTCAAATACCCCATCGGTAATCAAGACTGCATCACCTGGCTGTGGTGTTTCTGGATCGACATAAATTTCGTTGTTATGGTTTTGCAACTCTTCTATCACGGTGAGTGGGATAGTTGCCGGCAGCGCACCAAAACGTACAAAGTGGCTGACACCACGGGTGGCGCTGATAGTGGTGGTATGGATACGCTCAGGATCGAACTCTACAAACAAGTAGTTTGGGAACAGAGGTTCGCTGACTGCGGTACGTTTACCACGCACGATTTTTTCCAACGTAATGGTCGGATTCAAACAGTTTACCTCCTGACGTGTCAGGTGTTCCTGTGCCCGTGGTATTTGACCGCGTTTACAATACAGTAGGTACCAAGATTCCATAATTTCACATGCCTTTCTGTCAGCCGGTAAGCATATCAAAAGCCGCTACGGATACCTAGAGATGCTAGCTTCTCGCCTTTAACATTGTCTATATCTATGAATTGGCAGCATTTAGCCCCATATCACAGTCTTATTCATGTGGCTCAGGTATAACGGGGCGTTTAAAGTCCGTTACTGATAAATATGGCACTCCCTGAGCTGTGTGATGTGACGATATCCACCATTTTTTTATATGAGTGAAAGCAATGGAATTATTTTTACTGAGCAATGGCAAACTTTCGGGTGAATCTGAACTTTTGGGGTATGCGAAAGAACAACTGCTAGAGATGGTAAAACGCTGCAATATCCGTTCCGCAGTATTGATCCCTTATGCACTGATCCGCGGTGATTACGATCAACGTGCCGCTGAACTGGCGCAGACACTGGGCATCAAAGTGACCAGTATCCATCACTCAACCTCCCCAGCGGAAGCGATTGAACAGGCTGAATGTATTCTGGTTAGCGGCGGTAATACCTGGATGTTGAACCAGATGCTGCATGAAAATAGCTTGGTTGTGCCAATCCAGCGCGCGGTGCGTGAACGTGGTGTTCCGTATGTGGGTTGGAGTGCGGGCTGTAATGTCGCAACGCCAAGTATCCGCACCACCAATGATATGCCGGTCCGTAACAGCGCAGTGTTACCGGCTCTTGGCTTGTTCCCGGTGCAAATCAACCCGCATTATATTGATGCGCACATCAGCGGTCACATGGGTGAAACCCGTGATGAACGTCTGGCTGAGTTTTGTGCGGTGAACCCGAGCGAGTCAGTCGTTGCGCTGCGCGAAGGAAGCTTACTGCATGTCAGTGGCAATAACCTGAAATATTTCAGTGCCAAACAGCAGGGCTTTAAAGTCTTCCGCCACGCGGTGGAGACGCAGGAGTACCAGAACACGCAGGCTTTGAGTTCACTGGTCCCTTTTAGCTGCCATTAAGCGTCGGTGTTGACTTCGCTTTAACAAAATTGCAGCAACAACTGTGAAGAGGGCTTATAATGCCCTCCTCACTGGCCGTTATAATGATCAGCATGAAATACCGTGACTTACGCGATTTCCTCTCGTTGCTGGAAAAGAGAGGGGAACTAAAACGCATCAGCCAGCCGATTGATCCCTATCTGGAAATGACAGAAATTGCCGATCGCACTCTCCGAGCGGGTGGCCCTGCATTGCTGTTTGAAAATCCAAAGGGTTACGACATGCCAGTGCTGTGCAACCTGTTCGGTACCGCCGATCGCGTTGCTATGGGCATGGGGCAGGAAGATGTCAGTGCTCTGCGCGATGTGGGCAAACTGCTGGCATTTCTGAAAGAGCCCGAGCCGCCAAAAGGCTTCCGCGATCTGTTCGACAAGATGCCGAAGTTTAAGCAAGTGCTGAATATGCCAACCAAAGTATTAGGTTCTGCGCCTTGTCAGGAGCAGGTGTGGCAGGGCGACGATGTCGATCTTAGTCGTATCCCGGTGATGCATTGCTGGCCAGAAGATGCCGCTCCGTTGATCACCTGGGGACTGACCGTGACCCGCGGGCCGCATAAAGAACGCCAAAATTTGGGTATCTATCGTCAGCAGGTACTGGGCAAGAATAAAGTGATCATGCGCTGGTTGTCGCATCGCGGCGGTGCGTTGGATTATCTGGAATGGTGTCAGACGCATCCTGGTGAACGGTTCCCGGTTGCCGTGGCATTGGGTGCCGATCCGGCGACCATTCTCGGTGCGGTAACGCCAGTGCCGGATAATCTTTCCGAATATGCCTTTGCTGGTCTGCTGCGCGGCAACAAAACCGAAGTGGTCAAATGTATTTCCAACGATTTGGAAGTGCCTGCTAGCGCCGAGATCGTGCTGGAAGGCTACATCGAACCGGGTGAAATGGCGCCAGAAGGACCGTATGGCGACCATACCGGTTATTACAACGAAATCGATCACTTCCCAGTATTTACCATTACCCATATTACTCAGCGTCGTGATGCCATTTACCATTCGACCTACACCGGCCGTCCGCCGGATGAGCCTGCGGTATTGGGGGTTGCGCTGAACGAAGTGTTCGTTCCGATTCTGCAAAAGCAGTTCCCGGAAATCGTTGATTTCTATCTGCCACCAGAAGGTTGTTCATATCGTCTGGCGGTCGTGACCATCAAGAAACAGTATGCTGGGCACGCCAAACGCGTAATGATGGGAGTGTGGTCCTTCCTGCGTCAGTTCATGTATACCAAGTTCGTGATTGTTTGCGACGACGACGTGAATGCTCGTGATTGGAATGATGTTATTTGGGCGATCACCACCCGTATGGACCCTGCGAGAGATACCGTGATGGTGGAGAATACACCCATCGATTATCTGGATTTCGCTTCTCCGGTTTCCGGACTGGGTTCGAAGATGGGGCTGGACGCCACTAATAAATGGCCGGGTGAAACCCAGCGTGAGTGGGGCCGTCCGATTCAGATGGATGACAAGGTGCGTGCGCGTATCGATGAAATCTGGGATGAGCTCGCAATTTTCAGTGACAGAGAACCGACATTGTAATGTACCCGAAATAATTGGAGTTGCATCGAGGCGGCGACGCAGCGAGTCCCCTGGAGCTTACTCTAGTAAGTGACTGGGGTGAGTGAGGAAAGCCAACAAAGATGCAGCTTCAAGTATGATGGGTAGGCTCTGTTCTCAGTTTTGCATTGATGACCCGACAGAGGGAACGCATGACAATATTGAGCTGTAAAGTGACCTCGGTAGAGGCCATTACCGATACCGTCTATCGGGTACGTTTGGTGCCAGAAGCACCGTTTGCATTCAAGGCAGGACAATATCTGATGGTAGTGATGGATGAGCGTGATAAACGCCCGTTCTCAATGGCCTCAACTCCGGCGCAGAGCGATTATATCGAGCTGCATATCGGCGCATCGGAATTGAACCTGTACGCGATGGCAGTGATGGATCGTATCCTGAAAGAGCAGGCGATCAGCGTTGATATTCCGCATGGTGACGCTTGGTTGCGCGAAGAAGGAAGCCGTCCATTGGTGTTGATCGCTGGCGGCACTGGCTTCTCCTATGCGCGTTCAATCTTGCTGACGGCGTTAGAGCAACAGCCAGATCGTGATATTTCCATCTACTGGGGTGGCCGTGAACTGAAGCACCTCTATGATTTGGGTGAACTTGAAGCCTTGACGGTGACGCATCCAAACTTGAAAGTGATCCCTGTTGTTGAGCAGCCGGAAGAAGATTGGCGTGGGCGCAGTGGCACGGTGCTGAGCGCGGTGTTGCAAGATTTCGGTACGCTGGCGGAGCATGATATTTATATTGCTGGTCGTTTCGAAATGGCGAAGATTGCCCGTGAACGTTTCTGTGCCGAGCGCGGAGCAAAAGAAGCGCATATGTATGGTGATGCGTTCTCGTTTATTTGATAACGACGACTCACTGACGCGGGGTGGCTAAGGCTGCCCCGTTTTGTTTTGCGGAAAGTTGAAAATAAAAAACCCGCCCCTGACAGGCGGGAAGAACGGCAACTAAACTCGTAAGATGCCCCGCTCACTCAGGGCAATCCCAATAGACACAGCTAAACGCGTTCAAATACTGTCGCGATCCCCTGACCTAAACCGATACACATGGTTGCTAGGCCAAACTGGGCGTCGCGGCGTTCCATCAGATTAAGTAGCGTGGTCGAGATGCGCGAACCGGAACAACCCAGTGGGTGACCGAGGGCGATAGCGCCGCCGTTCAGGTTAATTTTGTCATCAATGCTATCCAGCAGACCCAGCTCTTTGATACAGGGCAGAACTTGTGCGGCAAAGGCTTCGTTCATTTCGAACAGATCGATGTCTTGTACACTCAGACCTGCACGTTTCAGTGCCAACTTGCTGGCTGGAACGGGGCCATAACCCATGATGGAAGGATCGCAACCCACTACGGCCATGGAACGAATGCGGGCACGGGCTTTTAGGCCAAGCGCTTTGGCGCGAGACTCGCTCATCAACAGCATGGCAGAAGCGCCGTCGGACAATGCCGAAGAGCTCCCGGCAGTGACTGTACCGTTGACCGGATCAAATGCCGGGCGCAATGCTGAAAGGCTTTCTACCGTGGTTTCTGGGCGGATCACTTCATCGTAATCGAAGCGGGTTAATACGCCGTCGGCATCATGGCCAGTGGTTGGGATGATTTCCGCATTGAAATGCCCGGCCAACGTTGCAGCATGAGCGCGTTGGTGCGAACGGGTGGAGAACTCATCCTGCATCTGACGGCTGATGTTGTGCATTTTACTTAGCATCTCGGCGGTGAGTCCCATCATGCCAGCCGCTTTGGCGACATTACGACTCAATCCTGGATGGAAATCGACACCGTGGCTCATCGGTACATGCCCCATATGCTCCACACCGCCGATCAAGCTAATTTGCGCATCGCCGACCATAATGGCGCGGGCCGCATCATGTATCGCCTGCATAGACGAACCGCACAGACGATTGACCGTGACGGCAGGCACTGAATGGGGGATCTCTGCCAACAACGAAGCGTTACGGGCGATGTTGAAACCCTGCTCTAGCGTTTGTTGTACACAGCCCCAATAAATATCATCGATCTCGGCGGCGTTCAGCGCCGGGTTACGGCTCAATACGGCACGCATCAAATGAGCGGAAAGTTCTTCGGCGCGTACCTGACGGAAAGCTCCACCTTTTGAACGACCCATTGGTGTACGAACGGCATCAACAATAACGACGTTTTCCATCTTTATGACCTCGTGCCAGTAGCAGTAGACAGTGGCGCTGCCGCCGGATAGTAGCTTTCATTATGCTCGGCTTTAGCGCGTAAGCCCGCAGGGACTTGATACAGTGTACCTAGGTGAGCATAACGCTGTGCCAGCTCGACGTAGTGCGTGCTGCCCATGGTATCCAGATAGCGGAATGCGCCACCGTGGAACGGAGGGAAACCGATGCCGTAGACCAGCGCCATATCTGCTTCTGCTGGGCTGGCGATGATGCTTTCTTCCAAGCAACGCACTACTTCGTTGATCATCGGGATCATCATGCGCGCGATGATCTCTTCGTCGCTGATGGTTTGGCGTGGCTGACTGACTGAAGCCAGCAGCGCATCGGTTTGCTCGTCGTTGTCTTTACGCGGTTTACCTTTGTTGTCTTGGCTGTAGCGATAGAAACCAAAGCCGTTTTTCTGACCGAAACGCTGGTTATCGAACATCACGTCAATGGCATCGCGATAGTCTTTGCTCATGCGATCCGGGAAGCCTGTCGCCATCACCGCGTGGGCGTGATGCGCGGTATCAATCCCGACCACGTCGAGCAAATAAGCTGGGCCCATCGGCCAGCCGAACTGTTTCTCCATCACTTTGTCGATTTGACGGAAATCGGCACCATCGCGCAGCAACATACTGAAACCAGCAAAGTACGGGAACAGTACGCGGTTAACGAAGAATCCTGGGCAGTCGTTGACCACAATGGGTGTTTTACCCATGCGTGAGGCGTAGGCAACGACCGCCGCGATGGTGCTGTCGCTGGTTTTCTCACCACGGATGATTTCCACCAACGGCATACGATGCACCGGGTTGAAGAAGTGCATACCGCAGAAGTTCTCAGGGCGCTTCAATGACTTCGCCAAGTGATTGATCGGAATGGTTGAAGTGTTAGACGCCAATACGGTGTTTTCACCGATCAAGTTTTCCACCTCAGACAGCACGGCAGCTTTGATTTTTGGGTTCTCGACCACGGCTTCAACAATCACCTGAGCGCGTTCGATACCTGCGTAATCCAGTGTCGGTTGGATGGTGGCAAGGATGCCGGCCATTTTCATGCCATCCAATTTGCCGCGTTCTAACTGCTTATTCAGCAACTTGGCGGCTTCGGTCATGCCGAGCGTCAGCGATTTGTCGTTGATATCCTTCATGATCACGGGCACGCCTTTCAGCGCTGATTGGTAAGCGATGCCACCACCCATAATGCCAGCGCCCAATACGGCGGCCTGCTTTGGTGCTTCAACGTTCTTCGCCAGTTTTTTAGCTTGGCTTTTTACAAACTGATCGTTAAGGAAAATGCCCACCAACGCGCGTGCTTCTTTAGAGCGAGCCAATGGTACAAAGCTGGCCGTTTCCAATTTCAATGCTTCGTCGCGACCCAATTTGGCGGCGGCTTCGATGGTTTTTACCGCGGTCATCGGCGCAGGGTAATGTTTACCCGCCGTTTGCATCACCATGCCTTTGGCGGTGGTGAAACTCATGGTGGCTTCAATTGGACTGAGCTTCAGCGGCTCTAGCTTCGGCTGACGGTAGGCGCGCCAATCGAGTTGACCCCCGATTGCCTGTTTCAAGATCTTCAACGCCGCGGATACCAGTTTTTCTGGCGCTACAACGGCATCGACCAAACCGACTTTCAAAGCCTCTTGCGCACCGATGTCTTTACCGGCAGCAATAATCTCCAAAGCGCTGTCGTTACCCAGTAAGCGTGGTAGACGAACTGAGCCCCCAAAGCCCGGCATGATGCCCAGTTTGGTTTCCGGTAAACCGATACGCGCGTCTGGCGAAGCGATACGGAAATCGGTTGCCAAAATGCATTCACAACCGCCGCCCAGCGCATAGCCGTTAATGGCGGAAATGGTCGGTACTGGCAAATCTTCCAGCCGATTAAAGATGGAGTTGGCGAAGCCTAACCATTGGTGTAATTGCTCCGCCGGAGCGGCGAACAGCGACAGGAATTCGGTAATATCGGCACCAACAATAAATGCCGCTTTGCTGGAGCGCAGCAGTAACCCTTGCAGAGAGGTTTGTTTTTCTAACACCGTCAGAGCTTCACCCAGACTGGCAACGGTGTTGGTATCCAGCTTGTTAATGGAGCCTGGGGCATTGAACACCAGCTCGGCGATGCCATCTTCGAGCCATTGTAATTGTAAGGTTTCGCCTTGGTAGAGCATGTCTATCTCCTGAATCAGCGCGTCGGATCTGGTACGACCAGATGATGAGGAGTGTGGTTTTTATGTTAAAAATTTGCAAATTAAATATTGAATTTATGCTGCATGGATCACAAGGAAATGAGGTAATGGTTTGATACCGATTAACGTTGCTCTATACGAGGGAGTGGTAACTTTTTCTTCTACAAGGAAGTTTTGTCATCATAGCTTTAATTTACAGCAGTTTGCGAGCTGCGCCGCAAGCCGGAATTGGCTGGGTTGGAGCCATGATTCAGTGTGTTAAGATGGCGCATTCCGTTCTAAGGGCAAAAGGATACTGTGATGGAAACGCTGGCTTCTTTGTATAACGACCACTTGGCAACACTGCAACAACGGGCGCGTGAAGTTTTACAGCGCAATAAACTGGATGCTTTACTGATTCATTCTGGAGAGTTGCAACGTATCTTCCAAGATGATCAATATTATCCGTTCAAAGTGAATGTTAATTTCAAGGCGTGGGTGCCGGTCACGACCGTGCCTAACAGTTGGTTGTGGGTGGATGGCGTTAACAAACCGAAGCTGTGGTTTTATTCCCCAGTGGATTACTGGCACAGCGTTGAGCCATTGCCTGATAGCTTCTGGACTAAGGCTGTCGATCTGATGCCACTGGCCAACGCTGGCGATATCGCACAGCAGTTACCCGCTCAACGTGAGCGTGTTGCCTATATAGGTTATACGCCACAGCGTGCGCTAGAGCTTGGCATCACTGCTGATAATATCAATCCGCAGGCGGTGCTGAATTACTTCGATTTCCATCGTTCGATCAAGACGGGTTATGAACTGACTTGTCTGCGTGAAGCGCAGAAAATCGCGGTAGTGGGTCATCGTGCGGCGCACGAGGCTTTCTTGTCTGGAATGAGCGAGTTTGATATCAACCAGGCCTATCTGACCGCCACCGGCCACAGTGATACCGATGTGCCTTATGGCAACATCGTGGCGCTGAACGAGCACGCATCGGTGCTTCATTACACCACGTTAGGTAAGCAACCTCCGGCACAAGTGCGTAGTTTCTTGCTCGACGCTGGCGCGGAATATAACGGCTATGCAGCAGATTTGACGCGGACTTACGCGGCGCAGAGCGATAACGATTTTGCACATTTGGTAAAAGACCTCAACGATGAGCAACTGGCGCTGATTGAAACCATCAAAACTGGCGTGCGTTATACCGATTATCATGTACAGATGCACCAACGTATCGCTAAGTTGCTGGCTAAATACAAACTGGTAAATGGCATCAGTGAAGAAGCGATGGTTGAGCAAGGGCTGACTGGTCCGTTCTTGCCACATGGGTTGGGGCATCCACTGGGTTTGCAAGTTCATGACTCGGCTGGTTTTATGCAAGACGAACAAGGTACACATCTGGCGGCTCCGGCCAAATATCCATTCCTGCGTTGTACCCGCGTATTACAACCGGGTATGGTGCTGACCATCGAGCCGGGACTGTACTTTATTGAATCCCTGCTGGCACCGTGGCGCAGTGGCGAGTTGAGTAAACACTTCGACTGGAATCGTCTCGAAGCGCTGAAGCCCTATGGCGGTATTCGCATTGAAGACAACATTATCATTCATGAAAAACGTGTAGAAAACATGACGCGTGACCTGAAACTGGCTTGATGCAACCTTATCCGGTCCCATCGGCGGCGATCAGCATTAGTGAAGAGATAAAGAAAAGTCGTTTTATCACTCTGTTGGCACCCACCGATGGAGTTGATGCGGCGAAAGCCTTCATCCAACAGGTGCGTGATGAACACCCGGCTGCGCGTCACCATTGCTGGGCGTTCGTTGCCGGGGCACCAGATGATTCGCAGCAGTTAGGTTTTTCTGATGATGGTGAACCTTCCGGCACCGCAGGAAAACCTATCCTCGCTCAATTGATGGGCAGTGGGATCGGAGAAATTACCGCCGTAGTGGTTCGCTACTACGGCGGCATCAAGTTGGGTACCGGTGGCTTGGTCAAAGCCTACGGCAGTGGCGTGCAGCAAGCGTTAAAACAGTTGGCTGTGAGCTACAAGATCCCACAGGTCGAATATACTTTGCAGTGCGACTATGCGCAGTTGGCATGGATAGAAAGTTTGTTGCAACAAATGGAAGGGCGGATCGTACATGGGGAATATGGCGCTGCTGTCACGTTGCATCTAGCGTTGCCAGTAAGCGGTATGGAAGTCTTCGGCAATAAATTACGCGATCTGAGTCGCGGTAATTTGCATTTAACCCCCTGTTTCGCAATAACCCCAAAAAATTGAATTGTTAAGGATCGTGCTGAAATGCATTTTCGCGCTATAACCCGTATCGTTGGTCTGCTGGTCATCTTGTTCTCCGGGACGATGTTCATTCCTGGTCTGGTGGCATTGATTTACCGCGATGGGGCAGGTCGGGCATTCAGTGAAACCTTCTTCGTCGCGCTGGCGATCGGCCTGATTCTGTGGTGGCCGAACCGTAAACAAAAGCATGAGCTGAAACCGCGCGAAGGGTTTTTGATCGTAGTGTTGTTCTGGACGGTTTTGGGTAGCGTGGGTGCCTTGCCATTCCTGTTCGCCGAGCGTCCTAACCTGTCACTCACCGATGCGTTCTTTGAATCCTTTTCTGGCTTGACCACTACTGGAGCGACGACGCTGGTCGGATTGGATTCCTTACCCAAAGCGATTCTATTTTACCGGCAAATGCTGCAATGGATGGGCGGTATGGGGATCATCGTATTGGCAGTAGCAATACTACCAATCCTCGGTGTCGGTGGCATGCAGCTTTATCGAGCAGAAATGCCGGGGCCGTTGAAAGACAACAAAATGCGCCCGCGTATTGCGGAAACAGCTAAAACGTTGTGGTTGATTTATGTCTTGCTGACGATTGCTTGTGCGTTGTCCTTATGGGGCGCAGGCATGACGGTCTTCGACGCGATTGGTCACAGTTTTGCTACTATTGCCATCGGTGGTTTCTCCACCCATGATGCCAGCGTAGGTTATTACGCCAGTCCAACCATCAACACGATTATTGGCGTGTTCCTGTTGATCTCCGCCTGTAACTTTGGTTTGCACTTTGCGTTATTGAGTGGGCGCAGCTTGAAGGTGTATTGGCGTGATCTGGAATTTCGCATGTTCATTTCCGTGCAGTTCGGTTTGGTGGCGGTATGTACCATCATTCTTTGGTATCACGGCGTTTACCAGACAGGCATGGAAACTATTAACCAGGCATTTTTCCAAGTAGTGTCCATGGCGACTACTGCGGGATTCACCACCGATAGTTTCTCCAAATGGCCGCTGTTCCTGCCCATGTTGCTGCTGTGCTCCGCTTTTATTGGTGGTTGCGCTGGTTCAACGGGTGGTGGGTTGAAGGTTATCCGTATTCTTTTGTTGTACTTACAAGGCTCACGGGAACTGAAAAGATTGGTACACCCGAACGCGGTCTACACTATCAAACTCGGTAATCGTGCTCTGCCAGAACGTATTCTTGAGGCAGTCTGGGGCTTCTTTTCGGCTTATGCCTTGGTGTTCATCGTCAGCATGTTGGCGATCATCGCCACCGGTGTAGATGATTTCTCGGCCTTTGCCTCTGTGACTGCGACGTTGAATAACCTCGGGCCTGGGTTGGGTGTTGTAGCCGATAACTTCACCACTATGCCACCGGCAGCCAAATGGATCTTGATACTGGATATGTTGTTCGGGCGTTTGGAGGTCTTTACGCTGCTTGTACTCTTTACGCCAACCTTCTGGCGCGAGTGAATCTATAAAGGAGTAATGCCATGAAGGCACTGATTCTATTTTCAAGCCGTGACGGGCAAACGCATTCCATTGCTTCTTATATTGCAAGTAAGTTGCAGGATTCGCTGGACTGCGATGTGATCAATCTACTGCGAGCTGATGATGTGGATCTCAGCCAATATCAGCAAGTACTGATCGGAGCTTCGGTACGCTATGGTCATTTCCATCCGACGTTGGACAAATTTGTTAAACGTCATGCACAGCAGTTGAATCAGATGCCGAGTGCTTTCTTTGCTGTCAACCTGACTGCCCGTAAGCCAGAAAAACGTTCACCGCAAACTAATGCCTATACGCGTAAATTTCTTCTTTCTTCACCTTGGCAGCCCAAACAGTGTGAAGTGTTTGCTGGTGCGCTGCGTTATCCCCGTTATCGCTGGTTCGATCGCATCATGATCCGCTTTATTATGAAAATGACTGGCGGGGAAACGGATACCAGTAAAGAAGTTGAATACACCGATTGGCAGCAAGTAACGCGTTTTGCCCAGGATTTCCGCCATATTGCGGATGAAAAGTAACGAAAACGCTGAGTTGCGCAGCAGTTTGTTGAAAAAAACTACGGTTGAAAACTTTTTTGCAATTAAGGGTTGCGGCCTTCGGAGAACTCCCTATAATGCGCCTCCACTGACCGGGAACAACGGCTTCCAAGCCGCTCGGTAAGTGAGAGTCCAGCGAAACAAATGCTTGACTCTACGGGTGAAAAGCGTAGTATTCGCAGCCCGCGCCGATGACTTTGCTCGGCACTGCTCTTTAACAATTTATCAGACAATCTGTGTGGGCACTCACAAGATGATATCCAGATGCTTTCGAGCATCAACAAAATATCAAGTCTTGAAGAGTGACACATGAAGTAAAATTCATACAGTAACCTTTGAGCATCGCTTCACGAGTTGAAGCAAATCAAGCTTTTAATTGAAGAGTTTGATCATGGCTCAGATTGAACGCTGGCGGCAGGCCTAACACATGCAAGTCGAGCGGTAGCACAGAAGAGCTTGCTCTTCGGGTGACGAGCGGCGGACGGGTGAGTAATGTCTGGGAAACTGCCCGATGGAGGGGGATAACTACTGGAAACGGTAGCTAATACCGCATAACGTCTACGGACCAAAGTGGGGGACCTTAGGGCCTCACACCATCGGATGTGCCCAGATGGGATTAGCTAGTAGGTGAGGTAATGGCTCACCTAGGCGACGATCCCTAGCTGGTCTGAGAGGATGACCAGCCACACTGGAACTGAGACACGGTCCAGACTCCTACGGGAGGCAGCAGTGGGGAATATTGCACAATGGGCGCAAGCCTGATGCAGCCATGCCGCGTGTGTGAAGAAGGCCTTAGGGTTGTAAAGCACTTTCAGCGAGGAGGAAGGGTTGGATGTTAATAGCATTCAGCATTGACGTTACTCGCAGAAGAAGCACCGGCTAACTCCGTGCCAGCAGCCGCGGTAATACGGAGGGTGCAAGCGTTAATCGGAATTACTGGGCGTAAAGCGCACGCAGGCGGTTTGTTAAGTCAGATGTGAAATCCCCGCGCTTAACGTGGGAACTGCATTTGAAACTGGCAAGCTAGAGTCTTGTAGAGGGGGGTAGAATTCCAGGTGTAGCGGTGAAATGCGTAGAGATCTGGAGGAATACCGGTGGCGAAGGCGGCCCCCTGGACAAAGACTGACGCTCAGGTGCGAAAGCGTGGGGAGCAAACAGGATTAGATACCCTGGTAGTCCACGCTGTAAACGATGTCGATTTGGAGGTTGTGCCCTTGAGGCGTGGCTTCCGGAGCTAACGCGTTAAATCGACCGCCTGGGGAGTACGGCCGCAAGGTTAAAACTCAAATGAATTGACGGGGGCCCGCACAAGCGGTGGAGCATGTGGTTTAATTCGATGCAACGCGAAGAACCTTACCTACTCTTGACATCCACAGAAGGCTTTAGAGATAGAGCTGTGTCTTCGGAAACTGTGAGACAGGTGCTGCATGGCTGTCGTCAGCTCGTGTTGTGAAATGTTGGGTTAAGTCCCGCAACGAGCGCAACCCTTATCCTTTGTTGCCAGCGGTTCGGCCGGGAACTCAAAGGAGACTGCCAGTGATAAACTGGAGGAAGGTGGGGATGACGTCAAGTCATCATGGCCCTTACGAGTAGGGCTACACACGTGCTACAATGGCGTATACAAAGAGAAGCGAACTTGCGAGAGTAAGCGGACCTCATAAAGTACGTCGTAGTCCGGATTGGAGTCTGCAACTCGACTCCATGAAGTCGGAATCGCTAGTAATCGTAGATCAGAATGCTACGGTGAATACGTTCCCGGGCCTTGTACACACCGCCCGTCACACCATGGGAGTGGGTTGCAAAAGAAGTAGGTAGCTTAACCTTCGGGAGGGCGCTTACCACTTTGTGATTCATGACTGGGGTGAAGTCGTAACAAGGTAACCGTAGGGGAACCTGCGGTTGGATCACCTCCTTACCTAAAGATGTTTGACTGTGCAGTGTCCACACAGATTGTCTGATAGAAAAGTAACGAGCAAATGCGCACCTGTTGATGTACTGAGTCTGTGACTCATGCTGATACGAACCGATTAAGCAGTTTTGATTAATCGGATTTTCGTGTCCCCATCGTCTAGAGGCCTAGGACACTGCCCTTTCACGGCTGTAACAGGGGTTCGAATCCCCTTGGGGACGCCATTTCCGATAATGCGTGAAAGTCATTATCATTCAGTATCTCAAAACTGATTCTGTTGAAATACACAGGAGTCATGTTTGAGATATTTGCTCTTTAACAATCTGGAACAAGCTGAAAATTGAAACATGACGGCTGAAACTTATCCCTCCGTAGCAGTACTGGGGTAAGGACTAACCCGTCATAGAGTCTCTCAAATGTTTACAGCACGATGTGTTCTCTGTTTACAGAAGACACCTTCGGGTTGTGAGGTTAAGTGACTAAGCGTACACGGTGGATGCCTAGGCAGTCAGAGGCGATGAAGGGCGTGCTAATCTGCGATAAGCGTCGGTAAGGTGATATGAACCGCAATAACCGACGATACCCGAATGGGGAAACCCAGTGCAATACGTTGCACTATCATACGATGAATACATAGTCGTATGAGGCGAACCGGGGGAACTGAAACATCTAAGTACCCCGAGGAAAAGAAATCAACCGAGATTCCCCCAGTAGCGGCGAGCGAACGGGGAAGAGCCCAGAACCTGAATCAGTTTGTGTCTCAGTGGAAGCGTCTGGAAAGTCGCACAGTAAAGGGTGATAGTCCCGTACACGAAGAGGCATGAGTTGTGAGTTCGATGAGTAGGGCGGGACACGTGACATCCTGTCTGAATATGGGGGGACCATCCTCCAAGGCTAAATACTCCTGACTGACCGATAGTGAACCAGTACCGTGAGGGAAAGGCGAAAAGAACCCCGGCGAGGGGAGTGAAATAGAACCTGAAACCGTGTACGTACAAGCAGTGGGAGCCTTCTTTATGGGGGTGACTGCGTACCTTTTGTATAATGGGTCAGCGACTTATATTTTGTAGCAAGGTTAACCGAATAGGGGAGCCGTAGGGAAACCGAGTCTTAACTGGGCGTCTAGTTGCAAGGTATAGACCCGAAACCCGGTGATCTAGCCATGGGCAGGTTGAAGGTTGGGTAACACTAACTGGAGGACCGAACCGACTAATGTTGAAAAATTAGCGGATGACTTGTGGCTGGGGGTGAAAGGCCAATCAAACCGGGAGATAGCTGGTTCTCCCCGAAAGCTATTTAGGTAGCGCCTCGTGAACTCATCTTCGGGGGTAGAGCACTGTTTCGGCTAGGGGGCCATCCCGGCTTACCAAACCGATGCAAACTCCGAATACCGAAGAATGTTATCACGGGAGACACACGGCGGGTGCTAACGTCCGTCGTGAAGAGGGAAACAACCCAGACCGCCAGCTAAGGTCCCAAAGTCATGGTTAAGTGGGAAACGATGTGGGAAGGCATAGACAGCCAGGATGTTGGCTTAGAAGCAGCCATCATTTAAAGAAAGCGTAATAGCTCACTGGTCGAGTCGGCCTGCGCGGAAGATGTAACGGGGCTAAACCATGCACCGAAGCTGCGGCAGCGACGCTTAGGCGTTGTTGGGTAGGGGAGCGTTCTGTAAGCCGTAGAAGGTAGTCTGTGAGGGCTGCTGGAGGTATCAGAAGTGCGAATGCTGACATAAGTAACGATAATGCGGGTGAAAAACCCGCACGCCGGAAGACCAAGGGTTCCTGTCCAACGTTAATCGGGGCAGGGTGAGTCGACCCCTAAGGCGAGGCTGAAAAGCGTAGTCGATGGGAAACAGGTTAATATTCCTGTACTCGGTGTTACTGCGAAGGGGGGACGGAGAAGGCTAGGCTAGCCGGGCGACGGTTGTCCCGGTTTAAGCGTGTAGGGGGAGAGAATTGGTAAATCCGTTCTCTTATCGAACCCTGAGGCGTGATGACGAGTCACTACGGTGATGAAGTAGTTGATGCCAAGCTTCCAGGAAAAGCCTCTAAGCTCCAGGTAACATCAAATCGTACCCCAAACCGACACAGGTGGTCAGGTAGAGAATACTCAGGCGCTTGAGAGAACTCGGGTGAAGGAACTAGGCAAAATGGTGCCGTAACTTCGGGAGAAGGCACGCTGGCATTAGGTGAAGAGACTTGCTCTCGGAGCTGAAGCCAGTCGCAGATACCAGCTGGCTGCAACTGTTTAATAAAAACACAGCACTGTGCAAACACGAAAGTGGACGTATACGGTGTGACGCCTGCCCGGTGCTGGAAGGTTAATTGATGGGGTTAGCGGCAACGCGAAGCTCTTGATCGAAGCCCCAGTAAACGGCGGCCGTAACTATAACGGTCCTAAGGTAGCGAAATTCCTTGTCGGGTAAGTTCCGACCTGCACGAATGGCGTAATGATGGCCAGGCTGTCTCCACCCGAGACTCAGTGAAATTGAACTCGCTGTGAAGATGCAGTGTACCCGCGGCAAGACGGAAAGACCCCGTGAACCTTTACTATAGCTTGACACTGAACATTGAGCCTTGATGTGTAGGATAGGTGGGAGGCTTTGAAGCGTGGACGCCAGTCTGCGTGGAGCCAACCTTGAAATACCACCCTTTAATGTTTGATGTTCTAACTCTGGTCCATAATCTGGATTGAGGACAGTGTCTGGTGGGTAGTTTGACTGGGGCGGTCTCCTCCCAAAGAGTAACGGAGGAGCACGAAGGTTAGCTAATCACGGTCGGACATCGTGAGGTTAGTGCAAAGGCATAAGCTAGCTTGACTGCGAGAGTGACGGCTCGAGCAGGTACGAAAGTAGGTCTTAGTGATCCGGTGGTTCTGAATGGAAGGGCCATCGCTCAACGGATAAAAGGTACTCCGGGGATAACAGGCTGATACCGCCCAAGAGTTCATATCGACGGCGGTGTTTGGCACCTCGATGTCGGCTCATCACATCCTGGGGCTGAAGTAGGTCCCAAGGGTATGGCTGTTCGCCATTTAAAGTGGTACGCGAGCTGGGTTTAGAACGTCGTGAGACAGTTCGGTCCCTATCTGCCGTGGGCGTTGGAAGATTGAGAGGGGTTGCTCCTAGTACGAGAGGACCGGAGTGAACGCATCACTGGTGTTCGGGTTGTCATGCCAATGGCATTGCCCGGTAGCTAAATGCGGAAGAGATAAGCGCTGAAAGCATCTAAGCGCGAAACTTGCCTCGAGATGAGTCTTCCCTGTGACCTTGAGTCACCTAAAGGAACGTTTAAGACTAAGACGTTGATAGGCTGGGTGTGTAAGTGCAGCGATGCATTGAGCTAACCAGTACTAATGAACCGTGAGGCTTAACCTTACAACACCGAAGGTGTTTTGGTGAGATTGTATTTTAATTTTCAGCGAGTTTACAGATTGGTTCTGGTGGTTACGAGAGTAACGGCCAAGAATGAAACAGAATTTGCCTGGCGGCGATAGCGCGGTGGTCCCACCTGACCCCATGCCGAACTCAGAAGTGAAACGCCGTAGCGCCGATGGTAGTGTGGGGTCTCCCCATGCGAGAGTAGGACACTGCCAGGCATCAAATTGGTTGAAAGCCTCATGCGAAAGCATGGGGCTTTTTGCTTTGGAGGAAAATGGTAGATTTATCCCATTAAAAAACAAAAGGCTCCGGAGAGCCTTTTGATCATGTTTGTATTGATTAGTGAGAACTACTTTGAGAGATTCCTAGCCCAGTTTGTGAACGAACAAACTGGGCACGAAAGCGTTCGCGTTCTTGCTGCCCGGCCAATGAACTATCAGTCACAGAGAAGAACCAGGTGCCAATAAAGGCTACAATCATTGAGAATAATGCTGGATATTCATACGGATAGATAGCCTTCTCGTGACCAAGGATCTGCACCCAGATCGTTGGACCGAGAATCATCAGGATCACTGCAGTTAATAACCCTAACCAGCCGCCAATCATTGCACCACGGGTAGTTAAGCGTGCCCAATACATGGAAAGAATGAGTATCGGGAAATTACAACTAGCGGCAATAGAGAAAGCCAAACCGACCATAAACGCAATGTTCTGTTTCTCAAACAAAATACCCAATGTGATCGCTACAATCCCCAAGAATACCACAGTAATTTTGGAGACTTTCAGCTCTTCACGTTCGGTTGCTTTGCCATTCTTAATCACGCTGGCATAGAGATCGTGGGATACAGCGGAAGCACCTGCCAGAGTCAAGCCGGCAACCACAGCTAAAATAGTGGCAAAGGCAACGGCGGAAATGAAACCAAGGAAGAAGTTACCACCAACTGCATTAGACAGATGAATTGCCGCCATATTGTTGCCGCCGAGTAACGCACCAGTGGCATCTTTGAAGGCTGGGTTGGCGCTAACCAACAAGATTGCACCGAATCCGATGATAAAGGTTAAGATATAAAAGTAACCGATAAATCCGGTGGCATAGAACACGCTTTTACGAGCTTCTTTGGCGTCGCTGACGGTAAAGAAACGCATCAGAATATGCGGTAAACCCGCAGTACCAAACATCAGAGCTAAACCAAGCGATAATGCCGAGATCGGATCAGAAACTAACCCTCCAGGGCTCATAATCGCGATGCCTTTGGAATGCACCTTTACCGCTTCGGCAAATAGGCTGTTGAAATCAAAATTGACCGATTTCATCACCATCAACGCCATAAAGCTGGCACCAGCCAATAACAGTACTGCTTTGATGATTTGTACCCAAGTCGTCGCCAACATCCCGCCAAACAACACATACAACACCATTAAAATGCCAACTAGAATGACTGCCACATGGTAATTCAATCCGAACAGTAACTGGATCAGCTTACCTGCACCGACCATTTGAGCGATCAAATAGAGTGCGACTACCACCAGAGAGCCACAGGCGGAAAGCATGCGGATAGGTTTTTGTTTTAAGCGGTAAGAGGCCACATCAGCAAAGGTATATTTGCCGAGATTCCGTAAGCGTTCGGCAATCAAGAATAGAATGAGCGGCCAACCAATCAAAAAACCGATGGAGTAAATTAATCCATCATAACCAGAGGTATACACCAGTGCAGAAATACCGAGGAACGAAGCGGCTGACATATAATCACCAGCTATAGCTAAGCCGTTTTGGAAACCAGTTATGCGTCCGCCAGCGGTATAGTAGTCTTGACGTGAGCGGGTACGCTTGGAAGCCCAATAGGTTATATAGAGCGTCGCACCAACGAATAGCAGAAACATGACAATAGCTTGGACATTCAACGGCTGACGTTGTACCGCACCACCGATAGCGTCGGCGTAAGCCAGACCGGGTAAAGTGGACAACATAATAGCTGAAGATAAGCGCTTCATTGTTTCACCTCACGCAGCACTTCGGCGGTTAGACGATCAAATTCGCCGTTGGCGCGGAACACATAGATCCCAGTAAAAACGAATGAAATGACGATCAAGCCGACACCCACTGGAATCCCGCGGGTAATGGTTGATCCTGCGGCGATTGGTGTGCCGAGCCATTGCGGATCGAAAGCGATTAACAAGATAAAACTAACATAGAGCGCCAGTGTTATCAGTGAAAGCAGCCACGCGAAGCGGCCACGTTTGCGCACCAGCTCCTGAAAGCGCGGGTTTTCCTCAATCCCTTGATAAATAGTGTCATTCATCAGAGTCTCTCCAGTAGGTATTGATAATCACCGCGCGTAAACCGCCCATCGAAAATAGTCCGATGAGCGGTGATAGGCGGCGCAAATTACGACGGGACTTTCATTGATTGTTTTTCTTCCAACAGCTTGTCGACTACCGCTGGATCGGCCAGCGTTGAGGTATCCCCCAAGTTACTAGTATCACCGGCAGCAATTTTGCGTAGGATGCGTCGCATGATTTTGCCTGAGCGGGTTTTAGGTAGGGAATCAGTCCAATGCAGCACATCCGGTGTGGCGATCGGGCCGATTTCTTTACGTACCCAGTTACGCACTTCGGTATAAAGCTCAGGGGTAGGTTCTTCACCATGGTTGAGTGTGACATAGGCGTAAATCGCCTGACCCTTGATGTTATGCGGGATACCAACTACTGCGGCTTCGGCGATTTTCGGATGTGCGACTAGCGCGGATTCGATCTCAGCAGTACCCAAGCGGTGACCGGAAACGTTCAGTACGTCGTCGACGCGACCAGTGATCCAGTAATAACCGTCTTCGTCGCGGCGTGCACCATCACCACTGAAGTACATCCCTTTGAAAGTAGAGAAGTAGGTTTGCTCGAAGCGATCGTGATCGCCAAACAGTGTACGTGCCTGACCCGGCCAAGAATCGGTAATCACCAGGTTACCTTCACAAGCGCCTTCCTGTGGATTACCCAGGTTATCGACCAATGCAGGTTGTACACCGAAGAATGGACGGGTTGCGGAACCGGCTTTCAGCTCTGTTGCACCCGGTAGCGGGGTGATCATGAAACCACCAGTTTCAGTCTGCCACCAAGTATCGACGATTGGGCACTTACCGTTACCAATCTTGTTGTAATACCACTCCCAGGCTTCTGGGTTGATGGGTTCACCCACGGAACCCATGATACGTAGCGAGTCGCGTTTAGTTCCTTCGATCGCTTTATCGCCTTCAGCCATCAGAGCGCGGATGGCAGTCGGGGCGGTATACAGAATATTAACCTTATGCTTATCAACAACCTGAGATAATCGATTAACGCCGGGATAGTTAGGTACCCCTTCGAACATTAATGTAGTCGCACCGCAAGCCAGAGGGCCGTACAGCAGGTAGCTATGGCCTGTTACCCAACCGACATCGGCGGTACACCAATAGATATCGCCATCGTGATAATCGAAAACGTATTTGAACGTCATTGCGGCATACACCAGATAGCCGCCGGTGCTGTGTAATACACCTTTGGGCTTACCGGTAGACCCAGAGGTATACAAGATAAACAGCGGATCTTCGGCATTCATTTCTTCTGGTGGACAGTCGGTGGAAACGCCTTTGGTGAGTTCATGCCACCACAGATCGCGACCTTCCTGCCAAGAACTGGTGTTACCGGTACGTTGGAACACTACTACGTTGGTGACGCTTTTCACGCCTGGATTTTTCAACGCATCGTCGACGTTCTTTTTCAGCGGTACGGCACGGCCTGCGCGAATACCTTCGTCGGCAGTGATCACCAGTTTGGAGTTGGAATCGATGATACGCCCTGCCACAGCCTCAGGGGAAAAACCGCCGAAAATGACTGAATGTACGGCACCTACGCGCGCACAGGCCAGCATAGCAACGGCAGCCTCCGGTACCATCGGCATATAAATGGCCACCACATCGCCTTTTTTCACGCCGAGTTTTTTCAATACATTGGCAAACTGGCAGACATCATGATGTAGCTGTTTATAGGTGACATGTTTTGATTGGGTAGGGTCATCACCTTCCCAGATAATGGCAGTTTGATTGCCGCGTTCATCCAAATGACGATCTAAGCAGTTGGCGGCCAGGTTTAAGGTACCATCTTCGAACCACTTAATACTGATATGTCCCGGATCGAATGAAGTATTCTTCACTTTGGTATAGGGCTTGATCCAATCTACGATCTTGCCTTGCTCGCCCCAGAAAGCTTCTGGATCTTGCACAGACTGCTGATAGTATTGTTGATATTGTTCTGGATTAATCAGGGCATGCTCTGCAATTGCAGAAGGAATAGCGTGTTTATGTAGTTGGCTCATAGCTTTTCTCCTTGAAGTTGTTAATAGTATGTCAACCGAAGGTTAATTGTAGTTTGCTATGATTCTTTGTTTCTTTTTTGCGCGGCAGATCACGCAACGAAGATATTGATTTGTAATAGTTACTGTCGTAATTGGATGAGACATCTGTCTGGTTGACGATGAATTTTCTGCAAGTGGCAAGTTTATCTGAGAATTCTTGAATGGCGCTACAGTGCTTTAGTGTTGGTGCATTTTAGTATCTGGCGGGTTAATGTGGTGCGGAATCGATAGGTTTTACTGGCTTAGAAAAGTAAAAACCCGCCATAAGCGGGTTCTTTAAATGAGTGGTGCCCGGACTCGGAATCGAACCAAGGACACGGGGATTTTCAATCCCCTGCTCTACCGACTGAGCTATCCGGGCAACGCGCAGCATTAAACCGTATTGGCTGGGTAGCGTCAACGGCTTTATGACAGAAAAGGGTAAAAACAGGTTCAACTGCTGGCTTTTCAGGCAAAGGGACGAAATTTGCAACCGCTAACCCAATATCCAACGGTGACATTACCCTAAACGCTTTTGGCTTCAGCTTAATGCACCATGCTTACGGCACTGAGCTACCTGCAAAATATCTTCTGCCAGACGTTTGGCGATAGAGACGTCCTGTAGCTGTCGTTTTATCAGTAGTTTGCTTAAACAACCTTCCAGTACTAGCTCCATTTGCTGGGCGACCATCTCGGCATCATCGGCATCCATTTCGCGTAGCAACTCACGGGTATTATCTAACCAATCGTTTTTTTGGCGTTCGGCTAACTGATGAATGGGATGGTCGGTTTCAGGGAAGAAGCTGCAAGCGGCGATAAACAAACAACCAGGATAGCGACCATTTTCCACGTATTCCGCCAACACATCATAGCGAGCCAACAGTTTTTGCTGTGGCGTGAGCGTTTCGTCCAGGCGCACCTGATGTCGCCAAGTATCGATCTGTTGCCCATGATGGCGCAGGCAGTCATATAACAGCGCTTCGCGATCGGGCCAAAACGGTTTGAAATCGCTGGGTTGGACGCCGAGTTTTTCTGCCAACATTTCCAATGTGGTGGTCGCCAGTCCCTGTTTTTCTAACAGTTCCAGTGCGGTATCAAGAACATGTTCACGTTGCACTTGTGCTCCCTCCCAAAAATCACTCAATTAAATTTTAGTGTCGTTTATGGCACTGTTTTCTGCAAATGTGCGCTGAAAGCTGCCGCATCCATAAAACCGGTCACGCGGTTGGTGGTAAGTTCTTGCCCTGAGTCATTAAAGAACAAAATGGTCGGCAGACCCAACACCTGCAAGTGTTTCAGCAAAGCGACCTGTTCGGCGTTATTGGCTGTCACGTCGGCCTGTAACAGCACTGCGTTGGCCAATTGCGCCTGAACCTTGGCATCGCTGAAGGTGTACTTTTCGAACTCTTTACAGGCTACACACCAATCGGCGTAGAGATCCAGCATAACCGGTTTCCCTTTAGCCTGCTGTAATGCTTGTTCGAGCTGTGCGACGTTGTGGATCGGGGTAAAGTTCAAATGTGCCTGATTTACCTGTTGTTGCGTATGGGAACCGAATGCCCAGTCTTGCAACGGTCGAGCGACGATCACTGCCGCCGCCAACAATAAGAGTTGTAGCGCTCGAGCCCAGCCGTGGGTGTTTTTCAGGCTTAGAGCAAATGCCCAGCCGAAGAACGCGAAACCAAGGACGCTCCACAAGCGCAGTCCCCAAACATCACCAATCACACGCTCCAGTAAGAATACGGGTAGCGCCAGAATGACAAAGCCAAAGGCCTCTTTGACATACTGCATCCATGGCCCGCTGCGTGGCAACAGACGGTTACCAAATAGGGTGACGAGCACCAAGGGCAACCCCATACCTAATGCATAAAGATACAAAGTACCACCGCCTGCCCACATATTGCCGCTTTGAGCGATGTATAACAAAATGGCGCTGAGCGGGGCAGTCGTGCAAGGAGAGCAGATTAAGCCAGCCAACGCACCCATGACAAACACGCCAATCAACGAGCCACCTTGCTGGGTGTTACTCCAACTCGCCAGACGTGTTTGCAGCGAGGAAGGTAGCTGCAGCGAATACAAGCCGAACATCGATAGTGCCAGCAACGCAAATAAGATCGACAACCCAATCAATACGTAAGGATGCTGCAACGCTGCTTGGAATTGTAATCCGGCAGCGGCAACGACCATGCCCAGCAGAGTGTAAGTCAGCGCCATGCCTTGTACATAAACCAATGCCAACACCAGAATACGTCCACTGCTGTGCGGGCGTTCACGACCTAGAATAATGCCGGAAATCAGCGGATACATCGGCAGTACACAAGGGGTGAATGCGATTCCAATACCAATCAACAACGCCCACAGCGGTGAGAACGGTAGATTGGTCGGTATTGGTGTTTCTGGTGTGGGTGGCGTGGTTGCGATAGGTGCAGCGGCTACAGTATCCAATGGGATCACGCGGGTTTCCGGTGGATAGCAGAACCCAGCTTCGGCACAGCCTTGATAAGTGACACTGATGCTGGCGTTAGCCACCGCTTGCTGCAGCGGAATTTGCAGATTCAACTGCTGCTTATAAATCTCAACTTCGCCAAAAAACTCGTCTTTATGACTTAATCCATTGGGTAGCGTGAACTGCCCCAGCGTGGCCTGCTGTGGCACCAATTTTATCTGCTGGCGATACAGGTAATAGCCGGGACGGATTTGCCAATTCAGCGTCAACTGGTGGTCTTTTTGCTGAAAATCAAAAGCAAAAGCTTGATCGACAGGGACAAACTGGTTGCCACCGTTTTGGCCGAACAAGGAAGCCTGTGCCACGGATGGCAGGAAAAACAGGCTGCAAAGCAGGAATATCAGTTTAATGAGGCGTTGATCCATGACAAGTAATCTTTATCTCCAGCCATCACCGGTAACACCAGAAGTTCAGGCGTTTGATAAGGGTGATGTTGTTTCAAGTAGGTGAGAAGGGCTTGTTGATGCTGACGATCGCTTTTGAGCAGCATCTGTACTTCATATTCCTGTTCCAGTTTCCCTTCCCAGTAATAGAGAGAGGTTGCACCGGGCAACAAGGTAGCGCAGGCCGCCAATTTTTCTCCCAACACATTAGCCGCCAGCTCTTGCGCTGTGGCTTCATCGGGAGCGGTACAAAGAATGACTACAGCTTCGCATTCAGACATCTTTAGCCCTCTCAGTTAAATTCATTGTGGGCACTATACCTTGAAGCAAGCAGGTCTAGAAGGTGAGTTTATAACCAATGGGGGAATGTGGGGAGAAAACCGGGGCTGGTGAGCCCCGGTTGGTCGATTACAGGATCACGCTACCGAACAGGAAGCCGAAGATCACCGAGAGAACTACCCCGATGGTGCCAGGGATGAAGAACGGGTGGTTAAAGACAAAGCGACCGATACGGGTGGTGCCGGTGTCGTCCATCTGTACAGCAGCAACCAGCGTTGGATAGGTTGGCAGGATGAACAGGCCAGAAACCGCCGCAAAAGAAGCTACCGCAGTCAGTGGCGTTACGTTCAGTGCCAGTGCCATTGGCATCAATGCCTTGGCTGTTGCCGCCTGAGAATACAGCAGAGCGGAACAGAAGAAGAAAATCACTGCCAGCAACCACGGATGTGATTGGATTACGCTGCCCGCCGTATCTTTGATCCAACCAATGTTAGCCTGCACAAAAGTATCACCCAGCCAAGCAACGCCGAGAATACAGATACAGGCGCTCATACCGGCTTTGAACGTGCTGGAGTTCAATACCGCATCGGTATCTACATGGCACAGCAAGGTGGTCAGGGTCGCCACACTGAGCATGATGATCAAGATGGCATTAGTGGTGTTCATCAATGGTGTTACCACCAGACCCAGACTCGGACTGTTGATGATGGCATAAGCCACTACGCACACAACGCCCAACAGGAATAACAGCACGGAAGCTTTAGCGCGTGGTTTGATCTCGACGACCTTGTTACCACGTAGCGCCACCAAACCTTCTTCAAGACGTTTTTGGTAAATCGGATCGTCAGACAGTTTGGAGTCAAATAACCAAGTCACCAGCAACGACATCAGCAAGATGGCGCAGAAGGTAGAAGGAATGACCACCATCAACAGATGCAGATAGCTGACACCATGACCTTCCATAACGGAAGACATATACACCACCGCAGCGGAAATCGGCGAAGCGGTGATGGCGATCTGCGCGGAAACCACGGCAGTAGACAGCGGACGGCAAGGTTTGATGCCTTGCTCTTTCGCTACTTCAGCAATCACTGGCAGTGCGGAGAGAGAAATATTACCGGTACCGGCGAAGATGGTCAGGAAGTAGGTGACGATCGGAGCCAAGATAGTGATGTACTTAGGATTCTTGCGCAGCAGTTTTTCTGTTTGCTGTACCAGATAATCCATACCGCCAGCGACTTGCATCGCAGAGATGGCAGCGATAACCGCCATGATGATTGAGATAACGTCGAAGGGGATATTACCGGGTTTAACGCCAATCAGCGCGAGTACCAATACCCCAAGACCGCCTGCAAATCCAATGCCTATACCGCCCAGCCTGGCCCCTAAAAAGATGGCCAGTAGAACGATAACCAATTCCACTGCTAACATAGTGTCACTCCTTAAAATGGAAAAATATGAAAATTAAAAGTTAAAATTTTGTAGGCGCTAGAAAGTAAAAAGGCACGCTATCCAAGGGATTTAGCGTGCCTTTTAGGCTACCGGATGGTTCTATTATTGTTCATTTTCATCGGTATAGCGTTTCGCTTTATAGGCCGGGTGCATCAGGTTCTCTACTGAGAAGATGTCGTCCAGTTCTGCTTCTGTCAACAGACCACGTTCTAGCACCACTTCACGTACGGTTTTACCAGTTTCAGCACAGATCTTACCAACGATGTCACCGTTGTGGTGGCCAATAAACGGGTTCAGATAAGTAACGATACCGATAGAGTTGAATACGTAGTGCTCGCAGACTTCTTTATTTGCTGTGATGCCGTTGATGCATTTTTCCAGCAGGTTGTAGCATGCGTTGGTCAGGATGTGGATTGACTCAAACATGGCTTGGCCGATGACTGGCTCCATCACGTTGAGCTGCAACTGGCCTGCTTCGGACGCCATAGTAACGCAAGTGTCGTTGCCGATCACCTTGAAGCACACTTGGTTTACTACTTCAGGCACCACTGGGTTGACCTTGGCTGGCATGATGGAAGAACCCGCCTGCAATTCTGGCAGGTTAATTTCGTTCAGGCCAGCACGTGGGCCGGAGGACAGTAAGCGTAAGTCGTTACAAATCTTGGACATTTTTACAGCCAGACGCTTCAGCGCGCTGTGTACCATGACGTAAGCGCCACAGTCTGAAGTTGCTTCGATCAGGTCTTCAGCTGGAACTACTGGTAGACCACTGACTTCCGCCAGTTTCTGTACGGCTAGGTGCTGATAACCTTCTGGCGTGTTCAGTGCTGTACCGATGGCGGTTGCGCCCAAGTTCACTTCCAGCAGTAGTTCGGCTGTACGGTGTAGGTTACGGGTTTCTTCTCTCAGTAACACGCTAAAGGCATGGAACTCCTGACCCAAAGTCATAGGTACTGCATCTTGCAACTGGGTACGGCCCATTTTCAGGATGGTTTCGAATTCTTTGGCTTTACGTTCGAAGCCTTCTTGCAATTGATTAATGGCGTCGATCAGTTTCAGGTTGGAAGCATACACCGCGATACGGAACCCAGTTGGGTAGGCATCGTTGGTGGATTGGCTTTTATTGAGGTGATCGTTAGGGTTCAGATATTGGTATTCACCTTTCTGATGCCCCATCAGTTCCAGACCGATGTTAGCCAGAACTTCGTTGGTGTTCATGTTCAAAGAGGTGCCAGCACCGCCTTGGAACACATCCACTGGGAATTGGTCCATGCACTTGCCTTTATCGAGCACTTCGTCGCAAGCTTGGATAATAGTATCGGCGATTTTACGTGGGATGGTTTTTAACTCTTTGTTAGCCATTGCTGCGGCTTTCTTCACCATTACCATGCCACGGACGAACTCAGGAACGTCGCTGATTTTGCTGTTACTAATATAGAAGTTTTCAATCGCACGCAGAGTATGAACACCATAGTAGGCTTCTGCGGGTACTTCACGTGTTCCTAGTAGGTCTTCTTCGATACGAATGTTGTTTGACATGAGAACCTTCTTTAATGTTGCTGCCGAATTAATTGTTTGCGTGGTAACTAAATTATGTTGTCGATAGCTTCAAGCGCGGAAGTATTGACCGCTGCTATTGTTGCTGCCCAGATCATATGCTGCTTTGTAATAAATGAGTGTACGCAGATCACTATCTGATGCTTCAAAAGTCACAGCTTTCTAGTTCTGTGATCGATTTCACATTTGACAACTTTGTCAGTAAAAAATCAGTTTTGGTTGAAAAGGACACATGTTGCCCCCATTGTAATTAGGTTGGCCTGTTATAGGCTCCATATTTTATGTATACGCGCATGTCGCGGGTACGTTGTTTTCAACCATAGGAGAATACGGTGCGCTGGTTACCGTTCTTGTTGATATTTCTTTTGGTTTACATCGAGATATCATTATTTATTAAAGTTGCTGCGGTGTTGGGTGTTGCGGTCACGTTGTTATTGGTTGTCTTCACTTCTTGTGTCGGTGTTTCTTTAGTGCGCAATCAAGGGATGAAAACCTTCGCGCAGATGCAACAAAAGTTGGCTGCAGGCGAGAGCCCTGCGGCGGAAATGGTGAAAAGCGTTTCACTGGTGTTGGCAGGTTTTCTGTTGCTGGTTCCGGGCTTTTTTACTGACTTCCTTGGGCTGTTGCTGCTGTTACCACCAATTCAGAAGTCATTGACCTTGAAGCTGATGCCGCATCTTGCCATTTACCGCCCGGGTAGCTGGGGCGCGGGTAGTGATGCTGCTAATGGCAACACTTTCGATGGTGAGTATCAGCGTAAAGACGACGAGCGTCATACGTTGGATCACCAACCGGATGAACACGATAAGCGGCAAGATCGTTAATTCTCCTAATGCGGCTTCGGTTACGTTTTTCATTGCGGCAGATCGCAATTGAGACAAAAAAACGAAATTTTTTTTGTCTCCCCCTTGAAGGGCTGTGGAATGCCCCCATTTCAATTCCCACAAGGCCGGTAATCGAAAGATAACCCGGTGGAAAACCCTAAATCTGATACAGACCTTCTTACAGGAGAGCGTTCAATGAGTATTCGTCCATTGCATGACCGCGTTATCGTCAAGCGCAAAGAAGTTGAATCAAAATCTGCTGGCGGCATCGTTCTGACTGGCTCTGCAGCGGGTAAATCTACTCGTGGTGAAGTAGTAGCCGTTGGTAAAGGACGTGTTCTGGAAAGCGGCAACATCCAGCCGCTGGATGTGAAAGTTGGCGATATCGTAATCTTCAACGACGGTTATGGCGTGAAAGCAGAGAAGATCGACAATGAAGAAGTGTTGATCATGTCCGAAAGCGACATTCTGGCAATTGTTGAAGCGTAATCGCGCTTTATCTTCTGAACTGAACGAATTGAAGGGAAATACCAATGGCAGCTAAAGACGTAAAATTCGGTAGTGACGCTCGTGTGAAAATGCTGCGTGGCGTTAACGTACTGGCAGATGCAGTGAAAGTTACCCTCGGTCCTAAAGGCCGTAACGTGGTTTTGGATAAATCTTTCGGTGCACCGACCATCACTAAAGATGGTGTTTCTGTCGCTCGTGAAATTGAACTGGAAGACAAGTTCGAAAACATGGGTGCACAAATGGTGAAAGAAGTTGCCTCTAAAGCGAATGATGCTGCAGGCGACGGTACCACCACTGCAACCGTTCTGGCTCAATCCATCATTACTGAAGGCCTGAAAGCGGTTGCTGCTGGCATGAACCCGATGGATCTGAAGCGCGGTATCGACAAAGCGGTTATCGCTGCGGTTGAAGAACTGAAAAAACTGTCTGTGCCTTGCTCTGACTCCAAAGCGATTGCTCAGGTAGGTACCATCTCTGCCAACTCCGACGAAACTGTGGGTAAACTGATCGCAGAAGCGATGGAAAAAGTGGGCAAAGAAGGCGTTATCACCGTTGAAGAAGGCACTGGCCTGCAAGACGAGCTGGACGTTGTTGAAGGTATGCAGTTCGATCGCGGTTACCTGTCCCCGTACTTCATCAACAAGCCAGAAACCGGTTCTATCGAATTGGATAGCCCATTCATCCTGTTGGCTGACAAGAAAATCTCCAACATCCGCGAAATGCTGCCAGTTCTGGAAGCCGTTGCGAAAGCCGGTAAACCACTACTGATCATCGCTGAAGATGTTGAAGGCGAAGCTCTGGCAACGCTGGTGGTTAACACCATGCGTGGCATCGTGAAAGTGGCTGCAGTTAAAGCACCTGGCTTCGGCGACCGTCGTAAAGCCATGCTGCAAGACATCGCGACTCTGACTGCCGGTACCGTTATCTCTGAAGAGATCGGTATGGAGTTGGAAAAAACGACTCTGGAAGATCTGGGTCAAGCAAAACGCGTTGTTATCAACAAAGACACCACTATCATCATCGATGGCGTAGGCGACGAAGCAACCATTCAAGGCCGTGTTGCTCAAATCCGTGCGCAGATCGAAGAAGCAACTTCTGACTACGATCGTGAAAAACTGCAAGAGCGTGTGGCTAAACTGGCTGGCGGCGTTGCCGTTATCAAAGTTGGCGCAGCAACTGAAGTTGAAATGAAAGAGAAGAAAGCTCGCGTTGAAGATGCTCTGCACGCAACTCGTGCTGCAGTAGAAGAAGGCGTGGTTGCTGGTGGTGGCGTAGCGCTGATCCGTGTAGCGGGCAAGATTGCTGGCTTGAAAGGCGACAACGAAGATCAGAACGTCGGTATCAAAGTTGCCTTGCGTGCGATGGAATCCCCACTGCGTCAGATCGTCATCAACGCCGGTGAAGAAGCTTCTGTTATCGCTAACAATGTGAAAGCAGGCGAAGGCAGCTACGGCTACAACGCTTACACTGAAGAATACGGCGACATGATCGCGATGGGTATCTTGGATCCAACTAAAGTAACCCGTTCTGCACTGCAGTACGCGGCATCTGTAGCTGGCCTGATGATCACCACCGAGTGTATGGTTACCGATCTGCCGAAAGGCGACGCACCAGACATGGGCGCTGGTGGTATGGGCGGCATGGGTGGTATGGGCGGCATGATGTAAGTCATCCCCGTTAAGAACCCCGACGTAATACCGTTCACTTAAGCCTTATGTGACTTATCGCTGAACGGATATTTAGCCGGGATATAAAGCACCGAACGAGAGTATCGTCGGTGCTTTATTTTTTTCAGATTATGCTTTTGGCTGTTGTTGCTTGAGTAAATCGCGGATTTCAGTCAGCAATTTCTCTTCTGCTGTGGGTTCTGGTGCGGCGGCTGGCGCTGGTGTTTCTTCCTGTTTACGGCGCATTTGATTCATCAGCTTGATTGCTAAGAAAATAGCAAAAGCTACGATAACGAAATCAAAAACAGTTTGAATGAAAGCACCGTAGTTCATCATGACTGCAGGTACTGCACCTTGGGCTTCGCGTAAAACTAAATGGAATTGTTTGAAGTCGACTCCGCCGATCAATAGACCCAATGGCGGCATAATAATATCGGCAACAAACGACGATACTATTTTCCCGAAAGCGGCCCCGATAATTACACCGACAGCCAAATCGACCACATTGCCACGCATGGCAAATTCACGAAACTCTTTCATCATACTCATCAGAACACCCTCGCAAAACAGCTAACTCAAATTTAACAAAGCTACTTCCCTGCGCCACAGTAAGTATAGAAAAGATTTTGGCTTTTCTTGCGGCAACGAATTTTAACGCAAAAATAGTGACAATTGCTTAACAAATTCGTTTTACAGGAAAAATGGACTGGGTTGGAATAGGCGTTCAACGTCTGGTACGAATTTCTTATCGGTAATAAACATGATGACGTGGTCACCTTGTTCTATTTTGCTATTACCGTTGGCAATAATGACATCGTCACCACGCACAATCGCGCCAATAGTGGTACCTGGTGGTAATTTAATATTATCTACAATACGGCCAACGACTTTCGAGGTGCTTTCATCTCCGTGGGCGATGGCCTCGATGGCTTCGGCGACACCACGACGCAGTGAGGATACACTGACAATATCGGCTTTACGTACGTGTCCTAATAACGCTGAAATGGTTGCCTGCTGTGGTGATATCGCGATATCGATCACGCTGCCTTGGACCAGATCGACATAAGCACGACGTTGGATCAGAACCATGACTTTCTTGGCGCCCATACGTTTGGCCAACATGGCTGACATGATATTGGCTTCATCATCGTTGGTGATAGCGATGAAAACGTCAACTTGATCAACGTGCTCTTCAGCTAACAATTCCTGATCAGAGGCATCACCGTAAAATACGATGGTATCGTGTAGTTGTTCGGCTAGCTCGGCGGCGCGTTGCTGATTGCGTTCGATCAGTTTGACGTTATAGTCCTTTTCTAATCGAGCGGCCAAGCCCGCACCAACGTTACCACCACCGACAATCATGATGCGCTTATAAGGTTTCTCCAGCCGCTGCAATTCACTCATTACTGCACGGATATGCTGTGAAGCAGCGACAAAGAACACTTCATCACCAGCTTCGATAATGGTGGAGCCTTGCGGACGGATGGGACGATCCTGGCGGAAAATAGCAGCCACGCGGGTATCAATATGTGGCATATGCTCACGCATCGAAGATAGAGCATTACCGACCAATGGTCCACCGTAGTAGGCTTTCACTGCGGCGATACTGACCTTGCCTTCTGCAAAATTCACCACCTGTAGCGCGCCAGGGTATTCAATCAATTTATAGATGTAATCGATAACCAATTGTTCTGGCGAGATCAAATGGTCGATAGGTACCGCTTCCGGCAGGAACAACTTCTCAGATTCGCGAATGTATTCTGGGGCGCGGATTCGGGCGATGCGGTTTGGGGTGTTGAATAATGAATAGGCAATCTGACAGGCGATCATATTGGTTTCGTCAGAATTGGTGACGGCAACCAACATGTCGGCATCTTCGGCGCCAGCTTCACGCAATACGCGCGGGTGAGAACCATGGCCTTGTACCACGCGCAGGTCAAATTTGTCCTGTAGTTGGCGCAAACGGCCAGTATCGGTATCGACTACGGTGATATCGTTATTTTCACCCACCAGGTTTTCTGCCAGTGTTCCACCGACTTGACCAGCACCAAGAATAATAATTTTCATCTGATTCCCTGCTTCATGCCCTGAATAGTTAGATTTTAATCAGCTTAGCGTAAAAGAATCCATCCCCGTCCTCGGGATGGGGGATATTCTGCTTGCCAGGTTGTGTGATGTCACCGGTTTCAACCAGCTTGGCATCTGTATGACGTTGCAAAAACGCGTGTACTTGCTCGCTGTTTTCCTGCGGCAGAATAGAACAAGTGGCATAGACCATCACGCCGCCCGTTTTTAAATGTGGCCAAATAGCTTCGAGGATCTCAGCCTGCAAGCTGGCAAGTTCGGTGATATCACTGTCCCGACGCAGCCATTTTATGTCTGGATGACGCCGGATAACGCCGGTTGCGGAACAGGGTGCGTCCAGTAGAATCCGATCGAATTGTTTGTCGCCACACCATTGTTGCGGTGTGCGGCCATCACCGAGTTTTACTTCAGCATGCAATCGCAGGCGTTGCAGGTTTTCTTTTACCCGGCTTAGGCGTTGTTCATCAATATCAACGGCCATTACCTGAGCTTTTGGGGCGGCTTCTAAAATATGCGTCGTTTTACCGCCTGGCGCAGCACAGAGATCGAGGATCTGTTCGCCATTCTGTGGATCGAGTAGATCGACGCAACCTTGTGCGGAGGCGTCTTGCACAGTGACCCAACCATCGGCAAAACCGGGTAAATCGGTAACGGCACAAGGCGTTATCAAGCGTACTGCATCGGGATATTCACTATGAGCAACGGCGGCAATTTCGGCCTGCTCCATGAGTTTCAGATATTCATCACGAGTGTGGTGCAGACGATTAACACGCAGCCACATCGGTGGTTTTTGATTATTGGCATCAACAATCTGCTCCCATTGTGCGGGATAGGCTTGTTGGATGCGTTTCAGTAACCAACTCGGATGCAAGTATCGGCTGTCGTTATTGGCGGCGCGTTGCAGGAGCTCTTCTTGCCGACGTTGGAATTGACGTAGAACTCCGTTAATCAAACCTTTTAGCTGTGGGCGTTTCAACGTCACTGCACCTTCGACGGTTTCGGCCAATACTGCATGTGGAGGAATGCGGGTATATAACAACTGGTACATGCCGACCATCAGTAAGTAGTGCAAAGGGCGCTGTTTACCCACCATCGGCTTGGCCATCAGTTGCTGAATGCACCATTCGAGCTGCGGCAACACGCGCAACGTACCGAAGCACAGTTCCTGCAATAGGGAGCGATCTTTATCGGCAATGTTTTTCTGCAACGCAGGCAGAATTGTGCTGAGTGACTGGCCTTGATCCAGTACCTGGCCGATGGCCTTGGCAGCCATGCTGCGGAGATTGTAATTGTTTTTCATAGGCTAACGACCGGTAGAAAAAAGAAACAACCCGGTAATTTATTACCGGGTTAAGGCTGTGATTTATAGCTGGTTGCCCGGAGTAAACCACTCGCGACGGGAGTTCAACAGATCTTGCGCCGACATAGGCTTTTTGCCTGCGGGCTGCAGCTGCGTCAGATTGAGGATACCTTCTTTGGTAGCGACCTGAATGCCATGCTTATCCGCATGAACAATGGTGCCTGGTTCTGCTTGGCTGTTTTCGCTTATTACCGTTGCCTGCCAAACTTTCACCGGTTGATCATCAATGGTGAAGTAGCTGACCGGCCACGGGTTGAAGGCGCGAATACACCGCTCCAACTGAGCTGCACAAAGGTTCCAATCCAAACGAGCCTCTTCCTTGCTGAGTTTTTCAGCATAAGTGACGAGTGCTTCGTCTTGCACTTCACGACTGGCAGTTCCGTCAGCCATTTGTTGCAACGTAGTCAGAAGTCCCTTCGGCCCTAACTCCGCCAGTTTGTCGTACAGACTGGCACTGGTGTCGCTGGCTTCAATTGGGCAACTCATTTTGAGCATCATGTCACCGGTATCGAGACCGACATCCATATGCATAATGGTTACGCCAGTTTCGCTATCGCCAGCCCACAAGGAGCGTTGGATTGGAGCGGCACCGCGCCAGCGCGGCAGCAGTGAACCATGTACGTTGATGCAACCCAAGCGCGGCATATCTAATACGGCTTTAGGTAAGATCAAACCGTAGGCGACCACTACCATGACATCGGCGTTGAGATCAGCCACTAGATGCTGGTTTTCTTCCGGGCGTAGGGATTTAGGTTGCAATACCGGCAGTTGATGCTGCTCGGCTAGTACTTTGACTGGACTAGGGGTCAGTTTGTTACCACGACCGGCCGGGCGGTCTGGCTGGGTGAAAACACCCACAACTTGGTGCCCAGAAGACAACAGCGCGTCAAGATGACGCGCTGCAAAGTCTGGAGTTCCGGCAAAAATAATCCGTAAAGAATCAGACACGTTGATTTCCTGCTGGTTTAAGAGGCGCGGGCGTTTAGCTTGGCCATTTTTTCCAGTTTCTGACGGATGCGCTGGCGTTTCAGTGGCGACAGATAGTCGACAAACAGTTTACCTACCAAGTGATCCATTTCATGCTGGATGCAGATGGCTAACAAATCGTCGGCCTCAAGCTCGAAAGTGTTACCTTCGCGATCCAATGCGCGGATCTTCACTTTCTCGGCACGTGGTACCAAAGCGCGCTGTTCTGGAATAGAAAGGCAGCCTTCTTCGATACCGGTTTCACCGCTTTTTTCCAGCAGTTCTGGGTTGATCAACACTAAGCGTTGATCGCGGTTCTCAGAAACATCAATCACGATAATGCGCTGATGAATATCCACCTGCGTCGCAGCCAGACCAATGCCTTCCTCTGCGTACATGGTTTCAAACATATCATCCACGATGCGCTGGATATCTGCATTGACTTCTTTTACCGGGGCCGCAATTTTGCGTAGCCGCTCGTCTGGGAAATGTAATACCTGCAAGACTGACATATATCTTTAGATCTGTATCCGAGTGATGAAGAGAGTTCATTATCTATTCTAGACATTTCCGGCCTTGATTGACAGCATCGTCTACCAATTGCACGAATTGGTAATACCAACAAATTCAGGGAGGGAATAGATAATGCAACCGGCAGAAATCAAGTTAAGGATGCACGGGGTTACAGGCATTGAAGCTGCTCAGGCCAGCAGAGTTATTCAGCAATTACTTGCCGAAGGCGGAGATCCCTACCCATTGTTGGTGCCTTTTGGGTTGAACGCTAAACAGGCCGCTCAATTTCGACAGGCAAATTCAGAGTATCTTGCGGAGACGCTCAAATGGTTGGAGCAACCCGAACATGGGTTATTGAGCTATGGCGAAACTGGGTATCCAGAACGTTTACAGCATATTAATGATGCTCCGCTGCTGTTATTGGTGAAAGGAAATCCTGCCGCTTTATCCTTACCGCAAATTGCTATGGTGGGAAGTCGTCAGTTCAGCCACTATGGCGAACATTGGGGAAACTATTTTGCGAGTGAGTTGGTGCATTGCGGTTTTGCGGTGACCAGCGGACTGGCAATCGGTATCGATGGTATATGCCACAGGGCAGCGTTAGAAGCTCAGGGCATCACGATTGCTGTGCTAGGTAGCGGTTTGGCGAATGTGTATCCGCGTCGACATCGGCGTTTGGCCGATCGTATTGTTGAACAAGGCGGAGCGGTGATTTCGGAACTTTTGGTCACAGATTTACCGATGGCCGACCATTTTCCGCGTCGCAACCGTATCATCAGCGGTTTGAGCTTGGGTGTGGTGGTGGTCGAAGCTTCGTTACGCAGCGGTTCATTGATTACAGCCCGTTATGCCTTGGAGCAAGGACGTGAAGTTTTTGCTCTGCCGGGAGCTTTAGGTAACCCAATGAGTGAAGGGACACATTGGTTAATTCAGCAGGGCGCTTATTTGGTGACGTCGCCGAAAGAGATTGCAGAAAACGTAGGAAGTGGTCTGCATTGGCTGTCCGTGAATGAAAATCTAACTATTTCTGCGCCAGAAGCCGAAGTTGAATTGCCATTTTGCGATGTGTTGGCTAACGTAGGAGATGAGGTGACACCTGTTGACGTCGTCGCTGAACGTGCCGGCCAACCTGTGCCAGAGGTGGTAATCAAATTACTCAATCTGGAGTTAGCAGGGTGGATCGCAGCTGTACCCGGCGGCTATGTCCGAATAAGGAGGGCAGGCCATGTTCGACGTACTCATGTACTTGTTTGAAACTTATATCCACAATGAACCAGAGATGCGCGTCGATCAGGATAAACTGACGGATGATCTCGCAGAAGCGGGTTTTCATCGGGATGATATCTACAATGCGTTAAACTGGCTTGAGAAACTGGCCGACTTGCAGGATGGCGAAAATGCCCCGTACTTTATGGGCGCCGATCCGCTGGCGATGCGAATCTATACCGAAGAAGAGAATGTGCGGTTGGATGCTGGTTGCCGTGGTTTCCTGCTGTTCCTTGAACAGATACAGGTACTAAACCTCGAAACCCGTGAAATGGTTATCGATCGTGTTATGGCGTTAGATAACACGGAGTTTGATCTCGAAGACCTGAAATGGGTGGTGCTGATGGTGTTATTCAATATCCCCGGATATGAAAACGCTTACCAGCAAATGGAAGAATTGCTGTTTGAAGTTAATGAGGGTTATCTGCACTGAGCCGGTAACATATATAGA
The DNA here is from genome assembly GCF_057839655.1 of Serratia sp. KH_031. Classification (NCBI taxonomy): domain Bacteria; kingdom Pseudomonadati; phylum Pseudomonadota; class Gammaproteobacteria; order Enterobacterales; family Yersiniaceae; genus Serratia; species Serratia sp. KH_031. The sequence goes on from NZ_CM174496.1 coordinate 288,862, forward strand.
AGAAGTTATGACAAAAGCTGCGATTTTTGCCGCAAGGCAAAATGAACCCTGTCCAGAATGTGGGGCCGAATTGGTGATCCGCAGTGGTCGCCACGGCCCCTTCCTCGGTTGTACCCGCTATCCTGAATGCCAATATATTCGCCCATTAAAAGGGCAGGCTGATGGACACATCGTCAAAGTGTTGGAAGGTCAGGAATGTCCAAAGTGTCAGGCGACGCTGGTGTTGCGCCAAGGGCGTTACGGTATGTTCATTGCTTGCAGTGATTATCCGGAATGCGATCACACTGAGGTGATCGATAAACCTGATGAAACCTCTATCACTTGCCCGCAATGCCAGCAGGGCAAATTGTTACAACGTAAGTCACGCTACGGCAAGGTTTTCCATTCTTGCGATCGCTACCCAGAATGTCAGTTTGCCTTGAATTTCAAACCTATTGCTGGTGAGTGCGTTTATTGCAATTACCCGCTATTAATGGAAAAACGGACGGCAAAAGGCCCAACCTTGTGCTGCGCCAGTAAGTTGTGCGGTAAACCTGTAGTAACCCCAGAATAATGACATCATGAATTTAGAACTTATTATCCAGGCGCTGCGTAACCAGCAGGTGATTGCTTATCCGACTGAGGCCGTGTTTGGCTTGGGTTGCGATCCCGATAGCCAACAGGCGGTCAATACATTATTGGCATTGAAACAGCGCCCGTGGCAGAAAGGATTGATCCTTATCGCTGCTGATTACGAACAACTCATGCCTTATATTGACGATAGTGCTTTGAATGAAACACAGCGTGCAGTGATGTTTTCTCGTTGGCCTGGGCCAGTCACTTGGGTGATCCCGGCTAAACCGGAAACGCCAAACTTTTTGACTGGCCAATTTAGCTCGCTGGCTGTTCGGGTTAGCGATCATCCATTAGTACAGAGATTGTGTCGTGATTACGGTAAACCTTTGGTTTCCACCAGTGCCAATCTGAGTGGGCAAGAGCCGTGCCGTACTGCACAAGAGGTTGAATTGCAGTTTGGCGCGACATTCCCGGTTTTGGCGGGAGATGTGGGTGGTCGTTTGAATCCTTCTGAAATCAGAGATGTTTTGACTGGTAAACAAATTCGTCAGGGCTAGAGGCTGAACCATGGAAAAATTTGCGGTATTTGGTAATCCGATTGGTCACAGTAAGTCGCCGCGTATCCATGCGCTTTTCGCTGAGCAGACGGGTATTGAACATCCTTATGGTACCGTGCTCGCACCATTGAATGGTTTCGCCGCGACTTTGCAAGCCTTCGTACTGGCGGGCGGCAAGGGAGCAAATGTTACGGTGCCGTTTAAAGAACAGGCTTATCAGATTGCTGATGAACTCAGTGAGCGTGCAGCCATGGCCGGGGCGGTGAATACGCTCAAAGTAAAAGATAGTGGGCACTTACTGGGGGATAACACGGATGGTGTGGGTCTGTTGACCGATCTCGAACGTCAGCAATTGATCCAACCAAAGGATCGTATTTTGCTGGTGGGTGCCGGTGGAGCCGCACGCGGTACGATCTTGCCGTTACTCTCGTTTGGTTGCGAAGTGGTCATTACCAATCGCACTTTCAGCCGCGCACAGGAATTAGCGCAGGTGTTCCAACACATTGGTGAGATCGCTGCTTTGTCAATGGATCAACTTGATCAGCAGCACTTTGATCTCGTGATTAATGCGACGGCATCGGGCATCAGTGGTGAAATCCCTGCATTACCGACTGACATTATGCACTCCGAGATCCGTTGCTACGATATGTTCTATCAACAAGGACTAACGCCATTTCTAGCTTGGGCAAAGCAACAGGGGACAACGCGTTATGCCGATGGTTTAGGGATGCTGGTGGGACAGGCTGCGCATGCATTCCATTTGTGGCACGGAGTGATGCCGAAAATAGAGCCAGTATTGAAGCAACTGCGCGAAGAGATGTCAGCCTAAATCAAACCCCGCTCCTAATCGGAACGGGGAAGTAGATTAGAGATCTTCCAGATAGTCGTCTTTCCAACGAACATAGTTATTCGAAGAGTAAAGTAAGCCTTCTTTCTCTGCTTCTGTTAATAACCGCACCTGACGTGCCGGGCTGCCCATATATAAGTGGCCACTTTCCAGTCGCTTGCCCGGAGCCACTAAACTCCCAGCACCAATCATCACATCATCTTCTACTACGGCACCATCCAGTAGGATCGAACCCATACCGACTAAAACGCGATTACCGATCGTGCAAGCATGCAACATGGCTTTATGCCCTACCGTCACGTCTTCGCCGATCACTAATGGGTAACCATCGGGATTGTGTTCGGACTTATGGGTGACGTGCAGCACGCTGCCATCTTGAATGTTGCTACGTGCCCCGATCTTGACTGCATTAACGTCGCCGCGAATGGCAACGAGTGGCCAGATACTGACGTCATCGGCCAATTCAACATTACCGATGACTACGCTAGAAGGATCGATCATCACGCGTTGACCGATCTTTGGAGAATATTGAAGGTAAGAACGTACTGCGTCAGACATTAGTAAAGCCTCGCATCGGGATCATGTTTACCGGCAATACTAGACGTTGGCGATGGAATTACAACCAGTCGCAAGACCAGATCCTGCGGAAAATGACCCGGATCGCATAAGATCCACGCTAAAGGGGCGAAAAGTGTGCAAACAGTAAGAAAAGATCCAAAAAGGGGTTGTGCAAAAAACTCGGATCCCTATAATGCGCCTCCATCGACAGGGAACATGTGAACAACTTCACAGAGTCTCCGGGGTCGGAAGAGAAAAAACCTGAAAATTAGGGTTGACTCTGAAAGAGGGAAGCGTAATATACGCCACCTCGAGTTAGTAAGCGAAAGCGCGTAACTCACTGCTCTTTAACAATTTATCAGACAATCTGTGTGGGCACTCACAAGATGATATCCAGATGCTTTCGAGCATCAACAAAATATCAAGTCTTGAAGAGTGACACATGAAGTAAAATTCATACAGTAACCTTTGAGCATCGCTTCACGAGTTGAAGCAAATCAAGCTTTTAATTGAAGAGTTTGATCATGGCTCAGATTGAACGCTGGCGGCAGGCCTAACACATGCAAGTCGAGCGGTAGCACAGAAGAGCTTGCTCTTCGGGTGACGAGCGGCGGACGGGTGAGTAATGTCTGGGAAACTGCCCGATGGAGGGGGATAACTACTGGAAACGGTAGCTAATACCGCATAACGTCTACGGACCAAAGTGGGGGACCTTAGGGCCTCACACCATCGGATGTGCCCAGATGGGATTAGCTAGTAGGTGAGGTAATGGCTCACCTAGGCGACGATCCCTAGCTGGTCTGAGAGGATGACCAGCCACACTGGAACTGAGACACGGTCCAGACTCCTACGGGAGGCAGCAGTGGGGAATATTGCACAATGGGCGCAAGCCTGATGCAGCCATGCCGCGTGTGTGAAGAAGGCCTTAGGGTTGTAAAGCACTTTCAGCGAGGAGGAAGGGTTGGATGTTAATAGCATTCAGCATTGACGTTACTCGCAGAAGAAGCACCGGCTAACTCCGTGCCAGCAGCCGCGGTAATACGGAGGGTGCAAGCGTTAATCGGAATTACTGGGCGTAAAGCGCACGCAGGCGGTTTGTTAAGTCAGATGTGAAATCCCCGCGCTTAACGTGGGAACTGCATTTGAAACTGGCAAGCTAGAGTCTTGTAGAGGGGGGTAGAATTCCAGGTGTAGCGGTGAAATGCGTAGAGATCTGGAGGAATACCGGTGGCGAAGGCGGCCCCCTGGACAAAGACTGACGCTCAGGTGCGAAAGCGTGGGGAGCAAACAGGATTAGATACCCTGGTAGTCCACGCTGTAAACGATGTCGATTTGGAGGTTGTGCCCTTGAGGCGTGGCTTCCGGAGCTAACGCGTTAAATCGACCGCCTGGGGAGTACGGCCGCAAGGTTAAAACTCAAATGAATTGACGGGGGCCCGCACAAGCGGTGGAGCATGTGGTTTAATTCGATGCAACGCGAAGAACCTTACCTACTCTTGACATCCACAGAAGGCTTTAGAGATAGAGCTGTGTCTTCGGAAACTGTGAGACAGGTGCTGCATGGCTGTCGTCAGCTCGTGTTGTGAAATGTTGGGTTAAGTCCCGCAACGAGCGCAACCCTTATCCTTTGTTGCCAGCGGTTCGGCCGGGAACTCAAAGGAGACTGCCAGTGATAAACTGGAGGAAGGTGGGGATGACGTCAAGTCATCATGGCCCTTACGAGTAGGGCTACACACGTGCTACAATGGCGTATACAAAGAGAAGCGAACTTGCGAGAGTAAGCGGACCTCATAAAGTACGTCGTAGTCCGGATTGGAGTCTGCAACTCGACTCCATGAAGTCGGAATCGCTAGTAATCGTAGATCAGAATGCTACGGTGAATACGTTCCCGGGCCTTGTACACACCGCCCGTCACACCATGGGAGTGGGTTGCAAAAGAAGTAGGTAGCTTAACCTTCGGGAGGGCGCTTACCACTTTGTGATTCATGACTGGGGTGAAGTCGTAACAAGGTAACCGTAGGGGAACCTGCGGTTGGATCACCTCCTTACCTAAAGATGTTTGACTGTGCAGTGTCCACACAGATTGTCTGATGAAAAAGTAACGAGCAGGAAATACCTTTATAGGCTTGTAGCTCAGGTGGTTAGAGCGCACCCCTGATAAGGGTGAGGTCGGTGGTTCAAGTCCACTCAGGCCTACCAAATTTTCGCCCATGCTGCGTTGTTCGGTTGGCTCGCATAGTTCACTATGCGTCGCAACCTCACGCCTTGCCTGAGCAAAAATTACATTCTTCGGGATGTAATGGTAAATCAAACGGTATTCCTGTGCACGACTGTATGGGGCTATAGCTCAGCTGGGAGAGCGCCTGCCTTGCACGCAGGAGGTCAGCGGTTCGATCCCGCTTAGCTCCACCATATACGTCCTGTAATAATACTTCAGAGTGTACTGGTGACAGTATGCTGCGAAGTATTTTGCTCTTTAACAATCTGGAACAAGCTGAAAATTGAAACATGACGGCTGAAACTTATCCCTCCGTAGCAGTACTGGGGTAAGGACTAACCCGTCATAGAGTCTCTCAAATGTTTACAGCACGATGTGTTCTCTGTTTACAGAAGACACCTTCGGGTTGTGAGGTTAAGTGACTAAGCGTACACGGTGGATGCCTAGGCAGTCAGAGGCGATGAAGGGCGTGCTAATCTGCGATAAGCGTCGGTAAGGTGATATGAACCGCAATAACCGACGATACCCGAATGGGGAAACCCAGTGCAATACGTTGCACTATCATACGATGAATACATAGTCGTATGAGGCGAACCGGGGGAACTGAAACATCTAAGTACCCCGAGGAAAAGAAATCAACCGAGATTCCCCCAGTAGCGGCGAGCGAACGGGGAAGAGCCCAGAACCTGAATCAGTTTGTGTCTCAGTGGAAGCGTCTGGAAAGTCGCACAGTAAAGGGTGATAGTCCCGTACACGAAGAGGCATGAGTTGTGAGTTCGATGAGTAGGGCGGGACACGTGACATCCTGTCTGAATATGGGGGGACCATCCTCCAAGGCTAAATACTCCTGACTGACCGATAGTGAACCAGTACCGTGAGGGAAAGGCGAAAAGAACCCCGGCGAGGGGAGTGAAATAGAACCTGAAACCGTGTACGTACAAGCAGTGGGAGCCTTCTTTATGGGGGTGACTGCGTACCTTTTGTATAATGGGTCAGCGACTTATATTTTGTAGCAAGGTTAACCGAATAGGGGAGCCGTAGGGAAACCGAGTCTTAACTGGGCGTCTAGTTGCAAGGTATAGACCCGAAACCCGGTGATCTAGCCATGGGCAGGTTGAAGGTTGGGTAACACTAACTGGAGGACCGAACCGACTAATGTTGAAAAATTAGCGGATGACTTGTGGCTGGGGGTGAAAGGCCAATCAAACCGGGAGATAGCTGGTTCTCCCCGAAAGCTATTTAGGTAGCGCCTCGTGAACTCATCTTCGGGGGTAGAGCACTGTTTCGGCTAGGGGGCCATCCCGGCTTACCAAACCGATGCAAACTCCGAATACCGAAGAATGTTATCACGGGAGACACACGGCGGGTGCTAACGTCCGTCGTGAAGAGGGAAACAACCCAGACCGCCAGCTAAGGTCCCAAAGTCATGGTTAAGTGGGAAACGATGTGGGAAGGCATAGACAGCCAGGATGTTGGCTTAGAAGCAGCCATCATTTAAAGAAAGCGTAATAGCTCACTGGTCGAGTCGGCCTGCGCGGAAGATGTAACGGGGCTAAACCATGCACCGAAGCTGCGGCAGCGACGCTTAGGCGTTGTTGGGTAGGGGAGCGTTCTGTAAGCCGTAGAAGGTGGTCTGTGAGGGCTGCTGGAGGTATCAGAAGTGCGAATGCTGACATAAGTAACGATAATGCGGGTGAAAAACCCGCACGCCGGAAGACCAAGGGTTCCTGTCCAACGTTAATCGGGGCAGGGTGAGTCGACCCCTAAGGCGAGGCTGAAAAGCGTAGTCGATGGGAAACAGGTTAATATTCCTGTACTCGGTGTTACTGCGAAGGGGGGACGGAGAAGGCTAGGCTAGCCGGGCGACGGTTGTCCCGGTTTAAGCGTGTAGGGGGAGAGAATTGGTAAATCCGTTCTCTTATCGAACCCTGAGGCGTGATGACGAGTCACTACGGTGATGAAGTAGTTGATGCCAAGCTTCCAGGAAAAGCCTCTAAGCTCCAGGTAACATCAAATCGTACCCCAAACCGACACAGGTGGTCAGGTAGAGAATACTCAGGCGCTTGAGAGAACTCGGGTGAAGGAACTAGGCAAAATGGTGCCGTAACTTCGGGAGAAGGCACGCTGGCATTAGGTGAAGAGACTTGCTCTCGGAGCTGAAGCCAGTCGCAGATACCAGCTGGCTGCAACTGTTTAATAAAAACACAGCACTGTGCAAACACGAAAGTGGACGTATACGGTGTGACGCCTGCCCGGTGCTGGAAGGTTAATTGATGGGGTTAGCAGCAATGCGAAGCTCTTGATCGAAGCCCCAGTAAACGGCGGCCGTAACTATAACGGTCCTAAGGTAGCGAAATTCCTTGTCGGGTAAGTTCCGACCTGCACGAATGGCGTAATGATGGCCAGGCTGTCTCCACCCGAGACTCAGTGAAATTGAACTCGCTGTGAAGATGCAGTGTACCCGCGGCAAGACGGAAAGACCCCGTGAACCTTTACTATAGCTTGACACTGAACATTGAGCCTTGATGTGTAGGATAGGTGGGAGGCTTTGAAGCGTGGACGCCAGTCTGCGTGGAGCCAACCTTGAAATACCACCCTTTAATGTTTGATGTTCTAACTCTGGTCCATAATCTGGATTGAGGACAGTGTCTGGTGGGTAGTTTGACTGGGGCGGTCTCCTCCCAAAGAGTAACGGAGGAGCACGAAGGTTAGCTAATCACGGTCGGACATCGTGAGGTTAGTGCAAAGGCATAAGCTAGCTTGACTGCGAGAGTGACGGCTCGAGCAGGTACGAAAGTAGGTCTTAGTGATCCGGTGGTTCTGAATGGAAGGGCCATCGCTCAACGGATAAAAGGTACTCCGGGGATAACAGGCTGATACCGCCCAAGAGTTCATATCGACGGCGGTGTTTGGCACCTCGATGTCGGCTCATCACATCCTGGGGCTGAAGTAGGTCCCAAGGGTATGGCTGTTCGCCATTTAAAGTGGTACGCGAGCTGGGTTTAGAACGTCGTGAGACAGTTCGGTCCCTATCTGCCGTGGGCGTTGGAAGATTGAGAGGGGTTGCTCCTAGTACGAGAGGACCGGAGTGAACGCATCACTGGTGTTCGGGTTGTCATGCCAATGGCATTGCCCGGTAGCTAAATGCGGAAGAGATAAGCGCTGAAAGCATCTAAGCGCGAAACTTGCCTCGAGATGAGTCTTCCCTGTGACCTTGAGTCACCTAAAGGAACGTTTAAGACTAAGACGTTGATAGGCTGGGTGTGTAAGTGCAGCGATGCATTGAGCTAACCAGTACTAATGAACCGTGAGGCTTAACCTTACAACACCGAAGGTGTTTTGGTGAGAGTGGATTTTAATTTTCAGCGAGTTTACAGATTGGATTGATTGGCTTTACGAAAGTGAAGCGGATTGATTGAAACAGAATTTGCCTGGCGGCGATAGCGCGGTGGTCCCACCTGACCCCATGCCGAACTCAGAAGTGAAACGCCGTAGCGCCGATGGTAGTGTGGGGTCTCCCCATGCGAGAGTAGGACACTGCCAGGCATCAAATTGGTTGAAAGCCTCATGCGAAAGCATGGGGCTTTTTGCTTTGGGGGAAATAAAAACTTACTGAGCTGTGTGATATAAGCTGTAACCCACCGCGGCTCCCGCAATATTTTCGAGGTCTAATTACATATATTCTTATTATGTAATGTGCATAATAATAAGAAAACTCTATTTTCATCTTAGATAATATATAAATATTATTGCTCAATTCATGCTTGTTATCCTTATGAAAACAAATAATAGCCATCTACGTTGAATCTAGTAGACTAGATAAAAGTTAATTTCGTAAGAGTATCTAACGTTATGTCTACTGAGAACGCCTCTTTAAAAGCACACAATACTTTTGCGCTACCGGTCAAGGCTGCGCACCTCGTCATTGGTGAGAAAATTGAACCAATGATGAAAGTTTGGCAAAAAACAAAAAAACGGGAAGAACCTTTACTGATATTGGGTGAAGGGAGCAACGTCCTATTTTTGGAAGATTTTGTAGGCACCGTTATGGTTAACAAACTAAAAGGTGTCGAGATAAAAGAAGATAAAAACACTTGGCGTTTACATATCAGAGCTGGGGAAAACTGGCATGAGCTAATCAAGCGTACTCTTGAACATGGTATCCCAGGTCTGGAGAATATGGCACTTATTCCTGGTTTAGTGGGTTCCGCGCCGATTCAGAACATTGGTGCTTACGGCATTGAGTTTAAAGATGTTTGTGGCTATGTTGATCTCTTGAGTTTTAGGACAGGGGAGATCGACCGTATGTCACGGGAGCGTTGCAAATTCGGTTACCGTGATAGCATATTCAAACATCAATATCAGACTGACTATATGATCGTTGGTGTAGGACTCGTATTGAACAAGCTCTGGACGCCATCGTTAAACTACGGTGACTTGACCAAACTAGATCCACAAACGGTAACACCGCAGCAAGTATTTGATTCTGTATGTAATATGCGCCGGAGCAAATTGCCAGATCCGCGTGAAGTGGGTAATGCTGGAAGCTTCTTCAAAAACCCATTAGTTAGCGCGGAAAAAGCTGCAGAGTTGCTGAGTAAGTATCCTGATATGCCGCATTACCGACAGATAGATCGGCGGGAAAAACTGGCCGCTGGTTGGTTAATCGAGCAGTGTGCATTGAAAGGGTACCGGATTGGCGGTGCTGCGGTACATAGCAAACAAGCGCTGGTATTAGTGAATATTGATAATGCCAGTAGCCAAGATGTTGTAGCGCTAGCACGGCACGTGCGTAATACCGTAGCTGATAAGTTTGACGTTTGGTTGGAACCTGAGGTGCGTTTTATTGGCGCCAGAGGTGAGTTAGACGCCGTAAAGGTGTTGTCATGAAAGACACCAAGGTTCCGCTTAAGCTAATCTCACTATTGTCTGATGGTGAGTTCCACTCAGGTGAACACCTTGGTGAATCGCTAGGTATGAGTCGTGCGGCGATTAACAAACACATCCAGACAATCCGTGAGTGGGGGTTGGATGTGTTTACCGTTCCGGGAAAAGGTTACTGTCTGCCGAGTCCGATCCAACTGCTGGATGCAGAAAAAATTCTGACATTGTTGGATGATAAGCGTGTAACGGTATTGTCAGTCATTGATTCTACCAACCAATATTTATTGGAGCGTATCCCGGAACTGGAGTCTGGTGATGCTTGTGTAGCTGAATACCAGCAAGCAGGGCGTGGACGACGTGGCAGGCAATGGATCTCACCTTTTGGTGCGAATCTTTATCTCTCCATGTTCTGGCGACTTGAACAGGGACCGGCTGCGGCTATTGGTCTTAGTCTCGTGATAGGCATGGTGATGGCAGAAGTATTGCAACGCCTAGGTGCTAAAGATGTGCGGGTGAAGTGGCCAAACGATCTCTATCTGAACGATCGTAAGCTGGCAGGCATATTGGTCGAACTGACGGGGAAAACGGGTGATGCGGCACAACTTGTTATTGGCGCCGGTATTAATCTGGCCATGCGTGATACGAACGCTGGTGCAATTAATCAAGGATGGATTAATCTGCAAGAGGCTGGCATTAATATTAACCGTAATGAATTAGCTTCGACATTATTAAATGAGTTGCGTCAATCATTACCTCAGTTTGAGAGTGAAGGGCTATCTCCATTTATTTCACGCTGGCGCCAATTAGATAATTTTATTGATAGGCCGGTTAAACTATTAATTGGCGAGCAGCAGATATTAGGTATTGCCCGGGGCATCGACCAGCAAGGTGCTTTATTACTTGAGCAAGATGGAGTGATAAAGCCTTTTATTGGCGGAGAAATATCCTTACGTAGTGCTGAATAATGAGTCAGGGGCATGATGCCCCTGAAATAGAGGTTATTTACGCAAGCGTACACTTTCAACTGCGTGGTTAGCACTCTTTGTCATTATCAGACTAGCGCGTTCGCGTGTCGGCAAAATATTTTGTTTTAGATTCAATCCATTGATTTCATTCCATAATTGAGTTGCAATGTTAATTGCCTCAGGTTCTGGCAGCTTTGCATAGTTATGGAAATAAGAATCCGGATTCGCGAAAGCGCCCTGACGGAATTTTAGGAACCGATTGATATACCAGGTTTGCAGCAAATCTTCTGCTGCATCGACATAGATAGAGAAATCAACAAAATCTGAAACAAAAACATGATGAGGGTCGTGAGGATAATCCATTCCACTTTGTAAGACATTTAACCCTTCTAGAATTAAAATATCTGGCTGCCCAATGACTTTATTCCCATCAGGGACAACATCATAAATCAAGTGAGAATAAATGGGAGCAGCGACATGTTTGGCTCCAGATTTCACCTCAGAAACAAATTTCACTAGGCTATGCATATCATAAGATTGCGGGAAGCCTTTTTTTTTCATCAACCCACGTTCATTTAATACTTTGTTCGGGTGTAGGAAACCATCGGTGGTAATTAGCTCAACGGTGCGATGCTCGGGCCAACTACTGAGCAATGCCTGTAACAAACGTGCTGTCGTACTTTTCCCAACTGCAACGCTGCCCGCGATACCAATAACATAAGGGATCTTCTGGCCATCGGTTCCTAGGAATTGTTCAAGAACAGCCTGGCGGCGCAGATTTGAACTAATATAAAAATTCAGTAAGCGCGAAAGCGGCAAATAAATCTGTGCGACTTCGTCTAATGAAAGGTCTTCGTTAATCCCTTTCAGCTTGACGATTTCTTCTTCTGACAAAGTTAACGGCACCGAATCTCGTAACGCGGCCCATTGGGTGCGGTCAAATTGCATGTAAGGTGTCGCTAAAGATTGATCTCTTTTTATCATAAGCCCAATTCTGCCTGTAAACGCCGGTTGGGGGCGGCGCTGGATACCAACTCCAGCTAGAAACAAGCTGCATATTATAGATTGCTGCGTTTATGGCGTAGACTTTTTTCAAAAATGTTGTCGATTAGCATGAATTTGTACTGATTGTGAGAGCCAATGTGCAGATGATTACGCGATGGCTTGCAAAGCGACATTAAAAACATCATAACGTCTGCAGTTGGTTCGCCATTGATGAATATTTGCTCATTTCGAGCGGTGAATTGCGTAATAACTGGCTAATTTGACGTATTTATGAGCAAAAGTGCAGGTATCGCAATTTTTTTGTTGCATCGCCCGTCAGCTCTACCTAGAATGCGCTGCACTTGATGCCGGCTTAGCTCAGTTGGTAGAGCAACTGACTTGTAATCAGTAGGTCACCAGTTCGATTCCGGTAGCCGGCACCAATCAAGTAAGAGTAAGTAAAGCGTAGTTAAAAATTTGGTGGGGTTCCCGAGCGGCCAAAGGGAGCAGACTGTAAATCTGCCGTCATCGACTTCGAAGGTTCGAATCCTTCCCCCACCACCAAATTTGACTTTGGCAACGAAGTCAGACCACAGAGTAAAGTTAATATGAATACCCTGTGGGGAAGGTGAAAACCTTCGACAAGGTTCGAGTTGAGCGTAGCGAAACAACGTGCGCCAGCACGGCCCGGAGGGTGAGGAGCGGAGCGACGAATAATCCTTCCCCCACCACCAAATTCAACCTTGGTAACAAGGTTAAACTGTTAGACAGCGCAAAGGCGTCTAACAGACTGGGTGACTAAGGATGGTTTTTACTTTTCTTAATCCCCAAAATTCTACAGAAAAAATCTGGTAGCCGAGTTCCAGGATGCGGGCATCGTATAATGGCTATTACCTCAGCCTTCCAAGCTGATGATGTGGGTTCGATTCCCACTGCCCGCTCCAAGATGTGCTGATATAGCTCAGTTGGTAGAGCGCACCCTTGGTAAGGGTGAGGTCGGCAGTTCGAATCTGCCTATCAGCACCACTTCTTAAATTTCTCGCCCCCTGATTTCCTTTCTGTTCTGGATTCAACAAGCAAATGCTTGGTTGATGTGGTGATACCACCGATTTATCCGTGTCTTAGAGGGACAATCGATGTCTAAAGAAAAGTTTGAACGTACAAAACCGCACGTTAACGTCGGTACTATCGGCCACGTTGACCACGGTAAAACTACCCTGACTGCAGCTATCACTACCGTTCTGGCTAAAACCTACGGTGGTTCTGCGCGTGCTTTCGATCAGATCGATAACGCGCCAGAAGAAAAAGCTCGTGGTATCACCATCAACACTTCTCACGTTGAGTATGACACCCCGACTCGTCACTACGCGCACGTTGACTGCCCAGGGCACGCCGACTACGTGAAAAACATGATCACCGGTGCTGCTCAGATGGACGGCGCGATCCTGGTAGTTGCTGCGACTGACGGCCCAATGCCTCAGACTCGTGAGCACATCCTACTGGGTCGTCAGGTTGGCGTTCCTTTCATCATCGTATTCATGAACAAATGTGACATGGTTGATGATGAAGAGCTGCTGGAATTGGTAGAAATGGAAGTTCGTGAACTTCTGTCTGCTTATGACTTCCCTGGTGATGATCTGCCAGTGGTTCGTGGTTCAGCGCTGAAAGCACTGGAAGGCGAAGCTGAGTGGGAAGCTAAAATCATCGAGCTGGCTGGCTTCTTGGATTCTTACATCCCAGAACCAGAGCGTGCGATTGATAAGCCATTCCTGCTGCCAATCGAAGACGTCTTCTCCATCTCCGGTCGTGGTACCGTTGTTACCGGTCGTGTTGAGCGCGGTATCGTTAAAGTTGGCGAAGAAGTTGAAATCGTTGGTATCAAAGACACCGTTAAGTCTACCTGTACTGGCGTTGAAATGTTCCGCAAACTGCTGGACGAAGGCCGTGCGGGTGAGAACGTTGGTGTTCTGCTGCGTGGTATCAAGCGTGAAGATATTGAGCGTGGTCAAGTTCTGGCTAAGCCTGGTTCAATCAAGCCGCACACTCAGTTCGACTCAGAAGTGTATATCTTGAGCAAAGATGAAGGTGGTCGTCATACTCCATTCTTCAAAGGTTACCGTCCACAGTTCTACTTCCGTACCACCGATGTGACCGGTACCATTGAACTGCCAGAAGGCGTAGAGATGGTTATGCCTGGTGACAACGTGAACATGAAAGTTACCCTGATCCACCCAATCGCGATGGATGACGGTCTGCGTTTCGCAATCCGTGAAGGCGGCCGTACCGTAGGCGCGGGTGTTGTTGCTAAAGTTATCGCTTAATCGCTGATAATATTTGACGCGACATGCGGTAAAAGGGCATCATTTGATGCCCTTTTTCTACGCTGTGAATTAGAACCTATCTCATCAGCGATTTTACAGTCATAATCATTGGTGAGATGGGCTCTTAAACCGTATTGACTGAAATACGTCATAGCGTAAACACCGAGATGTTGTTTAATTGGCATCTGATCGGTTTGGTTTGCCTCGCTTCGCGAGGCAAAGTTGTTTGTTCTGAATCATAAGTGACAGGTTGGTTTATGAGTGCGAATACCGAGGCTCAAGGGAGCGGGCGCGGCCTTGAAGCGGCTAAGTGGCTGATCGTTGCCGTTCTGTTGGTTGTGGCTATTGTCGGTAACTATTACTACCGTGATTTCAGCTTGCCATTGCGCGCGTTGGCTGTTGTTGTTGTCATCGCTATTGCTGGTGCAGTGGCTCTGATGACTACCAAAGGCAAAGCCACCGTTGCGTTTGCGCGCGAAGCGCGTACCGAAGTACGTAAAGTAATTTGGCCAACTCGTCAGGAAACGCTACACACTACGTTGATCGTTGCAGCAGTTACTGCTGTGATGTCACTGATTTTGTGGGGACTAGATGGTATTCTGGTTCGTCTGGTATCGTTTATTACTGGCTTGAGGTTCTAAAATGTCTGAAGCTCCAAAAAAACGTTGGTACGTCGTTCAGGCGTTTTCCGGTTTTGAAGGTCGCGTAGCACAATCGCTGCGTGAACATATCAAACTGCATGATATGGAAGAGCTGTTTGGCGAAGTTATGGTACCAACCGAAGAAGTGGTTGAGATCCGTGGCGGTCAACGTCGTAAGAGTGAGCGCAAATTCTTCCCCGGTTACGTTCTGGTGCAAATGGTGATGAACGATGCCAGTTGGCACTTGGTGCGCAGTGTTCCACGCGTGATGGGTTTCATTGGCGGCACCTCTGATCGTCCAGCACCGATCAGCGATAAAGAAGTTGATGCGATCATGAACCGTCTGCAGCAGGTTGGTGATAAGCCACGTCCGAAGACATTGTTCGAACCGGGTGAATTGGTGCGAGTCAACGATGGTCCGTTTGCTGACTTCAACGGTGTCGTTGAAGAAGTGGATTACGAAAAGAGTCGTCTGAAAGTGTCTGTTTCTATCTTCGGCCGTGCAACGCCAGTGGAACTGGACTTCGCTCAGGTTGAAAAAGGCTGATCAATTAATCAGCAGTGCAAGCGGATTTGTTGCTTGTCAGAGGCGCGGAATTGAACTACAATTTCGCGCCTTTTGTTTTTAGATGCCTTGCTCATTGAGCGAGGTGAAACACGGGGAGCCTCTTACGAGGCGATACTACCCATACGAGGAAATTTAAATGGCCAAGAAAGTACAAGCCTACGTTAAGCTGCAAGTTGCAGCCGGTATGGCTAACCCAAGTCCACCAGTTGGTCCAGCTCTGGGTCAGCAAGGTGTGAACATCATGGAATTCTGTAAGGCGTTCAATGCTAAGACTGACAGCGTTGAAAAAGGTCTGCCGATCCCTGTTGTTATTACTGTTTATTCTGATCGCTCCTTCACTTTCGTTACCAAAACCCCGCCAGCAGCAGTTTTGCTGAAAAAAGCGGCTGGTGTTAAGTCTGGTTCTGGCAAGCCGAACAAAGACAAAGTAGGTAAAGTGACTCGTGCTCAGGTACGTGAAATCGCAGAAACCAAAGCTGCGGACATGACTGGTTCTGACGTTGAAGCGATGATTCGCTCCATCGAAGGTACTGCTCGTTCCATGGGCCTGGTAGTGGAGGATTAAGAGATGGCTAAGCTGACCAAGCGCATGCGCGTGATCCGTGACAAAGTTGATGCTACTAAACAGTATGACATCACTGAAGCTGTTGCTCTGCTGAAAGAGCTGGCCACCGCTAAATTCGTAGAAAGCGTTGACGTTGCTGTTAACCTCGGCATCGACGCTCGTAAATCAGACCAAAACGTACGTGGTGCTACCGTTCTGCCACACGGCACCGGTCGTTCTGTTCGCGTTGCCGTATTTGCCCAAGGCCCTAACGCTGAAGCTGCTAAAGCAGCAGGCGCAGAGCTGGTAGGTATGGAAGATCTGGCTGACCAGATCAAGAAAGGCGAAATGAACTTCGACGTTGTTATCGCATCTCCAGATGCAATGCGCGTTGTTGGTCAACTGGGCCAGGTTCTGGGTCCACGTGGCCTGATGCCAAACCCGAAAGTGGGTACCGTTACTCCGAACGTTGCTGAAGCAGTGAAAAACGCTAAAGCAGGTCAGGTTCGTTACCGTAACGATAAAAACGGCATCATTCATACCACCATCGGTAAGGTTGATTTCGACACAGATAAGCTGAAAGAAAACCTGGAAGCTCTGTTGGTTGCGCTGAAAAAAGCAAAACCATCTCAAGCTAAAGGTGTTTTCATCAAGAAAGTTAGCCTCTCCACCACCATGGGTGCTGGCGTTGCTATCGATCAAAGCGGCTTGACTGCTGTAGCGAACTAATCACTCGGTGATTAATCGCTTTGACTTGGGGTAAAGTTTCGCCTAGAATCTTGTACCCCAAGGTTTTGCTATTTAGTTACGGCTAAGAGTAAAACAACAGATTTTTCGGTTGGAGCCTGGCCTATCCAGGCCTCCGTCCAAGACCGCAGGTGTATCGCAAGGTACTTAATCTTCCTGCGTAGACGGTGACAGAGCCTAAAGAATTTTTTTCTTTTTATAAAAAGAATTGTCTTTGCTGGATTCTGCTCACCGTGTTTCAGCGCTCTCACTGCGTGTTTACACAAAGTGTTGAGTGAAGTGAGTTCCGGGGAATACTCCCCGGCTTATCCAGGAGCAAAAAGCTAATGGCATTAAATCTTCAAGACAAACAAGCGATTGTTGCTGAAGTCAACGAAGTAGCCAAAGGCGCGCTGTCTGCGGTTGTTGCGGATTCCCGTGGCGTTACTGTAGATAAAATGACTGAACTGCGTAAAGCAGGTCGTGAAGCTGGCGTTTACATGCGTGTTGTTCGCAACACCTTGATGCGTCGCGTAGTTGAAGGCACTCCATTCGAATGCCTGAAAGACACGTTTGTCGGTCCAACCTTGATTGCTTTCTCTAACGAACACCCGGGCGCTGCTGCTCGTCTGTTCAAAGAGTTCGCGAAAGCGAATGCAAAATTTGAGGTTAAAGCTGCGGCCTTTGAAGGTGAGCTGATCCCTGCGGCACAAATCGACCGCTTGGCAACGCTGCCTACTTACGAAGAAGCAATCGCACGCCTGATGGCAACCATGAAAGAAGCCGCTGCTGGCAAATTGGTTCGTACTCTGGCTGCTGTGCGCGATCAGAAAGAAGCTGCTTAAGCTGCTCTTTCTTAGCCTTTGCTAACGTATTTAAACTATTTCTGATTTTTAGGAACAATTGTTATGTCTATCACTAAAGACCAAATTATCGAAGGCGTTGCAGCTCTGTCTGTAATGGAAATCGTTGAACTGATCGCCGCTATGGAAGAGAAGTTCGGTGTTTCTGCTGCTGCTGTAGCTGCAGGTCCTGCTGCTGCTGTTGAAGCTGCTGAAGAAAAAACTGAGTTCGACGTTGTACTGAAAGCTGTTGGCGCTAACAAAGTTGCTGTTATCAAAGCAGTACGTGGCGCTACCGGTCTGGGTCTGAAAGAAGCTAAAGACCTGGTTGAATCTGCTCCAGCCGCTCTGAAAGAAGGCGTGAGCAAAGACGACGCAGAAGCTCTGAAGAAAGCTCTGGAAGAAGCTGGCGCTGAAGTTGAAGTTAAATAAGCCAACCCTTCCGGTTGCAGCCTGAGAAATTAGGCTGATGGCTGGTGACTTTTTAGTCACCAGCCTTTTTGCGCTGTAGGGCGTCAGTAGCGTTTCACACTGTTTGGCTACTGGATTGCCTCCCAATATCTGTTTCTGTTTGACGACTTAATATACTGCGGCTGTACGCTCTAGGAGTTCTGGAGGGAGACGCAACGAAATGATTTAAGAGTGATAGTTAATAGGTATTGCGGAAAGTATTCCCACTTTCCGGTCGACAAAATGGTGTTGCATGAACTGTCCCTTTCGCACGGACAGAGAGGTTCTACTTTTCAGCGAGCTGAGGAACCCTATGGTTTACTCCTATACCGAGAAAAAACGTATTCGTAAGGATTTTGGTAAGCGTCCACAAGTTTTGGACATACCTTATCTCCTTTCTATCCAGCTTGACTCGTTCCAGAAGTTTATCGAGCAAGATCCAGAAGGGCAGTACGGCCTCGAAGCCGCATTCCGTTCTGTTTTCCCAATCCAGAGTTACAGCGGTAATTCGGAGCTGCAATACGTTAGCTACCGTCTTGGTGAGCCGGTGTTTGACGTCAAAGAGTGCCAGATCCGTGGCGTGACGTTCTCTGCACCGCTGCGAGTTAAACTGCGCCTGGTTATCTACGAGCGTGAAGCTCCAGAAGGTACGGTCAAAGACATCAAGGAACAAGAAGTCTATATGGGCGAAATTCCGCTCATGACCGAAAACGGCACCTTTGTGATTAACGGTACTGAGAGGGTTATCGTATCCCAGCTCCACCGTAGCCCAGGTGTGTTCTTCGACAGCGATAAAGGGAAAACCCACTCATCGGGTAAAGTGCTGTATAACGCACGTATCATTCCTTATCGTGGTTCTTGGTTGGATTTCGAGTTTGACCCGAAAGACAACCTGTTCGTGCGTATTGACCGTCGCCGTAAATTGCCTGCGACCATCATTCTGCGTGCGCTGAACTACACCACTGAGCAGATTCTTGATCTGTTCTTTGAGAAAATTGCTTTCGAGATCCGTGATAACAAGCTGCAGATGGAACTGGTTCCAGAGCGTCTGCGTGGTGAAACTGCGTCCTTCGATATCGAAGCCAACGGTAAGATCTACGTTGAGAAAGCACGCCGTATCACTGCTCGTCATATCCGTCAGCTCGAAAAAGACGACATTAAGAGTATTGAAGTACCGGTTGAGTACATTGCGGGCAAAGTGGCCGCGAAGGATTACATCGATACCAATACTGGCGAGTTGATCTGTGCAGCCAACATGGAGCTGTCACTGGATCTGCTGGCTAAATTGAGCCAATCTGGCCACAAGCGTATTGAAACGCTGTTCACCAACGATCTGGACCACGGTGCGTACATTTCTGAGACCGTACGTGTCGACCCGACTAGTGATCGTCTGAGCGCACTGGTAGAAATCTACCGCATGATGCGTCCTGGTGAGCCGCCAACACGCGAAGCTGCTGAAACTCTGTTCGAGAACCTGTTCTTCTCCGAAGACCGCTACGATTTGTCTGCGGTAGGTCGTATGAAGTTCAACCGTTCTCTGCTGCGTGACGAGATCGAAGGTTCGGGCATCCTGAGCAAAGACGACATCATCGAAGTGATGAGGAAGCTCATTGATATCCGTAACGGTAAAGGCGAAGTGGACGATATCGACCACTTGGGCAACCGTCGTATCCGTTCCGTTGGCGAAATGGCGGAGAACCAGTTCCGTGTCGGTCTGGTACGTGTTGAGCGTGCAGTGAAAGAGCGTCTGTCTTTGGGCGATCTGGACACCCTGATGCCTCAGGACATGATCAACGCCAAGCCAATTTCGGCGGCGGTGAAAGAGTTCTTCGGCTCAAGCCAACTGTCCCAGTTTATGGACCAGAACAACCCGTTGTCTGAGATCACGCACAAGCGTCGTATCTCTGCATTGGGCCCAGGCGGTCTGACCCGTGAACGTGCTGGCTTTGAAGTGCGTGACGTACACCCAACCCACTACGGTCGTGTATGTCCAATCGAAACGCCAGAAGGTCCAAACATCGGTCTGATCAACTCCTTGTCCGTGTACGCACAGACTAACGAGTATGGCTTCCTGGAAACCCCGTACCGCCGCGTGCGTGACGGCGTGGTTACCGATGAAATCAACTACCTGTCTGCCATTGAAGAAGGCAACTTCGTTATCGCTCAGGCGAACTCCAACTTGGATGACGATGGCCGCTTCGAGGAAGACTTGGTCACTTGTCGTAGCAAAGGCGAATCAAGCCTGTTCAGCCGCGATCAAGTTGATTATATGGACGTATCAACCCAACAGGTCGTTTCCGTTGGTGCTTCATTGATTCCATTCTTGGAACACGATGACGCCAACCGTGCCTTGATGGGTGCGAACATGCAACGTCAAGCGGTCCCAACCCTGCGTGCTGATAAGCCGCTGGTAGGTACCGGTATGGAACGTGCTGTAGCGGTTGACTCCGGTGTTACTGCCGTAGCCAAGCGTGGTGGCGTGATCCAGTACGTGGATGCTTCCCGTATCGTTATCAAAGTTAACGAAGACGAGATGTACCCGGGCGAAGCAGGTATCGACATTTATAACCTGACCAAGTACACCCGTTCTAACCAGAACACCTGCATCAACCAGATGCCGTGTGTCAATTTGGGTGAACCAATCGAGCGCGGCGACGTGCTGGCAGATGGTCCATCTACCGACCTGGGTGAGCTGGCTCTGGGTCAGAACATGCGCGTCGCGTTCATGCCGTGGAACGGTTACAACTTCGAAGACTCCATCTTGGTCTCCGAGCGTGTAGTTCAGGAAGATCGCTTCACCACTATCCACATTCAGGAACTGGCCTGTGTGTCTCGTGACACCAAGTTGGGGCCTGAAGAGATCACGGCTGATATCCCTAACGTGGGTGAAGCTGCGCTCTCCAAGTTGGATGAATCCGGTATCGTGTATATCGGTGCAGAAGTGACCGGTGGTGACATTCTGGTTGGTAAGGTAACGCCGAAAGGTGAAACCCAACTGACGCCAGAAGAGAAGTTGCTGCGTGCGATCTTCGGTGAGAAAGCCTCTGACGTTAAAGATTCTTCTCTTCGCGTACCAAACGGCGTTTCTGGTACGGTTATCGACGTACAAGTCTTCACCCGCGATGGCGTGGAAAAAGACAAGCGTGCGCTCGAAATCGAAGAGATGCAGCTGAAGCAGGCGAAGAAAGACCTGTCTGAAGAACTGCAGATCTTGGAAGCTGGTCTGTTTAGCCGTATCCGTGCGGTGTTGGTTGCCGGTGGCATCGAAGCTGACAAGCTCGACAAACTGCCTCGCGATCGCTGGTTGGAGCTGGGCCTGACCGACGAAGACAAGCAAAACCAACTGGAGCAGTTGGCTGAGCAGTATGACGAACTGAAATCTGACTTCGAGAAGAAGCTGGATGCCAAGCGTCGTAAGATCACCCAAGGTGATGATTTGGCACCAGGCGTGCTGAAAATCGTTAAGGTTTATCTGGCCGTTAAACGTCAGATCCAACCGGGTGACAAGATGGCAGGTCGCCACGGTAACAAAGGTGTTATCTCCAAGATCAACCCGATCGAAGATATGCCTTACGATGAAAACGGAACGCCGGTAGACATCGTACTGAACCCGCTGGGCGTACCATCACGTATGAACATTGGTCAGATCCTGGAAACCCACTTGGGTATGGCGGCGAAAGGCATTGGTGAGAAAATCAACCAAATGCTCAAGCAGCAACAGGAAGTGGCTAAACTGCGTGAGTTCATCCAGAAAGCTTACGATCTGGGCGACGATGTTTGCCAGAAAGTCGATCTGAGCACCTTTACCGATGACGAAGTGCTGCGTTTGGCAGAGAACCTGAAAAAAGGTATGCCAATTGCAACACCAGTGTTCGATGGTGCGAAAGAGACTGAAATCAAGCAATTGCTGGAAATGGGCGGTGTCCCAACTTCTGGTCAGATCACGCTGTTCGATGGCCGTACCGGTGAGCAATTCGAGCGCCAGGTAACTGTTGGCTATATGTACATGCTGAAACTGAACCACTTGGTTGACGATAAAATGCACGCCCGTTCAACCGGTTCGTACAGCTTGGTGACTCAGCAACCTCTGGGTGGTAAGGCACAGTTCGGTGGTCAACGCTTCGGTGAGATGGAAGTGTGGGCACTGGAAGCATACGGTGCAGCTTACACCTTGCAGGAAATGCTTACCGTTAAGTCGGATGACGTTAACGGTCGTACCAAAATGTACAAAAACATCGTGGATGGCGACCACCGTATGGAACCAGGCATGCCGGAGTCCTTCAACGTATTGTTGAAAGAAATCCGCTCGCTGGGTATCAACATCGAGCTGGAAGACGAGTAATCGTATTTCAGCCTCTGGCTCCCGGCCTAGGGAGCCAGAGTGTGGTTGTTCAGGTCACACGGGTATGTGGGTTTTTGACACATACCCAACAGGTTTAACTCCGACAGGAGCCAATCCGTGAAAGACTTATTGAAGTTTCTGAAAGCGCAAACTAAGACCGAAGAGTTTGATGCGATCAAGATTGCTCTGGCATCGCCAGACATGATCCGTTCGTGGTCGTTCGGTGAAGTTAAGAAGCCGGAAACCATTAACTACCGTACGTTCAAACCTGAGCGTGATGGCCTTTTCTGCGCCCGTATCTTTGGGCCGGTAAAAGACTACGAGTGCCTGTGCGGTAAGTACAAGCGCTTGAAGCACCGTGGTGTCATTTGTGAGAAGTGCGGCGTTGAAGTAACCCAGACTAAAGTGCGCCGTGAGCGTATGGGTCACATCGAACTAGCTTCTCCAACTGCGCACATCTGGTTCCTGAAATCGCTGCCATCTCGCATCGGTTTACTGCTAGATATGCCACTGCGTGACATCGAACGCGTACTGTACTTCGAATCCTATGTGGTTGTTGAAGGCGGTATGACCAACCTCGAGCGTCGTCAGATCCTGACTGAAGAGCAGTATCTGGACGCGCTTGAAGAGTTTGGTGATGAATTCGACGCCAAGATGGGTGCGGAAGCTATTCAGGCTCTGTTGAAAAACATGGATCTGGAAGCTGAGTGCGAGCAGCTGCGTGAAGAGCTGAACGAAACCAACTCCGAAACCAAGCGTAAGAAGCTGACCAAGCGTATCAAGCTGCTGGAAGCGTTCGTACAGTCTGGCAACAAGCCAGAGTGGATGATCCTGACCGTGCTGCCAGTATTGCCACCGGATCTGCGTCCGCTGGTTCCACTGGATGGTGGCCGTTTCGCGACTTCCGATCTGAACGATCTGTATCGCCGCGTGATCAACCGTAACAACCGTTTGAAACGCCTGTTGGATCTGGCTGCGCCGGACATCATCGTGCGTAACGAAAAACGTATGTTGCAAGAAGCGGTCGATGCGTTGCTGGATAACGGCCGTCGCGGTCGTGCGATCACCGGTTCTAACAAACGCCCTCTGAAATCTTTGGCCGATATGATCAAAGGTAAGCAAGGTCGTTTCCGTCAGAACTTGCTCGGTAAGCGTGTTGACTACTCTGGTCGTTCTGTAATCACCGTAGGTCCATACCTGCGTCTGCATCAGTGCGGTCTGCCGAAGAAAATGGCACTGGAGCTGTTCAAACCTTTCATCTACGGTAAGTTGGAACTGCGTGGCTTGGCCACCACCATCAAAGCCGCTAAGAAGATGGTTGAGCGTGAAGAAGCAGTAGTATGGGACATTTTGGACGAAGTGATCCGCGAACACCCAGTACTGCTGAACCGTGCACCGACTCTGCACCGTTTGGGTATCCAGGCATTTGAGCCAGTACTGATCGAAGGTAAAGCTATTCAGCTGCACCCGTTGGTTTGTGCGGCCTATAACGCCGACTTCGATGGTGACCAAATGGCTGTTCACGTACCGTTGACACTGGAAGCCCAGTTGGAAGCGCGTGCGTTGATGATGTCTACCAACAACATCCTGTCTCCAGCGAACGGTGAGCCAATTATCGTTCCTTCTCAGGACGTTGTATTGGGTCTGTACTATATGACTCGCGACTGTGTTAACGCTAAAGGCGAAGGCATGGTTCTGACGGGCCCTAAAGAAGCTGAACGTGTTTACCGCGCCGGTTTGGCCTCTCTGCATGCACGCGTTAAAGTGCGTATCACAGAAGAGATCAAGAATACCGAAGGTGAATCCATTCACCAGACCACCATTATTGATACCACCATTGGTCGCGCCATCCTGTGGATGATCGTACCAAAAGGTCTGCCTTACTCGATCGTTAACCAGCCTTTGGGCAAAAAAGCGATCTCCAAGATGCTGAACACTTGTTACCGCATCATGGGTCTGAAGCCGACCGTTATCTTTGCTGACCAGATCATGTACACCGGTTTTGCTTATGCAGCCCGTTCAGGTGCATCTGTCGGTATCGATGATATGGTGATCCCAGCTAAGAAAGCTGAAATCATTGAAGAAGCGGAAACCGAAGTTGCTGAGATCCAGGAACAGTTCCAATCTGGTCTGGTAACCGCTGGCGAACGTTATAACAAAGTGATCGATATCTGGGCCGCGGCTAACGAACGTGTTGCCAAGGCGATGATGGAAAACCTGTCGGTTGAAGACGTGGTTAACCGTGACGGTGTTGTGGAACAACAAGTTTCCTTCAACAGCATCTTTATGATGGCCGACTCCGGTGCTCGTGGTTCTGCCGCTCAGATTCGTCAGTTGGCCGGTATGCGTGGCCTGATGGCGAAACCAGACGGTTCGATCATTGAAACGCCAATCACTGCGAACTTCCGTGAAGGTCTGAACGTACTCCAGTACTTCATCTCCACGCACGGTGCTCGTAAAGGTTTGGCGGATACCGCATTGAAAACAGCAAACTCCGGTTATCTGACCCGTCGTCTGGTTGACGTGGCACAGGATCTGGTAGTGACTGAAGACGACTGTGGTACTCACAACGGCATCATGATGACTCCGGTTATCGAAGGTGGTGACGTTAAAGAGCCACTGCGTGAACGTGTTCTGGGTCGTGTGACTGCAGAAGATATCATCAAGCCGGGTACGGCTGATATCTTGGTGCCACGTAACACCCTGTTGAACGAGAAGACGTGTGACCTGTTGGAAGAGAACTCTGTCGACAGCGTTAAAGTCCGTTCCGTCGTTAGCTGTGAAACCGACTTCGGCGTGTGCGCCAACTGCTATGGTCGCGATCTGGCACGTGGTCACATCATCAACAAAGGTGAAGCCATCGGTGTTATCGCAGCACAGTCCATCGGTGAGCCGGGTACTCAGCTGACGATGCGTACGTTCCACATCGGTGGTGCGGCATCTCGTGCGGCGGCAGAATCCAGCATTCAGGTGAAAAACAAGGGTACGCTGAAGCTGAGCAACGTGAAGTTCGTTATGAACGCTGCGGGCAAGCTGGTTATTACCTCTCGTAACACCGAGCTGAAACTGATCGACGAATTCGGTCGTACCAAAGAAAGCTATAAAGTGCCTTACGGTGCGGTGATGGGCAAAGGTGACGGTGCAGAAGTTAACGGCGGCGAAACCGTTGCTAACTGGGATCCGCACATCATGCCAGTTGTCAGTGAAGTGAGTGGTTTCATCCGCTTCGCCGACATGGTTGACGGCCAGACCATTACTCGTCAGACCGACGAACTGACCGGTTTGTCTTCACTGGTAGTCTTGGACAGCGCAGAGCGTACCGGTAGTGGTAAAGACCTGCGTCCGGCACTGAAAATCGTTGATGCCAAAGGCGACGACGTACTGATCCCAGGCACCGACATGGCTGCTCAGTACTTCCTGCCAGGTAAAGCGATTGTACAGCTGGAAGATGGTATCCAGATTGGTGCAGGTGACACCTTGGCGCGTATTCCACAGGAATCCGGCGGTACCAAGGATATTACAGGTGGTCTGCCACGCGTTGCGGATCTGTTCGAAGCACGTCGTCCGAAAGAACCTGCAATCTTGGCTGAAATCAGCGGGATCATCTCGTTCGGTAAAGAGACCAAAGGCAAGCGTCGCTTGGTCATCTCTCCACTGGACGGCAGCGATGCTTACGAAGAAATGATTCCGAAATGGCGTCAGCTCAACGTGTTTGAAGGCGAAATTGTGGAACGTGGTGACGTTGTTTCTGACGGCCCAGAATCTCCACATGACATTCTGCGTCTGCGTGGTGTGCATGCGGTTACTCGCTACATCACCAACGAAGTGCAGGAAGTTTACCGTCTGCAAGGCGTTAAGATTAACGATAAGCACATCGAAGTTATCGTTCGTCAGATGCTGCGTAAAGGCACCATCGTTAGCGCTGGTGGCACTGAGTTCCTGGAAGGCGAGCAGGCTGAAGTGTCTCGCGTCAAGATTGCTAACCGTCAGCTGGCAGCTGAAGGTAAAATCGAAGCAACCTTCTCGCGCGATCTGCTGGGTATCACCAAGGCATCCTTGGCAACTGAGTCCTTCATCTCCGCTGCATCGTTCCAAGAAACGACGCGTGTTCTCACCGAAGCGGCAGTTGCCGGTAAGCGTGATGAACTGCGCGGTCTGAAAGAGAACGTTATCGTTGGCCGTCTGATCCCAGCCGGTACCGGTTACGCTTATCATCAGGATCGTATGCGTCGTCGTGCACAGGGCGAAACACCGGTTGTTCCGCAAGTGAGCGCGGAAGAAGCGACTGCTAACCTGGCCGAACTGTTGAATGCAGGCTTGGGTGGTAGCGACGACGAGTAATCGTTGAATAGGGCGTGATTATGCGCCCTTAGCTAACCAGATAAACCGCTCCCCCTTAGTGGGAGCGGTTTTTTTTGCATTAAAAGCAGTTAATTATTGAATGATTTTCCAAGGTTTACCTTCACCAGTTCCTGAGGTAGTACCCGGTTCGTCTCCTTTTGTCCACCATTGAGCTTGGTAGTTTTTCCCTTTCCAACTGACTTTTTCATTGCTGTTATAAGCCACGCTGGCCTGCCATTGTGGATAATCGCCGGATGGCTGAGGCGTTGGCGTTGGTGTTGGTGTTGGTGTTGGTGTTGGTTCCGGTGTCGGTTCAGGAACGGGTACCGGAGTGCTGGTTGGCGCAACCTTGAGTGAATAGCTCACACTGGCTGACGAGGCACCTTTACTGTCTTTAACTATTAGGCTAAAGGTGAAGCGTGTCGTAGCGGTCACCGTTGGAGCAGTAAACTCCAATACCGCAGCGGTGTTACTATTTGCTGTGATACCGGTTGGTACCGTCCACTCATAACTCAGGGGATCGCCCTCGGCGTCGGTTGAACCTTCGGCTGAAAGTTGCACGACCGAACCACTCATCACTTGCAGAGCAATATTACCTTTTGGTGGTTGATTTTCTGGGGTTGGGATCGGTTCTGGTGTTGGCGCTGGTACATCACCAGTGATGTTGATCCCCTCGAAGTAGAACGGAGCCATATCGATGACTTTGTTTTGGATTGTACAGCCTAAACCTTCACGGGCAGCATTCACCAGCACACCGTTGTCCTGCTCAATGGTCCAGGTAAAAACGCCACCTAATTGATGCTTCACTGCATACTCACCTTTGGCTTTAACCGCCCGCGGGGTGTCAAAGGACATAAACAGTTTGCTCTGCGGGTTATACAAATAATCAGCATCAGCGATTTTATCGGTATAAACATTAAAACCATTACGACCCTGCTTATTTTCTAAATCCAGATAATTATAAATAATATCGTACCATTCACTACAACCTGATTCGAAGGTGCCGGTTGTAGTTCCTTGGCCTGGAGAATAAGTTCCTTTCAGCGGTGAGAATGTTTCGATTTGGGTATTTCTGCCATTGCGGGAATAGGCGGCATAACCGATGTTGATTCGATCCGATGGGAAACCCTCACTGATCAGGTAATTCACTACGGAGTCCACACTCCAACCAGCCGTTTTTAGTGGCAGCAGGTTGGTTTGGTGAGTTAATTCTGTTGCCCAAGGTGTACCAAAGAAATCATAAGTCATTACGTTGATTGCATATAAACCTGCATCCAGTAATTGCTTAACGTTTGAATAACCTAATGTTTCGACAACCGCCGAACTGGCAATACTGATTTTCACATCATTGCGCCCGGCTTTATCCAACTGACTACGCAATTCTTTCATCAGCAGAACATAATTATCACCATCTTCTGGGCCATATGGATTATTGTTGCCTGGGTTATTTGGGTATTCCCAATCAATATCTACTTCGCTGAACATCGGGAACTGTTTGAACAGTTTCACCACGCCAGCAGCAAAAGTTTTACGGCGACTGTCGGATTTTGACATGTTGTGGAAACCATTACTCATGGTCCAACCACCTATGCTCATGGACAGAACCAGATCGTGGTCTTGTGACTTAGCTTGTTTCTGGAGTTCCCGCAAACCGCCGATCACACCTTTTGATTGTTCTTGCGTCACTGTTGCGGGTTGAATATCGACCCAGCCGGAAGGGACGTTACAGTTTCGTGAGGATTGGAAATCACCCCAAGGATCGAGGAAGGTGGGTTCATCTTGGACTTTATTGGTTTGGCTGGCGGCAGTATTAATCGTGGCTGCTTTTTCTCCTTGATCGCCGACAATACCGAGAAAACCGATAATCAATTTATCGTAGGCGGTTGGGGATAGGGTGGCTAGATCAATACCGCGACCACGATTGGGTTTATCCATTAAACCATCAAGGCGACCATCGTATTGAGACCAATCGGTATAATAACCAAATACCTTAGGTTTGTTTTGCGTATTGTACTTATTATAAACATTCTTTTTAACCCGGCCTGAAGTATAGCTATAATTTTCCACTTCAGTTGCTGGATTGAATCCATCGGATTTATAGCATTGTTCACTGAGTGAATCTTGGGTAATTAATTTGCTATCTGTCATGATTTCTCTCTCTTATATTATTTTGAAATTTCTTGGTTACGGCCAGCGCAGAATAGGTTGAGAGAGCGAAATGATAAAATCACAATATATAAATAAATTTAGTATGAGTATTATGAGGGTATATTGAGGTTTATTGATGGGATGTCAGTGATTTTGGCTTTCTCTTGTCCGGATATATACCCGTCATACTTGAAGCTGCATCTTTGTTGGCTACGCTCACGCACCCCAGTCACTTACTGGAGTAAGCTCCTGGGGATTTATTCGCTTGCCGCCTCAATGCAACTCCAATTATTTAGGGTATATATACAATGAGAAATAATGAGATACCGGGAGCGTACGACCAGTCTTCGTACGTCCCGGTGTTTGGTAAGCAGGGCCACTGAGAAAAAAGACCCTGGTCAGTCTCGGTACCGATAACCAACCTCGCCACTATAGCGAGGTGATTTTTTCACTCCAGTGCCACTTTTTCATCTTGCGTAACCTTTCCAACGATTTCTCTATCACGCTGTAACCGTTGCAATTTATTGCGTAGAGCGTCCCAAATAATCGTCCCAATCTTTCCATACCGGTTGCAGGCCAGAACGACTGACTGCTTGCGCCACCAGTTGCGGGCTGCGGCCATCATGTGGTTCGAACTGTTCCAACTCTGGTGGCACATCATCGGCATAACCACCTGGCTGAGTTTTCGAACCTGCGCTGACGCTATTGATTGCCACTGGGATCATATGATCGCGGAAGAACGGAGATTCACGCGTGGAAAGTGAAAGTTCGACGTCGGGCGCAAACAAACGGAAAGCACAAATGAGCTGCATCAACTGGGGTTCGCTCATCAGCGATGCGGGTTCGATACCGCCAGCGCAAGGGCGCAAGCGTGGGAACGAAATCGAATAGCGCGTTTGCCAATAGGTTTGTTGCAGATAGAACAAATGTTCCGCCAACATATAGCAGTCAGTACGCCAACTGTTGGAGAGCCCGATCAATGCACCGAGGCCGATCTTGTCGATCCCGGCGCGACCTAAACGATCTGGGGTCGCCAATCGCCAATGAAAATCCTGTTTCTGGCCACGCAAATGGTGTTGAGCATAGGTCGCAGGGTGATAAGTTTCTTGATACACCATGACCGCGTCCAACCCTAAGGTTTTCAGCTCGGCGTATTCCTCCTGTGTCAGCGGTTGTACTTCCATCATCAACGAACTGAAATGACGGCGGATCTGCGGGATATGCTGGCGGAAATAGTCCATGCCAACTTTGGTTTGGTGTTCTCCTGTGACCAGCAGCAAGTGCTCAAAACCTAACGCCTTAATCGCCGCACACTCGCGCTCGATCTCATCTTCGTCCAACGTTTTGCGCTTAATACGGTTGCTCATGGAAAAACCACAGTAGGTGCAGTCGTTGGCGCACAAATTGGAGAGATACAGCGGCACGTAGAAACTGACTACATTGCCGAAACGTTGACGAGTTAACTGTTGGGCTCGTTGTGCTAACGGTTCGAGATAAGAAGCTGCTGCAGGTGAGATCAACGCCATAAAATCTTCACGCGTTAGCTTCTCTGCATTCAGTGCCAGTTCTACGTCGCGGGCAGTTTTACTGTTGATACGCAGCGAAATATCATCCCAGTCTAATTGCTGCCAGCGGCTACTGAAATCATCGCTCATCAGACAGCTCCTTCAGACTGACTGAGGAACGCGGTCAGTGGGCTGGAAGCGATGGCTACGCGTTGACTGCTACCTAATCCGGCGTTACGTGCTAGTTCTCCAGCCTCCAGAGCCATGCGGAACGCGTTAGCCATTTGTATTGGATCGCGAGCGACGGCGATAGCGGTATTGACCAACACCGCATCGGCGCCGAGTTCCATTGCCTCTAATGCGTGGCTGGGAGCGCCGATACCGGCATCGATCACCACCGGTACTTTGGCCTGTTCGATAATAATCTCTAGGAAATCACGGGTGCGTAGACCTCGGTTAGAGCCGATCGGTGCGCCGAGTGGCATCACTGCCGCGCAACCGACTTCCTCCAAACGTTTGCATAACACAGGATCGGCACCGCAGTATGGCAGAACGACAAAACCTTCCTTAACCAAGATTTCCGCCGCCTTCAGTGTTTCAATCGGATCTGGCAGTAGGTATTTCACATCCGGGTGAATTTCCAGTTTTAGCCAATGCGTACCGAGTGCTTCACGGGCTAACTTGGCGGCGAATACTGCTTCAGTCGCGTTTTTGGCACCGGAAGTATTAGGCAGTAACTTTACGCCTAGTTTTTGCAGTGGTGCCAGAATGGCATCATTGCCACCGCGCAGATCGACGCGTTTCATCGCCATTGTCACCAGTTGTGATCCAGAAGCCTGTAACGCGTCTAGCATCAATTCCGGCGTGGCGAATTTACCTGTGCCAGTGAATAAGCGCGAGGTGAAGGTGGTATCGGCGATTTTCAGCATGTCAGCCTCCGGCAATCGCTTGAAATAACAGAATGTCATCACCGTCTTGCACTAAGCGGTGATTCCATTCGGTGCGAGGAATGATGGTTTGATTGATCGCCAAGGCGGTGCCCGGCTGGTGGCGTTCCAGTTGATCCAACAACGCTGTCACGCTGAGTGACTCTGCCAGCTCTAATGGTTGATCATTCAGCATGATTTTCATGCGCTGCCTCCACAAACGGGGCAGGAGTTCGCTCGACTTAGTTGCAAGGTGCTCCAACTTTGCTGTTTACCATCAAACAGGCGCAGTTTTCCGCTCAATGAAGAGGGCATTCCCGCCAGCATTTTGATTGCCTCGAGCGCTTGTAATGTGCCGATCACGCCAACGACAGGGCCAAGTACCCCAGCGGTGCGACAGTTGCGTTGTGGCTCGGTTTGTTCTGGATATAAACAGGCGTAGCAACCCTGAATATACGGCGGCTCAATCACCAGTAGCTGACCGCTAAAACCGACGGCACTGCCGCTGATTAACGGCTTTTTAGCTGCGACACAGGTGACATTGACCGCATGACGGGTTGCCATGTTGTCGCTGCAATCCAACACCAAATCGGCGCGGGCGACGGCATCAGTCAACAAATTACCTTGTAGTCGTTGTTCCAGCGCGATGGATTCCACCAGTGGATTCAACGCCTGTAACTGTCGTTGCGCCAATTGCGCCTTGCTGTGCGGAACATCTGCAGTGCGATACAGAATCTGACGTTGCAGATTGGTGATATGCAGTTTGTCATCATCGGCTAATAGCAAATTACCCACACCCGCAGCAGCCAGATACAGTGCGGCGGGGGAACCCAGTCCTCCCAGACCAACGATTAATACGCAGGATTGCTTCAACTGCTCCTGACCTTCGGAGCCGACATCTTCTAGCAGCAACTGGCGGCTATAGCGCAAAAACTCCTGATCGTTAAGCATGTGAGAACTCCTTGCCTTCAATCAGTTGCAGCAATTGTGCAGTGGCGGCACGCCAGTCGGTGGCTTTGGTAATGGCGCTGACGACGGCGATGCTGCCAACGCCAGAGGCTAATACCGCCGGTACCCGATCGAGGCTGATCCCACCGATCGCCACGGTCGGATAATCATTTAATCCAGCGACATGACGCGTCAGTTCAGCGACGCCTTGAGGTGCTGAAGGCATGTCTTTAGTTTGCGTTGGGAAGATGTGGCCAATGGCGATATAGGAAGGTTTCACCGCGATAGCGCGTGCCAGTTCTACGTCGTCATGAGTGGAAACACCTAAACGCAGTCCGGCTTGATGAATCGCGGTCAGGTCGGTGGTTTGCAAATCTTCTTGTCCGAGGTGGACACCATAGGCTTCGTATTTGATCGCCAATCGCCAGTAATCATTGATAAACAGGCGGGCGTGATATTTTTTACCTAATGTGATGGCGGCAAGAATATCTGCTTCCACCTGCTCTTCAGGGAGATCTTTGATGCGCAGTTGGAGGGTGGTAACGCCTGCATCCAGCAGGCGTTCGATCCAAAGCACGCTATCCACTACCGGATACAGCCCCAGTCGGTGCGGCGTAGCGGGGAAGGGCGTCGTGATATCAGCCATTATTCTCTTCCCCTTGTAGCGCGGTAGCACTGTGATAGAGCTCACTGCCGCGTGAGCGAAACTCCGCTGACATCTGCTCCATACCGGAAAGCACTTCGATCGGCTTGGCCGCTTCTTGTGCAGCAGCGTAGTCGCGCACTTCCTGTGAGATTTTCATCGAGCAGAACTTCGGCCCGCACATTGAACAGAAATGGGCGATTTTGCCGGATTCTTGCGGCAGAGTTTCATCGTGATAGGTGCGGGCAGTGGCAGGATCGAGTGCCAAATTGAATTGATCTTCCCAACGGAATTCGAAACGAGCTTTCGACATGGCGTTATCGCGGATTTGCGCACCCGGATGACCTTTTGCCAGATCGGCAGCGTGTGCGGCGATCTTGTAGGTGATCAGCCCTTGTTTGACGTCCTCTTTGTTCGGCAAGCCGAGATGCTCTTTCGGCGTCACGTAACACAACATCGCACAGCCGAACCAGCCAATCATTGCGGCACCGATGCCAGAAGTGAAATGGTCGTAGCCCGGGGCGATATCGGTGGTCAATGGTCCTAAAGTATAAAATGGTGCTTCGTGGCAGTGCTCCAACTCTTCAGTCATGTTGCGGCGGATCATCTGCATTGGCACGTGACCGGGGCCTTCGATCATCACCTGTACGTCATACTCCCAGGCGATCTTGGTCAGTTCACCCAGCGTGTGTAGTTCAGCGAATTGAGCTTCATCGTTGGCATCCTGAATTGAGCCGGGGCGCAGGCCATCACCCAACGACAGCGAGACATCATAGGCGGCGCAGATTTCACAAATTTCACGGAAATGCTGATAGAGGAAGTTTTCCTGATGATGCGACAGGCACCATTTCGCCATGATCGAACCGCCGCGCGATACAATACCGGTTAGGCGTTTGGCGGTCATCGGTACGTAACGCAACAACACACCCGCATGAATAGTGAAGTAGTCGACGCCTTGTTCGGCCTGTTCCAGCAAGGTATCGCGGAACATTTCCCAAGTTAGGTTTTCCGCCACGCCGTTGACTTTTTCCAACGCCTGATAGATAGGTACGGTGCCGATTGGTACTGGGCTATTACGTAGGATCCATTCGCGGGTTTCGTGAATATAGCGGCCAGTCGATAAATCCATCACGGTATCCGCGCCCCAACGCGTTGACCACACCAGTTTCTCGACTTCTTCTTCGATCGAAGAGGTCACCGCCGAGTTGCCAATATTGGCGTTAACCTTCACCAAGAAGTTACGGCCGATGATCATCGGTTCAGATTCGGGGTGATTAATATTCGCAGGAATAATGGCGCGCCCGGCGGCGACTTCGGCTCGGACAAATTCCGGCGTGATATTTTCCGGCAGATTAGCGCCCCAGGCTTGCCCTGGATGCTGCTGACGCAGTACTTCGCCACGAATGCGCTCACGCCCCATATTTTCACGGATGGCGATGAACTCCATTTCCGGTGTGACGATGCCTGCACGTGCGTAGTGCAATTGGGTGACGCACTTACCGGCCTGCGCTTTACGTGGCTGTGGCAAATGTTCAAACCGCAAATGATCTAAACCTTCATCCGCCAGACGTTGCTGGGTGAAGCCGGAACTGACGCTGTTTAAGGTTTCGGTATCGTTACGTTCGATAATCCAGTCAGCGCGTAGTTTGGCTAACCCGGCGTGAACGTCCAATTTGGCTTGCGGATCGCCATACGATCCCGCGGTGTCATAGATTGGAATGGCTTCGTTAGGTTCGTATTGCGGGTTGTCTTTGCTGCCGCCGATCAGCGTCGGGCTAAGTTGGATCTCACGCATTGGCACCTGTATGTCACTGCGTGAACCTTCAAGGTAGATACGACGGGAGTTAGGGAAAACAACACCTTGTAGAGTATTGATAAACTGCTGAGCGTCTTCACGTTGTTGCTTGCGGGGACGGACATTATTCATATTAGACATAGCAAATTCCTACCAGTGTGGTGAGTTGGGAAAATTGCTTGTCTGGAGCTTGGCGGGAGTAACGATGGTGACCAGCAAGACAAACTGCGGTGATGCACTTTGTCTGTGGTAATTGATTACTCTTGTTCCCTTCGCGGGTACTAACCCGATCAGGTTCCGCGGATCCCGAATTAACGGTCTCAGCCTGGCTAGCTTAAAAGTTAGCACTAGGCACTCCGACAAGAGCCTCCAGTATAGGAGGGGAAATAAAAAAAACTACAAAATTTTAACTTGCTTAACCGGTAGCGCTATTCGGTTGCCAAGTTTCCTCTGCCAACTGGATCAGCTTATCCTCTAAAGTGAAGCGAGCCGCCAGCGTTTCACCGATGTTTGACAGTGCCTGATTGAGTTCCAGACATAAATCATCGTCGATTTCGACATTGGTATAGTGGTCGTGGAAGGCCATAATCTTTTCGGTATTGGCCCACAATTTGGGATAAACATTGACCGCCAAACTCATTTTCTGACTGGAAGCGCTTTCTACCTGCTTGATAATCTTGTCATAACAGTGAAAATGTCCGGTAGACAGGTAATCCACCAGATTATGGCAAAAGTTCTCCAGCGCTTTTTCATTTAGCGGCGTATGCTTTTCTTTATTCGGTTTGATACCCACCAAGCTGCAATAGGCGACCAGTAACTGTTTTCGAGCTTGCAGCCATTGGTCAACTAAGTCATTACTACCACCAACGCGCTGAGTCAGGCCGTCCAATCGGTTGAGCATGATTGACTCCGTAAGTAAGAAAAAGTAACGATAAGTTGTGAAAATGTAACAAATACCATTCCTAGATTGCCAGTGAAGCTGAGGTTGTGCAACAACGATATGGAACTTGCATTAACAGGTAATGAATATGGCTGGTGGATCGTCAGCCATGAAAGCAAACTTTGGTTACCGAATGGTGAATTGCCATTGGGTAGCGCCGATCAATTCGCACTGACGGGAAAAGCGGCTCGACAGATTGGTGAATGGGAAGGTTCTGCGGTCTGGTTGGTACGCCAAGCTATGCCGAATGAAATGGGCTCGGTCAGACAAGTGCTAGATCTGGATCGCGGCTTATTCCAACTCGCAGGACGCGGTGTGCAACTGGCGGACTTCTATCGCTCCCATAAATTTTGTGGCTACTGTGGTCATGAAATGCACCTAAGCCGCACCGAAAACGCCTGCCTGTGCGGTAACTGTCGCGAACGTTATTATCCGCAAATCGCCCCTTGTGTCATCGTCGCTATTCGCCGCGATGACAAAATTCTGCTGGCGCAACATGTGCGGCATCGCGGTGGTATTCATACCGTGCTGGCTGGATTCGTCGAAGTCGGTGAAACGCTGGAACAGGCCGTCGCGCGTGAAGTGATGGAAGAAAGCAATATTGAAATCAAAAACCTGCGCTATGTCACCTCGCAGCCTTGGCCGTTCCCACACTCATTGATGATGGCCTTTATGGCCGACTATCATCGCGGTGAGATCTGCCACGATCCGAAAGAGCTACTGAACGCCGGTTGGTATCGTTACGATCAATTGCCGTTGCTGCCACCGCCGGGTACGGTCGCGCGGCGGTTGATCGAAGACACGGTGGCGCTGTGCCGGGCAGAATAATGTACAATGGCGCGAGTTGAATCATGGAGCCAAATCAATGAATGAGTTGAAGAACGATCGTTATCTGCGTGCGCTGTTGCGCCAGCCGGTAGATGTGACCCCAGTATGGATGATGCGTCAGGCCGGTCGTTATTTGCCTGAATATAAAGCCACTCGTGCCGAAGCTGGCGACTTTATGTCGTTGTGCAAGAATGCTGAATTGGCCTGCGAAGTCACATTGCAACCGCTGCGCCGCTATGCGCTGGACGCGGCGATTCTGTTCTCTGACATCCTCACCATCCCTGATGCAATGGGGTTGGGGCTCTATTTCGAAACCGGCGAAGGTCCACGTTTTTCTTCCCCTATTACTTGTCGTGCCGATGTAGAGAAGTTGCCAGCCTTCGATCCAGAAGATGAATTGGGCTATGTGATGAACGCGGTGCGTACCATCCGTCGAGAGCTGAAAGGCGCAGTGCCGCTGATTGGTTTCTCCGGCAGCCCGTGGACATTGGCGACCTATATGGTGGAAGGTGGTAGCAGCAAAGCCTTCACCAAGCTGAAAAAAATGATGTATGCCGAACCACAGACGCTGCATCTGTTGCTGGATAAACTGGCAGACAGCGTGATCTTGTATCTCAATGCACAAATCAAAGCCGGTGCTCAGTCGGTGATGGTATTCGATACTTGGGGCGGTGTATTGACTGGCCGTGATTACCGCGAGTTCTCGCTGCATTACATGCATAAAATCGTTGATGGCCTATTGCGTGAAAATGAGGGGCGCCGTGTACCGGTGACGCTATTTACCAAAGGTGGCGGTCAGTGGCTGGAGGCAATGGCCGCGACCGGTTGTGATGCGCTCGGCCTTGATTGGACAACCGATATTGCCGATGCGCGTCGTCGCGTAGGTGATAAGGTTGCACTGCAAGGCAACATGGACCCTTCCATGCTGTACGCATCCCCAGAACGTATCGGTCAGGAAGTCGAAACCATTTTGGCTGGTTTTGGGCAAGGTGAAGGTCATGTCTTCAACCTTGGGCACGGTATTCATCAGGATGTACCGCCAGAAAATGCCGGTGCTTTTGTGGAGGCGGTACACGCGTTGTCCGCTAAATACCACAAATAAGGAGATAACGTGATTGATACTCAGGCATTGCGTGCGGAACAACTCCAGCGCGCGACCGATGTTATCCGCCACGATGATTTTCTGTGTAACCCACCCGCGTTTATCGCGGGTGCCGATGTAGGTTTTGAACAAGAGGGCGCGATCACTCGCGCCGCTATTGCCATCTTACGTTACCCTTCATTAGAACTGGTGGAATACCAGATTGCCCGCATCAGCACCACCTTGCCTTATATCCCCAGTTTTTTGTCATTTCGCGAATATCCAGCATTGCTCGCCGCTTGGGAGCAATTACAACAGAAACCTGACCTGCTATTTGTCGATGGTCATGGTATTTCGCATCCTCGTCGGTTAGGTGTCGCCAGCCATTTCGGTTTGCTGGTGGACGTTCCTACCATCGGAGTGGCAAAAAAGCGTTTATGTGGCAAGTTTGCGCCATTAGAGACTTCTGTCGGGGCGCTATCCTCATTGGAAGATAAAGGTGAGCAACTCGGTTGGGTGTGGCGCAGTAAAGCACGCTGTAACCCATTGTTTATTTCTACCGGACATCGTGTCAGCGCTGATAGTGCGCTTGCGTGGGTGCAACGCTGTACGCAGGGCTACCGTTTACCTGAGCCGACTCGCTGGGCCGATGCCATTGCCTCACGCCGTCCGGCCTTCCTACGCTGGTTACAGCAGCATCCGGATCGGTTACACTGCGCCGCAGATAACGCCTAAGAGACAAAATAATGTTACGTAACCCGATTCATTTACGGCTGGAAAAACTAGAAAGCTGGCAACATTTGACCTTTATGGCCTGTTTGTGCGAGCGTATGTATCCGAACTATCAGGCTTTCTGTTTGAAAACTGAGTTTGGTGAGCCTGCTATTTATCGCCGTATCTTGGATTTGGTATGGGAAACTTTGGTGGTGAAAGATGCCAAAGTGAACTTCGATAGTCAGCTTGAGAAACTGGAAGAGGCGATCCCGTCGTCAGAAGATTACGATCTTTACGGCGTTTACCCGGCGATCGACGCCTGTATCGCATTAGGTGAACTGATCCATTCACGTCTTAGCGGCGAGACGCTGGAACACGCCATCGCGGTTAGCGAAACGTCAATTCGCACCGTGGCGATGTTGGAAATGACCCAAGCTGGCAAAGAAATGACCGATGAAGAGCTGAAAGTGATACCCGCCATCGAGGAAGAATGGGACATCCAATGGGAAATTTTCCGCCTGTTGGCTGACTGTGAAGAGCGTGACTTAGAACTGATCAAAGGGTTACGATCTGACTTGCGCGAGGCTGGCGTTAGCAACATTGGTATAAATTTAACGCAATAAGGCAAGAAAACGTGATTTAACGCCTGATTTGTTGTGCCTTAAGGCTTCACATCCGCACCCTGTCTGGTCTACATTTGGGGGGCGTAAAAAAAGTGGCTATCGGTGCGTGTATGCAGGGAGTGCTGTCCATCGGCATATCCGTCGCACTCGATGCTTTGCAAACGATAAACACACTGTAAGGATAACTTATGAACAAGACTCAACTGGTTGATGTAATCGCGGATAAAGCTGACCTTTCCAAAGCACAGGCTAAACTGGCTCTGGAGTCTACTCTGGACGCAATTACTGAGTCTCTGAAAGGTGGTGAAGCAGTACAATTGGTTGGTTTCGGTACTTTCAAAGTGAATCATCGTGCTGAGCGCACTGGCCGCAACCCACAAACTGGTAAAGAAATCAAAATCGCAGCAGCTAATGTGCCTGCGTTCGTTTCTGGCAAAGCACTGAAAGACGCTGTTAAGTCATAATTGCGTGTTAGTGAAAAGATTAAACAGAGGGGCGATGACGCCCCTTTTGTTTGTCCGTCGAGCGCTCACAGCGATGGGTATTGCCAGTCTCTTGAGCGCTTGTAGCTGGAATGAAGATCCTCCCACCTTTACCGCTAGCGGCTATGTGGCTGATCAAGGCGTGGTTCGTCTGTGGCGCAAAGATGACGAACAACAGCGCCCGTTGGTGGTGATGAGCGTCTACAGCCCTTACAGTGGACCAGGTACGATAACGACACTGTATGAGTATCAAAACGGCGTATTAAGCCAGATTAAGCGTACCGATGCCGATGGTGATCGAGATTCCATCCTGCTGCGTTTTACCGCCGATGGCTCGGTGAGCTTTATGCAACGTCAGTTGGCGACGCGTCGTGAACAACTTTCCAGTGACGATATTGCCCGCTACCAAAATCAGGCGCGGCGTATTTTGGCACTGACCGATGCCCAGCGTGTGGGTAACGTCAAATTATTGCAGGGGCGTTGGCAACATGGTGTGGTGCAAACCTGTAATGGTGATAGCGTAAAACCAGAGTTAGATGGTAGTTCCACTGCTTGGGTAGAACGGCGAGCAAATAGCAGTAGCCAACCAGTGAATATTGCTTGGCTGGCGGCACCTGAAGGCAGTGAATTGTTGCTGGTGGCAAACGAAGATTTTTGCCGTTGGGAACCGAAGGAAAATACGCTGTAGGACGCAGCGGATTACGTCCTACAGACGGTCAGATTATTTGCCGCGTGCGATCGCGCGATAGCCAATATCCTTGCGGCAGAAGCTGTCCTGCCACTGAATACCTTCTGCCAGTTGATAAGCACGTTGCTGAGCCTGTGCCACGGTGTCACCCAAGGCTGTGACGCAGAGCACACGCCCACCGCTGGTGACGACATCATCACCCTGCATCCGCGTACCAGCGTGGAACACTTTGCCATTGGCACTTTCCTGCTGCGGCAAACCGTGGATCACATCGCCATTACGATAATCGCTTGGGTAACCACCGGCAGCCAACACCACACCGAGCGCCGGACGATCGTCCCATTCAGAGGTTTTCTCACCCAATTTACCCTCGGCGCCAGCCAAACAGAGTTCAACTAGGTCAGAACGTAGACGCAGCATGATAGGCTGGGTTTCAGGATCGCCAAAGCGGCAGTTGAACTCGATCACCTTCGGTTGACCGTCTTTGGAAATCATCAACCCGGCATACAGGAAACCGACATAGGTATTACCTTCCGCCGCCATACCGCGCACGGTGGGCCAGATCACCTGATCCATGGCACGCTGGTGGACTTCATCGGTAACGACCGGAGCCGGGGAGTAGGCGCCCATACCGCCCGTGTTCGGGCCGGTATCACCGTCACCGACACGTTTGTGATCCTGACTGGTGGCCATTGGCACCACGTTCTCGCCATCGACCATCACGATAAAACTGGCTTCTTCGCCATCAAGAAACTCTTCAACCACAATGCGGTGACCGGCGTCACCGAACGCGTTACCTGCCAACATATCCTGAATCGCGT
The DNA here is from genome assembly GCF_057839655.1 of Serratia sp. KH_031. Taxonomy (NCBI): domain Bacteria; kingdom Pseudomonadati; phylum Pseudomonadota; class Gammaproteobacteria; order Enterobacterales; family Yersiniaceae; genus Serratia; species Serratia sp. KH_031. The sequence goes on from NZ_CM174496.1 coordinate 329,347, forward strand.
CTTCGGCTTCTTGCAAGGTCATCGCGACGATGACCCCTTTACCAGCCGCCAGACCATCGGCTTTAATAACGATCGGGGCGCCTTTGCTACGAACATAAGCCAAAGCGGGCTCGACTTCGGTAAAGTTCTGATATTCCGATGTTGGGATATTGTGGCGAGCCAAGAAATCCTTGGTGAAGGCTTTGGAGCCTTCCAATTGAGCGGCGGCTTGCGATGGGCCGAAGATTTTCAGGCCTGCGGCTTGGAAAGCATCGGCCACACCAATCACCAACGGAGCTTCTGGACCAACGATGGTCAGGTCGATGTCATTTTCTTTGGCAAAGGTTACTAATGCGGGAATATCGGTCGCCGTGATAGCGACATTTTCCAGATTGGCTTCCAATGCTGTACCGGCGTTACCTGGAGCGACATAGACCTTATCCGCTAGCGGAGATTGAGCGGCTTTCCACGCCAGCGCATGTTCACGCCCACCGTTGCCGATAATCAAAATATTCATTTGTTGCTCCACAATTAATGACGGAAATGACGCATATCGGTGAAGATCATCGCAATGCTGTGTTCGTTCGCGGCGGCGATCACTTCGTCATCACGAATCGAACCGCCCGGTTGAATCACGCAGGTGATGCCTACTGCGGCGGCGGCATCGATGCCATCGCGGAACGGGAAGAAGGCGTCGGAGGCCATCGCGGAGCCTTTTACTTCCAAACCTTCATCGGCGGCTTTGATCCCGGCGATCTTAGCGGAATAAACGCGGCTCATCTGGCCGGCGCCTATACCGATAGTCATGTTGTCGCGTGCATAGACGATGGCATTGGATTTCACGAATTTAGCCACCTTCCAGCAGAACAGGGCATCACGTAGCTCTTGAGTCGTTGGCTGACGTTCAGAAACCACACGCAGATCCGCTTCGGTCACCATACCCAGATCGCGATCTTGCACCAGCAGGCCGCCGTTAACGCGTTTGAAATCTAGGTCGGCAACGCGCTGCTGCCATTGACCACAAGCCAGAACGCGAACGTTCTGTTTGGCTGCCAGCAAATTGCGTGCTTCTTGGCTGATGCTTGGTGCAATAATCACTTCAACGAACTGGCGACTAATGATCGCCTGCGCAGTTACTGCATCCAACTCGCGGTTAAAAGCAATGATGCCACCGAAGGCTGAAGTTGGGTCCGTTTGGTAAGCGCGCTCGTAAGCCGCCAGAATGTCAGCGCCGATCGCTACACCACATGGGTTGGCGTGTTTGACGATCACGCAGGCGGGTTCGGCAAATTCTTTCACGCACTCCAGCGCAGCATCGGTATCAGCGATGTTGTTGTAAGACAGCGCTTTACCTTGTAACTGCTCGGCGGTAGCGACAGAAGCTTCTTGCACATTCTCTGCTATATAGAAGGCGGCTTGCTGGTGGCTGTTTTCGCCGTAACGCATATCCTGCTTTTTGATGTAGTTCAGGTTCAGGGTGCGAGGGAAACGGCCAGAAGGTTGTTCGGTGTCACCGTGATAAGCCGGAACCAGTGCGCCAAAGTAGTTGGCGATCATGCTGTCGTAGGCCGCGGTGTGCTCAAAGGCTTTGATTGCGAGATCGAAACGGGTCTTGAACAGCAGGGAACCATTATTGTTATCCATCTCGGTAATGATAGTGGAGTAGTCGCTGCTCTTAACCACGATCGCGACGTCTTTGTGGTTCTTGGCCGCGGAACGCACCATTGTCGGGCCGCCGATATCAATATTTTCAACCGCATCTTCCAACGAACAATCAGGGCGTGCGACGGTTTGAGCGAATGGGTACAAGTTAACAACTACCATATCGATCGGCTGGATCGCATGTTGATCCATGATCGCATCGTCTTGACCGCGACGACCCAAAATACCGCCATGCACCTTTGGATGTAGGGTTTTCACTCGGCCATCCATCATTTCCGGAAAACCGGTGTAGTCGGAAACTTCGGTAACAGAGAGGCCTGCGTCAGCCAACAGGCGAGCTGTGCCGCCAGTAGAAAGAAGTGTTACGCCACGCTGTGCAAGCGCTTGCGCGAATTCGACGATACCGGCTTTGTCAGAAACGCTGAGCAGCGCTCGGCGGATTGGACGAGGTTGTTGCATGGTTTTATCCCTTGGCTTTTGAGTCGCAATAAAAGAGCGTTACGTGAATCTTTTCTCTATATAGAAGGTAAAAGGAAGAGATTCAGATAACGCCCCCATATTAAGGGGGATCATTTTTCGCGTGGAATTGTAGCGAAAACGTTTGCGTGACGCTCGTTAATTTTCTGTAGAAATGCGTTCTGTGGATAAGTTTGTGCAAAACAGGGTATAAAGCCGGGTTTTGCTGTGGAATGCAGCAAACAGTCATTTTTGTGGAAAATACCTGTTGCGGCCTGCGTGGAACTCCCTATAATGCGCCTCCATCGACAGGGAACATGTGAACAACTTCACAGAGTCTCCGGGGTCGGAAGAGAAAAAACCTGAAAATTAGGGTTGACTCTGAAAGAGGAAAGCGTAATATACGCCACCTCGAGTTAGCAAGCGAAAGCGCGTAACTCACTGCTCTTTAACAATTTATCAGACAATCTGTGTGGGCACTCACAAGATGATATCCAGATGCTTTCGAGCATCAAATGAATATCAAGCCTTGAAGAGTGACACATGAAGTAAAATTCATACAGTAACCTTTGAGCATCGCTGCACGAGTGGCAGCAAATCAAGCTTTTAATTGAAGAGTTTGATCATGGCTCAGATTGAACGCTGGCGGCAGGCCTAACACATGCAAGTCGAGCGGTAGCACAGAAGAGCTTGCTCTTCGGGTGACGAGCGGCGGACGGGTGAGTAATGTCTGGGAAACTGCCCGATGGAGGGGGATAACTACTGGAAACGGTAGCTAATACCGCATAACGTCTACGGACCAAAGTGGGGGACCTTAGGGCCTCACACCATCGGATGTGCCCAGATGGGATTAGCTAGTAGGTGAGGTAATGGCTCACCTAGGCGACGATCCCTAGCTGGTCTGAGAGGATGACCAGCCACACTGGAACTGAGACACGGTCCAGACTCCTACGGGAGGCAGCAGTGGGGAATATTGCACAATGGGCGCAAGCCTGATGCAGCCATGCCGCGTGTGTGAAGAAGGCCTTAGGGTTGTAAAGCACTTTCAGCGAGGAGGAAGGGTTGGATGTTAATAGCATTCAGCATTGACGTTACTCGCAGAAGAAGCACCGGCTAACTCCGTGCCAGCAGCCGCGGTAATACGGAGGGTGCAAGCGTTAATCGGAATTACTGGGCGTAAAGCGCACGCAGGCGGTTTGTTAAGTCAGATGTGAAATCCCCGCGCTTAACGTGGGAACTGCATTTGAAACTGGCAAGCTAGAGTCTTGTAGAGGGGGGTAGAATTCCAGGTGTAGCGGTGAAATGCGTAGAGATCTGGAGGAATACCGGTGGCGAAGGCGGCCCCCTGGACAAAGACTGACGCTCAGGTGCGAAAGCGTGGGGAGCAAACAGGATTAGATACCCTGGTAGTCCACGCTGTAAACGATGTCGATTTGGAGGTTGTGCCCTTGAGGCGTGGCTTCCGGAGCTAACGCGTTAAATCGACCGCCTGGGGAGTACGGCCGCAAGGTTAAAACTCAAATGAATTGACGGGGGCCCGCACAAGCGGTGGAGCATGTGGTTTAATTCGATGCAACGCGAAGAACCTTACCTACTCTTGACATCCACAGAAGGCTTTAGAGATAGAGCTGTGTCTTCGGAAACTGTGAGACAGGTGCTGCATGGCTGTCGTCAGCTCGTGTTGTGAAATGTTGGGTTAAGTCCCGCAACGAGCGCAACCCTTATCCTTTGTTGCCAGCGGTTCGGCCGGGAACTCAAAGGAGACTGCCAGTGATAAACTGGAGGAAGGTGGGGATGACGTCAAGTCATCATGGCCCTTACGAGTAGGGCTACACACGTGCTACAATGGCGTATACAAAGAGAAGCGAACTTGCGAGAGTAAGCGGACCTCATAAAGTACGTCGTAGTCCGGATTGGAGTCTGCAACTCGACTCCATGAAGTCGGAATCGCTAGTAATCGTAGATCAGAATGCTACGGTGAATACGTTCCCGGGCCTTGTACACACCGCCCGTCACACCATGGGAGTGGGTTGCAAAAGAAGTAGGTAGCTTAACCTTCGGGAGGGCGCTTACCACTTTGTGATTCATGACTGGGGTGAAGTCGTAACAAGGTAACCGTAGGGGAACCTGCGGTTGGATCACCTCCTTACCTAAAGATGTTTGACTGTGCAGTGTCCACACAGATTGTCTGATGAAATTAATGAGCAAGCACCACCTTGAGGTGAGGGCAGTGACAAATAAGATTGTCGCTCGATTTTTCGTGGAAAAATCTCGCCCTTACCCGAAATTATCGAATCGGTGATTCGATAAGCCAATTTCGGGTCCCCATCGTCTAGAGGCCTAGGACACTGCCCTTTCACGGCTGTAACAGGGGTTCGAATCCCCTTGGGGACGCCATTTCCGATAATGCGTGAAAGTCATTATCATTCAGTATCTCAAAACTGATTCTGTTGAAATACACAGGAGTCATGTTTGAGATATTTGCTCTTTAACAATCTGGAACAAGCTGAAAATTGAAACATGACGGCTGAAACTTATCCCTCCGTAGCAGTATTGGGATAAGGATTAACCCGTCATAGAGTCTCTCAAATGTTTACAGCACGATGTGTTCTCTGTTTACAGAAGACACCTTCGGGTTGTGAGGTTAAGTGACTAAGCGTACACGGTGGATGCCTAGGCAGTCAGAGGCGATGAAGGGCGTGCTAATCTGCGATAAGCGTCGGTAAGGTGATATGAACCGCAATAACCGACGATACCCGAATGGGGAAACCCAGTGCAATTCGTTGCACTATCATACGATGAATACATAGTCGTATGAGGCGAACCGGGGGAACTGAAACATCTAAGTACCCCGAGGAAAAGAAATCAACCGAGATTCCCCCAGTAGCGGCGAGCGAACGGGGAAGAGCCCAGAACCTGAATCAGTTTGTGTGTCAGTGGAAGCGTCTGGAAAGTCGCACAGTAAAGGGTGATAGTCCCGTACACGAAGAGGCATGAATTGTGAGTTCGATGAGTAGGGCGGGACACGTGACATCCTGTCTGAATATGGGGGGACCATCCTCCAAGGCTAAATACTCCTGACTGACCGATAGTGAACCAGTACCGTGAGGGAAAGGCGAAAAGAACCCCGGCGAGGGGAGTGAAATAGAACCTGAAACCGTGTACGTACAAGCAGTGGGAGCCTTCTTTATGGGGGTGACTGCGTACCTTTTGTATAATGGGTCAGCGACTTATATTTTGTAGCAAGGTTAACCGAATAGGGGAGCCGTAGGGAAACCGAGTCTTAACTGGGCGTCTAGTTGCAAGGTATAGACCCGAAACCCGGTGATCTAGCCATGGGCAGGTTGAAGGTTGGGTAACACTAACTGGAGGACCGAACCGACTAATGTTGAAAAATTAGCGGATGACTTGTGGCTGGGGGTGAAAGGCCAATCAAACCGGGAGATAGCTGGTTCTCCCCGAAAGCTATTTAGGTAGCGCCTCGTGAACTCATCTTCGGGGGTAGAGCACTGTTTCGGCTAGGGGGCCATCCCGGCTTACCAAACCGATGCAAACTCCGAATACCGAAGAATGTTATCACGGGAGACACACGGCGGGTGCTAACGTCCGTCGTGAAGAGGGAAACAACCCAGACCGCCAGCTAAGGTCCCAAAGTCATGGTTAAGTGGGAAACGATGTGGGAAGGCATAGACAGCCAGGATGTTGGCTTAGAAGCAGCCATCATTTAAAGAAAGCGTAATAGCTCACTGGTCGAGTCGGCCTGCGCGGAAGATGTAACGGGGCTAAACCATGCACCGAAGCTGCGGCAGCGAACGTATCACTTAAAACGCTTAACGTGACGGCGAAGCCGGCACGTTCAAGCCACAAAAACGTTGAGTCGGTCTGCGGGCTGATAAACGTAAGGCGTTTTAAGGATACGTTCGTTGGGTAGGGGAGCGTTCTGTAAGCCGTAGAAGGTAGTCTGTGAGGGCTGCTGGAGGTATCAGAAGTGCGAATGCTGACATAAGTAACGATAATGCGGGTGAAAAACCCGCACGCCGGAAGACCAAGGGTTCCTGTCCAACGTTAATCGGGGCAGGGTGAGTCGACCCCTAAGGCGAGGCTGAAAAGCGTAGTCGATGGGAAACAGGTTAATATTCCTGTACTCGGTGTTACTGCGAAGGGGGGACGGAGAAGGCTAGGCTAGCCGGGCGACGGTTGTCCCGGTTTAAGCGTGTAGGGGGAGAGAATTGGTAAATCCGTTCTCTTATCGAACCCTGAGGCGTGATGACGAGTCACTACGGTGATGAAGTAGTTGATGCCAAGCTTCCAGGAAAAGCCTCTAAGCTCCAGGTAACATCAAATCGTACCCCAAACCGACACAGGTGGTCAGGTAGAGAATACTCAGGCGCTTGAGAGAACTCGGGTGAAGGAACTAGGCAAAATGGTGCCGTAACTTCGGGAGAAGGCACGCTGGCATTAGGTGAAGAGACTTGCTCTCGGAGCTGAAGCCAGTCGCAGATACCAGCTGGCTGCAACTGTTTAATAAAAACACAGCACTGTGCAAACACGAAAGTGGACGTATACGGTGTGACGCCTGCCCGGTGCTGGAAGGTTAATTGATGGGGTTAGCAGCAATGCGAAGCTCTTGATCGAAGCCCCAGTAAACGGCGGCCGTAACTATAACGGTCCTAAGGTAGCGAAATTCCTTGTCGGGTAAGTTCCGACCTGCACGAATGGCGTAATGATGGCCAGGCTGTCTCCACCCGAGACTCAGTGAAATTGAACTCGCTGTGAAGATGCAGTGTACCCGCGGCAAGACGGAAAGACCCCGTGAACCTTTACTATAGCTTGACACTGAACATTGAGCCTTGATGTGTAGGATAGGTGGGAGGCTTTGAAGCGTGGACGCCAGTCTGCGTGGAGCCAACCTTGAAATACCACCCTTTAATGTTTGATGTTCTAACTCTGGTCCATAATCTGGATTGAGGACAGTGTCTGGTGGGTAGTTTGACTGGGGCGGTCTCCTCCCAAAGAGTAACGGAGGAGCACGAAGGTTAGCTAATCACGGTCGGACATCGTGAGGTTAGTGCAAAGGCATAAGCTAGCTTGACTGCGAGAGTGACGGCTCGAGCAGGTACGAAAGTAGGTCTTAGTGATCCGGTGGTTCTGAATGGAAGGGCCATCGCTCAACGGATAAAAGGTACTCCGGGGATAACAGGCTGATACCGCCCAAGAGTTCATATCGACGGCGGTGTTTGGCACCTCGATGTCGGCTCATCACATCCTGGGGCTGAAGTAGGTCCCAAGGGTATGGCTGTTCGCCATTTAAAGTGGTACGCGAGCTGGGTTTAGAACGTCGTGAGACAGTTCGGTCCCTATCTGCCGTGGGCGTTGGAAGATTGAGAGGGGTTGCTCCTAGTACGAGAGGACCGGAGTGAACGCATCACTGGTGTTCGGGTTGTCATGCCAATGGCATTGCCCGGTAGCTAAATGCGGAAGAGATAAGCGCTGAAAGCATCTAAGCGCGAAACTTGCCTCGAGATGAGTCTTCCCTGGACTTTTTAGGTCCCTAAAGGAACGTTTAAGACTAAGACGTTGATAGGCTGGGTGTGTAAGTGCAGCGATGCATTGAGCTAACCAGTACTAATGAACCGTGAGGCTTAACCTTACAACACCGAAGGTGTTTTGGTGAGATTGTATTTTAATTTTCAGCGAGTTTACAGATTGGATTGATTGGCTTTACGAAAGTGAAGCGGATTGATTGAAACAGAATTTGCCTGGCGGCGATAGCGCGGTGGTCCCACCTGACCCCATGCCGAACTCAGAAGTGAAACGCCGTAGCGCCGATGGTAGTGTGGGGTCTCCCCATGCGAGAGTAGGACACTGCCAGGCATCAAATTTGTGTGCTGATATGGCTCAGTTGGTAGAGCGCACCCTTGGTAAGGGTGAGGTCCCCAGTTCGACTCTGGGTATCAGCACCACTTTATTGAAGTAGTTTAGAAGTTCGGCCAAAAAGAATTTGCTTGGCAGCAATAGCGCGGTGGTCCCACCTGACCCCATGCCGAACTCAGAAGTGAAACGCCGTAGCGCCGATGGTAGTGTGGGGTCTCCCCATGCGAGAGTAGGACACTGCCAAGCACCAAATAAGCATAAGCCCTACGTGAAAGCGTAGGGCTTTTTGCTTTTCAGTTAATAAAATCTTCTCAAACTGCCTCTGCGTAATGAAACATTTTCACCTTCTGGTTGAATACTCGACATCCTAGATAAAAAACGGTATCTTCGGGCATCTAGAAGTCTAAACGGATATGTGAGGGTTAAGCAATGCCAATTCGTGTTCCTGATGAGCTCCCTGCGGTTAATTTTTTGCGCGATGAGAATGTTTTTGTCATGACCTCCTCACGTGCAAAGACACAGGAAATCAGGCCATTGAAGGTGCTGATCCTTAATCTAATGCCCAAAAAGATAGAAACTGAGAACCAGTTTCTACGCTTACTTTCCAATTCTCCGTTACAGATCGATATTCAATTGCTGCGCATCGATAGTCGCGAATCAAAAAACACGCCTGCCGAGCACTTGAACAATTTTTACTGTGATTTTGAAGATGTTCAGGATCAAAATTTTGATGGGCTGATTGTTACTGGAGCGCCATTGGGGTTAGTAGATTTCTGCGATGTCGCCTATTGGCCGCAGATCGAACGTATTATCGATTGGGCTAAGAACCATGTTACCTCAACGTTGTTTGTCTGTTGGGCGGTTCAGGCTGCGTTGAATATCCTGTACGGCATCCCTAAGCTGACGCGAGAAACGAAACTATCTGGCGTCTATCATCATCAAACGTTACAGCAACATGCATTGTTGACTCGCGGTTTTGATGAGAGTTTCTTGGCACCCCATTCGCGTTATGCTGATTTCCCGACTGAAATTATCCGCCAATATACCGATCTGGATATTTTGGCAGAATCAGACCAAGCAGGGGCTTATCTGTTTGCCAGTAAGGATAAGCGTTTAGCATTCGTTACCGGTCACCCGGAATACGATACATTAACGCTGGCAGGGGAATATTGTCGTGATAATGATGCAGGCCTTAACCCGACGATTCCTTTAAATTACTTCCCCTCAGATAATCCTGAACTGACACCGAAAGCCTCGTGGCGAAGTCACGGTCACTTGCTGTTCTCCAACTGGTTGAACTATTACGTTTATCAGATCACACCATTTGATCTGCGCCAGATGACCCCTTCACTCGACTAGCATTTGTTGCCAAACGGTGGCTGAATTGAGGCCGCCGCTCCTCCTTCTGTTGCTACTCTTCTCATTTTTACCCACATTAATTCAAATAAAACAATTGGTTAAATATATATCAATATATATTGAAACCGGTTTCCTTATCTATTCCTTCCTCATCATTAATTAACCAATTGATAACAAACAATTAATAAAATATTTAATTAAAAAATGGAAATCGTTTTTGATTTTTAATTTTAGTTGAGTATTCTTAGATCAAACGGCATGACATCCGACCAGTTGAAGTTCGTTTTAGATATCCTCAATCGCAGTAATTTCTAATGAAAATTAACCTTTCCAACAGTAATGGCGGGAGGGAACGATAGGAAGGAGCAAGACAATGACGCAACAGATGGTAGGCACGGAGTTAACGTTTACGCAGGTTTTTACCGCTGCTGAGCGACAGGTGTTAACGGATGACGCGGTCGAATTCTTAGCGGAACTGGTGGGTAAATTTACTCCACAGCGCAACAAGCTATTGGCTGCGCGTGCCTGCTGGCAGGAAAAAATCGATCGCGGTGAGCTTCCTGATTTTATTTCGGAAACTAATTCCATTCGAAGTGATGATTGGAAAATCCGTGGAATACCTGACGATCTGCGTGACCGTCGAGTAGAAATTACCGGGCCGGTTGAGCGCAAGATGGTGATTAATGCTCTGAACGCCAACGTTAAAGTCTTCATGGCGGATTTTGAGGATTCATTGGCACCGAGTTGGGACAAAGTGATCGATGGCCAAATCAATTTGCGTGATGCGGTGAATGGCACGATTTCCTATACCAATGAAGCCGGTAAAGTTTATCAGTTGAAGCCTAATCCAGCGGTACTGATCGCCCGTGTTCGTGGCCTGCATCTGCCAGAAAAACACGTGAAATGGCAAGGCGAAGCTATTCCTGGTGGGTTGTTCGACTTCGCTTTGTATTTCGTCCATAACTATCAGGCTTTGCTGGAGAAAGGCAGTGGTCCCTATTTCTATCTGCCGAAAACCCAATCTTGGCAGGAGGCGGCTTGGTGGAGTGAAGTGTTCAGCTTTACCGAGGAGCGTTTCTCCCTGCCGCGTGGCACTATCAAAGCCACGGTATTGATTGAAACCTTACCTGCTGTGTTCCAGATGGACGAAATTCTTCACGCTCTGCAAGATCATATCGTCGGACTGAATTGCGGCCGTTGGGATTACATCTTCAGTTATATCAAAACATTGAAGAATCACGGCGATCGCGTATTACCGGATCGTCAGTCGGTCACAATGGACAAATCATTCCTGAGTGCTTATTCGCGTTTGCTGATCAAAACCTGCCACAAGCGCGGCGCTTTCGCGATGGGGGGTATGGCGGCGTTTATCCCGAGCAAAGATACCGAGAAAAATGCTCTGGTGCTGAATAAGGTTCGTGCGGACAAAGAGCTGGAAGCCAACAACGGTCACGACGGCACTTGGGTGGCGCACCCCGGCTTGGCGGATACGGTGATGGAAGTTTTCGACCGTATTTTAGGCGCTCGTCAAAACCAACTGGAAGTGACGCGCGAAAACGATGCGCCAATCACTGCTGCTCAGTTACTGGAGCCTTGTGACGGTGAACGTACCGAAGCGGGAATGCGCGCCAATATCCGCGTTGCGGTGCAATACATCGAAGCATGGATCTCGGGTAACGGCTGCGTACCGATTTATGGTTTGATGGAAGATGCCGCGACGGCAGAAATCTCGCGCACCTCAATTTGGCAGTGGATCCACCATGAAAAATCTCTCAGTAACGGCCAACTGGTGACCAAAGCCCTATTCCGTCAGATGCTGGCTGAAGAAGTTCTCGTTATTCAAGAAGAACTCGGCGAGCAGCGTTTCAGTCATGGGCGCTTTACCGAGGCCGCACGCCTGATGGAGAAAATTACCGTTTCAGATGAACTGATCGATTTCCTGACCTTACCGGGCTACGAGCTGTTGGCCTAAAACCGGTAAATCTGGCTATTACGCTGGCTATTTTGGGATTGGACACGCCCCCAAACTCGCTACGCTCATAACGCTAGGTTCTACCTGTTTATTTAACCCTACATTATTGAAAGGATAAGCATTATGACAACCTCTCGTACCCAGCAAATCCAACAACTGGAACAGGAATGGAAATCGGCTCGTTGGGAAGGCATTACTCGCCCATACAGTGCAGAAGATGTGATTAACCTGCGTGGCTCGGTGAATCCGGTGTGTACGCTGGCACAGCATGGGGCGGCGAAACTGTGGGAATTGCTGCACGGAAAATCGCGCAAAGGTTACGTCAACAGCCTTGGGGCGTTGACTGGTGGACAAGCATTGCAGCAGGCGAAAGCGGGTGTTGAAGCCATTTACTTGTCTGGTTGGCAGGTTGCGGCCGATGCTAACACTGCATCCGCCATGTACCCGGACCAATCTTTGTATCCGGTAGATTCCGTTCCCGCGGTGGTTGAGCGTATTAATAATACTTTCCGTCGTGCCGATCAGATCCAATGGGCGAACAAGATTGAACCGGGTAGCAAAGGTTACACCGATTACTTCTTACCGATTGTCGCCGATGCTGAAGCCGGTTTTGGTGGTGTATTGAATGCTTTCGAGCTGATGAAATCGATGATTGAAGCTGGTGCGGCCGGGGTGCATTTCGAAGATCAACTGGCTGCAGTGAAGAAATGTGGTCACATGGGGGGCAAAGTGTTGGTACCAACCCAGGAGGCGATCCAAAAACTGGTCGCCGCGCGCTTAGCTGCTGACGTGCTCGGTGTCCCGACACTGTTGATCGCCCGTACTGATGCCGACGCTGCTGATTTGATCACCTCTGACTGCGATACTTACGACAGCCAATTCATTACCGGGGAGCGCACCAGCGAAGGTTTCTTCCGTACCCATGCGGGGATCGAACAAGCCATCAGCCGTGGTTTGGCCTACGCACCCTATGCCGATCTGGTGTGGTGTGAAACCTCAACGCCAGATCTCGCACTGGCCAAGCGTTTTGCTGATGCTATTCATGCCAAATTCCCAGGGAAATTGCTGGCTTATAACTGTTCGCCATCATTCAACTGGAAGAAGAATCTTGATGACGCCACGATTGCTCGCTTCCAAGAAGAGCTGTCGGCGATGGGTTACAAATACCAGTTCATCACCTTGGCGGGCATCCACAGCATGTGGTTCAACATGTTCGATCTGGCGCACGCTTATGCACAAGGCGAAGGTATGAAGCATTACGTCGAGAAAGTGCAACAGCCAGAATTTGACGCAGTTAACCGTGGTTATACTTTTGCCTCGCACCAGCAAGAAGTGGGTACTGGGTACTTCGATAAAGTGACCACCATTATTCAAGGCGGTGCTTCATCGGTGACGGCATTGACCGGTTCGACGGAAGAACAGCAGTTCTGATGAAGTGATTCAGAGCCTACATTTGTAGGCTCTGTCGTCCTGTTGCGAGGAGAGGTGGATGGCGGAAAAACTGGAACTGTTGATCGCTCAAACGATCCTGCAAGGCTTTGATGCGCAATATGGCCGATTTCTGGAAGTGACCGCTGGGGCGCAACAGCGTTTCGAGCAGGCGGATTGGCCAGCGGTGCAGCAGGCGATGAAAAAGCGTATCCATCTTTACGATCATCATGTCGGTTTGGTGGTTGAGCAACTGAAGTGCATCACTGGTCAGAAGTACTTTGATGCCGATTTCACTAACCGGGTGAAAGCGGTTTACACCGATTTATTGCCGGAATATCCGCGTTTCGAAATCGCCGAAAGCTTTTTTAACTCAGTCTATTGCCGGTTGTTCAAACACCGTGATTTGTCGCCGGAAAAACTGTTCGTCTTCAGTTCGCAACCCGAACGGCGTTTTCGCGATATTCCACGCCCGCTAGCGCGGGATTTTATGCCTAACGGCGATCTCCCCGCCATGTTGCGCAGCCTATTAAGTGATCTGCCGCTGAGGCTACCGTGGGAAAATCTAACGCGTGATATTCACTATGTCAGTCAGGCGCTGCAACAGGCATTCAGCGCACAACAACTGTCTGACGCGACCTTCCAGATTGCCAATGAACTGTTTTATCGCAATAAAGCTGGATGGTTAGTCGGCAAACTACGTTTAGGCGATGAGGTTCATCCATTTTTACTGCCAATCCACCGTAGTGATGAAGGTGAGCTGTTTATTGATACCTGCCTGACCCGCAAGGCCGAAGCCAGCATTGTCTTTGGTTTCGCACGTTCCTATTTTATGGTTTACGCTCCGCTGCCAGCCGCGATGGTGGAATGGCTACGTGAAATCCTGCCGGGTAAAACTACCGCTGAACTGTACATGGCGATTGGTTGCCAAAAGCACGGAAAAACAGAGTGTTATCGCGAATATCTGACCTTTATGGCGCAATCACAAGATCGGTTTATTATTGCGCCGGGAGTGAAAGGGATGGTGATGTTGGTATTCACTTTGCCGTCGTTTGATCGCGTGTTCAAGGTGATCAAAGACCAATTCGCTCCGCAAAAAGAAGTCACACAGGCGCAGGTAATGGCTTGCTACCAGTTGGTTAAAGAGCACGATCGCGTTGGTCGGATGGCCGATACCCAAGAATACGAAAACTTCGTGGTCGATAAAGCACGTCTTAGCCCGGAGTTACTGGCGGAGTTACAGCGCGAAGTGCCGGAAAAGCTGGAGGATTTAGGCGACCGCTTGGCGATTAAACACCTGTATATGGAACGCCGCATGACGCCGCTTAATCTGTATCTAGAGCAAGCCAACGAACAACAACTGCATGATGCGATTGAAGAATATGGTAACGCTATCAAACAGTTGGCGGCGGCGAATATTTTCCCCGGCGACATGCTGTTCAAAAACTTCGGTGTAACGCGCCATGGTCGAGTGGTGTTCTACGACTACGACGAAATTTGCTACATGACCGAGGTGAATTTCCGCGATATTCCACCGCCGCGTTACCCAGAAGACGAACTCGCCAGCGAGCCTTGGTACAGCATTGCGCCCAACGACGTTTTCCCGGAAGAGTTTCGCCACTTTTTGTGTAGCGATAGACGCATTCGGCGGATATTTGAAGAGCTACACAGCGATTTGTTCGAAGCCAATTACTGGCGCGGCTTACAGCAACGGATCAGAGAAGGGCATGTGGAAGATGTATTTGCCTACCGAAAAAAACAGCGTTTTAGTCAGCGTATTGCCCCTGTGATTACCACAGGGGCGACGTGAATTCTCACTAAAATTTAATACAACAAGCACCCTGTTCGGCACCGGAAAGTTGACTGCGCAAGGCGCCAAACAACTCACGTCCACAACCAACGTGCTCGGCACTCAGGTCTGGCTGATAAGGTTGACGTTGTGCCAATTTGGCTTCGTCAACTAACAGCGTTAACTCGCCGGTCTGACCGTTCACTCTTAGCAGGTCGCCATCTTGCACCTTCGCCAGTAGACCGCCGCTATAGGCTTCCGGTGTAACGTGGATGGCGGATGGCACCTTACCGGAGGCTCCCGATAGGCGGCCATCGGTCACTAATGCTACCTTGAAACCGCGATCTATCAACACGCCCAACGGTGGCATCAGTTTATGTAACTCAGGCATCCCGTTGGCCTGCGGCCCTTGGAAGCGCACAACGACTATACAGTCTTTGTTTAACTGACCGGCCTCGAAGGCGGGCATGATGTCATGCTGGCTGTTGAACACGACGGCAGGGGCTTCAATGATTTGGTTGTCTGTGGGAACGGCGGAGGTTTTCATCACCGCTCTGCCCAGATTACCGGTCAATACTTTGGTGCCGCCGTGATGGGCGAAAGGTTGCGTGATGCTGGCAATGACACTGCTATCCAGCGACTGTTCCGCCCCTTCACGCCATGCCAATTGGCCGTTATTCAGCCACGGTTCTTGGGTATAACGTTCCAGACCAAAACCAGCCACGGTCTGGACATCCTGATGTAGCAACCCTTGTTTCAACAATTCGCGCACCACCAGTGGCACGCCGCCTGCAGCTTGGAACTGGTTGATATCCGCCGGGCCATTCGGGTAAATGCGGCACAGCAATGGGATGGCGTCGGAAAGCTCGGAGAAATCATCCCAATTGATGATAATGCCCGCTGCCCGTGCCATGGCTACTAAATGCATGGTCAAATTAGTAGAGCCACCAGTGGCGAGCAGTGCCACGATACCGTTAACCACCACCTTTTCATCAACTAATTGACCGATTGGCAGATAGTTGCCGCTGGTTTCCGTCAGGCGGGTGATTTGGCGAGCAGCAGCGTCGGTTAAGGCATCACGCAGCGGTGTGTCAGGGTGGATAAACGAAGCGCCTGGCAAGTGTAAGCCCATCACTTCCATCACCATTTGGTTGGTGTTGGCGGTACCGTAAAAGGTGCAAGTGCCGATACTGTGATACGAGGCCGCTTCGGCTTCCAACAGTGCTTGACGGTCGACTTTGCCTTCGGCATACAGTTGGCGCACACGGACTTTTTCTTTATTTGGTAGGCCGCTGCTCATTGGGCCTGCTGGGACAAATACGGCTGGCAGATGCCCAAAGGACAGTGCTGACATCACTAACCCCGGAACGATCTTGTCGCAGATACCGAGGAATAGCGCGCCGTCGAACATGTTGTGTGCCAGACCGACGGAGGTAGACATGGCGATCACATCGCGGCTCATCAACGATAGCTCCATGCCATCTTGCCCTTGCGTCACGCCGTCGCACATGGCGGGAACACCACCAGCGACTTGCCCAACGGCACCGACCGCGTGCAAGGCCTGCTTCAATTTCTGCGGATAATGTTCATAAGGCTGGTGGGCGGAAAGCATGTCGTTATAGGACGTGATGATGGCAATATCGCTGCGCACCATGTTTTTTAACGCGTTTTTATCGTCTGGCTGGCAGGCCGCGAAGCCATGAGCCAGATTACCGCAAGCCAATTGGGCACGGTGAACCGTTTTAGAACGGGCGGCTTCGATGCGTGCCAGATAGGTGGCGCGGCTGTTTTTGGAGCGTTCGATGATGCGTTGGGTGACTCGTGATAGGGTTGAGTTTTTCATGTTTTCCCCTTATTTATCATTATGATTTTGCTTAAACCCTGGTAGGTAAATCTGTTACGCATCGATTTTTGGTTTAGCGTTACAGTAAAGTTACCGGTAACATTTTCGGGGTAATTTTTGACCATGGCAATCGGCTTTCGTCAGCAGGATCGTTAACTGTGATCTCATTCATGTTTTTACGCAGGCGGGAAACAATACTTAGACAGAATTTTACAGTAGAGCAACAGAAGCCCCCTTCGGTATGAAAGGGGAGATATTTTTAGCGCACTCCGCCGTACTCGAGGCTAATTTCTTTAGCTGCATGGATCACCAAAGCACCCAACTCGGTCACGCGATCGTCGGTAATTCGCGATATCGGGCCAGAAATGGAAATAGCGGCGAACGCTTCCCGATGCTCATCGAAAATGCAGGCTGCTACGCAGCGTAAACCGAGCGCATGTTCTTCATCATCAAAGGAAAAACCCTGTTTACGGATTTGTGCCAAGCCTTCTTTCAGATTGTGCGGCGTAAGAGTGCGCGGGGTATAGGTGTGCATCCCTTTTTTATGCAGCAGTTTGGTGACCTGATCGTCTGGTAACGTGGCGAGAAACGCCTTGCCCGCACCGGAGGCATGCATAGGTAACTTGCCGCCGATCGGCGCTGACATCCGCATCAGCGCGGTACATTGCACTTGATCGATAATCACCGCCTGGTATTCGCTAGTATCCAACACCGCCAGATTGACCGTCTCGCCGGATTCTTCCATCAAGCGGCGCAGCGTCGGATGCACCATCGCCAACAGGTTACGGCTTTGCAAGAAGCTACTGCCGACCACAAAGGCGTGCGCACCCATCGTCCACAGCCCGAGATCGCCGACCTGACGCACAAAGCCTTGCTGTTGCATGGTGGTCAACAAACGGTGAGTGGTGGAATTAGGTAATCCGGCTTGCTGCGCCAAATCGGTTAGCGCCACATTCCCCTGCGCTTCGGCAATATATTCCAATAATTTCAACCCACGAGTCAGCGACTGTACTTGGCCGGTTGCTGCACTGGCTGTCGGAGCGGCGGTGCGAGGCTTTTTACCGCGTTTGGCGGGAGTCGGCGTAGCCATAATGGTTTATCCTTATTTCCGTATCATGGAATTCATTTTCGTTTTTTTAATCGTAATAGCAAGGTGAAAAACTCTCAACAGCACCCGGCAACTTTGCTGCAACAAGCTGTGCTAGGATGGCTCAATAAGCATACGGCAGATTGGGTAATGACAGTGACGAATCGAGTAGAACAACTGCGCCAGCAGCTCGCGCAGCGCATTTTAGTGTTGGACGGCGGTATGGGCACCATGATCCAGAGTTACAAGCTGGAGGAGCAAGATTTCCGTGGTGAGCGTTTTGCCGACTGGCAGAGCGATCTGAAAGGCAACAACGATCTGCTGGTACTGACTAAACCAGACGTGATCAGTGCTATTCACCATGGTTATCTGGAAGCGGGTGCGGATATTCTTGAAACCAATACCTTCAACTCCACCACCATCGCTATGGCCGACTATCATATGGAGTCGTTGTCTGCCGAGATTAACTATCAAGCCGCTTGTTTGGCGCGAGCCTGTGCCGATGAATGGACGGTGCGCACGCCAAATCAGCCGCGTTACGTGGCAGGTGTCCTCGGGCCGACCAACCGTACCGCGTCGATCTCGCCTAAAGTTAACGATCCGGCATTCCGTAATGTTTCTTTTGATGAGCTGGTTGCAGCCTATCGTGAATCGACTCGCGCGCTGGTGGAAGGCGGCGTTGATCTGATCATGATTGAAACCATCTTTGATACCCTGAATGCTAAAGCCGCCGCCTTTGCGGTGCAAACCGAATTCGAAGCGTTGGGTGTATCACTGCCAATCATGATTTCCGGCACCATTACCGACGCCTCTGGACGCACGCTTTCCGGTCAAACCACCGAAGCGTTTTATAACTCTTTGCGTCACGTCGAGCCTCTCACTTTTGGTCTTAACTGCGCGTTGGGGCCGGATGAACTGCGTCAGTATGTCTCTGAGTTATCCCGAATTTCTGAAACTTACGTCACCGCGCACCCGAACGCTGGTTTACCGAACGCCTTTGGTGAATACGATCTCGACGCCGAAGAGATGGCGAAACAGGTGAAGGAATGGGCGCAGGCCGGTTTCTTGAACATCATCGGCGGTTGCTGCGGCACAACGCCGGCGCATATCGCGGCGATGGTTGAAGCTGTAGCCGGTGTGCCGCCACGTCAGTTGCCGAAACTTCCGGTCGCCTGCCGACTGTCTGGCCTTGAGCCACTGACTATCGATGGCAACACGCTGTTTGTGAATATCGGTGAGCGTACCAACGTCACCGGTTCGGCACGTTTTAAACGACTGATTAAAGAAGATAAATACGACGAAGCGCTGGACGTGGCACGCCAGCAGGTAGAAAGCGGCGCGCAGATTATCGACATCAACATGGATGAAGGGATGCTCGACGCCGAAGCGGCGATGACGCGTTTCCTCAACCTGATCGCCGGCGAACCGGACATCGCTCGCGTCCCGATCATGATCGACTCCTCCAAATGGGATGTGATCGAAAAAGGCCTGAAATGCATTCAGGGCAAGGGCATTGTTAACTCGATCTCGATGAAAGAAGGTGAAGAAGCCTTTATTCACCATGCCAAACTGGTGCGCCGTTATGGCGCTGCGGTGGTGGTGATGGCATTCGACGAAGTGGGGCAAGCGGATACCCGCGAGCGTAAGTTTGAAATCTGCCGTCGCGCCTACAAAATCCTGACTGAAAAGGTCGGTTTCCCGCCGGAAGATATTATTTTCGATCCGAATATTTTCGCCGTTGCGACCGGTATCGAAGAGCACAACAACTACGCCGTCGACTTTATCGAAGCCTGCGGCGACATCAAAAAACATCTGCCACACGCGATGATTTCCGGCGGTGTGTCTAACGTTTCCTTCTCATTCCGTGGCAATGATCCAGTACGTGAGGCGATCCACGCAGTCTTTCTGTATCACGCCATTCGCAACGGCATGGACATGGGGATCGTCAACGCCGGTCAGTTAGCGATCTACGACGATCTTAGCGCTGAATTGCGCGATGCCGTCGAAGACGTGATCCTTAACCGCCGTGACGACAGTACCGAGCGCATGTTGGAGCTGGCGGAAAAATACCGCGGCAGCAAAGACAAAGAAGCGGATGTGCAGCAAGCGGAATGGCGCGGCTGGCCAGTGGCAAAACGACTGGAATATTCGTTGGTAAAAGGCATCACCGAGTTTATCGAGCCGGACACCGAAGAAGCGCGTCAGCAGGCACCGCGTCCGATCGAAGTGATCGAAGGACCGTTGATGGCGGGGATGAACGTGGTTGGCGATCTGTTCGGTGAAGGCAAAATGTTCCTACCGCAGGTGGTGAAATCCGCCCGCGTGATGAAGCAAGCGGTGGCCTATCTGGAGCCATTCATTCAGGCGAGCAAGGAGAAAGGATCTTCTGCCGGGAAAATCTTGCTGGCGACCGTCAAAGGTGATGTTCACGACATCGGTAAAAACATCGTCGGCGTGGTGCTGCAATGTAATAACTACGAAATTATCGATTTAGGCGTCATGGTGCCGACGGACAAGATCCTGAAAACCGCGCGTGAAGAGAAGGTCGATATCATCGGACTGTCTGGTTTGATCACCCCGTCTCTGGATGAGATGGTCAACGTGGCGAAAGAGATGGAACGTCAGGGCTTTACCTTGCCGTTGCTGATCGGCGGAGCCACCACTTCTAAAGCGCATACTGCGGTGAAGATCGAACAAAACTACAGCGGTTCCACCACTTACGTACAGAATGCCTCACGTACTGTTGGCGTGGTTTCGGCGTTGCTGTCGGCTACTCAACGCGATGATTTCGTGGCTCGTACTCGCAAAGAATATGAAACCGTGCGTATTCAGCATGGGCGCAAAAAACCGCGTACTCCGCCAGTCAGTTTGGAAAAAGCACGAGCCAACGCCACGCAGATAGATTGGGAAAACTATACGCCACCAGTGCCAAACCAATTGGGTGTATTCCCGGTTGAAGCCAGTATTGAAACGCTACGCCATTACATCGACTGGACGCCGTTCTTTATGACCTGGTCGTTGGCAGGTAAATATCCGCGCATTTTGGAGGATGAAGTGGTGGGCGAGGAAGCCAAACGCCTGTTTGCCGATGCCAATCAGATGCTGGATATGCTGTCCGCTAACCGCAGCCTGAATCCGCGTGGTGTTTATGGCTTGTTCCCGGCTAACCGCGTTGGCGACGATGTGGAAGTGTATCGCGATGAACAGCGTGACGATGTGCTGGTGGTGAGCCGTCATCTGCGTCAGCAAACGGAAAAAACCGACTTCGCCAACTACTGTTTGGCGGATTTTGTTGCGCCGAAAAGTAGCGGTAAGGCCGATTACTTTGGCGCTTTTGCCGTGACCGGCGGGTTGGAAGAAGATGCGTTGGCCGCGGCTTACGATGCCCAGCACGATGATTACAACAAGATCATGGTGAAAGCTTTGTCAGATCGCTTGGCGGAAGCTTTCGCCGAATACCTGCATGAACAGGTACGTAAGCTGCATTGGGGCTTCTCTGCTGATGAGAATCTGAGTAACGAAGAGCTGATCCGCGAGAATTACCAAGGCATTCGTCCGGCTCCGGGCTATCCGGCCTGCCCGGAACATACTGAAAAGGCCGAAATTTGGCGTTTGCTGGATGTTAATCGCCATACCGGTATGGAATTGACCGAGTCCTTCGCCATGTGGCCGGGCGCGGCGGTTTCCGGCTGGTACTTCAGTCATCCAGACAGTAAATACTTCGCCGTGGCTCAGATCCAACGCGATCAGGTTGAGGACTACGCCGCACGTAAAGGCATGAGCGTCAGCGAGGTTGAACGCTGGCTAGCGCCTAATCTCGGTTATGATGCTGATTAATTAACTTCCCCCTCGCCATGAGGGGGTTTATTAAGGGAAAACCGTGTCGATTATTGAGCTGTTAAAGCTGCATCCGGTGATTGCGGCGGTAAAAGATAACGAAAGTCTGCAAGTGGCGGTGAAATCAGACTGCCAGATTATTTCGGTGTTATACGGCAACATCTGCAATATTGGCCGCATTGTGCAGCAGATCAAAGAAGCGGGGAAATACGCCTTTGTACATGTTGATCTGCTGGAAGGCAGTTCGAACAAAGAGATCGTGATTAACTTCCTCAAGATCGTCACCGCGGCTGATGGCATTATCAGTACCAAAACCTCGATGGTTAAAGCCGCACGCCAACAGGGTTTTTACGCCATCCACCGCCTGTTTTTGCTGGATTCCATCTCATTCCACAATATTGACAAACAGGTCGCGCAATCAACGCCAGACTGCATCGAAATCCTGCCCGGCTGTATGCCGAAAGTTTTAGGCTGGGTTGCGGAGAAGATCGATCTACCGATTATTGCTGGTGGCTTGGTTTGTGATGAAGACGATGCACAAACCGCGTTAAAAGCCGGAGCGGTCGCCGTCTCCACCACCAACCACGATGTGTGGAAGTTAAAGTTGTAGTGACTGTTCTCCCATTTCAGCACAATGCCCATTTAAATGGGCATTGTGACTCCCAGTGACCAGTATTATGGTCATCAAGGTTAATCCACCAATGGACTCAACGCCTGTAACAGCGGGTCGAGGTGTTTATTCACCTGTTGATAGACCTGCTGATTGAGCTGATGATAGAAGCGGTGGTTGTCGCTGTTTGGTGTGAAACTATCGCTCATTCGCACCAGCTTCTCCGCTGCCTGCTGGTAGTTATCAAACACTCCCACCGCCATTCCTGCGTTAATGGCACAACCGACTGCCGCCGATCCTTTCATTAAGTTACGGCAGGTTGGAATGCCAAACACATCGGCAAATATCTGCATAAACAAGTCGCTGTTGGCACCACCGCCGGAAATAATCAGTTTGGTGAACGGTGTGTTCAGTTCTAACGCCATTTTATCCATATGATTTTTCATGGTGAAGGCGATGCCTTCCAGCACCGAGCGGTACATATGCGCGCGGGTATGACGACCATCAAAGCCAATCATCGCTCCTTTACGGTATTCCGCTTCAGAAGGTGGTGCCCAGTCGTGGACGGTGATTAACCCTTCACAGCCAGCAGGCACGCGTTCGGCTTCTTGATTGAGTAACTCTTCAATACTGACACCTGCGTCGTGGGCTTCGCAAAGCGCGGCGGCACCGAATTGATCGCGGAACCAACTGATGGTCCACATACCGCGGCGCACCCCCATGCATTCATACAGGTAACGGCCGGGAATAGAGGCTTGGAACGGCCAAAAGTTTTGCGCATCTTTAACGTTAGCTTGGCCGTGTACCATCGCGCCGATGTAGGTGCCAAGGGAAATCAGCGCTACGCCAGCTTCCAACGAGCCTGCGCCTAACGCTTCGACTGCTTTATCGTGGGCGGTCGCGACTACCGGAATACCCGCCGGCAACCCAAGCTGCTGGGCAACTTGCACAGTAAGTTGGCCGAGGATCTCGCCCGGTTTCACCACGTCAAACACCTGATCGCGCGTGAGGTTACAGCTTTGCCACGCAGCAGGATCGGTACTCCAGTCAAGCCGATCGTTATCCATCGGCCACCAACCGATATAATTGGCGCAGGTATCTTTCAGCTCACCAGTCAGGCGATGGGTGATATAGCCAGAAGTGGTGGTGATATAGCGAACGCCTTGATAAGCGTCGATGTATTCATAAGGCTTGTTTAGGCGCTTATCCATCCAGTTGATCACCGGGTAGGCCAGCTCGCCGTTCTCCTTCAATAGCACGCGGCAACAGCGCACGATGCAGATCCCCATCGCCAGAATGTCTTTGCCTTGGCCTCCACGTTCGGCAAAACGTTGCATGGCGCGGCGAAAAGCCACCTTGAGCGAATCCCAGAGATCGTCATCGGGATGTTCCGCTAGTAAAGGTGCCGGAATATCCATTTTGCGTAGTTGCTGTTTACCTTCACAAACGGTGTTGCCGTCCAAATCAAAAATCACCACTTTGGCGCTTTGGGTGCCCACGTCGACACCCATCAAATATTTAGTGCTCATTGAATGACTCCCTTAAACAAGAAACTATTCCGTCACTGTCTGTGTGATTGTGTTTTTGGCGCCAGTGCGTTTGATATTGTTAAATAACAAGAAAGTGAAGAGCACCACCAGACAGACCGCACCTAATCCCATCAACCACATGTTGCGATAGGCTTCGGCGGCGGGTAGGGTGTCTTGCCAATGACCGATGATCGGGTAAACAAAAACATCGGGCAGGAAGCCAATCACCGAGCAGATACCGACGGTAGTACCCATTATGTATTGCGGCGTGCGTGCCTCACCGATACAGGCGAAATACAGGCCGCGTGAGGCGTAACAGGCGAAAGCCAACAGCAGAATTAACCCGATGCCCACACCGACAGAAGTCGGATTCTGGTTGGTAAACAGCAATATCACCAACGTGGCAATACTGACCAGTGCTAATAATTGGATCACCCGTGTTGGAGATTTCAGGCGCGAATAGGTAGTAATCAATCCCCCCAATGGACCACAGATGGCGCGGAAAATCTTGTTGATCACAATCCCCATATAACTGGCCGCGACTAGCGTCATGCCATACATTTCAGTCAGATAGTTAGTGGAGTAGCTGAGAATGGCGTAGATGGTATACACGCCAAAAATAATCATACTGCAATACCAAGTAGTGCTGATTTTCAGCACTGAGATGATGTCGCTTAGGCTGAATTTACGTGGTTTTTCAGTATGGTCGGTAGTTGTGAAACCATCGCTGACATAGAACCAACACAGAATGCCCAGCAAAATATAAACGCCGCTGTAAATTAAAATCACTGTTTTTAGGCTGTTAGGATCTTCTGGCATAAACAGTGAAAACGTCCACATGGTAAACACCGCCAGCGCCATCACTCCAACGCCGCGCAGGCCTTCCATCCAGCCCATGATCTTGCCTTGTTCTTCATGGGAACCTAGCAGTGATGCGGCTTTAATCGACACTGACCACAGCATCAGAATGGTGGTAATGGCAAAAGCCACCTGAATTAAAATCATCACCCAAAATGGTGGGTAAGTCGCCATCAACAACCCCAATAATCCGGTGGCGATCATGGCAAACGTCATCATTTTCTTATGGGAAAACTTATCGGCAATAATACCGCTAGGCGCATAAAGTACGATGGCAGTAATTCCAAAGGTACTCATGATTAACCCGATTTCGGTATTGGAGAATCCCATGAATTTTGCCATGGGTATTTGGTAGATATAACGTAAATAGGCTAGATCGAAACTCACTCCGCCGCTGATGCTTATTATGGCTAGCGTTAGCCAACGGTGAAAATTGGATTCTTTCATGGTGTGGTTCCGCAAGTTTTTATCGCGTTAAACAAAAAAAGAGAAAAGCAACCTTCCCGCTAAGCAGGAAGTTACTTTTCTCTTCGTCTCATTCAGTAACTGTAATAATAAATATCATGTGATACGCTATTTCTCTGTGAGAGCTATCACAAAACTATTTTTGCCGATAAATTTAAAATAATTTACAACCAAATAACCCTATTTGTGTAGATGATGGTCATTCATTATATTAAAGCTTGAACGTTGAAAAATGATTTTGTGAGATTTATCACGGAATGCGTTCATTCGAACATGTTACTTTGCCACCCAGTTACTAGAGCCGAAGAGAAAAGTAACTTCCCCGCTAACCGCAGGGAAGCTTACTTTTCTCTTTTTTTATGCGTTTTTTCAGGCTAAGGGCAAAAATATGTCACTGAATATGTTAAATGAATTCTCACTGGATTTCTTTTCACTGAAAGGCAAAACGGCGATTGTGACCGGTGGCAACAGTGGTTTGGGGCAAGCCTTCGCTGTGGCACTAGCTAAAGCTGGAGCTAACCTGTTTATTCCCAGCTTTATCATGGATAAAGGTGAAACCCGCGAAATCATTGAGCAGCAGGGCGTGCGCGTTGAGTTCATGCAAGTGGATATCACCGAAAAAGGCGCTCCGGCCAGAGTGATTGCACAATGCTTGGAAACCTTCGGTTCAGTCGATATTCTGGTGAATAACGCCGGAATTTGTAAGCTTAATAAAGTGCTAGATTTTGGTCGGGAAGATTGGGACCCGATGATCGATATCAACCTGACTGCGGCGTTTGAATTAAGCTATGAAGCGGCCAAATTTATGATCCCGAAAAAACAAGGGAAAATAATCAATATTTGCTCCTTGTTCTCTTATTTAGGTGGGCAATGGTCACCTGCTTATTCCGCAACCAAACATGCATTAGCCGGTTTTACCAAAGCTTATTGCGATGAATTGGGACAGTACAATATCCAAGTCAATGGTATTGCTCCGGGGTATTATGCAACCGATATTACGGTTGAAACCCGGAAAAACCCGACCACTAATCAGCGCGTATTAGACCATATTCCGGCTAACCGTTGGGGAGAAACGCAGGATTTGATGGGGGCAATGGTGTATTTGGCTAGTCGCGCCTCGGATTATGTCAACGGGCATTTATTAGTCGTTGATGGTGGTTATTTAGTGCGTTAAGTAAAGGGATTAAATAAATAGGGTGGTTCCTATTTAATCTTGTCATACCTCTTTTATTCTTATTATCAGGAAGGGTTATTTATGTCTCTGTCACGTGAAGCCATTGTCGATCGTTTAAAAGAAATCGTTGGTCCAGAACGAGTTATTACCGACGAAGAAGTGCTAAAGAAAAACAGTGTCGATCGTTTCCGTAAATATGCCGATATTCACGGCGTATTTACGTTGCCATTGCCCGCAGCGGTGGTGAAATTAGCGGACACTCAGCAAGTTGCTGATGTATTGGCATTTATGAATCAGCACGGTATCAACGCCGTCCCTCGCACCGGCGCTTCGGCGACCGAAGGTGGGTTGGAAACGGTGGTGAAGAACTCGGTGGTGTTGGACGGCTCCGGCATGAATAACATCATCAATATTGATATCCGCAACATGCAGGCTACCGCGCAATGTGGTGTGCCGCTAGAAGTGTTGGAAAATCAATTACGTGCCAAAGGTTACACCACCGGCCATTCGCCGCAGTCTAAACCGCTGGCGCAAATGGGCGGATTGGTGGCAACGCGTAGTATTGGACAGTTATCCACGCTGTATGGGGCGATCGAAGATATGGTGGTCGGCTTGGAAGCGGTATTTCCAAACGGTCAAATCACGCGTATCAAAAACGTGCCGCGCCGTGCGGCTGGCCCGGATATTCGCCACGTGATTATTGGCAACGAAGGCGCGTTATGTTTCATCACCGAAGTGACGGTGAAAATCTTCAAATATATGCCGGAAAACAATCTGTTCTATGGTTATGTGCTGGACAACATGCAGACTGGTTTCGACATTCTGCGTGAAGTTATGGTGGACGGCTACCGTCCGTCGATCGCCCGTTTGTATGACGCTGAAGATGGCAGCCAACACTTTACTCATTTTGCCGATAGCAGATGCGTGCTGATCTTTATGGCCGAAGGTGCCAAAGGTATTGCGCAGGCGACCGGGGCGGGAATTGAAGAGATCGTTAAACGTTATCCAGAATGCACCAAGGTTGACAGCAAACTGATCGAAACCTGGTTCAACAACCTGAATTGGGGGTCGGATAAAGTCGCTGCCGAGCGCGTGCAAATTATGAAGACCAATAACATGGGCTTCACCACCGAAGTCTCCGGCGATTGGGGCAGCATCAATCAAATCTATGAAAACGTGATCCGCCGCATCCGTGATGAATTCCCTCATGCCGACGATATCACCATGCTGGGCGGACACTCTTCTCACAGCTACATCAACGGCACCAACATGTATTTTGTCTATGACTACAACGTGGTGGGCTGCAAACCAGAAGAGGAAATCGAGAAATACCACAACCCGCTGAACAAGATCATCGTGGAGGAAACCATCAAACAGGGCGGCTCGATGGTGCATCACCACGGCATCGGCAAACACCGCGTACATTGGACCAAAGATGAACACGGCAGCGCCTACTACATCTTGAAAGCGCTGAAAGAGGTGTACGACCCGAACGGGATTATGAACACCGGAACCATTTACCCGATTGAAAAATAGAAAATATGCCCGGTTCGCCGGGCTTTTACGTGTTAGGGAGGGGAACATCATGGCGTCACAATCCGCACCACCAGTGCGTATGGATGATATTCCGCTGAACGCGTTTCATCTAAAAATGGCGGGGCTGACTTTTGGTGCGCATCTGACGGATGGCTATGTGCTGGGTGTGATCGGTTTCGCCTTGGCGCAACTGAAACCACAAATGGGTTTAACGCCGTTTTGGGAAGGCATGATCGGCAGCTCGGCGTTGATCGGTCTGTTTTTGGGTAGTTTAGTGTTGGGCTGGATTTCCGATCACCTCGGACGGCAGAAGATTTTCAGTTTTAGCTTTGTGATCATCACGCTGGCTTCGTTGATGCAGTTTTTCGCCACCACGCCGGAACAGTTGTTCTGGTTGCGAGTCTTGGTGGGGATTGGTTTAGGCGGCGACTACGCGGTCGGGCATACCCTGTTGGCGGAGTTTGCACCGCGCAAACATCGCGGAATTTTACTGGGATCGTTTAGCGTTATTTGGACGCTGGGGTATGTTGCTGCCAGCTTTGTTGGGCACTTTATGACAGAGTTTGGGCCGGATGCCTGGCGTTGGTTATTGGCTTCTAGCGCCATACCCGCGGTGTTGATTATGTTGCTGCGTATTGGCACACCGGAATCGCCACGTTGGCTGATGCGTAAAGGGCGGATTGCCGAAGCGCATCAGGTGGTGAAGCGTTGTTTTGGCGCACACGTGGTATTGAATGACGAAATCGCGGTGGAAACAGCCCACCCTATCCGCACTCTGTTTTCCGCCCGTTATTGGCGGCGTACAGCATTTAACAGCCTATTTTTTGTCTGTTTAGTGATCCCCTATTTCGCCATTTATACCTTCTTGCCGTCGATCCTGACATCTTTGGGACAAAGCCAGAATTTCAGCACCGATTTGCTGTTAAACGGATTGTTGATGCTCGGTGCTTTGGTCGGGATTGCGTTAACGCAATGGTTGCCACGCCGCCGCTTTTTGATTGGTGCATTTTGGCTATTGGCTATCAGTCTGGGGACACTGGCTTTCGTACCGCCGGGTGGGGGAGCGATGTTGATATTGTTCGCTTTGTTTACCTTGACTATTTCTGCCGCCAGTAATTTGGTGGGCGTGTTCCCGGCTGAAAGTTTCCCTACCGATATTCGTTCGCTGGGTGTGGGTTTTGCGACGTCGATGAGCCGCTTAGGTTCAGCGGTGGGTACTGGGTTGTTGCCATTGTCGATGCTGGCGTTGGGGCTGCAAGGAACCACGTTGATTCTGACTGCGGTGCTATTACTTGGCGTATTGGTGTCGGTACTTTGGGCACCGGAAACTAAAGGCATGACGCTGGTGGGCGCTTCCTCGGTAAAGCCCCGCAGCCAGGTGTTAGGAGTCTATTGACATGAAGTATTCCCCGCGTGAGCGGGGATAAGTAGGGCTAACATTTATCGGCGATCTTCTTATGCAGCGCGATCACCTCACGCCCCATTTCCAACATCATGATGGCGTTCATTAGGTGATCCTGCGCATGTACCATCACCAAATGCACCGGGATCTTGCCACTGCCTTCGTCTAGGCCGATCAGTCGGGTTTGCACTTCATGCGCACCGTGCAACGCTTTCTCTGCCTGCTGCATAAACTCTTCGGCTTTGGCAAAGTCTTCTTCCACGCGGGCGCAACGCATTGCCTGCATCACCATGCTACGGGCGCTACCGGCGTTGACGATCAATCCCATCACTTCAACTTCGAGATCAAACTCTTCCATTTCGATATTCATGATTATTCCTCAATGAGTGCCAGTGCTTGATCCAGCACTTTGTCACCTTTCATGGTGCCATAGGCCATCATGTCGATACAGCCGACTTTTTTACCGTGTTCGGCAGCGATTTTTTCGCATTCCGCCAGTTTGTATTTGATCTGGGGTCCCAGTAAGGCGACGTCGAAGTTAGCTACTTCAGTTTTGTAATCGCGTACCGATTTGGCACAGATCTCTACTTCTAACCCGCGAGTTTTGGCGGCTTCCTGCATTTTTTTGACTAGCATGCTGGTGGACATACCCAGGTCACATATCAACAGAATTTTTTTCATCGATGATTCTCCAAATCTTCCAGCAGATGCTGCATTAACAAAGGAATAGGGCGGCCAGAGGCGACGCTGCGACCACTTTCACGCCATAGCGCGGTGCCGCTGACATCCAGATGTGCCCAAGGAATGCCTGCCGGACTGAAACGACTCAAGAAATAGGCGGCGGAGGTACTGATGGCGGCGTTGTTGGTCGGCGTATTGCACAAATCGGCAATGGCGCTACTGACCTGCCCAGCAAAACGGTCATCCAGCGGCAGTGGCCAGACTTCATCACCGCAGCGTTGGCCAGCATCGGTGAGAGCGGTAGATAAGGCCTGGTCCTGCGTCATCATCCCGCTTAATTCGTAGCCCAATGCTTTGACCACCGCACCGGTTAGCGTGGCGATGTCGATAATGTAGCGCGGCGTTTGGTTATCGGCGGTGATTTGCCCGGCGTAAGCAATGGCATCGGCGAGCACCAAACGGCCTTCGGCATCGGTGTTATTAA
The DNA here is from genome assembly GCF_057839655.1 of Serratia sp. KH_031. Classification (NCBI taxonomy): domain Bacteria; kingdom Pseudomonadati; phylum Pseudomonadota; class Gammaproteobacteria; order Enterobacterales; family Yersiniaceae; genus Serratia; species Serratia sp. KH_031. Next base: position 359,372 of record NZ_CM174496.1, read on the forward strand.
TTTCTACCTGCAAGCCATTATAGGCGGTGCTGACCTCTCCGGGGCGCATGGCGTCGGGGCCAATCATGTTTTCTGCTAGCGCTAATACACCGACGAGTCGCACTGGTAGCTTGAGCTGTGCCGCTGCCAGCAACAGGCCGAATACGTTGGCGGCACCGCACATGTCGTATTTCATGGTGACCATGCCGTCGCCGCCTTTCAGCCATAGCCCGCCGGTATCGAAGGTCACACCTTTACCAACATAAGCGCGATAGGCACCGTTGTTACAACCTTCATAGCGCAACACCAGTAGCCGTGGTGGATTGCTGGCTCCTTTGCCGACCGCGTGCAGCAGCCCTAATCCTTGTTGCTGAATCTGTTGTTCGTCCAGCACTTCGCAGTGCAGATTAGAATAGGCAGTGATTTGCCGGGTGATCTCTTCCACCACCATCGCTGGCGTGGCGCGATCGCTAGGGAGATCGGCGATACGTCGTGCGGCAATCATGCCGTTGGCGGTGGCGTGAGTCTGTGCCAACAAGGTTTTCAATTCGGTCAACTGTGGCGGTAAGCACCACAAAATCAGTTCCTGCCCCCGCACGTTCTCACTCGGTTTTTTCAGGCCGAGATCGCTCAATTGGTAATCCTGATTAAACAGGAAATGCAGTAGCGAAGTGAGTATGGCGCGTTGTTGCTGATTAGCGAGATCAAACCCGCTGGCGTCGAGTACCCATTGGGAACAGTGAGTCGTGCGTAATAACGGGCGTAGTGCGTTAATCAGTTTGTTGGTCAGCGCATCCTGCCAAAAACTGACTGGCAGCAGACTGAGGTGTCCTGCGGGGTGGCAACCGTAGGCGCAATCGGCAACCTCTTGCTGTGCGCGTTGTGTCATCGCGCTGAGCAGATCGCTATTGAGCGCCAGCGTTGAATGCAACGGGCTATCGGGATAGCTGATCACGTAACTATTGGCGCTCAACGCTGGCGTTTGGGCGATGGCCTGATAACTAATCATAATGCGCTTCCTCTTCGATTGGAGCGCGGATGCGCGCGGCGTAATCAATCATCCATTGTTCGTCGGCCGGTTTATAGTGCGTGTGCCCGGCGCGGCGCTCGGCGAGATAAACGGTCGGTGCCTGATTGGCGGTCGCGACGACAAAAGAGAAGGTTTTGATATTGGTGGCAGCGCCGAACTCGCCATTGCGATTCATGCAAACTACCGACAAATCGCCCACACGACCGAAGCGTGCCATCAATTTATCTTCCAGTTCGAACACCACTGAATCCGCGGCCTGCTGTGGTGACATCCCTTGCTCCATTCGACGCACGATCTCGTAGCTGGTGCAGCCTTTCATCAGATCTTCACCTACGCCGGTCGCGGTGGCGGCACCAGTCTGGCTGTCGCAATAGAAACCGGAGCCGATGATGGGTGAATCACCTAAGCGTCCACGGCGTTTCATAAACAATCCGCTGGTGGAAGTGGCCACGGACATCGAACCTCGTTGATCCAAACTGATTGCGCCCACGGTGTCGTGGCCATCGTAAGGGCTAAGGCCTTTATCGATGGTTTCACGGCAGCGCTTGCGATAGTGCTGGAGGGCGCGTTCGGTCAGCATGGTTTTTTCGCTGAAACCTTGGCTCAGCGCCCATTCTCTGGCACCTTGCCCGACCAACAGGCTGTTGAAACGTTCACGGCTCAGGGCATGAGCCACTTTTATCGGGTTGGCAATATCCACCAGATTACCGACCGCACCGAAGGCCAGACTGTCGCCGTCCATAAAGGCGGCATCCAGCTCAACTTCTGCATTTTCCGTGGGCAAACCGCCGTAACCGACCGATTTGTACAACGGAAAGTCTTCCACCGCGACTACCGCATCAACCACCGCTTGTGCCGCCGTGGCATTGTTAGCCAGCGTTTCACTGGCCTGCGTAACGCCTTCTAGCGCCATGCGCCAGGTGGCAATCATTCCCCACATAGGATGCTCCAAATCGGTGGTTATTTACTTTCAGACAGCAAGTACTGCTTATCCAGAATCCGTAAGAACGGCAGGTACAACATGGCACCAATCAATAGGTTGACTATCTGCATCAGGCTGCCGCTTAAATGCCCAGTGACGATAAAACCGCTGATCACCGGTGGTAGCGTCCAAGGGATAAACACCCCGGTGGTGACGGCAACAGCGCCGAGTTTCATCGCCACGTATTGCACGGTGACTAACACAATGGGCACCAGATTGAACGGGATCAGCATGATCGGATTCATGATGATGGGCATACCGAACAGAATCGGCTCGTTGATGTTGAATACCGAGGCACCCGCACCCAGTCTGGCGACTTCGCGCATACTTTTACTGCGTGCGAAGAACAACATGGCGATCACTAACGATAGCGTGGCACCAGCACCGCCCATCCAAATCATGTCGAAGAATTGTTCGGTAATGATATGCGGCGGAGTGACGCCAGCCTGGATCGCGGCGATGTTGTCGGTCTGGTTTTCCATCCACAGTGGACGAATGATGCCGTTAACCATCGAACCGGAGTTGATGCCTACCGACCACAGAATGGTGATGCTCAATACAGTCAGTAACGCGCCAAAATAAGAGGTGCCGAAGTGACGGATTGGCGTAGCAACCACTTGATAAATAAATTGATGGAGTGTTTGGTAAGAGGTGTGTTCGAAGCCGATGCGGATCGCCAATACCAAAATAATCACGATCAGCGCAGGCAGCAGGGCGGCAAAGGATTCTTGCACCGCTGGCGGTACGCCTTCTGGCATCTTGATGATCAGTTTTTTACGTTTCAGCCAGCAGAACAGCTCGGTATACAGCAACGAACCAATCATTGCCACGAACAGCCCTTTGCTGCCAATCCATTCGGTTGGGATTACCGTAACGTTGCCGATGGCTTCGACTTTGATAAACGGCGTTAGGATCAAGAAGCACACCAGCGCCAGAATGCCGCTGGAAACCTGATCTTCTTCATAATGCTCTGCCAACCGATAAGCGACTAAGAAGCTGATAAACAAAGACATGGTTGAGAACACCGCGTTAAACGGGATCTCGATGATGTTGCTCCAGGTCGCGCCGAACATACCGGTCATAAACTGCTGATAGCTCTGATTCGGGAACGAGGAAATGATCAGCAGTACCGAACCGACGATGATGAACGGCATAAAGGAAACGTAGGAGGCACGGATGGCGCATAAATGCCGCTGTTGCGCTGCCTTGGCTGCCAGTGGCATCAACTTGGCTTCGATAAATCCCAACATACTCATGGCAGCCTCTTTAAGAAAAGAATGGTTTTCTGATGGCGACGATTATCAGTGAATGGTAGGCGGATAAATTTGAGACAGTTCACAAAGTGACACTTGATTAATAACAGTCTCATAACGTTGGGTATATAGTCGGTAGGAAAGACTCAGGAGAATAGGCGATGGAAATCAAGCTGCACGCCAATGCGACTACCACGCCGCGTGTTCGGCGTTATATCCAGCAATCAGACAAGAGTGACCGTGCGTTGGCGCTAGAACTGGGGATCTCTGTCGCGACGGTGCGCCGTTGGCGGCAGCGGCAGGATGTGGACGACCAACGTACCACGCCAAAAACGGTACATAAAGTTCTGAGACTAGAGCAAAGTCTGTTGATCAATTGGCTGAGACAAAAACTTCAGGTGTCGCTGGATGAGCTGGTGGTATTGGTGAATCAGGGCTTGGATTTGACGATTTCCCGCGCAGGATTGGATCGTTACCTGCGGCGCTTGGAACAGCCGCATATGCATGTGCTAAAAGCGCAGGATTTGCGTGGTAAGAAGGCGATTAAAGCCGGTTTGTCATTCGGTAAACTGCGCTTATTCTACCAACGAATCAACCTATTACCGGATGATGGCGGTGAGATCCACATCCTTTGGGCACAGGAAGCGGTCAGCGGTTGGATCGCTGCTCAGGCGTTTGCTGGGGCATCGGCGATGTTAGTGGTCAATTGGCTGGAATCGCTGTTATCGCAACTACCGGGCGCTATTCAATGTATTGAGACTGAAAATAAAAAACTGTTTGGCAACGATCAATCTCCGGAGCATCCATTGCAAAAATGGTGTGCTGAACAAGGGATTCCGTTATCGCTGCACGAGCAAACCGATAGCGACATCGCGTTGCGGCTGAATATACCGTTAGCTTTGTTATTACCAGTGGCAGAAGGACATGAACTCAATCACGTCTTACAACAGTTTTGCCACAGCTATAACCAACTGTGGCCGCAGAAGAAATTGAATGACAGTGTGCCGGAAGCGTTTTGGTGGAAACAGGGTATTTAAGTAAACAGTGAAAATCGATTTTATAAATTGTGAACTAGGTCAATGATATAGTGTGAGTATTTGGGACACTACCTGCTGGGTTTAATTACAGGATTAAATGACGGCTGATGGCACCGGGAAATGTTTGCTTTGCTTACTGGGGGAAGACCAATAAGGATGAGTCAGATAGGGCTTATCATTTATTACCTTATCATTGCTTAGATGTCACTGCAGTTGCTGCTTATTGGTGGGATCATTGCACCAGCCTGCGGCAGACTTTTTGTTGTCAGCAATCGGCTAGCGAAATAGAAGTACGAGCATGGTTGCTATTTTTTATTGCGATGCATGACTCTGGGAAATGGGATGTCCGTTTTCAATGTAAAGTCAAAAAATCATGGTTAGCACTACATCCAGAAGACAAAAATAGTGAATTACCTGGATTGGAACAGTGTCGAAATTTTGATCATGGTGCGGCAGGATTATTTTGGTTTATTGATGATTACCAGCCTTTAGTTGCCAGCAACAACGAATTGAGTTTTGGTGAGCGACCGCTTCACCCTTATATTTCTTGGATGCCATGGATAGAAGCGGTCAGCGGTCATCACGGCTATGTACGGAGAGAAACACATTTATCTGTAGATCACTATAAATTGCCACACGCCTTTGACGCCTTATCCGCTCGCGATAAGGCGGCGCGTGGCGAATGGATTGAGATACTTGAAGAGTTGTTTCTTATTCCTGCAGGATTAACCCTTAAATCTATTCCACCAACAGCCTCGCCACTCTTAGCAGGTTTCTGTTCTGTTTCTGACTGGTTAGGTTCCTGGCATAGTGATGACACCTTCTCCTATTGTGCGAAACCGGCAAAAAATAATGTGGAATTGCAGGATTATTTTACATCTCGATATGAAAAAGATGCCGCATTGGTCGTACAACGCAGTGGTTTGTTGACGGAAGTAAATTCTTATGCTGGCGTTCAGGCTTTATTGGATAAAAAATACCGCCCACGTCAGTTACAAATACTGGTTGATGAGATACCTGTCGAACGGGGTTTAACGCTCATTGAAGCACCCACAGGTTCAGGGAAAACAGAAACCGCCCTGGCTTATGCGTGGAAACTCATTGATAGCCAACTAGCGGATAGTATTATTTTTGCACTGCCGACGCAGGCAACAGCCAATGCGATGCTCAAACGAATGGAAGACTTAGCGAACTGCTTATTTGAGCATCCTAATTTGACTCTGGCTCACGGGAATTCAAGATTTAATAAGCAGTTCCAAGAAATCAAGCATAAAGGGAGCAACCCACAAGGGGAAGAGGCCTGGGTGCAATGTTGTGAATGGCTGGCTCAGAGTCGTAAACGGGTATTTCTTGGGCAAATAGGTGTTTGCACTATCGATCAAGTATTGGTCTCTGTGTTGCCTGTTCGTCATCGATTTATTCGTGGTTTCGGTGTCGGGAGGAGCGTATTAATTGTCGATGAAGTTCATGCCTATGACAGTTATATGAATGGCTTACTCGATGCGGTTTTACGCGAGCAACAGTTAGCTGGAGGAAGTGCAATTTTACTTTCTGCGACTTTGTCGGCGCAGCAACGGCAACGGCTGCTTTCCAGTTATGCTAATCCTCAAGCTGTATCTGAGAATAATAATCCTGTTTCAGAATCTTATCCCTTGATCAGTTGGTGTAATACCAAGGGAGCATTATGTCTGGATTTACAGCAACACCCCGAACACCTCCCGCCAGCTTTTCAATTGAACCTAGAGGCACGACATACAGAAAATCTCATGCCTGACTCTGTTTTGCTTAGCAAAATGGTGGATGCTGCGCGTAGTGGGGCGCAGGTCTGCATTATTTGTAATTTGGTGGATGATGCACAGCAGGTCTATCAACAACTGCGAGAGTGCACTGATTCGGATATTGACGTCATGCTGTTTCATGCTCGTTTTACGCTGACCGACCGTCAAGAGAAAGAAGGCGATGTGCTGAGCTATTTCGGTAAAAATGGCAATCGCAGTCGTGGGCGGATATTAGTTTCGACTCAGGTTATTGAGCAAAGTTTAGATGTGTGTTTTGACTGGTTAATCACCCAACTCTGCCCGGTCGATCTCCTGTTTCAGCGCTTGGGCCGTTTGCATCGCCATAAAGAAAACCATCGGCCGGCATCTTTTACCGTTCCCCGCGCTACGGTATTACTACCTGATAGTGAAGGATATGGAACACACGGTTTGATTTATAACCATACCCGTGTGATGTGGCGGACACAGCAGCATATTGAAGCGTTACGGGAAGAACCGCTGAATTTCCCACAAGCCTATCGCCACTGGATCGAGCCAATTTATAGCGAAGTGGAAGATGTGCTGGAACCTGAGTGGGTTACACAAGGAATGGAGCATTATGCTGATGATCAATTCAATAAACGACATAAAGTCAGACGTATGCTGGATTGGGCTGAAAATACGGCTCTTGCCGATGATCATAGCGAAGTTTGTGCTGTCACGCGCGATGGTGAAATGAGTTTGCCTGTTGTGCCTTATTTATCCACTCCACAGGGCAAAAGTCTATTAGATGGGCGAGTCGTGGAACAATTAGACGTATTCCAGTTACAGGAAGCGTTGTCGATGAATCGTGTAAATGTGCCACATTCTTGGAAGGGTTTATTTGAGCAGAAGACGGATGAAGATGGTGTGTTATGGCTGGAAGGGCAAAGTGATTTAGGCCGTTGGCACTTTCAAGGAAAAAAGCTCTCTCTAAGTTATTCGATGGAGACAGGGATGGTAAAAACCATCCCTGTCTAGCCCAAATGGTTTTGGGAACATTTCTATCTTGTGTGCATTCGAGTTCAGAATGACGGTTTATCCCCGCAGGTGCGGGGAACACGCTTACAGAGAGTAGATAAAACTAATAGTAAGTCAAGTTTGCATTAAATTTATCGAGTACATAATGACTTGATAGTTTGTGATTGTGAAGATAATCTAGCCACTCTTTAACAAGGGAGGTTAGCTATGTCCACGTTGGTACAGGGTATTCTTGAGATAATAAAATTGCTAAACACCATCAATCCGTTGGCGATCGTTTTTACTGCTCTGGTTGTGGTGCTAGTAGTGGTATTGAAAAGTTAATGAGCTGTTTCAAAAGGAAATTAATATGGATCTTCTGTCAGAGAAATGGATTCCGGTTCGTGCGCTAAAAGGTGGTTCCTCGCAAGTCATTACGCTACAAACTCTACTCTGTAGCGAAGAACAGTGGGTTTTGTGCCTGCCGCGTGATGATATGGAACTTGCCGCGCTGCAGTTATTGATCTGTTTAGTGCAGGTGATGTTCCAGCCGCAAAACGATGCACAACTCCGACAACATCTTAATAATGTTCTTTCTGAAACCGTTTTTGATGAAACCACGTTGCGCTGGAAAGAAACTTTTCAGCTTCAACACCCCGATTCACCCTTTATGCAGGTTAAAGGTGTTGCAGCCAAAGAACCTACCGAAATGGACAAATTACTTGCCGGATTAACCGGGGCGACAAATTGTTCCTTCATTAATGAGCCGGGGCAGGGCAGTGCGTTATGTGGTGGTTGTGCAGCCATTGCACTGTTTAACCAGGCCAATAATGCGCCGAGTTTTGGCGGTGGATTTAAGAGTGGTTTACGGGGTGGTTCACCGGTAACGACTCTGGTTCAGGGAAATGACCTACGTACCACGGTTTGGTTAAATGTTCTGACTACTGATCGCTTAACGCTATTCCTGCCCGATGAACCCGGTATCGAAAATAAATTTGTCTGGCAGGTGCCGATAAAAAATGCTGCTACCATTCCTGCGGGCAGAATCGGTTTATTGCGAGGGCTATTCTGGCAGCCTGATCATATTGAACTTTGCCCGCCTATTGGTGCAGGCCAGTGCAGTGGTTGTGGCCATCATAGTGAGCAACGCTATGATGGTTTTTTAAAGGCTAAGTTTAATTTTACTATTGAGGATATTTGGCCTCACCCGCATTCACCACGCCTATTACAGACCAAAAAAGACCAACTGGAAGAGAAATTTCTCGCTTTCACGACGGCAATTCCTTCATGGACGCAAATCAGCCGTATTCTGATTGAAAAGCAAAGTGAAAAAAATAGTGAAGGGCATCGCGTTGCGGCTGTTGTTCAGCAGGCGAAAGAGTTGCTTAAAGGGCAAAGGTTGCGTCTGATTATTGGGGGATATCGTAATAATCAGGCTTCAATTCTGGAGCGCCGACATGATGTGCTGGCTTTTAATCAAGGCTGGCAGCAACACCCGGAAATTATTACTGAAATTGTAGACATTGGGCTGGGTTATAAAAGCGCTTTACGCAAAGCGCTTTACACTTTTTCACAAGGTGTCAGCAACAGTGAGATTAAAGGTGCTGGTGTTGCAGTACATGAGGAAGCGGAACGTCAGTATTATCGACAAAGTGATTTAATTATCCCACCGTTACTGGCATCACTGAATTTTGATCAGGCAAAGGACGCATTACGAGTTCTTAATGCTGAGCTTTATAAACTTTGCGAGCGCTTATTTGAAGAAGCGACTCTGCCTTATGTTCATCATCCAAAATTGGCGGTGGCATTAGCTGTCGCTCGCCGTTCGTTATACAAAAATCTTTCTGCACTGCAACCACAAGGAGGTCATCACCATGTCGCTTGATACCATGGCGTTGTATCACGCTTGGACTCGGCTTGATGCTGGAGCTCGGGCACAACTTCGGCGAGTTTCCGAACCTGATGATTTAAAAGATATTCCGGTGTTTTATCGCCTAGTTTCATCTTTTGGTTGGGATGACCCAGCAAATGAAAGACCGTTACTGCGTATGGTGTTTTGCCTGACCGCTGGTCGTGACGCCATTAGCCATAAAGAAAAAGATCCACAGCAGAAATATGGCATCAGTTTAGGCAAAGCGCTGGCGAAAAGTGATTGCATTAATGAACGGCGTATTTTTCAGCTTCTGCGTACCGAATGGCCTACTGATATGGTGCAACTGCGTCGTTTACTGGCACATGCAGAGCCTGAGCTTTATTGGCCAAGTTTTGCCAACCAGTTGATCTGGTGGGATAAGAATAAGAAAGAACGTCAACAATTGCTGGAAGATTTTGTACTCGCCACTCCTCAAAAAAAATCATCGTAAGGACACTGTCATGAATAACTTTATCAACTTTCATATTCTTATTTCCCATAGCCCGTCATGCCTTAACCGTGACGATATGAATATGCAAAAGGATGCGGTATTTGGGGGTAAGCGGCGGGTGCGAATTTCCAGCCAGAGCCTGAAACGCGCTATTCGTAAAAGCGATTATTATGCTCGTCATGTCGGAGGCTCGAGCATTCGCACGATTCATCTAGAACTACTTAGAGATCACCTGCGTGAAATTTTTGCTGATCGCTTTGATAGTGCTCTCATTGACCGCACGCTGGCTTTGCTTTCAGGAAAAACCATTGATGAATCGGAAAAAATTGATGCTGATGCGGTGACTCCTTGGCTTGAAGGTGAGTTTGCTTGGTTTTGCGAACAGGTAAAGTTAGGTGATGCTGAAGGGTTAGATGAGAAAAAACTGATTAAAAAACTGAAAGACCAATGCCTCGCACTACGAGCTAACCTCCAGAATGGTGTCGATATTGCATTAAGTGGCCGCATGGCAACCAGCGGCATGATGAGCGAATTAGGGAAAGTGGATGGGGCGATGTCTATTGCTCATGCTATTACCACTCATACCGTTGATTCTGATATTGACTGGTTTACCGCTGTTGATGATCTACAGGAGTTAGGTTCGGGACATCTTGGCACCCAGGAATTCTCTTCCGGTGTTTTTTATCGCTATGCCAGTTTGAACATTAGCCAGCTTCAGGAAAATTTAGGCGGTGTTGAACGCAGCAAAGCGCTGGAAATCGCTGCGCATCTGGCACACATGTTGGCGACAGAAACGCCGGGTGCCAAACAACGTACTTTTGCCGCTTTTAACCCCGCCGATCTGGTGATGGTCAATTTCTCTGACTTCCCATTATCACTGGCGAATGCCTTCGAAAAACCGGTGAAAGCAAACGAAGGCTATCTCAAGCCATCAATTGAAGCCTTTGCTGATTATTGGCAACGTGTTGCTAAAGGATATGGATTGATTGGGCCCGCGGCTGAATTCCAACTTGCAGGTGGTAGTTTACCGCAAGGGGTGAAGGCCATGGAGAGCCTTGAGCAACTCAAGCAGTGGGTTCGTAATAACGGCGAGGTATAGCGATGAACCAGTATCTGATTCTGCGTCTGGCAGGTCCGATGCAGTTCTGGGGATTACCGACATTTGAAGGTACTCGCCCAACCGCTGCTTTTCCAACACGTAGCGGCTTGCTTGGATTATTGGGTGCTTGTTTGGGTATTCGTCGTAATGACAGCACGAATCTACAGATGTTGTCGGACAGCGTGCGTTTTGCTGTCCATTGCGACAGGGTTACAGCAGATGGGATACCACTCAAAGTAATAAAACTCACTGACTATCATACGATTCAAGATGCGCGAGTCGATTATGCGGGGTTAAAAAGTCATCAAACGATACAAACTTGGCGTGAGTACCTATGTGATGCCTCTTTTACTGTCGCGTTGTGGTGTACACCCTCTTCGGGATTTAACCTGGAAACTCTTAGTGATGCGGTACAAAAACCTCGTTTTACACCTTATTTAGGACGACGAAGTTGCCCTATGACAGCACCGCTTTTTGTGGGGCATTGTCAGGCTGAAGATCCTGTCACAGCACTTGCCGAATATGGTTCGAATGCGGGCGATATTTACAGCGAAGAAGCGCTTAATACGACTAATTCACGTTACAGGATGAGAGACGAACCCATTGTTACCTTGCCACGGCAGTTTGCCGCAAGGGAGTGGTTTGTTATTCAGGGAGGGCGAAATGTATCTGAGTAAAATCTTTATCAACTGGCAATGGGCTAAAGATCCCTATCAGTTACATCGTGCGCTTTGGCAGCTATTTCCGGATCAACCTGAAAAATCGCGGGATTTTCTGTTTCGACTTGAAGAGTTACAGCTCGGAAAAGGTGCAACGGTTTTGCTCCAGTCGTCGCAGCTCCCTTGCGATGCAGCAGTTGCTCAAATAATGGCGAGTAAGCCGATAAATTATCGGCTTAGTCAGGGCGCGAGATTACGTTTTAGATTACGGGCAAATCCGGTCAAAACTATCAAAGACGAACAGTGCAGGCTGAATAATCGTGGGCAAATTAAAAGTTGCCGTGTGCCATTACTTCGTGAAGAAGAGCAAATCGCGTGGTTGCAACGTAAATTCTCGGACTTTGCTCATTTGGAAGGCATTGGCGTTATTCAGGAAAAGGCCATGTTCTTTCATAAAAGTCAGCTTGCTGGAAAGATTCAACCAGTCTGCTTTGATGGTGTTTTGACGGTGTTGGATGCGGATAAACTTCTTACGGTTCTTGCGAAGGGGATCGGGCCTGCGAAAGCAATGGGATGTGGTTTGCTTTCCATTGCTTGAATAGCAAGGCTGCTTTGGTGCCTGAAATGGAGATATTTTAATGAGCTACATCCCGCTTTCCCCTATCCCTTTGAAAGACCGGAATTCAATGGTTTTTTTGCAATATGGGCAAATCGACGTCATTGATGGGGCATTTGTCTTGATCGATAAAACCGGAATTCGCACTCATATTCCGGTTGGATCGATTGCCTGCATCATGCTTGAACCCGGAACGCGGATCTCTCATGCGGCGGTAAGATTGGCTGCAACGGCGGGGACTCTGTTGGTTTGGGTGGGGGAGGCTGGTGTACGAATGTATGCCAGTGGTCAACCCGGCGGTGCGCGCTCGGATCGTTTGTTGTATCAAGCAAAATTAGCTCTGGACGAAGATTTACGTCTTAAAGTGGTGCGAAAAATGTTTGAGCTGCGCTTTGGTGAACCTGCACCTACCCGACGTTCTGTTGAGCAATTACGGGGGATCGAAGGCGCGAGAGTGCGGCAAACCTATGCTCTGTTGGCGAAGAGTTACGGTGTGAAATGGAATGGGCGGCGTTATGACCCCAAAGATTGGGAAAAGGGGGATGTGGTTAATCAATGTATCAGTGCTGCAACATCATGCTTATACGGTATTACAGAAGCGGCGATATTGGCAGCAGGGTATGCCCCGGCCATCGGGTTTGTTCACACAGGGAAACCGTTGTCATTTGTTTATGACATTGCTGATTTGGTTAAATTTGAAGGAGTCGTGCCGAAGGCATTTGAAATTGCAGCGGGGACACCTGTATCGCCAGATAAAGCTGTCCGATTGGCCTGCCGTGATATTTTTCGCAGTCAGAAAACGTTAGCTCGTCTGATCCCATTAATTGAAGAGGTGTTAGCCGCAGGTGAGATTGATTTACCAAAACCTTTTGAAGATGCTCAACCGCCAGCGATCCCTGAGCCTGACTCTCTTGGGGATATTGGGCATCGGAGTCGTGGTTGATGAGTATGTTAATGGTGGTGACTGAAAATGTTCCTCCTCGTTTGAGAGGACGATTAGCTGTTTGGTTATTAGAAGTTCGTGCCGGAGTTTATGTGGGAGATGCTTCGCGTCGGGTACGAGAGATGATTTGGCAACAAATCACTCAATTGGCAGACGAGGGAAACGTGGTGATGTCTTGGGCGACTAACAGTGAATCTGGTTTCGATTTTCAAACGTGGGGAGAAAATCGACGTATGCCGGTGGATCATGATGGTTTGAGGTTAGTCTCTTTCAGCCCATTGTAAAATCAATGAGTTAGTGTTCTTTAAAATTGTGAAAAAGTTGGTGGATTTTTCTCTATAGAAAAACGTGTTTAATAACAGTAGTATAGTTTTAGTGTGTTCCCCGCGCCAGCGGGGATAAACCGTTAGCCATATTTAACTCTATGAAATAGCTATAGTGTTCCCCGCGCCAGCGGGGATAAACCGCGGATCAGGCGACTGTGGTGGATGCGCCACGCGTGTTCCCCGCGCCAGCGGGGATAAACCGAGTCGATGTTGCGCTAGAGCCCGGTGATGTCAGTGTTCCCCGCGCCAGCGGGGATAAACCGATACGCATCAAGACCGTTGGCTACATACAGCGGTGTTCCCCGCGCCAGCGGGGATAAACCGAGAGCCGTTGTGAAAGTGGCTCTCATCTTCGTGTGTTCCCCGCGCCAGCGGGGATAAACCGAGACGTTTGGGTAGGTATTGGACTGATGAGCTGTGTTCCCCGCGCCAGCGGGGATAAACCGCAGGTGATGATCGATAGTTACCTAGTGTATTGGTGTTCCCCGCGCCAGCGGGGATAAACCGCGACTTAACCACCTTGCCAATGCCTATGTTCAGTGTTCCCCGCGCCAGCGGGGATAAACCGTGAAAATGGCATGCTAAAAGGCATCCCAGAATGTGTTCCCCGCGCCAGCGGGGATAAACCGGTGAGCATGTTTCATTTGCCGAGCGCGGCTGGGTGTTCCCCGCGCCAGCGGGGATAAACCGCCAGATTAACCCCCTCATACCGCACCACAACTGTGTTCCCCGCGCCAGCGGGGATAAACCGCTGGCTGACTCGCAATATAAAGAAGTGGCCACGTGTTCCCCGCGCCAGCGGGGATAAACCGTAACATGTGGGTGAACTAATGAGAGTGCAAAGGTGTTCCCCGCGCCAGCGGGGATAAACCGACTTCCGTCACGCTCGAGGAGGCTTGGCAGTTGTGTTCCCCGCGCCAGCGGGGATAAACCGGTGGAGCCGTTCGGTGCAGAACAGGCCATCCGGTGTTCCCCGCGCCAGCGGGGATAAACCGCCGTAGTTGGGGTTGTTTTCACCGCCCGCCAAGTGTTCCCCGCGCCAGCGGGGATAAACCGCATACGTAGATTCACTGCTTGCAGCACTGGACGTGTTCCCCGCGCCAGCGGGGATAAACCGCTATCTTAAAAGCCTGGATAAATCGACGGCGGGTGTTCCCCGCGCCAGCGGGGATAAACCGCGCCCGACGGTGCCCCGTCGCCAAACAACGCAGTGTTCCCCGCGCCAGCGGGGATAAACCGCGACCTTCCAAATCAAACAGCTTGGCATCACCGTGTTCCCCGCGCCAGCGGGGATAAACCGCATCGGAATGATGTTGGCTCAGACCGAGCTTGGTGTTCCCCGCGCCAGCGGGGATAAACCGCAAACGGAATGATCTGACGCGCGGTCTTAATGGTGTTCCCCGCGCCAGCGGGGATAAACCGCCCTCTAATCCTGCAATACCACTTGAAACAACGTGTTCCCCGCGCCAGCGGGGATAAACCGCAGGGCGGATACGTACTCTTGTGAGTAGAGTGGTGTTCCCCGCGCCAGCGGGGATAAACCGAAAAATATGAGTGCGCGGGTAATATTCGTCTTGTGTTCCCCGCGCCAGCGGGGATAAACCGAGGTCAATGCTCGCGGGTACACGATCCATAAAGTGTTCCCCGCGCCAGCGGGGATAAACCGCGTAACGAATGGGTGACCCTCATGGGGAAGGGGTGTTCCCCGCGCCAGCGGGGATAAACCGCGCCAGCGGCGAATGTTAATCCACAGCTCACGGTGTTCCCCGCGCCAGCGGGGATAAACCGCTGGTTCATCTTCACTCTGAGCGCGTCATGGTGTGTTCCCCGCGCCAGCGGGGATAAACCGTTGGAATGTCAGTCGGTGATGGTTGCTGCTTGCGTGTTCCCCGCGCCAGCGGGGATAAACCGAGTCTCTTTCATACACGTCTTGCCGCTGACAGGTGTTCCCCGCGCCAGCGGGGATAAACCGCCCTTCGTATCCCCGGTTGCTTTCAGGTTAGTGTGTTCCCCGCGCCAGCGGGGATAAACCGTGATGAATGACGATCAATTGCTCGTCGGCCCGGTGTTCCCCGCGCCAGCGGGGATAAACCGCGCTGAATGTGTCATTCAGTAAAGCGTTTCAGGTGTTCCCCGCGCCAGCGGGGATAAACCGGGGGCGTGGTACGACGCCGAAAATGCGGAATTGTGTTCCCCGCGCCAGCGGGGATAAACCGTAGTGCTGTGACGTACTCTTGTGAGTAGAGCGGTGTTCCCCGCGCCAGCGGGGATAAACCGACAGGCCAATGATAAAATTAGACACTTGGTTGGTGTTCCCCGCGCCAGCGGGGATAAACCGGAAGTTTAACGTTATATGGGGTCTGTGCTCCTCACTCCACGGTTTTGCGCAGGTTATTCATTGATTGAACACTTTTTTTAGCCATTTTTTGTCGGTAATTTTTTGATGTAGTGCGATAACTTGACGGCTCATTTCCCATCATAATGGCGTCCATCAGGTGATTCTGTGCGTGTACCACCACTAAGTGCACCGAAATTTCACCTCTGTCTGCGCCATAATTTGACAAAGTCTTCTTCCACGTGCGCGCAATGCATCACCATGCTATGGGCGTTGACGATTAATCCCATAACTTCAACTTCGAGATCAAACCCTTCCATTTCGATATTCATGATCACACCTCAATGAGTGCCAGTAGCGGAAGGACATGAACTCAATCACGTTTTACAACAGTTCTGCCACAGCTATAACCAACTGTGGCCACAGAAGAAACTGAATGACAGTGTGCCGGAAGCGTTTTGGCGAGGTGATGTGTCTATTTAGATCACAGCATTTTCCATAACATCCCTAACGAAGCGGCGAGCATAATGATTGCCACGCTTCTGAAAAGCCAGCGTTGTGCATGTGTGCTGGTAAGAAAATATCTTATCTTTAATGCCCCTAAAATAAATATGGCTCCCACGATTAACAAAATGATGATGGTCAGTGGAACCAACATAAAAGCCCATATTTGCAACGAAACGGTATCTAGTGTGATTACTAGTGGCAGTAGAGCCATATAAAAAGCAATGGTCTTTGGGTTGCCCAGAGTAATCGTCAAACCGGATAACCAAGCTGAAGTTAAATCACGCCGACTGATTTTCTGATCAATAACCACAGCTTGTGGATTGTGGTTCCAAAATTGCCAAGAGAGCCAACCAAGATAGAAGATTGCTCCCAGAGTGATTAAAGAAAAAATCGCGCTGTAGGTGTGTGCCACCATCGCCAGCCCGAATACTGCCAATGACAGGTAAATTAAATCACCAATAACGATACCCGCGAGCATAGTAAAGCCGGTGAGAGCTCCGCCACTGACGCTTCGAGCGACCAATGCGGTCATTCCCGGGCCTGGGATCGCTGCAGCTAATCCCAATGCCATGATGTAAGCCAAAACTTGTGCAGGTTCTAACATGATGTATTTTTCCTTTTTCGTGATGTTGTAAGCCATTAATTTAAAAATATTATTAACTTTCTATAAGGAAAGTTGTTGCCTATTATTGTTGATAATGCGACCAATAAGGGCAGTATCTACCCATATTTGGTTCTATAGAGAAAGGAAATTACCCAATGACGTTGAGCCTAACGGATATCAAGATTTTGACCTTGCTACAAAAAGATGCTCGCATGACCAACCAAACATTGGCGGACAAAATAGGGCTGTCTTCTTCACCTTGTTGGCGAAAAGTACGTAAGTTAGAGGAAGATGAGGTTATTCAGGGTTACCGTGCCGTTTTGGATCGTCGCAAAATTGGTCTTGGCGTGATGGTATTTATCCGCATCGTTATTGATTGTCACAGTGAAGCAGAAGCACACAAGTTTGAACAAGAAGTGACAGATTTAGAAGACGTAGTGGCTTGTTACAGCATTGGTGGCGACGCCGATTTCCTTTTGCAGGTCGTTTCACCCGATTTAGATTCTTATGCGGAATTCGCGATGTCGGTTATCAGACGCCTGCCCAGAATAAAAGAAATGCAAAGTATGTTCGTACTTAAAGAGATCAAACCGTTTAACACTTTCCCTATCAAGAAAACACTTAAAGCAAACCAATAATACGCAAGCCACTCATTTTGCTGAGTGGCTTGCGCCATTTGTTGACGCTATTGTTTTTTCTTGATCGGGCGACCTGACCAGTAACCCGCTAACAGCGAGCCGGACAGGTTGTGCCATACGGAGAACAGCGCGCCCGGCAGTGCCGCCAGCGGGGAGAAGTAGATTTTACCCAGCGTAGCCGCCAGACCTGAATTTTGCATACCCACTTCAATCGCCAGTGTACGGCAAGTTGATTCATCGAAACCGAACAGTTTACCGCCCCAGTAACCGCTTAATAACCCGATGCCGTTGTGCAGGATCACTGCAATGATCACCACCAAACCGACAGAGGCGATATGGCTTTGGCTGCCTGCGACCACGGCGCTGATAATCGCTAAAATACAAACCATCGACAGTGCGGGTAAGAAAGGCTCGATCCGTTTTACGGTGTGAGTGAAGGTATGATGGATGATCAGCCCCAGACCAATAGGGATCACCACGATCTTCAGAATACTCAGCAACATACCCATGATATCGACGCTGATTTCGGCATCAACGTACAATCGCGTCAGTAATGGCGTGGCAAAGACACCCACCAACGTAGAGACGGCGGAAATCGTCACCGATAACGCAACGTCACCTTTCGCCAAATAGATCATCACGTTGGAGGCTGTGCCACTGGCGACGCTACCGACCAGCACCATACCTGCCGACAAGTCTGGTGGCATGCGGAACAGCATCGCCAAGATCCACGCCGCGAGCGGCATGATCAGATAGTGCAGAAAGGTTGCCGCAGCGACCGGGCCGGGGCGCGACAGTACACGTTTGAAATCATCGAGTCGCAGCGTGACGCCCATAGCGAACATGATCAGCATGAGCAGCGGGCTAATGTAGGGACTGATACCGGTGAAGGTGCCCGGTGTGTAGTAAGCCGCAACAGAGAGCAGGACGGCCCACAATGGGAACAGACGAGTCAGTTTGGCCAACATGAGAATCGTTTTCCTTAACTACAAAACGCGAAGTAATAAATAATAGTAGAGAAATCAAGAATGCGGGCATGGTGAACCCTGCCCGCGAACGGTGTGACTTATTCGAATAGGTTATGGTGCAGTGTACGAACAACCTGTTCTGCATCGGCACCAGGCACCAAGAAGCACAGGTTGTAGCTGCTGGCTCCGTAACAGATCATACGAATGTTGAACGGGTCGAGAACGCCGAACACCTCTTTGCCCACACCACGCGCTTGAGCAAGCTGGTTGCCGATCAACGCGACTAACGCCAGATCTTCTTCTACTTCCACTCGGCACAGCGAAGACAACTCAGTGAGTAATGAAGTGGTCAACAGGCTGCCTGCGCTGGTAGTCGAACCTGTGGTATCCATCGTCAGTGCCACGCTCACTTCTGAGGTGGTGATCAGATCGACCGAGATATTGTGACGCGCCAAGATACCGAACACTTCCGCCAAGAAGCCGCGTGCGTGCAGCATGTTGAGGCTGTGCAGCGTCAGCAACGTTTGCTTACGGCGCAGTGCCAGAGCGCGGAACAGCGGTGGGTTCTCAGTGGTATTGCACACCAACGTGCCGCCAGCAGCCGGGTCTTTGCTAGAACCGACAAACACCGGAATATCGCTACGTACCGCAGGCAGCAAAGTGGCGGGGTGCAGGACTTTGGCGCCGAAGGTCGCCATTTCTGCCGCTTCGCTAAAGGTGATTTTGTCGATACGTTTGGCGGAAGGCACCACGCGGGGATCGGTGGTGTAGATGCCCGGTACATCGGTCCAGATATCAACACGGCTGGCGCCAAGCGCCTCGCCCAACAGAGCGGCGGTGTAGTCGCTGCCGCCGCGGCCTAACGTGGTAGTGCGGCCTTTCGGTTCACTGCCGATAAAACCTTGAGTGATCACCAACGCTTGCTTCAGGCGCGGAGCCAACAACGTTTGGCACAGTTCTTTCAGTGCTGCGCCGTCTGGCGTTGCGCGACCAAAGTGATCGTCGGTACGCATCACTTTACGCACATCAAACCATTCGGCTTCGACTTGACGCTGGCGCAGGATCTCGACAAACAACAGAGTTGACATCAGTTCGCCGTGGCTGACCAGTTCATCTGTTAACGCGTGAGACGTGGCTAATGCGGCAGCCTCCGACAGCATGGTGATGTTTTCCAACATGCGATCGATTTCATCGCGGATCACTTTAGGATTATCGAGGCGATCGAGAATAGCGTATTGGATGCGGCGAATTTCATCGAGTTGATAGCTGCGCGTTTCGATGTCACAACCTTCGGCCAGCGCGACGAGAAAATTGGTTACGCCAGCAGAAGCGGAAAGTACCACTAAACGGACATTGGAATTCGAAAGAACGACATCGGCGCTGCGATTCATGGCCTCAAAGTCGGCCACGCTGGTACCGCCAAATTTTGCCACCACAGTGTCGTGTTGAGGGGCTGCTTGATTCATGGTAAACCTCGTGTCAGGGATGCCGTTTCAGACGGCATTTTATTTCCATAGCCTTGGCACAAGGAAAGAGCGGTAAACAGGGAGCAGGCGTAGAGGTTAAAGCTACGATACACCCAGAAGCGCCCCACCTTGTTGACCGCCGACGATGCGCGATCCAGGGTGACAACTCAAGGGATTCAGCCCCTGTAGCCGATACGGTGATTGCCGTTGTTCACCGTACCTCGGCGTCGCACCCCCTCCTGTGTCGTCTGCGGAAACCGGCTCCTCTGACACTCTACCTGGGCGACGCGCCTCTTCTGGCTTGCACACGCGGTGTGCAAGTAGGCTGTTAGGAATAGCGGGTTTATTCATCGCTGTCAACGGGCAGACGCTGAGGGATTTTCATCTTGTACCAATGCAATTAGCGTACAAGGTAAAACCGGCACGGCGTTAGCACCTAATGGCTGTAATTTACCGTCTTCTTGCTGATAAAATAGTGGGATAACACCTTGATGCATATTCAGATATTCCTGCCAGCCAAAATTCTCGTTCAACTTAGTGGCTTTGATCACGGCGCCTTTGGCGATCATACTGCTCAAGCGGCCGTAGGTGGCCTCTTGATTAAACAGGACTTCATGACGGCGGAAGCGCGAACTTTCTGAGCTGTTGGTGCGACCTTTCAGCGGGGCACCGGAACGGATGGAGAACACGCGTTCGTCACTAAAAATGTGGCCGAAGTGATAGATCGCCAATGCGTTCTGATGTCGGTTAGGAGATAGCGCCAAGACCTGTGCCGTTTCGCTTAGATCGAGGGTGTTCTCGGCATGTTCGGAGTAAGCATGACCATAATAGGCGGGGATACCGTCCATACGTGCTTGGCGATAATATTCCCAACTGCTGTCAGTGACGACGACCGGGATGTTTAGTTTGAGCAGAGCTTGCGCGATCATCCGCGCCACACTGTTGGCCCCGACAATCAATACGCCGCGTGGCTTACGTTGCTGTACTCGCAACCAACGCGCCATCATGCCACTGGTCAGGCTTTGTAGTACCACGGTACCGATGATGATAGCGAAAACTACGGTTACTAGCTGGTCTGCGCCTTGATAACCGGCACGTTGCAAGGTGAGGGCGAACAATGAACTGACCGCCGCCGCCACGATACCGCGCGGAGAGATCCAACACAGTAATAGACGATCGCGCCAATGCAGGCTGGAACGCCAGGTGGAAACGGCAATACACAATGGACGGGCGATAAACTGCGCCACCAGCAACAATCCCAGCAGCGGCCAACCCATACTGAATAGCGCATGGATATCCAACCGCGCAGCCAGAATGATAAACAGCGCAGAAATCAGGATCGCCGACAGTTCCTCTTTAAACGCTAGAATCTCGCTGGTATCCACATCGCGCATATTGGCGAGCCAGATACCCATTACGGTAACGGTCAGCAGGCCTGATTCGTCGGCAATGGCGTTGGACACCCCAAATGCGGTCAGCATGATCGACAGCACTGCTAGGTTTTGCAGGTAAGCGGGTAACCAAACGCGGCGCAGCGCGATGCCGAGCAGATAACCAAACAGCGCACCGCTAATTAGACCGACGGAAACGGTGAAGCCGAGTGTCCAGAGTAGATGTAAATAGGATTCAGCTCCCTGTTTCGCCACGATAAATTCGAAAACTAACAGCGTAAAGATGGCACCGACCGGATCGATAACGATCCCTTCCCAGCGTAATACCTGATTAATGCTGGCTTTGGGGCGAACCACACGCATCAGTGGGGCGATCACTGTCGGGCCAGTGACCACGGTGACTGCACCGATCAAGGCGGCGAGTTCCGGTGGCAGGTCGAGCAGCAACCAACAGGCGACGCTGATCACCAAGAAGGTCATCAACATGCCGATACTGACCAGATTGCGCACCACACCACCCAGCCCACGGATTTCGTCGACGCGTAGCGTTAATGCCCCTTCAAACAGAATGATGGCGACAGACAGTGACACGACCGGGAACAATAGATCGCCAAACAGCAGATCCGGCTGCACCATATGTACCACTGGCCCCAAAATGATCCCGAACAGCAGCAATGGCAAAATGGCAGGGAGGCGTAGCGACCAAGCCAACCATTGCGCCAACAACGAGCTTAAACTGATGACAACCAACATCAGCGGGGCGGATAATTCCATGAAAACTTCCTTTCCTGAGCGGCATTAACGCCAGTTTTCATACAGTTTAGTGACATTTACGCAACCACAGCAACAGACTGTTAGCGTAAAAATGCGAGCATCACTCTGAAAAAAACGCCACTTTTGACAGATAAAGCCTATCGCAAGAAAAGAGATCGTAATCACAGACTAACGAGCTACAATCGGACAATCACATTCTAATCATTCTCAGTCTAGAAGAGCGTTGCTATGAAAAATATCAATCCTAGTCAAACCGCTGCCTGGCAGGCCTTGCAGCAACATTTTGAACAAATGAAAGATGTTAAAATCAGCGAACTGTTTGCCAAAGACAGCGATCGTTTTGCCAAGTTCTCTGCCACATTCAACGACCAGATGCTGGTGGATTACTCCAAAAACCGCATCACCGTAGAAACCTTGGAAAAACTGCAGGCGCTGGCAAAAGAGACCGATCTGCAAAGCGCGATCAAATCGATGTTTGCCGGTGAGAAGATTAACCGTACTGAAGATCGTGCCGTGCTGCACATTGCCCTGCGCAACCGTAGCAACAGCCCGATTATCGTTGACGGTAAAGACGTGATGCCAGAAGTGAATGCAGTACTGGCGAAGATGAAACAGTTCTGCGACCGCGTGATTGGCGGCGACTGGAAAGGCTACACCGGTAAGCCGATTACCGACGTCGTCAACATCGGTATTGGTGGTTCGGATCTTGGCCCTTATATGGCGACCGAAGCGCTGCGTCCGTATAAAAACCAACTGAATATGCACTTTGTTTCTAACGTTGACGGCACCCATATCGCCGAAACGTTGAAGCCACTGAACCCAGAAACCACGCTGTTCTTGGTGGCTTCAAAAACTTTCACCACGCAAGAAACCATGACCAACGCCCATAGCGCGCGTGACTGGTTCCTGAAAACTGCGGGCGATCAAAAACACGTGGCAAAACACTTTGCTGCGCTGTCTACCAACGGTAAAGCGGTTTCCGAGTTCGGTATCGACACCGACAACATGTTCGAATTCTGGGACTGGGTCGGTGGTCGTTATTCCCTGTGGTCCGCGATTGGTCTGTCTATTGCGCTGTCGATTGGTTACGACAACTTTGAGCAACTGCTGAGTGGTGCTCATGCGATGGATAAACACTTCGCCGAAACTCCAGCGGAGAAAAACCTGCCGGTGCTGCTGGCGTTGATCGGTATCTGGTACAACAACTTCTTTGGTGCTGAAACCGAAGCCATTCTGCCTTACGACCAGTACATGCATCGCTTTGCGGCTTACTTCCAGCAAGGCAACATGGAATCCAACGGTAAGTATGTCGATCGCAACGGCAATCCGGTGGATTACCAGACTGGCCCAATTATTTGGGGCGAGCCAGGCACCAACGGTCAACACGCGTTCTACCAGCTGATTCACCAAGGCACCAAGCTGATCCCATGCGATTTCATCGCGCCAGCTGTCAGCCATAACCCGCTGAGCGATCACCACGCTAAACTGCTGTCTAACTTCTTTGCTCAGACTGAAGCGCTGGCATTTGGTAAAGCGCTGGATGTGGTTGAAGCTGAATTCGCCGCGCAAGGCAAAAAGCCAGAGGAAGTGAAGCACGTAGCGCCGTTCAAAGTGTTTGAAGGCAACCGCCCGACTAACTCAATCTTGCTGCGTGAGATCACGCCGTTCAGTTTGGGCAGCCTGATCGCCCTGTATGAACACAAGATCTTTACTCAAGGCGCGATCCTGAACATCTTCACCTTCGATCAGTGGGGTGTGGAGTTGGGTAAACAGTTGGCTAACCGTATTTTGCCGGAACTGGCAGGGAACGAGAAAATCGGCAGCCACGATAGCTCGACCAATGCGCTGATTAACCGTTTTAAAGAATGGCGTTAATTTGACGGAATGAAGAGGGTGCGAGGCCCTCTTCATTCAACTGATTAAATTCTACAGATTAATCGGTACTTCGAAACTGAAGCCTGCACCGACATCATCAGCCGTGCTGGCGTGATTATTGGTGTACCATAAGCCGGTATCAAATTTCACTTTAGAGTCGAAGTCATAACCCCAACCTAATTGGATACCTTTCAGCGTATCGGATTGCGGGAATGCTTGGTTAATGGTCTGATTATTCGGGTTAACTTTGGCGTACACCAAGCGGGTACTCCAGCGTTGACCATCGTCCAAGACCAGTTCTACACGACCCGCCAACATCTGCCCATCGCCACCCATCGCATGACCTAATGGATAACCTTGTTGGTAATAACCACCTTTGTAGATGTAGTGGCTATAAGTCACGTTATTGGCATCGCCATTCGAACGCGTATCCGAACCTTCGATATACCAGTTAATGGTGGTCGGGCCCCACTCTGGGTGGCCTTCTAAACCCAACAGATAAAAGTTGTGCGATGGCAACATGCCGGATTCATCTTCGCCGACGAGCTGACCGTAGAAGCTGACGGGCATCCCGATCAACGGTTGTAATTTCATCTTGAAGTCAAAACCACCGAGCTGGTTACCGGGATCATTTTGTCGATCGCCCGTATTGTCGTTGCCTACGACCGCGTCCCTGAATGAACTCCAGCTTTGCGGACGCCCATCGCCGCCCCACATCATGATGCGTGAGGCTCCCAGTTCGAGGAAGTTGGTTGGCATCATGGTGAAACGTCCACCAATCAGCTTGCTATCCGGCACGGCAGTATATTGCGACAGTTGCCCGGCGGTTAGTTGATACTGCCAACGGCCAATCCACGATAGCCAGGGTGTTTCGAATGGCGATTGATCGGCACGTTGCAGCATAAAACCGGCGACCGGACGAGCCGCATCGGAGCGGATCAAGCTGCCGTCGTAACCCGGCCCCCACCATTGGGAGACTTCGCCGAATGATAGCCATTGGTTCCAGATTTTCACTGCTCCGTAGGAGCCTTGCAGGTTGTAGTTGGAAGTGTCGCTGGCGCGCTGATCGCCCTCTACCATGCCCTGTAAACGCACATCCCAGAATTCACCGTTGGCACCCAAACCGACAGTAAAACGTTCGTCGGCATATTCGTTTTGGGCGAAACCTTGCGGTGTTCCCGGTTTATCCGTCGAGGTGTATCCGCTCACGCGAATATTGGCTTTTAGTTCACCGACGCGGCGTTGAACGCGGTCGATAACATTTTTTTCGGTATTGGTGACGGGCTTGGCCTGTGCCAACACGGAATGAATTTCTTCTTGGCTAAGCGGCCATGTCGACAGGCTGACGTTAATCACCCCGCGATCGGACAGCCAAGCCAAATCATTACGTAAGTCGTTATCAGGTGTTACCAATCCGCTGGCATTACTGGTAAATGCACAGATAAACAGACTAGCAGCAACCAGCCCATTAAATTTAGAGCGCATAAATCGTCCTTGGTGAAATCAAAATATTGCTTTTATGTAAAAACAGTAAAAAAACAATAATATGGGTTATTTGTTCTGGTGAATGCATGCAATTATATTATTGCTTTGCATATTAATGATTTTATTGGTTTCGTGAGGTGATTGGCTAGATGGGGGCGTAATTTTAGGAATAGGATGTCAACTAATTAAGATAATGGCCGTTAGTTTGCTAATAAATACAAATAACAAATATAAAAATGGCGACTCAGAGAGTCGCCAAAGACACAGGTATTGATAAACAAGTACATCAACGGATGACAACCAAAGTTAACCTTTCACTCCACCCGCGGTCAGGCCACCCACCAACCAGCGTTGAGCCAGTAGGAAGACGGCGGTGATGGGGATCGCCGACAGCACCGCAGCGGCGGCGAAATCGCCCCATAAGTAGTTTTGTGGGTTGAGATATTGCTGCATCCCGACCGCCAGTGTGTAGCTGTTGACATCGCGCAATAGCAATGACGCGACCGGTACTTCGGTAATCGCGGCAATGAACGACAGAATAAACACCACCGCCAGAATCGGTACCGAGAGTGGCAACAAGACGAGTCGGAACGCCTGCCATGGGCTAGCACCGTCCAACGCGGCGGCCTCTTCCAATGAGTTGTCGATAGTTTCAAAATAGCCCTTTATCGTCCATACATGCAGCGCAATACCGCCCATATAGGCGAAGATCACTCCACCGTGAGTATTCAGGCCGATAAACGGAATGTATTGACCGAGGCGATCGAACAAGGCGTATAACGCCACCAGAGATAACACTGCTGGGAACATCTGGAAAATCAACATGCTTTTCAGCAGGGTGCTTTTGCCACGAAAACGCATACGGGCGAAAGCGTAGGCGCAAGTGGTTGAAAGCGTCACGATACCCATAGCGGTGATCACCGCGACCTTAATTGAGTTCCACAACCATAACAGCACCGGGAATGGCGGGGGAGTGACGCTACCGTCGGCGTGAGTCACGCTCATACCCAATGCCAAGCGCCAGTGATCCCAAGAGATCTGTTCTGGGATTAGGCTACCGGTGGCGAAGTTACCGGATCGTAGCGAGATAGCCACCACCATCAGCAGTGGGAACATGATCAATGCAATAAAGCACAACAGCAGTAGGTGGGTGATAAACAGCCGCAGACGCTGGGATCTAGGTTTAACCATTGCCATTTTTCTTTATCTCCCTTAGTCGAAATTCATCTTGCTGGCTTTCAGGTTCAGGATGGCTAAGGCACCAACCAACAGGAAGATCAGCGTGGCTATCGCCGCGGCCAATCCGAAGTCTTGCCCGCCGCCGCCTTCAAAGGCAATGCGGTAGGTGTAGCTGACTAACAGATCGGTATAGCCAGCTGGCGTGGTGGTGCCGATCATATCTGGGCCGCCATTGGTCAACAGTTGGATCAGCACGAAGTTGTTAAAGTTAAAGGCGAAACTGGCGATCATCAACGGCGTGAGCGGTTTGATCAACAGTGGGAAAGTGATGCGGAAAAAGTTCTGCATTGGGCTAGCGCCGTCCATCGCTGAGGCTTCATACAGATCGTCCGGGATCGCTTTCAGCAGCCCCATGCACAGGATCATCATGTACGGATAACCGAGCCAAGTATTGACGATCAGGATCATACTTTTGGCGGTGATCGGATCGCTGAACCATGCGGGTTTGATGCCAAACAGTGCGCTGAGCATCATGTTGATCTCACCGAAACTTTGGTTGAACAACCCTTTGAAAATCAAGATGGAAATAAACGACGGTACCGCATAGGGCAGGATCAGCAACACCCGGTAAATCGCTTTGCCTTTCAGTTCTTCCCACTGCACTACGCAGGCTAGCACCATGCCGACCGCCACGGTGAGTATCACTGTCAACACCGAGAAAATAATGGTCCAGACAAAAATCGAGATAAACGGTTTTTGAATACCTTCGTCATTCAGCACGCGCAGGAAGTTTTTCCAACCAGTAGTCACGGTATAACCGGGGCTAAGCGTTTCCTGAGCCCAATTGCCATCGGCATTCACTGCCTGATAAAAGCCAATTTCTTGGTTCGGACGATACTGTACCTGCGTCTGGTTATTAGTCAGCGTCTGGCCATCTTTCCCAACTGTATAAAGTGGGCTGGTGCCGGAGAACTGGCGTAATGAACTCATGCGCAGTTCACCGCCTTCGGGCAGCACGGCAACAATTTGGCTCAGTGCCTGACGGTTTTGGGTGATCACTCGCAAAGTGGCGCGTTCACCGGTGGGTTCGGTGCTTTCAGGCGTTAATTTCAGCGTTTGCGCACCGCTAAAACTGAACGGTTCGGAGATCAGTAATTGTCCGCTGTCTGGATGGGTTAATTGTAAACGCCACTGTTGATCGGCGGTAGGATACAGCCCAAAAGTAAAGGTTTTACCTGATTGAAATTGGCGTTGCATTAATACTGATTGAGCGCGTTCATAGGTTAACTGATTAGTACTGCTGTAGTTGGTAAAGGCAATGGCGATGGTACAGATTAGCGGGAACAGAACGAACAACCCCATGCCAGCGACGCCGGGGTAAACGTAGCGCCAGGCATAGGCTTTGCGGTTGGCGAAAACATATAGTCCGGCGCTGACCAGCACCAACGTCAGAATGGCGAACAGATATTCACCCTGTGCATACATCAGCACAATCAGATAGCAGGTAATCAGGCTGAATAGGCCGACTAACAACCATTTCAGCAGATCGCTTTGCCACCACTTCGATTTCTTGCGCGCCGCCGATTCGGCGTGAGCTAGTTGCATAGGGCGTTCCTTTCAGACTTGCAACAGCAGGGCGCAAACCACGCCCTGCACTACGAGAAGAGTTACTTGGTGATACGAGTTTGCACGTCGTCTAATGCTGCTTTCACCGTCTGACGACCGCTCACGGCGTTGATCACCGCACTACGCTCGGCATACCAGAAGGCGCTCATCTGCGGGATATTCGGCATGATTTCACCGTTTTGCGAGTTCTCCATGGTGGCGGCAATCTTCGGATCTTTTGCCAGTTGCTCTTGGAACGATTTCAGCGCTACCGCACCTAGTGGTTTGTCTTTGTTGACGTCCGCCAAACCTTCGTTAGTGAGCAGATAGTTTTCCAAGAACTCGGTCGCCAGTTCTTTGTTCGGGCTGGCGGCGTTGATACCGGCAGTCAGTACGCCGACGAACGGCTTGGAAGGTTTACCTTTGAAGGTTGGCAGCAGGGTAACGCCGTAGTTGATCTTGCTTTGTTCGATGTTCGACCATGCCCAAGGGCCGTTGATGGTCATCGCGGTCTGGCCTTTGTTAAAGGCGGCTTCGGCGATGGAATAGTCGGTATCGGCGTTGATGTGTTTGTTTTTCACCAGATTGACAATAAATTGTAGACCTGCCTGAGAGCCCGCGTTCGCAACACCAACATCTTTGATGTTGTATTTGCCATTTTCATACTTGAAGGCATAACCGCCATCAGCAGCAATGATTGGCCAAGTGAAGTACGGTTCTTGCAGATTCCACATGATGGCGCTTTTGCCTTTAGCGCGCAGTTCTTTGTCTAACGCCGGGATCTCTTCCCAGGTTTTTGGCGCTTCTTTGATCAGGTCTTTGTTATAAATCAGCGACAGCGCTTCTACCGCGATCGGGTAGCCGATCAGCTTGCCGTCGTAACGAACCGCGTCCCAAGTGAATGGATAGATTTTCTCTTCGAAGGCTTTGGAAGGATGGATTTCTGCCAGCAGGCCGGATTGGGCATAACCACCGAAACGGTCATGTGCCCAGAAGATGATGTCCGGGCCGTCGCCAGTGGCAGCAACTTGCGGATATTTTTCTTCCAGTTTGTCTGGGTGCTCGATGGTGACTTTGATACCGGTGTCTTTCTCAAACTTTTTACCGACTTCGGCCAGGCCGTTATAGCCTTTATCGCCGTTGATCCAGATAACTAATTTACCTTCTTCAATTTTGGCGAAAGCAGAAGAGGAGAGCACCAACGTGGTTAAAGCAGACAGCATCAGCGTGCGGGCAGAGCGATTCATAATCCAATCCTTCTTTATAGTCGAGGTGCGAGGAGAGTGGTTTTCAGCGTAATAGTGGGTTACATGTCGATACAAACTCATCATCCCCCCCTCTACGCCCCTCAGACGCTTACTGTGATCCAGCTAACATTCCGCCCTATTCTGTGGTGTTAGGCACAAAAAAGGACGCTGATTTTTGCCAAGCAGATCACACAATTGCTTTTAACCTTGAACTTCTCATCCTCCTCGGCATTATCCCATCCCCCCATCTCCTCCCCCATGAAAAATCCTGTTACGGATGATTACCACTTCCACACATTCCCGCACTATCAGCAACATTGATTTCATTGCCCTATCCTGCGTGGGAAACTGAAATTTTTAAGGGATAGAGGGGAATAGCATATGGCTAGCGTTACTTTACGCAGCGTCTACAAGGCCTTTGGCGAGGCTGTGATTTCCAAGGATGTCAATCTGACCATCAATGATGGCGAGTTTGTTGTCTTTGTCGGCCCGTCGGGCTGCGGTAAATCGACTTTGCTACGCATGATTGCTGGTTTGGAGGACATCACTTCCGGCGATCTGTTGATCGGCGAAAAACGGATGAATGAAGTGCCGCCTTCTGAACGCGGCATCGGCATGGTGTTCCAGTCTTATGCGTTGTACCCGCATCTGTCAGTGGCGGACAACATGTCCTTCGGCCTCAAGCTAGCTGGCGCTAAAAAGGCTGAGATTAGCCAACGGGTTAATCAGGTTTCCGAAGTGCTGCAATT
The DNA here is from genome assembly GCF_057839655.1 of Serratia sp. KH_031. NCBI lineage: Bacteria > Pseudomonadati > Pseudomonadota > Gammaproteobacteria > Enterobacterales > Yersiniaceae > Serratia > Serratia sp. KH_031. The sequence goes on from NZ_CM174496.1 coordinate 389,238, forward strand.
GGCGCATTTGTTGGATCGTCGACCAAAAGCCCTGTCTGGTGGACAACGTCAACGGGTGGCGATTGGCCGTACTTTAGTGGCAGAGCCGGATGTATTCCTGCTCGACGAACCGCTTTCCAACCTGGATGCCGCGCTACGTGTGCAAATGCGTATCGAGATTTCGCGTCTGCATAAGCGTTTGCAGCGCACCATGATTTACGTCACCCACGATCAGGTCGAAGCGATGACACTGGCCGACAAGATAGTCGTGCTCGACGCCGGGCGTGTCGCGCAAGTGGGCAAGCCGTTGGAGCTGTATCACTATCCAGCCAACCGCTTCGTTGCCGGTTTTATCGGCTCGCCAAAAATGAATTTCCTACCGGTGAAAGTGACTGCCGCAGAACCTCAGCAAGTTCAAGTCGAACTACCGAATCGCCAACGGGTTTGGCTACCGGTTGAGGGCGAGGGTGTGCAGGCAGGCAGCAATATGTCACTGGGTATTCGCCCGGAGCACCTGCTACCCGGCGATGCTTCCGAGGTGCAATTGACAGGTGAAGTACAGGTGGTGGAGCAACTCGGTAACGAGACGCAGATCCACATCGAGATCCCGGCAATTCGTCAGAACCTGGTTTACCGCCAGAACGACGTAGTGCTGGTAGAAGAAGGTGCCACATTCGCTATCGGCTTACCGCCACACCGTTGTCATCTGTTCCGCGAGGACGGAACTGCGTGTCGACGGTTGCATCAGGAGCTGGGCGTTTAAAGCACTAATACCCTTCGTTTTTCACGTTGCAGCGTTGTTGGCTGCGCCCACTCACCCCAGTCACTTACTTGAGTAAGCTCCCGGGGATTCGCGAGCTGGCCGCCTAGCTGCACCATGAAATCCTTTGGGTATAACGGTCTATATAACTGGAGAATAATGATGACGACTCTGCGCAAACTTCCTCTGGCTCTGGCTATCACCATGGGCGTGCTTTCGTCTTCGGCGATGGCGCTGGATTTTAAAGGTTACGCCCGTTCTGGCATTGGCTGGACCGGTAGTGGTGGTGAGCAAGAATGCTTTAAAGCAACGGGTGCTCCGAGTAAATACCGTCTGGGCAACGAATGTGAAACTTACGCCGAATTAAAATTGGGTCAGGAAGTGTGGAAAGAAGGGGACAAGAGCTTCTATTTCGATACTAACTTGGCTTACTCGGTGTCACAACGTTCCGACTGGGAAGACGCGACACCGGGCTTTCGTGAAGTGAATGTGCAGGGTAAAAACCTGATCGATGCCTTGCCGGGTGCCAATATGTGGGCCGGTAAGCGTTTCTATCAACGTCATGATGTCCATATGATTGACTTCTACTACTGGGATATCTCCGGCCCGGGTGCAGGTTTGGAAAACATCGATCTGGGCTTCGGTAAGTTGTCGATGGCGGTGACGCGTAACGGCGAATCCGGTGGTTCTTACGGTTATATCTACAACCAACTTGATGAACGCCCAACCATTAACGACATCTTCGATGTGCGTCTGGCAGGTTTGGAAACTAACCCAGGTGGTACGTTGGAATTTGGGGTTGATTTTGGCCGGGCCAACGTGCAGGACGGTTACAACCTGGCCGATGGCGCGTCTAAAGACGGCTGGATGCTGACAGGGGAACACACTCAAAGCATTTACAGCGGCTACAACAAATTCGTTGTGCAATACGCCACTGACGCTATGTCTTCACAAATAAATGGCCGTGCTGAAGGCTCGAGTGTCGACAACAATGGCTATCTGTTGCGTGTGTTGGATCACGGTGCCATCGATTTCAACGACCAATGGGCATTGATGTATGTGGCGATGTACCAAGACATTAATCGCGACAACAAGAACGGCACCACTTGGTACACCGTGGGTGTGCGTCCAATGTACAAATGGACGCCAATCATGAGCACCTTGCTGGAACTGGGCTACGACAATGTGAAATCGCAAAACGTGAGCGAAACCAACAACCAGTACAAAGTGACGCTGGCACAACAATGGCAAGCGGGTAACAGTATCTGGTCACGTCCGGCGATCCGTCTGTTCGCGACTTATGCCAAGTGGGATGAAAACTGGGGCTACGCGACTAACAGCGACACCGGTTACAACACAGGTACAGCTTACGCGGATTCTAGCGTGCATAAATTCAGCCGTGGCGATGACGACGAAGTGACCTTTGGGGCTCAAATGGAAATCTGGTGGTGATCATTATTTAGGATAGATCAGCATCTAAGTACCCACTTCCCCAACAGCGGTGCGCTTGCCTGCCCGCTGTTGGGTTGAACGCGTTATGCGAGAGGAAATAACAATGAAAAAGAATTGGTTGTCGCTCTGCCTATCACTGGCGTTAACCGTCGGTGTTCCACTGGCCGCTCAGGCCGCTAATCCAACAGACGTTGCTGTCGCACCTGCTATCAGCGGCGCTACGCTGCAAAGCTTGCCGTGGCAGCCGTTAGTACCGCCAGTTAGCCAAGACATCAAGCTGGATAACGTTAGCCCACAAATTAATCAAGGTGATATTCAAGGTGCGGTGGCGGCTTACACTTTGCCCGCCGATCGCGGATCGCTGGAAGTGACGCTAAGCAGCATCGCCAAGGATAATTCGCTGTATGCGCCAAGCGTGCTGGTGTTGGACGAACATCTGCGCGCAGCGGCGTATTACCCAAGTAGCTATTTTATCTACCAACCACCGGGCGTGATGTCGACCGACCGGCTGGAAGGCACGTTAAAACTGACCCCGGCATTAGGGCAGAAACAGATCTATCTGCTGGTCTACACCACCAAACAGGATCTGACGAAAACCACTCAACTGACTAACCCGGCGAAAGCCTATGCCCGTGGGGTGGGTAACGCGGTACCGGATATTCCCGATCCGATTGCTAATCACACCGGCAATGGCTTGTTGAAGCTGAAGGTAACGGCAGAACAAGGCACCGGTAACGTGATGATCGGTATGTTGCAACCGGCACCCGCTTCGGCACCAGTGGTGGTTGGGAGTACCACACCTGCAAGTCCAGCTGCTGCGCCAGTCGCCGTACCGGTTGAAGTGAAACCGTCAGAACCGATGCTGAACGACACCGAAACTTACTTTAACAATGGTATCAAACAGGCGGTGAAAGCCGGTGATATCGACAAAGCACTAAAACTGATGAATGAAGCTGAAAAACTGGGTTCGACCACTGCGCGTGAAACCTTTATTAGCAGCGTGAAAGGCAAGGGGTAGTACCCCACGCTGCCGATGCTGGCTCTTTGACTTGGTGCGCTTCGGCGCACCTTTTTTATCGGTTAGTCTTGCTCTCGCCAGAGTGAGCGTTTACAGGATCGGCAAATGATGGTGCGGCGATAGTCGGTGAACCGAGCTAACCCGACATCCAACGTATTGAACGAGCGACAGTAATAGCATTTAACATGTTGGCCATGCGCTGTTTCAGGGTGAGCGCGGATATATTGTTCTTTGGTGGGGAGCTGCTCCCATAGCCCGGTTGTAGGTGTATTACCAGAAGGAACATAAATGGCAAATAGAATGCCGATCGTAATGATAGAGCCGATAACGACTACCCAATACATATTCTCTTCCTTGTACTCGCTGTGCGATGTTGGCCTGAGATACAAAATCTATCGCAGTATAAAATTCGAACGCCAATAGTCCACATAAAATGTAATGATTAATCCATGTTCATGACCTTGCTCGCATTGTCACCACTTTGAGTTGCGCCGAAAGTGCCACTGACCTCCGATTACATCTCTCCACGAATCCGCCTGCTGGTTTCGAATTTCTGCGTTACAATGGCTGACTGTTAACAGTTTGTATGGTCGGGGTGGCTCCCGACGTGGAGTTGCGTAATGTTTGGCAATAGGGATTCGATCCTACCGCCGCTTGAGTGGTTATCTGAACAACATCCCCCGGTGCCCGCCGCCGTTAATGACTGGTTGATGGAGTTGGGCTCCATGACTCGTCGCTTTGAACGTTATTGCGATCGCGTGCATGTCGAACCACAGCGAGAGTGTTTTATCAACCGCGAGCAACTCGGTGAAGAGGCTGAACATTTGCCGGAAAGCCCCCGCTATTGGTTGCGCGAAGTTGTATTATTTGGCGATAACCAACCTTGGTTGCTGGGGCGCACGGTGATCCCGCAAGCAACCTTGACTGGGCCGGATCAGGCGCTGGTGGATTTGGGCACTTTGCCGCTGGGGCGTTACCTATTCAGCAACGATGCGTTAACTCGCGATTATATTCATATTGGTCAGCAAGAGTCTTTGTGGGCGCGCCGTTCCCGATTGCGTTTGGCGGGTAAACCGCTATTGCTGACAGAACTGTTTTTATCGGACTCGCCGATTTATCGCGCAGACCGGGTATGACGAGAGGGGAGATATCTTGGAAGGGAGCGTGATTCAAAGCAAATGGCAGGCGTATAGCCATTTGATGCGCATTGATAAACCGATCGGCTCGCTGTTGTTGCTGTGGCCTACACTGTGGGCACTGTGGCTAGCGGGGCACGGTATTCCATCTTGGTCAATCTTGTTGGTATTTGTATTAGGTGTCTTCCTGATGCGTGCGGCGGGTTGTGTGGTTAATGACTATGCTGACCGTGCGTTCGATGGTCATGTAAAACGCACCGCAGGGCGCCCACTCCCCAGCGGACGGGTGAGTGTGAAAGAAGCCAAAATCCTGTTCGTGGTGCTGGTTTTGGTGTCCTTTGCCTTGGTGTTGACGTTGAATGCGATGGCGATCTGGTTATCGCTGGCGGCACTGGTATTGGCTTGGGTCTATCCGTTTATTAAGCGGGTGAGCAACTTGCCACAGTTTGTTCTCGGCGCGGCATTCGGCTGGGGTATTCCAATGGCTTACGCCGCCGTGAGTGAGTCTTTACCTTTGAGCTGCTGGTTATTGCTGCTGGCAAACATTTGCTGGACGGTGGCATACGACACGCTATACGCGATGGTTGACCGCGATGATGATCTGAAGATAGGCATTAAATCTACCGCCATTCTATTTGGCCGCTACGACAAGCTGATCGTTGGCCTGTTGCAGTTCGTCACGTTGTTGCTGATGTTGTGGGTGGGGCATCTGATGCAGTTGGGCGGCGCTTATTACTGGTCGCTGTTGCTGGCAGGCGCGTTGTTTATTCATCAACAAAAACAGATCGCGACCCGCGAACGCGATGCCTGTTTCAGCGCGTTTTTGAATAACAACTATGTGGGGTTGGTGTTATTTATCGGGATTGCGTTGAGTTATCTGTAGTCAGTCTCAGGAATGCTTTGTGCATTCCTTTTTGTACTCAAAAACTCATTGTTGCATTAAGCGCAGGTCCAACGGTGTTTTACTGGGTTCCCCACCAATTTCTCGGGTTAGCGTGGGGACCAAATAACCAGAAATTTGGCTCAGCAACGCTTTCATAATGATACGCGCCTGTTCATCACTCACCATGAAATGTGCTGCACCTTGTACTTTATCCAACACGTGGATGTAGTAAGGCAAAATCCCAGCATCAAACAAAGCGTTACTCAGCGTTGCCAGTGTGTCGGCGTTATCATTGATGCCGCGCAATAGTACGCTTTGATTCAGCAGCGTCACGCCTGCTCGTCGTAGTTGTGCCATACTTGCGCATAAAACCTGATCGATTTCGTTGGCGTGATTGATGTGCGTGACCATCAACACCTGTAAACGTGAGTCTGACAGACGTCGGCACAGTTCTGCGGTGATACGCGCTGGGATGACTACCGGCAAACGGGTATGAATTCGTAGCCGCTTAATGTGTGGGATAGCTTCTAGCTCGCCGATCAACCAATCCAGTTCGTGATCTTTTGCCATCAGCGGATCGCCGCCGGAGAAAATGATCTCGTCTAATTCAGGGTGCTGGTGGATATATTCCAATGCCTGACGCCAGTTGGCTTTGTTGCCTTGGTTGTCCTGATAAGGGAAATGGCGGCGGAAACAATAGCGACAGTTTACGGCGCAGCCGCCTTTTACCAGCAACAGTGCGCGGTTTTGGTATTTATGCAGTAAACCGGGTACTACGCTGTGCTGCTCATCTAGCGGATCGGTAGTAAAACCGGGCGCAGTGGTAAATTCTTCACTAGATGTCAAAACTTGAAGCAGCAGTGGGTCACTGGCATCGCCGGGTTGCATGCGTGCAACAAAGGCTCGTGGAACCCGTAAGGGGAACAAACGGCGCGCATCACGTCCTTGAGGCAGTTCCGGATGGGTATTCAGTGACAGAAGTTGCAGTAATTCGTCGGGATCGGTAATAACATCGGCGAGTTGACGTAACCAATCTTCTCTATCCGCGATGTTTTGGGTTACAATGTGTGCCATTTTTTGGCTAAGCTACCGTTAAATATTTAGAGGGCCATCATGGCGTCTTATTCTAGCAACGATTTCCGTCCGGGTCTTAAAATCATGTTCGAAAACGAACCTTACGCTATTGAAAGCAGTGAGTTCGTTAAACCAGGTAAAGGTCAGGCTTTTGCGCGCGTTAAAATGCGTCGTCTGCTGACCGGTTCTCGCGTAGAGAAAACCTTCAAATCTACTGACTCTTGCGAAGGTGCAGATGTTGTAGATACCAACATGAACTACTTGTACAACGACGGCGAGTTCTACCATTTCATGCACCCTGAGACTTTCGAACAGCATCAGGTTGATGAAAAAACCGTATCTGACGCGGCGAAATGGCTGCAAGACAATGCGGAATGTATCGTGACTCTGTGGGATGGTCGTCCTATCGCCGTTCAGCCACCGAACTTTATCGAAGCAGAAATCACTGATACTGATCCAGGCTTGAAAGGTGATACCGCAGGTACTGGCGGCAAACCAGCAACGCTGTCTACTGGCGCAGTAGTTAAAGTGCCATTGTTCGTACAGATCGGCGAAGTGGTCAAAGTTGACACTCGCTCTGGCGAATATGTATCTCGCGTTAAATAAGTTCTACATTGGGGAGACCCAGGTTTCCCCAATCAATTTTCATTCTGCATCGTTGAAAGGCTTAGTATGAAGAAGAAAGCATTGTTAGCTGTGATCTCCTTATTATTGCTGGCTTCCCTCAGTGGTTGTAACACCTTCCGTGGTTTTGGTGAAGATGTGCAGCATCTGGGCGGTGCGATCTCTCGTGGTGCCAACTAAACCGCTCTATTGTCTGATGTTCGTTATCGTTCAACCGGTACTTTTTTCTCCACTATTTTGCTATAAATTCTCAGTTCAAATCGCCAAGTGGGACGACCCTCTTGCGCATCAGTTTATGGGGACGACCCCGTCAGTTCTGGAGCCTGTTCATGGCGTGGATCATTTTACTTTTTGCTGGCCTGCTTGAGGTCGTCTGGGCTATCGGCCTGAAATACACCCACGGTTTTACCCGTTTAACCCCGAGCCTCATCACCATTGGTGCGATGGTCGTCAGTATGTTGCTGTTGGCGCATGCAATGAAGACACTGCCTGCGGGAACGGCGTATGCGGTATGGACCGGGATCGGTGCGGTAGGCGCCGCGGTGATGGGAATGATATTGCTGGGCGAATCGACCAATATTGCGCGTATTCTCAGCCTGTGTCTGATTATTGCCGGTATTCTCGGCTTGAAGTTTAGTAGTCATTAAAATGAAAAAGGCGGCCATCGAGCGAGGCCGCCTCATCAGCGTTACAGCGCGAACTTACAAGGTGACAACGCCAATCAGCGTTACCACGCTCAGGATCGCTGCTAAGCCGTAGAACACCCACTTACCGGCCGGTACGTGGATTTTCAGATCGTGCATCGCATGGTGCATACGGTGTAAGCCGCACCACAGTGGCAATATGATCATCAACAACAAGAAGATACGGCCAACCCAGCTTTGGCAGAATGCTAGCACGCGGTCATAACCCAGCGCATCGCCAGGGAACAGACCTAACGGCAGCAAAATACCGATCAGTAGTACGATTGCTGGCGCAACGATCGCACCCCACATACCACCCGCGCCAAATAACCCCCAGAAAACCGGCTCATCAGAGCGTTTAGGTGCTTGATTTATCATGTTTCCTCCGGATTATATTAACGCTATGGCGAGAATGACCAAGGTAACGACAATCGTTACCGCCCATAGCGCCTTAACGATCAGCTCCGGTCCCATTTTCTCGTCTTTTACGACGATATTAGCCGCTTTGGGCGCCAGATCGAACCAAGTTTTGGTGTGTAACGCCGCCGCCAGCAAGGCGATGATGTTAATCAGTAGCACCAATGGGTTTTGCAGGAAACCGACAAAACCGGCCCAGCTTTCTGGGCCACCTTTCAGCGCGAACACGCCATACAGCAGGATAATGCTGAACCACACGGCCAGCACAGAAGTCCCTTCACGCATCATGTAGAAACGGTAGAACCCCAGTTTCTGCCACCAAGTTGGCGTCATGGTACGCACATAAGGTTTACGTTGTGTTGTCATTGCTGTCTCCCTCCCTTATTGCGGCTTCAGCATGGCGATCATGAAGTCTTTGGCACTCTCAACCTTGCCTTGCTGAATAGCTGCGGCAGGATCGACGTGTTTTGGACAGACTTCAGAACAGTAGCCGACAAAAGTACAGCTCCAAACACCGTTGTTACCGTTCATCAGCGGCATACGTTCTTTCTTACCGTGATCGCGGGTATCTAGGTTGTAGCGATGTGCCAGCGTAAGGGCGGCAGGGCCGACGAACTCTGGATTCAGGCCAAACTGCGGACAAGCGGCGTAGCACAGGCCACAGTTGATGCAGCCAGAGAACTGGTGATACTTCGCCATTTGCGCCGGAGTTTGCTTGTTCGGGCCATCTTCCGGTTTGCGGTCATTACCGATGATGTACGGCTTAATCGCTTCTAAGCTTTCGATAAAGTGGGTCATATCGACCACCAGATCGCGCTCGATAGGGAAGTTGCCCAACGCTTCGACTTTCATGCCTTCGGTGTATTCGCGCAGGAAAGTTTTACATGCCAGCTTCGGCACACGGTTAACCATCATGCCGCACGAACCGCAAATTGCCATACGGCATGACCAGCGGTAAGAGAGGTCTGGTGCTAGGTTATCTTTGATGTAACCCAGCGCGTCGAGCAGTGAAGTTTGCTCATCGTAAGGGACCGCATAAGTCTCGAAATGCGGCTCAGAGTCGCGTTCCGGGTTATAGCGCATCACTTCGATTTTGAGGGTTTTCATCTCAGCCATTCGCCTGCTCCTTATCCTTTTTCTCTTGTGCTTCGGCTTCGGCACCGTAAACACGTTTGGCCGGTGGCAGTTTGGTAATTTTCACGTCGCTGTATTCCAGACGTGGTGCACCGTTCGGGTTATGGAACGCCAACGTGTGTTTCAGGAAGTTTACGTCATCACGTTCGGTGCAACCTTCGTCCAGACGTTGGTGGGCACCGCGTGATTCTTTACGGTTGATAGCGGAGTGCGCCATACATTCGGCCACGTCTAACCCATAACCCAATTCGATGGTGTACAGCAAATCGGTGTTGAATACGCTGGAATTATCGGTGATTTTGACGCGTTTGAAGCGTTCTTTCAGCTCAGCCAGTTTGTCGATGGTTTTCTGCATTAGCTCTGGCGTACGGTAGATACCGCAGCCTTCTTCCATTGACAGCCCCATTTCGTCGCGGATTTTCGCCCAGTTCTCATTACCTTCTTGTTTCATCAGGTTGCTAAGACGGGTTTCCACATCGCGGCTCTGTGCGTCCAGAATGCTACCGTTGGCCGGATTGTTTTCCAGTGCATGGCGAGCGGCCTGTTCACCGGCTACACGGCCAAACACCACCAGCTCTGCCAGTGAGTTAGAACCCAGACGGTTGGCACCGTGCAGACCGACGGATGAACATTCTCCAACTGCGAACAGCCCTTTGATGCGGGTTTCGCAGTTTTGGTCGGTTTCGATACCGCCCATGGTGTAGTGCGCGGTAGGACGAACCGGGATTGGTTCTTTCACTGGGTCGACACCGACGTAGGCTTTTGCCAGTTCACAGATAAACGGCAGACGCTCCAGCAGTTTTTTCTCACCCAGATGACGTAGATCCAGATAAACCACGTCACCGCGTGGAGTGGCAATGGTGCGGCCAGCGCGCCATTCGTGCCAGAAGGCTTGCGAAACTTTATCGCGTGGCCCCAGCTCCATATATTTGTTCTTTGGTTCACCGAGCGGAGTTTCTGGCCCCATGCCGTAATCTTGTAGATAACGGTAGCCGTCTTTGTTCACCAGAATACCGCCTTCACCACGGCAACCTTCGGTCATCAAGATGCCAGAGCCCGGTAAGCCGGTTGGGTGATACTGGACGAACTCCATATCACGCAGTGGAACGCCGTGGTGGAAGGCCATACCCATACCATCACCTGTGACGATACCGCCGTTGGTGTTGTAGCGATAAACGCGGCCAGCACCGCCGGTCGCCATAACAACCGAGTTGGCGCGGATTTGCACGCGGGTGCCTTCCATCATATTCATCGCGACCAGACCACGTACGTGACCGTCATCGACCAAGATGTCCAGTACGAAGTGTTCGTCGAAGCGTTGAATCTGTGGATATTTCAAAGAAGTTTGGAACAGGGTGTGCAGCATATGGAAGCCGGTCTTATCGGCGGCAAACCATGTGCGTTCAATCTTCATTCCGCCAAAGCGACGAACGTTCACAGAACCGTCGGGTTTACGGCTCCATGGACAACCCCATTGTTCTAACTGCGCCATTTCACGTGGACAGTTATGGACGAAATGGTCGACCACATCCTGTTCGCATAACCAGTCGCCACCGGCAACGGTGTCGTGGAAATGGTAATCAAAGGTATCGTGATCTTGCGTAACGGCAGCAGAGCCACCTTCGGCGGCTACCGTATGACTACGCATCGGGTAGACTTTAGAGATCAGCGCGATTTTCAGTTGGGGATTGGCTTCCGCTGCGGCTATCGCTGCACGTAAACCAGCACCCCCAGCCCCTATAATGGCAAGATCGGCGTTAAAGGTTTGCACTGCATTCCTCCAGTATTATCATGAAAATAAAAACTATCTATGCTTAATATTTATGAAAATTCTTTGGTTGCTCACTCACTACATTGTTTATTTTTAGCCTAATACTAAGGATAGATAACTCCTGACAATAATTAGGGCTATGACTATACCTAAAGTTAAGTAGCAGAAATTTGATGTGATCGATTATTTTGCCTTTTATCTGATGCTTGGAAGGCATTCCTATAAAAGTAGTCTCTTTTATGTCATTAACCTTTTATTTGTGCTATTTGCGGTGATTTATATGGAAACAAGGGTGTTTATGTATTTTATGGTTTTAATCTAGGTATTGAATCATCGTGGTTAACGAGTAGACTGCATCCCCCTGTTTGATTGCGGAGTAATTATCATGAGCGAAACGGCAAGCTGGCAACCAAGTGCACCCATCGCCAATTTGTTGAAGCGCGCAGCGATTCTGGCTGAAATTCGGCGTTTCTTTGCCGATCGTGGCGTGTTGGAAGTTGAAACACCGACGATGAGTCAGGCGACGGTGACGGATATACACCTGTTCCCGTTTAAAACGCATTTCGTCGGCCCAGGGGCGGCAGACGGTATGACGCTGTATATGATGACCAGCCCGGAATATCACATGAAACGCCTGTTGGCTGCGGGCAGCGGTCCTATCTACCAAATGGGGCGTAGTTTCCGTAATGAGGAAGCGGGTCGGCACCATAACCCAGAATTCACCATGTTGGAGTGGTATCGCCCACATTACGACATGTACCGCTTGATGAACGAAGTAGACGACTTGCTGCAACAGGTTCTGGACTGTGAAAAAGCAGAGGCGTTGTCTTATCAGCAGGCGTTCTTGCGTCATCTAGATATTGATCCGTTGTCGGCGGAAAAGGCGCAATTGCGTGAAGCCGCTGCCAAGCTCGATCTGAGCAATATCGCTGATACCGAAGAAGACCGCGATACTTTGCTACAACTGTTGTTCACCGTGGGGGTCGAGCCACATATTGGCCGCGAAAAACCGGCGTTTGTTTATCACTTCCCGGCTTCTCAGGCGGCGTTGGCAGAAATCAGTACCGAAGATCACCGCGTGGCGGAACGCTTCGAGGTGTATTTCAAAGGTATTGAGTTGGCGAACGGTTTCCGCGAATTGACTGACAGCAGCGAACAGCGTCAGCGTTTTGAACAGGATAATCGCAAGCGTGCGGCGCGTGGTCTGCCGGAACACCCGATCGACAATAATCTGTTGGATGCACTGCAACACGGAATGCCGGAGTGTTCGGGCGTTGCGTTGGGAGTCGACCGTTTGGTGATGTTGGCGTTAGGGGCAGAAAGTTTGGCGGATGTCGTTGCCTTCCCGGTGATGCGCGCTTAAATCCCCTTCATCATATAAAGAAAGGGTTCGGCATGTTAAGTGCCGAACCCTTTTTGCTTTTACAGCCCGCCAGTTTCGCGTTTGGTTTTGCGAGCTGGGGTAGAAGACGGTGTACGGCCATTGTTGGTGAGACGCCCCAAGGTTTCGCTACGTACTTGGAACGGTGGGTACGGCAAGGTGAGGCCATGCTCGCGGTAACCTGCCAAGATAGATTGATGAATCTCGTGACGCAATGGCATGCGGTGACCCATCTCGGCAGCGTAAAGACGCAATTCGAAGATCTGGATACCCTGTTGCAGGTCGGCCAGATAAGCCTCTGGCGGTGGGTTCTCCAACACCAATGAACAGCGACCTGCGGCATCGAGCATGATTTTGGTCACTTCCTCGGTGTTGGCTTCTGCTGGCGCTGGCACTGTTAGTACCACACGGGTTACGGTGTCAGACAGCGACCAGTTAACGAACTGCTCGGTAATAAATGCCTTGTTCGGCACGATGATCTCTTTGCGATCCCAATCCGAAATGGTGGTCGCCCGAGTGTTGATCTTGGTGATCGTCCCGGTTAGGTTGCGGATCGTCACGGTATCGCCGATGCGGATCGGTTTCTCGAACAGGATGATCAAGCCAGAGATAAAGTTGGAGAAGATCTCCTGCATGCCAAAGCCTAACCCGACGCTGAGTGCGGTCACCACCCATTGCAGTTTCGACCATTCAATACCGATCCAAGCGAAGCTGAGGATCGCGCCAAACAGCAACAGCAAGTATTTGGTGATGGTGGTGATGGCATAACCGGTGCCTGGAGTTAGATCCAAATGCTGTAAGACCGCTAGCTCGAGCAAGGCTGGCAAGTTGCGAACTAACTGCATAGTGACGATCAACACCAGAATCGCGATCAGCACGGCAGCCAGCGTTATTGGGTGCTGGACGTCGACGCCGTTAACGGTGGAAGTGACGTCCCACAGTGAGATGTTTTCCAAGAAGCTAAAGGCCGAGTGGATCTCTGACCAGAGAACGATCACGCACACCAGTGCGATCATCGTCAGGATCGAGCGAACCAGACGCAACGATTGGGCGCTGATCGCATCAAGATCGATCTCGGTATCATCCACATCCAGCGAACCTTCGGTACTGCTGATGAAGTGGGTATGTGGCGAGTCTTCCTCGCCGCGCGCACGTTGCGCCAGAATATCGGCACGGCGCTGCTTGGCGCGATCGAAGGCAATGCGTCGCCGCTGGATCAGCATCCAACGGCGAATAATATGGTAAACCACCAACAGGAAGAACCAGATGGCGACAGAGGTTTCCAAACGCGCCAACAAATCCTGTGCGGTGGTCAGATAACCGATTACCGAGGCCAGTGCCGCGATAATCGGGGCGGAAAGCAGCAAGCCCCACAACGCGGTGTTGATCATATTCTCGCCGGAGCCGTTTTTATCCAGATACAGCGGGATACCGGCTCGCTTCAGGCTCTGAGTCACCAATGCCAACGCCACACACAGCAAGATAAAGCACAGACGACCTAGGGTGTTGGAGAACTCGCGATCGTTAAGATTATCGAAGGTGATCAACGCCATAATCAACGGCACGATCAGCCAGACTGACATTTTGTAATAACGCATGGCACGAGAAACCTGCTTTGCAGGCCAACCAAAGTGGACGATAAACAACCCCTGTGGGTGGGCGAATGCTGCGCTGATCATGCATACCCACAGGATGGGCAGAGTGGCAGTCACACCATAACCAATGGCGACGGCCACCGGATACGGCCAGGCATTTTGCAAACCAAAGCCCAAGGCGGCCCAGAGTACTGGCAGCGGCAGTGCCACCAGAATCGACCAGAATACAGTGCGTAACGTCAGGTAAAATTGATCCTGCGTGACTTTGCCGACCTTGTTGCTGGCTCGCGCTAAGAAGGCATGGTAGTGCTTACGCGAGCTGATACTGAATATCACCAACAGCAGGGCACCGAAAATAGGAATCAGTGTTTCTTTGCTAGTCACCATCATCATTGATGCGCCGCTGAGCTGCGCGAGCGTATCAAGCGACAGTAAGCGGGTTAGATCGTGGGCGACGTTAACTGGGTATGACAGGCTAATTGCGCCGACGTCCGGCACCCAAAACAGGTAACGGTGGGTGGCGTCTTTAATTTCATTCAGCGCTTCAACTAACTGACTGTTAGCAACTTTCAGCTTGGTCAGCTCGAGGATCTGGGTATCGCAACCGGAAAGCAGTGAGTTCAGCAACTCACGCTGAGTCACCATTTGAGTATCAAGGATGCGCTGTTGGTCGCGAGTCAGCTCGCTGCCATCATCTTGTTTCAGCCCTTGTATTCGTTGCGGCAGTTTTTCCAACTGACTTTCAAAACGCAGGCGTTGAACACGCAACTGTGCCATATCGTTATCCAGTTGCTGCGGTTTGGGCATTTCTGGCAACGTGCCAATCTGCGCACGCAGCGTTTCCCCTAATACTGAGGATGCACCAAGCCATTGGGCTTGTTCGATAATGGTACTGAGTGCCTGGCGAACCTGTAGCGTTTGCGCGGCGGCTTGGCGTTGTTGGGAAGAGATCAGATCCATGCGCTGTGCCTGCTGGTTCAGCGCGGTAGAAAGCTCACGGTTGACCTGCAATTGCTGGCGCACGCTTTGCGGCAAATCGCCATTTTGCTCCGCCAGTTGTTCTGTTTTAGCCAGCGCCAGTTCGGCTTCACGTTGGCGTTGGCTGTTGAGGTTGTTGCGAAGTGCTTGAAGCTGAATATCAATCTTGCCGTGGCGCGTCTTGTAAACTTCAGCGCGCATCCGCGCCAGCTCTTGCCGGTTATTGGCGGAAAGTTGCGCCAACTCCAGCTCATCCACTTTCGCCTTACGCGCGGCGGTTTCAGTTTGTAGCGCATAGAGCTGCGCTTGGGAATACGGTGTGCTTGGGTTGCCCGGATGCGCCTGCAAACGACGATTAACTTCGGTTAAAGCGCGACGGGCTTCGCTTTGTTGCTGTGGCAATTGACCCAGCGAATCACTGATTTCGCGGGTTCTATCCTGCTCTTGCTGCAACAAACGCGCCTGTTCCAGCAGTTGGCTGCTGGTTTGCAGGATCAGTTGTTCCAAATCGCTGGTGGGGAGGTTGTCACCGTTGGGCAGGAGTTTGGTGGTTTCAATCTCCAGCTGGCGGCGCAGCTCCTGCGTCATTTTCGGGAAATCGTCGATGACACGCTGATACTGTGAGGAACGAGTGGTTGATTCTTTCCGCTCTGTCAGCCAGTTGATGGCGCTTTGCAGCGCCGTCACCGTTTCCGCCTGATTTGGCGTGTTCTTGCTACCTTCGGCTTGCTTCAGATCCTGTTTGAGTGTTGACTCATCGGGAACGGGGGCGGCCAGCACCGGCTCCGCCAGCAAACAACCGAGCAATAACGTAATAATCAGGCGCACAGCATCAGTTCCTTTAGCTCTGTGGTGATTCTGCCGCCGCTGGCGCGGTGGTCATATCGGCGAATACCGCACCCATACGGGTGATGGTGCCGTTTTGCAGATGCGGGGAAAACTCTACGCTACCCGCAGTGAACAGGTTGATGACCGTGGAGCCGAGTTTGAAACGCCCCATTTCCTCACCTTTTTCCAACTGGATAGCGCCTTCTTCCCCCTGCACTGGATAAGTCCAACGTTTGATAATGCCTTCACGTGGTGGTGTGACGGTCCCCGACCAGACAGTTTCGATACTGCCAACAATGGTAGCGCCGACCAAAATCTGCACCATTGGGCCAAATTCGGTATCAAACACGCAAATCACACGTTCGTTACGCGCAAACAGGTTAGGAACGTTAGCTGCGGTTAACGGATTGACCGAGAACAGATCGCCCGGCACGTAGATCATCTCACGCAGTACGCCATCACACGGCATATGTACGCGGTGGTAGTCGCTCGGTGCCAAATAAGTGGTGGCAAACAGCCCGTTACGGAAAGGCTCTGCTAAGTGGTAGTTACCCGCCAGTAGCGCTTCTAGGCTGTAATAGTGGCCTTTAGCTTGGAAAATCTGATCGTCGTTGATTGGGCCTAGTTGGCTGATAGCGCCGTCAGCAGGCAATGCCAATTGTAGCGGATCGCTGACTACCGGGCGCGCGCCGTCACGTAGTGGGCGCACGAAGAAATCGTTGAAGGTTGCGTATGAGGTCAGATCTGGGTTCTGCGCTTCCTGCATATTAACTTTGTAGTAGCGAGCGAAAGCCTTCACCACCAGCTGAGTTAACCAACCGGCTTTTTTGTCAGCACCCCAGCCAGCCAAACGGGTCAGCGCCAGCTTCGGCAACCCATACTGTAATTTAATTTTGATGCTATCCAGCACGTTAACCTCTTGAATATAAATACTCGTTTCAACGGCAATCCTGCCGTTGTCGATATGCGCGTCGTCGTTAGTTATTGGCTTCCGGGAAGTTCTTACGAACTTTCACCTGTGCCATACTTTCCAAAATACGGTGATAGTTATCGAAACGTTCTTCGGCAATATCACCACGCTCAACTGCGGCACGAATGGCACAGCCAGGATCGTTGTCGTGACTGCAGTCACGGAATTTGCAACTACCTAAGTAATCACGGAATTCGACAAATCCACGGGTGATTTGTTCTGGTTCCAAATGCCACAGGCCAAATTCACGTACACCTGGTGAGTCGATCACATCACCACCGTGTTGGAAATGGTAAAGCCGTGCGGCGGTCGTGGTATGTTGCCCGAGGCCTGAGTTATCGGAAACCTCATTGACCAGAATTTGCTCTTTTGTTGGTAGCAGCAGGGCGTTCAACAGGCTGGATTTCCCTACACCTGACTGACCGGCGAAGATACTGATGCGTCCGGCCAATGCCTGCTCGAACTCTGGCATCCCTTCACGGGTACGGCTGGAAACCTCCAACACGGCGTAACCAATTTTGCGATAAATCGCCATCATGCCATCGACTAACTTACGTGCCTCGGCATCCAATAGATCGATCTTGTTCAACACGACTAATGGTTCGACTTCCAGCGTTTCACAAGCGACCAAATAGCGATCGATAATGTTGAGTGAAAGTTCGGGCAAGATCGCCGAAACAATCACGATCTGGTTGATATTAGCGGCGATGGGTTTTACGCCGTCATAGAAATCAGGACGGGTCAGCACGGAGGTACGTTCATGAACCGCCTCAACGATGCCCTTGACGCCTTCATGGCTCCCCACGCCCGGACGCCACACCACGCGATCGCCGGTTACCAGCGAACGTAAAGTTCGACGGATATTACAGCGATGCTGGGTGCCATCGGTGGCTTCAACGTCGGCGTGCATGCCAAAACGGCTGATAACGATGCCTTCTTGTGGCTCACCCAGTTGGGAATCATCCAACTCTGGTTTGTTATCCGTGCGCTTCAGACGACGTTGATGGTTTGCTTGTACGCGGCGTTGTTGGCCTTTGGACAGTTTGTTTTTGCTCACTGAGCCTCACTTGAACACCTGTAGTCGCCCGTTGCGACCAAAGAGTTTATGATACCAGCTATTTTGTATTAATTAACTGTTAACGGCGCTGGGCATTCTGGCGGCTGCACGACAGGTTTTTCGCTTTTTACACAGGAAACATCATGACAGCTAACGAAAATAACCTGATTTGGATCGATCTGGAGATGACCGGGTTAGATCCAGAACGCGATCGTATCATTGAGATTGCTACGCTGGTCACTGACGCCAACCTGAATATTCTGGCTGAAGGCCCGGTTATCGCCGTGTATCAGTCGGATGCACAACTTGCTTTGATGGATGAGTGGAATGTACGTACTCATACTGGCAGCGGGCTAGTGGAGCGAGTAAAGGCCAGCAAGCAAGAGGATCGTGATGCCGAGTTGGCTACTATCGCTTTCTTGCAAGAGTGGGTACCCGCGGGTAAATCACCTATTTGCGGTAATAGCATCGGGCAGGATCGCCGTTTCCTGTTCCGTTATATGCCAGAATTGGAAGCCTACTTCCATTATCGCTATCTGGATGTCAGTACGCTGAAAGAGTTGGCACGCCGCTGGAAACCAGAAATTTTGGATGGTTTTACCAAGCAGGGCACTCATCAGGCGATGGACGATATCCGCGAGTCAGTAGCGGAATTGGCCTATTACCGCGAGAATTTTATTAAACTTTAAGATTCAGTTGTGCCCCTGAATGCTTTGCTGGCGCTTAATTCATCACTTTGCCGTTTAAAACAGCAATCAAACAAAATTCGCATTTTTTTGCTTTTAGGGGCTTGCGACAGCAAGGATTTCTCGTATAATGCGCACCCCGTACCGATGAAGAATTTCGTAAAGTTCAACATCGATGCGCCGGGCGGGAATAGCTCAGTTGGTAGAGCACGACCTTGCCAAGGTCGGGGTCGCGAGTTCGAGTCTCGTTTCCCGCTCCAATATTCAACAACGTTGCCAAGTCAGCGTAATGAATAAAAAAGTAGTGTCTTGTAGTAGTAAAAATTAGTACCCATGCGACGCGGGAATAGCTCAGTTGGTAGAGCACGACCTTGCCAAGGTCGGGGTCGCGAGTTCGAGTCTCGTTTCCCGCTCCAAAAATTTCAAAGGCCATAAGCAGTGTTGATGGTCGGATGCCAAAAGCATCTCAATGCGGGAATAGCTCAGTTGGTAGAGCACGACCTTGCCAAGGTCGGGGTCGCGAGTTCGAGTCTCGTTTCCCGCTCCAATTTTCTCTCCAGTTTAAAATCCAGTCTACGCCCCAGCCGGTGTGGCTTTCTGTTCTGTAATTTACATTCGCTATAAATGTTGTGAACAGAGTTATCCACAGTTTTTGCTCATAATACCGTCAGTTTAAAAAATCAACAGGATAATAATGATAAATTTATCTATTTGATAAATAATAGTATTTATTTATATGAAAACGTTATCTTGATCACTTGCTCTTTTTGTTGCGTTTGAAAGACAACATGTTTTTATTTTTATGCACAAATCCACAGAGTGAGGTATACCAGTAGAATGATAGGCCTGTCATTGGCTTTAGGCATCCCTCGGTAATCCTTTTTCCACTGCTCGAATCAATCGTTTTTTCTGTGTAGTCTGCACTTCAACGCCCTGCGCTTCACGGCGTGCCCACTGCTGTGCCAACGCCCAATCAATATGTTCGTCCAACAGAGCATTCTGACCTTGCCGTGCACGCAAGGCGATCACAATACTGTCCAGATAGGGCGCATTACCCAATGCAACCGCGATATTACGCAACCAGCGCAGGTGTCCGATACGGCGAATGGCTGAACCTTCGGTAATACGAAGGAATTTTTCTTCGTTCCAGCCAAATAAGTCGATCAGTTGTGGCGCGTGTAATGCCGCTCGTGGGCTGAAATCATTTTCATCGGTGAGCTGAGAGAAACGGTTCCAAGGGCAAATCAACTGACAATCGTCGCAACCGTAAATACGATTGCCGAGTAATGGACGAAACTCTTCTGGGATCGCGCCTTCCAATTCAATGGTTAGATAGGAAATACAGCGCCTGGCATCCACGGTGTAAGGGGCAACAATCGCACCGGTTGGACAGGTTGTGATACAGGCGACACAGCGACCGCACTGTTCTTGCTGCGGCTGATCGATAGGTAAGGGTAAATCGATCAGCAACTCGCCGAGAAAGAACCATGAACCGGCTTCGCGATTTAATATAAGTGAGTGTTTACCAACCCAGCCGATACCAGCCTTAGCGGCTAAAGCACGTTCCATCACCGGAGCTGAATCAACAAACGGACGGAAATTCAGCTCACCACAGTATTCCTGAATTTGCTCACCCAGTTTCTTGAGTCGCTGGCGCAGCAATTTGTGGTAATCACGCCCCAGCGCATAACGGCTGACGTAACCCAGTTCCGGGTTTTGTAAGGTGCTGGCAAAAGCGGCTTTGGCGGGCAAATAATTCATGCGCACGCTGATCACCCGTAAAGTGCCGGGCAACAGCTCGTGTGGCCGGGCTCGCATCATGCCATGGCGCGCCATCCACTCCATCTCACCGTGATATTGCTTATCCAGCCAGGCCTGCAATCGCGGCTCCTCCAGGCTGAGATCGGTATCGCAAATACCGACTTGCTGGAATCCTAGCGATTGCCCCCATTGCTTGATATGTTGGGCGAGTTGATTGAGATCGAGAGGGTGTGTCATGACGAGCCACAGTGAGAAACAATACCTCGGTAGTTTACCACACTCTGTCTGGTCTGCGGACAGGCTTCGCCAAGCGGAACCTGTTGCCGCCGCCGCTGTGGGTATTTCCTTATACGACCTAATGCAACGTGCTGGTGCAGCGGCTTATGCACTGGCTAGCGATTATTATCCCGATTGTCGCCATTGGCTGGTGTTATGCGGGCATGGTAACAACGGTGGTGATGGTTATGTGGTGGCTCGATTGGCCGTTACTGCCGGGATAAAAGTGACGTTGATTGCCTGCGAAGGTTCTCGTCCGTTACCTCCCGAAGCGGCCGAGGCACGGCAAGCTTGGCTAGACGACGGTGGTGAAATTTATCCCGCGGATAGCCATTGGCCACAAGATATCGATCTGATCATCGACGGCTTATTGGGTACCGGTTTAGGGGCTACCCCTCGAGAGCCTTATGCCGCCTTGATAGACGCAGCCAACCGCACGCATTTACCGATTATCGCACTGGATATTCCCTCCGGCTTGTTAGCTGAAAGTGGTGCAACACCGGGAGCGGTGATGCGTGCGACTCACACCATCACCTTTATCGCTCTCAAGCCGGGTTTGTTGACTGGGCAGGCGCGCGACTGGGTGGGACAACGACATATCAACACGCTGGGGCTGACGGATTGGTTGGCGAAACAGCCAGTACAGATTCAGCGAGTGACTTCCGCAGACTTGCCGCAATGGCTGCATCCACGACGTCCATGCTCGCACAAAGGGAAACATGGACGTTTACTCGTGGTAGGTGGCGATCATGGTTTTGGCGGTGCTATTCGCATGGCGGCTGAAGCAGCGTTACGTAGCGGTGCGGGGTTGGTGCGAGTACTCACTCACATTGAACATGTGGCTCCGTTGCTCACGGCTCGCCCGGAGCTGATGGTGCAACGTCTCACCGACGATACGTTGCAACAAGCGCTTGAATGGGCGGATGTCGTCGTAATCGGTCCCGGTCTGGGCATGGGAAAATGGGGTCAGAATGCACTGAAAGTGCTGCAATCCAATAATAAACCGGCCTTATGGGATGCGGATGCGCTTAACTTGCTGGCATTAAATCCCGAGAAACGGCAAAATCGCGTGATCACTCCGCATCCTGGCGAGGCTGCTCGGCTATTGGGTTGTCGTACTGCCGATATTGAGAGTAATCGCTTACTTTCAGTGCGTAAATTGGCAGAGAATTACGGTGGCGTAGTGGTGCTCAAAGGTGCTGGCACCTTGATTGCCAGTGAGCACGGGGAAATGACCATCGCCGATGTCGGTAATGCGGGCATGGCCTCTGGCGGTATGGGCGACGTGTTGTCCGGTATTATCGGTGGTTTGCTGGCGCAAAAGCTCTCACTGTATGATGCTGCCTGTGCCGGTTGTGTGGTGCATGGTGCCGCCGCAGACAGTATGGCTGATAAGCAAGGAACAAGGGGATTGTTGGCAACCGATTTGTTGCTGGAAATCCCTTATTACGTAAACCCTGGGTTGGCAAAATAGAATAATCGAATGAAAGAACTCGTTTTACCTCTACCGGATGAGGCCGCGACCGTCGCATTGGGCGCTTCTTTGGCTAAGGCCTGCGATCGCGCCAGTGTTATCTATCTTTATGGCGACTTGGGTGCTGGCAAAACGACCTTTAGTCGTGGTTTTCTTCAGGCTTTGGGGCATCAGGGTAATGTAAAAAGCCCAACTTACACGTTAGTGGAACCTTATGCGCTGCAACCGCTGGCGGTGTATCATTTTGATCTGTATCGATTAGCCGATCCAGAAGAACTCGAATTTATGGGCATTCGCGACTATTTCGCGCAGGATGCTATTTGCTTGGTGGAATGGCCACAACAAGGCACTGGCGTCTTGCCCGATCCGGATCTTGAACTGCACTTGAGCTATCAGGATCAAGGCCGCGAGGCAAAAATTGACGCGGTTTCCGACTATGGCCGCCAGCTTTTAGACCGACTACAAGGATCACAGGGATGACGCTGCAATGATGTATGGCTTGAGAAAACTGCTGATTATTGCGCTGTTAGGGTTGTTGGGGTTAGGCAACGCGCTGGCGGCATCGTCGTTATCTGATATTAAAGTGACCAACGCCAAGCGCGAAGCGACGGTATCGGTGAGCTTCAATGGCCCACCAGCTTATGCATTTTTCCCGCTGCGTGGCCCCGACCGTGTGGTGCTGGACGTTAACCAAAGTGGCAAGGTAACGGGTTTACCGTTGAACTTTAGCGGCCAGAATTTGGTAAAAAGCGTGCGTTCTAGCACGCCGAAAGATGCCCAGAGTGTGCGTTTAGTGTTTGATCTCACTCAGCGCGCTAAAACTCGCGCGGTGACACGCCAGAACGGCAATATCTATACCGTGGTATTCACCATCGCTGCCGAAGGTAATAGCACCAACAACGTCACAACGACCACTGCACGTAAAGCGCCAACCTCTGCGCCAGTGCAGGCGGTCAGCGAGCCGGTACGGAAATCGTCGTCAGTCACGTCAAGCGGTAGCAATCCATTCAACAATAAGCCCGTTGTGGTTGCCGAAGAGCCCGCCGAGGTCGCTCCACGTGCTAGCCGCGTTTCAGCCGGTTCAGGTGAGCGGATTGTGGTCGCGATTGACGCTGGCCACGGTGGACAAGATCCGGGGGCGATTGGACCTTCGGGGCTGAAAGAGAAGAACGTCACCATCGCCATTGCTCGCCGTTTGCAAGCGTTGTTGGATGACGATCGGATGTTCAAACCGGTGCTAACGCGTAACGGCGACTACTTTATTTCGGTGATGGGCCGTTCCGATGTGGCGCGTAAGCAAAATGCCAACGTGCTGGTTTCTATTCATGCCGATGCGGCACCAAATCGTAGCGCCAACGGAGCCTCGGTGTGGGTGTTGTCTAACCGTCGTGCCAATAGTGAGATGGCGGGGTGGCTGGAACAGCATGAGAAACAGTCTGAATTACTAGGCGGCGCGGGCGATTTGTTGGCGAATAGCCAAGCCGATCCCTACCTCAGCCAAGCGGTGCTGGATCTGCAATTCGGTCACTCGCAGCGCGTCGGTTATGACGTGGCGGTGAAAGTGCTACAGCAGTTGGACAGCGTGGGCTCTTTGCATAAACGTCGCCCAGAGCACGCGAGTTTAGGTGTGTTGCGTTCCCCGGACATCCCGTCACTGCTGGTGGAAACCGGGTTTATCAGTAATGGCACTGAGGAACGTTTGCTGGGTAGTAGCGCTTATCAAGAGAAAGTTGCCAGAGCAATCTATAACGGGCTACGCAGTTATTTCCAAGCGAATCCACTGCAAGGCGCGCCGAGACAAGAAAACCGCCCAATGCAGGTTGCTGGTTCGAGTAAATCGTCCTCATCGAGTAAGGCGACGAAAAGTAGCACCAAAGCGACCAGACACAAAGTCACGCGTGGTGATACGCTTTCCTCCATTGCGTCACAATATGGTGTGAGCGTGAGTGACCTGAAACGCGTCAATAAATTGAAATCGGACGTTGCGCCACTGGATCGGACACTGACAATTCCACAAGCGTAACGTCATTAATCAAGGAAGCCGTATGCCTATCCAGGTGTTGCCACCACAGCTTGCCAACCAGATTGCCGCCGGAGAAGTGGTCGAGCGACCTGCATCGGTGGTGAAAGAGCTGGTGGAAAACAGTCTGGATGCTGGCGCGACGCGTATCGATATTGATATCGAGCGTGGTGGAGCCAAGCTGATCCGTATTCGTGATAATGGCTGTGGCATCAGTAAGGCCGATCTGGCGTTGGCTTTGGCTCGCCACGCTACCAGCAAAATCAGTACGTTGGATGATCTGGAAGCAATTGTCAGCTTAGGGTTCCGCGGTGAAGCGCTAGCCAGTATTAGCTCCGTATCCCGTTTGACGCTCACTTCCCGCACTGAAGAACAAAACGAAGCTTGGCAAGCGTATGCCGAAGGCCGCGAGCAGTCGGTGACGGTCAAACCAGCGGCGCATCCAGTGGGCACCACCATCGAAGTGCTGGATCTGTTCTACAACACTCCGGCGCGACGTAAGTTTATGCGCACCGAAAAAACCGAGTTTGGTCATATCGACGAAGTGGTACGGCGGATTGCACTGGCGCGTTTCGATGTAGCGATCAATCTGCACCACAACGGCAAATTGATACGCCAATACCGAGCGGCGAAAGAAGAGAGTCAGCATGAGCGCCGTTTGGGCACTATCTGCGGCCCGGCATTTTTACAACATGCGTTGACGATCTCATGGCAGCATGGCGATCTGACTATTCGCGGTTGGGTGGCTGATCCAAAGGGCGCGAGCCAGCTCACGGATATGCAGTACTGCTATGTGAATAGCCGCATGATGCGCGATCGTTTGATCAACCATGCGATCCGCCAAGCCTATCAAGATCAGTTAAAAGACGATCAACAGCCGGCGTATGTGTTGTATCTGGAAGTCGATCCGCATCAGGTTGACGTCAACGTTCATCCGGCGAAACACGAAGTACGTTTCCATCAGGCACGACTGGTACACGACTTTATCTATCAGGCCGTGACCACGGTGCTGCAACAGATTGGTACGAGTGCGCCATTGCCGCTGGCAGTGGAAGAGGAAACCGGTGAAGTTACCCGTTGGCAACCGGAAAACCGCGTCGCCGCTGGGGGTAACCACTTCTCACAACCGGCGCCGCGACGTGAAGAACGACCAAGTTCACCTCCATCGCCATCGGTCGCGCGTGAGCGTGCTCCGCAAGCTTATGGTGGCTCCGGCTACCAAAAACGCGAAGGTGAGCTTTACGGCAAGCTATTGCAGGCTGATCCTCTGCTAGAACCCAAAGAGGAAGCGCCAAAACAGCCGCTGTTCCCGCAACCGGCACCAAGCGTGCAGGAAACTCCGTTAGCGGGAAGCCAGCACAGTTTTGGCCGTGTCCTGATGATTTATCCACCGAGCTATGCCTTGGTGGAACAGCGACAGCAACTGGCATTATTGAATTTATCGGTGGCAGAGCGCTGGTTGCGTCAAGCGCAATTGAATCCTTCGACCGAAGGGCTACGTCCACAGCCGTTGTTGATCCCGATTAAGCTGACGTTGAACAAAAATGAAACGGCGGCTTGTGTACGTCATCAACCATTATTGGAAAAAATGGGGTTGGATTTACAATCCGAGCACGGGCGTGTGACGCTGCGCGCAGTGCCTTTACCATTACGCCAACAAAATTTACAAAAGTTGATACCCGAACTGTTAGGCTACTTGGCCGAGCATCAAGAGATATCGCCTGAAGTGCTTGCCACTTGGCTCGCGCGCCATTTAGGCAGCGAGCATGAACAATGGAATACTTCACAAGCGATACAATTGCTGACCGACGTTGAACGACTTTGCCCACAATTGGTCAAATCACCACAACCTGGTCTTTTACAACCTGTTGATTTACAGGCTGCACTGGCGGCCCTTAAGCATGACTGAAATTGAAATGACATCACGTCCCCCTGCCATTTTTATTATGGGGCCGACGGCTTCGGGCAAAACTGCACTGGCGATGGCGCTACGTGAGCGTTTGCCCGTTGAACTGATCAGCGTAGATTCCGCGCTGATATATCGCGGTATGGATATCGGCACGGCGAAGCCAAGCGCAGAAGAGCTGGCAAAAGCACCGCATAGGCTGATTGATATTCGCGATCCTGCCGACGTTTATTCTGCTGCTGATTTTCGTTCCGACGCATTAAAAGAAATGGCTAACATCACCGCCGCAGGCAAGATCCCGCTGTTGGTGGGCGGTACTATGTTGTATTTCAAAGCATTGTTGGAAGGATTGTCGCCGTTACCGTCGGCGGATCCACAGGTGCGTGAGCGCATCGAACAACTGGCGGCGGAGCAAGGTTGGGAGGCTTTACACCAGCAATTGCAACAGATTGATCCGGTTGCCGCATTGAGAATTCATCCGAATGATCCGCAGAGACTTTCTAGAGCACTGGAAGTTTTTTTCATTTCGGGTAAAACTTTAACGGATCTGACTAAAATTTCAGGTGAATCGTTGCCGTATCATGTTCACCAATTTGCGATTGCACCCATGAGCCGAGAGTTGTTACATCAACGTATCGAATTGCGGTTCCATCAGATGTTGGCGGCAGGTTTTGAAACGGAAGCGCGTGCACTTTTCGCACGAGATGATCTGCATACGGATTTGCCTTCTATTCGCTGTGTTGGTTATCGCCAGATGTGGTCATTTTTATCTGGCGAAATTAGTTACGATGAGATGGTTTATCGTGGTATTTGCGCAACACGTCAGCTGGCCAAACGCCAAATGACCTGGTTACGAGGCTGGGATTCGGTTCACTGGTTAGACAGTGATAAACCGGAAGCGGCTTTGGACGCGGTAATTGGTGCATAGGTTGCTTGATTGTGTACAATTGATGAGTATTCAGCGCGCAAATTTTTTTAGGTCGTTTATTTTAGAGCCAACAGGTTCTTGGTTAAAAACAACAAGCAAATAAGGAAAAGATAGAATGGCTAAGGGGCAATCTTTGCAAGATCCGTTCCTGAACGCATTGCGTCGTGAACGTGTTCCGGTTTCTATTTATTTGGTGAATGGTATTAAGCTGCAAGGCCAGATTGAGTCTTTTGACCAGTTTGTCATCCTGTTGAAAAACACGGTGAGCCAGATGGTTTATAAGCACGCTATCTCTACCGTTGTTCCGTCTCGCCCGGTATCGCACCACAGTAACAATCCGAGCGGCGGCACCAGTAATTACCATGGTAACAATCCATCTGCGCCGCAACAGACGCAGCAGGAAAGCGATGACGCTGAATAAAGCGCGTTGCAAGTCAACCATGACGGGGAACATAGGCAGCAAAGTGCTGTTTATGTCCCCCACACTCGCGGTTAGTGTCCGTTTGAGAGGTTGCACGCTTGTTTGACCGTTATGAAGCCGGTGAGCAGGCCGTACTGGTTCATATCTATTTCTCACAAGACAAAAATACAGAAGACCTTAATGAGTTCGAATCATTGGTGTCCTCTGCGGGTGTCGATGCTTTGCAAGTGGTAACTGGTAGCCGCAAAGCCCCTCATCCCAAGTATTTTGTTGGTGAAGGAAAGGCCGAAGAAATTGCAGATGCGGTGAAAGCCAGCGGCGCGTCTGTTGTCCTGTTTGATCACTCCCTTTCCCCTGCGCAGGAGAGAAATCTTGAGCGCCTATGTGAATGCCGGGTGATTGACCGCACCGGGTTGATTTTAGATATTTTTGCCCAGCGTGCCCGAACCCATGAAGGTAAGTTACAGGTGGAATTGGCGCAGTTGCGTCATATTGCTACACGCTTGGTTCGTGGCTGGACACACCTTGAACGACAAAAAGGGGGGATTGGCTTACGCGGACCGGGGGAAACCCAGCTAGAGACCGACCGTCGACTGTTACGCGATCGTATCAGCTTAATTCTGCGCCGCCTGGAGCGGGTAGAGAAGCAGCGTGAACAAGGAAGACGAGCGCGTACCCGTGCCGATGTACCAACCGTGTCGCTGGTGGGATACACCAACGCCGGTAAATCCACCCTGTTTAACCGTATTACGTCGGCTGATGTTTATGCAGCTGATCAGCTATTTGCTACCTTGGATCCCACCCTGCGACGTATTGATGTGGCAGATGTTGGCGATACCGTGTTGGCGGATACCGTAGGTTTTATCCGGCACTTGCCGCATGATCTGGTGGCTGCTTTTAAAGCGACACTCCAGGAAACGCGTCAGGCTTCTTTGCTGCTACATGTGATCGATGCTGCGGATCCTCGTCTTGATGAGAATATCGAAGCGGTAAATACCGTATTGGCAGAGATAGAGTCGGATGAGATACCTACACTGTTAGTCATGAACAAAATAGATATGCTGGACGATTTTGTTCCGCGTATCGATCGCAACGATGAAAATTTACCCATTCGCGTGTGGCTCTCGGCGGCTAGCGGGGAAGGTATCCCATTGTTGTATCAGGCGTTGACGGAGCGCTTATCGGGGGAAATCGCGCAACACGAGCTGCGCTTACCACCACAGGCAGGCCGTCTTCGTAGCCGTTTTTACCAGCTTCAGGCAATCGAGAAAGAATGGAATGAAGAGGACGGCAGTATTGGCATGGTCATTCGTATGCCGATCGTGGAGTGGCGTCGCCTCTGTAAGCAAGAACAGGAACTGATTAACTTTATCGTATGATCATATCCTGTTACATTTACTGCTTACCCAGCTGTCGTAAGACCTGGGTGTTAGCCTGAAGTACCCAATCACAGAATAATGGAGCTAAAACATGGCGTGGAATCAGCCCGGTAATAACGGACAGGACCGCGACCCGTGGGGGAGCAGCAATAATAATGGCGGCAACTCTGGCGGTAACAAAGGCGGTCGGGACCAAGGACCCCCTGATTTGGATGATATTTTCCGTAAGCTGAGCAAAAAACTGAGCAGCTTGGGCGGAGGTAAAGGCTCCAACGGCAATAACAGTGGCGGCACCGGGACTCCGGGGCCAGGCTTCAGCGGTCGTATTATCGGTATCGCTGCGGTTGCTGTGGTGGTTATCTGGGCCGCTAGCGGTTTCTACACCATCAAAGAAGCCGAACGTGGCGTAGTGACACGTTTTGGTAAGTTCAGCCATCTGGTGCAGCCAGGTCTGAACTGGAAACCCACCTTCATCGACGAAGTGCGCCCGGTTAACGTGGAATCTGTCCGCGAATTGGCGGCGTCCGGCGTGATGTTGACTTCCGATGAGAACGTGGTGCGCGTGGAAATGAACGTGCAATACCGCGTAACCAACCCGGAAGCTTATCTGTACAACGTGGTCAACGCTGACGATAGTCTGAGTCAGGCGACTGACAGTGCGCTGCGCGGCGTGATCGGCAAATACTCGATGGATCGCATCCTGACAGAAGGCCGTACCGTAGTGCGTAACGATACTCAGCGCACGTTGGAAGAGACAATCCGTCCTTACAACATGGGTATCACACTGCTGGACGTCAACTTCCAGGCTGCTCGTCCGCCGGAAGAAGTGAAGGCTTCATTTGATGACGCCATCGCTGCACGTGAAAACGAACAACAGTACATTCGGGAAGCAGAAGCCTACGCCAACGAAGTGCAACCACGCGCTAATGGTCAGGCGCAGCGTTTGCTGGAAGATTCCAAAGCCTATAAAGACCGTACCGTCCTGGAAGCTCAGGGTGAGGTTGCGCGCTTTGCTAAATTGTTGCCGGAATACAAATCTGCTCCTGAAATCACCCGTGAGCGTTTGTATATCGAAACGATGGAAAAAGTCCTGAGCCATACCCGTAAGGTGCTGGTGAGTGACAAAGGCAATAACTTGATGGTGTTACCGCTGGATCAAATGCTGCGCGGTTCTACTGCTGCAAGCACTGACAGCGGCAACAAAGACACCAGCCTGATTCGTCTCAACCCTGCACCGTCTACTAGCAGCGTTGGCAGTAAGCCAACTAGCAGTAGCTCGATCATGGACCAACGCCGGGCAAACGCGCAGCGTGACGACACCATTCGCGTAGGGAGAGAATAATCAATGCGTAAGTCTTTTATTGTTATCCTGATTGCCGTGCTGGTGGCGTTGTACGCTTCTTTGTTCGTGGTTCAGGAAGGTCAGCGTGGCATCGTACTGCGTTTCGGTAAGGTACTGCGTGACGGTGAGAACAAGCCATTGGTGTACGCACCAGGCCTGCATCTCAAGATCCCATTCATTGAGTCG
The DNA here is from genome assembly GCF_057839655.1 of Serratia sp. KH_031. Lineage (NCBI taxonomy): Bacteria > Pseudomonadati > Pseudomonadota > Gammaproteobacteria > Enterobacterales > Yersiniaceae > Serratia > Serratia sp. KH_031. Next base: position 419,357 of record NZ_CM174496.1, read on the forward strand.
GTGAAAATGCTGGATGCGCGTATCCAGACCATGGACAACCAAGCCGACCGCTTCGTAACTAGCGAGAAGAAAGACCTGATCGTCGATTCCTACCTGAAATGGCGTATCAGTGATTTCAGCCGCTACTACTTGGCAACCGGTGGTGGTGACGTTTCTCAGGCAGAAGTGCTGCTGAAACGTAAGTTCAGTGACCGTCTGCGTTCTGAGATTGGTCGTCTGGATGTGAAAGACATTGTTACCGACTCGCGCGGTAAGTTAATGTCTGACGTACGTGATGCGTTGAACACCGGTACCGTGGGCGAAGGTGAAGAAGTAGCAACCACCGAAGCCGATGACGCTATTGCCTCGGCAGCGGCGCGTGTTGAGCGTGAAACGACCGGCAAAAAACCACAGGTTAACCCGAACAGTATGGCTGCGTTGGGTATCGAAGTGATTGACGTGCGTATCAAGCAGATCAACCTGCCAGCTGAAGTTTCTGATGCAATTTACCAACGTATGCGTGCAGAACGTGAAGCCGTAGCTCGTCGTCTGCGTTCACAAGGTCAGGAAGAAGCCGAGAAGCTGCGTGCTAGCGCGGACTATGAAGTGACTCGTACCTTGGCAGAAGCAGAGCGTTCAGCGCGTATTACTCGCGGTGAAGGGGATGCCGAAGCGGCTAAACTGTTTGCTAACGCATTCAGCCAAGATCCAGACTTCTATGCCTTTATCCGTAGTCTGCGTGCTTATGAAAACAGCTTCCAGAGCAATCAAGACGTGATGGTACTTAGCCCGGATAGCGATTTCTTCCGCTATATGAAGTCGCCAAACACGACTAAGTAATTATTATCGGTAAGTTCTGAGGGCCCGTTTAATCCGCGGGCCTTTCCTTTTTTTGGGGTAAACATGAATTCAACGATCTGGCTGGCGTTGGGGTTGGTTTTAGTACTGGAAGGGCTGGGGCCGATGCTGTATCCACAAGCATGGCGCAAGATGATTCAGGCGATGAGTCAGTTGCCGGATGCAACGTTGCGACGCTTTGGTGGCGGACTAGTGGTGGCTGGCTGTGTGATCTACTATATGTTGAGTCATAATTCGGGCGGATAAATTATAGACCAAAAATTCCGCAAACCGGTACTAAAAGGGCTGGAAATCGTGAATTACGATGGTAGAATCCATTTTTAAGCAATCGGTGATTCTGAAAATGGGTAAAAACGTTGTCGTACTGGGCACCCAATGGGGTGACGAAGGTAAAGGCAAGGTCGTAGACCTGCTGACTGAACGGGCTCAATATGTTGTGCGCTACCAAGGTGGTCATAACGCTGGCCACACTCTGGTTATCAACGGTGAAAAAACCGTTCTTCATTTAATTCCCTCTGGCATTCTGCGTGCAAACGTCACTAGCATCATCGGCAACGGTGTGGTGCTGGCACCTGACGCATTGATGAAAGAGATGGGCGAACTTGAAGCGCGTGGCATCCCGGTACGCGAACGTCTGTTACTGTCCGAAGCTTGCCCACTGATCCTGCCTTACCACGTCGCGTTGGATAACGCGCGTGAGAAAGCGCGTGGTGCGAAAGCGATCGGGACTACCGGTCGTGGTATCGGCCCGGCTTACGAAGACAAAGTGGCTCGTCGCGGTCTGCGCGTGAGCGACCTGTTCGATAAAGAAACTTTCGCGGTCAAGCTGAAAGAAATCGTCGATTATCACAACTTCCAACTGGTTAACTACTACAAAGCCGAAGCGGTTGATTATCAGGCAACGCTGGACTATGTATTGTCCATCGCCGATATCTTGACAGGCATGGTCGTTGACGTTTCCGAACTGCTGGACGGCGCACGCAAGCGTGGCGATCTGATCATGTTCGAAGGCGCACAGGGTACGTTGCTGGATATCGACCACGGTACTTATCCGTATGTTACTTCTTCCAACACTACTGCGGGCGGCGTTGCGACCGGTTCTGGCATTGGCCCACGTTACGTGGACTATGTTCTGGGCATCGTGAAAGCCTACTCTACCCGTGTGGGGGCAGGTCCGTTCCCAACTGAACTGTTCGACGAAACTGGCGAATACCTGTGCAAACAAGGTAACGAATTCGGTGCAACTACCGGTCGTCGTCGTCGTACTGGTTGGTTGGATGCTGTCGCGGTACGCCGCGCGGTGCAGATCAACTCTCTGTCTGGCTTCTGCCTGACCAAGCTGGACGTATTGGACGGCTTGAAAGAAGTGAAAATCTGCGTCGGTTACCGTATGCCAGATGGCCGTGAAATGACGACCACCCCGCTGGCTGCAGAAGGTTGGGAAGGTATCGAGCCAATCTACGAAACTATGCCAGGTTGGAGCGAAACGACTTTCGGTGTGAAAGAACACAGCAAACTGCCACAAGCGGCGCTGAACTACATCGCACGCATCGAAGAGTTGACTGGTGTACCGGTAGACATTATCTCTACTGGCCCAGACCGCAGTGAAACTATGATCTTGCGCGATCCGTTCGACGCATAATCTCGTTCCATTGCACTAAAACGAACCGGGCACTGTCCCGGTTTGTTTTATCAAGAACAGTCAAAACTCCTTCCCAAACTCTCCGGCTAGTTTATTATCCAATAAGTCACCTTTTATATCAGACGAGTAACGTTGTGCAGTTAACGAGTTTTACCGATTACGGCCTGCGGGCATTGATCTACATGGCTTCATTGCCAGCGGGCAAGATGACCAGCATCTCGGAAGTTACCGAGGTCTATGGTGTGTCCCGCAACCATATGGTTAAAATAATCAATCAGTTGAGTCGTGTTGGTTTCGTCACTGCCGTGCGAGGTAAAAATGGCGGTATCCGGTTGGGTAAACCGGCGGAAACCATCCGCCTCGGCGATGTGGTACGCGAGCTGGAGCCACTCACACTGGTTAACTGTAGCAGTGATTTTTGCCACATCACCCCTGCCTGCCGTCTGAAACAGGTGCTCCAACAGGGCGTACAGAACTTTCTTGCAGAGCTGGACAAGTACACTTTGGCTGACATGGTTGAAGACAACTCGCCGCTCTACAAACTATTGCTTGTCGAATAAAGCGTTGCTGAGAAGACAAGACTCAGTGGCACCCCGCTGATGACAACGGAGGAACCGCAATGTCACAAGATCCATTCCTGGAACGCGAAGCAGAAAAATACGAATCCCCAATTCCTAGCCGTGAATTTATCTTGGCTCATCTGGCGAAACGAGAAACGCCAGCCAAACGTGAAGAGTTGGCACAAGAACTGGACCTGACCACCGAAGAACAACAAGAAGCGTTGCGTCGCCGCCTGCGTGCGATGGAGCGTGATGGGCAGTTGGTGTTTACTCGCCGCCAGTGTTACGCGTTGCCAGAACGTCTAGATCTGCTGCGTGGTACGGTCATCGGTCACCGTGATGGCTATGGCTTCCTGCGCGTGGAAGGCAGCAAAGACGATCTGTATCTTTCCGCCGAACAAATGAAAATGGCGATCCACGGTGACGTGGTGCTGGCGCAGCCGATGGGGGCCGATCGCAAAGGCCGTCGCGAAGCACGTATCGTGCGCGTATTGGTACCGAAAACCAGCCAAATTGTTGGGCGCTACTTTACCGATGCTGGCGCAGGCTTTGTGGTACCGGACGACAGTCGTCTGAGTTTCGACATCCTGATCCCTGCTGATTCCGTCAGCGGCGCACGAATGGGTTACATGGTGGTGGTCGAATTGACCCAACGCCCGACCCGTCGTACCAAAGCGGTCGGTAAGATCGTTGAAATTCTTGGCGATAAGATGGGGACAAGCATGGCGGTTGATATCGCGCTGCGCACCCATGAAATCCCGCATATTTGGCCACCGCAGGTAGAAAAACAGGTCGCCGACCTGAGCGAACAAGTGCCGGAAGAGGCCAAGAAAGGTCGTGTCGATCTACGTCAGCTACCGCTGGTGACTATCGATGGCGAAGATGCCCGTGACTTTGATGATGCCGTGTTCTGCGAGAAGAAACGTGGCGGCGGCTGGCGCTTGTGGGTCGCTATCGCCGATGTCAGTTACTATGTGCGCCCCCGCACCGCGCTGGATGACGAAGCGCGTAGCCGTGGGACTTCGGTCTACTTCCCGTCGCAAGTGGTACCGATGCTGCCGGAAGTACTGTCCAACGGCCTGTGCTCGCTAAACCCACAGGTTGATCGCCTGTGTATGGTGTGTGAGATGACTATCTCCGCGCAGGGGCGTCTGTCTTCGTACAAATTCTACGAAGCGGTGATGAGCTCTCACGCGCGACTGACCTACACCAAAGTGTGGCACATTCTGCAAGGCGATCAGGAACTGCGTGAGCATTACCATCCGCTGGTTAAACACCTGCAAGAACTGCACACCATGTACAAGGTGTTGGATCAGGCGCGCGCGGAACGTGGTGGTATTGCTTTTGAAACCGAAGAAGCCAAATTCATCTTCAACGCCGAACGCCGTATTGAGCGTGTCGAGCCAACGGTGCGTAACGATGCGCACAAGTTGATCGAAGAATGCATGATCATGGCGAACGTTGCCGCTGCTCGTTATGTTGAAAAATTTAATGAACCCGCGTTATTCCGCGTGCACGACCGCCCAAGTGACGATCATATCTCTGCGTTGCGCAGCGTGTTGAGTGAGTTAGGGTTGACCTTGGGTGGCGGTATGAAGCCGCAGCCGAAAGATTATTCGGTATTGATGGATGAAGTCGCTGATCGTCCCGATCGTGAAATGCTGCAAACTATGCTGCTGCGCTCAATGAAACAGGCGATTTACGATCCCGAAAACCGTGGTCACTTCGGCTTGGCACTGGCGGCTTATGGCCACTTTACCTCGCCGATCCGCCGTTACCCTGACTTGTCGCTGCACCGTGCTATCAAATACTTGTTAGCCAAAGAACACGGCCAACCGAAAGAGCGCTGGACGCCAACTGGCGGGTGGCATTACGATTTTGAAGAGATGCTGCAATTGGGCGAGCATTGCTCAATGACCGAACGCCGTGCCGATGAAGCAACGCGTAACGTCGCCGATTGGTTGAAGTGCGACTTCATGCAGGATCACGTCGGCGAAGTCTTTACCGGCATCATTGCCAGCGTGACCGGTTTCGGCTTCTTCGTGCGTTTGAACGATCTGTTCATCGACGGTCTGGTGCACGTATCAACGCTGGATAATGATTACTATCGCTACGATAATATCGGTCAGCGTTTGATCGGTGAGTCTTCCGGTATGGTTTATCGCTTGGGTGATGCGGTGGAAATTCGCGTCGAAGCGGTGCATATGGATGAGCGCAAGATCGACTTCGCGCTGGTTTCCAGCACCCGTAAACCTCGTGGTGAAGGTAAAACCGAGCGTGACCGTGCCAAACGCGGTAACAGTCGTGGCGGCGCAGCCAGTAACGGTAATGCTCGCAAGCGTCGCGGTGGTAAAGCACCGGCTAACTTTGAGCCAGATAGCGCTTTTCGTAAAAAAGATCCCGCTAAACCGGCAGACAAAGTGAAAAAAGACAACAAGGACAAAGCGAAGAAAAAGGTGTCTGAAAAGACCCGTAAAATCGCAGCAGCCACCAAAGCTAAACGAGCGACGAAGAAGAAAGGTGCGGAGCAGGCTTAACCTGACGTATCTATTACCTATCCCCGGCGGGTCTAGACCCGCCGTACAGCAAAAAGAGCATCATGAGCGAAATTATTTACGGCATTCACGCGGTCAAAGCCCTGTTAGATCGCGATCCACAACGCTTTTTGGAAGTGTTTATCCTCAAAGGGCGTGACGATCGTCGCCTGCAACCGCTGATCGCCGAGTTGGAAGCCACGGGCATCGTGATCCAAGTGGCGAACCGCCAATGGCTGGATGAGAAGGCCGAAGGTGCGGTGCATCAGGGTATTATCGCCAGGGTGCGCGAAGGGCGTCAGTATCAGGAAAACGATTTGCCAGCGCTGCTTGAAAGCGTTGCTACGCCATTCCTATTGGTATTGGACGGCGTAACCGATCCACACAACCTCGGTGCTTGCCTGCGTAGCGCCGATGCAGCCGGTGTTCATGCGGTGATCGTCCCGCGCGATCGTTCTGCCCAGTTGAACGCCACGGCGAAGAAAGTCGCCTGTGGCGCAGCTGAAAACGTGCCGTTGATTCGTGTGACTAACTTGGCGCGCACGCTGCGTTTGCTGCAAGAAATGAATGTGTGGATTGTCGGCACGGCGGGTGAGGCCGACCACACCTTGTATCAAAGCAAAATGACCGGCTCGATGGCGCTGGTCATGGGCGCAGAGGGTGAAGGTATGCGCCGTCTGACCCGCGAACACTGTGATGAACTGATCAGCATCCCGATGGCGGGTACGGTTTCATCACTCAACGTTTCTGTTGCGACCGGTATTTGCCTGTTCGAAGCGGTGCGTCAACGTAGTTAATTTTTATTCAGGGTACCGCCCGGTGCCCTGAAATATCTTTTCTTGTGATCTCACTGACGGCAGAAATCCTGTTGTTGACCATAATTATCTCTGATTCCGTAATCAGGGAGTATGTCGATGAACTGGAATACTCACACCGTTTTCAATCAGCCTAAACCCTTAGGCAACAGTAATCTTTTTCTTTCCGATACCCCACTGCGCGAAGCGGTGCAGCGCGAACAAGCGGGCTGGGATAGCGAAGTGCTCGCATCCCTTGGGCAGCAGCTGGGGACGCAAGAGTCGCTGGAGTTGGGGCGGCTTGCCAACGCCAATCCGCCGGAGCTGCTGCGTTATGACGCGACCGGGCAACGCTTGGATGACGTGCGCTTTCATCCCGCTTGGCACATTTTGATGCAAGGGCTGGTGGCTAACCGAGTACATAATTTGCCGTGGCAAGAAGAGTCGCGTATTGGCTCCTTTGCCGCTCGTGCAGCGCGTTTCGTGTTACATGCGCAGGTTGAAGCCGGTACCCTTTGCCCCATCACCATGACATTCGGCGCGATCCCGCTGCTACAACGTTCTTTGCCCAAAGAGTTTCATTCTTGGTTAACACCGCTGCTGTCTGATCGCTACGACGCCCATCTTTCACCCGGAGCACAAAAGCGTGGCTTACTGATCGGCATGGGGATGACGGAGAAACAGGGCGGTTCGGACGTATTGAGCAACACCACCACCGCGACGCCGATAGTCGGGCGGGGCGACGGTGAACAGTATCGGTTGGTGGGGCATAAGTGGTTTTTCTCAGTCCCGCAAAGCGATGCGCACTTGGTACTGGCGCAAACCGACGGTGGGTTATCTTGCTTCTTCCTACCGCGTATTTTACCGGACGGCACGCGCAATGCGGTTCGACTGGAGCGTTTAAAAGATAAACTGGGCAATCGCTCTAACGCTAGCAGCGAAGTGGAGTTTCAAGATGCTAGCGCTTGGCTGCTGGGTGACGAAGGCGACGGTGTGCGACAAATCCTCAAGATGGGCGGTTTGACGCGCTTTGATTGTGCCCTCGGCAGTCATGGCCTGATGCGTCGTGGTCTGTCTGTCGCGCTCTACCATGCCATGCAACGGCAGGCATTTGGTAAAACGCTGATTGAACAACCGCTGATGCGTCAGGTATTAGCGCGTATGGCACTGCGTTTGGAAGGGCATACTGCGTTGCTGTTCCGCTTAGCGCGAGCCTGGGAGGGAAACCATAGCGAGGGTGAACGGGTTTACAGCCGCTTGCTGACTCCTGCGGCCAAATACAGCATTTGTCGTCAAGGCGCCCCTTTTATCGCCGAAGCGATGGAGGTCTTGGGGGGTATAGGTTATTGCGAAGACAGCGAGCTGCCGCGCTTATATCGGGAAGTACCAGTCAACAGCATCTGGGAAGGTTCGGGCAACATCATGTGTTTGGATGTCCTGCGCACATTGCACAAATTACCGGGAGCGATGGAATTGTTACAGCATGAACTGCAACCGGTGCGTGGCCAGAATCGGTTGTTCGATCACGCTTGGCGACAATGGCAACAGCGGATGCGCCAACCGCACGAGGAAATGGGACGGTTATTAACTCAACAATTGTTTGATTTGTGTTGTGCGGCGCAACTGTTGCAATATGCCAGTCCGCCGATTGCCGAAGCTTGGTGTCATCTGACTCTGGATCACCGTGGTGAAAGCGTTTTCTCTGAGGCGGTATGCGATACTTTGTTGAATCGCGCTATTGGCGACTAGGGAAAATAGTGGCGCTAGTGCGAAAAAACCTTTTTAATTCAGCACGTACCCCGTAAGGGAATTCAAACTCTAACCTGGATAAACACGACATGGATATTCTCAGTGCATTGACGGCATTCGCCTCTTATTTCTTCAGTGGCTTCGCCATGATTCTGGTGTTTCTGTTTGTCTATACCCGCATCACTGCACATGACGAGTGGGCGTTGATTAAGGCCGACAACCATTCTGCCGCCTTCGCTTTTGTTGGTGCTTGCCTTGGATATGTGATCCCATTGGCTAGCGCGGCGATTAACTCGATCAGTCTGCTGGATTATCTGCTGTGGGGCGTGGTGGCGTTGGTGGTACAGCTACTGCTGTTTACCGTTGTGAAGCTCTATATGCCGCGCATTAGCGATAAAATCGAATCCAACCATTTAGCCGCTGGGATTTTCCTCGGAGGCGTTTCCATCAGCGGTGGCGTGTTGAATGCGGCCTGCATGAGCTATTAAAGATAAAGTATTGCCGAGGCGCGCCAGCCGGGCTGATGTGCCTGTTCTTCCATCCACAATATGCGGTAATAGCTGGCACCGTGTTCATCGGCTTTGCGGGCGATAACCTGTTCTACTTCTTGAGGACAGGTAGGTAAGTCATTGAGCGTAATCTCTGCGATTTCACTGAGCGGCGTTACGCGATCGGCGGGTGCCAATTCTGCTGATTGGGCGCTGGTACTGAGCAATCCCACAGAGAGCAAGAGGGAGGTGAGCACGGCGGAGCGTTTCATGGCGTTCCCCTTCGTCAGATCCTGATTGGAAAGCCGCAAAATGCGGCATGCTGATCTTCAGTGTGCAATAACCAACGTAAACCAGTACCAAACCAATGTAAATTTGCTTAAAAATTCGTGGATTAACGATACAGGATCGCCTGCGAATACCATTGGCCGGGAATAACCGTCTCGCTATTCATAATAATCATGTAATAGCGTGCGCCACTGGCTGTGGCTTTTCTCTGGATCTCGGCTTCTACATCCATCGGGCTGCCGCGTGCCCAAGCGCTGGTGGTCGCCAGTTTTTCTAGACCATAGGTTTGTGCGCGCGTGATTTCTTGCGCTTTACCGACAATCGGCGCGGGTGGCGGTTGTGGCGTGGTTTGCAGAGCGCTACACCCAGCAAGTAGGGCTGTCAGGGCAATGGCGCTGACGCTACGGGCTAATTTCATCATGACCTCGGAAAGTCCGCTCGAATCTTTTCAGTGTAACGCAATAATTCGCCAGCATTTAAACATATAAAGTGGAACAAATTGAGCTAAGACTTTTGGCGAGTCTTTGTCATGATGGGGCAAAGTGATGGGAATGGGGAACGACGGATGATTGAAATCTATGACGAGTGGGTAGGTGATATCGCGGTGATCCATGCGGTGCCAGCAGGGCAGCATGACAAACCGTTACCGACGATATTCTTCTATCACGGTTATACCTCTTCGAAGGAGGTATACGCCTATTTTGCTTATTCACTGGCGAAAGCCGGATTTCGCGTGGTTTTACCCGATGCTCCGATGCATGGCGAACGTTTTGATGGTAACGATCAGCGGCGGTTAGCGAGCTTTTGGGAGATCCTACAACGCAATATCGATGAGCTGCCGGCTATCAAGGAGCGTTTCCAACAACGTGGTTTAATCGCCGACGAGCGTATTGGCGTGGCTGGTGCTTCAATGGGCGGTATGACGACATTAGGCGCCATGACGCGTTACCCGTGGATTAAGGCGGCGGCAAGCCTGATGGGCGCGGGATATTTCACCAGTTTGGCTGAAACGCTCTTTCCGCCATTAGACGAACAAGGCAAACCTTTAGATACGGCGAGTTTTTCCGAGCGTATCGCGCCATTGGCTGATTACGCGGTCGAGAACCAGTTGGAAAGGTTCGCCAAGCGGCCATTGTTGTTGTGGCATGGCGACGCCGACGACGTAGTACCTGCAACGCAAAGCCAGCGCCTAGCCAGTGAACTGCGCCAGCATGACTTAGATAACTCACTGACTTTCTTCACCGAACCGGGAGTTAAACACCGCATCACGCCATTGGCGTTGTCCAGCACTTCTGAATTTTTCCAACGTTCGCTGTGAAAAAAAAGCCCCCTGAAAACTCAGGGGGCGGGTACGACTTCACCATTCTTAACTACCGCTTTTTAACACGGCTCATTTCCCTGGTGTCGCGGGTTTATTTGTACAAAACCGCAGTGACATGGGTGTTATTGGTGCTGCCTGGCTCATGCAGAGCGATGATGCGATAGGCGGTTGCGCCATGTTTATCAGCAATTTGGTTGACTGTGCTCACCGCATCATCTGGTGAAACAAAGTTTTGAGTCAAAGAGACGGTTCTGATGCTTTGGCGCTGCGTAGCCTGATCGGCATTGATTTCGGTGGCCGCCATCACGTTGGCAGAAAACAGTAAAGCGGCGGCGGTAGCGATGGTAATGCGTTTCATAATTGCCTCACTTAACCTTTTGCTTCAACGGCCTGACAGCTGGAGCCAATCAAGCAAAAAGTTATTTATTTGCATTGAATAAGTTTTAAGTCTTTCCACCGCGCTGTCTGCGGCGTATGACAGTAATTCTAGCCTCTCTGGTAAGATTAAAAAGTAGGCATGATTGAAGGTTTAATTCAAAAAAAATGACAAAGATTTACCTATCAATGATGATTTCATTGAAAGATTTTTCAAACTAATGGATCTGCGTACATAGTTTCGCTAGGTAACAAATCGTGCTATTTCCGTTGCTGGTGCACACTCCGATAATAAATCCCACTCATACCTTGAGTTTCCCACGCCACGCCAGTATGATTACGCGTCATTTTTCAGCCGTACAAAAATCACGTTCCTTGCTTCCATGGGCCACGGCTGACCCTGACAGGAGGCTGAATAATCCGTAAGGAGCAATTCGATGCGTCATTACGAAATCGTTTTTATGGTCCATCCTGACCAAAGCGAACAGGTTCCGGGCATGATCGAGCGTTACAGTGCTGTAATCACTAACGCTGCGGGTCAGATTCACCGTCTGGAAGACTGGGGCCGCCGTCAGCTGGCTTATCCGATCAACAAACTGCACAAAGCTCACTACGTTCTGCTGAACGTTGAAGCTCCGCAGGAAGCGATCGATGAGCTGGAAACTAACTTCCGCTTCAACGACGCCGTTATCCGCAACATGGTTATGCGCGTTAAGCACGCGGTAACTGAAGCATCTCCAATGGTTAAAGCTAAAGATGAACGTCGTGGCGATCGCCGTGATGACTTCGCAGCCGAAACCGCTGATGAAGATGCTGGGGATTCTGAAGAGTAATCGCCGTCGTGACGGCTAATCGCTTAGTGTTGTCTGGCACAGTGTGCAAGACGCCGGTGCGAAAAGTGAGTCCTTCCGGGATACCCCACTGTCAATTTGTGCTTGAGCACAGATCAACCCAGATGGAAGCCGGATTCAGCAGACAAGCATGGTGCCGAATGCCCATAGTAGTCAGCGGACAACAGTCACAAGCTTTAACTCAAAGATTAACGGTCGGCAGTCAGGTCCGCGTACAAGGTTTTGTTAGCAGCCATCAAGGGCGTAACGGACTGAGTAAATTGGTACTGCATGCCGAGCAGATTGAATTGATAGATTCTGGAGACTAGCCAAATGGCACGTTATTTCCGTCGTCGCAAGTTCTGCCGTTTCACCGCGGAAGGCGTTCAAGAGATTGACTATAAAGACATCGCTACGCTGAAAAACTACATCACTGAAAGTGGTAAAATTGTCCCGAGCCGTATTACCGGTACTCGTGCCAAATATCAGCGCCAGCTGGCCCGTGCTATCAAGCGCGCGCGCTACCTGTCTTTGTTGCCGTACACTGATCGTCATCAGTAATCGGCCACTGTCCATTAACGACTTTGAGAGGATAAGGTAATGCAAGTTATTCTGCTTGATAAAGTAGCAAACCTGGGCAGCCTGGGTGATCAAGTTAGCGTTAAAGCGGGCTATGCCCGTAACTTCCTGGTACCACAGGGCAAAGCTGTTCCTGCTACCAAGAAAAACGTAGAGTTCTTCGAAGCACGCCGTGCTGAACTGGAAGCCAAATTGGCTGACGTTCTGGCTGCTGCTGAAGCTCGCGCAACTAAGATCAACGAACTGGGTTCAGTCACCATCGCGTCTAAATCAGGCGACGAAGGTAAACTGTTCGGCTCTATCGGTACTCGCGACATCGCTGACGCAGTGACTGCGGCAGGTGTTGAAGTTGCCAAGAGCGAAGTTCGTCTGCCGAATGGCGTTCTGCGTACCACTGGTGAGCACGAAGTGCACTTCCAGGTACACAGCGACGTGTTCGCACAGCTGAATGTAGTTGTGGTTGCAGAAGCTTAATCGCTCTTGTAATCCGGTTAAAACGCCAGCCTTGTGCTGGCGTTTTGCTTTTCTGCGCCAGTGAAAACGCGTTACTCTTTGAATAAAGTTCAAGGAGAGGAAAATGGCCGAAATTCATTTACAGCGTGTTTATGATTTTACCGCCCCGGCGGCGGAACACTGTTATCTGACCGATAGGCTTTGGCCGCGCGGCGTCAGTAAACAGCGCTTGGAAGGGGTGCAATGGCTGAAAGAAGTTGCGCCGGATAATGCGTTACGGCAGTGGTTTCACCAGCATACCGACCAATGGGATGAGTTTGTCTTGCGTTACCGTGAGCAACTGGCTGAAAACGACGCTTGGCAGCCGCTGTTGAGGTTATTGCAACAAGGGCAGTCGTTGACCTTGCTATACGGCAGCAGAGACACACAGCACAACCAGAGCGTTGTACTGCGTGACTTTCTTTTAGCGAAATTAAAGCATTAAGGCGCGCGACGATAACTGCCGTCAGCCTGACGATAGAACGTGACCTGACTACCGTTGGCAGTGATGACAGAAAGCGCGCTGATGGTGCCATTAGCACTGCGTTCAATACGAACTTCCTGCCCGGCTTTCAAGTTGCTAAGTGGTTTGTTGCTACCTTCCACCTGTGCCATGGCAAATACTTCATTGACCGGTAGATTATTGTCGCGGAACAGCTGCGCCAACGTTTGACCCGGTTGGATCTGATAGCGTTGCCCATTGGTGTTTTGCTGTTGTGCTGGAGCATTATCTTGCCACTCAGCTTGTAACGGCGCACCGTTATCTTGGGCGGAGGCAGAAGGCTGGCGCGAATCGTCAGAATAGGGCCACAGCAGTGCCAACAATAAAGTTACCCCAAAAATAATCACCCATCGGCGATGTAAATAGGGCAGCGGCTCCATCCAATCGAAACTGTCCGGCAGATGCCAGATTTTCAGCAATAATACTTTGATTCCTTGTCCTTTATCTTTTTTCGGCGGTTGCGGTTCTTCCGATGTTTCCGGCATTTCCGTTGAGTCTGGGGTTGATCCAGGTTTCAGGCGCTCGCTGAAATTCAGCCAGGTACGTAGCAATGGCTGGTAGATGCGGGTGGTTTTCCTTCTCCTGGGCGCGATTCTGCCCATGATGACCTCTCTTCAACTGCTTAAAGTGCCACGGTGTGTTAACTAAAGGTTATTGTTTCTTTTTCTGCGGCAAAAGTCATCATTATCCATACAAGATTTTACCCAGCTTTCCGGCGCTGTTATGCTGCGCTCTCGACTTTTTAATGACGAAAGGAATACCCCATGACAACCCCTTCTTTTGATAGCGTTGAAGCGCAAGCAAGTTACGGGATTGGTTTACAGGTTGGACAGCAACTGCAAGAGTCTGGTCTGGAAGGTTTGCTACCGGAGGCTTTGCTGGCAGGTTTGCGTGACGCGCTGGAAGGGAATGCCCCGGAGGTACCCGTAGATGTGGTGCACCGTGCGCTGCGTGAGATCCACGAACGTGCGGATGCCGTGCGTCTTGAGCGTCAGAAGGCGATGGCAGTTGAAGGCCAGCAGTTCCTGGAAGAGAACGCCAAGCGTGATGAAGTGACTCTGACCGAGTCTGGTCTGCAATTCTCCGTACTGGAGGAAGGTAATGGCACGATCCCATCTCGTCAGGATCGTGTGCGCGTGCATTACACCGGCCGTTTGATCAACGGTGATGTGTTTGATAGCTCAGTAGAGCGCGGCCAGCCAGCAGAGTTCCCGGTCAGCGGCGTGATCCCAGGTTGGATCGAAGCGCTGACTCTGATGCCTGTTGGCTCCAAATGGCAGCTGTATATCCCGCACAACCTGGCCTATGGCGAGCGTGGTGCTGGTGCATCCATCCCGCCATTCAGCGCGTTGGTGTTTGACGTCGAGTTGCTGGAAATTCTGTAAGTCTCAGGTTTTCGAATTTTAGGGCACCACGAGGGTGCCCTAATTTTTTGGCACGACTTATTTATTTTGCAAATCGATCTGATACAACGCAAAACCAATGCTATCAGTGCCTTGTGGTTTCATCGGATATTGCGCGAACTGTTTGATAAACGCGGTGGCTTTATCACTTGGTGAGGTTTCGAAACGAATATCCAGCGGCTGCTTGCTGCTGAATGTGGCTAAGCGCCAGTTGTTATCCGCCTTTGGATCTACCGCACCATTTTTCTTGGTTTCCGCACTAATGTAAGCCGCCAGAACCGAACGGTTTTCGTCTGGTGAGGCAAAAGCGATATGCTTATCGCCAGTACCCGCAAACTTGCCGCCGTAAGCGCGATAATTGTTGGTGGCAACCAAGAAGGTGGCATTAGGATCGACAGGTTTGCCTTGGAAGGTTAGGTTCTTGATGCGCTCGGCTTTGTCGTTGATCAGCGCACATTCACCGTCGTAACGTGCTGGCTGGCTAACGTCAATCTGATAGTTCACCCCGTCGATCACATCGAAGTTGTAGGTACGGAAACCCTCCCAGTTAATCAGTTCTTGCGGCTTGCTGCTGTTGACGTCGATCTGATTGAACTGCCCGGCGGAACATTCAAGCCACTCCTTCACTTCTTTCCCACTGGCTTTCACTACCACTAAGGTATTCGGGTAGAGATAAAGATCGGCTGCATTACGGAAGGTGAGTTGGCCTTTTTCCACTTCGACAAAACTGGCCGGATCGTTTTTGCGTCCCCCCACTTTAAACGGGGCAGCAGCAGACAATACCGGTAAATCGGCCAGATCTGGATCGCCTTGGATATAGTGTTCTACATAGGCCTTCTGCGCATTATTGACGATCTGCACGGTGGGATCGTCCTGAACCAGTGCCAGATAGCTATACATATTGCCATCGGATTTGCCGATCGGTTTGCTGACAAACTCACGGGTGCCTTTATGATCGTCGGCCAGCACCTTCACCAAATTGGCATCTTCAGCCGCTAGTGATTTTTTGGCCTCTTTATCGTAGATCGGGCGAGCTTCGGCTTTCGCTGAGGTGACCTGCCAACTGCCGCTGTCGTTGTTCAGTTGTAAATCGACTACGCCAAGGTGATCGCCCCATTGTCCCGGCATCACCGCAGGGATGCCATTTAACAGACCTTTCTCGATATCCCCCCCTTTGATATTGGCGAAGTCTTTGCTTGGGAATACCGCGTGGGCATGGCCGAACATGATGGCGTTGATTCCCGGCACTTGGCTGAGGTAATAAACCGAGTTTTCGGCCATCGCTTTATACGGCTCGCTAGACAGGCCAGAGTGTGGAATGGCGATGACCAGATCGGCACCTTTCTGACGCATTTCCGGCACGTAGCGCTTGGCGGTTTCGGTGATGTCGTTGACTGTTACCTTGCCTTGCAGATTGGCCTTATCCCAAGTGAGGATCTGCGGTGGCACAAAGCCGATATAACCGATGCGTAGGGTATGCGATTTGCCATCGAGATCTTTGACCGGCGTATCGACAATGATGTACGGCGTAAACAGCGGCTTTTGGGTCTTAGCATCGATCACGTTGGCGTTGACGTAGGGGAACTTGGCACCGGTGAGAGCGGTTTTCAGGTAGTCGAGACCGTAATTGAATTCATGATTACCGATGTTACCGACCACATAATCCAGCGTATTCATCGCCTTATAGACCGGATGGATTTCCCCCGTCTTCAATCCTTTGGCCGCCATATAGTCGCCAAGCGGGCTGCCTTGGATCAAATCGCCGTTATCCACTAATACGCTGTTGGTGACTTGCTGGCGTGCTTGTTGGATCAAGCTTGCGGTACGCACCAAGCCGAATTTTTCGGTCGGTTTATCTTTGTAGTAATCGAAGTCCATCATATTGCTGTGCAGATCGGTAGTTTCCAGCACGCGCAAATCGACCGTTGCCGCCTGCGCGGAAGCACAAACCAACAGAGCGAGGGCAGACAAGGTGAATGGTTTTATCATGGGAGGCTTCCTTCCATTATTTGAGTGTTATCGCAGAGGTTGATGTAATTACTATTTGTTGTATCAACAAACTGTGAAGTGTGGCAGAAAACTGGCCGAGGTAACGCGTAGTGGTTCACAGAAAGATAGGATGAAACGATAAGGATGAATGGATATTCCGCTCAAAAAAAACTAGTCTGCTAGCTATGAGAAGGGAGTGTTTTCCCACGGAGCAATCTAGCTGAGGTGTACGATGTTAGAGCACATTTGCCAACTCTCCCGCGAGGCGGGGGCGGCGATCATGCAGGTCTATAACGGCGAACAACCGCTTGATGCTGCAAAGAAAAAAGATGATTCGCCGGTCACCGCGGCTGACTTGGCCGCACATCACATCATCAAACAAGGGCTGGCGGAATTGACGCCGGATATTCCGCTGTTGTCGGAAGAAGATCCACCAGCTTGGGAGGTTCGTCAAAACTGGAACCGTTACTGGTTGGTTGATCCGCTCGATGGTACTAAAGAGTTCCTGCATCGCAATGGGGAGTTCACGGTGAATATCGCCCTGATTGAAGACGGAAAAGCGGTGATGGGCGTGGTTTATGCTCCGGTGCTCGACGTGCTATATCTAGCAGAGCGTGATAAGGCGTGGAAAGAAGAGAAAGGTGAACGGCAGCAGATTCATGTTCATAACGCCCATCCGCCACTGGTGGTGGTGAGTCGTTCACATATGGACGATGAAATGAAAGATTATCTGAAACAGTTGGGAGAACATCAGACAGTTTCTGTCGGTTCATCGCTGAAGTTCTGCCTCGTCGCGGAAGGTAAAGCGCAGTTATACCCGCGCTTTGGACCTACTAACATCTGGGATACTGCCGCAGGGCATGCAGTGGCGGTGGCTGCCGGGGCGCAAATTCACGACTGGAATGGGAAAGAATTAGAGTACTCCCCACGTGAATCTTTCCTCAACCCCGGCTTCCGGGTGGCGTTGTTCTAGAGCTACTTGAGCAATTGGTGCAGTTGGCCTATCACCTGCTGCACCTCTGCTGGTGTTAATGCGCCATCTTTCGCGAACTGAACCTTTCCTTCTTTATCCAATACCACAATCGCCGAGCTTTTCGGTTGTAAATCCCATGCTTTCTTCACGTTGCCGTTACTGTCGACTACGAACTGAGACCAAGGGAACTCTTTCTTGCTGCTTTCAATGCTGTTACGCACGAACATCGATGTGCCAACGATGGCATCGTCGGTATTCACAATAGTGGTAGTTTGATATTGGTCATGCGGGAATTTAGCCGCCTTGATAGCTTCAATCAGCGGGGCGTTCAGCTCTTTGGCCGATGAACGACCGGCAATATGTTGGATCACTCGCACTTTTCCACTTAGCTGCGCGCTATTCCAGTTTTTGTAGCTAAACTTATCATTATCATAATTTAATTCCCCTTTATCACTGACGCCAATCGGTGCGACACGTTGTTGTAATTGGAAGTTGTGTGCCGAGGCAAAAAGGGGAGTCAGCAGCAATGTGGCAATGAGCAGGTGAGTTTTTTTCATGCGTTCTCCGGAAACTAAGGTAGGTGCTACGCAAAGCATAGGTGGTGATCAGAGGTCTGTCCTGTTAGCTGGATCGCACTTTCTATTTCTAGCTTTGATCCCACTGATTTTGAAAGGATATACTGCAAAACATAAAAACAATTACATACAATTCTGTCAAAAATTGTAAAGCCAGTGAAGATAGCTAGGAAAAAATGAACAAAGCGATCTTTACTTGGTCTACACCTTAGCAATCAAGTTGCGCTCTGCTGTTTCAAGCTACCAGGTTGGCGGCTCGCTGGGCGTTTGGTCCACCGGGAGGAGAGCTAATAGAATGAGAATCTTCCAACGTTATAATCCTTTGAAAGTGGCGAAGTATGTGAAAACCCTGTTTCGCGGACGGTTGTATATCAAGGATGTCGGTGCATTTGAATTTGATCAAGGCAGGATCCTGACGCCAAAGATTCGTGACAAGCGCCATTTTAGCGTGATGTCAGAAGTAAACCGCCAGGTGTTGTTGCTACAATCAGAGATGTAAAACTCGCGGAATCAATAGTGATTACGGCTCCACAGACGGAGCCGTAGTTGTTTTTAAGACGTAATCATTTTTATGCTGGCGTGTTTTCTTCCGGCGCTTTCGGTGGGATGATCGTCACCGGTTTATCGACCAGACGCGTGACCAACAACTGGTCAATCTTGTAGCTGTCGATATCGACCACCTCAAACTTGTAACCCGCGTATTTGACGAAATCGGTACGTTTCGGGATCTTACGCAGCATATACATCATAAAGCCGCCGATGGTCTCGTAGTTGCCCGCCTGCGGGAACTCGTCGATGTCCAATACTCGCATCACGTCGTCGATTGGCGTACCACCCTCAATCAGCCATGAGTTCTCATCACGCGCGACGATCTGTTCTTCCTGGCCTTGACCTACCAAATCACCCATCAGCGTGGTCATTACATCGTTCAGCGTGATAATCCCGACGACCAAGGCATATTCGTTGAGGATCACTGCGAAGTCTTCGCCAGCGGCTTTAAAACTTTCCAGCGCTTCGGAGAGTGTCAGGGTATCCGGTACGATCAGCGCCGAGCGAATCTGTACGCCGCTGCTCAACACCAAGCTCTGATTACCCAACACACGGTTTAACAGGTCTTTGGAATCGACGTAGCCAACCACTTGGTCGATATGACCGTCACACACCAAGAACTTGGAGTGCGGATGCGTTGAGACTTTTTCGATAATGCTTTCTTCGCTCTCGCGCAGATCGAAATAAATCACACTTTCGCGCGATGTCATTGAAGACGGTACGGTACGTGATTCCAGTTCAAACACGTTTTCAATCAGTTCATGTTCTTGCTTACGCAGCACCCCGGCCAAGGCTCCGGCTTCTACAACCGCATAAATATCGTCGGAAGTGATGTCGTCCTTACGTACCATTGGCAGTTTGAACATGCGGAAGATCAGGTTTGCCATACCGTTAAAGAACCATACCAACGGACGGAAAATCATGATCGAGAAACGCATCGGGTTGATGATCCGGACGGCGACCGTCTCTGGTGCAATCATACCGATGCGCTTCGGGGTTAAATCGGCAAACAAGATGAACAAGCTGGTCACCAAGGCAAATGAGCAGATGAAACTGACTTGCTCTGCCGTTTCTGGTGATAAGAAACGCTCAAAAATGACTTGGAAAGAAGGGGAGAAGGCGGCATCGCCGACAATACCACCCAGGATGGCGACGGCGTTCAGGCCGATTTGCACCACGGTAAAGAACAACCCTGGGGTTTCTTGTAGCTTAAGGACTTTAGCGGCATTGACGTTACCTTCGTCAGCCATCAGCTTCAGTTTAATTTTGCGTGACGCAGCCAAAGAAATTTCTGAAAGCGAGAAAAACGCACTCACTGCGATCAGAAAAAGAATCAGTAAAATACTGTTTAACATAGTCTATCCATTCGTGCCGACGGGATGACGGCGCTCTTGAGGAAGGGTGGTACATGGTAAAAAAAGTAGTGATAACAACCAGAAAGGGAGCTATCAGGCCGCATTTGCAGCCTGCATAGTATAGCAGCAGGCAGTAGGAAGCTGCCAGCGCTTAAAAATTAGCAATTTAGCCTTGGGGTGGCAGACAAACACCAATACCGCCGAGGCCGCAGTAACCACCGGGATTTTTGTGTAAATACTGCTGATGATCGTCTTCTGCGTAGTAAAACGGGCTCGCAGGGGCGATCTCGGTAGTGATGGTACGTTTATCCCCAGCAACATTCATTGCTTGTTGGAACGCTTTCAGACTCTTCTCAGCCTCGTCCCGTTGTTCTGGTGATAAATAGTAGATAGCTGAGCGATATTGACTACCGATATCGCCACCTTGACGCATCCCTTGAGCCGGATCGTGATTTTCCCAGAATACTTGCAACAATTGTGAATAATTGATGACACTTGGATCGAACACCACGCGTACCACTTCGGTGTGGCCGGTCTGACCGCTGCACACTTCACGATAGGTTGGATTGGGTGTAAAACCGCCACTGTAGCCGGCAGCGGTGCTATAAACGCCAGTTTGTTGCCAGAACAGACGTTCAACGCCCCAGAAGCAGCCCATGGCGAAAATGGCGACTTCCATGCCAGTGGGAACTTGCGTCATCGAATGCTGGGTGACGATGTTGAGTGTTGCAACAGGCATCGCTTCGGTGCGCCCCGGTAAAGCATGAGTTTGGTCGACAATTTGTTTCTTATCAAAAAATGGCACCACGGCTGGCTCCTGTTGTCACAGTAAGAATTGACCCTATACGGTTTGCTGTTAGTTGTATCTGAACGCATCTTTGATCACAATAAGCCGTATATTGAGTTTATGTATATATTTAACAGATTTTAATAAGCCGTTAACACGAACAACCCTGATAGCAGAGCAAAGGTTCTTACGGGAAAAAGAAAATAATTTAAGGAGAACGAGTGTCGCGATATCGTACCCTTTGCGTGTTATGTGCGCTACTTGCCGCGCCGTCGGCGTTTGCAGCCACAAAAGTGCGTTTGCAAGTTGAAGGCTTGGACGGGGAACTGGAAAAAAACGTTCGGGCAAATTTATCGTCGATTGGGGAAGAGGAAGTCAGCCCCGATGGGCGTTTTCGTGCGCGTGTGGCTAAGGCGATCCGTCAAGGGCTTCGCCCCTTGGGCTATTATGAGCCCACCATCGATTTCACTCTGGACAGTAATCCAAAACTAGCCAGGCCGATTCTCCATGCCAAAGTCACACCCGGTAAGCCCGTGCGCATCGCTGGCGTGGATATTACGCTGGAAGGGGGCGCCAAGACCGATGAAGATTATTTGGCGTTGGTCAAAAAAGGGCGTCCAAACGTAGGTGAAGTTCTTAATCACGGTCAATACGATGGTTTTAAAGGTTCTTTGAGCGGCTTGGCGCTGCGTAAGGGTTATTTTGATGCCGAGATGACCAAAAGCCAACTTGGCGTTGCAGAAGAACAGCACAAAGCCTACTGGGACATCGATTTTAACAGTGGCGAGCGTTATCACTTCGGCAAAGTAAAATTCCAAGGTTCGCAAATCCGCGAAGATTACCTGCAAAATTTGGTGCCTTTCCATCAGGGCGATTATTACAGCTCGGAAGACTTAGCCGAGCTGAACCGTCGTTTATCCGCCACCAACTGGTTTAACTCAGTGGTGGTTTCTCCTGATTTTAAAAACGGGAAAGAGAACAAAACCTTGCCGCTGGATGCGCTGGTAACGCCGCGCAGCCGCAACACCGTTGAAGCTGGGGTGGGCTACTCCACTGACGTCGGGCCACGCGTTAAAGGCACGTGGAAAAAACCGTGGTTGAACGATCGCGGTCATAGTCTGGAAACCAGCGCTTATATTTCTGCTCCTGAACAACAGTTGGATTTCACCTATAAGATCCCGTTGCTGAAGAACCCACTAGAACAATATTACCTAGTGCAGGGGGGGCTCAAACGCGAAGATCTCAACGATACCAAGGCCGACAGTACTAAAGTGGTGGTATCGCGCAACTGGGATCTCACCAGTGGCTGGCAACATGCCATCAACTTGACCGGACGTTTTGACCACTTTACCCAAGGTAGTGTCACTAACACCACGACGCTGTTGTATCCCGGTGTTAGCGTGGCGCGTACCCGTTCGCGCGGCGGCCTGATGCCGACGTGGGGCGATACCCAACGTTACTCCGTGGATGTGTCTGATACCACTTGGGGCTCAGGCGTTGATTTCGCGCTGATGCAGGCACAGAACGTCTGGATCCGGACTCTGGCACAGAAACACCGTTTTGTGGTGCGTGGGCAGGTCGGTTGGATCGAAACCAACGATTTCGACAAAATTCCGCCGGATCTGCGTTTCTTTGCTGGTGGCGATCGCAGTATTCGTGGTTACAAATACAAAAGCATCTCGCCGCGTGATGATGACGGCAAACTGACCGGTGCTTCGAAAATGCTGACCGGCTCGTTGGAATATCAATATAACGTGACCGGTAAGTGGTGGGGCGCGGTGTTTGTCGACTCCGGCGAAGCGGTAAATGACATCACACAAAGTGATTTTAAAACCGGTGCGGGTGTCGGTGTGCGCTGGCAGTCACCGATAGGGCCAGTCAAACTGGATATTGCCGCGCCCGTTGGGGATAAAGACACCCACGGGGTGCAGTTCTATATCGGCTTGGGGCCTGAACTATGAGCATGAAGCTGATCAAAAAGATTTGTTTAGGGTTCCTTGTCCTGTTGTTGCTGTTGATTGGCGGTGTGGCATTTTTAGTCGGCACCACCAGCGGCCTGCATTTGGTGCTCAACAGCGCTGCGCGCTGGGTGCCGGGGTTGGATATTGCCAGCGTGACCGGCGGCTGGCGTGACCTGACGCTAAAAGGCGTGAAGTATGAGATGCCGGGCGTGAAGGTAAATGCTGGGCAATTCCATCTTTCGCTCGATCTGGCCTGTTTGAAGCGCAGTTCGCTGTGTGTCAACGCGCTGACGGCGCAAGACGTTGATGTGGTGGTCAATACCAAAGAGATGCCGCCATCCGCTCCGGCGGTAGAAACTAGCGAACCGACCACCAACCTCAGTACTCCGTATCCCATCAGTCTACGTTTGCTGCAACTGAATAACGTCAGAGTTACCGTCGATGACACCGCTATCTCGCTGGGTGAATTCCGCAGCGGTGCCGAATGGCAAGAACGGGCACTGACATTACTGCCGACCAAAATTAGTTCGCTGCTCATCGCCTTGCCGAAAACGCCACAAAACCCGTTGCCAGAAGTGGTGCAACCAGCGGTTGAGGCGGTGACTAAGAAGGTCGGAGACAAAGCACCTGAAGTCGCGAAGCCGGAAGAAAAACCGCTGGGTGAAACGCTAAAAGAGCTGTTCGCCAAGCCATTGTTGCCAGATCTGCCGGAAATTACCTTACCGTTGGATATTACCGTCAAGGAAATCAGCGGTGAGCAGTTGCGTTTGACTGGCGATACCGAGGTGTTGATTACCAACTTGTTGTTGCAGGCCAGCACCAAAGATCAGCACATTCAACTCGATAACTTCAGCGTTAAATCTCCACAAGGTACGCTGGCAGCCCAAGGGCAGGCGACGTTGAACGGTAGTTGGCCAGTAAAACTGACTGCCAACAGCACGCTAAACATCGAGCCGCTGAAAGGCGAGAAAGTGAAGCTGAACGTGGGCGGCGGATTGCGCGAAGAATTGATCGTTGCGCTCAATCTGTCTGGCCCAGTTAGCGCGCAACTGGATGCTCAAACCCAGTTGGCCGAAGTGGGCTTACCGCTGGCGTTAACGCTGCAAAGCAAGCAGTTGAAATGGCCACTCAGCGGCAAAGCTCAGTATCAGGTGAATGATTTCCGCCTGCGTTTTAACGGCAAAGCCACCGATTATGCGCTTTCGACTCGTGCCAATATCAAAGGGCAAGATCTGCCCCCGGCGGTGCTGACGCTGGACGGTAAAGGTAATGTCGAACAGTTCAAGCTGGATCGCCTGCGTTTGGCAGCGTTGCAGGGCAATACCGATCTCACCGCGCTGGTGGATTGGAGCAAGGCTATCAGTTGGAACTCACAGCTGACGCTGAGCGGTATCAATACTGCCAAGCAGTGGCCGGAATGGCCGGCGAAATTGGACGGCAAAATCACCACGCGTGGCAGTTTACACGGCGGCAGTTGGCAAGTGCAGGTGCCGGTGTTGCAACTCGACGGCAATGTGAAACAAAACAAAGTCTCTGCGCGCGGTACTTTGAGCGGCAATGCTGCAGGGCAATGGAAAATCCCAGGTATCGATCTGGCGTTAGGGCGTAATAAGCTCAACGTAAAAGGTCAGTTGGATGAAAAGAGCTGGAATCTGGATGCCGACATTGATGCTCCTCATCTAAACGGCGCATTACCGGGCTTAGGCGGCGTGGCGAAAGGGCAGCTTAAACTGCGCGGCAATCTGAAAGCGCCACAATTGTTGGCGGACCTAACCGCATCAGGTCTGCAATGGCAGGCGCTTCACATCAACCGAGTAAAAGTTGATGGTGACGTGCGTTCTAGCGATCAGATTCAGGGGCAGCTTAACGTTCGCGTAGAACAATTGAAGCAAGACGCGTTGGAAGTCAACTTGCTGACGCTGGATGCCAAAGGCAGTGAGAAACAACACCAACTGCAACTGAAGGTTGATGGCAAGCCGGTCTCCGGTCAGTTGGCGTTAACCGGCAGCTTTGACCGTCAACAACAGCGCTGGCGTGGCAACCTGAACAACACTCGCTTTGATACACCGGTCGGGGAATGGCGTTTAACTCGTGCCATCGCGTTGGATTACCTGAACACTCAACAAAAGATCAGCGTTGGGCCACACTGCTGGCAGAACCCGAATGCTGAACTGTGCGTACCGAAAACCATCGAAGCCGGTGCTAGCGGTCAGGCGAGTGTGGTGCTGAATCGCTTTGATTTGCAGATGATCAAACCCTTCCTTGGCCCAGACACAACGCTGAACGGTGTGTTCACCGGTCGTGCCGATGTGAGTTGGAAACCGGGTGGTGCGTTGCCGCAGGCCAAAGTCTCGTTGGTGGGGAACGGGGTGAAAGTGGTGCAGAAGGTTCAAGGCGGTGCGCTGCCGATTGCCTTTGACACTCTGAACCTGAACGCTGGCCTGAATAATGGACGCGCTCAGGCTGATTGGTTGATCAAACTGAATAATAACGGTCAGTTCGATGGCAATATTCAGGTCACCGATCCAGAAGTGCGCCGTAATATCAGCGGTAATATCAATATCACCAATATTTCCTTGGCACTGCTCAATTCGGTGTTAATGCCGGGTGAGAAAGCGGCGGGGATGTTGAACGCTAACTTACGCCTGAGTGGTAACGCCCAAAGGCCATTAGTGAACGGGCGTTTGGCGTTAGAGCGGCTGGATATTGACGGTAGCTGGATGCCGTTCGATATGACTGACGGTCGCTTGGTGGTGAACTTCAACGGTATGAATTCGACGTTGGAAGGTTTGATCGGCACCAAGCATGGGCAGTTGAACATGACCGGGGACGCCGATTGGAGCGATCTCAACGCTTGGCGGGCGAAAATTGCCGCTAAGGGTGACAAGCTGCGGGTGGTGGTTCCGCCGATGGTACGTCTCGATGTTTCACCGGATCTGGTCTTTGAAGCCACACCGCAGTTATTCTCGCTGAACGGTAAGGTTGATATTCCTTGGGCGCGAATCACGGTGCAGGAGCTGCCGGAAAGTGCGGTAGGGGTATCGTCTGACGAAGTGATGCTGAATGACCAACTGAAACCGATTCAACCCAAAACTGCCTCGATCCCGATCAGCAGCAACTTAATGATCCACGTGGGTGATGATGTGCGGATCGACGCCTTTGGCCTGAAAGCCAAGCTGAAAGGCGATCTGAAAGTGGTACAGGATAAGAAAGGCTTGGGGCTGAACGGTCAAATTGATATTCCGGCTGGGCGTTTCCATGCTTATGGGCAAGACTTGATCGTGCGTAAAGGCCAGTTACTGTTCTCTGGCCCGCCGGATCAGCCGTTGTTGAATATGGAAGCGATTCGTAACCCTGAATCGACTGAGAACGATGTTACCGCTGGGGTGCGAGTCACTGGGTTGGCTGATGCACCTAAGCTGGAAGTGTTTTCTGATCCGAGTATGTCGCAACAGGAAGCGTTGTCTTATCTGCTTCGGGGGCAAGGTCTGGATAGCTCCGGCGCCGACGGTAACGCAATGACTTCAATGTTAGTGGGGTTAGGGGTTGCACAAAGTGGTCAACTTGTGGGTAAAATCGGCGAGGCATTCGGCGTAAGCAATCTGGCTCTTGATACTCAAGGGGTGGGTGACAGCTCACAGGTTGTCGTCAGTGGTTATGTCCTCCCAGGCCTACAAGTAAAATACGGGGTGGGTATTTTCGACTCGCTGGCGACGCTGACTTTACGTTATCGCCTGATGCCTAAGTTGTATTTGGAAGCGGTGTCTGGTATCGATCAGGCACTCGATTTGCTCTATCAGTTTGAGTTTTAGCGATGCGAATAATTGTCTACGGCAGTTTACGACGCAAACAGGGAAACAGCCATTGGATGACTAACGCCCAGTGGCTCGGCGAGCATGAGCTCGAAGGCTATCAGATTTATGATCTGGGCCATTACCCGGCGGCGATCCCTGGAGAGGGAAGGGTACATTGTGAGGTGTATCGTATTAACTCATCTATTCTGGCAGAGTTGGACGAACTGAAAAGCAACACCAAAGACTATAAGCGTGAACTGATCCAGACGCCTTATGGTAGTGCGTGGATCTACCTGTATAAACACAGTGTGGACGGTTATCCGCGGATAAAAAGCGGTGACTGGCTGAAACGGTTTGACGAAAAGTAAAAAACAGCCAGTCAGTTAAGCCACTGACTGGCTGTTTTTCATTATGGAATTAACAGGCTAGAACCGCTGGTTTTCCGGCTTTCTAACACCTGATGCGCTTGTTGAGCGTCCGCCAGCGCGAACGTCTGTTCTGGTTTTACCGTCATTTTTATTGCTCCGCTACCAATCAGCGAGAACAGCTCATTGCTAGCAAACTGCAATTCTTTGCGGTTGGTAATGTAGCCATTGAGCGAAGGGCGAGTGACATACAGAGAACCTTTCTGATTCAACACTGCCAAATCAATCCCGGTGACGGGGCCAGAAGCATTACCGAAACTGACCATCAAACCGCGGCGTTTTAAGCAGTTAAGCGAGTCTTGCCAAGTATTTTTCCCCACCGAGTCGTACACCACACTGACTTTTTCGCCGTGGGTCAATTCCGCCACGCGTTGAGCAATATCTTCTTGGTGATAATTGATGGTTGCCCAAGCACCGGCCTGTTTTGCCAGCGCTGCTTTTTCGTCCGAACCGACGGTACCAATCAGCTTAGCACCCAACGCTTTCGCCCATTGGCAGGCGATCAATCCCACGCCACCAGCTGCGGCATGGAACAGGAAAATTTCACCCGGCTTAATCTCATAGGTTTGACGTAATAGATAATGCACTGTCAGTCCTTTGAGGAACGAGGCTGCGCCCTGCTCAAAGCTCAGGTTATGCGGTAATAGAGCCACTTTTTCTAGCGGTACGTTGTGGATCTCGCTGTACGCCCCTAATGCCGATTGTGCATAGACCACGCGATCGCCCGGTTTCACTTCGCTAACCCCGGCGCCGACCTTCAAAACTACGCCCGCGGCTTCGGTTCCCAACCCGCTAGGGAAGGAGGCCGGGGCATACAGGCCGCTGCGCACATAGGTATCGATATAATTGATACCTATGGCTTTATTCTCCACTTGCACCTCGCCAGCGGCGGGTTCATTCGGTGTAAAATCGACGTATTGCAGCACTTCTGGTCCGCCAGTGGCGGAGAATTGAATTCGCTTAGCCATGGGTTCTCCTTTTTCAGTTATACTGCGGCGTTGTTATTTCATAATAGGTAATTCATTCCCACTATGGCAGGAAAGAAACCCACCAACAAATTCAATGAGACTCAGACTCCACGCGATCGCCAGATGGAAGGGCTGAAAATGCCGCCGCATTCGCTGGAAGCGGAGCAATCCGTGTTGGGCGGTTTGATGCTGGATAATGAGCGCTGGGACAACGTGTCAGAACGCGTCGTCAGCAATGACTTCTTTAGCCGTCCGCATCGTCTGATCTTTACCGAGATGCAGCGTCTGCTGGAAATGAGCAAACCGATCGACTTGATCACTCTGTCCGAATCTTTGGAACAGAAGGGTGAACTGGATTCTGTCGGAGGTTTTGCCTACCTCGCTGAACTGTCAAAAAATACGCCAAGTGCCGCGAACATCGGTGCTTATGCTGACATCGTGCGTGAACGTGCGGTAGTGCGTGAAATGATCGCCGTCGCCAACGAAATCGCCGATGCGGGTTACGATCCGCAAGGGCGCAGCAGTGAAGATCTGCTCGACCTGGCTGAATCGCGTGTATTTCAGATCGCCGAAAACCGCGCCAATAAAGACGAAGGGCCGAAAAGTATCGATCAGATCTTGGAAGCTACCGTCTCGCGTATTGAATCGCTGTATCAGACCCCGCACGACGGTGTGACCGGCGTCGATACGGGTTATCAGGATCTGAACAAAAAAACCGCAGGCTTACAAAAGTCGGATCTGATTATCGTCGCAGCGCGTCCGTCGATGGGTAAAACCACGTTCGCCATGAACCTGTGCGAAAACGCCGCGATGTTGCAGGAAAAACCGGTGCTGATTTTCAGCCTGGAGATGCCCGGCGAACAGATCATGATGCGTATGTTGGCGTCGCTATCCCGCGTTGACCAAACCCGTATCCGTACCGGTCAGCTTGACGATGAGGATTGGGCGCGCATCTCCAGCACCATGGGTATCCTGCTGGAAAAACGCAACATGTACATTGATGATTCCTCCGGTCTGACGCCAACGGAAGTGCGCTCCCGCGCTCGTCGTATCTACCGTGAACACAACGGCCTTAGCCTTATCATGATCGACTACCTGCAATTGATGCGGGTGCCTGCGTTGTCCGACAACCGTACCTTGGAAATTGCCGAGATCTCTCGCTCGCTGAAAGCGTTGGCGAAAGAGTTACAGGTTCCCGTCGTCGCGCTGTCGCAGTTGAACCGTAGTTTGGAGCAACGTGCTGATAAACGCCCGGTTAACTCCGACTTGCGTGAGTCCGGCTCCATTGAGCAGGATGCTGACTTGATCATGTTTATCTATCGTGACGAGGTTTATCACGAGAACAGCGATCTGAAAGGGATTGCCGAAATTATTTTAGGTAAGCAGCGTAACGGCCCGATCGGTAGCGTGCGCCTGACCTTTAACGGCCAGTGGTCACGCTTCGATAATTATGCGGGGCCCCAGTATGATGACGAATAAAAGCATGATGACGAATAAAAACATGACGACGAGTAAATCACTAATCTTCTAAGGAATTGAAATGAAAGCGGCAACCGCTGTAATCGACCGCCGCGCTCTGCGACACAACCTGCAACAGGTGCGCCGTTTGGCACCGCAAAGCCGCTTGATTGCGGTTGTGAAAGCAAACGCTTATGGCCATGGCCTGCTGGAAACGGCGCACACTCTGCAAGATGCTGACTGTTACGGTGTGGCACGTATTGGTGAAGCGCTGATGTTGCGCTCCGGCGGCATTGTGAAACCTATCTTGTTACTGGAAGGGTTTTTCTCTGCAGAAGATCTACCGGTGTTGGTGGTCAACAATATCGAAACCGCGGTGCATAGCGTCGAACAACTCGAAGCGTTAGAGCAAGCAGAGCTGACGCGCCCTGTGCAGGTGTGGATGAAGATTGATACCGGGATGCATCGGTTAGGTATTCGTCCTGAACAAGCAGAAGCGTTTTACCAACGCTTGAGCGCCTGTCGCAACGTGGCGCAGCCGGTCAACATCATGAGTCACTTCAGCCGCGCCGATGAGCCGGAAGTCGACTATACGCCGCAACAAATCACCTGTTTCGACCGTTTCGCCAACGATAAACCGGGGCAAAAATCCATTGCCGCTTCTGGCGGTATTTTGTTGTGGCCAGACGCCCATCGTGATTGGGTTCGTCCCGGAATCATCATGTACGGCGTATCGCCATTGGCGGAGCCTTACGCCGAGCATTTCAACCTACAACCGGCTATGACGCTGAAAACCAGCTTGATTGCCGTACGCGATCACCGCGCGGGTGAAGCCGTCGGTTACGGTGGCACTTGGGTGAGCGAGCGCAATACTCGGCTTGGCGTCGTGGCGATGGGTTATGGCGATGGTTATCCGCGCAGTGCGCCTTCGGGCACCCCGGTATGGCTGAATGGTCGCGAAGTGCCGATCGTCGGTCGAGTCTCGATGGATATGATTTCTGTCGATTTAGGACCGGATGCGACGGATAAAGTCGGTGATGAGGTGGTGCTGTGGGGCAAAGAATTACCCGTGGAACGCATCGCCGCCTGTACCGGTATTATCGCTTATGAGCTGATTACCAAGCTGACGCAGCGCGTTACGATGGAATACATCGGCGAATAGGTTATTGGGCGCGGGATCAGCCCGCGCCTAAAATGACTTACTTTTTCACTGCCAACCACTGGTCAATAATCTTCTGATACTCACCGCTGGCCTGCGACAAATGCAGCCATTGATCGACGTACAACTTCCAACTCAGATCGTCACGCGGCAGCATGTAAGCTTTCTCACCGTACTGCATCGGTTTTTTCGGGTCCACTGCGCACAGTTTCGGATAACGTTTCTGCTGATATTGTGCTTCCGAAGCGTCGGTGATCATCACATCGGCTTTCTTATCTACTAACTGTTGGAAAATCGTCAAGTTATCGTGCGATAAGGTTAACTTTGCCTTGGGGAGATAAGCGCGCGCAAAGGCTTCGTTGGTGCCGCCCGCAGGTTCGATTACTTTCACCGACGGTTTGTTGATTTGTTCGATGGTGCGATAGCGTTTCACATCGGTGCAACGTACCAGTGGGATCTTGCCATCGACGTCCAACTTATTGGCGAAGAAGACTTGTTTCTGCCGTTCTAGCGTCACCGAAATGCCGCCCATGGCGATGTCGCATTTGCCGGCGGTGAAATCTGGCATCAGCGTTTTCCAACTGGTTTTCACCCACTTCACTTGTGCTCCCAAGCTCTTGGCCAATGATTCTGCCATCGCGATATCAATGCCTTCATAACCGCCATTTTTGTTTAGCAAGGTGTACGGTGGGTAATCACCGGTGGTGCAAACCGCCAGCGTTTTCTGTTGCATCACCTTGTCCAGACTCGATTGGGCGTTGGCGCTCCCGGCGGCGACCAGCAAAGCCAATGTGAGTAACTTCTTCATCAATCATCCTTTTTATAGATTTGTGTTTTTCTGCACTAGATTGCCATCAGTTATGGCTGTTTTGCGTAGATTAGCCGTTTTTTATGCCATTAATGAACGGAAAGTTTGTGCTTGCTGCTGTGACTGCTGAAACCGAGTATCCGGTCTCGACATCAATAACTAAAAAGCTGTTAGTCTGTAGCGTCAACATTTATTAACACAGTTTACAGGTGGCTATGTACAACATTGACGATTTTGATATGAAAATCCTGACGCTGTTACAGGCCAACGGTCGTTTAACTAACCAGGAACTCAGCGAACTGGTGGGGCTGTCGGCCTCTCAGTGCTCGCGTCGGCGCATCAGTTTGGAGCAGGCGCAGTTGATTCGCGGTTATCATGCACGACTGGCACCGGAAGCGGTAGGCTTGGGAATGGTCGGTTTGATAGAGGTGAGTTTGGTCAGCCATACGCAACAGCAAATCGACAATTTTCATCAAATGCTGGGAGACGTAGATGCCATTATCGACGCCTATAAAACGACAGGTGATGCCGATTATCTGCTGAAAGTGGCGGTGGCCGATTTGCCCGCCCTGAGTGATTTCATCAGCCAGACCCTGTCATGTCACAAAAGCGTGGCACATATTAAAACTGCCGTGGTGCTTAATCGCATCAAAGAGAATGGTCTGCTGCCAACTGCACGCTAGTTTTGTGTTAGGTTAGTTATTCGCACCAAAAAACCAATCTAGGAGAATAATCCCGTGTTCCAGAACGTTGATGCCTATGCCGGTGACCCAATCTTGTCGCTGATGGAAAAATTCAAAAAAGACCCCCGTGCGAACAAGGTAAACCTGAGCATCGGCCTGTATTACAACGAACAGGGTATTATCCCGCAATTACAAGCCGTTGCTGCGGCGGAAGCGCAACTCAATAGTGCTCCGCAGAGCGCATCGGTTTATCTGCCGATGGAAGGGTTACAGCCTTACCGCAGCGCGATTCAGCAACTGCTGTTTGGTGAAAATCATCCCATGCTGCAACAGCAACGCATCGCCACCGTGCAAA
Source organism: Serratia sp. KH_031 (assembly GCF_057839655.1). Taxonomy (NCBI): domain Bacteria; kingdom Pseudomonadati; phylum Pseudomonadota; class Gammaproteobacteria; order Enterobacterales; family Yersiniaceae; genus Serratia; species Serratia sp. KH_031. Next base: position 451,590 of record NZ_CM174496.1, read on the forward strand.
CCGTCGGGGGTTCTGGGGCGTTGAAAGTGGGTGCTGACTTCCTCAAGTATTACTTCCCGGATTCGCAAGTGTGGGTGAGCGACCCGACTTGGGAAAATCACGTTGCGATTTTCAGTGGTGCGGGTTTCAAGGTAAACATCTATCCGTATTTCGACGGTGAAAATCTGGGGGTTAAATTCGAGGCTATGCTGGCGGCGCTGAAGCAATTACCTGCCAAAAGCATCGCGTTGCTGCATCCGTGCTGCCACAATCCGACCGGTTCTGACCTGACCAACGCCCAATGGGACGAAGTGATCAAGGTGATCGCCGACCGTGAGCTGATCCCGTTCCTCGACATCGCCTATCAGGGTTTTGGCGACGGTATGGAGCAAGACGCTTATGCGATTCGCACTATCGCCAGCGCTGGCCTGCCTTGCTTGGTCAGTAACTCGTTCTCGAAGATTTTCTCACTGTATGGCGAACGTGTCGGCGGTCTTTCCGTGGTGTGTGAAAGTGAAGACGCCGCCGGGCGTGTGCTGGGGCAGTTGAAAGCCACTGTGCGCCGTAACTACTCCAGCCCACCGAATTTCGGTGCGCAGGTTGTCGCCAAAGTGTTGAATGACGCCCAGTTGAAGCAGCAATGGTTAGATGAAGTAGAAACCATGCGTATCCGCATTTTAGAAATGCGTCAAACCTTGGTCGAAGCGTTGAAAATCGCCGTACCACAGCGCAATTTTGATTACCTGCTGGCGCAACGTGGCATGTTTAGTTACACCGGTTTCAGTGCGGAGCAGGTTGACCGTCTGCGTGAAGAGTTCGGTGTCTATTTGATCCACAGTGGTCGCGTCTGTATGGCCGGTTTGAATCATCACAACGTGCATCAGGTGGCTGAGGCTTTTGCTGCCGTACAGTAACTGCTTTCCATTTTGATGAGGGCAGTTCACGATACTGCCCTTTTTTTCGCCCAAAGTTGTTTACAGCTGGATAAAGAATATACTGATTGAATGTCGCGAACGCGACACCGCACTGGTTTGCGGCCACTCGACAAGGGAGAACAACCCAATGAATCAATCAGCACTGTTAGATTACTGCATGAATAAACCGGGCTCAGAACAGAGCGAGCAAAAACGGCTGAAGGCTCGTCAGGTCAAGGTTTGTGATGCGGTATTTGCCATGATGTTGGAAGTGAAAGGGCGTCCGGCGTTGGCGGTAAAAAGTAGTTTGAAACAGACGGAAAACCTGCGTGAACAACACCCGGAAATCGTACCTTGTGAACACCTGAATAAAGCTCACTGGAATGCGGTATTCCTCGATGGCAACCTGCCAGACTCCCAGTTCTATTCCTTAATCGACAGTTCTTATCAGATGGTGCGGGAAGGATTACCCGAACAGGTGAAGCAGGAGCTACGCGCCTAGTCTGTTCCCTCGGCACTAATCGCGGTAAAATGCAGCAATTAATCCTTTATCATCGAATCATCATCAAACGTTTTATGTCGTTGTAAACGCTATATGAAGAAGCTGAAACCGCGTCGCCCACATGGGCGCTGGATTTATTACATCCTGCATGAAGACATTCTGTGGCCCTGCCCGGTGAAATGGGAGTGGGAGAGTGGCTATAACGCGTGGCTGCCGTTCTATTATTCACCGACGCTGGAGTTTGTTGTCGGTAATCCCGCACGGGCGACAAAAGTCAGCAGCAGGCGTTAGTTGCGGGTGCGATGTAAAGCTAAAGCACCCGCAGAACGGAGCGTTATTTTTTCAACAACGGTTTGAGGAAGCGAGCGGTGTGCGAGGCTTCGCAGTTCGCCACAGTTTCTGGTGTACCTGCTACCAGAATCTGGCCGCCGCCGCTGCCGCCTTCTGGTCCTAGATCGACAATCCAGTCCGCGGTTTTAATCACGTCCAGGTTATGCTCGATGACCACGATGGTGTTACCCTGATCGCGCAACTGGTGCAGTACCGCCAGCAGTTGTTGGATGTCGGCAAAGTGCAGGCCGGTGGTGGGCTCATCGAGGATATACAGCGTCTGACCCGTGCCGCGTTTTGACAGTTCACGCGCCAGTTTCACCCGCTGCGCTTCACCACCAGACAGCGTGGTAGCAGATTGCCCCAGACGAATATACGACAGACCAACGTCCATTAGCGTTTGCAGTTTACGCGCCAAGGCGGGCACCGCATCGAAGAAATCGCGTGCTTCTTCGATGGTCATATCCAGCACTTCGTGAATGCTTTTGCCTTTGTACTTTATCTCTAGCGTTTCGCGGTTATAGCGTTTGCCTTTGCAGTGATCGCATGGCACGTAGATGTCTGGCAGGAAGTGCATTTCTACCTTGATCACCCCGTCGCCCTGACAGGCTTCACAGCGGCCACCTTTAACGTTGAAGCTGAAACGTCCTGGGTTGTAACCACGGCTGCGTGATTCCGGCACCCCGGCGAACAGTTCGCGCACTGGGGTAAAGATGCCGGTATAGGTCGCCGGGTTGGAACGTGGAGTACGACCGATCGGGCTCTGATCGATGTCGATAACTTTGTCGAAATGCTCCAAACCGGTGACTTCACGGAACGGTGCTGGTTCGGCAATCGTCGCGCCGTTAAGCTGGCGTTGAGCGATTGGGAACAGAGTATCGTTAATCAACGTCGATTTACCGGAGCCGGACACGCCGGTAATACAGGTGAATAACCCGACCGGTAGCGTCAACGTCACGTCTTTTAAGTTGTTACCGCGTGCACCGCTCAGTTTCAGAACTTTGGTCGGATCGGCAGGGACACGTTCCTTCGGAATGGCAATTTCACGTTTGCCACTCAGGAACTGGCCGGTCAGCGATTCCGGCTGCGCCATGATGTCTTCGACTGTGCCTTCGGCCACGATCTGACCGCCATGCACACCCGCACCGGGGCCGATATCAATCACGTGATCGGCGGCGCGAATAGCATCTTCATCGTGCTCGACCACAATCACCGTGTTGCCGAGATTACGCAGGTGGATCAGCGTCTCCAGCAGGCGTTCGTTATCGCGCTGATGTAGACCAATCGATGGCTCATCCAACACGTACATCACACCGACTAGACCGGCACCGATCTGGCTTGCCAGACGGATACGCTGTGCTTCCCCACCGGACAGGGTTTCTGCCGAACGTGACAGCGAGAGGTAATTCAGGCCGACGTTAACCAAGAACTTGAGACGATCGCCGATTTCTTTCAGCACTTTTTCGGCGATCTGAGCGCGTTGCCCACTCAACTTCATATTTTGGAAGAAGGCCATGGCGTGGCCGATACTCAGCTCGGAGATCTCCGGTAACGTGGTTTCCTCGACGAACACATTACGCGCCTCTTCACGCAGACGCGTTCCGCTGCACGAAGCGCAAGGACGATTGCTAATGAACTTGGCTAGTTCTTCACGCACCGCGCTGGATTCGGTTTCTTTATAGCGGCGTTCCATGTTGTGCAGCACGCCTTCGAATGGGTGGCGGCGCACGGTAGTGTCACCGCGATCGTTAACGTATTTGAATTCGATGGATTCTTTGCCGGAACCGCTCAGCACCGCTTTCTGGGTGTTGGTATCTAGGCTATTGAATGGCGCTTCTACGTCGAATTTATAGTGCTCCGCCAATGAGCGTAGCATTTGGAAGTAATAGAAGTTACGACGATCCCAACCGCGGATAGCACCGCCAGCCAGTGACAGCTCTGGATTTTGCACCACACGTTCAGGATCGAAGAATTGTTGTACACCCAAACCATCACAGGTCGGGCACGCGCCAGCTGGGTTGTTGAACGAGAACAGGCGCGGTTCCAACTCACGCATGCTGTAACCACAGATTGGGCAGGCGAAGTTGGCGGAGAACAGCAATTCTTCCGCTTTCTCGTCGTCCATATCGGCAACCACGGCGGTGCCGCCGGACAGTTCCAGCGCGGTTTCAAATGATTCCGCCAAGCGTTGCGCCAGATCTTCACGCACTTTAAAGCGATCGACGACTACTTCAATGGTGTGTTTTTTCTGTAGTTCTAGCTTAGGGGGATCGGACAGATCGCACACTTCGCCGTCGATACGGGCACGGATGTAACCCTGTGCCGCCAGATTTTCCAGCGTCTTGGTGTGTTCGCCTTTACGATCTTTGATAACCGGAGCCAGCAACATCAGGCGTTTGCCTTCCGGCTGATTGAGCACGTTATCGACCATTTGGCTGACGGTTTGCGCCGCCAGTGGGACATGGTGATCCGGGCAGCGTGGTTCACCGACGCGAGCGAACAGCAAACGCAGATAATCGTGGATCTCGGTAATAGTGCCGACGGTGGATCGCGGATTATGCGAGGTCGATTTCTGTTCGATAGAGATAGCCGGAGACAGACCTTCGATATGGTCAACGTCTGGCTTCTCCATTAATGAAAGGAACTGGCGTGCATAGGCAGAGAGCGACTCGACATAACGGCGCTGCCCTTCGGCATACAGCGTATCGAAAGCCAATGATGATTTACCGGAACCGGATAAGCCAGTGACCACGATCAGCTTGTCGCGCGGGATAATCAGGTTGATGTTTTTAAGGTTATGGGTTCGAGCACCACGAACTTCGATATTGTCCATTTACACTTCCCGTCTTGAAGATCTCTCACCGTACTTTTGCAGGTGGTTCTGTGACCTAACGCGCAAAAAACCGGCACAGCCAGTACGAAACGCATAATTATGACACAAAAAAACCTGAATGAATATCCAGTATCTAAATGCAATCTTGTCGATCCTGACGGTAGTTTTGGAATACAATCCGCAGTTATGATCACGAGTGTTGTTTAGTGTTCCGCGTGATAGACTTACTCGTTTATACTGTAAAAAATTAACTCATCAGGAGAGTTCTCATGGCCAGCAGAGGCGTAAACAAAGTCATTCTTGTCGGGAATCTGGGCCAAGACCCTGAAGTTCGTTACATGCCAAATGGTGGCGCGGTAGCCAACATTACCTTGGCGACCTCTGAAAGCTGGCGTGATAAAGCGACTGGCGAGCAGAAAGAAAAAACAGAATGGCACCGTGTGGTGTTGTTCGGCAAGCTGGCTGAAGTGGCGGGTGAATACCTGCGTAAAGGTTCTCAGGTTTACATCGAAGGTGCTCTGCAAACCCGTAAATGGACCGATCAGGCTGGCGTAGAAAAATACACCACCGAAATCGTGGTTAACGTGGGCGGCACCATGCAAATGTTGGGTGGTCGTCAAGGCGGCGGTGCTCCAGCCGGTGGTGGTCAAGCGGCAGGTGGTCAAGGTGGTTGGGGACAACCTCAGCAACCACAAGGTGGCAACCAGTTCAGCGGTGGCCAGCAGCAAGCTCGCCCTGCTCCAGCACAGAACAGTGCACCGGCGACGAGCAATGAACCCCCAATGGATTTCGATGACGATATTCCGTTCTAAGGTTGATCTTAGAATTCTTTAGTAAAAGAAACGCGTAAAGACCCCGAACTTTCGGGGTTTTTTATTAGTGAGTTCAAGCCGAGCGATAAGAAATAATCCGGTGATTTTCTAGATGTTTTATACTTCACCATGATAAATACAAGCTATTTCTGAGGTATGCTATCTTTGATGGAATATCTTGAAAAAGAGACTGTGGCTGATATTTTTTACAGCAGGATTACGTTATCGTTTCACTTCTGTTTTGTTCGTTCTAGTTAACAAAAACGGTATCCTGATATCAGGTAGTGGGCTGAAATTGTTATAGATTTTAGTGTTTCAGTATGAAGAGAATGCCAACGCTGCGTCTCAAGATTAAATTAAGTCTGTGATAGGTTATTGGCATAGTTGTTTTTATTTAGGAGCCCATTCCTTGAATAATATTTCGCGCGTTATCCTTTGTACGATCATGCTATTTTTGTCGCTGACATCTCTTTCCTCCTCGGCGGATGAATGGTCGTTGCTGATGCGCACTTCTACTTCGGCACTCCCTCCGTTGAACACCACGCCGGAGCAGCATCGATGGCTGCAAAAAAAACAAACACTGGATGTGGGTATTTTAAATGATGATGCGCCTCCCTATGGGCTCCGCACGCTGAATCATGATTATGAGGGTTTAAGTGCCGACTATATTGGTCTGGTTGCCGCACAATTAGGGCTCAAGGTTAATCTTGTTCCATTCGAACATCGTGATGATATGTGGCACGCCTTGGATAATGGCGACATTGATTTGATCCCCAGTGTTACCGCATCGGAGGTGGAGGGACGTTATGAGATGTCTCTCTCTTATGCCAGTGAACAGCCGGTTCTGGCGGTAAAAACCAATGAATTACAGTCTCTGCCAGCTGATTTGGCGGGGACGAGTGTCGCGATGGCCGCCGGTTATATCTCATTAGCGGAAGTAAAACGTGTGTATCCCAATGCGAAAGCACGGGTATTTGATAACTATCAAGAAGCATTAAGTGCTGTTGCATTTGGCGACTCACAAGTTTTCCTCGGTAATAGTTATCCTATTGGTCGTAACTATTTCAATAACCTGCAAGTGGCGCGCTTAGCTGCATTTCCTCCTCGAGAGGTCGGTTTTGCTTTGCGCCGTTCTGACTCACCGTTGCAAACATTGGTGAATATGGCACTTAAGGCGGTACCGCGTGATAAAATCATTGAGATTCAACAAGTTTGGCATTCTGGTTTGACCGATAATACGATGCGGCCGATTACGTTTACACCGGCTGAACAGCGTTGGATTATGCTCCACCCGGTGGTTAAGGTGGTGCTGAACGGTAAAAATAGTATGGCGCCCATGGCATTTATTGACCAAGACGGGGCCATTCGTGGAATTGCCGCTGATGTTTTATCGCTGGTGGGACTAAAAACCGGCATGAAATTCAGCTTCCATTCAGTCAATACCGTCGATCAGCTCATCCAAAACGTTAACAGTCGTAATGCTGACATGATCGCATCAATGACGCCGAGTATCGAACGAAACCAGTCGATGCTATTTAGCTATCCTTATGCAAGAGCGGCGTTTGTATTATTCACTGCCAATGATAATAACAGCATCACTCAACTTTCCGATCTGAGAGGGAAAAAGCTCGCATTCTTGAAGCAGTCTGCGCCTGCCAATGATGTTGCCAAGCGCTATCCGGAAATCAATGTGGTCTTTTGTGACAGCGATGACGATTTATACGCTATGGTCGCCTCCGGTAAGGTTGATGCGGGCGTTGGTTTGCTGCTTGCCACCGATTACCAAATCAATAATCAGTATCGCAATAAGCTAAGAATTATTGATGTGGTGAGTGACAGCACGGCATATATCTCCTTTGCCGTGGGCAAAGCCGATCCTGAGTTGCGCGATATTCTCAGTAAAGTATTAATGACTATTCCGCCCGACGAGCTAGAAATATTGGCCAACCGCTGGCGACCTAACAATATGGTGGTGGTAGACAGTTTTTGGGATCGCCACCGCACGGCATTAATGATTGGCATACTTGCTGCTGCCATTATTTTACTCTTCGCGATCGGTCGTACTATTTGGTTACGTCGCCAGATGATTCAGGCGGCGATTGCTGGTCAGCAGTTGTCTACTCAAGTTCAACTGTTGGAAAGGCTGGTGGATAATATGCCTTTCCCGATCACGTTACGCGATCGGGAAGGGCGATTGACCTATTGTAATCAGCTGTCGCTGAATATTTTTAACCAGCCTTATGAGGCGGTAAAAGGCCGCACGCTAGAAGAAACTGCCCAACATCTTTCGCTTGAGATGCAGCAGTTCATCAAGAATAAGATGCAAGAGGTGATGGAGACTAACACCGCGTGGCATGAAGATCTGAGTATCGATTTATTCAACCAGTCTGGCAGCACGGAAAAGAATATGACTTCCAGCATCTGGTTATTGCCTTGGCACGATGCAGAAGGGCATGTTGTCGGCACGGTACTCGCGATGTGGGATGTCTCCGAACGTGAAGAATTAGTAAGACAACTCTCTGAAGCCTCTGAACGTGCCGAGGCGTCAAACCGCGCAAAATCGACCTTCCTTTCTACCATGAGCCATGAAATTCGGACGCCAATGAACGCCATTATCGGTATGTTGGATATGGCGATTAAGAAAGGGAAACAGGGCGAACAGGATTTGCAGGCGCTGGAAGTCGCGTATGAATCGGCTGAGGGGTTGGTTGGCTTGATCGGCGATATTCTGGACCTTTCTCGTATTGAGGGGGGGCATTTAGAGTTCAGACCGGTACGGATCAACCTTGGCACCTTGATCAATCAATTACTCGTCATCTTTAATGGATTGGCGTCCGATAAAAATATCACCCTGACGAAAAATTACCCTGGTAGTGAAATTGTCGATGTCATCGGTGATCCGTTACGCATCAAACAAGTCCTTTCTAATGTGCTCAGCAACGCGATCAAATTCACCGACCACGGTGGCGTGACGTTAAGTTTGAAACAGCATTTGGACAAGGTAAACGGTCAAGTCGGCTACATTATCGAAATCCAGGACAGTGGTGTCGGTATCAATGAACATCAGCTGGCGGCATTATTTAAACCGTTTACTCAGGCCGATAATCGCCGCGCAGGAACCGGGTTGGGGCTGTATATCAGCCGCAATCTGTGTGAATCGATGAGCGGTAGTTTAACGCTAAGCAGTGAGCAAGATGTCGGTACCTGTGCGCGTATTGAAATAGTTTTATCTATGGCGCAAGCCGTCGATGAAATTCCTGTGGAAGAGAAAACTATACTCAGCCAAGGCGAACCGTTAAACGTCTTGGTGGTTGATGACAATGTCGCCAACCGCATGTTGCTAGCCAAACAATTGGCGTGGTTGGGGCATCACTGTTATGTCGCGCAGAGCGGTATTGAAGGCTTGGATTTATTGCAACAGCACGTTTTTGATGTCGTTATTACCGATTGCAATATGCCCGGAATGAATGGTTATCAGTTTACTCAATATATTCGTGATGAAGAGGCGAAGCAGGGCAAACCCGCCGTGTGGGTACTAGGATTCACCGCGAATGCGATGCATGAAGTCATTGAGCGTTGCCTGGCCGCTGGAATGAATGGCTGTATATTCAAACCTTGTTCAATTAACAATTTGGCCGAGGCTCTTCGTCAACGCGAAAATATGACGACGCCGATGAAATAGCCGAGACGTGATAGAACGGTGTTTGTGACAGGAGTTATGGGAGCATAACAGGTACGGGTTGAGCCATTCGTTGCTAAACCTGTACCTGGATAGGGAGCAGATAAATACGTAGTGATCATGTCGACATTTCCCTGGTGTTGGAAAATAATGTCTTTGCTATGCCAGCAGTTTAGAAACCGTGGCGACGGGCGAAATCAATCACGTCACGCACATCATGTGTTTTGAATTTATCCATAATATTGCGCTTATAAGTACTAATTGTTTTATTACTGAGGTTCATTTCTTTAGCAATGATTTTATTGGTCTTACCTGCACCGATTTCACGCAACACCTGCATTTCACGTCCTGTTAAATGGCTTAATACCTTCAGCTCGTCCTTAGGTGCAGGGGCTAGGTCATTATAAACATTAAGTGGCGATCCATTTTCAAGCGGCGGGTGACGCAAGACATCAATCAACTTTTCCAGAGGTTGATCTTTGTTGATATAAGCCATCCAATTCAGTCCAGCACTACGCAGAATATGGTAAGCACTTTCTGAACTGGCAAAAATAATTATTTTAATATCAGAGTGGGTACTTTCAAGTTGACTCAAGCGTGCAAGATAAGACTCTTTCATTAAAATAGGATCAATAATGATAAAGTCTGGTCTTGTACAAACAATATAGTGGAATAGTTCATCTGGATTCGATGTGACGCTCACCACCTTAAAGTTTTGTTGTGATAGAAAATAGTCCAATCCCGCAATGACTAGCGGGTTGTTATCATAAACAACTACATTCTCCGTCATTTTGTTTGTCCTTTGTGATGTACTGCGCATAATCTCTCACAGCCACACCTGACTTAATACAGGCTGTGTCTGTGATAGTGGAAACAGTGTTACCTACTTAGCCGTTATTAACCTTCATTAGAATTCACAATGTTAAGTTCAGAAATGATTTCTGTATTAATATTATCAACAGTAATTAATAACTTTTGGGATAACGTGTTAATTTCATGCCATGCTTGCTGCTGTTCACAAGCTAGCTCCAGCAGTTCGCAGGCTGCTAATAATGCCGAGTGACGTAATAAACTCGCACAACCACGAATGCGATGAGCGACTTTACCGATGTCCGCTAAACTTTGCGTTGCCAGATAGTGTTTTAACTGGGCAACGTCCTGTCGGTTAATTTCGACCATCTCCGCTTTTAACGCATCATTAAGAGGATTCACGGTAGCTGGTGGTCGCTGTGAAGACTTAATGTCGGGGAAATAACGTTGCAATACCGTCTGTAACGCCTGTGGTGCTAGCGGTTTAATCAAGCATTCGTTCATGCCGGCCTCTAAACAACGCGTTGTGGCTTCAAACCCGGTCATGGCAGTCAGTCCGAATATCGGCATAGCGGGGAGTTCTCGCTCTTGTTCTTCTTCCCTTATCCGCGTCGCCAAGGTGAAGCCGTCCATGACTGGCATCGTGCAATCGGTAATCATCAAATCCAATTCGCCGTTTTGCTGTTGCCAACCAGTCATCGCTTGTTCACCTTCATCGGCAAGCCATACGCGATGCCCCCAGCTTTCCAGCAGTTGTTGCAATGCGCGACGCCCCGGTGGGTAGTCATCAACGATCATAATCATGAGACTGCGTGAGGCCGCCTGAGCGGGAGTCGGCATGGCATCGGATGAGGGCTGCGCGGAAAAGTGGAAACTGATGGTGGTTCCCATGTCTTCTTCGCTTTCTATTGTGACTTCGAACCCGTTACTGCTTGCCATGTGTTGGCAGGCGGCTAGCGTCAAACCCGTTTCGGACCATTTGACTGCCGTATTTTCTGTTGCGTTAGAGCCCGATACTCCTGTTTCCGTTTGAGGCGTTATAACGCCCTCGTTTGCGACCTCAATGACCAATGGAATCGGCATGTTTTCGCCTTCGCGTCGTCCTTGATACAGAGCGACAGTGACCGTATTTCCGGTGCTGTGCTTTATCGCGTTGCGTAACAGACTGGAGAAAATACGAATCACCAGTAATGAATCTGCTTCAAATCGCAGCGTTTTTAGCTCCGTTTCAATCTCGACGTGGATACCTTTTTCTTCGGCCTGCAAGCGAGACAGTGCAACGATACTTTCAATCAGTTGTGGCAGATGAATTTGGCGTAACGTGCCGCGTAACTGTTGATTATCCGCGCGGAAAATATCAAAAACATCACCTATCAGAGAGAGCAGATTGCAGGCGGACTCCCATACCAACGACAAGTTTTCACTAGGTTGCTGAGAGGTTTTCTGGGTTTGTAGCTCTATTTCCAGTAGACCGATAATTGCGTTGAGCGGTGTGCGGATCTCATGCCCCATGTTCTGCATAAATGCCGCTTTGCTGGCATGAACTTGTTCCAGTTCAGTTTTGGCTTGTTTAAGCCGGGTAATTAGCCTCTCTTGATCGCTGGTATCCAGCCAGCCGCCGATCAGCCCATCGATTTCTCCACGGCTATTACGCCATGGCATCGTCCAACCATCGAGATAATGTTGTTCGCCATCAAACCAAAATGGGCCCGACCAGCGTTTAGGTTCGCCATGCTCTAGCGCATGTTGATATTGCAATGCCAATGCCTGTTGTTCTTGCGGCGTGAGGCTGTCGAGCTTGTCAACAGTGGTACCTATCATGCTATCGCCGTCGCGTTTTACCGCTTCACTCCAAGCCTGATTGTATTGCATCAGACGGCCTTGCCGGTCGCGCACATAGAGTGCAACCGGAGCACTGTTAATCAGCGTCTTGGTAAAATTCAATTGGTCAGAAAGAGCTTCACTCGATTGTTGCCCGCGTTTGAGAGCCAGATGTAAACGGCGTATCCATACACCACTGACGGCGATGATCGCCAAGATCGAAAACGTCCAGATCAATGAACTCCAAAGGTTATTGTTTGAGGTACTTAAGTCATTATTCTTTCCATAGAGAACCCAAGGTTTCATCAGCCTGATCATTTCTTCTGGGGGAACGTCGTAAAGCGCCTTTTCGACGATTTCAAGCGGAAGTGATTGGTTATTCGCCGACGTTAATAACAGTTGTGCAGGCGACAGCGGCACGGTGATGCCGAGATGATAACGTGCGCTAGCATCCTGATTAATCAGATAATTAGCAATGATTTGCGGGGCGATAATGCCACGTACCTGGTTGTTTTTTAACTGCTGGAGTGCTTGATAGGGATCTTCAAGAGGCACCAGTTTGATGGCGGGATACCAAGTATTCAGCCAAGGAATCAGCGGGTTGTCCGGTTTGATAGCCAGCCGTTCACCTTTGAGTTGATCAAAATTGTTAGGGCGTTGAACTGACTTATTCATGATAACGACGTTAGGTGAGGTGATTAAAGACGCGCCGGGCACGTCATCCTCTGCTAACGAGTTCGAGTCACGATTACTCAGTGTCCATTGGTTCGCCATCAAGGCATCTGGATACGCGCTCTGTAGTTCCTCTAGTGGCGTAGAAGTACTCACCGTATGCAGGGTAAAGTTCAAACCATAGCGTTGCGTTAACACATTGAGGATGTCAGGTACCAGACCAACGGGTTCGTTATTCTGATTGGTAAAACTGACTGGTGGACGATTGGTGTCCAAAATCACTCTGATTTGCTGATGACTACGCAACCAGGCTTCTTCTTTCAACGTTAAACCCAGCGGGTTTTGGGTTAATACGGCTTTGCGATCTAAGCCCCAGCCGGTAGCAATACGCAAGCGGCTGACTAAGGGGATCTGTTGCAATACCCCATTTAATGCGCTCTGAAGTTCTGGTAATTGTTTATCGACCCCAAAACTTAAATTCAGATTCTGTAATGAGATGCTTGGGCTCCATTTCAGATTATCAATTTGGTAATAACTGGTGAGGTAATCGGCGGTGGCGCGATTCAGCCATAAGGCATTCAGTTGCCCAAGCGAAACGGCGTTAATCGCCATTTCAAATTCAGGGAAATAACGCAGAATACTACCCGGATAATCGCTACGGAGTGGTTTGGGGCTGATGTCATCGGGCACGACGCCGAGAGTCAGGTTTTTCAGCGTGACGGGCGTGTATTCTTCTTCTACTCGGGTGAGTAGGACGGATTGATCCAGTAACCAGGGAATCGTTGCTATGGCGGCCTGACTTGGCCAACGGTCTGGGTTCCACATGGCAATCATTTGAATTTCATGACGACTGAGTGCGCTGAGCGCTTGGCTGCTGTCATTGTAATAGTGCAACTGGAATTTGACCTGCATACTGGTTTCTAGCACGGTCAAGTAATCGGCGGCGATCCCTTGATAATGACCGCCAGACATGCCTTCACCAATTGGTGGATGTGGCGGCCCCCAAACACCCACGCTAATTACAGGATTATTTTTCAACCAGTCATGAACATCGTCACTAAAGGCAACGTAAGGGGCATTCACCTGAATACGGGGCTGTAGTGTCAAATTTGTAGCATGTGAATTACCCATAATAAAAAGGGTGGTAATCAGTACAGCTATGTTGAAAGTCAAAGCACGCATGTGATGCTGTTTTCCTGGTAACGAACCGGAGGTGGAAAAGGCCAATGGGCAAACTTCGACCTATATATCCTAATTATTATCACCCGGGTTGAAAATAAAAACCCCAAGCAACGTCTGGGTTAACGCATCACTTTAAGTTTGTATCAACGGATGATTTTATTCAGAGTTATGCCAGAATAAGCGTATTAGATATCTGTGCATGTTGCTAACCGAACTGGAGTAACCAAGACCCATCCCGTAGGAAAAGTCTCCATAACAAGAGAGACTGATCCTGTTTTTTATTCAGTGAGATAAATCATAGCTGAAGGGTAAGCCCGGCTACACTGAATAAAAAAACAGTATTATCTCATTGCCTGAATTTTTGTTTGTATGGTTTTTGTCACAGGCTGCATGAGAGTTATCTTACCCACGCCAAAATTTTTTGTGAACCTGGCGGGTATGACCAAGTAAGCTCAGAGGCAATCTATGTCAATTGTTAACACTAAAGAAATTCGCATCGCACTGTTGGACGACCATCCTATTATCCGTCACTCGTTGGAGATTGTCGCTGCGGCAGAACCTGATATGAAAATTGTCGGTAGCTTCGGTCATAGCCGAGAGTTACTCGCATTTCTGCAAAAAGAATCGGTGGACGTGCTGATCCTCGATTACATCTTGAACGAGGATGAATTAGATGGTTTGTCGCTGATTAAGCAACTCTTGGCGCGTTATCCAAAATTAAAAATTCTACTCTCATCGTCAATTGAAAGTCTGGCCGTGATTCGGACTGCATTTATGGTGGGGATTAAAGGCTATATCGGTAAACGTACAGAAACACCCGTCTACTTCTCTGCGGTCAGAACGGTGGCGAGTGGTCAGCGGTATATCCCAGAAGATATTTCTACTGGGCTGTCTCAGGTGCCAACTCGTAAGCGCGATCAGGCGCTGATTAATGGCCCTGTTGCCGAAGAGAGTGGGGGTGAGCAGTCAATGATGGAGCTGGGTAATCTACTGACTCCACGCGAAGCTGAAGTGATTCGTTGTTTCCTAGATGGTATGGAAATTGTTGAAATTGCAGCAAAACTAAAGCGCAGTCGCAAAACTATTAGCGGTCACAAACAGACTGGCATGAAGAAATTGGGGCTTAGCTCCGATCTTGAATTATTTAAATACCGGGACGACCTATTCCGTTAATCTTTACCCAAGCCAATGAAAACCGGGTCGATCATAGGATCGACCCGGTTTTTTTTAATGGGTGTAATACTCAGTTTCCAGTGAAGGGTTGAGAGCGAGCTCGCTGATTTCTGGAATAACCGGAGCTACTGCATCGAGTGCGGTTTCAGTCTGGGTGTTCCAGAATTCGGCTTGGGTGTCGCCAAGAAGCGCTTCTAGCCCGATGATTTTCGTTGGCTCGACGTGCGAGTTTTCAACGGTGACAAACAGTTCTGGCTCAACGCTACCGAGCATCAGCGAGAGATCCCAATCTCCCACTAACCCGATTGATGGGCTAGGTGAGGGCGAAGGTTGAAGGACGACATCATCTAACCACAGTGAGCTGTTAACTGGCATTGGGCTGGTTGGTATAATCGCGACATTGACCACTTCTGGCGTAGTTGCCACGAATTCGGCTCGTGCAATGAAACTGTCGCCATCGCGAATCATGTCCATCTGTGTGGCGACATTGTTTACCATCAACACAAAATGGGGTGTTTCATCACCAGCATCAGATTGGACGCGCATTTCAAATGCGTAGGTTTGCCCCTCCTCCATTGCTAGCGAGCGTGACAATAGGGGCTGTTCTGGCTGCAACATGTCGTCGGTAAAATGGAGCTGCCCATTTTCTAACACCTGTTCTGGTGTGAGCGAGCCATCGAGCTGCCAACCACCGAGTGACGAATCATTGAAATTAGCAACTAGCGGGGCTTCCAACGTAGCGATAGCTTCGGTTGGGTTCTGCGTGGGTTGTGTTTCCTCGTCAACTTGTTGAGGGATATCGCGAGCGAACCTTGAGGTATTGGTGGTCTCAGGTAACTCTGGTGTTGCGAGGAGAGGGGCGGCCTGTGTTGATGGTTCAGACTCGATCGTGTTGGCGTTGTCTGTTGTCATCATTACCGGTAATGCGGTTTGCTCGATGTGAGTGGGAGAATATGAGCCCGCCAGCGTTGAAGCTTGCACTGGTGTTAGATTGGCGACGGGTGTGGATATATTCTCAACCCCCTTTAACTCGGCAATATCCGTTATTAGTGATGTGGGAGGGATAAAGTCATTTTCAAAATCGATGGTGTATAAGGTTTGTGCACAACCACTTAAATGGTGGCGGAGGTGGTATTGCTCACCATGGCGCTCCTTAAACTCTGTATCTTCCAAACTTTCTATTTTTGCTGCTGCGCCGGAACCCCCAAACATTGGGTGTCCCGTCAGGAACTCCTTTGTGTCGAGAGTTCCCCGCAGGTTTTCTTGATCCGTTACCATGTTTATGGCCTCTTGTTTAAAACTAAATTAATGAAGAAATATTTCATACAGCGGGGGGATTAACGCAAAAAAATCTGAGCGGTACGCTAGGCGAGGTCTTGGTTTTTGCTGGAATGAACAACCCATGTCCTCCTAAAATCTTCCCTCAATCGTAGCCAAAAACGCATCCAAGACCCCGCCTGTATTTCCCTTTAAGACATGTCTGTAAAACATAACGCTATCTGGGCCGGGATCGCGACAGACCTCCCAGGCATTACTTCTGCATTGCGCAGAAATGGGTATTCAACCAAGTCTTAAAGGGTCTTTATGAGTCTCAATCAAGTTAACGTCGCGGTGGTGGATAACAATACCATCGTTAAAACTGACGTCCTGCGTACCGAAACAACCGGTTCAGCAGTCAAAATCAAAGCCGTCAAAGGCGCAAAATATATTCTCGCTGAAGGTGATAACGGCGTTGCGCCTGAAAACATCACCATCAAACGTGTCGGCAAAAACCTGCATGTGATGTTGGAAGGCAGCGATGACCAGAACCCACAATTGATTATTGAAGATTTCTTCGATAATCCGGGTGAACTGGTCGGTAAAGCCGAAGACGGTCAGTGGCACGAATACATCTCTACCGACGGCGACAGCGATAACGACGCCGCTTTCCTGATGGACGGCGAGTCTTCCGCTTTGGCGCTGGGTGCTGACGCTATCGGTTCTCTGGACGGTTTGGCTGTCGCCGAGGGTGCGATTTCCCCGGCGCTGCTGGCGCTGGGTGCGTTGGCGGGTATCGCGGCGCTAGCGGGTTTAGCGGCGATTATTGCCCATAACCGTGATAAAGGTGACGACAATGGCGGTGATAATGGCGGTGGTGTCATTGACCCGCCGCCAGACGGCGGTGGTGTAGTTCCGACACCGGGAGTTTCCGGGGCCACTGACAACAAAGGTGATATTACCGGGCCTATCGATAATGGCGGCGTGACTGATGACGACACCCCAACGCTGATCGGCGAAGGGACGCCGGGCAACATCATCATCATTCGTGATGAAAACGGCGAAGATCTGGGCTCTACCATCGTTGATGACGAAGGTAACTGGACCTGGACGCCAGAAACCCCATTGCCGGACGGTGAGCACGGCTTTATCCCGGTAGAAAAGGACCCGGAAGGCAACGTAAGTGAGCCGGGCGAAGAGTATGTGATCATCGTTGATACCACACCACCGGATGCGGCAGATCTGCGTGCTGTCATCGATGACGTGGGTATTCACACAGGCGAGCTGAACTCTGGCGACGTTACCGATGATAATCAGCCGACTTTTGAAGGCACCGCCGAAGCGGACGCTATTGTAGAAGTGTGGATGGACGGCGAGAAGCTGGGCACCGCTATTGTGGGTGATGACGGTAACTGGAGCTTCACACCAGAACAACCGATAGCCGACGGCAAACACGACTTCAGCCTGATTGTGGTTGACGATGCGGGTAACCGTTCTGTACCAAGCGATCCGTTTGAGCTGACTATTGATACCGTGGCACCGGACAAACCGGGTGAGGGTGGCAACGGTTTTATCGATGATGTGATTGATGACGTGGGTCTGATAACCGGCCCGGTCGCCGAAGGCGGTGTGACCGATGATAACCAGCCGACGCTGGAAGGCAGTGGCCAGCAACCGGGTGATATCGTCACCATTATCGACAACGGTAATCCGATTGGTAGTGTCATCGTCGATGACAAAGGTGACTGGTCATTTACCCCAGACACCCCGCTGCCGGATGGCGAGCACGATTTCTCGCTGATCATCACCGATCCGGCAGGGAACTCCTCACCGGAATCCGATCCGTTCCCTATCACTATTGATACTCAGGCACCAGACGCGCCGACTATCGTCAGTGTGATTGACGATCAGGGCGCGGTGACCGGTCCTATCAGCAACGGCGCTATCACTGACGATGCACAACCACAGATCAACGGTACTGCGGAAGCCAACAGCACCGTCATCATCTATGACAACGGTGTGAAAATTGGTGAGACGCAGGCAGATGCTAGCGGCAACTGGTCCTTTACCCCGTACCCACCGCTGCTGAATGGCAGCCATGACATCAGTGCCAAGGCGCAGGATGCGGCGGGTAACATCAGCGTTGAATCCAACAAAGTGGACTTCGAGTTGATCGCCGGTGGCAACGCACAATCACCGGCCATCACCGGTGCCTATGACGATGTGGAAGGCCACATTGGTATGCTGGACAGCGGTGACCTGACCAACGATGCCCAGCCAGAATTGCGTGGTACCGCACAACCGGGTGCGACCGTTTCCCTGTATGTTGATGGCCAATTTGCCGCAGATGTGGTGGCGGACGCCAACGGTCAGTGGACCTTTACCCCGACAACTCCGCTGGCTGACGGCGTGCACAATTTCCGTGCCGAAGTGACGGATCCCGCAGGTAACCCGCTGAGCAGCGGTAATTACCAACTGAATATCGATACCACCGCACCAGATGCATCCTCCGACCAAGAGTTGGTCGATAACGTCGGTCCAGTGACCGGTCCGATTAACGACGGCGATACCACCGACGACAGCACCCCGACCTTTGAAGGTACCGGCGAGCCGGGCGACACCGTGATTATTAAAGACGGCGACAAAGAGCTGGGCAGCACCGTGGTGGGTGATGACGGCAAGTGGGAATTCACGCCAGACACGCCACTGGAAGACGGCGATCACAGCTTGATCGTGATTATCGAAGACCCGGCGGGTAACCAGAGCGATCCTTCCGATCCGATTGATTTCGTGGTGGACACCTCGCTGGTGACGGTGAGCATCGATTACGCGATTGATGATGTGGACGCCCACACCGGTAACATGGCGAGCGGCGCGTTAACCAACGACGCTACGCCAACGCTGGTCGGTACCGCGAAGCCTAACAGCCAGGTGGAAATCTTTGACAACGGTGTCTCTGTGGGCAAAGTGCAAGCTAACGCTCGTGGCGAGTGGAGCTTCACGCCATCTACCGATTTGGCAGAAGGTACGCACAAATTTACCGCTGTGGCGACTGATCCAGCAGGTGCTGTCAGTGCACCAACGGCAGAATTTGCGCTGGATATCGATCTGACCGCACCGGGCAAACCGGGTGAGGGTGGTACCGGTGGTGACGGCATTGGTGATATCACCGATGACGTGGGGCCGATTCAGGGTTCTGTGAAACCGGGCGGTAGCACCGACGACACCACGCCAACACTGGAAGGCAACGGCCTGCAACCGGGTGATGTCGTCACCATTATCGACAACGGGAAACCGATTGGCGAGGCGGTGGTAGACAAAGAAGGCAACTGGTCGTTTACGCCGGATACCCCGTTGAACGACGGTCAGCATGATTTCCAAATTATCGTCACTGACCCCGCGGGCAACAGCTCCGAGCCGTCTGATCCGTATCCGATCATTATCGATACGCAGGCACCGGTAACACCAGCCATCGTCAGCGTGACCGACAACGTCGGCAATCTGACCGGGGAAATCAATCCGGGTGATATCACCGATGATGCGACGCCAACCCTGACCGGGACGGCAGAAAAAGACAGCACCGTTATCATCTATGACAACGGTACCGAAATCGGTCGTGTGCAGGCAGACGGTAGCGGTAACTGGACGTTTACCCCTAATACGCCACTGCCAAACGGTGACCACAGCATGACCGTGCGCAGTCAAGATACCGCGGGCAATATCAGCGGTGAGAGCCCGGCGCGCGACTTCACACTGATCACGGGTGGTACACCGGCGGTTCCGGCTATCACCGATGTGGTGGATGACGTGGACGGCGGCATTGTTGGCACCATTCAAAAAGGTGAGTACACCAACGACAACACGCCAACGGTGAAAGGGACGGGTGCAGACGGTACCACCGTTTACATCATGAACGGCACCACCACGTTGGGTAGCGCGACGGTAGTGAATGGTCGCTGGGAATTTACTCCAACGACAGGTCTGGCTGACGGCACCTATGACTTGACCGCGTACGCGAAAGATGCGGCAGGCAATATCAGCCCGGAAACCGGTGAGTGGCCGATTATCATCGACACCACGGCACCGGATGCCATCAGCGATGCGGCGTTGTGGGACGACTACGGCGCAGATACCGGGATTATTGCCAGTGGTGACACTACCGATGACAGCACACCGACCTTTAAAGGGACTGCTGAACCGGGTGCTACGGTAATTATCCGTGATGCGGCTGACCGAGAAGTGGGCCGCGTAGTGGCAGACCCGACGACGGGAGAGTGGGGTTATACACCGTCCACGCCGTTGCCGGATGGTGACTACCAGTGGAACGCGAGTCAGGTGGATAAAGCGGGTAACGAAAGCCCGGCCAGCACGCCGATTGACTTTACGGTCGATACTTCCGGTAACACGGTCAGCATCGATTACGCGGTAGACAACGTAGGCAGCATCACCGATAACCTGACCTCCGGCAGCGTCACCGACGACGCCACCCCGACCCTGCACGGTAGCGCAGTGGCAAATGCCACGGTGTATATCTATCAGGACGGTGTGAAGATTGGTGAAGTGACTGCGGACAGAAACGGCAACTGGAGCTATGAGGTGCCAGCCTTGGCGGAAGGTCAGTACCAATTCCAGGCTTCTGTGCTGGATGCGGGCAATGTAGAAGGGGATAAAACCCAGAACTTCACGCTGGAAATCGACCTGACTGCGCCGAACAAGCCAGCGATTGATGACGTAGCCGATGACGTGGGTGCGCAGCAAGGTACGGTCGCCAACGGTGGCTATACCGATGACAGTACGCCAACGCTGAGCGGTAAAGGGCAGCCGGGTGAGACGGTGACTATCCGTAACGGTGATGACCGACTGGGTCAGGTACAGGTACGCCCGGATGGTACATGGAGCTGGACACCGTCTGCATTGAACGACGGTACCTACAACTTCAACGTGACCTTGACGGATGCGGCAGGTAATGAATCTGTACGTTCGGATGAGTGGGCGGTGACGGTTGATACACAGGCTCCAGACGTTCCTCCAACCATTGAACGTCAGGGCGATCAGATTACTGTGGGGCTTGACAATACCAACGCGGTGGAGGGTGATACTCTTAGAGTAGTTATCGCTGGGCAAGAGGTTGAGTACGAGCTGACCGCTGCTGATATCGCAAATGGTACGGCGACCGTTAATATCCCTGCGGGTATTCCTACCGCTGAGGAATATGGTGCCGGGATTATCGATAAAGCCGGAAACAGTTCGGATTATCTGGTCAGAACTCCGGGTTATACCTCATTAACGGAGAATTTTGAAAGCGTTCCGGCCAGCTATAATGCTGCGGGGAGTTCGCAAGACTTTGGTAGCTTCACTTTTAAATGGGACACATACGGTTACCCTAGCGATAATGTAAGTTGGCCGCGTGGTGTGATTAGAGCTGGTTACCCTACAGGGGAAGGATTGACAACCCCTTCAAAAGGTCTGGGTGTTTGGGGGACGGGGGTGTCTTCTACGAACGCAAGCCTGACGTTGAATGGAGGGGTTAGTGCGACAGGTGCATCATTTAGAGTCGGTGAACTGACCAGTCCTTTAACTATTAGATATTATGATGCGAATGGTGTGCAGATTGCGTCCAGCTACCACGCCCCACAAGGGGGTAATAGCATCTTTACCTCTAGTGCAACCATGCCTGCAGGTAAAGAGTTCGTGCGTATTGAGTTCGATACCCTTGTCGGTCAATGGATCTGGCTTGACGATTTCGTTATTTCGGCTTCGGCTCCGGATCAGTACCGCCAAGAGCCTCCTTCAGCAATGGAGAATGGTTTGAATGATGTGAATGAAGAAACCACATCTATTCTGGGGACGGCTCAGCAAGATATGCCAGTGGGTGATGAGTTGACTCAACTGGATCAGACTGACAGCCAACAACAGGTACTGCAAGTCGAGCACGCCGATCAGCCAATTGACCTGAGCAATCTGGCCGAAGCACAGCAGTCATTCAACACCGTTGATCTCAGCAACGGCGGTAATGATGTGCTGAATGTGACGCTGGGCGATCTGCTGGTTCACGCTGAAAAAGACGCGTTTATTGCCGACGGCAACAAACAGCTGATGATTCAGGGTGACGAAGGCGATGTGGTCAACCTGTCTGACTTGCTGCCAGATGACACCGATCCGGGCAACTGGGCGAAGGCCGAAGGTACCGTCACCGTGTCTGGTGTGCAGTACGAAGTGTTCCAGCATTCAGCGATGGAAACCGAACTGCTGGTTCAGCAGGGCGTGCAGACCAATCTGAACAACCACTAATCCATTTACAACACAATCATACCGGGTGCCTTTCGGGGCACCCGTGGAGGAATCATGAAACAAGTTAATACTTCGCTGATTGCGGCGTTAGTGGTAGGTGGTCTGTTCAGCTTGCCTGCTTTCGCAGCCGTCAAACCAGAAGCCTTCGGTGCTAGCTATCAGCGCGTCGCCGATGTCGCCACTTCGCAATCTCAGGTGGTTTACTACCGTACCGATGCGGCAGCAGGGAAAGATGCAGCTCACGTTTATGTCGATGGCGAATTTCAATCGGCATTGCTGCCGGGCATGTACACCACCTTCTGTGTGGCGCCGGGCAGTCACGCGTTAGGGGCTTATCGCAACGATGCGCCACTGTACAAAGGCAAGGAAGCACAGGAGTTCCGCGATACTTTCGAAGGCGGTAAAACCTACTTTGTGAAGGTCGATGCTCAGGTAAATGGTCGCCCAAGTGCGGTGACTAGCCAGCAGGCAGCGCAAGAACTGAAAGGTCTGCGCGCTCAGGCACTCACTCTGAACCGTGCCTCGACAGTGGAGCAGTGCCGCTACACGACCGCTGCAACCATGGACTACGCGCTTTCCAGCGACGTGCTGTTTAACTTCGGTAAATCAGGCCGTAACGACATCTCAGCGAGTGGTCAACAGGCTATCTCTGAGCTGATCGGTAAATTGAAACAAGACGGCGTACAGGCGAACCGCATTCAGGTTATTGGTCATACCGATCCGTTCGGTCGACCAGCAACTAACCTGCGTCTCGGCCAACAGCGTGCTAACACCGTTCGCAGCCTGTTGATTGAAGGTGGTTTACCCGCGAAAAACCTGAGCGCCAGCAGTGCAGGCAGCACTGAGCCAGTGGTCACGGAATGTTACGGTTCACGTGCGGAGCAGATCGAGTGTAACGCGCCAAACCGCCGTGTTGTGGTACGTGTTCAGACCCAGTAGTTTCAAAATACCCTGTTAAAACCCTCATAAAGCCCATGCCAGTGACTTCGGTCGCTGGCATTTCCCACTCCCGTCAGTTTTATTTATTCCATTGATATTTATCAATTTTATCTATTTTAAATGAAAGCAAGACCCAGCTGGTATCAGGCCATGCAGATAAAAGCGAGAATTTTCCTAATCTCCGGCAGCCGCTGGAATCGAATTAACGATAGAGAGATGTGGTGAATGAACGCAACAGAATCTGATAACCAACAGCAGGAGCTGCAGTCGCAGGCGCGAGTACAAACGCGCATTGATGACTCGTTGCTGCAAAGCGTGAGCTGGCTTTGTCAGCATTACGGCTTAGGGCGCAGTTTTGATGCGCTGACCGCAGGCTTGCCTAAAGATGTCTTTCTTTCCCCTTCGCTGGCGCTGACCTCGCTGGAAAGTGCGGGTATCACCGGTGGTTTGGTTGAGCGCAGCCTGTGGGATATTCCTCAACAAATCCTGCCAGTGATTTTGGTGCGTAAAGGCTCTGGCGGTTGCATTTTGCTGGATCGCGTGCGTAAGAAAAACGCCGAAGACAAGATGACCTATTTCTACCAGATCATCTTGCCTGAAGTCAGCGACAAGCCGGTCGAGATTGAACACGCCGAAATCAGCGAGTGGTACAGCGGTTTTGCCATCATGGCGAAACCCACTGCGAAAGTGGATCGTCGCGTAGAAGAAGGTTTGCCAGAGAAGCAAAAGCACTGGCTGTTCAGCACTCTTTGGCGCTATCGCCGCTATTACCGCAGTGCGGCGGTTGCCTCAGTGCTGATCAACGTGCTGGCGCTGGCGAGCATCTTCTTCACCATGAACGTCTATGACCGCGTGATCCCGAACCAAGCGTTTGTCACGCTGTGGTCTTTGGCGGTGGGCGTTACCGTAGCAATGTTGTTCGAAGCGTTGACGCGTTTTGTCCGTGCGCACTTGCTAGACACCGCCGGTAAAAAAGCGGATCTGATCGTCGGTAGCATTCTGTTCCGCCAAGCGATTGCGGTACGCATGGAACACAAACCGGCGTCTTCTGGCACCTTTGCTAACCAACTGCGTGAATTTGAATCCCTGCGCGATTTCGTGTCATCAGCCACACTGGCTGCGCTGGCCGACTTGCCGTTCGTACTGCTGTTCGTTGGGGTGATCTTTATGATCAGCGGCCCACTCGGCTTCGTGCCGTTATTGATGCTGCCGCTGATCATCATTATCAGCGTCATTATTCAATGGCCGCTGGCGAAGATCATGAAAGAGAACATGCGTGATGCGGCGCTGAAACAGGGCGTGTTGATTGAATCCATCGAAGGCATGGAAACCCTGAAAGCCACCAATGGTCAGGCGCATATGCAACGCCGCTGGCAGAATTTCAGTGCCTTGCAAGCGGATAGCGGCTCGAAATCCAAACGTTATTCAACGTTGGCGACCACGGCCGTGACTTTTCTCCAGCAGTTCCAGACGGTGATGCTGATCCTGATTGGCGTTTACATGATTGACGCGGGCGATCTCACCATGGGTGGATTGATCGGTACCGTGATGTTGGCAGGCCGTGCGACTGGTCCGTTGGGGCAGGTGATTGGTTTGGCAACGCGCTATCAATCTTCGAAAGCGGCACTGGGTTCGTTGAACAAGCTGATGGAAATGCCGACCGATCGCGACAGCGAGCAAGAGTACATCGCTAACCCGACGCTGAAAGGTGATATCTCTCTGAAAGGTGTCGGTTTCTCTTACCCGGCACCTCCGATGCAGCCAAACCCGGAAATCCTCAAAAATATCAATATTGAAGTTAAAGCCGGTGAACGTGTCGCCATCCTCGGCTCAATCGGTAGCGGTAAATCCACGTTGCTGCGCTTGATGGCGCGTTTATATCAGCCGACGGCGGGGCAGTTATTTACCGACGGTCTGGATGTGAACCAAATCGATCCCGCTGACTGGCGGCGTCATATTGGCTTCGTGAGTCAGGAGTCACGGCTGTTCTTCGGCACCTTGCGCGAAAACGTGATGCTCGGTCTGCCGGATGCGGCACCGAATGAGTTTCTGCGCGTATTGCGTCTGACCGGGTTGGATCAGATAGCCGCTCGTCACCCGCTCGGCATCAATCTGCCGGTGGGGGAGAACGGCTGCAGTCTGTCAGGCGGGCAACGTCAATTAGTGTCGTTGGCACGTACCTTGTTGAGCCGCCCGGAAGTGTTGCTGCTCGATGAACCGACCAGCGCCATGGACTCGCAAACAGAACAGCAATTCCTCAAGCATCTGCATATGGCGACAGAAGGGCAGACGTTGGTGGTGGTTACCCATCGCCCGTCGCTGTTGGCGCTGGTGGATCGCATCATCGTGATTGATAGCGGCAAAGTCGCGCTGGATGGTCCGAAAGAAACGGTTCTGGCGCGTTTGAGCGGGCAGCCAGTGCCGCCAGCCAAAACCGGTCAAGTGAGCACCGCAGCACAACAACCCGCCGCGAATACGCCGTCCAAACCTGTGGCCCCGGTGGTCACGCGCAAAGCGCCAGAGCAGGACACGGCTAACGATATTGAGGTCTCTGCATAATGGCTAACTTATTACGTCGTAAACCCAAACTGTCAGCGGCAGATGCTGACTTTATGAATGACATCCAGTCTTCACTGCTCAGCCAGCGTACGCCAGGTTCACGTCTGGTGCTGTGGATCGTGTTGATGGTATTAGGAGCTGGCCTCACTTGGGCTCATTTCGCGCGAGTGGAAGAGATCACCAAAGGTGAAGCGAAGATTATTTCGAAAAGTCGCGAACAGATTATTCAGAGCCTAGAAGGCGGCATCTTGGCGGAGATGAATGTCCGCGAAGGTGATGAGGTTCAACGGGGGCAAATATTGCTGAAAATCGACCCGACGCGTGCGCAAGCCAGCTACCGCGAAGCGTTGAACAAAGTGGTGGGCTTGAAAGCCACTATCGCCCGCTTGCGTGCGGAAGCTTATAACCAGCCGCTGAAGTTTGATGACGAACAAGTCAGTAAGGATAAAACCGTCATCGAACAGGAAACCAAAGCCTATCAGGCACGTAAACGCGCGCTGGATGACTCGGTTAACGCCTTGCATCGCAGCTATGAACTGTCGATGCGTGAGATTCGCTTGGCAGAACCGCTGGCAGCTCGTGGTTTGCTCTCCGAAGTCGAACTGTTGCGTATGCGCCGTCAGGCCAATGAAATTCAATCGCAGATCGTTGAGCGCCGTAACCGTTATCAGGCCGATGCCAACTCCGAGCTGAACAAGCTGGAGCTGGAGCTGGCGCAGACCAGTGAAAACCTGATCGGGCGTGCTGATGTGATGGAGCGAACCACTATTACGGCTCCGGTGAAAGGGACGGTAAAAAATATTCGCTTTAACACCATTGGCGGCGTGATTCAGCCGGGTGAGCACATCCTTGAAATTGTGCCATTGGAAGATCAATTGTTGGTTGAGGCGAAAATCCGTCCGTCAGACGTGGCATTCCTCCACCCCGGATTGCCCGCGACGGTGAAAATCACCGCTTATGACTATGCCATTTACGGCGGCCTGAAAGGGAGCGTGGAATTCATTAGCCCGGACACCTTGAAAGACGATGCCAAAGCGGCGGCGGGACGCCCGGATGACACCTATTACCGCGTGATGGTGCTGACTGAAACCAGTTCACTGGAAGCTGGTGGTAAGTCGTTACCGATTATCCCTGGGATGATCGCCTCGGTAGAGATTCGTACCGGTGAGAAAACCATTCTTGATTACCTGTTGAAGCCGGTAATGAAAGCCCGTGAAGCGTTCCGTGAACGTTAATTGAGATAGTGTGATGAAACAGATTAAAAGTTCACGACGTTTGCTGTCGCTGCTGGTGGGATCGCTGCTGGCATTAGAAAGTGGTGGCCTGCGGGCTGATAGTGATGATGAATTGTTGATGTTTGTCGAGGTGAGTAAAGGCAATAGCATTCCGACTCAACCGAGCGTGGCGCCAGCACCTGCACCTGCACCTGCACCTGTAGCGCCTGCGCCTGTGGTATCAGAACCCGAGCCTGTGGCAGCAACGCGTCTGACTCCGATGCCAACGCCAGTTGTAGTGGCACCACCGACAGCGCCAAGGATTTCTCCTGAACCACTATTGCAGCATCCGGTGACTACGGTGTCGGTTCCTTCCGATCAACGGATGTTGTCTTCGGAAGTGAAAACACCGCCGTCAGCACCGATTCGTCAGGCAGCGGCACCCACGTTAGTGACGCCGCGTAGTACGGTCACGGAAAAAAAAGCGGAGAGCGAAGTCCCGTACTTCAGTGCCGCACCGTCAGCGCAACCCGTCGCTGAACCGGAATTAACGCCAATGCCTAAATATACGGCGGCGCCGCCATCACAAATCATCACTCGTGGTAGCCCGGGTGAGATGGAGCTGCGAAATATTTTCTTCCGCGCGGTGATGACTGCGCTGGAGCGCAGCCCGCTGGTTCGTAGTGCGCAGTTGCAAGTTGATGCCGCCAAAGAGGACGTGAGTAACGCCAAAGGGCAGCGCTGGCCACAGGTGGATGTGACTTCAAGCTCCCGTCGTTATGAGTTTGGTAAAGGCAATCGTACAGCCAGCGACAGCAATATGCCTTCATTTGGTGTCAATATCGCCACTAACTTGATCGATTTTGGTCAAACCAGTAACACTATAAAAAGTAAAGAGTTCTCGGTCAAAGCGGCTGATTATCAAGAAAGCGCACAGGTAGAGGATTTGGCTTGGCAGGTGAGTAGTGAGCTGGTGGAGTTGAGTAAGCAGCGCCTGATCATTGATATGAGTAAGCAGTATGTTGCACGTATGCAGGAACTGGTGACGATGTTGAGTGGCATTGTGGAGGCTGACCCCGGACGTCGTAGCGAATTGACGCAGGCAACGGGGCGTCTTTTGCAGGCTCAATCAGCATTGGATGGTGCGGTTGCGAAGGCGCGAGATACTGAGATCCAACTTTATCGTTTGTTGGGTGAAACTCGGGTGCCGTTGCCACCGGCGATGCAATGGCAACTAAAACCATCGCAACTGGATGCGTTGCTGGCTCAAGTGGATAGGCATCCTACTTTGCAACAAGCACAGGCTCAGGCACAGGCGGCATTTTCCGAAGCGGATGCGCTGAAATCGTCCTCGTTACCGAAGATCAACTGGGTGGTCAGTAAAGACACCGGAAAGGATGATTTCGGCCGTGAGCAGTCGTGGCAAACCGGTATTAATGTCAGTTGGGGTTTGTTCCGCGGAGGTTCGGCTCGTGCCGCCGAGCAAGCGGCTGCGCAGCGAGCGGCCGCGATGCGTGAACAATCTGAAGAACAGCGCGACGATCTGCAACAGCGTGTACGTGCTGCCGATCAGGATGCACGCTCGATGCTGCAACGTGCCGATCTCTACCGTAATTTGACCAAGGAATCCGATCGTATTCGCCTCGACTTCTTTGATCAGTGGTATCACCTCGGTAAGCGTACATTGTTGGACGTGCTGAGTTCCGAGTCGGATTACTACAATAACCGTGTGGCGGAAGTGACTAATCGTTTTGATGGTTATAGCGCTATTTTTCGTGGTTATGCGAGTGCGGGCCAATTGATGGGTTGGCTACAGAATTCACCTTCTAGAAGTTAATAATTTGTATAAACCCTCTGTTTTTACAGAGGGAGTTTTAGGAAATTATCAAGATGTCAACTTACCCAATTAAACTAGCAGTGCTAGATGATCATCCTATTATTCACTATTCTTTTAAAATTATGTTTGAAAGTGAGAAGGATATCGAAGTTATTGGAAGTTTTAATCACAGTAACGAATTATTTGATTGGTTACTCAATAACAAATGCGATGTGCTGGTGCTGGATTATATATTGCCAGATGATAAATTAGATGGGTTGTCATTAGTTAAGATATTATTAACGCAATATCCAGAATTAACGATCTTATTGTCTTCTTCAATGGATAGCATTGCCGTTATCCGTACTGCTTTGATGATGGGTGTTAAGGGGTATATCTCTAAGCGTGATGGCCCAGCGGAGTATGTTGATGCGATTCGCCTGCTTGCACATGGCCAACGTTATATACCGAGACATGTTTCTGCTACGTTGATCAATCCTCCAAAGCGTAAACGCGGTAATATTGTCGTGAGAGATCTTCCCAATTGGCAGGTAACGAAATTACTGACGCCGAGTGAAGTTGAAGTGATTTATTATTTCCTTACCGGTATGAGTATCAATGATATTGCCGAGCGACTCAATCGTAACCGTAAAACAGTGAGCGGGCAAAAGCAAACGGCGAAAAAAAAGCTAGGTGCTAACAGCGACTTTGAATTGATTAAATATAGAGATGTTTTGTTTAACCAATATAATGAAGCTATGGTTAATCAGCAAGATTTCTCTTCGATGTCTATGGATGTAAAAAATAACGACACGTTATAATAACGTGTCGATGTGATAAATATCATAGGAACTCTGATATTGGCATTGTAGGTATTAGTTGAAAATTTCAGCCGTGCCGTACAGTTTGTTTTGGCCACCCGCAGAGATGATGCGGTAAGAGTTCGCACCCGATGCGGCAGCTTTGCTCGCCAGTTCATTTTCCAAAGCACTCAGGTTGGTTGCACCGCTGACAGAAACGACACCAATTTTTTGTGCATCGGCTGCCGGCTGGCTAGTGATTTGGTCAGCGGCAACGCTGGCGAAAGAAGCGGTAGTTAACAGCACGGCGGTAGCAAAAATTTTGATGTTTTTCATGATTCAATCCTCAGGGTATTTATTAGATGGAAGGTTGTTGCCTCCCGATGTGTTGAATAATGCAACAACGAATCGGAAGATAAAATCGGAGAGTTTTGAGTATTTCAATCAAATTATTTGATGGTTAATTCGACGGCAAAATACGACCCGTTGGCGCCCATTCCGATCCGCCGCTACCCTTTAATCTGGGTTTCTAAATGGAGGGCGTGTGATGACAACGAATAAATTTGTCGGTAGCTGGTCGTTGGTTTCTTCTTCATTCAAGCGGGAAGATGGTTCGGTCACTTACCCTTTAGGTGAGAAAGTGCTAGGGCGTATCAACTACGAAGCGAATGGCACTATGGCGGCGCAGCTTTACAGCACCACACGCCCTAAATTTGCCACTGAAGATCCTTCCCAAGGAACCAACGACGATATCCGTTCCGCTTTTATCGGGATGATTTGTTATTTTGGTCAGTACCATATCGATGAAGAGAAACAACGCATAACCCATCAGGTGGAGGGATGTTCATTTCCTAACTGGATTGAAAGCCGACAAGTGCGCTTTTACAGTTTTCTCGATGATAAGCTGATCTTGCGCACCCCGCCGATGCAATTCGGTAATGGAGTGCAAATTGGTGAGTTGGTGTGGCAACGCATTGGTGGTGCCACTTCCTAAACTTAATAGATTGTTTTTTAAGCGGAGATAACTCATGACACAACAAATTTTTGTTAATCTGCCAGTTGCGGATCTTGATAAATCCATTCAGTTTTTTACTGCGCTGGGTTTTACATTTAACAAACAATTTACTGATGAAACCGCGACTTGCATGGTAATCAGTGAAACCATTTATGCGATGTTGCTAACTCATGAAAAGTTTAACTATTTCTCACCAAACAGTGAGATTTGCGACACGACAAAAGCCAATGAAGTGCTGATTTGCCTGTCGCAACCTAATCGGGCTGCGGTGGATGATTTAGTGGCGAAGGCTAAAGCTGCCGGTGGGAGCACTTATAAAGAACCACAGGACTACGGCTTTATGTACGGACATAGTTTTAAGGATTTGGACGGTCACGCTTGGGAGCTGATGTATATGGATATGGAGGCCATATCAAAACAAGGATCTTAACCGCATCAGGAATGATTCTGTCATTTTGGGCGGTTGAACCGCCCAAATGTTTTGCATACTTTGCCGCTATCTTTAGTTGATTAGTGCCTATCTATAACGAGATAATCGTTTGCCTACGATAAACCACCATAAAATCACCCGTACCTCGCGATGAGAGTTAAACGTTTGCCTTTTTCGTAACCCACGATTTGTTGCGAAGCGGAAGGATAGGGAAGCGAACGTGACGGAAACGATTCCGTAATGACCACGCACAGGCGGAAAATTGAAACACAGGGGACAGAGCACTATGTCGAACTCTCAAGCAAACAACGCCGCTAAATCAGCGAGCGGGCTTGATGGCTATTTTAAAATCTCAGCGCGCGGCAGCAGCGTGCGACAAGAAGTGGTGGCGGGTTTAACTACCTTCTTGGCGATGGTCTATTCGGTGATTGTGGTGCCGAGCATGCTGGGCAAAGCCGGTTTCCCTCCGACGGCAGTCTTTGTCGCCACTTGCTTAGTTGCTGGTTTGGGTTCCCTACTGATGGGGCTGTGGGCGAATCTGCCGATGGCGATCGGTTGTGCTATTTCACTGACTGCATTTACCGCATTCAGTTTGGTGCTGGGGCAACATATCAGTATTCCGGTCGCCTTGGGCGCGGTGTTCCTGATGGGTATCCTGTTCACGGTGATCTCGGTAACAGGCATTCGTTCTTGGATTTTGCGTAACCTGCCGATGGGCGTGGCGCACGGCACCGGTATTGGTATCGGTCTGTTCCTGTTGCTGATTGCCGCTAACGGTGTCGGTTTGGTGGTGAAGAATCCATTAGACGGCTTGCCAGTGGCGCTGGGCGCTTTCACCTCATTCCCGGTAGTGATGACGTTGCTGGGGCTGGCGGTGATTTTCGGCTTGGAGAAACTGCGCGTACCGGGCGGCATTCTGCTGGTGATTATTGCTATCTCGGTGATTGGTTTGATCTTCGATCCGGCGGTGAAATACCAAGGGTTGTTCGCGATGCCAAGTTTGGCCGATGCCGATGGTAAATCGCTGATTTTCAGCCTAGATATTATGGGCGCGTTGCAGCCAGTGGTGCTGCCAAGCGTGTTGGCGCTGGTGATGACCGCCGTGTTTGATGCGACGGGGACTATCCGCGCGGTGGCTGGGCAAGCCAACTTGCTGGATAAAGACGGCCAAATCATCAACGGGGGTAAAGCGCTGACGTCTGACTCCCTGAGCAGCGTGTTCTCTGGCTTGGTGGGTGCGGCTCCGGCGGCGGTATACATCGAGTCTGCTGCGGGTACGGCTGCCGGTGGTAAAACCGGTTTGACCGCGACCGTCGTCGGTATTTTGTTCCTGATGATTCTGTTCCTGTCGCCGTTGTCTTATCTGGTTCCGATCTACGCGACGGCGCCGGCGTTGATGTACGTGGGCTTACTGATGCTGAGCAACGTGACCAAACTGGATTTCGACGATTTCGTTGATGCGATGTCTGGCCTGTTATGTGCGGTATTCATCGTGCTGACCTGTAATATCGTCACCGGTATCATGCTGGGCTTTAGCTCATTGGTCGTAGGCCGCATCTTCTCCGGTGAATGGCGTAAGCTGAATATCGGCACCGTATTGATCGCTATCGCGTTAGTGGCGTTTTATGCGGGTGGCTGGGCTATCTAACGACTTGCTCTATAAGGCTCGGTATCGCCGAGCCTTGCTTTTCCTCCCCAGATCCCTCTCGAATTGCTGTGTCGTTTTTTGAAAGGCACAACAAGCTTTAATCGTTGTAAAAAAAATGATCTACTATCGGGCATACTCGGGCGACGAGCTTTAACCCTAGAGTCTAAGGAAAGCATGGAAATCTTTTTTACAATCCTCATTTTAATTTTGGTGGTCTCTTTGTCTGGTGTGGTGACACGTATGTTGCCGTTCCAAGTGCCGCTACCATTAATGCAAATTGCCATCGGAGCTTTGCTGGCTTGGCCGCATTTTGGTCTGCATGTCGATTTCGATCCTGAACTGTTTTTGGTGTTGTTTATCCCGCCGCTGCTGTTTGCTGACGGTTGGAAAACCCCAACGCGTGAGTTTCTTCACCATGGGCGCGAGATCTTGGGATTGGCGCTGATGCTGGTGTTGATCACCGTAGTTGGGGTTGGTTATCTGATCTATGCGATGGTACCGAGCATTCCGCTGGTGGCCGCTTTTGCGTTGGCGGCGGTGTTGTCACCGACCGATGCTGTGGCGTTGGGCGGCATTGTCGGCAAAGGGCGTATTCCCAAGTCGATTATGGGCGTGTTGGAAGGGGAAGCGTTGATGAACGACGCTTCGGGCTTGGTCTCGTTGAAATTCGCCATCGCGGTGGCGATGGGCACCATGATCTTTACCGTCGGCGGTGCGACGCTGGAGTTCCTGAAAGTGGCGATCGGCGGTTTGTTGGCCGGTGTCGCTGTAACTTGGACGTACAGTAAATCGTTGCGCGTGATGAGCCGTTGGAGCGGTGACGATCCGGCGACTCAAATTGTGTTGCTGTTGCTTTTGCCGTTTGCGTCTTACCTGATTGCTGAACACATTGGCGTTTCTGGCATTTTAGCAGCGGTGGCAGCGGGGATGACCATCAGTCAGTCCGGTGTGATCCGCAATGCACCTTTAGCCATGCGCCTGCGAGCTAACAGCGTTTGGGCCATGTTGGAGTTCGTGTTTAACGGCATGGTGTTCATTATGCTGGGCCTACAATTGCCGGGGATTCTAGAAACCTCATTGGTGCAGGCCGAGTTAGATCCCACTACCGAGGTGCGTTATCTGTTTTCTGAGGTGGTCATTATCTACGTTGCCTTGCTGCTCCTGCGTTTTAGCTGGCTATGGGTGATGAAGAAAATGAGCCTGCGCTTTATGACAAAGAACCCGTTGCTGTTCGGCGGCTATACCACGCGTGAACTGTGGGTGGCGTCTTTTGCCGGAGTGCGTGGGGCAATCACCTTAGCCGGTGTGTTGTCGATCCCGTTGTTATTGAGCGATGGAGCGGCATTCCCGGCGCGTTATCAATTGGTGTTTATCGCTGCTGGGGTGATTTTGTTGTCGCTGTTGGTTGGGGTGGTCGCGTTGCCGTTATTGTTGCGCGGCGTGCTGGTCACGGATAAGAGCACCAGTAAAACCGAAGAGCGTATGGCGGTGGCAGCGGCAGCGGAGGTGGCGATCGAAAGTATCAACAAGATGGAAGAGCGCCTGATTGCTGATACGGAAGAAAACATCGATCCGCAAGTGCTGAAAGAGATTAGCTCACGAGTGGTAGGGACGCTACGACGGCGTATCGACAGTAAAGATGATATTGAGAATGCCTTGGAGCTGGAGAATCTGGAACGCCGTTTCCGCCTGACGGCATTACGTGCGGAGCGCGGTGAGCTGTATCACCTGCGCGCCACGCAGAAGATCAGCAACGAGACGCTACAAAAACTGCTGCACGATCTCGATCTGCTAGAAGCGTTGCTGGTGGAGCGAGAGGGGTAACATTACTGTAAGAGGAATGTCATTAATAGAATAATGCTTCCACCAATGATTAAACAAAAAGTCCGGCTCTGGTTAGGCCGGACTTTTTGCATTAAGAATTTTGACTCTTAGTACAGCGATGGCGCCCCGGCTGGACGAGTCTTGAAGCGGCGGTGCAACCACATGTATTGTTCCGGTGCCCGCATAATCTCTTGCTCTACCACTTTGTTCATGTAAGCGGCAGCGGCCAGTTCATCGCTGATAGGATAATCTTCCAGCGCCGGTTGGATCAGCAAATCGTAACCACGGCCATTCTCACGGCGAATCAGTACCACAGGGACTAATGCCGGTTTCGCCATCCGCGCTAACATGAAAGTACCGCTGGTGGTGGCTGCTTGATCGACGGCAAACAACGGAGCGAAGACGCTACCGCGTGGGCCGTAATCTTGATCCGGTGCAAACCAAACAGCTTCGCCGCGTTTCAATGCCTGCACCATTCCGCGCAGATCTTTGCGATCTAACATCGCTTTATTGGAACGCATACGCCCTTTGGTTTGTGCCCATTCCATCGCCTTGTTGTTATGCGGGCGATACATGGCCATCATCGGTTGGCATAACCCCATCGCTCGGCCGCCTAATTCCAGCGACATAAAATGCACGCCGATAACCAACACGCCACGGCCATCTTTTTGCGCGCTTTTCAGGTGATTGATGCCGGAAACGTTAAACCAGCGTTTTACTCGTTTATCTGACCAGAACCACGCCATGCCGGTTTCGAGCAGCCCCATGCCGAGAGATTCGAAGTTGCCAACGACTTGACGTTCACGTTGCTCTGCGTCCATCTCAGGGAAGCACAACTCCAGATTGCGTCGGGTAATGGAAACTCGGCGCTTGAGGAAACGCATTGACGTGCGTCCCATCCATAGGCCGAGCTTATGTAATAGTGGGTAAGGAAGTTGTACTAGTAGGAATAGCACCGCTAGGCCAAACCAAGTTAGCCAGTAGCGAGGACGTAGTAAGCCACGGTGGAACTTTTGCGAACACTTCATATTGACTCTTTGCATTAAGGTGGCTGAAGAATCGGTACGTATCAAAGTCGAACTTTGATCGCAGTACTCAAACTCAGACACCTGTACAGAACTATTGTTTAGCCAAATGCGTGAATTGACCAAAACTTTACATTCGAAAGGCGATTCGCGCTGCTATCAGGCATCGATGGGAGGGCTGTAGGCCAGCGAAGGCGGTCTAAGAGTGAGCAGTCTACCACACAACATCAGAGGGAGGATGCGAATATTCTCATTTACGCACTGAGATGAGCCCTGAATCATCTCAAAGAAAAAGGCGCTTACCGAATGAGGTAAAAGCGCCTTTTATCAATACGTTAACTGATTAGTATCAGTTCATGCCGTATTTTTTCAATTTCTTACGCAGTGTACCGCGGTTGATACCCATCATCAGGGCTGCGCGGGTCTGGTTGCCACGGGTGTATTGCATCACCATGTCCAACAGTGGCTGTTCAACTTCAGCCAGTACCAGCTCATACAGATCATTAACATCTTGACCATTCAGTTGAGCAAAATAGTTCTTCAGTGCTTGTTTAACCGAGTCGC
The DNA here is from genome assembly GCF_057839655.1 of Serratia sp. KH_031. Classification (NCBI taxonomy): domain Bacteria; kingdom Pseudomonadati; phylum Pseudomonadota; class Gammaproteobacteria; order Enterobacterales; family Yersiniaceae; genus Serratia; species Serratia sp. KH_031. Next base: position 487,679 of record NZ_CM174496.1, read on the forward strand.
GCAGAGGCTTTTGGGTCACTTGATCCTGTGAGTTTACGGTTGAAACGGTTAGTACGTCAGAATTTACGCGTTGTTCGAACATAGTTCTGTCAGCTCTTTTTTGTTACGCAAGATTTTCGAAATATGCCTCCAACGCCTCCAGCTGTTCGCTGGCATCCTCTATGGCGTTGAATGTGCGCCGAAACTGGTCATTTGGGGCATGCTCTTGGAGATACCAAGATACGTGCTTACGAGCAATCCGGAATCCCTTGCCTTGGCCATAAAAGCCGTGCAATTCCCGAATATGCCCTATCAGCAAGCGCTTCACCTCGCCGAGTGGCAGTGGTGGTAGCAGCTCCCCTGTGTCCAGATAGTGCTGGATTTCCCGGAAGATCCAAGGTCTCCCCTGAGCAGCGCGGCCTATCATTAGGGCATCGGCCCCAGTGTAGTCGAGCACTGCTCTGGCTTTATGCGGGTCAGTAATATCCCCATTCGCGATAATCGGAATGGAAACGTTCTGCTTAACTGCCCGAATGCTGTCGTATTCCGCATCGCCATTAAACAAGCAAGCACGGGTACGGCCATGAATCGTCAGGGCCTGTATACCACAGTCTTCGGCCAATTGGGCAATCTCTACACAGTTACGGTGTTCTGGTGCCCAGCCGGTACGAATTTTCAGTGTTACCGGAACATCCACCGCGTTAACGACCGCGAGGAGGATCTGTTTGACCAGATCCGGGTGCTGCAACAAAGCAGACCCTGCCAACTTCCGATTCACCTTTTTGGCTGGACAACCCATATTGATATCGATGATTTGCGCACCACCCGCCACGTTAATACGTGCGGCGGCGGCCATATCATCAGGATCACATCCGGCAATTTGCACGGAACGAATCCCTGGCTCATCGCTATGGACCATGCGCAGACGTGACTTATCTGTACGCCACACCTCCGGATTGGAGGAAAGCATTTCAGATACAGCCATCCCAGCCCCCATTGCATGACACAAGGTTCTGAATGGGCGATCGGTGATGCCAGCCATCGGGGCGGCAATCAAGCAATTTGTTAACTGGTGGTGTCCAATGCGCATAGACAAAGAGTGACCATACTGTGTCCGCAAGGGCGCGTATATTACGCATTTTTGCGATGAGATGAAAGGCCAAACTTTGACCAATTTCACGTTGACGATCAAGGAAAATACGCTTTGTTGTGTTACATAAAAATATTATGTTTATTTAACAATAACTTGACGTTTTGTGGTTAATTTATATGCAAAAAAATATTCTAAATTGAGCAGCATTTTATCTGCAATTAAGCGCGGTTCAGTTGAGGTTATGTAGGAGTATTACGTATTTGTTAGGGGAATGCGTTGGTGATGGTTAAAAAAACATCTGCTGTCGGGAACGTCATCCAAGTTACATTTTAAAGCAAAACAGTGCTCATTTATCAAAGTTTACATGTGGATCACTCTTCTTAGGGTGACTAGACTGATATTGAGTAGTGCAGGTAATGAATAGAGCACAACGGCTGTGCGGCGGAATTACCGGAGGAGGTATGTTTATGCTAGGAAATAAGGTTAATCGTCAAGTTATTGTATGGACTACCATTATTGGTGGTTTTGTGAGCTCTCTGGTTAAATCAGGTACTGAAGCCAACATGCCTCCTCGGGTGGCGGGAGAAATATCACCTCCAGCGGCGAATATTGACGCATGGCTTGGATGGCTCGGGATCAATTCACATTCGTTGGACTACGTTTATCAAGGCGTTACCATTCCGGGCGCCGTTATGTTGTATCACTGGTTATTCAGTTTTGCATTTGCTTTCTTTTATGTATTCGTATCAGCATGTTACCCAAAAATCAGGTTATGGTACGGCGCGGTTTACGGCTTATTGATTACGATCGCCATGCATGGTTTCTTGATTCCAATGCTGGGGTTCAGATATCCCGCCTATCTAAATGGTGAGCGAGGATGGTTGTGGAACCTCAATGGGTATGAATTGTGGAGTGAAATCCTTGGCCATATTTGCTGGTCAGTTTCGATTGAGATTTGCCTAATCGCTGTGCTTGCCTATTTTTCCAAACCGATAAAAGGTTTGTGGTTTGATAAAAACGTCTGATATTTGTGCGGATATTATTTTTCGGAATGTGCTCGCAGGCCCGTCGGCCTGCAAGTAAAAACGATTAATCGATGATTACGCGGCCATTCAGCGGCTGTATTGGACGATTGTTGCTGTGGTGTACCACAGAGCTGAATTGTTTGATTTGTTCGGCAGAAGCGGTTACAGGCACATCTAGCACCATCCAGCTGACTCCCTCGGAACATGGAGGCGTAGTCAGTGAGCCACTGAAGCGGAAGTAGTTAAATTTCTTCGGCAACAGGGCTTTGATATCTACTGGCGCTAGCAGGTTTGCCGATTGATCAGCAGCGGTAGGCATTTGCGTCCAGGCGTGTTTCAACTGTGGATTAGCCTTACCTTCGTTAAACATCAACGCTATAACTGCCAGTTCGCCGTCTTTGTCTTTATAAACGAAGTGCACTTCCATTGGATAGCGTTTGCCATTGATCTCATTTTCACTCGGTGAGTGGAAATGGAACTGCTGCATGGTGTAGGTATCGCCATCCAGTACCAAAGTATTGCCTTCGCTAACGTTAACCTGGATGGTATGGCCGTTATTAACGATTTGTTGACTGGTGTTCTTGAAATTAAGATCCAGTTTGCCGTGCTGGGTTTTCATCGCACCTTGAATGTTGACCGGTGACTGGTTTTTACCGTTCTGGCACAGTGAAAAATCTTGCGTCAGCTTGCCCCAATGATCTGGGCCTTCATCACCATCGTAGCTCCAATGCGTGTGTTCGACGGCGGCGTTAACCGAAAAGGCACAGGTAGCGACCAGTGCGGCAAGCAATAGTTTTCCTTTCATTCCATTTCCTATAGAGATATCGATACGAGAATTTTTGTTTAGTCAGCAGTAATCAGTAAGTCTGCTAACTATGTTGCGAGCGATAATACACTTAGGTTTTAGAAGGGAAATATCAGATAGGTCTTGGATGAAAGGAAATCCACTGGAATTAATTAATTTTCCAGTGGATTTTTTTACCGGAGGAATTTGTAACTATTTACGTTTTCCAGTAATGCGACACCATTCGTCACGTTCGGCGATGGGATCGAGAACGAATTTGTCCTGATAGGCTTCGGCTACATTGGCAGCTTGAGTCGCCAGCACACCGGAAAGACCGAGACAGCCACCCGCTTTTGGCAAATCGCTAATCAGTGGCGCCAGTTCACGCAGTGGGCCAGCGAGGATATTGGCGACCACCACATCGGCGGACAGATTCGCTGGCTGGTCTTTTGGCAGATATAGATCTAAACGCTCTGAAACGCCGTTACGCTGCGCGTTATCGCGGCTGGCCTGAATGGCTTGCGGATCGATATCGATCCCGATAGCGCGTGCGGCACCGAGTTTAAGCGCAGCAATCGCCAAGATGCCGGAACCGCAGCCAAAATCGATCACGGTTTTACCGTCCAGGTCTAATCCATCTAACCATTGTAGGCACAGTGCGGTAGTGGGGTGGGTGCCGGTACCAAACGCTAAACCCGGATCGAGCATCACGTTTACCGCGTTCGGGTCTGGGACATCACGCCAGCTTGGGCAAATCCACAGACGTTCGCCGAAACGCATTGGGTGGAAGTTATCCATCCACTCGCGTTCCCAGTCTTTGTCTTCCAACTGTTCGATTTTATGACGAAAACCCGCGCCGAGCAGCGGATGATTCTCTAGGATGGCGACGACTTCTGCCATATCGGTTTCAGCATCGTACAGACCAATGACGTCAGTATCACCCCACAGCAAGGTTTCCCCCGGCAGTGGTTCGAATACCGGGTTATCGTGCGTATCTTGGAAAGTGACCGATACTGCGCCGCTTTCTACCAGCGCGTCACTCAGGTCTTCTGCCTGGCTGCCGGTGGTGTTTAGTTTGAGTTGGATCCAAGGCATAACAATTCTCTTCAAGAAGGATGTGATGACGCTATCTGGCGTTTTTCGAAGGCAACGTTACCGAAATAAAACGCCAACAGGCCGAACAGCAGCGAAGGCACGATCGGGTGTAGCCCTGCCAATTTCAGGTCGAAGCTGGCTAATAGCGTATAGCATACCGCACCGACCACCATTGAGCTAAGCGCCCCCTGCGCATTAGCGCGCTGCCAATACAGGCCAAGCACCAATGGCCACAGGAATACCGCTTCTAATCCACCAAAGGCCAGCAGGTTCAGCCAGATGATCATTTCTGGTGGACGCCAAGCCGCCAGCAGTACCAATAAACCGAGGATCAGCGTCGTCAGGCTAGAGAAGCGTTTGATTCTCTTCTCGTTTTGCATTTGCTGTGGCCGCACACCAAGGTACAGATCTTTAACGATGGTGGCAGAGGATTGCAGCAGTTGGGCATTGATGGTCGACATGATTGCTGCCATGGGTGCGGCAAGGAAGATCCCGGCGGCATACGGTGGCAGCACGGTGATCATCAGGGTGGGGATCACTTGATCCGGAATTTTCAGATCTGGCAGTACCGCGCGACCCAGTGCGCCAGCCAGGTGCATACCAAACATCAATATCGCCACCACGATAGTGCCGAGGATGATGCCACGGTGTACCGCTTTACTGTCTTTGTAAGAAATACAGCGCACGGCGGTATGTGGCAGGCCGATGACACCAAAGCACACCAAGATCCAGAACGAAGCCATAAATGGCAGGCTGAGGATCTGATCGCCACCCTGCGGTGAAACCAGCGCGGGATCGATGCGTTGCAGCGTATCCACGGCATTATGCAAACCACCAGCGGCGTGAACCACACCGATCAACAGCAAAACAGTGCCGAGTAACATGACTAACCCTTGCATCGCGTCATTCAGTACGCTGGCACGAAAACCGCCAAAGGCGGTGTATAGGGCGATGCTGATGCCAAAAATCAGCAGACCGGTGTCATAGGGGATGCCGGCGGCAGTTTCCAGTAAGCGTGCTCCGCCAATAAACTGCACCGTCATGGCGCCTAAGAACGCGACTAACAAACTCAAGCTCGCCAGCCAGACCAACAAGCGGCTCTGATAACGGGCAAATAGCATGTCGTTCAGCGTAATGGCGTTATAACGTCGCGCCAGAATCGCGAATTTCTTACCCAAGACACCGAGCGACAGCCAGACCGCTGGCAGTTGGATCATTGCCAACAACACCCAGCCGAGGCCGTATTTATAAGCGGCACCGGGGCCACCGATAAACGAACTGGCACTGATATAGGTCGCAGTGAGGGTCATCGCCAGCACAAAACCGCCCATCGAACGGTTGCCGAGGAAATATTCGCTGAGGAAATTACCGCTTTGGCGGCGAGTATAGGCATACGCCGACAAACCAAATACCAGCAGCAGATAGGCGATCAGCGGCACAATCACTTCAATTTGCATCGCTATCCTCCAGCGGAATATCGCGGAACAGGCCGCGCACCATCAGCCAGCACAGGCCGATAAACAACAATGGCACCAACAAACAGGCCATTTCGAACCAATGCGGCAGGCCGGTGATGCCAATTTCGCTGTCTGGCAGATAAGCGGCCAGCGACCAAGCCACTAGATACAGTAAGGTCAGCCCCAATGCCCAACGTGCTTCACGGTGGGCTTGAACAAAGCGTTTGTCCATCCGTCGCTCCGATTAAGGATTTACCAAGATTTATCAAAGGTAGGGGATTTTACGTTAACTACAGCATTGTGAAAGCAAAAAGGCCGGGGTTAGCCGGCCTTAGGGATGCAATAAAGAAATCAGGCTTAGTGCTGCAGACCGAGTTTCTTCTCCAGATAGTGGATATTCGTTCCACCGTGCTGGAAGTTTTCATCGCTCATGATCTTCTGCTGTAGTTCAATGTTGGTTTTGATGCCATCAATGATCAGTTCAGCCAAAGCATTCTTCATGCGGGCAATCGCGACGTCACGGTTTTCACCGTAACAAATCAGTTTGCCGATCATGGAGTCATAGTACGGCGGTACGGTATAACCGGCGTAGATATGAGATTCCCAACGCACGCCGAAACCACCAGGAGCATGAAAACGGGTGATCTTGCCAGGGCTTGGCAGGAAGGTGTTGGGATCTTCGGCGTTGATACGGCATTCCACCGCATGACCGTGAACCTTCACTTCTTCCTGTTTGATCGACAGTGGCTGACCGGCAGCGATGCGCAGTTGCTCTTTGATCAAATCCACGCCGGTGATCATTTCGGTAACCGGGTGTTCAACCTGAATACGAGTGTTCATTTCGATGAAATAGAACTCGCCGTTTTCGAACAGGAACTCGAAAGTACCCGCTCCACGGTAGCCGATATCCACACAGGCTTTGGAGCAACGCTCGCCGATGTAACGACGCAGTTCCGGCGTAATGCCCGGTGCTGGCGCTTCTTCGACCACTTTCTGGTGACGACGTTGCATCGAGCAATCGCGTTCGGCCAGATAGATAGCGTTGCCTTGACCGTCAGCCAAGACCTGAATTTCGATATGGCGTGGGTTTTCCAGGAATTTCTCCATATAAACCATGTCGTTGTTGAAAGCCGCTTTGGCTTCCGCTTTCGTCATGTTAATGGATTGCTCCAGATCTTTGTCGCTGCGTACTACGCGCATACCACGACCGCCGCCGCCGCCAGACGCTTTGATAATGACCGGATAACCAATGCGCTTGGCAAAGGCACGGTTTTTATCCATGTCGTCAGTCAGTGGGCCGTCGGAACCCGGTACACAAGGTACGCCTGCTTTCTTCATCGCGCTGATAGCGGAAACTTTGTCACCCATCAGGCGAATGGTTTCGGCTCTCGGGCCAATGAAGATGAAGCCAGAACGTTCGATCTGCTCAGCAAAATCGGCGTTCTCAGACAAGAAACCATAACCAGGGTGGATCGCTACTGCACCAGTAATTTCAGCCGCAGAGATGATCGCTGGAATGTTCAAATAACTTTTTACTGACGGCGCCGGGCCAATACACACGGTTTCGTCAGCTAACAGTACGTGTTTTAGATCGCGGTCAGCCGCAGAGTGAACGGCGACGGTCTTGATGCCCAATTCTTTACAGGCACGCAGGATACGAAGCGCGATCTCGCCGCGGTTGGCGATAACAATTTTATCAAGCATGGTGCGCCTCGTTATTCGATGACGACCAATGGCTCGTCATATTCAACCGGTTGGCCGTTCTCTACCAGAATGGCTTTAACTACGCCGGATTTGTCCGCTTCGATCTGGTTCATCATTTTCATGGCTTCAACGATGCACAGGGTATCGCCAGCGTTCACTTTCTGACCCACTTCAACGAAGGCTTTCGCGTCTGGGCTTGGGGTGCGGTAGAAAGTACCGACCATTGGAGAACGAACGATGTGGCCACTCATGGCCGCGGGTGCTGCGGTTTCTGCTGCGACAGGGGCGGCAACGGCAGCCACTGGTGCTGGCTGTGCAGGAGCATAGGCTGGCTGCATCATTGGGTAAGCCTGCACCGGTGCGGCACGGCTGATGCGTACTGACTCTTCGCCTTCAGAGATTTCCAGTTCAGAAATGCCAGACTCTTCAACCAGTTCGATCAGTTTCTTGATTTTACGAATATCCATGAGTGTGATTCCGTACTCTTTTATGTGGAGCTATTAGTTGGATTTAGACAAACGGTTAACCGCTGCCTGTAAAGCAAATGTGTAGCCGTCTGCGCCAAGACCGCAAATCACCCCTACCGCAATGTCGCTGAGGTAAGAGTGGTGGCGGAAAGGCTCGCGGCTATGCACATTGGAGAGATGGATCTCGATAAACGGGATCTGTACCGCCAGCAATGCATCGCGTAATGCCACGCTGGTGTGCGTGAACGCGGCCGGGTTGATCAGAATAAAATCTGTATCGCCGCGTGCCTGATGGATTCGATCGATCAGTGCATGTTCTGCGTTGGATTGCAGGTGGCTCAAGGTAGCGTTCAGCGCGATTGCTTGGTTTTCCAATCCGTTAACAACCTCTGCCAACGTCGTGCTGCCGTACTTCTCCGGCTCGCGCGTCCCCAGCAGATTAAGATTGGGGCCGTTTAAAAGCAAAATGTGAAACTTATCCGCCATTGTGCTGGTATCTCCGGCAATAAAACCATCATCGTAGAAAATAACCTGATGTCACCGATTTGTCACCTGTCGGTAGGCAAATTTACGCGTTCAGCGGGTGCAAGGTCGGGCATTATAACGATATCGTAGCAATTCGCAGCTAAATACTGGTCTTATCAGCGAAGATATTCAACCCCCAATTTGGGGAAGATGACAAAACGTTACTGGGATTTGAGGGGTAGAACACAGAAAAGTTCCGCCCGGCTAACGCCACCAGGCGCGGAATTTCTTATAACGTAGCGCTAACAATACTAGCGCCAGTAAGGCGTAGACAAAAGGTTGTGGTGAGAAAGTTTTCACCGACCACAGATAATGAATCGGTGCGAGGATCGCCACCAGATAGACGAAGTTATGCAACTTCTGCCATTTTGCCCCCAACTTGCGCATAGCCCACTGGGTGGAAGTGACGGCTAAAGCCAACAAAATGAGCCAACTGATGATGCCGAGGGTGAGATAAGGGCGAGTGACTAACTCGCGACCCAGCAGCGAGATATTGTTCAAACCCAGTTCTAACGTCGAATAACTGACCAAATGTAGCGTGACCCAAGCAAAACACCATAAACCTAATAAACGGCGGCAGCGCATCAGCAGCGACTGGCGGGTATAACGCGCTAGCGGCGTGACTAGCAGCGTCGCCAATAACAATTTCAGCGCCATTCTGCCGGTAAAATGCTGGATATCTTTAGCCGGATCAGCACTCAACGCACCGTTATTGACCGCCCAAACTAGCCAGAGGAAAGGTAGAAACGCCGCCAGATAGATGACGACTTTCAGCCAAAGTATGTGTTTTGCGGTCAATCGCACTTAGAAATTCTCCCGTAAATCCATGCCACGATACAACGAGGCAACTTGGTCGGCATAGCCGTTAAACAACAGTGTCGGCTGGCGTTTGACATCCAAAATACCGCCAGAGCCGATAAAACGTTCGCTGGCTTGTGACCAACGCGGATGGTCGACATTAGGATTCACATTAGCGTAAAAACCATATTCGTTCGGTGCCGATTGGTTCCAAGTAGTAGGGGGAATATCGCGGGTGAGGCGGATATGCACGATGGACTTGATGCCTTTGAAACCGTATTTCCACGGCGTAATCAAACGCAATGGCGCACCGTTTTGCGGCGGCAGCGTTTTGCCATAGACACCGACGGTCAGTAATGCCAGCGGATGCATAGCTTCATCAAGTCGTAACCCTTCGACATACGGATACTTCAAGCCCCCGCCGATAAAACGATCTTTCTGCCCCGGCATTTGCTCGGGATCGTACAGCGTTTGAAAAGCGACATAGCGCGCGTTGCTGTTCGGTTCCACTAACTTGAGCAATTTACCCAGCTCGAAACTGATCCACGGTACCACCATCGACCAAGCCTCCACGCAGCGCATACGGTAGATACGTTGTTCCAGCGGGAAGCGTTTCATTAGATCGTCCATATCCAACGTAATCGGCTTGGCGACCTCCCCGTCGATGCGAACCTTCCAACCCTCGGTTTTCAACCCTCCGGCATTGGCGGCAGGATCGGCTTTATCGAGACCAAATTCGTAGAAATTGTTGTAACCGGTGACTTTGTCTTCCGGTGTCAGATCCAACTTGGCCTGCCACATTTCGGGCTGGCTGAATTCCAGCGGTTTACCCGGCGGCGCTTTGGGGCGATCGTTACCTTTAAACCATGACAGCAGATTGGCCTGCGCGTTAATAGGCAACGTCAACGCGGCGGCGGAGATCCCCAACGCCTGCAATACCTTGCGGCGCTGATAAAATACGCTTTCTGGCGTGACATCGGCTTCGGTCAATTTACGGGGTTTGTCCATGTTCGCATCCTCCTCGGGTGAGGATTTAAGCATGGCGTGAAAGCTAAGCAGATGCGAGAGGTAAAAGGAAAATCTGAAATTTCATAGAAGGGGAGTTATCTGGGGCTGTTTTGGCTATAATGTACATTCGAGCCATTTTGGATGATAGGTGATGTATGCAAGTAATTCCCGCTCGGTTAGCCAAGAATCAATTTGGTGATCTACTTATGAAGGTGCAGCGTGAGCCTGTGGAAATCAGCAAACATGGTAAGCGTGTGGCCGTTGTTATTTCACCCGAAGAATATGAGCAGTTTGAGCAACTAAAATTGCAGAATCTCAGGGCCGTACTCGCTGAATCTATTGCACAGGCCGACCGTGGTGAATTGCACAGTATTGATGATGTGTTTGATCCTAAACTTAACGTATCTGAGGACAAGGCTAAGGGATGAGCGTCAGATTTACTACTAAAGCCAAGGAACATATCCGTGCGATAAGAGGCTACTCCATAAGCCGGTGGGGGGGAAACTTCGCCGAAGAGTATGTCACTTCGTTACGTGTGACGATGACGGATATTCTGGATCGACATCCATCTCCTGGTCGCGACCGTAGCGCGGATCTTCATCTTGGTGTAATGAGCTTCCCCGTAGGAAGTCATATTATTTACTACCGGGAAGTTCTGGTTGGTATTGAAGTGTTGGCGATGCTACATCAGACACAAGATCCACATAACTATTTGTAAAAATAACATTTAATGCGCCAAGTTTCGGTTTGGCCGCTACAGCGCGAGTGATAAATGCTTCTTGAGCCTAGCGACCGAAATTTCTCTGGCATTGGCAAATCAATACGTCAACTGCCAAGTAATTGGTTGCCGGGGGACAAACTTAGCGGATTTTCACCAACGTGCGGCCAGTGATTTTGTTATTGAGCAAGTCTGCGGCAACGGCAGGAGCCTGATCCAGCGTGATTTCATGCGTCGCTTGCTGATAGAAACTTTCTGGCAAGATACCCGCCAAACGCTCCCAAGCCGCTTGGCGACGGTGGAGCGGCGCATGAACTGAATCTACCCCTTGCAGACGCACGTTACGCAGAATGAATGGCATCACCGTGGTGGGCAGTTGATAACCGCCAGCTAGACCACAGGCGGCAACGGTACCGTTGTAATTCATTTGTGCCAGTATGCGTGCCAGCAGTTTGTCACCCACTGCGTCTACTGCGCCGGCCCACAATTGTTTCTCCAATGGACGAGGCATTTCTATATAGTCACTGCGTGCTAGGACTTCTTGCGCACCCAGTGATTTCAGGTAATCGGTATTACTGTCGCGACCACTGATGGCCGTCACGTGATAACCCAACGCAGCAAGGATCGCGACCGCGGTGCTGCCCACGCCACCGCTGGCACCGGTCACGACAACATTACCGCTATCCGGGTGAACGCCGCCTTCTTCCAACGCCATCACGCACAGCATGGCAGTTAACCCGGCGGTGCCGAGGATCATGGTTTTACGCTCGCTCAAGCCTTCCGGTAATGGGACCAACCACTCGCTAGACACCCGAGCCTGCTCCGCCAAACCACCCCAGTGGTTCTCACCCACACCCCAACCAGTGAGGATCACGCTTTGCCCTAGCTGGAAGCGAGAGTCTTGGCTGCTGTGCACTGTACCGGCGAAGTCGATACCCGGCACCATTGGGAAGTTGCGGATGATTTTACCTTTGCCTGTAATAGCCAAGGCATCTTTGTAATTCAGGCTGGACCAGTTGACGTCGACCAGCACATTTCCTTCTGGTAACTGTTCGCTTTTTATTTCGGTGACACGAGCCAAGGTTTTATCGCCTTGTTGTTCCAATAACAGTGCACGCATATCACTCTTCCTCTCGTATGCATTCTTGATGTGAATGGTTAAAGCAAATTTATTCGACTATATGCATGATAAGAAATCTAAGTCCTGATAAATGACAAAAAAATGCTTCATAAAGGTTTTCTTCATTGGCTATGCTTGTTAGGTTGGTAAGATTAGTCTGTAGCAGGATGCTATGGCAGATCACTGATAAAAAATAATACATATCATAATATTGCGTAATGTTGGTGTCAGCAGTAACGGGGCCTGATAGATCAGAAAGGTGAATTTTTACTTTAACCATAGCGAACAAGGCTCAGGGATGCGATTTACCACTAAACTTTCAGCGCTAATTACCTTGCTCGTCGCATTAGCGATGTTTTTAATGTTGATGGGATGTTCGTACAGTTTTTTCTACGTCACGCAGGAACGCCAAGAGCGCCGCTTCGAATCTCTCGTTACAACCATTGACCAAGCGTTGTTGCGGGAATCGCCGGAAGAGCAGAAAAAATGGCTGCCGTTAATTATGCGCCCATTAGGGATTGTGGCGATCAATGTAGAGACGACGAACAGCGATATGCTCTCCTACAGTCTGCCGACGGTCAAAGAACCTTGGGATGCATTAAACGGTTACCGACAAGCTTCATTACCCCTGTTACATCACCCCGGCAGTACGCTTAAAATTACCTATCTCGATCCTTTCGCTAATGATGCGCGTTCGTTGCAATCCACTCTGGCGGTGACGATTTCGATCATCATTATGCTCGTGATCCTGCTGATTAGCCTGCGTTGGTTACGTGAACAGGCTGATGGGGAGGATCGTCTGGAGCGACGGGCGCGGCGTATTCTTAATGGTGAAAGAGAAGATGTGCAACATGGAGATGTGCGCGAATGGCCGGCCAGCGTCAGTGGTGCCCTAGATAGGCTATTGGCTGATTTATCCGAAGCACGGGAAGAGCGTAGCCGAGTGGATACCTTAATCCGTGCCTTTGCGGCACAAGATGCTAAAACGGGTTTGAATAACCGTCTGTTTTTCGATAACCAATTAACCACGCAATTAGAAGAGGAAGGTTCGCACGGTATCGTGATGATGGTGCGCCTACCAGACTTCGATACCCTGCGGGAAACCCATGGCAACGTAGCGGTGCAGGAGCTGATGTATTCATTGGTCAATATGCTTTCGACCTTTGTGATGCGTTACCCAGCGGCACTGTTAGCTCGTTATTTCCACAGCGATTTCACCGTATTACTACCACATCGCACGTTAAAAGAAGCGGATGGGATCGCCGCTCAATTGGTTAATGCCATTGACTCGTTACCTTCGACCTCACTGATCGACCCTGAGGCGTTTTTGCACATCGGTATTGTTGCCTATCGCAGCGGACAAACCACCGAGCAGGTGATTGATTACGCAGAGCAAGCTACGCGTCACGCGACCTTACAGGGTGAAAACGGTTGGTACGTTTATGACAGCCAAGTGCCGGAAAAAGGTCGTGGTAGCGTTAAATGGCGTACATTGCTGGAACAGGTATTAGCGCGCGGCGGGCCGCGGCTTTATCAAAAACCAGCGGTAACGGTTGAAGGTGATGTGCATCACCGTGAGATGATGTGCCGCATTTATGATGGCACCCATGAACTGTTACCAGCGGAATATATGCCATTAATACAGCAGCTTGGTTTGGCTGAGAGTTACGATCGTCAACAAATGAGTCGTATTCTTCCGTTATTAGCCCAATGGCCCGAAGAGACGCTCGCGTTTCCGCTGTGCGTCGACTCATTATTGCAGCGCACTTTTCAGCGTTGGCTGCGAGATACCTTGTTGCAGTGCGAAAAAAGTCGTCGCCAACGAATTCTGATTGAACTTGCAGAGGCAGATGTGTGTCAACATATCGACCGTTTACGTCCGGTGTTGCGATTACTCTCAGGATTGGGTTGCCGTTTGGCGGTTAGCCAGGCGGGTTTAACCGTAGTGAGTACTTCCTACATCAAGTCATTACCGGTAGAAATCGTCAAGCTTCATCCGGGTTTGGTGCGGAGTATCGACCGACGGGATGAGAATCAACTGTTCGTTCAGAGCCTGACCGGGGCGTGTGCGGGTACAAGTGCTAAGGTGTTTGCTGCCGGTGTGCGTACACGCAATGAATGGCAGACTTTGAAAGAAGGTGGGATCCTCGGTGGGCAGGGCGACTTTTTCGCGCCACCGGAACCAATAGATGTCAGCCGTAAAAAATATTCGCGTCGTTATCGTGTTTAATCTGAGTGTTTAGCACAAATTGACGTAGAATGTTTCGTCTTTTCCTGTCTCACGTTGGTGGGTGTTTACCACCGATGACAATCAGGGAATATGTTAGATTTTATGAGCTGTGTTGTGCCGTTTAGTGCGTTGACCGGATGGTAAACTGAACTTTTGTTGAGGAAATTCAGGCGTCGTCCTATTTCCCACGCATTCGCGTTGAAACAACATAGACTATTTTCACCGAAGTAGAACGTTTTTGCGCCTTGTCGCTGCTTCGTGTGGTTGGTAAAGTAGGCGGATTTTATTTTCCGCCCCCAGCTTGCAGGATTATCCTTTCGTTATGTTTAAGAAATTTCGTGGCATGTTTTCCAACGACTTGTCCATCGACTTGGGTACCGCCAATACCCTGATCTATGTTAAAGGACAAGGCATCGTACTGAATGAACCTTCCGTGGTTGCCATTCGCCAGGATCGTGCCGGTTCTCCGAAGAGCGTTGCGGCCGTGGGTCATGATGCCAAACAGATGCTGGGGCGTACGCCTGGCAATATCGCTGCCATTCGTCCAATGAAAGACGGTGTTATTGCCGATTTCTTTGTGACTGAGAAAATGTTGCAGCACTTCATCAAACAGGTTCACAGCAACAGCTTTATGCGCCCTAGCCCGCGCGTGCTGGTTTGCGTACCGGTCGGTGCAACTCAGGTAGAACGTCGTGCCATCCGTGAATCCGCCCAAGGTGCTGGCGCTCGTGAAGTGTTCTTGATCGAAGAGCCAATGGCTGCGGCGATCGGCGCAGGCCTGCCCGTTTCTGAAGCGACCGGTTCAATGGTTGTGGATATCGGTGGCGGTACCACGGAAGTGGCGGTGATTTCACTGAACGGTGTGGTTTACTCTTCTTCTGTACGTATCGGTGGTGACCGTTTCGACGAAGCTATCATTAATTACGTGCGCCGTAACTACGGTTCACTGATTGGTGAAGCGACCGCAGAACGTATCAAACATGGTATTGGTTCGGCTTATCCGGACGATGAAGTGCGTGAAATTGAAGTCCGCGGCCGTAACTTGGCCGAAGGGGTTCCACGTGGCTTTACCATGAACTCCAATGAAATCCTCGAAGCGCTGCAAGAACCGTTGACCGGTATTGTCAGTGCAGTAATGGTCGCGCTGGAACAGTGCCCACCAGAACTGGCTTCCGATATTTCTGAACGCGGTATGGTGTTGACCGGTGGTGGCGCATTACTGCGTAACTTGGATCGCCTGCTGATGGAAGAAACCGGTATTCCAGTAGTTGTGGCAGAAGACCCGCTCACCTGCGTGGCTCGCGGTGGTGGTAAGGCGTTGGAAATGATCGACATGCATGGCGGTGATTTGTTCAGCGAAGAATAATCAGCCCCAAGAAGGAGGAATGGTATCGGATGAATGCGTTACGCGTTACGCGGGAGTCAGATACGGTTCCTCTTTTTCTGCTGTCGAGGGATCCTCATAATTTATGAAGCCGATTTTTAGCAGGGGGCCATCCCTGCAACTACGACTTTTTCTGGCAATGATCGTGGCTGTGGCTCTGATTATTGCCGATAGCAGGCTAGGTACGTTTGCCAAAGTGCGCAACTACATGGACACTGCTGTCAGCCCTTTCTATTTTCTGGCCAACGGGCCGCGTAAAGTTCTGGATAGCGTTTCGCAAACGCTGGCAACTCGTCAACAGTTAGAGTTGGAAAACCGTGCTCTGCGGCAAGAACTACTGTTGAAAAACAGCGATCTGCTGCTGCTGGGTCAATTCAAACAGGAAAACGCCCGTTTACGTGAGCTGCTGGGCTCACCACTGCGCCAGGATGAACACAAGATGGTCACGCAAGTGATCTCAACCGGCTCTGATCCTTACAGCGATCAAGTGGTGATCGACAAAGGTTCTGACAGCGGCGTGTATGAAGGTCAGCCGGTTATCAGCGACAAAGGTGTTGTCGGTCAAGTGGTGGCGGTGGCTAAAATGACCAGCCGCGTACTGCTGATCTGCGATGCTTCACACGCGCTGCCCATTCAGGTTCTGCGTAACGATATTCGCGTTATCGCGGCCGGTAGCGGTTGTACTGACGATCTGCAATTGGAACATCTGCCAAACAACACTGACATTCGCGTTGGCGATGTGCTGGTGACGTCTGGTCTGGGTGGGCGCTTCCCTGAAGGTTATCCGGTAGCGGTGGTTTCCTCGGTCAAAGTGGATAACCAGCGTGCATACACCGTGATTCAGGCACGACCGACTGCGGGCCTTCAACGCTTGCGTTATCTGTTGTTGCTGTGGGGCGCGGATCGTAATGGCACCATGCCGTTGCCGCCGGAAGAAGTCCACCGTGTCGCCAATGAACGCTTGATGCAGATGATGCCACAGGTATTGCCACCGGCTGATGCCATGGGGCCTCCGGCACCACTACCAGCACCGGCGACGGGTACCACTCCGGTAACCCCTCAGGCGGGCTCAATACCGACTCCAGCCTCTGTTGGAGCCACACCATGAACCGTTACCGCAGCCACGGACGCTGGGTTATCTGGCTTTCCTTCTTGGTCGCGTTGGTACTGCAAATTATGCCGTGGCCGGATCAAATTTATATGTTCCGGCCTTCTTGGTTACTGTTGATATTAATCTACTGGGTGATGGCGTTACCTCACCGTGTCAACGTGGGTACGGGTTTTGTCCTCGGCTTGATCATGGACTTGATCCTCGGCTCCACACTAGGTGTTCGTGCCTTGGCTCTGGGGCTTATCGCTTATCTGGTGGCCTTCAAATTCCAATTATTTCGCAACATGGCGCTGTGGCAGCAGGCATTTATTGTGGTATTGCTGTCGCTGGCAATGGACGTCGTGGTGTTTTGGGTTGAGTTTTTAGTGATCAACGTCTCTTTCCGCCCAGAGGTGTTCTGGAGTAGTGTGGTCAATGGTGTTCTGTGGCCGTGGTTATTCCTACTGATGCGTAAAATTCGTCGTCAGTTCGCTGTACAATAAAGGATTCTTAATGATTTCGACCCCGCTTTATCTGGCCTCTGGCTCACCGCGGCGACGTGAATTGCTCACATTGCTCGGTGTGTCGTTCGACATTATCCTCACGGATACCGAAGAACAGCGGCAAGAGGGCGAGGGTGCCGACGCTTATGTTCGTCGCTTAGCACAAGACAAAGCCAAGGCGGGCGTGTTATTGGCCGAGCAGGATCGACCGGTATTAGGCGCTGATACTATCGTGGTACTGAATGGAAGGGTGTTGGAAAAACCGCGCGATGAGGGCCACGCAACAGAAATGCTAATGGCTTTGTCGGGTAAACAGCACCAGGTCATGACGGCGGTGGCGATCGCCGATCGACACGATATGTTATGCCAACTGATATTGACGGACGTGACATTCCGCAACCTATCACAACAAGATATCCGCGAGTATATAGCCACTGGTGAGCCGATGGATAAAGCGGGCGCCTACGGGATACAAGGTAAGGGGGGGTGTTTCGTCAGAACGATAACAGGGAGTTATCACGCGGTAATGGGTTTACCGTTGGTCGAGACACATGAACTACTCAGTAATTTTGTCGCATTACGTGAAGTAAGAACCCATTAAAAGATCTACACCCAAAATAATTCGAATTGCATCAAGGCGGCTCGAAGTATGACGGGATAGCCGGTTCTGAGGAGAAGGCATGACCGCTGAGCTACTAGTTAATATCACACCGTCAGAAACGCGGGTTGCCTATATTGATGGCGGCATCCTGCAAGAAATCCATATCGAACGCGAAGCCAAACGTGGCATTGTTGGCAACATCTATAAAGGACGTGTTAGCCGGGTGTTACCTGGCATGCAGGCGGCGTTCGTCGATATCGGGCTGGATAAAGCCGCTTTCCTACACGCCTCCGACATCATGCCGCACACCGAATGTGTCGCGGGTGATGAACAAAAGAATTTCCACGTGCGTGATATCGCTGAATTGGTGCGCCAAGGGCAAGACCTGATGGTTCAGGTGGTCAAAGATCCCCTTGGCACCAAGGGCGCACGCCTGACTACCGATATCACTCTTCCGTCGCGCTATCTGGTGTTTATGCCGGGAGCTGCACATGTAGGTGTTTCACAACGTATTGAAAGTGAAGCCGAACGTGAACGTCTAAAGAAAATCGTTTCTGTCTATTGTGATGAACTGGGCGGCTTTATCATCCGCACTGCTGCTGAAGGTATTGGCGACGAAGAATTGGCACAGGACGCCGCGTTCCTAAAGCGTTTGTGGACCAAAGTGATGGAGCGCAAAAAGCGCAACCAGACTCGCTATAAACTGTATGGCGAACTGGCACTGGCGCAACGTATCTTGCGTGATTTTGCTGGCACGGCGCTGGATCGCATTCGTGTGGACTCCCGCCAGACGCTAGATCTGTTGCTGGAATTCACCAACGAATACATCCCAGACATCACGACGACGCTGGAGTTATACACTGGCAACCAACCGATCTTCGATCTGTACGATGTCGAGAACGAAATCCAGCGGGCGTTGGAACGTAAGGTTGAGTTGAAGTCTGGCGGCTATCTGATCATCGATCAGACCGAAGCGATGACCACCATCGATATCAACACCGGTGCATTCGTCGGCCATCGTAATCTGGACGAAACCATCTTCAACACCAACATTGAAGCCACGCAGGCGATTGCTCGTCAGCTACGTTTACGCAATTTGGGCGGCATTATCATCATTGATTTCATCGACATGAGCAATGAAGATCACCGTCGTCGTGTGCTGCATTCGTTGGAGCTGGCGCTCAGTAAAGACCGGGTCAAAACGACCATCAACGGCTTCTCACAGTTGGGGCTCGTTGAAATGACGCGTAAACGAACGCGTGAAAGCATTGAACATGTACTATGCCATGATTGTCCTACCTGCAATGGCCGTGGCACGGTGAAAACGGTAGAAACCGTGTGCTATGAGATCCTGCGTGAGATTGTACGAGTTCATCATGCTTACGATTCCGATCGCTTCTTGGTGTATGCCTCTGCGGCGGTAGGCGAAGCGCTGAAAAGTGAAGAGTCACATGCACTGGCCGAAGTGGAAATTTTTGTCGGCAAGCAGGTGAAAGTACAAATCGAACCGTTGTACAGCCAAGAACAATTTGACGTTGTTATGATGTAAAAAATTTTAACGTAGAACCCGTTGCCAGGCAGCGGTGGCAAGGAGAGATTTGTGAGGCGACTGCCTGGGATTCTGTTAGCAACAGGTGCCACACTCATCGTAGTGATGGCCTTGCTAGTCAGTGGGTTACGGTTGGTGTTACCCAAGCTGGATAGCTATCGTCCCCAGTTGTTGACGAAAATCACCGAGCTTTCTGGCGTACCGGTTCAGATTGACTACTTACAAGGCCGTTGGGAGAATTTCGGCCCAACGTTGGAGGCGCGTAATATTCGCGCGACCTTGCCACGCAGCAATTTACAGATTGAACGTGTGACGCTGGCGCTGGATGTGTGGCAATCCTTGCTGCACTGGCGCTGGCAGTTCCGCGATCTGACCTTCTATCAATTCCAGCTCGATCTCAACGACACTCTTGGTGGCGATGAGAATCAGGGTAGCACCATCAAACCGGGCAAACTTAGTGATTTAATGCTGCATCAGCTCGATCACTTTGACCTGCGCAATAGCCGCATTTCCTTCCTAACGCCTGAAGGGCAACGCGCCGAATTCGACATTCCGCGCCTCACTTGGTTAAACAGCCGCAATCGTCATCGTGCCGAAGGGCAAGTCAGCCTTTCGACCATCACCGGTCAGCACGGTGTGGTGCAATTGCGTATGGATCTGCGTGATAACCAAGGTTTATTGAATACCGGCATGGTCTATATGCAGGCTGACAATATCGATATGAAGCCATGGATTAGCCGCTGGTTGAAAACCAATACCGGGCTCGAAAGTGCTGATTTCAGTCTGGCGGCTTGGTTGCAGATCCAAAACGGTGAAATCTACGGCGGCAATGCGTTGTTGAAACAAGGTGCTGCTCATTGGCAGGCTGGGAACGAAGCCCATCGTCTGGATGTCGACAATCTCGCGTTGTCATTGAGTCGCCAAGGCAATGGTTGGCAATTGGACGCACCGCAACTGAACTTGAAAACTGATGGGCAGGCTTGGCCTCTAGGGAAAGTTTCTGCCTTGTGGCTACCGGAAAATACCCAATTCATGGGGCCGAATCAGAATGAAGAACTGCGTATCCGTGCGAGTCATATTCAGCTCGAACGGTTGGGTGCGTTGTTGCCGACCTTCTCCTTCCTTAGCCCAGATGTGCTAGAGCGCTGGAAAGATTTGCAACCCAAAGGCCAGTTGGATGTATTGGCGTTGGATATTCCGCTGAAGCAGCCGGAGAAAACCCGTTTTCAAGCCAGTTGGCAAGATGTGAGTTGGCAACCGTGGAAACTGTTACCGGGCATCGATCACTTCTCTGGCAGCGTGAACGGCGGAGTGGAAAATGGCCAGTTAACGCTGGGGCTGAAAGACAGTACCTTACCGTATGGCGATATGTTCCGTGCACCGTTGGAAGTGAGTAAAGCCAGTGGCGCGTTGAATTGGCGTTACGACAACAGCGGTTGGGAGTTGTCGAGTGAAAATCTCAACGTACAGGCCAAATCACTGTGGGTGAATGGTGGTTTCCGCTATCAACAACCGGCTAATGGTGCGCCTTGGTTAAGTATTCTGGCTGGGATCCGTTTGTATGATGCTAGCAACGCTTGGCGTTACTTCCCTGAACCCTTGATGGGCACTCATCTAGTCGATTATTTGAGTGGGGCGATCCAAGGTGGGAAAGTCGATAATGCTACGTTGATCTACGCCGGAAACCCGCATGAGTTCCCGTATCACAACAACGAAGGCCAATTTGAAGTTTATGTGCCGCTGCGTCAGGCCACCTTCCAGTTCCAACCGGGTTGGCCGGCGCTGACCGATTTGGCAATTGACCTCGATTTTGCCAACAACGGCCTGTGGATGAAGGCGCCACAAACCAAACTGGGCAAAGTTGATGGCAAAAACATCAGCGCCAACATTCCTGATTACCTGAAGCAACGATTACTGATCGACGCTGATGTTGCTGGTGCCGGGCAGGACGTACACGACTATTTCAAACAAACCCCGTTGCATGACTCTGTCGGCGCGGCGTTGGACGAGTTGCAAGTGGGTGGAAATGTTGGTGGGCGCTTACATCTCGATATCCCATTGGATGGAGAGCAAGTTACCGCCAAAGGCGAAGTGACGCTGAACAACAATACATTGTTGGTGAAGCCATTAGAAAGCACCTTGGAGAAAGTCACTGGCAAATTCCGTTTCGATAACGGCAACCTGACCAGCGATCCCTTGAGCGCTAATTGGTTCGGACAGCCAGTGGCGGTGAACTTTAATACGCAAGAAGGCGCGAAAGATTATAAGGTTAACATCGGTCTGAAAGGAGATTGGCAACCCGCCAAGTTCCCTGGCGTACCGCAAGAAGTGACGAAATCGCTGGTGGGCAGTGCGCCGTGGAAGAGCCAAGTAGCTATCACGCTGCCACATAAAGGTGCTGCTAGCTACGATATTGGTGTCGATGCTGACCTGAAAAATGTAAGCAGTCACTTACCGCCACCGCTAGATAAATCAGCGGGTGAAGCATTGCCTCTGAGCGTAAAAGTCAAAGGCGGGTTGAATGGATTCATACTAAACGGCAACGCAGGTAAGCAAAACCATTTCAACAGTGAATGGCTATTGGGCAAACAACAGGTTCAACTGTCGCGTGCCACTTGGCAAACCGCGGGTACTGGCACGCCAGCGCTGCCGGACGATAAATCACTGACGTTAAATCTGCCTGCACTGGATGGTGAGAAATGGCTGGCGTTGCTGGCTCCGGCGCTGGAGCAAAGTGGTAACTCCGGCAAAATCGGTAATTTCAGCTTCCCGACTACTGTGGCGCTCAATACTCCACAACTGCTGTTAGGCGGTCAGGCGTGGCATAAACTCACATTGTCGGCGGCTAAGCAAGTCGGCGGTGTGGATATTCGCGCTAAAGCTGATGAAGTTGATGGTTCTTTGCGTATCGCGGATAACGCCCCGTGGCGCGCCGACATCAAGTATCTCTACTACAATCCGCAGTTCAACGACGTTAAGAGTGATAGCAAAAGCCTCCCGCCAACCGTTAACCCTCTGTTGAACGCTGACAGTATTTCCTTCCGTAATTGGCCTTCGGTCAATCTGAGCTGTCAGTCTTGCTGGTTGATGGGGCAGAACCTGGGTATCGTTGAAGCCGATGTGAAAAATCAAGGTGATACGCTAACGTTGGAGCGTGGTCTGATCGATACCGGTAAAGGCAAAGTCACGGCAACCGGTCTGTGGAAGCAGAACAGTCAGGAAGAACGCACTGCGCTGAAAGGTAAGTTGGAAGGTAAAAAAATCAATGAAACTGCCAGTTATCTGGGTATCACCATTCCATTGAAAAATGCGCCTTATGATATCGATTTCGACCTGCACTGGCGTGGGCAACCGTGGAAACCGCAGATGGACACCTTTAATGGCACGTTAAAAGTGGACATGGGTAAAGGAGAGATCGACAGCATGGGTGGTGGTCGCGCTGGGCAACTGCTGCGTTTGGTGAGTTTCGACGCCATATTGCGCAAACTGCAATTTGATTTCAGTGATACCTTCGGTAAGGGTTTCTACTTTGACTCCATCCGCACCACCGCGTGGATGAAAGATGGCATAATGCATACCGACAACTTATTAGTTGATGGATTGGCAGCAGATATCGCTATGGACGGTAAAATCGATCTGGTTCGTCGTCAAATCGACATGGAGGCGGTCGTCGCCCCAGAAATCTCTGCCACCGTCGGCGTGGCCACCGCATTTGTCATCAACCCGATCGTCGGCGCAGCCGTGTTTGCCGCATCGAAAGTGTTAGCCCCGTTATGGAATAAGATTTCGTTGATCCGCTATCACATTAGTGGCAGCTTGGATCAACCGAAAATTAATGAAGTGTTGCGTAAGCCAAAGGAGGATAAGGCGTCATGAGAAATGCCAACGTTGCGTTGTTACAACTGTGCAGTGGCGATCAGGTGCGAGACAACCTAGCGCAAATTGAACAACAGATTAAACAGCTCAAAGGCGGAGTGAAACTGGTTATGACGCCAGAGAACGCTCTGCTGTTTGCCGGCTCTGCAGATTATCGGGCGCAGGCGGAACACGAAGGTGATGGCCCGCTGCAACAGGCGGTACGCGACATGGCTCGTCGGTATGGCGTTTGGTTGCTGATTGGCTCTATGCCGCTTTTCAGCCGTGAAGACTCTACACGCATCACGACCAGTAGCTTGTTGTTTGACGATCAAGGCGAAATCCGTGCTCGTTATGACAAACTGCATATGTTCGACGTCGATATTAACGACAGCCACGGTCATTACCGTGAATCGGATATTTATCAACATGGTCAGCAACTGACGGTCGTCGACACGCCAGTTGGACGCTTGGGCATGACTATCTGTTACGATCTCCGCTTCCCTGGTTTGTTCCAAGCGCTACGCGCGCAGGGCGCAGAACTAATTTCCATTCCGGCGGCCTTTACTCGCGTGACCGGCGAAGCGCACTGGGAAATCCTGCTGCGCGCTCGGGCGATAGAAAACCAATGTGTGATCTTGGCGCCTGCACAGGTTGGCCGTCACGGTCCAACTCGGCGTACTTGGGGACATTCGTTGGCGGTAGATGGTTGGGGTAAAGTGCTGGCAGAAAACCCAGACGCGGTTTCGGCACTGAAAGTGCGCGTAGACGTTGAAGCGTTGAAAATTATCCGCGCCCAAATGCCGGTGTTGCAACACAATAGATTCCCAGCGTCGCTAGTGGCGCCGTTTGAATCTTCATCCTCCATAAAAGAGTGAAAACATTATGAGTCTGACGTTTGTCAGTGAGCAGTTACTCGCTGCGAATAAGCTGAGTCATCAAGACCTGTTCTCGGTACTGGGTCAACTGGCAGAACGCCGCCTCGATTACGCGGATCTCTATTTCCAATCCAGCTACCATGAAGCTTGGGTACTTGAAGACAGCATCATCAAAGATGGTTCTTACAATATCGATCAGGGCGTCGGTGTGCGTGCCGTTAGCGGTGAGAAAACCGGTTTCGCCTATGCCGATCAAATCACGTTGAATGCGCTGCAACAAAGTGCACAGGCGGCGCGTAATATCGTGCGCGAAAGTGGTAATGGCAAAGTGAAAACCTTGGGCGAGATCAGCCATCAAGCGCTGTATCCGTTGCTCGATCCACTACAAAGCCTGTCGCGTGAAGATAAAATCGCTTTGCTGCATCGCGTAGACAAAGTTGCCCGTGCTGCCGATAAACGCGTACAAGAAGTGAGCGCCAGTATCACCGGTGTTTATGAGCAGGTTTTGGTCGCGGCTACCGATGGTACATTGGCGGCTGATGTGCGTCCGTTAGTGCGCCTTTCTGTCAGCGTGTTGGTGGAAGAAGAGGGGAAACGTGAACGCGGCGGCAGCGGTGGTGGCGGTCGTTTTGGCTATGATTACTTCCTAGAAGTGGTCGACGGCGAAGTCCGCGCTGACACGATGGCGAAAGAAGCGGTACGC
This sequence comes from Serratia sp. KH_031, assembly GCF_057839655.1. Classification (NCBI taxonomy): domain Bacteria; kingdom Pseudomonadati; phylum Pseudomonadota; class Gammaproteobacteria; order Enterobacterales; family Yersiniaceae; genus Serratia; species Serratia sp. KH_031. The sequence continues at coordinate 512,245 of NZ_CM174496.1, forward strand.
ATGGCATTGGTGAATCTGTCTGCCATTGCCGCGCCAGCAGGCACTATGCCAGTGGTGTTGGGCGCGGGGTGGCCGGGCGTATTGCTGCACGAAGCCGTCGGTCACGGGTTAGAAGGTGACTTCAACCGTCGCGGTACTTCGGTATTCAGCGGTCAGATGGGTGAGCTGGTGACTTCTGAACTTTGCACCATCGTAGACGATGGCACACTGCAAGGTCGCCGTGGCTCACTGGCGATCGATGATGAAGGTGTACCAGGCCAGTACAACGTGCTGATTGAGAACGGTATCCTGAAAGGTTACATGCAGGACAAACTCAACGCGCGCCTAATGGGTGTAGCACCGACCGGCAACGGCCGCCGTGAATCCTATGCGCATCTACCCATGCCGCGTATGACCAACACCTACATGTTGGCCGGCAAATCGACTCCAGAAGAGATTATCGCTAGCGTGGAATACGGTTTGTATGCACCGAACTTCGGCGGTGGGCAGGTTGATATCACCTCTGGCAAGTTTGTTTTCTCTACCTCGGAAGCCTACTTGATCGAAAAAGGTCGCATCACCAAACCGGTAAAAGGCGCAACGCTGATCGGTTCTGGCATTGAAGCGATGAAACAGATCTCGATGGTCGGTAACGATCTGGCGTTAGATAAAGGTGTCGGTGTTTGTGGTAAAGAAGGCCAAAGTGTACCGGTCGGTGTGGGACAACCTACGCTGAAACTGGATACTTTGACTGTTGGTGGTACTGCGTAATTAACCGAACTCAACCAACGTAGCAATATCAATTTGTTGCGTTGGTTTTCCCTTCTATTTCCTACCTAACGCTATCATCGCAACCGATGCACCACCTGATTGCTGCTACCGCGCCAGATCAGCGCCGGGTCTTTTAAATCCTGCACAAATTTACCGTCAATCAATACGTTAATCAGAGAGACTATCTGCATTTGTTCTGTGTCTAACTCTGCCAACTTATAGCCTGTCCAGAGCCAAATATCTTTGCCGTGGCATTCGGTATGAACTCGTTTTACCAGTTGCAGCACCGCTGAGACGTTGGCGGGGTGCAGTGGATCTCCACCGGAGAGCGACAGCCCCTGACGTGGGATGCGGCTGTCATTGAGTTCGGTGATGATTTGATCTTCCATCTGCTGGGTGAACGGCTGGCCAGAGTTTAGTCGCCAAGTGCTTTTGTTGTAGCAACCGGGACATTGATGGACACAGCCGGAGACGAATAATGTGCAGCGTGTACCGGGGCCGTTGACGACATCTAATGGGTAGTATTGGTGGTAATTCATAGTGTTGGGTTCTATTTTTTTATCAGTGTGATGGGGATATATGGATATTCTGCGGATGGTTTCGGTCGCTAAATGTTTGTTGTTCCATATAGCGCGGACTACCGCGACCGAGCAGGGGGCTCAAGAGGCAGCCCCCAGCACCCCGCCCCTTGCCACATCAGGCGGTTGCTGGCGCAACTTCCTTCACTCCGTCCCAGTGCATAACTGCTGGCTACGACAGACGTCCCTGTCTGTCTCGCCTAAACGCGCCGTCCATGGCGCGTTTGCCTATGCACTGTGCCTGCGTTCAGCGCCTTCAATGGCGTTAACTTCCGTGTTCACTTTGGCACTGTTATTGTTTTGGATTTACTAGATTTAACCTAGTTGCCCATTCCCTAAATGCTTAACCCTGCGCTTCACTTCTTCCTGCTTACCAGCATTAAACGGTCGTGCATCTGGGCTTCCCAGATAGCCACATACGCGGCGGGTGACAGAGACTTTCGCCGAGTCGTGATTACCACATTTCGGGCAGGTGAAACCTTTACTGGTGCACTCGAATTCACCGGTAAAGCCACATTCGTAGCATTCATCGATCGGCGTGTTAGTACCGTAATAGGGCACGCGGCTGTAGCTGTAATCCCATACGTCTTCCAACGCTTTCAGGTTGTGTTGCAGATTCGGATATTCGCCGTAACAGATGAAGCCGCCATTGGCTAACGGTGGGTATGGCGCTTCAAAATCCAGTTTGTCATACGGGTTAACCTTCTTCTCAACGTCAAGGTGGAAGCTGTTGGTGTAGTAGCCTTTGTCAGTCACGCCGGGTACGACGCCAAAGTCAGCGGTATCCAAACGACAGAAGCGATCACACAGATTCTCACTTGGGGTGCTATACAGGCTAAAGCCGTAGCCGGTTTCGTCTTTCCAGCTTTCGGTGGCCTCTTTCAAGCGCTGTACGATAGCGATCGCTTTGGCGCGTAGTGTTTCGCTGTCGTAAACGTGAGTTCCAGCGCCAAATAGCGCGTTGATCGCCTCATGCACGCCGATATAGCCCAGCGAGATCGACGCACGACCATGTTTGAAGACTTCAGCAATGTTATCGTCGGCTTGCAAACGCACGCCGCAGGCACCTTCCATATACAGGATCGGCGCAACACGCGCTTTGATGCCTTCCAAACGGGCGATGCGGCTCATCAGCGCTTTTTTCGCCAATAGTAGACGCTCATCCAACAGCTTCCAGAAGCGGTTTTCATCACCCATGGCTTCTAGTGCAATGCGTGGCAGGTTCAGGCTGATCACACCGATATTGTTGCGGCCATCGTGGATTTGCTCACCGTTCTCTTCATAGACACCGAGGAAGCTGCGGCAACCCATTGGCGTTTTGAACGAACCGGTGACTTTCACCACCTGATCGTAATTGAGAATATCGGGATACATACGTTTGCTGGCGCATTCCAATGCCAACTGTTTGATGTCGTAGTTGGCATCGCCGAACTTGTGGTTCAGGCCATCGCGAATAGCGAACACCAGTTTTGGGAACACCGCAGTTTTGCGATTTTTACCCAAGCCCGCGATACGATTTTTCAGGATTGATTGCTGAATCAGACGCGATTCCCAACTCGTACCGAGCCCAAAACCGAAGGTGACAAACGGTGTTTGGCCGTTAGCGGTATGCAGCGTGTTAACTTCATATTCCAGGGACTGGAAAGCGTCATAACACTCTTTCTCTGTGCGCGACATGGCGTAGCCCTGCGCATCCGGGATTGCCCACTGTTCGGCGGTTTCTCGATGTTTACGGAAACTCTCAGTGACGAACGGAGCCAAAATTTCATCGATACGGTTGATGGTGGTGCCGCCATAAATATGGCTGGCAACCTGCGCGATGATCTGTGCGGTCACGGCGGTGGCGGTGGAGATCGATTTTGGCGGTTCAATCTCGGCGTTACCCATTTTAAAACCGTTGGTCAGCATGCCTTTTAGATCGATCAGCATACAGTTGAACATCGGGAAGAATGGCGAATAGTCGAGATCGTGATAGTGGATCTCGCCGCGTTCATGCGCTAGCACCACGTCGCGCGGCAAGATGTGTTGTTTGGCGTAGTGTTTGGCGACGATACCGGCCAGCAGATCGCGCTGCGTCGGGATCACTTTGCTGTCTTTATTGGCGTTTTCGTTTAACAGCGCGACGTTGCTTTGCTCGACCAGACCACGAATTTCCTGATTCAAGCGCCCACGTAGTTCACGTGAAATATCACGATCATGGCGATACTCAATGTAGGTGCGAGCTAGCTGTTTGTAGTTGCCCGCCATCAGCTGGTTTTCTACCGCTTGTTGGATCTCATGAATATCAACGTGCTGTCGTTGTTCCATTTGTTCAGCGACCACGCGGGCGACGGTAGCACAGTAATCAGCATCGATCACACCAGCCGCCAAAGCGGCACGTTCCACCGCTTGCTTGATGCGTACCTCGTCAAAAGGTACCTGACAACCATCCCGTTTAATCACTACTGGTTTCACGTCGTTACTCCTTGCTCGGCTTTTCGAACGTTATCCACAGGGCAATGCCGCAATGGATAAGGGCTGCGACGGCGTGTGGATTGTTTTGTGGATAAATACTATATGTAGTTGTTAGCTTATCTACATGCACTATATATAGATGTCGTGGCGGTTTTTTTGACCTAGGACAAGGAATTCAGGAGACAGTTGGATCGCTGTACAAACGTAAATTTAACGTATGAGTGTAGATATCAATATCTGTAGGCTGAATGAATAGCTTTGTAGATCTTGTTGAACTGAGATTAAGGTTAGAGAATTTTAAGTCATTGTGTGTTTTTTACCCGTTAGAACATTATGATCTTAAAGAAAAATTCGTGATTTTTATTTTTAGATAATTTTAATCTAAATAACCATTGAATTAATTAGTGATGTGTTTACCAATAATTAATTCAAATTATTGTATTTTATCTTTGCACGTTAAATAATGTGAGTTGTAGATACGGTTAACGTACCTATAATTTAAAATATGCAGGACATATCGAAAAAATCACTCCGATAGAATTTCATTTTTCTGACTTATATTTTATGGATAAGTAACAAGGAGAAGTCATTATGCTTAAGTCATTTGTAGGAAAAGTTGCAGTATTATTTTTAATGTTAGGTGTTATCGTCAGTGGTTGTGGTTCGTCAGATAATTCAGAAATCACGCTATACGTGGTTAGGCACGGTAAAACCATGCTCAATACGACAGACCGTGTGCAGGGTTGGGCCGATGCGGTGTTAACTCCAGTTGGTGAAGAAGTGGTGGGTTATACGGCAACTGGACTAAAGGATATTGCTTTTACGGCGGCATACAGTAGTGATAGTGGGCGTGCAATACAAACGGCGAATATCATTATGGCTAAAAACAGAGACTCCAAAGTGGAATTAAAAACTGATTGGCGTCTGCGTGAGTTTAATTTCGGTTCTTATGAGGGCGATCTTAATCATAACATGTGGAGTGATATTGCCGAGAGTAAAGGTAAGACCATGGATGAATGGATGGCGACCGGTTTTTCACCGGAAACATTTGCTAATGCGGTTGCCGAGTTAGATAAAACGCGAGTAAAGCCGGGTGAGAACTGGCCGGCTGAAGATTACATCACTATTTCTAATCGTTTGCGAGAAGGGTTGCAGGATATTATCGACAACGCCAAACGTAGCGGCGGCGGTAATATTTTGGTGGTATCACACGGTTTGAGCATTGGGGCTTTAGTCAGTCTATTGGATCCGGCTGTAGAATTACCGGCAGGAGGGTTGAAAAACGCCAGCGTGACCAAAATAACCTACCGAGACGGCCACTATCAAGTCACTGACATCGGTGATATGAGTTACATGGAAAATGGCAAGGCATCGGGAGGATAAAGGGGGATAGGCAGGCCCGTAGTGGGCCTGCTTTAAGGGAGTTACAGAATACCCGCGCCGATAGGGAACAGCGGATTGACGGAGTCATGTGCTACGTCTTCTTTCTGATCCAGCACCGCTTGCCAGCTTGAAGGTAACTCGAACGGCAATTTACCTTGAGCTTTACTTTTGCCGGTAATGACATCCAGTACCGCTTCATCGGAAGCACCGAAGTTAGCCAGCAAGACATCAGTCTTATCGACGATGTTAGTCAGAATTGCTGGGCGATCGAGGTAAATTGAAATTACCGTCGGGATATTGAGTGCCTTGACTTGCTTGATCAACTGGTAATCTTCACTGCCGGTGTAGGTGCCTGATTTTTGGTCAAGTACCACGGTATCGGCATCATCAAAGCCCAACTGACCGAAGTTGACCAACACACCGAACGGATAGTGAGGATCATTCTGATGAGGGGTATTTACACGCAGAATAGCAATCTCGGCTTGTTCTGGTGTCGCAACCACGGTCAGGCCATAACGTGCGGCTACGGTAGCGTTAACGTTATGCAGGAAGACCTTTTTACCACTCAGTGCCAGCGGTAACAGCGTATTGTTGTTTTGCAACAGCACTTGTGAGCGGCGTTGTGCATCATCACCTTGTTGTTGGAATGCACTATTGCCGACAATTTTCACTGCCTGAGCTTCATCCACAAACGGCTTTTCAAACAGTCCTAGCTCAAATTTCTGCTGTAAAATACGTGTGACAGAAGAATCAATCACCGAGATAGGTAATTGCTGTTGGTTGATTGCGGCGATCAAATCGCTGGATTCAGTGGTACCACCGAACTGATCGATACCGGCTTCCACCGCTTTCACTACGCGCTCTTGACGGGTGATATTTTCTACCCCCCACGACATGCCGATCCCCGCAACCCAAGGGTCGACGCCAGCAGCGATGTCGGCATCACTGATACCTGTGATGCATTTGCCTTCGCAACTTTCTAAAATTCCCCAGTCGCTCAGAATCACGCCAGTAAAGGCGAAGCGACCACGCAGCATGTCGGTCAGTATTTGCTTACTGAAGCCGAAACCAACCTCTTCAATCAGTTGATTTTTGTACCACAGGTTGATCGGCTGGCCGTAGTAAGGCATCACTGAGGCGACTTTGGCGGCAAATGCCCCTTCAAACGGCACCAAGTGATATTCCAAGTTGTCGCCGGGATAGACTTGCTCTTTGCCATAAACGTTGTGGGGATCTAACCCGTTAAGCTGTGGGCCACCACCAGCAAAGTGTTTGACCACAGCGACGACACTGTCTTGGGTCAAACCTTGGTCACCATGTTGGAAACCTTCGATATAGCCTTGCACCATGCGCTTAGCCAGTTGGTTATCCTCACCGAAGGTACCATTGATACGCCCCCAACGTGGTTCAGTGGCCAGATCCGCCTGTGGTGACAGCGCCATTTGGATCCCGACTGCACGGTATTCCTGACGAGCAATATCACCGAAGGTTTTTACCAACGCGGTATCGTCAATAGCCGCAAAACCCAGCGATTCAGGCCATTGTGAGAAACTACCGGCTGCTACGCTGGTGGCATCGGGATCATTGACAAAGTGGTTACGTGGATCGGTACTGATGGTGATCGGGATACCTAGGCGGGTTTTTTCGGCCATTTCCTGCAAGGTATTATTATCAGCGGAAATATACCCCGGATTACCCGCCATACGAGTAATAAAAGTATTGGCGAAACGTTGGTTGATATCGATATCGGTCGCGGTGAAGTCTACCCGCCCGGCAGCATCTAACGTCACGGTGCCGTGCATCATGGCTCCGGCCTTTTCTTCTACAGTCATCCGCGAGGTGAGGTCACGGGCGCGAGTTGCGCTGTCGAGACGCCAATCCTCATAGGGATCAAGTTGACCATTTTTATTCAGATCTTTGAACTTTAGGTTATCGACAGTTAAAGTCGGTATATTACGGCTTTCTAGATCAGCTTGTTGAACAGGAGTATTACGTTCGTCATTATTATCACATCCGGATAAACCGGTAATAATGAGGCTGCTGAGAATTAACGCTGACTTCCTTTTTAATATCATAAGACAACTCCATGTTGACAGAGGTAGATAACACAAAACAGTAAAAGAGGTAGGTAACATACTATTTATTTATATATTAGCTATACCCGTCATACTTGGCACTTTATCGTGGTTGGTTTTATCACCACCTAGTCACTTATTTGAGTAAATTCCTAGGGTCAACATCCCATGATGTGGCTCAAGCTATTTAGGGTGTGGATATTTTTTATTATCAGTGAATTGCGATTTATTGTTACTGTTTTACGATTATGCCATGTTTTTTTTGCAGCGTGAAATAAATGCACTTTTAATTTGGGAGCGTCTTCACACTTTAATATTCTCCGCTATTATTTTACTTTTAAAAAACACGTAATAATGTTTGTAATGAAGTGTTTTTCAATGTGTCTGGAAAAAGGAATTGTAGGGAAAAGGATGAGGGTAATAATTTCACATTGTAATTTATTCACAATGAAAATAATTGGGTGTGCTGATTATTTGTTATTGATATGAATATACAGCAGGGACGGTTACGGTTAATTAACCTTTCAATATTGCCAGTAAAGTGCATAAAGCTGGTTACCGGGGCCTTGTGGTTATGGGCGGCTTGGCTATTGGCTCAGATTAGCTGGCAACTTTTATTACCGCCGCAATCCGCAAAGTTATCGGCTGCGGTTTCTACCCCGGTTCCGCTGGCGCCATGGGAAGGTCGGCATCTCGCCCTGTTTGGTTCTTCCTCGGTGCCACCGACTTCTCTGTCCACTACCTCACTGGCTATCACGGCTTTACCCTTGACGCTCACTGGGTTGTTAGCCAGTAGTGACTCGCGCGCGGCATTGGCTGTCATTTTGTATCAGGGGCGACAGGCAAGCTATGGCGAGGGCGATGTTTTACCGTTGGCGGGGGTTAGTGTGCGGCATATTCGTCCCGACGGTGTGGTGTTGGCAGAACCTAGCGGGCTGCGACTATTGCGCTTTTATGCACCAACACCGGCAGCGCCGATAACGCGTGAAGTCGCACGTAGCGTGGTTCAGCGCCCTCAGCAAATCTTTGATTATCTGAGCGTTGCACCCGTACGTGATAACGAAGGTATGTTGCTTGGCTACCGTATCAACCCAGGTCGTTTACCCGAATTGTTTGGCCAACTTGGGTTTGAAGCCAACGATTTGGCTGTTGCGATCAATGGTGCAGATTTACGTGATAACCAACAGGCTCAACAGATTTTGCTGCAATTACCGCAGCTCACTGCTGCCACGGTCACCGTCGAGCGTGAGGGACAGCGCCACGACATTACAGTTTCACTTGATGAGGGATCGCCATGAGGCAATTTTGCTGCGTGCTGATGTGTGTGCTCTGTCTGGCGCAGCCGGTACAAGGAGCTGAATTTTCAGCCAGTTTCAAAGGTGTTGAAGTACAGGAGTTCATCAATACCGTCAGTAAAAATCTCAATAAAACGGTGATTATTGATCCCAGCGTACGTGGCACTATCACGGTACGCAGCTACGACATGTTAAATGAACAGCAGTATTACCAGTTCTTCCTGAGTGTGCTGGATGTCTACGGATTTGCCGTGGTGCCGATGGATAACGGTGTGCTGAAAATCATCAAGTCCAAAGATGCCAAAAGTGCCTCGGTGCCGGTAGTGGATGACAGCACCACCGCGCGCGGCGATGAAGTAGTGACGCGGGTTGCACCGCTACATAACGTGACTGCACGTGATCTGGCACCGTTGCTGCGTCAACTGAACGACAATGCCGGGGTGGGGAACGTGGTGCACTATGATCCGTCCAACGTGTTGTTGCTGACTGGTCGAGCCGCCGTCATCAACCGTTTGATGCAGATTATCGAACGGGTCGATCGCGCGGGTGATAACACCGTCCAGACATTACCTCTGCAACATGCCTCGGCGGCGGAAGTGGCTCGATTGGTGACGCAGATGGCGCAAGACAACGGTAAAGGCATCGTATCTACCGGCCGTATCGTGGCGGATGAGCGGACTAATGCGGTTTTGATCAGTGGCGATACCCGAACGCGTGAGCGGTTTGCAGCCATGGTACGCCAATTGGATAAGCCCCAGATTAGCCGTGGGAACACGCAGGTGGTTTACCTGAAGTACGCCAATGCTGAAAAGTTGGCCGAGGTGCTTAACGGTATCAGTAGTGATTTGGGAGAAGGGAAAAAAACGCCAGCTCAAAACAGCGGTGCATTGGTGAAAGACACACTGATCAAGGCCGATCCACAAACCAATTCGCTGATTGTCAATGCCGCGCCGGACGTCATGAACGAACTTGAACGGGTGATCGCCCAATTGGACATCCGGCGCCCACAGGTGCTGGTTGAAGCGATCATTGCCGAAGTACAAAACGCCGATGGTCTTAATTTAGGCATCCAGTGGGGGAATAAATACGCTGGCGTGACCCAGTTTACTAACACCGGTTTACCCATCACCGCGGTAGCGGCGGGGGCGGCGCAATATCGGCAGGATGGTACAGTCCCTAACGGTCTAGCCAGTGCATTGGCCTCGTTCAACGGTATTGCTGCCGGATTCTACTCAGGTAACTGGGCGATGCTGCTGACGGCGCTGTCCAGCGACAGCCATAACGATATCTTGGCAACGCCCAGTATTGTCACCCTCGATAACAAAGAAGCTACCTTCAACGTCGGCCAAGAAGTGCCGGTGTTGACCGGCTCGCAAACGACTTCTGGCGATCACGTCTTTAATACCGTGGAACGCAAAACGGTCGGCATCAAGCTGAAGGTCAAACCACAAATCAATGAAGGTGACTCAGTGATGCTGGAGATAGAACAAGAGGTTTCCAGCGTGGCAGACAGTGCCAACAGCGCCAATGCGGATTTGGGCGCCACCTTCAACACTCGAACGGTTAACAATGCAGTACTGGTCGCCAGCGGGGCGACCGTCGTAGTCGGGGGATTATTGGATCACAGTAGCCGGGAGAGTGCCAGTAAAGTGCCGATTCTGGGTGATATTCCGATCTTGGGTAACCTGTTCCGTTCCAAAAGCAAAAGCCGTGAGAAACGTAATCTGATGTTGTTCATCCGCCCCACCATCATCCGCGACCAACAGCATTACGATGGCGCATCTGCGGGGAAATATCAGCAGTTCCAACGTGATAGATCGGAAAAAGTCAGTGAAGCCAGTTTGTGGCGTAGTAAGGGGGGCGAACCTCTATCGTTGCCGGAACTGGAGGTGGCACCAGGATTTAACGAGGTACGTAGTGCTATCGCTCTGTTTTACAGCACTCAAGGCGCAGTGAGGTAAATCATGGAACCCATACTCTCCCCAGCCTTTGCCCGGCGTCATGGGATTTTGCTAATGCGTACTCGCGAGGGTGGCGTGTTGTTGTGGTGCCACACGCAGGCGGTTCCGGCTGCGTTGCAAGAAGCCCGCCGTATTGCCGCGGCTCCATTGAATATGCAAGAAGTACTGGATGATGAGGCGTTTGAGCGGCAGTTGGTGGCGTGCTATCAGCAAGACTCCGCACAAGTACGCCGCATGATGGCGGAGTTGGGTAACGAACTGGATTTTTACACGCTGGCGGAAGAGTTGCCGGAACAGGGCGATCTGCTGGAAAGCGATGACGGTGCTCCGATTATTCGTCTGATTAACGCCATGCTGAGTGAGGCCATCAAAGAAGAAGCTTCCGATGTGCATATTGAAACCTTCGAGCGCTACTTGAGCATCCGTTTTCGTATTGACGGTGTGTTGCGTGAAATATTGCAACCTCAGCGTCGTCTGGCGGCGTTGCTGGTGTCGCGCATCAAAGTGATGGCGCGTTTGGATATTGCCGAAAAGCGCATCCCGCAGGATGGCCGTATCGCGCTACGTATTGGCGGAAGGGCGATTGATGTGCGTGTTTCCACATTACCAGCCAATCACGGTGAACGGGTGGTGTTGCGTTTACTGGATAAGAACAGCGTCCCCTTGGATCTGGCTGCGTTAGGTATGACGCCAGCGCTGTGCCAGCAAATGACCGCACTGCTAGCACAACCGCACGGCATCATTCTGGTCACCGGCCCGACTGGCTCGGGTAAAAGCACCACGTTGTATGCCGGTTTGAGCCAACTCAACAGCAAAGAGCGCAATATTCTGACGGTTGAAGATCCCATCGAATATGACCTGCCCGGCATTGGTCAGACTCAGGTGAACGGCAAAGTCGACATGACATTTGCCCGTGGTCTGCGCGCCATTTTGCGTCAGGACCCGGATGTGGTGATGGTTGGGGAAATCCGTGACAGTGAAACCGCCGCCATTGCGGTGCAAGCCTCACTCACGGGGCATCTGGTGCTATCGACACTTCATACCAACAGTGCGGTAGGGGCGGTCACTCGTCTACAGGATATGGGGGTTGAACCGTTCCTGCTGGCCACTTCTTTACTGGCCGTATTGGCGCAGCGTTTAGTCCGCGTACTGTGCCCGGCTTGTCGCCAGCCTTGGACGGTAACGGAAGGGCAAGCGTTACCCGCTGGCAGCCAAATCTATCGCGCCGTAGGGTGCAGCGCCTGTAATGCCAGTGGTTATCGTGGGCGTACTGCGATCCACGAACTGTTGCGGGTGGATGATGCATTACGTGAGGCGATCCAACGCGGTGAGGGTGAAACGACACTGGAGCACTATTTACGCGAGGCTACGTTGTATCTGAGTGGATTGCGCTTGGTGCAGGCAGGAGTCACCACGCTGGAAGAGGTCACACGTGTGACCCGGAGCGGCTGAGATGGCGCAGTTCGATTATCAGGCTCGGGACGGGCGCGGTAAAACCCGGCGTGGGACGATCGATGCGGAATCAGAGCGTCATGCCAGTCAGCGCTTACGGGAACAGGGGTTGCTGGTCATGGTATTGCAGCCCAAAGCGCCCCGCAAATTACTGCTGCGCTGGCAGCGTATGTCGATTAGCGGCAATGCTCTGGCACTGGTCATGCGCCAATTGGCGACCATGGTAGCGGCCGGATTACCGTTGGAAGAGGCGTTGCATGCCGTGACGCAGCAAAGTGAAGAGCGGCGCGTGGTCGCGGTGTTGCAAGCGGTTCGCTTACGGGTAATTGAAGGTTTTACTCTGGCGGATGCTCTACGTGAACATCCGCATGCTTTCGGTGCACTTTATTGCGCCATGGTAGCGGCAGGAGAGGCTTCTGGTCAGCTTGATGGCGTACTGAACCGATTAGCGGATTATGCCGAGCAACGCCAACAGATGCAGAGCCGTCTGACTCAGGCGTTGGTTTACCCACTGCTGCTGACGTTGGTGGCAATCGGCGTCGTAACTACCTTGCTGAGCGCCGTCGTGCCAAAGGTGGTGGAACAATTTGTCCATATGAAACAGGTGTTGCCACTCAGTACCCGGTTGTTGATGGCGTTGAGCGATGGCGTTCGCCATCTTGGCCCATGGTTACTTCTATTGCTGGCTTGTGGCGGGTTGTTGGCACTGTGGTTGCTGCGCCAGCCCCATTATCGTCTGGCTTGGCACCGTCGTTTGTTGGCGTTACCGATGGGAGGACGTTTGATCCGGGAGTTAAACACCGCTCGCTATGCCAGAACACTGAGCATTTTATACAACAGCGGCGTGCCGTTGTTGCAAGCCATGCAGATTGGCGCGCAGGTACTTAGTAATTTACAGGCTAGTCGTTTATTGCTTGAAGCGGGTGAACGGGTGCGTGAAGGGGGCAGTTTGCAACAAGCGTTAGAACGTACTGGGTTATTCCCACCGATGATGCGCTACATGATCGCCTCCGGTGAACGAAGTGGTGAACTGGGCGATATGTTATTCCGCGCGGCGGATAATCAAGACCGTCAGTTCAATGCCAGAATTACGTTGTTTTTCAGTTTGTTCGAACCGTTATTGGTGGTGGTTATGGCGGCGGTAGTGTTGTTTATCGTTTTGGCAATCCTGCAGCCTATTTTGCAACTTAACAACATGATGACGTTGTAAACACAGAGGTAAAAGTCATGCGACATATTGGGGCGAAAATGCCGCGTCAAACGGGGTTCACCTTACTGGAGATCATGGTGGTGATCGTCATTCTCGGCATTTTGGCGAGCTTGGTGGTGCCGAATTTGATGGGTAATAAAGACAAGGCCGATCGCCAAAAAGCGGTCAGCGATATTGTGGCATTAGAAAGCGCGTTAGATATGTATCGGCTAGATAATGGCCGCTATCCAACCACTGAACAAGGGCTGGAGGCGTTGGTTGCCCGCCCGACACAGCCCCCAGCACCGCGCAATTATCCTGAAGATGGATATGTTCGTCGCCTGCCGAAAGATCCTTGGGGCAATGCTTATCAACTACGCCAACCCGGCGAGCACGGCAAAGTGGATATTTTCTCTATTGGTATGGACGGTGAGCCAGGGACAGAGGATGACATTGGTAACTGGGATCAGAGTCGCTAATGCGTCTTGGCAGTGATCAGCGGGGATTTACCCTGCTGGAAATGATGCTGGTTTTGTTGCTGCTGGGGATGGGGACGTTTTTGGTGGTCAATCAACTGCCAAACCGGAGTTATCGGGCGGAGCAAGAGAGCCAGCGTTTGGCGCAGCGGCTGCAAAAGTTGGTCTATCAAGCGGCGTTGGAAGGGCGCATGTATGGTTTGCACGTGCAGCCCGATCGTTGGCAATTAAAAGTCTGGCGAGCGCGGAAATGGCAAAACATCTCGCTACCGCAAAATGCTGATGCGCAAATTTTGCCTGCTGGCTGGCATTTGCAATTGATCGCACCAACCACGGATAGCGAAATCATCACTGAGGCTCCCCAAGTATTGCTGTGGCCGGGAGGGGAAGTCACTCCATTTCGTCTGCGTTATTTTTGGGGGGATCGTTTGATGGCGGAAGTCATGCTGGATGACGAGGGCGGGATACATACCCGTGATGATATCGATGAAAAACCATAGCGGTATGACGCTGTTAGAGGTGTTGGTGGCGCTGGCGATTTTTTCTCTGGCGGCCTTGGCATTGTTGCAAAGTCTGGGGCATTTAGCGCTGGGCTCGGGTCGCTTGGCGGATAAAACCTATGCTGATTGGGTGGCTGAAAACCAATTAGTGGAACTGCGTTTACAGAAAGTATGGCCGCCACTGAATTGGACGCAAGGAAGCAGCGAACAAGCCGGGCGTGTTTGGTATTGGCGTTGGCGTGGTGTCGAGAGTGAACTGCCGGGATTGCGCATGATGGAGGTTGAAGTCTCGACCAAGCCATGGCAAGACGGCGGCATGTCATTGACCTCTTTACGTACCTATGTTGTGCAGCAATGAAGCAACGTAACGCGGGTTTTACTCTGTTGGAGATGATCCTAGCGCTAGCCGTTTTCGCCCTGCTGAGCCTGATGGCGAACCGCTTGCTGTTACAAGGCGTGAAGCTAGAGGCGTTATCTTCTCGCCATGCTCAGCGGCTGGCGCAGATCCAACATGCCTTCACTTTACTGGAGCGTGATACCTTCGCGATGTTGCCGCGCTCCGTGCGTGGCAGCGGTGCATTTGCTGGCGCACCCTTGTTGGCAACAGAAGGCCGTACCGAGGCTGATAGCCTGGTATTTACTCATGCTGGTTGGCTTAATCCTGACGCTCAACTACCGCGTTCTATTTTGCAACGTGTGGGTTATCGCTTGGAAAAAGGGGAATTGCTGCGGGAGTATCTTGATTACCCAGATATGCCCGCTGGGGCGTTACCTCATCGCCAACTGTTGTTAACTGGGGTTTCTGGGCTACGGGTACGCTATTGGTCTCAAGGGCAGTGGCAACGGCAGTGGTCGGAAAATGATGCCATACCTCAGGCGATAGAAGTGACTCTGACGTTAAGCGATAGCGGAGATATTACCCGTCGCTTTTTGTTATCGGGGGTCAAATGAGGTCTGTTGCTGGCAGAACTATCAAACAACGAGGTATGGCGTTACTGGTGGTGCTGATGTTGTTAGCGACTATGGCGACATTAGCGGTCGTGGTGACCGAACGCTGGTTTTTCAGCTTCCATTATAGCCTGCAATTGCATCAGCGTTTGCAGGGGAAATGGTATGCCGCCGGGGCAGAAATGTTGGCAAGTACCTTGCTGCGCTTGGATGCCAATGACGATGCACGGCATACCCATCTTTCTCAACGTTGGGCGAAAACTAGCCAGCGTTACCCACTGGAGGATGCGGAGCTTCAGGTGCGGATCGAAGACGCTCAAGCCTGTTTCAACCTGAATGCGGTTGCGGGGAACGAAGACACACAACGCATTTTTAGCCGTTTGTTGGTGTTGTTGGGAGAAGAGCCTCAACAAGCGTTACGTATCAGCGCTGCGTTAGCCGATTGGCTGGATGATGGTGGTCAACCCCACGAGAACGGAGCCGGAGATGCCGAGTACGCCACGCTCGAGCCGCCTTATCTGACCGCCGGTCAGCCGATGCAAGATATTAGTGAACTGCGGCAGATTCGCGATATTGATCCTACTCTGTTGCAACGGTTGCGCCCATTGGTGTGCGCGTTGCCAAAAAACACCTTGAACATCAATCTCAATACGCTTTTACCGGATCAGTGGCCGTTGCTGGCGGCGTTGGTCGAAGATGTCGATGAAAGTGCGATTCGTCAAGGATTGTTGCAGCGCCCCCCTACCGGTTGGGAAACGCTAGAGCAACCGCTCGATATGATCAAACCGTTGGCGGCTCGACGGAATTATTTGGCTCTGAACAGTGACTATTTCCACCTGTATATGGTGGTACGCATGGCTGATGCCAATTATCGGCAATACAGCCTATTACAGCGTCGGGGTGGTCAAATAACCGTATTGCGGCGCCATTGGGAGATAGAAGAGGAATGATAAGGGACGCACAGGGAGCGCATTTTCTATTGTTGCATTACGCCCCCGATGACCAAAGCAAAATGGTTTGGCAGCGAATCCAGGCGGATGGGGAGTTGCAGGGAGAAAGTGGCGAAATTGCGGCTTCTGCACTTGGCCGGTTGGCTGAGCGTTACGCGCAGGATCTGTTTTGCTTGATGGTGCCTACCGCTGCGGTGAGTCTGCATTCCGTGCATCTGCCAGGGCGACATGATGCGGCCGGATTACGTGCATTGCCGTGGTTGCTGGAAGACAGCCTCGCCAGTGCCCCGGAAGAGGTCACTATTACACCACTTGGCTCAGTTGGGGAAATGTTGTGGGTGGCGGTGGTAGCAAAAGAACAACTGTCGTGTTGGCTGGCACCGTTTAACGAGGCCGGCATCAACCTACATAAACTGGTGCCAGATGCTCTTTTGTTGCCGTGGGCCGAAGGTGAAATAACGGCATTGCAATGGGGCGAACGTTGGTTAGTGCGCACTGATCGCTGGCAAGGCGCTGAAATGGAGAGCAATTGGTTGCCGTTTTGGCATGATGCTTGGCAGCGTACTCAGCCGCAGCCGGTTAACGTAAATTGCTATGGTACACCACCCGCCGCCGCATTAGAGCAATGGCAAATTTGCCCAACAGTTGAACCACTAGTGCTGCTGGCACGTCATGTGCCACAGGCACCTTCGATACTTTCTCGCCAGAACACCGCTAAAAAAATGGTTTGGCGTGCGCCATTGATCGCCGCCGTGGCCGTGCTGGCCTTGTTGTTCGCTCAACAGGGCGTGGAGTGGTGGGCGATGAAGCGGCAAGGCGATGGCATGCAACAGCAACTCTTACAACAGTTTCACCAACGCTTTCCAGATCAATCAGAGCAACATTGGCAGGCCACGTTACGGCGCATAGTGCAAAAAACGACGCAACAAGACGGTGCGAACGGGTTGATACAATGGTTAGCGCAATGGCCCGCCTTGCCGCCTGGCATCACGCTTCAGCAGCTACATTACCGTTCATCACCGGCTCAATTACAACTGCGTTTGCTGGGGGATGCGGCTCAGGTGCAGCGAGCTCGCCAACTATTGGAAACACGTTTTCGCGTGAGCAGCACGCCAGATGGCAATCTGACGCTTGAACCACTGGAGGCAACACCATGATGAGGTTGAAGCCGTTATGGCGGCATCGCTCCGCACGCGAACAGCGGTTAATACTGATTTTACTTGGGATATTGATGATCGCCGGGCTAGGGCAAGGAATCTGGTTACCGTTGCAGCAAGCGATCGAAAGCCAACAACAGCGGCAACAGCAACTGCGCTTATTGTCGCGGCAACTACAGCAGATGTCAGCGCAACCTACTGGGGCGGGAGGTTTGCGCCCGTTGTTGGAAAAAACGGCAAAAGAACAGGCAATACCGCTCCAGACGATAACGGAACAGCAAGGGAAAATGCAGGTGACGCTGGCTACCGTTAACGCTGACGATCTTTTGCGCTGGATCTGGCAACTAGAAACACAAGGTGGCGTGCGCGTGCTGGAACTAGGCTTGCAGGCTTCGTCCCCACCCGATGGCCGGGTTCAGGTGAAAACTTTGCTGGTGGAGCCGTTGTAAATGCGAATTCGGTGGCGTGGTATCGGCTTGTTTTTGCTGCTGTATGCGGTGTGTATGCTGATCAGCCTACCCGCACAGTTGCTGCTGGGGTTCGCCCCGCCTGCGCTGAACTTCACGCAAGTGAGCGGCACGTTATGGCATGGGGAAGCCAGCCAACTGCAATGGCAGGAGCGGTTGCTGGGGAAAATCAACTGGCAATGGGGATGGCGTAACGGTCTGCCGGTTTGGCAATTTGCACTCTCTGATGGGGATGTCGGTCACGGGGCAGTTACCGTCGGGTGGGCCGGTCATTGGCGACTTTCTGACGGACGTTGGCAATTACCGGTGGATAAGTTGCCAGAACTATTGGGTCAGCGCTCTTTATTGGAGGGCAGTGGTGAATTGACGCTAACGCTGGAGCAGTTGGGTTTCAATCAGCGGGAATGCTTTGATTTGGCCGCGAAGTTGGTGTGGCGCGAAGCGAAACTCAGCGCGTTAGGGCAAACACTGGCATTGGGCAATCCACAACTCCAGTTAGGTTGTGAGCCCCAACGGCTGCTATTGGCATTGCAACCACCGCAACCTCCATTGCAGTTATTTGGCAAAGGGAGCGTGGATATCCGTGGAGCGTATCGCTTTAACGGTGGTATTGGGGACATGGCGACGCTACCCGCTCAGTGGCGGCAGGGAATTGAAGCGGTGACGCGCTCAGGAAGCGAGGGACAACGGATGGTTGAGGTATCGGGAACATGGCCGATCAAATAAACGCAGGTTACCGTTTGCCATATTGGTTGCTGGCGCTGTATGCCGTGCTATTGCTGGCTCTAGGCTGGTTTGGCGCCAAAACCTGGGACGGTGATCCCGATATCACGCCAGCCTGTGCGGCATTGCCCCCGATAGCTACGGTGCCAATGCCAGCCGTATCAACTGTTGTCTCACCCGCTCAAGCCTCATCGCCACCAGTGGTAGCGGCGGCTTGCGTGGATAATCGGTTACCGCCGCTGCGTTACAGCGCCCATGTTTACGCGGAAAATTCGGCGCAGCGCAGCATCACGCTGAATAGTCGGCAGTATCGGGAAGGCGACAGTTTGGACTGCGGGTTCGTTGTGACGCAGATCCAACAGGACGTGACGATCTTGGAAAAGGGAGGGCAAATGTTGGTATTGGACGCATTGGAAGACTGGCCGGGTGGTGCCCCGAATGAGGAAAATGCTGAGGAAGAGGCACAACCATGACAAACGGCGTATGGATAATCATTATGTGTGGGCTGGGGTTGCTGGCGGGGAGTGTACTCAACTGTGTGATTTGGCGTCTACCCATCATGTTGCAACAGAGTGCCCGTCGACAGGCGTGGGCGATAGTAGGCCAGTCCGCGCCCACAGAGGATTGGCCTGCCCGTTTTAATCTATTTGTACCGCGTTCTTGTTGCCCACATTGTCGTTGCACCATTGCTTTTTATCACAACATCCCTGTGGTGAGCTGGCTGTGGTTGCGTGGGCGCTGTCATTCTTGCCAACAGCGAATCGGTTGGCGTTATCCGCTAGTGGAATTGGCGACCGCATTGATCACGGGCATCGTCGCGTGGTATTGGCCACCCAGCATCGTCGCCTTGGAATTGGCAATGTGTTCATGGTTATTGATTGCTTTGTTGACGATCGATATTCAACACATGCTGTTGCCAGATGTTCTTACTTTGCCGCTGCTGTGGCTGGGGTTGTTGACCAATCTGACCGGAGCGTTAATCCCTTTGGAAGACGCGGTGATAGGCGCAGTAGTGGGGTATTTGTCGCTTTGGAGCCTGTATTGGGGGTTCCGGCTACTGACCGGTAAAGAAGGCTTGGGCTATGGCGATTTCAAACTACTGGCCGCGCTAGGGGCATGGTGCGGTTGGCAACAATTACCACGCTTGTTGCTGTGCGCCGCATTGATGGGCGTGATTGCCATTATGTTGCTGCGTTTGATGGGGCGAGCCGAACGTGACGCTCCGTTACCTTTCGGCCCTTGTCTTGCCTTGGCGGGATGGGGAGGATTGGTTATCCCTTGGCCAATGTGGTGATAAAGGGTTGCAGCAATTGCTGAAATTCGGCGCACTGTGTCGCGCGTGGGGTGCCGTCTTTTAACAACCGCTGGTAGAGTTCATTACTGCGTACGGCAAGGCCAGCGGGAGGCTGCCAACCACGTTGTTGAGCAGCCGTGTAGGCGGCTTGTTCGATTTGTCCATCGGTGGGCAGCTCGCTACGACCACACTGGTATTTTAGATATTGAGTGCCTGCTATTAATGCGGCAACTTGTTGTGCTTGCCCATCAAGCGCCATCGGTGTGGTTTCTTGCCGTTGTGTCTGTTGGCAGGCACTTAACAACAGGGGAATGATTACCAACGCCAATTTTATTAGACTATCCATACAAAATCCCTTTGTTATTCGTCCAGTTAGTGCCGATTGTAACAAAAATTGAGCAGTCAAACCAACGTCAGTCTTCCCATAACCACCACATGGCCTCGAACGGACGTAGGGTAGTTGCCTGTGGCTGCGTGGTGCAGTCGTCATAGTTGCTGATTAACAACCGCCATGACTCTGCGCTTTCAACACCTGCCGCATCCCACTCCTGCGCTTGGTGGCTCAAGTTGGCGATCACCAATAAGCGTTGACCGTTCCAACTGCGCTGATAGCACCACAGTGCCGGATGAGCCGCTGCCAGATCCTGATAATCACCGTGAGTCAGTAGTGGATACTGTTTGCGCAGCGTGATCAGGTGTTGGTAAGTGTAAAACACCGAATCACGATCGATTAATGCGCTTTCGGTGTTGATCTGCGGATAATTTTCCGCACAACCGATCCACGGTGTTCCGGTGGTGAAACCCGCATGTGGTGCGGCGTTCCATTGCATCGGTGTGCGCCCGTTATCGCGCGATTTACTGGCGAGGATCGCCAACAGTTCGGCATTGCTTTTCCCTTGCGCGCTCAACTCGGCATACATATTCAGGCTTTCCACATCGCGGTATTGCCCGATATGGTTGAAGCCCGGATTGGTCATGCCGATCTCTTCGCCTTGATAGATATAGGGCGTCCCTTGCATGCCATGTAGTAGCATCGCCAACATTTTCGCAGCGGTAACGCGCAGTTCGCCTTCGTCACCAAAGCGTGAAACGATGCGTGGCTGATCGTGGTTACACCAGAACAGTGCGTTCCAGGCACGATCATGCATTCCTTGCTGCCAGTGGCGGAAAATGTTTTTTAGCTCAACATAATCCGGTGCGGCCAGCGTCCATTTTTCACCGTTGGCATAATCGACTTTTAGATGGTGGAAGTTGAACGTCATCGACAGCTCTTGCCCGCTGTTAGCGGCGTATTGCTGGCAATGTTCGAGAGTGGTGGAGGACATTTCGCCCACGGTCATCAGGCCGCGTGGTTGGAATACCTCGCGGCTCATCTCTTGCAGAAACTCGTGAATCCGTGGGCCATCGGTATAGAAACGGCGGCCATCACCATGGCTATCGCTAGGGAAAACCTGTTGTTTGGAGACCAGATTGATCACGTCTAACCGCAGACCATCGACGCCTTTATCCGCCCAAAACTGACAGACTTTTTTCAATTCTTCGCGTACTGGCGGATGTTCCCAGTTGAGATCCGCCTGTTCGGTAGCAAACAGGTGCAGATAGTATTGTCCGCTTGGTTGGTGCCACTGCCACACTTGCCCACCAAATTTGGAGCGCCAGTTATTTGGTAAGGCATCGCCTTCACCATCACGCCAAACGTAGAACTGGCGGTAAGGGCTGCTGCGATCCTGCGCTGCCTTGAACCACGGATGCTCGGTGGAAGTATGATTGAACACCATATCCATCACGATGCGAATGCCACGTTGGTGGGCGGCAGCCACCAGTTGCTCAAAATCTTGCATCGTGCCGTAGGCCGGATCGATGGCGCAGTAATCTGCCACGTCGTAACCGTTATCGACCTGTGGCGAAACGTATACTGGTGTCAGCCAGATGGCATCGATGCCCAGCTCCTGCAAATAATCCAGCCTCTGGGTGACGCCCGCTAAATCGCCGTAGCCGTTACCGGTGCTGTCCTGAAAACTTTTTGGGTAGATCTGGTAGATGACGCCGTTCTGCCACCAAGGTGTTGGCTTATTCATAATTGCTAACCTTTCTATTAAACCGGTAATTCACCACGACGGGCTTTACGTTTGTAAACCATCATGGTCAACAGCAATGGCACCACGACTGCCACTAGAATCGCGACCGAGTAGATCATCCAGAATTGCGGTTTAATCGACAGGATGCCCGGCAAGCCACCGACGCCGATACCGTTCGCCATCACGCCGTCCAAGCCGCAGATCAGCGCGGCAAAAGCGGAACCGACCATTGCGCATAACATTGGGAAGCGGTATTTCAGGTTGATCCCGTACATCGCCGGTTCGGTGACGCCGAGGTAAGCAGAGATGGCCGCGGGTACTGAGATTTCGCGTTCGTTGGCTTTACGACTGACGATGATGATGCCCAATACGGCAGATGCCTGCGCAATGTTAGACAACGCGATCAACGGCCATACCGGGGTACCGCCCATGCTTTGGATCATCTGCATGTCGATCGCCAAGGTGGTTTGGTGTACGCCGGTAATCACCAGCGGAGCGTACAAGAAACCGAACAACGCCGCGCCTATTGGGGCGAAGCTGCCGGTCATCACTGATTTCACCGCCCAAGCCACGCCGTCACCGATCATACGACCGAATGGCCCGATTAGCGCGTGAGCCAGGAACACCGCCAACAACAGAGAAACGACGGGCACGATCACCAAATACAGATAATCCGGCACGATCTTCTTCAGGTTGGTTTCGATCAGCGCCAGCGTCATCCCGGCCAAGATCGACGGGATCACTTGCGCTTGATAACCCACTTTTTCAATGGTGAACCAGCCGAAATTCCACACTTCTGGCACTTGCTGACCGAGCAGGTAGGAGTTCATCAGCATCGGTGAAACCAACGTCACCCCCAGCACGATACCCAGTACGGGCGTACCGCCCATTTTTTTCACCGTCGACCAGCAAACGGCGACTGGCAGGAACATGAAGATCGCTTCGCCCAGCAGCCATAAGAAGTCGTAAACGGTTTTCCACGCTGGATGCATCTGTGCCAACGTTTGCCCGCCGGACATCGGGATATCGCCGATCACGTTGCGGAAACCGAGGATCAAACCACCGCTGATCAACGCCGGTAACAGTGGGAAGAAGATCTCGGCAAAGTGGGCGATGGTACGTTCCCACCAACTCATATTCTGCCGCGCCGCGACTTTAGCCTGTTCTTTATCGGCTTCATTTAAACCGGTGGTGGCGATCAACGCCTGATAGTAGTCCCCTACATCGGTGCCAATGACCACTTGGAATTGCCCAGCATTGGTAAAGCAGCCTTTGACCATCGGCAAGTTCTCGATGTCTTTCGGGCTGGCTTGGTTGGGATCGTTAAGGACAAAACGTAAACGGGTAATACAATGGCTGACGGTAGCGATATTTTCGCGACCGCCGACCAGCTCGATCAGACGTTCGATATCCTGCTGTTTAACTTTGCTCATTATGAATACCTTTCTTATCTTATTGGTAGGCACAGAGGTTGATGATTAAAGCTTAGTCATTGTAGTTTTTTTATGGAATGGGAACGTTCCCATTATGGGGTGACGATCACATAATGGCTATTTTTTATACCATAAATAATTGGCGTCTTAGGAAAGTTGGCTAGGGACGACTATGGTGCGGATCTCTTGTTCACCATTCAGTTGGGCAAGCAGTTGTTGTGCCGCCTGTAGCCCAGCATTGCCGTAACCGAATTCTACCGACAAGGTTTCGGGGAACAAGAAACTGAGTAGCGGGGTGTTACCAATGGCACACACTTGGATTGAGTTAATCTGTTGTTGTTGCAGATATTTTATCGCACCTAGGGCGATGTTGTCGGTGGCACAAACTAGAGCGCTGGTGTGTGGCGTGATAGCGCTGGCTGCCAGTTGGAAACCGCTTTGATAACTGAGTTCACCCAAAGCGAAGTGAGGCTCGATCTGCAGGCGCTGACAGGCGTTGAGATAGGCTTGATAGCGACGTAAACCGGTGGTCGCATCGTTTTGTTGTACACCCAAGTAGCTGATCTGTCGGTGTTCTTGCTGATATAGATGATTCATCAGCAAATTAACCGCACCGTCATCGTCGTAACATATCGAAGAAAAACCGCTGTACTCCCGTACCATCACCACCATTTTTTCCTGCCACGGATTGAGCATGGCTGCGGTTAACCCGGTGAAACCAAACAGGATCACACCATCAACGTTGCGCTGTTGCAGCACGTGCAAATGCTCTTTCACCAGACGGGTATCGAACTTGCTTTCCATCACGATCGGATCGAAACCCTGCTGATACAGCAATGGTAGCATGGTACGCACCGCCTGATTTTCCGAAGGAGAATCCAAACGCGTGACGATAATGGCGACCACTTTGTCGCTTTGCCCGCGCATCGCTCGCGCCGATTTGGATGGGGTAAAACCTTCGTTACGGATCACCGCTTCCACCCGCTCGCGGGTTTGCGGGCTCACACTACCTTCGTTGTTCAACACGCGTGAAACGGTCGATTTTCCCACTCCGCTGAGGCGGGCGATATCCTTGATGGTCAGCCGGTTTTGCATGGTTTAGTTTTCGTTGAAGTTAAAGGGAGTAAACTCACCGCCGAAGAAAATAGCGCTGATAGCTTAACGCTGTTGTACCTATTTCAGCTAGTCTACGCGCCGCACTGAATGACCGCAGTTGTCGTTCAATCTTTTCATTTACCGGAGGTTAGCACCTTTATGGACCCTGATCCTACACCCCACTCGGTTCACCGGTAAAACCTCTCTGCTTTACGCTGCTGTTTTACCGGTTAATACACGGTAATTGGTAGCGTACGTCTGTTCGTTCGCTTCTGTTGCTATTGAATATTAAAAGAATCTGCTTTAGCGGTGGCTTTTTGAGCGTATTTCAAAAACCTTTGCTAAGGTTGTTTCAGTGTTCACCCACTGCCGTGAGGTATTGGGCGACGAGGTATGAACGATGAAACTGAAAACACTTCCACGTCAGCTATTAGGGCTGCTCAGCCGTAGCCTACCGCACCGTTTGGTACACCGTGATCGCTTGTTGGACAGCGTCGGCGGTACCGCGCAGGGAATGCCAGCCAGCTTGGCGCAACAACGGTTGGAATGTGCCACTGCCAGCGCCACCCAACTCTATGAACGTTTTCACAGTCACCCAGAAGGCATCACCGCTCACGAAGCGCAGCAGGCACGCGAACGCTGTGGCGAAAACGTGGTGGATGATCAGCAAAAAGAAACTGGGTGGCAGCATTTGTGGCACTGCTACCGCAACCCATTCAATCTGCTGTTGACCGCTTTGGGCATGATTTCTTATGCCACCGAAGACTTGACCGGCGCGTTGGTGATCGCCCTGATGGTGGTGATTTCTACCTTACTGAATTTCATACAAGAAGCTCGTTCCAATAAAGCCGCCGATGCCTTGAAAGCGATGGTCAGCAACACCGCAACGGTGATCCGCAGCGATGCGCAGACCGGCAGAAGTGAACATCAGGAATTGGCGATTTCACAGTTGGTACCGGGTGACATCATCAAGTTGGCAGCGGGGGACATGATCCCGGCGGATCTGCGTTTGCTATCGGCTAAGGATCTGTTTATTAGCCAAGCGGCGCTGACTGGTGAATCGCTACCGGTAGAGAAAGTCGCCGATCCGCGTCAGCAGGCCGACGATCCGCTAGAGTGCCAAAACTTGTGCTTTATGGGTACCAACGTGGTGAGCGGTAGTGCGTTGGCGATGGTGATTGGCACCGGAACGGAGACCTATTTTGGCCAATTGGCACAGCGTGTGGTCAGCCAAGAAGACGAGCCGAATGCATTCCAACGTGGCATCAGCAAAGTCAGTTGGCTGCTGATCCGTTTTATGCTGGTGATGACGCCAATCGTACTGTTGATCAACGGCTATACCAAAGGTGATTGGTGGGAAGCGGCGCTGTTTGCGCTGTCGGTGGCGGTGGGTTTAACGCCAGAAATGCTGCCGATGATTGTGACTTCTACCTTGGCGAAAGGGGCGGTGAAACTGTCGCGCCAGAAAGTGATCGTCAAACGTTTGGATGCGATCCAGAACTTCGGCGCGATGGATATTCTGTGCACCGATAAAACCGGTACGCTGACCCAAGACAAGATTGTATTGGAGCGCCACACCGACGTGTTTGGCGCCAACAGTGATCGGGTGCTGCATTACGCCTGGTTGAACAGTTTTTATCAAACCGGGTTGAAAAATCTGCTGGACGTGGCGGTTCTGAGCTGTGCCGATGAAAATATTCCGCCAGATGCGCTACAACATTACCGCAAAGTCGACGAGATCCCGTTCGATTTTGAGCGCCGCCGTATGTCGGTGGTGGTGGCAAAAGACGCTGAATACCACGAGCTGATCTGCAAAGGTGCGCTGGAAGAAATGCTGTCCATTTGTAGCCATGTACGTCAAGACGGTGAAGTGATCCCGCTCAGCGAGACGTTGTTGGCACGTATTCGCCGCATTACTGACGATCTCAACCAGCAAGGTTTGCGCGTAGTGGCGGTGGCGAACAAGATCCTACCTGCGGGAACGCATGAATATGCGGTGGCGGATGAGTCAGATCTGATCCTCGAAGGTTATATCGCGTTCCTCGACCCGCCAAAAGAGAGTACGGCTCCAGCGCTGGCGGCGCTGAAACAAAACGGCATCACCGTGAAGATCCTCACGGGTGACAACGAATTAGTCGCGGCCAAAGTCTGTAAAGACGTCGGATTAGCCGCGGACAATATCTTGCGTGGCAGCGAGATCGAACAAATGAGCGATGCGGAATTAGCGCAGGCTGCGGCGCAAACCACGGTATTCGCCAAGTTGACACCATTGCATAAAGAGCGTTTGGTACAACTGCTGCGTAAACAAGGGCATGTGGTGGGCTTTATGGGCGACGGTATCAACGATGCTCCGGCCTTACGTGCGGCAGATATTGGTATTTCGGTCGATTCGGCGGTAGATATTGCCAAAGAAGCTGCCGACATCATCTTGCTGGAAAAGAGCCTGATGGTGTTAGAGCAAGGGGTGATAGAAGGGCGTCGCACCTTTGCCAACATGCTGAAATACATCAAAATGACCGCCAGCTCCAACTTCGGTAACGTGTTCAGCGTGTTGATTGCCAGCGCCTTCTTACCATTCTTACCGATGTTGCCGCTGCATCTGCTGATCCAAAACCTGATGTACGATATTTCACAGGTGGCGATCCCATTCGATAACGTTGATGACGATCAGATCAAACAGCCGCAGCGTTGGAACTCCGGCGAACTAGGGCGCTTTATGGTGTTCTTTGGGCCGATCAGCTCGATCTTTGACGTCCTGACTTTCGGCCTGATGTGGTGGGTGTTCAAAGCCAATACACCAGAAATGCAGACGTTGTTCCAATCTGGCTGGTTCGTCGAAGGTTTGCTGTCGCAGACGCTGATTGTGCACATGATTCGTACCCGCAAGATCCCGTTTATCCAGAGCCGCCCGTCACTGCCGCTGTTGCTGACTACGCTGGCAGTGATCGCTATCGGTATCGGTTTAACCTTCTCACCGTTGGCTGGTTTCTTACAACTGCAAGCGCTGCCGCTCGGTTACTTCCCTTGGCTGGTGCTGATTCTGGTGGGTTATATGGTTCTGACCCAGTGCGTGAAAGGTTGGTTTGTCCGTCGCTACGGCTGGCAGTAAGTTTTTCCGGGCCTGCAAGTCAGGCTCGTTGACGATATTTCACTCTGTGATCCAACCCGACTTTTTATCCTCCGGGTTGGACTTCCTCTCTATGCTCGGTCTTTATCTACAGCATTGCTGTTTTTGTTAGATTTTCTTTCCTCTGAGGAATTTCCGATGCATAAATTTACGTTATTAACTTCATCGTTATTACTTTCTTTCGGCGCATGGGCGCAACCAGCGGGTGATTTGCCATTGATGCCTTGGCCACAACAGGTGGAGCAAACCGAAGGCCGTTTGGTGCTGGATCAGAATCTGACGCTGCAAGTGCAAGGGGATGACTTGGGCGAGATGCCGGCACAATGGCGGCAACGGTTGGAGATGCAAACCGGTTGGGTGTTGGTATCACAAAGCGATAAGGCCACCATTAAAATCGCGATTAAAAATAAAGTGCCCGCACAACCGATGCCAGACAGTGACGAAAGTTACCAACTCAGTGTGACGCCGCAAGGCGTGACGCTGAATGCCAATACCCGTTTTGGTGCGCTGCGTGGGATGGAAACTTTGCTGCAATTGGTGCAAACCGATGGACAGAATACCTTCCTGCCGTTGGTTAATATCAGTGACGTTCCTCGCTTCCCTTGGCGTGGTGTGTTACTGGATTCCGCTCGCCACTTCTTACCCATACCGGATATTTTGCGCCAACTTGACGGTATGGCCGCCGCCAAACTGAACGTATTCCATTGGCATTTGACCGATGATCAAGGCTGGCGTTTTGCCTCTGAACACTATCCAAAGTTGCAGCAGCAGGCCAGTGATGGTCTGTTCTATACGCCTGAACAGATGAAGCAGGTGGTGGCCTACGCTACGGCGCGGGGTATTCGTGTGGTGCCGGAAATCGATCTACCCGGCCATGCTTCCAGCATAGCGGTGGCTTACCCGGAACTGATCAGTGCGCCGGGGCCGTATCAGATGGAACGCGCATGGGGCGTGCATAAGCCGACGCTGGACCCAACACGTGAAGAGGTTTATCAGTTCGTTGATACGATAATCGGCGAACTGGCGGCGATCTTCCCTGATCCTTATCTGCACATTGGCGGCGATGAAGTGGATGCCAGCCAGTGGCAAGCCTCGCCAACCATTCAAACCTTTATGCAGCAAAACAAGCTGGCGGATACCCACGCGTTGCAGGCCTATTTCAATCAAAAGTTGGAAAAAATCCTGGAAAAACACCATCGGCAGATGGTCGGCTGGGACGAAATCTATCATCCGTCGTTACCGCGCAGCATTGTGATTCAGTCCTGGCAAGGGCAGGATTCGCTGGGTGCTAGCGCGCAGGATGGCTATCAGGGCATTCTTTCCACCGGTTTCTACCTTGATCAACCGCAGGCGGCGGCTTATCACTATCGCAACGAAGTCTTGCCACAGCCGCTGGGAGTCGAAATTGCGGCGCAACCGGGGGAAAAGGCACAGAGCTGGCAGTTCACCATGCCGCGCCTGAAAGGTAGCGCGGTAGAGGGCAGTTTCACCTTGATTGAAGGCCAAGACGGTTGGCGTGGTTTCATTGATTTTAAAGGTAAATCACGTCGGGCAGTGCATGATATCGTTTGGCGTTCGCCGCAGCAGGTGACGTTCCGCATGGACAGTTGGATGGGGGAAACGCGCCCGGTATTCACCTTGCAGCAGGACACACTGAGCGGTTATACGCTGATCGGTAACGTGCGTTATCCGACCACGGGCAGCAAGCTCGCGGCGATCCCGGAAGGGAAAATGTCAGTCGTGCCGGATGAAAAGCAGCAGGGCAATATTTTGGGCGGTGAAGCGGCACTGTGGGCGGAGAACATTCGTGCACCGCTGATTGATCTCAAACTGTGGCCGCGGGCTTTTGCGGTAGCGGAGCGTTTGTGGTCGGCGAAAGATGTCACCGATGAAACCAATATGTACCAACGGTTGGATAAGGTGGATGCTTGGTCGGTGGTGTCGGTCGGGCTACAGCAACATGCCCAAACCGCCCGCGAGTTTACCCGTTTAGCCAACAGCGTCGAGATTACGCCGTTGCAAATCCTCGCCGAAGCGGTAGAGCCTGCGCAGTATTACACCCGTCATCATCTGAAATTCAAAGCCAGTCACTATAACCTGTTTGAACCGCTCAATCGTTTTGCTGATGCGCTGCCAGCGGAAAGCCGCGCGGTGTACGAACTGAACCAGCAAGTAACGGCGTTACTGAAAGATAAAAGCAATCAGGCTGCTGCGCAGGCGATCCGCACCCGTTTGCAACGTTGGCAGCAGAATACTGCACCAGTACAAACGGTGATCGCCAGTAATGTGGTGATGAAAGATCTGCTGCCAGTAGCGCAAGACGTCAATACGCTGGCGAGCTTGGGATTAATGCTGTTGGAACGCTTCCAACAAGATAAGCCGCTTAGCCAAACTGAAGCCGAGCAGGTGCAGCAGCAACTGGCTGCTGCCGCACAGATCCGCGATGAAGTGGTGATCGCGGCGGTGTATCCGCTGGAGGCGTTGCTGCGCGGGGTGACAGCACACTAGCGTTGGTTCTTTCTCAATGGTGGATACTTTAAATAGTCCGCCATTGGGCTATGTAGCTTGGTTCGAATCTTATGTTAACCAAGACCTAGATTAGATTTTTGAGGCTCATATCCTCAGATAATGCCTGTTATCTGGCACCAGTGCCTTCCACATTTATTCGGATAACTTGCATTATGAACTCAACGCTTGCTCTGGCTGTCGCTGACGGCAAAACATTATCTCAATCCCATCTGTTACCGTCGGGTAAAGAAGTTACTTATTTCAATGCGCAACCGGGTCAGCGTTTTATTCTGACGGACAGTGAAAAACCGCTTGGCCCACAGCGTTTGCGCGTTAAGCGTGTTGGCAACAATTTGGAAGTTGGCCTACCTGATGAAGACGAGGCTCGCCTCGTTATTTTGGATTTCTACAGTCATAACGCCGCCTTGCAAGGTTTGGATGAGCAGGGTAACGCTCATGATTACGTGAATGCTGAAGACAATAGCGAACAGCTCTCTGAATTTGATGATGGTGAAGGGGCTTTCATCATGATGCAAAGTGAGAGTGATAGCAGCGGACCTTTGCTGTTGCCCACAAATGACTCTGGTATGTGGATGGCTATTGGTGCTTTCGCTGGCTTGCTTGGTCTCGGCGGTATAATCCGTTCGATGCAAAATCAGCATGGTAACGATGGGGGCTTGCCACCACCACTGGCACCATCGATTGATATTGCCAGCGATGATACCGGTATTTATACCGGCACTCTGAAAGAAGGTGGACTGACTGATGATGCACGACCGCTGCTCTCCGGTCACGCCGCCACACCAGGGGATATCATCACCGTTTATGTTGATGGTAATCCTCTGGGCAGCGCTACCGTTGGTGCCGATGGCAGTTGGTCCTTTACTCCTCCTGTTGCTCTAGCGCATGGTCAGCATACCTTTACCGCTACTGTGACGGCTATTGATGGGCAGGTGAGTGAACTCTCTGCCGAGTTTACCCTCAATATTGACCTTGTCGCTCCTGCACGCCCATTGATTACTCTTGTCGATGACGTTACCGGTATGCATACGGGCTCGCTCACCAGTGGTGACGTCACCGATGATGCTCGCCCGATGATCAAAGGGAGTGCCGAACCGGGTGCTACCGTCGCTATTCTTATTGATGGTGTCAAAGTCGCTGAAGTGATCGCCGCCGCTGATGGTGGTTGGTCTTGGCAGCCGACGACTCCGCTGACTGATGGTGAGTACCGCTTGACCATTCAAGCGACAGATTTGGCGGGTAACATCGGTTTACCTTCTCTGCCGTTTTATTTCACGGTGGATACGGTACCCCCAGTACAACCTGCTATCGACAAGGTAACGGACAGTGTTGCAGGTGGCGTCGAGGGCGGCGCAAACATCGGTAACGATGGCTTGACCAACGACAATCGCCCAGTACTCAGCGGCGGTGCTGAATCT
Source organism: Serratia sp. KH_031 (assembly GCF_057839655.1). Taxonomy (NCBI): domain Bacteria; kingdom Pseudomonadati; phylum Pseudomonadota; class Gammaproteobacteria; order Enterobacterales; family Yersiniaceae; genus Serratia; species Serratia sp. KH_031. The sequence continues at coordinate 543,577 of NZ_CM174496.1, forward strand.
GGTAGTTTGATACAAATCTATGATGCAAATGGCAATTTGCTCGCGAGTGTTACTGCCACCGATGAAGGTTGGTCATGGCGGCCTCCAGCAGCGCTGAGTGATGGCGAGCACGGTTTCACCATTACGGCGACCGATGTGGCGGGTAACGTCAGTGCGCCTTCGTCTCCTTATGTGTTTACGGTTGATACCGTTGCCCCGGTACAACTGACCATAGATGCCGTGACCGATAGCGTTATCGGTGGCATTGATGGCGGTGCAGACATTGGTAATGGTGGGCTGACCAATGACAATCGCCCGGTACTCAGCGGCAGTGCTGAGATAGGCAGCTTGGTACAGATTTACGATGAGAAGGGTACACGTGTCGGCAGCATAGTCGCGACGGATGGTACTTGGTCATGGCAGCCTCCAGCAGCGTTGAACGACGGGGAACGCAGTTTCACCATTACGGCGACCGATGTGGCGGGTAACGTCAGTGTGCCTTCGTCTCCTTATGTGTTTACGGTTGATACCGTTGCCCCGGTGCAACTGACCATAGATGCCGTGACCGATAGCGTTATCGGTGGTATTGAGGGTGGTGCGGACATCGGTAATGGTGGGCTGACCAATGACAATCGACCGGTACTCAGCGGCAGTACTGAAATGGGCAGCTTGGTACAGATATACGATGAGAACGGTACGCGTGTTGGCAGTGTTATTGCAACAGATGGCACTTGGTCATGGCAGCCGCCGGCTGCGTTGAATGACGGGGAACGCAGTTTCACCATTACGGCGACCGATGTGGCGGGTAACGTCAGTGCGCCTTCGTCTCCTTATGTGTTTACGGTTGATACCGTTGCCCCGGTGCAACTGACCATAGATGCCGTGACCGATAGCGTTATCGGTGGCATTGATGGCGGTGCAGACATTGGTAATGGTGGGCTGACCAATGACAATCGCCCGGTACTCAGCGGCAGTGCTGAAGTGGGCAGCTTGGTACAGATTTACGATGAAAATGGTACGCGTGTTGGCAGTGTTATTGCAACAGATGGCACTTGGTCATGGCAGCCGCCGGCTGCGTTGAATGACGGGGAGCGCAGTTTCACCATCACCGCGACCGATGCAGCAGGTAACGCCAGTGCACCTTCATCTCCTTATGTGTTTACGGTTGATACCGCTGCCCCGGTGCAACTGGCCATAGATGCCGTGACCGATAGCGTTATCGGTGGTATTGAGGGTGGTGCGGACATCGGTAATGGTGGGCTGACCAATGACAATCGCCCGGTACTCAGCGGCAGTGCTGAAGTGGGCAGCTTGGTACATATATACGATGAGAGCGGTGTACGAGTGGGGAGCATCACGGCGGTTAACGGCACGTGGTCATGGCAGTCAGCAGCAACACTGATTGACGGCCAGCACAGCTTTACCATCACAGCAACCGACGTGGCGGGTAATGTCAGCACGGCATCGGCAGATTATCAATTTATGGTCGATACCCGGCCTCCGATTACTCAAGGTCAAGTGGCCGACAGTATAGACCCGACAAAGGAGTGGGTAGATAACATCACGAATGACACTCTTCCTCGCCTAAGTGGCGTGGGGGAGCCAAACTCTACGGTGACTTTGTATCAAAATGGGGTTTCTGTTGCCACATTTGCTGTCAATAGTGATGGAAGCTGGAGTTGGCAACCCCCGGCTAACCTGTCGGATGGTGAATATCGCTTTACTAGCACCTTGACCGATTTAGCCGGGAATACTAGTGACATGAGCGATGCTACGGTCGTTGTTGTTGATACTACACCGCCGGCGGCACAAGCGATCGTCGAGAGCATGTCAAAAGACAGCGCGACCTTTGGGGCTGATAATAATTTCACCACCCGTGACGGAAGTGCAGGGCGGTTGATACAAGGTACTCTCAGTGCTGCTCTTGGCGCTGGAGATAAAGTACAGGTTTCTGTCGATAATGGTGTTAGCTGGCAGGATGCGACTGTCTTGCCGGATGGGCGTTGGTTTATTGTCGATTCGACGAGCCACAGCAGCGACTGGGTGATTCAGACGCGAGTTATCGATCGCTTACAAAATGCAACCTATGTGGAACAGAAGGTTTCGTTAGATGTAATCTCACCTGATGCACCTCAACTAAGCTGGGATGGCAAGGTAATTACAGTAGTACATCCCGCAGAGTTGCAGGTTGGTGATGTGATCATTCTGCATTTGGACGGCAGAAAAATGACGATTGAGGTAACTCAGGCGGACATTGACAATGGGCAAACGAAAATTGATTGGGATGCCGAAGTCGAAGGGAATACAAAAGAGATTAGTGCAGCTTATATTGATAACAACGGTAATGCCTCTGATTGGAATAGCCTGACACAAAAAGCCGCGCAGATTATTGATGAGAATTTTTCTGGGCAAGCGGCTAAAAATATCGTCACCGGAGATGTTTTTGAGTTCGCACAGTTTACTCTGATTGCTGATATCATTCGCAATGAAGGGAATTATATTTCTCGCTTTGGTAGTACTAACCAAGGGGGCATTGGGCAACCACCACAAAGCATGGCGTTGGAGATATCCGGTCAATCATCTTTCACCATGAGTATAAAGGACGATCAACAGTATAACTTTATCTCCTTTACGGTCGGCGATCTGAACGACGCTGAAACGATGACCGCTACGTTTTATGATGCTGATAATAATGAGGTTTATAGCGCATATCGCACTGGTGCGAGCGGTCGTATTACTACCATCGAGGTTGAGCTCCCCTATGGACAGGTATTCTCCTCCGTGCGATTAAGTGTTGGGTCGGGAACCTATATCTGGATTGATGATATTCACTTTAGTCATCTTGAATATGCTACGTCCCCAGATCCGACACCTTCTCCTTCGTTTCAGGATCTGGCAGAAGCAGGAGCATGGTTTGGTGACGTCACCGACGATATGTTTACTGTTCATGATGTTGCATTGCTTAATGATACTGCATTCAGCCTTAACGGTGCGGATGGTGTTGATACTCTGCAAATCAGCGGGGGTAATCAAACGCTGGATCTAACGGTGTTGAGCAACAAAATTCAGTCGGTTGAGATTATCGACATTACGGGGAGTGGTAATAATACGCTCAACCTTTCCCTTGGCGATGTTTTGGCGCAAGGGGGAACCAATCTCTTTATTGCTGATGGCAATGTACAAATGATGGTGAAAGGTAATACAGGTGATGTCGTCAACCTGTCGGACTTATTACCGGGTGATGCCGATGCTGGTAACTGGAATCAGAGTAGCAGCGCCACCGTTAACGGGGTTAGCTATGATGTTTGGCAACATAGCGGGCTGGAGGCGGAGTTACTGGTGCAAAACGGTGTTCAGGTCAACCTAGAAAACCACTGAGTTTAATTGAGTGGCATATTAGATTATCGCAAAATAATGTGCCAATTATCTTGAATTGCTTCCAGCCATATATTTAATAAGCCGGGTATTGACTGCCCGGTTTATTATTTTCCCTCCGCATATAAGCCTCTATTCAGTTAACCAAGACCCAGCCTGCATTAACAGTCAGCCATTTCCTTGAGAATAGTCTCTGTTTTCGGAGCGTGATGTCAGCCTTTTCCTGTTTGTTGGACTCAGATTGCTCTTCGTTTTACCGATGACAACTCCACGCCATTGCACGGAGCCTAAAGGCATCCCTAGTTTTGTGCTGGCGCTCAATTGATTAATGAAACGAGAAGATAACATTATGATGAAGCAAATCCAGAAATCGGCCTGTGCGCTGGCTGTGTTGGCTGCGACCGCAATGCCAGCCATGGCTGACTCCGTTGAGGTGAAGGTGATTGGCACAGTTACCCCAGCGGCTTGTACCCCAACACTTACCGGCGGTGGTGTGATTGATTATGGCTATATCCGTGCGCAAAGTTTGAGTGCAACAGACTATACCGTGCTGGATGAAAAACAGTTGGACTTCACCATCACCTGCGATGCGTTAGCAAAAATAGCGATTAAGGCGATTAATGGTCGTCCAGGTACGGTAGCTGGGGCAACAGAGGGGGCTGGTGGTGCAGCCATTGCGCCGGCAGGTGTCAATTTATTTGGTGCAGCAGGGCAAGCGGTTGTTGGTTTAGGTGACGTAGGAACAGCCAATGTTGGTGGGTATGGCATTCGTATCGCCAATGGAACTGCGCAGGCTGATAGCATCACTGTAGACAGTATCCAAACCATTAACCCTACCCTACAGTCATGGGGAGCGGTGACCACAGGTAACTTGTACGGTGATTCTGCAATTATGTACAACACTTGGGGCGCAACAGGCACTCTGGTGCCGATCGCATTCACCACCCTAACCGGTAAATTGAGTATTCAGGCTTATTTGAATAAAGTCTCCGAATTGGATCTGACCAGTGCCTTTACTTTAGACGGTTTGACTACCATCGAGCTGATCTACCTGTAATTTTTTTGAATACAGTGTGTCTTTTTGGCCGCATGAGTGCGGCCTATTTTCAGTGAATGTAATTTGTTGGGGCGATTTTATTTATATCGATCGCCTCTCCGATTAAACCAAGACCCAGCCTGCATCCAATGCAAGAAATTTCCTAGAAAATAGTCTCTGTTTTCGGAGGGTAGCGTTAGCCTTTCGCTGTTTGTTGGATTCAGATTGCTTTCCGTTTTAACCGATTACAACCCCGTCATTGCATGCTGTTTTAGATATCGCTGCTTGCACTGGTGCTCAATTGATTAATGAAACGACAAGACAACATTATGATGAAGCAAATCAAAAAAACCGTCGGCGCACTCGTAATACTGGCGGCGACATCTCTGCCAGCATTAGCGGCGAGCAGTGTCGATGTGCGTATTATCGGTACTATTACTCCGACTGCATGTACGCCAACTTTATCCGGTAATGGCACTATTGATTATGGTGTCATCAGACCTAATACCCTTAGCCCAACCGCATTTACGACGTTGGAAGCAAAGCAGATAGACTTCGCTATTAACTGTGATGCGCCAGCTGCGCTTGCTATTCGGGCTTACAACCAGCGACCTGCCTCTGCAGCAGGTGTTGTTGAAGGCGCGGGTGGGTTTGCGAGAAAACCCACTGGGGTCACTTTACCTTTTGCTGAAACCGTCGCTGGTTTAGGCCTGAGTGGCGGCCAGAGAATCGGTGGTTATGGTATTCGCATGGTGCCTGGAACATTTACTGCCGATGGTGTGAATGTTGATGTGCTTCGCAGTGTTGACAGTCGTGCTTGGGTGAGAGACGTCAACGGCGATTTAGGTTCAGTGAATTCTTTTGGCGACAATATGAACCGTATTTCATGGGGGACTACGGGGAGCACAACCCCAGTACCCTTTAGCACTTTGAGCGGTAAATTGGAGGCCACGGCCTATATCAACAATACCACCAACCTCAATATTACCAGCCCAGTGGCATTAGACGGTTTAACGACGATTGAATTGATCTATCTGTAATTCCTTTTCCAATCGAAGGTTCCTCAGTGACAGCCCCATATTTGGGTGGGGCTTATATCAGAGTTATATCTTTTAATTTAATGTGTTAATGGTGAAAATTTTATGAAAATCCTCTCTTTTATTAAGATGGGAGCGGCAGCCCTGTGTCTGGCGTCTGGCTTTTCTTATGCGACTGGCATGGTGCCAGAGACCTCAGTTGTTATCGTAGAACAGAGTGATGGTGAAGGTGTTATCAACCTGAAAAATACCGACTCATTTCCGGTGTTATTACTGACGACCTTGGAAAACATTGTTGATGATAATGAAACGCTCTTAACCGTAACACCACCCGCTGCACGGGTTGAGCCTGGTAAAAATCAGAGCGTGCGTTTCATTATGACCAGTAAACAGCCACTGAAAACTGAGCGCCTAAAACGCGTGATTTTTGAAGGGGTGCCACCACAGCAAAAAGGCAAAAATGAAGTCCGCATGACCGTGCGCCAAAACTTGCCAGTGATTATCCGTCCGGCTGGGTTAGAAAAAGACCTAGCTCCGTGGAAACACCTGACTTGGAAAATGAATGGCGACAGCATTACGGTCAATAACCCGTCACCTTACGTGGTGCGTCTGGGCCAAGGAATTCAAACTCTGCCGGACAATAGCAATTGGATGTTGCCCACCACCTATGTGTTACCGGGGCAAACGCTGACCGTTACGCGAAATGGCAGCAAAAAACCGGGGCAAGCCAAACAGGTTCGTATTTCTCCAGCGACGACTTGGGGTTACTCCGTCAGTAGTTATGACGCGACGCTGAGTTACTAACGGGAGGCGTCGGTGCAATACGAAACTCAATCCACTACCAGAATAAGCCCTGCACGCTCTGCGTTATCGCTAGCGTTGTTGGCTGTTTTGATGCCCTTGCCGTTTTCGATTAACGCCGGGGTAGATAATCCTGACGATATTGAATTCGATATGGAGTCTTTAAAGGCTCGAGGTGTTGATCCAAAGCTGGCTGATTTGTTTCGTCAAGCTCCGCGCTTTATGCCCGGCGAATCTACCGTGGCCCTAACGGTTAATGGCAGTGCTCGCGGTAAAATCAAAGCTCGCTTTGATAACAATGGCAACCTGTGTGCCGATAAAGATTTTCAAAAGCTGGCTGGATTAATCTCTCCGCCGGGTTTTAAGGACGATACCGCCTGCTTCGATTTAAAAAGTGCTTGGTCTCAGACCGAACTCAATCTTGACCCAGGCGAAGCTCGGGTAGATGTGGTGGTACCGCCGCAGACTGTCGCACGCCCAGGGACAGAAAGCGGCAATTGGAGTCACGGTGGCATTGCTGCCATGCTCAATTACGACGCTCAGTATATGGATTCTGCGGGTGACTCGGTGGGTCTTGAGTTCATGCAGTTGGGTACGGAGGCGGGTTTTAACGTCAGTGATTGGATAGTTCGTAGTCGCCAAACTTTCTCGCGTTTTAATGGCGAAGACACCATGCAACACCAGGCTGCCTATGCGCAGCGCAGTTTCGCCGAGATTAAGAAAGTATTGCAAGCCGGGCAAGTTAGCTTGTCTAACTCGATGTTTGGTACTGGGCAGGTTCTGGGCTTTCAGATGTTCCCAGAGGCCGCTTTGCAAGGGAGTCTCGGTGGTGTCGGGTTAGTTGAAGGTATAGCGGATAGTCAGTCGGTAGTTGAAGTGCGTCAATCGGGAGCGCTGGTGTATAGCACCACGGTTCCCGCTGGGCCTTTTCGCTTGCAGGGTTTTTCACTGCTTAATACCCGTTCAGATCTGAGCGTCACGGTGACGGGGAGTAATGGCGAAAAACGTCAGTTCACCGTGCCTGCTTCCGCTTTATTACTCAGTGGTAATGCCGTTGCTCCCGGTCTTTCTTTCGGTGCCGGTAAATTGGATCAGCAGGGGAGCAGCGAAGCTCCGTTATTGGGCACTATCGCTACCGGTTGGGTTTTGAACCCACTGACCACGCTCAATGCGGGTTTGTTAGGTTCTGAGCCGTATCGCGCCGCGGCACTGGGGCTAGATTCCCAACTTTTTGATGCAACACTGTTATCGTTACAAACTACGGTGGCGCAGGATGAAAAGCACAGTAACCAAGGGCTGTCACTCACTGCTTCATTGAGTCATAACCTGACTGAGCGCATTGGGTTAAATGTTAATGCTAGCCAGCAAACCTCAGGCTATCGAGAACTGAGTGACGCTCTGCAAGATGACAACACGGACAATAGCGGGCGTATTCGTAATCAATACGGTGCTGGTGTGAGTTGGTCTGGGAAAACGGTAGGCTCCCTGTCATTTTCTGCGGCACAAAGCACCTCCTTCGATAATGACCGTACCCACTACCTACGTGGTGCTTGGAGCCAGCAATTTGGCCAAACTTACGTCGGCGTTAGCCTAGAACATGATACTGGAACCTCGACTACTGACTCTGAAAATCGTTTTTATCTGACGGTGAATATTCCGTTCGGGAGCGGTCGAAGCGTCAGTAGTTATATCAATAACGCCAGTAGCGGTAGTCGTGCTGGTGTGCGTTACAGCGATCGTAGTAGTCAGGATCGTGGATGGAGCCTGTCGAGCGATCGAGACTTCCTCAATAACCGTACCACTACTGGCGGCACGATGGATATGGTCACACCGGTTAGCCAACTGAGTGCGAGCTTGAGCCATGACTCGGACAACTACACTACCTGGTCTGCTCGAGCTACTGGTGGCATCGTGGGGCACAGTGGCGGTGTGACGCTTTCCCCGTACAGCGTCAAAGACACCTTTGGTATTGCTAAAGTGGGTGAGGAAGCCGGTGTTCGTCTGGATACCCCGGCGGGGCCAACTTGGACCGATGGTAATGGTTATGCGGTATTACCTTCATTGAGTGGTTATAAACGTTCAACGATTCAGGTTGATACCCGTAGCTTGGCGAAAAACGTCGATATTGAGAATGCTTGGAAGGAAACCGAGTCTGCACGTGGTTCGGTGAATCACATCAATTTTGGTGTAGTGCGTACTCGTCGGGTGTTGGTGGATGTGAAGGATAATCAAAATAAACCCTTGCCACATGGTGCCAGCGTATTTGATAGCGCTGGAAACTTTGTCACCGTTGTGGGGAATAACGGCAACGTGTTTATCCCGGATGCCAGTGAGCTTGGCAAATTGGAGGTACAGACCTCTGGTGCCACGGTGTGTTCTTTCTCACTTTCCTTGCCGGAAAAGGCCGTGGTGAGTGAACTGTATGAAACAGCCAGTGCGGTTTGCCGCTAACAGGAAATATGATGAAAAATTTTATTATTGTGGTCGTGATGGGATTGATCTTGAGCCAAACGGCAGAGGCGGTCTCTACTCCACACGGGATCACTATGGATAACCCTTCTATTTTGCCGGTAGATAATCGCTGTAGTCTTTCTGCTGGTGCGCCAGTGATTAATTACGGGACGCAATCACGCTGGCAGTTGCAAGACGCCGGGGGAAGTCAAAAGTTGACGCCGGGGAAACGCACCCTGATGGTGAATGTTGTCTGTCCTTACACGCAAGTGATGCGCCTGGCGTTGCGTGGTGATAAGGCTGGTAATGGTGATCTGCGTTATGGTGATAAGGGCAGTGTTTCATTGCGTCTGCTGGATGCACAGTTGGATGGGCAAGATGTGCAACTGGTGACGACAACGCCTGATGGGGTAGTGAATGGCTCAGCAGTGTCTAGTTTGTCACTGCAACCCAGCAGTAGCATCGCGGCTATCCGTAATGGTCAGTTGGCCAAAGGAAAAAGTTTTACTGCTCGTATAGAGGTGGAACCCGTGATGACAGACAGTGCTGCGCGAGTTTCAGCTCGCGAAACCAGTGAATCCAACCTGACGTTAGAGCTGATGGACTGAGTGATACAGCCGGAAATGTTTGGTCCCCGGCTGTACAATTTATCGTTATCTCCTGGCAATTCGCCCTTGAATCACAACGCCAGCGGCGGTAGCTGGTTAAAGGTATTCACCAACCCATCCCCCCAGCCTTCACGGATAGCAAGATAATAGGGGTGATTCTCACAGACCCGATATTGCTGCGCGCTGCTGAAACTGTCGGCGGGGTAACTCATTACGTCCAGCGGTAGGCCGACTGACAAATTACTGCGCAAGGTAGAATCCATCGAAATCAGCGCACATTGCATCGCCTGATCCAGTGAAGTGTGATAATCCAGAACCCGATCGACAATGGGTTTGCCGTATTTGCTCTCACCAATCTGGAAGTAGGGCGTATCTTCGGTGGCTTCGATAAAGTTACCCTGCGGATAGATATGGAACAGGCGTGTCTCTTCACCGTTGATTTGACCGCCGAGCAGCAGACTACAACTGAAATCCGTGGTACTGCCGCTTTGCTGCGAGGAACTATCGCGATGGATCACTTCCCGTGTAGTTTCCCCTACCAGCGTGGCCGCATCGTACAGGTTGTGGACATTCAGCAGGTTGACTCGATCGGGGTCCTGACAGCGGCGCGTCAGTTGGCTGAGGATGCTTTGTGTGGTGGCCAAATTGCCTGCACATTGCAAAACCAGCATACGTTCACCGGGTTGTTCGAAGATGTGCAGTTTGCGAAAGGTGGAAATATGGTCGACGCCTGCGTTGGTTCGCGAGTCGGAAGCAAAGACCAGTCCAGAGGATAAACGCATGGCGATACAGTAAGTCATTCTTTCATTCCTTAAAGGCAATAAAACACATACGCCGTAGTGCAACGTATGTGTTGTTCAGTGTTCTCTACAAATGTGGTTATTGCCCGGCGATCTGTACCGCTGCCGCCGTTTGCATATCTTCACTACCACCACCGACGCGAACACCGCGTACCGGGCAGGCATCCAGATAATCAATCCCCACCGCCAGTTTCAGATGCTGATTAGGCAGGCGAGTATTATTGGTGACGTCAAAACTGTGCCAACGATCGTCGACCCAAGCCTCGGCCCAAGCGTGAGTAGAGACGTGTGTTGAATCTTCGCTGTACAGATAACCGCTGACATAACGCGCCGGAATATTCAGGCTGCGGCAACAGGCGAGGAACACATGAGTATGATCTTGACAGACGCCTTTACCGGCGGCAAAGGCGTCGACAGCGCTGTCGGTTACGCTGGTCGCTCCGGGGCTGTATGGCATTCTTAGCAGCAACTCCCCCATCAGGGTTTCCAAGCTACTGAGTACCGCATTAGGTTGGAAATAGTGCTGAGCGAAATCTCGGATTGCCTTGTCCGGCTGCGTCAGTGGGCTATGACGCAAAAATACCAGTGGTGACAGGTGTTCGGCTGAATGGTCTTCCACGTCGTTAGTAATCTCCACTACACCTTGCGCCTGAATGGTGATCGCTTGGTGTGGTTCATCCAATGTCAGTACGTGCAGCACGTTACCAAAGGCATCGGTCGTGCAGACCGCTTCTTCCGGCAGCATCAGTTGCCAAGAAATAATGCGTTGATGCTGCGAATCCTGCGGCGTCAGGCGCAGATATTGCGTGCTGCGCTGTACCTGCTGGGCGTAGCTGTAATGGGTGTTGTGCTCAATGTTTAGTCTCATTGCGCCTCCAGATAGGTATGATGAACACTTTCGGCAATGGCATTGATTTGCCCCAGAAATGCGGATAGCCAGTTATGCAAACCTGCGTCGTACACCTCTTGCATACTGCTGAAACGCAATTCAGCGTGCAGCGTATGCGCCAGACGACGCGGAGTATTGGCTCCTCTTCCGCCAATCAGTTCTAGCTGTTGCACCATTTCACCGACGCAAACCAACAAAGAGCGTGGCACTTCACTGCGCAAAATCATCAGTTCAACGATGGCTTCGCGGCTAATTTGCTGCTTATAAATGCTGTGGAAAGCTTCTCTGGCGCTTACCGCGCGTAGCAGAGTGTCCATGCGGTAATATTCACGTACCGGATCTCGGTCGCTATCCAACAAGGTGTTTTTGACATCTAGCAGGCGAGCGGTGCTGTCGGCGCGTTCAAGCAGCGTGCCAAGGCGGATAAAGCATAGAGCATCGCTGCGCAACAGGGTGCTGAACATCGCGCCACGGAACAGATGCGAACGCTCTTTTACCCAATCGAAAAAACTGTCTTCACCCATGGCGTCAATGCCTTGGCGCCGCATCAACTTCATCTCGATCCAACTGGCGTTGATACATTCCCATACGTCCGACGATAAGCGACCACGTACCGCATGAGCGTTGTTCCAGCTCATTTGCAGACAGTTGTAAATACTGCTGGGGTTGTTGCTGTCGAAGGCGAAAAAATTCACCAAATTCGCCATGGTTAGCGTTGGATAGGTTGCGGCGTACAGATCGCCCGTGCCGGTCAGATCGAGCGGCACTTGCAACTCGTAATTGCCGTTGGCACGGTTAGGCATCATCGACAGTTTGTTGGTCACGTCCAGTACGCGAGCGATGCTTTCTGTCCGCTCAAGATAACGGGCCATCCAATATAATCCACTGGCTGTGCGGCTTAACATGCGTCGTCCTCCAATACCCAGGTATCCTTGGTTCCCCCGCCTTGCGACGAGTTGACCACCAGTGAGCCTTCCGCTAGCGCCACGCGAGTGAGTCCGCCGGGCACCAGCCGGATCTCTTCTCCTGTCAGGGCAAAGGGTCGTAAATCGATATGGCGCGGTGCCAAACCGTCGTTAACGAAGGTCGGGCAAGTCGACAAGGCGAGGGTGTTCTGCGCGATATAGTTGTGCGGTTTGGCTTGCAACAAGGTGCGGAAGTGGGCGATTTCAGCTTTCGATGCTGCCGGGCCGATCAACATGCCGTAACCGCCTGCACCGTGAACCTCTTTCACCACCATCTTTTCCAGATTCGCCAATACGTAAGACAGATCTTTCGGCAGGCGGCATTGCCAAGTCGGGACGTTGTTGAGGATCGGTTCTTCTGTCAGATAGAAACGGATCATGTCCGGGACATACGGATAGATCGATTTGTCATCGGCGACGCCAGTGCCGATAGCGTTCGCCAACACCACGTTGCCGCTGCGATAAACCGACAATAGCCCCGGAACACCCAGCATGGAGTCTGGGCGGAACGCCAGTGGATCGAGGAAGGCATCATCCACGCGGCGGTAGATCACGTCGATCTTCTGTGGGCCTGCAGTGGTACGCATAAAGACAGCGCCATCTTTGACGAACAGATCGGCGCTTTCCACCAGTTCGACACCCATTTGCTGCGCCAAGAAACTATGCTCGAAATAGGCGCTGTTGAAACGACCGGGTGTTAGTACCACCACGGTGGGATCGTTGACCGGCGTACTCTCGCGCAGAGTTTGCAGTAAGTGAGAAGGGTAGCGTTCTACCGGGCGCACTCGCTGCTGGGCGAACAGCTCGGGGTACAAACGCATCATCATTTTGCGGTTTTCCAGCATGTAAGACACGCCAGAAGGTGTACGCAGGTTGTCTTCCAGCACGTAATACTGGCCATCGCTATCGCGCACCATATCTACGCCGATGATATGGGCGTAAGTGTTGTGGTGTAGATCAATATCCTGCATACAGGGCTGATATTGATCATTCGCCAGCACCTGTTCCGCCGGGATAATGCCAGCTTTCAGGATATGTTGCTGGTGGTAGATATCGTGCAAAAAGGCATTAAGCGCCTGTACGCGCTGACGGATGCCTTGATCGAGCATCGTCCATTCACTGGCGGGAATAATGCGTGGCACGCTGTCGAATGGGATCAGCCGCTCTGCGCCGTCATCTTCGCCGTACACGTTGAATGTAATCCCAACGCGGTGAAACAATAGTGCAGCCTCTTCTCTTTTACGTCGAATGGCCTTTTTATCGGCTTGTTTTAGCCAATGCCAGTAGGCTTCGTAGTGGCTACGGTGTTGTCCTTCCGCTACCAACATTTCATCAAAAAACGGTGAAGCAGAAAGGTTTATATTGTGCATCCATCACCTCATTCACATTCCAAACTGTAAATGGGATCCAGCATAAATCGTGCCAGCGAGAGGTGTTTTGTTAACGTGTTGTTAAGATTGAAAATGGTGTTTGGGGAGGATTATTATGGTGCACCGTGGTGGAGCTATGCACCGTAATGGGGCTTTGGAATTGTGCAAAATGCTAGGAATATTCGTTAGTTAGGTGTCATATGCTCTTAATGGGTCAATGGCTTGAAGCGGGTGAGTCATCTTGGTGCAAATAGCGCTGCAATTCTTCATTACCCTATTTTGACCGGGCTATCTTACGTTCCAGTCGTCTGATTGGTCGGTATTTTGACGAGGAACAAAAACGGCCAGCCTGAGCTGACCGTTTGCGCACATCCTTCGTTAATTAACGACGAACGGCGATGGCTTCGATTTCGATCTTCACATCTTTAGGCAGACGTGCAACTTCAACACAAGAACGCGCTGGGAATGGCGCGTTGTGTTCGGTGAAGAACGCTTCATAAGCCGCATTTACGGTCGCGAAATCGTTCAGATCTTTAACGAACACGGTAGTTTTCACAATGTCAGCCACTTTCAGGCCGGCAGCTTCAACGATAGCTTGCACGTTGGCCAGAGATTGGCGCGCCTGAGCGGTAACGTCGTCGGCTACGGTGCCGGTTTTTGGATCGACTGGGATTTGACCTGAAGTGATGATCATGCTGCCAAGGTCAACGCCTTGTACATATGGGCCGATAGCTGCTGGTGCGTTTTCAGTGCTGATAATACGAGACATTTTTTTCTCCTGAAATCCCCTCCATACTTGAAGTTGCCTCTGTGTTGGCTGCATTCGCTCACCCGAATCACTTACTGGCGTAAGCTCATCGGGATTATGCAAAGCACCCTACGGGCCAGCGCAAGCGCTGTTCAAATCGGTCTGACGACCAATTTGTCACTCACTTGCCGCCTTGATGCAACTCCAATTATTTGGGGTATAAGTGTGTAGAGTGATATCCGTGTAGAGCATTATAGAGAGCCGCAACAGAGGTGGCTCATCAATCCGCTTGCAATACTACCTGATGTTCGAACTCTTTTTCACAATAACGACATTTCAGGTGCACATCACCTTCGCGAGATTTAACGCTAAAGCTGGAAGCCACCGGCTCATTGCGGCTGATGCAGTTGCTATTCGGGCAGGTGAGTACGCCATCGATACTCTCCGGCAGGCTGAGGGTCAGCTTGCGCACCACTTCATAGTTGTCGATGCGGTTAACCGTCGCTTTCGGTGCATACATAGCCAGTTGGTTGGCTTGCTGTTCGGTTAGGAAGGTGTTCTCTATCTTGATCAAATCCTTGTGCCCTAACTCTTTGGAAGGCAGGTTCAGGCCAATGGTGATGCGCTGGTCGGTGGCGGTTAATTTGAACAGCGTCAGCAGCTTAAAACCGATTTGTGCTGGGATATGGTCAATCACGGTGCCGCATTTGATCGCTTCAACTTGGAGTTTATTATCGTGAGTCATCTTGGTTCCCCCTTAAAAATCCAGTTCTTGATTTAATACCAACGCCAGCAGAGCCTGACGCGCAAAAATGCCGTTACCTGCCTGTTGGAAGTAGTAGGCATATGGCGTTTTATCCACATCAATACTGATTTCATCAATACGTGGTAGTGGGTGCAACACCTTCAGGTTTTCCCGTGCACCTTCAAGATCTGCCGCGCGCAACACGAATTGTGCTTTCACATTGGCATACTCGGAAGGGTCCAGTCGCTCTTTCTGTACCCGCGTCATATACAGAATGTCCAACTCCGGCACGATTTCTTCAATGCTGTTATGGCGGCTGTATTGGATGCCTTTTTCTTCCAACATCTTCAGGATATAACCCGGCATGGCCAACGGTTCAGGGGCAATAAAGTGGAAATGGTTACCGGAAAACTTGGCCAGCGCTTGCGTGAGTGAGTGAACAGTACGGCCATATTTAAGGTCACCCACCATGGCGATATTGAGGTTATTCAGTCGCCCTTGCGTTTCCTGAATGGTAAACAGATCCAACAAGGTTTGGGTTGGGTGCTGGTTGGAACCATCACCAGCATTCAGCACCGGGATGCCGCCGGAGAACTCAGAAGCCAGGCGTGATGCCCCTTCTTGAGGATGACGCATCACAATCGCATCGACATAAGTGCTGACGACGGAAATGGTATCCGCCAGCGTTTCGCCTTTCTTACCCAATGAGGTGTTGCTGCTGTCGGAGAAACCGACCACCGAAGCGCCCAAGCGCTGGATGGCAGTTTCAAATGACAGACGGGTGCGGGTTGAGGCTTCAAAAAAACAACTGGCGATCACCTTGTGTTTCAGCAGCTCCGGCTGAGGGTGAGTTTTCAGACTGGCGGCGGTGCGCAGCACCAATTCCAGATCTTCGCGGCTGAGATCGTTAATAGAGATGATGTGTTTGTTATACAGCGGGTTGGCCATTTTCACTCTCCTCGACTCGTGCCCGTGGCGCGGGGCTTGGTATGGATAGGTCATTTCGTCAGGCAAAAAAAAGCCCCTCAACGAGGGGCTTAGAAAAAAAGTTTAGCAACAGGAGAAATAACGGCTGTAGGCTGCCTTTAGGCAGTCGGTTTTGGTTAACAAAACACAGGTCGTTTTTCATGCTTTCTCCTGGCAAATTGCCGGGCATTATACTCGTGCTTTTCATCTCTGCAAGCAATAAAACGACGTTTTTTGCAGTTTAGCAATCGATTGGCTTCGTGCTTCATTTCTCTGCAAATTCGCTGATCCAGCGATCCCAAACGGGGATCGGCTGTAACTCTTCTAATAGATAATCAATAAACGAGCGAACCTTTGGATTGCTATAGCGACTGGGGAAATAGAGGGCATAAAGTGCATGTGTGGCATGCGTCAGTTCTCCATCCAATGTTAGCGGAATCAACGATCCTTGCTTGATGGCGTCACCCAATAAGTAAGTGGGAAGGTAGGCAATACCTTGATCTTCAAGGGCGGATTTGAGCAACACCAAACTACTATTCGCTTGAATGGGGGAGCGAATTTTAAGTTGATGCGCGACGCCTTGTTTATCGATGTTTCGCCAGACCGGAGTTAAACCGGGGTAAATTAAACATTGGTGTAGAGATAATTCTTGCACAGAATTTGGCATGCCATATTCACTGAGATATTTTGGACTGGCGCAATAGGCCCAATTAATGGTCGCCAATTTACGCATCGCGTAATTGGTGGGGGGTGATGAAGAAACACGCAATGCAATATCAATATTGGTTTCATTGAGATTAACAAAACTGTCATTGAGATCGATATGCAAATCAACATCGGGGCAATTTTTGCGATAATGATTAACTAATGTGACTAAATGGGAATAACCAAAAGCCATAGAGCAAGTTATTCTCAACTCGCCGTGAGGATGGTTATAGTAACCTGCCGTAGTGTTGATGGATTCATCGAAATCCATCAACAATTGTGTGGCTCGATTGTAAAGGTATTGCCCCGGTTCAGTGAGGGTAAAACTGCGTGTTGTTCGTTTTAGTAAAGTGGTTCCTAACTGGCTTTCTAGCTGAGACAGGCTCTTGCTCACGGCTGAAGGGGAGACGTTCAACTGTGCTGCCGCTTCTGATAGCCCGCCAAACTCGACGATCTTAACCAGAATCTCCAGTTGCTTTAACGAGGCTGGATTGCTCATTTTTTCCTTTAATTCACGAGTGATTTCATTAAATGGTACGAATGACGCGTTACATTTGTTGAAATAAAATGCAATTATTAATTGCAGGAACATTATCGGGTTTGAAATTGAAATACAGCCTGAAGAGGTGACATAAATCACAAAATAATTAATTAAAAATGATAGCAAATAAAAAGTGACTCAAGTCACATGAATAAAACGATAAAAAGGAATCCACTATGTGGGCACGTTTAGAACCGTACAAATCCTCTCTCATTTTATTACTGGCACTAACCTTAGGGGGATTGTTAGGCATTTATGCACCAGATATTGCATTGAAATTACAGGCTATTGGTAAGATTTTTCTTAACCTGCTGTTTATGATTATTGTGCCGTTAGTCAGCGTGAGCGTTATGTCATCCATTGCTGGTATGACCGACCTGAAAAAGCTCGGGCGTATCATGGGGGTGATCTTCGCGGTTTCTATCATCATGGCGCTGATTCCTGCCGCTGGGATTGTCGGTTTGGCCACTTTGTTCGATCCGGCGCAGGGCGTGGTTATCGAATTGACGGAGAAGTTTAAAGCTGGCAGCGGTGATATGGACTTCGTCAGCATGGTAACGACTAATGATTTCATTGGCTTACTGTCAAAGTCTAATATTCTTGCGCTGATTATTATGTCGGTGATCGCCGGTATTGCCATTGGGCAATCGGGTGAGCAGGGTAAGCGTATTTCTAGTTCGCTGAACGATTTGAATACCGTGATCATGAAGATTGTCTCGATCATCATGAAGGCAGCGCCAGTTGGTTTGGGCTGTTATTTTGCTTCGACCATGGCGAGCCAAGATTCACAACTGTTAGTCACCTTTGCCCGTGCCATTGGCTTGTTCTTCGTGGCAACCCTGCTGTACTACGTTTTCGGCTCTATCTTCTATTCCTGGATCGGCGGGGGGATTCCTGCAATACGTGCGTTCTGGAAAAATGCGGTTGAACCTTCAGCCACGGCACTAGGCACCTGTTCTTCTCTCGGCACCTTACCTGTTAGCATCCGTGCCGGTAAAGCGATGGGGATCAATCCTGAAATTGTCGATATTGCCTTACCGCTGTTGGTGAACCTGAATAAAGGCGGCGTAGCGATGATTGCCGCTCTGAAAATTGTGTTTATCTTCGCGGTGTTGGGTTTAGATTTCACCATGGAAACCTTTTTCCTGACCATGCTGATTTCGGTGCTCTCGGCCATTATTGTCGGCGGTGTTCCCGGTGGCGCATTCCTGGGCGAGATTTTCATTGTCACCACCTTGGGCTTACCGTTGGAAACTATCCCAATGCTGGTGGTGCTTGGCACCATTACTGATGCGCCAGCGACATTGATCAACGTTATTCATGACCTGAACGCGGCGCAAATTGTTGAGCGTTTTGCGGGCAAGAAAAACACCTCTACCGCCTCTCAGTCCAATACTCCGGTAATGGATGTGGAATAAACTCTGTTAACTCATTGAATATAAAAGCAGGCAGATTATGACATCTAAAAAAATAGAAACCGCTTTAGTCACCGCTGGCCGTAAAGCGAAATTTACCCAAGGTTCGGTAAACTCGGTCATCCAACGCGCGTCTTCATTAATCTTTGAGTCCGTAAAGGCGAAAAAACATGCGACCGCCAATCGCGCCAAAGGAGAGTTGTTTTACGGACGCCGTGGCACCTTGACCCATTTCTCTTTCCAAGACGCGATGACGGAATTGGAAGGGGGCGTTGGCTGCTCTCTTTACCCTTGCGGTGCGGCAGCGGTGACTAATGCCATCTTGGCTTTTGTTGCCAAAGGCGATCATATCTTGATGACCGGTGCGGCCTATGAACCGACACAGGATTTCTGCAACAAGGTGCTGGCGCGCTTGGGCGTGGCAACGACCTATTACGATCCGATGATTGGCGCGGGCATTGCCGAGTTGGTCCAACCGAATACCAAAGTGGTGTTCCTCGAATCGCCAAGCTCGATCACCATGGAAGTGCAGGATGTTCCCGGCATGGTCAAAGCGATTCGAGCGGTGAATCCTGAGATTGTTGTCATGATTGATAACACTTGGGCGGCCGGTATTTTGTTTAAGGCGCTGGATTACGGTGTGGATATCTCGATTCAGGCTGGCACCAAATACATTATTGGTCACTCCGATGCGATGCTGGGCACCGCCGTATCTAATGCTCGTTGTTGGGATCAACTGCGTGAAAATTCCTATCTGATGGGGCAAATGGCGGATGCAGATACGGCGTATGTGGGCAGCCGGGGGTTAAGAACCTTGGGCGTACGCTTAAAACAGCACGAAGTTAGCAGTGTCGCGGTGGCTAAATGGTTGGCTGCACGGCCAGAGGTGGCGCGCGTAAATCATCCGGCGTTGCCTTCCTGTAAAGGGCACGAGTTTTATCAGCGAGATTTTAGCGGTAGCTGTGGGTTGTTCTCTTTTGTACTGAAAGAAAGGCTGACGGATGAGCAAGTTGCCCATTACCTGGATAACTTTGAGCACTTTAGCATGGCGTATTCATGGGGCGGTTTTGAATCACTGATCCTAGCGAATCAACCCGAGGAGTTGAACGAGATCCGCCCGGCAGGCAAAGTTGATTTCACTGGAACCTTGGTGCGAGTGCATATTGGTTTTGAAAATATTGACGACTTGATTGCCGATCTGGAAGCCGGTTTTGCACGGTTGAAATAATGAAGTTGGGACACGGATTAACCCTCCGTGTCCCATTGCCAATGCGTGACGCGCCCCGGCAATATGTTTTAACTATAGCGTCAATGACGGATTCAGCGTTGCTACCATCACCGCTTTGATAGTGTGCAGGCGGTTTTCGGCCTGATCGAACACCACACTGTGCGTTGACTCGAACACTTCATCGGTCACTTCCATCCCACCATGCAGATCGTATTGCTCTGCCATTTGCTTACCGAGCGTGGTTTGGGAGTCGTGGAATGCGGGTAAGCAGTGCAGGAATTTGACGTCTGGATTGCCAGTGAGTTGCACTAGCGCCATATTGACCTGATACGGTCTCAATAAAGCGATACGTTCCTGCCACACTTCTTTGGGCTCCCCCATCGACACCCAAACGTCGGTATAAAGGAAATCTGCGTCTTTCACCCCTTCGGCAATATCTTCGGTCAGGGTAATTTTCCCGCCGGTCTGTTGTGCCAATGTTTGGCACTCTTTCACCAATTTCTCTTCCGGCCAGCAGGCTTTCGGCGCGACTAACCGCAAGTCCATGCCGACCAACGCGGCCGCTTCCAATAGCGTGTTACCCATGTTGTTGCGGGTATCGCCCAAGTAGGCGAATTTCACTTCATGCAATGCCTTACTCGGTAAATGTTCTTGCACGGTGAGCAGATCGGCCAACAGTTGAGTGGGGTGGAACTCATTGGTCAGGCCATTCCAAACCGGCACTCCGGCATAGTTCGCCAAGGTTTCCACCAGATTCTGACCGTAACCGCGATATTGAATGCCGTCGTACATTCTTCCCAACACACGGGCGGTGTCTTTCATCGATTCTTTATGGCCGATCTGGCTGCCACTTGGGCCGAGGTAAGTAACCTGCGCACCTTGGTCAAATGCGGCAACTTCGAAAGAGCATCGAGTGCGGGTTGAGTCTTTTTCGAAGATGAGCGCAATGTTCTTGCCTTGCAGGTAGCGAGTTTCGTTGCCCTGCTTTTTAGCTTGTTTCAGTTTGGCGGAAAGCTGCAACAGAGCCTGAATCTCTGCCGGTGTAAAATCCATTAACCTCAAAAAATGACGGCTGTAGAACGGGTTGGTCGTACTCATATCCGTGTATCCTGATTATTTGAATGAATTAAAATTCACTTTATATGTATGAATATTCAATTTCAACCCCATAAAAGAAATCTTTCATGTTTCTCATAGCAGCGGCGGCGGCGCTGTGGGAAAATAACCGAAATGTAGGCCATTTGACTTGAGGGTATCAGCATGGCAAACCGTGAATTACTGAAAGAACAAAGCGAAGAAACTCGCCTGATCATCGAAGAACTGTTAGAAGACGGTAGCGATCCCGACGCGCTTTACACCATCGAACACCATTTCTCTTGCGAGAAGTTTGAAACGTTGGAACAAGCTGCGGTAGAAGCCTTCAAACTGGGTTACGAAGTGACAGACGCCGAAGAGCTGGAAGTGGAAGATGGTCAACTAGTAATGTGCTGCGATGTGATCAGCGAAGTTAGCCTGAATGCCGAAATTATCGACACACAGGTTGAGCAACTGGTGGCGTTGGCGGAAAAATGCGGCGTCAACTACGACGGTTGGGGCACTTACTTTGAAGATCCGAACGGTGAAGACGGTGAGGATGACGAAGACGGTGACTTTATCGACGAAGACGACGACGGCAAGCGCCATTAATTATTTCTCTCAGTGGGCTGCTTTTGCGGCCCCTGCATAAAAACTCAAATGAAATACCAATCACTCCTTTCTCCGATTTTAAATTTCCTGCATTGCGAAACGCCTGACGCATGGATCGACGCCGCCCGCCGACCAGAAAATCTACCTCTGTTGTTGACTGACCATATGGTTTGCGAGCTGAAAGCGGCTCAGACCGGTATGTGGTTGATCCGCCGTTACGTGGCAGATAAAGAGAGCGGCGATGCTCTGCTGGCGTTGCTGAGGCCTTACGAAGCCTTTGTGCATGAAGCGCAAGCGGTGCCAGAAGCGTTGTTCCAGCAAAGCCAATTCACCAAAAAGATCTTGCCGAAAAACGGCTCGGTTTATGGTCAAGATCTGGTAGATAAAATGGTGCTGCTAATCAAAGAAGAACTGCATCATTTCTCGCAAGTGTTGGAGATTATGCAGGCGCGGGAGATCCCGTATAAGAAGATCACCGCCAGTCGCTATGCGAAAGGGATGATCCGTGAGGTCCGTACTCACGATCCGGTCACCTTGATCGATAAATTGATCTGTGGCGCTTACATCGAAGCGCGATCCTGTGAACGATTCGCCAAACTGGCGCCATATCTGGATGACGAGTTGAACCGCTTCTATGTTTCGTTATTGCGTTCCGAAGCGCGTCACTATCAGGATTATTTGACGTTGGCGGAGCAAGTGGCGGGTGGTGACATCAGCGAACGCGTGGCGCATTTTGGCCGGATTGAAGCGGAGCTGATCCTATCGCCAGACAACGAGTTCCGCTTCCACAGTGGTGTGCCTGCTTAAAGCGTTTTCAGCATTCTGACTTCACAGTCAACATGCCCAGTGCTGCCCATCGCATGGTCGATATGTTCAAACCCCAAATGTTCATAGAGACCAATGGCTTGGGTCAGACTGGCGGTGGTTTCCAGATAGCAGCGGCCAAAACCCTGCTGACGACCAAAATTCAGCGCTTCGAGCGCCAAACGTTTCGCTAATCCTTTACCACGTAATAGCGGCAGGAAATACATTTTCTGCAATTCGCAAACGTCAGCGGCGCCACCTTGCAGCGGTGCAACGCCACCGCCACCCGCAATTTTCCCATCAATCTCAATCACCCAATAGGCACTGCGCGGCTGGCTATAGAGTTGATAAAGCGTATCCAGATTGGGATCGGACACGGTATAGCCTTTGTCGGCAGTTAACCCATGTTCGGCAGAAACTTCGCGAATGACGTCGGCGATAGCGACATTATCTTCAGCCGTGATTGGGCGCACCAGAAGATGCACTGGGGTTGCAGTTGTCATGTGTTTTCACTCACCAAAGGTCATTAAAAGAACCAGCGTGGTTCGGTATAACGTTATTCTTGATTGATATGTTGTAATAACACTGATTCCTTGAATCTTACAAGTCGTATCCGTTTCTTAAAAATGACAAATAACATGAGAAAATAAAAGGGCTACTAAAAAGTAGCCCTGACAGGTGTTTGCTGTCGAACGTGGCATCAGCCCGTAAAACTTATTTTGCCGCTTGAGTGGTGATCTCAAGAGTATCTGTGTAGCTCACCAGTACGGTTTGATCGACTTTCAGGTTCTTCATCCGAGCTTGGAGATCAGGATTTTCAACCGAAATCACCTTGCTTTGACCATTGGGTTCTTTGAAGGTGACTTGATGTTTTTTCAGGTCGATATGAGTCACTTTTAACTGCACATTCAGTTGGCGGAATGCATTACCGTTCGGTGTTGGGTTGTCTTTCGTCGCTCGGTTGACTTCTTCTGCGCTAGTCACGGTAGGAGCGGTTTTACTCACATCGGTATCTAGCGTCACGACAACAGAATGCGTCACCACGGCTTTCACTAGATCGCCCGCTTTCAAGTTAGCAAGATCTTTGGCCTGATCCGTGAGTTGAACCGAAACTTCCTTGCCGCCTTCTCCTGCCAGTACAACAATGCGTTTTTCCTGATCGACAGAAATAACTTTAGAAACTACTTTTTCTGCTTGTATGGTTCCTGCTACTGGGATCTCTGCAGCATAAGCCGGCAGGCTACCAGCAACCAAGAAAGACAAAGCGATTGCAGTGCTAATCAAAGTACGAATTGGCTTCATTAGACAACTCTCCGTGTTATTACAATTAACGTAATAGTGACGATCGTTTAACTCTCCCATGTAGCGGAGAATCTTCTGCCAGATTATAGAGAGTTAACATTGAAAACAATCAGCTAACTGCATTTTAGCGGCTGTTGTTCGTTTATCGGAATTTACGATGATTAAAAAAAATCCCATGTCAAAAAACATGGGATTTTCAAGTGGCGGGTCATTCATTCCCGCCATGCTGACAGCGATTACTTCTGCTTGAGGAAGGTCGCGTTACAACGCAGCGATAGTCGCTTGCTGCTCTTGCAACTTCACTTTACCTTCCTGGCAAGCTGTTAGACGCTCGCGCTCTTTGGCGACAACCGCTTCCGGCGCACGTGCGACGAAACCTTCGTTACCCAGTTTGCCTTCGATCGAAGCGATTTCTGTATCCAGCTTCGCCATCTCTTTTGCCAGACGCGCGATTTCTGCATCTTTATCGATAAAGCCCGCCATTGGGATCAGCAGCTCAGCGCCGTCGATCAGTTTGGTCACGGAGACTGGGCCTTTTTCGCCCGCTGGCAGCAAGGTGATGGAAGACAGACGC
Source organism: Serratia sp. KH_031 (assembly GCF_057839655.1). Taxonomy (NCBI): domain Bacteria; kingdom Pseudomonadati; phylum Pseudomonadota; class Gammaproteobacteria; order Enterobacterales; family Yersiniaceae; genus Serratia; species Serratia sp. KH_031. The sequence continues at coordinate 567,602 of NZ_CM174496.1, forward strand.
GCCAACTTCTCGATGAAGCTCTGGTTTTCCTGCACGCGGCGAGTTGCTTCGCCATTGGCATTACGCAACAACACGTCTAACTGCTTGCTGGGTGCGATATTCATTTCGGCACGGATGTTACGTACCGCGACGATCGCCTGCTTGATCCACTCCAGATCGTTCAGTGCTTGCTGGTCTTCCAGCGCGCTATCGAACTCTGGGAACGGCTGCAGCATAATGCTTTCGTTTTGATGAATAGGGGCGGTGATGCCTTTGATCTGCTTAACACGTTGCCAGATGGTTTCGGTGATGAACGGAATGATTGGGTGCGCCAAACGCAACAGCGCTTCCAACACGGTGATCAGCGTATGACGTGTACCGCGCTGTTCCGCTTCGCTGCCGTTGCTCACCACTGGCTTCGTCAGCTCCAGATACCAGTCACAGAACTGGTTCCAAGTGAACTCGTACAGAATACCGGCAGCAATATCAAAGCGATAAGTGTCTAGCGCTTCGCGGTAGGCTTTTACCGTACGGTTGAACTCGGCCAAGATCCAGCGATCGGCCAACGACAATTGCATGTCGCCGCCGTTGAAGCCGCAATCTTGCCCTTCGGCGTTCATCAATACAAAGCGGCTGGCGTTCCACAGCTTGTTACAGAAGTTGCGATAACCTTCTAGGCGCTTCATGTCCCAGTTGATGTCACGACCAGTTGAAGCCAATGCCGCCAGCGTGAAACGCAGCGCATCGGTGCCATGCGGTTCGATACCGTTCGGGAATTGCTTCTCGGTGCGCTTGCGGATCTTTTCCGCCAGCTGCGGCTGCATCATGTTGCCGGTACGTTTTTCCAGCAGATCTTCCAGCGAGATACCGTCGACCATATCCAGTGGATCGATGACGTTACCCTTGGACTTGGACATCTTCTGTCCTTCGTCGTCGCGGATCAAACCGGTCATGTAGACGGTTTTGAACGGAACTTGTGGTTTGCCGTTTTCATCTTTGATGAAGTGCATGGTCAGCATGATCATGCGTGCAATCCAGAAGAAGATGATGTCGAAACCGCTAACCATCACGCTGGTTGGGTGGAAGGTACGCAGCGCTTCGGTATTTTCAGGCCAACCCAGCGTCGAGAAGGTCCACAGGCCGGAAGAGAACCAAGTGTCCAGTACGTCTTCGTCTTGATTCAGCACCACGTCAGCGCCTAGGTTGTTTTCGCGGCGAACTTCTTCTTCGTTACGACCCACGTAGACTTTGCCGTTCACGTCGTACCAAGCCGGGATGCGGTGACCCCACCACAGTTGACGCGAGATACACCAGTCTTGAATGTCGCGCATCCAGCTGAAGTACATGTTTTCGTATTGCTTAGGCACGAACTGGATTTCGCCTTGTTCAACCGCTTCAACCGCGACTTTCGCCAGCGGAGCCGTGCGAACATACCATTGGTCGGTCAGCATGGGCTCGATAACGACGCCGCCACGGTCACCGTAAGGTACGGTCAGATCGTGAGGTTTGATATCAAACAGCAGGCCCAGTTCTTCGAAGGCAGCCACTACCGCTTTACGGGCAGCAAAACGCTCTAAGCCACGGAACTGTACAGGGATCTCACCGTTGCACGCGTTGCTGATTTCGCCCAGTGTGTTGAACACTTCGCCTTCCTGACGGATGTCGCCATCGAAGGTCAGAATGTTGATCATCGGCAGGCCGTGACGTTTACCGACTTCGTAGTCGTTAAAGTCGTGCGCTGGGGTAATCTTCACGCAGCCAGTGCCTTTTTCCATATCCGCATGTTCGTCACCGACGATGCGAATACGGCGACCCACCAGCGGCAGGATCAATTCTTTACCGATCAGATCTTTATAACGGGGATCTTCCGGGTTCACCGCTACACCGGTATCACCCAGCATGGTTTCTGGACGGGTGGTCGCGACGACTAAATAATCTTTGCCTTCGGCGGTTTTCGCGCCGTCCGCCAGCGGATAACGCAGGTGCCACATGGAACCTTTGGATTCGCGGTTTTCGACTTCCAGATCAGAAATCGCAGTACGCAGTTTCGGATCCCAGTTCACCAGACGTTTGCCGCGGTAGATCAGATCTTCTTTATGCAGACGGACAAACACCTCGCGCACCGCATTGGATAGACCTTCGTCCATGGTGAAACGCTCGCGCTCCCAATCGACGGAGTTACCAAGACGACGCATCTGACGGGTGATGGTGCCGCCAGATTCGGCTTTCCACTGCCAAATTTTTTCGATGAACGCATCGCGGCCATAGTCATGGCGAGTTTTGTTTTCTTCTGCGGCGATCTTGCGCTCAACCACCATTTGGGTGGCGATACCGGCGTGGTCAGTACCCGCTTGCCACAGGGTGTTTTTACCCTGCATACGCTGATAGCGGATCATGGTGTCCATGATGGTCTGCTGGAAAGCATGACCCATGTGCAGGCTACCGGTGACGTTCGGTGGCGGGATCATGATGCAGAAGCTTTCTTGGCTGGTGTCGCCATTTGGCTTGAAGTAACCCTGATTTTCCCAATGATCGTACAGCTTCTGTTCGATCTGTGTTGGGTCATAGGCGGTATCGAGTTGACTGTTTGTCTTATCCATTTTCTTTCGTTATTCAGTGAGTTGGCGGCGTAGCCGTGGTCAAATGGAAGCCGACGCTGCGATAGGCTTTATAGCGGTCGCGCGCCAACTGTTTCAGGGTGTCTTCATAAGGGACAAAGTCTACCACTTCATGGAAAGCAGTAGCAAAATCTGCAAACTGTGGCAGCAGGGCGATCAGCAGGTCACGCGGTGAATTGCCCCGTTTGCCCGGCCAGCATAGTTCGACGGGGGCGCCATAATGTGGCCCTTCGCCGGCTAAATTGTGTGGTACAAACTGATGAGGATCGCGTTGCCACAGGGCCTCATCCAGTCTGATCGCTTGCTCTTGGCTTTCACAGGCGATCAACACCCGTTTGCCAGAACGCCAGCGTTCGGCGGCAACGGCGCAGGCGACGGCCTCATGGGCGCTTAATGCGCCAGTGGGCTGATCGTGTTCGAGCATATAGAACGTTGCCTGTTTCATTATCTGATTCACCGTTGCCAAAAAATGTAAGGGCACAGCAAGCTGTGCCCTTGGTGATTATACCTGAATTACTGCTCAGATTTAATCGTCGCCGTTCAGCCCCGCCCGGTTGAGCAAGAACTGAGACAGCAAGGCCACCGGACGACCGGTTGCACCTTTGGCTTTACCGGAGCGCCATGCGGTGCCTGCAATATCCAGATGCGCCCAGCTGTACTTGCGGGTAAAGCGCGACAGGAAGCAGGCGGCGGTGATAGCACCACCCGGACGACCACCGATATTCGCCATATCGGCGAAGTTGGAGTCCAACTGCTCGTAGTATTCATCCGCCATCGGCAGACGCCACGCGCGGTCACCCGCTTGCTCGGAAGCGCCAATCAGCTCATGCGCCAGCGGATTGTGGTTCGACATCAAACCGGTGATGTGATGACCCAAGGCAATCACGCAAGCGCCAGTCAGAGTGGCGATGTCGATCACCAACTCAGGATCGAAACGCTCAACGTAGGTCAGGGTATCGCACAGCACCAAACGGCCTTCGGCGTCGGTGTTCAACACCTCAACCGTTTGACCGGACATAGTGGTCAGCACGTCACCGGGACGATAAGCACGCCCACCCGGCATGTTTTCACAGCCTGCCAGCACGCCGATCACGTTCAGCGGCAGGTTCAATTCCGCCACTACGCGCATCACGCCGTAAACCGTCGCCGCACCACACATGTCGTACTTCATCTCGTCCATGCCATCGGCAGGCTTGATGGAGATACCGCCGGAATCGAAGGTCAGCCCTTTCCCCACTAGCACGATCGGCTTAGCGCCTGGGTTCGGGTTGCCTTTATATTCCATTACCGACATCAATGATTCGTTCTGCGAACCGGCACCGACCGCCAGGTAAGCGTTCATGCCTAGCTCTTTCATCTGCTGTTCGCCGATGACACGAGTCGTGATGTTAGTGCTGAAAGCATCCGCCAGTTGGCGCGCCTGTGAAGCCAGATAACCGGCGTTACAGATGTTCGGCGGCATATTGCCGAGATCTTTCGCTGCTTTGATACCGGCAGACACCGCTAGGCCGTGCTGAATGGCGCGTTCACCGCTCGTCAATTCGCGACGAGTGGGGACGTTGAACACCATTTTGCGCAGTGGGCGGCGCGGTTCGACTTTATTGCTTTTCAGCTGATCGAAGGTGTACAGCGTCTCTTTGGCCGTTTCTACTGCTTGGCGTACTTTCCAGTAGGTGTTACGCCCTTTGACGTGCAGTTCGGTCAAGAAGCAGACCGCTTCCATCGAACCGGTATCATTGAGTGTATTGATGGTTTTCTGGATCACCTGTTTGTATTGGCGTTCATCGAGCTCGCGCTCTTTGCCACAACCAATCAACAAGATGCGTTCAGAGAGAATGTTAGGCACATGGTGCAGCAATAATGTCTGCCCGACTTTGCCTTCCAGTTCACCACGGCGTAGCAATGCGCTGATGTAGCCATCACTGATTTTGTCGAGTTGTTCTGCGATAGGTGACAGGCGGCGCGGTTCGAAAACACCGACTACAATACAGGCGCTGCGCTGTTTTTCCGGGCTACCGCTTTTTACACTGAACTCCATGCACTCTCCTGAATTAAAAGACAAAGGCGGGAGCTACGGCTATACTCTTCATCCTTCAAGCTGCCTCTGTGTTGGCTTTCCTCGCTTACCCTAGTCACTTACTGGCGTAAGCTTCTAGGGGTTCGCTGCGTTGCCGCCTTGATGCAACTCGAATGATTTTGAGTATAGAATGATCCACTCCGTAACGTTCTCCCGCCATTGGGTTAACTAACTATGTTAACCTGACCGGCGTAATTGTTCTGTTTTGGCGACTATAGGTTTGTTCCTATAGGGCACCTAAACGCTAGATGCTGTAATGCTATTTTAGCTGCGAGGTTGCCATATGATGAGAAAAAATGGCGGATTAGCGAAGAAACTATCGATTTTCCTGCAAAAAGACAAGTTTTCACAGGCGTAATAAGCGTGATCATCATTAGATATCTGGTACGGGAAACACTTAAAAGCCAAATCGCGATCCTATTCATCTTGCTGCTGATCTTTTTTTGTCAGAATTTAGTCAGGGTGTTAGGTGATGCGGTCGATGGCAATATCCCGACAAACTTAGTTTTATCCTTACTTGCATTAGGTGTGCCGAAGATGGCGCAGCTAATACTGCCTTTGAGCCTGTTTCTTGGCTTGTTGATGACGCTTGGACGGTTGTATACCGAAAGTGAAATCACCGTCATGCATGCCTGCGGTTTGGGCAAACGCACCTTGATTATTGCTGCGATGGTGTTGGCTTTCTTCACCTCTCTCGTGGCAGCGGCCAACGTGTTTTGGATTGGCCCCTGGGCTTCTAGCCATCAGGATGAGGTGATCGCCGAAGCTAAAGCTAACCCGAGTATTGCCGGGCTGGCGGAGGGGCAATTCCAAAGCTCGCAAGATGGCAACGCGGTGTTGTTTGTCGGCGGAATAAAAGGCAATACCTTCAATGATGTGTTCTTGGCGCAATTACGGCCAAGTGGCAATCAACGTCCGTCGGTGGTAGTGGCGGAACACGGTAAGATTAATCAATCGGCAGATGGCTCGCAGGTTGTGACTTTGGATAAAGGCACTCGCTTTGAAGGTACGGCGTTGCTGCGTGATTTCCGCGTGACAGATTTTAACGACTATCAAGCGATCGTCGGGTACCGTGCGGCAGCTCTCAGTGATACCGAGTCTGAGCAGATGTCGATGAAGGCACTGTGGCAGTCTGACGAAGCTGACGCTCGCGCCGAACTCCACTGGAGACTAACGCTGGTGGTCTCGGTAGTCATTATGGCATTGCTGGTGGTGCCGCTTAGCGTGGTGAACCCACGGCAAGGGCGAGTACTCAGCATGTTGCCTGCGGTGCTGCTCTACCTGATTTTCTTCCTGTTGCAGACTTCGCTGCGTTCCAACGCAGGTAAAGGCAAGCTGGATCCGATGCTGTGGTTATGGCTGGTCAACGGGGTGTATTTCGCCATCGCGCTAGCGCTCAATATGTGGGATACCGTGCCGATGCGTAAGCTACGTGCGCGCCTGAGAGGAGCTGCCTGATGTTTGGTGTATTAGACCGTTATATCGGTAAAACCATTTTCAACACCATCATGATGACCTTGTTCATGCTGGTGTCGCTTTCCGGCATCATCAAGTTTGTCGATCAGTTGCGTAAAGTTGGGCAGGGCGATTACTCGGCGCTAGGTGCGGGGATGTATACACTGCTCAGCGTGCCGAAAGATATCGAGATTTTCTTCCCGATGGCGGCACTGCTTGGGGCATTGCTGGGGCTGGGGCAACTGGCTACTCGCAGTGAATTAGTGGTGATGCAGGCTTCTGGTTTTACTCGTTTGCAGATCGCTGGTGCGGTGATGAAAACCGCGATCCCACTGGTGCTGTTGACCATGGCGATTGGCGAATGGGTCGCCCCACAGGGTGAGCAAATGGCACGTAATTACCGGGCACAGCAGATGTACGGCGGCTCATTATTGTCTACCAAAGGCGGTTTGTGGGCAAAAGACGGCACTGATTTCATCTACATTGAACGAGTGGCGGGTGAAAAAGAGCTGGCTGGCGTTAACATCTACCACTTCAACGATCAACGTCGTTTGGAAAGCGTGCGTTATGCCGCATCGGCTAATTTTGACAACGGTGCATGGCAGCTTTCGCAGGTGGATACCTCCGACCTGACCAATCCGAAACAGGTCACCGGCACTCAAACGTTGACCGGCGTGTGGAAAACCAACCTGACGCCAGACAAGCTGGGTGTGGTGGTATTGGACCCGGACTCGCTCTCCATCAGTGGGTTACATAACTATGTGAAATACCTGAAACAGAGCGGTCAAGAGGCCAGCCGTTACCAACTGAACATGTGGAGTAAAATCTTCTCGCCACTTTCAGTAGCGGTAATGATGTTGATGGCGTTGTCGTTCATCTTCGGTCCGTTGCGTAGCGTACCCATGGGGGTTCGAGTGGTGACGGGGATTAGCTTCGGCTTCCTGTTCTACGTGATGGATCAGATCTTCGGCCCGTTGAGTCTGGTTTACAGTATGCCGCCAATCATCGGTGCGCTGCTGCCAAGTATGCTGTTCCTGCTGATTAGCTTGTATTTGCTGCTGAAGCGGAAATAACGCAGAAGAAAATAAACAGAAGAATAGAAAAAGGCGCTGCCGGTTATCTCGGTCAGCGCCTTTTTATGCGTGGATTACAGCATCCAATCCAGAATCAAAATACCCACCAGACTGATAGCCCAAGCGATGGTGGTCGGCACCGACCACACCAGCATCTGTTGACGTACATCTTTAATGCCCATCATGCGGTTAACCACCCAGAACATGCTGTCGTTGAAGTAGCTAAAGAACAGCGCGCCCATGGTGGCTGCCTGTGCCGCCGCTAACATATTGATACCCGGCAGTTGGCTGATAATCGGCGCGGAAATCGACGCCGCAGTGATCATTGCCACTGTTCCTGAACCCTGTACCAGACGTACCAACGTCGAGATAATGAACGGGATCAGCACGGGAGCCAAAGGCAGCCCTGCGACCTGTTGCGCCAGCAGTGTACCGGTACCGCTTTCACGCAGTACCGCGCCCAATGCACCCCCGGCACCGGTGACCAACAAGATGATACCCGCGCTTTGCAGACCCTCCTCCATTCGTTCCAGCGTGGTGTGTTTATCCACTTTCGGCATTAGCGTGTATACCGCCAGCAACACGCTGATGGCTAAAGCAATAATCGGTGAACCGAGGAAGGCGAACGCTTGTCCCCACAGGCTAGTGGGCAGGTTTTCCATCCCTTCCAGCTTGGTGAGCATACCGTTAACCGCGTTGATAAAAATCAGCACGATGGGCGTGACGATCGGCAGTAGTGAAAGTCCTAAACTTGGCAACGATTTACCGGCTTTCTCCTCCATATAACGCTGGTGTGCGGCTTGCAGATCTTCTGGCTCGTCATCAAATCCTTCTGGTTGGAAATCCGGGTACTTCTTGCCTAACCAACGGGCATAGAAAACGATGCCAATCACGCAAGGGATTGCTAATACTAGACCTGCCATCATCATGGCACCGATATCGACGCCAAAGATCCCGGCAACACCCAGTGGTCCCGGTGTTGGTGGCACCGCGTGGTGAGTGAGGATCAATCCGCCAGCCAGCGAGACGCCGAGCGTCAACACGTTGCGTTTACCTTTCTTCGCCAGCGCTTTCACCAACGGATAAAGGATCACAAAGGCGGAATCGACGAAGATCGGAATGCTGACGATATAGCCGGTGATCGCCAGCGCCCATTCTTCGCGCTTTTTTCCTAACCATTTGATAAAGCTGTAGGCAATCTGTTCCGCTGCACCGGAGACTTCCAGCACCCGCCCCATCATTACGCCTAAGCCAATCACGATACCGATGCTGCCCAGCGTAGAGCCAAAGCCTTTACTGATGGCAGAGACGGTATCGACGGCGGTTAATCCTCCGGTGATCCCGGCGATCGATGCAGCAATCAGCATGGCGATCAACGCATGAACGCGGGTACGCATCACGAGGAAAATCAAAGTGAATACGGCGACTACCAACCCGATAATCGGAATATACAGCGACATAATCAGCTCCCACTCTGCGGCATATCGTCACGGATAAAGGCGCGGATCACCTGCTGGAAATTGCTGTCGGCGGTGAAGCCCATTTCTAATGCGCGACGCACGTCGAAGTTACCCGGCCAACTGGCGACGATGCGGCTGATCGCTTCGTCATGCTCAAAACTGACGCATTGATAGGCTTGTTCACCCGCAACTTCGCGCAGAGCATCCAGCATTTGCGCTACGGTGACGCTAATACCCGGTAAATTTAGCGTGCGCAGTGGGCCAAAGGCATCGCTGGGCAGGGTTGCGGCATGGATAAAGTTACGGATTACTGTGGCAGGGCTGGATAGCCACAACGCCAACGAAGGAGATACCGGGCAGACGGAGGTTTCGCCGTGTAGCGGCTCGCGGATAATGCCGCTGGCAAACGACGAAGCGGCCTTGTTTGGCTTACCGGGACGCACGCTGATAGTAGGCAGACGCAGCACACGACCATCGACAAAACCTTTGCGTGCATAGTCGTTGACCAACAGTTCGCCCATCGCTTTTTGGCAACCGTAGGAGGATTGCGGCGTGACTGCACAACTATCGTCGATGACCGGTGGTAGTTTGCCGCCAAATACTGCCAACGAACTGGTAAAGATAAACTTCATCTCAGGCGCTTTGCGGCGAGCGGTTTCCAGCAACTGACGCGTGGCGTCGAAGTTAACCTTCATCCCCAGATCGAAATCGCTTTCGGCGTGGCTGCTGACGATAGCGGCCAGATGGAACAGCACGCCACAGTTGGCATCGATAAGTTTATCGGCGGCCTGTGGCTGGGTGAGATCCATCGCGACACAACGCACGCGTGGATCGTTATTCGGGGCTGGTGGCGTTTGGATATCCGCCAGAATCAGTTGTTCGAACGGAAGTTTAGTGTTGTTTTGCAGCAAAGCCGCTGCCAAGCGCTGGCCGAGAAAGCCTGCGCCGCCAGTGATAATGATGTTCATTTTTGTATTCCCTTATAGTCGGTATTTTCAGAGGGTGACGGTATGCAGACGTAAATCGGTCTCCTGCAATTGTTGTTGTATTGCTGGTGGTAATTCGGCATCGCACACCACGTCATCAAAGGCGCTGAGTGGGCAGACTTGGAACATGCCGTACTTGCCATATTTACTGCTATCGGAGACCAACACTCGCCGCCGGGCGATCTCCAATAAAGCTTGTTTAACTAATACTTTGCCTTCGTGTGGCGTCGATACGCCGTGTGCCAGATCCCACGAACTGGTGCTGACGAAGGCGATATCTATGTTCAAAGTGCGCAGCAGCAACGCTGCGCTATTGCCGATGCAGGAGTAATTGCGTTGATCGACCTGTCCTCCGGTATGAAACAGGCTGAGCTGGGGTCGGTTCATCAAATACTGGGTGATGGAAAAATCGTTGGTGACGATGGTCAGGTTGAAGCGTTCCGCCAGATGGCGCGCGATTTCAAAAGTGGTGGTTCCGGCGTCCAGATACACCACTTGTCCGTCTTCCACCAACGAGGCCGCGAATTTGCCGATTTCGCGTTTATGCCGGTGATGTAGCTGTGCTTTTTCGTTGTAGCCCAACTCTTGCCGCAGAGCATCGCTCAAACGCACACCACCGCTGACGCTGACCACTTTGCCTTGTTCTTCCAACACGCGAATATCACGCCGCACCGTCATGTGCGACACGCTCATCAACTCCGCCAGCGCGGTGATGGTCATCAACTGGTACTCATGTACATAGCGGTAAATAAAATCGCGACGTTCGGAGGGGATCATGCGTTCTCCTATTGGCAGGTGTTAATTGTTGCTCAGACACCTATGTTGTTATTTTTTGTTATCTATGTGTATTTTTATCGATTTTATTTAACAAATAAGCGACAGGTGTCACAGATGGGAATGGTGGCTTGTAGGGTTAATCTGTTTTTATTTTGTTGATTTTATTTGAATTAACTGGATTTTTGATTGACTGTAAAATGCACAGGATTCTGTGAAAATTAATGTGATGGGTGACAGGTTTTGTGAACGGTGATAAATCACCCACAGAAGGGCGGTGGCGGTGATGGCGAAATTTTGTGAGCTTCGGCGTTTTTTTCAGCACTTAACTCATTGAAGCTATGATAAGTGTTGCGCGTTGATCGCTGACAGGTATAATGCGCGTGTTTTCCGAATACTACATCAGTGCCGGAGTGGCGAAATTGGTAGACGCAGTTGATTCAAAATCAACCGTCGAAAGACTTGCCGGTTCGAGTCCGGCCTCCGGCACCATTTGTAGTAAGCAAATCAAGTCGCCTAGAGCGGCTTTTTTTGTACCTGAAATTCAGCCCCGTAGGGCTTTCCTCGTTTTTTCAGTCAAAACAAATTAGCCTAATGCAATCTACAACCGTGCATCAAAAGCTCATCTCAAAAGATCAACAGCCCCTAGTAACTTGATAAATAAATCGTTAATCCTCATCAAAACCAGAATTAAACAGTTCAATCACCGCTGCCAATGCCTTCTCTTCTTCAGGGCCGGTGGCTTCGACTTCAATTTGGCGACCTTGTGCAGAATCCAGCATTAACAGCGCGATCACGCTGCTGGCTTCGGCCTCGGTGCCGCTATCGTTACGTAGCAACACCTCAGCATCAAAACTCTGCACCAGTTCGAACAGTTTCATCGCTGGGCGGGCATGCATACCCAGCTTATTTTTGATTTCTACCGTTTGTTTGACCGTCATTGTTTGCGCTTTTCCAACGTGCGGTGGCGCGACTGTACGTTCTTGCCGCGAGCGCGGAAGTAGTCGGCCAACTGTTCTGCCACATACACCGAACGGTGTTTACCGCCGGTACAGCCGATGGCCACCGTCAGGTAGCTACGGTTGTTGGTTTCCAGCATTGGCAACCACTGTTCCAGATAGCTACGGGTCTGGTAGATAAAATTATGCACTTCGGTATGACGATCGAGGAACGAGGCAACTGGTTTATCCAAACCGGTCATCGGACGCAGTTTGGGATCCCAGTGCGGGTTTGGTAGGAAACGGACATCGAATACGTAGTCGGCGTCGATCGGGATACCGTGTTTAAAGCCGAAGGATTCGAACACCATCGTCAGTTCACGCTCACGTTTGCCCAGTAAGCGGGTACGGAGCATTTCAGCCAGTTCATGAACCGACATTTCTGACGTGTCGATAATCAAATCGGCACGTGAACGCAGCGGTTCCAGCAGATCGCTTTCTTCATCGATGGCACTTTCCAGCGACAGATTTTTGTTGGAAAGCGGATGTAGACGGCGAGTATCGCTGTAACGACGGATCAGAGTGTTGCGATCGGCGTCGAGGAACAGCAATTGCGGCGAGAAGCTGTCTGGCAGTTGCGTCATGGCCTGTTCAAACACTTCCGGAGATTCAGGCATGTTACGCACGTCAATACTGACTGCGGCGGAACCGTTGCGTTCAGCCAGCGCTTGGGCAAGCTGCGGCAGCAGTACCACGGGTAGGTTATCAACGCAGTAAAAACCCATATCTTCCAACGCCCGCAAGGCGACGGATTTCCCTGAACCTGAACGGCCGCTGACAATCATCAGCACCATGTGGTCACTCCCCTAAGATCGCAATGGCGTTCATTGCCATTGTTGGAAACGTTATTCCCCCGACCGAGTCGCATCGGGAGCCATCTATCGCGCTAGTACAACTAGAATCGCCCGCCGGGCATTACTCGGTAATAATCTGGTAAAGCTCTTCGTCGCTCTGCGCGGCACGCAGGCGACGACAGACGGTTTTGTCAGCCAGGCACTTGGCAACCAGCGACAGAGTATGCAAATGGGTTTTACATTGGTCGGCCGGAACCAGTAAAGCAAACAACAAATCAACGGGTTGATTGTCGATGGCATCAAAAGCGATCGGCTGTTCGAGGCGAATAAATACGCCTACGGCGCGCAGAGTATCCTCTTCCAACTTACCGTGAGGAATAGCGATACCGTTACCTATGCCAGTACTGCCCATGCGCTCCCGAGTTAGAATGGCGTCAAACACCACCTGTGGTGGCAGATTCAACTGCTTGGCAGCCAACTCGCTGATAATCTCCAATGCCCGTTTTTTACTGGTGCAATGGACGTCGCTTTTGGTGCACTCGATAGTCAATACCGAGCTTAACTGCATTAGTTCGTTGTTCATCTCATCTTCACTTGAGCTCTTTTATCAAACGGCACGATAAAGGAGTTTTCATTTTTTGCCCTGGTAACGGTTCGGCGCGCTACCTTACGGATAACGCGCCAATGCTGCCGTGTAGCTTTTGGGCTACGTCTGGGTTGCGTACAGATGCGACCCAGAATGTCAGTGTTGTTTTAATTTGTCTTTATGTTTGTTCAATTGACGCGCCAGTTTGTCGATCAGGGTGTCAATTGCGGCATACATATCTTCTTTTTCCGAGGTGGCGTGCAACTCGCCTCCATTCACGTGCAGCGTTGCTTCGGCAATCTGCTGCACTTTTTCCACACTTAATACGACATACACCTGATTAATGCGATCAAAATAATGTTCGAGTTTGGCGAACTTATTGTTCACAAACTCACGCAATGAATCGGTGATTTCGATGTGCTGTCCGGTAATGTTGAGCTGCATAATGTCTTCCTTCTCAGTAGAGGTCAAACCAACTGTTTACGTTGGTTCGACGGCGGGATGGACAAAGACTCTCGGTACTTGGCGACAGTTCGCCGTGCGACAATAATCCCTTGTTCGGAGAGAACGTTCGCCAGCTTGCTGTCACTAAGCGGTTTGGCGGGGTTTTCCGCCGCGATTAATTTCTTCACCAATGCCCTGATCGCCGTCGAGGAGGCTTCGCCACCGCTGTCGGTATTCACATGGCTGGAGAAGAAATATTTCAACTCGAAAATCCCGCGCGGACTGTGCAAAAACTTTTGCGTTGTAACGCGCGAGATAGTCGATTCATGCATCTCCACGGTTTGGGCGATATCCGCCAACACCATGGGCTTCATAAATTCTTCCCCCTGTTCAAAGAACATCTGCTGCTGATCGACAATACAGCGGGTCACTTTGAGCAAGGTATCGTTACGGCTTTCCAGACTTTTGATCAGCCACTTCGCTTCCTGCAAATTGCTACGAATAAACTGCCCATCAGCTTCACTACGTGCGCTGTTACCCAGTGCGGCATACTGCTGGTTGATCTTCAGGCGCGGGATACTGTCAGCATTCAGCTCGACCATCCATTTGTCCTGCACCTTGTGCACCAGTACGTCTGGGATCACATACTCGGACTCACCGGTATTGATCGACTGGCCAGGGCGCGGATCGAGCGACTGGATCAACAGCATCGCTTCTTTCAGTGTATCTTCTTTTAGCCGGGTTGTTCGCATCAGGCTACGGAAATCGTGATTTGCCAGCAGATCCAGATGATCGCTAATGATCAGCCGCGCTTCGGCCAGATACGGAGTGTCTTTGGCGTACTGAGAAAGCTGAACTAACAAACAATCGCGCAGATCGCGTGCGGCGACGCCGATAGGATCGAAATGCTGTACCCGCTTCAATACCGCTTCTACTTCGTCGATAGTCACATTTTCGTCACCGATACTCTCTAGAATTTCTTCCAGTGAGACGGTGAGGTAGCCGGTGTCATCCACGGCGTCGACGATGGAAGTGGCGATAGCGGTATCGGTCTCGGAAAATGGCGTCAGATCCACCTGCCACATCAGGTAATCCTGTAGCGTTTGAGTGGTTTCGCCCTGATAGACGGGGAGTTCATCATCGTGGTAATCGGTACCGGTACCGGATGGTGTGCCTGCGGTATAGATTTCATCCCAAGTGGCGTCCAATGGCAGCTCTTCTGGCATGTCCGGTTGTTCCAGCGCCTCGCGGGTATCCAGATCCTCTGTATCGTTACTGGCTTTGGCGTCGATTTCTTCGTGTGGGTCGGTTTGCTCAAGCAGCGGGTTGCTTTCTAACGCGAGTTGAATCTCCTGCTGGAGCTCAAGCGTAGACAACTGCAACAGGCGGATCGCCTGCTGAAGTTGAGGGGTCATTGCCAGTTGTTGGCTCAGACGGAGTTGCAAACCTTGCTTCATAAATCAGCTACTTCCGTTAACCGTCGCGGGTGATTAACCCGCGTGGCACTACCTTTATGGCACTACAGGCGGAACTCTTCGCCCAGATAAACACGCTTGACCTGTTCATCGGCCAGAATCACATCTGGTGCGCCGTGGGCGATCAAATGGCCTTGACTGACAATATAAGCACGTTCACAAACGTCCAGTGTTTCGCGCACGTTATGGTCGGTGATCAGCACACCAAGGCCGCTGTCACGTAGGTGTTCGATGATTTTCTTGATATCGATAACGGAGATCGGGTCAACCCCGGCGAAAGGTTCATCTAGCAGGATGAATTTCGGGTTGGCAGCCAGAGCACGAGCGATCTCGACACGGCGGCGTTCACCACCAGACAATGATTGACCGAGGTTATTGCGCAGATGGCTGATGTGGAACTCTTCCATCAGCTCAACGGCACGGTCATCACGCTGTTCATTGGTGAGATCGTCACGGATTTGCAAAACAGCCATCAGGTTGTCGTAGACGCTCAGACGGCGGAAGATCGAGGCTTCCTGCGGCAGATAGCCGATACCACGGCGCGCACGAGCGTGCAGTGGCAAAATGCTGATGTCTTCTTCGTCGATCACGATGCGTCCTGCATCACGCTGTACGATACCGACCACCATGTAGAAAGTGGTGGTTTTACCTGCACCGTTTGGCCCAAGAAGGCCAACGATCTCGCCGGATTTCACTTTCAGGCTGACATCGGCAACGACCGTACGGCCTTTGTAGGCTTTCGCCAAGTTTTCTGCGATAAGTGTAGCCATAAGGGATTAGTTACTCTTCTTTTGCCCGTTTTTGTCTTGCAACTGTGATGGCACCAGCACCGTTTTTACGCGGCTACCTTTGTCGCTGAACGCTTGCATCTGTTGTTGCTGCACCAAATAGGTGATGCGATCGCCTTTCACGTTGCTGTCGAGCTGTTCCAGATAGGCGTTACCGGTTAGTGTCACCAACTGAGGTGTCACGTCGTAACGAACTTTAGATGCGTGGCCTTTTACGGGTTTGCCATTGTCCTGCATCTGGTAAAACGTTACCGGATTGCCGAAGGCTTCGATATAGGTCTTACTCTGATCTCCACCCGGACGAGTGACGACCACTTTATCCGCTTTGATTTCGATGGTGCCTTGTTTGATCACCACGTTGTCAGTAAAGGTACTGACGTTGCTTTGCATATCCAACGCCTGTTTCAGCGAGTCAATGGTGACTGGCTGGTCGGAGTCTGATTTCAGCGCCCAAGCGGGACTGCTGAGGGCCAAAACCGTGCTGGCGATCAATAGATTACGGAGTTGTTTTTGTGTTCTGAATTTCATAATTGGTCTTGACCTTATCAATCAGCTCAGCGGTTTTTGACCGCAAATTCCCACGCATTTTCATGCCATTAGAGGTAAAGTTGGTACCGTACAGGGTGACTTCATCATCGGAGGCCACGTCCTGAGTAATCAGATTTACCTGAGCGTTATCGGTTTTAATTTTTTCCAACTGTGAAGTCGTGGTCAGGCTGTTGACCTCGACGTGACCGTACAAGTACAGCATCCGATCCTTAGTCAGTTTGGCGCGATCGGCGCGCACTGACCAGGTTGCCACGGCTTCTTCATTAAATAATGTCATTACTGGCTGAGTGAACCAGCTCAGTTCGTCGTTGGTGTAATACTTCACATCTTCAGCTACCAGCTTGTAACTCAATTTACCGGCTGGATTGTACACGATGGTGGTCGTGTGCTGGCTTTGATAAGTCGGATCTTGGTTGTTGACCGGTGCTGGTGCGGCTTTATCGTCAAAGTCCGTCATGTTCCAGCCAATCAGCGATAGGGCGATCAACGCCAACAGGATAGTGATCCAGAGTCTGGTTTTGCTCATATTGACAGCCCTTTGGCGTCCTCCAGCTTGTTCTGCGCCAAAAGAATCAAGTCGCATAATTCACGTACTGCGCCACGACCGCCGGCAATACGTGTGACGTAGTGGGCGCGTGGGATCAGTAACGGGTGAGCATCGGCCACCGCGACAGCCAACCCGACTTGCGCCATGACCGGCCAGTCGATCAGATCATCACCAATGTAGGCAACTTGATCGGCGTTGAGTGACAGTTTATCCAACAGTTCACGGAAGGCCAAAAGCTTATCGGATTGACCTTGGTAAAGATGTGTAATATCCAGCGTTTTCGCCCGGTCTTCCAGCAGTTTTGCTGAACGACCGGTGATGATTGCCACTTCGATATCGGAGGTTTTCAGGCAGCGGATGCCGTAACCGTCGCGCACGTTGAACGCTTTCAGTTCTTCGCCATTGTTGCCCATAAACACTAGGCCGTCTGACAGTACGCCATCGACATCACAAATCAGCAGGCGGATTTTCCCGGCACGTGCCAGCACATCTTGTTCTACCGGCCCGTAGCAGGTTTCAACCATACTCATGCAGTTTTATTCCTTAATCAGACGACGCCGGCGCGTAACATATCATGCATATGTACCACACCCAGCAATTGGTCGCCATCGGCAACCAGCAACGCGGTGATATGGCGTTGTTGCATCAGGTTTAAAGCATCCACCGCCAACGTATTAGGGCGCACGCGTAGACCGCCGTGAGTCATGACATCGACGATTTTTGCGTTGTTGAGGTCGATCCCCATGTCGAACACACGACGTAAGTCACCATCGGTAAAGATACCGGCGATTTTTTTCAAATCGTCGCAAATCACTGTCATACCGAGATTTTTACGGGTGATTTCCAGCAATGCGTCACGCAGTGTGGCATCGGCACTGACCTGTGGGATATCGTCTCCACTGTGCATGATGTCGCTGACGTGTAGCAGTAATCTGCGTCCCAAAGCGCCGCCGGGATGTGACATGGCGAAATCTTCAGGCGTGAAGCCACGCGCTTTTAGCAGTGCGACGGCCAATGCATCGCCCATGACCAACGTTGCTGTGGTGCTGGTGGTCGGTGCCAAACCGAGTGGGCAAGCTTCCTGTGGGACTTTAATGCACAGGTGAACCTCGCTGGCCTTGCCCATAGTGCTATCTGGGTTGTTGGTCATGCAGATCATGGGTACCTGTTGGCGTTTCAATACCGGGATCAACGCCAGAATTTCGTTGGATTCACCTGAGTTGGAAATGGCCAACACGATGTCTTGTGGGCTAACCATACCGAGATCGCCATGGCTGGCTTCTGCAGGGTGAACAAAGAACGAGGGTGTGCCGGTGCTGGCAAGCGTTGCTGCAATCTTGCAACCAATGTGACCGGACTTACCCATGCCCATGACGACCACTTTGCCACAACAGGCGGCGATCATTTCGCAAGCGCGAGTGAAATCTGCATTGATGTACTGATCGAGTTGGGCCAAGCCTTCACGTTCAATCTCAAGCACTTCAATGCCTGCCTGTTGGAAATCAAAATCAGGCTGCAATCGAATGTTGGACATAATCTTTCCCATTAGCCGAATGTACTGAAAGGATTAAAAAACAGCACCGCAAGATACGCAATAAAGCCACATAATAACAGAGCCCCTGCCAGATGACCGATACGATGTTTGCGACCGATGCACAAGGCACTAAGCACAATGCTGACCGCTAACATCACCCAGTAATCACGCTGGAAGGCGGCGGGATCGACGCTGCCTGGTGACAGCAGGGCAGGAGCGCCTAACACAATCACGGTGTTAAAAATATTCGAGCCGATGATATTACCTATCGCCATATCATCTTCGCCTTTTAGTGCCCCGGCGATGGTGGTCGCCAGTTCTGGCAGGCTGGTGCCGATGGCGATAATGGTCAAACCGACCACCAATTCACTCATGCCAAAGTAGTGGGCGATCACTGTAGCGTTGTCGATAATCATTTTGGAAGACAGCGGCAGAATAATAAATGCCAGCACTAGCCACAGGATGGCCACGGTATTGCTGCTGTCTTGCGGCAACTCGGCTAATTGCTCCATCGTCAGGCTATCGCTACCTTCACGCTGCGCCAAACGGGCGATCTTCAGCATTAACAAGATAAAACCTGCCGCGGTAGTCAGCAGGATCACACCATCTAATCGGCTGAGATGGTTATCCATCAGTAAGAAGCCACACAAAACGGTGACACCCAACATCAGCGGCAATTCACGGCGCAGGACCGCCGAACGGGCGGATAACGGGTGAAGCAGAGCCGCTACGCCGAGGATCAGCAAAATGTTGGTAATGTTAGAGCCCAACACATTACCCACGGCCATATCTATCTGCCCGTTCAGCGCTGCGGTAGTGGAGACGATAAGCTCTGGCAACGAAGTGCCAATACCCACGATGGTTATCCCGATGATTAACGGCGGTACACCGAGTGAACGGGAAATGACCGCAGCACCGTAAACTAAGCGGTCAGCACCATAAACCAGTAAAAACAAACCAACGATTAACAATACTATGGCGAGAAACATGCAGGGTCCTTTGTTGGGTATTATCCCGGGTCGTTGGTTATCAGTTTCAATTCAACGTCGTCAGCAGCTTGCTAACCTATTAAGACTCGCTACGATTTGAACAGTTTCATTCTTTTGCGTTATGTGACCAATTTTGACCGTGTGAGCAGCAAAAGTAAAACATGTGAGGCTATTGCTCCTAAAATGCAGGTAAGTTTTTGTAAAAACCGGACACCATACGACCAATGCTTTAAAATGCCGGGCAGTTTGGGCTGAAATGGCCGGTAAAGGAATTATCAACATGCAACAGCAGACAGATAATCTGGTCGAAGTGCGCGACATGACTTTCACGCGCGGCGATCGATTGATATTTGAAGACATCAATCTGACAGTTCCTCGGGGTAAAGTGACCGCTATTATGGGGCCTTCAGGAATTGGCAAAACCACGTTGCTGCGTCTGATAGGTGGCCAGTTAGCACCAGACAGCGGTGAAATTTGGTTTGATGGTGATAACATCCCTGCGCTATCACGTAGCCAACTGTATAACGCGCGTAAGAAAATGAGCATGTTGTTTCAGTCGGGAGCGTTATTTACCGATCTGACCGTGTTTGAGAACGTGGCCTATCCTTTGCGCGAGCATAGCCGTCTACCAGAACCTATTTTGCGTAGTACGGTCATGATGAAGCTGGAAGCTGTTGGGTTACGTGGTGCGGCTGACTTGATGCCGAATGAATTATCCGGTGGTATGGCACGACGTGCAGCTCTCGCACGTGCTATCGCTTTGGATCCTGAGATGGTGATGTTCGATGAACCTTTCGTCGGGCAGGACCCGATCACCATGGGGGTATTGGTTAAACTGATCGGCGAGTTGAACCACGCGTTAGGCATTACCTGCGTGGTGGTTTCGCACGACGTACCGGAGGTGCTGAGCATCGCCGACTACGCTTATATCGTTGCCGATCACCATGTGATTGCCGAAGGGACGCCGCAGCAATTACAGAACAATCCTGATGCACGCGTGCGCCAGTTCCTGGATGGTATTGCCGATGGGCCTGTACCGTTCCGTTATCCGGCCAGTGATTATCGGACCGAGTTATTAGGGTAGAGGAGTTTCCATGTTATTACAGGCGTTAGCGTCGTTAGGACGCCGCGGCATCAATACCAGTGCTTCCTTCGGGCGAGCCGGGTTGATGTTGTTCAACGCATTGGTCGGGCGACCAGAGCCACGCAAACAGTGGCCGTTGTTGATCAAACAGTTGTACAGCGTCGGCGTACAGTCGTTGCTGATTATCATGGTTTCTGGTCTGTTTATCGGCATGGTGTTGGGATTACAGGGTTACCTAGTACTCACCACTTACAGTGCTGAAGCTAGCTTGGGCATGATGGTGGCGCTTTCTCTACTGCGAGAGTTGGGGCCTGTAGTCACGGCATTGCTGTTTGCCGGGCGAGCTGGCTCAGCGTTAACGGCGGAAATCGGGCTGATGAAAGCCACGGAACAGATCTCCAGTTTGGAAATGATGGCGATTGATCCGCTACGTCGCATCGTAGCACCGCGTTTTTGGGCGGGCTTGATCAGTATGCCGTTGCTGACCATTATCTTCGTTGCCGTTGGGATTTGGGGCGGCTCGATAGTGGGCGTTGATTGGAAAGGTATCGACAGTGGTTTCTTCTGGTCAGCGATGCAGGGCGCAGTCGAGTGGCGACAAGACGTCCTCAATTGCGTGCTTAAGGGCGTGGTCTTTGCGATTACCGTGACTTGGATAGCTATTTTTAACGGCTATGATGCCATACCGACTTCTGAAGGGATTAGTCGGGCGACGACGCGTACTGTGGTGCATTCGTCACTGGCGGTGTTGGGGTTAGATTTCGTGCTGACAGCACTGATGTTTGGGAATTGATTCAATGCAAACGAAGAAAAGTGAAATCTGGGTTGGGGCATTTATGCTGATCGCATTGTGCGCCATCGTGTTTATCTGTTTACAAGTGGCGAATGTGAAGTCGATCGGCAATGAGCCGACTTATCGTATTTATGCCACTTTCGATAACATCGGTGGGCTGAAAACACGTTCACCAGTGAAAATTGGTGGTGTGGTGATTGGCCGCGTCGCTAACATTACCCTCGATCCAAAAACCTACTCCCCGCGTGTGGCGCTGGATATTGAAGATAAATACAACCAGATCCCGGATACCAGTTCGTTGGCTATCCGTACCTCTGGTTTGTTGGGGGAGCAATTCTTGGCGTTGAACGTCGGTTTTGAGGATCCTGATATGGGGACGGCTATTCTGAAAGACGGTGGCACCATTCAGGACACTAAATCAGCCATGGTTCTGGAAGATCTGATCGGCCAGTTCTTGTACAAAAGTGGTGGGGATAGCACGGATAAGTCGGCAGATGCGGCGACAATGCCAGCCGCCGATACGGAACCACACCCTGCGACAAATCATTAAGAGAGGAAGCCCAATGTTTAAACGTTTACTGATGGTTGCTCTGCTGGTGGTTGCTCCGTTAGCAAGTGCTGCGGATCAAACCAACCCGTACAGCATGATGAAAGAAGCGGCCGACAAGACTTTCACACGTCTGACAACTGAACAGCCTAAAATCAAAGCGGATCCTAATTACCTACGCAATATCGTGCATGAAGAGCTGATGCCTTATGTCCAAGTGAAATATGCCGGTGCATTGGTGTTGGGGAGGTATTACAAAGATACGACGCCAGCGCAGCGTGAAGCCTACTTTGCAGCGTTCCAGTCCTATCTAGAGCAGGCTTACGGGCAGGCATTGGCTCTGTATCACGGACAGACCTACCAGATCGATCCTGAGCAACCGTTAGGTGATGCCACTATTGTAGCGATTCGCGTAACCATCCTCGACAAAAATGGTCGTCCACCAGTACGTTTAGATTTCCAATGGCGTAAAAACAGCAAGACTGGCTACTGGCAGGCGTATGACATGATTGCCGAGGGCGTCAGCATGATCACCACCAAACAAAACGAGTGGGCATCGACTCTGCGCACCAAAGGTATCGAGGGTTTGACGCAGCAATTGCAGGCTGCGGCTAAACAACCGATCACACTGGATCAGAAAAACTGATGAGTGACGCACTGAGCTGGACATCACAGCAGCACACCTTGATTTTACGTGGTGAGCTGGAGCGGGAAACCTTGCTGCCACTGTGGCAACAACGCGCCACCGTACTGGCGGATAAAACCGTAATTGATGTGGCGCAGTTGCAGCGTGTGGACTCATCCGGTTTGGCGTTGTTATTGCATTTGTGCGAAGAACAGCGTCAGCGCGGTAGTGAATTGAAAATATCTGGCATGACCGATCGGCTGAAAACATTGATTACACTTTACAATCTGCAATCAATAATACCTGTTGATACTGACGCTTAGCGCCATAGCTTGGCGTTCTTCGCCAGCCATTGGTTTGAAAGCCCCTGATCATTCAGGGGCTTTTTCTTAGTTTAAGAAAGCGCCGTATTCCTCTAAGATGTCAGGCTGTTTATGATCCTTTGGCTGCAGAACTGGATACTATGGAAAATAACGAAATTAAAGACGTGCTGATGAAAGCATTGGCACTGGATGAAGCTCATATCACCGGTGATGGTAGCCATTTTCAGGTGATCGTCGTGAGCGAATTGTTCGCCACCATGAGCCGAGTGAAGAAGCAACAAACGGTCTATGCTCCGCTGATGGAATATATCGCCGACAACCGCATTCATGCTTTATCGATCAAGGCATTTACTCCTGAAGAGTGGAAGCGAGATCGTAAGCTCAACGGGCTTTAAGGCTGTTTGCCCTGTGGGCGGGCAGCTTCAGATGAGATAACAGAGAGTCGTCAAATGGATAAATTTCGTGTGCAGGGTCCAACTCGCCTGAGTGGTGAGGTTTCTATTTCAGGGGCTAAAAATGCCGCCTTGCCAATCTTGTTTGCCGCTTTGCTGGCGGAGGAACCGGTCGAGCTGCAAAACGTCCCTAAGCTGAAAGATATCGACACCACCATTAAGCTACTCAATCAGTTGGGCACCAAAATCGAACGTAACGGTTCGGTGTTTGTTGACGCTAGCGGCGTGAACGAGTTTTGTGCGCCTTACGATTTGGTGAAAACCATGCGTGCTTCAATCTGGGCGCTGGGTCCGTTGGTCGCTCGCTTTGGCCGTGGTCAGGTTTCTCTGCCGGGTGGTTGCGCTATCGGTGCACGTCCGGTGGATCTACATATTACCGGTTTGGAGCAACTGGGCGCTGAGATCAAATTGGAAGAAGGTTACGTCAAGGCTTCGGTTGATGGTCGTCTGAAAGGTGCTCACATCGTGATGGATAAGGTCAGCGTTGGCGCTACTGTTACCATCATGAGTGCAGCGACGTTGGCAACCGGTACTACTATTATTGAAAACGCCGCTCGCGAGCCAGAGATTGTTGATACTGCCAATTTCCTGAATACGCTGGGTGCGAAAATTAGTGGTGCGGGTACGGATAAAATCACCATCGAAGGCGTTGAGCGCTTGGGTGGCGGTGTTTATCGCGTCGTGCCTGATCGTATCGAAACCGGGACCTTCTTGGTGGCGGCAGCGGTATCTGGCGGTAAAATTCTGTGCCGTAATGCTCGTCCTGATACCTTGGATGCCGTGTTGGCTAAACTGCGTGATGCGGGGGCTGACATTGAAGTTGGCGAAGACTGGATCAGCCTAGATATGCATGGCAAACGACCGAAAGCCGTGACCGTGCGCACCGCGCCGCACCCAGGCTTCCCAACTGACATGCAAGCTCAGTTCAGCCTGTTGAACTTGGTGGCAGAAGGTACTGGTGTGATCACCGAGACCATCTTTGAAAACCGCTTTATGCACGTACCTGAACTGATCCGTATGGGCGCTCATGCGGAGATCGAAAGCAATACTGTGATTTGTCACGGTGTTGAGAAACTCTCAGGTGCTCAGGTGATGGCGACTGACCTGCGTGCTTCAGCTAGCTTGGTATTGGCGGGTTGTATCGCAGAAGGTGTGACAACTGTCGATCGTATCTATCATATTGACCGTGGCTACGAGCGTATCGAAGACAAGCTGAATGCGTTGGGTGCGAAGATCGAACGTGTGGAAGGCGAGTAAGTAAGACGCTAACCATTAAAAAACCCGGCTCGCCGGGTTTTTTTACATCACTGGTTTTTTTTACATCACTGGTCTTCTTGACATCAATTGCTATCTTCCGGGAATTCACCCACCGTCATTTTCAACGTGATGCGATTACCGTCACGGACGACGACGACAGGGATTTCTGTACCGGGACGGATTTCCGCCACCTGGTCCATCGTTTCCAACACCGATACCGCAGGTTTGTTGTCTACGTTGATTATCACATCGCCAATATGGAAGGCTGCGTTAGCAGCAGGGCCATTAGGTGTGATTTCAGTGACGATAATACCTTGCAAGCGATCAATACCGGAAGTCGCAGTGCGGATCGGGATAATCTCTTTACCTTGAATACCGAAGTAACCGCGGATTACTCGACCATCACGGATTAGCTTGTCCATAATTTTGGTTGCTAATGCGGTGGGAATAGCGAAACCCAAACCTTCTGGCGTTTCACCGTCGGTAATTTTATCGTAGGTCAGAGTGTTGATGCCCATCAACTCACCCAACGAGTTAACCAAGGCACCGCCGGAGTTACCACGGTTGATAGAGGCGTCGGTTTGCAAGAAAGTCTGACGGCCAGTGGTACTTAAGCTGATACGCCCGGTCGCGCTGATAATCCCTTGGGTTACGGTTTGCCCGAGGTTATAAGGGTTGCCGATGGCTAATACTACGTCGCCAACATGTGCCGAACGTTTCTCATTGATAGGAATGATAGGTAAATTGCCTGGATCGATTTTCAATACCGCCAAATCGGTCAGGCTATCGGAGCCGACTATCAATGCTTCATAGCGACGGCCATCTTGCAATACTACGGTGATTTGCTGTGCGTCTTTAACGACGTGGCGGTTGGTCAATATATAGCCGTGCTCGTTCATGATCACGCCAGAACCTAACGACAACACATTCGCTGCGCCACTCATGTTGCGGTTATAGATATTGACTACTGCAGGTGCAGCCCGCCGTACCGCCTTGTTGTAGCTCACCGGTGTTTCATCACGGGTATTCTCAAATTCTGCATTAAGCACCTGATCGGGAGTACGCAGCATAGGCAGCGCAACCAGCAATAAGCCAGCGACGATCAAACCAATAATGATAGAACGTAAGAGCTTAACAAACATGAGGCTTTAGTACGTGAGTTGAACGATGAACGGAGGATAGCATGAGTTAACCGGGCGCAGTATGTTCTCTGGCCCGGTTTTTTAACAAATTAACGCAATAACAGGTAAATAGTTTCACCACCGCGGACAATATTCAGTGCGATAACCGGTGGTTTAGCTTCCAATACGGGACGCAGTTCATTGATGCTTTGGATGCGTTGGCGGTTGATGCCGATGATTACATCGTCTTTTTGTAGGCCAACTTGTGCCGCAGGTGTGCCTTTTTCTACGTTGTCGACCTTCACGCCTTTTTCTCCACCCGGTAGCGCGCCATTGCTGAGGGAAGCCCCTTGTAGCGCAGGTGAGAGGTTTTCTGCATTGGTCGATGCACTAGCGCTGTTTTCCAGCACGACAGAAACTTCTTGTGGTTTTCCATCACGCAGTAAGCCAACCTTGACGGTTTTACCCGGCGCAGTGGTGCCGACTTTAGCGCGCAATTCGGCAAAACTGTTGACCGGTTTACCGTCGATGGAAACTAAGATATCACCAGCTTTGATACCTGCTTTGGCTGCGGCAGATTTCGGTAGTACCTCGCTGACGAAAGCACCACGTTGCGCGTCGGTATTAAAGGCTTTTGCCATATCAGCGGTCATCTCACTGCCTTTGATGCCGAGAAGACCGCGTTTAACTTCACCGAACTCAATCAGTTGCTGGCTCAGGTTCTGCGCCATGTTGCTCGGGATAGCAAAGCCGATACCGACGTTACCACCACCCGGAGCCAGAATCGCAGTGTTGATACCAATCAGTTCGCCATTCAGGTTAACCAGCGCACCGCCGGAGTTCCCGCGGTTGATAGAAGCGTCGGTCTGGATGAAGTTCTCCAACCCTTCCAGATTCAGGCCGCTGCGCCCTAGTGCAGAGATAATACCGGAAGTTGCGGTTTGCCCCAGACCAAACGGGTTGCCCACTGCGACGGCAAAATCGCCGACGCGCAGTTGATCGGAGTCCGCCATTTTCACCGCGGTCAGGTTTTTAGCACCAGTGACTTGCAACAAGGCGATATCGGTTTGCTCGTCGCGACCAATCAGTTTGGCGTCGAACTCGCGGCCATCGCTCAACTGCACACTGATTTTATCGGCGTTGTTGATCACATGGTTATTGGTCAGGATATAACCCTTAGCGGCATCAATGATGACGCCAGAACCCAATCCCTCAAACGGACGAGAACCCTGTTTTTGGTCGGGCATGTTAGGACCAAAGAAATATTTAAACTCTTCAGGGAGTTGCTGACGCTGTACCTGGGTGCCAGTAACGTGCACGCTAACCACCGCCGGTAAGACTTTTTCTAGCATGGGTGCCAAGCTAGGCAACGCTTGCCCTTGAACCACGGCAGGTAAAGCTGCATTGGCCGCCGGTACTGAGGCTAGGGTCAGGCCAATACTCATTGCTAACACACTAAGAATTAATGACTTCTTCTTCATTGTTATCACTCTCTCAAGACCTGACGGTGAAATGTTGATGATAAGCCAATATCCTTATCAAGGTGAAGTGTAAGACCGTGAATTTGCGCGAAAAGTTCACTTCAGATATCTGAATAAAGGATAGTTTAGAGGCAGGATGTTGGTGGGCAGATAATCAGCCCGTAGAAGCACGACTACGGGCTGATTGAGAAAAGATTAATCGCGACGTGGGCGTTCGCCACGTAGCAGGCCAGATGCGCCTTCAGAATAGTCGCGCGGCATTTCTACCGGTGCCTGATCGTTATCCGCTTCCGCTTCTGTCAGACGGTAGCGGAACGGATTATCCTGCATCGGTTGGTCTGGCAACAGATGGCTGGAGCTTTTAGCCATGTATTGATACAGCTGACGATAGTCGCCCGCCATATTATCCAGCAGCTCTGCGCTGCGGGCGAAATGCCCAACCAATTCCTGGCGATATTCTTCCAGTTCGCTTTTGCTTTTATCCAGCTCGTTTTGCAGCACTTGTTGTTGACGCAATTTACGGTTACCGAAACGCATCGCTACCGCACCAATCACGATACCGACGACCAAACCAATCAGCGCATACTCCCAGGTCATGATGACTCCTATTTTGACTTCGTTGTTCCGCAGGGATTTTTCACTTAATAATATCCACTATAACCGTTAACCTTGTCCGAGTGGAATCCTGATAAGCTTTTACCTAAATTTTTCAGGGTTTTTCGGTGGGCACTTACGCGGACAAATGCAGTAATAACGGTGCTAAGTGGCATCAACATGCTGCGAAAAATTATCAAATAAATTATTAGGGTTGTTGGAATGTATTCACAGTCACCGCTATCACGTTACCAGCAGGCGCTGGATGCAAGGGAATATCAGGCCGATGATGTCCAACGCCAAGCCATGACCCAATTAGATCGTATTTATCAGGCCTTAAAACAGACACCGGCGGCGAGTGTTACCTCCAGCGGCTTACGTAACACGCTGAACCGTTGGTTGGGTAAAAGTGCTGAAACGCCAACCCAGCGTCCGGTGCAGGGCTTATATATGTGGGGCGGCGTCGGTCGTGGTAAAACTTGGTTGATGGATATGTTTTTCCACAGTTTGCCGGGGGAGCGCAAACTGCGTCTGCATTTCCACCGTTTTATGCTGCGAGTGCATGAAGAACTGACCGAGTTGCAAGGGCAGGAAAACCCGTTGGAAATCATCGCCGATGGTTTCAAGGTGCAAACTGACGTGCTGTGTTTTGACGAGTTTTTTGTTTCTGACATCACCGACGCCATGCTGTTGGCAACTTTACTACAAGCCTTGTTTGCTCGCGGGATCACGTTGGTAGCGACCTCGAATATTCCGCCGAACGATCTCTATCGTAATGGCTTGCAACGTGCGCGTTTCCTGCCGGCGATTGCGTTGATCAATGAATATTGCGATGTGATGAATGTCGATGCGGGTATCGATTACCGTCTACGGACTTTGACTCAGGCACATTTGTATCTGACGCCGCTTAATGCGCACACCCAACAGACGATGGATCAAATCTTCCTCAAGCTAGCAGGCAGAGCAGGGGTGGATGCTCCCGTTTTGGAGATTAATCATCGTCCGTTCCCCACGATTCGTGCCGTCGAAGGTGTCTTGGCGGTAGATTTCCATACTTTATGCGAAGACGCACGCAGCCAATTGGATTACATAGCGCTATCGCGTTTGTACCACAGCGTGATGCTGTACAATGTGCGGGTAATGGGACCGCTGAAAGAGAATACGGCACGCCGTTTTCTGGCATTGGTAGATGAGTTTTATGAGCGCCACGTTAAATTGGTGATTAATGCTGAAGTCTCGATGTTCGAGATTTATCAGGGGGAACAATTGAAGTTTGAGTATCAGCGTTGCCTGTCGCGTTTGCAGGAAATGCAAAGTGAAGAGTACTTGAAACTGCCGCATCTCCCTTGATGCGGGATGGGGATTTGCGCTGCCAGCCCCCCATCCTTTGGCCTTGAGCACGAAATTGGTTTTCCCTGCAAAAAGGGTTCGACCTTTGTGAGCGACTTCTCTATAATCTTGCGACCCCACGTTACAACAAAGTTTTTTTCCCAAAAACTTTATAGTGCCGGCAATGGCTATTCGAAGGGGTAGGTTTGCTGGACTTGATGGTCGTGTGAGCCTCAACTGTTTTCGAGCGTTCGGGTGTTCACCAACGTGTAACTAATTATTGGGTAAGCTTTTAATGAAAACTTTTACAGCTAAACCAGAGACCGTAAAACGTGACTGGTACGTTGTTGATGCGGAAGGCAAAACTTTAGGCCGTCTCGCTACTGAACTGGCTCGCCGTCTGCGCGGCAAGCATAAAGCGGAATACACTCCGCACGTTGATACTGGTGATTACATCATCGTTCTGAACGCAGAAAAAGTTGCTGTAACTGGCAACAAGCGTACAGACAAGGTGTACTACCACCACACTGGCCACATCGGTGGTATCAAGCAAGCGACCTTTGAAGAGATGATTGCCCGCCGTCCTGAGCGTGTGATTGAAATCGCGGTTAAAGGCATGCTGCCAAAGGGCCCGCTGGGTCGTGCAATGTACCGTAAACTGAAAGTTTACGCAGGTACTGAGCACAACCACGCGGCACAGCAACCGCAAGTTCTGGACATTTAATCGGGATTATAGGCAATGGCTGAAAATCAATACTACGGCACTGGTCGCCGCAAAAGCTCCGCAGCTCGCGTGTTTATCAAACCGGGCAGTGGCAAAATCGTTATCAACCAACGTTCTCTGGAACAGTACTTCGGTCGTGAAACTGCCCGCATGGTAGTTCGTCAGCCGTTAGAGCTGGTTGATATGGTTGAGAAATTCGATCTGTACATCACTGTTAAAGGTGGTGGTTCTTCCGGTCAGGCTGGTGCGATCCGTCATGGTATCACCCGCGCTCTGATGGAGTACGACGAGTCCCTGCGTGGCGAACTGCGTAAAGCTGGTTTCGTTACTCGTGATGCTCGTGAAGTTGAACGTAAGAAAGTCGGCCTGCGTAAAGCACGTCGCCGTCCGCAGTTCTCCAAGCGTTAATTTCTTACTGCTTCGGCAGTGGAAGATACGCAAAAACCCGGTGTCAAACCGGGTTTTTTTATGCCTAAAATTCAGCGTCGCTAATTAAAATCTTTGCTATATCAGGCAATTCACTCCGAATTCACCGTGCGATCCCCACAATAGAGGCAAAATCTGGTAAACTATCATCCACTTTTGCGCCTATGCGCTATGCAGTTACTTTACAGTGAACCTCACAAGGGCTATTTATGCTCGGTTTATCTGTGAACTGCTGGCCTTTATCAATAACTTGGAGGTTTTCATGGCTGTCGCTGCCAACAAACGTTCGGTAATGACACTGTTTTCTGGCTCGACCGACATTTTTAGCCATCAAGTACGTATCGTATTGGCGGAAAAAGGTGTGAGCGTTGAGATAGAGCAGGTTGAGATGGATAACTTGCCACAGGATCTGATTGACCTCAATCCTTACCAGACAATACCTACTCTGGTCGATCGCGAGCTGACTCTATATGAATCCCGTATCATCATGGAATACCTTGATGAGCGTTTCCCGCATCCACCATTGATGCCGGTCTACCCAGTCGCCCGTGGCGAAAGCCGTTTGATGATGTTGCGGATTGAAAAAAACTGGTACTCACTGATGTACAAGATTGAGCAGGGTACTGCTCAAGAAGCCGAATCTGCTCGTCGCCAACTGCGTGAAGAGTTACTGGCGATCGCTCCAATCTTTGGTCAGACGCCTTACTTCATGAGCGAAGAGTTCAGCCTAGTCGATTGCTATTTGGCTCCGTTGTTGTGGCGTTTGCCGCAGTTGGGTATTGAACTGCAGGGTGCTGGTTCCAAAGAGCTAAAAGTCTACATGACCCGCGTGTTTGAGCGTGATGCTTTCTTGGCCTCAATGACCGAAGCTGAGCGCGAAATGCGCCTGCATACTCGGGGCTAAGCAGTATGGATATGTCTCAGATGACCCCACGTCGCCCGTTTTTATTGCGAGCGTTCTATGACTGGTTGCTGGACAACAATCTGACGCCGCATCTGGTCGTTGATGTTACGCGCCCAGATGTGCAGGTGCCGATGGAGTTTGCCCGTGATGGGCAGATCGTACTGAACATCGCACCACGTGCTGTGGGTAATTTGGCGCTTGGCGATGAAGAAGTTAACTTCAACGCCCGTTTCGGCGGTGTACCGCGTCAGGTATCAGTACCAATGGCTGCGGTGCTGGCGATCTACGCCCGTGAAAACGGCGCAGGCACCATGTTTGAGCCGGAAGCTGCTTATGAAGCAGATGGCATACTTGAGGGTATTGAAGGTGAAACTGTGCCTTCAGAAAGCCTGATGTCAGTGATCGACGGCGATCGTGTTGATGACGATGATCAACCGGATGATGAACCACCTCAACCGCCACGTGGTGGGCGCCCGGCGCTGCGAGTTGTGAAGTAATCTCTTTTATCCCCAAAGTGTGATGGGATATATAGCCAATAAAAAGGTACAGTCTGTCGACTGTACCTTTTTACTATCTGCGATTCGCTTCTTATCTTGCAGCAATTGCCATAGTTTGTGCATATATCTTGTCAGCACCAACAATAAAATCCTAGATTGAAACCCACAGATGCTCATAACTAACCACTGTACAATAGTGGTTAGTATGACTATTGATGCCACGGTGACATTGTATTTGCTGATATTCTTCAGTAAGAAATAAACATCCACGCTCTAATTATTTTCCCATACCGGTTTTTCACCCATTCCGTAGGAATATGATGTTTTAATCAAGCGCATGAACTGAGGTTTACGCTACTCATCACCCCAGATATAAAATTAAATGTCTCATTGTAGGATGACTTCAGGGAAATAGTAGCAAATAGCGGCAGATCGGTATGTAGAAAATTAATTTATAACTATTTGTTTTTAAATAAAAAAGTCCAACAAAGATACTCAGGAGGCAATATTTTTCTATCCACTTTTGAACTTATAGAAATTTCATTAAAATTATCATATAAAACAATGTATTAAAAAATTCTAATTTAGGTTTTCTTGAGAAACCACAGAATTTAAAGTGCATTATTAGTAGACTAAACTGAAAACACCGTATTACTCCCAATGTTTTAAAACGTTATAACACAATGATATTATTGATATAAATTCTATTCTCAGGCACAGCTTGAAACATCCTCCCATTTTCTTCTGGGATATCTTATTTAGACTCTGATTACACTCATTTAGCTATTATGAGTGAGTTGTTGTTCCTAACATTCATCACATCAAAACACACCGGCAAGAATTAAATTATTGTTGAGCCACTGGAGGAGAGCATATTTGATGTGGAGATATGATGACACCATACCAACCTAAGAACATGCGTAAGGTACGGGGCAATGGAAAATAATATTTTTGGTTACCTCATTGGATCGGACATCCAACTTGATATTGCCAATAAAAGATTGGTGAATACTAGTGTCAAACAAAGTCGTTATGACATTAAGGTCATAACTTTGCGCGATACTATGCTTAGGTTGTTAGTTACGTTATTACATAATGCCGATGGTTCAATTATTACGCATGACGCAATCATATCCCACGTTTGGGAGTCCTATGGGCTAGCATCATCGAGCCAGCGGATATGGAAAGTCATGCAAGCGCTCATGCATCGTCTGCAACTTATCGGTGCTCCTACTGATTTTATTATACGAATTGACAAGAAAGGGTATTACGTTAAAGAGAGCGAGGTAACCCTCTTATACTTTATTCCTAAGGTCAGTTAATGAGACATTTTTTATCATCAATTCAGTGCGGAAATAACCATTTTCTACTGGAGCATTGGATCTTTAACCTTAAATAAAACAGGAAATCTTGTGAAAAAAATTATCGTATTATCTTCAATTATAGCCAGTGTAGCCGCCATGAATATGGCGCATGCAGCCGGTGGTACCATTAACTTCACCGGTAATATTTTGGATGCGACTTGTAATTCGACTGTCAGCGACAGTGGTTCTGTCACTTTACCCGATGTTGGCCCCAATGATTTTACTGGCCTAACTGCAGGTAAAAAGGCATTTACTATTACCCTGAGCGATTGTACGGGGACGGCACTCAACACTGTATCTACTTACTTTGGTGAGAGTGGTACAACGCCAGTGGATGCTGCTGGCAATCTGCTGAACCGAGGTGATGCTGCCAATGTGACTCTACAGCTGAGCGACACTAATGGCGCTATCAAGATTGGTGACCGTGCCACTCAACGAGCGACGAGTGTTTACGTCTCGCCAGAATCAGGTGCCGCTACACTCAATTACAATGTCGAATATTACAAGACAGGCACTCCAACACCAGGTTCTGTGGTGGGTAGTGTGGTCTATTCATTGGATTATAAGTAATTATATCCGCCATATTTGACGCTGCATTTTTGTTGGCTACCCCAATCTTATCAAGAGGTTATTCATGTCTTTCTATCGTCATACTAAAATTGCGACTTTACTTTTTGCCGCAGGTGTTACCGTTCTTTCTAGTGCTTCAGCAATGGCTGGTGTAGTTATTACGGGTACTCGGGTTATTTATCCGGCGGATAAAAAAGAAGTTACAATTAAAGTTAATAATGCTGGGAAAAAACCAGTACTGATTCAAAGCTGGATTGATAATGGCGACACTTCAGCTAAGCCTGAGAAAATATCCACACCTTTTGTACTGACACCACCGATTAACCGTATTGATCCCGGTAAAGGGCAAACATTACGCCTGAGCTATGTGGGGACTTCTCTACCGACGAATAAAGAGTCTGTTTTTTGGCTCAACGTGTTGGAAATTCCGCCTAAAACAGCAGGGACAGCGGAACATAACCATTTGAATATTGCGTTCCGTAATCGGATAAAAATATTCTATCGCCCGACTGGGTTGCCTGGTGATGCGGGTGCAGCACCTAAAGAGACTCAGTGGCAAGCTATTGCTGGTGGTGTGCGTGGTTCTAATAACTCACCTTATTATGTTTCTCTGGTAGATGTCACTTATCGGGTTGGTGGTAAAGAGTATAAATCTGACGGTAAACTTATTGCCCCAGGTGCATATACTGACTTTAAATTCTCCGGAATGAATACTATTACCTCTGGTTCGAAAGTCGTATTCCGTGCTGTCAATGATCATGGTACAGTGAAAGAGTTTACATCCACCGTAAAATAATATTATCAACACTGTGCTTTATTTGCTGTTGAAGTGGTATTGATAATACTCGCTAATTGGCTTATTTCTGTACCGCAGTTATTGCGATAATTGTCAGTCTCATTCAAGTTTGCCTTTGACAAACTTGTCATCTTACTTACTGAATTGGTTGTGCTTTAAGGATTATGAGCCTCATTGTTGAGGCTCACTCCTTGAATTAGTTCGTCATAAATTTTCTGCTTGAAGGCACGCTAATTTATTTTGGCGAAATTCAGCTTGCTGTAATAAAGACCTAAGGTAAATATAATGATCACGCCGAATGCAAAAAAGGAAAAGATATCTATTTATAGCTATCGGCTATCACCTATTGCAATTTTATTGTTGGGATCATTTTATTTTATCGATTGTAGTGCGGAAGATATTAACTTAACTTCTCAAGAGAACGCTCAGAATGTAGAGTTTGATGAATCATTCCTGAGTGCTGATCATCCTGAACGTGCAAACTTATCACGCTTTGCCAATGGCTCAAATGCATCACCTGGAACCTATCTGGTGGGTATTTTTGTTAACAATACACAAGTTGCGCATAAGTCTGTGGAGTTCCGAGTGATGGAAGACCAAAGTGTTGTTCCATGCTTGACCGCAGATATTCTCAGTAAAATTTCATTTAATGAAGCAACATTACCCGATAATGCTATTGAGGTGATGACAGAAAAGAGTCAGTGTGTTGCCTTGGATAAAATTATTCCTGGTATCCATACTGAGTTCGATAGTACAGAACAACGTATCAATATCACTATTCCGCAAATGTATCTTAAAGCACAGGTTCGTGGCTCGGTTAATCCGGCATTGTGGGACAGTGGCATTCCCGCTTTTTTGCTGAGCTATAACAGCAACGTTTACAATAATCAGTCAAATGGTGAAGACTCACAGAGTTTCTATGCGGGTATTAATGCAGGTTTAAATATTGGTGCCTGGTATCTTCGTCATAACGGTTCTTATAACTGGTCGAGTACGACTGGTGGTGAATATGACAATATTAATACCTATTTGCAGCGTGATGTTCCTGCCTTAAAAGGGCGGGTGATTATTGGTGAGTCAAATACTGATGGTCAGCTTTTTGATACCGTTCCTTTTACCGGCATACAACTCTCCAGTGATGAGCGCATGTTGCCGGATTCTCAACGTGGTTATGCGCCAGAAGTTCATGGTGTTGCAAGAACTAACGCGAAAGTCACTGTAAAGCAAAACGGGCAAGTTATTTATGAAATCAGCGTGCCGCCAGGCCCGTTTTTAATTAATGATCTTTACCCCAGTGGTTATGGTGGTGACTTGAATGTTTCCATACAAGAAGCTGACGGTTCGGAACAAAATTTCACTATTCCTTATGCCTCCGTCAGCCAGTTACTGCGCCCAGGTAACCATCGCTACAGCGTAACCGCCGGTAAGTTACGGGTAGATTATCTCGCTGATGATCCGATGCTGTATCAAGCCACGTATCAACGTGGATTAACCAATGCGTTAACTGCCTATGGTGGTGTACAGGTTAATCAAAATTATCTTGCAGTGCAGGGAGGCATGGCCGTAGGTACGTCATTAGGTGCATTCGCGTTGGATGTCACTCAAGCAGAAACTCGGTTGCCACAATCTGCGGGTGGGAACAGCAGTGGTCAGAGTTATCGGGTGAGTTACAGCAAGAATATTTTGGCAACCGACAGCAATATTTCAGTGGCGGCCTATCGTTTTTCTACCCAAGGTTATATGGATTTGATGACGGCGATGCAAACGCGTGAAGCGGCATTGCATGACGATAATCCTGGCACTATCCAACGGGCAAAAAACCGTTTTTCTATCACGGCGAATCAGGGGCTGGGTGGTCACTGGGGACAGTTCTATATCAGTGGTTCGCTGGAAAATTACTGGGGTCAAGATGGCAACAATAAGCAATTCCAGTTGGGTTATAACAATCGTTACAAAAGCGTTTCTTACAGTCTGAACATTAGCCGGAGTCAGACGGCTTATGGTCAACCACAAACCAACTATTTCTTGACCCTCAGCTTCCCGTTGGGGAGCAGTGAAAAATCGTCACAACCGCAAATAAACATAGGTTATAACCAAGACAGCAAGGGTAACAGTGCAGAACAGGCCACCCTTTCAGGGACACTTGGGGAGCAGAATCAATTTGGATATAGCGCCAGTGTTGCCAGCAATTCTGACGGCAACACCAGTGGCAATATCAGTGGTGATTATCGCAACAGTTATACCACCATGGGCGCCAGCTACAGTGCGGGGCAAGGGTATCGCTCTGCTTCTGCCAATATGAGTGGCTCCATTGTGGCTCATTCAGGCGGCGTAACGTTCAGCCCCTATGTTGCAGATACTTTTGCGCTGATTGAGGCGAAAGGTGCAGAAGGGGCAAGCGTGGGGAATTATCAGGGGATCCGGATCGATTCACATGGTTATGCTTTATTACCGTCGCTGACACCTTATCAAATGAATGAGATATCCATCGATCCAGAAGGGATGTCGGACAACATTGAATTGGAAGAAACCTCGCAGCATGTTGCACCACATTCAGGGGCGATCGTTAAAGTGAAATATCAGACACGCAGCGGGACGCCAGTTCTGTTCACCTCGACACATAATGGCGAGCCTCTTCCATTTGGCGCAGAAGTGTTTGATGAGAGAAATAATCATATTGGCAATGTCGCGCAAGGCGGGCAATTGCACGTCAGAGTCGCGGAGCCAAAAGGAAAACTGAAAGTGCTGTGGGGGAGTGCAGATAATGAATATTGCTGGATAACCTATGCATTGCTGCTGCCCACAACTAACCAACAGGATGCGCTGCAACGTATTAACGCACAATGTGAACTGACGACGACTCGCCCTACGGTAGCTCAAATGCTGCAACAAAGTTTAATACCGAACTCGTCGCACAGCTAACGCCATTACTAGGTAGGAAACTGAATATGTTGAATATTATCTCTTCGCGACTGAAATCTATGTTCGCCATTTTGATGGCACTCATGACGGTGTTTTATTCCACTACCGGACAAACAAGGTGTTGGATTCAAGCCGGTGGTCCCGCCCAGAACAAGGCATATAATCTGACTTTCCCGGTTTCAGCTGGGCAAAACCGCGAGGGGGAATTATTTAAAAAGGTAGTATTTTCATCGGGGCAAGTTCTTTCGATTCAAACCTCAACGGGAGGTGATGGTTATTGGTATTCACAAAATAAAGCCACATTCGTCACTCCCGGTGCAGGAGTGAACACAGGGCAAACCTATAATGGCTGGCCAGTATTATCTACCGGGGTACCTGGCATTGGCCTTGTCATCGAGCGTTTTCCGATAAACGACACACCTGTGAAGAACAACACCTGCGTTATGTTGGATAGCCCAATCTGTGATGTTACAACCAGTAGCGCAAATATTGTCATTGTTAAAACTGGGGTGGCAGATTTTGGGCAGGGCACAGCGTTAAACCTGGATTTTACTCTCTCACAAACTTTTGGTGATTCAGAAGAACAAGTTATCATCAACATGGTTCAGGTAAAACTTAATGTGACACTGACAAAAACCACTTGCGCGGTAGAAACTGTATCTGCTCCGGTCGTCAAATTGGGGGATTGGGACATTAATTATTTCAAAAATAATACCACCACTGACTGGGTTAACTTTGCTATCAATATGAGCGGTTGTACCTCCAATGGCGGCAAAGTTGTTTCATGGGATCCCAATGGCGGCGACCCTGTTTGGGGGGTACTGGAAGGTAATACTTGGAGTATCTCACTATCCCCCGGTAACCCGAATAAAGTGGACAGTACCACCATGCGTCTGAAGGAGGGGGCGAATACAGCCAAAGGGGTGGGGATCCAGATTAAAGCGGTCGATAGTGCATTCTCGATGCTGGAGTTTGACAAGGTCTATACCAGTGGTGATTTGTATGGCACCGACTATTCTAGGAGTGAAATGGCCGTTGGGGAGAATACCTCAGTCACTATTCCAATGGCCGCTCGCTACACGACATTAGGCGCTAGCGAACCGCTAAGCGGCGGTAAAGCGGATGCTACAGCCACATTTATTATTGATTATTATTAAGACGGATATTGCGGTGATGTGATGAGAATATTGATCACACCACCGCCGCTATTACACTTCCAAATAATTCATGATGCCTTCGGCGGCTTTACGGCCTTCGGCAATCGCGGTCACGACCAAGTCAGAACCGCGCACTGCATCACCACCAGCGAAGATTTTCGGATTGCTGGTTTGGAATGCGTTATCAATGCCTTCTGGTGCCACGATGCGGCCTTGCTTGTCTAACTGCACGTCGTGAGCTGCCAGCCAGTCCATTTGATGTGGACGGAAACCGAACGCCATCACCACTGCATCGGCATCAAGCAGGTGTTCAGAGCCTGGCACCTGTTCGGCAACCTGACGGCCGTTAGCATCCGGGGCACCCAGTTGAGTTTTCACCATCTTCACCCCAGCCACGCGCCCAGCACTATTAAGCTCGATGCTCAGCGGTTGCAGGTTGAACTTGAACTCAACGCCTTCTTCACGCGCGTTTTTCACTTCGCGTTTGGAACCCGGCATATTGACTTCATCACGACGGTAAGCACAGGTCACTTGAGTCGCGCCTTGGCGGATTGAGGTGCGCACGCAGTCCATCGCGGTATCACCACCGCCTAGAACCACCACGCGTTTCCCTTCCATGCTGACGTAAGGCTCATGTTGCTGCGCTTGGTAACCCATCAACTGCTTGGTATTGGCTATCAGGAACGGCAGGGCGTCGTACACGCCTGCTGCATCTTCGTTCTCCAAGCCACCGCGCATCGATTGATAAGTCCCAACGCCGAGGAATACCGCGTCGTATTCTTTCAGTAGTGTGTCCATCGCGACGTCTTTACCGACTTCGGTATTGAGTTGGAACTCAATGCCCATTTCGCTGAAGATCCCACGACGTTTGATCATTACTTCTTTTTCCAGCTTGAAGGCCGGGATACCGAAGGTCAGCAAACCGCCGATCTCTGGGTGACGATCGTAAACTACCGCTTTGACACCGTTACGAGTGAGTACGTCGGCACAGGCCAAGCCGGCTGGGCCCGCACCGATAATGGCAACACGTTTACCGGTCGGCAGCACGTGCGACATATCTGGCTTCCAGCCCATTTCGATCGCTTTATCACTGATATAGCGCTCGATATTGCCGATGGTCACTGCGCCGAACTCATCGTTCAGGGTACAGGAACCTTCGCACAGACGGTCTTGCGGACAAACGCGACCACATACTTCTGGCAGGCTGTTGGTCTGGTGCGCCAGATCCGCCGCTTCCATGATGCGTCCTTCATTAGCCAGTTTCAGCCAATTCGGGATGTAGTTATGTACCGGGCATTTCCATTCGCAATAAGGGTTTCCGCAGGACAGACAGCGGTCTGCCTGCGCTTTGGCCTGTGTTTCCGAAAACGGTTCGTAGATTTCTACGAACTCAATTTTACGGATTTTCAGCGGTTTCTTTGGCGGATCAACGCGCTGCAAGTCGATAAACTGATAAACATTCTGACTCATTACTGATGACCTCTTACTGCGCCTGAACCCGCAGCTCGGCTGCGGAACGACTACGGTGACCCAACAATGCTTTGACATCACTGGACTTCGGCTTGACCAAGGCGAACTTACTCGCCCATTCCGGCCAGTTGGCCAGGATCTCTTCCGCGCGCGCGGAGCCGGTCGCCTGCACGTGCTCGGTAATCAGACCGCGCAGGTGCTCTTCATGAATCGCCAGTTGGTCGACGTCTAAAACTTCTACCAGTTCTGGGTTCACACGCTTACGGAATTCACCGTCTTCATCCAACACATAGGCGAACCCACCGGTCATACCTGCACCGAAGTTGATACCGGTTTTGCCGAGCACACAGACGATGCCGCCGGTCATATATTCGCAACCGTTGTCACCGATGCCTTCAACCACGGTGATAGCACCGGAGTTACGCACCGCGAAACGCTCACCAGCACGGCCTGCGGCGAACAGTTTGCCGCCAGTTGCGCCATACAGACAGGTGTTGCCGATAATGCTGGCTTCGTGACTGCGGAATGCCGAACCGATCGGTGGGCGAACGGCGATACGGCCACCGGCCATGCCTTTACCGACGTAGTCGTTGGCGTCACCGGTTAGGGTCAGCTCAACACCACCAGCGTTCCACACGCCAAAGCTCTGCCCTGCGGTGCCGGAGAAGTACGCTTTGAGCGGATCGGCCGCCATACCTTGATCGCCATGTACACTGGCGATAGCGCCAGACAGCGTAGCGCCCACGGAGCGGTCGGTGTTGCGAATATCGAAGTAAAAGGTTTTGCTGTGTTTCGCTTCGATATGCGGCTGCGCCTGTGCTAACAGTTCTTTGTTCAACACGCCCTGATCGAATGGCGGGTTGCTACTCTCGGTACAATGCAGCGCTTTGCCCGGATGCGGCGTTGCGGTTTTCAGCAACGGCGACAGATCCAGCTTGTTCTGCTTGGCGGAAATGCCATCCAGTTCGGTTAGGAACTCGGTACGCCCGATTAGATCGACCAGTTGAGCAACACCCAACTCGGCCATGATCTCGCGGGTTTCACGGGCAATGAACTGGAAGTAGTTAGTCACACGTTCTGGCAAGCCGTGGTAATGGTCACGACGCAGTTTTTCATCCTGAGTTGCCACGCCAGTTGCGCAGTTGTTCAAGTGGCAAATGCGCAGGTATTTACAACCCAACGCCACCATTGGCCCGGTACCGAAGCCGAAGCTTTCTGCACCGAGGATCGCGGCTTTCACAATATCAACACCGGTTTTCAGACCGCCGTCCACTTGCAGACGGATCTTGTGACGCAAGCCGTTCGCGACCAGAGCCTGCTGCGTTTCCACCAGTCCCAGTTCCCACGGACAGCCAGCGTATTTCACCGATGATAGTGGGCTGGCACCGGTGCCGCCGTCGTAGCCAGCGATGGTGATCAGGTCGGCATAGGCTTTCGCCACGCCGGTCGCGATAGTACCTACGCCCGGCTCGGAAACCAGTTTCACCGAAATCATCGCCTTCGGATTGACCTGTTTCAGATCGAAAATCAGCTGTGCCAAGTCTTCGATTGAATAGATGTCATGATGTGGTGGCGGCGAAATTAGCGTCACGCCCGGCACCGAATAACGCAGTTTAGCGATGTACGGCGTGACTTTATCGCCCGGCAATTGACCGCCTTCACCCGGTTTCGCCCCTTGCGCCACTTTAATTTGGATCACGTCGGCATTAACCAGATACGCCGGAGTGACGCCGAAGCGACCGGAAGCGACTTGTTTGATTCGTGAGACTTTATTGGTGCCGTAACGCGCCGGATCTTCACCGCCTTCGCCTGAGTTGGAGAAACCGCCGAGGCTGTTCATGGCGATCGCCAGTGACTCGTGCGCTTCTGGGCTGAGTGCGCCGATCGACATCGCGGCAGTATCAAAGCGAGTGAATAGCGAGGTAGCCGGTTCAACCTGATCGACCGGAATTGGTGTACCTTTCGGCGTGATCGCTAATAGATCGCGCAAAGTTGCGACCGGACGCTCATTCACCAGTTTGGCGTAGGTTTGATAATCGCTGTATTCGCCGCTGTGTACCGCTTTTTGCAGTGAGTTCACCACATCTGGGTTGTAAGCGTGATATTCGCCACCGTGGACGAACTTCAACAGACCGCCTTGTTCCAACGGCTTGCGTTTTAACCACGCACGCTTGGACAGGTTTTGCAGATCCTGTTGGAAATCACTGAAGCTGGCACCACCGATACGGCTGACCACGCCTTGGAAGCACAGATCGGAAAGGGAGCGATGCAAACCAACGGCTTCGAACAGCTTAGAACAACGGTAAGAGGCGATAGTCGAGATGCCCATTTTGGACATGATCTTGTACAGCCCTTTGTTGATGCCATTGCGGTAGTTCAGCATCACTTCACGGTATTTCTTGTCTATCGTCTGATTGTCTACCAGCTTGGCTAAGGTTTCATAGGCCAAGTAAGGGTAGACCGCCGTTGCGCCAAAGCCGAGTAACACCGCGAAGTGGTGTGGATCGCGCGCGCTGGCGGTTTCCACAATTAAGTTGGCATCGCAGCGTAGGCTTTGGTCTACCAAGCGAGTTTGGATCGCGCCCACGGCCATTGGTGCTGGCACTGGTAAACGGTTGGTGGCGATAGCGCGGTCAGACAGCACCAGCAATACCGCACCTTCACGCACCTTACGCTCAGCTTCATCACACAGAACGCGGATCTTCTGCTCCAGATCTTGCTCAGCAGGATCGAAAGTCAGATCCAGTGTTTCGGCACGATAATATTCGCCTTCCAGCGTGGTGAGCTGTTTGAAATCTGAGTACAGCAGAATCGGTGATTTGAAGCTCAAGCGGTGCGCCTGACCTTCGGCCTCACTGAACACGTTCATTTCACGACCGATGCTGGTGGCGAGTGACATGACATGGGCTTCACGCAGCGGATCGATTGGCGGGTTAGTCACCTGCGCAAACTGCTGGCGGAAGTAGTCATAAACAATACGTGGACGGCTGGAAAGTACGGCAAATGGGGTATCGTCACCCATTGAACCCGTCGCTTCTTGGCCGATTTCACCGAGCACGCGGATCACTTGATCCAGTTCTTCGCTGCTGTAGCCAAACTGCTTCTGGAATGTCTCGAGCTGCGAATCGTCCAATTCGCGGCTGCCGACCTGATCGTCAGGTAGATCCTCGAACGGTACCAAGCGCTTAACGTTCTTCTCCATCCACTCTTTATACGGATGACGGCTTTTCAGATCGTCATCGGTTTCAGCGGAATGCAGGATCTTACCGCTACGGGTATCGATCACCATCAGTTCGCCGGGGCCGACACGGCCTTTTTCTACCACTTCATCCGGCTGGTAATCCCAGATACCGACTTCCGAGGCACAGGTGATCAGCTTGTCTTTGGTGATCACGTAGCGCGCCGGGCGTAGACCGTTACGATCCAGGTTACAGGCGGCGTAACGGCCATCGGACATTACGATACCGGCAGGGCCGTCCCACGGCTCCATATGCATCGAGTTAAAGTCGAAGAAGGCGCGTAGATCGGTATCCATGTCTGGGTTGTTCTGCCACGCCGGTGGTACCAGCAGGCGCATGGCGCGGATCAAGTCCATACCGCCCGCCAACAACAGTTCCAGCATGTTGTCCATCGAGCTAGAGTCCGAGCCGGTTTCGTTAACGAACGGTGCAGCGGAGTGCAGATCGGGGATCAGCGGTGTCTGGAATTTATAAGTACGGGCGCGAGCCCACTGACGGTTACCGGTGATGGTGTTGATCTCGCCGTTATGCGCCAAATAGCGGAACGGCTGTGCCAGTGGCCAGCGTGGTACGGTGTTGGTAGAAAAACGTTGGTGGAACAGGCAGATAGCCGATTCCAAACGCAGATCCGCCAAATCTAAATAGAAGCGTGGCAGATCTGTCGGCATACACAGGCCTTTATAGATCGTCACTAAATTGGAGAAGCTACAAACGTAGAAACTAT
This sequence comes from Serratia sp. KH_031, assembly GCF_057839655.1. Classification (NCBI taxonomy): domain Bacteria; kingdom Pseudomonadati; phylum Pseudomonadota; class Gammaproteobacteria; order Enterobacterales; family Yersiniaceae; genus Serratia; species Serratia sp. KH_031. The sequence continues at coordinate 611,127 of NZ_CM174496.1, forward strand.
CGTCTTGAACGCGTTTTTCGATACGACGGCGCGCAATAAATAGACGGCGCTCCATATCGCGCGGACGCCAACCAGCGGGGGCGTTCACGAAGATTTGTTCAATGCGTGGTAAAGAGGAGAGGGCGATTTCACCCAGAACGTCTGGATTGATCGGCACTTCACGCCAGCCGACGATCGACAGCGTTTCGTTCTGTAATTCCTCTTCTACAATGCGGCGGCTGGCACGGGCTTCCTCTTCATTTTGGCTGAGGAACATCATGCCAACAGCGTAGTTCTTGGCTAAACGCCAGCCGCGCTCTTCTGCCACCATGCGGAAAAAGCGATCGGGTTTTTGCAATAACAGGCCGCAACCGTCGCCAGTCTTGCCGTCAGCAAGGATTGCGCCACGGTGCTGCATACGAGCCAGTGCGTGAATAGCGGTTCGCACTACCTTGTGGCTAGGTTCGCCTTCTATGTGGGCGATCAGGCCGAAACCACAGTTGTCCCTCTCTTGGGATTTATCGTACAACATATCAGTGAACCTCCCCAGGCTCTGCGTGACTCTCACAACCACTCTCGAGGGCCGGCTAACCTTGGGCAGAATACCTTCCGCCCTCCGTTAATGGCCTCTCGTGACAGGTCTCACAAGTGGTAAATGACTTGTTTTAAGAGGGAGTCTTAAATTACTGCATAAATATGACGAGACGTGTGCCCGTCCAGAAAGCTTCCAGCGGACTTCCAACTTATCTAGAAAGAATACGCAGGTCAAATATAGGCTTAAGGGTGTTTTTTATTGAGTGTGGTGAGGTTATTTATTTGATAAATAATAATTTTAAGGTGATTTTTGTTTGATTGTAACCTGATGGGGGCTCGGAAGAAGTGTGAGCTGTCTCACTATAGTGCAATGCCTGAATCTCTGCACCATGCTAGTGCGGGTAGGAATGTTAGAGTTTTATTCTGTTAAATTTTTGTTTAACGTTGTTTATAACTATTTTTAATGACTTTGTCATATAGCAGATAATTAACCGTAGGAATTAGAAAAATTCATCGAACGCTAAGTGATTTTATTTTCGTTTATAATGAATAGTTATGCTTGATGCGGCCTTGCGGGGAAAGCGTTGATCTCTGTCATCGCGGGAAAAGTCGTTTGTGATTAGCATCACAGGCTTCGCACACAGAGAATCTGTAAGAATATGCAGTTGCCGCAATTAGTCAATATGTTTGGTGCCGACCTCCAACGCCGTTACGGTGAAAAGATCCATAAGCTCACTCTGCACGGCGGTTTTAGCTGCCCAAATCGCGATGGCACCTTGGGGCGTGGCGGTTGCACTTTCTGCAATGTCGCTTCCTTTGCCGACGAGAAAATGCAGCAACAGAGCATTGCCGAACAATTGACGGCGCAGGCACGTAAGGTCAATCGCGCACAGCGTTATCTGGCTTATTTTCAGGCCTATACCAGCACTTATGCCGAGGTTGAACTGTTGGAGCAGATGTATCAGCAGGCATTGCAGCAGGCGGCGATGGTCGGTTTATGTGTTGGTACGCGCCCAGACTGTGTGCCTGAGGCGGCGCTGGATCTACTGGCCGGTTACCATGAGCAGGGCTATGAAGTGTGGCTGGAATTGGGATTGCAGACCGCGAACGACAAAACACTAAAGCGCATTAATCGTGGACATGACTTCGCTTGTTACCAGCAAACAACGCGATTAGCGCGGGAACGTGGCCTGAAAGTGTGTAGCCACTTGATCGTCGGTTTACCGGGGGAAACTCATACCGATTATTTGGCTACGTTGGAAGAAGTGGTGGCGACCGGCGTGGATGGCATCAAGCTGCATCCCTTGCATATCGTCGCCGGTAGTACGATGGGCAAAGCCTGGCAGGCCGGGCGGATGTTAGAACTGGCACTGGACGATTACGCTTACAGCGCAGGTGAATTAATTCGCCATACTCCCAAACAGGTGATTTTCCACCGCATCTCCGCCAGCGCTCGTCGGCCAACCTTACTGGCACCATTATGGTGCGAAAACCGTTGGAATGGTATGCAGGCGGTCGGCGGCTATCTCCAACACCACGGTGGACAAGGCTCCGCTTTAGCCGACAATCTGCGTTATTACCCCTGATTTGCCATCTTTCCCACACTTCGATGTGCGATCCCTTATCTCATCCGCGTTTTACGGTATGATTTAACAGACTATGTCTGTTTGGAGCGGTTCATGAAGCAAATCCGGGTGTTGGCTCAGTATTACGTTGATCTGATGGTGAAACTGGGGCTGGTGCGCTTTTCACTGCTGCTGGCTTCGGCGCTGGTGGTACTGGCGATGGTGGTGCAGATGGCGGTGACCATGCTGCTGCGCGGCCAGGTCGAAAGTATCGACGTGGTGCGCTCGATCTTCTTCGGTTTGCTGATTACGCCGTGGGCTGTCTATTTCCTGTCGGTGGTGGTTGAGCAGTTGGAAGAGTCACGCCAGCGCCTGGCACGGCTGGTGGGCAAGTTGGAAGAGATGCGTCATCGTGATCTGGAACTAAATCAACAGCTTAAAGACAATATTATCCAGCTTAATCAGGAAATTGCCGATCGAATCAAGGCGGAGGAAGAGCGCCTGCAAGTGATGGGTAAGCTGAAAGAGGAAATGGAACAGCGCGAATTGGCGCAGATCGAGCTGGGGCAACAATCGGCCTTGCTACGTTCCTTCCTCGATGCCTCGCCGGATTTGGTGTATTACCGCAACGAAGACAAAGAATTCTCTGGCTGCAACCGTGCGATGGAGCTATTGACCGGTAAAAGCGAGAAACAACTCATTGGTCTGACCCCATTCGACGTTTACAGTAAAGAAATTGCCGAGAAAGTGATTGAAACTGATGAGAAAGTCTTCCGCCATAACGTTTCTTTGACCTACGAGCAGTGGTTGGATTATCCCGATGGGCGCAAGGCCTGTTTTGAACTGCGTAAAGTGCCGTTTTATGACCGAGTGGGTAAACGCCACGGGCTGATGGGTTTCGGACGCGATATAACGGAGCGTAAGCGCTATCAGGACGCGTTAGAGAATGCCAGTAGGGACAAGACCACTTTTATCTCAACTATCAGCCACGAGCTGCGTACGCCGCTTAATGGCATTGTCGGCCTCAGTCGTATTTTGCTTGATACCGAGTTGAATGACGAACAACTGAAATACCTGAAAACCATCCACGTCAGTGCCATTACCCTCGGTAACATCTTCAACGACATTATCGAGATGGACAAACTGGAGCGGCGCAAGGTGCAGCTCGATAATCAACCGGTTGATTTCACGGGGTTCATGGCTGATTTGGAAAACCTTTCTGGCCTGTTGGTGCAGCCAAAAGGGCTGCGTTTCGTGATGGAACCTCAACTCCCATTACCAGAGAAAGTGATTACCGACGGCACGCGCTTGCGCCAGATCTTATGGAACCTGATCGGCAATGCGGTGAAATTTACCCAGCAGGGGCAAATTGTGGTGCGAGTACGACGTGAGGAGCCGGAGCGACTGGTCTTCGAGGTGGAAGACTCTGGTATGGGTATTCCGCAGGACGAACAGGAAAAAATCTTCGCCATGTATTATCAGGTGAAAGATCAGCGCGGTGGCCGCCCTGCGACCGGCACCGGGATTGGTTTGGCGGTATCCAAACGCCTAGCACAGAGTATGGGCGGCGATATTACCGTCAACAGTGAACCAGGACATGGCTCATGTTTTACCTTGAGTATCAAGGCACCGGCGGTACAAGAAGCAGAAAGTGAACAACAGGCGCAAGAAGAATTGCCATTGCCAGCGCTGCACATCTTGCTGGTGGAAGATATTGAACTGAACGTGGTGGTTGCGCGTTCAGTGCTGGAAAAACTAGGTAACAGCGTTGAAGTGGCGATGAATGGGCATGACGCGCTGGCGATGTTTGATCCTGACGAATTTGATTTGGTGCTGTTGGACATTCAACTGCCGGATATGACTGGGCTGGATATCGCCCGTGAGTTGCGTAAGCGTTATACCGGGCAAGCTCTGCCGCCGCTGGTGGCATTGACCGCTAACGTGCTGAAAGACAAAAAAGAGTATTTGGATGCCGGTATGGACGACGTACTGAGTAAACCGCTGGCGGTTCCGGCGCTGACCCGTGTGATTAAACAATTTTGGGATCACCAACCTTGCGAAACTTCAACGAAAACGGAGCAAAAAGCGATGCAAATTAATGAGTCACTGCTGGATACCGTCATGTTAGAGCAATATATCGATTTGGTCGGCCCACAACTGATTCACCAAAGTGCCGATATGTTCGAACAAATGATGCCGGGCTATCTGGCGGTGCTGGATTCCAACATGACGGCGCGTGATTGGAAAAAGGTCTCTGAGGAAGGGCATAAAATTAAAGGCGCTGCCGGGTCGGTCGGTTTGACTCATTTGCAACAACTGGCCAAACAGATTCAGACATCTGATTTACCCGCATGGGAAGATAACTTACAAGAATGGATTGAGGAGCTGAAACAGGAGTGGCGTAACGACGTTGCGGTGCTGAGAGCGTGGGTAGCGAAGGTAGAAAAAAAATGACCCCGACCGAGGCCGGGGTGCGCGAATATTGCGCCAACACCAGGGAAAACGTGAACCTGCGTATTGGTTTAATCGTTATGGTCTAGCAGGTGGTCAATAATTCCGATACATCATACAGCCAACAAGATAACAAATGTAAGCGCTCTTGTTAGAAGATTCATTAAAATGTGTGATGTAGATTAGCGTTTGTTAGCTCGAATTACTAACACTTTAATTGTATCGATAGGGATAACAGCAATGAAACGAGTCGGTATCGTGCTGAGCGGGTGCGGAGTTTACGATGGATCGGAGGTTCACGAAGCGGTTTTAACTTTGCTGGCGCTAGACCGTGCTGGCGCTCAAGCGGTCTGTTTTGCACCGGATAAATTACAACTTCATGTTATTAATCATTTAACTGGGGATGAAATGCCGGAACAACGTAATGTTCTGGTGGAGGCTGCCCGTATCGTCAGGGGGAAGATTCAGCCCTTGAGTCAGGCCGACGTTGATCAGTTGGATGCGCTGATTGTGCCAGGTGGTTTTGGTGCTGCCATGAATATCAGCAACTTTGCTCATAAAGGAGCTGAATGTTGGATTGATGAAAATTTGTGCGACTTAACCCGAAAAATGCATAAGGCGCATAAACCAATCGGTTTTATATGTATCTCACCCGTGTTATTACCAAAGATTATTGATCAATCTGTGCGACTGACTGTGGGTAACGATCCCGACCTAGGTGAAGTGATTGATGCGATGGGCGGTGAGCCAGTGGTTTGTCCTGTTGACGACATCGTCGTCGATCTGGAGAACAAAATCGTGACTACCCCGGCTTATATGCTGGAAAGTTCGATCGGTGAAGTGGCAAAAGGAATCGATAAATTGGTTTCTCGGGTGCTGGATTTAACTGAATGAGAAAGTCTGGCGTCAGAAGAATGTTGTCAAAACCCTGGGGGTGGTTCAAACGTGGTTTAATCGCGATCGTTGGCCTGTGGCTAGTGGGCATTGCACTATTTGCCTTCTTACCCGTGCCGTTTTCGGCAGTGATGGTAGAACGGCAGGTTAGTGCTTGGCTAAGCGGTGATTTTGGCTATGTTGCCCATTCTGACTGGGTTTCGATGAACGAAATTTCGCCCTACATGGCGTTAGCGGTAATGGCGGCAGAAGATCAAAAATTCCCTGACCATTGGGGTTTTGACATGGCAGCGATTGAAAAGGCGTTGGATCACAACGAACGTCGCCCGACGCGTATTCGTGGCGCTTCTACCTTGTCGCAACAAACGGCAAAAAACCTCTTTTTGTGGGACGGTCGTAGCTGGGTACGTAAAGGATTAGAGGCCGGTCTGACCGGGGGTATCGAACTGGTGTGGACTAAACGACGCATTCTGACGGTGTATCTGAATATTGTCGAATTGGGTGATGGGGTGTTTGGTGTAGAAGAGGCCTCACAGCGTTTCTTCCATAAACCGGCTAAACGTCTGACTGCCTCGGAAGCGGCGTTACTGGCGGCGGTGTTGCCAAATCCGCATCGCTTTAAAGCTAACGCACCGTCGAACTATGTGATTCAACGTCAACAATGGATATTGCGCCAGATGCGGCAATTGGGTGGGGAAGGGTTCTTGAAAGAGAATAATCTGGATTAGAAATAGAAGCCGGGGGATTTGAACCCCCGGCTTGCGATCATTTCACGAAGGTATAAGCGGTAGTGACGTGTTTGACGCCACTGACTTGGCTGGCGATTTGAGCCGCCGATTGCCCTTCTTGCTGTGTGACCAGACCTAACAGGAATACTTCGCCGTTTTCGGTCGTCACTTTCACATTGGAAGACTTCACGCTGTCGCTGGTCAGAATTTGCGAGCGTACCTTGGTGGTGATCCAAGTGTCAGAAGACGCGGTGCTCAGACTGACTGGCGTTCCTTGACGGATCTCATTGTACACATCGGTCGCACCCTCAACACCCACCGCAATTTGTTTGGCACGACTGGCCAATTCGGTGGTGGGGGCCTGACCGGTCAACAACACTTTGCCTTGATAGGCGGTCGCGACCACACGGGCTTCTTTCTTCAATTGTTGGTCTTTGCCCAACGCATTTTCCACTCTGGCTTCCAAAGTGCCATCGTCAACCTGTGTGCCAATACTGCGTGGGTCGGTAGCGGTTTTGGTCGCGACCGCTGCGCTGCCGACCAGCACTGCACCGACACAACCTTGTAACAGCAGGGCGCTGCACAGTACTGCAAATGTCGTTTTTAGCTTCATTTCAGTTCCTTAATCGTCCTGGTGAGGAAACAGCGTGTTATCTATCAGGTCACATAGGCAATTTACGGTCAGCATATGCATTTCCTGAATACGTGCGCTACGGTGTGATGGGATACGGATTTCAACATCCTGTGGACCGAGCAAGCCAGCCAACTCCCCGCCATCGTAACCGGTTAGTGCGACGATGGTCATATCACGTGTTACCGCGGCCTCTACGGCCTTCACAATATCACGGCTATTGCCGCGAGTAGAAATCGCCAGCAATACATCGCCAGCGTGCCCTAAAGCGCGTACCTGTTTGGCATACACTTCATCATGCAGTCGATCGTTGCTGATGGCGGTCAAAACGACATTGTCTGCGTTTAAGGCAATCGCCGGCAGGCTCGGGCGCTCGCTTTCAAAACGGTTGATCATACTGGCAGCAAAATGCTGGGCGTTGGCCGCCGAGGTACCATTACCGCAACACAGGATCTTGTTGCCGTTGAGTAAGGATTGAACCAGTGTCATCGCCGCGCGGGAAATGGCGTCTGGCAAGGCTTCTGCCGCCGCAATCTGGGTTTGGATACTTTCGGTAAAACAGACTTTGATTCTATCCAGCACGTTGTTTTAATCCACTAGGTCAGTATTTAATCTGCGTTGAAGGCATTCGGTATCCAGTCTAACTGGTCACCAGTAATAGCCAAAACATCGAAACGGCAAGCTGATGTGTCAAAACTGGCACCGCGCCCGGCCAGCCAAACTGCGGCACTGTGCAGTAAACGCTGCTGTTTACGGTAAGTCACACTGGCGGCCGCATCGCCATAAGTTGCGGTTCGGCGATAGCGTACTTCGACAAATACCCAGGTTTTGCCATCACGCATGATGAGATCCAACTCGCCGCCACGTATCGTTACGTTAGCGGCGTAGAAAGTCAGCCCTGCGCGTTCCAGGTAATGGCGAGCCTGTAATTCATAGCTCGCCCCTTTGGCGCGTTGGCTTAGGCGGCCGGAACGACCTGCCCACGACTGTATTGCAGCCAAGGCAATTTCCTGTTGATAACGCAGTTCGCTGAAGAGGTCAGTACACCGGTGGTGCCTGAAACCTGGAAGCCAGGAAGCTGGCGCATTTCAGCAAAGTGATTGGCTAATGTCCAGGCATCCATCCCCATGGCGTACAAACGTACCAGTGAGTAATCGTTGTTGAACTTGGCGCTAGCCTGCTGCATTAACTGCGGGTTAGCACCGGCTAACAGTGGGATGTCGCTGAATTGCAAACCTTCCATTTCCAAACGGAAATCAGGGCCTGCACCCGCCTGATAGCTGCGTGAGCTGGCATACATGGCTGGTTTGTTTCTACCGCTGGTGGTCATGTCGATCATCGGTTTGATCAACGTGAGTTGGCTCGGTGTTGCCACAATATACACTGAGTCGACGTTTCCGCCAGTCGCTGCTGGAATATCACTCGGTGGTGCCGGGATCGTCAACCCGGCGATAGTGACGGACTCTTGCGCTGGCGCTGAAGCAATGACGGGTGTGCCAGTCATGCGGATACCACCGCTATTGACCATTTGGCGTAGCTCGGTAGGAGAGCCGATGCTTTGTTGCAGCACGGTTGAACCACCCAGTGTCTGCCATTGTTCGGCGAAGGCTTTAGCTACACGATCGCCAAAGGCGCCGCGTGGGATCAATAACAGTGGCTGACGTTTTTGTTGATCCCAAATGTGGCGAGCCGCGTCACGCGCTTCATCTTCTGGTGACAACGCGAAGTAACAGACATTTGGCAGATCTTTCGGTGTTTCCGGCTGGTTTAGCGCCAGAACGTTCAGGGTGGTACTGGTATTTGCCAATGCGGCGACGTTGTCTTTTAGCAACGGGCCGACAACCAGCGTTGCACCGTCTTGTTGCGCCTGTGCTAACAGCGTTGCCAGCGGCTGGCTGGAAGTGTCATACACTCTGACCTGCGCGTTGACGACCTGTGGTGGTGTGATAGGTGCTGGCGTAACAGGTGCCGCAACGGGTTGAGCTGCGGTGACGGGGGCGCTAACTGCAGCAGAAGTACTCACCGCACCATCGGCATTCGGATCGGCTGACGTTGCAGGTGCTGCCACTGGCTGGTCGGGATCGTTAGTCGGTTGCTGTGGTTGCACTGGTGCGCTGATCGCAACGCCACTTTGAGCCGCATTAAAACCTTGCTGAATAGCATCGGCAAAGACTTTTGCCTGACCATTCATCGGTAACAGCAGAGCTATTTTTGATGTTGATGCTTGAGTGAAGTTCAGAACATTATCCAACTGAGTTGGCAATGTTTTCGCCGCCGGGTTTTGTGGATAGCGGTTCTGCCAGTCTTTGATACCGGCTTTCAGCAAATCAGGATCTTGTTTGTTTTCCTGATAAATCCGCAACAGATCCAGCCAGCCTTGCAGCACGTTTTCGTTGGCATTGATCACCAAGCTGCTCATATCTTTTGGCGTTAAGCCAAGCAAAGTTTGCCAAGTCTGGTCCAGATTATCCTGATGGGCTTTGGCGGACAGCATCGGCTCTTGCGCGATATAGGCGCGGATCAGCGGCAGTGAGGCTTTGCCTTGGTTGGCGGCGATCTGTGCTTGATAGAAACGCACCAACTGATTCGGTGACAATGAACTGCTGTCGATACGGCTCAACGTTCCGCGAGCGGTGTTCAGGTTTTTGCTAGCAACCTGCAACTCAGCGCTCAATAACCGACGTTCCAGCTGCTGTTCGTTGCTGAGATTTTTCGGCAGTGCGGTCATTTGTTCATTCGCTTGTTGCAGTTTCCCTTCACGGGTTAATGCGCGAATCGCAAGTAATTGCCAGTCAGCCTTGTTATCATCGCTGCTTTGCTGCAATTGTTGCAGGTAGTAAGCAGAGCTAGCGCTCGCTTCGTCCTGAATATTCGCAGAGGATGTCTGCGGAGCCTGGCTTGGACAGCCTGCCAGAAAGAATGCTGCCAATACGACAGGCACTAAGCGTCCTGCTTGGGTACGAACGAATTTTGAGGAAAGCATACTGTATCCAGTGATGTTTTTTTCAAGATGCTCAATATTAAATCGGCAATCCGGATGAAACAATGAATCTACACCAACAATCAGTTATTTCTGCATCAACACTGTACGTGGTTCCTACCCCAATCGGCAATTTGGGCGATATCACCCACCGTGCGTTAGAGGTGCTGAAAAGCGTTGATCTGATTGCGGCGGAAGACACACGCCATACCGGGTTGTTGCTGCAACACTTCGCGATTAACGCGCGGTTGTTTGCTTTGCACGATCATAATGAACAGCAGAAGGCGGACCAACTGCTGGCGAAATTACAAGAAGGCCAGAGTATTGCACTGGTCTGCGATGCGGGCACCCCGCTGATTAACGATCCCGGTTATCACCTAGTGCGCCGTTGCCGCGAAGCCGGTATTCGCGTAGTGCCATTACCTGGCGCTTGCGCAGCTACGACGGCATTGTGTGCCGCGGGTGTCGCTTCAGACCGTTTCTGTTATGAAGGGTTCCTGCCAGCGAAAACCAAAGGACGCAAGGATACCCTGATGGCGCTGGCAGAGGAACCTCGTACCCTGATTTTCTATGAATCTACTCACCGTTTGTTGGAAAGTTTGCAAGATATGGTGACGGTGTGGGGGCCGCAGCGCTATGTGGTATTGGCGCGTGAACTGACCAAAACTTGGGAGTCTATCTACGGTGCACCGGTCGGTGAATTACTGGCCTGGATACAGGAAGATGAAGTGCGTAGGCGTGGAGAGATGGTGTTGATTGTCGAAGGGCATAAGGCACAAGAGGATGACTTGCCGCTAGAGGCATTACGTACTTTGGCACTGTTGCAAAAAGAGTTGCCGTTGAAGAAAGCGGCGGCATTGACGGCAGAAATTCACGGCGTGAAAAAGAATGCGTTGTATAAGTACGCACTCGAGCAGCAGGAAGGGTGACAGGTATAGTAAAACACTATACAATCCGCGCCGGAGTTGACTAGACAGTCGCCGCTTCACTGCCGTCCCTTTCGGGGGAGACAGGTGGAGGGGAGGAAAGTCCGGGCTCCATAGGGCAGGGTGCCAGGTAACGCCTGGGAGGCGCAAGCCTACGACTAGTGCAACAGAGAGCAAACCGCCGATGGCCCACGCAAGTGGGATCAGGTAAGGGTGAAAGGGTGCGGTAAGAGCGCACCGCGCGGCTGGCAACAGTTCGTGGCACGGTAAACTCCACCCGGAGCAAGGCCAAATAGGGGTTCACTTGGTACGGCCCGTACTGAACCCGGGTAGGCTGCTTGAGCCAGTGAGCGATTGCTGGCCTAGAGGAATGACTGTCCACGACAGAACCCGGCTTACCGGTCAACTCCACTCATCTTTAAAAACAATGAGTTGGTGTGTCCTGTCTGCATTTCACGTCAAAGTGAGATACAAGATGGGATACATCAACTGTTGTTCACTTCCTTACATATATCGCCGTAACGGTACGTTTTACCTTATCTGATCATCACTTTTTCAAGTCTTCTTTAGGCCTGTCACGACGCTAAGAGCTGACCTGCTCCCCATTGATTAACATACCACGATGTTAGTAGTGATCTGGCAACAGTTTTCCGGACATTTTTTCAAGCAGCTGTTCGTAGCTGTAACTCATAGTCTGAAGGACTCATGTAGTCATTGCTGGAATGCAACCGCACCCGGTTGTGGAAGACTTCTATATACTCAAAAATTGCCTGTTTGGCCTCCACTCGCGTCTGAAAATTTCTTTGATAAATTAGCTCCGTTTTTAATGTGTGGAAAAAACTTCCCGCAACCGCATTATCCCAACAATTTCCTTTCCGACTCATACTGCAGGTGAAGTTATTATCATTCAAAACAGACTGATAGCTCTCGGATACATATTGACTACCCCGATCACTATGTACCACCAACCCTGCTTCCGGGCTGCGTTTCTTTATTGCCATGTCCAACGCATTCGTTACCAGTGATGCTGTCATACGGCTATCCATCGACCAGCCCACCACTGCGCGAGAGTAAAGATCGATAAATACCGCCAGATAGAGCCAGCCTTCTTGCGTAGGAATATACGTAATATCACCCACATAAGTCCGATCCTGCTGTTCTGCTGTAAAGCACCTAGCCAGCAGGTTAGGTGCCACCGGCTTGTTATGACGAGAGTTCGTGGTAGCCTTGAATTTCCTCCGGGTTTGGCATGTCAGGCCATCTTCATTCATCAACCGCGCGATACGTCGTCGGCTGATACTTTCCTGACTGTTTCGCAGTTTTTCTGGAGTCGTCTTGTTCCGTACAATTTTCGACCTTTTTCATGGTATGTCCGGATTTTTACCTTCAACGCTTCGTCTTTTTGTTGCCGCTGGCTGAATGGACGTGTGCACCACTCATAATAGCCACTGCGGGACACCTCAAATACCTGACACATCAATGTAATACCAAACTGATGGCGATGGGCTTCAATAAAGGCGTATTTTAGTGAGACTCTTTGGCGAAGAAGGTTGCTGTAGATTCAATTGATCAATGCAACATCCATGCTAAAACATGGAGTAGTGGAGGATTATTGAATGAAACGTACATTTACGGCAGTGGAAAAAGAGTTTGTTTTCGATTCTTGGAAGAACGGCATCGGCTTCAGTGACATTGCTAACACCCTGGATTCTAAGCCAGGCACCATTTTCACTATTTTAAGAGATTCAGGGGGCATGAAGCCCAACGTGCGTAAACGTGCCGCATCGCACTTAACTTTATCTGAACGGGAAGAAATACGTGTTGGACTCTCTGCCAAAAAAAGTATCAGAGCGATTGCGCATTCACTCAATCGCTCGCCTTCTACTATCTCAAGAGAAGTTCAACGTAACCGTGGCCGACGCTATTACAAAGCGGTGGATGCGAACAACAGGGCGAACCGAATGGCCAAAAGACCTAAGCCCTGTTTGCTGGAGAAAAACCTGGAATTGCGGGATTTGGTTTTAGAAAAACTGGAGCTCAAGTGGTCTCCTGAACAAATATCCGGATGGCTTAAAAAAACAGCGCATCGCCGAAAAACGATGCAAATATCAGCAGAGACGATTTATAAAACCCTGTATTTCTGTACCCGAGACGCCTTACATCATCTGCTGGTAAAGCATCTGTGCCGTTCCCACAGTCTACGTCATGGAAAAAGCCATTCTCGCAAGGGGGAGCGAGGGACGATTAATATCGTCAATGGTATCTCTATCCATGAGCGCTCGAGGCATATCGACAACCGGCGTTCGGTTGGCCACTGGGAAGGCGATTTAGTCTCGGGAACAAAAAATACGCACATTGCTACCCTCGTTGATAGAAAATCACGCTATACCATCCTCCTGAAACTGAAGGGAAAAGACGCCACTTCAGTGAATCATGCCTTGATAGAAAAATTTAAAAAAATACCTTTGAGACTCAGGCAATCATTGACCTGGGATCGTGGTATGGAGTTGGCCAAACATGCAGATTTTACGGCCAATACAGGCATGCCAGTATATTTCTGTGACCCACAGAGCCCATGACAACGAGGTACCAACGAGAACACTAATGGTCTTATTCGGCAATACTTCCCCAAAAAGACCTGTCTGGCTCAACATTCGCAAGAAGACCTGGATCAGGTCGCAGAGCAATTAAACAACAGACCGAGAAAAACATTGAAATTTAAGACGCCAAAACAGATTTTTGAAAAGGGTGTTGCGTTGACAAGTTGAATCTACAATAGCGGACACAGTCGTTTGTTCTTTTTCTAAGCAGTCATGATGAACTCCTTTTAATCTCATTCTATTTCAGGAAAGGAGTGTCCGTTAAACCCAGGATACCTCAGTACACTTCAGTTCTCTTTGACTCACATTGATAATCAATAATCTGCCCGCGCTTTTTTGATCTGGTTATTTTTTGACTTGGATAATGAGGCGACCTCTTGAATGATATTTGCCAGTACTTTTTTTTCGTTGGGCGTTTCTGCGATAATCGCAGGATTTGCATCCTGCGCAACTCCAGAAATGACGGGGACCGCAATTAATTTACCTAGTGTGTTACCAGTTTTGGCCATATAACGGTCCTCTAATTAATCACTAATAGATGCCCACGTACCTTTTGACATTAGTGTGACTCTTAATAATCGATTGTCAATGTTGTCATACAGTATATGCATTGAGTAATCAGAGAAATGCCAGAGAAAATACCCTGTCTCAATAGAGTCTGAGCCTTTTACAGGCTCTGGATTTATTTTATTTTTTATAGTAATAGGGTCATCCTCAAAGCTTAATGAAAAGGGGAGTTCACCTTTCCATCCACAAGAATCAAACTCCCTGTTTCTGTGGAATGTTATTGACTTGAACAACGCTGTATTCCCCATTGTGCCTGTAAAATTAAGAGTGACACCCAAAGAGCTTTTTAGATCTAGATGTCTCTCTTCATTAATGATCTCAAGCTCTTCATCATCGAATTTTCCATTTTCTTTCCATAATGTTGAAAATGAAACTTCTTTGGGAGACATACCAAATGCAGAGATAATGTTATCTATTGTGGTCGGTTTTTTTTTCGTACTGGTTGTAATCGGTTCTGGTAACTGAATGCATGATATTCTGTTAACTTTATTATCTTTATACTGAATATTTAATCTATATTCTGTGACATCCCAAGTGTCACTTAGGTTTGAATGTCTGGTATTTTCAAAACGTAATAATCGTTCTCTCGCCTGTTCTCTGGAGTCGGAAAACTGCAATCCAAATGGTAAACTCCCCTGAAACTTGGAAATCCTCTGTTCAGAATCTTCTGAATAAAAATAGGCCTGAGTAAGTAAAAGATCTCCCTCACCCCAAAGAATAAAGTCAGATGTTTTATGATAGTAATGCTCAGAAAAACCTAGTTCAATACCCTTTTTACGGATAAGTACCCAGTCTAGATAATGAATGCCATCATCGTCTTCTTCTTCGTCATAATCATCAGGTGAAATAGTTGGTCGCCTGATAGTATTAAGTTCTTGCATAAGGTTTTCAACATTTCCATTTTCTTCAAGATTACCACCAAATAAAGAGATGATGTATTCTGCGTCAGGATAGATGTTGTTCTTCATATGGTACTCCAGTATTAGAATTTCATCAGGTGGGAATGCTCTATAAAATGCACTCCAAAAGAGAAAAGAATATCATCCTTTGTAAATCGAGCTGCATATTTATAATATTCAAAAATCCATCCTGCTGTATTGAATTTTTCTCTTTCACCGAGAGTAGGTGTACCTAGTATTCTATATACGGTTTGTTTATCCATACCAAAAAACATACCGGAAGGAAGGGCGACTAATTGATTTGTAGTGTTTTTTGTTTGTTTTTGATCTAAATCTGCTAAAAATAAAGAACCTTCAGGTAGATTCTCCATGTAATTTAGTTTATCCAATAATATAGGGGAAATTTCTATATTAGGGTCAACTAATCCTCGCCTAATTCCTTCAATGTCTAAAAATGTAAGTTGAATGCCTATTTTTTCATTTTCGGTAATAAAGTCGATATCACCTTTTTTCATTTTTATTTTAGCCGGATCTTTTTTCATGTGAGAGAGCAGCATAAGGATGTTGCTGTCGGATAATGGTTTCCCAATTAGTTTATCAAAATTTATAGTAGCCATGAATGTATCCTGTTTGTTTATATGAAAATTGAACTTATACTAAACCATTCTGTCAACAATGTCTGTTATCATCTTCAGGTGATCGTCATGACTCATCGACTGGAGCTTTTTCACTGCTTTTTTATACTTTTCCATACAAGCCGTATCGCCACTTTCTTCCAGGCCCTTTATGACCGAGTTCGCGTCTTCGCGTGCGGATTCCCCTAAATCTTTACCATACCCACTCTTATTAAGAGTATCGACATTTCTTCCGTAAGTTCTACTAGATGTTTGATGTATTTGGGTTGGAATTCCAAAAGCTGATATTTTCTTAATAATTGCTTTTGCCATCTTACGGGTGAAATCAATACCTTCACGTTTTGCATAGTCTTTTGCCAACTGAATCATCAATTCCTTAGGCGGAATATGATCCCTGTTGAAGGAGGGGCGTCCGGGTTTGTCACCCTTTTTGACACAGCGTTTCTTTAATAATTCTCCATAGGTTCCTGATTCCCCGCATTTTATTAAAGGTTTTTTTATGCCTTTCGCATTATCTCCTGCCATAAATCCCTCTATCTGAGAATCATCCATTCATCCAAAATGTATCTCCCAGGCGAACAAGATACTTCCCTTTGGCCTTGACATTTCTACTGTGTGATTTGGGATAACACTTCCCTCCAACCTTGTTGGACTTGATCCCTTTCAACACACCTGGTTGATCTCCAATGGTGTTACTGACAAAACTTTTGTCATAAACAAAAACGGGATCACCGTTCATTTTTATAGTGCTAATGGTTTTTTTAGCATTGCTTAAAAATGAAACAACGGGGTAGGGAATAGGAGGAGTTGCTGGACCTACAGGTGTTTTACAAACATCCGGAAACATACAAACAACTTTAAAATTACTGTCCTTTCGCGCAATGACTTTACCCATAAATTATGTCCTGTATTCCGTAACAATTGGATCAATTTTGAAAAGTGGTGCTTTACTGTCTGTTTCAAAACGTGCTTCTACAATGCGCTGCTTTTTGTTCTCAGGTGCAACGAGTCGATAAGTTATTGATACCGTCAATTCATTCGTGTCAATCATTAACGTGTCAATATTTAATAATGCAGTTTCGAAAGTTCCGTCGAACATCCTGTACAGTAAAAAAGGTCTGTGTCCAGGAAGCTGACATTGTAAAACGCCGTTTGGCGTCATATTCTCTATACGTAGCTTTATATCGTTCGCCGGATAGGGGATTTGTTGATCTTCCGGTGCACAATTCCAGTAATGAAAGTCAAAATCATGGGGTAACCGAGGGTGTCGTTTTTCTAACCATTCCTCGTCGTAAGTCCCTGCTTTTTTTAATCTCGGTTGCCATGCGCGATTGATTATGCCAAAACCGCAGGGCTTCAGAGCCTCTGCATTTTCATCTCGTTTACTTCTTATCTGTGCCAGTAAATGTACAGCTTTAACTGGATATTGCGGGGACGTTATTTGCGGAACCGGTATGGATCGAATAGAGGTCGCTTTCCAGAACCACTTGTCAATAAATCCCATTCCTATTGTATTTTGCATGTGGGCTGTGTGCGCCACTGGTGCATCAGGCCACTGCGGATGTTCTTTCAGCTGTTGTTCAGTTAACTGATACTTACTGGCAACTTTACTCGCACCATCCATACCTGAATTAAGCCGACACTCTCCACCGAATGCATATTCATAGAGCATCGGTAACGATGCTATTTTTTCAGCCGAAGTCATATCGGTAAGACTAAAACTTATTTGGCTGACAGATCGTGGACCGTGAACCGATAATTTTTTGCTTAGCAAAATGTGGTTATCTTTGTCAGCCAGAAGCAGCGTTGTCTCAAACTGTCGGCATGCTCGGCCCTCTGGCGCATAAGCTGTCCCATTGATGATAACATCGCACAACGGTTTAAAAGGAGAGAGGTCACTTTCTTGTTTTACAGAGGATTGATTCATCTCCCCCCAGTATTCATCGGCAAAACATAAAGGAATAGGATTGTCATCCATTAATACCAACTGGCATGAGTTGTCCTGCGAGAGAACCATGCGGTAGCTCACTTTGATGATAAAAACATCCTGCTCCTGGTCATCTAGCCCGACCATGGTGTAGTTCATGGCCGGGAAAGGACTCAGGTTACGAAATTCCATTTCTTCCCTTACTTAAGATCAATTGTTTTGCCTTTAATCTTGACCGCACCCTTAGCACCCATATTTATAGATGTACCTTTCAGGGTGATTTTCCCGCTTTTGTCCATCCTCAATACGCTCTTTCCGCAGCGAATTTCAACGACACTTCCTGCAATCAGCTTAAATGTCTTACCTACATTGACAGAATTATCCTTACCAATCAATTGGTTAAAACTTTTCCCTACCATCAATGTTTTACTTAAGCCCACCTCTTCGGCCTGCGCCAGCCCGACTGATGTATTCATCGCCCCACCCACCGTAATCTGGTAGAGCGCCCCAACACTCAGGGCTTTCGCCGCACCAATGGTTTCTGCTTTGCCGATGGCGACGGTTTCAGCCTGATTCCCCATCACGGTCAGCACATCATTACTCCCCACCGTGGCATTGCGGGTGGCACCGATGGTGTCGGTCTGATTCGCGCCGATGGTACTCGTCTGGTTGCTGCCCACGGTGGTGGACTGGTCAACACCAATAGTGCTGCTCTGGTTACTGCCGATGCTCCAGCTCTGGTCAACGCCAATGGTGGAGCTCTGGTTGTTGCCGATGGTGTTGGTCTGGTTACTGCCGACATCCAGCGTCTGATCCACACCGATGGTACCGGCCTGGTTATTGCCCACGTTCAGCTTTTGGTCGACACCGACGACCATGGTTTGGTTGTTGTCGACATTTTCCGTATGGTCGTTAATGACGTGTGTGCCTTTGTCGTTGAGCACATCGGTGTTCATATTTTTTTGTGCGTGGAAGTAAATCTCTTCCTGACCGGCTTCATCTTCAAAACCCATTTCGTTAAACCCGGCCCCCTTGTGTGTTTGGGAGCGAATAGTCATGCGGGTTTTTTTCGCGGGTAATGCGACCGGGGGCGCATTCTTGCCGTTATAAGCCGTGCCCACAATAATCGGCTGGTCGATATTGCCATTGAGATACGCGATGATCACTTCCTGCCCGATACGTGGCACCGCCATAAAACCAAAACCATCGCCGTTCCACCCTTGCCCGGCACGCACCCAGCAAGACGCGTTTTCGTCTGCGGCATCGTATTGGTTCCAGTGGAAATGAATTTTCACTTCACCGTATTCGTTGACATAAATCTCTTCCCCCGCCGGGCCCACCACGGTGGCAACTTCATCCCCAAACACCGTCGGTTTAGGCACAAACGGCGCGCGCCAGTCCACCGAGCCGGGGATAAAAGTGAAACTGTTGGTCAGCGCGGCGGCTTTGTCACCGGACTCGCCTGCCACCGACTGCGGCAGGGTACCACGGTGAGTGATGCGGACTATCTGCCAGTTGCTGTTCATCGCTGTGGCCGGGTGTTCTTCAATGGTGAACATTTTGCCTGGCATCAACCGGATGCAGTTGCTTTTTGCCTGCCCCGACAGGCTGGTCGCCTGGTGGGCTTCGAGGCGGTATTTTGCATAGAGTTGTGCCACCGCGTCGTCGTCGTAGCGACCGTAACTCTCGTACATGGTATAGAGCGGGCGGTTGCGCGGCTGTTTGGTTTTGGCGTTCATGCCCACGTCGGGGTGGGAGAACTTGTAGTCTTTGAGGTGCACCGCGTTAGGGGTCATTTTTGCGCCGTAATTCAAGGAGTGCACCACGGCCTCACGGCTGGCGCTCTGAATATGGGCGTTGTAGAGCAGCTTCTCACCGCCAGTCATGCCGGTGCGGCTGTCGCTGTAAAAGAGAAGGTTCTCTTCAGACCAGAACACAATACCTTCTTCGGCGGCGAGGCGGGTGAAAAAGTCGTAATCGGTCTCATTGCGCTGGGTGGTGTACTCCCACTGTTTGTGGGCGTCGATGAGTTTTTTGTCGGCGCGGACGTTATGTTTACTCAACAGTTCATCGAGAATATCCGGCACGGTTTTGAAGTGGAAAATGCGGTTATCCTGGGTGAGGGTCAGCAGCCAGAGTTCAGGGCGCACGGTAAAGGTGTAGTAGGTGCGGTGAAAGCCGCTGTCGCCGCGAAAGGCTTCGGAGACGATACCGTTAATAGTGCGCTGTACCTTGCCGTCGACCCGCACGTTAAGGGTGGCTTTTTGCAGGAGCAGGGCGTCCATATCGAGGGAGGCATCGGGGCTTGCCACCTGAATTTGGAGCATGAAGAGGGAGGAAAGCGCCTCTTCAAGGGTGAAATCGACCACATCAAGGGTGGTTTCGGGCAGGCTGCCAATGGAGCATGAGAAATATAAACCGGTATCCATAACCTTAGTCTCACAGTTTCTGCGGTACGAAGCGCCATCCGGGCGCGGTCAGTAACGGGCGTCATTAGGGATCAATCAAATCTGGTCGCGACCGCCGGTAACCGGGGCAAGCGACCACTGTCGCCGGGTCTGGCTGTTCACAACCTTCATCATCAAGAAGTTGTTGCTGGTCATACAAAAAGGCAGCACATGAGCCAACAAGAAGCCGAAACGGTACATGTCACCCTCATCGCTGAACGCATCGGGATCCAAGGTCAGCACAATTTCCAGCCCACGTTTCATCATCCCTTTTTGCCATATCCAGTCCAACTGCTGCGCTTCCAGACTGACAATACCTGCCAGCCGCTGCTCACTCACCTGTTGTAACGGTGCGCTGGTGTGACGGTGATAGTTAAGGTCAGTCAGCAATTGTTTCACTGTGCTGAGATCGCGGATAAACAGCGGACTCAGCGAGAGATGTGAGATAACTGGCCAGTGGGCATGGCTGTCTGTCAGTGGCGATATTTCGCGGGTTGGCGGCGTGATGTCGCTGAACGTCATGCTATTAGGGATATCAAGTGTGGGCTGGCAGATATCTCCGATTTTCAGGGCATGGCACGCCGTGCCGTTAGTCAGCAATACATCGCAAAAGAACGTTCTGTGTGGGAACTCGACGACGCGCATTCCCTGACTGTTGATAAAGGTGATCCGGGTCTGAGCTGCACCTTTTACATCGTTTTCCAGCATGCTCTGGTAATAAATCTGCTCGCTGGCGAAAGTATTGGTAGCAAACTTGGTGACGGGCAAATAGTTGATGGCGTCACCACGCACGTGGTTATTTCCGGACTCAAGTAACGAATAGATTGACTGAATACAATAGATGTTTTCGTTACTGGAATGGGGATAGAGGTAGGTGCTTTGACCGGGAACAAAATCCATCACTTGGGGACGCTGGTGAAAGAGATTGATAACCGGCGTGCAACCAGTAAAAAAAGTGGTGGAGGCATCAATCTTTTTTACAGTCAGCAGCGGTTCACTGAATTCGAATATCAATTCAAAGGTACGGGCATCATCCAGTAAAATGGTATCCAGCTCGTGACCGATATTCAGGGTAATAAAGTCGTTAACATGTGGCAGATGGAAATACTCCTGCAACAGTTGTAAACGCCAGAACAGCGGGATATCGAGCGGCAGAGTCAGCTTCTCGGCGTCTGGAGTAAAGGTTTCCAGCACCCGTTTTGACAGTGAAATGCATTTATCTCCGCTGGTGACCGATATTTTCGTCAGGTACTGACTTAGCCACAGTTGCAATAGCCCCGCGGTTTCGGTGTCCGGGCTGAGAAAAAGCGTTACCGGTTCGGTTATCCATTCGCCGCTTCGGGTCAGTGCGCCGGACCATTCGATGTTGAGTTTCAAGGCTCCTGTGGTCGGGCTGTTCAATAACGTACAGTCACGAACAGTGCAGGGAAGGATGCGAGTATCACGAGCCAGTTGATAAACGCAGGACTCTGCGTTGGTCGGTTTCGCTTCCACTCGACTGCCTTTTGCCAGATGGTAGCTTTCGTCCGATTTTGGCTGGAACCGGAGGATCGCCGTGGAAGGTACCGGGCGAATCGGGCTCGGCCATACACGTGACAGCAGGTTTTGTGTAATCTCAGGGAATGCATCATCAACGTTGTGCCGCAGCCGAGCCATTAAAAAGGCAAAGTGTTCAAACAAGAACTCAACATCAGCGTCATTCTCTGCGGAGTGCAGAAAATCGCTGAACGCTGGGTTCTGGTTTGCACGCTCCGTAGCCAGTTGGCGGAGGTACTGAAGTTCATCTTGGAAACAGGCTTTCAACACCATATTCGCTCCTTAAAATGGTACA
Organism: Serratia sp. KH_031; assembly: GCF_057839655.1. Taxonomy (NCBI): domain Bacteria; kingdom Pseudomonadati; phylum Pseudomonadota; class Gammaproteobacteria; order Enterobacterales; family Yersiniaceae; genus Serratia; species Serratia sp. KH_031. The sequence continues at coordinate 632,721 of NZ_CM174496.1, forward strand.
ACCAGAGATAGCCGAGATTTCCATCTGGCTATCTCTGGAATATTACAACGACAATCAAACGGCAGGTTTACGCCAGTCATCGGCACCTGAAGTGCCCGCTACGGTATGCTCCCAGTCAATTTTGCGATAGGCCAGATGCACTTCTAACAGTTGGGTGAAATGCGCCTGAGACGGATCCTGGCTGTTCGGCATGACCAGATCCATATTGACGATGGTGGCATCTTCAAGTTTGGTGGTGAAATAGTGCTCTTGTTTGCCATCTGGAGAGGTTCTGTACCACTTCAAATTCACTTCTGGCAGGCTCTCGCCGGATGCCAGGGCATTGTAAAGCAGTGGAACCGCTTTATTCAGCGAAATGGTGATAACTAACGGTTTGTGCTGGCGCTGGCCGGAGGGCTGACCGTTCTGCGGATCAGTTGGCACAAAGACCTGATGTTTCACTTCCTGGACAATCATTTCATCCTCATGGCCTTCGACAAAACCTTGTCCAATGGATTCTAAGGTGTAAGCGCCTTGAGTGATATTGCCCTGCGTTTTTCCTGTGATAGATGCAAAAGCCGGTGTTGGCATCGCATGCTCCTTTTTTGTGTTTTAGTTACCCGTAAAAGACCCAAGACATTTATTGGTATATATGTTTACTGGATAAAATGGCTGAGTCCACTCTTTAATACATATATCTAACCTTAATGCTATATCTAACGCATGTAATTTATTAATGAGTTATAAAATAATCTCATCTGAATGCACTTGGTGCTAAGCTTATTAGCACCAAGTGTTTTCTAAATAGGGTTAATGGTATCTTTTTAACATGTTTGCAATATCTATATTACGGTGTGGAACGAGCCTGATTTTGCTATTAAATATGAAAGTGAGTTTTTTTTTGTGATCTTGATTAAAGATCTTGGTTTTTCCTGGATTATACTAAAAATAGTTGTCAGTTTTGAAAAAAAACTTGTATGTCATCTTTGTTTGTCTCATGGTATATAACAAAGCACATGAACCTGATTTGATTTCGTTCGTTAATTATATACCCACATGTAATATTCATCTTGTCTTGCTGGGTGAGGGGAACTCGCTTAGTCTCAGCATAAACTTGTTTTAAAAGGATTATCCATGGCTGGTAAAAAAGGCAGTGTAGCACCTAAAGAACGCATTAATATTAAGTACACTACAGAAACAAACGGTCAGGTTGCTGAAAAAGAATTGCCCTTCCATGTGCTTGTTGCGGGTGATTTCACGGGAAAAAATCAGGAAACTCCTATTGAAGAGCGAAAGCCAGTTTCCGTTGATAAATACACCTTTGATTCTGTAATGGCCAACGCAGGAATTGAGCTTGAATTCGCGGTGCCGAATCGCTTGGAGGAGGGGGGAGTTGAAAGTAATATCCCGGTGAAATTAAAGGTTGAGACGCTTAAAGATCTCTCACCGGACAGTATCGCTCAGTCAGTACCCGAGTTAAAAAAAATCATCGAACTCAGGGAGTCGCTGGTGGCGTTAAAGGGGCCACTGGGTAATAAGCCTGCCTTCCGGGCACAGATCGAAGCCATTCTAAGTGATGAAGCCAGCCGCGAACAGTTGCTGAAAGAACTGAGTATGACCACCGAAACCAGCAAGCATTAATATGACAAGTATATAATGTGGAAAGCCAATAATAGCGGCATTGTATTTTAGGTTTTAACAAGGGATTGACTATGACTGAAGCTATCGCACAAACAAAAAGCTCTATTCCTAATTCAACGCCACAAGCAGCTGAACCAATAAGTTTGCTCGATCAAATTGCATCGCAAACTAATTATTCACCTACAGATGAAAGTTACGATATTGCCCGGCAGGGAATAGCAACATTAATTTCACATCTGTTGGACACCAATAGTACCGAAGAGCCAGTTAATAAACAGTTGGTCGACCGCATGATTGCCGAATTGGATAAAAAACTGAGTAGCCAACTGGATGAGATTCTACACAACGAAGAGTTACAAAGAATTGAGTCATCGTGGCGCGGATTAAAATTATTGGTTGACCGAACTGATTTTCGCGAAAACATCAAAATTAATCTGATGTATGTCACGAAAGGTGAACTGTTAGACGATTTTGAATTCGCACCTGAAATCACTCAGTCTGGGTTATACAAACATGTTTATTCGGCACAGTATGGGCAATTTGGTGGTGAACCTATTGGTGCAATTCTAGCGGATTATCAGTTCCTGCCGAGTGCGCCAGATATAAAACTGCTGCAATATGTCTCAGCCGTTGGTGCGATGTCTCATACGCCATTTATTTCCTCCGCAGCACCGCAATTTTTCGGTATTGATAGTTACACCCAGCTCGATAGTATCAAAGAACTCAGTTCAGTATTTGAAGGCCCGCTTTATACTAAATGGCGCTCGCTGCGCGAAGCCGAAGACTCCAGAATGCTTGGTTTATTAACGGTACGAAATCTGGCACGTCTACCCTATTCGCAAATGGACAACCCGGTGAAAAGTTTTGGTTACGAAGAGGACGTTAGTCGCGATCATGACCATTACCTGTGGACCAACGCCGTGTATGCATTTGGCACGCGTCTAACGGACAGTTTCGCCCAATATCGCTGGTGCCCGAATATTATCGGCCCAGAGAGCGGTGGTGCAGTTGAAGACCTGCCGGTTCACGTGTTCGAAGCGATGGGTGAATTGCAAACCAAGATCCCTACCGAGACTTTAATCACTGACCGGCGCGAATTTGAGCTGGCAGAAGAGGGCTTTATTGCGCTGACAATGCGTAAAGGTTCCGATAACGCGGCGTTCTTCTCCGCACAATCGGTGCAGAAACCGCTGAAATTCCCGAATACCGAAGAGGGTAAAGCGGCAGAAACCAACAGCAAGTTGGGAACGCAACTGCCGTATATCATGCTTTCAACGCGTATTGCGCATTATCTGAAAGTTATCCAGCGTGAAAAGCTCGGTTCGTATCAGGAATCGGCGGATGTTGAGCGCAACCTGAACACCTGGTTGAAACAGTACGTCTCGGATCAAGAGAATCCGCCAGTAGACGTGCGCTGCCGTCGGCCATTCCGCGCGATTAGCCTCACCGTCAGCGATGTGCCAGGCGAGCCGGGTTGGGTGAAAACACGTCTGTTGCTGCGTCCGCATCTGAAAAGCATGGGATCGTACACTGAACTATCGCTAGTGGGGCGTCTTGACAAGGAGTAACCCATGGCGACGTTGCGGCGTTGGAATACCTCTAACAAAGGCAGCTTATTCGATCGTTTACAGATTGACGGCAAGCAAACTGAAGGCGACGCGGCTTTCATCAAGTCGATCAAGAATAACTTGCGCCATATTTTCAACGCCAGACCTGGTGAGTGTCATGGAACCAAAGAGCTGGGCATCATTGATGTGAATGATGCCCTGCTGGGAACGGAGGAGATCCAAAATGCGATGTGTCACTCCATTCGCCAGTGCATTGCTCGGTATGAACCGCGCATCAGTCATACCGAAGTCAATGTCAGGCAGGATCCACTGACGTTTAACTGGTATTTCATGGTGGTGGCAGATATCGCTCAGTTACGAGATATAGCCAAGATAGAACTGGACATCAGAATAGCTAACAATAAATTAGAAGTTATTTAGTTTATTTTTTCTGAATACTATTAGGGATAATAAGTTGTTAGATAACTATATTAAGCAGGAAAAATATTATCTCAATAATGAGAGCCAAGGATTTGTTGAGGCATTTCCTCAGCTCTCCCAGTTTCTGTCTGAATCCTGTTTGGATCCGGATGTCGTTCGTACTCTGGATGGTTTTACCTACCTGACCAGTTTGCTACACGCTAAACTGCATAGGGAATATCCGCAGCTGACTACCAATTTAATGGATATGCTGTGGCCAAATTACCTGTTGCAAACCCCGAGCATGGCAATTATTGAGTTTCGTGTCGATGGGGAAAGTGGGGAGGACATTACTCCGCAAGCCACGGTGATGAGCGAGCCGACGGCGGAGGTACCACAATCCTGCACCTTCAATATTACCCGCCATACTTGGGTAACCCCTTTTACCGTAACGAAAAGTGAGAAGGTTTCATCTAGCGTTATTCACATAACATTTAGTGCTGGGGATCTGCAAAATTTGCAGGTGGCAGGTATTGATAAAATGCGCCTGTTTCTCGGAGCCGATTTGATGAGTGCCTCCCACCTCTATTTTTGGTTTTCAGAGTATATTGCTCGCGTCACGTTGGTGACAGAGGAGCATAAGATCTCGTTGCCTGATTTTACGATGCATGGGGTGGGGTTTGATGCCGCGGACGCCATACTGGTTTATCCACGCAACACCTATGCGGGTTATCGCCTGTTACACGAATATTTCAGCTTCACAGAAGGGTTTCTCTTTTTGGCGCTGGCGGGGTTGCCTGATTATTTGGCGCAGCTTAACAGCCAACAGTTTACGCTTTGTTTCGAGTTTACTAGGCCGCTACCAGAAACGCTGAAACTGACGGCTAACTCAGTCAAAGTGAACTGTGCCCCAGCGATTAACCTGTTCTATCACGATTGCGAACCCATTCGTCTGACCGGTGATAAAACCGAATATCCGCTCTATATTAGTCACCAGCAGCGTGATTCTATTGAGCTTTTCGCAATTGACAGCGTGACGGGGTGGGCACAAAACCAGACGCGAAAATATGTCCACTTCGATAGTTTTCTGCATCAGACCGAGTATGAGAAGGGGGCGGTGCCGCTCTATTACTATTTGAATCGCAGATCGGCTCGTGAGCCGGAGCGGATCGATTATTCGCTCTACTTTGTGCGCGGTGACGAGACAAAACAGCAGCAGCATGATGAGATTATCTCGATTAACGCCCTGTGCAGTAATGGTGATGAGGCGCAAAAGCTGCGTATGGGGGATATCTCTCGCCGGGGGAAACATATCCCAGCAACTGTTTCACTGACCAATATCACTTTTCCATCAGGGGTGACTCGCCCGAGTTTGAACGGCAGCATGCAGTGGACGGCGATTTCATCCCTATCGCTAAATTACCTCTCCTTGCTCAGTAAAGATGCACTCTGTCAGATCCTGCAAAATTACAATTTTACTGCCCGCTATAACTCGCGTGCAGATAAGCACTTGGCGAAATTATTGGCGAGTATTCATCGCTTTGAATCGTCGGCACATCAGCAATACTATCGCGATTTAATTATTGAGGGGCATAAATCAACGCTTGAGATCGCGCCCGATGCTTTCAGTAGTGAAGGCGAAATGTATCTCTTCGGCGCCGTGCTGGCACATTTCTATTCGATGTATGCCACAGTCAACTCTTTTCATTTTCTGGAACTGGTTAATTCATCAACACGCGAGGTGTACCAATGGCCGTTGATGAATGCCTGATCCCTCCTCAGGCGGAGAAATATGATTTCTATCAGTTGGTTGAACTGCTTGCAAAATCGAGCGATGTTGATATCGATGATTTGTTGAGCTTGCCCGCCCATAAAGAGTTTATTCAGTTTATCAGCGACCCTTCGCTGAGTTTTACTATTCGGGATATTTCTTCGGTAGCATTAAATAATAAACGGGTGGAGATTAAGATCCCCTTCCTCAGCCTGACTGGCGCGCACTCGCCGTTGCCGAATTATTATCTCGAGGATATGGCATGGGAAGAGATCCAACAGGATCACCGCATTATTTCGTTGCTCGATCTGTTTAATCATCGGCTGGCTACTTATTTATTTAAAATCTGGCGTAAATACCGCTACTACATCTGCTACAAACACAGCGGTCAGGATGAGTTTTCTGAGCGAATGTTCGCACTAGTTGGGCTGGAAAATAACAGTATTCGCCAGTCGTTACAGGTCAACCAAAGCAAGATGCTCTCCTACGCTGGAATTATCTCCAGCTCTGGTCGTTCGCCCGCGCTGATGGCTTCATTAATTGCTCACTGTTTTGATTTAGCCGATGTTTGCATTGAGTCGTGGCAATACAGACGTGTTGCTATTCCTCCTGCGCAGCAAAACTATATCGGCCTCGCTAATACTGTGCTTGGGGAGAATTTTATTATTGGTACACATATTCCTGATTACAGCGGGAAATTCATCTTGAAAATAAGCCAGTTGACACGACAGGCAATGGCACTCTTTTTACCCACAGGAGCATTGCATCAGCCTCTGCATAACTTTGTGACGTTTATTTTGCGGGGGCAATTTGCCTGGGATTTACAGTTGATATTGGCTGATAACCAGATTGGTGCCATGGAATTAGGCAGTGACTCCGGATGCTATCTCGGCTGGACCACCTTCCTGAAAGATCCACCAGGCAAGCCCAGCATTATGCTGAAGATGCAGGAGTAATTATGAATAATTTAACTACGCTGACCCTACAAATACTCAACCATGAAAATCTGGCGAGTGGTAAACATGCGCATACGTTAATTGCTCGTGAAGGGGCGACCATTGGTAGTAACGCGGATAATTTTTGGTCAATACAAAACCAGAAGGGTCAAATTGAATCTTTGCATGCCAAAGTGGAGATGATTGACTCCCACTTCTGTATCAGTGCTTATGCGCCCGATCTGCATTTGAACGATATCGATCTTTTCGCCAAAGCGAAGCCAGTGCGTTTACAACATGGGGATGTGATTAAGCTTGCTGATTTTAAGATCAAAGTACAGCTTAACGTGAACGGTAAACTCTATCAGGATCCGCTCTCGGCTCGCCCGGAAGATATCATTGCCAGTCACCATGATCCGATTAACGAGATCCTCACGAAGAAAGTCAGTGCTTCAGTACAGACGCTGACTGATATCGTACCGTCTTCTGCGGTGCTTTCCTCTTTGCCGCGTGATCCGCTTAAAGTGCTGGATGAGGAAAATTCTCTGACGCAGTACGCTACCAACACCATTCCACCCGTGATTACCAGTCAAAATGTGCTTGAACAGGCGATCCAGTTAGATAGGCAGAGCGACCACGGTAGCACTTTGCTCGACAATGATCTGACGCATCTGGCGATCAACCCGTTGTTTCAAGGGTTGAATCACACCGTTCAACTGAAGGATAGCCAACAAGCCTATGAGCTGCTGGAGGAGGTAGGCTACAGTATCAAAGCTGTGATCAATGGGTTAAGCGCGCTACACGAAGCTAACCTCTATTCGTCAGATAAACATTTGCGACCGATTGAGGATAATCCACTGCATCTCGCGCTCAACTACGAGCAAATGGTGGATTTGCTCTACTCCACCAACAAATGTCCAGTACATCTCTCCGCACCCTCGGCATTTGCAGAGAGCTTGAACCAAGTGCGGCTGCACCATGTTGCTAACCAACGAGCCATCTCCGAGGCGCTATCGGCGTTACTACAAGCGCTGTCGCCCCAGGCGCTGATCTCCCGTTTCCAGCGCTACCGGCGCGCGAGCGAAAAAATGCCACTGGACAGCGCTTGGGCGTGGGAGATGTACAGCAGCTACTTTGACGAACTGACCTCCAATCGCCAGCAGGGATTTGAGAAGTTGTTCCAGGAGATTTATGCCCAGTCATACGACAGACATATCCGCCAGCTCCAGCAAGAGTGCGATGGTAAGGGTGAGCTATGAGTCGTGTGCAGATAATGGCTGTGTTGTTAATCAGCCTCTGTGTAACAGGCTGCGAAGTGTCAAAAAAAATCTATACCGTGATTACCGATCCTGAGGTGCCTGTTGGGTATCCGCAAGAGAATCCGAGTGAAATTGAGTTTGAATTACTGGCAGATAATGACATCAACCAGAACCTGGAGGGCGAGCCATCGCCGACGGATCTGCAAGTTATTTATCTGGAAGATGATTCGACACTTCTTAGCACCGACTATTACCAGATTGCGACCGAACCTTTAGAAAAAATATTAGGTAAAAATTATATCGATCATCAGGACTACACCTTAGAGCCGGGGCAGTTTAAGCCAGTAAAGTCAGTAAAAATAGATCCTAAAACGCAATATCTGGCGGTGGTTGCCCACTACATGGGTATCGATTCTGGCAACATTTACTGGATGGATGTGGTGGATATCGATGGGGTAGGTAAGAAGTATAAAATACTAATTCATTTACGCTCTGGCACAGTGGAAATAAAGAAACCATAAAGGCATAAACATGGCAAATAAGAACCGAGTAATCTGGCGAGAAGGACTCTCAATCGCGCCTCAGCATTTACAACAGCAGCAGCGACATATTGATTATTTAATTCATGGCCGGGTTAATACTGCGGTTAATTATGCCTGGGGTTTTAGCCGTCTGGCTATTGATCATGAAATGCTGAAGCTGGGCCGGGTTAGTATTACCGATGCTGCAGGAGTGATGCCTGACGGTACGTTGTTTGATATTCCGTTTGAGGATATTCCACCACAGCCTATCGAAATTAAACAGATCCCGAGCACTGAAAGTCGTGATATCTATCTGGCACTGCCGATTATCAGCGATGTAATCACCGAACTGCACCATGATCTAGAAAGCCAGGGTGAGATCTCAAGATTCAAAAATCATCCTCATCAGATCAGGGATCTACATACACAGAACGGAAATTACGTACAGGTTAATGTTGCCCGATTGACCCCACGTCTTATCCGGGGATCGGATAACCTCAGCGCCTGGACTCTGCTGCCGCTGTGCCGGATAAAAGAGGTTCGTGCTGACGGTACCTTGATGCTAGATGAAACCTTTATTCCCACCATCTCCCGGTTGCAGGTTGCCCCACATCTGCATACCTTCCTGGAAGAGGTGGCGAACTTGGTCGCTGAGCGCGCGAAGCAGCTTTCCGAAAAGATTGGCTCCCCCACACAGCAGGGGATCTCCGGTGTCGCCGAGTTTTTGATGCTGCAACTGCTTAATTCGGCAAAACCAGTGTACCGGCATTTGGCACATACCCAGATAGTCCACCCAGAAACGCTTTATATGATGCTGACTCGCACCTGCTCAGAGTTGATGACATTTACCTCTGAAGCCCGAGCCGCTCAGGATTTTCAGCTATATAACCATGACGATCTGACTCGCACCTTCTCAGATTTAATTCTGAAAACGCGGTTGGCGCTGAGTATTGTATTAACGCCAAGGGCGGTGCCAATTCCGCTGGCCGAGCACAGTGGGATCCACACGGGGGTGATTAACGATATCGATCTGCTTAAAACGGCCAATTTCATTCTGGCAGTCAAGGCGCAGTTGCCGCAGGATCAGTTGATTCGTCTGTTTATCCAGCAAACCAAAATATCGACGCCGGCCAAAATCGAGCATTTGGTCAGAGTGCAACTGCCGGGTATTCCACTCAGCCCGCTTTCAGCGGCTCCGCCTCAGCTTCCTTTCCATGCGGGCTATATCTACTTCCAACTGGACAGCCACGTACCGGAATGGGAGCACATTACTAAAGCCAGCAGTATAGCCTTCCACGTTGCCGGTAATTTCCCAGAACTTGACCTGCAACTGTGGGCCATAAGGAGTAAATAATGAGCGAAGAACTCCTGTGGCACGGTGCCGAACAGACCAGTCGCTATGCCAACAAGTTGGAGCAGTATTCCCTGAATTTGCGCGGTAACAATATCAATCCCATTATTGATGCGGCCACGCCGCTGCTGGGGATGATTTTGCGTATGCAGGATCTGTCGGTGAATATTTCTGAGCCAGAGTATCTCTATCGCCAAATCCAGACGGATATAGAAAGTATCGAGCAGTTTCTTGAGATGGAAGGATATGAGCCCGGCTCGATTATTACCTTCCGTTATATGCTCTGTACCTTTATTGATGAGTGCGTGATGAGTGCTGATTCATCGCTGGCAAAATTCTGGAGCCATAAATCGCTGCTGATCCATTTTCATAATGAAGGATGGGGTGGGGAGCGTATTTTCCAGATCGTCGAGCGGTTAATGAATGAACCCAAGCGCTATAAAGATATGCTGGAGTTTATTTATCTCTGTTTCGGCTTGGGATTTCGTGGGCGCTATAAAGTGCAAAATGCGGCGCAAAATGATGAATTCGAGCGCCTGTTCCGGCGTCTGCACGATATTTTAACCTCACTCAACGGCGAACCTGCCTCGACGTTGTTACACGTAGGTGAAGTACATCCCTCGCGCTACGTTTTACCTAAGCAACTGACTACACGGCATATTGTGATTGCTACTGTCACTGTCTTGGTGTTGATTTATTCGTGCTATGCATTCTGGCTCAGTTCGCAAAGTGCCAGCGTGTTGGATCATCTCAATATGTTGCTCAAATAAAGGGATTTAGCCATGATTCGGATAGAAATTTCCAAGCTTCTTCAACAGCTAAACCCCGTGAGTCGGCACGTTTTTGAAAATACGGCGGCGCTTTGCGTGAATTCTCGTAGCGCAGAAATCACGGTAGTACATTTTCTGTTACAGAGTCTGGACACCGTGCTGTGCGATATCCGACAGATATTATCCCGCGCCAATATTGATACCGATTTGCTGCGTGGTTTGCTGGAGCAAACTCCCAGCGATAATAGCCAGAATGCGGAAACACCAAGTTTCTCACCGTTGTTGGTTGAACTGTTGCAGGATGCGTTATTGCTGAGTAGCGCTGAATTCAAAGAGAGCAACCTCAGAACTGGCGTCATCTTATTGGCGATTCTCCACACGCCAAACCGCTACCTCGCCAAACCAGTCGTTCAGATTTTAACCGCCATCAATAAAGACGAGTTTCAGGCAGAGTTTCACTTCTGGGTCAGTGGTTCGGCGGAAAATAGTGTTCAGAGCGCGCCGCGTACCGGGGGAAATAGTGTTCCTGACCATGAAGCGTCGTTACTCAAAAAATATGCCACCAACATGACTCGACAGGCCGAAGAGGGCAAGCTCGATCCCGTGTTGTGCCGGGATAAAGAGATTGATTTGATGGTGGATATCCTATCTCGACGTAGGAAGAACAACCCCATTGTTGTGGGCGACGCTGGCGTTGGTAAAAGTGCATTGATAGAGGGATTGGCGCTGCGTATTGCCAATAAACACGTTCCGACCCGGTTGGCAGGGACACAAATCATGTCTTTGGATTTGGGGGCATTACAGGCTGGGGCGTCCGTCAAAGGGGAGTTTGAAAAGCGCTTCAAGGGGATTATGGCTGAAGTTACCCACTCTCCTGAACCGATTATTTTGTTTATTGATGAAGCTCACACGCTGATTGGCGCGGGAAACCAGCAGGGTGGGTTAGATGTCTCGAACCTGCTTAAACCTGCGCTGGCTCGCGGTGAGCTGAAAACTATTGCTGCTACCACCTGGAGTGAATACAAAAAGTATTTTGAAAAAGATGCGGCACTCTCTCGTCGTTTCCAGTTAGTGAAAGTGAGTGAACCTACAGCGGTTGAAGCCGTGATTATCATGCGCGGCTTGCGAGAAATTTATGAACAGGCTCACAGCGTCCTGATTGACGATGAAGCCTTACAAGCTGCGGCGCATCTCAGTGAGCGCTATATATCAGGCCGCCAGTTGCCGGATAAAGCCATCGACGTGCTGGACACCGCCTGCGCGCGTATCTCCATTAACCTCACCTCGTCCCCCCGGCAGGTGACGGTGCTGGAAAATACCCAACATCAGATTACGCAAGAGATGACGCTGTTGGAGCGTGAGCAGCGTCTTGGCCTAAAAGAGAATAGCGATCGTATCGCCGACCTGAAGATGCGCGATGATGAGAACCGACTGGCGTTAGAAAACCTGCACGCGCGCTGGCAGAAACAGCAGCAGTTGGTGCACCGCATTATTGAGCTGAGAACCTTGCTACTGTCCGATCCGGCTTGCGCAAGCATGGAAAACGACGCCATTACCGAGTGTGGTCGCGAACAGCAGCAGTTACGTGAGCTCAGCACGTTGACGGCTGAACTCTCAGCGCTACAGCACGAAGGGCTGCTGGTTTCTCCGCATGTCGATAAAGCCCAGATTGCCGCCGTTATTGCGGAGTGGACGGGCGTGCCACTGAACCGCATTTCTCAGAACGAACTGTCGATTGTCACCGAACTTCCCCGTTATCTGAGCGCCGAGATCAAAGGACAAGAGCTAGCGATTGAAAACCTGCATAAACATCTACTGACGGCGCGAGCCGATCTGCGCCGCCCGGGCAGGCCGTTGGGAGCTTTTTTGCTGGTGGGGCCAAGCGGGGTGGGCAAAACCGAGTCGGTGATTCAAATTGCTGAACTGATGTTTGGTGGCAGGCAGTATCTCACCACGATAAATATGTCGGAGTATCAGGAGAAACATACCGTATCAAGGTTGATCGGCTCACCTCCAGGTTATGTGGGCTACGGTGAGGGCGGGATTCTTACTGAAGCCATTCGCCAAAAACCTTGGTCGGTGGTGCTGCTGGATGAAGTGGAAAAAGCGCATCCAGACGTACTCAATCTTTTCTACCAGGCTTTTGATAAAGGTGAACTCGCGGACGGCGAAGGGCGAGTTATCGATTGTAAAAACGTGGTATTTTTTCTCACCTCCAACCTGGGTTATCAAACTATTGTCGACAATGCCGATGTGCCGGAGCGCATCCATGACCCTCTCTATCGTGAACTGACTGACTTCTTTAAACCCGCGTTGCTGGCCCGTATGGAGGTAATTCCTTATCTGCCGCTCTCTCCTGCTGTGCTGAATGTGATTGTGAAAGCGAAGCTGCAAAAGCTTGAGCAGATGCTGCGTAACAAGTTTGACGCCAGCGTGTTGTTTGATGATGTGGTGGCAGAGCAGATTATTGCTCGGGCGACGCGTGCCGAGAACGGTGCCCGTATGCTGGAGTCTATCATTGATGGACAATTACTGCCGCCGGTGGCGCTCCAACTGCTGAATAAAATGGCGGCGGGTGAGGCGGTGCAGTACGTGCATTTCAGCGTTACCGATGACCGTTTCACCTCGTTCGTGGGGGAGGCACCGGCATGCTGAAAGTGAGCGGTTTGCTTCTCTACTGGCTGTTGACATCGATGATGTTGAACAGCTCTGTGGGTGCGATGCCCGTGCCGAAAGTTACCGAGAAAACCGAACTTGAACAGGCCATGATCCGCTGCCGAAGCGAGCAGTCGGCACTGATCCGCCTCAGTTGTTATGACGATTTGCTCAGCAAAACAGAGGTGACCACTCAGTGGCTGGTCGTGACGGAGCGTGCTGACACGGTTAAAAAAGCGATTCAGCTTGAGAAGCAACGCCAGCAGGACTCCAATGTCTTTCTTATCAGCGAGAGCGAAGGCGCTCTCTCCCCCGAGGTGATTATTTCCATCCCAGCCTCCGGGGTTCGCCCTCCGAAGCCGTTGTTGATTTTTAGTTGCCAGGACAACATCACCCGCATGCAGATTGCCTTTTATAAACAACTGACGGCAGGCAGCAGCACGATTGTACTAAAAACCGACCATGGCGCAGCCTTCAAAAGCTACTGGTTTATTCGCGATAACGGCCTGTTGTTGGAAAGCAGTCGGGGGCTTGCGGGAATCGAGGAGATAAAGCGCTTGTTCGAGGCTGAAACACTCTCGATCAGTACAGAGGACAAAACGATCGGTGCACTCTCTTTCCCAATAAGTGGACTGGCAAAGGCTCTTATACCACTACGACAAGCTTGCAGGTGGTGAGTTAATTATGGAATTTATTACGCAACATCCCTGGCGTGACCTGATTCGACAGCCAATGCTCGATGCCCAACTGGGGCTTGCCATCCCGTTGGAAAATAGCGACTGGGAGTATATTGATACCGAAATGGCGAAGCTTGGCACCATAAGCCATGAAATGGTGAATATTCCTACGGTTCAGGATCGGATATTAAAATTACTCTCTGAAGAGACGAAAGATTTTCGCTTGCTGGCGCATTTGCTGAATACCTTACAGCGTGGCGAGCGTACCGATAGTATTTTGTTGGCTATTGCGTTGTTGGGGGATTACGTCGAATGCTGGTGGAACGTTGCCGCCCCGCAGAAAAATAAGTTACGTATTGCTCAAACGGTGTTGCAGCGCTTTACGATGGCCAAAGAGATATTCAGCCAGTTGGCGATAGCTAAAGAACGAGAGAGAGCGATAAGCGAGTTCGTTCGCCTCAAGCTGTTATGGGAAACACATACGCCGCTATGTGACGAATTGGATAAGCTGATTATCAGCTATGGAAAATCCTCTGTGAGTGCCTTGCCGCCCGAGTCTACGCTGTCGCCAGCATCCGATACTCAGGGAAACCTGCGGCCTGCCGTGCTGGCATCAACGGGTACGCTGCCCTCTGTGACATTGGATGACTCCTCTGATCGCGCTTGGTGTAAGACATTACTGAAGATGGCGGAAATCGAATCTACCCGTAGCTTCGCGACACCTATCGGGTTCCAACTGCGGCGCCATGCTGTGTGGTTCAACATTACGGCGCTGCCTGCGTCCAGACAGGGAGTCACCACCGTTCCGGCGCTGCCGATTGAGAAAATTAGCGAGTTTGAACGTGAGCTAGCGCAGCCGACCCAAGCATTGTGGCTCAAAGTTGAAAATACCATTGCCTATTCGCCCTACTGGTTCAATGGTCACTATATGTCGGCCTGTATCGCCAATAAGCTGGGCTATCCGCGTTGTGGCGATGCGATCCGCAATGAGTTGCTGTGGTTTCTCGCCCGTTTCCCTGAGTATCCACCGCTCTGTTTCGCTAACGGCGAACCCTTTATGAATCCGCAAACACAACAGTGGCTGCAACAAAAAGAGAGTCGGGTATCGCAGGATGAACATTTCACTCAAGTACAGGCGCTGTTTGATAGTGAAGGGCTGAATGCCGCTTTAACGTTTATTGAGCAGACCACCAATAATGAACTTCGATCATTGTGCTACAGCCAGTTGCGAACCATCCGGTTATTGCACCAAGCCGGCTGTTATAAGTTAGCTAAACAGCAACTCGACAATCTGGAAAATAAGGCCGCCCAACTCTCGGTCAGAGAGTGGGAACCCTCTTTTTTTGATAGCTGTAATGGACTGAAAGATATATCAGGTAACAAGGAGTAAGGAATGCGGTTGCCATCAATATTTAAGCCTCGGTTACCAAAGCTGGATGGTCTGGCGAAAAAGCCAAGCTTATCAAAAATCCCGGTAAAAAAAGCTCGGCTTTATGTCATGACAGCTATCTGGCTGCTGTTTATGTTTTGGATGTGGAATTACGGCGACAACGTCGAAATAATGGAGATGAAACCGTTTTCTCCCACCGAACGCCGCTGGCTTATTACGCTGATTACCCTATTAGGGGCGATGACAGCCTTCGTATTACGCCTCTTTTTTACTAACAGACGTCTACAGACCACGCACAAACAGGTCAGGCAGGAAGTCAAAGATCCACTTCAACTGGAAGTGGGAATTCAGCAGCGCTATTTCGACCGCTGGCTCATTAACCTGCAAAAACAATTGACGGTCAAAAACTATCTGTATCAACTGCCATGGTATCTGGTGATTGGTAGCAGGGAGAGTGGGAAATCAACGCTGCTGAAAGAGGGGTATAAACTCAACGATCTCTATACGCCGGAGCAGCAGCAGTTGGTTCACTGCTGGATGAACGATAAAGCCGTTATTATTGAAGCCGACGGTGTATTGCTGGATCAGCCAACTGATCTCAGTATGCCCACGCTCTATGAACGACTATGGAAAAATACCCTATCGTGGTTGGTGGCGGTACGTCCGGTTCAGCCACTCAACGGTATTGTATTGACGGTGGATCTGTTTCAGCTCTGTACCTTTAATAAGACGGAAAAAGAGAACCATATTGCCGCGATCAAATCTCGGCTCGGCGAAATAAGCCAATCTCTCTCTACCCGTTTACCTGTCTATGTGGTGTTCACAAAACTGGATCTGCTCTACGGTTTTGGGGCGATGTTTCAGGCGCTGGATAAAACCCAGCGTGAAGCGATTCTAGGCATCACATTTCCGCTTGGAAACCGGGATTGGGAGGCAGCACTCGATGGCTTCTGGCAGCAGTGGCTTTCGCAGCTTAATAGTGCGCTCGCCGGAATGATGGCTAACAACGTCGATATCAGCCAGCGCAGCCAGGTATTTACCTTTATTCGCCAAATCAACGGCATCCGCGACTATATCCATGCGTTTATCAACAATGGATTATTCTCGTTGGAGCAGCCGTTACTATTACGCGGTGTCTACCTGACCTCTTCGGTACAGAAAGGACAGATGGAAGATCTGTTTGTTAAATCTGCGGCATCGCAATACAACTTGCCGGAACAGATCTACCCGAGCTGGCAAACACCTCTCTCACACACCTATTTCACCCACGAGCTATTAAATAATTTGCTGTTTGAAGAGCCGCAAATCGCCAGTAAGAATGAACGCTATCGTAGTGAAAGTCGCCAGCGTTTGCTGCGCTGGGGAACCAGTGCTGCCGGGATTACGGCGGTAATGGTGCTCGGTTGGCAATACTTCTATAGCGATAATTTGAAATCGGGCGAAGTCGTTTTAGCCAAAGCCAAACAGTATGTCGAAATTGAATTGCCGCACCAGAAGGATTACTTGGGAGCGCTACAGCTTCCGCTATTGAATCCGGTCAGTCAGGCTGCGTTTGCCTATGGGGATTACACGCACCGTAGCTTCTTCTCCGATATGGGGCTCTATCAAGGGGCGAAAATTGGGCCTTATGTCGAGTCAACCTATCGCAAACTTTTGCTACAGCGTTTTCTGCCTGCGATCATGAACGGGCTGGAGCGGCAGCTTAGCAGCGAAAAAGAGGGGAGTGACAGTAAGCTTAAAACCTTGCGTATCATGCGCATGATTGAGGATGAGAGTGGGCGCGATAAAACCCTGGTGATGGACTATATGATGGGGCGTTGGAGCGAGGAATTTAAAGGGCAAAATGATGTACAGATGCAGCTCGAAAATCATCTCTCTTACGCGCTGGATAATATCCAATGGAAGGCGGAGCGCGAGAATAAGAACCGCCTCGCTATCGACAGCTATCTGCCTTATGCGCAATCAATTCAGGATGCGCAGGTTGATCTGCGCCAACTCTCTATTTACCGCCGTGTCTATCAGGGATTGCAGGGGCAGGCAAAATCTGCCTTGCCAAACGATCTCAATATTCGTAATCAGGTCGGAGCCAGTTTTGATTCGGTATTTACTGCTGATGATGAAGCATCGTTAAAAATCCCGCAGTTGTTAACCCGAGCCGGGCTGAGTAATTTCTTTGTTCTCCAGGATGAGTCGTTGATCGATTACACCTCGCTTGACAGTTGGGTGCTGGATATCACTAAAGACGTGCATTACAGCAAAGCCGATCGGGAAGAGATCCAAAAGCAAATTACTTCGTTATACCTGAATGACTATGTCACCACTTGGCACCACGGCTACAACAATATTCATATTCGCAAATTCGAGAGCATCCCGGATGCTATTACGGGTTTAGAGCAAATCACTAGTGGTGAATATGTCTTTAAACGCATTATGGGGTTACTGCGTGAAAACACTACGCCGAAGGCCTCGGCGATTGGCGAAGGTTCTAAGCTGCTTAGCACCAGTACGACCTCACAAAGTCAGGATTATCGACTACTTAACTATCTGAGCCATCAGTTCACCAAAGAGAATAGCGTCACCATTGAGGATAAAGATCAGCTAAGCGCTCTAGGTAACATCAGTACCAAAATTACTGAACTGCACCGCTATTTGATGGCTATTCAGAACTCACCGTCGCCAGGACGTTCAGCGTTACAAGCGGTTCAGCTTCGTTTAAGTAACAACGACAGTGACCCTGTGTTTGAAGTACAGCAGCAGGCCAAATCACTGCCAGAACCCCTTGGGCGCTGGGTAAACGAGCTAGCGACTGAAGTGTGGGATGCGATCATGATTGAAGCGATCAGATCGTTGGAAGTGGAATGGAATGACAAAATCGTAACGCCGTATCAACAGACATTTGCGCACCGCTATCCGTTTGCGGCTGGTGCAAAACAGGACGTGCCACTCAGTGATTTTGAGCGCTTCTTTGGCTATGACGGCACGCTGGATACCTTCTATCAAAAGAACCTCAAAGTGTTTATTGATAATGCCCCGGAGATAAATGGTACTGGCGAGCCGCTGATTAATCCTCAGGTTATTCGGCAGCTTGATGTTGCCGAGAAGATCCGCCGTGTCTTCTTTAAAAAGCAAAGTGGGTTGGGTATTCAGTTCTCAATACAACCTATCAATATGTCTGGTAACCGTCGGCGCGGCGTGCTGAATCTCGATGGGCAGTTAGTGGAGTATCGTCACGCTACCAGCGTTCCTGTACGCCTGATTTGGCCAAACTCAATGCGTGATAACGTCGAGAGCAAGCTGACACTAATTGGTAGCGATCGCAGCAACCGTGCTCTCAGTTATAACAATGCGTGGGGATTATTACGGATGATTAATTCAGGCAAGTTAACCAATGTCGACAATAACTCCTTTGACGTGCGTTACGACATTGATAATGGCTACATCATCTACCGTATTTTTGTCGATGAATCTGACAACCCGTTTGCTGGTGGGTTGTTTAGCCAGTTCTCTCTGCCAGAAACCCTTTATTAAAGTACCGTGTGGCCGGCATTGTCCGGCCTTCTCTGGAGAGAAAAGATGCACAAGGATATCCATATTGGCGGCGACCCACGCAACTATCTTGAGTTTTCTGAGATACGTAATGAGATTAACAAGCTTAACCATCCTGCAGCCCCTGAGGTCGATTTCCTACTGATTGTTACGTGCGCGAAGGAGTTATTCAGCAGGAATGGTATGGATCTGCAAACGGTTAATTATTTTATTTTTGCCCAGACTAAATTGAAGGGATTATCAGCCGTTAAGGAGGGCTGCGAGTTACTTGCTGTTTTAATCACTCGGCATTGGCAGCAGTTGTGGCCCGAAGGTGAGACTGCGCGTATCGAGATGCTTAACTGGCTTGCAAACCGGATAAGCGATGACGTGCGCACGTTTGCCTATACCACACAGCACATTCCACTGTTGATTGAGCTGGAACAACCGTTGCACACCATTGCTGACGGAGTGAAGGCACTATTGTTAAAAAAAGAGCCTGCGATTATCGACCTCTATAACTTTGTTCACCACACTCGGGAAACGCTGGAAAAGCGAGCGGCAACCAATATTATCAATGAGCGAAAAAGAACGCGGCAGACCAGAGTGGTTGAACAACCAGCTGAACTGAAACTGCAGCCCGTTGAGGCGCTCGTCGTCGCCGAAGCGCCGGTTGTCACTGCTGCGCTACCGGTTCCTGAGATACCTCCGCTGGTAATCGCACCGTTGCCGGAAAAGTTGATTCCACGATTAAGCGCGTGGCATGGTTTTTTTATGGGGGTGGGGACTAGCGCGCTAGTTTTTCTAACGGCTGTGGTGCTCTTCCAGCAGCCGAACCGTGCGCTGATGGAACCACAACTCTTTTCACCACTCTCTTCACAAGAGATTGTCGAGTATGCCAGTCAGCTACATGCCATACCTTTCTGGCAAAGGCAGCCCGATTTTCAGGTATTTCAGCAGCAACTGACGCAACTCAGCCAGGCATCGCCGGTGGCCAGTTATTTCTATGGTGATAACCTGACAGCGTTGATGGCCCAACTTTGGCCCGACTCTAAAAAAGTGGCGGCGATGGACCAGCGGTGGCAGCAGCGTCTGGCGCAGCAAAGAGCCGTGCAGAACTCTGCTGAGTCTTGGCTAGTGTTGCAGCAACAGGTCTCGGCGCTAATCCGGCAGGTTAATCAGGCACAAGTGCGGGGTTCGACGCTCTCCGATGTGCGGCTGCTCGCGGGACTCAATACGATTCAGCGTCAGCTAAATGACAGTCACCTCCCTGTTGAGAGCCTGATCCTCATGCAAGCTGACGCCACAGAGCGGGATGCCATACAACTCGAGCATATTGAACAGCGTATTAATGGCCTGCTAAGCCGCTACCACGCGTTAATAACCGATGGAAAACAGTAACAAAGACGCTTTTATATAAAGGGACGACATGATGCAATCATTTAAGCGCTGGGGCTCAGTCACGCTGTTATCATTACTGCTTATTTCAAGCGCAATGCTCAACGGCTGCGGTAACTCAGGATCAGAGTTCAAATCCAGAGCTGCGCAACTATCCGGTAAAAACCAGTTAACCGAACAGGAAGTGTTAGATATTGATCCGCTTGCCGAAGTGACCGAAGAGGATATTCAGCAGGTGGTTATCGACGCTAGCCAGCATCAATTTACCATTCCGCGCAATACATCCATTGTGTTAGTTCAGTCCGGAACTAACGTGCCTGACGCCACGATGCAGCAGGAAATGAGCCAATATTATAGTGTTTCAGTCTACTCCGGATTATCGCCGACTAAACCCCGCGTACCTGTTGCTCGCAAAGATGAAGAGCAGACGCTGCTCCCACAGCCGAACTACATTAAATCGCTGCGCTTGGCCTCAGCCAAGGCTCGGTTGGACAAGATAATTGTCTACTGGGGAGATGTGGAGATGGGGTTGTCCAGAAAAAACAACATAGATATCATTTGGTTGCCCTACCGCGAAGGTAGTGATGACAGTACTCTGAAGGAGGCAAAATATTTGCGCTATAGCATCCGGTTTGCGGCGGTGGATGTTAAAACTGGTATGTGGGTGATGTATATCCCCCCCAATGGTGAAACGGAAATTGTGCCTTCTGGCCAGGATCGATTTATGCAGATTCTTGAAATCAAGAAAGCGGCTAGCGTACTGGCGAGTAAAAACTTTGCTGAGCGTTTTAGCGCTGCGAGTTACTAATCATATTGCAAGCGTGTTTTTATTGAAGCACGACTTGTTGCATGATGATTTCTTGATGGCGGATAGCAATGTTATCCGCACCATGTGGAAATTTAAGCGAAACCGCCGTTAACACGAATGACCTAGAGGTTGATCCAGCTTGTATTATGCAGCGGCTTCGCCCTGCCTCGCTTCGTGCTCCACGATTATTCTTTGCAGTGAGTCGCCGCATTTCTGAAACAAGGAGATTTGATTACACGGGCAAATCAATCAACAACGCGCGCAGTGGTGTTTCGGCGCGAATCGTCAGACTGTTTTCCTCACGAATAAACGCACCGTCGCCGCAGGTCAGGCGTTGACTTTCATGGTGTTCGCCAGTGGCATCAATGGTGCCGTGGATCGATTGCAAATAGGCGCGTGGGCCATGCAGCGTCAGCGTTTGTTGTTCACCTGCTTGCAAATCCAAATGATGAATCCATACCTGCTGGCGCAATTGCAGACTACCTTGTGTACCGTCGGGTGAGGCCAGCAAAGTATGAGGTTCTTGTGGCAGTACTAACCGTTGAACGGCCTCATTATTACGCTCAGGGCAGGCATCCAGCCACAGTTGCAATCGGGTTAGTGGTGTCTCATTGCTCAGATTCTGTTCGCTGTAACTTAAGCCGGCTTGAGTACCCAACAGCAAGACATCACCGGCTTTGGCGCGCACGCTATTACCGTCACTGTCGCGGTATTCCGCTTCGCCCTGCAGGATCAGATTGAGAATATCCACGGGTGGATAGGTACGCGGCTGAAACGCGGCTCCTGGAGCCAATACTTCTTGATTCAGTACCCGCAATGAGGCGTAGCCCATCAGCTTGGGATCGAAATAATGCCCAAAGGAAAAAGTGTAGCGAGCCTGTAACCAACCAAAGTCGGCTTGCCCGCATTGTTGTGCTGCTCTGCATGTGATCATGGCAATTGGCTCTCTAATTTCATTCTCTAAATGGTAAGCATCTGGACGCCGGATTGTTAGCCAGTTAATCTGGTCGGCATATTCAAATTTCCTGACAGAGAGAGCTTATGGCCAGAGATCGGGCGTTAACGCTTGAGGCATTGAGGGTAATGGATGCCATCGACCGTCGTGGTAGCTTTGCTGCGGCAGCGGATGAACTGGGGCGCGTGCCCTCGGCACTCAGTTACACCATGCAAAAATTAGAAGAAGAACTGGATGTGGTGTTGTTCGATCGTTCAGGCCATCGCACCAAGTTCACCAATGTCGGGCGTATGTTACTAGAACGCGGTCGTGTACTGCTGGAAGCGGCAGATAAGCTGACCACCGATGCAGAAGCGTTGGCTCGAGGCTGGGAAACTCACCTGACTATCGTCAGTGAAGCACTTTCACCGCCGAGTAAACTGTTCCCGTTGATCGATAAATTAGCGCTGAAAGCCAACACGCAGGTCTCTATTTTTACTGAGGTATTAGCTGGTGCCTGGGAGCGCTTGGAGCAAGGGCGCGCCGATATCGTGATTGCGCCAGATATGCATTTTCGCGCTTCGTCAGAAATTAACACTCGCAAACTATATAAAGTCATGAGCGTGTACGTCGCTGCGCCAGAGCACCCCATCCATCTGGAGCCAGAACCGCTTTCTGAGACTACGCGAGTGAAGTATCGCGGCATTGCCGTGGCGGATACTGCCCGCGAGCGCCCAGTATTGACGGTGCAACTGTTGGATAAACAACAACGTCTGACGGTGAGTACCATAGAAGATAAACGCCGTGCATTGTTGGCGGGGCTCGGTGTCGCTACCATGCCGTATCCGATGGTGGAAAAAGACATTGAAGAAGGGCGGCTGCGCGTTGTCGGGCCGGAATACAGCCGAGAAGTCGAAATTATCATGGCTTGGCGACGTGACAGCATGGGGGAAGCTAAAGCTTGGTTCCTGCGTGAGATCCCACGTCTGTTTGCTCAAACGGAAAGACAATAACCCCGCTTTATCGAACGTAATGCCGATCGTTTAAGAGTACTTGAACGATCCTACCAGTAAGAGACAATCCGGGATCAGCCCTCTGCTCCCGGATTTTTTATGTCTGAACATGATATGGATTTTGTCGTCGATGCTTTTTCTTCTGAGCTGGATGCTTTTTCACGCTCGCTTGACCCCGCTTGGATACACCAAGCGCTGACCGCCTGCCAGAAAGCCAGTATTCGCAGACGTCGCCTGCCTGCTGAACAGGCCGTATGGCTCATCCTTATGATGGGGTTGTTGCGAGACTTATCCATCAAGGACGTCTGTCACCATCTGGATATCGTTCTTCAACCCGATGACACCTACCAAAGCCTCGCACCCAGTGTGTTAACCGCTGCACGCCAACGACTGGGGGAAGCACCGCTTCGCTATCTTTTTCATGCCTGCAATGAAGCATGGCAGCCTGCTGCTCTCGGACCGGCTACTTTCCATGGACTCCGTGTGTTGAGTGTTGATGGGACGCTTTTTCGCACACCGGACTCACCGGATAACGCAGCGGCTTTTGGTTTTATTGACCCCTCCGCGGGCACATTCCCTCAAGTACGTATGGTCGCACTGATGGCAACCCACTCTCATATGTTGCTGGATGCCGCGTTCGGAGGCGTAGCCGAAGGCGAGTTAACGCTGGCTCATCGTCTGATTTCTTCTGCTCCAGACCATACTCTGACACTGTTTGACCGGTGCTATTTCAGCGCCGCTTTTTTCATCGAATGGCAACAGGCGGGACGCTGTACTCACTGGCTGACGCCCGTAAAAAGCAAGCTTCGCTATCAGGTCATCGAACGATACAGCGATTACGACATGCTAATTGAGATGCCGGTTTCTCCACAGGCACGTAAGGCGGCTCCGCATCTACCGGATGTCTGGCGGGCAAGAATGGTGAGCTATGTCAGCGGCGGCGGTAAAGGAAAGATCACCGGATTTCTCACGTCCATGACCGATCCTGCGGCCTATCCGGTAGAAGATTTATTGCGTATTTATTGGGAGCGCTGGGAAATTGAACTGGGTTATGGCGAACTGAAACGGCGACAACTGAAAGGGGAAGTCACCCTGAGGAGCCGCTTTCCAGAGGGCGTAAAGCAAGAATTATGGGGGATACTGATCTCCTACAATCTGCTGAGAAAAGAAATGGTAGATATTGCCGGGGAAGCCGGGGTCATACCGACACGAATAAGCTTTGTCGCTGCGTTAAACATTCTGGTGTCACAGGCTCGGGTGAGTGGTAAAGGTGCCGCAGGGAATATCCCTAATCATCTGAAAGGAATGAGGGAAAATGTAAAAGCGTTTATTCTTCCGGAAAAAAGAAAGCACCGACGATATTCTCGTTCAGTGCTTTATATTCCACCTAAATATCCGTTCAGCTATAAGTCACGTGAGGCTTAAGTGAACGGCATTAGCTTTATCGAACGGGGCTGTTGTTTAACTGAATTGCTGATCGCGTCCGTGTGGCGCGGTCAGATCCTGCTCCGGGCCAATCGAGATAATCCCATGCGGATTGATACCAGTATGGCTGCGGTAGTAATGGTTACGGATATGCGCCACGTCGACTGTTTCTGCGATCCCCGGCATTTGATAAATGTCGCGCAGGAAACCGTACAGGTTAGGGTAATCGCTGATACGGCGTAGATCACATTTAAAATGTGTCACATACACTGGATCGAAACGTATTAGTGTGGTCCACAAACGTAGATCGGCTTCAGTCAGTTGTTTACCTGTCAGATAACGTTGTTGGCTGAAGATTTCTTCTAACCGATCCAGTGCGCCAAATAGGGTACCGACGGCTTCGTCATAAGCGACTTGGCTGGTGGCAAAACCGGCTTTATAGACCCCGTTGTTAACCTGATCGTAAATCCAACTATTCAGAGTATCGATTTCTACCTGTAATGCTTGTGGGTAATAATCCCCGGCCAAGGCACCCACTTGATCAAACTCGCTGTTGAACATGCGAATAATATCGGCAGATTCGTTACTGACGATGGTTTGCTGCCGTTTATCCCACAGTACCGGAACAGTAACGCGACCGCTGTAGTGTGGATCGGCACGTAGGTAAAGTTGATAGAGATAATCGGCATGGTACAGCGGATCACCCGTTGCGGCGGGGAAATCGGTATCGAACGTCCAACCGTTCTCAAACATCAACGGGTTAACCACGGAAACAGGGATAATCTGCTCTAACCCTTTCAATTTACGCATCAAAAGAGTGCGATGTGCCCAAGGGCAAGCCAGTGAGACGTACAGATGATAACGATCTGACTCGGCTTTAAAGCCACCTTTGCCGTATTCACCGGGTTGACCATCGGCGGTCACCCAATTACGGAACTGTGCGGCTGAACGTTGGAAGCGGCCACCAGTGGATTTAGTGTCGTACCAGATGTCCTGCCAAATGCCATCGACTAGTTGTCCCATGGTTTCCCTCATCTAAGTTTTAGGTAAAAAAAACAGAGTCAGGCTGTTACGCCCAACCCTCAGGAATTTAACTTACCATTTCTTGTTCAGTGCGCGGTCGATGCTGAAAGCACCCGGCCCGGTAATCGCTAACAGAATGAAACCGCCTGCGATGGTGAAGTTTTTCATGAACATCAGTTGGTTCACGCCTTCTGCAAAGTTAGTGTGGAACAACAATGCTGTCAGGATGGTGAAGCCCGCAGTGAACAGCGCGGTAGTACGAGTCAGGAAACCGAACAGAATTGCCAAGCCACCGCCAAACTCCAACAGAATGGTCAGCGGCAATAAGAAGCCCGGGACGCCCATGGCTTGCATGTATTGTTGGGTGCCAGCATAAGCATCACCCATTTTGCCGTAACCTGCGACGATGAACAGGATTGGCATCAGAATACGAGCAACCAGCAAACCAGCATCTTCTAATTTTTTCATCATTAACTCCAAAAGTGATTTATTCAGTGGCAGCGTTGTTCTGCCGATGTCTTGTTGATGGAGTGAATGTTAACGGTGAGTCGCGTTGATTGTTAGCAAGTAAAATTGTCGTTTTTCTTCAAAAAATTTGAATTCGCAGTTTGCTAACAAATGACTAGGAATCAAAACGTTGTGATGAACACCAGCGGATCTTGATAACAACTAAAGAAAATTGAGGGGTAATGCTACGGAAGAATTGAAGTAAAAAGAGGGCGGTTACTTGGAGTAGAAAGTCTTACGAATCAATCTAATGGTTCCCCATACGCTAAAGGCGCGACGTGACCAACGGATGAGTTTACTTGGATGACGAGCCCCGTACAGTGCCATCACACTAGAACCGATCAGCAGGTATTTACGCAAGTTATAAACCGTCTGCCAGCCCTGATCGATTCGTTCGGTTTTTTCTAACCACAGCACTTTGCTTTCAGCCAGATCCAAGCGTTGTTGCTGGATCTGCCGAATCAGTTGTTCTTTGCGCTGCATCCGATTTTGCTGGCTCATGCTTTATCTTCCAACTCAGAGCGGTCAATCGCTAGCTGTTGGCGTGTTGAACCGAGGAAAGTTGAGCGGCGTGCTTTCGCTACCGTCCAGATGACGCCAATAATTGCCAGTAGCAGCAATACGGCGGTGGTGGTGGCGAGAGCGATTAAGCGATAAGCCGGATCGATAGCCCAGAAGATCAAAATCAACAGGCTCATCAGGCCGAAAGCGGTGAACAACAAGGTGATGCCAGCCATCAGTAACAGTTGGACAAGATTGGCTTTCTCTTCTTCCAACTCAACTGCGACCAGACGCACACGGGTTTCCACCATACTGACCAGAATGGTCAGTATGCGTTGACCGATATCCAGGACCCCTTTAGCGGGGCCCTGTGCACGTTGTGGCTGTTCAGTCATTAGCGACGCGCCAGCAACACACCTAACACCACACCGACTGCCGCGCCGATACCGACGCCAGCCCACGGATTACCACGTACATACTCATCAGCTTGGCTGGCGACTTGCTTGGTCTGAGTCGCGATTTTGTCACCAGCCTCGCTCAGGCGTGCACGAGACTCTTTCAGCGCACTTTCGGCTTTGGAGCGCAGTTTCTCCACCTCAGCTTTTGGTTTGTCGGTGGAAGTATTCAGTACTTCTTCCAGCGTATCGGCGAGGGCTTTCAGTTCAGCGCGTAAATTTTCTGCATTTGAATCATTTGCCATTTCGATAATTCCTTAACTTTTAACTGCGGGGACTTTTCACCATAACGGATTTCTTCGGTCAGGCAAAGAGACAGGATCTGCTTTCTTGTTGAGATTAGCCGAGATTTAACGGTGCACGGGCAAATTCACGTACCCAATGCGTTGGCGTGGGGACTTCGCTGAGTGCAACGGTGTAACCAGGGGGGAGAATGGTTTGCAGCGCTTCGCGTGCCAGCAATTGTTGCTCGGGAGAATCTAAGCGGATCACCAAGCTATTACGCTCTGGCGTGATGCTTTTGATGCGAATACCACGTTCATCAAGACGTTGATAAACGAAGAAACCATCTGGCAATGACAGCCCTTGCTGGGTAGTGTGGATGCGTAATTCGCTTTCGGTTTGTACCATGCAGGGCACTAATAATGTAACGAGCGCCAGCAGAGCCAGCGCTATCATCAAAACATACTGCCAGCGCGGACGCTGACTTATCACGTCCCATTCCTTTGATTGCCCGAGCGTTTCTTACGCCAGAGCACAATCAAAGAGCCCACCAGACCGGCCACCAATAACACCAGTGGTAACAGCATCAGGCAGAACATGAGTTGGTCTTCGTACTTACGGAATACCGGTGTTTTACCCAGTGCAAAACCCAACGAAGTCAGAATCAGCACCCACAGCAAGCCGCTCATCCAGTTAAAGAATTGGAAACGAGCATTGCTCAGGCCTGAAAGCCCGGCGATGGTTGGCAACAAAGTACGGATGAAGGCTAAGAAGCGACCCACCAGTAGGGCTGATAATCCGTGACGGTGGAATAAATTATGTGCGCGCTGGTGGTAATGGGCTGGCAGGTGTGAGAGCCAACCCTGAACGGTTCGTGTATTCCCGAGCCATTTCCCCTGTATGTAACTGACCCAGCACCCCAAGCTGGCGGCAACGGTGAGGATAAAAACGGTCAGTGGGAAACCCATAGTGCCTTTGGCGATCAGTACGCCAACCAGAATTAATAAGCTATCACCGGGTAGGAACGCAGCGGGTAAAAGGCCATTTTCTAAAAATAAGATTATGAAAAGTATACCGTAGAGGGTCCACACGAGTGATGGGTTGGCGAGGGTCTCGAAATCCTGCTGCCATAAAGCATCGATCAATTGTTTAATGATGTCCATCAGGTGTTCCTAAAAACGTCTGTGTTGCTCTTCTCTCAGCAGGGGATCATTAATTGGCTGAAAGCGCTCGGGCGATCCAAGTTGCTGATAATAATAAAACGGCGTTGCTTTGTTGTTGATTCTCGTCAGCGCGACACCGGTTTTGAATGGCAATTCAACAAGGGTAAAAAAAGAGGCCTAACTCTACCAAAAGCACCGGTTGGGAAACAGGGAAATTTACGCTGTCAGCGGTGAAATACTACACGGCAAAATGGCGTTTCAGGCATCGATTCAGCGGTTTTTACATTACCTGACATAACTCGGTGACTTTTGGCGATTTATTTATTATTGATTGCCATTCCATTTAGGTTGATCACCGGGTTTTCGGCAAACAGATAACGGTCAGCATTATATTCGAAATCATCAGTAGAAGCGTTAAACAGCATCTGTTTAGTATTTTCCAGATGTTGCCACATTGCTAGTTTGGCGGCAGCGGGATCTTTACGCATCAGCGCCTTGAGGATTTGATCGTGATCGTCACACCAACTGGCTATCGAGCGGTCATCAATGTGTTCATGCAGTTTGATCCAATAAGGGTTATTAACCCGTTGAACCCACATCTTTTCTACGATGGTCGCCATGGCGCTGTTTTGGGTTGCCAGCGCGACCTGCACGTGGAATTTGAGATCCCACTGCGAATCGCGGAAACGTTCCTCTTTGCGTGCCTGTTCCTGAATCTCCATCAATTGGACGATATCTTGCTTGGTGACTTGGGTGGCAGCAAATTCAGCAATGTTACTTTCGATCAGTTGGCGAGCCTGCAATAACTCGAAGGGTCCAGCGGTAGCGAACTCCATGCCTTCGCTGGGGATCACTAGGTGCTTTTGCTGGTTGGAAATCACATGAATACCTGAGCCTTTACGCACTTCGACGTAGCCTTCCACTTCCAGCATGATGATCGCCTCACGCACCACGGTGCGGCTGACATTCATCTCTTCGGCGATATAGCGTTCGGCGGGGAGCTTTTCACCCACCAGATAAACGCCGCCTTCAATACGCTGTTTAAGTTCGGCAGCCAACTGTTGATATAAGCGTCGGGTTTCAGTGAATTCCATAGTGAATACTCGTGTAGGAAGGGCGTGTTGTTATACCACTTATCAACGAGTGTCGCCAGTAGTGGCATAGCTCAGTAATAAAGACAAATGTCACTGATCAGGATAGGAAAATAACAACTTGTCATACAGATTTAAAGGTTGAGCGATATCACAAAAATCATTATTCAGCTCAGTCACCATTTTTAGTTGAAAAATGAGTACGTACTGCCGTTTTTAGTCTGTTCTCATGAGGTATAGCGGTGTGAAAGCCAAAAATAGCGCTGGACGCTCACTTTAATTGGTGTGATAACTTTTAAATATTGAATGAAAATGAAATTGGTAGCATAAGGTGAGGAACCGAGATGGTTACGTTTTTGAGTGAAGACTTTTTGTTGGATAGTGAGTTTGCTCGCCGTCTATACCATGACTATGCGGCAGATCAGCCAATATTTGATTATCACTGTCACTTGCCGCCTGAGCAGATCGCCGAAAATACGCGTTTCAGCAATCTGTATGATATCTGGTTAAAAGGCGATCACTACAAATGGCGGGCAATGCGTACCAATGGCGTTGCTGAGCGCTTGTGTACGGGTGATGCTAGCGATCGCGAGAAGTTTGATGCTTGGGCGGCGACGGTGCCGCATACCATTGGTAACCCACTGTATCATTGGACACATTTGGAATTGCGCCGTCCGTTTGGCATTACCGGGACTTTATTATCCCCAGCGACCGCCAATCAGATTTGGCAGCGTGGTAATGAGCTATTGGCACAGGATGATTTTCGGGCGCGCGGTATCATGCAACAGATGAATGTCAAAATGGTTGGCACCACCGACGACCCGATTGACGATCTGCGCCACCATAAGACGATTGCTGCTGACACGAGTTTCTCTATCAAAGTGCTACCCAGCTGGCGACCTGATAAGGCGTTCAATATCGACTCCGAGGGTTTTGCTGATTACCTGTCAAAATTGGAAGCCGCTGCTGATATCACCATCAATCGCTTTAGTGAACTGTGCGATGCATTGAAAAAACGTCTAGACCATTTTGCCGCTCATGGCTGCAAGATTGCCGATCACGCTTTGGATGTAGTGACTTACGGTGAAGCCGACGAAGCCACACTGGATAACATTCTGATGCAGCGCCGGGCTGGAAAAATGTCGACGCCAGAACAGAGCGCACAATTCAGAACCGCGGTACTGCTGTTCCTCGGCGGAGAGTATCAACGCCGTGAATGGGTACAGCAATATCACATTGGTGCATTGCGTAATAATAACCGTCGGATGTTTGAAACTATTGGCCCTGACATCGGTTTTGATTCCATCAACGATCAACCGTTAGCGCAGCCACTATCACGTTTGTTGGACGCTCAAGCCAAACATAGCGGCTTGCCAAAGACCATCCTTTATTGCCTGAACCCGCGCGACAATGAAGTGATTGGCACCATGGTAGGTAATTTCCAAGGTGAAGGGATAGCAGGCAAGATGCAGTTTGGTTCTGGTTGGTGGTTTAACGATCAAAAAGACGGCATGCAGCGCCAGATGATGCAATTAGCGCAACTCGGTCTGCTCAGCCGTTTTGTTGGCATGCTGACCGATAGCCGTAGTTTCCTTTCTTACACGCGCCATGAATATTTTCGCCGTATTTTGTGCCAGATGGTGGGGCGTTGGGTGGAAGAGGGGGAAGCACCAGCAGATATCCTGTTGTTAGGGGAGATGGTAAAAAATATTTGCTTTGATAATGCCAAACAGTATTTCGCGATCGAATTGTAGGTCGACGCCCTCGCACCCTATATCCCAATAGGGTGCTTAGCGATGATTCGATGTGAAGTCTTCAATATTTCTCACAATACCCCATAAAATATTTTAAAGCAGAGCGGTGGATTTACTCCTAAATTGATAGAGGTATAAGGAAATACAAATGTTTCTTCGGGTTCAAACTTCTATCATTAAGGAATAACGCATGAATAAGCTTTACCTCTCGGTTGCTGGAGTGGCACTACTTAGTACTTGTTCGTTGGCTCAGGCAGAAGACGTTCTGACTAATGGTGCCGGTAACGTCGTCTGTAATTATTCACATACTTTGCCGGACGATCCGATTATCTACCCCGAGCGTGCCGGTGTAGCGATGTCACATGATTTTTTTGGTAATACGAAAACTGATGCCCATTCCAACAAAGATACTCTATTAGCCCAAAATGAAACGACCTGTAATAATGTCGCGGATAGCACGGCTTATTGGGCTCCTTCGCTGCGGTTGCCTGATGGTACGGTAGTCCGCCCACTGTACCAAAAAACCTATTACAACAACATTGCAGTACCCAGTAGCAAGCGCTACGCGGTACAGCCATTCCCGACAGGGCTGCAGATATTGGCGGGTAACCACAATGGGACGGCGCCGAACCCAAACATTTCCTTCTTGTGTACTGGGCGTAATTACACGGGCACTATTCCAACCAACTGCGTGCCAGACCCGAAAACAGGGACGCAATTTAATATCGGTGTGAGCTTCCCGACCTGCTGGGATGGTAAGAATCTGGAGCCGGCCATTAACAGCATGATGCAAAATGGTAAAGCGATGAACATGACTCTAGAGAGTATGATGAGTCATAACAATGTCGCCTATGCGAATAAGGATGGGAGTTGCCCGGTGGACTACCCGGTACGTATTCCGCATATCAGTATGAACATCGCCTATAAGTTGGGGAATATCACCGATCTGACAAACGTACAACTTTCACTCGATCCGACGTTGGACGAGCACGGCAAAGTTGTGCAAGAAAACTGGGGATCGCTGTATACCGCCCACGGGGATTTCTTCGCCGCTTGGCGGGAAGCGTCAGCGGACTTCATGGCGAAATACTGCCTTAATGCAGCTCGTGAATGCGATACCAAAATTGCCTACAGCTACAACACAGCGCTGGCTGACAGTTATGTCGTTGGCGGAGCAGAAGCGGATAAAAATTTCGGCACTGCTGATAAGTTGTTATTACAACGTGCGGAGGGAAACACACCTGAAGGTTATGCAGTAATGCGTTTTGCTATCCCTGAAGGGATCGACAAAATTCCTGCCAATTATAACCCGGCCTATCATTTGTTAATTTACGGTGTTAACACCACCGACACGACGTCTAACCTGCTTTATATTTATGGTATGGAAAATCAATGGGATGAGAACAGCATCACCCATAATAATGCTCCAACCTGTGTGACCGGTAGTGGTGCGCCGAGCGGCAATGCAAATTTTAACGGTACGCCAATCTACCGTCCAATAAACATTACCAGCATAGTTAAGGCGGCGGCAGACAAGGGGGAAAAGGAAGTCTCGGTGTGCGTTAAACTCCAATCAGGATCAACTCCGGTGAATTACAGTCTCGACAGCAAAGAAGGGACCAATAAACCGGTACTTTATCTGTTAGGTGTCGATCCAAAAATTAAAGCTTGATAGCAATAAAAATGCCCCGGTTTTAGCCCGGGGCATTTGGCAACTCAATAATAAGCCTGTTATTGGCGAGTCACCTTCAACGGATCTTCGTTAGCCAGACGTTGGTCTTCCGCTTGGCAAGCTGCTGCTGTGAACAGCACGTCGGTTGACGAGTTCAGCGCGGTTTCGGCAGAATCCTGCAACACACCAATGATAAAGCCGACAGCAACCACTTGCATCGCCACATCGTTCGGGATACCGAACATGTTACAAGCCAGAGGGATCAACAACAGAGAACCCCCCGCCACGCCAGAAGCTCCGCAAGCACAGATGGCTGCAACGACGCTCAGCAGCAGTGCAGTCGGGATATCAACCGGAACTCCCAAGGTATGAACCGCAGCCAGTGTCAGTACGGTGATGGTGATTGCCGCACCAGCCATGTTGATGGTGGCGCCCAGCGGGATGGAAACCGAATAGGTGTCTTCGTTCAGGTTCAGCTTCTTACACAGTTCCATGTTTACCGGGATGTTAGCGGCCGAGCTGCGGGTGAAGAAAGCAGTAACGCCACTTTCACGCAGGCAAGCGAACACCAACGGGTACGGGTTACGACGGATTTTCCAGTAAACGATCAGCGGGTTCAGTACCAACGCCACCAACAGCATACAACCGATCAACACCACCAACAGTTGGGCATAGCCCCACAGCGCGCCGAAGCCGGTATCTGCCAGCGTAGAAGCCACCAGACCGAAGATACCTAAAGGTGCACAACGGATCACCGCGCGAACCACCATGGTGACGGCGTGTGACATATCGTTGATCAGTGCTTTGGTGCTCTCAGAGGAATGACGTAGTGCCAGACCTAAGCCAATTGCCCAAGCCAGAATACCGATGTAGTTAGCGTTAATCAGCGCATGGAACGGGTTGGCAACCACGCTCATCAGCAAACCTTTTAACACTTCGACAATGCCGCCCGGTGGGTTGATGTCTGCGTTATTGGTCGCCAGCGCCAGCGTTGAAGGGAACATAAAGCTCACAACAACCGCCACCAGTGCCGCGGCGAAAGTCCCCAACAAATAGAGCACCAGAATTGGGCGAATGTTGGTTTTCTGCCCTTGTTTGTGGTTAGCGATAGATGCCATAACCAGCACTAGAACCAGAACTGGAGCGACGGCTTTCAATGCGCCAACAAACAGCGAACCCAGCAAACCGACGGCGGTGGCGGCGCCTGGAGAGATAAATGCGACAATGATGCCGGCAATCAGGCCGACCATGATTTGTTTAACCAGACTGCCCTGTGTGATCCGTTGGAGTATTTTATGCATGATGCTTTTCGCGTTTCCGCTTCCCAATGTGGTGATGACACAAACCCCAAACCTCGACAGGAACGTTGCCGGGCAAATTATATTCGGGTCTGTAACTAAGTGTGTTTGCCGAGCCAGTATTCAGGAAACGGGGGAGGTTGAAAAGGGGCGAAAGTGAAATTCTATGTACGGATCAACTCTTGATAACATTCTGCTTACATTTGTGTGATCGCAATAACATTTGGCATTTGGGGAGAATTGCCAAACAATAACGGGGCGACTAGCGCCCCGATAATATTTATGACAAGCGATCATTGCGGTGGTTAACCCAAGCATTGATCAACAACGTCAGAACCAGAATGCCGGCTACTACGCCCAACGAAATACCGATAGGGATGTGGAACAGATCGATCAACATCATTTTGCTACCGATAAACACCAAAATGACTGACAGACCATACTTCAACATTGAGAAGCGTTCCGCGACGTTAGCCAGCAAGAAGTACATGGCACGAAGGCCCATGATGGCAAACAGGTTAGACGTCAGCACGATGAACGGATCGGTCGTGACGGCAAAGATCGCTGGGATACTGTCGACGGCAAAGATCACATCACTCAGTTCGACCAAAATCAGCACCAGTACCAACGGCGTTGCAAATAACAAGCCGTTACGACGCACGAAGAAACGTTCGCCTTCCAGATTATCGGTCATGCGTAAGTGGCTACGTAGCCATTTCACTAATGGTTTGTCGCCAATGGCTGAGCCATCTTCTTTCGCCAACGCCATCTTGATACCGGTGAATAGCAGGAATGCGCCGAACACATACAGCATCCATTGGAACTGGGTAATCAGCCAGCTACCGGCGAAGATCATGATGGTACGCAGTACGATCGCACCTAATACACCATAGATCAGGACACGACGTTGCAGATTGGCAGGAACGGCAAAGTAACTGAATAGCATCAACCAGACGAAGACGTTATCTACCGCCAGCGCTTTTTCAATTAGATAACCGGTGAGGAAGGCCAGAGCCTGAGTGTCGGCAACGGCACGTCCGGCGGTTTCGTTCAGGTAATACCAGAACCCTAGGTTGAACAGCAGCGTCATGCTGACCCATACCAACGACCAGCAGGCCGCTTGTTTAAATGTCATCGACTGCGCGCCACGACGACCCTGGAGCAGTAAATCAATTGCAAGCATCACAACTATGATGGCGGCAAAAGCGCCCCATAACCACGGTGTGCCAACGGTATTCATCATTAAAATTTCCTTCAAAACAAAAACGGCCAACGTCGGAAGACGCTAGCCGTTCTATGAACGCTGCAAGCAAACCTCGCCTTCCGGCAAGGTCTCACTTACAACGTTGATGAAGGTTTTTTGAAACCTTTGACATCAGGTTGCCCGGTAACCGGATGCTTGCGCATCGTAATGACGATTAAACCGGCAAGATACCCTTCATCTTTCAAGCCGCCGCTGTGTTGGCTTCCCTCTGTCACCCTAGTCACTTAGTTGATCTAAGCTCCCAGGGATTCCTTCGGTTGCCGCCTTGCCGCACCTTGAAATCTATTGGGTATAAAAGTTACTCCCCTTTGCACGACGGAAAATAATTCAAAATGTGTCAGTGGTCAATGTTTAATAGCAAATAATCTGTTAAGTGCGCTGGGCACCCAGACTTACGACGAAGCCCTGTAGCAATAATTGGCTGTAGGGCGTATCGCTAACCTGTTGTTGCTTCGCTTTATATTCTTCGCATTTTTCTGGCTCTAGCTCGTCAAGCCAAGTTAAATAACTTTGCATGACGGCACCGTTGAATTCTGGATGGAACTGAGTGGTGAGAGCATGATCGCCATAACTCAGGATTTGGTTAGCATCTTGCTGCGAACGCGCCAACACCGTCGCTTCTGCTGGAGGCGTTAGAACGCTTTGCGCATGGATCAGGTTAGTTTTGAAACGCGGAGGCAAAAATGCCAACCGACGATCGGTCGTCGCGGAAGGTAATAACTCAATTTCTAGCGTCCCCACCTCCATCCCTTGCGGGAGATAGCCGACTTCGCCGCCTAAGGCATAAGCCAACAGCTGATGCCCGTAGCAGGCACCGAAGATCGGTAATTTAATCTTCATTGCCTGCCGCAACCACTCTGCGGCCTGTTCGCTCCAAGGGAGTTGTTCAGTCACCATGGCCGGTGAGCCGGTGATCACCACGCCACAATAATGATTGGGATCTAAAGGACGATCGCCGTTTGGCAAATGGACGATCTGTACCCGCTCGGTTGAGATATTGCCTTGTTGCAGGAACATCTGTTCAAAGTTGTGATGCTCTTTGAGGATGGCTTCTGGTGCATCGCCGGTTTGCATCAATAACAATGGCTTCATTTCACACTCCATCCGCTGGGAAAACAACGCCGGTCTGACGACGGATCTCGGTGAGTAAACGCGCGATTCTCAGTGAGTTCTCTAATCCTTGATGCTCAACCTGTTGATTTTTCACTAAGTCAGCAAATACCTGAGCTTCATACAGCATGGTGTTAATGTGCTGTGGTTGGCTGAGATCCTGGCGGTTACCATTACGAGGTGTTAGCGCGACGGCCTGACACTCCGAGATTTTCTCAACGATGAGTGTTCCTTCTTCACCTTGAATCTCACTGGGAATATCCGAGTTACTGACTTTTGAGTGGGTGATGATCGCGTCGAAATCACCATAGTTAAGGATCACAGAACCATGCGCATCCACGCCGGTGTTGAGCAATGTGGCGCTAGCGAGTACCGACTGCGGCTCACCAAACAATGCCACCGCACTAGCCAGACAGTAATAACCGATGTCCATAATCGAACCGTTGGAGAACTGCGGATTAAAGGTATTTGGATTTTCGCCGGCTAAGTAGCGCGGATAACGTGATGAATATTGGCAATAATTCAAAATGGCTTTACGCAATTTACCAATTTTTGGCAGTGCTTGTTGTAGAGCTAAGAAGTTGGGTAGGTGAGCGGTTTTGAACGCTTCGAACAGCACCACTTGATTTTTGCGCGCACAAGCCACCAGTTGCTCGACTTGTTGTAGATTAGATGCCAGTGGTTTTTCGCAAATCACATGCTTTTTATGGCTGAGGAACAGTAGCGATTGTTGGCAATGCAGAGAGTTGGGGCTGGCGATATAAACGGCGTCGATGAGGGAGGATTGCGCAAGTGCTTCAAGGGAATCAAAGAAATGTTCAACCTGATACTGAGCACCAAACGTTTGTGCTTTTTCTAATTCACGCGAATAGACAGCGGTTAAACGCATCTCACCACACTCGTGTGCTGCATCGATAAAACGTTCGGTAATCCAGTTGGTGCCAACAACAGCAAAGCGAATCATAGCTAACTCCGTTCCCAAAAACTGAAAAATTCAGATTATCACGGGGGCGGAAAAAGACGTACTTTAGTGGTGACGCTCAAAACAAAAAAACCGTCCCAAAGGACGGTTTCTCCGTGCTGGCTGGGTTAGCAGTCCTGCCAGCAAATGCGTTATTAATTTAACGCAAGCACACCCAAGCGCATTTATGGTCGGTCACTTTACATACATTGTCAAGTGTTCGCTTCTGTTTGATTCATGTACAATAATTGCGGCCCTTTTCGCCGTGTAGCAACGGGCACCGGGTATGAGAAAAGGATGTTCCATGGCCGTAAACGCGAGCACACCCAAGTGCTTGTATTCGCCGTGATATCTCCGGTGGTATGACTGTGAAGCGGTCTATGCAAGGACCGCGCAATGAAACGATACTGTTGTATTGTGCTCGTTGTATCTGGGGCGCTGTTGTCAACCGGGAATGGGGGTTGGAATATCTCTCATAACTCGTTCACGGTAACCATCAACACCACAGGCAAGTAGCTAGGTAGCCGCTCCTTTTTGGGGCGGCTTTCCTTAAATACACTCATCAAACCATTAATACAACTCGCCCAACAATGACAAATGGGTCAGATACATACGGGTATCGAACTCCAGTTGGTGGTATTGCGGTTCCATATGGCAGCACAGGTTATAAAAGGCTTTGTTATGGTCTTTCTCTTTGAGGTGCGCCAGTTCATGGACTACGATCATTCGCAAAAAAGGCTCTGGTGCGTTCTTAAATACTGTCGCGACGCGAATCTCTGCTTTGGCTTTTAATTTCCCCCCCTGAACGCGTGAAATGGCGGTATGCATTCCCAACGCGTGTTTCATTACCTGGATCTTGCTGTCATAAGCCACTTTGCTTAGTGGCTGAGCATTGCGCAGGTATTGGTTTTTCAGATCGAGCGTAAATTGATACAGCGATTTATCGGTGGTGCAATCGTGTACTTGCGGATAGCGCTGGAGCAAAACCTCGCCCAGACGTTGCTGGTGGATCAACTGTTGTACCTGGCTTTGCAGATGTTCAGGGTAGCCTTGCAGATAGCTGAGTTCGGGGTCATGCATGAGTAATTTTACGCCCTAATATTTCCATAATTGGTGGTAAATGGGCGCGTTTGGCATAGGTTTGACGAGCCTCCCAACGGTCATGAGCGGCTTGAAGATTTAGCCAAAAATCAGGAGTGGTCTCAAATAGATCGGCAAACATATTGGCTTCTTCGACGCTCAGACGTCGGTGCCCTTTACATAACCTATTTACTGTCGCTCTGGTAACACCTAATACTTTAGCTAGGTCTTCTTGCCCGATCCCAAGAGGGGTCAAAAATTCTTCCTGTAGAATTTCACCAACCGTAGTGGGTTCACGGGTCGTGGTATCTAACATAGTACCTCCTAAGTATCTTGGTGCGGATCGAGGTAAACTTGCTCGGCAAAATCGTTATGCCACTGAAACATCAAACGCCACTGAATATTGACTCGCACACTTGACCAACCATGCAAGGTGCCAGAAAGGCGCTTGTAGTAATTGCTAATTGGGATAAATAAATCACATTCTTTTTGAGCCGCAGCTAGCATATCGAGCTTCCTCGCTAACTGTCTCTCTATCGTTGCTGGAATCGAGCGATCTCGTTTCCCTTCTTTATAAAAAAACTCTAGTGCCTTATCGCGAAAAGACTTGATCATCAGCTCACCACTCCATTGGCTATTTCAGTGTAACATTAAAAGTTACTATTTAAGGTATGAAACCTTATCTAAAGGGGGCTTATGACGTGGATGCTATAGTTAACACGGTAAAAATGCTGTTTTGCGCGCAAGATACTCGAGGTGGTACGCAATTTATCTGAAAAAACATTTTACTGATGAACGTTTTTAGGGGATAAACAGCCCAAATTTTATCAGTCAGGAGGGGCAATGAGCCAACTCGATCTGGGAACACAGCAACTTGAGCTGGAGCGTTATCCCCAACAGGAAGAATCCACTCAATTGCAGGCGTGGGAAGCGGCGGATGAATATCTGCTGCAACAGCTTGAAAACGTGAATATTGGCGATCGTCCGGTGCTGATTTTCAACGATAATTTTGGCACCTTAGCCTGTGCGTTACACGGCCATCATCCCTACAGCATCAGTGATTCGTACATGAGTCAGTTGGCAACGCGCCACAATCTGGAGTTGAACGGGTTGGATGTTGAACCGATAACATTGCTGGGTAGTTTGGATGAATTACCTGCCTCTCCGGCGGTGGTGTTGATCCGTATTCCAAAAGCCTTGGCACTGCTGGAACAACAGCTGCGCGCTCTGCGTGATGTGGTGGCGCCAGACACGGTGATTATCGCCGGAGCCAAAGCGCGCGATGTTCATACTTCTACCATGCAACTGTTCGAGAAAGTGTTGGGGCCAACCCGCACCAGCTTGGCATGGAAGAAAGCGCGTCTGATTTATTGTGAAGTGGCGGACATCGTACCGCCAGCCGCGCCAGAAACCACCAACTGGACGCTGGATGGCACCGACTGGCTGATTCACAATCACGCCAATGTGTTCTCACGCGGTAGTTTGGACATTGGTGCTCGTCTATTTATGGAAAACCTGCCACGCGATCTGACTGGCGGCATTGTTGATCTGGGTTGTGGCAACGGCATCATTGGTATGAAAGCATTGGCGCAAAACCCGCAGGCGGATGTGACCTTCGTTGATGAGTCTTACCAAGCGGTGGCATCGAGCGAATTGAATGTGGTGCACAACCTGCCGCAAGACATCGAGCGTTGTCAGTTTATAGTCAACAACTCACTGGCAGGGATGGAAGGGGGCAGCATGCAGGCAGTGTTGTGCAATCCACCGTTCCACCAGCAACATGCGATCACCGATCATACCGCTTGGCAGATGTTTCTCGATGCCAAACGTTGCCTGAAAGTAGGCGGGGAGCTGCGCATCGTGGGCAACCGTCATTTGGATTACTATCAGAAGCTGAAACGTCTGTTCGGCAACTGCACCACGGTGGCTTCGAACCAGAAGTTCTTGATCTTGAAATCAGTGAAAACCGGCGCGAAATATTAATGGTGGTAGGCGCAGTTATCTTTGAACTGCGCCTATCTGTAATTACAACGCCATCGCCAGCCGAGTGCCTTGATTGATCGCGCGGCGGGCATCCAATTCAACCGCGACATCTGCACCACCAATCAGATGCACCGTTTTTCCCATCTCCAGCAGCGGTTGCTGCAATTCGCGGCGGGGTTCCTGCCCGGCGCAGATAATAATGGTATCTACTGGCAAACAACTGGCCTGTTCGGCACGAGTAATATGCAGCCCCTCGTCATCAATACTTTGATAACTCACGCTGTTTAGCATTTTCACGCCACGCATGGCCAAACTGGCACGGTGGATCCAGCCGGTAGTTTTACCCAATCCGTCACCGACTTTGCTGCTTTTGCGTTGTAGCAGGAAGATTTGTCGTGGGCTGGCTGGCATGGCCGAGCCTTGGCTGGCGAGACCTCCGCGTTGATTGAGCTGTCCGTCGATGCCCCATTCATGCATGAATTCTTGCGGATCTAAGCTGCTGGAAGCGCCGTGCTGACTGAGATATTCGGCAGTGTCAAAACCGATACCACCCGCACCGATGATCGCCACGCGTTGACCGACCGGCTTTTTATCACGCAGAACATCCAGGTAAGTCAGTACGTTAGCGTGTTCGATTCCGGGGATCTCCGGGGTACGTGGCACGATCCCGCAGGCGAGGATCACTTCGTCGAATTCTGCCAGATCCGCCGCTTGCACTTTCTGCCCTAATTTCAGCGTGACTTCGTGCAACGCCAACTGACGGCGGAAGTAGCGCAGAGTCTCGTGGAACTCTTCTTTGCCGGGGATTTGTTTGGCGATATTGAATTGCCCGCCGATCTCATCAGCGGCATCGAATAGCGTGACCCGATGCCCACGGCTGGCGGCGGTAGTGGCAAACGCTAATCCAGCGGGGCCAGCACCAACTACCGCCAAGCGCTTAGGTTTGAGCGCTGGCAGCAATGGCATTTCGGTTTCATGGCAGGCGCGTGGATTGACCAAGCAAGAAGTGAGTTTGCCGTCAATAATCTGATCCAGACAGGCTTGGTTACAACCGATACAGGTATTGATCTCATCGGCGCGACCTTCGGCGGCTTTACGCACGAATTCGGCATCGGCAAGGAACGGGCGTGCCATCGAAACCATATCGGCACAGCCATCGGCCAACACCTGTTCTGCCACTGCGGGATCGTTAATGCGGTTGGTGGTGATCAGCGGAATACTGACTTTCCCCATCAGCTTGCGCGTCACCCAAGTGAACCCTGCGCGTGGCACCATGGTGGCGATGGTCGGAATGCGCGCTTCATGCCAGCCGATACCAGTGTTGATCAAGGTCGCCCCTGCTTGCTCAATAGCGACAGCAAGTTGTTCGATCTCCTGCCAACTGGAGCCGTTCTCGACCAGATCTAGCATCGATAAGCGATAAATCAGGATAAACTCTCGTCCTACTGTCTGGCGTACCGCTCGAACAATTTCCAGCGCAAACCGCATCCGGTTTTCGAAACTGCCGCCCCATTGGTCAGCGCGCTGATTGGTGCGTGCCACCAGAAATTGGTTGATCAAATAACCTTCGGAACCCATCACTTCCACACCATCGTAACCAGCCTGCTGCGCCAGAGCGGCACAGTGGGCGAAATCGGCGATAGTTTGCTCAATCTCCTCGTGACTCAGAGCGCTGGGTACGGCGGGATTAATGGGCGCCTGTATCGCAGAAGGTGCAACAGGTTGGGGTTGATAGCTGTAACGCCCGGTATGCAGGATCTGCAACGCAATTTTACCGCCAGCCTGATGCACTGCATCGGTCACTGTGCGGTGATGGGGGATTTGCTCTTCTTGGTTGAGAACGGCACCGCCACGAAAAACCACGCCTTTTTCATTGGGCGCGACGCCGCCAGTGACGATCAGCGCCACGCCCGCCGCCGCGCGTTCGCCATAGAATGCCGCCAAGCGTTCTGGGCCGTTGGGCAACTCTTCTAGCCCGGTGTGCATCGAACCCATCAATACCCGGTTTTTCAGTGTCGTGAAGCCGAGATCCAACGGCGCTAACAAGTGGGGGTAGTTGCTCATCACAGTCTCCAAACATTCATACCCTGCATCTTTCAAACCACAGCGTTGTTGGCTACGTTCGCTCACCCCAGTCACTTACTAGAGTAAGCTCCTGGGGGTTCTCGAACTTGCCGCCTAGCTGTAGCTTGAAAGCTATTGGGTATGATTAGTTGTTATTCTTATGTTAACCTTAAGTGGTCGGATGAGCTAAATCTAGCCGTTGTTTTAGCGCTTGGGAACTCAGTTTTTACCGAATGTGATGGGTGTCATGAATACAGATTGCTGTTTGCATTGCATACAGTAAATCGGTTAGCATTTGCCCGCTTTTACTTTTCTCTCTCTGCGGAGCCATTACCGAAAATGAACAAACACACCTACTGATTTCTGATCCCACGCTGAGCACTGCCGTGCCTGGTGGGGAGGTTTTGATTTCAATTCAGGAGTGCTTATGGCTCATTTTGCGCAGTCCCCTTATCTCGTATTACATCAATTAAGCTGTCAGTTTGCCGATGGCGAAACCTTGTTTGGCCCATTAAATCTCAGCTTGGATCAGCATCATTGCGGATTGGTTGGGCGTAATGGCGTTGGCAAAACTCGTTTGCTGCGTTTGCTGGCCGGTTTGGATCAACCCAGCGCCGGGCATGTGGAAACCCATGGTGCGCTGGTGTATGTCGCCCAACAGACGGATTTCTCACCAGACACCACTTTGGCGCAACTGCTGGGCTATGGTGAAATCTTTGCCGCCCAGCAGCGTTTAGAACGCGGCGAGCCGCAGCTGGATGATATTGAACGGTTGGAAGGGCATTGGGATCTGGCGGAACGCCTGCAAACGGCGTTTATTGACGCTGGGCTGCCCGCGTTTGAACCCTTACAACTTGCCAGCGATCTTAGCGGTGGTGAACGGTTACGCGCGACGCTATGCGGTGCATTTCTGTCTGGCGCTGATTTTTTATTGCTTGATGAACCGACCAACCATCTCGACCAAACTGCGCGTCAATGGTTGTATCAACAGCTTGAACAATGGTGCGGTGGCATGTTGATCGCCAGCCATGATCGGCAATTATTGATGCGTATGGCACGCATCGTTGAACTTTCCCCCGGCGCATTGCGCAGTTACGGCGGCAATTATCAGGATTATCATCACCAACGTGAACTGGAACAACAGGCTGCCCGCGCTAGTTTGGAACATGCTGCTCAAGGACGTAAACGAACTCGAGCTCGCTTGGTAAAAGAGCACTATGCTAGCCAACGTCGTTCGGCACAGACGTTAAAAATGGTCGATACACTGAACATCGCTTCTTTTGAACGTTTTGCCTATAAAACAGCGGCAAAAGAAAGCCTCGGTACGTTACGTAAGCAGCATCAACAACAAAAAACCGAACTCGATAGTGCGGTACGCGAAGCGCGAGATCGGGTCGAACAAGATACCCCGATCATGCTGACGTTGCCGGGAAGCGCACTGGCAGCGGGTAAACAGGTCTTGGTGCTAGAACAGTTGCAACTACCTTTCGTCACCACGCCGACGTTGGATTGGCGGATGGATGGCCCAATGCGGGTGGCGATCACCGGGCCAAACGGCTGCGGGAAATCGACGCTGTTAAAAGTGATCCACGGGCAACTTGCGCCGTTGAGTGGGCATTGCCAAC
This sequence comes from Serratia sp. KH_031, assembly GCF_057839655.1. Taxonomy (NCBI): domain Bacteria; kingdom Pseudomonadati; phylum Pseudomonadota; class Gammaproteobacteria; order Enterobacterales; family Yersiniaceae; genus Serratia; species Serratia sp. KH_031. Next base: position 676,513 of record NZ_CM174496.1, read on the forward strand.
TGGGTGTCACGGCGGCTTATTTGGATCAAACCCTGAATCAACTCGATCTACACTTATCGGTCATGGACCATCTGGGTTTGGATGGCTCACCATTGACTGAAGGCGTGTTGCGCAGCCAATTGGCACAACTGCAACTCACTGCCGACCGGGTGACGTTACCTTTGAGTGCATTAAGCGGTGGCGAGCGACTGAAAGCCGCGCTGGCCTGCGTGTTATGGCGTCAGCAGGCCGCGCAGTTATTGCTACTGGATGAACCAACCAACCATTTGGATCTTGCCTCTTCGCAAGCGATCGAAGCGGCTCTGGCGGAGTTCCCCGGGGCGATGCTGGTGGTATCGCATGATGAAACTTTCTTACAGGCGCTGAAACTGACGCATCGTCTGGATTGGCGGGAAGATGGTTGGCAGTTTCAAGCACTCTGAAGACAGGCCAGCAGCAGCGTAAAAGCGGTTTCTTCTTTTACCATCCGGTTCCGTTCAATTGGGTGGAATGCGCAATAGCGATGTGTGAGATTATAAATCCATTTTAGTGTGGTTTAAATTACTATTTAATATTTAAGTCACATAATATTGGATTTAACTTTCTTTCCTCTTCATCCACCTAACTCTATAATATGGGGTATTAAACTCACTTTATGATTATAAGCCACATTATGATGGATTTAACTCTCAGTAAGCCTGATGAAATAGTGAAACTGCTGTGCGAGCGGCTGCGCAAAGAGCGTCTCTCGCAGTCTATGACGCAGGCCGAGGTGGCGGCTAGGGCAGGGATGGGGGTCAACACCGTGTCTAATCTGGAATCCGGTCGCAATGTGGGATTTGAAAATCTGGTCAGGGTGGCGATGGTGCTTGGGCGGGGCAAAGAGCTGGAGGCGCTGTTTGCACCGAAGATCGACAGCCTTGATGATCTGCAGCGCTATGAAAAAAACACCACCCGTCAGCGCGTGAAGAGGAGCTCTCGCCATGGTGAATAAAGTGGAAGTCTGGTACGAGGGATGGGGAGAGAGTTGGCTCTGGGGAACGCTGGTCTCTTCGACTGCGCTCACCGGGCGCCCGCTGATTATGTTTGAATACAGTGAAGAGGCTCTTCGCCGCAAGTTAGAGCTCGCTTCCCTGACTCTGCCACTGAAAGGCCCCCGTTTGCGCAGAGACTTCCCGGCTCATCAAATGGGGCTACCCGGTCCTGTCTATGATGCACTGCCTGATGGCTGGGGCATGTTGTTAATGGACAGACTATTCCGTCAGCGCGGACTCAATGCGGCACGTATTGGACCTTTAGAGCGGTTGACCTGGATCGGCAGCAATGCGATGGGGGCGATGTCGTTTGAACCTTCCCAGCCTGAAGCCGCGAGCCAGGTGGAAGATATTGCACTCGCGCAACTCTCGGCTGAGGTTCAGGAGGTGCTGGACGGCGCAGGTGGCGAGTTTTTGCAGCGGCTATTGCAGATGGGCGGTTCGCCACAGGGGGCGAGACCCAAAGCGTTGTTGTATCGCGATCCCGCCAGCAGTCACTTCAGCACCGTTGCCTCTCCGGGCTTAGATGCTTGGTTGATCAAGTTCCCTGCCCGGCAGGAGCACCCAGAAGTGTGTGCTATTGAGGCGGTCTATGCGCAGTGTCTGCGCGAGTGCAACATCAGCACGCCAGAAACCGCGTATTTTGCGCTACCCAATGGCCAAGCGGCCTTTGCCTCCCGGCGATTTGATCGGCAAAACGGTTTGTGTGTGCCGATGCAGAGTCTGGCGGCCTACACCGGAGCAAACTATCAGGTACCGGGCGCACTGGACTACACCCATTTTCTACGAGCCACACAGTTGTGTACCAATGACGTTAGGCAGAAAGCGCTGGCGTTTGAGCGGGTCGTGTTCAACGTTGTCTTCAACAATCGTGATGATCATCCGAAGAACTTCGCTTATTGCATGTCAGCCAGCGGAGAGTGGCAACTGGCCCCGGCGTATGACATCACCTACTGTGAAGGGCCGGGAGGGTATCACCAAATGGATGTGATGGGCGAGGCGTTGGATATTCGCCGGAAGCATATGCTAGCGCTAGGGCAGCAGGAGGCCGAACTGACGGCATCGCAGGTCGACGCCGTTATACAGCGGCATTGTGACGTGGCATCTGGCTTTGCCAGGAAAGCGGCCGCGGTATTGCCCGGGCAGATCACCGAAGATACGTTGCGCACCCTTCAGGCGCGTATTAATGACAATATTCAGCGGTTGCTGAAATAATCCTCCGGTATGGATTGGCATGAACAAGGTTGGCAATTTCAAGCACTCTGAAGACAGGCCAGCAGCACTGTAAAGGCAGCTTCCATTTGTTCTTCCGGTACGCTGGCGAAGCCTAACAACAACCCTTGCCGGGCATTAGGTTGCATGTAATAGCGCGACAAGGGGCGCACTAATACGCCACGGTTGCTGGCTGCGGCAGCGATGGCAACGTCATCGGCGTCGTCTGGCAGATTCAGCACCAGATGCAACCCGGCATTGCTGTTGAACTCGCTCAGCGCCGATTTGCCCAAGTGTTGTTCGATCAACCCCACGAGGAACGCACGGCGTTTGGCGTACAATAGACGCATCCGACGAATATGGCCGGTGTAGTGGCCTTCTTGAATGAATTGCGCCAGCGTGGCCTGCATCAGCAAATGGCCACCTCGGTACAGCTCGGCATGAGCGGTTTTCAGTTCATTCATCAACGGCTTGGGTAACACCACGTAACCCAATCGTAGCGCAGGGTACAAGGTTTTACTGAAAGTACCGATGTAGATCACCGGAGCATCGGCCTCCAATCCTTGCAGTGCTGGGATCGGCTGACCCGAAAAGCGGAATTCGCTGTCGTAATCATCTTCGACGATCCAACTGCCAGTATTACGTGCAAGTGCGAGCAAGTGCTGACGGCGAGCCAGAGTCATCACCGAGCCCAATGGATACTGGTGTGATGGGGTGACGAAAATCAACCGAGGTGCGGCGATCGGGGGTTCCGGCAAGGTCATGCCAGCTTCATCCACCGGTTGTGGGCAGATATTCACTTCATTCATGCGCAGAATATTGCGAATGCCCCAATAGCCCGGTTCTTCAATCCAAGCGTCGTCGCCGGGATTACACAGCATTCGTGTGACCAGATCGATCGCTTGATGAATACCTTCAGTAATCAAGATCTGCTCTGGTGAACAGCGTACTGAGCGCGAACCGCGCAGATAATCCACCAATGCCTGTTGTAGCTCCGGGCTGCCGCCTTGATTACTGTAGGTCAAACGCTGGGGCATCGGGCGGCGGCTGATTTTCGCCTGAATCTTGCTGAATAACTGATGTGGAAAAGCGTTAACGTCGGGCACGCCGGGGATAAAAGCTCCCCATTGCTTAGGGCTGGCGCTGGCGTGCTGTAAGAGCGTGATACCGCGTTGCGAAAGCTCAATACCTCGCTCGTTACCCGAACGACTCACGGGCTGACTTATCGACGAGAGATAGTTGTCTGGCACGGTTTCTGCGACATAAGTACCGCTGCCAGCGCGTGCAATAACATAACCTTCCGCCAGTAATTGTTCATAAACTGTGAGTACAGTGTTACGTGAGAGCCTAAGCTCCTGCGCCAGATCGCGAGAAGCGAGTAAACGGCTGGAAGGGGGCAGGCTGCCGTCCAGAATACTGGTGCGGATCGCATTATATAGCCGCTTATGCAGCTTATCATCGGTCTGTTCACCGAGACGCTGTAACAACAGATCACCACTCAATGAGCGCAATTGGATCCCTCAATTATTTGGAACTGGCTCTCGATTATAGAGCCACATCCGGGGTAAATACATGTCATTGCTTCAAAGTTGTGAACGAATTGTTTAACTGGCTGCTGAGCGGAGAGAACAACATGAAAAACGCAGAATTGAATCAACGTCGTCTGGATGCCACCCCTCGCGGGATCGGGGTGATGTGTGGCTTTTACGCTGAACGAGCCGAAAATGCGACGCTGTGGGATGTCGAAGGTAATGAAGTGATTGATTTCGCTGCGGGTATCGCGGTGTTGAATACTGGTCATCGTCATCCGAAAGTGATCGCCGCCATCGAAAAACAACTCAAAGCGTTCACCCACACAGCCTACCAAATCGTGCCTTACGAAAGCTATGTGTCACTGGCTGAACGTATCAATCAATGTGCCCCTATCGACGGCCCATGCAAAACAGCATTTTTCAGTACCGGGGCAGAAGCGGTCGAGAACGCGGTTAAAATCGCCCGTGCTTACACAAAACGTCCGGGGGTGATCACTTTTGGCGGTGGTTTCCACGGTCGTACCTATATGACCATGGCACTGACCGGCAAAGTGGCTCCTTATAAAATCGGTTTTGGCCCATTCCCCGGATCGGTGTTCCACGGCCAATACCCCAATGCGCTGTATGGCGTGAGCACTCAGGATGCCATCGACAGTCTGGAGCGTATATTTAAAGCCGATATCGAAGCCACGCAGGTGGCGGCGATTGTGCTGGAACCGGTGCAAGGGGAAGGCGGTTTCGTGGTTGCGCCAACTGACTTTATGCAAGCGCTGCGTGCATTGTGCGACCAGCACGGTATCCTATTGATTGCTGACGAAGTTCAAACCGGTTTTGCTCGTACTGGCAAGCTGTTTGCGATGGAGCACCATTGCGTCAAACCTGATTTGATCACTATGGCGAAAAGCCTCGCAGGCGGTATGCCGCTGTCGGCGGTGGCGGGACGCGCCGAAGTGATGGACGCGCCAGCGCCGGGCGGATTGGGTGGCACTTATGCCGGTAACCCACTGGCGGTCGCGGCGGCTCACGCGGTGCTGGATGTAATTGAAGAAGAGCAACTGTGCCAACGTTCGCAACGTTTAGGGCAGCACTTGGTTGAGGTGTTGCAAAAGGCACGTAGCCGTTGCCCGGCGATCGTCGATATTCGTGCTTTGGGTTCGATGGTGGCGGTCGAGTTTAACGATCCGGCTACCGGCAAACCTTCGCCGGAAATAACTCGTCAGGTGCAGCAAAAGGCGCAGCAAGAAGGGCTGTTGTTATTGAGCTGCGGAACCAATGGCAACGTGATTCGTTTCCTGTATCCGTTAACCATTCCTGATACACAATTCAACCAAGCGTTGGCGATTTTATCGCGCGCGTTGGTGCTGTAAGGAGCGGACAACATGAAATTGCAAAACCCTGAGTTGCTGCGCAACCAATGTCTGATTAACGGCGAATGGTGTGATGCTCGCAGCGGTAAAAGTGAAGCGGTGATCAACCCGGCGACGGGCGTAGAGCTGTCGACCATCCCGTTGGTGAGTGAAGCTGAAACGGAGCAAGCTATTGATGCGGCGCTGCGTGCGCAACAGAGCTGGAAGCAACTGACGGCCAAACAACGTTCGGCATTACTGCTGGCGTGGGCGGATAAAATCTTGGCAGCGCAGGAAGATCTGGCGCAGTTGATGACCGCCGAACAAGGTAAATCCCTGACCGAAGCGCGTGGTGAAATTATTTATGCAGCATCCTTCATCACCTGGTTTGCCGAAGAAGCCAAGCGCGTCGATGGCGCGGTATTGCAGGCTCCACAAGCGAATCAACGGTTGGTGGTGTTGAAACAACCGATCGGTGTTTGTGCGGCAATTACCCCGTGGAACTTCCCGGCAGCCATGATCACCCGCAAAGTAGCTCCAGCACTGGCGGCGGGTTGTACCATGATCGTCAAACCGGCGGAGCAAACACCGTTGACCGCACTGGCGCTCGGCAAACTGGCGCAGGATGCGGGTATTCCGGCCGGTGTGCTGCAAATCATCACTGGCGAAGCGTCGCAGGTGGGCAAGGTGCTGTGCGACAGCTCGGTAGTGCGCAAGTTGAGCTTCACCGGTTCGACCGAAGTGGGGCGGATCTTGATGGCGCAGTGTGCGCCAACCATCAAGAAACTGTCGTTAGAACTGGGCGGTAATGCGCCAGTCATCGTCTTCGATGACGCTAATTTAGACGCGGTAGTCGCTGGCATTATGGCTTCTAAGTTTCGTAACAGCGGTCAAACCTGTGTTTGTGCTAACCGCATCTATGTGCAGGACGGTATTTACGATCGTCTGGCAGAGAAACTGGTGGCTGCGGTTGAACAGCTTAAAGTGGGTGACGGCACTCAAGACGGCGTGAATCAAGGGCCATTGATTGATTCTGCTGCGGTCAAGAAAGTGCAGGAACACATCGATGATGCGTTGATCAAAGGGGCGCAGATCGCGACGGGGGGGCAGCCACATGCATTGGGACGCACCTTCTTCCAACCGACGGTCATTACCGGTGTGACGCAGAAAATGCGTTTTGCTAAAGAAGAAACCTTTGGCCCGGTAGCTCCGTTATTCCGCTTCCACGATGAAGCTGAAGTGATTGCGATGGCGAATGATACCGAGTTCGGATTGGCGGCTTATTTGTTTACCCAGAACGCGGCGCGTCAGTGGCGAGTACCGGAAGCCTTGGAATATGGCATGGTGGGGGTTAACACTGGTTTGATTTCCAATGAGATTGCGCCGTTTGGCGGTGTGAAACAATCGGGGTTGGGGCGCGAAGGTTCGCGTTATGGCATTGAAGAATATCTGGAGTTGAAATATTTGTGTGTTGATGTTGGGGATTAACTCTTTCATATAAGCTTGGGTTTTTTAGCGGTTTTTGCCAATTCGGTGTCATTAGAATTGCCGCAACTTTTAGCAATTTCTGTCAGTCTTGTGTAACTGGAATTGCCGCAAATGTACGCGATTCTATGCAGCAATAATGCACGGCAATTGAAGGGGCTTAAAGGCGAAGCCCCTTCACCCCGCGCCTACGCTTAACATGGCCTGTTTTCCCTCACTGCGTTACAGTTGTCGGGCGGGTCGGCTCAATTCACGTCCCTGTTCAAATCGCCTCACCGGGTCATCCATGACCCGGTGCCCCTGACAACTGTGCCTTGTTCGGCAGGCCATGATGCGCTCTCAGCGTCAAAACACCCATCCTCAGCCACCGGGCAACCTCATATTATTAAAAGCAAAACAACTGCTGAGTGGAGCTCCGGTGTTAACGCCATTGAAGGCGCCGAACGGAGAAACGGAGCATAGGCAAACGCGCCATGGAGGGCGCGTTTAGGCGAGTTATACATGGACGTATATCGTAGCCGGCCGTGATGCGCAGTGCCGAAGTTCGGGCAGTTGCGCCAGCAACCGCCTGATTTGGCAAGGGCTCGGGGTGCAGGGGGCGCAGCTCTTGGCGCCCCCTGCTCGGTCGCGGTCATCCGCGTTATATGAAATCACGAATGTATAGCGACCGAAACTTACGCTATATCGGCAAAAATACGCTAATTGGCGAGCATTAGGTGCAGTGGCCGCCGAATCGGCGCAATACCACCACGAAGAACACCGGTACCAAGAAGATCGCCAGCAAGGTGGCACTGATCATCCCGCACATTACCCCGGTGCCGACCGCATTCTGCGCACCAGAACCCGCACCGTTACTGAGTACTAGCGGCAATACGCCGAGGATAAAGGCCAGCGACGTCATTAGGATTGGGCGCAAGCGCATCCGCGTGGCTTCTAGCGTGGCGGCGATCAGCGGTTTACCTTCTTTGTCGATCAAATCTTTAGCGAATTCGACGATCAAAATGGCGTTCTTAGCAGATAAACCGATGGTGGTCAGTAATCCGACTTGGAAGTAAACATCGTTGTTGAGGCCGCGCAGGCTGGCTCCGAGCAGGGCACCGACTACGCCGAGTGGCACGACTAACATCACCGAGAACGGGATCGTCCAACTCTCATACAGCGCTGCCAGACACAGGAACACCACGATCAGCGAGATGGCATACAACGCTGGAGCCTGATTGCCCGACAGACGTTCCTGATAGGACATGCCGGTCCAGTCGTAACCGACACCTTTTGGCAACTTGGTGGCCAGTTTCTCCATAAACATCATCGCTTGACCGGAGCTGCGTCCCGGAGCCGGTTCACCGAGGATCTCCATCGAAGGCAAGCCGTTGTAACGTTCCAGACGCGGTGAGCCGTATTCCCAGTGCGCGCTGGCAAAGGCTGAGAATGGCACCATCTGGCCGCGATTGCCTTTCACGTACCAGTTGTCGAGATCGCTCGGTAACATGCGGTATTGAGTATCCGCCTGTACATAAACCTTCTTCACGCGACCACGGTCGATGAAGTCATTGACGTAAGTACCGCCCCAAGCGGTGGAAAGCGTCTGGTTGATGGAATCGATCGACACACCCAGCGCCTCGGCTTTGGCCTGATCAACATCCACTTTGAACTGTGGAGTATCTTCCAAACCGTTCGGGCGCATTTTGGTGACGATATCTGGCCGCTTGTGAGCCATAAACAGCAACTGGTTACGCGCTTTGGTTAAGGCTTCATGTCCTAGACCGCCGTTATCGATCAGCTCGAAGTCGAAGCCGGTCGCGGTGCCGAGATCGGTTATCGCCGGCAGGTTAAAGGCGAAAGCGATACCTTGCTTGATGGTGCGGGCGAAGGTCATATTGGCGCGCTTGATGATCGCCTCAACCTTGTTTTTATCGCCGGGGCGCTGGCTCCAATCTTTCAGGCTGACAAACGCCAAACCGTTGTTCTGACCATTACCGTTGAAACCAAAACCTGCGACGGTAAACACCGATTTTACATTGGCCTTTTCTTTGGTCAGATAGTATTGCGTCAGGTGATTCAGCACGCCTTCGGTGCGTTGTTGCGTCGCTCCGGCAGGTAGCATCACCATATTCATAAACACCCCCTGATCTTCATCCGGCAGGAAGGCGGTGGGTAAACGGATAAACAGCACCGCCATCCCGATGACAATCAACAGATAAATCAGCAGCATGCGCCCCGTGCTTTGCAGAATATTGCCGACGCTATTTTGATAGTGATCGGTACTGCGATCGAAAATGCGGTTAAACCAAGCGAAGAAGCCGGTTTTCGGCGCGTGACCGCCGGGTTTTAGCAATGTGGCGCAGAGTGCCGGGGTGAGGATCATCGCGACCAGCACTGACAGCACCATCGCTGACACGATAGTCACCGAGAACTGGCGATAGATAGCGCCGGTCGAACCGCCGAAGAACGCCATGGGGATAAACACCGCCGACAGTACCATCGCGATACCGACCAATGCGCCTTGGATTTGTCCCATCGATTTGCGGGTGGCTTCTTTCGGCGGCAGTCCTTCTTCCGCCATCACCCTCTCGACGTTTTCCACCACCACGATGGCGTCATCCACCAATAACCCTATCGCTAGCACCATGCCAAACATAGTTAACGTATTGATCGAGAAACCAAATGCCGCAAGGATGGCGAAAGTGCCGAGCAACACGACCGGTACGGCGATGGTGGGGATCAGCGTGGCGCGTAGGTTCTGCATAAACAGATACATCACCAAGAACACCAATACGATGGCTTCAAACAGCGTTTTGACCACTTCGTTGATCGAGATTTTGACGAACGGAGTGGTGTCGTATGGGTAAACCACGTGCATCCCGGCAGGGAAATACGGTTCCAGACGGCTGATGTCGTCTTTCACCGCCTTGGCGGTATCCAGTGCGTTAGCCCCGGTCGCCAGTTTGATACCCAAACCTGCCGCTGGTTTGCCGTTGTATTCGGCGCTGGTGTTGTAGTTTTCACTGCCGAGGGCAATGCGTGCGACATCGCGCAGATGCACCTGTGAACCGTCCTGATTGACTCGCAGCAGAATATTACCGAACTGCTCTGGGGTGCTTAAACGCGTTTGCGCAATGATAGATGCATTAAGTTGTTGATTCTTCTGCGCGGGTAAGCCGCCTAACTGCCCACCGGCAATCTGATTATTCTGCGATTTGATGGCGCGAATCACTTCTTCTGGCGTCATCTGGTAGTTGTTCAGCTTGTTCGGATCGAGCCAAACACGCATGGCATATTGCGCACCAAACAACTGTACTTGCCCGACGCCCGGTGCACGGCTGATGGGATCTTTAATATTGGCGACGACGTAATCCGCCAGATCTTCCTGCGTCATATTCGGGGTATCGGAGGTGAAACCGGCCACCATGAGGAAACTACTGGAGGCCTTTTGGACGTTAATCCCTTGTTCTTGCACCGTTTGTGGCAGTAATGGCATCGCCAGTTGCAGTTTGTTCTGCACCTGAACTTGTGCGATGTCTGGATCGGTACCGGTTTTGAAAGTGAGGGTGATAGTGGCATTACCCTCAGCATCACTGTTCGAAGACATGTACATCAGGCCATCAAGGCCATTCATGTTCTGTTCAATCACCTGAGTCACGGTATCTTGCACGGTTTTGGCATCGGCACCGGGATAGGTGGCGGTGACGCTAACCGCAGGCGGTGCAATGGTCGGATACTGTGCAATCGGCAGTTTGAAGATCGACAGCGCCCCAGCCAGCATGATAATCAACGCAATTACCCAGGCAAAAATAGGGCGACTGATAAAGAAATTAGCCATAAATCAGTAGCTCCTGTTAACCGTGGTAAACGTCAGCCAGTGACTGCGCTGTGGATGGGCTTTCTTCGTCCGCTTTCACCGTCATTCCCGGTTTCAGGCGCATCAATCCGCTGACAATCACTCGATCGCCGGCTTTCAGCCCTGAAGTCACTAGCCATTGATCGCCGATCGCCTGAGCGGCGACCACTTGACGCAGTTCGACTTTATTTTGCTTATCAACGATGAGTGCTGTGGCATCACCACGCGGGTTACGGGTAATACCCTGTTGTGGCACCAGCAAAGCATTGTTTTGCATCCCTTCATCTACTTCGGCACGCACGTACATACCCGGCAGCAGAGTGTGTTGCGGATTCGGGATCACTGCGCGCAGGGTGATGGAACCGGTGGTTTGATCGACCGTGACGTCAGAGAACTCCAACGTACCGGTGAGCGGATAAGGCTGACCGTTTTCCAGAATCAGGCTGACTGGCACCTTGCCGTTACCATGTTCGATGCTGCCGGAGGCAATGGCTTGCTTCAGCTTGAGGAAATCGGTGCTGGATTGAGTGACATCGACATACATCGGGTCGAGCTGTTGTACCGTTGCTAGCGCATCACTTTGTGTGGTTGTCACCAGAGCGCCTTCGGTGACGCTAGATTTACCAATGATTCCGCTTATCGGTGAGATAACCTTGGTGTATACCAAATTGATATGCGCGTTTTCCAGCGCGGCTTTGGCGGCGGCAACGTCGGCATCGGCCTGTTTAGCGGTCGCGACGCTGGTGTCAAATTCTTGTGGGCTAACGTAGTTTTTAGCTCTCAATGGCTGTTCACGTTTGACCGTTAGATGGGCGATTTCGCTGCTAGCCTGCGCCTTTTTCAACTCGCCGAGAGCACTGTCGTAAGCGGCTTGATAGGTCGCGGGATCGATCTGATACAGCGATTGACCGGCTTGCACGTTACTCCCTTCCGTAAACTGACGTTTGAGAATAATACCGCCAACCTGTGGACGAACTTCTGCCGTGCGATAAGCGGTGGTGCGGCCGGGCAGTTCAGACTTCACCGCCAGGGGCTGGGTTTTTAACGTCACCACACCGACCGGATGTGGTGGAGTTTGTGGGGCTTTAGCTGCTTGATCGTTGCATCCGCTGAGCAACAGGCTGCCGGACAGGAGTAAACCGCCTGAGAAGCAAGTGAGTATTTTTTTCATCGTTATCCCATTGGCCAGACGGTGTAAAAGCCCGGCAGCTGATTAATTAATAAAGAGGCATGAATAACGTGGGATTTTACGAAATAATAAGCGGGAAAAGAGTCCGAATTCGGACTGGGTATTTCTGGGATAAAAAGAGAATGGTTGTAATATATGTCCGGTGTGTGAATTATGCTAAAGCAACAAAAATAGATAGTTAGTAGTGTCCGTTGCCCCTATTTGACGATAGGGGCATTTTTTATAATGTTGATTAATAGCGCTGCGGCAAAGTCAATATCTGTGTGAGATGCCCTTTCTCCATTTCAATATATCCACCTGTTTTCAGATCGCTCAGGCACTTTAATATCGTGCTACGTGCTAACGTCGTCCGCTCTTGAATATATCGTAAGGCAGAATACTCTATCCGTGTCACTTCCGGCGCATTCATTAACTCCAGTAATTTCCCTCTGATCGCATCATAGGCGTGGTTATTCAATAAATGCAGATCTCGCAGGCTGGCAAAATGCAGGTGATAAGCAAGAATACGGGCAACATCCGCCCATAACATGGGTTGATCGTTGAGTGTTTGCAGAACTTTATTGCCTGCAACCGCATGGATCTCACAGCCTTTATCGAGATGCAGGTAAGTTTTCCCCACCGGGTGTAACAATTCAGCCAGGCCGATGATATGGGGCGCGTAGATGGTGGTCATCAGTAGATCATCCGACTGACGATGCAAATGTACCGCGCCTTGTAACAGCAGATAAATCTGAGGGTTACTTTTGCTGAACTGCCGGGAGCGGCGAGTGGTGATCGGCGAGGCTTCGGGTAGCAGCAGAGTGATTAGATCGCTAATAGTTTCACTGGGTTTGTGGGGAATGATTTTTTGCAACGCATCGTTGAATGGATCGTTCTCCATGCGTTTTTCTGGTACTGGCAGACTGTTTGGCACCCTAAACCCCTTATCAATCAAACGATATCGTCTGAGTATAGCGGAATATAGGGTGGGGGGAAGAGTGATGATTTCTTGACACTTGAGGCCGTATAGAAAAACTTCCTGTCAAATAATTAATAGTAACAGGGTGGATTAATGCTGACTCATCCTTCGTCATAATAAGATATTCCTTAGCTATTTTTTAGTATTCAACAAATAACGTAGTGACATATTGAAAGTCATCTATTTTTATTTGATACTGTGGTTTCTTGTTCTATATCCATTCATCAAAATAATATTATCTCTAGATAATATTTCTAAACTGTATTCTACATTACTGCATTTAAGTGTTGATGAATTACGTATGTTGCCATTTGAATTAGGGAAAATTCTCAATGAAAAGACTGATTTTAGCGGGTTTTTTGTTTTGTATGTCGGGATTTATCAGTGCTGTGAATGCAGATAGCCATACTGTGATTGTTGACTATGCTTATACTCAGATACCTGATTTTAATAGCTTGCAAGGTGCTAATATAAAATACCGTTATGAATGGGGCTCTCGTCTGAATGTGATGGGTTCCTTTACCGCGATGGAGGGCAGTGAAAGCTATAGCGGGAGCAATGTAGGTGGAAAAACATCTATCAATTACTACTCTCTCACTGCTGGCCCTGGCTACTATGTTAATCAGTATTTAGTCGTCTATGGGTTACTTGGCGTCAGCTATAGTAAAGTAATGAATGGTGCCGCATGGGGTATTGATCACTTTGGTAACTCAGGCTCAGCATCGACGTTAAAAGAAAATAATTTAACGATGGCCTATAACTTCGGTTTTTTGTTCACCCCGACTGAGAATTTTGTTGTCGATGTTGGCTATGAAGGTTCAGAAATAGATATTGGTACTCGAACACGTAATGTAAACGGTATTGCTCTTGGCGTTGGTTATCGTTTTTAGTCATCAGAGCTAGGGTGAAGCGCACTGTATTATCATTTTTATGTAATAGAAATATAGTGCGCTTGATATCAATTATTTTATCATCTTCTGCAATTTCTCTTTTTGTGCCGAAGTTAACGTCTGCATTACTTCAAAGAAATAATGAAAACGGATATAGTCGGCCTGCTGTTTTGCTGCACTTATTTCAGTGATACGTTTTTTAACGGCAAACTCATCCCACTTACCAGATTTAATCACATTCAAGATTAAGTCCCGATCTGCATCATTGCGCTTAATACTATCCAGGTTTTTTTGCGTTTGCTGCTGAATGACATGAATTTGCTTTTGCTGCTGAGGCGTCAATTCAAGAATTTTAGCCAGACGGCTTTCACTTTGTAATCCACCAGCGGCAAAGGTTGAGCTGGCGAAAATTAAGCCGACGCCTGCAACCAGAGTTTTTATTTTATTATTCATTGATAGCACCTTCTTTTGGGAAGGCGGGAGTTTAGTGAATTGTTTATGGGGATAATATTAAACAATGTATCAAAATATATAGAGTGGGTTATTTTTCTTTGTGCATCAACGGCATAAGTTGGCATCTGAATTCAGACTTGGAATGGTTTATTGTTATCAGATTTTTATGTTAATAGGCAGGGCGAACCCCGCCAATAATACTATTTCTGTGATAACGCCAGCCAAGCTTGTACAGAAGGGCGTTGCCATTGCTGTTGGGCGTAGCGTTTTAGATTCTCCGGTACTTCATCGCCATGCATCACCAAACGATTGAGCATCAGCGCCAAATCAGTATCAGCAATACACCAGTCACCCAATAAATTCGCCTTCCCGTGCGACAGTAGTTTCTCAGCACTGGTAATCAGAGTCTGAGCTGCCGCTTGTGCTTCTGTAGAAAGAGGGGCGAACTTTCTCTGATTAAAAATGACTTCGGTTGAGCGTTCAGCGCGAATCGGCATCAGATCGCTACGCAACCATGCCTGAATCTCACGGGCTTTGGCGCGATCTTGTATATCCTTCGGATAAACGGGATGTTGCGGATAACGGTCTTCCAAATATTCGTCGATCGCCGATGATTCGGAAAGTTGGAACCCTTCATCAATCAGTGTCGGCACCCGTTTGGTTAACGATAATTTGCTGTAGCCGGCACCTTGGTGCTCTTTGTTGGCTAAATCGACCTTTTCTAGCGTGAAGGGAATTTTTTTCTCCGTCAGCGTGATAAACACCGACATCACATAAGGGCTAAAGAAGTTGGCATCGCTGTAGAGGACAAGGGCTGGCTGGGTCATCGGTTTTCCTAGGGCGAAGGTGATGGGATTAGAAAGAATTGATGATAGTAAGGAAAAATGCAAGCTAGTTTATGGGGACAGGAAACTCCACCACCAAACAGGGTGGTGGAGTTGAGAAGGCAGTTAACGCACCAAGTGCAGGAAGTGTAGATGCTTCTCGTACTGATCGAGGATATCGTGAATGATCTGTTGGGAGTGTTAGAAATTCTGTGTCATTCCAGTAAAATACCGACAAAAAGGAATGACACATGTCCCAACCCTTCGATTTCGATAAAGCCCTGAAAGCACTTCAGGATGGTCAGGCACTGACAGGTAAAGATGGCATCTTAACGCCATTAATCAAACAGTTAACCGAAGCTGCTCTGGCCGCTGAACTCGACTCTCATCTGGCTCAAGATATTGCCGTTAACCGTAAAAATGGTTCGTCTAAAAAGACACTAAAAACACCCACTGGTGCCTTTGAACTCGCCACGCCCCGCGATCGTAACGGTACTTTTGAGCCTCAACTCGTGAAGAAGCACCAGACCACGCTTTCCGATGAGATTGAGCGCAAGATCATCCGCATGTTTGCACTGGGCATGAGTTACAAGGATATCAGCCAGGAAATTGAAGACCTGTATGCTTTCAGTGTTTCCAGCGCCACGATCAGCGCCGTCACCGATAAAGTGATTCCTGAGTTGCAACAATGGCAACAACGCCCGCTGGAGACGGTTTATCCCTTCGTCTGGCTGGATGCGATTCACTATAAGATCCGCGAAGACGGGCGTTATCAAAGCAAAGCCGTGTACACTGTTCTTGCGCTGAATCTGGAAGGCAAAAAAGAGATCCTGGGTCTGTATCTGTCTGAAAACGAAGGGGCTAACTTCTGGCTGTCAGTACTGACCGATCTACAAAACCGTGGCCTGAACGACATTCTGATTGCCTGTGTGGATGGTCTGACGGGGTTCCCGGAAGCGATAAACAGTATTTACCCGGATACCGAAGTCCAGCTCTGTGTTATCCATCAGATCCGCAACTCGATTAAATATGTCGCCTCCAAGCACCATAAGGCGTTTATGGCCGATTTGAAGCCCGTTTATCGTGCCGTATCGAAAGAAGCAGCAGAAACGGCGCTGGATGAACTGGAGGCTAAGTGGGGCCAGCAATACCCGATGGTCATCCAGTCATGGCGGAGAAAATGGGAGAATTTGTCACATTACTTCCGGTATCCGGCGACGATCCGTAAAGTCATTTACACCACGAATGCCATTGAATCAGTGCACCGCCAGTTCAGAAAGCTGACGAAAACTAAAGGCGCATTCCCTAACGAAAACAGTCTGTTGAAGCTGCTTTATCTGGGGTTAATGAATGCGCAGGAAAAATGGACAATGCCGATCCAGAGCTGGAATTTGACATTGTCCCAGTTGGCGATTTATTTTGAAGGTCGCCTCGATAAAGTGATTACGTTGTAATGATCTTTTAACGTGACACAGAATTCTGAACGCTCTCTGAAAGTGGAGTTGTTGACGAGAACTTCAGCTGACGATCTCACTGCCGTACTCTGTTTTGTGCTTGATGCCGAGCAAATCACGATTAAGCCCGCCGTTCAGGCAGCGGAATCTGTTCTCCCCGTAGCCCCTGATGTTGTTGCAGACACGGCTCCAACGGCTCGTCCGGCTTCGCCTACACGCGGCGTTAACCAGGAGTCGGGCAGCATCCGCGTGGCAGTGAGTAAGGTCGATCAGATTATCAATCAGGTTGGGGAACTGATCATCACTCAGGCGATGCTTTCGCAGCTCTCCCGCACTCTTGACCCTGCCAGCTACGACCTGCTTTCTGGCTGCGTTGCGCAGATGGAGCGTAATACTCGCGAGCTGCAAGAGTCGGTTATGTCTATTCGTATGATGCCAATGGATTATGTCTTCAGCCGTTTCCCGCGTCTGGTTCATGATCTGGGGAGTCGCCTGAATAAACAGGTAGATCTGATCCTCAAAGGCGGTTCCGCCGAGCTGGATAAAAGCCTGATTGAACGCATTATCGATCCGTTAACGCATCTGGTGCGTAACAGCCTTGATCATGGCATCGAAGAGAAAGAGATTCGTGTGGCAAAAGGCAAGCCGATGGTCGGTAGCCTGACGCTCTCGGCAGAACACCACGGCGGCAATATTGTGATTGAGGTCAGCGACGATGGCGCCGGGCTTAATCGGGATAAAATCCTTGCCAAAGCGCGTTCGCAGGGCATGACCATCAGCGATACGATGAGTGATGACGACGTGTGGATGCTGATTTTTGCGGCAGGTTTCTCTACTGCTGAGAGCGTGACGGACGTTTCCGGGCGCGGTGTCGGTATGGACGTGGTGCGACGCAATATTCTGGCGATGGGCGGCCATGTGGATGTGCTCTCTACGCCGGGTGCCGGGACGACCATCCGCATTATCCTACCGCTGACGCTGGCTATCCTTGACGGTATGTTGGTGAAGGTGGGCGAGGAGATTTACGTCCTGCCGTTGGGGGCGGTAATGGAATCGCTCAGGCCGACGGAAGAGATGTTGTGCCGCTTTGTGGGTGAAGAGCGTCTGTTGCAGGTTCGCGGGGAGTATTTGCCACTGGTGATGCTGAGACAGCGCCTCTCTGTGGTGAGCGAAGAGCCTGCCGACGACGGGATTGTTGTTATCGTACAAAGTGCGGGCTGCCGCTATGCAATGTGGGTCGATCAGCTCATCGGCCAGCAACAGGTGGTGGTAAAAAACCTCGAACAAAACTATCGCAAAGTACCTGGCGTCTCCGCTGCGACTATCCTCGGGGATGGCAGCGTGGCGCTTATTCTTGATGTGGTTGAGCTCTCGACGCTCAACGCTCTACAACCCCGTATGGAGGGGAAAGCATGACTGCAGCAATAGCCAGTAAACCCGCCAACGCCGACACCATTGCTCAGGAGTACTTGGTATTCCGTTTGGGTAATGAAGAGTACGGCATCGATATTCTGAAAGTGCAGGAGATTCGCGGCTGCGATCGCCTAACGCGTATTCCTAATGCTCCGAGTTTTATTACCGGCGTGACCAATTTGCGCGGCGTGATTGTGCCGATTGTCGATCTGCGCGTGCGCTTTGAACTGTCTGACCTGTCCCATGATGACAACACGGTAGTCATTGTGCTTAATCTCAACGATCGTGTGGTAGGGATTGTGGTCGACGGTGTAGTGGATGTGCTGTCGATGGACATTGAGCAGATTAAGCCCACCCCGGATGTCGCCTCGGTGTTGTCTAGTCGTTATCTGCTTGGGCTGGGGGTGTTGGAAAACCGAATGATCATCCTAGTTAACATCGAAAAGTTGTTGAGCCCACAAGAGATGGAAATGATGGACTCCGCCACCGAGGCCAGTCAGGCTTTAGTTTGATAGCTTAGGTGAACGGCAAAAGGGTTGGCTCAATATCCAACCCTTATAACTGTAATGCTGGAGATACTCACGCTATCGCTTAGCATCAAATTTTAATGTCTGCCGGTGAGTGGTTTTTAAGCCAATCCTTCATTGCGGCGTCCATGCGGGTTTGCCAACCACGGCCAGTCGCTTTAAAGGCGGCGATGACTTCCGGCGAGTACCTGATACTGACCTGTGCTTTTGGTTCTGCTTTAACGGGACGCCCTTGCTTGCGCATGGCTTTTAGTTCACTGAACGGCATGAGTTTTACGTCTTTGCCTTCTAGTAACCGAGTATCAGGGTCTCTTGCGGCAGCCTCCCGGATTTCACGATCTTCTTCATCCGTTGGGAGGATAGTTCCTAGTTTAAGTTTTGGCATAATTTTTCACCTCCGCGTTAGTGGCTTTTCGCAAACTGATAATGCGGTAAATCTCCTCGTTATCCCCATCACTGTACGTAAAGACGACGACATAAATTCGGTTGTTGAGGTAAGCGAGGCCATAAGTGATTCCAATGTAACGGTCTTCGCTGTATTGGCCGAGGGAGTCCGGCGCGGCAACCATTTGTTCCCAATCAAGATGTTCGGCATCGGCCAAGTACACACCATGCTTCTGCTTGTTGGTCTCGTTCTTCCTTGGGTCGAATATGATTTTCATTTATTTATTGTAGCTACAATAAATCGAAAGTCAAACGGGGTGGTCGCTGGTGGATTGGCGAAAAATAAGGGCTGCATTGTGAATGCTGCCCTTTGGTACGACCTAGATATGAATCATTTTCAGGCGCTTCCTGTTTTGCTCTTTTGCGTTGCCTGGGGACGGGTCACATGGAAGAAGTGGCTCTGAACTACGAGAAAATAACCCATCTGTATAAAGACGGTAATTTGTTGGCTCATGATGCTTGGAACGACCAACCAACGGCATAAGCAAGAAGGGGCGTTATTACTTACTACCTTTTCAAAATATTCTCAGCATATCCCCAAAAAAAAAGACTCACGTTATTAACGTAAGTCCTTGATATGTTTGGTGGCCCTTGCTGGACTTGAACCAGCGACCGAGCGATTATGAGTCGCGCGCTCTAACCAACTGAGCTAAAGGGCCAAGAGGCGGTGATTATACGTAATCATCGAGGGTTGGTCTACTGTTGTTCGCGCGTATGCTTACTTTCCATACAACCCTAGCTTGTTGTAATTGTTAGTGGATTTTGCGATAACCAAGGCCAATACCCCAAATTAGGACAAGTCATGGTTACGGATATTTTGTCAACAAACCTACGCGTGGTGTTCTGCGGTATCAATCCGGGGCTATCTTCCGCCCATCGTGGCTATCACTTTGCCAATGGTAGTAACCGCTTTTGGAAAGTAATCCATCTGGCGGGATTCACCGAGCGGCAGTTGGCACCGGAAGAAGAACAACATCTGTTGGATACGGGGTGCGGAATTACCGCGTTGGTGGAACGGCCAACGGTCGCGGCCAGTGAGTTAGCGCGTAGTGAGCTACATGCGGGCGGTGAAGCACTTCGAGCCAAAATGTTAAAGTATCAGCCACAGGCATTGGCGATCCTCGGTAAACAGGCGTTCAGCACGGCTTTTGCTGTCCGTAAGGCGGAGTGGGGACGTCAGGAATTGATGATAGGTAAAACTGAAATTTGGGTATTACCTAATCCCAGTGGGCTGAATCGCGCGACGTTGGAGCAACTGACAGAAAGTTATCGTGAACTGTATTTAGCTCTGGAAAATAGACAATAAAAAACCCTGCCGAAACAGGGTTTTTGTTCACATCAGTAGATGTTAATCATCCAAGAAACTACGCAGTACTTCAGAGCGGCTCGGGTGACGCAGTTTACGCAACGCCTTCGCTTCTATCTGACGGATACGTTCGCGGGTAACGTCAAACTGTTTACCCACTTCTTCCAACGTGTGGTCGGTGTTCATATCGATACCGAAACGCATACGCAGAACTTTCGCTTCACGCGCAGTCAGGCCAGCTAACACGTCGTGTGTGGCAGAGCGCAGGCTCTCGGAAGTGGCAGAATCCAACGGCAGCTCGAGGGTGGTATCCTCGATGAAATCGCCCAGATGCGAATCTTCATCGTCGCCGATTGGCGTTTCCATGGAGATGGGCTCTTTAGCAATTTTCAGTACTTTGCGGATCTTGTCTTCCGGCATCAGCATACGTTCAGCCAGTTCTTCCGGTGTTGGCTCACGGCCCATCTCTTGCAGCATCTGGCGCGAAATACGGTTGAGCTTGTTGATAGTCTCAATCATATGCACTGGGATACGGATGGTACGTGCCTGGTCAGCGATAGAACGGGTGATCGCCTGACGAATCCACCAAGTGGCGTAAGTTGAGAACTTATAACCACGACGGTATTCAAACTTGTCTACCGCTTTCATCAAGCCGATGTTGCCTTCCTGGATCAGATCGAGGAATTGCAGACCACGGTTGGTGTATTTTTTGGCGATCGAGATAACCAGACGCAAGTTTGCTTCAACCATCTCTTTCTTCGCACGGCGGGCTTTCGCTTCACCGATCGACATACGACGGTTGATATCTTTAACTTGCTCAATGGTTAGGCCAGTTTCTTCTTCGATCTGACGCAGTTTGTGCAGGCTGCGCTGAACGTCGTCATTAACTTCTTTTAGTTTCTCTGACCATGGTTTAGCCATTGCCAGTGCTGCAGCGAACCAAGTTTCACTGGTTTCGTTGCCAGCGAACAGGGTGACGAAGTTTTTCTTCGGCATTTTGCACTGTTCAACGCACAGTTTCATGATGATACGTTCTTGAGTACGAACGCGATCCATCATGGTACGCATGCTGTTGACCAAGAAGTCGAACTGTTTTGGCACCAAACGGAACTGCTTGAACACTTCAGACAGCTTCAGAATTTCCTCTGCTGCACTGGCGTGGCTACGGCCGTTCTTTTTGATCATCAAACGTGCAGCTTCATACTGATCGCGCAGTTCGGCGAATTTCTGACGTGCCAGTTCAGGATCGATGCTGTTGTCGTCTTCCTCCTCCTCGTCCTCTTCCTCATCGTCGTCATCGTTCTGTTCTTCAGTGGACAGTTCAGAACCTACGTGAGTAGCGGTGGGGGCGACTTCTTCTTCGGCGTTAGGATCGACAAAGCCGGTTATCATATCAGACAGGCGTGCTTCACCCGCTTCAACGCGATCGTACTGTTCAAGCAGGTAAGTGATCGCTTCCGGGTATTCGGCAACAGAACACTGCACCTGGTTGATACCGTCTTCGATACGCTTGGCGATATCGATTTCACCCTCACGGGTTAACAGCTCAACGGTACCCATTTCACGCATGTACATGCGTACTGGGTCGGTGGTACGGCCGATTTCAGATTCGACGCTGGACAGCACTTGTGCGGCAGCTTCTTCCGCATCTTCATCTGTGCTGTTTGAGTTTTCAGCAAGCAGCAGGTCATCGGCGTCAGGTGCTTCTTCCATCACCTGAATGCCCATGTCATTGATCATTTGGATGATGTCTTCGATCTGATCGGAATCGACGATATCTTCCGGCAGATGGTCATTGACCTCAGCATAGGTCAGATAGCCTTGCTCCTTACCACGTTGGACAAGAAGTTTAAGCTGTGACTGCGGGTTTTGCTCCATAAGACGGTATCCACACTTCAGAGTATTAGGGTTGGTGTCGGTCGGCGAAACCGCCAACAATAGCATGGGAGCATTTTTGTTATAGCCGCGGCTCCCGTAGCGGCATTTTGCAGGGCTATGCCCTCGCATTTATCGGCACTTAAGCCGTTGTATTCTTTAAATTAGTTTTTCTTTGCTAATACCTGGTTGAGGGAACGAACTTCCTCACGTTCCTCTGGGCTCAATCCATGTGTTCTGGATTGAGCGATCAACGTTTCTAACCGTTGCTCAAGTACCGAGTCATACAGACTGGCCAAGGTATCTAAAAATGTCTGTTCAACCATATCCTCAACGATCATATGGTTCCATGTCGCTAAAGTTTCAAGTTGCTGGCTGAATTTGTTGTCGCGATAAAGCTCTAACAACTGGCCGGTGGTTAGCCCCGGTTGTGATAAACAGGTTTGAACCAGTTCAACAAACAGTGGCAATCCCGCCTGTTTGGTTTGTTCTAATCCTTCCAATGAAGGGATAAGTGTAGCCAAGTGCGGATTTTGTACCAGTAACCCTATCAGTATACGCATGGTTGTGCGTTTTAGCTGGGGTGGCTGATAAGTATTCGCATTTTCCGCCTGTTTTGGCATCAGCTTGTCGAGCTGGCTGTCATCCAACAGACCCAATTTACTGCCCAACTGTTGGCGCAAATATAAACGCAATGTCTCGCCGGGCACTTGGGTGATCAGCGGCAACGCCAGCGTACTTAGCTTGGCGCGCCCGTCTGGGCTACTCAAATCTACCTGCGGTAACAAACTTTCAAACAAGAAAGTGGAAAGCGGCTGTGCCTGCTCCATCCGTTGTTCAAATGCCTGTTTACCTTCTTTTCGTACCAGTGTGTCAGGATCTTCGCCGTCGGGTAAAAACATAAAGCGTAGCTGACGGCCATCGTTCAAGTAAGGCAGTGCGGTTTCTAACGCGCGCCAAGCGGCTTCTCGGCCAGCTCGGTCGCCGTCGTAACAGCAAATCACGTTATCGGTCGCACGGAACAACAACTGAATATGTTCAGCGGTGGTCGAAGTACCCAGCGAAGCGACAGCATAGTCGATGCCGTATTGCGCTAACGCGACGACATCCATATAACCTTCTACTACCAGCAAACGTTGCAGGGTAGGGTGGCTCTGTTGCGCTTCATATAGGCCATACAACTGACGGCCTTTGTGGAACACTTCGGTTTCCGGTGAGTTCAGGTATTTCGGTAAGCCGTCACCCAATACTCGTCCGCCGAAAGCGATAACTCGACCGCGTTTATCGCGGATAGGGAACATCACGCGCTCGCGGAAACGATCGTAAGAACGCCCTTGATCGTTAGTCACCAACATCCCGGCATCGTTCAATGCACTGCGACTGTCGGCATCGCGACCAAAACGTTTTAACGCATTGTCCCAACCTGCGGGGGCAAAGCCGATAGCAAAGTGACGGGTCACTTCATCGCTCAAACCACGCTGTTGCAAATAATCACGTGCTGGTTGCCCAGCGGATTGATGCAGGGACTGTTGATAGAACGCGCTGAGCTGTTCCATCAGTTGATACAGGCTTTGACGCTGATGACGTTCAATCTGGGTCGGCCCGGTTCCTGCCTCGTAAGGCACTTCCAGCCCGTGCATGGTCGCCAGTTCTTCGATGGTTTCGACAAACTCTAGCCTGTCGTAATTCATCAGGAAGTCGACGGCGTTACCGTGCGCACCACAACCAAAACAGTGATAAAACTGTTTTTCGCCATTAACGGTGAATGAAGGCGTTTTTTCATGATGGAACGGACAGCACGCGTGATAATTTTTGCCCTGCTTTTTTAGTTTCACCCGTGCATCGATCAGATCGACGATGTCGGTACGAGCCAGCAAGTCATTGATAAATACGCGCGGAATTCGTCCAGCCATAAGCCCTTACTTCACTAGCCTATAAACGAGAACAAGCCGCGCATTCCTTTCGGAAAGCACGGCCTTGATATACAACTACTCGGTCTGCGCTTTGATAATCACGCGGTGGGGTTGCCCCCAAAAGATTAGTACAGACGAGTGCGGCGTGCGTTTTCGCGGGCCAGTTTCTTCGCGTGACGTTTCACAGCAGAAGCTTTAGCGCGTTTACGTTCAGTAGTTGGTTTTTCATAAAACTCACGACGACGAACTTCAGCTAAAACGCCTGCTTTTTCGCATGAACGCTTGAAACGACGCAGAGCAACGTCAAATGGCTCGTTTTCACGTACTTTAATTACCGGCATGTGCCTCTCACCTCAATAGAATTCGGTTTGCTGCTGGCCAAGCGCCAGCCTTTTCAAAATGGTGCGGAATTTTACTTCAATGGATGCTGCTTTGTAAAGCACCGCAACACATAGAAACCAGCACTATCCTGAGCAAACACACACAATTTCGTATAGGGCGCTGATTATAGACTAATCAGGAAAAATTGCTCGTCTTTAATCTGAGAAACATTCTTTTAGCAGAATCATCAACATAGTCAGAAGTGGCGGTAAAGGGGGGCAATTATGCTAAACTGACGGCCGCACGTGAATGATGGGAAATGTAATGCGAGTACTGGGTATAGAAACTTCCTGCGATGAAACCGGAATTGCAGTGTATGACGATCAAACCGGTTTATTAGCCAACCAGTTATACAGCCAAGTGAAACTGCATGCCGATTACGGTGGCGTGGTGCCGGAACTGGCTTCCCGCGATCACGTGCGCAAAACCGTGCCGCTGATTCAGGCGGCATTAAAAGAAGCAGGCCTGACCGCTGCCGATATCGACGGCGTAGCCTATACGGCGGGGCCGGGATTGGTCGGGGCGCTGTTGGTGGGCGCAACCATTGGTCGCGCGCTGGCGTTTGCCTGGAATGTCCCCGCAGTGCCGGTACATCATATGGAAGGCCATTTGTTAGCGCCGATGCTGGAAGATAATCCGCCGGACTTCCCCTTCGTCGCGCTGCTGGTTTCTGGCGGGCATACCCAACTGATCAGCGTTACCGGTATTGGTGAATATCAATTGTTAGGCGAGTCAATCGATGACGCCGCAGGTGAAGCTTTTGATAAAACAGCTAAATTGCTGGGGTTGGATTATCCCGGTGGCCCAATGTTGTCGAAAATGGCGCAGCAAGGCACCGAAGGGCGTTTTGTTTTCCCTCGCCCGATGACTGATCGTCCGGGGCTGGATTTCAGTTTCTCCGGTTTAAAAACTTTCGCGGCTAATACGATTCGTTCTAACGGCACCGACGATCAAACTCGTGCCGACATTGCTCGCGCTTTCGAAGATGCGGTCGTAGACACGCTGGCGATCAAGTGCAAACGTGCATTAGAACAAACCGGTTTCAAACGCCTAGTGATGGCGGGGGGCGTCAGCGCTAACCGTACATTGCGCACGAAACTGGCGGCAATGATGCACAAACGTGGTGGTGAAGTGTTCTATGCTCGCCCTGAATTCTGCACTGATAACGGTGCGATGATCGCTTATGCCGGGCTAGTTCGGTTGAAAAGCGGTGCGAATCCAGAGCTGAGCGTGTCGGTGCGCCCACGTTGGCCGTTGGCTGAGCTGCCTGCGGTTTAAAACGATAAAGGCCGGAAATCCGGCCTTCTGTTATTCTTTCTTATCTTCTTTTTCCGTTGTTTCTTCTGCTTTTTTCTTACGGAATTTACCCCAAATCTTTCCTTCTTGACCACGCCATAGACGTTGAATATTGTCGTGGTGGCGCAACAAAATCAGGCAAGAGAGCATCGCGACCGGGAAGGTGAACTGGGGTTTGAACCACCAAACATAAAACGGGGCGATCAGCGCACTGACAATCGCACCTAATGAAGAATAGCCGCTGAGTAACACGGTCAACAACCAAGTACCGGTCATCAACCCGGTCAGATCCCAGCCGATCGGCGCAATGGCACCAAACGCGGTCGCCACGCCTTTACCGCCACGGAAGTGGAAGAATACCGGGTAGATATGCCCTAAACAGGCGGCAATGGCGGTTAACCCGAGGTACAACGGCGGCACGTTCAGCTTGTATGCCAACCAAACTGGTAACATCCCTTTTAGTACGTCAAACACCAGCACCGTTGCCGCTGCTAGCCGTCCGCCGATACGTAAAACGTTAGTCGCCCCAGGGTTTCCTGAGCCATTTTCACGCGGATCGGGCAGCCTAGCGATCCGGCAAACTAGGATCGCACTGGAGATTGAGCCACACAGATACGCGAAGATAATCATGCCAAGCGCGGTAGCACTCATAACGCGGTTCCGTTTAATAATGGTCGTTTTACTCGCAACATATAGGGATAATACGCACATTCCGTTGTAAGTGGTATCCCCTTAATCTTCCAAATACTAAGGGGATTAGCCGATTTTGTGCATTTTTGACCAGTTCAAAAACAGAGAGTGATGTGATGGATATCGTATTTATTGAAGAGCTTAGCGTAATCACCACCATTGGCGTTTATGATTGGGAACAGACCATTAAGCAGAAATTGGTGTTCGATATCGAAATGGGGTGGGACAATCGTAAGTCTGCTGCCAGCGATGATGTAAAGGACTGCCTGAGCTACGCCGATGTTAGCGATGCCATCATCCAATACGTGGAATCACAGCGCTTTGCATTGGTCGAGCGGGTGGCGGAAGAGATTTCCGAAATGTTACTCCAACGCTTTAATTCCCCTTGGGTACGTATTAAGGTCAGCAAGCCCGGCGCAGTGGCACAGGCGAGCCGAGTTGGTGTGATTATCGAACGTGGAACGCGTTAATTGTCATGAATATGCAACTAACGGCCACTAGTCTGGTCTGAAATTTTAGCGGCAATATATTGAATACTGCCGCTTTTTTGTATTTTGAATTTATGGGGTAGGCGCTCACATGGCGGACATGCATTCACTGTTTGTGGCATTTGTTCTTGGGGTAGTTGAAGGGGTAACCGAATTCTTACCGGTTTCATCGACGGGTCATATGATTATTGTCGGTGAGTGGCTGGGCTTTACCGGTGATAAGGCCAAAACTTTCGAGGTTATCATCCAGTTAGGATCGATCCTGGCGGTCGTGGTGATGTTCTGGCGTCGTTTGTTTGGTTTGATTGGTATTCACTTCGGCAATAAACCGGTTGAACACGAAGGTAAAACGGCAGGGCAGCTGAAATTAGGGCACATCCTGTTGGCGATGATCCCGGCGGTGGTATTGGGCTTAGTGTTCCATGACTTCATTAAATCGTTGTTTGCACCAAAAAACGTCATGTATGCGTTGGTAGTCGGCGGTTTCCTGTTGCTGGCGGCAGAATGGTTTAAGCCGAAAAAACCAAGCGCGGAAGGGCTGGATGATATTACCTACCGTCAGGCGTTTATGATTGGTTGTTTCCAATGTTTGGCGCTGTGGCCGGGGTTTTCTCGCTCAGGGTCGACCATTGCGGGGGGGATGTTGGTTGGTGTAAACCGTTACGCGGCGTCTGAGTTCTCTTTCATTTTGGCCGTGCCGATGATGATTGGAGCCAGTGGTCTGGATCTGTACAAGAGCTGGCATTTCCTGACGTTGGGCGATTTGCCGATGTTTGCGGTTGGTTTTTTCACTGCTTTCGTCGTGGCGCTGATTGCGATTAAAACCTTCCTGTCGCTGATCAAACGTATTTCGTTCGTTCCTTTCGCGATTTACCGTTTTATCGTTGCTGCAGTGGTTTACATGGTCTTCATGTAATCAATAGTAGAGCGGTGCCGAGGTTTGGCACCGCTTAATCTTATACTGCCATGATTGCTTGCGTCTTTTTCCATTCAGCCAACGCACGTTGGCGACGACGTTGCATTTCATCGCGAATGGCTAAACCTTGTAGTCCTTCAGCGACCACTTCTTTTACCGAAACCGCATTGGCGACCTGATAAGCGGCGCGCAGGTAATCACCCTGTGGATACGGATTATTTTCAAAACCGGTACGGCCACGAGCGTCGGCCTCGCTGGTGAGGATCATCTGTTCCAATCGTTGCGGTTTACGCCAAACATCAATGGCATCAAACAATTTCAGAATGGTTTCAGGTCGCAGTTTGTTCACTGTGTGGATGAGATCGTGATATTCGGCGACCAGTTTCGCTAAATCACGTACTGGATTCGGCGCTCGCAGCCGTTGGCACAATGCCTCAACTAAACGGATCCCCGCCGGGCCATGACCATGATGATGCGGCCAAAACTCTTTAGGTGTTAACCCTTTGCCAAGATCATGGCAAAGCGCGGAGAAACGCACATCGATATCAGGGCTCAACTGCGCGGCGACGGCCAGCGTCATTAATGTGTGAATGCCGGTGTCGATTTCCGGGTGCCATTTCTCTGGCGCGGGTACGCCGAATAATGCGTCTATTTCCGGGAATAACACTGGCAAGGCGTCGCAATCACGCAGAACTTGGAAGTAAATCTGCGGGCTTTGGCTTTGCAGCGCTTTCTCGGTTTCTTTCCACACCCGCTCAGCGGTCAAAGCCGATAGCTCACCGCTATGGGCCATTTGGCGCATCAGTTGCTGGGTTTCTGGCGCGATAGTAAAACCTAAGTGTGCGAAGCGAGCGGCAAAGCGTGCAACGCGCAGCACGCGTAGCGGGTCTTCACCAAAGGCATCGGAGACATGACGCAAAATTCGAGCATGTAAATCGGCCACGCCATGGTAGGGATCGACCAGTTCGCCATCGGTCGTTTGCGCGATCGCGTTGATAGTTAGATCGCGGCGCAGCAGATCTTCTTCGAGCGTCACGTCTGGCGCGGCATAGCAAGTAAAACCGGTATAGCCTTGGCCGGACTTACGCTCGGTGCGTGCTAATGCATATTCCTCATGCGTTTGTGGATTGAGAAATACCGGAAAATCTTTGCCGACCTGCTGATATCCCTGCTCCAGGAGTTCTGCCGGTGTGGC
Source organism: Serratia sp. KH_031 (assembly GCF_057839655.1). Classification (NCBI taxonomy): domain Bacteria; kingdom Pseudomonadati; phylum Pseudomonadota; class Gammaproteobacteria; order Enterobacterales; family Yersiniaceae; genus Serratia; species Serratia sp. KH_031. The sequence goes on from NZ_CM174496.1 coordinate 705,151, forward strand.
ACCCACCACCACCCAGTCACGATCGAATACCGGGATGTTAAGTAGGTTGTCGCGGACAGCACCGCCGACCAGGTAAATCTTCACAGTGATACTCCGAATGCAGGTAAGAATTTACTCATCAGCATACATTAAAAAGGCGCCCGCAGGCGCCCAGTCACACTCTGGCTGATACTAAGATCAGTTCATCCAGCGATTATTGTTCTTACGACGAGGGATCAGATGCGGTAGCACCAGACCTAGAATCAAGCCGATCCCCGCAACGCCACCGCCATACATGAACCATTGCAGAATGATGGTGCGCTGTTTGTCGTCGAGTTGCAGATTAACCGCGCTGACTTTCTTCTGCGCGACCACCAACTGGTTTTTCAGATCTTGATTTTCCTGCTGCAAACCGTTGATGGTGCCGTCGCTGGCGGCCACTTTCTGTTGCATTTCTGCAGTGCGTTGGTTCCAGCTATTGTCGATGTTTGCCAGCTTATCGGTCAGAGTTTTGACCTGTTGCTCCAGCTCTGGCACTCGAGTGCGCAGGCTTGGCGTTTGGCTCAGTTGATCCAGTGGGAGCCAAACGGTACGGCCCTTGGCATCGCGGATCTGACCGTAATTGGTACCGTCGTTAACGCTCAGCAGCTCAACTTCGTCACCAGCATTGACGGTGCCAACGATACGGTATTGGTTGCCCGGGCCACTATGGACATAAGTATTCAGTTCATCGGAGATATAACGTTTATCTTCGGCATGTGCGCCCCAAGTAATGCTAAGGCTTAGCACGGCGAGGCAAATCAGGCGTAATTTCTGCATGAGTTAATCGTTTCTGTGTGAATTTATGGAACGATAGTAGAGGCTTCAGTGTGACGACGCAACGCTAAAACCGGAATGAGAACTATCCTACTGTGCGTGATCCTGTGAGTTGTGCAACATTTTATGGGCAAAGCGCTTTTTTCTACAGTTAGCAGGGTTAAGCCGCAATAAATCGCGGTAAGATAACGGCAACTGTATATTTACGACCTGTGCACTGTGCCACTGTCGAACCGCAACTTATTGGTATAAAAGAGCTATGACCGTTGAAATCGAACTGAAATTTATTGCCACACCGGAAGCGGTTGCTGCGCTACCGAGCCAATTAGCGGCTTGGCCAAGCCAGCATTCTGCCCCGCAGAAACTAACCAATATTTACTTTGAAACCGCCGATAATTTCCTGCGTAGCCATGATATGGGGCTGCGTATCCGTGGTTTTGATGACAGCTTCGAAATGACGATTAAAACCGGTGGTAGCGTGGTAGCGGGGCTGCATCAGCGCCCAGAATACAATGTAGACATCGATAAACCAGAGCTGGCTTTGGCGCAGTTCCCGGCAGAAATTTGGCCGCAAGGCACCGATATCGACGCGTTGCAAAAAGCGCTACAACCGTTGTTTCGCACTGATTTTGTTCGTGAGAAGTGGGTAGTCACTTACGCGGGAAGCGAGATTGAGATTGGTGTGGATCAAGGTGAGGTCCGTGCTGGCGATCTGAGTGAAGCGCTGTGTGAAATCGAATTAGAGTTGAAAAGCGGTAACACGACCGATCTTCTGGCATTGGCTGGTGAATTGGCGGCTCAGGGCGGTTTGCGTCAGGGCAGTTTGAGTAAAGCGGCGCGGGGTTATCATTTGGCTCAGGGCAATGTGGAGCGTGAGCGTCGTTTATTGTCGGTGTTAAAAGTTGCCCCGAAAGCCAGCGTGGAGCAAGGCATGGTCGCCAGCTTTGAATTGGCGCTAAACCATTGGCAGTATCATGAAGAACTGTGGTTGCGTGGCGATGCTAAGGCGCGTCACGGCGTGATGGAAGCCATCGCTCTGATTCGCCAAGCGTTGGTGATTTTCGGCGGTTTAGTCCCACGTAAAGCCAGTGCCGATCTGCGCGCACGCTTGACAGCATTGGAACCGTTGTTGGAAGACAAAACTACGGAGCCACAGGTGCTGTGCTATAGCGTGGAGTATCTACAATGTAAGTTGGCACTTACATCATGGTTGGTGACGGGGGCGTGGCGTGGATTTGTTGATGCCAAATCACAGACCAAGCTGGATGGTTCTTTCAAACGTTTCAGTGACATCATGTTGGCGCGCAGCGCCGCTGAATTAAAAGAAGCCTTCAACCGCACGTTGAACAGCGATGAATATCAAGAACAGTTACCTCGCCTGACGCGCCAGGTTTCGGCCTTTATTCTGCTTTCTGGCGCCTATCCAGATAGTGAAACCCTGCCTTACATCGAGAGCTGGCGTGAGTTGCAGTCGGCGTTGGCGGAGCGTCGCCAAGGTTGGTATGAAGCCAGCCGTAAACAGGCCTTATCCCAGGCACCATTCTGGTTAAACGGCCAAAGGCCGTAGCACAGGTAATCTATCATGTTGCCACTTTCAACTGCGTTACAGGCTCAAGCACAGAATATTGTGCAGCGTTTTCAGGAAGTTCATGGCGATGAGAGGGTTCTCAGCGCACAGGAACAGGCTGTTTTGGCCTCGAGTGATTTTGTCAGTGACATGTTGCTTGGTCATCTCGAGTGGTTGACGACGATACGTGAACAGCCACCAGTGGCTGATGAGTGGCAGCACTACGCCGCCTGGTTGCAGGAAGAGTTGGAAGAGGTGCATGACGAAGCAGCGCTTATGCGTGAACTGCGTTTGTTCCGCCGTGAAACGTTGGTGCGTATTGCTTGGGCGCAAGCGCTGGAACTGTGTACCGTCGAACAGACGTTGCAACAGTTGAGTGGCTTGGCGGAAACGCTGATCGTCAGTGCGCGCGATTGGTTGTATCAAACCTGTTGTCGCGAATGGGGGACGCCGTGCAATGCCGCTGGCGTGCCGCAACCGCTGCTGATCCTCGGAATGGGGAAACTGGGCGGCGGTGAGCTGAACTTCTCCTCAGATATCGATCTTATTTTTGCCTACCCGGAAAACGGCCAAACTCAAGGTGGACGCCGTGAGTTGGACAATGCCCAGTTCTTTACCCGCTTGGGGCAGCGCCTGATCAAAGCGTTAGATCAACAAACCATCGATGGCTTTGTCTATCGCGTGGATATGCGCTTGCGTCCGTTTGGCGACAGCGGCCCGTTGGTGATGAGCTTTGCCGCGTTGGAAGATTACTACCAAGAGCAAGGGCGCGATTGGGAGCGCTACGCGATGGTAAAAGCACGGCTGATGGGCGGCTCTGACGATCCGTATAGCCAAGAACTGCGTAAAACGCTGCGCCCGTTTGTTTTCCGTCGTTACATCGATTTTAGCGTTATTCAGTCGCTACGGAATATGAAGGGCATGATTGCCCGCGAAGTGCGTCGACGTGGCCTGAAAGACAATATCAAACTGGGTGCTGGTGGTATTCGTGAAATTGAATTTATCACTCAGGTATTCCAGCTGATTCGTGGTGGGCGCGAGCCAAGCTTACAAGGGCGTTCGTTACTCCCGACGTTACAAGCGGTCGGCGAGTTGGGGTTGCTACCTCAACCCGATGTTGAAGTACTTAGCGATAGCTATCTGTTCTTGCGTCGATTGGAAAACCTGCTGCAAGCGATTGGTGATCAACAAACCCAAACCTTACCGCAAGATGCGTTAGATCAGGCGCGTTTGGCTTGGGGCATGGGCTTGAATGATTGGTCTGCGTTGCTTGAGGTATTAGAAAACCATATGCAGGCCGTTAGAGGTGTATTTGACGACTTGATTGGCGACGATAGCCCTGATGTTGGCGAAGATCCAAACTATCAGCATTATCACAGTCTGTGGCAGGATGCGTTAGAAGAAGGGGAGCTAGCGCCGCTGGTTCCGCATTTGGACGAAGACGGTCGTCGCCAAATATTGCGTTCCATCGCCGAATTCCGCCAAGACGTAGATAAACGTACCATTGGGCCGCGTGGTCGCGAAGTGCTAGACCAACTGATGCCCCGCTTATTAGCCGAAGTTTGTCCGCGCAACGATGCACCGACGGCATTGCTACGTTTGACCCATCTGTTATTAGGCATCGTCACCCGCACGACCTATCTTGAACTGTTGGTGGAGTTCAACGCCGCGCTCAGTCATCTGATCCGCTTGTGTGCCGCTTCGCCGATGGTTGCCAACCAACTGGCACGCTACCCATTGTTATTAGATGAGTTGCTCGATCCGGCCACCTTGTATCAGCCAGTGGCACCGGATGCTTATAGCAGCGAGTTGCGCCAATATCGCTTGCGTGTGCCGGAAGACGATGAAGAGCAACAACTGGAAGCTTTGCGCCAATTCAAACAAGCTCAACAGTTACGCATCGCCGCCGCCGATATCGCGGGGGCGCTACCGGTCATGAAAGTGAGCGATCACTTAACTTATTTGGCGGAAGCGATTATTGATGCCGTCGTACAGCAAGCCTGGAACGATATGGTGAAGCGTTACGGTCAACCGACGCACATACAAGATCGCGAAGGGCGCGGTTTTGCGGTGATTGGCTACGGCAAGTTGGGCGGTTGGGAGCTGGGCTACAGTTCCGATCTCGATCTGGTTTTCCTGCATGATTGTCCGCCGGAAGTGATGACCGATGGCGAGCGCTGCATTGATGGCCGCCAGTTCTACCTACGTTTAGTACAGCGGGTGATCCATCTGTTCAGCACGCGTACCTTGTCTGGCATTTTGTATGAAGTCGATGCTCGTTTGCGTCCTTCCGGTGCCGCCGGGATGCTGGTCAGTAGCGTGGAAGCCTTTGCCGATTACCAGCAAAACGAAGCTTGGACCTGGGAACATCAGGCTTTGGTACGGGGGCGTATCGTGTATGGCGATCCGGCATTGCATCAGCAGTTTGATGCCATTCGCCACGATATTTTGTGCAAACCGCGGGACGCGGAAAAGTTGCAACAAGAAGTCCGTGAAATGCGTGAGAAAATGCGTAGCCATCTCGGCAGCAAACAGCGTGACCAGTTTGATATTAAAGCGGATGAAGGCGGCATCACCGATATCGAATTTATCGCCCAATATTTGGTCTTAGGCTATGCCGCTAACGAGGCGCGTTTAACGCGTTGGTCGGATAATGTGCGTATCTTCGAGTTGATGGCAAATTACGACATCATGCCGGAAGACGAAGCGCGAGCATTGACCCAGGCTTACGTCACGATGCGAGATGAAATCCACCATTTAGCGTTGCAAGAACACTCCAGCAAAGTGAGCAGCGATTCGTTCAGCGCTGAGCGTGAGCAAGTCCGTGCTAGCTGGGCTAAATGGTTAGGCTGAATGCGAGCGGATATTTTTCTGTGATAATATCCGCGCAATTAAATTTATGTTTGGAGTTATCGGATGAAAGTAACACTGCCTGATTTTCGCCGCGCCGGTGTTTTGGTTGTGGGTGACGTCATGTTGGATCGCTACTGGTATGGGCCGACCAGCCGTATTTCACCGGAAGCCCCGGTGCCGGTGGTCAAGGTAGATACCATTGAGGAGCGTCCGGGCGGTGCGGCTAACGTCGCGATGAACATTGCTTCATTAGGCGCTAATTCACGCTTGGTGGGTTTGACTGGCATTGATGATGCAGCACGCGCACTGACCGCCAAATTGAACGAAGTTAAAGTACGCTGCGACTTCGTTTCGGTGTCGACTCACCCGACCATCACCAAACTGCGTGTGCTGTCGCGCAACCAGCAGTTAATTCGTCTGGATTTCGAAGAAGGCTTCTCCAACGTCGACCCACAGCCGATGATGGAGCGTATTCAACAAGCGTTGCCGCAGATTGGGGCGTTGGTGCTGTCCGATTATGCCAAAGGCGCATTGGACAAAGTGCAAGGCATGATCCAACTGGCGCGTGCCGCCAAAGTGCCCGTACTCATCGATCCTAAAGGTACCGATTTTGAACGCTACCGTGGCGCAACTTTGCTGACGCCTAATCTGTCGGAATTCGAAGCGGTGGTTGGGCATTGCAAAGACGAAGGCGAATTGGTTGAACGTGGTATGAAGCTGGTGGCGGATTTCGAACTTTCCGCTCTACTGGTGACGCGTTCCGAACATGGTATGACGCTGTTGCAACTGAATCACCCGCCGTTGCATTTGCCAACGTTGGCGCAGGAAGTGTTCGACGTAACGGGTGCTGGTGATACGGTGATCGGCGTATTGGCGGCAGCTCTGGCAGCCGGTAATACTTTGGAAGAATCCTGCTTCTTGGCAAACGCGGCGGCGGGTGTAGTTGTCGGCAAACTGGGGACTTCAACCGTTTCGCCAATCGAGCTGGAAAACGCCATTCGTGGTCGTGCTGAAACCGGCTTTGGCGTGATGACCGAAGCGCAGTTGAAAAAAGTGGTAGCACAGGCGCGTCAGCGTGGCGAAAAAGTGGTGATGACCAACGGCATTTTCGACATTCTGCACGCCGGGCACGTCTCCTATTTGGCGAATGCTCGCAAGCTGGGCGATCGCTTGATTGTGGCGGTTAACAGCGACGATTCCACCAAACGTCTGAAAGGCGAAACTCGCCCGGTCAACGCATTGGAAAACCGCATGATCGTGTTGGGTGCGCTGGAGGCGGTGGATTGGGTGGTGCCGTTTACTGAAGATACGCCACAACGCCTGATCGCCGATATCCTGCCGGATCTGCTGGTAAAAGGCGGTGACTATAAGCCTGAAGATATCGCCGGTAGTAAAGAGGTTTGGGCTAACGGTGGTGAAGTGAAAGTGCTGAACTTTGAAGATGGTCTATCAACGACGGGCATTATCAAAGCCATTAAAGATGGACGTGGTTAACATCAACTAAAACGATAACCGGTGGCTCAGTGAGTGGATTGAAGCAAGATTTGGGTTTGGCGCAGGGCGTTGGACTGTTATCGACTTCATTGCTGGGCACCGGGGTTTTTGCTGTCCCAGCATTGGCGGCGCAACTGGCTCAAGGCGATAGTCTGTGGGCATGGCCGCTACTGATTATCTTGGTGTTTCCCATCGCCATTGCATTCGCTGCGTTAGGCCGTCACTTCCCTAGTGCTGGCGGCGCGGCGCACTTTGTCGGCATGGCCTTTGGGCCACGCATGGCAAAAGCCACCGCCTGGTTATTCCTTTCTGTTATTCCCGTCGGGTTGCCTGCCGCTTTACAGATTGCCTCTGGTTTTTGGCAGGCAGCTTTCGGTTGGAGTGCCAATGGTCTGCTGTTAGTACAGATTGCCACGCTGGTGGTGATTTGGCTGTTAGGCACGCGTAGCGCCGGTTCCAGCGCTAATATTCAAACGTTGATTGCTATTTTAGTGATCGCTTTAGTCGCGGCGATCTGGTGGCAAGGCGGTATTACGCCTGCTCACATTCCTTGGCCTGCGATCAATGAAATCTCTCCGCTCAATCTCTCCCATGCATTAGCCGTGATGTTCTGGTGTTTTGTCGGTTTGGAAGCTTTCGCCCATCTGGCGACTGAGTTCCGTAACCCGGAGCGCGATTTCCCTCGGGCATTGTTGATTGGCCTGTTGGTGGCGGGGTTGGTGTATTGGGGTTGTACTGTCGCGGTGTTGCATTTCCACGCCTATGGCGAACATCAGGCTGCTGCGGCTTCATTGCCCGGCATCGTGGTGCAACTGTTCGGTCAACACGCATTGTGGATTGCTTGCGTGATTGGCTATCTGGCCTGTTTTGCTAGCGTGAATATTTATACTCAGAGTTTTGCCCGTTTGGTGTGGTCGCAGGCGCAGGAAAAACCGGACAGTTCATTAGCGAAGCTCTCCCAAGGGCAGGTGCCGGTCAATGCGTTAAGCGCCGTGGTGGGCTGTTGTCTGCTGTTCACTTTGGCGATTTATACACTGCATTTATCGTTGGATACCTTGCTGGTGTACGCCAATGGCATTTTCGTATTGATCTACCTGTTGTGTATGTTGGCGGGGTGTCGGATCTTGTCAGGGCGTTCGCGCTGGATGGCGATCGTAGGGTCGTTACTGAGTGTATTGTTGTTGGTGATCATCGGCTGGAAAAGCCTGTATGCGCTGGGGATGCTGGTGCTGATAGGGTTGGTATTGCCGCGTGGTACGGCCAAACAACAATAAAGGGTACGGAAGGCTCCGAACCCTAAATAGTCATTACTCGTCGGCTGATTTTGGCGCGCTAGTCAGCTTGCTTTCCAGCTCAGTCAAGCGCTGTTCCAGCAGAGCCAGTTTCTCGCGGGTACGCAGTAAGACTTGAGTCTGCACATCGAACTCTTCGCGATTCACCAGATCCAAACGGGTCAGCTGCGCTTGCAGCACCTGGCGGATTTTCTTCTCAACGTCTTCCCCGAATTCACGAACACCTTTAGGCATGGATTCATGGACTTGGCGTGCGATTTGTTCAATTTTTTTCGGGTCAATCATGGCGTTTCCCTTTCTGATATTTGGTGGCTGGTTGCTAGTGTAATGCCTGTTGGCGATGGGATAAAGCGGCAACCGCTTTCATCAGGTTCATCAAGGTTGCACGTTTTGGCAATTGCCCTGATTAATCATAAGCGTTATAGTCATACCGCTTATTCTCAGGGCGGGGTGCAAGTCCCCACCGGCGGTAAATCACCTTCACGGTGAAAGCCCGCGAGCGCTCAGTCTATCGTTTACGGCAGATTAGAGGTCAGCAGATCCGGTGTAATTCCGGGGCCGACGGTTATAGTCCGGATGGGAGAGAGTAACGGCACCTACCGGGTTTATGCCCGCTGGCGTTATTTTTTGGCTATTCCATAGCTACTCCTCAAGATCGCCCTGGTTCTGGTAATCCATAATTTTAATGAGGTTTTTTACCATGAATCAGACGCTACTTTCAGATTTCGGCACGCCGGTACAACGCGTTGAACGCGCGTTAGAAGCATTGCGCAATGGGCGCGGTGTGATGGTGCTTGATGATGAAAACCGTGAAAACGAAGGTGATATGATCTTCGCCGCAGAAACCATGACCGTGGAGCAGATGGCACTAACGATTCGCCACGGTAGCGGTATTGTTTGTCTGTGTATCACCGAAGACCGCCGTCAGCAGCTCGATCTGCCGATGATGGTGACCAACAACTCCAGTCAGTTCCAAACAGCCTTTACCGTGACTATCGAAGCGGCGCAGGGCGTGACCACCGGGGTTTCCGCTTCGGATCGTATTACCACTATCCGTGCTGCAACCGCTGATAATGCCAAGCCAAGCGATCTCAATCGGCCGGGGCATGTGTTCCCACTACGTGCGCAGCCAGGTGGTGTATTGAAACGTCGCGGTCATACCGAAGCGACGATCGATCTGGTATCAATGGCAGGTTTCAAACCGTCTGGTGTTTTGTGCGAACTGACCAACGACGATGGCAGCATGGCTCATGCGCCAGAAGTGATTGTGTTCGCTAACCAACACAATATGCCAGTAGTGACCATCGACGATTTGGTGGCTTACCGTCAGGCGCAAGGGCAGCAAGCTAGCTGATTCACATAGAAAATGGAAAAAGCCGAAAAATTTGGGATTTAGTTCAAACTATGCGGCTTTTTTGTATGAGATATACCCTAAATAATTGGAGTTGCATCAAGGCGGCAACCGAGAGAATCCCGATGAGCTTACGCCAGTAAGTGATTCGGGTGAACAAGGGCAGCCAACACAGAGGCAGCTTCAAGTATGACGGGTATTAGCCGATTCCGCTGCTTTGCAGCAATGTCAGACTAAACCCCATCACCGCCATTCCGCATAACACGCCGTAACTAGGGTTGTTATGAGGATCAATCTCTTTGGCTAATGGCATCAACTCATCCACCGACAGTGCCACCATAATCCCGGCAACGGCTGCCATAATCGCTGCCATCACGACGGGTGAAATCATCGGGCCGAGCAGCAGGAATGCTAGAACACCACCAAGGATTTCTGCCAAGCCAGAGATGCCTGACCACAACAGCGCTTTAGTTTTGGAGCCGGTAGCGGCATATATTGGTCCTGCAACGGCCAAGCCTTCTGGGATATTGTGGATCGCGACTGCCAGAGCAATGCCCATCCCTAAATCCAGATCGCTACTAGCGGTAACAAAGGTGGCAATCCCTTCCGGGAAGTTATGCAAGCTGATACCTAACGTCAGCAGCATCGCGGTGCGTTTCAGGTTGTGTGGTTTCAGCGGTTTTTGAATCAAATCTTGTGGATGCTGATGCGGTAGCAAACGATCCAACGCAAAATAGCCAAGCAAACCGATCATAAACATGCTGTAGCCGAGCACCGGTGACATACCGGGGGTATGCAATGCGGCAGGTAGCATTTCCATCAAAGAAATCAGCAACATGATCCCAGCGGCGAAGCCTAAGGCAAAGGCTAACAACCGATTGGAAGGTTTCTGCCCGATAATGCCAAATAACGCTCCGACGAAGGTCGCACCGCCTGCCAGCAAAGTTAAAAGAAGTGGAATCGACATGCTGGCTCCTTTATGCCAATGATTCTCAATTAGTTTTGATAGTAACAGAGTAACGGCATAAATCGAGTGGGTTTAGCGGATTATTACCATCGTCACAATCTTTCAAATTCATTGAACATCACCATCATGCTTATCCTCTGTGCAGGCATAACAAAGGGCGTAATCTGTTAGCAACAGAACGAATAACCAAGGATTACTTTATGAATACCTCTCGTATGCCGGCATTATTCCTCGGCCACGGCAGCCCGATGAACGTGCTGGAAGAAAACCGTTATACCCAAGCCTGGCGTGCGTTGGGGGAGCAATTGCCACGTCCTCGCGCCATTGTTGCGGTATCTGCCCATTGGTATACCCGTGGCACGGCGGTGACGGCGATGGCACAACCGAAGACCATCCATGATTTCGGTGGTTTCCCGCAGGCGCTGTTTGATACTCAATATCCCGCGCCGGGTTCACCTGAATTAGCTGCGCAGGTGCAGCAGTTGTTGTCACCTATTCAAGTGGCGGCAGATACTAGTGAATGGGGATTAGATCACGGTACGTGGGGCGTGTTGATCAAGATGTATCCACAGGCCGATATTCCGGTGGTGCAATTGAGCATTGATGCCACTCAGCCTGCGGCCTATCACTATGAATTGGGGCGTAAATTAGCGGCGCTGCGCGAGCAGGGGATTATGATTGTCGCCAGCGGTAACGTGGTGCATAACCTGCGAATGGTGAAGTGGCAGGGCGATACTAGCCCCTATCCGTGGGCGGAATCGTTCAACCAATATGTGCGGGATAACTTGAGTTATCAGGGAGATAATCATCCGCTGGTGGACTTTATGCAACATGAAGGTGCGGCGCTCTCTAACCCGACGCCAGAACATTATCTGCCACTGCTGTATGTGCTGGGTGCGTGGGATGGTGAAGAGCCAATCACGGTGCCGATCGATGGGATCGAGATGGGATCTTTGAGTATGTTGTCGGTGCAGGTGGGGTGATCTTTCTTTCTCGTAATAATCCTAAAGGCGTCCTTATGGGCGTCTTTGGTTTTATAGTTGGCGGTATACTTCAAAACAGTGAAACTTGTACTAAGGAAGGTATGCAGTGGGACTCAATCTTCAAGGAAATCATGTCACTGTAGATCATTCACATCAGCGCTGGCTAATTACAATCCCTCAAGGTAACCCGACACGAGAATTTATTGGCAATCTCACCGTTTACTCAATTTTTAAAAGACAAAAAGCGTCTCAGCAAACGCGCCGTAATCGACAGAGCCGTTTGTTAGGTGATAATTGCCCACTTATTTATGCATTGAAAAATAAAGAAGGATTAACGACAGATTTTTCTAGTATCAAAAAATTGAATGTTAGCTTTAAATCTATTCTAGAGATCATTGCATTAAATGAACCAGATGGATATGACATCATTATATCTATGCCATCAGCGCACAATATTAGTCATATTGTAGGTAGGCGATTTTCTAGGTATTTCAACGCAATACATTTAACGAACTTACTACGAAAAATCACTGTCGAAGAAGCGTATCAACTCCTTGAGCATGCAGACATTGATGTGTCAGAGAAAAAGTCACTTCGCTTTCAACTAAAACGGCAAAGAGACAATGTTGAATATCGAGGGAAGTTTTCACTTAAAGGTATCCCGATTTCTCTTAGGAAGATCTTCCCTCCATTGGCGGTTAACCGAATTGAGCAATTATTGATTGAGCCAAGACGAATATTGATTACAGACGATCTACTTGCTTCCGGAACCACCCTTGAAACAGCGGCTAAAATAATACGAAAAATCTATCCCTATACCCAGATTCAAGCCGCCTGTTTGTTTAGCTCAATGGGTAAGTTGACGTAGAAACTAAAATTAATTTAATAGCGTTGAAAGGGGTTAAATGGGGTTTGAATGGTTGAATTTTACGCGGTAGCCGCGTAGACTTTACAACGATTGTGAAAAGAGTGTGCTTGAGTCTCCCCGCTCTCTAAATCCAGATGAGACCCGCGTAAGCACCTTGGCGGTGGTCAGTCTGTAAAAGACGAGTAATCCGCTTGGTTAGGCAGCGGCTAGCCCTTCAACGCAATATTATGTTGTCGTAATGGAAATGAGAGGAGAGCTTTTAGCTCTCCTTTTTCATTTGCGCTTACCGATACCCACATGACTCCCTAATCACCAATGACGGCGGCAAAATAATCCGCTTTGGTGGTTCATCGTTGCCTTGAATACGGCTATACAACAGCTCTCCCGCTTTACGTCCAATCTCTCGCGACGCGACCGAAATCGTCGTCAATCCTGGCTGAACCAGCGAGGCTTCGGTGATGTCATCAAAACCGATCAGTGCAAAATCTTGGCCTATTTGGCGGTTCAATTTACGCACGGCCTGCATCACGCCGAGCGCGACAATATCCTGATAGCAAAGTGCGGCGGTAATCTCGGGGTGAGCGGCGAATAACTGCTCTGCCACTTTAGCCCCTGAGATTTGGCTGGCTTCGCTGCTGACAATCCAGTTGCTGTTTACGGTTAGGCCGTTTTCTACCAGCTTACTGGTGTAACCGCCTAAACGCTGGGCTCGCGCGCTGGAGTCCAGTGAGCCACCGATAAATGCGATGTTTTTATGACCAAGATTCAGTAAATGCTGGGTGGCAAGTTGGGTGCCGAGAAAGTTATCGGTGCCAACGAAATCGAAATGCGCATCGGCCACTGGGCGAACCACCATAATGGCTGGGATTTTACGGCGTTTTAAGGTTTCAAAAAACAACGTCGGGGTTTGCCGTGCGGCGCATAGCACCATGCCGCTAGCGTTGTTTTGCAGTAATGAATCGACAAAGTTTTGCTGGCGCGGTGCCGACTCTTCGCTGTTCGCCAAAAACAGCATCAATTGGTGCCGCTCCATCTCTTGGCTAAGTCCGGCAGTCATTTCGGCATAGAACGGATTGCTGATGTCGTGCAGCAATAACCCAACCTGATTGCTGCTGCGGTTGCGTAGGTTAGCCGCGGTTTGGTTGTACACATATCCCAATTCGTCGATGGTGTGCAGCACGCGTTTACGGGTTTCTTCCGAAATACGGCCACGGTTACGTAGCACCATAGAAACGGTTGCTGTCGAAACTTTGGCCTGCGCGGCGACATCCGCCAGTGTGATTGTGCTCATGCCGAACCTGTCTATCCATTGAATTTAATGTTGAGTATAACGATTAACCTAAATCTAGCAATGATCGAAAATAAAGTGTGAGCGGCTTCGCATTAAATCGGCTTTTACAGCCTGTATTGGTCGTTTTTTGAAGTTAATCCCGTTAACCAACCTGTTTAAAACGAGGTTAATCGATTAATCTTTTGTTATGTGTTTAGACCATGAGCAAAAAAATATGTCGAAGCAACTTCGTAAATCAAACTACGACCACTTTCCTGAGATTAACGTCAGCGGATTTGAAAACGCCGCTTGGCAAGGATGGCCCGCAGTAGGGCAGGCATTGGCGAGTAATATCGCAGCCTTGGGGCTGAAAAAAACCGTACTGGTGGTGGATTGTTATCCTGGCGTCAATCTGACGGAGCTGGCAACGCAACTGATTGACACCTTGCAACCGACCAAAATAATTAATGCTGAGAAGGCTAAGTACGGCGAGTCTCATATTCACGCAATGCTTGAGCGCAATCTGACGGACGATCGCGTATTTGGTGTGATGTCTTGCCATGAATTGCCGGAATTTTTCGATGCAGAGCAACTCCAGCAGCTACTGATTGAGATTGCCGCCGTCGAAACTGGCTTGGTGTTGGTATATGGCGCGGGAGCCAGTCTGGTTACCGAAGGCGATGTGCTGGTGTATGCCGATTTAGCTCGTTGGGAGATCCAGCAGCGTTTCCGTCGGGGTGAACTGGGCAATTGGGGCGTAGATAACCTTGATGAAGATGTATTACGCCGTTATAAGCGTGCCTTCTTCGTCGAATGGCGGGTGTTTGATCGCCATAAAACGCCACTGCTGAAACACGCCGATTTTGTTCTCGATACTAACCAGGCTAATGCGCCTAAGCTGATTAGCGGTTCGGCATTCCACGCTGGCTTGCGTCAGGCTACACAACAACCTTTCCGCGTTGTCCCCTTTTTTGATCCGGGCGTCTGGGGCGGTCAGTGGATGAAACAACAGTTCGATCTCGATCCGACGGCAGCCAACTATGCATGGTGTTTTGACTGCGTGCCCGAGGAAAACAGCCTGCTAATGCGCTTTGGTGACGTTCGGGTCGAGATCCCCTCACAGGATTTGGTGTTGTTATATCCACGTCCATTATTAGGGGAAAAGGTACACGCCCGTTTTGGCGCAGAATTCCCGATCCGCTTCGATTTCCTCGATACCATGGGCGGACAGAATCTCAGTTTCCAAGTGCATCCACTGACAGAATATATCCAACAGCATTTCGGTATGCACTACACCCAAGATGAGAGCTATTACATTCTGGAAGCCGAGCCGGAAGCCATGGTGTATCTGGGGGTGAAAACGGGTACCGAGCCGCAGGAGATGTTAGCGGACTTGGCTGCGGCGCAACGTGGTGAAAAAGCCTTCGATGATCAACGGTTTGTGAACCAGTTCCCAGCGCGTAAGCACGATCACTTCTTGATCCCCGCGGGAACGGTGCATTGTTCCGGTTCCGGCACCATGGTGTTGGAGATCAGCGCCACGCCTTACATCTTCACCTTCAAACTGTGGGATTGGGGACGTTTAGGATTAGATGGACAGCCGCGCCCGGTACATTTGCAGCACGGCGAGCAGGTGATTGATTGGCAACGCGATACCGATTGGGTGCAACAGCATTTGGTCAACTGTATCGAGCCGATTGCCGAAGGACAGGGCTGGCAGGAAGAACGCACCGGTTTGCACGAGCGTGAGTTTATCGAAACTCGCCGTCACTGGTTTAGCGAGCCAGTTTTACACCATACCGAAGGACGAGTGAACGTGTTGAACCTGATTGAAGGGGAAGAGGCGATGGTCGAAAGCCCCGACGGGAACTTCGCTCCATTTGTGGTGCACTACGCGGAAACCTTCATCGTGCCCGCTGCGGTGGGTGAATACCGTATCCGTCCGTATGGTCGTAGCGAGGGGAAAACTCTCGGAACCATCAAAGCTTGGGTAAGGGGATAAGCGATGCTGAAAGTCATAGTGACATCACACGGCCCCTTGGCCGATGCGTTAATGACCAGCGCACGCATGGTTTACGGTGAATTGCCGCATACCAGCAGCGTTAGCCTTAGTGAAGACGGCGGTATTGAAGCCTTCAAACAAGATTTTGCCACCGAACTACAGCAGGTCAGCGCGGGGGCTGATGGGGTATTAGTGTTGTGCGATTTGTTGTGTGGCACACCCTATAACGTTGCTTGTCGCCATGCTTTTGACTCGCAAACAAAAGTACCGCTGGCGGTGGTCACTGGGGTGAATTTCCCGATGCTGCTGATGAGTGCTGAATTGTTGGATGAAACCGACGTTCAGCAAGCGGCACAGGCGTTAGTTGCACAGGGCTGTGAGGGCATGACGATCGCCCGCCCGGCAGATACCACGCAATCGGATGATTTCTGAGGATAAAACCATGGCAATTTCATTTGTACGAATTGACGACCGGGTGATCCACGGCCAATTGGTCACTCGCTGGGCGAAAGAGCTGCCTTGCGACGGTATTGTCGCCATTGACGACGAAGTCGCCGCTGACCCGCTGTTGTCCTCAGTGATGAAAGGAGCGGTGCAAGACACCAAGGTCTGGTTGTTTACGGTGGAACAGGCGATTGAAAAATTGCCGAAGGTGATCGCTAGCGACAAGCAATATTTCGTCATCGGTAAGTCGCCGGTCACGTTGCGTCGGCTGATGGAAGCTGGAATCAATCTCAATAATCGCAATCAGAAAATCAACGTCGGGCCAATGTCGGCTCGTGCTGCAACCACCACCATCGGCCCCAATCAATCGGTCAATGATGAAGAGGCCGCCGCCTTCGATTTCCTGAGTGAAAAAGGACATCAGATTGAATTTCGTCTGGTACCGGATGCCAGCCATTTCAGCTGGTTGGATGCAAAAAAGAAACTAAAACAGTCAGCCTAACTGACAGGAGATAATCATGTGGTTTGAAGCGACGCTTATCGGGATACTTTGTTATCTCGGCGCGCTGAGTAGCCCTTGGCTGCTGGGACTGACGGGAGGCTGGTATATCCTCAGCCGTCCGTTGGTTTCCGGTATGCTCGTGGGGGCGATCCTCGGCGATGTTCAGACCGGTATCATCATCGGTGTAGCGGTACAGGCGGTATATATCGCCATGGTTACGCCCGGTGGTTCGATGCCGGCCGATCTCAACTTTGTCGCCTTCCCGGCGATCGCGTTGGGGATATTATCCGGCAAAGGGCCGGAAGTGGCGGTGGCGCTGGCAGCGACCATCGGCATTATGGGGACTGTGCTGTTCAACGCCATGATGGTCTTGAACTCCTACTGGAACCACCGCGCCGATCTAGCGGTAGAAAGCGGTGATGAGCGTGGTATTTACCTCAACAGCGCTATTTGGCCACAGGTGACCAACTTCCTGCTGCGTTTCATCCCGACGTTTATTGCCGTGTTCTTTGGCGCGCGTTACATCAACGGTTTCATGGATAGTCTGCCAGCTTGGATATTGACCACCATGAACGTAGTCGGTGGAATTCTACCGGCGGTTGGTATCGCTATCTTGCTGAAACAAATCATTAAAAGCTACAGCATGCTGATCTATTTCCTCGTGGGATTCATCTGCATCGTGTTCCTCAAACTGAATATGGTGGCGCTGGTGATCGTCGGCGCGTTGCTGGCACTGATTCATTATAACTACAAACCGGAACCGCAGACGAGCGTCGTATCGGGCAGTAAACCGACTGATGATGAGGATGAGTTCTGATGAGCACACCAACCACAAAACTGACCAAACAAGATCTGCGCCGTTGCTGGCGCAGCTGGATGATGTACAACCTGTCTTCGATGAGTTTCGAGCGTCTGGAGTCTTACGGTTTTTGTCTGAGCATGATGCCAGCATTGAAAAAACTGTATCAGGACAAACAACAACGTATCGAAGCTATCCGCCGGCATACCTCGTTCTACAATACCGAGCCACAATTGGGGGCGGTGGTGAATGGCATGGTCATCGGGCTGGAAGAGAAACGCGCTAATGGTGAACCGATCGACGGCGAAACCATTAACACCCTGAAAGTCGGGCTGATGGGGCCGGTGGCTGGTATCGGCGATTCGATGATACCGGGCATGTTGATCCCGATATTACTCAGCATCGGCATGGCGTTAGCTGCGGGTGGCAGCCTGTTGGGGCCGCTGTTTTACATTATTGCCTTTAGCCTGATCGTGATCCCCGGTTCTTATTGGCTGTTTATGAAGGGCTATAGCATGGGCTCCGGCTCGGTGGAAATGCTGGTCAGCAGCAAATCGACCCGGTTACGTGAGGCGTTATCACTGCTTGGTGTGTTTGTGATGGGCGGCGTGGCGGCCAGTTACGTCAAACTGGGCACCGGGCTAGAGTTTGCCACTAAAGACGGCGTGAACATTCATCTGCAACAAATGCTGGATGGTATTTTCCCGAATCTCATGCCGCTGATAGTGGTGTTGGCGACTTGGTATCTAATGGCGAAACGCGGGCTTTCCCCGGTGAAAGCGATGCTCGGCTTGTTGGTGTTGGCCGCAGCCGGTGTAGCTAGCGGATTGTTTGCGTAACCTCTGTGACGCGGGTGTTTGCCACACCCGCTCTTTTCCTTACGGTTTAAACCCTTCCCACTTTTCCGCCACGCTACCTGGTTTGGAAACAAACTGGAAACGCGCAGGATCGGCTTCAAATTGTTGATATAGCGGCTCGTCGGTTAAACCAAACTCACTGTAATGGCGCGGACCGATCGCATGTAAACGACTGGCCTGATAACGCGGGTTTTGTTGCCAGACGATATTGTCGCCCTGCGATTTATTACTTTGTAGCAGTGGATACCAAGCCAACCCTTTGTAGGCGCGTACGGCATCGTATTCAAAACCATATTCGCGGTCGCACCAAGCGGCAAATGTCAGTGGTTGATTGGGATCGGCAGATATCGTGGCGTGTGCCCAACCGGGCGGCACCAGCACTTTTTCTCCCGGTCCGGCGTGAACCGCGAAGCAGCGTCCCGGATTGTCTTCCACCCGTTCTTGCATATAGATAATCGCCTTACCTTGCCAGATTTCATACAGTTCTGGCGGCGACCAACCACTGTGCGCACTGATGCGGTGAATGTGTCCCTGACTACGAATAGGCTCATCACCTAATTTCCCCTGTGCGTAGGTCACGATGCCGAACAACAACATGCGCTTTTTCAATTCGGCGAGATGTTGTTGTTTTGCTACGTCCATCACGATGGCGTAAACCTGTTCTGGCCCATCGCATTCGGGATCGCGCAACGAAGGGCGGATCTGATCCAACGTGCGGATTTCTGGCACCGGGCCAATCACCTCATCGCCGTAACCAAATCCCATTGGCTGACGAGTGACGCGCACGTCTAACCCGTAGCAGTTCATAGAAACGGCGTTATTCATATTGCGCCTCCGCTTTCCAGCTTTCACCATCGGCAAAGACCCGCAGCTTGAAGCCGTTGGGTTGCAATGCACTGTAATCGTGTCCGGCGACGGTGGGCCAAACCGCCAATGCAGAAAGCACTTCGTCACCGGTATTGATCAGACGATGAGCGGTAAACGAGGGAATGTGATGCACGCTGCCGGGAAAGACTTGCTCAAGCTGGCAATTGCCGTCTTGATGTTGCAGCAGCAACAAGCCGTTGCCACGCAGGCCAAAGTAGAATTCCGCCTGTTCGCGGCGCTGGTGGAAGTGTCCACGCGTCATAAAGAATTCGTTGCCGATCTTACCCGGTTGCAGGTGAGTAGCGCCGACATACAGTTCGCCTTCCTGTTGCGGTGAAGGCAACATTTCGACCTGATAGATCGCCATTTCTTGCGGCAGCGCTTGCCGAGCCTGTTCGTCGGCGAAGATGCCTTCCAGACTGGCGAGGGTAGTGGATTTATATTGCACATCAGGTGCAGTAAAACGCCCAGTCGCAAAATCAAGCTGCGGTGGGAGAATAGCCGTTGGTTTCATATCTGAATACTCCGCCCGAGGAGAACAGACCTAGAGATTATAGTAGATTAATCGATTAACCTCCAGATGGAATGAATAATGAAGTTGCGATTTGTGATGTTCCATTTTGGGATTATAATGTTCCTAAATGGTTTCTAACTGTTCTTTTTGGGGTATATTGGTGGGTATCTAACGGAGATAGCCGGGGACGCCAATGATAGGAAGTTTTAGGGATGGAGAAATAGGTGCGCTCTGCAGGTTCTATCAACACAATGAACGGAGCGGAACTTTCCCCACAAGTATAGAAAGTCAGTTACGGCGAAAGCTCAGTATGCTAGAGGCAGCTAGTACCGAGCGGTCACTGTTTCAGCCACGTAGTAACAACTACGAACGGCTTTCAGGCAATTTTGATGGTTGGTCAAGCATACGAGTCAACATTCAATGGCGGTTGATATTCCATTGGCGAGACGGAACGGCTTATGATGTTTATCTCGACCCACATAAATACTAACGGAGGTTAATATGGACACTATTACTGCGGAACCTACCACGGTTGGTGAAATGCTGAATGAAGAGTTCCTGAAACCTATGAGGCTAACCCAGCAACAACTGGCGGACGCGATGGGGCTATCGCGTAAGGTTATTGGGCAAATTATCAACAATACACGTCGTTTGAGCGTTGAAGAAGCGAGCAAATTGGCTGCATTGTTTGAAGTAGACGATGATTTCTGGATCAACCTGCAAGCGGCACATGATCGCTGGGAAGCTCGTAACCTGATCTCAACTCACCATTTCCAACCGATTAGTTCGTTTTTTGCCGTGAGTTGAAACCCGCTATTTGGTACTTTTAGCAAAATTCGCCGGGATTTTGCTAGTCGGCTGAGGCGTGTATTTTTACACGCCTTGAGTGGTCAAAAAAGAGGCTTAACCGAGAATGGTATGCGGGTAGAAGCGTGACAGATCTTGCGTGATCAGTTCGCGATCTTCGCGCAGGCCGATGCCGCAAGGTTGATCGTTGATCAACCAGCTACCGATCAGCGTGTAACTGCCTTCGAACTGTGGCAGTGGATGGAACTGTTGCACGATCATACCTTCTTCGCCATACGGGCCGTCGACACGCGCCACTTCCTGACCATTTTGCACGATTTGGATGTTGGCACCTTCACGTGAGAACAGCGGCTTGGTGACGTAATGATCCAGAGTGGGATGATCGTCTTCGGCAAAGTAGGCTGGCAGCAGGTTTGGATGATCGGGGAACATCTCCCACAGCAGCGGCAGCAGTGCTTTATTGGAGATAATGCTTTTCCAGGCAGGTTCTAACCAACGCACGCCAGCGTCTTCCAACTTAGTGGAGAACATCTCGCGCAGCATAAACTCCCACGGATAGAGCTTGAACAGATTACTGATTACCTGATCTTGCAGATCGGTAAACTGGCCTTTCTCACCTAAGCCGATCTCTTCCATAAACATGAATTCAGTCGGTAACTCGGCTTCTGCTGCGCAATCTTGTAGATATTGCACGGTACCGCGATCTTCTTCGCTGTCTTGGCAACAAGCCATATGCAACAGGCTAAAACCGTGTTTTTCTTTCAGCTCGGCAAAGCGTTCGATCAATTTTTCTTGCAGGCTATTGTATTGATCTGATTCAGGATCTAACTTTCCTGCTTCAATTTGATCTTCCAGCCACAACCATTGGAAAAATGCCGCTTCGTACAACGAGGTTGGCGTATCGGCATTGTTTTCCAGCAACTTAGGCGGGTTAACGCCATCGTAAGCCAGATCGAGACGAGAATAGAGCGAAGGCTGGTTGGTACGCCATGAGCTGCGCACGAACTCCCAAGTGTGTTTTGGAATACGGAACTTGGTCATCAGCGTATCGCTAGCGACCACT
Source organism: Serratia sp. KH_031 (assembly GCF_057839655.1). Classification (NCBI taxonomy): domain Bacteria; kingdom Pseudomonadati; phylum Pseudomonadota; class Gammaproteobacteria; order Enterobacterales; family Yersiniaceae; genus Serratia; species Serratia sp. KH_031. The sequence continues at coordinate 726,446 of NZ_CM174496.1, forward strand.
TTCTCTACCACTTTCAAGCACATTTGGTGCAGTTCGGCGGTGACGTCTTCAAGCTCTTCAATTTGTGCCAAAGTGAATTGGTAATAAGCATCTTCACACCAGTACGGTTCGCCGTACATGGTGTGGAAATTGAAACCAAATTCAGTGGCTTTTTCGCGCCAGTCCGGACGCTCGGTAATCGCAACGCGTTTCATGCATTAGCCGCCCATGCTGCGTGAACCTGAGGTCGCGCTGCTGCGTTGCATTGACGTTTGCTTAGCAACGGATTCACCAAAGCCGCCACGGGTCACGGTGCTGGTGGTTGCCGGTTTTGGTGCCATCGCGGTTTTTGGTACGGTCATGGTGCGGCCGCCTGCGGTCGCTGGGCCGTAGCTCTTACCGCTGGAGTCTACAAACTTGCCGTTGGCCGGGCTGGCTGGGTTCTTAGAGGAGAACAGCGGCTGCTGATTATATCCGCCGCCGCCCATCATACGACCCATCATGTAACCTGCCATCAGTGGCATCCAGAAGCTGCCGCTGCTTTGTGATTCTGCGGCCATGCCTGCTTGAGCAGGGGCTGGTGCCTGAGTACATTGTGCTTCACCGAATTCGGCAACGCAATCTTCACGGTTTGCATATTTCGGTGCAGTTTTTTCCGCTTCTTTCAATGCGCTGTTATACGCGGTGGTGCATTGCTCGCTCATCGAAGGGTTGGTGCGCGAACAATCATCGGCATTCTGATACAGCGAGACGGTTTCGTCGGTTTTTTCACAGCCGCTCAGCATCAGTACGGCACCGATCGCCAAAGCCACTGGGGCAACACGGTAGCTGCGCCAAGATTTGCGGAACGTCTCTTGATTGATGTTTTTGGTCCGTTTCATGGTAGTTCAATCCCATATGTGGGCTATTTTTGCCCTATTACCAGTAGTCGCGTAAGGATAGGGGAAAGAGGGTCAGAATTAAAGCGTTAAGCCAGTCTTTACTTAGCTATACGTTAGTATGTGCGTGAGTTCTCTTTCAATAAGAAAAGCCTTGCGACAATGTTCTGTTATGACGCAAAACAGAGGAGTTAGCCGTGAAGAAACTGATCAATAAAGTTGAGTCGGTATTGGAAGAACAATTGCAAGGACTGGCGGAAGCCCACCCTGAGCTGTTGGTTCATTTAGATCCGGTGTTCGTGATGCGTGCTGATGGCCCGGTACAAGGCAAAGTGGCGATTCTCTCTGGTGGGGGGAGCGGCCATGAACCCATGCATTGTGGTTTTGTTGGTGAAGGGATGCTCGATGGCGCTTGCCCGGGGGAGATTTTTACCTCGCCAACACCAGACAAAATGTATGAATGTGCTCAGGCTGTCGACGGTGGCGAAGGCGTATTGTTGTTGATCAAAAACTATACCGGTGACGTACTGAATTTTGAGACCGCCACTGAATTATTGCACGACAGTGGTATCCCCGTAGCGACCGTACTGGTGGACGATGACGTGGCGGTGAAAGACAGCCTGTATACCGCCGGACGACGTGGTGTCGCTAATACCGTATTGATGGAGAAGCTGCTCGGCGCGGCGGCGGTACGCGGTGACGATCTGGATGCTATCGTTAATCTTGGGCACAAAATCAACAACCAAGGGCATTCGATCGGTATCGCGCTGGGTGCCTGTACCGTACCTGCGGCTGGGAAACCTTCGTTCACACTAACCGAAAATGAGATGGAATTCGGTGTCGGTATTCATGGTGAGCCGGGTATCGAGCGGCGTCCTTTCACCACCCTGAATCACGCCGTGGATGAGATGTTCCACACCCTGATCGATCATGGCTATTACCAACGCACTCTCCACGTGTGGGATCGTCAGCAGGGCGAATGGCGTGACGAAGTTCAAACCAAACAACCGTTAAAACGTGGCGATCGAGTGATTGCTCTGGTGAATAACCTTGGGGCGATCCCCTTATCTGAACTCTACGGTGTCTATCACCGTTTGGCCGAACGCTGTGCCGAGGCGGGCTTTATCGTAGAGCGAAATCTGGTGGGCTCTTATTGCACTTCTCTCGACATGCAGGGTGTTTCCATTACTTTGCTGAAAGTGGACGATGAATTGCTGAAATTGTGGGATGCGCCGGTGAATACCCCGGCACTGCGTTGGGGTTGTTAAGGAGGCACTATGGCGTTAAGCAAACAACAGGTTATCGACTGGTTGATGCGCTGCGGTGAGGTATTTACCCAGCAGCGTGATTTTCTGACTCAGTTGGATACCGACATTGGCGATGCTGACCACGGTTTGAACATGAACCGTGGTTTTAACAAGGTGGTAGAAAAATTGCCATCGGAGGCGGATCAAGACATCGGTTCCATCCTAAAAAATACCGGCATGACGCTGCTTTCCAGCGTGGGTGGTGCCAGTGGCCCACTGTTCGGCACCTTCTTCATTCGTGCTGCGCAGGCGGCAAATACCAAGCAAAGTTTGGAGCTGGCCGAGCTGCATCAGGTGATGCAAGAGGGGCTCGCAGGCGTGGTGATGCGTGGTAAGGCTGAACCGGGTGATAAAACCCTTTGTGACGTCTGGTGGCCAGTGGTGGAAAGCCTTGGGCAGTCAGCTCAACAGCAGTTAAGTGTTAGGGAAGCTTTGCAACGTGCCAGTGAACGGGCGCAACAGGCAGCGGAAGGCACCATTCCTATGCAAGCACGTAAAGGGCGTGCCAGCTATTTGGGCGAACGCAGTATCGGGCATCAGGATCCGGGCGCGACTTCGGTGATGTTGATGATGAAAGCGTTGGCAGAAGTTGCGGGCTAGCAGGAGGCATGATGATCAATATCGTTGTCGTTTCACACAGTGCGCTACTGGCGCAAGGGGTGCAAGAACTGGCGCAGCAGATGATGCGCGGCGATGGCTGTAAGTTGGCACTGGCAGCTGGCGTGGATGATACAGAATATCCGGTAGGTACTGATGCTATCAAAGTGATGGAGGCGATCGAATCAGTAGCGGACGGTAGTGGCATTGTGGTGCTGATGGATCTTGGCAGCGCTTTGCTGAGTGCGGAAACCGCGCTGGATCTGTTAGATCCGGCTATCGCCGCTAAAGTGAAACTCTGTGCCGCACCGCTGGTGGAAGGTACGTTGGCGGCAGTGGTGGCCGCTAATTCGGGGGCGTCTTTGGAGCAGGTATTGGTCGAAGCGCAGGGGGCATTACAGGCGAAGCAGGTACAGTTGGGAGACGTTAGCCCAGTCATGCAGCCGGCTGAATTACCCATCGCGCAAGGTAAAAGTGTCAGTTGGAAAGTGCAGAATCAACATGGTTTACACGCCCGTCCTGCGGCACGATTGGTGGAAACATTGGCCCCGTTTGCCGCCGAACTGGTGTTGGAAAAACAAGGGCAGTGCATCAATCCGCGCAACCTAAATCAACTGGCGATGTTGCAGGTGCGGCATGGCGATACCATTCGGTTGATCGCCAGCGGTATACAGGCCGATCAGGCATTGGCTGCGTTCAAGGTATTGGCAGAGCAACACTTTGGCGAAACCGTTTCGCAGCAGCAACAGCCTTCACTGCATGGTATTCCGGTCGAGGACAGCGTCAGTAGTGGGCCAGTGTTCCAAAGCCACAGTTATTGGCCGCAAATTACCGAGCGGAAAATCAGCCCCGACGAAGTGTTAGGCGAACAGCAACGGTTACGTGAGGCGTTGCAAAAGACTTCGGACGATCTGAATAAGTTGGCGGAACGTACGGCTTGCCTAATCGGAAAACCGCAGGCAGGGATCTTCAGTGCGCATAGCATGTTACTGGATGATCCGGATCTACAGCAGGCAGCCTATACCCGTATCGTCCAGCAGTTGTGTAGCGCCGAACAGGCATGGCGGCAGGAATTGGAAATCATTGCTGAAGATTACCGCTCGCTGGATGACGATTATCAGCGAGCGCGTGAACTGGATGTGCGCGATATACTGCGGCGAACTTTGACTCACCTGCAACAACAGACGATTCCGTCGATGGTGTTGGACGTTCCGTCGATTTTGGTGATGGATGAGCTGATGCCCTCTGACGTGGTGCAACTCGATCGTCGGATGGTGATCGGCATCTGTCTAAGTGGTGGTAATGCGTTATCCCATAGCGCGATCCTAGCGAAAGCGATGGGTATTCCGATGGTAGTGGGCATGAGAGATTGCCTGAGCAAAACTCATAACGGCCAGAAAGCGATGCTGGATGCAGCACGCGGTGTGTTGCAGTTAAGTCATTAATTCACCTGATTATAAATCTTTTCCTGTGGACGGTGAGTCAACAAAAAAAACGGGGCGCGGCTTGAGCCGAACCCCGTGATGATAAGAACATAGAAATCAGTTGCTACGACTGCTTGGTGTTGGCGTGTTGTCTTTGTAACCGTCAGCGTAAGCATCCTGAGCCGGATTCGGTGGAGCAATCACGTTTTGCGAGGTTGACGTTGGTTTACCCAAGGAGCCGTTCAACATCATTAAATCGTTTTGGTTCAACGTCCCAAGCGCATTTTTGATGTTCAGTTGGTTGATCAAATAGTTATAACGGGCGTCGGAAAGTTGTTGTTTGGCGTTATACAGTGTAGTGGTCGCATCCAACACATCAACGATGGTACGAGTCCCGACCTGATAACCGGCTTCCATCGCATCCAATGAGCTCTGAGCAGAAACAACCGCTTGTTTGTAAGCGTTGATGCTACTGATTGAGGCATTAACGTTATTGTAAGAGGAACGCACGGTTTGCACGACGCTACGATGCGCGCTTTCCAGTTGCTCACTAGCACCGACGAAGCCGTATTGCGCTTGTTGTACTTGCGAGTTAGTTTGCCCACCGTTGTACAGCGGCAAGTTGAAGCTCAGACCCACTTTGTTTTCGCCTGGATCGCTATCCGGCGTGATATTGCGTGAACCGCTGTAGTTGTTGTTGGAAACGCCAGTCGAAGCGCTGAAATCCACCGTTGGCATATAGCCAGTCTGGGCGGATTTGATTTGCTCACGTGCCAAATCTTGGCTCAGACGGGCAGAAAGCAAACTCAGGTTGCGCGCTTCGGCTTCTTTCAGCAGGTTGTTGACCGCTTCTGGACGCTGAGTTCTGAAGCTGTCGGTATTCAGTGAAGCCAATTCAGGGTAGAAAGTCCCCGTCACCTGACGCAGTTTTTCCAATGCGTTATCCAGGTTATTACGTGCGGTGACTTCGTCCGCCAGCACAGTATCGTAGCTGGAACGGGCATTTTGTACGTCGGTGATCGCCACCAGACCCACGTTAAAGCGTTGAGTGGTTTGATCCAAAGAACGATAAACCGCGTCTTTATGAGCCTGAGTATAAGAGAGCGAATCGATCGCGCGCAGCACGTTGAAATAGGCGGTTGCGGTGTCGAGGATTAGCAGCTGTTCGGCGGTCTGGAACGTCACGTCCGAAATACCGGCAGTTTTTTCCTGCAAGGTCAGCGCACGCCATTTAGACATGTCAAAAATAGTTTGCGTTAACGCCAATGAACCGCTAGTCGAGTTGCTGTTTGCGTCGCGGCTGTCGCGATAACCATTGGTATAGTTATAGCCCGCGGTCAAACCCAACTGTGGCAGTAATGGGCTGCGTGCTTCGTTGATTTTTTCAAATGCAGTGTCACGGTCAGCCGCGGATTTGCGCAGTTCCGGGTTACTTTCCCGAGCCTGTTGGTAAACCTGCATCAGGTTCTCTGCCTGGCTCATTGCACTGAAGCCACCGAGGCTCAGTCCGATAAGAAGGGGGAGCAGTTTCTTCATTTGCATTCCTTGTTGTGCAGCAATATTGCTATGTTAGCGCTGACGATAGACGAAATAGTTGCCGATTCTAGCAGAATCTGTGACCTGCATCAGGTGGCGGAATGTGCCATATGGCCTAACTTTTAACATTTTCGGCCTTGCTGTGTACAGGATGCGCACATGCCACCTGCTATTATGGCTGACAATCTATCACAAAGACGGAAAAGATAACTCGGTCGTTTCTGTCATTAAAACTGTTTATTTTATCGGCATAATCACACAGGAGAATTTGCTTATGAGTCGCTCGCAGCCGTCACCCGTTACTTTCGGCAAAAAGGATGTAGAAATTATTGCACGTGAGACGCTTTATCGTGGTTTTTTTTCACTCAATTTATACAAATTTCGTCACCGTTTGTTCAATGGTGAAATGAGTGAGGAGATAAATCGTGAAGTTTTTGAACGTGGGCATGCTGCTGTGTTGCTACCTTATGATCCGATACGTGATGAAGTGGTGCTGGTGGAGCAATTGCGTATCCCGGCTCTCGACAGCAGCGATTCGCCCTGGTTACTGGAAATGGTGGCAGGTATGATCGAAGTTGGCGAAAATGTTGAAGATGTCTGCCGTCGTGAAGCGGAAGAAGAAGCCGGTGTGGTGGTCGGGCGCTGTAAACCGGTACTGAGTTATTTGGCGAGCCCTGGTGGCACTAGCGAACGTTTGTCGATTATGGTGGGGGAAGTTGACGCCACGACGGCTGAAGGTATCCACGGATTGGAAGAAGAGAACGAAGATATCCGTGTCCATGTGGTGAGCCGTGAGCAGGCCTATCGCTGGGTTGAAGAAGGCGCGATAGATAACGCAGCCTCGGTGATTGCATTGCAGTGGCTGGCGCTGCACCATGAATCGCTTAGAAAAGAATGGAACAACTGATGAACAAACGCTATACCCCTGATTTCCCGGAAATGATGAGAGTGTGTGAAACTAACTTCGCACAATTGCGCCGTTTGCTACCGCGCAATGACGAAGTGGGTGAAACGGTGACTTATCAGGTGAATGGCGCTAACTATCGGCTGACGATTATTGAATCTACACGCTACACTTCGCTGGTGGAAATAGTGCAGACCTTCCCGGCGGTAAGCTACTGGAGCTTGCCGACTATGACGGTGCGGCTGTATCACGACGCGATGGTTGCGGAAGTGTGTTCAAGCCAGCAGATCTCCCGTTTTAAAGCGCGTTATGATTATCCGAATAAAAAGTTGCATCAACGTGACGAAAAGCATCAAATTAACCAGTTTCTTGCTGATTGGTTGCGCTACTGTTTAGCGCATGGGGCGATGGCGGTTCCGGTTTGTTAGACAGACTGAGATTATAAAGGATACCACTTGGAAAGCCTGTTTGAACTGTCCGTAGCGAGTGGGGCTGCGGTCAGGATCCTGCAAATAACCGATACCCACCTTTTTGCCGACCAAGAGAAGACCTTGCTCGGTATCAATACCCATCGCAGTTATCAGGCGGTGTTGGAGACCATTGCAGCCCAGCAACGCGAGTATGACCTGATTGTTGCCACAGGGGATCTCGCTCAAGATCAATCTCTGGCTGCGTATCAGCACTTCGCTGAAGGCATCGCTCAGTTACCAGCCCCTTGTGTCTGGTTACCGGGAAATCATGATTTCCAGCCCGCGATGTTTGATGCGTTGGAGAAAGCCAAAATCTCTCCTTCCAAACATGTGTTGCTCGGCGATCGTTGGCAGGTGATTTTACTGGATAGCCAAGTGTTTGGCGTACCGCACGGTGAATTGAGCGACTATCAGCTTGAATGGCTGGAGCGTTGTTTACTGGCCTATCCAGAACGCTATACCTTGCTGTTGTTGCATCATCACCCACTACCTTCTGGCTGTACTTGGTTGGATCAACATAGTCTGCGCAATCCGCATATGTTAGGTGAGGTGTTACAGCGCCATCCTAAAGTGAATACTTTGCTGTGTGGGCATATTCATCAGGAGTTGGATCTCGACTGGCAGGGGCGTCGTATACTGGCCACGCCATCAACTTGCGTACAGTTCAAGCCTCACTGCACCAATTTCACTATCGACGATGTTTCCCCCGGTTGGCGTTATCTCGATCTGCTGCCCGATGGCCGGATTGAAACCCAAGTTTATCGGTTGGAAAACGATGAGTTCCGCCCAGATATGGATTCAGAAGGTTATTAATGTTAACGCTACTCTATCTGCACGGTTTCAACAGTTCTCCACAGTCAGCCAAAGCGACAGCGTTCAAGGCGTGGTTGGCTGAACATCATCCTAGCATTGAGATGTTAGTGCCGCAGTTGCCTGCATTCCCGGCACAAGCGGCTGAGATGTTGGAAAACATGGTGATGGAGCGCGCCGGGCAGACACTCGGTTTAGTCGGTTCCTCATTAGGCGGCTATTATGCTACTTGGCTATCGCAATGTTTCGCACTGCCGGCCGTGGTGGTGAACCCAGCCGTGAAACCCTATGAGCTGCTGATCGACTATCTTGGGCAAAACGAGAACCCCTACACCGGTCAACAATATGTGTTAGAGTCTCGGCACGTTTACGATCTGAAAGTAATGCAGATCGATCCTCTGGAGTCGCCAGATTTAATCTGGTTGCTGCAACAGACGGGTGATGAAGTGCTCGATTACGGCCAGGCAGTGGCGTATTACACCGATTGTCGGCAGACGGTGGAGTCAGGTGGAAACCATGCCTTCGTCGGTTTTGAGCACTATTTTCCCCAGATTGTGGATTTCTTAGGGCTGAACGCGGTCTGATCTGGCGTTGGCGGCACCTTCCTTTAACCACGAAAAAATAATCAACGATGACTCAATCCAGCTATAACGCTGATGCCATTGAAGTACTCAGCGGTCTAGAACCAGTGCGCCGTCGTCCAGGTATGTATACCGACACGACTCGCCCCAATCACCTCGGCCAAGAGGTGATCGATAACAGCGTCGATGAAGCATTGGCAGGCCATGCCAAGCGCATCGATGTGATCCTGCACGCCGATCAGTCGTTAGAAGTGATTGACGATGGCCGTGGTATGCCGGTGGATATTCACCCGGAAGAAGGCGTCCCCGCGGTTGAGCTGATCCTGTGTCGTTTGCACGCGGGCGGTAAATTCTCGAACAAAAACTATCAGTTCTCCGGCGGCTTACACGGCGTTGGCATCTCGGTAGTGAACGCTTTGTCCAAACGGGTAGAAGTTAACGTGCGCCGTGACGGCAACGTTTACAGCATCGCGTTTGAGAACGGCGATAAAGTGCAAGATTTGACGGTGACCGGCACTTGCGGCAAACGCAATACCGGAACCAGCGTGCATTTCTGGCCGGACGAGCAATTCTTCGACAGCCCACGTTTTTCGGTTTCACGCCTGACGCATCTGCTGAAAGCCAAAGCGGTGCTGTGCCCCGGCGTTGAGATCTACTTCATCGACAAGCTGAACAACACCGAACAGCGTTGGTGTTATCAGGACGGTTTGACCGATTACCTGATGGAAGCGGTCAACGGCTTGATCACGCTGCCCGAAGCGGCGTTTGTCGGTAATTTTGCTGGTGACACCGAAGCGGTAGATTGGGCATTGCTGTGGCTACCAGAAGGCGGTGAGCTGCTGACTGAAAGCTACGTTAACCTGATCCCCACCATGCAGGGCGGTACGCACGTCAACGGTTTACGCCAAGGCTTGTTGGACGCAATGCGTGATTTCTGTGAATACCGCAATATCCTGCCGCGCGGCGTGAAGCTTTCCGCCGAAGATATTTGGGATCGCTGCGCTTACGTGCTGTCGGTCAAAATGCAAGATCCGCAATTTGCCGGGCAAACCAAAGAGCGTTTGTCGTCGCGTCAGTGCGCGGCCTTTGTTTCCGGCGTAGTGAAAGATGCCTTTAGCCTGTGGCTGAACCAGAACGTGCAGGCGGCTGAACAACTGGCTGAACTGGCGATCTCCAGTGCTCAACGTCGTCTACGCGCGGCGAAGAAAGTGGTGCGTAAAAAACTGACCAGCGGCCCGGCGTTGCCCGGTAAACTGGCGGATTGCACCTCGCAGGATCTGAACATGACCGAACTGTTCCTAGTGGAAGGGGACTCGGCAGGCGGTTCAGCCAAACAGGCACGCGACCGTGAATATCAAGCGATCATGCCGCTAAAAGGTAAGATCCTGAATACCTGGGAAGTTTCTTCCGACGAAGTCTTGGCCTCGCAAGAAGTGCATGATATTTCCGTCGCTATCGGTATCGATCCCGACAGCGAAGATCTCAGCCAACTGCGTTACGGCAAAATCTGTATTCTCGCGGATGCGGATTCCGATGGTCTGCATATTGCCACGCTGCTGTGCGCGCTGTTCGTGCGTCACTTCCGCTCGTTGGTGAAAGGCGGTCATGTGTATGTTGCCATGCCTCCGCTGTACCGTATCGATCTGGGCAAAGAAGTCTATTACGCCTTGGACGAAGAAGAGAAAGCCGGTGTGCTGGATCAGTTGAAACGCAAAAAGGGTAAACCGAACGTCCAACGCTTTAAAGGGCTGGGTGAAATGAACCCACTGCAACTACGCGAAACCACGCTCGATCCAAATACCCGCCGTTTGGTGCAGTTGACAATCAACGATGAGAACGTCGATCAGACCATGGCTATGATGGACATGTTGCTGGCGAAGAAACGTTCTGAAGATCGCCGCAATTGGCTGCAAGATAAAGGCGATATGGCGGAGTTGTCGGTGTAGCTATCGATTTCAAAACCAGTGATTTCAAAACCAGTGATTTCAAAACCAGTGGCTAGATAGCCTGTAATTTGAGCAAGGATGCTCATGTAATATCGACTCCAACATGTAGCATCCATTGCTCACCTCTCAAAAAACATTTTTCGCTTTCCTGTCATAAATCCGCTGGTGGGAAAGTAAACCTATTTGAATCCATCCTTGAATCTCCATTCTGCCTACCAGCAGGATGCTATTTGTCATGTTAATTCAATCTATTATGTTGCCATTTTTTGTCTAGTACCTCACACAACTGCAATCGAATGCATTAGCAGAATCGATTTAGCATTATGGCTTCGCGGTCACCACTTGGCCGCCACGTTACAGATAATACTGTGGCGTTTATCGCTCCTACCGCCGTCGTTCCCGGCATGGGGGAGCACATAAAATAAAATGAGGCACTAACATGAAAAACGCATCCTATAAACCAACTCTATGGACTCGCGCTGATGCGCTGAAAGTTAACGAAAACGACCCAACCACGACGCAGCCTTTGGTACGCGCCGATTTTCCGGTCATGAGCGATACCGTCTTTATCTGGGACACCATGCCGCTACGTTCATTGGATGGCACGGTTGTGTCGGTCAATGGCTGGTCGGTTATTCTCACCCTGACTGCTGATCGTCATCCGCATGACCCGCAATACATTGATGGTAACGGCAACTACGACATCAAACGTGATTGGGAAGATCGTCACGGTCGTGCGCGGATGTGTTACTGGTATTCACGTACTGGTAAGGATTGGATCTTCGGCGGCCGTGTGATGGCTGAAGGCGTTTCGCCGACCACCCGCGAGTGGGCTGGTACACCTATTTTGCTGAACAATGCTGGTGACATTGACTTGTATTACACCTGTGTTACTCCCGGGGCCACTATTGCTAAGGTGCGTGGTCGTATCGAAACGTCTGAAGACGGCGTCAAGCTGCTGGACTTCAATGAGGTGAAACCGTTGTTCGAAGCTGACGGTGTCTATTACCAGACTGAAGCCCAGAATGCCTTCTGGAATTTCCGTGACCCGAGCCCGTTCATTGATCCGAAGGATGGCCGCTTGTATATGGTGTTTGAAGGCAACGTGGCTGGCGATCGCGGTTCCCACATTGTCGGCCCGGACGAGTTGGGGGCTATACCGCCTGGTCACGAAGAGGTTGGTGGTGCTCGTTTCCAGGTCGGTTGCATCGGCCTGGCTGTGGCTAAGGATCTCAATGGCGATGAGTGGGAGATCTTGCCTCCTCTGGTCACTGCGGTTGGGGTGAATGACCAGACTGAGCGCCCACACTATGTGTTCCAAGACGAGAAGTACTACTTGTTTACCATCAGCCATAAATTTACCTATGCTGATGGGCTGACTGGACCTGATGGGGTGTATGGTTTCGTCAGTGAGAAACTTACCGGGCCGTATCGTCCGATGAATGCTTCCGGTCTGGTGCTAGGTAACCCGCCTGAGCAACCGTTCCAGACGTATTCACACTGTGTGATGCCTAATGGCTTGGTTACCTCATTCATTGATAGCGTGCCAACCGAAGGCCAAGACTACCGGATTGGTGGCACCGAAGCACCGACGGTGCGTATTGTTCTGGACGGTGATCGTTCATTTGTGCGTGAGGAATATGACTACGGTTATATCCCTGCGATGCAGGACATTATTCTGAAGTCTACATCGCTGATTTAATCGTTCACGAATGATTAAATCTGTACTACCGGCTCGCCAGAGCCGGTTTTTACCTTAACATCCCACAGAAGTCATAGCTGACACATTTCAGCTTTAAGCTAGATATGAATCACGAACAGAACTTTTATTTTTCATTTGTTACACAAGAAATGCGACTTTCATTATAAATAACCCGTTTCCCCTCCTGTTTTTAGCAAGAAAGTGACCCATTTCACATTCGAATTTCCAGCATATAGCTACTTTTTTAGGTATTAGCTAAAACCTTTCAGCTAACTAAGAGGACATAATAATGCAATCACGGCTCGCTTTATCAATCGCTATCTCTTTGATTTCATGCTCTGTTGGTGCACAGACCATTGTGTTGACTGATAGTGAAAAAGGTATTGAAAAAGGCAATTGGCAGATTGACAGCCAAAAGCTGAACATCTCTGGGAATTCCTTCAGCTTGCAACAGCAGGTGTTGCATGGCGGTAAGCAGGAAGGCTCGAAGGTCATCACGCTGACCAGCAACGGCCTGACTATTACCCTCAGTCCGTCCCGAGGGATGGATATTTTGCAGGTGAATGGCTCGGGTGTCCGCCTAGGCTGGGATTCCCCAGTAACGGAGGTAGTTAACCCGAGTTATATCAACCTCGACAGTCGTAACGGTTTGGGGTGGCTGGATGGTTTCAATGAAATGATGGTTCGTTGTGGGTTTGAATGGACAGGGCATCCGGGAGTTGAAAACGGCACCTTGTATACTCTCCATGGTCGGGCGGGTAATACCCCTGCGTCCAAGGTCGTCGTAGAAATTGATGAAAAAGCGCCTTATGAAGTGCGTATTCGCGGGCTTTTGAAAGAAAACACCTTCAAGAAAAGTAATCTGGAAACCTGGACCGAGCTGCGTTATGTTCCGGGTACTCAAACATTCACTATTCATGATCGGCTGACCAACCGTGCTGATTATCCACGCGATTATCAAATCATTTACCACAGCAACTTCGGTAAACCTTTGTTGGAAGAAGGGGCGGTGTTCAGTGCGCCGGTCAAGGAAATCTCACCGTTCAATGATTATGCCAAGTCTGGCTTGAAAAGCTGGCAACGTTATCAAGGCCCGACCAAAGGCTTTGATGAGATGGTGTTTAATATCGTGCCATATGCAGACGCTGAGGGGAAAACATTGGCGATGCTCAATAACAAACAGGGCGATCGCGGCGTGGCGATAGGGTTTGATACTCGGCAGCTACCGCTACTAACATTGTGGAAAAACACCGACACGGAACGTCAGGGTTATGTTACCGGTATTGAGCCCGGCACCAACTACGCCTATCCAGTGAAAATAGAAAGGGAGCAGGGGCGTATCAAACAGCTTCAGCCAGGCCAAAGCACCGATTTTGAACTCACATACACGCTGCTTAAGGATGCTGAACAGGTGAAGACTTACCACCAAAAAATCGAGGCTCTGCAAGGCAAGCGTGAGACTCGACTGATTGATAAGCCAATCGCGGTAGAATAAGACTTGTTTCACTAACTCGATTAAATGACCCTTAGGCGGTTTACCGGTAATGTAAACCGCCATTGTCGGTTTGAGTATCCCATATGAAAATCACCTTCGAAGAATTGCAGGCTTTTACCGCGGTGGTGGATTGCGCCTCTGTCACTGCTGCCGCAGAACAGCTCGGCCAAACCACGTCTGGTATCAGTCGGGCGCTGAGTCGTTTAGAGAAAAAACTCGATACCATCCTGCTACGCCGCACCACTCGCCGTTTAGAACTGACCGAAGAAGGGCAATGTTTTCTGGTTTATGCGCGAGAAATTATCAGCTCGGTAGAGAATGCCGAAGAGCAAATGGCGTTGCGCCGCCAGATCCCGGTCGGGCGATTGCGGGTTAATACTGCGGCTCCCTTTATGGAACATGTGATCGTGCCGTTGGTCGCAGGCTTTCGCCGCCAATATCCTCAGGTTGAACTGGCGCTGAATACCGACAATCACTTTATCGACCTTTTAGAAAAGCGCACTGACATTGCCATTCGCATCGGCGCATTGAAGGATTCTGCGTTGCAATCCCGTCGGCTTGGCTCCAGCCAAGTACGAATTCTTGCCAGCCCGGAATACATCGCTCGTTTTGGCGCGCCGAAGACGGTGGAAGAACTGTGTCAGCATAGTCTGTTGGGATTCACTCAACCGGAATCGTTGAACCAGTGGCCGTTGCGTTATCAGCACTTAGAACACTTTATGATTACGCCGACTCTTTCCGCCTCGAGCGGTGAAACGCTGCGGCAATTGGCGTTGCGTGGGCAGGGGATTGTGCGGTTGTCAGATTTTATGACTCGCGCCGATCAACTGAGTGGGCGACTGGTTCCACTATTGGAACAGCAAACGCTGGATGTACGAATGCCGATCCACGCGGTCTATCACCGTAATACTCAACTGGCAGCGCGTATTACCTGCTTTCTGGATTATGTCAGCGCGCATATCAACGCGCAGACATTGTAGGTATCGTTGTTGTTAGGCAAAAACTTCCGCTAAATGCGTACGATAACGCGCAATGTCGGCCTCGATAGCCGGTTGTTTGATAACGTCATTACTGATAAAGGTCGGTAAGGCTTCCATCCCCAAGAACTGGTTGGCCTTATGGAAATGCAGATAAACACCGTCCACACCCACGCCTTCGAAGAACTGGTTTGGATCGGTAAAGGCTTCCAATGGTGCGTTCCAAGTTAGGCTGAGCATATATTTTTTGCCCTGAATCAGACCGCCAGAACCATACTTGTGGTTGGCATCAGAACGGGTACGACCGTCGCTGGCGTACAGTTTGCCGTGTCCTTCGGTGAAGACTTCATCGATGTATTTTTTCAAGATCCAAGGTTCACCCATCCACCAACCCGGCATCTGATAAATGACCGCATCGGCCCACAGGTATTTTTCGATTTCGGCTTCGATATCGTAACCATCGTCAACTACTGTGACTTGGACGTCGTGCTTACCGTCGCGCAGGAAACTTTCGGCGACATCGCTCATGGTTTGGTTCAAACGGCCATGCGAATGACTAAACTGTTTTTTGGCATTAATAATTAGGATATTGCTCATCGGATACGCTCTCGAAAAATCAGGTTATTGAGGCAGAGTGTAATCCTTCGCGTGATGTGGAAAAATGTGAACAAACGCACAACAGTGTTGACTAAAAATCAATAAAGGCTGGGGTGAGTGGCGAGAAAGCTCATAAATTTGCCATTGCATTCAGGCGATCAATGCAGCAACTGTGACAGCTACCCTGCAGATGAGTTACTATCGCGGGCAGAATCGACAAGCCATTTGTGGGCATCCGACCCTGTTGTCAGGGAACGCCAAGCCACGGTCTGAGGATATTTGAGTAATGAGTGACCTGACTCAAGACGGTGTAGAGCGTTTACCGCTACACACCTTCACTGAAAACGCCTATCTGAACTACTCCATGTACGTCATCATGGATCGTGCGTTGCCCTATATTGGTGACGGTCTCAAGCCAGTACAGCGTCGTATCATCTACGCGATGTCTGAACTGGGGCTGAGTAACAACGCTAAATTCAAGAAATCTGCCCGTACCGTGGGTGACGTGTTGGGTAAATACCATCCGCACGGTGACAGCGCCTGTTATGAAGCTATGGTGCTGATGGCGCAGCCATTCTCCTATCGTTATCCGTTGGTTGACGGTCAAGGGAACTGGGGGGCGCCGGACGATCCGAAGTCGTTTGCAGCGATGCGTTACACCGAGTCACGTCTGTCCAAATATGCCGAAGTGCTGCTGGCCGAACTGGGGCAGGGTACCGTGGATTGGGTGCCAAACTTTGACGGCACCATGCAGGAGCCGAAGATGTTGCCGGCGCGCCTGCCAAACATCTTGCTGAACGGTACCACCGGTATCGCCGTCGGTATGGCGACCGATATTCCTCCGCACAACGTGCGTGAAGTGGCCGCTGCTGCAGTGGCGATGATCGACAAACCGGGTGCCTCGCTCGACTCTCTGTTGGAGTTCGTTCAAGGGCCTGATTATCCAACCGAAGCTGAAATCATCACCCCGCGTGACGAGATCCGTAAGATCTACCAAAACGGTCGCGGTTCGGTACGGATGCGTGCGATCTGGAAGAAAGAAGACGGTAGTGCGGTGATCACCGCTTTGCCGCATCAGGTTTCTGGTGCCAAAGTGCTGGAACAAATTGCCAGCCAAATGCGCGCCAAAAAGCTGCCGATGGTGGAAGATCTACGCGACGAGTCGGATCATGAAAACCCAACGCGTTTGGTGATCGTGCCGCGCTCTAACCGTATCGATCTGGAGCAGGTGATGAATCACTTGTTTGCCACCACCGATCTGGAACGCAGCTACCGCATCAACATGAACATGATTGGTCTGGATAACCGTCCGCAAGTGAAAGGGCTGGTCGAGATCATCACCGAGTGGTTGGCTTTCCGCCGTGATACGGTGCGTCGTCGCCTGAATTACCGCTTAGAAAAAGTATTGAAACGCCTGCATATCCTCGAAGGTTTGTTGGTGGCATTCCTCAATATTGATGAAGTAATCCACATCATCCGCAGCGAAGATGAGCCGAAGCCGGTGCTGATGCAGCGCTTTGGCATCACCGATACGCAGGCGGAAGCGATCCTCGAACTGAAACTACGCCATTTGGCGAAGTTGGAAGAGTTCAAGATCCGCGGTGAGCAGGACGAACTGGCGAAAGAGCGCGATCAGCTACAAGCGCTGCTGGCTTCTGAGCGCAAGCTGAACAACTTGATTAAGAAAGAAATTCAGGCCGATGCGTTGGCGTATGGCGATGACCGTCGTTCACCGCTGACCGAGCGTGAAGAAGCCAAAGCGATGAGCGAACACGATTTCGTGCCTTCCGAGCCGGTGACTATCGTACTGTCGGAAATGGGCTGGGTGCGTAGCGCCAAAGGCCACGACATCGATCCCAGCGGATTGAGCTACAAAGCGGGTGACAGCTACCGCGCCGCCGCGCGTGGTAAGAGCAATCAGCCAGTGGTGTTTATCGATTCCACCGGTCGCAGTTATGCGCTTGACCCAATGACGTTACCTTCCGCACGTGGGCAAGGCGAGCCGTTAACTGGCAAATTGACGCCACCGCCGGGAGCGACTATTGAGCAAGTGTTGATGGCTTCCGACGAGCAGAAACTGCTGATGGCTTCGGATGCTGGTTATGGCTTCGTTTGTACCTTCAACGATCTGGTGGCGCGTAACCGAGCTGGTAAAGTGATGATCACTCTGCCGGATAACGCCAAAGCGTTACCGCCGATGGAGATCCACAGTGACGACGACATGTTGCTGTCGATCACCGTGGCGGGACGGATGCTGATGTTCCCAGTGGCGGATCTGCCGCAGTTATCGAAAGGCAAAGGTAACAAGATTGTCTCTATCCCGGCGGCGCAGGCCGCTTCGGGTGAAGACAAACTGGCTTGGCTGTTTGTGTTGCCACCGCAGACATCACTGACGCTGCACGTGGGCAAACGCAAACTGACGCTGCGTCCTGAAGATTTGCAGAAATTCCGCGCTGAACGTGGGCGCAAAGGCACGTTGTTACCACGTGGCTTGCAACGTATCGATCGCGTTGAGCTAGATTTGCCACAACGTGCTTCGGCAGGTGATAGCGAAGAGTAAGCTGCTATCCCCACTTCCATCGGAGGTGGGGATATTGGCAACGGTTATTTTCAAATAGTTAACATTTCCTGCATAAATTTATTGTATGGATCGCTGGCTGGCAGGAAAATAGCGAAAAAATAGTGACAGTTATTTTGCCAATGGAAGTAGCGTAATTTCGATTTATCTTCGGGTATGGCTACGTTGGCTGTGTGTGCTAATAGAGGTTGTTATGTTATTTATTCTGCGTGCCATTTTTGTGATTTTGTTTTGTATTCTGGTGTGCATTTTCGGTTCTATCTATTGTTTATTCAGCCCACGCGATCCGCGCCACGTGGCCACTTTCGGTCATTTATTTGGTCGTTTGTCCACGATTTTTGGCTTGAAGGTTGAAGTTCGCGTTCCAGCGGATGCAGCTAAAAACGGTAACTGCATTTATATTGCCAACCACCAAAACAACTACGACATGGTGACGGTTTCCAATATCGTGCAACCGCGTACTGTTACCGTCGGTAAGAAAAGTTTGGCCTTCGTTCCTTTCTTCGGCACCTTATATTGGTTGGCCGGTAACTTGCTGATTGACCGGGATAATCGCGCTAAAGCGCACGGGACTATCGCGCAAGTGGTTGAGCAATTTAAGAAGCGAGATATCTCAATCTGGATGTTTCCGGAAGGTACGCGCAGCCGTGGTCGTGGCCTGATGCCATTTAAAACCGGCGCGTTTCACGCTGCTATTGCCGCAGGCGTACCGATTGTGCCGATCTGCGTTTCCAATACTCACGATAAAGTGAAACTCAATCGCTGGCACAACGGCCATGTGATTGTGGAAATGATGGCACCAGTAGATACCAGCAATTACAGCAAAGAAAACGTGCGCGCACTAGCCAGCCATTGCCACGAATTGATGCAAGCCAAAATTGCACAATTAGATGAAGAAGTCGCCCAACGTGAGGCGGCAGACAAAAAACATTAAACAGTATTCATATTGTTAACGCCCAGGATCTTGTATCAAGGTTCTGGGCTTTTGCACACAGTTTAGCTTTTGTTTTCATGGAGAAAATATGTCACTCAGTCGACGTCAGTTCATTCAGGCATCGGGCATTGCGCTGTGCGCTGGAGCCATGCCGCTGAGGGCTGAGGCGAGCGGAGCGCCAACCCCGTTACCGGTTCCCCCGTTGTTGGAGTCGCATCGTGGTCAGCCGCTGTTTTTGACCATGCAGCGTGCGCATTGGGCGTTTATGGCCGATCGCAAAGCTTCCGTTTGGGGCATCAATGGCATGTATCTTGGGCCTACGGTGCGAGTGTATAACGGCGACGACGTTAAACTGATTTACAGCAACCGTCTGTCAGAACCGGTGGCGATGACCATCAGTGGTTTGCAGGTACCGGGAACCTTGATGGGCGGTGCGGCGCGCATGATGTCGCCGGGCGTCGACTGGTCGCCAGTACTGCCGATCCGTCAGGCGGCTACTACTTGTTGGTATCACGCCAATACGCCAAATCGCATGGCGCCTCATGTTTATAACGGTTTGGCCGGGTTGTGGTTGGTGGAGGATGAGATCAGTAAAAATCTGCCATTGCCAAACCATTACGGTGTTGATGATTTCCCTCTGATTATTCAGGACAAACGCCTCGATAACTTCGGCTCGCCAGAATACGATCCGCCAGCAGACGGTGGTTTCGTTGGCGATACCTTGCTGGTCAACGGCGTACAAAGTCCGTTTGTTGAAGTTTCCCGCGGCTGGGTGCGTTTGCGCCTACTCAATGCGTCTAACTCACGCCGTTATACGCTGCAACTGAGCGATGGCCGCCCATTGAACGTAATCGCGAGCGATCAAGGCTTCTTGCCGGTACCGGTGGCGGTGCAACAGCTTTCGCTGGCGCCGGGTGAGCGTCGTGAAGTGTTGATCGATATGTCGAAAGGCGAAGAGGTGACGATTACCGCCGGAGCGGCTGCGGGCATTATGGATCGCCTGCGCGGCCTGTTCGAACCCTCTAGCATCTTGATTTCCACTCAGGTACTAACCTTGCGTCCGACGGGCTTATTGCCGTTGGTCACGGATAATTTGCCGATGCGTCTGCTTGCGGATCAACAGCTTGAAGGTATGGCTAGCCGTTCGCGTGAATTCCGTTTGGGTGACAAGCTACCGGGGATTAATGGTGCGGTTTGGGATATGAATCGTACCGATGTCCCTACCTCGCAGGGCACTTGGGAACGTTGGACGATCCACGCCGATATGCCGCAGGCTTTCCACATTCAGGGCGTTCAGTTCTTGGTGAAAAACGTCAACGGTGCGCAGCCAATGGCGGAAGACCGAGGTTGGAAGGATACAGTGTGGGTCGACGGTAGCGTTGAATTACTGGTGTACTTCACCCAACCGTCATCTGAGCATTTCCCCTTTATGTACTACAGCCAAACGCTGGAGATGGCCGATCGCGGCTCTGCCGGTCAATTGGTGGTACAACCGGCACCCTAATTAGGACGGCGTTCTTAACATCTGTAGGAACGCCTGTACCAAGGGTGTGGCGCTATCGGCATGATAAATCGCATATAAATCTGCTGATGGCGCATCCTTCAAGGGACAAAAACGCACACCCGGCCACGGGATCTGCCCGTAGCTGTTGGGCAGCAGCGTAACGCCATATCCCTCTGCGACCAGCGCCATCAAGGTTTGTGGTTCATTAACCTGATAGGCAATATCTGGAATAAACCCTTGTTGTACGCAGATATTATGCAGGTACAACCCGATGCTGGCCTCTTTGCGCGGCAACACGATAAATTTCTCATTTCGCAGTGCGGCGAGCGGAACGGGGTCTTGTTGTGTGAGTGGATGATCTTGCGGTACGACCAGTGCGATGTTCTCCCGCTCTAACATTTCGCACTGTAACCCGGAGGGGATATGACCCTTGGCTTCGCGCCAGACACCAATATCGATATGTCTCTTTTGCAGTGCGATGATCTGCTGATCAGGAGCAATTTCGTTCAACGCCCAAGTGACATTTTCTGTTTGATTGGTGAAGCGTTTTAACGCTGGAATCAATCCGCCCCAAACCGAAGTCCCGACGATGCCGATCACCATATGCCCAGCTTCACCACGACCCAATTGTTGCACCTGATTCAGCGCATTGCCTGCCTGTTCCAACAACCTTTCCACGTTCTGAAATAGCGTGCGCCCGGCTAAGGTCAGAGTGATCGAGCGAGTGGTTCGTTTAAACAACTCAACACCTAACTGGCTCTCTAACTCTTTGATATGTTTGCTGAGCGGTGGCTGAGAGATGTTGAGCCGCCGCGCCGCTTGGGTGAAACTCATCTCTTCTGCCAGTACGCGAAAGTAATGCAACAAACGAAAGTTGATGCGACTGGGATCGGGCAGCGATGATTTCATGTTTTTTTGTCCTTTGTGATGTAGCTCTAATTATGACGTATTTATTCTGAAATGGAATAAATTAGCAGTGAAGAATGTATTGGTCGTCATTGCACCTCGCTCTCTACTATTGGGGAATATTTCACCTCCCTATAAAAGAGAATATTATGTTTAATCAAGAAGATGCTTTTTCCTGTGCTGAAATTCTACGCGCCAAACTACCCGGTTTTCAGCCACGTGCGGCATTGATTTTAGGTTCTGGCTTGGGTGCACTGGCCGAAGTCATGACCGACACCGTCACCATTGACTACACCGAACTGCCGGGCTTCCCAGTCAGCAGCGTGGTGGGGCATGCTGGGCAGTTGGTTGCTGGTCGTTTGGAAGGTGTCCCCGTACTGTGCATGAAAGGTCGTGGACATTTCTACGAAGGCAAAGGTATGCAGGTGATGACCACTGCAGTGCGTGCCTTCAAACTGATGGGCTGTGAGTTCCTGCTGGCAACCAATGCTGCGGGTTCACTGCGCAAATCGGTGGCACCGGGTCGTTTGGTGGCATTGACCGATCACATTAACTTCATGCCTGAATCTCCACTGGTTGGGCCTAATGACGAACGCTTCGGCCCACGTTTCTTCAGCTTGGCCAATGCCTACGACCGCGACCTACGTGAGCAATTAGCGAAGGTAGCGCAAAGCGCAGATATTCCATTGGCAGAAGGGGTATTTGCCGCTTACACCGGGCCAAACTTCGAAACTCCCGCTGAAATCCGCATGATGCAAACGTTGGGTTGCGATGTGGTGGGGATGTCGATCGTGCCGGAAGTGTTGTCTGCACGTCACTGTGGCCTGAAAGTGTTGGCAGTATCCGCTATGACTAACTATGCGGAAGGTCTGTCTGATACGCCACTGTCTCACGAACAAACTCTGAGCTGTGCAGCCTTGGCCGCAGACGATTTTATGCGCCTGATCCGTGAGTTCTTCAAAACTCTCTAATCAATAGCTATGCGGCAGAGTGTCGGGCTCTGCCGCCCGAATCATCGCTTAATCAAAATAATAAGGTGATGTCGATGGCAATAAAAACAAGATTGAAAGTGATGATCTTTCTCCAGTTTTTTATCTGGGGTGCGTGGTTAGTCACACTAGGTTCTTATATGATCAACACCCTGCATTTCAGCGGGGCGCAAGTGGGTATGGTTTACAGTGCTAAAGGTGTGGCTTCACTGATCATGCCAAGTCTGGCGGGGATTATTGCTGACCGTTGGATGCGAGCTAACTATCTGTATGGTTTATGTCATTTGCTGGGCGCTGGGGCGTTATATTACGCCGCACAGGTCGATCAGCCGATGGTGATGTTCTGGGTCATGCTGTTTAATGCCATGGTCTATATGCCAACGATGGCGCTATCTAACGCGATTTCCTATTTCTGCCTGGAAAAAAATGGCCATGACACGGTGAAAGATTTCCCACCGGTGCGCGTCTATGGCACCGTCGGTTTTATCGCCGCCATGTGGTTTGTCAGTTTCAGCCATATCGAATTGAGCAACATGCAACTGTACTTGGCTTCGGCGGTGTCACTGGCGTTAGCGGTGTACTCGCTGACCTTACCGCAGTGCCCAACCAGCAACGTTAAAAAATCACAAAGCTGGGTGAGCATGTTGGGGTTGGATGCCTTTGCCTTGTTCAAGCAAAAACGTATGGCGATATTCTTCCTGTTCGCCATGTTATTGGGCGCGGCGCTGCAAATTACTAATACTTTCGGCAACCCGTTCCTGCATGATTTTGCGCGTAACCCGTTGTATCAGGACAGCCTGAGCGTGCGTTACCCTTCGGTGCTGCTGTCACTGTCGCAAATTTCTGAAGTGTTCTTCATCCTCACCATTCCGTTCTTCCTGCGTAAATACGGCATCAAACAGGTGATGCTGATCAGCATGATCGCTTGGACACTGCGTTTCCTGTTCTTGGCCTATGGCACTCCGGCAGGATTCGGCTTCCTGTTGTTATTGCTTTCGATGATTGTGTACGGCTGTGCGTTTGATTTCTTCAATATCTCGGGTGCGATATTTGTCGAGAAAGAAACCGATCACAGTATCCGTGCCAGCGCCCAAGGTTTGTTTATGACCATGGTGAACGGTGTGGGAGCCTATGTCGGGGCGATTGTCAGTGGCGAGGTAGTGGATTATTTCACCGTCAATGGCGTGAAGGATTGGCAAAGTATCTGGCTGATATTCGCATTGTACACGTTGATATTAGCGGTGATATTCGCCGTGACCTTCAAATACAAGCATCGTCCAGAAGATGAGGTAGGTGTGTTACAGCGAGGGCATTGATCACCAGTGATAGATGTGGGCACTGGGTGCCCACATCAACAAATGAGTGAACCCTTAATATTTGATATCACGTGCTTTTTCTCTGCCTTCTTGCTTGCTGCTACGTTTGTCCTGACGGCAATCGTTGTTGCTTTTATCATTGCTAGTTATACAGTCACGTTTTTCGGTGCGCGAATCTTGGCGGGTATCCTGTCTGGTATCACGTGCGACTCGGCGTTCCTGCCCTTGTTGAGTTGCCTGTGCAACGTTATTAACCACACCGCTAGTGATTAATATTCCAGTGAAAATAATCTGGAAAACCGCGAGCCTTTTATTCATCAAACCACCTCAATCACATTTTAGAGAATAGGATAATGTGCTCGGTGAGTTCACACCGAACACAAAACTCTAATAGCTTACCCTTGTTCTTTATTGAACGACTAGGACTGGATAATTCAAAAATAAACTAGGCACATCGTTCACTACAAGAAAATGTATAAATATGCTATACCCAAAATAATTCGAGTTGCATCCGGTACCAACTAATTCGTGATTCACATTTGTTAGCCACCTCGAAACAACTTGAATGATCTTGCGTCTGAAATATCTAATGTGAAGGCAATACTGACATAACCATTAGTTTGTTAAGGGTTCATTTGATCTTTCATGTGAAAATCTGTTGATTTTTGGGTAATCAAAATACATTTCAATGAAGATTATCTTAACTATTGTGTGGTTTTTAGGCTGCATGTTAGTTGTATAAAGAACCAAATTCACGATTTCCATGATTATATCTCTTTGTTTTATATTTATATATTCATGAAGTGAGTATTATCAATGATAAGTAACATAATATTATATGCATTACTCTATTGTTGATTGAAAACTGAACTATATTTTACTCTCCATTCATAAGGATGGGTTATTGGAGTGACTATCATGAATAAGACTTTGATTCTGACGATTTTTGCTTTGAGCATGACATCATTTTCTGGTTTTTCTGCTACGGTGACATGCCCAAAACCAGAAAGTATTGCGGCAACTAAACAAGAGGAAGACAGTGATAAAGTGATGAGTATGGTTTATTGCTCTCCCTCAGAAGCAAGTTGCACATGGAAAGGGTTTGATCCGATGGCAGAAAAGGGGAGTAAAGTGACAACACTTCTGAATGCTGGTGAAAAACCGACAGAAAATAATGGATTAACCTATTGTGATTATAAGTTAGAGTCTGGCGATCAAATAAGAATGACGCTAGTTAAATAATATTATTTTCTAACATGATTAGCACTGGCGCATAAACGCCAATGCTTTGTTAATATTCAAACATCAGGGAAGCGCTCTTGCAGTTGCTGCCAATCAGGCGCACCAGCGGCACCGGTGCTGGCGACGACACAGGCGGCGACGCGGTTGGCGAGTGAGACCGCTTGCGGTAGCGGCCAACCGGCGGATAACCCCGCGAGCAAACCCGCGCAGTGGGCATCACCCGCACCGATGGTGTCGACCACATCAACCGGATATACCGGAACATGCAGCGGTGGTGTTTGACCATCGCAGATCCAAGCGCCATCGCGATCCAACCGACAAATCAAGCTGATGTTATGGGCGGCGGCAAAGCGTTGAGCGGCGTCTACGGCATCGCCTTCTCCGCACAGTTGTGCAACTTCATCGCGGTTGAGCGTCAGTAGCGTATGGCTGTCGCTGAGCATGGCGAAGAACTCGCTACTCAACTGATTTACGCGCGGACCGGGATCGATCAGTCGCCATTGATCGAACGGCAGGCGAGTGATCCATTCGCACAATGCTTCCCCTGATTCACCTACTAGCTCATACCCATTGGCATAGACGATGGTTTCCGGCTCCAGCGGTAAGGTGGCTAGTTGCTGTTTATTCCACTGCGCTTCACAGCCAGTGACGGTGACAAAAGTGCGTTCACCGTTAGGCTCGACTAAAGCCAGACACCAACCGTTATCCATCTGGCCGTGACGCAGCAATACTGGCAGATTGAGCTCGTTCATGGCGGCTTCTATTGCCGTGCCCCAGTCGCCATTACCTACTGGCATACCGTTGATCACCGGGACTTCTAAGCGCCGCAGCGCACGTGCCACGTTAAAGGCACAGCCGCCGATTTGCCGCGCTTGTGGCACGGCTTCGATATCTTCACCGCTACGGGGCAGATGCGGCAGCGTCAGCACGATATCGCCGACAGCACCACCCAGTACCAGCACTGGATTGATTGCTAAAAATTCACTCATTTACGTATTCTCAGGTACAGACCGTAGGCTGCCAAGCTAACCAGAAAAGAAACGAACAACCCCAAGCTGGAGTCAGCAAACAAGCCTTTTGCCAGTGGGCCGTCGATAAAGCCGGTTTTTGTGACCAGCAAACCGCACAGCGCGCCCAAGAACCAGCAGAACAGAGGGCCTTTGCGTACGCCGCGATTTTGGCCGTGGAGGCCATACAACGCATTGCCATCATAGCCATGATGACGGCGCAACTTAGCATAATCGAGGATGAAAATCGCTTCCCAGGCTGCGAGGAAGACCCCGCAGAACACCAAGAAGGAGATAAACGGCCCCATAAAGTCGCCGGAAATGAACAACACATAGATAGCGACACCGAGCATCACCACCGCATCGATGGATACCGCTAACGTCTGTTTGACCTTTACGCCGATGGTTAACAAATTCAGGCTGGCAGAGTACAAACTGAGTACCGCGATGGTGACGATCCCGGCGGTTGCCGCTAACAGATAAGGAATTGCCATCCATTTAGGCAACACGGAACCAATCAGCGCTATTGGGTTGGCGGCGCTGGCGAGATCTGGCAACTGTACCGAAAGCAAAATGCCGGTGAACATTAACAAAATCAGCGGCAAACAGGCTCCACCGACCACGGCGGCAAAAATGCTTTTATCTGAAGATTTAGGGCTCTGATAACGGCTGTAATCCGCGCCGGCAATCGCCCAACTGATGCCAGTACCCGCCGCGATGACTGAAACTGCAGGTAAGAAACCGGTCAGCCAACTACCGGAAGGCAGCGCTAAAACCTGATGCCATTCCGTATTGAAAACGATATACAGCACCACAATCAGCGTCATGGTGCCGAAGATGCGGCTGAACCAGCTTTGCATCCACACCACGGTGTTCTGGCCTAGCAGGCTGACCCCGATGGTCAGGCCGCCAAATAGCAGCAAACTCAAAGCGGTCAGCAGATGGCTGTCACCAAAGCCGATGGCCTGAAACAGCGCCGCTAACGTCAGGGTGCCGGTGATGACGTTCACCGCCTCCCAGCCCATTAGGTTGATCCAACTGAAAGTGGTTGGGGCGATATTGCCCTTCAAACCAAAAATCACCCGCGATAAAGTCAACGTTGAGGTGCGGCCTCGTTTACCGGCAAAGCTGGTGTACCCCACTAGCGCGAAGCTAGCGACGCCCACCAAAGCGGCGAGGATCGATTGGATAAACGATAGACCAAAAGCGACGATGATCGCCCCATACACCACGCCGAGGATGCCTATATTGGCTGCTGACCACACCCAAAATAACTCGATGGGCTTGGCGGTCTGCTCGGCATCAGGTACGCGGTCGATACCGGTACTCTCGGCTTTCCATGTCTCACTGCGGCTGATTTCACTCATGATGGCTTATTCCTGATTGCGCAGCGCCCATAAAGCCGCCGCGTATGGCTGAAAGTCAATCTGATTGGCTTGGTTGATAGTTTCAATCCATGCCACCGGAAATGCGTCAATGCCGCGCAGTGCGCCACAAATGGCCGTCGCCATAGCGCCAATAGTATCGGTATCCCCACCCAGATTCGCCGCCAGAATGGCACAACGCTGAGGATCGGTTTCTGCCAATTCCACCAGAGCAAAGGCCATCGGGATCGACTCGATGTTATCCATCCCGGCCCCGATGCTGTGATACAACTCGGCGAGCGCATCGGCCGTCGGCAAGTGGCGGATAGTGCCGGTAAATTCTAACGCCATAACAATACGGCGACTGAGTGATGGGCTGAAGGTGGTGACCTGCTGCTGTTGAACTTGCTCGATTAAAGCCGGCAGTTCCTGCTTAATCGCCGTCCACTCTGCGCCGTCAATCGCGCGGCTGACTGCCCAAGCGATGGCAAAAGCTCCGGCAACGGCGATATCCGACTTATGTGTTGGGCTACAAGCCAAGCGTACCGCTTCGATAAACGCGGGCTGATCTTGCGTCGAGAATAGGCAACCCAATGGAGCCACACGCATCGCTGCGCCGTTGGTCACGCCATTCGCTGGGATCTCCGCCACTGGCGTACCGGCTCGCACAGCTAATAGTGCGGCTTTGGAGGTTGGGCCGAGAATATTTTTGTTAAAGGCATCCGTACGTTCTGCCCATAACATGATGTGATGGGCAATACGTTCGGGTTCGACATGCCCGTTAGCCGCCAGCAGCGCATCCATCAGCGCCACCGCCTGTTGGGTATCGTCGGTATATTCCCCGGCGATGAACCCTACAGCGGCGATATTTTCTTCAGGACCTGGCAGGAACTGGTCTATCCAGCCAAAATAATGGCGTACTTGTTGTAATGGCCAGAGTTCGGAAGGCATCCCCATCGCATCGCCAACTGCTTGCCCGTAGAGCGCGCCCAGTATGGCTTGGTGGGGTTTTATTCTATTTTTCATGGATATTCCCTGGTGTTGGCTGCTGATCTAAAAAACATCAACATGGAGACATTACGTACAATGTAGATCCAATTAAAGTCCAATATGCGAAAAATGTGAAGCCAATCTAACTCCATTGCCTTTCTCTACCACGGAGGGAGAAATTAAGGTAAAAGCGGACGATAAAGAATAACAAGAGGTCGGGTTTGATGAACGATTTTACACTCTGGTTGCGCCAGCAGGTGGCGCAGGCGATCGCGGCTCCCCGTTATATTCAATTGGCGACGGCTGTCGAAATTGCCATCAAGCAGCGGGTATTGGCGGTAGGCGATTTTTTACCCCCGGAACGCTTGATGGCTGAGGCGTTGGATTTATCGCGCGTTACCGTCAGTAAGGCGATGAAATTACTGGAGGATAAGTCGTTAATTTCGCGCCAGCAGGGCGTCGGCACCCGTGTCGCCATGCACATTGGTTATTCGTTGAATCAGGAACAGGGTTTTACCGCACAGATGCTGCGAAATGGCAGCACGGTCAGTAACCAGTGGTTGTTGCGTACCAAAATGACCGCTCCAGCGCATGTTGCCAAGGCATTGCAACTGAGTGGCAGTAATCAAGTGGTCAAACTGCGCCGTTTACGTTTGATGGATGGCAGCCCGGTATCGCTGGAAACCACTTATATCCCACCGTGTTTCCTGCCCGATCCTGAACAGCTAGAACATTCACTGTATGCGTTGTGGCAAACACGCGGCATCGTACCGGAAGGTAAGCATTTCTTGTTGAAAGCCGTTTCCTGTAGCGAAGAAACTGCCAGCTTGCTGAACGTCAGCAGTGGTACGCCGTTGCTGCGCGTTGTGCAGACCAGCCGTAATGCCGCAGGCGCAGTGTTAGAATTCAGTGAAACCTTATGTCGCAGTGATGTATACGAGTTTGAAGTAAATAGTTAAGGGAAATCTGAGAAATATTCATGCTCTTTTAGTGGGGAGTGCGTATAATCGCCGCCCGGCGATAAATTAACCTGCAAAAGAGCACCAGAATGAGCACGACCAGCTTGATCCAACCGGATCGCGAACTGTTTTCCTACAAACCTTATTGGGCGGAATGCTTTGGCACCGCGCCGTTTTTACCGATGTCACGCGAAGAAATGGACATCCTCGGCTGGGACAGTTGCGATGTGATCATCATCAGCGGTGACGCCTATGTCGATCACCCAAGTTTCGGTATGGCGATCATCGGCCGGATGCTGGAAGCACAGGGCTTTCGTGTGGGCATCATTGCCCAACCAGACTGGAGTAATAAAGAAGATTTCATGCGTTTGGGTAAACCGAACCTGTTCTACGGCATCACCGCCGGCAACATGGATTCGATGATCAACCGCTATACTGCCGATCGTAAATTACGTCACGATGACGCTTACACCGCGGGTAATGTGGGTGGCAAACGCCCAGATCGCGCCACCTTGGTTTACAGCCAGCGCTGCAAAGAAGCTTATAAAGATGTGCCGATTGTTCTTGGCGGTATCGAAGCTAGCCTGCGCCGCATTGCGCACTACGATTACTGGTCTGACACCGTGCGCCGTTCAGTGTTGGTGGATTCTAAAGCCGATATGCTGATCTACGGCAACGGCGAGCGTCCGCTGGTGGAAGTGGCGCACCGTCTGGCTGGCGGTGAGAAAATCGCTGACATCCACGACATTCGTAACACCGCAGTAATGCGTAAAGAGCCGTTGCCGGGCTGGGCGGGTGTGGATTCCACGCGTTTGGACAAGCCGGGACGTATCGAACCGATCGTTAACCCTTACGGCGAAGACCTGCCTTGTGCTGACGGCACTAAAACCGTTGAGCCAGAGGCCAAAGCGGTCACTGTGCGTGCCGCCAAGCCGAAGCCGTGGGAGAAAACCTACGTGCTGCTGCCTTCCTTTGAAAAGGTGAAGGCGGACAAAGTGCTGTATGCCCACACCTCGCGTATTCTGCACCACGAAACTAACCCAGGCTGCGCACGTGCGCTGATGCAAAAACATGGCGATCGCTATGTGTGGATCAATCCACCGGCTATCCCGCTGACCACGCCGGAAATGGACAGCGTGTTTGCTTTGCCATACCAGCGTATTCCGCATCCTTCCTACGGCGAAGATCGTATCCCGGCCTATGACATGATTCGTTTCTCGGTCAACATCATGCGTGGCTGCTACGGTGGTTGTTCGTTTTGTTCGATCACCGAACACGAAGGGCGCATTATTCAGAGCCGTTCAGAAGATTCGATCATTCGTGAGATCGAAGAAATTCGTGACAAAGTTCCGGGCTTTACCGGCGTGATCTCTGATCTCGGTGGTCCAACCGCCAACATGTACATGTTGCGTTGTACCAACCCACGTGCTGAACAAACTTGTCGCCGCGCCTCCTGCGTGTATCCAGAAATCTGTACTTATATGGATACCAACCATGAGCCGACCATCAAGCTGTATCGTCGGGCGCGTGAACTGGAAGGGGTGAAGAAGATCCTGATCGCCTCCGGGGTTCGTTACGATCTGGCAGTGGAAGATCCGCGTTATATCAAGGAATTGGCGACTCACCACGTTGGTGGTTACTTGAAGATCGCACCAGAACATACCGAAGAAGGGCCGTTGTCGAAGATGATGAAGCCGGGTATGGGCAGTTACGATCGTTTCAAACAGTTGTTTGATCAGTATTCCAAGCAGGCGGGTAAAGAACAGTACCTGATCCCATACTTCATCTCCTCGCACCCAGGCACGCGTGACGAAGATATGGTGAACTTGGCGCTGTGGTTGAAGAAGAACCGCTTCCGTCTCGATCAGGTGCAGAACTTCTATCCTTCGCCGATGGCGAACTCCACCACCATGTATTACAGCGGTAAAAACCCGCTCAGCAAGGTGGGTTATAAGAGTGAGGACGTATTTATCCCGAAAGGTGATCGCCAGCGCCGTCTGCATAAAGCCTTGCTGCGCTATCACGATCCGGCCAACTGGTCGACGATCCGCGCTGCGTTAGAAGAGATGGGCATGAAACACCTGATCGGCAGCCGCCGTGAATGTCTGGTGCCAGCGCCAAGCATCGACGAACAACGTGAAGCGAAACGGCTGTCGCGCCATACTCGCCCGGCGCTGACTAAGCATACTGATATTACTCGGCAGCGCACGCCGTCGAATAAGCCGCCGGCTCGGAAACCAATTCGTGGTGGTAAGGCTAAGTAACGGATTAAAAGGAGAACTCACGAGTTCTCCTTTTAACTTTTGAAAATCACAACTGCTCGTAAGCTGCTTCCACCTTCATCAAATGACGTGGAGCCTGTGAGGAAGGATGGTATTGACGCACATGCCAGTTGAAGGCTTCCGGCGATAGGGCGTTAATCATTGAGATCGCCTGTTGGCGGTTGCTGGAGAAGGTACGCAGCAGCGCGCCGGTGCCATTCACGTAGGCGATAATGGTGGCGTAACGCAGGGTGACAGGATTGTCGATCCCTTTAAGTTGTTGTTTTTGCAATACGGCTAAGTAGGCCGCACCGAGATCGATATTGGTATCAGGATCGAGCAGATCATCGTCGTCCGGGCAGCCGCTTTTCCCTTTGTAGCGATAAGCATCGCAACCCGCAGTGTCGGCTTTCAACTGCATCAGGCCGATGGCGTTGGACTTACTGATCGCCGCCGGGTTAAAGCCGGATTCCACTTTAATCATCGCGGTAATCAGTTTTTGATCGACATCGTATTTATCCGCAGCATCTTCGATCGCGTCATTGAAGGCCTGAGCATCATAACTGGTACGCGGTTTTTTACTGGAACAACCCGCCAAAACGAGCATCAGGCAGACCATCGCCAAACGTGACCCATGTGAGAAAGAAAATTTCATGCTGCTCCGTTCTGTATTGTTTTTTACTCAGTTTATTTGTCCAAAGTAATTCAAATGGCCGCTTGGCTGCAACCCGAACTTATGAGGAACTGAAACAGCTGCACCGGGAAAATACCCGTTTGAAGGCAGAACGAGAACTATTAAAAAGACGGCTGTAGATGCTTTTAACGGCGCACAGGCATGCCGCACAGTATACTCCTGCTTATGCTGCAATGTGTGTCGAACGAGTTGGAGCGACTGCCTCAATGTCGAGTCACTTTTGCCCGGAAGGTACCACTACACCTCACTTCGTACCGTCTTTTAGCGACTTCGCTCCGAGTAAATAGCTGGCATTGAGCCGGAAATATCATCGTTTTACACACAGAAGTTCTCGCCTAAATGGGAGCGAACTCACATTGAATAAAAGAATGGGATTAGGAATGGAACAATAATTGTAATTATTCCACCAGAAAGTAACGCAACGGGAACGTATGACACTCCACAGTGCTTCTCAATAACAGGTAAAGTCACATCCATAGCGGTAGCATCTGCTACTGCGATAGCAATATTTCCATTACCCACTCTTGATAGGGTTGGTATCAGTAACAATGCAATCGCCTCACGGAAAAGATCACAAAGAAAACCCACCGATCCTAATAATGGGTCACCCATTTTAGTAAATAAAATCCCAGACAATGTATACCAACCAAAACCAGAACTTACGGCCAAACTTTGGCTAAGGGTTAATGGAAGAAACTGAGAGACACCTGCAGCACCGGCATAGGATGCAAGAACCGTCAACAAAGTCATAATCAGATTCTGTTTATTGAAGAAAATTCTCTTAATATTTATACCTGAAAAAGAAAGCTTTACTGCAATAATAAATATCAACAAGTACAATAAAGATGAAATAGTGATATCATAGTCAAGTTTAGGAACCACATTATAGTATGCAGCCATAAATCCGAGTATGACAAGCCCGCCAAGTAGAATTGGATCTTTAATATACCCCATGCTATCGAAAGCCACTTTTTGTTGATTATTAAGTTCTTTTTTTTCTTCGGTGTTATTATTACTGATTAAATAGAATATTTTCAAAACAACAGCAATTGAAAGAGATGATGCAACAGCGATGCTTATAGCCGTAATACCTACGCTACTGAGTTTTTCTGTAATATCTGGAATAAATCCTACGGTAACCCCCATAAGTATTAAAAGAGAATAGAGGCAGAAATTAGACATTTTTTCAATCATATGCATATTTATTCTTGAAAATATTCTTTTAAAATTGAATCCGAAAATAAAAGCAATAAGAATGGGTGTTAAATTATACAGTGCAGTATTCATTAATTAGTCCAAATTAAAAGTAGATATAATGGTTTCAAAACTCTCTGGGCGACGTATCCATTATTTTAAAGTTATGCACATGTAAACCCATGTGATCTACAAGGTCAATTTCCTCATTGAATTCCATCATGATGGAAAAGTTAAAAATACTACAAAATAACAAGATGGCAGCATGAGAAGCCAAAACAAAAAACACACAAGCATTAACCGATAGTTATCACAATTAAATCAGTATTATAATTTTTCTAATGAAATAATTTTAATTATTAGAATCTCTAATTTTAATTAAGAAAGTGTAATGACTCAAAGCTACCTGATGCTGATGTACTCATGGAAGAGAGGCGAAGATCCGTTATGCTTGCAATCTGATGAATCTATAACATCTCCGTCAGCGCCTGCTCGACATATAAATAACCAATGCCCATCACTTGCTGTTGCCGCGTCAACGCACCGAAACCAATATGTGTGGCGTTAGCGCGAGTCTGATCGTGGCGATCGAACGGGCTGAAACCGGTCTGCGCGATGATGGTATCCAACCAATCTTGCCCGAAGCCACAACTGCGACCATACAGATAGATACGGTTGATGTTCAATATATTCAAAAAGTTATACAAACTCAGCCCGATGGCCTGTGCCGCTCGTTGCACCAACACCTGCAAAGCGTGGTCACCCTGATGATAACGAGCAATTAATTCTGCAGTGGAAGGGGTTTTCAGTCTTTCGCCTTCGGGGAGTGGTTGCGGCGTCGCCTTCAGTTGGATGCGCGCCATTTTCTTCAAGGTAGAGAGTGAGGCGATGGTTTCCAAGCAACCGTAACGCCCACAGGAACAAATACCGCCATCGGGGTCGATAATGGTGTGGCCGATTTGTCCGCTGCCGAATAGGCTACCACGGTAAATTTGCTGATTGATGACAAACGATGAGCCAATACCATAATCGACGTTGATCACGCAGAAATCTTGCACGTTAGCGCTATTTTGCCACTTTTCCGCCAATGCCAACATCACGCAGTCGTTATCGATCAACACTTCAGTTTTTAGCCGTTCTTCCAGCAGATATTTGATCTCGATAGGTTCTTGCCACGGGGCTTGTGGCATCCGTTGCGACACGCCAGTCACCGGGTTGACTTGCCCATGAATCGACAGCGCAATCTTCAACGGTACGCCTTGTTGTTGGCGATGCAGGTGGTATATCTGCACCATTTCTTGCAACAGCGCCTGCGGCGTAGTGGCGATAATCGGTAACTGATTAAAGGCGCTACATGGCGTCACCAAACCATCAACCACCACGCTTTCGATTAGATAGGGCGATACATTTAGGCACAGAATGCGTTGCTCCACTGCCGCAATACGATAACTGCCGCCACCCAAGCCACGGCGATGCAGATTCTGCTCGCTATGCTCAACTTGTCGTTCAGCCAATAGCTCATCGAGGATCTTACCTACTGCTGGAATTGAAAGCTGCGACAGCCGCGCCAGCGTGGATTTACTGGCGATTTTCTCCCGATACAGCAGGGCACACAGCACCCGCTTGTTGAAGTTGCGCACCCGTTGGTTATTCAGACCTTGCAATGCCATTTATTAAACTCCGTTTACTGTATTGCGTGAACAGTGTGCATAATGCCGCCGATTTTGTCATCTAGACTGCAAAAAAAGCAACCTTTAGTATTTTTAGTGAGGAAAGCATGCAAGGTACAGTCAAAGTTTGGCAAGAACAGATCGAATTACCGACCTACGGCACCGGGGCGCAAGATCCCCATCCGATGTTCCTAGAACACCGGGTGTACCAAGGATCGTCCGGCGCGGTTTATCCGTATGGGGTGATCGACACTCTCAGTGGTGAGAAAACCACACGCAGCTATCAGGCGATTTGGCTGGAGAATGATTACCTGCGCGTGATGTTGTTGCCAGAACTCGGCGGGCGTATTCATCGCGCCTATGACAAAGTGCAAAAACGCGATTTTGTTTACTACAACGAAGTGGTCAAACCGGCACTAGTGGGGTTGCTTGGGCCGTGGATCTCTGGCGGTATCGAGTTCAACTGGCCGCAGCACCACCGCCCAACCACTTACATGCCAGTCGATTATCGTATTCAGCAGCACGAAAGTGGCGCGCAAACGGTGTGGCTGGGCGAAGTCGAACCGATGCGTGGTTTGCAGGTGATGGCCGGTTTTACTCTGTACCCCGATCGTGCGTTGATCGAAATCAGTGCCAAGATCTACAACGCCAACCCGACGCCACGGCATTTCCTGTGGTGGGCGAATCCGGCGGTGAAAGGCGGCGACGATCATCAGAGCGTCTTCCCACCAGATGTGACGGCGGTCTTTGACCACGGTAAACGCGACGTTTCTTCCTTCCCGATCGCTACCGGCACCTACTACAAAGTGGATTATTCGGCTGGTGTGGATATTTCGCGCTACAAGAATATCCCAGTCCCAACTTCCTACATGGCGCATAAATCGGATTACGATTTCGTTGGTGCTTACAGCCACGATGAACAGGGTGGGTTGCTGCACATTGCCGATCACCATGTTTCACCAGGCAAAAAGCAGTGGAGTTGGGGGCATGGCGAATTCGGTCAGGCGTGGGATCGCAGTTTGACCGACAGTAACGGTCCGTATATTGAACTGATGACCGGCGTCTATACCGATAACCAGCCGGACTTCACTTGGTTGGATGGCTACGAAGAAAAATGCTTCGTGCAAAACTTCCTGCCTTACAGCCAGTTAGGTATGGTGCAGAACGCTAATACTCAGGTTGCACTGAAACTGGAAAGTGACGGACAACATCTGACCTGGGGTGTTTATGCCATTGCCCCATTGGAGCAACATCGTGTGGTGATCCGCTCCGATCGCGATCATCAGATCTTGCTCGATCGCATGTTGGATCTACAACCGGGCAACGCGTTATTGGAGCAGATCAACGGCGATTTCCAAGGGCGATTGACTATCGAGTTGTTGGATGCGCAAGGCAATAGCGTGCTCAGCTATCTCCAGCATCAACCCGACGATGAAGCCATCCTGCCTGAGCCGGCTAAAGCGCCGTTGCCAGCGGCACAAATCAACAGCGTGGATGAAGCCTGGTTTATCGGCCAGCACTTGGAACAATACAACCATGCTAGTTGCGCTTCTCCAGAATACTACCTGCGTGGTTTGGCGTTAGATCCGCTCGATTATCGCTGCAATCTGGCGATGGCGACGTTGGAATACAACCGCGCTAATTTCCCACTGGCAATGACCTATGCCGATGCGGCACTGAAACGCGCCCATCATTTGAACCGTAACCCGCAATGTGGGCTGGCTAGTCTGATCCGTGGCTGCGCGCAGGAACAACTGGGCAATGACGATGCGGCCTACGAAGATTTCTATCGTGCTATTTGGAGCGGCAATGGCAAGCCGGGCGGTTTCTATGGCTTGGCGCGCGTGGCGACGCGGCGTGGTGACATCGCTCAGGCGCTGACGTTCTGTGATAGCAGCTTGAAAGTGAACGCTAGCCATTATCCGCTGATCGCGCTGAAAGCTTTGTTGCTGCAACGGCAAGGTAAAGGCGAGCAGAGCCTGAGTTATATCGACCAACAACTTGCTGTCTTACCGCTGCATTACACCCTGCATTATCTACGCTATGCGCAAACCCGTTCGGCGGCGGATCTTAAGACGCTGCGTGAAGTCACGGGTTGTCGTGGCATCAACGCGCTGACTATCGCTAACCTGTTGAATGAATGGGGATGCAAAGAACAGGCAATTGAATTGCTGACGTTGCTGGATAGCGCAGAAACCTTGCCGCGCTATCTGCTGGCCAGCTTGCGTAAAGAGAGTGACGAATTCCCGCAACTGTTGGCGCAGGCTCGGGCGGCATTCCCGCAACAGGTTCGCTTCCCGAATACCTTGGCGGAAGTGCGCATGTTGCAGCAACTGCCAGAGTGCTATTTCGCACAGCACCTGCTGGCCTGTTTCCATTACAGCAAACGCAACTACGCGCAGGCGATTGAGCTATGGCAACGCTGTGTGGCGCAGCAACCGGACTTTGCCGACGGTTGGCGCAGTTTGGGTATTCACGCCTTCAATAAACTGAAGCAGTACGATGTGGCGCAGCAGTATCTACAGCGTGCTTTTGATCTGGAACCACAAGATGCCCGTTTGTTATTCGAACTGGATCAACTGGCGAAGAAATTGGCAACCTCACCACAGCAACGTTTGGCACAACTGACGCAACATCTGCCAGTCGTGGCGAAGCGTGACGATCTCACCGCCGAACTGCTGAGCTTGTATAACCAATGTGAGCAATTGGAAGCAGCGCGCGCGATCTTGCAACAGCGTGAGTTCCATCCGTGGGAAGGTGGCGAAGGTAAAGTCACCGGCCAGTACTTGATCAACCAACAACGTTTGGCATTCCAAGCCTTGCAACAACAGCAACCAAAACAGGCGCAAGCGTTGCTGCAAGCGGCGTTGCACTATCCGCACAATCTGGCAGAAGGACGACTGGCTGGGCAAAGTGACAACGATATTCACTATTGGCTGGGGGTTTGTGCCTCACTTGTCGGTGAGGATGCCAAAGCGCATTGGCAACGTGCCTGTGCCGGTCACAGTGAAATGACGCAAAGCCGTTATTACAACGATCAGCCGATAGATTATCTGTTCTATCGCGGCATGGCGTTGAAACAGCTAGGGGAAACCGTGCAGGCGGAGGCGTTGTTTAGCCAGATGCTGCAATGGGCGCAGCAACAGCGTACTGAAACGGTCAGCGCCGATTTCTTTGCTGTCTCGCTGCCGGATCTGATGGCGTTGGACAACGATCTGCAATCGGCACATCAGCAACATTGCCTATTGGTGACGGCGTTGGCGCAGTGGGGGCTTGGGCAAACGGCTGCGGCTCAGCAAACGCTGGAAAGCCTGCTTTCTGTGAACCCAAGCCACGACAAAGCGCAGTTATTTGGCCCGTTGTTCACGACGTTGTTGGGTTCAATCACCAGAGGATAGAACATGAAAAATAATAACCTGAACATGCCCTACGTTTGGACCATCTGTCTGGTGGCCGCCTGCGGTGGCCTGTTATTTGGCTACGATTGGGTGGTGATCGGTGGTGCTAAGCCGTTTTACGAAGCCTATTTCGGTATTACCGACCCGGCGCAGTCTGGCTGGGCAATGAGTTCGGCGCTGGTGGGCTGTATTTTCGGCGCACTGATCTCTGGGCTGTTGTCTGATCGCTTTGGTCGCAAATTGCCATTGGCCATCGCGGCGCTGACGTTCGTGATTTCCGCTTGGGGGACCGCCGTCTCCACCACCTTTGATGCGTTTGTGGTTTACCGCATCGTCGGTGGTGTCGGTATTGGTTTGGCTTCGGCGCTGTCGCCCATCTATATCGCGGAAGTCAGTCCAGCGGCGCAACGTGGCCGCTTTGTGGCGGTAAACCAGCTCACCATCGTGATCGGTGTTTTGGCTGCGCAGTTGATCAACCTGCTGATTGCCGATCCGGTGACGGCTAATGCCAGCCAGGCAGAATTGCTAGCGAGTTGGAACGGGCAGGTGGGTTGGCGCTATATGTTTGGTGCGGAATTGGTGCCTGCGCTGGCGTTCCTGTTACTGATGGTGATAGTGCCGGAATCTCCGCGCTGGTTGGCTAAGGTTGGGCGTCACGAGAAAGCACAAGGTGTATTGCGGCGCATTGGCAGTGAACAGTATGCGCAGCAAACATTGGCAGATATTCGTCAGACCTTGGGCACAGAAACCAGCAAAGTCCCGTTCAGTGCCCTGTGGCGTGGCGATGTACGCCCGATTTTGGTGATCGGTATCGTGCTGGCGGTGTTCCAGCAATGGTGCGGGATTAACGTGATCTTCAACTATGCGCAGGAGATCTTCGCCTCCGCCGGGTTTGATATTAACGATACGCTGAAATCGATCGTCGCTACTGGCTTGATCAACCTGATCTTCACCCTGCTGGCATTGCCGTTGGTGGATCGCATTGGTCGCCGTCGTTTGATGCTGATTGGTTCTGCCGGGTTAACGGTGATCTACCTGCTGATGGCAGCGGCTTATGCCTATGGCCTGTTGGGATTACCGGTATTGCTGTTGGTGCTGGTCGCTATCGCGATTTACGCCGTGACGTTGGCTCCAGTCACTTGGGTATTACTGTCGGAGATCTTCCCGAATCGCATTCGCGGTTCAGCGATGGCGGTAGGTACCTTCGCATTGTGGATCGCCTGTTTCGTACTGACTTATACCTTCCCTCTGTTGAACGCAGCGCTCGGCGCATCCGGTAGTTTCTTGCTGTACGGCGTGATTTGCCTGCTGGGGCTGGTGTTTATCCACGCCAAAGTGCCGGAAACCAAAGGCGTGACGCTGGAAGCGTTGGAGAAGCAACTTAGCCCGGCTGGGCGTGCTGCGGGAGGAGATAAAAAGTTCACTTAACTGTGTTTAGTTTATTCCGTGACCATTGGTCATAACGTAATCAGTTTGTTCCATTAGTGTAATTAGCGTGTATCCGGGTCAGCTTATTGCTGACCCGGTTAATAAATAAAAGTGCAGCAAGATGAACACCATTCACTGGAGAATCAAGATGTTGCTAAGAAAAATAAAACACGTGATGTTAATGATGGTGCTAGTGAGCCCGGGGGCGGTTGCTGAAGAAGCGAAAATCACCCTTGGCGCGATTTATCTCGATACTCAGGGCTATTACGCCGGAGTGCGTTACGGCGTGCAAAACGGCGCCACGACCAGCGGTAAAAACATTGAAGTGATTGAAACCAACGCCCAAGGGGATGTTTCCAAAGAAAGCTCTTTTATTGACACCATGGTGGCGCGCAACGTCAACGCGGTGGTGCTCTCCGCCGTTTCTGCCAACGGTAGCGTGCGTGCGATCAAGCGCGCCAGCGAAGCCGATATTCCGGTAATTTGTTACAACACTTGTATTAATGAAAAAGGCGTCGATAAATACGTTTATGCCTACCTGGTTGGCGACCCCGTTGAATTCGGTAAGTTGCTGGGCAACGCGGCGGCGGATTATTTCATTAGTAAACAAATTACCAAACCGCGTATCGCGATCATTAACTGCGAAGCGTTTGAAGTGTGCGTCCAGCGCCGCAGCGGCTTTGAACAGGCGCTGAAGGCGAAAGTGCCAGGAATGGAGATCGTCGCTAACCAAGAAGGGACGGTGTTGGATAAAGCCATCTCGGTGGGCGAAAAACTGCTGATCTCTAGTGGCGATATCGACGCCATCTTTGGCGAATCCGGTGGTGCGACGTTAGGTGCAGTCAAAGCGGTACGTAATCAGAATCGCGTGGGTAAAACCGTGGTATTTGGTTCCGACATGACTACCGAGATCGCGCAAGAATTGGCGAATCAGCAGGTACTGCAAGCGGTGGTCGATATTTCTGGTAAGAAAATGGGGGCGCTGGCCTTTACTCAGGCCATTAATGCCATCAACAAACAACCGGCGGCGCAGAAAGTGATTCAAGTGCCGATCGATCTTTATGCCTCAAGCAAAAACGCCGCAGACTGGCTGACCACCCACCAAGACGGCTTGCCATAAGCCAGGGGGCAATATGCTGGGAAATCAACAACCCGTGGTTGCCCGTATTGAAGCAGGCAACAAGCGTTACCCCGGTGTGGTCGCGCTACACGACGTGAATTTTACGCTACGTCGCGGTGAAGTTCGGGCGCTACTCGGTAAAAACGGCGCGGGAAAATCTACGCTGATCCGCATGTTAACCGGCAGCGAAAAATTGGACAGCGGACAAGTATTCATCGGCGAGCGGCAGTTGGAAGGGACGGAGTCTCAGTTAACGCGTCGTTCTGCTGAGCTAGGTGTGCGTGCGGTGTATCAGGAGCTGAGCCTGATACAAGATATGAGCGTGGCGGAAAACCTGTGTCTGGGCCATTGGCCACGGCGCCGTGGTGGCATGATTGACCACGCGCAGATGCGGGCGCAGGCACAACGCGCGCTGGATACGTTGGGGGTCAATATCGACCCTCAGCAATGGGTACGCAGCCTTAGCCCGGCGCAGCAGCAGTTAGTGGAGATCGCACGGGCTCTGCAGGGCTCCCCTAAATTGGTGATCCTTGACGAACCGACCAGTTCACTGACCCATACCGAGGCGGATCTGGTTGCCGCTGCGGTGATGCGTCTGTCCGCGGCGGGGATTGCGGTGGTGTATGTCAGCCATCGAATGAACGAGATCCGTCGTTTGGCCTCCTCTTGCACCATCATGCGTGATGGTTGCGTCGCCGGTGATGTGGCGTTGGAAAATACCTCCACCGAACAGATTGTCTCTCTCATGTTAGGGCACCAAAACCACCAAACTCAGCAGGTCAAGCAAGCGGTGGAGGGCGAAACGGTATTGTCGGTTAAGGAATTGACCGTGCCGCCTAAATTGCGACGAGTCAGTTTCGAACTTAAACGCGGTGAGGTGCTAGGGGTCGCCGGTTTGCTGGGGGCTGGACGTACCGAACTGTTGAAAGCCATCGCCGGCTTAATCCCCCTCAGCAGCGGTGAATTGGTTATGAATGGTGTGGCATTAACGCAGCCCAATTATGTTGAAATGCTGCGGCGCGGTTTGGCTTACACACCGGAAAACCGTAAAGCGGAAGGCATCGTCCCCTTGTTGGGGGTGGACGAAAACACGGTGATGACCGACAGCGGTTCAGTGAGCCAATGGGGAATGCTGAGCGGAACACTGATTGAACAAGCGACGAGCCAGATTGTTAAGCGAATGCGGGTAAAAACCGCCTGTACCGATACCCCAATTGTCACATTGTCGGGTGGCAATCAGCAAAAAGTGGTGATTGGTCGCTGGGTATATGCTCAAAGCCAGATCCTACTTTTGGATGAGCCGACGCGCGGTGTGGATGTAGAAGCCAAAAATCAGATCTACCGCATAGCCCGCGAACTGGCGGCGGAAGGGAAAAGCATTATTTTCGTCTCGAGTGAAGTGGAGGAATTACCTCAGGTTTGTGATCGAATTTTATTGCTACAACAAGGCACCATCAGCAAGACCTTTATTTCACCAGTAGATGTAGAGCAATTAATGTCGGAAGTATTAATGATAAAATAAAATTGGGATAATGGTTATGTCCACAC
The DNA here is from genome assembly GCF_057839655.1 of Serratia sp. KH_031. Classification (NCBI taxonomy): domain Bacteria; kingdom Pseudomonadati; phylum Pseudomonadota; class Gammaproteobacteria; order Enterobacterales; family Yersiniaceae; genus Serratia; species Serratia sp. KH_031. The sequence goes on from NZ_CM174496.1 coordinate 768,751, forward strand.
TTGCACCTGAAGTCAATATTAGAAAAAGCAACGGCCTGACAAAACATGCTAATGAACTGGGGTTGCTGGCAATTATTGTTGTGTTGTATCTGGTATTTTCTATTTATGCCACCGGGTTTATTTCACTCAATAACCAAATGAATATCTTGCGTGATGCGGCCACGATTGGTATTGCCGCATGGGCTATGACGCTGATTATTATTTCTGGTGAAATTGACGTGAGCGTTGGGCCAATGGTGGCGTTTATTTCCGTGATACTGGCCTATTTGCTGCAATATGCGATGCCATTGCCGTTAGCGTTGTTACTTGCATTGTGTTTGGGCGCGGTGCTTGGCTCACTGGCAGGGATATTACGCGGCAGCTTTAACGTACCGAGCTTTGTCGCCACCTTAGGGCTTTGGAGTGCGCTACGTGGCATGGGGCTATTTATGACCAATGCCCTACCAGTGCCGATTGATGAAAACACGGTGCTGGATTGGCTCGGTGGGCAGGTGTTGGGTATTCCGGTTTCGGCGGTGATCATGCTGCTGCTATTCGTGGTGTTCCAGTTTATTAGTAAAAAGACTGCCTTTGGCCGCTCGGTCTATGCCATTGGGGGTAATGCCCATGCTGCGCAACTGTGCGGGATTAACGTCAAGCGCATCCGCGTGCTGTTATTTACCATCGCCGGATTGATGGCGGCAGTGACCGGTATTTTACTGGCGGCGCGATTGGGCTCTGGCAACGCCGGGGCTGCTAGTGGTTTGGAATTCGATGTGATTGCCGCGGTGGTGGTCGGTGGAACCGCACTCTCCGGTGGACGCGGCTCAATGCTTGGCACGTTACTCGGCGTACTGGTTATTACCTTGATCGGTAACGGTTTGGTGTTGTTGGGGATTAACTCATTCTTCCAACAGGTGGTCAGAGGGGTAATTATCGTTCTGGCGGTATTGATTAATATTATGGTGATGCAAAAGAACAATAAACAATAGTTGTATCACCCCCACATTATTTATCTATGTTTGAGGTAGTTGTCATGGAAAAAATGTTAGCGGCTTATTTACCGGGTAATTCTACCGTGGAATTACGTGAAGTGAATATTCCCCAGCCAGGAATCGGTCAGGTATTGATAAAAATGAAATCGTCCGGTATTTGCGGTAGCGATATTCATTATATTTACCATCAACACCGCGCCACGGCGGCGGCACCGGATCAACCCTTATATAAAGGGTTTATTAACGGTCATGAACCTTGCGGTCAAATCGTGGCGCTGGGCGCTGGATGTCGGCACTTCCGCGAACAAGATCGTGTATTGGTGTATCACATTTCTGGCTGCGGTTTTTGTAGCAATTGCCGACGTGGTTTCCCTATTTCTTGCACTGGCGAAGGTAAAGCGGCCTATGGCTGGCAGCGTGATGGCGGTCATGCGGAATATTTACTGGCAGAAGAAAAAGACCTAATTCATCTGCCGGACACCCTCAGTTATGAGGACGGCGCGTTTATCTCCTGCGGTGTGGGTACTGCTTATGAGGGGATCATTCGCGGTGAGGTTTCCGGCAGCGATCATGTGTTGGTGGTCGGGCTTGGGCCTGTAGGTATGATGGCGATGATGCTGGCAAAAGGGCGTGGAGCTAAAACGGTGATTGGCGTGGATGTGATCCCTGAGCGACTGGCGATGGCGAAAAAACTGGGCATTATGGATCACGGTTTTTTACCTAGCGACGGCCTAATCAGCAACATTCAGGAATTAACCTCTGGCGGTGCTAACGTCACGCTCGACTGTTCTGGAAATGCCAGCGGTCGCTTGTTGGCGTTGCAGGCATCTTCTGATTGGGGCAGGGTGATTTACATCGGCGAAACCGGCAAGGTGGAGTTTGAGGTCAGTGCCGATCTGATGCATCACCAGCGGCGGATTATCGGTTCTTGGGTCACTAGCCTGCACCATATGGAAAAATGCGCCACCGACTTGCGCGATTGGAAAATGCATCCGCACCAAGCGATTACTCATCGTTTTACGCTGCAACAGGCGGCAGAAGCTTACGCGCTGATGGCTTCCGGTAAATGCGGCAAAGTAGTGATTAATTTTGCTGATTAGGAAGTGAACATGTCGCTATTTACCTTAGATAACGGGCAGATTGAGCTGGTGGTATCGTCCCTCGGCGGCTGCATATTGAAATGTGTCGCACGGGGCGAAGTGCCCTTGCTGCGCCCGGCGCAAGTAAGCGAAACCACCTCGGTATTGCAGTCCGGTTGTTTTCCGTTGGTGCCGTTTGGTAATCGGGTCAATCACAATCACTTTGCCTTTGAAGGACATGATTACCACCTGCAGCCCAATACTGAATGGGACAGTCATTACCTGCACGGTGATGGCTGGTTGAACGAGTGGCAATGCATCGAACATCGGGCAGATTTTCTGCGGCTGCGTTTTCAGCAGCAAAGCGGCGTTTATCAATACCAAGTAGACCAATGTTTTACGCTGGTCGATAACCAACTCTGTATCGAGCTGGAAGTTGAACATACCGGTGAACAACCGATGCCTTATGGTTTGGGCTGGCATCCTTACTTCCCATTGACGCCACAAACCACCGTCACTGCCAAAGCGGAAGCTTATTGGTTGGAAGCGGAAGAATGGCTGGCAGGGGAGCGAGTGGCGCTGAGTGAAGAACTGAACTTCAACCAGCCAAATACACCGCCGCGTCGTTGGGTGAATAACGGCTTCGCTGATTGGGATGGTCAGGCACAAATCCGCTGGCCAGAGTTGGGAGCGCAGTTGCAGATGCGCACTACACCAGCTTGCCCGGTGTACTTTATGTTTGTCTCCGATCCGAAGTTTGATAAAGGCTACCAGTTCGAGTTTTTCTGTCTGGAACCGATGTCACATGCCGCCAATGGGCACAATCTGCCAGAGTTGGGGGGCTTACGGCGTTTAGCAAAAGGGGAGAAGTTGAAGCAGCAAATGTGGTTGGGTTATTCCATGCTTTAATCTGTCAAATACAGCCCTCTCAGGTTGAGAGGGCTGGCATATCAAAGGGACTCTGGGAAGGTGTCAGGATCTGGCCCTAACCGTTTGGCAATATCTAACTTGGCGATCTCCGCTAGCTCATCTTTGTGGAGTTTAAAATCAAACACTTCGAAGTTTTCTTGAATGCGTGCAGGTGTCACGGATTTCGGGATCACAATCAAACCCTTATCCAAATGCCAGCGTATGACGATCTGCGCTGGCGTTTTATCATAGCGTTTCGCTAATTCTTTAATGATCGGTTGCTCGAATACCCCTTCACCGCCCTGTGCTAGCGGGCTCCAAGATTCGGTCGCAATATGATGCGTGGCGTTCCACGAGTGCAACTGACGTTGTTGCATCAATGGATGCAGCTCGATTTGATTCACTACCGGGGCAACGCTGGTTTCATCCAGCAAACGTTGCAAGTGCGCGGTATGGAAGTTACAAACACCGATGCTTTTGGCTAAACCTTGCTCACGCAATTTAATCAACCCACGCCAAGCATCGACAAACTTGTCTCGTGTCGGCGTTGGCCAATGGATCAGATACAGATCAACATAATCCAGCTTTAACTTTTTGAGGCTTTTATTCAAAGCAGCATGAGGATCGCTCTGATCGTCGTTCCACAGTTTGGTGGTGATAAACAGCTCTTCACGAGGAATTGAGGAGGATTGCAGCGCACTGCCAACGCCTTCCTCATTTTTGTAGATAGCGGCAGTATCGATCGAGCGATAGCCAATCTCCAGCGCTTTCTTTACCGCAAGCTCCGTCTCTTCAATGCTCGCCTGCCAAACGCCGAGGCCCAATTGCGGCATCAGATTACCATCGTGAAGTTTGATGATAGGTTGTTGCGTTGTCATGCGTATCTCCTTTTGAGCAGACAGCCGACGTGGTTAATGTCGGCATATATGATCTTAAAGTTTAGTTGGCAAACAGGGGCACTGCTGAGTTTGCTAACTAAATAACGACAATATCAGAAATTACCATCAAGGGATTAACGCGCGGCTTCATAGATGCGTTGGCTGACATCCAGAGTAATGTCTTGATGTTCACCCAATGCAGTCATCCCATGCTGATTCAGTTTGTCGAGCAGCGCGGGAATGGAGCTACCGTCGAGCTGGTAGTCAGACATGCGAGTTGGCACGCCCATTTGCTCGAAGAAAGTACGGGTTGCGGCAATCGCGCCATCAATACGGCTGTCTTCAGAACCGTCACGCAGACCCCAAACGCGTTCTGCGTATTGCAGCAGTTTCTGGCGTTTTTGCGCTTTTTTCTCGCTCAGTAGCGCAGGCAGAACAATCGCCAGCGTTTGTGCGTGATCCAGACCGTGCATCGCCGTCAGTTCATGTCCCAGCATATGGGTGGCCCAATCCTGTGGTACGCCAGCACCGATCAGCCCGTTCAACGCCATCGTCGCGCTCCACATCACGTTGGCACGCACGGCATAGTTTTCTGGTTCAGCCAGCGCGCGCGGGCCTTCTTCGATCAGTGTTAACAACAGACCTTCGGCGAAACGGTCTTGCACTTTGGCATCCACCGGGTAAGTCAGGTATTGCTCAATGGTATGTACAAAAGCATCGACTACGCCGTTGGAAATTTGACGCGGCGGCAAGGTGTAGGTCACGACCGGATCTAACACCGCGAACAGCGGCTGAACGAACGGTGAGAAGAAATGCTGCTTATCGCCGCTGCTTTTGCGGGTGATTACCGCTGCGATATTAGTTTCAGAACCGGTTGCTGGCAGCGTCAATACGCAGCCCATCGGCACTGCGCTGGTCACTTGGCTGCCGACGGTTTGCAGAATATGCCAAGCATCTGGGTTGGCGGTGTAAGGTGCCGCTGCGGCGATAAACTTGGTGCCATCAACCACGGAACCGCCGCCGACGGCTAGCAGAAAATCAATCCTTTCAGCGCGCACCATCTCTACCGCTTTCATCAGGGTTTCGTAAGTGGGATTCGGTTCAATGCCTGAAAATTCTTGCACGTTATGGCCAGCCAGTGCGGCATAGACCTGATCCAACACGCCATTTTTCTTGACGCTACCGCCGCCGTAGGTGATCAGAATACGTGCGCCAGTCGGGATCTGTTTGCCCAGTTCTGCGATTTGGCCTTCACCGAACAGGATTTTAGTTGGGGTATGGAGAATAAAGTTTTGCATGGCGACTTGCTCTCTTGGCATTAGATGAATGAGTTATGGAGTGTATTGTGGTCAACGGGGCGTTATAGCTCAATGCACATTCCTGTTGGTGTCTTGCCTATTTCTACAAAGCACTGTAGGAATGGAGGATTTTGAATTACTATTTTTGCCATATCGTTGCCAATTCTAGAGAGGTTGTGGTGACTGCAATAGATGCATTGCGCCGCCGTATGGCGCACCAAGCGGCCAGTTTCGCCAAAGGGAAGGGATATACACCTTCGTCCGTACCGCGCGTGAAAGTGTTGTACCTAGACGAATACTGTCCACGGCAGCCAGTGATGTACGAACCGGGGATCGTGATTATTTTTCAAGGGCACAAAGTTGGATACTGCGGCAATAAGGTATTCCAATACGATCCGCGCAATTACCTGCTGATGACCGTGCCGCTGCCGTTTGAATGTGAAAGCTTTGCTAGCCCAGAGGAGCCGCTGGTGGGATTGGCGATTGGTGTCGATAGCCAAATGTTGCAGGATCTGCTGCTGGATATTGGTGATGACGACTACCTGATGCAGCCACGTGCCGAGAGCAACGGCGTTAACTGTGCGGCTCTGACGGAGGAGATGCTGTGTGCCACCGAGCGCTTGCTGGACGTGATGGCTAAACCGTTAGATGCGCGAGTATTGGGAACGCAGATCGTACGTGAGTTGCTGTACTACGTGTTGCGTGGCAGTTGTGGCGCTTCGTTGCAGGAGTTGGTGAATCGGCATACTCATTTCAGCCAGATTGCCAAAGCCCTGCGGCGTATCGAGTACCAGTATGCTGAAAATATCAACGTTGAAGCACTGGCTAGCGAAGTAAATATGAGCGTTTCAGCGTTTCATCATAATTTCAAAGCCGTGACCAACACCTCACCGCTGCAATATGTGAAGTCATACCGTTTGCATAAAGCGCGATTGTTGATGGTACATGACGGGTTGAAGGCCAGCACGGCGGCGATCCGCGTCGGCTATGAAAGTGCCTCGCAGTTCAGTCGTGAGTTCAAACGGTTATTTGGTATGACGCCGAGCGATGAACTCGCCCGGCTTAAAGAGAATAACGTAGTCATGGGCGGTTAAGAGCAAACTCAAATAGGCTATTTTACTTGCCATTCTGAACCTAGGCAGTGCTCACAAAGATTTATCTTTGAACGCCCTTCAGGGTGGCCCGTAGGGTGAGCGGAGCGAATCAAATCCTCACGTACTGCGTGTACGTTCCGGTTTTTCCGCGCTGTCCGTGTTCAAACTGGCGGCGACAATGATGCCTATTTGAGTTGCTCTAAGAGGCAGAACGTTTTTTGCGCCAGACAACCAGCATCGCGCCGAGCAAACCGCCGATCAGTAAAATTAATGGCAGGATCATCAAGCCGGTCATGACCTGATCTTCATAGCGTTTTACCAGTGGGATGTGGCTGAAGGCATAACCCAAACTGACCACGGAACCCACCCAAACCAAGGCGCTTAACCAATTAAAGAATTGGAAGCGCTTGTTGTCGAGGCCTGATATTCCGGCCATTGTTGGCAACAAGGTGCGTACAAAACCCAAAAAGCGACCAATCACTAGCGCCATCAGCCCGTGGCGGTTAAACAGGTTGTGCGCTCGTTGGTGATATTGCGCAGGCAGTTGCAGTAACCAGCCTTTCACCACGCCGGTATGCCCTAGCCAGCGGCCTTGTATATAGCTCAGCCAACAGCCCAAACTGGCGGCGATAGTCAGAATCAGCAGGGTAGGGACAAAACCCATCACGCCTTTGGCGATTAACGCGCCGGATAACAACAACAGGCTGTCGCCGGGTAGGAAGGAAGCTGGTAGTAGGCCATTCTCTAAAAACAGGGTGGTGAAAAGTACCGCGTAAACCACCCAAATCACGCTGGGATTGGCTAATGCAGCGTAATCCTGTTGCCAAAGTGCGTGAATAATCTCTTTTAATACATCCATCTAATATCCCGAATGTGCGGAATAATCTGCACTTATCGATTAACTCATGGGGCTAGTGTACGCCTATAAGCTTAATGGGACATTAACGGTCGGGAAAAAATGATGGGCAGAATTGCTCTACCCGTAGTTATTAGTTGGCAATGCGTGTAAACCCGGCGGCCAAATCGTCGATCAGATCCTGTACGTTTTCCAAACCGATGTGCAGACGAACTAAAGTCCCGCTGAAATCCACCTCGCCAGCGGGACGGATGGCGTTCAGTTGCTCCGGTTGATTGGCCAAAATCAACGACTCATAGCCGCCCCAGGAATAGGCCATGCTGAAATGGGTGAAGTTATCCAGATAGGTGGCGAGCTGAGCATCATCCAATTTCTGTTTCAGCACAAAAGAAAATAGGCCATTACAGCCACTGAAATCCCGCTGATAAAACTCATGCCCTTTACAACTCGGCAGCGCGGGGTGATAAACCGTGGCGACTTCAGGGCGCTGCGCGAGCCAATTAGCGACGGTAATGCTGTTTTGCTGATGCTGCTGTAAACGCACACTCAGAGTACGCAGACCGCGGCTCGCCATATAAGCGGTATCGGCATCCACCATTTGCCCCATCAGATAGGATTGTTCACGCAGTTGATCCCAACAACGGGCATTAGCCACGGCGGTGCCGAGCATATAGTCGGAGTGCCCAATGATGTATTTGGTGCCTGCCTGAATTGAAATATCGATATCAAATTCCAGTGCCTTGAATAGCACGCCCGCCGCCCAGGTGTTATCGATCATAATGATGATGTCTGGGTTGACTTGGCGAATGGCTTGCACCATGGCCGGAATATCCTGTACTTCCATGGTGATCGAGCCGGGTGATTCGAGGAACACCACTTTGGTATTGGGCTGGATCAGGGAACCTATCGCGGCACCAATTAGCGGATCGAAATAGGTGGTGGTGATATTCATTCGACCGAGAACTTTAGTGCAAAAATCCTGTGTTGGTTCATAAGCCGAACCCGTCACCAGCACATGGTCGCCAGCGCTGACGAAAGACAAAATAGCATTGGAAACCGCCGCCGCGCCGCAAGGGTAGAGCGCGCAGCCTGCACCGCCTTCCAGTTCGGTCATCGCATCTTGAAACGCAAAATGCGTCAATGTGCCGCGCCGACCATAAAATAGTTCACCTTGCGCGCGCTTGGCGGTGGCTTGTTTTTTGGCCGCGACAGAGTCAAACACCAATGAAGAGGCGCGCTGGGTGACCGGGTTCACTGAACCCTGGGTATAACGTTTACTACGGCCTGCGCCGATCAGTGCCGTTTCGAGGTTTTTAGACGTCATGTTTGGCTTGCCTTCATTGGATGTTATTTGAGTCGTTCATTACGTTAACATGATGTCAAATAGCCATCCAGACGTTTTTACCTCTGACTTTATGATCTATTTGTTAGCACGTTTAACTGGCGATGTTATCGGCAACACCTTGTTGTTACTGGGTGGATATTATTTTTTGTTTCAGAATCACTAATTAAGCAAATAATAATGATAACCACTATCAATCCGCTATTTGTTTGATATGATCCCACGCTGAATTCTTCTGTAATTTTGATATTGGGTGGAGGCGCAGCGTGAAAACGGCTGGCAACAAGTTGAATCAAGGAGTCCGTGGTATTGGCCGGGGGCAATGGGGGGCGTTCGGACGCAGCATGATCGCCTCAATGGTGCTGGTGGTTGGGTTAGCAGGCCATGCGCAAGCCGCTCCTGCAACGGCACCTGCAGTTGCTGAAAGCGTCACTGCGGTGAATCCGGCAGCGCCAACAACACCTGCTGCGGTTGATAGTCTCACTCCGGTAAATCCTGCTCCGACCCTGCAACCCCCTGAAACTCGCGGTATGGATCTCTCCATTTGGGGTATGTACCAACACGCCGATGCGGTGGTTAAAACCGTGATGATTGGCTTGGTGCTGGCTTCAATCGTCACTTGGACCATTCTGTTTGCCAAAGGTAGCGAATTGGTGCGTTCTAAGCGCCGTCTGCGTCGCGAACAACTGGCTCTGGCCGATGTGCGTTCATTGGATGATGCCTGCGAAGTGGCGCAAAGTTTCTCGCAAGAGAGCATTACCGCCGTATTGCTGAATGATGCACAAAACGAATTGGAATTGTCGGCGGCTTCCGACGACAACAACGGCATCAAAGAACGTACCGGCTTCCGTTTAGAGCGCAAAGTGGCTGCTTATGGGCGTCAACTGGGGCGTGGTAACGGCTTCTTGGCAACCATCGGTGCGATTTCACCGTTTGTCGGGCTGTTCGGCACCGTCTGGGGCATCATGAATAGCTTTATCGGCATTGCCCAATCACAAACCACCAACTTGGCGGTGGTGGCTCCCGGTATCGCCGAAGCCTTACTGGCAACGGCGATGGGACTGATCGCGGCGATCCCGGCAGTAGTAATCTACAACATCTTCGCCCGCGTGATTAGTGGTCACCGTGCTCAAGTCGGTGACGTGGCGGCGCAGGTCCTATTGCTGTTAGGTCGCGATCTGGATCTGGCGGCTACCGCTGACGCTAAACGCGCACAGCATTCACACCAGCTACGGGTGGGGTGATTTATGGCGATGCGTTTGAATGAAGATCTGGACGACAGCGGCGAACTGCATGAAATCAACGTGACGCCGTTTATCGACGTCATGCTGGTGCTGTTGATCATCTTTATGGTGGCCGCGCCGTTGGCCACGGTAGACATTCGCGTCGACTTGCCGGCGTCTTCTGCCAAACCGCAGCCAAGACCGGAGAAACCGGTATTCCTGTCGGTGAAAGCAGACAAACAACTGTACGTGGGCGATCAACCCGTCAGTGCGGATCAATTGACCCGCGTGTTGGATAAGCGTACTCAGTCGAACAAAGAAACCACCATATTCTTCCAAGCCGACAAAACCGTGGATTACGAAACGCTGATGAGCGTGATGGATACGCTGCGCACTGCGGGGTATTTGAAAGTCGGGCTGGTGGGCATGGAAGGCGCAGCGAAGTAGCTGACGTTAATCGTATTACTGTGCGCTTTTTTAATTCGGTGTAATTGGAATTGCCGCAAACGTGCGGTGATCTCTGTAGCAATAATGGACGGCAATTGAAGGGGCTGAAAGGCGCAGCCCCTTCACCCGCGCCTACGCTTAACATAGTCAGCCCGCTGCGCGGGTACCCTCACTGCGTTGCCGTTGCCTGACGGGTCGGCTCAATGAACGTCCATGTTCACATCGCCTCATCTGGCCGTCCTGGCCAGATGCTCCTGACAACTGCGCCTTGTTCGGCTGCCTATGATGCGCTCTCAACGTCAACACCCCCATCCTCAATCACCGGGTAATCTCACCCAATTAAAATCGATAGATTTGGTGAGTGAAGCACGGGTGTTGACGCCATTGAAGGCGCCGAACGGAGAAACGGAGCATAGGCAAAACCGCCAGGACGGCGGTTTTAGGCGAGTTATACAGGGATGTATATCGTAGCCGGCCGTTATGCGCAGTGCCGCAGTGAGGGACGTTGCGCCAGCAACCGCCTGATTTGGCAAGGGCTCGGGGTGCAGGGGGCGCAGCTCTTGGCGCTCCCTGCTCGGTCGCGGTCATCCGCGTTACATGAAACAACCCACGTTTAGCGACCGAAACTTACTCAGCAATGACAAATTAAGCGCTAATTACCCACGCGCATAAGCCGCCGCCCTGGCGATTTGCTCCTCCGTCGGGCGCACACCGGTATACAACACAAATTGCTCCAATGCCTGGATCGCCGCCACTTCTGCACCCGTAATCACCTGTTTACTCTGCTCACGCGCATAGCGAATGAGCGGAGTCTCGACCGGCAGCGCCACCACATCAAAAACAATCTTCGCCGCAGCGATAGTTGCAGGCTCAAACGCCAACTGCTCAGACTCCGCCCCACCGGCCATGCCGATGGGGGTGACGTTGACCACCATATCGACCAGCAAATCACCCACTTCTGGCTGCCACTGATAACCGTATTGTTTCGCTAATGCTTGGCCTGCCTGCGCACTACGCGCAATGATATGGCCGTTTTTGAAACCGGCATCACGCAGTGCGGCGGTGACCGCTTTAGCCATACCGCCACTGCCGCGCAGCGCGAAAGAGGTGGTGTGTGGCACCTGATACTGTTTCAGCAAATTGGCGACGGCGATGTAATCGGTGTTGTAAGCCCGCAGAAAACCGTCGTCATTGACGATGGTATTGACCGAATCGATAGCCTTGGCGGAAGGATCGAGCTGGTCGAGGAAGGGGATGCAGCTCTCTTTGAACGGCATGGAAACCGCACAACCGCGAATTCCCAGAGCCCGGACACCACCGACAGCCGCCTGAATATCCTTGGTGGTAAAGGCTTTGTAGATGAAGTTGAGATCTAACTCTTGGTACAAATAGTTGTGGAAGCGGGTGCCAAAGTTACCGGGGCGACCTGCCAGCGACATGCACAGTTGAGTCTCTTTATTGATTTCACGGCTCATCGAAGCTCCTTTGCTTTGCAAAAAATAACCGTTTCAGCATACGCCAAATAGCGGGAGAGTCAGACTTTTATTTGGAGTGGTGCGGGAAATCATACATTGGCTGTGTTGACGATTTTTGAGATGAGTCTGAGATTAATTATAATTTTTGACACGTTAATTCCCCGCCGTAGCATTAGAGCTTATTTTTCCCTATGGTTAAAATGTTGTTAATGATTTGGATCTGTTTTTTAAATTCGTTTCTAATTATGAATCTATGCGTTTTTATTAATTCCTATGGTAATCATTAAAATATTAACATGATGAATGTTTTTTATTTTACGCATTACTTAACTTGCTAAGTATTTAGCTTATAGTAATGCTTAATTAATATTTAAAAGATTATTTAAAAAACATTCATTATTGTTGTTTTTATGCTCGGATTTATCCTTTGTTAGAATCCCACATAAAAACAATGGCTGATGTGTTTATTTTTATCCTCTATACTAAAAATAGCGAGGATGAAGCTATTGTGGCATAAATGTCAGTTATTTTTTTGACTACTGTAGGTGCGTAAATGGATGAATAACCCTGCGCCAATTTAAGTTTTTAGTACAGTGAGGCTCTATGACAAACCGTAAGCACTTGACCCCCTCTGAAGTTGAACGTCTGCTGGTAGCGACCCAGCATGGGAGTCATCCAGAAAGAGATTACTGCCTGATTTGGATGTGTTTTATTCATGGTTGCAGGGTGAGTGAGATCAACCGTTGGCGCCTTTCTGATCTCGATATCGAGGGGCGGAATATCTATATTCACCGCCTGAAAAATGGCTTCTCTACCATTCACCCTTTATATGCCAAGGAGCTTAAAGCATTACGATCTTGGTTAAAAGCGCGGAAAAACTACAAAGGGGCAGAGAGTGACTGGTTATTCCTTTCAGAGAAGGGAAATCATTTATCGCGACAGCGGATCTATTGGTTAATACGTCATTGTAGTGAACGTGCTGGATTAGAGGTTAACGCCCACCCGCATATGCTCAGACATAGCTGTGGTTTTGCCTTGGCAGACAGGGGAATTGATACCCGATTGATTCAGGATTTCTTGGGGCACCGCAATATTCAACACACCGTTCTTTATACCGCGAGCAATGCGGGGCGGTTTAAAGAAGTATGGTAATTAGAATGTAACGTTTTATTATTAGGGAGACAGTTTGAACCAAACTGGCGCCCACTCTAAGGATTTTCCTTCAGAGTGTCAACATTTTCTCCATGGATATTTTTTTTCTTGTTTTTATCTTTATTTATCAACTAATTATATTGTTAAAATCGTTTTGTTTTCGTTAATTTTTCCCACGTTATTCTTTGTTTTTCCCCTCCTTCTTTGAAACTGTAAAATACCCTTAAATTAAATAATGGTTTTATGTGCTGTTTTATTTCAATTTACCTCGCTTGTTTGGTTTGTATGAACTGTTTTTTGTATTTTTTTAGTGATAAAAACCAGAGGAGACAGTTTGGTTCAGAATGACTCGTCGGGTATTAAAGGCTTATTTGCTCGATGGCTTATTTAACGGGAGAGGTTCCCGCAAGAACTAAATAAAAATGGACTGACATAAGGCTATGTCAAATATCACTGTTATGCACTCGAGTGCATTCATTATAAAGGAAAGTAGTATGAAAAAGAACCTGATTGCTGTTGCTGTATTGGCTTCCTCTGCGTTTGGTGTGTCTGCGTTTGCGGCTGATGGCCAAGTGAACTTCACCGGTGAAATCATCGATGCGGCTTGTACTGTGGTGAATACCCCTGCCAGCCCACTGAATGTGCAACTGGGTAAAGTAGCGAAATCTGCTTTCACTCAAGCCGGTGATAAATCAGCGGCCACCAAGTTCACCCTGGCACTGCAGAACTGCCCAGACACAGTCAGCAGCGCAACTGTGAAGTTTGACGGTGTGTCAGTCAGCGGTGACAACAGTGTCTTGGCGTTGACCCAAGATGCAGGCGTGGCGACCGGTGTCGGTATCCAGTTGTCTGACGATGCTAACACTGTGCTGCCACTGTTTACTGAGTCTAAGTCGTATGCACTGCAGTCTGGCACTGTGACCAACAACCTGGACTTCGTGGCTCGTTATATCGCCACTTCAGCCAACGTGACGGCAGGTCCGGCGAACTCTACCGCCAGCTTCTCCATCAACTACAACTAAGGTTCTGCTTGCCCGGTGTTTTGGGTTGGCATCGTAAATACGGGCCGGCGGCAGCATTGCCGGCCTTTTTTCTCTCTAATGATCGGGAATATGTAATGAAAGTAATATCTACAGCGTTGCTGGCGACCTTGCTGGTGAGTGCCAGTGCCGCTCAGGCCGGGGTGATTGTGGGCGGTACGCGCCTGATTTATGACGGCGGTAAAAAGGAGTCTTCACTGAGCGTCAGTAACCCGGACAAGGTGCCGTACCTTATCCAGACATGGGTAGAGACCACCACTGGTGGCGCTGAGAAAGCCCCCTTTATGGTGACGCCACCGCTGTTCCGTTTGGACGGTGGGCAAGAGAACGTGCTGCGCGTGGTGCGGGCGGGCGGCAGTTTGCCGTCGGATAAAGAGTCCCTGTACTGGATGAATATCAAGTCCATCCCGTCAGCGGCGAAAGACGAGAACAAGAACACCCTGCAGATTGCGGTGAAGACGCGCATCAAACTGATTTACCGTCCGCAGGGGCTGAAAGGGGTGCCGGAAGAGCAGACCGAGAAGCTGAGTTGGAGCCGCAGTGGCAATAACCTGCAAGTGACCAACCCGACGCCGTTCTACATGAACTTCCAGGAAGTGAAAGTGGCGGGTAAAGAGTTGCCGGACGTGACTTACGTGGCGCCGGGTAGCACGGCAAGCTTTGCTCTGCCAGCCGGCGTGAGTGGCGGCAGCCTCAGTTGGAAGCTGATTAGTGACTACGGCGGCGTCGGTGCCGAGCACACCAAAACATTATAAAGACAACCTATAGCGACAAGGCGATACCCACAGCAGTTGGTACCTCACAGGTAGTGTGAGGGCAAGGGACACAGGGTAAAGATTGCCCTGCAGGTAACGGAGTAAATGGATGAATCACCACACAAGTCCGGGCAGGGCTAAACCTGTCCCGCGCGTCAGTCGGTTGGCGTATCTCATCGCCGCACAATTGGCGCTATTAAGCGGTCTGTCGTTTGAAGCGCAGGCACGCGACTTTTTCAACCCGGCGTTGCTGGAAATCGACAACCCGCATCAGGGCAGTACCGACCTGACGGTGTTTGAAGACGGGGCCTCACAGGCACCGGGCACTTACCGGGTCGATGTCTACATCAACAACGAACAGCAGGACACCCGCGACGTGGTGTTCAGCTTGCAAAAGGGTGCAGACGGCAAAGAGAGTTTGCAGCCGTGCCTGACGGTGGCGCAGTTGAATGAGATGGGCGTCAAGACCGACCTGTTCCCAGGATTGGGTGATGCCAAGGCGCAGTGCGCTACCCTCAGCGCCATTCCGCAGGCCAGTGCCGAGTTCCGCTTTAGCGCCCAGCAGTTGCTGCTGAGTATTCCGCAGGCGGCTATCTCGCAACAGGCACGCGGTTATGTACCCGAAAGCCAGTGGGACAACGGTATCCCGGCGCTACTGCTCAACTACAACCTGAGTGGCGCCAACACCTCGGCACGTAACAGTAATAGTAGTGACAGCGACAGCCAATATGCCAACCTGCGCCCGGGTATCAACATCGGGCCATGGCGGCTGCGCAACTACACCACCTGGAACCGTGACAGCAACGGTCAGGACAAGTGGAACACGGTTTACACCTACGCGGCGCGTGACATCGTGTCGCTGAAAAGCCAGTTGGTGCTGGGTGACAGCAGTTCGCCGAGCGACGTGTTCGACAGCGTACCGTTCCGCGGGGCGCAACTGGCCTCTGACGATGACATGATACCGGACAGCCTGAAAGGCTACGCGCCGGTGGTACGTGGGATTGCCCGCACCAACGCGCAGGTGATTATCCGCCAGAACGGCTATGTGATTTATCAGAGTTATGTGTCGCCGGGCGCATTTGAGATTAACGACATGTTCCCGACCGGGGGCAGTGGTGACTTGTATGTGACGATAAAAGAAGCCGACGGCAGCGAACAGCAGTTGGTGGTGCCGTTTGCCTCCTTGCCGGTGTTGCAACGGGAAGGCCGCCTCAAATACGCGGTGACCAGCGGGCAATACCGTTCGTACGACGGCAGTGTCGACAAGACCCCGTTTACGCAAGGCACGGCGATTTACGGTCTGCCACACGGCTTTACCGCCTACGGCGGCGGGCAGTTTACCAGCAAGTACCAGTCACTGGCACTGGGTGTCGGTAAAAACCTGGGTGACTTCGGCGCGATTTCCACCGACGTGACGCAGGCGTGGTCAACCATGGATGAGCGGCAAAAAGAGAATGGTCAGTCATGGCGTATCCGTTACAGCAAGAACATCGTGCAGACCGGCACCAACTTTGCCATTGCCGGTTATCGCTACTCGACCGACGGTTATTACAGCTTGCAGGAAGTGCTGGACACCTACCGTGACCAGAACAGCATGCCCCTGAACGAGCGTCGCCGTAACCGCAGTGAACTGACCCTGAGTCAGAACCTGTGGAAAGATGCCGGCAGTCTGTCGCTGAGCTGGATAAGTGAAGATTACTGGAACAGTGACCGCACCATGCGCTCGATTGGTGCCGGTTATAACAACAGTTGGAATGGCATCAGCTACGGGTTGAACTACAGCTACAACGAGAACGCGACCGCCAGCAGCAGTAACGGCGGCGGCAGTGGCAAGGTCTACAACCGTGACCAGGTGTTTGCCTTCAACCTCAGCGTACCGCTCAACCGGTTCCTGGGTAACACCTACGCGACGTATAACCTGAACACCAGCAAACAAGGCGGCACCACCAACACGGTTGGCCTGAATGGCACGGCGCTGGCAGACAACAATCTGAGCTGGAGTGCACAAGAAGGCTACAGCAGCGGCAGCACCGGAACCGGCAACAGCGGCAACCTGAATGCGGATTACAAAGGCACCTACGCCGAAGTGAATGCCGGTTATGCCTATGACCAGAACAGCCAGCGGGTGAACTACGGCCTGCAGGGCGGGATAGTGGCGCACCAAGACGGCATTACCTTTGGGCAACCGCTGGGTGAAACCATTGCCTTGGTGAAAGCGCCGGGTGCCAGCGGTGTCGGCGTCAGCAACCAGACCGGGGTGAAGACCGACTGGCGCGGTTACGCCATCGTGCCGTACAGCACGCCGTACCGTAAGAACCTGGTGCAACTGAATACCGAAACACTGCCGGATGATGTGGACCTGATGCAGACCACGCAAAACGTGGTACCGACAAGGGGTGCAGTGGTGCGAGCCAACTTTACCGCCAACGTCGGCCAGCGGGTGCTGATGACATTACTGAGACAAAGCGGCGCACCGATTCCTTTCGGTGCCACGGTCAGTGACCCAGCCCAAACCACGGCACAGGGCTTTATCGTCGGTGACAACGGTCAGGTGTATTTAACCGGCTTGGCAGACAGCGGCAGCCTCAATGTGAAATGGGGCAGTGCGGCAGACCAACAGTGTCAGGTGAATTACACCCTGACGAAACAGACAACAGAGAACACGGGCGTTCAGGTAATGAACGGGCAGTGCTTGTGAGATGGATTCTATGAAACGTAATACAACTTTGATACTGGTCTTTTTTGGTGTGTTGGTTGGAGGTGTTTTTGTTCCACGGATTGCTTTGGCTGGGTGTACTGCTGGCGCAGCACAGAACGTGAGTTTCCCTGCTTATGCCATACAACGCGATTTACCGATTGGTTCTGTGTTGGGGGAGGTGACGAGTGCTGGGGGGATAATATATACATGTACGGGCAATGGGCCTCAGAATGTTGGTGGTAGAGCTTATGGGACTATTGGACCTTGGTATAATAATATGCCGACTTTCCCCACCAATGTGCCGGGGATAGGGTATGCTCTCGCTGTTTCATCTGCATGTGATTCTCTTACGTATATTGGTCAGAAAGCTTTATTCAATGGAATTCCGAACAGTTTGAGTAACTGTGGTACTTCTGGGATATGGCCAACTGTTAATGGTTCATTTAAGTTAACATTATATAAGACAGCAAGTTTGAATACTGGTTCGAAATCCGTGCAGGCGCAGAAAGTGGGGGCATTTATTACTTCATTAGATGGTGTAATGCAGCCCGAAGTGCCGATGAATATCACATCATTTAATGTCACCGTTCTGGCTTGTTCTATCAACAATACAGCTATTCAGGTTCCTCTAGATAATGTGAATGGGTCTGTATTTACTTCGGTTGGAACTACAGCCAAGCCAAAAACCTTTAATGTAGGGTTGAACTGTGATAAAGGGGCGAGGATTAACGTCCAGATGACCGGTACCCAAAATACCGACAGCAGCACCGCCGGAGTCTTGCAGTTAACCAACGCTGGTGCGACCAATGTCGCCAAAGGTGTTGGGATACAAATTCTTTATAATAACGCGCCATTGGCACTGAACAATAATATTGTGCTGAAAACCTCTGCTGGCGGGCAAGAAACTTTCCCGTTTGTGGCGCAATATTATCAGACTAAAAATCCGGTCACTGCTGGTGCTGCTAATGCCACTATGACATTGAATATGACCTATCAGTAAATAATCAGGCTATTTATTATAACAGCCAAGTAGTAAATAAAGTTTGCGCAATGGCGCTCAATACACTCAAGGAGATGGGAGGGCTTTCCCTGCCTGAGTACATTATTAAACACAAGGAATTATTTATGAAAAAACAGGCACAACAATCTTTATTAGCCGCATTGGTGTTGGCAGCTGGTATTCATCAGGCGATAGCTGATACGCCGGTGCAGGTAAATATTACCGGCAATGTGATTGCTTCGCCGTGCACAGTCGATACCGCCAACTCAAACCTGAACGTTGATTTAGGCAATATTCCGGCAATTGACATGGCTTCGGCAGGTTCATATGGAGGTATTCAGCAAACCTTTAGCGTAGCGCTAAAAGACTGCCCAGGCAGTACGACTAAAGTTACCGCCACCTTCTCTGGCCAGCAGTATGCTGCTGATAGTAACCTCTTTAAAAACACCGGCACAGCGACCAATCTCGGGGTAAAAATCAAACCAGATGCCGCTGTTTGGACTGACATTACTGTAAACCCGAACCAAAGTACTTGGAGGAAGGATGTGTCTTCCTCTACACACGCGGTTTCCTTCTCATTTAATACTCGTCCTTATACTACAACCGGTAACGTAACGCCCGGCACCATCATCAGTACCATGCAGGTGGCATTTACCTACCAGTAAAGGATTGTGATCGTAAAAGGCTGTGAAGAAATGATGCGCCGTCACGCTGAATTAACTCAAGGACGCAGGGGGGGAGCCCCTGCCCGAGTACATTACTAAACATCAAGGAGTTCTTTATGAAAAAACAAGCACAACAGTCTTTATTAGCGGCATTAGTTTTGGCAGCGAGTATTCATCAGGCGATGGCGGATGCACCAACGCAAATTAATATTACCGGCACTGTGATTGCGTCGCCGTGCACGGTCGATACTGCTAACTCTAACCTGAACGTCGATTTAGGCAATATCCCGGCTACCACCTTGGCTACTGCAGGGAGCAGCAGCAGTTGGACACCCGGTTTTAATGTGAAAATGAAAGATTGTCCGGCAAGTACTACAAGAGTCACTCTTACTTTAAGTGGCACAGCTGACACGGCTAATCCAAACAGTATGTATAGAAATGGCGGAGGTGCCTCGAATACCGCGGTTGAAATACAAGGGATGGGCGGGGAGTTAATGGGCAATGGCAAGAGCTTGCCTGTGGCGACCGTAGCCGCTGACCATACCGCATTATTTACTATGAAAGCGCGTGCCTATACCCAAACTGGGAATGTGATGCCGGGCACTATCAGTACCGTGGTTCAGGCCAGCTTCACTTACCAGTAACCGTTATGGGTTCTCACCGGCCTCAGAGGGAGTTGCCATGCAATACCGAACAGTCAGTTTTATGTTGGCATTCACCGGTCTACTCGGCGTTGCTGCCCATGCCACGGACGTCAACCTGAGTGGCACCGTGATTGCCAGCGCCTGTAACGTCGATACTGGCTCAGTGAGTCAGGACGTCAATCTGGGGCGGGTGCAGAAAAAAGACCTGCAAACCGCGGGCAGTGCCGGGGACTGGCAGCCGTTTCAGGTCAAACTGGTTAGCTGCCCGGCCGCTACCCGCGCAGCGACGGCGCATTTTAGCGGCACGCCATTCAGTGGTGACCCAACGTTGTACAGCAACACCGGCGATGCGCAAGGGGTGGCGGTGCAGATGACGCAAGCTGTCGACAAAACCAAAGTACAGGGCAACGGCAGCAGCATGACGGTGACGATTGATGCCCAGCGTAACGCCACTTATGCGTTGGCTGGGCGGGTGATACGCCCGGCGACCGATACCGTGGTACCGGGCACCGTGAGCAGCGTGGTGCAGATGAACTTCACCTATCAGTAAGTAACACCTAGCCCAGGGAAGGGCAGAGAAAAAATGGATCAGTTAGCGTTTTGGTTAATGGGCGTAGTGGGGCAACATACCAGTTTGGAGCAATTACTGGCCGGGTTGGTGGTGATGTTCTGGCTGTTTGGGGTATTACCGGTGGGATTGGCCTTATGGTTGCTGGACAGTTTGTATGAATAGCCGAGCCACACCACGCCCTCGTTTATTGCTGTTACGTGCGGGTTTGTCATTGTGGCTATTTATGGCCGTGATTACTGGACTAACAGGATTATTATCTTTTTATTGTTAATCCTGTGTTTGATTAATTATGTCGGCACTTTACTTTCTCGTGCCGACGTATTTAAAAATAATAAATTTTATTTAGTAACGGGAATCAGTCTCAACGGAAGGCAATATTATGCTGCTATTAATTGTTGTATTAGGCGCAGTCAGCGCATTCTCGTTTTATAAACACCACCAGAGAATGAAAATAAGAATATTACGTTCACGGTGCGTTAATCATTACAGGAGATGACAGGCTTCCCATTAGGGAAATCATGCGGGCAAGCCGACGTCATTATTAAAGGAAGAAAAAACATGATGACATCTATAGAAAGGATCGAACCGAATTCTTGCGCTGCGTCCCATGACGTTTGCTGTATTGGACAGGTAGCGATCGTTGAAAGTTGCCCAATGATCCAAGCGGGGATCCGTCGCTTGCTCGCACAGCCTTGTTTTACCGTGGACGAATGTTTGGGTACTTCGAAGGTGAATGACCTGCCGCGGATGATGTTACGCCACAAAATCGAACTGGTGGTGATGGAACTGAGCGGTGATGAGGAGTTGATACTGGATGGCCTGCGGGTGATCAGCCAGTTTCAGAGCACTTGGCCAAAGACACCGCTGATTGTCTGCACTGCGCAAGCAGATGCACGGTGGCTAAAACAACTGGTGCCGATGGGAGTTCGTGGTATCTACCTCAAGCAAGATCCGCTATCAGCACTGACCCAGTGTGTAAAGCGGGTGATGGCTGGCTACTACAGTTATAGCCCCCAAGCCAAGGAGTTACTTGAGTCACACAACGTACGCTCGACGCCACTGACCTGCCGTGAACTGGAGGTATTAGAGTGCTTGTTTACCGGTAAAAGCGTCACCAGCACTGCGCTGACATTACACCGAGATGTCAGAACTATCAGTACCCATAAACGTAACGCGATGCTCAAACTCGGGTTCCATAACGACTGTGATCTCTATACTTGGGGCGCTGGGTTGCCTCAGGGCAGTGCAGTGTAAAGGGGAGGATAATCATGACTGATTTATTAGAAAATAATACGCTGGCTATCATCGCCAGCAGCCCGCTGACCCAACTGGGCATCGCTCAGTTTATTCAAGATTTACATCCTGGTTATTGCTGTGTTCTGAATTCATCGTCATTGATTTCATTAGAAAAAATGCTACGGGAGATCCCCATCACTTTGTTGGTGGTCGAACTGAATGGGACACCAGAAGATCAAACACAGATGGCCGATCGGCTGTGGTTGTTGAGCGCACATTACCCACAGTTAAAAATCGTGGTCTACACCGCCAGTCGCGATATGGCGATCTTAACGCTATTACACTCCTTGAGTGGGGTTAGCCTGATTGCCCGGTATGAGCCGCCAGAGCTGATCCGTCAGGATATGCGGCAGGCTTTAACAGGACGGCGGGTTTGTAGTTCCAGTATCAAGAGAAGCCTCAAACGAGACTGGGAAGCGCTGAGCTTGGCACCAAGCACATTGACCAAGAGCGAACGTAATGTGCTGACCCACCTGTTTGCTGGGCTGAGCTTGAGCGAAATTGCCACCTTATATCACCGCAGCATCAAGACCATCAGTGCGCACAAATGTAACAGTATGCGTAAGCTAGGGGTTCGTAGTGATGCGGAGCTTTTCCAGATCCCGCGCAATGAAGTTGTCCTAGCGGGAAACACACTCACCGATAACGCTCACTGATAAACTGGCGTTAACCGGACGTTAATCCACACAGGTAACTGAGTAATGAACCTCGATAACAACAACCCTGTGCTCTCTGTGGCGGTGGTGTCTTCGTGCCAAATGGTGCAACGGGCGTTGCAGGCACTGTGCCACTGTGGTGCGGCGCAGTGGGTCTGGCAGCATGATCAATACGACGTCCAGCAGGTTGAGCGTTTGCTGGTGCGCCCGACGGACGTGATTATCTTGTCGTTGCATGTGTATCAGGACGATGTGCAGCAAGGGATGCGTTTGATTCACACCCTGCGCGCTACCCATCCTGAGCTGCGTTTGATGGTGGTGTTGGATGTGCCTATCCCATTTTTGGTGTCGAGCTTACAACGGTGCGGGGTGGATAGCATCGTGACATTGGCCTTGCCGTTGGCAGACTGGAAAGTGCAGTTGCAGCGCGCGGGTGCGATGACTCAGGGGGATAATCCTGTGGGTGCTCAACGCGAACAACTGTCCCCGGCCGAATCCCGCGTGATGTGTTATCTGGTACAAGGACATTCGATGCGGGAAATCGCCGGATTAACGATGCGCAGCGTGAAAACCGTGACCGCGCAAAAAAGCCGCGCTATGCACAAAATGGGAATAGTGCACTGTGCCCAACTGGTGGCGGTGCAATCGGTGCTGATGGACAGCCTGCGCGTGCACTCGAGGATGGCCTGGCAACCTGATATATCGGGCAGGGACCTCGTTCGATTTTATTGATAGTTCATCTGCCCTGCGAAGGGCTCAGGATACACGCGTTGTCGTGTCTTACAGGAGTTTATTGTGAAGCGAATTTTTCTTTTATCGTCCCGTCCTGTGGTGTTGGGAATATCGTTGTTGTTGCTGGGTTGCCAGAGTGCACCGCCACAAACCGAAAAGCCGGTAAACCGCGCGGTTACCGCCAGCCTATCGACCCCGAAAGTGGAGAGTATTCCGCTACCACCACCGGCGCCACCGGCCAGTCCGGGGCGCGAAAAAATCGGCCAATGCCAGAGCGAACTGGCTTCGCTCAAACAACTTAACGCCAAACTGTATGCACAGCGCAAAGCTCAGTTCGACAGTCTGGTGTCGAGTGCCGGTGTATATACCGGAGTGCGAGAAGCGGTGAATAGTCAAACCAAATACACGCTAGATGCGTTGTATAAATACAAAACCAATCTGGTGTGTGCCGACATTGAACGTGATGTGCTGCAGGCACTGGTGCGGCGTGGAGAGAGTGTGAAATGAAACATCGGTTAGTCTGTGGTGCCCTGCTGGCGCTGACCTGCGGCGGCGTACAGGCCGAGGAAGCCTCCCAAACACAAACGCTGGATTCGCTGGAAAGCATCACCCAACAAACGGATGAGGCGCCGGCTTTGCTGTATTTAACGCCATCACAAGTGGCTTCGGCAGCGGAAGAGATGGCCAAACCGGTACCGCATCGGGTGAAACAAAACCGGGCAAAGGATCAAACTGAAAGTAGCAGCCTGCGTGAGCTCAAGGCGCAGCAGGCGGTGATTAATCAGTTGGCAGCCAAAGCCAGTCAACAGACCGCTGAACTGGCTCAACTACGACAACAACTTTCAGATGCTGGGCAAAACAATGCGCAGTTAACCACGTTACAAGCCACGCTCAAGCAAATGCAGCAAGACGACGAAAACCTGAAACAGCAACTGGCAAGCCAAACCGATGCGCTGAAAGCCACACAAAGCGAGAAAACCACCCTGCAACAAACGCTGACCGCCAACCAAGATGAACGCACGGCGCTGCAACAGACGTTAACTGCCAATCAGACCGAACGCACCGCATTACAAGCCCAACTGGCGGCGATGAAAACCGAACTGGAGAAAGCCCAACAAACGCAAAAACCGACCGTCACCGTACCGCAAACTGGCGATGGCGCACGTGATTATGCGATTGGTACTGAGCTGGGCGCAGAAATACTGGCGTTGCTGGAAGAGCGTAGCCGTGATGGCATCACCGTCGATAAAACGTTGGCATTGGCGGGGGTGGAAGACAGTTTTAGCGGCAAATACCGCCTTTCAGCCGACAAAGTCACTCAGGCTCTGAAAGCGTTAACCACTGCGCAGCAGACCCAAGATCAAGCGCTGAAAACCCAGACCGAACTCAAGGGCAGTAAATATCTGGAGTCGTTCAAAAAGCAACCACGGGCGAAAAAGGCCGCACTCGGTTACTACTACCGGATTGATTATCAAGGTAAAGGGGCAATGGCTGGCGATGATACGGTCGCCATCGTAGTGAAAGAGAGCCTGACCGATGGCACGGTAATCAAGGATATGGAGGTTGCTAACACCTCGATATCGCAGCCACTGAATGCTTATCCCCCGCTGTTTAAAACTGCGCTGGGGCAGCTACAAAACCACGGCAGCATGACGTTGGTGGTGCCGCCTGCGTTGGCGTATGGCGACAAAGGGTTGCCGCCGTCAATCCCGCCGGGCTCCACCATGGTGTATACGGTTCGGGTGTTGGATGTGATCCCACAAGTGGGAGCCACGGAAAGCAAGAAGTCATTGGCCGATAGCAAATAACACCGATTCGATTGCCTTTACTATTCTCCCGGTACTCCCAGTATGATTGGGGGATAGTAAAGGCAGATTTAAAACAAATAGATTGTACAGATCCGCCGTTGGATCAATATGGCATCAGAAATGCCAAGTGGCTGACACATTGCCAGAGAGTGAATCGTAGCCCGAGCGGAATAGATCACTGGCGACTCCCGCACCCAATTCAACATCTTGGTTTATTGGGTAGCGAACACCGGCTTTTAGCCCCATGGAATCACGTCCGACTATTGTGTTCTTGCTACTAAAACTGGCACTGCTGTAATTAGCAAAGCTGGCTGTTTGTACCAAATCGGTATCCAGCAGTTCATGATCCCAAGTCAATTGCAGATTTGTGGTGATCACGGAACCAGAAGCGAGCGGAAGATCCCAATGACCGTTGACACCAAGGCTAGAACGTAGCGAATTGAAGGTATTCGCATCCAGTTGTAAGCGACTGCCATTATTGCCAGATTCTGTGGTGCCTCGACGAGATAATGTCGTGTAATTCAGCGCAACCAGCGGACCGGCGCTGAAACCTTCACTCAGTGCCCAACGATAGCCGCCTCCGGCCATCAGGGAGCCCGTCAACCCACTCCAATCAGCATGGTTTCTGGCGGTATAGTTCTCTACATTCACGCTACGATCCATCTGCCCATCTTCGTATCCAAACCGACCATTGCCGAACAGATAGGTGCCTTTCTGTCGCTCCTCAGCATAACGAGCCTGTATACCGATATCGAAAGCGGTAGTTTTACCGGTCCCGTTTTCCGGTGATTTAACCGTGACTGACTGACCACTCATGGCACCGTGGAAGCCAAATACCCAGTTCCGATAATCTGCACTTTGCTTTTCAGCACCAAAGACAACGCCATAACTGGTGGCGTTATAGCCTACGTGATTACCTTGATTTTTTTGCCAGAAACCACCACCAAAAGGGATGGCAAAACTCCGCCACTCATCATCCACTAATTGTTCTGGTGCTGTCGCAAAATGACGGCCACTGATGATGTCGGCTATCTGTTGCTCTCGGTTGAGAGAGCTGGCAAATAGGGTGCTATAACCTGCGGGAGAAAGCTGTTTTAACGCGCTGCTGATGGTATTGCCATTAGCGGCAGAAAAATCGAGCGTGGTATACAAGGGCTGCATATCCGGTTGTGCAATAGAGACGATGCGATCCAAAGCTTGCCCTACCTGCTGACTATTATTGTCCTGCGCATACTGGCTGTAAGCATCGGGCTTACGCAGCATACTCAGTTGCCAAGTATTTGCCCCTTGCGAAAGGGTTTGCAATGTTAGAGTGGGGGAGTTGAGCTGACTGTTTACGCTGTTGAATTCGCCATGGCTTGCAGCAGCATTAAACAGATCCGTCGAGCCCATTTGCCAGTTTGTGGCGTACCAGTCGCGTTGTGGAATAAAGGTTAGCTGACCATTAAGCGTAGCATTGCCATTGACGGTGAACCGGTCATGTCCGCCATGACCATCTAACTCAAGCAGCAGTTGCCCATTCACACCTTGTTGGTAGTTCCCTGTTACCGTTATTTGCCCCAATGAATTACCCGGTGCGAGGATGCCATTGTTTACAAAACTGCCGGCCTGATTCAGAACATAATCGCTGTTCCCGGCCAATGTAGCCCCCGGAGCGATGGACATACTGTAAATCTGATGTTCGCCATTAAGCGACGTTATCCCGCCGTTGGCATTCAATGCCAAGTTATTAATACCTTCAATGTTCCCTTGATAATTAAACGTGAAGTTAGGATCGATTTGCTCAGTTGCACACCCTTGTGAATCAGCCAAATGACCAAAAGAGAACTGTGTCAGGCGTTGTTGCCCATAGACATCCCGTTGGTCGTAATCGGAGTAAATATTCCCGACTAACTGAGCCCCGTTTAATATGTTGACGTGGTTAACGAGTGCACTTTGCGACATATAAATCGCCGCGCCTTGGCCTGCCACTCGTCCACTGATATCGACATTATTGACCAGTGCTCCGGTTAACTCCGGCATTAATGCCACCGGATCTCCGTTTACTGTGCGTATATAGGAGCCTCGGTATTCACTACTATTCCCCAGCAGGTTGTTACCAAAGTCAAAACTGAGTGCGACGCCGTTTGTTCCCAAGGCTTGAACCTCACCGCGCTGGGTTAGATTATGATCTTTGCCATAGGTAAACATGACGCCTCGCCCATTGATTCCATCCGCATAAATACGTGTGCCGGGTTCGATGCTCAGCCTGTTGTTCTGCCCATCCACGCGAATACCGGCACCACCGGCTCCTTGAGTGAGCAGATCCGCCTCTTGGAATATCCGGTTATTGCTGCCATAGACGTGCAGACCGAGGCCTAATGTCGCGGTATTGTACTGACCGGGAATATAAGCCTTGTTTTGCGTATCACGCAGGGAATAGCCGTGTTGATTAACCCAGGTTTGACCATCGCCATAGATTGAGAAACCAAAAAAGTTACGTCGGTCTATCTGGTAACCCATATCTTGTAGCACAGCCAGTTCCGCTTCCATAAAAGTGGTGTAGTTGCGGTAATTCTGGTGACTCATCAAGCTGTTTTTCAGCTCGCTATGGCTCATGTAATTATTATCAACCGTACCTGCATCATTTAGCATTTTTACCGGGACGCCAGGCATCGCTCCGGCCAATACTTCAGTGACGTTGTTGCCAGCAAAATAGCCTTTATCGAGCCGTACATCGAACCCTTGCGGATCGTAAGGATTATTGCACCCTTGGCAAAGGATCACTTGGCCGGGTTTTGCCGGGTTCCCGTTGTCGTCCCGTAGGTTTTTGGTCCATAAATTAAAAGGTTCATCAGGATTAAAAATAGGGGTAAATGTATCGGCACCATCACGGTCATAAACCATATTTTCGATACCCAACCCGTGAGCCAATTCGTGAGCGGCAACGATTTCAAGATCGGTCTGACCTATACGGGGTAATTGGGCGGGTACATAGGGCTCATGGTCATATTCCAGCTTACCGATAACAAATTGAGCATGAGAACCAAAAGACAACTCTCCCACATCGATGCCATTTAATGTGCCTTGTAACTGTGAGATAGATAACTCGCCGTTGTTTATCCGGTCGCTCTGACCCGCCGCGTTGGCGATATCAAAGGTGCCAACATTGATGATGGCGGGTAGCTGTTCTGGTTCTGGGGTAATAATTTCAGCCCAGTAACGCATAGCGTCGAGTATTTTTGCTTTCTGTTGTTGGTTGATATTCCAGGTTGATTCTAACGCCGTGTTATCGCTAGACATAAAGGGACCATCTCCCACGTCAAAGAATCTCACTTGAAATACGGCACTCCCCTGAGGGTTGTAGACGAGATAATTGTCTGCGGCATGTAAGTAATGGCTAATCGTCGACAAACACGCTAAAGACACGGCCAATGAAAGTTTTTTCATACTGAACATCCTTGTGCTGGTTTAGTTTGTTTTCCATATGATAGGTATCACAGGTTACCTAACAGATAGGTCAACAGATTTTATAAATAGCATGTTAAGTATGGCGGTGAAAGAGGGCTTAATACCGTAGGGGGGCTTGGGGAGAATAAGAGTATATTGTACTGATTTATTAATTGCCTCATGACACAAATATAGCCATTCCATATGTCTATATTTTTGTCATGAGTGGTCGTTAACTCACAGTCAACTGAGAGAATAACTTCTATTGTCAGTTTGCAAATGAAATGGGTGATCAGACTGTCATATGAGTATGGTCGAAATTTTTATGTCATTAATATCGTTAAAGGCTAAGTTAAATCTCGATAGTTCTAAAACGCTCGACATTACTCGCCGTGTAGATAACGGTGTTTTGAATATTTCTATGGCCAAGATAATCTTGGATCAACCGGGTATCCACGCCTTTGTCCGCCAGCGCATAACCACAAGCATGTCGTAACATATGAGGGTGAACCGGAACTTCTATCTCTGCCATCTCACCGTATTTGCGGATGAGGCGATACAGATGTTGGCGAGATAACGTGCCACCATTGCGTGAAAGAAATAGATACTCACCATCGGCTCCTAGGTAGCGAGGGCGTTCTGCTAACCATTTGAGGAGCAGTTCTTTTTCACGGCCTTGGATTGGGTGCTGTACGGAAAAGCCGTTTTTGAGTCGATTCACACTCAAACGATTCTCCTCTAGATCCAGATCCTGCAACCGCAGGCTGCGTAGCTCAGTGATACGTAACCCATGAATGAAGCACATGAGTAGCATACATTTATCACGCAGAGTATTGCCCGTTTCGGGAATAACCTCCAGTAGGCGTCCGACTTCAAGTGAACTTAAAAATTTGCGATTGGTTGTCGTTGTTGTCGTCATTGCTGTTGTCGTTGTCATGATTTATAGCTCCAGAGGTTTTTGAATTTTTCGAAAGAGGTTTGCTTTCGGTGTGGGGCTATTTGACTACAATGAGACATTTCGTATCAATCAATTGGGTAGAAAAGTCATTTTCTAAAAATTAGAAGTAGCTACACTTCGAAGGGACTAATGGTCTAAATAAGAAGACAGATAAATGCAAAAAAACTTCGATTTTAATTTGATTAAGTACTTGGTTGCTATTGTTGATACTAAAAGTATGACTGCGGCTTCAGAGCAACTGGGTTTGGCGCCATCAGGGGTGAGTTATGCCATCAAGAAGTTGCGGGAACACTATAATGACCCCTTGTTTATCAGGGGTAAAAGTGGCATACAGGCCACCCCTTTAGCTCTTGAGCTCTATGAGCGTTATATCCCGATCCTGCAGGACCTAGAGTCAGTCACGACCTTGTTAAGCCCCTCTGATGTGGGAAAGCGGCAACGTTATCGTGTACGGACCAATGGTATCATTGAATATTGGTTATCCTACCATGTCTTGAAAACTGAAAATTTGACAAAGAAATACCATCTTAATTTTGTGCAATCGACCATAGATTCATATGTGCGCATTAATAAACTACGCCGCCGTGAAGTTGATTTGGATATCGGCTTTTCATTGGAAAGAGATGCTAATATTTACAGTGAACATCTCTTTGATGTTTCGTTAACGATTATTTGTCGGAGTCATCATCCCCGAGTCGGGGAGGTGATTACTGAGCGTGACTATCTAAAAGAAAATCACGCGATTTGGTCGTCCATTGAGGTGTATTCTGAACTGACAAATGCCATGGAAGATTTTATTGAAAAACGGAATGAAAATGTTGTACTCAGTGCCAACTCAATGATGACCTTGATCTTGGCAGTGGCAAATAGTGATCTATTGATGATTATACCCACGTTCTTTGTACCATTACTTAAAAAGAGTTTTATGGTGCGCGAAGTGAGTGCAGATTTCATCAAAGAGAGAAAATCTCATATTTACGCCTATATGCATAAATATAGAAGGAACGACGAGTTTATCAGGGAGATGATTAGATTAATGAAGACGGGGGCATCAGATATGGAAGAATATATTTGAACTTCATCACGATCTACACCCTAAATAATACGAGTTGCATCAAGGCGGCAACGCAGTGACAAATCGGTCGTCAGACCGGTTTGAACAGCGCTTGCGCTGGCCCGTAAGGGTGAGCCTCCGGGCTCATAGTCCCGATGAGCTTACGCCAGTAAGTGATTCGGGTGAGCGAGTGCCACTACATTCATATTTTGAACAACGTGAATTCAAATACACTGGTGTGAAAATTAGACCAACATAGGTGATGCTTACGCACGGTTAACAATAAGTCTAGCTTAACTAAATTGAATCGACTTATTTGCCCTGTGAATTAATAAACCTAATGTTTTATTAATTAGCTTGCGAAGGTATGGCATTATTTATCACGCCACTTCTCATTTTTAGAAAAAACTCAAAAATCAGACTTTTGTTATTTTTAGTCCATTTTTTAACCTCAAGCGAGAAATAAGACGGCGTTAACATTTTGCAATCCCTTGCTCTACATGGGTTATAGGTGTGTTTGTAAGAAATTTATTATAAATCAGTGTGATGATCTTTATTGAAGGAAGTTGTGTCATGAAATATTTTGTAACATTAATTCAATTTCAATCAAGTTGTTAAAGTTTTTACACTTGGAAAAATAGAGTTTATTCGAAAATCCCCCCTTCGGATTCATACTCTAAAAACACAGCGTCATGCCATCTTTTGAATGAATGTGTTCGCTTGTTTTCCCTCATTTTGATTTGTATCGCTTCAATGCAAAATGGATGTTGTTGTTCGGTAAGGTTAGCCATTTTTGACCGTGCTGAGTCTATCAAATGGAAATTTTTCCGCGAATTTTGGGTATGTGAAATATATTTTCTGAATTAATGACGATTAATTCACTACTTTTCTACGTGGATGTCTCACTAGGAAAATACACCAATGAAACAATAACTAAGGACTTTAAATGAAAATGAATAAATTATGTGCGCTGCTGCTGTGTGCTCTGTCTGTTCCAATGACATCCATGGCGGCAACTAAAACTGCTGCCGGAGCTGCTGCCGGCACGACTACTGGTACCGCAGCAGGTAGTAGTGCCGTTGCTGCTGGTCTCGCTGCCGGTACTGGTATTGCTATCGGTGTTGGCGCTGTTGGTGTACTTGCTCTTAGTGCCTCAGTAGCAAGCAATAACCGTGGTGGCAGCGGTGCTGCTAGTGGTACCAGCACCAGCACCACAACCTCCACGCGTTAATTACTTTCCTTATGCATGGGGTTCTTTTCGAACCCCACTTTTTTGCCAGCTTACGGCGTCTATATGTATAAAAAAATATGCTTGGTCTGCGCGGTTATTTTACTCAGCGCCTGTAGCCAATATCGCCCCGGTTTTGTTTATCAGACTATTACACAGTCTTTAACCTCGGAGGATGCGGATATCGACAACAATAAAGTGAATCGCGTCCCTTATGCTTCTATGTCACTTAAAGTGGATGACGGCCCACTGGCGTTTATCGTGCTGGCATGGAACGAAAACAATATTCAGAAATGGCTTACGGCCGATTCTAAAATGGTTGCCACCCGTCATGGGCGCATTATTAAAACCATTGGTTTCCCGGATAACTTGTTGGCTCTTGAAAGTGCTTCGCCCGATCCATTAGCCAACCCGTTAACGATTCAGGAAGGGCAGCAGTGGAGTTCGCAAGCGCAATGGCAGAAAGAGTCTTTCCATGCCGCTTCGGTGACTTCACGTTTCCATTGGGCAGGCCGTGAGGATTTCACGGTTCTTGACTCCACCCGTAATTACCGTTTGCTGGAAGAACAAGTTACCGCAGAAACTGACGGCGCCAGTTATACCCAGCGTTACTGGGTTGATGCACAAACCGGGCAGATAGTTCACAGCGAACAAACCCTGCATCCTCACGGCCCGGTGTGGTCACTCACTCTACTTAAACCCTGGGATTGATGATGAAACCTCTATTGCTCGCCGCCACTATGCTGGCGGTCGCCCCGATGAGTTACAGCCAGGGGCAAGTCACCCTTATTTGTCAGCCCGCTTGTTCAGAAGTAACCGTTAGCGCTAACGACTTGAGTGAACTGGTGACTAATCCAACGCTACCTGCGGGGATCGACTGGCGCTCAGCGCTGCTTTCCTCACCGTTAAGCGATGCAGGCCAGCAACAACGTCAGCAGCAGCTTATCGCAAAACTTGCAGCGCTTGCCGATCAGTTACGTACGCAGGGCGATGACCTCCAGGCGCAACGCATTAATGTATTACGTCAGCGCATTGCACAACTGAAAGTGGTTGGGGCGTATCCGTTGTCGCTGGACCCGGACGTCGTGCGGTTGAAACCTGAATTTTCGCCGAAGCTCGCGGGTGATTATCGTCTGCATATCAGCACTATTCCCCTGCGCGACCTTACTCTGTGGAACAGTTCGCACACTACGGTGACCTGGGTTACAGGCCAACAGACGTCTGCCTACGTGGACGTTGACCAACAACAGCCGGGTATTGATGCGGATACCGTCACAGTAATTGCACCAGATGGTACCACTGAGACGGTTGCCACAGGTTACTGGAACCGTCGCTACCATGAGCCACAGCCCGGCAGCCAGATTTGGTTGAACCTGCAAACCTCCACGTTACCTCAGGGTTACCAGACCCTGAATCAAGACATCATCCACATGCTTACACAATGGACTGTCGCACCATGAAGCTCACTACTCTCAGTTCTATGATTGCGTTGTCTCTTGGCGGCTTGAGTACCGCAGCCAATGCCGACTGGGGCACGCCGTTGTACACCCCTTACGTCACGCCTTCGCAGTCAGATTTTGGTGGTGTCGGGTTGCTGCAAACACCGACCGCGCGCATGGCTCCTTCCGGGGATTTCAGCGTGAACTATCGCGATAACGATCAGTATCGTTTCTGGTCGTTATCGCTGCAGTTAATGCCGTGGTTGGAAACCACGATTCGTTATACCGACGTGCGTACTCGCCGTTACGGGGCGGAAGATTTTAGTGGCGACCAGACTTATAAAGATAAAGCCATCGATCTTAAAGCCCGCCTGTGGGAAGAAACTCGCTGGACGCCAGATATATCGCTCGGGTTCAGAGATATTGGTGGTACTGGGCTGTTCGACAGCGAATACCTGGTTGCCAGCAAAGCGGTCGGTCCGTTTGATTTCTCTCTCGGCATGGGCTGGGGTTATGTCGCTAATAGCGGCAATATCACTAACCCGTTCTGCAAAGCGAGCGACCGTTTTTGCCAACGTGACGAAAGTTATAGCGGCAGTGGCGGTTCAGTCGATGCCGACCGTTTCTTCCATGGGCCAGCGGCTATCTTTGGAGGCGTGGAATACCAGACCCCCTGGCAGCCATTACGCTTTAAGGTGGAATACGATACCAATGATTACCGCGACGATCGGGCTGGAAACCTAGCCCAAGACACGCCAATTAACGTCGGGATGTTGTATCGCCTAGGCGATTGGGGTGATCTAAACCTCGGTTACGAGCGCGGCAATACGCTGACCTTCGGCGTGACGTTGAAAACCAACTTTGAATCTATGCGTAGCCCGGCACAAAAACCGGCCAAACCGGTCTTTAATCCAACGACTCAGCCTGCTGATCTTGACCCGCAGATTGCAAATGCCCAGCTTAGCGCATTGCGTGATAACGCGGGTTTGTCTTCACCGGCCATTGAACGGGCAGGCGATACGGTTTACATCACGGGTGAACAAACGGATTACCGTGACCGTACCGAAGGGGTTGAACGTGCTAATCGCATCATGATGAATAACTTGCCGGAAGGCACGCGTCAGATTGTGGTGACTGAAAACAACGGCCGCCTGCCGTTGGTTAGCCATCGCAGTGACGTTGCTTCATTGGATTACGCGTTTAGCGGTGTGCCGTTGGGTGCCGTGCAACCAGAAAACATTGATGTTCGGCAAGAGCCACAACAACCGCAGAATGTTCAGGCACAGTTCGCTGATAAAAAATCACCATGGAGTTTCGACTGGTCGCCGTTGTTAAACCAGTCGTTCGGTGGGCCAGAATCGTTCTACATGTACCAGATTGCATTGAGCGGTAGCGTTGATTATCAACTTACCGACAATTGGGTTGTTGGCGGTGTGGCATGGCTTAACCTGTACAACAACTACGATCAGTTCAACTTCACCGCACCACCACCAGACAGCCATATCCCGCAAGTGCGTACGCATATTCGTTCGTACGTAGACAGTAGCGATCTGTATCTGAACAACCTGCAGCTCACGCGTATTGGCGCATTGGGTAAGGGTTGGTATATGCAGAACTACGGCGGTTATCTGGAGATGATGTTTGCCGGTGTGGGTAGCGAAGTGCTGTACCGTCCGCTAGATAAGCAGTGGGCAGTCGGTGCTGATCTTAACTGGGTGAAACAGCGTGACTGGAATGATCCGATGAAAATGGCGGATTACAGCGTCACGACCGGGCATGTGACTGGTTACTGGCAGCCATGGTTTGCGGAGGAATTCCAAGTGAAAGTCAGCGTCGGCCGTTATCTGGCGGGCGATAAAGGCGGCACGTTAGATGTGTCTCGTCGCTTTGCCAGCGGGATTACTGCCGGGGCTTATGCCACGCTGACCAACGTTTCGTCGCATGATTACGGCGAAGGCAGCTTCACCAAAGGATTCTATATTTCGATTCCACTGGATTTGCTGAGCACCCATCCCACTAACGTGAGCGCAGGTTTCAACTGGGTTCCGTTGACTCGTGACGGTGGTCAGCCGCTGCTGAAACGCTACTCGTTGTATGACTTCACCGATGCGCGAGGCACGGAGTAAAAGAAACAGACTAAACTGATCTGGCAACAGTTTTTCGGACATTTTTTCAAGCGGCTGCTCGTCGTTGTCACTCATAGTCTAAAGGGCTCATATAGCCATTGCTTTGTTGTGGTCAACACATGAGTGCAGCCGCGCCCTCACTTGCCCTGACACAAACCGCCGTGGAAGGCGCGTTTTATCCAGCGGATCAGTCCTTGTCGGTAGATGAATAAAAAATTGTGATTTATATCCAGCAGAAACCTGCAATGTTAGCTATTTTTAAACTGTCTTTTCACAGATAGAGAACAATTTTATGAAGCTAAAATCGTTTTATTGTCTCATTGCTGTAGGTGGTTTGCTCTCTTGGTACAACCTCGAACCTCGAACCTCGCATCTCTAACGACTTCCCACGCTAATTTTTCGTGCTGTTTCATAGCAAATAAAAACTAACTGAACACTGCATTTGGTCGCTATTTTCTGCGCTTTTCAAAGGGGAAATACTGGCTTAGCAGCGTGAGAGGCTATTGGAGAAAGTAATATGAAACGTATTCCTGAACCGTTTCGCATTAAAATGGTTGAAAACATTCGTATGACCACTATTCGCGGGTAGGATCAGAATGGAGCCTTACTGTTATTCTGGATAAACCCTTGACATTGGTAAGTACAGTTGATTACATTAGAAATGTTAATGATTTTATTTGATTATGTGAAATTGGGAAGTATATATTTTTAATATGTAATTAATCAAGGAATGCGGCTCAATGGATAAGAATCGGCAAGTCAATGTAATGCTTTCTTGTAACAGTCTTGTAGAACTTGGTCGTTATCGTGCGATACACAACGCGAAGAAAGTGGCTTATCACATGTTGCGTGATGGCACTAATATTATTAGAAGCTACACATATCATGACTTGGATCTTGAAGCACGTGTGATTGCCAGTAACCTACAAAATAAAGGCATTAAAGCTGGTGATCGTGCATTGCTGTTATTCCATTCTGGTATTGAGTCAGTAATTGCTTTTATGGGATGTTTATATGCTGGAGTCATTGCGGTTCCAGTACATTTTCCAAGTAAAAAAGAAAAAGATTGGAAGAATCTCGATAAAATTGCCAGCAATGCAGAAATCTCTATTATACTGTCACAATCGAAGCATACGGGGTTTATATTTGAATTCAAAGCAGGATTGAATGGTTTTAAGCATGCTGGCTATTTGGAACTGGACAATCTTGACTATGATTTAGTGCATAACTGGTTTGAACCAGATATTGAGAGAGATTCGCTTGCATTCCTCCAATATACTTCGGGTTCTACTGGCGTACCCAAGGGGGTCATGGTTACGCATGGTAATCTGTTACATAATGAAGAAATTATCCGCACTGCATTTAATCACAGTCAAGAATCGGTGATCGTTTCTTGGTTACCGCTCTACCATGATTTAGGGTTGATCGCCAATGTGTTGCAGAATCTTTATATTGGCGGAACCTGTTATCTGATGGCTCCGGTCACCTTTCTGCAAAGACCTGTTGGCTGGTTAGAGGCGATCGCCGAATTTAAAGCGCATAGCGCTTGTGCCCCTAATTTTGCCTATGAGCTATGCCTAAAGCGTGTTACCGATGAACAGCTTGCCCGGTTGGATTTGAGCAGTTGGAAAATGGCTCTCAATGGTGCTGAACCGGTGCGTGCTGATACCCTAGAGAATTTCACCACCCGTTTTGCCCGATGCGGGTTTGCCGCTACGACTTTCAATCCGTCGTATGGTCTGGCAGAGGCGACGTTATTATCATCCAGTTGCCCGATGGATGAAGCCCCTTACATTATTTCAGTTTCTAGCGAACAACTTAATCAGCATCGTATTGTGGATGCAATCAAAGGGGAGCGATCCCAGCAGATGGTCTGTTCCGGGGTGCTTAATACCGACCAGGATATTGCGATTGTTGACCCCGACACTCTAATGCGCTGTGCTGAGAATCAAGTGGGTGAGGTTTGGATCAGCGGTGACAGTGTTGTCAAAGGTTATTGGCGTCAGGAGGAGATGACACGTGAAATCTTTCAGGCCAAAATCATTGGGGGCCATGATCCACAGCGTTGTTATCTGCGTACTGGAGATTTAGGCTTTGTGCGGCAGAACAGGCTGTTTATCTCTGGCCGTATCAAAGACATGATCGTGGTTAACGGACAAAACTATTATCCGCAGGATATCGAGAAAGCGATCCAAGATAATAACCCCGCTTTGAAAGATGGCGGAGGGGCGGTATTTGGTATTGACCATAATGGAGTAGAGCAAGTTGTTGTCGTTCAGGAAGTGGAAAGAACCTATCTGAACAAAATCAATACTGATGAGATTTTTGCCGAAATAAGGAGGGGCGTCCTGGAGGATTTTCAGTGTCCTGTGACAGCTATTTATCTAATTCGCCCGATGACGCTACCTCTCACTTCGAGTGGAAAGATCCAACGTCGTAAGTGTAAGCAATTAGTGTTAAATCAGGGGTTATCAGAGATAGCACACTGGACAATGCTTGATATTGTGCAGCAAGACGCAGTGTCTGTTGCTGACTCTATTTTGCGTCAGGATTTGAGCCGGGAAAAAGCCGATAGGATGATTTCTTGGTTAAAAGAGTATTCCCCCCGTTTTATTAATTCTCGTCTCATTGATGAACGCCGTTGTGTACCTCCACATATTGTGATGAATTTTGCCCGTCATGGTTTGCTGGGGATGGGAGTCTCAGTATCAGAGGGTGGGCAAGGGATGCTGCACGGTGATGTTGTCGATGTGATACGCCACTTGGGTGCGATGGATCCGAATTTATCATTGCTGGTTACGTTGCATAATGTGCTAGGTATCAGGCCGATACTGAATTTTGCTAACCCAGAGCTGAAGGCCCGCTATTTATCCGATTTGGCGCAAGGGACGATCCTTGGTGCTTTTGCGCTTAGTGAGCCCTCTGCCGGCTCTAACCCACATGCGATCCAGGCTACCGCCAGGCCTGATCCGTCCGGGGGCTGGAGGGTGAACGGAGAAAAGTGCTGGATCGGTAATGCTGGGTGGGCTGGTATCATTAATTTTTTCGTCAAGGTTTACGATGAGCAGGGGAACTTTGGCGGTATTACTGCTTTTGTCGTCGACACTGAACGTAAAGGGTTGCAAGTCGGAGAGGAATTGCCAACGATGGGGGTGCGCGGCATGGTACAAAACCGCGTTTATTTCCATAATATGCATGTAACAAAACAGGATATGTTAGGCAAGCTCGGTCAAGGGATGGAAATTGCCCAAGATGCGATGAAGTATGGCCGCTTGATTATTGCTGCAATGGGGCTTGGAGTGATGCAGCGAAGTATCCAATTAACCTTGAAATATGTATCACGGCGACAGGTGTCAAGTGGATTATTACTCGATAATCCGATAATTCATCAACAAGTAAGTGATATGCACGCGGCTACGGTAGCGGCCCATGTACTGGCTAACGGAATTTCCGATCTGCTGGATCACGCTGATACTGGGGAACGTGACTTTATCCCGATGGAGGTTTACGCTGGAGTAAAATGTTTCGCTACAGAATATTGCAGCAAAGTGGTCGACGCCGCGATGCAACTAAGTGGCGGACGGGGCTACACCGAAAATAATATACTTGCCAGGTTATGGCGTGATACTCGTGTGTTTCGTGTATTTGAAGGCCCGACAGAGGTACTGTATGGTTTTGTTGGTGCCAGCGTTAGCCATCAATCCAGCGATTTTAAATGTTTTATCAGCGATACCCTGCAACAGCCGGCGCTGTATCAAGATATGTTGCATTACGTACAGAAACTTGAGGAGTTGGCTACCGGAATTCAGGCGGCGCAATGGGCAAAATATGCCGGTGGGGAACTTGCCTGCCTCCTGTTGGCCAAGGCCTTTCTGCAAAGATCTGCCTCATGCAATGTAGGATATGATACCGATACGCTTCAGCTTACCAAGACATGGTTAGATAAAGAAATTGCCATCTGCTTCTCTGCCAATAAAGCCAACACGATAAATAGTGGTCATTGGCTAAATAGTCAGCAGTTGTCGGCGGAGATGGGGTTACTTGATCACCGGGTCGGAGATTATAAGCAATTTGCCTCCGAGCTGGAAATCGATCTGGATACGGCTTTTACGCCAGCGGAGGACAGTACTGCACCAAACAGATCTGCAGACGTCGAGCAGGTGACGCCCCTTAATAAACTGCCAGAACAGCAGCCACTAATCCCTTCAGACACTAGCGAAACTTTGGCCATGATGTGTGAAGAGTATGAGGCGTTTATTTGCCAGTGGTTAAAGCAGGAGTTGCGCTACTATAAAGGTGAGATAACGCCTGCAACTTTATTTGCAGATTTAGGGATCGACTCTGTTTTATCGGTAGAGTTGGCATATGCCTTACAAGAAAAGGCAGGAGTGAAAGTGGACTCCACCGTGGTATGGAATTATCAGACAGTGCAGGATTTAGCCTCTTACATTGTAAATGCTTGCTCTGAATATCATTCGGTAAGCCAATCTTGCTTAATAGAAAATGCCCATATTGATACTAAGCTGGAGATTCGCTCATCTAGTGACGTTATGGAAAAATTGATAAATGAACTGGGACTGTAAGTTATTTATCATTTAATCCGTTTTTATATTATCAGATGGCTAGGGAGTGGTATCGGACATGTGTGCCCGTCGTTCAATAATATCTGCCGAGGAAAATAAAGGTGAGACTTCCCAAATGGAAGCATTGCTAGAGAAATCATTGGCTAAAATTCTGGAGCAGAAGAATATTATCCATGCTCTGGAAAATAAAAACCATCAACCAATTGCCGTGATTGGTATTGGTTGTCGTTTCCCAGGCAACTGTAATACAGCGGAAGAGTATTGGCAGTTAATTGAAAGCGGGAAAAGTGTTATTGGAACAACGCCTGAAGAACGTTGGAACCGCCAGCGTTATGTTGATCTACAGGGGCAACGTCCTGGCACCATGTATACCGATGCTGGCGCTTATATTAATAATGTAGCGCAATTCGATCCGGGCTTTTTTGGTTTAACACCACGTGAAGCCGAAGCGATGGATCCACAACACCGTCTGATGATTGAGGTCGCTTACGAAAGTCTGGAAGACGCGGGAATTCCGGTAAAATCGTTGGTAGGAAGTAAAACTAGCGTGATTGCCGGCATGGTAGCAGATGACTATCGCCAGTTCGTGAATAACTCGCCAGATGAAACGCTGATTGACGCCTATACCAGCCTGGGAACCACCCGCAGTATTGGGGTGGGCCGTATTGCGTATCTGTTAGGGTTGCAGGGGCCGCTTCTACAGTTGGATACCTCCTGTTCGACTTCATTGCTGGCGATTCATCTCTCTTGTCAGATGTTGCGTAATGGCGAGTCCGATTTGGCGTTGGCAGGGGGTGTCAATTTGATGCTGACGCCGGAAATGAGCATAGGTTTCTCTGCATTACAGGCGTTATCGCGTTCCGGCCAATGCCGGGCCTTCGATGAAGCGGCGGATGGTTATGTTCGTGGTGAAGGTTGCGGCATGGTGGTATTGAAACGGCTCAATGATGCGCTGGCTGATGGCGATAATATTTATGGCGTAATCAAGGGCTCTGCGGTCAATCATGACGGCAAAAGTAATGGTATGACTGCCCCCAATGGCGCAGCTCAGGAGCAGGTGATAAAAACCGCACTGGCTAACGCACGCCTGCAGCCGGGCGATGTACAGTTTGTGGAAGCGCATGGTACTGGTACTAAGTTGGGCGACCCAATAGAAGTATTGGCGTTAGGACGTGTTTATGGCAAACGCTCGTCGGAACAGGGGCCACTGTATTTGGGGTCGGTGAAAGCCAGTATCGGGCATTTGGAGTCGGGCGCTGGTGTCGCGGCATTTATAAAAACCATTCTGGCGCTGAAACACCGAACGTTACCCGTTCAACCTGGTTTTGATACCCCTAACCGCCATATTCCGTGGCATACGTTGCCGTTGCAGGTGGTAACGCAAAAACAACCTTGGCCTGCTGTAACAGAGCTGCCGACGGCGGGTATCAGCGCCTTTGGTATGAGCGGAACTAACGTTCATATGATTGTTTCCGCATTTGAGGCCGTTTCATGCCAGGTAAGCCCACCCCAGCCTGACCCATCCCAACTGGTGATGATCAGTGCTGAATCTCCCAATGGATTGATGCAACTGGCTCAGCGGTACGCTCATTTCCTACAGGCGCCACAATCTCATCTTGATCTTCCCACCTTTGCCCGTTCTTGTAACCTGACACGTTCTCTGTTGCGTTACCGTGCTGCGTTGATTGGCAGCACGGTTGATGAATTCGTTACACAGTTGACAGAGATTGGTGCCGATGTTCAAGGGATAAATCCTGTTTCAGGTGCAGTGCCGAAGGTGGCGTTTTTGTTTAGCGGCCAAGGCGCACAATATCCTGGTATGGGCCAGGAACTGTATCGGAATTGCTCTGCGTTTCGTGAAATCTTTGATCAGATTGCTGCTGCGGTTGATCGGTATCTGGATCTGCCACTGTCGGAAGTTATGTGGGGCGATATGGAGGGAAGCCTGTCCGAAATACAGTGCCAGGAACGTTTAACCCAAACTCAATATGCCCAACCAGCCCTGTTTACACTTGAGTTGGCACTTGCCACGCTGTGGCTGAAATGGGGGGTAACACCGCGTTATGTCTGTGGCCATTCGGTCGGGGAGATCGCCGCTGCCTGCTTTGCGAAAATGATGAGTCTGGAGGATGCGGCAAAACTGGTTTGCGTTCGTGGGCGTCTGATGCAGGAACTGCCTACCACTGGCACTATGATAGCGGTGGCAAGCGATGAGGCTTCATTGCTTCCTTATCTCGCTACCAGCGACGGCGTGGTGATAGCGGGAATCAACTCACCGCAACAGATTGTACTCGCCGGTGCAACAAAAGCCATTGATACTCTGGTGGCCCAGTTTGCGACAGCCCGTATACCTGTTACCCGCCTGAACGTCTCACACGCGTTCCACTCACCCAACATGGAGCCGATGCTGGCAGAATTTGCCTTGATCGCCAAGACAATTCGCTGGCAGCCAGCCAGGGTAACGATGGTTTCAACGGTCGACCCAGAACTCGATGTTCAGGCTTTATCCTGTGCTGATTACTGGTTGGAGCAGATTACCGCACCGGTTCGATTTAGTTCAGCTATACAAAAGTTGGCCGATCTGGGTTGTGCCTATTATCTGGAAACCGGGCCGAAAGCCACGTTGATCGCGATGGCGCAACTCACTCTTAATGATATGCAGTGTGGAGTGGCGAGCTTACGAACGGGTAATCAGGAGTGGCGTAATCTGTTACAGGCTGCGGGAGGTTTAGTACAGCGTGGGGTGACGCTGAACTTCAATGCCTTTTATGCCACGCAAGGCGTTCCTGCACATACTCCACGCCAACGTCTACCTCTCTATACTTTTGATCACCAGAATTATTATGTTTCAGGCCCGATGGTAGAGCGTTATAAGTTGGCTCGTCAGGGTGCAATGGTGCCATTCACACCGCGAAAAACCACGTTGCCGCTGATTGGTCAGCGTCTGATATTGCCGTTGTCGCGGAGCGTACGTTTCCAGCAGCAGTTGACAAAAAATTCCCCCATTTATATGCAGGATCACCGGCTGTTTGATCATGTACTGGTCGCCGGTGCTTCTCATCTTACCGCTTTGATCATGGCGGTGGAGCAGACGCTGATTGCGGAGGAGGGAACCACGCAGATTAAGGACATCCTGATCAGTAAACCACTGGTGCTCAATGAGCTGCCAGTATTGGTACAGGTGGTATTACAGTCGGA
Organism: Serratia sp. KH_031; assembly: GCF_057839655.1. NCBI lineage: Bacteria > Pseudomonadati > Pseudomonadota > Gammaproteobacteria > Enterobacterales > Yersiniaceae > Serratia > Serratia sp. KH_031. The sequence goes on from NZ_CM174496.1 coordinate 811,358, forward strand.
GGGGGAAGGTTATCGCGCTAGTATCGTTAGTATGCCTGACGACGAGGTAGTGAGCACGCATGTCAACTCTTGGCTTACGACAACGAGTACTCAACTCCATGCGCTGGAAGATTTTGACCCTCAGTTTCAATTGGATTTGATTCGTCAGGGCAGCAACGTTCTGAGACAAGATGATTTTTCTGCTTCGCTCAATACATTGGGCTTCAGTTTTGGTCCGCTTTTTCAGCTAATTAACCAGTGGTGGCAAGTTGATCCATACCAAGTGATGGTTGAGGTAAAAGCGCAGAAAGAGATCTTGCAATTGGACCAAGATGCAGCTTGTTACCCTATTTACCCAAGTCAGCTTGATATCTGTGTACAGATGCTGGGTGGGTTAATGAATGCACAAATCGATAATACCCAGCATACCTATATTCCCTTTTCCATCAGCAACATGAACTTTGCACATCACCTGTTGCAGGTGGACAAACCGCTGCTGGCAATAGCCCATTTACAGCCGGGGCAGGTACACGGGGGAAACAGTTTACTTGGAAATATATGGATTTGGCAGGAAGGTAGCGGGTTGATCGCCAGTCTGAAAGAATTTGAATGGCGTAAAGTTGAGAATGGCAACATGCGGTCCTCTCTAGACAGTAGTGAGGCGCGAGAAGAGTGCTATCAGCAGGTGTGGATCGATTATCCGTTGCCGCAAAGCGACACTTTGGCGCATAAAGAAACTGAACATCTGGTGATATTTGCTGGAGAAGATGAGCTTTCCGAGGCGGTGTTCCATCAGTGTCAGCAGCATGTTTCCATCGATGTTATACGTCCAGGGGGCAGCTATCATTACCAGCCTGGCAACTGTACTTTGGAACCGGGTAATACCGTACATCTACAGCAACTGGCCGCAGATATTGCCAACAGGGCGATGGGCAAGCGGGTGACTACACTTTGGCTATGCTCTTCGGTTGTGTCGCTAACGACAACCTGCATCACTTTAACTGACTGGTTACAGCAGGCTCCATCTTTAGGTAGGGTCGTGGTGGTTGGTCAGGAACAGGCACAACAACCGGGTGTCGGGTGGGTGAGAATCGAGGTGTTATCTGCCTTGTGGGGTTACTGTCGTAGCCTAATGCTGGAAACTTCTGTTCTGCCTTGCCTCACAATAAATGCCGCTGCCAGTGAACCGGTAGAGGATATTGCCCGGCTGGTGGCTGAAGTGGTGAATCAACAAGATAACGATGAAACGCACCTCAGGCTGCAGAATGGGAAAAGGCAAGTTGCCAGGATGCAACCTTGGATATCTGCTGGTACACGAGTCGTTATACAACCTGATAAAACCTATATGTTGACCGGTTTGTTTGGGGGGATCGGGCGTCTGTTACTGGAATGGCTGGTTGCAGAAGGGGCACAGCATATTCTTGCGCTATCGCATCGTAAAGCCACCGATGAAGAGCAACTCTGGCTCAATGCTCTGGGAATTCCGGTACAGATTGCAGTAGTGGATATTGCCAATGGGGATCACAGAGAATTAAAGGGATGGTTGGATGATTGTCATCCTGCACCTGCGGGCGTTTTTCACCTTGCCGGGTGTCGTGAAGACGCCGTGTTTGACAATCTTGCTGAAGTGCATTTTGAGCGTGCGTTAGCAGCGAAGGCACAAGGGGGCGAGGTACTACTCAATGCGTGCCTTGGCTACCAGCAGACACGTAAGACAAACCTGGATTTTGTTTTGCTGTTCAGTTCTGCTGCCGGGGCATTGGGCTCACCCGGACAGATCCCGTATGCCACAGCTAATGCCGCGTTGGATGGTTTGGCGCACCAAGCAAGGCAACAAGGGCTTGCAGTTCAGAGTATCGCCTGGGGGCTATGGCAGGGAACAGGGATGGCGGCGGATCAACAGGCAACTGCTCATTTACAGCGTGGAGGATTCCAAGCACTTCAATCAGTTGATGCCTTTAATCGTATGGCGAAAATTTTATCCCCTGAAGTTGGTGGCAAACCTGCTGTTTTAAGCGTGTTAACTGTCGACTGGACACAGTACATACACCATTACTACCCGCTGGGAGGTCCTGCAAGTAAATTGTTTGATGACATCGTTTCGTCAACCGTACTTACTAACGCCAGTTCACCTATTGCCAGTTTGGATCAGACAGCACGCCTTTTGTCATTGCCGGAAAGTGAAAGGGAAAACGAGATCAGAAAATTGGTTACTGCTCAGGTCAAGAAAGTGATGTCTATTGAACTGGCCTATCTCGATTATGAGCGCCCGTTACAGGAATTAGGAATGGATTCGTTAATGGCGGTAGCGATACGTGATGGCTTGGGACGGCAATTAAATAAAAATCTACCGGCGATTATTTTATTTAAATATCCATCCGTGGCGGCTTTAACACAATATTTATTAGGTGAGTGCTTTTCGTCGGGAATAGTCGCAGAGATGACGGCCAGAAGTAGAAACTCATTCACTGACGATATTGATTTTTCAGCATTGGGGTTATTATCTGACAACGAAATTGATGCATTACTTGGCTCAACAGGGGACTAGCGCCATATGGAAACATTTATTGAGAAAGTCAAAAATCTCACTTCTAAACAAGTTATGCTTCTGGCTGTCGAACAACAGAAAAAATTACAACAGACGGCACAGATAAAAAGAGAACCTCTAGCGATTGTTGGTGCTTCATGTCGGATGCCTGGTGGCGCTAATACGCTTGAGAGCTACTGGGAACTGATTGCCAATGGGAAAAGTGCCATTATTTCCTCGCATCATGAGCGTTGGGATATGAGCCAGTTTTATCATCCTGATCCCTCAGTAGTGGGAAAAATTCTTACGGATCGTATGGGGTTGGTTGATGCGGTAGAGTATTTTGACGCGGGCTTTTTTGGTATTTCGCCAAAAGAGGCTGAACGAATGGATCCACAGCAACGTCTACTGTTAGAAACGACCTGGCACGCCCTTGAACATGCGGGTTTGGTGGCAAAAGACCTGCACGGTACGCGTACAGGAGTGTTTATCGGGATATGTAACCAAGATTACACCAACTTACGCGTTGGGGTAGCTAACCGCATTGGGCACCACACCGTTTCTCCTTATGATGGTACTGGCACAACATTAAGCGTAGCCGCCGGGCGAATTGCGTACTTTCTGGGGTTGCAGGGGCCTTGTTTTACCCTTGATACCGCCTGTTCTTCTTCACTGGTTGCTATTCACCTCGCGTCACAAAGCCTGCAAAGTGGCGAGTCCGATCTGGCGATTTGTGGTGGCGTTAATCTGATCCTCGATCCCACCATCTCAATTGTTTTTGCTAAAGCCAATATGTTGGCTCCAGATGGTCGCTGTAAGACGTTTGATGCCCGTGCTGATGGTTATGTCCGTGGTGAAGGGTGTGGTGTGGTGATCATCAAACGCCTCAGTGATGCGCAAAAGGCCGGTGACCGTATTTTAGGTGTGGTGATGGGTAGTGCGATCAACCAGGACGGTGCGAGCCAAGGTATGACTGCTCCCAATGAGCTGGCTCAGGTGGCGCTGCTACAGGATGCGCTAAGCTCGGCTGGTTTGAATGTCGATGACATTGATTATATTGAAGCTCATGGGACGGGTACCCCACTGGGAGATCCTATCGAGATGTCGGCATTGGCAACTGTTTTCGCCCAACGTCAAAGTGCTGTGAAGATACGGGTGGGATCGGTAAAAACAAATATTGGTCATACCGAATCGGCGTCGGGCATGGCCGGGTTACTGAAAGTTTTGCTATCGATGCAACATGAGGTCATCCCGCCACATATCAATTTTTCCCAACCTAGTCCTTTGATCCCTTGGCAGAGCATTCCACTAGAGGTTCCTCAGACGTCGATCCCCTGGCGTAAAGGGCCAAAAACACGATATGCCGGGGTTAGCTCGTTCGGTTTTAGTGGTTCCAACGCGCATCTGGTGATTGCTGAGCCTCCGCCCCCGGTTGAAACCAGCTATGGTCATGTACCTGAGCTTAATATTTTACCGTTGTCAGCAAAGAACCAGGCGGCGCTGCAAAAACGGGCGAGTGATTTGGCGACGTTTATTATCCAGCGGCCAGAGCTGGATCTTCTGGCTCTGGCTGCTGCAGCCAGGGCCAGAAGTCACTTTAACTGGCGCAGTGCACTGGTATTTGACGGGCGAGAGTCATTGTTGAGCGCTTTGGAGCACGGCGCGATAGGAGAAGAAATGCATGGCGTGAGGGCGGCGAACTGTGCGTTTCTGTTTAGTGGCCAGGGTTCGCAGTATCTGGGGATGGCACAGCAGTTGTATCAGCAACAGCCCTATTATCGCAAGGTACTGGACGAATGTGCTGGCCTGTTGGATAAACATATGGATATTCCATTGAGTGAAGTCCTGTGGGGTAATGATCTACCGCGTTTAAATAATACCGCCTATACGCAACCAGCATTATTTGCCGTGCAGTATTCCCTGGCGCGTTTGTGGCAACACTGGGGTGTACAACCAGGTTGGGTTATTGGGCACAGTGTTGGGGAATATGTGGCAGCCTGTATCGCGGGTGTATTTAGCCTGCCTGATGCATTGAAACTTATTGCCGCACGTGGGCGTCTGATGATGATGCATTGTCAGCCGGGTGAGATGAGTGTGGTGTTCAGTGATGAACAAAGCGTCCGACAGTTATTGCTACAGCATGGTTGTCGTTTGGATATTGCTGCGGTCAATGGTAATTCAAATACCGTTGTTTCCGGTGAACAGGCAGAAATGACACGCTTTATCACACTGGCAGAAAATAACCTTTGGCGAGTTGTGCCTCTGGCGGTCTCGCATGCTTTTCACTCAGCCATGATGGAACCGATGCTGGCGGCGTTTAAAACCGTGGCGGAGTCCATTAGTTTCCATCTGCCTGCCATCACGGTGATCTCTAATGTTACCGGCCGGGCTGAGCGTGAGCTCTTGTGCCATGCCGATTACTGGGTATCCCATGTTCGTGCGCCAGTATATTTTGCCAATGGGGTCGGTAACCTGTTTGACAATGGCGTGACGGCACTGGTTGAGGTGGGGCCAGGTTCCAGCCTGTTAGCTATGGCAAAAACGGTTGCAGTTGAAAAGGGGGACGCCGCGATCCATGCCTTCCCTTCTCTGGGGCGTAATCAGCGTGATTTATCGGTACTGTTGACATCTCTGGCCGGGTTGTATCAGCTTGGAGTGCATGTCGACTGGGCGGCGCTTTACCCTGGAACTCGTGGTCTGTCTCTTGATTTGCCGGGATACCCATTTCAGCGTTCACGTTACTGGCTGGCACAGCATACGCCCGGAGAGTCATGGGTTATGCCGCTTGGGGAAGCTCATGATACTCATCCTTTGTGCGGCAGCAAACTGCAACTGGCTGGCTCGGAAAAGATTTATTTTGATCACCGGATCGATGTACATCACCCTTCTTATATGGGGGATCACCGACTGTATGGGCTTCCGGTTGTGGCTGGTGCCTCGCATACTGCCGCCATGTTACAGGTTGCGAGCATCCATTATGCGCGTCAGCAGGCAATTCAACTCAGCCAGGTAGCCTTTGCCCGGACGTTACTCTTGCGCGATGCGGCAGACGGAGAAGAAATGCAACCGCCAAACCGGGTGCAGCTCGTCCTTTCGCCACAAAGCACATCGCAGGAAGCGGCTATGCGTGTTGAGCTGTTCAGCCAAGGGGCAGATGGTGAGTGGAGTCAACATGCCAGCGCCACAATGGCACCAGTAACACAGCCTCTGACGTCACCGGTGGTGCTGTCTTCCCTGCAGCAAACAATGGTGGAAGATATCTCCGCCCAGGCCTTCTATCAGAACTTTTGGGACAAAGGTTACACCCTGGGGAACAGTTTTCGCTGGTTTGGTCAGGGTTATCATGGTGATAATCGGGCGCTGCGTGAATTGGTGATTGCTGGTCGCGTGGAACTGGATGAACCCTATCTGATCTATCCTGGCCTGCTGGATGCCTGCTTCCAGGTGGTGGAGCGTGCGGATTTTAATCTGCGTAGTCTTCACGATCCCGACACATTGTTTGTTCCTTTCCAAATTGCTCAGATTCAGTTTTGCCAACCGCTGGTACGAGACAGGAAACTGTTCTGTTACACCGAACTGTTGACCGATACGAACAGTGGGGATGGTTCACGGGTTGTCAGTGATATCTGGCTGTTGGATGAGGACAACCAGGTGATCGTTTGTGCTAAGGGATTTGAAGCCCGGCGTGTTCGGCGTGAAACCTTACAATCCGCACTGTTAATACAACCGGACCCGGTGTCGTCTGGTGGAGTATTCAGCGAACAATGGCAAGCGCTGGAGTCGCCTAAGCACTCACCGGCAGTTCGTCCGCGTATGGTGTTGGTCAATGCCGCGCTGCGGGCACAGGCCGAGGCGGCGCTGGGTGATAGTACGCTAAGGCCGCTGTGGGTCAGCATGGGCGATACCTTCAGCCAGCAGGATCGGAATATCACGTTGTCTCCAACAGATCCGCAACAGTGGCAGCAGCTTTGGCACATTGCACAACAGCTGCATTCAGGGGAGTGGGATCTGGTCTATCTATGGGGACTCGTCATGGAAGAAAAGCCCAATGACGATCGGGCGTTGTGGCAACCGCTGTTGCACAGCTTACAGCAACTGATCGCACAGCAGAGCCTGAAATTTGCTCGGTTGCTGTTTGTCAGCATGCAGGGAAGACAGGTCGCTGTGGCTGAAACCATCGAGCCGTTGCAGAGTATGCTTTGGGGGGTGATACGCTCAGTACGCCTGGAGCAAAGCGCTTTGACGATGCAGTTGGTCGATCTCGCCAAGCCAGATGATCTGTCTGCTTTGGCGACATTGTTGGGTAGCCATGATCCATCTTTGGCGGCTGAACAATTGGCTGTGCGAGACGGGCAATTCTTTGCCTGTCGGCTACTGCCGGTGACAGAGGCCATTCCTACTGAGACGATGAAGCTATCAGCGGATAAATGCTACCTGATCACTGGCGGACTGGGTGGATTGGGTTTGGGGATTGTACAAACCTTGTTAGCGCAGGGGGCACGACAGATTGCCTTGCTATCACGCCGTCCTGCTGATGTTGGTCAGCAAGCTGACTTTGCGGCCTTGGCTGCCCGTTGGCAGGCGCAGATCCACTTTCTCTGTGCCGATGTGGCAGATGCTGATGCACTGGCCTCGGCTGTGGCGGGGCTTCTGCTCAACTCTCCGTTGGGGGGCATCATTCATGCCGCGGGGGTGTTACGTGATGCGATGGTTGACACGCTCAGCGAAGCTGACTTTGCAGTCGTTACACGAGCCAAGGTTCAGGGAGCAATAAATTTGCATAACCTGACGTCAACACACCCTGTTGATTTCTTCGTGATGTATTCCTCGTTTACTGCTGCTTGTGGTGCACCTGGGCAATCCAGCTATGGTGCGGCGAATGCTTTTATGGATGGTCTGGCATGGTCGCGTCGGCAACAGGGGCTACCGGCGGTAAGTTTGCAGTGGGGGCCTTGGCGTGACAGCGGTATGGCTGCTCGTCTGGATCAACGCCATCAGGATCTGATGGCCGCGAAGGGAATTGGTGGCTTAAGCAATTCTCTGGGGATTGAGGTATTACACAAGGCGTTGCAGGGATCTTATCCAATAGTTGGTCTGATCGTTAATATTGACTGGGAGCGCTATGTCGCTGCCTTGCCTGACAGCGCGAGTGGCATCCCGCCGATTTTTACCCAACTGGTCAGCCGTGGGTATCGAGCACCTCAGCGGTTGCTTGAAGAGCTGAATGCGTTATCGGGGGAGGCTCGCAGCCGATATCTGCGTAATTATCTGCAGGCGTTGTTCGCCAGTACTCTCGGATTTCAGGATCAACGTCAGGTGAAAAGTCGCGCCCGGTTATTTGATATGGGTCTGGATTCGCTGTTGGCGCTGGATTTGAAAAGTCAGTTGGAAAAGGCGTTGGCTTGTCGGTTAAGCAACACTTTGCTGTTTGACTATCCCACGTTGGAAAAGTTGGCGGAATATCTTGAGGGTCTGTTAGCGCCGACTAATTTGCCTGATGTCATCGTCTGTGACGGTGAAGAGGTGCTGGACGAAGAGAGTATGGTTGCGCTGTTAAGTGATACGCGCCTAGATAGCATCGACAGCCTGACGGAGAAGTCATAGTGGCCTCTTTAAATGATGAAAAGAACTTGAGTCAGCAATTGGCTCAGCGACTGAAAAAGTCTTATGCGGTCATTGATGCGTTAGAAGCAAAACTGTGCATCGCCCAGCAGCTTGAACCTATCGCGATTGTAGGTATGGGATGCCGCTTCCCTGGTGGCGTTGATTCACCGGATAAATTCTGGCAGCTACTGATGGATGAGCGTGGTGCCATCACCGATGTGCCGCCAGAACGCTGGGATGTTAGTCGTTATTTCGGCGAAAAAGCCTGTTCAACGGTCAAAATGACCAGCTGTCGGGGAGGCTTTGTTGACGATGTGGATCGCTTTGACGCCGGCTTTTTCAACCTATCCTCGAAAGAGGCGATTGCTGTTGACCCACAGCACCGGTTGTTATTGGAAGTGGTTTGGCATGCGCTGGAACAGGGGAACCAGCGGCCTGAAACGCTTCAGGGCAGCGATACGGGTGTGTTTGTAGCGATGAGTTGTTCTGACTATATGCTGGCGCAGGCTAAGTATCAGGGAGAGGATAAGATTAATGCCTACTTTGGTATCGGTAATGCACATGCGGCAGCCTGTGGGCGTATCGCCTACTTTTTAGGGTTGCAAGGGCCTTGTTTTTCGGTCGATACCGCTTGTTCTGCCTCATTGGTGGCACTACATAATGCCGTTATCAGTTTACAACGCCATGAAAGTTCCGCCGCGATTGTGGCGGCGGCAAATCTACATCTGACCCCTGATATCAGCCTGTCATTTTCTGCGGCGAATATGCTGGCACCGGATGGGCGTTGCAAGACCTTCGATCAGTCTGCTGATGGCTACGTGCGTGGGGAAGGGGTGGCGGTATTTATCCTGAAGCGCCTTAGCGATGCAAGAAAAGCGGGTGACAGGGTTTTGGCAGTGATCCGTGGTTCGGCATTGAATCAGGATGGTGCCAGCGGTGGGTTAACGGTACCTAACGGTGTCGCTCAGCAGGCGGTGATCCGTAAAGCGTTGCAACATGCAGGCCTGGAAGCCTCAGCGGTCAGTTATGTTGAAGCACATGGTACGGGTACGGCACTAGGCGACCCGATCGAAATTGCGGCCCTCGGGGCTGCCTATTGTCAGCAACGTAATGACGATAACCCACTTTACGTAGGGGCAGTAAAAACCAACATCGGCCACACTGAAGCCTGTGCAGGTCTGGCGGGATTGCTAAAAGTGGTTCTCTCTTTGCAACACCAAACTCTGCCGCGTCACCTGAATTTCACCCATCCCAGCTCATTAATCGCCTGGGATGAGTATCCGATCAAAGTCGTTGAACGGGCACTGCCGTGGCAAGCCCCTGGTGAACGTATTGCCGGGTTGAGTGCCTTTGGTTTCGGGGGATCAAACGGGCATATCCTTATCAGTGAAGGCGATAGGCCTGGTGATGCCGATGATAGCGGAATGATGGAATATTCCCCCGCACGTTACTGTGTCAAAGTGAGCGCCAAATCGGCCAGTGCGTTTAAAGAACTGGCATTACGTTATGGCCAGCATTTGCAACGATTGCCGCAGACACAGCTGGCGGATTTTTGTTTTACCGCCAATAACGCGCGCAGCGATCACCCCTGGCGTAGGTTGTTTGTCGCAGACAGTAAGAGTGCGCTTGAGACGATGTTATTGAGCCCTCCGGTTGTCAAGGATGTTGCGCCGGAAGATGTGCAAGTAGCATTCTTGTTCAGTGGTCAGGGATCACAATACTGGGGGATGGCAGAAGGTCTCTATAAGACAAATGCAACCTTTAAAGCCGCCCTGGATGAGTGTGAACGGCTGCTGGCGGCACAGATGGATAAACCGTTACGTACCCTGTTGTGGGGGGCTGACCGTACAGCTATCGACTCAACACGCTATACGCAACCCGCACTGTTTGCGGTGGAATACGCTTTGGCTTGTCTGTGGCAACATTGGGGAGTTAAGCCTACGATCCTGCTTGGACATAGTGTTGGTGAATATGTTGCGGCATGTCTGGCGGGGGTCTTCTCCCTGGAGTCTGCACTAACCTTAGTCGCGGCCCGTGGGCGTCTGATGGAGGAGTATTGCGCTGCCGGTGCTATGGCAGTGGTCTTTGCTAGCCGCGATGAAGTGATGCCCTTTTTACTGGATGTACCGCAACAACTGGCGATTGCGGCCTGCAATGGCCCCGAGAATACCGTTATCTCCGGTGATGCAAAGGTATTGGCTACGCAGCTTAATCTGCTGCAACAGGCGGGATATCGTAATCACCCATTAACCGTTTCGCATGGGTTTCACTCACCGCTAATGGCTCCAATGCTGGATGCCTTCCGTCAGGTAGCAGAGAAGGTGGCGTTTTTTTCACCCAAGCAAGCAATTGTCTCTAATGTGAGTGGCAAGCTGGCAGGCAATGAGATGTCCTGTGCGGCTTATTGGGTAGAACATATCAGCGCTCCGGTGATGTTTATGCCCTCGGTGGAAACGTTGCTGGTTGAGGGCGTCGATATTTTACTTGAATTGGGGCCGGCGGCGGTGCTTACCAGTATGGCGCGACAAATAGCCAGTCACTGGTTGGATCAGCAGGGCACGGCGTCGAAAGTGAATCATCCCCTCTATTGCCTGCATTCGTTAAGTGCTGGTGAGCAAGAACTGGATGTACTGCATGCTACGCTGGCTAACCTGTATGCAGCAGGTGTGGTTCTCGACTGGCCGCATCTGGTGGAGGAGCAAGGGAACCTGATCGATCTTCCGACCTATCCTTTTGCTCGTACCCGTTACTGGTATGACTATCAACGGGAGAACACGACGCCTTCGCCGGTCAGTGCGCTAAGCCACGGCTCGCTGGCACAAGACGGATATGAGCTGTGCTGGCAACCGGTTAACTTGCCAGAGGGAGATCAGCAGGTTGGCGCAACGATCACGTTAATTATTACCGATGATGCTGATGAGATAGAGACATTGCAGCAATTGCTGGTCGAGCAGGGGAGCGTAGTCACGGTCCGATTAACAGATGTGGCGGCATTGTTAAAAGATGATCGGGCTGACTGGGCTGACGGCTTGCAGGCACAACGAGTAGAGCGTTGCTTCATTTATCTGAGTCGTGACAGCGAGGATGCCACGCGATACAGCTATGCGGTTACGCGTTGTTTGTCTACCCTGCAAACGCTGGTGCAGCAGTGTCATTGTAGTTTGATTACCCGCGGTGCATCGTTAGCACCCTCTGCTGGTGCCTCATACTCTGCCACTTGCGGTCAGATTTGTGCCCTTGGGGCCAGCCGCGCTTTGGTCGCTGAAGTACCAGAGCTGTTCCGGGGGGTAATCGATCTACCAGTGGCGCATAACAGTGCGATCGGTCGTGCCGAAGCCAAAATCATCTTGGCACTGGCGGGCAGTGCTGAGCAGGAGGAGCTCACCGCACTACGTGGTGATACTTTGCTGGTCCCCCGATTGGAAAAGTGCCAACTGAACAGTGTGAGCAGGACCGTGTTACCCGATGCCAATGGGGCTTATCTGATCACCGGTGCGTTCGGTGCCTTGGGCCAAAGCGTCATACAGTGGTTGGTTGGGCTAGGTGTCAGGCAACTGGCGCTGGTCGGACGCCGCCAAAAGGATGCGCCGGAAGTGATAAATAACATGGCACAGCTACAGGCCCAAGGTGTCGATTGTTGGTATTTGCAGGCCGATGTTGCGGATTATGCTGAACTTACGGCGGCTATTGCCTCGCAGCAGTTGCCTGCGTTAGCGGGTATTTTCCATATTGCTGGTGTAGCGGGTGATATAGTTGCCAATGCACAGTTGAACCTGACACAGTATCGGCAGGTATTACAGCCTAAAGTACAGGGTTTGATGAACCTGCACCGGCTGATTCAGGAATATGAATTTGCTGCCGGTATCCAACTGTTGGTCAACTTCTCTTCCATTTCCGCCATCTGGGGATCTTCGGGTCAGGTGGGTTATTGCGCTGCCAACTATTTCCTTGATTATTACAGTCAACAGCTGCGCCAACAGGGGATCAATACCTTGAGTGTCAACTGGGGGCCGTGGTCAGAGGCAGGGATCGGAGCACAGATTGATCATGCAGCCATACTGGCGAAGTTGGGGATTGGCAGCTTTTCGCACGCTGAAGCGTTGGACTTACTGGCGAGCGCTCTATCACTCAACTTGCCTCAAATCGTTATTGCCCGAGTAAACTGGCCGCAGTTCGTGCCCCTGGTATTTGCCCGCCGAGTCTCCAGGCTTTGTACACCTCTGTTGCCGGAAATCACCGAGTCTGCAACGGTAATCAGTACGACGAGGCTCTCACACTATCAGCAGCTCCCTCCTGCACAGCAGCCGACATTTTTGCTTCACTGCGTGGTGGAAACGGTACGTATCGTTTGTGAACGCCGTGATGATGAGGAGGAGCTCGATCCACGTCTGGGCTTTACTGCTATGGGTATCGACTCCTTATTGTCTGTAGAGGTCAAACAACGTTTGCAAAATGATTTTGGGCTCAAATTACCGGCGACGCTGCTGTTTGATTATCCGACCCCTCGCGCTTTGGCTACATATTTGCACACCCTGCTGTCACCCGCTGAAGGTGCGCTAAACCCTGCACTGACGTTGCAAAACACGACGACTTCCTCTGTTGATTTTTCACAGATGAGTGATGGGGATGTCGAGGCCATGTTGCTCGAAAAACTCAGCACATTATAACCCTGATTAATTATTGGCAAGGAGCCGTATCACGTGTCAGACATCAATCAAAAACAGACGGAAAGGCAAGACGAACTTTCTCCGTTAAAGCGGGCTTTTATCGCTATCGAGACACTACAGGAGAAATTGGCTCAGGCGCAGAACTCATCTGCGGAAGCAATAGCTATTGTAGGCATGGCATGTCGGCTCCCTGGTGAGGTAGAAAGCCCGGAGGCGTTATGGCAACTGTTGGTTAGCGGTGGTGATGGTGTTGTGCACCAGCAGCAGAATGGTAATCAGGCTGATGCGCGTTGGCCGTTATCTCAATGGGTGGATGCCGATCGTGAGGCAGCAGGAAAAACCGTTACATTGGATGCTGGACTTATCAAGGACTATGACAAATTCGACGCTCGTTTTTTTGGCATCTCCCCGCGTGAAGCTGAGAGTATGGATCCACAACAGCGTCTGGCGCTGGAGTTGAGCTACAGCGCCGCACAGGATGCCGGATACTTGTCTACACAGCTGGAGGGGAGTAATACCGGTGTTTATCTTGGTGCAGGAGCAGGTGAATATTTCCGACAGTGCCTGCAGTCAACCAGCCAGGATGCCGGTTTTTTTGTTACCGGTAATACGCAAAACGTTATCAGCGGGCGTATAGCGTTCAATATGGGATTACAGGGGCCTGCGATTGTGATCGATACCGCATGTTCTTCCTCTTTGGCCGCTATTCACTTGGCAATTAATGCGCTGCGTAAAGGAGAGTGCCAGGCAGCATTGGCCGGGGGCGTAAACATGCTGGTTGATCCGGCGGTGTTCGTCTCATTGTCAAAAGCCAATATGCTTTCTGCTGATGGAGCCTGTAAGACTTTTGATCACCGTGCTAATGGCTATGTTAGAGCGGAAGGTGGCGCGATCTTCATGCTTAAAACCTTGTCTCAGGCAAAACGCGATGGCGATCGTATTCATGCGCTGATTTGTGGTTCGGCAGTCAACCAGGATGGACGTAGCAGTAGCCTGACGGCCCCGAACGGTCCTGCCCAGCAGAATGTGATTCGTAAAGCGTTGGCCGATGCCAGAATTGATGCGGCGTCGGTTGATTATATTGAGAGTCATGGTACTGGCACTTCTCTTGGTGATCCGATTGAAGTTCATGCTTTGAATGCAGTTTATGGGCAGCGAACGTCAACGTATCCGTTATTTCTGGGAGCGCTGAAATCCAATATCGGCCATTTGGAGGCGGCCTCCGGTGCAGCCAGCCTGATTAAGGTGGTGATGGCGTTAAAACAACGGCAGATCCCCGGTAATTTGCATTTCCAGCAGGCTAACCAACATTTTGACATTGCCAATTCTCCGATTGTTTTTCCAACTGGACTCACCTCTTGGGAAAGCGAACAGCCACGTCGGGCAGGGGTGAGTTCCTTTGGTTTTAGTGGCACTAACTGCCATGTGATCCTACAGGAGGCGCCTGACGATCGGCCTCTCGTCACCGCTATAGAAGGAAGGCGTAATCTGGATGCGTTTCCACTGTTGGCACTATCAGCAGCCAGCGGTGAGGCATTACGAGCAACAGCGGCGCGTTACCAGCGTTGGTTAACGGACAATCCCACCCTTTCACTGATGCAGGTTGGTTACAGCGCGGCGGTCAAACGCGATCAATTTGAATATCGAGTGGCTTTTACCGCCGCGTCACGCAGCAAACTGACTGAACAGCTGGCCGCATTTGCTAGCGAGTCCCAGCCAGTAAAAAAACGTCACAGGCCGCGCGTCGGCTTCCTCTTCAGTGGGCAGGGGGCACAATATGCCGGTATGGGCCACGAATTGTATCGGCAGGAACCTGTTTTCCGTGACGCAATCGATCGGTGTCAACGGTTGTTGGTTGACTTCATGACTTATCCGCTGACTGACGTCCTATGGGGTGAACATCAGTCGTTGCTAAATCAGACTGCTTATACTCAACCAGCCCTGTTTAGTGTGCAATATGCGTTAGTCACCCTGTGGGCATCATGGGGGGTACAACCGACAGTGGTTATGGGACACAGCGTGGGTGAGTTCGCGGCAGCCTGCTGTGCGGGCGTACTGGCGCTGGAAGAGGCTATTCGTCTGATTGCTGAGCGTGGACGGCTGATGCAGCAGTTGCCTGCAGGCGGTGGGATGCTGGTGGTGATGGGGGGAGGTGAACAGGTCAACCAGCTTATTAGTGCCAATCTGACGATGGAGCAACAGCAAAGGATCGGCGTTGCCGCTTTTAACGCCGATAGCCAGACGGTGTTATCGGGCGATTTGGCATTAATCGAGAAAGTAAAAGTCGCAGCAGAAACACAGCATATGGGCTGCGTTGCTTTACCGGTTTCTCATGCTTTTCATTCCCCCTTAATGCAGCCCGTGCTGGCTGCATTTGAGCAGTATGCGGCGAATGTGTGTTTTAACTCCGCTAACATTGCCGTGGTTTCTACGGTAACCGGAGAGCAAGAGCAGCAACTGTGGCAGCAGCCACAGTATTGGAGTCGTCATATCAGTGCGCCAGTCAACTTTCTGCGAGGGCTGGAGGTATTCAGTGAGCAGGTTGATGTGGTGATTGAAATCGGCCCTCAACCGGTCCTCACCGCGTTAGCGCAGCGCAGCCGTTTCCACAAAAATATCCGTTGGTTATGCAGTATCAATACTCAGGAAGCTAATGTGCAATCCATGCAGCAGACTTTGGCCGTTCTGTATGGAGAGGGGGTCGATATTGATTGGCAAGCCTGGTATCAGCAGGTGTCGATTGAGCTGAAGAATTGTTCTTTACCGGTTTACCCGTATCAACGTCAGCGTTTCTGGGTCACGCCGGAACAACGAGGTCGCCTGGCTAGCCCTAGTGTAAAACACGATATTATCCACCCGTTATTAGGACAGCGTTTATTGACCCCTGGCGTGTCGTCCAGCTACTACCAGAGTTTCTTAAGTACGGATTCCCCTGGCTATCTGGAACATCACCGGTTGTTCGGCTCGGTTATTGTGCCTGGCGCATCGCATGTTTCTATGGCGATTATGGCGATCCAGGATCGTTACCTGGTGGGAGCTTGTGAACTGCAAACTTTGGCATTTTTCCAGACCATCGGTATTGCCGATGAGGGACAGCGCCGCGTACAGATGGTACTGACGCCAGAAATGTCAGCAGCAGGGTCGATACGCGGCGAGTTCAAAGTACTCTCATTACGTGATGAACGACACGGTAACGACGAGCATGATTGGGACGTGAATGCTTCCGGTGTCTACAGTGAATTGACGGATCCAAGTGTGGCCTTGGCGGCTGAGTTGGCGACATTGAATATTGCCAGTGCTCAACAGGAGTGGGCATTGGAACAGCGGGGTGAGGATTTTTACACCACGATTTGGCAGCGCGGCTATACCCTGGGCAGTGGGTTCTGTTGGGTTGGGGATCGCTGGAGCAAGGGGGGATTAACGCTCCACGCGATGGTTGTTCCTGAACTCCCAGATGAGCTGTCCTCTTACCCTCTTTACCCTGGATTGGTGGATTCCTGTTTTCAGGCTTTTGGTAGTTCAGTAGCACTGGATGCCAGTGACGATGACATCTATATCCCTTTCTGTGTCGAGAGAATGAAGTTTTTCCGCCAACCGCGGGCTGACGAGTCTTTATGGTGTTTATCGCGTCCTCATGCAGGTTCACTGGCGGCAAAAGGTGGCGCGATCCGCCATGTTGGCGACCTGGTACTGTTTACCTCTGATGGAGAGGTCATTCTAGATGTACAGGGACTGGAGTTGCGCAAGTCCACTGCTCGCTTGTTGAAAGGGAGCCTCCCAGGTATGCAGGCATCATATTATTACCATAGTCGATGGCTACCCGCGACAAAGGTTGCGGATGGTATAGAGGAGAACGGGCTGGTGATACTACTCGCTCCTCAGGGGGAGAGTGAAGCACTTGCAACCTTGGGAGCCTGTCTTGATGAACGAGGCATTGAGTGGGTGATGGCTTATGGAGGAGAACAGTTTGCGGCTCTGCCAGAGAGCCGGTTCACTCTCAGAATCGATGTCAGTGAGGATTATCTGGCGCTGTTCAAACAGCTTGGCACGCAAGGATATCCTGGCCCCAGCCGCATCATTACCTTGTTCTCGCCACCGGTTTTGGCCGAAGGCGAGGGGGCGTCGGCATTATTGCCACTTGCGCTGTCAGCAACGGCGTTAGTTCAAGCCTGTCAACAAGCTTTTAGCCAGCGGGCACCGCAGATTGCGCTGGTCACACAGCAGGCTCAAGCCTGTTTATCCAGGTCAGAAACCATCGTGGCCGAACACTATGCGCTCTGGTCACTTTGGCGCGTTATTCGCGGAGAACAGCCACAGTTGAAGGTTCGTGCTTTCGATCTGGATTCGACACAGCCATCCAGTATGCGGCTGCTATGCGCTGACATTTTCAGTCAGTCACCGGAAAATGAGGTTGGCTGGCGTGATGGCCAGCGCTTAGTCCACCGTTTTAGCCGTTATGACGCTGTAGCCACGTCAGGTGAGTCGCAGAAATTGGCACTTGATCCGGCAGGGACCTATTTACTGACCGGGGCTTTGGGGGGGATTGGTCTAGCTACTATGCGCTGGTTAGTACAGCGAGGGGCGCGGCATCTGCTGTTATTGGTACGGCACGCTCCTTCTGACCAGCAACAGGAAGCTTTGAACGCGTTGCAGCGACAGGGGGTGACCCTCACCCTATGTCAATGTGCATTGGATGACGCAGAACAGGTGAAGGCGGCAGTCCAGCAGATAGCAGAGCAGCAATCAGTGTTACGCGGTGTATTCCACTTGGCGGGGGCGCTGGACGATAAGCTTATCGAAAAACAGGACATAAACAGCTATGCGAATGTCTTTGCCCCTAAAGTACAGGCAACACGTCACCTGGATGCCATTACCCGCCATCCAGATGTGCAGTATTTTGTCTGTTTCTCTTCGGTCGCGGCGATCTTGGGCACCCCAGGGCAGGCAAACTATGCGGCTGCCAATGGCTATCTGGATGTGGTGGTCAGAGAGCGTCAACGTGCGGGCTTCCCTGCGTTGTCAGTTAATTGGGGCCCTTGGCGTCACATAGGCATGGCTGCTAGACAAGATGATGGCGGACAAAAAATAGCCGCTATGGGCATGGAGGCTTTTGAACCGGAGCAAGGTTTTGCAAGTCTGGAGGCGCTGCTGTTCACAGCGGCTGAATGTAAGGCCGTCGTGGCTTGCTTGCAAATGCAGTGGCAGCGTTTTATGCAACGTTTCCCCGGTGCGGAGAATAACTCTTTATTTCAAGAGTTTGCTGTTCAAAGTGAGTTGGTTCGAGGCAGCTATCTGGCGGCTCTGGCGGCATTGCCCGTAGGGGAGCGTCAGGCACTGCTAAGCCTCCAGATTAGCGGTGTGCTTAAAGCGGTGATGAAGTTTGCTGGTGATGAAGAGATCGATCTCGATCTGGGATTTTTCGATTCAGGTATGGACTCACTCATGTCATTGGAGTTCAGGCAGCAGTTGGAAAAACTCTACGATATTACCCTGCCCCCAACCGTGGCATTTAATTATCCAACCCTACGAGATTTGATGGGGTATTTCATTACAGATGTGCTGGCCTTGGATTTTAGTGAGAGCAATATCCAGCCAGAATCGGCCAGCGCCACTTTATCAATGGATAGCCTGTTAACCAGTGAGTTGAGCGAAGATGTACTGGCGAGAATGCTGGAAGAACAGTTGGCAGCAATGGCGGAGAAGGAATAGATGACGGAAACAAACTCTGGCGCTCAGCACCGTGCGCTGCTGGCGAAAGCGTTACTTGAACTGCAAAAGTCACAGGCGCGCATTCAGGCGCTGGAACAACTGGTTGATAACGCCGTGCCTGCACCGATACACAAAGAGCCTATTGCCATTATTGGCATAGGGTGTCGTTTTCCTGGTGGTGCAGACAGGCCAGAAAAATTATGGCAATTGCTGAAGTCTGGCCGCAATTTGGTTAGCGATATCCCGGTAGAACGTTGGGATATGGATCATTTTTACGATGAAAAAGTGGGTGTTGCTGGGAAGATCTACACACGAAAAGGCTATTTCCTTGACGACGTTAGCCATTTTGATCGTTCGTTTTTCTCCATTTCACCGGCGGAAGCACAGGAGCTGGATCCCCAACATCGGTTATTGATGGAGTGTACCTGGGAAGCACTGGAATGGGCAGGGTATGATCCCCTCAAACTGCGCGGCAGCAATACCGGAGTCTTTATTGGCGCGATGAATGCCGATTATGCGCAATACAGCTTACTGGCTCTGGGCCAGGCCAGTATGTATACCGCCGTGGCTAACGGCAATGGTATGGGGGCTGGGCGTCTGGCGCATAACTTTGGTTTTCAGGGGCCGACGTTGGCGATTGACACCTTATGTTCTTCTTCACTGGTCAGTACTCACCTGGCGAAAAATAGTTTACAGAATGGCGAGTGTGACTTAGCGGTGGTTGGTGGCGTTAACCTATTACTCACTCCTGGCATGTTCGTCGTGACCAGTGCTGCCAATATGTTGGCGGCCGATGGTTTATGTAAAACCTTTGATCACAGCGCTGACGGCTATGCCAGGGGGGAGGCGTGCGGCGTGATTGTACTTAAAAGGTTGAGTGATGCCCGGCGGGATAACGACAATATTCTGGCTATGATCTGCGGTTCGGCAATCAATCAGGACGGGCCCAGCAGTGCCCTGCCGGTACCTAATGGGTTGGCACAAGAGGACGTGATTCGTCGCGCGCTTAAAGATGCCCAACTCGACTCTACGGCCATTGATTATATTGAGGTTCATGGTACTGGTACTGCCCTTGGGGATCCGATAGAAGTGGAGGCCTTGGCAAAAGTCTTTACCTCACCGCGCTCAGAAAAGCTGAAGGTGGGTTCAATCAAAACCAATTTTGGTCATACCGAGGGCGCTGCAGGGATCGCCGGATTAATAAAAGTGGTTCTGGCGATGCAAGAGGCAACGATCCCGGCGCACCTGAACGTCACGCATCTCAGTGAACGTATCGATTGGGACAACGTGGATATTGATGTTTGCACAAAGGCGCAACCTTGGCCGCGCCGAGCAGAACATTATTTTGCGGGGGTCAGTGCCTTTGGTATCGGTGGGACCAACGCACACGTGATACTCAAGTCTGCTGAGGTGCCTGACACGCCATTGGTTCAGCGAGGGGGCGTAATGGTCACATTGTCGGCCAAAACGGCTCCCGCACTACGTGAAATGTTAAAGGAACATCTTGCCTGGATACATCACAATCCCCATGAACTGGCGCGTTACGGCTATACCAGTAACATCAGTCGGAGTAGTTTCAGCCATCGTGTCGGTTTTTGCGTTGACAGCTTAGCGGCCTTGACCGATTCATTGAGCGCGTTGGTTGACAATGACGAGATGCCGCCGCCGATGGCGTTAGCGCAAAAGCCCGCGTTTATTTTTACTGGGCAACTCACTCGCCAGCAGCAAGTAACATTGGTGCGGCAACTTCAACCGATTGCTGCTTTCCACAAGGCACTGGAAAAGTTCGCGCCAGCTTTTCGTCAGATCAGCCAGCATGATTTGGCGGCTATCCTGACTGAGGATACCATTGCCGGGCTGAGCACAGAAAACAGCCTGATACTGGGGATCGTCTTGGAACTGGCACTGGCGGAGAGCCTGCTAGTGCTGGGCGTAATACCAGGGATAGTGATGGGGTTTGGTTTGGGTGAATATGTCGCGGCAGCCTTTGCCGGGGTGATTTCAGTCAGTACGCTGTGTGCTATTGCCAACGCCGAACAGCAACAATGTCAACAACAGCTCGAAGCGTCGATAACGCTACTAGAGGTTAAAACTGAACTGCGTAATATCAGAGCGTTACTCCGTGAACAGAGCGGATTTGAGGGGCGGCAAGCCGTCGTTGCCATCAATGGCGCGCAGGATGTTTGGTTGGCAGTTGCGGATTCATGTCTGGAAAATATGCAACAGGTGCTCAAGTCGCGCGATATTGCTTTTACCTCCTTGGGACAGGCCAGCCATCATCAACGGCGCGGACTACTCCAGGATACAGGTTTTCTTGCACCATTATTAGCGCAAGAGCCGCTGCAAAGGCCGCGTTACACTATGCTGTCAACCATTACCGGTCAACAGGTTCAGTCTGAAATAGCAACCACAGAGTACTGGCTGCGTCAGTTGAACAGTGTGACGAAAGTGAAAAGCGTAGCGGATACGTTAGCAGCGACAGGGGTTGAAACGGTAGTGCAAACTGCGGGTAACAGCATACAGTCACGGCCATTGAGTTCGATGCTTCGGGGGGGAGATGCTGGCACGATCATACACTGGTTCTCTTTGCTAGAGGAGGTTGGGACGACGGAACAGCGGCTGGAGTCTTTCCTTATCCAGCAGTGGCAACAGGGTTTCAGTATCAACTGGGCTGCCTATTACCAAGGGAGCGGCCTATGCGCACTTCCATTACCGAGCTATCCTTTCCAGCGCGAACATTGCTGGTTGGAACATTCTGGGGATTGGCTGAATACTGGGTTAGTGAATAATAGGCAGACGCAGTTAGGAATAAGAGACGAATGGGGCAGTACAAAGCAGGATTTAGCGCTTAGCATTCGGACTCATGTGGCCAGTATCAAAGGGTTATCCCCTGATGAGGTATTACCGGAACACCATTTCCAGTTGCATCTGGGCTATGACTCCATGTCGATTATGGAACTGCGTAGCTTGCTGGAAAAAAATATTTGGCTGAAGGAAAGAATCGAACTCAAACAAATGATGATGATAAGTACCGTTGCTGAATTGATCGAATTTATTATACTGCGGGTGAGTAGCGATCCCGAGTCATTGATACGAGCATGAATAATAGGAAGCGAATAATGAAGAGCCCTCGAATAGTGGGTGTCGGTACCCATTTGCCCGGAAAACCGATTGATAATGTGCAAATTGAGAAAAGCTTTCACGTTAACGCAGAATGGATAGCATTGACTATTGGTAATAAAACCCGTCATATGGTGATGGATCTGAATAGTGGTGAAGCTGTATCTACGTTGAGTGATATCTGTGCGCTCGCCTGCTTTTCTGCCTTAGATAAGGCGGGAATGGGTGTGGACGAAATAGATTTTGTTGTGATGGGTACCGCGACGCCGGATAATTTGATGCCAGCGACGGTAAATCTAGTTTGCGAAAAATTGGGTATTAATCATGTTCCGACCTATCAATTACAATCCGGTTGTGCTGGGGCATTACAGGCACTGGATATCGGTAATACTCTGTTGTGCAGCGGGAGATATAATAGCGGACTGGTGATCGGTGGGGATGTCTGCGCGAAATATATCGATCTACAACGTGATTTCAGCCGTTTGGATTCGTCTGAACTGGTCAACTATGCCCTGTTTGGCGATGGTGCAGGTGCGGTGGTAATGACGATAGAAGCCATGAGTGGTATGGAGATTGTACAGACACTCAACTGTTGCGAAGGATTAAATCGTAAACCGGGACAGGAACTGAACTGGAATGGGGTGAACTTAGCATCCACAGCAGGGCAGAAACCGTTGCTGTATGAGGACTATAAAGCCATTGAAGCGGAAGTTCCGCGTATGGCAAAGGAAACGCTTGCGGAATTATTACATTTAACCGGCTGGAAGGGGGAAATGGTTGATTATTTTATGACTCCGCAATTAGCAGGGCATATGACCGATAAGATTATTGATTTTCTGATGTTACCGGTAGAAAAAACCTTAAATTGTGTCGCTACTACTGGTAATAACGGTAATGCCTTACCATTTTTACAGTTGGAAATGTTGGCAAATAGCTTACAGCGCGATCAGCTAGCGTTGGGGGTCGCCATTGAATCCTCTAAATGGATTAAAGGTGGTATTGCATTACGTGGAATCTGAAAATAGAACAACTCGACGGGTTTAATTCTTCCTCGTTAGGATAGAGAATGTTATGGATGAAAATGAACTGCTTCGCCAGGTGCAAAAGTTAAGAAAGAACATGAGTGTTCCTGATTCAGCGATGAAATTATCTGCGTTATTATCTCAATTGCAGGAGGTGCATTCACTTGCTAAGGCTGGCTATTTGTTGCGTAATCTTCCAGCAGAAATTGAAAATGAATCTGTCTCTTTCCGGCGTGTAAAAATTGCAGTCATCAGTAATTTTGTCAGTGATGAAATTGCGAATTTTCTGCGCGCTGATTGTCTGACTGAGAGGATATTACCAGAAATTTACTGTGCCGGTTATGATCAGTATCTCTGGCATCTGCTTGATACTGATAGTGTACTGTACCGGGAACCGGCGGATATTACCTTCTGTTTGCTGGATGAACATATCTTCCTGGATAAATTGCCTGATGACTGGCAGGTACATGACTTGATTCAGGCAATGGATGAGACGTTGGATAATTTACAGACGGCTTTCAGCCAATATCTGGCGGGAGGTGAAAAATTACTGGTGATCAACAGCTTGGCGTTGAGCCGAGATAGCTATGATGTTGTGATCGATTACCGATCTAAAATGGCTCTGAGCAAGAAGCTTTACCAGTTCAACCAGCAATTGTTGGAATTGTGTAGTCATTATAGTAACAGTGTGATGCTCGAAACTGCGCTGTTTTTACAGCGGCCCAACGTGGGGTTGAAAAACCTCAATATGTCCCACTATGCCAAGATGCACTTCAGTGACGAATTGCTGATGGTATTTGCCAAAGAGTGCGGCAAAATAGCGCGGACAATGACTGGGGCTACTAAGAAATGCTTGGTACTGGACTGTGACAATACACTGTGGGGCGGTGTTATTGGTGATGAAGGTCTAACCGGTATTGAACTGGGGGGAACTCCCTTGGGTGAGATCTACTTGCAGTTTCAGGTTGTTGCAAAACAGCTGGCGAAGCAGGGCGTGATCTTGGCGATCAACAGTAAAAATACGCGTGAAAATACCGACCAGGTGTTCGCCTACCATCCAGATAGCGTTTTAACGGCCACGGATTTTTCCTGGCAGTGTGTGAACTGGCGGCATAAGCACGAAAATCTGCTTGAGATTGCCTCACAACTCAATATCAGTACCGAGCATATCGTTTTTGTTGATGACAGCGATTTCGAATGTGCCCTGGTACAGGATATGTTGCCGGAAATAAAAGTGGTGAAACTGTGTGGACGAGTCGAAGAGCACATACAGCAATTGCTAGAACCCGGTTTTTTCAATACGTTACAACTCACCCAAGAGGATTATCTGCGTGGGCAAACCTATCGTGCGGAGTCCGAACGTAAACAGGAAAGGGAGAAATTCAGCGATCTTGCGGTCTATCTTAGCAGTCTTGATATTCAGGTTACAGTGGGATTTGCTGATGCGTTCACGTTACCCCGTCTTGCGCAGATGACCCAGCGAACTAATCAGTTCAATTTGACCACCCAGCGTTTGTCCGAAACCGAAATAGAAAGGCTCAGTCAGCAGAAAAATTATCGGATTATCGTGGTAGAGGTTCGCGATAAGTTTGGCAGCAGCGGTGTGGTTGGTTGTGTGTTGGCGGAGTTTGATACCGATAATGCCCTGCATATTCGTAACTTCTTATTAAGTTGCCGGGTATTTTCCCGTGGGGTGGAAACAGCGGTGCTTGCTAGCCTGATATCTCTAGCAAAAACGCAGCGAGCTAGCGCTCTTTATGGGTATTTCTCGCCCAGCAGTAAAAATGGTAATTTCCAGGATTTTTACCTGCGTCACGGTTTTCAACTTGTCGATGAAACGCTTCAGGGGGCAAGTTGCTACTGGCTCGATATGGTAAATAAAGACGCAGTAGAAATAGAAACACCCTGGATTACTTTGATTGATCAATTTTTTTGAACTGTGGAGTATAACGTATATGGAAGATTTTTCTGAAATGGTAGATCTGGTGAAAATGGTTTTAGACACTGATGAGGACATTACTGTAGATCAGAATATGGATACCATTCCTGGTTGGGACTCAGTAAATGCCTTACGCCTGTATACTCAGTTAGGGAAAAGTGTGGACAAGAAAATACCGATGGTTGGATATATGCAGGCCAAAACGTTATATGAAATTTATCAGCTAGTTAATAATAGCCATTAACCGAGGGAGTGATATGCCAAATATCAGGGACTTTCCCCAACAACGCCGTCATACCCTATATTTTTTACAAGATGCGCGAAAAACTGCGCCGGTGTTACTCACCATGGAACTCGATGCCAGTGCCATGATTGCCACACGCCAACAATTTCAACAGGCAGGCAGCAAAATCAGTTACATTACTCTGCTTATTAAGGTTATTTCTGAGGCGTTACAGCAGTTTCCTCAAGCAAATTCAGTATTGTTGGACGGTTGGCGCCCAAAAGTTGTGCAGTATGATAGCGTGGTGGCGAAATTTACGTTGGATAAAATGGTTGGCAATGAGCGTATTGTCGTTTCTGCAGTGGTTGAAAACAGCCAGAATCTAGATGTGGAGCAAATTCAATCTATAATAGATGAGTATAAAAATGCTGCTTATGAAGGATCACCACAGTTTAGCAACTTACGGAAGTTGAATAACCTTAATATAAAAATGGGTCAGTGGATTTATCATAGATTAATGTCTAATCCATATAAACGACTCAAATTTCAGGGCTCTTTTACCATCACCTCATTAGGTCACCGTGATATAGGCGTATTTTGTCCAATTAGCAGTAACACTATGGCATTTGGTGTTGGCGCCATCAATAATAAAGCTGTCGTGGTGGACGATCGTATCGTGATTCTTCCTATATTACCTCTCAGTCTGGTTTTTGATCATCGCGTTATTGATGGCGCACTGGCTGCTGATATCTTTCATCATATAAAGACTCATGTTGAAAAAAATATCTATAGTAGAAAAACATTGGAGAATAGATAAATGAGTAGAAAGAAACTGAGTACCCAAATATGTATTGTTGGTGGTGGGCCTGGTGGGGCATTTCTTGGTTTATTACTCGCTAAAGCGGGAGTTCAGACGTTGTTGTTGGAACGGGCAAAAGATTTTAATCGTGATTTTCGTGGCGAGTCGCTATCCCCCGATGCACGACAGTTACTGGAAGATAATGGTCTGACAGAATTTATTTCTGACCATGGTTATTTAGAATCTAAAGTGTTGAACCTTTATGATAATGGCGATAACCTGATGCGTTTTGATTTTTCACAGTTTGACTATCAACACAAGTATGTTATTGAATTTCCCCAACCAGCACTCTTGCAGGGAATTACGGAGCAGGCGTCTCAGTATGATAATTTCACTCTCATGATGGGGAGTTACTGTAAAGAACTTATTTATAATGATGATAATAGTGTTTGCGGTATTGTGGCGATTGGGGCAGATAAAAGTGAACTGGAGATCCACTGTAATTTGGTGGTCGCTGCCGATGGGCGCTTCTCAAAAATGAGGAAAATGGCAGGGCTTGATGCGGATATTCAGAAAAGTAATCGAGATGTGCTGTGGTTAAAAGTACCGCGTCCGAAAAATTGGCCACATGAGGTGAAAATAAAACTGAAAAAGGATCGGCACTTAATTATTTTGCCGACTTTTCCTGACCATTTACGTTTGGGGGTGAATATTCCGGACGGTGAGTTCAGGGACTTTCGAGCCAAAGGTATCGAACATCTGCAGAATTTTATCATTGATCTGGAGCCTGGCATTGAGCAGGAGGTCAGAGAAACGGTCGTTGATTGGTCTGCTGTGGCGCTGCTGGACATCTTTACTGCCAGAGCATCCAAATGGTACGTCGATGGTTTAGCGTTACTGGGAGATGCCGCACATACGATTACTCCGGTTATGGGGCAGGGCATCAAACATGCGTTGTTTGATGCCGTTGCCCTGCACAATATCATTGTTGAGCAGTTGGCCAAACGGCCTGACGAGTTAATTCAACAGGCTATTCTCTCAAGTTACCAGGCAGAACGGCAGCCTGAAACCGACTTTATTTTGCAGGTTCAGCAACGGCAAGAGAAGATTTTCTGTTTCTCCAGTGCAGGCAAGGTACTGCTGCGGCGTAGTATGTACCGGCTGATTAACCATCTTCCGATGGTGAAACGTGCGCTAGTAAAGCGCGTTTACTTTTCAGGTTATTAATGATGAGATTCTTTTTGAGGAGGGGCTATGAGCTATTTGGCGGAACTGTCTGACTTGGTGATGTTACACGCTCATGCTCAGGATATGGATATCAAACGTTGCCGCAATATCCTTGGTCGTATTAATCGGTTGGAAGGTGAATCACCGGGAAGCTGGGGTATTGAATGGATGACTACAGCCAACGATCTCCAGGCCACAGGGCGGCATGGCGAGGCTTGGCAATATTTTAACCTCGCTCGTTTTCCGTATCCAACGAATCAGCAGATGATTGCCGCTCATAAAGCCTGTGTGGACAGCTTTCTGAAATGGATACGGACTATCTTACCTGAGGTTGAACGGCGTGAGTTGTATTATTGTGATACACATATTCCTTTTTATTTTTACCCGTCGATGGACAAGAAAGCACCTTTATTATTAGTTATGGGGGGGATCGTGTCGCTGAAAGAACAGTGGGGACAATTCCTGCTGGCCGGTAAAAAGATGGGATTCTCTGTTATTGTTGCAGAGATGCCGGGAGTTGGAGAGAACCGGTTATGTTACGATCAGCGGGCGTATATTTGGCTAAGCCGGTTGATCGATAACGTGCAGGATCGCGTTGAAAGTGGATACGTCCACGCTGTAATGATGAGTTTTAGTGGTAATCTTGCATTACGTCAGGCCGTTAACGATCAGCGTATTCGTGCCATTACGACCGTAGGTGCCCCAGTGGCTGCATTCTTTAGTAACAGAGAGTGGTGGGATAAGGTGCCACTCACGACTAAAAATACTTTGGCTTATCTGTTTCGTCAGCCAGATGAGGATATCTTTCCACTACTTGCCCCGTTTGCCATTGCAGAGAGTGAGCTTAACGCTTTAGATATTCCCTTATATTATGTCCAGAGCCTCCAGGATGAGATTATCTCCAGTGAAGAAGTTGATATATTAAAGCGTAATATGTCTAAAGTATTTATTAAAGAGTTTGATGATGTTCATGGCTCCCCTAATTATATGTCAACGCTGAAAAAGTACATTCCCTGGACTATTCTTCATGCTAGTGGTAAAAAAAAGGTTATACGTTTTATCTTGGGGAGCGTTTTACTTGCCATACAACACAAACGGAAATAATTAATAATAGTTAAATGGAGTTTAGCCATGATACGAGGTGTGACCGATTCGCAAGAGGTTTTTTCTTGGTTTCCAAGGCTTAATAGTCGCCCTGGTGCACGATTGCGGCTGTACTGTTTCTCCTATGCCGGTAGCGGAGCATCGATTTATTACCCTTGGCATAATCTGTTGCCGGATACGATCGAAGTTTGTCCGCTCCAGTTGCCGGGACGAGAGGAACGATTAAATGATCCCTGTATTGAAGACTTTGACACCATGGTAGCAAGAATTTTACCGTTGATTGTGCAAACGATCGATCGCCCTTTTGCGATCTATGGTCACAGTCTAGGGGCTTGCTTAGGCTATAAAGTAGCACGTATACTTTGCAACCTTAATCATACGCCAGTTTATTTTTTTGCTGGTGCTCATCGTAGTCCCTGCATTCCTTACTATTATCCCAAGACAAAAGAGTGTAGTGATACAGAGTTGATTACCATGGTAAAACGTTTTAATGGTATGCCGGAAATGGTGATCTCCAACCAGGAAATAATGGCGATCATATTGCCTATTTTACGTAATGATTTATCGCTTTGTGAAAGTTTTCAATATAAACCTGAGGGTAAGTTATCTTGTCCTGTAATGATCTTTAATGGGGAACATGATGAGAATGTGACGAGTGATAAACTGACTCCTTGGAAGGAACACTCAACGAAAAATGTGGGTTTTGTTACTCTTGATGGAGGCCATTTTTTTATTAAAACACATGCTGACGAGCTGGTTGGTAACATTGTAGCCTCGTTGGAGCAGGAAATGAGTATTTGCTAATATGGAGGTGAGACATGGCTTATGAAATCAGAACGGAAATAATTATCAATGCTTCCCAAGGGAAGGTTTGGGGAGTTATTACTGATTTTAGTAATTATTCAAACTGGAATCCTTTTATAACATCTATTGAAGGTATCCTACGGGTTGGAGAGAACATCAGTGTAAGCTTGAATATCCCTAATAAAGGACCGATGTTTTTTAAGCCTAAGGTCACTGCCATGGAAAATAATCATAGCTTGGCTTGGTTAGGCAAGTTTCTGTTTACCGGACTTTTTGATGGTGTGCATAGCTTTCAGATTGATGAGATTTCAGAGGGGCAATGTAGATTTGTTCAGCGTGAAATCTTTAGTGGCATTTTGGTAAAAATGATGTGGGGAAAGTTATCAGTTAATACTAAGGCTGGCTTTGAAGCAATGAATCAGGCTGTTAAAGAACGTTGTGAATGACTTGAAGAAAATATAATCTATACCTGTGATAGGGCAAACGCATATGTGCTTTTTTGCCTGCCCAAATTAATGCTAGCCAGTATCACTTGCTTAAAGTAGTTGCTATTCATGGCAGCCATCTTCTGCTTACGCTTGATACTGGCCTTTTTACTGTTATCTCCAAACGCCGCATGTCGGTAAGACAGAATGACTTTCCGTGAGATAGGCGCTGGTCAACGTGGGATATTTAACGCGGGTTAACATCATTGCCAGAGCCGCATGGGCCCTCAGTGTCAGCATAGTTGTCACCCCCTTCTAAAAATGGATCCAGAGGGTGATGGAGTGACAAATGAAACGTATTTCCCCAGAACGTAAAGCCAGCGTGTTGGCAAAATTGCTGCCCCCTTACAACATGACCGTCGCGGCTGTTGCACAGATGGAAGGGATATCGGAAGCTACTCTCTATAATTGGCGTAAGCAGGCTAAATCAGAGGGGAAACTGGTGCCCGGTGCAGAGAAAAACAGTGAACAGTGGCCTGCCGAAGCGCGGCTCGCGGTTATCGTGGAAACCGCCACGTTAAGTGAAACAGAAATCGCCGAATACTGCCGCAAAAAGGGGCTCTATCCCGCGCAGATAGCGCAATGGAAACAGGCTTTTTTGCAGGTTCCTTCTGGTGATGATAAGGCGGCCCTCAAGCAAAGCCAGAAAGAAAACAAGCAGTTGAAAAAGGAACTGCTGCGTAAAGAAAAGGCGCTGGCGGAGGCGGCAGCGATCCTGGTGTTAAGAAAAAAGCTCAGGGACTACTACGGGGAAACGGACGAGGACGACTGATACCCAACGAAGAACGGCAGCAGTTTATCGCGTGGATAAATGAGGCCGTCACTGCCGGTGCCCGCCGGGCGGTGGTGTGGGTGAGCAATTGCTACACCCTGGTATTTCCATCGTAAGCGTACGGTGAACTCGCGTTGTGTGATTAAAGTAATGTAATAAGCTGGCGGATATTAACTGAAGCTGTTTTCGGCGTAGGGTAATAGCTCGCTGATCTGGCTGTTCGGCCATGTGGGTAAACGGGTCAGCACATCGCGCAGCCAGATATAGGGGTCGTGGCTGTTGAGTTTGGCGGTTTCCAGCAGACTCAGGATAGCCGCCATCCGTTGCCCGGCACGCAACGACCCGGCAAAGAGCCAGACGGTATGACCTTGATATAATCACTTCAGCATTAGTGCATTATTGGAGGTCATTATGTTACAGAATTCCCCTTCAGTTTATGTCGGTCTGGATGTTCATAAAGAGTCTCTAGCCGTCGCTATAGCCAACCCAGAGCGTAGTGGTGAAATCCGCTTTTATGGCAATATTCCCAATCAGCAGCAAAGTATTCATCATTTGTTTCTAAAGTTACAGAAACAATATCCGTCAGTGATGGCTTGTTATGAAGTGGGTCCCTGTGGCTATGGTATTTATCACCAGTTAATGGCGATGTACGTTGAATGTATTGTCGTTGCACCATCTCGGATACCGAAATCAACAACAGACCGGATCAAGAATGAAGTGGCACAATGAAGCGTGAGTCCCTAAAACCATCGATACCCTTGGCGATACATAAAAAAGAAAAGGATAGGTAATGCTCAGCCCTGACGGGCTGAGCATTTATGTCGTTGGATTTACCCTTTCCAAGTTGTCGATGTAGTCGGCATACCACTGCATCATTTCCCGCCTGTCGTCCAGATACTGCGCATGGTTATAAGTACCCCGGATACTGTTCTTATCTGCACGCGCTAACTGAAGTTCAATCCAGGCAGTGTTAAAGCCTTTCTCATGCAGGATGGTACTCAGCGCATGCCGGAAACCGTGACCAATAATCGCCCAAGCGTGGCAAAATCGAACGGACTCACCAGCTTCTCCCGATTAACATCAAGAAAATCAGCCCACCATTGCAGCATTAGTCTGCGTTCATCCAGATGCTCGGCTTTATGAATATAAGCTGCACGCACAGAGTTGCGTTCATATGGCTCATCTGCCACTCAACTGCATCCTTCTACCACAAATCTGATGCTACAACACGCCATGGCTCGGAAACCATGACCGCATACTTCCATTTTGGTGCCATACCCCATTAGGAATAATACATCGTTGATGATGTTTTACCCACCACTTGGAGTTTACGGCAAAAAATGACAAAGAATAAGCCACAGCATAAACCAACAACGCCAGTATCTTTACTGACGTTGTTGACTCTTTGCGAGGCTGGTTATTACGCTGCGGGTAGTGTTGGCATCTCCAACCCCATTTCAAGGCTATCTATATAGTCAGCATACCACTGCATCATGTCCCGTCGTTGGTCGAGATACAGGGCATGTGTCAACAACGGGTAAAAAGTGATCCACTTACCGTCACCACCAACGGTCTAATATTGATCCACCTTTCTTACTCAGGATTAGCTTCAGCGATAACCCCGGATGCTGTTCTTATCCACATGCGCCAACTGCATTTCAATCTAGGTAGTGCAAAAACCTTCCAGATTCAAGATTGTACTCAGCGTATGCCGGAAGCTATAGCCGGTCACTGCCTGAGTTTGGCAAAATCAAACGGACTCACTGCTTTTTCCCTATTTGCATCCAGATAATCCGCCCACCATTGCAACATCAACCTGCGTTCGTCCAGATGCTCAGCCCTGTGAATGTATGCAGCACGAACGCCGTTACGCTCTTGGTGACTCATCTGACGCTCTACGGCATCCTTCGACCATAAACCCGACTCGATTAACGAGCTACAGGCCATGGTCCTGAAACCGTGGCCGCAGACATCCACTTTTGTATCGTACCCCATAAGTCGTAGTGCGTTATTCACAGTATTTTCACTCATGGGCTTCCAGGGATTGTGATCGCCAGTAAAGATCAACTCGTATCCCCCGCTGATAGCGTGTATCTGACGCAGAAGCTCCAGCGCCTGTTTTGATAGCGGCACTAAGTGCTCAGTACCCATTTTAGAACCGCGGTGCGAAAATTTAACACCTTCAATGGGTTTGCGCTCCGGTGGGATTGCCCACATAGATTTTTCAAAGTCGATCTCTGACCAACGGGCAAAGCGCAATTCGCTGGAGCGGATGAAGATCAGCAGCGTGAGCGTGGTTACCAGCCGTGTAAGCGGTTGTCCTTTGTAAGCATCTAGGCGAGCTAACAGCTCAGGGGTACGGTTAAGAGCAAGGGCAGGGCGGTGTTGACGTTTAACCGTGGTCAGTGCGCCAGCCATGTCTACGGCGGGGTTATAGTCAATGATCCCTGATTGGGAAGCGTAGCGCATTACGGCAGAAATGCGTTGTTGCAACCGGGCGGCTATTTCGTAGATCTCTTTTGCTTCCGCAGTTTTGACCGGGATCAGCAGATCTGGCGTTTTAAGCGTGGTGATATCCCGTGAGCCAATATAGGGGAACACGTGGGACTCGAAGCTCTTCAGAATTTTAGCACTGTGTGATTCAGACCATTTTTTGTTGCTTTTGTGCCACTGGAGAGTCACCGCTTCAAAGGCTAATGAAGTCTCAGGCACTGATTTCTTAGCTCGCTTTTGTTCGCAGGGGTCAATACCCTCCGCGATCAATTTTCGAGCCACATCACGTTTATCCCGTGCTTCAGATAATGAGATGTCAGGATATACTCCAAGTGCCAGCGTTTTTTCCTTGCCTAGAAATCGATAACGGAGCCGCCAGTATCTGGAGCCGTTGGGGTGAACGAGCAAAAACATATTGCCGCTGTCTGTGAGCTTATAGGGTTTATCTTGCGGTTTAGCTGCACGGATTTTTGCGTCAGTGAGTGCCATAGCCTGGTTTCCTGATGGAAAAAGGGTACAAACATTATCGAATCAGACTATACCCTCAAATATACCCGCACAAGGGTGTTGATGTCGGGTAAGTTCGGTGGAGTCTGGTAGAGTGAAAGTCTTATGGAAACGTGGATTCTGGCGGGGTATACAAACAAAAACGGACCTCCGTGGAGGTCCGTTGATATGAATTTGGTGCCCGGACTCGGAATCGAACCAAGGACACGGGGATTTTCAATCCCCTGCTCTACCGACTGAGCTATCCGGGCAACGGGGCGCATTAAACCGTATTGCCCGCATGGCGTCAATCGCTTTCTGTCACAAAGCCGATCGGTTGCTCCATTTTCATGCAGTGGTGGGGCGGTGACCTTTATCCTCGCCCGTACCTTTCCTTATAGATATGCAAAAAATACGGATACTTATACTATTTTGATTTCTCTCGTTATTTATTTTAATAATTTAAATAACAATGAGTTAAGTGATAAGAATCCTAGCCAAATTGTTGCTTGAACCCCATAAAAAAACATGTAATCATTGCGCAAATTTTAGCATTTCGCTTCCCATAACGGTGATTTTGCCCACTTAATCCAGAGGGTATAGGCATGACTGGTTTTGCTACACAAGCGCCGCCGCGCACCAGATATCTGATGATGCCTTTGTTCCACCGTTATGCTTTTCGAACGCCGTTCTCCAGACATCCTTTGCTCACCATGCGGTGACGCTATCCGATGCTCACTGTTAGGCATTATTAAAAATAGAGCTATGACTCTGATTTTACTGATGTCTATTGGTCGTAGCTGTACTTATCCATGTTTATGCTCGCCAAACATCATTTTGCCGGGATAGCCTTTGCTATCTCATCCTGTGCCTTGTGGCACCGCCTCATCCTTAACCGTTTGAGAGTCAGCGTTTATGAAAGAATTGAAGATAGCAACGAGCGCCAGTCTGGTCGCCAATATTGAAACTTTGCGTCAGGTAGTGCGCGTGGAACAGACCGATTTTACCGATGTGGCTGCGGTGGTAGTGTCGGTGAGGGATGTGGAGGCCGGGATTTTGGCTGAACTGAAAGCCACCGGTTTTGAGCTGCCGACTTTCGTTGCTGTTGAGGGGGATGAACATTTATCCCCAGATTATCTGCCATTGATTACCGGCGTGTTTGCTTTGAGCCATGCGACTAAGGCTTTTTACATGGCGCAGTTGGAAGCTGCAGCGGATGGCTATGAGCGTGCGCTGTTACCGCCGTTCTTCAAAACGCTGAAAAAGTACGTGGAAATGGAAAATTCTACCTTTGCTTGTCCCGGACATCAGGGCGGAGAGTTTTTCCGTAAGCATCCGGCAGGGCGAAAGTTTTTCGAATTTTACGGCGAAACCCTGTTCCGTTCAGATATGTGCAACGCCGATGTGAAATTGGGTGATTTGTTGATCCATGAAGGTTCTGCCAAAGATGCGCAGAAACATGCGGCCCGGGCGTTCAATGCCGATAAAACCTACTTCGTACTGAATGGAACTTCGGCGGCGAACAAAGTGGTGACGAATGCCTTATTGACGCGTGGCGATCTGGTGCTGTTCGACCGTAATAATCATAAGTCTAACCATCACGGCGCGTTGATTCAGGCGGGGGCAACGCCAATCTATTTGGAAACCGCGCGTAATCCGTTCGGTTTTATCGGCGGCATTGATTCACACTGTTTTGACGAGCGTTATCTGCGTGAGCAAATCCGCGAAGTTGCACCTGAAAAGGCTGCAGCGGCTCGTCCGTTCCGTTTGGCGATTATTCAGCTTGGTACTTATGACGGCACGATTTATAACGCCCGTCAGGTGATCGATACTATCGGCCATCTGTGTGATTACATTCTGTTTGATTCGGCGTGGGTCGGTTACGAAGGCTTTATCCCAATGCTGAAAGAGTGTTCGCCGCTGTTGTTGGAATTGGACGAACACGATCCGGGGATTTTCGTTACTCAATCGGTACATAAACAGCAGGCGGGATTCTCGCAGACTTCGCAAATCCATAAAAAAGATGACCATATTAAAGGCCAGAAACGCCACTGTAACCATAAGCACCTGAACAATGCTTTTATGCTGCATGCTTCGACTAGCCCGTTTTATCCACTGTTCGCCGCGTTGGACGTTAATGCAAAAATGCATGCTGGTGCTGCTGGCCGTCGGATGTGGATGGATTGCGTGAAACTGGGTATCGAAACGCGTAAGCAATTGTTGGAACGCTGCTCGCAGTTGAAACCCTTTATTCCGCTGCAAGTCGAAGGAAAAAACTGGCAGGAGTATGACACTGAACTGATCGCTAACGATGCCCGTTTCTTTAACTTTGTACCGGGTGAAAAATGGCACGGTTTTGACGGTTACGCGCAGGATCAGTATCTGGTCGATCCGTGTAAGTTGCTACTGACTACGCCGGGAATCGATGTTGCCACTGGTCAATACACCGAGTTTGGTGTACCTGCGACCATTCTGGCTAACTACCTGCGTGAAAACGGCATCGTGCCGGAGAAGTGCGATCTTAACTCGATCCTGTTCCTGTTAACGCCAGCAGAAAATCCGGCCAAGATGGATAATCTGGTCGATATGCTGGTGCAGTTTGAGCGTTATATCGAAGACGATGCGCCGTTAAGCGTGGTGTTGCCGACAGTGTATCGTAAAAACGAACAGCGCTATCGCGGCTACACTATCCGTCAGTTATGCCAAGAAATGCACGATCTGTACGTCAGTTTCGACGTCAAACAACTGCAAAAAGAGATGTTCCGTCAAAATCACTTCCCAGCCGTGGTGATGAACCCGCAGGATGCCAACGTCGAGTTTATTCGCGATAATGTGGAACTGGTTCCCATCGCCCAAGCGGAAGGGCGTATTGCCGCTGAAGGCGCTCTACCTTATCCACCGGGCGTATTGTGTGTGGTGCCGGGGGAAGTTTGGGGCGGGGCGGTACAGCGTTACTTCCTGGCATTAGAAGACGGAATCAACCGTTTACCGGGCTTCTCGCCAGAGTTGCAGGGCGTATATATTGAGAAAAAAGATCACGGTTGGAAGCGAATTTTTGGTTATATGATCAAACAGTAAGCGGGTTGGGCTGGTGCGCCAGCCCGGTCTTTGCCACATGACAAAAGCTCTGGCTGCGACTATCTTGATAGTAATTTCAGTACGATAGGTTTACCCATGAAACAACAAGAATATGCCGCTTGGGTTAAAAAAGAGAAAAGGAAGTCTATTTTTCACAGCATTAATTGGTTTTTATTAGTCAATGTTCTGTATGCCGTTTTTTTACTGGTTCATTTTTTTAACGTTAATTTGCTGTTGCACCCCATAGTATCGACGATCGTTACTTATTCACTGGTCGTTTTAGTGGCTCTGCATTGGTTAAAAACACGTAATGAGACTTTGGCCTGGCGGGTATTAGTTTTCAGTGTGTTTGTGCTAACCTTTTGTTGGTGCGTAGTTTTTTACCACCTACTTAGTATCAATGATATGTTGGTCGTATTCCCGTTATCCTTGGCATTATTGTTCTCATCGTTGATTCCGTTTTATTTATCGCCCGGGCTATTCTTCCTTTTTACCGCACCGCTGTTAGCCATCATTATTATCGGTAATGTCGTATTGCGTGATGCGGCGACGATTTCCAACATCGTGGCGTATGCGCTGATGTTATTCATTATGTTCTCGGCAAAGAAGATCATGGAGCGATGGTTTTTATTAGCGGTAGAACGTGAGCGTGAGAACAAAACGCTGATTGAACGATTGAGCAAGCTGGCTAGCAAAGATCCTTTGACTGGAATTTCTAATCGTCGTTACTTCAACAACTATTTCGAATCCGTTTACTCGCGCGAAGTAGAAAGCCAAGGGCGAATGGCGGTATTGCTGATCGATGTTGATTTCTTTAAGAAATACAATGATCACTACGGCCATCAAACTGGTGATGAGTGCTTAATTAAAATTGCCGATTGTTTGGAGAATTGTACCCGTCGTTCGCAAGATTTGGTGGCGCGCTACGGCGGCGAGGAGTTCATTATCCTGTTGCCAAAATCCGGTCGTGAGCAAGCATTGGCGGTAGCGGAGCGAGTGAAGGAGAAAATAGCTAAACTGGCGATCCCTCATGAGAAATCCGATGTGGCCGCCACCGTTACGGTGAGCCAAGGCATTGCCGAATGGCATCCGGGTTTAAGCCGTGAACAACTGGTGGAGTTTGCCGATCGCGCGTTATACCAAGTGAAGGCGCAAGGGCGCGATAACTTTGCGCTTTATGTTGATGAAAAGCAGGATGAAAATACAGATTGAAAATGGGGCTGGATAATCCAGCCCCATTGACTATTACTGCCGACGATAACTCTTCTGTGCGGTATTCACCTTCATCAGATAACGTCGTGATTCACCGGCTGGATGCTTGGTGATCAGCGTTTGGTAAACATCACCCGGTTGCATACTATTGATGATGCTAGCCGCTTTGTTTCTGTCGCTAGAGAACACCCGCAATACGCTACCCGCGCCGCCGTTGTAGGCGGTGATCACCGCATAACGTCGTGAGGTCGGGTTTTGAATCCCACCTAAATACGTGTTTTGCAGGATCGCCAGATAAGCGGTTCCGGTATCGATATTGTTGGCGGGATCGAACAGGAAGCTACGGCTCGGCGTACCCGATTTACCCTGCGCTTTGAACACGTCTTTACCTGCACTGTGCTGCATAACCTGCATCAAACCGAGCGCATCGGAGCCGCTGACCGCATACGGGTTAAAGCTCGATTCGGTTTGCATAATCGCCAAAATTAGCGACTCTTCGACACCATATTTCTCTGAAGCCTTACGTACCATTGGTAAATATTTGTGCGCACGTTTATCCAAGTGGTTAGGCACCAGTCGCACTGTGACCGAGTAGATCACATGCAGGCCGGAAGTGCGTTTTTGCAGTTTGGTTTGCACCAGATAATCGGCGAAGTGCGCGGCACGCCATTCCCAACGGATCGGCTGATCGTTGTTATCCAACACCTGACCATAAAGGAACGGTTCTTTACTGATTTGGATGTCGTTGGCGTCGGAATAGAGATCGACTGCACCGGGATCGTCACCCATCAGCAAGGTAGTGATAATGGCTTGGCGCAGACTGGCAGCCGGATCGGTAGTGGCGATGGTTTCAAAGGTGATAGTACCGGCGTCAAAGTTGATGTGGCTACGCGTTAGGTACTGATCGGTATATTTAACGTAATCTTTCGGCCCGGCGATCAGAACTTCGTTCAGACCCCAGATATTCTCGATGTTGTGGGCGAATTGGCCCATCAGAATGTCGAAGCCATTGGTGTCTTTGACCCAGGCTTCGTTGTACTCATCGGTTTTCTTGCTGGAACAGGAAATCAGCAGGGGGGCTATCACTAGCAAAGCTAAAATTTTCTTCATCTTAAGCCATTACATTATTTGAAGAATTTATTTAGGGTGAATCAGGGGGCCGCGCTGGCCCCCAATGCGGTTACTCGCTTGGCGGAGTATAACCTTCGATATGGACGTCGTGCCCTTCGAGCAAGAACTTGACCATCTCGCCTTCCAACAGTTTGCGATCGTCAACGTTCATCATGTTCAGTTTCTTTTCGTTGATCAGCATGGTTTGTTTTTTCATCCACTCGCCCCAAGCTTCTTTCGAGATCTCGTTAAAGATGCGTTTGCCAATCTCGCCCGGATAGAGCTGAAAATCCTGCCCTTCGGCATCACGTTGCAGGAAGGTGCAAAAAATGGTTCTGCTCATGCTAAGTCCTCGTTAATCAATCTATTTGCTTGGATCGGTTGTTTGGCCAGTTGCTTTAGTAGACGTTCAACTGGCGCGGCCAGTCCGACCGATGGGGGCTGCGCCAAGTTATACCAGAGGCCGCTGCCTTCATCCATGGCGCTGCCACTGTTATTTAGTGCCAACCACATGGGGACAATGTCGAGATGGAAGTGACTGAATGTATGACGAAATGCAGTCAACTGTTCCAGATGATTGTTTTTCAGACCGCGCTGTTGCAGCCAGAGTTCCAAATCGATTCGAGAGCTAAATTGTGGGAAGCAGAACAATCCGCCCCATAGCCCAACTGTTGGGCGTTGTTCCAGCCAAACGCGTTCATCTTGCTGGAGCAATAAAAAGTAAGCGGTTTTTTCCGGCAGGGTTTGCTTGGGTTTTTTACCCGGATATTGCGCCCAACTATGATTGGCGTAAGAGAGGCAACCGGTATTGAGTGGGCACAGTTCGCATTTGGGTTTGGAGCGAGTGCAAACCATCGCGCCAAGATCCATCATCGCCTGATTAAACTGACCGACGCCTTTGGCGGGAGTGACGTCTTCGCTAATCTGCCACAGGCGTTTTTCCACCTCTTTTTTACCCGGCCAGCCGTCGACGGCGTAGCAACGTGCCAGCACGCGCTTTACGTTACCGTCGAGGATGGGGTAATGCTGACCCAGCGCCAACGAAAGCACCGCACCCGCAGTTGAGCGGCCAACACCGGGCAAATCGACGATTTCCTCGAAGGTTGTCGGGAATTCACCGCCGTGCTGGAAGGTAATTGTCTGCGCCGCTTTATGTAGATTTCTGGCTCGGGCATAATAACCGAGCCCGGTCCACAGATGCAGCACTTCATCCAGTGGTGCTTCGGCTAAGGCTCGCACGTTAGGGAAACGCGTCATAAAGCGCTGAAAATAAGGAATAACGGTGGCAACCTGAGTTTGTTGCAACATCACCTCAGATAGCCATACTTGATAAGGCGTTTTATCAAGCTGCCACGGCAGCGTTTTGCGCCCGTAGCGTTGATACCAGTCAAGCACCACGTGCGAGAACTGCTGTGCTTGCATCATAACGTTAGATTCATGAGTAAAATAATGAAGCGCGATTGCAACATAGAGTCTGATTGCTGTAAACCGGAACTTTCCTGCTCTGCGATACAGATGAATGCTTGCTAAACCAGACTATCTTTGCATAATGCGCGTTCCCCACATTGGCAGCCAAACAGACAGAAAGCACTATGATTAATAACGTCCTGACCCCGGAATTTGATGAGAACGGCCAAGCAATGCGCCGTATCCGCAGTTTTGTTCGCCGCCAAGGGCGGTTGACCAAAGGCCAGCAACACGCGCTGGACCATTATTGGCCGGTGATGGGCGTGGAATATCAGGCTGAAACTGTCTCCCTTACCGCCTTGTTTGGTCGCGATGCGCCAACGGTGTTAGAGATTGGTTTTGGCATGGGGGCTTCGCTGGTGACAATGGCGCAGCAAAACCCACAGCAGAATTTTTTAGGCATCGAAGTGCATTCGCCGGGCGTGGGGGCTTGCTTGGCCGATGCTCATGAAGCAGAGCTGAGCAACCTGCGCGTAATGTGCCACGATGCGGTAGAAGTGTTGCAAAACATGATCCCAGACGGTTCGTTGGACATGGTGCAACTGTTCTTCCCTGATCCTTGGCACAAGGCACGTCACAACAAACGCCGTATCGTACAGACGCCGTTTGTTGAATTGGTACTGAGTAAATTAAAAGTCGGTGGCGTGTTCCACATGGCGACCGACTGGCAGCCTTATGCCGAACATATGTTAGAAGTCATGCGTGATGTCGCAGGATACCGTAATCTTTCTGTGGATAATGATTATGTTCCGCGTCCGGAATCACGCCCACTGACTAAATTTGAATTACGCGGCCAGCGTCTGGGACATGGCGTTTGGGATTTG
Source organism: Serratia sp. KH_031 (assembly GCF_057839655.1). Lineage (NCBI taxonomy): Bacteria > Pseudomonadati > Pseudomonadota > Gammaproteobacteria > Enterobacterales > Yersiniaceae > Serratia > Serratia sp. KH_031. Next base: position 852,009 of record NZ_CM174496.1, read on the forward strand.
ATGTTTGAGAGGAAAGAATAATGGCTAAGAACCGCAGTCGTCGTTTACGTAAGAAGTTGCACATTGAAGAGTTCCAGGAAATGGGGTTCTCCGTTGCTTGGCGCTTTGCTGAAGGAACTAGTGTTGAAGATATCGACGCGACTCTGGATGCTTTCATCGACGAAATGATCGAGCCAAATGGCTTGGCATTTGATGGCAGCGGCTATCTGCAATGGGAAGGTCTGATCTGCTTGCAGCAAATCGGTAATTGCACCGATGAACAACGCGAGTTGGTGAAGAAATGGTTGGAAGCGCGTAAACTGACCGACGTTAAAGTCAGCGATCTGTTTGACATCTGGTGGGATTAATCGCCAACCAGACCGCTGTTTGTTACTAAGGTGCCTGTATGGCACCTTTGTTTTATCTGGAGTTCTTAACGAGTGGCAACATTGGATAACTCGTTGCTGGCCGAGATCCTGCAACAAGTCCGCCCGCTGATTGGGCAAGGCAAAGTGGCTGATTACATCCCCGCGCTGGCCGAGGTTGAGGCCAACAAATTGGCGATAGCGGTTTATACCGTTGACGGTGAGATGTTTCAGGCGGGCGATGCTAGCGAACGTTTCTCAATCCAATCCATTTCCAAGGTGCTGAGCCTGACGCTGGCGCTGATGCGCTATCAGGAAGGTGAGATCTGGTCGCGGGTGGGTAAAGAGCCCTCGGGCATGCCATTTAACTCGTTGCTGCAATTAGAAATCGAGCAGGGCAAACCGCGTAACCCGTTTATTAATTCTGGGGCGCTGGTGGTGTGCGATATGCTGCAAACGCGCCTCAGTGCGCCAAAACAGCGAATGTTAGAAGTGGTGCGTCAATTAGCTGATGAAGAGTCATTGGCCTACGACAGCCGCGTAGCACGTTCCGAATTCGAGCATTCCGACCGTAATGCGGCCATTGCCTATTTGATGAAGTCGTTTGGCAATTTCGACAACGATGTGCTCACGGTTCTACAAACCTATTTCCATTACTGCGCGCTGCGGATGAGCTGCGTGGAGTTGGCGCGTAGCTTTGTCTATCTGGCGAATCATGGACGCGACCTGCATGGTAACGAAGTGATCAGCCCATTGCAGGCACGGCAAATCAACGCGCTGATGATGACTTGCGGTATGTACGATGGCGCGGGGGAATTTGCCTATCGCGTTGGCTTGCCGGGTAAGTCTGGCGTTGGCGGCGGTATCTTGGCGATCGTTCCGGGTGAACTGTCGATCGCCGTCTGGTCGCCAGAATTGGATGCTTCGGGAAACTCGCTAGCGGGAACTGCGGCACTGGAACTGTTGTCTCAACGTATTAGCCGCTCGATTTTTTAATCCCATTGCGCAAGGGAGTCAGGAGAAAATATGTTAAAGAAGACCGGGTTAGCCTTACTGCTGTTCACTGCCGCACAGGCGCATGCCGACTATCAGTGCAGCGTTAAACCCCAGGATGACGTGATTATTAGTCAGCAGAGCGTGCAGATAATAGGTGCCAGCGGCAATCTACAAATTTCGCCGGACGGCGATGTGACTCGTGACGGCAAAACGCTGACTCTGAACGACACCCAGCGGCAGAAAGCCTTCAGTTATCAAAGCGCGTTGCGCAAAGATCTACCGTGGATCGACAAGGGCGCGAAAGATCATTTGGAAAAGGCACGTGTGTCGCTGGATAAAGTGATCGTCAAAGAATTGGGTAGCGGCAGCAACGTGCGTAACCGCCTGACGACGCTCGACGGTCAGCTTAAACAACAGATGAACCGCATTATCGAGACGCGCAGTGATGGTTTGACGTTCCACCATAAAGCCATCGATCAGGTAGAGCAGGACGGCCGTAATTTGGTGCAACAAAGCATGGGCGGTATTTTGCAGGACAGCATCAATGAAATGGGCGTCGGTAAAATTGCCAGCGTCGGAGCCAGCAGCAATCCATTGCAAGCCGTTCTGGGCAACCTCGGCGGTTTGCAGCAAGCGATCCGCGATGAGTGGAGCAAGCAAGAACAAGACTTCCAGAACTTCGGCCGTGACGTTTGTGGCCGCGTAACCGCACTGGAAAATCAACGTCAAGACTTGGTTAAGGCGTTGAAGTAATCGAAAACCCTACTGAAATGTAGGGTTTTGACCTCCCGGTGATAATCTGACACACTGAATAAATTATGTACTGTTTTATGGGTGTCTACGGAGAACGCGACGTTATGAGCCATACCAGTTATGAAACCGATGTTGTTGCCTGGGCAAATGAACAGGCTGCTCTTCTGCGCTCCGGAAAATTGTCTGAAATCGATATTGAAAAGATCGCCGAGGAGATTGAAGACGTGGGAAAGAGCGAGCAAAGGGAACTTGCCAGCCACATGACGGTGCTGATTGCCCATTTATTGAAATGGAAATATCAGCCGGTGCGTCGTGGAACCAGTTGGGAACGCACGATTAAAGCGCAACGTAAAGAAGTGCTTTATAGCCTGAAAGAATCGCCAAGCCTGAAAACTAAACTGGCTGATGAGGATTGGTTAGATGTGGTTTGGGCCAAGGCTGTGGCGTTAGCGACCACTGAAACCGGCCTAGATGTATTCCCGGAAACCGGGATCTGGGATATTCAACAGGTGCTTTCCCCGGAGTTTTATCCAGACTAATAGACTAAAAAGCGCTGAACTCTCAGCGCTTTTTCTTTACCTCTCATTCCTCTGCCAAAAACAGCTCTAGCAGTGAATTTAGGAACAGTTTGCCGTGTTCGGTTACCTGCCAATGTTCTGCTGTTTCTAACAGATAACCTTTTACTATTGCTTCATCCAACGCTGCGCGGATGGTGCTTTCATCCAACCCGGTGTAATGGGTGTATTCGGCTCGTGGAGCAGCTTCCAGCAGGCGAAAACGATTCATAAAGAACTCGAACGGTCGATCTGCCAGTTCCACTTCGTGCTGTTTATCCAAATACTTACCTTGCATAAAACCACGCGGATGCTTGGTTTTGGCGGTGCGTAGAATACGGCCATCACTGAATGTCAGCTTGCCGTGCGCCCCACAGCCAATGCCCAGATAGTCACCGAAACGCCAATAATTGAGGTTGTGCTGACACTGATAACCCGGTTTGGCATAGGCTGAGGTTTCGTATTGCTGGTAGCCAGCAGCGCTCAGTAATTCATGGCCTTGCTGGAAAATATCCCACAGCGCATCGTCATCTGGCAGCACTGGCGGACGTGAACTGAATAGGGTGTTCGGTTCAATAGTGAGTTGATACCATGACAGGTGCGGTGGATTGAGGGCGATAGCCTGCCGCAGATCGTCCAAGGCTTCTTCCAATGATTGATCCGGCAAGCCGTGCATCAAATCGAGGTTAAAGCTACGCAACCCCAAGCCAGTGGCTAAATGGGCGGCGCGTTTAGCCTCCTCTGGGCCGTGTATGCGCCCCAGACGCGTCAACTTCTCAGCGCTAAAACTCTGCACACCAATAGAAATGCGGTTAATGCCAGCGCGTTGGTAGCCGCTGAAGCGATCGGCCTCGACGGTGCCGGGGTTGGCTTCCATGGTGATTTCGGCACCATCGGCAACTTTAATGCGCGAGCGTACGCCATCCAGCAAGGCTTGCATGGCTTCGGCGCTGAGCAGGCTTGGTGTGCCGCCACCGATAAAAATAGTGCTGATCTCGCGTCCGCTGGTCAGCGGCAGATCAGCATCTAGATCGGCTAGTAGATGATCCACATACTCTTGGTGCGGTACGTCGCCTTTCAGCGCGTGTGAGTTGAAGTCGCAATACGGGCACTTCTGCACGCACCAAGGGATATGGATATACAAACTGAGCGGGGGCAACTTAAGCATTGCGCATGGCTTCCAACATCAATTTCAGCGCTTTGCCACGGTGCGACACGGCGCTTTTCTCTTCTTTGGATAACTCAGCCGCGGTGCGCTCTAGCTCTGGTACGTAGAAGATAGGGTCATAACCAAAACCGCCTGCACCCGCTTGCTCGAAAGTGATCTCTCCAGCCCAACTGCCGTGAAAAACTAGCGGCGTCGGGTCTTCGGCATGGCGCATATACACCAGCACGCAATGGAATTGTGCGCCACGTTGCTCTTGAGGGACGTCTTTTAAGGCAACCAGCAGTCTATCCAGATTTTGTTGGTCTGAAGCCTCTTCACCAGCGTAACGCGCCGAGTAAATCCCCGGTGCACCGCCGAGGGCGTCTACCGCTAAACCAGAGTCGTCGGCAATGGCGGGCAAGCCAGTGGTTTGCGCGGCGTGACGTGCTTTCAGAATGGCATTTTCGATAAAAGTCAGGCCGGTTTCTTCGGCGGAATCCACACCAAGTTCGGTTTGCGCGACTACATCCAAACCAAAATCAGCCAGCAGACCGGCGAGTTCACGTACCTTTCCGGGATTGCCGGTGGCAAGAACGACTTTTTGCATAGTAATTACCTTGAGCTTATTCGATGAGCGCTGCGATCGCTGCGGGGATCTGCTGCGGATTGACGACGCGTAATTGCTTATGTCGTCCCAATTCGCCTTTCTCGATGATGATGTTGCCTTTTGCCACTTTAAACTGCTTAGCGAGGAATTTGATCAGATGCGTATTGGCTTGACCGTCCACTGGCGGGGCGGTGATGGCGACTTTTAGCTCGTCGCCATGTAAACCGATAATCTGGTCGCGGCTGGCTTTCGGCTGAATATATAGCCTGATTACCAGCCCGTCCAGTATTGGTGTGACTGCACTCACAGCAGGAACCAAATCTCGCCGAAGATATCCATACCCAAGTAGTTGATGAGATACAGGATCAGGATGACTACCATCGCGGAGAAATCGATACCACCCATCGCAGGGAGGATGCGGCGGATTGGGGACATCAAAGGTTCGGTCAGTTGATACATCACATAATCAATCGGGCTGCGGCCTTGGCTAATCCAGCTCATCAGTGCGCGGATAATCATCACCCAGAAAATCAGATAACCGGCGGATTTGACCAACGAGATCAGGCCAAACAACAGGTTATAGGGGCTGAGTGACATCGCACCGCCTTGAATCAACAATAACAGCGGATATTTGATGGTCATCAGCAAGAAAGCCAGCAGCAACGAGGCGCTATCGATCGGCCCTAATGCCGGGATCACCCGACGTAATGGACCGACGATCGGTTGGGTGATTTTGACCACGAACTGTGAAAATGGGTTGTAAAAATCGGAGCGAACCCATTGCATCCAAATACGTAACAGCAACACCATTACGTAAAGATCAATAACGGTTTTGACCAGAAAAGTCAGCGTCAACATGTAATAACCTTTTCATTAATTAATTGTTAATTAAAATAATTTTTCCATTTCTTGCGCACGAGTTACTGCTGCTTGCATTGCTTTGGCGACGGTGGCTGGGAGCTGTTGTTCGTTGAACACTCGCAGCGCTTCGGCGGTAGTTCCGCCCTTGGACGTCACCTGTTCACGCAAGGTAGACAATGGGATATCGGCATTGGCCTCCGCCAGTGCCGCAGCACCGCTGGCGGCTTGTTGCACCAATTCACGAGCGGCTTGGCTGCTAAAGCCCATGCGCTGCGCTTCTTGTTGCATGGCATCCATAAACAGGAAGAAGTAGGCCGGGGCGCTACCGGCGGCAGCGATCACGCCGTTGATACCCTCTTCATCATCCACCCAACAGACTTTACCCACTGAACTCATCAATTCAGCACTGTAATCGCGATCCTGTTGGCTAACCTGTGCGGGAGCATACAGACCACTCATCCCTTTGCCCACCAGTGATGGGGTGTTCGGCATGATGCGCACAATGCTCAAACCATCACCCAATAGCTGGTAGAAACGGTTAACCAGAACGCCAGCAGCGATCGACAACACCAGTTTGCCGTTAAAATCGACTTGCTGCTGTAAGGTTTTGCAAACGTCCGCCATCATTTGTGGTTTGACTGCCAAAACAACGACTTCGGCGTTACTGGCGCTGGCAATGTTGTCTGCGCTGCTGTTGATGCCATATTCCGCCGCCAGGGCATCACGGTTTTTCGGCGAAGGAGCGCAAACGGTGATCGATTTCGCGGGATAACCGCCAGCTACCAAACCCGCGATAATCGCGCGTGCCATGTTACCCGCACCGATAAAGGTAATCTTGCGATGTTGCATTACATCTCTCCGTCTCAGGCTGGTGAATAATCACGAGCGCCAAAAATAGCGGTGCCGATGCGCACCATAGTACTGCCAGAAGTAATGGCAGCGGTCATATCATCGGTCATACCCATCGATAGTGTATCCACATGAGGATACTCTTTTTGCAGTGATAGGAAGGCTTGTTGCATCTGACCAAATACGGCCAATTGACGTTGATAGTCGCTTTCCGGTGCTGGGATTGCCATCAAACCACGTAGTTTGATGTTGGGCAGCGCGGCTATTGCAGCAGCCAATTCCGGTAACTCCGCCAATACAATGCCAGATTTGCTTTGTTCGTCACTGATATTTATTTGAATCAGCACGTTAAGTGGTGGCCTATCGGCGGGGCGTTGATCGCTCAAGCGTTGAGCAATGCGCAAACGATCGACGGTATGACACCAAGCAAAATTCTCTGCTACCAGACGGCTCTTATTGGATTGCAATGGGCCGATAAAGTGCCATTCCAAACCTGCGCCTTCAGGTAACTGAGAGAAGTATTGGATTTTATCCACCCCTTCTTGCACGTAATTTTCACCAAAAGCACGCTGACCTGCCGCGATAGCTTCTGCGATCGCCGCCGCAGGTTTGGTTTTGCTTACTGCAAGTAATGTCACTTCTTCTGGAGCACGTGCGCAACCTTGAGCGGCAGTCGCTATGCGCCCCCTGACATCCTGCAAGTTCTGTTGGATAGTGCTCATTATTGACCCAGGAGAGTGATATGGATATCGATGAATTTGTGGCGCTTAGTGTAAAGCATAATGCATCTGATCTGCACCTTTGTACCGGACATCTACCGATGTTACGTATAGATGGTGAACTTCAACCATCGCAAGAGCATGAAATGTTAACGCCAGAACGGATGGCGATGCTGTGTACGGAGTGGCTCAACACTGAGCAACAGCAGTTATTACAACAATTCGGTCAGTTGGATACGGCACTGACGCTGAGAAATAGCTCCAGATTGCGTGCCAATTTCTTTTTGCAACAGCACGGGGTTTCCATTGCGTTACGTCCTATCGCCGAGCGTTGTCCAACTTTGGCACAGCTATCACCTCCCGACATTTTAACGACATTAATGCAGTTGGAAGATGGGCTGATATTGGTCACTGGCGCGACCGGTAGCGGTAAATCTACCACCTTGGCGGCGATGATCGATCACATCAACAGCCATCAGCGCCGCCATATTTTGACCTTGGAAGATCCGATTGAATTTATCCACCATAGTCACTGTTCGCTGATCCAGCAGCGTGAACTCGGGCGCGATACCCACAGTTTTGACGATGCGCTGCGAGCCGCACTGCGTGAGGACCCTGATGTGATCTTGCTCGGTGAATTACGTGACACCACCACCATTCGCTTGGCACTGACGGCAGCCGAAACCGGTCACTTGGTGCTGGCGACCCTACATACTCGCAGTGCGCCACAGGCGGTGGAGCGGTTGGTGGATGTGTTTCCTGCAGAAGAGAAACCTTATGTACGAGCTCAATTGGCCAATAGCTTGCAAGCGGTGATTGCCCAAAAGCTACTGAGTAAAACCGGTGGTGGTAGGGTGGCTGTTTTCGAGGTTCTGACCGCCACCGCAGCAGTTAGTAGCATGATTCGCGAAGGCAAAACCCATCAACTCGCCAGCGTACTGCAAACCGGGGCGCAGGCCGGTATGCAAACTTTTGAACAAGGCTTACAGCAGCGGGTTAAACAGGGGTTGTTGTAAACATGAAATTGCCAATTGCGCATTGCGCAATACTCAATGGAGGGGTACGATGATTAAATCGTTCGACATAAAGGACTCGAGCAGTTTTTCCTGCATGGTGTTACTTCCGGGATCGATACTCGACATCGACAAAAGTTGCGGGAACGTTTGCACTTTTTACATCGTGCGCAGGTAGTGACTGATTTGAACTTACCAGGCTGGCGATTGCACCGGTTATACGGCTTTGCTTCTGCAGAGTGGTCAATTGTCGTTAATGGTAATTGGCGACTGACTTTTTGTTTCGAGCAGGGCGACGTTTATTTATTGGATTATCTCGATTATCACTGAGGTCGATTATGGATATGTTTAACCCGCCGCACCCTGGCCCCTCAATTAAAAGTAACTATCTGCTTCCACTGGGGATTTCGGAGGTTGCACTGGCGACTGCATTACAGGTGTCACCTTCAACGTTGAACCGGGTGATCAATATGAAAGCAGACATTACCGCAGATATGGCGGTACGTTTGGGTGCTGTATTAGGCACTTCAGCAGAAATGTGGTTGGCGATGCAGGGTGACTACAACTTATGGCAAGCCAAAGAGCATCTGAAAGAGGTTTGTTTTAACGTGTTATATCAACCAGAGAAAGTGCTGGATACCTCTGATGATGGTTCAAGCTCACAGACTGATTTCTCTGAACGGGTAGATAGCCAGCTGATTAATCAGCGATATAAATAATGGAATAGAGCAATAAAATGCACGAGGTATGATGCTGGATTGCGTCAAGTCTATTATAATGACACAATCTCAATTATCTCATTAGCATCTACTTTCCAAAACTGATTGTGGATATTTTTTGGCTTGGGTGTTTTCTGATAAAAATAAGGCAATTCTTATGAGCCCATGGTTAGTGGTTGATGACCATCCCGCAATTGGTTTTGCAGTTAAGTCCATTCTTGCGTCAATAGGAAATAACTCGGTTTTAACCGCAACCGACGGTATGACTGCGCTGGCAAAAATAAAAGAAAAAACGCCTGAACTGGTGATTCTGGACATCATGCTGAATAAAATGGATGGTTTGCAAATTTTGCAGCATATTCGCCAGATTGATAACACCATAAAGGTCGTTGTTTATACTGGTTTGCCCACTGAAATTTATGCTGAGCGTGCCTTACGAGCTGGAGCTTGTGGTTTTTTTAGCAAAGACAATGATATCAGCCAATTAGCACCTCTATGCCAACTCGTGTTGCAAGGGTTCAGTTGTTTCCCCCAGTCAGTAATCGCGCCTTTAACACAACAGGTGGTGAGTAGTGACAGTGATGAAAATAGCTTAGCGCGCCTTTCTGATCGTGAAATTACCGTATTACGCTATTTAGCCAATGGAATGAGTAATAAAGATATTGCTGATAGATTGATATTAAGTAATAAAACCATTAGTACTTATAAACGGCGCTTGATGGAGAAGTTAAAGGTTAATAGCTCAGATGAGTTATCTGCATTTATTGATAATGAAAATAAGATAATTTCAGATGAATAAATTACTGTTGTTATTGTTGCTAGTCTGTTTCCGGCTATTTGCGGATACCACCACCGATGGTAAGGAAATAAACTTAATCAGCCGTAGCCAAGTTCAATTGCCCGAGCCGGCTTTAGCCAGCGCTGATTGGCAATGGCTGCGGCATAAGCGAACACTGATATTTGGCACTTCTGCACCTAACTATCCTCCCTATGACATCACTACAGGCTTACATGATTACGGTGGTATCAATGCCGACTATCTGGGGATTTTGGCTTATAACCTGAATGTACAGGTGAAAGTACGTTCTTATAGTACCTACGCGGCATTGCTTAAAGCGTTAAAAAATGGCGAAGTAGACTTGATCGGTAACATCAGTGCAGACGATGGTGAACGAGATAGCATTCTGTTAACCCAACCTTATCAACCTATTACTCCAGCATTAGTCGTGCGCACAGATAGCCTGCTGCAGAGTAAACCACCCGCTCATATTGCCGTCGAGCAATCGTATAATAGTCGTAAAATTTTAGCGGAACATTTCCCAGGCGTTGACGTACAGGTGTTTGACTCGCCACGACGAGCATTAGAGGCACTGTCGTTTAGTAATATTGATGCCTTTATTGGTGATGCCACATCAGCACAATACTTAATCAATCAAGCCAACCTAAACAACCTGCATTTGCAATTGTTGCCACAGAAGGAAGCCGATGGTTTTTCCTTTGGCTTGGCGCAGAACAATTTACGCTTGCAACGTATTATCAACACCCTGTTACCAACCATCCTAGAAAGTACCACCGCTACCATCAATAGCCGTTGGAATGGCGGAAGTCCATTAGCCTCTAACGGAACACAGTTGCTGTTTACGGCATTGGAACGTAAATGGATAGAAGAGCACCCGAGTATCCAAGTCGCCGTTAATGATGATTTTGCCCCGTTAGGTTTTTTTGATGAGCAGGGGAGTTTTCGGGGGCTGACCGCCGATGTACTTGAAGCTATCGCCAGCCGTACCGGGCTGCGTTTCAATATTATTCGTACTCAATCGTTGCAGCATTCATTAGAAGCGGTGAAAAACAAACAAGCCGATGTTGTCGCGGGTGTGACTCTGGATTCAGTATGGCTCAATGGATTACTGACCACCCGTTCTTACCTGTTCAACTCTTGGGTATTGGTCGGTTATAAATCGCAAAAAGATAATCTGCATCCACAACGTATCGCCGTTGTGGAAGGGCATTCTCTGAGCACGGCTTTACAGCAACAATATCCACAAAGCCGCAGCGTCAGCGTGGCGACGTCACAAGAGGGAATGACGGCGCTGAAAGAGCATCGTGCGGATGCTTTGATATTGCCGATGATCGGTGCCAGTTTCTTACTTTCGCTCGAACCGCAAAGTGGTTTGGCGATCCTGCATGGATTGGATACTGAGCCAGCTCGGTTTGTGATGGGGATTTCCAGAGACGAATATCCGTTAGCGACGATCCTCGACAAGGCACTGCTCAATATCCCGCCAGAAGAAATCCATTCCATGACCAGCAATTGGTATAGCTATGCCTACCTGACGAAGGGGGTATTCCGCGATGAAGATAGATTCGCAGAGTACTATCGGCCACTGTTGTTGGTTCTGGCTTTAGTTGTCTTATTATTGCTGTGGGCCATCTGGCATTATCGTCAGAATTATCGACAGCGATTAGCACGACAAGCAGCTAGTGCAGGTTATCGTCAGCAAGCGCTACTAGATGCGTTGCCAGTCCCTATCTATATCACCGATTTTAGTGAGCGGGTGGTTGCGGCCAACGCGCAGTTTTATCGAGCGTTGGGGGCTCCGGCTGAACAGGTATTGGGTGAGAAATTGGATCACTATCAACTCAATATTTCCGGTGCGCAAGAGGTGGAACTGAAACCCGGTGATAACGAACCACAGGCGTTTTTGATCACTCGTCAGTTGGAGTTGGATGGGAAAATTCGTCTGCTACAACAATGGCGTTCGCTATTGATGGCCGACCCGCGTCAGGCTGAAGGTAACGTGAGCGGTTGGTTTGATATTACTGAACGTGAGCAACTCATCGGCCAGTTGCAACAAGCTAAAGAACTGGCAGACAGCGCCAACCGAGCGAAAACAACGTTCTTGGCTACCATGAGCCATGAAATTCGCACCCCGTTGAATGCGATTATTGGTTTACTGGAATTGACGTTACGTCAGCATCAACAAGGGACACAACCCGATGCGAATTTGCTGGGGGTAGCCTATGACTCAGCCAATTCCCTGCTCGCGCTGATTGGCGATATTCTTGATATTTCACGCATTGAATCCGATCGTTTGGTGCTACAGCCTGAGCGTGCCGAACTGAGGCATTTGATAGAAGCTGTCGCCATGTTATTTGACGGCGTCGCACGGCAGAAGGGATTAGATTTCAAATTGGGCATTGATGCTGCAATGACTGGCGATGTGTTGATAGATCCGCTGCGCTTCAAACAGGTGCTATCTAATCTGGTCAGTAATGCCATCAAGTTTACTTCGCAAGGGCAGGTGACGCTACATGCGATGGTGGAGTCGGCTAGCGATGAACGAATGGATATCAGTATCCGCGTTATTGATAGCGGGCAAGGCATGGATGAAAATCTGCAAAAACGCCTGTTCCAACCCTTCTCTCAAGGGAAAACCACTTCAGGAGGTACCGGCTTGGGGCTCTATATCTGCCGTACACTGGTGGAAATGATGGGCGGCACTATCTCTTTGCGTAGTCAGCCGGAAATTGGCAGTGAAGTCACCGTTTATCTGTCGATCCCCAGGTTGACCAAGTTGAAATTAACAACAGCATCGACTTCGGTGAGTCATGAGCCGTTACCTAGCCTGCGGGTGCTGGTAGCGGAAGATCATCGTGCTGGGCGAATGTTGCTGCTCCAACAGTTGACCTATTTGGGGCATCGTGTTGTGACGGCCGAAGATGGCAAACAGGCGCTGAATATACTAGAACAGCAGCAGTTTGATCTGATTATGACGGATTGTCATATGCCGAATATGGATGGTTATAGCTTTGTTCGGCAACTGCGGAAGATAGAAAAGCAACGTCAGCATGAACCCATGACAATCTGGGGGATGACGGCCAATGCACAAGGCAGTGCGCGCGATGCTTGCCTTGAGGCTGGTATGGATGATTGCTTGTTTAAGCCAGTGAGTTTGCAGATTCTGACAGACAAGTTACGTAGTTTACCGGTGGCAAACGTTGAACATAACGACGACGACGATATTTTCTCACCAGAAAAACTCCCAGCAGAACTACGTCAACCTGCAGTTTTTGCCGAATTTATTGCTACGTTATTGGATTGTCTGCAGGAAGACGGTGCGGCGTTGGCGAAAGAAGCCGAGCACCAACCGTTACGAAGTGAAGACGTTAGTGAATTGGCACATAAACTGACTGGAGCCGCGCGACTGATCCATGCAGATAAATTGGATAAAGCATGCCGAGTGCTAGAAGAAAATGTTGAGCACGGCAATATCGCCCTCGTGATGGGTGAAACTCGACGTTTAATCGTTGCTCTGCAAAACTTACAACGGACTACAAGCGTGTAGTCCGTTCCTACAGACAAATGAGTCCGAGCTGGGATATTAAAGTCACCATCATCTATTTATCATGGCTGTGACTGGAGGGGGGAAGATGACTCTCCCTATTAATACTGATTAAGGACTTCAAAATGAACAAGATGACTAAATTTGCTGTACTGCCATTGGTTATGGCTCTGGGTGTGGGTTTCTCTTCTATCGCTTCTGCGGCTAACGATTGTAACGCCAAGCGTGCTGCGATTGAGAACCAAATCAAACAAGCAGAAAAGTATGGTAATGACTATAAAATCGCTGGTTTGAAGCGTGCATTGAGCGAAGTTAATGCCAACTGCACCAACGGTAGCGTGCTGAAAGATGCTCAAAAGAAAGTGAGCAAGCTGGAAAGCAAACTGCAAGACAAGCAAAAAGACGTGCGTGAGGTTCAGGCTGATCTGCGTGAAGCTCAGGCCAAAGGCGATACCAAGAAAGTCGCCAAATATCAGGGTAAACTGCAAGAGAAACAGGCTGACGTAAATAAAGTTACGGAAGAACTGCGTCAGGCTCGTGCTGAAGTTGCTGCTCTGCAAGGTTAATAAGTTTTGAGTTGTGGCTAGATAAACAACAACTAAAAACCGATTCAATAGAGATCGTCAAGGCGCTGGTTGCAGCGCCTTTTTGACATGATTTCAATATTGTGGAATGACTCAGGGAACGAATGAATTCCATCTTACGTATTGCCGGGCTAGGGTTAGCTCTGGTGTCGTTTTATTGCGTGGCAGAAATTAATAAAGCCTACGTTATTGTCAACAATAACTATAAGGGTGAAATAGCACTCGACTTTATTGTTGGTGAATATCCCTGTCTGACTGCACCCTTATTACGTGAATGGGGGATGCACTATAACGATGTCGCTAAAATGCTGTTCACTTCCAAAGGCTGCGTGTTGCCGCGTTCATTGCGGCAAGCTGAAATCCAAACTTTTTACGACCGTGATGCCACACTCTTGACGCTAGTCATCCCGACGGAACTCATCAGTAATATGGAAAATGCGGTGGCGACCAGTCGTTGGGATGAAGGTATAAACGCCGCTTTTGTCGATTATCAACTTAACTATGCCCATTATGCTGGGGAGCGTTATCGTGACGCTGAGCGCCACGACAGTTTGTACGCTAATTTTACCAGTGGGATCAATGTAGATGCTTGGCGCTTACGTTATCAACCTATCTATCAGCGTGATACTTGGGGTCAGCCTGAATGGTACAGCGAGCGCGTCACTGCTTCTCGTAATATCAAAACTTGGCGCTCACAGTTAGTGGCTGGTGATCAAAGTACTCCGGCAGAATTATTTGATAGCGTGAGATTCCGTGGAGTTAGCCTCGTTTCTGACGACCGTATGTTACCCGATGGTTTACGACCTTTTTCGCCATTGATACGCGGTTATGCGCGTAGCAATGCAGAAGTGCGGGTGCGGCAAAATGGTGTGGTGATTTACCAGACTTTTGTACCACCCGGAGCTTTTGTATTGCAGGATATTCATCCTTCCGATTCTGAAGGAAATATCGAGTTGACCATCAAAGAGAGCGACGGAACAGAAACTGAACGAACCATTCCGTACTCGATGATGCCGAATCTGGTTATGGGGAATCACTGGAAATACGATCTTAACGTGGGACGATATAAACCGTATCACGGTGTTGAACAGGACAAGCCCTTATTTGGTCAGTACTCCATCAGCTATGGATTACCGTTTAAAACGACGCTCTATGGTGGTTCAGTCATGGCTGAGCAACTTTATCGTAGCGGATCTCTAGGGATCGGGAAAAGTTTGGATAAGTGGGGGGCATTGTCCGTCGATTACAATTTCTCTGTTGCGCAAGACTCACGTCGTACCGATGCTGATCGTGGTGGTATGTGGCGTGTACGTTATCTGCGTTCGCTCCTTTCTTGGGAATCGTCCTTAAGCTTGCTGGCGCAATACTATCCAAAACAACGCTATCGCACTTTTTCTGACGCCATCGGGCAACAAGACTCATATTGGTGGGATTGGGAAGACGATATCTTTGTCGGTGAGTTTGAGGCGGAGAAAAAGCACCGTTTGGAAGCGCGTTACAATCAATATCTTTCGGATTCCGATAGTTTATACCTGACTCTTGTGCAAGAGGCTGTTCGCGGTCAGGAAAAGCGTGAGACCAGTATTGAAATAGGCTATAGCGGCACTTGGGCCGATATTGATACCTCAATTTATGCGGAATATAACCGTCAGTCTTATGGCCAAGAACAGAGTTTGGTCGGCATTTCTTTCACTATTCCTTTAAGCAAAATATCGATACCCAGATTGAAACTGAACTATGACCACACCATTGCAAAAAATGGTTCTGACAGCCGTCGTCTCGGTGTTAGTGGCACCGCGCTGGAAGATTACAGTCTGAGTTATGATCTTGGTGCTACGCAAAATCAGAAAGACGGGAGTAGCCAGGATGCGAGTCTGGACTACCAATACAACGCCGGGGACGCTCGCTTGGGTTATTCCCGTGGCAAAGGTTATCGCCAGCAGAATGTCGAGCTTTCTGGTAGTGCGGTGTTACATCGCGGAGGACTGACTTTAGGTCAATCGCTGGGGGAGACTATCGCGATTGTTGAAGTGCCGAAATCACCGGATATTGGTGTGAACAATCAATATGGTGTGACGACAGATTGGCGAGGTTATGCCGTGGTTGGCAGTCTTACGCCGTATCGGGTTAACCGGCTATCGTTGGATACATTCGATCTCGCTGAGGGCTTGGAATTGCCAGTATCAGAAAAAGAAGTAGTGCCAACAGCCGGAGCGATTATGTTCAGTCGCTTTGCTCCGGCGCGTAAAGTTAGCCCAGTTGCTGCTCAAACCAGCTCTCCAGAATAACCACGGCGGAGGCTGAATCAACGCTGCCTTTGTCTAATGCGCGGAAACCGCCGCGGTCGAACAGGTGCGAGCGAGCCTCAACGGTGCTTAGGCGTTCGTCATGCAGTGCAATTTGAACACCAAAGCGACCATTTAGACGGTTGGCAAACTTACGGGCACGTTCAGTTAGCGGTTGCTCCGTACCATCCATATTCAATGGCAGACCGACGATCACCAGATCTGGCTGCCATTCTTTCAACAGTTTTTCGATCTTGAGCCAGTCTGGCGTACCGTCTTGGGCCTTAAAGGCGGCCAGCGCGCGTGCCGTACCGGTGATTTCTTGGCCGATAGCGGCACCGATGCTTTTGGTGCCGAAATCAAAGGCGATGATGGTGCGATTGCTCATCAGGCGTGTCCTGCATGGTTGGCGATACTACGGATGTCGATGCCCAGGCGGTTAGCCGCTTCGCGCCAACGGCTCGCGATCGGTGTGTGGAACAGAATGTCGGTGTCGGCCTCGATCGTCAGCCAAGCATTTTCCAATACTTCCTGCTCTAACTGATCTTTTTCCCAACCGGCATAACCGAGGGCGACGAGCACATCCTCAGGTTGATCCGCCGTACCGAGCGTTTCTAGTACGTCTTTCGATGTGGTGATCATGGTTTTATCGGAGATCTTGATACTCGAAGCAAAACCATCGTGTGGTGTATGCAGAATAAAGCCTCGATCGTCCGCTAATGGGCCACCGGCGAACACCGGTTTGTCTAAGCGAATCTCGGGATCGCGCGTTGTCGGCAAGATCTTCAGTTTGCTCAGTACCGTTTCGATGGTGAATTGTTCCACAGGTTTATTGATCACCAGCCCCATCGCGCCGTCTTCATTGTGCTCACAGATG
Source organism: Serratia sp. KH_031 (assembly GCF_057839655.1). Classification (NCBI taxonomy): domain Bacteria; kingdom Pseudomonadati; phylum Pseudomonadota; class Gammaproteobacteria; order Enterobacterales; family Yersiniaceae; genus Serratia; species Serratia sp. KH_031. Next base: position 868,660 of record NZ_CM174496.1, read on the forward strand.
TAAATGACCGAGTGTTTGAAACGCGGGTCCTGCATGCTTGGCATGGCAATAAGAAAATGGTGCTGTAAATTCATTGTGTTAGTAAAAATAATTATTTGATTTAGAGGTTACGGGCGGCAATGCCGCCCGTTCGAAATTACTTCGCTGCCAGACGTTTTTCGATTGCGTCCATCAGCATACCGGTGACGGAAACGTCTGGGAATGCCGCTTCGATCTCACGGGCGCAGGTTGGGCTGGTGACGTTGATCTCCGTTAGGCGATCGCCAATCACATCCAGACCAACAAAAATCAGGCCTTTTTCTTTCAGCGTCGGCGCCACTGCTCGGGCGATTTTCCAATCACTTTCGCTCAACGGACGGGCTTCACCACGCCCACCTGCGGCTAGGTTACCACGGGTTTCACCCTGTGCTGGGATGCGTGCCAAGCAGTAAGGCACAGGCTCGCCATCAACCACCAGAATACGCTTGTCGCCTTCTTTGATCGCTGGCAGGAAGTTTTGCGCCATGCAGAAACGGCTACCGTACTCGGTCAACGTTTCGATGATCACTGATAGATTAGGATCGTCCTGTTTAACGCGGAAAATCGAGGTTCCACCCATGCCATCCAACGGCTTGAGGATAATATCGCCGTGTTGCTGGTGGAATTTACGGATGTGAGCCGCGCTACGGCTGACCAGTGTATCTGGCGTTAGTTCTGGGAACCAAGCAGTGAACAGTTTTTCGTTACAGTCACGCAGACTTTGTGGTTTGTTGACCACCAATGTGCCTTTAACTTCGGCACGTTCCAAGATGTAAGTGGCGTAGATGTATTCGGTGTCGAATGGCGGATCTTTACGCATCAGGATCACATCCAGATCCTGCAATGCCAGATCTTGCTCGCTGCCGAAGAGATACCAATTATCGTAATTTTGTTCCACGCTGAGTAGGCGAGTACGGGCGCGGCCTTCACCTGCATGCAGGTAAAGATCGTTCATTTCCATGTAATGCAGTTCATAGCCACGGCTCTGCGCTTCGAGCAGCATGCCAAAACTGGTGTCTTTCTTGATGTTGATGGATGTGATGGGGTCCATCACGATGCCGAGCTTGATCATCTTTTCTCCTTTAACCCAAGTCGCCGAAACGTACCTGCAAAGCAGTTATTGCGGTGAGTGCTGTGGTTTCTGTACGCAGAACGCGTGGTCCCAGCAGAATATCAGTAAATCCGTAACCTGTGGTCATGGCAATTTCATCTGCGGATAATCCACCCTCTGGCCCGATCAGCAAACGGACGCGTTCCACCGGTAACGGCAGGGTATTGATGCTGTGATTGGCGCGCGGGTGCAGGTTCAGTTTCAGACTGTTGTCCTGTTCGGCACACCAAGCCTCCAGAGTTATCGCCTCACGAATTTCCGCAATTCGATTACGCCCACATTGTTCGCAGGCGGCAATCGCAATTTTCTGCCATTGCTGAATTTTTTTCGCCAGACGTTCACCATCCAACTTTACACCACAGCGCTCGGAAAACAGCGGGGTAATCACGTTGACACCGAGCTCGATGGATTTTTGGATGGTGAATTCCATTTTTTCACCACGAGAGATGACTTGGCCGAGATGCAGATGCAGCGGTGATTCGCGATCTTCCAACTGACCGACGTTTAAGCGTACCTGTACACTTTTCTTATCTACCCGAGTGATTTCGGCGTCGAAGACTTGATTGCTGCCATCAAACAATTGCAGCATTTGCCCGGCGTTCATACGCAATACACGGCCCACGTGGTTGGCGGCATCGTCGCTCAATGGGATTTCAGCATTGGCGACCAACGGTTCCGGGTGATAAATACGGGGAATTCGCATAGTAATTGTTCAATCCTGAAAGCGCGAAGTAAATTGGACAACAGTATATACCCAATAGATTTTTAGGTGCAGCCAACAACTCGGCAACGAGAAACATGAAGGTTATTAGCTCTTTTGCTGCTGACAAGTCCGTTGGACGTAAGGATTATGATTTCCTTGCACAGTTGCGATGCGTTCTTCACGCAGGCATTCCCAACGGCTGACCGGATACTGGCGGTTCCACGCCTCAAACAATTGGGTTTGCTGGCGTGATAGACGCAACTGATAACGATCGCGCATATAGAAGTAGGTGCGAGCGATGCTGCCACGGGCACGGGCTGGCGGTTCGGCCTGTTTGTTTTTGAAATCGACTTTCATTGGGCATTGGCCGTATTGCCCTTCGCCGCCGCGCCATTGGCTGTACATAAAGTTATTACGGTCGGCATTCACTTCACCAATCGCGGGTTGCAGGTTGTGTAGGTCGCTTTCTATCTTGCGGAATCGAGCATTTTTTTTGCAATTTTTACGCCCGCCTTGTTGCCAGCACTGTAGCTGATGACCAAATTCCCACGCCGGAACCACATGCTCCCACTCGATGCGCGTGGCGCGTTGTCGGTCTTTACGAACTTGATAGCCACAACTACTCAGAACCGGAGTGCCTTTTTTACCCTGCCAGCGGATCTTACAACCACAGTAAAAACTACCGGGAGCATCGGCGTTAATTTTCGCCGCCGCGGTTTTGGCCTGAGAGAAGTTATTGATTTTTTGTGCTTGTACCGTCCCTGAAACAAACATAACAACGAACAAAATTTTGCGAAGCATATTCCAAAACAGCTCAAAATTGTAAAGGTAGCGAGGGTAATGGAAGTTGACGGCGGGGGCAAATAGGGGAAGTCTTGATTTGGTTTATCTGGTGGCTGAGTGCTTGATCTGGTTGTGGTGACTAGGGTTAACTGATCTTACCTGCATTTGTGTGTCCGGAGAACTATAGCCAGATCAGTTATTGTACTTTGCGATGATGGGGTAAGCAGTAATACAAAGAAACGATCGGCAACAACAAATAGCCCCGTTATTGACTAAAATCACGTGATTTTTATTATGGTAGGATTAAAAGTGAAGCTCAAGATATTAATGGTAGTGTTGGGTCTGGTTGCTAGTGTTTCTGTTTGCGCGGCCGATCTACCGTTGGGAGGTAAAGACTATGTAAATCATGACTATACCTGTGTTGGTGTGAGTACGGGAAGGAATGTGGTACTAACCATTCAAGAGATGCCGGGAGCTGCTAATAGCATTATGATCGCGGAGAATACACCAAAGCCAGTAACTATGAGTTTAACCGCAATGGATGATCAGACAAGAGTTACAAGGCAATACAATATAAAGGCTCAAAACGGAATGGAGGAGGTGCTAGAGATATCGGATATAACAGAAATGGCTACAGTAACAATGCTACACGCCGCAGGGATGAGGGTATTTACATCATTAGTGTGCCATGGAGACAAGTCATAATAAGTAGTCTTCATTGTGAAGTTGGACAGAAATGGCTGAATGTCCAATGTGAGGGGGAATTACAGATTGCGGCGGCGCAGTTCGTCGGAGAACACTTCACTTCGGCGGCTAATTTAAAGGGTTATTGCTTTTAAATGGTCGGAAACCATCCTCCATGTATATTCTCCTGTTGCCGCGTTGACGGCAATGATTTGCATTTCATCAAACGAAATCCGTGAACTAATGATTTGTACACCATTACGCTTCAAAAAAACTTGAGCGACAAACAGCGCCGTTCGTTTGTTCGCATCGTTGAAGATGTGACCACGAGCTATGGCGACCAGATACACGGCGGCCAGATCGTAAATGTCCGTTACACCTTCGTAATGGTGCATGTTTAACACACGGTGAATGATGGCATCGGCGCGGCCAGGTTCGGCCATGCCAGTAACACCACCATCACGCGAGATTAAGCGATCATGGAACTCGATCACCTCCTGTGAACTGACTAATTTCATCGTTTTGAAAGTTCCGTGTACGCAGCGCCGTGAGTCTGCATGATTTCGGCAAATTCAGCATCGAGCGCTGCTTTGCGATAACGCTCGAAAGCCTCTTTATTCACTAGGACAGCCGCGCCGCCTTTTCTACGTTGGATTTCAACTGGCTGATTTTCATCAACTGCCAGTTCCAGCAAGGAAGTGAGGTTGTCGCGAGCATGGCTATAGTTACAAGTAAACATGTTTGAATCCTTATTGTTGTACAACTTAATTGTACGTGTTTTTTGTTCAGTAGCTAGTGCGGGTGAAAAGAAAGGTTGTGTATACTTGGACGAGTCAGCAGAACTGGACAGAATAACCTGAATGTCCAAAGAGAGATGAACTCAGTACATTGTGAAGATATATCCGCATCTTGCTCTTAACCGATACTCAAATTCACCCCCCCTACGCCGGAGCCAATTTCTCCCCGCAGTTCCTACAGCGATATTCACTTTCACCGCGCAGCACACGATTATGGCGGCGGATAGTCAGTTGATGTTGTTGGCAAGCGCATCGGTATGGAAAGGTTTTGCTTTGCACTGAACTGATTTCAAAACGATGTGTGCGGCTAGCGGGAACCTGCAATACCGTTTCCATCATCCAGCGCCACTCACTGCCGTGCGGTGCGACGCGGCCAAATCGACGAAACACCAACAAATGTGCCAACTCGTGCGGCACCACTTCATCAATAAATGTCTGCTGATTCTCCAGCAATAACACCGGATTTAAGCGAATCTCCCAAGCCTGTAGCCACGCGGTACCCGCGCTGGTGCCACGTTGTTGGTAAACGATTTTGGGTTCCGGTAGTTCACCGGTAAATTGTTGGCGTGCGAGCTGCAATTTTTCTCGCAGGCAGCGCATGACCGCTTGTTGCAGCGCAATAGGGATACGGGCTTTATTCATGGCGTTTAGGATAATGGGGGAGTCAGGCGCTGGCAACTGGGGAAGTTTGCCGTATTGATAAGTTGATCGCCCTAGATTGATTGTAATCGCTGTGTTAACTGCGGGATAATCGACACTGTTTGATGAACCTGTACCCGATTGATTAAAAATACGTAAGTGAGTTTTTGAGCGCTCAACGAGTGTGAATTTAACGCAACTGGTGTTGCAAGTGAGAGATCAATGTCGAATAAACCGTTCCACTATCAAGATCCATTCCCGCTGAAGAAAGACACTACCGAATACTATCTACTGAGCCGTGAACATGTGAGCGTGGCTGAGTTCGAAGGCCAAGAAATCCTGAAAGTTGCCCCAGAAGCACTGACCCTCCTGACCCAACACGCCTTCCACGACGCTTCATTTATGTTACGCCCGGCGCACCAGCAGCAAGTGGCAGATATCCTGAAAGATCCCGATGCCAGCGAAAACGATAAGTACGTTGCGCTGCAATTTTTGCGTAACTCAGAAATCGCCGCCAAGGGTATTTTGCCGACCTGTCAGGACACCGGCACGGCGATCATCGTCGGTAAAAAAGGTCAGAAAGTCTGGACCGGTGGTGGCGACGAAGAAGCACTATCTCGCGGGGTGTACAACACCTTTATCGAAGATAACCTGCGCTATTCACAGAACGCGGCACTGGACATGTATAAAGAGGTCAACACTGGCAGCAACTTGCCAGCGCAGATCGATCTCTACAGCGTGGACGGCGATGAATACAAATTCCTCTGCATCGCCAAAGGCGGTGGTTCTGCCAATAAAACCTATCTGTATCAAGAAACTAAGGCACTGTTGTCACCGGGGCGCCTGAAAGATTATCTGGTTGATAAGATGCGTACTTTAGGGACTGCCGCTTGTCCTCCTTATCACGTGGCCTTTGTTATCGGCGGCACCTCGGCGGAAGCGACGCTGAAAACCGTGAAACTGGCTTCGACCAAGTATTACGATGGATTACCGACTGAAGGTAACGAGCACGGTCAGGCGTTCCGCGATGTGGCCTTGGAAGAAGAACTGCTGAAAGAAGCGCAGAACCTCGGTTTGGGCGCGCAGTTCGGCGGTAAATACTTCGCTCACGATATTCGCGTGGTGCGTTTGCCGCGTCACGGCGCCTCTTGCCCAGTCGGTATGGGGGTTTCTTGCTCCGCTGACCGTAATATCAAAGGCAAGATCAACCGCGAAGGGATCTGGCTGGAAAAACTGGAGCACAACCCAGGTAAGTTTATCCCGCAGGAACTGCGTCAGGCGGGCGAAGGGGAAGCGATTAAGATCGATCTTAACCGCCCAATGGCTGACATCCTCAAGCAGTTGTCTCAGTATCCGGTTTCTACTCGTTTGTCACTGAGCGGCACCATTATTGTCGGTCGTGATATTGCCCACGCCAAGCTGAAAGAGCGTCTGGATCGTGGCGAAGGTTTACCGCAGTACGTGAAAGATCACCCAATTTACTACGCTGGTCCGGCTAAAACGCCAGAAGGTTATGCGTCGGGTTCATTGGGGCCGACTACCGCAGGACGTATGGATTCTTACGTCGATCTGCTACAAGCCAATGGCGGCAGCATGATCATGCTGGCGAAAGGCAACCGTAGCCAACAGGTGACAGACGCCTGCCATAAACACGGCGGTTTCTACCTCGGCAGTATTGGTGGCCCGGCAGCGGTGCTGGCACAACAAAGCATCAAGAGCTTGGAATGCGTGGAATATCCTGAACTGGGGATGGAAGCGATCTGGAAAATCGAAGTGGAAGACTTCCCGGCGTTCATTCTAGTGGATGACAAAGGTAATGACTTCTTCCAGAAGATTCAGGAAGGGCAGTGCTCTAGCTGCTTGAAGTAATTTAGCTCGTTAAAAAGCCGCCCGGTTCATATGAACCGGGCGGCTTTTTCATTAGCGTGAGCCGATCTCGCGCAACGGCTTACCTGCCATTAGATTACGTTCGATATGTTCCAGCGAAATGCTTTTAGTCTCTGGAATCAACGCAATGGTCAGGAAGATAAAGATCAGGTTGAGCCCGGCGTAAACCCAGAAGGTATGCGCGCTACCCAAGGTATTCAGCATGGTCAGGAAGGTCGCTCCAACGATCATGTTGGCAATCCAGTTCACCGCAGTTGAGCAGGTGATACCGAAATCGCGTCCTTTCAACGGTTGGATCTCAGAACACAGTACCCAAATCAGCGGACCTGCGCTCATAGCGAAACCAACGATAAACATCAGTAACATCAATACCGCGAAGTATTGTGTCGCAGGTGTGGTGATTCCGATGTTCATCATGGTGCCAAGGGTGCCCATACCGATAGCCATCACCAAGAAGCCCAATTTCAGCGTCGGTTTACGCCCCCAACGGTCAACCAAACCGATGGCGATAAAGGTAGCGAGCACGTTAACCAAACCGACGATCACTGTGCCCCACATTTGCTGTGCGGTACTGGCGAAGCCAGCCAGATCAAAAATTTTCGGCGCGTAGTACATGATGACGTTCATGCCGGTGAACTGTTGCATCACCTGTAACAGAATGCCGAGATACACTGCGCGGCGGAAATTCTGGTTGTCTTTGAATAATGACCAACCGCTTTGTTTGATCTTCAAGCTTTCGCGAATTTCGTCCAGTTCGGCTTTGGCCTGCGCCGAGGTGTCGCGCAGCATTTCCAACACTTTTTGGGCTTCGATTTCACGACCGCGTGAGGCCAACCAGCGTGGGCTACGTGGCAGGAAGAATACGCCGACCAACAGCAGTAAAGCAGGAATGGTGATCACGCCGAGCATCCAACGCCATGCGCCAGTGTAACTGAACGCGGTATCGGACAGATAAGCGGCCAGAATACCGATGGTGATCATCAGTTGGTACATGGAAATCATGCTGCCACGAATACGTTCTGGCGCGATTTCAGACAGATACAACGGCGCAGTAAACGAAGCCACCCCAACAGCCAAGCCCAGCAGCACGCGAGCGAGCAGTAATACTTCCACGTTAGGGGCAAAGGCTGAAAACAGCGAACCGGCGACAAACAGCACCGCGCCGATCATCAGGCTGTATTTACGCCCTAAGCGGTAGGAAAGCCAGCCACTGCCGATCGCACCGACGGCGGCACCGAACATCATGGTGCTGACCACCCATTCCTGCTGTGACGAGGTTATTTGGAATTCATGGCTGATGAATGGCAGTGCGCCAGCGATGACGCCGATATCCAGCCCAAACAACAGACCGGCCAGCGCCGCTAGAAAGCAAACAAAGAAAGTCATTTGGGCATTCGAACGACCTTTGCCCGCAGATGATGTACTCATGATGCCTCCGGAAATCCGAAAAATAGAATGCGTAGTTTTATGTTATTCATTGAACTGATAATTGAAAGTGCGCCAGATCACATTAATGTAATCGCTTACACTAATGATGTTTTTTATTACAGATGAAATATCGAATAATTGTGCGGGTTTTTTAGTGGATTGATATAAAGAATTGAGGGGGTTATTTGTTTTTGTGTAACCGCTTTCAATTAATTCGGCATGAAGATAATCATGCCGAAAAGTGAGCGAATGAGTGTTTTTAGGCGTGATTCTTTTGTTGGACGATCGCGGCCATCACCGCCAAAGCAATTTCTGCCGGTGTTTTGCTGCCGAGTGGCAGGCCGATCGGAGCGTGGATGCGTTCCAGATCTTGTGGACTGAACTCGGCGATCTGCTGCAAACGTTGGCGACGACGTGTGCTGTTGTGATGCGATCCCATCGCGCCAATGTAAAACGCTGGAGTGTGGATCGCTTCCATCAGCGTCAGATCGTCCATACGCGGATCGTGGGTGAGTGCTACGACGGCGGTGTTGGCGTGGCAACCGCCGTCTTCGATAAATTTGGCCGGGAATTGGCGCAATAGGGTGACGTTGGGTTTGAGCTGAGCGGCAAAGTTATCCAGCGCTTCGGGGCGGTTTTCGCAGACCAGCACTTCGAACCCGAGCGCACTAGCAAAATCGGCGCAGTACAACGCCACGCTGGAAAGCCCGGCGATCAGCAAACGTGGCGCGGCAGCGATATGCAACGTGATGCGCTGCTGATCGCGCTCTACCAAGGTCGGGCTGGCAAAATCGCTGACTTCGTCCAGACTGCAACAGGCGTTGGGCAAGGTTATTTGTTTGCGTAACGCGTGATGACCATCCAGCGCCCCGGCAATTTTAACCAAATATTGAATGCTGGTTTCTCCTGCCGGTAGATATTCGATCAGAACGTCGAGTACACCCCCGCAGGGCAGAGCCACATTGGGTTCCATGCCGCCTTCACCGTAACGAATCACCTGACTGGCGGCCTGATACTCACCTTCTGCGATGCGGCGCAAAAAATCTTCCTCCACACAACCACCAGACAACGAACCGCTGTAATGACCCTCTTGGGTTGCCGCCATGAGCGCTCCGGGGGAACGTGGCGACGAACCATAGGTATTCAACACGGTACACAACCAGACGGGCTGTTGTTGCAACCAGGTAAGGGCTTGGCTGATTACGGTGATATCAAGATGTTGCATGGTGTTTACTCGTTGGCTGGCAATTGCGAAGGTAAATCAATGTCCTGCACTACCGCAGGTTGTTCAAAGTCTAGTGGATAGACTTCGCGGTTGCGTAACAACTCGCGCGCACCGTGATCGCCACTCAATTGGCAAAGATCGTTGCGCAAACGGGCAGCGAAACCGACGGGATGGCCCGGTTGCTGCTGGTAATAAGGGCGCACAATATCGTGCTCGTCTAAGGCGGTGGCAACCTGTAGGAACACGTCTGGAGTGACGAAAGGCATGTCCGCCAAATGAATCAGCCAACCGTGCCAATCGGGTGTCGCGGCGACCGCAGCGGCAATGGAATCACCTAATCCTGGACTGGTAAGCGTAATGACAGGGATTTGATTTATATGGCAAATCTGTTGCACCGAGTGATAATCGGGGCGAGTTACCACCATCACTGGCATTTTACTCGCTATGGCCTGATGCAATGTGCGTTCAAATACGCTACGACCTTGCCATAGTGCATTGAGTTTATTGCCATTTCCACCAGCTCGTATAAAACGCTCTCCGCGTCCAGCGGCGGCGATGATAATGCCGATCGTCATATTTGAATCTCGAGTTTGCGCAATCACCGATCAACCATGCTAATGGTAGGTGTTTTTCAGATGTATCTTGGTTGGAAATAATTTGTTAATCATCCCATAATTTCACATATAAGCATATACTTATGGCATCTATGCCAAGAGTGCTAGTGTTTGCGCAACAACTACTCTGATAAATAAAAGAAAAAAATCTGAAGGATCATTTATGAGCAATTTCAACTCGTCACGGCGTCGTTTTATTAAAGGCGCGGTGATTGCCGGGGTGTCAGTTTACCTCGCACCGTTGTACAGCCGCGCCTATGCCGCGCTGTTTGAACAAAAAATTCTTCAATCACCAAACTGGGATGCGCAAAACAAACGTATTCGTTTCCGTATCGATGGCCGCGCCAAAGTCATGGGGCATAAAGTATTTGCCCGCGATATTCGCGCCGTAGATATGCCACATTGGCCGCAGAAACAGGCTCATGCCTTTATTCTGCGCGTTACCAAGGCCGATCGCTTGTTTGAAGGCCTCGATCTTTCATTGCTAGGAGACGACCTGCAACCGGACCGTTTAGTGACGGCGGAAGATCTGGCGCGTGACGGTTTAGCCTTCCCGGCGTTTTACGGTGAGGATATGTTGCTGCCAACCGGTAAAACCCCGGCGTATTTGGGGCAGGCAACGGCGATCCTGATCTATCACGACTTTGCTCGTTTCCGTTTTGCTAAAGACAAACTGAAATTCCATGATGAAGTGATTAAATACGGCGCGGAAACTGGCCCATTGGAGCGCGACCCTTGGGGCACGTTCCGTTATGTGCGTGTGGGCGGCGACAAACCGTTCGACGACGATCGCTTCTCCAGCTTGAAAGATATGCCAATTTTCCCTATTGGTATGAGAAGGCATCTACCGGTATGGCCGGAAGGTCGCGAAGGCGGCAAGCTGGATCAAGAAGGCATGTACCACGCTGGGATGATCGCCGACGAGTTGAAAAGCCCACCGCAAGATTGGCTGGTGCTGTCGCGTCGCTATACCACGCAATCAATCGATACCGCAGCACTGGAACCCGATAATGCCAACGGCTGGTTCGACGAAGCAACGCAAACGCTGCATTTAGTGGTGCCGACCCAGTCCCCACAAGAAGTCGCGGACGAACTGCCGCGCATGTTGGCAAAACGCCATCAGCCGGTGAAGCAGTTGGTGTTGCACCCGTGCTACACCGTCGGTTACGGCTCGAAAGATCACTACAACTTCCCATATTACGGTGCTGTAGCGGCGATGTATGGCGACGGTAACCCGGTTCGACTGGCTAATGATCGCTTCGAACAGTTCCAAACTTCGTTGAAACGCCACGCTTTCGACATGAACTACACCATCGCGGTGAACAAGCAAAGCGGAGTGCTGCAATCCTTCTTCGGCGAAATGACCGCTGACGGTGGTGGGCGCAGCAACTTCACACCGTCGGTGGCGATGGTTGGCGCAACTGCGGCGCAATCAATCTATTACTTCCCGAAAAGCGATTTGTCTGCTGTTGGCTTGGCCTCGCGAGCGATTGATGCCGGTTCGGCGCGGGGTTACGGTACGCTGCAAAGTATGGCCGCCACCGAAATGATGGTGGATGAAATTGCTGCGGAACTGAAGATCGACCCGATCGAATTCCGTCTGCGTAACGTGTTGAAGTCTGGCATGAAAAATACCCAAGGGGCGATTCCTGCCGGGGCGATCCGCGCCGATGAAGTGTTAGAGAAAGCTGCCAAGCATGAGATGTGGTTAAAGCGTGCGGAACGCAAAGCCGAATTCGAAAGCAAACATCCCGGCAAGCGTTTTGGTGTGGGCTTTGGCTGCGTGCAGAAAGACTTCGGCACCGGTGCGGAAACCTCATTCGCTCGCGTTGAACTGAGCGAAGACGGCAAGATCTCCTTGCATCACAGCGGGGCGGAAATGGGCACCGGCATGTCGACCTCGCAATCGGTGCTGTGCGCGCAATGGCTCGGTAAACCTGCCGACGAAGCGAATTTCTCGGTGACCGATTGGTCGCTGTTGCCGATGGTGGCGACGGGCGATCCCTACCTGATGTCACAAGAGGAACAAGATAAGTCACAAACCAATCCAAATTGGACGCCAAGCTATTGTTCACCGTCCAGCGCCAGTAACTCGGCGTATTACTTCTCGCACAGTACTCGTGAAGCGGCTCGTGTGGTGTTCGAACATGGCTTGTGGCCAGCGGCGTTGGCGATTTGGCAAACCGGTATCGGTGGTGGGCAAGCAGCGCCTTTAGTGGTGCGCAAAGAAGATGCACGTTGGGTAGAAGGTGGCCTGACGGCAGCGGGAATGGAAGTGCTACCGCTGGAAATGCTAGCGAAAAAAGCCTACCAGATGGGCGGTGTGACCGGTGCTGTGGTGCACGTGTTTAACCGCTGGCAGTGGGCGGAATCGGACTTCAAACTCAATAACCAAAGTGAGCGCTTACCTATCGATGGTTTGGCGCTGCGTAATGCGGGCGGTGAGTTCAAGGTGCTGGCTCGTGAGCAGGTTTATTACCCACCAACGCAGCGTAACAACGCCGCAGTCACTTACTACAGCGCCGTTGGCACTTTGGCGGAAGTGGCGGTGGAAATTGCTACCGGTAAAGTCGAACTGCTGAACCACCATTCGATTATGGAGTGCGGTAACTTGATCGTACCGGAGTTGGTTTCTGGTCAGTTGCAAGGCGGCTTGGCGATGGGTATCGGCCATGCGCTGCACGAATATTTACCTCTGTACGAAGACGGACCGGGTAACGGGACTTGGAACTTCAACCGTTATCACCTGCCGCGCGCCAGTGATGTGGCGGTCTGGCAGCAGACCGGCGACATTTTGCCGGCATTGTCGGAAACCGATCCACCGAAAGGCATGGCCGAAGTGGTGATGATCCCTATTGTTGCCGCGTTGGTTAACGCTATCGCCGACGCTACCGGCCACCGTTTCCGTGATTTGCCTGTCCGTGCAGAAAATATTCGTGAGGTATTACAATGAGCATTAAAACCCAGCCGCTTTCCCTGACCATCAACGGCAAAAAAACCGATCCTATTGACGTGCCGGAAGGCCTGATGATGATCGACTTCCTGCACGAATATCTCGATCTGACCGGTTCACGCCTTGGCTGTGGACAAGGTATTTGCCATGCCTGCGTGGCGATTGTCGACAGTCCCGACGGCACTAGTGAAGAGGTACGCACCTGCATTACCGGTGCTCATTTCTTCAATGGCAAAACCGTGCGTACGGTGGAGGGGCACGCCAAAGTCGATGATAAAGGCGAGGTGATTGAGCTTTCACCGATCCAACAGGCGTTTCTCGACCATTACAGCTTCCAATGCGGTTATTGCACACCGGGCTTCGTTAACGCCGCCACCATTTTTATTGAGAAGCTGAAACGTGAACCGATTGCTGAAGAGCAGTTGGAAGAAGCGATCGGCAAAGCGTTGGAAGACCATATCTGCCGCTGTACGGGCTATGTGCGCTACTACCAAGCGGTGCGCGACGTGGTGATGAAAACGCCAGGATTATTGAAGGAGACGGTGAAATGAAAAAACGTCTCGCGTTATGGGTAGTCCTGATCGCGATTATCGTGATCGCCGTGTTGTGGTGGCGAGAGAACCGTACCAACGACAATCCGGTGCAAAAAGTCACTGCCGATCAACAACAAATCGAACGTGGTCGTTATCTGGCACAGGCCGCTGACTGTGCGGCTTGCCATACTGCCGCTGGCGGTGCGCCAATGGCGGGGGGCTATCCGCTGGAAACGCCGTTTGGTGTGATCTACGGCAGTAACCTGACACCTTCTGTCGATCAGGGTATTGGCCGTTGGACTAAAGACGACTTCTTCTTAGCGCTAACCGAAGGTGTGGCTCCGGGCGGTCGTCATCTGTACCCGGCGATGCCGTACACCTCGTATAAAGGCATTACCCGTCAGGATTCCGATGATATCTACGCTTATCTGATGACGCGCACGCCGGTGGATGTGGCGATCCCAGAAAACGATATGCCGTTCCCATTCAACCAGCGGATGGCGCTGATTGGTTGGAATCTGCTGTTCCGCAATAGCGATCCGCTGCCTGCCAGTTCACAAGGCAACTCTGCCGATTGGCAGCGCGGCCGTTATCTGGCGGATGTACTGGGGCACTGCGGTGAGTGTCATACTCCGCGCGGCAAGCTGGGGCAGATGGAGCTAGATAAGACTCTGCAAGGTGGGGACTTAGGGCGCTTTATGGCACCTGACATCACGCCAAACGGTTTAGCACAGCGTGGTTGGACGCCGACTGACGTGACGCGTTTCCTCAGCACCGGTTTTGCGCCGCAAGGCTCGGCTTTTAGTGAAATGCACATGGTGGTGGATCTCAGCACCGGTCATTTGACACTGGAGGACCATAAAGCGTTGGCGACTTACCTGATGGGCGAGCAACCGCCAGCGGCGATACCGGCTAAATTGGGGCAGGGTAGTGATGCCGGGCGAATGACTTATCTCGACCAATGTGCGGGCTGTCATGCGCGTGACGGGGAAGGCAAACCACACGTCGCCGTTGGGATGCGCGATAACGCAACACTACGTCAGCCGGATGGTAAAAACCTGATCGTTTCGGTATTGGACGGCCTGCCAGCACAGCAATTCCCTAATGGGGAAAGTATGCAAAGTATGCCGGGCTTCGCCGATCGTCTGAGTGATGCCGAAGTGGCTGAACTGGTGAACTACCTGCGCGTGACCTGGGGCGGATTGCCAGCGGATGTGACGGCAGAGAAAGTGAAGGCGCTGCGTAAAGAGAAATAAGTACAACGGGCGCAGCAAGGTTGAACATGCTGCGCCCAATTCAATGGATTTAATCACTATCCGCTGGTGGTTCGCCAAAGATCGGCATCCCCTGTTGATCCCATTCTAATGATTTGATGCGCGTATGACGGTTTGGGTCGTACAGTGGATCGCCCTCAATTTCCCGGTAACTACGAGCGTGGTAGACCAGCACATCATTGCCTTCTTCGTCTTTAGTGAAACTGTTATGACCGGGGCCGTATTGTTGATGGGCGTAGCTGGTGCGAAATACCGGCTGAGGGGATTTATGCCATTGTGTCGGATCGCTGATGTCACTCTCTATGTCTGCCCACAGCAAGCCAATGCAGTAGTTTTCATCGGTCGCGCTGGCGGAATAGCTGATGAAAATTCGTCGACCGTGGGTGATCACTGCCGGGCCCTCATTGACCCAGAACCCAATGGTTTCCCACTCCAGTTCGGGTTTACTGAGTATCACCGGAGTGCCTTTTAGCTGCCACGGGGTTGCCATTTCCGCCAGATATAAGTTTGAATTACCCCGGATTGCCGGATCTCTCTGTGCCCATAAATAGTAGTGTTTACCACGGTGCGAGAAATAGGTGGCATCAAGGGAAAAACTGTCAATGTGGCTGTAAACCCGACCTTTTTCCTCCCATTCTCCCTCCAGTGGGTTGGCAGCTTTGCATTCCAGCGCAAACATGCGGTGCTGGAATAAACCATCAACAATCTCTGGGCTGTGTGCTGCCGCGAAGTAGAGATACCAACTGCCATCGATAAAGTGTAATTCCGGTGCCCAAATTAAATGGCTCATCGGGCCGCTTGCTGGTTTGCGCCAGACCACCTGGACTTCGGCCTGCGCCAACCCGCTGAGCGTGGTCGCGCGACGTAACTCCAACCGATCATATTCAGGTACAGAAGCAACGAAGTAGTAATAGCCGTCGTGGTGGCGATAGATAAAGGGGTCGGCACGCTGTGCTATCAACGGATTTGGATAGTGCTTCATCGCTTGTCCTTACGAATGTTTGGTTTCGAGTTGCTGCTCACGGTATTCCACCAGTTCTTGGTAATTGCTGCGGCGCTTGGTCAGGTCGATTTGGATTTGTTTCATCAGGTTACGATCGACTTTCAACAGGCGCACGACGCCAGCGGTAATCAGATAGCCGACACCTGGGACAACGGTAAACAGCAGCACGATACTATTGAGCGCTTCGGTACTTTGGCTGGTAGCGTCAGCCTGATAACCTGAATAGGACATGACAAAGCCCACCATTGCCCCAGCCACCGCTAGGCCGACTTTGAGGAAGAACAGGTTGCCGGAGAAGCTGATCCCGGTAATACGTTTACCGGTTTTCCACTCGCCATAATCATCGACGTCAGCCATCAACGACCAGTGCAGCGGCGATGGGATCTGGTGCAGGATGTTCAGCAGGAAATAGGCCACGATGACGATGATGGTCAGGTGCGGATTGATGAAGTAGAAACCGCAGGAGAAAATCGCCAGCACGATATTGGTCCAGAAGAAGACTTGTAGCTTGCAGAAGCGATCGGTCAGTGGCTTAGCCAGCGCACTGCCAATCATCATACCGACGACACCTAATGCGATGAATAAACTGGCAAATGATGTCGATTGCTGCATCACATAGGTCACGTAATACATGGTGGCAGCCATGCGGATAAAGCCGGGGCAGACGTTGCAGAAGGTGAGCAGCAGAATGCGCACCCACTGATCGTTTTTCCAAACGTCTTTCAGATCGGCCTTGAGAGCATCGTTAGTGGGAACTGCCGGGCGGATGCGTTCTTTGACGGTGGCAAAGCAGAATAAGAACATAAACAACGCGATCAGCGCCAGTACGCCCATAGCCATTTGATAGCCACGCGCTTTGTCGGCACCGCCAAACCACTCTGCCATCGGTAACAACGTGAGTGACAGGACTAACGTGGCGATCCCGACCATGATAAAACGGTACGACTGGCAAGAGACGCGCTCATGCGGATCGGCTGTGATAACGCCACCTAGTGAACAGTAAGGAATGTTGATCGCGGTATAGGTGAGCGACATCAGGAAGTAGGTGACGAAGGCATAGATCACCTTGCTGTTGTAGCTCCATTCCGGAGTGGTAAACATCAGAACACTGAACACGACGTAAGGCAGAGAAATCCACAATAGCCAAGGACGAAAACGCCCCCAGCGGCTTTGAGTGCGATCGGCTATCGCGCCCATAATCGGATCGGTCACCGCATCCAACACACGCACTGAGAGTAACAAGATACCCACCAAGGCCGGCGTCAGACCGAAAATATCGGTATAAAAATAGTTGAGGAACAACATGATGGCTCCGCCGATCATGTTGCAACCGGCATCTCCCATGCCATAGCCAATCTTTTCTTTTATTGAAAGGGGCGCATTGCTCATAGATATTTTCTCCGCGCTGGCAGGTTCTGATTGAATAGCCAAGATTATTGCCTCAGGTTGGAGGGATCAGTCAGGAGCGTTCGGTCATAGAGATGGACAAAAGTGTTACGGCGGGAAATGTGTGAGCCAGTTTGCAAAATCAGCGGCCACAAAAAAGCCCGCGGCTGCGGGCTTTGAGAAGACCTGTGAAACTTAATGGCTGGTACTGCCCAACGCTTTTTGGCTACGTTGCTTGATGGCGTAACCCACCGCCAGCACCACTACCCAAACTGGGATCAGCAGTACTGAGATCTGGATACCTGGGGTTAAGTACATGATCACCAGAATCCCGGCCATAAACGCCAAGCACAGATAGTTACCGAACGGATACCAGAATGCGCGGAACTTGGTGGTTTCTCCGGCGCGGTTTTTGGCGGCGCGGAACTTCAAGTGTGCGAAGCTAATCATCGCCCAGTTAATCACCAATGCAGAGACCACTAAGGCCATCAGCAGTTCGAAAGCACGGCCTGGGATCAGGTAGTTAATCAGTACGCAGAAGGCGGTTGCCAATGCGGAAACACCGATGGCAACAACCGGAACACCACGGCCATCGACTTTCATCAGGCTTTTTGGACCGTTGCCCTGTTTAGCCAAGCCGTACAGCATGCGGCTGTTACAGTAAACGCAGCTGTTGTACACCGACAGTGCGGCGGTCAGAACCACCACGTTCAGTACCGTTGCTACCAAGTTACTGTTCAAATCATGGAAGATCATCACAAACGGACTGCCGCCCTCCACCACTTTGCCCCACGGGTACAGAGAGAGCAAAATCGCCAGTGAACCGATATAGAACAGCAAGATACGGTAGATAACCTGATTAGTGGCTTTCGGGATGCTTTTTTCTGGGTTATCGGCTTCCGCTGCGGTGATACCGACCAGCTCCAAACCGCCGAAGGAGAACATGATCACCGCCATCGCCATCACCAGCCCCATGGTGCCGTTCGGGAAGAAGCCGCCCTGAGCCCATAAGTTGGTTACGGTGGCTTCTGGGCCGCCTAAACCGGTGAATAGCAGGTAAGCACCGAACACGATCATACCGATGATCGCCACCACTTTGATAATGGCGAACCAGAACTCCATCTCCCCGTACACTTTTACGTTAGCGAGGTTGATGGCGTTGATCGCCAAGAAGAAGACTGCGGCAGACACCCAAGTTGGGATATCCGGCCACCAGTATTGAACGTAGATACCTACGGCGGTCAGCTCTGCCATCGCCACCAGTACATACAACACCCAGTAGTTCCAACCCGAAGCGAAACCGGCAAAGTTACCCCAGTATTTATAAGCGAAGTGGCTAAACGAACCCGCTACCGGCTCCTCGACCACCATTTCCCCCAGTTGGCGCATGATCAGAAAGGCGATAAAACCACCGATGGCATAACCAAGCAGAACCGACGGACCGGCCATTTTTATTGTTTGTGCGATACCGAGGAACAACCCGGTACCAATTGCGCCACCTAAAGCGATGAGCTGAATATGGCGGTTCTTAAGGCCGCGCTTCAGTTGGTCGCCTTGTTGTTGACCATCCATCCATTAACCCTCTGTCGTTGCGAATGTAATGTTGCGAATTACCATGATCGTAAATCAATAACTACGAGCTGTGTATTTTTTTATTTACAGTGATGGATTTGTTAATTCCTCGGCACTGCTACCGTTCAGCAAAGAATAATGGTAGGTGACTGGCTTTGCACCTGCTTTATTCGGTGAGTGATGAAGATTTAAACAATTTAAGCAATTAAATGCGGGGAGTGTGACGGCGACGAAGATTTAGTGCATGAAATGAGCAATAAATCACAAAACGCGCAACAGATTATGAGGTCAGATCAGTTCCTGCTGTGTCATCCCTTTCCGAAATCGTCGAACAAATAAGTATTCATTAAAGCTTAATAAATCGGCCATCAAACACCATCAATAACACGGCAATTTAGCTAACCAAAGGTTTCGTAAAAGTTAAATCAGCGACCTACCTCGTAAATGGTATTACCACCGTAGCGTTATCAGTTTGCAACTAGGTGTCATTGGGGGTGTTAAAATGTGCGGGTAGACATGATTTCGATCAAGGCCTGTATGGACAGCAGGTGAATACTTTGTTACTTTAGCGTCACGTTTTTGAAATTGGTATTACCAATTGACTCCGCGCCATTTCGCAGAGAAGAAATCACCTATATGGCCTACAGCAAAATCCGCCAACCTAAGTTATCAGACGTTATCGAGCAGCAGCTCGAATACCTGATCCTCGAAGGTACGCTACGCCCAGGCGAAAAACTGCCACCGGAGCGTGAGCTGGCGAAACAATTTGATGTTTCCCGTCCTTCTCTAAGAGAGGCGATCCAACGTCTTGAGGCAAAGGGATTACTCCTGCGTCGTCAGGGCGGTGGCACCTTTGTACAAACTAATCTGTGGCAGAGCTTCAGCGATCCGTTAGCTGAACTGCTGGCCGACCATCCTGAATCCCAATTCGATCTGCTCGAAACCCGTCATGCCCTCGAAGGTATTGCTGCCTATTACGCGGCATTGCGCGGTACCGATGAAGATCTGGCACGCATCCGCGATTGCCATTTGTTGATTCAGCAGGCACAGGACAGCGGCGATCTCGACGCTGAAGCCGACGCGGTCATGCAATATCAAGTTGCCGTGACCGAGGCTGCCCACAACGTGGTGTTACTTCATCTGCTACGCTGCATGGGGCCGATGCTGGAACAGAACGTTCGTCAGAACTTTGAATTGCTCTACTCGCGCCGTGAGATGTTGGCAACGGTAAGCAGCCACCGCGCCGGTATTTTTGCGGCGATAGTGGCACGCGAGCCAGAAAAGGCACGCGAAGCCTCGCACCGCCACTTGGCGTTTATCGAGGAAATTTTGTTGGATCTCAGTCGAGAACACACCCGGCGCGATAGATCGCTGCGGCGTCTCCAGCAACGCAAGGATTAAGAACTGCTTCCCACGGGGTAACACCAGCCTGTTGGGATAACGTTCGCAGTACTTAATTGAGTACTTAAGCGGCAACTAAACTGATGAGCCTGTCTTCGTGTGTTCTGCTCCAGAGCACAGGAAGACAGGCTCCAAATAAACCATTAGACAGATAAGGAATACCACCATGTCAGAACGTTTAAACAATGACGTGGATCCGATCGAAACCCGCGACTGGCTGCAGGCGATCGAATCGGTCATCCGTGAAGAGGGTGTTGAACGAGCTCAGTTTCTGATTGATCAGGTACTGGGTCAGGCGCGTAAAGGCGGTGTGAGTGTGGCAGCCGGTGCAGCCGCGCACAACTACGTCAACACCATCGCGGTAGAAGACGAACCTGCTTACCCGGGTAACCTGGATCTGGAGCGCCGTATTCGTAGCGCTATCCGCTGGAACGCGGTAATGACCGTTCTGCGTGCTTCCAAGAAAGATCTGGATCTGGGCGGCCACATGGCTTCCTTCCAATCTTCCGCGACCTTCTATGAAGTCTGCTTCAACCACTTCTTCCGTGCTCGTACCGCACAAGATGGCGGCGATCTGGTTTACTTCCAGGGCCACATCTCTCCGGGCGTTTATGCACGTGCCTTCCTTGAAGGCCGCCTGACTCAAGAACAAATGGACAACTTCCGTCAGGAAGTTCACGGCAATGGCCTGTCTTCTTACCCGCATCCAAAACTGATGCCGGAATTCTGGCAGTTCCCGACCGTTTCTATGGGTCTGGGCCCAATCAGCGCCATTTACCAGGCTAAGTTCCTGAAGTATCTGCAACACCGTGGCCTGAAAAACACCGCCGCTCAGACCGTTTATGCCTTCTTGGGCGACGGCGAGATGGACGAGCCAGAATCCAAAGGTGCGATCACTATCGCGACCCGTGAGAAGCTGGACAACCTGGTGTTCGTCATCAACTGTAACCTGCAACGTTTGGATGGTCCGGTTACGGGTAACGGTAAGATCATCAACGAACTGGAAGGCATCTTCGCAGGCGCTGGCTGGCAAGTGCTGAAAGTGATCTGGGGTGGTCGTTGGGATGAACTGCTGCGTAAAGATACCAGCGGTAAATTGATCCAACTGATGAACGAAACGCTGGACGGCGACTACCAGACCTTCAAGTCTAAAGATGGCGCTTACGTGCGTGAGCACTTCTTCGGTCGTTTCCCAGAAACCGCTGCGTTGGTGAAAGACATGACCGACGACGAAATCTGGGCGCTGAACCGTGGTGGTCACGATCCGAAGAAAGTCTTCGCGGCACTGAAAAAAGCACAAGACACCCAAGGTAAACCAACCGTCATCCTGGCTCATACCATCAAAGGTTACGGCATGGGTGAAACTGCGGAAGGTAAAAATATCGCTCACCAGGTGAAGAAAATGAACATGGAAGGGGTCCACCACTTCCGCGATCGTTTCAATGTGCCAGTTGCTGATGCAGACATCGAAAAACTGCCATACATCACCTTCGAGAAAGATTCCGAAGAGTACAAATATCTGCACGAACGTCGTCAGGCGCTGAATGGCTATGTGCCAACTCGTATGCCGAAGTTCACTGAGAAGCTGGAAATGCCAGCTCTGGAAGATTTCAGCTCGTTGCTGGAAGAGCAGAATAAAGAAATTTCTACCACTATCGCTTTCGTGCGTGCTCTGAACGTGATGCTGAAGAACCCGTCGATCAAAGATCGTTTGGTTCCTATCATCGCCGATGAAGCGCGTACCTTCGGTATGGAAGGTCTGTTCCGTCAGATTGGTATTTACAGCCCGAACGGCCAGCAGTACACCCCGCAGGACCGTGAGCAGGTTGCTTACTACAAAGAAGACGAGAAAGGCCAGATCCTGCAAGAAGGGATCAACGAACTGGGCGCGGCATCTTCTTGGCTGGCGGCGGCAACGTCTTACAGCACCAACAATCTGCCAATGATCCCGTTCTACATCTACTACTCCATGTTTGGTTTCCAACGTATCGGCGACCTGTGCTGGGCAGCAGGCGATCAACAGGCACGTGGCTTCTTGATCGGCGGAACTTCCGGTCGTACCACCCTGAACGGCGAAGGCTTGCAGCACGAAGATGGCCACAGCCACATTCAGTCGCTGACCATTCCTAACTGTATTTCTTACGATCCCGCTTACGCTTATGAAGTCGCAGTCATCATGCATGACGGTCTGGTGCGTATGTACGGCGATGCGCAGGAAAACGTTTATTACTACCTGACTACGCTGAACGAAAACTACCACATGCCAGCGATGCCACAGGGCGCAGAAGAAGGTATCCGTAAAGGTATCTACAAACTGGAAACTGTTGCAGGTAGCAAAGGTAAAGTGCAGTTGATGGGTTCTGGCTCTATCTTGCGTCATGTGCGTGAAGCTGCGCAGATCCTGGCGAAAGACTACGGCGTGGGCTCTGACGTGTTCAGCGTGACCTCGTTCACTGAACTGGCGCGTGATGGTCAGGATTGTGAGCGTTGGAACATGTTGCACCCAACTGAAACTCCACGTGTGCCTTATGTTGCTCAGGTATTGAGCGATGCACCAGCGGTAGCCTCTACCGACTACATGAAGCTGTTCGCTGAGCAGATCCGTAACTTCATCCCAGCGAGCGATTATCGTGTTCTGGGTACTGATGGTTTCGGTCGTTCTGACAGCCGTGAGAACCTGCGTCACCACTTCGAAGTGGATGCATCTTACGTGGTGGTTGCTGCTCTGGGTGAGTTGGCTAAGCGCGGTGAAATCGATAAGAAAGTGGTCGCGGAAGCCATCACCAAATTCAATATCGATGCCGATAAAGTCAACCCGCGTCTGGCATAAGAGGTAAAGAACAATGTCTATCGAAATCAAAGTGCCGGACATCGGTGCAGATGAAGTTGAAATCACCGAGATCATGGTGAAAGTTGGCGATAAAGTTGAAGTTGAGCAATCGCTGATCACCGTAGAAGGCGATAAAGCTTCTATGGAAGTCCCATCCCCACAAGCGGGTGTGGTGAAAGAGATCAAAGTTGCGGTGGGCGATAAAACCGAAACTGGCAAACTGTTGATGATCTTCGAAGCAGAGGGCGCAGCGCAAGCTGCACCAGCGGCTAAAGTAGAAGCCGCTCCTGCTGCGGCCCCTGCGGTAGCTAGCGCCAGCAAAGACGTAGCGGTTCCAGACATCGGTGCTGACGAAGTTGAAGTGACCGAGATCCTGGTGAAAGTGGGCGATAGCGTAACTGCTGAGCAATCACTGATCACTGTGGAAGGCGACAAAGCGTCGATGGAAGTCCCAGCTCCGTTCGCGGGCGTGGTGAAAGAAATCAAAATCGCTACCGGCGCTAAAGTGACCACTGGTTCATTGATCATGGTGTTTGAAGTTGCAGGCGCTGCACCAGCAGCCTCTGCGGCTCCGGCAGCAGCCTCTGCTCCTTCAACTCCAGCGGCTTCTGCTGCGAAAAACGTTGAAGTACCAGACATCGGCGGTGACGAAGTTGAAGTGACCGAAGTGATGGTGAAAGTCGGCGACAAAGTGGCTGCTGAACAATCACTGATCACTGTTGAAGGCGACAAAGCTTCAATGGAAGTTCCGGCTCCGTTCGCGGGCACCGTGAAAGAAATCAAGATCAACGCTGGCGATAAAGTGAAAACTGGTTCGTTAATCATGGTCTTTGAAGTGGAAGGTGCAGCACCAGCGGCAGCCGCTCCAGCTCCACAAGCGGCGACTCCTGCTCCAGCAACTCCTGCATCTTCACCTACACCACAGGCAGCGGCACCAGCGGCGAAAGGCGAGTTCACCGAGAACGATGCTTACGTTCATGCCACTCCAGTCATTCGTCGTCTGGCGCGTGAATTCGGTGTGAATCTGGCGAAAGTGAAGGGTACGGGTCGTAAAGGCCGTATCCTGCGCGAAGACGTTCAGGCGTACGTGAAAGACGCAGTGAAACGTGCCGAAGCAGCTCCTACTGCCACCGGTGGCGGTCTGCCGGGCATGTTGCCTTGGCCGAAAGTTGATTTCAGCAAGTTTGGTGAAATCGAAGAAGTGGAAATGGGCCGTATCCAGAAGATCTCTGGTGCTAACCTGAGCCGTAACTGGGTGATGATCCCGCACGTTACACACTTCGACAAAACAGATATCACCGATCTGGAAGCGTTCCGTAAACAACAGAACGCCGAAGCTGAGAAGCGTAAACTGGACGTGAAATTCACCCCAGTAGTCTTCATCATGAAAGCCGTAGCGACTGCGCTTGAGCAAATGCCACGCTTCAACAGCTCGCTGTCCGAAGATGGTCAGAAACTGACGCTGAAGAAATACATCAACGTCGGTGTTGCGGTTGATACTCCGAACGGTTTAGTGGTTCCGGTGTTCAAAGATGTGAACAAGAAGAGCATCACTGAACTGTCTCGCGAACTGATGGCTATTTCTAAGAAAGCCCGTGACGGTAAACTGACCGCTGGCGAAATGCAGGGCGGTTGCTTCACCATCTCTAGCTTGGGTGGTATCGGAACGACTCATTTCGCGCCGATCGTTAACGCGCCGGAAGTGGCTATCTTGGGTGTTTCCAAGTCAGCTATCGAGCCAGTTTGGAACGGTAAAGAGTTCGCTCCGCGTCTGATGATGCCAATGTCGCTCTCCTTCGACCACCGTGTCATCGACGGTGCTGATGGTGCGCGCTTTATCACTATCATCAACAACACATTGGCAGACATTCGTCGCCTGGTGATGTAATGAAAAAGGGCGCAGCGTGCTGCGCCCTTACCAATTCAGTCGCAGTTTTGTCGGCGTTTGCATAACTCGACAAAATTGTTGAGACACGGGTCACTCGAACCAGCTTTGCAGATTATTAACAATTCTGTAAACTGCTCGCGGTGTAAGCGTCCCGGTGGATGAAGGGCGTCATAAAGATTGATTAATAGTCTGACCCGCCGGACAATAAATTAAGAGGTCATGATGAGTACTGAAATTAAAACTCAGGTCGTGGTACTTGGGGCGGGCCCTGCAGGTTACTCTGCTGCTTTCCGTTGCGCTGACTTAGGTCTTGAAACCATTCTGGTTGAACGTTATTCCACTCTGGGCGGAGTTTGCCTGAACGTGGGATGTATCCCTTCCAAAGCACTGTTGCACGTTGCTAAAGTGATCGAAGAAGCCAAAGCCTTGGCTGAACACGGCATCGTTTTCGGCGAACCAAAAACCGACATCGACAAAGTGCGCGTGTGGAAAGAAAAGGTCATCAATCAGCTGACTGGCGGTCTGGCTGGGATGGCAAAAGGCCGTAAAGTTAAAGTGGTCAATGGCCTCGGCAAATTTACTGGCGCTAACACTCTGGTTGTTGAAGGCGAAAATGGTGCAACCACCATCAACTTCGACAATGCCATCATTGCGGCGGGTTCCCGTCCGATCCAACTGCCATTTATTCCTCATGAAGATCCACGCGTGTGGGATTCTACCGATGCGTTGGCGCTGAAAACCGTTCCAGAGCGTCTGCTGGTCATGGGCGGCGGTATCATCGGTCTGGAAATGGGTACCGTATATCATGCGCTGGGTTCACAGATTGACGTTGTCGAAATGTTTGACCAAGTGATCCCGGCTGCCGATAAAGACGTGGTGAAAGTCTTCACCAAGCGTATCAGCAAGCAGTTCAACCTGATGCTGGAAACCAAAGTGACCGCAGTAGAAGCCAAAAAAGATGGTATCTACGTCACGATGGAAGGTAAAAAAGCACCGGCTGAACCACAGCGTTACGACGCCGTGCTGGTGGCGATCGGTCGTGTGCCAAACGGCAAACTGCTGGAAGCGGGTAAAGCGGGTGTGGAAGTTGACGACCGTGGCTTTATCCACGTCGACAAACAACTGCGCACCAACGTGCCACACATCTTTGCGATCGGCGATATCGTCGGTCAACCGATGCTGGCGCACAAAGGTGTTCACGAAGGGCACGTGGCAGCGGAAGTTATCGCTGGCATGAAGCACTACTTCGATCCGAAAGTGATCCCATCGATCGCCTACACCGAACCAGAAGTGGCATGGGTGGGTCTGACCGAGAAAGAAGCGAAAGAGAAAGGCATCAGCTACGAAACTTCGACCTTCCCGTGGGCTGCTTCTGGCCGTGCGATCGCTTCTGATTGTGCAGACGGTATGACCAAACTGATCTTCGACAAAGAAACTCACCGTATTATCGGTGGCGCGATTGTCGGCACTAACGGCGGTGAACTGCTGGGTGAAATCGGTCTGGCTATCGAGATGGGTTGTGATGCAGAAGATATCGCGTTGACTATCCATGCTCACCCAACACTGCATGAATCTGTTGGTCTGGCTGCCGAGATCTACGAAGGTAGCATCACTGACCTGCCTAACCCGAAAGCCAAGAAGAAGTAATTCTTCTGCTTTGAATGGTTGATCAGCGGCTCCTGCAAAGGAGCCGTTTTTTATGGTTAGATTAAAGTAAAAGGTCGCCCCGAAGAGCGACCAGTAGCTTTACCTGTCCTAGAGTGTTATCTGAAAGATGACGCTGTTGTCGGAAATACTCCAACCCCCTCGTTCAACTCCCAGCGTCGACCCTAGTACAATGATCAGGATAAAGAATGAACTCCTTTTCATTGCGCGGTCCTTATTATAGGTACCACGACCCCCGCGACTTCACCGGAAAACCCACGGTGGAACAAGCGCTTTGTGGACGCTTGCATCGCAGCAGTTACAGAACTGTTCCCAAGCCCGATGACCGGCTGCTATACCGGCGGAACAGACCCACACTAATGGTACATAAATAAGAGGGTTTTTACAGCACTTAAGGTTGATTTTTTAACCAGTATTACGCACAATAGCTTTGCTTTGTGGCGCTTGTATCGTCCTTAACGATGTAAGAAACCCGGTAGGTGCCTGCTATCACTGAACGGGACAAATCAACCGCTTAACTGCGGTTTTTTTGTGTCTGAAATAGGATGGAAAGTAAAAGGTCGCCCCGAAGAGCGACCAGTAGCTTTACCTGTCCTAGAGTGTTATCTGAAAGATGACGCTGTTGTCGGAAATACTCCAACCCCCTCGTTCAACTCCCAGCGTCGACCCTAGTACAATGATCAGGATAAAGAATGAACTCCTTTTCATTGCGCGGTCCTTATTATAGGTACCACGACCCCCGCGACTTCACCGGAAAACCCACGGTGGAACAAGCGTCTGGTAGACGCCTATATCGCAGTAGTTGTAGAACTGTTCCCTAGCCCGATGACCGGCTGCTAAACCGGCAGAACAGACCCGCGCTAATGGTACATAAAAAGGAGGGTTTTTACATCCGTGTCGGTTGATTTTTTAATCAAATTTACGCACAATGCATTTGTCTGGTAGACGCTTGTATCGTACCTCAACGATGTAAGAAACCCGGTAGGTGTCTGCTAACACTGAACGGGACAAATCAACCGCTTAACTGCGGTTTTTTTGTGTCTGTTTTCTGTGATCTCCTTCCTCATAAGAAACTAATACCCATTGTAATTACATGGTCAATGTGGTGTGCTCAATACCCCGGTTTGCCTAGCCCGCAGCCGATTACACTGTACTCAACGATTCAGCAAAGATTTAATGTTGCTTTTATGTGAACGAATTAACAACCGATTCAAATCCTGATATGCTGGCTGAGCGGAACCGGGCACTGTACTTTACAAATTGTACCTTACAAACCGTACCTTACAGTCCAGGATATCGACAGCAGTGCCCCGTCAGGATCAATGGCATCAATACACCGTGCGCTAAACCCGGTTTGTATATCAAACGCCAGGCACAATAAATGACAATGAGAGCGAGGAGAAAGTCGTGCTAGAAGAATACCGTAAGCACGTGGCCGAGCGTGCTGCAGAGGGCATCGTCCCTAAGCCATTAGACGCTTCACAAATGGCAGCGCTGGTTGAATCATTAAAAAATCCGCCAAAAGGCGAAGAAGAATTCCTATTAGACCTGCTGATTAACCGTGTACCACCGGGCGTCGATGAAGCCGCCTATGTTAAAGCAGGTTTCCTGGCTGCCATCGCCAAAGGTGAAGCGGCATCTCCCTTAATAACCCCTGAAAAAGCGATTGAACTGCTGGGCACCATGCAAGGTGGCTATAACATTCATCCGCTGATCGAAGCATTAGATAACCAAAAACTGGCACCGATTGCTGCTAAAGCGTTGTCTCACACGCTGCTTATGTTCGATAACTTCTACGATGTCGAAGAGAAAGCCAAGGCGGGTAATCCACACGCCAAGCAGATCATGCAATCTTGGGCCGATGCTGAGTGGTATCTGTCTCGTCCAGAACTGGCAGAAAAGATCACCGTAACCGTCTTCAAAGTGACGGGTGAAACTAACACCGATGATCTGTCTCCGGCACCAGATGCGTGGTCACGTCCAGATATTCCATTGCACGCCTTGGCGATGTTGAAAAACGAACGTGAAGGCATTGTGCCGGATCAACCGGGCAGCGTCGGGCCGATCAAACAGATCGAGCTGCTAAACAAAAAAGGTTTCCCGCTGGCTTACGTCGGTGACGTGGTCGGTACCGGTTCTTCGCGTAAATCTGCCACCAACTCGGTGTTGTGGTTTATGGGCGACGACATCCCACATGTGCCGAACAAGCGTGCAGGCGGTGTGGTGCTGGGCGGAAAAATTGCACCCATCTTCTTCAACACCATGGAAGATGCCGGTGCATTGCCAATCGAAGTTGA
This sequence comes from Serratia sp. KH_031, assembly GCF_057839655.1. NCBI lineage: Bacteria > Pseudomonadati > Pseudomonadota > Gammaproteobacteria > Enterobacterales > Yersiniaceae > Serratia > Serratia sp. KH_031. The sequence continues at coordinate 897,351 of NZ_CM174496.1, forward strand.
CGTTTCTGCCATGAATATGGGTGATGTTATCGACATCTTCCCGTACCAAGGTGAAGTGCGTAACCACGAAACGGGCGAACTGCTAGCTAATTTCGAATTGAAAACCGACGTGCTGTTGGATGAAGTGCGTGCGGGTGGTCGTATCCCGTTGATCGTCGGTCGTGGTTTGACTACCAAAGCACGTGAAGCTCTGGGTCTGCCGCACAGCGAAGTCTTCCGTATTGCTAAACCGGTTGCTGCTAGCAACAAAGGTTTCTCATTGGCGCAGAAAATGGTTGGCCGCGCTTGTGGCGTTGCTGGCGTGCGTCCGGGGGAATACTGCGAACCTAAGATGACTTCAGTGGGCTCGCAAGATACCACTGGCCCAATGACGCGTGACGAACTGAAAGATCTGGCCTGTCTGGGCTTCTCTTCCGATTTGGTGATGCAGTCATTCTGTCATACCGCCGCTTATCCGAAGCCGGTTGACGTCACCACTCACCACACGCTGCCAGACTTCATTATGAACCGTGGCGGTGTTTCGCTGCGTCCGGGCGATGGTGTTATCCACTCCTGGCTGAACCGCATGCTGCTGCCTGATACCGTGGGTACCGGTGGTGATTCACACACTCGTTTCCCGATTGGTATTTCCTTCCCGGCGGGTTCTGGTTTAGTGGCATTCGCTGCTGCGACCGGCGTAATGCCGCTGGACATGCCTGAGTCGGTGTTGGTGCGCTTTAAAGGGAAAATGCAGCCGGGTATCACCTTGCGTGACTTGGTACATGCCATTCCTTACTACGCGATTAAGCAAGGTCTGTTGACCGTTGAGAAGAAAGGTAAGAAAAATATCTTCTCTGGCCGCATTCTGGAAATTGAAGGTCTGCCGGAACTGAAGGTAGAACAAGCCTTTGAACTGACCGATGCTTCCGCTGAGCGTTCTGCTGCCGGTTGTACCATCAAACTGGATAAAGCGCCGATCGAAGAGTATTTGAACTCTAACATCGTGTTGCTGAAGTGGATGATTTCCGAAGGTTACGGCGACCGTCGTACTTTGGAACGTCGTATCCAAGGCATGGAAAAATGGCTGGCTGATCCACAACTGCTGGAAGGCGATGCGGATGCAGAATACGCGGCAGTGATCGACATCGATCTGGCCGAGATCAAAGAGCCAATCCTGTGTGCACCGAATGATCCTGATGACGCTCGTCTGCTGTCTGACGTGACCGGCGAGAAGATCGATGAAGTCTTCATCGGTTCTTGCATGACTAACATCGGTCACTTCCGTGCTGCTGGTAAGCTGCTAGATCAACACAAAGGTCAATTGCCAACCCGTCTGTGGGTGGCGCCACCGACCAAGATGGATGCGGCTCAATTGACTGAAGAAGGCTATTACAGCGTATTTGGTAAGAGCGGTGCGCGCATCGAGATCCCAGGTTGTTCACTGTGCATGGGTAACCAAGCGCGGGTAGCCGATGGGGCGACGGTGGTGTCTACTTCAACCCGTAACTTCCCGAACCGTTTGGGTACCGGTGCCAACGTCTATCTGGCCTCGGCGGAACTGGCGGCGGTGGCTTCGCTGTTAGGTAAGTTGCCGACTCCGGCGGAATACCAAGAGTTTATGGCGCAAGTGGATAAGACGGCTGCGGATACTTACCGTTATCTGAACTTTGATCAATTGAGTCAGTATACGGAAAAAGCCGACGCGGTGATCTTCCAGACCGCGGTATAACGCTAAGTTAAAATAAAAGGCTCCAGCTAATCGCCGGAGCCTTTTTCATTTCGACTCTTTCTTGCCATTACTGTCCGTAATAGGCTTTCGCCCCGTGTTTACGCAAGTAGTGTTTATCTAACAGTGTTTGCTGCATCGGTGGCAAGTGCGGCGCTAGCTGACTGCTGAAAATCCCCATATAGGCAATCTCTTCCAACACGATAGCATTATGTACCGCGTCTAACGCATCTTTCCCCCAAGCGAAGGGGCCGTGGGAATGCACCAACACACCGGGCATTTGCTGCGGATCGATCCGTTGTTCATGGAACAGTTCGGCGATCACTTCACCCGTTTGCCATTCGTAATCGCCATTGATCTCCGCATCGGTCATTTTGCGCGTGCAAGGCACTGCACCGTAGAAATAATCCGCATGAGTGGTGCCAATCGCCGGGATGGCCAAACCGGCCTGTGCCCAGATGGTGGCATGACGCGAGTGGGTATGCACGATGCCGCCCAACGTCGGAAAACGTTGATACAGTAGACGATGGGTCGCGGTATCGGAGGAAGGTTTTTTATTGCCTTCCACAATGGCGCCATCCGCCAAATTAACCACCACCATATCGTTGGCGGTCATTTGCTGATAATCGACACCCGAAGGTTTGATCACCAGCACGTTACGTTCACGATCGACTGCGCTGACATTGCCCCAAGTAAGAGTGACTAGCTGATGGGCGGGTAATGCTAGATTGGCCTCCAACACCTGCTGTTTCAGTTGTTCTAACATCATCACCTCAGCGCTGTAAGCGGTAATAGACTTCGTTCCAACGCAGCTCATTTTTCAGTTCCGGCAAGCGAGTGTGGTTGTCGATAGTGACCAACTCGATGTCGTTCAGCTCGGCGAACTGGCGCATATCGTCCAGAGTGAGTGCTTGACTGAATACCGTATGGTGAGCGCCGCCAGCGATAATCCAGGCTTCGGATGCTGTTTCCAAGTCGGGCTGTGCTTTCCACAATGCGTTAGCCACCGGCAGTTTCGGCAGATCCTGCGGGCGTTTAACCGCATCAACGCAGTTAACCAACAGACGGAAGCGATCGCCCATATCGATCAGGCTAGCGTTAATCGCCGGGCCAGTGCGGGTAGAGAAGATCAAGCGTGCAGGATCTTCTTTGCCGCCAATTCCCAGCGGTTGTACATCCAACAGTGGTTTCTCGTCGTCGGCGATAGAAGGACAAACCTCCAGCATATGTGAGCCGAGTACCAGATCGTTGTCACCGTTGAAATGATAGGTGTAATCCTCCATAAACGAGGTGCCGCCCGTTAATCCGCCGGACATCACTTTCATCATGCGTAGCAGGGCGGCGGTTTTCCAGTCACCCTCGCCAGCGAAACCGTAGCCTTGCTGCATCAGGCGCTGTACCGCCAGCCCTGGGAGTTGTTTTAGTCCGTAGAGATTTTCGAACGTGGTGGTAAAGGCGTGGAAGCCGCCTTGCTGCAAGAAGCGTTGAATACCCAGCTCGATGCGTGCCGCATCCAACACGTTCTGGCGTTTCGCGCCGTTAATCTGCGCGGCGGGGGATAGGCGGTAGCTGCTCTCGTATTCATCCACCAGAGCGTTGATGTCGCCTGCGGAAACCGCATCGACCACGCTGACCAGATCGCCCAACGCATAGCCGTTGACCGCAAAACCAAACTTGATCTGTGCAGCGACTTTATCCCCCTCGGTGACAGCCACTTCGCGCATGTTGTCGCCAAAACGTGCCACTTTCAGTTGACGAGTATCTTGCTTGGACACCGCTTGGCGCATCCAACTGCCGATACGTCGGTGGGCTTTGCTATCCTGCCAATGACCGGTCACCACGCTATGTTGTTGACGCATCCGAGCGCCGATAAACCCGAACTCGCGACCACCGTGGGCGGTTTGGTTCAGGTTCATAAAGTCCATGTCGATACTGCCCCAAGGGATTTGAGCATTGAATTGGGTATGGAATTGCAACAAGGGCTTGTTCAGGATACTCAGGCCATTGATCCACATTTTGGCCGGAGAGAAGGTATGCAGCCACACCACCATGCCAGCACAGCGCGTATTGTGGTTGGCATCGCGGCACAGCGAGGTTATCTCGTCCGGGGAGGTTCCTAAGGGTTTCAGCACCAGTTTGCAGGGTAGCTTGGCCTCGCTGTTCAGGCTGTTAACCACTTGCTGAGCTTGATCGTTAACCTGACGTAAGGTTTCTGCGCCGTACAGATGCTGTGTGCCGATCACAAACCAGATTTCATACTGTTCAAAGATGTTCATCGCGGTGTCCTTAATAGTGGGTTTCTGCGCTGGCACACCAGTGCTGATAGCGTTGATAAAGTTGTTGGAAGCGGGCGGCACGTTGGCTGTCGGGTAGCAATGTGCGTTCGATGGAACAGGCCATGCGTTGTTGTGCGCTGGCAATATCTGGGTGAACCTCGGCGGCGACGGCGGCGAAAATAGCCGCGCCCAAAGCGCAACATTGGTCGGAGGCCACTATCTGGAGTGGGCGATTCAGTACATCGCTACACACCTGCATAATGACCGGGGATTTCCGTGCAATACCGCCGAGTGCCATCACGTTGTCGACGGCGATACCTTGTTCGGTAAAGCATTCCATAATCGCGCGTGCGCCGAAGGCAGTGGCGGCAATTAAACCGCCAAACAGTGCTGGCGCATCGGTGGCCAGGTTGATATCGGCAATCACGCCTTTCAGTCGCTGGTTGGCGAACGGTGTACGGCGGCCATTAAACCAGTCAAGGATCACCGGTAAATGCTCTAGTGAAGGCGATTGCGCCCAAGCCTCGGTGAGTTCTGGCAGTAAGCGTTGTTTGCTGGCAGCGATCTGCTCGCTAAGTTCTGGATGTTGTTTTGCTAATTGATCCAGCGGGAAACTGAGTACGCGGCCAAACCAAGCATAGATATCACCAAAGGCCGATTGCCCAGCCTCCAAACCGATAAAATCAGGCACTACGCTGCCATCCACCTGACCACAAATTCCTTGTACCGCACGGTTGCCGACGCTGGCCTTATCGGCGATCAGAATGTCGCAGGTGGAAGTGCCGATCACTTTCACCAAGGTATTGGGCTGCGCACCGGCACCGACTGCGCCCATATGGCAATCGAACGCGCCACCGGAAATCACTACTTTTTCTGACAGACCCAAACGCTGCGCCCATTCAGGGCTCAAGGTGCCGACGGGCAGATCTGCCGTCCAGGTGTCGGTAAACATCGGATAGGCGAGGTGTTGATTGAGCAAGGGATCAAGCTGATCGAAGAAACTGGCCGGTGGCAGTCCGCCCCAACTTTCATGCCACAGTGATTTATGTCCGGCGCTGCAACGGCCACGACGAATTTTCTGTGGGGCGGTGGTGCCACTGAGCAGGGCGGGCACCCAGTCACAAAGTTCCACCCAAGAAGCGGCGGCCTGCGCGACAGCGGCATCTGTACGGGTGACATGCAAGATCTTCGCCCAGAACCATTCGCTGGAGTAGATTCCGCCAATGTAGCGTGAATAATCGGCGGTTCCTGCTTGATGGCATAAGCGGGTGATCTCTTCGGCTTCTTCAACCGCCGTGTGATCTTTCCACAAAACAAACATGGCGTTAGGGTTTTCGGCAAACTCCGGGCGCAATGCCAACACTTGCCCTTCGGCATCGATCGGTGCAGGCGTGGAACCGGTGCTGTCGACGCCAATACCGCAGACTGCCGCGCGTTGTTGTGGTGTCAGTTGCGCGACTACCGTCTGCAAAGCTTTTTCCATTGCTTCGAGATAATCACGTGGGTGATGGCGAAATTGGTTATTGGCAGGATCGGAATATTTGCCCAGTTGCCAGCGCGGATACCATTCTACTTGGGTGGTAATTTCTTCCCCAGTTGAACAATCCACCGCCAGTGCGCGGACTGAATCACTACCAAAATCAAGACCTATTGCAATGGCTGCTACAGGCATGGCAACGCTCCTTCAAGCGAATCAACATTGCCTGTAACAGTAAGGACAAAAATGCGAAACGGGTCAGAGCAAGACAGGCTAAAAATATGGACTAAAATGCTGATGAGAGGAAAAGTGTGAGCCAGAGCAACAATAAAGCGTCTTAGTTGAAAGGTGTTTTGATGAGGAGTTGGCTTTATGCTATATCATTAACTTACTGTTTATTTTGAATTTTTAATAACCATGTGTAATTCTCATCGGTTGAAAATGGGGATATAGACTAAATGGCTGAAACACAAAGCGATCCTCTGTTGCCGGGATATTCATTTAATGCTCAGTTGGTGGCAGGTTTAACGCCGATTGAAGCCGATGGATTGCTCGATTTTTTTATCGATCGTCCACAAGGGATGAAAGGCTACATCCTCAACTTGACGGTGAAGGGTGAGGGCATCGTGCAAAATGGCGAGCAGCAATTTATCTGCCGTTCGGGCGATATGTTGTTGTTTCCGCCGCATGAAATTCACCACTACGGGCGCGCTCCGGACAGTCCAACTTGGTATCACCAATGGGTTTATTTCCGCCCACGGGCTTATTGGTTGGAGTGGTTAAATTGGCCGCTGTTGTTTGGGCAGACCGGGCATTATCATCTGGATGAAACCAATCAGATTGAGATGGCGTCTTTGTTCCAACAGATTATCGACGCAGGTCAAACCGCCGGACGCTATGCCGAACTGCTGGCGCTGAATCTGCTTGAACAGCTACTACTACGCCGTATGGAGGCGTTACAGGCTTCGCAGCGCCCCGTATTGGATAACCGGGTGCGGGAAGCATGCCAGTACATCACTGATAATCTGACAGATAATCAATTGGATATCACTCGTGTTTCGCGGCACGTCTGTCTTTCTCCCTCACGTCTTTCGCATCTTTTTCGCCAGCAGTTAGGGGTCAGTATGCTGGGGTGGCGTGAGGATCAGCGCATTAGCCAAGCAAAATTTCTGCTTAGTACCACGCGTATGCCGATTGCCACCGTTGGGCGTAATGTTGGGTTTGAAGATCAGCTCTATTTTTCCCGCGTATTCAAAAAAGTCACTGGTGCTAGCCCCAGCGAGTTCCGGGCGCTAATCTGAGTTGATATGTTCTTTGCAATAACGCCGTTTCCACTCAGCCGGTGTTATACCTCGCAGTTTGCGGAAGATTTGCCGGAAGTAGGCCACATCGTTAAAACCGTTGCGTAACGCGATTTCGCTGAGAGAACAGGTATCGGTGAGCAACAGTTTTTCTGCATTATTCACCCGTTGGCGGTGAATGGCGTCGGTGATAGTAATTTGGAAGGTTTTACGGTAGACGCGGCCCAGATAATCAGGATTGCAATGTAACTGCGTCGCCAATGTTGAGGTGGATATCGGCTGGTGGAAGTGAGTATGAATTAATTGTTGAGCCTTCCAAGCCAGGTCATCACCTGCGTTGGATATTATGGTGGTTTCGTTATTAGCCCGTGCGATATGCTGCAATATCAATAATAACAATAAATCTAATATGGCTGAATGATGATAATTTTCCTGTTCGTTTAAAAACTGACGAAATAACGAAGTGATATTCTGTTCATCAGGTAATTTAGTGTGTTGGGGAAGCGAAAGTTGATAGGCGGCGTGTTTATTTAGCGGGTTAATTTCCTCATTCAATTCAAAGTGCAACCAATAAAATTTCAAGTCTTTGGGAAAAATATCGAGCCCTTGATGTTGACGCTGAGGATACAAGATCAGACATTCTCCCTGATTGATGATGAAGTCGCTTTCATCCTCTCTGATCGCCAACGTACCTTGAGCCACATAAATCAACACCCACGAATTGAGAACTCGCTGCGGATGACTGCCGACACCACGGGAGATAAATAACCCACCATTTTGTACTTTTAACGGTAAATTGTATTTTATATCAATCATATGGTGGTTTTTCTCATTGGCAAAAATATTGAGCCAGTCATTTCAGCATGAAACCGTGACGCCATAACCGATCGTCTTCACACTTTTCTCATCAGGTCGGAATCGTCATCTTTTTATACTTTTTTGTACCCTTGTTGTCAGCGTGGCACTGTGCAAAATTTAATGAGCACCGGGCATCGAACCATACGCAGCCAGATATAGTTTCTGGGAAATAACACTCCGATTCGTGAGGCGTTACTATGACTTCTACCTCTATTAATAATAATGACATTGTCGGCGCTAAAGTTAATAACCGGCTTTCCATCAAAGAAAAAATTGGCTATGGCTTAGGAGATGCTGGTGGCACAGTAATTACCTGCCTGATCATGAATTTCCTGACATTTTTCTATACCGATGTCTTTGGTTTAACGCCCGCGATCGTCGGGACGTTATTTATTGCATTACGTGTTTTTGATGCGATTTCTGATCCGTTAATGGGCATTATTGCTGACAGAACCACCAGTCGCTGGGGGCGTTTCCGCCCTTGGCAATTATGGATTGCTGTACCGATTGGTGTGATCGGGGTGTTGACCTTCACCGTGCCGGACGTCGGCATGAATATGAAGATCCTGTGGGCATTCGGCACCTATTTGCTGCTTTCAATCGGTTACACCGCGATTAATGTGCCGTATTGCGCCCTTATCAACACCATGACCACACGCCATGAAGAGGTGGTGTCCTGCCAGTCTTGGCGCTTTGTGTTGTGCGGCGTAGCAGGGTTCTTGGTGTCTGTCGGTTTACCGTGGTTGGTGGTCGAACTCGGGCAAGGGAGAGCGGCAACGGGCTATCAACTTGGTGTTGGCGTTTTGTGTACCGTGGCGGTAGTGATGTTCCTGTGTTGTTTCTTTTGGGTTCGCGAGCGAGTGCCATTGGCGCTGATGGGCAAGTTTAGCCTGCGTGAACACCTCGGCGGCCTGCGTAAAAACGATCAGTTATTGCTGATGTTGGTGATGTCGTTCTTGCTGATCAACGTATTTAATCTGCGCGGTGGTGGTTATATGTACTTCATCACCTATGCCTTGGGTGGTAGCGCCGGTTTTGCTTCATTGTTCTTCACCATGGTGACACTGGCTTCGATCATTGGTGCGGTGATGGTCAATTATCTCACCCGTTATTTTGATGCCGTGCGGCTCTATTACCTGACTAACTTGGTGCTTGCCGCGTTGGCGGTGGCGATGTGGTTTATCCCGATCGGAGCGGCTTATCAATACCTGTGGCTGGCAGTGATCCTCGGTAACGGCATTATTCTCGGTTTTACCTTGCCGTTGCACTTTTCCATCATGGCGTTTGCTGATGATTACGGTGAGTGGAAGAACGGGATTCGCTCATCGGGGATGAACTTCGCTTTTAACCTGTTTTTCATCAAACTCGCTTGGGCGGCCAGCGCAGGCATCCTCAGTTTGGTGTTTATTTATGTCGCCTATCAGCCGGGAATGGAAAACCAAACTCCGGCGTCACTGAAAGGCATCACTGCGTTGGAAAGCTTGCTCCCTGCGTTATTCCACTTGTTATTAGCGTTTGCTATCCGTTACTGCCGTCTTGATAACCCGATGATGGAACGCATTGCTACCGATCTCCAAACGCGCCATGCCCATCAGTCTTAATCGTTCAGGAGTTGTGTTATGTCTCAAGCTATTGAACCGAAAGAAGTTGATTTACACGGTGTAAAGATCACCGACCCGTTTTTTGGCCAGTATCAGCGATTGGTTCGCGATGTGGTGATCCCTTATCAATGGGATGCGTTGAATGATCGGGTCGCTGAAGCCGAACCGAGTCACGCTATTGATAATTTCCGTATTGCGGCTGGGCAGCAGCAAGGGGAGTTTTACGGCATGGTTTTTCAGGATAGCGATGTGGCTAAGTGGTTGGAGGCGGTAGCTTGGTCGCTGGTGCAACAACCCGATCCTGAATTAGAACACACGGCGGATGAAGCGATTGCACTGATTGAGGCTGCGCAGTGTGACGATGGTTATCTCAACACCTATTTCATCGTCAAAGCGCCTGAGGAACGTTGGACGAATCTGGCCGAATGCCATGAGTTGTACTGCGCGGGACATATGATCGAGGCCGGTGTCGCGTATTTTCAAGCTACCGGAAAACGCCGCCTGTTGGAGGTGGTATGTCGCTTGGCGGATCATATCGATCGGGTGTTTGGGCCGGGCGATTCACAGTTACATGGCTATCCAGGGCATCCTGAAATTGAACTGGCGCTGATGCGCTTATATGAAGTGACCGGCAACCCACGGTATTTGCAACTGACGCGCTATTTCGTCGAACAGCGCGGTGCCCAACCGCATTATTACGATGAAGAGTATGAGAAACGCGGCAGAACTTCACATTGGAATACTTATGGCCCTGCGTGGATGGTGAAAGACAAAGCTTACAGCCAAGCGCATCAACCACTGGCGTTGCAAAATACGGCTATCGGGCACGCAGTACGTTTTGTTTATCTGTTAGCGGGCGTGGCGCATCTTGCTCGTTTGCATCAAGACGAAGAAAAACGTCAAACCTGTCTAGGTTTGTGGGACAACATGGTGCAACGCCAACTGTATATCACTGGCGGCATTGGCGCGCAGAGCAGCGGTGAGGCTTTTACTTCTGATTACGATTTGCCGAATGACACCGTCTATGCCGAAAGTTGCGCCTCCATCGGCCTGATGATGTTTGCCAACCGCATGATTCAAATGGAAGGTGATGGCCGGTTTGCTGACGTGATGGAAAGGGCACTGTATAACACGGTGTTAGGTGGTATGGCGCTGGACGGTAAACACTTTTTCTACGTTAATCCGTTGGAAGTGCATCCTAAAAGCATTCCGTTTAATCACATCTACGATCATGTCAAACCGGTGCGTCAGCGTTGGTTCGGTTGCGCCTGCTGTCCGCCGAATATTGCCCGTATTCTGACGTCTATCGGTCACTATATTTATACGCGGCGTGACGATGCCTTGTTGATCAATCTGTATGTCGGTAACGAACTACAATTACCCGTGGATGATCAAATGCTTGGTGTCAAAATCAGCGGCAACTATCCGTGGCAGGAACAGGTGAAAATCACCCTACATTGCCAGGTGCCGATAACGCATACCTTAGCGCTACGCCTACCGGAATGGTGTGAGAACCCGAGGGTATTATTGAACGGCCAACCGTGCCAAGGGGAAGTCATCAAAGGTTATGTGCATATCTCTCGTCAGTGGCAAGAAGGTGACACCCTGCAATTGACGCTACCGATGCCGGTTCGCCGGGTGTATGGCAACCCGCTGCTGCGGCAGGTGGTGGGCAAGGTTGCGCTGCAACGTGGGCCATTGGTTTATTGTTTGGAGCAAGCGGATAACGGCGCTGAACTACATAACATCCAATTGGATTCACAAAGCGAATTCCAACTGATTGAAGGAAAAGGGATCTTCGCTAACAAGATCTTGATTCAGGCACAAGGGAAACGAATTAATAGCGATGGGGCGGAACAGACTCCACTTTACCGTTACGACAGCGCACCTCAATTACTGAGTCATCAAACACTGAATTTTATCCCGTGGTTTAGTTGGGCCAACCGTGGCGAAGGAGAAATGCGTATCTGGGTGAATGCTGAATAAATCTAGGTGGGTTGCCAGCAAAACGGCGCATTGCTGGCAACTCTGTTATCTTTACTCTTGAAGGCCATTCATAAAGAAACGGCCTTCAAATACGCCATTAATAATGTTTTTCTGAGCATCAGTAGTATTTTCTTTCAACTCGTTCATCACGTTATTACGATCCCAATACATCGCTGACACTTCGTTTTCCAACGCATTGTCCGTGGCATTAAAGACCATAATTTTGGGGGCTTCACCCGTTGGTGTCCATTTTGACCAGGCTAAAGTATCGACCACGCTCGGATCACCATGATGTAAAAAATTGCCATAATAAGTCATGACCGATTCTGTCAGTAATTGTCTGCCCGGCGCATTTTCTTGAGTGTAAAGTGGTGCGTTGGCAAACATTTTATTCGCTGGGTTAATTTCATAACCGAAAACAAAATCAACATCTGCACCGTGAGTGGCGCCGATATATTTGACATTTTCCTCACTGGCAACATCCAAATCATGTCCCCAACGCATACGATAGGCATAAATATCCGTCATTCCGGCATTATGTAATCGCTGTGCAAATGTTTCAACGCAGAATGAGGCATATAATTGGCTGCCATATTCGCGTGATTTAGTAAACGTATCAAAATTCTCTGGTTGGTCAAGCTCACCCGTTTTTAATTTCGGGAAAAATGCGGGATCTAGTAAATTAAATGCACCGAATTCATCATAATTACTGCCAAGCATCACCGGAACTTTATTGTAGTTGCCACTGGCAATCACATTAAAACCGGCCTTGGGAATCACCACTCCATCCATGAATAGATGGGTAAAAGGCTGCATTCGAATAATCGCACTGGGTAATGCCTGCACCAGATCTTGTGCCGATTGCCCGTACAAGAATGATGAAATATCTTCATCGGTTGCCGCCACCAACCAATTTTGCGCACTTGCCGTATCACTCACGGTGCCGCTTTTCACCAACAGTGTTTGGATAACCTGATTGGCTGTCGCTTCACCGGCCTCAACGGTTGATAAGGTTTCACCACCACTCATCAAAATCGCTTTTTGATATAACCCCTTAAATTCAGGTGATATCAACGATGCCATCACATCGCGTGCCCCTGCGGATTGACCTGCCAATGTGATATTTTTGCTGTCACCACCAAAACTGGCGGCATTGTTCTGCACCCATTGCAGGGCTTTTTGAATATCAAGTAGGGTATAGTTGCCGGAATCACTTAATGGATCGCCGGTGCGTAATGCTGGCGTTGTCAGATATCCCAAGACATCCAGGCGATAATTAATCGTGATGATAATAGCGTTAGCTTTGACCGCTAATTTATCACCAACATAATTATTCCCGCTATCATTCCGATTACCTCCACCATGTACATAGACCATGACTGGAAGATTCGTCTCATTGGTATTAGGTCGCCATACGTTTAAATATAAACAATCTTCATCCCCAATAACCTTTCCAGCTGAAACCTGGGTACAAACATTGGCATATTCAGTTGCATCACGGACTCCCTGCCAGCTTTCGATATCGGCAGGTTTATGCCACCTTAATTTTCCGATGGGTGCAGCAGCATAAGGAACACCTAACCAAGAGAATGCGGTTGAGTCACTATTTAATGCGCCTTTGATAGCTCCGTTACTAATACTTCGTTCTACATTCTGATTGAATGATGGAGCATCGTTTTGATTGAAGGATGATGAGTTATCACATCCATTTATCATTCCAGTGAATATTAATGTGGTTAAAATGGTTAATGCCGGTTTTTTCATTTCATTAATCCCTATGAAAGTTTATTCGAGTTTATATCTGTGATGCTTTCAGTGACAAGCAGCTCGTTGGAAATATGACGGATATATTGATACTGGACATAAAATCAAGGCAACAAGCTTAAAAGTTGCCAAAAGCTGGCTTTGTGACTCGGCTCACTGCGGCCTCGATGAATAGGGTCATAAAGCCAATAAAGATACAGCTTCAAGTATGGGGGGTATAAACTAATAGAAAGCTCAGGAGGCTGCTATGGACTACGAATTTTTGCGTGATGTGACCGATCAAGTGGTGGTCAAATTTTCGATGGGGCATGAAGCCATCGGCCACTGGATTAATGAAGAAGTCAAAGGGGATTTAACTCTGTTGGATCGCGTTGAAGCGGGGGCGGCAGAGGTGAAAGGCAGTGAACGGCAGTGGATATTGGAAGGGCATGAATACACCCTGCTGATGGACGGTGAAGAAGTGATGATCCGTGCCAACCAACTCGAATTTGAAGGCGACGAGATGGAAGAGGGGATGAATTATTACGACGAAGAAAGTTTGTCTTTCTGTGGCGTAGAAGACTTCTTGCTGGTGTTGCAGGCGTATCGAAAATTCACGCTTGGTAAGTAGAAACGGTGTACATGTCGCAGCCATGCCGTTAATCTTTTAGTTAATCTTATCGAGTTAGAGAGCTTCATGGCCACATTGAAGGAAATTGCTGAAGCGGCGGGTGTTTCAGTCGCGACGGTCTCACGCGTATTGAATGATGACCCGAGCCTAAGCGTGAAGGAACAGACCAAACAGCGCATTCTGGAAGCCGCAGAGCGACTGGAGTATCGCGTCAATCCTCGGCGGCAAGCGCACAATCATGCGCAGCGATTGACCTTTCTGGCGCTATTTAACTATCGCCAAGAAATGGAGATCAACGATCCTTACTACCTCTCTATTCGTTATGGTATTGAAACCCAATGTGAAAAACTGGGTATCAGCCTGATCTCGCAATATGATTATTCCTTCGATCGCGAGTTGCCAACTATTGATGGCGTGCTGGTGGTCGGGCGTCCTTCTGCGGCGAGCGCAGAGCAGATTGCTAAGCTATCCCGCCATATCACCTATATCGATTGCACCAGTCATGATGATCGTTTTGATAGCGTCGATGTTGATCTGGGTAAGATCAGCCAGCAGGTGGTTGATTATTTCATGCAGCATGGCTATCAGCGCATCGGTTTTATTGGCGGACAGGACGATGTGGAACAAGCCGATATTCGTGAAATTGCCTTTACTGATTACGGCTTGCAGCAAGGCGTAGTCTCTACCGATGATATTTATCGTGGCGATTTCTCCAGTCAGTCCGGCTATCAGCTTGCCAAAGAGATGTTAGATAGCGATGCGGGTTGCCCACCGGCGTTGTTTATTGCTTCTGACTCTATCGCCATCGGCGTGCTACGTGCGCTACACGAAAAAGGGATGGCGGTGCCAAAACAGGTGGCACTGATCAGTGTTAATGATATTCCGACCGCACGCTTTACCGTACCTTCGCTTTCTACTGTGCGCATTCACTCTGAACTGATGGGAAGTCAGGGCGTGAATCTATTGGTGGAACGCCTGCGTGATGAGCGAGTTATCTCGCTGAAAGTTTACGTACCGAGCGAATTGCAGTTACGCGGTACGACCAAGTAGCATTTTTTATTTGTGATAAGGTTAATGTTTACTACTGCTTAACCTGATTTTTAGTAAAAATTTCACTAAAGTTTACCTTCCATTGCTGGGAGATAAAAACATGGTGAGTTTTGAGCAATTCAAGGAATTGGATATTCGTGTAGGCCGGGTCAGTGAGATCCGCAGGCATGAAAAGGCAGATAAACTGTATATCGCACAGATCGATATTGGTAATGACACACCGCTGCAAACCGTCACCAGTCTGGCGCCGTATTACAGCGAACAAGAAATGCTGGATAGCACGGTGATCGTTCTGATCAACCTGCAACCGACGCGTATTCGCGGCGAACGTTCTGAATGCATGTTGTTGTGTGCTGAAACGGATGACGAGAGCCAGAGTGTGTTGTTGCAGCCACGTTCTGAAGTACCGATAGGAACGCGGATCGTATAAATAGAACCTATATCAAAGGAAACCGGCAGCGCTATGTTGCCGGTTTTTTTTCGCGCGGACGATAGGAAATAATCATTTTTTGATTTCTAAAACTGAGATATAGCTCTCTATTTTTTATTTTTGACTAAATATAATCATTTTGATTAAAATAAATCAAAATAGAGGGCGGTATGAAACTGAAAGCGGCAATAGAAAGAATTCCAGGAGGGATGATGGTCGTCCCTTTGGTGCTCGGTGCTTTGTTGAACACGTTTGTCCCCGAAGCCTTAAACATCGGTGGGTTTACCACTGCCTTGTTTAAAAATGGTGCGGCGCCATTGATCGGTGCGTTCTTGCTCTGTATGGGAGCCGGGATCAGTTTTAAAGCTGCACCACAGGCGTTGTTACAAGGTGGCACTATTACGTTGACCAAATTATTGGTCGCCATGGCGCTAGGTTTGGGCGTTGAGCGTTTGTTTGGAGCTGAAGGGATCTTTGGCCTGACTGGCGTAGCGATCATTGCGGCAATGAGTAACTCCAACGGTGGACTGTATGCAGCGCTGGTGGGTGAGTTCGGCAATGAGCGCGATGTGGGGGCGATTTCTATCCTGTCGCTCAATGATGGACCGTTCTTTACCATGATTGCTCTCGGTGCCGCGGGTATGGCTAACATCCCCTTAATGGCGTTGGTCGCGGTATTGGTGCCACTGTTGGTTGGCATGATGCTCGGCAACCTTGATCCACATATGCGGGAATTCTTAACCAAGGGTGGGCCAGTCTTGATCCCATTCTTTGCTTTTGCGTTGGGTGCCGGGATCAATTTGGAAATGCTGTTACAAGGTGGGCTGGCTGGCATTCTGTTAGGTGTACTTACCACTTTTGTTGGCGGTTTCTTTAATATCCGTGCGGATCGCCTTGTGGGTGGTAGCGGTATTGCTGGCGCGGCGGCATCCAGCACCGCAGGCAATGCGGTCGCAACGCCTTTGGCCATTGCTCAGGCCGATCCTTCATTGGCGTCAGTAGCGGCGGCGGCGGCACCGTTGATCGCAGCCTCGGTGATTACCACGGCGATCCTCACGCCGATCCTCAGTTCTTGGGTTGCCAAGCGTAATGCGGCCAAGGCGGCTATCGCGGAGAAAGCAGCATGAGAATGATCGTCATTGCGGATGATTTTACCGGCGCTAATGACACTGGCGTGCAATTGGCTAAAAAAGGTGCGCGTACCGATGTGCTGCTGAATGACCAGCAAAAACCACCGCGAGGGGGGGATGTGTTGGTGATTAACACCGAGAGCCGAGCGTTGATCGCTGATGAAGCTCGTCGCAAGGTTGCCGCTGCGCTACAACCTTATTGCAGTAACGGTAATCCACCCTTGGTGTACAAGAAGATTGATTCGACCTTCCGTGGCAATGTCGGCGCTGAAATCGAAGCGGCGATGCAGGCTTGTAATGCACAAATCGCCATTGTCGCTGCGGCGATCCCGGCAGCCGGGCGAATCACGCGGAAGGGGAAATGCTGGGTACATAACGTGCTGTTGGTAGAAACCGAGTTTGCCAGCGATCCGAAAACACCGATTGTGTCTTCACATATCAAAACGTTGATTGCTTTACAGACCGATATTCCTATCCATGAATTGAGTCTGTCGGTAGTGCGCAGTGGAGAACTGCTTAGCAGGTTGCAACATTTGAGTCAGCAAGAGCGCTGCATTGTGGTAGTGGATGCTGAACAAGACAGCGATCTGGCTCAGTTGGCGCAAAGCATCAGTCAACTGGCGGGACGCTTACTGTTGGTGGGGGCTGCTGGTTTGGCTAATGCGCTCCCAGCGAGCTGTTATCTCAGCCCTCGACAACGTTTACCGGTGCTGGTGGTGGCGGGGTCAATGAGTGAAGCGACTCGCCAACAAATTGCTTTTGCCGAGCAGGAAAAATCACTGGGTATTGTCGATATCGACGTTGAGACGCTGTTGACGGCGCAGAATGCCCAAGCGTGCGAACGAATCGTCAACCAAGCGGTTGCGCTGTTGCAGGATCGTCAACATTGCGTGTTACGTACTTGTCGTGATGCTGAGGCTCGGCAATGGGTCGATCAACTGTGTGTAAACACTCAATTGAGCCGCCAACAACTGGGTGAGCGGATTAGCCAGTCTTTGGGGGCTATCACCTTGTCGATTATCAACCATACGCAAATTGGCGGTTTGTTCCTGACGGGAGGCGATATTGCGATCGCCGTTGCCAGAGCATTGGGGGCGGAAGGTTACCGCATTAGCGCCGAGGTCGCCCCTTGCGTGCCTTGTGGCACTTTTATCAATAGCGAAATTGACGACTTACCCGTGATCACTAAAGCCGGTGGATTTGGCGGCCCAACCACTCTTAGAGACGCACTTTATTTTATTGAGGAAATGTACAGTGGCAAATAACACAATTGCAGTCACCATGGGCGATCCCGCAGGGATCGGGCCGGAAATTATTATCAAGGCCTTGGCCGAAGGTGAATTGTCGGGTAGCAAGGCGGTGGTGATCGGTTGTTTACATACGCTTGCGCGCATTCAGGCTTTAGGTATTACCCCACCGGTCGAATTACGGGCAATACAACATGTTTCGCAGGCACGCTTTGCGCCAGGGTTAATCAACGTTATCGATGAGCCGTTGGAAGATCCCGCCGCGCTGACACCGGGGAAAGTGCAAGCTCAGGCGGGTGATCTGGCCTACCGTTGCGTAAAGCGTGCCGCCGAAATGGCGATGGCGGGTGAAGTTCAGGCCATTGCTACTGCGCCGTTGAATAAAGAAGCGCTACATTTGGCCGGGCATATGTATCCGGGCCATACCGAACTGTTGGCTAAACTGACCAACAGCCGGGATTACGCCATGGTGTTGTATACCGATAAATTAAAAGTGATCCATGTTTCGACCCATATTGCTCTGCGCAAATTTCTTGATACGCTCAGCGCACAACGTATTGAAACCGTGGTGAGCATGGCGGATACCTTCCTCAAACGTGTGGGCTTCACTCATCCGCGTATTGCGGTTGCTGGGGTGAATCCACATGCGGGTGAAAATGGTCTGTTTGGCGATGAAGAGATCACTATTGTTAGCCCGGCGATTGCGGCGGTGAAGCAACTAGGAATCGATGTCTATGGGCCTTGTCCACCGGACACGGTGTTCCTGCAAGCTTATGAAGGGCAGTACGATATGGTGGTCGCCATGTATCACGATCAAGGTCATATTCCACTGAAACTGCTAGGCTTTTATGATGGAGTTAATATCACGGCTGGTTTACCGTTTATTCGTACTTCTGCCGATCACGGTACGGCGTTTGATATTGCCTGGACAGGAAAAGCCAAGTCTGAGAGCATGGCTATCTCGATCCAATTAGCCAGTCAACTCGCCTAGTTTATGAAATTACAAAGCCGTTTGAACCAGATTCTGGATTATCTAAAGAGCCATAATCTGGTTACGGTTGAACAACTGGTCACTGCGATTGATGCATCGCCAGCCACTATCCGACGTGATTTGATCAAGCTTGATGAGCAAGGCATTATCAACCGTAGTCATGGTGGTGTAGCACTTAATCGTTTTATCCCCGTTCAGCCAACCACCAATGAAAAGCAATTGCGTTACCAGCAGGAAAAGCGAAATATCGCGCAACATGCGCTGTCGCTGATTAATGCCGGGGATGCGGTGGTGCTAGATGCTGGCACCACGATGCTTGAGTTGGCGCGTAATCTGACTCACTTACCGTTGCGGGTGATCACGGCTGATCTACGTATTGCCTTGTTCCTGTCAGAGTTCAAACAAATCGAAGTCACCATTATTGGTGGTCGGATTGATGACAGCAGTCAGTCTTGTGTCGGCGATCATGGTCGTAAACTGTTGCGTGGTATTTATCCTGATATCGCTTTCATCAGTTGCAACTCATGGAGTTTGGAAAAAGGGATCACCACACCAACGGAAGAAAAGGCGGGATTGAAGCAGGATCTGGCGGCGAATGCACGGCGGCGGGTATTGTTGGCGGATAGCAGCAAATACGGTGCCTATTCACTGTTTTGCGTTACATCACTGGGCAGCTTGACCGATATCGTCACCGATAAGGCGTTGCCAGCGGAGTTACAGCAGCAACTCGCGACTTTACCGAGTAAGTTGCACGTGGTCTAGTGGAAGTGATCGTGATTTAACATCGGGGCAGCAAGGCGCTGCCCCGTGTTGTTATAGAGATAAAGAGTTACGGAGGTAGAGTGTTACAGGTGCGGAATATTCCGCCCGTAATAGATCTCCTGCATTTCTTTCCACAGCAAATCGGTGATGCGTTGGCGTTCAGTGTCGTTCAGCTCTTCTGGCTTGGCATTGAACAGGTAGTGTTTCAGGTCGAAATCTTTCAATAACATCTTGGTATGGAAGATGTTTTCCTGATAAACGTTCACATCCATCATATGGTACAGCGCCTTCATATCCTCAGACATAAAGTTCTGGATCGAGTTGATCTCATGATCGATGTAATGCTTCACGCCGTTGACGTCGCGGGTAAAGCCGCGCACGCGATAATCCATGGTGACGATATCGGATTCCAACTGGTGAATCAGGTAATTGAGCGCTTTGAGCGGTGAAATGACGCCACAGGTGGAAACTTCAATATCGGCGCGGAAGGTGCAGAGGCCGCCTTCGGGATGACTTTCTGGGTAGGTATGAACGCAGATATGGCTTTTATCCAGATGGGCAACCACAGCCTTCGATAGTGGGCCTGGATGTTCCGAGGTATCAACGTCTTTGGGATCGACCGGTTCTTCGCTGACCAAAATGGTCACGCTAGCACCTTGAGGATCGTAATCCTGACGAGCGATGTTCAAAATGTTGGCGCCAATGATCGAGCAAGTTTCGCTCAAGATCTCGGTTAGACGGTTGGCGTTGTATTGTTCGTCAATGTAGGCGATATAGCCGTCACGATCGTCCGCCGTTTTGGCGTAACAGATATCGTAAATACAAAAACTCAGGCTTTTGGTCAGGTTGTTGAAGCCGTGCAGTTTCAGCTTTTGCAATTTGGTTCACCTCCTTTATTTTTATCTTCTCGCTTAACGTATTACGTCAGTGCGTTGAGCAAATACTGTGGCAGAGCAAAGCTGCCGACGTGAATTGCTGGGTTGTAGTAGCGGCAGTTTAAGCCACTTTGATGAAAACGTTGTTGCAGTGTGGTCAAATCCAACTGACGCAACGCTGGATCTTGAGTCGCCCAGGCGAAGGTCATGATGCCGCCGTAATAGGTCGGGATCGCAGCCTGATAAAAACTGACGTCTTTGAAATAGTGGCTCAGTTTCTGGTGGCTGTTAATCGCTTCATCTTGTTGCAGGAAGCACACGCCGTTCTGGGCAACAAAGATACCGCCTTCGTGCAGACAACGGGCACAGCCCTCATAGAATGCAGAGGTGAACAGGCTTTCACCGGGGCCGATCGGATCGGTGCAATCGGAGATGATCACATCGAATTTTTCATCAGTTTGATTAACGAAGTTAACGCCGTCATCAATCACTAGCTTGAAGCGCGGATCGTCATAAGCACCGGCATTGTGGTTCGGCAGGTATTGGCGGCAAAATTCCACCACTCCGGCGTCGATTTCTACCATCGTGATTTGCTCAATACTTTTGTGACGACTGACTTCACGCAGCATTGCACCGTCGCCACCGCCGATAATCAGCACTTTCTTTGCCTGACCATGCGCCAGCAACGGTACATGAGTCATCATTTCGTGATAAATGAACTCATCACGCTCGGTGGTTTGTACCACACCGTCGAGTGCCATCACGCGGCCCAATACCGGATTCTCAAAGATAACCAGATCTTGATGTTCGGTTTTCTCTCGGTACAGCACGTTCTCGACTGAGAAATACTGGCCGAAATTGGCATGTAGCGTTTCATACCAAATCTCTTTTTGGGTCATGTGCGAGCTCCTCCTATTCATAACGGCAACCATAAAAATGGCGCAACATCATAGCTAACTCTGCCAGTCGATGCACGGCTGAATTTCACACAGAATGTCCCTGTAATCCTAAAAGATACAAGGAAGTCAGTCGTATCTCGGAAGATTACAAGGGGCGTAAATAGGGGGAGGGGCAGCTTAGTTGGCGTAGGCCAATAGGCTCAGTGAGTCGCGTGCCAAGGATTTACACTTGGTAGGGGTAGGGATAGCAATGCCACTCAGATCACGATAGCTGTCTTCACCCAGCGCTTTCATGTTGTAGCTATTATAGTTGCTAAGATCCCAACGGTTTTGCTGGGCGAAGTAAACGATCGCACGTTTGATTTGCGCATTAGGCAACTCATTGTAACCACAATCATTTTTAAGATAGACGAACACCGCAGTCAGATCGGCGAGATCTTCTGCTTCAGATTCATTCAGCGCCAGGCTGGCATTAGAGAAGCCCAGCATGGTGAGCAACAGCACCAGTAAGGTTGTTTTTTTCATGGTAAATAAGCCAATGGGACGTCAGCAGAAGTTACCACACTTGCTTGTAAAGACACCAAGTTTTCTTCTGGACAGTTAATGCTTGACCTTCCGCTAAGGGGAAGGTTTAGGCTGGACGACTTATCACTGAATATAAGGAAGTCAGCGATGCAACGCCGTGATTTTATCAAATTGACCGCTGCGCTAGGCGCGGCGAGTGCCTTACCTCTATGGAGTCGCTCCGTTTGGGTGGCTGAACTGCCTGCTTTACCTATCCCACCGTTACTGGCACCTGATGCGCAAGGGAAGCTCGCACTGACGTTACAGACCGGCCAGATGAACTGGTTGCCTAATGTGGCAACCCATACCTGGGGCATTAATGGCGCATTGCTTGGCCCGGCGGTGCAGTTGCAACGTGGTAAACCGGTCTCGGTCGAAATTAAAAATACGCTGCCAGAGGCCAGTACCGTGCACTGGCATGGGCTGGAGATCCCTGGTGATGTCGATGGTGGCCCGCAAGCATTGATCCAGCCGGGTACTATACGCAAGGTCGAGTTCACCGTTGATCAACCGGCGGCGACTTGTTGGTTCCACCCGCACACTCACGGTAAAACTGGTCATCAGGTGATGATGGGGTTAGGCGGTTTAGTGCTGTTGGAAGATGAAGAGAGCAGTAAACTGCCATTGCCTAAAACCTGGGGTAAAGATGATATTCCGGTGATTTTGCAGGATAAACGCCTAGGTAAAGATGGGCAGATTGAATATCAACTGGACGTGATGAGCGCCGCAGTAGGTTGGTTTGGCGATCGCATGTTTACCAACGGTGCACAGTATCCGCAGCATATCGCACCACGCGGCTGGCTGCGTTTGCGTTTCCTCAATGGCTGTAACGCACGTTCATTGACGCTGGCTACCAGTGATAATCGCCCACTGTACGTTATCGCCAGCGATGGTGGTTTCCTCGCTGAACCGGTGAAGCTCAGCGAGTTGCCAATCCTGATGGGCGAACGTTTTGAAGTTCTGGTGGATGCTTCTGACGGTAAACCCTTCGATATCGTGACGTTGCCAGTGAAACAGATGGGTATGACGTTGGCACCCTTCGATCTAGCGCTGCCAGTTTTGCGTATTCAACCGTCATTGGCGAAAGGGATCAAAACCATGCCAGACAGCTTGGTCAAGCTGCCAGCCATACCTGCGGTTACCGGTATACAGGAACGTTGGCTACAACTGATGATGGACCCGAAGCTGGATATGCTGGGTATGAAGGCGTTGATGGAGAGCTACGGGCAGCAGGCGATGGCCGGGATGAGCATGGATCACGGTGGTATGGCAGGTATGGACGCTGGCAGTATGCAAGGCATGGATCATGGCGACATGAAGGGCATGAGTAACAGCAAGATGGCCGGTATGGATCATGGCAATATGAAAGGTATGGATCACGGTAAGAAAGCCGGGTTCGACTTCCATGATGGCAACAAGATCAACGGCAAAGCCTTTGATATGAATAAGCCGATGTTTGCCGCCAAAAAAGGGCAATACGAGAAGTGGACCATCTCAGGTGAGGGCGACATGATGCTGCACCCGTTCCACATTCATGGCACTCAATTCCGCATTCTGAGTGAAAACGGCAAACCACCGGCAGCACACCGTAGCGGTTGGAAGGACACTGTGCGTGTCGAAGGGGCGCGTAGCGAAGTGCTGGTGCGGTTTGATTATCCAGCCAGCGCTGATCACGCTTATATGGCGCACTGCCATCTGCTGGAGCACGAAGATACTGGGATGATGCTGGGCTTCACCGTCGCATAGTGATTAACGGTGGTAGCTCGCGTCGCCACCGTCTTCAGGCTATGCTAAACTCTGCGCCCTTCTTCCGGCAACTGCCTTTAAAACGATTGATCTTAAAACTATGAAACACACTGTAGACGTAATGATTTCCGAGCAGGAAGTTAAGACCCGTATCGCCGAACTTGGCCACCAGATCACCGAACATTACCGTGATAGCGGTAGCGAAATGGTGTTGGTAGGCTTGCTGCGTGGTTCCTTCATGTTCATGGCTGACCTGTGTCGCACCATTGACGTGCCGCACGAAGTCGATTTTATGACCGCCTCCAGCTACGGTAGCGGCATGTCCACCACGCGCGATGTGAAGATCTTGAAAGATCTGGATGAAGACATTCGTGGCAAGGACGTGTTGATCGTTGAAGACATCATTGATTCTGGCAACACGCTGAACAAAGTGCGCGAGATCTTGTCACTGCGTGAGCCTAAATCTCTGGCGATTTGTACGCTGTTGGACAAACCAGAGCGTCGTGAAGTAGAAGTGCCGGTGGAGTTTGTTGGTTTCTCGATCCCAGACGAGTTCGTGGTCGGTTACGGTATCGACTACGCGCAACGCTATCGTCATCTGCCGTATGTCGGCAAAGTGGTATTGTTGGATGAGTAAATAAATATCATGGGGCGCATGATAGATACGCCCCATTAACGGCTTAAGAGGTGGTGTCTTTTAATGTCGAGATAGCCTTGCGGTAACCCATTTCCAAGCTTTCACGGCTGGTTGCCGTCACTTCCAAGTCGTGCAGACGACCATCTTGTAGGCCATACACCCAACCATGGATCATCACTTTCTGACCGCGCTTCCAAGCCGATTGCATGATAGTGGAGTGTCCCAAGTTGTACACTTGCTCAATCACATTGATTTCACACAGTACATCCAGACGCTTCTCAGGTTCGAACTCTCCCAATAGCGAGCTATGCTTGTACCACAAATCACGGATGTGCAGCAGCCAGTTGTTGATCAAACCCAGTTCGGGATTTTCTACTGCCGCTGATACCCCACCGCAACCGAGGTGGCCGCAGATGATGATATGTTCAATTTCCAGTACGTCAACGGCGTATTGCACCACCGAAAGACAGTTCAAATCGGTATGAATCACCAGATTGGCGACGTTACGGTGAACGAAGAGTTCACCGGGCTCTAAGCCGGTCAGTCGTTCAGCAGGTACACGGCTGTCAGAGCAGCCAATCCATAAGAAACGCGGTTTTTGCGCTTGTGCCAGGTTTTCAAAAAAGCCGGGATCCTCTTGGGTCATGGTATCAGACCAGGCTTGGTTATTAGCGATAAGAGCTTCGATTTCTTTCATGGAGGTTATAGACCTGTAACGAACAGATTGCGTTGGGGTAATATAGGGTAAGTGTCACAATTTGGAAATCGGAACAGTTACTCGAGCGCACGGATTCAACTCAGCGAAAACGTGATTGATGGTAAAATCACCATTAAAACCAAGCAGCGATAGACTACTCACCAAGGTACTCTCTAATTTATGAACCATGCACTGGAATTATCGCAACTGACCAAAACCTATGCGGGTGGCGTCAAAGCGTTGCGTGGCATCGACTTGAATGTCGAAGCCGGGGACTTTTATGCACTACTGGGGCCCAATGGGGCAGGGAAATCCACCACCATCGGCATTATCAGTTCGTTGGTGAATAAAACCGCGGGCAAGGTAAAAGTATTTGGTTACGACATTGACCAAGACATCGTCAATGCCAAGCGTCAGTTAGGGCTGGTGCCGCAAGAGTTCAACTTCAACCCGTTTGAAACCGTGATGCAGATTGTCGTCAATCAGGCCGGTTACTACGGTGTGACGCGTAAAGAAGCGCTGGAACGGGCGGAAATTTACCTCAACCAGTTAGATCTATGGGGCAAACGTGATGAACGTGCGCGGATGCTGTCTGGTGGGATGAAACGCCGCTTGATGATTGCCCGTGCGCTGATGCACCAACCGAAATTGCTGATCCTCGATGAGCCGACCGCGGGTGTCGATATTGAACTGCGTCGCTCAATGTGGGGCTTCCTGAAAGAGCTGAACGCGCAGGGCACCACCATCATTCTGACCACCCACTATTTGGAAGAGGCAGAAATGCTGTGCCGCAATATCGGCATCATTCAAAACGGTGAACTGGTAGAAAACACCTCAATGAAAGAGCTGCTGTCCAAGCTGAAATCGGAGACCTTTATCCTCGATTTAGCGGCTAAGAGCCCGATTCCGAAGCTGGAAGGCTACCACAACAAGTTGACGGATACGTCGACACTGGAAGTTGAAGTGATGCGTGAGCAAGGGTTGAACGGTTTGTTCACCCAATTAAGCGCTCAGGGCATTCAGGTATTGAGTATGCGCAACAAAGCCAACCGGCTGGAAGAACTGTTTGTTGGCCTGGTCAATGGCAATGGAGAACAACAATGATGCGTTTGTATTGGGTGGCGTTGCAGAGCATCTGGGCGAAAGAGATCAACCGCTTTATGCGTATTTGGATCCAGACCCTAGTGCCGCCAGTGATCACCATGACCTTGTATTTCATCATTTTCGGCAACCTGATTGGTTCGCAAATTGGTGCCATGCACGGCTTCAGTTACATGCAGTTTATCGTGCCGGGTTTGATCATGATGGCGGTGATCACTAACTCCTATGCCAACGTCGCGGCTTCGTTCTTTAGCGCTAAATTCCAGCGCAATATTGAAGAGTTGCTGGTGGCTCCAGTGCCAACGCACGTGGTTATTGCCGGTTACGTCGGCGGTGGCGTGGCGCGTGGTGTCTGCGTGGGGATTTTGGTCACGGCGATCTCACTGTTCTTCGTGCCTTTGCAAGTTCACGCTTGGTGGGTGATTGCCGTGACGCTGTTGCTGACCGCGATTCTGTTCTCTCTGGGCGGTTTGCTTAACGCAGTGTTTGCCAATACTTTCGATGATATCAGCCTGATACCAACCTTCGTGTTGACACCGCTGACCTATCTGGGCGGTGTGTTCTACTCATTGGCACTGTTACCGCCTTTCTGGCAGGCGGTGTCTAAGCTGAACCCGATCGTCTATATGATCAGCGGTTTCCGTTACGGCTTCCTCGGTATTGCCGATGTGCCGCTGGCTTTAACCATGCTGGTATTGGTGGCGTTTATCGCAGTGTTCTATCTGTTGGCTTGGTATTTGATAGAACGTGGTCGTGGGTTGCGTTCCTGATTAAAATATTCCAAATAATGGGTGCCGTATCTTATGCAGTTGCGGCACCACTTTCTTTAAACGTGTTATGCTAATCCCTTCACATTTCCCCATGTTGTTACCACGTACCCGTAAGCAGAATAAATAATGCAGGTTCAATACAAACTAGCTGCCGGACTATTCGGCATCGTTATGTCGTTGCTGTCATCGGCGGCATTGGCGAGTTTATTGCCAGAAAACAGCGCGTTAAAGCCCACGTACATGGAAGCTCAACGCGATAGCGAAGTGTACGCATTGATAGGTGAACATGTCATTCCTGTCGGTGAAGTTAAGCAAGGGCAACTTATTCAAGTGTTCCCAGCAGATGCTGAATATTACGAATTGAAATTCGGTAATGGCACGGGCTTTATTGATAGAGGCGATCTGGATGAGATCAAAAAGTCGCGCAAGGTAAAGGACTCTCTTGGGGAATTGAATAAACCGCTGACCAATCAGAACCTGATTACTCAGAAAGCGATAAATATCTATACCGAAGCGGATATCCAGAGCGAAGTGTTTGGCTCATTGGAAGAGAATTTACGTTACCCGATTATCGGTAAGTTGAAAGACCGACTGAATAATACCTGGTATGAAATCAACGTGGGTGATCGGTTGGGTTACGTCAGTTCTCTGGATTGCCAGATCGACAACGGTATTCCGGTGTTGACCTATCACCATTTGCTGAAGAATGAAGAGAACAAACGCTTCCGTCATACTTCAACCACCACTTCCGATGTGGCGTTCAGCAACCAGATGACCTATCTGAAGCAGGCGGGTTACGACACGATTTCGTTATACCAGTTGGAAGCCTACCTGAAAAACCAGATTAACCTGCCGGGCAAAGCGGTTGTTTTGACCTTTGATGATGGTTTGAAATCGGTGTATCGCTATGCTTACCCGGTGTTGAAGGATTACGGTTTCCGCGCCACGGCGTTCATCATCTCTTCGCGCATCAAACGTCATCCGCAGAAGTGGGATCCCGCTTCGTTGCAATTTATGAGTATTTCGGAGCTTAAGCAGATCCAGGACGTATTCGACATCCAGTCACATACCCATTTCCTGCACCGGGTCGATGGCAATAGAAAGCCGATTTTGTTAAGCCGTAGTTTGCACAATATTGAGTTTGATTTTGAGCACTCACGGCGTGCACTGTCGCAATTCAATCCGCATGTGCTGTATCTGTCTTATCCATTTGGTGGCTATAACCAGAAGGCGATTCAGGCGGCAAAAGATGCCGGTTTCCATATGGCAGTGACCACGGTACGCGGTAAGGTCAAGCCGGGGGATAATCTTTATACGCTGAAGCGTCTGTATATTCTGCGCACGGATTCGATTCAGACGATGGCAGATCGCATTGCTAATCAGTCGGGAACGGTAGTGACGCAATAGCAGAGATGTTGAGTAGAGAAAGCGGGCGCCCAAAAGCGCCCGTTTTCGTATCAGGTCAAGTATGACGGGTATCAGGCGACTTGCACGGGCACGGCTTTAGCCTTGCGCTGCAACTGGTTTTCACCTTCGAAATAAGCCACTTTCGGGTGATGCTGACGCGCATCGGCATCACTCATCTGCACATAGGAGCAGATGATCAGTTTATCACCCACGCTAGCCAAGCGAGCTGCCGCGCCGTTGACCGAGATAATACGTGAACCGCGCTCGGCGACGATGGCATAGGTGGAAAAACGCTGACCGTTATCAACGTTGTAAATATCGATCGCTTCATATTCCAGAATGCCTGCGGCTTCTAAGAAATCCTGATCGATTGCGCAGGAACCTTCATAGTGCAAGTCGGCCTGAGTCACTTTTACTCGATGCAGCTTGCCTTGCAACATAGTACGAATCATAACGTTACCTAATAAGAATAAGGATTGAACATTTTCCGCATCCTTGCCAAGGCTATCGTTGCCGATCAACCCATATACCCGTCATACTTGAAGCTGCCTCTTTGTTGGCTGCCTTTGCTCACCCTAGTCACTTGGTGGGCCAAGCTCCTAGGGCTTCGCTCAGTTGCCGCCGCGATGCAACTCCAATTATTTAGGGTATATAAATTTAATTGGCAACAACAGTACAAAAAATAACTTATGAAGTCAGGTCAACCTGCTGGTTGTCTATCAAGCGTGCTTTACCTAACCAGGCGGCCATCAACACTACGGCGCGTTGGCTATCGACATTCAGCGCTTGCAGCGTATCGGCATCGCGGATAAACAGTTCATCCGGGGTGAAACCCGCAGCCCGCAATTGGTCGGCAGTTTGCGTTAGCAACTCATCAATTTGACGTTCACCGCTCGCCAGTCTTTCTGCCACACTTTGCATGATTTTGCTAAGTTGTGGCGCGATCTTGCGTTCTTCTGCGGTTAGGTAGCCATTACGTGAACTGAGCGCCAGACCCTCTTTGGCTCGCACGGTCGGCACACCGATGATGCTGATATCATAACCCATATCGGCGGTCATTTTGCGGATCAGCGCCAATTGCTGGTAATCCTTCTCACCGAACAGGGCAAGATCGGGTTGTACCAGATTGAACAGCTTGCTGACCACGGTAGCAACTCCACGAAAATGCCCCGGACGGCTAGCTCCTTCTAAGATGGAAGAAATACCGGGAACATCGACGTAGGTTTGCTTCTCTAACCCTTGCGGATAAACCTCGGCAGGTGCCGGTGCAAACACCAGATCCACTTTGCGGCGCGTCAGCTTCTCGCAATCTTCCTGCAAGGTGCGTGGGTAGCGTGCCAGATCGTCTGGGCGATCAAACTGCATCGGGTTAACGAAAATACTCACCACCACCACATCGGCCGCGGCACGAGCTTCTTCTACCAGTTTCATGTGCCCGTCGTGCAGGTTACCCATGGTTGGCACCAACGCGATACGTTTGCCTTCTTGGCGCCAACGGCGAATCTGTTGGCGTAGTAGTGGCAGGGTTTCGATAATCAGCATGCTGTAGCTCCGGTCACTTAATTGAATGAGTGTTCTGCTGCGGGATAGGTGCCTTGTTCGACTTCTTGAATATAGTGCTGGACTGCGGTACGAATATCCCCACTTTGAGCCAAGAAGTTTTTGGCGAATTTAGGCGTATGGCCGCCGGTAATGCCGAATGCATCATGCATCACCAGAATTTGTCCATCGGTGGCGTTGCCTGCGCCGATACCGATAACCGGAATAGACAGCGACTGAGTGATTTTATGCGCTAACTCGGTTGGCACACATTCCAGTACCAACAATTGAATACCAGCCTGCTCCAGATTTTTAGCATCTTCCAGTAATTGCTTGGCGGCTTGCTCGTCACGTCCTTGCACCTTATAGCCGCCGAAGATATTGACCGACTGCGGGGTCAGCCCCAGATGACCGCAAACCGGCACTGCGCGTTCAGCGAGCATTTTCACCGTTTCACACAACCAACTGCCGCCTTCCAATTTGACCATGTTGGCTCCGGCGCGCATCAATTCTGCTGAACTGGTGAATGTCTGTTCCGGTGTGGCGTAACTCATAAATGGTAAGTCGGCTAGCAGTAAACAAGCCGGTGCACCACGGCGTACTGCGCGGGTGTGATAGGCAATATCGGCGACGGTGACCGGTAGGGTCGAATCGTGGCCTTGCAACGTCATTCCCAACGAATCCCCAACCAGTAGAACTTTAATCCCTTGCTCTTCAAACAGTTTGGCAAAGCTGGCATCGTAAGCGGTCAGGGTAGCGAACTTGCGTTGCTCCTGTTTCCATTGACGCAGGTGGGTCATAGTGGTGGGTTTCATCGCGGTCTCCTGAAAATGACTGATAGCCGGAGCTGGAAAATTTCCGTCATTCTACTGTAACCCTTATAGAGTGAATAGCATGGGTTAAGATGTTCTTAAGATCTCTATGGTGTAATAGTGGGCAAAATTTAAAAGGATGCCTATGAGAATTCTATTGATAGAAGACGACAAACTGATTGGCGACGGCATCAAAACCGGACTGACCAAATTAGGTTTTAACCTAGATTGGTTCACCGATGGCATGGTGGGGAAAAATGCGTTGGAAAGTGCGCCTTATGATGCGGTGATCCTCGATCTTAGCCTGCCGGGACTCGATGGGTTGGATTTACTACGTCTATGGCGACAAGCAGGCCATGACGTGCCGGTGCTGATCCTCACCGCGCGTGATGCGTTGGAGCAGCGGGTTGATGGTTTGCAAAGTGGTGCTGATGATTACCTGTGTAAACCGTTCGCCTTGACCGAGGTAGCCGCACGTTTACAGGCGCTGATTCGTCGTCGTCATGGGCAACTGACACCGCAATTAGTACATGGCAAGGTGGTGTTTGATGCTGCTAGCCGTAGCGTGAGCTGCGAGGGTGAGCCGGTGGTGCTGACGCCGCGTGAACTGGCGGTGCTAGAACTGTTTTTGCACAACAAAGGACGAGTGCTGGCACGACCATTGATCCAAGAAAAACTCTATAACTGGGATGATGATGTCAGCAGCAACGCGGTAGAAGTACATATCCACCATTTGCGACGTAAATTGGGCAGCGGCTTCATTCGTACCGTACACGGCGTGGGCTACACGTTGGGGGATGAAGAGTGAAACGTTTGAGCTTGCGGCTACGTCTGATCCTGATTTTCAGCCTGTTGGCGTTAATCACTTGGGGTATTGCCAGCGTGGTCGCGTGGCGGATGACGAGTCACAATATTGATGAAGTTTTCGATACTCAACAGATGATGTTTGCCAAGCGGTTGGCAACCGCCAATTTGAGTGAGCAACTGACAGGAGAAAGCATTGCTCTCCCTGATACGAAGAAATTGATGCGTCACGGTAAAAAAGGTGATCTGGACGATGACGCTCTGGCTTTTGCCATTTTTAACCGTGATGGTCAGATGGTACTCAATGACGGCGAAAACGGCATGGGCTTCCAATTCGATGCCGATAAAGAAGGATTCACCTACGGCAAAGTCCTCGGTGATGATGACGATGATGTGTGGCGCATGGTGTGGTTGAACAGCCAAGATGGGCGTTATCGCATCGTCGTTGGGCAAGAGCTGGATTATCGTCAGGATATGGCGCTAGGGTTGATGACAGGGCAGTTGGTGCCATGGTTAGTGACGTTACCGATCCTGATGTTGTTGATTGCATTGATGGTTGGGCGGGAACTGCGGCCATTACGTAGCGTCGCTGCCGGATTACGCCAGCGAGCCCCCGATGATGATACGCCGATCGACGCGAAGCAGGTACCGACCGAAGTGCGCCCGTTGGTGGATTCGCTCAACACATTATTTAGCCGTATGAATGCCATGCTAGTGCGGGAACGTCGTTTTACCTCAGATGCAGCTCATGAACTGCGTAGCCCATTGGCGGCGCTACGGGTACAAACTGAGGTGGTACAGCTAGCTGGTGACGATAGCCAGATGCGTGACCATGCGGTGGGGAATTTAACTATTGGGATCGATCGCGCCACCCGGTTGGTGGATCAATTACTGACTTTGTCGCGCTTGGATTCATTGTCCGATCTCAAAGAGCTGGAACTCATCGACTGGAATCAATTAGTACCTATGGTGTTGGCGGAACAGGATCGCTATGCCCATGCGGCGGGCGTTACTCTTCGTTATGAGCAACAAGGCATCCCGAAACCCCAGCGAGGTCAGCAACTGTTGTTATCTTTGCTGATACGTAATCTGGTGGATAATGCGGTGCGTTATACTCCGTCGGGCGGCACGGTAACGGTGACGCTAACGGCATCGCAACTGAAAGTTGAGGATGATGGTCCGGGAGTGACGGCAGAGCATTTGTCGCGCTTAGGGGAGCGATTCTATCGGCCACCGGGTCAGGAACAGACGGGTAGCGGTTTGGGGCTTTCTATCGTTCAGCGGATCGCTCGCTTGCATGGTTTGCGGGTCAGCTTTACTAATCGGCCAGAAGGGGGATTTACGGTGGTTGTGGGTTTGGTTTAGGGCTTATGCCACAGCACCATGCCGTTCTCAGGCACGCGTTTTAGACAACTCTTCAGCGATTCGCCGTCTGGGAAGACCAGATCCGGCGCGATCTCGGCCAGCGGGTACAGCATAAACTCGCGTTCTTTCAGACCGTAATGCGGCACAGTGAGGCGATCAGTGTTAATCACTCGATCGCCATACAGCATAATGTCTAAGTCGAGAGTGCGTGGCCCCCAACGTTCATCTTTTCGCACGCGGCCCTGATTACGTTCTATCGCTTGGGTATGATCGAGCAATTCTTCCGCTGGCAACAAGGTATCCAGTGCCACTACCGCATTAAGAAAATCCGGCTGGTTTTGCGGCCCCAGCGGCTTGGTGCGATAGAACGAAGAACAAATGATCAACTGGGTGCGCGGGAGATGTTCCAGCGCCTCCAATGCGGCTTTGACCTGTTGCAGTGGCTGCGCCAGATTGCTACCTAATGCGATATAAACGCGGATCATTATGCCCCTTCTTTACGCGGTGCTCGGCGACGTGGACGACGTGGACGCGCGCGACGTGGTGCCGGATCTTCGTCTAATGTGCTGACCATATCTTTTTGTATTAGCGGAGTGGCTTCTTGGAACTCACCCCACCATTCGGCCAGACGTTGCATCTCCTGATTGCCTTCAACCTGTGCGCGCAATGCCAACAGATCGTAAGCAGCACGGA
This sequence comes from Serratia sp. KH_031, assembly GCF_057839655.1. Taxonomy (NCBI): domain Bacteria; kingdom Pseudomonadati; phylum Pseudomonadota; class Gammaproteobacteria; order Enterobacterales; family Yersiniaceae; genus Serratia; species Serratia sp. KH_031. The sequence continues at coordinate 930,448 of NZ_CM174496.1, forward strand.
ATTTTGGATGTTCCATCAGTTTATGCGCGCGCTTACCTTGGCGGCGTGACAGACGCAGTTGCAACTGCCAAATATCACGAACCAGTGTAGTAATGCGTTTTGGAATGGCCAATGAACGGCACTGCTCGTCCAATACGTCATTCATCGCTAGCGCGAAGGCATCGTAATAAGCTAAGCCACTTTCTTGCGCCAGTTTCTGTGCGTGTTCCAACAACGGATACCACAGCATAGCGGAAAACAGAAACGCCGGATTGACGCGCATGTCGGTCTGTATGCGATGGTCAGTATTCTTCAATACCTGCACCAACATACGCTCCATCGGCGTGTTGTGGTTCGGGGTGAAGTTACGCGCAATCAGTGGGAACAAGGGTTGGAATAATTGGTATTCGCACAGCTTCAGATACGTTGGCAGACCATAACCGGCTTGCAGTAGTTTGAGCGATTCCTCAAACAAACGCGCTGGTGGGATCTCATGCAACAGCGACGCCAAACGCGGGATCGGCTCGGCAGTCTCTTCGCAGATATTCATGTCCAGCTTGGCAGCAAAACGCACGGCACGTAGCATACGCACCGGATCTTCACGATAACGTGTTTCAGGATCGCCAATCAGACGAATAATGCCCTGCTGTAGATCGCGCAGGCCACCGACGTAATCGCGTAGACTGAAATCTGCCACGCCGTAATACAGGCTGTTGATGGTGAAGTCACGGCGCTGAGCATCTTCTTCGATCGAACCGTAAATGTTGTCGCGCAGCAGCATCCCGTTTTGTGCCTGCTGAGAGGAGTTCTTATCCGCTTCCTCAGCCTGCTGTTCGTGATGGCCGCGGAAGGTGGCGACTTCGATAATTTCAGGCCCGAACATCACATGCGCTAGACGGAAACGGCGACCGACTAAGCGGCAGTTGCGGAACAGCTTACGCACTTGCTCTGGTGTAGCGTTGGTGGTGATGTCGAAATCTTTTGGTTTTTTACCTAATAACAGATCACGCACGCCGCCGCCAACCAAATAGGCTTCGTAGCCCGATTTATTCAGGCGATACAGCACTTTCAGCGCGTTTTCGCTGATGTCTTTACGTGAGATAGCATGTTGCTCACGTGGAATGACGGTCATTGAGCTCGTGCTCTCGGCAACGGGAAATGGCGAGCGTTTGCGTGGCGCAGGGCGACGGTTAGAATTTTCTTTACCGCGATCGGCAGAGCGTCGCTGCGACGCTGCAGGGGTTGGCTCAACCACGCGTTGTTCGCTGGCTGGGTTTTTATCGTCAGCCGGCGCTTCATCGCGGGTTGACTTGTCATCGCGGATTAGTACCTTACGGCAGAAATTGGCTACTCGGGTAAAAATGGTACACCTCGATAGTGACTGATAAAAATGGTGCTAATAAAAAATAGCGGCTAATCATAGCTCACTGGGGCGGTTTTGAGAATGCCGACGTGTTTTCGTCCAACGGAAGCATTTGTTGACGCGGCACTTTCTCTAATTGCCAATGCTCAACCGCCCAGCTCAATAATAACGGCAGATCAAGATCTTGCCAGCTTTCAGGCACAGGTTGCTGAAGAAATTTCAATGCGGCAACGAGCACTGGGCGGGGATCGCCTGGTGGTAGCGCTGGCGCATGGTTTTGTTTCGACAGTTTGATGCCATGTTCACCCATCACCAGTGGCAGATGTACATAAGCGGGAACCGGAGCCTGCAATTGCTGATACAACGCTATCTGGCGTACCGTCGGCTCGATCAAATCGGCACCACGCACGATCTCAGTCACGCCTTGAAAATGATCGTCAACCACCACCGCCAGGTTATAGGCAAACAACCCATCGCGGCGGCGAATGATGAAATCCTCTTTTGCTAGTGCGGGATCGGCCTTCAATTCACCCTGTAATCGGTCGTGGAATTGATACACCGGTTGAGTCTGACACAAGCGGATTGCCGCACCCGTCGCCCCCAACTGTAAATCACGGCAATGGCCGTCATACAGCCCACCCAGTTGTTGGATGCGACTACGAGTACAGGTGCAGTAGTAGCTCAACCCTTGTTGCTGTAGCCCGTCGAGGGCTGCGCGATAGGCGTCGTGGCGTTGGGATTGATAGATGACCTGGCCGTCCCAGTGGAGACCATAGCGTTCTAATACAGACAAGATACGATCGGCTGCTCCGGCGACTTCGCGCGGGGGATCAATATCTTCAATACGAACCCACCATCGCCCGCGTTGAGCTCGGGCTTGGAGGTAGCTTCCTAGAGCCGCAATCAGTGAACCGAAATGCAGATCCCCGGAAGGTGATGGGGCGAAACGCCCCACATAGTGACTTTGTGGCATAACTGGGGAAGTTTTTTCCCTTTACTCAATGCGGCGCAGAGAACCTACGCCGCCAGTATTCACTTAGCCTGCCATCTGCTTTTCGCGGATTTCGGCCAGAGTTTTACAGTCGATACACAAATCAGCAGTCGGACGCGCTTCTAAGCGACGAATGCCAATCTCCACGCCACAAGATTCGCAGTAGCCGAAATCTTCGTCTTCTACTTTCTTCAGCGTTTTCTCGATCTTTTTGATCAGCTTGCGTTCACGGTCACGGTTACGCAATTCAATGCTGAACTCCTCCTCCTGGGCCGCACGGTCTACCGGATCCGGGAAGTTGGCAGCTTCGTCCTGCATATGCGATACAGTACGGTCGACTTCGTCCCTGAGCTGGTTGCGCCACGCTTCAAGAATTTTCTTGAAATGCAAAAGCTGGGCGTCGTTCATATACTCTTCGCCTGGCTTTTCTTGGTACGGCTCCACCCCAGCGATGGCGAGAATGCTCAAGGACGAGGTTTTACGGGTTTGCCCTTCTTGCATGATGCTTCTCCTACATACACACGCACTATACTCTTCATCTTTCGAACCGCTTTTGTGTCGCCGTTCGAGCATTTTTGAGTATTTCGAATCCCCAATGCGGGGGAAAAACAGGCCGCTATAAATAACAGAAGGGGAGTGGGTTGGCAATTATTCCTGTCGCCTGCTTGACAATGCTGTGAAGGAAGGCGTATTTGGCGAAGCAATATCCAGCTGTCGATTTATTCATGTCCGGCATTGCTAATCGATAAAAAACGGTAACTTATGGTCAATAATCATACCGTCAGGTGATAATTTTGCCCGGTAACAAAAAACTTCCACACCCTGCTGCTGAACCTGCGCCAACAACGCCGCATAACGCGCATCTATATGATGTGCTGGGGAGACCTGATTAATACCGCTGTGCAACACGGCAAAAAACAGTATCGCCCGCTGCCCGCTTTCAACCACACTTTGTAACTCCCGTAAGTGTTTCTGTCCTCTGAGCGTAACGGCATCAGGGAAGTAACCACGTTGTTGTTGCAATAATGTGACTGACTTAACTTCAATATAGCAGTTAACCCGGTTTTCTGCCTGTAATAACAAATCGATACGGCTGTTTTCACTGCCATATTTTACTTCGCTGCTGACTTTACTGTAACCGGATAATTCTGTGATTAGCTTCTGCTCAATTGCCTCACGCACCAAAGTGTTAGCTCGCAATGTGTTGACGCAAATCCAATCCCCTTGTTGAGTATGAGTCAGTTCCCAACTGTGGGCGTATTTGCGTTTGGGGTTGTCCGACGTGGAATACCAAACGGTATCGCCCGGCGTGGCACAGCCGGTCATGGCACCGGTGTTGGCACAGTGCAAAGTAAAGGTTTCACCTTGTGGTGTGACCACATCGGCCAAAAAGCGTTTGTAACGTTTAATCAGCGTGGCGGATTGCAATGGTGGGTTAAATATCATTGATTATCCTGATTTTTTAATGACCATTGAGCCAGTTCATGGTAGCGGGTGCGTCCTTGTTCAAAGACGGACTGATATAAGGAAAAGTGGTCCGCAGTGAATTGCCAGCCGGGCGTGGCGGGGGGAATGGCCACCTGTTTGGTGGCGGAACGCAATAACGTAATGTGCGGATGGAACGGCAACGGACTTTGAAAACAGCCGTTGCGTGCGGCTTGCGAACGTAGCAATTCAGCCAATTGCAATAATCCGCGTGGCGCACGCTTGGTGCCGAGCCACACGACGCCGGGTCGCGGCCAGTGGCCGAGATCGTCCAGCGTGGTGGTAAAGGCCGTTTGCTCAATTCGTCCCGCTAACGTGCTCAACGCTCGTTCTTTTTGTGCACTGACTTCGCCGAGAAATGCCAGCGTGAGATGCAAATTCGCTGCCGCGACAGGGCGACCGTCTTCTGGCTGAAAAGCCCCCGCACGCCAATGGATCACCTGCTGCTGGAGGGCTTCTGGTAACGTCAGGGCAAAAAACAGGCGGCGTGAACTGGGCATAGGGATCTCATCGATAATTGGCGGCAGCATTCTGTACTGTATAGTGTCGGGTTTTGAATGTTACCACCATGGAGAGTTCTGTGCCTTCACTGCCAGTCAGCGCGGTTATTGATGAGTTGCTTGCGGCGTTGCAATCCGCACCGCAAGTGCTGCTGCATGCTCCGACCGGTGCCGGTAAATCCACGTGGTTACCGCTACAACTGTTGGAGCGAGGGGGATTACCGGGGAAAATCATCATGCTGGAACCTCGGCGATTGGCGGCGAAAAACGTAGCTTACCGCTTGGCGCAGCAATTGGGGGAAGAACCCGGTCAAACCGTTGGCTATCGAATGCGCGCAGAAAGCCGTAGCGGTGCTCATACCCGCCTAGAAGTGGTGACGGAAGGCATTCTCACCCGCATGTTGCAGCAAGACGCTGAATTGCAGGGCGTTTCGCTGGTGATCCTCGACGAATTCCACGAACGTAGTTTACAGGCCGATCTGGCGTTGGCGCTGCTGTTAGACGTGCAGCAAGGGCTGCGTGACGACCTGAAATTACTGATTATGTCGGCGACGCTGGATAATGCGCGATTGTCGCAACACTTGCCGCAAGCACCGGTGGTGGTGTCGGAAGGTCGCAGTTTCCCGGTCGATCGTCAGTATCAGCCGTTGTCCAATCATCAACGTTTGGAAGACGGCGTGGCGAGTGCGGTGAAACGTCTGTTGGGCGAGCAATCGGGCTCAATGTTGTTGTTTTTACCCGGTGTGGCGGAAATTAATCGGGTCATGGAACGGCTGCAGGGTGAAGTGGCGAATGATACCGACCTTTGTCCGCTGTATGGCGCATTGCCGTTGGCGCAACAGCAAAAAGCGATTCAACCCGCAACAGCAGGGCGGCGCAAAGTGGTACTGGCAACCAACATTGCCGAAACCAGTTTGACTATCGAAGGCATCCGCTTGGTGGTCGACAGTGGCTTGGAGCGTGTGGCGCGTTATGACGTGCGTAACGGTCTGACTCGACTTTTGACTCAGCGCATCAGCCAAGCCTCAATGGTACAACGCGCAGGCCGTGCCGGGCGTTTGGAACCGGGTATCTGCTGGCATCTGTTCGCCAAAGAACAGGCGGAGCGAGCGGCGGAACATGCTGAGCCGGAGATTTTGCAAAGCGATCTCGCCAGTTTCTGGCTGGAGCTGTTGCAATGGGGTTGTCATGACGCCACGCAGCTCACTTGGCTCGATCAGCCACCAGCTCAGGCGGTCGCTGCGGCGAAACGCTTACTGCGTGCATTAGGTGCGCTCGACGATACAGAAAAACTCACCGCGAAAGGTCGTCAAATGGCGGGATTGGGTTGTGAACCGCGTTTGGCGGCAATGCTGTGTGCGGGCGCTGAACTGAGTGCTGATGGGCTGGCAACGGCGGCATTGTTAGTTGCCTTGCTGGAGGAACCGCCGCGCAGTGGGCAAATGGACATCGGCTATTGGCTGAGCCGTCCGCAGCCACATTGGCAGCGACGGGGAACTCAACTGACTAAGCGCTTGGCGCAGCACACTGGGCAAATCTCACCTGATTTGGCACCGCGTTTGTTGGCTCAAGCGTTCTTCGATCGTATCGCGCAGCGTCGTGGGCAAGAGAGTCGTTATCTGTTGGCAAACGGCATGGGTGCGGCGATGGAAAGGGATGAGGCGTTATCTCGCGCCCCTTGGCTGGTAGCGCCGAGCTTATTACAAGGCGCCAACAGCCCAGATGCGCGGATTCTGTTGGCATTACCAATAGATATCGACAGTTTGGTCGCGCAATTACCCACTATCACCAGCCAACAAACGGCGGTGGAGTGGGATGAAGAGAAAGGCACGTTGCGTGCTTGGAAGCGCCAGCAAATTGGTCGCTTAACATTACGCGCCCAGCCGCTGGCGAAACCCGCAGACGAGGAATTGCAGCGGGCGCTGATCGATTGGATTCGTTATCAGGGATTGGCGGTGCTGAACTGGGACGAAGCCGCCGAACAGTTGCGCCTGCGTTTACAATGCGCCCAGCGCTGGCTGCCGGAAGCCAAATGGCCGGCGATGGATGACGATGCTTTACAAGATGGTTTGGAGCAATGGTTGCTGCCCTCGCTAAATGGTGTGCGTGATTTGCGCGGGCTGAAGCAGGTCAATATCGCTGAAGCATTGAGTCGCTTAATGAATTGGCAACAAAAACAACGGCTGGATAATGCATTACCCACTCATTACACTGTGCCGACCGGTAGTCGCCTGTCGATCCGTTATCATGCTGATAAACCACCGGTATTGGCGGTACGGATGCAGGAAATGTTCGGTGAGCAGCGCAGTCCGTTGTTAGCGGAAGGTCGCATCGCGGTGGTGCTTGAGTTACTCTCTCCGGCGCATCGTCCACTGCAAATCACGGGCGATCTAGCGGCGTTCTGGCAAGGGGCGTATCGCGAAGTGCAAAAAGAGATGAAAGGGCGCTACCCAAAACACGTATGGCCAGATGATCCGGCTAATACTGCGCCGACGCGGCGGACTAAAAAATACCAATAACCCCGCCATACTTGAAGCTGCATCTGTGTTGGCTGCGCTCACTTACCCGAGGAACGATCTGCTGTAAGCTCATCGGGATAAGTGCTCTTGCCGCCGTGATGCAACACCAATTATTTAGGGGGCGAATTCAGATGTTTCTTCTACCTTTTAGTCGGGCAGAAGAACAGATTATGCGACTATCAGAGTCTGGAGAGTGACTGCAATGGCAGATGACGATCGCGAGCCCATCGGGCGCAAGGGAAAACAACCCAAACGCAGCACACCGCGTAAGGCTGTACGTCGCCGCAGGGACGACGACTATGACGATTACGAAGAAGACGAGTATGACGATGATGAGTATGAGGAGGAGGAGCCTGTGTCACGCAAGGTAGCAGCGAAGCCTCCACGTAAAAAGCGCCGTTGGCTCGGCCTAATTTTCAAACTGTTCCTGGTGTTCGCCGTGTTGATGGCGATCTATGGTGTCTATCTGGATTCCCAAATCCGCAGCCGTATCGACGGCAAAGTCTGGCAATTGCCAGCGGCGGTCTATGGCCGGATGGTCAACCTGGAACCGGGAATGCCTTACAGCAAGAAAGAGATGGTTAATCTGCTGGAAGGGATGCAATACCGCCAAGTCACGCGGATGACGCGCCCCGGCGAATTTACCGTGCAGGCTAACAGCATCGAAATGCTGCGCCGTCCGTTTGACTTCCCAGACGGTAAAGAAGGCCAAGTACGCGCGCGTTTAGACTTTCAAAACAATCGCTTGGCGAAGATCAGTAACCTGGATAACCAGCGTAGCTTCGGCTTCTTCCGCCTCGATCCACGTTTGATCACCATGTTGCAGTCACCCAACGGCGAACAGCGCCTGTTTGTGCCGCGTGCGGGTTTCCCTGATCTACTGGTGGATACGCTGATCGCGACAGAAGACCGTCATTTCTATCAGCATGATGGCATCAGTTTGTATTCGATTGGTCGTGCGTTCGTGGCCAACCTGACTGCCGGTCGCGCAGTGCAGGGCGGTAGTACCCTGACGCAGCAGTTGGTGAAGAACTTGTTCCTGACCAACGAGCGCTCGCTGTGGCGTAAGGCCAACGAAGCCTATATGGCGTTGTTGATGGATTACCGTTACAGCAAAGATCGCATTCTTGAGCTGTATCTGAACGAGGTTTATCTCGGCCAAAGTGGTAGCGATCAGATCCGTGGCTTCCCGCTGGCGAGTCTGTATTACTTCGGCCGTCCGGTGGATGAACTGAGTTTGGATCAGCAGGCATTGCTGGTCGGCATGGTGAAAGGGGCGTCGCTGTACAACCCGTGGCGTAACCCAAAACTGGCGCTGGAACGTCGTAATCTGGTGCTGAAGCTGTTGCAAAATCAGGGGATTATCGACGCGGAGCTGTACGATATGCTCAGCGCGCGTCCACTGGGCGTTCAGCCAAAAGGTGGCGTCATCTCACCACAGCCTGCGTTTATGCAATTGGTGCGTCAGGAGCTGCAAACCAAACTGGGCGATAAAGTTAATGATCTGTCTGGCGTGAAGATCTTCACCACGTTGGACCCGGTTTCACAAGATGCTGCCGAAAAAGCGGTGGAGGATGGCATACCGGCATTGCGTGCGGCGCGTCATGTGAAAGATCTGGAAGCGGCGATGGTGATTGTCGATCGCTTTACCGGTGAAGTTCGCGCGATGGTCGGCGGTGCCGATCCGCAGTTTGCTGGTTTCAACCGTGCATTGCAGGCGCGTCGTCTGGTGGGTTCATTGGCCAAGCCACCGACTTATCTGACCGCGTTGTCTGAGCCAGATAAATACCGTCTGAATACTTGGTTAATGGATGCGCCGTTGTCGCTGAAACAACCGAATGGCAGCGTGTGGCAACCGAATAACTACGATCGCCAGTTCCGTGGCAAAGTGATGCTGGTGGATGCGTTGGCGAATTCGCTCAACGTCCCGACAGTCAATTTGGGGCTGTCGGTAGGGCTGGATCAGATCAGTGCGACGCTGCAAAAACTGGGTATCCCGAAAAATGAAATTAACCCTGTGCCTTCGATGCTGTTGGGGGCGATTGGCCTAACACCGATGGAAGTGGCACAGGAATACCAGACTATCGCCAGTGGCGGTAACCGTGCGCCGTTGTCGGCGGTACGTTCGGTGATTGCCGAAGACGGTACCGTGTTGTATCAGAGTTTCCCACAAGCGGAACGCGTGGTGCCTGCGCAGGCGGCTTATCTAACGCTGTATGCGATGCAACAAGGCGTAGCGCGAGGGACTTCCCGTTCATTGTCGGTGAAATTCCCGAACTACAATCTGGCGGCGAAAACCGGTACCACTAACGATCTGCGTGATAGCTGGTTTGCCGGTGTTGATGGTAAAGAAGTGGCGATCGCTTGGGTTGGGCGTGATAACAACGGCCCGGCCAAACTGACCGGTGCTAACGGTGCGTTAACGCTGTACCGTCGCTATCTGGAAAATCAGACGCCATTGCCATTGATGTTGCAGCCACCAGAAGACATCAACCAAATGGGTATCGACTCTGCCGGTAACTTTGTCTGTGGCGGCGGCAGTTGGCGCACCATCCCGGTTTGGACCGATAATCCAGACGGTTTGTGCCAAGCCAGTCAGGCTGCGGTTCAGCAAGAGCAAAGTGAACAAAAAGATGCCAATGGTGTGGCCGGCTGGATCAAGGATATGTTTGGCAAATAGTTGCCATCGATGTTAATCGACGACAAAAAATAACCACTTAACCTTACAAGCCCGTAACTGATGTTGCGGGCTTTTGTGCATTTATCCTCTACTTTATTTCTATTCAGTTAATACACCGTTTGGTTAATCCCATAATAACTTTACCTACTTAAATACGCTTGCAGATCCCCCTCCCTTCTGCATAATATGCGACGCTTATAATAATTATTATCGTTTACATTCGTCATTATTTCATCATTGGGAAACCAGACATGCAGATCAAACGCTCGCTCTTCGCATTACAAGGAATGTATCCAGCTCGGGGATTAGCGCTCGCTATCGCTGCCAGTTTTGCCTTACCTGTTTTTGCTGCCGAAACTACGGCTAATAAAGAAGATACCATCACTGTCACAGGCAGCAGCCTTGGCTCGCAGGAAAGTGCATGGGGGCCAGTGGGTACCTATGTGGCTAAACAGAGTGCGACCGGTACTAAAACTGATACGCCGTTGGTCAAAACGCCGCAGTCGGTGTCGGTCGTGACGCGTGAGCAACTGGATATGCTGCAACCGACCTCGGTCAAAGAATCGCTGGGTTATACCCCCGGTGTGATGACCGGCAGCCGGGGTAGCTCGAATGCCTACGATGCGGTGTATATCCGCGGTTTTGGTTCAGTAAACCAGAACGAATATCTGGACGGCATAAAACTTCAAGGCGATTTCTTTAACGAAGCCTCGATTGATCCTTATTTCTTGGAACGTGTAGAAGTGCTACGCGGCCCTTCTTCCGTACTGTATGGCAAGAGCAGCCCAGGCGGCGTGGTGGCGATGGTCAGTAAGCGCCCGACCACTGAGTCATTGCGTGAAATCCAATTCAAGATGGGCACCAACAACCTGTATCAAACCGCGTTTGATTTCAGTGATTCGTTGGACGATAGCGGCGTTTACTCTTACCGTTTGACCGGCTTGGCAAGCGATGCTGACGATCAGCAAGAAATGGCGAAGCGTAAGCGTTACACCATTGCCCCAGCATTTACTTGGCGTCCTGACGATCGTACCAGCTTGACCCTGTTGTCCTATTTCCAGGATGAGCCGGACGTCGGTTATTACGGTTGGTTGCCAAAAGAAGGCACGGTTGAAAATGCCCCTTACGGCAAATTACCGACCGATTTCAACGAAGGCGAAGCCAGCAACAAGTTCTCTCGCCAGCAGCAGATGATTGGCTATAACTTTGAGCACGGCTTCAACGATACCTTCACTGTGCGTCAGAATCTGCGTTACAGCAAAGTGCATACTGACCAAAACAGCATTTATGGCGTTGGCGTGCAGCCAACCAATCCTAATATGCTGAACCGTGCGGTCACTATTTCTAATGAGCACCTGAATAACTTCAGCGTAGATACGCAAGGGCAGGCAAAATTCACTACCGGTCAGGTGGATAACACCCTGTTGGTCGGCGTGGATTACATGCGTATGCGTAACGACATCGATGCTTATTTCGGTTCCGCCAACCCATTAGATCTGTCGAATCCACAATATGGCAATGATGCCAAATTCAACCTGTCGCCGACTAACCGCTTGGATCGTCAAGAGCAGACCGGCGTTTATATGCAAGAGCAGGCGGAATGGAATAACTGGATCCTGACGGCAGGTACGCGTTATGACTGGGCAGAAACCAGCGTTGACGATCGCGTTAACAACAAGAAAACGACTCAGAACGATAGTCAGTTGAGTAGCCGTGTAGGTTTGAATTACCTGTTTAATAACGGGGTCTCGCCGTATGTTAGCTACAGCGAATCTTTTGAACCGCAGTCTGGTGCCAACTATGATGGCGCGCCGTTCGATCCTTCACGCGGTAAGCAGTACGAAGCCGGTGTGAAGTACATGCCAAAAGATCGTCCGGTATCTGCTACCTTGGCGCTCTATCAGTTGACCAAAACCAACAACCTGACGGCTGATCCTGACCCGAGCCATGCCTTCTTTAGCGTGCAAGGCGGGGAAATCCGTTCTCGTGGCGTAGAGTTGGAAGGTAAAGCGGCACTGACTGCCAATATCAACCTGTTGGCGTCTTACACTTACACCGACGCGGAATACACCGAAGATAACAGCTATCAAGGCAATACTCCGGCGATCATTCCTAAGCACATGGCGTCACTGTGGGGAGATTACACCTTCCATGAAACGGCGTTGAGCGGCCTGACCCTGGGCGCGGGTGTGCGTTACGTTGGTTCAACCTACGGCGATGAAGCGAACACCTTCAAGGTGCCGGCTTACACCGTCTGGAACACCGTACTGAAATACGATCTGGCTCGTTTCAACCTGCCGGGCTCCTCCGTTGCGCTGAACGTGAATAACCTGTTCAACAAAGAGTATGTCTCAAGCTGCTTCGCGACTTACGGCTGCTTCTGGGGCGCTGAGCGTCAGGTCGTTGCTACCGCAACTTTCCGTTTCTAACCGGATCAACGGGGCGACAAGTGTCGCCCCGTGCAAGATAGGGCTTTATGCAGGATAAACACCTAAACCGCGATGCAACCTTCATATTGGATAAAGCGAGCTTTACCGTTCCTGGACGGGTGCTGCTGCAACCGCTGTCTCTGACCTTTCCTCAAGGTAAAGTGTGTGGCTTGATCGGTCATAACGGATCAGGTAAATCCACACTGCTGAAAATTCTTGGTCGCCATCAACCTCCATCTGCTGGCCGAGCACTCCTCAACGATCAACCGTTAGCCCAATGGGATAGCAAAGCCTTTGCGCGCCAAGTGGCTTATTTACCGCAACAACTGCCAGCGGCAGAAGGTATGACGGTACGTGAGTTGGTGGCGATTGGCCGCTATCCGTGGCACGGTGCATTGGGGCGTTTTGGCGTCAATGACCGTCAATGGGTGGAAGAGGCTATTGCGCTGGTCGGGTTGAAACCCTTCGCCGGGCGGCTGGTGGACAGTTTGTCCGGTGGCGAACGTCAACGCGCTTGGTTAGCGATGATGGTCGCACAAGATAGCCGTTGCCTGTTGTTGGATGAACCGACCTCGGCGCTGGACATCGCCCATCAGGTTGAAGTATTGGCACTGATCCAGCGTTTAAGCCATGAACGTGGTTTAACGGTGATTGCGGTTCTGCACGATATTAATATGGCGGCGCGTTATTGCGACCATTTGGTTGCCCTGCGTGGTGGCGCGATGATTGCTCAAGGTGCGCCGTTGGAACTGATGCAAGGGCCGGTGCTGGAAGAGATTTACGGTATCCCGATGGGGACGTTGCCACACCCAAGCGGCGGTGCGCCGGTGAGTTTTGTCTACTGATGTCTGATTCTTTGTATGATCCTCAGCGCCGCCGTTTATTGACGGCGCTAGCGCTTTCTCCGCTGCTATTTTCTTTACCCGGTCGCGGCGATGTATTACCCGATGCTTCACGCATTGTGGCGTTAGAATGGTTGCCGATCGAGCTGTTGATGGCGCTCGGTGTGACGCCATTGGCCGTCGCCGATACCCGTAATTACAATCTGTGGGTGAATGAACCGAAATTACCTTCGACGGTAGTAGACGTCGGTCAACGAACTGAACCCAATTTGGAACTGCTACAACAGATTAACCCTTCATTAATCCTGCTTTCGCAAGGCTATGGGCCATCGCCAGAAAAACTACAAACTATCGCGCCGACCATGGGCTTTGCCTTTAACGATGGCAGTGGTAAACCGTTGACGGTTGCTCGCCAATCGCTGCTACAACTGGGTCAGCGCTTAGGACTGGAAGCGCGTGCGGAACAGCATTTACTGCAGTTTGATCGCTTTATCCAACATGCACGTCAGCAACTGCAGGCTTATACCGCTCAACCGCTGTTGTTGTTCTCCTTGATCGACAATCGCCATGCGTTGGTGATTGGTCAAAAAAGTCTGTTCCAGGAAGTCATGGATCAACTCGGTATCCAGAATGCCTGGCAGGGTGAAACCAATTTTTGGGGTTCGGCAGTGGTTGGCATCGAACGTCTGGCAGCGGTGAAAAATGCCAGAGCGATTTATTTCGATCATGGTAATCAGGCGATGTTTGCTCAGGTCAGCTCAACACCGTTATGGCAAGCGTTGCCATTTGTACGTCAGAACCAGCTAAAGCAGGTACCTGCGGCGTGGATCTACGGTGCAACGCTCTCCGCGATGCGTTTTTGCCGTTTGCTGGCGAGTGCGCAGGGGAGCCAACTATGAGCCGCCAACGTATTTTGCCATTCGGACTGATTCTCCTGCTGCTGGTGATCGCCTGCGCTTTGACTTGGCATAACTTGCTACAACAGTTGCCGCTGGCTCAATGGGCACAGGCACTGAGCAAGCCAGATATTGATAATGTTGAGCAGATGTTATTCAACTATAGCGCGCTGCCTCGTCTATCCGTTTCTCTGCTCGCAGGTGCTGGTTTGGGATTGGTCGGCGTGTTGTTCCAACAGGTATTACGTAACCCGTTGGCGGAGCCTGCGACGCTAGGTGTGGCCTCGGGTGCCAAACTTGGCCTGACGGTAGCGACGTTGTGGATGCTGCCGGGGGGCGAGTTGACCCAACAACTGGCGGCCATGGTGGGCGCGGTTGTGGTCGGCGCATTGGTGTTTGGTGTCGCTTGGGGCAAACGTATGTCGCCGGTCACGCTGATTCTGGCCGGGCTGGTGGTCGGTTTGTATTGTGGTGCGGTTAATAGCTTGCTGGCGTTGTTCCACTATGAACAGTTGCAAGGCTTGTTCCTGTGGGGAACCGGGGCGCTTAACCAGCAAGATTGGAGCAACGTACAATTCATTTGGCCGCGTTTGTTAATCACCATGGTGTTAGCAGCGTTGTTGATTCGCCCGTTGACCTTGTTGGGGTTGGACGACGGTGTTGCCCGCAACTTAGGATTAGGTTTAGCCAGCGCACGTTTCTGTGCTCTGGCTGTGGCGATCATCTTCAGCGCCATGCTGGTCAATGCGGTCGGTGTAGTCGGCTTTATCGGCCTATTCGCTCCGCTGATGGCGAAAATGCTCGGTGCTCGCCGCTTGGTACATCGCATGATCTTGGCGACCTTGCTGGGCGCCTTGTTGTTGTGGTTAACCGACCAAGTGATGATTTGGCTGACCAGCATTTGGCGGGAAATTCCTACCGGTGCGGCTACCGCGTTGATTGGCGCACCGTTGCTGTTGTGGTTGTTACCACGGCTGCGCAGTGCCAGTAAGCCACCACCGATGGACCTTGGGGACAGGGTTCCTGCTGAACGTGGACATCTGGCTCTGTGGATGGGGTTGGGCTGCGTGATATTAGTTATCGGATTGATCACAGCGCTGGCCTTGGGTCAGAATACGACGGGGTGGCATTGGAGCTATGGCGCGGAGCTGGAATCACTATTGCCGTGGCGTTGGCCGCGAGTCGTTTCCGCTTTAGCCGCTGGTATGATGTTGGCGGTTGCTGGCACCTTGATCCAAAAACTGACCGGTAACCCGATGGCGAGCCCAGAAGTGTTGGGGATTAGCTCAGGTGCGGCGTTCGGTGTGGTGGCCATGCTGTTTATCGTACCGGGTAATGCCTTCGTCTGGTTGCTTCCTGCCGGTAGTTTAGGCGCAGCAGGTACGCTATTGATCATCCTGATCGCGGCTGGTCGTGGTGGGTTTTCTACCGAGCGGATGCTGTTGGCGGGGATCGCATTGAGTACCGCGTTCACCACCACCATCTTCTTGCTATTAGCGAGTGGCGATCCGCGTATGGGCGGTGTACTGGCTTGGATCTCCGGCTCAACCTATTCGGTGGATGCGGCTTCGTCGGTACGAACAGCGGTTATCGCCGCAGTGCTGATCGCGTTAGCACCTTTGTGCCGCCGCTGGCTGATGATTTTGCCATTGGGCAGTGCGACCGCCCGTTCGGTGGGGATCGCCTTAACGCCGGTGCGTATGACTATTTTGCTACTCGCCGCCACGCTGACCGCGATGGCGACATTGACCGTTGGCCCACTGAGTTTTATCGGCTTAATGGCTCCGCATATGGCACGGATGTTAGGTTTCCGCCGCGCGTGGCCACAGATGGTCATCGCCGCTTTGCTTGGCGGGTTACTGATGGTCTTCGCTGATTGGTGTGGCCGAATGGTGATGTTCCCGAATCAAATCCCTGCCGGATTATTGGCAACCTTTATCGGTGCGCCATACTTCGTTTATCTATTGCGAAAACAGACGGCATAATCCTTTTTCGAGGCGGAATGGCACCAACATCCACTTGGCCACAACGCCTCAATCCCCCGTGATATATCCCGACTTTTTCATTGCTCGCACGGCAATACACAACAGTGTAGCAACCAAAGCTAACAAGCTTGGCAAGTACAACGAGGAGAGGCTATAACTCTCAACCGTGGCTTGTGTTGTTAATACCAACATCACTAAGAAAGTGATGTAGAGCGTGCTGTATTCTTTGACGACCACGCGTTTCCAATTGAATGACATTGTGCGCAATGTTTGCCCTAAGCCGCTTAAACGCGGGAGAAGACGAGGTGTCCGTTGGCAATACTGACGATATTCTGCCCCAAACTTTTCACCGAGAAAATCCTCCTCTGCCGCAATGATGCAGGCATAGGAAAAATAAAACAGAGGTATGGCGACGATCAAATACCAAACGGAGTCAGAAGCAATGCCGAAGCCTGTCAGCATCAGCAAATTCCCTAGATACAGTGGATTTCGACAGTGGGAGAACAACCCATTTTGCACCAGATGATGAGCATAAACGCGTTTGTTGCGCCCACCACGGACAATATAGTCCAGCCCCACGGTCATCACACGAACCCCTTGTCCGACTAAAACCAGCAGTAGTCCAATCAACAACGACAATTGCGGATTTCTAAATACCGATACACTGTCAATAAACAATAAAAGATATAATAAAGGGAACAGGTTATTACGGGTCTTAAATAATATGTTACCCACGTTAATCATCATTTTAATGCAACCAATCCGCAGAAATTATACCACTTGAAAAATATACTGACATTCCCAAAACCGATATCTTTTAGTAGTTGAATGTTTTCTTCCAGAGTATATGGGATTAGCACGTTTTCTAGTGCCTCTCGTTTTTGACTGATCTCAAGTTCACTGTAGCCGTGACGTCTTTTCATATCATAGTAATAGCGAATATAATTACGATTAAGCGTGGTATCTTTCTCGACAGTTTTTTCAACCAAGATTAGCGCACTACCCTTATTCATTCCCTTATATAATGAAGATAGCAACAATTGCCGTTGTAAAGGTCGAATAAACTGTAAGGTAAGAACGCAGGTGACTACGGAGATATTATCCATCGGTGGTAGTTGGCATAAATCTTCGCACTTCAATGAAATATTCCGTTGCGAACCGCTATGGGATAATTTTTCCTGACACTTATCCAACATCTCCATGGCATTATCGATGCCAATGAGTTCTATCTCGGCGGGGAGGCTTTCATCCAGCGCTAACAGCGTGGTGCCTGTCGCACATCCTAGGTCACAAACTATACCGCCTTCGGCGGCGTAATCAGCCGCTTGCTCAACAACCATGCGTTGAATTTCTCGATAGAACGGGACTGACCGATTAACCATATCGTCAAATACGCCTGCAACAACATCGTCGAAACAAAAATCATCAATAATCTTTGTTTGTGAGAATACGGTGTCTTGAGTTTTTGTCATGTTTTCTCTCCTGGCATCCAATAATATTACATGCATAATTGCGCGAGTTAATGACGATATTTATATTAATACCTGAGTGAGAGAAGTTTATTTGTTTTTCTAAATATTACTTGTGCTGAATATCTTTACACTATGAGTTAATAAATGATTAATTAATTGCATTTAATGTAATGTGATATTGTATCGATTGGATGTGTGTGTCACAGCTTTAATAAATATAACCCACTCTGTGGTTGTCTTAAGGTTTTCTTAACCTGAAGTGGGTATGTTTTATTTGGGGAAGTAATAGCATTTCATTATTTGATCTCGATTTTATTGTCATATCTTTACAAAAAAATGGCGGCTTTAATGGGGAGTGGAGAGCGAAGATTAACCCGATGGAGTTCATTCTTTAGCAAAACAAAAACGGCGAGCACTTGGCTCGCCGTGTTCATTCAACGCGTTTGGCTTATTTCAGGCCGGCAGCATCACGCAGTTGGGCTGCTTTGTCGGTTGCTTCCCAAGGGAAGTGCTCACGACCAAAGTGACCGTAGGCCGCGGTTTCGCGATAGATAGGTTGTAGCAGGTTCATCATCTGGATCAAACCGTATGGGCGCAGATCGAAGAACTCACGCACCAGCAGAGTCAGTTGCTCGGTGGATATTTTCTCGGTACCGAAGGTTTCCACCATGATTGAGGTGGGTTCAGCGACGCCGATCGCGTAGGAAACCTGGATCTCACAACGGTCAGCCAAGCCAGCCGCCACGATGTTTTTCGCCACATAACGTGCAGCGTAGGCCGCAGAACGGTCAACTTTAGAAGGATCTTTACCGGAGAACGCGCCGCCACCGTGACGAGCCATGCCGCCGTAAGTATCAACGATGATTTTACGACCGGTCAGACCACAGTCGCCCATTGGGCCACCGATAACGAAACGACCCGTCGGGTTGATGTGATATTTAGTGCTGGCACTCAGCCACTCGGCAGGCAGAACGGGCTTGATGATCTCTTCCATCACGGCTTCTTGCAGATCTTTCAGCGCAATGTCGTCGGAATGCTGAGTAGACAGCACTACGGCATCAATGCCGACGATTTTGCCATCGTCATACTGGAAAGTGACCTGGCTTTTAGCATCAGGGCGCAGCCACGACAGGGTGCCGTTCTTACGTACTTCAGCCTGACGCTGCACCAAACGGTGTGCGTAGGTAATTGGCGCAGGCATCAACACGTCAGTTTCATTGGTCGCATAACCAAACATTAGACCTTGGTCGCCAGCACCTTGCTCTAGTGGATCAGTACGGTCAACACCTTGGTTGATATCTGGCGATTGCTTGCCGATCGCGCTCAGTACAGCGCATGAATTGGCATCAAAGCCCATATCTGAATGGACATAGCCGATGTCGCGCACGGTCTGACGGGTGATTTCTTCGATATCAACCCAAGCACTGGTGGTGATTTCACCGCCAACCAATACCATGCCGGTTTTCACGTAGGTTTCACAAGCTACGCGTGCTTTCGGATCTTGCTCTAGGATCGCGTCGAGAACCGCATCGGAAATCTGGTCAGCGATTTTATCAGGATGCCCTTCAGAAACAGATTCGGACGTGAAGAGGTGTTTAGCCATGGTGTTCATTACCTTGCATAAGACGGGTTAGAGATTACTGCACAGCGCTGGAAATCCGGGCATCAAAGCGAAGGTTTTTCCGCTGATGGCGAGATGCATCCTGCAACGCCCCTCAGGCAAAGCCGTTAAGCAGTTTATCGGTTAATCGGTATAGATGGATTAACATCTGGACGTCTATTTTAAGACAGGGCTGATATCGATTACCAGTAGTTTTTTATCATTTAACGTTTTTGCGCAAACGTAGTGGCGCCATTTTCGTCGCTTGAAACGATAACTGACAAATTTTCATTTTGCATTTTACCCAGGTTATCGGTATAAACTGCGCGCGCGGTTCATTTGGTGCACAGCATGGAGGGTAAGCAAACCTCTTGGCAATTCACCGACAGCACCGCTTCATCGAACGGTCACGTTCTTACACTATATAGAGGCTGAGTCGTTTACTAAGAACGACAGGCGTGGAGGTGGTTGGGTTAATGATCCGTTGTCTACCGGTTGTTGGTTCTCAGCAGCAGCGCTATCCTGGCGCGCATTATTCTCTTCTCCCCCATTTCGTCTCTACACCATCTACCCGATGTTATACACATCTGGGCGCTACTCAGGATGCTCGGGCCGGTTGACGGTCGCTTGAAGCACTGAACAAGGGTAGCCTGCAGCCTTCCTGTGGGATGTTTCTTGACCTGATTCTCGAGGTTTGAACAAGGTGTCTTACAATTATATGAACGCTGATCGCGCACAGCAGCTTTATTTGCTGCCAAAACGGCGGTTTGCTGGGTTGTTCTCGTGGGTTGTTGCTGCGATAGTGGCTGACTGTATCGTCAGTACGGGATGTGAGGCGAGTAATGTCTGATGATCTGTTGATTCAACGTCCGTGTACTACGGGCGAACCTATATCTTTGCGCTCCATGCAGGAGGTTGCCATGAATGATCGTAACGCGAGCAAAATGCTGCGTACTTATAACGTCGCCTACTGGGGCAACAATTACTATGACGTCAACGAGTTAGGTCACATCAGTGTGTGCCCGGACCCGGATGTCCCACAGGCACGTGTCGATCTGGCTGAACTGGTCAAAGAGCGCCAGAAAGATGGGCAGCGCCTGCCGGCGTTATTCTGCTTCCCGCAGATCCTGCAACATCGCCTGCGTTCGATTAACGCCGCATTCAAACGTGCGCGCGAATCGTTCGGTTATGAAGGTGGCTATTTCTTGGTTTACCCGATCAAGGTGAACCAACATCGCCGCGTGATCGAATCATTGATTAACTCTGGCGAACCGCTGGGGCTGGAAGCCGGTTCCAAAGCGGAACTGATGGCTGTGCTGGCTCATGCCGGTATGACCCGCTCGGTGATCGTCTGTAACGGCTACAAAGACCGCGAATATATTCGTCTGGCGCTGATCGGCGAAAAACTGGGGCACAAGGTGTACCTGGTGATCGAGAAGATGTCAGAGATCAACATGGTGCTGGAAGAAGCTGAGCGTCTGAACGTGATTCCACGTTTGGGCGTGCGTGCGCGTTTGGCATCGCAGGGTTCAGGTAAATGGCAGTCGAGCGGTGGTGAAAAATCCAAGTTCGGTCTGGCCGCGGTTCAGGTATTGAAACTGGTCGAAACGCTGCGCGAAGCGGGCCGCCTCGACAGCCTGCAGTTGCTGCACTTCCACTTAGGTTCGCAGTTGGCGAATATCCGCGATATCGCGACCGGCGTGCGCGAGTCGGCACGTTTCTACGTCGAGCTACATAAGCTGGGTGTGAACATCCAATGCTTCGACGTGGGTGGCGGTTTAGGTGTGGATTACGAAGGTACACGTTCCCAATCTGACTGTTCGGTCAACTATGGTTTGAACGAATACGCCAACAACGTAATTTGGGGCATCGGTGACGCTTGTAATGAGCATGGTTTACCGCATCCGACGGTGATCACCGAATCCGGTCGTGCAGTCACTGCGCACCATACTGTATTGGTTTCCAACGTGATTGGCGTTGAGCGCAACGAATTCAACGATCCACTACCGCCAACGGAAGATGCACCACGTGCATTGGAAAGCTTATGGGAAACTTGGCTGGAACTGAACGAACCAGAGAACCGCCGTTCATTGCGTGAATGGTTGCACGACAGCCAGATGGATTTGCACGACGTTCACACTCAATATGCTCACGGTATGTTGGATCTGACTAAGCGTGCTTGGGCGGAAGAGCTGTACCTGAATATCTGCAACAAGATCCAGAAACAGTTGGACCCGAGCAACCGTGCGCACCGTCCGATCATTGATGAACTGCAAGAACGTATGGCGGATAAGTTCTACGTCAACTTCTCGCTGTTCCAATC
This sequence comes from Serratia sp. KH_031, assembly GCF_057839655.1. Taxonomy (NCBI): domain Bacteria; kingdom Pseudomonadati; phylum Pseudomonadota; class Gammaproteobacteria; order Enterobacterales; family Yersiniaceae; genus Serratia; species Serratia sp. KH_031. The sequence goes on from NZ_CM174496.1 coordinate 951,512, forward strand.
GATGCCAGATGCTTGGGGGATTGACCAACTGTTCCCGGTGCTGCCGTTGGAAGGGTTGGACAAGCCACCAGAAGGCCGTGCGGTACTGCTGGACATCACCTGTGATTCCGATGGCACCATCGATCACTACGTGGACGGTGACGGCGTGGCGACGACTATGCCAATGCCGCCATACGATCCAGCGAACCCACCGATTTTGGGCTTCTTTATGGTGGGTGCCTATCAGGAAATCTTGGGCAATATGCATAACCTGTTTGGCGACACCGCTTCGGTGGATGTCTTCGTCTTCCCTGATGGTTCGGTAGAAACCGAATTGTCCGACGAAGGGGATACCGTTGCCGATATGCTGGAATATGTGCAGTTAGATCCTAAAGCGCTGCTGGCTAAATTCCGCGACCAGGTTAAAGAAACCGATCTGGATAGCGAACTGCAAGCGCAATTCGTGGAAGAGTTTGAATCTGGATTATACGGTTATACTTATTTAGAAGATGAATAAGTAATAATTGATATGAATGATGGAAAGGCGCTGAGCATTCAGCGCCTTTTTTAATATCTAAATGAAACTAGAATATTTAAAACCAATAGCTATTTTAATTTATGTTGCATTTAGACAACGGAAGAGATAAATAAGACGTTTGAGTTATAAGTTAACTCGTGTGTTACTGAGTGAAATTTTGATGCAAGGAGGGCATGTGGAAAAACAATGGAAGCGTTGGTTGTTCATTTTTATTTCATCATCGATAGCCTTTTATTGTTGGAGTAGAGGTTTGGTTTTTTACTTCTGCCCAACTGAATGGATGCGATTTGAACCTGCTATTAAGCTGATAGTATTCTTTGGTTTTATTTGCATTTTCTACGGATTGAATGTTTTTTATCGCTGGTTCTTTCATAAACCGAGTAACAATAACTACAATATGAAGGTAGATAACTTAGTATTTTTTACTGTGTTCTTTTGTGCGTTCTGTGTTCCTCAACTATTGGTGAGGGATATGGCTATTTATAGGAATGGATTATTTTCTGATGGTGAAAAGATTGCTTTTCTATTTTTAACTATGTTGGGTATTGAGTTTGTCTTGATTGGAGTCTATCGACTAACATTTTATCTTAGAGATAGTTGGCATTTGAAACGGTGGGGCGGTTCTAAAAGATAAAAAATATATGATCACTTAATTTTATGGTGGCAGCTCAATGAAAGTAATTGACTTTATTAAACTATTCTTTTTCGTCGGTGTTTCCCCTTCATTGATTACCTATTCTTCGCTAAGAATTATGCAACCGGATAATAGTGCGGTGGATATTATGATCGCTTTTTTTGTTTACTTGGGTGTGCTTTCATCATTTTCATGGTTACTGCGATTTTATTATTGGTATAACGGTAAATCAACGGACTAACACCCATGTTACCTAACAACCACCACCTCTATCGCCAAGCCTATTTCACCGCTCAAGCCACGCATACTGAGGGGGAGATATTAATTCCTCCTAGCCTGAATATGACGGTATTCGCTTACGCGAGTATCGCGGTGGTTGGTGCTCTATTCGCTTTTTTGATCTTGGGTGAATATACCCGCAAGGCGCGTTTGGATGGCGTTGTTATGCCATCAACTGGTTTGGTGAAAGTGGTGGCGCGTAGCGAAGGCAGTGTTGAGGCGTTATTGGTCAAAGAGGGCGATAAAGTTGAAGCAGGGCAGTTACTTTATCGTCTTAGTGGTGAACGTTACGATGGTTTGGGCGTAGCGACGTTGGCGGCGGTAAAAATATCGTTAACTCAGCAATATCAAATGCTGGAGCAACAGCGTCAGCAGGAAATGGCGGCTAATACTACCCAACAACAAGGTTTACGTTTACGTCTTGGGCAATTACAAGATGAGTTAAATAGTGCTGCCGAAGCGTTGAAATTATCATTACAGCAAGCCGTATTAATTCGCTCGGTGATGGATCGCTATCGTCAGTTGGTCAGCAAAAAATACGTTTCAGAAATCGAATATCAGCAGAAACAAATCGATCTGGCAGCAGCAGAAGGCTATGTCGAAAGCCAAAGACAGGCGCAGCAGCGATTGAGGCGTGAATTAGAGTCCACCAAAACCGAATTAAGTAGTTTGCAACAGCAAGGAAATAGTCGCCGGGCGGAGTTGGATCGCCAGCTACAAGGTATTCGCCAACAGCAAATCGAACTCCAAGCACAAGAAATTACTACCTTGACCGCACCGGTTGCGGGCAGTGTCGCGGCGGTGTTGATTAAATCTGGGCAAACGGTCAATCAGAATGAAACCTTATTAACCTTGGTGCCAGCCGATGCGCAGCTCCAAGTGGAACTTTACGCGCCGAGTAAATCCGTTGGTTTTATCAAACCTAATCAACGTGTTGGTCTGCGCTTTGCTGCCTATCCATTTGAAAAGTTCGGTGTGCAATATGGCATAACGCGTGAGGTCACGCGTTCCAGTCTCAGCTCTGTTGATGTTATGCAACGTAACCCGGTGACGTGGAAAGAAAATGAAGGTCATTATCGCGTGGTGGTGGCGCTGGATAAGGCCACCGTGACCGCTTATGGCCGACAAGAACCTTTACGAGTGGGGATGGCGGTAGCAGCGGATGTTGATCTGGATACCCGACGGCTTTACGAATGGCTGCTGGAACCTTTATGGAGCCTACGCGGCAAAATATAACCATGGAATGGATCGAAAGTTTGCAGTTGCACTGGCGACGGCGTTTGCCGTTGATTCGCCAAACGGAATCCGCAGAATGTGGCGTGGCTTGTCTGGCAATGGTGGCGGGGTGGCATGGCTACCGTATCGACCTTCCCAGCTTACGCGGACAATTTAGCATTTCTCAGCACGGTATGACTTTCGCGCGCTTGATGGAGTGTGCGGCGGTTTTACGTCTTTCTGGCCGTGCGGTACGGCTGGAGTTGGAAGAATTAGAACAACTCGTGCTCCCTTGCATCTTACATTGGGATCTCAACCATTTTGTGGTGCTCAAACGTGCTCGAGGTCAACAGATTGAGTTACACGATCCTGCCCGTGGCGAAGTAAAAATGTCGCTGACGGAAGCGAATCGCCATTTCACTGGGATCGCGTTAGAACTGACGCCGACTCATGCTTTTGAAAAACGCGATGAGCGCAAGAAAGTACGCTTGACTGCCTTGATAGGTCATACCGTCGGTTTAAAAGCCGCACTCGCGCGCATTTTCTGTTTTGCTCTGGCACTTGAAGTTTTGGCATTGCTCAGCCCGCTGATTAACCAAATTGTGATCGACGAAGTCTTGGTGGCGTTGGATGATAGCCTCTTAGCCTTGATCGTGATTGCGATGTTGCTGATGACCGCAGTTCAAACCCTGATCGGGTTAGTCCGACAATGGGCAACCATTTCCATGGCAGTGAACTTCAATATGCAATGGACGGCGAATGTTTTTCATCATTTGCTGCGTTTGCCGATTGATTGGTTTGAAAAGCGGGATATTGGCAATATCAGCGCGAAATTTGATGCGGTCGACACCATCCAAAATACGCTAACCACCAGTATTTTAGAGGCGTTTCTCGATGTTCTGTTGGTGGTTGGAACGTTAAGCATGATGCTGCTGTATAACGTGCAATTGACGTTGATCGCCATTGCTGCGGCGTTGCTGTACGCCGCTTTACGTATCCTGTGGTTCAGCACTTTCCGCAAGGCGGCCGAAGACAGTTGGATGGCGAGTACCCGGGAGTCGAGTCATTTTTTAGAAACTCTGCACGGGATTCTCAGCTTGCGAGTCAATGGGGCGTTGATGCATCGGGAATCGGCTTGGCGCAACTTGAACATCGCCCGTCGTAATACCCAGTTGCGTGAAAGCAAGTTGGCGATGGTTTACGACATCATCAATACCGTGATCGGTAGTTTGGTGGGGGCGGCGGTTCTATGGTTTGGTGCGCAAGCGGTGTTATCCGGGCAGTTTTCTGTTGGGATGTTAGTTGCCTATATGTCTTTTCAAGGCCGTTTTTCTGCCAGTATCAATGGGCTGATCGACAAGGCATTTGCTTGGCGTATGCTCGATATTTACAACGAACGGTTGGCAGATATTGTGATTACGCCACGGGAGGGCGCGAGGCCGGTAGCCGAATCAGAGCAACTGGAGACTCCGCACGCTTTGGTTATTCCAGTATTAAGACCGGAGCACCCGGTGGTGGTATTGGATAATCTTTGCTTCAGTTACGCTCAAGGCGAACGCGAGATTCTGACGGATATCTCACTACAAATCATGCCGGGGGAAGTGGTTGCGCTGGTTGGGCGCTCCGGCTGTGGCAAAACCACGCTGGCTAAATTGATTTTGGGCTTATATCCGCCGACTTCAGGGCGGCTGTGTACGTTAGGTATTGAGCATTCACAGGCCGGTTATACGCAAATACGCCAAATGATTGGCGCGGTATTACAAGAAGACCAACTGTTTCGCGGCGCGATTCTAGATAACATCACTTTTTTTTCTCACGATACTGATCTGCAATGGGCGCAGCATTGTGCCGAATTAGCACAATTACATCAGGATATTATGGCGTTACCGATGGGCTACCAAACGTTGGTGGGGGAAATGGGTGGCACACTATCGGGTGGGCAAAAACAGCGGTTATTATTAGCTCGGGCATTATACAAACGGCCAAAATTATTGGTATTGGATGAAGCAACCAGCCACTTGGATGTCGAGAATGAAATTATCATCAGCCAAACCTTACGCCAATTGGGTTTACCCATCTTATTGATTGCTCATCGACCCGAAACCATTGCCTCTGCCGATCGCGTTATCGAACTGGATCGCGGTAGGATAGCCACTTCTTCTTCTATACTTGCAGCGACGAGCCAATAGGGTTGAAGCCTTGGCAAAATGCGGCGATAATCCGCGCTATCACAAATCGTTGTGAACAAAACACCGAATCCATCCCTTCCTCGTCGGGTTAACGACGCGGGAGGGATTTTTTTTGCTACTGCCTGAAGGCCTCTGCCGCAGGCAACACGTTGAAATAGAGGGTTTACTATGAGCACCTTAGGCCATCAGTCCGATAACTCCTTAGTGTCCAATGCCTTTGGTTTCCTGCGCTTTCCGCTGAATTTCATGCCTTACGACAGCGATGCAGACTGGGTAATCACCGGTATTCCATTTGATATGGCGACTTCTGGTCGTGCGGGTGGGCGTCATGGCCCGGCGGCGATCCGTCAGGTTTCCACCAATCTGGCGTGGGAAGGTAACCGCTGGCCGTGGAGCTTCGATCTGCGCGATCGTCTGAATGTCGTCGATTGTGGCGACATCGTGTTCAACTTTGGTGATGCACAGGACATGAGCGACAAATTGCAGGCGCACGCAGAAAAACTGCTAAAAGCCGGTAAGCGTATGCTTTCCTTCGGTGGTGACCACTTCGTTACGCTGCCGCTGTTGCGTGCTCACGCTAAGCATTTCGGCAAAATGGCGTTGGTGCATTTCGATGCGCACACCGACACCTACGCGAATGGCAGCAAGTTTGACCATGGCACCATGTTCTTCCACGCGCCGAACGAAGGGCTGATCGATCCGAATCACTCTGTGCAGATCGGTATTCGTACCGAGTTCGACCACGATAACGGCTTCACCGTGTTGGATGCCGCGCAAGTGAACGATCGTGGCGTGGACGATTTGCTGACTCAGATCAAACAGATCGTCGGCGATATGCCAGTGTATTTGACCTTTGACATCGACTGTTTAGATCCGGCGTTTGCACCGGGCACCGGTACGCCGGTGATTGGCGGCCTGACTTCCGATCGCGCCTTGAAACTGGTGCGTGGCATGCAGTCGCTGAATATCGTCGGTATGGACGTCGTCGAAGTGGCTCCCGCTTACGATCAATCAGAGATCACCGCGTTGGCGGCGGCGACACTGGGTTTGGAAATGCTGTACTTGCAAGCGGCTAAAAAGCAGGCGTAAGTATACCCGTCATACTTGGAGCAGCCTCTTTGTTGGCTGCCTTTGCTCACCCTAGTCACTTGGTGAGCCAAGCTCCTAGGGCTTCGCTCAGTTGCCGCCGCGATGCAACTCCAATTATTTAGGGTATAGATCATCACGCTGGCCTGCCAAGGTCAGCGTGCTTGTTGATCAAAAGAGTTATGGAGAACCCATGCTGGAAAAACCTTCTATACGCCTTAACAAGTATATTAGCGAGAGCGGCATTTGCTCGCGTCGCGATGCCGATCGTTACATTGAACAGGGCAACGTATTTATCAATGGTAAACGCGTTGCCCTGGGCGATCGGGTGTTTGCTGGCGACGTTGTTAAGGTTAACGGCCAAACCATTGAGCCTCGCAACGAAGAAAATCTGATCTTTATTGCGCTAAACAAACCGGTGGGTATCGTCAGTACCACGGAAGATGGCGAGAAAGACAACATTGTCGATTTCGTTAACCACAGCACCCGTATTTTCCCGATCGGGCGGTTGGATAAAGATTCTCAAGGGCTGATCTTCCTCACCAACCACGGCGATCTGGTGAACAAGATCCTGCGTGCGGGCAACGATCATGAGAAAGAGTATCGGGTCACGGTGAATAAACCGGTAACCGACGACTTTATCCGTGGTTTAGGTGCCGGTGTGCCGATGCTGGGCACGGTGACCAAAAAATGCAAAGTGAAGAAAGAAGCTCCGTTTGTCTTTCGTATCACGCTGGTTCAAGGGCTTAATCGTCAGATCCGCCGCATGTGTGAGCATTTCGGTTTTGAGGTGACTAAGCTGGAGCGCACTCGCATTATGAACGTCAGCTTGGCGGGATTGCCGTTAGGTGAATGGCGCGATCTCACCGATGACGAATTGATTGAGTTGTTTAAATCGATCGAAGGTTCCACTTCCGAAGCGAAACCGGCGACCAAGAAAGCCAAACCTGCGGTAAGAAAACCGGTCAGCAATGGGGCGAAAAGTGCTGATAAGCCGAGTGCTAACCCGGCGGGTCGTAAGCGTTTTGCTCAGCCGGGTCGCAAAAAGAAAGGGCGCTGAGCCTCTTTAAGTCCTTGGCAGGGTGTGAACGCCCTGCCAGTTTTATTCCTGTCTCACTCCCTCACGTTTCACACTTTTGTGATCTCATTCGCATTTGTCACTATTCAATAACTATTCATTAACATTTCGTTCGCCACTCTCTTGACGAAAGATTCACCAGACCTATAGTGACTGTATTAAATAAGAAACTGAGTTTCACATATGAAACAATCAGCTAGAGGATAAAAGCAATGAGTTGGAAAAACGTGTGTGAAGTTTCACAGGTGAAAGAAGATTTCCCCTTCTCTGGAAAAGTGAATGGGAAAGAGATCGGTGTTTATTTGCTCGACGGTCAATATTACGCCTTGGAAGACGTTTGCCCGCATGCTTATGCCTTGCTCAGCCAAGGGTTTGTTGATGACGGTAAGGTCGAATGCCCACTGCATGAAGCGCTGTTTGATGTGCGCACAGGGCAGTGCCTGCGTGAACCCGGTGGCCGCGATCTGCAAACCTATCCCACCCGAGTGGTCGACAATCAAATCCAGATCACTTTCATAGAGGAGTAACCCATGCAGCAGATCACCGACATCAATCCTTGGTTACCAGATACCCAGCAAGTGATCCCAGCACGCGAAGGCGGTCACGGCCAGATCCATCAACCCGGCAAATATCAAAACGTCATTTGGCAGACCCGCGCTCGTTTGCCGGACGGTTTTGAAACCGCGTTGGTCAGTGCGTTGGAAGAGATCTTCGAACAAGGTGTGGAAGAGTTGGAGCCGATTGTTAGCGCGCTAAACCAACGCCGTTTGTTCGATCGTAACGGCCAGCCGTGGAGCGAAACCACATTCAGCGAGTTCCTTCAGGTTAACGGTTTCTGAGTACATCAAGGAGAAAGCGGCAATGACAACCAATACAAAAGCCTCAGCACAGGCCGTGCAAGATTATCTGGATCAAGGTTTACGCGGTTTGTGGTACCCGGTGTTAGCCAGTTGGGAAGTGGCCAACAACCCGGTGGGTATTACCCGTTTGGAACAACAAATTGTTTTGTGGCGTGATAGTGAAGGTAAAATTCACGCGCTAGAAGATCGCTGCCCGCACCGCGGCGCGCGTTTGTCGATGGGTTGGAACTTGGGCGACCGTATTGCCTGCTGGTATCACGGCGTAGAAGTCGGCGGCGATGGCGAAGTTAAAGATGTGCCAGCGGTGGATAACTGCCCGTTGGTCGGGCAAAAATGCCTGCGTTCTTACACGGTGCATGAGGCTCACGGCACCGTATTTCTGTACTTCGGCGTGACTGCCGACGAACAACCTGCCTCTCTGGTATTCCCGCCAGAATTGGCCGATAGCGAGTCCTACAGCAACTTCCTGTGTACCGCCAGTTGGGACTGCAACTATCAATATGCGTTGGAAAACGTGATGGACCCCATGCATGGCACCTATTTGCACTCTTCTTCGCATTCAATGGCGGAAGGCGATCGCAAGGCCGACATGATGTTGGAGCCGACCGATACTGGTTTTATCTTCAAGAAGAACGGGCAAATTGGCGTCAACTTTGACTGGGTAGAACTCGGTGACAGCGGTGCGATGTGGATGCGTTTGTCGATCCCCTATAAGAAACGTTTCGGGCCGGGCGGTCACTTCTGGATTATCGGCATGGTCGTCCCTGAAGATAAAGATCACTGCCGCGTATTCTTCTGGCGTATCCGTAAAGTGAAAGATTGGCAGCGTAACCTGTGGCGTTTCATGTATCGCAACCGTTTGGAAGCGCTGCACTGGGACGTATTGGAGCAAGATCGCGTGGTATTGGAAAACATGGCACCGAACGCGCGTGACCACGAATACCTGTATCAACACGATGTTGGTGTTTCGCGTCTGCGCCGTATGATGCAACGAGAAGCGCAGAAGCAATTGGCGCAACTCAGCGAACGAGAAATGGTTCAATGAATGGCTTGCTGGCGGGTAAACGCATCGTAGTGACCGGCGCAGCGCGCGGGTTGGGGCGCAGTTTCGCCAGCGCCATCTCTACCGCCGGAGCGCAGGTGGTGATGTGCGACATTTTGGCCGATGAGTTGCAAAGTGCCGCTGCCTCACTGCGTGAACAAGGTGCTCAGGTTGAAGCTCAGGTGATCGATCTAGCTTCACCAGCCTCAATTAGCCATGCGTTCAGCGCCATCGCCCAAGGAGGGGCGATTCATGGCCTAGTCAACAATGCGGCACTGGCGACCGGGGTTGGCGGCAAAACCATGATGGAATACGATATTGAGCTGTGGGATCGGGTCATGCAGGTTAACGTGCGGGGTACCTGGTTGGTCAGTCAGGCGGCAGTCCCGCTGTTAGCGCAGCAGCCGCACAGCAAGATCGTCAACGTGGCGTCTGATACTGCTTTGTGGGGCGCACCGCGCCTAATGGCTTATGTTGCCAGTAAAGGTGCGTTGATCGCCATGACACGTTCGATGGCGCGTGAATTGGGTGAACAGGGAATTTGTGTCAACGCCATTGCGCCGGGGCTGACGCGAGTGGAAGCGACCGAATATGTCCCAGCCGAGCGCCATCAGTTGTATGAGCAAGGTCGAGCGCTGACGGGAGCACAACATCCTGACGACGTGACCGGTAGTGTGCTTTACTTGCTGTCGTCGCTGGCGGATTTCGTTACCGGGCAACTGATTCCAGTAAACGGCGGCTTTGTATTCAACTAGGAAGGAAAGCAATATGGCTGACGAACAAGCATGTAAGTATCTGATCCCAGGGTTGGATCGTGGATTACAGATGCTGCTGGCATTGGGTGAACAACGTAAGGAAATGACCTTTGCAGAACTGCATCGCTTGGTCGACATGCCAAAAGCTACCGCCTATCGCGTGGTACAAACGCTGGAACACCTTGGTTTTCTGGAACGCAACGTGCGCACCAATACTTTTAGTCTCGGCATCAAGGTGTTGCGATTAGGGTTTGAATACATTGCCTCGCTGGATGTGGCGCAGGTCGGGCAACCGGTGATCGAACAACTGCGCGATCGCAGCCAGTGCAGCAGCCACTTGGCAATTCGCGACGAACGCGACGTGATCTACATCGCTCGCGTCAGCGCTGCCGGTTCGCAAATCAATCAGGTGAGTGTCGGCACGCGTTTGCCGGTTCATCAGACTTCATTAGGTCGAATGCTATTAACCAGTACCACACGTGAAGAGTTCGACAAGCTTTATCCGCATGATGTTCTGCCCGATATCGCACCGGGCGCCCCGACTAACCGTGAGGCGCTGTGGCAGATGGTGCAACAGGACAAAGCACGCGGTTATGTGATTGGTGAGTCCTTCTTCCGCCGTGGAATTTCGTCCATTGTTTACCCTATTTTTAACCGGGAACAGCAAGTGGAAGCGGTGGTCAGCATCATGGTGCCATTCGACGAAATCCCAAAAGCGGATCGTGAACGGCTGCGAGCGGAAGTCCGCGATGCGGCACAGAAAATTTCTGGGTTCTTAGGGGCGTCAGTGCAGGCAAACGTCGGCTGATCCCATTCTGATTAATTGATTTAGGCAGGGATTAAGCTCCTGAAAAACAGGAGCCGGGGTTTCTGCACGCCTAAAAACCTATTTATGAGGCAGAATTATGAGCATCATTGGAATCGAAAAGTTGGAATTTGGCGTCGAAGATCTGCCAACGTGCGCCAGATTTATGAATGACTTTGGTCTACAGGCGGTAGCTGAGAGTTCAACGGAATTCACTACGTTGAGCGGCGCTCGGGTGGTGCTGCAACCGCAAAACAGTGACGACTTACCCCCAGCATTTGAAGCCGGTTCCACACTGCGTCGTATGACGTGGGGCGTGGCGAATCCGACCGAATTGGACGCGTTGGCAGTCAAACTGGCGACGATGCCGGGTTTCCAACGTGTCGGTGAAATGTTGGAGTGCCGCGACCCGAATGGGATGACACTGCGCTTTGCCGTGACTCAACAGCATGAAGTGGAGTTGCCGGTACTGCCGATCAACCAGTGGGGCGATGTGCGCCGTATCGATCAGCCAAGCCCGGTTTATTCGCAGGCGCAGCCAGTCAATATTGGCCACGTGGTGTTCTTTGTTGACGATCTGGCTGCGACGGAAAGTTTCTATCGTGAACAACTCGGTTTCCAAGTTTCCGATCGCTATATCGATCGCGCGGTGTTCTTGCGTGCTCAAGTGCGCGGCGGGCACCACAATCTGTTCCTGCTGAAATTACCGAACCGCTCGCGTGGCCTAAACCACGTGGCCTTCACCGTGCGCGATATTCACGAAGTGATTGGCGGCGGTATCGCGATGAATAAAGAAAACTGGAGCACCTTTATCGGACCCGGTCGCCATCCGATTTCTTCCGCTTACTTCTGGTACGTCAACAGCCCAACTGGCGGCGCGTTTGAGTATTACACCAACGACGACTTCTTGACGGAAAACTGGCAGCCGCGTGAACTGGAACATTCTCTGGTGTCGTTCACCGAATGGGCGGTGGAAGGCGGCATCGATCACGATACCCGCCGTCAGCATAAGAAGCCGGGGGCGTTATGAGCCAGCCAATCCGTGCGGGCATAGTCATCATCGGCGGCGGTCAGGCCGGTGGCTGGGCGGCGAAAACGTTACGCGATCGTGGCTACGACGGCACGCTGAGCGTGGTGAGCGACGAGCCTTACGACTTCTATGAGCGCCCTCCGTTATCAAAAGCAGTATTGCTGGATGACGAACCTTCATTCAGCCAACTGTTCAGCGCTGAAGTGGTTACGGCACTGAATATCACTTGGTATCGCCCATTACGTGCCGAAAGCATCGATGCCAAACAGCAAGTCATCACCCTGAGCGATGGTCGTCAATTGCAGTTTGATCAACTGCTGATCGCCACCGGTGGCCGCCCACGTTTGCCGGATGCCAGTTGGTTGGCAAACCCACAGGTGATGACACTACGCTCTTGGGACGATGCACAACGTTTGCGCCAAGAATTACGCAACTGTCAACGATTGGCGATCGTTGGCGGAGGGTGGATCGGATTGGAGATCGCCGCTTCTGCTCGCAAGTTGGCTGTTGAGGTCACGGTCTTCGAACGTCAACCTGGGCTTTGTATGCGCAGTGTCGGGGCGGAGGTTTCGCAAGCATTGTTGGCGTTGCATCAGCAGCAGGGGGTCACCGTACATTGCGATTGTGGTGATATTCAACTGGAGCAACGTGATGGCAAAGCGTGGATCGGCAGTGCCAGCAGCGCTGCGCAATCGTTCGATTTGGTGGTGGTCGGTATCGGTGTCGAATTGAATCTGGAACTGGCTCACAGCGCGGGTTTACTGGTGGAAGCCGGCATTGTGGTCGATGGACAAGGGCGTACCAGCCATCCGGCGATCTTCGCTGCTGGCGACGTGGCGCGTCACCCGCAACTTGGTTTGTGTCTGCAATCTTGGGCTTACGCGCAAAATCAGGCCATCAGCACCGCTTGCGCGATGTTGGATGCTTTTGCAGCTCCTTACAACGACGTCGCTTGGCTATGGTCAGATCAATACGACACCAATATCCAGATCCTCGGCGTCCCGCAAGGCGGTGTTCACCATCTGGTGCGCCGGACTGCGCAGTCGCAAGTGTTTTTCACTCTGAATGCCGACCGGCAATTAGTGCAAATGGTGGCATTCAATGATGCACGTACCATCAAGCTTGGCAAACGCTGGCTAGCCAGTGGGCGAGTACTGGAGCCAGAACAACTGGTGGATGCGGAGTTTTCTCTGATGGCGTTGAAATAACGCCCGAGCTTTCTTTAATGGCGTTGAAACAACGCCTAAATCAATGGGAGCGATTTATGGTTGTGCAAGATATCGATGCCCACGCCAAGCGGGCAGGGGATGCTGTTGCCGAAAAACCGCAAGAACAGGTGCGTTGGTCGATCCCTCTGGCGTTATTTGCCTGCGTATTGTTGGCATTTTTTGACAAGATCAGCATTGCGGCTCTGTTTTCCGACAGTACCTTCCAACAGGCGCTGGGCATTGGTTTTGATCCGACCCGATTAGGGCTACTGATGAGCGCGTTTCTGTTCTCTTACGGTATTTCCTCCATCGTATTGAGTGGGATTGGCGACCGCATCAACCCCGCCAAAGTGTTGATGATCATGATGGCGGTCTGGGGAGGATTGATGCTGATGATGGGATTCACGCATTCCTACCAGGCCATGATGACGTTACGCATTTTGCTTGGCATCGCTGAAGGACCGCTGTTAGCACTGGCTTACACCATCATCCGGCACACCTTCCCGCCACGCTTGCAGGCACGCGCCACCATGATGTGGCTCTTGGGCACGCCGTTGGGAGCGGCGCTGGGGTTCCCGGTCACGCTGTTTATTCTTGAGCGCTTTGGTTGGCAGGAAAGTTTCTTCTTCATGGCATTCCTGACACTGCCAGTGATGCTGTTGGTGATGCTGGGGATGCGTAACCTCAACATCCAACGCCCAGCGAAGGTGGAAACGCATCAACCGACGGTGCACGCACGTAAACAACATCTAAAAGAGCTGCTGCATAACCCGCACTTTTGGATGATCTGCTTGTTTAACATCGCCTTCCTGACCTACCTGTGGGGTATCAACGGTTGGTTGCCGAGCTACCTGATTAAAGGCAAAGGCATTCACCTTGAACACGCCGGTTATCTGTCGTCGCTGCCGTTTATCGCCATGTTATTAGGTGAAGTGTTGGGTGCATGGATGTCGGACAAGCTGGATCGCCGTGCTTTGGCCTGTTTCATCTCGTTGGTCGGAGCCGGAATCGGGCTGGTAGCGGTGCTGCATCTAGAAGGTACTTACAGCGTCATTGGTGCGATGGCATTCAGCACCTTTATGTGGGGAGCCGGTGCGCCGAATATTTTCGCGCTGTTGGCTAAAGCGACGAGCAGCACGGTCAGTGCCACCGCAGGCGGCATATTCAATGGGTTAGGCAATTTCGCTGGTGCACTGGCTCCGGTGCTGATGGGCGTGTTGATCGCGGCCACTAGCAATATGGATAACGGCTTGTTGTTCCTGGTGGTGATGGCCTTTATTGGCAGCATCATCCTACTGCCGTTATTGAAAAAGTACTGATAACCAATTGATTTAACTAAAGGAGTGCATTATGTCTCAAGTCGAGAATAAAGCGGGTATCAAGCCACAAGATATTTCCATGGGTAACTGGGTTGAGTCGCGCATCGCACGTTTTGAAGGTCGTAAATACGACTGGAACGCGCTGAAGTTCCAAGCGGATTTTGATCCGAAATACCGCCGCGCACAAATGCGTTACATCGGTACCGGTGCGACTGGCGTCGTTGCTGACGTCAATACCGTACCCGCGGGTAATTTTACTTTCTCCACCATGGTGTTGCCGTCGAAATGCGAAGGGCCATTACACCTGCACGACGATGTGGAAGAAGTGTTCTTCATGCTGAAAGGCAGCATCACGCTGATGATTCAGGATGGTGATGACTATTACGAAACCATTCTGAAAGAGCGGGATCTGATCTCGGTTCCCGCCGGTATCTACCGTGGCTTGTTCAACCACGGTGAAGAAGAAGCGCTGATGTGCGTGATGTTGGGCACGTCCAAGCCGGAAATCCCGACCTACCCGGCGGATCACCCACTGTCTAAAGTGAAGCGCAACTGATGAACGGCTTACCACAACGTCAACAGGCGGTATGCAGCGGTTATCGCCTAAGCTGGCGCGAAGCCGGACAGGGGCAACCGGTGGTGCTGTTGCATGGCATCAGCTCCAGCTCGGCGTCGTGGGTTAAGCAGTTTAACGATCGACAACTGTTAGCGGATTGTCGGCTGATAGCTTGGGATGCACCGGGCTATGGCGGTAGTTATCCGCTGACTCAATCACAACCGGATGCCGTGGCTTATGCTCAGGCCTTGGCGCAGCTGCTGACGGCGTTGGATATCCAGCAACCGTTGATCGTCGGGCATTCGCTGGGAGCGTTGATTGGCAGTGCTTTTGCCGCCTGTTACCCGAATGCGTTACGCGGGCTGGTATTGGCGGACCCGGCTCAGGGATATGCCCGCGAGCCAGAAACCAAGCGGCAACAGGTGTACGGCCAGCGTCAACAGATGATGGCGACGTTAGGGCCACAGGGATATGGCGAACAGCGCGCTTCAGCCTTGCTACGCCAGGGTGCCGACGAACAGGACATCGCTTGGGTACGCAGCAGTATGCAGTCGCTTGATCCTGAAGGGTTCTTGAGTGCTGCCTGGATGCTGGCGAACGATGATATTCACACTTATCTGGCGAATTATCGTGGCCTGTTAGAAGTGTGGTGTGGCGATGAAGATGGCATCACGCCACCTGCGGCAGCCGCCACATTGGCGCAACAGCACGGGACAACAATACAACTGATCCCGCAGGCTGGACACGCCAGTTATTTAGATGCACCGGAGACGTTCAATCGTTATGTGCAGAATTTTACCGGAGTGATGCAACCATGAATTTCCAGATAGAGAAACGGGTAGCCGTAGTGACCGGGGGCTCGTCAGGCATTGGTTTTGAAACGCTGCGGCTGTTGTTGGCAGAAGGGGCAAGAGTCGCTTTCTGCGGTCGTGACTTGGATAAGTTGGCCGGTGCAGAAGCGCAACTGCGTGCGGAATTTCCGCAAAGCGAAATACTGGCGCTGAGCTGCGATGTGTTAGACGTCGATCAAGTAGAACGGTTTGCCTTGCAAGTGACTGCACGTTTCGGCGCGGTCGATATGTTGATCAACAACGCCGGACAAGGTTTCGTCGCGCATTTTGAACAAACACCACGCAGCGCCTGGCTGCATGAAGCTGAACTGAAATTATTCGGCGTGATTAACCCGGTGCAGGCGTTTTTACCGGCGTTAGAACAGTCGGATATTGCCTCCATTACCTGCGTGAATTCCCTGCTGGCGCTGCAACCGGAAGAGCACATGATAGCTACCTCGGCGGCGCGGGCGGCGTTGCTCAACATGACGCTGACGTTATCGAAAGAGCTGGTGGAAAAGGGCGTCCGCGTGAACTCGATTCTGCTGGGCATGGTGGAGTCTGGGCAATGGCGTCGTCGTTTTGCTGAACGAGACGATCAAAGCCAAAACTGGGAGCAGTGGACGGCGGCGATTGCGCAGCGACGCGGTATTCCGATGGGGCGACTCGGCAAGCCGCAGGAGCCAGCACGAGCGCTATTGTTCTTGGCCTCTCCGTTGGCCTCCTTCACCACCGGTGCGGCGCTGGATGTGTCCGGCGGCTTTAATCGGCATCTGTAAGCGCAGGAGCGGAATAATGAAGAAAATCATGATGATTGGTTATGGCGCGATGGCGAAAGAAGTACTGGCGCGTCTACCAAAGGGTGTCGAACTGGGCTGGATCGTGGCGCGTGAAGCGCACCATGCGGAAATTGCCAATGAGTTTGCCGGGCGCGTTGATGCCATCAATCATCCGGATCAGTGTGATGGTCAACCGGATCTCGTGTTGGAATGTGCCAGCCAACAGGCGGTGGCGGAGTTTGGTGAAGCGGTGATTAAGCGCGGTTGGACGTTGGCGGTGATCTCTACCGGGGCTTTGGCGGATGCCGCTTTGCAACTGCGTCTACAGCAGGCTGGAGAACGCCATCACGGCAAAGTGCAAATCCTTTCCGGCGCGGTCGCGGGTATGGATGGCTTGGCCGCTGCGCGTGAAGGCGGGTTGGCGAGCGTGACTTATCAATCTAGCAAAAGCCCAGCCAGTTGGCGCGGCAGCCTAGCGGAGACACTGATCGACCTTGATGCGGTAACCGCTCCCAAGGTGTTTTTCGAAGGTTCTGCCCGCGAGGCTGCGCGGATGTTCCCGGCCAATGCCAACGTCGCGGCGACCATCGCGCTGAACGGTTTGGGCATGGAAGAAACCAAGGTGCAATTACAGGTTGATCCGCATACCCAGCGCAATACCCACCGTTTGCAGGTTTGTGGTCAGTTTGGCGAGTTCCACATCGAGTTGTGTGGCATGCCACTGGCCAGTAATCCAAAAACCTCAACGCTGGCGGCGCTCAGTGCGGTGCAGGCTTGCCGTCGTCTGGTCGATGGATTCAGCGGCTGAACATCAGCGGAAAAATAATAGGAGTTCCCCATGGAAACGTTAAAGATTTTTGTCGCAGGGCGCTGGTGTGAAGGACGCGGTGACATGATGAGTTCAGTCTTTCCCGCAGATGGTTCGCTGAATGCGCAACTGCGCGCGGCTAACGTGGATGACGTTAATGACGCGGTTGCGGCGGCAGAGCAGGCTTGGCGCGCGCCCTCATGGCGTGGTTTAGTGCCCCATCAACGCGCAGCGATTTTGCACCGCGTCAGCGATTTGATCACCGCGCAGCTAGAAGAATTGGCGCAATTACAAACTCACGACAATGGTAAACCGTTGGCGGAAACCCGTGGTCTGGTTGCCAGTGCAGCAGCCACGGCGCGCTACTTTGCTGCCGCTTGTGAAGTGCTGGAAGGTGAATTGCCGACGCAGCGTAACGCCGAGCTGATGACATTGAGCCAGTATCAACCATTGGGTGTGATCGCCGCGATTACTCCATGGAACTCGCCGATCGCCAGCGAAATGCAAAAAGTGGCTCCGGCATTGGCGGCGGGTAACGCCGTAATCCTCAAACCAGCGGAAGCCACGCCGCTGATGGCGTTGAAACTGGCCGAACTGTTCGAACAGGCCGGGTTACCTGCTGGCTTGCTGAGCGTATTGCCGGGTAAAGGTTCGGTGATTGGCGAAGCCTTGGCACGCCATCCGTTAGTGAAAAAAATCTCCTTTACCGGCGGCACCAGCACTGGACGTCACTTGGCGCATATCGCGGCGGAAAAACTGATCCCAACCTCGCTGGAATTGGGCGGAAAATCGCCGACTATCGTGCTGGAAGACGCCGATTTGGAGCAGGCGGCACGCGGTATCTGTTACGGCATTTTCAGCTCCGCTGGGCAGGCGTGCATCGCCGGTTCACGACTGTTCGTCCATCGTTCGTTATATCAACCCTTGTTGAACCGCTTATGTGAGCTGACTGCTGGTTTACGCATCGGCAACCCGTTGCAACCGGGTGTGCATCTGGGGCCATTGATCAGCGAGAAACATCGCCAAAGCGTGGCGGATTACGTGGCCCTGGCGCAACAAGAAGGCGGCAAGGTATTGATCGGTGGCGAAGCGCCTGCCGATCCGCAGCTTTCCAACGGCAGTTATTACTTGCCGACGATTATTGAAGGGTTGAGCAACGACGCTCGCGCCTGTCAGGAAGAGATCTTCGGCCCAGTGCTGGTGGCATTGCCGTTTGATGATGAGCAGCAATTGATCGAGATGGCGAACGACTCGGTTTACGGACTGGCTGCCGGGATCTGGAGCCGTGATTTCCCACGCACCATGGCACTGGCCGAGAAATTGGAAACCGGCACCGTATGGATTAACACCTACAAAGTGTTCTCGATTTCTACGCCGTTTGGCGGATTCAAAGAAAGCGGGCTAGGGCGAGAAAAAGGCTTGCACGGCATTAAGGCCTATATGCAGCAAAAGAGCCTGTATCTGTCCCTGAGTCATCAATCGAATCGCTGGAGTGATTAAGTCACTAGCGCACTAAATAATCATAATAAGGTAACAATGATGAGCGAAAAAATTACGGTTGGTGAAGCGATTGCTCGAACTCTGGAGCAGTACAACGTGTCGGCGATGTACGGCATTATCTCGATTCACAACTTGCCGATTGCCGATGCGGTCGGCCAACGCGGAGCGATCCGCTTCGTCCCAGCGCGAGGTGAAGCGGGGGCGGTGACGATGGCCGATGCCCATGGTCGTTTTTCTGGTTTGGGTGTGGCGCTGACTAGCACGGGAGCCGGTGCCGGTAATGCGGTCGGTGCGATGGTGGAAGCGTTAAACGCCAACACGCCGATGCTGCACATTACCGGTCAGGTGGAGAAAGCCTATCTCGACGCCGACGCCGGTTTTATCCATGAAACTAAAGATCAGATGGGTTTCCTGCGTGCCTGTTCTAAACGCGCTTATCGCGTCAACTCGCCACAGCAAGCGGTCGCGGTGATCCAACGGGCGATTCAGGAAGCGCAGACTGCGCCTTGTGGCCCGGTGGCGGTCGAGATCCCGATCGATATTCAAAGCGCATTAGTCTCCAGCTCGGTACTGACCGAAGTGGTCTCTGCACCGGCGTTACCCGCGGCAGACGCGGCGGCAGTCGAGCGTTTATATCAGCACGTGCGTAATGCAAAACGTCCGTTGCTGTGGGTTGGCGGCGGGGCGTTGGCCTGTCAGCAAGCGGTCAGGAAATTGGCGGACGTTGGCGTGGCGGTGATCTCCAGTACCCACGGCCGGGGCATTCTACCGGATAGCCATCCACGCAGCCTGCGCGCGTTTCACAACTCGCCAAGCGTAGAGGCGATCATGACTCAGTGCGATTTAACGTTGGTTGCCGGTTCGCGTCTGCGCAGTAACGAAACCCGAACTTGGACGTTACCGTTACCGCATCCGCTGGTGCAAATTGATATCGATCCGGCGGCGGGCAACCGTAACTATTTAGCGGATGAACAGATCAGTGGTGATTGTGCGGCGTTGTTGAATGCCCTAGCGGCGCGGTTTACCGCAGGGGAGAAAGCCAATGCGGCTTGGGACGCTGAAATCATTAGCGCGGTGCAGCAGGCGGAAAAAGCACTACGTGAACAGTCAGGTGAATACGCCAAATTGAACGATGCTATCGCGGCAGCATTGCCGGATGATGGCCTGCTGGTGCGTGATATCACGGTTTCCGGCAGCGTGTGGGGCAGCCGCCTGTTCCGGGCTATTTCGCCGCTGTGTAACATTCACTCGCTGGCGGGGGCGATCGGCATGGGGTTACCGATGGCGATCGGCACGGCGATCGCCAATCCGCAACGTAAAGTGGTCGGGCTGGTGGGCGATGGCGGCTTAGCGCTGGGGTTGGGCGAACTGGCGACCATGGCGCAGGAACAGGCCAATCTCACCTTATTAATCATGAACGACGGTGGCTACGGTGTGATGCGTGGCATTCAAGATAAATACTTTGCGGGTCGCCAGTATTACAACGAACTGCATACGCCGGCATTCACCCAAGTCGCGGAAGCGATGGGGCTGAAAGCGTGGAAAGTGGAGGATGCGGCGCAATTTAACGGCGTGCTGGCAGAGGCGATTAACTATCCGGGGCCATCGGTGGTAGAAGTGGATATGAAAAGCGTCGGACCATTGACCTTCGCCGGACCACCGCAGAAAACGTTGTATTGATTGATAATTGCGCCCAGCGAAATAGCCGGGCGCTTCATTACATTACTTCCCTGCCGCGATACGTTCGCGAATATGTTGCGCACGCTCTTCGGATGGTGGGTGATCGTCAAACATGCTGCTTTGACGGCCAGCATCCAGTTTTGCCAGTTTCTCAAAGCTGGTGACTAAGCCGTTTGGATCGATACCACGTTTTTTCATCAAATCGAATGAATAATCATCGGCTTCACTTTCCTGCTTCTGCGAGAACTGGGCGTTGACCAGTTTTTCGCCGATATCAGCTAATTGTGATTGCGACAACGAACCGACGATGCCACCGGCAGAGGCCGCTGCAGTGCGCAGCGCCACGGTGCCGTAAGCAACCTGCATTGCTTTACGGGTGTGACCTAACGCGACGTGGCCGATTTCGTGACCGACTACACCTTCGACTTCGTTGTCGGTCATCATGTCCATCAGGCCGCTATACACGCGGATACAGCCGTTAGCCATTGCCCAAGCGTTAACATCTTTGGTGATATAAACCTTGTAGTTAGCCGGGACGCCGTTGATATTATCCCCCAAGGCTGCCGCAATTTTGTTTAGGCGTTGGGTGTATGGGCTGTTAGCCGGTGCGATTTGTGCCTTACTGTCCATCTCGGCACAAGATTTATCACTCAGTGTCTTTACGTCGTCATTGCTCAGCGTCGCCGCTTGGAACGCCTGCGCCCCTGATTGCATCAGGGCATTGGGATCAAGGTTTTGACAGCCACTAACTATGGTTACAATGCTTAAAGCAATCAAAGAGGTACGAATTTTCATAACGTCATTTTCCTATGACAGTAATAGAGAGCAGTGCGGTAGTTGTTTAGGGTAATCTAGCCGCACGAGCCTAGTGTACGTCAATCTCTGCGAAAATAGAGTTATTCCGAAAAACGGGCGAATTTGACTAATAAGTTGTGAATACGCTCCTATTTGGCATTAAGGATTGCCGTTTATACCCGGCATACTTCGAGCTGCATCTTTGTTGGCTCTGGAGTAAGCTCATCGGGACTCGCTCGGTTGTGCCGTGCATGGATGCACCAATGTCGCGAGCGCAGGGATGCGCAGGAGCGACCTGCCTCGATGCAACTCGAATTATTTAGGGTATAATGCTGAACCTGAGAAAATAGAAAACTTGACTGCTTTTTTAATCCGACCTGGAGTAGAACATGTCCTCTCGTAAAGAGCTTGCCAACGCGATCCGCGCACTTAGCATGGACGCCGTGCAAAAAGCAAAATCCGGCCACCCTGGCGCCCCGATGGGCATGGCAGATATCGCCGAAGTCCTGTGGCGTGATTATCTGAACCATAACCCGCAGAACCCGCACTGGGCAGACCGCGACCGTTTCGTGTTGTCTAATGGTCATGGTTCGATGTTGATTTATAGCCTGCTGCACCTCACCGGTTACGCTCTGCCAATGAGCGAGCTGGAAAACTTCCGCCAGTTGCATTCCAAAACCCCAGGCCATCCAGAATACGGCTATACCCCAGGTGTAGAAACTACCACTGGTCCACTGGGTCAAGGTATCGCTAACGGTGTAGGTTTCGCGATTGCTGAGCGTACTCTGGCGGCTCAGTTCAACAAACCGGGTCATGACATCGTCGATCACCACACCTATGTGTTTATGGGCGACGGCTGCATGATGGAAGGTATCTCCCACGAGGCTTGCTCGCTGGCGGGTACCATGAAGCTGGGCAAACTGACTGCGTTTTACGATGACAACGGTATCTCTATCGATGGTCACGTAGAAGGTTGGTTCACCGACGATACCGCTAAGCGTTTCGAAGCTTACGGCTGGCACGTGGTACGTGGTGTTGATGGTCACAATGCTGACTCCATCAAAGCGGCGATCGAAGAAGCCCATAAAGTGACCGACAAGCCATCCTTGCTGATGTGCAAAACCGTGATCGGTTTCGGCTCACCAAACAAAGCCGGTACCCACGATTCTCACGGTGCTCCACTGGGTGAAGCCGAAGTGGCGGCAACTCGTGAAGCTCTGGGTTGGAAATACGCAGCATTCGAAATTCCACAAGACATCTACGCCCAGTGGGATGCTAAAGAAGCCGGCAAAGCGAAAGAATCTGCTTGGGATGCCAAGTTTGCTGCCTACGCTAAAGCCTTCCCAGCGGAAGCGGCTGAGTTCAAACGCCGTATGAAGGGCGAACTGCCAGCAAGCTGGAAAGCAGATGCTAAAGCTTTCGTTGAGAAACTGCAGGCGAACCCAGCTAACATCGCTAGCCGTAAAGCGTCGCAAAATGCGCTGGAAGCTTTCGGTAAAGTGTTGCCAGAATTCCTCGGCGGTTCTGCTGACTTGGCGCCAAGCAACCTGACCATGTGGTCTGGTTCTAAAGCGCTGAACGACGATCTGGCCGGTAACTACATTCACTACGGTGTGCGCGAGTTCGGTATGACCGCAATCACCAACGGTATCGCACTGCACGGTGGTTTCCTGCCGTACTCTGCCACCTTCCTGATGTTCGTAGAATATGCCCGTAACGCGGTGCGTATGGCTGCGCTGATGAAGATCCGTAACGTGTTCGTTTACACCCACGACTCAATTGGTCTGGGTGAAGATGGTCCAACGCACCAGCCGGTTGAGCAATTGGCTAGCCTGCGTGTGACGCCGAACATGAGCACTTGGCGTCCATGTGACCAAGTTGAATCTGCCATCGCTTGGCAGTACGGTATCGAGCGCAACGACGGTCCAACTACGCTGATCTTCTCTCGTCAGAACTTGGCTCAACAGCCACGTACTGCTGAGCAGTTGGCGAACGTTTACCGTGGTGCTTACGTGCTGAAAGATTGCGCAGGTCAGCCAGAGTTGATCCTGATCGCCACCGGTTCTGAAGTTGAACTGGCGGTGGCGGCGGCTGATCAACTGACCACCGCAGGCCGTAAGGTACGTGTGGTTTCTATGCCATCGACCGATGCTTTCGACAAGCAAGATGCGGCTTACCGTGAATCTGTATTGCCTGCAGCCGTTTCTGCTCGTGTGGCGATCGAAGCCAGTATTGCGGATTACTGGTACAAGTATGTTGGCCTGAACGGTGCGGTAGTGGGGATGACCAGCTTCGGCGAGTCTGCTCCAGCAGAACAACTGTTCAAAGAGTTCGGTTTTACCGTCGACAACGTGGTTGCCAAGGCACAAGCGCTGTTGAAGTAAAATAATAAAGTCCCCCCGTGCAACTTTTGGGGGGACTTTTTCACCTATGAGTATCGTTCCTTCGGGGTTGTGATACTGACGCGATGATGGTTCGAATGATTTTGGATCGGTATTAATCTAACTTAGATCTTTTTCTTTCCGTTAAGAAAACCGCGATCCTCGTTAGGAAATCCTTTCGCTGTCATTTCTCGCAAATCTTCCATTGTTTGGTGGAAATTCTCGGGTTGTTCCTGCTGCTGCATCTTTTGATGTGCTTCTAAATCATTTTGCAGACTTGCAAAAGCCTTATTCATTTGTGTGCTCATTTGTTGACAAGCTTCTGCCGAACTGCCCATCACAGAACTTGCCCCCTCACCCCCAGAGAGTGACATTGAACTGGCACTCTGCGTGAATTGACCAGATAACTTCGATTGCGCGTTTGAACTCAGTGCGATACCTGATTTGATAGTTTCAAGGATTGCTTTTGTATCTAACATGTTACTTTCTCCTTTTTATTAAAGTGCTTTAGGGCAAGAGAAGTTTTTTAACGCTCTTGACCAAAGAGGAAAATCTTTCATAGTTGAACGTAATTCCAGACGGAATGAACCTGTAATACCTTGTAATGCCATACTTAAATATCGACTATCGGAGCTTGAAGTAGAAATAGTGCTTGAATCATACATGCGGAAAATTGCCCACGGCCCTTCAAACATTGCCGTTTGAATATTACCGTCGATGGTTTTAAAGGTTAGACGGATGTAGCTCCCTCCTTTTGGGCCGGGCCAATCGATTCGTGTGGGTTGGCTAGAACCATGACTGTAGGTAATTTGCTGTCCATCAATATCCAAGGATGCTTCAGCAATATTTGGTGAGAGTGAATCAGGACGGATAAACATCGAAAAGGAGATTTTGTCACCAGTAGAAAAGAAAGTGTCGCGAATTAATGCGGCGTTCTCAAAGGACTTTGTTGTGCTATTACTGACGATATCTTTCTCTTTCACTTTCCAGGGGCGTGAATTGGTATCGACATAATTAGCCAGGTTTTGATCGAAGAAGGTTTGCATCACCCCTGTACGGCTAAATAAGCGAGTAAAGTCTTCAATACCGATTTCAGCATTGGCTGTACGTGTAAACGGATACCGATTGAGCGTAGTTCCATTGCATAATCCTGATGCTAGTGAGGCGGTACTTTGACTGAGGTTTTGACGATTTAGTTGCAGGCTTTGCATATTGCCCGAATCGATCAGATCCATCATTACGCTTCGTACTGGTTCAGGTTGGCGTGCAGCATCAAGATGAGAACGTTTTAATCCCTCATTTTGTTGAAGGACTTGCCCACTGCGTAGCGAAACTGCCAGCGTGGAGATTTGGCTATAAAGTGCATCAAACAACCGCGATAGTCGATCACTGCCATTATTGGGGGCGTTGCTCAATTCTAAACCTAGGCGACGGATTTGCTGGAAGCGATCTTCTACCGTGTCTTCGGGAGTATTACGAAAACGCGAGCGTTCACCTGTAATTTCATCCATGATATCGCGTTTTTGCATAGTAAAATTGTTACGTTGCCGATCGAACCAACTGGTTGCTCCCCCTTGATCTTTGCCCGTAAGACTAGTTTCACGCAGGGTGAAGCGAATCAGATTAGCCAAATGGGATGAGGGATCGGCAAGTTGGCGAGCTAGTTGCGCCGCATCATCTAGGTTACTGACCGGACGAGCCCGGACATCTTGCAAAAATGCATCCCAGGTGTTGGCGTACTCCAATAAGTAAAGCTTGCGAGCCTCGTCGGCGAGTTTTTGCACGGAGGCTAGTGTGGTAAGGGATACATCAGCCGAATCTTGCAGTACCCATGCTTCTTCTTTTGTCACTTCATTAGCCATATTTTCTACCTGGGGCATGAAAACATCGCGATAACTGGCGCGAGTATAAAACTTAGGTATGGCTATATCGGTGAGGGTGGCTTGGCTTTTGCGCCTTAATGTGAGCGCGACATCGGCCCCCGCAGCATCGGCGAGTGAGATATTTTGAGTCGAAGATGCCTGATTTTTTTCATCGATACGGCGTACTACTCGCATCTGGATCGGGATCTCTGCCGCTCTAAGTCGTGCCAACCTGACCAGATCCTCATCTTTTTTCATAGCAGGTGTCGTTTTTAACCTGAAGAGTTCTTGTAGATGATAATTGAGCACTGCTTTATTCATATCGTTGTAGCCTGAAGGGGTGAAATCATCCCAACGTGACATAAACCAACTAGATAAAGCTTCAGCAGAGCGATGTTCAGGTTCAGCTAACATCATATAAACTTTCAATGTGCCATAGATATCATTGTTAGAATGACTAAGGTTACGGGTTAGAGTGCTAGTGACATAATTTTCCACTGCGGGCAGGAAGAATTTTAATAAATGACGATGGTAGGTTTTCTCAGCTGCATCATTTATTAGCTGGTGTTCAATATAAGGGTTCAATAAAGGTGACGTAACACCTTGCAACTGAGTATTCATATAACCCAATTGTTCATAGGCGGTAATCAGACCTTCGCCAGGACGATTAGTCTCTGGTACTTCGTGAACCAAACGCCGTGTTTCATCAAAACGTGCAGTGATGAATGCTAGATAGTCTCTTTCCCAAAAATAACGACTGGCTAATACGCTGAATGTACCGCCTAGTAATAGCACTATTGCGCAGTAACGTAATAGTGATTTCACCCGTTGTGGGTAAGGTTGACTACGTCGGTTTTTTTGCAGAACCCCACGCTCGGCTATGGCCTGATTAAATGCTTCGTTATACATGGTGCCCATTGGCCTATTTTCCCAAGCACCTGACATCAATTGACTTTGGATAGGTAGTGCCAAAGAACTACCAAACCATAGTTGTTGTAGGCGGCCGACATAACCAATAGGGGTCGCCGGGAAAATTTGTTCTAATAGGCTATAAAGCGGGTTTCTGAATGAACCCAACGCCTCTGTGAAATAGAGTAACTCCCGTTGTGTATCTTCAGCAGTAATTTCGTGCAACACCTCAAGGATATATTGACTTACTCGCGAAACCATATCGCGGTATTGTATTTCGGCCAGCGCTAGGTTGTGTAATTTGTATTCATCTTGTACTAGGTTAAAACCGAGTCCTTTTGAGAACAGCTTGTCATCTATGATAGTGAGAAATGTTTTTCCTCCGGGTAGAACGTCAAGATGATTGACAATGAGATAGACAGGAACATCACTGTGTGATTTTTCTGCTGTTTCCAGTATGCGCACACGTAATGCATCGGCCAATGTTTTACGTTCGGTTAATGAAGCATGAAATAACCAATGGGCATTCAGGCAGAGGAAAATGCCATCGATAGGTGGGTGCTGGCGAAAGCGGAGCAGTAGCTTAAAGAGACGAGTTCTCGCTTTGGATGATGCTTCTTTTTGCCCCTGTAGTTGCGTCCATTCTCCAGCGGTATCGATGTAAACCGCTTGGTCAGTCAACCACCAATTACAATCCTGAGTGGGTCCAGTATCCGTCGTTTGAGTTAGTCCATATTGTTCCGCCATCAAGAATTGCTGACCACTTTCGCTAAGAAGTGACGTTTTACCGCTATTTGTAGGGCCGAGAACCAAGAACCAAGGACGATCATTGAGGTAACGATGCTTAAAGCGATAAATAAAGCGCTGCCAGTTGCCGCGTTGTTGCGCTAAACCAACGTAGCGCAGCGTGCGTACGGCATCATGAAAACGTACGGTGACGCGATCTCGCTCACTCTTATTTTCACTTGGTGTAAAAGAAGCACGTATTTGATGTAGAAACCAGCTGAGGAAAAGGGCGACAAAAGGCCATAGCGCCCAGCAACCGATCAATACAACCAGAATCAATCGTACCCAGATGGCTCTCAGCGGTACCCAAGCGCCAATTGAAATCAGTGGACCAATCCACCAAATAATGGCGCAAAGCAGCAATGCTATTACGACTTTGAAGAATCGACGTAACATAACAATTTCCTTATTTTGCATGTCCCATGAGTTCTCTGAGGACCTCAGCGGTATCTGGTGGTACAGGTGAAACGTCGTTATTCTCGGCTTTTACCTCACCACGATTCCCAACTTCCCATAAAATATCCACGCGACGATTGCGACGACGGCCAGCTTCGCTGCTGTTGTCAGTCAGCGGTTCGGCATCTCCTTTCCCTAATGACGTGATTTGGCGTTGATACTTAGTATCGTCCTGCATCACTTCTTGTAACTTATCGGCGACAACCTGTGCTCGCGCTGTAGAGAGTTTGAGATTCGAATTACTGAGGTTTTTACGGAAAGGTTCACTGTCGGTATGCCCGATAACTTCGAGGTTGCCGGGCCACGGTGATAGAGCTTCACCTAAACGCTCAATATTGCGTTTATTTTGGAATTCTTGGGAAAGTACCGATTTACCCGTGGCAAAAGCGCCGTCGGAGGTGAAAATAAGCAGCCAACCGCGCGGGTCTACGCGCGCCTCCAACCAACCTTCGTTCAAAATACGAGGAAGCGGCTGCGGTAAGGTGGTCATAATATTAATTTTGCGTGGTTCTGGTGGAGTCCATGCCATAATTGCATTGCGTAAATTTCGAGATGCATCATGTAGATACCATGATGTTCCGCCATAAAAGAGTAATGATAGGATCAATCCTGCGCCCAACATCCTCAAAGGTGTAACACGCTTACCCTTTACTATTATCTTGGCAGGTTCTGAGTCGGCAAGCGTTTCTATCGGATTACGTTGATAGAGTAATGTGTCAAGTTGATGGCGTAAATCAGCCAACAATACAGGCCCCCGCTCAATCATATGGTATTTGCCTTTGAAACCGAGTGATAATATCAAGTCATAAAAGGCGAGAATATCGTGATTTTTTTGCGGCTCTTGCCAATACATATTTAAGTGCTCGAAGCATTTCTCTCCTCCCCAGGCATCACGGTAAAACTCAACCAGTAATGTTAAGTTACTAGAGGAGGTATTATATGCGCTTGATATATTTTCATCGATATAGGCAAACAGCAAGTAAGTGAAATTATGGATATCCTCTGGAAGGATCTGTTGTTTGGCTAATTGCTGTTGAAAAAATTGGATCTCACGCACTAATTGAGCACGAAGAGCACTATCGTAGGATTGACGATGTGTTTTTATTTTTTCAACTAATAGAAGAAAAGGCATTGCAGCATAAATTAATGGATTTGACCAACTCCCGGCGCATATGCCGGGTTTGGTTAAGGTGCTGCGTCCGGTAAAATCCTCCGACTGGTCGGGGATCTCTTTCATTGGTACGATGCTTTGATCGTTATTTAGTGAAGATGTTGTGTTATCAGGCTTGTGAGTGTTCTCCGACAGTGCTGTTTTTGTTGCCAATAACGCCGATCCCAAGGCAGCTCCCGCAGACAAGTTACTTCCATACTTCATTAGTGGAGTACTGGTAGGTAGGTGCGTGCCGTTTTGGGATGAAGATCCACGCGTTGTCGCCGCCAGCGTTTCGCGAATTTTGTGTTCAAAATTACTCATCCTATTCTTCCTTGCCGTAGGCCCCATACGTCAAAACGGAGTTCGGGAAAATCACCCACGATGCTCAGCGCCATTGCTGCACCAGACATCATTTCTTGGTAAACGGCATCGGAAGTATCGACTTCAAAGTAAATACTATTGGGGTAGTAAGGAATATGGCGTGGTGGTGCAGTCATTGGTAGCAGACGAGCACCGGGAAGTTGTAAATCAACGAATTGAGATATTTTCTCTACAGGCCCCAATTTAGTTTGTGCCGGGAAATAGCCGCGTAACAGATCGGCCGGTAATGCACAGCTGATGGCAAAGACTATCTTCTCCAGTCGTAATTGAGCGTCGTTTTGACACAAGTAAATATTATCGCCACGATCTTTAAACGGTAAAGCGACAGCGGGAGCCTCAATGACCAGTGAAAGGGCTCTACGTATTGAAGTTATGAGGGGAAAGTAACAACGATGAGGCTCTTCGTGCAGATACCTTAAGTCCTCACGATTCCATATACGTTCACCATCAGGAATGATACTCAACCGCCCCAATAGGCCGATTAATGCCACATAGAGCCTTTCGGGATGGATTTGTTTATGGGAAAGCAGATGTGACAGTGTCAGATGATATTCACTGAGCGATTGTAATAGTAGCAGTTCAATCAATTCAGAGAGGCCACCAACAGTTCTGGAAAGGTCAAACTGAAAGACCGCTTCTAATCGTTGTGCCATCAGTCCGACAAGCTCTTTTACTGCTTCCTGCAGCCAGCCAATCGCTCGATAATCAAGCATTGGAGGCAGTATCGACTCATCAAGTTTGATACGTTTATCTCGTTGTCTGTCACTGATCAACGCCACGACTAGCGACGACTCCGCACTACTGATATGTTCTCGTATTTGCAGACGATAGCTTAATTGGCCGAGTTGTAAGGTCACTGAGTTGGGAGTGCCCTCTGACACAATACCGCTGTTGCGATCGGCAATATCTGCATCAATTGTTCGATATCGGCTATGATAATGCGTTGTTGCCAGAGGAATATATTCGTTACCCGGTATATCCATCAAAATGGTCAGGCAGACATATTTACCGATATCCTCCTCTGTAATGCGCAGTGGTGCAGGGGGAGGGCCATCAGTGGGAAAATTAAACGGTGTACCATCGGGAAAAATACCGCTGGCTTTTCTTAGTGCTAACGTTCCCTGTTGTAAGAAACCCTCATCAATTTCTAATTCATTAAAACCCCAATTATAGGCATGTGTGCCGTTGATTCGGGCATCAATAATATGCTCAAAATAGCGTTCTTGTTGTTGAAAATGCTGTGGCTCCATGAGCATGCCTTCTACCCAGGCAATACGTTGTTTTGGGAACATATTATTCATCCTTTTTTGCCATAATCACTGAATAGTCCGTTTTTACTGATGCTGACTTTTATTACTGATGATTGAGAAGGTGCTGAATGGAGTTGAAGTAGCGAGCGCGCACCATTAAGGTTTTGGAATTCGGCACCAATTACCAGCCAGGTTGGGCGATCGTTCGGAAACTCTAGCTGATAGCGTCTCGAGGTAAGCGGTGCAAGGATAGTCGTGAAGGAGCTATTTAACTTCTCATTCGGTGACTCGGGGGCACACACGTTACCTGAAAGTAACCCCTTGGGCACCCATCCAGGTTGGTTCACCTGATACAGGCAAACTTTCACCGGCTGAGGCTGGCCCAATGGTGTTAGATTTACTTGACTGCTAGCAGAGAGATCAACAACAACGGTGTGGCTACTCTTCACGGTTTGCGCATCTGGGTTTACCCCCAGCGTATCTGAGGAGTAAAAGTAGCTACATGCTGTTAGCGAGTGATAAAGAACAACGAGAAAAACCACCCTAATTATTCGAGAGTCCATCCTCAACCTCATGTATTAATAAAATATTTTGTCTGACTTGGTACAACCTGTGTGGTGACCGTATTATTGTTATTGGTCAGACTCGCATCGCTTAACCGTGTAGATGGTAACCCCTGTAGAAAATATTTTGTTGAGCCCTGAATAGGTTGCATCTGTGCTGAATGAGTGCCTGAAGCTGCACCGACTATTGCGCCAGAGTCAATGGTAGTTGTGCGGATCGTCGCGATGTTCTGCGCATTGCAACCACAGATAAAATAGTTTGCTACATTAGGGATACCGGTGCCGTTCGGCGCGAGATTTGGCCCAGGAGCTGGGATCATCGGATCAACACCTGCTATGCTCATTCCACCGCCATTATTGTTTGCTGCTGTCATTGTTGATTTACCCCATATGAATTTGGCCACCATCAATCTTCAAAACAGAAGAAGCATTAATGGAGCCCAATTTGACGTTAAGTGAGTAGCTCTGCTCGGCTTGTTGCATCATGTGCTGAGCTTGGATCTGCTCGATATGTTCTATTACACGATGTGACGTATGGGCTCTGACGAAAAGGCGACGTGAAATTTGTTGCAATGTATCGGTAACCCATTTCCCTGAGCGAGTGAATAGGGAGAGGCTATCACTGGTCAATGAGAGCGATTTTGTGGCTTCCAACTCCAATGTTTGTGCGTGCAGATGCAGCCCTTGGTGCGGGCTGGAAAGTGTTAATACTCGCGTTGTATCGGCACAAAAAAGTAAGTTGAGGATAATGATAAAACCACTGTCTTCGACAAAACGCACGCGATCTCCTACTGCGGGCTGAGCAAGGCAACTCGTTGCAACTTTCAATTCCAAATGGTGATAGCCGTCGATATAGAGATCGCCATTTTTTGCTTTTCTCAATGTTGCGACATAAGCCGTACTTTCCTCGTTAGATATCTTGGGTATCACGCTAAGCTGAATAGTTTTTGACGGTGATAAGTCTTTACGGGCTGATCCTTGATGTTTAGACATAGCGACATGATCCTGAAGGTTGGATAGGGAATGGAAGTGTTGTTGAGTGACCGGGTTGAAAGCGCGTATACCAGCGATCTATTGCTGTTAGCAACGGCTCTTCGGTTAACAGTGGTTGAGTTTGCTCGGGCAAGTGAGCTGCGTGCAGTCGTCCCCCAGCTAATGAGGTTTCCTTACTCAATGACTGAAGACTGGCACCACGTAGATCGGCACCAGAGCAGCACCATTGGTCGGTGCTACACGCATCAAAAGTCGCGCGCTGCAAATGTGCTTTTTGAAACTGTGTCTCGTTTAAATTGCAGCGAATAAAAGTGGCATCTTGCGCCTGAATTGCCTGCAATATGGCACCATGCAAATCACAATCACTGAGTTGTGATTCAATAAACAGAGCTGCTCGGAAGTTGCTTGCATTGAGTTGGCAATGCTTGAGTTGGCTACGATGAAAACTTCCTCCAGGAAGAGACAAATTACTCAGATTGCACTCTACAAACTGAGAGTTAAACCAAATTTGCCCACCACCTTGGATGTCTCGAAACACGCATTTTTCATAATGACTGTGACCAACGACATTGCGGACACATTGCACGTTCTGCCACTCCGCGGTGTGAAAGTGATTTTGATAGCCATTCCAGTCTTGCTGCAGGGAGTTTTGCGCTCTGAAACCATTCACCTTGACTTCAACAATGTTGAAAAAGGCCATTTGGCTGTTCAGGATAGAGACATCTTGCCAGTGACATTGATAAAAAAGAGCTCTTTCTTGAAGCGTATTTTCAATATGCCAAGCGATTAATGTACTGTTGTGATAATAGCCGTCGAAACATGTGGTTTGGTTAAATGTCACTCCTGTCAACTCACACTGTATAAAATGACATTTGTCCAGCTCACAGTGATTTAATTCAATTTGATTGAATTGACACCGTTCGAAGTATAACGTTTTCATTTGTATTTTAGTTAGTTTCATATTTATGAAACGACAATTTTGGTAGCGAGCGTTTTCAACTAATAATGAGGTGTGCTCGAGAGAATTAAAGATTTTATCTTTTATTAGCATAGTTGGAGGCACCACTTTTTGAGTGGTATTGACTATATTTTTATCAATATGCTGATTTAAATTATTTTCCTGCATGTTCGCTCCTTAATCCTGACGTTAACTAATTTTTACTGTGCGTTGTGGTAACCAACAAGCGGCGTCAATCAAGCAATCATCAAAAACTGTTGCGGCATTACGCGTTATCATCGCCAAATTTGCGCCAGCGAGATTACATTGGATAAATAGCGTCCTTTCGAGTTGGGCGTTATACAACAAACCTTGTTGCAGGCTACTCTGACACAAGGTTGAATCGGTCAATTGTGTATCTTTGAGGCGTATGCCTGTTAGATCGCAGTATTCTATATGAGCAGCCCGTAAATCACTTTGGTCAAAATTTGTCTCAATTGCCGTTGTATGGCGCATTTGCAGATGAGGGATTTTTGCGTGGCTCAAACCACAGCGTTTCATCCAGCATTGAGTGATATGCAAATGGCTGAAATCACAAGATAAACCAGTGGTTACGCAATCAAGCTGACTTTCATCAATCTGCATTTTTAGCCATTCGCAACCGATCAGCGAGCTTTTTTCAATGTTGCAATGAGAAAAATGCATTTCATTGGACTGGCACAGATTAAATAGGGCGGAACTCAACGTGCAATGAGCAAATTTACTGGTATTAAACACGGTTCCATCAAAAGTACAGTTTTCAACGCGACAGTTATTTAAATCGAATTGTATCAGTTTGCACTGATTAAAATTACTTTGTTTAATGAGTGATGAAATCAGCGAAAATTGATTTGTTCGACAATGATCAAATGACACGTTTTTAAGTGAGATATTGTCCCATGTTGTTATATTAAATGTAGATTCAGAGAACGTGGTGTGAAGAAATATCACCTGATTCAGCGCCATTTTTTTCCAGTGAGTTCTTTCAAAGCTACAGTTCTCAAATTGGCAACTCTCGATAGTTGCAGTGGAAAAAAAACAGTCAAAAAATCGGCATTGACTAAAATGTTTATTTCTCAATGTGCTGAACGTCAGTGAGGAGAATGATTTTTCGGTGATCTGATCCGTGTTTTGAATGTCTGCCATGGGAGAAAACTTCATCTTTACACGGCCCCAGTCAAAGGGCCTCATACTGGTTTTCTGGGGTTGATAATCAGGGTTATCAATAAGCTCGCGCAGTTGTTGATAATAAATCGTCGTCGCTTCCGGATTGGCATTGGGGCCGCTATAACGTAAAGAGTTAGGGTGTTGAGTGGTGTCAGTAATGACATCAAGGCGCATTCCTTGCGGCATAAGATCAGGGTCATAGAGTGATGCGTATTGAGACGTGTTCTTATCTAAGCGTTGTGCCATTACCTGTGAAAAATGTTGTACGGGACGTTGAGGTTGAGCATGATCCAGACCGCATAATAGCGTCTCAAACGGTTCATCCAGTAGATGCGTTAACGGTAAACTACCGGTAAATATCATCAAAATGATATTGCTATCGGGCAGTAACCAGAGTGTTTTACGTTGCAGTGAGATTTCTTCCACGACACCGTTCGTGCGCTGGGCAAGAGCGATAGCTTTCACCGCCGGTAGCGTACAGGCCATTGTCTGATCATCATTAAACCCCTGGAGTGTTAGCGAAACTTCAGCGGGCCATTCTGGCTGAGTGAGCCATTGATCTGGTGGAGCCAACTGAAAATAACGATGGTCTAACGCTGTCGGCAAGCCAGGAAATACGGTTTCAAGATATTCTTCCGAGTTCATTTCGGCCTGAACTTGTTGAAGCCAATTTTGCCGCAACGGAAAATCATGAGGTACTGGCGTCGGTGCGGCAAGCGCTGCCCGGCTTGAATTGAGCTCCTCCTCATGCTGTAAAGAGATATTGGGTAGTGTTTTCCCTGTGGGATTATCTACTGCATCTTGGCCTGACCATGTGTGCGTATGATCCAATGGCATACGAGTAAAGTGATTGGGTGAGGAAAATGCATCTGTTCGGTCGCCAACGATTTGCCATTGGCGCCGTAGCCCATTTATCTCGACACTGGCATCCGCCATTGTCACTGGCTGGGTACGTTCAATGTGCCCGGCTAGCAAAAATTCGGCATAAGGCTTAGGTTCGGCACTGTCCATAATCGGAAATAGATGTGGGGCAGCATTCCATGCCTGCCACATTTGTGTTTCCGTGATGAATCTTTCGGGATCAGAACAATAGCAACCTGCGATGATGCTAATACCCATGTAGCTTTGCTGGCCCAGTTGATAATTCCCTTTCAGCATAGAGAGCTGTTGTGGCTTGATAATCCTCATCGCATATCCCTTAGCTTAGTTTTTACTTTGCAATCCAATGGTTTTTAGATCGACCCCAACCTGGGAATAAGTTGCACCAGTAAAGGAAATAGACAGTCCGGTCGTGCTAATACTTGAACCTACGGCGCTGATTGATGAACCCGTCACTGAAATGCTGCTGCCTGTGGCGGCGTTATCTGCACCAGTTAGTCTATTACTGATACCTGTAATGCTATTACTAACACCGGTAATTGAGTTGGAAATACCGACC
Source organism: Serratia sp. KH_031 (assembly GCF_057839655.1). Lineage (NCBI taxonomy): Bacteria > Pseudomonadati > Pseudomonadota > Gammaproteobacteria > Enterobacterales > Yersiniaceae > Serratia > Serratia sp. KH_031. Next base: position 986,792 of record NZ_CM174496.1, read on the forward strand.
ATTGAGGTAGAAATGCCGACGTGTGAGGTGCTGACTCCCGTTGTTGAATTGCTGATACCGACCACAGAATTACTTACTGCGGTATAACTGGTACTGATCCCCGTAGATGTCGTGCTCTCACCTGTGGAGGAGATACTGGTTTTGGTGGTGGTAGCGCTCAAATCGATGGAGGAAACTTTTGTCCCGGTAACATTGATATAGTTATCTCGATAGGCAATATGGTTACCGATTTGCTCCGTTTTGGTTCTTTTGACGACTTCATATTCATCTTGCCCCACATCGGAAACACGATTTCGTTCGGTGGTTTGCTGCATATCACGTTCGGCATGGAGCATGACGCGTTCGTTGTTACGTTTATCGTCAAAGGTCAATTGGCTGGCGTTTTGCTGCTGTCCAAAACGTAAAGAACGTGAAACCAATCCCGAGTAGTTGATTTGCTCAGGTAAACGATAGGGTGGTGGGTTATCGCCGTTATAAACAATGCCGGTTACCATTGGGCGATCGAGATCACCATCCACATAAGTCACTAAAACTTCTTGTCCAACGCGTGGCATTGCCACAACACCCCAACCTTTTCCTGCCCAGGCCTGTACCACGCGGATCCAGCATGAGCTGTCTTCTTCGCTAGTTTTGTAGCGATCCCAATGGAAATGGACTCGAATGCGTGCATGTTTGTCTGTATGAACTTCTGACTCAGGAGCACCTACTACGGTCGCGCTTTGCAACCCTGGCATGCGCGGTGGTGAGGTAACGCGTTCAGGACGCCATGCAATATCGTCATTCATTGCAATGAATGAGCAGGAGATGTTCCGCCCCTGACTGCTGCTATCGGGGCCATCTTGTACAAAATGATAATGACAACTCAGTAGCTTAAAACCACGGTTACGCTGGTTGTCAGGGTGAAGCTGAAGAGAAAATCGTCTCCCAGGCATTAAACCAATGGCATTACTTTCCCCCACTAAGTGTAATCCTTGTGCCTGTAGCTCCTGAAGCCGGATACGTGCTAGCGTTTCCCCGCGTTCGTTATCGGTGTAACCCGCTGCGTAGTCGTACCATTCGAGAGGGGAAGTGGTACTAGTACTTTCTATTTCCGCTGCTTTAGCCTGAAGATTCTTACGTGGATTGAGATAGTCAAAATCGCGCAGTACGATTTCGTTTGGGCGCACTTTGCGATGACGTTGGATACGCTGGATCCCTTCACGGATGGCGCGTCCCTCTTCTCCATCTGGAGTAAATAGCAGTGAACTATAACCAAACTCTAAATCAGGAAACTGCTGGCGATCGCTAATAATTAATGTATGCCCATCTTGATGATGTTCAATAAAGTAACCAATGCCCTCATCCTCTAGTAGACGATTCACAAAGTTGAAGTCACTTTCAGCAAATTGAACGCAGTACTCGCGGCTAGGGTAGCTTTCGGTAATATCAAGACGATAATGCGCTATGCCGTAGCGCTCAAAAATCAGTTCAATGATCTCAATAACATTTTTATTTTGAAAAATACGGCAGTTGCGGTTTTGCTGCAAAAACCACAACCAGCAACTCAGCGTTAGGGAATAAACATACTTATTTCCACGCTGACCGCAATCTTCACCACCAATGATATAGGCATTGAAATGGCGTGAGTGATTAGTCGGCTGCTCAATATTGATGGTTACCGACTGGCCTAACAGAGAGTCGAAATCAATATCAGGGTAGGGTGTCTCAAACTCTAATTGATAGAGTGCGTTATGAGATAAGCTTTCCTCTACCTTGAAACTGAGTGGAAAGGCATCAATAGCGCTAAGTTCATTACTTTCAATTTCAATTAAGGGCATAACGCCTCCCAATGTATAATAGCTAGTCAAAATCGAGCGTCAGTACGCCATCAGTAACGGTGAGCCGAATTTCTCGCAATATTTTTCCGTCACGTTGTCGCATTAAAATTTCATTACTGATCAGCGGTAATACGGTTTGATTAAGTAGATTCTCGACTGCACGACCACGTGAAGGATGAAGCTTGATACGTTCGGTTACCCATGTTTCGATATCACCTTCCATTTTTAATTTGGCACCAGTTTCAATATTCAAACGATTTGTGAGCTGTTGCAGATACTTATTTGCGATATTTTTAATGGCATCGTCACTTAATGGTAGATAAGGGATGATGTTCATACGTGCGATAAACGCAGGCGTAAAAATTCGACTCAGTGCATCATGAACCCGTGGACGTAATGTCGATATTTTCAGTTCATCGCCAGCTTGGGCGGCATTTTCAATCTCTTCCGCCCCGGCATTGCAGGTTAAAATAATAAAACAGTGCCGGAAACTCACCTGCCGGCCCTCGCCATCCTCCATTACACCTTTATCAAACACTTGATAGAAAATATCGTGAATATCGGGATGTGCCTTTTCAAATTCATCGAGCAGGATGACGGACCAAGGTTTACGCCTGACCGCTTCAGTTAGTTTGCCTCCTTTACCATAACCAACATAGCCGGGCGGCGCCCCCTTAAGTGTTGAAACACTGTGCGCTTCTTGAAACTCACTCATATTAAAGGTAATGAGTTGATGGGAGCCGCCATACATGGCTTCAACTAAAGCCGTAGCGGTTTCTGTTTTTCCCGTGCCTGTTGGCCCAGTCAACATGAATACGCCTAACGGACGATGTTGCGATTGAATACCCGCGCGTGCGATCCGCACGGCTTGTGCAATTTCTTTAATTGCGTCCTGCTGACCGAAAATTTGCGTAGCAAGATGTGATTCTAGTTGTAGCGCACTATCGATATCGCTTTGGAGCATCCGTCCCGACGGGATACCTGTCCAATCCGACAAAACTTCAGCAATCACATACTCATCAACCCACGGATAAACTAAGGGTGCGGCACTGCGGGTTTCCTCGAAAGAAAATGCGGCAAGTTTTTCGCTATCTCGTATTTGCTGATTGTCGAAATCAAAAAAATGGCTGAGTTGTTCTGTTTCCGTTGCATGGCGAAGCTGAAGTGCCTGTAATTGCGACTCTTTCTCGCGGATTTTTTGCTCTAATTTATTGATTTTTTTCCGAGCAGTGGCATTAAATTGATCTTCAACAACAAGATTTTCCAGCTCTAGCGTTATTGCAGCAATCTCCGCTACACACTCAGTGATAGCGAGGGGTTGGCAATGGTGGCTTAATGCAACACGTGCACAGGCGGTATCTAGCAAGCTAATGGCTTTATCAGGCAGTTGGCGTGCTGGCAAGTTACGCATAGAGAGTCTGACGGCTGCATGGATCGCCGGTTCACGAATCAGCACATTGTGATGTTGTGAGAATTTGGGAGCAATCGCCCGCAGCATTTTTACGGCGCACGCCTCATCAGGCTCAGCAATCAGGACGGGCTGGAACCGTCGAGTCAATGCGGCATCAGGTTCAATAAACTGCTTATACTCGGACCAAGTTGTTGCCGCAATCATGCGCAGTTCACCCCGGGCTAACATGGGTTTTAGTAGGTTGACCGCATCTCCTGTACCGGCATCGCCACCTGCGCCAACAAGTGTGTGGGCCTCATCACAGAACAAAATGATGGGGTGTTCTGAGCGCTTAATGGTATCAATAAGCGTTTTTAATCGTGATTCAAACTCTCCTCTGACATTCGCGCCAGCTTGCATTCTGGCTAAATCGAGAGAAAGTAACCGAGCATTCTTTAGTAATGAGGGGATGCTATCTGACACCATCTGTTGTGCTAGAGCTTCAACAACTGCTGTTTTACCCACGCCAGCTTCACCCACCAAAATAGGGTTGTTTTGTCTACGACGCTGCAAAATATCAATAAGTTGACGGAGCTCAGTTTCTCGCCCAATGACTGCGTCAATTTGCCCTTCTCGTGCCAGTTGAGTGAGATCACTACACCATTTGAGCAAGATCTCGTCTGTAGGTTGGGGGGAAGGGGACGCAATCACAGGATTGTCTGAAGCTAATGCGGGATCGTTTTCAATTGAGTGAGTAATGATGTCCCAACATTCATCGGAAATTCGTGGTAGCGGTAATTTTTTGAACTCATCGCTGATGCGATATAACCAACGCTGTTGTGCCGGTTCATTTAACAGCCCCAACAAAATATGAGCCGTGCGAACTGAACGACTATCGTCAATTAATTGACTGATTAGCATGCCTTTTTCTACTGCGTTCTCTACACGTGAGGAGAGCGCAGTGGCAATGCTGGAACGATTAGGTGTTGTGTGCAGGATCTTGTTAAGTGCCTCAGCGATGCGCTGCTGATCGAGATTGTAATGTTTGCATAACAGCGGGAAATCCCCATGTTCTTGATTTGATAACACACTAAGCCAATGCTCAAGTTCAACACATTCATGTCGAAAAGTACGACAGAGACGAGTCGCATCAGCAAAGGTTCGATAAGCAAACTGCCCTAAACGGGCAAAAAGTCGTTCACGTTGATACATCTGCACCATCCTTATGTCATGTCGCCGTTCGATAGACGGATTGCTGATAAATACCCGTTTTTGGCCTTAGCCAACCACTACTGCCAAGCCGTGCTTGGCCTAGTTTCCCTGCCATATCGGTAGAGGTTTTAATACGTAGCTGAATATCAATCACTTGCTGATGATTAGTGAACTCATGGCAAATTTTCGCCATGCAGAGTATTCGTGCCCTACCTCGTTGATAATCTTGATAAGATTTGGCCGCGAGGGGGCCAATAACCACTGTGATACTGTGCTGTACGTCATAAAAACGCCGACCAATACGTGTCGAACCCAATTTTCCTATGCGCTGATGTAAAGATGCATCGGCATCACTAACCCATATTCCACTGCGTGGCGTGATAACTACTGGGACTGAAAAATAGCGTGATAGCATTTTTTGCAGGGTTCCCAAGGATGCTCGTCCAGGTAACCAGGCAGCAGGCCATGCCAGTCTCAAACGTTGTATGGGATCGTCCGTAGCCGATGACGAGGGCACTCCGGCTATATGACGTAATCGATTAATAAAATTACTGTTTTCTTCTCCGCGATCATTTCCGACGATCGGATTAAGTTGGTTCCATGCCCGGTAATACATGGTTGCCAATCGCTGGCTAAGAATTCCGGCAAAATCCTGTAATGCCCAATTGTGGGTGGTCAGTGCTTCTGAATGGGCGTGTTCGGTCACGTAAATGGGCAATGGTCCATAGGGGGCGAAAAGGCCGAAATACCGAGTGATGACTTCAATGTGTTTCGGTCCCTGTATTACGCGAGCCACTTCTCTGGATGCAAAAGCCATGTTTGCCTGTTGAACAATTTTCAAATAAGTTAACGAGTTATCGTTTCGTTCCCCAATACGTGGTTGCTGGTTATGGACACGTTCGATGTCACGCAGCAAAGTGAAAAAATCGAGATGTGCGCTCAGCTGTGGTGTTGCCGGTATGCTCGGTGGGTGTTCATTCATTATTTAGCGACTCCCATCGGGCAGCCATTTCACCGTCTAATAAAAGATTCATTCGGAGTGACTGATTTAATTCGCAATACTGGCTTAATGCGTGATGCAGTACTTTGGCAAAAATAAAAGCGCCCAAGTCTGCATGGTGATCAAGGCGCAAGTTGATATTCATCTCCGCACCACGAACCCATGCCAAGGGACCTTTACCTTGGTAACGTTCAAAACGATGGTTAACCGCTGCATGCTGTAGGCTACTTAAACACTTTTGGTGGCGGGCATCGCCAGATACGCAGAATAGTGCCAACCAGTCACGCAACAGAGCGGAACAGTCAGTTATCTGTGGGAGTGCATAGCGTAACGGATTAATCGTCAATAGCTGCAGAGCATGCCAAACCAGCGAGAGTGATGGGACCGGTCTTGGGTTACTGGGGAAACGAATAATTTCCAATGGCTGGATTGGCATGGCGTCTTCCAGTTGGAAGACGGGCTTTTTCAAGTGCATTGGCAATAAATGCCTTTCGCAGACTAAAGCCTCTACATTTAGCGATTTAATTTCATTGAGCGGCAGCCCTCCTTCTCCGAGTGAAAAAGAAATAAACAGATCTTCATCGGGCAAATGAGGGTTGTTGTAGCGTGAAGCTCGTGGTTCTCTTCTGCGTCTGACTGACCACGTAGCGGCAAGATTTTGCTGCTGATAAATAACATCATCTTGCATGGTACTGAAAGGTATACGGCTACCGTTGATATGTAAGCCGTTCACTTGTACAACATCATATATTTCGTATAACGACGTGTTTAATTTATCTACAATCAATGGATATTCAACGTGTTCGTGATTCAGTAGTATTGGGTTGCAACGGCGACGGTAGAGATTAATGATTGGGGTCGCAAAAAGTTTAAAATCGTTCGCGTCGACATGATTGATTAATGCTAATAAACACTTATCTAGGACGAAATAAATTTCGAAATCTGTCGATTTACCCGAATGTTGCAGTAATTCTTCTAAGCCCTGTAATTCAAGCGTAGAGAACCGTCCCGGTAAGGCAAAGTATTCTCGCATAATACGGCTGCCCGGCAACTCACCCAGCACTGGTGGCAACAATAGGGATGTGTCATCGTTCAATCCGTCCAGGCGCAGGGCGTCAGGGGATAATTCTTTTATTAATGACTGCGATTCGTCATGGATCCAAGCAATAATACGTAATGAGTGATTCAGTAACAGCGTCAAAATTTGATTCGATTTAACAAGATCGGCAGAAACAGTTAATGCCAGTGGTGAGAAATTGATCTCAGAAAGGGGAAGCACACCACGCGTACTGAATCTTAATCTGAGCAGCGACTGAGCATCTTGAAAATAACGAGTGATCGTATTCGGTAGTTGAGGTGAAGATGACGTAATATAGCCCGCTTCTTCAATAACAATCGGTTGAATGTTGAGGGTTTTGCCCGTTGTGAAAATAGCGCTTTTTCCATCAAGAGAAGCATCTTCTAGTGTTACTTTACTACCTTTGGGTAGCTGGGTTTGGCCATCCCAACGTGGATAGGTCATATCCGGCTTGATCGCAATAGTGGCAATCGAAGGAGTCGGGGTGTACCAGTGCGGGGCAAGGCGAGCAAGCATATTTAGGGCGAACTCCGGCTGCTCATTGTTCAGTCTTTCCTGCACACGTGTACTTAAAAAGGCGGTACCTTCAAGCAGTCGCTCAATAAAGGGATCGAGTACGCCATTAGGATGCATGCCAAGATGCTGGGCAACTTGGGGGTGTGCGCGAGCAAATTGTTCACCTGCTTGGCGAAAATAGCGCAGCTCATCGTTATATAGTGCAAGAAAAGTATTATCAGGCATATTTTTTCCTGTGTTCATATCACTTTAACCGTGCCACTGGAGTAGTCGAGTGCGATGCGAAGGTTAACGGCTTGGCTGTTTTCTGAGAAAGTACAGATGCCATAAATATCAAAAAGTATGGCTAATGTTGTTGCGCTTTTTTTCTCAACGACTGGGAGTACTTGGATGCTTTTCGAAATGAGCCTCGGTTCAAATGTTTGTAATATATTTTGAATGTGCTTAGCGAGAGTCATTGCATCGGTAGTTATAGGAAACTGTTTCCCCAAAGGAGGAAGCCCATAATTAATGACAGAATGCTTACAGTGAAGGAAATCATACAATTTCATTTCACCACTGCGAGCAGAGTCATTGAGCAAACTCTCAATGTCTCGCAGTAGTATTTGACGCCACGAAAAAGATTGAGCATGAATCTTCAGGCTTAGTTTATCAAAAGTTATGGGCTGTGAAGATTTCATAAGAGCATTCATCCTTGGTATAAATAGCTACTCAAAGCTGAGTAGCTATTGTATTTCGTGTATACCCGTCATACTTGAAGTTGCATCTTTGTTGGCATCGTCTGCTCCTCCTAATCATATGGTTACCTATACTTTTAGGGGGTGTCAAACTTGCTGCCTCGATACAATTCAAATTATTTTTGGTATATACCTTGTGATTAAATTCGAGCATTAAGCTTCAAGTCATAACCTGTTTTAATAACGGCACCCATTGAGCCATCATTTTTCTGTTCTTTGTACTCAAGCTCGATACGAGCAAAGTTCAGTTTAATGACATCGGTGGGGATAACCGTATCCGTCTGTGATACACCCATATGTTCTAGTGGCATATTACCTACAGTTTTGAACGACGAAACTAGGCAGTTGCTGTAAGTGACGGTTAAAAAGTCTTGCTGACCTTGACCTGATTTCCGGCAAACCAATTTTGCTTGTGGAATATGTTCTCCGGTTGCACACATAAGGAAAAGTTTTGGTGAAGCTTTATTGGATACCATGCGAAACTCAAAGTCTTTCATCTCGACTTTACCCGAACCACCACCACTTCCTACCCCCCACCGGCCCGCGTTTTCCTCAGCCCACTGCCAAGCTTGTAGTTGAATCCAACCAGGATAAGCTTGGTCTGGTGATTCTCCATCGACACCTTCAATTTTCAAAAAGTAATCAACTAATGCTGCCATTATTATCTCCTTTGTTGACATTAATGCTTAATATAATGAGTAAGACCTAGAACTTATCTCATTAGGTTATTTCACTTGCCATTTGAACCTAGGTAGTGCTCAAAATCCTCACGTACTACTAGTTCGCTCGGATACATGTTGTACTCGCCTTACAAGTCATAGAAGGCGTTCAAGTGCCCGTATTAAAAATAGCTGCGATAATCACACCTACTAAAATAGGCTCTTTTTCACTTATTTCTTCGATATAACACTGATATTTTAAGATGTAAAAGAAGTCGTTAAGATAGATGCTTCTTTTAGACTTATATTATTCTATTGCTTACCGTCACTTTTTGCTGATGGGAGTTTAGACACTAAACGTAATGAAACGGTCATACCTTCTAACTGGTAATGAGGGCGTAAATAAAACTGGGCACGATAATATCCCGGTTCATCTGCTATTTCTTCAACATTAACCTCCGCAGCAGCTAACGGCCTACGCGCTTTTGTCGCTTCCGTCGAAACACTAGGATCGCCATCAACATAATTCATTAACCAGTCATTAAGCCAAATTTGCATATCAATACGCTCACGGAATGAGCCTACTTTATCCCTGACAATGCACTTCAAATAATGTGCAAAACGACAGGTAGCAAAAATATAGGGCAGGCGAGCTGATAACTTTGCATTGGCTGTTGCATCATCGTCATCATAAATCGCGGGGGAATGTAATGTACACGAGCCAATAAATGCAGCAAAATCAGAATGCTTGCGATAAACTAGCGGTAAAAAACCAGTATCAGAGAGTTCTTGTTCACGACGATCTGAAATGGCCACTTCTGTTGGGCATACCAGTTCATAGCCACCTTCCTCCGAAGGAAAAGAATAAGCTGGTAATTCTTCAACAGATCCTCCAGACTCAATACCTCTAATTTTTGAACACCAACCATATTCGTGAAAAGCCCTGTTAATATTCACACCCATAGCATATGCGGAGTTTGCCCATGAGAAATCGTCATCAACTTCAGGGTTAACCACCTCTTCAAAATTGAACGACTCCACCGGTGAAGTCTTTGCACCATAAGGAAGACGCGATAAAAAGCGCGGCATAGTGAGAACTAAATATCGTGAGTCATTACTCTCCCGTAAGCGCCGCCATGAGGCATATTCTGGGGTGTTAAATATTTTCCCTATATCCCGAGGGTTGCTCAGTTCATCCCATTTTCTCATTTGCATTACCGAAGGGGATGCAGCAGAAATGAACGGGCAATGTGCTGCTGCCGCCACTTTTGCCATCTCAGTCAATAATGCTACGCTGAGTGGACTATGATCAAATTCATAGTCACCAATAATACAACCGAAAGGTTCACCACCGAATTGGCCATATTCGTGTTCGTAAATTTGCTTGAAAATAGGACTCTGATCCCATGCCGCACCTCGATAACGTCGTAAACTACGCATTAATTCATCTTGACTGATATTGAGCACGCGGATTTTTAATATTTCATTAACATTAGTATTGTCGACTAAATAACAAAGCCCACGCCAAGCTGATTCTAATTTTTGGAACTTCGGATGATGGATGACGACATTCATCTGCTCTGAAAGTTTCTCATCAATCTCAGCGATCAAATTCTCTATGGTAAAAATAACATCGCGATTAACTTTAACCTTACTGTCATTGATATAATTAGAAAGTGTGCTAATGGCACGTTTTACCGCCAAGGAAGCTTCTTGTGTACTCGGGCGGAATGAATTTTTCAGTAGCGTATCGAGTTCATTTTCACTTTTTTCGAAATCATTAGGAAAGAAATTATTTTTCTCAGTGATACTCGATTTCGAAACATACTGTTCATCTGCCATTAATTATCTCCTTTTAATTCTTGTTCGTCTCGTTCTACCTGTGCTTGAGCCTCCGCAATACTGCCTTTTGCATCGGTTACTAGTTTATGGAGAAAATCGGGTTGTTCTATTAATGACTTAACAATATCCTCGGCACTGGACTTACCATCCATATAGGTAATGAGTTGAGTCAAATGTTCACGTGCCTCCAATAATGAAGCCATTTGAGGGATGCGACGGGCAATTTCGCCAGGAGAGAAATCTTCCATTGATTCAAACTCCAATTCGATATCAAGTAGCTCGTCATTTTCGCTCAATGTGCTGTCAACATACATTTCAATACGTGGCTTAATTGCTCGCATACGGTCATCAAAATTATCTTTGTCGAAGGTTAAAAATTTACGCTCTTCGATGGATGGTAGTTCTGTTTTTCTATCACCAGAGAGATCGGACATCACACCGGTAACAAAAGGGAGCTCAATTTTTTTCTGCGCACCATAAAGCTCTACATCGTATTCAATCTGTACTCGTGGCGCATTGTTTTTACCAATGAATTTTTGTGAGCTTGAGTCTTTTACCATTATAATCTCCTACTAAGATATTATTTTCCTGTGAATTGCTGCAAGGAGCTAAGTGCTTCAGGTAGCATGTTCTCAACAATCGCAGCGAAGTCCATACCGATCATTTTTTGAGAACGACGAATAAGTATTGGAGCTGGGTGGCTTGGTTCATTCCTTTCAAAATACTCAAGTACTTTATCCAAAGTAAGAATAACATCATGTCTATTTTTTAGCTCGTAGTAGGATTGATAGATCTCTTTTATTTCATTAGTCTGTACTTCATTTCCCTCAGGATAAATCGTTTCTTCTGTTTGATTGAGTGAGGAAATAAAATGAGATGATATTGATAAATAATGTCGTAGTTGGCGACAGTCGAGTCGGTAGTCGTTATGTTTGTCATTAGAAAAATCTTCGATTCGAATTAATGCTTCTTCAATATAAGACAGTTGTTTAGCCAAGGTTGGCAACCCAAGTTGCTGATAGAGCATATTCGTATTAGCAATTGTTAATACAATTTGAGAATAGTGAAGAGAGCGTTGTTCAATATCTTTATTCTGGTTAAGCAATACATCCAATGTGATGGTTGAATCCGGTGTCAGAACGCTATTTTTCACTAGTGATAAACATTGATGGCTAGCTAGCCAACTCAGTTCAATAGAAACATTATGATATTTGTCAGTATATTCATCTGTATTAGAACTTTTCCATTTTTCAAACTGCAGCTCTATGTCCGATATTCGTGAAAAAAGTGCCATGAAACCCTTGGTATTTAATTCTGCGCGGAGAAGCCACAGAACTACACGGCAATCGAAGTCCATCTCTAGTAGCTCGTGACAATAGCCGATAATTACATTCCAATTTGTTGAATCTGATCCGGGGGGGGAATTAAGCGGATCATTGTTGCTGTCTGCTTTTGCTAGCATGAATTCAATCTCTGTATAGCGATGATCAAATTCAATAATATCATTTTCGTAATTATTGATATCCATATCTTCATACCTTTTAACATGCATTCTGAAAACAGAAAATAGGAAAATTTAATTTTAATCATGTGCTGCTAATTATATAGCCATGTTCCAAGGGTTATTTCCAATTGTTTAAATGACTTGATGTGACTCGATTGATTGAAAATAATGGTTGATATTCCACTCTTTAGTTTTCTAATTTGTTAAGATTTTTAATGTGATATTTATTTATTTATTATTGTCACAAACTATTTTTATTCAAGTGTGTGGTTTTTTCTTAGGGAATTTTATAGCAAAATAATTGTTGTTATAATGTCAGTGTATTGTAATTGTTATGTTTTTATTTTTGCGTATAATTAGTCATTAAATATATTAAATACTAATTAGTCACATATTGATTTTATCTTGAGTCTGTAATTTAAGGTGAATAACGTAATTGGGGCAGTTTGCTATTTTTATATCAGTAAATATTAATATTTCGTTAAACAATAGTTCATTGGATGTAAATTAATTAGTATTTTTAATGTATTTCGTTGGGTTTCAAATTTTTGACGGTCTGAAATATGTTTAAGGTAACTGATATATGACGGGGATTTGTCACAAAATAGTGTCTAGAAAATCAGCTGTGACAGCTCATAAGCATAACAGTCAGGTTCGACATCAGTAACAAGGTCACTTCTTTAAGTCCAAACGGTCAAATCCACAAAAACGGTCATTAACGGTCATTGCAAGGGGCGAGGAATTGTGACCGTTTGCAAATCCGCTATTGTCTTCTTGCAGCGTAAATGGCGATTTTATGCCGTTCCCACCACAGATCTAAAGTTTAACATTTCATCTTTTCTCCCCTTTTTGTGACAACTCTCACGTGACGAATGTGGCGAAAATTGCACACGGTCGCTTTTGAGGCACTGCGCATTTCGCGAGCATCGGGCTGCGTATCCTATTTGACATCGGGAAAGAGGAATCACCGTATGCTGCCAGTAGAACGACATCGTTTTATCTCTGAAATCCTCAGCCAGCGCGGGCGCATTCTGGTGCAAGAGGTGGCGCAGTTGTGCCGCATCTCTCTGGAAACGGCGCGGCGGGATCTAACACTGCTGGAAAAACGGGGTGTGTTGTTACGCAGTCACGGCGGTGCGGTATTTATGGCGCATTCTGCGGGCGAAAAAAACGCGGTTCCGGCGCAGATAGAACAGGGGGAGTCGTTCCGTGACCGCAGTAATCAGTCGCCAGATAGCAAAACGCGCATCGCCAAACGGGCATTGCAGTTAATCAATGCCGGTGATTGTTTGCTGCTTGATAGCAGTTCCAGTAGTTGGTTTTTGGCTCGCCAACTGCCGGACATCCCATTGGTGGTACTGACCAACTCAGTACACATCATTCAAACGCTGGCGGTGAAAGCCAATGTGCGCGTGATTGGGCTGGGTGGTGAATATTCGGCGAAGTACGAAGATTTTGTCGGCGTACTTGCGGAGCAAATGTTGAAAGAGTTCGTGATCAACAAACTGTTTTTTTCCTGCCATGGCATCAGTCATGAAGGGGGGATACGTGAGAGTAACGAGCATCATGCGCGGCTGAAACAGCAAATGCTGCTTTCTTCCGAGCACAAAATTTTATTGGTTGATTCCAGTAAATTCGGTCGCCGCTCTTTTGCGCGGATCTGCCACTACCGGGAAATTGACACACTGATAACAGACCATCTGGAGGATGAAGAATTCCGCCAAGAACTGGCCTGGAGCAACGTTAACGTGATTGAAGTTTCTCCTTCACCTCTACAGAGAAAAACTAAAAACAGCCGCAATGGTCCGTTAGCTGCGGTAAATAACTGAACCTCCCAGGAGAGTAAACATGATCAAGAAATCCGTTCTTACCTGTCTGTTCGCCACGGCAATGTTGTCTCTGTCTGCGCACGCCGCTGACAAAATTCGCATGGGCGTGGTGGTGAAAGTCGGCGGTAACGCCTGGTTCAATGCGATGGAGGCCGGGATAAAAAGCGAAGCCGCCAAACGTGGCATTGATGCCTGGCAGGTTGGGCCGACCAGTGCCGATCCGGCGTTGCAGGTGCGTGCCATTGAAGATCTGATCGCGCAGAAAGTCGATGTTATCGGGGTTGTTCCTAATGATGCCCGGGTACTTGAGCCGGTGCTGAAACGTGCGCATGACGCAGGAATTAAAGTCATCGTGCACGAGTCGCCGGATCAAAAATACGCCGATTGGGATTTTGAAATGGTCGATGCCACGCAGCACGGTATCAATCACATGGTCGCGCTGGCGCAGTGTATGAAAGAGAAAGGTGATTATGCGGTGTACGTCGGCAGTCTGACGGTGCCACTGCATCAAAAATGGGCCGATGCCGCTATCAATTATCAAAAAGAGCATTACCCGAATATGCGTTTGGTGGGTGACAAATTTGGCGTTGGGGAATCGTTGGATGACAGCATCCGCACCACCAACGATCTGATGTCCAAAGATGCCAATCTGAAAGGCATTCTGGCGATCGGTTCTCAAGGCCCCATCGGTGCCGGTCGTGCGGTGCTTAATCGTGGCAAAACCGCGGACATTTGCGTGTTCGGGCCATTCAGCCCAGGGCAGGGAGCCAGTCTGGTTAAAGCCGGTGCCATTAAAGGTGGCTTTATCTGGAATCCGATGGTGGCTGGTGAAGTGTTCGTGCGCATCGCCGAAAAACTGGAAAAAGGCGAAAAAATCACTGACGGCATGACTATCGAAGGCATGGGCAAAGTGAAAGTGGACGAGGCGACACGCACTATTTTGGGTAATGAAACCGAAAGTCTGGACAAAGCGAACCTGCCGAAACTGGTCAAAATGGGGCTGTAATCATGGCAATCTCCGAGATCATTCAAATAGACAACGAATCGTTGATTGATGTGCAAAATCTGTCGGTGACTTTTGGTGGGCAGCGTGCACTCAACGATATTTCTCTGCGGTTGATGCAGGGCGAGGTTCACTGCTTGGCAGGCACCAATGGTTGCGGAAAAAGTACGTTGATCAAAGTGATCTCGGGGGGTTATCAACCGGATAACGGTTGCCAGATTACCCTGGGTGGGCAAACTTTTAGCCGGTTGAATCCGGATCAAGCTCGTCAGTTTGGCGTGCAGGTGATTTATCAGGATTTGTCGTTATTTCCGAACTTGAGCGTCTTCGAAAACATCGCGTTTGACCACAATCTGCAAGGGCTGATGGGCTGGTATCGACCATCACGGCTGCGAGAAACTGCGCAGCATATTCTGACTGAACTGAATTACACATTGGATCTCGACAGTAAAGTTTCGATGCTGCCGATTGCCCAACGTCAGCAGGTAGCGATTTGTCGTGCATTGGTCGCCGACGCGCGATTGGTGATCATGGACGAACCGACCGCCTCACTGACCCGCACCGAAGTGAATAAGTTATTGCGCACAGTTCACTATCTGAAAAGCAAAGGCATCAGCGTGGTGTTCGTCAGTCATCGCCTCGACGAAGTGCTGGAGATTTCTGACCGCGTGACGGTGATCCGTGATGGTAAAAAAGTCGGGACATTCCCGGCCGCAGAAGTCAGCAGTGAACGTCTGACCGAGCTAATGACTGGCCTGAAGCTCGATTATCACCTGAAGGCTGCCAACATGAATGACGAACGCATCATGTTGGAGGCCGACAAACTCAGCCGCGCAGGTCAGTACCACGACGTGAGTTTTAAGCTGCACGCCGGAGAAGTACTTGGCCTATGTGGATTACTGGGTTCCGGGCGCACCGAATTGGCACTCAGTCTGTTTGGTATGACCAAACCAGATAGCGGAAAAATCTATCTCGACAGCAAACCGGTGCGTTTTCGCAGCCATGAAGACGCGATCAAATCCGGCATCGGCTATGTCTCGGAAGACCGTTTGACGCTCGGTTTGATCCAGCAACAATCGGTCGGCGATAACACCGTGCTGGCGATCATGGAGCAGTTGCGAAGCCGTTTTCATCTGATCGACGAATACCGGAAAAACAAAATTATCCAGCAGTGGATCGAAAAGCTCGGCGTCAAAGTGGCGAATCCCGATCAGGCGATCTCCACGCTGTCCGGAGGTAATCAACAAAAGATTGTACTGGCGAAATGGGTGCTGACGCAGCCCAAAATCCTCATCCTCGATTCGCCCACTGTTGGCGTAGATGTGGGCGCTAAAGCCAGTATCTATCAGTTGGTACATCAGTTAGCGGAAGAAGGGATTTCAATTCTGCTGATTTCTGACGAAGTGCCGGAAGTTTATTTCAACTGTGACCGCGTGCTGCATTTTCGTGAAGGCACTATAGCGGGTGAATACTTACCGGGCAGCATCACTCAGCAACAACTTGCGGAGGTGGTGAATGCTTAAGCTCAGCCGATTACGTCCGTCGAGTAACGAGGGCTATTTAGCCTGGGTTTTGCTGGTGGTTATCGTCACATTCTCTCTGCTCACCAACCAGTTTCTGACGTTACAGAACCTGTTGGATCTCAGCGAAAGCTACGCCGTCAGCGGTATCTTCGCGCTTGGCCTATTCGTGGTACTGGTGACCGGTGGTATCGACATCTCCTTTGCGGCGGTCGCGTCAGTGGTGCAGTACAGCATTGCCACGCTGGCGATTCATTACGGCCTGAGCAGTCCGACGGGTAGCATTTTACTGGCGATCGCCATCGGTACCCTGCTTGGAATGATCAACGCCATTCTGATCTACTGTCTGCGCATTGTGTCGATCATTGTGACTATCAGTATGCAGTCATTACTGTTTGGCATGTTGATGTGGCTAACCAACGGTACCAGTTTGTATGACCTGCCGGACTGGCTGACCACGCCGATTCGCATCCTGCCGTTTAGCGTCGGTGAGCAGCATTATCAGATTGGTTTGCCGGTGGTGGTGATGTTGGCGGTCGCCGGGCTGAGCTGGATCTTGCTTAATAAAACGCATCTGGGTCGTCAATTGTTTGCGGTAGGCGGCGATCAGGAATCGGCGCGCCGCATTGGTATCCGCGTCGGATTACTGCATCTGTTTGCTTACGGTTATCTCGGCGCAATGGCGGCGATTGGTGGGCTGGTTCAAGTCTACCGTGTCGGCGAAGTGGTACCGAATGCGCTGGTGGGGGGCGAGCTTGACGTCCTCGCTGCTGTCGTGCTTGGTGGCGCTAGCCTCAACGGGGGTAAAGGCAGCGTGGTGGGTACCCTGATGGGGGTGTTCCTGATTGGCGTGCTGAAAAATGGTCTCAACCTGATTGGTGTCTCTAGCTATTTCATGAACATCGTCATTGGCGTGGTGATCGTCGCGGCCATCACCGTTACCCATTATAAAAAACGCAAAGAAACCGAAGTCGGCTTCGCCTGAGGAAATCGCTATGTTCACGAAAAGCAGAGATGTGAGTCTTAAAGCCAAGCCTGATGCTCGACAGCATCTGAAAATCGACAACACAACCCTTGGGTTATCACTGTTATTGCTGGTGGTGATTATCGGTTTCAGCCTAGCGATGCCGGGGCGATTTTTCAGCGACGCGACTTTTATGAGCGTTGCTTTCCAACTGCCGGAACTCGGTTTGCTGACGCTGGCGATGTTTATCCCGATCCTCAGTGGGGGGCTGAATTTGTGCATTATCGCCACCGCCAATCTGACGAGTTTGCTGATGGCATGGGTGTTTCTAACCTGGCTCCCACCGGATGCCGGTATGGCTATGCAGGCTGTCTGGCTAACGTTGGCGCTGATCGGTGCGATGATTTTGGCTCTGGTGATCGGCATGTTGACGGGGGCGCTAGTGGCTTACGTTGGCGCGCATCCGATTTTGGTAACGCTGGCGACGATGACGGCGGTCAATGGCACCGGTATCTACCTTTCACGCGGAGCAGCGATAAGCGGGATGCCGGATATTGTGCGCTTTATTGGCGCGGAAACTCTGCTCGGCGTCCCTGTGCCGCTGATTATCTTCCTACTGACAGCCGCGCTCATCGCGGTGTTTTTAGAGCGTACCCGTCTCGGTAAATATATCTACATGAGTGGCAGCAACATCAACGCGACGCATTTCAGCGGTGTGAACACGCACCGGGTGCTGATCGCCATCTACGTCATTTCCAGCATGTTATGCGTGATTGCCGGGTTAATCATGATGGCGCGTTTCAATTCGGCGCGTATGGGCTACGGCGATTCATATCTGCTGCTGACGGTGCTCGCCATCATTCTGGGTGGCACTGACCCTAACGGTGGTTTCGGCAAAGTGGCGGGTGTCGTGCTCTCGTTGATTGTTCTACAGGTGATTTCCACCGGTCTGAATCTGATGAACGTCAGCCCGCATTTCAGTTTGGCGATGTGGGGCGCGGTACTGATTGTGGTGCTGGCGTTGAAATTCTTTCGCGCGCGCTTTCTTCAGAAACGGGCGGGGCGCATGAGCGCTGCCAAAGCACGCGCTACGCAATCTTAACCTTATTACCTCTGAACCTAGGAACAGAACATGGAATATAAAATTTCTCCGTCGCTGATGTGCATGAGTTTGATCGACATTAAACAGCAGTTGGCTGTGCTCAACCGCCGCGCGGACATGCTGCACATCGACATTATGGATGGTCATTACGTCAAAAATATCACGTTATCACCGTTCTTTATCGAGCAGATTCGCCCGCACACGCCACTGGTACTCGACGTGCATATGATGGTGGAAAACCCCGCTGATTTTATTGAACCGATAGCCAAAGCCGGGGCCGATTTTATTTGTCCGCACGCTGAAACCATTAACCGCGATGCGTTTCGCATCATCAATCAAATCCGCACGTTGGGTAAAAAAGTCGGTGTGGTGCTCAACCCCGCGACCCCAGTGGAGTACATCCAACACTACATTCATCTGCTGGATAAAATCACCGTGATGACTGTGGATCCTGGCTATGCCGGGCAGCCTTTTATCCCTGAGATGTTGGAGAAGATCGCTCAACTTCGCGATCTAAAGCAGCAAAAAGGTTATCACTATTTGATCGAAATCGACGGTTCCTGCAACCTGCGAACCTATCAGGATCTGATGTCTGCGGGCGCAGAAGTATTGATTGTCGGCAGTTCTGGTTTATTCACTCTGGACAGCGATCTGGATAAAGCCTGGGACAAAATGCTCAATCAGATGCGTCAGGCGCGTCATGCAGCCTGAGGGCAGGAGAGCCGTATGCCGCATTTTCTTGGGATCGATGTTGGGGGTACGAATACCCGTTTAATGTTGATGGACAGCCAACAGCATTTTCGCGGCTACCACAAAACGCCGACCCAAAACTGGGCGGGGCAGACTGATCCACTGCGCGGTCTGGAAACGTTGATTACCACTTATCTGCAAGAGCAGGACCCGCATCATCAGGTCGCGCAGATCATGCTCGGTCTACCGGGGGTGCTCTCACGTAATCGGCAGACGGTACTCTCGCTGCCGTTTATTTCCTCGCTGGATAACCAACCCGTGGCGGCGCTACTGTCGGCGAAATTGCAGTTGCCAGTAGCCATGGATAAAGACGTTAACCACTTGATGTGGTGGGATTTGAAACAGCACAGTGAACTGCCGGATGTTGCTGTTGGGTTGTATCTCGGCACAGGGCTAGGCAACAGTTTGTGGATCAATGGGGATTTTTATCATGGGGCACACGGTGGTGCCGGCGAGCTCGGACACATTCCGCTGGCGGGAAATTCGTTACTTTGTCCTTGTGGGAAGACGGGTTGCGTTGAGACGTTAACCTCCGGCAACTGGCTGACCCACTGGGCTCGGCAACATTTACCACAAACACCGTTCGCCGAACTGTTTGTTCGTCACGCAGAACATGTGGATTTAGTCGAGTTTGTGGCGCGTCTGGCGCGAACTGTGGCGAGTGAAATGAACATTCTGGACCCTGACTATTTGGTGCTGGGCGGTGGTGTACTGGCGATGGAGAATTTCCCGCAGGCACGGCTCGAACAGCAGTTACGTAGCCATTTACGCAGCCCCTATCCGGCGAACGGACTGAATATTCACTTCAGTGTTGTCACCGATGAAACCGGTTGTCGTGGTGCGTGTTTAGCCGCACAGCGCGTTTTCCCGTCGCAGCCTGCTTTGGCCGCCGGATCATTTTCTTTCAGGAGAGAGGCATGAACAAAGGCAAGGTATGCGTATTTGGTTCTTTCAACCTCGATATTGTCGCTGGAATGGTGCGTTTCCCACTGCCGGGGGAATCACTGATTGCTCGCAATAGCATGATGGGGGCAGGTGGAAAGGGCGCGAACCAGGCGGTTGCTGCATTGCGAGCGGGTGCGCGAGTGCATTACATCGGCAAAGTGGGGCGAGATGATTTCGGTATGTTCGCTCGCCGTCACCTCGATGGTGCGGGTTTTGACGCCGTGACACTATTTTCCACCAGCGAATGCCCGACGGGTAATGCACTGATTTATGTTGCCGGAGCCGATGCGGAAAATATGATCGCCGTTGATCCGGGGGCGAATTTGACGGTCACTGACGAAGAAGTTGAGCAGTGTCGTCCGGCCATCGCCGCGGCAGATATCTTACTCACGCAATTGGAAAATAATCTTCCCGCTATTGAGAAATTGATTGGTATTGCGAAAGAGAACGGGACTTACATTATCCTCAACCCCGCACCGTTCCAGCCAGTTTCCGACCATTTGCTGGCACAGGTGGATTTACTTACACCGAATGCCACAGAATGCACATTGCTAACGGGCATTGAGGTACAGGATATTCCTTCCGCCCAACGAGCTGCCCATGCGTTACACGCCAAAGGTATTCAGTCGTTGATCATCACGCTGGGAACGCAAGGTGCATTGCTGTCTGTCGATAGAGAAACGCAGTTGATCGCAGCCTGCCTAGCGACTCCTGTTGACACCACGGGGGCGGGCGATGCCTTCAACGGCGCATTGGCTTCACAACTTGCAGCAGGAGAGACACTTTCTGACGCCGCACGGTTTGCTTCTGCATACGCATCCGTCTGCGTAGAACGCGCGGGCGCAGCGGCTTCTATGCCGACCTATGAAGAGGCGATGGAGAGGATGAAAATGTCGGTGATGTGAGCTCAAGTTCTTTGAACGACAGATGAACAAAAAACTGCAATTTGAAGGGCGCTAAGCGCCCTTTGTCGATGTGGCTGGAATAGTTACTTTGATTTTTCCAATTGTTCCATTGGCCGCTGTACGCTGATGCTTTCCAATTTCCCCTCTAAAATCTCTAGGAAATCATCGTGATAAGGCATCGCGATGTGTTTCTTCAGCTCGGCTTCAGACACCCAGCGCTCAATAAACATAAAGGAAACTGTTCCTGGTTTTTCCAGTGCAGTGACGTCGACCGATTGTGTTTCATGTAAATCGTATTGCAGGCAACCGGGTTCTTTATGGGTTGGCCCAACCATCGCTCTCGCGGCTTTTCTTATCGTGTCGACATGCTCTGGTTTTGGGGTCAGTGTGGCAATAATTTTGACTTCAGTCATTTTGGCTCCTTGTTAAGCATAGGCGTACTAAAGATAGAGATTTAAGGGTAGCGAAATTGTGCGCTAGATCATTTTATTTTCGCAAAATGCAATCCAGTTAACAGGCTGCTTGTTGCCGCTGTTCCTTTTGGCAAAACTTTGGTTTATGCTCGGCTGAAGCGTTTCAGTTAAAGGAATTATTCAACTGAAATGCCTGAGTGAGCAATTGCATTGTGCAGACTAAGAATGTTCGCGCAATTTAATTTAGCGATTCATGAGATTAATGTCAGGTTGAGATTCACAGCAGGCGGTGTGCTCAAGTACTCTATGCGGTTATTGATAACCAGTCAGCGCCATCTTGAACCGGCGAGTTTCCCCGGTGGGAAGGCCCTCTTTTCGGGAGCAGCATGACCATCCGCATAGCGGTAAACGGCTTTGGCCGCATCGGCCGTAGCGTTTTACGCGCACTGTATGAATCGGGGAGTCGGGCGGAAATTTCCGTCGTGGCCATCAACGAACTCGCGAACACCGAAGGCATGGCGCACTTGTTGAAGTATGACTCCAGCCACGGTCGTTTTGCTTGGGATGTTCGTCAGGACGGCGATGTACTGAGCGTCGGTGATGATGCTATTCGAGTGTTGCACCAACCAGACATCGAGCAGTTGCCTTGGCGTGAGTTGAACGTTGATGTGGTGTTGGATTGTAGCGGTGTTTACGGCAGTCGAAGTGATGGTGAAGCCCATTTGGCGGCAGGAGCGAAGAAAGTGTTATTTGCTCATCCGGGCGGTAACGATCTCGATGCTACCGTGGTGTATGGCGTGAACCATCAGGATTTGCTGGCAGAACATCGCATCGTTTCTAACGCTTCCTGTACGACCAACTGCATTATTCCGGTGATCAAGTTGTTGGACGACGCCTTTGGTATCGAATCCGGCACTGTCACCACGATTCACTCAGCCATGAACGATCAGCCAGTGATAGATGCCTATCACCCGGACCTACGGCGTACACGCGCGGCGAGCCAGTCGATTATTCCGGTCGACACCAAGCTGGCGGCAGGGATTACCCGTATCTTCCCGCAGTTTTGCGATCGTTTTGAAGCGATTTCGGTACGCGTGCCGACTATCAACGTGACGGCGATTGATCTCAGTGTTAGCGTCAGTTCGGCGGTGACGGTGGCAGATGTCAACCAGTTGTTGCAAACGGCCGCACAGGGATCATTTCGTGGTATAGTTGACTATACGGAACTACCATTAGTTTCTATCGATTTTAACCACGATCCGCATAGCGCCATCGTTGATGGCACACAAACTCGGGTCAGTGGACAGCGCCTGATTAAAACGTTGGTTTGGTGCGACAATGAATGGGGCTTTGCCAACCGGATGTTGGATACAACACGGGCAATGGCCGCCAGCGGTTTCTAGTTACGGCGTGCTTAACGGTACGTCGCTCGGGCAACTTTATAGAGAATCAACCAAGAGGGTTCACCATGTCTGTAATCAAGATGACCGATCTCAATCTGGCCGGTAAACGTGTTCTGATCCGTTCTGATCTGAACGTACCAGTGAAAGACGGTAAAGTGACTTCCGATGCACGTATCCGTGCTTCCCTGCCAACTATCGAAGCTGCACTGAAGCAAGGTGCTAAAGTGATGGTGACTTCCCACCTGGGGCGTCCTACCGAAGGTGAATACAACGAAGAGTTCTCTTTGTTGCCAGTGGTTAACTACCTGAAAGAACATATGAAATCTCCAGTGCGTCTGGCGAAAGATTATCTGGATGGCGTTGACGTAGCTGCCGGTGAGCTGGTGGTTCTGGAAAACGTTCGCTTCAACAAAGGCGAGAAAAAAGACGACGAAACTCTGTCCAAGAAATACGCGGCGCTGTGCGACGTGTATGTGATGGATGCTTTTGGTACTGCACACCGTGCGCAGGCATCTACTCACGGCGTGGGCAAGTTCGCACCGATCGCTTGTGCCGGTCCGTTGCTGTCTGCTGAACTGGAAGCTCTGAGTAAAGCACTGGGTAATCCTGCTCGCCCAATGGTGGCCATCGTGGGTGGTTCTAAAGTTTCTACCAAACTGACCGTGCTGGACTCTCTGTCCAAAATCGCTGACCAACTGATTGTGGGTGGTGGTATCGCTAACACCTTCGTGGCGGCTCAAGGCAACAACGTCGGTAAATCTCTGTATGAAGCGGATCTGGTTCCTACAGCTAAAAAACTGCTGGAAACCTGTGATATCCCAGTTCCTACCGATGTGCGCGTAGCGACCGAGTTCTCTGAAACTGCGGCTGCGACATTGAAGCCAGCAAGCGAAGTTAAAGACAACGAGCAAATTCTGGATATGGGCGACGAGTCCGCTGAGCGTCTGGCCGTGATCCTGAAAAACGCCAAAACCATTCTGTGGAATGGTCCAGTAGGCGTCTTCGAGTTCCCTAACTTCCGTAAGGGTACCGAAATTGTTGCCAACGCAATTGCTGATAGTGAAGCTTTCTCTATCGCCGGTGGTGGTGACACTCTGGCCGCAATCGACCTGTTTGGCATTGAAGACAAAATCTCCTACATTTCTACTGGTGGCGGTGCGTTCCTGGAGTTTGTTGAAGGGAAAGCCTTACCTGCTGTAGTGATGCTGGAAGAGCGCGCTAAGAAGTAATTCAGATGACGGGGGGCGAGAGCCGCCCGTTGTTTTATCTCGCAACCCAATGCGAGTAGAACGGTTTACATTCATTTTGCCGATGAGATAGGACAAAAACATGTCTAAAATTTTTGATTTCGTAAAACCGGGCGTTATCACTGGTGATGATGTTCAGAAAGTATTCGCAGTTGCTAAAGAGAACAACTTTGCTCTGCCAGCAGTAAACTGCGTGGGTACTGATTCCATTAACGCCGTGCTGGAAACAGCTGCGAAGGTGAAAGCACCGGTTATCGTTCAATTCTCCAACGGCGGTGCTGCATTTATCGCTGGTAAAGGCGTGAAAACTGACGTGCCACAGGGCGCGGCAATTCTGGGCGCAATCTCTGGCGCGCATCACGTTCACCAGATGGCTGAGCATTACGGCGTGCCAGTGATCCTGCACACAGACCACTGCGCGAAGAAACTGCTGCCGTGGATCGACGGTCTGTTGGATGCGGGTGAAAAACACTTTGCTGCTACCGGTAAACCACTGTTCTCTTCTCACATGATCGACCTGTCTGAAGAGTCTTTGGAAGAAAACATCGAGATTTGCGGTAAATACCTGGCTCGTATGGCCAAAATGGGTATGACTCTGGAAATCGAACTGGGTTGCACTGGCGGTGAAGAAGATGGCGTAGATAACAGCCACATGGACGCTTCTGCTCTGTACACTCAACCAGAAGATGTTGATTACGCGTACACTAAACTGAACGCAATCAGCCCACGTTTCACTATCGCGGCTTCTTTCGGTAACGTGCACGGTGTTTACAAGCCAGGTAACGTTGTTCTGACTCCAACGATTCTGCGTGATTCCCAAGATTATGTTTCTAAGAAACACAACCTGCCGCACAACAGCCTGAACTTCGTATTCCACGGTGGTTCTGGTTCATCTGCTCAGGAAATCAAAGATTCTGTCAGCTACGGTGTGATTAAAATGAACATCGATACCGATACCCAATGGGCTACTTGGGACGGTATTCTGCAATACTACAAAACTAACGAAGCTTACCTGCAAGGTCAGTTGGGCAACCCGAAAGGCGATGACCAACCGAACAAGAAATACTACGATCCACGCGTATGGCTGCGTGCTGCGCAAAGCTCTATGATCGTTCGTTTGGAACAGGCTTTCAAAGAACTGAACGCAACTAACGTTCTGTAATTATGTCCTGATATTTCTTGCCAAAGGCTCCCTCTGCGGAGCCTTTATTTTTTCTTCTACTTCTGATTGCTTCTCCTAGGTTTTTTCTGTCAAAGTTGGCATCTGTCTTAATTGTTGTTTACCCTTTATTGGGAATTTTCTGTGTCAGTTGGTTGGCACTTTTTGCGAGTAAGTCCCATTGATGGGAAAGATTAGGATGTTATATGAAAGATCTGAATGTAGTAGACGGCATTAATACTGCCAGTAGCTGGTTAGAGAAAAACCAAGATTTATTGATTCAATATGCGGTGAACATTGTTGCCGCGATCGTTATCTTTATCATCGGTTCGATTGTGGCGCGTGTGGTCAGCAATGCTGTCGAACGCGTGATGAAATTGCGTGGCATTGATGCCACCGTGGCTCACTTCTTATCTGCGTTGGTACGCTATGGCATTCTGGCGTTCACCTTCATCGCCGTGCTGGGACGCGTCGGTGTGCAGACCACTTCAGTGATCGCTGTGCTGGGTGCCGCTGGTTTGGCCGTGGGTTTGGCGCTGCAAGGTTCGCTGTCCAACTTTGCTGCAGGCGTGTTGCTGGTGGCCTTCCGTCCGCTGCGTACTGGTGAGTATGTCGATCTGGGGGGCGTGTCTGGTACTGTTGATCAGGTACAGATTTTCTCAACCACCCTGCGTACTCCTGATAACAAAACTGTTGTGGTGCCAAACGGTAAAATCATCGCCGGTAACATTACCAACTTCTCGCGTGAGCCGAATCGCCGGGTAGATATTGTGGTCGGCGTGTCTTACCACGCAGACATCGATTTGGTGAAAAAAGTACTGGGTGATGTGATTGCCGCTGATAGCCGCATCATGCACGACAAAGGCGTTACCGTGCGTTTGAACGAGATGGCGCCTTCATCACTGAACTTCGTCACCCGTTCCTGGACCACTAACGCTCAATATTGGGACGTTTATTTCGACCTGATGGAAAACTTTAAGCGCCAACTGGATGCGCATAAAATCGGCATCCCGTATCCGCAAATGGATGTGCATCTGCACCAAAAAGCAGAATAGTTACAGGGGGCGAAAGCCCTTAATGTTAGCTAGTCAGAGTATTTATTTGCCAATGTGCTGTAAGTTTCGGTCGCTATACATTTGGTGGTTCCATGCAACGTGGGCGACCACGACCGAGCAGGGGAGCCAAAAGCTGCTCCCCTGCACCCCGAGCCCTTACCACATCAGACGGTTGCTGGCGCAACTTCCTTCACTCCGTCCCAGTGCATAACGGCCGGCTACGACAGACATCCCTGTCTGTCTCGCCTAAACGCGCCGTCCATGGCGCGTTTGCCTATGCACTGTGCCTGCGTTCAGCGTCTTCAATGGCGTCAACACCGGCGCTCCTCTCACCCAATTTATCGCTGTCAAAATGTTAAGGTTGTCTGGTGGCTGAAGATTAGTGTTTTGACGTTAAGCGCATCATAGACAGCCGAACAAGGTGCCGTTGTCAGGGGCAGCCGACCATGGATGGTCGGCTGAGGCGATGTGAACAGGGACGTTCATTGAGCCGACCCGTCAGACAACGGCAGCGCCGTGAGGGAACCCGCATCGCGGGCTGGCTATGGTAAGCGTAGGCGCGGGTGAAGGGGCTGCGCCTTTCAGCCCCTTCAATTGCCGAGCATTATTGCTGCATAGAACACCGCACGTTTGCGGCAATTCCAATTACACCGAATTGGCAAAAACCGCTAAAAGATGAAGCATAGACTTAAGCTTAACTGACCAGTATTAGGCGAAAGCCCCTGATTTATTACTGACCGTAATACGCATTCTTACCGTGTTTACGCAGATAATGTTTATCCAACAACACCGGCTGCATACTACCGATCCCTGGCGTCAATTGGCGTGAAAAAATCCCCATATAGGCAATTTCCTCCAATACCACCGCATTATGCACTGCGTCGTGCGCATCTTTACCCCAAGCAAAAGGACCATGAGCATTGACCAATACTGCGGGGACGTCATTTGGGCTGATATCGCGCTTGCGGAAGGTTTCGATAATCACGTTGCCGGTTTTCCGTTCATAATCCTGTTCGATCTCTTCTTGCGTCATTAAGCGAGTGCAAGGGATGGTGCCGTAGAAGTAATCTGCGTGTGTGGTGCCCCAAGCGGGAATATCTAACCCGGCTTGTGCCCAAATGGTGGCGTGGCGCGAATGGGTATGCACAATGCCGCCAATATCGTTAAAGGCACGATACAGAGCCAAATGGGTCGCGGTGTCGGACGATGGTTTTTTAGTGCCTTCGATCACTTGACCGCTAGCCAGCTCGACCACCACCATATCTTCCGCTGTCATATGTTGATATTCCACGCCGGAAGGTTTGATCACCACTACGCCGCGCTCGCGATCGATAGCACTGACGTTGCCCCAAGTGAACGTCACCAGTTTATGGCGTGGCAGGTCCAGATTGGCCTCCAGCACCTGTTGTTTCAGTTGCGTTAATGTCAGCATGATAATCCTCCTTCCTGCATTTTCTGTTCGATCCAACGCCGTGCTTGAATGATTTCTGCCACCGGTTCGGCCGCTTTTTCGGTCCACATTTCAATCAGGAAAGCACCACGATAATTAAGCTGTTTCAAGGTGCGGAATACGCCAACAAAATCGACGCAACCTTCACCGAACGGTACATCGCGGAATTGCCCCGGCGCATGGTCTGTGACCGGGAAAGTATCTTTTAAATGGATGGCCGCGATGCGGTCGATTCCCAAAGTCAGTTCCTGGGGAACATCGTTGCCCCAAGCGCTGAGGTTGCCGACGTCTGGGTAAACCGTGAACCACGGCGAGGCTAGGCAACTGTCCCAAACTTTCCACTTGCTGATCGAGTTCATAAACTCGGTATCCATAATCTCTACCGCCAGCATCACTTGCGCCGCTGCTGCACGCTCTACCGCCCAATGCATTCCCTCGGTAAACCGTGCCAGCGTACTGGCGTCTTGCGGTTCGTAATAAACGTCGTAACCAGCGAGTTGGATGGTGCGAATACCCACGTCTTTCGCCAATTGAATTGCCTGCTCCATCAAGTCAAACGCTTGCTGGCGTGTGGCATCGTCGTGGCTACCAAAGGGAAAGCGGCGATGACCGGACAGGCACATAGAGGGAATAGTGATGCCGGTTTCCAATATCGCGCTGACCAGTGAAAGTCGCTGTTCTTTGCTCCAGCTCAAACGAGCCAAACGTTCGTCACTTTCATCCACCGACATTTCGACAAAATCGAATCCGCAAGCCTTGGCTAATGCCAGCCGCTCCGGCCAAGTCAGATGTTTAGGTAGGGCTTTCTCATAGATCCCTAATGGATGTTGGCGCATATCAACTTCTCCAAATGTCATGAATGGCGGCGCGGAATTGGCGAGCGGCGGCGACTGGATCGGCGGCCTCGGCTAAGGCGCGCCCGGCAATAAAGGCAGTAACGGCGATATCTTTGAATAGCGGCAAATCAGCGGGGGTGATGCCACCGGTAACGGAGAGTTCAATACCCAGATCTGACAGCGCTTTCATCTGATCCAGATCTTGCGGGCTCCAGTTTTGTCCGCTGGCTTGTGCATCGCGCCCACGGTGGTAAATCGCTTGTTTGATGCCGAGTTGCCGCCATGCTTTGGCATCGTCCAAAGTCCAACGTCCAAACAGTTCAATCTGGATTTCCCCATCATGCTGTTCGGCGACGGCTAATGCGCTCGCCATGGTGGCGAGTGGTGCGGCGCAGATAACCGTCATCCAGTTAGCCCCTTGCACGAAGGCCTGTTCGGCTAAAGTGGCACCGGCATCAGCGACTTTCAGATCTGCCACTAACGTATGTTGTGGACAGCGTTCCCGCAGTGCGCCAACGGCCTGAATACCGGCACTGATGCACAAAATAGTGCCCGCTTCGATAATGTCGACATAGGGATGCAGGCGTTCGACGGTATGCAATGCCGCGTCCAGCCTTGTGTGGTCGAGTGCCAGTTGCAGGCGTGGTTGAAGAATCATGTAGCCTCCTTGGCTAATGGGTTGACAGAGTTTGTAATGCCGCTATCAGAGCTTGATAACGCAGGTGTTTTTTGGCGTAAGCGGCGTGCGCTTGCTCATCGGGAAGTAGGCGTTCAATGCGTGGTGCCAGCGCCTGTTGCGCGGTGGTGAAATCGCTGAATGCACCGCTGCCGACCATCGCTGCCATCGCGGCACCCAGACAGCCCGTTTCTTCAATCTGCGGTAATTCGACCGGCAAGCCGCTGACGTCGGCAAACATTTGCATCCAGGGTGCCGATTTGGCTGGCCCGCCAGTGACGCGCAGTGCCTTGGTGTGTGGGAAACGCTGCAACATGCGGTTGAGATGGGTCAGATGGCAGAACACTACACCTTCGTAAATGGCTTGCACTAAGTGTTCGCGCTGATGAAATGCCTGCATACCGTAGAAGCTGGCGGTCAACCCTAAACCCGCGTTGGAACCGTATAGGAAGGGGACAAACAATAGATCGCTACCGGCTTTGGGCAAGGCTGCAACCCATTGGTTGAGCTGCGCGTAGTCGTGCCATCCCCATTGCTGGCAGAACCATTCCAAGTTAGCGGCAGAGGTTGGGCTGGCTTCGTGAACGATATATTTACCGGCCTCGGCATGACGACCATAAACAAAGGGATGGTCGAAACCGGTTTCGATCGCATCGGTGATGCCACTGGTTACTGACCAGGTGCCCATTACGGCGTTAAGGCGGGTTTCATCTTGTAGACCAGCGCAAAGTGCGGTGGAGACGACATCGAACAATCCACCGACGACGGGGGTGCCTAGTGATAAGCCAGTGAGTTTTGCCGCCTCGGCATTAATGCGCCCGGCAATGTCGGCGGAACCGACGATGGGCGGCAGCGCAGGCATGATTTCGCCAATGCCTAATCGCTGTGCCAGCGCCGAGTCGTAACGACCGGAAGCCATCTGATAGAGGTTGGATTCAGAGATATTGGTTTCTTCGCAGGCCAATTCTCCCGTCAGACAATAACGCAGGTAATCGTGCGCCATCAGTACGCTACCGATTTGGCGATAGCGTTCTGGCTGGTGCAACTTAACCCAACGTAATAGCGAAACGGGATGCCCCGTCCACAAGGTCTGACGGGTTTGCTGGTACAACGCCTGTGGGATGCCCTGTTTCTGCCATTCTTGCACCAGAGTCAGCGCTCGCTGATCGGAAGAAAGCATGGCATTGCCCAGCGGCTGTCCTTGTTTATCCAACAAGAACAACCCTTTACCCTGAGCGGAGATACCCACGGCCTGAATGGCACTGGCGGCGGTATTGGTGGTGTGCAATAACTCACGAATCACCTCGGCGGCGGTATGCCATAATCCGTCCATATCGCGTTCAGCCCAGCCGGGTTGCGGCGCAATAATCACCAGATTCTTACGGGCGATCCCCAGTTCATTACCTTGGCGGTCATACAATCCAGCTTTGATAAAAGTGCCGCCGCAATCCAGCCCCAGCCAGTATTCCATTATTCACTCCCTACCTGTTGGTCGCATTTGGCTGGCAGCAGCAGCGCCAGAATGGCCGCGATCGCTAGCGATATCGCCAAGCTATAAACACCGACATCTTTGCTATACAGGCTGATCAGCACCCCCACCATGTAAGGGCCACAGAAACCACCGAGGTTGCCGAGTGCGTTAATCACACCGCGTGCACCTCCGGCCACTTCGGCGTTGAACAGCTTGGGAGGAATGGTCCAGAACACCCCGGCGGCGGCTTGAATAAATACACCGCAACCCACTAAGGCGGCGTACGACCACCAGATGCTCTCTTTGAGCAATACCGACAGCGCCATACAGATGGCGAAGCAGGCTAGTGGCAGGGAGACAAAGACTTTGCGCTTACCGGTACGGTCGGAGAGATTGGAAATCAGCCACATGCCGAAAATGGCGCCGATGTAAGGCAGGATCGCCAGCATCCCGACCTGTTCCATATTGCCGTTGGTCAATCCTTTCAGAATGGTCGGTAGCCACAGGGTGTAACCGTAAATCCCTGTTTGGTAGAAGAAGTTAACCAAAATCAATTGCCACATGATGCGATCAGATAACACATGGCTCAGCGAGGCATTGCGCACTGTTTTACCTTTGATCAGCAGTTGTTCGTCATGCAGGGTTTTGATCAGATAATCTTTTTCGGCTTGTGAGATCCACTTGGCTTCTTGCGGGCGGTTGCTGATGGTGAAATACCACAACAGCATCACGAACAGTGACATCACACCTTCCACCAGAAACAGCATGCGCCAGTCCCAAGCGGTGATGATCCAGCCAGAAAGCGGGGCGGTGAGGATACCGGCAATCGGCACGAACATGATGACGATAGCGTTGGCTCGCCCGCGCTCTTTGTCCGGGAACCAGTTGCTGATCATGGTCAGCACCACCGGTAACATACCGCCTTCCGAGACACCGAGTGCAAAACGCAGGAACAGCAATTGATATTGGTTGGTCACTAATCCGGTCAGTACCGAGATAATTGCCCAAGCCAGCAGTGACCAGCCGATAAATTTCTTACCGTTGCCGTTAACCGCTAATTTACCACCGGGCACTTGCAGGAACAGATAACCGATAAAGAAAATACCGCCAGCCAATCCCGCCATTGAGGCGGTGATACCGAGTTCGGCATCCATACCGCCGGGCATGGCAAAAGCGATATTAACCCTGTCCATATAAGAAATAATGCAGGTAATAAGAATAGGGGGAACTATTCTTAGCCAGCGTAATTTAGGAATAGGCTGGTTTTGGTTAATAGCAACAGACGCTGTATTCATAGTCAATTACCTTTGAGATGTATACCCGTCATACTTCAAGTTGCCTCTTTGTTGGCTGCGCTTTCGCACCCGAATCACTTACCTGATTAAGCTCATCGGGATTTGTTCGCTTGCCGCCGCGATGCAACTCGAATTATTTAGGGTATAGAGTGTCCTCGGGCTTAACCCGATTAATGTTTTTATTGTTTACTTCTTCAGTTAATGTGTTACTGCTTAGCTCGCTGCTAATGTCAGCGCATTAATACCATCCTTGATAATATTCATTCGTTGTTCTATTGACTCCTCTGCCGAGGTAGAAAGTAATTTTATTCCGGCATATTTTAATTGTTCGAGTGGCGCTTGTTTAAATAATGCCTCTGCACTGGATAATGTCATTAATGATTCATGACAAACATATTGGCTGCCGGGGTATGGGGCAAAAGGAGAATGCGTATCTTGCCATTCGCCGTAGCTGCCATGGCTGGCGGTACCGGAGAACATTAATGCTGAGAGTAATCCCGCCTGCTGGCATTGTTTGACATGTTCCAGCGGTAAACGGGTGTTGTGTCCTTCAATCGCCGAACGTCCCCAGTTGACAGCTAGCGTCAATGCAGTGCCGAAATGGCGGTTAATGGTTTGCGCTGCCAGAATTTCATCCGTCAATGTCAGGAAGCCTTTGCGCGGCATGGGGCCAGTCAGCGCGTCGCAATGTTCAATCACCAGATCGCATTCCCACTGCCAATCCGCTATTTGCTCCAGTGAGGCAATAAATGCCTGCCGCGCCGCGGCACTGTCGATTTCACTCCGGTTGGGTGCAGATTGGATCTCCAATGCCAATACACGCCGTTTTCCAGCCTGATCATTGGTGCGTTTTATCTTGTCATTGATAAGGCGCAAATGCTCCACGGCGGCCAGTCGTTCTGGTTCATTACGGGCAGCCAGACCAAAGTCACGGCCTTGTCCACGTTGTTGCATGGTGCCCATGACGGCGGTTATCACTAATTGCCAATGCGCCGGAATATGTTTAAACAGAAAATCATCACCATAGGGATGTAAATCTGTCAGGCATGGTTGTTCAATGCCACGGATCAGCGGTAATTCGGCTAATTGATGCCAGAATTGAATTTCCTGCTGGCGTTCAAGCTGGTGGAATGACGGAGCGCAAGGATAGGCTCCGACAATAAAACCCTGATTATGAATATTCATTATTATTCCCTAAGGTTAAAGTTGTTCTACAGGAATTTTAACCACGACTTTACGAATATTACTGAGCTGGTGATCGATACAAGCAGGGCGATGGACATCCTGTGGGAAAAATACGGCGAAATTTCCCGGTATCATTTTTAACATGGTTTCATTTTCTACCTCTTGGTAGAAAATAATATCGCGCTGTTCCAGTAGTTCTTGATGAACAATATTTTTACCGTTATCAGTAACGATGCCAATTAACTCATTACCGCTAACCAAAAATTGCACATCGATATTTTTACGATGGACCTCTGGACGCAGACTGTCTTTAGTTTGGGTCTGTAAATCCAATACTTGCACCACATAATCGCTGTCTGGTGTATGGTAACGCCCGGCAGGGAGAGCGGTGAAATCGGTTTGCTGCAAATAACGGATAGCGGCGGCGATGGCGGGTGGATAGTGCGCCGGATCGGTATTATCAATATGACCAAATATCATCATCTACCTCATCTTTAGCTCATAGAGCCTGAATACGAGCCCAAACACGCTCATCAACCGGAATGCCGTCGCGTTCGTTAGCGGCGCGTAACCCTGGGAATTTATGCCCCGGCAGACGGATCGCCACTTCCGAGTTGTCTCGTTCAGCCTGGCTGACGTAATCCATTATGCGTTGCAGTTTTTCATCACGTGTTTTGCCGTCGATCAACCTGTCAACTTCAATAGCGATAAAGACTTGTGAGATGCCATATTCATCGCTGTTGTCTTCGGTGATTTCCGCCACGCAAGCGCCGCCGGAAAGCAGGGTGGCGATCATATCCAGCACGATGGACAGGCCAGACCCTTTCCAGTAACCCATTGGCAAAATGCGACGACTTTCTTCGATGGCAGCAGGATCGCGCGTGAGGTAGCCATTGCTGTCAAAACCGCCGTCTACTGCCAGCGTTTTACCGGCTAAGCGGTTCATTTCCAATGCGCCGTAAGAGAACATCGACATCGACATATCCACCATGGTGATCGGATTGCTCGGCACGGCAATGATCAGTGGGTTAGTACCGATACGGCACTCTTTCGCTCCCCACGGCGGCATCACGGCGATCGAGTTGGTCCAGCAAATACCGATGTAACCTTTTTCTGCCGCTTGCCAACCGTAACCGCCGCCGCGCATCCAGTGGTTGGCGTTACGTAATGCCACTACACCGATACCGTGTTGATCTGCCAATGCCATGGCGCGATCCATCATGGTGCGAGCGGTTAAATTACCGATACCTTGATGAGCATCCCATTGCTCAATAGCACCCAACGACAGCAACTTGCTGGGTTTAGCATCGGGCACGATATCACCGGCATCAAGCTGTTGAATAAAACGAGGAAATCGGTTAACGCCGTGGGAATAAACACCGTTGGCGGTGGTGTCGGCGAACATGCCAGCACAATCATCAGCGGTCGTTTCTGCTATGCCTCGCGACAGCAGTACGCGTTTGAATTGTTGTTTCAGCTCGCTGTAACTCACTCTCATACTGATTCTCCGTTAACACCTTGTTGTTTGTTTTTAACTCTCAATATTTCAATATGCGAAATATCATTTCAAATAAATGCTATACCTGTGGGTGGGGGAAGTCAAAGCAAAGGGATGTGAAATTATTTAGATAAAACAAATGATTATATTAATTTTATGGTTTTGTGATCGACTGCGCGTTTTTGGTCGGTGAAGTATTTTAAGCAGGGCAAAGCAGAACGGAACAACTCCGCTCTGCTTGAGTGATTTCTGCCGGTTATCCTTGGGTATTTAGTACCATGCGGTATAACGACGTCGTGGCGGTAATGTACAGTTCATTGCCGTCTGGCCCGCCGAAGGTGCAGTTGGATACTCGTTCCGGTACGTTGATTTTCCCAAGTTGTTGCCCTTGGTTGTTGAAGATCAGCACGCCATCGGCACAACTGCAAAACAGGTTTCCGGCTCTATCGACGCAGAAGCCGTCTGGGAAGCCGGGTGCCACGACAGCGAAACGCCGGCCGACGCCTAATCTGTTCTGCTCTACCGGATACACTCGTAGCTCGCTGCGACCCAAGGTCGGGAAATCCACGATCGACATGTCGGCCACGTATAACAGTGATTCATCCGGTGAAAAAGCCAGACCGTTCGGTCTTTGTAGATCACAGGCGGCAATGTTTAACGAGCCGTTGCGTGGATCAAAACAGTAGAGATAGCAGCCGATCACCTGGCTTTCCGATTTATAACCTTCGTCATCACTGGTGATCCCATAAGGGGGATCGGTAAACCATATTGTGCCGTCGGAACGTACCACCACGTCGTTCGGGGAGTTGAAACGCTTGCCGTCAACACGATCAACGAGCATCTGTACCTCACCGTCGCTTTCGGTGCGACTGATGCCGCGTCGTCCATGTTCGCAACTGATCACCCGCCCTTCGGTATCGCGAGCGTTGCCGTTGGCGTAATGGGACGGGGAGCGCCATAGGCTCAGTTTTCCGTGTCGCGACCAACAAAACATGCGGTTGCCTTTCACATCACTAAACACGATGGCGTTCTGCTGCGGCAGCCACACTGGGCCTTCGGCCCAGATAGCGGGTGAACACAGGCATTCAAGTTGATGATCCGTCATCAGTTTGTTCATACCGACCTCTACTTATTTCACGCCCCAAATGGCTTTATAGTGACCTTGATAGTCATTCTGCGGGTCATACTGGTTGTTATCACCGCCGTCGCTGGTGATGTTGTCATGTGTCACTAAGTGTACTGGGGTGACATAGCCGGATGGGGGCTGTTTGGCGAAAGCGCGGTTGAACTCATCAAGTAATTGCCACCCATGGAGCTTCAACGGTTCCGGCACGGTGGCCGACTGACTGCCGCCGGAACGAATGCGTTGATAAGCCGAAATGGAGCCATCGCCAGCGGAAATGTTGTAAGGCGCACCTTTGCCACCTTTACCGGCGGTTTTCAGTGCCGGCGCCATGAAATCAAAGTACAAATCGTTGATCGCTAACGCATATTGGAACTGGTCACCGTATTTTTGTAGCAGGCTGAAGGTCATGGCTGGCATACGATTGGCGGTGTCCGCCAGTGGGGTATCGATAAATTCCACGACCTTACAGCCACTACATTTGCCAATCTCTTCTTTCATCACGTTGGCTTTATCCAGCGCGATTTGATACAGCGAATCGGTAAAAATCAGGACGTTGGCTTTGCCACCTGATTGCACCACTGCGTATTGGGCGGCGATGCGTGCTACTTCGTTGGAGTCTGAGGTGACGTTATAGAACACGTTGTATTTGGTTATCGGCCCCGGCTCCGGCACTGCGTGCCAAGCGGTGAGCACGATGCCCTGCTGAATAGCCTTTTTCAGCGGGATCTTGGCAACGTTGGGGTTCCAACCGCCGATCACGATGCCATCTGGCTTCTGGGCGATGGCTTGGTTGAGCGACGCGAGCTGATCTTTCACGGAACCGCCGCCATCAAGCGTTTCCAGTTTCCAGCCGGCGGCTTTCGCTGCTTCACTCAGCCCTTGTTGTACGCCTTGTACGCCGCCGTTTTTCATATCTGAGGCAATAAATATGATTTTCTTGTTTGCCTGTAGTTGTGGACCACTGGTTGGGCCGTCCCACTGAGTGACGCTGGCGGTGGCCTTGGTGACCGCTGCCGTCGCTTGATCAAGATAGGCATCGGCCCAAGCTGGGGCGGTGGTACTGACCAGCAGCAGGGTGGCTGGTAATATCCAAAGACGTTTCATTCGAGTAGCTCCTGGTTATGGATTGATCGCTTTTTGGTTGTTTTTATCCGCAGCAATTGCTGAATTGCGTTGTACCGCTTTTTGATTGAGTAACCGGCGGCGCTGGGCATAGCCCGCTAAGGTGATGGACAGCAGCAGCGTCGCGCCGTTGAATAGAGGTTCGACCCAGAACTCACCACCGAACTGTTGAATACCGGCGATGCCGATAGCCAGAATGGCAATACCGACAACGGTTCCCCAGACGTTAACCCGGCCGGGACGAATGGTGGTGCTACCGAGGAAGGCACCGACTAGCGCGGGTAACAGGTAGTCCATGCCGACGCTGGCTTGACCAACTCCTTGTTCGGCGGCGATCAATACTCCACTAAAGCCAGTTAGCACGCTGGAGGCAATAAAAGCACCGATGGTAAAACGATTGACTGAGATGCCGTTTAGCCGCGCTGCAGCCGGATTCCCTCCCACCGCGTACATACAGCGACCCAGTGGGGTATGTTCAGTGATTAACCACAGCACCACCGCGACGATCAGCACGTAAAATGCGACGATCGGGATCCCACCGATCTCGGTGTGATGCAAGGCGATAAAGGCGTCTGGCAAGTCACCGACGATCTGTCGTCCGCCGGAGTGCCACAGGGCGAGTGCATACAGCACGGTGCCGGAGCCTAAGGTGGCGACGAAGCTGTCGATATCCGCGAGAGCCACCAAAATACCGTTCAACAGGCCGTATAACGCGGAAAGCGCCAATACCGTTAGCACCGCCATCTGCCACGAAAATCCATATTGCACTTGCAGAGTGATGGCGAGGATATGCCACAGCACGATACCAAAGCCGACGTTAAGGTCGATTTTGCCGACGATCATCGGAATGGTGGCTGCTAGCGCGAGCAGAGCGATCTTGGCCTTACTGGAGAGGATCGCCTGTAGCGTTAGCATGGAAGCAAATGATGGGGTGATCAGTGAAAATAGAACTACCATCGCAATGCACAGCAGTAACAAACCGTAGCGGGTGAGTATCTGCATCAGCCATGGCCCGGTACCGTCTTGCGACAGACTGACTCTTTGTTCCAGTGCTGTTGATTTAACAGATGTTTTAGACATGGCTTACCTCAGATTCTAACGTTGTCGCGATGGTTTCCCCGGAGCTGGCAGAGGCCAGTTCCAATAAATTGGCGAATGACACCTGTTCATTTTTCAGTTCACCAACCACTTTCCCTCGGTTAAACACCAAAGCTCGATTGCAGATATGGGCTATTTCCTCAAAGTCGTTGGAGATAACCAATACCGCGACGCCTTCCGCCAAGGATTTATTTAACAGATGATAAATTTCCGCCCGTGCCCCAACGTCGACGCCAGCGGTGGGATCTTCCAGGATCAGCAGCGGCGCCCCCAAGTGCATCCAGCGTGCCATCACCACCTTTTGCTGGTTACCGCCAGACAGGGCACTGATATCGATATTGACGTCTTTGGGACGCACGTCGAACATCTGCACCTTCCACCAACTGGCACCGATTTCCGCCCGGCGACTGTAGCGTGAAAGCAGTTTGTGACCACTGGCGCAGGGGTTGAGAAACAGGTTTTCACGCACGCTCATCGACATCACCAAGCTCTCACCGGTGCGATCGCCAGCCACTAATGAGACTCCGCAGGCCATCGCTTGTTGTGGATTGCTGGCGCAGTAGGGTTGACCACGAAAGTGGATTTTTCCTTCGTCGACCTGACGTAGGCCGAATAGCAGCCGACCAATCTCCTCCTGCCCAGCCCCACGCAGACCGGCCAATGCGAGCATTTCACCCGGTTGTAGGTCGAAGCTAACCGAGCCGATATCACCTACCGTGACATTATTGAGTTGTAGCACGGGCTGTTGATTCTCAGGCAGCGGCTCACGCTGGTCGCTGGCAATAGTTTCACCCACGATCATCTGTACCAAATCACGCAGTTGGTAGTCGGCGGTGTTGCCGCCAGCCACGTAGCGTCCATCGCGCATGACACACACGCGATCGGCAATTTCGATCACTTCATCCAACCGGTGAGTGACGTAGATCATGCCGACTTTTTTGGCGCGTAACCGATTGATCACCGCAAACAGATGGCGTACATCGTTGGCGGGAAGTGAAGCGGTGGGTTCGTCTAATACCAGTAGTTCGGCGTTGACCGCCACTGCGCGGGCGATCGCCAACAGTGATTTTTCGGTGCGTGACAGATCAAAGACTCGGGCATCGGGATCCAGTGCAATACCGACATCCTGCAACGCCTGCGCCGCACGGCGGCGGATGGCGCGCCAATCGATTAAGCCAAAGCGACGCGGGAACCCCATCACCAATGCCATGTTTTCTGCTACCGTCATCCATTCGATCAGCCCGAGATCTTGGTGAATAAAGGCAATAGGTTGGCGGCTGTCACTTTTTATCGCGGCGGCGGAGGCTATGCTGGTTCCGTGAAACTGAATGTCACCGCCATCGCGTGGGTAAACGCCAGCTAATACTTTGATTAACGTAGATTTACCTGCACCATTTTCGCCCAGCAAGGCCAGCACTTCACCCGGCATCACCTGTAAGCTGACGTCATTAACCGCGATGTTGCCGCCAAAGCGCTTAACAATATGGCTGAGGGTGAGAATGGGTTGTTGCACATTGTCTGGTGTCATGTGATACCCCTTGGTGTCTGGCATGCGCAGTTGGCGCAATGCAAAATTGGTGAACGTTTGGTTGTTATATGATCCATTAATTTCATTATGCGAAATCAGGTTTCAAAAATGATATGACGTTCGTCGATCTAAAGCAAAGCGAGTGACGTTTTTCTTATCCTTTTAAAACAATTGGTTATTTATTATTTTGTAATATTGTGACGAATAACTCACTTCATAAGTTAGCGAGATGTTGCGCACTTTTAACTTGTTACTGGTAATGAAACGGGGTTCTGTCTTCACCTGATGCAGGCCTTGGGGTAACATTCCCTGCAAAGAGCTGGTTTACCCTGTGCTGATGTTGGCTGGCGGCTCGATACTGGAGAGATTGCGTTATGAGCCTGAAAACTGGCGATGAGAAAGACGATAAAAAAGAAAAACCGCTTGGTAGCCAAAGCCTGTTTCGTGGCTTACAACTGATTGAGATCCTCAGCAATTTTCCCAATGGTTGTCCGTTGGCACACCTTTCCGAACTGGCGGACATGAACAAAAGCACCGTTCACCGGCTGTTACAGGGGCTACACACGAGTGGTTACGTCACTCAGGCGCCGTCCCCCGGCAGTTATCGATTAACCACTAAATTTATCTCTATTGGCCAAAAAGCCCTGTCGTCCCTGAATATCATCCACGTCGCGGCTCCTCATCTGGAGCAACTCAATTTGGAAATAGGGGAGACGGTTAACTTTTCCAGCCGCGAAGACGATCACGTTATTTTGATCTACAAGTTGGAACCGACCACCGGCATGATGCGCACCCGCGCCTATATCGGCCAACATATGCCGCTCTATTGCTCGGCAATGGGTAAAATCTTTATGGCCTATGGCAAAAGCGATTACCCGGATTATTATTGGCAAACTCATCAGCAAAGCATTCAACCGTTGACGCGTAACACCATCACTGAATTGCCGAAAATGTATGAAGAACTGGCAGATATTCGCCAACAGGCTTTGGCGATGGATCGTGAAGAAAACGAACTGGGTGTGTCTTGTATCGCCGCGCCGGTATTCGATATTCAGCAGCGGGTGCCGTATGCGGTGTCGGTTTCATTGCCGACTGCCAAGTTGCAGCAGATCGGTGTTAACGCCTTGATTAAACCGGTGCAAGCTACTGCGCAGCGTATTTCTCAAGAGTTGGGTTTTATTACCAAAGATTGATCATCAGTTCTGCTAATACCTGATTAGAACTATCCATTTCCCCTAATAATTTTCTCTTCGTATGATGCGCGTGTTGATGAAATACACGCGCCGCTTTGCCGGCATTGACTCTCTAAGGAACCGCATGTTAACCACTTTCTTACAAGGCTTTGCCTTGAGTGCCGCGATGATTTTGCCGCTTGGGCCGCAGAACGTTTTTGTAATGAATCAAGGGATTCGTCGCCAATACCATTTGATGGTCGCCTCTTTGTGCGCCTTGAGTGACATTGCGCTGATTTGTGCCGGGATATTTGGTGGCAGCGCTTTGTTAAGTCGTTCGCCGCTATTATTAGCCGTTGTGACTTGGGGCGGTGTGGCGTTCTTACTGTGGTATGGCTGGGGGGCTTTTCGTACCGCATTCAGCCCGCATTTAGCACTGGCAACCGCAGAAGAGATGAAGCATAGCCGCTGGCGTCTGGTGGTGACGATGTTAGCGGTGACTTGGCTCAATCCGCATGTCTATCTGGATACCTTTGTGGTACTGGGCAGTTTGGGCGGGCAGTTGGCTCCAGAAGTGCGTTCTTGGTTCGCATTGGGTGCGGTGAGTGCCTCGATTGTCTGGTTCTTTGCGTTGGCACTTTTGGCCTCTTGGCTAGCTCCTTGGTTAAAGACGCCACTGGCGCAGCGCATTATTAATATCTTGGTGGGCGTGGTGATGTGGGGGATTGCACTGCAACTGGCCTGGCATGGGGCAAATTTCTGATAAATTGTCACTAATCTGAATTCAAATCATCGTGTGCTGTGCTAGGGTTTATGCCACGAGATCTGCTGAAAATGTGGCATTTCTCCCGTTAAACAGCTTGCATAAGGAGACACTGTGAAGCTTAAAGCACTGGCTATGGCCGCAATGATTGGATTAGGAGCGTTACCGATGGCACTCCAGGCAGCAGAAGTCCCGGAAGGGCCACACGTCGTTACCTCTGGCTCCGCCAGTGTGGACGCGCCGCCAGATATCGCGACGCTGTCGATTGAAGTCAGCGTTTCGTCTAAAGACGCCGCAGAGGCAAAAAAGCAAGTCGATGAGCGCGTGGCGCAATACTTCACCTTCTTAGAAAAAAACGGCATTGAGAAGAAAGATATCAGCGCCGCGAATCTACGCACTCAACCTGAGTATGATTACCTGAAAACCGGTAAATCGGAACTGAAAGGCTACCGCGCGGTACGTCAAGTAGAGGTGACTCTGCGTCAATTAGATAAGTTGAATGATCTGTTAGACGGCGCGTTGAAGTCTGGGCTGAATGAAATCCGCTCAGTCGAGTTGGGTGTAGCTAACCCGGATGTTTACCGTGAGCAAGCGCGCCAGAAAGCGATCGAAAACGCTATCCAGCAAGCGAGCTCATTAGCGAAAGGTTTCCACACTAAATTGGGGCCAGTTTACAGCATCCGTTACCGTGCTAACTACCAGCCTGCACCGATGCCGCGTATGTATAAAACCGCTGCCGCTGCACCGGAAAACGATGTAGCGCAGACCTACGAACAGCAAAGCATTCACTTTGACGATCAGGTCGATGTGGTGTTTGAACTACAACGTTAATTCGAACTGGGCAGTGTGAAGTGACACTGCCCAAATTGTTAATCCTGACGTAATACCCGGTGGCCGTGATCCAACAAGGCGTCGGTCACTTTTCTCATCATGCGGCTTTCTGGTGCAAAACGGTGCCAGTACAGCATCCGGCGTTGGAACAAGCCCGGAGTCAGATCGATCAATTCTCCAGACGCCAACTCTTTTTCAATCTGCAAATGTGGGATCATACAGCAGGTAGTGCCTTGGCGTGCCAGTTGTACGAAGGCTTCTGATGAGTTGACGATATGGCATGGCACGCTACCCGGCGACAGATCGAAGTTTTGTTGCAAGAACGCCTGATGCATATCATCAAGATGATCGAACGCCACCGCAGGCGCTTTCAGCAAGGCTGAACGAGTGACGCCATTGGGAAAATAACGATCGGCGAATTCTTTTGAAGAAACAAATAGATAATCAAGTGCACCCAGTTGATCGACCAAACAACTCGGGAGTGGCTGCGGCTGAATACTCACCGCGCCGACCACTTCACCCCGACGAAGACTCTCTTGGGTGCGGGTTTCGTCTTCGACCTGCATATTCAAGCGGATGGGCGAATCTGCCAGCACGGTTTTGAGCGCCGGAAGTAGCCAGGTTGCCAGACTGTCTGCGTTGACCGCCAGCGACAGCAGCAGTGGACTATCGCCGCCGCTATCATTGCCCAGCCACTCTTCTTCCAACAATTCCACCTGATGCAATAACGCCAATAATTTTTGCCCTTGCTCGGTAGGGCGTGGTGGTACGGTGCGCACCAGCAACGGCTGACCGAACAGATTTTCCAACTGTTTGATACGCTGGGATACCGCCGATTGAGTGATGCAAAGTTTTTGTGCCGCGCGTTCAAAGCCACGTTCACGGATCACCGCGTCCAGCGCTTGTAGCGTTCGATAGTCTGGGCGTTTCATCGGAAGGTTATCCCTTAAAGTAAATTGATTTCGGCACTATGCCACAGTTATGCCATAGTTTTTCTGTTTATTAGTGCATTAGCTCGCAGTTTGTCGAGTAGAAATGTGATCCGGTTTGAGTGAAAAGCGGCGAGATACCCTATAATACGCACACGTTTTCGTACATAGGTAATGAGCAAATCATGACGCAGGATGAACTGAAAAAAGCAGTAGGCTGGGAAGCTTTGAAATACGTTAAACCCGGCACTATCGTGGGAGTAGGTACCGGTTCTACCGCCGCGCACTTTATTGATGCGCTGGGTTCAATCAAGGAGCAGATCGAAGGAGCCGTTTCTAGCTCTGATGCTTCCACCGCCAAGCTGAAAAGTTTGGGCATTCATGTGTTTGACAGCAACGAAGTCGATTCCTTGGATATCTATGTCGACGGGGCTGATGAGATCAATGGCCAGATGCAGATGATCAAAGGCGGTGGCGCTGCATTGACGCGTGAAAAGATCATCGCTGCGATTGCGAAGAAATTTATCTGTATCGTTGATGCCACCAAGCAGGTTGATGTGTTGGGGAAATTCCCGCTGCCGGTAGAAGTGATCCCCATGGCGCGTTCCTATGTGGCGCGTGAACTGGTGAAACTAGGTGGTTTGCCGGAGTATCGTCAGGATGTATTGACCGACAACGGGAACGTGATTTTGGATGTGCATAACCTGAGCATTCTGGATGCCATCGCATTGGAAAACAAAATTAACGGTATCGCGGGTGTGGTAACTGTAGGTCTGTTTGCCAACCGTGGCGCGGACGTCGCCTTGGTGGGGACGCCGGACGGCGTGAAGACCGTCGAGCTGAAATAAGCCTTATCTGCGGATCGGGAAAGCCGATCCGCAAATTTTTTGTCGTAAAATAGTTTTAATTCAAACCTGCAAATTTGGTGACATATGTCACATTCCTTCAGTGACCTAAGCTAAGCTCCTGCCGAACTCTTCCCCAATGGCATTTTCTACCAAAAAACCTTGTTGTCACTGAGCCTTGTGCTAACGGGTAGGCAATCGTTTGTATTGCCGGGCGCGTTATTTTTGTTATGTTGGGGTGTGCTGTGTTGCAACAGTCGCTTCTGAAGTCTGAACATAGGGTTGGGGAAATGGCAAAAGTATCATTGGAGAAAGACAGGATTAAGTTCCTGTTAGTGGAAGGGGTTCATCAGAGCACGGTAGATAACTTACGTGCCGCCGGATATAACAATATCGAATACCACAAAGGTGCATTAGACACCGAAGAGCTTAAAGCATCGATTCGTGATGCGCACTTCATCGGCATCCGATCACGCACGCATCTGAGCGAAGAGGTTTTCGCCGCCGCAGAGAAATTGGTGGCGGTGGGTTGTTTCTGTATCGGCACCAACCAAGTTGATCTGAAAGCCGCCACCAAACGCGGTATTCCAGTTTTTAATGCGCCATTCTCCAATACCCGATCCGTCGCTGAAATGGTGCTGGGCGAGCTGTTGCTGATGCTGCGCGGTATTCCTGCCGCTAACGCTAAAGCACACCGTGGTGTGTGGCATAAATTAGCGGTGGGTTCCTATGAAGCCCGTGGCAAAAAACTGGGGATTATCGGTTACGGCCACATCGGGACTCAGTTGGGTATTTTGGCGGAAGGCTTGGGTATGAAAGTCTTCTTCTACGATATCGAAAACAAACTGCCGCTGGGTAACGCACAGCAAGTGCGTCATCTCTCTGATCTGCTCAATATGAGCGATGTAATCACGTTGCATGTGCCGGAAACGCTGTCCAC
Organism: Serratia sp. KH_031; assembly: GCF_057839655.1. NCBI lineage: Bacteria > Pseudomonadati > Pseudomonadota > Gammaproteobacteria > Enterobacterales > Yersiniaceae > Serratia > Serratia sp. KH_031. Next base: position 1,031,607 of record NZ_CM174496.1, read on the forward strand.
CAAGAACATGATGGGTAAGGAAGAACTGGCGCTGATGAAGCCAGGTGCGATTCTGATCAACGCCTCACGCGGCACGGTGGTTGATATTCCTGCGTTGTGTGAATCTTTGGCTAGTCATCATCTGGCCGGTGCGGCGATCGACGTGTTCCCAGAAGAACCTGCGACCAACAGCGATCCGTTCAATTCACCGCTGTGTGAGTTCGATAACGTGCTGCTGACGCCGCATATTGGGGGGTCGACTCAGGAAGCGCAGGAGAATATCGGTGATGAAGTGGCCGGTAAATTGGCGAAATATTCGGATAATGGTTCAACGTTGTCAGCGGTTAACTTCCCAGAAGTGTCGTTGCCTGCGCATGGTTTGAACGCCAATCGTCTGATGCATATTCACCAAAACCGTCCAGGTGTCTTGACGCAGATTAACCAGATCTTCGCCGAAGAAGGGGTGAACATCGCAGCTCAGTATCTGCAAACCGGCCCTGAAATTGGTTATGTGGTGATCGACATCGAAGCTGAAGCCGAACGCGCCGATGCTGCGTTGCAACGGATGAAGGCTATCGAAGGGACTATCCGCGCTCGCTTACTGCTTTAATCGTTTTACCTAAAATCGAAAAGGCCGGGTTTACAGAATCCGGCCTTTTGCTATTTAGGTTTACCACGACCAAGTTTTTGATGGTGTCATAATCTCTGGCAGCGGAATATCCCAATGCTCGGTGGGCAGTGCTTCCACCTGCTGGCAATCATGCGCCAATCCGATCGGATAGGGGCCATGTTGCTGCCAATCTTGCAAGGTACGATCGTAAAACCCGCCGCCCATCCCCAAGCGCTGACCCTTTTCATCGAATGCCACTAACGGTGTGAGCACCACGTCGAGCTGGCGGGTGGGCAGTACCGCTTGTACATCAAGCTGCGGTTCCAATATATTGAAACGGTTATTAAACAATGGAGTGGTTGCGGTATAACGCAAAAAAAGCAGATTACCCACACTGAATGGGTGTAAAACCGGCAAATAGACCTGTTTTCCCCTCTGCCAAAGCCGTTCAATCAACGGACGGGTGTTCAGTTCACCATCGAAAGACAAAAATACCGCGACGCTTTGTGCTGCCTGAATACGTGGGTGATGAGCGATACGTTCGGCGATCTGTTCGGCAAATTGCTGTTGTTGTTCGGGAGTAAGGGCACGACGTCGCTGACGGATTTGGTTACGGATGATTTGGCGTTGTTGGGCAAACTGAGGTTGGAAATTCATAGCATTAACGCATAAATGAAGGGGAATCTCCGAGATGCCGTCGCAGGCTGTAACCCTTGAACCCATGGTTCAAGGTGAATATGTCGTCGCAATCTTCAGGCTTCTCGACGGGCGAGCATGCACACCGATCGCGGAGCAACACATTCTGTTGGTACTAAATATCGGCTCAGGGGACTGGCCCGCTGGCGAACATCTCAGAGAAATTTTGTACTCGTTACCGAAATCTTCAGCTTTCAGTAACTTAAGTTATTCGAACTGTGCACCCTGACGTTCAGAGATGCGACCTTGTTCAAGCAGCGCTTGTTCAATGGTCTGTTGCAGCATCCGGATGCGTTGTTCCATATTGGCTGCATAATCGCGCGTTTTCAAGCGTTCTTGAGCCAGTTCGTGACATACGTTCAATGCCGCGATGAAAACTAACTGCTCAGTATTTGTGACTCTAGTGCGAACTTTCAGATCTTGCAACCGCTGGTTTAGATCATCCGCCGCCATGTTCAACGCATCTTGTTGTTCTGGCGGACAATTCACTCTCAGCGAGCGACCAAAAATTTGAATATCTACTGGTTGTGCGGACATGCCACCTTCCTGCCTAAATTTCGCGCTCACTCTGGGGTGCCAGAGTGGACGTCACTATAAACACCTCGATGCCAGGATACAACCCTTTTGGCACGGGCTTGTCTAGTATAACCACGGACCTTGGTGGTAGCATAACACGAACTTATGCTGCCAACGATGACGAATCCGCATGTCTATACAGAATACATTTCCAAGTTACCAATCTTTAACCGTTGCGCTCAACCAGCAAGCCGTGGCGCTAACCGCTGCTGAAATGCATGGTTTGATCAGCGGGCTGCTGTGCGGCGGCAACCGCGATGCCAGTTGGCAAACGCTGGTACATGATCTGACTAACGAAGGCGTGGCTTTCCCGCAGACGTTGAGTGCTCCACTGATTCAGTTGCATGATATTACCAAAGAGACGCTGGAAGATGACGAGTTCATGTTCCAGTTGTTGATGCCGGAAGGCGAAACGGTCAGCGTGTTTGACAGAGCCGATGCGTTGGCGGGTTGGGTTAATCACTTCCTGTTGGGGTTGGGAATGATGCAACCTAAACTGGCTCAGGTAAAAGATGAAGTCGGTGAAGCGATTGACGATCTGCGTAACATTGCTCAATTGGGCTATGACGAAGACGAAGATCAAGAAGAACTTGAGCAGTCGCTGGAAGAAGTGGTGGAGTACGTGCGAGTCGTGGCGTTGTTGTGCCATACCGAATTTACTCACCAGAAACCGACTGCCGTAGAAAATCAACGGCCAACGTTGCACTAATTTCCCCACGCGTAACTGAGTTGTCCGATTTGAGCGTTGATGTTTGGGTTATCCCGACATCAACGCGTCTTCACGTGTAGCGAGCTCTAGAATAAGAGGTCTATGGTGTTAAAAGATGATTTATGTGTGTTTCTGGCCGAAGAGACCCGTAGTTTTTCTTTTGCTGCTGTAGACGATTTTCATACCGCTCAATCCATGTCGCAACATTTCAATGTGAAACGCAATACCGTCAGTCACTATTTGAATCAATTGGTTGACGAAAACCTGCTGATCAAGCTCAACACCCGTCCGGTTTATTTTCTGCATAAAGCTGTCTTTGAAGAACATTTCTTCAGCGTTAGCCAATCGGTATTCTCCAGCGTATTAGAATTACAAAATTATCAGCAGCGCCCGCAGCAACAAGTAGATATTTTTGCTGAACTGATTGGCGCTCAAACCAGCCTGAAACCGGTTATCGATAAGCTGAATACGGCCATTTGTTATCCGCCACATGGGCTGTCAGTCATGTTGTATGGCCCGACAGGTAGCGGGAAGAGTATGTTCGCGCACTTAGCTTGGCAGCAGGCGGTGAAGCAAAATATCCTGCCGCCAAACGCCCCGTTTATTGCTTTTAATTGCGCACAATACGCCAACAACCCAGAGCTGCTGTCGAGCCAGTTGTTTGGTTATGTGAAAGGGGCATTTACCGGCGCGGATAAAACCACGGAAGGCATGTTGCAAAAAGCAGATGGCGGGGTGTTATTCCTCGATGAAGTTCATCGCTTACAGGCTGAAAGCCAAGAAAAACTGTTTACCTTTATGGATAGCGGTCGATTCCGTCGCATGGGGGAAAGTGATAAAGAGTTGAGTGTTCAAGTTCGCTTAGTTTTTGCCACCACAGTTGCGCCGAAAGATTATTTCTTAGATACCTTTATGCGACGTATTCCGCTCAGTATTGCCATTCCCTCTTTGGATGAACGAGGGCAAGCGGAGAAGCTACAGTTTATTTATTCGTTTTTCCTCCAAGAATCAAAATTGCTGCAAAGAGACATTACCCTTTCTGCGCAAGTGCTTGAAGCACTCAAGCAGCATGTTTACTCCGGTAATATCGGTGAATTAAAAAATACTATTACTTGCTTGAGTGCTGGAGTCTTTGCCAAGCCGTCATCTGGTCGGGAAATGTCCATTCATTTAAAGGATCTGCCAGAGGCTTTCTTTGTGCAAGGGGCGCTATCAGAACGCTCTGTACAAGGAAAAGCGATCACCTTTACACCAGTGACGACGCTAGGGCAGTTGGTTCAAAATCCATTGCCGATGGTTAATTTTATCAGTGAATTCTGGCGTAAAATCTTGGGCGTTTTTCAGCAGCAGGATGAACCTCGCTTTCTACAAGAAGCCAGCCATGAAATCGAAACGTTATTCGATAAGATTATTTTTAGTCAAACCGCTAAAAACGATCACCCGATCATCTATTTTAATCTGAATACGCTACAGGATATTACCCAACAAATTGAGAGTAGAAACTCAGTCCAATTTAACGGCAGTCGTCTCTATGGTTTAGCTTGGTATCTGTTTTTCAAAGCACAGCAGGGCAGTGAAAGCGATCCAAGGCAGAAACAAGCGATTGAAAAATTACACCACTACATTATTCAGCATTTAGTGGAAGAAAATCTGATTGCTCGCAAGTTATCCGTATTGATCGAACATCGTTTGGATCTGAATATCAGTATGGAAGATGAGATTTTCTTTACCCTATTTCTCAAGAGCATGAAGATGGTGATGGGGACGCCGAGAACCAAAGCACTGATCTTGGCGCACGGTTATGCGACGGCGAGCAGTATTGCTAATGTGGCGAACCGGATGTTGGGAGCCACAATTTTTGCCTCCTTCGATATGCCGATTGACACTGCCATCAAGGATATTGCCAACAATATCCTGCAATATATCAATGATAATGACATGTCCAAGGGATTAGTCATTTTGGTCGATATGGGATCGTTAACAGATATTTATTCTGAATTTAATAAAAGTATTCATTTCCCTGTCGCCATCATTAATAACGTTTCTACTGCCATGGCGTTGCATGTGGGAGAGTTACTGCTGAACAACACCTCTTTGGAAGAAATAGTCGAAGAGGTGACGAGTTACCAGAAGAACGACAGTAAGATTATTTATTCTGAACAGGTCAAACGTCCGATTATTGTCACCAGTTGCTATACCGGCATGGGAACGGCCCATCATTTACAAACCTTGTTGGAAGACAGTATTCCGAAGGACGTGGGGGTAGGTGTGGTTGCCTATGACTACCAGTTACTGCTTTCTGAGTCGTCACGCCAATCGCTATTGCAGTTTTACGATATTATTGCGGTCGTGGGTACGGCGGACCCTTGTATCCCGTTTATCCCTTATATCTCTTTGGAGGATTTGATCAGTGGTCGTGGAGATATTCGGTTGGATACCGTATTCCAAGGGATTGCAGATGCGGCGATGATCCAAACCATCAACGATAAGCTGGTGCATAACTTCTCGTTGAAGCGAGTCATTGGTCAGTTAACTATTTTGAATACTGAGAAAATTCTTGAGCATCTGGATACCTGCATCGGTACGCTGGAAATCTTGCTGAAGAAACGATTAGAGAACGAGAAGAAGATCAATCTGTATGTGCATGTGAGTTGTATGTTGGAACGGTTGATCCGCCAAGTTCCTATCGAAAGCTACCCTGACCAACAGCAACTGAAACAGTGTCAAAAAGAAACCCTGTGTATGATTCAGGATGCTTTTAGTGTCATAGAAGACATCTATAGTGTCACGATCCCGCTTAGTGAAATTGGCTATATTTACGATATCGTAGTGGCTAATTAATTTTAATAATCAATGTATTAAACTCAACTCTCCTTCATCTTACCTGTCAGTTTGACATTAACTGGCACGGTTCCTGCTACTAGTCAGTCAGACCAATCATTTAACGCGATGGAAGTGGCGTTACAAACAGTTTTGGAGATTGAACTGACATGCGTAAGTTTTTGTTTGCCAGTCATGGCCGATTTGCAGATGGGATCAGGGATTCACTGGAAATGGTGGTGGGGAAGAATGAACAGATTTCGACTCTGTGCGCCTATACCGACGATGTCCCGGACTTAAAAGCCAGTGTACAGCAGTTTTTTGCCACCTTAGACAGCCACGACGAAATTATTGTGATCACCGATATTTCAAAAGGGAGTGTGAATAACGAATTTATTTCTTATTTACAGGATCCACGTTTGCATTTGATTACCGGGCTTAACTTACCGTTATTGATAGCCTTGATCTTGGAAAGCCCAGATATCAGCGATACCAAAGTATTAATTAGAACGGCTGTGCAAGAAGCAAAAGAGACCATCCAGTATTACAACGATGTGTTATTGACCAATAATCAAAAAACAGATGAATTCTAAAGCCAGGGGATATAATGAACAATAAAGTACAGAAAATATTCGGCGACAAAAAATTTATTCTTGCCATGTTGCATTTAAAAGGTGACAGCGACCAAGAGGTTTTCGAACGTGCGCAGAAAGAGATTGATATCTACCGCGAAAATGGTGTCACTGCGGTGGTGGTCGAAAACTATTTCGGTACCCCAGAACAGGTTGAAACTGTACTGCAATATCTCGACAGTCATAACCTCGATATTATTTATGGCGTGAACCTATTGGACGACGACCGGCAGGGATTCGAATTAGCAAAGAAATATCATGCCAGTTTCATCCAGTTGGATTCGGTCGCCGGGCATTTAACGCCGGAAGACGATCTGCCGTTTGCCCAGTTTATCGATGAGAACCGTAAAGGCTCCAACATTGCGGTGTTTGGTGGTGTGCGTTTCAAATATCAACCTTACAAATCTGGCCGTAGTTTAGAGGAAGATCTGACGCTAGGGATGCAGCGCTGTGATGCCATCGTGGTCACCAGCGATGCGACTGGGCAAGAAACGGATGAAGGAAAAATTCTGCAGTTCAAGGCGATTATGGGAGATTTTCCACTAATCATCGGCGCGGGGATTACGGTCGACAATTGCCAACAAAAACTGGCTATCAGCTCCGGTGCTGTTGTCGGCAGTTACTTCAAAGATACCTATAAAGATACCGGGGATGTGTGTGCAGAACATGTCGCGCGATTGATGAAGAAGGTGAAACAGTCATGATTAAATTATTACGGGTTGATCATCGTTTATTACACGGACAAGTGGCATTTGCCTGGACTGCGGCGCTACAAGCTGACTGTATTTTAATCGCCAATGACGAGATTATTAGTGATGAATTAAAAATGACCGCGATGAGATTGGCGCGGCCTAATAATGTCAAGCTGGTAATTAAAAACATTGAGGACTCTATCGCGGCATTAAATAGTGGCGTGACGGAAAAATACAATCTGTTTATCGTAGTGGCTTCTATTCACGATGCTCACCGTCTGGCTATGGCGAGTGACAAAGTGACCAGTATTAATTTGGGAGGCATTAAGTCGATGCCAGGGACCCGTCAAATATCTAAAGCGATCTTTATTACCGAACAAGATGTGGTCGAATTAAAAGAGCTGGACAAAAAAGACGTTGAGCTGGAAATTCGGCAAGTGCCGAATGATGCCAAATTAAAAGCCATTGCCTTACTGGGATGAGGTCACGAATATGAGTCTGTTAATGCAGTCTTTCATGTTGGGTGGATTGTCGTGTGTGGGTTACCTGGATTCGATCTTCGGTACTGCCATGCTCCGACGCCCGATTGTCATGGGACCTTTGGTTGGCCTGATTATGGGCGACGTGACCAAAGGTATTATGATTGGTGCGGCGATTGAGTTGGTGTTGCTGGGGGCATTCCAGATCGGTGCTTCTAACCCACCGGATGTGACTTCTGGCGGGATCTTGGGAACGGCGTTTGCCATTGCTTCCGGGCAAAACGTGGCTACTGCGGTCGCCTTGGCGGTACCTATCGCCACTTTGGTTTTGGTATTGCAGAATGCGGTTTATATTTTTGTCCTGCCGATTTTTTGCCGTCAGGCGGATAAACATGCGCTAAACGCCAATATCAACGGCGTGGTTAGGATGCATATTTACTCGACGTTGGCTTGTTCTGTGCCGTTTGCGATCTTGGTCGGGTTTGCGTTCTACGTTGGCACTCCGGTGGTTAATGCGATATTGGAGTCTATTCCTAAAGACATCATGACCGGGATGACCATTGCGACCGGCATCCTGCCTGCGTTGGGCTTCGCCATGCTGGCAAGAATGATCATCAATAAAAAGGTTTTCCCATACTTCTTCTTCGGTTTCTTGCTGGCGGCATATTTAAAACTACCTTTGGTCGGGATTGCGTTGTTTGGTTTGTTCCTTGCCATCGTACTGGTCAATAACGAAGCGAAAAAACAGGAGGTTATCGATGACAACGAATTCTGATAGCAAAATTACCAAGCGAGATTTATGGAGCGTCTATTTCCGTTCATTGACCATGGAATCATCCTGGAACTACGAACGTATGATGCATATGGGTTACACCTTTGCCATGGTGCCGGTGATCCGCAAAACCTGTCAGACCGATCAAGAGATCTCCGATGCGTTAGTCAGGCATTTGGAGTTCTTTAATACCACGCCTCATCTCTCGACGCTGCCATTGGGGATTTCTTCCGCCATGGAAGAGCGGCGGATGCTGGATGATGACTTTGATGCCAACTCGATCAACGCGGTGAAAGCTTCGCTGATGGGGCCGTTGGCAGGTATTGGCGATTCCTTCTTCTGGGGAACGCTACGAATTATTGCCGCGGGATTGGGTATTTCGTTGGCGTCATCGGGCAATATTCTCGGGCCTTTGTTGTTTTTGCTGGTGTTTAACGTTCCGCACTACCTCATTCGTTATTTCTGCCTGATGGGAGGCTATCGGTTAGGGGCCGATTTCTTCAAGAAAGTGGAAGAGTCCGGGATGATGCAGAAAATTACCTACGGTGCCGCGATTCTGGGATTAATGGTGATAGGAGGGATGACGGCCACCATGGTCTCGTTGAATGTGCCTTTCGTGATAGGTGAAGGGGATTATGCGGTTCCTTTGCAGAAGATCTTGAACGATATCATGCCTTGCTTGCTGCCGATGGGGGCGTTTGGCGTCATGTATTATCTGCTGGGTAAGAATATGCGTATTTCACGTATTCTGATCGGTATTATTGCGGTTTCGATTATTGGCGCATATTTGAATATTCTGGGTTAATAAGACCTCATTAACGGCACCGCAAGGTGCCGTTATCAGTACGATGATAGTGACAACCTTAAATGACTAGGGGTAAGCTAAGTACCTTCGCTGGGGGCGCTAATCTTATCGTCAACAGTAAGTACCTTACAAATCATAGGGTTGAATAGAAGTGAGTAAAGTTCGTGCTTTCCTCGCTCCACATAAAAATCACTATAAATCAATGAGGTTAACGCCTTGACTCAACAAGAGTTCCACAATCGTCGTCAGGCGCTGCTGGCGAAAATGGCTCCGGCCAGCGCAGCCATTATTTTCTCTGCGCCAGAAGCCAAGCGCAGCGCGGACACCGAATACCCTTATCGCCAGAACAGTGATTTTTGGTATCTGACCGGTTTCAATGAGCCGGAAGCGGTATTGGTGTTAATCAAAAGCGATGAAACCCATAACCACAGCGTATTATTCAACCGTGTGCGCGATCTGACCGCAGAGATCTGGTTTGGCCGCCGCTTGGGGCAAGAGGCTGCACCGGCGAAGCTGGGTGTGGATCGCGCCTTACCCTTCGATGAAATCAATGAACAACTGCACTTACTGCTGAACGGGCTAGACGTGGTGTATCACGCGCAAGGTGAATATGCCTATGCCGACGAACTGCTGTTCAAGGCGATGGATAAGCTGCGTAAAGGCTTCCGCCAAAATCTGGCCGCACCAAACACGCAAATCGACTGGCGACCTTGGCTGCATGAGATGCGCCTGTTTAAATCGCCGGAAGAGCTGGTGGTGATGCGCCGCGCGGGTGAAATCAGTGCATTAGCGCATATCCGCGCGATGGAAAAATGTCGTCCGGGGATGTTCGAATACCAATTGGAAGGCGAGATCCTCCATGAATTCAGCCGTCATGGCGCTCGTTACCCTTCTTACAACACCATTGTGGGTGGCGGTGAAAACGCCTGCATCCTGCATTACACCGAAAATGAGTGCGCACTGCGCGACGGTGAACTGGTGCTGATTGACGCGGGTTGTGAATATAACGGCTACGCAGGTGACATCACTCGTACCTTCCCGATCAACGGCAAATTCACGAAGCCGCAACGGGCTATCTACGACATCGTATTGAAATCAATCAACACCGCGCTGACGTTGTTCAAACCGGGCATTAGCATCCGTGAAGTGAATGACGTTGTGGTGCGCATTATGGTCACTGGCTTGGTTGAATTAGGCGTGCTGAAAGGTGAAGTAGATCAATTGATTACTGAGCAGGCATATAAGCCATTCTATATGCACGGCTTGGGACACTGGCTGGGGCTGGATGTGCATGACGTCGGCCACTATGGAACGCCAAATCGCGATCGCGTATTGGAGCCGGGCATGGTGCTGACCGTCGAACCGGGACTGTATATCGCGCCAGACGCCGATGTGCCAGAAGAGTACCGTGGTATCGGGGTGCGTATCGAAGACGACATCCTGATCACTAAAGACGGCATTGAGAACTTGACCGCCAGCGTAGTGAAAGACGCTGATGCGATTGAGGCATTAATGGCGGCAGCCAAATAATATGAGCGTGATTATTGTTGGTGGCGGGATGGCGGGTGCAACCTTGGCGCTGGCTATTTCCTCGCTAAGTGCAGGTAAAATCACGGTGGACTTGGTAGAAGCCAGTCAACCTGACGATAGTGCTCATCCGGGCTTTGACGCACGAGCTATCGCATTGGCGCAAGGCACCTGCCAACAATTAGCGCGAATTGGTGTTTGGCAGGCGTTGCGCGATTGCGCGACGCCTATCACCCATGTTCACGTTAGCGATCGCGGTCATGCCGGGTTTGTTAATTTAGCAGCACAAGATTATCGGGTTGATGCGCTTGGGCAAGTCATCGAACTGCATGATGCCGGGCAGCGATTGTTTGCTTTGTTAGCGCAGGCTCCGGGCGTGCGGTTGCATTGTCCTGCCAAAGTCGTGGATGTGGTGCGCAGCGCAGAACAAGCGGAAGTGTTGTTGGATAACGGTCAGCGTTTGCAGGGGCAACTCTTGGTGGCGGCGGATGGTTCTCATTCTGCGCTAGCACAGGCTTGTAACGTGCAATGGCAACGCCACGATTATCCGCAGTTCGCAACCATCGCCAATGTGACAACCTCTGAAGATCCGCAAGGTCGAGCTTTTGAACGCTTTACCCAACATGGGCCGTTGGCACTGTTGCCGATGTCACAAAGGCGCAGTTCGCTAGTGTGGTGCCATGCGCGCGAAGAACGTGAGCAAGTGGACGGTTGGGACGATGAGCGTTTCCTCAGTGAGTTGCAGCAAGCGTTTGGCTGGCGCTTGGGTAAAATGCTCAAGGCGGGTAAACGCCATAGTTATCCATTGGCGCTGCAAACGGCCAATCAGCACGTGAGCCATCGTTTGGCGCTAGTGGGCAATGCTGCGCAGACGCTGCATCCGATTGCTGGGCAAGGCTTCAACCTTGGCTTGCGCGATGTGATGTCACTGGCCGAAACCCTAGCAGAAGCGGCGCAACGCGATGAAGATCTTGGCGCTTATTCCGTGTTGGGGCGTTACCAACAGCGCAGGCAACAAGATCAGCAAGCCACGGTGGGCGTCACTGACGGGCTAATTAAACTGTTCGCCAACCGTTATGAACCGCTGATCGTTGGGCGTAATCTGGGCTTGATGGCGATGGAGTTGTTACCTGCCGCACGCGATGCATTTGCTAAACGCACTCTGGGTTGGGTTGAACGCTAATCTTTTATAAGCCTATCCAATTAGGCTATTTTACTTGCCATTTTGAACCTGGGCAGTGCTCGGAATCCTCACGTACTACGTGTACGCTCCGGTTCCTGTGCGCTGTCCGTGTCCAAACTGTCTGCGACAATTACGCCTATCAGAATAGGCCCAAAGGAATTTAGGCAGTATGCAATCATTTGACGTAGTTATCGCTGGTGGCGGTATGGTAGGGCTAGCGGTGGCCTGTGGCTTGCAGGGCAGTGGTCTACGGATTGCGGTGCTTGAACAACAGCAACCTGATTTAACACCGCCGACGGAATCACTGGCGCTACGTGTTTCCGCCATCAACGCGGCTAGTGAGCGCTTGTTGCAACATATCGGCGTGTGGGATGCCATCCTTAACCTACGCGCCAGCGCTTATAACGCGATGGAAGTGTGGGATCGCGATAGCTTCGGCAAGATTGCTTTCCGTGGTGACGAAGTCGGTTTTAGCCACCTCGGGCACATCATTGAAAATCATTTAATCCAACAAGCGTTATGGCAAAAGGCTGCCACGTTGACCGATGTCACGCTGATCACTCCGGCTGCACTGAAACAGGTCGCTTGGGGTGAGAACGATGCTTTTATCACCTTGGATGATGGCCGCATGTTGAGCGCTCGCTTGGTGATTGGTGCCGATGGTGCGAACTCTTGGCTGCGTCAGCATGCGGATATTCCGCTGACCTTCTGGGATTACCGCCATAGCGCGCTAGTCGCCACCATCCGTACCGACGAGCCACATTTAGCCACGGCGCGCCAAGTATTCCACGGCGATGGTATTTTGGCCTTCCTACCGTTTAGCGATCCGCATTTGAGTTCTATTGTTTGGTCGGTCGCTCCGCAAGAAGCTGAGCGCTTACAGCAATTGCCTGTAGAACAGTTTAACCGTGAACTGGCGATGACCTTCGATATGCGCCTCGGTCATTGCCAGCTTGAAAGTGATCGACTGACTTTCCCATTAACCGGGCGTTATGCGCGTAGTTTTGCTGCTCACCGTTTGGCATTAGTCGGCGATGCGGCGCACACCGTGCATCCGTTAGCAGGGCAGGGCGTGAATTTGGGCTTTATGGATGCCGCTGAACTGATTGCCGAACTGCGTCGTCTGCAACAGCAGGGCAAGGACATCGGTCAACACCTCTATTTGCGTCGCTATGAACGTCGCCGTAAACACGGTGCGGCAGTGATGCTGGCGAGTATGCAGGGCTTTCGTGAACTGTTTGCTGGCAACCATCCGGCGAAGAAACTACTGCGCGACGTGGGTTTACGTTTGGCGGATAACCTGCCTGGCGTGAAGCCTAAATTAGTCCGTCAGGCGATGGGGCTGAATGATTTGCCCGATTGGTTAGCTTAATTCTTTTGCCTTCCGTCATCCGGCGGAAGGCATCGTTCTCACTCTCCTTTAACTCCCCCCCCCTTTTTAACTCCCCCTTCATTTGAGAAATTCTAATTTCGCATTGGTTTTTGCATTACTTTTTCTAATTTCATAACCGGTTATCAAAAATCGAAATCCCGCCAATGGCAGTCTGTTTGTTATATAACGTCGGAGTTTTGTGAGTTTAATTGTTGGTTTTGTGCCTTCCAGCTCAGTTTTCTAGTGAAAAACTCTGCAAACTAATGCGGAATTTTGCTGCCCTGATGCGCTTCTGAACCTATTTTATCTTATGGTTAATGTGGTCGTTCAGTGATAACTTCGGGGAAAGGGTATCGTTTGCGTCGCGACGGTTCCAGTACGTTTCGGCGCTCTGTCTATTGGAAAGAGGGTAAAAATGGCGAAGCAAACCCCACTGTACGACCAGCACGTGGCGTGCGGTGCGCGCATGGTAGATTTTCATGGTTGGATGATGCCTCTGCATTATGGCTCTCAACTTGATGAGCACCACATCGTGCGTCAGGATGCCGGCATGTTTGATGTCTCTCACATGACCATCGTCGATCTGCACGGTGCCCGTACCCGTGAATTCCTACGTTATCTGTTGGCGAATGATGTCGCCAAACTCACCCAGCCGGGTAAAGCGCTGTACAGCGGCATGTTGAATGCCTCCGGCGGCGTTATCGACGATTTGATCGTTTATTTCTTCACTGAAGATTTCTTCCGCTTGGTGGTTAACTCCGCCACACGCGACAAAGATTTAGCTTGGATCGAACAACATGCCGCGCCATACGGTATCCAATTGACTGTGCGTGATGATCTGGCACTGATTGCGGTGCAAGGCCCACAGGCTAAAGAGCGCGCAGCAACACTGTTTACCGCAGAACAAAAGCAAGCTGTAGAAGGCATGAAGCCGTTCTTTGGTGTGCAAGCAGGCGAGCTGTTTATCGCTACTACCGGTTATACCGGTGAAGCCGGTTATGAAATCGCGTTGCCGAAAGAGCAGGCAGTGGACTTCTGGCAAAAACTGTTAGCGGCAGGCGTAAAACCGGCTGGACTGGGCGCGCGCGATACGCTGCGTCTGGAAGCGGGGATGAACCTGTACGGTCAGGAAATGGACGAAGGGATTTCCCCGCTGGCGGCCAATATGGGCTGGACCATCGCGTGGGAGCCACAGGATCGTCAATTTATTGGCCGTGACGTCTTGGAGCAGCAGCGTGAACAAGGCACCGAACAACTGGTCGGCTTGATCATGACGGAAAAAGGCGTATTACGTAATGAGCTGCCGGTGCGTTTCACCGATGCAGCGGGTCAAACGCATGAAGGGATCATCACCAGTGGTTCTTTCTCGCCGACCTTAGGTTTTAGTATTGCCTTAGCTCGCGTGCCCTCTGGTATTGGTGAGCAGGCCATCGTACAAATCCGTAACCGTGAAATGCCGGTTAAGGTCACCAAACCTGGGTTTGTGCGTAACGGTAAATCATTAGTTAATTGATTCTTATTCTTTATTTTAAGGAGTTTTGGTGATGAGCAATGTGCCAGCAGAGTTGAAATACGCATCGTCCCACGAGTGGGTTCGTGACGCAGGTAATGGCGAATACGTGGTTGGCATTACCGAACACGCGCAGGAGTTGCTGGGCGATATGGTGTTTGTCGATCTGCCAGAGGTTGGGCGTAAAGTGGCTGGGGGTGAAGAGTGCGCTGTTGCTGAATCAGTCAAAGCCGCTTCTGATATCTATGCACCCATCAGCGGTGAGATCATAGCCGTGAACGCTGAACTGGAAGGTTCTCCAGAACTGGTCAACAGCGAGCCATATGGCGAAGGTTGGTTGTTCCGCATCAAGGCTTCCGATGCTGCTGAATTGGCTGACCTGCTGGATGATAAAGCTTACGCGGCTTCTATCGACGAGTAATCTGTATTACGCCCCAGTTCTGGGGCGTTCTTGTTCTATCCCGTACCATGCATGAACTCAGGAATTTGTAGCAATGACCCAGACACTCAGCCAACTTGAACACAGCGAATCGTTTATCGACCGCCATATCGGCCCTTCTGCAGAGCAACAGCAGCAGATGTTGGAAACCGTGGGTGCCCGTTCGATTGACGCGTTGATCCAACAGATCGTGCCGGTAGATATTCAACTGCCGGGTCCGCCGCCAGTGGGCGACGCTGCCACTGAACATCAGGCGCTGGCTGAGCTGAAGGCCATTGCCGCGCAGAATCAGTGTTACAAATCCTACATTGGTATGGGCTACAGCGCGGTACTGACGCCGCCGGTGATCCTGCGCAACATGCTGGAGAATCCGGGCTGGTACACCGCTTATACCCCTTATCAACCTGAGGTATCGCAGGGACGTTTGGAAGCGCTGTTGAACTTCCAGACCGTAACTCTGGATCTGACCGGTTTGGATCTGGCCTCGGCCTCACTGCTGGATGAAGCCACTGCCGCTGCCGAAGCCATGGCTCTGGCTAAACGCGCGAGTAAGCTGAAAGACGCTAACCGTTTCTTCGTGGCTGATGACGTTCACCCACAAACGCTGGACGTGGTGCGTACTCGTGCCGCGACCTTTGGCTTTGACGTGATCGTCGATAAAGCCGAAAAAGTGTTGGAGCTGGACGGCGTGTTTGGCGTGCTGTTGCAACAAGTTGGTACTACGGGCGAATTGCATGACTACAGCACACTGCTGGCAGAGCTGAAAACACGCAAAATCGTCACCAGCGTTGCCGCCGATATGATGGCTCTGGTGCTGTTGGTTGCTCCGGGCAAGCAGGGCGCAGACGTGGTGTTTGGCTCCGCTCAACGCTTTGGTGTTCCGATGGGTTACGGTGGCCCACACGCGGCGTTCTTCGCCTGTCGTGATGATTTCAAACGTTCTATGCCGGGACGTATCATCGGCGTTTCTCGCGATGCAGCGGGTAACACTGCATTGCGTATGGCGATGCAAACGCGTGAACAACATATCCGCCGCGAAAAAGCCAACTCGAATATTTGTACCTCGCAAGTACTGCTGGCGAACATTGCTAGTTTGTATGCGGTGTACCACGGTCCACAAGGGCTGCAACGCATTGCCGGGCGTATCCATCGCCTGACCGACATTCTGGCTGCTGGCTTGCAACAAGGTGGCTTGAAGCTACGTCACAATACTTGGTTTGATACTCTGACTGTTGAAGTTAAAGACAAAGCGGCGGTATTGGAGCGCGCTCTGAGCTTCGGTATCAACCTGCGTAACGACATCCACGGCGCTGTAGGTATCACGCTGGACGAAGCCACTTCACGTGAAGACGTACAGACTCTGTTTGCACTGTTGTTGGGCGACAACCACGGTTTAGACATCGAGGTACTGGATACCGCAGCCCGCAAAAATAGCCCATCGATCCCGGCAGCGATGCTGCGTAAAGATCCGATCCTGACTCATCCTGTGTTCAACCGTTATCACAGCGAAACCGAGATGATGCGCTATATGCATCGTCTGGAGCGTAAAGATCTGGCGCTGAACCAAGCGATGATCCCGCTGGGTTCTTGCACTATGAAGCTGAACGCCGCCGCGGAGATGATCCCGATCACTTGGCCTGAGTTCGCTGAATTGCACCCATTCTGCCCGCCAGAGCAGGCGACTGGTTATCAATTGATGATCGGCCAGCTTTCTCAATGGTTGGTACAACTGACGGGCTATGATGCTGTTTGTATGCAGCCGAACTCCGGTGCGCAGGGGGAATACGCTGGTTTGCTGGCTATCCGTCATTATCACGAAAGCCGCAACGAAGGCAGTCGCCATATCTGCTTGATCCCAAGCTCGGCGCACGGCACTAACCCGGCCTCGGCACAAATGGCGGGGATGAGTGTGACCGTCGTGGCTTGCGATAGCGACGGTAACATCGATCTGCACGATCTACGCGTTAAAGCAGAGCAAGCGGGTGATGCGCTTTCTTGCATCATGGTCACTTACCCGTCGACTCATGGCGTGTATGAAGAAACCATCCGCGAAGTGTGCCAGATCGTTCATCAGTTCGGCGGTCAAGTGTATCTCGACGGAGCCAACATGAACGCACAGGTGGGGATTACCACGCCGGGCTATATCGGTGCGGATGTTTCTCACCTCAACTTGCACAAAACCTTCTGTATTCCACACGGCGGTGGCGGCCCAGGTATGGGACCGATCGGCGTGAAAGCGCACTTGGCTCCGTTTGTTCCGGGACATAGCGTAGTTCAGATCGACGGTGTACTGACCCAGCAAGGCGCAGTGTCTGCGGCTCCGTTCGGCAGCGCTTCTATCTTGCCAATCAGTTGGATGTATATCCGCATGATGGGCGCAGAAGGGCTGAAACAGGCGAGCCAAGTGGCGATCCTCAACGCCAACTACATCGCAACGCGTCTGAAAGACGCTTATCCGGTGCTGTATACCGGTCGTGACCATCGCGTGGCGCACGAATGTATTTTGGATATTCGTCCACTGAAAGAAGCCACGGGTATCAGCGAAATGGATATTGCCAAACGTCTGATCGACTACGGTTTCCATGCACCAACTATGTCGTTCCCGGTTGCGGGTACGCTGATGGTTGAACCTACCGAGTCAGAAAGCAAAGTTGAACTGGATCGCTTTATCGACGCGATGCTGGCTATCCGCGGCGAAATCGACCGCGTAGCGAAAGGCGAATGGTCGCTGGAGGATAACCCGCTGGTGAATGCACCACACGTGCAGGCTGAGCTGGTTAGCGATTGGCAGCACGCTTACAGCCGTGAACTGGCGGTATTCCCCTCTGACGCGGTGCGTGAGAACAAATACTGGCCGACGGTAAAACGCCTAGATGACGTATATGGCGATCGTAATTTGTTCTGTTCTTGTGTACCGATGAGCGATTACGAATAAGCGTTGCTATAATGCATTAAGTGAATGGGAGGGCATGAAAATGCTCTCCTTTTTTTATTTGTGCGGAGAAAATAAAATGTCTCAAGTGGCATTGGTGACGGGAGCTAGCCGAGGAATTGGCCGTGCCACTGCGTTATTACTGGCGCAAAAGGGCTACGCCGTTGGGATTAACTATTTGCAAGACGAAACTGCCGTGCAAAAGGTTGTGGATGAGATTCGTTGGCTGGGTGGTAAAGCAATAGCCTTACAGGCTGATATCGCCAAGGAAAGCGATGTGCTGGCGATGTTTGCTGAGCTGGATGCTACGCTCGGCAAGATTGATGCGCTGGTGAATAACGCCGGTATTTTGTTCCAGCAAGCGAGTATCGAACAACTCACTGCGGAGCGAATCAACAAAGTGCTGACTACTAACGTCACTGGTTATTTTCTTTGCTGCCGCGAAGCGGTAAAACGTATGGCGCTGCGCCACGGTGGACGCGGTGGTGCTATCGTCAACGTTTCCTCTGCCGCGGCGCGCATAGGTGCACCGGGGGAATATGTCGACTATGCGGCCTCCAAAGGGGCAATAGATACGCTGACTACCGGGCTGTCGCTGGAAGTTGCGGCACAAGGGATTCGAGTGAACAGCGTGCGACCCGGATTTATCTATACCGAAATGCATGCCAGTGGCGGTGAACCGGGGCGAGTGGATCGGGTAAAAACGACCTTGCCGATGCAGCGGGGTGGACAGCCGGAAGAAGTCGCAGAGGCGGTTGTTTGGTTGTTATCTGATGCGGCCTCATACGTGACGGGGAGTTTTATCGAGGCATCAGGGGGACGTTAATCCCCCCGTTGTAACGACTACTTCAACCAGCCTTTACGCTGCGCATCTTGCAAATGGGTGAGCAGGTGCTGCCAGAGTTCAGGATGGATATCAGCGATCATCGCATTGCGTGCCACGACTTGCTCCAGTGTGATGCCATTCTCTACCCAGCTTTGCCCTTCATTATGCAGGTTCATCAGCATCGGCATGGTGCGATCAAGCACCAATGCGAAACGTGCATCGGCGCTTTCGCCATCTTCATATTCCTGCCATAAAGCGGTGAAATACTCGCGCTGTGGTTCCGGCAACAGACCGAACAACCGACGCGCTGCCGCGACTTCTTGGTCATGGATCGCGGCGCGTGCTGCCAGATCGTAAACCATCACGTCACCAGCATCGATCTCCACGATGTCGTGCAACAGTGCCATTTGGATCACGCGCTGAATATCTACCTCTTCACCGGCATAAGGTGCCAAGCTGAGAGCCGCGATGGCAAAGTGCCAGCTATGTTCGGCTGAGTTTTCCTGACGTTGAGTGCCCATCACCTTAGTACGGCGCTGAACGCTTTTAAGTTTGTCGATTTCCATCAGGAACTGAATGGTTTGGGTCATGGAACCAAAATCTAATGCGGGGACAACGGAAGACATGTGCAACCTCAAAGACAAGTGAATGTGTGAAGCCTGACGATTGTAGACCAGTGAGATGTTACATGCTTTCACATTTTTATTTCAGCGTACATGTGTACACTGGAATTATTCTCAGCTAAGCTTCGATGCGTTAATTTCGAACAATTCTAGTGGTATGAGGGTAAAGCGTTATGGGGAAAAGTCGTGTAGCCGAAGCGGCAGATGAAAAATCCACTGCTTATCCGTGGGCAGAAGAGATAGCTAACAGTATCAGCCACGGATTTGGTGTGGTGTTCGGCATTGTCGGTTTGGTCTTATTGTTAGTGCAGGCAGTCAATAGCGGCGCTGATGCCACAGCGATTACCAGTTACAGCCTGTATGGCTGCAGCATGATCCTGCTGTTCTTAGCCTCAACTCTGTACCACGCAATTCCTCATCAAAGAGCCAAACATTGGCTGAAAAAATTCGACCACTGCGCCATTTACCTGCTGATTGCCGGGACCTATACCCCGTTTCTGCTGGTGGGCTTAGACTCGCCGTTGGCAAGAGGTTTGATGGTAGTTATCTGGAGCATTGCGCTGTTTGGGGTTATCTTCAAACTGGCCTTCGCTCACCGTTTTGAAGTGCTGTCGCTGGTGACGTATTTGGTGATGGGCTGGTTGTCGTTGATTGTGATTTATCAACTGGCAACGCGGTTGGCGACCGGTGGCGTCACGCTATTGGCGGTAGGTGGCGTGGTGTATACGCTGGGGGTGATTTTCTATGCC
The DNA here is from genome assembly GCF_057839655.1 of Serratia sp. KH_031. Classification (NCBI taxonomy): domain Bacteria; kingdom Pseudomonadati; phylum Pseudomonadota; class Gammaproteobacteria; order Enterobacterales; family Yersiniaceae; genus Serratia; species Serratia sp. KH_031. The sequence goes on from NZ_CM174496.1 coordinate 1,051,538, forward strand.
TCAAAACGTATCCGTTACGGTCACGCCATCTGGCACGGCTTCGTCTTAGGCGGTTGTGTATGCCACTTCTTGGCGATTTATTTGTATGTATAATATCCGCTTCACCTTTCACGCCGCAGCGTTGTTGGCTGCGCGTGCGCACCCCAGTCACTTACTGGCGTAAGCTCCTGGGGATTTACTCGCTTGCCGCCTAGCTGCAACGCGAAATTCATTGCGGATAAAGGCAGGGATCTGAAATCCCCGAGTTTTATTTCTCTTCCACCAACGAATACGGCAACGGCTGGATTGCTAACAGACTGCCAGTATCTTCACGCACACGCAGTCTGCTATCCGCTTCGAGATCGTTGTTCAGCACCGCTTGCACCCAAACCGTGCCATCTGCCAGATGGCTGGCCGCTAGAATGGTACCGGTGCGGCGCCAGTTTTCGCCGAGTTGCAGTTCTAACTCATCAGCGGCTTGTGGCACCTTACTGGCTTTGCCCGCCAACCAATATAAAGCACGCTTGTTGGCTCCGCGGAACTTGGCGCGTGCCACCATCTCTTGCCCGGTGTAACACCCTTTACTAAAACTGATCCCTGCTAACGCTTGCAGGTTCGTCGCCTGTGGGATCAATTGCGCACTGTTTACGGCATCAATAATCGGGAAACCCGCTTCAATATCCAGTGCCTGCCATTGTTGACTATCGTTACGCTCAGCTTGTTCGTTGAGTTTGACCGTGAGCCGTTCAGCGGTGGTGGCATCCGTCACCAGTAAGAAGCGTTCGGCTGGCAAAGCGAAGTGCAGCAGCGTGGTTGCGCCATCTTGCACTACCTGATGTTCTGCATCGGGCAAGGTGTTGAAGATGCCCGCCAGAGCCGCTCGTGCCTGAAAACCAGCAACGCCGAGCAGTACGGCTTCGTTATCCGCAGCGATGGTGATTTTGGAAAACACCGCGTATTTTTTGATTTCGGCTAATTGGCTTTCTTGCACGCTACGACGTTCCAGATAGGCAAAACCTTCACCACGATGGAACAAACGCAGATTGCTCCACATTTTACCTTTGGCGTCGCAGTGGCCGCATAACACATGCTGATCAGCGGCTAACTGGTCGATATCCGCTGTCACTTGGCCTTGAAGATACTTCACCGTATCTGGCCCACTCAATGTCACTAGCGCCCAGTCTTCCAATGAGATCAGGGTGAGTGGCAAATGCGTTGAAGCAGAGGGCTGACGAGGAGGGAATGGAATAGTGAATGCCATAATAAGATCCTGCTTTGGGCTGATGTTGTCATGGTAAAAGAGGATACGCGCTTTGCAAACAGTTATTAAATAGCAGGGCTTTTTTTGGCATTTTGCGCTTTATTGCCTAACGTTCTTCCCGACGAGTATGTCAAATTGTTACTCTATACGTTTATAGCTAGCGGTTACCCTGACCGATGAATCGCTAGTTGACTGAATTATATTGCGTACTTGTTGCCTACAGAGTGTCAATTGAACCCTGCGCTGGCCTTGCTGCGCTGAAAAGAGGTAGTCATAACCACATGGATATTAATAATAAAGCACGAATCCACTGGGCTTGCCGCCGTGGTATGCGTGAGCTGGATATTTCCATCATGCCGTTCTTCGAGTATGAGTACGATACGCTAAGCGATGCGGATAAGGCGCTATTTATCCGCCTGTTGGAATGTGACGATCCTGATTTATTCAATTGGCTGATGAATCATGGTGCTCCGCAAGACGTTGAATTGCAGAGAATGGTGATCTTGATCCAAACGCGAAATAAAGACCGTGGCCCAGTGGCGATGTGATATCCGTATTTCCTGGCGCACTCAGCTATTCTCGTTGTTGACACATGGCGCGCTGATACTGCTGATTCTGATCTCACCTTGGCCGGAAGGCTATGGTCCGATTTGGCTGGTATTGCTGACGCTGGTGGTGTTCGAGTGTATTCGTAGCCAGAAACGTATCGCCTCGCGTCGGGGTGAATTACGGTTGCTGGCAAATCAGCATTTGGGGTGGCATGGGCAGGAGTGGCGTTTGCTGAAAAAACCTTGGATGCCTGCGCGTGGTGTGATGCTGACTTTACAACAGGTCGACGGCAATAAGCGTCGTCGCTTGTGGTTGGCTTCGGATTGCACTAATCAGGAAGATTGGAGTTATCTGCGACAATGGTTGCAGTACCCGCCCTCTGCTGATGAGGATGAGTGATGAAGCCGATGCTGTGGCTGGTAGAAGACGAACCCAGCATTGCCGATACGCTGATTTATACCTTGGAAAGCGAAGGCTTTCAGGTGCGCTGGTTCGAACGTGGCGAACCCGCATTGCAGGCGTTGGTGCATGAGACTCCCGCGTTGGCGATCTTGGATGTTGGTTTGCCCGACATCAATGGTTTTGAGCTGTGTCGCCGCTTGTTAGCGCAGGCGGAAGATTTACCCATTCTATTTTTGACGGCTCGTAGCGACGAAATCGATCGTCTGTTGGGGTTGGAAATCGGTGCTGACGACTACGTCGCCAAACCGTTTTCACCGCGTGAAGTTAGCGCGCGAGTTCGCACCATCTTACGGCGTTTGCAAAAACAGCAACGCCAACAGATGCCAACGCTGTACCACTTCGGTGCTTTTACCTTGGATGAAGAGGGTGCGACCATTGATTATTATCAACAACCACTGACGTTAACCCGTTACGAATTCTTGCTGCTGAAAACGCTACTGCAGTCCCCTGGACGAGTGTTTTCGCGTCAGCAGTTGATGGATCTGGTGTGGGCGCAGGCGGAAGAGAGCCTCGATCGTACTGTGGATACCCATATCAAAACCCTACGCGCCAAACTGCGTGCTATCGATCCCCGTGAACCGCCCATTCATACCCATCGTGGTCTGGGTTACAGCGTGAGTCGCCAGCCATGAGAATCGGCCTGCGGCTGTTATTGGGGTATTTCCTGATCGTCGCGGTGGCCGGTTATTTCGTTTTAAGTATCTTTGTGCAAGAAGTAAAACCTGGTGTGCGGCGTGCCACCGAAGGGACGCTGGTGGATACCGCCAACCTGCTGGCACAGATTGCCCGACAGGATATGCAACACGGCGATCTGACAAAAGGGCAACTGGCGCAGGCATTTACTCAACTTAATCAACGGCCTATTGGTGCGAATATTGCCGGTATTCGTAAGGATCGCAATGAGTACCGTGTTTATCTCACTGATGCCCAAGGCAAAGTGATTTTTGACTCCAGTGGTAAAGCGTTAGGGCAAGATTACTCACGTTGGAACGATGTCTATCTCACTTTGCGTGGTCAATACGGTGCGCGTAGCACGCGAAGCAACCCGCAAGATGAAAACAGCTCGGTGATGTACGTGGCGGCACCCGTTCTTGAGCAGGGCGCGATTATCGGCGTACTGAGCGTGGGTAAACCCAATAGCAGCATGACGCCGGTGATCAAGCGCAGCGAACGCCGTATCCTGTTGGCCGGGGCAATCTTATTAGGTATCGCTTTGCTGATTGGATTGGGATTTGTTTGGTGGATCAACCGTTCGATTGGCCGGTTGGTGCGTTATGCCGATGGTGTGGCGCAAGGGGAAGCGGTGCCTTTGCCACAAATGGGTAGCCATGAGCTCGCTCAACTCGCGCAATCGCTGGAAAGTATGCGTCTGAAACTGGAAGGCAAAGCCTATATCGAACAGTACGTGCATACGCTGACGCACGAACTGAAAAGCCCACTGGCGGCGATCCGTGGAGCTGCCGAGTTATTACAGGAATCGCCACCGCCAGCGACGGCGCAGCGTTTTCTGCACAATATCGAACAGCAAAGCAGCCGCATTCAGCAACTGGTGGACAAATTATTGGTGCAAGCGCGGCTGGAGAGTCGTCCCGGTCTGGAGTTAAGCGCGGTATCAATGAGCGAGTTAATTCGTCAGGTTTTAGCCGGTAAAGAGGCGCAGGCGGTGCAGCGCGGTATTGCGCTACAAATTGAATCCTTGGCGGAAGGTTCGGTAAACGGCGATGCATTATTAATCAGTCAGGCATTGAGCAATCTGCTGGAAAACGCACTCGACTTCACACCGACTGGCGGCGCTATCAGCGTGCGAAGCGAGCGCTTGGAACGAGATTACCAAATCACCATTAACGATAATGGCAGCGGAATTCCTGACTATGCGCAGGATAAAATCTTCGAACGTTTCTATTCATTGGCACGTAGCGATAAACCGAAAAGCAGCGGTTTAGGGTTGAATTTCGTGCAGGAAGTGGCGCGCCTTCATCACGGCAGTATTCAATTACAGAACCGCCAACCGCACGGCGTGACGGCAATTCTCACTTTATCTCTCTGACTTCACCTTCTCTTCACATAACCACATTTCAACTTCATCTGGCCGTTCTATCGTAGCGCTATTACCGATAAGGAGCGCAGCAAAATGATGAAATCAGTCTTGTTTTGGAAAATAACGACGCTACTGGGATTGATGATCCTAATGTTGATCCCGATTGCACAGTTGATGGATATTATTCAGGAGCGCAGCGGTTATCGCCAAAGCGTCGTTGGGCAGGTGAGCGAAAGTACCAGTCGGGCGCAACGGGTTCTGGGTCCGTTGATTGTCATCCCGTATATCGAACGTGAAGAGAAAAAAGATGACAAGGGAAAGGTGACAGTGCAGGCGACGCGGCATTATCGTTATTTGTTACCGGAATCACTCAAGATTGAGGGTAAACCGAACGTAGAAATCCGTAAGTTAGGGATTTACCAAACGCAGATTTATCAAGGCGCATTAAAGTTCCAAGCCACTTTTGGGCAGCCAGAACTAGGGGATCTGCAAAAAAGTAATATAACGCTGGAACAACCTTTCCTCGTGGTGGCGTTAAGTGATTCACGCGGTATCAAAAGTATTTCGCCATTGAGTGGTACGCCGCAGCCAACGGCATTTGAACCGGGAACTCGAATTGGTGTGATGCCTCAGGGGATTCATGCGCCACTGCCATTGGACGCATTACGGAAAAATGGGCTGGATACCAGTTTTACCCTGACACTCGCGGGCACCAGCAGTTTGTCTGTCGTCCCGTTAGGGCGTAGTAGCGAACTGACATTGCAGAGCAACTGGCCACATCCTAATTTCCTCGGTAATTTCTTGCCGGATGAACGCAAAGTGACAGCCGATGGGTTCACCGCTCGCTGGCGCAGTACCTGGTTTGCCAACAACATCAACAGCTCTTTCGCTTATGACGATGGCATTGTGGATGAAGATAAACTGCCTACGTTTAGCACCAGCCTGATCGAACCGGTGGATCACTATCAACTGACCGAACGAGCGGTGAAATACGCGGTGCTGTTTATCGGTTTGACGTTTATGTCGTTCTTCTTGTTCGAAACCCTGACCGGTTTGCGTGTCCACCCCATCCAATATTTGCTGGTAGGTGCGGCGTTAGTCTTGTTCTACCTGATTCTGTTGGCGTTCTCGGAGCATTTGGGCTTTAACGTGGCTTATCTGTCGGCGAGCGTGGCGTGCAGCGGATTGATTGCTTTCTATCTCAGTGCGGTGCTACGCAGTAAATTACGTGGAGTGTTGTTTGCTGCCAGTTTGCTGTTGCTGTATGGCGTGTTGTATCTGCTGCTGCAGTCGGAGGATAACGCGCTGGTACTCGGTTCTGTGTTGTTGTTCGCGATACTGGCAGGGATTATGTTGCTGACGCGCAAGCTGGATTGGTATCAAGTGGCTGATCCTGCTCGTTTGAGCGCGGAGCCAGCGGCTGAGAAGAGTGAACATCGATTCCGCTTGTGGAAGTGATGGTCATGATGGGCGCGGTTTCGCGCCCAATTACGTTTACAGCAGTGGTTCCATTTCCAACAGGATTTGTTCACACCATTGCTGCATTCGTTCTTCACTCATGTCGTACTGGTTTACATCATCCAACGCCAAACCGACAAAATGTTTGCCGTCAGCACTTAATGGCTTAGGGCTGGTGAATTCGAAACCGTCGATCGGCCAGAAACCGATAAATTGGACGCCAAGCGGCGCGATGTGATCGTGCAACATACCGAGCGCATCGAGGAACCATTCGCCATAACCGAGTTGATCGCCCATACCATACATTGCGACGATTTTCCCTTTCAGATCCAGCTCGGTGAGCTGCGGCCAAATGACTTCCCAATCCTCCTGCAACTCACCAAAATCCCAAGTCGGAATACCGAGGATCAGAATGCTGTAATCCTCCATCAACTTAGGGGAAACGTCTTTCAGGTTGTGCAAATCGACCAGATCTTCACCTAGAATTTCACGGATTTTCTCTGCTGCCATCTCGGTATAGCAGGTGCTGGAGCCGTAAAACAGACCAATCTTCATCTTTAAACCGCTTTGTTACCTTACGTAGAATTGCAACGAGTGTACCATAAGGCAATAATGCCGGGGGCGAATGGAATGAAGAGAGGGCGGCGTGCAACCGCAAAACGCATTAATTGAGCAGTTTCTGGATGCGCTGTGGCTGGAACGTAATCTGGCTGAGAATACGCTGGCCTCTTACCGGCTGGATTTACAGGCCCTAGTCAACTGGCTCAATCAGCAAAATAGCAGTCTGTTACAGGCTGAAGCATTGGATTTGCAGGCATTTCTGGCGGAGCGCGTGGAAGGGGGCTATAAAGCCACCAGTTCTGCGCGTTTGCTGAGTGCCATGCGGCGTCTATTTCAATATCTGTACCGCGAAAAGCTGCGCGAGGACGATCCCACTGCGTTGTTAGCTTCGCCGAAACTGCCGCAACGGTTACCGAAAGATCTGAGCGAAGCGCAGGTGGAGGCCTTGTTGCAAGCCCCTTGTGTCGATCAACCGCTGGAGCTGCGTGATAAAGCGATGCTGGAAATGTTGTACGCCACCGGTTTACGCGTATCCGAACTGGTGGGCTTGAACATTAGCGATGTGAGTCTGCGCCAAGGCGTGGTGCGGGTGATCGGTAAAGGTAATAAGGAGCGGTTGGTTCCGCTGGGCGAAGAAGCAGTGTATTGGATCGAAAATTATATGGAGCATGGCCGCCCGTGGCTGGTTAATGGACAGGCGTTAGACGTTTTATTCCCCAGCAATCGTAGCCAACAAATGACTCGTCAGACTTTCTGGCATCGTATCAAACACTATGCGATTCTGGCCGGTATCGACAGCGAACGCTTGTCACCACACGTGTTGCGCCATGCGTTCGCCACCCATTTATTGAACCACGGTGCCGATCTTCGTGTCGTACAAATGTTATTGGGACACAGCGATCTCTCGACTACCCAAATTTATACTCATGTAGCAACCGAACGGTTGAAACAACTACATCAACAGCATCATCCGCGCGCCTAATGCGCCGGGTTGGAAAGGATTGAAGAATGAAAAAAGGTTTAATGCTGCTCTCTCTGCTGGTGGCCTCTGTCACTAGCGTGGCTCATGCCGACGATGCGGCGATCAAAAAAGCACTCGGCAGTTTGGGCATGCAACAAGCGGATGTGCAGCCTTCGCCGGTCGCTGGTTTGAAAACGGTACTGACCGAAAACGGCGTTCTGTACGTTTCAGAAGATGGTAAACATGTGCTGCAAGGCCCGTTGTTTGACGTGAGTGGCAAGCAGCCGGTCAACGTGACCAACCAATTGCTGGATAGCAAACTAGAAGCGCTGAAAGATCAAATGATTGTCTATAAAGCGCCGAAAGAGAAACACGTGATCACCGTGTTTACTGACATCACCTGTGGTTATTGTCACAAGCTGCACCAGCAGATGAAAGAGTATAACGATCTGGGGATCACCGTGCGTTATCTGGCGTTCCCACGTCAGGGACTCAACTCTCCAGCCGAAAAAGATATGCAATCGATCTGGTGTACCGCTAATAAAGCCAAAGCCTTCGATGAGGCGATGAAAGGTGACGCAGTATCCCCTGCGACCTGCAAAACCGACATCAGCAAGCATTACGCACTGGGCGTGCAGTACGGCATTCAAGGGACTCCAGCGATGATCTTGCAAAACGGCATGATGATCCCAGGTTATCAAGGGCCGAAAGAACTGGCTGCGATGTTGGACGCTCAACAAGCTGCGGCGAAATAACCGCTGGTGAGTATCAAAACCCAATTACGCCGTCGAGAGGCGGCGGATGATAGCCATCTTCCCGCTAATTTACCTCCGTTGTTGCGCCGCCTGTATGCATTGCGCGGCGTACAAGGAGAGCAAGAATTAGAACGTGGCGTGAAAGGGATGCTGCCTTGGCAGCAACTGAATGGTATTGATGCCGCGGTAGGTTTGTTGCAACAGGCGTTGGCTGATCAACGCCGCATCATGGTGGTCGGTGATTTCGATGCCGATGGCGCGACCAGTACCGCGTTGACGGTGTTGGCGCTACGAAGCATGGGCGGCAGCAATGTCGACTATCTGGTACCGAACCGTTTCGAAGATGGTTATGGTCTCAGCCCTGAAGTGGTGGAGCAGGCCGACGCACGCGGTGCAGAGCTAATCCTCACCGTGGACAACGGTATTTCCTCTCACGCGGGGGTTGATGTTGCTCACGCCAAAGGTATGCAGGTGTTGGTGACTGACCACCATCTGCCGGGAGAAACCCTGCCTGCGGCAGAAGCGATTGTTAACCCTAACTTGCGAGAGTGTGGTTTCCCCTCCAAATCCTTGGCGGGAGTCGGCGTTGCGTTTTACCTAATGCTGGCGCTGCGTGCCCGATTGCGTGATAGCGGCTGGTTCGAACAACGCGCATTAGCGATGCCTAATCTGGCGGAATTGCTGGATCTGGTGGCACTCGGCACGGTGGCAGATGTTGTGCCGCTCGATGCCAACAACCGCATTTTGGTCTATCAAGGTTTAAATCGTATCCGGGCTGGCAAATGCCGACCGGGCATTCGTGCGCTGTTAGAAGTGGCGAACCGCGAAGCGCGCACGCTGGCGGCCAACGATCTCGGTTTTGCTCTTGGTCCGCGTTTGAATGCTGCGGGGCGCTTGGATGATATGTCGGTTGGTGTGTCGTTATTATTGAGTGACGATATTGTTCAGGCGCGCATGTTAGCGAACGAACTCGATGCGTTGAACCAGACGCGCCGTGAGATTGAACAGGGCATGCAGGTTGAAGCACTACAGCTATGCGATCAACTGGAACGCACCAGCACCGAACTGCCTTACGGACTGGCGATGTACCATCCAGAATGGCACCAGGGCGTGGTGGGGATTTTGGCCTCGCGCATCAAAGAGCGTTTCCATCGTCCGGTGATTGCTTTTGCTCCCGCAGGCGATGGCATTTTGAAAGGCTCAGGCCGTTCAATTGCTGGGCTGCATATGCGTGATGCATTAGAGCGCTTGGATACGCTGAACCCTGGCCTGATGCTCAAGTTCGGTGGTCATGCGATGGCGGCAGGATTGTCGCTGGAAGAGAGTCAATTCGAACAGTTCCGCCAACGCTTTGGTGAATTGGTGGGTGAATGGCTCGATCCGGCGATGTTAGAAGGTGTGATTTGGTCGGACGGCGAACTATTGATGCAAGAACTGACGTTGGAAACCGCCGAACTGCTGCGTGAAGGTGGTCCGTGGGGGCAAGCGTTCCCTGAACCGACTTTCGACGGCAAGTTCCGCATTCTGCAGCAGCGGCTGGTCGGTGAAAAACACCTGAAACTGATGGTAGAACCACTTGGCGGCGGCCCGTTGCTGGACGGCATCGCTTTCAATATCGACACCACTCTGTGGCCGGATAGCAGCGTGCGAGAAGTCGAATTGGCTTACAAACTGGACGTTAATGAGTTCCGCGGTAACCGCAATGTGCAGTTGCTGATCCAGCACCTCTGGCCGCGTTAACGTTGAAGAAGTGCCTGAGTCAACTTGAGAATTCGGGCACTTTTTTCTAGTGTGGTGAAGGTGCGATGATGACGCTCTCAACGCCTTTTTGCTCGATGATTTCCAATATTCTAAGTGCAGCACCTTGTGGCGTGATTGCATTACGTTCCCATTTTTGCACGCTGGTGGTTGACATATTGACTACCGCAGCAAGATCGGACTGACTTAAACCGAGACGTTTACGCATCATCTTGATACGAGCGCCGTTCATGACCAGATTTTGTCGATCGTTTCTCTCTCTGGCTTCTACGCGTTGGTTAATTTTTTCTACGGTCTCATCAGAAACTGCGCCGATGGTATTAAATCGCTGAGCCATCTTTTGCAATCTAAGTAAGCGGTTATCAGTCATGGCAATGTACCTCTCGTAAGTACCCGTTATCTATGGCTATCTTGATAATATCTGGCGTCATGGCAAAGAAGTCTTTGGCTAGATCTCGATAAGTTTCCAGTTCATCATCGGCGATCTCTTTTGCCCCAGTTTGCTTTAGCGTGTTTTTCAGCCAGCCGTCGACAAAGTATTGGTGATGGCCGCTCTTGAATGCCACGATGGATCGCGCACCTGCACGCTTCCCTTGATTGAGTGGTATACGTTTCTTAATCACACCGCCGCCCAAGTCTCCGTCATGCAATCCGTTGACAATCTCTCTTGCTGCTTTGCATATCCTTTTGTCAAGAATATGGTTCTTACCCATAAATTTATCGAAATTATCAGTAACAAAAATATCCATATCATTCTCCGTCCCTTGTCAAATTTTCAGCATTACTATAGTCATTATGGCTATAGCGAACAATAATTATCCACTATTGGTGAGGGGAATGATCCGTGGGATGAAACGGTAAGAGCTCCGAGTTGGGTTGACGAGCTCTGATCATGACAAAAACTCGCCATCTCGCTACAAACTGTCGCCTGGATCCGCTAGAATAATCGGTTCTAATGGCACTCTGCCATTCATGACATCAACCGAAAGAACTCAAAAAACCATGTTTGAAATTAATCCGGTAAAGAACCGTATTCAGGACCTGTCCGAGCGGACGAGCGTTCTTCGGGGGTATCTTTGACTATGATGCCAAGAAAGAACGTCTAGAAGAAGTTAACGCTGAGCTAGAGCAGCCAGACGTGTGGAACGAACCTGAGCGCGCACAGGCGCTGGGTAAAGAGCGCTCGGCGCTCGAAGCCATCGTCGATACCATCGACAATCTGAAGCAGGGTGAAGAAGATGTCACCGGCCTGCTGGAATTGGCGATTGAGGCCGACGATGAAGAAACCTTTAATGAGGCGGTGGTTGAGCTTGATCAACTGACTAGCAAATTGGAAGGTCTAGAATTCCGTCGCATGTTCTCTGGTGAATACGACAGCGCGGACTGCTACCTGGATATTCAGGCGGGCTCCGGTGGTACCGAAGCGCAGGACTGGGCCAGCATGTTGCTGCGTATGTACTTGCGTTGGGCGGAAGCAAAAGGCTTTAAAACAGAAGTGATTGAAGAGTCTGATGGCGACGTTGCAGGTCTGAAATCCGCCACCATCAAAATTATCGGCGACTATGCGTTCGGCTGGTTGCGTACTGAAACTGGCGTGCATCGCCTGGTACGTAAGAGCCCGTTCGACTCAGGTGGCCGTCGCCATACCTCCTTCAGTTCGGTATTCGTCTACCCGGAAGTGGATGACGATATTGATATCGACATCAACCCGGCAGACCTGCGTATTGACGTTTACCGTGCTTCGGGCGCGGGCGGCCAGCATGTTAACAAAACCGAGTCTGCGGTGCGTATTACCCACTTACCGACCAACATTGTGGTGCAGTGCCAGAACGACCGTTCCCAGCATAAGAACAAAGATCAAGCATTCAAACAGTTGCGAGCCAAGCTGTATGAATATGAGATGCAAAAGAAAAATGCTGACAAGCAGGCTCTGGAAGACAACAAATCCGATATCGGCTGGGGTAGTCAAATCCGTTCTTACGTGCTGGATGATTCCCGTATCAAGGATTTGCGCACCAACGTTGAAACGCGTAACACGCAGGCCGTACTGGATGGCGACCTGGATAAATTCATTGAGGCAAGTTTGAAAGCCGGGTTATGAGGAACAGAAATGTCTGAGCAACAAGCAACAAGCGCCGATCAGGCGTTGGATCTAAACAACGAACTGCAATCACGCCGCGAAAAATTAGCGGTACTGCGCGAGAACGGCATTGCGTTCCCGAATGACTTCCGTCGTGACACCACGTCCGACAAGCTGCACGCAGCCTACGACAGCAAAGATAAAGCCGAGCTAGAAGATCTGGGTATCGAAGTGACTGTTGCTGGCCGCATGATGACCCGCCGTATCATGGGTAAGGCGTCTTTCGTTACCCTGCAAGACGTTGGTGGCCGTATCCAGTTATACGTCGCACGTGACGATCTGGCTGAAGGCATCTACAACGAGCAATTCAAGAAGTGGGATCTGGGCGATATCCTGGGTGCTCGCGGTAAGCTGTTCAAAACTCAGACCGGCGAACTTTCTATCCACTGTACTGAACTGCGTATGTTAACCAAAGCACTGCGCCCGTTGCCGGATAAATTCCACGGTTTGGCGGATCAGGAAACGCGTTACCGTCAGCGTTATTTGGATCTGATCGCTAACGAAGAATCACGCAACACCTTTAAAGTCCGTTCTCAAGTGATGGCGGCGATCCGTAACTTCATGGTGGAAAAAGGCTTCATGGAAGTCGAAACCCCAATGATGCAAGTGATCCCAGGCGGTGCTTCTGCACGTCCGTTCGTGACTCATCACAATGCGCTGGACATCGATATGTACCTGCGTATCGCGCCAGAACTGTATCTGAAGCGTCTGGTGGTGGGTGGCTTCGAGCGCGTGTTCGAAATTAACCGTAACTTCCGTAACGAAGGTGTTTCCCCGCGTCATAACCCAGAGTTCACCATGATGGAACTCTATATGGCGTATGCGGATTACAAAGATCTGATCGTTCTGACCGAAGAACTGTTCCGCACCCTGACCGAGAAAGTGTTGGGTAACAGCGTCGTGCAGTACGGTGAGCAGACCTTCGATTTCGGCAAGCCGTTTGAAAAACTGACTATGCGCGAAGCGATTAAAAAGCATCGTCCAGAAACCAATATCGCCGATCTAGACGATATGAACAAAGCGGTGGCGATTGCCGAATCTATCGGTATCAAAATCGAGAAGAGCTGGGGCTTGGGCCGCGTAGTGACTGAAATCTTTGAAGAAGTGGCAGAAAGCCATCTGATTCAACCGACCTTCATCACCGAATATCCAGCAGAAGTTTCTCCGCTGGCACGTCGTAACGACGATAATCCAGAAATCACCGATCGCTTCGAGTTCTTCATCGGTGGTCGTGAAATCGGTAACGGTTTCTCCGAGCTGAATGACGCAGAAGATCAGGCACAGCGTTTCGCTGATCAAGCTTCTGCTAAAGACGCAGGTGATGACGAAGCGATGTTCTACGACGAAGACTACGTTACCGCGCTGGAGCATGGCCTGCCACCGACGGCAGGCTTGGGTATTGGTATCGACCGTATGATGATGCTGTTCACCAACAGCCACACCATCCGTGACGTGATCCTGTTCCCAGCGATGCGCCCGGTAAAATAATTCACCTTGAGTGAAACCAACCGGTGTAGGTGACTGCGCCGGTTTTTTTATGGCTGTGAACTGAGGCCAGACATCTAACCGCTTAAAACATCAGCGATTAACTCAATTCCCCGCTTGCCCGATGTGGATAACCGGTTATAATGCCTACCGCACATCGTTGCGGGTGTAGTTCAATGGTAGAACGGCAGCTTCCCAAGCTGCATACGAGGGTTCGATTCCCTTCACCCGCTCCATGATCATTCTTTCAGTACCTATCTTATTGTATTTCTTAGTTATATCCTCTAAAAGCCTGTAGTTATATCATCAACTCCCACCCTGTAATTCCTGTTTGTCTGGATTAGTTATGTGATGCGCCCTACGTGAGCCAGTAGGCATGCGAGCGTCAACGATAAGAGGGAGTGCTTAAATTGCGTTCAATCCTGTATGAGGTTAAAATACAAATGTAAGTACAATTGTTATTACGTGAGGTGATTTATGGGTACCATTAATATTCGTGTAGATGATGACCTGAAAGAGCGTTCTTATGCGGCGTTGGAAAAGCTGGGTGTCACACCGTCCGAGTTACTGCGCCAAACATTGGAATATGTTGCCCAAAGCGGCAAGCTGCCGTTTAAACAGGCGCTGCTTACCGATGAAGATGCCAAGCTGGTTGAAATTGTCAGAGAACGTTTGGCTAACCCGCAAAAAGGCATAAAGGTTACGTTGGATGACCTATAACCTGATATTTGATCCCCGCGCTTGGAAGGAGTGGGGGAAGTTGGGCGACACAGTGCGCCAGCAATTCAAGAAGAAATTAGCAGCGGTGATCGAAGCGCCCCGCATAGAGGCCAACCGGCTACATAGCTTACCTGACTGCTATAAAATAAAGCTCCGCGCCTCTGGTTATCGGCTTATCTATCAGGTTCAGGATGAGCAAATCACGGTCTTTGTGGTTGCCATTGGGAAACGAGAGAAAGAAGAAGCCTATCAGGCGGCTGAGAAGCGACTTTAATCCCCATACCCCAATCTCATTAATGTGCAAAACGAAACTCAACTACAATGCGTAAATCACCCGTCACCCAGCGCTAGCACTGGGGAAAATCATTATTGCCACCAGCGGTGTACGAAACTCCACATCGAGCTCAAAGAACTTGTCTGCCGTAAGTGTTGGAGGTTTGTTGTGGTCAACACATGCCAGGCAGAGTGAGGACAGGTTAACCAGAATGCGTCGGTTAATCAGAAGCAAGCGCCTCGCCATTTGGAGTGAAGACATGTCGGAACTTATGAACTTGTTTAAAACCCCTTTTCAGTTCACTAAACCCAAAGGGATGAGGTGGGAAACGTTCGAATGTAAACGCTGGCAACTGTTCAGGTTGAAAGAAAAATATTGGCGAGCTTACGTGCCGGTGATCGAGCGTATAACGGGTAGTCCTTTACGCTACTCTGCTAATAGGGTGTGAAGATTTTTGTGTGCGGCCGATGGTTAATAGTGTCACCTGATTGCGTTAAGTACATTTAAGATGTAGATCTTAAATGTACAACACATATAAGGGATTATGATCGTTTACACATCAACACAGGCACGCGCCAATATTTCCGCAGTTCTTGACGCAGCTACGAGCGGGGAGCCGGTAGAAATTACTCGTCGTGATGGTTCTGCCGCCATAGTGATAAGTAAGGCTGAGTTTGAGGCCTACCAAAAGGTAAAACTTGATGCTGAGTTTGACAGTATTATGCAGCGTCATGGGCGAACAATTGAGGCTTTGACTGATAGATGTAGTGGATTAGCTCCAGTGAAATAGTGATATTCCACGATAGAATTTTGCAACTATACCCTGGTGGAGGGTATGCCTGATGTAGGGCGAGCTGAAGCCATTATTCATCGGGTTCACAATCTTGCTCACTATGAAGGTGTGGGTGATCTGTTTGATTTAGCTGCAGCTTATTGGGTTGCTATTGCGCGTGGGCATATTTTCAATGGTGGGAAAAGAGAACGGCATTTTTACCACTATGGCGTTTTTAAAGCGGAACGGCGTGCTAATCCGAGATGAAGATAACACGCTGGAGGAACTGACCGTACAGGCCGCTACGGGTGAATTTACCCCACAATAATTAGCGCAAAGTTTACGAGAGTTGGTCGAATAGAGAAGGGTTGTTTTGAATTACTGGCATCCTTATTCCTTTGTAAAACAAGCAATAATCTTATCTACACTTTGAGTAACCGATAATTTGGCGCTATCGAGTATCAAATGCTCTCTATCCCAAGGTTCGTAATTTCGGCGGGTTACGGTTACGTCATTCCAGTCCGGTAGCTTTAATCCATGAACTTCTGCTTTTCTGCTCTCTACACGTTCACGGTGTTGATTCTGGTTCGAGCAAACAACTTCAATTTCTAAATAGGGTGTCTTGATTGAAAGGGCAACATCGCGGTAGGCATCGCGTGTTAGTTGTAGTGGATTAACAGAATCAACGATGACCGTTGAGCCTATTTTCAGGTTTTCTCTGGCTAATTCATAGGCGACAAAATAGCCAGCAGGCCCCATCTCTCGAACACCTTCTTCGGCTTCACGAATTGCTTGTTCTATGGTGTCGATACGCAGGTAGATGGCGTTCAGTCGTTTAGCCAGTGCTTGAGCAATGGTGCTTTTCCCACTGCCGGGTAAGCCGCCGAAAATGATGAACATAGTTTGTTCCTGTTATGAGTGATGAGAACGATAAGAATAGTGTCCCATATTCAAGCCTAGTCTCAAATATTAGCATTATGATTCAATTGGATAGACATGCAGATTGATTTGTTTTTTACTCCGCTATTAATTCACGAAATGGAGAGTGAAAAATGAAAGGTATCTACTATTTACTACTGGCATCTGTGTTGGCATTTTCGGCATCGGCAGCAGAGAAAACAGATAAGGAAAACATGCGTAATCCGGTCAGCGTACATATTCTTGATCAAGGGACAGGCAAACCCGCCGTGGGTGTGGTGGTGACGCTTGAGCGCAAAGAAGGTATCGGCTGGTTGCCGCTTTCTTCGGTCGAAACAGACAATGACGGTAGAGTTAGTGCGCTGTATCCAAAGGCGAGCCCGCTTTCTACTGGGGTTTATCGCGTCACGTTTAAAACCGGTGATTATTTTAAAAAACATAATCAAAAAACCTTCTACCCTGAAATTCCGATTGTCGTAGATTTCTCATCTGCCGATCAGCATTACCACATTCCTTTACTCGTCAGCCCGTTTGGTTATTCATCGTATCGCGGAAGTTAAATCATTTTTGGCTGCCTTTAGAGACTCTGCTTATCAGTGAACAACTGCAAGCCGCACTCAACTTCTGCACCACCTATGTTAATATGCACTGCTGATGTTTCAACGGTATTGGCTGCATACAACATTTATATGATGAGGGTGGGTTTTGAGCACTGGAAGCAAATTAATGTCGTGGCGTCGAATAGTGGTCTGTATGTTCCTTGGACTGTTGTTGGCGGGGTGTTCGGGCAACGGCACCAAACGCGATTACGACAAACTCCCTAAAGGCAGCCACACCGGCAAGACCTATACCGTCAAGAAGGGCGATACGCTGTATTACATCGCTTGGATTACGGATAACGAAGTCAGCACTCTGGCTAAAATGAACAAACTCCGTGCTCCGTATAATTTGGAGGTCGGGCAAACGCTACGAGTCGTTCCTGGCTCTGCAACTAAATCCAGTGGTAAATCTTCCTCGCGTAGCTCTGGCACTGTG
Organism: Serratia sp. KH_031; assembly: GCF_057839655.1. Lineage (NCBI taxonomy): Bacteria > Pseudomonadati > Pseudomonadota > Gammaproteobacteria > Enterobacterales > Yersiniaceae > Serratia > Serratia sp. KH_031. The sequence goes on from NZ_CM174496.1 coordinate 1,068,664, forward strand.
TTAGCGCAATCGGCACCGCCACCGGGCAGTTCCCGCTGTTGGCGTTGGCCGACCAGTGGCAAAATCATTGAAGGTTTCTCATTGTCTGATGGCGGCAACAAGGGCATCGATATTGCTGGCAGCCGTGGACAGGCAGTTTACGCCTCAGCGAAAGGGAAAGTGGTTTACGTCGGCAACCAACTGCGCGGTTATGGCAACCTGATCATGATCAAGCACGGTAATGATTACATCACCGCTTATGCCCACAACGACACCACCTTGGTGCGCAATGCGCAGGATGTGAAAGCCGGACAGAAGATTGCCACTATGGGTAGTTCCGGCACTAACCGCGTCGCGTTACACTTCCAGATCCGCTATCGCGCTACGGCGCTGGACCCGTTGAGGTACTTACCGCCGCAGGGCAAATCTCCGTCTTGCTGACTGTGAAGAACACCGTAAACGGCTCCGACAATGGAGCCGTTTTGGCTTACAGGGAATTTTGTACCAGCGAACCTGCGCCTAATTCAGCAATGCTTTTTGCACCCGTTAGCGTCATCGCGACGCGCATTTCCTTTTCGAACAACTCCAGCAAATTAATCACACCGGCTTCACCAGCAGCGGCTAGCGCATAAACGAATGCTCGCCCGATCAGCACGCTATCCGCGCCCAGAGCAATCATGCGCACAACGTCCAATCCACTGCGAATACCGGAATCGGTCAGAATAGTAATATCACCTTTTACTGCATCGGCGATGGCGGGTAGGGCGCGGGCTGTAGAGAGGACTCCGTCCAACTGACGTCCACCATGGTTAGAAACCACAATGCCATCGGCACCAAAACGCACTGCGTCTTTGGCGTCTTCAGGATCTAAAATCCCTTTGATAATCATTGGGCCGTCCCAGAATTCTCTAATCCACTCCAAGTCTTTCCAACAGATTGAAGGATCGAAGTTAGTTGCCAGCCACCCGATATAATCCTCAAGGCTTGTTGGCGTGCCACGATAAGCGGAGATATTGCCGAGATCGTGCGGTTTACCGTGCAAGCCAACATCCCATGCCCATTGAGGATGAGTAACTGCTTGTAGGATGCGGCGAATTGAAGCATTTGGGCCACTCATCCCCGAATGTGCATCGCGGTAGCGAGAACCCGGAACCGGCATATCGACGGTAAAAACCAGCGTTTTTACCCCGGCGGCTTTGGCTCGTTCTAATGCATTACGCATAAAGCCGCGGTCTTTCAAAACGTAAAGCTGAAACCACATTGGGCGATTGATCGCTGGAGCGACTTCCTCGATCGGGCAAACGGAAACGGTGGAAAGGGTAAAGGGAATGCCTTTACTGGCGGCAGCTCGTGCGGCCTGTACTTCGCCACGGCGCGCATACATGCCGGTCAATCCGACGGGAGCCAGAACCACTGGCATCGCCAATTGTTCACCGAATAGGTTGGTGCTCAGGCTAAGATCTGACATGTTTTTTAACACACGTTGACGCAGAGCGATCTCCGCCAGATCAGTAGTATTACGCCTGAGCGTGTGCTCTGCGTTGGCTCCGCCGTCTATATAGTGGAACAGAAAAGGCGGAAGTTTTGCTTGTGCTGCGGCTCGATAATCGGTTGAGGCGGAAATGATCATTGAATCTCCTTTGCGGTTGCAACCAGCATTTCAGTGTAGGTTCCTATTTGAGGTAATCAATCATTTCCCTGATATCCTGTGATATGCCTCGAATAAAAAAGGCTGGTCAGAGGAGATTGTTTTGCATCGTAGTGAGTAAAAAACAAAGAATAATCCTGCAATAATAATAAGAGGTAAGTACTTATATCTATTATATTGCGAAAAATAAAATAAGAATATTCGAGAATACTCCTGATCTACTTAAAAAGTAGATATTGCAAACAATGCAATTTATAACGATAAATATATTGAATTGTGTCTTTTGCCACGATATTCTTGCCGCGGCTTCACCTAGTGACACTAACTTATAATAAGTTTTCACTTTAAGTAAGAGCGTATTCATATGCTCTTGCATTGAATTGTCCATCATTGAAGATGGTCAATGGTAAGGCTGTTGTACTTAACTTTAAAATATAAGGACGTTGTAATGAAGAAGATGAATATGTCAGAAGCTGGCGCCATCGTTGGCGGTACTTGCACAACTTGTACTAATGCTTACGATTGGGTTCAGAGTGGTGCAACTCAGGTTTGTAACTCTGTTCAGACCTGTACTGACAAGCATGGCGTTGTGACTAAGACTTTCAAGGTTGCTCCGGCATCTAGCTGCAAAGCTATCGGCTAAGTGATATAGCTGAGGTTGCACTTTTAGGCAAGTGTAGTAGCGCTGCTATACTTGCCTGATCATTCCTCGATAAAATGACTGATTGACAACTTTGTATCCAGGATCTCATCCTTATGTTTAAAAGACCTTTATTACTCACAGCCTATACTCTTTTGGTTATTGTTATTTCTGCATTAATAACGACAGCTTATTTCCATTATTTTGTATTAAATCAGAATGGAACAGAGGGAACTCTGAAATCGGTCAGTGCTGAAGACGCTAAAAATAGCCCGATTAAAGATAAAAACACCATTGTAGAAATATTTTCCTATGGCTGTCACTACTGCGCCGTTAGTGAAAACGACATTGCTAAGCTGGAAGAACGTATGCCAGCAGGTACAAAGTTGATTCGTTTACATATCAGTAATCCTGCCAATAGTGGTTTAGCAAGTTTCGCCCCATTATTTGCTACGTTAACGGTGATGGGAATTGAGCCACAGCATCGCAACAGTGCGTATAAAGCGGTGATTAAAGATAATGTCGATCTCGGCGAAACCGCACAACGTAATCAATGGCTACAGGCCAATGGTATTGATGTGAACGAATACCAACGAGTGAGCCAATCGCAGGCAGTGAAAGATCTGTTGGGTTATATGGTCGCCGTCAGTAAGTATTATCAGATCAATGCGACACCGACATTTATCGTTGGTCAGAAATGGTTAGCTCAGCAGGATCGCGAATATCCAAAATTTGCTGATCAGTTGTTGTCATTGTTGCAACAGGATAAACCCTTGGAGAAGTAATGCGTTTCTTAGCTGTTTGGGTTTATTTATCTTGGCGTAATAGTGTTGATAAAGTAACTCGGAGCTTTTACCCATTACATATCCTGTACGGGAAAATAGCCTGCTTTATATTACGACATGGTCATTACCGCTGGTTATTGGCTCCGGCTGCGATTGGTCGAGGATTACGCCTGATACCGCGCAGCTTGAAACGTCGTTCTTGGGTCGCGGCAGCGAATAAAGCCTGTCTGATAAACGATGGACAGAAATTAAATTTCGTCGCGACCACTCAGCGCCGTGGGGTGCTGGAACTGGCGGCAACCTATGGGCAAAGTCCACAGGTATTGGCGCAGTTGGCACATTGTACCGAGCAGTTGAATGCCATTGTGGAACCCTTGCATCAAGCGGGTTCTCCTGTGGTGCTGGCACCGTTGCATATGGTCTCTGATGTGTTGGCTGGCATGGTCGGCGCGGGAGTGTTTCCCGGACAAGCAACGGCGATAGTCTCCTCCAGCGCTGAGTATTATCAGGAACAGGCACGGCAAATGGGCGGAGTGAATCTTTCTTATTGCTCGATTCATGAAGATAACCGTGCCATCGCCGGTAATTTGATGTCAGCGATTACCGAAGCTGCTGAGCAGCAACGTAATATCATGATTTTTCCCGATATTACGCCGGACTATACCGTAAATTCTAATAAAGCAGAAACGGCTAAGCTTTCTTGCCAGTTATTCGGACGTCCTGCTCATTTGCATAGCGGTATTATTCGTATTGCCAGAGCGTTGTCGGCACAGGTGGTGTTTTATTATTTGTATTACGACAAGGGAATAAAGATTCATATTTATCCCGCGATTACCGCACGTCAATTGAAAGAAAAAATGCCGGAAATTATTGAAACATCGATTCGTCAACACCCTGACGACTGGTTGTTATGGCACTCGCATTCGTTATTTTTTATCAATGAATAACCTGGAAATTAAAAGAAATCAATCATGGAAAAGAGTATTCCAACTCTGGTTTTTCAGGGAGAAACCAATGAATGCGGGCTGGCATGTATCTCGATGCTGGCGGAAACCCAGGGTATTGATGCTCCCCTTGAGCGTCTGCGTGAGAGTTACCCGGCTTCGCAGCATGGCACTTCGTTAGCAACCTTATGTACCATTTTGTCGGAACTGGCGGTACCGAGCTATCCGGTGGCGTTCAGCCTTGATGAATTAGCTTCTTTGCCACTACCGGCGATCTTGCATTACGGCGCTAATCACTATGTCTTACTGGCGTATCGCAAAGGGAATTACGTCTGTGTCATGAACCCGGCGATAGGGCAACAATTACTGCCTATCGATGCCTTAAAAGCAGAAATCAGCGGCTACGCGTTAGTGATAGATCAGGAAACTCCCGCCGATCCTGATGCGGTGAAACTGCGCCAAAAAAGTCGACGCTTTCGTGCATTGGAATGCATGAGCCTGAAAGAGACGGCCAATATTCCAGGTATTTATCGCCTGATGTTGTTGGCATTTTTAATTTCTTTGACGCTGTTCATCATGCCGATGATGGTCAGCAGCGCCATCAATAAAGTGTTCTCTTCGGCAGGAGAAACTGAGTTCCCTTATTTCTATTATCTGCTGGCGTTTGTGGTTTCCACTACGCTGGCTTTCGCCGTGCGAGCGATCACTGAGCGTTTTATTAAGCACTTTGTGGTACTGAACAGCGTGGCGGGTTTTTCGCGATTATTAAGCAATACGCTGAATTTTTTCGACAAGCGAGCACCTGGGGAAATTTTTAGCCGCTTTGTTAACTGGCAAATCGCAGCCGGACAAAAAATTGAATTAGATAACGGCCTGCGTACCGATTGGATTATCGGCGCAATCGCGTTGGCGGTGATGTGTTACATGAGTCCAATATTGGCGCTGGTTTCGGCGATTGGTGTGATGCTGATGGGGTTAGTCAGCGTCTGGGCAATCTACCGCGATCGTTACTACACCCAACAATTGCAGGTGAAAAGCGCTGAGCAGAGTGATTTCTTGATGGAAACCATTCAGGGTTTTTCCACCATCAAATCCGCCGGTTTGAGCAGCCAACGCAAAGGCCGTTTTGCCCACTACGCACAGGCGCTGTTTACCTGTCGCCAAAAGCAGAAAGTTTATGAGCAGGTGAAAAACAGCCTGTATCAACTGATCGGCAGCCTGGAAATGGTGCTGTTTATGTTGCTGGCGTTGCCACTACTGAAAAAGGGCACCCTCAGCCTCGGTGATTTTTTTGCTTATAGCTTCGTGCGCGAGATTTTTACCTCGTATATCACCCGAATTTTCTTCTCGATCCTGCAAAAGAACCAGCTTCATGTGATCGATACCCGCGCGCGAGATCTATTCCCGGTGGTGGAAGCCCCGGTTGAAGCCGCGGTTCCGGCAGCGACGCCGGAATTTAAACATCAATTGAGCTACCGCCATATCGTTTTCGCCTACGACGCCCAGCAGTCAGTGCTACGTAATCTGTCGTTCTCACTGGCACGTGGGCAGAGCATTGCCATTGTTGGTAGCTCCGGCGCGGGTAAAAGCACCTTGCTGAAAGTGATGGCGGGGCTGATGCCGCCACAGCAAGGGGAGATCTTAGTGGATGGTCAACCGATCGATTATCGCTTGGCGCACGGTCTGTTCTTCCTGCAAAGCCAAGAGGACATTCTGTTTAACGCCTCGGTGCGAGAGAACATCACCTTATTTGACGACCACTATGAACCGCGTAAACAGCAGCGAATCGACCGCTCGTTACAGGGGCTGAATCTGACCGATGTTGTGGAACAACTACCCGGAGGTCAAAACGCATTAATCCGTGAGAGTCACGCCGCATTGTCGCTGGGGCAGCGTCAACGCTTGCTATTGGCGCGGGCGATGTACAGTGATTGTCCGGTGCTGGTGTTGGACGAACCTACCGCCAACCTAGATGAAGCCACCGCGCAGCAGGTGATGGACACCGTGCTGGCGCATTGCCGTGAATACAACAAAACGCTGATCACCGTTACTCACAGTGAGACCGTGCTGCCGATGTTCGATCGGGTCTATCGCATGGTCGATGGGCAAATAGAAACCATGATGGTTCAACCCAGTTTAACGACGGCGGTTTGCTAAGGATGCGCAAGATGAAAAAGAAATGGCGTATCGCGCTGATAGTGTTGGCACTGGTGTTGGTGGTCGGTGTGATTGCAGCGATAAACGGCTTCTCTTCTGCGCAACAAACTGAGTTGCCAACCGAGGCCGTCAGCCGTGGCGATATTGAAAAAACTGTGTTGGCGACTGGGATCTTGAAACCCGCGTTGCAAGTGAACGTGGGTGCGCAGGTTAACGGTCAATTGAAACGGCTGTATGTGAAGCAGGGCGATCGGGTTCAGCGCGGACAATTACTGGCGGAAATCGATCCGACTTTGCAACAAAACGAACTGCGTAAATCTGAAGCAGAATTACAAAGTTCGCAGGCGCAAAAGCAGGTGACACAGGCCACGTTGAAGCAATATTTGCAAGAACTGACGCGTCAGAAACGGTTGGATCGCGATGGTTCAGGGGTGAAAAGCACGCTGGAAAAAACGCAGGCGCAGTATGCCACTCAACTGGCGCAACTGCGGGTGAATGAGGCGCAAATCATCCAGGCGCAGATGGCGTTGGAAACCGCCAAAGCCAATCTAAGTTATACGCGGATCGTGGCGCCGATCGACGGTGAAGTGTTGGGTATCGTCACCAAAGAAGGGCAAACCATCGTTTCCTCTCAGACCGCGCCGACCATTTTAGTGTTGGCCAATGTCGATACCATGACCGTGCATACGCGGATCTCGGAAACCGACATTCTGAAAGTACGAGTAGGACAACCGCTGTGGTTTTACGTGGTGGCCGATCCTAAGCGTCGCTATGAAAGCGTGATGGGCGCGATTCAGGAAGCGCCGAATGACGCTTTGCTGCAAGACAACCCGCAAGCACCATCGACGTCGCAAACTTCGGCGGTCTATTACAACGGTGTGTTTACCATTGGGAATCATCAGCGCCAGTTGCGCACTTCGATGACGGCGCAGGTGTTTGTCATCACCAATCAAGCGAAGAATGCTTTGCGTGTGCCCGTTGTCGCCCTTGGGACGCAACAAGGGAAGGATCGCTATCAGGTTCAGGTGTTGAAAGGCAAGCAGGTAGAAGCTCGTTGGATACGTATCGGCATTAACGATCGTCAGTTTGCCGAAGTGAAAGAAGGTTTGCAGGATGGCGACCAAGTGGTGCTCACGCAGCACGCAAGCGGGGACAGTCCTCGTGGATAGCTTGATCTCGCTGAAAGGGATTTCGCGTCATTTCACTTCTGGTGGACAGACGGTTGAAGTGTTGAAAAATATTTCACTGACTATTGGTAGCGGGGAAATGGTGGCGATCGTCGGGGCTTCTGGCTCGGGGAAATCGACGCTGATGAATATCATCGGTTGTCTGGATAAGCCGACGCACGGTGAAATGCAGATCCATAACGTTTCGACCCAACTGGCCAGTAGTGAACAATTGGCGCAACTGCGTAGCCAATACATCGGTTTTATCTTCCAACGCTATCACCTGATGCCGTATCTGACGGCGGCAGAGAATGTTGCGATCCCGGCGTTGTACACCGCGATGCCAGCTGCAGAACGGCAGACGCGCGCTGAGTATCTGCTGACTCGCCTCGGACTGGCGGAGCGGATGGGCTATAGACCGGCGCAGCTTTCCGGTGGACAGCAGCAGCGCGTTAGCATTGCCCGTGCTCTGATGAACGGGGCTGAAATTATTCTGGCAGATGAACCCACGGGTGCGTTGGATCGCGCCAGTGGGCAGGAACTGATGGGGATTTTACATTCTCTGCATCAGGCCGGGCACACCATTATTATCGTTACGCACGATCGCGATATTGCTAATCAAGCGCAACGGATCATTGAAATCAGCGACGGTAATATTATCGCCGATCACCCTAACGAGCATGCCGCGAAGATTGAGCGTCGTCAGGCCTTGCCGCAAGCGGTAGCGACCGGGCGCACGCTGTTTTGGCAGAGTGTGAAAGAAGCGGTCCGCATGGCTTGGCGTTCTTTGCTGGGGCATCGGGCTCGCGCTTTCTTATCCATGCTCGGCATTATTATCGGAATTTCCTCCGTGGTGTCGTCGATGGCGGTAGGCGAAGGCGCGCGACAAAGCATTCTTAATGAAATCAGCCAACTGGGCACTAGCACCTTGGAGATTCGCCCCGGTTTAGGCTGGGATAAACCCCGCCCCGATTTTGAACGCTCACTGACGTTGACCGACGTAGAAATGCTGCAACAGCAACCTTATGTCGATAGCGTCTCGCCAGTCGTTACCAAAATGACTGCTGCGGTGCGGGGCGGTAAACAGGTGATGGTGTCGATCTCTGGCGTCAGCAACGGTTTCTTCCGTGTACAAGGTTTGGACTTTACTCGTGGCAACGGTTTTACCCAGCGCGATTTGGATGAGCGTGAGCCAGTGGTGATTATCGATCCTGAGCTACGTAAAACTTTGTTCGATGCTGATGAAGATCCGGTCGGCAAGATTATCCAATTGTCGGGTATTCCTTATCGGGTGATCGGCATTGCCGAACGTAAAGGCCCGAAATACGTTGGCGCATTGCTGGGCGCATGGATGCCCTATACCTCGTTGATTGAACGAATGTCGGGGGATATGCCGATTGAGTTGATCACTATGCGAATCAGTGACGACTATCCGTTAAACACGGCGCAAACCGAAGTGGAACAACGCTTGGAACGTGCTCACGGTCAGCGAGATTTCTTCACGTTAACCAACGATCAAATGACGCAAACCATTCAGAAAGCCTCGGATTCGATGACGTTGCTGATCACCGCCATTGCCGGAATTTCTCTACTGGTGGGTGGTGTGGGCGTAATGAACATCATGCTGGTTTCCGTTACCGAACGGACTCATGAGATTGGCATTCGTTTGTCGGTCGGCGCACGGCCCAGCGACATCATGCGTCAATTCCTGATCGAAGCAATGGTGATCTGTAGCCTTGGCGGAATGATCGGCATCGTCGGTTCTGGCGTTGCTGGTGTGATTTTCTCTTGGGTGACGAAGGAATTCACCATGGTGTTTACTTGGCCACCCATTGTGCTGGCTTGTGGTTTCTCGGCGCTGATCGGGCTGGGTTTTGGCTTTTTCCCAGCGCGCAATGCGGCGCGTCTTCATCCTACGGAGGCGCTGGCGCGCGAATGAAAAAACTTTCTTTGGTCGTGATGGTTTCCTTACTTCTCGGCGGTTGTGGCTCATTACTTAAAAGCGATTATCAACGCCCGATGCTGTCAGTACCGACGCAATGGCAGGTGCAGGATACGGGGCCAGGTTATCTGAGCCACAGCGCACATTGGTGGGATAATTTTAATGATCCGCAGTTGTCGCAACTGATTAACCGTGCATTGAGCAGTAATAACGATCTGGCGATAGCGGGCATTCAATTACAGCAAGCTCGATTGCAGGCTGGGCTGACCAATACCAACCTAACTCCTAACGTGGCGGTTAACGGCAGCGCTGGCAACAGTCAGGGGCTGAAACACAATACCGAAGCGCAGGAATCCTATAGCAGCACGGTGGATCTGAGCTATGAGCTGGATCTGTGGGGCAAGCTGGCGCGTGCTCGCGATCAAGCGGAATGGTTGGTTAAGGCATCGGAACAGGATCGGCAAAACACCGCTTTAACCTTGATTGGGACGACCGCGCAGCTTTATTGGCAGATAGCCAACCTCAACCAGCAAATCAGCAATCAGCAGGCAAGTTTGAAGATTGCCAACGATACCTTGCGCATTGTGCAGTCGCGTTATGCTGCTGGTGATGTCGGGCAGCTCGATTGGCTACAGGCGCAGCAATCTGTATTCGACCGCGAAAACCAATACCGAAGCCTGCAACAACAGCGGGAAGAAACGCGTAATGCGTTAGCGATCTTGTTCAACCGCTCGCCGGACAGCCGTCAACCAGAACGCAAATCACTGGATATGCACCAAGAAGTGCCGATTGCCCTGCGTTTACCGCTGGCAGTTATTGCCCAACGGCCTGATGTGCAGGCAGCGGAATGGCGCTTGCGAGCAACGTTGGCGGGTTCTGACGTCGCTCGTCTCAGCTTCTATCCAACGCTGTCATTGGGGGCGGCGATAGGAGCGAGCAGCGCTATCTTCCAGCAGTGGTTTAACAACCCAGTGAGAACCTTGAGCAGCAGCATCGCACTGCCATTTGTGCAGTGGAATACCGTGCAATTGACGATTGAGAAATCCGATCTGGACGTTCAGCAAGCGGCCATCGAATTTCGCCAAAAAGTCTACAGCGCGTTGTCTGATGTGGATAACGCCATGACGCAGCGCCTCAGCGACCAACAGCGTCGACAAAATCAGTGGCAAAACTTGCAGTTGAGCCAACAACGGCTGACGTTGGTCAACAACCAGTATTTGGCTGGCGATGTCTCTTTCCAAACGTTATTGGATGCACAAGATGCGTTGCTCAGCAGCGAAAACAGCTTATCGGATCTGCAATACAACTACCTCAACGCCACGATGAAACTGTGGTTGGCGCTAGGCGGTGGTGTGACGAATAACAATGATATTGAAGGAGTAAATCATGAATAACGGGAATTTGCCGCGTCGGGTCGTCGTCACCGGATACGGTTCCGTTACGCCACTAGGGATGACGGCTGCGCAAAGCTGGGCGGCGATTATGGATTATCAATTGGGATACCGTTACGTCGATCGATCTGCCGCCGGTGTCAGTTCCCGTTTCTATGGTTTGATTGACGATGAGCCGAACCTGAAGAAAGTCCCGGCGGCGATCCGTCGCCGTCTGCCACGTTTCGCGCGTTTGGCTCTGGCGGCGGCACAAGAAGCGATGACCATGGCCTTCGCCGACGGTAATCCAAAATCCTATTACGATCCGTTGGAGTGCGGCGCGATCATTGGCAGCGGTTGGGCGGGGCAGGATGAAACGCATAATAATTACGAAGGTTACCTTAGTACTGGATTGGGCTCGCCGTTTGGTTGTTTCCTTTCGATGCCTAACGTCGCGACCGCGGCCTGTAGTTTGTATTGGGGGCTGCGGGGCTATCAAAACACGCCCATTGCTGCTTGCGCTACGGGAACCATGGCGATCGGTGATGCTTTTGAGGCGATTCGCGCTGGCCGGGCAGAAATGATGTTGGCCGGGGCGGGAGAGTCGCTGCGCAGTGATGCGGCGGTGTGGAATATCGACGTGCTGCGTGCGTTAACCCAAGAGCAGGAAGATCCCAGCAAAGCCTGTTGCCCGTTCAGTCTGGATCGCAATGGTTTTGTGCTGTCGGAAGGGGCTGCGGTGCTGTGCCTAGAAGAGAGAGAAGCGGCTTTGGCGCGTGGGGCCCATATTCTTGGGGAAATCAAAGGGTACGGTAATTATTCCGACGCTTTTGATTTTACCGCGCCAGCGGAAGATAAGGTGGCACGGGTGAAAACCATTCAGCGCGCTCTGGATCAAGCCGGTCTGAACGCGGCAGAGATTGATTACATTAATGCGCACGGCACATCGACACCGCTGAACGATTTGAATGAAACCGAAGCCATCAAACTGGCATTGGGTAAATCGGCATACAGCACGCCGGTATCCAGTACCAAATCTTATAGCGGTCACTTGATTGCGGCGGCGGGCAGCTTCGAATCGATCGTCTGTTTACAGGCGCTGCAGCATCAACTGATGCCTGCAACTTGTCACCTGAACAATGTCGATCCTGAGTGCGATCTGGATTATATCCGCGAAGGGCACCGCCCTGCAGAATTACGCAACGTATTGAATTTGAGCTTTGGTTTCGGTGGAGCCAATGCGGCGCTGGTGATTGGGCAGGCTTAATGATGAACCTCCGTTACAACCTACAAGATGCTGAACAGTGGGCGGTATTTTCTGGTGACGACAACCCGATCCATTTCGATCTGCAATATGCACAAAAAATGGGACTGGAACAGCTCAGTGTACACGGTATGCGGGCGTTGCTAGATATGAAACGCGGCTTGAGTGCAAGCTCATTACCCACAGGGGAGTTTTTCACTTTTACCACTCGAATGCGTAGTCCGGTGTGGTATCAGACCGATTATCAGTTGCAAATCAATGGGGTGAGCGGTGGTAAGTTAGTGGATGCCGCCAGTGGCGAATGCTGTTTCAGCAGCAAACTGGCGTTGGCGAAATCGTTGGTGTTAGAGGCTGGTGAGGTAGAGCGAAGCCTCTCAACTGTCGAGCTTTTGACCGAGTGGCAACGTTTCCCCGGTGGTGCAGCTCCATTGTGGAGTTTTTTAGACGCTTTACTGTTTCAGCGATTGATCGCTGCGCCAGAAACCTTGGCAACGGTGAAAACGGCATTACCAGAATTAACGGCTGCTCGGCTGGTCGATGTTTTCACTCAACTGCCCGTCGTACAAACCCATCATGAAGTGCATTTCGATGCGCGGTTACATGCCCCGACTGGCGATTGCCTCGCGGCTGGTGGATTGCATTACACCATTTTACCGACACTGGTGATGGGGAATAAGCAAAGCGGCTTCGTATTACGCACCGTTATTCAGGCCAGATCGTCAGACCAACCCTTGATCAGTAGCGCTGTGACATTAAAAACCTGGCCGTTGGCCAATTAAAAATAGGTAAGGGAATCACCATGGAAAAATACCAACAGGTCTATGACATCATTTGTGAAATGTTGTGCGACGCCAAAGATTTAGAAATGACCGATCTTTCCCCAGAGATGCCACTACATCAGTTGAAGTTAGACAGTTTGGATTATGTGGAGTTGATGGTGCTGGTAAAGCGTGAGTTTGGTGCCACCTTGAACGCAGAAATGTTTATGGAACACCCGAATATGACGCTGGGGGAGCTGTGCCACAAGCTGGCAGATCAGCAATAAACTCATGAAAAAACCTTGGGTATTAGTGACCGGTGGCAGCCGTGGCATTGGCCGTGCGGTGGTGGAAGAACTGACGCAACGTTGGAATGTGGTGTTTACCTGGCGTAGTGGCGAGCAGGAAAGTCTTGCCACTATCGCTGCCTGCGCGGGAGCTGCGGGCTGGGTTGAAGCTTATTCTTGCGACGGCAGTGATGAAAGCGCAGTGGCGAAATTAGCGCCTGAATTGTTGGCGCGACATGGAGCCCCTTTTGCCGTGATCCATAACGCCGGAATTACGCGTGATAATCTGCATATTCAACAAGATGGCGAAAGTTGGCGACAGGTAATGGATACCAACCTCAACGCGCTTTTTTACTGGAATCAGCAATTGCTGCCAGCCATGATGGCGCAAGGAGAAGGGGCGTTGGTGCTAATGTCTTCAGTGAGCGGAATTAAAGGCAATATAGGACAAACTGCTTACGGTGCCAGCAAAGCGGCAATGATTGGATTAGGACGTTCTTTGGCATTGGAATTAGGCCGTTTTGGTATTCGCGTTAATTGTTTGTTGCCGGGATTTATTGCCAGTGACATGACGCAAAATATGCCCGCTGAAACGTTAAAAGGGTTACGTAAACAAATCCCATTAAAACGTTTGGGGAAAGCGAAAGAAGTGGCTCGTGTAGTGACTTTTATGATTGATGACGCCAGTAGTTATATGACAGGGCAATCATTGGTATTAGATGGTGGTTTAACCGCCTGATACTTTATTCTCCTCATATTTCCCCGGTAATTAAAGAGTGTGGTGATCCATGCTCTTTTTTTATGAATAATTAAACGAAATATCCCTATCAATACCGTGGCTGTTAGTGAAAAATAAATCCGCTATACTTAAAAATGGATTCAGGAACCTATCCGTAAGTGAGCATTAAGGCTCCGTGTATCTTTTGTGGACGTGAAGAAGGAAAAAGAAATCCACATTTTTCTTTGCTAGAAATAATGAGGCACTATGACTAACCGTAAACATCTAACACCTTCTGAAGTAGAGAAACTGCTCAAGGCAACGCTGAAAGGCAAAAATCCAGAGCGTGATTACTGCTTGATTTGGATGTGTTTTATTCATGGCTGTCGTGTGAGTGAGATCAACAGTTGGCGTCTATCAGACATCGACTTGGAGGGCGGTAATATTTATATTCACCGCCTAAAAAATGGTTTTTCAACGGTTCATCCATTGTATGTTCGCGAAAGGAAAAGCTTGCAGCGTTGGATGGTAAAACGTCAGAGTTATCGTGGTTCAGACAGCGAATGGTTATTTCTTTCTAATCGGGGTTCCCGCTTGTCGCGCCAAAGAATTTATTGGTTAATCCGTAATTATAGCCAAGTTGCAAATCTTGAGGTTAATGCACACCCACATATGTTACGTCATGGTTGTGGTTTTGCTTTAGCCGATAGAGGAATAGATACCCGTTTGATTCAGGATTTTTTGGGGCATCGTAATATTCAAAACACGGTACTTTATACCGCCAGCAATGCTCGGAGATTTAAAGAAGTTTGGTGATAGATAGATAAAAAAAGTATGTCTAATGAGTCACTTTGAACTAAATTGCAACATACTCTAAGGACGTGGAAAAATAATGTCAATACTTCCCGTATAGGATTTTCCTAATGTTACTTAACCCACTGTAAAACAACGTATTACACTCTCTCTTCGTAGAATTATTCAGCATTTCTCGATCAGGTTTTTTCTTAGTCACTCATTTCATTACTTCCCTAACTATTTAATTTTCAATATTTTACTGGTTTTTTGTATTTCTTTTAAAATTTAATCAGAATTTAATTCTGATTAATGTTTGTTTAATGTTCTTTTTTAGTCGTTTTCTCTAAAGGAGTCACTTTAGTTCAAAATGAATCGTTTGGTGGGAAAGGTTCATACCCCTAAAAGTTATCGTTTGAGGGCTTGCTTGGCTCCAGAACTAAATAAAAAGGAATGACATAGGGTTATGTCAGAAATAAACAAGTGCATCTGAGATGCATTATATTTTTAAAGGAAAGTAGTATGAAAAAGAATCTGATTGCTGTTGCGGTATTGGCTACATCTGCGTTTGCAAGCACCGCGTTCGCTGCTGACGGTCAAGTAAACTTCGTGGGAAGCATCACTGATGCAGCATGTACTGTTGACACCGATTCTTTAAACCAAAGCGTAACTTTGGGCAAAGTCGCTAAGACAGCCTTCACTGGTGCTGGCTCTACCGCTGCTGCCAAACAATTCAGCCTGAAACTGAAAGACTGCCCAGCTACCGTTACCGGTGCTACCGTGCGTTTCGATGGTACTCAGGTTGCAGGTAACAACGCTGTGCTGGCTCTGACGGATGCTGCTGATATGGCAACTGGCGTAGGTATTCAGCTTTCTGATAACCAAAACAACGTCATCAATCTGTATCAAGATTCTGCTGTTTATCCTCTGGTTTCTACCGGCCTTAACACGCTGAACTTCACCGCGCGCTACTACGCAACTGCGGATGCTGTGACTGTGGGTTCTGCTAACGCAGTAACCAACTTCACCATCGTGTATCAGTAAGGTTTATCTGCCTGATTTTATTCAGGCTGCATAAAACTGAGCTAGGGGGGCGCTTGCACCCCTGGCTTATTTCACCAGGATAAATGGGTAGAAAAAAATAATGAAAGTTTGGCGGAGCACGCTGGTCGCAGCGCTATTGATAATGGTTGGCTCACAGGTTCAAGCCGGTGTCGTGATCGGTGGAACCCGTTTGGTGTATGACGGCGGCAAAAAAGAATCTTCCCTGAGCGTGAGCAATCCCGACAAGGTGCCATACCTGATCCAATCTTGGGTGGATGCGCAAGAAGGGGATACCACAAAAGCTCCCTTCATTATTACTCCACCGTTGTTCCGCTTGGATGGTGGGCAGGACAACATTCTGCGCGTCGTGCGTGCTGGTGGCAATTTGCCAACCGATAAAGAATCACTCTATTGGCTGAATGTGAAATCCATTCCGTCGGCTGAGAAAAAAGACAATACGTTGCAAATTGCGGTCAAGACACGCATCAAATTGATTTATCGCCCTCAGGGGTTAGCGGGTTCACTGGATGAAGCGGCTAAAAGCTTGAAATGGCAGCGCAATGGTAATGCCCTGCAAGTCACCAACTCATCACCTTATTACATCACTTTCTTCAATGTGAAGGTGAATGGCAGCCCTGTGTCGGATGCCACGATGGTTGCCCCGCAATCCAATGCGCGTTTCACCTTACCGGCAGGTGCGAGTGGCGGTGCGTTGAGTTGGCAAATCATCAATGACTACGGTGGCACTAGCAAGGTCTTGAGCAACAATTTATAAGCCATCTCGTCAGATTCAACACCACAAAGCCCTGCACAGACAGTGACAGGGAAGGACGCGGCTCGCCAATTTACGGCTAGAGCTGAGACATGGAGTTATAAGGATGAATAACCCGAAGCGTATTCGCTCTCGCGGATTTAACCGCACCCCGTTGGCTTGGTTAATTTCATGCCAAGTAGCGATGTTGATGGGGTTTTCTGGTGCAGCACTAGCACGTGATTATTTCAACCCGGCCTTGCTGGAAATCGATAATCCGGAGCAACGTGGCGCTGATTTGTCGGTATTTGAAGATGGTGATGGTAAAGCACCGGGCAAATATCGGGTCGATGTCTACCTGAATGGGGAAATGGTTGATACCCAGGACATTGATTTCAAATTACAAAAAGGCACTGATGGTAAAGATACGTTACAACCTTGCCTGAGTAGTGGAATGTTGGAGTCAATGGGCGTGCGACTGGATGCTTTCCCGGCGATCAAAGCTGGCGGGGAATGCGTCGATCTGGCGCAAGCGATCCCACAAGCATCGGCGACTTTTCGTTTCAACCAACAAAAACTGGATCTGAGTATCCCGCAAGCGGCATTAAACGTACTGGCGCGTGATTACGTTTCACCAGAAAAATGGGATTCCGGTGTTCCGGCGTTGTTGGTGAACTATAACTTCAGCGGGGCCAACAATCAGGCGCGCCGCAGTGACAGCCAAGACAGCAATACTTATTACTTGAACTTACGTTCTGGGGCGAACCTTGGTGCGTGGCGTTTGCGCAACTATTCAACTTGGAACCGTAATAGCGATGGTTCGAGCCATTGGGACTCGATTAACACCTATTTGCAGCGTGATATCGTCACGCTGAAAAGCCAGTTAACGTTGGGTGATAGCGCTTCACCAAGTGACGTATTCGATAGCGTGGCGTTTCGTGGTGGTCAGTTGGCCTCTGACGACGACATGTTGCCAGACAGCATGAAAGGTTACTCACCGGTCGTTCGTGGTATTGCGCGTAGTAACGCACAGATCACGATCCGCCAGAACGGTTATGTGATCTACCAAAGTTACGTGCCACCGGGGGCGTTTGAAATTAAAGATCTGTACCCAACTTCGGGCAGCGGTGATTTGAATGTCACAATTAAAGAGGCCGACGGTAGCGAACAGAACTTGGTAGTGCCATTTGCCTCCGTCCCGGTATTGCAGCGCGAAGGGCGCTTTAAATACAGCATCACCAGCGGTCAATATCGCTCCTCTGACAGTAATGTGGATGAACATCCGTTTACTCAAGCAACGGCCATTTATGGTTTACCGTGGGGCGCGACTATTTACGGTGGGGTTCAGGCGGCCAGTAAATATCAGTCATTGGCGTTAGGTTGGGGGCAAAACATGGGCGAAATCGGTGCGATTTCTGCCGACGTGACCCAAGCCTGGAGCAAACCAGAATTTACACCAAAAGACAGCGGCCAGTCGTGGCGGTTACGTTATGGCAAGAGCTTCGTTGAAACTGGCACTAACTTCAGTTTGGCGAGTTATCGCTACTCGACGGCGGGATATTACAGCCTGCAAGAAACGTTGGATTCTTATACCAATGGCGGCAGCCGGAAGTATACCGATCACAAGAAGAGCCGTGCCGAACTAACGTTGAGCCAGAGCCTGTGGCAAGGTGCGGGAGCGTTGTCTCTTAGTCTGATTAGCGAAGATTACTGGAATAACTCACGTAAGAGCCAGTCGACCAGCGTGGGTTACAACAACAATTGGGAAAGTATCAGTTACGGCCTGAACTATACCTACAGCAAAAATGGTTACGACAGTAACGGCAACCGAACTAACACGAATGACCACATCATTGCCTTTAACCTCAGCGTGCCATTGAGCAAATGGCTGCCGAACAGTTACGCCACTTACAACCTAAGCAGTAGCCGTAATGGTTCAACCACCAACACGGTCGGTCTGAATGGCACGGCACTGGCGGATAACAACCTGAACTACAGCATTAGCCAGGGTTATACCAGTCAAGGGCAAGGTGCCAGCGGTAACGCCAGCGTTGACTACCGTGGCGGTATGGGTGAAGTGAACGTCGGTTATGGCTACGACCACGATCAGCAACGCGTTAACTACGGTTTGCAAGGCGGAATTCTGCTGCATGAAAACGGCCTGACGTTATCACAATCGCTGGGTGAAACCGTGGCGTTAGTAAAAGCGCCTGGAGCGAAGGGCGTCTTAGTGACCAACCAAACCGGGGTGAAAACTGACTGGCGGGGTTATGCGGTAGTGCCTTATGTCACCGCCTATCGCAGAAACAGCATAGGCCTCGATACCACCAGCATGGCGGACGATGTCGATATGACCCTGAGCAGCCAAACAGTCATCCCAACGCGTGGTGCCATCGTTCGCGCAGAGTTTAAACCGAACATTGGTCAACGTGTGTTGATGACGCTGCTCATGCAGGGCGGTGCACCAGTGCCATTTGGTGCCACGGTGAGCGATGCCAGCGAGCAAAATACAAGTAGCAGCATTGTCGGTGACGGAGGGCAGGTCTATCTAACTGGTTTGGCGGATAACGGCAGACTGAATGTGAAGTGGGGTAATGCCGGTTCGCAGCAGTGTCAGGTGACATACAGCCTCGCCAAGCAAACAGAAAATGCAGGCATCCGCTTGATGAACGGTCAGTGTTTATAAGGTATTAATGATGAAGACGTTAAAAGTAATTAAACGATTATTTGTGTGGGGGAGTTTGGTTGTTGCCGGGCTGTTCCTCGCGCCGCAAGCGATGGCCATACCGGGGGCGTGTATTACCGATAAAGGGGCTACGCAGCAGTATAGCTTCGCTTTTACCAAAACGTTGACCGATCCGGCGCAAAACATTACCGGTTTGATTATTTCAGATGCGGCGGGCAGTAACTGGAACCTGTCCAGCTATTATCTGGCGAGTTGTGAATGTTCGACCATGACTAGCGCTTATATCACGGCGGTTCCTGGCCTGACACAGTTGGATCATACCGATGGAACCTTGAGTTATTATGTCTTGAACGATTATTTGGCGGTTTCCAGTGAGGTTTACGTTGCTGGTGGTGTTCAGCGTTATATTCCGGTGCCGTTTAGCAACTTTTCTAACAGCAACTCTGGTACCGGCACTTGTACCAGTCAGCCTTATCTGAGTGGTGCACGTGGGCGGATTAACATCTATTTCCGCCGGCCTTTCGTTGGGCAGACGGTAATCCCGCAAACCAAGTTGGTGGATGTGTATATGTCCTCAACCAGCGGGGTTAGTAGTCCGATGCCTGTGGCAACGGTTTCCATGAGTGGGACGGTCACTGTACCGCAAAACTGTAATATTGGTCCGTCGCCAGTGATCGTGGATTTCGGCGATATTCTGTCGGGCAGTTTCAAAACGAAGAATGCTAGGCCCGCGGGGTTCACATCGGTTAATAAACAGCTAACGTTGTCTTGTCGCAATATTTCGGATGGCGTGAAGATCAGTTTGTCATTCCAGGCGACACCGGATAGCAATGATCCTACAGCATTGAAAACTACCAATGATGATATTGCTGTGAAGATCGAAGACGGTGCAGGTGCGGTAATATCACCGAATAATGGTCGCTTGTCAGTGAATTTGGATTACTCCACGCAACAGGGTACGACGCAAATTAATCTATATCCGATTAATACCACCGGAAATATTCCGGGGGTTGGGGTATTTACCTCAACGGCAACGATAAAAGCAGAAATTCAGTAATGTAAATGCCGCTTCAAATAGGAAGGGCTGATAAGGGAGTCGAAAATGAAGGGAAATAATATGGCACTGTTGAAAAAAACAGGGTTATTAGCTGGTGTTGCTGGCCTCTTGTTGGGGAGTGCGGCACAGGCCGATACGCAATTAAATATCACCGGAACGATTAAGGCTTCGCCTTGTACCGTAGATGCTGCAGGGACTGGGGTTAACGTTGATCTGGGGCAAAATATTCAGGCATCTAGCTTGTCTACCGCCAGTTCTGGTAGTGACTGGGTTGATTTCCCATTGACCTTGAAAGATTGCCCAACCACGACTTCATCCGTCACCGCGACTTTTACCGGATTGCCCGCGGATGAAAAAGCAGATGTTTATAAAAATACCGGTGAGGCGAACAATGTGCAGATTGAGCTCCAGAACTCAGCTGCCCAAAACTTGGGGAATGGTAAAACCATGACTCAACCCGTCAGTACGACCACCAATGATACTACCTTTAATTTACGTGCCCGCGCTTATAGTTTTGCGGGGGGAGCTACACCAGGTAGTGTGATTGGTACCGTTCAGGTCACCTTTACCTA
The DNA here is from genome assembly GCF_057839655.1 of Serratia sp. KH_031. Taxonomy (NCBI): domain Bacteria; kingdom Pseudomonadati; phylum Pseudomonadota; class Gammaproteobacteria; order Enterobacterales; family Yersiniaceae; genus Serratia; species Serratia sp. KH_031. The sequence goes on from NZ_CM174496.1 coordinate 1,089,224, forward strand.
TCTGTAATTAATTAACGTTTTAGCGCCCCGGTGGTATTACCCATTATCCCATCCATGACCGGGGCATGTTTTTAGTTAAGGAAGCTTGCGATAGCAAAAGGAAATTTATCATGTTGTCTATATGTTTAATTCTATTGTTGTTCATTATTTTTTATTTTTACATGCATTTGCGAGTTGCCGCTAGGCGAAAAGCTCACTCTCACTGCATGTAGCTAATAAGCTCACAAAAAGGGTGGGCTATTAAAAATCACTAATTCTTTCATTTTAGAATTATATTTCCCTATAGGGGCGGGAGGAATCACATGATAATGGCTCGCAGCTATCAACGTGGTACGGCACATACTTCTACAGAGTTTGAGAAAAAAGAAAGTGAGAGTGTTGTTGTCATGGAGTCTTGTCCCATTACCGCTATTGGTATGCGTAATGTGTTATTAAAGACCTGTGGTACGGCATGTCACGTCGTTGAGGCCTGTAATTTATCTGATATTCCCGGCTTGATGCGTAATTATCAACCCCAGTTATTGGTCATGGAGTTATGCGGTGCTGATGAATCGGTGTTGGATGGATTACGGTTGATTGCTTTATGCCCTGAACACTGGCCTACCATTCCGATCATTGTTTGCACGGCACTAGAAAATTCGCGCGTGCTGCAATTAGTGACGGCATCTGGCATTAAAGGGCTGGTATTGAAACATGAACCGCCCATCGCATTAGCGCATTGTGTGCAACAGGTTTTGCTTGGGCGCCGTAACTATAGCCATAAAGCTCGCCAATTGCTGAATCATGATGATGGCAAAAGTAAACCATTGACCGCACGCGAATTGGATGTGCTGTCTTATTTATTCTCCGGTAAGAGTGTCACTACCGCCGCCTTAATGATGCATCGTGATGTGCGAACGATTAGTACCCATAAGCGTAATGCTATGCATAAATTGGGCTTTCATAACGATGGGGAACTCTTTTTACAAGGTAAGTGGATGGCCAAAACCGGCCCAATGTTTACTCAGTGATTATTTAGACAGGAGCACATATGGACTCTTTAGTGCAAAAACCAATCCGTGTCGCTTTGATGGATCGTTGCCCGTTAACACTGAATGGGCTGTCGTCTTTTATCGAAATGTTAGGCATTGTGAATGAAATTACGATGCAAGAAACCCGTATGGATGCAGTGGTTGAAAATTTACTGTATCAACCGGTCGATATCCTGATTACCGAACTGAATGGGTTGGATGAAACGTTGGTTGGAGGCAAAACGGCATTGCTGGATTTATGTAACCAATTGCCGACATTGAAAGTATTGGTTTATACCCGTTGCCAAAACGGTGATGAGTTGCGCGCATTACTGAAGATGCAAAACATCAGCGTGATTTCCCGTGATGATAGTTTGATGCAGGTGGGGGTATTTTTCAGCCGTGTGTTTGCTGGTGAACGTGTATTAAGCCCGAAAATAGGTACCTATTTGGCGCAGTCCGATAGTGATGATTTCGTGGGAACCTGCTATTTAACTCGTTGTGAAAATGACGTTTTAGCCTTCTTATTCAATGGGATGAGCCTGCAGCAAATTGCTGATTTGCAGCAACGTAGTATTAAAACTATTAGTGCGCACAAATGTAATGCCATGCGCAAATTGCAGGTGAGAAATGATAGCGAGTTATTTTCGCTAAAAGGAAATATTACCCAGCAGTTTGCTACTAATTAAGTCGCACCATTTTTGTTAAATAAAAGCCATAAGGAACCGCATGGCTTGGCCGCGGCGTTGAGCGTCCTGTTTTTCGTAAGGGAATAAGTATGATCACTCGGAACCTTTCGATGTCGCGTGTTGCGCTGTTCGCCCCTTGTCAGATAACTGCCAGCGGTATTCAACATTTGCTGGCTGATGAACAGCAGAATGCTTGTCTGGCTTGGAACACGGGTTCACTGGCAAAAGCCCAGTACCTGCTTTCCGTTCAGCCAGTGGACACCTTGATAGTCTCTTTCTATAGCCAACAGACTGATTGGCAGCAACGGTTGATGCTGATTCGTGCGCAACAGCGACTGCACCCGCAGATGAAGATTATCGCGTTGATTGACGTGTATATCCCGTATTTGCTGCAACAACTGTCCAAGTTATCTATCAGCGGCATCATCAGTCAGCACGATCCGCTATTGGAACTGAGCCGTGCTTTAAGGCTGATGATTCAGGGCATTGGCTATTACAGCCCACGTATTCATGCCGCTCTCTTCACTCCGAGAGACGGAAGGGATAAGCCTCAGGTGCTGTGTTCAAACGAGCTCCTCGTTTTGCAGTATTTACTCAGCGGCTATTCAGTTCAGCAAACGGCGGCATTGATATATCGCCGACAAAAAACGGTGGTGGCATTGAAAGGCAAAGCGATGCGCAAACTGGGCATTACTCACTGTGCAGCGTTAGTGGCGATGAGAGAAATGTTAGAGAACTTATATCAGGAGCGTTCTTCCGCCACAGCCCAATCTCGTCAGCCTATGGCAAGAACGCCAGTTTTTTTGCTAACCGATATCAGCATCAAAACATCAAGAACATGGTTGTCGGTTTTGGATGTTGTCCACACCAATAAAGCCATGACGGGCCATTACCCATTAAGAAAGGAATAGCAACGTGAAACAGTTTCAAACCAATAACGGATATGGGCAATGTCTAGCAGGCATGGCACTGGGAGGCTGCTTACTGTTAGTGGGGTGTCAAACTGCCAGTAAGCCACCGGTGACACCGCGACCTCAGCCAACACCGGCTGTCGTAACCACAGCGACTAAACCTGCGCCAGAAATGAAAGAGAAGCGTATTAGTATCTGTCAGAGCGAATTAACCTCGCTGAAAATGATCAGTCCGAAGGCTTATGCGGTCAGAAAAGCCTATTTTGACAACTTGCTTCGTAGCGCTTCGGTCTACAGCGCGATACGTGGTGATGTGAACATGCAAACCAAAGATACTCTGGATGCACTGTACAAATATAAAACGAATCAGGTTTGTGCGCAGATCGAGCGGGATGTATTAGAAGCTTTGATCCGTAGAGGGGAGGGTGTGAAGTGAAACAAGGGATAAAGTATAGTTTTCTGCTTGGTTTGACTCTGCCGTTTAATCTAGCTCTCGCTGTAGAAGAGCCAAATAATGAGAGTGTCCTACAGTCTCTGGATGCAATTACCAGTCAAGTGGATGGTGCGCCTGCGTTGTTATTGTTAACGCCTTCCCAAATTGATGCCGTCACCCCGCCGAAAGAAAAGGCCGTGTCTCGTCAGGCTAAGAATCAACTGGCTAAACCGAAAGCCGAATCGGCCGCTTCGATTCGTGAGTTGAAAGCGCTACAGGTGAAAAATAACCAATTGAATGTTTCTTTGGCGCAACAGGCTGCGGAGCTCAAACAGTTACGGCAAAGTGTGAAAACCGATGCGGATGCGCGTGGTGAAGTCGAACGTTTGAAACAGGTCTTGCAGAAGAGTTTGCAAAGTACGGACAAAATGCAGCAACAACTGGCTGCCGCAACGACTTTGCAAACAACCAAGCAACAGGACAATGTCCGGTTACAACGGGATCTGGATCGTAGTTTGCAACAAAGCTCTACTCTGCAAAAACAGCTTGATACCTTGACGCGCGCTCAAGCTGAAAAGGCTAAAGAAAACCAACAGATAGCCGAAAAATCACAACAACAAATTGCATCATTAACCACTAATGCGAATGAGAAAGAACAGAAAAACAAAACGTTACAGCAAGATCTAGCGAAGTTAAAAAAAGAGCAAGCCGATGCCAAGGCGGCCATAGTGATACCTAAAACTGAGGCTGAGATTCGCGATTATGCGATTGGCAGCTCATTGGGTAATGACATGTTAGCTCTGCTAAAAGAGAAGGCTGCGCAGGGTGTTCAGGTTGATAACCAACTGGCGTTGGCCGGGGTACAGGACGCTTTCGCAGGGCAGTTTAAGGTCGCACAGGCAGCAATCTCCAAGGCATTGTATGAGACTGAAGTCGCAATGAATGCCAAAGAAGCCAAGATAAAATCGCAAGAAGAATTAACCGGTTCTCGTTATATCGATCAGTTTAAGAAAAACAAACAGGTGAAAAAGGCCGAGTCTGGGTTTTATTACCGCGTTGACTACTTGGGGGTAGGGAAAATAAACCCGGCTGATACTGTTGCTGTCGTCGTTAAGGAAAGTTTGACCAATGGTAAAGTGATCAAGGATATGGACGTCGCTGGAACATCGGTATCTCAGCCATTAAATAGCTATCCACCGATGTTCCAAGCGGCAATTGCACAGTTGCAGAACCATGGCAGCATGACGATGGTTGTTCCTCCGTCCCTTGCTTATGGTGATAAAGGTCTACCTCCTGACATTCCGCCAGGTGCAACGATGGTTTATAACTTGCGGATACTGGATATATTACCTGCTGACAAAATCGCTAATAAGTAATTATCTCACGCGGTAATATTATAATGCGAGTTTTCCATATGCTCGCATTAAATATATATGACCCTAAAGCGCTCAACGTTGCTTGCCGTATAGATAACTGTATTCTGAATGTTTTTATGCCCTAGGTAATCCTGAATCAAGCGGGTATCGATCCCTTTATCCGCTAGCGCATACCCACAAGAGTGGCGGAGCATATGCGGATGCACCTGGACACTCATTCCTGCCATTTCACCATAGGTCTTGATCAGCCGGTACAGTTGCTGGCGTGAAATTTGCCCACCGTGGCGTGACAAGAATAGCCATTGGCTATCTGCCTCAAGATAACGCGAACGTAGCCCTAGCCAGTTCAACAAAGCCCGCCGTTCCCGTGATTGGATGGGGTGCTGAACAGAAAAACCATTCTTCAAGCGTGAAACGTGGATTCGGTTAGTGTCGAGATCAATGTCCTGTAATCGTAGCGAACATAACTCACTTACCCGAAGCCCGTGAATAAAACACATCAATAGCATACAGCGATCGCGTACACCATTTATCCCATCTGGAATAGCTGAAATTAATTGCTCTATCTCAACTTGGCTGAGGAATTTCCGTTTCTTCATTTTCACATTCCCTAAATAAATGTAGGATGTTATAGGATAAACTTTATTATGGCAATGCTATTAATAACACCTAATGATGGTTTGGTTCAAGAGGGATAAATATCCAGTAATCTAGGAATAATCCGTGTAAATTGCCTGTGTGTCACGTCGTTGTTGGCTTTTTAGCAATAAAAATAATATGTAGAGAAAAGTAAATGATTAATAAATGATAGATTGCTTGTTGATTTTATAATGTTCCTGTTAGGTGCTAATGACATTTTTTTTGCATTCCTAGATTTATATAGGTGTTCATGTAAATTGCCCTAGGGCTGGTTATGGATAGGATGATGTAACCACGGTGACGTCTGGTTTTATCTGTCCCACCTGTCATTAGCTGTAAACAGTTTTTTATTCGCCTGGTGTTGTTGCATTGAATTAAATTAGGTATGGTGGCTATGATTATTCGATAATTATTTATCGAGTGAATGAATTGTTGAGCCTTGTAGGCCTGTTCTGAATATATTGTAAGGATTGCCTGCTTACTATCTTCATTCATTTTGTTTCGATATCTTAACCTCTTATAGATTTAAATTTATTTAATTGGAAAAATAAAATGGACGTTGACTTTCCTGTCATAGATGCCTTGGTATTATGTGGAGTTTTGGCATTATCACTGTTCGTCGATTTCTTTGGTCATCGCCAAGGTGATGAAATTAGCGTGAAAAGTGCGCTTAAGTGGTCGGTATTCTGGATCATGCTAGCCCTATTTTACTTTGCGTTTATCTGGGCACGCCATGGCCAGGAGTTTGCTTCACTGTTCCTGAGCGGTTATGTGCTGGAAAAATCCCTTAGTGTCGATAACTTAATGGTATTTATGGCGATTTTTGCCAGTTTCGGTATTCGCAGTACCGCATTGCAACATCGTATTTTGATGTGGGGTATTGCTGGTGCGATTGTTTTCCGCGCGATATTTGTCGCCTTAGGTTCGGCTCTGTTCCACCTGCATTGGTCGGTACAAGTGCTGTTTGGTATTATCGTCGCCTATTCTGCCGTGGTGATTATTCGTGGCAGTGATGATGACGAAGAAACCGATTATACCCAGCACTGGGCAACCCGTTGGGCACGTAAGCTCTACCCGGTGACTCAGCAGTTACATGGTAACCACTTTATGGTGGTGATCAATGGCGTCAAACATATTACTCCGGCGCTGCTATGCGTTATTGTCATTGAACTCAGTGACGTTTTATTCAGCTTTGATTCTGTACCTGCGGTCATTGGTGTTACCAAAGAACCGCTATTAGTCTATTCGGCGATGCTGTTTGCCATTTTGGGGCTGCGTGCTCTGTTCTTTGTCTTGAGTGCGGCAGTGAAATATCTGGTGCATTTGGAAAAGGCGGTGGCCGTGGTACTGATCTTTGTTGGTGCGAAACTGATTTATCACCCGTTTGGCGACGCCGTTCATGCTCGTTTCCCGTTTATCCCTGCTGATATCAGCGCTGGACAGAGTTTGGTTATTGTTCTTGGTACTCTAACTCTGGGCGTGTTAGCCAGCTTGGTGTTCCCGAAGCCGCAAACCTCGTAATCTCGCCGATAAAAGTCAAATCCCCTAAGTCCACTCCCCTGTTGTTTAAAACCAACAGGGGAGTGGATGCGAATTATTATTGCTATCACTCTCACGCTGACTACAATGCCTGCTTTCTTTGTTTCTCGGTATAAGGGTGTTTCATGGAGTTGCTTCGGGTGGTTTATCACCAGTATCGCTGGCCATTCTTGGCAGTTATGCTGTTGACTATGCTCAGTGCGGCATTGGGTATTGGCATCATTGCGTTTATCAACCAACGACTGATGACGGTTTCTGGAGATGCTCTCGCCGTTTTACCTGAATTTCTAGGCTTGTTGGGATTACTGATGGCGGTGACGCTCGGCTCTCAACTCGCACTCACCACTCTGGGACACCACTTTGTTTACCGGTTACGCGGCCAATTGGTGAAGCGTATTCTGGATACTCATATTGAGCGTTTGGAACAGCTTGGCAGCGCTTCGTTGCTGGCGAGCCTGTCGAGCGACATTCGTAATATTACTATCGCCTTCGTACGTTTACCTGAGCTGGTGCAGGGCGTGATTCTGACCATCGGTTCGGCACTTTATCTGGGTTGGTTATCGCCGCAAATGTTGATCGTGACCGCAGTTTGGGTGGCGGTGACTATTTTTGGCAGTTGGTATCTGGTTTCCAAGGTATACAGCCATTTGACTCAGGTACGTGAAGCGGAAGAAAGCCTGTATCAACACTATCAATCCGTTATTGACGGTCGCAAAGAGTTGGCGCTAAATCGCGATCGTGCTCGAACGCTGTATCAACAAGCCTATCAGCCGGATGCTGAGGATTATCGCTATCACGTTATTCGTGCTGATACTTTCCACCTCAGTGCGGTTAACTGGTCAAATATCATGATGTTGGGTGCGATTGGTTTAGTGTTCTATATGGCTAATGGCTTGGGATGGGCAGATACCGCGGTTGCGGCAACCTATTCGTTGACGTTGCTATTTCTGCGCACGCCGTTGTTGCAGGCGGTGGGGGCATTCCCAACCTTAATTAGCGCAGAAGTGGCATTCAATAAAGTCAAAGCGCTCAAGCTGGCGGATTACCAGCCAGCATTCCCCGTGGCTCAAGCTCCTGCATGGCAAACACTAGAACTGCGGGATTTGGTGTTCCACTATACCGACACAGAGCAGAGTGCTGGTTTTGCCGTCGGGCCGATTAACCTGACCCTGCAACGCGGTGAGCTGGTGTTCCTGATTGGCGGTAATGGTAGCGGTAAATCTACTTTGGCAATGTTGTTGACTGGGCTATACCAACCGACCAGCGGACAAATTTTGTTGGATGGCGTCGTGCAACAAAGCACCGAGATGCAGGATTATCGCCGTCTGTTCTCCGCTATCTTTACCGATTTCTATCAGTTCAAACACCTGCAAGGGCCGGAAGGGAAGGAACCGGATGCGGCATTGGTGACTACCTGGCTTGAACGCCTGAAGATGCAACACAAGCTAGAGTTTGACGGTAATCGTGTGACCAATCCACAGCTATCCCAAGGGCAACGTAAACGTCTGGCATTGCTATTGGCGGTCGCGGAGCAACGCGAGATTTTACTATTGGATGAATGGGCTGCCGATCAGGATCCGCAATTCCGCCGGACTTTCTATCGCGAATTGTTACCCTATTTGCGCAATATGGGGAAAACCGTGTTTGCCATCAGCCATGACGATCACTATTTTGAGCACGCCGACCGCTTATTAGAAATGCGTAATGGGCAGTTGAGTGAGCTGAGTGGTGAGGAGCGCGATCGCGCCAGCCGAGATTCTGTGGCGCAGATTGATGGCAATCAATAACACTGATTGATTGAATTTGTTGCCGAACTAGAAGCGACGTATAAAGGTTCAATATTCATTATGTGATCTTCCTCACTTTGGGAACTAAAAGTCAGATTAGCTCCAGATTGAGGCGTCACTTTCGTTTCCCTTACCCGATATGGGCGGATAGCGAGTGTTATACCGTCCTCAACCACATTTCATTTTTGCTTCTCCTTGCGTAAAAAATCTTTCACTCCATTTCGATTCGAAAGGTTTTACCCTCCTTTTTCTGCTAAAACAGCGTTGTAACTCCGATCACAATTTCACTTCTTTCGCTTTGCTGTAATGCCTGCGCAGTAGAGCGAAAGCGATTTCTGCCCCGGCAATACCGGAAATTTGAGGATGTAACTCATGCCAGTGAATACCGCGAAACGACGTGAACAGATTATTGACCAGCTTTGTGAGCACGGTAGCGTGCGTGTAGAGCAGCTCAGCAAACAGTTTGCCGTCTCCACGGTGACGATCCGCAATGATTTGCGTTTTCTCGAGCAAAAAGGTTGTGCGTTGCGCGCCTATGGTGGCGCGATGCTCAACCAGCAATTTGCCTTTGATCGTCCATTGCGTGACAAAGGGCGATTGAACCGCGATGTTAAATCGCAAATTGCTAGCGTGGCTGCCAGCTACGTGTGTGATGGTGATGCGCTGATCCTCGACTCAGGGTCTACCACCACCCAGATTGTCCCGTTTTTGCAAGGGCGGCGCGATCTGGTGGTGATGACTAATGCGCTGAATATCGCCTATGAGCTTTCCGGTAATGATGGGGTAGAAGTGATGGTGTTGGGGGGCAGCGTGCGCCGTAACTCCTATTCGCTCTATGGTCCGGCTGCCGAGCAGCAATTGCGCCAGTACCGTTTCGACAAGCTGTTTTTAGGTGTCGATGGTTTCGATCTGATAGCGGGTATCACCACACCTCACCCCGGTGAAGCACACCTCAACCGTGTGATGTGCGAGGTGGCGCGCGAGATTATCGCCGTGGTGGATGCCAGCAAATTTGGTCGTAAGAGCTTTTGTATGATTCGTGAGGCCGGACAAATTCATCGGCTGATTACTGATAGCCGACTTCCGGAGGAATACGAGCGGGCGCTAATCGATCTGGGCGTGGAAGTTATCATTGCCGATCGTTAACACAGTGCCTGCATGGGGGATTCATGCAGCAGTTGTTACAGCTTGTCGAACAGCACAAAGCCGGTATGCCGGTAGGGATCTTTTCCGTTTGTTCCGCCCATCCTTGGGTTTTGCAAGCCGCATTACAGCAGGCAAAAACACGCGGCACGCCAGTATTAGTGGAAGCAACCTCAAATCAAGTTAATCAGTTTGGTGGCTACACTGGCCAAACGGCGGCACAGTTTCGTGATGCCTTATGGAAGATGGCTGATGAGGTTGGGTTAGCGCGCGATCGCGTGTGGTTAGGAGGCGATCATTTAGGGCCCAATGCTTGGCAAGATCGTCCGGCGCAGGAAGCCATGACCTTGTCGGAAACTCTGATCGAAGATTACGTGCGCGCGGGTTTTCGCAAAATTCATCTGGATTGTTCGATGTCTTGTGCTGACGATCCTACCCCATTGAGCGATGAAACCGTGGCTGCCCGTGCCGCTCGTCTATGTGCGGTCGCTGAAGGTGCATGGCAGCAAAGTGGCGGTGAAGCGCCGGTCTACGTCATTGGAACCGAAGTCCCTGTACCGGGCGGCGCGCATGAAACCTTGGACGGCGTGCAAGTCACGACGCCACAGGCGGTACAGCATACGCTGTCTGCTCACCGTCAGGCTTGGCAGCAGGCGGAATTGACCCACGCTTGGCAACGGGTGATCGCACTGGTGGTGCAACCGGGCGTCGAATTCGATCACCACGGTGTAGAGCACTACCAACCGCAGCAGGCGACGGCGCTGAGCCAGTTCATCGCCCAGCAACCGGGGCTGATTTACGAAGCTCACTCCACCGATTACCAAGCACCGTTAGCCTATAAACAATTGGTTCGCGACCATTTTGCCATCCTGAAAGTCGGGCCGGCGTTGACCTTTGCGCTACGTGAGGCGTTGTTCGCCTTGGATCATATAGAACGTGAATGGCTCGGCGAACATCAATCCGCCCAACTGTGCGCCACGCTCGAACAGGTGATGCGCGAGCAACCCCAACAGTGGAGCCGCTATTACCACGGCAGCCCACATCAACAATACCTCGATCGTCATTACAGCCTCAGTGACCGTGTGCGTTATTACTGGCCACAGCCGCAGGTGCAACAAGCGGTGGATGGGCTGATGGATAATCTACGTCGTCATCCGGTTCCGTTGTCGCTGCTGAGTCAGTATTTACCCGATCAGGCTCGTGCGCTGAACGCCGGAGAGCTGAGTCAGAACCCGCAAGACTGGGTACTGCATAAAGTGACTCAAGTGCTCGATGACTATCACGCTGCTTGTTACCCGGAGGTGCTGTAATCATGCCAAACATCCTAATGACCCGTATTGATAACCGATTAGTGCATGGGCAAGTGGGCGTCACTTGGACCAACACACTGGGCGCTAATCTGGTGGTGGTGGCGAATGATGAAGCTGCCGCCGATCCGGTACAGCAGAACCTGATGGATATGGTGGTCGCGGACGGCGTGCAGACGCGCTACTTCACGCTGCAAAAAACCATTGATGTGATCCACAAGGCGGCGGATCGACAGAAGATTTTTCTGGTGTGCAAAACGCCGCAGGACGTGTTGACGCTGGTGAAAGGCGGGGTGCCAATTACCTTTGTTAACGTCGGCAATATGCATTTTGCACAAGGGAAGCGGCAGATCCATAAAACGGTCTCGGTGGATGACGGTGATGTGACCGCTTTCCGTGAACTGATGGCGCAGGGTGTGGAATGTGAAGTGCGCCGCGTGCCGGATGAAGCTGGCGAGGCTATCAGCAAACTGCTCGGCTGAGCACAGGGGGAATTATGTTAACTGATGCATTATTGATTGCGTTGTTGGCGGGGCTGGCGGGTGTCGATTTGTTTGACGGCCTGACTCACTTTCACCGCCCGGTGGTGATGGGGCCGCTGGTCGGGCTGATTCTCGGCGATGTTTACACCGGTTTATTGGTCGGCGGTACGTTGGAATTGGTATGGATGGGGATGGTGCCGTTGGCCGGTGCACAGCCGCCAAACGTGGTGATCGGTGGGGTGATTGGCACCGCGTTTGCCATCTTGACCAAGGCCGATCCTAAAGTGGCGATCGGTGTCGCAGTGCCGTTTTCGATTGCGGTACAGGGCTGTATTACGCTGCTGTTCACTGTGTTCTCGCCGATGATGCACCGTTGCGATCGTATGGTGAAAGAACTCAATTGGCGCGGCATTGAACGGGTGAACTATCTCGGTATCACCATCTTGTTTGTTTTCTATTTTGTCGTCGCTTTCTTGCCGATTTACTTCGGTGCCGATGCGGCCAGTGCCATGGTGCAAAAAGCGCCAACTTGGCTGCTGGATGGGCTGGCGGTCGCGGGCGGCATGATGCCTGCTATCGGTTTCTCACTGTTAATGAAAGTGATGATGAAAAAGACCTACGTGGCCTATTTCATCCTCGGTTTTATCTGTGTCACTTTCCTCAAATTGCCGATCTTGGCGGTAGCATTGGGCGCACTGGCGATCGCGTTGATCGACTTCTTCAATACGCAGCGGGCTGGCACGGAAACGGCGCAGCAACGACCTGTTCAACCGGAGGACGCAGAAGATGGCATTTAATGATTCCGACGAGCTGTTGGCAAAAAAAGCACAGCAACGCATGGATCAGGCGCTGGCAACCAGCCAAGTTGAACAGGACGATTATGTTGATAGCGAACCTGCCGCCGCACTGACTCGTGGCGACATCAACCGTATGGCTTGGCGCTCGTTGTTATTGCAAGCCTCGTTCAACTACGAGCGGATGCAGGCCGGTGGTTGGCTGTACACCTTGATCCCCGGTTTGCGCAAGATCCACAAGAATCCGCAGGATCTGTCCAACTCGATGAAAATGCACATGGAATTCATTAACGTGCATCCCTTCGACGTGACTTTCTTGTCTGGATTAGTGTTGGCGATGGAACAGAACAAGGAGAAAGTTTCTACTATTCGCGCAGTGAAAGTGGCGCTGATGGGGCCATTGGGCGGGATTGGTGATGCACTGTTCTGGCTGACGTTACTGCCGATCTGCGCTGGGATCGGGGCTTCATTGGCGTTGGAAGGCAGTTTATTCGGCCCAATCGTTTTCCTGCTGCTGTTTAACCTGTTCCACTTTGGCTTGCGTTTTGGCTTAGCGCATTACGGCTATCAGGCCGGCACCAGCGCCATGGCGTTACTCAAAACCCATACCAAGCGAATATCCCACGCGGCCTCGATCGTCGGTATGACGGTGATTGGTGCGCTGGTGGCGTCTTATGTCCATCTTTCCACCCCGCTGGTGATGCACGCCGGTAAAGCGCGTGTTGCTTTGCAAACCGATGTGCTCGATAAACTGATGCCCAATCTGTTACCGCTCTGCTTCACCTTGCTGATTTTCTTCCTGATGAAGCGTGGTTTTTCTCCGGTCAAACTGATTGGTGTGACGGTCGTGATTGGCGTAGTGGGTAAATGGGTCGGGCTGCTGTGAGGAGTTTAAAAATGCCAGGAATTATCATTACCGGTCACGGCGGTTTTGCCAGCGGTTTGTTGCAGGCCGTCGAGCAAGTGGTTGGCGAACAACCGGCCTGTGTGGCAGTTAACTTCCCTGAACAGATGAGCACGGCTCAGCTACGTGACGCTCTGCAATCGGCGTTAGCCATGGTGGATCAACCTGATGGTGTGGTGTTTCTCACCGATATGTTGGGGGGCTCACCGTTCCGCTGCGCCTGCGCATTGGCGGATGAACACGGTAATAGTGAAGTGTTGACCGGGGTGAATATGCAACTAGCCGCGGAAATGATGTTGGAGCGTGAAGGTCTGAGTCTAGATGAATTCAGAGAAGTGGCGCTGGCCTGTGGTAAACGCGGCCTGACCAGCTTGTGGCATGAGCGACGTAAGGTCAGGTGCGAGGATATTTCTTCGGACGGGATTTAACTTCAAAGCGCAAAGGCTGGTGGGTTCCAGCCTTTGCATTCCTGCTACTTATGTTGATTCAACTGTTTGCGAATATGGTGCTGCAACACCGTCAGCATACAGGCACCGGACAGACCTATCATCAAAGCCCCATTCACCGCTTCTAGTGGACCCAGCAATTTCCACTGCGTGCTCATTACGATGTCGCCATAGCCCAACGTGGCAAAGTTGACGCCAGAGTGATAAACCGCTTCTTGTAGAGTCGAAAACTCCCCTAACCACAGGAACAGTCCGCCCCACAACGCGATCTGTAGCAGGTTGCCGAGCAAAACGATGATAATGATGCCGAATAGCGCCAGCACCCCGGCAATCACGCCATCTTTCTCACGAAAACGCTTGGCGTAAAAACGAATACACCAAACCGAAACGATCGATTGCAATAGCATGTTGCATAAGATGACCGGCATTCCCGTCAATAAAACTAATAACATATTAATCACCTACACGGGTTTCCATCGCTGGGCGACCACTAGGACGCCAACGTTCGAGTATCACGACGCAGGCCCAGCCATAGAGGGCAACTGCGACGTATAAAGAGCAACGCATGGCGGCTGCCATCCAGACATCTTTGCCGGTGGCGCTATCTTGGATAGCGGGGCCGAACAAGATAAGGCAGGTAATCCAAGCGTTGTTCCAAAAAGAGGGGGTAAACCGGCTGGCGACTAACCGCACCATGCGGCGTGCAACCCACAGGCTAACCAGCCCCACCCACAGCACTAGCATCAGTAACGATGGCCAACTACTGAGCCCAACCCAAAGTATCAACGCCAACAAGGCACCCATCAGCGTTGATAGCACTAACTCTCGCCCCACCTGTTTTGCCGCCAGGGTATTGGTCTGCTGTGCCAGCATCACGGTTTTCATCACCGCAGGGATGTAGAACGCAGGATTGCTCAATGCCAGCAACCAGACTGGCGATACGATCAACACTGCGCGCAGTGCCAGTTGGTGCGGTGATTCTGGCGGTAGCGACGTCTGGTTTTTAACGGGAGCATTCGGGTTAACTTGTGGCGGAAACAAAGCTAGCGCCATTTGGTTGACTAATGTCCCGATGACGATGCCAACACCCATCATTTGGGCGATACCGATAGCCAATGACTGCTCGATAAGACCGGCGATCGGAATGATAGTGATCGCTACGATCAACAGCATCGCTTGGGTACTTTTCCCCGCCAGTCCCATCAGCATCAAAAAGTAGAGCAGCAATGCCGTCAGCAACAGTGCGGGCAGGGGATAATGGGTGAGTAAAGGCACCAGCAAAACCCCACCAATCATGGTCGTCATCAGTACCACACCACCGATGACTCCTTTTTTAATCGGCATCGGTTTGCCCTGCTGACACAGTACGATCCAGGCCATGATGCATCCCAGATGAGGCATCGGCAGCGCGAGGCCGTAACAGACCAGCGCTGTGATAGCCATTCCGCTGCCAATTCTCAGTACGGCCCGATCTCCGTTATGCATGGCGCACCTTAGTAGATATACGAGAAGAAACTCATCAGCCGTATGTAGCAGGCACCGAAGAAATTCATCAAACCACTGTCACCGGCGTAGACCAATACATCCGCCTGTCCCCCGACCCGCAGGCTCTCAACTGGGGGAAGGTCATCCTTCGAGAATGCAACTTTGACGGGGAAACGTTGAGCCTGACGTAACCAGTCGCGATTGTTATCCACGGTGGGTAACACACCCGCTGGTTGGCTTGGCGCTGCGCTGACGCCATAACCGATACTGCGAACCTGCCCTTTAAAGATATGCCCCGGCATACTGTCGAGCAGGATCGCCACTTCATCGCCGGATTTAACGTGGCCGATGTTGTTCTCGGTCATATCTGCGCTGATCCAGACATCCTGCAATGTCACTAACGTCATCACAGGCGTACCAGCCCCGATAAACTGGCCGATATCGGTACTCAAATCTGTCACCAATCCACGGTTGGTGGCGACGATCTTAGTGTTTTCCCGATCTAGCTCGGCCTTACGCACCGCTGCGCGTGCACTTAATAATTGCGAATTATTGTCACCGGCCAGTCCTGCGGCCTCGGTGGCACGGCGCACATCGGCGGCAGCGGCAACCTTTTGGCTACGCGCCGTCTCGCGCGTGGCTTGTGCAATCTCAAGGCGGCGCACCGAAATCGTGCCCGGATCTTCGCGATACAAGCGTTCTTGACGAGCGGCATCTTTGGCGGCGTTTTCATAGGCCGCTGTTGCAGCTTGTAAGCCCGCTTTGGCGGCGGTGATGGTTTCAGTGTTGGCTTTGACTGAGCTCAGCACCGTGTCATAGTCGGAACGAGCACGCGCTAAAGCGATGTCATAGGGCTCGGGATCGATCTCAAACAGCGGTTCGCCTACCGCGACTTCTTGATTGTCACGGACATACACTTTTTGGATCTGACCTACGATCTGTGCAGAGATTGGGATCACAAACGCTTGAACCCGCGCCTGCGAGGTATAGGGTGTGAGACGATCGGCCAGCAGATACCAACCGAGCAGCAACATGATCAGGAGCAGGACGCCGATCGCGCCGCGATGGCTGGCTTGACCGGCCGGGGATGAAAGATCGTTCATTGCTGTTTACCTTCTTTAATCTCGGTGGCTGCCGGTAACGGCGCATCTAACAGAGGAACCCAGTCGTCCCGCTGGCGTAGGTGGGCATCAGTCTCAGGATCGACCAGCGGGCGCTGCCGCCCTTGCTCCCAACCACCGCCCAGCGCTTTATACAGCGTGATGAGATCGCGCATCTGAGCGCCGCGACTGCTGACTAAGCGTTCTTGCTGGTTGAATAACGCTCTTTGTGAATCCAACACTCGCTGGAAATCCGCCATGCCTTCACGGTATTGCGTATTGGCTATCTCCAGTGAGCGGCGAGCGGCTAGCCCGGTCTGGCTTAACAAGGTGATTTCATTTTTGCCATTGGCATAGGCGACGGCAGCGTCATCGACTTCGCGTGCGGCCTGAAACACTGTGTCTCGGTATCGTTCATGCAATTGCAAGAAGTGGGCATCTTGTACTAAGACCTGATTACCGAGCCGCCCCTGATCCAACAGGTTCCAACTGAAAGTAGGGCCAGCGACCCAAGACAGCGTGCCATCATTGCTACTGCTGCCATTGATGCCGATGCTGCCGATCAGCGAAATAGAAGGATAGAGTTCCGCTTCTGCCACTCCGATCAACGCAGATTGAGCCGCCATTTGCCGTTCGGCAACTCGCACGTCAGGACGGCGTCGCAGTAGATCGGCAGGAAGCTCGGCCACCAGCGATAAACTGCCTTGAGGGATGATGCCAGCATTGCTCGTCATCTCTGGCAATGGGCCGGGTTTGCGCGCTAGCAGCGTGCTCAACGCATTTTGATTCTGCCGCAGACTGCTTTCTAACTGAGGAATGCTGGAAAGGGTGGACAGATATTGCGTTTTGGCCTGTTGGACATCTAACTCCGCGCTATTACCGCTGAGAAACAGCTTTTCGGTGATCTCCAAACTGCGCTTTTGAATTTTGGCGTTATCGTGGGTGATTTGTAATCTGGACTCCAGAGTACGAATATTCACGTACAGCTGTGCGACCTGCGCCGCCATCAGCACCTGTATATCGTCATACTGCGCCAGCGTCGCGAAATAGTTGGCGTCGGCAGATTCAATCCCGCGCTCGAACTTGCCCCAGAAATCTATTTCCCAACCCAGATTGAAGCCAGCCCCATAACTGGCACCGGAGGTGGAGTGCCCGTCACGGCTCTGACCGCTGCGCACCCATTCACCGCTGCCGACGGTGGCTTGCGGCCCAAGTAGGCTTTCGGCAATGCCCAACTGTGCGCGTGATTCCAAGATGCGTAATCCCGCGATCTTGACGTCCGGGTTTTTGCGCATCGCTTCGTTGATCAGCGCTGTCAGCGTGGGATCGTGCAGCTGCGTCCACCACTGCGAGTAATCTTGTGCGCTGTGTTTAGAGGCCATGTTCTGCGTTGTCGGCTGCCATTGTTCCAATTCTGGAACCGGTGGGGTTTTATAATCCGGGCCCAACGTGGTGCAAGCGGTCAACAGACAAACGCCCCCTGCTAACAGAAGGCGTTTGGCATTACGGTTTTTGAGCATTTTGTCCGCTCACAGCACCATCCGCTGAACCTTGGTTAACCCAAGCCATGAAGATGCGATAGCCAATGGAGAGCATGGTTGCACCGATGAACATGCCAAGAATGCCACTGGCCGCCATGCCACCTAAGGCTCCCAGCAGAACCACGGGCATCGGAGCATCAACACCACGCCCCAACAACAGTGGTTTGAGCACGTTGTCGGCCATACCGGCGACAATCAGTAAAACGGAGTAGACGACATTAACCACCGTGCCGTGGTCGCCAGCGCTCCACATAAAGGCAATGGCAGGGGCAGTGACCAGAATCACCGGAACTTGAGCGATACCCAAAATCAGTGCCAAAACGAAGAAGATGCCCACCGCAGGGATACCCGCCAGCGCCATCACGATACCCGCCAACAGCGCCTGAATGAAGGCCACGCCAATAACGCCCATCGCCACGGCACGTATGGTGTTGGTGCACAGTTTGGTTAAGGCGAGCCCCTTTCTTTCATCGGTGATACGTATGGCGATACGATCGGCGCTAGTCGCTCCCGGTGTGCCCCAAGCCATCATGATACCGGCGATAATGAAGGAGAAGACAAAGCCCACCAAACCGCCGCCCATGCTAGCTAGTGTGCTGACGATTTTTTTAGCGATATCACCCAACTGGGGTTGATAGCTGCTAATTAGACTGGGGAGATCGGTTGAAGCTTTTAACCACACGCCATGCAGTTTTTCACCCACTAAAGGGATCGCTGCAATTTTTTCCGAAGGTGCAGGGATCACCAGAGTGTTATTACCCACTTTGTCGATCAAGCTACTGACGCTATCACCTAAAGAGCTGATCATGGCAACGGTTGGCGCAACGATCAGCAATATGCCGAGCATTACCAACAACGTTGAGGCTCTGCCTTGTTTCCCGCCAAGACGTGCGGCAAAGCGTTGGTGAAGCGGATAAAGCGTGACGGCCAAAATAAGTGCCCACAGCATCATATTCATGAACGGTGAAAATACGGTAAAACAAAAAGAGCCTAATGCGAGGATAAGACCAAACTTGATAAACATATCCAAAAATCTGGCAACTAATCTTTTTTCGACTACGGCGAGATCATTATTTTCCATTATGGCATTACCTCTGGCAGGAATTAGTGCACAACTGTTCGGGCTTGGCGCAAAGTCCAAGCCTGTGGAACATTAAATAGGATAAGTATTATCCCAATATATAAATGAATATAGGTTAGCGATGGCTGGATGTCGTTACTGTTTGCAGAATATTCGGCAGGGGACGGACACGCTATCTCTATTTATTATCACTGAAGTGTGCGGTGAGTTGAAATGATTAAATGTTTATTTTTGCACTGAGAGAGTTATTGCGAGCAATAATTAAAGGTCGTATTCGGTTAAAGTTAATTGACCGGAATTGTTAAATTGATAAATGATATTTGATTGTTAAGAAACTAATTAAAAATAACACCTCACTCATATCAGAGAGTAAAGTGTTATTTTATATGGAATGATTATTGTGCGGGTAACGGACTTACCGCCATTTGTGCCACCTCATCTTGCTGACGGCTAAAGCGCCAACAGATTTGATGATATTTCGCCACGCTATTTCGATGTGCCACACTTACGAGCGTCACGCCGGGGAGCTCATCCACCAGCAGGCAATACATCAGTTGCTCGGTTTCGTCATCCAGCGCGCTGGTGGCTTCGTCGAGGAATAGAATATCCGGGCGCGTCAGGATGGCGCGGGCAAATGCCAACCGTTGCTGTTCTCCCGGTGATAGGCGATGGTTCCAGTTGGTGGCGGTATCTAGCCCGGATTGCAGATGCTTCAGGCGACAGTTTTCCAACACCTTCAGCAATTGTTCATCGCTGTACTCGCGATCGCAATGTGGATAGCTCAACGCGGCGCGCAGTGTGCCAATCGGAATATAGCTGCGCTGCGGTAAGAACAGGCTGCTTTGCTTGGCATCTAACCCGATAGAACCTTCGCCATAAGGCCAGATCCCGGCGATGGCGCGCAGTAAGGTAGATTTACCACAACCAGAGGGGCCAACGATCAACACGCGATCGCCACGTTTTAACGCGATGTCGGCGTTATTCATCAATGGCTGGCCATCGGGGAGATGCAGACCCACATGGTGCAGTGCCAGTGGTTTCGGGTTTTCTTGCTGTAACAGAATGCCGCGTGGCTGGTGCTGTACACGTTCAATGGCGGCATTGAATCCGGCTAAACGGTTCACACAGGCTTTCCAACTGGCCAGATCGGTAAAGGCACCGATGAACCAAGATAGCGCCCCTTGCACTTGCCCGAATGCCGAGGCGATTTGCATCAAACCGCCCATCTGGATCGCCCCTGAGAAGTAACGCGGGGCGGAAACCAGCAAGGGAAAAATAATCGCGAACTGCGCGTAAAAGGTAGAAGCCACATTCAAGCGTTTGGTGACTTTCATGATTGACCACCAGTTGGTGCGAATATCTTCAAACTGTGCGCCCAGTTGCTGGGCTTCGCGCCGCTCACCGTGATACAGCGCAATCGCGTCGTTATTCTCACGAATACGGATTAAACCAAAGCGAAAGTTGGCTTCATAGCGCTCTTGGTTATAGCCCAAGCGCACCAGTGGCCAGCCGAAGTAACCTACCAACAGAGAACCGATAAACGCGTACAGCAAGGCGAACCACACCATATAGCCCGGTAAGGAGAAATGGTAATGGCTGAAGGCGAACGTCAATGGGCCGCTGACATGCCACAAAATACCGACGAAGGAGAATAGCGTCACCAAACTAGAGAGCAGGCCGAGAGACAACGAAAGCGACAGCGAAACCAACGAGTTGAGATCGTCAGAAATACGCTGGTCCGGGTTATCCACCGATTGTTGTTGTTCGGCATGGTAATAAGCCTGATTTGCCAGCCATTTCGTCATGTATTTGTCGGTCATCCAGCGCCGCCAGGTCATTTGTAGGCCTTGCGTCAGATAGACTTTATAAATGGAAATAACGATAAAAATCAGTGCTAAATAGCTGAATCGCCACAGTTGTGCTGTGAATACGGGGTAGTTTTTATTTTGCAGAGCGTCGTAGAAAATGCGGTTCCAGTCGTTAAACAGTACGCTGATATACACGCTGCCCAGTGATAGTGCGATAATGGTCGCCAACATCGCCCAAGCTCGCCATTTCTCTTCAGAAAGCCAAAACGGCTTAATTAACTGCCAAATTGCTTGGCGTTGTGAGGTGCTGTTATTCATGCCTATCCAGAGTTTGTTGTCTTCCTCACAGCATGAATTTCTATTAGGTAACAAACAAACCGCGTCTGTAAGCAGTTCTGACGCCTTTCATGGTTTGTAATATTGTCATTGTGGGAAATAAGGGTTCAACGGCGGTTGAACCCTTGAAGAACGCTAGCTGATGGCGCTTTGTAGCCGTTCCTGCCATGCGACAACATTACCCAAATAGTTACCCATTGGGAGTTTCTCAAATTGCCTGTTGTTATCTTGCAATACAAAAGTAGGGAAACCCTGACCACGAACTTTGGCGAGTAACGCGCGACTTTCGGCGATGTGTTGCGCGGTGATGGCACCGGCGGTTAAACGCATTTCGGCAGCAAACTCATCGTCGGCTAAACCCATCTCACTCGCTAATGCCTGCAAAACTGGCATGTCGGCAATACGACGGCCTTCCTGATAATGTGCTTGCTGGATACGATGTAGCATGTCCAAGCCTCGTCCTGCTAGCGATTGTGCGGCTAGGATGGCGGTGATTGGCGGCTCGGAATCCATCACTGCGCTAGTATCGCGTAGCAAACCATTAAAATAGTTGTCTCCAAAAGGCTGGCCGGTCAGTTCGGCAATCCGCTTGTCGTGTGGCATAACATAGTTGCGCCACTCTTCCCCAAGCTGGCGACGATTACTGCCAGTCATCATGCCACCAGCATGCAATGCGATGTTGAGCCCCGGAATGTTTTGCGCGGCTTTAGCGAGTGGAGCCGCGCCGTAACACCAACCACAGAGTGGATCAAAAATGTAATGCAGTGTTGTAGCGCTCATGGCGTTACCTCATTGATTTTTGTGATTACTGTGGCCACTTCATTTCGCCTTTCAATACCTTGGCACTTAATTCCAAGCTCGATTCGTCCTTCAGGTTGGGATAATGCTTTTTCATCGCCGCAATCAGTTGGGCAGAATCTTTACTCTTCGGCAATTCTGTTTCCAGCGTTGTCAGATAGTTTTGTGTGAAGGTGACCGACTCCAACGTTGGTGGCGCGCCCGGCAGGAAGTGCCCCGGAACGACGATCGCCGGCTTCAGGGCTTTGATGCTTTCGAGCGTTTGCTGCCAATGGGCGCGTGACTCTGCGCTCTGAGTATCCGCCATCCACAGGTGAATGTTGTTACCCGAAACTGGGACGCCACCGACCACCGCTTTCAGAGAAGGTATCCACACATAGGTGCGATCCGGTGTTGAGCCTTTCAGACCTTTGACTTCGATCTTTTGCCCGTCGATGGTGAAGCTATCGCCTTGCAGTGGCTGCGGAACGATCACCGCCGTGGGGGCATTTTCTTTCAGGATTGGCCCCCAATAGGCCATTTTGCCGTCTTTAGTGGCGTTGATCTCTTCAATCGTGCCCGGCGATGCGATGATTTTCGCCTGTGGGAAGGCGGCTTTAATTACGTCCAAACCGAAATAGAAATCAGGATCGGAATGGCTGATATACACCGTGGTCAGCGTTTTGCCGGTGGCTTTGATTTTCTTCACCAACTGTTCTGCGTCGTTGCGTTGGAATTGCGCATCGATCAGCGCCACTTCATGTGGGCCGCTCACGATCTCGGAAGAAACCGGGAATACGCTGTTCGCACCGGGATTATAAACTTCCATCGTCAAAGTGCTGGCGGCGGTGGCGTATTGGCTCAGTGCGGCGGTGCTGGCAAAAGCCAACGTCAGTACGGTTTTTTTAAACATGTGCAGGTGTCCTTTTAGGTATCGGGCTAAGTTGCTGACATGTTATGTTGCATAAACCGAATGAAAAACTCGATAATCAGCAATAGTTGGTTGCATAAAACGGACGAATTATGGATCGCATTACGGCTGCTGAAGTTTTTGTCACCATTGTTGAGCGCGGCAGCATGATTGCCGCGGCGGAAACGCTGGATATGTCGCGAGCGATGGTGACGCGCTATCTGGCGCAGATGGAACAATGGGCGGGGACGCGCTTATTGCACCGTACTACGCGGAAATTAAGCCTGACCGATGCCGGTGAACGCACGTTAGAACGCTGTCGCAAAATGCTGAGTGTTGCGGGGGAGATTGACCTGATCGACGGCGAACAGAGCGATGAGCTGCATGGATTATTGCGCATCAGTTGTTCGCAATCGTTGGGGCAAGCGGCGTTGATGAGTGCGGTGACACAATATCTCAAACTGCATCCGCAGGTCGCGGTTGATCTGCAAATGAATAATCGGGCGGTCAATCTGGTTGAGGAACGTATCGATCTGGCGTTGCGCATTACCAACGAGCTAGATCCTAATTTGATCGCCAGACCGCTTGCGACCTGTACTTCGGTGGTTTGTGCTGCCCCTGCGTACTTGGCGCAGCACGGCACACCGCGTCAACCCCCGGATTTGGCAGTACATAATTGCCTGACGTATTCCTACTTTGGTAAAAGTTTGTGGCACTTCGACAATCAAGGCGTGAAATCGGCGGTAGCGGTGAGTGGCAACCTCAGTGCTAATGAATCGGTGGTGTTGCTGGCGGGAACGGTACAGGGGGCGGGGATTTCGCTGCAACCTTACTATTCGGCGGCTCCGTTGTTGGCGAGTGGAAAATTGGTGGCGTTGTTACCGGATTTCCAGCCGCAATCGATGGGGATTTACGCTATCTACACCTCACGTCGCCAAATGCCCGCGACGTTGCGCACCATGCTGGACTTTTTGGTGGCGTGGTTCGCTAATGATGCCGACTGGCAAAATCGAGTCAATGAACCTTTTTAGCGCTTAATCGCTGCGGCTAAACGAGTGGGGAAAGTCTGCGCTTGTTGCTGTAAATGTTGAATAAAGGTGCTGACTAGCGCAGAAGAAGGGCGATGCAGTGGCCGAATTAAACTGACGGTAAAAGGCACCGAGACGCTAAATGGTCGCAGATGAACGCCGTGGCCAACATAATCGAGTGCCGTTAATGGGTTGACGATTGAAATGCCCACGCCAGCTTTGACCATGGCACACACCGAAGCCGCGCTGTGGGTTTCCATCACTAAACGCCGCTCGACATTCATTTCACTGAATAGCGCATCGAGCAGCTGACGATAACTGTCGGTACTCGATAGGCTGACGTAATTCTCCCCGTTAAAATCTTGTGGTGTCAGCACCGATTTCGCTAACAACGGGTGGCCGCTTGGCAATACGCAAACTTCATCCAACGTCATCAATGTCATGCGCTCGGTGCCTGCTGGTGTCACGGTGTTTTCCGTCAAGCCGAGATCGTGGCGTTGCGCAGAAAGCCATTCTTCCAATAGCGGCGACTCTTGCGGGATCACGCTAAAACTCACTTCTGGATATTGCTCGATAAACGGCTGGCAGACGGCGGGTAATAGTGACTGGGAAAATGCTGGCAGGCAGACGATGGAGAGCTGTGCTTGTTGGAATTGGCGAATGCCAGCGGCAGCGTTGATGATGCGATCGAGGCCGTAATAGGAGCGTTGTACTTCTTCGAATAAACGCAAACCTTGCATTGTCGGGTGCAAACGCCCACGCAGGCGATCGAATAGCTGGAGTTGGATCAGTTTCTCAAAACGCGCTAATTCACGGCTCACGGTGGGTTGCGACGTTTGCAGCAACGCGGCGGCTTCTGTCAGGTTGCCGGTCGTCATCACGGCGCGGAAGATCTCAATTTGTCGCAGACTAATGTTGTGCATCATCGCTCCCCGTGGATAAGTCATTCCATATCATAAATGAATAGACTATGGCGAAATAGATATTTTTAATCATTGAAAGGCTACGGCAAGATAAGGTTAATTTTCATTTTGGGGGACGCCACCATGCCACGCGCTTTGAACGAGACTTCTACTGCCCTGAATGCCGCCAATTTGTTGGCGCTACCGCAACGTTTTGGTTGCCCGGTTTGGGCTTATGATGCTGATATTATCAGTCGACAAATTAGCCAGTTATCACGCTTTGATGTGGTACGTTTTGCTCAAAAAGCGTGTTCAAATATCCATATTTTGCGTCTGATGCGTGAGCAAGGTGTGAAGGTGGATTCGGTATCATTGGGTGAAATTGAGCGTGCGCTGCAAGCTGGTTTCCAGCCGGGTGGTGAAGAGATTGTCTTTACTGCGGATGTACTGGATCACGCCACGTTAGCACGGGTTAGCGAATTGAAGATCCCGGTTAATGCTGGCTCGATTGATATGCTGGATCAGCTTGGTCAGGCTTCTGAGGCGCATCCGGTATGGCTGCGTATTAACCCAGGTTTCGGTCACGGTCACAGCCAAAAAACTAATACTGGCGGTGAGAACAGCAAACACGGTATCTGGTACGCTGACTTGCCGCAGGCCGTGGCGAAGATCCAACAGTACGGTTTAAAACTGATGGGTATTCATATGCATATTGGCTCTGGCGTGGATTATCAGCACCTTGAGCGGGTGTGTGATGCGATGGTTCAGCAGGTGATTGAACTGGGGCAGGACATTAGTGCGATCTCCGCAGGTGGTGGTTTGTCGATCCCCTATCAGTTTGGCGAAGAAGCCATTGATACCGAACATTACTTCGGGTTGTGGAATCACGCACGTGAGCGTATCGCCGCACATCTGGGACATCCGGTAAAACTGGAGATCGAACCGGGTCGCTTCCTGATGGCCGAGGCCGGAGTGCTGGTGGCGGAAGTTCGCGCGGTGAAAGATATGGGCAGCCGCCATTTCGTATTGGTCGATGCTGGATTTAACGATCTGATGCGCCCGGCGATGTACGGTAGCTATCACCATATTTCGCTGCTGCCGACCGATGGTCGTGACCTGACCCATCAACCGGTGCGCGATACAGTTATTGCCGGGCCACTGTGTGAGTCAGGCGATGTGTTTACCCAACAAGCTGGCGGTGGCGTGGAAACCCGCGAACTGCCAGCCGTTAACGTGGGTGACTATCTGGTATTCCACGACACCGGTGCTTACGGCTCGTCGATGTCATCCAATTACAACAGCCGTCCATTATTGCCGGAAGTGCTGTTTGAGAAGGGTGAACCGCGTTTGATTCGCCGTCGCCAGACCATTGAAGAGCTGATCGCCTTAGAGCTGGTTTAATCTCTCCTCCAGCATCGATGTTAGATACTCATGCGTCGGTGCTGGCCGTTGGGCAATTGGATGTCTAACGACAACGTACCCCCCATCGCTTCTATATAGCGTTTCAGCGACGAGAGTTTGATTTCGCTGCCGCGCTTTTCCAAATTGGCGACAGAAGGCTGGCTGATGCCTAATCTTTTCGCCAACTCGACCTGAGATATCGCCAATTCTTCGCGTAGAAATGCTAAACGCAACTCGAAGATTTCTTTCTCGGCCTGTTGGCGTGCTGCGTTAACAACAGCGGGATCGAGTTTTTCCAGCAGGGTTGATAAAGGTTTAGCCATTTGCGTTACCTCAAGGTTACCAAATAATTTAAATATTCATGTTCTGCGATGGGTAACAGACGCTGGTAAAAGCGTTTGTCATTGGATTTATCGCCACCACATAACAACACAGCCTGTCGCAATGGATCGAAGGCAAACAATATGCGAAATGGACGCCCGCGATGTTGTACACGCAGCTCTTTCAAATGTTGAACTAGCCCTTCGTGGTGCAATGTGTCGGCATGAGGGCGCGCGAGTAAAGGCCCGAACTCTTGTAGTTTAAATATGCTAACTAGCACACTTTTTTGTTCATCACTGCTTAGAGACAAAAACCAGTTGTCGAATCGTTCGACGGTAATGACTTGCCACATGTCATGCTCCTTAATATAGTCTTTATGCTATATAGTGTAAAGGCTATTGCGAAGACAATATGACGTTTAGTGGCTCAAAGTGGAAATTGAAGATGAGGAAATGCGGCGCGTTACGCAAATCGGACTCGTCATTTGGCGTATGGCCCCGCAACTACCGATTCGCGTAGTTTTAATTCACCGGTAAAAGGTGCCAGTGGTTGCACCTCTTCGCCATTGATCAAACGAAACGCCTGCGTAATGGCGGTTTCGATCATGGCATCAATGGGCAGATAGACGGTGGAAAGTGCAGGTTGTAGGTAGGCCGCGCTGGGTTCGTCGTCGAAGCCGAACAGTGAAACATCTTGCGGTAGGCGCTTGCCGGCTTCATTAAGCGCCTTCATGGCACCGATCGCCATATCATCGTTATTGGAGAACAGAGCGCTGAAGGAAATAGGGCTCGCGAGTAAATCACAACAACTCTGATAACCGCCTGCAACGCTGCTGTCACCGTAAGCCACCAGCGCTTCATCAAATCTAAGTTTATGATGTTCCAACGCTTGTCGATAACCGGCCAAGCGCGCTTGTGCGGTGGGAGTAGCAATGGGACCGGTGATGCAAGCAATCTCGTGGTGGCCTTGCTGGATTAAATAATCCACGGCGCTAAATGCAGCCTGTTGCTGTTCGAAAAACACGCAGCGTTCGCGTGCCTGCGGTAAGTCACGGTTGATCACCATGACTGGCACGGGTAGGTTATCGACTAACTCCATCAGCGCCGTTTCGGACATAAAACGCGTGTAGAGTATGATGGCGTCACAACGGCGATCGGCCAGTAGTTGCACCGCTTGTCGTTCATCTTCTGGCGTATCGTGGCCATCAGTGACGATCAAGTGTTTGCCGCTGGCCTCGATCAGTTTGGCGGCTTGGTGCAGTAAACGACCGAAATAGGGGCCATCGAAATTAGAAACCACTAAACCGATGCTATTGGAGCTTTTATTCGCCAGCGATTGGGCGAGGAAGTTTGGCCGATAGCCCAATTCATCCATCGCTTTATATACCGCTTCATGAGTGCTTTTCTTCACCTGACCGGTGCCATTCAATACGCGTGAAACCGTGGCTTTGGAAACCCCTGCGAGTATCGCGACATCCAACATGGTGATCATGAATAGCTAACCTCTTTCAAACGGCGATGGTAAATAGCGCCCAGTCTAGCATAGGGTTAATCTTTTGAATTCGCCGGATACTACCAACGCCACGGTTGGGACGACATTGGACTATCCGAATAGAAAGGTGCGTCTTTATACTCGTGCTCTCAATTAACCTGGTTCAATCGCGTTATTGAGACTGGCAACCGAATGCCGCCGTACCAGCGTTGGGCTGAACATATTGGTAATTTCTGGCAACGGTTGGTTGTTGGCTAGCGCCAGAGCCAGCTCTGCGGCTTGAGTTGCCATCGCTACCACGGGATAACGAATAGTGGTCAATCTTGGACGCAGATAGCGGGAAATCAAAACATCATCAAAGCCGATTAGAGACATCTGCCCCGGTACGTCGACACTGTTGTCGCTCAACACCGAAAGCGCACCTGCGGCCATCGGGTCGTTATAGCAGGTCACCGCGGTAAAGTTTTTGCCGCGGCCTAACAACTCGGTCATTGCTTGTTCGCCGCCGACTTCGTCTGGTTCTCCGTAAGTAATTAACTTTTCATCCACTGCGATGCCGTGCTCTTGTAATGCGTCCAGATAGCCTTGCAAGCGCTCGGTGGCGTCAGAAATTTGGTGGGTGGAGCAGATGATGGCAATGCGTTGATGCCCTTGCTGGATTAAATGACGCGTTGCTAACCAAGCGCCGTAACGGTCATCCAACGCGACACAGCGAGTTTCATAACCCGGTAAGGTCCGATTAATCAGTACCATACCGGGGATTTGCTGCATCCATTGGCTCAGTTCCTGATCGGAGAGTTTTTTGGCATGTACCACCAAAGCCGCACAACGATGGCGCACCAGTTGTTCGATCGCCTGACGTTCTTTTTCTGCGTCATGATAACCATTACCGATCAGTAAGAAGTTATGGGTGGCGTAGGCGACTTGTTCAACCGCTTTCACCATTGCGCCAAAGAACGGATCGGAGACGTCGGAAACGATCAGCCCCAGTGTTTCGGTTGATTGTTGTGCTAACGCGCGCGCATTGGCATTGGGGTGATACTGCAACTGCTCCATCGCCGCCAGCACTGCAGTGCGTGAGCCTTCGCTCGCTTTTGGGGAATTGTTGATCACACGGGATACCGTAGCGACGGAAACACCCGCCAGCCGGGCAACATCCTTAATGGTAGCCATATCTGTTTTTGCTTTCCTAGGGTAATCGCTTACATCACTCAGTCTTGCGGAAAAAACCGGAGGCTGCAAGCGCTGGTGATGGCAAGTTGTGGTAACCGTTGCAGATATTGCCAATTCTTTGACTTATTGAGCTCAACTGTCGCCTATTTACACCGCTTCTTACACTTTGCGGCTTAATGTTGCGATTGCTCGCTGGCGAGGCAACCTTGTGAGGCAGTACATTAAGCGTCCCAGAGGTATTGATTGGTGAACATCAACACTCCGGTGTTGAGACCCGTTTTATTACACCGACCTACGCAGATGCGTAGGTTTTTTTTGCCTAAAATTCAACTCATTCATCTATCTGCTATATACCCAAAATAATTGGAGTTGCATCAAGGCGGCAAGTGAGTAAATCCCGATGAGCTTACGCCAGTAAGTGATTCGGGTGCGCGAACGTAGCCAACAAAGATGCAGCTTCAAGTATGACGGGTATATTCCCCATTTTTTATTTCTATCCATATAGGATTGTTGAACATTCATTGAGTTATTACCGATAAGTGGGGGAAATTTACAGCTGGTTGCATTTAGAGCCAAACTCTTGCGATTCCGCGGTGGTTTCTTTATCTACACCTCTCTAGAGTAGGTGATCCCAGAGGTATTGATTGGTGAGAAATCAGCATACTCTGTATGTTGAAGCCATTTTCAATTGCACCAACCTACGCGGATGCGTAGGTTTTTTTTTGCCTTGCGTATAGAATCCTTTCTCTACAACTCATTACGTTGGTCTGATTCCAGGGAGAAGGGATGATTTACTCAATACTCCGTGCGCTATTTCGCCTGTTGTTCCGGGTGAAAGTACAAGGTGATGAACGCTACTTTGACCAGCCAAAGTTGTTGATCACGCCAAACCATGTGTCTTTCCTTGACGGTGCCTTGCTGGCGCTGTTCCTGCCGATCAAACCGGTCTTTGCCGTCTATTCCAGTATTTCGGATCGCTGGTTTATGCGCTGGCTAAAACCCTATATCGATTTTGTCTCATTAGATCCCACCAAACCGATGGCGGTTAAACACCTAGTACGTGAAGTACAAAAGGGACGGCCGATCGTGGTGTTCCCGGAAGGGCGAATTACTGTTACCGGATCGTTGATGAAGGTCTACGACGGGGCGGGTTTTATTGCGGCGAAATCCGGGGCGACCGTGCTGCCTGTGCGGATCGACGGTGCCGAATTCAGCTTATTTGGCCGTATGAAGGGGGTATTCAAGCTCCGCTGGTTCCCACAAATCACGATCAGCATTTTACCGCCAACCACCTTGCCGATGCCGGAGGCTCCACGAGCCCGTGAGCGCCGAGTGCTAGCCGGTGATAAACTGCATCAGATCATGATGTTGGCACGTATAGACTCGCTGGAACCGCAAACTTTGCCTCAGGCGCTGCTGGCGGCGGCGAAACGTTACGGTTTTGGTAAACCCTGCATTGAAGACATTAATTTCAAAGAAGATAGCTACCGCACGCTGATTAAAAAGTCGTTAGGCGTTAGCCGTATTCTGCAACGCTTTACTGCGGAAGGCGAACATGTCGGGATGTTACTGCCCAACGCTACCATTACGGTGGCGGCGATCTTCGGGGCTTTATTCCGTCGCCGCATTCCAGCGATGCTCAATTACACCGCGGGTGCCAATGGTGTGAGAAGTGCGATGACGGCGGCAACCATTAAAACTATCGTCACCTCGCGGCAGTTTTTGGAAAAAGGCAAATTAACTCATTTGCCAGAACAAGTTCCAGAAGCGAATTGGGTTTATCTGGAAGACTTAAAAGATACGGTGACGCGGGAAGATAAACTGTGGATTTTGCGATATTTATTCCTGCCTCATAAAGCCATCTTGCCGCAGAAGCCGGACGATGCGGCGCTGGTGTTGTTTACCTCGGGTTCGGAAGGTAATCCAAAGGGAGTTGTACACTCTCACGCCAGTCTATTGGCTAACGTGGAGCAAATCCGCACTATTGCTGATTTCACGCCGAGCGATCGGTTTATGTCGTCACTGCCGCTGTTCCACTCGTTTGGTTTGACCGTCGGCCTGATCACTCCATTGATGACCGGTAGCCGCATTTTCCTCTACCCAAGCCCGCTACATTACCGTGTGGTGCCAGAACTGGTTTATGACCGTAATTGCACCGTGCTGTTTGGCACCGCCACTTTCCTCAATAATTATGCGCGCTTCGCTCATCCATATGATTTTGCTCGCTTACGTTATGTGGTGGCAGGGGCAGAAAAACTGGCTGAAAGCACCAAACAAATCTATCAAGACAAATATGGCATCCGCATTCTCGAAGGCTATGGTGTGACTGAGTGCGCGCCAGTGGTGTCGATCAACGTGCCGTTAGCCGCCAAAGTGGGTACCGTTGGGCGCATCATGCCGGGGATGGAAGCACGATTGATGCACGTGCCTGGCATCGAAAACGGTGGGCGTTTGCAGTTGAAAGGCCCAAATATCATGAAAGGTTATTTGCGTGTTGAACGGCCCGGCGAACTAGAGCCGCCAGCGGCAGAAGATGAAAACGGGGTACTGCAAGCGGATTGGTACGATACCGGTGATATTGTGTCGTTGGATGAGCACGGTTATTGCGTTATTCGTGGGCGGGTGAAACGTTTTGCCAAACTGGCGGGGGAAATGGTTTCTCTGGAAAGCGTCGAATTGTTAGCGCAAAAAGTTTCGCCAGAAGGGCAACATGCCGCCACGGTCAAAAGTGACAGCAGTAAAGGCGAAGCATTGGTGTTGTTTACTACCGATAGTGCCGTCAGTCGTGAAACCTTGCTGCGTGCGGCACGCGAGTTGGGCAGCCCGGAACTGGCGGTGCCACGCGATATTCGACTGGTTAAAGCCTTACCGCTGTTGGGTAGCGGTAAACTCGATTTTGTCACCCTGCGTGAAATGGCGCAGCAGCCGGAGAATGCCTGATGAGTGCAACCGATTCACCTTTGCTGTCACGCGGTATGATCGCTGTGATTAGCGCGCAGTTCCTTTCGGCGTTTGGTGACAACGCGCTGTTGTTTGCCACCTTGGCGTTGATCAAACAACAGCTATATCCCGATTGGAGTCAGCCAATTTTACAAATGGCGTTCGTCGCGACCTATATCGTGCTGGCACCGTTTGTTGGGCAGATTGCCGACAGTTTTGCTAAAGGTCGGGTGATGATGTTTGCCAATGGTTTGAAATTGGCAGGAGCGCTGGTGATTTGTTTCGGCCTGAATCCGTTCTTGGGGTATAGCCTAGTTGGCGTTGGTGCGGCGGCTTATTCTCCGGCTAAGTACGGTATTCTTGGTGAGATCACCAGCGGCGATAAACTGGTTAAAGCCAACGGTTTAATGGAAGCTTCGACCATCGCGGCGATCCTGACAGGGTCGGTAGCGGGCGGTATTTTGGCTGATTGGCACATTCTGGCGGCATTGGCGGTCTGTGCCGTGGTTTACGCAGCGGCGGTGGTGGCTAATCTGTATATTCCTCGTTTGGCGGCGGCGCAGCCTTCTCGCTCTTGGCATCCACGTGCGATGACGCAAACCTTCTTTAATGCTTGCGTGGTGCTGTGGCGTGACGGCCAGACTCGTTTTTCGCTTATCGGAACTAGCCTGTTCTGGGGCGCGGGTGTGACTCTGCGTTTCCTGTTAGTGCTGTGGGTGCCGGTGGCGCTGGGTATTACCGATAACGCCACGCCAACTATGCTGAATGCGATGGTGGCGGTCGGGATTGTGATTGGTGCTGGTGCCGCAGCGCGATTCGTGACGTTGGAAACGGTCAAACGCTGTATGCCTGCCGGGATTCTGATCGGTGTGGCGGTCGCGGCGTTCGCGGTGCAAACCAGCATGATGAATTCTTACCTAATATTGACGGTGATCGGCGTATTGGGCGGGTTCTTCGTGGTGCCATTGAATGCGCTGTTGCAAGAGCGCGGCAAGCAGTCGGTCGGTGCAGGGAATGCAATCGCAGTACAAAACTTGGGTGAAAACACCGCCATGTTATTGATGCTGGGACTCTATTCGCTGGTGGTGAAAGTCGGCGTACCGGTGATCGGCGTGGGGATTGGTTTTGGTGTGGTGTTTGCGTTAGCGATTACTGCACTGTGGTGGTCACAACGGCGAGCCAGATGATGTGATGAAGGGCGCGAAATTCGCGCCCTTAGTATTTATGGTGCCGGGAAAGTAAAGCGGCTATGAATTTCTTCTAGCCCTTGTAGTACTTCTTCATCTAAGACGACATCGAAACTATCGATATTGATCTTCAACTGTTCCAGCGTCGTTGCGCCGAGCAAGGTGCTGGCGACGAAGGGTTGTTGACGTACAAACGCCAATGCCATTTGTGATGGGTCTAGACCATGCTTTTGTGCCAACGTGACGTATTCCGCCACGGCCTTTTGACTTTGCGGTGAAGAATAACGGGTAAAGCGGCTGAACAACGTATTACGTGCCTTAGCCGGTTTCGCACCATTTAGGTATTTACCGCTCAGCGTACCGAAAGCGAGGCTGGAATAGGCCAGCAACTCAACCCCTTCGTGTTGACTGATTTCCGCCAAGCCAACTTCAAAGCTACGATTCAACAGGCTGTAAGGGTTTTGGATCGACACAATACGTGGCAATTCATGTTTTTCTGCCAGTTGCAGATAACGCATCACACCGTATGGGGTTTCGTTAGATACGCCGATGTAGCGGATTTTCCCGGCGCGAACCTGCTCGGTCAGCGCTTCCAGCGTTTCCAGTAGCGTAATCGTGGCTTTATCTTCGGTATACTGATAATTGAGTTTGCCGAAATAGTTAGTACTACGCTGTGGCCAATGCAGTTGATATAGATCGATATAATCGGTATTCAACCGTTTCAGGCTAGCGTCCAGCGCTACGCGGATATTTTTACGATCCAACGCTTGCTGTGGACGGATGCTATGGTCATTGCCACGCACCGGGCCAGAGATTTTACTCGCCAAAATGAATTTTTCGCGATTACCGCGCGCCTTGATCCAACTACCGATGTACTGCTCGGTCAACCCCTGAGTTTCTGCACGGGGTGGTACTGGGTACATCTCTGCGGTATCGATCAGGTTAACGCCTGCGGCCAATGCGTAATCCAACTGTGCGTGGGCTTCGGCCTCGGTATTTTGTTCGCCGAAAGTCATGGTGCCCAGTCCCAGCACACTCACTTCTAAAGAACTGTGGGGGATACGGTGGTATTGCATTAACGGCCTTCCTTTAGTTAGCGCTTACGGGCAGCGTGCCAGGTGAAACCGGGCTCACTCATCCGACTATAACCAAGGCGTTCAGATGGGGAAAGCAGATTTAACAGAGGAGAGAAGGGAGAAAGGCTACCGTGTGGAAAACTGTACGATAGCCAGCAGAGATTAACGTTCAATCACCTGAGTGACCTGATCTTTGTTGATTTGGCGTTGGTTGCCTTGTTCATCTTGATAACTGATCAAACCGGTATCGTTATCAACCTCAGGTTTGCCCTGAGTCAGAATCATATTGCCATCTTTGGTTGCCATGACGTAATTGCTAGAACAGCCAGCTAAACCAGCCACTATGACTAATGCGGAAACAGCCATTACCCATTTTTTCATCCCGCGGACCCTCATTTTATAAAAAAGACTGAGTTATTAAGGTTAGCAAACCACGGAAAAATAAAACCTCGGATAAGTCTTTATTTTTGTTAATGGGAAAATAGTGGGGCACGAGAACCGTGCCCCAACGAATAGTTACTCTTCTACCGCTTTAGATTTTTTGCCACGCATCAAGTTGAGCGCTTCGACTGACATCGAGAAGAACATGGCGAAGTAGATGTAGCCTTTTGGCACATGCACTTGGAAACTTTCCAACATCAGGGTAAAGCCCACCAAAATCAGGAACGCCAGCGCCAGCATTTTGACCGAAGGATGGCGGTTAACGAATTCACCGATTGGGCGAGCGGCAAACATCATCACTGCAACGGAGATAATCACCGCAGCCATCATAATGAACAGGTGATCAGACAAACCCACTGCGGTGATCACCGAATCCAGGCTGAAGATGATGTCCAACAGCATGATTTGCACGATAGCACCGAAGAAGCCGTGTACTTTTGTGTGATGTTCTTCTTCTGATCCTTCGATGGTTTCGTGGATCTCTTTACTGGCTTTCCAAATCAGGAACAAGCCACCGAGCAGCAGGATCAGATCACGCGCCGAAACGCTGTGGTCAAACACGCTGAACAGTGGATTGGTTAAGCGGATCACCCAAGCGATGGAGGCCAATAAGCCAAGACGCATCAGCATTGCTGCGGCCAAACCGATGCGGCGCGCCTTATTCTGCTGCGCCTTCGGTAGCTTCGCGACCACCAAAGAAAGGAAGATGATGTTATCGATACCCAGAATGATTTCCAGAATGGTTAACGTACCTAACGCTAACCAGGCATTGGGATCTACAATCCATTCAAACATTGCTAAAAACGCCTTAAAAAATTCAAAGGATGAATTATACGCGTTTATTGGCGTTTGCTAAATGGTAGTTAAACAAAAGTAATTAAACCAAGAAGTGTCTTGCTAATAATGCGCCAGTGAAGTTTTTTTTCAGGTAAAACCCGCGCGGTAGTGTCATGATCGGTTGCCCTTGCTCACCAATGGCTTCGGTCAATGCTCGGCTGTTCGCTGCTTTAGGGCGTAATTGCAGCACTTCACCGTGGCGAGCGGTGATGCGTTCCACATGGCCGAGGACGATCAGATCCATCAATTCTTCCCAGTCACGACGCAACATCTCTTCTTCTTCTGCATTAGGGCTCCATAAAAGTGGCGATCCGATGCGGCGCTGCGCCAACGGAATTTGTCGTTCGCCTTCCACGGGTATCCATAGCACTCGTGCTAGTTTGTGACGTACATGGCTGCTTTGCCAAGTCACACCACTGTTACCGGTGAGCGGGGCAACGCAAACAAAAGTGGTTTCCAGTGGCTTACCTTGAGCATCAACGGGGATCGTTTTTAACTCGATACCCAGCTCCGGGAAGTCCTGCTCTGGTTTACTGCCTGCCATGGCGCCGAGATACCATTCCAGCAACATGCCAACCCAACCTTTATCACGCTTCAGATTAGCCGGTATCGCGATCTGTGCTCGCTCAGCCAACTCACCTAACGTGAAACCGGCCAACGCTTGCGCGCGTTGGAAAAGTTGCAGTTCATTTGCTGGTGGTGGTAATGAGGAAGTCAGCGACATTGGTCAGGCCTATACAATTGGTTAAAAAACACCCGGCATTTGTGCACAGCCAAAAAGGTTAGAACCAAACTGTGGGAAAAGATAATAGTAGCATGATTTTTCATGGTTTTTTCATCGGTAAATTAATGGAAACTCATTTTGATTTACGCTTGTTCACTAGAAGCCACCGACAATGAACAGGATCTTACCCCTATTTATCCACAGATTTTTGGGATAACCCCCAATTTTCCCGATCACTGGTTTGATTTACAGCCTTGACGAAGGGGTTTTTTTGCGAAATTGTCCGTTTTGTGCCTAACTTGGCGAGTGGTTCTGTGGATAAAAACGGCATTGATGGATCTTTCACCAGGGTAAGATCCTTACCGTGCGCAGATCACATTTTTGCTTGGTGTATTACTGTGGATAATCTTCTATTATTATGTTTTTAATGAATAATTAAATTATCGTCTTACGGGTTAACTTTAATCGCCTTCGAGTTGTACCGACTTATTCCTTGGGTTCTTCACACACCTATCCACAGAAAAAGTGAATAAAATCGAACGGAAATGTCCAAGGGTGTTCATAACTTTGCCAATATCTGTGAGTTATCCCAATGTTATCCGGTTAACGCCGTAGAAAAGCAGTGGTTTACCGCCTGTAGCTTGTGTGAAACAATCAGGACATCTTTACGAATTTTGCTATCGAGGTAGTCCGGTGATCGATGATGATGGCTACCGCCCGAATGTTGGTATCGTAATCTGTAATCGTCAGGGGCAGGTCTTATGGGCTCGCCGTTACGGTCAGCACTCCTGGCAGTTTCCCCAAGGTGGGATAAACCCTGGCGAAACGCCTGAGCAAGCCATGTACCGTGAGCTGTTCGAGGAAGTAGGGTTGAATAAAAAGGATGTGCGTATCCTGGCTTCAACCCGTAACTGGTTGCGCTATAAATTGCCAAAACGTTTGGTGCGTTGGGACACAAAGCCGGTATGTATCGGCCAAAAACAGAAATGGTTTCTGTTGCAGTTAATGTGCAATGACGCGGACATCAACATGCAACGCAGTAGCACGCCAGAGTTTGATGGTTGGCGCTGGGTGAGCTTTTGGTATCCGGTGCGCCAGGTGGTGTCATTCAAACGTGATGTCTATCGCCGGGTGATGAAAGAATTTGCCGCCACCGTAATGCCAATGCAAGAGCAGGCAGCACAGCGGCAGGCTCCCGCTTATCGCCGAAAGAGAGGTTAAGTTAAGCAGACTATGCTGACGCGCTTGCGAGAAATTGTTGAGAAGGTGGCCGCAGCGGCCAGTTTGACAGATTCGCTGGATCTTTTAGTCAACGAAACCTGTCTGGCGATGGATACGGAAGTTTGTTCCATTTATCTGGCTGATAACGATCGCCGCTGCTACTACCTAATGGCGACACGCGGGCTCAAGAAACCGCGTGGGCGCACTATTGCGTTAGCATTTGATGAAGGTGTGGTTGGGTTGGTTGGACGGCGTGCCGAACCTATCAACTTGGCCGATGCCCAAAGTCACCCCAGCTTCAAATATGTTCCCCAAGTGAAAGAGGATCGTTTCCGATCCTTCCTCGGCGTACCGATTATTCATCGCCGACAGTTGCTTGGGGTGCTGGTGGTGCAGCAGCGTGAGCTGCGTCAATTCGACGAAAGCGAAGAATCCTTCTTAGTGACCTTGGCCACGCAAATGGCCGGCATCCTCTCGCAGTCACAACTCAATGCAATTTTCGGTCAGTATCGCCAAACGCGTATCCGAGCTCTGGCGGCATCGCCGGGCGTTGCGGTCGCTGAAGGGTGGCAAGACAGCAGCCAGCCGTCGCTTGATCAGGTTTATCAGGCTTCGACGCTGGATACCGCCAGCGAACGTGAACGCTTGACGCAGGCGTTGGAAGAGGCTGGTGCCGAGTTTCGTCGATTCAGTAAACGTTTTGCCGCCAGTTCGCAAAAAGAAAGCGCGGCGATTTTCGATCTCTACTCTCACTTGCTTAACGATGCGCGTCTCAAACGCGAATTATTTGCTGAGGTTGATGGTGGCGCCGTCGCTGAATGGGCAGTGAAACAGGTGATTGAAGCCTTTGCTGCGCAGTTCGCTAACCTGCAAGATGCCTATATGCGTGAACGCGCCAGCGATCTACGCGCGTTAGGGCAGCGGTTGTTATTCCATCTCGATGATACCACTCAAGGTGCCAGCCAGTGGCCAGCGCGTTTCATTCTGGTGGCGGATGAACTGACCGCAACTCTGTTGGCGGAAGTGCCACAAGAGCGTTTGGTCGGTGTGGTGGTGCGTGATGGTGCCGCCAACTCACACGCCGCTATTTTGGTACGGGCGATGGGCGTGCCGACGGTGATGGGTGCTGATATTCAGCCTTCGTTGCTTAACCAGCGTTTGCTGATCGTTGATGGTTATCGCGGTGAGTTGTTAGTCGATCCTGAACCAGTTTTAGTGCAGGAATATCAGCGGCTAATCAACGAAGAGATTGAACTTAGCAAGCTGGCGGAAGACGACGTTGAGCAACCGGCAGCATTGAAAACCGGCGAGCGAGTTCAGGTGTTGCTGAACGCAGGTCTGAGCCCTGAACATGAACAATTGTTAGGCGGACGTGTCGATGGCGTCGGTTTGTACCGTACCGAAATTCCGTTCATGTTACAGAGCGGTTTCCCATCAGAAGAAGAACAAGTGGCGCAGTATCAGGGCATGTTGCAACTGTACCCGAGCAAACCTGTCACCTTGCGCACGCTGGATATCGGCTCTGACAAACAACTGCCGTACATGCCGATCAGTGAAGAAAACCCGTGTCTTGGCTGGCGGGGTATTCGCGTAACGCTGGATCAACCAGAAATATTTTTGGTCCAAGTACGTGCCATGCTACGAGCCAATGCAGGGACTGGCAATCTGGGTATTCTGCTGCCGATGGTCACCAGTCTGGAAGAGATTGACGAAGCCAAACGCTTGATCGATCGCGCTGGGTGTGAGGTGGAAGAAGATCTGGGTTACGAGATCCCGAAACCGAAAATCGGTGTCATGTTGGAAGTGCCATCGATGATCTTCCTGATCCCGTATCTGGTGGGGCGAGTGGATTTCATTTCGGTGGGCACCAACGATCTGACGCAATATTTGTTAGCGGTCGATCGTAACAATACCCGAGTGGCCTCGTTGTACGACAGTTTGCATCCCTCGATGTTGAAGGTGTTGAAACTGATCATCGAACAGGGGAACGCTGCAGGATTGTACGTTAGCCTCTGTGGCGAACTGGCGGGAGATCCAATGGGGGCTTTGTTATTGGTCGGTATGGGGTATCGCAACCTGAGTATGAACGGACGTAGCGTCGCGCGAATCAAATATCTTCTGCGGCATATCGAACTTGCTGATGCCGAATTGTTGGCGCAACGGGTACTGAACGCCCAAATGACCACCGAAGTACGCCATTTGGTCGCGGCCTTTATGGAGCGTCGTGGTATGGGTGGTCTGATCCGCGGTGGTAAGTAAGCTGCAGGCTGACTGATTTTTTTACAGAACTTTTCCCGGATGACCAATCCGGGCAAGCGTAAGCCTATGTTATGATGCGCAACCTTAAGTGCACATGCCATTGTCGCACTTGGCACCTGCCGCCCCCGGATGGGGAAGAATAAATAGACATATTGTGGTGATAGATGAGCACTAGCTATCTGGCGTTTCCTAAATTTGATCCGGTAATTTTCTCGATCGGCCCGGTATCCCTGCATTGGTACGGTTTGATGTACCTAGTAGGTTTTGTTTTTGCCATGTGGCTGGCAATTCGTCGCGCTAACAAGCCCGGCAGTGGCTGGACCAAAGACGAAGTAGAAAACCTGCTGTATGCTGGTTTCCTTGGGGTGTTTGTCGGTGGCCGCGTCGGTTATGTGTTGTTCTATAACCTGCCATTGTTCTTGGAAAACCCGCTGTATCTGTTCAAAGTCTGGGATGGCGGAATGTCATTCCACGGCGGTCTGATT
Organism: Serratia sp. KH_031; assembly: GCF_057839655.1. Taxonomy (NCBI): domain Bacteria; kingdom Pseudomonadati; phylum Pseudomonadota; class Gammaproteobacteria; order Enterobacterales; family Yersiniaceae; genus Serratia; species Serratia sp. KH_031. Next base: position 1,129,208 of record NZ_CM174496.1, read on the forward strand.
GGCGTGATCTTGGTGATGTTCTGGTTCGCCCGTCGTACCAAACGCACTTTCTTCCAAGTTTCTGATTTTATTGCTCCGCTGATCCCATTTGGCTTGGGCGCAGGTCGTCTTGGTAACTTCATCAACGGTGAGCTTTGGGGCCGCGTTACTACCGACGTACCTTGGGCTATGTTGTTCCCAGGTTCGCGCAGCGAAGATATCGCGATTGCGGCAGCCGATCCGAAATGGCTACCGTTGCTGAACCAGTATGGAGTGCTACCGCGTCACCCATCGCAGCTGTATGAGTTGCTGTTGGAAGGCGTAGTACTGTTCATCATCCTGAACCTGTTTATCCGTAAGTCGCGCCCAATGGGGGCGGTATCTGGCCTGTTCCTGATCGGTTATGGCGCATTCCGTATCATCGTTGAATCATTCCGCCAACCGGATGCGCAACTTGGCCTGTTCGACGGTGTGATCAGCATGGGGCAGATCCTGTCTATCCCGATGGTTATCGCCGGTATTATTATGATGGTTTGGGCGTATCGTCGTCGCCCTGCGCAACAACAGTCGTGAGGAAAAATGAAACAGTATCTGGATTTGATGAAAACCGTGCTCGAAACGGGCACCCCTAAAGCCGACCGTACCGGCACCGGCACGTTGTCGATTTTCGGCCACCAGATGCGTTTCAATTTGCAGGAAGGTTTTCCGCTGGTGACGACCAAAAAATGCCACTTGCGTTCGATCATTCATGAGCTGTTGTGGTTCTTGAATGGCGATACCAATGTTGCTTATCTGCGCGAGAATAACGTCACTATTTGGGACGAGTGGGCAGATGAAAACGGCGATTTAGGGCCGGTTTATGGCAAACAATGGCGTGCTTGGGGCGCAGCTGATGGTCGTCAAATCGATCAGTTGAGCAATGTGTTGCAGCAGTTGAAACAAGATCCTGACTCACGTCGTATTATTGTTTCTGCTTGGAACGTGGGTGAATTGGATAAGATGGCGTTGGCACCGTGCCATGCATTCTTCCAGTTCTATGTCGCCGATGGCAAGCTCTCTTGCCAGCTGTATCAGCGTTCGTGCGATGTGTTCCTCGGTCTGCCATTCAATATCGCCAGCTATGCGCTGTTAGTGCATATGATGGCGCAGCAGTGTGATTTGGAAGTTGGTGATTTTGTTTGGACTGGTGGTGATACCCATCTGTACAGCAACCACATGGAACAAACTCATTTGCAACTGACTCGCGAACCACGTTCATTGCCGAAACTGGTGATCAAACGTAAACCTGCATCATTGTTTGATTATCGCTTCGAAGATTTTGAAATCGAAGGTTACGATCCGCATCCGCCGATCAAGGCTCCGGTCGCAGTCTGATCCTCACGATATCATCAGCGTGATACCAAGGGCTGGACATTTGTCTGGCCCTTTTTATTTGCTTCATTCTTCTTCCGGTTCTCCCCTCTACTTTTGCGAAACTCACCGCATTTCATTTTGAAGTTTCAGCCGTTGCACAAAAACTTTGCGTAGCGTTTTCCAAGCTCGCCAAATGCCGCTAGGCAAGGTTTTTTAGCCGATTAAACTCAGCGCCATGAACGAATATTTAACTGATAAATGGCGCCGCCAATGTGGAATGACAATGATTGAATTGCTAGTCGTTATGACTTTGGCCGGGATGCTCACCAGTTGGGGCGTGAGTCATTGGCGCCACTACCAACAGGCATTGCGTTTGGAACATACCGCTCAACAACTGTTGGCATTTCTGGGGCGACTACAAAACGACGCTAATTGGCGCAACCGAACCGCATTACTGTGGATAAAAATGGGTAATCCTTGGTGTGTTGGCAGCGGTGAAGTGCCAGCTAATTGCTCACTCGGTGAGGGTTGGGTGTTTAAACCCGATTATCAGGATGTGGAACTGGTGGGCTTTACGCAAAAGGAGATGGGGTTTTATGGATTGCGTAACAATGCGCAGGCTGGGCATATCCAGCTTAGTAACGGAGCAGGGCAACTTCGGTTGGTGTTGTCCGCGAAAGGACGGTTACGGCTGTGTAGTGAAGGGCAAGCCGTGCGGGGGATTACCCCATGCCAGCCTTAGAACGCGGTTTTACTCTGCCGGAAGTCATGCTAGCGATGACCTTTGGCAGCCTGATTGCGTTGGCTGCGGCTAAAACCTATCCGCTGCTGCGGCAACAAAGTGTTTATGTGGGGCAACATTATCGATTGGAGTCTGTCCTGCGCCAATTAGCATTTGGTATTGAAAAAGACCTGAGGCGTACCGGTTTTTGCGCCGGGCAATGCCAAGGGAGAGCATTATTGATCTCCCATGCTGAGGGCGAGATTGCGGGCAGTTGCGTGATTGTTGCCTACGATCTTAACCGCAATGGGCGTTGGGAAAGCAGTGGCGCGGAGGCCGAATATTTTGGCTATCGCCTACGGCAAGGTGCATTAGAAGGGCAACGTGGTGTTAGCCAATGCCGGGGAAATCATTGGGAACGGTTGCTCGATCAAGAAGAAATACAGATTGATACTTTTAGTGTGAGTGTTCAGCCAGAAAGCGTAGGGCGTGTACCTATCATACTGACGCTGGGTGGGCGCTCTACGGTACACGAGGGGATCCAGCGTAGCCTAAGTTGGGTTGTGAGTATGGAGGCGCAATGAGGTTACATCAGCAACAAGGTGGTAGCACGTTGGCGGCGGTGATGCTGTTACTCGTCATGGGGTTGATGTTACTGAATGCCCAGCATCGGCAAATGGATAGCGCTTTGTTACTTGCAGCCGATCAGCAACGTTATCTGCAAGCCTATAATCAGGCAGCATCGTCGTTGAACTGGGGATTGGTACAAACTTGGCCTGCTGCCAGACTCAATAATGCTGGATGGTTTTGCCAGCGTCAGGTGGGGGACTCTCTCCAAGCTTGCGCCCGGCTTTCTGCACGAACGGGCATCGTGTTACTACGCGGTCGTGGTGGAAAAGAAGGCGATGAACCTTTGTGGTTATATCAGCTCACCATACCGGGTAATGCGGGGGGATTGATCGCAGAAAAAGGCGGTTGGTTAGATTTTTGCCCGGAAAAGAAAGAGGATGCCTGTGCAGGATAAACGGCGTCATTTACAAACCAATCAACAAGGGTTCAGCTTGCCAGAGGTATTGATCGCCGCTTTGTTATTCGCGGTATCGTTGCTCGGCCTGTTACAATACCATCAGGTATTATTGCAAGGTTTTCAGCGCCAATGGCAGTATCGACAAGCTTGGACGTTGGCGCATCAGCAGTTGGAGCGCTTTGCCGCCAGCGGAAAAACTGAAGGTGAAGCTCCATCTGGTTGGCAGCAAGATATTCAGTTGCATACCGCTGAAACCTCATGCCAACGGTTAACGATAAAAATACAAACGCCACAGCGGCAGCAAGTGCAGCTTAGTCGCTGGTTTTGCGCCCTGCCATAATACGGGTTTTGAAGGAGCCAAATGTTCACGGTTTACCACTCCAATCAGTTGGATCTGTTGAAAACGCTAACCAGTGCGTTGATAGCCCGCGAGCCATTGGCCGATCCTTTCCAACAGGAAGTGGTGTTGGTGCAAAGCCCCGGCATGGCGCAGTGGCTGCAAATGCAATTGGCGCAGCAGTTTGGCATTGCTGCCAATATAGCCTTTCCGCTACCCGCCACTTTCATCTGGGATATGTTCACCAAGGTGTTACCGGGTATCCCGAAGGAAAGTGCCTTCAGCAAAGATGCCATGACCTGGAAGCTGATGTGGCTGTTGCCGGAAATGCTGACACGACCTGAATTCGCGTCATTACAGCATTACTTGAGTGACGACGGTGATAAACGCAAGATTCACCAATTGGCTGGCCGCGTCGCGGATCTGTTTGACCAATATCTGGTTTATCGCCCTCAGTGGTTAGAAAGCTGGCTGTGTGGCGAACAGGTTGAAGGGCTGGCTGAAGCACAGCAATGGCAAGCACCGCTTTGGGCACGATTGGTGGAGTACACCGAAGAATTAGGCCAGCCGGAATGGCACCGTGCCAACTTGTACCACCGCTTTATCAATGAACTAGAAAAGGCGAAAACCTGCCCTGTGGGTTTACCACCGCGAGTGTTTATCTGTGGTATATCCGCTTTGCCACCAGTGTATTTGTCGGCATTACAAGCACTGGGTAAACATATTGATATTCACCTGATGTTTACCAACCCTTGCCGTTACTACTGGGGTGATATTCAAAGTCAGTCATTTTTGGCGAAGCTGCAAAGTCGCCGTCGCAAGCATTATCGCGAGACTACGGAACATGCCTTATTCCGCGATCCTGATAACGCTGCCAGCTTGTTCAATGAACAAGGTGAACAGGATTTACCGAACCCGCTGTTAGCCTCTTGGGGAAAACTGGGGCGTGATAATCACTTCCTACTTTCCCAGATGGAATCTGCACAGGAAGTGTTCGCTTTTGTTGATGTTCCTGCCGATAACCTGCTGCATGGCATTCAACACGATATGCTGGAATTGAAAAACAGCGCCATTATTGGAACGACACCTGAAACGTTAGAACGTAGTGATAACAAGCGATTGCTTGATCCGCAGGATCGTTCCTTTAGTCTCCATGCCTGCCACAGTCCGCAGCGTGAAGTTGAAGTGTTGCACGATCAGCTACTGACCATACTGGCGGAAGATCCTTCTCTTACGGTGCGCGACATCATCGTGATGGTGGCGGATATTGATAGCTACACCCCTTATATTCAAGCGGTGTTTGGCAATGCTTCCGGCGAACGTTATTTACCGTTTGCCATCTCTGACCGCAAAGCCCGGCAAGCGCATCCGGCGCTACAGGCGTTTATTGCTTTGCTCGATCTGCCGCAAAGCCGTTTTACCTCTGAACAGGTTTTGGCGCTGCTGGAGGTTCCGGCGTTAGCGGCACGTTTCTCCATTCAAGAAGATGGCCTGCGGTTGTTGCGGCATTGGGTGGGTGAATCGGGTATTCGCTGGGGGTTGGACGATGACAATGTGCGGGAGCTTGAGTTACCTGCTACCGGTCAGCACACCTGGCAATTTGGTATCACGCGTATGCTGCTGGGATACGCGATGGACAGTAACGTGGGTGATTGGCAAGGTGTGCTGCCGTATGATGAATCTAGCGGTTTAGTCGCAGAATTGGCCGGGCAGTTAGCGGAGTTGTTAGCGCAACTCAGTCATTGGCGACAGCTTTTGAGCGAGGTACGGCCACTCAGTGAATGGTTACCGCTTTGTCGTCAGTTGTTGGAGGCGTTCTTCGTTTCAGACGATGAGAGTGAAGTGGCGTTAGCACTGATCGAGCAACAATGGCAGAAAGTGATTAATTACGGGATTGATGCACAATATCCCGATGATGTGCCTTTGACCTTATTGCGCGATGAGCTCGCTGCACGGCTGGATCAGGAGCGTATCAGCCAACGTTTCCTCGCTGGGCAAATCAACTTCTGCACCCTGATGCCAATGCGTTCTATCCCATTCAAAGTGGTTTGTTTGTTGGGCATGAACGATGGTGTTTATCCACGCACTTTGCCACCGCTAGGTTTCGATTTAATGGCGCAGCAAGTACAACGTGGCGACCGTAGCCGTCGTGACGACGACCGTTATTTGTTCCTAGAAGCGATCCTCTCGGCGCAGCAACGGTTATATATCAGCTTTATTGGCCGTTCGATCCAAGACAACAAAGAACGTTATCCTTCGGTATTAGTGACGGAATTACTGGAATATCTGGAGCAAAGTTATCGCCTGCCGGGTGATGAAGTGCTGGATGCCGATAGCAGCGCCAAACGAGTGGGGAAACACTTACTCAATTGGCATGCCCGAATGCCGTTTGCCGCTGAGAATTTCTTACCGGGGAGTGAAGAGCAAAGCTATGCCGCAGAATGGCTACCTGCTGCTGATGGTCGCGGTGCGTCGCATCCGGCATTCAATCAACCGCTACTGAGTGAAGAAAAACTCCAAATCTCACTGGACGATCTGCTGCGTTTTTATCGTCACCCGATTCGGGCTTTCTTCCAGCTACGACTGGGCGTCAACTTTATTTTGGAAGAAACAGAACTGCCGGATGAAGAGCCTTTTACGCTGGATAACCTCAGTCGTTATCAGTTCAACAACCAACTGCTCAATACCCTGATTGAAGGGGAAGATGTCGCGCGTCTGTACCAACGTATTCGAGCCTCCGGTGGCCTGCCGTATGGTGCTTTTGGCGAGATATATTGGCAGAAACAGCAGGAAGAGATGGTCGAATTGGCTGAGCAGGTGCGCAGCGAGCGGGGTGAAAGTCACAGTCTGGAATTGGATATTGCCGTTGCTGGTGTGCGTATTACGGGCTGGTTGCATCAGGTTCAATCCGATGGCTTATTGCGGTGGCGGCCAGCAACCTTGTCAGCGGTTGATGGCATCCTATTATGGTTGGAACACTTAGTGTATTGCTGTGTAGGCGGAACCGGGGAAAGTCGTAGTTATGGACGTAAAAATTCGACTTGGCGTTTTGCCCCAATGCAACCAGAAGTGGCGCTAGAGCAGCTTGAACATTTGGTCGCGGGTTATCAACGAGGACTGAACCAACCGTTGATTTTGCTAAACAAAAGCGGTTGGGCGTGGTTAAGTCAGTGTTATCAGGCCGAGAGCCAGCAAATCGATTGGGATGAAGAGGTACAAACTAAAGCGCGGGCGAAGTTACTCCAAACTTGGCAAGGCGATCAGCGCGTACCGGGCGAAGGTGCCGATCCTTATATTCAGCGGGTGTTTCGCCAGTTAGATAATCATTATTTAGAGCAAATTCAGTTGGAAACAGAACGTTATCTGCTGCCGGTGGCACGGCATAACTTAGGGTAACAATCGTACAGTGGTGTTGACGTTGGGCGAGTGGTAAGAATAGTCAGTTTTTATATTCAACTATCGGGGTCATCCCCAGTCTTACATAACGTAAAGACATATAGTTTTAGTATTTTTTTCAGTGCGCCATGAATGCTCGGGAATGAGTGTAGGGTGACGGACAGAATAGGGGTTCATTTTGGATATACGCAGACAGTTTGCTCGTTTTACCGGGTTGTTGTTTTTGGTTATGTTTTGGGCACCGCTCAGTTGGGCTGCACAGGGTTGGCAACCGCTGGCGGAGACGATCCACAAAAGTGATCACGATCCGCGAAACTATCAGGCGATTAAGTTAGCCAATGGCATGACGGTATTGCTAGTTTCTGATCCTCAGGCACCTAAGTCATTGGCAGCGCTGGCATTGCCGGTGGGTTCGTTGGAAGATCCCAACAGCCAATTGGGTTTGGCACACTACCTTGAGCATATGGTGCTGATGGGCTCCAAACGCTATCCAGAACCTGAAAGTCTGTCTGAGTTCTTGAAAAAACATGGTGGCAGCCACAACGCCAGCACTGCCTCTTATCGCACCGCGTTCTATTTGGAAGTGGAAAATGATGCGTTAGAACCGGCAGTTGATCGTATGGCGGATGCTATCGCTGAGCCTTTGTTGGACTCGAGCAACGCCGATAAAGAGCGTAATGCGGTTAATGCTGAACTGACCATGGCGCGTTCCCGCGATGGGATGCGTATGGCGCAGGTCGGAGCCGAAACCTTGAACCCGGCGCACCCAAGCGCACGTTTCTCCGGCGGCAATCTTGAAACGCTGAAAGATAAACCGGGCAGCAAACTGCATGATGAGTTGACCGCGTTCTATCAACGCTATTATTCCGCCAACTTGATGATGGGGGTGTTGTACAGCAACCAGTCATTGCCACAGTTGGCAGAAATGGCAGCTAAAACCTTTGGCAAAATTCAAAACCATGATGCCAGCGTATCGCCAATTACCGTTCCTGCGGTCACTGCGGCGCAAAAAGGTATCATCATTCACTATGTTCCAGCGCAACCGCGTAAGCAGCTGAAAGTAGAATTCCGCATTGATAATAATAGTGCGGAATTTCGCAGTAAAACGGACACTTATATCGGCTATCTGATTGGGAATCGCAGCAAGAATACCCTGTCTGACTGGCTACAAAAACAAGGTTTGGCAGATGCGATCAATGCGGGTGCCGATCCGATGGTGGATCGTAACGGCGGCGTGTTCTCGATCAGTGTGTCGTTGACCGATAAAGGTCTGGCGCAGCGCGATGAAGTGGTCGCTGCGATCTTCAACTACCTGAAAATGCTACGTAGTGAAGGTATTAAGCAGAGCTACTTTAATGAAATTGCCCATGTATTGAATTTGGACTTCCGCTATCCGTCCATTACCCGCGATATGGATTATATCGAATGGTTAGTGGATACCATGCTTCGCGTTCCGGTCGAACACGCTCTGGATTCATCTTATCTGGCTGACCGCTACGATCCAAAAGCGATTGCCCAACGTTTAGATGAAATGACGCCAGAAAATGCCCGCATCTGGTTTGTCAGCCCGGATGAACCACATAATAAGATGGCGTACTTCGTTAATGCGCCTTATCAGGTCGATAAAATCAAACCTCAGCGTTTTGCCGAGTGGCAAAAGATGGGGGAAAAGATTGCTCTGTCTTTACCGGCGCTGAACCCTTACATCCCGGATAATTTCAGCCTTAACAAACCGACTCATAAGTACCGCAAACCAGAAATGGTGGTGGATCAACCGGGCTTGCGCGTGTTGTATATGCCGAGCCGCTATTTTGCTGATGAGCCAAAAGCGGATGTCACCGTGGCTTTCCGCAATGCCAAAACGATGGATTCAGCACGTAATCAAGTGCTGTTCTCCCTGACCGATTATCTGGCTGGTTTGGCTCTGGATCAGTTGAGCTATCAGGCATCAATTGGTGGGCTGAGCTTCTCGACTTCGCCAAATAACGGTCTGATGTTTAACGCCAATGGTTTCACTCAACGTCTACCGCAACTGCTGACTTCACTGATTGAAGGCTACTCCAGCTTTACGCCAACCGAAGATCAGTTAGAGCAGGCCAAATCTTGGTATCTGCAACAACTGGATGCGGCAGAAAAAGGTAAGGCATTTGAATTGGCGATGCAGCCGGTACAGATGTTATCTCGCGTGCCTTATACCGAACGAGAAGAACGTCGTAAGGTGTTGAAGACACTGACATTGAAAGATGTATTGGCCTATCGCAATAGCTTGTTGACTGATGCAACCCCAGAATTGCTGGTGGTGGGCAATATGAGCAAGCAACAGGTGGATACTCTGGCCTCTTCACTGAAACAAAAACTGGCTTGTACTGGCGTCACGTGGTGGCACGGCGAAGATGTACAGATCAACAAAGCGCAGCCGGCGAACCTGCAACGCCTTGGCAGCAGTACCGATTCGGCGTTGGCGGCGGTATATGTCCCGACGGGTTATGATGAAGTGACCGGTATGGCTTATAGCTCATTGTTGGGGCAAATCATTCAGCCTTGGTTCTACAACCAATTGCGTACTCAAGAACAGTTGGGTTATGCGGTGTTTGCCTTCCCGATGGCCGTAGGGCGTCAGTGGGGTGTCGGTTTCCTGTTACAGAGCAACGCCAAACAACCAGCCTATCTCTATCAGCGTTATCAGGATTTCTATCCGAAAACCGAAAAACGCCTGCGTGAGATGAGCACGGCAGATTTCGATCAATATAAGCAGGCGATGATTAATGAGTTACAGCAGCGTCCGCAAACCCTGAGCGAAGAAGCTAGCCGTTTCAGCAATGATTTCGACCGTGGCAATTTCGCATTTGATACCCGTGAAAAAGTGATTGCTCAGGTTAAACAATTGACCCCGGCCAAATTGGCGGACTTCTTCCAACAAGCGGTGATCCAACCGCAAGGTTTGGCCGTATTGTCTCAAGTGAGCGGTAACGACCAGAAGAAAAGCGATTATGCTGCCCCGAAAGATTGGGTGACTTATCCAAATGCTTCTGCGTTGCAGCAAACTTTGCCACGTAAGGTCATTACACCATGACATCAGTAACCCCGCAGAAGTTAGAACCACTCAGCCTGCCATTATTTGGCGAACGTTTGATTGAGGCTTCGGCGGGAACCGGTAAAACCTTTACCATTGGCGCGTTATATCTGCGTTTGCTGCTTGGCTTAGGTCAAGCAGCGGCTTTCCACCGCCGATTGACGGTGGAAGAGATCTTAGTGGTTACTTTTACCGAAGCCGCGACAGAAGAGTTACGTGGGCGTATTCGTAGCAACATTCATGGGCTGCGTATCGCTTGTGTGCGTGGCAAAAGCGATAACCTGTTATTCACTGACTTGTTGGCAGAGCTCGACGATAAATCAGATGCCGCCGCGCTACTGCTGGCGGCAGAACGGCAGATGGATGAAGCTGCTATCTATACCATCCATGGCTTTTGCCAGCGGATGCTCACTCACAACGCCTTTGAATCTGGTGTGTTGTTCGAACAAACGTTGGTACAGGATGAATTACCGCTACGTCGGCAGGCTTGCGCTGATTTCTGGCGGCGCCACTGTTATCCGTTGCCGCTGGGTGTTGCCCGTGCGGTGAGTCAGGAATGGAGTGGCCCAGAAGCCCTGCTGGCCGATTTGGCTGGCTACCTGCATGGTGAAGCACCCAGTTTGCGTCAGCCGCCTAAAGATGAAGAAACCGTATTGATGCGTCATGAAAAGATTATGGCTCGTATCAATGATCTCAAAGCGCAATGGCAGGCAGTTGCAGGGGAATTAGAGGCGTTAATCAGCCAGTCTGGTGTCGATAAACGGAGCTATAGCAGTAAACATCTACCCAATTGGTTGAATAAGGTTGGCGAATGGGTAGGGCAAGACACGCAGGATTACCAATTACCGAAAGAGTTGGAGAAGTTCCGCCAATCGGTACTGCTTGATAAAACCAAAAAGGGCGAAGCTCCACAGCATGTGTTGTTTGTTGCTATCGACGAACTGTTTGCTGAACCACTGACGCTGCGTGATCTGATTATGGCGCGTGCGCTGCGCGAAATTCGCCTTTCCATTCAACAAGAAAAACGTCAGCGTGCGGAGCTGGGTTTTGACGATTTACTCAGTCGATTGGATGGTGCGTTACAAAGCGCGGGGGGGGAGCAACTGGCGCAGGCAATCCGTCAGCGTTATCCGTTGGCGATGATCGATGAATTCCAAGATACCGATCCGCAGCAATATCGTATCTTCCAAAAAATCTATGTCGGACAGCCCGATTGTGGATTGCTGTTAATCGGCGATCCGAAACAGGCAATTTATGCCTTCCGTGGTGCGGACATTTTTACCTATATGCGCGCCCGTTCTGAGGTAAGCGCCCACTATACGTTAGAAACTAACTGGCGCTCGTCTCCTCAAATGGTTGCCAGCGTTAATCGCTTGTTTTCTCAGGTAGAAAAGCCTTTTCTGTTTGGTGAAATTCCTTTTATCAATGTCGCGGCGGCAGAAAAGAACCAAGGGTTGGTTTTCGAGCTACAAAATCAGCCGCAACCCGCGATGCAGTTTTGGTTGCTACCGGGGGAAGGCGTTGGGGTTAGTGAGTACCAACAACTTATGGCGCGCCAGTGTGCTACGCAAATCCGTGATTGGCTCAGTGCTGGGCAGAGCAGTCAGGCGTGGTTAACCGAAGGGACTGACCAGCGGGCGGTGCAGGCATCAGACATCACCATTCTGGTGCGTAGTCGTAACGAGGCGGCCTTAGTACGAGATGCATTAAGCGCTCTGGATATTCCTTCGGTCTATCTTTCCAACCGCGATAGCGTTTTTGATACGCCAGAAGCCAAAGATCTGCTGTGGTTGTTACAGGCGGTATTGACGCCAGAACAAGAGCGCACGTTACGCAGCGCGATGGCGACGGGGTTGTTGGGACTCGATGCTCAAATGCTTGATGCCCTGAATCATGACGAAAGTGCTTGGGATGGACTGGTCGATGAGTTCGACCGTTACCGTACCCACTGGCAGCGGCGTGGTGTATTGCCGATGTTGCGTGAAGTGATGAGCCAACGTCATTTGGCCGAAAATTTGTTGGCTAGCCCCGGCGGAGAACGCCGTCTGACCGATGTGATGCATTTAGGTGAGCTGCTACAAGAGGCTTCGGCTCAACTCGATAGTGAGCATGCCTTGGTGCGTTGGCTGGCGCAACAAATTACCCAACCTAATCGTCAATCCGATAATCAACAACTCCGTTTGGAGAGCGATCGCCATTTGGTACAGGTGATTACTATCCATAAATCCAAAGGGTTGGAGTTTAATTTAGTGTGGCTGCCGTTTGTCGGCAACTTCCGCCAACAACAACAGGTGTTGTATCACGACCGCGATAGTTTCCAAGCGTTGTTGGATTTGAATGCCAATGAAGAGAGTATCGCTTGGGCAGAGGAAGAGCGGCTGGCGGAAGATCTGCGACTGTTGTATGTGGCACTGACCCGTTCGGTCTATCACTGTAGTATTGGCATCGCGCCACTGATTCAAGGAACACGCAAGAAGCAGGGTGAAACTGATTTACATCGCAGCGCATTAGGGTACCTGATTCAGCACGGGCAAGCGGGCGATGCAGTTTACCTGGACGAATGTTTGCAGCAATTACGTGGTGACGGTATTGCGCTGTCGGCGGTCGAAACGTTAGATGAGCAGCCGTGGCAACCACAGATTGCGGCTATGCCGGAGTTGGCTGCTAAACACTTCACGCGGCAGGTACAGGATTTCTGGCGCGTAACCAGTTATACCGGTTTGCAACAGCATGGCTCTGGCACGATACAGGATTTGCTACCGAAGTTGGACGTGGATGCGGCTGGCGAACAGACCACAACAAGTGAGCCAGTACTCACACCTCATACTTTCCCGCGCGGTGCAGCGCCGGGGACTTTCTTGCACAGTTTGTTTGAAACGTTGGATTTTAGCCAACCGTTGGATGATGTTTGGTTGTTGGAGCAAATCCAAAAACAAGGGTTTGCAGAACATTGGTTGCCAGTATTACATGATTGGATGCAAGTGCTACTACAGACACCGTTGAACGACACGGGCGTTGCACTGGCGGCTTTGACACCACAGCAAAAACAGGCTGAATTGCAGTTTTACTTGCCGATCGACCGCTTACTACAAGCCAATGAGCTGGACGCGTTGATTAAACACCACGATCCGCTCTCTGCCCGATGTTCGGCGCTGAATTTCCAGCAGGTTCAGGGGATGTTGAAAGGCTTTATCGATCTGGTGTTCTGCTGGCAAGGTAAATACTACCTGCTGGATTACAAATCTAACTGGTTGGGTGAGGACAGTAGTGCCTATACCCGTCCGGCGATGGAACAGGCCATGGCGGAACATCGCTACGATCTGCAATATCAGCTTTATACCTTAGCGTTACACCGTTATTTGCGTCATCGGCTGGCTGATTACGATTATCAGCAGCACTTTGGCGGTGTTATCTATCTGTTTTTACGAGGTGTTGATGCGCAGCACCCCGGTAACGGTATTTTCGCCTGCCGCCCAGAATGTGCCTTGGTTGAAGGGATGGATGCGCTATTTAGTGGCTCGGAGTGTGAGGCATGATCACGTTATTGCAACAGGCGCTGGCCTTAGGTGTTTTACGCCCTTTGGATGTGCAATTTGCTCGAGTCGTGGCAACTGATAATGAACCTGATATTTTGTTAGCAGCGGCTTGTTTGAGTGCGGAGGCGGGGGCAGGGCATGTGTGCCTAATGCTTGAACAATTGTTGCCAGAGAACCTGTTTGAAGGTCGACAGCCCGAATTAGCGCAGGCGATGTGGCAAGCTGCCGGACAGCCGGATATTGCGCGTTGGCGGCAGCGTTTGTCTGCTTCACCAGCCGTTAGCGATGGCAGTCAAGCCACGCCACTGGTATTGCAGTCATCACGTTTATACCTGCAACGGATGTGGCAAAACGAAGGTGAAGTCGCTGTTTTTATTCGCAGTGATAGCGTTCCTCAGAACGTAGATGAAATGCAATTACGAGCCATCCTCGATCGGTTGTTTGGCGTAGCAACAGGCGAACCCGATTGGCAGAAAATTGCCGCAGCGGTGGCGGCTACGCGGAAAATATCGGTGATCTCTGGTGGGCCGGGAACCGGTAAAACCACCACTGTCGCTAAATTACTGGCGGCGTTGATCCAACTTGCCGATGGTGCCCGACTACGTATTCAGTTAGCGGCACCGACCGGTAAGGCTGCCGCACGTCTGACGGAATCGTTAGGAGCAGCTAGCCGTAAGCTGGGATTGCCGCCGGAGCAACAGATGTTATTCCCGAGTGAAGCCACGACTTTGCACCGCTTGTTGGGCGCTCAACCTAATAGCCAGCGGATGCGTTATCACAGCGGTAATCGACTACATCTGGACGTTTTGGTGGTGGATGAAGCCTCAATGGTGGATTTACCGATGATGGCGCGGTTGATTTCGGCATTACCTGAACAGGCGCAGGTGATTTTCCTCGGCGATCGCGACCAGCTTGCTTCTGTGGAAGCGGGGGCGGTATTGGGTGATATCTGCCGCTTTGCTGAACAAGGTTATAGCGCCGCACGTGCTGAGCAACTCACCCGACTGACAGGGTGTGCACTGTCTGGTAACGATCAATCGCAGGTTGCCAACGTGCGCGAAAGCCTGTGTTTGCTGCGTAAAAGTTATCGCTTTGATGCACAGTCCGGTATTGGTCAACTCGCCTTAGCGGTAAACGCGGGGGAAGTTCAACAGGCTCGTAAGGCACTTAACGGTAGTTTTAGCGATGTGACTGGTTACCCCTTAGCGGAAACCGAAGATTATCAAATGTTGCTCGACCACTGTGTGATGGGTTATCGCCATTATTTACAGCGAATTTCAGCAGGGGCTGAAGCCGTAGAAGTCTTGGCTGAATTTGGTCGTTTCCAACTGTTGTGTGCTTTACGCGAAGGCCCATTTGGTGTGGCAGGGCTGAATGAGCGAATTGAAAATGGCTTACACCGTGCAGGCTTGATACACCGCTCGCCGGGTGGGTTAGGGCGTTGGTATGTTGGTCGTCCGATCATGATTGGGCGCAATGATAGTGCATTGGGGTTGTTCAACGGCGATATCGGTATTGCTTTGCACGATGCCAATGGCGATTTGCGTGTTCACTTCCAACTCCCCGATGGCAGTATAAAATCGGTGCAACCTAGTCGTTTACCGATGTATGAAACCGCCTACGCCATGACGGTTCACAAATCTCAAGGCTCTGAGTTTGACCATACGGCTCTGGTATTGCCAAACCATTATCTACCGGTATTGACCCGTGAGCTGGTCTATACCGCTATCACCCGTGCACGCCAACGGCTCTCGTTATACGCCACCGATAACGTGTTAGCGAATGCCATTCGCACACCGACTCAACGCCGTAGTGGGTTGGTAGAAAGGTTAAAAGCAGAATGACAGGGGAGCATTGCTCCCCTCAAGCATTACAAATCCGCCAGCAGGATCTTGGAACGACGTTGGTAGTTGTACAGCGCTTGTTTTTGCATTGGCAGCACTTCTACATCGGCTGGGGTAAAGCCCCGCTCTTGGAACCAGTGGATACTGCGGGTGGTGAGAACAAATAGCTTTTGCAGCCCCATTTGGCGTGCTTGCGCTTCTACCCGTTGCAACAGCATTTCACCACGCGATGAGCTCCGGTAATCCGGATGTACCGCGACACAAGCCATTTCACCGATGCGTTCTTCCGGGAACGGATACAGCGCCGCACAAGCGATGGTCAGATTATCGCGTTCAATAATAGTGAATTTGTCGATCTCCATTTCCAACTGTTCGCGCGAACGACGCACCAAGATACCTTGTTGTTCCAGGGGACGAATTAGTTCCAGAATACCGCCGATGTCATTAATGGTCGCGCGGCGTACCTGCTCGGCACTTTCCATGACGATTTGTGTCCCGATACCGTCGCGGGAGAACAGCTCTTGCACCAGCGCACCATCCTCTTGATAACTAATCAAATGGCTACGACGTATACCGCTGCGGCAGGCTTTGACTGCGCCACGCAGGAAACGCACGGTGCCTGAGTGGTAATCACCACTGGTTTCCAGTTCCTCGAGGCGACGCTGAGCATCATTGGGAAATAATTCGGAAATAATATTGCCTTCTGCATTGGTCACGCCTTGTGATGAGCAGAAACCGATCATTTTTTCAGCCTTCAATTTGATCGCCAATTGGGTGGCGACTTCTTCGGAGGTCAGGTTAAAACTCTCGCCGGTCACGGAAACCGCGACTGGGCCGATGAGCACAATGGCTTTGCTATCTAGCTGGCGATGAATAGCTTCTTCATCAATACGGCGAATACGACCGCTGTGGCAATAGTCGACGCCATCATCGATGCCTAACGGTTGAGCGATGATAAAATTACCGCTGACCACATTAATGTGGGCACCTTGCAATGGCGTGTTGTTCAGGCTCATCGACAAACGAGCGGTGATATCTAATTGCAATAATCCAGCCGCCTGTTTGACCAGCTCTAACGTCTGGGCGTCGGTCACGCGGGTATATTTATGGTAAACAGGTTCTAAATTATGTTGCGCCAGATTGGCGTCGATCTGGGGGCGAGCGCCATAAACCACAACTAAGCGAATTCCTAGACTATGCAGTAGCCCAATATCGTTGACGATACTGGGGAAGTTTGGGTGTTCGATGGCTTCACCACCGAGCATGACCACAAAAGTCTTGCCACGGTGGGCATTAATGTAAGGTACTGAGTGACGGAATCCTTGAACCAGCTCTGTACTACGTTCCTTCACGGCACATCCTCTTTGCATATTTATACGGTATTTTTGTATTTTTATTCTTTTCTTGTATTGATGGCAAGTAAGAAATTATCCGTGCTCACCTATTAATGGCGTTAATTCGTTAACAAATTGAAAAACCATAGAAAGATTTTCTGATGACAGCACCGGGCGGATTAGTTAAAGTTTTTGCCAATCTTATTTTATTGGCGTTTTTTTAATCTGTTACCTGTTGGAGCCGCATGACAAACTCGAATCACAATCTGGGCCGCCGTCGTTTATTACAAGGGGTTGCCGCAACCTGGTTGCTGAGTGTGAGCCGTGTGGGCTTTGCCGCTTCGTCACATGTTATTGCCGTTCGTGTTTGGCCTTCCTCAACCTATACCCGCGTCACGCTAGAATCCAATATTGCACTGAAATATAAACAGTTTGCGTTGACTAACCCTGACCGTATCGTGGTGGATATTGAAGATATCAACCTGGATAGCGTGTTGAAGGGCATCGCCGAACAAGTGCAAAAGGGTGATCCGTATTTGAAGCAGGTGCGTGTCGGCCAGTTTGACCAAAATACCGTCCGATTGGTGCTGGAGCTTAAGCAAAGCGTGAGTCCGCATATGTTTACCCTCGCGCCAGTGGCTGAGTACAAGAACCGCTTGGTGTTGGATCTTTATCCCACCAAAAGTGCTTCCGGTGAAGAGTATGATCCCCTATTGGCATTGCTAGAAGATTACAACAAGGGCGATCTGGAAAAGACCTTGCCTGCACCGGCAGAAGCGCCACAACCGGGCAAAGCGGGGCGTGACAGACCGATTGTGATCATGCTGGACCCGGGACATGGCGGTGAGGACCCAGGGGCGATTGGTAAATTTAAAACGCGTGAAAAAGATATCGTCTTACAGATTGCACGTCGTTTGAGCACCATGATTAAGCGAGAGCCAAACATGAAGGTGTTTATGACGCGTAATGAGGATGTGTTTATTCCGCTTAAGGTGCGGGTGGCAAAAGCGCGTAAACAACGTGCCGATCTGTTTGTTTCGATTCACGCTGATGCTTTTACCAGCCGTGCGGCACGGGGTTCTTCGGTATTTGCCTTGTCGACAAAAGGGGCGACCAGTAGCGCTGCTAAATTCTTGGCTCAAACTCAGAATGAGTCGGATCTGATCGGTGGTGTGAGTAAAAGTGGTGACCGTTATCTGGATCACACCATGTTCGATCTAATGCAAACAGCGACCATTAATGACAGCCTGAAATTCGGTAAGGAAGTGCTGAACCGAATGGGGAAAATTAACCGTTTGCACAAGAATCGTGTCGATCAAGCCGGTTTTGCGGTGTTGAAAGCACCGGACATCCCATCGATTCTGGTAGAGACCGCGTTTATCAGTAACGTTGATGAAGAGCGTAAGCTGCGCACCAGTCATTTTCAGCAACAAGTAGCGGAATCCATTTTGGCAGGGATTAAGGCGTATTTCTCCAACGGCGGAGCACTGGCACGTCGGTAGAGAGGATTGGCTACCCAAAATAATTCGAATCGCATCAAGGCGGCGACGCAGCGAAGCCCCGGGAGCTTACTTCAGTAAGTGACTGGGGTGAGTGAGGAAAGCCAACACAGAGGCGGTTTGAAGTATGAAGGGTAGATACAAAAAAACACCCGTTAAGGTGTTTAATTGATGTCATCAAGATTGGTTGCGGAGGCCGGATTTGAACCGACGACCTTCGGGTTATGAGCCCGACGAGCTACCAGGCTGCTCCACCCCGCGTCCGTCTTGATGCTTATGTTATCGAAACTAATCTTTCATCTGACACTGCTAATACAGTATCAATTGGTTGCGGAGGCCGGATTTGAACCGACGACCTTCGGGTTATGAGCCCGACGAGCTACCAGGCTGCTCCACCCCGCGTCCGTCTTGATGCTAGATTATCGAAACCAACCTTTCATTTGATACTGCTGGTACAGTATCGGTTGGTTGCGGAGGCCGGATTTGAACCGACGACCTTCGGGTTATGAGCCCGACGAGCTACCAGGCTGCTCCACCCCGCGTCCGATGGAAGCGCACTATACGCTGCATTCATTATGTTGCAACCATTTTTGACCATTAATCTAATGAAATGCATTTTTTTGCTGAATTACTCCCCATGTTGCGTTCTTTTTCATCATTGTCTGCTGCTTGGGCTTTTTTAATTCCTGAGATTCCTTTATCTGGGAGCGTTTGCTATCGTTCGTTGGTAGATCCTATTTGTGTGAGAGCGGGTAATGAAAGGACGTTGGAGTAAGTACCTACTGGGTGGGTTAGTGGTTGCGGTGTTGGCTGGATGTTCCTCTAAGCCAACCGATCGTGGGCAACAGTATAAAGATGGCCATCTGGAACAGCCGTTGGAATTGGTGAATCAACCAAACGCTAAAGGTACGCCGGTGAACGGCAAGGACTACTCAAACCAATTGATGGAAATCCAATATGCGTCTCCGTCTTTGTTTAATCGCAACAACAACACCTATCAGGCGGTAGAGAGTTGGATGGCTTCGGGGGCTGATACTAGCAAGCTCGCGCAGTACGGCCTCAGCGCTTATCAAATGGAAGGGGCAGACAATTACGGTAACGTACAGTTTACCGGTTATTACACGCCTGTATTGCAAGCACGTTACACCCCGCAAGGTGAATTCCGTTATCCGCTGTACCGTATGCCACCGAAAGGTAAAGGCCGTTTGCCGAGTCGCGCGCAGATCTATTCCGGAGCATTGAGCGATCGCTACATCATTGCGTACACCAATTCGCTGATGGACAACTTTATGATGGAAGTCCAGGGCAGCGGTTATGTTGATTTCGGTAATGGTCAACCGTTGGTGTTCTTCGGCTACGGTGGCAAAAATGGTCATGCCTATCGCAGTATCGGTAAAGTGTTGATTGACCGTGGCGAAGTCGCTAAGCCTGATATGTCGATGCAGGCGATCCGCCATTGGGCTGAAACTCACAGTGAAGCTGAAGTGCGTGAGTTAATGGAACAGAACCCTTCGTTCGTGTTCTTCCGCCCTGAAAACTTCGCTCCGGTGAAAGGCGCCAGCGCGGTGCCGTTGATTGCTAAAGCCTCAGTGGCTTCTGACCGTTCACTGATCCCGGCGGGTAGCACGTTGTTAGCTGAAGTACCTTTACTGGATAACCAGGGTAAATTCACCGGAAAATATGAAATGCGTCTGATGGTCGCATTGGACGTTGGCGGGGCGATTAAAGGCCAGCACTTCGATATTTATCAGGGGATTGGCCCAGAAGCGGGACACTCAGCGGGTTTTTATAACCACTATGGGCGAGTTTGGGTACTGCGTGGCGGTAGTCCTAGCCCTTCAGTATTTAGCACTAATACATCGCCAACAACCAACAGTGGCTCGATATTGGTTACCCGCTGATCTACAACCGTTTTTTAACTATGAAGAGCTGGGTTCAGGTTACCCGGCTCTTGTCATTTGCAAAGTAAGGTATTAACGCGTTATGAGCACTCTCTATTCAGAAGCCTATCTGCAACGGTTCGGTGGTACGGCACGGTTATACGGTCAGCAGGCACTGGCGCTGTTTGCCGAGGCGCATGTGTGCGTAATCGGTATTGGTGGGGTGGGTTCATGGGCGGCAGAAGCGTTGGCACGTACCGGGATTGGTGCGATTACGCTCATTGATATGGATGATGTCTGCGTGACGAATACCAACCGCCAAATTCACGCGCTACGGCAGCATGTTGGACAGTCTAAAACCGAAGTGATGGCGGAACGGATTCTGGCAATTAACCCTGAATGTTGTGTCACCTGCGTTGATGATTTTATTACTCCGGATAACGTGGCGGAGCTGCTGAACCATAATTTCAGCTATGTGATTGATGCTATCGATAGCGTGCGGCCAAAAGCGGCGCTGTTGGCTTATTGCCGTCGTTATAAGATCCCTGTGGTGACAACCGGTGGTGCAGGAGGGCAGATCGATCCTACCCAGATTGCCGTCGTTGATTTGGCAAAAACGATTCAAGATCCGTTGGCGGCCAAACTGCGTGAGCGACTGAAGAACGATTTCAACGTGGTGAAAAATAGCAAAGGCAAACTAGGGATAGACTGCGTATTTTCCAGCGAACCGCTGGTTTACCCGCAGCCGGATGGTTCAGTTTGTGCTTCGCGCAGCACGGCAGAAGGGCCAAAGCGCATGGATTGCAGTGCTGGTTTTGGTGCTGCGACCATGGTGACCGCCACATTCGGTTTTGTTGCGGTATCCCACGCGTTGAAAAAGATGATGGCGAAGACGGTGCGTCAGGCGTAGTGGCTTGCGGTGTCTTTCACTGCGGCGGCCAGCGCAGCTAGACCGCTGGCACGCGTGGCACTGAGTTGAGCTCGTAGCGCCAACTGATCGAACAACATCAATGGATCGAGCGCCAGCAACTGTTGTGGCGTTTTTCCTTCGACGGCGGTCAACAGCACCGCCAGTAAACCTCGCACGATGCGGCCTTCGCTGTCGCCATAGAAATGCAGCGTTCCATCGCTCAGTAATTGATGCCCAAACCAGACGCGATTTTCACAACCGCTGAGTTCTAACTCTGACTGACGCTGCTCTTCGGGTAACGACGGTAACTGTTTTGCCAGCATGATCAACTGACGATAGCGATCTTCCCACTGCTTAAGTGCGGTGAATTTGGTGATCAGAGCTTCGGCGGTAATCTCTCGGCCAAAAGGATGGGGGGCAATCATGGCGTCTCCTAATCTGCCAGCAAGTCGATGGCGTTGATCAAGGCATCCACCAGTGCATCGACATCTTCCACGGTGTTGTAGGGGGCAAACGAGGCACGTAATGTACCGCTGACACCCAATGCTGCCATCAGTGGTTGGGCGCAGTGTTGTCCTGCACGCAGCGCGATGCCTTGCTCTGCCAGTAGCGTGACGATATCGCTGTGGTGAATACCGGCGATGTCGAAGGCTAATAAACTAGAGTTGGAACAGCGGAAGCTGCGAAAACCCGGTAATTGTGCCAATCGTTGTTCGGCAATCTGTGCTAATTCTTGACAGTATTGTTCTGCCGCCGCCAGATCTTGTGTTTCCAACCAACTCAGGGCGGCAGATAACCCGAGCACGCCAGCAATATTAGGTGTTCCTGCTTCAAAGCAATGTGGCGGTTTTTGTGGGGTAAAGCCCTCGAAGGAGGCGTGAGTCAGCATTTTACCGCCACCTTGCCACGGAGCCATCGCTGCTAACAGGTCACTTCTACCATACAGTGCGCCGATGCCGGTCGGGCCGTAAAGTTTATGGGCGGAAAAGGCATAGAAATCGATATTCAGAGCTTGAACGTCGGCCGGGCAGTGCACGATGCCTTGGGCGCCATCGATCATCACTTTGGCATCAAACTGATGCGCTAAACTTATCGCTAATGCGAGATCGGGACAGCCGCCGGTCACGTTAGACATCTGGCCTAAGGCCAGCAGACGCGTTTTATCATTCAGCAGTTCGGGCAATTGTGCCAGATTAGGCAATAAATCGTCGCCTAGTGGCAATTTTACTACGCGAGCACCAGTTTGCTCGGCAACCATCAACCAAGGGATCAGATTAGCGTGATGTTCGGCCTCACTGACCAAAATCTCATCACCCGGTTGTAAACGTGAGCGTAAGTAACTCTGCGCCACCAAGTTGATAGCCTCGGTGGTGCCACGCGTCCAGACAATATCATTGGCATTTGGCGCATTGATCAGCGTAGCCACCTGTTGGCGAGTCTGTTCGAAACGTGCGGTCAAATCTTGTGCGGCGCGATGTTGGCTGCGGTGTACGGTGGCGGCATCATCACGATAGAATTGATGAGTGGCGTCGATCACGGCTTGCGGCTTGAGAGCAGTCGCAGCGCTGTCCAGATAGATCCCGGTTTGCGAAATTGCGGGAAACTGGCGGCGGAATTCGGTGGGATTAAAAGGCGTCATACCCTGATTTCACTGGCTGAAGTAAGAAGCGATCCTGTCTTATTTTAGCGGTTGAGACAAATATTTAAGCAAAAAAAAAGCACCGCAAAATTAGCGGTGCTGCATAAAATCACTATGGACAGACAGGGTAAATGTACAGGAAGTGAAAAAAACAGTAGCTTAGCTACTATGTCCGGATTACCAGACAATTTGCAAACACAACATCACAACCACAAAGCCAAAAGTTCATCGACACTTTGAGCGCCCAATCCCTTTTCGTTCCGGCCCGGGGAAGTTGCGTCACTATAGGTATTTGCTGGCGTACTCACAACGGACAATTTATAATGTCTCGGATTAAAAAAACTAATGGCATAGGGTGAGTATTGCGATCCTTTATTAAGCGATATCATGCCATCCGATTTTTTATGCAGAACCATTCATAAAGTTGTTACACAAAAGTAGCTAATTCATGTCAAAACGCTTACCACCACTGAATGCATTGCGGGTCTTTGACGCGGCAGCTCGTCATCTGAGTTTTACTAGGGCTGCTGAGGAGCTGTTTGTCACGCAGGCTGCGGTGAGCCACCAAATTAAGGCATTAGAGGATTTCCTCGGCTTGAAGTTATTTCGCCGCCGCAATCGTTCGTTATTGCTGACGGAAGAAGGGCAAAGCTATTACCTCGATATCAAAGAGATTTTCTCTTCGATCAATGAGGCGACGCGCAAGTTACAGGCACGTAGTGCCAAGGGGGCATTAACCGTCAGTTTGCCGCCAAGTTTTGCCATCCAGTGGTTGGTGCCACGTCTTTCTGGCTTTAACTCAGCTTATCCGGGGATCGACGTGCGCATACAAGCCATTGACCGCGAAGAGGACAAGCTGGCGGACGATGTTGACGTCGCGATTTTCTATGGCCGTGGCAATTGGCCGAATGTACGTGTAGAACGTTTATACGCAGAATATTTGCTGCCGGTTTGTGCTCCTAGCCTGTTAACGGGAGAGCGGGCGATAAAATTACCGGGAGATCTGGCCGAACATACGCTGTTGCACGATACTTCACGCCGTGACTGGTTGGCTTATACGCGTCAGTTAGGATTGCAACATATCAATGTGCAGCAGGGACCGATCTTCAGCCATAGTGCGATGGTGGTTCAGGCTGCGGTTCATGGCCAAGGGGTTGCGCTAGTCAATAATGTGATGGCGCAGACTGAGATTGAAGCCGGACGCTTAGTGTGTCCGTTCAACGATGTGTTGGTCAGTAAAAATGCTTTTTATCTGGTATGTCATGACAGTCAGGCAGAACTGGGTAAAATAGCCGCCTTTCGCCAATGGATTTTGGCGCGTGCTGCCAGTGAGCAGGATAAATTTCGCTTCCGCTATGAATAATGAAACCGTTGGCTGTTACGTGGCCGTCGGTTGATTTTAATAAGGTAAATAATGATGAGTAGCCGTTTAATGCTTATTTTTGCTGCTATCAGTGGTTTTGTTTACGTTGCTCTGGGAGCCTTTGGGGCGCATGTGCTCAGTGGTACGTTAGGCGTGAATGAAATGGCCTGGGTTCGTACCGGGCTGGATTATCAAGGGTTCCATACCTTGGCGATTTTGGCGATGTCGGTCGCGATGCAGCGCCGCGTCAGCCTGTGGTTCTATTGGAGCGCGGCATTCTTGGCGCTCGGAACGGTACTGTTTAGCGGCAGTCTGTATTGTCTGGCGCTGTCGCACCTGAAACTTTGGGTGTTTATCACGCCGATTGGCGGCGTGTGCTTCCTGATTGGTTGGATTTTGATGTTGATAGGCGCTTTGCGTCTGAGGAAAAAGGCCGAGCGCCATGAATAAGATTGCGTTGTATTGCCGCCCAGGTTTTGAAAAAGAGTGTGCGGCAGAAATTACCGATAAAGCCGCACAGCTAGAAATTTTCGGCTTTGCTCGAGTCAAAGACAATAGCGGCTATGTGTTGTTTGAATGCTATCAGCAGGATGATGCCGATCGTCTGGCGAAAGAGATCCCATTCCGTGAGCTGATTTTTGCACGCCAGATGATCGTGGTCGGTGAACTATTACGCGATTTGCCGCCAGAGGATCGTGTTTCGCCGATCGTCGGTATGCTAATGGGCGTGGTCGATCGTGGTGGTGAGTTGCGTGTTGAAGTGGCTGACACTAACGAAAGCAAAGAATTGATGAAGTTCTGCCGTAAACTGACCGTGCCGTTGCGCGCGGCGATGCGTGAGCAGAAAGTGTTAATGGCGCGCGAAAATCCATCTCGCCCGGTGGTGCACGTGTTCTTTATTGCCCCCGGTTGCTGCTATGTGGGTTACTCCTACAGCAATAATAATTCACCGTTCTATATGGGCATTCCACGCCTCAAGTTCCCATCCGATGCGCCGAGCCGTTCTACGCTGAAATTGGAAGAAGCTTTCCACGTATTTATCCCAGCGGATGAATGGGAGGAGCGTTTAGCCAGCGGTATGTACGCGGTGGATTTGGGCGCTTGTCCGGGTGGTTGGACTTACCAACTGGTGCAGCGCAGCATGATGGTGCACGCGGTGGATAACGGCCCGATGGCACCGAGCCTGATGGATACCGGACAGGTAACGCATCACCGCGCCGATGGTTTTAGATTCGAGCCGACGCGCAGCAATATCTACTGGCTGGTATGCGATATGGTGGAAAAGCCAGCGAAGGTCACTAGCCTGATGATTCAGTGGTTGGTGAAAGGTTGGTGCCGTGAGGCGATCTTCAACCTGAAACTGCCGATGAAGAAACGCTACGAAGAAGTTGCTCAGAATCTGCAGGCAATCCGAGAAGCGTTGGATGCTGTGGGTATCAGCTCTGAGATCCATGCCAAACAGTTATATCACGATCGTGAAGAGATTACCGTGCATGTGCGCCGGATGTGGTCGGCGGTACCAGGCCGTCGTGACGAACGCTAAATACCCGTCATCTTTCAAGCTACAGGGGTGTTGGCTGCCGTCACTCACCCTAGTCACTTGGTAGGGCCAAGCTCCTAGGGATTCGTTTTGTTGCCGCCTACCTGTATCTTGAAATCTATAGGGTATTCCATTGCATACTATTTTCAGGATATAGATTCAACGAGCCGGTAACCGCAGTTGTTGTAGGTTACCGGTTAGTGTTAGATCGGTGCGTAGTGTGGCAATTTGCTTGCTGATGTACGCCATTTCGCGATGTTGTTGCAGTTTTCCGTGCCATTTCTCCGGTACTTGTTCTAAATCCTGATACAACGCGTCCAAACTTCCCGTCTGCTGTAATAACAATACTGCCGTTTTAGGGCCAATCCCTGCGACACCGGGGATTTTGCTACTGCTGATACCGGCGAGCCCCCAATAATCAGGTAACTGCTGCGGCAGGACGCCAAATTCATTTTGTACAAATGGCAGATCTAGCCAGCGTTTTTGGAAGTAATCACGGATCTGGATATTTGGTGCTAGGAGTTGGCAATAGTCTTTATCGGTAGACACGATGGTGACCTGATGGCCGCCAGCGGCGATTTTATTTGCCAGCGTCGCAGCTAGATCGTCCGCTTCGTTACCCGGTGAATGCCAACAGGCGACGCCTAAAGCTTCAAATGCCTGACGTAGTTGCGGCATCTCTTGTTGCAAGTTATCCGGCATCGGTGTGCGACCGGCTTTGTAATCGGGTAGACATTGATGACGCCAACTTTCACTGCGATCGTCTTCATCGAATACCGCCACGGCATGTGTCGGCTGACTGTGCTGAATCAACTGTTGTAGCGCATGTTGGCAAGCGGTAACGCATGGGGAGCCCTGCACGGCGTGAATACGGCGGATCAGGTTCAGTGCGTCGACGATCAGTAAATGTATTGGCATGTTTTTTCAATTTAAAAAATGAGGGCGGCTCAGAGCCGCCCGTAGGATTACGCTACGATTTCGTAGCACGGCACGTAAGCAGTGCCCGGTAATTTCATACGATGCTGGGCAACAAAGCCCTGTAGCAGGCTGTCCATCTGCTTCATCATCTGCGGATCGCCATGCAGCTTGTACGGGCCAAATTGTTCGATGGCGTGAATACCATTTTCCTTCACGTTACCCGCAACAATACCTGAGAACGCGCGACGTAACGCCGCAGCCAATTGCTCTGGTGGCTGATTCGGCGACAGGTTGAGGTTCGCCATGTTTTCATGGGTGGGCTCAAACGGCATTTGCAGATCTGGCGCTATACGCATCGACCAGTTGAAACTGTAAGCATCACCGCTATTACGACGGTTCTCTTTCACCAGCGGCATGGCTTTTTTCATCTGCCGCGCCACTTCAGCCGGATCGTCAATAATAATGGTGTAATGGCGACGAGCTTCATCACCCAAAGTATTCATGATGAATTCGTCCAGCACGCGGAAGTAATCGGCGCTTTCTTTCGGTCCGGTCAGGATCAGGGGGAGCACCTGATCGCTGTTTTCTGGGTTCATCAAGATGCCCAATAGATACAACAACTCTTCCGCAGTCCCTACACCGCCTGGGAAAATGATGATGCCGTGAGCGATACGCACAAAGGCTTCCAGACGTTTTTCGATGTCCGGCATGATCACCAATTCGTTCACCAGCGGGTTCGGTGGCTCAGCGGCGATGATCGAAGGTTCGGTCATGCCGATAAAGCGGCTGTTATGGTAGCGTTGTTGCGCGTGGCCGACGGCGGCACCTTTCATCGGCGCTTCCATCGCACCCGGCCCACAGCCGGTACAGATGTTTAGCTCACGCAGGCCGAGCTGGCTACCGACCTTGCGACCATACAGATATTCGTTTTCGTTGATCGAGTGACCACCCCAGCACACAACCATGTTTGGATCTTCATCCAAGTGCAGCGTGCGGGCGTTACGCAGAATGGAAAACACCAAGTTGGTGATGTGTACCGAATTTTCCATGTTCAGATGCTGGAAACGACCAGCGCTGGCGATTTGTCCATGGACGAATAGGATATCGCGCAGTACGGCGAACAGGTTGGCCTGCAAAGAACGGATGATACGGCCGTCAACAAAGGCGTCTTCTGGCGGATTAACCAGTTCTAATTTCACACCACGTTCGCGACGTAATACGTTGATATCGAAGGTTTCGTAGCGTGACAGCAGTTGTTTGCTGTTGTCAGTCTGACTGCCGGAGTTCAATACGGCCAGTGAACAGTTGCGGAATAAACGGTACAGGTCGCTGCTGGCGGTGCGTTTCAGCATGTCTACTTCCAACTGCGACAACAGATCCATCGAGCCAAGCGGGCTGATATGTGTAATCAAAGTTAACTCCTTTGCGTAATATCCATACAGCAGCAGAACAGCATTTCGTTATTAGTTTTGCGCACTGCCAAGAACATCGATTGCCCACTCTGCGTGGGCAATCGATTTAACCTTACCGTCCTCACTGGCTTTTTACCAATACAAACCATTCATTAGCTCAGTTGTTGAACAAGGGTTCAGTTACTGGCGCGCTAAGCGTCCATGAGTGGGAGTGAATGGCACGTTGCTACGCCATGGATTGATGTCTAAACCACCACGGCGGGTATAACGAGCGTAGACCGATAGGCTTTCTGGCTGACAGAAGCGCAACAGATCGTTGAAGATACGCTCAACGCACTGTTCATGGAACTCATTGTGATGACGGAAAGACACCAAGTAGCGTAACAGTGCTTCACGATTGATTTGTCGGCCACGATAGCGAATTTGTACCGAACCCCAGTCTGGCTGGTTGGTGATCAAACAGTTGGATTTCAACAAATGGCTGACCAGCGTTTCTTCAACGATCGATTGATTATCGGTGGCACCTTGCAGGTAATCGGTGCTGAATTGATAGTCGCTGATGGTGATGTCTTGCTGATCGAGGCATTCACCGGAAAAACCAGCAATTGGGCTGCCTTCAAGCTGATCGATGCTAAATAAAGTGACGCTAACCTCGCCTTGTGCACAGTGGGCGAGATCCCGTTGTAGCGTGTCGCGTACGGTTTCCCAGTCGGTAAACTGCGTTTGGTTGAAGCTGTTGAGATAGAGCTTGAAGCTTTTGGATTCGATTAGATTGATGCTGTCCGCATTTAAGCTGATTTCACCGACAGCAACCTGCGGCAGACCTTTGCTGTTTAGCCAAGAAAGCTCATATAGCGTCCAAATATCGGCACCATGAAACGGCAGGCTGTCAGGAAATAATCCTAGCGGCTCACGATTCATGCTGCGTGGAACGGCTTGCAGCAGCGTAGCGTCGTAGCTGTCGTGGTAGGTAGTAGGTTTGCCCAGTGTCAGGCCAGAAAGCGCCTGATGCTCATGATATGAGGACATATGCTGTCACCTCAGTAATAGATAGGTACAATGTGCGTCAGTTTACCGTATGCGAGAAAGAATATGGAATATGATGTATCACAGGCGCTGGGTGAGTTTACCCAGCGCTATGTGGAGTTTTGGCAGCAAGAGCGTGGTCATGCCCCTGCCAGTAGCGACCTGTATGGCGTTCCTTCGCCTTGTGTCGTTGAAAACCGTGATAATGAAGTGCTCTGGTTACCACAGATTTTTGTACCTGCGGCGACATTGGAAAAAGTAGAAACCGCGTTAGAGCTGCGTCTACAACCAGACATTCATACTTTTTACACTCAGCAATATGCTGGAGATATGTACGCTCAATTCGGTGAACATCATCTGACGCTGTTGCAGGCATGGAGTGAAGACGATTTCATTCGTTTGCAGGAGAACCTGATTGGTCATCTGGTGACGCAAAAGCGCCTGAAATTATCCCCGACGCTATTCCTGGCAACTACGGAATCAGAAATGGCGATGATTTCTTTGTGCAACGTCAGCGGCAATGTGATGCTGGAACAATTTGGTAGTGATAAACGGGCACTTTTGGCGACATCACTAGGTAATTTCTTGGACGCTTTGCGACCAACCTTGGGAAGTTGATAACAAACACCCCATTCACGTGTGAGAGATCTCTCACGTGGGCTGTGAGACATCTCTTTTAATTTTCCTAAACTAACAGTAATGATTTTGTTTATTTTAATTTAAATCAAATCGTTATGATTTTTCTAAGATTTATCTTGGGCAAAATACCCACTCGAACTCGCAACAAGCCCTTGTGATTCGGGGGGAATTAAGCGATCTTATGTTCACCGGAAGGAAGCCGGTTGGAGCAGGAAACATCAGGATGATGTAGCTTCAGGAAGAAGAAGTGGATGCACTCAGGAAGAGTGAAAGGACGGTATCAGGATGATACACAGGATGTTTCAGGATTGAAACCAAGGACACCTCCAGGATGGAGAATGAGAACCAGCACAGGATGAGTTGGTGGGTCAGGAAGACTAAGGAAGCACATCAGGAAGGTGTTACAAGGACATAAGCAAGGATTGTTTGGTCAGGATGGCCGAAGGAAAAGTTTTCAAGGATTGAGCAGGGAGCACACTTTGTAGCGGGATAGCTATAAAACGAACCGGGGGCACTGTTAACGCAGTGCCCCCAATTTTTTATGCGTTGCTAAAATTTAAGTATTAATGATGCTTAACTCATATTTCATTCACCGTAATTATTGAAACGTCGTTTCTTTGTTTTTTGTGATTATTTTCACAAAGTATCCTCGATTTGTTACTCATCTCAGTTATTCACACAAAACTATCATCAAGAGCGTCCCAGCCGAATTTTGGCTATAAGGGGTAAAATGCTATGCTTTGCCGCTTTTCGGCCACTTGGCTGGGGAACAAAGCGTAAACCGAGCGGGAAAACAGATGAGTATGCAAAATCAGATTCGTCATAAATTACAGGCGATTGAACAGTCAATGCACGATTTGGCGTTGTGGCAGGCCGTTCCACCGCAGCCTGAGGCATTTACCGATGAACCGTTCTGTGTGAGCAGCATGTCTGCGGAGGAGTGGCTGCAATGGGTATTTTTGCCACGCATGTACGCGTTATTAGATGCCAAGGCTCCGTTGCCAACACGTTTTGCCATGACACCATACTTTGAAGAGGCGTTGAAAGACCGGAGTCCGAGCTGTTTACCGCTTTTGATGCGGTTACAGCAACTGGACAACATGCTGAATAAAGAACCGCAATAATGTTGGAAATTCTTTATCAGGATGAGCATTTGGTGGCGGTCAATAAACCTGCCGGTTGGTTGGTGCATCGCAGTTGGTTAGATCGTCATGAAACGGTGTTTGTGATGCAAACTGTCCGTGACCAAATTGGCCAACACGTATTTACTGTCCATCGTTTGGATCGTCCTACTTCTGGCGTGTTGTTGATGGCGTTGTCCAGTGACGTGGCGCGTTTGCTTTCACAACAGTTTGAGCAGCATCAGGTACAGAAAACCTATCATGCCGTAGTACGCGGTTATTTGCAGGAGAGCGGCACTATCGACCATCCGCTAATCGAAGAGATGGATAAGATAGCTGACAAGCATGCGAGTCAGGATAAAACGCCACAAAACGCGGTGACGCATTATCAATCGCTGGCGACGGTGGAAATGCCGGTCGCGGTGGGGCGCTATCCAACCGCACGTTACAGCTTGGTTGAGTTGAAACCAGAAACCGGCCGTAAACACCAGTTACGACGTCATATGGCGCATATGCGTCATCCGATTATTGGCGATAGCAAACATGGCGATCTGCGACAGAATCGCGGTTTAGCACAGCATTTCGATTGCCAACGTTTGATGCTACATGCCAGCCATCTGCAATTAAATCATCCGGTAACCGGTGAACTGTTGCAGATTAGCGCTGGTTGGGAACCTCGCTGGCAGGGACTGATGTCACAATTTGGTTGGGAAGGTGTTGCCCCTGAGCTTGCTGGGGTTGAGTTTCTAGCGGCTAGCAGTCAGGATAAGTCATAATTTTTCAACGAGATCATGGAGCAGGAGCGATGGCTCAAGTCGGTATTTTTGTCGGGACGGTTTACGGTAACTCATTGCTGGTGGCGGAAGAGGCGGAAAACATCCTCAAAGAACAGGGGCACGAGGTCAAACTGTTCGAAGAAGGGACGCTGGAAAACTGGCAGGAATATCGTCAGCATTATGCGCTAGTGATCACTTCAACCACCGGGCAAGGCTGTCTTCCAGACAGCATCGCGCCATTGTTTGCCGCGATCCGCGATCAAATTGGTTATCAACCAGAACTCCATTACGGATTGATTGCTTTGGGTGACAGTAGTTATGACAACTATTGTGGCGCGGGGCGCACGTTCGATGCCATGCTGCAAGAGCAGGGTGCTACACGAGTCGGGGAAGTGTTGGAGATTGATGCAATCGAACAACCTGAGCCAGAAGCTGTTTCTTGCCCTTGGGTAGAGGAATGGGGCGCATTGTTAAAGTAATGCGCCCGTGGGTTCAGTCGCTTGGCTGAACCTTACTTACCGCGAGTCAGTTTATCCAGATCGGATTCGATCTCGGCGATTTTGTGAGAAACGACGCTTTCCAAGTGGCGTAGATCGTCCAAGATTTTGCGCTTCAGATCCACTTCTACCTGATCGCGTTGGCACAGTTGATCCAGTTCATCAATCACATAGCGTAGGTTCGGGTTAATCTCGTGAATTTCTTTGTAGCCGTTGCCTGCATTATCAGCGACCACGGTTTTGCGTTGGCGCGGGTATTTGAATTTCACGCTTTTGGCAAAGAACTCGCCTTTATCCTTGCGGAAATAAATCTTAAGAATGTCGTTATTGGCCTCCTGACGCAGGCTATAGCGATCGATATCTTCCGGTTGATTGATTCCTAAGCTTTTCAGGTTATCGTACATACAACATCCTCTGATTAATTTTATCCACAACTACCCATTATGGCTGAAAGGCGTGTCCGCGACTGTGACTGCCGACAAAGCACAGACAAAAAAATAGCGGGTGATTTACCCGCTATTTCTAATCTTAGTCGATGGTGCGTAATAACTCATTAATACCGACTTTTCCGCGTGTTTTGGCGTCAACTTTCTTGACGATAACTGCGCAGTACAGGCTGTATGAACCATCTTTGGATGGTAGGTTACCGGAAACGACTACCGAGCCAGCCGGTACGCGGCCGTAATGAATTTCACCGGTCTCACGATCGTAAATACGGGTGCTTTGGCCGATGAATACGCCCATTGAAATCACAGAACCTTCTTCAACAATCACGCCTTCAACCACTTCAGAACGTGCGCCGATGAAGCAGTTATCTTCAATGATGGTCGGGTTGGCCTGCAGTGGCTCCAGAACGCCACCAATGCCGACGCCGCCGGACAGGTGAACGTTTTTACCGATCTGCGCACAAGAGCCCACAGTGGCCCAAGTATCAACCATCGTGCCTTCGTCAACGTAAGCACCGATATTGACGTAAGAAGGCATCAACACGGTATTGCGAGCGATAAATGCACCTTGACGCACGGTCGCTGGTGGCACAACGCGGAAACCTTCTTTCAGGAAGCGCGCTTCATCGTAACCGGCAAATTTCATCGGTACTTTGTCGTAATAACGGGTTTCTGCGCCGTCCATCACTTTGTTATCGTTGATACGGAAAGAAAGCAGCACCGCCTTTTTCAACCACTGATGCGTTACCCACTGACCGTCAATCTTCTCGGCAACGCGCAGGGCACCGCTGTCCAGCAGGCTGATCACCTGGCTTACCGCTTCACGCGTTACGGTATCTACGTTGGCTGGCGTAATGTCTGCACGGCGTTCGAAGGCACTTTCAATAACGTTTTGTAATTGCTGCATATCTATTCTCGTCCTGATAATTTTTATCTAAAGGTTACTTGTATCACATTTTATCGTTTGGATTGAGGGCGTCTGTCAACCGTTGTTCCAACTTTCTGCGCGTTTCTGGGTTAAGCGCTCGGCGTTCGCCATCGGCCAAGATGAATAAATCCTCCACGCGTTCTCCAATGGTTGAAATGCGTGCGCCGTGCAGCGATAACCCCAGATCGGCAAAGACTTCACCGACCCGAGCCAGCAAACCCGGTTGATCGAGAGCTGTCAGTTCCAGATAGCTACGACGATCGGTATGTGTTGGCAGGAAACTCACTTCAGTCGGTACGCTGAAATGGCGCAGTTTGGATGATGGACGACGCACCCGCGGTGGTTGATATTCTTGTTGGGTGATGGCCTGCTCTAACGCTTGACGGATCGCAGC
Source organism: Serratia sp. KH_031 (assembly GCF_057839655.1). Lineage (NCBI taxonomy): Bacteria > Pseudomonadati > Pseudomonadota > Gammaproteobacteria > Enterobacterales > Yersiniaceae > Serratia > Serratia sp. KH_031. The sequence continues at coordinate 1,162,796 of NZ_CM174496.1, forward strand.
GTGGCGATCGGCCGCCAGCGGGCTACCGTCGGGTTCCAGCACGATAAACGTATCCATGGCCATACCATCGCGATTAGTGAAAATCTGCGCATCGTGTACGCTCAGATTGCGGCGATCCATCTCACCCGCAACGGCGGCAAACAGGTAGGGGCGATCCGGGCTCCAGATAAAAATTTCGGTGCCGCCCCGCGTGGCTTGCCGACTGACTAACACTAGCGGTAGAGCCAAATCATGTGTCAGCAGGTGACGCGCGTGCCAAGCCAACTGATTCGGTGAATGACGTAGGAAGTAGTCGGCGCGGCAACGGCTCCAGATATGGTGCAGAGCTTCTTCATCAATATTATCCATGCGCAGTAACGCCAACGCTTGCAAACGGTGATGACGCACGCGTTCGCGCAGGTCTGGGCTATTTTTCATACCCCGCCGCAGTTGTTTTTCGGTGGCGAAATACAGTTCGCGCAGCAGGCTCTGTTTCCAGCTATTCCATAGGTTTTCGTTGGTGGCGCAGATATCGGCCACCGTCAAACACACTAAATAACGCAAACGAGTTTCGCTTTGCACTTCGCTGCTGAACTGTTGAATAACGGTGGGATCTTGAATATCACGCCGCTGGGCGGTGACGGACATCAAGAGATGGCAACGTACCAGCCAAGAGATCAATTGCGTTTCGCGCGAGTTCAAGCCGTGTAGTTCGGCAAATTCGATCACGTCTTGTGCGCCGAGGATCGAATGATCGCCACCGCGTCCTTTGGCAATATCGTGGAATAGGGCGGCGATCAGCAATAGTTCGGGATGAGGCAACCGAGGATAAAGTTCTACGCACAGCGGATGCCGTGGGCGAGTTTCTTCGTCGGCGAAGCTTTCCAGTTTTTGCAGTACGCGAATAGTGTGTTCATCAACGGTATAGGCATGGAACAAATCAAACTGCATTTGACCGACGATTTTGCCCCACTGTGGCATATAGGCCCACAACACGCTGTGGCGATGCATCGGCAACAGGGCTCGTGCAACCGCGCCAGGGTGACGCAAAATAGCCATAAATAACTCACGCGCTTCTGGAATGGTACACAAAGGTTGCGTCAGATGACGGCGCGCATGGCGCAGTTGGCGCACCGTGGTGGAGTAGATACCTTTGATCTCGCGATTACGCACCATCAAATAGAACATACGCATGATGGCTTCTGGTTGGCGGACAAACAGTGTTTCATCGCGCAGATCGATCAAGTCGCCACGTAGCTGGAAATCATCGTTCAGTGGACGTGGTTTTTCCGTGGCGTCTAGCGCCAGAATCGCCTCGTCAAACAGTTGCAGTAACATGTCGTTCAATTCGCCGACGCGACGTGTCATGCGGTAGAAATCTTTCATCATGCGTTCGATAGGCTCATTGCCTTCGCCCTCATAACGCAGTAGCTGCGCCACGCTGAGCTGGCGATCGAACAGCAGACGGTTGTCATAACGGGTTAACACCAGATGTAATGCAAAACGGATGCGCCACAGGAAGCTTTGGCACTCGTTCAACTCGTTACGCTCGGCTTGGGTCAAAAAACCGAAACCGACCATTTCATCTAGCGAGGTGGCGCCAAAATGACGGCGGGCTACCCACAGCAGGGTGTGAATATCGCGTAAGCCACCGGGGCTGCTTTTGATGTCAGGCTCCAGATTATAACTGGTGCCGTGATAGCGCTGGTGGCGTTCTTGTTGCTCCTGGACTTTTGCGGGGAAGAATTTTGGAGATGGCCAAAAACCGTCGCTAAAAATATGCTTCTGCATTTGTAGGAACAATGCGACGTCGCCGCAAATCAGGCGAGACTCGATCAAGTTGGTGGCGACGGTTAAATCTGCTAGCCCTTCCAACAGACACTCTTCTAGCGTGCGGACGCTGTGTCCGACCTCCAGCTTGAGATCCCACATTAGGGTAATAAACTCCCCGACGCGCTGCGATTGCTGTTCGTCCAAACGACGTTGGCTGAGCACCAGTACGTCAATATCGGAGAGTGGATGCAGTTCACCACGGCCATAACCGCCTACCGCCACCAGTGCGGTTTCTGGAATATCCTCGAAGCCGTAAAACGTCCATAAGCGACGCAACAAGCTATCGATGAACTCACTACGGGCGGTCACCAGGCTCTCGACGTTGGTACCTGCGTCGAAAGCGAGCGCCAGCCAATTTTGGAATTGTTCGAGGTGTTGTTTCAGTTGGAGGCAGTTTAGCTCTTCATCGCCATAGGTATTGGGATAGTCAGGCTGCTGGGGCATGACCTGCGGTGATGTCGCTTGTTCGTGGAAGTTTTCAGTCATAAACGCAGCCCATAAAAAAAGCCGGCATAAGCCGGCCTGTGTCTGTATTGGTAGGTGCGCTAATACCGCACTTACATCTCATGCGTAATGATGTTGGGGATGGTGTCATCCTTGCGCAACGTCATTATCTCGCAGCCGTTATCAGTGACCACAATAGTATGCTCATACTGTGCAGACAAGCTGCGATCCTTGGTTTTTACCGTCCAGCCGTCTTTCATGGTACGGATGCGGTAGTCACCAGCGTTGACCATGGGCTCGATGGTGAAAGCCATGCCAGTCTGCAACACCACGCCGCCGTCATCAGCGTCGTAGTGCAGAACCTGTGGTTCTTCGTGGAACACTTCGCCAATGCCATGACCGCAGTATTCGCGAACCACAGAGAATTTCTCTGCTTCAACGAACTGCTGGATTGCTTTGCCCAAGGTGCGTAGGCGGATACCCGGCTTGACCATTTTCAGCGCCAGATACAGGCTTTCTTGGGTGATGCGGCACAGGCGCTCGCCCTGAATGGTCGGTTTGCCCACGATGAACATTTTAGAGGTATCGCCGTGGAAACCGTCTTTGATCACGGTAACGTCGATGTTGACGATGTCACCATCTTTCAACACTTTGTCGTCGCTTGGAATGCCGTGGCAGACCACTTCATTGACCGAAATACAAACTGATTTCGGGAAGCCGTGATAGTTGAGGCAAGCGGAGATCGCCTGCTGTTCATCGGTGATGTACGCGTGACAGATTCTGTCCAGCTCACCCGTGGTAACGCCAGGTTTAACGTGAGGTTCGATGATCTCCAGCACTTCAGCCGCCAGACGGCCAGCTACGCGCATCTTTTGGATGTCATCAGGTGTTTTAATTGAGATTGCCATGAAATTTGTCCACAGGTGTCGTTGTTATCGACAATGAGAAGCAATAATAATGACACATGGTATCAGCCGGGCTAGGGGACTGCCAAATCCGATTTCTTTTAATGTGGTTAATTGCAACAAAAGTTGGTGTCACTGCCCGGTTTATGGTATAAAGCGCGCCGGCAGATCCGCTCTGTTTTCTTTGTGGGGACGACGGATATGGCCGAAAATACTTTAACTGCACTCACATTGTGTAAATAACACACACGTATCGGCACATCCGCCGGGGTGCCTTGAGATGACTCGTCATTGTCGAGGTCGGCGTTATGGGATACGTGGAGGCATAACCCCATACAATCTATAGAGGTTTAATCATGGCAACTGTTTCCATGCGCGACATGCTCCAAGCTGGTGTTCACTTTGGTCACCAAACCCGTTACTGGAACCCGAAAATGAAGCCTTTCATCTTCGGCGCTCGTAACAAGGTTCACATCATCAACTTGGAAAAAACTGTACCAATGGCTAACGCAGCTCTGGCTGAGTTGACCAAGATCTCTTCCCGTAAAGGTAAGATCCTGTTCGTTGGTACCAAGCGCGCAGCAAGCGAAGCGGTAAAAGAATATGCTACTGGCTGCGATCAGTTCTTCGTGAACCATCGCTGGTTGGGCGGCATGCTGACTAACTGGAAAACCGTTCGTCAGTCAATCAAACGTTTGAAAGATCTGGAAATCCAGTCCCAAGATGGCACCTTTGACAAGCTGACCAAGAAAGAAGCGCTGATGCGTACTCGTGAATTGGACAAGCTGGAAAACTCTCTGGGTGGTATCAAGGACATGGGTGGTCTGCCAGACGCTCTGTTTGTTATCGATGCTGATCACGAACACATCGCGATCAAAGAAGCCAACAACCTGGGTATCCCGGTATTCTCTATCGTTGATACCAACTCCGATCCAGACGGCGTTGACTTCATCATCCCTGGCAACGACGACGCAATCCGTGCAATCAAATTGTATCTGACTGCTGTTGCTACCGCTGTTCGTGAAGGTCGTTCTCAAGATCTGGCCGTTCAGGCGGAAGAAGGCTTCGTAGAAGCTGAATAATAAGGCAAGCTCATTTGAGCCCTTATTAACCAGGTATTGACATATGTTGGTTAGGGGGGCCTTAAAGGCCCCCTTTGCTTATCTGAATGAGAACTATCCCGCTCCGAGCGAGATAACCGAGGAAAAAAGAAATGGCTGATATTACCGCTGCCCTGGTAAAAGAACTGCGTGAGCGTACTGGCGCTGGCATGATGGATTGTAAAAAAGCTCTGGTTGAAGCTAATGGCGACATCGAGCTGGCAATCGAAAACATGCGTAAATCTGGTGCGATCAAAGCTGCTAAGAAAGCAGGTAACGTAGCTGCTGACGGCGTGATCAAAACCAAAATCGAAGGCACTTATGGCCTGATCCTGGAAGTTAACTGCCAGACTGACTTCGTTGCTAAAGATGCTGGTTTCCAAGCGTTCGCGGACAAAGTGTTGGATGCGGCTTTTGCTGGCAAAATCACTGACGTTGACGTGTTGAAAGCACAGTTCGAAGAAGAGCGTGTTGCACTGGTTGCTAAAATCGGTGAGAACATCAACATCCGTCGCATCGCTGCCCTGGAAGGCGATGTGTTGGGTAGCTACCTGCACGGTGCTCGCATCGGTGTTCTGGTTGCTGCTAAAGGCGCTGATGAAGAGCTGGTTAAGCAAATTGCTATGCACGTTGCAGCAAGCAAGCCAGAATTCGTTAAGCCAGAAGACGTGTCTGCTGATGTGGTAGAGAAAGAGTACCAAGTTCAGTTGGACATCGCGATGCAGTCTGGCAAGCCGAAAGAAATCGCAGAGAAAATGGTTGAAGGCCGTATGAAGAAATTCACCGGCGAAGTTTCTCTGACTGGTCAGCCTTTCGTTATCGACCCAAGCAAGTCTGTTGCTCAGGTGCTGAAAGAGCACAACGCAGACGTGACTAACTTCATCCGCTTCGAAGTGGGCGAAGGCATCCAGAAAGTTGAGACTGACTTTGCTGCTGAAGTTGCAGCAATGAGCAAACAGTCTTAAGTCTGTTAAATATAGCCGCCTTAGGGCGGCTGTATTTTATCCAGCCTGAATTACCCGGTGTTTGGCTCTGTGGCGTTATACTCAATACAGACGCATCTCATCGGTTGAAACCCCCAAAACTATTACTGCTTCTTAGGACAGAACACCATGGCTACCAATGCAAAACCCGTATATCAGCGAATCCTACTCAAACTGAGTGGCGAAGCCCTGCAAGGTGCAGAAGGTTTTGGTATCGACGCTAGCGTTTTGGATCGTATGGCTCAGGAAGTGAAAGAGCTGGTCGAACTAGGAATTCAAGTCGGTGTAGTTATTGGCGGCGGTAACCTGTTCCGTGGCGCGGGTCTGGCGCAGGCAGGGATGAATCGTGTTGTGGGCGACCACATGGGAATGCTGGCTACCGTGATGAACGGTCTGGCTATGCGTGACGCACTGCACCGTGCCTATGTGAACGCCCGCCTGATGTCGGCCATTCCACTGAATGGCGTGTGTGACAATTACAGCTGGGCAGAGGCGATCAGCCTGCTGCGCAACAACCGCGTGGTGATTTTCTCCGCCGGTACGGGTAACCCGTTCTTTACCACCGATTCTGCCGCTTGCCTGCGTGGCATTGAGATCGAAGCTGACGTGGTGTTGAAAGCGACCAAAGTGGATGGTGTATACTCCGCTGATCCGGTGAAAAACCCGGATGCAACATTGTACGAACAACTTACCTATCAGGACGTGCTGGAACGTGAACTGAAAGTGATGGACTTAGCGGCCTTTACCTTGGCTCGCGACCATGGCTTACCCATCCGCGTATTCAACATGAATAAGCCTGGAGCACTGCGCCGCGTCGTGATGGGTGAAAATGAAGGTACATTGATTACCAAGTAATTGGTATCCTGAACATATTAATTCACGGGAGCAGGAACCATTGCTCTCGTAAGTAGAATTCACGGGTCGTATTGATACCCAATATGGTCTGCCAAGTAACCCGGTTTAAAAGGTTCGCAACGTGATTAACGACATCGAAAAAGATGCTAACACACGCATGGAAAAAAGCGTTGAAGCATTCAAAACCCAAATCAGTAAAATCCGTACCGGCCGTGCTTCTCCAAGCATTCTCGATGGTATCATGGTCGATTACTATGGTTCTTCCACCCCATTGCGTCAGTTGGCTAGCGTAACCGTAGAAGATTCCCGCACGCTGAAAATCAACGTGTTCGACCGCTCTATCAGCACTGCTGTTGAAAAGGCGATCATGAGCTCTGATCTGGGTCTGAACCCATCGTCAGCTGGTAGCGACATCCGTGTGCCGCTTCCTGCTTTGACCGAAGAGCGTCGTAAAGACCTGATTAAAGTGGTTCGTGGCGAAGCCGAGCAAGGCCGCGTAGCTGTGCGTAACGTGCGTCGCGATGCGAACGACAAAGTGAAAGCGCTGCTGAAAGACAAAGAAATCAGCGAAGATGATGAACGTCGTTCACAAGACGTCATTCAGAAAATGACCGATGGCTACATCAAACTGCTTGATGCTGCACTGGCAGAGAAAGAAAAAGAGCTGATGGAATTCTAATCAGTTTTGAGTAGAAAAAAGCGTCGCTTAGGTGGCGCTTTGTTTTTTTGTGGTACAGATCCCGTTTGATCCTACTGAAAGATCATGGACAAGCGGTGCATGAGGTTCCAAACTTAAGCACCTCCGATCTTATCAGACCGTTAATCAGAGCGAACTCATGAAGCAACTGACTATTCTTGGCTCCACCGGCTCTGTTGGGACCAGCACTTTGGCTGTGGTTAGGGAAAATTCTGACCGTTTCGCGATTAAAGCGCTGGTAGCTGGCAATAACGTTAAGGTGATGGCACAGCAGTGCATAGAGTTCCGCCCAGCGTACGCCTCAATGGCCGATGAAAGCGCCGCGCGTGAATTGAGAATTCTGCTCGCTGAAAACGGCAGCAAAACCGAAGTATTGTCAGGTGTACAAGCTGCCTGTGATTTGGCTGCGTTGGATGATGTTGATCAGGTCACTGCTGCGATAGTCGGTGCGGCTGGCTTGTTACCTACCTTGGCTGCCATTCGTGCTGGTAAGCAAGTGCTGTTAGCCAATAAAGAGTCGTTAGTGACCTGTGGTCGCCTGTTTATGGAAGCGGTACGGGAAAACCAGGCTCAGCTATTACCGCTCGATAGCGAGCATAATGCTATTTTTCAAAGCTTACCGGAAAGTATTCAACGGCAATTGGGGTACTCCTCTTTAGCTGAACACGGGGTTTCACGTATCGTGTTAACCGGTTCCGGTGGGCCATTCCGTACAACTCCTCTAGAGCAATTCGCCAGCATGACGCCGGATCAGGCGTGTGCACATCCCAACTGGTCGATGGGGCGAAAAATCTCGGTGGATTCCGCCACCATGATGAATAAGGGACTGGAGTACATTGAGGCTCGTTGGTTATTCAACGCCTCGGCCGAACAAATGGAAGTGATCCTGCATCCGCAGTCAGTGATTCACTCAATGGTTCGCTATGATGATGGTAGCGTCTTGGCGCAACTGGGAACGCCAGATATGCGCACTCCGATTGCGCATGCCATGGCGTATCCACAACGGGTGAACTCAGGTGTTGCTGCGTTAGATTTTTGCCGTATCGGTGCATTGACTTTCGCCGAGCCTGAAGCGGTGCGCTATCCTTGCCTGTACTTAGCCATTGACGCGTTTGATGCTGGGCAAGCTGCGACTACGGCGCTTAATGCCGCCAACGAAGTGGCGGTGGCGGCTTTCTTACAGTCGCAAATTCGTTTTACTGATATTGCCATTGTGAATCATAAAGTAGTCGAACAGTTGGCAGTGCAGGAACCGTCTTGTATTGATGCGGTCTTAGATATTGATCGTCGGGCTCGTATAGCTGCGAGCGAGTTAGTTCGGACAGTGTGCGCTTAACGGCGGGCACGCTATTGTCCTAATTTGCTGATAAATTGCGCGCGCCGTAGTGGGTTGTTTGTTCGAGCCTGATTGAGATGATATAGTCTGCGCCACCTGTCAGCGGATAGACCGTTGAATAATGGCCTGATTGGCATATTGAATGCCGGTTTTCCCCTGATTTTCAGGGTTCCAGATTGGGCTGATAGCGAAGCCGTGTCGGGCACACGGCTTTTTTTGCGCGCAAGAGCCCTAAGTTCTGGAAAGGTTGTTGTATCTATTGAGGAAATAAGTACGCGTTATGTCGTCCGCAAATCAACAAGAGGCTAATCCGCTCATCTATGGACCGCGCCATGTCGCGATTATCATGGATGGCAATGGACGCTGGGCTAAGCGTCAAGGAAAGCTACGCGTTTTTGGTCATAAAGCAGGAGTGAAGTCGGTTCGCCGCGCAGTCAGCTTTGCTGCTAGTCATCATTTGGATGCGCTCACGCTTTATGCCTTTAGCAGTGAAAACTGGAACCGTCCTGAGCAAGAAGTGTCTGCTTTGATGGAGCTTTTTGTTCGTGCGTTAGACAGTGAAGTGAAAAGTCTACATAAACATAACGTCAGACTGCGGGTGATTGGCGATGTCAGCCGTTTCAGCACGCGTTTGCAAGAACGTATTCGTCGTTCTGAGCAACTGACAGAAAATAACGATGGTCTGACACTCAATATTGCCGCCAACTACGGTGGCCGTTGGGATATCATTCAGGGAGTACGGCGTCTGGCCGAACAGGTGCAAGAGGGTTTATTGCACCCGACGCAGATTAGCGAGGAGTTGCTTAGCGAACAGATCTGTATGAACGATCTGGCACCGGTAGATCTGGTGATTCGCACCGGTGGTGAACACCGCATCAGCAATTTCTTGCTATGGCAAATTGCTTACGCCGAGCTTTACTTTTGTGATGTGCTCTGGCCTGATTTTGATGAACTTGTCTTTGAAGGTGCGCTGAATGCATTTGCACAACGCGAGCGCCGCTTCGGGGGAACAACACCTATCGGCGTTAATGCGTCCTAGGGGGAACTTTTGCTGAAGTATCGCCTTATAACTGCTCTGTTTTTAATACCGATAGTTATCGCAGCGCTCTTTTTGCTGCCACCGGTGGGCTTTGCCTTGGTAACGCTGGTGGTGTGCATGTTGGCCGCATGGGAATGGGGTCAATTAGCCGGTTTTACATCCCGCTCGCAGCGTATCTGGTTGGCTATTTTGTGTGGCTTCCTGTTGGCACTGATGATGCTCAGCATTCCAGCCTATGATCGATCCGTCCATCTGTTGCAGATTGGCGGCCCACTGTGGCTTTCGTTAGCTTGGTGGTTGGCGGCGTTGTTGCTGGTGTTGTTTTACCCCGGCTCAGCCGCACTGTGGCGTAATTCACGCCCTTGGCGCTTAGTCTTTGGCTTGCTGACTATCGTGCCATTCTTCTGGGGTATGTTGGCGCTGCGTCAGTTTGGCTACGAAGAAAATCATTTCACTGGTTCTTGGTGGCTATTGTATGTGATGCTGCTGGTTTGGGGCGCTGATTCAGGTGCTTATGTATTCGGAAAACTGTTCGGAAAACATAAGCTTGCACCTAAGGTTTCTCCGGGTAAAACGTGGGAAGGGCTGATCGGTGGCTTAGTGACTTCTGCCGTGATCTCATGGTTGTTTGGTCGTTATGCTCCGTTGAATATCGTGCCAACGACGCTGTTGATTTGTTCGGTTGTTGCCGCACTGGCTTCAGTGCTAGGCGATCTCACCGAAAGCATGTTTAAACGTGAAGCTGGTATCAAAGATAGTGGTCATCTGATACCCGGTCATGGCGGGATACTGGATCGTATCGACAGCCTGACTGCGGCAGTACCGGTATTTGCCTGTTTGATGCTGTTAGTGTTTTAATCCGTCGTTGACGGGGAGTGAAGGGATGATGGTCAGCGTGCTCTGGAATCTGGTAGCGTTTCTCATTGCGCTCGGTATTTTGATTACCGTGCATGAATTCGGGCACTTTTGGGTGGCTCGTCGCTGCGGCGTTCGCGTAGAGCGTTTTTCCATTGGTTTTGGCCGTGCGCTGTGGCGTCGTACCGATCGTTTAGGTACTGAATATGTTATCGCCTTGATCCCGCTTGGCGGTTACGTGAAAATGCTGGATGAACGTGTAGAAACCGTTGCACCAGAACTCCGTCATCAGGCTTTCAACAACAAAACCGTTTGGCAACGCGCTGCGATCGTCAGTGCGGGGCCTATTGCCAACTTCCTGTTTGCTATTCTTGCCTACTGGCTGGTGTTTATCATCGGCGTACCAAGTTACCGTCCCGTTATCGGTGAGATTTCTCCGCAATCTATTGCCGCACAAGCTCAAATTTCATCGGGAATGGAACTAAAGTCGGTTGACGGTATCGAAACGCCTGATTGGGAATCAGTTCGTTTGGCGTTGGTCACGAAGATTGGCGACGAGAAAACCGATGTAGGGATCGCACCTTTTGGTTCCTCACAAGTCGTGACCAAAACACTGGATTTGCGCCAGTGGCATTTTGAGCCAGACCGTCAAGATCCCGTTGTATCGCTAGGTATTATTCCGCGCGGCCCACAGATAGAATCTATCCTTGCGCAAGTACAGCCAGACTCGGCGGCGCAAAAGGCAGGTTTACAAGCAGGTGACAGGATCGTTAAAGTCGATGGTCAGCCGCTGGGTCGTTGGCAGACACTAGTGAAACGTATTTACGATGGTCCGGGTCAACCGCTGATTTTAGAAGTAGAAAGAAACGGTAGCCCCTTGTCTTTGACGTTGATACCAGATACAAAATCGGTGGGCAAAGACAAGACGGTAGGGTTCGCTGGCATAATACCGAAGGTATTGCCGCTACCTGACGAGTACAAGACGATTCGCCAGTATGGGCCGTTCTCTGCGCTGTATCAGGCTGGGGATAAAACATGGCAACTGATGCATCTTACGGTCAGCATGCTGGGTAAATTAATTACCGGTGATATTAAGCTGAACAACCTGAGTGGCCCTATTTCGATAGCACAGGGCGCTGGGGCTTCAGCAGGAATTGGGTTGGTGTATTATTTGATGTTCTTGGCGTTGATTAGCGTCAACCTGGGTATCATCAACCTGTTCCCGTTACCGGTATTAGATGGTGGGCATCTCCTTTTCTTAGCAATAGAAAAGCTGAAGGGGGGGCCAGTTTCCGAGCGAGTACAAGACTACAGCTACCGCATAGGTTCGATCTTGCTGGTGCTGTTAATGGGTCTTGCACTTTTCAATGATTTCTCTCGCCTTTAGGCAGGGATAGGTTAGGAAGAACGCATAACAACGATGGCGATGAAAAAGTTGCTCATAGCGTCGCTGCTGTTTGGCAGCGCCACCGTATACGGTGCAGACGGGTTCGTAGTGAAGGATATTCATTTCGAAGGCCTGCAACGAGTCGCCGTCGGTGCGGCGTTACTCAACATGCCGGTTCGCGTAGGCGATACCGTCACTGACGATGATATCAGTAATACCATCCGTGCCTTGTTTGCCACTGGCAACTTCGAGGACGTGCGCGTACTGCGTGATGGTAATACATTAATCGTTCAGGTTAAGGAACGTCCAACCATCGCCAGCATCACTTTCTCCGGCAACAAGTCGGTGAAAGATGACATGCTCAAGCAGAACTTGGAAGCCTCTGGCGTTCGGGTTGGCGAGGCACTCGACCGCACCACGATTTCCAGCATTGAAAAAGGCCTGGAAGACTTCTACTACAGCGTTGGTAAATATAGCGCCACGGTGAAAGCCGTTGTGACGCCGTTGCCACGCAACCGTGTTGACCTGAAATTGGTGTTCACTGAAGGGGTTTCCGCCAAAATTCAACAAATCAACATCGTCGGCAACCATGCCTTCACCAACGATGAGCTGATCTCACGCTTCCAATTGCGTGATGAGGTGCCTTGGTGGAACGTCGTCGGCGATCGTAAATATCAGAAGCAAAAACTGGCGGGTGACCTTGAAACCTTGCGTAGCTTCTACTTGGATCGCGGTTACGCGCGTTTCAACATTGATTCGACGCAGGTCAGCCTGACGCCGGACAAAAAAGGTATTTATATCACCATCAACATTACAGAAGGTGAGCAGTACAAGCTGGCTGGTGTGGTGGTGAACGGCAACCTGGCAGGACACTCGGCGGAAGTTGCCCAGTTGACTAAGGTTGAGCCGGGTGAACTGTATAACGGTAGCAAAGTGACCAAAATGGAAGACAACATCAAGAAGATGTTGGGCCGTTATGGTTATGCCTACCCGCGTGTACAGACACAGCCAGAAATCAACGACGCGGATAAGACCGTTAAGCTGCACGTGAATATCGACGCAGGTAACCGTTTCTATGTGCGCCGCATCAAGTTTGAAGGTAACGACACCAGTAAAGACTCCGTACTGCGCCGTGAAATGCGTCAGATGGAAGGTTCTTGGCTGGGTAACGATCAGGTCGAGCAGGGTAAAGAGCGTCTGAACCGTCTGGGCTACTTCGAAACTGTCGATGTAGAAACCCAACGTGTGCCGGGTACTGCCGATCAGGTTGATGTGACCTACAAGGTGAAAGAACGTAACACAGGTACCTTCAACTTCGGTATCGGCTACGGTACGGAAAGTGGTGTTAGCTTCCAAGTCGGTGTACAGCAGGATAACTGGCTGGGTACTGGCTACTCGGTGGGCGTCAACGGTACTAAGAACGATTACCAGACCTACGCTGAATTGTCAGTCACTAACCCATACTTCACCGTTGATGGTGTGAGCTTGGGCGGTCGTCTGTTCTACAACGACTTTAAAGCTGATGATGCGGACCTGTCCGACTATACCAACAGCAGTTATGGTTTAGACGGCACATTAGGCTTCCCAATCAACGAGAATAACTCGTTGCGTGCAGGTTTAGGTTACGTACATAACAGCTTGTCTGATATGCAACCACAGATCGCCATGTGGCGTTATCTGCAGTCTATGGGGCAAGATCCGAACACTATGGATCGCGCCAGCTTCACTGCGGATGACTTCACACTGAACTTGGGTTGGACATATAACAACCTTGACCGCGGCTTCTTCCCAACTTCGGGTAACCGCACCACGTTGAACGGTAAAGTGACCATCCCTGGTTCTGATAACGAATACTACAAGGTTACTTTGGACAGCGTGCAGTACATGCCGATCAATAACGATCGTACTTGGGTACTGTTAGGTCGTGGTCGTTTAGGCTACGCGGATGGGCTGGGCGGTAAAGAAATGCCGTTCTATGAGAACTTCTATGCCGGTGGTTCAAGCACCGTGCGTGGCTTCCAGTCCAATACCATTGGTCCGAAAGCGGTGTACTACAACTCCAATTCATACAGTTGTAGCAACGGTACTGCTATCTGTACTTCTGACGATGCGGTGGGCGGTAACGCCATGGCAATCGCCAGTATGGAACTGATTACCCCAACACCATTCATCAGTGAGAAATACGCCAACTCGGTGCGTACGTCGGTGTTCGTGGATGCGGGTACGGTGTGGGATACTAACTGGCAGAATACTTCTCAGACCGAAATGTATGGTGTGCCAGATTACAGTAAAGCCAGTAATATCCGTGTCTCTACAGGTATCGCTTTGCAGTGGCAGTCTCCACTTGGGCCGTTGGTGTTCTCTTATGCCTACCCGCTCAAGAAATACGAAGGCGACAAAGCCGAACAGTTCCAGTTTAACATTGGTAAGACTTGGTAACGGGTCTCACTTCTGGGTAAGGCAAAGCAAAGAATCGCAATTGCCAGAGATACGGTCAGACATAGGGAGAGGATTCTTATTGTCTGACGAGAGGAATCTGGCAAATTGTGTATTTCAGAGTGTCATATGACACAAACGGGTGATGGTAAGGAGTTTATAGTGAAAAAGTGGTTGTGTGCCGCAGGCCTCGGTTTAGCAATGGCTGCTTCAGCTGGTGTTCAAGCAGCAGATAAGATCGCTGTCGTTAACGTTTCCAGCATTTTCCAACAGCTGCCAGCTCGTGCTGCCGTAGCAAAACAACTGGAAGGCGAGTTCAAAAGCCGTGCAACCGAGCTCCAGAACATGGAAAAAAGTTTGCAGACCAAAATGCAGAACTTGCAACGTAATGCCTCTACTATGAAGGCTAGCGATCGCACCAAGCAAGAAAAAGACATCATGACTCAGCGTGAGCAGTTCTCTCAAAAAGCGCAGGCTTTCGAGCAGGACAACCGTCGTCGCCAGATGGAAGAGCGTAATAAGATCCTGAGCCGTATTCAGGATGCTGTGAAAGCTGTTGCTAGCAAAGAAGGTTATGACATCGTTATCGACGCTAATGCTGTAGCTTATGCAGGTTCTTCTAAAGATATTACTGCTGACGTGCTGAAACAGGTTAAATAACACATGCCTTCAATTCGACTGGCTGATTTAGCACAGCAGTTGGATGCACAATTGCACGGTGATGGCGATCTCGTCATCACCGGCATTGCTTCAATGCATTCTGCCCAGGCTGGCCAAATCACGTTTCTGTCAAATAGCCGCTATCAAGAGCAGCTATCTTCCTGTCAGGCAAGCGCAGTGGTGCTTACCGAAGCAGACTTGCCACATTGCCGCAGTGCGGCGCTAGTGGTGAAAAACCCTTATCTGACCTATGCGCGTATGGCGCAAATAATGGATACCACCCCGTCTCCTGCTCAGAACATTGCGCCAAGCGCAGTGATTTCATCTGAGGCAACGTTGGGTCAAAACGTCTGTGTTGGAGCGAATGCGGTGATTGAACCCGGTGCAGTGCTCGGCGATAACGTGGTTATCGGCCCAGGCTGTTTTATTGGCCAACGCGCGCGTATTGGTGTGGGTACTCGCCTATGGGCGAATGTCACAATTTATCATGAAGTCGAAATCGGCCAAAATTGCCTGATCCAATCAGGAACGGTAATCGGCGCTGATGGTTTTGGCTACGCAAACGAACGCGGTAACTGGGTTAAAATACCTCAGTTGGGCACAGTGATTATCGGTGATCGTGTCGAAATCGGTGCTTGTACCACTATTGACCGCGGTGCGCTGGATAACACCCTGATTGGGAATGGTGTTATCATTGATAACCAGTGTCAGATTGCGCACAACGTGATAATCGGCGAAAACACTGCCGTCGCAGGCGGTGTGATCATGGCTGGTAGCCTGAAAATTGGCCGCTATTGCCAGATCGGCGGAGCCAGTGTGATCAACGGTCACATGGAAATTGCTGACAAGGTAGTGGTCACAGGAATGGGAATGGTTATGCGACCAATCACCGAACCTGGGGTATACTCTTCGGGCATTCCGTTACAACCCAACAAGGTTTGGCGTAAAACAGCAGCGTTAGTGATGAATATCGATGAAATTAACAAACGTTTAAAAGCGGTTGAACGAAAAGTCGATAAAGATTAAACACTGACCGCTCGCCATTTCGGGCATAAAACGAAACGCGTTGGTTTTAAAACCAAAAGCGCAAAGAGCGATTAATTTGCGGCCTGCTTGGTGATCTCCTTTTGGGGTCAACGCAGGCCGTGTTGTTGTTACCATCAGTTTTAGAGACAGGAAGAGTATTTTGACTACTGACACTCATACTCTAGATATTGCAGAGATTTTGGAACTGCTTCCGCATCGTTACCCATTCTTGCTGGTCGATCGCGTACTGGATTTTGAAGAGCACAAGTACCTACGTGCAGTGAAAAACGTATCGGTCAACGAGCCATTTTTCCAAGGCCATTTCCCGGGCAAGCCCATTTTCCCTGGCGTATTGATCTTAGAGGCTATGGCTCAAGCCACGGGTATCTTGGCGTTCAAGAGCGTGGGTAAACTGGAGCCGGGTGAGCTGTATTATTTTGCTGGTATTGATGAAGCGCGTTTTAAACGTCCTGTAGTACCAGGTGACCAGATGATCATGGAAGTCACTTTTGAGAAAACCCGTCGTGGTCTGACCCGCTTTAAAGGCGTGGCGACCGTTGACGGTAAAATTGTCTGCGAAGCAACCATGATGTGTGCCCGCAGCCGGGAGGCTTAATACGTGATCGACAAAACCGCCTTTATCCACCCTAGCGCAATTGTTGAAGATGGTGCCATTATTGGTGCAAATGTGCACATTGGTCCCTTCTGTTATGTCGGTTCCCAGGTGGAAATCGGCGAAGGCACAGTACTGAAATCTCACGTGGTGATAAATGGTATCACCAAGATTGGCCGCGATAACCAGATCTATCAGTTTGCTTCGATTGGTGAAGTGAATCAGGATCTGAAATATGCTGGCGAACCTACACGTGTAGAGATCGGCGATCGTAACCGCATTCGTGAGAGCGTGACTATCCACCGTGGTACCGTGCAAGGTACTAGCCTCACCAAAGTGGGCAATGACAACTTGTTGATGGTGAACGTACACGTTGCGCATGACTGCGTGGTGGGCAACTCTTGCATTTTGGCCAACAATGCTACTTTGGCAGGCCATGTGGAAATCGACGATCACGCCATTATCGGCGGCATGACGGCTATCCATCAGTTTTGCATCATTGGTGCACATGTGATGGTGGGCGGTTGTTCCGGCGTGGCTCAAGACGTGCCTCCTTTTGTTATCGCTCAAGGCAACCACGCAACACCGTTCGGCGTTAATGCCGTTGGGTTGAAGCGTCGTGGCTTCGATAAGGATGAAATGCAGGCAGTGCGTAATGCCTACAAGATCCTATATCGCAGCGAAAAAACTTTCGATGAAGCTAAAGAAGAGATCGAAGCTCTTGCTAAAGAGCAGCCGGTTGTGCAGCAATTCGTTGATTTCTTTGCTCGTTCCACTCGTGGTGTTATTCGCTAAGCTATGTCAAATCGTCCATTGATTATCGGATTGGTCGCCGGGGAAACTTCCGGCGATATTCTTGGTGCCGGTCTTATCCGTGCATTGAAGGCAAAACATCCAGACGCGCGTTTTGTTGGCGTCGCTGGCCCGCTGATGCAGGCCGAAGGCTGTGAAGCTTGGTATGAAATGGAAGAACTGGCGGTGATGGGCGTGGTTGAGGTGCTCGAGCGCCTGCCGCGCATATTGAAGATCCGCAAGGATCTTACCCGTCGGTTCAGTGAGTTGAAGCCGGATGTGTTTGTCGGTATCGACGCACCGGACTTCAATATCACTCTGGAAGGCCGCTTGAAACAACGCGGTATCCGTACTATTCACTATGTCAGCCCGTCTGTCTGGGCTTGGCGTCAGAAACGTGTTTTCAAAATCGGCAAAGCCACCCATCTGGTATTGGCGTTTCTCCCTTTCGAAAAAGCGTTTTACGATCGTTTCGAGGTACCTTGCCGTTTCATTGGTCACACGATGGCCGATGCTATGCCATTGCAGCCGGATAAACAGGCAGCCCGTGCTACGTTGGGGATTTCCCCAGCGGCGCGCTGTTTAGCGTTACTGCCGGGAAGCCGTAATGCGGAAGTTGAAATGTTGAGTGCTGATTTCCTAAGAACGGCTCAATTGCTGCGTACTCGCTATCCGGATCTGGAAGTCGTGGTGCCGCTGGTGAATGCCAAGCGACGCGAACAGTTCGAACGAATCAAAGCCGAAGTTGCGCCAGAGTTGACTGTGCATTTGCTCAATGGGCAAGGACGTGAAGCGATGATTGCTAGCGATGCGGCGTTGTTGGCCTCAGGCACTGCGGCGCTGGAGTGCATGTTGGCGAAATGCCCAATGGTCGTTGGTTATCGCATGAAGCCGTTTACCTTCTGGTTGGCGCAGCGTTTGGTAAAAACGCCATATGTTTCATTGCCTAACTTGTTGGCAGGCCGTGAAATTGTCACCGAACTGCTTCAGCATGACTGTGTGCCGGACAAACTCGCCGCTGCATTAATGCCGTTATTGGAAGACAGCCCACAGACCGAAGAATTGAAACAAACATTCCTTGAATTGCATCAAAGTATCCGCTGTGATGCAGATGAACAGGCCGCTCAGGCTGTGTTGGAGCTGGCATCAGTATGATTGAACCCTTTATCTATCCAACGGCAAGCTTGATTGCTGGTGTGGACGAAGTAGGGCGCGGTCCTTTAGTGGGCGCAGTAGTCACCGCTGCGGTGATCCTCGATCCATCCAAGCCGATCATTGGGCTGGCGGATTCGAAGAAACTGAGTGAAAAACGTCGCTTGGCGTTGTATGACGAGATCGTCGAAAAAGCGTTGTCCTGGAGCTTGGGGCGTGCTGAACCGGAAGAGATCGACCAGATCAACATCTTGCATGCCACTATGTTAGCCATGCAACGAGCGGTAGCCGGTTTGTCCGTAACGCCAGATATGGTGCTGATTGACGGCAACCGTTGCCCAAAATTACCTATGCGTTCACAAGCGGTAGTCAAAGGCGATAGCCGTGTTGCGGAGATTAGCGCTGCGTCGATCTTGGCGAAAGTGACCCGCGATCGTGAAATGACCGAGTTGGATACCGTATTTCCGGAATATGGTTTTGCGCAGCATAAAGGCTATCCCACGGCGTTCCATTTGGAAAAGTTAGCTATTTTTGGCGCAACTGAACACCACCGCCGTAGCTTTGCTCCAGTACGTAGGGCACTCGGGCTGTAAATCCGCCAAATCGGCAAGTGACTTCATCTAATCATCTTGGGTATCTGGATATGGCCGAACCTCGTTTTATTCATCTTCGTGTGCACAGTGACTACTCCATGATCGATGGGCTAGCCAAGATAGGCCCGTTGGTGAAGAGAGCCGCAGCATTATCCATGCCAGCGTTGGCAGTGACCGATTTTACCAACCTGTGTGGTTTGGTGAAGTTTTACGGCGGTGCTCACGGCACTGGGCTGAAACCGATTATTGGTGCTGATTTTCACGTACAAAGCGAGGAGTTGGGCGACGAACTGGCGCAGCTCACCGTATTGGCGGCTAATAATGAAGGTTATCAAAACCTGACGCTGCTGATTTCGCGCGCTTACCAGCGTGGTTACGGTGCGGAAGGTCCAACCATTGATCGCGATTGGTTAATCGAACACCGTGAAGGGCTGATTTTGCTCTCTGGCGCACGTATGGGCGATGTCGGCAAATTTATGCTGCGCGGCAACCAACAGTTAGTCGATCAATGTTTGGCGTTTTATCAGCAGTATTTCCCCGATAGTTACTATCTGGAACTGATCCGCACCGGTCGACCCGACGAAGAAAACTATCTGCATGCCGCGGTCGCATTGGCGACTGAGCGCGGTTTACCTGTCGTTGCGACCAACGACGTGCGTTTTATCGAAGAATCAGACTTCGATGCTCACGAGATCCGCGTTGCTATCCATGATGGCTTCACGCTGGACGATCCGAAACGTCCGCGTAATTACAGTCCACAGCAATATATGCGTAGCGAAGATGAGATGTGCGAGCTATTTGCCGACATCCCGGAAGCGCTGCTGAATAGCGTCGAAATTGCCAAGCGTTGTAACGTGACTATCCGTTTGGGTGAATACTTCCTGCCGCAATTCCCGACGGGTGACATGACTACTGAAGATTTCTTGGTAGTTAAATCCAAGGAAGGGCTGGAAGAGCGTTTGGAGTTCCTGTTCCCCGATCCGCAAGAGCGCGCGAAGCGTCGTCCTGAATATGACGAACGTTTGGATATTGAGCTGAAAGTGATCAACCAGATGGGTTTCCCCGGTTACTTTCTGATTGTTATGGAGTTTATCCAGTGGTCGAAAGATAACGACGTCCCGGTAGGGCCTGGGCGTGGTTCCGGTGCGGGTTCTCTGGTGGCTTATGCGCTAAAAATTACCGATCTCGATCCGTTGGAGTTCGACCTGCTGTTCGAACGTTTCCTTAACCCTGAACGTGTTTCAATGCCCGACTTTGATGTCGATTTCTGCATGGAAAAACGCGATCAGGTGATTGAGCACGTGGCCGAAATGTATGGTCGTGAGGCGGTATCGCAAATTATTACTTTCGGAACCATGGCGGCGAAAGCGGTTATCCGCGACGTAGGCCGCGTATTGGGGCATCCGTATGGTTTTGTCGATCGTATCTCCAAACTGGTGCCACCCGATCCGGGTATGACCTTGGAGAAAGCCTTCGCTGCTGAGCCGCAACTGCCAGAAATCTATGAAGCAGATGAAGAGGTTAAAGCGCTGATCGACATGGCGCGTAAGTTGGAAGGGGTAACGCGTAACGCCGGTAAACACGCCGGTGGTGTGGTTATCGCTCCGACTAAGATTACCGATTTCGCGCCACTGTATTGCGACGCTGAAGGTAACCACCCGGTCACTCAATTCGACAAAAATGACGTGGAATACGCCGGGCTGGTCAAGTTCGACTTCCTCGGCTTGCGCACCTTGACCATCATCGATTGGGCGCTGGCGATGATCAACAAGCGGCGCGCCAAGCAGGGCGAAGAACCGATCGACATCGCTGCCATTCCGCTCCAAGACAAGAAAAGTTTCGACATGCTGCAACGCTCGGAAACCACAGCGGTATTCCAGCTTGAATCACGCGGCATGAAAGATTTGATCAAACGTTTGAAGCCCGACTGCTTCGAAGACATGATCGCACTGGTGGCATTGTTCCGCCCCGGCCCGTTGCAATCGGGCATGGTAGATAACTTTATCGACCGTAAACACGGGCGCGAAGCTATTTCTTACCCGGATATCCAATGGCAGCATGAGTCACTGAAACCGGTGTTAGAACCGACCTACGGCATTATCTTGTATCAAGAACAGGTCATGCAGATTGCTCAGGTCTTGGCCGGTTATACCTTGGGCGGCGCTGATATGTTGCGTCGTGCAATGGGTAAAAAGAACCCGGTCGAAATGGCCAAGCAGCGTGGCGGTTTTGAAGATGGTGCCAAATCGCGCGGCGTTGACGGCGAACTGTCGGTCAAAATCTTCGATCTGGTAGAGAAATTTGCCGGTTATGGCTTTAACAAATCTCACTCTGCAGCCTATGCTTTGGTGTCGTACCAAACGTTATGGCTGAAAGCACACTATCCGGCCGAGTTTATGGCGGCAGTAATGACCGCCGATATGGACAACACCGAAAAAGTGGTGGGCTTGGTGGATGAATGTTGGCGTATGGGGTTGAAGATCCTGCCGCCGGACATTAACAGCGGTCTGTATCACTTCCACGTGAACGATGACGGTGAAATCGTTTATGGCATCGGTGCCATTAAAGGTGTGGGGGAGGGGCCGATTGAAGCGATTATTGAAGCGCGCAACAACGGTGAACAAGGCTATTTCAAAGACTTGTTTGACCTGTGCGCTCGTGCTGATATCAAGAAACTGAATCGTCGTATTCTTGAGAAGTTGATCATGTCTGGGGCGTTTGATCGCCTTGGGCCGCACCGTGCCGCGTTAATGAGTGCATTAAATGATGCGCTAAAAGCGGCTGATCAACATGCCAAAGCCGAAGCCATCGGTCAGGTCGATATGTTTGGTGTATTGGCGGAAGCGCCAGAGCAGGTGGAGCAATCCTACGCTAACGTACAACCTTGGCCGGAGCAGGTGGTACTGGATGGTGAACGGGAAACGCTGGGGCTGTATCTGACCGGCCACCCGATCACCCAGTATCTGAAGGAAATCGAACGTTATGCCGGTGGCCAGCGTTTGAAAGATATGCATCCGACGGATCGGGGCAAAATGACTATTGCCGTCGGCTTGGTGATCGCCTCACGAGTGATGGTCACCAAACGCGGTAATCGCATTGGGATTTGTACCCTAGATGATCGTTCTGGTCGTCTGGAAGTGATGTTATTCACCGATGCATTGGAAAAATACCAGCATTTGTTGGAAAAAGACCGTATCCTGATCGCCACTGGACAGGTCAGCTTTGATGACTTCAGCGGCGGCCTTAAAATGACCGCCCGCGAACTGATGGACATCAGTGAGGCCCGTGAAAAATATGCCCGTGGGCTTGCTATCTCGCTGACGGACAGGCAAATTGATGACCAGCTTTTGAACCGTCTCCGACAGTCGTTGGAACCCCATCGCTCGGGGACGATTCCAGTGCATCTCTACTATCAACGGGAAGATGCACGAGCCAAGCTACGTTTTGGCGCGACTTGGCGCGTGACACCCACCGACCGCTTGCTGATAGATTTGCGGACCTTGGTAGGTAATGAGCAGGTGGAACTGGAATTTGACTAAAATAGGAATGTTATGAGTCTGAATTTTCTTGATTTTGAACAGCCGATCGCAGAGCTGGAAGCGAAAATTGACTCGCTCACCGCGGTCAACCGTCAAGACGAAAAATTAGATATTAATCTGGACGAAGAAGTTCGCCGCTTACGTGAGAAGAGCGTAGAACTGACGCGCAAGATTTTTGCCGATCTGGGCGCTTGGCAGATTGCCCAACTGGCACGCCATCCACAGCGTCCTTACACCCTGGATTATATCAAACACATCTTTACCGATTTCGAAGAGTTGGCAGGCGATCGCGCCTATGCTGACGATAAGGCGATTGTCGGTGGTATCGCACGTCTGGACGGTCGTCCGGTGATGATCATTGGTCATCAGAAAGGTCGTGAAACCAAAGAGAAGATCCGTCGTAACTTTGGTATGCCAGCACCAGAAGGCTACCGTAAAGCGTTGCGTTTGATGGAAATGGCCGCTCGCTTCAATATGCCGCTTATCACCTTCATCGACACCCCGGGTGCGTATCCGGGCGTGGGCGCTGAAGAACGTGGCCAGTCTGAAGCTATCGCTCGTAACCTGCGTGAGATGTCGCGTCTTGGTATCCCCGTGATCTGCACCGTTATCGGTGAAGGGGGTTCCGGTGGTGCACTGGCTATCGGTGTGGGCGATAAAGTGAACATGTTGCAATACAGCACTTACTCAGTCATTTCACCGGAAGGTTGTGCCTCGATTCTGTGGAAAAGCGCCGATAAAGCGCCAATCGCCGCAGAGGCCATGGGCATTACCGCGCCGCGTCTGAAAGAGCTGAAGCTGATTGACTCGGTGATCCCAGAGCCATTGGGTTCCGCGCACCGCGATGTTCCAGCTATGGCGGCAAGCCTGAAAGCCCAGTTGCTGGCTGATTTGAAAGACCTTGATGGTCTGAACAAAGAAGAGCTGCTTAACCGCCGCTACCAGCGTCTGATGAACTACGGCTACTGCTGAGTTTGATCCTGTCAGCCAATCGTTAACCGCTCTCATTTGAGGGCGGTTTTTTTTTGGCTACACACCGCAGTATTTTCATGTTGTTATAACCGACTTAACTGACAAGGAGCGCTAATGAACATCATCGCCATCATGAGCCCGATGGGTGTTTACTACAAAGACGAGCCAATCCGTGAGTTGCATGATGCGCTGGCGGCAATGGGATTCCAACTAGTTTATCCCAAGAGCAGTAGCGATCTGTTAAAGCTGATTGAGCATAACGCCCGGATCTGTGGTGTGGTTTTTGATTGGGATGAATACAGTTTGGAGCTGTGTAGCGAAATCAACGATCTGAACGAATACCTACCGTTGTACGCCTTCATCAACACGCATTCCACTTTTGACGTTAACCTACATGAAATGCGTATGGCATTGTATTTCTTCGAATATGCTTTGAGCGCGGCGGACGATATTGCCCTGCATATTCAGCAATATACCGAAGAATACATGGATACCATTACACCACCGCTGACCAAGGCGTTGTTCACCTACGTGAAAGAGGGGAAATATACCTTCTGTACACCGGGGCACATGGCGGGCACCGCGTTCCAGAAAAGCCCGGTAGGTTGCCTGTTCTACGACTTCTTTGGTGCTAATACGCTCAAAGCAGACATCTCTATTTCGGTCACCGAGCTAGGTTCGCTACTCGATCATACCGGTCCGCATCTGGAGGCTGAAGAGTATATCGCGCGAACCTTTAACGCCGAGCAGAGCTATCTGGTGACTAACGGCACTTCCACCGCGAACAAGATTGTTGGGATGTATTCGGCGCCAGCGGGGAGTACGGTTTTGATCGACCGCAATTGCCACAAGTCGTTGTGTCATTTATTGATGATGAGCGATATTGTGCCGATCTATTTGCGCCCGCTGCGCAATGCTTACGGTATTCTAGGTTGTATTCCTCAACGTGAATTTACTCACGATAGCATTGCCAAGCGTGTTGCTGAAACGGCCAATGCCAGTTGGCCGGTACATGCAGTGATCACCAACTCGACCTACGATGGTTTGCTTTACAACACTGATTATATTAAACAAACGTTGGAAGTACCGTCGATCCATTTTGACTCCGCTTGGGTGCCTTATACCAATTTCCACCCGATCTATGATGGTAAAAGTGGCATGAGCGGTGAACGTATTCCCGGTAAGGTGATTTATGAAACCCAGTCTACCCACAAACTGTTGGCGGCGTTTTCGCAGGCTTCAATGATTCATATTAAAGGGGATTATGACGAAGGGACCTTTAACGAAGCCTACATGATGCACACCTCGACCTCACCAAATTACGCCATCGTTGCGTCGATGGAGACGGCTGCGGCTATGTTGCGTGGTAATCCAGGCCGACGTTTGATCAACCGTTCGGTGGAACGAGCATTGCATTTCCGTCGTGAAATTCAGCGCCTGCGTGAGGAAAGCGATAGCTGGTTCTTCGACATCTGGCAACCAGAGGAAATCGATGAAGCACAGTGCTGGTCATTGAACCCGGATGATAATTGGCATGGTTTTGGCGCGACCGATCGCGATCATATGTACCTCGATCCGATCAAAGTCACCATCCTGACGCCGGGAATGAACGATCAGGGCGAATTAGAAACCAGCGGCATTCCGGCGGCGCTGGTGGCGAAATACTTAGATGAACGCGGCATTGTGGTTGAAAAAACTGGCCCTTATAACTTGCTATTCCTGTTCAGTATTGGCATTGATAAAACCAAAG
Source organism: Serratia sp. KH_031 (assembly GCF_057839655.1). Lineage (NCBI taxonomy): Bacteria > Pseudomonadati > Pseudomonadota > Gammaproteobacteria > Enterobacterales > Yersiniaceae > Serratia > Serratia sp. KH_031. The sequence goes on from NZ_CM174496.1 coordinate 1,187,742, forward strand.
CGATGAGTCTGCTGCGTGGTTTGACCGATTTCAAACGTGCCTACGATCTCAATCTGCGAGTGAAAAACATGCTGCCGGATCTGTTCGCTGAAGATCCTGATTTTTATCGTAATATGCGTATTCAGGATTTAGCGCAGGGGATACATCAACTTATCTGCCAGCACAATTTGCCGAACTTGATGCAACGTGCCTTTGATGTTCTGCCGGAAATGAAACTGACGCCACACCAGATGTTCCAGCAACAGGTGCGGGGCAACGTAGAAACCTGTGAGATAGACCAACTAATTGGTAAAGTGGCCGCCAATATGATCCTGCCTTATCCGCCGGGTGTACCATTGGTGATGCCTGGGGAAATGATCACAGAAGAAAGCCGTGCGGTGCTCGATTTCTTGCTGATGCTTTGCTCGATTGGTGAGCGTTACCCCGGTTTTGCTACCGATATCCACGGTGCAAAACTGACCGAAGACGGTCGCTATTTGGTAACGGTGTTGAAGGTTTAAGACTTAAGCAAATTCACGGCAGATCAGATTAATGCTGTCGTGCGGCAATGGCTCTTGTGTCAGGCCGCAAAAGGGTTGGCCGTTACGGTGTTGGTGATAGCGACACTGATGACATTCACCGAACAGCGCGACATTACCTTGTTTCTGGAGCTGACGCAGCAATTGCGTCAGCAACGCCAACAGATTATCCCCATCTTGCGCCATCGCCCGTTGTGCATCTTGCAAATAAGCCGGGGGTAGCAGGTCTGCCATCAATTGGCGTGATGTTTCGGTGAGTTGTAACCGAACGCTGCGCCGATCTTTCTCATCTGCGGTACGGGCGATCAGCCCATTACTCTCCAGCTTTTTCAACGACTGTGACACCGTTCCCTTGGTCAAACCGAGGTACTCCGCCACCGCCATTGGCGTATTGGAATAATGGTTGCAGCGCGCCAGATAGTAAAGCGCACTCAGTTGCACCGGCGGTAAGTTATCCAGTTCGCTATGGTTGCGTAACCAGCTACGTTGCAGGCTATTCAGGCGTTCCAGTAGATCAAACAGTGTCAGCATAGTGTCCTCGTCAATTGAGATAATGGTATCGATTAAAAACTATATTGACAAGTGATGGTGAGCGGCTTATTGTGATTTTTGTTTCGAATCGAAACCAAATGAGGAGGTGTCACCTCCACTATCATCAGAATCAAGGAGAATTACGATGACTAAGGCCGTTTTTTATCATGCGGGTTGCCCGGTTTGTGTGAGTGCAGAACAACAGCTGTTAGGTCTGTTAAGCAAAGATGTGCAGGTAGATGTGGTGCATTTGGGCGAAAAACCGAACCGTATTGCTGAAGCAGAAAAGTTCGGCGTGCAAAGTGTTCCTGCATTGGTGGTAGATGGACAAGTGTTGCACATTAATTATGGGGCGGCACTGGCTGACCTGAAAGCTTAAGACTCAATTTGTTCCCTCTATTGCAGTGGCCCCGTTCTCATCAGCGGGGCTTTTTGCGTTGACGCCAGTGGGTAGGGGAGATATTTTTCTTCCTCAACTGTGCATGGGGGAAAATTATGTTAGCGCTACGTCAAGTACATCACATTGCGGTTATCTGCTCGGATTACGCCGTAAGCAAACATTTTTACTGCGATATTCTGGGGTTTACTCTGCAAGAAGAGTTTTATCGTGCCGAACGTGATTCATGGAAGGCCGATCTGGCATTGAACGGTCAGTACACCATTGAGCTGTTTTCTTTCCCGACACCACCGGCACGTGTCAGCTGCCCAGAAGCCTGCGGCCTACGCCATTTGGCGTTCAGCGTTGATGATATTGAGCAGGCGATTACGCATCTGCAAAATGCGGGCGTGAACTGTGAATCAATACGTGTCGATCCTTATACCCAATCCCGATTCACTTTCTTCAGCGATCCAGACGGCTTACCACTGGAATTATATGAGCAATAATTATTTAGGCTAAAAATGCGAGGTTGTGACATAACACGCCAGCCTATGGATGGTTATGGTATTATCCCGCGCTGCCACAAGTTTCCTCAGAGTTATTATTCATCATGCAAGAGCCTGTTTTTCGTGTCGGAGAGTGGCTGGTTACGCCGGCCGATAACAAAATAAGCCGAGATGGGCGTCAACGGACGCTAGAACCGCGCTTAATCGACATGCTGTATTATTTTGCCCAGCATCCCGATGAGGTTCTAAGTCGTGACGAGCTGATCGATAACGTGTGGAAACGTAATATTGTCACTAATCATGTGGTGACACAGTGTATTTCTGAACTGCGTAAGTACCTGAAAGACGGTGATAATGACAGCCCAGAATACATCATCACGGTACCAAAGCGCGGTTATAAACTGGCTGCGGCGGTGGTGTGGTGTGCAGAAGGCGAAGATCTACCGCCTACGTTGCCTCAGGTTGCGGTGGTGGTGCATGAACCGGAAGATGGCGCTGATGAAGACGAAGAGGCTTACGTGCCGCCACGTCCGTCAGCTAAAGCGGCGGTTGTCGCATCCGCCACAGCTAAACCTTCTTTCTACCAGCGCTCTACTTTCTGGGTATGGTTGGCATTTTTAACCGCATTGAGTGTGATCGTGACATTCGTCGGTATTGCGGCTTTATCGAACCGGGTGCCGGTTTCGACTATGCCGATGTTACTCAATCCGCGCGATATCGATATTCGTATTGAAGGCGGTAATAGTTGCAGTAACTGGACGCCGCAGCTTTCTTACGTCGTCGGGCTGAGCGAATTGATCTCGGATTCGCTGAATACCTATTCGACCTTCTTGGTACACGATCAAACCAACTATAACTACAAAGGACCTAGCTCGTCCGGTAAGTCGTTAACCATCGAGTTTGTTAATCAACGCCACTATCGCGCCCAGCAATGCTTCCTCTCGGTGAAACTGGTGGATAACGCCGATAGCTCAATCTTGTTGGATAAACGCTACTTTATTACTACTGATAACCAGTTGCAGATCCAGAGTGATTTCTTAAGCAGTCTTTCGGTGGCATTGAAACAACCTTGGCCGTTACAGCTCGAACAGCGCTTGGATCTGTTGATGCCAAAACAAGGTTTGGCATTGCAACAGTATTATCAGGCGCATCAGTTGCTGCTTCAGGGGGATAACGACTCGTTAAACCGGGCCAGTGATTTACTCGACAACCTGATAAAGAACTCGCCTGATTTTGTTTATAGTTCCGCAGAAAAAGTGTTGGTGGAACTATTGCGTAATTCTTATCAGCCTTTTGATGCTCAGCAATTATCTGAATTACGTAAAGCGCTGGTTCATCTGGAGTCGATCCCAGAGTTGAACAATACTCCAGTCATGCAGCAGATAGTTACCGTGGATGCTTTAAGCCAAGGGCGAATTGATGATGCTTACCGCGCCATCAATAAAGGTATCGAAATGCAGATGTCATGGATGAATTATGTCTTGCTGGGTAAAGTCTATGAAATGCGTGGCGACAATCATTTGGCCGCAGATTCTTATATTACCGCTTTCAACTTACGTCCCGGTGAAAATACCTTGCATTGGATAAAAAATGGTCTCTTCCAAACCTCGATCAGTAATGTTGTTCCCTACCTAGATAACTACGAAACACAAAAATAACCTCTCTACGCCACCACCAGTATTGTTGATAATATTGGTGGTGTTATTTACTTATATCATATTGTTTCTTTTTTGTTATTTTTGGTTGGCATTAAATAGCCATTTCTCTTCGATTGTTATGTCACACTAACGTACTCAGTGTATTGTTTTTAATGAATGTTTACCTTTTCATGACACTGAATTGTCATCTTGATATGTGAATGAAAAAACTCAACTTATCATTTGTATGATCATGACCATTATCTCACCTTATCTTTAGGACTTTACCAAGAGCAATCATTAGCATCCTGATCATCGAGTCGGGTCATTAGTCTTATTACTTATTGACGCGTACTTATAAGAACTATCAATCAGGAGAAACTGACCATGGCTTCATCCAAGAAAATAGGGCTTATTGCCTGCACCGGTGTGGTCGCCGGTAATATGATGGGGAGTGGGATTGCATTATTACCTGCGAACCTAGCAAGTCTCGGCTCCATTGCTATTTGGGGATGGGTTGTCTCTATTATTGGGGCAATGTCGTTGGCTTATGTTTATGCGCGTCTCGCCACTAAAAACCCACAACAAGGGGGGCCAATTGCTTATGCGGGTGAAATTTCCCCGGCGTTTGGTTTCCAGACTGGTGTGCTTTATTACCATGCTAACTGGATTGGTAACTTAGCTATCGGTATTACCGCAGTTTCTTATCTCTCCACTTTCTTCCCCGCACTGAATAATCCCGTTCCAGCCGGTATCGCCTGTATCGCTATTGTTTGGATATTCACCTTTATTAACCTGCTCGGGGGTTCTTGGGTTAGCCGTTTGACGACCTTGGGTTTGGTGTTGGTGCTGATCCCGGTTGTTGTTACCGCCACTGCCGGTTGGCACTGGTTTGATATGGCGACTTACCAAGCTAACTGGAATACCTCTGGTACTACGGATTTCCATGCCGTTATCAAAAGTATTCTGCTGTGCTTGTGGGCGTTTATCGGGGTGGAATCTGCCGCAGTCAGTACCGGTATGGTGAAAAATCCAAAACGTACCGTGCCACTGGCAACCATGCTGGGTACCGCGTTGGCAGGGATTATCTACGTCGCAGCGACCCAAGTCATGAGTGGTATGTACCCCGGTGCTGAAATGGCCGCCTCCGGTGCACCATTCGCTATCAGTGCCTCTACCATCATGGGTAGCTGGGCTGCGCCAATGGTTTCTGCTTTCACCGCCTTTGCCTGCCTGACTTCACTGGGTTCTTGGATGATGCTGGTCGGTCAAGCTGGGGTTCGTGCCGCTAACGACGGTAACTTCCCGAAAGTGTATGGCGAGCTGGATAAAAACGGCGTGCCGAAAAAAGGCCTACTGCTGGCGAGCTGCAAAATGACTGCGCTGATGGTGTTAATCACTATGATGAGCTCCAGTGGGGGTAAAGCCTCTGACCTGTTCGGTGAGTTGACGGGCATTGCGGTACTGCTGACCATGCTGCCTTACTTCTACTCTTGCGTTGACTTGATCCGCTTCGAAGGTGTCAACGTGCGTAACCTGTTGAGCTTGATTGCCGCGACTCTGGGCTGCTGTTTCTGCTTCATCGCACTGATGGGGGCTAGCTCGTTCGAGCTGTCCGGCACCTTCATCGTCAGCCTGATCATCCTGATGTTCTACGCTCGCAAAATGAATACTCGTCAGACTGCCAAAGCCGCAACCATCAACGACGAAGCCACGGCCAAAGCGCACTAATCCCGCGTTCACTGACCTACTGATTTTACCCAGCCTCTTTCTTTCCGACCTGTCGCCGTGATGGGAAGGGGCTTGTTTTGCCTGGAGAAATGCTTATGAACGTTATCGCCATCATGAATCACATGGGTGTCTACTTCAAAGAAGAGCCAATCCGTGAATTGCATAAGGCTTTAGAAAGCCTTAACTTCCGCATCGTCTATCCTAATGACCGGGAAGATTTGCTGAAACTGATCGAAAACAATGCACAGCTGTGCGGCGTGATTTTTGATTGGGATAAATACAATCTTGAGTTGTGTGAAGAAATCAGCGAACTCAACGAATACATGCCTCTTTATGCTTTCGCCAACACCTATTCTACTCTCGATGTCAGCCTGAACGATCTGCGTATGCAGGTTCGCTTCTTCGAATATGCGCTGGGTGCTGCAAGTGATATCGCTGCCAAGATCAAACAAAATACCGACGAGTACATTGACGCCATCCTGCCTCCGCTGACCAAAGCGCTGTTCAAATACGTGCGTGAAGGGAAATATACCTTCTGTACTCCAGGGCACATGGGCGGTACAGCGTTCCAGAAAAGCCCGGTCGGTAGCCTGTTCTATGATTTCTTCGGTGCTAACACCATGAAATCTGACATCAGTATTTCGGTGTCTGAACTGGGTTCATTGCTGGATCACTCCGGTCCACACAAAGAAGCCGAAGAGTATATTTCTCGTGTGTTTAACGCTGAACGCAGCTACATGGTGACCAACGGGACTTCAACCGCCAACAAGATTGTCGGTATGTATTCTGCCCCGGCAGGCAGCACCGTGCTGATCGACCGTAACTGCCACAAATCATTGACTCATTTGATGATGATGAGTGACATCACGCCGATTTACTTCCGTCCGACCCGTAACGCTTACGGTATCTTGGGTGGGATTCCACAGAGCGAGTTCCAACGTGAAACTATCGCTAAACGAGTAAAAGAAACTAAAAACGCGAGTTGGCCAGTGCATGCGGTTATCACCAACTCAACTTACGACGGGCTGCTATATAACACTGATTTCATTAAAAACACTCTGGATGTGAAATCAATTCACTTCGATTCTGCTTGGGTGCCTTACACCAACTTCCACCCGATCTACCAAGGCAAATGTGGTATGAGCGGTGGCCGTGTAGAAGGCAAAGTGATTTATGAAACTCAGTCTACTCATAAGCTGCTGGCGGCGTTCTCACAGGCTTCAATGATTCACGTAAAAGGCGACATCAACGAAGAAACCTTCAATGAAGCCTACATGATGCACACTACCACTTCACCGCACTATGGCATCGTGGCTTCTACCGAAACCGCCGCAGCGATGATGAAAGGCAATGCCGGTAAACGTCTGATTAACGGTTCTGTTGAGCGTGCGATCAAGTTCCGTAAAGAAATCAAACGCCTGAAAACTGAATCCGAAGGCTGGTTCTTCGACGTGTGGCAGCCAGAGCATATCGATGCGGCTGAATGCTGGCCGTTGCGTTCCGACAGTGCATGGCATGGTTTCAAAGATATTGATAACGAACACATGTACCTCGACCCAATCAAAGTGACCATCCTGACCCCAGGGATGAACAAAGAGGGGGAGATGCTGCCGTTCGGTATTCCAGCTAGCATCGTGGCGAAGTATCTCGATGAGCACGGCATCATCGTTGAGAAAGTCGGTCCCTACAACCTACTGTTCCTGTTCAGCATCGGTATCGATAAAACCAAAGCTCTCAGCCTGTTGCGTGGGTTAACCGACTTCAAACGTGCGTTCGATCTGAACCTGCGGGTGAAAAATATGCTGCCTTCTCTGTACAAAGAAGCGCCTGAATTCTATGAAAATATGCGTATTCAGGACTTGGCGCAGAACATTCACCAACTGGTCGAGCATCACAACCTGCCGGATCTGATGTACCGCGCATTCGAAGTGTTGCCAACTATGGTGATGAATCCATTCCATGCATTCCAAAAAGAGCTGCACGGCGAAGTGGAAGAAGTGTATTTGGAAGACATGATCGGCAAGATCAACGCCAATATGATCCTGCCATATCCTCCAGGTGTTCCACTAGTGATGCCGGGTGAAATGTTGACTGAAGAAAGTGGTGCGGTATTGGAGTTCCTGCAAATGTTGTGCGAAATCGGCGCGCATTACCCAGGCTTCGAAACCGACATTCACGGTGCCTATCGTCAGGCTGACGGGCGTTACACAGTGAAAGTGCTGAAAAACAGCAAATAATTACCACTACAGGGGAAGTGCGTGCGCTTCCCCTTCACCGTTATCCGCCCGATGGGAGAGTACGATGAAAACACCCTCACAACCGCGCGCTATCTATTTTGTCGTAGCGATACAAATTTGGGAATATTTCAGCTTTTACGGCATGCGTGCGTTACTAATCCTCTATCTCACTCACCAACTAGGCTATTCCGATAGTCACGCCATTAATCTCTATAGTGCTTATGCTTCATTGGTTTACGTTACGCCGATCCTCGGTGGCTGGTTGGCCGATCGCCTGCTAGGTAACCGATTCGCGGTGATTGCGGGTGCGGCGTTGATGACCCTCGGCCATGTCGTGCTGGGGTTGGGTAATGATTCCGCTAACTCGTTGTATCTAGCGCTGGCAATCATTATCTGTGGCTACGGCCTGTTCAAATCTAATATCAGCTGCTTGCTCGGCGAATTGTATCAACCGAACGATCCGCGCCGGGAAGGGGGCTTCTCTTTACTGTATGCCGCCGGTAATGTTGGCTCGATCCTCGCACCTATTGCCTGCGGACTGGCGGCACAGCGTTATGGTTGGCACGTGGGTTTCGCTTTGGCGGGGATCGGTATGTTTGCCGGACTTATCATTTTTCTGCTCGGCGGTAAACACTTCAGTCATACCCGTGGGGTGAATGTGCGACAGATGCGTGCTGCCACGCTAAGTTTGCCGCATTGGTGTTGGTTACTGGCTGCGTTGCTGCTGTCACCTCTGTTCTTCACTTTCCTATTTATCCACGGTCTGGCGGGTTATCTGCTGGCGTTGGTCTGTGTGGCCGCGGTGATTATCGTGGCGCGTATCATGTTACGTGTCGATCGTGAACAACGTCGGGCTCTGTGGCAGATCGTTTTGTTGATGCTGCTTGGCACTTTGTTTTGGGCGTTCGCTCAACAGGGGGGTAGTTCGATCAGCCTGTTCATCGATCGTTTTGTTAATCGGCAATGGTTTAGTTGGTCGGTGCCGACCGCATTGTTCCAATCGGTGAATGCTTTCGCGGTGATGCTTGGTGGCGTGATGCTAGCTTGGCTGGTGACTGGCAACGGAGGCGGCAATCGAACTTTGCGTATCTGGGGTAAATTTGCTTTTGGTCTATTGCTGATCGGCGCTGGTTTTACTCTGATGGCTTTGAATGCACGCTGGGGACAGGGTTCCATGGGGCTGATGATCGCGGGTTTGGCGCTGATGGGCTTTGCTGAGCTGTTTATCGATCCGGTAGCAATGGCGCAGATCACTCGCGTCAATATCCCCGGCGCGACTGGCGTATTGACGGGGATCTACATGCTGGCAACGGGATCGATCGCCAACTATTTAGCGGGGATCATTGCCACACAAACGGCGGAAAGCGAGATCACCGGTACGGCGATTCAAGCTTACAGCAAGATGTTTGCCGAGATCGGTTGGTGGGCGGCAGGCAGTGCCTTCGTGGTGATGGTCGTGTTGGGGTTGTGGTGGTTGTTAGTGCACCGCAATAACAGCGTGGTTAATGCTTGATTGCTTGGGTGGGGAGGGTTAACGTGCAGCCATGTAACGTATTTTAAGTCCGTTAAATGAAAGCCAATCAACTCCTCATCCAGCTTCAACGACAATTAGGCGCACACCGGCAACTGTTGGTGGCGTTTAGCGGCGGGTTGGACTCCAGTGTGTTATTGCATCAATTGGTGCAACTCCGCCAACAACAACCCGCGCTGCAACTGCGGGCGGTGCATGTGCATCATGGTTTAAGCCGCTACGCAGAATCGTGGGCAGCACATTGCCAACAACAATGCGCTGATTGGCAGGTTCCGTTGGTGGTGCAGCGGGTACAAGTCGATAGTCAGAACGGTGGCATCGAAGCTGCGGCACGTGCTGCACGCTATGCGGCATTGGCGGCCACTTTGAACCCAGGTGAAGCTCTGCTAACGGCGCAACATCTCGACGATCAGTGTGAAACCCTATTGCTGGCGCTCAAGCGCGGTAGCGGCCCTGCTGGGCTTTCCTCAATGGCTGCGCAATCTGCGTTGGGCGAAAATCCGTTATTGCGCCCGCTGTTGGATGTTTCCCGTCAACAACTTGAACAATACACGAACGAACATCAATTGAGATGGATTGATGACGATAGCAATCAAGACACTCGCTTCGACCGTAATTTCCTGCGGTTGCAGATCCTGCCTTTATTGAATCAACGCTGGCCGCACTTCGCGAGTGCGACCTCGCGTAGCGCCAGCCTATGCGCCGAGCAGGAGCAATTACTCGACGAATTACTGGCGGAGCAATTGCAAACATTGCAGGATGCAGAGTGCTCGTTGGCGATTGATGGTTTACAGGCTTGTTCTGCTACCCGACGTTTTGCCCTGTTACGCCGTTGGATCGCGCAGTTTAATTACAGCATGCCATCGCGCGAGCAATTGCAACGGTTGTGGGATGAGATCGCGCTGAGTCGCGAAGATGCTGAACCGCAATTACAGCTAGGCAATTATCAAATCCGTCGTTTTCGCCAACGTTTGTATCTACTGCCGTTAATGGCGGATGTCCGAATTTTACAACTCGATTGGCAGTCTGCTAACCCTTTGTCGCTTCCTGATGGTTTGGGGACTTTGCACCAAGGGAACGAGGGCGTTGCTTTGCGCGCTCCACAGCCACAACAGCGGGTTAGTATTCGTTTTACCGCTCAAGGTTCTTTCCGCATTGTTGGCCGTGCGCATTCACGCTCGATTAAAAAGTTGTGGCAAGAATTCGGTATTCCTCCTTGGCTGCGTGAACGTACCCCATTGATCTATTATGATGAACAACTCATCGCCGCCTTGGGCGTGTTTGTTACCGAAGCGGGACGGGTGGCAGAAGGTGAGCAGCCGTGGTATGTGCGTTGGGATAAAAATAATCACTCCTGAGGAGCAATGATGAAATTTGTGAGCGCAATAGTAATGTTGGCCGGGCTATGTAGTTTACCAGCGTTGGCTGAAGGAGATGCGGCGGCAGGTAAAAACAAAACGGCTACCTGTGTGGCTTGCCATGGCATGGAGGGAAAAGTGACTGTGCCAATGTACCCGAATCTGGCTGGGCAGAATGCCATGTATTTGGAACATGCATTGCAAGCCTATAAAAAAGGCGAACGTGCGGCAGGGCAAGCTGGAGTGATGCAGGCTTATGTTTCTGGTTTGTCCGATCAGGATATCGCCGATCTGGCGGCTTATTACGCCAGTTTGAAGCCTTAAAATGACGAGGGCAGCCACTGGCTGCCCTGTTGGGATGGGGTGACCGCATATTCAGTCGGAAAGACTGACCACCACGGTACCGATTTCCGGATGACTGAAACTACTGATATGGTCCAGGCGCAGATCGCGTTGTTCACCATTTTGTTCGATGGTCAGATATTCAACGTGTTTCTTTTGCAGCAGATCGACAGCCTTAGCCTCGATCACTTCTCCGTCGCGTAACTCCAGCTTCAGAATAAGTTTATGCTGACAGGCGAGTTCCAGGTTGTCATAGTCATCGCAATTGATGGGTTGGTACACATCATTCATCAACATAGTCGCTCACCAATAAGTTAGCGGCGGCATAGGCCGCCTGTTCCCTAACGGAGGACGGCAGGGCGCTATTCGCGGCCACTTCGTCCAATGCCTTCAGCACACAGGCTAGTGCATCAGGCACGTAGCCAAGATCTCCACTGCCTATCTCAGCATAAAAACGACGTACTAACTCACAGTATTGTTGCACAGTTTCCTCCCTTAAGAATCTCTGCGTCATGATTCGATGAGGCAGAGACACTCCGGGTTTACCCTATCTAAACGACTATAGCACAGCTGTTAATAAGTTATCAGCATCGTGCAAGGGCGTTATCACGCGAATTCGGGTACACTGTCGCCGAATTATTATGAGGTCACCCATGGCGTTAAAAGCAACTATCTATAAAGCCACGGTCAATATCGCAGATATGGATCGCCACTTTTACCACGACACCACGCTGACTTTGGCGCAGCATCCTTCAGAAACTGAACAGCGCATGATGCTGCGTTTGTTGGCTTGGATTTGCCATGCCGATGAGCGATTGGTGTTTACTAAAGGGCTGAGTGCGGAAGATGAGCCGGAGATTTGGCAGCGTAACGATCACAATGGATTAGAAATGTGGATCGAAATGGGGTTGCCGGATGAGAAGCGTATCAAAAAAGCCTGCAATCAGTCGCCGCGTGTGGTGCTGTATGCCTACGGTGAACGCGCGGCTCATGTGTGGTGGCAATCGATGCAAAGCAAAGTGGCAAATCACAAGAATCTCAATATTCGTTTTCTCGATGATGGACAACTGGGCAAATTAGCCGCTTTGGCTAATCGCAATATGACGTTACAGGCTACTTTACAAGAAGGCACTATCTGGCTGTCCGATGTTCAGAATAGTCTGGAAATTCAGTTTGCTGAGTGGCAACAGGCGCAGGTGTAATCGGTGCTGGAACTGTCAAGAAATGTCGCTATACCGGACCATGAGCTAGAGTTGACCGCTATCCGCGCGCAGGGAGCGGGCGGGCAGAATGTTAACAAAACCTCAACGGCGATCCATTTGCGCTTTGACATCCGGGCGTCCAGCCTGCCAGAGTACTACAAGGAAAGATTACTTGCGTTAAATCATCACTTAATTACCGCAGACGGTGTGGTGATTATTAAGGCGCAAGAATACCGTAGCCAAGAATTAAATCGTGAAGCGGCGCTGGCAAGATTGGTGGCGCTGATTCAGCAAGCCATGGTAGTGGAAAAAACACGTAGGGCCACCAAGCCCAGTAAAGGGGCTAAATTGCGGCGCTTGGAAAGCAAAGTGCGCAAAGGGGCGACCAAGGCTCTGCGTGGGAAAATCCGTACCTAACACAGTAGAAGATGGAGAATAACTGTGAAACATCTAACTATTGCTTTGTTTTTAGCGGCAGGAGTTTTCTCGTTGTTGGGCTGTAATAATCATTACCAACCAAAAGAACAGCCTCTCCAGCCGATGCAGCAAAGCTATCAAGGTGTATTGCCATGTGCCGATTGTGGTGGCATGGATACTTCTTTATTCCTCGATAAAGACGGCACCTTTGTATTGCAGGAAATTTACCTCGATACCAAAGACGACGATCAGACCTTTGCCAACTACGGCAAATGGGCGCGCACGGCGGATAAGTTGGTATTGACCAATAACGACGGTGATAAACGCTATTTCCGTCCAGTGGGTAATAATCTAGAGATGCTTGATCAAAGTGGTGTACCGATTAAGTCATCTCTGAATTACACGCTAAAACCAGTAGAGAAAACCTTGCCGAAAACGCCGATGGCGATGAGGGGGAGTTACACCTATATGGCCGATGCTGCAGTCTTCAAGGATTGCGCAACCGGTAAGACTTTCCCGGTGAACAATAACGTCACGTTGGAGAATGGTTATGCCAAAGCGCGCAAAGCGCCTGGTGAACCGGTATTCCTGACCTTTGAAGGTTATTTCAGTGTTCAGCCGTCAATGGAAGAAGGGCAGATGGAAAAAACCGTCGTGCCGGAGACCAAGATTGCTTTCGATGATAGTAAGAATTGCGATAGTAAGTAGTTCCTCACGCTTATGATTCTAATGAACCCGCCACTGTGCGGGTTTTTTGTTATTAATTATTATATTACAGGTGATATTGCTCGCTCTGTATACAATAGATATACTGATTGTGTGAACTATTAACACTGTGGGGGAATGATAATGGCGAGAACAACGAGTGTCACGATCGGTGAACAACTTGATGAGTTTGTCAGCCGTATGATTGATAGTGGTCGCTATGGCTCTACCAGTGAAGTTATGCGTTCTGCCCTGCGGCTTCTGGAACAAAAGGAATATCACATTGAGGCTTTACGTACTGCTGTTGAGAACGGTGTGCGTAGTGGCGAAAGTTCTCTGACGCTGAGGGATATTGCAGCCAAGAAAAAGCGGGAGCTCAATGTATAAACTTTCTAATCTTGCAGCTGACGATTTTGCCGGGATTTATGAATATACCGTATTGAATTTTGGTGTTCAGCAAGCGGATAAATATACCGAAGAGATGGAACTCTGTTTAGAAACGTTAGCGGAGTCCCCAAAGATGGGACGTGAATACGTAGACGTTAAATCGGGAGTTCGGCGTTTAGATCATAGCCGTCATGCGATTTTCTATCAGATGCGTGAGTTAGATATTTTTATAGTGCGGATATTGCATCAGCAAATGGAACCTATGCTGCATTTATGGGATGACGATAATCCAATTAAAAAGCCCTGATTGCAAAAATCAGGGCTTTTTCTATTCAGCGGCAATAATTAACGCTTGATCTGCGCCAGCAAGAAATCAACGATTTCGCCGGTTTTGATCATCTGCTTCTCGCCATTACGACGGCCTTTGTACTCGATTTCTTCGTTATCGAGATTACGATCACCGATTACGATAGAGTGCGGTACGCCAATCAGTTCCATATCTGCAAACATGACGCCCGGGCGCTCTTTGCGATCATCGAGGATCACGTCGATGCCGTGGCTGCGCAGTTCGCTGTACAACTTCTCGGCCAGTTCTTGCACACGGAAAGATTTGTGCATATTCATTGGCAGAATCGCAACATGGAACGGGGCAATGGCGTCTGGCCAGATAATGCCGCGATCGTCATGGTTTTGCTCGATGGCAGCCGCGACGACACGAGTCACACCGATACCGTAGCAACCCATGGTCAATACTTGGTTACGCCCATCTTCGCCTTGCACGGTGGCTTTCATCGCCTCTGAGTATTTGGTACCCAGTTGGAAGATGTGACCCACTTCGATCCCGCGTTTGATTTGCAGAGTGCCTTTACCGTCTGGGCTGACGTCGCCTTCTACCACGTTACGGATATCGGCAACCTGAGGAACTGGCAGATCGCGTTCCCAGTTGATGCCAAAGTAGTGTTTATCGTCAACGTTGGCGCCAGCACCGAAGTCGCTCATGACTGCAACGCTACGATCAATGACCACTGGAACCGGCAGATTGACCGGGCCGAGAGAGCCAGGGCCCGCACCAACAATAGCGCGGATCTCGGCTTCGGTAGCGAAAGTCAGCGGCGAAGCTACTTGTGGCAACTTCTCTGCTTTGATTTCGTTCAGTTCATGATCGCCACGAATCAGCAGCGCAACCAGTTTGTGACCGCTTTCTTCTGTGGCTTGTACCAGCAGCGTTTTCACGGTTTTTTCTACTGGTAGGTTGAACTGCTCAACTAGCTCGGCGATGGTTTTAGCGTTTGGTGTATCGACAATACGCAGTTCTTCCGTCGCAGCAGCACGAGATTGAGTGGGTGCAAGAGCTTCGGCAAACTCGATATTGGCGGCGTAGTCGGACTCGGTAGAGAACACTACATCGTCTTCGCCACTGTTCGCCAGCACTTGGAATTCGTGCGAAGCGCTGCCACCGATGGAACCGGTATCAGCTAGCACCGCGCGGAAGTCCAGCCCCATACGGCTGAAGATCTTGCTGTAGGCTTGATACATGTCGTCGTAAGTCGCTTGCAATGATTCCTGAGAAGTATGGAATGAATAGGCATCTTTCATCAGGAATTCACGCGAACGCATCACGCCGAAACGTGGACGAACTTCATCACGGAATTTGGTCTGGATCTGGAACAGGTTCAGCGGCAATTGCTTGTAGGAGCTGATTTCGTTAC
Organism: Serratia sp. KH_031; assembly: GCF_057839655.1. NCBI lineage: Bacteria > Pseudomonadati > Pseudomonadota > Gammaproteobacteria > Enterobacterales > Yersiniaceae > Serratia > Serratia sp. KH_031. The sequence continues at coordinate 1,202,932 of NZ_CM174496.1, forward strand.
GGATCAAGTCGGTGATCACTTCTTCATGTGTTGGGCCCAGCACGAATGGACGATCACCACGATCGACAAAGCGTAGCAACTCTGGGCCATATTGCTCCCAACGGCCACTTTCCTGCCACAAATCGGCGGGTTGAACTACCGGCATGGAAACTTCGATCGCATTGGCGTTGTTCATTTCTTCGCGAACGATGTTCTCAACTTTCTTCAATACACGCAGACCGGTAGGCAGCCAGGTATAAAGACCGGAGGCCAGTTTGCGGATCATCCCGGCTCGTAGCATCAGCTGGTGGCTGATGACTTCGGCATCGGCAGGTGTCTCCTTTAGAGTGGAGAGCAGATATTGGCTTGTACGCATGGTGTTTTGGTTCCGTTAGAACTGCAAATTGCAACAGGCTGTCAGAGTGGCAGCCAAAATAAGTGAAAGTGATTCAGTCTACCAGCGTGAGCCGGTTGTCAAAAGAGAGATGACGGAATTTTAACGAGGGTCGAGTGATAACACCTCAGTTTGTTGGTCAACCACCCGCCAACGCACATTGAAATCTAGCAACCAAACGGCATAATCCCGTTCAGTTTCTTCACCTTTACGATAAGCCGGACGCGGATCTTGCGCCAGTACCTGAGTGACGAAACGACGTAGGTGAGGGTAACGGCGTTGCTGTTGTTGCAACTGCTGTTCTGCTAGTGGGGAAAAGTACACTGGCATATCACCTGCAGGAGCGGATTGAGCAAAGCCAGCGCGCGCCTGTGGTTGGCTCTCAGCAAAGGGTAAATAAGGTTTGATGTCGACAATGGGCGTGCCATCAACCAGATCCAAACTGCCTAATTCTAGCGCTACTTCACTGCCGGTAATGCGGATGTCCTTTAATTCAACCAACGACATGCCGAGTGGGTTGGGGCGAAAGGTGGAACGTGTAGCAAATACGCCCATGCGGGCATTACCGCCTAAGCGTGGTGGACGCACAGTCGGACGCCAGCCACCGTCCATGGTTTGATGGAAGATAAACATCACCCATAGATGGCTGAAATCACTAAGACCGCGTACCGCTTCCGGTTGATTGTAAGGCGGTAATAGGATCAGTTCGCCACCACCATCTTCGATTAAACCCGGTTGACGAGGTACGGCGAATTTTTCTTTATATGGTGAACGGATAGTGCCTATCTGATCAAAAACAAATTCGGTCATTTGGACGAAACGTTCAGTGCAGAACCTTGGCAAATAGCCTGTTGATAGCAACCCGCGATGCCGCTGACAATTTGGCAGTCGTGCAGCAACACGGCATTGGCCTTCATGTAAGAAGCGCGGATCTGCATGCGTTTACGGGCGGTCGCCATATTAGGTGGCGAGTCTTGTACGGTAGTTTGGCAAGACTCACCAGAAACTTCGCCCAGATCGCGGAAGGGTTGCCCCACCAACTCTTCAGCACTTTTGTACAGCTTAACCGGTGCCGGACGTGCCGCCGCCTGTGTGGTTTTCGTTGTTGCGGTGCTTGTCGCTGGTTTGCTGATGCTCGTCGCTGGGGTTGGTTCTGTGCGTAGTATGGAACAACCACTCAGCGTAAGTGCTAACAAACAGAGAGGTAAAACGCGCATATAAATTCCTCTGTCTAAAAATAAAGTGGCGCTATTGAAGCAAGCAATGACACAAATAACAAGACGGGCCATAGCCCGTCCTGCAATTATCGGAGTAAATTAGGCGATAAGTAATTACCAGCCTTTAACTGCACCGCCGTTGAAGATCTTATTAGCGGCTTCGTTAACTTCGTCAGACTGGTAAGCCTGTACGAATTTTTTCACGTTTTCTGCATCTTTGTTGTCTTCACGAGCAACCAGCAGGTTCACGTATGGTGAGTCTTTATCTTCTACGAACAGACCGTCTTTCGCTGGAGTCAGGCCGATCTGGCTAGCGTAAGTGGTGTTGATAACGGCCAGTGCGATTTGCTGATCGTCCAATGAACGTGGCAACTGTGGTGCTTCCAGCTCAACCAACTTCAAATTTTTCGGATTACCGACTACATCCAGCACGGTTGGTAGCAGGCCAACACCGTCTTTCAGTTTGATCAAACCGACTTTTTGCAGCAGCAACAGAGAACGGCCTAAATTGGTTGGATCGTTAGGCAGTGCAATCTGAGAACCGTCTTTCAATTCGTCCAGTGATTTGATTTTTTTCGAGTAACCAGCAATGGGGTAAACGAAAGTATTACCGACGGGAACCAGTTTGTAACCACGGTCTTTGATCTGCTGATCCAGGTATGGTTTGTGTTGGAAGGCGTTTAAATCAATATCACCTTTGCTCAGGGCTTCATTTGGCAAGACATAATCGTTGAAAGTGACCAACTCAACGTTCAGGCCGTATTTTTCTTTTGCTACCTTCTGCGCGATTTCAGCAACTTGCTGTTCGGCACCGACGATAACGCCTACTTTGATGTGGTTTGGATCTTTCTCTTCCTGACCACAGCCAACCAGAGCCAGAGTACCGATCAGTGCGCCGATTGCTGCGATGGATTTAAATTTTAACGACATATCCTTTCCTCAATGTGACTTGCCAATGTCCCCGTCATACTTGAAGCCGCATCTTTGTTGGCTGCCTTTACTCACCCTAGTCACTTGGTGGACCAAGCTCCTAGGGCTTCGCTCAGTTGCCGCCGCGATGCAACTCCAATTATTTAGGGTATAGACTTATTTATGGGTTACGGCCTTCACGATCCGGTCGCCACTGAACTGAATCAAATACACCAAAACTACCAGTAATACTAATACCGTATTCATCACTGTAGCGTTATAACCGATATAACCATATTGATAACCGATTTGCCCCAAACCACCGGCACCAACTGCGCCACCCATGGCGGAATAACCTACCAGCGTGATCAGCGTAATGGTCGCCGCATTAACCAGACCCGGCAGCGCTTCTGGCAACAAAACTTTCTTGATGATTTGCATTGGCGTTGCCCCCATCGCACGAGCGGCTTCCACCAGACCTGAAGGGATCTCCAGCAAGGCGTTCTCCACCATACGGGCAATAAACGGTGCCGCACCTACGGTCAGTGGAACAATCGCTGCCTGTAAACCAATGGATGTACCGACGATCATGCGGGTAAACGGAATCATCCACACCAGCAAGATAATGAACGGAATGGAACGGAAAATGTTCACCAGACCGGACAACACTTTATATAGCGTATTATTCGCGATAATTTGCCCAGGGCGAGTGACATACAGCAGCACGCCAACTGGCAAGCCGAGTACGAAACCAAAAAAGCCCGAGACGAAGGTCATCATGACGGTTTCCCACACGCCACGAGCCATCAACCACATCATTGCTTCAGACATAACCCAGAACCTCTACTTTTACCTGATTTTCTTGCAAGAATTTAATGGCTTCCAATGTGGCTTCATCGCTGCCGTGTAGTTCGGTCAACATCACGCCAAACTTCACTCCACCGGCATAATCCATCTGAGCGCTGATAATGTTGTTGTTGACGCTGAAACGACGTGCAGCTTCTGACAACAATGGGGCATCAACCGACTGGCCGGTGAATTCCAGACGCAGTAATGGGTGACGTTCACCAACGCGTTCTGGGCTCAGGCGTAGAGCGTAGTCGTCAGGAATGTCTAAATGCAGTGTGGATTGAATGAATTGCTGTGCCAGCGGGGTTTTCGGATGAGAGAACACTTCGCTGACGCTGTCCTTTTCAATCAATTTCCCTTCGCTGATGACTGCAACCTGATCGCAAATGCGTTTAACCACGTCCATTTCATGGGTGATCAACAGAATGGTCAGTCCCAGACGACGGTTAATGTCTTTCAACAGTTCGAGAATTGAGCGCGTAGTAGCAGGATCTAGTGCGCTGGTGGCTTCATCACACAACAACACTTTGGGATTACTTGCCAACGCACGGGCGATTGCCACACGTTGTTTTTGGCCGCCGGACAGATTAGCGGGGTAAGCGTCGTGCTTATCCGCTAGACCGACGAGCTCCAGTAACTCGGTAACGCGCTTTTTAATATCAGCGCGCGATCGGTTGTCTAATTCCAATGGCAGAGCAACGTTGCCAAATACCGTGCGGGAAGAGAGCAGGTTAAAGTGCTGGAAAATCATGCCAATCTGACGACGGGCACGGGTCAGTTCGCTGTCTGACAAGGTGGTCAGTTCTTTACCGTCGACCAGAACGCTGCCGGAAGTCGGGCGCTCAAGCATGTTGGCGCAACGAATCAAGGTGCTTTTACCGGCACCTGATGCACCGATAACGCCATAAATTTGTCCGGCAGGAACGTGAAGCGTCACGTCCGAGAGCGCATTAATGCTGCGCGAGCCCTGCTGGAACACTTTGGTGATGTTAGAAAGTTTAATCATATTCTTCTTATTTTAGCGTGGTTGCCCGTGGCTAGATAAAAGTAAACCTTGGTGTGGACCAAGGTATGAATCAGATGTTAAGGCGTCTAGACGTCCGAGTCAACGGAAAACCGGGTTCTCAATCATTCTCAGTATCGAGTAAAACATGCGATACTGTGCGCGTTTTCAGGCCATCAGGAGCAAACCGGTGACTCAACGCGTCCCAGCAGTTTTCTTAGATCGTGACGGTACGATCAATGTCGATCATGGTTACGTCCATGAAATCGACGACTTCCAATTTATTGATGGTGTTATCGACGCCTGCCGTGAACTTAAAAATATGGGTTTTGCCTTAGTGCTGGTCACCAACCAGTCAGGCATTGCGCGCGGTATGTTTGATGAAGCTAAGTTCATGTACCTGACGGAGTGGATGGATTGGTCATTGGCCGATCGTGATGTTGATTTGGATGGTATCTATTTTTGTCCGCATCATCCCGATGCAGTAGTAGAAGAATATCGTCAAACTTGTGATTGTCGTAAACCACAGCCGGGTATGTTGTTACAGGCACAGCAAGAATTGAACATCGACATGGTTGCTTCTTATATGGTTGGCGACAAATTGGAAGATATGCAGGCGGCTGCGGCGGCTGGTGTTGGTACTAAAGTTCTGGTGCGTACTGGTAAGCCAGTAACCGAAGATGGCGAAAAAGCGGCTGATTGGGTGATTAATAGCCTGGCTGACCTGCCGGAAGCGATTAAAAAGCGGGTTTAATAGGCGCTGCGAATGAATAGTGAGCGGTTGAAAGAAAAGTGAAGATAAACGCTTGTCATTCTGAACCGACTCCCTATAATGCGCCTCCATCGACAGGGAACATGTGAACAACTTCACAGAGTCTCCGGGGTCGGAAGAGAAAAAACCTGAAAATTAGGGTTGACTCTGAAAGAGGAAGGCGTAATATACGCCACCTCAAGTTAGCAAGCGAAGGCGCGTAACTCACTGCTCTTTAACAATTTATCAGACAATCTGTGTGGGCACTCACAAGATGATATCCAGATGCTTTCGAGCATCAACAAAATATCAAGTCTTGAAGAGTGACACATGAAGTAAAATTCATACAGTAACCTTTGAGCATCGCTTCACGAGTTGAAGCAAATCAAGCTTTTAATTGAAGAGTTTGATCATGGCTCAGATTGAACGCTGGCGGCAGGCCTAACACATGCAAGTCGAGCGGTAGCACAGAAGAGCTTGCTCTTCGGGTGACGAGCGGCGGACGGGTGAGTAATGTCTGGGAAACTGCCCGATGGAGGGGGATAACTACTGGAAACGGTAGCTAATACCGCATAACGTCTACGGACCAAAGTGGGGGACCTTAGGGCCTCACACCATCGGATGTGCCCAGATGGGATTAGCTAGTAGGTGGGGTAATGGCTCACCTAGGCGACGATCCCTAGCTGGTCTGAGAGGATGACCAGCCACACTGGAACTGAGACACGGTCCAGACTCCTACGGGAGGCAGCAGTGGGGAATATTGCACAATGGGCGCAAGCCTGATGCAGCCATGCCGCGTGTGTGAAGAAGGCCTTCGGGTTGTAAAGCACTTTCAGCGAGGAGGAAGGGTTGGATGTTAATAGCATTCAGCATTGACGTTACTCGCAGAAGAAGCACCGGCTAACTCCGTGCCAGCAGCCGCGGTAATACGGAGGGTGCAAGCGTTAATCGGAATTACTGGGCGTAAAGCGCACGCAGGCGGTTTGTTAAGTCAGATGTGAAATCCCCGCGCTTAACGTGGGAACTGCATTTGAAACTGGCAAGCTAGAGTCTTGTAGAGGGGGGTAGAATTCCAGGTGTAGCGGTGAAATGCGTAGAGATCTGGAGGAATACCGGTGGCGAAGGCGGCCCCCTGGACAAAGACTGACGCTCAGGTGCGAAAGCGTGGGGAGCAAACAGGATTAGATACCCTGGTAGTCCACGCTGTAAACGATGTCGATTTGGAGGTTGTGCCCTTGAGGCGTGGCTTCCGGAGCTAACGCGTTAAATCGACCGCCTGGGGAGTACGGCCGCAAGGTTAAAACTCAAATGAATTGACGGGGGCCCGCACAAGCGGTGGAGCATGTGGTTTAATTCGATGCAACGCGAAGAACCTTACCTACTCTTGACATCCACAGAAGGCTTTAGAGATAGAGCTGTGTCTTCGGAAACTGTGAGACAGGTGCTGCATGGCTGTCGTCAGCTCGTGTTGTGAAATGTTGGGTTAAGTCCCGCAACGAGCGCAACCCTTATCCTTTGTTGCCAGCGGTTCGGCCGGGAACTCAAAGGAGACTGCCAGTGATAAACTGGAGGAAGGTGGGGATGACGTCAAGTCATCATGGCCCTTACGAGTAGGGCTACACACGTGCTACAATGGCGTATACAAAGAGAAGCGAACTTGCGAGAGTAAGCGGACCTCATAAAGTACGTCGTAGTCCGGATTGGAGTCTGCAACTCGACTCCATGAAGTCGGAATCGCTAGTAATCGTAGATCAGAATGCTACGGTGAATACGTTCCCGGGCCTTGTACACACCGCCCGTCACACCATGGGAGTGGGTTGCAAAAGAAGTAGGTAGCTTAACCTTTTGGAGGGCGCTTACCACTTTGTGATTCATGACTGGGGTGAAGTCGTAACAAGGTAACCGTAGGGGAACCTGCGGTTGGATCACCTCCTTACCTAAAGATGTTTGACTGTGCAGTGTCCACACAGATTGTCTGATGAAAAAGTAACGAGCAGGAAATACCTTTATAGGCTTGTAGCTCAGGTGGTTAGAGCGCACCCCTGATAAGGGTGAGGTCGGTGGTTCAAGTCCACTCAGGCCTACCAAATTTTCGCCCATGCTGCGTTGTTCGGTTGGCTCGCATAGTTCACTATGTGTCGCAACCTCACGCCTTGCCTGAGCAAAAATTACATTCTTCGGGATGTAATGGTAAATCAAACGGTATTCCTGTGCACGACTGTATGGGGCTATAGCTCAGCTGGGAGAGCGCCTGCCTTGCACGCAGGAGGTCAGCGGTTCGATCCCGCTTAGCTCCACCATATACGTCCTGTAATAATACTTCAGAGTGTACTGGCGACAGTATGCTGCGAAGTATTTTGCTCTTTAACAATCTGGAACAAGCTGAAAATTGAAACATGACGGCTGAAACTTATCCCTCCGTAGCAGTAGTGGGGTAAGGACTAACCCGTCATAGAGTCTCTCAAATGTTTACAGCACGATGTGTTCTCTGTTTACAGAAGACACCTTCGGGTTGTGAGGTTAAGTGACTAAGCGTACACGGTGGATGCCTAGGCAGTCAGAGGCGATGAAGGGCGTGCTAATCTGCGATAAGCGTCGGTAAGGTGATATGAACCGCAATAACCGACGATACCCGAATGGGGAAACCCAGTGCAATACGTTGCACTATCATACGATGAATACATAGTCGTATGAGGCGAACCGGGGGAACTGAAACATCTAAGTACCCCGAGGAAAAGAAATCAACCGAGATTCCCCCAGTAGCGGCGAGCGAACGGGGAAGAGCCCAGAACCTGAATCAGTTTGTGTCTCAGTGGAAGCGTCTGGAAAGTCGCACAGTAAAGGGTGATAGTCCCGTACACGAAGAGGCATGAGTTGTGAGTTCGATGAGTAGGGCGGGACACGTGACATCCTGTCTGAATATGGGGGGACCATCCTCCAAGGCTAAATACTCCTGACTGACCGATAGTGAACCAGTACCGTGAGGGAAAGGCGAAAAGAACCCCGGCGAGGGGAGTGAAATAGAACCTGAAACCGTGTACGTACAAGCAGTGGGAGCCTTCTTTATGGGGGTGACTGCGTACCTTTTGTATAATGGGTCAGCGACTTATATTTTGTAGCAAGGTTAACCGAATAGGGGAGCCGTAGGGAAACCGAGTCTTAACTGGGCGTCTAGTTGCAAGGTATAGACCCGAAACCCGGTGATCTAGCCATGGGCAGGTTGAAGGTTGGGTAACACTAACTGGAGGACCGAACCGACTAATGTTGAAAAATTAGCGGATGACTTGTGGCTGGGGGTGAAAGGCCAATCAAACCGGGAGATAGCTGGTTCTCCCCGAAAGCTATTTAGGTAGCGCCTCGTGAACTCATCTTCGGGGGTAGAGCACTGTTTCGGCTAGGGGGCCATCCCGGCTTACCAAACCGATGCAAACTCCGAATACCGAAGAATGTTATCACGGGAGACACACGGCGGGTGCTAACGTCCGTCGTGAAGAGGGAAACAACCCAGACCGCCAGCTAAGGTCCCAAAGTCATGGTTAAGTGGGAAACGATGTGGGAAGGCATAGACAGCCAGGATGTTGGCTTAGAAGCAGCCATCATTTAAAGAAAGCGTAATAGCTCACTGGTCGAGTCGGCCTGCGCGGAAGATGTAACGGGGCTAAACCATGCACCGAAGCTGCGGCAGCGACGCTTAGGCGTTGTTGGGTAGGGGAGCGTTCTGTAAGCCGTAGAAGGTAGTCTGAGAGGGCTGCTGGAGGTATCAGAAGTGCGAATGCTGACATAAGTAACGATAATGCGGGTGAAAAACCCGCACGCCGGAAGACCAAGGGTTCCTGTCCAACGTTAATCGGGGCAGGGTGAGTCGACCCCTAAGGCGAGGCTGAAAAGCGTAGTCGATGGGAAACAGGTTAATATTCCTGTACTCGGTGTTACTGCGAAGGGGGGACGGAGAAGGCTAGGCTAGCCGGGCGACGGTTGTCCCGGTTTAAGCGTGTAGGGGGAGAGAATTGGTAAATCCGTTCTCTTATCGAACCCTGAGGCGTGATGACGAGTCACTACGGTGATGAAGTAGTTGATGCCAAGCTTCCAGGAAAAGCCTCTAAGCATCAGGTAACATCAAATCGTACCCCAAACCGACACAGGTGGTCAGGTAGAGAATACTCAGGCGCTTGAGAGAACTCGGGTGAAGGAACTAGGCAAAATGGTGCCGTAACTTCGGGAGAAGGCACGCTGGCATTAGGTGAAGAGACTTGCTCTCGGAGCTGAAGCCAGTCGCAGATACCAGCTGGCTGCAACTGTTTAATAAAAACACAGCACTGTGCAAACACGAAAGTGGACGTATACGGTGTGACGCCTGCCCGGTGCTGGAAGGTTAATTGATGGGGTTAGCAGCAATGCGAAGCTCTTGATCGAAGCCCCAGTAAACGGCGGCCGTAACTATAACGGTCCTAAGGTAGCGAAATTCCTTGTCGGGTAAGTTCCGACCTGCACGAATGGCGTAATGATGGCCAGGCTGTCTCCACCCGAGACTCAGTGAAATTGAACTCGCTGTGAAGATGCAGTGTACCCGCGGCAAGACGGAAAGACCCCGTGAACCTTTACTATAGCTTGACACTGAACATTGAGCCTTGATGTGTAGGATAGGTGGGAGGCTTTGAAGCGTGGACGCCAGTCTGCGTGGAGCCAACCTTGAAATACCACCCTTTAATGTTTGATGTTCTAACTCTGGTCCATAATCTGGATTGAGGACAGTGTCTGGTGGGTAGTTTGACTGGGGCGGTCTCCTCCCAAAGAGTAACGGAGGAGCACGAAGGTTAGCTAATCACGGTCGGACATCGTGAGGTTAGTGCAAAGGCATAAGCTAGCTTGACTGCGAGAGTGACGGCTCGAGCAGGTACGAAAGTAGGTCTTAGTGATCCGGTGGTTCTGAATGGAAGGGCCATCGCTCAACGGATAAAAGGTACTCCGGGGATAACAGGCTGATACCGCCCAAGAGTTCATATCGACGGCGGTGTTTGGCACCTCGATGTCGGCTCATCACATCCTGGGGCTGAAGTAGGTCCCAAGGGTATGGCTGTTCGCCATTTAAAGTGGTACGCGAGCTGGGTTTAGAACGTCGTGAGACAGTTCGGTCCCTATCTGCCGTGGGCGTTGGAAGATTGAGAGGGGTTGCTCCTAGTACGAGAGGACCGGAGTGAACGCATCACTGGTGTTCGGGTTGTCATGCCAATGGCATTGCCCGGTAGCTAAATGCGGAAGAGATAAGCGCTGAAAGCATCTAAGCGCGAAACTTGCCTCGAGATGAGTCTTCCCTGGACTTTTTAGGTCCCTAAAGGAACGTTTAAGACTAAGACGTTGATAGGCTGGGTGTGTAAGTGCAGCGATGCATTGAGCTAACCAGTACTAATGAACCGTGAGGCTTAACCTTACAACACCGAAGGTGTTTTGGTGAGATTGTATTTTAATTTTCAGCGAGTTTACAGATTGGTTCTGGTGGTTACGAGAGTAACGGCCGAGAATGAAACAGAATTTGCCTGGCGGCGATAGCGCGGTGGTCCCACCTGACCCCATGCCGAACTCAGAAGTGAAACGCCGTAGCGCCGATGGTAGTGTGGGGTCTCCCCATGCGAGAGTAGGACACTGCCAGGCATCAAATTGGTTGAAAGCCTCATGCGAAAGCATGGGGCTTTTTGCTTTGGAGGAAATAATGCTGCCTTTGTCTTTACCCATCCAACTGTCGTCAGCCCGATGGCTAACCGCTGGTAAATATAACAAAAGGGATAATCGAGATATAAAGAGGGTGCATAATGAGAACATCCTGTTGTCATTGCATATAAAAAACCCCGACGATGCCGGGGTCTGTTGATCAGATTATAGCTTTTTTACAATATACGGCTAATCAATCGGTCGATACGGATACGGCGCAAACGGCGAATCAGTTTACGCACCTTCACCGGGTATTCCTGAATGCTTTGCAGTTCCTGATAATGACCAACCACGTGAGTATGAGTGCGGATGTGTTCCAACTCTTTATGACGCTGTTCACGCATTTCCTGCTTAGGATCGTGGATGAGAACAGCATTCTCTAAGTCCAATCGCCAAGCGCGTGGGTTGAGGTTATTACCGGTAATCAATTGCCATTCATCATCAGCCCACACACCTTTTAGGTGGTAGCTGTTATCACCGTCTTTCCACAGGCGGACAATCAACTGCCCGGTATCGACATAACGTTGTAAACGGCTGATAAAACGACGCAAGTTGATTTCGTATAGATAAGGCAATGCACCAATAATTTTAAATGGTTGATCTTCCGGAATATAAAAATCGTTGGCGGTTTTATCCCCGACAATAATCTCGACCTGCTTACCTTCGCGCAATAGATAAATAATGCCACGTACCAACAGCGCAGGAAGATTGAAGTAAGGCGTACAGAGCGTGAGTTTTTGATCGGTACAAGCCATCAAATGATGAATGGTTTTGTTCAGTATACTTTGCTTACCTAAACCAACCAGCGGAGTAACGGCAAGTTCATCGTTACTTGCTTGCCCTTGGAACTGATAACTGGCACGACGTAGGTTAAAGCGAAACAGGCGGGTTTCGTTCTTGATTTCAGGGCTTTTCGGGCGATCGCAACGATCCAGACGCTGTACTGCACCGGCAGTTAACACGTGTTGTTTGATATAACCCACCATGGTTTGGGTCAATGCCGGGTTGGTGATCAACTGATAGCGATCGTAACGGTATTTCTCGTGCTGATGCAAATAAACATCATTGATACTGGCACCACTGTAGAGCAGTGTATCATCGATGATAGATCCCTTAAGATGCAACACACCCATGGCTTCACGTGTATTAACCGGCACACCGTAGATTGGCACTGAGATGTTTGGGTGCTGGGTTGCCATTGAGCAATACCAGTCGGCATTCGTATCGACAGCGGCAGCACCGATGCGACCGCGTTGGGCACGATGCCAATCAACCAGTATACAAATCTCCAATTCTGGCCGCTGTTGCTTGGCCTGATACAGCGCGTTGAGAATGTCGCGCCCGGCATCATCATGCTCCAAATAGAGCGCAACCAGATAGATGCGTTGAGTGGCGTTGGCGATGGATTCTAGCAACGTGGTACGAAAATCAGACGGGGTGTACAAAGTATGTACATCAGCAACCGTCTGTGGGAGTTTGGGCAGTTGTGCAAGGTGTTGTTGATGTTTACTACGTTTAAATTTTGACAACATCACAGTGCGCTTCTTCTCTCATAATAGGATGGCCGGAACGCCACATTCATATACCCTTCATACTTCAAGCCGCATCTTTGTTGGCTGCTCTTGCTCGCCCGAATCACTTACTAATGTAAGCTCATCGGGACTCACTCGGTTGCCGCCTTGATGCAACTCGAATTCTTTTGGGTATAGAAATATTAAATCGAATAATCGGGCGATAATACCATTAGTCGCCCCGAATGTGCGCATGTTTTGGCGTTAAGTGGCGGATTCGCCATGCATTGCGACATAGGTCACTACCGCAGTGGCAAGGTTAAATTGACGATACCGTCTTCCAATTGCACATCTACGATGAACCCGAGCTTTTGCGCTAATGTCACCATACCACGGTTATTTGGCATGGTTATCCCTGTCAGTTGCGCCAGACCCTGTGCTTTAGCGTAACCGATCATTTTTTCCAATAGCTGGCGACCCAAGCCTAATCCTTTCAGATCGGAGCGTACCAAAACGGCAAACTCAGCATCGGTATTGTCTGGATCGGAAAGTGCGCGAGTAACGCCAATGATCTCACTATTGGCACGAACGGCGACAAAAGCCATCTCACGATCGTAGTCGATCTGCGTCATGTTAGCCAAATCATCATGGGTAAACTCATTGATCTCACTGAAATAACGGTAATAAAGATCTTCTTTGGTGACGTTACCGATAAAGTGTTTTAGCGCTGGTTCGTCCTCTGGCAGGATTGGGCGGAATAGACAATCTGAACCATCTTTCAGTTTGATGGTTTCTTCCAACTCATGAGGATATGGACGGATCGCCAAACGCGCCTGTGGATCGCCAGTAAACGGCGCGAGTTGCATTGATACGTCCAACAGGGTGAATTCGCTGCCGGAAGCCAGTACCGGGTGGATATCCAATCGAGTTATTTCTGGGCAGTCGAGGATCAGGTTGGAAACCTGTACCAGTAAGCGGCTCAAGCCGGGGATGTCTAACGGGCGTAACGCACTGCGCCCACGAATTTTACCGCCTTTCACTGCCTGCAAGACCAGATAGCGAGCCAGCGCCATATTCAATGGTGGTAGAGCCACGGCAACCTGATTTTCTTGCCGCCATTCGACACCACCTTCCCCAAGCATAATTAAGGGCCCGAAAATCGCATCCTGCTCAACCGCAATTCGCAGTTCTTGTGCTCCGGCACGGTTTGCCATGCTTTGTACTAACAAACCGTGGATACGCGCCTGTGGGTAAGCATGTTTAACTCGATCAAGGATCGCTTCGGCCGCACGTTGTACCTCAGTGGCGGTACGTAGATAAAGCATCACCCCCTGAACTTCTGATTTGTGCGGAATATCCGGTGAGCGCAATTTCAACGCCACGGGATAGCCAATCTGTTCAGCGATATGCACCGCTTCTGCGCTGTCACCGGCAATCCAGGTGGGTAAGGTACTCAAACCATAGGCCTGCAGAATGGGTTGAACCTCATGGGTATCAAGTTGATTGGCTCCCTCGTTCAAGGCTTGCTGAATCAACTGGTGTGCATCGGTGGTATTAGCCGTCAGGCCAACGGGCAGAGCAGGGGTTTCTTTGAGCTGTTTTTGGTTACGGCGATATTCCACCATATGCATAAAGGCCGTCACCGCACCTTCTGGCGTGCGGTAAGTAGGGATACCGGCTTCGGTAAATAGGCGGCGCGCTTCTTGCGATGAATATTCGCCACACCAGTTGGTCAGTAAAGTAATACGTTTACCGCGTGGATGTTGTTTGATGGCTTCGATCAGTCGTTCCGCGGTTTCAGTGCCGGGGGCTGCCGCACTAGGTGCATGAATCAGCAATAAGGCATCGTAATCGTTGCAATCGAGCAACGGCTGCAACGCGGCTAAATAACGTTGTGGTGTTGCGTCATCACGTAAATCAATCGGGTTACCGACATGGATAAATTTCGGTAAGACAGCAGTGAGTTGCTGTTGATTTTCCTCAGACAACACCGCCAGTTTACCGTTTCGTCCTAACAGTTCATCTAACGCCATCGCCGCTGGAGCTGCGCCGTTGCTGATAATCATCAACCGTTCACCACGTAACGGGTGCATATGGCTGAGCGTTTCTACTGCAGAGAACAATTCATGAGTGTCTTGTACGCGTAGCAAGCCTGCGCGCTGAATAGCGGCATCGTAGGCAGCGTCTAGCCCTTGTTGGCTATTGAGCAGTAATTGCGCCTGCTGGCTACGACCACTTTTGATGACCAAAATCGGTTTGTTACGTGAGGCACTGCGTGAAGCCGACAGAAAACGACGTGCATCGCTGATGTGTTCCAAGTACAGCAGAATGGCACTGGTTTTGCTGTCACGCGCCAAAAAGTCGAGCAAATCATCGACATCGATATCCAGACTATCACCCAGCGCAATGAAGTAAGAGAAGCCAACTTCGCGCTGCTGTGCCCAGTCGAGAATGGTGTTGGCGACAGCAGCAGATTGTGAAATAAACGCCAGCTTGCCTTTTTGGATCGGTACCGGGGAGAAACTGGCATTGATGCCTTGCCAAGGTGCAAGCAAACCCAGGCTATTGGGGCCGAGTAAACGAATACCGTAACGCTGGGCACAGGTTTTCAATTCGGCAAACTGTTCTGGTGGTGAAGAGAGCACGATAGCCGTTTTACAACCATGTTCACCTAGTGCTTCGAGCAAGGCTAAATTACGAGTAGCGTTAGTGCAGAGTATGGCTAAATCCGGTATTTGCGGCAGACTGGCGACGTCAGGGTAGGCCATCACGCCACAAACAGCTTTATAGCGTGGTGTGACTGGCAATATCGGGCCGTTGAACCCTCCTGCCAGCAGGTTACGCATCATCAGATAACCAGCACGACCGGATTGCTGTGAAGCACCTAGTACGGCGATCGATTTGGGGCGTAACAGCGCTTCTAACCCTCGCTGGCTCATGTGCGGCTCCTTTCGATAATCAATCGCCTGATTTTAGGTGCTTTACTCTAAGTTTGCTGTGACCGGTGCCTCTGGACGCGTGGGTTTTCCTGCCAAGTATTGTTGACGGAAATATGTGAAATGTTGGTTCAGGCCATCAGCAGCCGATTGATCGCCTGCTTGTTGTAATAACGCGGCGGCGACTTCGGCGGTGCAATGTTGTTCGGCACGACTGGCTTCGCGCAATTGATAATCTGAGGCTACAGCGACATTCAGCGAAAACACTGGGAACTGATTCAAATAAGGGCTTTTGCGGAACATTTTGCGTGCTTCTGCCCATGTGCCGTCGAGCATGATAAACAGCGGTGGTTTACTGGTGGTCGACAATTCGCTAAACACCGGACGATCTTCATCGGCGTAAGAAGCCGGGAACACTACATAAGGTTGGCGTGTAGGATCGTTGATAGCAGCAAGCAACGCCGGATCGATCTCCGTACGCGACCAGAGAAACGCCTGAGTTTCAGGCAAAATATCGGCGATCAGACGACCTGTATTACTGGGCTTTAGTGGTTCTGCGCCAAACATGATCAGGCAAAAACGGCTGTTGGCAGTTTGAGGCTTGATGGTATCGCATAGGCAGTTTTTCTGCGGCAGCAAGCAACCCTGACAACGCGCCACACGGCAGCCCCGCGCCAAAAATGGGCGCGTCGCACGATCTAAACGGAATTGACGTAAGCGAAGGACGGCGTTGTCGGTCATAATGATCCTGGTAAAAACCATTATTATACCGTAGAAAAAGGCTCGACGGGAGCGCGCGAGCCTAGATATGGGGCGATTAGACTAACTCATTGAGCCACTTCTCGAAGTGAGCTTTTGGTAATGCGCCATTGAGCATATCGACCATTTCACCTTTCTTGAATACCATAATGGTCGGAATGCTACGAATGCGGAAGCGAGCACTTAAGGCTGGTTCGGCTTCGGTATCCACTTTGACGAAACGAACTTTGCCCGCACGCTCATTGGCGACATCTTCAAAAATGGGTGCGAAGTTGAGGCATGGGCCACACCAAGGTGCCCAAAAATCGACGACCACAGGCAGATCGTCTTGCAGCAATTTATCTAACGTCGTCTCGGTGGCGTTGATCACTTCACCGTCAAATAAATCATGACCGCAACGACCGCATTTCGCGCCTTCATTAAGACGTTCTTCCGGGATACGATTAGTGGCATTACAAGCGGGACAGACAGTATTCATTGTGACCTCAAAGACAGATATGTTTCTTTTATGTTGCCTATTATCGGTAAAATCGGAACCTAGGACAAAGTGGTTTGTTCGATGAGTGCAATAGTTATCGGCTTTTGTTGGCTTAGTAGGCTGACATCAGGTAATCTTCGCGCCCTGCGCGTTGGTGGAGAAGACAATGAACGATTCATATAGTGGCAAGAGCGGTAAAGTTAAAGTGATGTACGTCCGTAGCGACGACAGTAATGGCGACGACCGTAACAAGAATAAGCGTCCGGCAGGCAAAGGTCGCCCGGCTGACAATGCACGTCCAGCACGTGCCGGTCAGGATAAACCGCGTGGTAACGATCGCCGTGGCTCCGATTCTCGCCGTAGTGATAACGATCGTCCTCACCGCCCGGCACGTACTGAAGATCGTGGTTATGATTCGCCGTGGAAAACGGTTTCCCGCGCACCGGAAGAAGAGCCGGCGTTTGATCATGGTGGTATCAGCGGTAAAAGTTTTATTGATCCAGAACAGTTGCGTCGTCAACGTGCGGAAGAAACCCGCGTTTACGGCGAGAATGCCTGTCAGGCATTGTTTGCTAGCCGTCCTGATGCCATTGTTCGTGCTTGGTTTGTGCAATCCGTCACGCCACGCTTTCGTGAAGCGCTGCGTTGGATGGCCGCCAACCGCAAAGCTTACCATGTGGTGGATGAAGAAGAGCTGGCGAAAGCCTCTGGCACTGAACACCATGGTGGCGTGTGCTTCCTGATTAAAAAACGTCAGGGATTGGATGCACAAACCTACCTGAAAAACGCCCCGGCAAAAGATTGCGTATTGGCGTTGGAAGAGGTGGGTAACCCACATAACCTCGGTGCGATCGTTCGTTCTTGTGCTCACTTTGGCGTGAACGGCGTTCTGCTGCAGGACCCGGCATCGCTGGAGTCTGGCGCTGCGGTGCGTACCGCCGAAGGTGGCGCAGAGCACATTAAAGCGATCAATGCTGACGACTTCCTCTCGGTGTTGGATACCTTCCGTAAGGCGGGTTACACCATTGTCACCACTTCCAGCCATAAAGGCACCGCATTGGCGCAGGCTAAACTGCCAGCCAAAATGGTGTTGGTATTGGGCCAAGAACGTGATGGTTTGAGTGATAGCGCATGGCAGCAGGGTGATATGAGCGTTTCTATCGGCGGAACAGGCAAAGTAGAAAGCCTGAACGTGTCGGTAGCAACTGGTATCCTGTTAGCCGACTGGTGGCGTCAAAATCAGGCTTAATCAGCTACGGGTAATAAAAAACGGACGCCTCGGCGTCCGTTTTACTTTTAATTAATCAGTGCGCCCCCCCGCCCCCGCCGCCAGAACTGAATGGCGGTTTGGCGAACCAGACCAAAGCCAGTAGAACCAAGAACACGCCAGCGGATAGCCAAAAGATCTCGTTCGCCGAGATAATCAGCCCTTGGGCGGTGATCTCGTTGGCGATGTAGGCAGAGGCTTGTTGCTTGTTCATATCCACCTGTTCCAACTGACGGTACATCTCTTGCGACTGCGGATTGTAAGGGTTCACAAACTCAGTCAGTTGCGAGTGATGTAGGGCTTCACGTTGTGTCCACAAAGTGGTGGTGATCGAGGTGCCGATCGAGCCCGCTAAGGTTCGAGTAAAGTTCGACAAACTCGATGCTGCCGCCATGCGTTCCGGTGGTAACCCGGACAACGTGATAGTAGTCAGTGGCATAAAGAAGCAGGCGATAGCGAAACCTTGGATAAACTGTGGCCAAGCCGAAGCACCAAAGTCCATTCCTGGTTCAAACGTATAGGCGCGCCAGTAGAAGCACACAGCATACATAATGAAGCTGAATGTCACTAGGCGACGCATATCCAACTTATGACCGAAACGACCAATGACTGGCGACAGCAATACTGGGATTAACCCAACCGGTGCTGAAGCCAAACCTGCCCAAGTGGCGGTATAGCCATAGACCTCTTGCAGCAACTGTGGCAACAGGACGATAGCGCCGAAATACAGCATATACGCTAAACTGATACACAAGCAGCCGATGGTAAAGTTGCGCGATTTGAATAACGACAAATCGACTACTGGGTGATCGTCCGTGAGTTCCCACACCACCAAGAATATCAAGGCAACGACGGCCACCACCGTGAGCGTGATAATTTCTGTTGAGTTAAACCAGTCCAGTTCTTTGCCCTGATCGAGCATGATCTGCAACGAACCGATACCCACCACCAACAACACCAGACCGACAGTATCGATCGGTTTGATCTCGGTTTTGGTTTCCCTGCCTTTCAACGTGGCCATTGCGATCAACACCACAAACAACCCGATAGGGATGTTGATGAAGAAGATCCAGCCCCAGTGATAGTTGTCACTGATATAACCGCCGAGGATTGGCCCGAAAATCGGCGCCACGATCACGGTCATCGACCATAGCGCCAAGGCCATCGCTCGTTTGGCTGGCGGGTAGTTATTTAGCAGCAAACTTTGTGATAGCGGGATCAGCGGCCCGGCGACGATCCCCTGTATCACACGGAAGAAGATCAACATGTTCAGACTGTTGGAGATACCGCACAGCCAAGAGGCGAGGGCGAACAGCGCCGTTGACCATAGGAACAGACGCACTTCGCCAAAGCGTTTTGCCAACCAGCCGGTGATCGGGATCGAGATAGCATTCGCTACCCCGAATGAGGTGATCACCCAAGTGCCCTGTGATATCGAAGAGCCTAAATTACCTGCAATGGTCGGTATTGCCACGTTGGCAATGGTGGAATCCAACACCTGCATGAAGGTCGCCATCGATAGCGCGACCGTCATCCAGATAAGCTGGGCACCTTCAAGCGGTTTTTGTGCCAAGACAGCCCCCTGCGCGCTTAACCGGCGTTAGCATGAATCACATCGGCAATCATTTGATTAACCGGTGCCAGGTTCAGCGTCAGCGCATCACTTTGATACAGCGGCTTGTCACGAACAACGTCAGCCAATACGCGCCCCTCTTGATTGGCGGTATCTACTGTCACCAATGTTGACAAGCCAATCCGTAATGGATGGTCGGCAATTTGTTTGGCGTCCAGCTCAATACGTACCGGTAAACGTTGAACCACTTTGATCCAGTTACCGGTGGCGTTTTGCGCAGGCAGTAAGGAGAAGGCGCTACCGGTACCCATATCGATACCGACCACTTTACCTTGATACACGACATCGTCGCCGTAAACGTCACTGACCACGGTAGCTGATTGACCGATCCGCATATTGGCGATTTGCGTTTCTTTGAAGTTGGCATCGACCCAAACGTGCTCGGCAGGAACGACTGCCATCAATGGCGCTCCGGCGGCGATCTGTGCGCCAACTTGCACGCTACGGCGTGATACATAGCCAGTGATTGGGCTAACGATTTTGGTACGTTGCAACGCTAACCAAGCATCACGTACCTGTGCCGCAGCCTGTTGGATGGCCGGTTGTTTTTCCAGTGGCGTATTCAGCACCATTGCCTGATTGGCATTGTATTGCTGAACGGCGACTTCCAACGCGGCGCGTGCGCTTTCTACTGCATCACGGGCGTGTTGCAGTTCTTCACGGCCGATCGCATCTACGCTACCCAGCACTACGCGGCGTTTCAGATCGCTTTCTGCCTTGCTCAACTCGGTTTTGCGCAGGGTAATGCTGGCCTGATATTGCTTACCGTTGATGATGAGCTGGTGGGTTTGGCGAACGCTATTAGCCAGTGCCGTGCGTGCGCGCTCTAACGCCTGTTCGGCATCGGTGGTATCGAGTGTGACCAGCACATCACCTTGTTTAACGAAATCCGTGTTATCGAAATTGACGCGGTTCACGCTGCCGGAAACCTGTGCCATGATCTGCACCTGATTACCCGCGACGTAAGCATCGTCGGTTTCCTGATGATGACGCAGCACCAGGAACCAATACACCAAATAAGCTACCCCAATGACAACAAAAATCACCGTCAGCAGAAGCAGCCAAAACTTGCGCTGTTTCTTTTTGCCGTTCGGTTGCTGCGGGTTTTGAGTTTCCGCGCCTGTGCTCATACTATTCTCCACGCCATAACGTAACTATTTGACTATTATTATGCTTTTGAATCCGCAGGTGCTGGAGCCTGATAGCCCCCGCCCAGAGCACGGATCAGTCCGATCTTCGCCTGCATTAGATTGCTGCTAGCGTTCAATTCCGCCTGTTGCTGCTGTAAAAGCTGCGTCTGGCTACTTAACTGTTGGTCACGTCCAATGACCCCTGCTTGATATTGCGCATTGGCAACGCGATAGACCTGCTGCATTGATTGAGACGCTGATGCCGCCTGCTGTAGCTGTTGGGTAGCGCTTTGCTGGACGGTAATAGCATCCGCGGTTTCCTGCACGGCATTCAGGATAGTTTGGTTATAAGACTCCACGGATTGGTCATACAACGCGGATTCTTCACCCAACTTGCTACGCAGGGCACCGGCATGGAATATCGGTAACGAAATCGCCGGGGCGAAGTTCCAGGCTTTACTGGCGGCTTCCAGCAACGTCGGATTACGACCCATATAGTTGGCGGTAGTGAAACCAGCAAAACCGGTGATCGACAGGCTAGGGTAGAACTCTTTCCGTGCGGCTTTAACCCGTTGATCGTAAGACTCTACTAACTGACGCTGTGCCGCGATGTCTGGGCGATTACCCAGTAAATCGGTTGTTAGTTCGGCTTTCGGTGCTAACAAGCTCTCGGCCGGTAATGCTACCGGACGCAGGTTTTGCGTGGCGTTTGGCCCTTGTCCGGCTAATGCTGCAAGCTGATGTTTCAACTGGTCGATAATCGATTGCAATTGGGTAATCTGCTGCTGGGCACTATCGGCCTGAGATTTCGCCTGTTGAGCAACTTCCACGCCATACAATCCGGCTTGATACTGCTGTTGGCGCAGAGTGGCAAGACGCTGATAGTTATCGACTTCCTGTTGCAACAGTTTTTGCAGCGCAAAATTACTCTGTAGCTGGTAATAGGTGGACGCCACTGAGCTGGTCAGCGTCAATGCAGCTTGTTGTTGCTCGGCGCGCGCGGCGTCAACTTGAGCTTGCGCAGCATTCACTTGATTGCGGTATTTACCCCACCAGTCGAACTCATAGCTCAGGTTCAAACCCACCTTATTCATTGTTTGGTACAGTGGTTGTGAAGGGTAGTTAGGCGCTAAAGGCTGGATGGTGTTTTGCGAGAAGCGATCGCGCTGCATCCCCGCAGTCAGATCGATATTCGGGCCATTGGCCGCACTGGCTTCGCCCATCACACTTTGCGCTTCACGCACCCGCGCTGCCGCCTGCCGTAATGACGGCGAATTTTGCAGCGTTTGTGTCATCAAAGCATCAAGCTGATGATCGTTAAGTGAACGCCACCACTGTGGGCTAATGGTGAGCGAACTGACCTTATTCTGGCTCAGCTGTAATTGCTGCGGTTCCATCAGTTTGGATTGCGGGGCGATATTGTCGGTAGACGCACACCCTGCCAGCAATAAAACGGCGAACAGTGGGGTGAATCTCCAGTTAAATGGGGATTGCATAAGTCGATTACCTGAACAGAAATGGTTGATTAAACTAACTGTTCTGTGATTTCCATTTGATCCAGACGAGCCAGTAACTTGCGTGTCAGCATCTCCAGCTGTTTTTGCTCGTCGTCACTCAGGGTGGACCAAAGGAAATGCAGACACTTGTGCTGTGGTGGCAGCAATTGGGCTAAAAATTCTTGCCCGGCCTGTGTCAGATGCAGATACAGGCAACGGCGGTCGTTGTCGCTTTCCCGGCGTTCAATCCAACCACGTTTTTCCAGTTCATCGGCAATGCGGGTGGCATTGGTACGCGATGAACCCAGGGCAGAGCTTAGTTCAGAAGGCTGAATGCTGTGGCTTTCTTGTGCGTCCAGCGTGATCAGAGCCATAAATAACGTCTCGTTGATTCCCTGTGCTTTCAGCATTTTATTGCGGTTTTCCAGCAATTTGCCTTGCATATGCATGCATAGGCGCGTCAACAGAATTTCCTGATATGGGAAATCTTTCTGACGTTTAGCGCGGAAATTGAGCATTTGTTCGATGGGAGTAAACGAGCTTTCCATGATTTTGGCCTCATTAATTTCGTTCGTTATAGTAACGATAGTGATTAATAGTGTAAATGTTCGGCAAGCGAAATAATTTAGCTATTCGTGTCATTTGTAAGTTGTTTGTAAACACTGAATGCTAATGGGGACTCTAAAACGTGAGTTGATGCACAGAAACTGTGCCCAAGGTGTTGAGAGGGATAAGCAATACTAATTAGATGACAATGATTATTATTATTTTATCGCCCATTTCGACAAGCTACGGTGCTAAGGCATAGGCGCTAATAGTTTATGCCCAAAACATTACTAGAGAGTGAGTAATGTTAATACCCTGCACCGTTAATAAATTTCTTTGGTTATTGTTCGCTTGCTAATCAGATCGCCGCAGAACCTTGTGGATCGTGACGCTTTCCGCACCACCAAGTCAGCAGGTTAAGGACGCACAACACGCCACCAATCGCTGCCACACCGTTCCAACCATAGTGCTGATAGGCGGAAGCGGAAAGCAGTGAGCCAACGGCGCCACCGATAAAATAACTGGTCATGTAACCGGCGGTCAGGCGGTTACGGGCTTCTGGCATGATGCGATAAATCACGCTCTGGTTGGTCACATGTACCGCCTGAACGGCTAGATCAAGCACCAATATTCCAACGATTAACGCCCAGATAGATTGTTTAGCCAAGGCGATAGGAATCCAAGACAGTAACAGCAGGATCAAGCCGACGCTGGTGGTCAATCCTCCTTTGCCTTTATCGACCAACAGCCCAGCGCGTGAAGCCGCCAAGGCGCCCGCAGCACCGACTAAACCAAACAGACCAATCACCCCTTCGGAATAGTTGAATGGCGGGGCGGCTAACAAGAAGGCCATTGAGGTCCAGAGCACGCTGAAGTTAGCAAAGGATAACGCGCCCAGCGTCGCGCGGGTGCGTAACAGTGGAGTACGGCAAAACAGGCTGAAAATCGACTTCAGCAATTGCGGATAATTCAAACCGGAGTGTTGTTTATAGCGTGGTAAAGCGCGCCACAAAATCAACGCCATCAGAATCATCAGTACGCTCGCCACCCAATAGATGGTGCGCCAACCGCCAATCGAAGCCAAAGCCCCGGCGACGGTACGTGCTAGCAGAATCCCTAGCAGCAAACCACTCATGATAATACCGACGGTTTTACCGCGTTTTTCTGGATGTGCTAGCGTAGCGGCCAGTGGCACCAGTATCTGTGCGACCACCGAGAATAGGCCAGTCAACGCGGTACCGAGGATCATCATTGGTAACGTTTGGGAACTGGCGGTAATTAACATCCCTCCGGCGGCCAGCAAGGTCATAAAGACGATCAAACCACGGCGCTCAAACATATCCCCGAGCGGCACCAAGAATAACAAACCGACGGCGTAACCCAATTGGGCGGCGGTGACGATAAAGCCAGCCTGATTAATCGACAGGTCGAAACTTTTGGCGATGGTTTCCAGCAGCGGCTGGGCATAGTAGTTACTGGCGACGGCGAGGCCAGTGGCAAGTGCGATTACGGCGATGAGTGCAGGACTGAGTCCTTGCGATTGTTCTGTTGGCTGATTCATGTGCTATCGATCACAAAAGGAAAGTGCGCAAAGTATTGTGCAGGATGATGAGTAAGCCAATGTGTATTTGTGCGAATTTTGTTAGAAAAGATGCTATTGGGGTGAGAGCCGGGCACACATTACGCGTACCCGGTAAGCGCTTACTTACTTGTTAGCGGCTTCGGCGGCGGTTTTTACCCAACCGTCGAAGGTGGCTTGGTGTGCTTTGATCCAACCATTGACGTGATTTTCGATATCCGCTTCAGACGCCTGACCTTTGTGCATATACAGGTTTTGTGCGTTCACATCGGCAATAGGCAATTTCATGATGGCAAACAGTTTAGCGGCTGCGGGGTTAGTTGCTGCCCACTGTTTGTTGGCAACGATACGCATGGTATTCACCGGGAAGCCATAGTTAGCGCCGTTTGGCAGCTTGGTATCCATCTCTTTTTGCTTACCCGGCAGAGAAGAGAACGGCACTTGCAGCCAGACGACATCGCGCCCCGGAACTAACACATCGCTGACCCAGTATGGCGTCCAAGTGTAGTACAGCACCGGTTTGCCTTCTTTATAACGGGTGATGGTATCGGCGATCATCGCGGCGTAGTTGCCTTGGTTATGCTCGACAGTGTTTTCCAGTCCATAAGCTTTGATTTGGTGATTAATCACCGCTTCGCAGCCCCAGCCTGGCGTACAACCGGTCAGATCGGCTTTACCGTCACCGTTGGTGTCGAACAACTTGGCGATCTTCGGATCTTTCAGTTGGGCGATATTGGTGATTTTGTATTGCTCGGCGGTTTTTTTGTCGATCAGATAACCTTGAGCGGCACCGTTAACGTAGACCCCTTCGCGGTAGAATTTGGCATCGCCACCCGCGGATTGATATTGGTCAGCGTGCAGTGGGTCCCAGTTAACCGCGAGGAAGGTCGCATCGCCAGAAGCGATTGAGGTGTAGGCGACGTTGTAATCGACTTCACGGGGTGGCTTGACGTCATAACCCAGTTTTTCCAACGCTTTGCTGACGATTAATGTCTGGAAGGTTTCTTCAGACAGCGTGCTTTGGATGGGTTGAACCGAAATACCTTTACCGGGTAAATCAGCAGCGGAAGCAAACTGTGATCCAACCAGTGTAGTAAGGGCCAGTGCCCAAATTCCTGTGGTGCGCATAGTGTGTGTCCTCTGTTTTTATGGTGCGTAGCCCGCCGCATTGGCAGCGGGAACGGGGGGTTAGGCTTTTTTACCGAACAGGCGTGTGATTAGTCCGATTGGTCCGTGGTTGAACCAACGGCCAGTGCCTTTGCTACGGCTGTCGCGTCCCAGCGATTGGGTAAGGCGATCGAGAATGATGGCCAGAATGACGATACCGACGCCGCCGACGGCAGCCAGCCCCATATCGAGACGACCGATACCGCGCAGTACCATCTGCCCCAGACCTCCTACAGCGATCATCGAGGCGATAACCACCATCGACAGTGCTAGCATCAGCGTCTGGTTAACGCCCGCCATAATGGTTGGCATCGCCAGCGGTAACTGAACTTTAAACAGCATCTGACGCGGGCTGGCTCCGAAGGATTCCGCCGCTTCGATCAGATCTTCCGGCACCTGTTTGATACCCAAAATGGTCAGACGCACAATCGGCGGTAGGGCGAAGATAATGGTTACCACCACGCCCGGCACGTTACCGATACCGAATAACATCACGATCGGCACCAGATAAACGAAGGCTGGGGTAGTTTGCATAGCATCGAGCAATGGGCGAATCACTTTGGCGGCGTGCTTACTGCGCGCCAGCCAGATGCCGAGCGGTAGCCCGATGACAATACAAAACAGCAACGCGGTGAGTACCAACGCCAGCGTGACCATCGCTTGTGACCAAGCACCGATGGCACCGATAGCAATCAGTGAAACCAGCGTAGCGGCGCCCATGCCTAAGCTGGAGATCTGCCAGGCAATCAGCGAGAACACCAAAATGGCGATCGGCGCAGGCATACCGAGCAACAACTGCTGGAAGCCGCTCAAGATGAAATCTACCGGTACACGAATACCTTGGAACAGCGGGCGGAAATGCAATACCAACCAGTCGATGCCTTGCGTGACCCAAGAGTCAAACGGCACCCAAGCTTTGTGGAATGGATCAAGCAGACTGAAGTGCTCAGGTTGTGCCGGAGCGCTGTTCAGCCAGTCAGCGCCTTGTGACGCTGCTTGATGGGCGGCATCGGGTGTGGACGTTGCCGGAGCTGTATTCCAGGCATCTGCGGCCTGATTAGCGGTGTCCGCTGCCGGGGTAGCCCATGGATCTGTCGTTTGGTCACTCATTCAGTCGGCCCCTCTTTATCTAACGCCTGCAACAGCATGGCTTTGGAAATCACGCCGATATAGTTGTTCTCTTCACCGACCACCGGGACGGCACAAGGTGCCTGGGCGACCAACGAGATCAACTCGCTTAATGGCATGTCTGCCGGTACCGCTGCCGGTGCTTCTAACAGGGCATCGTCCAATGTTTGATTGGCGGCCAACGCTTTTTTCAGTGAATCGATCGACACCACACCGATAAATTTCTGCCCGCGTTCCAACACATAACCATAATCACGATCTTCATCGCGCAGCAGTTGCAACGCTGAACGTGGACCAAAACCGGGGGTTTTACGAATAAGAGCCACCGGGCGACGCTTGGCGATATCTTTCGCACTGAATACCTGACTGATATCCACGCCACGGAAGAAGGTACGCACATAATCGTTGGCCGGATTATTTAATATTTCATCCGGTGTACCGATCTGAATAACCTCGCCACCTTGCATAATTGCAATACGATCGCCAATACGCATCGCTTCATCCAGATCGTGTGAAATAAACACGATGGTACGTTGATGCTTGGCCTGTAATTTGACTAATTCATCCTGCATCTCGGCACGAATTAAGGGATCGAGCGCTGAGAAGGCTTCATCCATCAATAATATGTCGGGATTATTGGCCATCGCACGGGCTAATCCCACACGTTGACGCATCCCACCGGAGAGTTCATCAGGATAAGAATGAGCATAATTTTCTAGCCCGACCTGACGCAAAGCATCCAGCGCTTTTTCTTGGCGCTCTTGCTGCGGTACACCGGCTAATTCCATACCGAATGCGGTATTGGTTAATACCGTCATATGTGGCATTAAGGCGAACGACTGGAACACCATACTGATCTTATTACGACGTACGGTACGTAACGCACTATCCGATATTTTAGAAATATCTTCACCGTCGATGAGTACCTGTCCGCGAGTGGGTTCTATCAGGCGATTGAGAAGGCGTACCAAGGTGGATTTACCGGAACCGGAAAGCCCCATGATGACGAAAATCTCGCCTTCTTCAATGGCCAGAGAGGCGTTCTTCACGCCCAGCGATAATCCGGTTTTTTCAAACAGCTGGTCTTTGGTTAGACCTTTATCTATCAGTTTAAAAGCACGTTCCGGATGTTCACCAAATACTTTATATAAGTTCTTTACTTCGAGTTTAATTGCCATGCAATTTTAGTTTTCCTTTGGTGTTATTCGAATGATATAAATTTCCTAAATAGAAAATAATAGTGCTTATTACCTTAACACAGTGAGATTCTGTGACAACCCTCAATGTCCAGAACGAAGGATATGCAGGGTTTACATCGATAGGTCAATTCGGTATGGTATTTTCTGCCAGAGGTTATATTCGGTAGCCAATAATTTGGGGTTGTTGTCTGGTAACACTAAAAAAAGAGGGAACAGATATTACCTGTTCCCTTTGAATAATGGTGTGAGCGTTTAGCTGTCAACCTCTAGCCTCAGAGGGCGTTGTTCTCTTTGTGTTTTACATACACATTCCGTAACAAAACAGCTCCGACGGCGACCATGAATCCGACTAATGTGAATAATATAAGTACTATTAATCGTTTAGGACTGTCTTTTTTCGATGGGCTCTCAGGTTGTTGTAACAGCTTAAATGGTTTAAATTCAATATCAGCAATTTTGATATTACTGAGAAGATCAATATTCATCTTTCTATTACGTAAATCAGTGCTCATCATCAGTGGGTCAGTGATGGATTTTTCCACGGCCAGTTTCTGTCTCAGTGCATCTGCGCCTAGGGTGATCGAGTAATCGGGGTCGTCATTGATTACCGTGCCATTAGAATAAACGGGTCTTTTGAGCCCTGCGGCATCGGCAATAGAGAGTGCATATTCAATCCGTTGTATCCGAACATCGCGCTGGTTTTGGATTTTCTGCAATTCGCGTTGGAATAATTCTTTCTCAGACTCTAATTTGAGGGCTACTGCCCGTTTTATTTTATATAAAATATAACTATTAGAGGTTTTTTCAACATATACCATATAACCTTGGAGTAAATCTCTAGCGGCTTCAGAGGTTTCAGCAGAGAAATTCAAACGATAATAGGTGTAAGCCTTAGCATCGTTAGGTTTATCATTATTATTCCCTGAGGTTGTAATGTTGTTATTGCCAATCGAGTCGAGTAAGCGTCGTTTTTGTAACTCATCATCTTTACTTTCATTCAATAACATTTTAAAGTAATCAGTGGTTTGCAAGTAACCATCACGCAAGATATTCGAATCAAAGTATTGCATATAAATTTTTAGCAAGTAATCTTTATTAATTCCGGTCGATACACCGGCAACGCTTAATTCATTCAGTAAACTATTTAACTCCATAGACTCTTGTTCCGATGGAGCAATAATGACTGAGCTACTTGTCCATTTTTGTGGTAGCAATGTTCCAAAGACTAATCCTAAAGCCATAAATAAAGCGGTAATGAAAATGAGGGTTCTTTTTGCCTTTAATAGCATCGAAAATATTTCAAATAAATCTATTTGATCATGTTCAATAAATGAACCATCTACAATGGTAGGATGATTATTATTTTCATTGCTAATACTTATGACTTTGGTCATTTTAAGATCCATTACACCATTTAAAAGGGAGTGAATTCCGGATTCACTATGGGGTGCAGAGAAAGCTAAAGTGTCCCTACTCGCAAATCATGACGTACATCAGCACGGCCTCTGTAACTACGATCTGTTACAAAATTCATGTTTTGCGAGATTTTATCAGATAAATCTAATGTTATCTTCTGATAGAGGTGACTTTTTGTTTTGTTTATTTATAAATTTTTTAAAAACAATATGTTATAAATGGTGAGGTAAAAAATGTGAGCTTATCGCTGAATTGAAAAAGCAACCGGGTGGTTAAATCTTCGGAATAAACAACGAGAAAATGGTGCCGTGTGGCTCGTTATCCGACACTTCTATACTGCCGTGTGCTTGGGCAACATGGCTGGCAACCAGGTGCAAACCAATGCCGTGATCGCCTTTTTCTTTCGTGGTGACACCTTGTTGGAATAGGGTGTCGCGGACTTCTGGTGCAATACCGGTGCCTTGGTCGGCCACTTCAATCACCAAATCATTACTGCTGTCACTGATATATAACTCCACTGGTGCTACTGGAAGCGTAGAGCGCAATGTCGCTTCGATTGCGTTATCCAATAAATTGCCGATGATCGACATCAACTCAGTCTCATTCAGCGCTGTCGGGAGCTGACGCAACTGGCAAGCGGGATCAAAGCGTAGTTCGACGCCTTTCTCACGGGCACTAGAATACTTGCCCAGCAACAGACCACATAGGGTCGCTGAGCTAAAGCGTTGGGAAATGAAGTCGAGGATTTCCTGTGCGCCTTCTGATTGTGCTTCTACATAACGAATCGCTTCATCATAACGTTGCATATGTAGCAATCCGGCCAATGTTGCCGTCCAATTCAACTGTTCGTGGCGCATAATGCGTAGATTATCGGCGTAGCGTTTCACTTGGCTTAACTGACTGCTCAAGGTATTGATGTCGTTTTTATCACGGAAGCTGATCACCCATCCTTGCAATTCATCCTCTTGCATAATGCGCACTCGGCTGGCGATCACCCGTACATGATTGAAACGGCAGACTTCATCATGGGTATCGTGTTGCAACTGGGTACTGGCAAAGAAATTAGGCTGCGATTGAATAAACTCACCAATTTCCCTACCCATCAGGCTGGTGGTGGGTTGGCGTAAATCCAACAAATCGCGTGCTGCGTGGTTGATAGTAATGATGCACAATTGTGGATCGACGGCGATAACCCCTTCATAAATCGCTTCTAATAAGGCTTTTTGCTGACGTACCAGTAGGGCGATTTCTTTGGGTTCCAACCAGAACATTTGGCGTTTTAAATTCTTGGATAATAACCAAGAGAAAATAAATAGAGCAATTAAGAGTAAAACAATCGAGCCGACAATCTGTGTCAGCTTCCGGGCATTTAAATTATCAATATGAGATTTTAAATAACCGACAGAAACAATACCTATAACCTGATTGTTTTCATCAAGGATGGGGGCTTTACTACGCAAGGAAACGCCTATTCCGCCTTTACGAATGGAAATAATACTTTTCCCCTGCAACACTTCCTGATTATCACCGCCGACCATCGGTGTACCATAGCGACCAGGATATTCGGAGTGATAGAGATGCCTAGCCTGATTGTCGCCAATGACAATATAGCTAGCATCGCTGCTGGCACGGATTTTCTTCATCAAGCTGACGATTTGATCGGTATTTTTGTTTTCAACCGCGCTAATGAGGGTTGGAATCAACGCAATCTCACGTGCTTGCACCTGAGCACGTGCACCGAGATCGCGATGCAATTGGGCATTGAGTTGGTAGTAGGTATAAGCGCCGATCAGCGTTAACAGCAGGCAAGAGAAGGCGACTAGGCACAAAAACAGCTTAATTTGAAATGAAAGTTTGAAGTGCATTGTCGAGCGTCGCCAAGAAAACAAAGTGAGTGCTTAGCCTATCATGAACGATGGTTGAAATAATATTGAGGTAAATCAAATTGTGATCGTCTACACGGCATCTATACTGATGCGAATATTGATGGTGTTTAAAATAAAATCGCTGTTAACATTATAAGAATACGTCTATTTTAATACCGTTTCAGTTAACTAGAATGTTTATTTTTCCCGCCGTGATGTATTATGGCCTATTGCTAGGTGTTGTCGTTGAATCAACGACTAAGTTTTATAAAACGACCCGCCGTGATTTACCCGATTGATGTCTTTATTGAGCGTTGACTGCCTCTTCATTAGCGACCTTTTTATAAAGTATATAAATAATTTATAATAAACATGAAAATACCATGGAATTATATAAATATAAGGTTTGTCTTGTTTATCCTTCTCGCTATTGATTTGATTTCAAATTATCCCCTCTCTTGTTTACATTTTATTTAGTTAGCAGACTAACAAGTTCTTGTAACTCGATGACTGCAGGTGTATTTTTTATATTGTCTTATTATCAACTTTAGTGTGAACTTTGCATGTAATTAACCATTTGATTGTGTTGTTTTTTTGTTTAATGGTGTCATCGCTGGTACCGCCAATGATGATAGGGACTCTATTCTTTGAAAGAATGATATTATGGATAATATATATCAAGGCAATGTTTCATTTGCAGATTTGATTTCGGCATTTAATTATCAGGTGCAACAGTGCCCTGATAAGGTTGCGGTGAAATATTTACAGCATTCACTGAGTTACCAACAATTAGATCTCCTATCCGATAGTTTCGCTGAATATTTAAAGAAAGCCCATTCACAATCATTAGAGGGAGAAATGGCCGTCATCGCCATGGAGCGTAGTCATTGGATGATTATTGCTATATTGGCGGCATTGAAAACGGGTATGACTTACGTTCCTTTTGATCCCTCTCATCCCGATGAACGACTGCATTATATTTTACAAGATTGTCAGGCTGGTTTGGTGATTACGCAAAGTGCTTATCAAGGGCGGCAAAAAGATTACCCGGAAGTGTGCTTTGATGAGCAAATGTTAATACCACCAGAGCAAGCCTATCGTCCTGAGCCACATAATCCACTGGCTTATGTGATGTATACCTCCGGCTCCACGGGGCAACCCAAAGGGGTATTGGTGCCGCAAACAGGGATTTTGCGATTAGTGCTGAATGCGCATCCCTTCCAGTTTTCTACCGAGGCAGTGATAGCACAATGTGGCAATAGTGCGTTTGACGCCTCAACCTTCGAGATTTGGGGGGTATTACTGAATGGCGCAACCTTAGTGGTGATTCCTTATGACACCGTGATTGATAGTGTCCATCTACCACAACAATTATGTGAACATGGGGTGACTGATGCCTTCTTCACCGTGGCGCTTTTCAATCAATTGGTTGCGGAAAACCCGGATGTCTTTGGGGAGTTAGATAACGTTTTTGTCGGTGGAGATGCGCTGAGCCCGAGCAGTGTTAAAAGCGTGATGCAGGCAACGATGCCGCCGGGAGCGATTTGGAACTGTTATGGGCCGACAGAAAATACCGTATTCACCACGGTACATCGCATCACTTTGGAAGATTGCGAACGGACGGCAATTCCCATCGGTAAAGCCGTTTCGGGTACGCAGTGCTATGTGCTGGATGAGCAATTACAGCCAGTAATTCCAGGCGTGGACGGTGAACTGTATACCAGTGGATTGGGGCTGGCGGTCGGTTATCTCCATAAACCAGATAAAACCGCGAAGGCTTTTTTACCGAATCCGTTCTATGCCGATGAACAACGCCATTTACCGGCATCTGCCAGTACGATGATGTATAAAACCGGCGACCGGGTACGTGAATTGCCTGATGGCAGTCTGGATTTTATTGGGCGCACTGACGATCAGGTCAAAATTCGTGGCTTTCGGTTGGAACTTGGCGAAGTGGAGCACCGTCTGTGTCAATTGCCAACGGTGGAATTGGCAGTGGTGCAGGCACGTAGCTATCAGGGGCAAAAGCAACTTGTGGCTTGGTGTGTCGGGGAGGGTAAAGCCGACGCGATATTGATGCAATTTCGTCAGCAAGTGCCTGCTTATATGGTGCCGAGCAATCTGCAAATGCTCGAGAGTTTGCCGCTGAACGCCAGCGGTAAAGTGGATAAAAAACACCTACCGGAGCCGGTTTTTGTGGCAGAAGAATACCAAGTGCCGCAAACGTCAACCGAATTGTTTTTGGCTACGCTGTGGCAGCAATTATTACAATTACCGCAGTCAGTAGGGCGTAATGGCCACTTCTTTGCTCTTGGTGGGCATTCTTTGTTGGTGGTGCGGGTGAAGCAGGCAGTGGAAAGTCAGTGGCATAAAATCGTCACGATTGCTGACTTGTTCCGTTTACCCGAATTAGCCGAGTTGGCTAGTTGGTTGGATGCATCGCCAATCGTAGCGTCCAGCCAAGATGTTGTCATCGTACCGCATACGCAACCGGGGCAACGCATTCCACTATCTTATGAGCAGTGCCGTCTGTGGTTAATCAGCAAAAATAATCCTGATTCAACCGAATATTCTATTCCTGCGGCTTATCGACTGAGTGGCGATTTTGAACCACAACGCTTGGAATATGCACTGCAACAACTGATCGCTAGACACGATAGTTTGCGCTTACGTATCCGCGAACAGAATGGTGAAGCCTATCAACAGGTCGTAGACGCTAATTTTGACTTGCCAGTGATCCGTTGTGCCAATGAACAACAGCTGCAGCAGGCACTATGGCAAAGTGTACTCCAACCGTTTGATTTGGCTAATGAACCATTGTTACGCGTGAGACTATATCAATGTCGCGAGCAACAGTGGGTCTTGTTGATCAACATTCATCACATCATTAGTGACGGTTGGTCGATGGGCGTGTTTCACCGGGAACTGTCAGAGCTCTATGCGCAACAAGTTCCACTTGCGCCATTATCGTTACAGTTTAGTGATTATTGTTGCTGGCAACAGCAGCAGAATTATCAGGCTGACTTAGCATATTGGCAGCAGCAATTACAAGACGTTAAACCGTTAGCCCTGCCGCTGTCAGGGCAAGCGAGAAGTGGCAGTAAAAAACAAACTATCACCTTATCAGCCGCATGGCGGACGCAATTACAAGAGCAGGCTAACCTGATGGGGACTGGGTTATTCAATCTGCTCTATTCCGGGTTGGCTCTACTGCTGGCTCGCTATTGCGGGCAGAGCGATATTCCTATTGCCAGTATTTGGGCTAACCGGCCACAGCAAGCACTGGCGGAACAAATTGGCTTCTTTGCTAATACCTTGATCCTGCGCAGCCAGGTAGATCAGCAGCAATCGCTGGCGGAGCTGTTATCTAAAAACCATCCACTGTTACTTGAGGCATTTGAACATGGTTCGGCACCGCTGGCTGAGGTGTTGGCTGGGTTGGATATACCACGTCATTCCAGACAACATCCTTTGTGCGCGGTGTTGCTGGTATTACAAAATACTGAAGGGGGAGATGGTAAGGGACTACAACTGGCACAGACGGAAATTGAGTCTTATCCATTGCCAGCAGAACCGGCCAAAAGTGATTTGTTGATTAACATTGTGCTGCAAACCGACGGTGGCATGGCGATTGAAGCCTCATTCCGCGAAGGTGTATGGCCGAAGGCATTGGCCGATCAATTGTTAGGGCATTATCGCAATATTCTGCAAGGTTTTGGTTCATTGTCTGCATCGTTGTTGCAAATCCCGTTATTGGATGATGCGCAGCGGCAGAAGCAGTTACTGAGTTGGAATCCTGCGGTGGTAGAGATTCCGCAGGATTCAGTGATCGCCTTGTTCAAACGTCAGGTTGAGTTACGTCCTAATGCGCAAGCGCTAGGGTTCATGCAGCAGCGGCTGAGCTATCAGCAATTGGATGAATTGTCCGATACGCTGGCGTGGCAACTGCGTCGTCAATTTGGCTCAATGGAAGGGCGATGCGTTCTGTTTGCGTTGGAGCGGAGCGCGGACATGGTAGCGCTGATTCTGGCGATAATGAAAACGGGAGCCATTTATGTGCCGTTCGATCCTGCGCACCCCGATGAACGTTTGCACTATGTGCTGGAAGATTGTGCGGCACTGTGCCTAATCACTCAGCACCAACAGCGGGGAAGGCAGACATATTGCCCTGAAGTGTACCTCGAAGATCTGCTGATGATTGAAGCGGCGGGAGCATATCCCTGTGTGACGACGGCGCCAGAGGATATTGCCTATGTGATGTATACCTCGGGTTCTACCGGATTACCCAAAGGGGTGCAGATCCGGCAACAAGGGATTATTCGGTTGGTGGTTGACGCAGCGCCTTATCAAGTGTCCACCGATGCGGTGATGGCACAGGCGGGGAATATCGCTTTTGATGCCTCGACGCTAGAAATTTGGGGGGCGTTGCTCAACGGCGCACGGTTGGAGATCATCCCTTATCAAACCGTCATCAATAGTGAGGCGTTGCCTAAATTCTTGCGAGAACGAGGCATCACCGATGCGTGGTTTACGGTGGCTCTGTTTAACCAATTAGCAGTGGAGAACTCCAATGCCTTTGGTGGCTTGCATCATTTATTGATTGGCGGTGATGCACTGAATCCCGAGTTGGTTGCTAGCGTATTGCGTTCAAATACTCCACCTAGGCAGATCTGGAATGGTTATGGGCCGACGGAAAACACCACCTTCACCACCTTACATTCGATCACGCTGGCTGATTGTTCTGGTGCGTCGATTCCTATTGGTAAGCCGATATCAGGCACTTGTTGCTATGTGTTGGATGAGTATCAGCAGTTGTTGCCGCAAGGGATTATCGGCGAATTATACACCAGTGGTTTAGGGCTGGCGGCGGGGTATCTCAATCAGGCGGAGAAGACGGCAGAGGCCTTTGTGAGTAATCCTTACTGGTACGAAACGCATGCCAACCTATCGACTGAAGAAGTGATGTACCGAACCGGTGACCGTGTCCGCTGGCATGAAAATGGCACTTTAGAGTTTATTGGCCGGGTTGATAATCAGGTCAAAATTCGCGGATATCGTTTGGAGTTAGGGGAGGTTGAACACCGTTTATGCCAACTTGAAGGGGTTGAACAAGCGGTGGTCTTGGCGCAGGAACATGAAGGGCAGAAGCAATTGGTCGCCTGGTGTGTCAGTTCATTACCGCGCAGCCAGATTTTACGAGACTTCCGTCAACAGGTTCCGGCTTACATGGTACCTACGAGCTTGCAAGTGTTGGATAAATTGCCGCTAACCGCCAATGGGAAAGTCGATAAGCGCAGTTTGCCTAGCGCCGATTTCGGAACTACATCAGAGTTGGCGATGCCACCCGTCACGACAACGGAGTGCAGTCTGGCTGAGATTTGGCAGCAGTTATTGAACCGCAGCATCGTTATCAATCGTGACGATAACTTCTTCGATATCGGCGGACATTCGTTATTAGTGATTAAAATGACCGATATGATCGCCAAACGGTTAGGTAAAAACATTGAGGTCGCGACGGTGTTTAATGCGGGCACGTTAGCTGAATTAGCACGGCTGATCGACGGTGGTGAGAGCCGAGGTAATAACGAAGAAGCACTGTTGATCGAGCAGGATCAACAATTACCCGTTTTATCTTTCATTTCTGCACCGAAGGTGGCATTCGACAAGGTATTACTGACCGGTGTCAGTGGTTTCTTAGGTATCCACTTGCTGGTGGAATTACAACAGAAGCTGTTGGAAAGCGTGGTCTATTGTTTGGTTCGAGCGGAGAGTGAAGAACAGGGTTTAGCACGGTTATGCAGTGCGGCGGCACGCTACCAATTGACACTGGACGAAGAGCGGATACGCATAGTACTTGGCGATCTTAACCAGCCACGGTTGGGTATCGAATCTTTGCAATGGCAGCAATTGGCAACGGAGGTCGATGCTATTTACCATTGCGGTGCTTGGGTGAACCATCTGCATAATTATACGACGCTGCGTCAGGCCAACGTGCAGAGTACACGGGATTTACTGGTATTTTGCTGTCAGGGGCGTGCCAAACAGTTGTTCTATATCTCAACGCTCTCAGCAGCGGCACAGCGTGGCGATTTAGTGTTGGAAAACACCATTGCCAGTGAACCGGCGATGGCGAACGGTTATGTGCAAGGGAAGTGGGTCAGTGAGCGACTGATGGAGCAAGCTTTCACACAAGGGTTGTATGGCGCTATCTATCGCATGGGGAATATTACCGGCTCAACGCGTCATGGTTCTTCCAACGTGGAAACTAACCATACGCTCAACCTGATTAAGGGTTGCTTACAACAAGGGGTAGCACCGGATTGGCAAGGGTACGGTCTGGATATCAGCCCGGTGGACAGTCTGGCCTATTTGGTCGTCCGAGCCAGCACTTACTCACAGCGGTTTAATCAGCCGACTAACTTGGGCTATCTGGCGACGGTGCCTTGGCGCAAACTGTTGGAGCAGGTGGCGGCGGTGACCGGGCATTCGCTACGCTTTGTCAGTTCTGAAGTCTGGGCCAAACAATGGGTACCGCAAATCACCAGTGACAACGCATTGTATCCGTTTAAATCATTCTATTTGGAACCGCAACAGCATCAGCAAAGTGAGATCGAACAGGAGTTAGTGGTGGGCGCCAACCTGACGTTTGAACTTGAGTCGTTGCTGACCACTTATTGTGGCTATTGGTTGCAAAGCGGTTTCCTTAACCGAGAAGAGGGAGCTATCACGTATTAAAATAATAGTCTTTGGCTGCCACTGGATAATAAATAGACAATGTCCTTGATGTTGTTTTTCGGGTGTAGCACAATTGAGCTACACCCATTTGTTTATCACCGAGGCTAGTGAATTATGTCGACTACTACCATCCGCTTGTCTGATGAACTCAAAGCGAGGGTTGCCGCCGCTGCCGATCTGGCTGGTGTCACCTCACACAATTTTATTTTGCAAGCCATTGCGGAAAAGACGGTACAGGAAGAATTACGTGCTGATTTTGATGCGGAAGCCGAAAAACGTTACGCCACCATTGTGGCGACGGGGAAGACGATCGCTTGGGATGAGATGCGTAATTATCTAGAGAATCAGATCTCCGGTAATGCTCATGTCGTTAAACCCGTGGCAAAAAAATTGGGGCGATAAATGGCGAAAATCGAGTTAGCGCCTGAAGTCATGGATGATATCGAGCGTATTCTCGAACATCTGGCGCGATACGAAGTCATTGATGCGAATGCTCGGATTCAGGAAATTCTGCAAGCCATCGCGGTGCTAGAGTTTAATCCACTAATTGGCCGACCAGCAAAATTAGGGAAGCGTGAGTTGGTGATTGGTCAGCAATCGCGTGGCTATCTGGCTTTATATCGCTATGTGACTGACATCGATACGATATTCGTATTAGCCATCCGTAGCCAAAAAGAACTGGGCCATTAAGTGGTCATGCATGTGTCATGACCACTCAGCGCGGATTTAAAATGCCCAATCCTCATCTTCGGTATTGACCGCTTTTCCCATCACATACGACGAGCCAGAGCCGGAGAAAAAGTCGTGGTTTTCGTCGGCATTTGGCGACAATGCTGACAAAATCGCTGGGTTCACTGCCGCCATTGCGGGTGGAAATAGCGCTTCGTAGCCCAGATTCATTAATGCCTTGTTGGCATTGTAGTGCAGAAAAGTTTTTACCTCTTCGGTCCAACCGACACTGTCGTATAGCTCGGCGGTGTAACGCACTTCGTTATCGTACAAATCCTGTAATAGATCGAAGGCGAAATTTTTGACTTGTTGACGGCGTGCGGCATCGGCCTTCTCCAAACCTTTCTGGAACTTGTAGCCGATGTAATATCCGTGTACCGCTTCGTCGCGGATGATCAAGCGGATCAGATCAGCGGTGTTGGTCAGTTTGGCGCGGCTCGACCAGTACATCGGCAGATAAAAACCCGAATAGAATAGGAAAGACTCGAGAAACACGCTGGCAACCTTTTTCATCAACGGATCGTCACTGCGGTAATGCGCCAAAATGATGTTGGCCTTCTTCTGTAAGGTGCTATTTTCCTCGCTCCAACGATAAGCATCGTCTACGTCACGGGTTTGGCAAAGCGTGGAAAAAATCGAGCTATAAGAACGTGCATGAACCGCCTCCATGAAACTGATATTGGAATACACCGCTTCTTCGTGCGGTGTGATGGCATCAACCATTAACGCCGGCGCGCCAACGGTATTTTGCACGGTGTCTAACAGCGTTAACCCGGTAAACACACGGATCGTCAGTTGCTGTTCTTGCGCGGTCAGCTGGTTCCAAGAAGGAATATCGTTCGACAGCGGCACCTTTTCTGGCAACCAGAAGTTGGCGGTTAGGCGATTCCATACTTCTAAATCTTTATCATCTTCGATGATGTTCCAATTGATGGCTTTCATAAAACTCCTCACAGCGAGCAGGACACGCAGCCCTGAACTTCGGTGCCGACCAACGCCATTTGGCGCAGGCGAATGTAATAGATGGTTTTGATGCCTTTGCGCCACGCGTAGATCTGCGCCCGATTGATGTCGCGGGTGGTGGCGGTATCGCGGAAAAACAGCGTCAGTGATAAGCCTTGATCGACATGTTGGGTGGCGGCGGCGTAGGTATCGATAATTTTCTCGGGGCCGATTTCGTAGGCATCCTGGTAATAGTCCAGATTGTCGTTGGTCATGTAGGGCGCGGGATAATAAACCCGACCAATCTTGCCTTCTTTGCGGATCTCGATGCGCGATACGATCGGGTGGATGCTGGAGGTCGAATTATTGATGTACGAAATCGAACCGGTTGGCGGCACGGCCTGCAGATTCTGGCTATACAAACCGTGCATCATCACCGACTGGCGCAGTGCCAACCACTCTTCACGCCCCGGCAGTACAATATTGGCCGTAGCAAATAGCTGGCGAACGCGTTCCGTCTGCGGTTGCCATTGCTGTTCGATATATTTACTGAAGTATTCACCCGAGGCATAAGTAGAGTTCTCGAAACCGGCAAATGCGCTGCCACGCTCGATGGCTAACTGGTTGGATGCACGAAGAGCGTGATAAGCCACGGCATAGAAATAAATATTAGTGAAATCTATCCCTTCTTCCGAACCATAGAAAATACGCTCACGCGCCAAATAGCCGTGCAGATTCATTTGCCCTAAACCAATCGCGTGGGAGGCCTGGTTACCGGCGGCGATAGACGGCACCGATTGAATGTCGCTCATATCGGCGACTGCCGTTAACCCGCGGATCGCGGTTTCGATCGTTTTAGCAAAATCTGGCGCATCCATGGTTTTGGCGATGTTCATCGAACCAAGATTGCAGGAAATGTCTTTGCCGATGCGCTGATAACTCAAATCATCGTGATAAGTGCTGGCGCTATTCACCTGTAAAATCTCTGAGCACAGGTTGCTCATATTGATACGCCCGGCGATCGGGTTGGTGCGGTTGACCGTATCCTCGAACACAATGTACGGATAACCCGATTCGAACTGGATCTCTGCCAACAGTTGGAAAAACTCACGGGCATTGATACGTGACTTGCGGATGCGCTTGTCATCGACCATTTCACGGTACTTCTCGCTGACGCTGATTTCTGACAGCGGCACGCCATACACTTGCTCGACGTCGTAAGGGGAGAACAAATACATCGGTTCGTTATTCTTCGCCAATTCGAAGGTGATGTCGGGGATCACCACGCCCAGTGACAGGGTTTTGATGCGGATTTTCTCGTCGGCGTTTTCACGCTTGGTATCGAGGAAGCGCAAAATATCCGGATGATGAGCGTTGAGATACACCGCGCCCGCACCTTGACGTGCGCCAAGTTGATTGGCGTAAGAGAAGGCATCTTCCAGCATTTTCATGATCGGAATCACGCCGGAAGATTGGTTCTCAATGCGTTTGATTGGCGCACCGACTTCACGGATGTTGGTCAATAGGAAAGCCACACCGCCGCCGCGTTTGGAAAGCTGCAAGGCGGAATTCACCGAGCGGCCAATCGACTCCATGTTGTCTTCAATACGTAGCAGGAAACAGGAAACCAACTCACCACGTTGCTGTTTGCCGCAGTTGAGGAAGGTGGGGGTTGCGGGCTGGAAGCGTCCGCTAATCATTTCCTCCACCAACTCCTGCGCCAGCGCGGTATTGCCAGCCGCCAGCGTCAGCGCCACCATGCAGATGCGATCTTCGTAACGTTCCAGATAGCGTTTACCATCGAAGGTTTTCAGCGTGTAACTGGTATAATACTTGAAGGCGCCGAGGAAAGTTTCAAAGCGGAATTTCTTGGCATAAGCCTGTTGGAACAGCCGTTTGATAAATGCGAACTCGTACTGTGCCAATACTTCCGGCTGATAATAGCCCTCATCCACCAGATAGCGCAGTTTCTCCGCCAAATTGTGAAAGAACACGGTGTTCTGATTCACGTGTTGCAGGAAATATTGACGCGCAGCCAGTCGATCCTGTTCGAACTGGATACGACCTTCGCTATCGTACAGATTGAGCATCGCGTTGAGCGCATGGTAATCCAGTGCGCAGGATGCTGGTTTGGTCAGTTCTGTTGTTGCCAAAATTGGGTTACTCCCTGTCGAACGTTTGTCACGTCTTGTGTGGTGCCGAGCAGTTCAAATCGGTAAAGAAAAGGCACCTGGCATTTTTGCGCGATGATGCTCCCGGCGATGCCGTAGGCGCTGCCGAAATTGGTATTTCCAGCGGCGATCACTCCGCGTAAATAGCCACGATTTTGTGGGTTATTGAGAAAGCGAATTACCTGAATCGGTACCGCGCCAGTAGCACTGCCACCGCCGTAGCTGGGAACGATCAAGATATAGGGGTTTTCCATCAGCAGTGGGTTGCGCGCTCCAGCAATCGGAATGCGCAACGCCGGTAGTGCCAATTTCTCGACAAAACGATGGGTATTCCCCGAACTGCTGGAGAAATAGACCAGCGGATTCATGGTGTTACCTCACTGTGCCAGCGCGCCAATTTTGTCAGGGCGAAAACCAGACCAATGATCGTTCCCGGCGATAATCACGGGAACTTGCTGATAACCCAAAGATTTGACGTGATTTAATGCTTGTTGATCCTGCGTCAGGTCGATCACTTGATAATCAAGGCCTTGGCGATCGAAAGCACGATAAGTGGCATTGCACTGGACACAATCGGGTTTGCTATAAATAATAATGCTCATGATTCGCATTTACCTTTTAAGTTGAGGGAAAGGCGGATAAAGTCAGCAACGGAGCATTGAA
Source organism: Serratia sp. KH_031 (assembly GCF_057839655.1). Taxonomy (NCBI): domain Bacteria; kingdom Pseudomonadati; phylum Pseudomonadota; class Gammaproteobacteria; order Enterobacterales; family Yersiniaceae; genus Serratia; species Serratia sp. KH_031. The sequence goes on from NZ_CM174496.1 coordinate 1,245,090, forward strand.
CGGCGTTGCTGCGTGTGATCAACCTATAGTCATCGGCTGATGAATAAATACTATATATAGATATTTAATTTATCAACTGCACTATATGTGGTGTTTTTGTGTTTAATGGAGCGAAGCCGCGGTAGGGCTGAAAACCGGAGGGGAAAAATTTTTTCGCGGGGTAAAAAAGCGTAGGCCGGTTTCCCGGCCGGAAGAGTTACTGACGCATACTGACCGCTAAGCGGTTAAAGGCGTTCATGATGCTGATAGCGAAGGTGAGATCGCTGATTTCTACATCGGTGAAATGATCTTGTAGTGCGGCAAAGGCGCTATCCGGTGCGCCAGTGGCTGCGATCAGAGTGACAGACTCCGCCCATTCCAACGCTGCGCGTTCGCGTTCGCTGAAATCATTACTGACACGCCAACCGGCCAAGGTATCCAATTTCGTGTTGCTGATACCGTTCTCACGAGCCGACTTCCCGTGCATATCCAAACAGAAAGCGCAGCCATTGATCTGGGAAATACGCATAAATACCAGCTCAAACATGCCTTTACCGAGCGGGCTTTTATCCAGACTCATTATCGCGGCTAACATGCCTTTATAAGCGGCTGGGGACAGTTCTGAGTACTTCAAGCGTTGCGTAATCATAGAAAACCTCGTGGTGATTGCAGGTGAATAGGTGGCTACTCTAAAGCCAATATGGTCTATGCTATAGAGCCATAAAATAACTATTTAACCAGGCCAAGATGCAGAAAGTTTTTACTTCCCCGTTACGGAGTGACCCACAGGCGGAACCTCTTTTTCGGCAGATTTATCTGCGTATTAAAGACGCGATTACCCAAGGTTCGTTGGTGGCGGGAAGCCGTTTGCCTTCGGTGCGTGGCTTGGCCAGTGATTTGGGCGTAGCGCGTGCGACGGTGGATAATGCTTATGCCCAGCTGGTGGCTGAGGGCTTTTTACAAAGTCGTGGGCAGGCGGGAACTTATGTGTCATCTCAACTGAAAAATGTACTGGGGCGCGATGTATCGGCTGAGATCGAAACATTACCGCTCAGTTCATCGGCTCCATTGTACCCAACGGGAGCCATGCCGCCGTTTCAATTGGGTTTACCTGCGTTGGATGCTTTCCCACGTGCGCTGTGGCAACGGATCGTCGCACGTCAATTACGCTCAACCACCACGGCGATGCTGGCTCACCCTCCCGCTAGTGGATTACCCAACCTGAAAGAGGCTATCGCCCATTATTTATTGCTCTCGCGTGGAATTCGTTGCCAGTCGGAGCAAGTGTTTATCTGTGCGGGTTATCAGGCGTTGTTGACGCTAATTATCAGTACGCTGCTACAAGCGGGGGATCTGGTGTGGCTGGAAGATCCGGGTTATCCGGTCACGCAGCCGTTGTTCCATGCTGCGGGGATCAAAACAATTCCGGTACCGGTGGATGCCGAAGGGATGAATATTGCCGCTGCGCCATTGACGGCGCGTATGGCGGTATTAACGCCGACTCATCAGAGCCCGCTGGGTGTATCTTTGAGTTTGCCACGTCGAATGGCATTGTTGGACTGGGCGCAACAACATAACGGCTGGATTGTTGAAGATGATTACGACAGTGAGTTTCGCTATCAGGGAAAACCGTTACCACCGCTAAAAAGTCTCGATAGTCAGGGGCGGGTGCTGTACGCCGGAACCTTTAGCAAAGCGCTGTTCCCGGCGTTACGGTTGGCTTATCTGGTGGTGCCGGTAGCGCAGGTTGCTGCGTTTGAACAAAGTTGCCGCCTGCGAATTTCTGGTTGCCCGCCGTTGATACAAGCCAGCGTGGCCGAATTTATCCAACAAGGGCATTTTTACCGCCATTTGAAACGAATGCGGCCGTTATATCGCGAGCGGCGTGAGTGGCTGGTGGCCGCTCTTGAGCATCATCTGGGGGACATTCTGACCGTAGCGCCACAGGCGGGCGGCATTCAGTTACTGACGCGATTAAAACCGGGCTGGCAAGATAGCGAGTTAGCGGAAAAAGCCTGGCAGCAAGGGCTGGCGATGCAGGCATTAAACCATTGGCAAACAAAAGAGCGCACTGAACAGGGGTTGTTGATGGGGTTTGCTAATTTTACCCATGCCGATGAAGCTGAAAAGGCGGTTGTTAGGTTGGCTACAGCGTTCAATGTATAAAAAGCAAACGACCCACGGTTTCCCGTGGGTCAGACGCACATTTGCTTGTTTTCTCTTTATGACTACAAGGGGTGTTAACGCCGACTCGGCGGAACGTAGTAATACGTTCCAGCAGAATGAGTTATAAAAACTATAGCCTATTTTATACACAATGGTGACAAAAAAACCGTGATGTACATTTGGTTACTTAGCGAAACCAATCACTCACTGAAGCCTCAACCCTGTTTCTTCTACTATCTGTCCAACGGCTCTTCTGGGGTCAACTGAAAAAACATGCTGAGGAATTAAAGATGAAAAAAGTTATCGCTCTGATCGTTGCTGCTACCATGGGTCTGTCTTCTGTTGCTTTTGCTGCTGAAACTGCAACTCAAGCACCAACAACTGCTCCGGCAGCAACTGCACCAGTAGCTCAAAAAGCACCAGCTAAAACCACTCATCATAAAAAAGCGACGCACAAAGCCACTAAGAAAGCGCCAGAGCAAAAAGCTCAGGCTGCAAAAGCTAAGAAAGCCAGCAAAAAAGCACCGGCTCAGAAAGCGCAAGCCGCTAAGAAACACAAAAAATCTAGCAAGAAAGCCGTTACCCCAGCCGCTTAATGCTGTGAATGCGCGAGGCTGAAAACCGCTTCGCAATAATAAAAAGCACTTGGCTCCCCCCAGGTGCTTTTTGCTATTTACGCCAAAATAAGATGAAAAAATCAGAATAATGGATAGTTCAGGATTATTCCGAAGTAAGGATCCCTAGGGTTAACGCTATTATTTCCTTCTCTGATTGCGGTAAAAGTTGTGCTGTAGTCCAGAAACAGAGGAGAAAATGATGTATTTACGGCCGGATGAAGTGGCTAAAGTGTTGGAAAGTACCGGCTTTACGCGTGATTTTGTTACCGATCAGTCTTACGGTTATCGCAAAGATGAACATTATGTCTATGTGAACCGGGAAGCGCGTATGGGAAGAATGGCGTTGGTGATCCACCCCGCGTTGAAAGAAAGAAGTATTCATTTTGCGACTCCCACAGCGCCGATTCGCACCAGTGAGCAATATCGTGAGTTCCCTTTGGATCTCAGCGCGGATGCGCCAACGATGCGTTACGGTATCCCACACGGGTTTAGCTCGCGCGAGGCACTTTCTCGCTTCCTTTACGGTATGTACCTGTAAGTTATGTTATCCCCCGGTTAAGGGGGACAACCTCACCACTGACTGATAGCTTCGCTGTTAAAGCGTTCGTTATAGGCGCGACGGAATTGCGCCAATTCAAAAGCATCTAACTCCAGATCGGCAAAGTAAAACAGTGCGGCTTCGGTGTGCTCTGCGTGTAATTCTGGCGATAACCCGGCGCGGATCAGCGTGTCACGCCACAGGCCAATCTGCCCATCATCGGCCTGTTTGATAAATGTGATGTAAATAAACAGCAGATAGGCGGCCTTGTGCACTTCCTCGGTATAGCCGTTGTTCAACATGCGGATAAAGGTCTGACTGTTGCGGCTGCCCATTTCCTGAATCATCGATTCGATCAGCATAGGTTTGACTTTCAGCAGGCGTGCCAGTGAATCAATGGCCTTGCGGGTGTCGGAAGTCAGAATACGATAACCAATAATAAAAACCACGATCAGTACGGCGATGATGATCCACGTCATTTATGATGTCTTACACTGTTGGGGCGCTGCGCGCAGCGCCGAATCGTGATGGGCAGGTTCAGGACTGTTCGCCGCTAAAATTGGTCGCTACCCGCTGTTGCAGATGGTGATTGAACGTTGCCGCGTCTTTTGCCAGCGCATCCAGATGTGCCCCTAGCATTTTGATCTGTTTCACTAAGGCATGCTGTTCAGGCACCGAATTAGCGGTCGTCAGTTTGCGGGCAAGTTGTTCGTTCTGCGCCCGCAAAGCGGCTTCACGCTGTTGGGACTCGACCAGTAATTGTTGCAGTGCCTGGTAGCTTTGCTGCCATTCGTAGTGCTGCTTTTCAAAACTGGTTTGCAACTCATTCATTGCATTCTGAAACTGGATATCCAGTTCGCGCATTGTCATGGGCTAGATCCTTTGCGGCGCTCAATAATGGTGGGCAGTATAACTAAAACTGCTCAGAAGCTCACCCGTTGGTGAGAATTGTAGACAATCTTGATCGACAAATCGTGGCTTGCAACCCAGCCACAGCGTTTTACAATCATCACTATTCCCCGTAGCAGAAGGCTCCTTTAGTCTAAGAGTGATGCGCGATGAGCAACGAAGAAAAAGATTTTTTTGAACAAGAAATGGCGGGAGTGACGCCGTTAGCGTCGGGGCAACAGACGCTGTATCTGAAGCCGCAAGATGGCGTCGATAAAAACGCTCGCCGTGAAGCACAAGCGCTGAAATTGGATAATTTCCTCAGCACCGACTTTCTCGACATCATTCCTTGTGATGTGTCGTTGGAATATAAAGCAGAAGGCATCCAACAAGGCGTGTTAGATAAACTGCGCCATGGACGTTATACGCCGCAAGCCAGCCTGAATTTGTTGAAGCGTTCGGTAGAAAACTGCCGACAGGAATTGTTCCGTTTTATTATTCAAGCGGAAAAAGACGACCTGCGTTCGCTGTTGATTGTGCATGGTCGCGGGCGTGAAGATGAAAGCCATTCAAATATTGTACGTAGTTACGTGGCCAAATGGTTGATGCAACTTGAACAGGTACAGGCGTTTTGTCGTGCGCTGCCACATGAAGGCGGTGAGGGTGCTTGCTATGTGACCTTACGTAAATCGGCAGAGGCGAAAGCAGATAATTTCGAGCGCCACGCTAAACGCAGCCGTTAAATAAAAAAGCCAGTGGCTAAAGTGAATACCACTGGCTGCATATTTTATTTATTGAACAGTTTATTATCTAAAGAGTAGCGTCCTGCTCCAGTGATAGCCAACAACAGTAACCCACCAATAATGCTGAAATTTTTATAAAAATTGATTTCATTACCCATCATTTCTGCGCCAGTCATATTCCAATAGGGATGACCGATAATCGCAGTCCCTAAAACATACACGGCGAATATCACCGCAATAGGGCGGGTAAATAACCCGACAATAAGTGCAATGCCGAAAACAAATTCAACAACCACAGAAACAATAGCTGCCAGATAGGGCATCGGTGTGCCATAGCCTTCCATTGCCGTTACCGTTCCAGAAAAATTCGTCAGTTTTAACCAACCAAATATAATAAACAAAATCATAAGCAGTATTCTGGAGAGCAGAATAACGCCATCTTTTGAGTCGTCACTCATGGGGGACTCCTTAGCCACTGTCGAAGTTATATTGCCCATCTGTTTAAATAATAGACAATGGTGGCTATTTCGCTAGTAATGATGTGAGATACAGCACTTTTTTGAGTAGGTTGAGCTGGATTGGGTTGGGGGAGGTAGCCTCCCCAATATTGAATTTAAAAATAAGGTCAGTTTATTTCGTTGGTTTTTGTGCGGCGAGGATAAAGATCATCGGGCGTTCTTTTTCTTCATCGAGCGCTGGGTTTTGTGCAATTTGTTGAGCGGATGGACCCCATTCGTTTAAATAGGTAATGATGAAGCCTTGTTGTACTAACAGATTAATATAAGTCCCTAACATGCGGTGCTGTTTGATCACGCCTTCGGCTAACCAGTTAGAGACACGTTGACCTTCCTGCTGGTAGTGATTTACCGGCCAAGACTTTTGCCCATCTTTATCCGATAGCCATTCTTGTTGCTGAGGAGCGGTATAAATCGGATGTTCTGCGGTAAAAATAAATTGCCCACCACTAACCAACGCCTGATAAATAGTGGCAAACAGTTTTGCTAAATCCTCAATATAGTGCAGCGTCAGTGAGCTGTAGGCGAGGTCATAGGTTTTTGCCGATAACGATAATAACTCTAGGTCTTGCCGACGGTATTCAATGGCGGGATCTTGAGTCATGGCTTGGGCCTTATTCAGCATCTTTTCCGATACATCCATGCCCAATACTTGTGCTGCACCGAGCTCGCGCGCCGCTCGGCAAAACCAACCGTAACCACAACCGAGATCAACCACATTACTCCCTTGCAGATTGGGCAAAATGCTGCGAATGGTAGACCATTCTGGTGCGCCATCTAAACCCTGTACTGAGCGGCTGAGTTGCGCATAACCGTCGAAAAATCTTTGGTTATCGTAAATATTTTGAGCCATAAAAATTCCTTTATCGATGTTTAATTCTTAACCTTATTCCACGGCATTTTGGCAAGCAAAATCGCCATTCCACACCAGCCGCTTAAACCCGCAAAGAGTAAACCCGCACCGACAAATCCGGAGAGTAAAAATAGGCGGGTATCGACGGTATATCCTAATAACACGCCAATAATAATCAACGAGCCAGCTGCGATCTGAACTTGTCGCATGATAGGCAGCGGCTGCTTTTTATCTTCGACCGTCGGGAGATTGGCACTTTTCCAAGCGTTAATCCCGCCTGATAGTAACAATACCGGCGCAGAGCCTGCTGCTTTGATGAGCGTATCCGCATTTTGAGTTGTGCGAGAACCGGCTAAGCAGTGAAAAATGATCGGATGCTGCGCCGATAAGCCAGCAACATTTTTGCCTGCGACGATCTCAGAGAGAGGAAGTGAAGTGGCTCCGGGAATATGCTCACGCAAAAACTCGGCAGGTTCGCGGATATCAACCAGAACCGCGCCCTTCGCCATAAGCTCTCGTACTTCTGCTGGGGTAACGGATTGTGTTGTCATTTGAGATCCTCAGGGCAGTAGATGTCCTTTAACGTTGAAATGATTTTCCTAACAGCTTCATTTTTGATGAAGTAATTCATCCTTTGCGCATCTCTAGCGCATTCAATGAGACCTTCCCCCTTCATCCGCGCCAGATGCTGAGAGGTTGCGGACGGGCTTAATCCTGTCAATTGACTAAGGTCACCAGCAGAAGTACCGGGTGAATCAATGAGCATGCAAAGAATCAATAACCGATGAGGGTTGCTCATCGACTTGAGAATCTTTGTCGCTTGAAGGGCGCTGTCTTGCAACAAAGTGAGTTGGGTGTCTGTCATAGACCTATATTTTAGGGTTATCTAATTTAAGGTAAGTCTAAAGTAAATGAGCGGTCTATGCTAGGTGAAAATTGAGAAGGTAACAGGTTAGTTATGATTAACTGATGTGGTGGGATTTATTTATTTTTTGAATGAATAGAATTACAAGTTGTGAGTCGGCGAAAATTTATCCATTTATTTTGTATTTTATCGATATAGTTCTAAATTCGTATATTTCTTATTTTCATACCTCTTTTACGGTATCCGTAGGAAATAAGACATTTTTAACATTTTACAAACCCTTACTCCACGTGCTTTACAAGGTTGTTTTTGAGAAAGTTCTTATAAATCAGCAAAATGATATTTTGTGATTAAAATTATGTTGAGAAATATTTTGTAACATTAATTCAATTTCAATCATACTGTTAAAGTTTTTACACTGCTTGGACTAGGGTTTGTCTGAAATTTAATTTTCCGGATTAATACTCTAAAAACGCTGCGTCATACCATCATTGTGAATGAATGTGCTCGCTTGTTTTCTCCCATTTTTATTTTCCCCGTTGGTGTGGAAAGGGATTTTTATTAGGCAGGGTTAGCCATTTTTATTAATTTCATATGGTATTGACGAGTTCTGTTATTCAATTGAACAGGGATAGCCAATAGTCATGTCAAATTCCTATCAGTCCGAGATCCCCAAAGCCCGTATTAACATCAAGTTAGATCTACATACGGGCGGCGCGCAGAAGAAAGTGGAGTTGCCGCTTAAGCTGATGGTGATGGGCGATTACAGTAACGGCACTGAGCATCGTCCGTTGTCTGAGCGCGGCAAAATCGACATCAACAAGAACAATTTCAACAGCGTACTGGCCGAATTCGAGCCCAGCCTCAAACTGGCGGTGCCTGACACGTTGGCTGATGACCACAGCGACACTGCTGTCGAACTGTCTTTCCGGGATATGAAAGACTTTGAGCCGGAGCAGGTCGCCCGTCAGATCCCCCAACTGCGCGCCTTGTTGGCAATGCGCAATCTGCTGCGCGATCTTAAATCCAATCTGCTGGATAACGCGACCTTCCGCCGCGAACTGGAGAACATTCTTAAGGACGACACTCTGAGCGACGAACTGCGCGCTGAACTGGCCGCGTTAGCACCGCAAGAACGCTAATCGTTTTAGAGCGTTAATTACCCCGGATTGAGTCGATAAGGAACATGCTGATGTCTGTACAGGAAAGCACCGCGCACGGTAATGAGACCGTCGTATTAGAAAAAGAATCTCAGGGCGTTTACGCCTCACTGTTTGAAAAAATCAACCTCAGCCCGGTTTCGCGACTGAGTGGCATTGATACCTTCCAGAACAACGACATCCTATCGGATGCCACTACCGATGAGCGTGTGACTGCCGCCGTTAGCGTGTTTTTGGAACTGCTGAAGCAATCCTCTCAAAAAGTAGAAAAGCTGGATAAAAACCTGCTTGATCAACATATTGCCTCATTGGATGCACAAATTAGCCGCCAGTTAGATGCCGTGATGCACCATCCAGATTTCCAACGCGTAGAATCCACCTGGCGCGGCGTGAAGTCGCTGATTGATCAGACCGATTTCCGTCAAAACGTACGCATTGAACTACTGGATATCAGTAAAGACCATCTGGTACAGGATTTTGAAGATGCACCGGAGATCTCCCAAAGCGGTTTGTATTATCAAACATATATTCAAGAATACGACACCCCAGGCGGTGAGCCGATTGCTGCCGCGATTTCTAATTACGAGTTCGATCGCAGCCCGCAGGATATCGCTCTGCTGCGTAACATTTCCAAAGTGGCTGCGGCTGCTCACATGCCGTTTATCGGCGCAGTGGGGCCGGCGTTCTTCGGAAAATCTTCGATGGAGGAAGTGGCGGCCATCAAAGATATCGGCAACTACTTTGACCGTGCCGAATACCTGAAGTGGAAAGCCTTCCGCGATTCTGACGATTCTCGTTACATCGGCCTGACCATGCCGCGTGTGCTTGGGCGTTTGCCGTACGGTCCAGACACCATTCCGGTGCGCAGTTTTAACTATGTCGAAGAAGTGAAAGGCCCGGATCACGAGCGTTATCTGTGGACCAATGCGGCATTTGCCTTTGCGGCTAACATGGTGAAAAGCTTCATCAAAAATGGCTGGTGCGTACAAATCCGTGGTCCACAGGCTGGTGGAGCGGTGACGGACTTGCCGATCCACTTGTACGATTTGGGGACGGGCAATCAGGTCAAGATCCCTTCCGAAGTGATGATCCCGGAAACTCGCGAATTTGAATTCGCCAATCTAGGCTTTATTCCGCTGTCGTACTACAAAAACCGCGACTACGCCTGCTTCTTCTCCGCCAACTCGGCGCAGAAAGCCGCGCTGTACGAGACCGTCGATGCGACGGCCAACAGCCGCATCAACGCGCGTTTGCCGTACATCTTCTTGCTGTCACGGATCGCTCATTACCTGAAGCTGATTCAGCGTGAAAACATCGGTACCACCAAAGACCGCCGTCTGTTGGAGCTGGAGCTGAACAACTGGATCCGTGGCTTAGTCACCGAAATGACCGATCCGGGCGATGACTTGCAAGCGTCGCACCCGCTGCGCGATGCCAAGGTGACGGTGGAAGACATCGAGGACAACCCGGGCTTCTTCCGCGTGAAACTGTATGCGGTGCCGCACTTCCAGGTGGAAGGCATGGACGTCAATCTGTCATTGGTATCACAAATGCCAAAAGCTAAAGCCTAAGGCGGTCGCAGGGATGAAAATTTATCGTCCACTGTGGAACGAGGGGGCATTATTGTCCCCTCAGCAGTTCCAACAGCAGTCAGAATGGGAATCTTTCCGCAGTGCTGGCGTTTCCGCTCTGGCCTCTCCCTTCCCTTGGGGGGTGGAGAAGACCGCATTTGATGAACAACTGCTTTCTTCCGGGTTGATTCAAGTCACACAGTTACGGCTCTGGCTTTCAGATGGTTCTCTTATCGATACGCAAAGTAGCGATCTGCCACCTGCACCTCGTGAACTGGATCCCGCGCAGCTTGCGGGCCTTGATGTCGTGACGGTTGTCATTGCATTACCCTTAATGCAACCGGGTGTGGTCAATGTCCAGCAGGACACGGTGACGTCTGACCGGCCTTTGCGTTATCGCGAAGAATGGGTTCGGGTTCAAGATGCCTTCGGTTCTGAAGATGAGTCGATGGCCGTCGCCCGCTTCAATGTTTCAGTTCGGTTTGCCCATGAAAGTAACGAGTCATGGAGAACCTGTCCGATTGCTCGTCTTATCCGTGATGGGCAGAACGGGTGGCGCCAAGATCCGACGTTTATTCCCCCTATGGCGTTATTCTCCGCCAGCTCAACCTTGTGCGAGCGTTTAGTTCTGTTAAACCGTCAGCTTCGCTCTCGTCGTCAGCGTCTTATGGCCATGCGCCGCGAGAGTAATGAACGCTTGGCTGATTTTGCCGTGGCGGATGTTTCCCTGTTTTGGTTGCTGAACGCCCTTAACTCCCATGCACGGGTGCTGACGGAGTATGAGCGTTTCCCAGCGAGGCCCCCAGAGCAAGTGTGGGCAGAACTGGCTCGACTGGCGGGCAGTATGCTGACTTTTTCTCTAGAGCATGATCTGGACGCCATACCCGGTTATGACCATACAGAGCCTGCCAACACGTTCCCGCCGCTGTTCGAGTTGATCACTGGTTTACTGGAAGCCAGTTTGCCATCGCGGGTGATTGCGCTTGAGATGTCGCGCCCAGACGAGCAGACATGGAAAGCCTCTCTGCACGATAGCCGTCTGCGTGAAGAGGCTGATCTGTATCTCTCTGTACGCTCCGATATTCCGGCTTGGCAAATAGCCGATAAGTTCCCGGCACTGTGCCAAGCAGGTTCGCCTGATGATGTGAATGAGATCTACAGCGCTGCCCTCAAGGGGATTCCACTTATTCCTGTAAGTCGAGTGCCGGCCGCATTGCCAGTGCGTATGGAAAACCAGTATTTCGCGCTGGATATGGAAAGCACTGCTGCCCGTGAGATGCAGGAGCAGGGCGTCTGTCTGTTCTATGTGCCTGCCTTACTGGGGACGCTTGAGCTTGAACTCTTTGCGGTGCTGCGATCATGAGACAAGACATTGATATTGACCAACTGATGGCAGAAACCTGGCTGACAGTCACCCTGTTGAAGAAGGGGGCGACAACGTTGGACGGAGAGGCACTCTACGACAAATGCTGCAAGCAGGTTGAAAGTGTGCGTGAGGCACTGAAACATGCCGGGTACGACGAGGCCAGCATTGAGCATATCTCTTATGCCCAATGTGCCTTGCTGGATGAAGCTGTGATGAGTCGTAAACCAGAAAAACCTGAAGAGGGCGAAACACCGCTGGTTGATGAAGGTCAGCTAGCTTGGCGTAAAGCGCCGCTTCAGGCGCGATTCTTTGGTTCACTCCGTGCCGGAGAAGCGCTGTGGGATAAAATTGCCGATGTGCTGCGCCAGTCATCCCCGAATAATGCGGTATTGATCTGTTATCACCGAGTGATTGCACTGGGCTTCCAAGGGTTATACAGCCTGAAGGCGGTGAGCCAAACGCAACGTGATGATGTTGCCAAAGCGCTGTCTGAGCGTGTACCACCACCAGATGCCGGTTTATCTCTGGTTATCCACAGAACGGGTAAACATCGTTACAGCTTGATGCGTTCGGTCTGGTTCTGGGTAGTACTGGCAGGCGTGTTCACCGGTGTCGTCTGGTGGGGAGGGCATCTGTGGCTCCAGGCGCTGTTGTCCGCGCAAATACCGGAGCTGCCACGTTAATGCGTAAATCCCTCATCGCCTCTGTTGTCTTACATATCGTGGTGGGCGCTGCTGCGTTGCTGTGGCTACTGTGGTATTTCGTTCCGGCAGGCAACCTGTTCAAAACTCTGACAACGTTGTTGATTGCCATCCTAGCCATCTGGCTGGGGTGGAGAAGTTGTCACCGCCAAGCTCCACTCGCTGGCGGAACAGGTTCACTGTCAGATTTGCCTCTACTGGATACCCAGGGACCTGTTGTGCTGGTTTGTGGTGATGGCTTGGATGCGCTATTTCAAGGGCAACGGCTGCGGAAAACTGCGCAAGGTTGGTGGCTACGTGTTGGTGCGGCCAGCCAGTTAACGGAGGTGGTGTATAGCATTCAGGAGCAATTTCCCCGCCAGCTCGGTCAACTTTCCGTGATGTACCTCTGCTTACCAGACCAACATCTGGATGAGGCTGTTTTGCGCTCTGCGTTGAAAACACTTCGTCAGCAGGTCAGACAGTTGAGTGCGCGCCTCGGATTTACAATGCCCGTGGTTCTGAGTGGTGAATTCTCGGGGCCACCAACGCCATGGATCATCGTTCGCGGCGACAAGCCAGTGGTGTGTCCAGAAAATGCATCGCCGCAAGCGCTCTTAGACTGGCAACAGACAGAAGATAACCTCGGAGCACTGCCACTACTGAGCCAGGCCTTTGCCTTTATCCGTGAGACGCTGCTGGATGAGCTTGAGAAAGCAGATCGGCTAACCCCACCGGTTCATTCCTTTGCTGTGGCCTTACGCACCGGAGCCACAGACCCAGAACCTCAATCAGTATGGTCACATTGGCTTTATCGTCGCACCTGCTTGCAGCTTCCTCAGATGATAAAGGAATTTGAGCCTGTCAGCCGTTTCCCCGATGTGGTTCTGCCTTTACTGGCCCCTTTCGCCACTCCGGTACAGGGCGGGCAGCGCACTCGTCGTGTTGTTCTTCTGCTGTGGCTGTGTGGCCTAGCTGCACTGGTTTTTTCGGCGGTCAATAATCGGGGTCTCATCCGCAAGGTGGGGGCTGATTTACAGCGCTGGTCCGCTATTCCGATGACGCATTACGCCCCTAAAGCGCAGTCATTGGCGGCACTGAAACAGGATGCATTGTGGCTTGAACGCTGGCAGCGCCAAGGGGAACCGTTGCGTTACAGCCTAGGGTATTATCCGGGCCAACGCCTGTGGTTGGCTCTGCAACAGACTATTGATACCTATGTTCCCCCTCCGGTACCGAAACCCAAACCGGTACCCAAAATTGTTCGCCTCGACAGCATGTCGTTGTTCGACTCCGGTAAATCCGCACTGAAGGCTGGCTCAACCAAAATGCTGGTCAATTCTCTGGTGGATATTAAAGCCAAACCCGGTTGGCTGATTGTGGTCAGCGGGCATACCGACAGCACCGGTAACCCACAACGCAATCAGGTGCTATCTCAACAGCGTGCGCAAGCTGTACGCGACTGGATGCGCGATACCGGCGATGTGCCGGAAAGTTGTTTTGCGGTGCAGGGCTACGGCGACAGCCGGCCAATAGTATCAAACGAAACGCCGGAGGGTCGTGCGCAAAACCGGCGTGTCGAAATCAGTCTGGTACCGCAGGCGGATGCCTGTCAGGTACCCGGCGTAACAGCAACGTCACCGGATGAACGTGACGTATCACCCCAAAAAATGGAGAAGTAAATTATGGCAATTCCAGTCTATTTGTGGCTGAAAGACGACGGCGGTGCGGACATCAAAGGTTCGGTGGATGTGCAAAGCCGTGAAGGCAGCATCGAAGTGGTGGCGCAGGACCATAACCTGTACATCCCAACCGACAACAACACCGGCAAATTGACCGGTACCCGTGTTCACACGCCATTCGTGTTTACCAAGGAAATCGACTCGTCCACACCGTATCTGTACAAGGCGGTGAGTACGGGCCAGACCCTGAAATCTGCCGAGTTCAAATGGTACAAAATTGACGACGCCGGTCAGGAAGTCGAGTACTTCAACACCAAGTTGGAAAACGTGAAGGTGGTGAAAGTGGCGCCGAAGATGCACGACATCAAAGACCCGGGTAAAGAGAAGCACAACCACCTGGAGCAGCTCGAGCTGCGCTACGAAAAAATCACCTGGACCTACAAAGACGGCAACATCATTCATTCCGACTCTTGGAACGAACGTACCACCGCGTAATACCTACAGGGCAGAGGGGTGACCTTCTGCCTTTTTTGCTCAGTGTCTGCGCGGCGGATATTGAGCAAAAAAACATATTGCACCATTGACCCTATGGGCCTCGGTCTCCGAACAGGAAACGGCTATGGGCGGTAGCGTGCCTGCACCTTCCCCATCAGGCCCCCCAACCAAGGACGAATTGATGACTTACCCTTCCGCACAGCTGTTACGTCGACTCAACCCGTATTGCGCGCAGGCGCTGGCCTCGGCGGCCACGCTGTGCCAGACCCGCGCTCATGCTGAAATCACCCTCGAACATTGGTTACTCAAACTGCTGGAGCAGGGCGAAGGGGATATCACGGTGATTGCCCGCCGCTACGAGTGGGACATGGATGCGTTGTGGCAAGGACTGCTGGCACATCTGGAGACCTTACCGCGCAGCATCAAGGGCAAACCGCAGCTGTCGGCCAAATTACAGCGGGCCATTCAACAGGCGTGGATGGACGCGTCTCTACAAGCGGGCAATGAATCAATACGCTCGGTGAATCTGTTCGCCGCCTTAATTAATCAATCCTCCCTGTTAGAGAGCGATGCGGTTTGGCCATTATTGAGCCTGAGCACGGTGCAGTTGCAACGTTTGCAGCCGTTGCTGGATGCGCAATCCGAAGAACGGCCAGAGGTGCAACAGCAGGCGGAGCTTGTCGTCCCCGGTGAACAGATTGACAGCCCAACCTCCCTGAATACGCCGCCACATGGGCTAGGGGATGCTTTGCAAGCGGCACTGGATAAATTCACCCTCGATGTCACCGCCAAAGCGAAAGCCAACCAGATTGACCCGGTGTTTGGGCGTGATACTGAAATCCGCCAGATGATCGACATCCTCTCGCGCCGCCGTAAAAACAACCCGATTTTGGTGGGTGAGCCGGGCGTGGGTAAAACCGCCTTGGTCGAAGGATTGGCGCTGCGGGTGGCCGAAGGGAATGTGCCGAGTAGCTTGAAAAACGTCAGTGTGCGCACGCTGGACTTAGGGTTACTGCAGGCCGGGGCAGGTGTAAAAGGCGAGTTCGAACAGCGGCTGAAAAACGTGATTGAAGCGGTGCAGCAATCGCCGGAGCCGGTGCTGCTGTTTATCGACGAAGCGCACACCATCATCGGTGCGGGTAATCAGGCAGGGGGAGCCGATGCGGCCAACCTGCTGAAACCGGCGCTGGCGCGTGGCGAACTGCGCACCATCGCTGCGACCACCTGGAGTGAATATAAACAGTATTTTGAGCGAGATGCAGCGTTAGAGCGCCGTTTCCAGATGGTGAAAGTGGATGAACCGGATGATGCCACCGCTTGCCTGATGCTGCGCGGGTTAAAGAGTCGTTATGCCGAGCACCACGGCGTGCATATTCAGGACGCCGCAGTACAGACGGCGGTCACGCTATCACGCCGTTATCTGACCGGTCGTCAACTGCCGGACAAAGCGGTCGATTTGCTCGATACCGCCAGTGCGCGGGTGCGCATGAGTCTGGATACCGAGCCAGAGCAGTTGGTACACATCAAAGCCGAATTGGCGGCATTAGCGATGGAGCAGCAGGCGATTGAACAGGACGTGGTGCTGAGCGCCGTCGCCCATCCGGCGCGGTTGGCGGATATCAGCGACCAGTGTCACAGCCTGCAACAACGCCAAACCCAGTTGGAAACGCAATACCTACAAGAGCGTGAACTGACGGAGCAACTGCTGGCGGCGCGAATGGATATCAGCCGTGCCGCTGAACGTGCCGATTTGCAGCGGCAATTGACCGAACTGCAAGGTCTTCAGCCGTTGTTGTCGCTGGATGTGGATGCACGCACGGTCGCCACGGTGATTGCCGACTGGACCGGCGTACCGCTGGGCAGTTTGCTGAAAGATGAACAGGCCAGCTTGCTGCAACTGGAGCACCAACTGGGCGAGCGGGTGATTGGGCAGGAAGCGGCGTTATCGGCACTGGCGCAGCGACTGCGTGCCGCCAAAACCGGCCTGACGCCAGAGAACGGACCGTTGGGGGTATTCCTGTTAGTTGGTCCAAGTGGTGTCGGTAAAACGGAAACTGCCCTCCAATTGGCGGATACGCTGTTCGGTGGTGAGAAGTCGCTGATTACCATCAACCTAAGTGAATACCAAGAAGCGCACACCGTTAGCCAGTTGAAAGGCTCCCCACCGGGCTACGTCGGTTACGGGCAGGGCGGTATCCTGACAGAAGCGGTGCGCAAGCGTCCGTACAGCGTTGTATTGCTCGACGAAGTGGAAAAAGCCCACCGCGATGTGCTGAACCTGTTTTATCAGGTATTTGACCGTGGCTTTATGCGCGACGGTGAAGGGCGCGAGATTGATTTTCGCAACACCGTTATCCTGATGACCGCCAACCTCGGCAGTGACCCGCTGATGGCGTTGCTGGACGAACAACCGGAGGCGACAGACGGCGAGTTACACGAACTGCTGCGCCCGATACTGCGCGACCACTTCCAACCGGCACTGCTGGCGCGTTTCCAAACCTTGATTTATCGCCCGTTGGATTCAGTCGCCATGCGCACCATTGTCGGCATCAAACTGGCTCAGGTCAGCCAACGTTTGCAGCGCCATTACGGTATTTCCACCCATATCGGTGATAGCCTCTATGACACCCTCACCGCCGCTTGTCTGTTACCGGATACCGGCGCGCGTAATGTCGACAGCCTGCTCAATCAGCAAATCCTGCCGGTCCTGAGCCAGCAATTATTAAGCCATATGGGTGCACAGCAAAAACCATCATCCCTATCGCTAAATTGGGATGAAGAGGAAGGGATTGTGCTGGCATTTGATGAACCGATTGAAGGATTGCGACCATGAATGAGTCCCTGATTAACACTGGGTCTAGTTTGGTAAAGCAATTACTGGGTCAGTCACGCTATCGGATGGATGTGCATGGCTGCGCGGATTTTCTGGATGTGCTGCGTTTCAGCGCGGTTGAGTCTCTCAGTCAACCTTGGCGTTATGAGGTGTCTGTCACCTGTTCTTCGCCGGATATTGTTTGCGATACCTTGCTGCTGAAACCCGGCTCGTTCACGCTCCAGACGCCGATGTTTACCGGTGCACCTGCCGTGCCGGTGCGTACCGTCTTCGGCCTCGTTGAATCGTTCCGCCGGGTGTCCACTTCGAAAGAAGACACCGTTTATGCACTGACCTTGGTGCCGCGTATTGCTCTGCTGGCACGGACTAAGGGTAGTGAGGTTTTCCTCAATCAGTCTGTTATTGACGTTGTGGAGCAGGTGCTGCGTAAGCATGGGCTGGAAGGGCCAGACTTTGAATTTCGTCTGTCACGTGACTATCCGGCGCGGGAGCTGATGACTCAGTGGCGGGAAACCGACTTGGCGTTTGTTCAGCGTCTGCTGGCGGAAGTGGGTATTTTCTGGCGCTTTGAGATGGACAGCCGCCGAGAGCAAGATGTGGTGATATTCCAAGACAGTCAGGAACAGTACCAGTTTGGTGTGACCGTGCCGCTGCGTAACCCGGCCGGGATGAGTGACAGTGGGCAGGAAAGTCTCTGGGGTATTCATACGGCATACAACGTCGTCAGTGGCAGTGTTGCGACGCGGGATTACAACTACCGTCAGGCGCTGATACCGCAGGACAGCGCGGAAAGTCTCAGTGGCAAGGAAGGCATCACCGCCGGCGAGACCTACCATTATGCGGAGCCGTTTCTGTCAGAAGGGGATACCGAGAGCCCGGAAACCGGAGCGTATTTTGCCCGACTGCGTCATGAACGTATTCTGAATGCGCAATACCGCGTCAGTGGACGCTCCTCCCGTCCTCATCTGGCCCCCGGGCAGGTGTTGGAAACCGACAGCGGCTTGCCGGATGCAGTAAAAGACGGCATTGTCATCACCACTGTTCGCACTAGTGGTTCACGTAAAAACAGCTTCCAGCTTGAGTTTGAAGGCATTCCTTACAGCGAAACGGTTTGCTTTCGTCCGGCATTGCTCAAGCGACCGATAATCTCCGGCTCTTTGCCCGCACGTGTTGAGAGTAGTGAGAAAAACGACATCTACGCGCACTTGGACGAGCAGGGACGTTACCGGGTGAAGCTGGACTTTGACCGTCACAGCCGCGAACAGGGGTATGCCTATCTGTGGCTACGGATGGCAAAACCTTATGCGGGTGATACCTATGGCTGGCATGCGCCATTACTCGACGGTACGGAAGTCTCGGTGATGTTTGACAGCGGCGACCCGGACCGCCCGTATATTGCCTACGCGCAGCATGATTCTGAACACCCCGACCATGTCACCAGCGACAACCACACACGTAATCTCTGGCGCACGCCGACGAACAACAAACTGCGCATGGAAGATAAGCGGCAGGAAGAGCATATCAAGCTGGCGACGGAATACGGTAAAAGCCAGCTCAACTTAGGGCATCTGGTTAATGCTCAGCGTGAACAGCGGGGCACGGGTTTTGAGCTGCGCACGGACGAATTTGGCGCCGTGCGAGCGGGCAAAGGTCTTTTCCTGACGGCAGATGAACAGGCCAAAGCGCAAGGGCCGGTGCTGGAGATGATGCCGGCTGTTAACCAACTCAACCAGGCCAACAGCCAGATGCAGGCATTGAATGGAGCTGCAGAAAAGGCGCAGACGTTGACGTCAGATATCAGCACGCAGTTGAATCTGGTGAGCGACAGGCTGAAAAACCTGCAGTCTGCGGTGTTACTGACGAGTGCACCACAAGGCGTGGCACTGACCTCCGGCGAGCATCTTCAACTGACCAGCACCGGTAACACGATGATTAACGCTGGCCAGCACCTTGATATCGGCGCAGTCAAAAACCTGTCGGTGACGGTAGAAAAGGCGCTGGGGTTGTTTGTACATAAGGCGGGTGCGAAGCTGGTTGCGAATCAGGGGACGGTGGAGATGCAGGCGCAGCACAACACCATGGCGTTAGCTGCGCAACAGCAGGTCAGTATCACCAGCTGTGATGGAGATATTGTTATTAGCACCCCAGAAACATTGACGTTGAATGGCGACGGCTCATATCTGAAGCTGAGTCAAAACGGGATAGAGCACGGTTCGGCGGGGGACTATATCGTGAAGGCCGCGGATTATTGGGTGACGGGTAAAGGGGATTCTCTGAAAGGTATAAGCCAGACCTTTAATAAGAATACGTTGGAACTCGTTTCACCACGGCGGCAAGGAAAGTTTTCACGCTAAGGAACATTCATGAAGATCTGTTACCCCTTTAGAAACACCAATGGACAGGAATTTCGTTCGCAAGATGAGGTGATGCGACTTATTGACGCAGAGGCGCACGGTTCCTGGTTATTGGGCGCGAATGGGTTGTGGCATGGCGGAATACATATCAGCGATATCACGCAACCTTTCTCTGCGCTGAATCCGGATGCGATCAATATGGGCGATCCGGTTCCCCTGCAATTTATGGCAGACGGGATCTTGGTGGCTTACCGGTTGAACCGTGATTACCTTACGGCTCCCTATTGTGGCGAAGAATTGCGTTTCAGCAGTACATTTGTATTGGTGAAATCGACGTGCATGCCAGACCTAGAACAAGAAAGCACTTGGCTGGATTTCTACAATCTGTATATGCATTTGGCTCCGGCATCGGATTATCCGGCTTCTCCTTGTTACAAAGTAAAAGCCGGTCGTACCAATATTTTGCTCCGTAATTACATCAAAGGACAAAATGGCCTGCCGGAAGGTGAGGATAGTGGAGAATTCGGCACTTATGCGGCATCGAGCAACAGTAAAAAAAGGCTGAACGCGGGCGAACGGGTGGTCTCATCTCGTACCGGACGTTTTTACGTCAAAAAGAATGGGCAGACATCACTCGTTACTTTTGGGCTTGTACGGCTACTGAAGGGTAAGCGTGCAAGTGATAAACAGTACTGGGTGACGCTAGATCCTGAACTGATGGAGCCGGATGGTGAAATTGCCGATCTGATGCCTGCGTGGATGATTAAGGCGCAGGATAAGGGAGAGTTTAACTCGGTAGTCCTGACGGACGAAACTGACGAGTGGAAAGTCAGCGCCGGAACGCCGGTGGGTTTTATGGGATGTATGGAGTCACCCGGCATAAGAGGAGGACTGGTTGACAAGGATTGGTTTGTACACCTTGAGGTGCTGAGTGCCGATCCGAGAATGCCGAGATTTTTGTCTAACCCAGGTGATGTAAAGGGAGAAAAGAGATTTGTCAGCGCCCTGAAGGGCAAGCAGCTCTATATCCGACAGGGAGAAGGGGAGCCGGAAGAGTTTGTGGCAACCACAACGGATCTTGGGAAACAGTGCCTCCTGCCCAGAGATTCCACCACCCCAGTCCAAGATGAGGCTACCAAATGGTGGTACAAAGTGTCAGGCAGTGGCTGGCTACCACAGGACAATGTGGAGGAAATTGGGCAATATGACCTGTTGAAACAGGGATTTCAGCCGCTGGAGGAAAGCAGCAACGGCGATATGATGAACAGCCCTTATGAAAATTGGGTACCGGAAGTTTTCGGGAAAATAAGTCGTGCGGCAGAGCAGGGAAATCATCAGTACAACCTAGTACCGAAGTTTTACCGTGACTTGATGGTGAAGATGGACAGTAACCGTGATGGTAAAGTGAGTGCTGAAGAAATCAGGCAAGCGCTGACGGTGAGAGACTCGCTGGTGAGAGAGGTAGTAAACAGGCTGGTAGTGAAGCACCACAGTGAATGGTTTGGAGGTCGTTCGACGGGTAGGTGGGAAGGATTTTATAAAGACCTTGATGTGCTAGAGACACAATACTGTGAGAAGTGGCAAGGGGATATGGAATGGATGAGCAAAGTAGCCCCGTTTAATCAGGGTGAGCCCGTGTGGCATTTTCATCCGGTGGTGTTTTTGGAGGCTTTTAAAATACAGATGGATTGGTTCGATATTGAAGCGTTTATCTCCAAATATAAAGAGCAGCATCATATTGTTTTTGGTTTCTACGAACGTGGTAATAAAATAAATATCCCTCAACTAAATCAAGAGTCTGAGATTTCATTACGAAGTCTTTTATATGAAATGAAGTCCCAATATTATAACTATTTTGACTCATTCAATGAGAAATTTGTCGCCTATATGTTAGCGACAGTAAGAATAGAATCATATGACTTCAGAAGAAGTGTGTTCTTTAAACCAATAAGTGAGGGTATCTCATATGAGCAAGCAGAACATGATTATGGTTCTGGCCCAACTGCGACTAATAGACGTAGAGCTATTTTGAACCATAATGCGAGTATTGGTGATGGTTATCGGTATAGAGGACGAGGGTTAGTACAGTTAACATGGAAGATTAATTATGAAAAATTCATGAAGGTAACTGGAGCTGATATTGTAACTAACCCAGACTTTTGTCTTGAGGAAAATACAGCAGTGTCAATAATGATGAAAGGAATGAGAGATGGTGTGTTTAGAACTGGACATACTCTCGATGGTTATTTGGGGGGAGGGAAAAGAGACTATTTTAATGCTAGATTAATTATCAATGGCTATAGTCGTGGGATCCCAGACAAAGCGGGTGAATTTCAAGATTTTGCGGAGCTTTTTGAGGTTATAATAAATGAATCCATGTAGATGTCTTGGTGTTTTTTGTTTTTTTCTATTTTCTTTGCATGCATATGCAAATGGTGATCTTGAAAATGTCTACTGTTACAGTGGTAATAATTCAGAGTGCAGTGTGTTACTTGAAAAAAATAATGAGGTTGACCAAGTAAACTATAGTGTATCATTAATTGATTCAGTCAGCGGAAGTAAAATATTTCCAGAGTCAGAGATGAATAGCACTATGGAAAGTGTATCACTATATAAGGTAAATGAGAAATATGCTTTATTGAAAGAGAACTTTGGCAATGAAAGATCAATGGAGTTGTTAACCTTTCGATATATTAAGGATGTGCTGGGTAATGTGAGGTATTATTACTTTGAAAGTTCTATGAATTTTAAAAAAAGAAAAAAAGAATGGTCAGGTGAACAATGTGATTTAAAACATAATGCATTACCGAAAAGTGATGAAAAATCTTTACTGGTAAGATTCTCATCTATATGTGAAAGTAAACTAACGCTTCCATATAATAACAGTTATGCTGGTAATGATATGTTTTTTGATATTGCAAAAATTTCAGATGGAATGCTTAAGGGGAATATGACTTTAGTAGCATTGGATTCAAAAGATACAGATTCCATTAGCACTGATGATTTAGGTTGTAAATCTAATTGTGAACTCGTTATTAATTCGGCTGACTATATAGGTAAGTTGAATGGTAAAATTAGAATTAAACTTCACCTTGATTTTGAAGGCGACAATGCAACTGGATATTACTATTATGATAAAATCAAAGAAAATATAAAGTTAGTTGGAAAGAAGAGTGGTGATAATATAAATTTAACTGCATATGTGAAAAATGGAATGGAGTTATTTAATGGGCAGGTTAATGATGGTCAGTTTAAAGGTGAGTGGAGAAATGCTGATAGAAGTAAAATCTATCCATTCTCTTTATATCTAATGCTAATTCAATGATCTAATTTGTTGTCAGTTAATAGTGGTCAAAATGGTTATAATGATAGGTTCTAAAGTGTCTTTTTGATAAATAGATCATTTAAAGTAAAGCAATTAAGTGAAATTTTCGCATGTTTTTTTGTTTTTTATTGTAATGCAGAAATAAAGAAAATAGCGCTATGTTAGCAACAAGCGAGCTTATCTTTATTTTCATCAAAACGGTACCTTGATATCGGTGCGATGAAAAACCTATCTATTGATGCTCAATGGCGACGGCTCATATCTGAAGCTGAGTCAAAACGGGATAGAGCACGGTTCGGCGGGGGACTATATCGTGAAGGCCGCGGATTATTGGGTGACGGGTAAAGGGGATTCTCTGAAAGGTATAAGCCAGACCTTTAATAAGAATACGTTGGAACTCGTTTCACCACGGCGGCAAGGAAAGTTTTCACGCTAAGGAACATTCATGAAGATCTGTTACCCCTTTAGAAACACCAATGGACAGGAATTTCGTTCGCAAGATGAGGTGATGCGACTTATTGACGCAGAGGCGCACGGCTCCTGGTTATTGGGCGCGAATGGGTTGTGGCATGGCGGAATACATATCAGCGATATCACGCAACCTTTCTCTGCGCTGAATCCGGATGCGATCAATATGGGCGATCCGGTTCCCCTGCAATTTATGGCAGACGGGATCTTGGTGGCTTACCGGTTGAACCGTGATTACCTTACGGCTCCCTATTGTGGCGAAGAATTGCGTTTCAGCAGTACATTTGTATTGGTGAAATCGACGTGCATGCCAGACCCAGAACAAGAAAGCACTTGGCTGGATTTCTACAATCTGTATATGCATTTGGCTCCGGCATCGGATTATCCGGCTTCTCCTTGTTACAAAGTAAAAGCCGGTCGTACCAATATTTTGCTCCGTAATTACATCAAAGGACAAAATGGCCTGCCGGAAGGTGAGGATAGTGGAGAATTCGGCACTTATGCGGCATCGAGCAACAGTAAAAAAAGGCTGAACGCGGGCGAACGGGTGGTCTCATCTCGTACCGGACGTTTTTACGTCAAAAAGAATGGGCAGACATCACTCGTTACTTTTGGGCTTGTACGGCTACTGAAGGGTAAGCGTGCAAGTGATAAACAGTACTGGGTGACGCTAGATCCTGAACTGATGGAGCCGGATGGTGAAATTGCCGATCTGATGCCTGCGTGGATGATTAAGGCGCAGGATAAGGGAGAGTTTAACTCGGTAGTCCTGACGGACGAAACTGACGAGTGGAAAGTCAGCGCCGGAACGCCGGTGGGTTTTATGGGATGTATGGAGTCACCCGGCATAAGAGGAGGACTGGTTGACAAGGATTGGTTTGTACACCTTGAGGTGCTGAGTGCCGATCCGAGAATGCCGAGATTTTTGTCTAACCCAGGTGATGTAAAGGGAGAAAAGAGATTTGTCAGCGCCCTGAAGGGCAAGCAGCTCTATATCCGACAGGGAGAAGGGGAGCCGGAAGAGTTTGTGGCAACCACAACGGATCTTGGGAAACAGTGCCTCCTGCCCAGAGATTCCACCACCCCAGTCCAAGATGAGGCTACCAAATGGTGGTACAAAGTGTCAGGCAGTGGCTGGCTACCACAGGATAATGTGGAGGAAATTGGGCAATATGACCTGTTGAAACAGGGATTTCAGCCGCTGGAGGAAAGCAGCAACGGCGATATGATGAACAGCCCTTATGAAAATTGGGTACCGGAAGTTTTCGGGAAAATAAGTCGTGCGGCAGAGCAGGGAAATCATCAGTACAACCTAGTACCGAAGTTTTACCGTGACTTGATGGTGAAGATGGACAGTAACCGTGATGGTAAAGTGAGTGCTGAAGAAATCAGGCAAGCGCTGACGGTGAGAGACTCGCTGGTGAGAGAGGTAGTAAACTGTTGTGGTTCACTAATCCCGGACACCTCGAAAGCCTGTTAATGTAACAACAGCTAATTGAGGGTTCCAAATGACCAAACAACGACAAACCAAACGACGGTTTTCTCCAGAATTTAAGCTGGAGGCGATTGAGCAAGTGGTGAAATACCAACTTCGGGTGCTGGATGTTGCCCGCTCACTTGAGCTGGATCCGAGCCAGTTACGTAAGTGGATAAAGCAGTATCATGCTGAATTACAGGGGGTGACGCCTGTGGGGGTCGCATTAACTCCAGAGCAGCGTGAGCTCCAGAGCCTGAGGGCTCAGGTCACGCGTTTGGAGATGGAAAAAGAAATTTTAAAGCAGGCGGCCGTGTTGATGAGCGAGATGCCCATCAAGTCTATACGTTAATCACACGGCTGAGCCAACAGTGGCCGGTGAGCGAGTTATGTCGCCTATTTAAGGTATCACGCAGTGCATATTATGCCCGCCAGCAACAGGGCGTTGACGTTGAACGGTTACGATTACGTAGTCGAATACGTGAGTTGCATGCCCAGAGCCGGGGTGCTGCGGGTAGCCGAACAATCAGCCGGTTACTCTGCATGGAAGGACATCAGGTAGGACGTTGGCTGTCACGTCGTCTGATGCAGGAATGTGGACTTGAAAGCAGCCAGCCGGGTGCTCATCGTTATCGGGTATGCCGTGAAGAGGCTGTCGCTTCACCCAATATAGTCAAGCGACAGTTTGCCCCGGAAGAGCCGAACAAGTTGTGGTGTGGAGATATTAGCTTCATTCGCACTGGAAGTGGTTGGAGCTATCTGGCTGTAATAATAGATTTGTACTCTCGGCGAGTTGTCGGTTATGCAATGTCGTCGAGCCCGGATGCGGAGTTGGTTTGTCGTGCCTTGCGTAACGCACTGGAAGTCAGACAGCCGATAGGCAGATTGATATTTCATTCAGATCAGGGAAGTCAGTATAGCAGTAAGAAATATCGGCAACTGTTATGGCGTAACGGAGTAATACAAAGTATGAGTCGACGAGGGAATTGCTGGGATAATTCCCCGATGGAAAGGTTGTTCCGCAGCCTGAAAAGTGAGTGGGTGCCCCGTGAGGGTTATAGGGATATTAACCATGCGATACGCGATATTAGCGATTGGTTGAGCGACTATTATAACTGTCGTCGCCCTCACAGCTATACCGGGGGAGTTACACCGGTTGCCTATGAAGAACAGTGGAAAGAGGCTATGAAAGTGTCCGGTATGTGTTGACCACAACAAACAGGCTGGTAGTGAAGCACCACAGTGAATGGTTTGGAGGTCGTTCGACGGGTAGGTGGGAAGGATTTTATAAAGACCTTGATGTGCTAGAGACACAATACTGTGAGAAGTGGCAAGGGGATATGGAATGGATGAGCAAAGTAGCCCCGTTTAATCAGGGTGAGCCCGTGTGGCATTTTCATCCGGTGGTGTTTTTGGAGGTATTTAAAATATCAACAGAGTTAATTAATGTTGAAGCTTTCCTTGGACTATATGAAAAAGAACATGTTTCATTCTCACCGAATACACCAAAATTGAATCAGGGTTCAAAAAATAATCTAAGAAAATTATTGATAAGTATGAATGATTTTTATTTAGACTCAACGGAATATAAGCCTAACTTATATCGACTGTCTTATATGCTAGCAACAGCAAGACATGAGACATATCATTTCACTACGGGTGAGTATTTTAGTGAGCAACCAGAGGTTGGAAGTATGAGTTATTTTAATAAATACGACCCTGTACTTGCTGAAACACAATCATGGAAAAACAGAGCCATAGCTAATGGAAATACTCAACAGGGCGACGGATATAAATATCGAGGGCGAGGTTGTGTCCATCTCACGTGGAAAAATAACTATCAGAAAGCGAAAGATAAATTTGGACCAGACTATATAGACCAGCCAGATCTCGCAGGTGATTTCAAACATGCGGTGCCAATTATGGTTTGGGGAATGGAAGATGGCATATTTACAGGTAAAAAGGTTTCATCATATATCAACAATGGTGGAGTAGATTATGAAAGTGCTAGAAAGGTTATTAACGGTAATGATCAAAAGGTTTTAATAGCATCTTACGCTAATAAATTCCAATCTATTTTAGAAAAAACATCTTCTGTCCCTACGGAATTCTAGATATGAACAAGTATACGGCTATATTGATGGTCGCTTTAACTGGTCATTCAATGGTTGTTTTTGCCAAAGATACAGTGACATATGGATATGATAAATCAAATAATGAGATTTATGCGCAAAATGGTAAAAAAATAGGGATATTGAAATTTGAGGAAGATTATACAGGAAACCCCTCTTATTCATTCGATTTTTTTTCTAGTGCCCCAGCGATTATAGCTGATGGACAGTCACTACATGACTCCACTGTTTATGCTACCCTAAATTACAGTAATGATAAATTTAACATCGATTGTTTATATTCTAACATTAAAAGTAAAAAAAATGGAGTGTTGGTAAAGGAGGGGGTTTGTGGGTTAAATATTATATCGCCGGAAAGATATTCTGATTACATAGATCAGAAGGTTAACGAAATTGAAACCGTCATGGACTCTACGGACACTAGCTTAATATTAAATGGTAATATGGCTTACCTACCAATTGTAATCTATAATAGCAAAAATGAATTATTATATAAACTGTATAATAACAAGCAAGCAATGTTGGATGATAATTACTCAATTCTATCTGTAACTAACAATGGTGAGTGTAGGGTTTTTGCTAATAACCCATGGGTTATATATAACATTCAAAACCCTCAACAGACAGAAATAATGTCTGAGGAAATTTCCAATGGAAATATTGAACTAAAAAAAGCAGTTCCAAAGGCCTCAGAAACCAATGAGTGTTTATTATATCCTGCGATTTACATTAAGAAGTCTAAATCTTTTTTTTATGATTCATTTTTTAATGTAAAAAAGACATATCTTATTAGAAATGATAAAGTTAATTTGTTATCTGTAAGCGTAGATGGTAAGTGGTGTAAGATCAGATATATCAACAATAAAAACATATCTACTGACAGCAATATTCTGTGTTCCGATTTAAGTATTTAGCCTTTGGTTATAAAATTGTTAGCTTAATAAAAAATGGTAATACCTCCAATTAGTAGAACATGTATTTTTCAATAAAGGCCCCGATGACTTTTTCATGGAGTTCGATAGAGCGTGAGAAGCAGATTGTTTTACGGGTGAGGCGTTTTATTCGGGTGCGCAGCGTCAGGTTGTTTCGTTCAATGCGCTGAGTAAAAATTTTGCCGGTCAGATGCTTCTCTTTCGGTACTTCTCTGGCATAACTGCCCCAGTCATCACTGGTTATCATGCCAATACTGAGAGGAGCCAACAACGCCAGTAAATCCCGGCAGGTTTCATCCGTACGGGGACCGAAGGTGTAGGCCACCACGCCGTCTGTTTTGGTGTTATACGCGTACCAGAGCCAGTGTTGTCGGGCTTTACTGCCAACGAAACCCCATTGTTCATCAAGTTCGCAGATGAGGGCCCCATAAGTATAAGTGAGCAGAAATACGCGATGGCATTCACGGCATCGAAAGCGGTCACGACCTTTAGGATTTTGTCCATAACGATAAACCAAGGCTGACTGATAACGGGGGCAATGAATGGTGATAGTGGCCACTGAAGAACCTTAAAAACCTGTATTTTCCATGAACCTCAACTAATTGGAAGCATAACCCTATTTCAATAAAACTTCCTGAAGATGCACTGAGTGCGCTGACAAAAATACCTTATGTTTTTTATGATCTCACAAAAGGAAAGGGTACTTTCATTAATGGTGGGCTTCTTTGGGAAAATTATCCTTATAAGTTAAAGCTTGCAGATAATAAAAAGGATATCACTGTTAGTGGATTAGGTGATGTTTCTGGTGTTTTGTATAAATCAGCTTGGGTTGCGGTTAGTAAAGACAGACTGATTAATGAGATTAATTTACAGAATCTGGAGTCAGCAAGGGACGAATATGATGAAGTTGACGCGCATTTAAATGCTATCTGGAAAAAATTACCTGATGCAATTAGAAATTCGATGAAGGTGACCCAATTAAGCTGAGTCAAAAAAAACAACTAAATGTGGAAAGATAAGTGATGCGAATTTGGAGTCAGTTGTCATTGATGCACGAATTAAAATACTAGAGTGTCAGACAGCAATGACTAGGGATAGAGTTAGTTTTTTGAGCAATAACAGTAATTAAATGTTGACTTAGGTTTGCAGCGTAATTTTCGTAGGAAAAAAGATTGCTGACCTTTAATTAATAATGTAAAGGAAAACATCAATGAATGAACCCTCGATAAATAACGCTGCCAGTCTGGTAAAGCAATTACTGGGTCAGTCACGCTATCGGATGGATGTGCATGGCTGCGCGGATTTTCTGGATGTGCTGCGTTTCAGCGCGGTTGAGTCTCTCAGTCAACCTTGGCGTTATGAGGTGTCTGTCACCTGTTCTTCGCCGGATATTGTTTGCGATACCTTGCTGCTGAAACCCGGCTCGTTCACGCTCCAGACGCCGATGTTTACCGGTGCACCTGCCGTGCCGGTGCGTACCGTCTTCGGCCTCGTTGAATCGTTCCGCCGGGTGTCCACTTCGAAAGAAGACACCGTTTATGCACTGACCTTGGTGCCGCGTATCGCTCTGCTGGCACGGACTAAGGGTAGTGAGGTTTTCCTCAATCAGTCTGTTATTGACGTTGTGGAGCAGGTGCTGCGTAAGCATGGGCTGGAAGGGCCAGACTTTGAATTTCGTCTGTCACGTGACTATCCGGCGCGGGAGCTGATGACTCAGTGGCGGGAAACCGACTTGGCGTTTGTTCAGCGTCTGCTGGCGGAAGTGGGTATTTTCTGGCGCTTTGAGATGGACAGCCGCCGAGAGCAAGATGTGGTGATATTCCAAGACAGTCAGGAACAGTACCAGTTTGGTGTGACCGTGCCGCTGCGTAACCCGGCCGGGATGAGTGACAGTGGGCAGGAAAGTCTCTGGGGTATTCATACGGCATACAACGTCGTCAGTGGCAGTGTTGCGACGCGGGATTACAACTACCGTCAGGCGCTGATACCGCAGGACAGCGCGGAAAGTCTCAGTGGCAAGGAAGGCATCACCGCCGGCGAGACCTACCATTATGCGGAGCCGTTTCTGTCAGAAGGGGATACCGAGAGTCCGGAAACCGGAGCGTATTTTGCCCGACTGCGTCATGAACGTATTCTGAATGCGCAATACCGCGTCAGTGGACGCTCCTCCCGTCCTCATCTGGCCCCCGGGCAGGTGTTGGAAACCGACAGCGGCTTGCCGGATGCAGTAAAAGACGGCATTGTCATCACCACTGTTCGCACTAGTGGTTCACGTAAAAACAGCTTCCAGCTTGAGTTTGAAGGCATTCCTTACAGCGAAACGGTTTGCTTCCGTCCGGCATTGCTCAAGCGACCGATAATCTCCGGCTCTTTGCCCGCACGTGTTGAGAGTAGTGAGAAAAACGACATCTACGCGCACTTGGACGAGCAGGGACGTTACCGGGTGAAGCTGGACTTTGACCGTCACAGCCGCGAACAGGGGTATGCCTATCTGTGGCTACGGATGGCAAAACCTTATGCGGGTGATACCTATGGCTGGCATGCGCCATTACTCGACGGTACAGAAGTCTCGGTGATGTTTGACAGCGGCGACCCGGACCGCCCGTATATTGCCTACGCGCAGCATGATTCTGAACACCCCGACCATGTCACCAGCGACAACCACACACGTAATCTCTGGCGCACGCCGACGAACAACAAACTGCGTATGGAAGATAAGCGGCAGGAAGAGCATATCAAGCTGGCGACGGAATACGGTAAAAGCCAGCTCAACTTGGGGCATCTGGTTAATGCTCAGCGTGAACAGCGGGGCACGGGTTTTGAGCTGCGCACGGACGAATTTGGCGCCGTGCGAGCGGGCAAAGGTCTTTTCCTGACGGCAGATGAACAGGCCAAAGCGCAAGGGCCGGTGCTGGAGATGATGCCGGCTGTTAACCAACTCAACCAGGCCAACAGCCAGATGCAGGCATTGAATGGAGCTGCAGAAAAGGCGCAGACGTTGACGTCAGATATCAGCACGCAGTTGAATCTGGTGAGCGACAGGCTGAAAAACCTGCAGTCTGCGGTGTTACTGACGAGTGCACCACAAGGCGTGGCACTGACCTCCGGCGAGCATCTTCAACTGACCAGCACCGGTAACACGATGATTAACGCTGGCCAGCACCTTGATATCGGCGCAGTCAAAAACCTGTCGGTGACGGTAGAAAAGGCGCTGGGGTTGTTTGTACATAAGGCGGGTGCGAAGCTGGTTGCGAATCAGGGGACGGTGGAAATGCAGGCGCAGCACAACACCATGGCGTTGTTTGCACGGCAGCAGATCACGGTGACCAGCAGTGACGATGAAATCGTTATCAGTACACCGCAAACCCTGACGCTGAACGGTGGTGGTTCGTACCTGAAATTAAGCCAGAGTGGGATAGAGCATGGTTCGTCCGGTGACTTCATTATGAAAACGGCTGGCTACCTAGTACCTGGTGCAGGTAGTCGTTTGCCTCTGGAAACACCGGACTTTAAAAATACCGAAGTGAAGGTCATCACTAAAAATTCAGCCAAATGGGTCAGTGAATAACAGGGAGGTCATTTATGCCAGCAAAACTACCTAAATTCAGTTATCCGGTCCCGTCGAATAAAAAGGGCCAGGTGTTTGCTTCTACTGAAGCACTGTTGTCCGTACTGAGTGGTGAAAGTTCGGGGCAATATCTCGTAGGCAGTCAAGGGATGTGGCACGGCGGTATTCACATTACGGACGCCACCATACCCTGGTGCGCGCTGAGCACCGACAGTGAGGTGGAGAAAGCGTATTACAACAATACCCCTTACAAAGGGGAGCAGTTCATTCGTTGTATGGCGGATGGTGAGATTGTCGCCTTTCGTGTGTGTAAAGATTATGAAAGTACCGCGATTACGTGGCGTGATGAAAGTTTGCATCTGTCCACGTCATTTGTGCTGGTGAAGCACACTCTTCAGCCGGGCGATACCGCAGACAGTGGACTGACGTTTTATACCCTGTACATGAACCTGGCTCCTTTTAGCGCTTACCGCCAACAAGGGGGAGAGCTTGACCGGAAGACGGCAGGCTCTCAACGATATTACGCCAGTGTGGACGACACACAAGCAGGCACTGTTGCCGGTTCGTTGGTTAAAGATACCAGTCTGACCCTGAGTGACAATATCATTACCCGAGCCAGTGACCGTCGCCAGTTCACTGAGGTAACGCTTACCACGGAGACGAAAAACGCTGCGGGAGCAACCTTGGCTGCGGGGAGCAAAATTTGGACGGTATCTGACCAGGGTTCCCTGAAAGCCGCATCGTCAGCCCCCGTCCCGTCCTGGTGGGCGAAATGCGCCCCCGTTTATGGTACACAACCTCCAGGTAAAGTGAATTGCACCGCCCGTACAAATTGGTCGTATTACTTGAGCGGTGACGATGTGCTGCAAAGAAAAAAGGCGGGTGAGCTGTCGGTGGGGTTCCCGCTGAGCTATGAGCCAGAAAATACTGCACAGCAGGTCACTCGCCCGGTTAAGGGCACGTCGGATGCGCCTCAGACGGAAACTGTGAATACATTCAGTCTGGTCACGCTGGGGCAGGATGTTAAAGGGAAAAAACACAAAAAAGGTGACCGTGTTTGGGTCGTGTCTGATGGTGACAGTCTCACTCCCGTCACACCGGCATCGTCTGGGGCACAACCGGTGTTTGGTGCGGTGGTCAAACCCGAACCACCTGTGGCGATGAGTGCCGGTGACAGCATTGGGCATATGGGTTTTTATCAGTTACCGGAGGAGAACGGCAAACGTTCACGTTACCAGGTGCATATTGAGTGCCTGAGTCTGGATGACATGGCGAAATTTATCACCAACCCGGCGAAGGTGGGCGAAGAAGAACCGGCGTTTGTGAAGTACCCAGAAGGCGCGACATTGTTTATCAAAAATGCCGAAGGGCTGATGGTGGACAGCACACGTAAAACTCGGACGCAGGGGATTGTTACGCGCTTAAAGGTACCGATGGAAGAAAAGGACGGGCAACCAGCGTATTACCAGATACACAAAGAGGGCGGCTGGCTGACTGCTGCTGACATTCAGAAAATATCGCAGTATGCGCTGGCAGACCGGGGTTTTGTGACGTTGGATAAGGCAGGGGCAAGCTTTGACTTGATAAACGGCACCCTGCAACCGGATAACATTGTGAAGGTTATTCTGGAGCAATTGCAGCAAGCCGCGCAGGCAGAAACCCGTACCAGCCACGCCCTGAACCAGTACAACTACCAACGTCTGTTGGAGCAGATTGACAGTAATAAAGATGGCCACTATTCGGAAGAAGAATATCTCCAGGCGATTCAGAACGTCTCTTACCGTGACCGTTTGCAGCGTATTATCGCGAAACACGCCAGCGAGTGGTATTACGGCAAGGATGAACCATTGTGGAAGAATTATCTCGATACGCTGACTAACGATGCATCACACTGGAAAACGTATCTGGAAACGTTTATTGAGAAAATGAAGTGGATGAAGGACGTGCCGGGACTGGGAGCGGAACCGTGGCATATGCATCCGGTGGTGTTTATTGATGTTTTTTATAGTCAATCATGTGAGTGCGAAAATTTATATGCTGATAAGTTTAAAGTTACCAAATATGGTGAGGTTTACGGTCCGATTTATAAGGGGGAGATAAGTCTGAAAAATTATTCTCGCTGGGATTTTCTTGTTTCAACAGAGAAAATAACCTTAGATGAGAAAGAAATACTGATTGCAATGTCAGAAAATGAAGGGAATATGGATGCTATACAATCCTACGATAGTGAAGTAATTACTGCTGGTGCCATGCAGAAAACAGTAAAGGATTATTTTAAACCTAATTCTACTCCTGTAGTTGATCTTAGAGGAAAAGGTGAATTATCCGCGCAGTTTTCAAAATTTAGAGATTTACATTTTGAATTATACAGTAAATATGCAGTAAGCTGTGGTTGGACTGTTGAAGGTACAGGTTCGTCAGCAATTATTTACTATAACGACACCATACTTACTGGTGGTGAAAAAATAACCTCCGCCGAGTTGAAAACTTTGATAAGGCAAGGTAGTAGTAGAACCACATATGGGGAGGTCGTTCATAATAAACCTCTTGCTGCATTACTTAAAATAATTTCACTTCCTGAGTATCTTGATCTACAGGTGTTAGATTTTATTGATAGACTTCATAGTGCAGAAAATAATGCTGTAACTTCTAATGCCAGTATCAGCGATTTTGTTAAGAGTAAGTTTGGAAGGGCTGTTGTCCTAGATCACTCGGTGAATAGACCTGGTTATGTGAAGAAAGATTTCAAGAAAGCTATGGATAACTTTTACGAAACTTATCCAAAAGTAAATCGAGATCCAACTCAGTGGGGAAATGATTTTGATAAAAATGAAAGTAATTTACTGGAGGAGTACAAGTTAACTAGAAGGATGACGGATTCAGTAAATAGATTCAACTCATTAAAGGCTAAGTTATGAAATTAAATTTTTTCGTTAGAACTATTGTTTTTTTATCTATGATTATCCCATCAGTGGTTTTTTCTGATGTTATGATAAACTCATCTTTTGGAACAAAAATAATTTTCTCTGATAAAAAGAATGGAGAGCATTATGATCCTTATTCTTGGGGGGGGTTATCGTTTCAAGACAGCAAAGAGAGGGTTGATCTGAGTATAAAAGGTCGTTATTTCACTGAGGATGGCTCATCTAAATTATCACCATCCGGGAAATATTTAGTCGTAAATAGTATATCTGGAGGGTACGTAGAATTTGCTGATGGAAAGAAAGAATATACTGATAAAGCACATTGTAGTGTTGTTGATATGAGAAACGGCTGTTTTATAAGTGACTGGGATGGAGAGGCTTGTGGATATGATTGGAAAAAAAATGAAGATATACTGATAAGTTCAAACTCACCAGAAGCTGATACATTTGATTTTCTTTCTCTAAGACCCACAATAAAAAGCATGGAAAATAACTTATCATCACTTGATGGAAATGCAGTTAGGAGTTACTTGCGATGTGATGCACCAAATAAAGAAAACATTAACACTTACCAGCAGCTGGTAAAGATAAATAGAGAATCAAAAAAAATAATTGTTGACTACATTGTTAATTATTTAAACAGTATTGACGTGTCGGTAACGGTTAAGGCGAAAACGTATTTATTCCCTTCGCCTAATAATAACAGTCAAGCTAAAGCTTATCTTGTGCCAGGTGATAAAGTAAAAGTAATAAAAACTTCACCTGATAATAAATGGGTGAACATCGGATATATCAACGCAAAAGGTATACCTCTTGTTGCATGGATCATGTCTAATACCTTGGGAGAGTGAATTGTCTTTGAGGTTTTATTGTTTTTTACAGTTGGTTTTTTCGTGCTGACGAAGTCGTCACTAAGGAAATGTCATATTCGATAATAAGAGTTGTCAATCGATATGATTAATACTACGATGATCGGTTTAATAATCTAGAAAGATTTTTACATGAAGGGGTTTTTAATGAGGTTTTTTAGTGCATTAATCATGTTTTTATTTTCCATAGCTATAAATGCCTATGCAATCGATTATGAGTTGAAACCTGGGATGGATGATCTCGATGGTGTTAAGTATTTTACATTGTTCGTGAAAGATAATGATAGAAATATTGGTAATGACTCCAATTAGTTGAACTTGATGTATAATACTCGCTTTTGAGGTCCTCTCATGGCCAGCGTTAAGATTCATTGCCCCCGTTGTCAGTCTGCTCAAGTTTACCGCCACGGTCAGAACCCTAAAGGCAATGACAGATTTCGCTGCCGTGACTGCCATCTCGTGTTTCTGCTCATTTATGCCTATGAAGCCCGTAAGCCGGGTGTCAAAGAGCAGATCACCGAAATGGCGTTCAACGGTGCCAGTGTTCGTGATACCGCAAGGACGCTGAAAATCGGCATTAACACCGTCATTCGCACTTTAAAAAACTCGCGCCATGACGAATAACATCATCTCCGGTTGCTCATGCTGACGTAGCACTTATCTGCGAACTCGATGAGAAATGGAGCTTTGTCGGCAGTAAAGCCCGTCAGCATTGGCTCTGGTATGCATACAACACCAAAACAGGCGGAGTCCTGGCCTATACATTTGGCCCCCGTACTGATGAAACCTGCCGTGAACTACTGGCTCTACTCACCCCTTTTAATATCGGAATGATAACCAGCGATGACTGGGGTAGTTATGGCAGAGAAGTGCCGAAGGATAAGCATCTAACCGGAAAAATATTCACTCAGCGTATTGAGCGTAACAACCTGACACTGCGTACACGCATCAAAAGACTCACTCGCAAAACTATCTGCTTCTCACGCTCTGTTGAGCTGCATGAAAAAGTCATTGGTGCCTTTATTGAGAAATACATGTTCTACTAATTGGAGGCATTACCGTCTTGTTTTATCTATCACAAATTATTAATGGAGATGAAAAAGCAGCTTTCTGTAATCGCCCTTGATAGTAAAGATACTGATGCTATAAACTTAAATGATATTGGTTGTTTAAGTAATTGTGATATAAGTTCTAACTCGATTAATTATATAGGGAAGTTAAACGAGGAAATCAGAATAGACCTGCACCTTGAATATAATGCTGATGATGTTTATGGTTTTTATTTTTATGAAAAAATGAAGAAAAAAATAAATGTAACTGGTCGTCGGGACGGTGACGGATTAATTCTGTCAGCCTCTGTCCCTGAGGGAGTAGAAACGTTTGATGGTTTGTTAGAAAAAGGGCAGTTTAAAGGAATATGGTCAAATGTAGCAGGGGATAAAAAATACTCCTTCGCCTTTTATATGATGTTAATCCAGTGAGTAACAGGAGGTTAAATTATTCTGGGGGGACTGACTGCGATGACACTAGCATCGTCCGGGGCACAGCTGGTGTTTGGTGATGTGGTCAAACTCTAATCTCCTGTGGCGATGAGTGCAGGTACAGTATTGGGCATATGGGTTTTTATCAGGTATCGGAGGAGAACGGCAAACGTTCATGTTACCAAGTGAAATTTCCTTAGTTATAAAATTTAGTAGTGAATATGAAGTTATTTAATATTTAAGAAACTCTCTATGGTTGGCAACTATTAAAGGTGGTTTATGTTTGCTTTTCTCTCTCTCATATTCAACCTCGAAGGGTACCCAGAACGTTGCATGGGTTATGCCTGATTCCCTGAAAATAAATATTCCGGATGTTTTATTCGGCCTGACAATATATTGATGGAGGCACAAATGCTGCAAATTATTCGCAAAGGTGATAAGACCACTCATGGTGGAACCGTATTAACTGGCTCTGACAAAATGAAATTTGGTGGAGTGGGCGTTGCCCGTAAAGGTGATGAAGTTTCCTGTCCGGTATCCGGACATGGACCAACAAAAATCATCGAAGGCAACCCGGACTATCTGGATAACGGTATCCCTGTTGCTTTCCAGGGTCACAAATGTGGTTGTGGCTGCACACTTATTAGCTCCTTTCCGGCTGCAAAGGTTGGTTAATTATGCCTATCTATCTGGATGCAATTCCTGATATAGCTCCCCGAATTCCCCGGCCAGCAACCCGTCGTTGGTTATATTTGCTCGGGACTTTCATGGTTTTGGGAAACGCTCTGACCTTCTGGTTATGGACGCAGGAGCGGTCAGGTTTTGTCTTCTGGTTTATGGCATCAGGTTTGCCATTTTGCCTCTGGGGTTTGTTGTTCAGCATTCGCCGGTTTGGTTACAAGTGCGATCAAGTCTGGGCTGCGTCATGGGACAAAGAAAGAACTCGGTTACTGAATGAGGAAACGACCCGGGGGCAAAGGGCTGCCAGAGTTTTACATACCGGGATGATTACACAACTCGGTAGTGGTACGGATAAATTACTTAATGCTGTTAAGTCTGCAGAGTCTCAGCTCAGTATACAGATCCCTCGAACGGGGGGGATGCCCGTTCGTCATTCCCGATTACTGGGTTTTGATGATAATCGGCAATCTCAGGATCTTGACGCCGGACTGAAAACGATCGCCAGTCAAATCAAACCGATGCTGGCTAAAATTCCTGCCGATGTATCGTGCTGGCTTATGGCTGACTGTGA
Organism: Serratia sp. KH_031; assembly: GCF_057839655.1. NCBI lineage: Bacteria > Pseudomonadati > Pseudomonadota > Gammaproteobacteria > Enterobacterales > Yersiniaceae > Serratia > Serratia sp. KH_031. Next base: position 1,282,820 of record NZ_CM174496.1, read on the forward strand.
CATTAGTGGTGTTCCAAATGTGGATGAGCAAATTCGCAATACGCTTACTATACAAACAGATAGAGCCTTTCGTTTATTGAACATGAAAGGGGTTACTGCCTACGACTTTTGGTTGGATGAAATATGGAGGCAACCTGCCGTATTTCTTGCTCTGAGTGTAGTCGTTCGTTCGCACCCTGAGGACAATGAAGGGGAGGCCATGACTTGGACACTTTTGCTAAACCGTGACCACTCTGGTTTCCCTGATAGCATTAAATTACATCGTCCTGAAAAAGGGAGTATCGGTACGCTCTCCCAGACGCTGGGCAGAGCACTGTTATGGAGCCTGATTCCTGCAGCAGAAGTTAAGGGAGCCTGGACGACTGGCAGTGCACCGGCGCAAGGAGGAGCGTGGAGTGGAGCCTGTGAAAAAAATGGGCTGACATTCAGCATGACGGAAGATAACCGGGATGTAGATCAGACCACGGGTCACACCGGCAAGGCTGCGCCATGGCTTGCGATCAACCTGGCCGTAGGCATGGCTCTACAAGGTAGTGCGCAGGTTGTCGTCGCTGAAACAAACCCAGGAGAAATCTGGGTTGTTGGTATCACACCTGCCGGTAAAACAGGGATTAATCAGGATCTATTGTGAAAATAAAAACTCTCATCGGGGCAATTGTTGCTGTTTTATTATTTTTGACAGGGATCGTCAGCTTTTTATTCCTGGCTCTGCCTAGACAAATGGTTGACTGGACCGGGATAGGGCCACTGGATCACAGCCGTCTTCTGATCGTCTGTTTATCCATTGCTTCGGTATTGATTCTTCTGGGATGGCTCGTTGAAAAAATATTCGACCGGATAGGGAAGTCAGGTGTTCGGCTGTCATTCCAGAAAAATCAGCAGTCCGCTCGTACCAATGAAGGCCTTCACACACTTCATACTGATGTGATCGCGGATACGTTTGACGCAATTTCAGTTACCGAACACCTCAACCTGCGCTATAGCCGTCGTTGGAAAACCAAAATTCGCATCCTACTGGTTCAAGGTGAAGATGATGATATTGAAAATGCTGTACCGGGGCTGGTGCGTGATTTATGGCAGGAGAGTGACGGTAGTCTCCTGATTTATGGTGGAAATGCGCAATCACAACCAGATGCAGGGTTCCTCGCCGCATTGCAACAGATACGGCCAGGTTACCCGCTGGATGGCATCGTGCAGGTAATCGATACCACCGCGTTACCATCCGATAGTGAGCGTGATGCTTTTTTACGCAGCCGCCAGAAAGCCGACAACATACTGGGTTGGCAGGCTCCTGTGTGGTTATGGCTCACCGATAAAGAGACCGGTGATCAGGAGGGGCGCGAGGCAATCGCAACTGGCGTCATATTTGGCCCCGGTGCGACACCGCAGGAAGCCAGCACAACCCTGGGCGCTCTGGTTCCTCGCTTACGTCAGACCGGGATGGCTCAGGTACTGAGTAACCCTTATCACGACTGGCTACTGCAATTATCCTCTCGTTTGCAAGCTGACCTGAAAGCGAGCCTGAACCTATTGCTCGGCGGGCTGATGCAAGGTTCTGCCGCTTATCGCTTACGAGGCGTCATGTTCAGCCCTGAACTGGCTGTCGCTGCTTCGGTGCCCAATACCCGTCTCGATACCCCGACATGGAAAGCGATTATCGACGACTGCGGTGTGGTCCGTGCCAAAAAACTTACCTTCGACTGGTTAAAGGGGCTGCGCTTACTGCTCCTTGCTCTGGTTGTGTTGTGGGGGGCCGGTACGTTGTTATCTTTGACTGTCAACCGGGCACAAATTTATCAGGCGCAGGACACCGCTCTCCTTGCCGCAGATACGAAACAACCTTTGCCAGAGCGTCTGCGTAACCAGCTTGTGCTTCAGCAAGGCATCGCTCGTTTGCAAAACCGTGAAGCGACTGGTGCACCGTGGTACACCCGTTTTGGCCTTAATCAGGACCGTGACACGTTGGTTGCGCTTTGGCCGTTGTATGCCAAAAATAACGCGCTGTTAATGCGGGATGCGACCGCAGAACATCTGAAGCAGCAGTTGAATGCTTTTGTGCAATTCCCTCCGGCCAGTGACGCCCGTATGCAGGGCACACAACAGGCATACGATGTGTTGAAAAGCTACTTGATGATGTCTCGACCAGATAAAGCTGATGCTGGATGGTTGGCGAAAAACGTGCTGGCAACTTGGCCTGTGCGTCAAGGGGTACCTGAGGGCACCTGGCAGGAATTGGCGCCGAAACTGCTGGGGTTCTATGCACAAAACCTCCCGTCACATCCGGAATGGAAAATAAAGTCTGACGTTGAACTTATCAGCACCGTGCGGCAAATCCTGCTCAAGCAGATTGGTCAGCGTAATGCAGAGTCCGGGTTGTATCAGGACATGCTCAAACGCATTGCCAGCAATTGGCCTGATCTCACGCTGGCGGACATGGCCGGCGACACTGACGCCGCAACGGTGTTCAATACAGAAGAAGTGGTGCCGGGGATGTTCACCCGTCAGGCTTGGGAAGAACAGGTACAAGATGCGATTAACGAGGTGGTGAAAACCCGCCGCGATGAAATCGACTGGGTGCTGACGGACAAAACCCACCAATCGGGTAGTGATATCTCGCCGGAAGCCCTGAAAGCCCGACTGACAGAACGCTATTTCTCCGATTTTGGTAATGCTTGGCTGAATATGGTCAACAGCATTCAATGGCAAGATGCGACCTCGTTGTCAGAAGCCATTGCCCAGTTGAACCTGATAGGCGATGTACGCCAATCACCGCTGGTAGCTCTGATGAATACGCTGGCTTGGCAGGGTAAAACCGGACAGAAAGGCGATGCGCTGGCTGATTCGATAGTGGATTCAGCGAAGAAACTAATCGGCCAGAAGAAGAATGCGAAACAGTTCATTGAACAGGCTCAGGGCCCTAAAGGGCCACTGGATGGAGTCTTTGGCCCATTAATGGGATTGATTGAGGGCAAGGAAGGTACTGGTAGTAACGGCAACTTGAGTTTCCAGTCTTGGCTTGCCAGGGTCACACAGGTACGGCTCAAGCTTCAGCAGGTCACTAGTGCGCCTGATCCACAGGCGATGGCACAGATGCTGGCTCAGACTGTCTTTCAGGGTAAAGCCATCGATCTGACGGACACGCGTGATTACGGCAGTCTGGTTGCTGCCAGTTTGGGACAGGAGTGGAGTGGCTTCGGTCAGTCGTTATTTGTGCAACCATTGGATTTGGCGTGGCGGCAGGTGTTGGCTCCGGCGGCGGGAAGCCTGAATACTCGCTGGCAGGCCACCATTGTTGATCAATGGAACAAGGCTTTTGCCGGCCGTTATCCGTTTAAGGCTAGCGGCAGCGATGCTTCGTTGCCGCTGCTGGCGCAGTTCCTGCGCAGTGACTCCGGTCGTATCGCTACGTTCCTGAAAACCAACCTTGGCGGTATTCTCCATCAGGAAGGGAATCGCTGGGTGGTTGATCCTTCAGCAAGTCAGGGGATGGTGGTCAGCACTGATTTCCTCAAGGCGATTAATCAGTTGGCCGAACTGTCGGATATTGTTTTTGCCCAAGGTGATGCGGGCGTTCATTTCGAATTAATGGCACGACCCACACGTGATGTGGCACGTATGCAACTCACCCTTGACGAGCAGAATCTGGACTACTTCAACCAAATGGAAAGCTGGCAGAGCTTCGTCTGGCCGGGGAATACCTATTATCCGGGTGTCAGCCTGAGTTGGCGCAGTGTAAACAGTGGCATGCAATTGTACGTAAACAACCAAGGGAACTGGGGCTTCATCCGTTTGCTGGATAAGGCTCTGATCACGCCGCTTGATGGTAGTCGTACCCAATTGGTGTGGATAAGCCAAGACGGTAATCCACTTAAATTTGTGATGCGCAGTGAGCTGGGCGAGGGGCCGCTAGCGCTACTTAAGCTCCAGGGTTTTAAGTTACCAATGACGATTTTTAGCGTTGATGCGGGTATGGAGGAGATGGAATGAGCTCACCACAAGCCTTGTTAACGGCATGTACTCCCCACCAAGAAAAGCAGCAGAGCCTTATCGCACAGGCAACCGATGCCCTGTCACTTTGGGATAATTGGTTACGCCCGATCAGCCCTGAGCAGGAAACCGGCGGCGACCCGGCGTATGACGATCACTTCCAGCTGATGCGTGAAGAAATCAATAAGCTCTCAGGTACCGACTCGGAACAACTCTGTAGGCTGGCGGAAAAGATACTTTGTGACAGCGCAAAAGATATCCGGGTTGTGACCTGGTACATACAGGCCCGACTGAACCGCGACGGTGAGAAAGGGCTGGTGGAGGGATTATTACTGCTGGCGGCGATGTTATTGCGCTATGGCAAGCTTTGTCATCCGCAGCGGCCCAATGCCCGTAAGGCCGCGTTGGAGTGGCTCAGTAGCACTAAAGTACTCGATACCCTCACACTTTGGCCAGAGGTAGATCGGAGTGATACCGGTCTCACCGCTGGCGCTGTGAGTCTGCTGTCAAACGCCGTTGCTGACTGGCCTGATAACGATAAACCCTCGTTTGCCGGACTCTGTAGCGCTTTGGAAAATCGCCTAGCACGTTCTGGTGGAATGGATGCGTTGATCCCCCAGAACAGCAGCGGGCAGGATTCAGGTATGAGTAACTCGCCACAACTGTCAGCTGTGAAGTCGGGGCGTGATTTACTCGATCAGGCAAAGTTACTTTCCCGTTGGCTGAGCGAACAACCACAGGGCTGGCTGGCTTCCCACCGGCTGATGAAAACCGTGCGCTGGGATACTGTCGATCAAATCCCGCCGCTAGACAGCCATGGGCGTACTCGTCTGGTACCGCCAAAACCCGAGTACCGGGCGCAGTTAAAGCGTTTATATCTACAGAAAAACTGGGCCGAACTGGTCGAGCAGGCCAGCCAGATGTACTGCGAAGGCGTGAACCATTTTTGGCTCGATCTCCAGTGGTATCTCTGGCAGGGGCTTAGTCACGCGGGGCAGCCATGGGAAACCTGGTCCGACTCCGTCCTTTCCGATCTGCGTTTGTTCCTCAAACGCCTGCCTGGGTTGGAAGGGCTAGCTTGGAATGACGGCACCCCGTTTGCCGACGAAGTGACCGCGGGCTGGATAGCCGAAAAAGTGAACGAGGATGTGCTGCTGTTTCGTGATGAAACGGTATCGGTGGCAGGTGGTCAGGGGGATGATGTGCTGTTATTGGAACCTGAGGCGATGGAGAAGGGGGACAGCGAAGGCCCCGAGGCCGCGCTCGCTTGGCTTCAGTCCCGACCGGGGATGGACACGCCACGCCACCGCTGGTTGGTACGTCTGCTAATGGCTCGAGTCGCAGAGCAGTATGGGCGTAATGACATGGCGCTGCATTTGCTGGGTGAACTGACAGCTTGCGCCCCACAGCTAACACTGAGGGACTGGGAGCCAGCCTTGCTATTTGAAGTGCAGGCTCGTCGCCTGAAGCTACTGCGCATGAAAGCGGGTCGCAGTGAAACCGATAAAACACGTCTGATGCCTGAGATGGATGCCCTATTGGCGGGACTCATTGCTATTGATCCGGCTCGTGCCATGGTGCTTTGTGGCTAATTTTTTATTTGATAACTTTCAGGAACTTCGTGTATGGATGACTTAACCTTGCGCTACTTTGAGGCCGAAATGCGCTATCTGCGCGAGGCCGGAAAAGAATTTGCTCTCGCTCATCCGGATCGAGCGGCCATGCTCAACCTCGATAAACCCGGTGCCCGCGATCCCTACGTCGAGCGTTTGTTCGAAGGCTTTGCCTTCCTGATGGGGAGATTACGTGAAAAACTCGATGATGATCTGCCAGAGCTGACTGAAGGACTGGTCAGCTTGCTGTGGCCGCATTACATGCGCACTATCCCGTCTCTAGCAATCGTCGAGTTCTCCCCTGACTGGCGCAATCTACGTCAGGCGGAAGTACTGACAGAAGGATTCTCTGTGCTATCCCGCCCCGTTGGGGCGCATAAAACCGCCTGTCAGTACCGGACAACTCGTGATGTCCCACTCCAACCGCTCCACTTGGCGGATGCCCGCTTGCATACGGAAACTGATGGTCGCTCTGCTATCCGTCTACGCTTTGAATGCTCGGAAAAAGTGGACTGGGCTAAAGCTGGGATCGACAAGGTTGCCATTTTTCTCAATGCCGAAAGCCCGGTGAGTTCAGCCCTGCATCTGGCGATGACCCGCCGCGTTCACGCCATGTATGCGCGCCATGCCGGTACCCACAGCGAGCGTCGTAAGTTTGACGGTTGGTGTAAACCCATGGGCTTTGATGATAATGACGGTCTGTGGCAGAAAGCCGACTCCGCCTTCAGTGGTTATCAGCTATTACTGGAATACTTCAGCTTCCGACCGAAATTTATGTTTGTTGAGTTACGGGGGCTTGAAACCATTGGATTAAATCCAGCCAGCAACGGGTTTGAAATCGACATGGTGTTGAGTGAGGCTTGGTCATCTGACTTGCCGTTTGAGACCGAAAACTTCCGCCTGCACTGTGCGCCGGTGATCAATCTCTTCACCCTAGAAGCCGACCCGCTCACGCTCAACCCACTGGACAATGAGTACCTGCTCAGGCCGCTGCGCCTTCAGGATGGGCACACTGAGATTTACAGTGTCGATAGCATTCACGGCGCGGTGAAAAATGGCAAATATCCGTATGCGCCGTTTACCAGTTTCCGCCACCGGGGCGGTATGATGCGCCACGATGCGCCCGAGCGTTATTACCACACACGGGTGAAACGCGGAGCCTCCGGCCTGTATGACACTTGGCTGATCCTAGGTGGGCGCTCTTTCGAACTTGATCAATTGTCCGAGAAATCCGAGTCGCTCTCGATGCGTATCACGGGTACCAACGGGCAACTGCCGCGTAAGGCACTGGAAAGCACCTTGCTGGACCGGGTGGTCAAGGCGGGAAAAGTCCCGGTTAGGGTACTGAACGTTTCCGCACCGACGTTACCCTTGTACCCACCGGCTAATGATCGTTTCCACTGGCGGGTGATGAGTCATTTAGGGTCGAATTTCCTCAGCATGATGGATAACCCGGAAGTGCTCCGGGGGACTCTTGCGCTGTATGACTGGACCGATGATGAAATGAACCGACGTCGCCTTGAAGCCATTGTCGCGGTGAAACACCAGCTTATTCGCCGTTTTGAGAAGGGTTTTATGTTACGGGGCGTGGATATCGAGGTCACGCTGAACATAGATAATTTTGCCGGTGAGGGGGATGTGAATCTCTTTGGTGAGATGCTGCATCGCTTCTTCGGCTTGTATGCGGATATTCACCTCTTTAACCAACTCACACTGGTGCTGCAACCGACAGGGAAACGATTGAGATGGAACGAATTTCACAGCCAGCACGTACCGGGCTGACGCAAGCTCTCAATAAGGAAATCTGGCGGGCTAACTTTTATCGCTTCTGCCAACTGCTGGAACAGGAAAACTCGGATGCCCCCAAACTGGGTGCTACCAGTCACCCGAGAAACGATCCGGTACGCTTTCGTCCATGGCCGGGAATGGGCTTTCCGGTCAGCACCCTGAAAGCGGTTGAGACTGACGAAGACCATCCCGAACTTCCTCCAACCGTGCGCACCACTTTTCTGGGGATGTACGGCGTAGATTCCCCCTTACCCAGTTCATATTTGGATGACATTGCACAACGCCGGGAAGGGCATGAAGCGGTTACCTCATTTCTGGATATCTTCAGCCACCGCATTACCACTCAGTATTACCGGATCTGGCGTAAGTATGCTTACCCAGCCACCTTTGAACCAGGAGGGCGCGACGCCACCTCACAGTGCTTACTGGGGCTGGTGGGGCTCGGTATTCCGGGTACGGCACAGCATGTAGCAACACCGATCTCACGCTTTCTGGCTCTGCTGGGTACCATGCGATTACCTACCCGAAATGCGGAGGGTATTCGTGCACTGGTCAGCCTGTTGGCTCCGCATACTCGGGCGAAAATCATCGAGCCCGATCCGGTCAAAGTGCATATCGATAACCGAACTGGGTTAGGGGCCGGGGGGCGCGTGCGGCTTTCACAGCGAGCGACATTGGGCAAAAACGGTAAAGAAGCTTGTAGCCGGGTGTTGGTGGCGCTTGCCACGGAGAACCCTGGGGAAGCGGAAGGATGGCTGCCAGGCGGTCACTTACATACCGACCTGCTAGTGCTGATGCGCGTCTATCTGGGGTATCGCAGCGATGCAAGGTTGCGCCTTACCGTGCCGGTGCTGCTGCTGCCCGAACCCCGTCTGGGAAAAGGTCGGCGCATTCAACTAGGGCGTACCGGCTTACTCGGCTTGAAAGACGGCAAACTCAGCAACAGCCGTGAAACCCTGACCGTCAGTCTGGGCTGCTATGAAGGGCTGCAATGCTCCTCATTACCCTCTGCTGATAGCGGTCATTACCGCTTTGAATAATGACGCATTACCTCTCTCAAAAGGAATTCCTGGATGATAAAAGTAACCCGCTGGCGGGTGCTAACGCTTATTGCCTGCGGCCTGCTTGCAGGTTGCGGACTGACGCAAACCGTCAAGGACGGCACCGTCAGCGTGACTAAATCCATTTTTTATAAAAAGATCAAAACACTACACTTGGACTTTTCTCCGCGTTCAGCCGTTAACGTAGACGGTGCACAAACACCACTGGCGACCATGGTACGGGTCTATCAGCTCAAAGATAGACAAGCCGTGGATGCAGCCGATTACCAGACGCTGTTACGCAATGCCGATACGGCGCTCAAAGAAGATGTACTGGCCTCTAAATCGCTGTTGGTGATGCCCAAAGGCAGTGTGACGCTCAATATGCCAATGGAAGAAGAAGCGCAATTTGTAGCCGTAGTGGGATTGTTCAACCGTCCGGATTTGAAAGACAACCGCTGGCGGTTGGTGCTGACCCGTGACGACCTTGACCCGGATAAACCACGCACTATTGAACTGGGCGATGGCTGGCTCAATCTGGTACCGACAAAGGAGTAAGGTGATGGATAACTGGTTAGCACTTTTTGACGGTCAGACTCGCTATTTTCTTGAGATTAACGACAGCCCGGTACAACCGGATGTGCTGAATTTTCGTGGGTGTGAAGCCTTAAGCGAACCATTCTCTTGGGACATCGAATTCACCACACCTCAATCCAATATTGCCCCGCAGCAGGTGCTGCTGAAGTATGCGACCTTGCGGATGCGCAGTGGCAAAAGGGTGCACGGCATCATCACCCGGCTGGAATGGCTGTCCACAACGGCTGACCAGTCGCACTACAACATCACGCTGAGCTCCCGTTTGGCACTGCTCTCGTACACTCGGCAGTGTGCTTTCTTCCAGAACCAGTCCGTGCCGGACGTGGTGGAGCAAGTGCTGCGTCAACACGGGCTGGAAGGGGCTGATTTTGACTTTCGGTTGGAGCGCACCTATCCGCCGCGTGAGCTCATCACCCAATGGCGCGAAACGGATTTGCAGTTTATCCAGCGTATTCTGGCGGAAGTGGGGATTTACTGGCGCACGGAGATGGACAACACCCGTGAACTGGATGTGTTCATCTTTGCCGATAGCCAATTGAACTATCAGTTTGATGTGCGTTTGCCGTACAGCGAGCCTTCTGGCCTGTTCGATGGGGCGGAGGAATCAGTATGGGACGTACGCACTTGGCACAACGTGGTGACGGGGTCTGTTGCGACGCGTGACTACAACTATCGCACCGCCACCACGCCGTTGGATGCACAGGTCAGCGTTCGTCATGACGCGGTGACGACCGGTGAACATTACCGTTATACCGCCCCGTACCGCGAAGCCGGTGACGACACCGACCCGGAGCCGGAAACTGAAAGCGGGGCGTTTTATGCTCGCATTCACCATGAGCGCGAGCTGAACAAATCCGCCCGTATTCATCTGTTCAGTAACGCATCGCACCTGACACCCGGTCAGGTATTGGAGCCGCAGGGTAATGTGATTAGAGCACTGAAAGAGGGCGTGATTATCACGCTGGCGACCTTCCGGGCCGCCCGTGATTCCCGTTTGCATGTCTCGATATGGGGGCAACCTTATACCGAACGTTACTGTTTCCGCCCGCTCTGCCCTGAACGCCCTGAAATTCACGGCACCCTGTCAGCCCGTGTTGAGAGCCGGGAGAAGCACGACATTTATGCACATCTGGATGAACACGGACGTTACCGGGTGAAGCTGGACTTTGACCGGGAGGACTCAGAGCCGGGTTACGGCTATTTGTGGCTGCGTATGGCAAAGCCCTATACCGGCGACACCTACGGCTGGCATACGCCGCTGATTGACGGCACCGAAGTGGCGATTGCTTACGGCAACGGTGATATTGACCTGCCGTATATCACGCACGCTTTGCACGACTCAGCGCATCCCGACATAGTGAATCGCGATAACCGTAGCCAGAACATCTACCGCACTGCTGCCCACAATGAATTGCGCATGGAAGATAAGCGCGGTGAAGAGCATATCCACCTTTCCACGGAATACGGTAAAACGCAGCTCAGTCAGGGGCATCTCGTCGATGCGCAAGACAAACCTCGTGGCGCTGGGTTTGAACTGCGCACCGATGAACGCGGTGTCATGCGGGTGGCCAAGGGATTATTCATCAGTGCGGACGGTCAACAGAAAGCGGCGGGTGAGGTGCTGGAGATGGACACGGCGCTGCGGGAAATCGAACTCTGCCTGCAACAACTCGAGCAACTGGCGATAGCCGCAGAGCAGGCCCAGGCACTTTGCGCCGATATTGACAGCCAGAGACAGATGTTTAGCGAACGGCTAAAACCGCTGAATGAAATCATCCACTTCTCAGCGCCGGAAGGAATGGCGTTTACTAGCGGTGAACATCTGCAACTGGCCGCCAGCAAGAATGTGGCGATAAATGCCGGTGGTGATATTAGCGTCGGGGTGATGGGCAATATGACGGTGTTGACCGGTGACCAACTGGGGTTGTTTGCCCGCACGGGAGCACTGAGCTTGATATCGGGAGAAGGGCCGATGGAGATACAAGCGCAGAACGGCCCGATGAGCCTGTTTGCGCAGAAGAAGCTGACAATGAGCTCCGAAGGCACTATCTCCTTTGCCGGGAAGAAACGTATTACGCTGATTGGTGGGGGGAGTTATCTGAGGTTGGAGGCCGGAAAGGTGGAATACGGCACCACCGGGACGTATCTGCGTAAGGTGAAAAGGACGGCTGCTGCTACTGCGGTGTCGCAACAAGCAGAGTTTCCCTTTATGCCAGGTGTGGCGGATACGCATAGTCGGAGTTTTATACTGCTTGATGACAGAACACTTCAACCAATCGAGGGGATCAAATATGTATTAAAATCTCCTTCGGGAGACGTGTTTCGAGGGACCACTAGTGATAATGGACTCACTGACTTCTTAAGTCATACCGAAGAGTCTGAAATTGAATTAACCATTTTAGAACAAGACTCTTTAATAATAGGTTAAGAGCTTATGAACGACAAAACGATTAAATCAAAGTTAACTAATAATGAAAATAATAAAGAAAAGGTTCCCGTTAAGTTGTTTAAAATAACGGACATCCCTGATGTGATGGAGAAGGTAGGGTGGGCTGTCTCTGCAAAATTTATGCGTAAATGGTTCTATGATCCTTTTTATGAGATGAGTAAAAATGAAAAGCTAAACAAAGTAGATATGCAAAAAATAAATAAGCAACACATAGTTGATGATTTGAGTTTTGAATGGTTGTATAAAGCATCAAAAAGAGTTGGCCCCGTCATTGATAATTTCATAGGAAACATATCGTATATTCGTGAGTATAATGGTTATCTTGGCAGGAAAGAGGGGTTGACCGATCAGTTATCAAACGGGCTTATTACTATTATTAGCCGTTTGGAACGCATGGGGTTAGTCGATGTAAAGAATAAAACATTAACATCACGCCTTCTGGATTTTAGTGATTTGTCTGCAATGGAGTTGGATAAACAAAGTCAGTTTAATTATATTTCAATAGGAAGTAGCAATTGGGAAAAAGCCACAGATGAGCTGGATGATGTTTATGGTGCATTAGGTGCATTTATTGTAAAGGTTGCTTTTACGGATATGCTGATAAGCAAAGAGGAAAACGGGTTGTTTCGACTAAAAATAACCGAGTTGGGTTTGTATGTCAGAGATACATATGAATTTATGAACGACGGGGATGACCAACCATTGGGTTATTGGGGGTGGGGTGGGGTCATTAAACCTGACATCCTTACTGAACTTATTGGACGTGAACGGATATTTGTGGGGGGCAAGGATTACTATCGAGTGACAAACGGTTCTTTTGTACAATACAAGACGAATTGTAATAAAGGGAAAAAAGAAGAAGAGAAAAAGACTGGGGATTTTTTCGTTTATTCCACAGTGAAAAAAATACCTGTGGATATTACCATTCACTTAAATAGCATAGACATTGAGGAATATGCTGCAAGGAAAAAATAGAAATGCGTAGAACTCTTATGTTTATGTCTATTGTGATAGTGATGGTTGTAATTTTAATATCTGTTTCTTTGCTTTCAGTTAAGATTCTTGCATATAAATATGCCACGCAAAGCAATCAATATTGGAATAAATCTAACACATGCTACTTTATAGTCTACACTCCCAATTATAAACCTTATGGTGGTGTAGGTCGCGTACTGAAATTATTTTCAAACCAATCATTTTTTATTGTCTACAACAAAGATAATGAGAAGTTAAGAAGCTCAGCTTGGTATTTTTGGGAATATCAATTCTCCGATTTAGTTGAGCCTGAATGGTCAGGAATAGATGTCTTATATCCGTCAAGTGATGGATGGTCTGGCTGGACTCTTCATAAATGTAGCTAATTTTTGTTGATGATATATTTAGATAAAATATGAATTTGATAAATATGACATTTGATATCAGAGGTGGGTGGCAGGTTCAATTATTAGAGTGTGCGTTTTTTAATGAAGTCATCGATGGTTTTTTCATGTGATTTTATAGAACGTGAAAATAGGTGGTCGTTGCGGTGTTTTCTATTGATAAATACTACCATTATTAAGATAAGGTCACGCTATGGATAGAAAATCCCCATCGTTATACGAAATACTCACCGGCAGCTTCACCGGGGATTTATCCCTTGATGTTGTAAGTGAGGCTGATCAAGTTATTTTATCTGTACTGGATAATATTCAACGTATCCTGAACTCTCGTGCTGGCACTCTATCTCATCTGCCTGATTACGGATTACCCGACATGACTAAGATCTTACAAGGCATGCCGGGTACTGCCCATCAATTGATAGACATATTCTCTAGTGTGCTGTTGAAGTATGAACCCCGCTTGCAGTCACTGACTGTGACCTTGTTGGAGCAGGATATTCCTGGAGAATTGCGTTATGCCATCGATGTTGAATTGAAGGGCGTGGGGCTGATTCGTTACGGTACGACATTTATGCCCGAAGGCAAAGTGCTGATCCGGCATTTAAAACAGCAGCAACTGATGGAACGCTAACCATGACGATGACGACTGAACACCCGATACGTACCGGCGGTGATCCGCGCACGTTAGCTGAGTTTGCGGCTCTGCGCGATGAGCTGGGCAAATTGACTCATCCGGCGCGGCCTGATGTGGATTGGCATAAGGTGGAGCAACTTTGCCTGACATTGTTTCGGCAAAATGGTGTTGAATTGCAAAGCGCGGCTTGGTTTACCCTAGCTAGAACGCATAACAACCGGTTGGCGGGGATGGAAGAAGGACTGGCGTTGGTCGGCGGTTTGCTGAGTCACCAATGGCCGGGGCTGTGGCCGCTACAAACTCATTCGCGGATGGAGATTTTGTCGTGGTTGACGGCACGTTTGCAGCAGGTACTGCGCACTCGCGATTACCATTATGGTGATTTGGCGGAGATCTACCGTACCGAAACCTTGCTCGAGCGGATGAACAAGGTGCTGGAGCAGTTGGAGTTAAAGCATCTAAGTAAGTTGGATGGTTTGCGTCAGCAAATGCATAACACCGCATTGCGGTTGGAAAGTCTGGAGGTAGAAAAGGATAAATTGGGGACTTTACCAGAGCCACCGCTGACATTGACGCCAGCACCTGAACCCGTCCAAACGCCCTTGATATATGTCGTGCAGCCTCAGCCTGCACCTGTTGAGGGCGCTGTTCAACCGGTCGAATCCTTAGCCGTGGAAACTTTATCCGCGAAAGCTTTATCTGTGAAAACCTTATCCATGAAAACAAGGCACACCACAACAAACTGGCGTAGCTTCGCTGCAGGTGTGGTGTTGACGGCAGTGCTGGGGACCATAGGTGTCGTTAGCTGGCAAATAATGCAGTTACCGCCAGCGGATAACGTGCTATTGGCGAGCGTTGCGCCTTTGCCACAGGCGTTATCATCCGCAGAACTGGCAGTGCTGCGGACCAAACCGGGTGAGCAACTTGCGAAATTACAGCCAGAAGTTTTAACCGCTACGCAGGAGCGCCTGATACAACTTGGCAATTTGTCGCCGTTATGGGCGGAACAACAGGGTTCACGGTTGGCCCAGCAAGCGCAAACACTGTGGCCGGATGCCGCCGCCAGTCGTCAATTGGACGAAGAGTGGCGGCAACATCTTGCAGCTCAGGCGCTGCCCGCAGAGCAGCTCAATAATTGGTATTTGGTGCAGGACCGTTTGCAGCAACTGGCAAATAAGCTTAATAGCTTGGATGCGCAACGCGGACGCTATATGACGGTGTCTGAGTTGAAATCGGCAGTGTTTGCCATTCAACAACCTTTGTTGAGCTCACCCCCGTTGGAGGAGTTGTTACGCCAACTGGCGGAGCAACAGCAGCAGGGTAAAGTTTCTCCCACGCTGTCAATGCAGATTGATAGCCGCTTTAAGCAATTACTAAATCGTTATGCGTTGTTAGTTTCTGAGCCAGTCATTGAGGGGGAGTTCATTACTGAGGGTAGTGATCGTCAGGATTAATGCACCTCTAGCCTGTGTGACATAAACAAAATGATAGGGCCGGTAGCAGGGAAGGGTTGTGTCAGTGCCAACTCTGTATACCGACCTTTGGTTGTGCAGACTCAGTGGCAGAGATAGCAGGGAGCGGCAGGTAACCGCTCCCTAGACGATTCAAGATTTTGGGAAAACCCAGACATGCTGCTCAGGCAATGCCAAATGATAATGCTGTGGATTGCGAACGTCGCTACCGTAAGCGCGGATGACGAAATCATCGCCTGATGTACGGAACAGATATTCCCAGCGATCGCCGAGATACATGCTGGTCAGCAAAGGTAATTCCAACTGATTATCGCCAGGTTCGTCTGTCAGCACGACGCGTTCGACGCGGATCACTGCCGTTCCCTCCTGTCCCGCTTGTACCCCTTCACCGGCCTGTCCCCATAACGCCCAACCACTTCCTTCAATGCGTGCTTTACCGTCTTGAACCTCAGTCACTTTGCCATGTAGACGGTTGTTACTGCCCATGAATTCCGCGGTAAATAGGGTTTTTGGTGAACCGTACATTTCCTGTGGCGTGCCTTGCTGTTCGATTTTGCCGTTGTTGAGCAGCAAAATACGGTCGGAAATAGCCATCGCTTCATTCTGATCGTGCGTCACCATTAGCGCCGACAAACCCAGCTTGATAATTAGTTCGCGCAGGAATACGCGGGCTTCTTCGCGTAGTTTGGCGTCAAGATTTGACAACGGTTCGTCAAGCAGGATAACGGGCGGGTTGTAGACTAACGCCCGACCAATCGCCACACGTTGCTGCTGACCACCAGAAAGCTGATGGGGATGGCGTTTACCGAGATGCCCAAGACCAAGCTGATCCAGCACATTCTGCACTCGCTGGGTTATTTCCCCAGCCGCAACTTTACGTAACTTCAGCGGGTATGCCACGTTTTCAAACACGGTTTTGTGTGGCCACAGTGCATAAGACTGAAACACCAGCCCAAGGTTACGTTCCTCGGCCGGAATTTCACTGCGCGGTGTGCCGTCATACACTTTGTTTTTACCAATGATAATCGTGCCCTGTGTTGGCTTTTCCAGCCCGGCGACGGCGCGCAGCAAGGTGGTTTTTCCGCTGCCGGAAGGCCCTAGCAATGACACCACTTCACCGCGTTTCAGATCCATAGAAACGCCTTTTAACACCGGGTTGTCACCGTAGGTTAAGTGCAGATTCTCGACCGATAATTCAATCATGTAATTTGACTCCAAAACGAAGGGCAATACCCAGGCCTAACACCACGAGCAGGATATTAATGAAGGACAGTGCGGCGACAATATCTATCGCACCGGCCGCCCACAGGGAAACCAGCATCGAACCGATGGTTTCGGTACCCGGCGAAAGCAGGTACACACCGGTTGAATATTCGCGTTCGAAAATCAGGAACATCAGCAGCCAAGAACCAATCAGCCCGTAGCGCGATAACGGAATAGTGACGTGACGGGTGATTTGCCCACGAGTCGCACCGGTACTGCGTGCAGCTTCTTCCAACTCCGGCCCGACTTGTAATAATGTTGAGGAAATCAGCCGCAAACCGTACGCCATCCACACCACGGTGTACGCTAGCCAGACGCTAAAAATGGTACTGCGTAGCGAACGCAACCAGACCACCAGATTGTCGCGCAGCCACTGTGACCAAGGCATGTCGGATAACCAGCCGGATTTGAGTGCATTATCGAGCCACATCGGCAGGAACAGGAACACCCACAGAAACGCCAAGCCCGCCAACAGACCAGGAACGGCACGCGGCACCAGTACGCTGTAGTCGAGGAAACGCGTTACGCCGTCCGGTTTACGGTGCATAGCGATGCCGATAAACAAGTAGCAGGCCACTGCCAGCGCACCCCCTATCACGCCAATCGCCATCGAGTTCACAATGGCACGCAGCAGATTCGGTTGTTCCCAGATATTGCGGAAGGTGTTGAGCGACAGTTCATCCCACAGAGACACACCGACACCCCAATTGGAAATAAATGCCCGCAGCATGACGCCAATCAGCGGAACGCCGATGGTGACGGTCAGCCAGAATGCCACTACGGCGCCAGCCACCCAGCGCCATTTCCCTAGTGGTAATGCGCGAGCTTGCGAGGCTTTACCTTTCACCGTCACAAAACGGTTAGCGGTACGCATCAAACGGCGTTGCAGCATCACCAACGGAATAGTGATACAAATCAGCACCACAGCAACCGCGGCCATCAGATGATAGGACGGGGTGCCGAGCTTATTGGTTAGCTGATACAGATAAGTCGCCAGAACCATGTTGCCTTCTGGGTCGCCGAGTACCAGCATCAGGCCAAACACTTCCAGCCCGAGGAAAAACAGTAAAACCGTGGCATAGAGAATTGATGGGCGCACCATCGGCAGGCTGACTGCTGTCATCACCTGCAACGGTGACGCGCCGGCGGTTCGCGCGGCCTCTTCCACATCCGACCCGACGCTGCGCAGTGCCGATGAGATATAGAGATAGGCGTGCGGAACGTGAGTCAGACCGGCGATCACCACGATGCTCGACATGTCGTAGATATTCCACGGCACAAAGCCAAGCAGGGACTGTGCCCATAGAGAAAAGAAGCCGACTGGCCCAGCAGCCACCACATAACCGAACCCCAATACCATCGGTGAGACGAAAATTGGCACCAAGATTAGTGGCTCAATGATGCGGCGACCCGGTAAATCGGTACGAACCATCAGAAAGGCCAGAATCCCCCCGAGCGGGATAGCAATTACCACTAAGCCGAACGCCAGAATAAATCCGCTTTTTAGTGCTTTGTAAAAGTCTGGATCGGTAAAAATAAATCCGAAAGATTCGAGGCTCCATTCCTTTGACGGAGAAAAGAATGGGGCAGAGAGAAAACTTTGTATCACGATGAACGACAGAGGAATGTAGATAACCAATGCCGTTATCAACACCACAACGCCGCGCGGCAGGCTCTGCCACTTTCTGCGTAATGCACTCATGTTACATCCCTTCGATTAAAACCCTGAACAGCGAAATCAGGTAAGAGAAAGGGAAACGCGACAAATGGTGATGTGCGCGCTCCCGGTATACCCAAAATCATTCGAATGCAGCCAACGCACCTGTGGCTCGAAGGATGACGGGGATATTATTTGGCGGCAGCTGCGCGCCACTGTTTGATATAATCCAGACGTTTTTTCTGTTGCAGGTATTCCAGCAAAGTTTCGTCAACCGGGATAGGTTTCAGCGCGTTACCTAACATTTTGGTCAGGCCATCGATGTCATTTTTACCTTCGATATCATTACGGATTGACGGAATGTCAGCCTGATTAGCCAAAATACTTTGCCCTTTTTCAGACAGTACGTAGTCTAGCCACAGCTTTGCTGTGTTGCTGTTTTGAGCTTGCTGGCTGATGAACGAAACGCGGGACAGTACCAACGTGTAATCCTTCGGATAGGAAATACCCAATGACGGGTCGGTTTTAGCGCGAGCCTCTGCGTAAGAGCCTAGAATGTTAAACCCGATCAGGTTTTCGCCGGATGACACTCTTTCCATCATGGTGCCGGTAGAAGACTGTACTGCTAAGCCACCTTTGGCGACATCAGCCAGCGTTTTGAAGTAATTTGGATCGGCTTTGAAATCTTGCACGGAAAGCATGAATCCCAGACCCGATTTTTCGATGTCGTAGGTGGTGACTTTTTTGTTGAATTTGTCAGTCTGGCTTGCAATCAGTTTTGCCAGAGCCGCATGTGAATCGGGCACATCACCGGCTGGGATCAACCGTTTGTTATAGATAAACACCACTGGCTCGTAAGTGGTGCCATAAGCCTTATCTTTCCACACCGCCCATTTTGGTAACTGGCTCTGCTCGGGTGATTTGTATTCCTGTGCATAATCGGTCGCAAGCCTCAACGCGGTGTCCATTGAAGAACTCCAGACTACGTCGCCGCTAGTGCCACCAGAGGCCTGTTCGCTGATAAAACGGTTGTACAGTTCAGTACTGTTCATGTCGTTATATTCAACTTTGATACCTGGATAAGTCGCCTCGAAACCTTGAATCAGTGGGCCAGCCGCTTTGGTGTCGGTAGTGGAGTACACCACCACCTTGCCTTCTTTGGTCGCGGCATCGACGACTTTTTGGTAGTCAGCCGGATAGCCCTGAGGTAATGCAGACATGGCAGAGGAAGACATCAGAACAGCAATAGCAATCAGAGATACGTGTAATTTATTTGACATTATTATTTAACCTTTTGATTACATTTTGTGGTGATTGTCAACATAGCGCATAACATCTGACAGACAATAGGGGATTGCTTTTATCTTCTCAAATTGTGATTGTTGACGTTTTTTAGGCAATTAACACCATAAAAACCACGAAAAAAGGGGGCGGGGGAGTGAAGTGGTGGAATGGTTTTTTAGGTTGTTGGCCGGATTTGGGGAATTTTAATTTTGTGTTTGTGAGGGGGGATAATGCGTGTTGATCTCATTTCCGTATTTAAAGGCTAAATCATTCTTTCATGGGTATGGATAGACGAATGCTGCTCTATCCAGAGAAAGGCTTATACAAGTCGAAAATGACATAACATCGACAATGACGACACAGTCAACACCTACAGGCTGGTTTGTGTGGAATATTACAGACACAAAAAAGCCCGCTAACCTAGGAGGTATGCGGGCTTTTTTACTATTATCACCGGGTCTATCTGGTTCACTGGTGACCTAATTTGGTGGAGCTGGGGGGATTTGAACCCGCGCCCTAACGTTATGTAACATGTTGAATATTAATGATTCTTGATATGTAACAAAGGTCAAATGCATTTTACGTGCACATCACAGTCTCTTTAACGTCCTGATTCTGTCTAATATTTTGCAGTACCCCCCTGTTACTGAGCTACTGAAATCGCAGTTTTACCGTCATATTCTGCGAGGTATGATCCATAGTGGCGGAACAACATTTCAGGCCCTTTGTGGCCCATTTGCCCGGAAAGCCAGAATAGGTTAACGCCTTGGCTGATCAGACGCGTGGCGTAGGTGTGACGAGTCTGGTAGGCGTTGCGGTACCGGACTCCCGCTTTTTTTAGCGTTGGTACCCAAGCCTTTTTCCGTATAGCATCAGCACCCGCCCACGGTTCCCCTGTCTTTGGATCCTCAAATATAAAAGTGCTCTGTAAGTAGGTGAATTGCTTTTGATCTGCCAGCGCCTTAAGAGCTTCATTATCCAGTTCAACCCCTCTTTTCCCAGCCTTGGTTTTAGTCCCCTTTATCACCCCTGATACACTGGCCGATTTCACATGCGCTACTTTCCCGATAAAATCGATATCACCCCAGCGCAAGGCGCACAGTTCAGAACTACGCATTCCAGTATGCAGAGCAAAGCGAAACAGGTTTTCCCACTGCTTATATTTGGTGCTTTTATAGAGAGCCTCCACTTCCTGTGGCGACAGCGGATCAACTTCATATTCCGAGCTGGTCTCTGGTGTTTCTGTGCTGTATCTTGACGCGCTGACAAGCGTCACAGGATTCATACTGATCAATCCATCAGTGACAGCTTCATCTATAGCGCTGCGCAGAAATGACAAGCGATTCCTGATGGTTTTCAGTGTTGTTTTTTGCTGGGTGATCCAGTTCTTCAATATTGCCGGTGTTAATTCGGTTACTGGGAGCTTATGAAGAGCCGCCAGTGCTGTTTTACATTTCTTGTAACCATCAATGCTTGACTTTGCCAGATTCCTTTTTTCACAGATAACTAGATATTCACTCAAATATTCATGAACAGATCGGGTGTGCTTGATATTACCGAACAGTGCCAGCTTTTTAGATTTCGGAAAGTAATTAACGTAGCAAAAATCATTATTTGCAATTCGGTTTTGGATCTCGCCCAATAGTCTTTCTGCATACTTTATGCTTTTAGTATTTATCTCCATCAGGGAAAGGGGCTCCCTACATAGAACCCCTTTATATGTGAAAGTAATAACCAGAGTTGAGCCGGTTTTATGTTGGCGTAGAGTTACCCCTCTTGGTAATACATATCCTTGTGTTTCCTTGCCCATTTTGATACCTCAACTAAATCAATCCAACGTTCTTTGGAACCATCGACTTTTAAAACATGCACTCCTTCTTTCCATACTCCACGCTGTAACCGCTTATTTACCGCATCAAGTGTTTCGCCCATGGTTCCGCAATATGTTGTAATTGGTACTACATCAAGATTGATCATATTCACCTCACACTTAAATGAAGGCTCGCTGCAACGAGCCATTAATAATTACAACTCTGTGCTTTTTAGATGTGGTTCCAGCAACCGCTGGTGGATCGCTGAAACATACCGCGCCTGATGAATGGCATCAGCCAATGCGTTATGCCGCTCGCCGTCGAATGGCAGATATTGTTTAGGGTCGAAATCAATTGCGCGGCCTAGCTCCACAATAGTGCGGACGTCTCGATCGTTGCGCCAGTTCCAACACGGAACCATACCGCAACGCTCGTAAGCAGATCGCAGGATGACGTTATCGAAAGACGCACCGTTGCCCCAGACCTTCAAATGCTCTGGGCCTTCACAGTTGTGAGTAACAAAGCCCGTCAACCAACGAAGGGCGTCAGCAATTGGTTTTGCTCGTTCGTTGACGATCGCTGCACGTGCCTCACTGCTTTGCTTAAGCCACCAAATAATAGTGTCGCCGTCAGGAACTGCGCCAGCGGCCATAGCACTATCCAGATCAACAGTGGCGCTAAATTGCCGGCCCAGTTCACTGGTTACTGGTTCGAAGAAGACCGCGCCGATCGCGACGATAGGGGCGTTTGGCTTGTTGCCCATGGTTTCTAAGTCAATCATTAAGTTATTCACTGTCTTTTGCCTTCTTGTTATCGATAGCCCGCTCTATCAGCAGAAGCTCTGGATCTTCTAAGTAATGGGCACACATTTGAGCGACTTCTTCGTGTGCTTTGTTCTTGTTCAGAATATTGGCTAATATTGGGCTGAGTGATCGGCGATCAGCATTCCAGCCATACCTAGCCAGAGTGCCGATCAGGTCTTCCACAATAGCGGCATCAGTTAACTGTGGCGTGGCTGTCATCGCTTCTCCAATGGTCCAAGTGGCAGTGGCATCCAGTGTGTGACATTTGTTTCAAGGCAGTCCCAATACTGATTTAATTTCCCGTTGGAAAGCCGCTCAGTGGTGCATGATGATATGAAAACTGCATATCCGTCGGTTACAAGAGCCTCGACAAACATATAACGGCCGTTTTCATCTTGTTCTACCGGCATCCGTTCACTGCACGATATCCATCCGCCCAACTTGTAAGGCTCTCTTACAGGTTCACTGCGCACTTGGAATGAATGCTGCTGATCGCATGTGTACCACCCATTTTTTTCTAACAACGCGTCGTGACCGCACATATCACAAATCATTACCTCGGATTTCAGTTGTTCTGAATTTCCGTACGATTGAGGTGTTGCGGCGCGGCAGTTGGAAATAGCTGTTTTGGCGCGGTTCCATGCCTCATGATCTCGATCGGATATACGAAGCACTTCTTCCATAGCTGTTAAAACTTCATCTATCCAGTCGTCACCCTCTATCTCGATGAAAAATACAGGTTGCGCCTCTCGGATGGCCAGTAGTTCGCGCTCGCTGGCGCGGAACATGTCGATTAGTTTTCGAGTAGTTGATCCAATACCGCCGTGTCGCTCCATTTCGCTCAACAACGCGAGCGAGACATCTTGAACCTCATCATCGCCTTCGTTATGTATGCGCGCGAATTCACATCTAACAGCAATGTCGTAGAGCTCTTGTACCTGTTCAGTAGAGATAGTCATACTTCCCCCGTTCATTTAAGGAATTGCGTGATAGATCCAAAAGAAAGCAATAAGCGCCACGGTTAGACGAGCGATATAACCAGCACCAAACATTTTGAAGCCGTTTTGCCACGTTATAAACGACATTACGGCGATAAATATAGGAACCCCAGAGGCGATCAAAAGGCTGACAATTAATATCTTTTCCATCGTTCACTTCACCTCGACGTTAATGGCATCGACTTCTGACAAGTGGTGACAATCTTCTAGATCAATTTGGAAGGCTGCATCTTCCCAACTGTTTGGGCTTCATCAGCATCAACACCACTGATCACTTTGCGGAATTCAACGGTGGCTGTGCCGGTCAAAACAACGGTTTTCTTGCTCACGATGCAGCCTCCAGTTGATAAACGAAGAATTTATCCATAGAGATATTCACCAGACTGCGCTGGTCGTATCGTTGGATGCCCCAAACGATGGCGTATAGGCACCAGATGAAGTGGCTGCTAGCCTCTCGACAATTGGCTTCGAAGAAGTCGGTAAGTTCGATGTGTTCGCAACTGAAGTTATGAACTGCGGTTACCGCTTCATGCTCATAATCTGAGGCCTGTTTCAGTTCGTCGATGGCCTCCATAGCGTCATCTTTGGCTTCTTCGAATTCGTCCGCATCATCAAATTCATCAGCGGCGTACTCCAGCCAGTCATCCAAATACTGCTGGGCACGGGCTTCGAAAGCCTCTGGTGACCAATCGGTATAAGCGTCACGGCGATAGCCACTGCCATGCTGTAATTTCTCCGCCCAATAACCGGGGTTGATAGACAATCCGCTATCCTTCTTCATGAAGTCGTTATTATTCATTCGGAAGAAATCGAACATGTCATGCAACCGGCTGAAAACGTATGTCCCCATGTCACCGCCAATGCACAGATGGCCTGGCCAAGTTGTCAGCGTAAAGTGATAGATGCTGCTGCGACCGCGTGAGAAGTGGAGGTGACGAAACACTCCATCTTCGTTCTCAACGCTCATAGCGTGTCCGAGAACATCGCGTTCAAAGTTAGTTAGAACATCTGCGTTAGTCATTTGACCTCACTGATTTTCTGGGCTGCAGGGATCACTGAATCCACTGGCAGACATTCATACTGAGGTGGCAGCTGCTGCTGGTGGACGTCCGTCAAGCAGTTAGAACGATCTGGATACACCCATCCCTGTGGCACGTAATCACATGGCTGGTGGGTGTAGCAGACCAATAGGAATAGGCCGAACATCACGCAACCCTCTCATTAAAAAGCTGTCGGAAGCGCTGTATGAATTCGGTGCGTGCCTGAACAGGGTTAAATGGCGTCACTAGAATTTCATCCGACGGTATGATCCCGTCTAGCATCGGCCATGGCGTGCCGTCGTCAATGTCCAGATCACGGCGTTCTGTAGCTAGCATTACCAGATCAGCCTGTTTCACTATTGGGCTAATAGTTGCCGGTAATTCGAATTTGAGGCGTATAGCGAAGTCGATATTGTTTTCGATACCTCGATAATCTGGTATTAACGCCTTTAATGGCGATGGAATATCTTTGCAATAAGCTTCATGTGCATCATGTAATAATGCTTCTAGTGCAAACGAAGGTGGAACAATTTTACTGATTAATACGCAATGCTGAGCTACGCTATAGAAATCAGGAATGTGTCCTGCAAAACGACATTCATGCGATAGCGCTTGTGCAATATCTTCAATGCAAATTGATTTAATAGATGGCTTTACATAGTCAAAATGCAAACCGGTAAACGTCTTAATCCACGACATAAATACTTCTCCTCACGATTTTTGGCAACACTTCACCAAATGCCCCATAAATGAGGCATTTGAGATAACGTTACAGAGTTAAATATTAGGCTTTGAAATTACCGATAAAGGTTTCAACCGATTCACCATCGAATTTACTGATCAGTAGATCGCGAAATTCGGTGGCAATATCTTCTTCCTGTGCTTCAAGTTGAACAATACGTAGAACAAAGCAAGGTTCGTCACTTTTCAGCAGGCTATTACGCAGACTGAAACGACGCTCCTCCAGTCCTTCATAAGGCAAGCATTTAAATTCAAATGCGACCGGCATAACGTCTTTGCTGCTGGCTTCAATGCTTTGCATGAGTGACTTCTTACCACTGAAATCACCATCTTCATGATCAGCTTCTGACATCTGCTTAATACTAACTCGGCGAACCGCAGTAGCTGCTTGAGCGATCTCCATTGTCTTGCCTTCGGCATCGAAGGCTGTCAGGTAGTCACTCCAGTCCTCAAGCCATTCCGCAATTTTTTTCTGGTTTAGACGATTTCCATCGATAGCCAGTAGCGCGCGGAATGGGGCTGTCTTCTTGAGCGTGATCGCGGCGACGTTATCGGCATGTCCAGGGTTTTCTAAAGAGCCGATATTAAACACAGCGCGAGCGCTCATGTTTTCTGCATCAATGAAGCAGCGGGCGGGTGATTCTGCATTGGCATATCCAGTGGAGTAGCGAGCAAAATCTTCAATACTTGTTGTTTCCATAGCGCCACGGAAACGGAACCGGTTTTCGTTGAAGCGCTCAAGGCTTTCAACGCCAACGTTGTTTGGCAGAACAACTACAGGGCAATCGGTAATATTTACATCATCTAGGTATGAAGCAGCCAATGTGAGGTGTTGAATTTTATCGATTGCCGAACCATCTAATTGAGACATAAAACATTCCTTTTGGATTAATAAAGCAAAGAGATTGATGAATATTGACTAATGCTATTTGGCTACGCGTAATTTACCGTCGGTATTACCGTCACGCGTAAATAATTGACCCTGGTCTTCCTGTAGAATAGTTAGCTTTCCACCTTTCCCTACATACATAGGTGTTTCGGTTGTATCTTCTTCCGAAACTTTACCGCGCGGGGTGGGAATTACGTATTTCAACTGATGCTTAATACCCACACGCTTTTCTTCAATTGAATTACTTAGGCGATCAATGTCAAAGGTAACAACTAGCTTTCCTTTGCCACCGTTATTGATAACGCCTAGAGCGATATTATTTAGGGCACCAGATATTTTGTTTTCAAAGATACCGGCGTCCAGCTCGCCCAAAAAAGTCGGGCACGTTGGTCTTGCGGTCTTCACTCATAGATTAATCCTCACACAAGATTAAAAAGGGCGGCCAGACCCATGAACATTATCCTCACCTCTTAGTAGGTTGAAGATAGGCGTGGCCGCCAAAACTACACACAGCAATGGAGCAAGGTTGTGGTGGCTGGTGTTAGGTCCAGCGCCCGGCGGTGCACGTCTATGTCTGCTTTGCCGGATCCTTCACCACAACTAGAAGCCCACTGTCGCTGCTATCCCTAACCGCCAGTCCGCGCATTCCAGTACGGAGTGGGCTTTTAGTTGTGTGCTCCGTAACGTGGAGCGGACGGACGGGGTTTAAGCCTCACGGGGCATTCTTTAACCGGGATTACGTCGTCAACCGGTTTCACTGCCGTGACAGGGAGGGTTACTTGCCGTTCACCTTTTCCAAAACACACCGGCTTGCACCGGGCGGCCCGTTTCGAATCAAATTCAGTTCACTTCAAAAACTGTGTCTAAAAGTTCCTGCTTATCGGCATCAAGCACCGCGACATAACCATTGTTGAAAAGTGCCAATAACCATTCGATCGATACGTTATGGTAATTTGCCATCGCATTACTCCAGCAGTGTGATCCGTCTAGATACGTCATAATCTGAAAACTGCGTGTCACCAAGATCCTGAGGACCATTAAGGCCGGCAAAGCCATCAACACGAATGATGCTATGTGCAGGGCGGTTTGGTTTACCTGCGATGCGCATGATAAATGTGCCGACTTCCTGAGTTACACCAAGCGCCGGCTTGATAAGTACTCGGTCGCCATTTTTCAGTGATGTTGGTTTCATAACACTCCCGCTGCCATCCCGATGTAGTGCAACATTACTGCAATAATCACACCCCAACATACAATCCCTAACATCACTGCCCTACATCCGATCTTGCTCATACCTAGCGCTTCCCTTCTGAAATTGGCCGGGTTTTTAACCACGCCCGGCACGTGGTATCTTGGAGGTGCTTAAACAACCAAGAAAAAGGAATTTGTATGGCATTTTTTGAAACTAAAACCGCTCTTGGCACTTCGTCATCAAATTATGATGCTGCTGCAGAGGCGGTACTTATCTCCCTAGTTACTGTTCTGGCTAGACAAGCTGAAAGTCCGAACAAATTTATCTGGGAGATTGAAAATGAAGTTAAGGCTCGCCTTTCTCCTGATAACCGCAGCTCGTCACTTGAGATTGCTCAGGAGATACTTTCTGCTGTACGGGAGCAAACTCTGAAATAAATTGATGCTTCAGTTGCAGCGAGATCGCTTCGGCGGTTTCGCTTTTATCCTGCATCCGATAGCCTTGTACGTCTGGATAGAGAACCGAACGGATAACGGCGCGCTGCGTTGTAGCCTTCTGCAGTGTGATCTGGGCGCGAAGTAGCTTTTCGGACAATTTCACCATTCCTGCAGCAGCAATTACATCAACATCAACTTTTTTAATGCCCCATGCAGCGCTGGCCATTACCAAGTACTGCAGATCTGCGAGGTGCTTGTCGCGCTCCTCGGTCATGCCTGCAATGATTTTGTTGATCTCTTCCATTATCTAATTCCTTGCTGAGTATCTGGCTGTGTGCCTGTTTGCTGCCGATTGGATTAAATATGAACTAATGGTTCATTAATATCAAGTACCAAAAGTACATAATATTAATGTTTTTATCTTTTTTATTATCAATTCATTGATTTTAAGACGAAAAAAAACCGCATTTGCGGTTCTTTTTGTAGTGGGTTAAGCGAAGTCTACGAATTGCATGGGGAGTTGTTTTATTAGTTTCCCGAAAATATAAAGTTCATACATTTCGTGCTCCTCAATGGTAAATGGAGGGTAGCGGTCATTATCTGAAATCACAGCTAGCTTGCGACCTTTTACTCGCTGCAGACGCTTAACGAACGTGGCATCTTCAAAGCAGAACACATATACACCGTCACCATTAAAGTGATCGACCTTTGAGTCGATGAATAGAAGGTCCCGAGGGCGCAGGGTAGGAACCATGCTATCGCCATCAACGTTCATGATTCTGATGCCGTCGAGATTTTTTCTACCAAAAAGTTCGTAGATCCTTTCTTTTGGAATTTCTATGGAGCGGATTACTTCCGGAAAATCTCGATTGATATAACCGCTTCGGCCTGCGCTGGCGTAAACCTCCAATTGTTCGAGCTTTTCCGAATCATGACTTGCGGGCAACACCTCTCCAACACCATAGTCAAGGTACGGCATTGTCACACCGAAGTGCTTCGCGATTTTCTCTAACTTCTCATCCCTAGGTTTTGCTGTGCCAAGCGTATATCGACGAGCCATTTCATACGAGACCCCACTGATATCTTTAAGTGCATTCACATCAACCTCCTTACTAACCATAAGAGAGTTTAGACGATCAGCGAAGTCTGTGTATTTGGTTTCAGAGGATGGATCTAGATCAGAACCCGGGGATTCACCAACGCCTATTTGTAACCAGGCTTTATCAACCTGAAGAAGATTAGCTAAGACTGAAATTTTTGATGGGCGTGGGATCGCCTCAGCATTTAGCCACTTACTTACAGCCTTGGGAGTGACCTTCAGGGCTTTAGAAATAACTACACCACGGCCACGCTCATCAAATCCGGCATGTTTACAGGCTAGCGCAAGCCTTGCCGAGAACTCTTCGCGCGCTTTTTCATCCTGAACCATTGGTTCAATAATAGATAAACTTGCATGAACTTTCAGTTCAGTATTATCATGTACTTTAAGTTCATTTAAAGGTGGTGACATATATGACCAATCAGACGCTAGAGGATGTAATTAAGGATATTGGCATTCCGGCAGTAGCGGTGGTCTGCGGGGTATCTCAAAGAGCGATATACAAATGGATCTCCAAGGGAGCTCTTCCAAGAACTGACTTTTGTGGGGAAACCAATTACGCAGCAAACATTGCCAAATTATCCGGTGGTAAATACTCAAAAAAGCAAATTCTTGTAATTAGTAAGCAGGCTTTTTCTGCCGACAATTAAACAATTTTATCGACAGAAATAAAACCACATAAGCGGAGAAACATTGTGGACAACAAAGACTTTCCAACTCAGGACGACATCAGTGAGGCAATACACAAGCTGATTACGCTTTTCCCCGGCAAATACGGCGCGATGGCGCAGCAGCTGGATCCGGTAACCGGAACTGAAAACGCGCTTCGTAACCGCGTTCGTCAAGTGGCAGGACAGGTTGTGCCATTAGGAATGGCTGTGGAAATGGAGTCTATCTCCGGGTGCTGCGATATCACCGAAGCGATGTGCAAACGCGCTGGTGGTGTTTTCGTGAAGTTGCCAGCCGTCGAGCAGATGGGTAATGAGGAGCTGCTTTTCAAATTCAACGATCTGCTGTCTTCGCTGGGGCAATTCGCGAGATTCCATAACGAGTCCACTGCTGACGGGGTTTTAGATCGCGATGAAAGCAAGCGTATGAAGGCGAAAGGTTACCGCGTTCAGTCGCTGGTGGCAGAGATCATGGTGGTAACAGAAATGCTATTTGGCGTGGACGACGCCCAGAGTTGCAGCTCCGGGCGTCTGTTTGCGACTAAATCAACTGTGTGAGGAGACTATTCGCATGAGCAGTTTAACAACAACTTATCGCCGGTCGCAACTAAGGTCGCTCCCGGTATCTGGCGGTAAAGCCCCGGTGAGTTATTGCTATGTAGTGAGAGTACCGGGCGGGTGGGAACCAATCAACCACAGCTTCCGTGATTGGTCTGTGGGTGAATTCAATCAGCAGACTGCGGAGGCGCATAGTGAACAGCTTAACTAACGTTATCAGACGTCCAGACTTCCCAGCCATGAGTAGTCTTGAAATCGCTGGCCTGTGTGAAAAGCGTCATGATCATGTCATAGCAGACATTAGAACCATGCTGTTACAGCTCAATATTCAATCTCCCGAGTTTTCGGGAGATTACCGCGATGAGCGTGGCCGTAGCTATCCCTGCTTTAATCTGCCGAAAGATTTGTGTTTGACGCTGGTATCAGGCTATAGCGTCCTGCTACGTAAACGCATCATCGATCGCTGGTTAGAGCTGGAACAGACCAATCAACAAGCTGTTCCGCAATCACTTCCAGAAGCCCTCCGCCTTGCTGCTGACATGGCTGAACAGAAAACCGCATTGGAGCACAAGGTTCAGCAAGACGCGCCGAAAGTGGCTTTTGTCGATCACTATGTTGATGCCAGCGGCGCTAAAGGCCTGCGTGAGACTGCCAAAATCCTGAACATGCCTGAGAAGGCAATGATTGACGCTCTGCTACGCGACAAGGTTCTGTTTCGTCAGTCCGGCAATTTGCTTCCCCATGCCCTAAAACAGCGCGACGGCTTATTCACGGTTAAAACCGGCACATCCGATTTTGGTCACGCGTTTGTTCAAACCCGCGTAACGCCACGTGGCATCCAATGGATCGCCGATCGGTACGCCTCAGAACTGATGGTGGGCTGATATGAGCGAAAACGTCCAAATACTAGACCGCTACTACCGTGACTCTCACGGCATCATCGTGCATGTGATCCGCTATGAGCGAGACACCCAACGGGTTATTTACATGCGTCCCGGCTATGAGTGGGAGTGCGTTGCACCAAAAATCATCTTCAGAGCCAGATTTACCGAGGTTGTTGTATGAGTACGAAATTAACTTCATACGTCTGGGACGGCTGCGCGGCTGCGGGTATGAAGATATCGATGGTGGCGATCATGGCGCGCCTGGCTGATTTCAGCAGTGATGAGGGGTTGTGTTGGCCTTCCGTTGGCACGATTGCCCGTCAGATTGGCGCGGGTGAAAGCACAGTGCGCACTGCGTTGGCAAAGCTGGAGCAGGACGGCTGGATAGTTCGCAAACAGAGACGCAATGGTAACCGTAACGCCTCTAACGTCTATCAGTTGAACGTGGAGAAACTGCGTAAAGCCGCTCAATCATCAGATTCTGACCCGTCAAAATCTGATGCATCAAAATTTGATGCATCAAAATTTGACGCCTCAAAATCTGCCCCGTCGGAATCCAGCAAGAAAGCCGGTTTTCACCCGTCAGAATCTGGCGGGGATCCGTCAGTAAATTCAACACCAGAACCATCAGATAAAAACTCTTGTCAGCTTCCTGCGGAAACCGACGAACCAGCTGGGCTGGTTCTGAATCATTTCAACGCAGTTACCGACTCCAGCTATCGCGATGGAAAAACCACGATGGGTTATATCCGTGGCCGGCTGGCAGAGGATTACACCCCTGAAGACCTGATCTTGGTTGTTGACTACCTCACGGCCAAATGGCTCAACGATCCGAAGATGGGCGATTACTTGCGACCAAAGACCCTGTTTGGCCCAGAGAACTGCGCTGACTATTTCGAGAAGGCCAAAAAGTGGAAAGCGAGCGGTAAACCTGCATGTGTGAATGGTCAGTGGGTTATTCAGCAAGCCCATACAGCGCACTGGAACAGCCAAGAAGCTTGGGAGAACACGCTATGAAAAAACTGATGACTGCAATTCAAAACCGTGATGCCGGTGCATTGGCTAAGTTGATGCCAGCGGAACAACCCCGCGTCGTTAACGATCAGGCTGAAAAGTTGGTTGATGCGTTGTTCGCCAACTTGATGCAGATCTTCCCGGCGGCACGCCAGACCGCACTTAGTACCCCTGGGGACGTAGCAGCTGCAAAACGCCAATGGATACTTGCTTTTGCAGAGAGCGGCATTCGAACGCGTGAGCAACTTTCAGCAGGTATGCGCATAGCGCGTCAGCAGGAAACCGACTTCTGGCCAAGTTGCGGAAAATTTATCGGCTGGTGCAAGGCTGGTGTAGCTGAAGGTGCGGGTTTGCCGTCTCTAGACGAGGCTGTAGCAGAGTTTGACCGCTATAGCGCCACCCGCGATCTGTTTGAGTCAGCAGAGGTATTCGACTGGTCTCATCCTGTTTTGTACTGGGTCGTGCTCGATGTTCGTCGTGCCATGCACCGTTACAACCAAACCGAATCAGAAACCCGTAAGTCTATTCAGCACCAGTTGACGTTATGGGCGAAGCGTTTGGCGAAAGGTGAGCAGATCCCAGCCCCTGCGAAGCAAATTGCAGCACCAAAAAAGTCAGTCGGGCTAACTCCTGCGCAA
This sequence comes from Serratia sp. KH_031, assembly GCF_057839655.1. Lineage (NCBI taxonomy): Bacteria > Pseudomonadati > Pseudomonadota > Gammaproteobacteria > Enterobacterales > Yersiniaceae > Serratia > Serratia sp. KH_031. The sequence goes on from NZ_CM174496.1 coordinate 1,314,755, forward strand.
ATGATGATGGCTGAGTACGAGCGTCGCAAAAGGGAGGGTTGGCTGTGACTGTACATGCAAGCAATACACCAGCTGAGCACAAAGATCGCTGGCAGACTCCGATCGAGGTGTTCAACGCTTTGGATGTCGAATTTGGTTTTTACCTTGATGCCGCCGCTGAACGCAGTAACGCGCTGTGCGCACGTTACCTGACTGAGCAGGATAACGCGCTGGCATCAGAGTGGGAGAGCTACGGCGCGATCTGGTGTAACCCTCCATATAGTGCGATCACCCCATGGGTTGAAAAAGCGGCGCAGCAGTGCCGGGAACAAAATCAGCCGATCGTAATGTTGCTGCCTGCCGATACGTCCACCGGTTGGTTCTCGCTGGCGCTGCAGAGCGTTGACGAAGTGCGGTTTATCACCGGTGGGCGGTTGTCATTTATTAGCGCTGAAACGGGGAAGCCCGGTAAGAACGGCAATAGTAAAGGCAGCCTGTTATTCATCTGGCGGCCATTCATCAAGCCGCGCTGCCAGTTTACGACGGTATCCCGTGATGAGTTGATCAGCATTGGTGCTGCTATTCAGGAAGAGGTAAAGGCCGCATGAAATTGACTTTACCATTCCCGCCAAGCGTCAATAGTTACTGGAGAACACCCCGCAAAGGCTCATTGGCAGGGTATACGTTGATCAGCGAGCGTGGGCGTTCATTCCGTGCCGAAGCGATGGCCTGCGTGCTCGAGCAACTCCGCCGCAAACCGAAGACGATCACTGCGCTGGTGGCTGTTTCAATCACCCTGTACCCACCAGATCGGCGATCACGTGATCTGGATAACTTCCTGAAAGCGCCGCTGGACGCGCTGACACATGCCGGGGTATGGAAAGACGACAGCCAAGTGAAGCGCCTACAACTTGAATGGGGCGCAATAACGCCAGGCGGCAAGATTGAGTTATCGATCGAGGTGAGCGGATGAAAGCACTACTGAACCCCATCATCGTCAAGGAACTGGGGCAAGTCATTTTAAAACCGGGTAGTGAGCTGTTGCCCTTGTTCCAAGGTCGCGTGCTAGTGGGGAGTGAGCCCAACGAGTTCAAATCTCTACCCTCTGGCCGTTTGCCCGATGTAAGTCAACACCTATCTGCCGATCAGCGGCTAACGCCCTTCTTTCAAAATAAAAGGGTGATTGCTGCTGCTGGCGGTGTTAGCTCGCTAATATCGAGGCTTGAGCGTTTGAATAAATGCCAATGGCAGTCAGAAAGTCACGATCGGAATATAACGACGTTACGTTATGGCCTGAGCGCTATCCGTATGTGTTGGCATCACGAAGTAAAATACCGGCACATTGAAGAGCCTAGACTCGAAGCATTAGCAAATGCAAATCTGGCAGAGTGGGTTGTCGATCACGTCCGTGGGCATTTCTTATTACCGAAAGACCACCAGCTAACCTGGCCTGAGCTGTGCTATTGGGCCGTGATCCGTGGTGTTCATGATCTGTTGCCGGATTCTATCGCCGCCGCCGCTTTGCGACTTCCCGAGCGCATAATTGCTACAGGGACACGCAAAGAAGTCGATATGGATTGCACTCCGTCGGCGCGGGAAATCATCCAGCAATATATTGAACCGATTAAACCGGTTGTTGCTGTTGACGTCGATCCTGAGCCACCAGCCGGTTTTATGCTACGGCCGAAGATGATGCGCTGGGAAAATGCCAAATACACGCGCTGGGTGAAGTCACTGCCGTGCTGTTGCGGCTGCGGTCAACAAGCGGATGATCCACACCACATTATTGATCACGGCTTTGGCGGTACAGGCACAAAGCCAAGCGACATCTTCACTATTCCTCTAACCCGCCAATGCCATAACAGACTGCACGATGACGTCGCAGCGTGGGAGGCGGAACACGGCAGCCAACTTTATCACCTGGCCAGAACGCTTGATCGGGCGTTCGGCATTGGGGCAATCATCACAGCAAACAAACGCGGGGCAAAGGTATGAAACTCGAAAGCACTGTAAAATTCTTCTCTCCTCAATCCCCGTCAATTACAGATGTGCCAAAGGCGACAGGTGGCGATTCATTAACCGCTACCGATACCATGGCAGCAATAGGTATGTGTCAGGCTCAGGTTCCGTTGGGACTGACTGCATTCTTCGGCAAAATGGGGGTAAGCGACTCGGATAAAGTCAAAGCTGTTCTACTGCTTGCCGGTCGAGGGATGATTGAATCTGTCCGCGTGGCGCCCCTGCGAAAACTACAAGATGATGTTCGAGCTAAGGTTATTTTGATTATGTCGGTGTACGCCTTCTTGGATTACTCCCGCAGTGCTGCCAGCGTGGTGCCTTGTGATGCCTGCTGTGATGGCTTTGTTGAAGAACGGAAATTCGTCATGAATAAATTAGCTCATGTTCACGATACTGTAGCCAGCTTTGCGCGCGGTGACCTGCCTGCTAGCATTCAGCAGATGGAGAGCCGGGAAATGTTGGTAAAACACACCTATTACGATGTTACCCAGAAGGTGTGTAAGAAATGCAAGGGGAAGGGGCTAATTCAAACGTCTTGCAGGGATTGTTCTGGGCGCGGCAAAGCGATCAATAGGAAAGAGTCAGAGAAGCAAGGTGTCCCAGTCAAAATGGATTGTGAACGGTGCAGCGGTCGTGGTTACGAGAGAATTCCGGCATCTCGGGCTTTTGATGTCATTCAAACAGTGACAACCGGCATTTCATCAGCAACGTGGGACAAAACGGTCAAGCCATTTTATGACGATTTGATCCGGATGCTCGACAGTGAAGAGGGCAGCGCTGAACAAGCATTGAGGAAGGTGACCGCATAACGTGGATTAATTCATCAGTAGCTATTTACTTTTTCCGAAAATTGGGTGATTATCTCTCTAACACTAGAAATCCGCCTGATTGTTAGAGTGATTTCTGAAAAGCCCGAGGTTAATAGCCTTGGGCTTTGTCGTTTCTGGGAGGCCGGAAAAGCTGCGAATAATGGTAATACCACCACTCCCGCTTAGTCTTATATTTATATAAGAATTTCATTGACAATATAAGCATTAACCCTTATATTAAGTGCATCCAAACGGATATGCTCTTTAACAACGAGGGAAAAGATGGTCAAAGTGATTTGGTCCAAAGTTGCCGCCAAGCAGCTTATCCGGATCGACACGAGATACCAGAAAGCGATTAAGCAGAAAGTGGCATCGCTAACTGGCTTCCCGTTGGTTGAACTGGATATCAAAAAGCTGAAGGGTGAGGATACAAAATACAGGCTCAGGGTTGGTGATTACCGAGTGCTGTTTGAGGTAACCAATGGCGAACCAAAAGTATTGGAAGTGCAGGAAGTGAAGCGCAGACAGTCAAACACCTACTGACCGGCAAGGCGGGGTAACCCGCCAGCCTTTTCCTCGTTAAGGGTTCACTTATATCGGAGTTCATATTATGGCTGGCATTCAGTTTATTACTGATGAGAACGGCAACAAACAAGCGGTAGTCCTCCCTATTGGGGAGTACGAAAAACTGCTGGCCGCAGCTGATCGTGATGAGGATTACGTTTCTATCCCATACATCTCTGGGCCACATGATGATGAGACAATCCCCCATGAGGTGATTTCCATCATGGTCGATGAGGGGGTGTCCCTACAAGCGGCGTGGCGCATCCACTGCGGCTTTTCACAAACCGAGGTTGCAGGGAAGCTGGGTATAAAGCAGGCGTCGGTCTCTCAGTTCGAAAAATCAGACAGACCGCGGCAGGCGACGCTAGAAAAGCTGGCGAAGCTCTACGGCTGTCGAGAGACTCAGCTAACGCTGGATTAATTGCAACGACTACTATTGAGGCCGCCTTTGGGTGGCCTTTTTGCGTTTTAGTGGATCACATTTCAGCCGCTGGTGGTGTGTAACGGTTGGTGATCCACTGGCGACAATGACAAAAAAACAACGTCAATTACAGGGCTGCACTTCGGTGTGGCCTTTTCCATTTATAGCGCCCGGCGTTCGCTGAGCGGCAATCCTACTGGGTGCCAAATGCCATACAAAGACAACAACATCATTTCCATTTTAGCAGGGTGGTATGCGAATCATGCCCCTCAAATCAACGGAGGGATCATTACATTTATATTGGCCTGCGGCCGGGTTTTGTTTGAGGGCGGGAAGATACGGAAGGCATTTTTTGATGGCTTATTAACCGGATTAGTGTCCGTAACATCCGTTCCCGTGCTCGTCCCGATAGTTATCAGGCTAATCGAAATGGTGCCAGGTCTTGAATCAACGCTTTCAGCTCGAGAGGAATTGCGCGTCGATCTGTTCGTTTGTGCCTTTATCGGTGTCGTCGGTGCCAGGGCATTACGTGAGTTTGCATTATCAATGCTCAAAAAACTGGGTGGGCGTAGAAACAACACAGATGAGGGACAACAACAATGACACTAGAACAATTCAGAATAGCGGCTGATATTAGCCCTAAGTTGGCCGCCCGTTGGTTTCCGCATCTTGAAGCTGCGTTTGCAGAGTTCGGCATTAACGCACTGAATGAGCGAGCGATGTTTATTGCGCAAGTTGGGTATGAGTCCGGTGCATTCAGCCGCACAGTGGAAAACCTGAACTACACCCCTAAAGGGCTAACTAGCACATTCGGTAAGCGCATCACGCCTTATCAGGCCGAGATGCTCGGGCGCACACCGGCACATCCTGCGAACCAAGAAGCGATCGCCAATTTGGTTTACGCCGACCGGCTAGGTAACAAATCCCGTGGCGATGGTTGGAAATATCGAGGCCGTGGCCTGATCCAAGTAACAGGGCTGGATAACTACCGGGCTTGCGGCGCGACGCTAAGACTTGATTTCGTCGGTTCTCCCGAACTGCTCGAACAAGACTCAAACGCCATGCGATCGGCGGGTTGGTTCTGGCGCATGCGTAACTGCGGCAAGTATGCAGGCGACATCCAGCGGGTTACGCAACTGATCAACGGTGGTGATAACGGTATTGCAGACCGAAAGGAACGCTATAACCGTGCTAGTAAGGTGCTGGCATGAAGATAAAATTTGAGTTTTCAACGGCGCATTTTGCAGATGATTTAAAACCGTCACACGGGCCGCAAAGGTGGCCGTGGTGGCGTTTATTTTCATTCCGCGTTGTTCGTATAGATATGCACTGGCCATCTACTGGGCGTCGTATGTGGTTTTATACACGCTGGGGTGCCGGCTATGTGGGTATCATTTTAGACCGGCGTGCATCATGACGAGGATCACACGTTACAGCATGATTGGTGCGATCCTTGTTGCTATCTGCCTTGGTGCTTATAGCTCACTACTTTCGCAACGTTTGGATGCCGCTCAACAGCGAGAAGCCCAACAGCAAAAGACGCTAGCACAACAGACCGAGCTTATCGCAACGCTACAAACTCAGGATGTACAGAACCGAGCGTTGATGGCAGCACAGCAAGCCAAGGAGCAACAGTTACGCCAGCAGGCAGATACAGCACAAAGGAAATTACGCGATGCGATCAAAGACGATGCCTGCGCTGGGCAGTCTATGCCTGGTGATGTTGTTGAGCTCTTGCGCCCGAGCACCAGTAGTACCGCAGCAAGTGATTCTGTTGCCCCCTGAATCGGTTTTTACCCTTTGTGAGCAGCCGGTAATGCAGGGTGAAACGTGGGGCGATGTGGTGAGCTATACGCTGCGACTGCAAACAGCTCTATCAATATGTGCGGGGCAAGTCGCCACGCTAAATCAGTGGCGGATCGCCGCCGGGAGAATGTAATGGGCAAGGTTGTATTGAGCAATGAACAGATTAGGGCTCTAGCGGCGTTCGCTGAGAAAGAGGGGCAACCGATTTACACCATCACTGTGGGGATCGTTCCGGCATTTGAAGCAGAAGACGGAACCCATGTACCGGAATATGGCGGTTTGATCGCTTATTCCGAATCTGCAGAACATGGCGTGTTGCAACTGAACTAATCATTTTGATGGGGGTGGTATGCCAGCAAGAATACCGCGTGCATGCCGCAAGCATGGATGCCGCAAGACGACAACAAACCGATCAGGCTACTGCGCTGACCATCAGAACACTGGCTGGGAGAGTCACCAGCAGGGTAAGAGCAGACACCAGCGCGGCTATGGTAACGACTGGACTATTCGCCGCGCCCGCATCCTCAAGCGTGATAACCACATCTGCCAGGAATGCCTAAGGAACGGTAGAGCGGTACCGGCCACAACCGTCGATCACATCGAACCCAAGGCACATGGGGGTACCGATGATGATTCGAACCTCGAAGGCCTGTGCTGGCCTTGCCATCGCAGCAAGACAGCAACGGAGAGAATGAGATGAAGACTAAGCCCGTTCAGTTTGCCCACCTTTATAGGGGTGGTCTGTTCTTCGGGTACGGACTGACTGTAGATGGCGCGTTGCTTGAGCAACAGGTCGAGACAACGATTGCCTCTGCACCAGGTGAAGTTGCCTGTATTGCTGCAACCTTCCGTCTTACCAATGAAATGGTAGAGAGTCCCGTACGTATCGATCTGGATAATCAGCGCAAGCCAAACAAATGATAATTATTTTCATTCATTGATAACATTGATTGCATTTTGAATCATTTTACATCAAGTGAGAATAATTATCATCAGCGGGGGGGGATCAAATCCCTACTACCCTGGACCCTAAGTACCGCCGCATTACCTTTTCTCACACCGCCGCAGGTTACAGAACTTTTCTTAGGGTACCCCCACGCGGTAATTAATAGGAGTTTTCGATTATGTCAGGACCACCGAGAACCCCGACACACCTACGATTGGTGAAGGGGAACCCATCAAAAAGGCCGATCAATAAAGATGAGCCAAAACCCTCTTCAGGGGCACCCCCAACTCCCAAGCATTTTAACAAACAGGAGAAATACTGGTTTAAGCGTCTGGGAGATCAACTTGATGAGATTGGCGTGATCACTATTCTTGACGGCATGGCCTTAGAATTGTTGGTTGGGGCATATGTGGAATGGCGGAAGCACAGGGATGTTATCGATCAAGAGGGAGATTCATATAAAACAACAACCAGTACAGGTGACATGATCATTCGCGCACATCCACAGGTGGCCATGATGGATAAAGCCGCCAATCGTGTTGCAAAAATGATGGCTGAATTTGGAATGTCCCCGGCCAGCCGCTCAAAGGTTGGAGCCTCTGGCTCATCAGAAGTTGACCCACTGGAAGAATTTCTTAAAAAGCGCAAATGATGAATGTCAACTGTTTCCGAAGGTATTCGTTACGCCGAGCGCGTGATATCTGGCGAGATTGTTGCTGGCGAACTGGTGCGCCTGGCGTGCCTGCGATTTCAACATGATTTAGAGCACGGGCCTGAGCGCGGCGTCTATTTCAGTGAAAGTCGCGCCCAGCACATACTCGATTTTTATAATTTCATTCCACACGTAAAAGGTCATTTAACCGGCAAGCCACTTACCCTGATGGATTGGCATGTTTTCATCCTGATCAACCTGTTTGGTTTCGTGATCCCTCTTATTGATGAGATGACTGGCGAGCAGGTTTTTGATGATGACGGTGATGCGGTAATGGTTCGCCGATTCCGTACAGCCTATGACGAGGTGGCACGTAAAAATGCAAAATCAACCCTCTCTTCAGGCATCGGTCTTTACATGACCGGCGCTGACGGTGAGGGTGGGGCCGAGGTTTACTCTGCCGCTACTGCTCGTGACCAGGCGCGTATCGTTTTTGACGATGCCAAGCAGATGATAAAGCTGGCCTCGAAGACACTGGGCCGCTTGTTCGGTACCAATAAGCTGAATATTCATCAGGAGCGAACTGGTTCGAAGTTTGAACCATTAGCCAGTGATGCCAACAACCTGGACGGAAAGAATATTCACTGCGGTATTGTTGACGAATTACACGCGCACAAAACTCGTGACGTGTGGGATGTTTTGGAAACAGCGACCGGTGCGCGCCTGCAATCGTTAATTTTCGCTATAACGACGGCTGGGTTTAATAAAGAAGGCATTTGTTACGAGCAGCGTGATTACGCGATTAAAGTTCTTAATAACTTTAGCAACCCTGACCCAATGGCCGTAAAGGATGACACCTATTTCGCGATGATCTATACGCTGGATGATGGTGATGATCCCTTTGATGAAGCTAATTGGCCCAAAGCCAATCCTGGGCTTGGTATCTGCAAGCGCTGGGATGATATGCGCCGCCTGGCCAAAAAGGCAAAAGAGCAGGTAACGGCCCGCGTTAACTTCTTTACCAAACATCTCAATATTTGGGTGCAAGGTGAAAATGCCTGGATGGATATGGCTCGTTGGGAGTTGTGTCGGGACAAGTGGGAATCTTCACTTACTGCCTCATGGCCGATGTGGCTAGGGATTGACTTATCGAACAAAATCGACATTTCCGCCGCGGTAAAAGTCTGGTTGGCAACTGATGGCGATATCTATATTAAGTCCAGATTCTGGATACCTGAAGGACGGCTCGAAGCATGCTCTAAGCAGCAGGCCGAGTTGTATAAAAAATGGCATGAAGCTGGTTTTCTTGAGTTCACAGAGGGTGACGTTGTTGATCATGCCCTGATTAAAGAAGAGGTGCTTATCTGGGCCAAAGGCGAGTCGCTGAATGAATTCGCTTATGACCCATGGAGTGCTACCCAGTTCTCTCTTGGTATCGCTGCCGAAGGAGTGCCGATTGTTGAGGTTCCCCAGACAGTTAAAAACCTATCAGAAGCCATGAAGGAAACCGAAGCAAAAGTTTATGCGCGACGTCTCCATCACGATGGCAATCCGGTCATGACATGGATGATGAGCAACGTCACCGTAAAACCGGACAAAAACGAAAATATATTCCCGAACAAATCTACCCCAGAAAACAAAATAGATGGCCCATCAGCACTTTTCACGGGCATAAGCCGACTACTTGTTAATGGTGGTGGTGAGGGCGATTTCCTTTCCACTCTCGATCCAAACGAAGAACTACTGACGCTATGAAATCACTCACTATCGACCTTTGCGGGTTGGCCGGTTTCGGCTTGCTCGTCGCAGGGCTTTACCTGCAATACGGCACCGCGATCGCACTAATGGCTGGTGGCGGTTCAATGCTTGCGTTTGCGCTGGTAGCGGCCAGGAGGAATAAACGTGCTATTTGATGCCCTTTTTCGTAGCGAATCGCTGGAAAATCCATCCACCCCGATCACTGGAGATAGCCTTGATCTGGGGTTTCGGTCTGGGGACGTTTTTGTCAGCCCTGAGACCTCTATGAAATTGTCGGCGGTATACGCCTGTATCTATGTACTGTCTTCTACGCTGGCGCAGATGCCGGTACATGTAATGCGTAAAACCGGAGAAAAGGTGGTGCAGGGCCGGGATCACCCCCTCTTTTATCTAGTACATGACGAACCAAACGAGTGGCAGACAAGTTACAAGTGGCGGGAACTGAAAGAGCGCCATGTTTTAGGTTGGGGAAATGGGTACACGAAGATCGTTCGCTCTCGGCGGGGTGAGGTTACCGCGTTGGAGGCCTGCATGCCATGGCAAACCACATTGATCAACACCGGTGGCCGGTACACTTACGGGGTATACAACGAAGAGGGCAGCTTTGCCATTAATCCCCACGACATGATCCACATCCGGGCGCTGGGTAATAACCAAAAAATGGGGCTTAGCCCCATCTTGCAGCATGCAGAAACGATCGGGATGGGGATGAGTGGACAGCAGTACACCAGTAACTTTTTCGGAGGCAATGCGCGGCCTGCGGGGATCGTATCTGTCAAAACCGCACTGAATGCTGAGTCGTGGGGGCGGCTAAAAGAAATGTGGCAAAAGGCCACGCTGGCACTGCGTAGCCAGGAAAACAAAACCATGCTGCTGCCAGCCGATCTGGATTATAAGGCGCTGACGGTTTCACCTGTTGATGCACAGTTAATCGACCTGATGAAGCTCAATCGCTCACAGATTGCTGGGATCTTCAATATTCCGGCACACATGATCAACGACTTAGAGAAAGCGACGTTCTCTAATATCACACAGCAATCCATTCAATTTGTTCGTCACACTGTCATGCCGTGGATTGTGAACTGGGAGCAGGAACTTAACCGCCGCTTATTCACTGCTGCCGAGCGCAATGCCGGATATTACGTTCGATTTAACCTGACAGGGTTGCTGCGTGGTACGCCACAAGAGCGCGCTCAGTTCTACCATTTCGCGATCACTGATGGGTGGATGAGTCGAAACGAGGCCCGCGCATTCGAGGATATGAACCCGGTTGACGGCCTGGATGAAATGCTGGTCAGCGTCAATGCGGCCAATCCAGCGAAAGATATTACGGACATAACAAAAGAGGAAAAACTCGATGAGTGACAGAGAAACACGCTGTTACGGTGGTGAGGTGCGTGCCCAGCAGGAAGAAAACCAGCCAACGCACATTATCGGCTACGGCTCGGTATTCGATAGCCGCTCAGAAGTGATCTGGGGCTTTCGCGAAATTATCAAGCCTGGTGCTTTTGATGATGTGCTGACGAACGACGTTCGGGGTTTGTTCAACCACGATCCCAACTTTATCTTGGGTCGTAGTTCTGCGGGTACTTTGTCGTTGTCTGTGGATACTCGTGGACTGCAATACAATATTGTGGCACCGGAAACCCAAACTATTCGCGATCTGGTGATCAGTCCAATGCAGCGCGGTGACATCAATCAGTCCTCTTTTTCCTTCCGTGTCGCCCGCGATGGCGAAGACTGGTATCAGGATGAACAGGGAGTAGTGATCCGTGAGATTACCAAAATTTCGCGCCTGTTCGACGTAAGCCCTGTGACCTATCCCGCCTATCAGGAAGCTGATTCAGCCGTCCGATCCATGAAAGCCTGGCAGGAAGCGCGAGACAGTTGCGCGCTCGCTAATGCCGTAAACCAACGAATGGCGCGTGAGCGTCTGCTGACTTTATTAAACGCGTAAGGAAAGACCATGCCTATTATCAAATTGCACGAACTGAAGCAAAAACGTAACACCATCGCCACCGATATGCGCGCGCTCAACGACAAGATCGGGGATACCGCCTGGACGGAGGAACAGCGTACCGAATGGAACAAGGCCAAGGATGAACTGACCAAGATCGATGAGCAAATAACCCGAGAGGAGGAATTGCGCGCACTGGATCAGACCTTTGTTGATGATAACCAGAATGAACAGCGCCAGCAGTTGAACAAAGACAACCCAGAGCACAAACAGCAGGAAGTCCGCGCCGCTGCGTTCGATAAGTTTTTGCGCCAGGGTTTTGCTGAGCTGAGTGCTGAAGAGCGCGCCGCCGTGCGTGAACTCCGAGCGCAAGGTACTGCGCCAGATGAAAAGGGTGGTTACACCGTTCCTACACAGATGCTGGCTAAAATCGTTGAGGCAATGAAAGCTTACGGCGGTATTGCTAGCGTGGCGCAAATCCTGAACTCATCAAACGGGCAGGACATCACATGGTCAACGTCTGACGGCACGGCGGAAGAAGGGGAGCTGCTGGGAGAAAACACCGCGGCATCCGAGCAAGATGTGGAATTCGGTACTGCGATCCTTGGCGCGAAAAAACTCAGCTCCAAAATCATCCGCGTTTCTAACGAACTGCTGCAGGATAGCGGGGTTGATATCGAAGCGTATCTGGCTGGTCGCATCGCCCAACGTATCGGGCGCGGTGAAGCAAAATACATCGTTAAAGGTACCGGCGCAGGCTCACCAGTGCAGCCCAAGGGGCTTGAGGTATCGGTAACCGGTACCGTGGCGGCCAAGGCGCTAACGCTCGACTGGACGGACATTAACACCCTGAAGCACAGCATCGATCCCGCCTACCGCAACGGGCCTAAATTCCGCCTGGCGTTCAACGATTCCACGCTGAAAACGCTCACGGAGCTGGTGGACGGCAATAAACGCCCGCTGTGGTTGCCGGATATTGTCGGCGTTGCGCCTGCGTCGGTGCTGGGTATGCAGTATGTTATCGATCAGGCGATCGACAGCATGGCAACGGGCAAAAAGTTTGTTTACTGCGGCGACTTCGACCGCTTCATTCTGCGCCGTATTACCTATATGACGCTGAAACGCCTGGTTGAGCGCTTTGCCGAGTACGATCAGACCGCGTTCCTGGCTTTTCATCGTTTCGATTGTGTGCTGGAAGATGCGTCGGCGATCAAGGCGTTAACTGGGAAATAATCATTATTTTCGTATTTCCCGTACCCGCTTCGGCGGTTTTTTTATACCTGCAATCTGGCAACAGGTTGTAGGTATCAGGAGTGAAAATGGTACCCACAATAGAAGAGCTACGGCTTCAGTGTCGGATTGATGGGGCAGAGGAAGATGATCTATTAAATACATATTCCTTGGCAGCGAGGAAACGTGCTGAAAATTTCATTAATAGAACGTTATTTGATGAAGTTGCTCCGGAGAACATTAGTGAAGGTCTGGTGATTAGCGACGATATCAAGTTAGCAATTATGTTGGCTGTAGGTTTTTGGTACCAGAACCGCGAGGCTAAATCATTACCCGTAGGTTTTACCTCACTCCTTGAGCCCTATCGATTTATTCCTCTATAGGGGGCTTATGGAATCAATATCAAGTGGAGAGTTAGATCGGCGAATCTTATTGCGCCGCGTGTTTACTGTTCGTGATGAGCGAGCCGGTTCGGAAATTAAAACTTCGGAAGATGTTATTTATGTCTGGGCCAAAGTTGAACCCATCTCAAACCGAAAAATTCGTACAACCGATCAGGGTGCGGTGGTCGAAACTCAACTTTTTACCCTAAGGCCCCGAACAGACGTTGGTGTTGATTGGCAGGTTGTTTTTGATGGGAAGGTGTACACGGTGCGGGCAACAGACCGTACTAAGCGTGATAGGTTATTGATTACAGCGGAGGCCGACACCCGTCATGATCGAGTATGAAATCAAAGCAGCGTTGGAGGCGTTAACCAGTCTGCCAGCCTATCCGCTCTTGCTGCCCGACCTAGAACAGGAAGGGGTGACTTATCAGAAAATTACTGACCCTAAATTTGATACCGGGCTGGCCAGCACCGCGCTGGTGCTGGGCCGCTTTCAGATTTCGCTGTACGTGCTCGACGATTACGCCCGCCTGATTGAGCTTGACAAGGCTATCTGTACAAATTGGGAAGGTATTCAGCACGGACATATTGGCCGCTGGCCGGTTCAAACGGTGACACGTGGCACGATGTTGCAAGGAGCAACCACACTGACCAACAACAGTATCCAGTACAGACTGGTCCGCGATTATATCATCTGCTATCCGGAGGACGCTGTATGATAGGAATTAACATCACAGGTATGGATGAATTGGCGCGTCAGTTGGAAGCGTTGGGGCGTGATGTTTCCACCAAAATATTACGTGATGCTGGCCGCGCAGCCTTGGTGCCGGTACTGGAAGACATGCAGCAACATGCAGGCTATGACGATACCGCCTCCGGTCCACACATGCGAGATAGCATTACTATCCGCTCGACAACCCGAGGCCGTGCGCAGGTAACACTGCGTGCCGGTCCAAGCAAGGCACACCAGATGAAGGCGCTGGCGCAGGAATTTGGCACAGTGAAGCAGGTTGCTGACCCTTTTATACGTCCAGCACTGGATTACAACAAAATCCAAGTGTTACGCATCCTGGCGGTAGAAATCCGCTCAGGCATAGAGAATCGGTAGCGCCCGCTACCACAATCATTAAGAGATAAAAAATTATGACTGATAAAACTTCGCCAGAGTACGCCATGCTGCCTGCGGGTACTATTGTGAAATGGGGCGCGGTCGGAACGGCATCAACTGCGATGAAAGCGCTGGTTAACTGTAAGGCGGTTGGAGAGATGGGACAATCAGGTAGCTTTGTTGATTGCACTACGCTGCTCGATAAAACCAAACAGTTTATTTCCGACTTACCTGAGGGGGCTGAGAAATCTATTGGATTTATTGACGACCCATCCAATGCAGATTTTGCGGCGTTCCTGACTGCGGCAGATAATCGCGAAACCGTTCAGTTCTACGTAGAGCTACCGAACGGCCGTACATCAACATCTATCCTATCGCTGTCTGGCTGGAAAATGAATGAAATCGCCGCACCAGCTAGTGAGGTCATTCAGATCACCGTGCAGGGCAAACAAAATAGCAACACTTGGGGGGCGGTAGCCCCAAAGATTTGATCAGCATTACAACACATTAAGTGAGTAAATCCCGATGTCCGAGAAATACGATTTGAAGGCGTTGAAAGCGGCGCTATTGAAGTCTGACGATCATGTCATTGAGGTGTCAATATTTGGTGTTAAAACCTTTATTCGCCGTCTGAAGGCATCAGAGCTGCAGGATAATGAAGATGGTATGAAAAGCGCCATTGAGGCTGGTGATATCAATAAGTCCGCGCGCCTTAACCTTGAGTTGTTGCTGTCTTGCTTTATGACACCTGATGGTAAGCGTGTTCCGACAAGTGCACTTCCCAGCGCTGATGAGCTACTTAAGGCACATGACAACCCGACATTGGTTGAAGCGATAAGTACCATCAAACGTCATGCTGTTGGCACATTGGAAGACGCGGAAAAAAACTAACTGACTCGCCCTGGTTGATGCTGATTTTTCAGTTGGCCGATCGCTGGGGTGAGTCAGACCCTCGCAAAATCGCCGCATTACCGGCGCAAGTTCTAAATCACTGGCGGGCATACTTCAAACTGCAGGGCATTACTGCCGATACTGCTGAGGATGCCGCTGTTCATCAACCCGTTCAGCTTGTGCAAAGTTCCATTGATGCACAGTGTGCTGATGTTATGCGAGTGCTTGGGAATGGCTGATGTAGCATCGTTGGCGGTTGGGTTGTACCTGAATGACGCCAATTTTAGAAACAAACTGGTGGCTGCGTACCGTACAGCTGGTGATCAATCTGGCAAGTTTAATCGTCAGGCACAGCAGGACGCGAAAAAAACAGACGATGCTTATCAGCGTATAGGCAAAACTGTCGGCAGTCTGAAAGGAACGCTGGCTGGTTTGGCTGGCGTAGCTGGGTTAGGTTTTTCATTGGGCAGTGTCATTACGACAACCCGGCAGTATGGGCAGGCGCTGTCCGATCTTTCTGCTATCACCGGTGCTACCGGTGCACAACTGAAACAGTTCGATGAAGCAGCCCAGCAGATGGGGCGCACCACCGAGTACAGCGCCAGCCAAGCTGCGGAAGCGTTAACGCTGATGGCTAGCGCCAAGCCGGAACTGCTGAAAACGGCAGATGGGCTGACAGCTGCGACCAATAGCGCCCTGATTTTGGCGCAAGCTGCTGGTACGACCTTGCCGGATGCCACCAAGACATTGGCACTGTCCCTTAACCAGTTCGGTGCTAGTGCCAGCCAAGCCGATCGTTACATTAACGTTTTAGCTGCAGGTGCTAAGTATGGCTCGTCTGAAATTGCCGACACGGCAGCAGCGATAAAGAATGGCGGTGTAGCAGCGGCACAGGCCGGGATCGGTTTTGAGCAGCTTAATGCTGCGATCCAGGTGTTGGCAGAGCGTGAAATTAAGGGGAGTGAGGCTGGTACCGGGTTACGTAACGTCATCCTTAACCTTGAAAAAGGCACGGATAAAACGCTCAAGCCCTCGGTTGTAGGATTAAGTACTGCACTGGACAATCTGTCTAAGAAGAACCTATCCACCGCCCAAGCGGTAAAGATGTTTGGTCTTGAGAACATTAACGCTGCTTCTATTCTGGTAAGCAATCGTAGCAAGCTGGACGATCTGACAACGTCATTGACTGGCACACAAACCGCGCATGAACAGGCCGCAACCCGCGTCAATAACTTGAACGGCGATCTCATGGGGCTGACAAGCGCCTTTGAAGGGCTGATCATTAAAGTTGGTCAGGCTAACGGTGGTCCTTTGCGCACTGGCGTACAGAGTGTGACGGATGCGATTAACGGTCTGGCTGATAACTTCAATATGATCGCCAGCGTGGCGATGTATACGCTGATCCCTGTGTTATCCACCAAGTTAACTGCTGGAGTTCGTGAAAGCATTGGAGCATGGCGTGATCAGCAAGCCGCAGTGCGTTCTGCCGCACTGGATCAGGTCAATATTGCTAAGAAAACAATTGACGCAGCTAATGCTACTTTGCTGCAAAATGATGCCGAGTTTGGTCGTATTCGTGCAATGGAAAAAACAGCAAAGCAGCACGGTATGAACATCAGCTATGCGGCTGACTACAATCGCCTTATTCGCGATGAAACCGAGGCTACGCGTGCGGCTACGATTGCCACGGCTCAACTGGATACGGCAAACAAACGGTTATCAGTTTCTGCTCGAGCGGCGTCAGTGGCCACAGGGTTAGCTCGCGGTGCATTGGGGTTAATTGGTGGGCCATTCGGCGCGGCGATGTTGGCGGGTTCTGCAATTTTGTATTTTCATGAGCAAAATAAACAGGCTCGTCAATCTGCCTTGGCATTGAAAGATGCCGTGATCGAAACCACGGGTGAACTGCTTAAACTTTCCCAGACAAAAATAGCAATTAAGGTCGATGATTTTGAAGGGCAGCTAAAAAATCTCGGTGATGAAAAATCGAAGATTGAAAGCCAGTTGGCACAATTGAGTGATACGCGTATCAATGCTGCGCGTGATCGCAACAAGGGAGCGCTAGGCTTTCTCTATTCTGACCCGGCAACACTGGAAAAAGAGCGTAATACACTAAAGGGGCAATTGGAGGACGTAAATACCGCCACTGCTACCGCACAGCAGAATCTAACCAACGCCAGAAATGCAATGTCTGCAACCAGTAATGGCATGGCCGACATGATTACTGGTGGGTTGGCCGATGCTGGCGCACTTAAAAATGCGGTTAACAAATTAGGAACAGCGAGTGTTTCTGTCGAAAGTCCGTGGGGCGGGGAAGACTCTGCTAAGGTCGATAAAAAAGGGCAGCAATCACTAAGTCAGTACAAGCAGCTACGGCAAGAGATAGAAACTGCTCACGCGACCAGCTTAGCTAAGATCAATCTGGAAGAACGAGCCTCACAGGCCAAGCTGATCGCTTTGGCTAAAGCGGTCGGTGCTAGTCAGGTCGACGTGCAGCGTGTGATGACCTTGAACGCTGAAAACTACCAACGTCAGCGGTTAGAGCTGGCTGAGCAATACGCACCCGGTAAAGCTGCGGTTCGCAAAGAGCAAGAAACCAGCCGAGAGTTGAAAGCGTTGTATGACTCTAGGTTGCTGACTGAGCGCGATTATCTCGTTGCACGTAGTACGTTACAGCAGGAAATGGCACGTCAACGGTTGAATGCCGAAGCGGATGCTATTGCTGCACCTCGGCAGAGCTTAGCGGGTGATGTCGATCCTTCAGTTCAACTGAGCAATCAACTGGCACAGCAGCAAGCCCAGTATCAGGCGTATTACCAGCAAGGTTACATCGACAAGCAACGCTATGAGCAGTTGATGAAAGCAGCAACACAGGAGTCAACTGATGCACAATATCAGCAGGCACTGAACTTATACGCAGGCCAGAGCAGCATTAGCAAGATGCAGATCGGGCTGGTGGATGCGGCACGCGAACGTACCACTAATATGCTAACAGGATTACTTACAGGTACTCAGAGCTTCAAAGATAGTATGTCTGGTTTGTTTTCTTCCTTAGCACAGTCGATCATTAAAAGCCTCATCGATATGACGGTTCAGGCTTTAATTACCAAAACGATTTTGTCGTCATTTATGAGCGTCGGCGGAGGGACTGTGGGGGGCGGAAACAATCCGGGGCCGGTTCCAATGATTGCGAATGCCAAAGGCGGTGTTTATTCGTCCCCTTCACTCAGCGCGTACAGTGGGCAAGTTGTTAGTAGTCCCACAATGTTTGCGTTTGCCAAGGGTGCTGGCTTGATGGGGGAGGCGGGACCAGAAGCCATTATGCCTCTTAAGCGTGGGCCTGATGGTTCTCTCGGCGTGCGTGCTTTGTCATCTGGCTCGGATACGACAACAATCCATGTGAATGCTCCAGTAAGCATTACACAAGAAGTTGCCTCTGGTGAAACAAGTAATACCAACACAGAAAATACAGCTAGACAATTACAGGCAATTATTCAAACAACTATTTCCGATCGGCTTAGAAAGGAAATATCTCCGGGTGGGATACTTTATCGAAAATAATGGTGGCGTATGGCTATTGATACATTCAGTTGGCCAGTAAGAATTCAAGCCAATGAAGAAATTAATATCTCAACCATCCAGGTGCAATTTGGGGATGGATATAAGCAGATAGCAAGCTCAGGTCTTAATGCTGCGGTAGAGACTTGGTCACTTTCCTGTAATGGCGAAAAGAATAATCTCTCGTTAGTGAGGGCGTTTTTAAAAACTCATGTAATAAGTTCATTCTGGTGGGTGACTCCATGGAGCGAAAGAAATTTATATAGAGTGAAATCGGATTCTATAAAACCAAAGTTTATCAATAGTCAACTTGTTGAAATAACGTTCACGTTTGAACAAGCATTTTCACCGTAATCATTTTTAACATAACCACGCAGGTCACTACATTGTGGCCTATTTCTACTGGTGTCATATGAGCATAACTCAAGACTTACAATCATTAGAACCTGGAGAGCTAATTCAACTGGTCGAAGTTGACGGCACCGCATTTGGAATGGATCGTGTTCTGCGGTTCCATGCACACAATATACCGACAGACGGTTGGGCGTCATTCGCGGCGGATAATATGCCTTCCATCATTTGGCAGGGGAATGAATACGATCCGCACCCCTACGAATATAAAGGTGCGGAATTGACCAGTACCGGTTCCCAACCAACTCCGACGCTTTCGGTTGGGAATATCGGAAATTATGTCACCGCACTTTGCTTGCAATATGACGATTTAGTACAGGCAAAGGTACGGGTTCATACCACCATGGCTAAATACTTGGACGCGGCTAACTGGACGGATGGCAATCCAAACGCAATGCCTACTGAAGAACGGGTGCAGCTGTATTACATCAATGCCAAAAAAGCAGAAACGCGATCGCAGGTTGATTTTGAGCTATGCACCCCTTTCGATATCCAAAACCTGCAATTGCCAACACGGCAGATCACCCCAGTTTGCACCTGGTGTATGCGTGGCTGGTACCGAACGGGAACCGGTTGTGATTACAGCGGTACCCGGTATTTCAAAAAGGACGGCACGCCGACTGACGACCCCTCGCAGGATGTTTGTGGTGGGCGTATACGGGATTGCGAAGATCGACACGGGAAAAGTAATCCGCTTCCCTATGGGGGCTTCCCTGCAGCGAACTTACAGGGGAAATAACCATGCGCGAAAAATTGTTGGGAGCCATTCGTCAGCACGTCGCCGCTGAGTACCCCAAAGAGGCTTGCGGGGTGATCATTGAAACAGGAGCGTGTCAGCGTTATATCCCATGCCGCAATATCGCCGATAAACCTAATGATTATTTCACATTATGTCCTGTTGATTATGTAGCCGCAGAGCAGAAGGGCGAGATCATTATGATTGTGCATTCTCACCCTGATGTCGTGCAGCTTATCCCTTCTGAGTTTGACCGAATACAGTGCGATTATTCAGGCATAGAGTGGGGGATCATGTCTTGGCCGGATGGGGACTTTTGCACGATTTCCCCTCGTGGGGAACGTGATCTTGTCGGGCGTCAGTGGGTCTTGGGATTTTCAGATTGTTGGACGCTAGTCATGGATTACCACCGGCAGCAGCACGGTATCATCTTGGGTAACTATTCTGTTTCATATGAGTGGTGGCTTGATGGCAAGCAAAACCTTTACGACGACAACTGGGAAAAAGAAGGGTTTATAGAGGTGTCACCGGATTTGATGTGTGACGGAGATATGATCATGATGCGGATTAGCGCACCAGTGACTAATCATGCAGCCATTTACGTTGGTGATAACATTATATTACATCACAACTTCGGTAACCTCTCTGCGCGGGTGCCTTACGGGAAATATTACCGTGATCGCACGGTTCGCGTTGTTCGGCACAAGGAGCTATTTAATGCGTAAAAAAATCACGCTCAAGGGCGCCATGGGTAAGATGTTTGGTCGCCACCATGAATATGCTGTCGCCGACTTGCGTGAGGCGTTACGTGCGATGTGCGCGACTATCCCCGGTTTTAAAAAATACATGTCAACGGCACACCTTGACGGTATTCGGTTCGCGTTTTTCAGTGGGCGAGAAAATATAGGGCTCGAAGAATTCGATATGGCAAAAGGTGCGAATGAATTCGTGATCATGCCAATTATTGAAGGTGCGAAGCGGGGCGGTGTTTTGCAAATCGTTATTGGTGCTGTGGCGCTTGTCGCTGCGTTCTTTACTGCTGGCGCATCTTTGGCTGCATGGGGGGCATTAGCATCAGCTGCCACAATTTCAGCAACATCGGTATTAACGGGGATCGGCATCAGCATGATGCTGGGCGGCGTTGTGCAGCTCCTTACGCCACAACCCAATATGAACGTCGGGGCATCATCAAGCACGGATAATAAACCCAACTACGCATTTGGCGCACCAGTGAACACAGTAGCCATGGGTTATCCAGTTCCAGTGCTTTATGGTGAACGTGAGATAGGCGGTGCCATCATCAGTGCGGGCATATTCTCCAGCGACCAACAATGATCTAACTTTTCTTTTAATGGCTGCCATGTGTAGCCTTTTTTATTGGGCGTGACTTATGAGATTGCTACAAGGGCAGGTTGTAATTCAAGGCCGCAAAGGTGGTGGCGGTAGCGCGCATACTCCTGTAGAGCAGCCGGATGATTTATTATCGGTCGCCAAGCTGAAAATGGTTATCGCGTTATCCGAAGGTGAAATTCAGGGCGATCTCGTCGCGCAACAGATTTATCTCAACAACACTCCGCTTGCCGATGATGCCGGAAATTATAATTTTACCGGCGTTAAGTGGGAGTTTCGCAAGGGTACGCAAGACCAAGCTTATATTCAGGGGCTGCCAGAAATTGATAATGAATCATCGGTAGGAGTTGAAGTTAAGGCAGTGGCACCTTGGATACGCAATTTTTCTAACATCAGTCTTGACGCGATCCGGATTAAGCTCAGCCTGCCCATTCAGTATCAGTACAAAGATAACGGTGACATGGTGGGCACTGTTACGGAATACGCCATTGATTTGTCGACGGATGGGGGCGCATATCAGACAGTCGTCAATGGTAAATTTGACGGAAAAACCACATCGGAATATCAGCGTGATCATCGTGTCGATTTGCCGAAGTCCACGACGGGCTGGTCGATGCGTGTTCGCCGCATTACACCAGACTCAACGTCGACAAAATTAATCAACGCCTTCAAAGTATTCTCATTTGCTGAGGTCATTGATAGCAAACTGCGTTATCCCAACACCGCCTTGCTGTATATCGAGCTCGACTCTAGCCAGTTCAACGGCAGCGTGCCAAAAACAACCTGCAAACCCAAAGGGAAACTGATACGGGTGCCGGATACTTATGATCCCGTAACTCGCACATACAGCGGAACTTGGACGGGTAATTTTAAGCTGGCATACAGCAATAACCCGGCCTGGATTTTCTACGATCTGGTGCTGGATGAAATTTACGGTATGGGGAATCGTATTGATGCCAGCATGATCGACAAGTGGCAGCTGTATAGCATCGCGCAGTACTGTGATGAAAGTGTGTCAAATGGAGCGGGTGGGACAGAACCGCGTTTCGTTTGTAATGTCTTTATCCAGAATCAGCAAGATGCTTATACCGTACTGCGTGACCTATCAGCGGTGTTTCGTGGGATCACGTTCTGGGGTAATGACCAGATTTATGTCAATGCCGATGTACCGCAAAACGATGTGGATTATGTCTACCATGTCTCGAACGTTGTGGATGGTGTTTTTACCTATGCTGGCGGTTCGTATAAAAACCGGTTCAGCTCTTGTAACGTGTCTTATTCAGACGCCATCAATCATTACTCCGATACGGTCGAAGCTGTATACGATGAAGATCTTGTGCAGCGTTACGGTGTTAACCAGATGCAGCTTACGGCGATCGGTTGTACGTCTCAAAGTGAAGCGCATCGGCGTGGTCGTTGGGCGATCTTGTCTAACGCTAAAGATGGTTCCATTTCGTTTTCTGTTGGGTTAGATGGGTATCTCCCGTTGCCTGCGGAAATTATCGGTGTTGCCGATCCGTTCCGTGCGGGTAAAGACAACGGTGGACGCATCAGCAAGGTCAGCGGACGAGAAATTACTGTCGATCGACCTGTAGGTTACACAGTTGGCGATCGGTTGGTTGCCAATTTGCCTGATGGGGCAGCGCAAAGTCGTACTATTAGCGCAATCAGTGCCGACAAAAAAACGTTAACGGTAGCTACCGCGTATCGGCTGACGCCCGTTCACGGTGCGGTTTGGTGTATTGATAGTGACAGTTTGGCAATCCAGTATTACCGCGTGACGTCTATCAGCTCAAATGATGACGGGACGTTTACCGTGGCTGGCGTACAGCATGACCCGAATAAATACCGTTATATCGATGATGGTGTGCGTATCGATCCGCTACCAATTTCGGTAACGCCGCCAAACGTGATGTTAGCGCCGAAGAACATTGTGATTACTGAAGTTGATCATGAGGCGCAAGGTTTGACCGTGGCGTCGATGCAGGTGACGTGGGATCGCGTAGAAGGTGCCATCGACTATATGGCTCAGTGGCGCAAAGATAACGGTGATTGGGTCAATATCGGTCGCACCACAACGCAGGGTTTTAGCGTGCAGGGCATTTATGCGGGTGTATATGACGTTCGTGTACGCGCGGTCAATGCCGTTGATGTGTCTTCCCCGTGGGGGAATGCGGCCTCAACAACGCTCAGCGGAAAAGTAGGTAAGCCTAGTACACCGGTGAACCTATTAGCCACCGATAATGTTGTTTGGGCTATCGATATTACTTGGGCATTTCCAGCAGGTTCTGGCGACACAGCCTACACCGAGATTGAGCAAGCCACTACGGCAGATGGTCAAAATCCGCTATTGCTTGCCAACATGCCTTATCCCGGAGTGAGCTATCAGCACGGCCCTATGCCCGCGGGTGTTCGCCGGTGGTACCGTGCTCGTTTGGTTGACCGTATCGGGAATAAAGGGGATTGGACACAGTTTGTTGAAGGGGTGTCCAACGTTGATGCTGATGATCTGATTGGCTCTGTTGTCGATGACTATCTTAATTCGCCGGACGGACAAGCGCTGCTTGAACCACTGAAAACTAGCCCCGAAGCCATCTTGCAGAATGCACTGGCTAATTACGATACCGTAAACCAAGAGTGGGCCAACTATGGTGAAAATAAGGCCGGTATCATTGAGGCAAGGAAGGTCGCCGCAGATGCTGGCTCTGCTGTTGCTGCATTAGAAACGAATGTCGTTGCGAAGTTCTCCGAACAGGAGGCCGCTATTCAACAGAAAATGACAGCATATGCGGATGTATCAAACCCCTCAGCCATCTATACGTTGAAAACGGGGATACGATATAACGGCACGAATTATGATGCGGGTTTATCCGTGGCCGCGACGGTCAACGGTAATCAGGTTGTGACACGTGTGGCCGTTAATGCCAATCAATTTGTTGTTATCAGTGGCAACAGCGGTAGTTACTATTCACCTTTTGTCATCAAGGATGGGCAGGTTTTAATTAATCAAGCATTCATTGGTAACGCTTGGATAACCAATGCGATGATTGGTAATTTTATCCAATCTAATGACTTTATTGAAAACTCTAGAGGTTGGCGTATTGATAAAACAGGCGGCATTTCAATTAATGGCTCTGTGAGTAATCAAGGACGAATGAAAATAGATAATCTCGCTGTTAGGGTTTTTGATGCGTCGGGTAATGAGAAAATAACTCTAGGTTTTTTGGGGTGATAGAAAATGTCTTATGGACTTAGAATACAAGCCGGTGGAAAAAAGCCCATCGAGTTATCTGATGTGTCTTATGGTACCTGCATTTTTTTTGATAAGCCCAAAAAGATGGAGCCATTTAATGCGAGGCTTTTTTGTGAATTCGATTGGACTGGATTTGATTCGAGTACTGTTTCTGTTGCAATACATAACGGGGCCGACAGACTTAGCTGGTCTGGGAATATCCGTATTGTAAGCAATGGATTGTACCTTGAAAATCCAATAGATTATTCAACAGATCCAAATGAAAACTACCCAATTGGTGGGGTTTATTTTAGGGTCTTAGTTACCGCCCTCCCTTCTTCTACTGGCGATGCATACGGTCTAAGGATTGCTAACTCTAGAAATGTAAATCCAATACTGCTACCAAGTAGGTGCGTTCAGGTTCTTCAATACGCAGCATATATACCAAATCAGATAAGTGATTTTGATATACCGGGAATTCAGAATCGAGATATAGTTTTTGTCGGTGCAACAATACCCGGCAATGAGTTTAGTTGTATTCGTGGGATGTCTAGATATGATGGCAATCATCTGCATTTTGTTGGAAACACTGTGGGCGTTAGGATACTTACGTTTAGGAATGTTGGAGCAGCAAACCAGGGTGGTTATGGATTACGGATCAGGAATCAATCAGGTACAATATCAATATCAGATAGACAACCTCCGATCCTAATAAAAAACACATTTAATAGCTACGCTCAAACATTACCGGGGAAACTTGCATTTACACCAGTAATAACAAGCACAGCTGGATGGTACTCTGGTAAGAGATGGCGAAAAAAAACAAACGCAATATTCTCAAAAACAGACGGGTTATATACTGGATTTTGGGAAGCTAACCATTGGCAAGAGGACTCGGTATACGCAGATGGTTATTTTCAATGTAAATCATCTGTTCTTTGTGTTGACATGGATATGTACCCACAGAGTTTTGGCGGTGGCTGATCGAACAATAACGTATTTATCCAACCTGCTGCGGCGGGTTTTTTATTACCTAAATTCAGGAATTCATCATGCCAGCAGGAACAATTACCCTTACAAATAATTCCGCAATAATTAACGGCGCGGGGACATCATTCAATACAGAGCTAGCCGGTGGTGACATGATCGTTGCCGTTGTCGGTGGTGTAACGTATACGCTGCCAGTAAAAATCGTAGATAGCGCAACGCGAGTTACGCTAATAAAGACTTACGATGGCCCGACACAGGCCGGTGCTGCATGGTCTGCTGTACCACGCGACACACTGAATGCTATTACAGCACAGTTAGCAGCGGAAACAGCAAAAGCGCTTCGAGGATTAAACTACGACAAAGATAATTGGCAACGGCTTTTCAGTGGCACCGGAAATATTTCAGTAAAACTTCCAGATGGTAGCGAATTTACTGGCCCAGCGTGGAATGGAATTATTACAGAGCTGAATGAAAAAGCTGATAAAACGGCACTCGGAACAGCAGCGGCGCTTGATGTACAAACATCAACTTTTGACGCAACAGCTAATCGATTGATGACGAACGGGGCGTGGGGTCTGGGCTCTGCTGGTGCGTTTGCAATGGGTACATCATGCCAATTTCTGGCGTCGCTGGGAGGATCTCCAGAGATCCCGGGGAACGGCGCAGGATGGCAATCGGCATATGCAGCGACCCGCCGTGCTCAATTGTTTATGACAACTAATGAGGTTGTTTATTCTAGATTCTCGCTATCATCGACAGCACTCGACACGACAACACAATGGAATGCTCATTATACGACTAAAAATACCACGGTTGATTCTAACGGTTTTATTAAACGCGCATCACCGATAATTAATATTTTTTGTGGCGGAAATTTTAAAACCAATGACGAATCTAACGGCTGCTCTGTAAATAAAATAAGCGTCGGTGAATATCTCATTAGTGGCTGTATTGGTTTGAATTCAGATATTGGCTGGGGCGGGGTTGACGGAGGGTTTGAAATTCCTCTTGATAAAAATAAGCAACCCCGCATTTGGTTAGATTATGAAGTCAACATGGATGGTTCGATATTAGTTAAAACATATCACCGCACTCATCCCAACGCACCTAATTTTGCACGCAATGAAATTGAAGGTTATTCGGATTGTGACCCTATAGATATTCCGCAAGATTCATTCATCTCTGTACGTGTCGAGATGCCTGAATAATACAGTAAAGCATATGATTATTTTTGATTGGCACTCCAGGATTTATATGAAGTTTCCGTAACTATTAAGGATATTTAAATGGTATTAATCAGCGATGTACTCAGAGACCCGATTGGCAATCCTCGTGTTGGTGTGGCAATAATTCTGAAGTCAATTAAAACATCCGCAACAGTATTAAACATGGCGACATCAAAATCAGTGACCGATGAAAATGGGCATTACTCATTTTCTGTCGAACCAGGTGCCTATGATGTTGTTATCTCCGCATATGGCGAGCAACCACAGCGCGTGGGAAATATTGTTGTTTCTATCAATTCGCAACCCGGAACGTTAAACGATTTTCTAACGATCCCTAATGATGCTGATCTCAATCCTGCGATTGTAGCTACAGTAGATAGAATGCGTGCGGATGCAGCGGCTTCTGCATTAGCAGCAAAAAACAGTGAAACCCTGGCCGCGAAATCTGTCGAGGTAGTGACAGGAAAAGCTGATAAATCATCGCTCGGAACCGCCGCGACGCGTGACGTACAAACATCAAATTTTGACGCAACAGCTAATCGATTGATGACGAACGGGGCGTGGGGTCTGGGCTCGGCTGGTACGTTTGCAATGGGCGCATCGTGTCAATTTCTAGCATCAATAGGAGGATCTCCAGAAGTTCCGGGAAACGGTGCCGGATGGCAATCGGCATATGCATCGACGCGGCGTGCGCAATCATTCATGACGACAAATGGGGTATTCCATTCTAGATTTTCGATGTCACCAACAGCGCTGGACTCGACAACACAATGGTCAATTCACTACACAACTAGCAATACCACTGTTGATTCTAACGGTTTTATTAAACGCGCATCACCGATTGGGAGATTATCAAATAATCCTGACGGTATGGATGCCGACTATATCGATGGCTTCACGCTTGCTGGTTGTGTTGCCGTTAATGCAGAAGCTGAGGGGGTAACGGCAGAAAGGGTTTCGACAGGAATCTATCATGTCACGGGCTCGCTTGGCTTCGCAAAAGAGAGTTGGAAAATCGAAGTTCCACAGGACATGAACGGTAATTTTATGTGCTTTGTCGCAACAGAAACAGCGGAGGATGGCACTATCACAGTTACAGTGAGTAAGCGCCGATTTGATATTGATACTGCAACGATAGTGGCCGGTGAACGGATGGATATACCCGAAGGGCGCTGGATTGATTTGCGCCTAGAAATGCCCGCAGACTCAATCTGGAACCTTGAGCAAAAAGAAATGCAAGCTGCACTCGATAGTGATGCCACGCCAGATCCATCTGACGTGTAAAGCCGGGATCGACGGGCGTCACTTCAAATATCAGTGTTAAGCCCGTAAGTCCCAGTTTGGCAAATTACTTTCACAGATTGGTATCTGACCTACGTAAACAAACAGTAGGCGCTTACATCTACCTAACCCGCCAAGTGCGGGTTTTTGCTTTATGGGGCAAAAATGGGGCAAAAGTATTGCGAATATGGGCATGACTGGGTAGGCGGTAGCGAAAGTGAGTAGGCTAAAAACACTTGAAAAACATAGCCTAAGCAGGCTTGAGCAAGTTCGATAAAATCAGTCTCATTACTGTATAGACGTATTGAGCTACAAAACAAAAAGCCTCAGAGCGAGTCCGAGGCTTTCTGTCAATTCACTTTCAAATGCACGTGCATTTTAAGTGCATTTTTTTGTCCTTTCTGTGTCAGTTCAAAGTCTGGTCTTTGTTACTAACTCATTGTTTCTATTCGTGCCGTCCGTGCACTGTCTTGCTATAAGTGGTGGAGCTGGGGGGATTTGAACCCCCGTCCGAAATTACTACGCCGTCGGCACTACATGCTTAGTCCAATCTTTACATTCGCCTGCCAACTGCGGATGGACACGCCATTAACAAACTAGCCTGATTAAGTTTAACGCTTCAGCCCCAGGCAGGACATCCGCGCGATCTCTTTTGTGTTTGACCTCTCTTGATCCCCGTCCTAAGAGCGGAGGCTAGGGAGAGAGGGCTCTGAGCAGGTTATTAAGCTGCTAGTGCGTAGTTTTCGTCGTTTGCGACTATTTTTTTGCGGCTTTTTACGAGGCCAACCGCCCCTCGGCATGCTCCTTGGGTTTCGCAAATCCCGTCGAATCCAGAATCAGCCCCAAGTACTGTTCGGCAGTATACCAGAAGTTTACCTTGTTACGCCAGTGGCTTAACGATTGGCGTGTTTCATGATACGGGCTTTCGCCGTCTGCCATTCACGATCTTTGATATCATCGCGCTTATCGTGTTCTTTCTTACCTTTGGCTACGCCGATTTTGACCTTGACCCAAGCATTTTTCCAATACATGGATAGGGCAACCACGGTATAACCTTCGCGATTAACGCGACCGAACAGCGAGTCCAGTTCGCGTTTGTTCAACAGCAGTTTGCGGGTGCGTGTTGGATCGCAAACCACATGCGACGAAGCCACGCTGAGCGGCGTGATGGTGCCGCCAAACAGGTAGGCCTCACCGTCACGGAAGGTCACGTAGCTGTCGCTGAGGTTGGCTTTGCCAGCACGCAGCGATTTGACTTCCCACCCTTGCAGGGATAAGCCCGCCTCGATTTCTTCTTCAATGAAGTATTCGAAACGCGCTCGCTTGTTTTGCGCAATGGTGGCTGAACCGGGTTTGTATGCTTTTTTCTTCGTCATAGTGCGGCCATTATACTGGATGCGTCAGCGAAAGAAATCCTTTACTGTTCAACGCCTGCGCAATTTATCGCATTTCTGAACTATCGAATGTGTAGCGGATTTTTTGTCTGACGATAGATAAATGATATTATCTGCGTGTTTTATGTCTCACAGGAAATGATATGCCTCAGATTAGTCGTTCGGCATTAGTGCCGTTCAGCGCCGAGCAAATGTACCAGCTAGTGAATGACGTACATTCTTACCCCGATTTTTTGCCAGGCTGTACCGGTAGTCGGGTGCTCAATGCATCTAACAATGAAATGACCGCTGCGGTAGACGTCGCTAAAGCAGGGATTAGCAAAACCTTCACCACCCGTAACACCTTGTTGGATAACCAAAGCATTAATATGCAACTGGTTGATGGTCCGTTCCGTAAGTTGATGGGCGGTTGGCATTTTACGCCGTTGAGTCCAGAAGCTTGCAAGGTTGAGCTGCATTTAGATTTTGAGTTTACTAACAAACTGATCGAGCTCGCTTTCGGTAAAGTATTCAAAGAGCTAGCGGGTAATATGGTGCAAGCGTTCACTCAACGGGCGAAAGAGGTTTACAGTGTCTGAGATACGCGTAGAAGTAGTTTACGCGTTACCGGAACGTCAATATTTACGCAAAGTGAAGCTTGAAGAGGGCAGTAGCGTTGAGCAAGCTATTCAAGCTTCTGGGTTGTTGGATATTCGCGGTGATATCGATTTAGACAGCAACAAGGTTGGTATCTACAGTCGTCCAGCCAAATTGACTGACATACTCAATGATGGTGATCGCGTCGAAATTTACCGACCGTTGATTGCCGATCCTAAAGAGCTGCGCCGTCAACGGGCAGAGAATGCGAAAAAATAAGGCGCCGAAGCGCCTTGTTTTTTATCAGAATTTTTCCTTCCGAGTTGCAGCCTATTACTGTCGTAAAGATGATTGATTCGTCTTTACGGGCCGAAAGGTAACCAGCAAAAATTAGTTAGTTAATGCCGGTTTATTCTGAATGTCAGTCAACACACCCGCGCTGTCGAAAGTCAGCGTCAGAGTTTGTTGAGTGATTTTCTCATGGCCTGGTTGCTGGCGGAATACGTAGAACCAAGTTTGAGTACCAAATGGATCTTGCAGCATCGGAGTGCCCAGAGTGTAAGCTACCTGCTGTTGGGTCATGCCCTTGTGGACTTTTGCCACATCAGTGGGTGTCAGGTAGTTACCCTGGTTAATATCCGGCCGATAAACCACTTTCTCCAAAGTAGAACAGCCAGCAGTCAGCATCACAAGAACTACAGCGGCAGCAGTTAGCGTTTTACAGCGCATAGTAATCACATTCCTTTAGGGCATAGGATGCCGATGATAATAGACCTTGCAGCCGTTGGAAACCTTTATACCCTTCATCTTTCAAGTTAATGGCTGCATTTTTAGCAGCCATTTTCTATCCTGTGGGCAAACAGCGCCAAAGTCAGACCGCAGGAATGCCAAAAAGTTGAGTGATTTTTTACGCAGCTAGTAATTCTTTGGCGTTTGCCAAGGTGTTACGCGTGACTTCGCTGCCGCCGAGTAAACGAGCCAGTTCTTGTAGGCGGGCTCGTTTATCCAATGGTGACATTTGAGTCTCGGTTTCTGTGCCATCGGTTTGCTTGCTGACGAAGAAATGCTGATGCCCGCAGCCAGCGACCTGCGGTAAGTGGGTGACACACATCACTTGGGTCGATTCCCCCAGTTGGCGTAGCAAGCGTCCAACGATGGCTGCCGTTGGGCCGCTGATGCCGACATCGACTTCGTCGAAGATAAGTGCTGGGGTTTCCATTTTACGTGCAGTGATGACTTGAATTGCTAAAGCAATACGGGAGAGCTCACCACCAGAGGCGACTTTTGCTAATGCTTGTAATGGCTGGCCTGGGTTAGTGGATACGCAAAACTCAATGCGGCTAGCACCTTCAACGTTGAGGTATTCCGGCTCAAAGCGAACATCAATATTGAATTTACCGTGCGGCATGGAAAGGCTGTGCATGCTGTCAGTAATCAAGGTAGTCAGTTCGTTAGCGTAGTGCTGGCGTTTTTGGTGTAGTTGTTCCGCCAACGCCAAAGCTTGTTGATGATGTAGGTTAACGGCTTCACTCAAGTGCTGATGATCGCTCTCCTGTTGCGAAAGCTGTTGTTGTTCTTCCAAGAGTTGCTGGTGCAATTGTGGTAACTCTTCAGGAGTTACGTGATGTTTACGAGCTAAAGCAATCTGACGCGACAGGCGTTGTTCCAATTCGTGTAAGCGGTTTGGATCAAGATCCATACGATCGGTGTAGTGGCGTAATTCGTCGCTGGCTTCACTGATCTGGATTGAGGCTTCCTCTAGCATTTCCAGCAAGGCAGAGAGCTTGTCGTCCATCCCTACTAATTCCACTAACAGATGCTTGGCACTGTAGAGTTGGCTGAGCATGTTGTGTTCTTCGTCATCGGCCAGTAATTGCAACGTTTGTTGGCTGAGTGTCAGCAATTGGCCGCTGTTAGCCAGACGTTTATATTCGCTATCGACTTGCTCAAATTCCCCGGCTTGTGGGGCGAATTCGTTCAGTTCTTTTAGCTGGTACTGCAATAGCTGTTTGCGTGCGTCTTGTTCGATAGATTGTTGTTGGTGGTGCGCGAGTTCGCGGCAGCTTTGATGCCATTGTTGATAGGCTTGCGACATGGCTGTTTGTAACGTGGTTTCACCCGCATAGGCATCGAGCAGGAATTTTTGGTGTTCAGGTTTAAGCAACAGTTGATGAGCGTGTTGGCCGTGGATCTGGATCAAGCGTTGACCCAATTCACGCAGTTGTGAAAGTGGTACAGCAGTGCCGTTGATAAAACCACGGGAGCGACCATCAGTACCGATCACCCGGCGCAGTAAGCATTCATTGCTGTCATCTAGCTGATTCTGTTCGAGCCATTCACGGGCGGAAGGGGTATCAGCCAGTGAGAAACGAGCGCAGATATCTGCGCGTTCGGCTCCCATACGTACCACGTTACCATCGGCGCGGTTGCCGAGGCACAATCCCAGAGCGTCAATGGCAATGGATTTACCGGCACCGGTTTCGCCAGTAATTGCCGTCATACCCGATTGAAAATCGATTTCCAATTCACGAACGATAGCAAAGTTGCTAATGGTTAATTGTGCCAGCATGGGAACCTTCCTGTGTAAAAACACATAACTGTTATTTCATACAGTATAAACTGGTTTTTTATACAGTAAAGTAGCTGGCGCAACTTTTAGAATAATTTTTTTGACCACCCGAGTTTGGTACTTAATGTATTGAAATAGCTGTAATCCTTCGGGTGAATGAGATTCAGGTGGAAATCACTGCGGCGAATTAATACTTCTTCACCTTCCTGAATGGGTAAGGCTATCTGACTATCACAGCTGATCTCTAAGTCACTACCGGTCTGGGAGAATTTCAACCGAATAGTGCTATCACCGTTGATCACCAGTGGGCGAGCAGAAAGGGTATGTGGGAACATTGGCACCAATGCGATCGCTTCTAACGATGGCGTCAAAATGGGGCCGCCAGCAGAAAGCGAATAGGCGGTGGAGCCTGTCGGTGTCGCAATGATCAATCCGTCGGAACGTTGGGAGAACGCGAATCGGTCGTCAATATAGACTTCGAATTCAATCATGTGTGCGACTTTACCGGGATGCAGTACCACTTCGTTGATCGCGGTACTGATACGGCACTGCTGGTGTTGTTTATGGACGATGGTTTCCAGCAAGAAACGCTGTTCGTCTATGTATTCTCCCTCCAACACGTCCGCGAGTTGCTGGAGTGCATTATCGGGGTCTAGGTCGGTGAGAAATCCGAGGTTGCCACGGTTTACACCAATCACTTTAATATCGTAACGCGCTAAGACGCGCGCTGCGCCGAGCATATTGCCATCTCCACCGACGACGACGGCTAAGTCGGCTTGTTGTCCGATATCCGCTAAGCTGCCAGTAGCAACATCTTTTAACCCTAAATCGTGGGCTATTTGTCGTTCGATAATTACCGAATAACCACGGGCAACCAGCCAGTGGAATAGCATCTCATGTGTGGCCAACGCCGAAGGGTGGCGCGGGTGACCAACAATGCCAATACACGTAAATTTTTTATTCATTGTTGTGATTTTCCTCAACGGGGCTGAATTATGCCCTACATTGTGACCGGTTGACTTGAAACACCGGTTTTGATCCCCATAATAAGCCAAGTTGCGAGATTAATGCTAAAACGCGGAGATATTCATGAGTAGTAAAGAACAGAAGACGCCAAACGAGCAAGTTTCGGAAGAAATGGAACAGGCACAATTTGAAGACGCGCTGGCGGAAGCTGCGGAAGGCGTTGATCAGCAAGCAATTCGTATTGCTGATCTGGAAGTTCAATTGGCAGAAGCCCAACAACGTGAGCGTGACAGCCTGCTGCGTGCTAAAGCTGAAGTCGAAAATATTCGTCGCCGTACCGAGTTAGATATTGAGAAAGCGCATAAATTTGCACTAGAAAAATTCTCTGGTGATTTATTGCCAGTGATTGATAGCTTGGAACGTGCATTGGAACTGACGGATAAAAATAATCTGGATCTGGCTCCGATGATTGAAGGTATTGAACTGACGCTGAAATCGCTGGTGGACGTGGTTCGCAAATATGGTATTGAAATCGTTGGCGAGACTCACGTGCCTTTCAATCCAGAAGTGCATCAGGCGATGAGCATGATGGAGTCAGCTGAACACGAGCCTAACCATGTAATGATGGTGATGCAGAAGGGTTACACGCTGAATGGCCGCCTATTGCGCCCAGCGATGGTGGCGGTTGCTAAAGCCAAAGCGTAATTGAGTTTTTAGTTCAAAAGGCACCGTTGTTTGGTGCCTTTTTAGTCTCTGCACTATTCCAGAACTATGCCTGCGGTAGCTGTGGCATCCAATCGATTGGTTTTAGACCTTGCTGCTCTAACAATTGATTCGTTTGCGAGAAGTGATGACATCCCAAAAAGCCGCGGTGAGCAGAAAGCGGTGATGGATGTGGCGCTTTCAACACGTGGTGACGGTTACGATCGATAAAGTTACCTTTTTTCTGTGCATGAGAACCCCACAGCAAGAAAACGATCCCTTCACGATGTTCATTTAACGCGGCAATCACTTTGTCGGTAAAGGTTTCCCAACCCAGATTTGCATGCGAATGCGCTTGTCCACCTTCAACGGTTAACACCGTATTGAGTAGCAAAACACCTTGTTCCGCCCAACTCTGCAAACAGCCGTGGTTAGGGGGTTGGAAGCCGGGGATATCCGTCACCAGCTCTTTATACATATTTTTCAGTGATGGTGGCGCAGGTACGCCGGGTAACACGGAAAAGGATAAGCCATGGGCCTGATTAGGACCGTGGTAGGGGTCTTGGCCGAGGATCACCACTTTGACGTCAACTAGCTCAGTAAAGCGGAAGGCATTGAACACATCTTTCTGTGGTGGATAAATGGTCTTACCAGCTTGGCGTTCGTTGGCAACAAAGGCGAGCGTATCGAGAAAATAGGGCTGTTCTTTTTCCTTGCCGATAACGTCATGCCAAGTGAGGGAGGTAGACATAAGCGCTCTCCTTTGTTTTCGTTAGCAATTAATTTGCCATAGCTTACCTGTTACCAATGCATAGCGAAACCCACTTTTACGATGGGTGTAGTTAAGCTTTTTGTTGTTTTATGCAAATTTTTTTGAAAATTTACAAAATTTATTGTTAATCACGCAAGTGTGAAAATTGATATAAAACATAAATTTGCCTATACCACCCGTATGGGTGGGTGGCAAAAATTGATTTTAATCAAGGAATCGCCCGGTTCGGACTGGTATACAGAACAACAAGACAACAATGGTTTTACCAAATGCCCTGAATCAACATTGGGTTTATTCACGAAATCGAATTTTTCCGCCCTTGTATGGAGGCAACAAAATGATTACTGCTATTCAAATCACTAAAGCGAACAAATCTGCACTGGTGAACTCTTTCTGGCTGCTGGATGACGAGAAATCTGAAGCTCGCTGCCTGTGCGCTAAAGCAGATTACTCTGAAGATCAGATCGTTCCAGTGAGCGATTTGGGTCAGATCGAATACCGCGAAGTGCCAATGGAAATGCAACCGACTGTACGCGTAGAAGGTGGTCAGCACCTGAACGTTAACGTGCTGCGTCGCGAAACTCTGGAAGATGCGGTTAAGCACCCAGAGAAGTATCCACAGCTGACTATTCGTGTTTCTGGCTATGCCGTGCGTTTCAACTCACTGACTCCAGAACAGCAACGTGACGTTATCGCACGTACCTTTACTGAAAGCCTGTAATTTCAGGCGCAGTGTTTAAATGCAAGGGAGCCTCGGCTCCCTTATTAATATCGGCAATATTACAGAGGCCTAATATTTTCTGCCTGTGGGCCTTTCTGGCCTTGAGTAATATCGAATTCTACTTTTTGTCCTTCCTCCAAACTCTTGTAACCACTACTGGTAATTGCCGAGAAGTGGGCAAATACATCAGCTCCCCCACCATCTGGGGTAATAAAGCCAAAACCCTTGTCGCTATTAAACCACTTGACTGTACCTGTAGCCATTATCAACCCTCATTTCAAAGCGCTATAACATTCTCAGGATGATGGTTCCTTCCTGAGTTTCTAGGATATGGGTGCTGTTGATGTGCATTACATGAGGTTTGCTTATCAGAGCAGCCTAATAAGTATAGGCAAGGTTCTCATCAGCGACAGATTAACTGGGTAAAGCGGAAGGGCGTGTTAGAAAGGAAACGCCCCTCATTGCGAAGGTCACAACGAAGGGCGTTTTACGTTAGTGGCTTAATTTACTCAGCGTTACCGCTTTCTGGTTTAGCTTTTGCCACTCGGCGTTTACCAATGTTTTTCGCGTCGCGATGGCGCACTTTCACTTTGGTTTTTTCTTTGTTCTTCGCTTTGGTTTCAGCGCGTTTTGCCAGCACTTTTTTCGACGGTTTGCCGTTACTTTTCTCATCGGGTACTTTGGTTTTTGGCCGCAATTCGTCGATGACTCGAGCCTTCAGTGGCTCATTCAAATAGCGTCCTACCTTGCCCAGCAACAGGTGATCGTGTGCCTCAACCAGTGAAATCGCGGTTCCTTTGCGCCCAGCACGGCCAGTACGACCAATGCGGTGCAGATAGGTGTCGGCGGTGCGTGGCATATCGAAGTTGAATACGTGGGTGATGTCCATAATATCCAAACCACGGGCAGCAACGTCAGTGGCGACTAGCACGTTGACGCGGCCATCCATCATACGTTTCACCGCTTCGTTACGTTTGGCCTGTACCATTTCACCTTCGAGATAGCAGGTGTTGATACCCGCTTCACGCAACCAAGCTGCCAGCTCATGCACTCGCTCGCGCTTACGCACGAAGATGACGGATTTCTGTACTTCTGGTTGGTTCAGCAGATGGACCAGCAGGGCAGTTTTATGCTGTACGTCGTCGGCACGGTAGTACCATTGCAGGATCTTTTTGCGTTCGCGACGTGAAGGATCGGCTTCGACTTCTACCGGTTCGTTCAGGATGCGCTCAGCAAACTCGCGGATGGCTTCGCCTTCCAGCGTCGCGGAGAACAGCAGCGTTTGTTTACGCCAGCGGGTCTCGGCGGAAATGGTTTCGATATCCTGCGCGAAGCCCATGTCCAGCATACGGTCGGCTTCGTCGAGGATCAGCGTTTCTACTGCGCGGCAATCAAAGTTCTCTTCTTTGATGTATTGCAGCAAGCGGCCGGTCGTCGCGACCACCAGATCTTGGTTCTCGCTGAATACTTCCGCGTGGTTCATATAGGCCACGCCGCCAGTGATTGTAGCGATATCCAACGAGGTATGAGCAGCCAGTTCACGCGCCTGTTCCGCCACCTGCATGGCCAGTTCACGGGTTGGCGTGAGAATTAATACGCGCGGCGGGCCGGATTTTTTACGTGGGAAATCCAGTAGGTGCTGCAATACTGGCAGCAAAAAAGCGGCGGTCTTGCCGGTGCCGGTCGGAGCCGAACCCAATACATCGCGCCCATCCATCGCGGGCGGGATCGCCTCGGCCTGAATAGCGGTCGGGCGGTCGTAGCCTTTGTCGCGCAAGGCGTCAATCAGGCGGTCATCGAGATCGAGTTCGGAAAAAGTGGTTGCTGTCATTATCTACCTCTACTTGGGGCGCCGATTATAGACGGGTTAGCCGCCGGGTTCACCTGTTTTAACTTTTACCGCCAATCAGATTGCCTTATGCTACGCCAGTTTTGTTTCTTGGTGGTCATCGTGAGTAATCAATCTAAAGCCAAATTTACCCCACGACGTGGCGGTTTTACCTTCAAAAAGTTTTTTGTTGCTCACGATCGCTGTGCGATGAAAGTCGGCACCGATGGCGTTTTGCTGGGCGCATGGGTTCCGTTGCCCACGAGCGGACGGGTACTGGATATTGGCAGTGGCAGCGGATTGATTGCGTTGATGCTGGCACAACGAACACCGACTGAGGTGACTATCGATGCAGTAGAACTCGATGCTGATGCTGCTGCTCAGGCGCGGGATAACGTGTTGGAGTCGCCTTGGTCACAACGTATTCAGGTTCATGCGCAGGATATCCATCATTTTGCTCAGCAACATGCGCAAAGTTATACGCTGATTGTCAGCAACCCGCCTTATTTTGAACCGGCGGTGGCCTGCCGCGATCAAGCTCGCAATAATGCGCGCTATACCGAAACCTTGACCCACGATGCACTGCTGGATTGTGCTCAACAGCTGATTACCGAACAAGGCACGTTCTGCGTGGTATTGCCGTATAGCATTGGCGAAGCGTTTGAAGCGAAGGCTCGGCAGCGTGGCTGGCATACCGCGCAACGGCTGAACGTGAGCGATCGCGATGGTACGCCGTTGCACCGCATGTTGCTGGCACTCCAGCGTCAGCCAGTGGAAAAACAGGAAACTGAGTTGGCGATCAAGTTGGATGACGGTAGTTACAGCGACGATTTCCGCCGCTTGATCACCGAATTCTATCTATTTCATTAAGAACGATTTTATTAAGAACGATTTTATTAAGGATGCAAAATGGTCGGTGTAGAGTTCGGCAGCATGTCTGGATAATCCAGCGTGTAATGCAGGCCACGACTTTCTTTACGCTCCATTGCGCTGCGCACGATCAATTCCGCCACCTGCACCAGATTACGTAATTCCAGTAAGTTGTTGGAGATACGGAAGTTAGCGTAATATTCGTCAATTTCTGCCTGCAAGGTGTTGATACGGCGCAGGGCGCGTTCCAAACGCTTTGTGGTGCGAACGATGCCCACGTAGTCCCACATAAACAGCCGTAGTTCGTGCCAGTTATGCTGGATCACCACGCGTTCATCTGAATCATCTACTCGGCTCTCATCCCACAGTGGCAACTGTTTCGGCAGTTTGACTGTAGGCAGGCGTTGCAAAATATCCTCTGCCGCCGACCAGCCGTAGACCAAACATTCAAGCAATGAATTAGATGCCATACGGTTTGCGCCATGCAAGCCGGTGTAGCTGACTTCACCGATGGCATACAGACCGTCGAGATCGGTACGGCCAAATTGATCAACCATCACGCCGCCGCAGGTGTAGTGAGCAGCCGGAACGATCGGGATCGGTTGTTTAGTCAGATCAAAGCCCAGCGTGAGTAGCTTTTCGTGGATCATTGGGAAGTGCTGGGTGATGAATTCAGTTGGCTTATGGCTGATGTCCAAATACATACAGTCCGCACCTAACCGCTTCATTTCATGGTCGATGGCGCGAGCGACGATATCACGCGGAGCCAGCTCGCCACGCTCGTCAAAATCGGGCATAAAGCGGCTGCCATCCGGGCGTTTCAAATAGGCACCTTCACCGCGTAGGGCTTCGGTCAGCAAGAAATTACGTGCCTGCGGGTGGAACAGGCAGGTTGGATGAAACTGGTTGAATTCCAGATTGGCGACACGGCAGCCCGCCCGCCATGCCATCGCGATACCATCGCCAGAAGAGATATCTGGGTTGGTGGTGTATTGATAAACTTTTGCAGCGCCACCGGTAGCCAGCACCACGGTTTTGGCGCGATGAGTTTCTACGCACTCCAGCTCACGGTTCCAAACATAAGCACCGACTACGCGCTGGGTTCCGGGTAGGCCGATCTTGTTTGAGGTAATCAAATCAACGGCATTGTGGCGTTCTAAAACGCAAATATTCGGATGGACACTTGCTTTCCCAACCAGTGTAGTCTCTACTTCTTTACCGGTAGCATCGGCGCTGTGTAGGATCCGGCGATGGCTGTGCCCCCCTTCACGCGTCAGATGATAGCGCTCTTCTCCCTGCGCATTGGTTTCGGTATCGAATAATACTCCTTGATCGATCAGCCATTGCACACAGTGGCGCGCGTTGCTGGCGATGAACTCGACGGCGTCTTTATCGCACAGGCCTGCGCCGGCAATCAGCGTGTCATCTACGTGTGAGGCAATGCTATCCGTTTCATCGAAAACCGCGGCAATCCCGCCTTGGGCATAAAATGTGGCACCTTCGTTGAGCGGCCCTTTGCTCAGGACGGTAACCTTGCAGTGCTGTGCCAATCGTAGCGCTAATGACAGGCCCGCAGCTCCGCTACCCACGATGAGGACATCGCTGACATGTTCAGATGATGGTTGCATAACGTATGATCTTGCAGAAGAAGAGTGAAATTCATGTTAGCCTACTTGTCCGTGTAAAAGCCACGGACAGGATGATCGAACATAAAAAACAATGGCAATATGGAACTTAGCGTTCTATATGAACTCCAAGCGAGTGCTTGCTCAGGAAAATAGTGTATGGCTGGCAGTACAATGTTACGCGTGGAGACAGATTTGGGGAGACTTTACCTCGGATGAGCGAGCAGTTAACGGATCAGGTGCTGGTTGAACGGGTCCAAAAGGGCGATCAAAAGTCGTTTAACTTACTGGTGGTGCGCTACCAGCATAAAGTGGCGAGCTTAGTTTCCCGCTATGTACCGCAGGGTGATGTGCCCGATGTGGTGCAGGAGTCGTTCATTAAAGCGTATCGCGCACTGGAATCATTCCGTGGCGATAGCGCCTTTTATACTTGGTTATATCGAATCGCTGTGAACACAGCAAAAAATTATCTGGTTGCTCAGGGGCGTCGTCCACCATCAAGCGATGTTGATGCTATCGATGCCGAAAATTATGAAAGTGCAGGTGCACTGAAAGAAATTTCGAACCCTGAGAACTTAATGTTGTCAGAAGAGTTGAGAAAGATAGTTTTCCGTACCATTGAGTCTCTCCCAGAGGATCTCCGTATGGCGATCACTTTGCGTGAGTTGGATGGGCTAAGCTACGAAGAGATAGCGGCCATCATGGATTGCCCGGTTGGAACGGTACGTTCGCGTATTTTCCGCGCCCGGGAGGCTATCGATAATAAAGTTCAACCGCTGATTCAGCGTTAGCGATGGCGTACACAGGAAAAGGGTACTTAGGCATGCAGAAAGAAAAGCTTTCCGCTCTAATGGATGGTGAATCGCTCGACAGTGAGCTGTTAAGTTCGTTGTCCAAAGACCGAGCGCTTCAACAAAGCTGGCAGAGCTATCACCTGATACGTGACACGTTACGAGGTGATGTCGGGCAAGTCATTCATTTTGACATCGCAGAGCGTGTTGCCGCAGCATTGGAGAAAGAACCTGCTCGTCTGGTTCCTTCGGCGATTCCTGAAGCTCAACCTCAACCTCATACCTGGCAGAAAATGCCGTTCTGGCACAAGGTTCGCCCGTGGGCTAGCCAACTCACTCAGGTGGGGGTAGCAGCTTGCGTATCACTGGCGGTGATCGTCGGTGTTCAGCACTACAATCAACCAACAACACAATCTGTTGGCTCTGAAACGCCAGTATTCAACACGCTACCAATCATGGGACAGGCATCTCCAGTAAGCTTGGGCGTGCCAGCAGACAGTTTCTCTACCGGTAGCGGCCAACAGCAACAGGTGCAGGAACAACGCAAACGCATTAATGCCATGCTGCAAGATTATGAGCTGCAACGTCGTTTGCATTCTGATCAACTGCAACTTGAACAAGGCAACCCACAGCAGGCGGCTATTCAAGTTCCTGGAACCCAGTCTTTAGGAATACAGCAGCAGTAATGAAGCAACTCTGGTTTTCCGTTTGTCTATTGACGGGTAGCCTGCTCTATTCAAACATCGCCCCGGCGCAAACAGCGTCCGGGGCGTTGTTACAACAGATGAGCACTGCCAGTCAGTCACTCGATTATGAACTCGCCTATATCAGCATCAGTAAACAAGGGATAGAGTCTCTACGCTACCGTCATGCGGTGATTGATAAACAACCGCTGGGTCAACTGTTGCATATGGATGGCCCTCGCCGTGAAGTGTTACAGCGTGGCGGCGGTATCAGTTACTTCGAACCTGGTTTGGAGCCGTTCACGTTATCTGGCGATCACATCGTCGATGCGTTGCCGGCTATCGTCTATGCTGATTTTGACCGCTTGGCAAAATATTACGATTTCATCTCCGTAGGCCGCACACGTATTTCTGATCGCCCTTGTGAAGTGATCCGTATCGTTTCTCGTGACGGTTCACGTTATAGCTATATTGTTTGGATGGATGAAGCGACCAAATTACCGCTGCGGGTGGATCTGATTGATCGTGATGGTGAAACGCTAGAGCAGTATCGGGTGATTTCGTTTGTGGTGGGTAGTGAAGTGCAGAACGTAATGCAAGGATTGATTAAAGCCAACTTGCCGCCGTTGCTGTCACTGCCTGCTAGTGATACCGCCAAGTTGGGCTGGAGTGCGGGTTGGTTACCTGCTGGGGTGACGGAAGTGGCGAGCAATCGACGCAAGTTGCCGGGTATAACGGAGCAAGTAGAATCACGACTGTACAGTGATGGTCTATTTAGCTTCTCGGTTAATATCAGTCGTGCCGGTTCCGGTGTTGGTCAGCAGCTTTATCGTCAAGGGCGACGCACTATCCAGACCGAAGTGCGTAATGGCAATGAGATCACCATCGTCGGTGAGCTTCCTCCGGGAACGGCCAAGCGCATTGCAGACAGTATCACCTTCAAGGCATCACCGTAATGATGAAAGAATGGGCCACGGTGGTTTCGTGGCAACAAGGCGTAGCGTTGCTACGTTGTGAACCTAAAGCAGGTTGTGGCAGTTGCACGGCTCGTTCGGGCTGTGGCGCGCGAGCGTTGAATGAATTAGTGCCAGAAACTGAGCATCAGCTACAGGTTCACATCGATCAGCCGCTAGAGCCGGGGCAACGCGTTGAAGTTGGTATTATGGAAGGCAGTTTGCTGCGTTCCGCCATGCTGGTCTACTTGTTGCCATTGGCCGGATTAATCCTCGGCGCTGCGGTACTGCAATGGCTGTTTGGTGGTGATGGTGCAGCGGCGCTGGGCGCACTGCTCGGCGGCGGTGCAGCGTTCTTGCTGACACGTGCTCTAGCTCGACGTTTAGGCGAGCAAAGCAACTACCAACCCGTGGTATTACAGATAGGTTTGCCGCCGACGGCAATGAACCTACCCACCAATAATTCTTCTCTCTAAAACTGCTGCCGCGTCATCGCCGGATTATGGAAGGCGGGGATGCGGTTGTGGATCATATGCTCCAGCAGTGCGATGAATAAATCGGCGCTGTATAGCGAGAAATAGCACAACGTCAGTAATTCATGTCCTTGGTTATCAAACAACCGAAGCGTACCGTGCTGTGGCTCATAGTTGAGTGCACGGATTTGCTCGATCGGCAATGTGCATTGCGTTGCCACCAACGCGGTGGCGCTGAGTTGTAATGTTTGAACTTGGCGCCCTTGCATACTTGCTGGTAGTAAATGACTTAACCAACAAGCCCGGCATTTGAGATAGCCGAAGCTCAGCGTTTTGCCCTGATACAGCGCATTTAACTCCTGTGGCCCACGTTGCTGAAGCTGTTGATTAACAATGGCATCCACCAAACGCCAAGAATTAGCGACATTACTAGAGATGCTATACCAGGGTTGGTCAGCACTGGTACGAAAGGCCATAACATCACAAACGCTACCGAGTAACCGTCCACCACGGCAACGGTAAATATCACCAATCTTTTCGAAAGGAACGAACCGTTCCTTCTGGTTGTGGTGGTTAAACACTCGTACGCCGTGTTCATACAGGCGATAGGTTAGATTGGGCCGCAGATACTGGCGCAATGCCAATAAAATGCACCCTAGTAAGATGATGGCTGCACCAGCTTGTAGCAGGGCCAGAATATTACTTTCATCCTGATTATCGCTCAGCAATGGCAGCAGCAATAACGCCGTACCGATGCAGAGCAGCAGTGTTGCCACCGCTAAAATGCCCCAATTGACCTTAGAAAAATTGTGCCGGCTCAGCATTTGCCCTTTATCGATCATGCTACACCTCAGAGATTATGCTGGTGAACTCCGGTGGGCTGCCGATGTAGTGCCCTGAATTGAATATTTTGTTGCGAAGTTCTGCTTCATTTCTAACCGAGGTTCAGGCTGGGGGATATGGGTTTTTTCCTAAAGAGAATAGGAAGTAA
Source organism: Serratia sp. KH_031 (assembly GCF_057839655.1). NCBI lineage: Bacteria > Pseudomonadati > Pseudomonadota > Gammaproteobacteria > Enterobacterales > Yersiniaceae > Serratia > Serratia sp. KH_031. The sequence continues at coordinate 1,357,979 of NZ_CM174496.1, forward strand.
CGTGCTGATCCTCATATTATTTTACGTGGTTTTAGGAAGGGGTTTATTGCGGTTTTGGCGCTTATGGTTTAACGGTGTGACAGTTTGGTAACATCTGCTTTCACCAACTACCGTCCCTTGTAACATGAAAGCTGGCATATTAGCGTTGCCGATCGCTAGGTTTTCAGTGTTGCGGCATGTAGAATGCTGCGATTCAGGCGAAATATGGCCGAACCCATTCACTGTCGCTTTATGTCCATCCGGGTTTCCATAGGCGAGTAATTCAGAAATACCAAGGCAGAAAAACTTTTATAATGAAGCATATACGAAATTTCTCCATTATTGCCCACATTGACCACGGCAAGTCTACGCTGTCTGACCGTATCATTCAGATCTGCGGCGGTTTGACCGAACGTGAGATGGCCGCACAAGTTCTGGATTCAATGGATCTGGAACGCGAGCGCGGTATTACCATCAAGGCGCAGAGCGTCACGTTGGACTATAAAGCGTTGGATGGGCAGACCTACCAACTTAACTTCATCGACACCCCTGGACACGTTGACTTCTCGTATGAAGTTTCTCGTTCGCTGGCGGCCTGCGAAGGCGCCCTATTGGTGGTTGATGCCGGTCAGGGCGTTGAAGCTCAGACCCTGGCTAACTGCTATACAGCGCTCGATATGGATCTGGAAGTCGTACCGGTTCTTAACAAGATTGATTTGCCCGCTGCCGATCCCGATCGCGCCGCGCAAGAAATTGAAGACATCGTCGGTATCGATGCTACTGACGCCGTGCGTTGTTCGGCGAAAACCGGTGTGGGTGTTCCTGAGGTGTTGGAGCGTTTGGTGCGTGATATCCCAGCACCAGAAGGTGATCCAGATGGTCCATTACAGGCGTTGATCATCGACTCTTGGTTCGATAACTATCTTGGTGTTGTTTCCTTGGTGCGTGTTAAAAACGGCACCATGCGCAAGGGCGACAAGATCAAGGTAATGAGTACTGGGCAAACCTATAACGCCGACCGTTTGGGGATTTTCACCCCGAAACAGGTCGATCGCGATGTGCTGAACTGCGGCGAAGTAGGTTGGTTGGTTTGTGCGATTAAAGACATCTTGGGCGCGCCAGTAGGCGATACCTTGACGTTAGCACGTCAACCCGCGGACAAAGCGTTACCGGGCTTCAAAAAAGTTAAACCTCAGGTTTACGCGGGTCTGTTCCCGATCAGTTCTGATGATTATGAATCCTTCCGCGATGCGTTGGGTAAACTGAGCCTGAACGATGCTTCGTTGTTCTACGAACCAGAAAGTTCAACGGCGCTGGGCTTCGGTTTCCGCTGTGGCTTCCTCGGCTTGTTGCATATGGAGATCATCCAAGAGCGTCTGGAGCGTGAATACGATCTAGAGCTGATCACCACGGCACCCACGGTAGTGTATGAAGTGGAAACGACGGGCAATGAAACTATCTACGTTGATAGTCCATCCAAGCTGCCACCGTTGAATAACATCGCTGAACTGCGTGAGCCGATCGCGGAATGTCACATGCTGATGCCGCAAGAATATCTGGGCAACGTGATCACTCTGTGTATTGAGAAACGTGGTGTGCAAACCAATATGGTTTACCACGGTAACCAAGTGGCGTTGACCTATGAAATTCCGATGGCGGAAGTAGTACTCGATTTCTTCGATCGACTGAAATCCACTTCGCGTGGTTACGCTTCATTGGATTACAACTTCAAACGCTTCCAGACTTCAGACATGGTGCGTGTTGACGTGTTGATAAACAACGAACGCGTCGATGCGTTGGCGTTGATCACTCACCGCGACAACTCTCAATACCGTGGTCGTGAGCTGGTAGAGAAAATGAAAGAACTGATCCCGCGTCAGCAGTTTGACATCGCGATCCAAGCGGCGATTGGTACGCACATCATCGCGCGTGCCACTGTGAAACAGTTGCGGAAGAACGTTCTGGCGAAGTGCTACGGCGGTGACATTAGTCGTAAGAAGAAACTGTTGCAGAAACAGAAAGACGGTAAGAAACGCATGAAGCAGGTGGGTAACGTTGAATTGCCACAAGAGGCGTTCTTGGCCATCCTGCACGTTGGTAAAGACAGCAAGTAAGACAGTAACTTAGGGAGTTTGCATGGCGAATATGTTTGCCTTGATCTTGGCGTGTGCCACTTTGGTCACTGGGATCATCTGGTGCTTCGAGCGCTTTAAATGGGCGCCAGCACGTCGGGCGAAAATCGCAGCGGTCAATGCTCAGACCAACGGTGCGGTAGACGAGAAAACGTTGGCGAAAGTCGCGAAGCAGCCGGGTTGGATTGAAACCGGTGCTTCGGTTTTCCCGGTATTATTGCTGGTGTTTGTGGTGCGTTCGTTTATTTACGAACCCTTCCAGATCCCATCAGGTTCTATGATGCCGACGTTGTTGATTGGTGATTTTATTCTGGTGGAGAAATATGCCTACGGCATTAAAGATCCTATTACCCAGACCACGCTGATTGAAACTGGCCATCCAAAACGCGGTGATATTGCGGTATTTAAATATCCGCTGAATCCAAAACTGGATTATATCAAACGTGTAGTGGGTCTACCGGGCGATCGCGTGACTTATGATCCGATTAATAAACGTGTCACGGTGCAACCGTCGTGTAATAGCGGTCAAGCCTGTGATAAAGCACTGGCGGTGACCTATAACGAAGCGGCGCCAAGTGATTTCGTGCAAACGTTCAGCCGTAGCGGAATGGGGGAGAGCAGCAATGGTTTCTTCCAGATCCCAACCAGTGACAACGTACCTGCTGGTGGTATTCGTCTGCGTGAGCGTCAGGAAACCTTGGGCACAGTATCACACCGTATTCTGACCGTACCGGGTGCTCAAGATCAGGTAGGCGCTTATTACCAACAGCCAGGTCAGCAATTGGCTGAATGGGTAGTGCCAGCCGGGCATTACTTCATGATGGGTGACAACCGTGATAACAGCGCCGATAGCCGTTATTGGGGCTTTGTGCCTGAGAAAAATCTGGTTGGTAAAGCGACGGCAATCTGGATGAGTTTTGAAAAGCAGGAAGGCCAATGGCCGACCGGCGTCAGATTGAGCCGTATTGGCGGAATTCATTAATCGCGCGCTTATAAACGCAGCATTATATTTCTGCCCGTTGTAGAATACCTTTTCGAGCGATAAAAAAGTTGGCCTCCAGTTGGAGGCCACTGCAAACGAAACAGCTTTGAGTTCCTAATAGGTAAACAGACCTGTTCCGTGTGCTGCAAGTTTTTGACGCATATCTTGATCTTTATTGGTAACTCATGAACCCCATCGTAATAAACAGGCTGCAGCGGAAGCTGGGCTATACTTTTCAACAGCACGAGCTGTTGTTGCAGGCGTTAACTCATCGTAGCGCCAGCAGTAAACATAATGAACGTCTTGAATTTCTGGGTGACTCTATTCTGAGTTATGTCATCGCCAATGCGCTTTATCATCGTTTTCCTCGTGTAGATGAAGGTGATATGAGCCGTATGCGCGCAACGTTAGTGCGCGGTAATACCTTGGCTGAGATGGCTCGCGAATTCGACTTAGGTGAATGTCTACGCCTTGGTCCGGGTGAATTGAAAAGTGGTGGTTTCCGCCGCGAATCGATTCTGGCGGATACGGTTGAGGCATTAATTGGCGGTGTGTTCTTGGATAGCGATATTCAGACAGTCGAACGCCTGATTTTAGACTGGTATCGCAGCCGGTTGGACGAGATCAGCCCTGGTGATAAGCAGAAAGATCCAAAAACCCGTTTACAGGAGTTTTTGCAAGGTCGCCATCTGCCGTTACCTTCTTATCTGGTGGTGCAGGTTCGCGGTGAAGCGCACGATCAGGAATTTACCATCCACTGTCAGGTGAGTGGCTTGAACGAACCGGTCGTCGGTACTGGCTCAAGTCGCCGTAAAGCTGAACAGGCGGCAGCGGAACAAGCGCTGAAAAAGCTGGAGCTTGAATGAGCGAAGTAACACAACACTGCGGTTTTATCGCGATTGTCGGTCGACCAAACGTGGGCAAATCCACGTTACTGAACCAATTGCTGGGGCAGAAGGTCTCTATCACCTCGCGTAAACCACAGACCACGCGTCACCGCATTATGGGTATTCATACCGAAGGAGCCTATCAGGCTATTTATGTGGATACCCCTGGGCTGCATATTGAAGAAAAGCGTGCCATCAACCGTTTGATGAACCGCGCAGCTAGCAGCTCGATTGGCGACGTTGAATTGGTTATCTTCGTGGTTGAAGGCACCAACTGGACTGCTGACGATGAAATGGTGGTCAACAAGCTACGCAGCCTACGTTGCCCGGTACTGCTGGCGATCAACAAAGTTGACAACGTCACTGATAAATCCAAATTATTGCCGCACATCGCCTTCCTCAGCCAGCAAATGAACTTCCTGGACGTAGTACCGATCTCGGCAGAAAAAGGTATGAATGTTGATACCATCGCGAGTATTGCGCGAAAACTTTTGCCAGAAGCGGAGCACCACTTCCCAGAAGATTACATCACTGACCGTTCACAACGCTTTATGGCTTCGGAGATCATCCGTGAAAAACTGATGCGTTTCTTGGGCGAAGAATTGCCGTATTCGGTCACGGTGGAAATCGAACAGTTTGTGCCTAACGAGCGCGGTGGTTACAACATTCACGGTTTGATTCTGGTGGAACGTGAAGGCCAGAAGAAAATGGTGATCGGCAATAAAGGTGCCAAAATCAAAACCATCGGTATTGAAGCCCGTCAGGACATGGAACAGATGTTTGAAACCAAAGTGCATCTGGAACTGTGGGTGAAAGTGAAATCCGGCTGGGCGGACGACGAACGTGCGCTGCGTAGCCTAGGCTATGTCGACGATCTGAAGTAATACATCCGATGGATGGCTGGGAGCGCGCCTTCGTCCTGCATGGACGACCGTACAGTGAAACCAGTTTAATGCTGGATTTGTTCACCGAAGGTCATGGGCGGGTGCGTTTGCTGGCAAAAGGCGCACGTAGTCGCCGCTCCAATCTAAAGGGCTGCTTGCAGCCCTTTACTCCTCTGTTAGTCCGCTGGGGCGGTCGTGGTGAAGTCAAAACGCTGCGCAATGCCGAAGCCGTTTCCTTGGGTTTACCTCTTCGCGGCATGATGCTGTATAGCGGCCTGTATGTGAACGAACTACTGGCGCGCGTGTTAGAGCAAGAAGCCAATTATTCGGTGCTGTTTTTCGATTATCTGCAATGTTTACAAGCATTGGCGGCGGAAGATAGCTCGCCTGAACATGCTTTGCGTCAGTTCGAGTTGGCGTTGCTTAATCATCTGGGTTATGGCGTCGACTTCCTACATTGTGCTGGTAGCGGGCAACCGGTGGATGATGGTATGACTTACCGTTATCGTGAAGAGAAGGGTTTTATCGCTAGTTTGGTGATTGACCACTACAGTTTTACCGGAAGAGAGCTGCGGGCACTGGCTGAACGTCAGTTCCCGGACGTCACCACCTTACGTGCCGCCAAGCGCTTTACCCGCATGGCATTAAAGCCTTATCTGGGCGGAAAGCCGCTTAAAAGCCGCGAGCTGTTTCGTCAGTTCGTGCGTAAACAACCCAACACCCCGGTCGACGACGCTTAATCACTTTTTCCGCCTCTTGCCGAGGTGTAAACTGCTGGCACTACTTATTTGTTATCCAGAGGATTGTTATGGCTGATTTACTGTTGGGCGTTAACATCGATCACATCGCGACCTTGCGTAATGCGCGCGGAACTCAATATCCTGATCCCGTACAAGCGGCGTTCACTTCAGAGCAAGCCGGAGCGGACGGTATTACCGTGCATTTACGTGAAGATCGCCGTCATATCACCGATCGCGATGTACGAATCCTACGCCAGACTATCCAGACGCGTATGAATCTGGAAATGGCCGTCACCGATGAGATGCTGGATATTGCTGTAGAAATTAAGCCGCACTTTTGCTGCTTGGTGCCAGAAAAACGTGAAGAAGTGACCACCGAAGGTGGGCTGGACGTGGCTGGCCAGCTAGACAAAATGACCGTGGCAGTTGAGCGCTTGTCGCAAGCCGGGATCTTGGTTTCGCTGTTTATCGATCCTGATCACCGCCAGATTGATGCCGCGGTTGCCGTGGGCGCACCTTATATCGAAATTCATACCGGTGCCTATGCCGAAGCGCAAGGTGAGCTGGCCGTGCAAGCTGAACTGAAACGTATTGCCAGTGCCGCGACCTATGCCGCAGGTAAAGGGCTGAAAGTGAATGCGGGTCATGGTCTGACGTATCATAACGTTCAAGCGATTGCCGCGTTGCCAGAAATGCACGAATTGAATATCGGCCACGCGATTATTGGTCAAGCGGTGATGAGTGGTTTGAAAGACGCGGTTGCCGATATGAAGCAACTGATGCGGGAAGCGCGTCGCTAATGGCAGTTTTGGGCTTGGGCACTGACATTGTTGAAATGGCACGTATCGAGGCGGTCGTGGAGCGTAGTGGCGATCGTTTAGCAAGGCGTGTACTAAGCGCCGCTGAGTGGGAAGTGTATCAGCAGCATCAACAGCCGGTGCGCTTTTTGGCTAAACGTTTTGCGGTCAAAGAGGCTGCCGCTAAGGCGTTTGGCACCGGTATCCGCAACGGCCTGGCCTTTAACCAGTTTGAAGTATTTAACGATGGGCTAGGTAAACCGAATATTCGCCTGCACGAACGTGCCGCAGAATTAGCACAGGAAATGGGGGTGACGTCGATCCACGTTTCACTGGCGGATGAACGGCGTTATGCCTGTGCGACGGTGATTATTGAAGGTTAGAAAAAGGCTCACGAGGTGAGCCTTTAGCTTAAATCCGGTCTGCGTGATGCAGAACCACGAATTTGTCCCACAACTGCTCGTTGGTTTCTTGGTGCTGTGGATCGATGATGATGGTGTTATCGATCGGGCAAACCTGCTGGCAGGTCGGTGTTTCATAATGACCAATGCATTCAGTGCAGCGTTCGCTATCGATTTGGTAAATCTCATCCCCCATCGAGATTGCTTGATTAGGGCATTCAGGTTCGCACATATCGCAATTGATGCATTTTTTGGTAATCAGTAAAGCCATTTCAACTACTTACCACTTTAATTTTTAATATCAATCAGTTGATTGCTGATTGCATTCCTAGTCGTGTCTAAAATACCTGATGTGTGAGTGAGGCACAGGGCGGTTTTGACAATAAGGAATTTCAATGCCGGGCACTGTAACACAAAATATTGATAGCCCCAATGATAGCGAATTTTTAACCGCTTCGACTAAGAGGTTTGACGGGAGATAGTGAGTAAATATGTATACATGCTAAAATATTGTATGTGTATGTTCCTTCATAAAGTAATGGATGAGTTTTTTAATTAACTTACTGTATTGTTTTGGATCAAATTTTTATCATCAATCATTTAAGTCACTCGCTCTTAGCTTTGAGCATATAACCCATCATCTATCATTGATATTAATCAAGTTGACAATTATTTTGAGTGTGAAATTAATTCAGTCGCAAGTTTTTTGTTTCGAATTTAATATGACATCACAATAAAACTAATTGATACGAACCTGTGTTTTTAATTTAATAATTGATGATGGTGATGTTAGATGAAGGTTAATAAAGTCGTTGTGTTAATGGTGTTAAGTATTTCCACATTACTCGTGGGTTGTTCCCATCGTAATCTGACTGATTCAGAAAGAGCCGCTATCCTTGGTGCTTCTGAAAAACAGGCGATGGAAAATGCTCAAGCCCAATATCCGGTTCAAAAAGCCCAATCTGCAAAGGTGAAAGTTAAGCATTTTGCGGAAATGGAAATTAAAACCACCTCTACTGGACTTACTGTCGATGGTAAACCTGCGGCGGTGATAGAAAAAAACCAAGATGCTACCGCCTATCAACAAGGTGTTTATAATTTTATTGTGTACGCTAGCGGAAAAATAGCAGTGACGAAAGAGGGTGTATTTCAGGGGTACGCAAAATGAAAATTTCTATCCTTGTTTTATTCATGACTATTGCTTCTGTACCTGCTGTTAATGCTCAATATTTTTACAGCATTGGGCAAAAAAATGATGCCATTCAGAAAATTCGTAATGAGGCTAATTCAGCTTTCGAACTCAATTCGCTTTTATTGAATAAATACAATACTGATCGCGCAAATTTTACTTCGGCAGAGAGTGAAGCGATGTCTCATGCTTCTGAGGTATTGAAAACGGCTGGACAGCAAATTGCAACGATCCAGAGTGTCCCTATTTTGGTTCAGCATATCCCGACGCGTCTGGATCAGAATTATGTCGCGCATAATGATCCTACAGGTATCCCGGTTCCTCAGCCTGTGGCTCAATCGACCCCAACAAAACTGAATGGCTCTCAACATCCGACTAATGAGCATCACATTACTAATGCCCCGACCCAGATAAAACAATCTGTACCTCAGACGATTAATATGGGTGAGCATTTAGATGGTCAGCATATCGGGCCTGATCAAGTGACTAAACCTGTTTTACCGCCGAAAGTTGTTTCTGTTGGTAGCATTATGACGACTTCAGCTCCAACCCCAGTAACCCACCAAGTTAACTACGATACTCAGATTGCTGACCATGAGAGCCGTTTAAACAGTTTGGAAGGTCACGAAAAATCACAAGATCAACGGATCGATCAGAATGATAAAAAGGCGATGGCAGGCATTGCAGGTGCGTTAGCTCAATCAGGTTTGCATTACACCAATACAGAAAATTCAATTGCTGCTGGTGCGGGTGCATACGATGGGGAAGATGCTGTAGCCGTTGGTTATTCTCATCAATGGGAAGGGATAAGAGCGAGTGTGCAAAGTAGTGTTGATAGCGCGAATCACTTTGGTGCCTCTGCTTCAATGGCTGTCGGCTGGTAACTAAACTTTACGGAGTTACGTCAACCACGTAGCTTCGTAGTTTTTAATCGATTCATCAGACTAACTTCTTCACCAACTGCTCACTGTGGCGAATGCGGTCACGGGCATGATCAAGATCGTGCTGTATCAACGCCATAAACAGCAAGTCGGTCAATGCGAACTGCGCGGTGGTGGAGGATATCGCCGCACTGCGGGTGTTGGGTTCTTCCGCGATGGTGTAAAGGCAATGATCGGCGCGCTGTTGCAAACCGTTAGGGGAGAAACTGGTCAGCGCCAAGACGCTGGCTCCGGCGTTTCGGGCTTCTTCTGCCGCTAGGTTGATTTCCCGCCGTTCGCCGCTAAACGAGATGGCTAAGAGCAGATCCTGATTATTCAACGCTTGCACCGTTGCCAACTGGACGTGCATATCGGCTTCGGCCACCGCCATCACACCAATTTTCAGCAATTTGAATGAAAAATCTTTGGCTACCAGACCTGACGCGCCAATCCCTACTAACACCACACGCCGAGCCTGACGCAGCATCTCTAATGCCCGGTGCAGGCGTTCTTCACTGTTAATGTCCAGGGTGGCGCGCAAAGCCGACTGCTTTTCTACCAGTAATTTCTCACCCACGGTTTTTAATGCATCACTGCTGAGAACTTGATTGTGTACGGCAATGGCAGGTGTTGTTTGCGGTTGAGCCAGCGTCTCACTCAACGCCAATTTTAAAGCAGGAAACCCTTTGTAGCCCATTTTTTGGGCAAATTTCACTACGCTTGACTGACTGACTCCGGCTAACTGCGCCAGTTTTTGCGAACTGAGATGACGGGCTTGCTCGCCGTTATGCAGTAAAAAATCGGCTAGTTTACGGTCGTTCTGAGCCAGCGCCGGATACATTTGTCGAATACGTAGAAGGGTGCTCATTAGCTTCTTCCTAGGAGTGAACGGGCATTTTGCCACGTCAGAGTTGAAAACGCTCAGTGAAAATTTTTTGTGAGCTTGCTTCTAAAATAACAAATAACACTCGCTTTAATGAATAAAATATTCAAATAATGACTTCAAGTTGTGAATTAAAAATTCAAAGGTGAACCAATGAACTTAGGCGCATTAGTATCCGAAACCCGTAATCCTGCCACTATGACGTTGGATGAGATGTCGACGCTGGACATGGTGAGTTGTTTTAATCAGGAAGATCGCAAAGTACCAGAGGCGATCGCCAAGGTGCTTCCCGCTATCGCTGAGACGGTCGATCTGACGGCGGCGGCGCTCAAAGCGGGTGGGCGGCTGATTTATCTGGGGGCGGGTACCAGTGGTCGTCTAGGTGTTCTTGATGCTTCTGAGTGTCCACCGACCTTCGGTGTGCCGCACGGTCTGGTGATTGGTTTGATCGCGGGTGGGCCGGGGGCGTTACTAAAAGCGGTAGAAGGCGCAGAAGATGATGAGTCATTAGGTGAGAGCGATCTGAAAGCGTTGAGCCTCACCGCAACCGACATGGTGGTGGGTCTAGCGGCTTCCGGGCGCACTCCTTATGTGATAGGTGCATTGCGTTATGCCCGTGCTCTGGGCTGCCCAACGGCGGCTATCTCCTGTAACCCAGACTCACCGATTGCCAAAGAGGCGCAGGTCGCGATCTCTCCTGTTGTTGGCCCAGAAGCACTGACCGGTTCGACACGTTTGAAATCGGGTACGGCACAGAAACTGGTACTGAATATGATCTCGACCGGTGCGATGGTCAAATTGGGTAAGGTTTATCAAAACCTGATGGTGGATGTGAAAGCGACCAACGTAAAACTGGTCGATCGTGCCTGTCGTATCGTCGTTGAAGCCACGGGAGCCGAACGCGCTCAGGCTGAAGCCGCGTTGGCACAAACTGGATTTGAAGTGAAACCGGCCATTTTGATGATTCTGGCCGGTATAAATGCACAAGAAGCGCAGCAGCGTTTGCAGAAACACGATGGTTACTTACGCGCAGCATTGACCCGTTAAACGACTTCTGGGGCTAATAATGGATAAAACAACCACGCTGGCAACGCAGATCCTGGCTGGGATCGGCGGTGAGGGGAATATTCTCAAGTTAGAAAACTGCATGACGCGGGTGCGTGTCGAAGTTAACGACGAGCAGCATTTGGATCTCCCATCGCTGAAACAATTACCGGGTGTGAAAGGCTATATCAAGCAAGGCGATCAGCATCAGTTTATCGTTGGCCCCGGAGCGGCGGCGAAAGTAGTCGATGCTATGCGTTCGTTGTTGACTGGTGCCGAGCCAGTCACTGCGGTGGGGGATGATATTTCCCGTAACAAAGCCGCCGCCAAAGCCAAATATTCTGCCCCAATGAGTGAAGCACTGAAGAAACTGGCGAATATCTTCATTCCACTGATCCCGGCGTTTATCGCTTCGGGTCTGATTACCGGCATTATCAACATACTGAAACGCCCCGATATCGCCGGGGATATCGCGATTAACTACCCGAATATTCTGGGATTACTGGCAATTTTTGGTAGTGCGGTATTTGCCATCATGAATATTTTGGTCGGTGTTAATGCCGCCAGAGTGTTTGGTGGTTCGCAAGCGATGGGCGGCGTGATGGCGGGGATACTCTCTAGTCCGGCGTTAGCACAAATTACCCTGTTTGGTGAAGCCTTGCAGCCGGGGCGCGGTGGGGTGATTGCGGTCTTGCTGGTGGTGGCGTTGATGTGTTGGATCGAAAAGCGGTTACGCAATCTGCTGCCGGAATCGATCGAGCTGATCTTGAACCCATTGATCACTACCTTGGTGACGGCGTCGCTAGCTATCGTTATCTTGCAACCGCTCGGTGGCTATATATCTGACGCCATTGCCCACGGCGCGAATCTGGCGATCGATAAAGGTGGATTGTTGGTCGGAGCGTTACTTTCTGGTTTCTTCCTGCCATTAGTACTGTCTGGTTTGCACCAAGGATTGGTGCCGATTCACGTTGAGCTGGTACAGGCGCATGGTTCTAACCCTTTGTTACCGATTTTGGCGATGGCGGGGGTTGGGCAAGTCGGTGCTGCGCTGGCTATCTTGATGAAAACACGTAATACCCGTTTGAAAAAGGTGATTAAAGGGGCGTTGCCGGTTGGGATCTTGGGGATTGGTGAGCCGTTGATTTTTGGTGTCACGCTACCACTAGGTAAGCCGTTTATTGCGGCCTGTTTGGGCGGCGCTGTTGGCGGAGCGCTGATCAGTTACTGGAAAGTCGCAACGGTGATTACTTTCGGGATATCTGGTTTACCACTGGCGCTGACCATTGTCTCTGGCAAGGTGATGTTGTACTTAGCGGGGATGGCGATTACCATCATCGCAGGATTTATTTTCACTTGGATCATGGGCTTCAATGATCCCGAGGAGTAAGGTTTGAACGAAGGCTGGCGCGTGGTGTTCTTTGATCTGGACGGTACTTTGCACCAAGAGGATATGTTCGGCAGTTTTCTATTGTTTTTGCTACGGAAGCTGCTGTTGAATTTGTTGTTAGTGCTGCCGTTGCTACCCGTTGTGGGGTTAGTGATGTTGATTATGGGACGGGCTGCACGTTGGCCGATGAGCCTGCTGTTATGGGCGACCACTTTCGGGCGTTCAGAGGCGCGATTAGAGCGTTTGGAAAAGGCATTTGTTGACGAGTTCCGTCAACGTGTCACGCCTTTTCCCGTTGTACAAATGCGTTTGCGCCAATACCTCGAAGCCGATGATGTACAGGTTTGGTTGATAACCGGTTCACCTGAACGCTTGGTACAGCAGGTTTATCAAGACTCCGAGTTTTTACCACGAGTAAAGCTGATTGGTAGCCGTATCACGCGTCGCTTTGGCGGTTGGGTGCTGGTAATGCGCTGTCTCGGCGAACAGAAGGTAACGCAACTAGAACAACAGCTCGGTGCTCCGCTAAAACTGTACAGTGGTTACAGCGACAGCAAACAGGATAATCCGTTGTTATTTTGTTGTGAGCACCGCTGGCGGGTCAGCAAGTTAGGTGAGTTACAGCAATTAAAATGAAAAAGGGCGAACGCGATGTTCGCCCTAAAATTTTCGCTGCCGCGTATTACATAGCCGCTTTAAAGATAGCGACAATTTGCTGGTGCTCAGCCTGAATCGGGTTAGTAAAACCGCAAGCATCTTTCAGCGCGTTGGTGGCTAAGGTATCGAAATCCTCTTCTTTAACGTTCAGATCACGTAATCCCGCTGGAATGCCGACGTCTTTCGCCAGCAAGCGAATAGCGGCGATACAGGCGGTTGCGCCTTGTTTATCATTCAGATGTGCCACATCTAACTTCATCGCGACCGCCACCTCTTTCAGCCGTGCGGCAGAAACGCTGGCATTGAACTCTTGAACGTGTGGCAACAGAATCGCATTACACACGCCGTGTGGCAGATCGTAAAAACCGCCTAACTGGTGCGCCATCGCATGAACGTACCCTAACGACGCATTGTTGAATGCCATCCCTGCTAAGAATTGGGCATAGGCCATATTTTCACGCGCTTGCATATTTTGCCCATCGGCGACGGCATCACGCAGAGACTCAACGATCATCGTCACGGCTTTCAGTGCACAGGCGTCGGTAATCGGGTTAGCCGCGCTGGAAACATAGGCTTCGATAGCGTGGGTCAGGGCATCCATACCGGTCGCCGCAGTCAGGCTTTTTGGCATACCGGCCATCAGGTGAGGATCGTTTACCGACAGAATTGGCGTTACGTGTTTGTCGACAATGGCCATTTTGATGTGGCGTGACTCATCGGTAATGATGCAAAAACGGGTCATTTCTGAAGCCGTCCCAGCGGTGGTGTTAATCGCCACCATCGGTAATTGAGGTTTGGCAGAACGATCGACACCTTCGTAATCTTTGATTTCGCCACCGTTGGTGGCGACCAACGCGATACCTTTAGCGCAGTCGTGCGGGGAACCGCCGCCAAGTGACACCACACAATCGCAATCAAAATCCCGTAGCGTTGCCAACCCTTGTTTCACATTCAGTGTGGTTGGGTTCGGATGAGTGCCATCATAAACACAACTTTCGATCTGCTGGGCGGCCAGCAGTTGTTGAACCTGAGTGACAACGCCAATGCTGTTCAGCACTTTGTCGGTCACGATCAGCGCTCGGCGCAGACCTTGTTCTTTAATCGCTTTAGCAGCCTCTTCAAGACAGCCAGAACCGATCATATTGACGCAAGGGATAAAGAAAGTTGAAGCAGCCATAATTCACTCCTTAGAAAGATTTTTTGCTTGTCCCGAACACTACGCTGCTAATGGTTTAGTAAACATGATCTATCGCAATAATCACATAAATAGAGCAGGTTGCTGATTTGGCTTAATAAAAAACTAGTGCGTTGAGGGTATTCACAAAATTATGGCTATCTATAATAAGTCATACTTATAAATACTAGTTCAGTTATTGATAATTCCGCCGGTTATGCACTCATCGCTTTCTTTAAACGACTGCGACACCTCAATTGCCCATACTGTGTATAATGCCCGCCGCAAAGCGCACGAGGAATTATGCGATGACTGAATATAACGATGAATATTGGATGCGCCAGGCATTGAAATTGGCGTTACGGGCGCAAGAAGAGGGCGAAGTACCGGTGGGTGCGCTGCTGGTGCTGGACAATCAAGTGATTGGCGAAGGGTGGAATCGCCCGATTGGTCGTCACGATCCGACGGCTCACGCCGAGATCATGGCGCTGCGTCAAGGTGGAGCCGTGTTGCAGAACTATCGGCTCATTGATGCCACTCTATATGTGACGTTGGAGCCTTGCGTGATGTGCGCAGGAGCGATGGTGCATAGTCGTATTCGTCGCTTGGTGTATGGCGCCGCGGATGAGAAAACCGGGGCCGCGGGATCGCTGGTGGATATTTTGCGCCATCCGGGCATGAATCATCAGATAGACATTACCTCTGGCGTACTGGCTGAAGACTGTGCTGCCACGTTGAGTCATTTCTTCCGTCTGCGCCGTGAGCAGCAAAAAGCGTTGAAACTGGCACAACGTGCCACGAAAAGTCAGGAATAATTAGAACGCTAGTGCCAATGCCGGTGGGACCACCGGATAAGCCTTTCCTTGTTCGGCCAGTTGATTCGCTTCTTGTGCTGCCTTCTTTTCTTTTTCTAGCAAATACCCCACCAGACTGACCTGATAACGGCGGATATTCTCTACATAATTGTAGGCTTCATACCCGCGGGCGTAGCCATAGGTTAACTGCGGGGCATAGCGTTTTTGACTAAGCATCGGCAGACGCTGCTTCACATCGACCCAACTGTCTGGATTCCCTTTTTGCGATTTGGTCAGCTTACGCGCATCCAGCATATGTCCCCAGCCCATGTTGTAGGCTGCCAGAGCAAACCAAATGCGCTCATCCTCTGGCACGGTATCCGGTACTTTTGCCATCAGCCGCTGCAAATATAGTGCGCCGCCTTGAATGCTCTGCTCAGGGTCGAGACGATCCTTCACATCCAAACCGTCGGCAGTGGCGCGCGTCAACATCATCAAACCACGTACACCCGTGGGGGAGGTGGCTTGCGGGTTCCAATGCGACTCCTGATAGGCAATGGCCGCTAGCAATTTCCAGTCGATTTCGTTGGCGTACTTCTCAAATAAAGGCCGGAAGTTGGGCAGCACATTATCAATGGCAGATAAGAAAGTTCGAGTATCAACGTAATCGAAGCTGCCAACGTGGCCGAGGTATTTCTCTTCCAATCGCGCCAGCGTGCCGTCTTCCGTTATCTGGCTGTAGAAATCCAGCATCGCCGCATACAGGCTGTCATCCGTGGTGCGCTTTAAATACCAGGTCACCGGCTCTTCATCCGTGACATCGAATGCGACGGCCAACTGTGGATGAATACGTTGTAGTAGGGCGATGGTCACGGAATCACCGATGGTGTAATCCAGTTTGCCCGCAGCAACCTGTTCCAATAACTCTTTGGAGGCCAGATCGCTGGAGGTTTCCCAACTTAGATTGGGGAATTTATCTTGTTTGAGCTGTTTAAGTGTACTGGCATGTGCCGAACCGGAAGACACTGCTAACCGGCCTTTGAGTTCCTTAAAGCTCTTTGGGCGGGTGCTCCCTAGGCGATACACCAATTGTTGGGAAACCGAATAATAAGCGGGGCCGGTACGGGTGCGATTGAGACGCTCAGGATTGTAGATCAACCCGGCAGCCAAGAGATCGACACTGTCATCATTCAGAGCGTCAAACAGATCGTTGATGTTCTGATGTGGGATCACCACCAGTTTCACCCCAAGGTAATCGGCGAAGCTTTTTGCCAATTCGTAGTCCAGTCCACTCGGACCTTGCTTGGTAGTGAAATAGGTAAGCGGGGAGTTTAAGGTGCTAATACGCAGCTCTCCCCGTGATTTGATCGCTTCGAGTTGTTCACCCTGGCCACCACGCCAGGCAATGTTAGGCCACAGAGCGAGCGCGAGAAGCAAGGTAACAACACCGATTAGAATGTAATTTATTTTTAGGCGTTTCAAATAGTTATCTCGTAATGGCTCTTGTACACTGCTGGCCGGAATTATTGTTTTTGATATGGTTAAATCACCAGTGCCGGGGCATTTTGCGCAACAAAACGTCAGTGTGCAACTTTATTGACACGATATGCCAATTTCAGGGGAGAAATAGCTTTTATCAATAATAGCCACGCAAACGGTTTCGTCCGTGGCGTAGATTCTTTATAATGGCGCGCGTTTTCCCCCTGTTGCGCCCAATGAAGTGCTGAAATCAGTAGCTTCGAAGACGAGAGAACTTAAGATTATGGAAATACTGCGTGGTTCGCCCGCTTTGTCGGCTTTTCGTATTACCAAACTGCTGTCCCGCTGCCAGGACGCAGGGCTCCCGGTCAGTGACATTTACGCTGAATACGTCCACTTTGCCGATGTCAGTGCTCCGTTAAGTCCCGAAGAACATGCCAAACTTCAGCGCTTGCTCAAGTACGGACCTTCTCTCGCCGAACATGCTCCCGCTGGTCGCTTGCTGCTCGTCACGCCGCGTCCAGGTACCATTTCTCCTTGGTCTTCTAAAGCCACCGATATTGCCCACAATTGTGGATTGTCGCAGGTTGTGCGGCTGGAACGTGGTCTGGCGTTTTACGTCACGGCACCAGCGCTGACTGAAAGCCAGTGGCAACAATTGGCGGCTTTGCTGCACGATCGCATGATGGAAACGGTGTTCAGCGAGCTACAACAGGCGGAAAAACTGTTCTCTCATCATCAACCTGCGCCTTACCAGACCGTTGATGTTCTGGGGGAAGGACGTAGCGCGTTGGAGCAGGCCAATATCAAATTGGGTTTGGCACTGGCTCAGGATGAAATTGACTATCTGTTGAATGCTTTTAACGGTTTGGGGCGCAACCCAACGGATATCGAACTGTATATGTTCGCGCAGGCCAACTCTGAGCACTGCCGACACAAGATTTTTAACGCCGACTGGATCATCGATGGTAAAGAGCAACCGAAATCGTTGTTCAAGATGATCAAGAACACCTTCGAACAAACGCCGGATTACGTGCTGTCTGCTTATAAAGACAACGCGGCGGTGATGGAAGGTTCACAAGTCGGGCGTTTCTTTGCTGCACCGGGTAACGATCAATATGACTACCATCAGGAAGAAGCGCATATCCTGATGAAGGTAGAAACCCACAACCACCCAACGGCGATTTCGCCGTGGCCGGGGGCTGCGACGGGTTCTGGTGGTGAAATTCGTGATGAAGGCGCAACCGGGCGCGGTGCTAAACCCAAAGCAGGTTTGGTTGGCTTCTCGGTATCCAACCTGCGTATTCCAGGCTTTGAACAGCCATGGGAACAGGATTTCGGCAAACCGGAGCGTATCGTTACCGCGCTGGATATCATGACCGAAGGCCCGTTAGGAGGCGCTGCGTTCAACAACGAGTTTGGTCGTCCGGCGCTGCTGGGCTACTTCCGTACTTATGAAGAACAGGTTAACAGCCATAATGGCGTTGAACTGCGTGGCTACCATAAGCCGATCATGTTGGCTGGTGGTATCGGTAATATCCGTGCGGATCACGTGCAAAAGGGTGAGATCACCGTGGGTGCCAAACTGGTGGTGCTGGGTGGCCCGGCAATGAACATTGGTTTGGGCGGTGGCGCAGCCTCTTCTATGGCTTCTGGTCAATCAGATGCCGATTTGGATTTCGCTTCGGTACAACGCGACAACCCAGAAATGGAACGTCGCTGTCAGGAAGTGATTGATCGCTGCTGGCAACTCGGTGCTGAAAACCCGATTTTGTTTATCCATGACGTCGGTGCCGGTGGTTTATCTAACGCCATGCCGGAATTGGTGAGCGATGGTGGCCGTGGTGGCCGTTTCGAACTGCGAGATATCCTGAACGACGAGCCGGGCATGAGCCCGCTGGAAGTGTGGTGTAACGAATCCCAAGAGCGCTATGTGATGGCCGTTGCGCCTGAACAGATGGCACAGTTTGATGCTATTTGCCGCCGCGAGCGCGCGCCTTATGCGGTCATTGGTGAAGCCACCGAAGAACAACACCTTCTACTTTCCGATCGTCACTTCGACAATCAGCCGATCGACATGCCGCTGGACGTGTTGCTGGGCAAAACGCCAAAAATGACCCGCGATGTGCAAACCTTGCAAGCCAAAGGTGAGCCGGTATACCGTGAGAAAATCACTATTGCTGACGCGGTGAAACGCGTACTGCATTTACCGACCGTGGCGGAGAAAACCTTCTTGATCACTATCGGTGACCGTACTGTGACCGGTATGGTGGCGCGCGATCAAATGGTGGGACCATGGCAGATCCCGGTGGCTGACTGCGCGGTGACCACCGCCAGTTTGGATAGCTACTACGGTGAAGCCATGTCGCTCGGTGAGCGTGCACCGGTTGCCTTGCTGGACTTCGCTGCCTCTGGCCGTTTGGCGGTTGGAGAAGCGCTGACTAACTTGGCGGCGACTGAAATCGGCTCATTGAAACGAGTAAAACTTTCCGCGAACTGGATGTCCGCAGCGGGTCACCCGGGTGAAGATGCGGGCTTGTACGCGGCGGTGAAAGCGGTCGGCGAAGAGCTTTGCCCGGCGCTGGGAATCACCATTCCGGTGGGTAAAGACTCTATGTCGATGAAAACCCGCTGGCAGGAAGGTAATGAACAACGTGAAATGACCTCGCCATTGTCGCTGGTGATCACCGCTTTTGCTCGCGTCGAAGATGTGCGCCACACGGTGACGCCGCAACTATGTACTGACAAAGGTGAGACCGAACTGCTGTTGATCGACCTAGGTAACGGTCATAACGCCCTAGGCGCGACGGCGCTGGCTCAGGTTTATCGTCAATTAGGCGATAAAACCGCGGATGTACGCAGTGCAGAACAGCTGGCTGGTTTCTTCAACGCGATGCAGCAATTGGTCGCCGATCGCGCATTACTGGCCTATCACGACCGTTCCGACGGTGGTTTGCTGGTGACTCTGGCAGAAATGGCGTTTGCTGGACATTGCGGCGTAGAGGTTGATATTCAGAACTTGGGCGATGATGCATTGGCAGCATTGTTCAACGAAGAGCTGGGCGCAGTGATTCAGGTGACCTCAGAGCAACGTGCCGCGGTGCAGCAAGTGTTTGCCGAGCATGGCTTGAGTGACAACGTTCATCTTATCGGTCGTGTACAAACTGGTGATCGTTTCGTTATCACCAGCGCGGGTCAGCCGGTTTATAGCGAAAGCCGTCAAACCCTACGCACTTGGTGGGCTGAAACCACTTGGCAGATGCAGCGCCTGCGTGACAACCCAGAATGTGCCGATCAGGAACATAAGGCCAAACAAGAAGCTCAGGATCCGGGCTTGAACGTTAAGTTGACCTTCGCACCGCAAGACGATATCGCTGCACCTTATATTGCCAAAGGCGCGCGTCCGAAAGTAGCGGTGCTGCGTGAGCAGGGCGTTAACTCCCATGTTGAAATGGCGGCGGCGTTCCATCGCGCTGGTTTCGATGCTATCGACGTGCATATGAGCGATTTGTTGGCGGGGCGTCGCTCACTGCAAGATTTCCATACTTTAGTGGCCTGTGGTGGCTTCTCTTACGGCGACGTATTGGGGGCTGGTGAAGGTTGGGCGAAGTCTGTGCTGTTCAATGATCGTGTACGCGATGAGTTCGAAGCCTTCTTCCATCGTCCACAGACCTTGGCGCTCGGCGTGTGTAACGGCTGCCAGATGATGTCCAACCTACGTGAATTGATCCCCGGTGCTGAACATTGGCCGCGTTTTGTTCGCAACCTGTCGGATCGTTTCGAAGCGCGTTTCAGCTTGGTTGAAGTGGCAGCCAGTCCGTCGCTGTTTATGCAGGACATGACAGGCTCGCGGATGCCGATCGCTGTTTCTCACGGTGAGGGGCATGTAGAAGTCCGTGACGCGGCGCATCTGGCGGCGCTGGAGAGTCATAATTTGGTGGCGCTGCGCTTTGTCGATAATCACGGGAAAGTGACCGAAACCTACCCGGCTAACCCGAATGGCTCGCCAAACGGCATTACTGCGGTGACCAGTGCCAGCGGTCGTGCGACGGTGATGATGCCGCACCCTGAGCGTGTATTCCGCACTGTGAGTAACTCATGGCATCCGCAAGAGTGGGGCGAAGATAGTCCGTGGATGCGTATGTTCCGCAATGCGCGTAAGCAATTGGGCTAAGCCCATTTTAAAATGACTAAAAAGGCACAAAGGATTGTGCCTTTTTTAATGCATTGATTTTTATTTTGTTTTTATGGTTGTCGGTGTTTTGCGACAAACGCGATTTTTCGTGTCTCCAAAAAGAGACACTTAACTCATTGATTTAAATGGCAGTAAATTTTGCTGGTATTAGCTGTCGGGATTTAGCGACAGAGTGATGAATTATTCATCGTGCTTCTTTGTGGATTAGGCTATGTGTTTTATTGTGATTAAATAAAATTCGTTGTATATCAATTTGTTGATTTTAACTTTTAAAAGTTGGCACGCTTGCTGCATTATTACTATCAGTTGCTCATTCAACTTTGTATGATGGCCCCGTAATTAGACGGAATTGTTGCCTCATAAGCCTTCGAATGATGCCAAAAGTAATGGTGCCTATCGTCCAACTAGACCGATAACAGACGCGTAAGCGGCTTTATCAAGCATCGGGCGACACGTCGAGTGAGGCACCGCCTGTATCCAACTGTGATGAATGGTTCATCAATCTGGGATACTTCTGGATGCTATTCGTCCTATTCGATGCCAGTTCTGTGTGAAAGCACGGTCTACATCACCTGGGGACGAGATTGAAGGGCATCCACTCATTCTTAGCAAAGGGGCATTATTCTTAATGCCCCTTTGTCATTTTTGTCTCTTATTCAAAAAATCATCTTCAACGCAGACGGGCTTTTTTCTTTCCGGCGACTCAGTTAGCATCGTGGCAGACTAGAGAGGATAAGATGATTTCGTTGAAAAAATGGCGTTTATTTCCACGTTCGCTACGACAACTGGTATTGCTGGCATTCTTGTTGGTACTGCTACCGTTGCTGGTGTTGGCGTATCAGGCTTATCAGAGTCTGAATAACCTCAGTGCGCAAGCGGCTGACATCAACCGTACCACGTTAGTGGATGCGCGGCGCAGCGAGGCGATGACCAGTGTGGCGCTGGAAATGGAACGGAGTTACCGCCAGTACTGTGTGTTGGTCGATCCAACGTTAGAGCGTTTGTATCAAAATCAACGCAAACAGTATTCGCAAATGCTAGACGCCCATGCGCCAATTCTGCCAGACGAACGCTATTACCAAACCTTACGCAGCCTACTGACCCAGCTTTCGGCGATCAAATGCCAAAGAAGTGGCCCGGATAAAACCTCATCTGAACTCCTCGAATCCTTCTCTCGCTCCAATGCTGAAATGGTGCAAGCCACGCGCGCGGTGGTGTTCTCCCGCGGGCAACAATTACAGCAGGCGATCGCCGAGCGTGGTCAATTCTTTGGTTGGCAGTCGCTGTTACTGTTTTTGGTCAGCGTGTTACTGGTATTTCTGTTCACTCGCATGATTATCGGGCCAGTAAAAGCGGTAGAACGGATGATCAATCGCTTGGGGGAAGGGCGAGCCATTGGTTCGGTGGAATCATTTAAAGGGCCACGTGAATTGCGCTCACTGGCGCAGCGTATTATCTGGTTGAGTGAACGCTTGGCGTGGCTGGAATCACAACGCCATGAGTTTTTACGCCATATCTCGCATGAATTGAAAACCCCACTCGCCAGTATGCGCGAAGGGACGGAACTGCTGGCCGATGAAGTGGCCGGGCCGCTGACCTCCGATCAAAAAGAGGTGGTCACCATTCTTGATAATAGCAGCCGCCACTTGCAGCAACTGATTGAACAGCTTCTGGATTACAACCGCAAATTGGCCGATGGTCCGGCAGAGCATGAGAATGTGGAACTGGCCGAAATGGTGGAATTAGTCGTTTCCGCCCACAGTCTGCCAGCCCGTGCCAAAATGATCAGTACAGAAGTTAAACTGGATGCAGAAATCTGTTGGGCAGAGCCTACGCTATTAATGCGGGTATTGGATAATCTCTACTCCAATGCGGTGCACTATGGTGAGGAATCCGGTAACATTTGGATCCGTAGTCGTCAGGTCGGGCATAAGGTACAGATTGATGTTGCCAATACTGGTGCGCCAATCCCCGAAGCTGAACAGACAATGATTTTTGAGCCTTTTTTCCAGGGGAGTCACCAGCGAAAAGGGGCGGTCAAAGGAAGTGGTCTTGGCTTGAGTATTGCCCAAGATTGTATCCGTCGAATGCGCGGAGAGTTGCAGTTGATTAGCGTGGATGGCGCTGACGTCTGTTTCCGTATTGAATTGCCATTAACCGCCGAGAACGAATAAATAATGTATACATGGCCTAAATGCGCTCGTCTATCAAAGGCTGAATGCTCGCCGCGTGCCAAACAGGGTACGCGGCTCGGCAAACGTCCACTCTCTTTTTGGGGCAGCTTACTCTTTGCCCCGCTGTTGCTGGCGGGTTGTAGCAACAGCGCCGTAAGCAGCAGTGTGGATCAACCCCAACAAGCCGTCATCCCAGACAGTAAAGTGGTGGATTACCGTATCGCCTCCTGTGACAGCCTATGGCAGTTGACCGAGAAAGATGCGCTAGAAAACTCACTGTATTGGCTACGCGCTGTGGATTGCGCCGATCGTCTTGGATCAACACAGGCTCGCGCGTTGGCGAAAACCTTACCGGGGAGTACCTGGGATGGAGCCATCAAACAGAACATTTTGCTCGGCAGCGCAGAGCCAACCTCTGCGGAACGCCGCCAGATGATTGAACGTCTGAACCGCTATAGTCTGGAATTCCCAAATTCGCTGCGTCCGTTGTTGCAACTGTGGCGTCAGCAGCAGACGCTGCAAATCTCTTTGTTTGATGAGCGTGCACGCTACCAGCGCTTGCAAGAAAGTACTGATAACCAAATCGACAGTCTGCGTCAGAACCAAATTCGCCTACAGGGGGAGTTGCAAGATACCTCACGTAAGTTGGAAAACTTGACCGATATCGAGCGTCAGCTCTCCTCTCGTAAGCAGATGCAGGGCGAATTACCGGACAATCGTGACGCTGATGCGAAAACAGCAGCACCCGCTAAAACGGCTGAACCTGCACCGAGCGAAAAAGGTACGGCTCTACCGGTAGATCCGGAAGATAACGATACGCCACCGGCCGACAACAAGGAGTCTAAAGCGCAATGACCGCTCGTAAACCGGCTAACCTGCTGTTGGTGGATGACGATCCCAGTTTGCTGAAATTATTGGGTATGCGTCTGACCAGTGAAGGATTTCACGTGACCACGGCAGAAAGCGGCCAAGAGGCTTTGCGCCTACTGGTTCGTGAAAAAATTGATTTGGTGATCAGCGATCTGCGCATGGATGAAATGGACGGTATGGCACTGTTTGCCGAAATCCAGAAACATCAACCGGGAATGCCGGTTATCATCCTCACCGCACACGGCTCAATCCCTGACGCCGTTGCCGCAACCCAGCAAGGGGTGTTCAGCTTCCTGACCAAACCGGTCGATCGTGATGCGTTATACAAAGCGATTGACGAGGCGCTGTCACTTTCCGTACCCGGTAGTGGCGACGATAGCTGGCGTGAAGATATTGTCACCCGCAGCCCTATCATGCTGCGCCTGTTGGAACAGGCCAAAATGGTGGCGCAGTCGGACGTTAGTGTACTGATTAACGGCCAGAGCGGGACCGGTAAAGAAGTGCTGGCGCAAGCGATCCACGGCACGAGCCCACGTGGCAAGAAAGCGTTTATCGCCATTAACTGTGGTGCATTGCCAGAGCAATTGCTGGAGTCGGAGCTATTCGGTCATGCCAAAGGCGCGTTTACTGGCGCAGTGAGCAGCCGTGAAGGGTTATTCCAAGCTGCTGAAGGCGGCACGCTATTCCTTGATGAAATAGGCGATATGCCGCTTTCATTGCAGGTGAAACTGCTGCGCGTGTTGCAGGAGCGCAAGGTACGCCCATTGGGCAGCAACCGCGATATTGATATTAACGTGCGTATCATTTCTGCCACCCACCGCGATCTACCAAAAGCGATGGCGAAAAATGAGTTCCGTGAAGATCTTTATTACCGCCTAAACGTGGTGAACCTGAAGATCCCAGCATTGAACGAGCGTGCTGAAGATATTCCGCTGTTAGCCAATCATTTGCTGCGTGAATCCGCGCAGCGCCACAAACCTTTTGTGCGCAGTTTCTCTACCGACGCCATGAGACGCCTGATGACCGCCAGTTGGCCGGGTAACGTGCGCCAATTGGTGAACGTGATCGAGCAGTGTGTGGCCTTGACCTCGGCTCCTGTTATCAGCGAAGCGCTGGTTGAGCAGGCGTTAGAAGGGGAAAACACCGCGCTGCCGACCTTTGTCGAAGCTCGTAACCAGTTTGAATTACACTATTTACGTAAGCTATTGCAAATCACCAAGGGCAACGTCACCCAAGCTGCACGTATGGCGGGGCGTAACCGTACCGAGTTCTATAAATTGTTGTCGCGCCATGAACTGGACGCCAATGATTTTAAAGAATAATATTTTCTTCGTTTGGCAGATCATACCCAAAATAATTCGAGTTGCCTCACGGCGGCAACCGAGTAACGAGGGCAGCCAACAAAGATGCAGCTTGAAGAATGAAGGGTACTATGAGCAGATCACTTTCCATTGCGTTAGCCCAGCTAAATTTGCTGGTGGGCGATATTGAAGGCAACACTGAACGCATGTTGCAGACCGTACAAGAGCAGCAGAAGGCGGGTGCCGATCTGGTCATGTTTACCGAATTGGCGCTGTCTGGTTATCCACCGGAAGACTTGTTGTATCGCAACGATTTTTACCAACGTTGCGACGAGCAACTCAGTCGCTTGCAACAAGCTTCTCAAAATATAGCGATTCTGGTTGGGCATCCGCGGCGTGAAGGCGACAAACTGTATAACGCGCTGTCGTTGTTTGCCGAAGGGCGTTTACTGACTCGCTACTTCAAACAGCAGTTGCCGAACTACGGCGTCTTCGACGAAAAACGCTATTTCCACGAAGGTGATAAAACCTGTGTGGTGGATCTGAAAGGTTATCGTCTGGGGTTGCTGATTTGTGAAGATCTGTGGTTCCCGCAACCGGTAGATGCTGCCAAGGCCGCTGGGGCAGAAATAATTCTGTCGATCAACGCCTCACCTTATAACCGTGAAAAGCCTTATATCCGTAAAACGTTGATGGCGGGGCATTGCCAACGTACTCAATTACCGCTGGTTTACTTGAATCAGGTCGGCGGGCAGGACGAGTTGATTTTTGACGGTTGCTCGAAAGTATTTGATGCTGCGGGCAACATGACGCATCGTTTGGCGGCTTTTGCCGAGCAAACCACCTTGTTGCAGTTCAATGAGCTGGACGTGGTGCCGATGGTTAGCCCAGCCGTTGAACTGCCGCCGTTGGCACAGGTTTATGACGCTTTGGTGTTGGCGGTGCGGGATTACGTCAATAAGAACGGCTTCAAAGGCGCGGTATTAGGGCTTTCTGGCGGTATCGACTCGGCGTTGACGCTGGCGATTGCTGTGGATGCTTTAGGTAAAGAGCGTGTACAGGCGCTGATGATGCCGTTCCGCTATACCGCCGATATCAGCATTGCCGACGCCAAAGAAGAGGCTGACATTCTCGGTGTGGAATTTGATGTTGTGTCGATCGAACCGATGTTTGACGCCTTTATGGGGCAATTGACCCCGATGTTTGTTGGCACCGAACGCGATACCACCGAAGAAAACCTGCAAGCGCGTTGCCGTGGTGTGATGCTGATGGCACTGTCAAACAAACGCCGTAGCATCGTGTTGACCACCGGTAACAAGAGTGAAATGGCGGTCGGTTATGCCACGTTGTACGGTGATATGGCGGGTGGTTTTGACGTGCTGAAAGACGTACCTAAAACGCTGGTGTTCAAGCTTTCTGAATACCGTAATACCGTCTCTTACGTGATCCCGCAGCGGGTGATTGACCGTCCACCGTCTGCTGAGTTGGCACCGGATCAGGTCGATCAGGACAGCTTGCCGCCGTATGACATTTTGGATGCGATTCTGGAAGGTTACGTCGAGCGTGATAAATCCGTCGCCGATCTGGTGGCAGAAGGCTTCGATGAAGTCATCGTGCGTAAAGTGATCCGCCTAGTCGACATCAACGAATATAAGCGTCGCCAAGCCGCCGTTGGGCCACGTATCACCGCCCGCAATTTCGGTAAAGACCGCCGTTACCCGATCACATCCGGCTTTGGCCGCAAAAATTGGTAATTAAGGAAAACAGATGAAAAAGATCGATGCAATTATCAAACCGTTCAAACTGGATGATGTGCGCGAAGCACTGGCAGAAGTGGGCATCACCGGAATGACTGTGACCGAAGTGAAAGGTTTTGGCCGTCAGAAAGGGCACACTGAGCTGTACCGTGGCGCGGAATATATGGTCGATTTCCTACCGAAGGTGAAGATCGAGATCGTCGTTGCTGACGATATTGTCGATACCTGCGTAGAAACTATTATGCAGACCGCGCAGACCGGTAAAATTGGCGATGGTAAAATCTTTGTCTTCGACGTCGCACGGGTAGTGCGTATTCGTACCGGCGAGCAAGACGAAGAAGCGATCTGATCCTCTTTTTGAGCACGGCCTGTCGGACGAGGCAGACCGTGCTCTATCACCTAATCAACGTTCACGCAGCGCTTCGCGGGCGCGGTTAAACGGTTTGATCAAATAGTCGACAATGGTTTTTTCCCCAGTTTTGATGTCCACGGTCGCGACCATGCCCGGCACAATGGAAAAATGGTGCCCCGCTTTATTCACCAAATAGTCTTGTTGGGTGCGGATAAACACTCGGTAATAGACGACCTCTGGTTTGATTTTGTCCTGAATAGTGTCTGGAGAAATCGTCTCCACTTGGCCTTCCAACCCACCGTAAATGGCGTAATCGTAAGCCGTGATTTTCACCAGTGCGCGTTGCCCCGGATGGATAAAGGCGATGTCACGCGGCGAGAGACGCGCTTCAATCAGTAGATGTTCATCAATAGGGACGATTTCCATCATCTCACCGTTGGGCGGGATCACGCCGCCAATGGTCGTTACCTGAATATTTTTCACAATTCCGCGCATCGGTGAGCGCACGGTCATGCGAGTGACAGAATCCTCGCGCCCCTTAATGACCGCCGTTAGCATATCCACTTCGGCATTGGCTTTGGACAACGCCTCGCGTGCCTGCACGTAATATTGCGAACGCAGATCGGTGATTTTCAGTTCTAGATCACTTTGTTGGCGCTGTAGGCGCAGCACTTCCACATGGCTAGCGGCGCCGCTTTTCTCCAAGCGTTGGGTGATCGCCAACTCTTTGTTGACCGAAACCAGCGCATTTTTGAGTTCGGCTTCGGTGTCGGTAAGTTGCGCACGGCGAGTTTTGTACAGCCGGGTTTCGGAGGCGATCAGATCTGGCCACTCTTTCAGCATATCGGGAAAAATAAGGGGCTGATCGTTCACTTCCGCATTCAGACGGGTGCTGGAAGCGAGTGATGCTCGGTAACGCGCAGAACTTTCCCCCACGTTAGATTCCGAGCGTGTCGGGTCAAGACGTGCCACGATTTGCCCGGCTTGCACTTTATCGCCCTCATGCACCAATAATTCGGTGACGATGCCGCCATCCAGCGACTGAAGCACCTGTTCGCGGGAACTGGGAACCACTTTCCCGGTACCGGTGGAGACTTCGTCGAGCTTGCCAAACCAGGCCCAGACGCCAAACAGAATAAACAGCGCGGTGCTGAGCATAATGATGCGACTGGCACCGGAGAACTCGTTTTCACGCTGGATATCCGGGTCATTGATGACGCTATCATGCTGACTGGTTTTCATTTTTCCACTCCCGCCCATTTGCCTGCACCGCCGCTCGGCTGTTATTCAATGCCTGCGCTTTGGGTGCATCCATCACCAGTTGACCTTCTTTCAACACCAATACGCGATCCACCAGTTCCAGCACCGGTACTCGATGAGTAGCAACAATCAAGGTGCGATTACCGAGCCACTGCCCGAGGCGCTGGATAAACTCGCGTTCGGTGTGATCGTCCAGCGAGGCGGAAGGCTCATCGAGCAGCACGATATTAGGGGAGCGCAACAACATGCGCGCCAGCAGGATCGACTGACGCTGACCGCCCGAGAGTCCGACACCGCCTTCCATAATTGGGTGATTGAGTCCTTTCGCCAGTTGTTTCACGAAATGGGCTGCGCCGCTGATCTCCAGCACGTCGAAGATGGCCTCATCACTGGCGTGCAGTGCGCCGAGTGTCAGGTTTTCGCGCAGCGTGCCGTAAAACAGCCGTGCATTTTGGCTGAGAAGGCCAATATTGCGCCGCAGATCCGCCATATCAATTTGCGCCATGCTCAGGTTATCGAGCCGTGCATTGCCGCTGACCAGATCGACACCGCCAGCCAGCGCTTGCAATAGTGTGGATTTCCCTGCGCCGTTGCGCCCGAGCACCGCGATTTTTTCACCGGGTTGGATCTCCAAGTGGGCAATACGCAGCGGAACACTTTGATCGTCGTTGTGATAGCGAAAGTGGGCGCTTTCAAACAGATAGTGACCGTGAAAAATATCCTGATGCACCAGGTTTTCGTCGCGTTGGTTTTCGATGGGGAGTTGCATAATGCTGTCGAGCCCTTGCTTGGCGGCTCTTACTTGCTGCCAGCGCGCCAGCGTGCCGCAAAGATTGGCCATTGGCGCAATCATTCTTGACGCCAACATTGAGGCGGCAACCATCGCACCGGTGGTCATGTTGCCCTCCATCACCAAGGGTGCGCCGAACAGAATAACGGCGGCGTAAACCAGACTCTGGATGGTCATGCCCCAACTGATCAAACCTTGGGTGACCTGCCGAGTGCGCAGGCCAGATTCGGCGGTAATACGGATATAGCTGTTCCACTGTTGCAAAAAGCGGTTTTCCGCTTGCATCAACTTGATGTCTTCCAGCCCTTGCACACTCTCTACCAGCACCGCGTTACGTAGCGTCGCTTCATGTGCCGATTGATTGGCTAAATTAGCCAGCTTCTTTTGTAGCAGCAGGCCGGGTAGCACCATCAAGATGGCGGCGGTGGGGGCGATCCAAGCCAGCGGCGGCGCGATAATCGCCAGCACCACGATAAACAGAAAAAAGAACGGTAGATCGACGATGTTGGCAATGGTCGATGAGGTGATCATTTCGCGGATCTGCTCCAACTCACGCAATTGCGAAATAAAGCTGCCAGTGGAGCGTGGGATCGCGCTGTTACGTAGCCGTAACGCATGGCTGAACACGCAGTCGGAAATGCGAATATCTGCCCGTTTACCCAGTACATCCATGATATGGCTGCGCACCACGCGCAGCAGAAAACCAAACACCACTGCCAGTAGCACGCCGGTCGCCAACACATACAGTGTCGGATACGACTGTGCTGGGATCACTCGGTCGTAAACTTGCATCGAGAAAATAATGCCAGATAGCGACAGCACATTAATCAGAAACGCCGCCAGCATCACTGGGCCATAAGGGCGGATATCCAACATCACCAACTCTTTCAGCCAGTCTGGGCTAAAGCGTGAAATATAGGCATCAACGCGGCTGTCCTTCAACGCTGAGAGGGGGCGCAGTGCAGCGACGAAACGTATTTCCGGCAGCAGTTGGCTGAGAGAGACGCGGTTGCTCTGGCGTTCGCCGTCGATAATGCAAATATCCACGGTGTCTTCGCCGTCAAAATGCTCGATCACCGCTAATTGACCATTGGTTAAATCCACTACCACGGGCAGCCGCCATTGGCTGATGGCTTGCCGGGAGATATCCAGCAAATGAAAGGACAACCCACCTTGACGCGCCAGTTGCGTGAGTGCCGCCAAGGTACTTTGGTCTTTGAACCACGGCGCATTCGCTTGAATGGTGCCCGGTGAGCAGGCTATGCGGTAGTGGGCGGCAATATGGCTGATGGCCTGCGCCCAGTGACTGAGTCCGCGTTGGGTTAACGTTTCGACATCAGGAGGGATATGACTCATGGTTGGATCTCCACGGACTGGATAGTGCGGCGTTCCAGACCAAATGCATTACGCAACCGACCGGTGTTATACAGGCAATTGAGCTGTAATTGGTGAAGTTGGCTGAGTGTTTGTTGTTGGCTAAAACGTGCTTGGAACACTTCCTGTTCGGCATTGAGGACGTCTAGCAATGGCCGGGAACCCAGTTCAAGATACTGTTGTTGATACAGTTCACGGGTGCGTTCGCTGAGCGTTTCTTGGCGTTGTAATACTTGCAGTGCGCCGCTTAGGCTTAATGCTTGGCTGCGCGACTCCATCAGTTTTTGCCGTACATCTAGGCGGGTGCGCTGTACGCCGGATTGCGCGGCGTCCACCGCGTGGCTGGCGGCGTTGCGGCGTGCGGTCAAGCCACCGCCTTGGTAAATCGGCATTTCGACTTTAACAAACGCGGAGTATTGGGTGCGATCCAGCACTTCATGACTGGCGTATTTATCGTTCAGATAGTGCTGAACCTGAGGTTCCAGTGAGATGGTGGGCGTCATTTGCGCATTGGCGTAATCGAGGTTAGCCTGCGCGACGCCGGCCTGCGCCCACGCGGCGAGTACGGCGGGTACTAGCCGATCGTCCGGTTGGGCGACATCACAGCTTTTATCGAGCTTGTCTGGGAAGTCATTGCTGATGTCGTTCAGGTTGTTCCAGCCGAGCCAGCTCATGAGGGTAGCGCGTGAACTATCCAGATTGGCCTGAAACTGAATCAGTTGTGAACGGGCAGATTCGATACGCGCATCGGTTTGCACCACATCCGACATCGAAGTCGCCCCTTCATCGTTACGCTGCTGGGTTAGTCGTCCAATGGCGCTCAGCGCTGCTAGCTGCTCTTTGGCGATCGCCACCATCTGCTGCCACATCTGCACCTGAATAAGGGTAATGGCGGTATCGTGACCGACATTATCGATGCTGACTAACACATTGGCCTGCTCTTGCGCCACGCCTGCGTTTTCGGCGCGTACCTGACTTGAGACTTTGCCAAAGTCATACAGCATCTGTGAAAGCGAGAGCACCAGTGATGGGCTGAATCCGCTATCGGTATAACCATTGCTGTAACCGTTATTCATCCCGGCGCTGATTTGTGGATAGTATTTCGATTTCGCGACATTGACCTGCTCTTGCTGACCGTAGAGCTTGCCGATGGTTTCACTGATGGAAGGGTGCCAAGTAACGGCGCGGTTAACCGCATCGTTGAGTGTGAGTGTACCGGGCGCAGGGGCATTCAGTGGCAGTGAGGATGAACCGTCAAGTGCAGGGAGTTCATGCTGCTGCGCAAGCCCCTGGCTGGTAATGAATGGCGGTGTGTCATCGGCATAGACCTGAACTGTGAACAGGCTACACGCCAGCCATACCGCAGCAGGCTGTAATTTTTCCATTTTTTGTTCCTAATAATAAATATGACAGCATTTTAATTTTTATCCCCAGGCGTCTATGCGCCTGGGGTTATTGTTTTAACGATCAGTTAGTTAGCTATCAGGTTCCTAGGCCATTAGGCGACAAGGTGATTCTGCTGTTCCAGTTCATTGAGTGTGGTTTGTACGTTCTCCAGAGTGACTAGCGTGGTGGAGTTATAGGTCGAGCCACTCCCGTCGCGGTCAATGGAGATAACGGTGTTACTGCCGCTGGTGGTGACGTTCAGATAATTACCCAAGCTGGATTGCTGACCATCCCAGCCCACCAACAGATCGTGGACGTTGATCTGGTCGCCCTGAGCGAGGCTGAAGTTGCTCCAGACGTCAGCCCCGTTACCACCGGTGGCATTGGCACTGTTGAGCAGGTGATAAACCAACGAATCGGCATAGACCGAGCCGTTAATCACATCGCTCTGCGCGGTGCTGACAAACTGCGGATTCATATTGATGGTCAGCGTGGCGCTATCCGTATGACCGTTCTGGTCATTCAGGGTGTAAGTGAAAGTCTCCTTGGTGGTGATGGCGGCTGGCGACACACCGCTGTTAAGCGTGTAGGTGTAAGCGCCATCAATGCCTATTTGCAGCGTGCCGTAATGCCCTTGCACGGTGGTGGTGGCGCTGCTGTTGGTTAACGGATCTAGCGTCGCGGTGCTGCCGTTATAACCGGTGATGGTCATTAGCGTATGCACGCTAGCGAGCTGATCGGCGGCACCCGAGGCGTCACTGCCATCGTAAATATTGCCGTGTATAGTGCTGCCGCTCAGGGTCGAGTAGCTGTCCAGATCGACGGTGGTGCCGGTGACCGATGGGGTAATGGTGATGGTACCGACGGAGAGCGCACCGATGCTGCCGGTGTAACTCAACGTGTAAGTCCCAGCGTGAAGATCCAACCCGGTGAGGTCGACGGTGGCATTTCCACCCAGCAACGCGGAACCGGAGAAGGTGCCGCTGCGAACCAGTGTGGCTCCGTCAAAGATAGACCAATTGACAGACAGCCCACCTAATGCCAGACCGGATGCCACATTAAAATGCAGTACCGGGTTATGCAGGATAGTATTCGTATCGACAACAAAGGTGCCGCTGCCGTTACTCGAAGTGGCGTTAAACAGTGAAGCATTCCATGCAGCGCTGCCGACCGTGGTATCTGAGTAGGCGGCGGTATTTTGCTCGGTGTTCACCGCCATCAGGGCGCTGGTATCGTTAATAGCATCCACTACCTGCGGTGTGGCGGTGATATTCAGCGCCGCAGTATCGGTATCGCCATTTGGAGCCGTCACTGTATAGACGAAACTATCTGCGGTATTAATGCTGTCAGCACCCAAACCACTATGCAGGGTATAGGTGTAATTACCTTGAGCATCAATGGTTAATGTCCCGTACTGACCATTAATGGTGGTAGTGCCACTGCTCGCGATGGCGGTGCCATTGATCTCGGTCACCAGTGTGCCGACCGGTGCCACATCGTCCTGCAACACATTGCCGGTAGTGATGGCAGTAGTGCTATCCACGCTGTAGGTATGATCCTGCAAAATATTCAGCGTATAGCCGGTCAACACCGTCACACCGCTGGCGTTATTGAGCAGGAACAAGTACTCACCACCCGGTAGCGTCATGGTTAACGGCGCCGACTGACCACCGAGCAACGGTGCCGTCAGCCAGGTATTCACTACCTGATACTGTTCAAACTGTTGTGTCACATCGTTAAATTTGTAGATATACAAATCAAACGTGGACAGCAAAGCCACTCCGCCAACGCTTGCCTGTAGCGTCATAGTGCGGGTCGAACCATCCTCGACATTGAAGATGATCGGGTTGGTCATATCCGTCAGCACGTTAACATCCAACACATTCCCCAGCGCGATACCAATCACCGAGAAACCGCTCTGCGATGAGGCACCGTGGTCGACGGCGGCTACATCTGTGCTGTAGGCCAGTGCTGCCGTGTTATCGGTGGCCGTAACGCTATTGTCGGGTGCGCCATTCCCCAGCGTCATCACCAGTTGAGCCGAGTCACTAACGCCATTCAGCGTGATGGTGTAGGTAAAGTTATCGGTATGACCGAGCACCGCTGACGAGGTATCGGTCAGGGTATAGGTGTAACTGCCGTCCTGATTAATATGCAGCGTACCGTACAACCCTTGAATATCGACACCGCCAACGCCAATCGGCAGCGTGACCCCTTGCGAATTGGTAACCTCAGAAACGACAGTGCCTGTAGGCGCATTGTCTTCGCCACCAACCGGATCAATATCCGTGATGACGTTACCGAGGTGCGAAGTTTCCCCGCTGACGATCCCGGCGCTGGTTTGCTCGACGCTGACGTTCAGGCTGGTCAAGGAACCGGTCGCCAGCAAGCTGGTGTTGTAGCTAAGAACCCGGTAGCTTCCGCCTTCCAATCCATCGATGTTGAGCGTGACGCCACTGGCACCGAGCGTCAGCAGATTGACAAACTGCGGCATCGACGAATCGACGATGGTGCTCCAGGTTCCCGTTTCCGAATCATATTTCTGAATCGCGATTTCCAGCGTATTGAGTAGCGACAGCACCACACCGGTGGCTGCGGCATCAATGGTGACGTCACCCGTGCCGCCCGCGGCAATGTCAAAGGTGACTTGCGCCGTGTCATTACCCAGCACCGAAACCACATTGCCCAGCGCACCGACCAACAACAAACCGTAGTCGCTGTAGTGCTGAGTGGTGATCTCTGCGGTGCTGTCGAGTGCTAGATCGATCACGTTACTGCTGGCAGAAAGCGGCAGTGTTGGCGCGGTCAGTGGTGTTGGGCTAGAAATGTTACCCGCTGCGTCAGTCGCGTTGACGGATAACAGTTCCCCGCCAATTTGCCGGGTTGGCAGTGTCACGCTGTAATCACCGCTGCTGTTGGCGGTCGCGGTGACAGATGTGCCACTAGGTAGCGTAATGGTCACGGTGCTGCCCGCTTCGGCAACCCCGCTGACTGTAGCGCCGTCGGCGCTGATCAGCGCGGTCGGTGCGTCCGGAGGCGTGGTATCGACAATCACTGTCGTTGCGCCTGATGGGCTACCGGTGCCGTTGGTGTTGGTCGCCGTGGCGGTGAACGCGTGTGAACCATCAATGAGGGCGGTAGTTGGGGTGTAGCTCCAGTTCCCGTTCACATCTACAGTAGTGGTACCCAGCAGAGCACCGTTGTCATAGACGCTGACGGTTGAGTTGGCCTGTGCAGTACCGTTGAGGGTTGGCATCGCATCGTTGGTGCTCTGCCCATTGGCGATCACGTCAGTTTGCGGAACGACATCATCAATCACGCTGACGATCACTGGCACTCCCGGGACACCAGTAGAAGGAGCGGTAAAGCCGGCAGATATGCCCACATTGCCGGCTGAGTCTTGAGCGAAGGCGAGTAAAGGCTGACCGTTGGTTTGCGCCGGTGAAATGGTGACGCTGAAGCTACCCGTTCCATCTGCGGTGGCGGTACCGAGCACGGTGCCGGTGTCGGAAGTAATGGTCACGGTGCTGCCCGCTTCGGCAGTCCCGGTCACCGTGGTGCCGGTACCGTTAACGGTCATTCCTGTCGGTGCGTCTGGCGGTGTGGTGTCAACTGCAATCGTCAGTGGTTGAGAGCTGGCGCTGGTGTTGCCAGCCGCATCTACGGCGCTGATGGTCAGCGTATGCGTACCGTCGGACAGTGGGGTTGTCGGGGTAAATGTCCAGCTCCCATCGCCAGCCACTGTCGCGCTGCCGATTTGCGTGCTGCCATCAAAGATTTCGATGGTGCTACCCGCCTCACCGGTGCCATTCAGCGTTGGGAGTGTGTCGTTGGTTACTTGTCCATTGTTTAATGAACCATTGAACACGCCACCTGCAACATCATCAATGACCGAAGTGATGACCGGAACCGCTGGTGCAGCCGTATCGATTTCCAGAGTAAATGCGGTCGACGGTGCGCTGACATTGCCTGCCGCATCAGTGGCGGTCAGGGTGAGACTATGACTGCCATCGCTAAGCGCGGTGGTTGGGGTATAGCTCCAGTTTCCGCTGCCGTCTACCGTGACTGTCGTGAGTTGGGTACCGTTATCGTAAAGCGTGATGGTGGTACCTGCTCCGCCCGTACCGCTGATGGCAGGAAGGTTATCGTTCGTCGCTTGACCGCTGACCAGAACGCCGGTTCCCGGTGCGACGTCATCGGTTACTGCCGTAATGGTTGGGGTGGCCGGGACAGTCGTATCGACGGTGAAGCTAAACAGCGGCGACTGACCGCTCGTTGCGCCGCCGGTAATCACTTGGCTAACGGCAAAGGTATGTGCGCCTTCGGTTAATGGTGCGGTGAACTGATAGTTCCAACTGCCAGTGCCATCGGCAGTGACCGTGGTGAATGCTGCGCCATCCACATACAGCGTGACGGTGGCGTTGGCCTGTGCCGTGCCGCTGAGGGTTGGCAGGGTATCGTTGGTGCTTTGCCCGTTATTCAGATCGCCAGCACTTGGTGCGACATCGTCGACCACCTGATCGATAGATGGCGGTTGTGGCAGACCCGAGTTGGAGGCGGTAAACGGTACCGCTGGACTGAGGTTACCCGCTGCGTCCTGCGCGGTGGCGGTTAAGGCTTCAGCGCTGGTTTGTGCTGGTGACAGCGTGACCGAATAATCCCCGGTGGGGCTGGCGGTAGCGGTGCCGATGGTGTTGTCGCTGGCATCCTTGATGATCACCGTGCTGTTCGGCTCGGCGGTACCTGAAACCAACGTACCGTCCGCTGACACCACCAATACTTCCGGTGCTGCTGGCGGCGTGGTATCCACGGTGATGGTAATTGGCGCAGTCGGCGCGGTGGTATTACCCGTGGCGTCACTGGCGACAAAGGTAAAGTTATGCGCGCTTTCGGTTAAGGTTGGCGTGGTGAATGTCCAGTTGCCCGCCGTCACTTGGGCGGTGCCTATCTCGACCCCGTTATCGTAAATCGTGACGGTGCTGCCGTCTTTACCGGTGCCATTGATTTGCAGGGTATCGTCGTTGGTTGACATGCCATTGGTCAGTGGCGTGGTGATCGGCGCGACATCATCAATAATCGCAGTGACCAGCGGCACGGTCAGCGGCGTGGTATCGACCGTCAGCGTAAAGGTATTGGATGCGGTGCTGGCGTTGCCAGCGGCATCAGTGGCCGTGGCAGTCAGGTTATAGGTGCCACTCGCCAGCGGGGCGATCGGGGTCAGCACCCAGTCGCCGCTGCCGTCGACGGTCGCTTGTCCTAACACCGTGCTGCCGTTATACAGCGTAATGGTATCGCCAGCGCTGCCGGTACCGCGGAACACCGGCGTAGCGTCGTCGGTAGTGACGCCATTGAACAACTCGCCCTGAGTATCGCCAGTATTATCAATCGCCAAACTGATCACCGGCGCGACTGGCGCGGTGGTGTCTATGGTGAAGGTCAGGGCACCCGAGGCGGCACTGCTGTTTCCGGCCGGATCGGTGGCGGTCACACTGATAACATATTGCGCTGCGGGTAATGGGCTGGCTGGGGTGAAGCTCCAACTGCCATCAGGTTGCACTGTGGCTTGCCCCAACTCGGTCGCGCCGTTGAACACCGTGATGGTGTCACCCGCATTACCGGTGCCGGTAAAGGTTGGTGTGGTGTCGTTGGTGCTGCCGTTGTCAGTGATATTGCCCAACCCCGGTGCCAAGTCGTCAGTGGCAGTCGGAATGGCAGGCGTCGCTGGCGCGGTGGTATCAACCGTCAGCGTAAACGCCGCAGACGGTGCGCTGACGTTACCTGCTGCATCGGTAGCGACGGTGGTCAAGTTGTGAACGCCCTCACTCAACGGCAGGGTTGGCGTGAAGCTCCAGGTGCCGTCAGTGGCGACAGTCACGCTGCCGATGGGGGTGGTGTCGTCATAAATCGTGATGATAGACCCGGCTTCGCCAGTACCACTCAGTTGTGGCTGGGTTTCATCGGTAGATTGATTATTGGTTAATGGCCCGGTGATGCTGCCAGTGGCATCCGTGACTGTGCCGATCACCGGCGCGGCTGGCGCGGTGGTGTCGACGGTGAAGGTCAGGGTGCCCGACGCCGCACTGCTGTTCCCGGCAGGATCAGTAGCGGTCACGCTGATGACGTATTGCGCTTCGGGTAACGGGCTGGTTGGGGTGAAACTCCAATTACCGTCTGGCTGTACCGTGGTTTGTCCCAACTCGGTCGCGCCGTTGAACACAGTGATGGTATCGCCTGCGTTACCGCTGCCAGTGAAGGTTGGCGTGGTGTCGTTGGTGCTGCCATTGTCCGTGATATTGCCCAATCCCGGAGCCAAGTCGTCAGAGGCGGTCGGAATGGCAGGCGTCGCTGGCGCTGTGGTATCAACCGTCAGCGTAAACGCGGCCGACGGTGCGCTGACGTTACCCGCTGCATCGGTAGCGACGGTGGTCACGTTGTGAACGCCTTCACTCAACGGCAGGGTTAGCGTGAAGCTCCAGGTACCGTCAGCGGCGACGGTCGCGCTGCCGATGGGGGTGGTGTCGTCATAAATCGTGATGATAGACCCGGCTTCGCCAGTACCACTCAGTTGTGGCTGGGTTTCATCGGTAGATTGATTATTGGTTAATGGCCCGGTGATGCTGCCAGTGGCATCCGTGACTGTGCCGATCACCGGCGCGGCTGGCGCGGTGGTGTCGACGGTGAAGGTCAGGGTGCCCGACGCCGCACTGCTGTTCCCGGCAGGATCAGTAGCGGTCACGCTGATGACGTATTGCGCTTCGGGTAACGGGCTGGTTGGGGTGAAACTCCAATTACCGTCTGGCTGTACCGTGGTTTGTCCCAACTCGGTGGCACCGTTGAACACCGTGATGGTATCGCCTGCGTTACCGCTGCCAGTGAAGGTTGGCGTGGTATCGTTGGTGCTGCCATTGTCCGTGATATTGCCCAATCCCGGTGCCAAGTCGTCAGAGGCGGTCGGAATGGCAGGCGTCGCTGGCGCGGTGGTATCAACCGTCAGCGTAAACGCCGCAGACGGTGCGCTGACGTTACCTGCCGCATCAGTGGCGGTCAGGGTGAGACTATGACTGCCCTCGCTAAGCGCGGTGGTTGGGGTGTAACTCCAGTTTCCGCTGCCGTCTACTGTCACTGTCGCCAGTTGGGTACCGTTATCGTAAAGCGTGATGGTGGTGCCTGTTTCACCCGTACCGCTGATGGCAGGAAGGTTATCGTTCGTCGCTTGACCGCTGACCAGATCGCCGGTTCCCGGTGTGACGTCATCGGTCACCGCGGTAATGACTGGGGTGGCCGGGACAGCCGTATCGACGGTGAGGTTAAACAGTGGCGACTGACCGCTGGCGGCACCGCCGGTGATCACTTGGCTAACGGCAAAGGTATGTGCGCCTTCGGTCAATGGTGCGGTGAACTGATAGTTCCAACTGCCAGTGCCATCGGCGGTGACCGTGGTGAATACCGCGCCATCCACATACAGCGTTACGGTAGCGTTGGCTTGTGCCGTGCCGCTGAGGGTTGGCAGGGTATCGTTGGTGCTTTGTCCATTAGTCAGATCGCCAGTACTTGGCGCGACATCGTCGACCACCTGATCGATAGACGGCGGTTGTGGCAGACCGGAGTTGGAGGCGGTAAAC
Source organism: Serratia sp. KH_031 (assembly GCF_057839655.1). Taxonomy (NCBI): domain Bacteria; kingdom Pseudomonadati; phylum Pseudomonadota; class Gammaproteobacteria; order Enterobacterales; family Yersiniaceae; genus Serratia; species Serratia sp. KH_031. Next base: position 1,397,392 of record NZ_CM174496.1, read on the forward strand.
GAAGCATCGGGGCTGAGGTTACCCGCCGCATCCTGCGCGGTGGCGGTTAAGGCTCCACCACTGGTCTGTGCCGGCGACAGCGTGACCGAATAATCCCCGGTGGCGCTGGTGGTCGCGGTGCCGATGGTGTTGTCGCTGGCATCCTTGATGATCACCGTGCTGTTCGGCTCGGCGGTACCTGAAACCAACGTACCGTCCGCTGACACCACCAATACTTCCGGTGCTGCTGGCGGCGTGGTATCCACGGTGATGGTAATTGGCGCAGTCGGCGCGGTGGTATTACCCGTGGCGTCACTGGCGACAAAGGTAAAGTTATGCGCGCTTTCGGTTAAGGTTGGCGTGGTGAATGTCCAGTTGCCCGCCGTCACTTGGGCGGTGCCTATCTCGACCCCGTTATCGTAAATCGTGACGGTGCTGCCGTCTTTACCGGTGCCATTGATTTGCAGGGTATCGTCGTTGGTTGACATGCCATTGGTCAGTGGCGTGGTGATCGGCGCGACATCATCAATAATCGCAGTGACCAGCGGCACGGTCAGCGGCGTGGTATCGACCGTCAGCGTAAAGGTATTGGATGCGGTGCTGGCGTTGCCAGCGGCATCAGTGGCCGTGGCAGTCAGGTTATAGGTGCCACTTGCCAGCGGGGCGATCGGGGTCAGCACCCAGTCGCCGCTGCCGTCGACGGTCGCTTGTCCTAACACCGTGCTGCCGTTATACAGCGTAATGGTGTCGCCCGCGCTGCCGGTACCGCGGAACACCGGCGTAGCGTCGTCGGTAGTGACGCCATTGAACAACTCGCCCTGAGTATCGCCAGTATTATCAATCGCCAAACTGATCACTGGCGCTACTGGCGCGGTGGTGTCTATGGTGAAGGTCAGGGCACCCGAGGCGGCACTGCTGTTTCCGGCCGGATCGGTGGCGGTCACACTGATGACATATTGCGCTGCGGGTAATGAGCTGGCTGGGGTGAAGCTCCAATTGCCATCAGGTTGCACTGTGGCTTGCCCTAACTCGGTAACGCCGTTGAACACCGTGATGGTATCGCCTGCATTACCGGTACCGGTAAAGGTTGGCGTGGTGTCGTTAGTGCTGCCGTTGTCAGTAATGTTGCCCAATCCCGGTGCCAGATCGTCCATGGCGGTCGGAGTGGCGGGAGCGGTTGGTGCAGTGGTATCGACGGTCAGCGTAAACGCCGCAGACGGTGCGCTGACGTTACCTGCTGCATCGGTAGCGACGGTGGTCAAGTTGTGAACGCCTTCGCTCAACGGCAAGGTTGGGGTGAAGCTCCAAGAGCCGTCAGCGGCGACGGTCGCGCTGCCGATGGGGGTGGTGTCGTCATAAATCGTGATGATAGACCCGGCTTCGCCAGTACCACTCAATTGTGGCTGGGTTTCATCGGTAGATTGATTATTGGTTAACGGCCCGGTGATGCTGCCGGTGTTATCCGTGACCGTCCCGATCACCGGCGCTGCCGGTGCCGTGGTGTCGATGATGAAGGTGAGGGTACCTGATGCCGCACTGCTGTTTCCGGCCGGATCGGTGGTGGTCACGCTGATGACATATTGCGCTGCGGGTAACGGACTGGTTGGGGTGAAGCTCCAATTGCCATCAGGTTGCACTGTGGCTTGCCCCAACTCGGCCGCGCCGTTGAACACCGTGATGGTATCGCCTGCATTACCGGTGCCGGTAAAGGTTGGCGTGGTGTCGTTAGTGCTGCCGTTGTCAGTAATGTTGCCCAATCCCGGTGCCAGATCGTCAGTGACGGTGGGAATGGCGGGCACGGCTGGAGCGGTGGTATCCGGTGCGGTAACGCTGGCCTCTGGGCTTGGGTTCCCCGCGGTATCGGTTGCGCTAGCTTGCAACACTTCGCCGTTGGTTTGCGGGGTGGTTAACGTGACATCAAAGGCACCGCTGCCATCGGCGGTGGCGGTGCCCAGCACGTTGCCATTGCTATCGGTGATGGTGACGGTACTACCCGCTTCAGCAGTACCTGTTACGTGGAGACCATCATCAGACACCAATAATCCGCTCGGCGTGGTGGGGGCGGTGGTATCCAGAGTGAGAGTAAACGCGGATGAGGTGCCGCTGGTGCCGGATGCGTTAGTGGCAGTTAAGGTAAAGCTGTGTTGACCTTCAGCGATGAGCGTTGGGGTATAACTCCAAGCGCCGCTCCCGTCGGCGGTGGTGACACCTATCTGCACACCGTTATCATAAATAGTTACCGTGCTGTTGGCTTGTGCCGTTCCGCTCAGTTGCGGCGTGCTGTCGTTAGTAGCCTGACCCTCGCTCAATGCGCCAGTGGCAGGGGCAACATCATCGACAACTGAAATCAGTACGGGCACTGGCGGGTAGCCGGAATTTGATGCGGTAAAGTCCACATTCGGGCCGACATTGCCTGCGACATCTTGAATGTGGGCTACCAGCGGCTCTCCACCGGTTTGTGCCGGACTCAATGTGATAACGAAATGACCGCTGCTATCCGTTATCGCCTCGCCCAACAATACATTGCTGGCGTTGATAATCGAAACGTTGCTACCCGGTTCGGCGGTTCCTGAGATAGTGGTGCCATCAACGCTGATGTCGGAGATATTCGGTGCTGCTGGAGGCGTTAGATCGACGACGATGGTAGGCGCGCTGGCGATAGGGCTGACATTACCCGCCGCATCGGTCTGCTGCACGGTTAACGTGTGGCTGCCTTCAGTTAGCGGTTGAGTTGGGGTAAAACTCCAACTTCCGTCGCTGGCGACTACGGTGCTGCCGATATTGACGCCATTATCGAAAATAGTCATGGTTGCACCGGCTTCACCAGTACCATTCAACGCCGGTTTCGCGTCATCGGTTAAGGCATTGGGCGCCAGCGCACCGGTAATGCTGCCGACATCGTCAGTCAACTGACCAATAACGGGAGCGTTTGGTGCGACAGTATCAATCACAATAAGATAACTGGCGGCTTCACCACTTTCGCCTTTGATATTGGTGGCGATGGCGGTAAACACATGGGCTCCCTCTGTCAGCGCGGTGCCCGGTGTATAACTCCAGGTGCCATTCGCACCGACCACCACATTACCGATTTCCACACCGTTATCGTAAATATGTACGGTGGTGCCCACTTCGCCGGTACCTTGCAATGTCGGTTTATTATCGTTGGTTACCTGATGATCCAAGATCGCTCTGGGCAATGTCGCGATGTCGTTCAGCACGTTGGTGATGACGGGGTCTTCCGGCAATGCAATATTGGGTGCGATTATCGTGGCCGAAGGCCCAGTATTACCTGCGGGATCAGTCGCTTGTGCGGTTAGGGTCTCTCCACTGATCTGCGGTGTGTTGAGGCCAATGGTGAAGCTACCATCGCCGCCAGTTGTCCCCGTTCCGATAACATTGCCGTTGCCATCTTTAATGGTGACGGTACTGCCGGGTTCTGCGTTGCCGGTAATGGTTTTGCCATCCGCAGATATCGCCAGATGAGTTGGTGCTGTTGGTGGAGTTGTGTCGGGGCTATTTCCTGGAGGATTATTTGGATTGTCGCCATTGTTGTTATCACTACCACCGTCACTGCCACCACCGCTGGCTGCCGCGATCCCAGCCCCAGCAGCCACGGCTAAGCCACCCAACACCCATGGCCAGATAGCGCCGCCATCAGAATGTCCACCTGCGGCGACTAATAATTCATCGATATTGGCGATATGTTCGAAATGGAAGCCGGTTGCGGTGTCCTGAACCCACCATAAGGCACCGTCTTGCTCTTCGAGCACCAATTGGTTGCCGCCATGATCGGTCGCGGCATAAAAGTTTTTAATAGTAATGGTTTCGCCGGAATGGAGTGTGATCACCATATCTTGTTGATGACGGGTGATGCTGGCGACAGCGGAACGTTGTACGTGAAGTTTAACAATAGAGGCATAATTTAACGTAATTTCAGAGGCTTCTACATTGCTGGTTACGCCAGTTAATTTTGAAATAATAGAGATTGGACGCATTGTTATCACTCCATTCGTAATAAGCTTTGTGTGTAGTGGTATCTGCCGCTCTTCTTGTACGCACAAGAAAATGCTCCTGGCGTAACGATTTTAAATAGATTCATCTATTTTAAGAGAATGAAGACGAACGAGTCCGGACACCAAAAGTATTGATGTTTATTGTCAATGATTAACGGTTAAGCATTCACCGGATGAATAAAAATAGTGTTGTATAAGTATCTAAATCATAAATTTTTATTCAGGTAGGTAATCATGGTATAGACAGGAATAAATGAAAGCGCAAGTCAGGCTCTGATAAGGAAAACATCCATATTATTTAAAGGTTCATTGTATTACCTCTGTCCATTTCCATTTGGTTTGCCGAGGGAAACTGTAAGAACTGGCTTCCAGTAAGGCTCTGTCTCATACGTGTTATTTTTTTCTTTTCCGGCTATATGGTTGTATTCAACGCTTCTTATCGCCAATTCCACTATGTTGGGAAATATCAATCATTATATTCACTATGGTTGTGATGCCTTTATACGTATTTTCATAGAGCTTAAAAACTTAGCGACCTAAGTTTTTAAGCTCTCACTTGGCCGTTGCTCCGTTATTTTAAACCCGTATTTAAACTTGGTTGATTAACAAAAGTTTTTATATTGCATGGAGGGGAATGCTCACAAAATTATGGAGTATTTGATGATGGCTATTACGTTGTCTGCTAATTAATTATTTCAATACCACTACTTTATTGGTGGTTATTATTCTGTGCTTCGTCATTTATTTATCCCTATAGTCGTAAGTCATTCTAAAAAAGAGAACGCAGTCGTGTTTTTCACACTTTTACCGATCGCTTTCTGGTGCTGGCCTACACTCAAAGCAATTGTTTTTACAGAGACTGTTGCCATGATGACCTTACGCCAAATCCGTCATTTTATTGCTGTTGCCGAAACCGGTTCTATCTCCGCGGCGGCGCAGGCGGTGTTTGTTTCCCAATCTTCGTTGACCTTAGCCATCCAGCAATTGGAAGAAGATATTGGCGTGAAGCTATTTGAACGCCACGCTAAAGGGATGAACCTGACTCATCAAGGGCACCAGTTTCTGCGCCAGTCCTACCTGATTTTGGCGACAGTGGATAACGCCAAGCGCAGTCTGCAAATCGGCACTGAAAGTCTGGTCGGCAAGTTAACCATTGGCGTTACTAGCCTAGTGGCGGGGTATTTCTTGGTGGAATTACTGACGCGCTTCAAATCGGCTTATCCCAACGTCACCATTCAGGTGGTTGAGGATGAACGGCCTTATATAGAACATCTGCTGGTCAGTGGTGAGATCGACATCGGTGTATTGATATTGTCGAATATTGAAGACAGGGATGCCTTGCAGACCGAAGTGTTGATGCATTCGCCATACCGCCTATGGCTGCCGCCGTTGCACCCGTTGTTGGATCACGAAAGTATCAGTTTGGCCGATGTGGCTAAACAACCGTTGATTCAGTTGAATGTCGATGAAATGGATGTTCACGCACGGCGTATCTGGGCTCGTGCTGGGCTCAAACCTGAAATAGCCATGAAAACTGCCTCTACCGAAGCGGTGCGCAGTTTGGTCGCAGCGGGGATTGGTATGGCGATTTTGCCGGATATGGCGTACCGCGCTTGGTCGCTGGAAGGCAATATGATTGAAGCGCGTAAGTTGGAGGATCCACTGGAGCCGTTAGATATCGGTTTGGCTTGGCGGCGAGGGAGTGCGCGTCCTGAACTCGTCACTCCGTTTCTCACCATCGCCCGTGAAAAGGGAAACACGGTATCCTCCAAATAAATAGAGCGTTCTAATAAATCGAACGCTCCCTTCAGTATTTAGAATTTGTTGTCCGCTTAGTGCTCGCTTAGTCTGATAAAAACTATCTTATTACATTTTTGTAACGTTTTTATCACTCAATGGTGACACGCATATGAACTTATCCTGTCAGCAATATATCAATGGTGAGTCGATCACGGGTGAAGGTCAGCAGGAAGCCATTGTTAACCCGGCAAATGGTGAAACGTTGACGGTGATTGCCGAAGCGTCAACATCGCAGGTTGCTAGCGCGGTTGCCTCTGCACAGCAGGCTTTCAGCCATTGGTCACGTACTACCCCCGCTTATCGTGCCTCAATTTTGTTACGTATTGCCGACGCCATCGAACAGCAGGCGGGGCATCTGGCTGGGTTGGAAGCGCTGAACTGCGGCAAACCATTGCATCAGGCTTTGAGTGATGATCTTCCCGCGGCTGTAGACGTGTTCCGTTTTTTTGCCGGAGCCATTCGTACTCAACAAGGGCAGCTTGCCGGTGAATATATTGCCGGCCATACCTCAATGATTCGCCGTGACCCGATTGGCGTAGTGGCTTCTATCGCACCTTGGAATTACCCGCTGATGATGGCGGCGTGGAAAATTGCTCCCGCGTTGGCGGCGGGTAACACCGTGGTATTCAAACCTTCCGAACATACTCCGTTGACCATTTTGGCTCTGGTGCCTGCGCTGCAAGAGATCTTACCGCCGGGCGTGCTGAACATTGTCTATGGTGGTGGTGAAGGGGTGGGTAGTCACTTAGTTGGGCATCCGCAGGTGCGTCTGGTTTCGGTCACTGGCGATATTGTTACTGGGCAAAAAATCCTTCAAGCGGCGATAAAAAGTGTGAAGCGCACACACTTAGAATTGGGCGGTAAAGCACCCGTGATCGTGTGTGACGATGCGGATTTGGATGAGGTGGTCAGCAGCATTCGCACCTTCGGCTATTACAACGCCGGACAAGATTGTACTGCCGCCTGTCGAATCTACGCGCAAGCGGGCATCTATCCGAAGCTGGTCGAGGCGTTGGGTGAAGCCGTTGCTAGCCTGCGTTTTGCCCGCAAACGCGATGAAGATAACGAAATCGGCCCGTTGATTAGCGCACGTCAGCGCGATCGCGTCGCCAGTTTTGTCGAACGAGCCTTGAGCCAACCTCATATCGAATTGATTACCGGTGCCGCCGCACATTCCGGCCCCGGTTTCTATTATCAGCCGACGTTGTTAGCGGGTTGTCTGCAAAGCGACGAAATCGTCCAACGTGAAGTGTTTGGACCGGTGGTTAGCGTGACCCGTTTCGAAACCTTGGAGCAGGCGGTCACTTGGGCGAACGATTCCGAATACGGTTTGGCTTCGTCGGTCTGGACGCAAAATATCGATCGCGCATTGCACATCGCTTCACTGCTGCAATACGGCAGCACTTGGATCAATACCCATTTCACACTGGTGAGCGAGATGCCACACGGCGGTATGAAACGCTCCGGCTACGGCAAAGATCTCTCCAGCGATTCACTGCAGGATTACAGCGTTGTTAGACATGTGATGGCGAAGTTCAAAGCCAGTTTTTAAACAATAAAAACAGCGGCAGCCGTTCCCTGCCGCATTAGATCCGCAACTCAGGGGTAATCACGATGAAAAAAACGACTACCGTTATCATGCTTTCCGCACTCTGTAGCGCCGTTCTCAGCAGTATCGTTTACGCCGACGATTTACCACAGCAATTGGCTAAAGGCGAAGGGCGCTTGGATATTATTGCTTGGCCCGGCTACATCGAACGTGGGCAGACGGACAAAAATTACGATTGGGTAAGCCAGTTCGAGAAGCAAACCGGTTGTGCGGTGAACGTCAAAACTGCCGCCACTTCTGACGAAATGGTCAGCTTGATGGCGAAGGGTGGTTACGATCTAGTCACGGCCTCTGGCGACGCCTCGCTGCGTTTGATCGTCGGCAAGCGGGTACAACCGATCAATATTGCCTTGATCCCTAACTGGAAGAACCTCGATCCCCGCTTGCTGAATGGAGCTTGGTATAACCTGAATGGCAAAACCTACGGCGCACCCTATCAGTGGGGGCCGAACCTGCTGATGTACAACACCAAAACCTTCCCGACGCCACCAGATAGCTGGGCGGTAGTTTTCGAACAGCAAACTCTGCCGGATGGCAAAAGCAACCAAGGCCGCGTGCAGGCTTACGACGGCCCGATCTACATCGCTGACGCAGCGCTGTTCCTGAAAGCCACCCAACCGCAACTTGGCATCACCGATCCGTACCAATTGAATGAAGAACAGTATCAGGCGGCGCTGAAATTGCTGCGTAGCCAACACGCGTTGATCCACCGCTACTGGCACGACACCTCGGTACAAATGAGCGATTTCAAAAACGAAGGCGTGGTGGCCTCCAGCGCCTGGCCGTATCAGGCCAACGCTCTGAAAGCGGAAGGGCAACCGATCGCCACCGTATTCCCGAAAGAAGGGGTGACCGGTTGGGCGGATACCACCATGTTGCACGCCGAGGCCAAGCATCCGAGCTGCGCTTATCAGTGGATGAACTGGTCGTTGGAGCCGAAAGTTCAGGGTGATGTTGCCGCTTGGTTCGGTTCGTTGCCAGCAGTGCCAGCCGGCTGTAAAGCCAGCACCTTGTTGGGCGAGAAAGGCTGTGAAACCAATGGATTCAATCAATTCGACAAGATTGCCTTCTGGAAAACGCCACAGGCGCAGGGCGGCAAATTCGTCCCTTATAGCCGCTGGACACAAGACTATATCGCCATTATGGGCGGTCGATAATCTTTAGGAGCGACATCATGACTATTGCCGTGCAATTTATCGATGTTTCGCGAATTTTCGGCGATGTTCGTGCCGTTGACCGTGTGTCGATTGATATTCAAGACGGGGAGTTTTTCTCCATGCTCGGGCCTTCGGGCTCGGGCAAGACCACCTGCCTACGGTTGATCGCCGGTTTTGAGCAACTCAGTGCTGGTTCGATTCGTATTCACGGGCAGGATGCGACCAACCTGCCACCGTATCAACGTGATGTGAATACCGTGTTCCAGGATTACGCGCTGTTCCCACATATGTCGGTGCTGGAAAATGTCGCTTACGGTTTGATGGTGAAAGGCGTGGCGAAGCGTGAACGATTGGCGCGAGCGCAGGAAGCATTAGAAAGTGTGGCGCTGGGGTTTGTGGCGGAACGTAAACCGGCGCATCTGTCCGGCGGTCAACGGCAGCGCGTGGCCTTGGCGCGTGCGCTGGTCAATCGCCCACGCGTGTTGTTGCTGGATGAACCGCTCGGTGCGTTGGATTTAAAACTGCGTGAACAAATGCAGGGCGAACTGAAAAAACTGCAACGCCAACTGGGTATCACGTTTATTTTCGTCACGCATGATCAAAGCGAAGCCTTGTCGATGTCCGATCGTGTTGCGGTGTTCAACAACGGACGTATCGAGCAGGTGGACACGCCGCGTGAGTTGTATATGCGCCCACGCACGCCGTTTGTTGCTGAATTTGTCGGCACCTCCAACGTAGTGCGCAGCGCACTGGCAGAAAGATTGCTGGGGCAAAGCAACAGTTTCTCGATCCGCCCTGAGCATATTCGTTTGTCGGATCACTCCGCCGCCGGGCTTGGCGAGATTCAGGTTCAAGGTATTTTGCAGGAAATTCACTATCAAGGTGCCGCCACGCGTTATGAAATCGCGCTGGATAGTGGTGAAAAACTGTTGGTGAGTCAGGCTAATCCGCAAGAGCAAATGGCGGCCTCCATGCCCACGATCGGCCAGCCGGTGACTGCAAGCTGGGCGCGTGAGGCGATGGTTCCACTGTTGGAGGAGAGGTGAGATGGATATGAGCATCGATTCTCCCGCTGAGCGTGGCGGTAAATTACGTTCACTGTCGACCTTTCTCTATCGACGGCCAACGCTGTATTTACTGTTGTTATTGTTGCCGCCGTTGTTGTGGTTCGGCGCGGTGTACCTCGGTTCATTGCTGACGCTGTTGTGGCAAGGGGTGTACACCTTCGACGATTTCACTATGGCGGTGACGCCGGATCTGACGCTGGATAACTTACGTGCGCTGTTCAACCCGGCGAATTACGACATCATTGTTCGCACGGTAACGATGGCGATACTGGTCTCGCTGGCGAGCGCCGTGTTGGCGTTCCCGATTGCTTATTACATGGCGCGTTACACCAGCGGCAAGATGAAAGCGTTTTTCTATATCGCGGTGATGTTGCCGATGTGGGCGAGTTACATCGTAAAAGCCTACGCTTGGACGCTGCTGCTGGCGAAAGATGGTGTGGCGCAGTGGTTCTTGCAGCATATGGGGCTGGAGCCGTTATTAGCCAGCGTGCTGACCATTCCGGGCGTCGGCGGTAATACCTTGTCCACTTCGGGACTGGGGCGTTTTCTGGTGTTCGTTTATATCTGGCTGCCGTTCATGATTTTACCTATTCAGGCTGCACTTGAGCGTTTACCGCCTTCGTTGCTGCACGCTTCGGCGGATCTCGGCGCACGTCCGGCGCAAACTTTCCGTTATGTCATTCTGCCGTTGGCGATCCCTGGGATCGCAGCCGGTTCGATCTTCACCTTCTCGCTAACGCTGGGCGACTTCATTGTGCCGCAGTTGGTGGGGCCGCCGGGGTATTTCATTGGCAGCATGGTGTATGCCCAACAAGGAGCGATCGGCAATATGCCGATGGCGGCGGCGTTTACGCTGGTACCGATCGTGCTGATTGCACTTTACCTTTCTATTGTTAAACGTCTGGGGGCCTTTGATGCACTCTGAACGCGCACCATTAGGACTAAAATTGGCCGCTTGGAGCGGCTTGGTGTTCCTGCATTTTCCATTGCTGATTATCGCCTGCTACGCCTTCAATACCGAGGATGCGGCGTTCAGCTTTCCGCCAAAAGGTTTCACATTACATTGGTTTAGCGTTGCCGCCGGACGGCAAGACATTCTCGATGCGGTATGGATTTCGGTACAGATCGCCACAGTTGCGACACTGATCGCGCTGGTATTGGGCACGCTGGCCGCGGCTGCGCTGTATCGCCGCGATTTCTTCGGTAAAGACGGTATTTCTCTATTACTGATGTTGCCGATTGCGTTGCCGGGGATTGTCACTGGATTGGCGTTGCTGACGGCCTTCAAAGCGTTGGGAATCGATCCGGGGATGCTAACCATCATTATCGGTCACGCCACTTTCTGCGTGGTGATTGTATTTAACAACGTGATTGCTCGTTTCCGCCGGACTTCCCACAGTCTGATTGAAGCATCGATGGATCTAGGGGCTGATGGCTGGCAGACCTTCCGCTATGTCATTTTGCCTAATCTTGGCTCGGCACTGTTGGCTGGCGGGATGTTGGCGTTCGCGCTGTCGTTCGATGAAATCATTGTGACCACCTTTACCGCTGGGCACGAGCGTACCTTGCCATTGTGGTTACTGAATCAACTCGGTCGCCCACGCGATGTGCCGATCACCAACGTGGTCGCACTGTCGGTGATGATGTTGACGGCCATCCCGATCCTCGGGGCGTATTACTTAACCAAGGGCGGCGAATCCGTCGCCGGTAGCGGCAAATAATGTCAGATAAGCGAGATGATTCTATGCAAAGCCAACTGCTGATTAATGGTCAACTAGTGACAGGCCAGGGTGAAAAGCTGCCGGTATACAATCCGGCGACGGGAGAGGTGATCGCGCAGGTGGCAGAAGCCAGTGCAGAGCAGACTGAACAGGCGGTGTTGGCGGCAGATAACGCGTTTGAGTCATGGGGACAAACGTCGCCGAAAGAGCGTTCCGAGTATCTGTTGAAACTGGCCGGTGTGATTGAACAACATGCGGAAACTTTCGCACGCTTGGAATCACTCAACTGCGGCAAACCTTACCACAGCGTACTGAGCGATGAGATCCCAGCGGTAGCGGATGTGTTTCGCTTCTTCGCCGGTGCCAGCCGTTGTTTGAGTGGAATGGCGGGGGGCGAATATCTGGCGGGACATACTTCGATGATCCGTCGTGATCCGGTGGGGGTGGTAGCCTCGATCGCGCCGTGGAACTATCCGTTGATGATGGCAGCATGGAAACTGGCTCCGGCACTGGCAGCGGGCAACTGCGTGGTGTTGAAGCCTTCGGAGCAAACGCCACTCACCACGTTCAAATTGGCTGAATTGGTTGCGGAGTTATTCCCCGCAGGGGTACTGAATGTGCTGTTCGGTCGCGGTCAAACCGTTGGCGATGCATTAACCGGGCATGAAAAAGTACGCATGGTGTCGCTTACCGGTTCGATCTCCACCGGCGAACATATCATCGCCCACACTGCATCGAGTATTAAACGTACCCATATGGAGCTGGGCGGCAAAGCGCCGGTATTGGTGTTTGACGATGCCGATTTGCAGCAGGTGGTCGAGGGGATTCGCACCTTTGGTTTTTACAATGCCGGACAAGATTGCACCGCCGCTTGTCGTATCTACGCGCAAAAGGGGATTTATCCAAAATTGGTTGAAGCGTTGGGTGCAGCGGTCAGCAGCCTGAAAATCGGTACGCCTGATGATGGTAGTAGCGAGCTGGGGCCGCTCATCACTGCGCAGCATTTGGAACGAGTCGCCGGTTTTGTCGAGCGAGCTAAAGCCTTGCCACATATTCAGGTGGTGACTGGCGGTGAGAAGGTGGTTGGCCCCGGTTATTACTTCCAACCGACGGTGTTAGCCGGTGCGCGTCAGGAAGATGAAATCGTACAACGCGAAGTGTTTGGCCCGGTAGTGACGGTGACCGAATTCGACGACGAACAGCAGGTACTGAGCTGGGCGAATGAATCCCTGTACGGCTTAGCTTCTTCGGTGTGGACGCGAGATGTCGGCCGAGCGCATCGCCTAAGTGCACGTTTGCAGTATGGTTGCACTTGGGTTAACACGCACTTCATGTTGATCAGCGAAATGCCGCACGGTGGGCAGAAGTTGTCTGGCTATGGCAAGGATCTGTCGATGTATGGGCTAGAAGACTACACAACGGTTCGACATGTGATGTTCAAGCATTGATTTTATGATGTTTATCAGCACAATAACGCGGCTTTCAGGCCAGTTACAGCTGGCCTGTTGATAATAAGATAAAAAGGAAGCCAATATGGGCATTACCCGTCGTGATTTTCTCAATGGGGTGGCGATCACCATCGCCGCTGGGTTGACGCCAATGCAGATCCTGCGTGCGTCGCCGCAAACCGCTAATCAAACTCTGTATTATCCACCTGCGCTGACTGGCCTGCGCGGTAATCATCCCGGTTCATTCGAATCCGCGCACCAATTGGGGCGTGATGGTAAGCAGTTCGATTTTGGCCGCGTTCCTTCAACGGAAGAGTTTGATCTGGTGATCGTCGGCGCGGGTATCAGCGGCTTGGCGGCGGCCTGTTTCTGGCAACAGTTAAAAGGCAAACAACAGCGCATTTTGTTGATCGACAACCATGACGATTTCGGCGGTCATGCCAAACGTAACGAATTCAGCAGCGAAAACGGTACCATCCTCGGTTACGGTGGCAGCGAGTCGTTGCAGTCGCCGCGTTCCAACTTCAGCAAAGTCGCGATGGGGCTGCTGGAAAATCTGGGCGTCAGCATCGACGGGTTGGAAAAAGCCTTCGACACCACGTTCTATCCGGATCTGAACCTGAGCCGTGGCGTCTATTTCGATCGTAAAAACTTCGGTGTGGATAAAGTCGTGAGTGGCGATCCGGGGCGGATGGTGGCCGACGATATTCCACGCGATCGCCTCAACGGTCGTTCCTATGCAGCCTTTATCGGCGATTTCCCGCTGCCAGAAAATGATCGTCAGGCGTTGATCGCGCTACACACTATCGATAAAGATTATCTGCCGGGCATGAGCGTCGAGCAGAAAGTGGAATGGCTGGATAGCCACAGTTACAGCCAATTCCTGCGCGAAAAAGTCGGTCTGAGCGAAATGGCGATTCGCTATTTCCAACAAACCACCAGCGATTTCCAAGCGGTCGGTATTGATGCCACGTCGTGCGGCGATGCGCGGATCTGCGATCTCCCTGGCTTGAACGGTATGGGTCTACCGCCGTTGGATGAAGAGTCGCTGGCGGATCTCGAAGATCCTTACGTGTTCCACTTCCCGGACGGTAATGCTTCTTTGGCTCGGCTGATGGTGCGCCATCTAATCCCTGCGGTTGCACCGGGCGGCAAAGATATGAACGACATCGTGCTGGCGAAGTTTGATTATAGCCAACTCGATCGCCCTGATTCGGCGGTAAAACTGCGTTTGAATAGCACCGGTCTGCATGTGGCGAACATCGGCGATAAAGTCGAAGTTGCCTATATTACTGGCGAGAAAATTAGCAAAGTCCGCGCCGGGCAGGTGGTGATGGCCGGTTATAACATGATGATCCCGTATCTGGTGCCGGAGATGTCTCGCGAGCAGCAGGATGCGCTGAAACAGAACGTTAAATCGCCACTGGTTTACAGCAAAGTGGTGATCCGCAACTGGCAACCTTTCATCAAATTGGGTGTACACGAAGTTTATTCTCCAACCGCGCCTTACTGCCGTGTGAAGTTGGATTACCCAGTCAGCATGGGCGGTTATCAGCATCCGCGCGATCCAAACCAGCCGATTGGCTTGCACATGGTGTATGTACCGACGCTGCCGGGCAGCGGCCTGAGCCCGCGCGAGCAGTCACGCAAAGGACGCGCTTTGCTACTGGGCACGCCGTTTGAAGTCCACGAACAAATGATCCGCGAACAGTTGCAGGGCATGTTGGGCTCCGCGGGCTTTGACCATCAGCGTGATATTCAAGCGATTACCGTCAACCGTTGGTCGCATGGTTATTCTTACTTCCTTAATGGCTTGTTCGACGATGAAGATGAATCCAACAAGATTATCGAACTGGCGCGTCAGCCGGTCGGCAAGATTGTGATTGCTAACTCGGATGCAGACTGGAGCCCTTACGCTAACTCGGCAATCGATCAGGCATGGCGTGCGGTTAACGAACTGGTCGCCAAGAAGGAGGGAGCATGAACATGCGTCGATTAACGTTGATGATGCTACTGGTGGTAGGCGCTTCGGTTCATGCGATGTCTGCCGGAGAATATGTCGCCAAAGCGGGGGACTGCGCCGCTTGCCACACTACGCCGGGCGGTGCGGAGTTGGCGGGGGGCATGAAGTTCCCAACACCAGTAGGGGACATCTACGCCACCAATATCACACCGGATAAACAACAAGGCATCGGCAGCTACAGTTTTGAGGATTTCGACCGCGCGATGCGCCAAGGGATCGACAAAGACGGTCATCATCTGTACCCGGCAATGCCCTATACCGCTTACGCCAAGATGAGCGCCGAAGATATGCGCGCCTTGTACGATTACCTGATGAACGAAGTTCCGGCGCAAAACATCGCCAACCGCGAGGGTGACATCAGTTGGCCGCTTTCGATGCGCTGGCCGTTGGCGGTGTGGAATAAATTGTTCCATGACGACAAGCCCTATCAACCGGATAACCAGCAAAGTGCTGAGTGGAATCGCGGCGCTTATCTGGTACAGGGTGCGGGGCATTGCGGTAGTTGCCACACGCCACGTGGTTGGGCAATGCAGGAGAAAACGCTGGATAACAGCGAACCTAATTTCTTGGCCGGGGCGGAGTTGGACGGTTGGTATGCGTCATCGCTGCGTGGGTTAAAACCGGATGACACCATTGCACTGTTGAAAACCGGGCGTAGCCAACATGCAGCTGTTGCTGGGCCGATGGCAGAAGTGGTCACGCATAGTACGCAATATCTGAGCGATGTCGATCTCAGCAGCATCGCGCTGTATCTGCATAGTCTAACGCCAGCCACCGCGACAAAGGCAGCCACGGTTAACGCTGCACCAGCGGGGAAACCGATCTACGCTATGTATTGCTCCACTTGCCACGGTAATAAAGGCGAAGGTAGCGATGGCGTCATCCCGGCGTTAGCGGGCAATGCAACGGTGCTTGCGGATAATCCGTTAACCGCACTGCGCGTAGTGCTGGACGGGGCACATACGCCGGTCACGCAACATGCTCCAGCGCTCGATATGCCGGGCTACGCTTGGACGTTGAATGACCAACAGGCGGCGGATCTGATGAGTTATTTGCGTGGCAGTTGGGGCAATCAGGCGGCATCCGTGACGGCCGAACAGGTTAAGGCGGCACGTGAATTGAGTAAGAAGTAGAAGTAAAGAATAGGGCGCGGTGCTGAATACACCGCGCCCTAATGCGTTAAGCAGGAATGAACAACCCGCACCAAAACGCAATATTCAGCACGATACCGGCAATAATCACCGCGACGACTGGTGCCGCAATTTTCAATACCGGGCGACCCAACGCTTCGTTGAGGAAGTACAACGCGGCGGTAATGGTGAAGCCGGTATAACCCGCCATTTTGATTGCGGCGAAGATTGAACCGATCAGCAACGCAAACTCCATCAATAGATTCATCGAATTACGGATGTTGTCGGAAGCGTTACGTACCGAGGGGAAGTGCCCCATCCATTTACCGATTGAGCGTAGCAGTAAGACTTCCAACGAAATCACCACCGCCCCCAGCACGAAGGCCAATATTGGGTTCGGCACCAGATAACCGACGACAAACACGAAGGTGAAACCCGCGACGGCATAGACGCCGGTAGCCAGTGCGGTGGCGGCGATCATCGGCACAAAGCCCAGCCCACGCATAAACTCGGCCAGCGCCGCTTGGTGAACCAGAACGGCAGATTGCTCTGGGCTAATCCCCGGCGCATAGGCTTTTGCCAAGGTATAAATAGAAACTTCACTCCCGCCGAAAATTTTCATGCTGGCAACGGCCGCGATTAGGCCGCCAACGATGGCAATCATCGGCAAATTCTTCAATATTCGGCTGGTACGCTCTTCAAATACTGAAAGCCCTCCACCTTCGGTTAAATGTGTTTTAGCACGCAGATCGCGGAAGATGGCGATACCGATTAACAGCACCATACCGGCGAAGATCTCGATAGATTCGGGGGACAACGCGGTAAAGCGTACTACCGCCAAGCGCACTAAAAGCACCACAATGGCGGCGAACAGACCGGATTTCCAGCCAAACTGGTAGAAGATGGCTACCAATGGGAACAACGCAAAGGCTGAAATGACCGGCGAGCTTAACTCACCCAGTGAACCGATAAAGTTTACTGGCAATGAGGTCAGCGCACTGTTGACCGCCGGTAAGCTGGTGAACACCAATACGCCCCAAACAGCGCCTAGAGTGAAAGCCAAATAGCTATTGATCGCCAACACACCGATGATGTCGGTGGGCAGGAACAACAGCCATGAGTTGAGTAAGCCGGTCGACAGAGTGAAGGAGATCCCGACTGAAGCAATAAAGCCAACGCTGAGACCGAAGGCGATGCTGCCTGCTTCGCGGCGCGTCATATTGCCCTCAACCAACTGCGGCAAAATCGGGCGGATACCGTCGTGGAACACCGCTACCGAACGGTGCGAGAGCAGGGCGGTCATGCCGGTCAGCAAGGCCACCACGATAATATGCATGTAATCCATGGGTTATCCCTTTAGCCGATCCGGGTGACGAGCAGCGGTATGGCGTGTTCGACGTGCTCTACCGATAAACCAAAGGCGACTTTGCCTTCGGCGATGAATTTATCCAGTTGCTCCGGCTTAGCTTGAATCCCCGGTTTAGCGATGGTGGCACTTTTGTTGTAACCGATAATGGCAATCGCCATCGATAACGCTGCTCCGGCTCCGGTGTTGCAAGCACCAATGTAGTAATCCAGCTCGCCATTTTTCACTTTCATCGCGGCGTCCATATCGGACAGGATGTGAGTTTCAAATTTACCCGGCGTTGTCTGTTCAATCAGTTTTTGGATCTGCTCACGTTGCAGCCCAACGATGCCTATTTTTTTCATTGTTGATTTCCTTTCATGGCAAAAAAGTGGTTAGGGTTGTGGCGCAGCAGGGTTTCTACCTGTTGTTGGTTGATTCCTGCGGCTAAAAGTTGCGGAACAAAAGTGTCGATTAGATAGCTGAAACCCAATCCGCCGTTGGCTTTCAGATGTGAACGGCGAGTGATGTCCATCGACAACATCACTCGTTCCAACAACCCGCGCTCGGCTAATGCCAGCAGCATGGCGATACGTTGGCTATCGGGGAAATAACTGTTCTTGCCGATGGTGTCGAACTGCACGTAAGCACCCTGATCGATGATGCGAATAAGGGTGTCCAACTGTTCTTGCAGATCGCAGTGGCCGATCACCACGCGGTCGAGCGGTACGCCGTGCTTTTTCAGCAGATCGATTTGTTGCAAACCCATGGTGCTGAAACTGGTATGAGTGGAAATCGCCAAGCCAGTAGCATGGTGTGCCAAGGCGGCGGCATGGAACATTTTGGCTTCATCGGCGGTTATCTGGTTTTCACTGCTGCCGATTTCGGCGATTAACCCAGCCTTAAGCGTGGTGCCGTCGATGCCGTTTTCAATCTCATCGATCATGTTGGCGGCTAACTGCTGAGCACTCAATTCACGCACTTCTTCTGGATAGAAACTATCGGTGTAGTAACCCGTGGAGGCGATCACGTTAATGCCGCTGTCACGCATCAGATCCAGCATGAATTGCGGATTACGGCCCATATAGCGGTTGGTGACTTCGACAATATTGGTCACGCCTTTTGCCACTAATTCCTTCATTTCGGTGCAAATCAAATCGTATTGATCCAAGCGGCAATCAATGTTGTTTTTAAAGCCCGACAGATCGATATGCAGATGTTCGTGGGCGTAGGTATAGCCTGCGGGGTTGATCATAAGGTTGGCTCCGAACGACTGAGTAACGGCAGGAAGGAAACACCGCTTTGCGGGGCGGCGGCATTAAAATACTGGCAAACGGTGGCACCGACATCGGCTAACGACTCACGCACCCCCAGATAACCCGCGGCTAAATAAGGGCTGTAAACCAACAGCGGCACCTGCTCGCGGGTGTGTTTGCTGTGGCCGATGGTCGGATCGTTACCGTGATCCGCCATCACCACCAGCAAATCCTCCGCTTGCATCGCCGACATGATGTGCTCGAGTGCGCGGTCAACCACCTGTAAACGCTCGGCGTAACGCGCTACATCTTGAGCGTGACCGGCTAAATCGGTTTCTTGAATATTGGTGCAGATAAAGGCATCGCCGGGGTGTTGCATTTCTTGATAAGTGATGTCGAGAATGGTTGGTGAATCGACCAAACGCGTGTAGTTACGACCATGAGGATTGGTGACGATATCCGCCACTTTACCGATCAGCACGGTTTCGATGCCTTGTTGATGTAATTGCGCCGGAACTTGCACCTGTTCATTCACACCATAACCCAAATGTGCCACTTGGAAATGATGCTGATAAGCGCCGGATTTAGGGGCATTGATGCCAATAAAACGGCCTTGCAAGGTTTCTGCGGCGGCTTGTAATTGTTGACTGTTTTCTAGCTCTCCGCCGAAGGCGATCACCCGTCCGACTTGAACGCAGTTGCGTACGCATTGACCGATAGCCAGTGTTTGTTCGAAGCTCAGTTCGGACAAATTGGCGCTGATGTTATACACCTGACCGGGATCGGCTTCTAAGTTATCGCCAATGGCGGCGGCACCGTTGACCCAAAGGTAGCTCAATCCATCCAGCGAGATGCGCTCTACGTGATAACCTGCGCGGATAAGTGCGGTCTCCACAGAGTCAATCACTTCACTAAAAGGTTGTTCCAGCGGCGGTAACGGCAGGGTGCCCATGATTTCCTGATGCCCCATAAAAGTATCGCCGCCTTGATGGCGTAATAATGCGGTGCCGTAACAGGCACGGGATTCACTCTGCATAATGTTAGCTGCAAAGCCTAGTGCGTTAATCAGCCCCAATCGTTGTAGGGCGGGCAAACGTAAATCGGGCATCACTTGTAAGATATGCGCGCAGGTATTAGCGCCAACGTCTTGCGGACGTACTTGTGGTACATCGGGCATGGCACCGACACCAAAACTGTCGATCACTAAGGTGAGAAATTTAGCCATGTCGTCCCCCAATCGGATTGCCGAGGCTGTCGTATAGCCCCACCAACTTGGCGTTGCCGCTGTGAATTCCGCTGATTAAGGCGACATCGCTGCGAGTGACGAAAATCTGGCTGCGAAAACTCATGATCACCGGACTACCAATCGGATACTGTCTATCCAACCGTAAACAGTAATCGATACTGCTGCTGTCTATCGGCAATACCCGGCTGTGATGGCGTGCTTGCGGGGTGACGATTAAGGCATGTTCTAAATGGCCGCGGCGATAGTAACCGCCGCCAAAACAGTAACTTTGATGCATGAAATGATGTGATATTTCAGACAGGTATAGCATTGCCACTTTTTCGGGTTGTTCGCCGCCGGCATTGGCTGGCATGGTGCCGGTTAAGGCATGGCCCGGCTCGGCATGAGTGACGCCGAGCGCCGCCAATTGGGGCAATGTTTCGACGCTGGTGGCGGAAGGGGCGTTGATTTGCTGCACCTCAATGCCTTGCTCGCGCAGAACGTTCACCGCTTTTAGCAACGTCGTCATATTGCGAGTCGGACGAGTCTGTTGGCTGGCTTGATCAAACATCATGCAAGGGAAGTGCGTCGCGCCGACTACGCGCACGGCGGGTAGGGCGGCGATCTCGGCCAATACCTGTGGCAATGACGCGATGGCAAAACCACCTTCTTGCCCGGCATACAGCAGATCGTCCGGTTGGCAGACTTTTAGCAACAGGTTCTGTGAGAGCTGTAAGCGTTGTGCGATGGCGGAAATCTGCCGTGCTTTTTCTACCGAGAACACGGTGATCACTTCCGGGCGATGTTGCAGGATCTCTTCCAGCATCGACAACGGCGGCTGCACCAAATGCCCGATATGAGCGACCGGTAATTGGTGGTGATAGAGCTGGCGTGCTTCTTTAAAATCTACTGCGACGATGCCATCGAACCCGCTCGCCATTAACATGCGATATAACAGTGGATTACGTCCAAACTGCTTACCCATAATGTACAGTTTGATCTGATGCTGTTCGGCGCAGCTCAACAGTAACCGGGCATTAGCCAGTAGCTGATCAACATCAATAACATAGCAATCTGGGCCGATCATCCCTTGTTGCCACAATGCAATGCTGGCATCGATCAGCGCAGGATTTTGTTTTTCAAGTGCATTTAGGAACATGCTGTATCCTTACTTTTGTTGACCGCTGGTGTATTTAAATCATCATTATTTTGAATATTTAGAGCAAACACATTTCCCTGGCTTGGCTTAATTCAATTAATGTGAGTCACTTTGTTGAGATACAGGCTGTACCAATTCGCGAGTAAATAACCGACTTCACTTTCGGGGACATCAACGGTGAAGTAAGTGAGCGCTTCTTGATGGATCTGGTGGATCACGTCGAACTCTGCGGCTTGCTCGATTTCTGCCAATAATGCCGGATCGAGAGCATTGATCGTTTCTTCACGACGGGCGCGCATCAGGGCGTTTGCCATGTGGGTGAGCGCCATTTCACCTTGCTCGGTGCGCATCGGTAGTTGCCAGTGTTGTTCTAAACGATCAAGCACTTGTTTGATTCCGAGACAAATATCCTCGTCAATAACGCCTGCCTGACAGAGTATCGCTAACCTGTTTTCCACTGTGTTGTTCCCTAATATTGAGGTTCTATTTCACCGCTCTGCACTGCTCTTTGGTGAGCGAGTAGGCGGGGTTTATCAATCATATCTTGCAGCAGGTTACTGAGCGGTGAGCTGTCATTACGGGTTAAAATTACTGCTTCAGAGGCTTGCTGGTAGCGTTCGTCACCACCGAGCGGCCAGGTTTCCAGATTCAATTCGTCAATGTCACGCGTGACGTTCCAAATCACCGCATCAATATGGCCTTTGGCGATCTGCGCCAGACAATCGGTATAAGGGGTTGCCACTCGCTCGATGCTCTGTCCGGCGAAGGCGATATCAGTCAACAAGGCTTGATCTGGGGAACGTGGATCTAACCCGACACGCTGGATGGCGGCTCTTTCACCTTGGCGGCAAATCAACTGATGGCGATCGACATAAGAGCCCGCCCCGAGTGCTAACGCAATACGCACTTGGCCTTGTTGCAGAACACTTTCTGCTGCCAGCCGCGAAACCACTGCCATGTCGTATACGCCATCCAGCAGACATTCGATACGAACCTGCGCACCACGCATATGAGCGAAATACAGTGGTAGCGCGGTGAATTGTTCTTTTAAACCGCTGGCTAAGCCTTCGTATAACTTGGTGTAAGGCAGTGGCATGGCACACACCAGATTGCCGAAATCGGCCTGTTGCAATAGTCCTGTCAGATTGATTTGTGTCAGTAGCGTGCCGTTGCGACCTCGGCGTTCTAGCAGCACATTTTGACTTTGTTCCAACGATTTAAGTGCGTTTTGTACTACGCCGACGGAAAGCGCAAATTCATCCGATAACTCATCAATGGTCTTCAGGCGATTACCCGGCTGCTCGCCTAATAAGTAGCGTGCCATCAGGGTCAGTGCCAGACCTTCTTTTTTGATGAATCTCTTTGCCATGCGATTTACTACCTTGATTTGAAATTGAATTTAAATTTTCGATAATTTGAATATTTAAATCTTCATAGATTTGAAGTTTTAAGGCAACCGTAAAATAAGCGATTTGGTAGAGAGATCACATTTGGGGTAATTGGGGGAAATAACTGGGTGAGCGGAAACTCACCCGGAGACAAGCGGTTACAGTACTTTATGTGGGCCAAAGCATTCGTAATGGATACGATCGGCATCGACACCCATTGCCAGCAGTTGTTGACCCACATGCTGCATAAATGGCACTGGACCACAGAAGTAGTAGTGCATGTGTGGGTTTTTCAGGCTTTCAGCCACGTTATTCAAATCCATCAAACCGCTGCTGTGGTAGTCACTTCCAGCGACATCATCGGCACCCGGCTGGCGATACCACACATGGCGGCTCAGGTTTGGCATTTGCTCAGCGATAGCATCCACTTCATCAGCAAAAGCGTGTGAACTGCCGGTTTCAGCGGCGTGTAGCCACAATACATCAGCCGAATGTTGGTCGCGGTGCAGCATATTCAACATACCCAACATCGGTGTTTGGCCTACACCGCCGGAAATCAATGCAACCGGAGTGGTCGGTTCCACATTCAGGAAGAAATCCCCGTGTGGTGGGGCGATATGGATCACGTCGCCTTCTTTGGCTTGTGTGTGCAGGAAGTTGGAAACAATGCCCTGATCTTCACGTTTTACCGCGATGCGATAATATTGGCCGTTAGGCGCAGTGGTCAGTGAATATTGGCGGATTTCCTGATGTTCCCAATCATTGTTTTCGAGGTAAACCGCCAGATATTGACCCGGCTGATAATCCACGACTGAGCCACCATCGACGGGAGCCAATTCGAAGCTGCAAATCACATCACTCTGTGGTTGTTTCTTCACTATGCGGAATGGACGCAGGCCACGCCAGCCGCCGTTATCAGACTCACTTTCCTGATAAATTTGCTCTTCACGCTGGATAAACACGTTTGCCAACACGCCGTAAGCTTTCCCCCAAGCGTCTAGCACTTCTTGTCCTGGGCTGAATAATTCGTCCAAGGTCGCCAATAGGTGAGTGCCAACAATATTGTATTGTTCTGGTTTGATGTTGAAGCTGGCGTGTTTGTGAGCGATACGTTCAACGGCTGGCAACAACGCCGCCAAATTCTCAAGATTGCTCGCATAGGCGCAGATGGCGTCGAATAAGGCCTGACGCTGATCGCCGTTGCGTTGGTTGCTCATATTGAAAATATCTTTCAGTTCAGGGTTATGGCTGAACATACGATCGTAAAAGTGGGTGGTCAGTTTCGGGCCAGTTTCAGCCAGCAGGGGAATGGTGGATTTGACGGTGGCGATGGTTTGACTATCCAGCATGGGTGATACTCCTATTTAGCAATCTCTATGAGGACTTAATGTTGTATTTTAAATGCATCTTATTGATTTTTACTTTCCCTGTAAATACCCTTGTTTTTGTTATTGATATGTTAAGCGGCGATCGGGTTCACAGAACATGAAAAAACCGCACTATCGATATGAGTAAATCTCGGTTGCTTCCTGCGCATTTTTGTTGAATAAAAACCTGATATCATCACATGCCAATCGTTTGCGTAAAAACCTCTGTCAAGACCTACCTCGGTAGGGGAAAACAGTTTACACTGTTGCCCAGATCCCAAACGGGTGGTTATTTTTAGTTAGCTGATTCAAGTCAGGAGATGCCGGATGTTAAAGCGTGAAATGAACATTGCCGATTACGATGCCGATCTGTGGCGTGCTATGGAGCAAGAAGTTGTGCGTCAGGAAGAGCATATCGAGCTGATTGCTTCTGAGAACTACACCAGTCCGCGCGTGATGCAGGCTCAGGGTTCACAATTGACCAACAAGTACGCGGAAGGCTATCCGGGCAAGCGTTACTACGGTGGTTGCGAGTATGTAGACATCGTTGAGCAACTGGCTATCGATCGTGCTAAAGAGCTGTTCGGTGCCGATTATGCCAACGTTCAGCCACACTCTGGCTCTCAGGCTAACTTCGCGGTTTATACCGCTCTGCTGCAACCGGGCGATACCATTCTGGGTATGAACCTGGCGCACGGCGGCCACCTGACCCACGGTTCACCGGTCAACCTGTCTGGCAAACTGTACAAAGTGGTGCCTTACGGCATCGACGATAAAGGCCAAATCGATTACGAAGATCTGGCAAAACAGGCTCAGACCCATAAACCAAAAATGATCATCGGCGGCTTCTCGGCTTTCTCCGGTATCGTTGATTGGGCAAAAATGCGTGAAATCGCTGATAGCATCGGCGCTTACCTGTTCGTCGATATGGCGCACGTGGCAGGCCTGATTGCCGCTGGCGTTTACCCGAACCCAGTACCACATGCACACATCGTGACTACCACTACCCACAAAACACTGGCTGGTCCACGCGGTGGTTTGATTCTGGCGAAAGGCGGTGACGAAGATCTGTACAAAAAACTGAACTCTGCCGTTTTCCCTGGTGGTCAGGGTGGCCCTCTGATGCACGTGATCGCGGGTAAAGCGGTGGCGTTGAAAGAAGCGATGGAGCCTGAGTTCAAGGTTTACCAACAGCAAGTCGCGACCAACGCTAAAGCGATGGTAGAAGTGTTCTTGCAGCGCGGCTACAAAGTGGTTTCTGGCGGTACTCATAATCACCTGTTCTTGCTGGATCTGGTCGACAAAAACCTGACCGGTAAAGAAGCCGATGCCGCACTGGGTCGTGCCAATATCACCGTGAACAAAAACAGCGTACCAAACGATCCGAAGAGCCCGTTCGTGACTTCTGGTGTGCGTATCGGTACTCCAGCTGTGACTCGTCGTGGCTTTAAAGAAGCCGAAGTGCGTGAGTTGGCGGGTTGGATTTGTGATGTGTTGGATAACATCAACGACGAAGCGGTTATCGAACGCACCAAGAAGAAAGTGCTGGATATCTGCGCGCGTCTGCCCGTTTACGCCTAAGCGAAACGGCGGTCTGTTGTTAATCAGGCGGGAGCGATCCCGCCTTTTTTATAGCTAAAAATCAATAAGCTGCCTGATACAATTCAGCGCTGGCTCCACGCCCGAACCAGGATGTTTCGTTGAGGATCATTCTGTGTGCCATGTTGTTCTCCTTTATTCTTCAATACGTAAGCCGTAGGTTTTGAATTTTTCCAGTACGATCGCCATTTCTTCATCACTCAGTACCGGAACGGGGTCCTGGATTGCCAGTGTTGCCAAATAGAGAGTGGCGAGTGTTTCGACCTCATGAGCCAGCCACAGGGCTTTTTGCAAATTGGCTTCGCAGGTGATTAAACCGTGGTGTTGCAGTAAGGTGGCTTTACGATCTTTCATTGCCACTGCGACGTATTCTGATAGCGGTTTACTGCCGAAGGTGGCGTAGGGCGCGCAAGGGATAGTGGTTCCCCCGGCGGCAGCAATCATGTAGTGGATCGCCGGAATAGGGCGATTCAGGATGGAAACGGCGGCACAGTGAATGGCATGGTTGTGTACCACGGCATTGGCGTCTGGGCGGGTTTGGTATACCGCCTGATGGAAGCGCCACTCGCTGGAAGGCAGTTTGTCTGCTTCATGTTTGCCTTGTGCGTCGATGTACACGATGTGGGATTCGGTGAGATTTTCATAAGGAATACCGCTAGGTGTGATCAACATCCCCCCCTGATAGCGCACACTCACATTTCCTGCCGTCCCTTGGTTTAATCCCAGTCGTGTCATTTCTAGACAGGTGTTAATGATTTCACGCGCTAATATATTTCTTTCCATTTTTTCCTCTTCTACTAATTTTAAAATTCAACAATAGCGGGATAACCGACATTGGGTCATTGTTGTTACTTGTCAAAAAATATTATCTATTGGATGGCAATAATGATGAGCTGTGTCTTCTCCAGACTTTAATAAAATACATTGCCACCGTGAGAGATGTGACAGTTATCAATATTATGATTCGTTACTGAGGTTTGATGCCACACTATTAATAAGAGTCAATATCCGCTTGAATCACAAATACTATTATTTTGATGTCAAATATCTGCCATTATCTGTTGGTATGCTTTGTTTTGTTCCCCTGGGTAGTAAATTTGATAACGATAATCTATTTGTTGTCGCGCCTGTTCTACTGAAGAGTAATATCCGCAGCCATACCAAGCGAACATGGCAGCGCCCAATACTGTGGTTTCCGCATCGTGCAATACCTTGATAGGTAAGTTGATGATATCGGCTTTGATTTGGTTCCACAGGGTATTTTGACTGCCACCACCCACCAGTAATAATTCACTCGCCTGAAATTGGCTGATCTGCTGTAACGTGGTGAGATGATGTTTTAACTGCCACGCCAGTCCTTCTAAGGCTGAGCGATAGAAATGACCGCGTTGGGTGTTGAGACTGACACCACGCCATCCCGCTTCAGTTTGGTTATTCAACAAACCACAATTCATGGTGACTCCGTCACATCCCGGTGGAATGACTGCGGCCTCTTGGATCATGCTGTTATAGGCTTGTGGTAATGGCACATTGCGCCAATAAAGTTGACGCACCCACTCTAATACGCCAGAAGCTAACCATTGCAGGCCAGGATTATACAGGTGATGGCAACTGTCTAATTCGCAGGTTGAGCCTGGGTGTTGCGATAACAGCTCGGTATTAACCCGTGCCGTGCGTACCATCAGGATTTCCCAAGTGCCGGAGGACAACACCGGTTGTTCCAACTCGGCTCCTGAACCGAACAATGCGAATTGGGTATCATGCCCGGCACAGATCACCGGTATGCCCACTGGCAACCCTAACCGTTCTGCCATCTGTGGTAACAGGGTTCCAACTCGTTCCCCAGCGGCGATCATCGGGGGGAACAATTCAGCAGACAGACCAATACTCTGCAAGATGACTTCGCTAAAGTCCCCCTGTTTGATATCCAATAATTGACTGGTGCCTGCCAAGGTGCGATCGGTAGTTAATTTCCCGGTTAACCGATGAGTAATTAAAGAGGAAATAAAGAGCCAAGCATGAGCCTGCGCCAATATCTGTGGGCGATTTTCTTTTAGCCAAATTAATTTATATAACGTGTTAAAACTAAAATGCCCAACACCTGACAGGCGCTGTAGTGTTTCAGGGGCAATATAGCGTGCAATATTGTTCATGATCTCGGTGGTGCGCGGGCATTTCCAACTGATGATTGGAGAGAGGATCTCTCCTTGCGCGTTCACCAAGGCACCATCCACACCAAAGGTTGTGACCGTAATGGCGTGGATTCGATAACCCGCTAATTGTGGAACCAACAGCTCACAGCAGTGAGTGAAGCGTTGCAAGATGTCATCTAGGGACCAGTTATGCCACTGTGCATGTTCAACCGCAGTTTGGCTGGCATTGGCGATAGAGGCCTTAGCCACCATTTTTCCTTGTGCATCAACGGCAATCGCTCGGATATTAGTCGCACCGCAATCAAGGACGATGACAACATCAGGGTTCATAATTTCTCCAGCTTATCTGACAAAGAGGCCGCACCACGGCACGGCCTCTTGCAAGCGATTTATTTTTTATAAAGTGAGCCATAACTTTGGCAAGCACGATAATCCTGACCTTCGATATCCATACCGAAGGCTCCCCAAGCAGAAGGGCGGTAAATATCCTGTTCATCTAGGTTGTGCATACACACCGGAATTCGCAGCATGGAGGCTAGGGTGATCAGATCGGCGCCAACATGACCTATCGTCAATACCCCATGGTTCGCACCCCAGTTGGCCATCACTGAATACACATCGGCAAATGACCCTTTACCAGTCAGGCGTGGTGCGAACCAGGTGGTTGGCCAGGTACTATTGGTTCGTTCGTCCAAGATGTCGTGCACTTCTGGTGGCAGCTCGACACTCCATCCTTCCGCTATCTGTAACACCGGCCCGATCCCCTTGACGATGTTGATACGGCTCATGGTGAATGCCACGCCGCCTTGCGTCAGGAATTGTGAGGAGAAACCGCCGCCCCTGAAATATTCGTGAATGGCTGGGCACCATTGTGTTGCAGCTAGACAAGCCTTGGCATCTTGTTCGGTGACTTGCCAATGGGGGTTGATGGTCGGATTCCCGGCGGCATCGCGTTGGCTACAGGTACCGTCTAACGCCGCGGAACCAGAGTTGATCAAATGAATGATGCCGTGTTCGGCATTACCCGTCAGCGTGCGGCCGGTAACGCGTTTTACTGCTTCTGGCGACCAGTAGGTTCTGACATCGGCAAAGATCTGCGCGGTGCCGGTGAGTTGATGACCAAACAGCATGGAAACTGCGTTCAGGCTGTCGTTCTCAGTGGCAACCACATTGGGTTGGCGTACGCCATTCCAGTCGAATGAGCTGTTTAGGATAGCTTCGGCGGTATCACCATTGGGGTACTGATCAGTCCAATGACGCTGCCCCTGAAAACCGGCAGCAATGGCGTTATAACCTAATGCTTCTTCAGCAAAACCCTGCGCCACTAGCTTGGCATTGCCGTGCATCATGTCGCGAATGCACATCGCCATCAGTAGGCTTTCACGTAGCACTACCCGGTTCTGCTCTGGCGAGCGCCTATATTGCTGCGCATTCAGGTCTGGGCCATAGATGAAATGTTGATCAGCCCATGCCAGGGCCAACTCCAGCTCTTCCGCGTCGAAAATGCCATAATCGATGCGACGACGTAGTTCGGTCATATCGACGGCTTGTACGCGCATACCGAGCCACGATTCAAAGAAATCATGGTCGACAATAGAACCTGCGATCCCCATCGACGTACCGCCCAGAGACAGGTAACTCTTCCCCTTCATATTGGCAACGGCTAAACCTGCGCGGGCGAAACGCAGCAATTTGACCTGCACATCGGCTGGGATGCTGTCATCATCACTATCCTGCACATCATGGCTATAGATGGAGAACGCCGGGAGCCCTTTTTGATTATGCGCCGCCAAGGCCGCTGCCAAATAGACGGCACCGGGGCGTTCTGTACCGTTGAATCCCCAGATGGCTTTGGGACGTAGCAGATCCATATCGATAGTTTCACTGCCATAACACCAACATGGCGTGACTGTGAGGGTCAAACCGACATGGTGAATACTGAATTTCTCTTCACAGGCGGCAGATTCAGCCACTCCCGCAATACAACTGTCTGCAATAATACATTCAACCGGGGTTCCACAGGGATGGCGTAGATTTGCAGTCAGAAATGCAGCCGCGATATGCGCCATATTCATCGTTTGCTGTTCAAGTGATTCACGGACACCCATTCTGCGACCATCAATTACTGGGCGAATACCCACTTTAATCAATTTGCTTTTCATTATCTTGAATCTCGTTTTAGTGTTGGTCTAAATTAACTGGCAGTGGACTCGCTGACTGAATTCATAGTGGAAGTCTGCTCAGTAACAACGTGTTTTTTCCGCGTGATAATCAGCGCGATACCGCAAACAGACCAGACAGCCATAATCATCAGAGTTTTAAAGTCAATATCCTTAAACAACATGATGATCATATAAATCAAAATACAAACACTGAGGCAGGCGGTAATAATATGCAGCCAAGCAGGAATACGGAATGAGGAGGTTTTATAAATATCCCATTGACGTATACGCCAAGAGCAAATAATACATACCACTTGAGCTGCCAGGAAAGTAATGGCTGCCGCACTGGCAATATTAGCTACCGAGATGCCGAAGATAATAGGCACGATGCCGATAATATAGAGCAGTGTTAATAGTAAATAAGGTACGCGTGTACGTTCGCTGACACGGCCAAGGCTACGAGGCAACCAGCCGTCATCACAGGCAACCAACAAACTTTTGCTTCCCCACAGCATTTGGACGTTGGTAATACCCAACATACTGATAATGCCCGCACCGATAGTAAAGAAGAGGAATGAACCCGGTGACATAAACTGTTTAGCGACCACGGTCAGTGGCTGATTTGCCACTTCGGACAACGGTAAAATACCGGTCGCGGTGATGGAAACTAAAACGTAAATCAGCGCGGCAAACGAGGTGGCTCCCATAATAGCCACCGGAATTGAGCGCGAAGGTTTTTTCATCTCCCCGGCCAATTCAGCTACCGTACAGGCGCCGTTAGTGACAAACAGTAACAGAGCAACGGAAGTGGCAAAGGCGGAGAAGCCATTAGGTAAGAAAGTGGTGAAGTTTTCAGGATTAACATGACCAATACCTTCGCCAACAAATAGCATCATACCGCAGAGCATGATAATGGTCAGAACCATACTCAAGCGAGCACTGAGCGCGGCACCCAGCAGGTTGGCTAAATAAATTACGGTGAGGATCCCCAAGCTTATTGCTGTTTTTGGCAATGCTGGGAAAAAGGTTATTAGGTAATCGGAACAAGTTAACGCATAAAGGGATAATGAAACGTGCGTTAATGAGAAGAACCAAAAAACCAAGAACCCTACGGTTGGGCTAAGTAAGCGTGATGGCCAGGAGTAAATTCCCCCGGTGACAGGTAAGGTTGCCGCCAAAACGGCATAAGGAATACCAGCAAGCACGGTAATTGCCGAGGCGACAAAATACGCCAATGGTGTCCCGCCACCGGTATTGGCAATAATAATCCCGGTCAGGGCGATCACACCTCCGCCAATGATCGCTTTTATCGCAGCGAAAAATATCATCGGTGTGCTGAGTGTTTTCCCTAATTTATCCGCATTTCGGGTAATCTTTTGCGTTCCCATATGTTTATCCTCGGTGATATCTTCGATGTTTTTGATATAATGACTTTTAATTTCAAAAGTTAATCTAAGGCAGTGGCGATTTTATTTAATGCTTGAATAAGAAAATCTCGATGACAACCAAAGTTAAGTCGTATAAAACCATCACCTCCTTTAGCAAAGTGATCACCAGGTTCTATCCAAACATTGGCTTTTTTCAAGAAGAATGCTTGTAGGTCAGTCTGCTGTAATTGGCGACAGTCAATCCAGGCTAAATAAAGTGCATCGGCTGGAATTAATTTCATCCTTGGGAAGCTCTCAATAGTGTCATTGAGCAGTTTTCTATTTCCGCGTAAATAACTCAGTAATGTTTCTAGCCATTCATCACCGCCGCGATAAGCAGCCTCACAGGCGACAATACCCGCTTGGTTAGGACGTTCCAATCCACAGCGATAATATTGACGAGTTAATTCGTTACGCAAGCGCGGGTTGGCAATAATTAATGTCGAAGTTTGCAAGCCGGCAAGGTTAAATGTTTTGCTGGGCGCGGTGCAAGTAATACTATTTTCCGTGAAATCAGCACTGAGACTGGCGAAAGGTGTATAACGCTGTGTTTCTGATAGCACGAGATCTTGATGAATTTCGTCGGCAATAACTAATACATTATTTTTTAAACAACATTGCCCAATAGTGAACAGTTCCTCTTTACTCCAAACCTTTCCTATTGGATTGTGCGGGTTGCACAGAATAAATATTTTTACATTCTCCGTGATAGCAGCTTCAAATTTATTCATATCTAATGAATACTGGCCGTCGGTATCCAGATCAAGTTCGACACCGACCACACGACGTCCATTAGATTCGGCACAATGATGGAATGGGCCATAAACGGGCATCAACATCATTATTCCATCGCCAGGATGCGAGAAGGTTTGCACGGCGAGATTCAATGCACTGACAATACCTGGGCTGTGTACCATCCATTCCGGTTTAACCAGCCAGTTATGATGTTTGAGCTGCCAAGTGGCTAGCGCTTCACGTAGGCTTTCTGGCGCATCGGTATAACCAAATATACCGTGATCGGCTAATTGGTGCAGAGCTTGAATAACCGCGGGTGGGCTTTGGAAGTCCATATCCGCAATCCAAAGTGGTAATGGGCGTTCTTGAACATAATCAGGTAGCCAAGGTGATGGGAATGCCCATTTTAATGAGCCATCCTGGCTTCTATCGCGATAATTACCCAGTTTATTTAACATTTAAATACCTCATTATTGCATAATCGAGTTGATTTAATTATTGATGCTCAACCAAGGGGATTCCCAAGTTGGCTTTAAATAGATTAACCATCAGGCACTAAAAATGCTTGGAGATAAACTAGCTCTGCTTATCTTTAAATAATATTATTGTTATCTATTCTTTAAATATTTCCCCTGGCCGTGCTGGTGAGTAAATATTGGAAGTCGTAAGTATCTTTAGGTATTGAACTTGACAAAAATATGACCATAATCACGTTTTGCTTTAAATGCTAAGATTTTGTGATTAACGTCACTTTAACGAAGTGGGTATTTATTTTTTTTATTCATTTGGTTTGTGAAAAATACAGAATCATTGACTGTTTGTTTTTAATTTTTCTAAAACGGTCAGTTAGAACGTATGACATGCTAAAAATAGCTGTTTGATTAAACTTGTTATGGGGCAACGTGATGAAAATGACACGACATCAGGAGATTGTGCAATTGGTACGTCAGCATGAGACGCTGACGACCGAAGCGTTAGCCGAGCTACTGCAAGTGAGTAAAGAAACCATCCGGCGCGATCTGAACGTACTTCAGGTTCAAGGGAAGATTCTGCGTCAACATGGGCGTGCCAAGAGTATCAACCGGGAAACCAAAGACAGTGGCGACCCTTTCAATACGCGTTTAAAAAGCCACTTTAGCAGCAAGGCCGATATCGCCCGGCAAACACTGGATTGGATTCATCCGGGGATGGTGATTGCACTAGATGCGAGTTCTACTTGTTGGTATCTGGCGAAACAACTACCGGACATCGATATCACGGTTTTTACCAACAGTGTGCGAATCTGTCAGGAACTGAGCAAACGTGAACATATTCAACTCATTAGCTCCGGTGGTTTGCTACAGCGTAAATATGCCTGTTACGTCAATCCCGCCATTCTTTCTCAACTCAAATCGTTGGAAATAGATCTGTTTATTTTCTCTTGTGAAGGTATTGATACGGAAGAGAGGCTTTGGGATTCCAATATTTATAATGCCGAGTTCAAAACGCTATTGCTGAAACGCGCTTTGCAGTCTTTGTTATTAATCGACAAGAGTAAGGTGAATCGTACCGGGGAGGTAAAAATAGGCAGTTTGAGCGAGGTGACACAGGTGATTTCTAATCTGGATATTAGTGAGCGTGATGCATCACATAAGGAGCGATAAACTGTGAGCTAGGCGACACTCTTACCCTTTATCCCTGAATCCAGATTGCTGAATGATGTGAGCTATGTCAAGGTATTGCCGAAAATCCGGAGGGAACATGGTTCTGCAATCAACGCGTTGGCTCGCTCTCAGTTATTTCACCTACTTCTTTTCATATGGCATTTTCTTACCTTTCTGGGGTGTTTGGTTAAAAGGTGAAGGTTTAGAACCTGAAACTATCGGTATTTTGCTCGGCGCTGGCTTGGTTGCTCGTTTCCTCGGTAGTTTATTGATTGCTCCTCGCGTTAAAGATCCTTCTCAATTAGTCACCGCATTACGTATTTTGGCACTATTGACGCTGGCATTTGCTATTGGTTTCTGTTTTGGCAACGGTTGGGGCTGGTTGATGTTGGTGATCGCCGGATTTAACCTATTTTTCTCACCGCTGGTGCCGCTCACCGATGCGTTGGCGGCGACTTGGCAAAAACAGGTAACCATGGATTATGGCCGAGTGCGGCTATGGGGTTCATTGGCCTTTGTGGTGGGCTCGGCACTCACCGGTAAATTAGCCTCAGTGTGGGGGCATGACGCCATTCTCTACAGTTTGCTACTCAGCCTGTTGGCGATGCTGCTTGGGATGATGTTGAAACCCAGCGTGATGCCGCAAGGTGAACTTAGAACTCAAACTGAACCTCAACGTTCATGGCGTGAATTATTGAGCGAAAGTGCAGTGTGGCGCTTTTTGCTCTGCGTAACCTTGCTACAGGCGGCGCATGCGGGTTATTACAGCTTCGGTTCAATTTACTGGCAAGAAGCCGGTTATTCCGCCGAAACTGTGGGTTATTTGTGGTCGCTCGGCGTAGTGGCGGAAGTGATTATCTTCGCCAGCAGTAACTTCCTGTTCCGCCGCTGGAATGCCCGTAATCTGTTATTGCTTTCTGCCGTGTGTGGCCTTGTGCGCTGGAGTTTGATGGCGTATAGCACCGAGCTGGGCTGGTTGCTGTTGATCCAGATATTGCACTGCGGAACCTTTACCATTTGCCACCTGGCTGCGATGCGTTTTATCGCCGCGCGACAAGGTGGAGAAGTGATTCGCTTGCAGGCCATCTACTCGGCGCTAGCGATGGGCGGCGGCATTGCCATCATGACCGTGGTGGCCGGATTCCTGTTCGAACACATGCAAGGTGGAGTGTTCTGGGTGATGGCTTTGGTGGTGGTGCCCGCGTTGTTTATCCGTCCGCCAGCGGTGGATATGGGGCGCTAGAGGTCTCTAACAACTCTTGGATAATTTCGCGTAGCAGAGGCTCTGGTGCTTGTTCTATCAACAAAGGATAGTCCTGCATCAGCCAAGCGCCGAAACTGATTGCCACCAGTCCGACTTCCTCACGAGAAAAACGAATCGCGTAATCCTGCTCGAAAGGTTCCATCGCTTGCTGCGTCGTATGCATCAGGCGAGGGTACTTACGCAAAACTTCCTCTAGCAAACTATTGTCGATACCGATATCAAACTGGCAGCGCTCTAGTGCAGGAGCGAGATGAGCGAACAAATGGGTGATCAGTTCTTGATTGTCGCTAAACGTCATACCGGAAATTTGCTGGAAGCGTGCAACCATTTGTTCGATCGCCTGCATCAACCGCCGATCTTCCGCTGAATCATCGCTTTGATAACTGTGATTTTTCATCATGGTGAACATCAGTACCAGAAAATCACTTTCAACCTCAGTTAGCGAGTAACCGAATTGTTTATGCAACGCTTGGTGCAGAGCGATGGCGGCCGAATGCTGTGTCTTTTGATGCAACCAGTCGCTTTGGTTTTGTTCAAAATCGGGATGGCGTTGGCGACGATTTTCCCATAGGCAATAGCACAGGAAGTGCTGCAGAAACTGATGATCGCGCGGCTCCAAATTCTGTTGCAACTGTTGTTCACAGTGGTTGATACATTGTTCTAGCTGCATCAATGAATCGGACGTTAACCCCAGCCCTTGTAATAAATTCGGGGTGAAATGTTGTTCGATAAATTGCGGACTGCAGCGCAGGGCTCGGCGCAGCCAGTGGATCAGGCATAGACGTTGATTTAACTCGCTGCCCACTATCTGGTAGTGACCGTTGGGATTGCTGCAAAGTTCCAGATGGTGGAAACGCTGGATCTCGCTGGCAACCTCAGCTATATCTTGCCGGGTAGTGGGGAGGTCGACGCCATTAGTTTGGCTGATGGTCTCCAGTTGTACTGCGGGCAACGGCGTATATAGCATCAGTAACAGATGGCAGCGCCGTTGTTGACCGGAGAGCTCAGGCACAGAATAAGTGTCTAGGCTCATATCACCTTCTGGTAGATCAGGTATCAGTAATGCATAAGCATAGCAAAAGGTTTGAGTGTGACAGGAGAATCTGCTGTGGCTTATAACTTTCGTCACAGTTATGCTGCGATTTATTCATCGTGTTCGTTATGTTATAACAGTTAAGAGTCTCCTTGATGATGAAATTTGCAGGTTTGCTGGTGGGTTTTCTGGCGTTATTCAGCGCGAATGTTGCCGCTCATCCACACAGTTTTATTGATATGAACACCACGTTTGTCGCGCAGAACAACAAATTGGTTGGACTAAAAATGGTTTGGGTGATGGACCCGATTACGTCAGCCGATCTGTTGTATGACGCCGAAAACGCCAAAAGCGATTCTGAAGTGTGGAAAAAACTGGCGGCGGAAGTGATGGCTAACGTGTTGGGGCAACATTATTTCACCGATATTTATCGCGACGGTAAAGCGGTGAAATATCTTAACTTGCCGACTGAATATCAGCTCTCTCGTCAAGGAAATCAGGCGGTACTGGAGTTTGTGCTGCCACTTGCCGAGGCGCAGCCATTAGCGGGCAAGCCATTTGACATTTCCACTTATGATCCGACTTACTTTGTTGATATGAGCTATCAAAATCAAAATGCGTTGCACTTGCCACCTGAAATGGCAAAGCAGTGCAAATTCAAGTTAGTCACGCCCAAACCTGATGCTTCGATGCAGGCTTATGCGTTGTCTCTCGATAAAAATGACTCACCCGGTGAGGATATGGCGCTTGGGCAGCAGTTTGCCCAGCGGGTGACGTTGCAATGTCAGTAAATTTCAATCCTCATCCAACGCGGAATTACCATTGGCTGATGGGGCTGTGGCCGTTGCTGCTGTTCATTATTGTGATGGCGTTTGTGGCGCAGCAGGTATGGCAATTTTGGCCACAAATCTTGCTGCAAAGTGTGGTGTGGCAGAAAACGTTGCATCAAGAAATGGCTGAACTATTACAGCAAGTGAAAGCGGCTCCGCAGCAGGCTGGGGTGACGCTGATGCTGTTCAGTTTGGGTTACGGCATTTTGCACGCGCTCGGCCCCGGTCACGGTAAAGTGGTGATCGCTACCTATTTGGCGACGCATCCGGCACGTTTGAAAAGCAGCCTGAAATTAACTTTCGCGGCTTCATTAGTGCAAGGACTGGTGGCGATTGCCTTGGTGACGTTGGTGCTGGTGGTGTTGCAGCTTTCGACCCGTCAATTACACCAAAGTAGTTTCTGGCTGGAGAAGGGCAGTTTCATTCTGGTGATGTTGCTGGGATTGCTGCTGACCTGGCGGGCGCTGAAACGTTTGTATTTGGCGATTAAGGCGATGAAACCCGCTCCGGCGTTGCGTATCAACAGTTTGAAACCGTTAGCTGCCGATCATGTGCATAGTGACAACTGTGGTTGTGGCCATCGACATTTGCCGAGCGACAGTGAATTACAGGCGGGGAATGATTGGCGTACTCGCGTGGCGATCGTGCTAGCAATGGGGATGCGGCCCTGCTCTGGGGCCATCTTGGTGCTGTTGTTTTCGAAAGTGATCGGTGTCTTTGTATGGGGTGTGATTTCTGCCTTGGCGATGGCACTAGGCACTTCGTTGACCATTTCTTTATTAGCGTTATTTGTGCATTACAGCCGTCGTTTGGCGGTTCGTATTAGCCGTTCGCGTGCGCCAGCGGTTTGGAGTGCAATGGCTTGGGGATCGCTTGCATTGGCAGGAGGATTGATTCTGCTGTTCGCCGGGGTGCTATTGTATGCCAGCGCGCAACCTGAATTTGGTAGCGGCATCAGGCCATTCGCTCGTTGATATAAAAAAGGCGCTGCCAACGAATTGGCAACGCCTTTTAAATTCAATTTGAGGATTAACGCTTCAGCGCTTCGCTCAACTCTTCACGCATCGTCGACAACAGCGCTTTGACTACGCGCGGGTTGCCAGCAACCACATTGCCAGAGCTCAAGTGGTTATGGCCGCCAACGAAGTCAGTCACCAAACCACCAGACTCACGCACCAGCAATTCACCTGCGGCGAAATCCCACGGCTTCAGGCCGATCTCGAAGAAACCGTCAACGCGACCTGCGGCCACATAGGCCAGATCCAGCGCCGCGGAACCGGTGCGACGAAAATCTGCACATTGGGTGAACAGCTTGCCAACCAGATTGATGTAAGCCGGAGCATGCTGTTTTACTTTGAATGGGAAGCCAGTCGCCAAAATGGTGCCGTCCAGATCTTTAGCATTGGTGCCGCGCAGACGGTAACCGTTGAGCTGTGCGCCCTGACCGCGAGTGGCGGTGAACAGTTCGTTACGCATTGGATCGTAAACCACAGCGACTTCGGTGCGGCCTTTAATGCGCACGGCGATAGAAACAGAGAAGTGTGGGAAACGTTTGATGAAGTTTGAAGTGCCATCCAGTGGATCGATCACCCATTGTACATCCTGATCTTCACCGACAAGCTCACCGCATTCTTCACTGATGATAGTGTGTTGCGGGTAAGATTTACGGATGACATCGATAATCAGATGCTCTGCATCGCGATCGACGTTGGTAACAAAGTCGTTAGTCCCTTTTTGGCTCGCTTCTACAGCGTCCGGGGTCTCGTAGTTTTTGGCAATTAGGTTACCGGCCTTACGCGCAGCGCGTATGGCGATAGTCAGCATCGGATGCATGGGTATCTTCCACTAGGATGTTAAAGAACAGGAAACGGCGCGGAGTATAGCAGGCATTCTTTAAAATACCTAATGCCCTTCACGGTATCTCGAATGATTTTGGCTAGCGGTCTGTGCTAAGATACTGCGATTTTCCGCTACGCTTAGAGTTTGTATGCTGCACAATATCCGCATTGTTTTGGTAGAAACCTCCCATACCGGTAACATGGGCTCGACTGCTAGAGCCATGAAAACGATGGGATTAACCAACCTTTATCTGGTTAACCCACTGATCAAACCCGATTCTCAAGCTATCGCTTTGGCTGCAGGTGCCAGCGATGTGATTGGCAACGCCACTCTGGTTGACACTTTCGATGAGGCCATTGCCGGTTGTAGTCTGGTGGTCGGCACCAGCGCACGTTCGCGCACTTTGCCTTGGCCAATGCTGGAACCGCGTGAATGCGGGGTCCGTGCCGTACATGAAGGCGAAAAAGGGCCAGTGGCGTTGGTATTTGGTCGTGAACGCGTTGGTTTAACCAATGATGAATTGCAGAAATGCCATTATCATGTCGCTATTCCAGCCAACCCAGATTACAGCTCGCTGAATTTAGCGATGGCGGTACAGATTCTGGCTTATGAAGTGCGTGTTGCCTATCTCGATCGCCAACAAGCTGGTGTTCCGCAGTTGACCGACGAAGTGGAATACCCGCTGGCAGACGATCTTGAGCGTTTCTATCAACATCTAGAACAAACGTTGCAAAATACTGGCTTTATCCGTCCGGCACATCCAGGGCAGATAATGAGCCGCTTGCGCCGCCTGTATGCGCGGGCTCGCCCTGAAGCTCAAGAGCTTAATATCCTGCGCGGAATGCTTTCTTCTATAGAGAAAAGTAATAAGTAATAGATGAGTTATTCATTATATTGTCGACGTCGATTGCAGTTATATAATGTGCCCTACAAAACGTGCTAATACTTGAGTAAATTGGTTGGTTAAATAGTTGACTGATTTACTCGGGAATGTCAGACTTCCGGCCATGTTTCACCAACAGGTAACCATTTAGCTATGAGACTGACATCAAAAGGCCGTTATGCCGTAACCGCTATGCTCGACGTGGCATTGCACTCCCAGGAAGGGCCTGTTCCACTGGCGGATATTTCTGAGCGCCAGGGTATCTCGCTCTCTTATCTGGAACAATTATTCTCTCGCCTGCGCAAGAATGGCCTAGTGTCTAGTGTGCGTGGGCCGGGCGGTGGTTATCTACTGGGCAAAAGCGCCGGTGAAATCGCCGTAGGTGAAGTGATTACTGCTGTCGATGAATCTGTTGATGCAACCCGTTGCCAAGGTAAAGAAGGCTGTCAGGGCGGCGATCGTTGCCTGACCCATACCTTGTGGCGCGATCTGAGCGAGCGCATCAGTGGATTCCTGAACAACATTACGCTGGCCGAACTGGTAAACA
Source organism: Serratia sp. KH_031 (assembly GCF_057839655.1). Taxonomy (NCBI): domain Bacteria; kingdom Pseudomonadati; phylum Pseudomonadota; class Gammaproteobacteria; order Enterobacterales; family Yersiniaceae; genus Serratia; species Serratia sp. KH_031. Next base: position 1,437,194 of record NZ_CM174496.1, read on the forward strand.
ACCAGGAAGTGCTGGATGTGGCTGACCGTCAGAATAACGATACGCGCCGCACGGCCAACGGTCGTCAGCAAGAAACGATCAACGTTAATCTGCGCGCATAAGCAGCTGACGATATTTTATATACAAAGTCATTCAAGTTGCATCAAGGCGGCAAGTGAAAGAGTCCCCCGGAGCATAGATAACTATGTGACTGGGGTGAGTGAACGCAGCCAACACAGAGGCAATTTGAAGGACGACGGATATTTTCGTTTTTGGAAGTGATGTACGGAGTACAAGAGCAATGAAATTACCGATTTATCTGGACTACTCAGCGACTACGCCTGTCGATCCGCGTGTTGCTGAGAAGATGATGCAGTGCTTGACCTTGGACGGAACTTTCGGTAACCCGGCTTCCCGTTCCCACCGTTTCGGGTGGCAAGCGGAAGAAGCGGTGGATATCGCTCGTAACCAAATTGCCGAGCTGGTGGGTGCCGATCCGCGTGAGATCGTGTTCACTTCTGGGGCAACCGAGTCCGACAACCTGGCGATCAAAGGTGCAGCCAATTTCTATCAGAAAAAAGGCAAGCACATCATCACCAGCAAAACCGAACATAAAGCGGTGCTGGATACCTGTCGCCAGCTCGAACGTGAAGGTTTCGAAGTGACTTATCTGGCACCGCAGAGCAATGGCATCATTGATCTGCAAGCGCTGGAAGCCGCATTGCGTGAAGACACTATTTTGGTTTCTATCATGCATGTTAACAACGAAATCGGCGTTGTGCAGGACATCGAAGCTATCGGTGAAATGTGCCGCGCACGCGGTATTATTTACCACGTTGATGCAACCCAGAGCGTGGGCAAATTGCCTATCGATCTGAGCAAGCTGAAAGTGGATCTGATGTCGTTCTCCGGTCATAAAATCTATGGCCCGAAAGGCATCGGCGCGCTGTATGTCCGTCGCAAGCCACGTATTCGCATCGAAGCACAAATTCACGGTGGTGGTCATGAGCGCGGTATGCGTTCTGGTACGCTGCCAGTGCATCAGATAGTCGGCATGGGCGAAGCCTACCGCATTGCCAAAGAAGAAATGGCGAGCGAAATGGCGCGTCTGAGCACGCTGCGTAACCGTCTGTGGGACGGCGTGAAAGATATGGAAGAAGTGTATCTGAACGGCTCACTGGAGCATGGCGCACCGAACATTCTCAACGTCAGCTTTAACTATGTTGAAGGTGAGTCGTTGATCATGGCATTGAAAGATCTGGCCGTTTCCTCCGGTTCTGCCTGTACTTCTGCCAGCCTGGAGCCTTCCTACGTACTGCGTGCGCAGGGAATGAGTGATGAATTGGCGCACAGCTCGATCCGTTTCTCTCTGGGACGCTTCACCACTGAAGAAGAGATCGATTACACCATTCAACTGGTGCGTAAATCCATTGGTCGTCTGCGCGATCTTTCTCCTCTGTGGGAAATGTTCAAGCAGGGCGTGGATATCAACAGCATCGAATGGGCACATCATTAATTCTCAGGATTCAGGAGCAACGACATGGCTTACAGCGAAAAAGTAATCGATCATTATGAAAATCCACGTAACGTGGGTTCCTTCGACAACGAAGATCCAACCGTAGGTAGCGGCATGGTGGGTGCCCCCGCCTGTGGCGACGTGATGAAACTGCAAATCAAGGTTAATGAAGAGGGCATCATTGAAGATGCGCGCTTCAAAACTTACGGTTGTGGTTCTGCTATTGCTTCCAGCTCGTTAGTTACTGAGTGGATGAAAGGCAAATCTCTGGATCAGGCGCAAGCGATCAAAAATACCCAAATCGCCGAAGAACTGGAGCTACCGCCGGTTAAGATCCACTGCTCAATTTTGGCAGAAGACGCCATCAAAGCAGCCATCGCCGACTACAAGAGTAAGCACAGCGCCAAATAATTTTTTGAAAGTTTATCCCCAATAGATTTCAAGGTGCGGCTAGGTGGCAACTTGAAAGATAAAGGGGATTCGAGTGAGGTTGTTATGTCAATAAGTATGAGTGACAGCGCTGCGCAACGCGTCCGGGCTTTTCTGGATAACCGCGGTAAAGGTCTCGGCCTGCGTCTGGGAGTGAGAACTTCTGGCTGTTCCGGGATGGCGTATGTGTTGGAATTTGTTGACGACATGAACGATGACGACATCGTGTTTGAAGACAAAGGCGTCAAGGTAATTATCGACGGTAAAAGTCTGGTCTATCTTGATGGCACCGAACTTGATTTCGTAAAAGAAGGCCTGAATGAAGGCTTCAAGTTCAACAACCCGAACGTCTCAAGCGAGTGTGGCTGCGGCGAAAGCTTCAACGTCTGACACGCCATCGTGCTCCCCCGTGTAACGCGGGGGAACCTCAATCATCGCGATAACGCCAGAGCACGCTATGGATTACTTTACTTTATTCGGGTTGCCCGTGAGTTATTTCCTCGACGGCAATCTACTTGCATCCCGCTTTCAGGATCTGCAACGCCAATTCCACCCCGACCGCTTTGCCAATCAACCCGAACGTGAGCGTCTGATGGCAGTACAGCAGGCCGCCACCATCAATCAAGCCTACCAAGCGCTGAAGCATCCGTTAAAACGTGCCGAGTATATGTTATCTTTGCACGGTTTTGATCTGGGTAATGAGCAGCACACGATGCGTGATACGGCATTCCTGATGGAACAGTTGGAATTGCGCGAAGAGCTAGACGCCATTGGTTGTAAAGCGGATGAAAGTGCCCTCGCGGCTTTTGCTGATCGTTTGAATCGCGCTGTTAAGCAGCGCAGCAGCCAAATGGTGCAAGAGCTGGGTAATCAGCAATGGTCACAAGCCGCGGATACCGTGCGCAAATTACGCTTTTTGGACAAACTCCAGCAACAGGTTGAACAACTCGAAGAAAAACTGCTGGGTTTTGAGTAATTTCTGATTTTGGAAGCATCTATACATGGCCTTATTACAAATTAGTGAGCCTGGCCTCAGCGCCGCGCCACATCAACGCCGCTTGGCCGTTGGTATTGATTTAGGCACCACCAACTCACTGGTCGCGACCGTGCGTAGTGGTCAGGCGGAAACGCTGGCCGATGCTGAAGGTCGCCATTTATTACCTTCAGTGGTGCATTATCAGCGTGAAGGATTGCAGGTCGGTTGGGCGGCACGCGCGCAGGCGGCACAAGATCCGGCCAACACCGTCAGTTCCATCAAACGCATGATGGGTCGTTCGCTGGCAGACGTGCAGCAACGTTACCCAAACCTGCCTTATCAGTTCCAAGCCAGTGATAACGGCTTGCCGTTAATTGCTACCGCGACCGGGTTAGTTAACCCAGTCGGCGTCTCTGCCGATATCCTTAACGCGCTTGCCACTCGTGCGAAAGCCGCGTTAGAAGGCGAATTGGATGGCGTGGTGATCACCGTTCCGGCTTACTTCGATGACGCTCAACGCCAAGGCACCAAAGACGCTGCGCGTCTGGCGGGCTTACACGTATTACGTCTGTTGAATGAACCGACCGCAGCCGCGATTGCCTATGGGCTGGATTCTGGTCAGGAAGGTGTGATCGCGGTTTACGATCTGGGCGGCGGCACCTTTGATATTTCTATCTTGCGTTTAAGCCGTGGTGTCTTCGAAGTGCTGGCGACTGGCGGCGATTCGGCGCTGGGTGGTGACGATTTCGATCATCTGCTAGCTGATTGGTTACGCGAGCAGGCTGGTGTGAACGATCGCAGCGATCATGGCGTGCAACGCCAACTGCTGGATGCTGCCATTAGTGCCAAAATTGCCCTGAGTGATGCGGACTCTACCACAGTCAAGGTGGCGGGTTGGCAAGGGATCGTTACTCGTGAACTGTTCGAAAGCCTGATCGCCACACTGGTTAAACGCACTTTGATGGCTTGCCGTCGTGCATTGAAAGATGCAGGTGTCAGCGCAGAAGAAGTGCTGGAAGTGGTGATGGTGGGTGGCTCGACTCGTGTGCCGTTGGTGCGTGAGCAAGTGGGTCAGTTCTTTGGCCGCACGCCGCTGACATCGATCGATCCAGACAAAGTGGTTGCCGTTGGTGCCGCGATCCAAGCCGATATTTTGGTGGGTAATAAGCCTGATAGCGACATGTTGCTGCTGGATGTGATCCCGCTGTCGCTCGGTTTGGAAACTATGGGCGGACTGGTTGAAAAAGTGATCCCGCGTAACACCACCATTCCCGTGGCGCGTGCGCAGGAGTTCACCACCTTCAAAGACGGCCAGACAGGCATGATGATTCACGTGCTGCAAGGCGAGCGCGAACTGGTGCAAGACTGCCGTTCGCTGGCACGTTTTTCACTGCGTGGTTTGCCGCCACTGCCTGCTGGTGGTGCGCATATTCGTGTGACTTTCCAAGTTGATGCCGATGGGTTGTTGAGCGTTACCGCGATGGAAAAATCCACCGGTGTTGAAGCCTCCATTCAGGTGAAACCGTCTTACGGTCTGTCCGATGACGAAATCGCTGGCATGATTACGGATTCAATGAAGAACGCACAAAGCGATATCGGTGCGCGCAAATTGGCAGAGCAGCGAGTGGAAGCCTCGCGCGTACTGGAAAGCTTGCAAGGTGCGTTGGCAAGCGATGCCGCGTTACTGAGTGAAGATGAACGTCAGGCGATCGATAGCGCGATGGCCGCTTTGCAACAGGCGGTGCAAGGTACTGAACCTGCGACTATCGAAGACGCGATAAAAACATTAGATGCAACAACGCAAGATTTTGCCGCACGCCGCATGGACGAGTCCATTCGCCGCGCGCTGGCTGGCCATTCTGTGGACGAGGTTTAACCATGCCGAAGATTGTTTTCCTGCCCCATCAAGATTTATGCCCGGAGGGGGCAGTACTGGAAGCGGAAGTAGGGGAGACCATCCTCGACGTCGCATTGCGTAACGGAATTGAAATTGAGCATGCCTGCGAGAAATCCTGCGCTTGCACCACTTGTCACTGCATCGTGCGTGAAGGTTTTGATTCCCTCGCCGAAAGCAGCGAACTGGAAGATGACATGCTGGATAAAGCTTGGGGGCTAGAGCCAGAAAGCCGTCTAAGCTGCCAAGCCAAAGTCACCGATGAAGATTTGATAGTAGAGATGCCACGCTATACCGTTAACCACGCACGTGAGGGATAATAATGGGACTGAAGTGGACTGACAGCCGTGCAATCGGCGAAGCCCTGTACGATCAATACCCCGATACCGATCCGAAAACCGTGCGCTTTACTGATATGCATCAGTGGATTTGCGATTTGGAAGAATTCGACGACGATCCGCAGGCTTCCAATGAAAAAATACTGGAAGCGATCCTGCTGGTCTGGTTAGATGAAGCAGAGTAAATAGCATAATGGGCTGCCTTGGGCGGCCCGTTTAATTTGTATCCGACATGATTAATAGAAGAATAATCCGGAGTAAGTAAGCTATGACAACAGAACTGATGAACATCACGCTATCCCATGAACCTGCCGATGCCCGTTGGGGCGAGAAAGCGTTGCTGAGCAGCAACAGCGAAGGTATCACCGTTCACCTGCTCGGTAACGGCAAGCTCGGTGCTATTCAACGCGCTGCACGTAAAATCGACGGGCAAGGTATTAAGAGCGTTAAGCTGTCTGGCGATGGCTGGGGACTGGAGCAAAGCTGGGCGTTCTGGCAGGGGTTCCGTGGGCCAAAGGGCAAACGTAGTGTCGAATGGGCGGAACTGCCAGAGGCAGAACGCCAAGAGTTGGAACAGCGCCTGAAAATTGTTGACTGGGTCCGTGACACCATCAATATGCCAGCGGAAGAACTGGGGCCAGAGCAATTGGCAACCCGCGCTGTCGATTTGATGTGTGATGTCGGCTGTGATGCCGTGAGCTACCGTATCACTAAAGGTGAAGATCTGCGTGAGCAAGGTTATGCCGGTATTCATACCGTTGGCCGTGGTTCTGAACGTCCGCCGGTATTGTTGGCATTGGATTTCAACCCGACTGGTAATCCCGATGCGCCAGTATTTGCGTGTTTGGTGGGTAAAGGCATCACCTTTGACTCCGGTGGCTACAGCCTGAAACAGAGCGCCTTTATGGACTCAATGAAGTCCGATATGGGTGGTGCTGCGACCATCACCGGTGCTTTGGCAATGGCGGCGGCTCGTGGCCTGAAACAACGTGTGAAACTGTATCTGTGCTGCGCCGACAACATGGTGAGTGGCAATGCTTTCAAACTGGGCGACATTATTCGCTATCGCAATGGTAAAACCGTTGAAGTGATGAACACCGATGCGGAAGGGCGTCTGGTTTTGGCCGATGGTTTGATTGACGCCGCCGAGCAAAATCCACAATTGATCATCGACTGCGCAACGCTGACCGGTGCGGCGAAAACAGCGGTGGGCAACGATTACCACTCTCTGTTCAGCTTTGACGATGCATTAGCGCAAGAACTGCTGGTGAGTGCCGAAGCAGAGCTCGAACCTTTCTGGCGTCTGCCATTGGCCGAGTTCCACCGTAGCCAACTGCCGTCTAACTTTGCTGAATTGAACAACGTAGCGGCTCCGTCTCACACGGCGGGGGCTAGCACGGCAGCGGCTTTCTTGTCGCACTTTGTTAAAAATTACCAACAGGGTTGGCTGCATATCGACTGTTCTGCAACTTATCGCAAAGGTGCGGTAGAGCAGTGGTCTGCCGGTGCGACTGGGTTGGGGGTTCGCGCTCTGGCGAATCTGTTACTGAGTAAAGCACAGTAATCATTGTGTCGTTGTATGATTGACTATGAGGGTTCGACGAATGTCGAACCCTTAATCTATTTGAGTAAGTGGAGTAGACCATGGGTTCCCATCACCACGATGCCATTCCCGGCGAAAACGAACTTGAGCGTTTATTGAAGCTGGCTGTCAGTGAGGTCGCTCATCGCCCGGCATTTTTCCGCGAACTGCTCGATGCCACAGTTTATATTTTGGGCGATAGCGAACAGGTACAACAGCAGGGCGAAATTACGCTTAATGCCGATACGCCAGTAAACATCCAACATTGGGAAAAACAGGATGGTAACAGCGTTGTTCCGTTCTTTTCCTCGTTAGAGATGTTGCAAAAAGCGGTAGAAGGGGAACAGCCATTTATTGCTTTGCCTGCGCGTGTATTGTTTGAAATAACCCAAGGGGCAGAACTGTTCCTCAATCCAAAAGCGGAATACGGAAAAGAGTTTTTCCCTGAAGAAGTCGCAATGCTGCTGGCAACCGGCGGCGTGGTGAAACCGGCTGAGCACTACGTTGATAAAGACACTCAAATCTTACTGGGACAACCAGAAGAATATCCGGCAGCGATGGTGGATGCTTTGACCACATTATTCAGCCAACGTAAGCCTGTGCGTCGCGCATTTTTGGCGCTGATGCATGATAAATCGGCGGATGAAAAGCCTAATTTGTTGATTGGTTTGGAGGTGGAAGCTGAACCGGCGGAAATTGAAAGTCTGATTAATGAAGCGGGGAGCGTTGCCAGTGAAACAGCACCTAACGATGATCCGGTCGATTTCTGTCTGGTCTCGGAACAGGAGCGTGGTATCAGTCATTATCTGATCAACCATACCCAACCGTTCTACCAACGTCGCTGGGGCAGTTGGCTGCGCAATATCATTCCTTCAACGGATAAGAGCTAATAAAGAGTGCCAGCCCCGAAAGGCTGGCTAACTCTAAAAAGGGGCGCTAAAGAAACCATTGCCCTCACACCAAACAGGCGGGGCGAACCCCGCCGCTGGTGGTCACTTACCGTTCAATGTTGCAGATAAACATGGCTGCGACCTCTGTTCCTCCCTGCTTAAATGTGAACTCACAGAGTGAGCCACGTATCAGCCAGATGAATACCAAAAAGGTTATACAACCAACTGTAAAACCTGGTAAAAACAGTTTTCGCATCATGTTAGCTCTCCATTGCATTTCTGCGGTTAAGAGACTACCATCATGGTGTTGATGCATGGTGGTAAGCCTCATTCTGATTAATAGTCAGTTTGGGGCTTTCTTCTTTCTGCATCTTACCTTTTACATCCTATCTTCTTACATCTCCCTATGGGCTTGAAACAGAAAGTCTCAAGCGCCCGCCAGCATTCTAACCACGGCTTGAATCATAGAGCTATACCGTCAAATATCTGGTTATGCATCCAGCTATTTACGGTAAGTATTGTTCATCTGGGAAAGCCCTACCCACCAGGCCTAGATAAAAACCAACATCAATTAAATCACATCGAAAAATATAGAAATATTTCGCAACTTCGTAAAATAGCCCTGTTATCATTATCGGTTATGCGGATAGTACGTCACTCAGGTCATCTTACTGTGCCAGGGAGTTAAACGATGGAACCATGTACTGCGAAGGTATTCACAAATGGCAAAAAGCTTTGTCAGGGAATGTTATTAGCTGTGGGGGTGATGTTTCTCTCCGCCTGTGATGAGACAAATACAGCCCCACCTATAAACTCTGCTGCAGAGCAAACCCGTAGTTCACCAGCACCAGCGAAGAAACTAGATGCTGCAACTTTGGCTGAGTTAGCAAAGCGTGATGCGGGTAAACCCCTGACGCTGCTGGATGCCTCGGAATTGCAATTGGAGGGTGCCAGCGCGATGGTGCTGACATTCTCGGTGCCATTGGACCCGAATCAGGACTTCGCCGCACGAGTGCATTTGGTCGATAGCGTAAATGGCAAGATTGACGGTGCTTGGGAGCTTTCCGACAACCTGATGGAATTACGTTTGCGGCATTTGCAACCTAACCGCAAGGTGGTGCTGACCATCGAAGCAGGCGTAAAAGCGGTGAATGGGGCGGAACTGGCTGAACAACAACAGCAAACCATCACCACGCGTGATATTAAACCTAGCGTCGGTTTCGCCAGTAAAGGTTCATTGTTGCCGACCAAACTGGCTCAAGGTTTACCGGTAATGGCGCTTAATGTTGATAACGTTGACGTTAACTTCTTCCGGATTAAAACCGATTCTTTACCCGCGTTTCTGACTGAATGGCGCTATCGCAGCGCGATGACCAGTTGGGAGTCTGACGATCTGCTAAAAATGGCCGAACTGGTCTACAGCGGTCGTTTCGATCTGAACCCTGCGCGTAACACTCGTGAACGCATTCTATTACCACTCAATAGTATTGAAGCTTTGCAAAAGCCAGGCGTTTATTTGGCGGTGATGCAGCAGGCGGGACACTACAGTTACACCAATCCGGCAACCTTATTTACCCTCAGCGACATCGGTGTATCGCTGCATAGCTATCACGATCGCTTGGATGTCTTTACCCAAGGTTTGGAGAATGGCGCGGCATTAGGTGCGGTCGAGTTGCGCTTGTTAGATGAAAAAGGCCAGACATTGGCGCAAGCGACCACCGATAAGCAAGGTCATGCGCAGCTCGCTAAAAGCGATAAGGCCAAACTACTGCTAGCGACTCAACAAGGGCAAACCAGCTTGCTCGATCTCAATACGGCGGCACTGGATCTGACCGAGTTTGATATTGCTGGCCCAGAAGGCTATAGCAAACAGTTCTTTGCGTTTGGCCCACGCGATCTGTACCGGCCGGGTGAGACGCTAATCATCAACGGCCTGCTGCGCGATGCCGATGGTAAGCCTTTGCCTGCGCAGCCAGTGAAAGTCGACATTATCAAGCCGGACGATCAAGTAGCACGTAGCTTTGTCTGGCAACCGCAAAACGGCCTGTATCAATACCAATATTTGATCCCGCAAGAAGGGCCAACCGGTAACTGGGCGCTGCGTTTTAATCTGGGTGATAACCAAGCACGCCGTTACGAATTCAAAGTTGAAGACTTTTTACCAGAACGTATGGCGTTAGAGATTAGCGCCAGCAAAACGCCACTGAAGCCAGATGATCAATTGGTATTTGATATCAGCGGTCGCTATTTATATGGTGCTCCCGCTTCTGGCAACCGCTTGCAAGGGCAGGTATTCCTACGTCCATTGCGTGAAGCGGTAACGAGCCTACCGGGCTATGAATTTGGTTCCGTGATGGAGGAGTCACTGTCGCGCAACATGGATGAGTTTGACCAAGCATTGGATAACGCGGGAAAAACTCAGATTGAAGTCGACAGCACTTGGGCCGAAGTGAAATCGCCGTTAAAAGCCATTTTACAAGCTAGCCTGCTGGAGTCTGGTGGGCGTCCGGTGACGCGTCGTGCTGAACAGATGATTTGGCCTGCCGATGCGTTACCCGGTATTCGTCCATTGTTCAACAAACAGCAGATTTACGACTATCGCAGCAACGATTACCAATCACAACCGATGGTGGATGAGAACTCTCAAGCCAGCTTCGACGTGGTTTATGCCAATGCCAACGGGGAAAAACTGGCGGCTAACGGTTTAAAAGCACGATTGATCCGTGAACGTCGTGATTACTATTGGCAGTGGTCGGAAGGCGAAGGTTGGCAGTCGCTGTACGATAAAAAAGATCTGATGCTGGCGGAGCAAAACCTAGATATTGCCGCTAACGGTAGCAGCAAGGTGACTTTCCCGGTTGAGTGGGGCTCTTACCGCATCGAAGTGGTTGATCCTAAAAATAATCTACTGAGCAGCCTGCGCTTCTGGGCGGGTTATAGCTGGCAAGATAACACCGATGGCAGCGGCGCAGTACGACCGGATCAGGTGAAGTTGAAACTGGATAAACCGGCTTATAAACCGGGCGAAAAAGTGAAACTGCACATAGAAGCTCCGGCGGCCGGTAAAGGTTATGTTTTAGTTGAGTCCAGCGACGGTCCACTGTGGTGGCAAGAGGTGGATGTGCCGGAAAAAGGCATGGATGTTGAAGTGCCCATTAATCAGGAATGGAAACGTCACGATCTCTACCTCAGTGCATTGGTGATCCGTCCCGGTGACAAACAATTGCAATCGACGCCAAAACGCGCAGTGGGTTTGTTGCATCTGCCGTTAGTGGATGAAAACCGCAAACTGGCGTTAACCCTAGATGCACCACAGCGGATGCGTCCGAACCAGACGTTGACGGTGAAAGTGAAAGCCGCTCGTACCGGCGGCGAGTTACCGAAGCAAATCAATGTACTGTTGTCGGCGGTTGATAGCGGCATCTTGAGCATTACCGATTACGCCACGCCAGATCCGTACCAAGCGTTCTTTGGTCGTAAACGTTACAGCGCCGATCAATATGATGTTTACGGTCAACTGATTGAAGGTAAAGGACGTTTAGCCAATCTGCGTTACGGCGGTGACGGTGGTGAAGATGATGCGCTGTCACGCGGGGGTAAAAAACCGATCACCGAAGTGACCATCGTGGCGCAACAGGCGCAACCTGTCGTGTTGGATGTCAATGGCGAAGGCACGATCCAACTGGCTATCCCGGAATTTAACGGCGAACTGCGTTTGATGGCGCAGGCATGGAGCGACGAAGATTTCGGTCAAGCCGAAAGTAAAGTGGTGGTTGCTGCGCCAGTGGTAGCGGAATTGGCCACGCCGCGCTTTATGGCGGGAGGCGATAGCTCACAATTGGCGCTAGATGTCAGTAACCTTTCCGGTCAACCGCAGACGTTGGCGGTGAAACTCGTCGCTAATGGTTTGGTTGCTTTGCAAGGTTCTTCCGATCAACAAGTGACGTTAGCCAATGGTGAACGCACCACGCTGTTAATACCGGTAAAAGCTTTGGACGGGTTTGGGCAGGGAGAAGTTGCGTTGACGGTGAGTGGTTTAGCGCTGCCGGGCGAAACGCTAAAAAATTACCAACGTAACTGGAAGATTGGTGTGCGTCCGGCGTATCCGGCGGAAACTCGTCAGTTCTCTGCGGTCGTTCACGCTGGCGAAAGTTGGAGCTTGCCAACGGATGCCATGGCGGGGCTGGTAGCGAGTACCGCGGAAGGACAATGGTTGTTGACCAGTCGTCCACCAATCAATCTGGCGCGTTACATCAGTGAGCTGTATGCCTATCCGTACGGTTGCTTGGAGCAAACGGCCAGTGGGTTGTTCCCATCGTTGTATACCAACCGTGCACAGTTGACGGCGTTGGGCATCAAAACGGGCACCGATGAGAATCGACGTCAGAGCATTGATGCGGGTATTGAACACTTGCTCAGTATGCAGCGTTTCAATGGTGGATTTGGTTTGTGGAGTCGCGATAGTCAGGAAGAGTTCTGGCTAACCGCTTACGCGACCGACTTCTTGGTACGTGCTAGCGAGCAAAATTACGCGGTGCCAGCCGAGGCACTGACTAAAGCCAATAACCGTCTGCAACGTTATTTGCAGGATCGTAATCAGATTGATGTGGCGTACAGCCAATACCCGGATCACACCCGCTTTGCGGTACAAGCCTATGCGGGATTGGTATTAGCACGTCAGCAAAAAGCATCGTTGGGGGCACTGCGTCAGTTGTATGAGCGCCGCGCCGACAGCCGTTCTGGTTTGCCGTTAGTGCAATTGGGTGTTGCGCTCAAACTGATGGGTGATATGCCACGCGCTAATCAGGCGATCGAACAAGGGTTGACAACACAGCGAAACGGTAAAGATTACTGGTTGGAGGATTACGGTAGCCAAATTCGTGATGACTCATTGATTCTGGCGTTGCTGACCGAAAACAACTTGCTGCCAGCGGTGCGCGATCAACGTTTGTTGGCCTTGTCCAGTGAGCTTAATGGGCTGCGTTATCTATCCACTCAGGAAAGCAATTCATTGTTCCTGGCGGCGCGTAATATGATTGGTACAGCGGAGCCACAGTGGCAAGCTCAGACCGAGCAAGGTAATCTTTCTGGTGATAAAGCGCTGACCCAGAGTCTGACCGCCGACAAGTTGGCGACAGGAGTGCAACTGAGCAATACCGGTAACAGCACGTTGTACAGCCGCTTTGATTTGGTGGGGTATCCGCAACAGGCGAGTGCACCGAACAGTAATGTATTGAAGGTGCGCCGTGAGTTCCTTGGGTTGGATGGCAAACCAGTGGCGTTGGATTCACTGAAAAGTGGTCAACTGATTTTGGTGCATCTGACGGTTTCTGCCGATCAACATGTTCCTGATGCGTTGGTGGTCGATCTGCTCCCGGCTGGATTGGAGCTGGAAAACCAAAACCTAGGTGATAGCAGTGCCAGCTTGGGGGAAAGCGCCAGCAGCGTGACCGAACTGCTGCAGGACATGCAACAAGCGGAGATCAAGCATCAGGAGTTCCGTGACGATCGCTATGTTGCGGCAGTGAATGTGGATGGTTATCGTCCGACGACCTTGTTGTATTTGGCTCGTGCGGTAACACCGGGCACTTATCTGGTGCCAGCGCCGCAGGTGGAATCAATGTATGTTCCCGCTTGGCGCGCTACCGGGGAAACCCCTGCTCAATTGACCATCGGTAAATAATCACTTGGCCCCGTTCTGGTTGTCTGACTAGAGCGGGGCAAGTTGATACGCTTCTGTTATGAATAAACTTCTCACTCATCTGCGTCGCCGTTGGCACTTTTGGCTGCTGGCTTTTTGCCTGCCACCACTGTTGCTGTGGCTAGCCGATCGGTGGTGGCCGTTGCCACTGACCGAAGCGCAGATGGCGCGTGTGGTAGTGGCAGAAAATGGCACGCCGTTGTGGCGCTATGCCGATAGCGAAGGGGTATGGCGCTATCCGGTCAGCTTGCAACAGGTTTCACCCTATTACCTACAAGCGTTGCTGACTTATGAAGATCGCTGGTTCTTCCGCCATCCCGGTATCAATCCGTTATCTTTAATGCGTGCTGCTTGGCAGGATCTGAGCAATGGACAGATTGTTTCCGGTGGCAGTACGTTGTCGATGCAGGTCGCACGGTTAATCGATCCTCACCCGCGCACATTGACGGGGAAACTGCGACAAGTGTGGCGCACGGTGCAGCTTGAATGGCATTTGTCGAAAGATCAGATTCTAGAAATTTACCTTAATCGTGCCCCTTATGGCGGAACTTTGCAGGGGATTGGTGCCGCGAGTTGGACCTATCTTGGCAAACCTCCGTCGGAGTTGACGCGCGCCGATGCGGCGTTGTTGGCGGTATTGCCACAGGCACCGAGCCGTCTGCGCCCCGATCGTTACCCTGAGCGAGCCAAAGTGGCGCGAGATAAAGTCTTGGAACGCTTGGCTTATTATCAGGTGTGGTCACCGGAACAGGTGGCTGAAATTCAACAGGAAGAAATCTGGCTAGCGCCACGTCAGGTGCCACAGTTGGCTCCTTTGTTAGCACGGCGAATGACACAGGGGAATCAGCGGCAAATTGTGACCACGACTTTGGACGCTAACTTGCAACGGCACTTAGAAGAGTTGGCGCGCGGTTGGAAAAGTCAATTGCCGGAGAAAACCTCGGTGGGAGTGTTGGTGGTTGATCATACCGACATGAAAGTACGGGCTTATTTAGGTTCGTTGGATTTTACCGACAATAGTCGTTTCGGTCATGTAGATATGATTTCAGCGTGGCGTTCGCCGGGCTCGACGCTCAAACCCTTTCTTTATGGCATGGCGCTGGATGAGGGTTTGATCCATGCCGAATCATTGTTGCAAGACGTGCCGCGTCGTTTTGGCGATTATCGCCCCGGTAATTTTGATACCGGTTTTCATGGGCCGGTCAGTGCCAGTGAAGCGTTGAGTCGTTCGTTGAATTTACCAGCAGTGCAGTTACTGGAAGCCTACGGGCCAAAACGTTTCACCGCCAATTTACGTAATGTGGGGATTGAGTTACGTCTACCCGCTCATGCGGAACCTAGTCTAGCGGTGATCCTCGGTGGTACGGGCGCGCGGTTGGATCAACTGGTAATGGGCTTTAGCGCTTTAGCACGGCAGGGTAGAGTTGCTCCGCTGCGTTTCACGCCACAAGATCGGTTGCAGGGTCGTCAGCTGTTATCTCCGGGCTCGGCGTGGATAGTGCGCCGTATTTTGGCAGGAGAAGCCCGACCGTTACCGGACGAAGTCTTGCCCACCAATGTACCACTGGCTTGGAAAACCGGTACTAGCTATGGCTATCGCGATGCTTGGTCGATTGGGGTTAACGCACGATACACCATCGGTGTGTGGGTCGGCAGACCAGACGGTACACCGGTCGCGGGGCAATTCGGCTTTGCCACTGCAGTCCCCTTGATGAATCAAGTTAACAACCTGCTGCTGGCATCGTTACGCCAACAAGGGCAAGGTACTCCCGCCGATCCACGACCGGTCAATGTGAGCCGTGGGGCGATCTGCTGGCCGGGTGGGCAACCGTTACCTGCGGGAGACAATAATTGCCGTCAACGACGTTTGAGTTGGGTTCTCGATGGAACTATCCCGCCAACCTTATCTGCTCCGGGGCAAGAAAGTCATTTGGGTAACCAACCGTTGTTGTGGTTGAACGATCGCGGTCAGCGAGTAGCGGCGGATTGTCCGGGAGCCAAAGCGCGTAAATTGATGTTATGGCCATTGCCGTTAGAACCTTGGTTACCGATGGCAGAACGTCGTGCCCAGCGGTTGCCGCCAGTAGATAAACAATGCCCACCGTTGCTACAACAAGAAGCGCCGCCACTGTTATTGTTAGGGCTGCGTGATGGCGCTGCCCTGCGTCGTTTACCGGGTAAAAACGCGGTTGAGTTGCGTATTGCCACCCAAGGCGGCAGTGGGCAGCGTTGGTGGTTCCTCAATGGGCAATTGGTCGGTGAAGGTGATTCTTTACTGCTAAGTTTGCATGAAACGGGGCGCTATCAACTTAGCGTTTTGGATGAAAGTGGGCAGGTCGCAGTACGTAATTTTTCTTTGGAATGAAATATGAGTAATTACGCTAAATTTTTTTTAATGAAATGTTGATTTTTCCATAGGCAACGTCTAGCACTGCACATATAATCTGCGCCGCATTGAGAATATATCAAGGCCGGCACTACCTATGAGTCCGGCCCGTTTTGGAAGTTAGATAGAGGCCATCATGACCGTACAACGTACCTTTTCCATCATCAAACCAAACTCCGTAGCTAACAACGACATCGGCGCAATCTATGCCCGTTTTGAGCGCGCGGGTTTCAAAATCATTGCATCTAAAATGTTGAAACTGACTCGCGAACAAGCGGAAGGTTTTTACGCAGAACATAAAGGCCGCCCATTCTTTGACGGTCTGGTTGAGTTTATGACCTCTGGCCCAATTATGGTGCAGGTTCTGGAAGCGGAAAATGCTATCCAACGTAACCGTGACATCATGGGTGCGACCAACCCAGACAACGCGCTGGCGGGTACCCTGCGTGCTGACTATGCAGATAGCTTCACGGCTAACGCCGTACACGGTTCTGATTCAGAAGATTCCGCTAAGCGTGAAATTGCTTATTTCTTCGTTGATAGCGAAATCTGCTCACGTTAATTGGCATGGTTTCTTGCCTGAAAAAGCGAATTCACTGGCTGAAACAATAAAAATAGCCTGAATACCTTTCAGACATGGAAACCCGCTACTAGAATTTGTACAATGCCGCGCCCCAGTTAAGACGACTTAGCTGGGGCGTGTTTTTAACTTTTAGTTTTTTAACTTCTAGTAGTGTTTTTAACAACACACTTACTTTCCATTCTTTAGCGCCGCAACGTGTAACAACGAGGCCAGAGATCATTATGTTAGAACCCATCGCGCCCGAGCACCACATGCCTGAAAATAATTCGCTGACTGATCAATCTGTTAAAACGGAACAACTGGCTACGGCCAAAATTAACCTGCTGGATCTGAATCGTCAGCAATTGCGTGAATTCTTCGCTGCCATGGGCGAAAAACCTTTCCGCGCCGATCAGATAATGAAGTGGATGTACCACTATTGCTGTGATGATTTTGAGCAAATGACCGATATTAATAAGGTCTTGCGTCAAAAATTGCAGAATATCGCTGAGATCCGTGCGCCAGAAGTGGCAGAAGAACAACGTTCAGCCGATGGCACCATCAAATGGGCGATCAAGGTGGGCGATCAACAGGTAGAAACCGTATACATCCCGGAGGGCGACCGAGCTACGTTGTGTGTCTCCTCGCAGGTAGGTTGTGCTCTGGAATGTAAATTCTGTTCAACGGCGCAGCAGGGCTTTAACCGTAATCTGCGGGTGTCGGAAATTATTGGTCAGGTATGGCGTGCGGCAAAAATCATCGGTGCGATGAAAGTGACCGGCCAGCGTCCGATCACCAACGTGGTGATGATGGGCATGGGTGAACCGTTGCTGAACCTGAATAACGTCGTCCCCGCGATGGAAATCATGCTGGACGATTTTGGTTTTGGTCTGTCCAAACGTCGTGTCACTTTGTCGACCTCTGGTGTAGTGCCAGCGTTGGACAAACTGGGCGATATGATCGACGTGGCGTTGGCTATCTCGCTGCATGCGCCGAACGATACCATCCGTGATGAGATAGTCCCGATCAACCGTAAATACAATATCGAAACTTTCTTGGCGTCAGTGCGTCGTTATTTGGAAAAATCCAACGCCAACCAAGGTCGAGTTACGGTGGAGTATGTGATGCTGGATCACATCAATGACAGTACCGACGATGCACACCAGTTGGCTGAGGTACTGAAAGACACACCATGTAAGATTAACCTGATCCCTTGGAACCCGTTCCCAGGTGCTCCTTATGGCCGTAGTTCTAATAGTCGCGTCGATCGTTTCTCCAAAGTGTTGATGGAATACGGATTCACGACTATTGTTCGTAAAACCCGCGGTGATGATATTGATGCCGCCTGTGGGCAGTTAGCGGGGGAAGTGATCGACCGTACTAAGCGGACTCTGAAAAAGAAAATGGCAGGGGAACCTATCAACGTACGGACGGTCTGATTTCTATAGCATGATTTTTTGTTATCTAACAGCCTGTTATGTGAGCAGTAATCCATACGGCAATCGGATAACATCAGATAAGGAAATGAGTGCAGGCATGAAGCTGAATCTGTGGGGATTGAATCTGCCGGGGCGGAGTTTGCAACTAGCAATCGTTCTGGTAGGCGGTCTGTTGGCGGGTTGTTCGGGTTCAACACCGGAACAACAAAATATGCCGACAGAAGTGGGTCAGACAAGGTTGCAATTGGGGCTGGAATACCTGACTCAAGGGGATTTATCCGCGGCCAAGCAGAATCTGGAAAACGCGGCAGAGGCTGCTCCACAAGATTACCGCACTCAATTGGGTATGGCGCTTTATGAACAGCGAATAGGCGATAACGGTGCCGCTGAGCAGCGTTATCAACAAGCGCTTAAACTTGCGCCAAACAATGGTACGGTACTGAATAATTACGGTGCGTTTCTTTGTAGTTTAGGGCAGTATGTACCAGCACAACAGCAGTTTAGCGCTGCAGCAACGGCACCGGATTATGGTCAGGTTGCTGACAGCCTGGAAAACGCAGGTTACTGTTTCCTTAAAGCTGGTCAAAATGATGAAGCTCGTAGCTTATTAACTCGCGCTTTGAAGGTTGACCCAGATAAAGGCGTCCCTTTGTTGGTGACGGCAGACAAGCAGTTTGAAGAAGGGAAACGCGCACAGTCGCAACTTTTATTGGATGTTTACCAGCATGTTCTGCCGGCTAGTGCCGACAGTTTATGGTTACAGATTCGTTTCGCCGCGTTAGCAGACCGCCAAGATAACGTTCAACGTTATGGCAAACAGTTAGCGCGAAGTTTTCCACAATCTAAACAGTACCAGCAGTTCTTAGCTAATGAATACTGAAGCCTCCCAAGATAATACCGTATCCATGACGACAGGTGAGCGCCTGCGTCAAGCCCGTGAAAAACTCGGGCTAACTCAGCAGGCCGTTGCAGAACGCCTGTGCCTAAAAATCTCTACCGTGCGCGACATTGAGGACGATAATGTTTCGGCCGATCTCGCCTCGACTTTTGTACGCGGTTATCTCCGTTCTTACGCCAAACTGGTGCATGTGCCAGAAGAAGAAGTATTGATTGGGCAAGCGCCGCTGAAAGCGTCCAAAGTTGCACCAATGCAGAGTTTCTCATTGGGCAAACGTCGCAAGAAGCGTGACGGTTGGCTAATGAGTTTTACCTGGTTGATTGTTTTTGTGGTGGTCGGTTTGACCGGCGCTTGGTGGTGGCAAAACCATAAAGCGCAACAGGATGAAATCGCCACTATGGCCGATCAATCCTCGGCTCAGTTATCGCAACAAAACGAAGGTCAGTCGATCCCGTTGGGCGATAATACCGCCGCCAGCACGCCAGACCACAGCGCGTCAGTGGTTGACAACGGTACGGCACCTGCGGCTAACGTTAGTGAGCCAGCAGCACCGGTTACGCCAGCGCCAGCCACTACGGGGGCTGAAACGGCACAACAGCCAGCCGTGGTTGCTCCTAGCCAAGCTGCAATCCCTGATGCTACTGCGCCAGCGGCTCAACCAACTCTGCCAACGGCGGAAGCGGGTGTTGCTGCGGGAGCGGTTGATCCTAATGCATTGGTGATGGATTTCTCCGCCGATTGTTGGTTGGAAGTTACTGATGCGAATGGTAAAACGCTGTTCAGCGGTATGCAGCAAAACGGTGGCAAGTTGAATTTGGTAGGTACAGCGCCTTATAAACTGAAAATTGGTGCACCCGCTGCCGTACAGATCCAATATCAAGGTAAACCGGTGGATTTGAGCCGGTTTGTTAAGTCAAACCGAGTTGCCCGTCTGACCGTTGCCGCGCAGTAATGCGCGGTTATTGTTGTTAAGTCGTCGCAACAACGGAGAATTAATCAATGCATAACCCGTCTCCTATCAACCGTCGGAAATCAAAGCGTATTTACGTCGGTAACGTGCCTATTGGCGATGGGGCGCCGATTGCCGTGCAATCGATGACCAACACCCGTACCACGGATGTAGAAGCCACGGTTAACCAAATTAAGGCACTGGAGCGCGTCGGCGTTGATATCGTCCGCGTTTCTGTTCCAACGATGGATGCAGCAGAAGCTTTCAAGTTGATCAAGCAACAGGTCAACGTGCCGCTGGTTGCTGATATCCACTTCGATTACCGCATCGCCTTACAGGTTGCAGAATATGGCGTAGATTGCCTGCGTATCAACCCAGGTAACATCGGTAACGAATCCCGTATTCGTTCAGTCGTTGATTGTGCTCGCGACAAGAATATCCCAATCCGCATTGGTATCAACGGCGGCTCATTGGAAAAAGATATTCAGGAAAAATACGGCGAACCAACGCCTGAAGCCTTGCTCGAGTCGGCGATGCGCCATGTCGATATTCTCGATCGCCTTAATTTTGACCAGTTTAAAGTCAGCGTAAAAGCCTCCGATGTGTTCTTGGCTGTGCAGTCTTATCGTCTGTTGGCGGCAAAGATTGATCAACCGCTGCATTTGGGTATTACCGAAGCCGGTGGTGCTCGCAGTGGTTCGGTGAAATCGGCTGTAGGTTTGGGTCTGTTATTGTCTGAAGGTATCGGCGATACCCTGCGTATTTCACTGGCTGCCGATCCGGTAGAAGAAGTGAAAGTGGGCTTCGATATTCTGAAATCTTTACGCATTCGCGCGCGCGGCATCAACTTTATCGCCTGCCCGACCTGTTCACGTCAGGAGTTTGACGTGATCGGCACTGTGAACGCGCTAGAACAACGCTTGGAAGACATCATTACGCCAATGGATGTTTCCATTATCGGTTGTGTGGTCAATGGTCCGGGTGAGGCATTAGTGTCTACGTTGGGCGTCACGGGTGGCCACAATAAGAGTGGTTTCTACCAAGATGGCGTGCGTCAGAAAGAGCGTTTTGACAACGAAGATATGATTGACCAATTGGAAGCGAAGATCCGCGCCAAGGCTGCGATGTTGGACGAGTCTAACCGCATCGAAGTTAATCATCTGGAAAATTAAAGCCAACTGCGGGACGTGGATCCCGCTTGAAGTATGAAGGTTATATGAACCCGAGGGGCAAACCACGTTGTATAACGATGGCTAAAGTCCCTATAATCGGGTTCATTTTTATATAAAACGGATAGAGAACTCACGTGGCAAAGAATATTCAAGCCATTCGCGGCATGAACGATTACCTGCCGGAAGAAACGGCGCTGTGGCAGCGTATCGAAGGCACTCTCAAACAGGTGCTGAGTGGCTACGGTTATAGCGAAATCCGGTTACCGATTGTAGAACAGACCCCGTTGTTTAAACGCGCCATCGGTGAAGTGACCGACGTGGTGGAAAAAGAGATGTATACCTTTGAGGATCGCAACGGCGAAAGCCTGACACTGCGTCCAGAAGGGACGGCGGGTTGTGTCCGCGCCGGTATCGAGCATGGTCTGTTGTACAATCAGGAACAGCGTCTGTGGTATATCGGGCCGATGTTCCGCTATGAGCGTCCGCAGAAAGGTCGTTATCGTCAATTCCATCAACTGGGTGCGGAAGTGTTTGGTCTGCAAGGCCCAGACATTGATGCTGAGTTGATCTTGCTGACAGCCCGCTGGTGGAAAGCGTTGGGTATCTCCGAGCACGTGAATCTGGAGCTGAACTCTATCGGTTCGCTAGAGGCTCGTGCTAACTACCGCGATGCGCTGGTGGCGTTCTTGGAACAGCATGTCGAAGTGTTGGATGAAGATTGTAAGCGCCGGATGTACAGCAACCCGCTGCGCGTGCTGGACTCGAAAAATCCAGACGTACAGAAATTGCTGAACGACGCGCCGCGTTTATCCGAATATTTAGATGAAGAGTCCAAGGCGCATTTCGCTGGCCTATGTGAACTTTTGGCACAAGCGGGTATCCCATATACCGTTAATGAACGCTTAGTTCGTGGTCTGGACTATTACAACCGTACGGTGTTTGAGTGGGTAACCACCAGCTTAGGTGCACAGGGTACGGTTTGTGCAGGCGGTCGTTATGACGGTTTGGTTGAGCAACTGGGCGGTCGTGCGACACCGGCGGTCGGCTTTGCTATGGGCTTGGAGCGTTTGGTGCTGCTGGTTCAAGCAGTTAACCCGGACTTCAAAGCGCCAGCAACCATCGACGTGTATGTGATTTCTTCCGGTGCCGGTACACAAAGTGCAGCAATGCAACTGGCAGAACACGTACGTGATGCTGCACCGCAATTGAAACTAATGACCAACTACGGCGGCGGTAACTTCAAAAAGCAAATCACCCGTGCTGATAAATGGGGCGCTCGCGTCGTACTGATCTTGGGTGAGAATGAAGTTTCCACGCAGCAGGTGGTAGTGAAAGACCTGCGCAGTGGTGAACAAGAAACGCTGGCGCAAAGCGAAGTCGCTGCGCGTCTGGCTATGATGTTAGGTTAAGGAGAAGGACACCGTGGAAGTCTATACCACTGAAAACGAACAAGTTGACGCACTGCGTCGGTTCTTTACCGAAAACGGTAAAGCACTGGCGGTGGGCGTGGTGCTCGGTATTGGTGCCCTGGTCGGCTGGCGTTACTGGCAGAGCCACCAAAACTCCAACATGATGGAAGCATCGCAATCTTATCAGCAAGCCAGCGAAGCATTGGCAGCGGGTAAACCAGGCGACGTTGCCGCTGCACAGAAGTTCATCCAAGCCAATGACAACAGCTATGGCGCATTGGCGGCTCTGGAACTGGCGAAGTACTATGCTGGGCAAAACGATTTTGCCAAAGCGCAGCAGCAATTGGTTCTGGCTCAAGGCCAGGCCAAAGATGACAATATGTTGTCGATGGTTAATCTGCGTCTGGCGCGTGTCCAGTTGCAGGAGAAAAAGCTGGATGAAGCGCTGAAAACGTTGGATGGCGTGAAGGGCGACGGTTGGACAGCCATGCAGCAAGATACCCGTGGTGACGTTTTGCTGGCAAAAGGTGATACCAAAGGTGCACGTGAAGCCTACAGCAAAGGCATCGAATCTAACGCTTCTCAGGCGCTGCAAGCATTGATGCGCATGAAATTGAATAACTTGTCCAGCTAAGGGGAATTCCCATGCAATTGCGTAAAACACTCTTGGTTGGGCTGGTTTCTGTCGCCTTATTGAGCGGTTGTTCGCTGTTTAACAGCGAAGAAGACGTAGTTACTATGTCACCGTTGCCGAAAGTTGAGAATCAGTTCACACCAAATAAAGTGTGGAGCACTTCTGTCGGTGATGGCGTCGGTGAGTTTTACTCTCACCTGCGCCCAGCGTTCCAAGATGACACCGTTTATGCGGCTGATCGCCATGGCATCGTGAAAGCGATGGATGCGAGCAACGGTAAAGAAAAATGGAAAGTCGATCTTTCTGAAAAGACCGGTTTCTTTTCTAGCAACCTACCCGCACTGCTGTCGGGCGGTATGACGGTTTCTGGCTCGAACGTTTATGTTG
The DNA here is from genome assembly GCF_057839655.1 of Serratia sp. KH_031. Lineage (NCBI taxonomy): Bacteria > Pseudomonadati > Pseudomonadota > Gammaproteobacteria > Enterobacterales > Yersiniaceae > Serratia > Serratia sp. KH_031. The sequence goes on from NZ_CM174496.1 coordinate 1,460,335, forward strand.
GTAGTGAGAAGGCCGAAGTTTACGCGCTGAACACCGCAGACGGTAAAGTCACGTGGCAAACTAAAGTGGCTGGCGAAGCGATTTCTCGCCCAGTGGTTAGCGACGGTATGGTGCTGATCCACACCAGCAATGGCCTGTTGCAAGCATTGAACGAATCTGACGGTGCAGTGAAGTGGACGGTCAACCTAGACATTCCATCACTGTCACTGCGCGGTGAGTCTGCACCTGCGGTAGCCTTTGGCGCTGCCGTGGTTGGTGGCGACAATGGCCGTGTCAGTGCGGTGTTGATGCAGCAAGGTCAATTGATCTGGCAGCAACGTATTTCTCAACCGAGCGGCGCGACTGAAATCGATCGCCTGAACGATGTTGATACTACGCCTGTGGTTGTTGACGGCATCGTGTATGCATTGGGTTACAATGGTAACCTGACCGCACTGGATCTGCGTTCCGGCCAAATCGCGTGGAAACGCGAACTGGGTTCCGTGAATGACTTCATCGTCGATGCAGGCCGTATCTATCTGGTTGATCAGAACGATCGTGTTGTTGCGCTGAACACCGAAGGTGGTGTCACCGTCTGGACACAGAGCGAGTTGCTGCACCGTAACCTGACCCCGCCAGCGATGTATAATGGTTATCTGGTCGTAGGTGATAGCGAAGGTTACTTGCACTGGATTAATACCACCGATGGTCGTTTTGTGGCCCAGCAAGAAGTGGATAGCTCTGGATTCTTGTCTGCACCGCAGGTGGCTGGCGATAAGCTGATCATCCAGGCGAAAGGCGGAAAAGTTTACGCCTTCACGCGTTAACCGTCGGTTATCAAAACGTTTTTTCAAACGGCTCCTAAACATAGGGGCCGTTTCGTATTTTTATAATTTGTCAGTAATGAGGCTTCACAATGATACCTGTCGTCGCGCTAGTCGGGCGCCCGAATGTGGGTAAATCCACCTTGTTTAACCGTTTAACACAGACGCGCGATGCGTTGGTGGCGGATTTCCCTGGGCTCACGCGAGACCGCAAGTATGGTCGTGCTGAAGTCGAGGGTAATGAGTTCATTATCGTCGATACTGGCGGTATTGACGGTACTGAGGATGGCGTCGAAACCCGTATGGCGGGGCAGTCGCTGCTAGCTATCGAGGAAGCGGACATCGTACTGTTTATGGTTGATGCTCGCGCCGGGTTGATGCCTGCCGATCAGGGCATTGCACAACATTTGCGTAATCGCCAGAAAGCCACGTTCTTAGTAGCAAACAAAACTGATGGTTTGGATCCTGACGTTGCTGCAGCAGAGTTTTATTCGCTGGGGCTGGGTGAGGTCTATGCCATTGCGGCTTCTCATGGCCGTGGTGTGACGCAGTTGATCGAGCACGTTTTGGTGCCGTTCATCCCTGAAAAGCCAGAAGAAGTCGAGCTGACCGAAGAAGAGGCTAATGCTGCCTACTGGGCGGAAGTGAATGGTGAAGCTCAGGAAGGTGAAGAGGAAGAGCCGGAAGACGACTTCAACCCGCAAGATTTACCGATCAAGTTGGCGATCGTTGGGCGTCCGAACGTAGGTAAGTCAACGCTCACCAACCGTATTCTCGGTGAAGAGCGTGTGGTGGTTTACGATATGCCAGGCACCACCCGCGACAGTATTTATATCCCGATGGTGCGTGATGAGCGTGAGTATGTGCTGATCGACACTGCCGGGGTGCGTAAGCGCGGCAAAGTGACCGAAACCGTTGAGAAATTTTCGGTAATCAAAACGTTGCAAGCGATCGAAGATGCTAACGTCGTACTGTTGGTTATCGATGCGCGTGAAGGCATCTCCGATCAAGATCTCTCACTGCTTGGTTTTATCCTCAATAGTGGACGCTCACTGGTGATTGCGGTCAACAAGTGGGACGGCATGAGTGAAGAAGATCGTGAGCATGTGAAAGAGATGCTGGATCTGCGTTTGGGCTTTGTCGATTTCGCTCGCGTGCATTTCATTTCTGCACTGCACGGTAGCGGCGTGGGTAACCTGTTCGAATCGGTGCAGGAAGCCTATGAGTGCGCTACACGTCGTGTGAACACTTCAATGCTGACCAAAATTATGACTATGGCAGCCGAAGATCACCAGCCACCTTTGGTGCGTGGCCGTCGTGTGAAACTGAAATATGCTCACGCCGGTGGTTATAATCCACCAATCGTGGTGATCCACGGTAATCAGGTTTCTGATCTGGCGGATTCCTACAAACGCTATCTAATGAACTACTTCCGTCGTTCACTGAAAGTGATGGGAACACCGATCCGGATTCAGTTCAAAGAGGGCGAGAACCCGTTTGCTGGCAAACGTAATACCTTGACGCCAAATCAGATGCGTAAGCGTAAACGCTTGATGAGCCACCTGAAAAAGAGTAAATAAATAAAGGGCGCGGTATTGATACCGCGCCCGTTTTTTTAGCGAAATATTGAATACTTGTTCGTCTTAAGGAACCCCCCCATGTCTTGGGAAACTTGGAGCTTTGCATTCAACGTTACCGTCCCCAATCTCCTCATGATGTTGTTGGGCATTCTGTTGCGCCGTATGCGCTTGATGGACGATCGCCTGATCGATGGTGCGACCAAGCTGGTATTCAATCTGGCACTGCCTTGTCTGCTGTTTTTTAGTATTGCTACTAATCATCCTCAAATACTCAACAATCTATCGCTGGTGATGTTTGGTGCGGTAGGCACGCTGACGACTTTCTTACTGCTAGAACTCGCTGCTCGTTGGCTGGTGAAAGAACCACGTGAACGTGGCGTGTTTGTGCAAGGTGGTTTCCGTGCCAATACCGCGATTGTCGGCTTGGCCTATGCCATGACGGCCTACGGCAGCGAAGGCGTAGCACTAGGGTCGTTATATCTGACCGTCACGGTGATCCTATTCAATATTCTGTCGGTAATTACCTTAACTCGCAGCTTGCAGGGTAGTGCAGGTAGTAAGGCTAGCCCTGGGGCATTTTTACACGGCATTGTCACCAATCCGCTAATTATTGGCTTGGTTTGCGGTTTGTTATATGCCCAAACGGGCTGGGGTATTCCTCATGTGATTACCCAAACAGGTAGCTATATATCTGGGCTATCATTGCCGTTGGCGTTGTTGTGTACAGGCGCTAGTTTGGATTTGCGCGCGATGTTCCGTTCGTCCAATGTGGCGGCATTGTCATCGTCGGCCAAACTGTTTGTGGTACCGGTAATCATGACGCTCGGTGGCTGGTTATGTGGTTTTCAGGGCGCGGCGTTAGGGATTATCTTCTTATTCTCTGCTACACCAACCGCATCCGGTAGCTATGTGATGACGCGCGCGATGGGCGGTAATGCCACGCTAGCGGCGAATATTATTGCGATTACTACCGTGGGGTCTTTCTTTACCACGGCGCTTGGGATTTACTTCTTACGCTTATGGGGCGTTATCTGATGGGAAGAACAATGGAAGCACTTTGTCCACAATGCCAACAACCGATGGAGTGGGTGAATGGTCACTATCACTGTGAACGCTGCAATAGCGATTATCAACAGCTAGCCAGTTGCCCTGACTGCGGGCAACCGCTGCAAGAACTGAAGGCCTGTGGCGCAGTGGATTACTTTTGCCAACACGGCCACGGGCTGATTTCCAAAAAACGGGTGAATTTTAGTTATCAGCCTTTATAACTCGAATAATTCGAGTTATATCACTCTGATCAGTTCGAAAATGATATTGGGGAAACGGACGCATAGCTTAAAAAGAAGAGTTTGAAATGTCGAAGGTATTAGAACAACCTTGCTGTCTAAATGGCATACGCCTAAGCCAGCAAGGTTTATTAATTACACTATACACGTCATCCTTCAAACTGCCTCGGTGTTGACTGCGCCTGCGCGCCCTAGCCACATAGTTATCTATGCTCCCAAGGTCTTACAGACTTGCCGCTTTGATGCAACTTGAATGATTTTTTGTATATCAGCAAAAGGTTAATTTCTGCTGAATAGTGTTTCCATTGCTAAATTTAGCTAGGATGATTCTAATTATTTCTTGCTGTTCAGGTCTTTTACAGCAGTTTTCACGCCATTCCAGATGGTATCAATAGCGTCTAATATGTCAGATGTAGAAGCTTTACCACCACGGACTTTTTTAACTTCGTTCATAGATAAAGTTTTCATTTTATATCCTTATATGAATTGAGAAATAACTTATTGATTATACCTTTCATACTTCAAGTAAGCACGTATTTGCGCCATGAATTATTTGGGTATATATATTTACTACCGTACAACAACTTAATGCTACTATCATCAGCACTAAGGCACTGCTAAAACATATAGACCTTATTGGGAGTCATATATGTATTTTATTAGTTACACTGGTGAATGTTTTTTCTTAATAATTTTATTATAACGAATAATGGTGCTATTTATGATAAATAGTGTCTTTATGCTAATTGTCAATTCAGTATTTTTTATCAGTATAGTACTCTTAGTTTAAAAAGCAACCCATCATCTATTAATATTCTTTTTTATTTTTCTACGGTGGTGAAAATAAGTTTCCATATAAGGTAAAAAATACCAACTTTCGGCATGATGAAAAATAAAGTTCGATAGTTCATCATTGACAGTATTAAACATACTATCTTCATCTGCCGCAGGTACTCTTCGGATTATATGTAAGTGGCTTTGAAAGTTATCATCTATGCTGGATGCTAATACAAGTAAATCTCTACCTGCTTTCGATGCCAGCAAGGTAATACCTTGGACAAAATATGCAGGTCTACCCAATAAGAGCCTTTGTTTTGGTGTGCCGTATTTTTTTCCAGCTAAATCTGGTGGTAAGTCAGCAAATACGATCACATTATGCCCTAGTTTTAAGCTTTTATAGAGGCGGATGGTTGCCGAGTGCTCGAAAGCCTCATAAATATGAACTCGATGCCCAAAATTCTCTAAAGAACGTAATGCTGTTTCTTCATGCCTATCTTCATGATTGGCACGGATAAAGACGAGATCAGAAGATTCTTTCAATTGACTCATCAAGAATATTAAATTCATCCAATAATCACCTGAATGAAACATGACTGCTACTGTAGATTGATTTGCATAACTCCCTGCGATATTTTTTTCGTCGTTCACAATCAAGTGTTTTAATCGTCCTAGCCTTTCCTCTGTACTCATCCATGAGTAGGCTATTTTCATCGATGCCCTGATTTGATGAATAATAATATATCGGACAGCCAATAGATGACGCTGATTTTCGTTATAGGGTAACAGCGATAAATTTTGTTTGGCTAAGTTGTATTGGCTTCCCAGCAACGATGATGGAATTTTTTTGATCAGTATGAAACTAAATTTTGCTAGTTTTGTGATACCAAATCGTCTAAAAAGAATGGCGAAGAAATAGGTGAGCAATTTTGCTAGGCACCGCTTAATAGCAAGTAATAACATCTTAGCTTTATTAAACAGTTGCATGAGATAATTCATCCATTGGCACATTGAAAGGGCATAACTTTCCATCGGCCATTTTGTATGCAGAATTACAAGCTGCTAATAATGCATCGTCATGAGTAACAATAACACAAGCTATATCCAACAGTTGAATTGTTTGAATAATTGCATCTCGGGATACGGTATCTAAATGAGATGTTGGCTCATCTAAGAATAAAATATCAGGCTGACGATATAATGCACGAGCGATCAATAGCCGCTGTCGTTGTCCCGATGAAAGCCTGACTCCACTATGTCCAATCCGGGTATTTAAACCGTTCGGTAACGAGTCAATGCAATCTTGCAAGCTAGCACTATCAATACTACGATGTAAACGCTCACCATCAACTGACATTCCCATTTCCGTATCATCGAAAATAATATTCTCTAGTACTGTCGCTTCCAGAATCTCCTCCATGCCGGACACGTAAGAAATATTTTCACGGAAATGTCGGAAACCGAAGTGATATAGTGCATGTCCGTTGACCTGAACACTGCCTTCTACTGGTTGATACAGACCTGCCATTATACGTAATAGGGTACTCTTTCCACAGCCTGAGGGGCCATAGATAGCAATTTTGTCATTTTTTGTCACGTTAAGTGAGACATCATCCACGATGTTGTCTTCAAATGAACCGTAATTGAACCGGATATTATTTAACGATAATGAGGCTATGTCTTCACGTTGTTTATTGATATTCGTGGTATAACGTTGCTCTTTCAGCGGCTCAGCATCCTCATTAATAATATCACCAATCCGACCCAATTCTACTTTAAGCATCCTAAGCCCAACGAAACGATCGGCTGTGTTCAGAACTAAATTCATAAAAATATCTTTGTATAAAACAAAGGCAAAAAGCTCACCCAAAGTATTTTCACCATTAATTACCGCCATTGCACCTACCGCAGATACAATCAACGAATGGAGATCTGAAGTTGAACCATGCAGTGAACTGATGATGGATTGAACCCGTTCTTGCTTGGCTTTGAGCGTTTCGGTTTCTGCCTGCTGGTTTGACCAAGCGGAAAGTTTCGCACTTTCATAGCCATAAAACTTTACAGACTCAATATTGCTCACACTTTCAAACAGGGTGCTATCTCTGCGTGTTTCTGATTCCAGTATCTCTTTTTGTTTGTTCTCTAACCAAGGTATAGAGCCAAAACGTACAATGAAAAATAACATTGATGCTGCTAATACAATAATGGTCAATTTAATGTTAATAAAACCGATTAGGACTAAAAATATTAATGCAAATATGGAGTCTATCGTAATGTTAATCCAACCAGAGGTAAATTGTACATAAATTTGATCGCCACTGCGTATGCGACGTAAAATGTCAGCAACATGTCGTCCTTCAAAAAAGGTTACAGGTAAGCGTAATAGCCAATTTACAATCGAGGTTGTTGTTTCATGGGTAACGGATACTCGAACTTGTGCCGTAATCAAAGTATAAAGATATTTTACTGCAAAGTTGATGATAAATATCCCGCCAAAAATCATTAGCAGCAAGTATAGTAACTGGTCATCATTTTTGACGATGACTTCATCAACCGTTAAGTTAAAGAGTTTTGGTGAGACGATCATCACCAGATTAGTAATGATCGCCAGCATAGACATCAATATTATTTTGCTAGCTAATCCATGGCTATTTTTTAACAGCGTTGTAAAATTCAGTAAAACAGATTTATCTTTACTTTTTTCTTTTTGGAAGTCAGCTGTTGGTGTCAACTCCAATGCAATGCCACTAAAGTAAGCTGAAGCCTCATCAAAAGTATAATAGCGACGCCCAACAGCGGGGTCGATAATGTGGATACCTTTGAGAGTAACACTTTCCAGTACGACAAAATGCATCTTATTCCAGAAAAGTATAGCTGGAGTTTTTAACTGGCCAATGTCTTCGAGTCCCAGTTGTAATGGACGGGTTGCTAGCTCATACTCATGAGCTATTTTAATTACTTGGTATAACGATATTCCGTCTGAGGATATACGATACTTCTGCCGTAATCGACTTAATGGTTTTTCATTCCCATAGAAGCCCATAATCATTGCCAGACACGCTAAGCCACATTCAGAAATTTGCGACTGCAATATCTCCGGGACTCTCTTGCGATGCATGCCATTTAACGCTTCCCATGCTTTTTCTTTGTTTTTACTTTCCATAGTTCGTATCCGGGAGTCCATTAAAAGTCAGGGTTGCGTTTTAGGGCCCTATTTACTGGTAAGAATAACCATTCAATCAATGATAGTTTCTCCAATGCGATTGATGTATTAACCGTCATCCCATCCTTGAGAAACTCCATTGGCAAACTACCTCGTTGCCCCGTGATTTCTGCTTCTACCAAATAAGATAAGGGTCTATTATCTCTTTCTGCTACAGATTCATAGGGCATTGAATCCAAGGTGCTACCAGTGACTTGTTTGACGCGTGCTTTCAATACACCATACCGTTCATAAGGAAAAGCGTCGACTCGGACTAATACTTCATCACCGGGTTCAATATAGGCAATTGCGTCAGGTGTTACGACTAGGTTGAGTATCTGATGAGCGCTATTATTGTTGAAAGATCGCAATAACATCACTGTCGTATTGGGGGCGACTAATGCTCCTTGATACAATGGACTCATATCTACAATACCATCGATGGGGGAAATGATACTGTATTCACGATTCTTTTTCGCATTGTCCAGTTTGCTACGAATGTCCTCTTCTAACGACAATAGGTCGCTCTTTCTTCGATTTAACGTATTTTTCAGATCGGCTGAACTTTGCTGTAGTTGCAATATTTGTTGCTGGTTCACTAATTGATCTGATTCATTAATATTTAACTCAGCCAGTATACTATTATAGCGGCTTTCTCCATCTTGCAGCTCAAAGCTTTTTACAACACCAATTTTATTGAGTTGTTGGTATGATGATAGTTGTTTTTTTGCCAGCGCTACTCTACGTTCTACAGAAACTCTTGCTTTTGCAATTTCTGTTGACTTTCTCTTCAGCCTCTCAATTTGTGAAGCGATAAGTTTTTGTTGATTGACCTCGTTGCTGATTTCGTCATTGAAATCATTTTCGCTATTTTTCAGTAGTTGCTCATAGCGTTGTACTTGCTCGGAGGATGTAACCGAGCTTCCATTAATCAGGTCACCTTCTATTGGTCTAACAGAAAATAATAATTGATCTTTTTTTACCATTTGCCCTGTTTCCACGGCAATAGACGATATATGACCAGGCTGCATCGCTTGCAACCTGATAACATTCTTCATGGTAATAACCCCTTTGGCGTTTTCCTTACGGGCGTAATTTCCAGTTGTCATAATAAAAACAAAAAATGCAAAAAAAATACACACTAACAGTGTGATTGGCATCACTAAACTTCCATTTTTCGGTGAAATACGACCTAAATCAATCATCCTTGGCACCTAAAGTCCATATATCGTGCTGTGTGTGTTTATCCTTAGTTACCCGTGACTTTGGGAATTTATGGATCTACCCATCTTGATGTAATTACAATTATTTTTATTGTAGATGTAATCGTTTTTGGTGTTTTTACAATGATAAAATACAAAGCCTATACGAAATATAATGGTATCCAACTTAAAAAACAACCAAATATAATATTAATGAGATGTTTTTTGTGTTCTGTTGTACCTTGATTGTTCAATGTAAATAGGTTGTGAGTTATGGTGTTATTTAAGGTATATACCCGTTATTATTGAGAAAGTTTAATCAATCACTTATATCAGCACCTCTTTCATCATGCCTGTGAATATATGAGCGATGTGCTGGGGTATCACTTTTAGCGTTCCCGGTATGAACAAATGGCTGTATCGTCATGGATTTTCATACAAAAACCGGCGGGTGTTCCTCATAAATTCAGTGAAGAAAATTAGCGATAATCTATTTATCTGCTGCCCTACAGCCCAAATCTGAACCCGATAGAACGGGTATGGAAGGTGATAAATGAACAGGTGCTAAAATCTGTATTTTGAAGTTTTTTGGGCACCGCTCCAAATATGACGAGTGTCATCAAATTACTCCTCAATCACCCCTTTTTTCCACAGTTCTACCAACGCCTCCGGAGCCTCGGTTTCTGGAATCAGCCATACCACTTGGCTATAGCTGTGTTGGCTGGTGTAGCTAATCTGGATACGGAAGTAACGTTGATCGCCGCAACCTGCTTGACCCTCTTCTTGTGCGTAGGGCTGCGTTTGTTCTAGCAGCAGATACACGCGCTGGCGTTGCTCTGAGGGAATATCGTTAAACTTGATCTGGCGCGGTGCGGCGAGTTTGGGGATAAAGGCAAAACCGCCTTCGCGCGCCAGTTCGATAACGGAGTCCTGATCGAGTGGGGGGAGCGGCTCCATTATTCCACCCCCACCTGATGCCAGGCTTGCTGCACTTTCTCTGCTATCGCTTTGTCGAAACGCTTATTGGCATGTTTCACCGTGGTATGTGCGAAGGTTGAGAAATCAGCGTCCTGCGGCAGTGTTTTATCACAGAGAGTGTCGTACCAGATATAACCGGCTTTTTCCCACGAGAAGCCACCGATAGCTGTTGCAGCCAGATAGAAAGCACGATTGGGAATACCGGAGTTGAGGTGGACACCGCCGTTATCTTCTTTGGTTTGGATATAGTCTTTCATGTGGGCGGGTTGTGGATCTTTACCGAGCAGTGGATCGTCATAGGCGGTGCCGGGCTGTGACATCGAGCGTAACCCTTTACCGTTAATTCCCTTGGCGAGTAATCCGGCGCCAATTAGCCAGTCCGCCTGCTGCGCGGTTTGTTTCAGGTGGAATTGTTTGACCAACGAACCAAAAACGTCAGACAGCGATTCATTCAACGCCCCAGCCTGCTGGAAATAAGCCAATCCGACTTCGCTTTCGGTGACACCGTGCGCCAATTCATGACCGACCACGTCAATTGCGATGGTAAAACGGTTAAAGATTTCACCATCACCGTCTCCGAACACCATTTGCTGCCCATTCCAAAACGCGTTTTGATACTCCTTGTCGTAATGTACCGTGCCGGTTAACACCAGCCCTTTATTGTCCAATGAGTTACGCTTGTAGGCTTGCCAGAAGAAATCATAGGTGACGCCAAGATAGTCATAGGCTTCATCCACCGCCACGTCTTTGTTACTGGTTTGCCCCTCTTTGCGTACCCTTTTTCCCGGCAATTGCGTGGTGTTTTGTGCATCGTAGATATCGCGTTCTACGGTACCCGCTTTGACTGTTGGTGTGGACGGAGTATGAAGGGGTTTATTGCCTAGCAGCTTATTAACGTGTATCAGGGTGCGCTGAGCGCAGTTGCGCTGCGGTTCGCTACCGTTGTCGACAATGCGTTTGAGAATATAGGGAGGAATAACTGAGCGTGCTGTCAGGTTTCGCATAGTGGCTCTCCTTAGTCTTGCATGAACCTCATTGATTAAACTCACTATGCTTAAGTGTAGCTCACTCGTCATACAACCGATGGTTATGCGTGCTAACCGCCGGTGTCACCTTATTTGAACTCAGGCGTTTAACCGAGGCACGTACCGCCAGTTTGCCGTGCAGCAGTAGGTTGCATGGTGGAGCTTGCGGGCGCAGCATGCGGCGTTGCAACAGTTGAATCGCCTCAAAGCCCAGTTCGTCGCGCGGCACTTGAACCGAGGTTAATTGGATGTCATGAATTTCGGCCAGATTAAACCCGTCGGTACTCATCACCGAAATATCTCCCGGCACGTTGAATTGTAGCTTTTGCAGGGCGTTGACTGCGCCAACAGCCATATAGTCGCCACCGGCCAGAATAGCGGTCGGTAATTGTGAGGTATTAGTGATGAGCTGAATAAAGGTGGTCAGTGCTTGTTCAGCTTCTTCTGCGCCAAAGCCGGACGTGGTGATCAGATGCTGACGATCATCGAACGGGACGTTGTGTCGGGCATAAGCCTGTTTGATGCCCGATAGCCGCAACTCCATCGTGGTTCGACGTAGGCATTGCAGGTTGAGGATGCGGCGGTGGCCTTGCTGGAACAGGTAGTTGGCAGAATATTCACCGATCAACTGATGATCTGGAGATACGCTGTCCAGTCGCATTTGGTGATCGCTGCAATTAATCAGTATGCAAGGTTTGTTCAGATCGGTAGCTAGCGTATGGATGTGCTCATCGTCGATGCCGATAATTAATGCGGCCTGCGTGAGCGGATCACTCATTTTCTCCAAAAACAACGCGCTGTCACTGCTTTCCTCTTCCAATCCGCAATAGCGAATACGGACTTCATGCTCTGCTAGAGCGCTGGTAATGCCTTGGATCACCTTGTAGTAAAAGATGTCTGTCCGCACATCAAAGGCGCGTGATGGAGCAAACACCACCACGTTATTCAGCATCAAGCGACCGCTGGATAATCCTTGCAGGATGCCGTTCTGCTGCGCGCATTCCAGCACTCGTTGGCGAGCTGCGGCACTGGTGTTGGCTTTTCCGGCGAGCACGCGTGACACGGTGCTGATAGAAAGCCCGGTTTGTCGCGCGATTTCTTGGATTTTCAGCTTTCCGTTCATTCTGTGATCTCCTTCAAATTAGGCTGTGAGAATTTTTTCATCACAGCTATCTCGCGTAATAACGGCCTAAAAACGCTTCGGTGATGATTATCTACCCAGTGTATGAAAATTTTTGCAAAAAATTGCATTCCACAGATCAATTCAGCTGACTAGTCTGTATTGGTGAACCAATTCCATTAACTTATCAGTCCAATCCTACGGTTCTCAATAAGTAAAAACAGGTTAAATCATTGTGTTGTGCGTTTTTGATGTGGTTTTTTGCGAGCTGCTTCTCAAAAACAATGCCCATAACACCTTCAATGCGGAAATTTGCCTTACCAAAAGGTGAGCTGTTTACAGGTCGGCTCGCTGGAGAAGAAAGATGAGTGTTGAGATTAATCAGACCGTTGCTCATAGCGGCCACAGAAAGTTCAAATCATTACGTTGGTGGATGTTGGCGTTGTTCCTGTTGGGGGTGACGGTTAACTACATTACCCGTAACTCGCTCGGTATTCTGGCACCGGAATTGAAAACCAGCCTGAATATGACCACCGAGCAATATTCATGGGTGGTAGCCTCATTCCAATTGGCTTATACGGTATTCCAGCCGCTTTGTGGCTGGTTGATTGATGTCATCGGCTTGAAGATGGGCTTCCTGATCTGCGCCAGTATTTGGGCGGTGGTGTGCATGCTGCATGCCGGTGCGGGTAGTTGGCTACAACTGGCGATTTTGCGCTTCTTTATGGGCGGAGCGGAAGCTGCCGCGACACCGGCGAACGCCAAAGCGATCTCAGATTGGTTCCCGAAAAAAGAACGGCCTATTGCTGCTGGTTGGGCGGGGGTAGGTTTCTCGATTGGTGCCATGTTGGCACCGCCGATCATCGTGCTGGCTCATGTCTCCTTCGGTTGGCAAGGTGCGTTCTTGTTCTCTGGTGCGTTGGCGATGATATGGGTAGTGCTGTGGTGGCGTTTCTACCATGCACCACTGCAACACCCGAACCTCAGCAGTGAAGAGCTGGCGCTGATTAGGGAAGATAACGAGCCAGATCTGCCAAGACTACCGTTCTTTAAGTCACTGGTTATCTTGAGTAAAAACAAAAAATTCTACGGTATTGCTATCCCGGCATTTTTAGCAGAACCGGCTTGGGCGGTGTTCAGTTTCTGGGTGCCGCTGTATTTGGCGACTGAACGTGGAATGGATCTGAAGCAGATCGCCATGTTTGCCTGGTTGCCATTCTTGGCGGCGGATATCGGCAGCGTCGCCAGCGGTTATCTCACTAATCTGTACCGTAAATGGTTTGGCTGTACCCGTATTAATTCGGTAGTGGCTAGCTCGGTGACCGGTGCATTCATGATGGTATCGCTGGCCTTTGTGGCTATCACTAAAGATCCTTACCTCGCTATTTTGCTGATCTCGATCGGTGGTTTCGGCCATCAGGTGATCTCCTGCATGTTGAGTGCACTGGTGGTGGAATCCTTCGATAAAAATCAGGTGGCGACCGTCAACGGTATGCGCGGCTCCAGCGCTTGGATCGCCAGTTTCCTATTCACGCTGCTGATTGGTGCGGTTTCCGACACCATCGGCTTCAACCCGCTGTTTATCGCCATGGGCTTCTTCGATTTGATCGGCGCTGTATTCCTAGTCGTTCTGATTGCCGAGCGCGGTAAGAATAAATCTCTATCTCAATAAGACGGATCACTATGAAAACGCTAAAAAACTGGACGTTAGCAAGTCAACATAACGATCACATTGAACTACTGGTCGATGGTCGTCATTTGTTTTGCTTGTATGTGCTGGAAGACTCTCTGTTTCGCGTGCTAATTAAACGCAATGGCGAATTGGCGCTGAACCGCACTTGGAGTATTGCGCCGGAAAATGATGTGCCGTGGGAAGGGCGCGAACGCTTGAGCGTAGCCGGTTTCAGCTTGCCGGGTTATCAGTTGCAACAGCATGAAGATCGATTAGTGGTAGCAACGGTGAGCCTGCGTGTCACCGTGCATCAACCGCTGTGGTTAGAGTGGGAATATTGCAACGCTGCCGGAGAATGGCAACCGCTGGCTGCTGATCGTCCAACCAGTGCTTACTTACTGAATGCCCACGGCGATGGCGTGGCGCACTATCAGCGTCGTTTTCCACAAGAACGTTATTATGGCTTGGGTGAGAAATCTGGCGATCTGGAACGTACTGGCCGCCGCTATGAAATGCGTAATCTGGATGCAATGGGCTACAACGCTGCCAGCACCGATCCGCTGTACAAACATATTCCGTTTACCATTACGCGTCGTGATGACGTCAGTTTTGGCCTGTTCTACGACAACCTGAGCAGTTGCTGGTTGGATCTGGGTAATGAAATAGACAACTACCACTTGGCTTATCGCCGCTATCAGGCTGAAGCAGGGGATTTGGATTACTACCTGTTCCTCGGTGAACGAGTGTTGGACGTGACCAAAGCCTTCGTGCGTCTGACCGGTAAAACCCAATTTGGCCCGAAATGGAGCTTGGGTTACAGCGGTTCGACCATGCATTACACCGATGCGCCGGATGCGCAGCAACAGTTGATGAAGTTCATTGAACTGTGCAAACAGCATGATATTCCATGTGATTCGTTCCAGTTGTCCTCCGGCTATACCTCGATCGGCAATAAGCGCTATGTGTTCAACTGGAACGATGACAAAGTGCCGCAACCAAAACAAATGAGCCAAGCGTTTCACGATGCAGGGCTGAAGCTGGCGGCTAATATCAAACCTTGTTTGTTGCAGGATCACCCCAAATACCAGCAAGTGGCGGAGCAGGGGCTGTTTATCAAGGATTCGCAAAGCGATGCACCAGAGCGTTCTAGCTTCTGGGATGATGAAGGCTCGCACCTTGATTTCACCAACCCGGCGACGGTGAAATGGTGGCAGGAAGGCGTCACCAAACAACTGCTAGAAATGGGCATCGACTCCACCTGGAACGATAACAACGAATACGAAGTATGGGACGGTGAAGCCCGTTGCCACGGATTCGGTCAGCCGGTTGCGATCAAGCATATTCGCCCGGTGATGCCATTACTGATGATGCGTGCATCGTTGGAAGCTCAGCAAAGTTTTGCACCGAACTTGCGACCGTATCTGATTTCTCGTTCTGGCTGCGCCGGTATGCAACGCTATGTTCAGACTTGGAGCGGTGACAACCGTACCAACTGGCAAACTCTGCGCTATAACATCCGCATGGGTTTGGGGATGAGCCTGTCAGGGCTGTACAACATTGGGCATGACGTCGGTGGTTTTTCTGGTGTGAAGCCTGATGCCGAGCTGTTTGTACGCTGGGTACAAAACGGTGTGATGCATCCGCGTTTTACCATTCACTCATGGAATGATGATGCAACGGTCAATGAGCCGTGGATGTACCCGACAGCGACGCCGATGATCCGTGAGGCGATCAATCTGCGTTATCGGCTGATGCCGTATTTCTACACCTTGCTGTGGCAGGCCTGTGCCGATGATGAGCCGATGCTGCGTCCTACTTTCCTTGATCATGAGCATGATGAACGTACGCTACGTGAAACGGATGACTTCTTGATCGGCCGCGACATTTTGGTAGCTAGTGTCGTAGAGCAAGGGCAGCGCGAGCGCGAAGTTTATCTGCCAGATAACGGTGACGGTTGGTACTGCCTCTACAGCGGCCAATGGTACAGCGGTGGTCAAAGCATCGTGTTAGATGCACCGTTAGAACGCCTGCCGTTGTTGGTCCGTGCCGGTGCTGGTTTACCGATGTCGCAACGTTTAGCGCATGTGGATATTGCCGCAGATAGCAGCCGTGAGCTGAAACTGTTCCCAATCAAAGGCTGTGGTCAGAGTTCTGGTTTGCTGTTTGAAGACGATGGCGAAAGCCACGGCTGGCAGCAGGGTAACGCGCTGTGGCTACGTTGGGATATGGTCAGCGACAATGCGCGCATTGAGCTGACTATCACCACCGAAGGGCATTTCCAACCGGCTTGGAGTACGTTGGAAATCAGTCTACCAGCAGGAGAGACGCGTGAGCTGTGGGTTAACGGTGAGTGTCGCAGTCAATTTGTTCGAAAATAAGCGTTAATTATTCCGCCGCGCGTTTCTTGCGCGGCTTTTTCTCTTTGGTGATGGTTTTCACTTCACTCTCTACCCAACCATCCTGCAAGCGGGTTTTCAGCATTTCGCCGATCTGCGCTTGTTGGGTGGTTTTCAGCAATTCACCGCGTGGGGTTTGTGTCACGCTATAACCGCGCGCCAAGGTTGCTAATGGGCTAACGGCTTCCAACTGACTACAGGCTACGCCAAAGCGTTGACGATAACCGTTGAGCTGACGATCTAGCGCCTGTTGTAGACGGTATTCTTGCTGCTGAATGCGTTGTTGATAGCGGTGAATGCGGCCTTGTGGCTGCATCTGTGCCAAACGTTGTTGTGCGCGTTCACTACGGCGAGCCGATTGGCGCAACTGGTGTTGCATCCCGTCTTCTAATCGGCGTTGCAGTTTGAGCAACAGCGTCTGCTGACGCGCCAAACGTAAATGCGGGTGTTGCTGCTGCAAACGGTGATTGATGCGGCTGAACTGCTGCTGACGCTGCGCCAAATAGTAATCCATCGCCATTTCCAACCGCTGCTGTTGCGATTGCAACTGACGCAGCAATTCCAACTGATTACGGCTGACCAGCTCGGCGGCGGCAGAAGGGGTTGGCGCACGCAGATCGGCAACAAAGTCGGCAATAGTGACGTCGGTTTCATGGCCGACGGCGCTGACGATTGGGATATGGCTGGCGAAGATGGCTCTGGCGACACGCTCGTCGTTAAAGCTCCACAGATCTTCTAACGAGCCACCGCCGCGTCCGACAATCAACACATCACATTCGTCACGTTTATTGGCGGTTTCGATAGCGCGAACGATCTGCAACGGCGCTTCCGTACCTTGTACCGACGTTGGGTAAATCACAATTGGCAGCGAAGGATCGCGTCGTTGCAGCACCTGCAAAATATCGTGCAGAGCGGCACCACTGGCGGAGGTAATCACCCCAACGCGTTTAGCCGGGCTAGGTAGCGCTTGCTTGAATTGCTGATCGAACAAACCTTCCGCGGTGAGTTTTTGCTTGAGTTGCTCGAACTGCTGTTGCAACAGGCCATCGCCGGCGGGTTGCATGCTTTCGGCAATCAGTTGGTAGTCACCGCGCGGTTCATACAGCGTGATGCTGGCGCGAACCAACACCTGCTGGCCATTTTGCGGGCGGAAAGTGGTGCGACGGTTGCTGTTGCGGAACATCGCGCAACGAACCTGCGCACGATCGTCTTTCAGCGTGAAATACCAATGGCCGGAAGAGGGTTGGGAGAAGTTGGAGATCTCGGCGGAGAGCCAAATCTGCCCCATTTCCATTTCCAACAGTTGTCGAACCGTCTGATTTAGGCGGCTTACGGTAAAAATTGGCGGAGAGGAAGGTAGCGACATGTGACCCAGATCAAATTTCAAAACAAGCACTTAATCGGTCGATAGTACATGGCTAAAAAAGGTAATCAAGAGTTTTTGTGAGAAAGTGCTGGAGGCAACCGATTACGCTCTGTATAATGCCGCGGCAATATTTTATCTTTTTCACAGCCCACTCTGGTGAGATATTGCCCATGCTACGTATCGCGAAAGAAGCTCTAACGTTTGACGACGTCCTCCTGGTTCCAGCTCATTCCACAGTACTGCCTAACACCGCAGAACTCGGTACTCAACTGACCAAAACTATCCGCCTGAACATCCCTATGCTGTCCGCAGCTATGGACACCGTAACCGAATCTGGCTTGGCTATTGCCTTGGCACAGGAAGGCGGTCTGGGCTTCATCCACAAAAATATGTCCATCGAGCGTCAGGCTGAAGAAGTCCGCCGCGTGAAGAAACACGAAAGCGGCGTGGTGACCGATCCACAAGCCGTGACCCCATCAACCACCTTGCAAGAAGTGAAAGAACTGACCGTTCGCAACGGTTTCGCCGGTTACCCGGTAGTGACCGAAGACAACGAGTTGGTTGGGATCATCACTGGTCGTGACGTGCGTTTCGTGACCGACCTGAACCAACCCGTGACTGCGGTAATGACGCCGAAGGATCGCTTGGTAACGGTGAAAGAAGGCGAAGCGCGTGAAGTCGTGCTGCAAAAAATGCACGAAAAACGCGTAGAAAAAGCGCTGGTGGTGGACGACAGTTTCCATCTGCTGGGCATGATCACCGTTAAAGATTTCCAAAAAGCCGAACGTAAACCGAACGCCTGTAAAGACGAACACGGCCGCCTGCGCGTCGGTGCTGCGGTTGGTGCGGGTGCGGGTAACGAAGAGCGTATCGACGCGCTGGTTGCCGCTGGCGTTGACGTATTGCTGATCGACTCCTCGCACGGCCATTCCGAAGGTGTACTGCAACGTATTCGCGCGACTCGTGCTAAATACCCAGACCTGCAAATCGTTGGCGGTAACGTCGCGACTGGCGCTGGTGCTAAAGCGCTGGTGGAAGCTGGTGTGAGCGCGGTGAAAGTGGGTATCGGCCCTGGTTCTATCTGTACCACTCGTATCGTTACCGGCGTGGGCGTACCACAGATCACTGCTATCGCTGATGCGGTAGAAGCGCTGGAAGGGACGGGGGTTCCGGTTATCGCCGATGGCGGTATCCGCTTCTCTGGCGACATCGCTAAAGCCATCGCTGCGGGGGCATCTTGCGTGATGGTCGGCTCAATGCTGGCAGGAACCGAAGAGTCACCGGGCGAGATCGAACTGTATCAAGGCCGTTCATTCAAGTCTTACCGCGGCATGGGCTCACTGGGCGCGATGTCCAAAGGCTCTTCTGACCGTTACTTCCAGACCGATAACGCCGCCGACAAACTGGTGCCGGAAGGTATCGAAGGCCGCGTCGCTTACAAAGGCATGCTGAAAGCGATTGTGCACCAACAAATGGGTGGCCTGCGTTCCTGCATGGGCTTAACCGGTTGTGGCACTATCGACGAACTGCGCACCAAAGCCGAGTTCGTGCGTATCAGCGGTGCGGGTATTCAAGAAAGCCACGTGCATGACGTGACCATTACCAAAGAGTCACCAAACTACCGCATGGGCTAATTCCAAGGGCTATGGCGAGGCCATCTATTCGGTCTCGCCACTTGGAATTCACGAAGATTTTTTCTTTTTCTCTGTTGCTGGAATTCGCCTCACATGACACAAAATATTCATAAGCATCGTATCCTGATCCTGGACTTCGGTTCGCAATACACTCAACTGGTCGCTCGCCGTGTGCGCGAGATCGGCGTTTACTGTGAACTGTGGGCGTGGGACGTCAGCGAAGCGCAAATTCGCGAATTCAACCCAAGCGGCATCATCCTTTCCGGTGGCCCAGAAAGCACCACCGAAGCCAACAGCCCTCGTGCACCAGAATACGTGTTCAACGCTGGCGTACCGGTATTTGGCGTATGCTACGGCATGCAGACCATGGCGATGCAATTGGGCGGTAATGTTCAGGGTTCCAACGAGCGTGAGTTCGGCTATGCACAGGTTGAAGTTAAGACCCAAAGCGCTCTGATCCGCGACATCGAAGACGCTATTAGCCCAGCCGGTAAACCGCTGCTGGACGTCTGGATGAGCCACGGCGATAAAGTCACCGCTATTCCGTCTGGTTTCGAAACTGTTGCCAGCACCGATACCTGCCCGTATGCCATTATGGCGAACGAGGAAAAACGCTTCTACGGCGTACAGTTCCACCCAGAAGTGACTCATACCCGCCAAGGTCAACGCATGTTGGAACGTTTCGTTCTGGACATCTGTGGCTGTGAAGCGTTATGGACGCCTGCCACCATCATCGAAGACGCCGTTGCGCGCATTCGTGAGCAGGTAGGGGAAGATCACGTGATCCTCGGCCTGTCTGGTGGCGTAGATTCTTCTGTTACCGCCATGCTGTTGCACCGCGCCATCGGTAATCGCCTGACCTGCGTGTTCGTCGATAACGGTCTGTTGCGTTTGAACGAAGCCGACCAAGTGCTGGAAATGTTTGGTGATCACTTCGGTCTGAACATTGTGCACGTAGCAGCAGAAAACCGCTTCCTGAACGCACTGGCTGGCGTTGATGAACCAGAAGCTAAACGCAAAATTATCGGCCGTGTATTTGTCGAAGTGTTCGACGAAGAAGCCTGTAAGCAAGAAGCAGTGAAATGGTTGGCGCAAGGCACCATCTACCCAGACGTGATCGAGTCTGCCGCTTCTGCCACCGGTAAAGCGCACGTGATCAAATCTCACCACAACGTGGGCGGCTTGCCGAAAGAGATGAAACTGGGTCTGGTCGAACCGCTGAAAGAGCTGTTCAAAGACGAAGTGCGCAAGATCGGTCTGGAACTCGGCCTGCCATACGACATGCTGTACCGCCACCCGTTCCCAGGGCCTGGCTTGGGCGTGCGCGTATTGGGTGAAGTGAAGAAAGAGTATTGCGACCTGCTGCGTCGTGCCGATGCTATCTTCATCGAAGAACTGCACAAAGCCGATCTGTACAACAAAGTCAGCCAAGCGTTCACCGTGTTCTTGCCAGTCCGCTCTGTCGGCGTGATGGGTGATGGCCGTAAATATGATTGGGTTGTTTCACTGCGTGCAGTGGAAACCATCGACTTTATGACCGCGCACTGGGCACACCTGCCGTATGACTTCTTAGGCCGTGTTTCTAACCGGATAATTAATGAGGTCAACGGTATTTCGCGGGTAGTTTATGATATTAGCGGTAAGCCACCGGCTACGATTGAGTGGGAGTGATTAACGGCTAATTACTGACTACCAGTGATTATTAAAAACCCTCGTAACAGCTAGTTTGTACGAGGGTTTTCTCTTTCTGACTATCGTTGGCTATTATTGGAAGCATCTTATTTTTGACGGTATTAAAACGGCGAGAGAGTTCCACGTGCTCACCAATCGCGACGGTTTTTAAAGAGGACACCATGAGACCAAGCCTTAGAGCGAAAGCTATTTCAGTTTGCGAGGACAAAATCGCGAAAAAGGGGGAAGGCGTTGGCCTATCATTTTATGCATTCTTCGCGAATAAGAATGATGATCCTATCCTTCTTATGGAAGCTGCTGAGTGGTGGATCAAAACCCACGCTTTGGATCATTTCGAGAAGGCAGTCAAAATCCGTGAGATGATCAAGTCTGGGCAATGAGCCATGATCATTTTGTCTTAATGATGTGGAGCATCTAGCGTGAAATCACGATCGGTGTAGTGTTTTTTCTATCGCTCTTTTATTCAGACGACGAGCCCTCAACCAACCTAAATAACTCGCCTATCTCCTCGAGGGTTAAATCCCGCCACTCACCCAGAGCCAAACCAGCCAAATTAACATTCATAATACGAACCCGCTCGAGCTTAGTGACCTGATAGCCAAAGTATTTACTCATACGGCGGATCTGACGGTTAAGGCCTTGTACCAGCGTGATGCGGAACACATTGGTGGATTCTTTTTCCACTTTGCATGTTTTGGTCACCGTTCCTAGTATCGGCACGCCCACGCTCATGCCTTGAATGAACTCATCGGTCACGGGTTTGTTCACGGTGACCAGATACTCTTTTTCGTGATTATTACCGGCGCGGAGGATCTTATTGACCAGTTCGCCATGATTGGTCAGGAAAATCAGCCCCTGAGAATCTTTATCTAAACGCCCGATCGGAAAGACGCGCTGGCTGTGGTTAACGAATTCACCGATGTTATCCCGCTTACTCTCTGCCATCGTGGTGGTGATGCCTACAGGCTTATTCAGCGCGATAAGCACGAGGTTTTCTTCATCACGTGGTGCGATCAACTGACCATTAACTGTGACCACATCTCCGGCCGCCACCTGAATGCCCACAGTGGCTGGCTTATCGTTAATAAAAACATTGCCTTGCCTGATGTGACGATCGGCGTTGCGGCGAGAGCAAATTCCGCTATCGCTGATGTATTTGTTAATACGAATGGGTGAGGTGTTCAGCATGGTTTCTCCGTAAAAAACGGATTATACGCCAATTATGCTGTAGTGCTTGCCAGTTAAGCTTTTTGGGTGTTTACCATGGTCAGAGCTGTAATGGCTCTGACCATGTGAATAGTGAAAACCGTCAGTTAATAATGCAAAATTTAATGACAGTGGTAATCACCGGTTTTTTTATTGTTATGGCATCCATCTGAATTGGTACCACCCGAATGAGCGAGAGCATTGCCAATAGATAATGTCATAAGTATCAGAGTTAAAGCTGTGATTATTAGTTTTTTCATTATAAAAATCCCTTTGTAATTTAATTATTAATATACTTCTCCATCAATATCACTGAGAGGGCGTGTAAAGGCAATTTATTTTTCTTGAGCAAGTCAATTACAATGATAATAATATCAATTTGAATTATTTTATATTTTATGAGCAGCTCATTGTGGGTTGCTTAGTTTAAGCAACCATATCATAAAAACAGTAGCTATAATCCATCCTGTAATACTAATGGCTTCGTAGAAACTCTGTAATTTCATCAATAGTTGCCAGATGCCCTCTTGCTCCTAATGATGAAATATTTATAGCGGCTGCCGCACTGGCAAATGCTAACGCATCGTTGAGGCTATAATGATTAAGTTGAGTATAAATAAATGCTGCATTGAATGTATCTCCGGCTCCTGTGGTATCGACAATAGGGATCTTAAAACCATCGTGTTGTGCTGCATCATATTCTGTTACTGCCATAACACCTTTAGCGCCCAGAGTGACGACTAGAGCATCCAGTGAATATTGTTTTCTCAATTGGCGCAGGATTTCTATCTGTGGTTCACATTGACAGCCAGTAATAAAACCATCCTGATTAAATATCACTATATCTGCTAATGTAAGAATGCTTTCCAGATCCACCTTACGGTCAGCAATGTGAGGTTCGATATCGACAGCCACTTTCGTTTGGTGTAAATGAGCATGTTCAGCCAGCAATTGAAATTTCGAGATATCAGCAGGCATGGAGTACATGATTTTACTCTGAGCAACAGCTTGCCGAGCTTTATTTTTATCCCATCCCGTATCAGCACTTGGAGCATAAACCAATGATTTCTCCCCACTGCCATCAATGAAAATTATGGCAGTGTTGGCTTGCAAACCAGGAATGTGCGTGACATGTTCTAAATGCACATTGTAATGGGTAAAATCATCAAGAATTGCCTTGGCATGATGATCATCGCCAACGCAAGATACCGTGGTAACTTGCAGTCCAAGATTACTCATGGTGCAGGCACAATTAGCGACAGTGCCACCGATTTGTTCGGCAAGTTTTTTCCCGATAACTTTGTCATCATTTTTTGGCAGTCGCGGAACACTGAATATTAGATCAATATTACCGCTACCTATTGCAGCGACATCAAAACGTTTCATAATTTTCCCTCAGACAACTTTATACGTTGCTATTACACATGTATACCCGTCATACTTGAAGTTGCATCTTTATTGGCTGCGTTCACTCACCCGAATCACTTACTGGTGTAAGCTCATCGGGACTCATTCACTTGCCGCCTCGATGCAACTCCAATTATTTTGGGTATATTGTTACACGTGAATTTCCTCGAGCTGTAAAATGCTGGGCTAAATGCCATGCCATTTCATATAACCACTGCATGTTTTTCAGTAACATGATGATTTCAGAATTAGAATCAGTATTATTAATACAGGTGACACTCACGCCTTGAGATCTTAACTTTTGAGCCATGGCTGAATAAAAAGGATATTCGGCGGTTGAG
Source organism: Serratia sp. KH_031 (assembly GCF_057839655.1). NCBI lineage: Bacteria > Pseudomonadati > Pseudomonadota > Gammaproteobacteria > Enterobacterales > Yersiniaceae > Serratia > Serratia sp. KH_031. The sequence goes on from NZ_CM174496.1 coordinate 1,484,022, forward strand.
TTTGGAAACATGATGATGTGATGCTTCTCGGTAGCTTGATTAAGGCGTAACGAATGATAGAACTCTTCGATATGCCAGGCATTTGCAATTATTTGTGGTCCGCAAGACAACAAGTTAGCACCTGCCAATGCCACTCCCCAAGTCATGCCACTGCCTAAAAAAGTGACTGATGAAGTAAACCAGGGATCTTTATCACATTGTTGCCAATATTTTTTACTGCTAGCACATTGTTGCCAATATTCATCAAATTTATTTTGCGTATCATCATGTGGTTGCCCGCTTGATGTATTGCGAATAATGGCGGCGAACTGACATAAAACTAATAAGGTAGCGGAAGTACTTTGGGTAGGAATACCTTTTTTTATGGCATGGGTAAAAATCATATTTTTAGTCAATAAACTAAAAGGTGTCCCTGGGGAATTAGTGATGCCTACGGTTTGTGCACTGGAGGTTAATGCATGGGAAAGTGCATCCAGCACCGGAGAAGGACGACCGCTGGCACTAATAACGAGTACCAGCGTGTCGTGAGTTAACATCTCGATAGGATAATTTAAAAAATCAAATGTCTGTTTGGCATAACATCGCAGCCTTGTCTTCTTCTCGATATATTCGGCGGCAATAAATGACACTGCATAGGAATCCCCTGAACCGACTAAAATGATTTGTCTAACAGCAGAGTAATTAATATCAATATTGGCAAAAGTTTCTGACTGTTTAGTCAACAGGTGCCTCAATAGATCGGGTGTGCCATCAATTTCTGAGCGTGTTGCACACAATGGCATAATAGCCAGAGGATCCTGATTGCAGATTGTCATTGATTACTCCTGCAGCGATTGAGTCGCCAGAGAGGTTAATCCTCGGGCTATTTCCGGCAGGTTAAAGTCTCGGCTATTTACCGCACTGAATATTTGATATTTATCCTGTGGTAAAGCTGAGAATCCTTTCCATGCACCCGCAATGGCGCCAGCCATGGTTGCAATACTGTCTGTATCATTGCCAACGTTTGCTGAGGCGACTATCGTGGCCCAAGGATCTCCCTGACTAAATACCAATAAACCGATGGCAGTAGGAATTGATTCATGTGCCGCGACAGAGTTACCGATTAATCCTTCCATCTCCCGTAAGCAAGATTCAAAGTTTTCTGCCCGTTGTGCGATTTCTACCGCTAAACGGATACGCATTGATATTGACGGCCCAGCAACGCATCGAGCATGTTTTTTGGCCAATACTTCACCGTAATCGGCTCCCCAAAGGGCCGCATTAATAATTTCATTAAGGGATGAGTTATCAACCATCGCCTGTGCGGTGGCCGCTGCAATAGCACAGGCGCTGGCTATGGCAATATTGGTATCATGCGAGGGTAAACAAGTGACTAGCGCCAGTTCACAAGCCTTCTTCATATTCCCGGGGTAAATTAAACCTGCTGGTGCTACACGCATACCCGCACCATTTGTGGTACCGATATTAGGTGCTTGGCGCTGTGAAGTACCAATACGACCAATGGTATTGGTAGGGCGTCCTTCTTTAAGTGCTTTTACCACCAGTTCCGTTGTGGGGCCTTTGTAATTAGCATAGGGTTGCATCTCAGCCCAGCGCAACAAACAAGTCAGCCAGTGGCTATTATCAAATTTACCATAACCAGCAGCAATCAGCCCTTCAGCAAGCACATACATTTGGCTTGCATCATCAGTAATCAATCCCGTAATACCTTTTAATGAACCTGCAAAGGTATCTTCTGGGGGGAGAACGAAAGTCTCCAGCCATCCTCCCCATGTTTCTTTTATTTCGTCAATACTGTACAGCTCTGTCGAGGCACCTAGTGCATCCCCCATTCCAGCGCAGGCCAATGCGCCTAATATTTTCTCGTAAATAACGGGCTGATTTATATGTGACATATATCTTCCTATGATTTTTAAACAACAAAATTTTCTCGAGTGACTTTAATTTTGTAAAGGTAGCGACTTGATGGATAAACCATCTCAACATATTCCATAGGTTCACGTTTTATGGATAAGGTGATCCTGGTACAACTGAGCACAACATCTTCACTCGAAATCTCAAGCAAAGTACGTTCAGCGGCCGAAGGCAAACGAGCACCAATGGATTCATAGGCTTCGAGGGGCTTAATATTCAGTTTATCCTCAAGTAACCGATATAATGAGCCGCTATTCATCAGCTCATCTTCTGTTATTTGTTGGTCAGGTTTTAATGGCAAATAAGAGGTCTGAATACCCATCGGCGTGGTATCAGAAAAGCGTAACCGCTTAATACGAAAGACATGGGTAATACTCAGAGGTAATTCAAGGTTACTACGAATCACTTCGCTGACAGGTACAAAGCCCATTTCCAGAATGCGTTGTTTCGCTTTACCACCTTTAGCCTCAATATCATCACTGAAACTATGTAATACCAAGCTTTCTCTGCTGCGCTGCGGCAAAATAAAGGTTCCACGGCCATGTTCACTGTGCAGGTAACCGTGCTGCTTGAGGTATTCAATCGCTTTACGGATGGTGGTTCTGCTACTTTGATAAAGATCAGCTAACTCTCTTTCTGTTGGAATAACTTGGTTTTCAAGCCATTCTCCGCTATCCACCCGTTGCTTTATGTCTTTGTAGATCTCTTTATATTTCAGTTGTTGATAGTGTACGTTTGCCATTTTTGTCAGCTTTTTAATGATGTGTGCTTGGAATTGTTATGTGGTACATACCAATTCGCATGATACGCGTAATTTTATAAAATTCAAACGTACTTTGGTGACTCACTTCACACAAAAAAGAACATCTTACAAATCATCTGATTATACTTTATTGATTAAGCGTTATTGTTAATTGAATTGGTAACTTACTTATATATAAGAATTAAATATAAATTAACCTTCGTATTCTTATGCCTGTATGGGGAATGTGATTGCCATCATAGTTTGAAAAATGGTTTGTTGTGGTATCTACCAATTTAAAGCTAGCGTAGCCGGTGTTGGGATGTACGTGTTGTTTTACGCTTGTTACTGATAGGTATTTCATGGCGCTGCGTACAACCAATAATATTGCAAGCTAGCAAAATTTGCTGGATTGACTGTTGTTCAATGATTTTCAAGACAAGAGCAACTTAATGATGAAACTTTCAATAAGTGAAAAAATTGGTTTTGGGGCAGGGGATATGGCTATTGCCATTGTCATGATGTCAATGGCAATGATTATTACTTATTTCTATACGGATATTTATGGTCTGAAAGCAACAGATCTAGCTCTATTGCTATTAGTTGTGCGGGTAATGGATGCCATTATCGATCCGTTAGTTGGCATGCTTACCGATAAAACAACAACCCGTTGGGGACGTTATCGACCCTATCTACTTTTTTTCGCTATACCGTTTGGCGTTACTATCTGGCTAATGTTTACTACGCCGGACTTCGGTTATGCTGAAAAACTAATATGGGCTTATGCGACTTATATTTTACTCACGTTAACTTATACTTTTATTGCAATACCCTATGTCTCGCTCATTGGCGTGATTACGGATGATCCAAAGGAACGTTTAAGCGCCAATGGTTATCGGTTTATCATGACCAAAATTGCCATGTTCTTAGTGACGATTATTGTTCCTCTGTCAGCAACTTATTTCGGTAGTGATAATCTTGCGCGAGGATACCAAATTGCTATGGGGTCAATGGGTATTGTTGCTGTACTACTCTGCCTGTATTGTTTCTTTTCTGTCAAAGAGCGTACTCAACATCCGTTACCTGTATTGTCTATAAGAGAGCAATTTCGTCACCTTCGTGGAAATGACCAATGGATAATTTTAGGCATTGCTATCACTATTATTATGTTTGGTGGCATTGTTCGTAGTTCGGTTGCTGCTTACTATGCCAAATACTATCTTGCAGGTGGTGATCAGCTTATTTCTCCATTCCTGACGACCGGGGTTGTTGCTTCAGTGCTTGCTATGGTGGCATGTACCTGGATAACCCGCAGCTACGATAAGATAAAGATGTTCCGTTATACCCAGTTTTTGGCCTTTATTGCTGGTGTTGCCATGTTTTTACTGGTTAAGCAGGAAAGTATTTATCTGGCTTTTGTCTTCTACTTTCTGGTCACTTTCCTGACAGATATACAATTACCGGTCTATTGGGCCTCTATTGCCGAGTCAGTTGACTATGGTGAAGTAAAAACGGGCAATCGCGTATCTGGTCTGGCATTTGGTGGGATCTTGTTCTTCCAAAAACTCGGTATGGGGTTCGCTGGTGGATTTGTGGGGTTAGTATTAGGTTATATTAATTATCAACCAGGAGTGACTCAATCCTCACAGGCCTTATGGGGGATTTCACTCATGATGACGTTGATTCCTGCTGTTTTTAATTTGGTTGTTTGTGTTTTAATGAGAAAGTACATTATTAATGATGATTATTATAAAGAATTAAAATATACATTAGAAAATAAATCGCATTAATCTAAATGTCTCAATGGTATTGCTGTGGTGAACTTAAAATAAACAGGGCTTTCATATATCACGGAGCAGATCATGACCAGATGCTTGTTCTTGAAAATTATTATAGTACTGACTTTTATAAGTACCGCTATGGGTTCTTATGCTGTTGAGAATACACGAGAGGGATTCTTATCTGATTGGTGGCATCAGCGAATTAATGTTGTCAGTAGTAGCCAAATCCGTTTTTCTCCCCAGCCGGTGAATGATGTTTATCTTGAATATGAAGCTTTTGGTAGAAAGGGGTTCTTTGATTTTTATGGTTATTGGGATGTGCCTAAATTTTTTAGTATGGGTAATAACGCTGACCACGGTGTTTGGGACAATGGCTCACCACTATTTATGGAGATTGAGCCTCGATTTTCTCTCAATGAACTAACGGGAAAGTCATTAGTAATCGGGCCGATAAAAGAGTGGTATTGGGCTAATGACTACATTTTTGATATGGGAAGAAATAACAACTCACGTGGTAGTACGCTATTTACAGGGGTTGGTGTTGATCTGAATACCGGTCTACCAATGTCTTCTTCTATTAATTTATACGGTAAGTACCAATGGCAAAATTATGGGGCGGCGATAACCAATGAATGGGATGGCTATCGTGTTATGTTCAGTTATTTTGTTCCTGTCACTACTATTTTGGGTGGCCAATTCAACTATAGTAGTTTTTCTACCTACGACTGGGGATCTAAACTAGGCAGTGAATCGGGTACCAGTTCGGTCAATGGAAAAGCAATTCGAACCAATAACGCCTTTGTGTCCAGCCATATATTTTCTCTTTCTTACACTCGTTGGCATTATGCAGCTGTTTTTAGATATTTTTATCATGGTGGACAATGGAATAATGGTGCTGTCTTAAATTTTGGTAACGGTGATTTTAGTGTGGACTCTATTGGTTGGGGATATTACTTAGTCGCAGGATTCGATTTCTAACTTCTGGCTGTATATACATAAAATACTCGAGCTTCATCAAGGTGGGCCGCTCTAACGCGTCCATGTACGGCACAAGTCTGTGAGTTACTAGGAACATAGATGTACGATGCCAACAGAAATACAGTTTAAAGCATGAAAAATATAAAAAGGAATAGTTATAAAATGGAAAAATTAAACAAAATATATATTAATACAATGCTTGGGACGTCATTGGTTTTTATTACTACATCAGTATTCGCCGCAGGGGGATATCTAGATTATCGTAATGAATATCTAACAACAACGCGTGTAGATTATGATCGCGCTAAAATGGGTTATTTTTTTGACAACGGTTTTAATGTTCATCTCGAGATTATGTGGAAATCTGGTGATCATAAAGAACCCGTGAAGAATGCAAATGGCCAAACGACCAAACCTGCTAATCGAGATCGGATGTGGGATTTTGAAAACAATGGCAGCGGAATTATTCTTAATTATAATTATACTAATCCAGATTTTAAAAGTTGGGTATTCATTCCTACATTCTCGCTTTATACTTCAAGTTATTGGACTACTTATGAACCTGGGTTGGAGGTTAACTATAAGATAACACCACAATATGTCGTTCGTGGGCGTATTCGTTTTGATTTTGATAAACCAACCAGTACCAATACCTCTGATGATCAGATGACGACTCGCTATGATTTCTGGTTTGATTGGAAACCTCAAAGTTTACCTATTGCCATGACATATAATTTTGTCTGGTATGATACGGAAACAATTAGATGGAATAATAAGACTTATGATTGGGCTCAAGAGATAAAATTTACCTATATGTTTGGTGAGAAGAAATCTTGGAGACCTTATCTTGGTCTTGGCGATGTTAAAGGGCCTGATAAATACGATGATAATCGCCAGTTTCGTATTAGAACAGGGCTGACTTATGTGTTTTGAAAGTTAAGGGGAATTAGACATGTTTAATATTAAACGTAACGTTATTATCATGGCTACCTTGCTGACTATTTCATTATATGCAGGAGCCAAACTGAATGCGCCGGTATTTAATAGTACTCTCTCAATGCAGTTTTTGGGCGAAAATCAAATAGCAACTGGAACTTTGTTCGAACAAGTACCTATTGGTGGCTTATCAGGCATTCACTATGATAGTCAACAAAAACTCTATTATGCCATCTCTGATGCCCGTAATACCAAACAAGAAGGTATCGCGAGGTTTTATACTTTTCAATTAGATATCTCTTTAATGGGTATTAATAACATCACCACTGTCGGTGTTAAAAATTTGGTGGGTGAAAATGGTCAACCATGGTCTACAGGAACTGTTGATGCAGAAGGGATTGCCCCAACCCCAGATGGGAAAAACCTATATTGGTCATCTGAGTTGGGAAGTCCGTTACGTATCAGCGATATGCAAGGGCGTTTGGTTGCCGATCTGAAAGATGCGATCCCTACTTATTATAATGCAGAAGCAGAAGGGCGGAAGGAGGATGCAATTGGTGTCCGTTCAGGTGTTAGTTTTGAAGGACTATCGCTGACAAAAGATAAAAAATATTTATATGTCGGCGTTGAGGCCCCCCTCAAGCAGGATGGTCCACTTGCCAGCCCGACTCATTCAGGCGTTATACGCATTTTAAAATATCAGATTAATCCTTCTGATAACTCATTAAAACTCGATAGTGAGTTCATTTATAATTTAGATGCCGTACCGCAAGTGAGTGAGTTTGGTGTTAATGATAACGGTTTGTCAGAGCTTCTGGCGATAGATGAACATCGCGTCATTATTATTGAGCGTGCTGGACGTAATGCCAGTAAAGGATTCAAGGATTTTGATTTCAATGTTCGTGCTTATTTGGTTGATTTGCGTCAGAGCACAAATATAAAGGACACCATTAGCCTGGTGGACATTAATCATCCACAAATGTTGCAACCTGCACAAAAAAAATTACTTATTGATTTTAATCTGTTAACGGATAAGCCAGATTGCATAGAAGGCGTGACTTTTGGTCCAGATATTGATGGTAAGAAAACATTGGTTTTTGTTTCTGATAATAATTTCCAACCTTATCAGACAACCAAGTTTTACCTGTTCTTAGATAATCGTAATCTATTGAAGTAACTCATTTTTAGGTGATGACATTATGAGTATATTGATACTTAGATATATTAGGTATGGGTGTGTCGTTTCTTTTTTGTCTTTGTTCTTTGCCACACAAGCTAATGCTGTTTGGCAAAAAGATAAGGTTTATACTATTACGCTATTGCATACGAATGATCACCATGGACATTTTTGGCAAAGTAAACATGGTGAATATGGATTAGCGGCTCAAAAAATAGTCGTGGATCAAGTTCGTACTGAAGTGAATAAGGCCGGAGGGAGTTTGCTGGTACTCTCTGGGGGGGATGTAAATACCGGAGTACCAGAGTCTGATATGTTAAATGCTGAACCTGACTTTTTGGGCATGGATGCTATTGGCTATGACGCGATGGCGGTAGGGAATCATGAATTTGATAACCCGTTGAGTGTTATTCGGCAGCAGGAGCGTTGGGCTAAGTTCCCTTTTTTGTCCGCCAATATTTATGATGCGAAAACGGGGCGGCGACTTTTTAAGCCTTATCAGTTGTTCAACAAACAAGGTCTGAGTATTGCAGTTATTGGCCTAACCACTGACGATACTAAACGCTTAGGTAGTAAGAAAATACTTGCGGGTATTGAGTTCCGTGATCCGGTAGTAGAGACTAAATCGTTACTTAAAAAAATACGCGCTAAAAATAAGCCTGATATTATTATTGCTGCCACTCATATGGGGCATTATGAGGATGGTAATCATGGCTCAAATGCACCGGGAGATGTTGAGTTGGCTCGATCTCTGGATCTTGGTTCATTAAATATTATTGTTGGTGGTCATTCACAAAACCCGGTGTGTATGGAGTCAGTCAATCAACGTCAGGCTTCTTACGTACCAGGAACTCCATGTATTCCTGACATACAAAATGGGGTTTGGATAGTTCAGGCGCATGAATGGGGCAAATATGTTGGCCGTGCAGATTTTACGTTTATCAATGGTAATTTGACATTGCGGAAGTATCAGTTAATACCGATAAATCTGAAAAAGAAAATTGTAGCAGAGGATGGTAAAGCCCAATATGTTAATTATGGTGATACGATTGAACAAGATGCTAAACTCGTCACATTACTGGAGCCTTATCAAAAAAAAGGAGCAGAGAAACTCGATGAGATTATCGGAAGGAGTGATGTCTATCTAGAAGGTGAGCGTTCTGTCGTCCGCTCCCAACAGACTAACTTAGGTAAACTCATCATTACTGCGCAGATGGCTGCAACCCATGCTGATCTGGGGTTAATTAGTAGCGGTAGCGTTCGCGCTTCTATTGATGCTGGTCCAATTAGCTATCGAGATGTATTAACTGTGCAACCGTTTGGCAACACCGTAGGTTATGTTGAGATGCGGGGGGGGGAATTAATAACTTATTTACAGGCTGTGGTAAATAAAAAGGCGGGGTCTGGAGCCTATCCACAATTAGCTAATGTTACCTTCACGTTGGATGACAATAAAATAACCCATGTTATTATTGGGGGGCGTGTGCTAGAGGCGAACAAAAAATACCGGATCAGTATGCCAAGTTATAATGCAAGCGGCGGTGATGGTTACCCTAATGTTCAAGGGGAATTTATTAATACAGGATTGTTAGATGCTGAAGTTCTTAAAAAACAGGTTGAACAATTAGGCATTGTTTCCATGAAATGAATGTTGTGATATGATTTACATTAGTCATGCTTAAAGTTTCAAATGTGCGCATTTTTGCATGTCGAGATATTTTTATATCCCTGTAGCGCGCCCCCTCTACTTAAATTAAAGGGGGCTGTTATAAATGTGTTTAATTAATTTAGGCTGTTTTATGTAACCTGGGTTTCGAATTGATTTTAGTGCCAAAACGATAGTCTCTGACTTTAATGTCACTATTTTTCCAGATAGAATCTGGCATTTCCTCTAGCATTATGTTTGGACCGAACTGTTCATCTTTAACACCTACCACTTTAAAGATAACTCCTGGCGACATTAAAACTTCTGCCTGCTTTATTGCTGTGAATCGGGTAATATTTCTACCACTAGACCCACTGATCTCAAAGACTACAGATTTGAGGGAGTGCTCCATACCAAAACGTTGTCGCATGACAAATTCACTGGCAACTTTCTTTTCTGCACTGGTCGAGAAAAATGTTTGTGTTGTTACATAATCTCCTTTTTTAATTATGTTTTGAACATTGCCGCCATTGCAGGCTTCCGGATTATTGTCGGGTTGATATATTGTGTTATCTAACATTGCTCCTCTAAAAGTAAGTCTTTTATAGGCGGGTATCATTTTAAGCTCTGCATCTAACTCAGCTACTTTACCCTCTGAGTCTTCTCCGATATTGAGTGCCAATTTATGGAGTAGAGCTGAATCTTTAGAGTATTCTGTTATATTTACTCCAAAACCTTCGGGGAGTTTATACTGTCCTGCCTCCTCAAATAGTGTCTTATGCATCTGTTCTGCTACTCTACTGATAATTGGTGAGAAAGGATTAGTGTCACGATCATTTTTCAGAGCCTCTATTTTATCATTTCTCTCTTTGACTTTATTTTTAGCGTCGGGACTTTCATCCTCATATCCATCTGGGTATTTTTCGCCCGTATCTTTCATCAGCATGAGAAGCTCTGGTGAGAGATCTTTTTCGTCAATAAAACCACCGACATCATAAGATGTGACAGGGTTATTTTTAACGAAACAATAGAGATTCAACCCATCTGCCGTTCCTGAAGGATCTGGGTTCAACCAGCGCCCTAACCACGGCATATAGTATCGATGACCATAGTAATACAGCCCGGTACTGTCGAGTTCTTTGCCAGAGTAGCGGATATATTTGTATTTTACTTCGCTACTACTCCCTCCCCATACGGCAGTGCCGCCGAACGGATAATATTCCTCCACGGTGAGAATGTTGGCATCACCATCTAACTCCAAATTACTGGAACCAATTTGATTATTAAAACTATAGCGTAGTTGTCCGTTGGGAATATCGGGTGTCCCTGTTTCCCAATAGAGATGACGTACCGCTGCTCGCCCGGTGGCCTGAGCCACCAGAACAGTAAAGTCTTCAGTAGTGGTGACTCCATTGCCATTATTACTTTGTGTGGTACGTAACTCTAAACCTGGTAGATAAACCACCTGTTGGGTTTGTGTGGTACCGCTGGTTAATGCGATGGTTTGTTTGCGCCCCCGCATCCCTTCCGCGTTGTATTGGTACACTTCGCGATCATCAGGCTGACCATCACGGCTCACCAGTATGACTTGCTGTAAACGGTTATTGCCCAGCCACCCTAAACTTTGTCCGCTTTGTAGCCATAGTGCATTACCGCTGGCATCAAAATAGCGATTCTCTACATCTATATCTTGCGGTTGCAGATTCGTCCCCATGGCGCTAGAAACTGCGTGGTTACTGGTATTAGAAACCACCATCTGTTGGCTATAACTGGTTGCGCCAATATGCTGGATATTGAATAAATTACCTGATTTATCATAGCTATAGCTTCTACTGTAAGTAATAAGTTGGCTACTATCCGTAATCGGTTCGGGTAACGCAGGCCCTTGTTGTTTGGCATTGGCGTTCTCTCGTCCGTTAGCGCTGATCAACTGATAAAGTGCATCGTAGCTATAGGTGTTTTCAGGCGTGACTTTGCGGTTACGATAAAAACGGGTCGCGGCAGTACTGTCGCTAATGCCAATAATATTCCCTACCGGATCATAGCTGTAGCTGAGGTTCTGCAATTCGTCCCCGAAGGAGCGGGCCATACGCATAGTTAGCAGGCGTTGTGTCTGCGCCTCGTAGGTATAGTTTGTTGTCACGCCATTGCCGGCCACTTCCTGCAACACTTGGCCGGCGGCGCTGTAATCAATGCTACTGAGTGTTGTACTGGGTGTTGACTGAGCGATAATACTGCTACTGGCAATTTGCCCGGCTACGTTGTAGCTCACCTGCTGTTGATTTCCCTTGGCATCGGTCAACGTCAGCCATTTCCCGTCAGCATCCCCGGTCCATTGAGTTATGTATTGAGTGCTCTCCAGCAATGCATCCCATTCATCGCTGCTGGCTCCTTGCCAGTCGGGGAGCGATTCGGCATTGAGTAACAATTGTTGTGTTTGTTGCTGTACCACGCCTTGTAATGAAAATGCGGCCTGTGTGAGCAACCCTGCACCATCGTAACGTTGGTAGCATTGTCCACGCAGATTGTTCTCTGCGGGTTGTTCAAGGCTTTCGCCATAAATAAATCGACCAGTAATCGTTTCACTGGCACCTGGCAAGGTTTGATAACATAGCGTTGGGCGCCCTTGTACGTCATACTCTGCGCGCTGTGAAATCTCTGCTCCGCTTTGCCCCCACACCGGGTTGCCTGTGACATCAAATAACGCGAATGCAATACCAGCATCCACACTGTCGCTACGCAATACTTTTCCCGTAAGAGAAGATTGGTAGCGAAAGTTTTCCACTACATTTGGGTCGTCAAGCTTTGCTGTATATAAGCGTGGATCAATTTGCGTAATCAATAAGCCATTCAAACTATATGTACTGCGGGCGACGAGTTCATCCTGTGGAGTATCAATTTGTATACGGTTATATTGCAAATGACGAATGGATTGTCCACGGTTATCTACCACGCTAATGGTGGGTGTTGCTGTATATAATGTGGTCATTATTTCCCCTCGAGTTTTTTTATTGCATTGATTATTTTCCCACCTTTGGAACCTTTTTTTTCTTCATTGGTGTCTTTTTCCTCTTGTATATCCATATTTTCTTTCGCATTGCTGTCCATCGTGGCCGGGACTCCCGTTTGGTAGCCGAAGATATTAAGGTTGTTTATTTTTCCACTGCAACCACAGATTAGTAATGTAATAAGAGGTAAAACTCTCATTTGTGCACCTCATTGATTATTGTTTTATTATTTTTACCGCCATGAGCCTTCACCTTGCATATTAAAGTATTCCCCAAGTACGTTATATTTATGTATTGGCTCGCGCTCGGCATTAAATCTCTCTCGTTCATCTTTTGGAAGGCTAGCGTAAAATGCTTTCCTTTCTTCTCTAGGTAGGCAGTTTACTCTGCTGCGGTAGGCCAAATGAGTCTGATTGAATTTTTTAAAGGCGGAGTTTCGTTCTTCGTCATATAAATTTGTATATGTGGTGAAGGCCTGAACACCAACGGTACTAGTGAGTAATTCAAATTTAACCATTGACTTCTCTTCACCATGCTGAGCGTCAATAGTTGACTCAACTTTTGAAATATGATCCATAGTCTCTGGAAGGAAGTTTGTAGCGATGTGTTCTTTTAAATCTGTTAATGGGTTTTCATTAGGTAATGAAGCAAAATAGCAATTATTCCATAACGCATATTTGTTGCTATCGATAACTGTTATAAATCCGGTTAATAATTGATTGTTTTGAATATCAAAAGGTTTTTTTGGTAAGGCGGATGTTGGTGGATTATCTAGATCGTTGTAGATGCCACCAAAGTGATTAAGTATGGTGTATCTTAAAGTGTCGCAAGCGAATGCATAGTATTTTACTCCACCACTTTTCAATTTCTCATACACATCAGCATTACTATTATTGGCTTTGTAATACTCTTCTGTCGGAATGTCTTTAATCTCAATAGCTCCGTTGGTCGCTGACGACAGTCTATTAATCACTGCACCGTATCGATTTTTGTCGACATCAAGATGTAGCATGATTTTATAATGTGGATTGAGTTCAGCACAGTTAATTATGTTTTTTTCGAATTTGTTTAATCCAGCGACATTGTCTCCGATCCAAATATAATGAATAATCATAGGGATTTTATCTAATCCACGGCAATCAGCGTAGGAAATTGGATTGTTATTCACCATGCAATATAAATTCAATCCATCGACTGTTCCTGCTGGGTCTGTACTCAACCAGCGACAACTCCAGGGGATATAATAACGATGGCCGTAGTAATACAATCCGGTACTGTCCAGTTCCTTACCTGAGTAGCGAACATATTTATATTTTACTTCACTGCTGTTCCCTGCCCAAATGGCGGTGCCACCAAACGGGAAGAACTCCTCGATGGTTAATATATTCCCTACACCATCAAATTCAATGTTTTGTGAGTTAATCAGGTTGCCAGTGCTGTAACGCCATTGTGGATTTTTAATGCTCTCTTCACCACCTATTTCCCAACTTAATATGCGTAACTGAAATGAGCCTGCGCTAATGGTCAAAATATCCAACTGTTCGGTAATGGTTTCTCCAGCCATGGTGGTGCGTATTTCCAGCCCTGGTAGATAGATAACCTGCTGGTTATTCTGCCCACTATTCAGTTGCGTTTTTTTGATAATCCGTTGATGGTTACCTGTATAGTAATAACGTTCCCAATCACTGTCGTCATCACTGGTGCGTTGCACCAACGTCACTTGTTGCAATTGATTGCGTATATCCCAACGCAAGGGTTGGCCTGGCTGTAAATTCAGTGTATTACCGCGAGTATCAAACCCGGCATCAATATCGTCAGGTATTATTCCCCCAGTCTGCAGTAAAGCTCGGTTGTTGTTATTTGCTACCACCATCTCAGTGGTGAAACTCTGTTCACTGTTATGGGAAAACTGCGTCATATTGCCAGCAGTGTCATAGCGATAGCTACGGCTATAAGTCACTAGGTTACTGGCATCAATAATTGGAGCAGGGAGGGCGGAACCTTGCTGAGTCAGAGTGTTATTTTGGCGGCCACTGGCATCTATCAATTGGTATAACGCATCATAGGCGTAAGCATTTTCTGGTGCCACGCGGCGGTTTTTGTAAAAACGAACTTCGTCAGCTAGGTCAGTGACCAATGTGACGTTACCTACAGGATCATACTCATAACGTAGATCGCACACGGTGGTGTTACCGGAGCGCAGAGTGGTGACGCCTAACAAACGTTGGGTCTCTACTTCATAACTGTACTGCGTTATTACACCGTTACCGGCGGTTTCACTGAGGATTTGCCCAGCGGCGCTATAATCGATAGCTCCGACGACTTGCTGTTCCGTTCCCCCTTGCAAGGTCATCCAATGGGCACTTAATCGGCCAGCAATATCCAGTGTCCAGCGCTGCTGGTTGCCTTTGGCATCGGTTTGTTGTGTTATCGCCCCGGTTGCGTTGTATTGCCAGTGGGTCTGGTAATTTTCTGTGTCTAGTAATGCTTGCCATGCAGCTTCATCATCTCCTTGCCAGTCGCTGGCATTATCCATATCGGCCAAAAGCTGTCTGTTGCTGTTCAATGGCATACCCAGCAGGCTAAAGCTATCCTGACTGAGTAAACCCGCGGTGTCATAGTAATGAATCACTAGGCTATTTTGATTGAGGGTTTTATCGCTGCCGTAAATAAAGCGTTCGCTATTACGTGCAGTTTCACCCTGTGGTTGTTCAATAACCAGATTAATGCGGCTCAATATATCGTATTGCTGCCAACGTTGATTTGTATTGCTATCCTGCCCCCAGCAAACACGTCCTTCAATGTCCAGCATTTGCCAGGATGAACCGGCATCCACGCTGTCAGTTTTTAGCGATTGTCCTGTGAGTGAATAAACCACCTGCATATTCGGTTGAACGTCTTCTCCTTGTTGTTGCCGGGCAAACAGACGTGGATCCGTGCTTTGTAGCGCAAACCCTTGCAGGCTGTAACTGCTATGAATAATCAACTCTTGCAATGGGGAATCTACGACGCTTCGGTTGTAACGTAAGCCACGAACCAATAATCCTCGATTATCGTAAACGCCAATATTCGGTGTTTGATGGTATAAACTAGTGGATGGTTTCATTAACACTCCCTATCTAGGTTATGAACGGATCCAGCTAACCGGATCCGTGATGGTCTACGCTGTCAGTGTGTCATTCTCATCTTCACTCACCACAAACCACGGGTAGTAACTTTGGCGTCGGTAGTAACCTTTGGCGGTGATCACCTGTATTTCACGTCCGGTCGCATCGTAGTAGTGACAATCTGCATAGCCGTCGGCACGCATCGCACTGTCTTTAACGTACTGCCAGTCATTGACGAAATAAGGTTGATAACTGCGCACTGACAAACCTTTGTTGTCATACTCTACCCGGCCAGAAACAGCCCAGCGTGGGTCGGCCGCGGCGACCACCAGTTGTCCGTTTTCATCCACAACCAATTCACCTTGTTCATCACGTTGCCAGGCATCCCCGGCAGGGACTTTGCCGCAGGCTTGCAACATACGGCCAAAACCATCCTGATAACTCACCGTTACCCGAACTTGCTGTTCTGGATCATCAGGATAGCGGTCTGCTAACAAGGTGGCAGTTTGTACCGGCACGATTTGCGCTTCGCTCAGAACGTAATGTACTGCCGTAGCTAAACCTGGGATCGGGTAGTATGTTTTTACCCAGTGGTGTCCTGCACTGCGGATATGGCCCTGTGGCGTGATAAAACGCAGGGCTATCAACCGTTGCCACTCATCTGCCATCAATAAAGAGGGCTCAACCCGCCCCATCCAACTGAATAGGTCATACGCCACTACGCAGGCCAACTGTTGTGGTGCTTGCCCGGCACTGGCTATCACATCCGAGACACTTTGCCCGGTGGTGACCGGGCTGGTGATCACAGAATCAAATCCAATCGCTGTTCCTTGTTCGGTACCATAAAAACTGTTCCCGAGGGGATTGCCTAACGCATCGCGCTGAATTTCCTGGGTGTTGTCGTTAATGTCGATAACCTGCCAGGGTTGCAAAAAATGGTAGTCAGGGGTGCTGTATACCGTGTTGTCTAACGCATCTGTTATCTGTATGACCAAGCAGATGTATTTGTCGTAAGTGAGGGTGGTTGCGCCAGTCAATACTGTGCTTTGTTGAGTCAGCGGGCGGTAAAAATTAGCGGCCGATTGATAAGTAGTAAAACCTTGCTCAACGACCCAGACCGGATTTTCCTGCGCATTCTCTACCGGTAAAACACGTTCAGCTTGTACATAACCAGCGGTTGTCAACATGGTTTGCAATGCGGTGCTGTCGAGTACGCCGTCATAGGCTGCCAGAGCCGTATCATCTAGTTCGGCCACTTCCTGATGATCTACTAGGGCGATAAAATCTGGACCCGCATCATTCAAATAATGCACCTCGCTTTGCCCGGCGAAGGTACGTGTTTGTTCTGTCCCCAAGAAACCATCAGGCTCGATCAAATCTTCGTAACTCAAACCGTTACTGCTATAGCCTGATTGGCTCAGGCAGTTCTGGCGCTGTTGATGTGGCAACCCCAGGCGCCAAGCCTGCGGATCAGCCTGATGATAAATGGCGTTCCGCTGCTCATTAATGCGTAGCAGTTGCTGTTGATCATCGTAACTGCTGCTCCAAGTGGTGGGGGGCAAGGTATCAGGGTAGGGATTAGTGGTGGGTTGTGAGCGACGTGGATAATAAAGACTAATTGCCCACAGTGGGGTGGCATACTCATCAAGCTGGATGACTACTTGTTGACTTATCTGAGGGTCTTCCACCAGACGTTCATAGTGGTAACCCCATTGTTCCAGTGCAACCACTAGAGCGACACAAGATTCTTGTGCATGAGCCGGTTGTACCTGGCGTACCAGATAACGGCAAAGGCTGATGCCATAAGGGGTATCTTGCTCACCACTACCGTCGAGTCCATAACTTTCACTACGTAATAGCTGTCCTTTTAACGCCCTATATAGCCACCATTGGCTGTTAGCATCAGGTTCTAAGGGCTCATCCATCTGTTCATTAACATCATATTCCGTTAAGTATGTCGCTTTTACCTCATAGGCCTGTTCATCTTTATATGGGGTGCCATAGAGGGACGTTTCATCTTGTTGTTGCCCGGTGTGGTACCAACTTTTGCTTAATAGAGGGGGGGTGAAGCTTAATTCGCCGCCATTACTGTCTTTATCCTGTTGGCTATCTTGTGCCTCCAGATAACCAAAACCACGGAATTCCCGTTCCTGGCCGTCGTACACCCCTTTACGATAACGGTATTGTTGGGTCAGCACATTACCGGTGATTTCATCGGTGCTCACGACTTGCGATACCACATGTACCGGGAATGGCAGTTGGCTCACAGCGCCCGCATCAGCCTGTTTTTCATCCAACCATTCCTGCGCTGAACTGCGGTATATCAGGGTGCTATCTCCACCCATATTGTTATTGGACCCGCTCAGTAACCAGGGTTTGGCGGTAGCAAAATCGTAGCGCCAATGTTGTGGCGTCATATGAGGTAACGAGAACACTAGGCTTGCCATACCTTGCCCCTGAACATCCGCTGCGTTTAGTTGGCATAAACGATCGTAGCGAGTGTCTGTGGGAAGTGGCAGAGTGCAAGGATCCGATAAACTGTTACCAGCCTGATTAAACCAGATGCGCAGTTGATCACTTTCCATATACAGCAGATCGGCGGTGCCGGAGCCGTCCAGATCGGCTAGCAGAACTTGGTCAGGGTTAAAGCTTTGTTCATCAAAATCTAGGGCTGCCAGTTGGAATGGGGCCGCAAAGTTGCCGCGCCCTAAGTTGGGCCATACGGTAATGCTGTCGTAACGGATTCGTACCAGATGCATTTGGCCACTGCCCAACACATCACTGAAGGCCACCAATTCACGTGCATTGCGCCCGGCAATAGGTAGATCATGGTCTTGTGACACCTCTTGTCCCGGGGCAAAGCCTTCACGTTGGTTGGCATAGAGTCGTACACTCTTCGGGCCAATCATAGCCAGATCGCTTAAACCATCGCCAATCAAATCGATCAATTGCGCTTGGGGGTGGAGAAACTCGGTCGGGAAGGTGTTAAACGCAGTAAAATTCGACCAGTTGGTGTCGGGATTGAGGGTAAAGAAGCCAGCCAACCCGGGTTGTGCCACCAGCCAGTCCAACTTGCCATCACCGGTAATATCCATTAATCGGTTTTGCCGTGGTTGCAGTGCCGGAACCAGTGGTAATGTCTGCCAGGTGCCATAACTCACGGCGTCTCCCCCGGCAGAGGCACGTTCCGCTGCCCGGTAATGCCATTGCTGCCCCGCACGATACAAAATGCCGGGAATGCCTTCTCCGTACAAATCTACCAGTTGGTATAGCGGACTTTCGTTCAACCCCGGCATCGGATCAAACGCTTGCCAGGCACTGGCCTCCAATGTGGGTTCGAATGGGTTATAGCGCAGATCCAACGGGGGCATCAGTTGTACCGTGCCTTGTGTGTCATAGGCCATATGCTGCGCGCCGACCAGTAAGGTGAGTTTGGGGTCTTGCTGGTATTCCAACAGTAGGCGTGCCACCAAGGTACTATCTTCGCCCAATTCATCAGGGAAATGATGAAACATCAGCACTTGCTGGCATAACCGATGGGTGCGAAGCTCAAATCCATAGTCATAACGCGAGAACGGATCCTGACGTAGTGGCCAAGGTGTGGTGGTCGTGTAGGGCGGTGGTGTGGTGGTATCCGTACCGCGTTCACCGTAGTCAACAATTAGGCTGAATAACCAGTTCTGACTGGCAGCATCGTCTTGCCAGGCATAGAGATCGGTGGCTGCGGTTGCGTTGCCATAATAAATACCCGTCAGATAGAGTTGGTTACTGTAGTCACGGCTGGCTTCTACGCTGCCATCGACAATACCGTCCGCTGTTTCACGCTGGTACTGGTAGTAAATATGTTCTCCCGTAGGAGAGACCGACTCTTCCAGCAGCCATTCGGCTATATGTGTAGCATTGGTCGAGTCAACAATTTGACTATCGGCATTTTTCCCTAGGCAGTGCAGTTGCCCATCGGCACCATGCAGTAGCCAGAATTGCAGTGCGCCACTTTGCCAGAGTTCTAGGCGGTTAAATGCACCTTCGATTCGCGGATAATAACGTGTTACCTGCCAACTCGGCTCCAGAACAACATCACCATACGTGCTACACGTGGTGGTGATCACCTCACCGTCGTCGTCTCGTTCTGGCAATAGCACTTCGCCATCAGGGCCAAGAAACTCATCTTGCTCGTTATACTGCGGTACACCTTGGCTGGTGCGGCGGCTGATGCGCATGGCACCAGCCCCCCAACCTAACCCGAACACCCCGTTACCCGCACCGCTACTGTAGTTCAGTGCCATGTTAGGAGCGTAGCCCCGTCCAGCGGATATAGGTAATGGGAGCGTCATACTAGCCAAACCAGTGGGTCCTACATTGGCCAATGCTTCTCCCATACCGGGTAGTGCACCGCCACCTTTAGGTAATGAAGGTGGGGTAATGGCCACCGAGTGGGATTGATTTGATGGTTGCATATTCAATTCTCCTGCCACCGACACATTGCCGGTGGCGTATCCGTGGGGGTTAACTGCTCAGCGTCTGCATGACGGCCTGTTCGAAGGTGGAGCCACCGTAGACGGCGGTGTAATGCACCTGGACAATCACGTCGCTTAGCGCTGCCAACAAGGCGCTTTGTTCTGTTGAGGTTGGATTGGGGAAACTCAAGTGCCAACTAGAAACCGCACCAGTCCCTTCGAATGGCAGGTAACGTTCATCGCCAAAACTCAGCTCAAACAGGCCACTGTCGTTTAACCCGGTAGAAACCGCCACCTGTTGGCTGGCACGCAGATTTTTGATCACATTACTGTCGCTACCGCTGTTGGGATCGTTCAAGTAATTCACCCCAGTGATATCTGCTTTCAACAAAGTACTACTGCTAGTCTGCGTTAGGGTGGCGCGCACATCTTGGTATGGGCCCAGCAAGGTGGGGAGTGAGACGGTGACGAATTTCACTTGGCGCTGGTAATGACCGGGGTAATCGTTGTCAAACAGGGATTCATTAAGTGTGAAGTCCAAACTGCCGCTGCTGATAAATGCGCTCCAGGCGGAATCGTCACTCACCAGTTGTTTCAGGGATAAGGTCTTGGTCAATTCCAGGCGGCGCTGGTTACGGCTAAGCCAAGCAGATTCCATCTGGTGCAGGTTAAGTTGCAGTGATTCTCCTACCAGCAGGCCGTGGTAGCTGTCGTTCCAAGCATTAGTCTGAATAAAGCGCGTGGTGACATCGCACATTTCGTATTGCCAACAAGCTTCTGTACTCAGGCACAGCGACAGTACCGCATCATAGGCTTGGTAATACAGCGCTGAGAGTTGCCCACTCAGCCAGTTGTACAACGAGGATTGGGTAAAGCGGGTGGTCAAGAAGCTCAGTGTGGCTTGCTGATTAGCTTGCTCGGCCTGCGCTTGTTGTAGTGAGGTTTGTGCTGCCGTTTGGCGGATAGCCAATGCATCCAGTTGGGCATCAATAGCGGCCACTTGCAGATCGGCCTGATCGGCCTGGAATTGCCAGTCTTCACCACGACGGCGGTACTCTTCTGAGGTTTGGATGCGTTGGGCGGTTAACTCCATGGTTTGACCTTTAAACTGTAAGATTAGTCCACTAACATAGGCAGCTCCGCCCCATATGGAGCCACCATCCGCCAGGCCAAAAATATCAGGAGTCAAATTCAGATCTGCCCCTACCGCCATCAATGGTTCGGAGGCCGTCACCATGGCACTGCTACTGGTTTGTAGGTTCATGGCCTGGCTTTCCCCAGAGGAAACGCCGTTATTACTGAGCGTTGAGTAGTATGTGCTCACTCCACTGGCTATGGCTTTGCTGGCTTCAAGGGCAGTTTGATCGGTGTTCAACGCATCTAATGCCTGCTGTTGTAGGCTGATGGTAAAACTGGAAATATCCAGCATTTGCTGCTGCTGTAGTTGTTGCAGTGAAGCGCTATCACCACGCTCATAGTAACTGAGCAGCGTTTGACCAAATTGGCTAAGAGTATTGACTGCCCCATAGGCGCTTTGCAGCATGGAGCGGAAACGGTAAGGCGGAATAGTGGCAGAAAGCCCGGCATTGGCACTGCTCAGGGATCCCCCTTGGGCGGTTTGCTGCATTAATATGGTCGGGTTGACTGGAGTGGCATACAACGGAATATTCAGCGGTTGGCCGTCAATTGATAGGTTATGGCGTAGGTTATACAGTCGTGAATCCAGAGTATTCCAGTAGCTCAACAACTGAGTATTAAGCGGTAGGATAAAGTTCGGATTTTCACTTACTGTTAGCGCTGTCGATGGGGTGCCGGGTAGGGCATACAGCGTATCTGCCAGTTGGTTTTCCAGTTGGCTTAATTGTGGTGTGGTAGCCGTGGCAATAGTGGCTAACGTATCTGGTTGCCAATAATTAACCAACTGCACATTCGGGCGTGGCCCCAACAGATTTTTTGCCTGACAGTAGCGCAGCTTGGCCTGACTGAGGCCATCGTTAGTTAATAAACGGTAATCGGCATCCCCGGTAGCAATCATATTACGCACATAGGCCATAAAAATGGCTTTTTGGTAATGCACTGGATCGGCAGTGGCGAGCGCGTCAGGATCAACTGGGTATTGTAATGCTTCGCTTTGTGCTTCGGCACTTTGCCCTTCTACTAGTGGGCGCACACTCCAATAGTCGGGTTCATCGTTATCCCGACCGCGCGCGGAGGGATCGAAAATATAATTAAACCAGCTTTGTGCTTCGTCATATTGCTGTTCCTGATTTAGGCGATAAGCCACCAGATACGGCATATGGAAAAACAGTTCCCAGAAATAAAGGCCATTGGCGCCGTTAAAATCCATCGGCACCGGATCGTCACCGTTGGTTAATGCAGGCTCCTCGGTCATCTGGGTATCCCAGGCCAGTAGCGCATCAATGCTGGTGCTGGCTTTATTGATCAACTCTTTGGCAAATAGGGTGTTGAGGCGGATGGGGGCGATAGCGGTGCCGTCAGAGAAAGTTGAGGTTCCGAAATCAAGAAATTCTGCGGTACCCAGAGTAGCGTCATCTTGTTCAGCCAGAGTTGGAACAGTAATTTCTGTAACAGTATCGAACTTTAGCGTTACTGTTCTATATGCATAACCCCGTGATACGCCATCTACCGACTGTTCCACACCATAAATAAGCATAATATCTTCCGGTGTAGAAGGGGAATTCATGGTGAATGGTACAGAAGTAACACTGCCAAAATTATTTATTGGGATAGTTGCTATCTTGTTACTATCATCAATGGAATCTTGATATACAACTAGTTGGTATATGTCAGAAGGATCAGTAAAGTTGAAGGATAGATTATTCCAATAATTATCGGGTTGAAACTCAAGTTTAAGCTGATAATTGTCGGAAAGTGTAATAAAACCGTCTTCAGTATAAGTAAACTCAATATCTGACATGGTATATTCAGCGCCGGAGTCCGTCTTGATGATTGGAATACTGAGATTGTCCCTTTCGACTTCGCGCTGGTTATCATTATCAATCAATATAATATGATCTATTATTGAGGATGTAGCAGAAGCGGCGATGCGTGCTGTGCCGGAGAGAGTGATTTTTTTTTCACTACACTCAAGGGTGAAATCAGAGGGCGTAATAGAGAGGATATCGCCTTGAAGTATACCAGATATATTATACGTTTGGTATGTTGTCATATCGTGAGCTGTGAGATTAACTTGTATCTCTATGCTGAGATGGTCATTACTATTGGTGATGTCGGATAGAGTTAAAATAGGAATGGCAGAAAGCATGGTGTTAACGTCGGAGGTTTGATTATCATCAACCACATCATCAACATCATATAACTCACCCGTGCCTGTTATAAACTGTATTGTTTTTTGCCCATTATCTATATATTTATCATAGTAATTTGTTAAAAATAAGCATTGCCGCTGCGCTATATTCCCCCAGTCATCTAATCCGGTTGAATAGTAAGTGTAATCTACACTACCTTCTACTATTGAAAATAACGAAGTGTAGAACATCGTCTCGGTTGGATCGGAGGATGAGTTATAACCACTCATTGAACAGAGCTCACTATTGTCTGCAGTAAATAATTTCATCTCAATTCCGGTATCATTTCCTACACGTACAATATCATTACTTAATACCGAATCAATAAGTTGTGGTGCAGACCAAGTATCGTCAAAGCGTAAGTAGGCCATGTAAGTGCTAATTTTAATAATATCATCTGCTTCATCATCATCAGTTTGTCCGACAAGAGTACGCTCGAACCATGATACATAGAGACGGTTATTATAAATAACCGGACGTACAGTAGATACGACATTATCTTGGCTTAATGGTAGGTTAATCTCACTCCATTCACTCCAGCCTCCTAGTGCAACAATATTATTTGCATTTTGACTCATATCTAATGAACGCCAATAATAGGTGTATGGGGTACTACGAGTACGCCCTAGGAAGTAATACATACTGGTGGTTTGATCTACTCCATCCAGATAACCACTGACCATTTCCAGGTTCGCTACTTGTTCAAACTCATTTAAATAATTGAGTACTGCATCTTGTGCGGTATCTGAATTGATCTGATTTTGATTGAGTACCGTTTCCAGATCGGTAAAACAGGTGGTTTTGTTTTCCCTCAGTGTTGGATCAATATAATCTTCTGGGTAATCTTGTAACTCCATCTCTCCGGCCCAAATAGCATATTGATTAGCCCCTCCATTCCAAGTGGCTAATTGGTCTGTGCCAATAATACTACTGTCAAATCCCGGCTCCATATTCAATGCCATACTGTTCATATATTGTTGAATACTGGACATCGCTGCTGCCACTTGTGAAGTGGTGACATCATTCGATACCAAAGGGTCAATTAGCAAATATTCATAAGCATCCTCTGGTGTTTGAATATATTCTTTTAGATCGTCATTATTCGCCACGTACTGGCCAAGATAATAGGCCAGTAATGCACTACGATGGGTTTGATTTAATTGTGCAGCAATTGAAGTTGTCATCATTAATATTCCTTTCAATATTCATCGTATACCTGAGGTTGCCACCGTGATAGTGGCAACGCTCAGGTTGTTGGATAGAGAAAATAGGTGGGGTGCCCCACAGGTTATTCGGTAATTAGGCTGTTACCTGTGCTGCTACCAACGATTCACCTACGGGTTGCCAGTCGCTATAAACGGAACTAGTACTGAGTACTGCGGTTTGCAATAACGGCGTCACGGAAAGACCGCTTTGCTGTCCCATGGTTTGTAGGCGCATCACACAATCAACTTGGGTGAGTGTCGTGGCGATAGCGTCCGTGCCTGTAAGGCTGTTGGTAGCATAATTTACTGCCAGTTGTACTTCGCTGGCCTCCCAACCTAACAACTCTGCTAACACTTGTGCTGCTTTGGTCGGAGTGGGAACAATTGTGGGGCTTACCGCATTCACCCAGCTTAAATAAGCCAGAATATCGTCTTCATCTGCCGTGGTTTGCGTCATCCAATCCGCATAACGGCTGAATTGGTAGAGCATAGCCGTATCAATGGTGTTATCTAATAACCCAAACCATGCGGTATGGTTCAAGTAATTGTTTAACATGGCAGGTGTTAACTGGAATTGTTGAGTGATACCTGCCCGGCATCCTACACTCAACAATAAAGCCAGATAAGTGAGTAACGTTGGATCTTGTGGGTCCGTGGTGTCTTTCAGCGTCCAGCTCTGGCTGAGGAATTGATAAGTACTAGCGTTCGCCCATTGTAATAATAATGGCGGTAGACTTGGTTCCAGGTTAAAGGTTTTGGCTATACTGCTATTGGCAATACCATCTTGGGTAAGCTTGGTCTGATAAATTAGGTTGGTCAGAATGTTGGCGATATCGTCATCGGACATGGGGCTGTTAAAACTTATTTGGTCAATATCTAAATTAACGGCTTGATAGATGGTGGAGAAAATACTTACGCCATCACTAGGTACTATAGCTTTAATCAGCCCATTATTATCAATAAGATCACTAAGCACTTCCATCCAGTTTATCGTGTAGGTCTCTTCATCACTAATTTTATATGTGGCATCGGTGACCTGTGTATTAGCACTGATAATACTTGCCACTTGATCGCTGGATAATGCAGAGTTCCACAATGATATATCGCTGTAGTATAATGTTGCATCAGTGTGTGCGGGGTAATATGTTAGGGCACCATCTTCGTTGAATGCCCAGTAATTACCGTCGGTAAAGGTGGAACCGGTAAATGTCTCTGTATCTAAGGTAACCGCTGTACCATCAACGTAAACAGTGAGTTGTTTGTTTGATGTGGAATAGACTAGGGTGATATATGACCATGACCCAACGATATACGACAGAGTGCTGTCACTTATGGTGATGTTATCGCTGTCGGTAAATGTAACTAACAATTTACCTGAAGATTGAGCCATGATTGATATGCCAGTGGGAGTCTCTGCTGATGGTACGGAGCAGCATATTACAGGGGCATTGTCTGTGAGTGTCTGTGGCACATTCAGCCAAAAACCTATACTGCAATCGGACTGAAGAGAAAACTGGGAGTTGATATCTGAAGGTAATTGAAGATATTGCCCTTTGGAGGCATCTAGAGAATAGGAAGGCTCAAATTTTGCATCAGTATCGGTGAGTAACATATAAGTCGAACCTTCAGCAAGCGTGTTTGCTTCATTTGGCACACCACAGGTTTCCAGTTCTGTTTCATTTAGCAAGGCTGAAGCCAACTGTTGGTCAATATCCGCAATTAAATTAAATTGCGCTGTGGTGGCATATTGTGGTGTGTTTTGTGTGTTAGCTAGTGTCACCAACGCCAGCATTACCGTAGGTGAAAGGCTATGTTGTTGTAACCATTCGTGGGTGTTGGCCAATGTCATCAGGCTGTCCAACATATCAGCGCTGTCAGTATCGGTTGGATTGATTACAGGCACTGCTGCAAATTGCGGCAGAGTGCTATCCCCCAGCAGTTGCATCAGCGCCATACCCTCTGCCAAAGTCAACCCTAAAAGACGTGGCAGCATCACTAACCGGTAAAATGCGGAGACTACTGCTAATGAGCATGACAATAAATTGGCCGCACTACCAGGCTGTTCAGCATAGATTTTATCTGCGAGGAAACGGAACTGGGTTTCACTAATGCTTAAACCAGCACACAGTTGTTTCACAATGCGTTCCTGTGGATCGGTATAATCGAAATCTGCATCAGTAATGGTAAAAGGTGTTTCAAACAAAGCCGGCGAATTAAATATCTGGTCCAAGAAAGGCACCGCAGGTGTGATGGCATAAGGGGGAATTTCATGTAGGATAGCTGCAAATTGAGATGGTGTTACAGCGTAATTATCCTGATAATAGTTAAATACTCCTAACATCCTGACGGTATTAGCATTCATTGTTTGCGTGGTGCTACTTTCAGCCACCATTGTCGCTGTGAGCAATAAATCAACCTGATCGTAAGGTAATGCTAGCCAATGCTGTAAGCGCACCATGCGGTTAATGCGATCCATACTGTTATCAGACGTGTTTTTTAAACGCGGGAAACCCCCAATAGATCCATCTAGTGGGTAATAATGAGTCATGCTAGTGTAGCCACCTCCAGGTTTATTATTGGTGATAAATCCGTCAATTTCACTTGCTGATAAACAACGTTCCCAAACCGTGATGTCATCAATAGCCATCACAAAGCGTCTATCAGGATAACTGGTATAATAACTATTTCCGAGATTACCATTGAACCCCCAGGCTTTATTATCGATCAGTATTGAACCCAAGTTGGCACAGTCAATTGGGGTTGGAGTGACAGTGGTGCCATCAGTACAAAAATAACCAGTCAATAATGGGCTGGTGCCATCTGAACTGCCATTAGCATCCAATGTAAGTGCAACAAACATCCAACTATCGGTTGGGAGTGGTACATTAGCCGTATCAGTAGTAGTTGTTGTTCCGTCACTGACCGTTAGTTGGAATACTTTATTCTGATCATTATCAAGATGTACAAATAATGCCATACCGGTAGTGGAAGTAGCAGCATCATCGATTTTATTTGTGGTGATTAACGCCAGATCCTGGGCACTTGCATCAATCTTGCACCAAAAAGCGAGGGTAAAATCACTAAGAACCCCGCCACGAGCACTGACATCATAATCCAGATAAACTTGAGCTGATTGTAATGCATCAATTTCTAATGCATTGCCAAACTTACCATCGATTGCTTCAAGGCCGTTATCCGAAAAAATCAGTGTTGTCTCTTCACTTTTAGTATCGGTTTGAATATTGTTTTCACTTACAATAGTAATAGGGGGACTCGTGGTGTTATTAATAAATACGGCACCGTAATCGGTTGGAATTTCTGTTGGTGTACCAACACAATAATTCTGTGAGGCAGTCACTAAATATCCGCCCGCAGTCCCGGCGATCAACTGCTCTACCTGAGGTACCGTAAGCGCTGTTCGTTGAGTAAAAATATCCAATGGCGCCAGAGCATTGTAAGAATCCGTCACCATACCAAAGTTATTTAAATAAAATGCACTTAATGCCTCAGGATCATCGATGTCCACCTCAGTTTCTGTAATGATTTCATATTGTTCAGGTGATAAATTAGCCCCCATCCGGCTGGCTTCCTGGCTTTTCCCTGGTTTGTTGGCGGCAGATAAAAAATAAGGCCAGGTGGTATCAGCTTGAGCAATAACTTGTTGCAGACTGAGTTGGCAATTAGCCAGTGACAATACTGTTTGTTGTTGTGGGAATGTGTATGGCAGCAGATTAGGGTAACGTGTTTCCGCCAGTGTTTGGTCTGCCTTGTCATCTATGTAACTCTCTATCGCCGCAGTCAGCACATCGTTCACTACATCCAAGGCGGGGATCACTTGGTTAATGGCATTGTCGTTGATCATGAGTTTAGGTATGTCGGGACGACGGTTTGCCAATGTGAAAATTTCTGCAAGGCCGGGTTCATTTATTTCCCAATTGTGTGCCTGATTATACAGCCATACCAAGTAAGATACTGGTGAGTCGTTAGCCTCTGGCGCACTACTTAAGCAGTAGCTAGACCAATTATCGTCAAACAATGATTGGTAGGTTGGGCTATCTTTTTGTAACCCTTTAAGGCCCCCTGCATGAGCCACTCCCCTCATAAGACCATTTTTCCGAAATACACGGCTGACCTGAGTAGCAAAGCCTACCGCCAAGTCATACACTTCAGCGGTATGTCGACTAAAATCACGCCGATGTTTTTTGATAAATTCACTTTTACTGAGTTTTATGATGTCAAATACTGAGTAATAACCGCACTCTTGAAGTTTGTTAGTGAGTTGTAAAACATCTTCAATTCGACTAATAAGTTTACTTGTTGAAGTATCCATGCCATTTCCTTTATTTTTATGGGCTATTGATTATTCAATGTGTATATTTATTTTTTATAAACATGAAGAATTAACATTTGATTGAATCTGTAAAATAATTAGCAAATAAACTTAAAAAACAATTTTGGTGTGGAGTTCTTGAGTAAGATTACTTGACATTGGTGGTATTTCAAGTTCATTCTTTACCAGTAAAGTTATCATTATTTGCTCTTTAATTTTATGAATTAAAGGTAAAATTAACGCACTCATGTAACTTAAGCACGCCTCTTCCGTAAATGATAAATAGAGAAGGTATCAAAATGAGTGATTTTATTGCAAAGAAAATGCAGCACTTTATTATCGTGGCACAAAAAAAGAGTATTTCTCATGCAGCAGAATCTATATGTATAACTTATTCACCGTTAATTAAGAGCATCAACGAGTTAGAGTCGAGGTTGGGTAGGAAACTTTTCTGCAAAAAAGAAGGGAGATTGGAAATGACAGAGTTTGGTGCTTCACTGTATGAGGTATTACTTCCTATTTATCAGGATTTAGTTAATATAGAGAGTGATATTTTTCTACACAAAAACAATAAAAATGTCACATTTTTTATTGACAACCAATGTCCCGACATTATCAACTATAGGTTTTTTTCATCTGGAGGGAACAACACG
This sequence comes from Serratia sp. KH_031, assembly GCF_057839655.1. NCBI lineage: Bacteria > Pseudomonadati > Pseudomonadota > Gammaproteobacteria > Enterobacterales > Yersiniaceae > Serratia > Serratia sp. KH_031. The sequence goes on from NZ_CM174496.1 coordinate 1,513,284, forward strand.
GAGAGCATCAATATCTTGCAAGAGGAACTTAATGAATATTCGTTGGCAAGAATATTGTTCAATAATACCAATGGAGTGGTGGTTTCATTAAGTGAGTTCACTCACTCTGACTTGATTGATTTTTTGGATATTACTCCGGTTGAGTGTTGTTTTGCAATACCAGAAAAATATAAAGAACAACCTATATCAAAAGTCATTAGTGTGCTTCCTATTTTGCAAGGTGCATCTAATAAAACAAAAGACATGTGCTCATTTTCTCGCGTGATCAGTAATGTACTCTCCGAAGGGGAGATTATTCCGAGAGTAATTCCATGTCAATTTGATATTGAAACTAGGTTGAGATTGATTTCCAATGGGGAATATATGGGTGTATTTACTTGCAAGGCTGCCTCTTTCATTAATTACCCCGGTGTCAGTTTTGAATGCTTGGATGGTGGAAGATTTCTGGTTCCCTATCGAGTTTATTTCCTTAAAGAACGATATAATAAAATGGAAAAAACTCTCGCGAGAATAAATTGAGTTAATTTTTATCTGTTAGTTGTACTTTTTAATTTTTTTTACCAGGGAAATGGATGAATATTCAACCCAGTGGTTATTTTATACCTTAAATTGATGAGCATTTATGAATACCATTCATAGTGTCTATCCCCTACGCAGTGATTATCCGCAAGTATAACCCCAGTAAGATAAGTGCATTCACTATTCCAGAAAAACCAACCGCTATGCTTGCAAAGGACAGTTGGCGAGGCCGGTTAGCGGTGGCTCGCCAGTGGCGAGACGTGGTAAATAAGCGCAGTGTTGCTGGTGGCTTATTCTGAATAACGCAAAGCATCAATGAGTAGCGCGAAAGCGGGCGGATGTTGCTTTCGGCTTGGATAGTAGAGGTAATAGCCCGGAAACATGGGGCTCCACTCTTGTAAAACTTGGATCAGAGTTCTTGATTTCAACGCATCCTGAACCGTGTCTTCAGGCACACAGGCGAGCCCAAAGCCAGACAGTGCGGCGTCGATCCTCTCAGCCAGCGGATTAAAGGTCAGTTGACCTTCCACCTTCACGCGTAGCGGTTTGCCGTCTTTTTCAAACTCCCAGTGATACAAGCCGCCTGCCGTTGGTAAACGCATATTAATGCAGCGGTGATGCTGAAGGTCATGAGGGGTTTGTGGCATCGGCTGCGTTTCGAAGTAGGAAGGGGCACCGACCACCACCATGCGCATATCCGGCCCGATCCTGACCGCCACCATGTCTTTATCGACACTTTCCCCCAAACGAACGCCAGCATCAAAACGTCCGTCCACAATATCGACAAAACCGTTATCGACCACCAGTTCGATGTTGATCTCTGGATATTGCTTAAGGAAAGGTTTGAGCTTTGGCCACAGCAGGCTGCGCGCTGAATGCTCCCCGGCGGAAAGACGGATATTGCCTGATGCGCTGCCATGCGACTGAATGATGGATTCCAATTCATCTTCCAGTTCGTCGAGACGAGGCTCAAGGCAAGCGATGATCTGCTCGCTCATTTCCGTCGGTGCGACACTGCGAGTCGTCCGCGTCAGAAGGCGGATATTTAAACGTTCTTCTAAGGCTTTGATCGCATGACTTAATGCTGACTGCGAGACGCCAAGTTTGCCTGCGGCTTTGGTAAAACTCCTTTCCCGTGCGACGACGAGAAAGATCTGGAGCTCATTGAAGTTTTCTTTAAGCATTGAGTGTGTCCTAAACGAGAGACAGAATTAATGGTATGTGTTGAAACCTGTGGGGTTCTTGTTTGCTGAATGCATCAAATAATAATCTTCACTGCCATCGTTACCGGTTTCGACAATCTGCCAGCCATGTTTACGATAAAAATTCAGCGCTTTTTCATTCTTAACCAAGCACTTTAGCGAACCCGTTGAGGTAAATGTCGCCTCCGCTGCACGCAACAGGGCGCTGCCAATCCCTTGTGGTGGTAAATGCGGATCGATATACAGGTGATGGATGAAGTTCTCCGCTTGGTAAATCGCCACAAATCCTAACAGTTCACCGTTTTGTTCAGCCACCCAGATCTCTTCACCCAATACCGAGCGATCAAAATCCATCAATTGGTGATCGCTAGCGTCGTGCCAAGGAAAGGCGGCGTTGCGAGCCGCGAGGTATAGCGCGCGTAAGCTTGGACGATCGTGTTCTTCGAATTTTCTTATTTGCATGAAAGAACCTGCGATAGTGTGATTATCTGTCATTCAGGGAGGCCAACTGCTTGATATTTCGTATTCAACCCTCCATGATTTGCCCAATACGGTAGGTTTGTGAGTAATAGATGATAAGGGGAGCAAGATGGCCGATTACCAGCCACCTTATACCATAACGCCAACCATACTGAATCAAGTGGTTGAGGTGGGTGAATTATTGGGACGTTGGGCAGCGCAAGCTGAACAATCCTCCCCTTTATTACGCAAAGAGAATCGCATCCGTACAATACAGGCGTCACTCGCTATTGAGCATAATAGTCTGTCGACTGAACAAGTTACTGCAATTATGGACGGCAAACGAGTCCTAGCTCCGGCAAAAGATATTCAAGAAGTACGTAATGCTATTTTGGCTTATGAAAGCCTACCGGACTGGCGGAGTCATCAATTAGATGATTTGTTGAATGCACACCGCTTACTCATGATGGGATTAGTCGATACTCCAGGGCAACTGCGCCAGGGTAATGTGGGCGTCTATCGTGAAAGACAACTGATCCATATGGCTCCACCTGCCAATCAGTTACAACGTTTGGTTGGCGATCTACTCACATGGTTGCAGCACACTGACATCCACCCGCTAATTGCCAGTTCTATCTTCCATTATGAATTTGAATTTATTCATCCATTTGCTGATGGTAATGGGCGTATGGGGCGTTTATGGCAAACACTGATTCTCAGTGAGTGGCGCTCAGAGCTGGCTTGGCTACCGGTAGAAACGTTGATTCATAATCAACAACAGGAATATTACCGAGTATTAGGGGAGTGCGATAGAGTCAGTGATTGCACGCTTTTCATCCAATTTATGTTGGGTAAGTTGGTTGCGGCATTAACTGAAGGGATCAGCTCACAGAGTGCTGAGATGTCGGTAGAAATGTCGGTAGAAATGTCGGTAGAAAATAAGCCACCTTTAAGCTCGACGGCAGAGCGTATTCTCGCGGTAATTACTGGCAACCCCACTATCACCATCGTTCAACTGGCTGGTGAGTTGGGCGTCAGCAATCGTACTATTGAACGCAATATCAATACATTACAGGAAAGAAGACGCTTAGTGAGGGTAGGGGCAACGAAAAACGGTTATTGGCGAGTTGTTTGATGAAGGCGTATGTTTGCCAAGAGGCCGACTTCCGCAGGTGATTTACAAGTTTCTTTACTGACAGTACTCTATCAACGCTTTATTAAAATTTGATTTAAATGACTCGGGGTGCCTATCTAGGCTGAGAAATACCCGTATTACCTGAACTGGATAATGCCAGCGGAGGGAAGTCTCGGTGCCCCAACCGGCCCCGCCTTCTTGAACGCCGGTTGGGAGTAGCATGAACACTCGACCTACCTTAGTGGCTCAACCACGCATTAATGCGCTAACCATTGCAGGCACCGATCCTAGCGGTGGAGCCGGCATTCAAGCCGATCTGAAAGCCTTCTCTGCGCTTGGTGCTTATGGCACCAGTGTGATTACCGCATTGGTTGCGCAGAATACTCGTGGTGTGCAATCGGTCTATCAAATCGAACCCACTTTTGTTGCCGCTCAATTGGACTCGGTATTGAGCGATGTGCGTATCGACAGCGTCAAGATGGGTATGTTGGCGAATGCGCAGATTGTCCAAACGGTGGCGGAGCGTCTGCGTCATTATCAACCGCCGTTTGTGGTGTTAGATACTGTGATGCTAGCAAAAAGTGGCGATCCGCTATTAGCACCGGAAGCGGTGGAATCAGTCCGTCGTGAGCTATTGCCGCTGGTATCGATCATTACCCCTAACTTACCGGAAGCCGCCGCGTTGTTGCAGTGTGCCCCGGCACAAAATGAAATGCAGATGCGTGAACAAGGTCGGGCACTGCTCGCGATGGGATGTCAGGCGGTGCTGATGAAGGGCGGCCATCTTAGCGAGGGGGAAAGCCCAGACTGGTTGTTTAGCGCACAACAAGAACAACGTTTTACCGCACCACGCATTGCGACCCGTCATACCCACGGCACTGGCTGTACTTTATCTGCGGCATTGGCGGCACTGCGTCCACGTTATGATTGTTGGGCAGATACAGTCGCGGCAGCAAAGAATTATCTACAACAGGCGTTGCAGCAGGCGGACTCCTTGGAGGTTGGACAAGGGAGCGGACCGGTACATCATTTTCATGCATGGTGGTAACTCAACTTTTTCAATCAATAGTGGTCTGATTGATTTAGGTGTTATTTAACAGGATCGGGCCATGACAGGAAAAAGCGCAGCTTATCTTATATTATGTGGCGCATTACTCAGTTTTAGCCTGAGTAGCACCGCCGAAACGCTCGATACCACCGCAGATTTGATCCAACAGCCGGGCTATCAAACCAGTTGGCAGAGTATGGTGAAGGGGCAGGCCAAATTACCTGGTTGGGCGCGCAAAGGTGTGGGGACTTCAACACCGCCAACGACGGTTAATTGGCAAGGGCAAAACTATCTAGTGGGCAATATTTGTAAACCCCATGATTGCTCTAATAATTTTATGTTAATCGCGTTCAAAAGCGATAAATCCCAAGTATGGGGTGTGCGGGTAGAAGTGGCTGCTCAACCGGGCGCGATAGAGCACCCTAAAAAATACGCTAAGTATCAGTGGTTGGGGAAACCTAACGACAGCATTAAGGCATTGCTGAATCAGCAGTTAGCTGAAGATCCTAATTGGAAGTAAGTTACAAATGAAATCGTTCTGACCACGGGTGATGTTCCTCTTGGTTCCACAATGTCATGAGCAACTCGACAAAGCTGTTGGCGCAAGGGGATAACGATGCATCGCGGCGTTTGACCAATCCTAAGGTGCGCCGGATGACGGGATCAACCAGTGGTTTGCTGACTAAGGTCGGATGACCATGTTTGGGCATTGCCAAGCTAGGCAGTGCCGCAATGCCCAGCCCCGCCTCGACCAAACCCAGTGACGTCGACAAATGGCGAACTTCATAGAACCATTCCGGGCGTAAGCCAATCTTTTTTAATTCTTCTTCGATCAACAGCCGATTACCGCTGGAACGTCGTACACCAATCAGTTTGTGTTGCAGTAACTCCTGCCATGACACCAGTTTTTGCTGGCTTAAAGGATGATCGTGCCGGCAAGCGACGACAAAAGGTTCGCTGACTAGTGGGGTAAATTCGATATTGGCGTTTGTGACGTTGTTCATATTAATACCAAAATCGGCATCCCCACTGAGTACGGCTTCGAGACAGTCATACGCGCTATGCTCCAGTATACGGATACCAATATTGGGGTATTTATTGTTAAAGGTTTTGATCACATCAGGCAAAAAATAGAAGGTTGCGGTGGGGACGCAAGATAAGGTGATGTGACCCGTTTGGCTAGCAGCTAACTCATCGATACTGAGTAATGAGCTATCAAAAATAGTGATGAGATTCTGTGCATTGGGCAGTAGTTGCTGACCGATGCGTGTTAAGGTTACTTTTCTGGTGGTGCGCTCAAATAACGGTTTACCTAAATTCTCTTCGAGTTTTTTAATTCTGCGTGTTAAAGCAGATTGAGTGATATTTAACATGCTGGCAGCTTTAGTGAAGCAACCGGTCTGCGCTATCTTAACAAAAGCCTTAATTCCCTGTAGTTCATTTTTCATAAAAATCCTTGTTCATGCGGGTATGTGGTAAATAAAATTAATTAAATACTTTTCATTTATGATCAAATGGCATTAATCATTTCTTATTTTGCATTAGTGTCGCCGTTGTCCTCATGGGATTATGCGCGAAATTTCGCGATTGACATAATTTAATGAGGATATGTGATGCTAAAGATTCCTTGTGTATTAATGCGAGGTGGAACCTCGAAAGGCGCTTTTATTTTGGCTGAGCATTTGCCTGATAATATAGATGAGCGTAATGAAATATTGCTTTCCATAATGGGAGCCGGTCATGAGTTGGAAATAGACGGCATTGGTGGAGGGAGCCCACAAACCAGTAAAGTTGCCATTATCAGCCCTTCTTCCGACCCGAATGCTGATGTGGATTACCTGTTTGCTCAGGTTATGGTGCAACAACGTCAGGTCGATACCACCCCTAATTGCGGCAATATGCTGTGTGCTGTTGGCCCGTTTGCCATTGAACAGGGGCTAATCCCCGCGACCGATCCCGTCACACAGGTTCGTATTCGTAACGTTAATACCAACACCTTAGTCAATGCGGAAATACAAACACCAGATGGTGTAGTGACCTATGAAGGCGACACGACTATTGATGGCGTTCCGGGGCAAGCGGCACCTGTGGCACTGACTTTCTTGAATGCCTGTGGGGTAAAAACGGGGCATTTATTACCGACGGGCAACCTCGTTGATAACTTCTATGGTGTAGAAGTGACTTGCATCGATATGGCGATGCCGCTGGTATTGGTAACGGCAGAGGCATTAGGGAAAACCGGGGACGAAACACCGCAACAGTTGGACGAAGATAAAGCCTTTTTGCAACGTTTGGAACGGATCCGTCAGGCTGCGGGTTTGGCGATGGGGTTGGGTGATGTTAGCCAGAAAGTGATCCCAAAACCGGTACTACTGACCCCTTCACGCAACGGCGGTACATTGAGTTGCCGTTACTTCATGCCGCACCATTGCCATAAATCTTTGGCAGTAACCGGTGCTATTGGCATTGCTACGGCCACTACTTTACCCGGCAGTATCGCAGCGCGCATGGTGCATCAACCAGAGGGTGTTCGTTTCCTCCAGCAAGTTGATGTCGAGCATCCTAGCGGCAAAATTAGAGTGAATTTATTTAATGAAGGTGAACAACCAGAAACATTACAAGCGTCCGTAATACGCACTGCGCGTAAATTACTCTCTGGTGATGTTTACGTTTCTGAATGCTCCCATAAATAATTTTTACGTGGTAGGGAAATAACATCCTCCACTATTCTGCTAACAGGGAAATAACAATGAGCAGAGAACGAGCATGGAAGTTAGGCATATTATTAATCATTCCACTATTAACATTTATTTTTCCCTGTCCTGAAGGATTGACCGAGCTGGCGTGGAAACTTTTTGGTATTTATCTGGCGGCGATTGTCGGGTTGGTAATAAAACCCTTCTCTGAACCTGTCGTATTATTGATCGCCATTGCTGCCTCAATGGCCGTTGTTGGGAATTTAGGCGGGAGTGAAGTGAAAATTGCGGCGGTGCTCAGTGGTTATTCCTCTGGCACCACTTGGTTAGTTTTTTCTGCCTTCACCCTGAGCGCCGCTTTTGTGTTGACTGGATTGGGAAAACGCATTGCCTATATTTTGATTGGTAAAATTGGCGGGACAACGCTGGGATTAGGCTATGTCACTGCATTTCTTGATCTGATCTTGGCACCAGCGACACCTTCGAATACGGCACGGGCTGGTGGCATTGTTTTGCCGATCATCAACAGCGTTGCCGTGGCGTTAGGTTCTGAACCGGATAATGGTCCACGTAAGGTGGGGCATTACCTGATGCTCAACGTTTATATGCTGACCAAAACCACCAGCTATATGTTTTTTACCGCGATGGCGGGCAATATTTTGGCGTTGAAAATGCTCGTCGATATTTTGCAGATCAAACTGAGTTGGGGGGGCTGGGCACTGGCCGCATCAGTGCCGGGCATTATTATGCTGCTGTTGATCCCATTGATTATCTACAAGATGTACCCACCAGAAATTAAACGTGTCGATAATAAAGCTATTTCTGCACAAGGACTGAAAGAGCTAGGCCCAATGACACTGCGGGAAAAAATGCTGTGTTTGCTATTTGTTTTGGCTTTATTGGGTTGGATATTTAGTTCTTCGATCGGGATGAACGAAGCGGCAGTCGCTATTTGTGTCATGGCATTGATGCTGGTGCTGGGGATCGTTACCTGGGATGACGTGCTGAAAAACAAAGGTGGCTGGAACACCCTGATTTGGTATGGCGGCATTATTAGTCTCAGCTCCTTGCTCACGAAAACCGGCTTCTTTATCTGGCTGGCTGACACCATGGCGAAGCACATCAATTTTGGTGATCACGGTAACGTCGCCTTCTTAGTGATCGTCTTCCTGAGCGTGATTGTTCGTTACTTCTTTGCTTCTGGTAGCGCCTACATTGTGGCGATGGTGCCAGTGTTTGCCACCTTGGCGAATATCTCTGGCGCTCCAGCGATGCTAACTGCTCTGGCTTTGTTGTTCTCCAATTCTTACGGCGGTTGTGTCACGCACTATGGTGGTGCGGCTGGCCCAGTGATCTTTGGTGTGGGTTATAACGATATCAAATCTTGGTGGTTAGTCGGCTTGGTGATCACGCTAGTGACCTTTGTTTTACAGGTTACGCTGGGTGTCTGGTGGTGGGAGTTGCTGATGGGTTGGGGCTATCTGTAACGTATCGCCGGAGCAATATTATGTTTTCTGACGAGTTTATCTTCAAATAGATCATGCGGCGACTCAGCAGGAGATTGCGGATATCCAACAGTTCCTGCGCCGCAATGATCTGAATATTGATGTTTCGGTTGATGTGTTGATCAGCGTTCACACCGTGTTCGGCCATCATCTCCATGGGTAGCCGATGCTTACGGATTGTCACGATACCAGTACCAGCTAGGCACTCATCGATAAGCTCAAGGGAAAGTAGGTCAGAAAGTGCAACAAACTCTTTAGGTGTAAATTTATGAACGGCATCAATCTCCTGAAGTAACATAATAAAAAAATCCGTAATCGCATTGCTGGATTACGGATTTTTACCCAGCTACTGGGTCATTCAAGTGATCCTTAACTGACCGGCATTAGGCCTGAAGCTTGGGTTAATTTTTAGCACTCATTGAGAATTATATTACTACCACTGGTTAGTGGGGGTGGGGGGGGGAATGCTTAAGGTGGAAACTTGAAGTGGCTCCTCTTTCATTGACACCTTGCTATTGAGCCCATCGACAGCGTTTTGCAACTCACCAACCCGGAAGCTTTCAACTTTCACTTTTTTTGCAAGCTCAGAAGTGATACCAAAAGCCCCGGCTAACTGCTCCTCGGTGTATTTATCAAAAATATTCGCCATACTGTTCGACTCCTTAGTGAGATGGAAGTGAAATTATAGTTTACTTTTCGTACACTGAGGTGAACTAAATATTTGCGGCAGGCATCGTTCATGGGATGGCCTCATTCACTACCTCAACCCGTACCTCACCGCGATGGAAACCATCAGCAAGAAAAAAGGGAACCGGTAACCGCCACTGGCCATCACACACCGCTGCCGTGTAGCGATAGCTCGCACCTTCAATCTTCAGTATCAACGCCTGCTTTTCTCCCTCGGCTTTGCTGCTCGTACCAGACAGTACGGTAAAAGCAGCATTACTGCCGACGTGGAAATACTTGGCATGCCAGCGTATGGGAGGGTGCGGAGGCCAAGAACGGGCATGGTAAAAACAGAAGAGCTCATCGTGATTTAAAATACTCTTCCGCACCGTCGGCCACAGCGCAACTTCAAGAAAACGCTGATCCATAAAACGTGCACTCCCTTGATAGTTCGTCACAAAGTGACGCATCATTTCCTCGACATTTGGGAGCAGTCCACCGCAGCCGCCCCACATTCCAGCAAGTAATAGCTGGGTATGGGTGAAATAGTCGCGCATATGGTGGTAATAAAAAGGTGATTGCAACCATTCGGCAACACTGACTTGTTCGCGCTCAGACAGCAGAGAATCGGCATCGCGTACCAAAAATCGCTCAACCTGCGGATCGTCCATCACCAAAAAACGCCATAGTGTTGGATAAATACCTTTTTCATGGCTCATATCGATAAGGTTGGCACCCGCGCACTCAAGCCGCTGCCAGACATGCTGTGGAACAGAGTCATCCAGATAAACACGACAACGCCAGGCTGGAAACAACTCTGCTGCTGTGCGAACATTTCTGATTAAAGTTTCGCAATAACGCGGTTGGTCGCCATACAGGCTAAACGTAATGACGTTTTTTTCCGGCTGCGTAACATTGAAAGGGCGCGGAGGTGAAGGCGGCAATGGCCAGCTTTTCCCCCGGGCAAAATGCTGATCCGCCAGAATTAAAGATTCCAGACCATAAATGCGCATTTGGTCAATTTTCCCCATATGACCGCACAGTTCCGTCAGACCCTCTAACCAATGTTCAGGAATTTCATTCCGCCGAGGTGACTGATAAATATTCAAGTAATATTTATATGCCTCATTATACTTGCCCTCGCGCATCAGGCTAAGAGCATAATCGCTTTGTAGTTGTATACTTTCAGGGATCAACTTCAGTGCTTGTTCGCAATATGATGAAGCGGTTGCATAGTCATTTTGAGCCATCGCAGAATGAAAAAGCGCAGCGATGGCTTCAATATCTTTTGTCTCAACCTCAGCGTTAATCTGATTCGATCGGCAAGTGTGGATGAAGGAGGTGGGCATAGTTTTTAATTCATCTTGTTATTAAAGATATTTAAACATTAGCCTATACCCGTCATACTTGAAGCTGCATCTTTGTTGGCTGCTCTCACTCACCCGAATCACTTACTGGCGTAAGCTCATCGGGACTCCTTCGATTGCCGCGTTACTCGGCTACGCCTCGCCCTGTTAGGGCCAGCGCAAGCGCTGTTCAAAAAGGCTGGAGCCTTTTTGTGATGCAACTCCAATTATTTAGGGTATAGTTTGAGCGCCAAACGTACGGTAAGAGGAAAAACTGATCTGAAAAATCGATTATTAGGCAGAGGGGGCTGTTAATTATCTTGCAGGTGAAAGTATTACCTCTACTCAGGTGGCACAAATTCAGTGTGCCACTACTTACAGTAATTGAAACCGTTAAAACGAAACTAATGAAATAGGCGCAAATAGGTACGATTGATAGTGAATTCCATCTTTGGGCGGATTAACGAGGTGATCGGCTGACCACCACGAGAACGTTACTCTTCGGCGAACCATTCGTTGTTTTGCAGGGAAATTGGGGTGATCGAGTAGATCATTTCCTGCAAATGTTCGTGGATCGCGCGTTCGGCGGCATCGGGATCGTGCGCTTTCAATGCCTCGAAGATACGGTAATGTTGTTGGATTAGGCTTTCCGGCGGTGAGACTTCACTCAGGCTGAGGAAGCGCACGCGATCCATCGTCGCCTTGATGGTTTCAATGGTTTCCCACGCTAACGGGCAATTAGCTACCTGGGTGAATAGTTGGTGGAATTCATCATCCAGCTCCAGAAACTCACGTGTTTGCTGATTCTGTGCTGCTAATTCTTGGCGATGCAGATTATGTTCCAGCATCATCAACTGTTGTGGCGTGATGCTGACCGCCACGCGACGGATGATGGCACATTCAACCGCCTGACGAATAAAGCGTCCATCGGCGACCCGCTTGGCAGATATTTTCATCACGAAAGTTCCACGTTGCGGTAATACCTGTACCAATCCCGATTCCGCCAGTTTGATAAAGGCTTCGCGTACCGGTTGGCGTGAAACGCTAAAACGGGTAGAGATCTCTTTTTCGGAAAGCAAGGTACCGGGAGGAATGGTGCAATCAACGATATCCTTACGCAGGAATCGATAAATTTGCTGATTGACCGGCAGGGTATTGGTGAGACTGTAAGATTCAGACATGGCTACAAGTCAGCTACTAAGGCTTTGAATTGGGATGCCACCATACTAGCAGATTATCGCTTGGCTGCGGGTGGATTAAATCCACCCGCATCGAGAATGTCACCTCAATGATGCCAATCCTGAAACTCATTTTTCCGCCGTTGCGGTGCGGTTTCAGGCATTAAACTCAAACCAATCGCCGACACAATACCCAGCACGATCATATAACCTGCCAGACCATAGTAATGCCCACCTGTAACTTGCAGGATTTTCACCGCAATTAAACCGAGAATACCGCTGCCGATCAAGGAACCGATTTGCCAAATCAATGCGATGCCGCTACAGCGGATGCGAGTTGGGAATAGTTCTGGGAAGTAAGACGCTTGTGGGGCATAACACATACTATGACCGAGTGTGAGCACAACGATCATCGCGATTTGAGTCAGGAAGAAATTATCGAGATTAATCATTAAGAAGAAAGGCACGATGCAAATCACCTGAAGCAACGCGCCAGTAATATATATCGGTTTACGCCCCAAACGATCAGATAGATGCCCCATGAGTGGAATGGCAAAAATCTCCAACACCACTGCGACAATCATGGTTTCCAGCAAAATACTTTCGTTGAGATGATTAGCTTTGCCATAGGCCAAGACGATGACGGTAAACATGGCGAAAGCGCAGGCTTCGATCAGTTTGGCGCAAACGCCTTTGGTGATTAGACCAGGATAGGTGCGAATGACTTCCACCACCGGGCGTGTTTCTACGGCTTTGGTCTCACGGATCTGCTCAAATACCGGTGACTCATCGATTCTCAGGCGGATAAACAGACCCACAATCACCAGTAGCAGACTAAGCAGGAAAGGGATACGCCAGCCCCAATCGAGCATCTGTTCCGGGGACAGTGTGGTTGTCAGTAAGGCAAATAACCCCGAAGGTAGCAGGAAACCAGCAGGCGCGCCGATTTGTACCCAACTGGCATAAAACCCACGCCGTGGCGGCGTAATGCCGATCGTTTAAGAGTACTTGAACGATCCTACCAGTAAGAGACAATCCGGGATCAGCCCTCTGCTCCCGGATTTTTTATGTCTGAACATGATATGGATTTTGTCGTCGATGCTTTTTCTTCTGAGCTGGATGCTTTTTCACGCTCGCTTGACCCCGCTTGGATACACCAAGCGCTGACCGCCTGCCAGAAAGCCAGTATTCGCAGACGTCGCCTGCCTGCTGAACAGGCCGTATGGCTCATCCTTATGATGGGGTTGTTGCGAGACTTATCCATCAAGGACGTCTGTCACCATCTGGATATCGTTCTTCAACCCGATGACACCTACCAAAGCCTCGCACCCAGTGTGTTAACCGCTGCACGCCAACGACTGGGGGAAGCACCGCTTCGCTATCTTTTTCATGCCTGCAATGAAGCATGGCAGCCTGCTGCTCTCGGACCGGCTACTTTCCATGGACTCCGTGTGTTGAGTGTTGATGGGACGCTTTTTCGCACACCGGACTCACCGGATAACGCAGCCGCTTTTGGTTTTATTGACCCCTCCGCGGGCACATTCCCTCAAGTACGTATGGTCGCACTGATGGCAACCCACTCTCATATGTTGCTGGATGCCGCGTTCGGAGGCGTAGCCGAAGGCGAGTTAACGCTGGCTCATCGTCTGATTTCTTCTGCTCCAGACCATACTCTGACACTGTTTGACCGTTGCTATTTCAGCGCCGCTTTTTTCATCGAATGGCAACAGGCGGGACGCTGTACTCACTGGCTGACGCCCGTAAAAAGCAAGCTTCGCTATCAGGTCATCGAACGATACAGCGATTACGACATGCTAATTGAGATGCCGGTTTCTCCACAGGCACGTAAGGCGGCTCCGCATCTACCGGATGTCTGGCGGGCAAGAATGGTGAGCTATGTCAGCGGTGGCGGTAAAGGAAAGATCACCGGATTTCTCACGTCCATGACCGATCCTGCGACCTATCCGGTAGAAGATTTATTGCGTATTTATTGGGAACGCTGGGAAATTGAACTGGGTTATGGCGAACTGAAACGGCGACAACTGAAAGGGGAAGTCACCCTGAGGAGCCGCTTTCCAGAGGGCGTAAAGCAAGAATTATGGGGGATACTGATCTCCTACAATCTGCTGAGAAAAGAAATGGTAGATATTGCCGGGGAAGCCGGGGTCATACCGACACGAATAAGCTTTGTCGCTGCGTTAAACATTCTGGTGTCACAGGCTCGGGTGAGTGGTAAAGGTGCCGCAGGGAATATCCCTAAGCATCTGAAAGGAATGAGGGAAAATGTAAAAGCGTTTATTCTTCCGGAAAAAAGAAAGCACCGACGATATTCTCGTTCAGTGCTTTATATTCCACCTAAATATCCGTTCAGCTATAAGTCACGTGAGGCTTAAGTGAACGGCATTACGCCGTGGCGGCGGGGAATATTCCGCCGTCATCAGCACCGCACCTGCTTGCTCGCCACCAACGCCAAAACCTTGCAATACACGAATAAAAATCAACGCAATGGGAGCCCAAATACCGATCTTTTCATAGGTTGGTAGTAGACCGATGCAAAAAGTGCCTAAACCGACGATTAATATTGTGATAACTAATGCTTTCTTGCGACCAACTTTATCACCGATATGACCAAAAACGATGCCGCCCAAAGGGCGAGCAAGGAAGCCAACTGCGTAGGTGGCAAACGCGGCGAGGGTGCTGATTAGCGGATCTGCGTTGGGGAAAAAGAGTTGACCAAAAAATAGAACCGCCGCCGTACCATAAGCAAAAAAATCATAATATTCTGCGGCGGTACCGATGGCGGATGCACTAGCTACCCGCTTCAATAATGGAGTTTTATCTTGCGGTATCACTTCATTGTGCGTTGTCATTATTTACTCCTTATGGAACCAGTCCATAGATTCAGAAAATCTATGGACTGAAATTTATCAAGACAAAAACTGACCAACAGTATTTTTGGCTCCGTTCGCTAACAGAGCCAAATAAGCCTGGGTGATGGTTTGAACGAAGGTTTGGTTATCCGGCAGATCGCGACCAAATACGCTTTCCATTTGTAGCAGAGCCAACACGCGTTCTTGTCCTTCGGTGCTATTGGCGACCCGTTGGGCGAGCTGTTCCCGCAGAGGATCGCTGATTTCAATCGGTTGGCCTTGTTCGTCTTTACCGCCGACATAACGCATCCAGGCTGCGACTCCCAGCGCCAGACAACGGAAATCGCTGCCATTAGCCAAGTGCCAGCGGATTGAATCTAACATCCGTTGGGGTAGTTTTTGCGTGCCATCCATCGCGATTTGCCAAGTGCGATGTTTCAGCGCGGTGTTGCGATAGCGAGCCAGCAGCGAATCTGCGTATTTCTCCAGATCGATGCCTTGAGTTCTCAGCGTTGGAGCCTGTTCTGCCAGCATCAGATGGCGCGCGGCTTGAGCGTAGTTTTCATCTTGCATACAATCGCTAATGTGCTGATAGCCGGCCAGATAACCAAGATAAGCCAAGAACGAATGGCTGCCGTTCAGCATGCGTAGTTTCATTTCTTCGAACGGCAATACATCATTGACCAGTTCTGCACCGACCTTTTCCCACGCCGGGCGCCCAGCCACAAAATTGTCTTCAATTACCCATTGGCGGAAGGGTTCACAAGCCACCGCGACAGGATCTTGCACACCAGTTTGTTGTGCGACTTGTATCAGGGTTTCTGCGGTCACTGCCGGGACAATGCGATCGACCATGGTAGAAGGGAAGGTCACATGGCTGTCTATCCAAGTAGCCAGAATAGGATCGCGCGCTTTGGCATAGGCGGTAATGACATTGCGAGTGACATGGCCATTTTCTGGCATGTTGTCACAGGACATAACGCTAAAGGCGGGCAACCCAGCGGCTTTACGTTGTGCTAAGGCTTCAACAATGACTCCAATGGCCGTCTGTGGTTGTTGTGGGTTAGCCAGATCTTGGGTAATCAAAGGATGTGCCAACTGGAGTTGACCTGTCGCTGGCGAATGGTAATAGCCTTTTTCGGTTATCGTCATGGAAACTATCGCAACTTCAGGCTGAGTCAGGGCGCGGAATAGGGTATCGAGCCCATCGATTTGTGCATGTAATGCTTGTTTGATGACACCGACGACTCGACATTGCCAAGCATCGGCAGACATCTCCGCCACACTGTAGAGATAGTCTTGCTGCTTGAGATCGGCAATTTGTTGTTCGCCACCGATCAAGTTAACTTCACAATATCCCCAGTCGCTGCCATGTTCTTGCGCCAGAATATCGGCGTATACCGCCTGATGGGCGCGATGAAAAGCACCAAATCCTAGGTGAACCAGACGAGGGACCAGTTTACTGCGATCGTACTGCGGAAGAGTGGCGTTAGCCGATAATAGCTTGCTGTCCATATTAGAACTCGCTGTGTGATTATTGATTGCCGCAGAACTCGGTCTGCGGCAGGTGTTAAGGTTAGGGATTAGGGAAAGCAGTTAATGGCTGTGAACGTTTTTTGCTACTGGAAGCGCAGGGCTTTCTGCTGCATCTTCAGCGACGCTCAAATCGCGATCTCTCACCTCCGGCATGAGGATCGCCGCCAATAAGCCGATAATGGAATAAGCAATCATCATGACTGCAATTGGCCACCAAGAGCCGGTCATATTGCAGAAGATACCGGCTAATACTGGGCCGAAACCGACCGCCACTAAACCGCCCGCTTCTTTGGAAATGGCCATGCGAGTAAAGCGGTTACGCGAACCGAACATTTCCGCCATAGTGATATTTTCTAGTGCAAATAAGCCGAGGACCGCAACGTTATGGATAATAATAATTGAGGCCATAATCACGTTGACTTCATTACTCTTATCCACAATCATCGAAATCATCGGGTAAGCAAGAATAATGGCGGAGATGTTAACCAGAATATAAGGCACCCGACGACCAATCTTGTCGGAGATCCAACCCAATAATGGAATGGTAATAAAGCCGATGGCGGAGCTAATCATTAAGGCATCGGTCGGGATCGCTTTCTCAAATAACAGCGTCTGCACCAGATAACCGGCCAGGAAAGTTTGGATCAGACCCGAATTGCCTGCTTGGCCAAAACGTAACCCGGTAGCCAACCAGAAGGATTTGCTACTGAACATCGCCGACAATGAATGAGTGTTATCAGCTGCGTTTGCAACTGGTGCGACACTGACACCATCATCGTTAACTTTTTCAAACACAGGGCTTTCTTTCAGATTCATCCGCAGCCAGATAGCGAAGAGCATGACCACCACGCTCGCCAGGAATGGCACGCGCCAACCCCAAGCCAACAACTCTTCTTTTGACAGGAAGAAGAACATAACTGCCCAAATGGCTGTGGCGGACAACGTCCCGCAATTGGTGCCCATCGCTACCAGTGAAGAAATAATCCCACGTTTACCTTTGGGCGCATATTCCGCCAGCATGGTGCCAGCACCGGA
Organism: Serratia sp. KH_031; assembly: GCF_057839655.1. Taxonomy (NCBI): domain Bacteria; kingdom Pseudomonadati; phylum Pseudomonadota; class Gammaproteobacteria; order Enterobacterales; family Yersiniaceae; genus Serratia; species Serratia sp. KH_031. Next base: position 1,530,479 of record NZ_CM174496.1, read on the forward strand.
TATTTCCGCACCAGCCCCTAAACCTTGAATAATACGCAGTACGACCAGTAGGATCGGAGCAAAAATACCGATCTGGGCGTAAGTAGGTAAAACTCCGATTAAGGTGGTGCAGATCCCCATCATAGTAATGGTAATAAACAGCACTTTTTTACGGCCGATGGTGTCGCCCATTCGACCAAAAATAAATGCCCCGACGATACGGGCAATATAACCCGCACCGTAAGTTCCCATCGCCAGTATTAACGCCATAGCGGCAGACTGTTCCGGGAAAAATATTTCATGAAAAACTAATGCTGCCCCTAGTGAATAAAGTTGGAAATCCATAAACTCCAGCGCGGTACCAAGCCAGCCGGAAACGGCGGCTTTGATCAAATCAGAGGTACTTCTTTCCGGCTGTGTGGCGTTGTGTCCTGTTTTCATAGTTATGTTCTCTGTAATTTGTTGTTTTTAAATACAGTGAATTTTGGGGTACAGAGTTTGTCGCTTAGAATTTCAATAAGACCTTACAGCACTGTTTTTGGTCTTTCTCGAAGATTTCCATCGCATCAGTAACCTGTGTGTAATCAAATTGATGAGTAATGAGTTTTTCAGGATGGATTTTTTTCTCCGTCATCCAGCTGATCACTTGCGGGAAGCGATTGCTGTTTAAGCGTGAGCTGTAAATCGCCAGTTCTTTACTGGTGATGGCCTGCTGGCTCAGTACGCAAGGATCGGATGAGAACCCCATAATACCGATGCGTGCCGCAGGGGATGCCAGATTAATCGCTTCTGGCAGAATGCTTGGATGGCAAGCGGCATCGACGATCAGCGTGGGGCGAATGCCTTGTTTTTCCAACGCGCTTTGCAGCGAAGAAGTGCTGTTATTGAACACTTGATCAGCACCGTTTTCCTGTGCCATTTCCAGGCGCTCAGGAATACGGTCAGCGACAATCACCTGCTTAACGCCGTAAACGCCTTTCAGTGCCTGAATAATGGTCAAGCCCATCGGGCCAGCGCCGTAGATCAACGCGATGTCTTGCGCTGTCGGTTTTAAATGGGCAGTCATGTTGGCGGCGATAGTAAAGGGTTCGACCATAGTGGCATGGCGATCACTGATATTGTCTGGGATCAGGTAGGCATTACGTGCCGGTGCGCAAGCATAATCGCTGAAGCCGCCGTCACGGTGCACACCAATCACCTGCAACTGGGTACAAACGTTAGGGCGACCGACCGAGCAAGGGTAGCAATGGCCGCAGCTCACCACCGGATCGACCGACACGCGCTCACCGAGTCGTTTGGGATCGACATCGCTACCGACTGCGTCGATCACGCCGAAAAATTCATGACCGATGACGCGTGGATATTTCGCGAACGGGTTATGCCCATGATAAATATGCACATCAGAACCACAGATACCGGCAAACTTGACCTTCACCCGCACTTCATTGGCAGCAGGCTGTGGCAACGGGCGCTCTTGGAGAGCCAATTGACCCGGTTGTTCGATTACTACACTTTTCATTTCGTGCTCTCCTGTTACCAATTCCACAAAGTGCCGTCTTCCAGACGGGCAACGGGTAAGTAAGCCGGGTCATACGGATATTTAGCGGCCAGTTTTTCATCGAAATCGATACCTAATCCCGGTTTGTCGCTTGGGTGCATGTAGCCGTTGTCGAAGGTCCAGTTATGTGGGAACACTTCCAACATTTGCTCGGAGTAACCCATGTATTCCTGTACGCCGAAGTTCGGTACCCACAGATCGAAATGCAGTGCAGCAGCCATACAAATAGGGGAGAGATCGGACGGGCCGTGTGAACCAGTACGGACTTGGTACAGCGAAGCGAAGTCAGCTATGCGGCGCATACCGGTAATCCCGCCAGCATGAGTAATGGTGGTGCGGATGTAGTCAATCAGTTGTTCTTCGATCAACTGCTTACAGTCCCAAATGCTGTTGAACACTTCGCCCACCGCGATTGGCGTGACGGTGTGTTGACGGATCAGACGGAAGCATTCTTGGTTTTCTGCCGGAGTCGGATCTTCCATCCAGAACAGACGATATTGCTCGATGCTTTTACCAAAACGCGCGGCTTCGATGGGCGTCAGACGGTGATGCATGTCGTGCAGTAAATGTTCGTCGAAACCGAATTTGTTTCGCACCGCTTCGAAAAGTTTTGGTGTGAAATCGAGGTATTTTTCTGATGACCAAAGCTGCTCTTCTGGGCGACCTTTGGTGGCCGGCTCGTAGGCTAAACCTTTACCTTTCGCCATGCCGTAGGTGGTTTTCATACCCGGAACGCCGCACTGCACGCGGATGGCTTTGAAGCCTTGTTCTTTGTGCTTGGCATAGTCGTCCAACACTTCGTCGACTGAATGACCGGTGGTGTGGCAATACACCATGACGCCAGTGCGTGACGCACCACCGAGCAATTGGTACAGCGGCATATTGGCGGCTTTGGCTTTGATGTCCCACAGCGCCATATCAACGGCAGATATTGCCGACATAGTCACCGGGCCACGACGCCAGTAAGCGCCTTTGTAGAAGTATTGCCATATATCTTCAATCTGATGGGCGTCACGACCGATCAACTGTGGACAGACGTGATCTTGCAAATAAGAGGCAACAGGGAGTTCACGGCCATTTAATGTAGCATCACCAATACCGGTCAGACCGCTATCGGTGGTGATTTTCAACGTGACAAAATTTCTTCCGGGACAAGTAACAAACACTTCGGCTTTAACAATTTTCATGACATCGACATCCTGATCTTCGAATATGATGGGCGAAAAATACGCCATGAGTTAACTACCATACAAGTATGATTTTCAAAATTTGCTAGGAATGATCACATTTCATCGTGGTATGGGGTTATGGATATAAGATGAGGGGAAATGACATTTGGCTCAGGAATCTGAGCCAATACAGTTAATTAGCCTAACAATTCACAGTTAGGAGGCAGGCGGCACTGGATCGCATTGGGTAAGACCTCAATGCGAAAATGTTTGCCTTTCAGCGGTTCACCATCAAGGTTAAAGGTGATTTCGTGTGGTGCGTCGATCTCTAACCAAGGTAGTGCCGCACTCACCACGTTTTTGTTCTCTTCTCCATTGAATAAGCTGGTGATAATGGCTGGCAGCAATTCCTCGGCGACCAACAACCGTAATTGCAGTAAACCGTCATTGATCAAAGCATCTGGACAAAGTTGCTGGCCGCCACCGGCTTGTTTACCATTGCCGATGCCAATCACTAGGGCGTCGCCATCCCAGTGAAAATCCGGCCCACGGATTCGGCAACGATCAGCCTTCAGCGTATCCATGCGCAGTAAGCCATGAATGAAATAGGAGACGCCGCCTAACGCGGCTTTCAACCGCTCTGGCGTTTCGGTTGTGATGCGGGTGCCGAAACCACCGGTCGCCATGTTGATGAAATAACGCTCATCGTTGACCTTAGCCAGATCGATCGGCACCGCGCGTCCTTTTACGGCTAGCTGTAATGCCAGCTCTACGTTGGGAGGAATGTTACAGGCCACGGCAAAATCATTGGCAGTGCCCAACGGTAGAATAGCCAAAATAGGCCGTTGTTCTGCAGGGAGGGAAATTAACGCAGCTGCGATTTCATTGATAGTGCCGTCACCGCCGCCAGCGATAATGGTGGTGACCTGCAATTGGCGGGATTCTTCGACATAACGGGCGGCATCGCCATATTCCCAAGTAACGCGAACATGTAGCGTTTCACCTTCGTCACGCATTTTTTGCACTGCGGTACGAACGTCTTCATTACTGGCACTTTTGCCGTTAATGATAAGTAATGTTGGCGTTTGTTGCGTCATTATCACTCCCTCAATTGAGTTAATGAGATAAACCATAAACGAGTGATGGGGCGTAGGCTATCAGAATATTCAGTTAAATTTTAAGTGCAATCGCTGACATAAAAATAATGAACCTAGGTAATAAAAGCGATTAAACGATACTTGAGATGGATGACGGTTAATTTTATTTATTTTTGAGATAATAGATGAGAGTCTTAATTAATAAAGCGATATTATTAACTTTAGAAGAATAGTAGTTCTAACTAATTAGCCATGTTAATGCTTTAATTATTGTTTTTGCAAAAGAAAAAGCCAACCCAAGGGAGATTAGGTTGGCTAAGGAGGTGGTTCCTAGTATTGCTATACAAATATTTTCGTTCTTGGTTTTAAGCGGATTTATAGTAACCAAAAGAGTAGCTCATTGATGTGATCAGATTCTAATATTTGAGAGAAATCGTCATCCAAGGATGACGATGACTTTTTTAGGATTACGCGTTATTTGTTCCCGGCAAATTGCGTATCAATAACGCATAATTGAGGTCGACATCTTCTGGGATCGGCAAATAAACCATATGGCCGTTCCCTGGAGCCACATCTATCGCTTCACCTTTTTTATTTTGCATATTTCCCAATGTGAACATCACATTGCCGCCGGGCGTCATCAACTCGATGCTATCGCCAAGCAGGAATTTATTTTTTACGTCAACTTCAGCCCAACCATTACGGCGTACACCGGTAAATTCACCGACAAATTGTTGACGCTCAGAAAGCGACGAACCGTATTCGTAATTTTGTTGAGCATCGTGCGTATGGCGGCGCAGGAAACCTTCGGTATAACCGCGATGTGCCAACCCTTCCAACGTCGTTAGCAGGGTGGCATCGAATGGCTTACCCGCAACAGCATCGTCAATAGCACGGCGATAAACTTGAGCGGTACGCGCGCAGTAATAAAACGATTTAGTGCGACCTTCGATTTTCAGTGAATGGACGCCAAGTTGGGTCAGACGCTCCACATGCTGGATTGCCCGTAGGTCTTTCGAGTTCATGATGTAAGTGCCGTGTTCATCTTCAAAGGCACTCATATACTCGCCCGGTTTTTGCGCTTCGGACAGCATGAAGACTTTATCGGTTGGTGCGCCAATGCCCAGCGTTGGCTCAACGGTTTGCACCGCAATCGGCTCATACATATGCACGATGCTACCGGCGTCGTCTTCTTTACCTTCTTCCGCTTTATACTGCCAGCGGCAAGCGTTGGTGCAAGTACCTTGGTTTGGATCGCGCTTATTGATATAGCCCGAGAGCAGACAGCGACCGGAATAAGCCATGCACAAGGCTCCGTGGACGAAAATCTCCAATTCCATGTCGGGAACTTGGCTACGGATTTCGGCAATCTCTTCCAAAGACAATTCACGCGACAGGATCACGCGCGTCAGCCCCATTTGCTGCCAGAACTTCACTGTTGCCCAGTTCACCGCATTGGCCTGTACCGAGAGATGGATATCCATTTCTGGGAAGGCTTCGCGCACCATCATGATTAAGCCAGGATCGGACATTATCAGCGCATCTGGCCCCATTTCGACCACGGGTTTCAGATCACGCAGGAAGGTTTTCAACTTGGCGTTATGCGGCGCAATATTCACCACCACGTAGAATTTTTTACCTAGCGCGTGAGCTTCATTAATGCCCTGAGCCAAGTTCTCGTGGTTGAATTCGTTGTTGCGCACCCGCAGGCTGTAGCGTGGTTGCCCGGCGTAGACAGCATCTGCACCATAGGCGAAGGCGTAACGCATGTTTTTCAGCGTTCCCGCCGGGGAGAGGAGTTCTGGTGTAAATGGTGTTGGAGCAAACTGCGTCGTAGCAAACTGTGTCGTAGCAAACTGTGTCGTAGCAAACATAGGGTAATCTCGGTCTGATTTCAGGTCAGTACTGCGCCACTCAATGGCGCAGCAAAAGCGGGGAATTGTAGCCGCAGTACGATCAGAAATCAGTAATTAACCAGAATTATCCAAGGGGAATTGATCTTCATCATAAGAAAAACGCGCGATGTAGAGGGAACACCGCGCGTATGAGTGACATGAAATTACACGCTTAAATCACGAATATCCGTTGTCGGGCCATTTTTTATCACCGACTGGATACCATTTTTTGCTGCGGCTTCAGAAGTATACATTTGGCTATTACCAATGATCTGATGGTTTTTAGCCTTCAAGACAAAGTAAGGTTTATTACTGGTGCTGACTTTTAATTCGTATTGCGCCTCATTCGGTGAATTGGTCTGCACTGAAGCAATACCATTCTCTGCGGAGGCTTTGCTGGCGTACATCTCGCTGGTAAGGATGATCTCTCCATTACTGGCTTTCAGGTTAAAGTGGAACTGTCCATTGGTCGATTTTTTCAACTCATAATGCCCGTTTGCCATGATCCTTCTCCTATTTCTTTCGATAATTGATGTCAGTGTAGCCAATGGCTTGAGAATCGGTGCTTCTGAAGTGTCACTAACAGATTAGCTCAATAAACGGACAATTTATTTGCGCTGACTCGGAGTTTTTTTGCCAATTGATGTAACCGCACCAGAAGCTAACAAAGAGATTGCGTAGCTGATCGCAAGGTTGGAAAAAACGGTGGTTTTCATTTTTCATGCTGGGAAAACAAGGTGTATGTTGGCGTAGTCTTAATTTTGTTGTGGATAAAAGATAAGCGGCTTAGCTCTTGGCAATCTCCTCATGTAGGCATATGCCAAGGTTATTTGTGGGGATGGTCGATGGAAAGAGTCGCTAAACTTTTTAAGAATGGTCGGAATCAGGCGGTGAGGTTACCCGTGGAATTTCAATTCGATACAGATTTTGTTTACATCCACCGTGAAGAGAATGGTGATGTTGTATTATCGACTCGGGCAGCTAAACCAAACAATTGGGAGGCTCTATTTGGGTTGTTAGTTGAGGATTGGGCGGTTTAATAATTCGTATAGCAGTTAGCTACACATGGAGGTATGATTAATGTCCATTGTTTTGTTAGATCAGGATTGGACGATGAAAGTCGAATTGAAAGAAACACCGATCAATATTCGCGCGAAAGCTTTTCAACGCGAGTTGATCGATGCTGCGGCACAGCTAAGTGCAAAATCGCGGACAGATTTTATTTTGGACGCGGCTTGTCAGGCTGCGAAGGACGTATTGTTGGATCAACGTTTATTTATGGTAGACGAGGCGCAGTACGCGGCATTTGAGCAACAGTTGGAACAACCCGTTGCTAACAATGATAGGCTCCGGGCGCTATTAGATAGGAAGTCACCTTGGGAAAAATAAACGCACCAGAGTTACTGATAGCACAGCATTCTACGGTTGAGTTTGATTGTTCCGAACCCACGTTGAATCAGTGGTTGCAGCGAAATGCGTTAAAGAACCAGATGACTGGCGCATCTCGTACTTTTGTTGTTACGGATAGCCAAAAACGGATTGTGGGCTATTACGCTTTAGCTACAGGAGGCATTCAACGTAGAGTCGCCTCTGGCGGTATTCGGCGTAATATGCCCGATCCCATCCCTGTTTTGGTTCTAGGGCGTTTGGCGGTTGATCGTCGCTTGCAAGGGCTGGGCGTGGGGAGTGGTCTATTAAAAGATGCAGTGTTACGTTCACTACAAGTGGCCGATCAAGTTGGCACTCGGGCTTTATTAGTTCATGCGCTTTCTGAATCGGCTAAAGATTTTTACTGTCATTGGGGTTTTATTCCATCGGAATTACAACCAGACACTTTGATGCTGCCGCTGTGGTAACGCCAGACTTAAACCCCATTCACCAACCGGCAAGCCTCGGCTTCCCAACGATACCCCACACCATACACTGAGCGAATAAACGCTTTTTCACCGTCGATTGACTCCAACTTACGGCGTAAATTCTTGATATGACTATCGATGGTGCGATCGGTGACGACGCGATAATCGTCGTAAAGATTATTCAGCAACTGTTCGCGTGAAAATACGTTACCCGGCTGGCAGGCTAAGGTTTTTAACAGACGGAATTCTGCTGGGGTGAGATCCAGCAAGTGCCCCATATAGTTGGCTTGAAAACGGGGTTCATCGATATTCAACAGCGCTTCTTCGGTGATTTCCATCGGGCGTTGGCAGCGGCGTAAAATCGTTTTTACCCGAGCAACCACCTCACGTGGGCTATAGGGTTTACAGATATAATCATCGGCACCGATTTCTAACCCTAGCAGACGATCAATTTCTTCGATTTTGGCTGTCACCATCACTACCGGGACATCAGTAAACCGGCGTAACTCACGACAAATAGTCAGACCATCGCTTCCCGGCAACATCAGATCCAGCAGAATCAATGCCGGTGATTGTTGATGTACGGTAGGTATAACGTCATTACCGTTCGTCAGCCATTGAGTGGCGTAACCTGCAGCCTGCAAATAATCCACCAGTAACTGACCCAGTTTGGGTTCGTCTTCCACAATCATGATCTGTAAGGGTTGGTTTTCCATCACGACACCTTGCTGTTAGCAAAAAGGGGAAATTCTACGGTAATACGTACACCGCCCAAAGGTGAATGCTGTGCGCTGATGGTCCCGCCGTGGGCTTCAACGATATTCAAGCTGATCGATAATCCCAAACCGGAGCCGCCGCTGGCACGATTACGGGAACCTTCGGTGCGATAAAAGCGCTCAAAAATACGGGTTAATTGTTCATCACTAATGCCCGGTGCGCTGTCTTGCCAATAGAATGTTAATCGATCGGATTGTTGTTCGATACCGATCTCCAAGCATCCGCCGCTATCGGTATAGCGCAAGCTGTTTTCCAGCAGGTTATTGAACAACTGATTGAGACGATCCGGATCGCCAAATAGCATAGCGCGCGGTGGCAAATGGGTGATGATTTCCAGCCCCTTAGCACGAAAACGTTCTCGGAATACGGCTACGGCGATTTGTAGCAGATGTACGCAATCTACCGATGATTTTCGATACGCCAACGCACCGAGATCAGACAGAGAGAGTTGATGTACATCATCCACCAGCTTAGTTAAGGTCGCGACCTCTGCCAGCAGCGAATTGAGCGAAGCGGGGGTGGGTTGGCGCACGCCGTCCTGTAAAGCTTCCAATTCGCCACGCAGTACCGCTAACGGGGTGCGCAGCTCATGGGAAACATCGGCCATCAGGGCGTTGCGGATCTGTTCGTTTTTTTCCAACGTGATGGCGAGTTGATTGAAATCTTGCGCTAACCGACCCAATTCGTCTTGGCTACTGACGGCGACGCGGGTGGTGAAATTACCAGCCGCCAGTTGGTTAGTACCTTCGACCAATCGTTTGACTGGCGCTAACAAACCGCGCGACATGAGCCAAGTTACACCAGCGGCTAGCAGGGCGGATAGTGCCACAATCATCCAACTGGTACGCCGTTGTTGGAGATCGAAATTGATGTCGGCATTGCGTGTCAGGCGCTCTGGCGGTGTGGAGATGACCCAGCCAACAATTTGATTTTTGTAACGGATCGGAGTGCGACGCCCTTCTTTTTGCACTGGATCAGAATAACCCACCAGTTTGCGAAATTGCTTATCAACCACCCAGAAATGGGTGCGCCACCCCTTGGGGGGCAAACTGTTACGGCGGTCATCATTTTGTTCATATGAACGCATGATCTGAAAGACTATTTGGCTGTTATTGCGCAAAAAATCCCAATTGCCGTGTTGACTGTATTGATCTTCCAGAGCGTCGCGCAGCATATTGATGCGCTGTTCGTTACCGTGCTTGATATAGTCGGTAAAGCCGCGTTCAAAGCTGACGCGTACTCCCCAATGCATGGTGATGAGCACCAACATGCAGGTGGCGAAAATGGCCAGAAACAGTTTCCCGGTGATGCCTATTCTCATTGCAACCTCGTGGAGCCTTTACCCGGCTCTTTAGTTAATGCGCGATTGGGCGCGGTATCGGCAGGTACGCGCGCAAACGCCAAAGCAGGGAGTGCGATAATCAACGCCATACAGGCATAGGTGTACATAAAGGCGCTGTGAATCGCCGGGCTGTCGGCGACGATTTGATGATGAGCGAAACTACCGATCAAGATCCCGGCCAGACTAACGCCCAGACTCATCGAAAGTTGCATCACCATCGACAGCAAACTGTTACCGCTGCTGGCTAAGCGGTCTGGCAAGTCTTTCAATGTCAGGGTATTCATCGCTGAGAAACGCAAAGCATTGACCGTTCCCAACAAGAACAACACGACTGGCAGTAGATACACCCAACCGAGCAAACCCATCAGCGGGAACATCAGGTTAACCAAAGCTAGCATCAGCGTGGCGGTGACCAGCACGTTGCGATAACCAAAGCGGTTTACCACCTGTACGACGATGCGCTTCATCCCCATGCTGCCGAGAATCATTGGGATCATCATCAAACCCGCGTGGAATGGGGAAAAGCCCATACCAATCTGCAAGAACAGCGGGGTCATAAACGGGATCATCCCGCTGCCGATTCGTGCTAACAGGCTAGCGATCAAACCAACTTTGTAAGTCGCGGTTTTGAATAACCTCAGTGAGAACAATGCCCGATTGTTGCCGCGAGCATGCCACCAATAACCGGCCAGTGCCGCCAGACCACAGGCGACCAGTCCGGCGATGGCGATAGGGGATAAGCCCATGCCTTTGTGCCCGTCGAGTGCTAACGTCAGCGTCGCCATGCCAATCGCTAGCATAATAAAACCACTGATGTCGAAACGTCGGGTTTGCATCTGATAATTGGGCATGATCATCAATGTGGCGATGGCACCGACGATACCGACGGGAATATTGATCAAGAAGATCCAATGCCAACTGGCGTATTGCACCAGAAAACCGCCTAACGCTGGGCCAACTAATGGTCCGATTTGACCGGGCAACGTGACGAAGGTCATCGCCGCCATATACTGACTGCGTGGCACGATTTTCATCACCGTTAAGCGCCCAACCGGCACCATCATGGCACCGCCGATCCCTTGAATCACCCGCGAGAAAATCAGTTCATTCAAGGTTCCTGAACGTGCGCACAGAATCGAACCGAGAGTGAAAAGGATAATGGCGCTGAAAAATACCCACTTTACCCCGACACGATCGGCCAACCAGCCGCTGGCCGGAAGCATTACCGCCACCGTCAGCACGTAGAACACGATCACCGACTGCATGCGCAGCGGGCTTTCACCCAAACTAAGTGCCATTGAGGGCAGGGCGGTATTGACGATAGTGGTATCTAGCGTTTGCATAAAGAAGCCAAACGCCACGATCCAAAGTTGCCATTTCACTGATGCGGGCTGTGAGTTCATAGGGCTACTCGGGTAACGGCTCCAGTTTTTTGCCGCGGCGAAAACGCATCTGCAAGCGGTCAAAGTACAAATAAACCACTGGTGTGGTGTACAGCGTCAGTAACTGACTCATGATCAAGCCGCCGACGATGGTGATCCCTAACGGTTGGCGTAGTTCCGCACCGTCACCACTGGTCAGCACTAAAGGCAAAGCACCAAACAGCGCCGCTAACGTGGTCATCATAATCGGGCGAAAGCGCAACAGACTCGCTTGGAAGATGGCGTCGTGCGCGCTAAGACCGCCGTTCCGCTGCGCGTCGAGAGCAAAGTCCACCATCATAATGGCATTTTTCTTCACGATACCTATCAACAGCATAATACCGATCAAGGCGATCAAACTAAACGGTGCGCCAAACAACTCCAGTGCCAATAGTGCGCCAACCCCGGCAGAAGGGAGTGTCGACAGAATAGTCAGCGGGTGAATGTAGCTCTCATACAATATGCCGAGCACGATATATACCGTCGCGATCGCCGCCAGAATCAGGAATAGCTGCGACTTCAAGGTTTCCTTGAATACTTGCGCGGTGCCAGCAAACATACCGCGTACCGTCGGCGGCACACCAAGCTGCGTCATGGTGCGATCTATTGCGTCGGTAGCATCTGACAGACTGCCGCCTTCCGGTAAGTTAAATGAAATAGTCGATGCCGCCGACAGCCCCTGATGATTCACCGAAAGCGGGGCATTGGCGGGTTGCCAATGGGCGAAGTACGACAGCGGGATGGCCTTGCCATCACTATTAACCACGAACATTTTGTCTAGTGAACTGACGTCTTGTGTGTAAGGTGGCGCGACTTCCATCACCACTTTGTATTGATTCAGTGGCTGATAAATGGTGGAAATCTGCCTTTGGCCAAAAGCATTGTTCAACAGATTGTTGGCGTCGGAGACCGAAATCCCCAGCCGCGTCATGGTTTCACGGTCATAAACCAGATCCATTTCTGAACCTTTGTCTTGCTGATCTGAATTGACGTCTGCCAGTTCAGGCAATGCTGACAATGCGTTGCGGACTTTAGGTTCCCACTCGCGTAGTGCACTGAGATCGTCCGCCAACAGCGTGTATTGATAACTGGCATTGGCCTGCCGTCCACCTATGTGGATATCTTGCACTGCCATCAGGAATAGGCTGGCCCCCGGTTCTTTTGCCAGTTTACCTCGTAGACGGGCGATGACCTCTTGGGCGTTGTCTTTGCGCTCCGACAGCGGCTTCAATGAGATAAACATCGAACCCGCGTTGGTGCGTGAGCCGCCAGTAAAACCGGTCACGTTATCGACATCGGGGTCGTCATGTACAATCTTCATAAAATCTGCCAGCTTGACGCGCATGGCCTGAAACGAAATGCTTTGGTCGGCCTGAATAAAGCCCATTAAGCGTCCGGTGTCTTGCTCGGGGAAGAAGGTTTTCGGGATGCTGATATACAGCCAGACGTTTAGCGCGATGGTTGCCAAGAATAGCATTAACACCCAACGCGCATGACCCAGCACCCAGTTGAGTGAGCGGCCATAACCTTGCTGCAAGGCTGACAACATGCGACCAAAACCACGCACGCGGCGTTGTGAGCGAGCGGGCTGGTGGCGCAATAAATAAGCGCACATCATTGGTGTCAGTGTCAGTGAAACCAGCAACGACAGGCCAATCGATACCGAAAGCGTGACGGCAAATTCGCGGAATAATCGGCCCGGTAATCCTTCCATCAACAGCAATGGGATAAACACCGCCACCAACGACACGCTCATCGACAGCACGGTGAAGCCCACTTCAGTAACCCCTTTTAGTGCCGCGTTGATGGGTTTCATCCCGGCTTCGACGTGCCGTGAGATGTTTTCCAACACCACGATGGCATCATCAACCACAAAACCAGTGGCAATAGTTAACGCCATTAGTGACAGGTTATTGAGGCTGAAATCGCACAGATACATGGCGGCGAAGGAGCCAATCAACGAGACGGGTACGGCTACCGCAGGAATTAAGGTGGCGCGACCCGAGCGCAGGAAAATAAACACCACCAAGATCACCAACGCCATTGCGATGACTAACGACTGTTCTACTTCTGCCAGCGAAGCACGAATGGTCGGCGAGCGATCTTGGGCAATATTCAAATGAATCGAGGCCGGAATATTGGCTTGTAATTCGGGCAATTCGGCGCGGATACGATCAACCGTTTCAATGATATTGGCATCTGGCGAGCGGCTGATGGTGAGTACGATCGCGGGAATGCCGTTAGTCATACCGGCGTTACGCACGTCTTGCACCGAGTTTTTGACATCGGCAACGTCACTCAAGCGCACAGCCGAACCGTTGTTGTAGTGAATGATCAACGGTTGATAATCGGCGGCGGTTTTCAACTCATCGTTGGTTTGTAATTGCCAGCGTTGTTGTTGATTTTCCACCGCCCCTTGTGGCTTACGCACGTTGGCATCGCTAATGGCCTGACGCACTGAATCGAGCGAAATACCTTGATTGAACAGTGCGCTCGGGTTCAGTTCTACCCGTACCGCTGGCAATGAACTCCCACCGACTGAAACATCACCGACACCTTCGGTTTGGGCGATTTTTTGCGCCAACTGAGTCGAGGCAAAATCGTAGAGCTGGCCTTGGCTATAGGTATCCGACGTCAGCGTCAAAATCATGATCGGTGCGTCGGACGGATTCACCTTGCGATAACTGGGTCGGCTGGGCATTCCGCTGGGCAGCAGGCTTTGAGCGGCATTGATTGCCGCCTGAACGTCACGCGCCGCGCCGTTGATATCGCGATCGAGATCGAACTGCAAAATAATGCGCGTACTACCAAGCGAGCTCATCGAGGTCATTTCATTGACCCCTGCGATGCGACCTAGCGCCCGTTCCAGCGGTGTGGCGATCGACGAAGCCATGGTTTCTGGGGAGGCTCCCGGCAACGAGGCACTGATCGAAATCACCGGGTAATCGACCTGCGGTAGCGGCGCAACTGGTAACAGGCTAAAGCCAATCACACCGCTGATGGCAATCGCCAACGTCAATAGCGTGGTCGCTACCGGACGATAGATGAACAGAGCGAAGAATTTCACGGCTGCTCCTGCTCATCTGGCTGACGGTGAGTATTGCGCGCCAGTTTATCAAACAGCAGGTAAATCACGGGGGTGGTGAACAGCGTCAGGAGCTGGCTCATCACCAGACCACCGACCATACACACACCGAGCGGCTGACGCAGTTCGGCACCGACGCCGGTACTGAACATCAGCGGCAATGCACCGAACAGCGCTGCCAAAGTGGTCATTAGAATTGGGCGGAAACGCAGTAAACAGGCCTGATAAATCGCGTCATACGGTGACATACCTTGTTCACGTTCGGCGGCCAAGGCGAAGTCAATCATCATGATGGCGTTCTTTTTGACGATGCCGATCAGCAAGATAATGCCGATGATGGCGATCACATCCAGTTCCTTGCCTGCCATTATCAAGGCTAACAGCGCCCCGACCCCCGCAGTGGGTAGGGTAGAAAGGATCGTCACCGGGTGAATAAAGCTCTCATACAGAATGCCGAGTACGATATACATCGCGACCACTGCCGCCAGAATCAGCCACAACGTATTGCCGAGTGCGGCTTGGAATGCCAAGGTCGCGCCTTGGAACTGAGTTGTAATGTCGTTCGGCATCTCAAGGCTTTTTTCTGCCTGCGTGATGGCTTTCACTGCCTCGCCGAGCGAATAACTATCCGCTACGTTGAACGAGATGGTGGCCGACGGGAACTGATCGAGATGGTTGACTGACAATGGACCGTAACGTTCTTCAACTTTGGCGATAGTATTCAGCGGCACCGTGGTGCCATTGCTGCTGGTCAGGCGAATATCATTTAGCGCGTTTAAGCCGGGAGAATGGCTGACGTCGTGCTCCAGTACGACACGATACTGGTTGGCCTGAGTATAAATGGTCGAAATCAAGCGTTGCCCGAAAGCGTTATACAATGCGTTATCGACGTCACTCATGCTGATACCGAGACGAGAGGCCGAGTCGCGATCGACATTGATGTAAGCCACTAATCCCTGAGCCTGCCAGTCGCTGGTTACGTCCGCCAGTTGCGGCGTTTGTTTCAGTTCATCCAGTAATTTAGGCACCCACAGACCGAGTTGATCTAACGACATCGCCTGTAACGTGAACTGATATTGTGTGCGGCTAACTTGAGTATCGATAGTCAGATCCTGCACCGGTTGCAGGTACAGTTTCACGCCGGGGAATTTATCAGCCTGTTGTTGCAAGCGGGTGATCACCGCTGGAATACGTTCGCTACGTTCACTCAATGGTTTCAGGTTGATTTGCAAACGTCCACTGTTCAACGTGGCGTTGCTGCCATCGACGCCAACGAAGGAGGTCAGACTTTCCACCGCCGGATCTTTGAGAATTTCAGCCGCTACCTGTTGCTGGCGTTCCGCCATATTGCTAAACGAAACACTCTGTGGTGCTTCCACGGTGCCCTGAATAATGCCGTTGTCTTGCAGCGGGAAGAAACCTTTCGGGATCAACAAGTACAGTAATACTGTCAGTGCCATGGTGCCGAAGGCGACGCCAAGCGTCAGCCATTGGTGATTCAGCACCACTTTCAGCCACACGCCGTATTGCGCAATCACACGCTCAAAAAAACGTTCCGAAGCACGTGAAAAGCGGTTCTGTTTGCGCAGCGATTCGTGGCTCAACATGCGGGCGCACATCATCGGCGTCAGCGTCAGTGACACCACTGCGGAAATTAAAATCGCTACCGCCAGTGTGACGGCGAACTCGCGGAACAGACGACCCACAATGTCGCCCATAAACAACAGTGGGATCAGTACCGCTACCAGCGAGAAGGTGAGGGAGATAATGGTAAAGCCGATTTCACCGGCACCTTTTAGCGCGGCGGTCAGCGGCTTCTCGCCTTTCTCGATATAACGCGAGATGTTCTCGATGACCACGATGGCATCGTCTACCACGAACCCGGTGGCAATGGTGAGCGCCATTAGTGTTAGGTTGTTGACGGAGAAGCCAAGGAAATACATCACCGCAAAGGTGCCGACCAACGACAGCGGCACCGCGACGCTGGGGATAATGGTCGCAGGGACGTTACGCAGGAACACGTAAATCACCATCACCACCAGTGCAATCGCCAGTAGCAACTCGGTTTGTACGTCGCTAACCGAAGCGCGGATGGTGGTGGTGCGGTCAGTGAGGATCTTCACATCCACTGATTTCGGCAGACTTTTTATCAACGTGGGCAGCATTTCGCGAATACTGTCGGCGGTGGTGATGACGTTGACGCCTGGTTGACGCTGGATGTTTAACACGATCGCGGGTTGTTTATTCGCCCAAGCAGCCAGTTTGGTGTTTTCTGCCGCTTGTTCGATAGTGGCGATGTCTTGCAACCGGATCGCGGCACCGTTCTTATAGGCAACGATTAATTGCCGATAATCGTCGGCGGATTTCATCTGATCGTTAGCGGAAAGCGTGACCGAGCGTGTTGGGCCATCAAGACTCCCTTTAGCGGAGTTGACGTTAGCATTGGTGATGGTGGTGCGAATGGTTTCGCTATCTAGCCCATAGTTCGCCATCGCCGCAGCATTCAATTTTACCCGCACTGCTGGGCGTTGACCGCCGGAAATAGTGACCAAACCAACGCCACCGACCTGCGATATTTTTTGCGCGACGCGGGTTTCCACCATGTCCTCAACCTGAGTCATTGGCATGGCGCTGGAGGTAACTGCCAGCGTCAGGATCGGCGGATCGGCAGGGTTAACCTTGCTGTAAATCGGTGGATAGGGCAGATCAGTGGGGAGCAGGTTAGTGGCGGAGTTGATCGCCGCTTGAACCTCCTGTTCGCCAACGTCGAGCGGCAACTCCAATTGAAATTGTAAAGTGATAACCGACGCACCGCCGGAGCTTTGCGATGACATCTGTTTCAGGCCTGACATCTGACCGAACTGGCGTTCCAGCGGCGCAGTAATAGCCGAGGTCACGACATCAGGGCTGGCACCGGGATACAGTGTGACGACCTGAATGGTGGGGTAATCCACTTCCGGCAGAGCAGAAACCGGCAACGCGCGGTAGCCGATAATCCCCGCCAACAGGATCGCCACCATCAACAACGTGGTAGCTACCGGACGCAGAATAAACAGGCGTGAAGGGCCGCCGCTATTGTTTGGAGGCGTCTTATCGGTGGGCATCTCCTGCATCAGGAATTCCCCTGAGCTTTTTCTTTGGCAGGTGCCAATACTTCAACTTTCATCCCTTCGGTTAAGCGGTCGATGCCGTCAGTCACCACACGGTCACCGACGTTCAATCCTGCGCTGATCACCACTTGCTGGCTGTCTTGTATACCGGTGGTGACCAGATGTTTGCTGACTTTGTTATCAGCACTTAACGTCCAAACGAAGCTGCCTTCGTTACCCATTTGCAGCGCGGCAGTCGGGATGACGACCGCATTATGCAAGGTATCGACCTTCAGGCGAGCGTTAACGAATTGATTCGGGAACAGTGAGTCGTCTTGATTGGTGAAACGGGCTTTCAGCTTGATGGTGCCGGTGGTGGTGTCGATCTGGTTATCTAAACTGAGCAGAGCGCCAGTTGCCAGTTTTTGTTGATTGGTACGATCCCAAGCTTCGACTGTGACCGAGCCAGCTTTTTGCGCTTTGATCAGATCGGCAATATTACCTTCTGGCAGGGTAAATACCACGTCGATAGGATGCGTTTGGGTGATCACCACAATACCGGTCGTCGTGTTGTCGCTGCTATTGTTGCTGGTGGTGGTATTGCTGCTGTTGCCGCTGCCGATGTAGTTGCCGACATCGACCAATTTCAGCCCGACACGACCGTCGATCGGTGCAGTAATACGGCTGTAGGTCAGCTGCAATTTGGCACTATCCACTGAGCCTTGGTCGGCTTTGATAGCGCCTTCGCTTTCACGCACCAACGCGAGCTGGGCATCCAATTGTTGGCGTGAAATCAGGTTGGTTTTCACCAACTGCTGGTAACGCGCTAAATCCTGTTTGGCGTTGGCGAGCGTGGCTTGATCTTTTGCCAATTGTCCTTGCGCCTGTGTCAGCAGAACTTGGAATGGACGAGGATCGATTTCTGCCAGTAGATCACCGGCTTTCACCTGTTGACCTTCGGTAAAGTGGATCGCCATCAATTGCCCTTCGACCCGACTGGTGACGGTGACGGTATTGGCTGCTGTCGCGGTGCCTAAGCCAGAAAGATAACGTGGCACGGATTGTTCGGTCGCTGAAGCCGCCTGTACCGGAGGCATTGGCAAACTACGGCGTCCACCCGCAGCCGATTTCCCTGCGTGCGCATGTCGAGCCCCCGGCGCTTTGTTGGCTTCATGTCGTGGCGTATGGAAATGACGCCAAGCCAGAACGGCGGCAATAATCACGATAGCTAATACGACTAGGCGCAGTATCGGTGAACGTTTAGTGGGTTTCGCATTCATGGCGCTGAAAATCTCTCCAAAGGGCAGGCGTGCGGGCAATCATTTGCCGGGCAGTCTATATAGGATACTAGTTTAATCGGATTGGCAGGCACAAAAATGGAGGAAATATGGAGGAACCGTCAGGTTAGTATGAAGGGAGAGTAAGGTTGAGTATTATTCTAATGGTTGAACCCTCTACACCCATTCACAGGAGTGATTTATGCATAAAAGAACATTAGGTCGTTCGGGTATTCAGGTGCCCAAACTCACTTTTGGCGGCAATGTGTTTGGTTGGACAGCCGATCAGGCAACATCATTCGGTTTATTGGATGCGTTGCTAGAGAATCAGCTCAACTTTATTGATACCGCAGACGTCTACTCATATTGGGCTCCGGGTAATCAAGGTGGTGAGTCGGAAACGGTGATTGGCAACTGGTTAAAACAAAGTGGCAAACGCGATCAGGTGATTATTGCTACGAAAGTTGGTAAGCCAATGGGAGAGGGAAAACAAGGACTGTCTCCACGTTATATTCAGCAGGCGGTCGAAGATTCGTTACGTCGTTTGCAGACGGATTATATAGATTTATATCAATCACATGATGACGACAAAGAAACTCCGTTAGAGGAGACGCTCACTGCGTTTGATGCCCTGATTAAAGCCGGTAAAGTGCGGGCTATAGGAGCATCAAACTATCAAGCTGAACGTTTGGAGGAAGCATTAAAAATCAGTGAACAGCATGGGTTAGCGCGTTATGAAACGCTACAACCTGAATATAATTTGTATGCGCGCGAAGGATATGAAACGGCGTTAGAGGCTACGGCTCAGCGCAATGGTTTGGGGGTGATTAACTTTTTCTCGTTAGCGAGTGGTTTTCTGACGGGTAAATATCGTAGTGAACAGGATATGGGTAAGAGCCAGCGTGGTGACAGGATTGTTGACCAATATCTTAACCCCCGTGGTTTCCGCATTCTGGCAGCACTGGATCAAGTGGCAGATAAATATGAAACTTCACCAGCACAGGTTTCGTTGGCTTGGCTGATTGCTCGACCCAGTATCACTGCGCCGATCGTTAGTGCGACTTCACTGCAACAATTGGATGAGTTGATCAGTGCCACCCGATTGCAACTGGACGTTGACGATATTCAGATGCTGAACGAAGCCAGCGCTTGGTGATATGGGTTGCGGGTGATGGAACCCATTTAACAGATGTATGCTGGAAGGTGTGGCGCGGCAACCCGCGCCATTAGCGATTAACGGAACAGCGTTTGCGCCCAGCGTGCGAGACCTGCGGTCACCGAGCCGAAGTCGTTACCACCGACGATCGGGATGCCCGGTAATTGCTGTTGCAGCGCAGTACGCAGCAACGGTGAGCGCGCGCTGCCGCCAGTTAAGTAAATCACCTGCGGCGTGGTCTGGCTGGTGGCAAGAGCCGCGCTGACCTGTTCTTGAATTCGTTGCAACGGTTGAGCAATGGCTTCGGCAAGTTGGCCTTGGCTGATAACTTCACTCAGATCGGTTTGTACAAACCCTAATGGCGCGTTGAAACTTTCCTGCCCAGACAGTGCAATCTTACCTTCTTCCGCGGCGCGAACCAGACGATAGCTTAGACGCTGTTGGTAGATTTTCAACAGGCGCTGTACTTTTTCTGGTTCGGCGGCATCGCGGATTAAATCGCGTAGGAAGCGGCCATTGGCGGTACTGTAAAAATCATTCTGCGCCGG
This sequence comes from Serratia sp. KH_031, assembly GCF_057839655.1. Taxonomy (NCBI): domain Bacteria; kingdom Pseudomonadati; phylum Pseudomonadota; class Gammaproteobacteria; order Enterobacterales; family Yersiniaceae; genus Serratia; species Serratia sp. KH_031. Next base: position 1,550,728 of record NZ_CM174496.1, read on the forward strand.
GACATCGTTGGTCGCGACCGCGTTCCAATAAGGTAAGGCGGGCATCGCGATGCCTTTTTCCGTTTCGCCACCCATGCCAAATAGCGGCATCAGTTGCTTGAAGGCTAGCATGATGTCGAGATCGTTACCGCCGACACGGCAGCCGCTGTGCCCCAGTAGGCTTTGCTGACGCTCGGCTTGATCGCGCCATTGCGGCCCCATCAACAACACCGAACAGTCGGTGGTTCCGCCGCCAATATCCACCACCAGCACGGTTTTCTCTTCGCTTAGCGTGGCTTCAAAATCTAATCCAGCGGCAACCGGTTCGAATTGGAATTCGATTTGCTTAAAACCGGCGCGCTCAGCGGCACGTTGCAAAATGCCTTGCGCCTGCTGGTTAGCGTCTTCGCCGCCAATGCCTTGGAAGTTAATCGGGCGACCGATTACCGCCTGTTCAATGCCGCTTTGCAGCACGTTTTCTGCTTGGCGTTTGATGTGGAACATCATGGCGCACACCAAATCTTCAAACAACGCGATCTGTTGCGGTTTCAGGCCGTTAGCTCCCAAAAACGATTTGGGTGAGCGGACGAAGTACACTTCTTCCGGATCTTCAATGTAATGCGCTAACGCTTGCAGGCCGAACAGCACACTGTCGCGATTGACTGGAATGTCTTCTTCGCGGTTATAGCTGATGGCGCGACGCAGTAACTGCTGGTTTTCTTCGCTGCCGGTGGGGACTTGCCAGTGGCGGTGCAAACATTCACTCACGGCTTCGCGTGTTGGTGCGCACAGCATTGACGGCAAATATGGCTCGTTGTTTTCCAAATTCAGCAATTCGGCATTACCGTCTCGCATCACCGCAACGGAACAGTTGGCTGTTCCATAATCAAATCCAATAAACATCTTTTTCATTTCCCCATGCCAATGAAGGGGGGCGACTTTACCCGAGACAAGGGATCTGTGCAAAAAATTTCGTGGCTCTGATTATGCTGTGCTTAACTTAATGTCCGAATTCCGCACGTCAGCCTGGAAGATGAGTTCCATAATGATGAAAAAACTGACCCAGAGCGTGATTATGAGCAACCAACAGGCACTGTATGAAGCGCTGAGCGCACGTGACCGCAAATTCGACGGACGTTTTTTTGTCGGTGTGTCTTCGACCGGTATTTATTGTCGTCCGGTGTGCAGTGCTCGCACGCCAAAGATTGAAAATTGTACTTTTTACCCCAGTGCCGCTGCAGCGGAGTTGGCCGGGTTTCGTCCGTGTTTGAAATGCCGCCCCGAGTTGGCACCCGGTTTGGCGTTGATCGATCTGGGCAATCGCTATGCACAAGTGGCGGTGCAATTGATAGAGCAGGGTTATCTTTCTGAGCACAGTTGTGAAGAACTGGCGGCGCGTCTGGGGATTTCTGATCGTCATCTGCGGCGTATTTTTGCCGAACAGTTCGGCGCATCACCGATCGATTACGCCCAATCACATAGGCTGTTACAGGCCAAACGACTACTGGCGGATACCGAATTGCCGTTGAGTGAAGTGGCGTTCGCCGCCGGTTTTGGCAGTTTGCGACGCTTTAATGAGCTGTTTCAACATCGTTATCGCCTGAGTCCATCGGCACTGCGCAGTGCCAGCAATGTCCGTGCGGCAACCAGCGGCTTAGTGTTCCACCTCGGTTATCGGCCTCCTTATGATTGGGAGCGGATGCTCGGTTTTTTGCAGGCGCGTGCGGTAGCCGGGGTTGAAACGGTGCAGGGGACGCAATATCAACGCTCCATTTCTGTCAATCAAGCTGGCGTGACTTATCGCGGTTGGGTCACCGTTCAGCCCGAAGAGGCACGGAATCGGGTACGGATTGAAGTCGCACCTGCGTTGAGCCGCGTGACTACCGAGGTTTTGCGCCGGATACGACAACTGTTTGATCTGGATGCCGCGCCGGATTTGATTAGTCATGCGTTGGGCGATTTGGCCGCCGATGCACCGGGGTTGCGCTTACCGGGCTGTGTGAATAGTTTTGAACAAGCGACTCGCGCGGTGCTGGGGCAGTTGGTTAGCGTGAAAATGGCGGCCACCTTTGCTGGCAGAATGACCGAGTGCTGGGGAGAAGTGCTGGAACAACCTTACGGTGAGATTACTCACGTGTTTCCTAGCGTCGAACGCGTCGCCCAGTTACAGTCAGAAGAATTGCGTGCGCTCGGTGTACAACTGAAACGAGCCGCTGCGTTGATCGAGCTTGCTAAAGCGGTGATGGAAGGGCGTTTGCAACTGGATAACGTGCTGGATATTGAGCAGGGCATTAAAGCCTTGACCGCGTTGCCGGGGATCGGCAGTTGGACGGCTAATTATATCGCCATGCGTGCTTGGTCGTGGCCGGATGTTTTCCTCGCCGGGGACTATCTGATTAAACAGCGTTTCCCTGATATGACGCCACGGCAGATTGAAAACTACGCCGAGCGTTGGCGACCTTGGCGCTCTTATGCCACTTTACATCTGTGGCATAACGATAATTGGACGCCGGAAATCTAAAGTAGGAATATCGTCGCCAGCCCGAGGAAAATAAAGAAACCGCCGGTATCGGTGAGCGCGGTGATCAATACGCTGGAGCCGACCGCCGGATCGCGCCCCAGTTTGAGCATCATCATGGGGATAATGACGCCCATGAGCGCGGCAACCAGTAGGTTGAGGATCATAGCCAGCGTCATCACGCCGCCCATCGCCCAATCGCCATACAGCAGATAGGTGACGAAGCCCATAATACCGCCCCAGACCACGCCGTTAATGATTGCGACACCCAGTTCTCTGAGCAGCAGGCGCGAGATATTACCGACTTCGATCTGATGCAATGCCAACGCACGCACGATCATAGTGATAGTCTGATTACCTGTGTTGCCGCCGATCCCGGCAACGATCGGCATTAACGCCGCCAACGCCACCAGTTGTGAAATGGTGTGTTCGAACAGACCGATCACCCGCGAGGCGATAAACGCGGTACATAAGTTGATGGCCAACCACGCCCAACGGGTTTTTACCGCTTTACTGACCGGGGCGAACACGTCTTCTTCTGGGCTTAAGCCCCCCATGCGGCGCAAGTTGCTATCGTTCTCTTCATTGACCACGTCGACCACTTCTTCAATGGTTAAACGCCCCATCAATTTGCCTTTGGCGTCGATGACCGGAGCGCTGATTAAGTCGTAACGTTCGAAAGCACTGGCTGCGGCTTCGGCTTTATCCTCGGGTTGGAAGGTCGCGGGATCGCTGTCCATCAACGCGCTGACCGGCGTTTCTGGCGAATTTAACAATACGGCGGTTAACGGTAATTCGCCCAGCAGAGTATTTTTCTTGTCGGTGACGAACAGTTTGTCCGTTGCATCGGGAATGGATTGGCGTTGGCGTAGAAAGTCGTGAACTTCTCCTAATGTCATCTCTGGGCCGATGGTAATCAGCTCGAAATCCATCATCCACCCGACGGTTTCTTTGCCATAGTGGATCACTTCACGCACTTGATCGCGCTGCTCTGGCTCCATCGAGGTCAGCAAGCGTCCCATCAGATTACGCGGCAGGTATTGGGCTAAATAAGCCTGCTCGTCGACATCTAGCGGTTTGATCGCTTTAAGCAGATCTTTGTCGCTCATCTCTTTGATCAGGCTGTCCCATACCGGCTCGGCGACCTCCACCAGCGTTCTACCACGTTTGGCGTTACCTACTAAACGCCATAATGCTAAGCGTTCCTCTTGCGGTAGGGCTTCCAGCAAATCCGCCAAGTCTGCTGGGTGCATGTCATCCAGTAGACGGGTAATTTCAGCGGTCTGGTTGAGCCATTCGCTCTGGCTAAGCGTGGTGCCATCGCCATCTTGACCCAAGATGCCATCAACCAATGGCTTGTTATTCAATAGTAGCGTCAGGATACGCTGGCGATGTTCTGCGACTTTCTTAACGTTGTGGGTTGCGACAGACATGGAATTCCTTAACGCAGGGGCGCATCAATGCTAACTAAGATAGAGCATAGCGGTGACCCGCGTCATTTTTATGAAATGGGTGAAAATAGTGAAATAAGTCATAGAACTGGTAGATTGTGTGGTGATAAATCAGACCGTTTATTTATCGATGGGAGATGTAATGGGAACGCTAATCTCGGTAGATTCACTACTGTTTCGTACTTTTTCTTGATGATAAGGCACCGCAACAATGGCGGCATACAGTAAGCGAGCAATTAAAATGATAAAACTGACAAATAACACTATTTTAGTCATTTGTCCGGTGGTTTTCTTACGCATATATCATTCGGATATACCGACTCCTAAAAATATAACTTAATGGAATGTGTTCTATTTTATCGTTTATTAGGAATTGTCACTAAATTTTAGTAGTCACGACTCAGAATTGTCTATTTATTTCAGTGCTTGTGAGTTGAGCATTTAACGATTGTTTAGGTTTTGTTGGTTTTTATGTTGAGTATTGAGAGAGTAATTCAATACAATAAGCCGCATAACAGATTTTTATTAGCCTTTTATCTATTAATTGATCTTGGTCAAATTTCGTACTGTCACAGGGAATAGAATTCACCTCCATTCTTGATGTTGGCCGCTAAGGCTCCAGCATACCCACAGAATGATTATGAGGCTGGATCGGATTTGGCCTTCCTGCGATTAGAATGCTAAAGCGACGAAGTGAATCACGCCTCTGCGGAAACTATATTTTCATGGGTATTTTGCAACTCTGGAATAACTTACGCGATCGTTGGTGGGGCCAGCCCATTATCTGGAGCCTACTACTGATCCCCCTTGCTGGCTGGCTTTCGCCGAAAATTCTGTTGCCGGAAGGTAAAGTCTATCTTATCTATTTACCGCTAGCGGTCTGTATATCATTGATGATGGTTTATGACTGGCGGGCTATTCCTGGCATCACTATCGCTATTTTGTATCGTTATGCGAGTCGCCTAGGATTAGAAATCGGCATCATCATGACGCTGCTGTATTTATTTTGTCTCTGCGTTTGTTGGTTGGGCTATCGTTGCCAAACCCAGCGCCGGTGGTGCGCGGCTTTTGGTGAGCTGTCTTTGACCAAAGCGCGTCTGATTTGGTTGGTAGTCTTGCCGCCGTTGTTTTTCATCCTCAGCTTGCAATTAGTTGTGGGTTTAGGGCTGTTGCCTGATGAAACTGGCCTGATGTCCGGCGGGGAAAGTTATTTACGTGCTTTGGTTAACTTCCAAGCGTTGCTGATCGGTTGTATGTCCTCCATGCAACTGTTCAGTTTTATTTTGCGTGTTTTAAACCGGCCCGCATTTGCCTTGACGCTGTGGCACCGTATGCGTACCGAAGTTGCGCCTAACGTGAAGAAAAACGAATTGCTTTCGTGGCTGCTGGTTATGGCGGGGTTGGTTTTCGCTCTGTGTTACCACGCGGAAAATTCGACTAACCTGCTACTCACCGACTACAGTTTGACCCTGTTGCTGCCAGTCATGCTGTATGGCGCGATGCGCTTTGGTTATCAGCTTAATTGTATCGTTTGGTCAGTCTCGCTGATCGTGCTGTTCTTCAATTATCCGGGTTACGTACAGTGGGGTAATTTGCTGCATAATTTGGCGTTTATCTCTTCGATGATGCTGGTGTTTACCCTGAGTATTTTCCTGATGTCGGCGGTCAATACCCGGCAACGTAGGGCGCATCAAAAAGCCCAAATGGCGTCATTGAAAGATCCGGTGATCGGTTTACCCAATCTGCGGGCACTGAAACAAGACTTGGGCAAAGTGCCACGTTCGACACTGTGCTTTCTGCGGATTGCGGAATTAGATTTGCTGAGCCGCAATTATGGTATGCAATTACGTATTCGTTTTAAGCAGCAATTGGCTGCGATGCTAGATAAAACGCTGGATGCGGGGGAAGGGGTTTACCACCTGCCGGGTTACGATTTGGTGTTGCGCCTTAATGGTTACGACGCCGAAGATAAAGTGCTCGCTGTTTATCGTTCGTTAGAAAAATTCCGACTGGTCTGGAATGGTTTGCCGATCCATCCGCCCATCGGGGTCAGTTATTGTGGTGTTTACTCTGAAGTCGGGCACTTGAACGTGCTGTTGGGGGAGTTGAGTTCTCTGGCGGAAGTCTCATTGACCAGTGGTAAACCCGAAAATGTACAGAATGACCGTCGTTTGGTTCAGGATGAAATCAAGCGAAAAGTGGCGTTATTGCACTGGGTCCAACGCTCATTGGATAACGACAGTTTTGTGCTGTTAGCACAACCGATTGCTGGTATTCGTGGCGATCGTTATCACGAAATTTTGTTGCGGATGCTGGACGATGAAGGCCAGATCGTACCACCGGATGAATTTTTGCCCGTCGTTCATGAATTTGGCTTGGCTTATCAGTTAGACCTGTGGGTGTTGCGTCATACCCTGATATTTATGGATACCCACCGTGAGCGTTTGCCGAGTGCGCGTTTTGCCGTAAACCTGTCGCCTTCTTCATTGTGTCGACCCACGCTGATCCGTGACGTGCGTAATCTATTGGAACAGTACAATATCGAGCCTTATCAGTTGGTGTTGGAAGTGACCGAATCGCATTTGATGCAGGACAGTGCTTACGCCGACACGACGTTGCAAGAACTGCGTGAGTTGGGCTGTCGGATTGCCATTGATGATTTTGGTACTGGCTATGCCAGTTACGACCGTCTGAAAGGACTGAAAGTGGATACGCTGAAAATAGACGGCAGCTTTGTGCGTGAAATGCTGACCAATCAGATCGACCACCAGATTATTGCTTCGATCTGCAAAGTGGCATTGATGAAGCGTCTGACCATCGTGGCGGAATACGTCGAGAGCAAAGAGCAATATGAAGCGTTAAAAGGATTGGGCGTGGATTATATGCAAGGTTATTTCATTGGCGAACCAGTGCCGTTGGAAGCGTTATTGCCAGCGTAAGAGGCGGATAATTTGTGCTGGTGGGTAGGTAATCTGGTGCTTCTAGCACAGCCCCAAAGATTACAGGTATAATCTCACAAATTATTCAACGGATTCAGAAACGAAGATGACAAAACTCACCTTACAAGAGCAGATGCTAAAAGCGGGATTAGTGACCAGCAAAAAAATGGCCAAGGTCCAAAGAACAGCTAAAAAATCACGAGTTCAAGCTCGTGAGGCCAGAGAGGCGGTGGAAGAAAATAAAAAAGCACAACTTGAGCGTGATAAACAGCTAAGCGAGCAACAAAAACAAGCGGCTTTATCTAAAGAATATAAAGCTCAGGTGAAGCAACTCATTGAAATGAATAGAATCGAAATTTCAAAAGGCGATATTGATTTTAACTTCACAGACAATAATTTAATTAAAAAAATAGCTGTGGATAAGCTGACTCAAGCTCAGCTGATTAGTGGCCGCCTCGCCATTGCTCGTTTGGTTGTTGATAACAGTGGTGAGAGTCAATATGCCATCATTCCCGCGAGCGTAGCTGATAAAATTGCGCAGCGAGATGCGAACAGTATTGTGCTAAATAGTGCGCTTAGTCAGGAAGAGCAAGATGAAGACGATCCATATGCTGACTTTAAAGTGCCCGATGATTTGATGTGGTAATTCACGTTTTCAGAACGGGCTGGCATGATGGGCTTTGATCTGTTCTTCGCCAATAGGGTGAACAAAATGCAGTTCACTGGCGTGTAGCATCAACCGTTGAGTCCGTTCGGTACCTGGCAGCAGACGGCCACCATACAGGTCACAGCCCAAAATCGGGTGGCCTAACTGCTGACAGTGAATGCGGAGTTGATGAGTACGCCCGGTTTCCGGGGTTAGTTGCACCCGCGTCAATGGCAGTAACGTCCCGCCTTCCAACTCATGATCAAAGCGCTCGACGACCTGATAGCCGGAGCGAGCGGGTTTGCCGTGGATGGCGCAAATCGACATCAGCGGGAACAGCGCCGGGTCTTTGGCTATTGCTGCGTCTATCACTCCCTCGTTGTCGTCCAGATGCCCGCAGAGCAGTGCGCTGTACACTTTGGTCACTGTGCGCTGGCTGAACTGTTGGCAGAGCGCGGCATTGATAGCCTTATTGCGGGCAATCACCATCAGCCCGGAAGTCCCGAAATCTAGGCGGTGAACTAGAGTGCAGCCGGGAAATATCTGTACCAGCCGATGATGCACCGAATCCAGATTTTGCGGATTTTTCCCCGACAGGCTGAGCAGCCCAGCGGGTTTATTGATAAGCGCCAAGTGATCGTCCTGATAGAGAATTTCTATCTGGTCATGGCATGGCGGGGCAATAAAAGTATCGATTATCTTAGGCATCAAGCTAGCCGGATGAAGAGTGGGAACGGATGATAACGCATTTTCAGCTATCAGGCGTTGTTGGTTATGAATGCAGTGAGGTGTTCGTTACTTGCGCATAGATGTCAGATGCCATCCAACGGCAGGTTAGTGCCAGGAGCAGACGTTACTAAGAGATTGTACAAGCTGCTCTCGTAGTGGCATTGCTTTCTTCTGTTAGCAGCTAAGCACTCCCTGTATCGGGGACACATTTCCGAAACAATCAGTAAAGTGTGTTTTTCAATCGCTCCGGCAAGGCCTCGTCGTAAGCCAAACCATCAATTTCTGACTGTGAAATCATACTCAGGATACTACCGGTGCTGGGAAGGGCCTTCCTCTCAATTTGTGTGGCAGGATCCCAGAGTTTTGAGCGAATGATTGCTCTACTACACTGGAAAAAAACGCTTTCCACTGAAATGCGCAACACCGTTTTGGGGGATTGATTATTGATTGCGAATTTATCAAGCAAAGCCGGGTCTTTACGTATTTCAGCTGTCCCACTTATACGCAAAGTTTCGCCAATGCCGGGAATTAAAAAGAGAAGCGCAACCCGGTTGTCATTTAAAATATTGCGCAGACTATCAATGCGGTTATTACCCCTGCGGTCGGGTAAAAGTAGAGTTTTAACGTCCTCAATGTGAATGAAGCCTGCAGGATCACCTCTTGGCGATACATCCAGGCCATCCGGTCCCGATGTCGCAAGCGCCACAAATGTTGATGCCTCAATAAAGGGGCGGTAGGCAGGATGAATATGGTCCGTCACCTTCGTTAAAGAAGGTTTTGCTACTGCACCGTAAAGTTGCTCAAGCTCATGACTATTAGTAATTAGCGTGTTTTCATCAACCATCTCATTCACCTCCATTGAGTTCAAAACGGAATGCATGCTGATATTTTATAGCAGATGCTTTTTATTTGTTCATTTTTATGGCTAACCAGCATTTATTTTCCATGAGTAACGTCTGCTCTTCGCTCATAGCAGACGTCGCTATTAGCGCAGTGTTTTAATCATTAGAGGGCAGATCAACCTTTACCGCCCCAAACCAGTGCCATGCCTTCGCTTTTCGGGCGAACGTTTTTAAAACCGAATTTTTCATATAGCTCGGGAACGTCGGCTACGAGGGTAATATAGGTGCCTGTTGACACATGTTGTTCAAACCAGAGCATCAAATTCTGCATGATCTTTCGTCCCAGACCGTTTCCCTGATGTTCCGGGTCAACTGCGATATCAACAATCTCAAAGTTCAGGGCTCCATCGCCAATAATGCGTCCCATCCCGACAATATGCCCAAAACACTCAATGTGCACCCCGTAACAACTTCCGGGAAGTGCACGTTTCGCAGCGTCAAGAGGACGAGGCGTTAAGCTAGCGATTACGCGTAAACGACAAAAATTTTCTGCAGGTGGAACCGTGTCAACAAAAACGTATTTTGATTGCATTTTTTAATTCCGGTACAGGGGATAATTTATGAATGTTAACAACACGCTAACATAATTAAGACCTGAATAAAGCCTGCTGGTCGGTTTAAATGCAAAATTTAACGATTTATCTGATGAGCTAATCAGTGCGTAAGCTATCGTTAGCCAGATTGCAGTGTTTAGACTCTAATCCGCATTAGACAAATTATTAGCACTCTGACTGCATATAAATCTTTATCACCTTAATAAACAAATCGTGTTAGCTTGTTAAGCATTACAATCATAATAATTTATTGATACGAATGCCCCGAGAGTTAACGGAGGAATACAGCATGCAGAGTTTATTTTCGCTAACAGCAGGTGCTTGCGTGCGTTGGCATGATTTGCCGGGACAGGGTATCCCCATTGTATTTATTCATGGGCTTGGGTGCGCCTCTTCTTATGAATATCCACGAATTGTGGCTGATCCGGCATTTGGGGGGAGACGTGCCATACTAATTGATCTTCCCGGATATGGTTTTAGTGATAAACCTCGTGAGTATGATTACAGCATTGCTCATCAGGCAGAGGTTGTTATCGAAGTGATCAACTCATTAAAACTCCCCAATTGCCATCTCTATGGTCACAGCATGGGTGGAAGTATTGCGATTGAAGTGGCGGAACGATTATGTGAGCGAATAGGTAAACTTGTGGTTTCAGAGCCTAACTTTCATGCGGGTGGCGGTGTATACAGTCGCCTTCTGGTGGAAAAACCTGAAGCTGAATTTATCTCGAAAGTATACGACCATATACTGGCAAACCACACATCCCCCTGGAAGGGTTCGGCTCAAAATGCTGCTCCTTGGGCAATGTGGCGGGGAGCCAAAAGCCTGATTGATGGAACCTCACCGTCATGGATGGAGATCTTCCTCAGTCTATCATGTTCATGCACATTGATTTTTGGTGAGCAATCATTACCGGACAGAGACTTTCAGTATGTCAGCCATAAGGACATTGCTGTAGCAACAGTGCCGCAAGCTGGACATTCTATGTCATGGGAAAATCCGTCAGCACTGGCCGTTGTGTTACACAAAGAATTTAGTCAGGAGTGTCCCAAGTAACTCAATAATCCCCCCACAGTGAATCGCTACAGGTTTAAAGAAATCTACGAATCATTTATGGATTAACCCTGTTCGAGTAAACAGATGCAATGAGCGTCCGTTCTTCACTCCCAGTTGCCTTTCAACCTTTGCTTATGCATAGTCAATTTTTTTGTAAAGGGTTTGCGCGCAAAGAAGAGTGCCATAAGAAATATGTATTAGACAACGATATTACCGTTTGGTTATATATTATTAATATATAACCAGTTATCTGGAAAACGTCATGTTCACTATCAAAATCGACGATCTCTCCCATCCAGCAGTGCAAGCGTTAGTGGCCTACCATATTTCCGGCATGCTGGAACAGTCTCCCCCCGAAAGCAGCCATGCTCTGGGTGTCCAAAAACTGCGTGACCCGGCAGTGATATTTTGGTCAGCATGGGAGGGGGAACAACTCGCGGGAATTGGCGCGCTGAAAATGCTGGATGATGAACATGGTGAGCTGAAATCAATGCGTACTGCGCCAGATTTTTTACGCCGTGGGGTGGCGAATCAGTTTTTACAGCATATTTTGCAGGTTGCACATGTCAAAGGCTTGCAGCGTCTGAGTTTAGAAACGGGGACACAGCCAGGATTTGCTGCCTGCCATCAACTTTATACCAAGTACGGTTTCGTTGACTGCGAGCCGTTTGCTGATTATCAGTCTGATCCCAATAGTCGTTTTATGACGTTAGTTTTATGCCAGAAAGGTAAACTGTCATGACTAATGCAGAGAGAACACGGCCATATTACTTCCAAAAAGAATGTCTGTTCCTCACCCTTAACCGACAATCAAATTTAACCACAACGACCACCAACCCAGACAACTAAAAAATCGCCCTCCGCAGATGAGGGCGATTTAGTCACATCAGGCCGAGTGTTGTTGCTCGTTCTGTAAATCTTCTTCTTCAATGATCAGCTTCCAGCCAACCACGTCGTTCCAGTATTCCTGTTCACGCTCGAAATCCAGTTGCACCAAGTTGTTCTGCGCCAGATAACCAGCAGGGAAACGTAGCGTCCAATGATTATCATCGGTGTTTAAACGCAGCGTTTCTGGCGTCGTCGTCGATTGGCGTTGGTTGTTGAGCAGGGTGCTCAAACGCAGCAATTGGATCAGCGGTAGATAATGCTTTTTCTTGAACAGGTTCAGGCGTGGTAACTCTTCTAGCTTGATCGCTTTGCGATGAAAGCGTACCAATGCCGCCAACAACAGTTGCTGTTCCTGATGAAAGCCCGGCAGATTGGTATTTTGCAAAATGTAGGCCGAATGACGATGCATTCCGCTGTGATTGATGCTCAACCCCACCTCGTGCAACATGGCTGACCATTTCAACAGCGCTTCTAGTTGTGGATGAACCAGTTTGGTGTTTTGCGCCATCCATTGGGCGTACAGTAATTCTGTGGTTTCCAGTACGCGCCGAGCCTGTTCACGGTCGATATTGTAGTGATCGGCCAGACTTTTTGCTGTACGGCTACGAATATCCTGATGGCGGAAGCGGCCTTCCATTTCATACAGTACACCTTCACGTAACGCACCGTCGGACAGGCGCAGATCGCGAATCGCTAATGCATCAAAGACGCCGCACAGGATCGCCAAGCCCGGAATAAACACCGCCTGACGGTCTTCCGACAAGCCCGGTAAACTCAGTGCGCTGAAGTTCTTGAACTGCAATACTTGCTCGACCAGCATTTCCAGCCGTTCTAAGGTGATCAGGCCATCTTTTTCGCCCATTTCCACCAGCACTTCGTGTGCGGCTTTAATGGTGCCAGAAGCGCCTAACGCATATTGCCAGCCTTGAATGCGGTATTGCCAAGCCAGTGTTTCCAGCTTTTGTGCGGCTGCTAACCGAGCGCGTTTGAAGTTGGCTTTATTGATTTCGCCACCGGGGAAGAACTGTTGGGCAAAGCTGACGCAACCCATACGGCGACTTTCTGCCAGCAGGGGTTCAAAGTCTTCGCCAATCACCAGTTCGGTCGAGCCGCCACCGATGTCGATCACCAGTTTGCGGCCTTTTTCTGGCTGAGTGTGTTCCACACCCATAAAGATCAAGCGCGCCTCTTCTTGCCCAGCGATGATCTCGATGGGATAGGGGATCACTTCCTCTGCACGTTTCAGAAAGACTTCGGCATTCACCGCTTGACGCAATGTGTGTGTCCCGACGATGGTGACGTTATCTGCCGGGAAGCCTTGCAGGCGTTCGGCAAATAAAGCCAAGCAGGCTAAGCCGCGCTCCATTGCTTCTTCACTAAGTACGTTGTTGCTATCCAATCCATCGGCGAGGTGAACACGTTGTTTTAAACGTCCTAACACCTGCAAAGCGCCATTCACGACGCGGGCAATCACCATATGGAAACTGTTGGAGCCAAGATCGATGGCGGCAATTTCCTGTGGCTTATTGGTTACAGTGTTTTTTAGCGGCATAGTTGCTGGCCTACTGTCCTGGTTGTTCCAGAGCTTTTAAATACTCGTAAATGGCAACCTGCGAACGTACTTTACGGCGATTACCGCGCGGCACGTACTGGTTGCTAAGTTCTTTATCGATAAAACGGGCTTTAACTGTGTCGCTGAACAAGATCTCCAGAATATCCAGAACGCGTTGTTTTAACGCAGGATCTAGCAGCGAAACAGCCACTTCAATTCGGTAATCTATGTTACGGGTCATCCAATCCGCAGAGGAGAGGTAAACCTGTTTGTCACCTTTATTTTCGAAGACGTAAACCCGATCGTGTTCCAAAAAGCGGTCAACGATACTGGTTACTTGGATATTGTCACTGATTCCCGGCTGGTTGGGAACCAGAGAACACATCCCACGCACTAACAGACGGATTTTCACTCCGGCGCTAGAGGCGGCATAAAGCTTATCCACCAATCCGGTATCAACCAGGTTATTGATTTTCAACATGATGCCAGATGGCTCACCGGCCTGAGCATTGGCAATCTCGTTGTCGATTAATTCGTACAGCTTCAGGCGCGAGTTTTGCGGTGAGACCATCAGATTGTCGAAGGTCACCGGTCGGTAAGGATTTTCAATAAAGTTGAATACCCGGCGTACCTCGTTGGTGATGCGCGCATCGGCGGTCAGCAGCGAATAGTCGGTATAAATCCGTGCGGTTTTCTCATTGAAATTCCCGGTACCTATATGAGCATAGCGCACAATTTGATCGCCTTCGCGACGAGATATCAGGAACAGTTTGGCGTGAATTTTCAGCCCCGGCGCCGAGAAGATAACGTGGACTCCCGCCTCGGTCAGACGCTTGGCCCAATGGATATTGGCTTCTTCATCAAAGCGCGCTTGTAACTCCACGACCACGGTCACTTTCTTGCCGTTATGCGCGGCATGGATCATCGACTCGATGATGCGCGAGTCTTTGGCGACGCGGTAAATATTAATTTTTATCGCGAGTACGCTTGGGTCGAATGATGCCTGACGCAGTAACTCCAGCACATGTTCGAAAGTGTGGTACGGGTAGTAGAGCAACACGTCTTGTTCACGGATGGCGTCGAAACCGTTACGAAAATGATCGAACCAAATATGGCGCAGACGTGGCAACGGTTTGTTGACCAGATTAGCCTTGCCAACGTTGGGGAAGCTGATGAAATCTTTGAAGTTATGGTAACGCCCGCCAGCGATGACGGAATCGTAGTTGGAGATACCGAGTTTTTCACGCAGCACTTCAACCATTTCTGCTGGCATATCGCGTTGATAAACAAAGCGTACCGGTTCGGCGGTTAAGCGCTGTTTCAGGCTGGATGACATCAATTCCAGCAGGCTGGATTCCATCTCGGTAACCAGATCGTATTCTGCATCGCGGGTCATCTTCATCGAGTAAGCGTTGAGCGCATCGTAATCGAAGAAGCCTTTGAAGATATCATCCAAGCAATAACGCAGGATGTTATCTAACAAGATCATCGGTTTGCGGCGGCGTGGTGCTTCCGGTGGCAGATTGACGAAACGCGGCACTTTATCGGATGGGATTTCCAATAGCGCGTAATCAATGCGCGTACCGCGGATAATCTCCACCGCCAGATAGGTGTAATCGTCTTTTAAGAACTGCACCAGATTGGTGTCGTGGTTCAACAAGATGGGCGTGATGTGCTGCCGTAGATGTTGCTTAAAGTACTGCCGTAGCCAGATTTGCTGGTTTTCAGACACTTGACGTTCGTTGATCAGAAAGATTTGATTGCGCGCCATTTCTAGCAACAGGTCGTTATACAGGCCATCAAATTCTTGATCGGTTTTCAATACTTTGGCTTGGATGCGCTTTAGCAGATGGCGCGAACCGCCGCCAGAGCCTTGCTCCTCGCTGATTAAGATGCGTCGTTTCAGCTCGGCAAAACGAACTTTATAGAATTCATCCAGATTATTGGAGTAAATGCCCAAAAAACGCATGCGCTCAATCAGGGGATTGCTCTTATCTGCGGCTTCCTGCAATACGCGTTCATTAAAGGATAACCAGCTTAGTTCTTTATCGATGTAGAGCTTTTCCTGACTCATTGCCACTCCGGTTCAATTCGAGATAGTAGAATTCTCCGTTCCAACTGCGATGTCGCGGTTGGATGCTGTCCTAGTGTCCTACGGCATTATTGCGAGAGATTGACAAAAAAGTCCAACATATCTACTGGCTTAGCTAAGGTTAACTTTGTCATGCAAACGTCACAAAACTGACATAAGATGCCCGGTTATCTTTTGGCATAAAAACTGAGTATAGAGCTGGTTACGGTAGATATGACACCAATGACGTTAAATCAACATCCGAGAGATCGCCTGCGCGCGCGTATTGATCGCGTGGTACAGGGTATGGTGACCGCCAGCGGATTGTTGGTGTTGATGACGCTGATGCTGATTTTTGTCTATCTGTTGTTCGCGGTGCTGCCGTTGTTTCAATCGGCCAGCGTGAAGCCGATACAAACGTTGCCAATCAATCCTAGCGCGCCAGCATTGGCTTTGGGCATGGATGTACAACAGCGTATCGGTTATCGCATTGATACGCAGGGTAATGGTCAATTCTACCGTTTGGCGGCTCAAGGGGCGCTGATGGTGCAACAATCGCTACTGCCTCAACCCGCGCTGCTGGCTCAAGCAGTCGGTGAACGTGATCTGTTTGCTTTGACGCAGAGCGATGGCAAGTTTATCGTGACCAAGGCGGATTTGGCCCCGAAAAATGGCTCGGAACCACTATGGTCATTCCCACTTGGGCAACAGCCGATGAGTCTCGATAAGCGGCAGCATCCGCTCGTGTTATTGGCGTTGGCCGAAACTTATAACGGACAATTTCTGCTGGCGGCGGTGACGGACGATCATCGTTTGCTGTTTGGGCGCTACCGTGTTGGTAAAAATCCACAACTAATTGAAATTCCGCTAAAAACTTCCGTGCAACAACTGGTATTAACGCCAGATGGCCGTCAACTGTATCTGTTGAGCGGTAATCAGCTCGCGCGTTATCAAATTGGCGATACCCAACTGCAATTGAGTGAAACTCGTGAATTGGGGCAAGGTGCGCCTTATCAATTAACGGCACTACCCGGCGGTAGTGCGCTAATTGTTAAATCTGCCGATGGTAGTTGGCGCGAATGGTTCGACGTGGAGAAAGATCAACGTTGGCAACTGACGGCGGTGCAACACTTCCAACATCGCAGCACTTCGCAGGAATTGCTGGTGGCGGAGCCTTATCGCCGGGTGTTTGCCTCACTTGCTCCGAACGGCGAATTCGCGTTGTTCTCCAGTATTCAGCCGCAGCCGTTATTAAGTCAGAAACTGACGGGCGGTATTCAACAAATGGCGTTTGCACCACGGGGCGATGGATTGCTGCTAGAGACGGCTCAAGGCTGGCTGCGATATAGCGTAGATAATGCCTACCCGGACGTGACTTGGCGTTCGCTGTGGCAAAAAGTTTGGTATGAGAATTACCCAGAACCGGCCTATGTCTGGCAGTCCACCTCGGGTGAGGACAGCTATCAAGCCAAGTTCAGCCTGATGCCGGTGATTTTTGGCACCTTCAAAGCTGCGGGCTACGCCATGTTGTTTGCTATCCCATTGGCCTTAGCGGGGGCGATTTATACCGCGTACTTTATGTCCTCTGGCTTGCGACGCGTGATCAAACCGGCGATAGAAGTGATGGGCGCATTGCCGACGGTGGTGATTGGCCTCGTTGCGGGTATCTGGTTGGCGCCGATCATTGAACATTATTTATTGGCGGTCATAACGTTGCCCATATTGCTGGCGTTTGCGGTGCTGCTGTGTGGTGGCGTGGTGAGCAAATATTTCCGCCAGCGAGTTTCTCCTGCATGGGATTTACTGATCCTGTTGCCGGTAGTAGTGGTGACAGTATGGTTAGCGTTTGCCGTTGGACCGTGGCTGGAAATGAAACTGTTTGGTGAGCCATTACATTTTTGGTTGGGTGATAGTTTTGATCAACGCAATACGCTGGTGGTGGGCGTCGCGATGGGATTTGCTTTGGTGCCGATTATTTTTTCATTGGCGGAAGATGCACTGTTTAGCGTGCCGGCCACATTGAGCCGCGGTTCGTTGGCGTTGGGTGCGAGCCAGTGGCAAACGGTGATCCGCGTGGTGTTACCTTCCGCTAGTGCCGGTATCTTCTCTGCGTTGATGATTGGTTTTGGCCGGGCGGTAGGGGAGACGATGATCGTCCTGATGGCGACCGGTAACACGCCGGTGATTGATGGCAGTCTGTTCCAAGGGCTGCGCGCTTTGGCTGCTAATATCGCCATTGAAATGCCGGAAGCGGTCGCGGGTAGCAGCCATTATCGTGTGCTGTTCCTCACTGCACTGGTACTGTTTGTATTCACCTTTGTGTTCAATACGCTGGCTGAAGCTATTCGCCTTCGTTTACGTGAGCGCTACACGCAGAATCAGGAGGCGCTATGAGAACTTGGCTCAAAGCAGGCACTCCTTGGGTTTGGTTGACGGCGGCGTCGGTCACGATCAGCCTGTTGGCGCTAATCGGCATCTTACTGTTATTAGCTGGGCAAGGGATGCGCTATTTCTGGCCTAGCCCGGTTTACCAATTTGAGCTGAACCAAAGTGGCGCAGGATCAGTCATGGTCATTGGTGAACTTTACCAACAACAGAGCATTTCGCGCCGCCAGTTGCAAGAATCGGGCGTGATGATGCCTACGGGTGATCAGCAGGAATTCACGCGTTACCTGATTAAGGTCGGTAATCGTGAGAGCGAAGGGCAGGACTTCCGCACTCTACTGGCGAGTGATGTGCGCCAGCGTACCGCCCCGCGTGATTTGTTGGTGCTTGAACGTAACAGCAATGGCACTGCGTATGGCTATTTGGCTGGCATGTTGGAAGACGGTCAGCCGATGACGGGGCGTAATCTGGGGCAATCACTGTTACAGCGTTTACCACAAATTGCCGCGCTTTCTCGGCAGGCTCACGATATTCAATTCCGCGATATGGCGCGTATTAACGAGCAATTTGAGCGGTTACGTCTCCACGAAAAGAGTTTGCAACGCGACCGTCAATTCGATGCACAAGCTCAAGCCGCGATTAAAGCTGAGCGAGTGGAGTTACAGCGCCAGTTCCAGCAGCTTACCACCCAGTTAAGCGGCTTGAATGCCGATCGTCAACGTGACGCCTTAGTGCTGCGTGATATGCACGGTCAATTACGCACCATCCCATTGAGTGAAGTGCGCGACGCTTGGTATCCAAACGCGATGAGCTTCACGCAAAAATGGCGGCATTGGGGCGAACAGGTACATAAATTCCTTACCGACAGTCCACGTGAAGCCAATACTGAGGGGGGCGTGTTCCCGGCGATTTTCGGTACGGTATTGATGGTGATTCTGATGTCGATCGTGGTGATGCCTTTCGGCGTGGTAGCTGCCGTTTATCTCCATGAGTACGCGGGTAATAATTTATTAACCCGTCTGATTCGTATCGCTGTCGTGAATCTGGCTGGTGTGCCTTCCATCGTCTACGGCGTATTCGGGTTAGGTTTTTTTGTCTATATGATAGGCGGCACCTTAGATCAACTGTTCTATTCTGAATCGTTACCGAACCCGACCTTTGGTACGCCGGGCGTACTGTGGGCGGCGTTGACGTTGGCCTTGTTGACTTTACCGGTGGTGATTGTGGCGACGGAAGAAGGGTTGTCTCGTATCCCTGTGGCGTTGCGTCAAGGTTCGTTGGCTTTGGGTGCGAACCGGGCGGAAACCTTATGGCACATTGTGTTGCCGATGGCGGCTCCGGCGATGATCACTGGGCTGATTCTAGCGGTAGCACGAGCTGCGGGGGAAACAGCACCGTTGATGTTGGTTGGGGTGGTGAAATCGATGCCAGTATTGCCTGTTGACGGCATCTTCCCGTATCTGCATTTGGAACGAAAATTTATGCACCTGAGCTTCCAGATTTATGACATGGCCTTCCAAAGCCCGAGTGTGGAGGCGGCTCGTCCGCTGGTGTTCGCCACGGCGTTGCTGTTGGTGGTGATTGTTGTTGGGCTGAATTTGGCAGCGATGGGTATTCGTCATTCCCTCAGGGAAAAATATCGGGTGTGGAGTCAGTAAATGAGTTTGAAAACCCCGGGCAGTTTGCCCCCGCTGGATGTCCAGCACCTTGCTGATGAACATACGATATTGGCAATGCACGAACTAAATCTGTTCTACGGCGAGAAACAGGTTTTGCATGATATTTCATTGCGTATTCCAAAACATCGAGTCACGGCGCTGATTGGGCCCTCCGGCTGTGGGAAATCGACCTTGTTACGTTGCTTCAACCGGATGAACGATTTGGTCGATAATTGTCGTATTACCGGTGAATTGCAGTTGAACGGTGAAACTATCACTGGCTCACAGGTTGATGTCGCGGCGTTGCGGCGGCGGGTGGGAATGGTGTTCCAACGGCCGAACCCGTTTCCAAAATCAGTCTATGAAAACGTGGTGTATGGGCTGAGGCTACAAGGCGTTCGTGACCGCCGTATTCTGGATGAAGCGGTGGAACGTTCGTTACGCGCTGCGGCGCTGTGGCATGAGGTCAAGGATCGGTTACGTGAAAATGCGTTCCGTCTTTCCAGTGGACAACAACAAAGGCTGGTGATTGCGCGTGCGATTGCCATCGAACCAGAAGTTTTGTTACTGGATGAACCGACGTCGGCGTTGGACCCGATTTCTACGCTGACCATTGAAGAGCTGATTTCTGCCTTGAAACAGCGTTACAGTGTAGTTCTGGTGACGCATAACATGCAGCAGGCTGCGCGGGTTTCAGACTACACTGCGTTTATCCACCAGGGAACCCTAGTGGAATATAACGATACTGATGGCATATTCACTTCGCCGAAACAGCGCAGAACCGAGGATTACATCACCGGGCGCTATGGTTAAAACTCGTTAGCCGTTTGGCTTGCTGGTTCTTGGTTTTCAGGGGCGTTGGCAGCCGCTTTTATCACGGTCACTTTCGCTTGTTCTTTGTTGGTTTGGTTGGCTTGCTTGATCAATTGTGACTGACCAACAAAGACGCCACCTTTCTCGATAGAAAACTCATCTGTGAAGATATCACCGCGCATATGGCCTTTAGGCTGGATGGAGATCATCTCGGCGTAGCAGCGTCCTTCTACAGAGCCATTGATCAGAATCTGTTGAGCACGGATTTCACCTTTTACCTGGCCGTTATGTTCGATGCGTACTTGATGGGTAGTTGTGAGGTTACCTTCGATAGTGCCTTCAACGACGATATTGCCATCGCCTACGACTGCACCAGTAAGGTGGGCACCGTTGGAGATAAAGGTATCTTTTTTAACCACGATAGGTTTGATAGCATCCAGATTGATAGCGGTAGGGACTACTGCAGCTAATTTTTCTGCCATTGCTGGCTCAGCTTCTAGCTTTTTCACGGTTTTTTCCGTTTGTTGCTCTGGTTTTTCTTGCTTAGAAGGTTGTTGGTCTGTGTGTTTCTGTTTAGAAAATAGCTTCATTTTGTCCGTCCATTTAATTTTATAAATAATGATACTTGCCGCTAACAAGCTGATAACAGCGATGGTGGTCGGTATCGTGTTAAGCTGAAAGCGAGAAATATGGGTCCCTGTTAGCCAGAGTATTATGAGTAGTACCCATAAACCCCACATATACCAAAGAAAATTGTAGTTGCGCATAGTGAATAGGCTCATTAAATTCCGTTTTCCGCGGCGAAAGACGCTGATTGTTGCGATCGACGTTAATCCGTAACAACTGAGAATTCGGTATCACGAAAGGGATAATACATGACAATAAAAGGCAATTCATTAATCGTCGAGTTTATACCCGTCATACTTGAAGCTGCATCCGTGTTGGCTGCGTTCGTTCACCCGAATCACTTACTTTAGTAAGCTCATCGGGATTTACTCACTTGCCGCCTTGATGCAACTCCAATTATTTAGGGTATAGTTGATTTATTCTAATTATATTTATCCGACAACTATCATTAATTAGTTGTCGGATATTTCTTGATTTTATTTGGAGTTTTTCTTACCTGCAACCGGATGCGTCTTGAATTTTGCTAGGTATTGCGGCTGGAAGATGCACATACGCAGTACGGTACGGTATTCACCGTTAACGAAAAATTCGTCGATCAACTCACCTTCAACCTCGAATCCTAACTTGCTATAGATGTGGATCGCTTTCGGATTTTCTTTATCAACGATCAGATACAGTTTGTACAGATTGAGCACTGAGAAGCCATAATCCATCGCCAATCTGGCAGCGGTGCTGGCATAGCCTTTGCCCTGATGCGTCGGGTCGATGATGATTTGGAACTCTGCGCGACGATGAATATGGTCGATTTCCACCAACTCGACCAGACCGACTTTTGCCCCTTCATGCTCAATGATAAAACGCCGTTCACTCTGGTCGTGAATATGTTTGTCGTATAGATCTGAAAGTTCGACAAAAGCTTCATAAGGTTCTTCGAACCAATAACGCATCACGCTGGCGTTATTATCCATTTGATGAACAAACGCCAAATCGTCTCGTTCCAATGGGCGTAACCTGACATGACTGCTGCTGGACATATTTTTTCCTCAATGTCATGAATATGCGGGAAGTATAACCCTGAGCAATGAATTTCGACGAAAAAAAACGGCGCTAAAATTAGCACCGTCTATTCGTTATTGGGATGGGTAATTAATCCGCCGCGTGTCCTTGCTCTGGCAATCGTTCGTCATCGAGCCAAGCGGCGTTATCACGCATCGCCAATCGGCCTTCAACAAACCAATTCACCACCAGTGGATAAATGCAGTGTTCTTGCGCTTGTACCCGCTCGATGACTTCATCTTCTTCATCACCGGGGAAGATTGGCACTTTGGCTTGTAGGATCACCGGGCCGCCGTCGAGCTGTTCAGTAACGAAGTGCACCGAAGTGCCGTGTTCGCTATCACCGTTGTCGATTGCTTGGCGATGAGTATGTAAACCGGGGTATTTCGGCAGCAAGGACGGGTGGATATTCAGCATCCGCCCAGCGTAACGCTGAACGAAAGCCGCGCTAAGAATGCGCATATAACCGGCCAGTACCACTAGATCGGGATGGTATTGGTCGATGGCATCTGCCAGTGCGGCATCGAATGCTTCGCGATCGGCAAAGGCTTGGGCATCCAACGAATGTGCGTTAATACCGGCTTCTTTGGCGCGTTGCAGGCCATAAGCCTGCGCCTTGTTACTGAATACCGCTACGATTTCAGCGGCAATTCGTCCTTGTTGGCAGGCGTTAATCAATGCCTGGAGATTGCTTCCCTGGCCAGAGACCAACACCACGATCTTTTTCATTACTGGATGACCACTTGTTGTTCGTCTGAAGAAGCCACCAGTTTACCGATCTCCCAGGCTTTTTCACCTGCCGCGTTCAGCAGAGCAATCGCTGCTTCCACTTCGGCTGCTGGCAGGGCAATCACCATACCGACGCCGCAGTTAAAGGTGCGATACATCTCATGACGGCTGACGTTACCTGCCTGTTGTAGCCAGTTAAAGACCGCCGGCCATTGCCAGCTAGATTCGTCGATAACTGCCTGCATACCTTCTGGTAACACGCGTGGGATGTTTTCCCAGAAGCCGCCGCCGGTTAGGTGGGCGATGGCGTGAATGTCGTGTTTCTCAATCAATTCCAAAACGGATTTGACATAGATTTTGGTCGGCGCCAGCAAGTGATCCGCCAGTGATTTACCGTCGAGATCGGTCGTGGTTGGGTCGGTGTTGCTGACTTCAAGAATTTTGCGCACCAACGAGTAGCCGTTAGAGTGCGGGCCAGAAGCGCCTAGCGCGATCAGCACGTCACCGGATTGTACTTTGCTGCCGTCGATGATTTCAGATTTCTCTACGACGCCGACGCAAAAACCGGCCACGTCATAATCTTCGCCGTGATACATCCCTGGCATTTCAGCGGTCTCACCGCCGACTAATGCACAGCCAGATTGTTTACAACCTTCGGCGATGCCGGTGATCACACTGGCGGCGGTATCCACATCCAGTTTGCCGGTAGCGTAGTAATCTAGGAAGAACAGCGGCTCGGCCCCTTGAACGACCAGATCGTTAACACACATCGCGACCAGATCGATACCGATGGTGTCATGACGTTTTAGATCCATCGCCAGACGCAGTTTGGTACCTACGCCGTCGGTGCCAGAAACCAGAATTGGTTCGCGATATTTTTGCGGTAATGCACACAGGGCACCGAAACCGCCCAATCCACCCATTACTTCCGGGCGGCGGGTCTGTTTAACTACACCTTTGATGCGATCTACCAATGCGTTACCAGCATCGATATCGACACCTGCGTCTTTATAGCTGAGAGAGGTTTTGTCGGTCACTGCGCGATCCCCACGACGATTTGCGGTTTGAAAACGGTGCATCCGGTGTTGGTTCCGGAACAAGGCGCGGCAATTCTAACAGCGTAGGCAAACGTTTGCGAGTGACTTGTGAAGCAGCTCCAACTTTTCATCAACTATACTAATGATCAATCTTTTGTTGATCTTGCACAGGCTAATGTTAGTGGCGTAGGCAAGAAAAGGAGTTATAATCCCGCGATTTTTTTGGCCGCCAACCGCCTTAATAGGAGAAAAATAATGAAGATCGTTGAGGTGAAACACCCGCTGGTAAAACATAAACTGGGTCTGATGCGTGAAAATGACATTAGTACCAAACGTTTTCGTGAACTGGCATCTGAAGTGGGTAGTTTGCTGACCTATGAAGCGACCGCTGATCTGGAAACCGAAAAGGTCACTATCGAAGGTTGGTGTGGGCCGGTTGAAGTGGATCAGATCAAAGGGAAAAAGATCACCGTAGTGCCCATTTTACGTGCGGGTCTGGGCATGATGGAAGGGGTGTTGGAGAACGTACCGAGTGCGCGTATCAGCGTGGTCGGTGTGTATCGTGACGAAGAAACCCTTAAGCCAGTGCCTTATTTCCAAAAACTGGTTTCCAATATTGAAGAACGTATGGCGCTGGTGGTTGACCCGATGTTGGCAACCGGTGGCTCGATGATCGCCACTATTGATCTGCTGAAAAAAGCGGGCTGCCACAGTATTAAGGTACTGGTATTGGTTGCTGCGCCAGAAGGTATCGCTGCGCTGGAAAAAGCGCACCCGGATATAGAACTGTATACTGCTTCGATCGACCAGTGTCTGAATGAACATGGGTACATTGTTCCTGGCCTGGGTGATGCGGGTGACAAGATATTTGGTACTAAATAATAATCAGCCGACCAGAGAGTCGGCTTTTTTATGCTCTTCGTCTTTCAAGCTACAGCGTTGTTCTGCTTGGCTGTAGCTTGAAACCCATTGGGTATAACCGCACTACACTGACACCACTAATAATACTATTCAGAGGAAAACACACATGACCCGTCGCGCCATCGGCGTCAGCGAACGCCCGCCGCTCTTGCAAACGATACCGTTGAGTTTCCAACACCTATTTGCCATGTTCGGTGCCACTGTATTGGTACCGATCCTGTTTAAGATCAACCCGGCGACGGTGCTGCTGTTTAATGGTGTTGGTACTCTGTTGTATCTATTTATCTGTAAAGGAAAAATCCCAGCATACTTGGGTTCCAGCTTTGCCTTTATTTCACCGGTCTTGCTGTTGTTACCACTGGGGTATGAAGTGGCGCTCGGTGGTTTCATTATGTGTGGCGTGCTGTTTTGTTTGGTGGCGCTGATTGTGAAAAAAGCGGGCACCGGTTGGTTGGATGTGATGTTCCCACCGGCGGCAATGGGGGCCATTGTTGCGGTTATCGGTCTGGAATTGGCAGGCGTTGCGGCTAATATGGCGGGGTTGTTACCGGCTGATGGTGCATCACCAGATACCACGACGATT
Source organism: Serratia sp. KH_031 (assembly GCF_057839655.1). Classification (NCBI taxonomy): domain Bacteria; kingdom Pseudomonadati; phylum Pseudomonadota; class Gammaproteobacteria; order Enterobacterales; family Yersiniaceae; genus Serratia; species Serratia sp. KH_031. The sequence continues at coordinate 1,575,823 of NZ_CM174496.1, forward strand.
ACCATTTCGTTGGTGACGTTGGGCGTGACGATTCTTGGCTCAGTGCTATTTCGTGGCTTCTTGGCGATTATCCCGATCCTGATCGGTGTGTTGGTGGGGTATGCGTTGTCGTTCTTCATGGGCGTGGTTGATTTGACGCCGATCCGTGAAGCGCACTGGTTTGCTTTACCCACTTTCTATACTCCACGTTTTGAATGGTTTGCTATCTTTACCATTTTGCCTGCGGCATTAGTGGTGATTGCTGAGCACGTCGGCCATTTGGTGGTGACGGCGAATATTGTCAAAAAGGATCTGATTCGCGATCCCGGTCTGCATCGTTCGATGTTTGCCAACGGTATCTCAACGGTGATCTCCGGCTTCTTCGGCTCAACGCCCAACACCACTTATGGTGAGAACATCGGCGTGATGGCGATTACCAAGGTTTACAGCACTTGGGTGATTGGTGGCGCGGCGATATTGGCCATCTTACTTTCCTGCGTGGGTAAACTGGCAGCGGCGATTCAGGCCGTACCTGTCCCGGTGATGGGCGGTGTTTCCTTGCTGTTGTACGGCGTGATTGGCGCATCAGGTATTCGCGTATTGATTGAATCTAAAGTGGATTACAACAAAGCGCAGAACTTGATTCTGACTTCGGTGATCCTGATTATTGGGGTCAGTGGGGCAAAAGTGCATATCGGCGCGGCTGAATTGAAAGGTATGGCGCTGGCGACGGTGGTGGGTATCGGCTTGAGCTTGCTGTTCAAATTGATCAGCATCTATCGCAAAGAAGAAGAAATCATCGACGTGCCAGAAGAACGTATCGAACAGAAATAACGGCTCGGTAAAAAATAACGATGAGGGGCGGTTCATTACTGATACCGCCCCTTTGATTAATTACTTTTTGACGTTGCGTCGTCCGCCTTATCCTTCGCCTGATCGAGCAATTCATTGCCTTTTTTCTCTGCGTCCTGCTTCACAGCATCCGCTTTGGCTTTGGCCTCATCGGTCATGGCATCGACTTTGTTAGCCGCATCCTCGGTGACGGCATCAGCCTTGTCTTTCAACTGATCGGCCTGTTCTGTGGCAGCCTCTTTCGCTTTGTCTACGCTTGAATCAACTTTCGAGGAATCATCGCAGCCAGCAACCAATAGACCGACAATGGCCGCCAACAGCACTTTATTCCATGGTTTCATCGTTAGTATCCTTCCGCTTATCCCGACGCCGGGACAGGTTTGTGTTGAAATACATCGTTCGCCCATAAAGGCTGTTTTTTAGTGTAGTTCAGAGTTGGTTTTTTTCCGGTAATTGTACGTTATTGCGGCATAAAATCCTGCCAGTTCAACAGTGGCTGCTTTTTGTGTTAGACTTGGCACGTTTTCCTGCCAGCCTTGGTTGAGGTGCTTTTCTGAATACGCCGGCACAGCTTTCACTGCCACTTTATCTTCCCGATGATGAAACTTTTGCCAGTTTTTATCCGGGGGAGAATCCTTCTCTATTAGCCGCGATCCAGTCTGCCATTCGGCAAGAACACGGTAGTTATATCTATTTCTGGTCGCGGGAAGGGGGCGGTCGTAGCCATTTGCTACATGCAGCCTGTGCCGAACTGTCGCAACGGGATGAAGCTGTCGGCTATGTGCCACTGGATAAACGCGCCTATTTCGTCCCGGAAGTGCTGGACGGTATGGAGCAGTTAGCGCTGGTATGCATCGATAATATTGAATGTATTGCCGGTGACGAAGAGTGGGAGATGGCTATCTTCAATCTGTACAACCGCATTCAGGAAACCGGACGCACGCGCCTGTTCATTACCGGCGATCGTCCACCACGCCAGTTGAATCTACGTCTGCCGGATCTGGCTTCTCGTCTCGATTGGGGACAAATCTACAAGCTGCAACCTCTCTCCGATGAAGAGAAACTATCCGCACTGCAACTGCGCGCCAAACTGCGCGGTTTCGAATTGCCGGAAGACGTGGGGCGTTTCCTGCTAAAACGGTTGGATCGTGAAATGCGCACATTGTTTATGACGTTAGATCAGCTTGATCACGCGTCGATCACCGCGCAACGCAAGCTGACTATCCCGTTTGTGAAAGAGATTTTGGGGCTGTAGTTCAGTATTACAAAATCTCTAAAACCTGCTCCGGTGGGCGGCCAATTCGCGCTTTAGTCCCTTTTACTACGATCGGACGTTCGATTAATTTCGGGTTGGCGACCATCGCTGCTAGTAGTTGTTCTTCGCTTAACCCAACATCTGCCAGTTTGAGTTCTTTATATAAATCTTCTTTCTTGCGCATCAGGTCGCGGGCAGAGCTGAAACCCAGCTCTTTCAACAATGTTTTTAATTCGTCGACTGAAGGCGGTGTGTCTAGATACAGCACGATTTGTGGTTCTACGCCTTGTTGCTCCAGCAACGCCAATGTTTCGCGGCTTTTTGAGCAACGTGGGTTGTGGTAAATAGTCACATTCTTCATGAAAACAAACTCCTTCGGGTAAAAATCAACTGCGCTGATATTGGCGGAACCGCTGTTGCAGTTGGCGTAATTGGTCAATGCGGGCGTCATAACGCGCCTGTTTCAAGCTGCCGAGTTTTTCCAGTGAACTGGCATTACTGAGTAAACCGATGGCCTGATCGAGTTGACCTGCCAGAGCTAAACTCTCGGCGCGGGCGGAAAGTTCTTCATCACGTAGCCCTTGAGCGGCGCTGGCCTGTGCCAGTAGATCCCAGCCGTTGGGATCGTCTGGGTGGGCGAAGGTATAGCGATTCAGGATTTTTGATGCCTGAGCCGATTTATTGCCTTCGACATAGGCGTTAGCCAAATTGAGCTGTAACACCGGATTGTTGCTCTGGGCGGCATTCACCGCTTCCAATCGCGCGATGGCCTGCGGCGCCTTTTTCTGGCCGAGGTCAATATCGGTCAGAATATCGAGATACCAGACGTTTTTCGCATCTTTAGCCAATAATGGTTGAATGATATTGCGAGCGTCGTCGTACTTTTTTGCTTCGTAGAACAGCAGCGCTCGCCCGTATTTGGCGGCAACCTGCTGACGAACATTACCTTTGCTATAAGTGTCGAGCAGTTCTTCACTCAAGCCATAACCTTCAGAACTGTACATACCTAAAGAGCGTATCTTGGCGAATAGGTAATCCTGTGATGATTGTACCGGATTAGGTTTCATTTGGTTGGCGCGGTTGCGGGTATCGGAAAGGCGGCTATCTGGCAACGGGTGAGTTAGCAACATTTCCGGTGGTTTAGAGGCATAACGCGACTGATCGGCCAATTTTTGTAAGAAATTAGGCATGGCCTCGGGATCGAACCCCGCGCGTTGTAGCACCTGAATACCGATGCGGTCGGCTTCTTGCTCGTTACTCTGGGTAAAGCTGATGATGCCTTGTTGCGTACCGGCCAGTGTTCCGCTCAGTGCCGCCATCCCCATGGCTGGGTTAGCCATCGCCAGCAGAATGGAACCCAGTGCGCCGACCCAAGTCAGTGGGGCGTTTCGCTGTTGTTCTTCCATGGCTCGAGCCAAGTGACGCTGGGTAACGTGTGAAATTTCGTGCGCTAACACCGAAGCCAATTGGCTTTCGTTATCGGTTTCACGGAACAACGCCGAGTGCAGCACCACATTGCCGCCAAAGAAGGCAAAGGCGTTGATTTCGTCGTTGCGTACCAAGAAGAAATGAAATGGTGTGCGCACGGAATAAGCGCTGGCGACCAGCCTGTTTCCCAACTGATTGATATATTGAGTGAGTAATGGATCGTTAATCAGCGGCGCACTGGCACGAAGTTGGCGAACATAAAAGTCGCCCATTGCCAACTCTTGACCGATGCTGAGCGTGCCACCTGCGGTGGTGCCCATATCAGGGAGTTGATCCTGACTTTCTGCATTCACCGGGGCCACGGCGGTAGCATTGAGCGTGCCGAGCAACAGTACTGCAATCACTGTTTTGGTCAACCGGGTGGTCATAATGAGACTTTCCCTCTATAAAATATCTTAATACCCGTCATACTTGAAGCCGCCTCTGCGTTGGCTGCGTTCACTCCCCCGAATCACTTACTGACGTAAGCTCATCGGAACTCACTCACTTGCCGTCTTGATGCAACTCCAATTATTTAGGATATAAGACGTCAGCATCCCATAAGAGTTCTTCTTCCGTGCAAGACTCTCCAGTACAATCAACGCGAAAGTGCGTCAGCTCACAAAATGGTGCGGCTTTTAGGGCAAAATCAGACTGATCTCATCATAGCCAGACGTAGCCAATAATGAAACTTCTGCCCGTTGATCATCAAGTTATTAATTATGTAAAAAACTATTGGGCACTGCATATGGATTTTAGGAGCACCTGCTAATGCTGGAGATGTTATTACAATGGTATCGCCGCCGTTTTACCGATCCGCAAGCTATTGCGCTGTTGGCGATCCTGATCGGCGGGTTCTGCATACTCTATTTCTTTCATGGCATCCTGACGCCGCTACTGGTGGCGATTGTCTTAGCCTATTTGTTGGAATGGCCAACGGCGCGTTTACAGCGAGTGGGTTGTTCGCGCACCTGGGCGGTGAGTATGGTGCTAATCGTGTTTGCGGGTATCGCTATGCTGTTGGTTTTGGTGGTTGCGCCAATTGCTTGGCAGCAAGGCATTAACCTGATGACTGATTTGCCGACCATGCTCAACCAGTTCTACAACTTTGCCGCCACGCTACCAAAACGTTACCCGGCGCTGGTGGACGCGGGCATCATCGATATGATGGCGGAAAACCTGCGTAACCGTTTGTCTGGTGTGGGTGAGTCGGTGGTAAAACTCTCGGTAGCCTCATTGGTTGGTTTGCTAACGTTAGCGATTTACCTGATTTTGGTCCCGCTGATGGCATTCTTCTTGTTGAAAGACAAAGAGCAAATGCTGAATGCGGTGCGCCGTGTGTTGCCACGTAACCGCGGGTTAGCAGGGCAGGTATGGATTGAGATGAACCAACAAATCACTAACTACATTCGTGGCAAAGTGGTGGAAATGGTGATCGTCGGTGTAGCGACTTATCTGGTATTTTTCATTCTGGATATGCGTTATTCGTTGTTGTTGGCCGTGTTAGTCGGTTTCTCGGTGTTGATCCCTTATATCGGCGCGGTACTGGTTACCATCCCGGTGATAGTGGTCGCGCTGTTCCAATGGGGAATCGGTGCTGATTTCTGGACCTTGATCATTGCCTATCTGGTGGTGCAAGGGTTGGATGGCAACTTACTGGTGCCGATTTTGTTCTCAGAAGCGGTTAATCTGCACCCGTTGGTAATTATTCTGGCGGTGATTATTTTCGGTGGGCTGTGGGGCTTCTGGGGGGTATTCTTTGCTATCCCATTGGCAACGCTCGTGAAAGCAGTTATTCACGCTTGGCCAGATGATATGTTGGTAGAGATTGAAGAAAAGGCTGAGTAAGCCAATAAAACTGGGCGCAGCGGCTGCCGTGCCCAGTGAGAATTATTGTTTCAGGTAATTCAGAACAATATCATGGTGGTTGGTGGTCTTGAAATCATCAAACACCTTTTCCACCTTGCCATTGCCATCAATTAGGAAACTGATGCGGTGGATACCATCATAAGTTTTACCCATGAAGGTCTTTTCACCCCAAACACCAAACTGCTCAGAAACCTGATGATCTTCATCAGACAACAATGTGAAGTTGAGCACTTCTTTCTCTGCAAAACGCGACAACTTCTCGGGTTTATCGGTGCTGATACCTAGCACTTCAACCCCTGCCATTTTCAATTTATCCATATTATCCCGCAGGCCGCAGGCTTGTACGGTACAACCTGGCGTCATGGCTTTAGGATAAAAATAGACCAACACTTTCTGTCCCTGGAAGTCGGCCAAGTTAATTTCTTCACCGTCCTGGTCAAGTAAACTAAATTTCGGCGCTGTTTCACCGGCTTTCAATGGGCTCATCACTTCTCTCCATCTTTCTCGTCATGCTGTGGATAGTTCACAACGCTAATACTGCCTTGTGCATTCAATTCTGTACATAGGCGATGAAAGGCTTGCTCAATATTTGATGAATTGTTATCTCCGGTACTGTGCGCAGTAATCTGGATATACAACTGCGCAGGTTGTTCACCTTCCGCCGGTTGGGTACGTGACACCAATTCGGCAATGTTCATCTGACTGGAATCAAACAACGCGGTAAAACGCTCAATCAAATGGGGTGAATCTTTGACTTCCACCTGAACCCACACTGTCGTGGGCATGGGTGGCCTTTCGTGTGAATTTGTGCGTTTCATCACAATCAATAAATCTAGCTCTGCGCCTTTTTGCGGCAGAGTGGATTCAATCAGGGTAATAGCGTTCCAACTGCCGGAAAGCAGCATGATAAAGGTGAACTCATCACCCAGCATGGCCAGACGGCTATCTTCGATATTGCATCCGCAACTACTGACGTGGCGGGTGATGGTGTTGACGATACCGGGACGATCGGCACCGAGCGCGGTAATCACGAGATAGTGTGCATCTGGCTTTGGCGACATGGGGGTTCCTGAGCGATTAAATAGGGTAGATCAAGGAAAACACAAAAAAAACCGCCTGCCAAGCGCTGACATCGTCGATGTTCGCTTGCTTTTGGATAGGCAGCAAAAGTACCATGAATGACTTGTTTGTAGAGGGGACGGCCAATGTTTACGGGAAGTATAGTTGCGCTGGTTACGCCGATGGACGACAAAGGTAATGTCGATCGCGCGAGCCTAAAAAAATTGATTGATTATCATGTGGCTAGCGGAACTGCGGCTATTGTCGCCGTCGGGACAACCGGTGAGTCAGCCACGCTTGCACACGATGAGCATGTTGATGTGGTTTTACAAACGCTGGAACTGGCGGCGGGTCGCATTCCGGTGATTGCCGGAACCGGTGCCAATGCTACCGCAGAGGCTATCTCCCTAACGAAGCGTTTTGAAAATACCGGTGTAGTAGGGTGTCTGACTGTCACGCCTTACTACAATAGGCCGATGCAGGAAGGGCTTTATCAGCACTTTAAAGCCATTGCTGAATGCACCGAACTGCCGCAGATTCTGTATAACGTGCCATCACGTACCGGTTGCGACATGCTGCCTCCGGTGATTGCGCGTTTAGCCAAAATCAAAAATATTGTGGCAGTAAAGGAAGCGACAGGGAACTTAAGCCGGGTTAGTCAGATCCAAGTGCTGGTTGATGATGAAGATTTCATTCTGCTGAGTGGCGATGACGCCAGCGGTCTGGACTTCATGCAACTGGGTGGTAAGGGCGTTATTTCCGTCACGGCTAACGTGGCAGCACGTGAAATGGCGCAGCTTTGCCAACTGGCGAAAGAAGGCAACTTCGCACAAGCTCGCCGTTTGAACCAACGCTTGATGCCGTTGCATCAGGATTTATTTGTTGAAGCAAACCCGATCCCGGTGAAATGGGCCTGCAAGACATTGGGACTGATGGCGAATGATACGATGCGTCTGCCAATGACGCCGTTGACCGAAGCCTCCCGTCCGGTTGTGGAGCGTGCGCTGAAAAGCGCTGGTTTGCTGTAACTCTTAGGGAAATTTAATGCAAAAGTCGACAGTAGCAAAAGTCGTGGGTATCTCACTGGTGATGGTGTTGGTAGGTTGTACCAGCGATCAGCGCTACAAACGTCAGGTGAGTGGCGATGAGGCTTATCTCGACGCTGCACCGCTAAAATCTCTGAACTCACCAGCGGGTATGATCCTGCCAATTCAGACCGGTAACTATGATGTGCCGTCAACCAAGACGACCGGACTTGTCGGCAAGCAACTGGATATCCGCCCTCCAGTGCAGGCGTTGGCACTGCTGAGCGGTTCTCGCGCTCAGTATTCGGCCGATAGCGGTACGCTGTTGTTGGAAAATAGTCCGCAGAACCAAAACCTGTGGTCACGTGTGGTGAGCACCTTGCAGGCGAAAAACATGGCGATCGCTTCCCGCGATGATGCCAAGCAGAGCCTGACCACTGACTGGGTGAAATGGAACCGTCTGGACGAAGATAACCAGTACGAAGGCCGTTACCAGATTAGCCTGCAACAGCAGGGTTATCAGCAGGCGCTAGTGGTGAAATCCATCGGTCTACAGCAGCAAGGTAAAACCGATCCAGTGACCGATCCTTCTGAAGTCCAGCGTTATAACGGCATGATGATGAACACCATCGTGGAAAACCTGGATAAGCAGAACAATTTGTCTAACAGCCAAGCTGCAGGTCGTACCGGTGCTCTAGACGTACAGAGCAGTGCTGATGATACTGGTTTGCCAATGCTAGTGGTTCGTGCCCCGTACCTAGTGGTGTGGGATCGCTTGCCAACCGCGCTGGAAAAAATCGGTATGAAAGTGGGTGACCGTAATCGTCCATTGGGCACCGTGGCCGTGACCTATAAATCGCTGAGTGGCAGTGATTGGGACGCCTTAGCTGTTAAGGACCCAGAGCTGAAAGATGGCGATTACAAATTGCAGGTCGGCGATCTGAACAACCGTACCAGCATGCAGTTCATTGACTCAAAAGGGAAACCGTTGACCCAGGCGCAGAACGATGCACTGGTCGCCGTATTCCAGGCCGCGTTTAGTAAAACTAGCGCACAATAATTAAAAAAGGGGCTTCGGCTCCTTTTTGTTTTATTCAGACGGTATCGTTTGCGTCGGAGTTTTGGCACAATATAGCGATGCGCGTTGTTAAAGAATTTATGGGTTAATCTTCTCTATATTACTGGAGTCATAAGATGCAAAAGTTAGCTGAGCTGTATCGCGGAAAAGCAAAAACCGTCTACACCACCGAGAACCCGGATCTGCTGGTGTTGGAATTCCGCAATGATACGTCAGCACTGGATGGTCAGCGCATTGAGCAGTTTGATCGCAAGGGGATGGTAAACAACAAATTCAACCATTTCATCATGAGCAAACTGGAAGAAGCTGGCATTCCAACGCAGATGGAACGTCTGTTGTCCGACAACGAAGTGCTGGTGAAAAAACTGGATATGGTGCCGGTCGAGTGTGTTATCCGTAACCGTGCAGCAGGCTCTCTGGTGAAGCGTTTAGGGATTGAAGAAGGTCTGGTGCTGAATCCACCGTTATTCGATCTGTTCCTGAAAAATGATGCCATGCATGACCCGATGGTGAACGAATCCTATTGCGAAACCTTCGGTTGGGTGAACAAAGAGCATCTGGCACGTATGCGTGAGCTGAGCTACCAAGCTAACGACGTGTTGAGCAAATTGTTCGACGATGCCGGTTTGATCTTGGTGGACTTCAAGTTAGAATTCGGTCTGTTCAACGGTGAAGTGGTGCTGGGTGATGAGTTCTCTCCAGACGGTAGCCGCCTGTGGGACAAAAATACCTTGGACAAAATGGACAAAGATCGTTTCCGTCAGAGCTTGGGCGGCCTGATCGAAGCCTATGAAGAAGTGGCGCGTCGTATCGGTGTTAAATTAGACTAATCCCTCGTTTTTCCTATCTTTATATGGGGCATCACTCGGTTGCCCCGTCATAATCTGATTTCCAGATAAATTCTAACGTTACTCTGTCACCTGTCATTCTATAATGGTAAGCAGTGGGCTAATTTCCTACCATTATTAAATAACCTATCTCTGGAGTTTACATATGCGTTGGCAAGGGCGTCGTGAGAGTGACAATGTTGAGGATCGTCGCGGGCAGTCCCCTGGTCCGAATCTGGGCGGTGGCAGAGGATTTCGTCCTCGTGGCAAGGGCGGGATTGTTCTGCTCGTCGTGGTGTTGGTTGCGGGTTACTACGGAGTGGATCTCAGCCCGTTACTGAACGGTGACGGCAGCAGTATCGCACCGCAAACCCAACAACAAAGCAGTACCAGCATTAGCCCGAAAGATGATGAACTAGCGAAATTCACTTCGGTGGTATTGGCTTCTACCGAAGATACTTGGAAGGAGATTTTCCAGCAGACGGGGAAAACTTACCAAGATCCTAAACTGGTGATGTACCGTGGCGCGACGCGTACCGGTTGCGGTACCGGTCAATCAATTATGGGGCCGTTTTATTGCCCGGCGGATCGTACCGTCTATATCGATTTGTCGTTCTATCAGGATATGAAAAACAAGCTGGGTGCGGACGGTGACTTTGCTCAGGCCTATGTGATCGCCCATGAAGTTGGGCACCATGTGCAGAACCTGTTGGGCATCGAGCGTAAAGTGCGTCAGATGCAGCAAGGAGCCAGTCAGGCGGAAGTTAACCGTCTGTCGGTGAAGATGGAGCTACAGGCAGACTGCTTTGCTGGCGTTTGGGGCAAAAATGCCGAGAAACAGCAAATGCTGGAACCGGGCGACTTACAAGAAGCGCTGAATGCCGCTCAAGCCATTGGTGACGATCGTCTGCAACAGCAAGGGCAAGGTCGCGTCGTACCCGACAGCTTTACTCACGGCTCTTCCGAGCAGCGTTATACCTGGTTAAAACGCGGTTATGACAGCGGAGATCCGAATTCCTGCAACACCTTCGCCAGCCGTTAATTTCTCTTCTCGATGCCGGTATTTGTTGACCAAAATAGTTAACTCACCGGCATTTTTAGGTCTGAATAATGATGCTACAGACAATGCAACCGCTGATGCAGCAGCAAGGTATTCGACGCTTATTGGTACTCAGTGGGGAGCCAGAGTGGTGCCGCGCTCAGGCGCAGCAACTGGTTGATACTCTGCCGGGTGATGGATTGTGGGTCAGCAACAACGCGCCGATAGGGGCTCAGTCTGTGGTGAGCAGTAATGTGCGTTCATTATTGGGACAAGAGCGGTTGCATGCGGTATTTGATGCGACGCTAGGGCTGGATGTCGAAGCTTTGGCGGCATTGACGGGAACCTTGCGCGCCGGAAGCTGGTTATTGTTACTGGTGCCGCCTTGGCAAAGTTGGGCGCAGCAGGCGGACAACGATAGCCTGCGCTGGAGCGATTGCTCGCAAGCTATCACAACACCTCATTTTATTACTCATTTACAGCAGCAATTAGTCACTGACCGAGAAGTGACACTTTGGCGACAGGGCGATACGTTAGCGTTGGCAGCGTTACCTGAACGTCCCGTTTGGCAAATCCCTGATGGTACGCCGACCGTAGAACAGCAAACGTTGTTAACGCAGTTGCTGGCTGCTGAAACAGGCGTGTGGGTACTGACTGCTGCACGTGGGCGAGGGAAATCTACCTTAGCGGGGATGTTGGTTGCCAATACTCCGCTTGAATGCTGGCTCACCGGGCCTAGCCGTGCTGCTACCGAAGTGGCTAGCGAATGGGCGCAAAGGAAAGCGCGCTTCTGGGCCCCCGATGCGTTGCTCGCTCATTGTCGTGAACAGGGCACAGATAACGTCGGTTGGTTGCTGGTAGACGAAGCCGCCGCCATCCCGAGTCCCTTACTTCAACAGTTAATGGCTTACTTCCCACGGGTGTTATTAACCACCACGGTGCAGGGTTACGAAGGTACCGGTCGTGGTTTTTTATTAAAGTTTTGTGCAGGTTTACCGCAATGGCAAGATCTGCGCCTGTATCAGCCCATGCGTTGGGCGCAAGACGATCCTCTTGAACGAATCATTGATAACGCTCTGTTGTTTAATGAGGAACCGCTCTGGCAACCAACAGGGCAGGCGCTTAATTTCAGTCAGCAGGAACAAGCGGCGCTTTGTGCCGACCCGCAACGGCTACGGCATTTTTACGCGTTGCTGAGCAGCGCCCATTATCGAACCTCTCCGTTGGATCTTCGGCGTTTGATGGATGCGCCGGGGATGCATTTTAGCGTGGCGAGTGACGATGATGATGTCGTCGGCGCATTGTGGCTGGTGGATGAGGGCGGATTGGATGCCGCATTGGCGCACGAAGTTTGGGCGGGACGTCGGCGGCCGCGCGGTAATCTGGTGGTGCAATCGTTGGCGGCTCATAGCGGCCAGTGGTGGGCACCGACGTTACGATCGCGGCGCATCAGCCGCATTGCCGTTTTGCCGGAACTGCGTCAGCAAGGGATCGCCAGCCAGCTGATTCAACAATATTGCCAACAACTGCAAGAGTTGGATTTTCTCTCGGTCAGTTTTGGCTATACCGAACCGCTGTGGCGTTTTTGGCAGGCTTGTGGCTTTGAGTTGGTACGTATCGGGAGCCAACGAGAAGCCAGTAGTGGTTGCTATGCCGCGATGGCGATTTTGCCGCTGAATGAGCAAGGGGAAGCCCTATGTCATGCGGCGCGTAAGCATCTGGCGCGAGATTGGCGTTGGCTACAGCAGCGTATCGATCTGACGTTGGAAATCCCCGGTGACGATGGCAACCCATTGTTAAATGAAGAGGATTGGCGCGAATTGGCGGGTTTTGCTTTTGCTCACCGTTCGCTAGAGGCCAGTTTAGGGGCATTGCAGCGGCTATTACTGGCCAGCAGTTTGCCGTTAGCGGCGCTGCGTGGGCATTTGCAACAGCAGTGGTCAGTCAGTGAGTGTGTGGCCGAACTGGGTGTGAGTGGTCAAAAAGCGTTATTGCGCCACTGGCGGCAGGAAGCTGCTACCGCACTGGAGCAGCTTAATGCCGATCATTGCCGTTATTGGCGGGAATGGATCTGAAGTTATTTCTTTTTCGGCCAGTCGTCTTCGGCATCCCACTCGGCGTTGTTATCGCGGTGCGGAGGTAATTCTGGCTTGTTAGCCAGGAATTTTTTATGGTCGAGACGGCGTAGTTCTTTGATTCCATTAAGAACGATACCTACCAGTATGATCAGAATGACCCACCAGTAATCAGCTACCCATTGCATGGTTTACACCTTCCCGCTTGGGGTGATAAAACGTGAAAATATTGCGGGTAAATGGTGTTGCAACCATTCAGCACCCGCCACTTCTTGGTCTTGCCAAGCCGCCAATAATAGCGCCGGTGTCAGCAAGTTTTCGGCCTCTTGTGCCAACGGATAGTAACTCAGATGCCAAGGTTCTACTGCTACACCATCACCTTCTTCGGTAAATGGACGATAAAAGCCGAACTCCGTCATGTGCGCCGTTAACCACTGATTCAACGAATAAAAGTAACCGCCTTCTTGGTATTCCCACGGCTCCAGTTGCAGTTTCTGACCTTCTGGCAGTAACGACGGATCGTATACATCCAGATCGCTACCCCAATGGTGACGGCTGGCACCCGGCAGTGCTGACCAGCGTAAAATCGCTTCACAACGATCGGCCGCAGGTAGCGGAATGACGTCAATCGGTTGGCTATCTTTATCTAATACTGGGCGCTCACCGCAGAATTTGCCATTCCAGATAGCCAATTGCCTTTCGAAATCGCGGAAGGTGCTGGCCGGTTGCAGATCAAACCCGGCAGCCTGCGCCGCTTGCTGCATAGCAAGAAACGCAGACACCGCTTGCGGTTGCAGACGGTGTTTGCCGCATAATGGCGCTAAATGATCCGTTGAGCGTCCGGTGAGCATTTCTGGCGTGATCATGCGACCAATTGCTCCATAATGCGCTGGTACATACGGCTCAGCAGTTGTAGGTCACCTGCGTTGACGCATTCGTTTACTTTGTGGATGGTGGCGTTGACCGGCCCCAGTTCGACCACTTGTGCGCCCATTAAGGCAATGAACCGTCCGTCGGAGGTGCCGCCCGTGGTTAATAATTGTGGTGTCAGCTCTGAATAGTGTTCTACCGCATTGACCACAGCATCGACCAAGGCTCCGCGCGGAGTAAGGAACGGTTGACCGGAGAGTCGCCATTCGATGCTGTAATTCAATTGATGACGTTCCAACAACTCTTCGACACGCTGTTTGATCAGGGCGTCAGTCAGTTCGGTGCTGAAACGGAAGTTGAATTGGACATACAACTCGCCAGGGATCACGTTATTGCTGCCGGTGCCAGCCTGAATATTGGCGATCTGCATACTGGTCGGCGGGAAGAATTCGTTACCCTGATCCCATTCAATACTGACCAACTCATTCAGAGCAGGCATTGCGCGATGCACCGGGTTATCCGCCAGATGTGGGTACGCCACATGGCCTTGAATACCATGAATATGCAGGTTGGCGGTGATTGAGCCACGACGACCGTTTTTCACTACATCGCCGACGCGCTCGGTACTGGACGGCTCACCGACCAGACAATAATCCAACCGCTCGTTGCGTGCCATTAGCGCCTCTACCACTTTCACCGTGCCATGTGTGGCGCTGGCTTCTTCGTCGGAAGTGATCAGGAATGCTAAACGCCCTTGATGCGCTGGATTCGCTGCGACAAAACGCTCCGCTGCCACCACCATGGCCGCCAACGAACCTTTCATGTCTGCTGCGCCACGGCCAAACAACATACCGTCTTGGATCGTGGGTTCAAACGGTGGGTTGTGCCAGTGTTTCTCATCGCCGCAAGGTACGACGTCGGTATGACCGGCAAAGGCTAAGGTTTGGCCTTCGCCGCGCCAAGCCCAGAAATTTTGCGTATCGTCAAAATTCATCGGTTCGATAGTAAAACCGATAGCTTTCAAGCGCTCAATCATGATCTCCTGACAGCCTTCATCGTGAGGGCTGAGAGAAGGGCGCTTAATCAACTGTTGAGCTAATTCGATAACGGGGCAGGTCATGCAACTACCTCGGCGATAAATTGTTGGTAACTGTCAACACTGAAGCCTAGCAGAGCGTGGCTGTTGCCGTCGTCTAGCAGTGGGCGTTTAATGATTGCCGGTTGCTCCAACATCAAAGCAATGGCGGCATCGGCGTTATCGCAGGCGTTACGCTGCGTCTCATCCAGTTTACGCCAAGTGGTGCCGCGAGTATTCAGCAGCGGCTGCCAGCCAAGGCGTTCGACAAAACCACGCAACTGCTGTTCATTCAGCCCGTCTGCGCGATAGTCATGAAATTGGTAAGTCACACCCTGTTCTTCCAGCCAGCGGCGTGCTTTTTTAATGGTGTCACAGTTTTTGATACCGTACATGGTCAACGTCATGGGGTTAAAGTCTTCTTGGTAATGATGAAAATCCAGCAGACAGCATGCCGAAAAATGGTGGCGAGCGCCACCCTGAATAAGGTGAAAGTCAGGCGGGAGAGCTAGCGTTTTATGCAGGTTTAACCAATTCGGTCTAAATCCTCTGCGTACTGACGAATAGCGCGTTGGTAGCTACTGATTTCGCGATGTGCGGACGTATCCGCCAACAGGAGCAACAAATCGGCAACCGCCTGTTTGGTATCACCTAAATTGTATAGCGTCATGGTGCGAAACAGGGTGATTTCTTTCGCCTGTGGGAATTCGGCCAAGCCTTGATCGAAGGTCTCTAATGATTGCTGATACAAGCCCAATGCACGGTAGGTGCTGCCTAATCCCAGATAGGCTTCTTGCCGTTGTTCATCTGGTAAGCCGAATTCCAACGCTGAACGATAGCAAGGAATTGCCTGTTGTTCGAACCCTTGTACGTCATATAAACAGGCGAGTTGGTAGTGCAATGATGCGTCATTCGGGGCTTGTTGCAGCAACTGTTGCGCTTGTTCAGTCGCCTCCTGATAGCGCCCTTGTTGTTTGAGTTGTTCGATACTGAGCGTCATATTCATATCCTTGTCAAATGGAAGGTCTTGCACGCTACTACGGAACATTTGAGCCGACAAGACAGTGTTTTGGGGATTTATCCGAAATAGCTGTTTCTTTTGCACTCTACGATGGAATCGTTCCCAACTCACTTCACATGGTTAAAAAACAAGCGTATAATTCATCGCGTCATATTAATGAGGTTGTGAAGTAATTATGGTTGATCGTGAATTAGGGAACTGGAAAGACTTCATCGATGAGATGCTGGCTAGCTGACGGGCACTGCGTTGAAGAATAGGTTGACAAGCAGCATCGGTTCTCTGGTGTTGCTTGCAGATTGCCTGTGTTACCAGTTAATTTTCACCCCCAGATTCCCGCTATATTCTTCAATCTGCTGTCCGTCTAGATTGCTGTTTTGGCTGAGTACCGCATACCATTTCGCCCCGTTATTCAGTGTGGCAACAACACCACCTCCCACATCCAACGTCGTGCTCTCATAGCCTTGGTTTATCGGATTATTTCCCAAAGATACTTGGCCACTGTGCTGAAAGTCGTGCCATAGGTTTACTTTCAAATAAGGCTGTATCACTCCGTAACTGACGACATAATCGCCTGTCAGTCTTCCGCCGACTCTGCCGGTGTAAACCGTTTCGCTACTATAGCGAATGTCAGATACTGCATCTTTGCTGTTATTAGCACTTAGGTGTTGAACAATAAAATGCACCTGCGGTTCAATATTCCAGTGCTCCGTGAGGCGAAAGGGTATACCGGCCTCTACAGAACCACTCAATAAACGACTTGAATAATCTGTATTCATACCCCGCAGCGAATGGGTCGAACCGCTAAGCCAGGTATACATCAATACGGTATCGAGGTAAGCCTCGCTGCGTCCGGTATACGTCCAGTAGCCTCCTAGCGAATTCCCCGTTGTCTTCACATTCCCGGCATTGGCATTGGGAAAGCCCAGCACCGAGCCATTCACATCACCATCAATATCGGTATAGCCATAAAAGAGCCCCAATTGCTGCTTGCCACCATTTTCCATCTGGTGGCTGTAAAAATCCTGTCCAACTTGAACTCCCGTGACATTACCGTCAAATGAAGAGCCGGTGTCGCCAGACCAACTATGCTGGGTATGTATTCCCAGAAAGCGTCCCCAACTGCTTGTCGAGTCTTCGGAAACGGACAATGTCTGGCTTCCCTGACGTTGGTGATAAGTGCCCAGTTGGGCCAGCCCCAGTTCCATCGCTAATGGCGGTAACACACTGTATAGCGGTGTTTCTTGGCGATATAACGGAATGCTGGGGCTACCAGGAGTGACAGTGGGTAATTCAGGGCTACCTGGTGCTGGTTGTGATTGCAGTATCACGGGAACTGACGGTTGGGCTGGTTGTGTGGTGGGAGGAGGGACCAGACTATTACGTAAATACCAGTTATTCTCGCTACCTTCGCTCACACCACCGCGAAACAAAACATATTCATAAGCACCAGCGGCAATACTGCCACCCACCAGAGAGAACGCACGATTTTCCGTGGTACTGCCGTTAATCGCAGAAACAAGCTCAATACCATTACCGGCAGTCAAAGCACCAGTACCGTTAACATTGGATAGATGAATTTGCGTTGTTCCGCTGGCACTACCTCTTGAAATCACCAGCTTATCACTCGGCGATCTCTCGTTATTCAGTTCGGTTTGGAGTTTTAGCAGGCCATTTTGGCCAATATAGTTTCCGGCTATTATGAGTGAATCATGAGTATTATTACCGCCGTTGGTTAAATTGATAACTCCAGCGTTAGTGACGTTGACTGGGCTGGTTGGATTTTGCGCTTGGATCGTCACTGTGCCGCTGTTCCCGGCCAGAAGACTGCTGTTACTAATCTCAAGTGTGCCGGTTTGTGACTGGCTGTCACCCAGTATCAATGAATTTGTCATGTGCAGTTGTGACTGATTAATCAGCCTTACGGCTTCCCATTGTGTCAATCGGCTGGGATCGTCAAAACGTGCATTATTCACTGTGAGATGATCATTTCCTAGGCCACCATTAATGGTAGGAGGGGGCGAGGTGTTGCCTACCGTCAGGTTACTCAACGTTACCTGATCGTCACCTTCACCCATTAGAATCGCACCATGAGTACGGCCTGAACCCTGCCAGAGCAGAGTGTCTTTCCCGCTCCCCATATGGATTTCACCGCCTACCTCCCCACCACTGAGAGCAACAGAATCATTACCATTGTTGGCAATAATATTCCCAGCAATATCACCATTGTTCATAATCAGTTGGTCGTTGCCTGCACCAGTAACAATAGCTTCCGAACCTGAGCCACGGATAGTGCCACTGTTTGTTATGATGGTATCGAAGGTACCTGGAAGATTAATTGCCGTACCATCAAGACCTAACATCGTACCTTGATTATTAATAATGGTAGTGCCGCCATTGTTAAAAATGGCATTTATTCCCTGCACGTTGCCCGTTACATTATTCGTGATTTGTCCATCACCGTTAAGTAATATTCCTGTTGCCGTATTGCTGATAATATTTCCGCTATTATTTACGTTGCCTCCTGCAGCAAAATTAACGCCTTGTCCTCCTACGCTATTTATCACGCCAGTTGCTGAGTTGGTTAGCGTTGTTAGACCCGACATAAATACTCCGGCTCCGCCATTTCCTTGAGTCTGAATAATACCATTGTTGGTTATGGAACCCAACGTTTGGGTGTCACTACCAATGGAATAGATACCATATGCTTCATTACCTTTTTCAGTGATTGTGCCATTGTTAATCACCTGCAAATTGTCACCGTTGACATAAATTCCGTTTGCTGAACGTCCATTGGTGGTTATTTTTGAATTATTGATTAGTTGGTTTTGTTCGCCATAGGAAAATATACCGGAGGCGTTATCTCCGTGAGTTTCTATACTGCCACTATTAATCAAATGATGTTGTGAGCCAATACCTTCAATACCATCCGCTTGAGCGCCTTGGGTGATAATAGTACCGCTGTTATTTAAAATGCTATTAATACCATCAATTTCTAATCCATAACTATTTACACCGATAGTGGTGATTAAGTTTGAATTTAAGGCTTGATGATTATTACCAAATACAGCTATTCCTGAAGAGTTGTCACCTTGTGTCGTAATATTTCCCTGATTGGTGATTAAGTTTGTGTTCGAACCTCTTTCACTAATAATGGCATCTGAGGAATTACTGTTGGTTTTTATTGTCCCTGTGTTTAGAATGCTAGTGTTATTTCCATTGGTATAGATCCCTTCCGAAAGTAATCCAGTCGTGGTTATGATGCCATTGTTAATAATGGTATTAGACGACCCTCGACTGGATATGGCATCAAAAAACAGTTCATCATTAATATCCATAGTGACAGTGCCATTATTTATTACTGTACTATTGCCAGATATCAAAACACCATTTCCACCATTGGTAATAAGAGTTTGTGCATCAGGTTGAATCAGGATGTTCGCTGTGGTTGGTGCGTTAAATTGTATTGGCACAGTATAAGGATTAGGGAGTGTATCGTCACAAACTACGGAGATGTCATGACCTAAACCTGAGTCATAAACACAGGCCGCAGAAACTTGGCCGACACATTCATAGCAAGTAGCTAATACTAAACCTATTTTCCCCACCCCAAGATAATATTGCACGCTTACTCGCATAATCGGTACCTTTAATTTTAACTTGCAATACCCTAGCTTAGGAAAAATGTTGGAAGTTGCATATTTTGTTGATATGCATAATAACTTTGTGGGTATGCTGTAGGTTTGGCGATGATATATTTCAGAAACAACTCATGTTGTCTAGGAAGGATAGTTTATCGAATGGGAATAATCTTGGTTTGATTGTAAAGTGAAGTTGGTTAGTGTTGAAAGCAGCATCGGTTTCCCGACGCTGCTTTTTTCGTTTCTATTGCTCTGACTTTTCTACCTTGATGTGCTGTTTGCCAGGGAACCGGCGTCGCACCAATACGAAGAACAGCGGTACAAAAAATATCGCCAGTACTGTAGCTGATATCATCCCGCCCATTACGCCAGTGCCGACCGCATGTTGGCTGCCGGAACCAGCCCCGGTGCTGATGGTCATCGGTAATACGCCGAAGATAAATGCCAGCGAGGTCATCAGGATCGGGCGTAGGCGCATTCGTGAGGCTTCCAACGTGGCAGCCATCAGATCTTGGCCTTTTTGATTGAGTTCGTTGGCGAATTCAACGATCAAAATGGCGTTTTTGGCCGATAGCCCGATAATCGTCAGTAACCCCACTTGGAAGTAAACGTCATTCTCCAAGCCGCGTAGCCAAGTGGCAGTCACCGCGCCAATCACGCCGAGTGGTACTACCAACATCACCGAGAATGGAATTGACCAGCTCTCATACAACGCGGCCAGACACAGGAATACCACTAACAGCGAGATAGCGTACAGCGCCGGAGCCTGTGAGCCAGAGAGGCGTTCTTGGTAGGACATCGCTGTCCATTCCAGCCCGAAACCGTTGGGTAATTGGCTGACCAATTTTTCCATCTCATTCATCGCCGTACCGCTACTGACGCCGCTTGCTGCTTCGCCGACAATCTCTACTGCTGAGTTACCGTTATAGCGTTCTAGGCGTGGTGAGCCATATTCCCAATGTGAACTGGCAAAGGCCGAGAAGGGCACCATGCCGCCGTTGCTGTTGCGAACGTACCATTTGTAAATGTCCTCCGGCAGCATACGGAACGGCGCACCGGCCTGTACGTAGACTTTTTTCACCCGACCACGATCGAGGAAGTCATTGACGTAGGTTGAACCCCAAGCGGTGGAGAGCGTGTTGTTGATGTCATCAATAGAAACGCCCAGCGCCTGCGCTTTGCGTTGATCGATATCGATCTGCAATTGCGGACTGTCGTCCATACCATTGTGACGTACGCGTGACAGTAACGGATTTTGTCCTGCTAATTGCAACAGTTGGTCGCGGGCTTCCATCAGTTTGGCATGACCCAAACCGGCGTGATCTTCCAGTTCCATGTCGAAACCAGAGGAACTGCCCAAACCGCTGATGGCAGGTGGGCTACTGGCGAACACGCGAGCCTCGTTAATTTTACTGAACGCTTTGGTGGCACGATCAATGATATTGAAAGAGGTCTCACCCGAAGTGCGTTCATCCCAATCTTTCAAACGGATGAACAGGCGTGCAACGTTTTGGCCGTTACCGCCCGGCCCGGCACCGATGGTGGCAAAGGTGGACAGCACATCTTGCGTTTCTTCAGTCATAAAGTAGTGTTCGACTTTTTCCACCACTTTAGACGTTTGTTGCAGGGTTGAACCCGCCGGTAACTGAACCTGCACGGTGAACACGCCGCGGTCTTCTTGCGGCAAGAATGAGGTTGGTAGTTTCAGGAACATCAGCGCCAACCCGCCGAGCAGCAGCAGATAAATCAGCATATAGCGCGCGCTGTGGTGCAATATGCGCGCAACGCCACGCTCATAGCGATGAGCATTACGGTTGAACATCCGGTTAAACCAACCGAAGAAGCCGCGTTTTTCTTCGTGATGCCCTTTAGGGATCGGTTTAAGCAGAGTGGCACACAGCGCTGGGGTCAGGATCATCGCCACCAGAACCGACAGCACCATAGCGGAAACGATGGTGATCGAAAACTGGCGATAAATGGCGCCGGTGGTGCCACCGAAGAAGGCCATCGGGATGAATACTGCCGAAAGCACCAATGCGATACCGACCAATGCGCCCTGTATTTGCCCCATCGATTTACGCGTGGCTTCGCGAGGTGGTAAACCTTCTTCGCTCATCACCCGCTCGACGTTTTCCACTACCACGATGGCATCGTCCACTAATAGTCCGATGGCGAGTACCATCGCGAACATCGTGAGGGTATTAATGCTGTAACCGCAGGCGGAAAGGATGGCAAAGGTGCCGAGTAACACCACTGGCACAGCGATGGTTGGGATCAGTGTGGCGCGGAAGTTTTGCAAGAACAGGTACATCACTAAGAACACCAACAGGATCGCTTCCATCAAGGTTTTTACCACGTCCTTGATCGAGGCCTTCACGAAGGGGGTGGTTTCATAAGCGACTTTGGCTTGTAATCCCGGCGGGAAATATTTGGACAGTTGCTGGATCTTGTCTTTGACCAACTGGTCAGTTTGCAGTTCGTTGGCGCCAGAAGCCAGTTTGATGTTCATCCCGGCGGCTTGCTGACCATTGTAGCGGCTGAGGTAGTTATAGTTCTCACCACCGAGTTCTACGGTGGCGACATCGCCTAACGTGACGAGCGAACCATCTTGATTCACACGCAGAGTGATTTGACGAAACTGCTCTGGCGTTTGTAATTGCGATTGGGCATTGATGGTGGCGTTTAGCGCCTGCTTATCGACTGAGGGTGTACCACCCAATTGACCGACGGCGACCTGCGAGTTTTGCGAGTTAATCGCATTGACCACGTCTTGTGTCGTCAATTGATAACTGTTGAGTTTGTTAGGATCGAGCCAAATTCGCATCGCATATTGAGAGCCGTAAACGTCCATACTGCCGACGCCATTAATACGACTGATCGGATCTTGCAGGTTAGAAACGATGTAATCGGCAATGTCCTGCTTATCCATGCTGCCGTCGGTGGAGACGAAGGCCACCATCATCAACGTAGTGTCACCGCTTTTTGAAACCGTTACCCCCTGATCCTGCACTGCTTGTGGTAAACGTTTCAGCGCCGCTTGCAACTGGTTTTGTACCTGTTGCATAGCCTCATTAGGATCGGTACCTGCTTCAAAAGTCAGCGTCACCGAGGCCGAACCGGTATTGGTACTTTGTGATGACATGTACATCAGGTTATCCAGACCGGTCATGTTCTGTTCGATTATCTGGGTAACGGTATTTTCCAGCGTTTGTGCCGAAGCACCAGGATAGCTGGCACTGATGCGGACGTTCGGTGGCGCGAGGTTCGGGTATTGCTCAACCGGCAAAGAGAAAATCGCCAAAGCACCTGTCAGGCAAAGGATAATTGCCAGCACCCAGGCAAAAATGGGGCGATCAATAAAAAAATTGGCCATGTAGCGCGAACCTCGTTAGGACTTGTTCTATCTTTAAGACGCATCAGATGTGTGTTTTTATCAGGCAATTGCCCGACGCTACAGCACTTTACCCGTGAACCTTGGGTGAAGGGTGGAGAAAAAATGGAGATAGTGTAAATAAGCGTTGGGTTACTCTAAGCTGAAAGTCGCTGTAAACGAATAAAAATTCTTCTGGATCAGGAGCTTTGCATGGAGATTAACCCGGTATTTGCTCGTCGTCTTTACCTGTGTTGGTTGATTAACAACAGTGAACGGCCTAACGTCCCGCGTTTAATGGAATTGACTGGGTGGCCGCGCCGTACCTTGCAAGATGTGTTGAAAGCCTTGCCGGGAATGGGTGTGGAATTACAATTTGTTCAGCAAGGGGTTCGCAACAATGACGGCTTTTACCAGTTGGCGAGTTGGGGACCGTTGAATAAAAGTTGGGTAAATCAGCATCATCAGAGTTTACTGGCAGCGATTGAGTAAACCTTCCCCGGCAGGCCGGGGAAGCGTTATTGGCTCTTATACTCTAGGTACATCACGGTAGCCGCAACGCGGGAGCGTACATCCAATTTACGCAGCATATTGCGGATATGGACTTTGACCGTTTCTTCGGAAATATGCAGTTGTGCCGCAACTTGCTTGTTCGACATACCGCGTGCTACTTCCTGCAAAACGTCCAACTCGCGTTCGGTCAGATCGGCAAAAGGATTATGTTGCTCTGTGCGTGATGACAGATAATCGGCTATCGCTTCACTGAGCACGTTCTTGCCTTCCGCCGCTTCACGGATATAACCCAGTAATAGCTCGGGTTCGCTGTCTTTCAATAAATAACCGTCGGCACCGGCATCGATCAACGCATAAACGTCGCTGCGGGAGTCCGAAACGGTGAGTACGATAATCCGTGCGTCGATGCCATCATCACGCAGTGCCTTCAGCGTATCCAGCCCGGAAAGACCTTTCATATTCAAATCAAGCAGGATCACATCTGGCGTTTGTTGTGCGGCCAGAGTGATAGCTTCATTGCCATTGCTGGCTTCTGCCACGACGTTGAAGATCGGATCTAAACCCAATAATTGCTTGATACCACGACGCATCAGTGGATGATCATCAACGATCATGACTTTGTAATTTTTATTCATTATGACACTTGCTCCCTGTAATGAGTTTAGCCACTCAAACTTGTCGGCCGACTCCTTTAAAATAGCGATATTTACCCACACTGACACATTTTACTGTCAGTATTAGGGTGGAAATGTTAAGTGGATTTCAGTACCACCTTGATTTCCTTGTTTAATGTGCAGTTTGCCTCCCAGTCGTTCCGCCCGTTCACTCATGATGGTTAAACCATAATGACCTTCGGGTTCATCCAGACTGGCAATGCCGCAACCATCGTCGTAGATACTGATGACATTATCCCCATTGGCATCGACATCACACAGGATAGTGATCTGTTGTGCATTGGCGTGCTTGATGGCGTTGAGCACCGCCTCACGCACGATTTGCAGAGCATGAACCTGTTGTTGAGCATTGAGCGCCTGAGAAGAGAGACGACAGTGTAACTGAATCTGGGCGCTGGTTAGAACCTTTAATGGGTCCAACAATTGATGCAGTGCAGCGTTTAGATCGGCTTCTTGAATGCTCAAACGGAACGTCGCCAGTAATTCACGAAGCTGGCGATAGGCATCGGCCAAGGCGCGATCAAAGTCGTCAATGATCTCCTGCGACTGTGCGGAACTGTCCGCCAATGTCCGTTTTAACAAGGTGAGCTGAATACGTAAGAAAGTCAGCGCTTGCGCCAATGAATCGTGTAATTCGCGGGCGATAGTGGCGCGTTCCTCCATCAACAAAAACTGCATGTGCTGCTTTTGTGCGCGGTTGAAATACACACCACGGCTGAGCATATTCGCTACGCTGCTCATTAGGTGCGGATGCGGAGGGAAATCCTGTATCTGCCAGCTTAATTGTCCGTTGGGCTTACCGTCTTGTTCAATATTCAATGTCTGCCAGTCTTGGCTATCCAATGCTGTGCCGCTGCTCAATTGCCATTGGTTGAGGTTATCTTCCACATTTAAACGGATACATTGTAAACCTTCGCTTTGGCGCACGATGTGCAGAACTTTCTCAAACGCCCGTTGATCGATCTGCCCAACGCTGAGTGCCTGCGAGCAGCTATACATCACTTCCAATGTTTTATTGGCTTGCTGCAAACGCTCGGTTTTTTCTTGCACCTTCTGTTCTAGCGATTGGTAGAGCTTGGCCAAATCACCCGACATGGCAGTAAATGTTTGCGACAGTACGCCAAGTTCGTTCGGCAGTGTGACATCTAGCGGAGGGTGATCAAAATCACGCCGTTGCATGCGCTGGCTAGCTTCCACCAGATGTTTGAGCGGCGTCACTACCTGACGGCGCATAAAACGAATGCAAAACAGCACTAGACCAATCACGGCGATATAACCCATCACGCTGATAATGGCGACGATAGCCAATTTTGATTCGGAATAACGTTGTAGTGCCAAAACAAATAAGTCGATTTGGTTGACGTAATTGGCGACGTTATTTTGATAAGCCTGCGTTTCACCTGCTTTAATTTGTTGCTCTAATCCTTGCCAGGTGTGGCGTAGCGCTAGATATTTGTCTTGCACGTCACGCGGTACGTAAAAGCGATCCAGTTTTAACAGTGCCGGAGCTTGTAATGATTGTTGGTAATGGGTGAGGTGTTGTTCCAGATCTTGGCTATGATTACCAAGGTCATACGCCAGCCGATAGCTTTGCATCCGTAATGAACCGGCGATATTGACGGCTTCGGCATCTTTCAGGCTGTCAGCAACGGTTGTGAGTGCTAAACCGGTGGACAATACCGAAAGAATGACTATGCTAAACAGCGCTTTAGCTAGGCTGCTGGTGACTGAACGTTTAACAAGCAATAACAGATCCTTATTTATCTCTGGTGATACGGTTTTTATTCGAAAGTAAATCGGTGTTTTTTGCAACTAAAACACAACGTTATGTAACTTAATATATAGCGATGGTGCGAAAATAGTGACACTTAAGGGTTTTTTGCTCAGTCAGAGATTGATCTGGCGCAAGCTACCCCCGGATTTACCCCTTAAGGGTGATTATATACCCCCATAAATACCCATTATTTTACCCACGCCCTCACCAGGGAAGTCATACTAGAACAACAAAGTACTATTATTTTATTTGCACGCCGTAGCGTGTTTGCAATGTCAAGGATAAACAGCATGGCCGAATTGTCACGCCGCAAGTTGCTCAGTGGACAATGGCGTCAACATTCCGATGCGATCCGTCCCCCTTGGTCGCGCGAAGAATCTCTCTTTATCGCTGGCTGCAGCCGCTGCCAGGCGTGTATTAGCGCCTGCGAAACAGGCGTATTGATCGCTGGTAGCGGTGGATTCCCTGAAATCGATTTCCAAAAAGCAGAATGTACCTTTTGCCAAAGTTGCGTTACGGCTTGTGAATTACCGTTATTTCGCCCGTTGGATGAAACGCCTTGGCAGCAATTGGCAGTTTTCGGTGCTAGTTGTTTGGCAAAGAAAGGCGTTGAGTGCCGTAGCTGTCAGGACAGTTGTGAAACTCAGGCGATCCGTTTTCGTCCTCGTTTAGGTGCGATGGCACAACCAGAATTAATTGCTGCAGCCTGTAACGGTTGTGGTGCCTGTGTTGCAGGCTGCCCAGTGGGGGCTGTCACCCTTTCCCGGAGCGAACACTCTATCCCGGAGCAAAAATAATGAATAACGAATGGCACGTCAGCGGGTTAATGGTTCAGGTTCGCCCTGACAAAATCCCGTTGGTAATTCCGGCATTGCTGGCAATACCTGGGACAGAAATTCCGGCACAGGATGAAAAGCAAGGCAAATTAGCTGTTGTGATGCAGGCAGAACACTCGCGTGAACTGCTGGATAAAATTGAGTCAGTACGCAATCTGGAAGGCGTTCTGGCGGTGTCGCTGGTTTATCACCAGCTGGATGAGCAAGGTGAGGTAATGCCATGAAACTCAGTCGTCGAGACTTCATGAAGGCAAACGCCGCTGTGGCAGCCGCCGCAGCCGCGGGATTGACCATTCCTACTGTGGCGCAAGCCGTGGTAGGAGGGGCAGATGAAATAAAATGGGATAAAGCCCCTTGTCGCTTCTGTGGTACAGGCTGCGGTGTGCTAGTCGGCACTCAGAACGGTCGGATCGTCGCTTCACAAGGCGATCCTGATGCACCGGTCAACCGTGGTTTGAACTGTATCAAAGGCTATTTCCTGCCAAAAATTATGTACGGTAAAGACCGCCTGACCCAGCCTCTGCTGCGGATGAAGAACGGTCAGTACGATAAAGAAGGCGAGTTCACACCTATCAGCTGGGATCAGGCTTTCGACATCATGGAAGCGAAGTTTAAAGCTTCGTTGAAAGAAAAGGGTCCAACCGCCGTCGGGATGTTTGGCTCAGGCCAATGGACGGTGTGGGAAGGTTACGCCGCCGCCAAACTGTTCAAAGCGGGTTTCCGCTCTAACAACATCGACCCGAACGCGCGCCACTGTATGGCTTCCGCGGTAGTCGGTTTCATGCGTACCTTTGGTATGGATGAGCCGATGGGCTGCTACGACGATATCGAGCAAGCCGACGCCTTTGTGTTGTGGGGTTCCAACATGGCGGAGATGCACCCGATCCTGTGGTCGCGCATCACTAACCGTCGTTTGGGCAACGACAAGGTCAACGTTTCGGTGCTGTCGACCTTCGAACATCGCAGCTACGAATTGGCGGATAACGCCATGACCTTCACCCCGCAGAGTGATTTGGCGATCATGAACTACATCGCTAACTACATCATTCAGAATAATGCGGTGGATCAGGAATTCCTTAAGCAGCACGTTAATATTCGTAAAGGCGCAACCGACATCGGTTATGGCCTGCGTCCAACCCATCCGCTGGAAAAAGCCGCTAAGAACCCAGGCAGCGATGCTTCTGAGCCAATGAGCTTTGAAGATTACAAAGCCTTCGTGGCGGAGTACACGCTGGACAAAGCACATGAAATGAGTAATGTGCCGAAAGATCAACTGGAAGCGTTGGCGAAGCTGTATGCCGATCCGAACGTCAAAGTGGTGTCTTACTGGACCATGGGCTTCAACCAGCATACCCGTGGTGTATGGGCGAATAACCTGTGCTACAACCTGCACTTGCTGACCGGTAAGATCTCCAAACCGGGCTGTGGGCCGTTCTCGCTCACTGGCCAGCCTTCTGCCTGTGGTACGGCGCGCGAAGTGGGCACCTTTGCTCACCGTCTGCCAGCCGACATGGTGGTAACTAACGAAAAACACCGTCAGGTAGCCGAACAACACTGGAAACTGCCTGCGGGCACAATCCCAGATAAAGTGGGGCTGCACGCGGTAGCTCAAGACCGTGCGCTGAAAGACGGCAAGCTCAACGCCTACTGGGTGATGTGTAACAACAACATGCAGGCCGGGCCAAATATCAATGAAGATCGTATGCCGGGCTGGCGTGATCCACGTAACTTCGTGGTGGTATCCGATCCTTACCCAACGATAAGCGCATTGGCGGCAGATTTGATCCTGCCTACTGCTATGTGGGTAGAGAAAGAAGGGGCTTACGGCAACGCCGAGCGCCGCACCCAATTCTGGCGTCAGCAGGTGAAAGCGCCGGGCGAGGCGAAATCTGATCTGTGGCAGTTGGTGGAATTCTCTAAACGCTTCAAAGTCGAAGAAGTTTGGCCTGCGGCATTGCTGGAACAAAAACCAGAACTGCGCGGCAAAACGCTGTACGACGTGCTGTATGCCAACGGTCAAGTGAACAAGTTCAAGTTGGAAGAGATCCCAACCGAACAGTTGAATGACGAAGCGCGTGACTTTGGTTACTACATCCAAAAAGGGTTGTTCGAAGAATACGCTGCCTTTGGCCGTGGTCACGGTCACGATTTAGCACCATTCGATGCCTACCATCAGGCGCGTGGCTTGCGCTGGCCGGTGGTTGACGGCAAAGAAACGCTGTGGCGTTACCGTGAAGGCACCGATCCTTACGTCAAGGTCGGGGAATCTGTGCGCTTCTACGGCAAGCCAGACGGTAAAGCGGTTATCTTCGCACTGCCGTTTGAACCAGCAGCAGAAAGCCCTGATCAAGAATACGATTTATGGCTGTCGACCGGTCGTGTACTGGAACACTGGCACACTGGCTCAATGACGCGTCGTGTGCCTGAGCTGCATAAAGCGGTTCCGGAAGCGGTGCTGTTTATCCACCCGTTGGATGCTAAACAACGCGATCTACGCCGTGGCGAAAAGGTAAAAGTAGTATCACGCCGTGGTGAAGTGATCAGTATTGTCGAAACCCGTGGCCGTAACCGCCCACCAAAAGGGCTGGTTTACATGCCGTTCTTCGATGCCGCGCAGTTGGTGAATAATTTGACGCTGGATGCAACCGATCCTCTGTCAAAAGAAACCGACTTCAAGAAGTGTGCGGTGAAACTGGAGAAGGTAAAGGCATAAGGCTAACGGAATGAGCCAGCAACGAGAGAATCAGCAACGAGAGAAAACCCCAGCACGGCGGCGCTTCCTGCGTGATGCAGCTCGCAGTGCCGCAGGCTTGGCAGGGATTGCCGTGCTGCTTGGGTTGCAGCAAAGACAGTCCCAGGCACGTGATGGACTGGCCTTGCGCCCACCGGGCGCGCTAGCGGATAAGGCGTTTGAAGCTGCCTGTATTCGCTGCGGTCAGTGCGTACAGGCTTGTCCGTACCAGACGCTAAAACTGGCAACGTTGCTGTCGCCATTGTCTGCCGGAACGCCGTATTTTGTGGCACGTGATATTCCTTGCGAAATGTGTGAGGACATTCCGTGCGTAGTGGCTTGCCCGAGTGGGGCGCTCGATCCGCAATTGACCGATATCGATCAGGCGCGGATGGGGTTAGCGGTATTGCTCGATCATGAAAACTGCCTGAACTGGCAAGGGTTGCGCTGCGATGTGTGTTATCGCGTTTGCCCACAGATTGACAAAGCGATCACGCTAGAGCTGCAACGGAACGAACGTACCGGCAAACACGCCATGTTCTTGCCCACCGTGCACAGCGATGCTTGCACCGGCTGCGGCAAATGTGAACAGGCTTGTGTTCTGGAACAGGCGGCGATCAAGGTGTTACCGCTCTCGTTAGCACGCGGTCAATTGGGCGAGCACTACCGTTGGGGTTGGCAAGAGAAGCAGAAAGCCGGGCACTCGTTAGTACCGGAAGGTGTGACGATGCCTGTCCGTGGCGTTAAGGGAGGTGAGTGATGGCGAACTCAGTTGCCGAAGCCGGGCGTGATGCGCGTTTGCGTCACGGTTGGTTGCGTAGCCACCGCTTTCTGATTTTGCGTCGTTGCTGTCAGTTGCTGGTTTTATTGATGTTTTTATCCGGGCCGCTATGGGGCGTGTGGATTTTACGGGGTAACTACAGCGCGAGTTTGCTGCTGGAACACGTCCCCCTCACCGATCCGTTGATGTTACTGGAGAGCTTGTTCGCCGGTCACTGGCCGAGTTGGTTGGTGTGGGTCGGGGCCGTAGTGGTGCTGGTTTATGGCTTGATAGGCAACCGGGTGTTTTGTGGCTGGATTTGTCCGTTAAATCCAGTGACCGATCTGGCCGCTTGGATGCGCCGTAAACTGGGCATTCGCCAATCTGCTAGCCTGCCGCGTAGTCTGCGTTATGGCATTTTAGCGGCGATACTGATTGGCAGCGCCGTTAGCGGCACTCTGCTGTGGGAATGGTTAAATCCGGTGGCGTTACTGGGACGTGGTTTGATTCATGGTTCTGGTGAGGGCATCAGCGGTTGGTTACAAGGGTTAGGTGCGGCATTTGGTGCAGGGATCTGGCTGATGGTGGCGCTGTTCTTGTTCGACCTGCTGGTGGTTGAACACGGTTGGTGTGGTCATCTGTGCCCGATGGGGGCGATGTACGGCCTAATCGGTAGCCAAGGCGTGGTGCGTATCAGCGCGGAACAACGTGATAACTGTACACGTTGTATGGATTGTTTCCACGTTTGCCCGGAGCCTCAAATTTTGCGTGAGCCGTTATTGCTGAAGAAAGGAACGCCGCAGGTGGCCAGCGATGCCTGTATCGCCTGTGGACGCTGCATTGATGTGTGTGCAGAGAACGTATTCGAAATTAAGACCAAATTCTATTATTCGGGAGCCAAAAAATGACAAGCAATGTCCTGAAAAAGCAGCTTACCTTATGGGGCGCACTGTTATCGCTGGTGGTTGCCAGCTTCGCGTTTGCCGCTAGCGATGTTGATCTGAGTAAATCACCGGAAGTTTCCGGCACGGCAGAAGGGCAGATCAAAATGCCTAAGCAGCAGGAGCGGATGGCGTTGAATTATGTCAACCAACCCCCGATGATCCCGCACAGCATCGACGGTTATCAGGTCAGTAAGAACACTAACCGCTGTCTGCAATGTCACGGTGTTGAGCATTATCGTACTACGGGTGCGCCGCGTATTAGCCCGACGCACTTTATGGATAGCAATGGCAAGGTGTTGGGTGAAGTTGCTCCGCGCCGTTATTTCTGCCTGCAATGTCACGTACCGCAAACCGATGCGGCACCGATTGTGGGGAACGACTTCCAGCCAATGCAAGGTTTTGGCAAATAAGCCGGGGGATTTATGGCCGAACGTGATAACACCACCGAGAAAAAACCAAGTTTGATCCGCCGTCTGTGGCGTTGGTGGCGCCGGCCAAGCCGTTTGGCGCTGGGTACGCTACTACTGGCTGGTTTTGTTTCCGGTATTATTTTCTGGGGCGGTTTCAACACCGGCATGGAAGCGGCGAACACTGAGCAGTTCTGTATCAGTTGCCACGAAATGCGCGAAAACGTCTATGAAGAATATATGGAGACGGTGCACTACAACAACCGTAGTGGCGTGCGTGCAACCTGTCCGGATTGCCACGTACCGCATGAGTGGGGGCCGAAGATGCTACGTAAGATCAAGGCCAGTAAAGAGTTGTATGCCAAAGTCTTTGGCATCATCGACACGCCGCAAAAGTTCGATGAGCACCGGTTGGCGATGGCGAATAACGAGTGGGCGCGTATGAAAGCCAATAATTCGCAGGAGTGTCGTAACTGCCACAACTTCGAATACATGGACTTTACCGCACAGAAAACCGTGGCAGCCAAGATGCACGATAAAGCGATTACCGAAGGTAAAACCTGTATCGACTGTCACAAAGGTATTGCTCACAAGCTGCCGGATATGAGAGACGTTCCAAACGGTTTCTAATATACCCGTCGTCTTTCAAGCCGCATCGTTGTCGGCTACGGTCGCTCACCCCAGTCACTTATTTATATAAGCTCCTGGGGATTCACGCCCTTGCCGCCTAGATGCAGGTATAGGTATGGTTTATCATCCGCCCCACCATGCAGCAATGCTGGTGGGGTTTTTTATTTTCAGTCGCGCTATGATGGTGATCCGAACGGTTACGGGAAAGCATGATGTCTGCAAAAATCAGTAATATAAACAAAGAATTGTTATCAGATAACTGGTACGTATTGCATAAATATACTTTTGATCTTCAACGCAAAAATGGTGGCTCTGTCCAGCAAGTGCGCGAAGTGTATGACCGTGGTAACGGTGCGACGGTACTGTTATATAACCGCGATAAAGGTTCCGTGGTGCTGACCAACCAGTTCCGTATGCCGACTTATGTAAACGGCAACGCTAGCGGTATGTTGTTGGAAGCCTGCGCGGGATTGCTGGATGGTGATGCTCCAGCAGAATGCGTTCGCCGCGAAGCGGAAGAAGAAACCGGTTTTCAAATCGATCATGTGCAAAAGGCGTTTGAAGCTTATATGTCACCGGGTAGCGTGACGGAAATTGTTCATTGCTTTATCGCTGAGTACCATGAAGAACAACGCAAAAATGCCGGTGGTGGCATTGAAGACGAAGATATTGAAGTGGTGGAGTTGCCGTTTAAAGAAGCGTTAGCGATGGTTGCCGATGGCAGGATTAAAGACGGTAAGACCATCATGTTGCTGCAGTATCTGCAAATTCAAAGAATTATGGCGTAAACTTTTCTACTGATTAGCATTAAGACTTCACCGGGGCTCCGGCGAAGTCTTCCAACATCAGGGGATTACAGTTCGGCCGCCAGCATATCTTCCAATTTCTGTTGGTCGACAGCAAACAGGCGAATACCTTCAGCCAGTTTTTCCACTGCCATCGCATCCTGATTATGCTCCCAACGGAATTCGGCTTCGCTTAACGGGGAAGGTTGATACAACCCTTCTATTGACGGCGCTAGCTTACGTTCGATTGGCTGATTGTTCTGTTTCAGCTGCTCTAGCAAATTAGGGGCGATAGTCAGACGATCGCAACCCGCCAGCGCTAGGATCTGCTCGGTGCGACGGAAGCTGGCACCCATAATGACGGTCTGATAGCGGTGTTGTTTATAGTATTCATAAATGGCGCGTACGGATTTCACCCCCGGATCTTGCTCGGCATCGTAGGTCGCAACAGGTTGTTTGGCTTGGTACCAGTCATAAATACGCCCGACGAAAGGCGAGATCAGGTAGACCCCAGCTTCGGCGCAGGCTCGAGCCTGCGCGAAGGAGAACAGCAGCGTCAGGTTAGTGTTGATACCTTCTCTTTCCAGCTCTTCGGCGGCTTTGATCCCTTCCCAAGTCGCAGCCAGTTTGATCAAAATTCGTGATTTATCAATACCTGCGCGTTGATATAAGCCGATTAGCTTGCGGGCTTTCGCTACACACATACCGCGATCGAATGACAGACGAGCATCAACCTCCGTAGAAATACGCCCCGGCACGCTTTTCAAGATTTCCAGACCGATGTTAACTGCCAGTTTGTCGCTAGCGTTAATCAATTGCGTTTCTTTGCTGCCGCCTTGTTGACGGGCGAAATCCAGTGCTTCGGTAATCAGTGTACGGTATTGCGGCAGAGCTGCGGCTTTCAGGATGAGTGAAGGGTTGGTAGTGGCATCTTCCGGCTCAAATTGGCGGATAGATTCGATGTCACCGCTGTCGGCGACCACGACGGTAAGTTGTTTGAGTGCGTCTAGTTGATTCATCTTATAGGCTCCATGACTAATGTCTGTGTAGGGAAATCTTTCAGGGCTAACACCATGCGACATAATGCCAATCATTAAAAGATGCTTTTTCTGATTGTTATGATGGAAAATAACAATGAATCCCGAACCTTCTGCGTTCACCCAATAAAAAAGGGTTCAGCAATAGGCTGAACCCAGTGTGTTTCCCTACCGACTTAGTTGCTCAAGTTTACGTCAATCGCCTGATAGAAGGCGTTAACGGTATCTGCCACATCCCACACAGCCAAGATCACGTGCGACCCGAGGCGATCTGCCGGTATGGTGCACTGGTGGGTCACCTGTTTAGCCGGAATAGCGCCAGCATCGTCGTATTGACAGAACGGAGTCAGTTCAAACGACGCACGGCTCAGAGGCTGCGAAGCATCCCAATCTGGCTTGGTGATGAAGTAACGCCAGCTGGTGGTTTTATGCTGAGCCGTCAGCGTCCAAGTGAAGGAGTTTGGCCCGGTCTTCAGATTGATCTTGCTCCAACGAGTTGGGGTTTGCTGATCCAGCTCGAAGAAGGTGGATTTATTGGCGCTGGCGATGTGTCCATCCGGTGGACCACTCTGCGGAAAGCCTTTTGGGCCTTCGACACTTTGCGGTTCATATTGCACGCTGCCACATTGGGTATTGAGTTGCAGTTTGCACTGATAAGTACGGCTAGCCGGAGTTTCAACATAGCCATGAGCGTTAGCCTGCTGTGAAGCACCGAACATAGCTGCGCTTAGTAGGCCAAGAGTCATCAGGGTACGAGAGGTCTTGTTCATAAATACTCCTGTTAAAAAATAATATGTGAGTTGAGCTTATTGACACCAATCGTCGGATAAGTCCGATAATAAAAAGGAATTTCGATTGGCTTGTATTTATTTTTATCATTTGCAGAGCTTGGTAGATCAGAATGTTTTATGGGCTATTAACTGAAATTATTATAATGAGCACTGTTCATTTATGAGCTGAATTTGTTTTGAAACTGATGTCTAATCACCGATTGTCATGATGAATTTTGTTTAAAGTATTGATGAATAGTCTTGCAAATGACGTTCTAGCTTGTGAGGTATATTGCTTGTGGTTCTAAATAGTTTTGTCCGACTTGTTCGACTTTCGTGTGCCAACACATTGGGAAATTTAGTGTCACTTTTTCTTATTTATGTCAAAGAGGAATTCGTATGACTAGATTATCCCTGGATGCGATTAAAATAATCAGCACCATCAAAAGTACTGGCTCTTTTTCTATGGCTGCCGAGGCGTTACATAAAACACCTTCTGCAATTTCTTATCGAGTATCAAATATAGAAAGTAAGCTGTGTGTGAAACTTTTTCATCGTAATGGTCCGATGATTACCCTGACAGATGAAGGCGAGTTTTTATTACAAGAAGGAAGTTGGATATTAAATGCCGTGCAGGACTTAGAAAGTCGAGTGAGAAACATCCCGAAACTTGATCATAATATACGCGTAGTGGTGGATAAACTCTTTCCGCTAGAAACAATTACCCAAGATATTCGTGACTATATAAATCACAGTCCGAATGCCAACATTTCTGTGCAACGTGAAGCGCTGAATGGTACTTGGGATGCATTAAAAAACAATCGGGCGGATTTGATTATCGCCATAGGGCAGATTCCCGACAATGTGCAGGCTAAAACTCTGATGCTGGGTAAACTGAATTTTGTGCTTTGCGTTTCGCCATCACACCCATTCGCTGCACAGAAAAAACCGGTGAGCAAAAGCCAGCGTCTCAATGACATTGTGGTGGTGATTGACGACAGCAGTCACGATCTACCAAAACGTAATAGCGGCACGATGCCGTTGCAGCGTCAACTGGTGGTCTGCGATGTTGAAAGCAAATTAGCGTTGTTGAAGCGCGGTATTGGGCATGGTTTCTTGCCGCCCTCATTGATTGAGAAAGAGCTGGCTCGTGGTGAGCTGGTGACCGTACCGGTGGAAATGCAAAAGGGTGATGAAATGATCTGGCTGGCATGGCATCCGGCTAGCAAGGGGACGGGTTTCAACTGGTGGCATGAACGCTTAACGCGCAAGAGCGATGTATTCAGTCTGATGGGAAGAGAATTGGTGCGGGATAATGGGTATCCTTGGACTGCTGGCTAAAATAATTAACCGCGAAGGAATGCAGATATTAAACGTTTAAATCAATAAAAACCCCGTCGCTTTTTGGCTTCGGGGTTTTTTAATGACTATCAATTATTGATTAGGCCACGCGACCGACTCGCAGCCAGGCGGTGTCTGAACCTGGAATCGAAGTCACAGACCCCCATTTAGCTTGCCAGACGTAACCTTGATACGCGGCCAAATCACCTTGGTTATACACGCTGCCAGCGGCATAGGCCGGTGCGGTCATGATTGGTAGATTGCCGGGGCCAACACCGCTATAACGGATGCCGGTACCCATATCGAGTTGGCTGTCGTCGTAATCGGTGGCGTTGAAGTAGCGATCCAATGAAGCCAGCAGATCGCCATTGCGGTTATCTTGCCCCAGATGCCAGAACATCACGCCACCCAGTTGATTTTGTTTGATGTACTTGGCTTTGTATTTAAAGCTCTCTACATCATCGTAGGTGACAAACAGACTGTTAGCGGCATGGTACAGATAAGGCGTTTTAGTCTTATCATTCCACAGGCGTTGATAGCCGTAGTTACCCAGTAACATTTGCTCTAATTGGCGGTATGACGCGATGCGAGGGTCTTTGTCTCGCACACATTCTTCACAACCAATCAGCCAGTAATCGGTGCTTGGATACGGATCTTCCCCAGCCGTACTGTGCGAGCTGTATTGACCGTTGTTGGTGGCGCTAACGCCTTTGAAAGCACGACCGTAGAACGGTACGCCCATGACGATTTTTTCGCTTGGTACGCCACCTAACAGCAGGTGTTGTTGGATGGCGGCATCCACCGTTAAGCTGAATGGGCTAGGGAAAGCACGTGTTAACTCTTCCCAGCTCCAACCCAGATTCGCTTCACGCAGGGCGTTGTAGAACGTTGGCCCAGCGCTATCGCCAAACAAGGCGGCTTGATGATTGGTTATCTTCTCCCAAGGGCCGGCCAGATCGTAGGTCATGAGGTTGATGTAATCGAGCGATGCGACGATTTGCGGCAACTTGCCATAGTAACGTGACAGGAAGAAGGCGCCGCCAGCACCGGCGATAGTCAGTTGGTAGGGTAACGCTTGACGGCTATCGGTTTGGGTTTGCTGATCCAGCAGGGCACGGATGGCCTGCAACGCCAAGACAAAGTTGTCGACTTCTGCAACCTGCGGGTATTCCCAGTCAATATCCACGCCGTCGAAACCGTAATCCTTCATTATTCTCACGCAGGACGCGGCAAATTTTGCCCGTGACTCTGGGGTTTTCACCGCGTTAACGTAGTTGGCGTGGGAGACGCCGAGATCGTTGGAATAATACCAACCACCAATTGAAAACATGATGCGTAGGTTTGGGTTATGCGCTTTCAACGCCGTCAAGCGGTTGACCACATCGTGTGCTTTAGCGTCATTGGTGGCCGGATCCCAAGCGCATTCCAGATTACTGTTGATGTCGAGGAATGAGAAGTTGATATGCGTCAGTTGCTTGGCTTTCTCCGGCGTAATATTGGATACCGGGAAAGGCACAATAGAAGTATCTGACTCGGTGTAATTATTAATCTGCTGGGTTGGGATGAAATAGTAACCAATAACGGCTTTACGTGCGGACATAGACTTTCTCCAATGTAAAATAAGTGATTTAAGATTGAGAGGGAATCTCTCGCCGTTATTAATGCCGATAAATTTATATAAATAACAGTTAAAATAAATCACAGTCATGATGAATTTTTTAAATGGTTTTCATATTTACTCATGTTGGGAACTATGAGGTTGTATTTATACCGATAATGAGTGAATTTGATAATAGCTGGTGTGTTTATTCATTTGCTTTGTTATAGCATCTTTAACTAGATTTAAACCACTCACCGATGACCAACCCGCCATAACTGGCGCTTATTAAAACAAACCAGGAGAAGAGCTATGTCCAGCTTAGAGCCAGACGCTGTTGGCTTAATCATTCAGCGTGCGTGTGAATATATCCAACCGGCAATGAATGCCATTTTGGCTGGGTTGATGGCGTTATTAAATGGCGCTTATCGAAATGTAGGGATTCGTCGGCGTTTATTAAATGCGGGAATATGTGCGCTCTTGGCATGGACGGTACGCGATGCATTGGCATTAATGGGGTGGGAATTAAAGTGGGCGAATATCGCCAGCGTATTGATTGGTTTTCTGGGAGCAGATTATCTCAGTGCACTGATTAAAAAATTCATCAATAAAAAAACGGGGTTTGAAAATGATAAATGAAACCGCAGAAATGCAATTCACTGCGCGCAGTGAAGAAAAACTTGCCGGGGTTCATCCTGATTTAGTGCGTGTGATGCGTTTAGCTCTGAATTATTCGCTGGTGCCATTTTCGATCACTGAAGGCGTGCGCAGTATGGCACGTCAACGCGATATGGTACGCGAAGGGAAAAGCCAAACACTGAAGAGCCGTCATTTGACGGGTCATGCGGTCGACGTAGTGGCAATGCCAGCTGGCGTGGTGTCTTGGGAATGGGATTACTACGCACAAATTGCCGTTGCGGTGCGGCAAGCGGCGCGTGAATGTGCGGTCAACGTCGAATGGGGTGGGGAATGGAAAACGTTGAAAGATGGGCCACATTTCCAACTCTCCCATAAGGATTACCCAGCATGAGTTGGTTGCAAAAACTGACGCAAGGCGGATTGTTGCTGCTGTTACTGGTAGCAATCTGCCTCGGTGCGTATAGCTCACTGTTGTCGCAGCGTTTGGATGCTGCGCAACAACGGGAGGTGGAACAACAAAAAACCTTGACGCAACAAGCCGGCTTGATTTCGACGTTACAAACTCAGGACGCGCAAAACCGTGTTTTGATGGCGTCGCAGCAGCAACAGGAACAACAACTGCGTCAACAGAGTGATAGCTATCAGAGGAAATACCGCAATGCGATTAAAAATGATGCCTGTGCTGGGCAGTCTATGCCTAGCGATGTTGTTGAGCTCTTGCGCCCAGCCATCCGTAGCGCCGCAACAAGTGATCTTGTTGCCCCCTGAGTCGGTGTTTACGCCTTGTGATCAACCGGTATTGCAAGGGGATACTTGGGGGGATGCGGTGAGTTATACGTTAGCGCTACAGAGTTCGTTACAAATCTGCGCGGGGAGAGTTTCAACCCTGAATCAATGGCGTGATTCTTTGCCTGCTCAATGACTTTATGTTACTTGTTTTTAACCTTTTAGCCGAATTTCTATCAAGGTTATGGCGCGCTTCAAAGTTTGTGATGATTCTCTCACTATACTGGTCTAGCCTAAAAGTTTCTCGAGCCTTACCTCAGCATAAAAGCAAAAAAACAAGGAACCCATAATGGACGAACAACTCAAACAGAGTGCTCTTGATTTCCACCAGTATCCTGTTCCAGGAAAGATTCAGGTATCACCGACCAAACCGCTCGCCACGCAACGTGACCTAGCCTTGGCATATTCGCCGGGTGTGGCGGCACCTTGCTTGGAGATTGCGGCCGATCCGCTCGCTGCCTACAAGTATACCGCGCGGGGTAACTTGGTTGCGGTTATCTCCAACGGCACGGCCGTGCTGGGTTTGGGGAACATCGGTGCGCTGGCGGGTAAGCCGGTGATGGAAGGTAAGGGCGTCCTGTTTAAGAAATTTTCCGGCATTGATGTGTTCGACATCGAAGTGGACGAGCTGGACCCAGACAAACTGATTGACGTTATTGCTGCGTTGGAGCCGACTTTCGGTGGCATCAACCTAGAAGATATTAAAGCGCCGGAGTGTTTCTACATTGAGCAGAAACTGCGCGAACGCATGAAGATCCCAGTGTTCCATGATGATCAGCATGGGACGGCGATCATTACTACTGCGGCAGTGCTGAATGGTCTGCGCGTAGTGAAGAAAAATATTTCTGATGTGCGACTGGTGGTCTCCGGCGCGGGAGCCGCGTCGATCGCCTGTCTTAACCTGTTGGTGGCACTTGGGTTGTTGCGCCAAAACATCACCGTTTGTGACTCTAAAGGAGTTATCTACAAAGGTCGCGACGCCAAGATGGATCAAACCAAGGCTAATTATGCGATTGAGGACAACGGTACGCGGACTTTGGGGGATGTTATCCCCGGTGCGGATATTTTCCTTGGCTGTTCTGGCCCCGGCGTATTGACGCAAGACATGGTGAAAACCATGGCGAAAGATCCGCTGATCATGGCGTTGGCTAACCCGGAACCCGAGATTTTACCGCCATTGGCGAAGGCTGTACGTCCTGATGCCATTATCTGCACTGGTCGTTCTGACTATCCAAACCAAGTTAACAACGTGCTGTGCTTCCCGTTCATCTTCCGTGGTGCGTTGGACGTGGGCGCGACCACTATTAACGAAGAAATGAAGCTGGCCTGCGTTCATGCCATTGCCGATCTGGCATTGGCAGAGCAGAGCGACGTCGTGGCTTCGGCCTATGGCGATCAGGATCTGTCATTCGGCCCGGAATACATTATCCCGAAACCATTTGACCCTCGTTTGATCGTCAAAATTGCGCCAGCCGTAGCTAAAGCCGCAATGGATTCTGGCGTCGCCACGCGACCTATCGAAGACTTTGACGCTTACGTCGAGAAACTGACCGAGTTCGTCTATAAAACCAACCTGTTCATGAAGCCGATCTTCTCGCAAGCCAAAACTGAAATGAAGCGCGTAGTGATGGCGGAAGGGGAAGAAGAGCGCGTATTGCACGCCACGCAGGAGCTGGTTTCCCAAGGACTGGCTTATCCGATCTTGATCGGCCGCCCAAGCGTTATCGAAATGCGCCTGAAAAAATTGGGACTGCAATTGACGGCGGGTAAGGACTTCGAACTGGTCAACAATGAATCCGATCCGCGTTTTAATGAATATTGGAGTGAGTATTACCAACTGATGAAGCGCCGTGGCGTTTCGCAGGAGCAGGCTCGCCGTGCGGTGATTGGTAACCCGACGCTCATTGCCGCCATCATGCTGCATCGTGGCGAAGCGGATGCGATGATTTGCGGTACCATTGGCGGTTACCATGAGCATTATGAGGTAGTGGAAGCCGTGTTTGGTTTCCGCGAAGGGACGCATGTCGCTGGGGCAATGAACGCTTTGCTGCTGCCAAGCGGTAACACCTTTATTGCCGATACCTACGTTAATGACGATCCGACGCCGGAACAACTGGCGGAGATCACCCTGATGGCGGCAGAAACTGTGCGTCGCTTTGGTATTGAGCCGAAAGTGGCGCTGTTGTCCCACTCCAGCTTCGGTTCTTCCGATTGTCCAGCGGCACGTAAAATGCGTAAAACGCTGGAGTTGGTGAATCAAATGGCACCGGAACTGGAAATTGACGGTGAAATGCACGGTGATGCCGCGCTGGTAGAAAGTATCCGTCATGATCTGATGCCAGACAGTCCGCTGAAAGGGTCTGCCAACATCCTGATCATGCCAAATATGGAGGCGGCGCGTATCAGTTATAACCTGTTGCGTGTTTCTTCTTCGGAAGGGGTGACCGTTGGACCAGTGCTGATGGGGGTGTCTAAACCGGTACATATCTTGACGCCAATTGCTTCGGTGCGTCGCATCGTCAATATGGTGGCGTTGGCAGTCGTAGAAGCACAAACTCAACCATTATAAGTCTTGATTGATACAACCCCTTGCTGCCCGAGGCACAAGGGGTTTTTTACCTTCTAGGATTTGCGTTTTACCTGCTGTAACCACTTATCCAATTCGTTGGCAAACTGTTGGCGATCGCGTTGATTTAACGTCGCTGGCCCACCGGTCTGAATGCCGCTGGCACGTAAGGTGTCCATAAAGTCGCGCATGTTCAGACGTTCGCGAATGGTATCTGGCGTGTAGCGTTCACCACGTGGGTTGAGTGCCACCGCACCTTTCTCAATCACTTCTGCTGCGAGTGGAATATCGGCGGTGATCACCAGATCGCCACTTTCACAGCGGCGCACGATTTCGTTATCAGCTACGTCAAAACCGGAAGCCACTTGCAGACTGCGAATATATTTGGAGGGGGGAGTGCGTAGAGGTTGATTGGCAACCAGTGTCACCACAATAGCAGTACGCTCGGCAGCACGAAACAGTACTTCTTTGATTACGTTCGGACAGGCGTCGGCATCGACCCAAATCTGCATTGTTTTTTCCTGTTGCTAAAAAGAAGCCACAAGTATACCGCTTATTGGCAGGGAACGACTATCGACACCGAACAAGCCAAAGATCTTTAGGTTGGGGTATTCTACCTGTGTCGCATTGAAAATGTATCTGGCTGATGTTCAAAAAATAGAGTGGTTATCTAAATCCTAATTAATAAGAGGTATTTTTTTTATTTGTCAGGAATGTTCTTAGTGTTGATTTTCTAATTATAGCCTCGGCAATGGCACCAATGATTTTTATGAGAATAAGTATTGTTTTTAATTGGAGCGCTCTCAAATTGAGGTAATTAGCGTTTGGCAAAAAAAGATACCCATTTTTAGACGGTTTTATGACTGATTTGATAAGTAACTTAGTGTTATATAAATAGAATTATTTATTAGTCATCAACAGGGATATTGTGATTTTTGATAGGAATAAACAATCAATATAATAATATCGATCGCTATTGACGATCAATAGATGTGGCGTTAATATGCATGGTATCGAGTAGCTTATTGCGTTTTTTAGCGTCTTACGAGCTATTTAAAATGCTTTCTTTACTTTTTTAACTGTTTTTTTATTTATTTTTTATCGACAGGTAAATTCAATTTATTTATCTGGCTCAAAGCTGAGAGTGTTGAGGGGGTGAAAAACGGAATAATGTTACCGTGATTGTATTATCTATATGACGCAATTAAAGAAAAACTCATAGTATTGTTCAATGCATAATATTGCATGGGTTTTGTTGTTCTTTTTTTTGATGACGACGTAAATCAGTGAATTTAGATTTTTGATGAAAACTCTTAGGGAGTTTCATGCGGCTCAACGCTGCCTGAAAAGCAAAGGATCATGCTGAGATGCCTGTTAACACGGGCTTTTAGTCAAAAATGTTCATTTACGTCGGAATAAATCAGCCGCGCAATATCGATTAACTTTCGCTTGTTAACGCGACAAAACCATTATGAGTCATTTCCCAGGAATGCAACTTTAAACATTTTCAAGAGTGAAAAAATGAATAATCAAAATACGGTAATCATGATTCCGGTAAAACGGACTCTGTTGGCTTGCGCGGTGCTGCTGGCCTTGGAATTGGCACCACAATCAGCCTACGCAGACATTGTCGTCAACTCAGGTGAAACTCGTGATATTTCAGGTCAGACGATAACTTCCAGCACGGCGACTGTTCCGGCTGTTAAGAACGATGACGGAACCCTTACTGGCAGTAACTTTACGATCTCTACCACCGGTGTTGGTAACCATGGCGTTCTCACCGCTGGAGCTAATGGCAAGAGCACTCTGTCTGATTTTAGCATCACGACCACCGGTCAGGATGCCTTGGGTGTTCAGGCTCAGAGTAACACTATCGTCACACTCAGCAATGGAACTATCACCACCAGCGGCAATGGTACTGCCTTCGGTATTGAAGCGATCGGGGGAGGCAGTCAGCTCACCATGACCGGTGGTAGTGTGACGACCAGCGGCAGAAATGCTTATGCTTTATCGGGCCGACTTGATGGTGTCTTGACGGTGCATAACATCACCGCCACCACCGCAGGACGTGGCGCTACTGGTGCGGCGGCGGATCTCGGGGGAAAAATCATCATTGACGGTGGTTCTATTTCTACCTCGGGTCAGAATGCGGCGGGTCTTAGTGCGTCGACCAATGGTGGGGCTGGTGCTACGATTATCAGCAGTGCCAATATCACCACTTCAGGTATAAATTCCGTTGGCGCCCTTGCTGAAGGAAGTACAATCACGCAAAACGGTGGCTCCATCCGGACGACTGAGAGCCGAGCTGACGGTACGAGACTCTGGAATGGTTCAACCATCAATTTGAATGATACTCGTGTTAGCACTACGGGGGTTGATGCTCGTGGTATCGCCAGTTTCAGCGGCGTCAATACTGTGGCAGTGAGCAACACGACGATCTCCAGTGCCAGCGACGCGATCTTTGCTGGTCTAGGTGTTGGTGCAGGAACTACTGCCGGAACACTGAATGTGTCATTCGACAATGGCTCTGTAGTCACTAGCACTAATGGCCGGTTGTTGACTGCCAACTCAGGTAGTACGGTTAATCTCAGTGCGGCAAACGGTTCGACTCTTACGGGTGCCATCGTGACGGATGCGGCGAGCACCTCAAACTTCAATCTGGCTAGTAATTCGGTCTGGAATATCACTGGGCCTTCAAACTTGACCGCGCTGACGATTGATGGCGGTATCTTGCGCTATGGCGCACAGACTAGCCTTGACGTGACCAACGCGATCCAACTGGCTCAGGGTGGTGGCACCATCGACACCAATAGTTTCGATCCTACTTTAGGTTCGAAGC
Organism: Serratia sp. KH_031; assembly: GCF_057839655.1. Classification (NCBI taxonomy): domain Bacteria; kingdom Pseudomonadati; phylum Pseudomonadota; class Gammaproteobacteria; order Enterobacterales; family Yersiniaceae; genus Serratia; species Serratia sp. KH_031. The sequence goes on from NZ_CM174496.1 coordinate 1,619,951, forward strand.
TCGAAGGAACTGGCGGTTTACGCAAGATTGGTCAAGGTACACTGACACTCACTGCAGACAACACCTACAGAGGCGCTACCACAGTTACGGCTGGCACCTTAGCGGCAGGTGGAGCGAATGTGTTCAGTCCGAATTCCAGCTACAACGTACAGTCGGCGGGCTCATTAGATCTGCGTGGATATAATCAAACGATCGCAGGTTTGAACAACGCGGGTACCATCACTATGGGCAGCGTGCCAGGCACGGTGCTGACGGTAAATGGTAATTATACCGGGGATAACGGCCTGCTGATGTTGAATACCACGCTGGCTGCCGATAACTCCGCTACGGATAAACTGGTTGTTACCGGCGATACCGCTGGCAAGACACGTGTTGCGGTCAATAACATCGGCGGTAATGGCGATCAGACCGTAAAAGGCATTGAGGTGGTACAGGTCGGCGGGCAGTCAAACGGTAACTTTACCCTGCAAGGACGTGCGGTAGCTGGGGCTTATGAGTACTTCCTGAACAAAGGGCAGGGAAGTGATGGCAACTGGTACTTGCAATCTCAACTGCCGACTCCAGAACCAAAACCTGAGCCCAAACCTGAGCCAAAACCGACGCCGGGACCAAAGCCTACACCAACTCCAGAGCCGAAACCAACACCGCAACCGCCTTTGAAGAGTGCTCCGATCCTGCGTCCTGAGGCTGGAATTTATACGGCGAACATTGCCGCGGCTAACACCATGTTTATCACCCGACTGCATGATCGCTTGGGCGAGACCAACTATGTGGATGCGCTGAGCGGTGAAGAGAAAGTGACGAGCATGTGGTTGCGTAACATCGGTGGGCACACGCGGTTCCGTGATAGCAGTGGCCAACTAAAAACGCAGAGCAACCGCTATGTGGTGCAATTGGGTGGAGATATAGCCCAGTGGAGTAGCACCGGAACCGATCGTACTCATTTGGGGTTGATGGCAGGGTACGGTAACAGCCAGAGTAATAGCCGTTCATCAGTGACTAATTATGCTGCGAATGGTTCGGTCAATGGTTACAACGTTGGGCTCTACGCCACTTGGCTCGCTAACGAAGCGGATAATACCGGTGCTTATGTAGACTCTTGGCTGCAATATGGCTGGTTCAATAACGATGTGAAAGGTGATGCACTAGCGAGCGAGTCTTATAAATCTCAGGGTATTACCGCTTCATTGGAAACCGGTTATACGTTCAAAACTGGTGAGTTCACGGGAAGTAATGGTAGCCTGAACCAATGGTTTATTCAGCCACAAGCACAAGCTATTTGGATGGGCGTTAAAGCCAAAGATCACGTAGAGGCAAATGGAACTCGTGTGTCTTCTGAAGGGGATGGCAATTTGTTGACTCGTTTGGGTGTCAGAACCTACCTGAAAGGGCATAACAAAATTGATGACGGCAAAGAACGTGAGTTCCAACCTTATCTCGAGGCTAACTGGATCCACAACACCAACAATTTCGGCACTACAATGGATAACGTCACCACCTCTATGGCTGGGGCGAAAAACATTGCTGAACTGAGAGTGGGCGTTGAAGGTCAGATCAACAAGCAACTCAATGTCTGGGGTAATATCGGCACTCAGGTGGGCGATAAAGGTTATAGCGACAGCGCGGCGATGGTTGGCGTTAAATATAACTTCTAATAGTATCGATTAAACAAGGGAGCTTCGGCTCCCTTGTTTATTAGGTTCATACCCAATCACGTACCGGCAAGAAATCGCGATACAGTGCAGCTTCTGGGCTGCCTTCTGCTGGCTGGTAGTTATATTCCCAACGTACCAATGGCGGCATCGACATAAGAATCGACTCGGTGCGTCCGCCAGTTTGTAAGCCAAACAGCGTACCGCGATCCCACACCAGATTGAATTCCACGTAACGGCCACGGCGATATAACTGGAACTGACGCTCGGTTTCCCCCCATGCCAGCATTTTGCGTTTTGCTACGATCGGCAGATAAGCATCTAGGAAACCCTTTCCCACCGCCTGAGTAAAGGCAAAGCAGGTGGCGAAATCCGGGCTGTTCAGATCGTCATAGAACAACCCGCCAATACCGCGTGCTTCGTTACGGTGCTTGATAAAGAAATACTCGTCGCACCATTTTTTGTATTTCGGGTAAACATCATCACCGAAAGGTGCACACAGTTGTTGAGCCGTGCGATGCCAGTGCATGGCATCCTCTTCAAAACCATAATAAGGCGTGAGATCGAAACCGCCACCAAACCACCAAACCGGATCTTCACCGGGCTTTTCGGCAATAAAGAAACGAACATTGGCATGGCTGGTAGGAACGTAAGGATTCAGCGGATGGATGACCAGTGAAACGCCCATCGCCTGGAAACTACGCCCGACTAACTCTGGCCGGTGAGCCGTTGCAGAAGCGGGTAATGATACCCCAGAAACGTGGGAGAAATTCACTCCAGCCTGTTCAAACACCGCGCCGTTGGTCAACACGCGACTGCGACCACCGCCGCCTTCTTCACGTAGCCAACTCTCTTCTTTGAAATGGGCTGCACCATCGGCCTTTGCCAACTCGGTGCAAATACTTTCTTGCAGCGCCATCAGGAAGGATTTTACGTTTGCGATGTCAGGGGTATTCATAGGTCAGGGTATCCAACAAAATGGGAACCCAAGTTTAGCGCGGCCTGCGCTCGTGAGCATCATAATAGCTAAAGAAATTGATGATGCCATCGGCAATGGCGCGGGCTATTTTTTCGCGAAACGCGGTCGTGCCTAACAATTGTTCTTCACTCGGATTGGTAATAAATGAGGTTTCGACTAGAACCGAAGGAATGGAAGGGGATTTCAACACCGCAAATGCGGCTTGTTCGGTGCTGTTGCTGTGCAGATGATGTACCGGTCGAATTTGGCTAAGCACGTGATGCCCCAGCGTCAGACTGTTGTTGATAGTGTCGGTTTGCACCAAATCGAACAACACCTGTTGTAAATAGTTATCCTGCTGTTGGTATTTACCCCCGGCGACTTCGTCGGCTGCGTTCTCGCGTTTGGACAGGTAACGTGCCATCGCGCTGCTGGCACCGCGATTAGACAGTGCAAACACCGATGCGCCGGAAGCCTCCGGGCTAGTAAAACCATCTGCGTGGATCGAAAGAAACAGATCCGCTTGATGCTGGTGGGCGATTTCGACACGTTCAAACAAAGGAATAAATTCGTCATTTTCTCGCGTCAGGCGCACTTCAACATGATCGTGTTGATGTAAAAAACGCCGAACATGATTAGCAATCTCCAGCACCACATGTTTTTCTTCCGAACCTTCATGACCGACCGCGCCTGAATCAATACCGCCGTGACCGGGATCGATCATCACCAATTTTTTGCTCCCAGCCGGTTTGGTTGCTGGCTTACTGTGCGGGTTTTGCAGCAGAGTGGTAGTGGCTGACGCTGTTTGGTTGCCTAATAACGTTAATGCCAGACCAGAAAGCAAAAGTTGACGTCGAGTCGGGGAAGTGGTGAGCGGCTTAAAGTTGAAGAAGGATTTAGTCAGCTTTTTCATTAATATCGCGCTCTTTCAGGAAATCTTATTTTGTGATGTTATAGCGTTTTGATTGTCATTAATCGATCGGATAACTATTACCATTTATTACTTTTGTTACCGCGATTTGTGGCTAAATGGCGGAGAAATATCAGTTTGATATTGCACATATGCATAATCACGCGATAATCAAATAAACATGTTAATTAACAGTGGCCAACATCAATGGAAATTCGCGTATTTCGACAAGACGATTTTGAAGAGGTCATCACGCTATGGGAGCGGTGCGATCTGCTGCGTCCGTGGAACGACCCTGAGATGGATATTGAACGCAAACTGAATCACGACCCGGAGCTGTTCTTGGTCGCGGAAGTCGGCGGTGAAGTCGTGGGTTCAGTGATGGGCGGTTATGATGGACATCGTGGTTCGGCATACTACCTTGGCGTGCATCCAGACTATCGTGGACGTGGTATCGCCAATGCGTTGATTAACCGACTAGAAAAAAAATTAATGGCACGTGGCTGCCCGAAAATCCAGATCATGGTGCGTGAAGACAGTGACGCGGTGATCGAAATGTATGAGAAATTGGGTTACGAGATCCAAGCCGTGACCAACTTGGGTAAGCGTCTGATTGAAGATCAGGAATATTAATTGCGGGCGGTGTAGCCACCGCCCGTATTGTCAAATTACTGCATTTTACGGATTTCTTTCACATCCACTTCCAAACGGTTCCAGTCTTTATCGACTTCACCTTTCAATTGGACTCTATCCTGTGGTGTCACATTCAGACCCTGCCAACGTTTCTGGTCGATCTCTACCGTTACAGTGCCTGTATTGTCGCGGAAAGTGTAGGTATCGTGCCCAACTTGTTGCACGATATTCCCTTGCAACATCACCCAAGCATCGTCACTCATCGAGGTGATTTTATTTACCGTGGTCAGGCTGATGTCAGGACCAGAAAAACCGCCTTGCTGATTGTTGGTCGTCGGTTGTGCTGCGGTTGCGTTTGGGCCAGAGAAGCCACCTTGAGCCAGAACCGGTGCACTGCACAGAGCGATCAGAGCGGCGAAAGCGTATTTTTTCATGGTTGTATTTCCTTATTTGTTAGTCAGTTTGTTTGCTTGATGTGGTGTATTAAAGCACAAAGTTCTTAACTGCTTCTTAAGGCGATACATTGAAATCGTAAGTAACAACTACCATCTATAAGAGCATCATTATTTTGTTAAGGAAGCAGTTTTGTCTGGCTCAGCGAACCATTTTTCCCCTGACGACTACGATCACCACGGCGTATTGCGACTCCCGCTGTGGTTTTGGGGTGTATTAATTCTTCAGGCACGAACCTGGATACTGTTTGTGATGGCCGGAGCCTCACGGCAACAGGGGGAAACCTTACTACAGCTGTTCTACCCTGATACCCAACGGTTTTGGTACGGTATTCTGCTTGGATTACCTGCAGCGTTGGCATTCTTGATAGGCGGCAGGCGTCAGCACTGGCTACGCTTATGGCAGAGCTGGCGCTGGGTGCTTTGTGGCTCGATATTGGCTGCGCTGGGGGGCTCGCTGTATAGCCTGTGGTTACAGGAAAGTAATGAGCCTGCGGTAGACATTATTTTGATCCTACTCGATGCTTTATCGTTCAGTTATTTGTTGTTGAATCAGCGTTTGAAGGCCTGTTTTGCCCCGGTGGAATCATCATTATGATCATATCTTTGCGGCACTTTTCGCATTTTCTACACTCCAACTTCGCAACCGATGGCACAACGTAGACAGTTATGAGAATCTGCTACGCAAAATATGGCAGGTTTTGCCACTAAAGGAGCTTTGAGATGAATATTCGCCCTCTACTGTTAGGGTTGCCGCTGTTATTGACCGGATGTTCTACGATGTCTGGTTTCTCTTGGTCCAGTTTGTCGCCACTCAATTGGTTTGGTGATGATGTTACCGTCAGTAGTAAAGGTGTTGGCGGTATTAACGCGGGCACGCCGATGTCGGATAGCGATATCAGCAAAGGTTTGAATAATGACTACCGCCTACGTGGTGGGATGGCGACCAATAATGGGCAAATTGTCTCTTATTATCAGGCGATGGACGGCAATGAGGTGAAACTGGTGATCACCGGTGAACCTAAAGGGCACGCCCAGCGGGTTGATGTGATGGATAGCAAAATTGCCACCGAATGGGGTAGCAAACTCGGAACGCCATTTGGCGATTTGTACAGTAAAGCCTTTGGCGCCTGTAAGCTTGCGGAGGGAGAAGATGCGGGCAAAGTGGAGTGTGTGGCGAACCAAAGTAAGTATGTTACCTACATTTTTGACGGTAAATGGGCTGGCCCACAAGACATTATTCCACCTGACGATACACTGAAAAGCTGGACCATCAGCAAAATTATCTGGCATGCCAACCCCCAATAATCGTTGCGTTTGGGCAAGGTAATCTGGCAGGGATGGAGTATCATGCCCGCACTATTGTCTGAAATTGCTATGAGGAAGAATCACATGACACAGATTCAGAGCGGCATTTTGTTAGAGCACTGCCGTTTTGCCATCTTTATGGAAGCCACGGTGCAAGGTGAATTTGCGCAGCTGCGCCAAGGCTGCAAACAGTTTTGTCAGAGTCTGGCCGAGTTACAGCAGCAATTTCCAGATGCAAAATTAGGTGCGGTAATCGCCTTTGGTTATGACGTTTGGCACGACCTTTCCAGTGGTCAAGGTGCTAAAGAGCTGAAGCCTTTCACTCCACTGGGCAAAGGACTGGCTCCAGCCACGCAGCGTGACATGCTGATCCATATTCAATCTCTGCGTCATGATGTTAACTTCACGCTCGCTCAAGCAGCGTTGGCGGCATTTGGCAATATCGTCAAAATTGATGAAGAGACCCACGGTTTCCGCTGGGTGGAAGAGCGCGATCTGAGCGGCTTTATCGACGGCACTGAAAATCCGCAGGGCGAGCAGCGCCCTGAAGTGGCGGCCATTGCGAAAGGTGAGGAAGATGAAGGTGGCAGTTATGTGCTGGTACAGCGTTATGAACATAACCTGCGCCAATGGCAACGTTTCACCACCGAACAGCAAGAGCAGATTATCGGCCGTACCAAGCACGACAGCGAAGAGTTGCCATCGGATCAACGCCCAGACACTTCGCACGTCAGCCGTGTTGATCTGAAAGAAAACGGTAAAGGGCTGAAAATTTTGCGCCAAAGCCTGCCGTATGGCACCGCCAGCGGCAAGCATGGCCTGTATTTCATTGCTTATTGCGCCCGTCTGCACAACATCGAACAGCAATTGCTGAGTATGTTCGGCGATCTGGACGGCAAGCGTGACCAACTGTTACGTTTCAGCCGCCCGGTTACCGGTAGCTACTACTTCGCCCCATCTCTGACACGTCTGCTGTCACTGTAAATCTTACGGCGGAGCCATCGTTGTGGTTCCGCTGTTTGTACTGCCATTCAAAGCGAAACTCAATTTATCTCGATAATCAGCAAATACTACTTCATTGTTTACATCTTGTAAACTCCGATATTAGAGATTATCATGTTTACATGATGTGAACAGGAGGGAGGATGCATATTATTTCAAGGGAACCTTTCAATGAAGCTGCAAGGCGATATCCGAATGATGCAGACTCACTGGATGCTGTTTACAAGGTATTGAAAAAAGAGTGCTTTAAAACACCAGAAGGTATAAAACAACTATTTCCTAGCCTTGATCGAATGAAATACAAAGATAAATGGTGGGTTATCGATGTTGGCGGGAATAATTTGAGAGTTATATTTTTTGCCAGCTTTGAAATACAAAAGATTTTTGTAAAGCATATTGTTACTCATGCCGAATACGAAAAACTGATTAAGCAGTATAGAAGGAGTCCTGAATGATTACCGAAACTGTCAAAGAAACCAATATGTTGGTCCGAAAACTGCCCTTGCTAGGCGATAATCCTTCACGTCAGGCCTATCTTGAAGCGTTGGTAGTCGTCGAATATTTATTAGAAATTGACGAAACAAGCCCACTGATCGAGCTCCTTTCAGCCCGAATTTCCGCCTACGAAGACAGTGCGCCTGAATTTACGCAGTTCAATGTTCGTATTGCTGAACTTCCACAGGGCGTGGCTGCACTGCGTGTATTGATGGAACAATATGGACTTAAGCAGGGGGATTTTGAAAACGAAATTGGTAAACGTTCTCTTGTGAGCCAAATTCTCAATGGAAAACGCGCATTGACGATTGGCCATATCACCGCGTTAGCTAAACGTTTCAATGTTTCCCCCGCGGTCTTTATTCCTGAGTGAATTTGGCGCTGAGCCAGCGTTCTGACCACGTTCACTCGCAGCAACACCCCGCATTCCACCTGCCTTATAGCATTTGATGCTTGCACATCACCAAACGGTATATAAAACCGTTACAGCTATGCACCGAGTTATAAATACACTGGACAACATTGGGGCGAAAGCCCAACTGATTGACTCTGGTATTAAGGTGCAGAATGAAACAGACACGGGTTAAAAATTTCATGCTGAAAGGGTGGTTGGCAGCGACGCTGTTAGCCAGCGGTGCGGCTTCGGCGGCTGAATTACTGAATAGCTCTTATGATGTTTCCCGTGAATTGTTTGCAGCGTTGAATCCAGGCTTTGAACAACAGTGGAATCAGCAGCACCCTAACGACAAACTGACCATCAAACAGTCTCACGCTGGCTCATCCAAACAAGCATTAGCGATCCTGCAAGGGTTACGTGCCGACGTCGTGACGTATAACCAAGTTACTGATGTGCAGATCCTGCATGAGCGCGGCAAGTTGATCCCGGCGGATTGGCAGACGCGTTTACCTAACAACAGTTCACCGTTCTATTCCACCATGGCGTTTCTGGTACGCAAGGGGAATCCAAAAGGTATTCATACCTGGAACGATCTAGTGCGTGATGACGTGAAGCTGGTATTCCCGAATCCTAAAACCTCTGGCAATGGCCGTTATACCTATCTGGCCGCCTGGGGCGCAGCGAGCCAAGCCGATGGTAACGATCAGGCCAAAACTCGCGAATTTATGACGCGTTTCCTGAAAAATGTGGAAGTGTTTGACACTGGTGGCCGCGGTGCAACCACTACTTTCGTTGAGCGTGGCTTAGGCGATGTGTTGATCAGTTTCGAATCTGAAGTCAATAACATCCGTAAGCAATATCCGAACGATCAATACGAAGTGATCGTACCGCCAGTGGATATTTTGGCCGAGTTCCCAGTGGCTTGGATCGACAAAAACGTCGAGAAGAATGGCACTGAGCAAGTCGCGAAGGATTATCTGAACTATCTCTACAGTCCAGCGGCTCAGCAGGTGATTACCAGCTTCTACTACCGCGCCTATGACAAACAGGCGATGGCGGCGGCGAAAAGCCAATTCCCGGATACCAAACTATTTCGCGTGGAAGATCAATTTGGTGGTTGGCCGCAGGTGATGAAAACGCATTTCACTACCGGTGGAGAGTTAGACCAACTGTTGGCTGCAGGGCGTAAGTGATGTTGGCCTTAACTAATTTATCGTCCAGCAAACGGGTACTCCCCGGCTTTGGTCTCAGCTTGGGAAGCAGCCTGTTTTACACCTGTTTGATCCTGCTATTGCCACTCAGTGCGCTGGTGATGCAATTGGCGCAAATGAGTCTGGCGCAGTATTGGGAAGTGATCTCCAGCCCACAAGTGGTGGCGGCTTATAAAGTCACTTTGTTGGCTGCAGCGGTGGCGAGCCTGTTTAACGCGTTGTTCGGTATGTTGATGGCGTGGATCTTGACCCGTTACCGTTTCCCCGGTCGTTCACTGCTGGATGGTTTGATTGATTTACCGTTCGCCTTACCGACCGCGGTGGCGGGGTTGACGCTGGCCGGATTGTTTTCCACCACGGGTTGGTATGGGCAATGGTTGGCGCATTTTGACATCAAAGTCACCTTCACTTGGTTGGGCATTGCGGTGGCGATGGCGTTTACCAGCCTGCCGTTTGTGGTGCGAACCGTACAGCCGGTGCTGGAAGAATTAGGGCCGGAATACGAAGAAGCGGCAGAAACATTAGGCGCGACGCGTTGGCAAAGTTTTCGCCGCGTGGTGTTGCCAGAAGTGGCTCCTGCGTTGTTAGCGGGCACAGCAATCTCCTTCACCCGTAGCTTGGGGGAGTTTGGCGCAGTGATTTTTATCGCCGGTAACATCGCTTGGAAAACGGAAGTGACTTCATTAATGATTTTTGTGCGTTTACAAGAGTTCGATTATCCCGCTGCCAGCGCCATTGCTTCAGTGATTCTGGCCGCTTCATTATTGCTGCTGTTTAGCATTAATACCCTGCAAAGCCGCTTTGGCAAACGTATCGGGGGGCACTGATGGCTGATATTTCTGCATTCAACGGCGTAGAGCGCCCTCGGGTGAACTGGGGTAAATGGGCATTGATCGCCATCGGCGTACTGTTCTCGGTATTGCTGTTGGTGATCCCGATGATTTCGATTTTCGCCGAAGCGTTCTCGAAAGGGACAGGCGAAATGTGGCGCAACCTGATCGATGCTGACATGTTGCATGCCATCTGGTTAACGGTGTTGATTGCATTGATCACCGTGCCAGTGAACTTGATTTTTGGCACCTTGCTGGCGTGGTTGGTTACACGTTTTACCTTCCCTGGCCGTCAATTGCTGTTAACGCTGATCGACATCCCTTTCGCCGTCTCACCGGTGGTGGCGGGGCTGATTTATCTGTTGTTGTACGGCAGTAATGGTTTGCTGGGCGGTTGGTTGGATCAGCACGATATTCAGTTGATGTTCTCTTGGCCGGGCATGGTGTTAGTGACGGTGTTTGTCACCTGTCCATTTGTGGTGCGCGAACTAGTGCCGATGATGCTGAGCCAAGGTAGTCAAGAAGATGAAGCCGCGGTATTGCTGGGCGCTTCTGGTTGGCAAATGTTCCGCCGCGTCACCTTGCCCAATATTCGTTGGGCATTACTGTACGGCGTGGTGTTAACCAATGCGCGCGCTATTGGTGAGTTTGGCGCGGTATCCGTGGTTTCAGGTTCGATTCGCGGCGAAACCTACAGTTTGCCGTTACAGGTTGAATTACTGCAACAAGACTACAACACCGTTGGCTCGTTTACCGCGGCCGCGCTGTTGACCCTGATGGCGATCATTACCCTATTTTTAAAGAGTGCGCTGCAATGGCGATTAGAACGCCAGAACATTCGCCTCGAGCGGGAGGAAAATCATGAGCATTGAGATTAAAGGCATCAATAAATTCTTCGGTCGTACCAAGGTATTGAACGACATCTCACTCGATATTTCCTCCGGTGAAATGGTGGCGCTGCTGGGGCCTTCCGGCTCGGGGAAAACCACTTTGCTGCGGATTATCGCCGGGCTGGAAAGCCAAAATGGTGGCCGATTGGGTTTCCACGGCACCGACGTCAGCAATGTTCATGCACGCGACCGCCGTGTTGGTTTCGTGTTCCAGCATTACGCTTTATTCCGCCATATGACGGTATTCGATAACATCGCCTTTGGTCTGACGGTGTTACCACGGCGTGAACGTCCAAATGCGGCGGCGATCAAACAGAAAGTGACCCAATTGTTAGAAATGGTGCAATTGGCGCATTTAGCTAACCGCTATCCGTCGCAGCTTTCCGGTGGTCAGAAACAGCGTGTAGCTCTGGCGCGGGCATTGGCGGTAGAGCCACAAATTCTGCTGCTGGATGAGCCGTTTGGCGCGTTGGATGCGCAAGTGCGTAAAGAGCTGCGCCGCTGGTTGCGTCAACTGCATGAAGAATTGAAATTCACCAGCGTGTTTGTGACTCACGATCAAGAAGAGGCGATGGAAGTCGCTGATCGTATCGTGGTGATGAGTCAGGGGAACATCGAGCAGGTGGGGTCACCGGAAGAAATCATGCGTGATCCTGCTAGTCGTTTCGTGCTGGAGTTTATGGGCGAAGTTAACCGCTTGAACGGTGAAATCCGTGGCTCGCAACTGTTTGTCGGCGCGCACCAGTGGCCGTTATCATTCCAACCCATGCATCAGGGCAGTGTCGATCTGTTCCTACGTCCGTGGGAAATGGAAATTGGTACCGAGAGCAGCGCTCGTTGCCCGTTGCCGGTGCAGGTACTCGAAGTCAGCCCTCGTGGGCATTATTGGCAATTGACCGTACAACCGATTGGTTGGCATCAAGAACCCATCACCGTGGTGTTGCCAGAAAGTAATGCGACGCCAGTGCGTGGTGGGCGATACTATGTTGGCAGCTTAAATGCGCGCTTGTATGCCGGTGATCAATTGCTTCAACCCATTGCATTAGCTAAAAGCGCCTGATAATTTTTAAACCACGTTAAAGGCGACCTTGCGGTTGCCTTTTTATTTTATGGCATATATACAGGCAAAGATCGTGACAACGCTGGAACACTGCATCGGTAATACCCCGTTAGTAAAATTACAACGACTGGCAACAGGGCTGGAAAGCGAGGTATGGGTCAAACTGGAAGGGAATAACCCAGCTGGCTCAGTAAAGGATCGTGCCGCGCTGGCGATGATTCAGCAGGCAGAGCTGCGGGGGGAAATCAAACCAGGTGATATGCTGATCGAAGCCACCAGTGGTAACACGGGTATTGCGCTGGCGATGATTGCGGCGTTGAAAGGTTATCCCTTGAAGTTGCTGATGCCAGAAAACATGAGCCAAGAGCGTCAGGCGGCAATGCGTGCTTACGGTGCCGAACTGATTTTGGTTAGCCGCGAACAAGGGATGGAAGGCGCGCGTGATATGGCATTGGACATGCAGCAACAAGGGCTGGGTAAAGTATTAGATCAGTTCAATAACCAAGATAACCCTTACGCGCATTTCACCACTACTGGACCGGAGATCTGGCAACAGACCTCGGGGCGAATCACTCATTTTGTTTCCAGTATGGGAACAACCGGTACCATCACCGGTGTTGGTGACTATCTGAAACAACAAAACTCGCAAGTGCAGATCATCGGCTTGCAACCGGCGCAAGGGAGCAGTATCCCCGGTATTCGTCGCTGGGCACCAGCTTATTTGCCGGGGATTTTCCGCTCAGAGCTGGTGGATCAAGTTCTGGACATTGAACAAATGGATGCAGAACAGACCATGCGTCAACTAGCACAGCGTGAAGGTATTTTCTGTGGTGTTAGCTCTGGTGGGGCTGTCGCGGGGGCTTTGCGTATTGCCGCCGACAATCCGGGCAGTGTGATCGTCGCCATTATTTGCGACCGTGGCGATCGCTATTTATCTACCGGTGTATTTGGTTAATTTTCTATTCTCCCTATTGAGCGAAATCCCGCTGAGACTTGTTTCAGCGGGATTTTTACGTATGGTGAGATGATATGTAAGGATTGCGTAAAATCGGCTGCATACTGAGGGTAGCGGCGAGAAAATGGCGCAAATCTGGTGAAGAGGCAGAGCATGAAAATTTTATTGGTCGATGACGACAGCGAACTAGGCACCATGTTGAGTGAATATCTGGCTGGTGAGGGATTTGATGCCACCTTGGTATTAACCGGCAAGGCGGGCATCGCGGGAGCGCTGTCCGGTGCGTATACCGCCATGATCCTCGACATCATGCTGCCTGATATGAGCGGAATCGATGTATTGCGTGAGGTGCGTAATAAAAGTCGCCTACCGATTATCATGCTAACGGCGAAGGGCGATAACATCGATCGGGTGATTGGCTTGGAGATGGGAGCCGATGACTACATGCCGAAGCCTTGCTATCCACGTGAGCTGGTGGCGCGTCTGCGGGCAGTCATGCGTCGTTTTGAAGAGTTGCGGCATGAAGAGCCAGTGCATGGCAACATCGATTTTAGTGCGTTAACACTGAATCCTTCGACGCGCAGCAGTGAGTGGCGTGGGCAACCGTTTGATCTCACAGCATCAGAATTTAATTTGCTGGAACTACTGTTGCGAGCGCCTGAGCGTGTGGTGTCGAAAGATGAGCTTTCAGAGAAAGGATTAGGCCGTCCACGTGAGGCTTATGATCGCAGCGTAGATGTGCATATCAGCAATATTCGACAGAAGCTCGCCTCTTTACCGGGGAGTAATCTGAGCATCGAAACCGTCCGTAGCATCGGTTATCGCATCAAATGAGAGTGCCACGCGGTCGGTTATTCTGGAAAATTCTGTTCGGTTTCTGGCTGACATTTATCATCATGACGCAGGCGCTGTGGGCGACGTTCACCTTTTATGGCAATCGCCATGAACCGCCGGAAAATACCTTCGCACGACGTATGGTCAATCTACAAATGACCTCAGCGGCTTCGATGTTGCGCAGTGGTGGCATGCCCGCTTTGAACGTGATGATGGCAGACTGGTCATCGGATGACCGGCGCTTTTTTAGCGTCATCCCTATGGCTATTCCTCCAACCGCGGATACTATCCAATCGTTGAATAACAAAAAACTGCCACGCGATATTGTTGAATGGGTACAAGCGCCCAATCAACAAGGCTATTTGTTGAAATACGATGTCGCAGCAGTACGCGATCAGTATCGACCGGGGAAGCGCCGCTGGCGAATTCTCAACGTTCCTGCACCGTTACTGTGGATTGGCGCGTTAGGCGGTCTATTGTTCAGTACGGTGTTAGCTTGGAACCTGACGCGTCCATTGCGTCAATTGCGTGGTGGGTTGGATCGCGTCGCGCAGGGTGATCTGGCTGTGAGGCTGTTCCCAGCTATGCGGCGCAGGCACGATGAGCTTTCGGATGTCGCGCGGGATTTTGATGCAATGGCGGAGCGCTTAGCAGTATTGGTCAGCGCCCGTGAGCAACTGCTGCATGATGTTTCACACGAACTTCGTTCACCGCTGGCTCGCCTGCAATTGGCGATTGGGCTGGCGCGGCAGAACCCGGATAATGTTGCTAACTCGCTCCAGCGCATTGAACACGAAGCGGAGCGGTTGGATAAGATGATCGGCGAGCTGCTAGCTTTGTCTCGCACGGAAAACGACAAACTTTCCGATGAAGAATATTTCGATCTGTACGGTTTGCTTGAAGCGGTGGTGAATGACGCACGTTACGAAGCACAAATTCCCGGTGTAGAAATCGTTTTGCAGGCCGACGAGGAGTTGGAATACACAGTCAAGGGCAACGCGGAACTGATGCGGCGGGCGCTGGATAATATAGTGCGCAATGCGCTGCGGTTTTCCAGTCACAGGCAACAGGTACTGGTCACGTTGAGTTGTGTGGAACAGTGGCTGCAGATCGTCGTTAGCGATCAAGGTCCGGGTGTTGAAGAAGATAAACTTTCTAGCATTTTTGACCCGTTTGTCCGGGTGAAGTCTGCTATGTCAGGTAAGGGTTATGGATTGGGATTGGCTATCACGCGTAAAGTAGTGCTAGCCCATGGTGGTCAGGTTGAGGCGAAAAATGGTGAGCGGGGTGGGTTAGTCATCACCTTAAAAATACCCCACTGGCAGTGAAGAGAGTACATCAGGCCCTAATTAACAAAAATATGTGCCAGCCCTAAAATACTCAAACTGACTTGGCTACCAGGGTAGACTCCTTCGCGGCTGATGGTTTTGATTTCGACGCGGGTACGGTTGTCAGTCATTTGCAGTGTGAGAGTCGAAACAAAACCTGCAAAATCGACGTGAGTGACGACAGCTTGTCGTTGTCCTGGCTGTGGAGCTAGGTTCAGTTGAATCTGCTCAGGGCGCAGCATAATGCGACTGTGACCATTACGTTGGCGATCGTCTACCTCAATGCGCCCCAGCACGCAATCTGCCCATCCTTGCTCTAAATGGGCAGAAAGTACCAAGGTTTCGCCAAGGAAGGTTGCAGTGGGTTCATCCACCGGACGCAAATAGAGGTCTTGTGGTGCTCCCACCTGTGCTAATTGCCCGTTGCGCATCACCGCGACCTGATCAGCAAATGACAATGCTTCGGCTTGATCGTGAGTGACCAGAATCGATGCAACCTTAGCCTCTGCGAGCAGTTCTGCCACTGCTTTACGCGTGGTGGCGCGTAGCCCGGTATCCAGAGCTGAGAAGGGTTCATCTAACAACATGAGTTTGGGTTGCTGTGATAAGGCTCGCGCCAAGGCGACTCGTTGTTGCTGACCGCCAGAGAGCTGATGTGGCCACAATGCCGCCAAGCGGCGATCCAGCGCGACCATATCCATCAGTTCATCAATACGCTTTTGTTTGGTTTGTTTGCTGCCGTTCAGACCAAAACCGATATTACCTGCCACGGTAAAGTGTGGGAACAGCGCTCCGTCTTGTGGCACAAAGCCAATACCGCGCTGATGAGCGGGCACCCAATGTGTGCCATTTGCCAGTGTTTGCCCTTGCAAAACCACCTGACCACTGTCTGGGACTTCAAAACCCGCAATAATACGCAGTAAGGTGGTTTTACCCGAGCCAGAAGGGCCAACAATGGCCGTGCGACTCCCGGTGGCTACACACAAGTCAACGCCTTGAAGTACGTCGATGCCGTTGTAAGACTTACCGATAGCGTGAAGTTCAAGCGTACTCATAAACCTGCCGTGCGTTTAGATTGTGAATAGAGAAGCCAAGTGAGTGGCAACGATAATACCACCATGATCAGGGCATAAGGTGCGGCCGCAACGTAGTCTATTTCGCTGGTCAGTGCCCAAAAACCGGTTGCTAATGTGCGGGTGCCATTAGGTGCGAGTAGTAAAGTGGCGGTCAGTTCATTGCTGATTGCCAAAAACACGAGTGCGGCACCCGCAGCAGCACCCGGAGCGGCTAGTCGCAAAGTGGTGCTCCACAACGCTTGTGCGGGTGAGCGACCTAAGCTGCGAGCGACGTTTTCCAGTTCAACTGGAGCCTGAGCGATACCTGCACGTAAGTTGATTAATGCCCGTGGCATAAACATCAATAAATAGGCCAGTAGCAGGGTGATCTCAGTTTGATAGATAGGCCGGAAGGCATGAATAGTAATAGTAACTAATGCCAGAGCGACGACGATACCGGGTAGAGAACTGGTCACATAGTTACAGCCTTCTAGGACACGATACAGACGAGCAGGGTAACGTACCGAAAGCCACGCCATTGGAATTGCGCACAAAGTGATAATGAGTGCGCCACTGGCCGCCAAGGCTAAAGTCTGTTGTAGCGCCGGTAACAATTCATCGTTGCTCCAAGCTTCTGAACCACCGAGGAATAACCAACGGGTGAGAGTAATAAAGGGGACGCCCAATGCTAACGCGGTGAGTGCCAACGGTAACAGTAAACTCAATAGGGTAAGTGTTGGTGATAGGCGATAAGGCGTTTGATTGCGAGCGCTGCCAGAACCCACTCGTGCATAGCGCGCTTTACCTCGGCTGATGGCTTCGAGGATCAGTAATACCAGACAACACAATACCAATACACCCGCCAGCATGTTGGCTGCCGGACCGTTAAAGGTCGATTGGAACTGATCGAATATGGCTGTGGTGAAAGTATCGAAACGGATCATGGCATATAGGCCATATTCCGCCAACAGATGCAGGGCAATTAATAAAGATCCCCCCCAAACTGCCAATTTTAGCTGTGGAAGCACTACACGAAAAAACACCACCAAAGGCTTACTGCCGAGTGACGTGGCGACGTCTTCAATCGCCGGGTCCAGTCGCCGTAATACCGCGGCTGTAGGCAAATAGATAAAGGGAAAATAGGCGAGCACTGAGATAAATACACCTGCCGCCAGCCCATGCATTGATGGCACTAAACTAATCCACGCATAGCTTTGTACAAAGGCAGGCACGGCGAGTGGTGCTGTCGCTAATATTGACCAAAGGCGTCGTCCCGGCAAGGTGGTTCGCTCGGTTAGCCAAGCCAATGTGATTCCCAAAAGGGCGCAGATCGGTAACGTGAAGATCACCAGTAGCGTGGTGTTTAGCAGTAATTCGCCCACTCGTGGGCGGAATATCAGCGTCTTGATCGTCGGCCAGCCGGTTTCAAAGGCGATGCTGACGACAAAACCTAGTGGCATCAATGCCAATAAGGAAAATGCAACGGCTATGGCCACGATCCACAATCCCGGCTTTTGCCGGGATTGATGGTGTGCCGTTAATGCAGGGGGTTTTGCACTAATCATCGACATAAAGGGATTACAGTAGGCCAACTTCAGTCATCAATTCGACCACTTTTTTGCTGTTTAATTGCCCAGCATCGACCTTCGGTGCATCCAGATCTTTCAATGGCACCAGTTGAGGATTAGAGGCAGCACCGACACCGACGGCATATTCGAACGCGGTATTGGTGCGCAGGATTTCTTGGCCTTTTTTACCGGTGATCCACTTCACGAACTCTTGTGCTTGCTGCGGATGTTTGCTGGAAGCCAAAACGCCACCACCAGAGGTGCTGACGAATGCACCTGGATCTTGATGTTTGAAATAGTACAGTTTGACGTTTTTGCTGTTTTCGCCAGTTTTGGCTTTATCAACAAACGGGTAGTAATGATAGATCACCCCGCTGTCGATCTGCCCGGCGTTAACCGCTTTCATCACTGTGCTGTTGCCTTTGTAGGCGGTGAAGTTGGTTTTCATCGCTTTCAACCAATCTCGCGTGGCTTGTTCGCCTTTCAGTGCCAATAACGCGCTGACAATGGCTTGGAAGTCGGCACCGGAAGGGGAGGCTGCCCAGCGGCCTTTCCATTCGGGTTTAGCGAGATCCAGCAGCGATTTTGGCAACTGTGCTTCGCTCAGTTTCGCTGGGTTATAGACGAATACCGTGGAGCGTGCAGCAATGCCTACCCAGCGGCCGTGTTCTGGACGGTATTGCGGTTTTACTTGCGCCAGGGTCGTGGTATCAAGCGGGGCGAACAATTTGGCGTTATCGACTAATACCATGGCCGGGGAGTTTTCTGTCAGGAACACATCGGCGGGTGAAGCACTACCTTCCTGCACCAGTTGGTTGCCTAATTCGCTGTCGCCGCCATTACGCAAAGTGACTTTAATACCCGTGTCTTTAGTGAAGCCGTCAACCCAGGATTTCACCAGATTTTCGTGCTGAGCGTTATAAATCACAATGCTTTGGTCATCGGCGGCTTGAGTTGAAAATGCCAACATCAATGATGAAGCCAGTAGGGCAACCGATCCGAGAGAGGAAAAACGCAACGCCATAGTCGTATCCTTTTTAAAGGTCTAATAGTAACCACGTGTGTGCCTGGTCAATGCCAGTTGCCATGATTGTACTTAAGAATACTAACAATGATAGTGAAAACGATTCGTATTAAAATATTTCACTGATTAGCTGCGTAAGCATCAACAGTAAGAAAAAATTTAATATCAGATTCTAACTTCAAGTGAGGGGATGACAGGAACCATTGAAATGAAATAAAAAAGAAGCCTGCTCATGTTGAGAGCAGACTTCTCTATTAACGGGCAAGTATTATGCCGTTCTATGCTTACTTCTTGATTCGGATGATCGGAGTTTCACCAACGGTGACGCTGCCAGACAGTTTGATCAGTTCTTTGATCTCGTCCATGTTGGAGATAACAACCGGAGTCAGTGTAGACTTGGCCTTCTCTTCCAACAGAGCCAGGTTGAACTCGATAACCACATCGCCTTTCTTGACGCGTTGACCTTCTTCAGCGATGCGTTTGAAGCCTTCGCCTTTCAGTTCAACAGTATCGATACCGAAGTGGACAAACAGCTCAATGCCGCTGTCGGATTCGATAGAGAAAGCATGGTTGGTTTCGAAAATTTTACCAATAGTGCCGTCAACTGGAGCAACCATTTTGTTGCCAGCAGGTTTGATAGCAATACCATCACCAACGATCTTTTCTGCAAACACTACGTCCGGTACATCTTCGATATTGACGATTTCGCCAGAAAGTGGAGCGACGATCTCGATAGTGCCCGTGTCTTTCTTGTCATCAGAAACCAGAGATTTCAGTTTATCGAACAAACCCATGATCTTCTCCTAAGCATTAAATTGGGCGGCGTTTTCCAGTGTCGTGGAAGTTTAGCAGAGAGTCTTCTCTTCGATGAACTTATTCACACAGTTCATCAGATCTTGTGCCGTTGGCTGTGCCAAGGCTTGTGCTGCTAACGCCTTCACATCTTCGAAATTCGTATTACGAATAATTTTCTTGATGCGTGGGATGGAAATCGCGCTCATGCTAAACTCATCCAAACCCATGCCCAATAACAACAGTGTAGCACGCTCATCGCCAGCCAGTTCGCCGCACATACCGGTCCACTTACCTTCCGCGTGAGATGCATCAATGACCTGTTTGATCAGGCCAAGCACTGATGGGGACATCGGGTTATAGAGATGAGAAATCAGCTCGTTGCCGCGATCTACCGCCAGAGTATACTGGGTTAGATCGTTTGTCCCAATACTAAAGAAGTCGACTTCTTTTGCCAGGTGGTGAGCGATGACTGCCGCAGCCGGTGTTTCCACCATCACGCCCACTTCAATTGTTTCGTCGAATGCTTTGCCCTCTGCGCGTAGTTGCGCTTTCAGCGTTTCTAATTCGCCTTTCAGATCGCGTACTTCTTCAACCGAAATAATCATCGGGAACATGATGCGCAATTTACCGAAAGCAGAGGCTCGTAGGATAGCGCGCAACTGAGCGTGCAAAATTTCACGACGATCCATAGCGATACGGATAGCACGCCAGCCGAGGAATGGGTTCTCTTCTTTCGGCAGGTTCATGTATGGCAGATCTTTGTCACCGCCAATGTCCATGGTACGAACGATGACGGCTTGAGAGCCCACGGCTTCTGCAACGGCTTTATACGCTGAGAATTGCTCGTCTTCGGTTGGCAGTGAATCACGATCCATGAACAGGAATTCGGTACGGTACAGGCCGACACCTTCAGCGCCATTGCGCTCTGCACCTGCGACGTCGCGCACGGTACCGATGTTGGCACAAACTTCAACCTGATGACCGTCCAGCGTAATCGCGGGCAGATCTTTCAGCTTAGCCAGTTCGTCTTTCTCGGTGACGTATTGCTTCTGAGCGGCTTTCAGCTGTTCGATTACTTCGGTAGTCGGGTTAACGTAAATTTTGTTGTTAACTGCGTCTAGAATCAGGTAATCGTCGTTTTTCACCTGTTTGGTGACGTCGGAAGTACCAACGATGGCAGGCAGTTCCAGAGAACGTGCCATGATCGAGGTGTGAGAAGTACGGCCACCCAGATCGGTAATAAAGCCCAGCACTTTGTCTAGGTTCAATTGTGCAGTTTCGGACGGGGTCAGATCAGTCGCCACCAAGATAACTTCGTTCTTGATGGAGCTTAGATCGACAATCGCCAGACCGAGGATGTTTTGCAGCAGACGTTTACCGATGTCACGTACGTCAGCCGCACGTTCTTTCAGGTACTCGTCGTCTAATTCTTCCAGTGCTTTCGCCTGGCCTTCGATCACGGTGTAAGCCGCGGCGTCCGCGGATGCCAGATCGTCTTTGATTAGGGCTATGATTTCCTGCTCAAGCTCTTCGTCTTCCAGCAACATGATGTGGCCTTCGAAGATTTCGGCCTTCTCTTCGCCGAAGGTTTCACCAGCTTTGGTCTTGATGGCTTCCAACTGCTCGGATGCCTTGGCTCGGCCAGCGAGGAAACGTGAGACTTCTTGCTCCACAAGGTCTGCAGAGATCTTTTTCCGGTTGATGATAATTTCATCTTCTTTCAGTAAAAGAGCCTTACCAAAAGCGATACCCGGTGATACTAAAATGCCTGAAATCATAACCCTACCTTACTCTTGACTGGTGTTAACTAAAAAGACGGGCTGGATTACTCAAGCTCTGCCATCAGTTTTACCAAGTGCTCAACGGCTTTCTGCTCGTCTTCACCTTCAGCTGAAATAGTTACTACTGTACCTTGGGTTAACCCCAGAGTTTGCAGCTTGAACAGGCTTTTAGCGCTGGCGCTTTTGCCGTTAGAGGTTACGGTAATGTCAGACGCGAAGCCTTTAGCTTCTTTAACGAACTGAGCGGCAGGGCGAGTATGCAGGCCATTAGGTGCGGTAATAGTAACTTCTTGCTGGAACATTGATGTTTCCCCAACTTATTGGATTAATGTTGTGGAGCTAAAGTTTAGCTTAACGGCGAGACTTTAGCTTGTCTGCGTAGCGCCTGACTATGGTACAGAGGCGAACTTCGGTGCAACAGGAAACGACGCTTTAGGCAGTCCAGATCAAAAAAATCGGATTTTTGGCGTCGTTTCAATCAGCTCCCCATTATGCCGTGCTTTGTATCTGAGCGACAAACGAGTAAATCGATTCAGCTCAAACTAAAACGCGGATGGGGAATAATTTCGCGCATCAAAATAATTGTCCGGTTAAATACTAAAGCTAGCGCGCAAAAGCAATCTTTCACTGCTGTAAACTTTGATCCAGTCCACAAAAAAAGCACCTCGAGAGGTGCTTTTTTAGCTTTTCGTGCACTGAGAAATTACTGCTGCAATTCTTGTTCTGTGAACAGGTCTGCAAACAGCGCAGTGCTGAGATAACGCTCACCGGAGGACGGCAGAATAACCACAATCGTCTTGTCCGTAAAGTCAGGCTGTTCTGAAATTTTGACGGCGGCGGCAACGGCGGCACCGGAGGAAATCCCTGCTAGAATGCCTTCTTCTTCCATCAAACGACGCGCCATACTGATGGCTTCATCGTTAGTTATTTGCTCTACTCGGTCGATTAGCTCCAGATCTAGATTGCCCGGAATGAAGCCCGCGCCGATGCCTTGGATTTTGTGTGGACCCGGTTTGATCTCTTGGCCAGCCAGCGCCTGAGTGATTACCGGTGAATCCGTAGGCTCTACGGCGACGGCGGTGATCTTTTTACCTTTAGTATTTTTGATGTAGCGGCTGACACCTGTCAGCGTACCACCAGTCCCCACACCAGCGATAAACACGTCGACTGCACCATCGGTATCTTCCCAAATCTCAGGGCCGGTGGTTTTTTCGTGAATGGCTGGGTTAGCTGGGTTACTAAACTGCTGCAGTAAAAGGTATTTATTAGGATTGCTGGCGACAATTTCTTCGGCTTTAGCAATCGCACCTTTCATGCCTTTGGCGCCTTCGGTCAGAACCAGATTGGCACCCAACGCTTTGAGTAGTTTACGGCGTTCGATACTCATGGTTTCTGGCATGGTCAGCGTGAGTTTGTAACCGCGAGAAGCGGCGACAAAGGCCAGTGCGATACCGGTATTACCGCTAGTCGGTTCAACCAATTCGATGCCTTGTTTGAGAACGCCACGTTTTTCTGCGTCCCAAATCATACTGGCACCTATGCGGCATTTAACGCTGAAGCTTGGATTGCGAGATTCAACCTTGGCGAGGATCTTTCCATTGCCGATACGGTTCAGACGAACCAGCGGCGTATGGCCGATTGTTAATGAGTTGTCTTCATAAATTTTGCTCATGGTCCGTCCTTTAACTCTATGAATAATGTAGGGAACGTTGGAAGCATACGCGAACCACCCTAGCAGGGAAGTAAGGAATTGGTATATAGATATGTGATTAGGAAATAAGTTGAGATTTGGAAGTGAGACTGTTTTTTATCTAATTTCAATTGGTTATATTAATCACAGATTTCTTTTGCAAAACTATTCAGCAAAACTGTTGAATTCTTGACCTTTATTTACACGGCAATAACAACCAAATCTTTGTCTCGGTTATCACTCATTAACGACCTACCTACCCACTGATGAATCAACGTATTGAAACGAAAAATGTGCAAAAAGCAATTAATGCGATAACGCCTAGCGTGGCGAGAACAACTAACGTGATAATCATGGTTTTTCTAATCATCGAGTAACCTCCGGTAAATGACTTTATTGGGTGGCAAGTCAGTATTGTCGTCGACAGTTAAATTTTGGTTAAACAAAGAGCGATTTTTTGAACCTGCCAGATTTGCTGGGGTTGAAGAGCCATGCTAGATCGTATTGACAGCGGCTCTGCCCGGAATGATAAATGGCTCGGTAATGCGTAGGGTGCATGTATGCACCCTCTAAAAAATGTATTAATGGCGCACAAATTGTGGACGATAACGGTCTACCCACATCGCTGTAGCGCCGCAAACTGCTACTGGCAAAATCACCAAGTTAAGAATGGGGATCATGGTAAACAGACTGACCAGTGCACCAAATTGCATGTTAGAGGCTTTGTGCTGACGTAGCGCACTGCGCATATCGGCAAAACTGACCTTATGGTTATCAAACGGATAATCGCAATATTGGATAGCTAACATCCAAGCGCTAAACAGGAACCATAGTACCGGTGCGACCGTTTGACCAATGCCTGGAATAAAATACAACACCAATAACAGTAATGCGCGCGGTAGGTAATAGGCCAGTTTACGCCATTCGCGCGCCATGATGCGTGGCACGTCTTTCATCATGCCAAGTACACCAGAATCGGGGAGCGGTTTACCGGTCAGGTTGTTTTCCAACTGTTCGGCCAATAAGCCACAAAACGGGGCGGCGATAATGTTAGTGATGGTACTAAACAGATAACCGGCAACTAACAGCACGGAAATGACCGTCAGTGGCCACAATAAATAGCTCAACCACTGCAACCAGTTAGGTACGTGATCCATCATACTTTGGATCCATTCCCCCAAGTGGCTAAACAGCCACCAGAAACCCGAACCCATTAACACCACGTTAACCAACAGCGGCAGCACGACATAGCGTTTAATTCCCGGGCGGGAAATCAAGCGCCATCCTTCGGCGAAATAATGCACACCGCTGGCAGATTTGGTAGGAGACTGCGAATAGGACATATCTTAAGTTATCTCTTTGTCTGAACAGGCATCCCTATCATATCGGGATGATTTTCCACTGGCTAGCGGGAGATTGACCGAAAAATCAGCAAAAAAATGCAGAATAATCATCTTTATTGGCATAAAGTTCAGCACAGACTTGCACTTGTGTGCTTGGGCAAATAGAGTTAAGAGTGAATGTTTGCCGCGGTGGCAATGTATTGGAACAACAGAGATAGCAATGATGCAGGATTTGCGTCTGATATTAATCGTTGTTGGCGCGATCGCCATAATAGCGTTGTTATTGCATGGTCTTTGGACTAGTCGCAAGGAACGCTCATCACTTTTTCGCGATCGCCCAGCCAAACGTTCGAAACAGGAACGTGAACCAACCCCGATCGACGATCTCGAAGAAGGCGTGGGGGAAGTGCGTGTGCGCACGGCTCATCCACAAGACGAGCCGTCATTTGGCCATTTTGATGCCGCCCGCGAAGAACCCTCGGTCGCGCCGAAAGCAGCCCCTGTGGCTGAACCGGCACCTAGGGTCGTTCAACCGGCTGCTCATCAACCGCCACCTTTGTCTCAAAGGCCGGACTATGATGACATCTTGTTGGATAATTATACGCAGGATAGAGACAAAGCGCAGGATGAAGACAGAACGCCAAGCGAAGGCGACGAGCCGCAGCAACTTGCGCCACGTCGTGAGCCGCGCGTTGATGACTTGCCACCTGCACTGGAACCTATGTTCCATGCCGAGCCCGCTCAGTCAGAAGTTAAGAAGGTAGAACCGGAGCCTCAGTCTGCTTCAGTACCGCCAACTCAACCGGCAAAACTGAAAGAAACCGTATTGGTTCTGCATGTTGCTGCGCATCAAGGTGGCACCATTGGTGGTGAAGTCTTACTGCAAAGCGTGCTGCAAGCAGGTTTCCAGTTTGGTGAAATGGGTATCTTCCATCGCCATATCAGCCCAGCAGGTAGCGGCCCAGTGCTGTTTAGCTTGGCGAATATGGTTAAACCAGGATCGTTTGATCCTGAGATGATGTCTGATTTCTCTACGCCGGGTGTTTCTATGTTTATGATGGTGCCGTCTTATGGCGACGCTAATCAGAACTTCAAACTGATGCTGCAATCGGCACAGCGCATTGCTGATGATGTGGGTGGTGTGGTGTTGGACGACGAACGCCGCATGATGACCCCGCAAAAGCTGGAAGCCTACAAAGGGCGTATCCGGGAAGTGTTGGAAAACAGTCCACCTGTTAAAAACAATGCTTAACGGTTGCTACGCGCACTGAACAATCCGTAATCCCAAAGCCCCCGCCTGTCGGGGGTTTTGTTATCTATCTTTGATGGTGAGCCATGGCCTCGATAACCCAAAAAATCAATCAACTACGAACCTCACTGCGCCATCATGAATACCAGTACCATGTACTGGACGCACCGGAAATTCCTGATGCGGAATACGATCGCCTGATGGGTGAACTGCGTGAACTTGAAGCTGCTAATCCAGAGTTGATCACCGCTGATTCACCGACTCAACGCGTTGGTGCCACGCCGCTGGCGGCTTTCGATCAAGTTCGTCACGAAGTGCCGATGCTGTCGCTGGATAACGCATTCGATGAAGAAAGTTTTCTGGCGTTCTACAAACGAGTGCAAGATCGCCTGAAAAGTGCTGAAGCACTGACTTTTTGTTGTGAGTTGAAGCTCGATGGTTTAGCGGTCAGCTTGCTGTATGAAAATGGCGAACTGGTTCGTGCGGCAACGCGTGGCGATGGCACTACCGGTGAAAACATTACCTCTAACGTGCGTACTATTCGCGCTATTCCACTGCGTTTAAGCGGCGATAATATCCCGCGTCGTGTGGAGGTGCGGGGTGAAGTCTTTATGCCGCAGGCCGGTTTTGAGGCGATGAACGAAGAAGCTCGCCGTAAGGATGGCAAAGTGTTTGCCAACCCGCGTAACGCGGCGGCGGGTTCTATTCGTCAGTTAGACTCGCGAATTGCTGCGGCACGTCCGTTAACCTTTTTCTGCTACGGCGTGGGTTTGTTGGAAGGTGGCGAATTGCCTCGTAGTCACTTACAACGTTTACTGCAATTTAAAGCTTGGGGTTTGCCGGTGAGTGAGCGAGTTAAACTCTGCACGGGCAGCGATGGCGTGTTGGCGTTTTACCGCCAGGTTGAACAGGACCGCCCACATCTTGGTTTTGATATTGATGGTGTGGTGGTGAAGATTGACGATATCTTTCTGCAAGAACAACTGGGTTTTGTGGCACGAGCACCACGTTGGGCAACCGCATTTAAATTCCCCGCACAGGAGCAGATCACCGTGGTGCGTGACGTGGAGTTCCAGGTGGGGCGCACTGGTGCCATTACCCCGGTGGCACGACTGGAGCCAGTGCTGGTGGCCGGTGTGACCGTCAGCAATGCCACGTTGCATAATGCTGATGAGATTGAGCGCCTTGGTTTGCGTATCGGCGATACGGTGATAGTGCGTCGCGCTGGTGATGTCATTCCACAAGTGGTTGGCGTGATTGAAGATAGTCGTCCGGCAGACGCACGAGAAATTGTTTTCCCAGACCACTGTCCGGTATGCGGTTCTGCCGTTGAACCTGATGGTGATTCGGTTGCACGTCGTTGTACCGGTGGCTTGTTCTGTGGCGCACAGCGTAAAGAGGCGTTGAAGCATTTTGTTTCCCGTCGCGCGCTGGATGTCGACGGTATGGGGGACAAGATCATCGAGCAGTTGGTTGATAAAGAATATGTGAAAAACCCGGCGGACCTGTTCCGTTTGTCCGCCGGTATCCTGACCGGTTTGGATCGTATGGGGCCGAAATCGGCACAGAATTTGGTCAATGCGCTGGCCGCAGCGAAACAAACGACCTTTGCCCGTTTCCTGTATGCATTGGGGATTCGCGAAGTAGGGGAAGCCACGGCGGCTAACCTAGCCGCGCACTTCGGTTCGTTGGAAAAGCTGAAAGAAGCGGATATTGAAGCGTTGAAACTGGTGCCAGACGTCGGTGAAGTGGTGGCAAAACATGTGCTGCATTTCTTAGAAGAAGAGCACAACCAGCAAGTCATTGACGAATTAGTCAGCCCAGAGGTCGGGATTCATTGGCCAGCGCCGATTGTAGTCGTGGCGGAAGAGATCGACAGCCCATTCGCCGGTAAAACCGTGGTATTGACCGGTTCCCTGAGTCAACTTTCTCGCGATGAAGCGAAGGATCGGTTGACGGCGCTGGGCGCGAAAGTCAGTGGTAGCGTCTCGAAGAAAACCGATTTAGTGATCGCCGGTGAAGCGGCGGGCTCGAAATTGGTGAAGGCGCAGGAATTGGGTATTGAAGTGATTGACGAAGCGGAAATGATCCGCCTGTTAGGTAACTGATGGAAAAAGAAAATCTGATTGAAATCGCCAATACCGTGATGCCATTCGGCAAGTATCAGGGGCGGGTGTTGATCGACTTGCCTGAGGAATATTTGCTGTGGTTTGCCCGTAAGGGCGAATTTCCTAAGGGCAAACTCGGCGAACTGATGGAAATGACGTTGGCGTTGAAAATTGATGGGCTTGACGGATTGGTCAAGCCCTTGAAACGTAGTTAAAACTGGGTACTAAAATTAAGACAACGGGCTCGGCGATGCTGAGCCCATTTTGTTTGCTTCATATGCGGCTTTTGCCTGCTGTTTTTTCTGATATCTCTTTGCTAACACGGAGCTGGTAATCAACTGCACCTGATGAAAGATTATTAACGGCAACAAATAATACCCACGATCGCTGCCGCCAGCGGCAGACGCGATTTGGCAAATCGTGCAGCAGCAGGCGATGTTATTGCGACAAAGGTGTGATAAACGGCAGGTTTTTTGATTGTTTAATGAGTGCATACCCGTGATCATTGAAGCTGCTTGATTTCGCATTCCGGGTTAATTGACCACTAAGGAAGAACAATGATTTTACTATACCCCATGTCTGAAACCGACTTTTTGGGATTTATAGATTATTTCGTTAAGGATTATGCAGTCGAAATTGCTACCAATTATCGTTTACCTCACGAGGGGGCATTAGCCCAGGCAAAGAGTGAAATTGCCATTAACTTGCCTGAGGGAGAGAAGACTGAGGGACATTCCTTAAAATGCATCGTGAATAAAGAAAATGGTATAGAACACCATATTGGTTATCTTTGGTATCGGGCAGATGTTGGTAACAAATCTGCGTTTATTTATGATTTTTACCTCCTGCCAGCCTTTCGGAACAAGGGGTTGGGGAGTCGCACTATGAAAAGTCTGGAAATCCTTCTTGTCGCAGAAGGCATCCGGCAGATCAAGTTACGGGTAGCGGCTGAAAACACACAGGCTAAAAAGATCTATGAGAAAAATGGTTACGAGCTCACTGGTTATAATATGAATAAATTCATTTAAATCACGATGACTCTATCCTGCATATAGAGGTTTTAAATATACACATCTACCGTATTATCTTCCGTCGGGCGGTTGATGCCATCACCGCTATTGGCGACGAGATTAACCATTTGTTCGGATTTATTTTTCTCCATTTCTTCTTGTTGCATCCGCGCAATCGCTGCTTGTAATGCCTGAACCTGGTTCGTGAGGATCTGCACCTGCTTTTGGATCTCTTCCGGGCTGGCGTCGGAGCTCTTCAGGTCATCTATTTTCTGGAATAAATCGTTGAGCTGTTGATAAAGCGTTTTTAACTGGGGAGATGCGCCGGCAGGTGCCTTTACCTTTTCCGCTTTACCGCCAGAGCTATTTTCGGTGGTTTTACTTTCACTGGTTTCCGGTTTCACTGGCGCGGCCATCTTGATGGTATCGCCGCCATCGCTGACACTACTGCGGATACTGGTGGTCGGGAGGGTGTTTTTGACGGGCACGATCATGGTTATTGCTGTGGACATGGTGCTTTCCTATTCGGTCGCTATTCCCAGATTATCGGCCATTGCCTGATAAACTTTAACCCGCCGCTATTCGCAAATTAGGCCAGTGCTGTAACCAATTTTTGTCCCTAACTCTTTGTTCAAAAGTAGATAACTTGCCATTTTTATTATTGAACGTGATGGTGTCATTAAATAAGGAATCGCAACTAAAAGGGGCAATCAGCGTAATGCTGTCATCATCATCCAAGCATGCGCCGATGGCGGTTTCGATTTCCGGCCAAAAGCTCATCGCATCTTCGCTATCTTGGTAAGGCTGGCTTTGGTTACGTAAATGCATCCGAGCCTGATTTTTTACCGACCAAGGTTGAGGTAGCCACTGACGCAACTGGGCTTCTAACTGGCGATCGTATTCAGCCGCGGTATTCAGGGGATCAAAGTGGATGAGATCGATATCGTTGAGCGGTGTCGCGGGGAAGTGGTGCCGATGATCCCAAACCAAATTACGGACAAACCCGGCTGCGAGGCACCAGTCATTTAAACCAAGACGTCGTGCCGCATGTAGCGCAGCCATACGTTGGGCATCTTGTTTTAACCAGTCGATGATTTGTTGTGGATACATATTAACTCCAATGGTGTAGGGATGAGCCACCGCATTGGACATGGGGAGCGACTCCGCTCCCCAAATGTTATCAGAACTGAGTATTTACACTCATATAATAAGTCCGACCCGGTTCGTTGTAGGTATAAGCTCCTGCGCCATACATATACGAGTTGGTTACGGCATTGCCGGTGGTCTGCGCGTTACCAGCGCGGAACTGGCGTTTGTCGAACAGGTTATCGATACCTGCTGTGAGGCTGATATATTTCGAGAATTCATAAGTTCCGCTCAGACCAAAGATGGAATAAGGGCTGACCTCATTTTTCTCACTACCGGTGGTGGGTTCACCCTTGTAGTTGTATTTCTTCGGTTTCTGACGGCCATACCACGTCATGGTGGCCTGAGTTGAGAGCTCCTGCGTTGCCTGCCAGCTCAACGTTGAGTTGATAGTGAACTCAGGGATCACCGACAAATAATCACCGGTGGTTTTGTTTTCATTCTCAATCATATAGGTCGCATTGTTATTCAGCGCGATGGTTTCGCTAACTGGAATATTCAATGTTCCTTCCAAACCTTGAACGACGGCTTTTGGCACGTTTTCCCAACGGTAGATATCGGTCTTTCCGGTGGAAGTGGTGCCAACTGGGGCATAACCCGCCTCAATCTTGTTTTTGTAATCGTTACGGAAGTAGGTGATCCCGGCCAACCATCCTTCGTTGTGGAATTCCAGACCGATCTCTTTGTTGATGCTATTTTCGGCTTTCAGGGAGTCGTTACCGATCAGATAGCAACCTCCGCTGCTGGCGGCACAGCCTTGTCCACGGCTATACAGAATGTAGTTTTCGTTGCTCTGGAACAGGTTCGGTGCTTTGTAGGCTCGCGCGATACCCATTTTCAGCGTGAAGTATTCACCTAGCTCCTGCGACAGGTTCAGTGACGGGCTCCAGTTATTGCCAGCTTTGGAGTGCAGATCGTAACGCAACCCAGGCGTTAGGATAGTGGTGTCGGTCAGCTCCATGTTGTCTTCAGCAAATAGCGAGAAAATATTGGCTGAGGAATAAGGACTGCGATTGGTGCTGTCGATGCCTGGAATGCTGCCTCCAGACATGGCCTGAGTATTGGACGACGGATCTTTCATTTTTTGCTGGTTCCATTCGGTACCCAGCGTGGCGGTTTGCGGAACCACAACATCGAATGGAATGCTAACTTCGCTGTGCGCCAAGAAATCATCCAGACGAATCGTGTTGTAGCCGTTATCCGAGAAAATCCCTTCGGTGCCACCGGCTAACCCTTCGTTTAGACGGGTGTTGCGGGTGCGTTCATATTGCAGGTAGTTGGTGGTGCTGATGCCGTTGTCCCAAGCTCCGCGGTGGGTCATGCCGTAGGTTTCACGGTAGATACGGTTAGTCTCTTCGCCGTACATGCTTTTCACTAACGGGTTGGTGTTGGTGTTTTGCGTATCACCCGCGTACAGGTTGCCCTGACGGCCGTAGGAGTATTCGAATTCCAACGATTGCAGGTGTGCAAAGTCCCAATGCAGCATGGCATTGATATCTTTGTCGATCACCCCTTCACGACCTGCGGGAATGGTATCGGCATAGCTGCCGGTACGCTCGGACTGATGGCCGTCATTGAGGTATTGGGAATCGGCCTGTGTTTTGCTGTAGCCGCCAAACAGGCGGAAACTCAGAGTATCGCTTAGTGGTCCGGTCAGGCTGAAATCGGTACGTTTGGTGGAGCCTTCTTCTTTATGCTGTGGCACGTTGAAGTAAGCGTTCAATGTACCGTGCAATTCTTGAGTCGCTTTCTTGGTGATGATATTCACCACGCCGCCCGCCGCGCCGTTACCGTAGCGCGCCGCTGCTGGCCCACGAATGACTTCGATACGTTCAATCATATCCGGTGGTACCCAAGCGGTATCGCCACGGGTATCACGTTCACCACGCCAGCCTTGACGCACAGAATTACGGCTGGAGGCGGGTTTTCCATCGATTAAGATCAACGTGTTCTCTGGCCCCATGCCGCGAATATCAATCTGACGGTTGTTACCACGCTGTCCGCTGGTGGAGTTACCGGTCAGGTTCACGCCGGGCATGGTGCGAATCAGTTCATTGATATCGCGTGCCGGAGGGCGCTTTTTGATTTCATCGGCGGTAATGGTGGAAACACCGGGGGCTTGCAGGTTTTGCTTGGCTGCCGTCACCAGAATGGTGTCTTCCTCGGTGGTTTTGTTTTCTGTTTCAGTGGGCTGTGCGTAGATGACGGGAGAAAATGCAGACGCGCCTAATCCTAACCCGATAGCTGTGGCTAAAGAATAACGAGATAACTTCCGATTCATTTGAAATATCCTACCTTGCTGCCGCTCCCACTGAAGGGGAAGGGCGGTTGTAGTTTTTTGTATGGAAAGTTGTGGTGCGGTCGAATAAGGCTGGCAGCACCCTAAATGTCAGCATCCGTCCCTGTTGAAGAATACCGGCTCTATTTACGAGCCTTTACACGGTATTGCAAATGAAAATAATTATCAATAGTATTCGATTTAGCATTTATGGGTAAAAGTTAGGGCGACAGAGGAATTGGCGTTTTGAACACTGAACAGCAGTCCGAAAGTGATCGATTATTGGTAAGTCAACATGTTGGAAGTTCTGGCTGGTGGCTGAAGATTGCCCAACGAGGTACGCCGTTGGTAGAACCGGTGGATGGGGAAAATTGGAAAGTCACATTTTTCTGGCGCGATCCGCAAGGGTGCGAATTGACCTCTGCCTATCAACGAGTTTGGGTTCACATTAACTGTTTGACCGACCACCATCAGCCCAATCCGCCACAAAGTCTGCAACGACTGAAAGGCACGGATGTGTGGTATTGGCAGACGGAATTGAAAGCCGATTGGCGCGGTAGTTACTGCTTCATCCCTTGTTTGGACGATCGTCCTTTAACGACTTCAGATAGTAGTGATGCGCATAGCCATATGCACGCGGTGCGCCATTGGTGGCACCAGATTTTTGCCAGCGCGACTCATGATCTGCTCAATCCTTATCGTTCGTGGCCGGATAGCGGGGGTAATTTCCTCTCAGGCTTACATATGCCACAGGCACCGCAGCAAACGGCTTGGCAGGATTTTGATCGCTATGCTGTTGCCAGCGGGCGTTGCACACCAGCCCCCCCGGCCAAGTTACAGCGACATCTCTGGCACAGCTCGCGTTTGGGTAACAGCCGTCATGTTTGGGTATATACCACTGGCGATACCGATCCGGCAGAACGTCCGTTGGCGGTCTTATTAGATGGCCAATTTTGGGCGCAGCAGATGCCGGTGTGGGAGCCGCTAATGCAACTGACGCGTGAAGGTAAATTACCTGAAGCGACCTATCTGCTGATCGATATCATCGACCAAAAACACCGAGCGCAGGAACTGCCTTGTAACGACGATTTCTGGCTGGCGGTACAGGAGGAACTGTTACCCCAGTTGGCGGCTTGGGCACTGTACAGCAGCAATGCGAAAAACACCGTGGTCGCCGGACAAAGCTTTGGCGGTCTTTCTGCGTTGTTCGCTGGGTTGAACTGGCCGCAACGCTTTGGTGCGGTAATCAGCCAATCGGGATCTTTCTGGTGGCCGCGCCGCGATCTGCTACAACACACAGTCTGGCCTGAAGATGCTTGCTGGCTGATTAAACAGGTCGAGCAACAGCGCTTTGGTCATCAAGGTAATAGCCAAAGAAAACTGAAAATTTTTATGGAAGCCGGTAACCACGAAAAGTTGGTTCATCGCGTCAGCGATCAAATGGCGGAGTTATTGCACACCGCTGGGCACGAGGTGGATTACCGAGTGGTCGAGGGCGGTCATGATGCTTTGTGTTGGCGCGGTGGTTTGATCGACGGCTTACAAGCGCACTGGGCGTCACTGATTTCCCCCACTTTTCACGCACAAGGAGCCCTTTGTGGAAACCCTGAATCCGTTTGATGATGCCAATCAGATTTGCCTGATCCTGCAAAACGATCAACTACAATACAGCCTGTGGCCGCAATTTAGCGCGATTCCGACCGGTTGGTTGGCGGTATTCGGTCCCGCGGAACGAACGGCTTG
Source organism: Serratia sp. KH_031 (assembly GCF_057839655.1). Lineage (NCBI taxonomy): Bacteria > Pseudomonadati > Pseudomonadota > Gammaproteobacteria > Enterobacterales > Yersiniaceae > Serratia > Serratia sp. KH_031. The sequence goes on from NZ_CM174496.1 coordinate 1,653,656, forward strand.
TAACGATTGGTTAGAAACTCATTGGCAGGATATGCGCCCTGCATCACAACGTCAGACGCAGGAGTAACGAGGTGTCAGAATCTTCTCTTTTAGCCACTGAAATTCAGGCCGGGCTGGCGTTACCGCTGGTCGCAGCACAACCTGGTATTTGGGTCGCAGACCATATTTCCCCTTACGCTAATGCTTATGCGGTTTCTCATTACATCGAGTTGAATGGCCAATTGGATAAAGACGCTTTGCTGCAAGCCATTACTCAGGGTTTGGCAGAGGTCGATACGCTACAACTGCATTTTGAAGAACGTGATGGCGTCGCGGTACAAATACCAGAACGTAATATGGCAATTTTGCCGGTTGAATGGGTGGATTTGCGCGATTCAGCCGATGCTGAAATTGCCGCCAAAGCTTTGATGCAACTGGATATGTCTGGCGATCTGCGCGTCAGCAGTGGCAAGCCGCTCTATCGTCATATCTTGATGCGCTTGACGGAAAATCGCTGGTTCTGGTATCAGCGTTATCATCATTTGCTGGTGGATGGCTTTAGTTTTACCGCTATCGCCCGCCGTATTGCCAATATCTATACTCGCCTGCGTCAACATGAACTGCCGGAGCCCACGCCGTTTACACCGTTCAGTGAGGTGGTAGCGGAGTATCAACTTTATCAGCAGTCGGCGACCTGCCAACGCGACGCGGCTTTCTGGTTAGAGAAAGCCAAACAATTACCGCCAGCTGCCACTTTGTGTCCGCAACCACTGGCCGGGCAATCGCCTTCGACCCATGTGTTTCGTTTATCACAACGGTGCGATCGCGCCAGTTTTGATCCGTTAGTTGAAGTTGGTAAACAGCAACAACTCAGCGCTGCGGATATGGCGATCGCGCTAGTTGCACTGTGGGTTGCACGTTTGAGCGGTCAAGCTAGCTTTAGCGCTGGTTTTATTTTTATGCGCCGCAGCGGCTCGGAGGCACTGTGCGCTACTGGCCCGGTGATCAACGTCTTACCGGTAGAAATGCATCTCGACCCACAAGCAACGCTTTGCGATGCGGCAGTGAAAATCAGCCGTGAACTGAAAACGGTGCGTCGCCATCAGCGTTACGAAGCGGAGCAAATTCAGCGTGATTTAGGCCGTATTGGTGATGCTCAGCCGCTGTATGGTACCGTGTTTAACTTCAAGATGTTTGATTTCCAACTGGATTTTGATGGTGTTGAAGGTATTACCCATGAATTGGCTTCCGGACCCGTTCGCGATCTGGAAATCGCGCTGTATATCGATCAGGACGGCACGTTAAAGGTCGATTTGTTGGCGAATGCTGAACGTTATCAATATCAGGAGTTAGCCGCGCATTTGCAGCGTTTACCGCTGTTATTGCGTCAGTTCGCAGCACAACCTCAATTAGCGATTGGTGAGGCTGATTTGCTGACCGAACAAGACCATCAACTGCTTACTCAGATTAACAACACCGATTGGCCAGTACCGGAAAACACGCTCTGTGCATTGTTGGCCGAGCAGGCACAGAAAACGCCAAACGCGCCAGCCTTAGCGGATCAACATTACCAATTTACCTATCGTGAAACCCGCGAGCAGGTGATGGCGTTGGCGAGCCGTTTGGTTGAACAGGGCGTACAGCCGGGAGATATCGTCGCCGTGGCGTTGCCACGTTCGGTGTTCCTGTCGCTGGCGTTGATGGCAATTGTTGAGGCGGGTGCGGCTTATTTGCCATTGGACACTGGTTACCCGGATGAACGCCTGCGAATGATGCTGGAAGATGCGGCTCCACGGTTGATTATTACCGAGCCATCTCAGCAACAACGCTTTGATGGACAAAGCGAAATTCTCCTGTATGACGCGCCGTTAGACACTCGAGCATCTGCGACGGTGATTGTCGCGCCAACGCCACATCATCCGGCCTATATCATTTTCACCTCCGGTTCTACCGGGCGGCCAAAGGGCGTATTGGTAGGGCATCAGGCGATCGTCAATCGATTGTTATGGATGCAGCATCAGTATCCGTTAGGCGCTGACGATGTGGTATTGCAGAAAACGCCATGTAGTTTTGATGTGTCAGTTTGGGAGTTCTTCTGGCCGTTGATGGTTGGCGCGCAATTGGTGATGGCTCCACCGGAAGCACATCGTGATCCTCAACAGTTACAGCAATTGATTGCACAGCATCGCGTAACGACCATGCACTTTGTGCCTTCGATGCTGGCGGCGTTTGTCAGTGCGTTGGATAGCAGACAAGCGGTGGCACACTGCGCTTCGTTGCGGCAGGTGTTCTGTAGCGGTGAGGCGTTACCGGCGGAGTTGTGTCGTCAGTGGCAAAGCCGTACGGCGGTACCGCTGCATAACTTATATGGCCCGACCGAGGCGGCGGTAGATGTCACTTGGCATCCGGCATTTGGTGAAGCATTGGCGGCCGTTAGCGGTGCCAATGTGCCGATCGGTTTACCGGTGTGGAATACCGGGTTACGTATTCTCGATGCTAGCTTGCATCCGGTACCACCGGGCGTGGCAGGAGATCTGTATTTGACCGGTGTGCAACTGGCGCATGGCTATTTGGGGCGGCCAGAACTGACAGCTAGCCGCTTCGTTGCCGATCCTTATGGCAACGGTGGGCGAATGTATCGCACTGGCGACGTGGCACGTTGGTTGCCGGATGGAGCAGTTGAATATTTAGGACGCAGCGACGATCAGCTAAAAATTCGTGGTCAGCGGATCGAACTGAGTGAGATCGATCATGCATTGTTGTCATTACCAGGTGTTCAACAAGCAGTGACACATGCATTAGTGTTGACCGGGACGCCGGTAGACGCTGGCGGTGATGCGCGTCAGTTGGTGGGATATCTGGTCGCTCAGGTCGGCGTGAGTTTAGATCTAAATGGACTGCGGACAGCATTGGCCGATCGTTTACCTCCCCATATGGTGCCTGTCGCGCTGGTGGAAATGGAGGTGTTGCCATTGAGTGCTAACGGCAAGCTGGATCGTAAAGCGTTACAGCAGCCTGTCACGGCTTCCAATCAGGTTGGGCGTGAGCCAAATACGGGACTGGAAGCGGCTATCGCGGTGGTATTCGCTCGTTTGTTACAGCGCGAGCAGGTGTTTGCCGATGATGATTTCTTTGCGCTTGGCGGGCATTCGCTGTTGGCTATGCGCTTGGCGGCAGAGTTACGACGCGATCTCGACAAGCCCGTGTCGGTCGGGCAGATCATGGTCGCTTCCCGAGTGGAACAATTGGCGCAATTGTTAGCGGAGGAGCGCACGCAGGAAGAGGCCGACCAGAGCGGTTTCGACAGTATTTTACCGCTGCGAACTTTACCTTTGCGAGCTTTACCTTTGCGAACGACAGACGGCCCAACGTTGTTCTGCTTGCATCCAGCCTCCGGTTTCTCTTGGCAGTTCAGCGTGTTGTCCCGTTATATCGATCAGCATTGGTCGTTGTTGGGTATTCAGTCACCGCGTCCTAATGGGCCATTGGCATTGAGCGATGATATGGATCAGGTTTGCGATGCTCATCTGGAAAAGGTGTTGCAAGTACAACCACACGGCCCTTATCACTTTATTGGTTACTCGCTCGGTGGCACTTTGGCGCAAGGTATCGCTGCTCGTTTACAGGCGCGTGGTGAAGAAGTCGCGTTCCTCGGTTTGCTGGATACCTATCCGCCAGAAACTCAAAATTGGGACGTCATGCTGGACGATAATGTGCTGCAAGAAGTGCAACGTGAGCGCGAACAGTTCCTGGCGGTCTCGGAGAACACGCTCGATCCGGCGATGTTCGATAATATCGAAGGCAACTATGCTGACTCAGTCCGTTTACTTACCAAAACCCACACCGCTCGTTTCAACGGACAGGCAACGCTGTTTGTGGCTCGTAGGACGTTACAGGAAGGAATGGACGTGCAGAAAACCTGGGCGAACTACGTAGATGTACTGCAGGTGCACGAACTGGATTGCGCGCATGTGGATATTGTTTCCCCTGCGTCATTTAAGGTTCTGGGGCCACTACTGAATCGGATTTTACGGGCGCTTTAATTAGGATTATGCAGGGGGGAGACCGTTCCCCCTGATATCTACTCGTCACGGTTTATCTGCTAGAACAGAATTGACGGACTGGTTTTGGTGTAACCAGTTGGCTGTGCTCGTGCAACGATAATTAATCAACATCAGTATTTGCTCATAATCATTACCTAGATTGCGTGAAAAAATAGGTTCGTGATGGGCAATTCTGTTTCTGAGTTTTCTCACTCGTTCTAACGATTGGTTAAGCATAGTACGGTTATCTTTTGTCTCTAACCCTGTGTTGAGGTTAGGCAAAATGCGATGAAGATGCCTATCCCAAATGCGGTGATCATGACGCCCTGTAAACATCATCTGCCAAAAAACGAAATTCAATTCGGGAATAACTTTTTCTGTTCCAGAGGCATTTCGCCGGGAATTGATGAGGTCTTTGCGCGGACTGTAACCTTTAGAAGGATCTGGTAAGCTGCGTTCGAATGCTATTGACCATGGCCATCGGTAGCCATAAATGGCTTCCAAAGCGTCAGAAACTGCATTCCTGACGACGACTTCACAGATATGCAATGGTGGAAGTAACGCGCCAGAGATGGTTGCGTTCCAGGTATATAGTTCAAGAGCTGCGGGATCATTATCACTTGTCATTGTTACTGCGGTTTCAAATGTCGCCATCCTTGCCGGTGACAGTGCTGCCCGTATCGCGTCTATGATGTTTTTACTGTAAGTTGACATCCTTGCCTCCACAATTTATAGTATCCAGTGTGTGCCTTGGGTCTTGTTGGTGAAAGCCTCCCCCCGAGGACGAATGAAAGTATTACAAAAAACCCGCATAAAGCGGGTTTTTTGTTGTCTGAAAATTGTGTTTATCGGCCCAACGGCACAACCAGCGGGGTGTGCGATACCGGATCGTCAATAATCATACACTTCAAGCCATACACTTCTTCGATCAACTCTGGCGTAACTATCTCTTTTGGCGCTCCTTCGGCGACCACTTTGCCATCGCGCATGGCGATCAGATGGGTTGCGTAGCGGCAGGCGTGATTCAGTTCGTGCAATACCACCACTAAGGTATGACCATGCTCACGGTTCAAGTGGCGCAGCAATTCCAGCAAATCGATCTGATGAGTGATATCCAGCCAAGTAGTCGGCTCATCTAACAGTAATAGCGGAGTTTGTTGCGCCAACACCATCGCAATCCACACGCGTTGACGCTGCCCACCGGACAGCGTATCCACGGCTTGTTCCGCCAGCTCGACCACGCCAGTGGCGCGCATGGCTTTCTCAACTGCGTGTTGATCCTTTTCGCTCCAACGGCTGAATAGGCTTTGATGTGGGTAGCGACCACGAGCAACCAGATCAAACACCGTGATATCGCCGGGGGCGATGGAGCTTTGTGGTAATAACCCCAATTGGCGAGCGACGTCTTTGGTGGCGTATTCGTTAATTTGTTTACCGTTCAGCCAGACGGCACCGCTCTGGGGTTGCAGCAAGCGGCTGAGGGTGCGTAATAAGGTGGATTTACCACAGGCGTTAGGGCCGATAATGACCGTCAGTTCGCCAGACGGAATCTCTACCGAAAGCTCACGGGCAACGATTTTCTTGTCGTAACCTAAGGTCAGTTTTTCAGCCCGTAGCGGGGGAGATTGCAGGGTTTCAGCACTCATTTTCTTCGTGACTCGCGGATTAACAGCCAAATCAGATAAATCCCGCCCAGACTGACGGTCAATACTCCTACCGGCAGTTGGTAAGGCATAAACAGGCGCTGGGCAGCGACGTCAGCGGCCAGCAATAGTAAAGCGCCAGTCAGCGCGGTTAGCAGTAGGACGTTTTTATTGGCGCACAAGCGGCGTGCAATCTGCGGGGCAACCAGTGCGATAAAGGAAATTGGGCCTGCGACTGCGGTGGCGGCAGCGGTTAACACCACAGAGATCAGCAACAGTAAGACTCGTGAGCGTTCAACAGTAACGCCTAAGGCACAGGCGGTGTCATCGCCCATTTCTAACAAACGCATCCGCCGTGTGAATAGTGTTAGTAGCAAACAACAAAGGATAATCACCGTTAGCGCTGGCAAGCTTTTCGCCCAACTGATGCCATTAAGCGAACCCGCGCTCCATAACCCGGCGGTCATGGCGGACTCCAGCGATGCGGTGATGATCAACCAAGTATTGGCTCCGACCAGCAGGGCGCGCACCGCGATGCCAACAATAATCAAGCGGAATGCTTCGACGCCGTTACGCCAAGCCAAAAGATAAATCAGCGCAGCGGTCAACAGGCCACCGGCTAGCGCGCCAGAAGTTATACCGAGAATGCTGCTGTTAAACAGCACGATCGCCACCAAAACGCCGCTATATGCGCCGGTATTGAAGCCGATCACGTCTGGGCTGCCGAGTGGGTTGTGCAATAATGATTGGAAAATCGCCCCGCTGATTGCGAGCGCCGCACCTAGCACTAGCGCCATGGTGACGCGTGGTAAGCGCCACTGGCTGACGATAACGACCCAATTGGCAGGGCCTTCACCGCACAGGGCATCGATCACCTGCATCGCGCTGAGCGACAAAGTGCCGGAACCTAGTGCATAAATCGCCAGCGACAGACAGGCAACCAGCAAGGCGAGTGCAGTCCACGCCGGACGAGAGAGGGCGAGTGGACGTTTAGCCGTCATCAGACGAACGGCGAGCATCGACATTATCTTCCCCGCCGTGACATATGGCGTTGGCGAACCAATGTAATCAATACCGGCGCGCCGATCAGCGCGGTAACGATAGAAACGCGTAACTCTCCCGGAACCAGAAAACGACCGACCAGATCGGCCGTTAGCAATAGAATGGGAGTCAGCACCAGAGTCCACGGCAACATCCAGTGCAGTTCAGATCCGGCGAAACGGCGAGCGATATGCGGCATCATCAAACCGACAAAAGCAATGGGGCCGACGGCGGCGGTGGCACCACCACACAGTAATGTGATCGCCAATAATCCGAGTAATTGGGTACGCACGATGCCAGTTCCCAATGCGGTTGCCAGCTCGGAGCCCATACTCAGGCTATTCAGCGCTTTGCTCATCCATAGTGTGATCAGCGTGCCTAATAAAATCGGCAGAGCGACAGTGCGCACAACGGCCATATTTTGGATATCCAAAGTGCCTGCCTGCCAAAAGCGCAGTTGATCAAACACCAACGGATTGAGCAGGGCGATGCCGGTCGTCATACCTTCGAGCACCGCCGCTAGCGCCACGCCGGCTAATGTCAGACGAATGGGATTCAGGCTGCTACCACCCAGCGCGCCGATCATGGCGACCAATAAGGCGGCAACCAAAGCACCGGAGAAGGCAAACCATAAGTAATGGCTGATATCGGCAGCGCCAAAGAAGGTAATTCCTAATACCACCGCAAAACCCGCGCCGGCATTGACGCCGAGAATACCGGGATCGGCCAGTGGGTTACGGGTGAGGGTTTGCATCAATACGCCAGCGAGCCCCAACGCGATTCCTGCGAGAACACCGACCAGCGTGCGGGGGAGGCGGGCGTTGGTGACGATCACGCAATCGGCAGTTTGACATTGGCTGTTAAGCGCTTGGATTACGGTATCGAATGGGATGGATTGAGCACCAAATGACAGACTGAATGCCATCACCAAAAGTAATAACAATAAAGCGATAAACAACCCGAACAGACGGCGGGAGGTGCCGGCATTCATGCGTTTTTGTTGCGAAGGTAATGTGATTGAGCCATTGCGTGTCAGCCGGAACATATCAGCCTATTAATATATTATTGAATATAAACGATAGTCATTATCATTATTGATTGTGTTTTCTATGTTAGCATGAGTCCCTTCGCGATTGTAGTTAATCCTTTTTCCTATTGTGGTGATGAAGTAATGAGTAAGCCCTCGATTTTACTGGACTTTGGTCTGCTCAAGACCAATAGCGCGTTCCGGGCGGTATTCTGCGCACGTTTTATTTCTATTTTGGCATTGGGGTTGATGGCCATTGCCGTGCCAGTGCAAATTCAGGCCTTAACCGGTTCGACGTTGTTGGTTGGCCTATCGGTGACGTTAGCCGGTAGTGGGATGTTTGCCGGTTTGTTGATGGGCGGTGTATTGGCCGATCGATATGAGCGTCGGCGTTTGATTTTGTTTGCGCGTTCTACTTGTGGCATCGGTTTTGTCGGCATGTGTTTGAATGCACTGCTACCTGCACCTTCGTTGACCGTGGTCTATCTGTTAGCTGTGTGGGATGGTTTCTTCGGCGCAGTCGGTGTGACGGCGTTGTTGGCGGCAACCCCGGCGTTGGTTGGGCGCGAGAACATTGTCCAAGCGGGGGCGATCAGTATGTTGACGGTACGCTTCGGTTCTATTTTGTCGCCAGCGGTAGGTGGGGTGGTGATCGCTAATGCGGGCGTGGCGTGGAACTACGGGCTGGCAGCATTGGGGACATTACTGACGCTGATCCCTCTATTACGTTTACCTCAACTGATGCCACCGCCGCAGCCGCGTGAGCATCCTTTGAAAGCGCTTATCGGTGGATTCACTTTCTTGTTCCAAAACAAGGTGATCGGCATGGTGGCGTTGATCGGGGCTTTACTGACGATGGCGAGTGCGGTGCGGGTGTTATATCCGGCGATGTCCAGTGCCTGGCAGGTTAGTGCTGCTCAACTGGGCTTTATGTATTCGGCAGTACCGCTAGGTGCGGCATTAGGGGCGTTTACCAGTGGCCGAGTGGCGCACGTAGCGCGTCCCGGTTGGGTGATGTTATTGACCGCGATTGCTGCATTTGTCGCGATCGGTCTGTTCGGATTGATGCCGTGGTTTAGCGTGGCACTGCTGTGTTTAGTGTTGTTTGGCTACCTGAGTGCGGTGAACTCTTTGCTGCAATATGGTCTGATTCAGAACCTGACACCGGATGCTTTCCTCGGACGTATCAATGGATTATGGACGGCGCAGAACGTGGTCGGCGATGCTATCGGCGCGTTGCTATTGGGGGCGATGGGGGCGTTTATGCTACCGGCGATGTCTTCGACCAGTTTTGGATTCGGTGCAGCAATGCTGGGCGTGTTGCTGGCTTGCCTGATGACGGGATTGCGAAAGGTCAGTTTGAGCGAGCCGGAGCAATCATCCCAGCCCGCCAAACCGGCTACTGAGCAGTAAACTGTTGTTCCAACAGCGTCAGCAAGTTGCTGGCGCTGTAATAATCCAGACGGAAAGTATCATTACCTAATGGATAAACTTGCTGATTTTGCACCGCAGGTAAATGTGCCAACAGCGGATTTTTCATCAAACGTTGCTTATCGCTTTCGTCATTGGCGAACAGTAACAGCGTTTGCCCACCTAAACCTGCCGCCAGATTCTCCCCGCTTAACTGAATGATATCTTTGCGAACGCCCATACTTTGGCTGTTGCCCAATCTTGCGGGTAAAGGAGCAAGCGTAAAGCCAAGCTGTTGCAGCATTTGGCCCTGTGAAGATTCGGCGCTCCATAAGTTGGCGGATTTGCCATCCGCGCGGAATACCAGTGGGGAGATGGGTTGTGGCGGCAATTTAATTTGTTGCTTCAGCGTCTGTTCCCGAGCGGCAAAATCAGCCACGAGCTTGCTGGCCTGCGCCTCGTGCCCGGTAGCGGCTCCCAACTCCTGCGCCAGTTCCTGCCAACTTTTATCGTCATAGTTCACCACCAAGACGGGGGCAATGGTGCTCAGTTGGTCGTATAGCTTAATGGCTGAATCCCCACCGGTAGCGGCAATCACAATCAGGTCAGGCGCTTCACCGGCAATGGCTTCGGCATTTGGTTCACCAATATATAACGGCTTCACATTGCGCTGTACCGCTAGCTCTCCCCATTGACGGAAGAACCCCTGTTTATCAGCCAGCTTGCTATTTGGCGTAGTGGCTCCGCTGGCGATCACCGGGGCGTCGATCGCCAATAACGTCCCGGTTACTGTGACGCTGGTGGAAACGATCCGCGTAGGTTGTTGGGGGAGCGTCAATGTGCCGTGAGTGGTTTTAATGGTACGTGGCCATGTTGCCTCGGTGGCATGAACAAGACCGACAGATAACATTCCGCACAGTGCCAGAGCGAAGAGCAAAGGGGTCTTCATTAAAGAGTTCTCCGTATTAAAATGGTAATTATTATCATTAATTGGTTTGAGACCCTACTTATGATACTGCAAAGATAGGGTTAATAACTGATTACATTTATTGACATAACAAATCACGGCGGGTAATTTACCGCGCATCAATACAAATGATAATCATTATTATATCGGTTGTTGTTATCAAATAAAAGATTGGCAAATGAAAAGGGAGTCCTATGGATGTCGCGATGAATGATGCCGTACAGACACAATCGCAAGATAAGGGGGAAGGACATTCTCCCGGTTCGGGGTTCTTTTTCACCTCGCCTTTTCGCAGCCTAAGCACTCAAGGTTGTTTCGCCAAAATCACCTTACCCGCCTTTGGCGGCGATGATGTTCATGGTGAGTTTCAACAAGCGGTTCAACATGCTTTTGCCGAAGCCAAACTGGCCGGTGTAAAGAATCCTGTGTTGTGCGGCGCTATTCCATTTGATACCCGTCAGCCCTCAGCTTTGTTTATTCCGCAGCAAACGCATTGGTTTGAACGTGGTATTGATGAGCAACAGGAACAAGGTTCTCCGCCAGAAATCAGCCATCAACAAGAACTGCCGGAACAGGGGGAGTTTATGCAGATGGTGAGTGACGCGGTGAAAACCATGGCGAATGGGCCATTGGATAAAGTGGTGCTTTCGCGCTTGTTGGAGATCGAAACCCATCAACCGGTTGATACGCAAGCCTTAATGGCACGTATTATTGCTCAGAATTCACATGTATTTCATTTCCATGTGCCATTGGGGCGAGGAGCTTTGATAGGTGCGAGCCCGGAACTGTTGCTGCGTAAATCCGGCGCCCAATTCTATTCTATCCCGCTGGCCGGTTCTGCAAGGCGCGATGCCGATCCACAACGCGATCACGAGGTTGCCGAACAGCTAATGCGTTCGGGTAAAGATCGTCATGAACATCAGATTGTCACCGATGGAATGCGTGATGTGCTGACGGATCGTTGCCGCTATTTGAATATTCCCACCGTTCCTGAGTTATTGAGCACCACTACGCTATGGCACTTGGCGACGCCGATCGAGGGTGAGGTGGCTTCGCGTGCGGAGACTGCGCTCTCGTTGGCCTGTTTGTTACATCCGACACCCGCGCTGTGCGGCAACCCAACCACGGTCGCTCGCGAACTGATCAAACAGCTTGAACCGTTCGATCGCGGTTTGTTTGGTGGCATTGTCGGTTGGTGCGACGCCGAAGGTAACGGGGAGTGGGTGGTCACCATCCGCTGCGGCACGGTGGAGGGGAATAGGGTTCGTTTGTTTGCCGGTGCGGGCATAGTGCAGGATTCTTCACCAGAATCTGAATGGCACGAAACGGGCACCAAACTTAGCACCATCCTGCGCGCATTTGGTTTGAATCAAGGATAGCGTTTATGAGTATTGCTTTTACCCCTTGGCCGGAGGCATTTGCCCGCTGCTATCGCGAACGTGGTTATTGGATTGATAAACCACTCACCGACATCCTGAGCCGACAAGCAGAAAACGACGCCATTGCGTTGACTGATGCACAGCAAAGCCTGAGTTACCGCCAATTAGATTTACGCTCTGACTGCCTGGCGGCAGCGCTACTGCGTCGCGGTATTCAGCCCGGTGATACCGCTCTGGTGCAATTGGGGAATATCGTTGAATTTTACGTGGTGTTCTTCGCGCTACTGAAGATTGGGGTGGCACCGGTCAACGCCTTATTTAGTCATCAACGTAATGAGCTAAACGCTTATGCGGCGCAGATTAAACCCTCGTTGCTGATTGCCGACCGTCAACATACTCTGTTTGCCAATGATGATTTCCTAACGGATTTTCGTCAGCAACATCCTTCATTACGTTTAGTTGGTCTGCTGAACCAAGAAGCGTCGTTAGCCGCTTGGTTGACCGAGGACTGTGATGGTTTTACCGCTACGCCAAGTGCCGCGGATCAAGTGGCGTTCTTCCAACTTTCGGGTGGCAGTACCGGTACGCCGAAGCTGATCCCTCGAACTCACAATGATTATTACTACAGCATTCGCCGTAGCGTAGAGATTTGCCGTTTCGATCATCAAACCCGCTATTTGTGTGCATTGCCGGTGGCCCATAACTATCCGATGAGTTCACCGGGTGTGCTGGGGGTGTTCTACGCGGCTGGGTTGACGGTGTTCGCCACCGATCCCGATGCGACGCAGTGCTTCCGACTGATAGAACAACATCAGATTAACGTGACGGCGTTGGTGCCTCCAGCGGTCACTCTGTGGTTACAAGCGATTGAAGAGTGGGGCAGTAATGCGCCACTGGCGAGCCTTCAGTTATTGCAGGTCGGTGGTGCCAAACTGGGCGAAGCACTGGCTGCACGTATTCCCGCGGAGATCGGTTGTCAGTTGCAACAGGTCTTCGGCATGGCGGAAGGGTTGGTGAACTACACCCGTTTGGATGATGACGAACAGCATATTCTCACCACACAGGGCTGCCCAATGTCGCCGGACGATGAGCTGTGGGTCGCCGATGATGACGGCAATTCGCTGCCAGTGGGAGAGGTAGGGCGATTGATGACCCGTGGCCCGTACACCTTCCGCGGTTATTACCAAAGCTCAGAACACAACGCCAGCGCCTTTGATGCCGAAGGTTTTTACTGCTCTGGCGATCTGATCAGTCTGACCGAAGAGGGTTACGTCAAAGTAGAAGGGCGGCAAAAAGATCAGATCAATCGAGGTGGCGAGAAGATCGCCGCTGAAGAGATCGAGAATCTGCTATTACGTCACCCGGCAGTGATTAACGCCGCATTGGTTTCCATGCCGGATGCGTTGATGGGTGAAAAAAGTTGCGCCTATGTGATTGCTACGAGTGCGCTAAAAGCGGTGGTGTTACGACGCCACCTGCGTGAGCAAGGCATTGCCGAATTCAAATTGCCCGACCGCTTTATTCAGGTTGCAACCTTGCCGCTGACGGCGGTCGGCAAAGTAGACAAGAAATTACTGCGCCAACAATTGGCACAGGGAGAATAAATCATGGCTATTCCAAAACTGAACGATTACGCGTTGCCTACTCAGGCAGAACTCCCTACCAATAAAGTCAGTTGGACGGTAGAACCGCAACGTGCGGCGTTGTTGATCCACGATATGCAGCAATACTTCCTCAACTTTTGGGGCGAGGAGAGCCCGCTGATTAAGCAAGTGGTGGAGAACATCGCCAATTTGCGTCGTTACTGTAAATCGCAAGGTATTCCGGTGTTTTATACCGCGCAGCCAAATCAGCAAAGTGATGAAGATCGGGCGTTGCTGAACGACATGTGGGGGCCGGGGTTAAATAAACATCCAGAGCAACAGGCTGTTGTGGCCGCATTGGCACCAGAAGAAGATGACACCGTATTGGTGAAGTGGCGTTACAGCGCGTTCCATCGCTCGCCGCTACAGGAAATTTTGCAGGAGTCTGGGCGAGATCAACTGATCATTTGCGGGGTTTATGCTCATATCGGCTGCATGACCACCGCCATCGATGCCTTCATGCGTAACATTCAACCATTTATGGTGGCGGATGGTTTAGCCGATTTCTCTCGTGATGAGCATTTGATGGCGCTGCGTTATACCGCCGGGCGTTGTGGCCGAGTGGTGACAACGGCGGATTTGTTGCCGGGGATTACCAACAAACAAGCGCTGCGCCAGATGATTTTGCCGCTGCTGGACGATGACTGCGAAGACATGGGCGATGACGAAAACCTGATCGATTACGGTCTGGATTCAGTTCGCATCATGGAGTTGGCAACCCGTTGGCGCAAGATCCGTGGTGATATTGATTTCATTGCATTGGCGAAGAACCCGACCATTGATAGTTGGTGGGCGTTGCTGTCTGAAGGGAAGAATTCATGAGCGATTGGGATTTTAGCGACCAACGCGTTTGGGTGACTGGTGCAGGGGCGGGGATCGGCTTGGAAACGGCACGGCGCTTTGTGCTGGCGGGTGCGGTGGTGATTGGTTTCGATCAACATTTTGATTCTGCAACGGATTATCCCTTCCAATGCCAAGTGCTGGATATTGCTGATAGTGATGCGGTCGATCGGGTTTGTGGACGCTTGTTGGCGGATCACGATGAACTGGACGTATTGGTTAACGGCGCAGGAATTCTGCGTATGGGGTTGGCCGATGAAACCAGCAGTGCCGATTGGTTGGCTTGTCTGAACGTTAATGCGGGCGGGGCGTTTAATCTGTTTCGGCATACATTGCCTGTGTTTCGTCGCCAAGAACGGGGTGCGATTGTCAGTATCGCCTCCAATGCGGCGCATGTACCTCGTGTCGGTATGGCAGCGTATTGCGCTTCTAAAGTGGCATTGCGGAGTCTGTGTTTGACGGTGGGGTTGGAAATGGCGCCGTTCGGTGTGCGCTGTAATCTGGTTTCACCCGGCTCGACCAATACGCCGATGCAGCGTGGAATGTGGTTGGATGAAACGGGTGAGCAAAAGACGATTAATGGTTTCCCTGAACAGTTTAAATTGGGCATTCCATTAGGGAAAATCGCTCAGCCGCGTGAAGTGACTGAGATGATTTTGTTCCTAGCGTCGGAGAAAGCGAGCCATATCACGATGCAGGATGTGGTGATTGATGGTGGCGCGACGCTGGGGAGTTAGATTGTTCAGGGTTGGATGATGACGGAGAAAGGTGCTGGCGACAGTGCTTTTTTGTGGGTGTAAGGAAAAATAGGGAAAAAGATGGGTAGATAGTGGAGTGATAGTGCGGAGCTATTCGTGCAGGATTGATTCGGCTTCGCCTCACCCTGCGGGCAACGCTGCGCGTTGTCGTCTCGCTTCGCTCGGCTCGAACCTGAACGCAGGTTCTCATCCCGCACGACATCGTGCAGTATGTGATATTTGAAGTTTGGGTATCGGTGCTGAGGTACTTCTAGAAGTGGTGGGTCGTGCAGGATTCGAACCTGCGACCAATTGATTAAAAGTCAACTGCTCTACCAACTGAGCTAACGACCCACTGATTTGATGTGCTATGAAAATCGATTGAAGTGGTGGGTGATGACGGGCTCGAACCGCCGACCCCCTCCGTGTAAAGGAGATGCTCTACCAACTGAGCTAATCACCCACTTCAGGACTTCCAAGCTGCAATGTTATCGGAGAAAGAGTGGTGGGTGATGACGGGCTCGAACCGCCGACCCCCTCCGTGTAAAGGAGATGCTCTACCAACTGAGCTAATCACCCTCATTTCTCTAACTTCATTGCTCAACAAGATGGTGGGCGATGACGGGCTCGAACCGCCGACCCCCTCCGTGTAAAGGAGATGCTCTACCAACTGAGCTAATCGCCCCGTCTTGTTGGAGTCGCATTATAGGGATAGTTGAAAGTGAGTCAACGATTTTTAAAATGATTTCAATCGTTCGCCGCAATTTTAGTCAGGATGAGAATTTTATCATCAATGACGATGATTGTTTGCCCATTTAACTGCGAAACTGGCCGCAATTATCTGGAAATAACCGCAGGCAATACGGCGTCAGCGTTGAGGAATTAGCGCGTAGTGATACAATGACGCCCACTTTATTTCCATTCCAAGCAAAAGTCGGCACAAGCTGACCAGATTTGCGTAATAAGGCAGTGTTCCAATGAAAATCAAAACCCGTTTTGCACCAAGCCCAACTGGCTACCTGCATGTCGGCGGTGCGCGTACCGCGTTGTATTCCTGGTTGTTCAGCCGTCACGCTGGCGGTGAGTTCGTGTTGCGTATCGAAGATACCGATCTGGAACGCTCAACTCAGGGTGCGATCGACGCCATTATGGATGGCATGAACTGGTTGAATTTGAATTGGGATGAGGGCCCGTATTATCAAACCAAACGTTTCGATCGCTATAACGCGGTGATTAGCGAAATGTTAGAGCAGGGCACCGCTTATCGTTGCTACTGCTCAAAACAGCGTTTGGACGATCTGCGCGATCAACAGAAGGCGAATGGCGAAAAAATGCGTTACGACGGTCATTGCCGTAACAGCCAATGCAGCCACACTGCCGATGAGCCGCACGTGGTGCGTTTTAGTAACCCACAAGAAGGTTCAGTGATCTTCAACGATCAGATTCGTGGACCGATCGAGTTTAGCAACCAAGAACTGGACGATCTGATTATCCGTCGTACCGATGGTTCTCCGACTTATAACTTCTGCGTAGTCATTGATGACTGGGATATGGAAATCACTCACGTTATTCGTGGTGAAGACCATATCAACAACACGCCACGTCAAATCAACATCCTGAAAGCGCTGGGTGCTCCAGTGCCAGAATATGCGCACGTGTCGATGATTCTGGGGGATGACGGTCAAAAACTGTCTAAACGCCATGGTGCAGTTGGTGTGATGCAGTATCGTGATGATGGTTATCTGCCACAGGCATTGCTGAACTATCTGGTGCGTTTGGGGTGGTCTCATGGCGATCAGGAAATTTTCTCTATTGAAGAGATGATTCAGTTCTTTGCGTTGGATGCGGTCAGCAAGTCTGCCAGTGCGTTCAATACCGAGAAGTTGCAATGGTTGAACCATCATTACATCAACCATATGCCAGCAGAAGAAGTGGCGGTGTACTTGGCATGGCACGTTGAACAGCAAGGGATTGAAACCCGCAACGGCCCTGAACTGAAAGATATCGTCAAATTGCTGGGCGAGCGTTGCAAAACCCTGAAAGAAATGGCGGAGTCTTGCCACTACTTCTATCAGGATTTCAGCGAGTTTGATGCCGATGCTGCGAAGAAACACCTGCGTCCGGTTGCGCGCCAGCCGCTGGAAGCAGTTCGTGCCAAATTGGCGGCGATTACTAGCTGGACGCCAGAAAACGTGCACGACGCCATTCAGGGCACCGCAGATGAGCTGAGTGTGGGGATGGGTAAAGTCGGTATGCCATTGCGTGTCGCCGTGACTGGCGCAGGTCAATCGCCGGGTATGGACGTTACCGTGCACGCTATCGGGCAAGCTCGCTCCCTGAAGCGTATCGATCAGGCGCTGGCTTATATTGCTGAGCGTGAAGCGCAAGCATAATAACTGGCCTGAATGAATAAAACCCTGCAGAGTGATTCGTGGGGTTTTTTTATGATCTAACTTCACTGTTATTGTCGGTTTTTTAGTATTAAACACCCTGATCTGACGGCTTTTTCAGCGCTTGATCGAGTTATTCGATTTAGCCGTTGACAGGATTTCCTGGGTTTCATATTATGCGCCCCGTTCACAGCACAAAGTGATTGTGATATGGGGCTATAGCTCAGCTGGGAGAGCGCTTGCATGGCATGCAAGAGGTCGACGGTTCGATCCCGTCTAGCTCCACCAATCTTTATCTCAGAAAGGTTGGTTTTACCGTAACGCCGGTTAATGCGTACCACATTTTGTGGGGCTATAGCTCAGCTGGGAGAGCGCTTGCATGGCATGCAAGAGGTCGACGGTTCGATCCCGTCTAGCTCCACCATCATTTAAGAAGCCGACCTTAGTGTCGGCTTTTTGCTATTCATTTTTCATTAAGCATCCATCTGAACTTATTACGTTAATCATGCTAACCAGCAATTGGACGCTGCACTAACCAGCAATTAGACGCTGGCTTGCGGCAACAAAAAAGGCCGCCGAAGCGACCTTTCATCATGTTTTATAACCGATTAACCCAATACCAGCCCTGCGATAGACGCAGACAAGATGCTGACGAGGGTAGAGCCGTAAACCAGTTTCAGACCGAAGCGTGAAACCACGTTACCTTGATGTTCGTTCAACCCTTTGATAGCACCGGCTACGATACCGATGGAAGAGAAGTTAGCGAAGGACACCAAGAATACGGACAGAATACCCAGGCTACGTGGTGAGAGTTCGGTAGCAATTTTCTGTACTTCCATCATTGCCACGAATTCGTTGGAAACCAGTTTGGTTGCCATGATACTGCCCACCTGCAACGCTTCGTTCTGAGGAATCCCCATAATCCAAGCGAATGGATAGAACACGTAGCCGAGCATTTCTTGGAAGCTCATACCGAATACGGCGCTGAACAGGCCATTCAAGGCGGCGATCAAAGCAATGAAACCAATCAGCATAGCCGCAACGATAATCGCCACTTTAAAGCCAGCCAGAATGTATTCACCCAGCATTTCAAAGAAGCTCTGGCCTTCGTGCAGATTGCCCAGATGCAGTTCTTCTTCTTTACTGGTGTCGTAAGGGTTGACCAGCGACAGCACGATAAAGGTGCTGAACATATTCAGAACCAGGGCTGCCACGACAAACTTGGCATCCAGCATGGTCATGTAAGCACCGACGATCGACATTGAAACGGTCGACATCGCGGTAGCGGCCATGGTGTACATGCGTTTTTCTGACATCTTGCCAAGGGTATCTTTATAGGCAATGAAGTTTTCAGACTGACCGAGGATCAGGGAGCTGATGGCGTTAAACGATTCCAGCTTGCCCATACCGTTCACTTTAGACAGAACGGTACCGATGATTTTGATGATAAACGGCAGTACTTTGATGTATTGCAGAATACCGATCAGCGCAGAAATAAAGACGATTGGGCATAGCACTTTCAAGAAGAAGAATGCCAAGCCTTTGTCACCCATGCCCCCGAATACAAAATCCGTCCCTTGAGCGGCGAATCCGAGCAGTTTGTCGAACAAACCGGCGAACCCTTTTACAAAGCCTAAACCTGCTTCCGAGTTCAGGAAGAAATAGGCCAGTAACACTTCAATAACCAACAACTGAATAACATAGCGAATGCGGATGCTTTTGCGATCGCGGCATACCAATAATGCCAAGACCGCAACCACCACTAACGCTAACGCAAAGTGCGCGATATGGGACATGTTTGCTCCAAATATGAGGCAGGCTGAATTTCGGATGTCATTTTATGTAACGGCTCATTTAAAAACGAGACTTCACGTGCAAATATTGAAATTAATCGTCGGGATCATCCCAAAATGTTGCGTTGGCGCAGAAAAAGCAATTCGTTAATAAGTTTAGTGTTTTTGTGGCATTTTTGTTGTTGGCTGAAGCGATTTCATCGACTATTTATCTTCAACTCAAGTGGTATCGGTGGGATAACGGCGATTTTACCTAGGATTTGTCCGTAAGCCGCTTAGGGGATAACTCTTGCGGTATAACAGAGGAGGGGGGGATAAAAAACGAGCCGACGTTATGTCGGCTCAGGGGGATTAATCGTCGTAGTCATCATCATCATCGTGATCATGATGTTTGTGCTTATGTTTGTATTTCTTGTAGTCATGTTTATCGATTTTGCGGTAGCGACCATCATCGTAATAATAGTAGCGACGCCAGTAGTCGTCATCGCGCCAACGGTAGCCATCCCAGTAATAACCCCGGCGATTACGGTCGCCCAAGTCGCGTCCACGATGTCCTTCCCACCAGTCACGATCGCGCCAGTCGTAACCGTCCCAGTAGTTGCCGCGATCGTCTTGATCGCCAATACGTAATGAAACTCCGGGCATCAGATCGATATTGAGGCTATCAGCCTGAGCCTGCTGTGCGACAGGTATCATGGTGGCTGCTAACACAGCAGCCAGTAGCAGAGGTTTAAACATGCTGTCTCCTTGGCTGATACCGAAGTTCGTTCATCGGTATATAAATCAGCCTTATTGTCTTTATCACTTTCTATAACGAGATGTTATCGGTAGTGACAGCATTTGCCTCTGAGTGCCACTCTTAAAAATAAGCGGGATTGATAATTCAGGATTTATCTGAACGGTAGGAGCGCCGCTAAATTTGCGTTAACGGCGATTTGTAATCGATTACACTAAAATCTTGTCGATCAACGTGAGTTCTTCGGTGCTGAAATCTTGCTTCTCCAGCATACCAACAGCATCGTCAATCTGGCTGGTTTTACTGGCACCGATTAATACTGAGGTGACGCGGTGATTGCGTAGCACCCACGCGAGCGCCATTTGCGACAGTTTTTGCCCGCGCTGCTGTGCCAGTTGATTAAGTTGCCGAATTTTGTCCAATTTGCTTTCGGTGAGTTGATCGGGCTGCAAGAATTGGCTACTGCTGGCAATACGAGAATCTTGAGGAATACCCGCTAGATAACGGTCAGTCAGCAACCCTCCCGCTAGCGGGGAGAACGCAATCGAGCCAACGCCGTTTTCTTCTAATGTATCGAGTAACTCAGGTTCAACCCAACGCTCAAATAGCGAATATTTGGGTTGGTGGATCACACAAGGCGTTCCGAGTTGCTGCAAAATGCGAAATGCTTGCTGTGCTCGCTCTGCTGGATAGTTGGAAAGCCCGATGTACAGTGCTTTACCCTGGCGTACCAATAGATCGAGCGCCGCCATGGTTTCTTCTAACGGCGTCTCTGGATCGGGGCGGTGATGATAGAAAATATCGACATAATCCAAACCCATACGACGCAGGCTTTGATTCAGGCTGGCGACCAGATACTTTTTCGAACCCCAGTCACCATAAGGGCCTGGCCACATGGTGTAACCCGCTTTAGAAGAAACAATCAGTTCATCACGGTAAGGCGTTAAATCGCTTTTTAGGATGCGGCCGAAGTTCTCCTCGGCGGAGCCCGGCGGTGGGCCATAGTTATTGGCCAAATCGAAATGGGTAATCCCTAGATCGAAGGCGCGCAGGATCAGGCTACGTGCATTGTCATACAGCGTGGCATCACCAAAGTTATGCCATAAACCCAGTGAGACGGCGGGAAGTTTTAGGCCACTGCGCCCGCAGCGGCGATATTCCATGCTCTGATAACGGCGACTGTTTGCTTGGTAAGACATATCATTCCTTCGCAGCAAATAAGGGAAAACGAATTTCAGTGTATACGTTTTCACTGATGCTGCCAGTGTGCCGGCTCACGTGGTGACGCCTGACATTATTAGTCTGACTTATTAGTTTCGTCATTTGCTTTCCAACAGTGCACAGATGTAACGCAAGGTTTCCAGCGGGTTTTTAATGATAAAGCTCGAAATTTACCCAACTCCACTAATACTTAATACTAATATTCCTACCTTATGCAGGTAATCATCATGAGCAACAATTATACGGTGGCCGACTACCTCCTTGATCGTTTAGCCCAGATTGGTATCCGGCATTTTTTTGGCGTGCCCGGTGATTACAACCTGCAATTCCTTGATCATGTCATCGCTCATAAGGAGATTGCGTGGGTCGGTTGTGCGAATGAACTGAATGCGGCCTATGCTGCTGATGGTTATGCACGTTGTAAACCTGCCGCGGTGTTATTGACGACCTTTGGCGTCGGCGAATTGAGTGCGATTAACGGTATCGCTGGGAGTTATGCCGAGTATTTACCCGTGATCCATGTGGTAGGAACGCCAGCCCTTCGCGCCCAACAGGCAGGGGAATTGTTGCATCACTCTCTTGGCGATGGCGATTTTAGTCATTTCGCACGCATGGCGGCGGAAGTCACGGCGGCACAAGCCGATTTAACCGCCAGTAATGCAGAGGTTGAAATTGACCGCTTGCTGACGATTGCACTGTCGGAACGTCGCCCGGTGTATTTGCGTTTGCCGAGTGATGTGGCAGAAGCACCCTTGGTATCACGCCCTGCACCGTTGATGTTGCCTCAACCGAGTCTTTCAACCGACGCGTTGCAAGCCTTTCTTGCCGCCGCCAAAGAGAAACTACAAGCCGCACATCGCGTTTCTTTACTGGCTGATTTTCTCGCCGAGCGCTTTGCCGCCGATGATGTGTTGAACCAATGGATGGACGAGGTGAATATTCCTCATTCCACTTTATTGTTGGGTAAAGGTGTGTTGGATGAGGGCCACCCTTATTTCACCGGTACGTATTCCGGCGCAGCGAGTGATTCAAGGGTGAAGCAATGGATTGAAAATACTGATGTGGTGATTACCGTAGGCGTTCGCTACATCGATACGATTACCGCCGGTTTCAGCCAAAATATCCCCAGCGAAAAATGTATTGATATACAACCTATTGAAGCGCGGATCGGGCAGCAAACATTCAGCCCGATCCCAATGCGTGAGGCAGTGAAAGGCTTGCACCAGTTAACCTTATCGTTGGCAAAACAATGGCAACAGTCGGTGGTACAACATCCACCGTTACCGGAAGCTCAGGGTTTCGGATTGGGACAAGCCGTCTTTTGGCAGCAAATGCAGGACTTTTTGCAGCCGGGTGATATCGTCATCGCTGACCAAGGGACGGCCTGTTTTGGCGCCGCCGCTTTAACGTTGCCAAAAGGCTGCCAGTTTATTGTGCAATCATTGTGGGGCTCGATCGGTTATACCCTACCGGCGGCCTTTGGCGCACAAACGGCTGAACCGAATCGGCGTGTATTGCTGCTGATTGGTGATGGCGCAGCGCAACTCACCATGCAGGAACTGGGTTCGATGCTGCGTGATGGTTTGCACCCCATCATTTTCTTGCTAAATAATGAAGGATATACCATCGAACGGGCTATCCACGGTGAGGAACAGCGTTATAACGATATTGCTCAATGGAACTGGGCGTTATTACCGCAGGCGTTGGCTGGTAAGCATCAGGTGAAAACCTTGCGTGCCAGTGAACCCGAAGAGTTGCGACAAGCTTTACAAGACGTGGGGAATAGCTCGCAACTGGCGTTTATTGAAGTGGTATTACCGAAAATGGATTTTCCTGAGCTACTCGGCGCGCTGTCGCGGGCGATTCATTCGCGTAATGCCGCCGCCTGAGTGGTGGCATCTTTCAGTAATTTGTCCAATAACCATTGCCCCGCTGGCCCCGGCGGGGTTAATTTTGACCAAACCGCATCGACAGAAACCAATCTTGGCCAGCCGCGAGGTTGCAGCTCAACCAGCTTATTTTGACCATATTGTTGTACTAACCAGTGTGGCAGTTCCGCCCAACCAAATCCTTGCTCCGCCATTTCTAACAGCATTAGATAACTCGGTGCTGACCAAACCAAACCTTGTGGTTTGAGCTCGCGGCGGCCGGTAAAGGTGTTCAAATAAAGCTGACGATTACTGGCGAGGTGCGCCTGAGTCACTTCCGGCATTTTCGCCAGCGGATGCTCCGCAGCAACAAACAGCCCCATTTCGGTTTTTTCCGGTAAACGTGCTACGGCGATGTCCGGCGGGTAGCTGGGCTGTACCGCTACCATTCCTACATGCGCACGGCCAATTTGCAGTAGATCCAACACATCATGATCTTCTGCAATCATGCATTCCAGCTCAATATCTTGATAACGCTGTTCGAAGTGTTTCATCAGGTTGTCGTGATGGGTGGGTTGGTAAGTATCGGAAAAAACGATGGTCAAACAGGGTTCGACATTGTCAGCCAGTCGGATGCTTAAGGCGTCCAACCGTTCACTGGCGGCAAGGATCTCTTCGACGTGGCCTAGCACTTTCCTGCCAGCAGACGTCAGCACCGGATGGCGTGACTGGCGATCAAACAACACAATCCCCAGGTCGGCTTCCAGATTAGCAATGGCGGTGCTGATGGTGGACTGGCTTTTACGTAATTTACGTGCGGCGGCAGAGAACGAACCCAGTGCCGCGGCTTCAACAAATGCCAACAAGGCTTCAGGCGAGTAACGCATGATGTATCTACTTTATCGATGGGATCTAGTTTTAATCTACGCAAAAAATCGATAATAATCACCTCGCTTTCCCAATAAAAGTGAAAAATTAGGTGATTTATGCAACTGCAAAACAAGTCTTTAGTTGAACGTATCGTCCACGCGGTGGGGTTTGAAGCGATTGCCGTGATGATTTGTGCCCCGGTGGGCGCATGGTTATTGAACCGTTCAATGGTTCAAGTCGGTACTTTGGCCATCGCACTGTCTAGCGTAGCGATGTTGTGGAACATTATTTATAACGCGATCTTTGACCGTCTGTGGCCTGTGAGCCGTGTGGAACGTAACGTCAAAGTGCGTAGTTTGCACGCAGTAGGCTTTGAAGCTGGCTTTATTTTGATCGGCGTACCGGTCGCCGCGTGGATTTTGAACATCGATTTTGTACAGGCCTTTATGTTGGAGCTGGGTTTCTTCCTGTTCTTCTTGCCGTACACCCTAGTTTATAACTGGGCATACGACACTTTGCGTCAACGCTGGTTTGCCACGCGCCTCGCGGTGAAATAAGGTAATGTGTCGAAAACAGAGCAGCCAAGCCGGGAGTATAAAATGAAAGTTTTAGGATTGTTAGGCGGAATGAGTTGGGAGTCGACCATCCCTTATTACCGCATGATCAATGAACAGGTGAAGCAACAACTCGGTGGGCTGCATTCGGCTAAAATTGTGCTGTATAGCGTTGATTTCCAAGAAGTGGAACGCTTGCAGCATCAGGGCGATTGGGACGGTGCTGGGCGTTTATTGGCGGCGGCTGCCGTCTCATTAGGTGCCGCAGGCGCTGAAGCAATCGTCATTTGTACCAATACTATGCATAAAGTGGCCGATGTCGTGGAGCAAGCCTGTGGATTGCCGCTAGTGCATATCGCTGACGCCACCGCGTTGCAAGTAAAGCAACAGCAAATAGCGCGAGTGGGCTTACTGGGTACGCGTTTCACCATGGAGCAGGATTTCTACCGCGGGCGTTTGCAAGATAAGTTCGATATTGAGGTGGTAACGCCAGACGAAGGTGATCGTGAAATTGTTCACCGTATCATCTATCAAGAGCTGTGCTTGGGGAAAATTCTGCCAGAATCACGGGAAGAGTACCGACGCATTATCAGTAAGTTGGAACAGCAGGGCGCGAAGGGCATTATTTTTGGCTGCACCGAGATTGGTCTGCTCGTCGGCGCTGAAGACGCGACGGTACCGGTATTCGATACCACCGCAATCCATGCTCGCGCTGCCGCAGATTATGCGCTGAGTTAATCGTTTCGCTTATTCACCATCATCAATGGTTTGCCAGCCAACACTAGCCAGGCTGGCAACATCACGATGCATAAAACCGGCAGTAAATGCAGTTCGGGCACGACGGCAACGGCCATAAACAGGCTGAGCCAACCATCGCGAGTGACGACCAACACCAAGCCCATAATAGCGCAGGACACGGTGATCGCCGCAGGCACCGCTGGGACGTGCTCATGCAACATTAACCCCAGTGCTACACCAATAAACACTGCCGGGAAAATACGCCCGCCGCGGAAGCCACAAGCGGCGGCAATCACCAGTGCGGCGAGTTTGGTCAGGGTGATCACGGTTAATGAGGTGACGGAGAAGCTATCGCTGGTGGCGAGTTGTTTCATCTCATCCAAACCTTTGAACAAGGTAATGTCACCGCCGATCACACCTAAAATGCCAAGAATAAAACCACCCAGCCCTAGCATGAGCACCGGATTTTTGAGTGAGTGGAACCAGCGATGGACTCGCGGGAAGCACCACAATGCCGCCATGCCCAAAACGATAGCAATCAGTGTCACAATCGAGCCGCTAAATACGTCGGTCAAATGAGTGACGTTATAGGCCTCGAGCTTTAAAGTGAAATCTGGCGTGAAGAATACCTGGGTAGTGACCGCGCCAGCAGCGGCGGCCAGTAGCGGTGCGAACAGGCGATCCCACAACGGCACCTCGTTATCACCGCCTAGGGTTTGTGAGAAGATCAACGCGGCGGCAACCGGTGTGCCGAATAACGCGCCAATAGTGCCGGCGGCGGCCAGAATAATCCAATCCATCTGCGGGACTTTAGGCAACAAACGCGAGCCCAGCGCGACGGCTAGCGCAATATTAATGGCAGTGATTGGGTTTTCTGGCCCGAGACTCACGCCGCCCGCCAGGCCCACCATCAACGCTAACCCCAAACCGGGTACTGCAGAAAGCGGCACTGGCATACCAATCAACGATTCAGTCGCGGGATCGGGACCTGCGTGCCCCGGCATGTAACGGATGATCAAACCGACAGCGATACCGGTTAGCGTCAGGATGCTGAGCGTCCACCAAGGGGATTGGGTGCTAATGTTCAATAGTGCCGGAATATTCACCCACAGAATGTTTTGCATCATACTGGCGATCTTCATCAACAGTATCAAAACCAGGCTGGAGGCGGAGCCAATCACGATGGCAGGCAAAGCAAAAGCCAACATAGTATTAGCGCGCGGATGCAACATGCAGGGATCCCTTGTCAATAAGTACCCTGCAAGGCAGGGGGAAAGAGTCAATTACGGCTTATGCTTTTGGTGTGCCAAGCAACGCTAGTGGCGAATGGATAATTTTGCCAACGCATTGTTCCAGTTCATAGCGTTAAACGCGCGTTTTTTTGCCGCAATTTATTTCTAAATTGCCTGCTGAACCGATTTTTTGTGAGCTAGATCGCTATTGAATGGCTGCATTATGGATGGCGATTGTTGTTTTCACGATGGGATTTTACAGTGTGGGCAGTTTTCTATTATTCGATTTCGCGGAGAAAGTTCTGATGACCTATGCCCTCGTGGGTGATGTTGGCGGCACTAATGCTCGCCTGGCGCTGTGCACTGTTGCAACGGGTGAGTTAACCCAAGCGAAAACCTATTCCGGCTTGGAGTTCGACAGTCTGGAGGCGGTAATTCGCCAATATCTGCAAGAGCATTCTATTCAGGTACTGGATGCTTGTATCGCCATTGCTTGTCCTGTCACGGAGGATTGGGTCGCTATGACCAACCATACTTGGGCATTTTCTATTCAGCAAATGAAGGAAAGTCTGGGGCTGAACCATCTGGAAGTGATTAATGATTTCACGGCGGTTTCGATGGCGATCCCGATGTTGGGTGAAAGCGACGTCATTCAATTTGGCGGCGAAGCAGCACAAAAGGACAAACCGATCGCCGTTTATGGCGCAGGTACCGGATTAGGTGTCGCGCATTTGGTGCACGTCAATCGACGCTGGGTGAGCCTGCCGGGTGAAGGTGGCCATGTGGATTTTGCACCGAACAGTGAAGAAGAAGCGATCATTCTGGAAGTGCTACGTGGTGAAGTGGGCCATGTCTCTGCCGAGCGGGTGTTGTCGGGGCCTGGCTTAGTGAACCTGTATCGAGCGATTGTTAAAGCTGATGAGCGTGTGCCGGAAAAATGGGCACCAAAGGACATTACCGAACGTGCATTGGCGGATAGTTGCATCGATTGCCGTCGGGCGTTGTCGTTGTTCTGCGTGATTATGGGGCGCTTTGGTGGCAACTTGGCACTGAACTTAGGGACTTTCGGCGGCGTATATATTGCGGGTGGCATCGTGCCGCGCTTTATGGAGTTTTTCAAAGCCTCGGGTTTCCGGGCGGCTTTTGAAGATAAAGGGCGTTTTAAAGAATATGTACAGCCGATCCCGGTATTTATGATTACCCATGCCCAACCGGGGTTATTGGGCGCTGGCGCTCACTTACGTCAAACCTTGGGCATGCATATTTAAAACCGTTAAATAGAAAAAGGGACGCAACCGGTAGGCTGCGTCCCTTTTCTTTTCAATCAATTAACTGTGTTTTGCCGTCGCCAATACCAGTGGCTCGTTGCTTTCTTCTTCCTGTTCAGCGGAAGCGGGCGCTTTGATGAACAAGGTAATCAGCAGCGACAACGCAGACAGCACACCCATCACGATGAAGGTGGCGTGGAAACCACCGAAGTAGTTGGCGATGAACGAACCGGCCAGCGCACCCAGACCAAAACCTTGATAGATGATGCCGTAGTTTTTGCTGTGGTTTTTCAGACCGAAGAAGTCACCCACAATCGCTGGGAACACGGTGATGTTACCGCCGAAGCAGAAGGCAACCGCGCCGACACAGATGAAGAACAGCGTATGGCTCAAGGTGAAAACGCTCAGAGCGACAATCGCTAATACAGTCACCAACATGGTGAAGCTGATAACGCGCATCCGGCCGACTTTATCTGACAGCGTACCAAGGATGATACGACCAGCAGTGTTGAAGATAGCGACTGCGGAAACGGTGTTCGCTGCGGTGGCGACATCCATTCCTGCCAGTTGAACGCCCATATCCTTCACAATACCAATCAGATACAAACCACTCATACAGGCAGAGAAGAAGATGGCGAACAGCAGATAAGCTTCTTTGGTTGCCAGCATCTGACGAACGCTGAAGTCATTACTCTGTGAACGTTGCGCGGAGCGGGTGGTGATGGCGGGCTCTCTCAATAACAGTGAACCCAGCACGATCAACGCCATCACAATCACACCCCAGTAGAAGAAGGCGGCAGAGACACCAGCATCTGCGATCAGCGCGGCATTAACGTATTTGAACAACAGGCTACCGCTACCGAAGGCACCGACCGAAATCCCTGAAATCAGCCCTTTGTTGGCTGGGAACCATTTGATCAGGTTGGAAAGGGTAGAGATGTAGGCAATACCAACGGCGAAACCGACCACCACACCGGCCAGCAGATAAATCATATCCAGTGAACTAACGTGGGCGCTAGCAATCAGCCCTAAACCCACCAAAACGCCGGAGAACAGTGTCAGGTTGCGGATACCGAAACGTTCCTGCAATTTACCGGCAAACAGTGTCGCGAAGGCGAGGAAGAAGCTGGTGATGGAGAAAGTGGTGGCAACATCACCCAATCCCCAATGGAATTTATCAACCAAGGGTTGGTTGAATAGGCTCCAGGTATAAATGGTGCCTAAACCCATCTGACAGATAATGGTACCGAGAACGATTAAACTGCGATTTGCCGGTTTGGTGTTCATGGCCGGTCTCCTTCCTGTGCGTCTTGCGAAAATTGATGGGGTGAATCTGAAAGCCCCGTGGTATGGGCTTATTATAGGGTTGCTGCCACTGACGCCGCGCAGATTGGGCATGAGTTGCCGTTCAGGAGGAATGAATTGCCATCACAAAGGCGTGAGTTGCCATTTTTCGCCATAAAACACCGTCAAATGCACCGAGTGGCCTGTGATCTACATCAATAATATCAATCATTTATTGTGAATTTAATGTATGTAATTGTGGCGAAATTGTGAAGGATGCGTCTTGGTAGCGTAAATGCGTACTTTTCCTATAGAGAGGCGATCGGCGGAGAACTATCTTATCTGCGATCGGGACGCTTCGTTCTGTGGGAGTCAAAAAATGAAAAAAACACTGTTGTTGTTGAGTCTGTTGTTGGCGCCGCTATTAGCGTTGCCTCTGGTTAGCCATGCTGGGGTATCTCTTAACGTCAGTGTTCCTGGCGTGTCGTTGCAGATTGGTGACCGCGATTATCGTGGCAACTATTGGGACGGTGATCGTTGGCGGGAACCGCGCTGGTGGCGAGATCGCTACCCACGCGGTTACTACTATAGTCCGCCGCCGCGCGTGTATTATGCGCCGCCACCTCGGGTCGTTTATTACGGGCCACCGCCGGGTAGAGGGCATGGACCTCGGTATTATCGTATGCCGCCACCTCCACCGGGCTACTATTATCAACGTGGGCCACGTTGGTGATCATAAACGCATCAGTTTACGGAATTCTTTAACCTTGCTGCGGCTGACCGGCACTTCAAAATCCAGCTCGCTCAGCCGCAGAATATAGGTGTTGTTGAACCAAGGTACGATTTCGCGGATTTTTGCCAGATTTACGCAATAGGAACGATGGCAGCGGAAAAAATGTTCTTCTGGTAAGCGGCTGTAAAACTCACTGATATTCATCGGCATGACAAATTCTTCACGACGGGTATAAACCCGTGTCACTTTCTCATCGGCGGCAGCATAATAAATGTCGTTGATGTCGGTCACGATAATCCGTTCATCTTTCATCAAGTTAATCGTCTGTTGGCCGCGATTGGCCGGAGTGCTGGGTTCTTGCGCACGGGTTAGACGATGGTGCTGTGCCTCCAGTTTTTGCAGCATGGTGACGATGCGTGCCTCGTGATAAGGCTTGAGAATGTAGTCAAAGGCTTCCACTTCGAACGCTTCTACCGCATGTTCTTTATAAGCGGTGATGAAAATGATGGCCGGGCGGTGGGCAAATTTGCTGATGTTCTGTGCCAACAATACGCCATCCAACGAAGGGATATTGATGTCGAGAAAGATGGCATCAACCTGATGGTTTTGCAGGTATTTCAATACATCCAAACCATCTTCAAAAGTAGCTTCGATCTGGATGTTGCTGTGTTTCTTGATCAGATAAGTCAGCTCTTCCTGAGCGAGGAATTCATCCTCAACAATAATGGCTTTCATGACGATTTCTCGACGCTGTTTTCAGGATGCAATTTGCTACCGTTTTTAGTGACGTAAAAGGCAATTTCGGTACCGGGTTCTAAACGGTGGATATGCAACCCTTCACCGTACAGCAGAGTGACGCGGTGATGCACATTCAGCAAACCGATATTGTGGCCGGGCATCTCGTTGCGCGCGACGCGTTCAATCACTTCCTGACTGATACCGTTTCCGGTGTCTTTGACTGAAATTTTCACCCGATCGCCACGATCTTTCACCGCGATAACCACCACGCCTTTGCCTTTACACGGCTGAATGCCGTGCACGATCGCGTTCTCCACCAATGGCTGAATTAACAGGCTGGGTATGCGCACCGCAATGTCATCATCAATGTCGTAAATTACCGTCAGTTTGACACCAAAGCGCGCCTGTTCAATAGCGATATAATCTTGAATTTGGTGTAATTCTTTGCGGATGTCGATCAACTCATCGTTCAGTTCTAAGTTGTAACGCAGGTAGCGCGATAAGTTGATGATCAACTGACGGGCGGTGTCTGGATTAAGACGAATCGACGACGAAATAGCGTTTAGCGCGTTGAACAAGAAGTGCGGGTTAATCTTGCTTTGCAGTGCACGCATCTCGGCTTTGTCGGCCATTTGGCGCAACTGTTCGATACGCGACACTTCCATTTGCGTCGAGATAATCTGCGATAATCCGACCGCCATCACCTTTAACGTATTGGTGATCTGATGGGCGTGGCAATAGTAAATTTTCAGCGCACCCGTGACTTCTCCCTTTTCCCACAGCGGAACCACCAACTGCGAGTGAATTTGCGGTGCGTTCTGGTTCTCCAAATTATTTTTGATGATGATTTTGCCGTGTTGAATACTCTCAAGAGTCACCCGGCTCAAGCCTTCACGCCCCAATGGGTAGAGTTCGGCACCGACGCCAACATAAGCCAAAACATGGTGGGTATCGGTAATTGCCACCGCATCGGCGTGGATGTCCCGACGGATGATGTCGCAAATGGTAGTCAGCGATGCGCTGTTGATATTACGGAAGTAGGGCAGCGTTTTATGGGCAATATCCAGTGCCAGTTTCGCCTGACGTGCGGCGATCACTTCTTTTTCATTCTCAACACTTTGTACCAGCAACACAATCAGACCGATACATACTGTGCCGAGGATCATCGGCAGTGCGATTTGCGAAACAATCTCTATACCCAATGAGGTGGGTTTCGCCAACAGCACAATGAGTAGCATTGTCAGCGTTTCGCACAACATGCCACCAAGAATACCGACCCGCCAGCGATGCTCTTTCTTTACTTTCAGATTGATATAACCCGCGCTGATACCGGCAATAATACTGGTAATCAAACAAGGGATTGAAGTAATGCCATCAATATCAATTAAGTAGCGGTGAACCCCAGCGATCACCCCGGTGATGATACCCACCCAAGGGCCGAATAGGATGCCACCCGCCATAATGGCAATCACCCGCACGTTAACCAGCGAACCTTCGACGTTGATACCAGAATAGGTACTGAAAAGGGCAAACAGTGAGAAAAGTGCGGTCACTATCCCCAACTCGAGTGGGGTGTGATCTTCTTTTTGCAGCAGTTGGCGGAACAATCGTGTGCGGATCAGAAAAAACAGACACATCAACATCAAGGCGGCGCGATCAAACACCGCTAATAGCATTTCGAACGAAGGGTGCACAGTAGCTCTCGCTGCGGCAAATCAATTTCGGAATTATATCACAGAGATGAATAAGCCGTGGTGGCCGGGCGGCGCACCACGGGAAAGGCGTATTACTTGATACCGAGCTGCTGTTTGCCTAATGGCGTCAGAATATCAACGGTGGCGCGGCCTTCAAAATCGACCTCGAAATCGTCTGGGGCAAAATCAGGTGGCGTGCGGCCATCGAGGAAACTTGGCAACTGACGTTGCAGATAAGCGTCGTTTTTCTCGCAACCCGGAGCGGCGGCGATGTACATCACGTTGCTATCGAACTCGCCGTTATGCTCGTTTTCTACCGCGTGGATCAGGTCGCAGTGCCAGAATACGGTGTCGCCAGCTTCTAAATCTGGAATAGGGGAAATCCCACTTAATAAAAGGGGATGCCATTTTTCCGAGACTGACAAAGCGCGCCCCGGTGCGGCGTCACACAAATCATCATCTGCGACATCATCCTGCAATGCACGCAATAACACGTAGGCCATCGCATTGGCGATAGGTATCAGGTTCAGCGTACCGGCGTTGGTGCGCTGCGGTGTCAGCGCTGTCCAGCCTTGGAAAGTACGGAACATCGAACATACCGCTGGCGACGCGATTTCACGGACTTCGGTACGACCGTCGGCGGCAAAAGGATCGTACTGCTGCCAATTGCCAGAAAACACGTGGCGGTAAACGTAGCGGAAATTCTCATCCAACCAACGTTCGATAGTGCCGCTATCGACGTGTGGTGACAGGCCGAGAGAAGAGGAGTTCGGCGGACGGCGACGAGTTCGGTCGGCATAAGTGGTAACACGAGTCGGATCAAAGTGTTGTTTACCGTTACTTTCCGTTTGCCACAGGCTGTTGAGGAACACCTGCACTGCGTGCATTCGAGCGTCTTGGCGTGCTTCCACTTGCGCTTTTGACCAGTAAATACCGTAAATTTGTGGTTTGCTGGAGGCCAGTTTGCCAAAGTAATTATCTTCGGCCGCGCTCTTTAAGCGTTCGACGAAGTTATTACGCTCCAAATAGTCACCGATCTCTTGATTCCACGCTTCTGCTTTCGCGCGTGGGAATACGCCGCGGATGGCACAAGCACCGCGTTGTTTGATCAACGCTTTTTGTTGTTCGCTGACGCGTTGCTGCAAGATATCTTCGGCATCAAGTTGCGGCACCGGGTTTTGACCGTTAGCCAACTCTTGTTGGATTTGCTCAACCTGCTGGCGGATATTGCCTTCCAATGCCAAAAATACCTCACGATAGTTTGGCAGAGCCTGACGTAATTGCTGTTTGACCGTTTTTATTGCTTTTGGAATATCATCAATGACCAATGAAGCCATGGTGTTCTCCTTGTGCCGCCGACGGCAGCAATGAACTTGTAGGGGGCTGGGTGCCAAGTTGTGATTTTGTTGTGTTAACGTTAATGATTATCTGGATTTAATTGAGGAAAATAAAGGGTTATATTTCATTCGAAACTTCCTCTTTTTCGTTTTTCGGAGGCGATATGCTGAGATTGGAAACTGCACGTTTAACTTTGCACTCCATCACGCCAGATGATTGGCCGTTATTTTTGCTTTTGTATCAAGATTCTGAGGTGATTCGCTACATTGCCGATCCGATGGATGAGGCCGAAATTCGAACTCGTTTCGAAGCGCGTTTAGCGCCTTGGAGCAAACATAGTGAGCATTGGCTATGTTTGGTGATGCGGGAGAAATCCAGTGGTGAGGCTATCGGTGTTACTGGTTTTCGCCCGGAATGGCTGCCATTTCAGCAGGCTGAGGTAGGATTTGGCAGTTTACCCCATGCACAAGGCAAAGGTTATGGTAAGGAGTCGTTGCTGGCGGTGCTGGATTTTGCCTTCAATGCCTGCGGGTTTCACAAGCTGAAGGCAACGGTCACTGAGGGGAATTTCCCTTCGCGTGCGTTATTGGAAAGCTGTGGTTTTCAGTTAGAAGGGACTCTGCGCGATAATTATCGACTGGCAGGAAAGTGGCACCACGATTGGCAACTTGGTCTGTTGGCGGCGGAATACCACGTTATGAGTAGGTAAAACATTTGTTATCAGGGGACTCGACAGCCTGATGGCGCTGCGATATGTTCGATATTCGGTCAACAACGTTGACCAGCGTCGCTCGGATGGTCCGGGCGCTAACGTGACTTCGAGGAATCTATGGCTGATAACAGTCCACGCCGCTTTACGCGCATTGAACGTCTTCCCCCTTACGTATTTAACATCACCGCTGAACTGAAGATGGCTGCCCGCCGTCGCGGTGAGGATATTATTGATTTCAGTATGGGCAACCCAGACGGCCCCACGCCACCGCATATTGTTGAAAAACTCTGCACCGTGGCGCAGCGGGAAGACACCCACGGTTACTCGACATCACGCGGTATTCCACGTTTACGCCGTGCTATCTCTCGCTGGTATGCCGATCGCTATCAGGTGGATATTGATCCCGAAAGCGAAGCCATTGTCACCATCGGTTCAAAAGAAGGTTTGGCACACCTGATGCTAGCGACGCTGGATCACGGTGATACTGTGCTGGTGCCGAATCCTAGCTATCCCATTCATATCTATGGCGCTGTCATTGCCGGCGCGCAGGTGCGTTCGGTACCTTTGGTTGAGGGCGGTGATTTCTTTGGTGAGCTGGAGCGCGCCATTCGTGAAACTATTCCACGACCCAAAATGATGATCTTAGGCTTCCCATCTAACCCGACGGCGCAGTGTGTGGAGCTGGATTTCTTCGAGCGAGTGGTCGCGTTGGCGAAACAGTACAACGTGTTGGTGATCCACGATCTGGCCTATGCCGATATTGTCTATGATGGCTGGAAAGCGCCTTCGATCATGCAGGTGCCGGGAGCAAAAGACATTGCGGTGGAGTTCTTCACGTTGTCGAAAAGCTACAACATGGCGGGTTGGCGTATTGGTTTTATGGTCGGTAATCCAGAACTGGTGAACGCCTTAGCGCGGATTAAGAGCTATCACGATTACGGCACTTTTACCCCGTTACAGGTGGCTGCGATTGCTGCTCTGGAAGGCGATCAACAATGCGTGTTGGATATTGCCGAGCAGTATCGCCAACGGCGTAATGTGTTGGTCAAAGGGCTGCATGAGGCCGGTTGGATGGTCGATAACCCGAAGGCTTCGATGTATGTCTGGGCGAAAATCCCTGAGCCTTACGCCCACTTGGGATCGCTAGAGTTTGCTAAGCGCTTGCTGGCAGAAGCGAAAGTCTGTGTCTCGCCGGGGGTGGGGTTCGGAGATTATGGTGATGATCACGTGCGTTTCGCGCTGATCGAAAACCAAGACCGTATTCGCCAAGCGGTGCGGGGGATTAAGGCGATGTTCAGAGCTGATGGTTTGATCAAACCGAGCAAATAGATTAGAAACAACAAAGGAGCGCACTGCGCTCCTTTATCTCATATCTGGTGAGTTTGCGATTAAGCAACCATCAACATGAAAGTACCTACCCATGCAAACAGCATGAATGACACGCCCATCAAAAAATATTTCACTGAACAACTCCCACTTGGAGTTCCTCGCAAGCAATGATCCCGATTGTTGTGCTGAGTATTTGGTGGAAAACCAATGGATTATGGCTGATTCATTCAAGCAATGAGAATAACGCCGTAGGCCACGATTTCCCGGTCGCCGTGCCTCATCGCCCTTACGGGATAAGTCTGAGCCACGACAGGATCGGCGCTAATGTACTCCCAATTCTGTCATGATTTCAATACTGTGGTTTTGATCACGTTTTTGTGTGTTTTTTAAACGACAGTATTTGTTTTTACTGCTTTTTAATAATCACACAAATCGATGGTTAACTGAACAGCGTCACAACACCGCTGATGGCTAATAGCCAAAATGCGGTGCAGAACAAGGTAACCTCCACACTTTACAGTAACTCCATGATTTTATTTGAGAACCCGTAGGAGTCAGAGTGTTATTGGCCTCTAGGCCTACTCTTCGCGCGGGATGGTAGATAAATTAGTTTTTAACATGAGAGATCTTCTCAACTGAAGTCCGAACTTCATAACCCAATAGATATAGCGCTTGTTCTAAAGCCTCGACCTTGGAGGCATACGCAATATCTAACAAACGATCGAGCTGTGCGCCGTTGAAACCTAGCTTACGTGCTAACTCCGCCTTTGAGGTTTCGTTAGCCAACATGATGTTGTGTAATGCCATTTTCAGCGTAACCAACACGGGTACATGAACTGCCAGCTCATCCGTTTGCAATGCAGAAGGAGCAGGTATTGTCCGGCCTTCTGTCATTTCATTGGTAATAGCTAATAACAGGCTGTCTTGGGCCTCCAGTTCGACATCCTCACGGCTGTAACAAGCCGCTTGCTGTTCAGGAAAATCACGAAAGGTAATCTGCCAAGAGTCGCTGTCATTATCGAAACAGTAACTGGCGGGGTAGTGGCTATGCATTGTTTTTCCTATTGGCTATTTTATTGTAGGTATTCTGCGACTTAGCGGTCTTAACTTGCCTCGCTGAAAGTGCCATTATTTGGATACCCCAGATACTACCCCCAGATTGATGTTTATTTCCATTTAATTCGGTTTACTTCGAATGACGTGGGGCATTGATTTTGAAGGGTTTTTGTTTACGTGGGTTGATGCTGGTTTATGTCGTTGTGGTGTCCCCGACTGGAATCGAACCAGTAACTAGCCCTTAGGAGGGGCTTGTTATATCCGTTTAACTACGGGGACATCGGGGCATTATACCTTTTTTTACTCGCAGAATAAGCGCTTAGCGGTGCGTTTGGTTAATCCCTCACCAATTGCAGTGAATTTTATGATTTGCGGTGTTTGCCGTTGCGCTACAACAACAAAACCTTCATTCCAAATCGGCGCCATTGCTGGCTATCACTTTCTGATACCAATAGAACGATTTCTTACGTGTTCTGGCGAGGGAACCCTTCCCTTGATCATCACGATCCACGTAAACAAAACCATAGCGTTTACTCATTTCACCGGTCGAGGCAGAAACCAGATCGATGCAACCCCAAGAGGTGTAGCCGATGACGGGAATTCCATCATCAATGGCTTCCGCCATTGCTTTGATGTGTTCACGCAAATAGCTGATGCGATATTCGTCGTCGATTTCACCCTGTACGTTGATTTCATCTTTGGCACCGAGTCCGTTTTCCACCAAAAAGAGGGGTTTCTGGTAGCGGTCGTACATCATATTCATGGTGATACGCAGACCTAACGGATCGATTCCCCAACCCCATTCGCTGGCTTGAATATAAGGATTTTTCAGTGATTTAACGACATTCGCTGCACTGCTGTTGCGTTCATTCATCTCCGCAGAGGCACAGCGGGAGGCATAATAGCTAAATGAAACAAAATCGACGGTGTGTTTGAGGATTTCACTGTCACCCGGTTCGATTACCACGCTAATGCCTTTCTCACGGAATAGGCGTTGGGTGTAGGCGGGGTAGGCACCACGTGCCTGTATGTCGATAAAGAACAGGTTTTCACGATCTTTCTCTAGCGCCGCCCATATGTCTTCCGGCTTGCAAGTCTGCGGATAGAAGTTGCCACCAGCCAACATGCAACCCACCTGATTGTTAGGATTGATTTCATGGGCAATTTGGGTTGCCATTGCACTAGCCAGTAGTTCGTGGTGTGCCGCCTGATATTTTATCTGTTCCGGGTTATCGTCTGGTTCAAATACCAATCCCGCACCAGAGAATGGGCTGTGCAATAGAATGTTGATTTCATTGAACGTTAACCAATACTTCACCAATCCATCAAAGGCTTCGAAACAAGTACGTGCATAACGAGTAAAAAACTCCAACATCTTACGATTGCGCCATGAGCCATATTCTTTGACCAGATGCATCGGTACATCAAAGTGACATAACGTGACTAGCGGTTCAATATTGTGTTTTTTGCATTCATTAAACAGGTCGCGATAAAAGGCAATGCCTTCGGCATTTGGTGTGAGTTCGTCACCGTTTGGATAAATACGGCTCCAGGCGATGGAAGTACGAAATACGGTGAACCCCATCTCCGCCATCAGTGCAATATCGTCTTTATAACAGTGATAGAAATCAATGCCTTGATGGCTGGGGTAAAATTCATCTTCGCGTAGTGCAAAACGTTTCTGTTGTCCCAATTTCACCGCCAAACGGTCTTTGCCGTGAGGGATCATATCAACGGTGCTCAAACCCTTTCCCCTTTCGAGATAAGCCCCTTCGGCCTGATTAGCTGCGAGTGCACCACCCCATAAAAAGTCGGCGGGGAAAGTTGATGCTGACATAAGATTCCTCTTCATCATGAGTTTGTTTTTACCATGGGTTGTCCCGGAAGTGCGACGGCAGACTCGTTGTTTTCAGTGGGTTCAACGGGGATGTCCTCGAACCCTAACAGCAACGTTAGGATGAACGACAGTACGACGGCTAGGATCATCACACCAAATACCCAAACGATGGTCATCGGGTTAGTGGGATCAAAAAACTGAACACTGGTGAACAAACCCGGTGATGCCATGGAGTGGCTTGCTAATCCAGCAATACCCGCAACGCCGCCACAGACAAAACCACTGATTAAGGCCGCGATCAGGGGGCGTTTCAAACGTATTGCTACCCCGTATAGCGCGGGCTCGGAGATCCCGGCAACGATCGCGGATGCGGCAGCGGCCAATGCAGTTTGGCGTAACTCAGGGTTTTTAGTGCGCCAAGCGACGGCCAATGATGATCCGCCTAACGAAAGGTTGGCACCAATCTCAGAGGGCATGACCATGCCTTCTTTGCCGGTTTCAGCGATGGTTTGAATGATGGTGGGTGTGAACACACGATGCATGCCGGTCATCACCAGCAATGGCCACAATGCCCCCATGATGGCAACGGAGAGCCAACCTAAGTAACCATGAATGGTGTAGACCAAAGCAGAAATACCATTACCGATCCAAATGCCTAATGGACCAATGAGTACGATGGCGATCGGCGCGGAAATTAGCACAATCAGCATCGGCTTAAGGAAGTTCTTGGTAACCGCAGGGGTGATGCGATCGACCCATTTTTCGATGTACGAGAGTAGCCAAGTCATACATAACGCCGGGATCACGGTGTAAGTGTATTTCACCGCGGTCACGGACATGCCCATAAACTCAACCGACTGCCCTTGAGCCGCTTTGGCCATTAAGTCGATAAAGTTGGGGTGGATCAATACCCCAGCAATGGCAATGGCCAGCGACATATTGGTTTTAAATTTTACTGCGGCAGAAGCGGCTACCATCACTGGCAGGAAGAAGAAGGCACCGTCACCAATAGCGTTGAGGATGATTAGCGTCGAGGAGCCTTTCTCAAATACCCCAGTCATGTTGAGGATCATCGCCAGCAACTTCACCATTGAACCGCCGATAATCGCAGGAATAAGCGGTGACATGGTGCCGATCAAGGCGTCCAAG
Source organism: Serratia sp. KH_031 (assembly GCF_057839655.1). Taxonomy (NCBI): domain Bacteria; kingdom Pseudomonadati; phylum Pseudomonadota; class Gammaproteobacteria; order Enterobacterales; family Yersiniaceae; genus Serratia; species Serratia sp. KH_031. The sequence goes on from NZ_CM174496.1 coordinate 1,692,905, forward strand.
ATCCCGGCGCCGATGCGTTTTAAGGTGATTTTGCCTTTCACCGGTTTTTCGGATGGCGCAGCCAGTCCTTCTGGCAATAGTTTTTGCACCTCGGCGTAGGCCTGAGACACCGTATTACCGATGATTACCTGACATTGTTGATCGTTACGTACCACACCCAAGACGCCACTAATCGCTTTCAAGCTCGTGGTATCAACGAGGTTGTCATCGTTGAGTACGAAGCGTAAGCGCGTCATGCAGTGTGTGACAGCAACAATGTTACCTGCACCGCCGATGGCATCGACTATCGACCTTGATACTGCCGCATAATTTTTTGACATGAGTAACCATTCTCTCGTAATGACATACGCTGATATTGATAGGTAACCGGTTCCACATTAGGTTGGTGGTATATTGTTTTTATTTCAATTGAAATTATTTTATTGTTTTGTTTTTGTGATTCTGATCGCTATGGCGGAGTTGGTTCCTGTGATGGAATGGGATTAACCGATATCGCTACTCTTATTCTTCGGTCGGCTGTGTGTAGAATAGGTGCCATTGACCCATAATCAGGAAATTCCGATGTCGACAATGCTAGAAGTGGCAAGGAAGGTGGGCGTTTCGAAAGCCACGGTTTCACGAGTGCTGTCCGGTAAAGGGTACGTTAGTGAAGCGACCAAAGAGCAGGTGTTTAAGGCAATTGAAGAGGTAGGTTATCGGCCTAATTTACTGGCGCGTAACTTGGCTTCCAGTACATCACAGTGTATTGGTCTGGTCGTCACGAACACTTTATATAACGGTAGTTATTTCAGTGAGATACTGTCACAAGCGGCGAAAAAACTGGAAGGTAATGATCGTCAGCTTATTTTGGTCGACGGTAAACACAGTGCTGAAGAAGAACAACAAGCCATCCAGTTTTTACTCGATTTACGTTGTGACGCCATTATTATCTATCCGCGCTTTTTAAGCGTGGATGCGATAGATCTTATTATTGAGCAACATAAGCAACCTATTATGGTGGTGAACCGGAAATTAAGAAAACATCAAAGCCACTGTATTTTTTGCGATCATAAAGGTTCCAGTTTTAACGCGACAAAGCATCTGATTGAGCGTGGTCATCGTGATATTGCTTTTATTACCGGTTCTATGGATTCGCCTACGGCAATCGAGCGTTTATCGGGTTATAAGGATGCCTTGAGTACACATGATATTGCACTGCGTGATGAGTTGATTGTTCAGGGAAAATGGACGCCAGCGAGCGGAGTAGCTGGTGTTGACAGCTTATTAAATCAAAACGTCTCTTTTAGTGCGATATTAGCGAGTAACGATGACATGGCTATTGGCGCAATAAAAAGACTCAACGAGGTGGGTATTTCAGTTCCTCATCAGGTATCCGTTATTGGTTTTGATAATATTCCTACTGCACCTTATTTAACACCTGCGTTGTCGAGCGTTAAAGATCCCATCAGCGATATGATTAATGAAGTGATCAATCGGTTAATCTCTATGTTAGATGGTGGGTATTTATCGAAAGAAAATATATTTACCTCGGAGCTACTGGTGAGAGACTCTGTGGGCGATGGACCTTTTTTGAATCTGACTCAGTCCAAATAGTCACTTTCGTGGCGGAGCGGGGCGGAAAAATACGACGGTCTATAGTGTGGTTGCGCAGGGGATGGTGTTTTTTTACCTATTATTGATCTTATACGCAATAATACCCCTATCGGAGTAGTTTCTACGCCTGTGTCAGGCTACGTCCCCAATACGGCTTATGCTATGATTCGGTATCCCAAAGAGAAATAGCCGAGTTCCCCTAATGCTGGAAGCCAAAGATCTGAGTTGTGTCCGTGACGAGCGCACCTTGTTTAGTGGGCTGAGCTTTTTGGTCAATCCGGGCGATATTATTCAGGTTGAAGGCCCCAACGGTGCGGGTAAAACCAGTTTGCTGCGTATTCTCGCTGGATTAGCGCAGCCCGACAGCGGCGACGTGTTCTGGCAAGGGAACAATACTTTACGTCATCGCGAGCAATACCATCAGGATCTGTTGTTCCTCGGTCATCACCCCGGCATTAAAACCATGCTGACTCCATTCGAAAATCTGCAATTTTATCAGGCGGTACGCCATGTTTATGACCATGCTTTGATTTGGCAGGTATTGGAGCAGGTAGGATTGGTCGGCTATGAGGATCTTCCGGTCGCTCAACTTTCTGCTGGGCAACAGCGCCGTGTCGCTTTGGCGCGATTATGGCTGAGTGATCACCCGCTGTGGATATTGGATGAACCTTTGACCGCGATTGACAAACAGGGCGTGGCAGAATTGATCGACTTATTTGAACAACATGCACAGCAGGGCGGAATGGTGCTATTGACCACCCATCAGGATCTGGCCAGTGCAACGCGAACCATCGGCAAGATTCGCCTGACGGAAATCGGCATGGAGAGCGCCTGATGTTTTTAGTTTTATTGCGACGTGAGCTAAAAATCGCTTTTCGTAAAAGCGCTGAAATCGTCAATCCGTTGTGGTTTTTCCTGATAGTGATCACATTGTTCCCTTTGGGAATTGGACCTGAACCGCAATTGCTGGCACGGATCGCACCAGGGATTATCTGGGTTGCTGCGTTACTGGCCTCATTACTTGCCCTTGAGCGTTTATTCCGCGACGATTTTCTCGATGGTTCATTGGAACAACTTCTATTATTACCTACGCCATTACCGATGACGGTACTGGGAAAAGTGGCCGCGCATTGGTTGGTGACGGGGTTGCCATTGTTAATTTTATCGCCGCTGGTAGCGATGTTGTTGTCCTTGGACTTCAATACTTGGCTAGCGACAGCGGCGACTTTGCTATTGGGCACGCCCACGTTGAGTTTGATTGGGGCGATTGGCGTCGCGCTGACCGTGGGGTTACGTAAGGGCGGGGTGTTACTCAGCCTTCTGGTGTTACCGCTGTATATTCCGGTATTGATATTTTCGACGGCGGCGATCGACGCAGCATCAATGGGAATGCCGATTGACGGCTATTTGGCTGTCTTGGGAGCGGTGTTAGCGGGAAGTATTACATTAGCTCCATTCGCGACCGCCGCCGCATTACGGGTAAGTGTGCAATAATTAAAGAATAAAAGCGCGGGACAACGCCAATAAGAACGTATCCCTTAGCGTAAATTTTTCACCGCCGATGTTTGGGGCGGCCACCGCATTAATTTTACTGTGAGCAGAGACGACAATGTGGAAATGGTTACATCAGTTTGCCCGACCTGAACGGTTGTATCACGTCTGTGGTCGGTTCGTCCCTTGGCTGGGGTTAGCGGGAGCCGTTTGTCTGCTGCTGGGTTGGGTTTGGGGTTTCGGTTTTGCTCCAAAGGATTATCAGCAGGGCGATAGTTTCCGCATCATGTATATCCATGTACCGGCTGCGATGTGGTCGATGGGCGTGTATGGTTCAATGGCGATTGCCGCGTTCATCGGGCTGGTTTGGCAGATGAAGATGTCCGATACCGTAGTGGCTGCGATGGCTCCGGTTGGTGCAGTATTTACCTTTATCGCCTTGGTCACGGGCTCCGCGTGGGGCAAGCCGATGTGGGGCACCTGGTGGGTTTGGGATGCGCGTCTGACCTCTGAATTGGTGTTGCTGTTCTTATATATGGGCGTGATTGCACTGTATAACGCTTTTGAAGATCGCCGTTTAGCGGGGCGAGCTGCAGGTATTCTGGTATTAGTCGGTGTCGTAAACTTGCCGATTATTCATTTTTCGGTCGAATGGTGGAACACGCTTCACCAGGGCTCCACCAATATGCAACAGAGCATCGCACCCAGTATGCGTACCCCGCTGCGCTTCGCGATCCTCGGCTATCTGTTGTTCTTTATCACTCTGACTTTAATGCGTCTGCGTAACCTGATTTTGAGTCAGGAACGTCAACGCCCGTGGGTGGCCGAATTGGTTAACAAGGAGCGTCAGTCATGAGTATCGCATTCAGCTCCTGGCAGGCATTTTTTGCCATGGGCGGTTACGCCTTTTACGTTTGGCTAGCCGTTGCCGCGACACTTATTCCGTTGCTAGGGTTGGTATTCCATACCTTATGGCAGCGTCGACAACTGTTGGATGAGATTGGCCGTCGTCAGGCGCGCGAGCATCGCATCCAGCAGTCGCAACAAAAAAATACACCGCCAATCAAGCGGGAGAAATCATTGTGAATCCACGTCGTAAAAGCCGTCTCTATCTGGCGATTGTTGTCCTGATCGGCGTCGCATTAACCGCCACTTTGGCGTTATATGCGCTACGCTCCAATATCGATCTGTTCTATACCCCGAGTGAAATCTTGCTGGGTAAAGGTGAAAATCATGAGAAACCGGAAGTGGGGCAACGCCTGCGTATCGGTGGCATGGTGATGCCCGGCTCGGTCAAACGCGATCAAAAAACGCTGAAAGTACACTTCAAGATCTACGATGCGCGCGGCGCCATTGCTGTCACTTATGAAGGGATCTTGCCGGATCTGTTCCGTGAGGGGCAGGGTGTCGTGGCACAAGGTGTGCTGGAAGAAGGCAACGTGGTCAATGCGCGTGAAGTGCTGGCGAAACACGATGAAAAATACACCCCACCAGAAGTGGCTGATGCGATGAAAGAAAATCACCAAGGGCCAGCTTCGGCCTACTCCAGCCCGCAAGACGAGGGCAATAAGTCATGATGCCAGAGATAGGTAATTTCCTGCTGTGCTTGGCACTGGCGGTTTCGGTATTGTTGAGTGTCTATCCGCAATGGGGCGCTGCGCGGCAGGATCAACGCATGATGGCGGTGGCGCGTCCACTGACTTACGGCATGTTCATTGCCATCGCATTATCCTTTTTTTGCTTGGTCTATGCGTTTATCACCAATGATTTTACCGTTGCTTATGTTGCCGGTAACTCGAACAGCCAACTCCCGGTGTATTACCGAATTGCCGCGACTTGGGGAGCGCATGAAGGTTCATTGTTGCTCTGGGTTCTGCTGTTGAGTTGTTGGTCGCTCGCGGTGGCATTGTGTAGTCGCAGTATGCCAGCGGACGCCGTGGCGCGTGTGTTGTCAGTGATGGGGATGATTACCGCCGGGTTCCTGCTGTTTATCATCATGACTTCCAATCCATTTACCCGTACTTTGCCTGATTTCCCTATCGATGGGCGCGATCTCAACCCGTTGTTGCAAGACGTCGGTCTGATTTTCCACCCGCCATTGTTATATATGGGGTATGTCGGTTTCTCCGTCGCTTTTGCTTTCGCGATTGCTTCATTGATGGCTGGTCGACTCGATACCGCGTGGGCGCGTTGGTCACGACCTTGGACTACCGCGGCTTGGGTGTTCCTCACGATGGGTATCGTGCTGGGTTCTGCTTGGGCCTATTACGAATTGGGCTGGGGTGGTTGGTGGTTCTGGGACCCGGTCGAAAACGCCTCCTTTATGCCGTGGTTGGCGGGAACAGCGCTGATCCACTCGTTGGCAGTCACCGAAAAACGCGGGACGTTCAAAGCTTGGACGGTTCTGCTGGCGATCACCGCATTCTCTCTCTGTTTGCTCGGCACCTTCTTGGTGCGCTCCGGCGTGTTGGTTTCGGTGCACTCTTTTGCCTCCGATCCGGCGCGCGGCATGTTTATTCTGGCGTATCTGGTGATTGTCATCGGTGGATCGTTGCTGCTGTATGCGGTGAAAGGTGGGCAAGTACGCAGCCGGGTGCAGCATGAAACCTTCTCACGTGAGACTTTCCTGCTTGGCAACAACGTGCTGCTGATTGCGGCCACGTTGGTGGTGTTGCTAGGGACGTTATTACCGCTGGTGCATAAACAGCTCGGTTTGGGCAGCATTTCTATCGGCGAACCCTTCTTTAATACCATGTTCACCTGGCTGATGGCGCCGTTGGCATTGCTGTTGGGGATTGGGCCGCTGGTGCGCTGGCGTCGTGATGAACCGACCAAATTGTGGCGCCGCTTGGGCGTGGCGCTGGTGGTGACCTTAGCGCTGTCGATCTTATTGCCTTGGTTGATGCAAGACAGTATCGCTGGCATGACCGTTGTTGGGCTGATGATGGCAGTGTGGGTGACGGTATTGACGTTGATGGAGTTGCATGAACGAGCTACTCACCGTCATGGCTTCTGGCGTGGTTTAACGCTGCTTTCTCGTAGTCATTGGGGCATGGTGCTAGGGCATTTGGGCGTGGCGGTCACTGTAGTGGGCATTGCCTTTAGCCAGAACTACAGCGTTGAGCGTGATGTACGCATGAAGGCGGGAGATGTCGTAGAAATTCACGATTATCGTTTCACTTTCCGCGATGTACATGATGTTAAAGGGCCAAACTATACCGGCGGTGTCGGTGTTATCGATGTGACTCGCAATGGCAAACCAGAAGCAACACTGCGCGCGGAAAAACGCTATTACAACGTGTCACGCAGCATGATGACGGAAGCCGCCATTGACGGCGGTCTGACCCGCGATCTGTACGCGGCACTCGGCGAGGAACTGGATGACGGTTCTTGGGCGGTGCGTTTGTATTACAAACCCTTCGTGCGTTGGATTTGGTACGGCGGCGTCTTTATGGCGTTCGGCGGCATTCTGTGTATTCTCGATCCGCGTTATCGCATGAGTAAAAAATTGAAGCGCCAAGGCAAATTGGAGGAACAGGCATGAACCGCAAACTGTTGTTTATCCCATTAGTCCTGTTCCTGTTGCTGGTGGTGGCTTTTCTGGTGCAGTTAACGCGTAACGCCGGTGGGGAAGATCCCACCATGTTGGAATCTGCGTTGATCGGTAAGCCAGTGCCGGTGTTCAAACTGGAATCACTCGATCAACCGGGTAAAACTTTCGATCAAACCGTACTGCGCAACGGCAAACCGATATTGCTTAACGTTTGGGCGACTTGGTGTCCCACCTGTCGTGCTGAGCATCAATATCTCAACACGCTGGCAGCGAAAGGCATCCGCGTGGTCGGTCTAAACTATAAAGACGACCGAGCCAAGGCGGTTGAGTGGTTGAATACGCTAGGTAATCCTTATGCGCTGAGCCTGTATGACGGTGACGGCATGTTGGGATTGGACCTTGGTGTGTATGGCGCGCCAGAGACGTTTTTGATAGACGGGCAGGGCATCATTCGTTATCGCCATGCGGGTGATATGAATGATCGTGTCTGGCAGCAAGAAGTGTTACCGCTATGGCGTAAATACGGGGGGGATGCATGAGACTGATCGCCCTGATGATGGCGGCATTGCTGAGTTTTGCGGCAAGCGCGGCTATTGATACTTATAAATTTAATTCGGTTGAACAGGAGCAGCAGTACCGCGAGCTAACCGAACAACTCCGTTGCCCAAAATGCCAAAACAATAGCATCGCGGATTCTAATGCCATTATCGCCGCTGATATGCGCACCAAGGTGTACGAGCTGATGATGCAAGGGCAGAACAAACAACAGGTTATCGATTACATGGTGGCGCGCTATGGCAATTTCGTCACCTACGAACCTCCAGTGACGCCTGCGACTCTGATCCTCTGGATAGGGCCATTGCTGTTTGTGTTGATAGGTGGTGCGATTGTGATTATGCGAACTCGTCGCCGTACCGTCAGCGATAACGATAAATTCTCCGTACAGGAGCAGCAGCGCTTGGCGGCGCTGTTAGATGAGACTGACAGGAAGAAACCCTAATGGCATTTTGGCTGATAATTATTGTACTTCTGGTGGGTGCTGCGGCATTGCTGGTGATACCGGCGATGCGGCAAGAAAAGGAAAACTCCACCACTAGCCGCGATACGCTGAACAAGACGTTGTATCAAGATCGCTTGAACGAATTGGAACAGGACGAGCAACAAGGGGTAATAGCAGAACGCCCGGAGATGGTGCAAGAACTGCAACAGAACCTGTTGAACGATATTCCAGACCAACATCAAGAAACGGTAAAACCGATCAATCGCTGGGCGTTAGTACCCGGTGTTGCCGTGCTGGTGGTCGTGGCTGTCGGTTTCTACTTCAAAACTGGCGGCTTAGCACAGGTTAATGCTTGGCATCAGGTTGAGGCTCAAATGCCGGAACTGCGCGAGCGTGTTGCTAATGAACAAGCCAAACCATTGAGCATGGAAGAGATTGCTCGTCTGGGTTTGGGGTTGCGCACTTCATTGCAGGAGGACGATCGTAATATCAATGATTGGATGATGCTCGGTCGTGTCGGCATGGCGCTGAATAATGCGACCACTGCGACTCAGGCATTTGCCCACGCCTATCAATTAGACCCGAATAATCTGGAAGTACGTCTCGGTTATGCCGAGGTTTTGACGCGTTCCAGCGATCCAGAGGATAATAAACAAGCAACGCAGATGCTGCGCAAGATGGTTGCCGAAGATCATACCAACCTGCGTGTGTTAAGCCTGTTGGCGTTTAACGCCTTTGAGCAAGGGGACTATCAACAGGCCATCGGTGCTTGGCAAGTGATGCTAAAATTATTACCTGCCGACGATCAACGGGTTGAAGTGCTAAAGCGCAGCATTGAACAAGCAAAAGTACAGGCCGGCGAGGAAACTGTTAAACTTGCTGTGAATGTCTCATTGTCGCCGGAGGCGGCAAAAGCATTACCGCAGCAAGGGACGCTGATAATTTCGGTTACCGATGGTAAAAGCCCGGTGCCGGTTGCTGTAAAACAACTACCTCTGAGTCGTTTCCCGTTGTCATTATCGCTTGATGACAGCAATGCCATGATGCCAGAACGCTTACTTTCGGCGCAGCATCAGGTCAAGGTGCGAGTACGTATCTCACAAGATGGTCTAGCTACGCCTCAGGCGGGCGACTGGTTTGGAGAGAGCGCCGAACAGGATTTCAGCGGTAAAGGGCAAGTTAGCGTTCAGATAGATAAGCAGGTTCCCTGATAATAAAGACTGAACGTGGTTTTCATGGAGAAATATATGAACATTCGCCTGACTGGGCTGGCTTTCACAACGGTATTACTCGTAGGTTGTGCCAGCACTCCGGATAAAGACCCACAAGGGCGCAGCGATCCTCTGGAAGGGTTCAACCGTACGATGTTTGATTTCAACTTCAACGTACTTGACCCTTATGTAGTGCGCCCAGTGGCGGTTGTTTGGCGCGATTATGTGCCGATGCCGGCGCGAAATGGCATCAGTAACTTCTCTTCCAACCTGGAAGAGCCGGCCAGTATGGTCAACGAATTTTTACGTGGCGACCCTTATAAAGGGATGATCCACTTCAACCGTTTCTTCCTGAACACCTTGTTGGGGATGGGCGGATTGATCGACGTTGCAGGTATGGCGAACCCGAAACTGGCGCGTGAAGAGCCGCACCGCTTCGGTAGCACCTTAGGTTACTATGGCGTCGGTTACGGCCCGTATGTGCAATTGCCGGGCTATGGCAGCTTTACCTTGCGTGAAGACGGTGGTGAGTGGGTAGATAAACTCTATCCGGTACTGAGTTATCTGACCTTCTGGATGTCGGCCGGTAAATGGGTACTTGATGGTATTGAAGTGCGAGCTCAACTGCTGGATTCCGATGGTCTGCTGCGTAACTCGTCAGATCCTTATTTGATGATGCGTGAAGCCTACTTCCAACGTCATGATTTCTTGGCCAGCGGCGGTGTGCTGAAAGCTGAAGATAACCCGAACGCTCAGGTTATTCAGGGCGATTTAGACGAGATAGATTCGGCGCAGTAAAGCCCAAAAATGAGTTTATCGAAACCCGCCTTGATGGCGGGTTTCGTTTTTTGCGTAGCGTCTCGCATAACCTTTAACGGTTTATTCTTTAGGACAGTGTTAGGTAGAGGATAGGCGTAGACTGCGTGTGGGTGCTCTGGATCTTTCTGTCTGGGGCGAGAAGTTTGCAGTTTGGTTTCAGGTAGAAAGAGAAAGACCCCGAGTGATATCAATCAACCCGAGGTCTCACCTGACTCCTGAACAGTGTCAGGTTAGTCCTTTACTCGCCGCAAGGCAAGGAGAAGGAGGAAGATGCCGAGCAAATTGGAAGTGATATCCCCTTCATCTTTCAAGCTGCAGGGGTGTTGGCTGCCTTCGTTCACCCCAGTCACTTGGTGGGCCAAGCTCCTGGGGATTCACTCAGTTGCCGCCTACCTGCAACTTGAAATCTATTGGGGATATACCGCATCTATTATCTGAAATATTGAGAGACGTTCTTACCAAAACAAAGCGCCCCCGCCGTTGTTCAAACGACAGGGGCGCTTTCCTTAGAATTACCGCAGTAATTAGAAGGTGTTGCTTTAGAAGGTATAGTTGAAGTTAGCGCCGTACAGCCAGGCTTTACCTTCAGACTCGAAAGTATACGGATTTTCTTTAGGACCTTCATTGATGGTCACGTGTTGGCCGTGCATGTAGGAAACACCCACGTCAACTGACGCATTTTTGTTGAACGCGTAAGTGGTACCTGCGCTTAACCAGAAACGGTCTTGGTCTGGGATAGAGATAGAGCGGTTCTGAGCCGGTACTGGGCTGTCATCAAAGGCAATACCGGTACGGAAGGTCCAGTTCTGATCGTAGTAGTAAGTGGTACCCAGCGCGATGCGGTAGGCATCTTTGAAGCCTTCATGTTTTTCGAATAGCGTCTGACCGTTAGAACCGGTCGCTTTCAGCTCTTGGAACTGGCTCCAACTGGTGTAAGCCAAGCTATAGTGGATCGCCCATTGTGGCGCGACTTTGTTATAGCCAGACACTTCCCACATTTCTGGCAGGTTCAGTGTCAGCGAGCCAGGGATGGTGTTGCCATCGGTGCCCCACGGCAAACCCGTACGGCCTTGCGCTGGGTTCAGACGAGAAGGAATGCTACTCTTATAATCGCCATCGAAATCGATTTTCACTTCTGAACGATAAGTGAAGCCATAACGGTTGTTGTCATCAACTTCATACAAGATACCGGCGTTCCAGCCATAACCCCACTCGTCACCTTTCAGATGCGAGATTTGGGTGTCAGCTGGCATGCCCAGAGCGACGCCTGCTTCACCTGCATAACGCTCCAATTTTGCTTTGGCATAAACGGCATCAAAGCCCAGACCGAAGCTGAAATGTTTATTCAGACGGTACGCGGCGCTTAGGTTCAGGTTTGCCGTGGTCAAATCGGTTTTACCCGCGTAAGGACCTGCTGCGTAGCTGTCGTTAAATTCGGTAGCCAGACCATAGTTACTGGTCAGAGAACCCCCTACAGCCCACTGCTCGTTAATTGGCTGAATGTAGTGCAGGTTTGGCACCCAAGCAACAGGGGCGATATTTTTGGCATCCAAACTCGCACCGCTACGGGATTGACCAGAAATATTAACGTCCGGGTCGATAAAGATCGCACCGGCAGAGAAAGAAGGACGATCGAACATCATCATAGTTGCAGGGTTACGGCTCGCAGATGCGGCGTTATCCGCTACTGCACCTTCACCAGAGAAAGAACGGCCTAAACCAGCAGATGAATACTCATTCAACTGGAATCCTGCGGCAGACGCATTTGAAGAAATAATTGCCACTGCAACCGTGAAGGCTGACTTGGTAAATAGGTTTTTCTGGCTCATGACCAAAACCTCATTATGTGTTTATTATTTAAACTATGTTACACGAAGTAACAAGGAGCGCGGGATTGTAGGGTCCGTTATCACTCAGACAAATCAGACCAGTGGCTGAATTATAGGTCTGACCTGTTAATATGTTGCAAGTTTGTTTTTAAAATATTTCAAATTCGATCTCCGAAAGGAGATCTGCTTAACAAAAAATGGTCAGTGAGTAACGAAATTCTTACTATTACTTAGCAAGGAACGATTTTCATTTGTGATATCCATCACTTAAAACGCTTACAAAAAGTATGGCTAGTGCTGGCGAGGGTAGAGGCGTAAAATAACCAGCAGATTTTTGTGTTTTTGCGCCAGATCACAAATGGCAATTTGGGCGAGTTTAAAACCGCCTGTGAGGAGAAAACGAACATGTCAGATGCAATTAATAAATGTAATGCTCAAGAAACAGCGGCTTGCTGCTGCGTCGATGTCGGTACCATCATGGATAATACCGATTGCACGGCTTCCTACAGCCAAGTATTAGCTAATCAGCAAGATGCAGAGAAAACACTGGCGGTTTTGAGCGAAAAAGCACGTGCCGTGGAGTCTGACCCTTGTGACATCACTAGTAGCATTAAACCCGTTGACGGCGGTGTGCAACTGGATGCCAATTTTACCTTTGCTTGCCAGGCTGAAACTCTGATCTTCCAACTGGGTCTGCGTTAATCCCAGTCTTCACGTGCGCGGGGTGACTCGCGCACGGCGATTTCCTCGACTGTCCCTTCTAGCTCAATTCCCCCTCAAATAAAGTTGCTCCTGCTCGCAGTTTTCGCTTCTGGTTGTTTGCTAAGTGTAAATATTTGGTTAACAATGCCAACATCAGGTCTGACCTCTTGATGACCATTGCGCTGACGTTCTTTCCTTCAGGAGTTTTTATGAGTAAGGCATTGCCGCTGACTACCCGCCAAGGCGACCGTATTGCGATCGTTAATGGCTTACGTACCCCTTTTGCTAAACAGGCAACCGCTTATCACGGTATTCCGGCGGTGGACTTGGGCAAAACAGTGGTGAGTGAGTTACTGGCTCGCAGCGGTATCGATCCTGAACTCATCGATCAACTGGTTTTCGGTCAAGTGGTACAAATGCCGGAAGCGCCAAATATCGCGCGTGAAATCGTGTTAGGGACGGGCATGAGCGTACATACCGATGCCTACAGCGTATCACGCGCCTGTGCCACCAGTTTCCAAGCCGTTGCCAACGTGGCGGAAAGTATTATGGCTGGCAGCGTTAGCATTGGTATTGCCGGTGGGGCGGATTCATCTTCCGTGTTGCCAATTGGCGTCAGCAAGGCGTTGGCGCGTACTCTGGTTGATGTGAATAAAGCTCGCACGCTATCTCAACGCCTTAAATTGTTCAGCAAACTTAAGTTTCGCGATTTACTGCCAGTTCCCCCGGCGGTGGCTGAGTATTCTACCGGTTTACGTATGGGTGATACGGCTGAGCAAATGGCCAAGACCCACGGTATCAGCCGTGAGGAACAAGATGCCTTGGCGCATCGTTCTCACTCTTTGGCGGCCAAAGCTTGGGAGCAGGGGTTATTACAGCAGGAAGTGATGACGGCCTATATTCCTCCCTATAAAACTCCGTTCTCTGATGACAATACTATCCGTAAAGATTCCAGCTTGGCGTCCTACGCTAAATTGAAACCCGCTTTTGATCGCAAGCACGGCACGGTTACTGCTGCTAACAGTACGCCATTGACCGACGGCGCCGCCGCCGTATTGATGATGAGCGAATCTCGCGCCAAAGAATTAGGATTGGAACCTTTAGGTTATCTGCGCAGCTTTGCTTTCTCTGCCATCGACGTATGGGAAGACATGCTGTTGGGGCCGTCTTATGCCACGCCATTAGCGCTGGATCGTGCGGGTATCACTTTAGCTGATCTCGCTTTAATCGATATGCACGAAGCCTTTGCCGCACAAACGTTGGCTAACTTGAAAATGTTTGCTAGCGCTGAGTTTGCCCAACAAAAATTGGGGCGCAGTCAGGCGATCGGTGAAGTGGATATGAATAAATTCAACGTATTGGGTGGTTCGATTGCTTATGGGCATCCGTTTGCGGCTACTGGTGCGCGCATGATCACTCAAATGTTGCATGAATTGAAACGTCGTGGCGGTGGGTTGGGGCTGACAACAGCCTGTGCCGCCGGTGGATTGGGCGCTGCGATGATCTTGGAGGTGGAATAATGAGTTTCGAGAACGCATTACACGAACAACGCGCCAAACCTTCAGCTTTCCAACTGACGCTGCGCCCAGACAATATCGGCGTCATCACCATCGATGTTCCCGGCGAGAAAGTGAATACCTTGAAAGCCGAGTTTGTCGAACAAGTGAATGATGTACTGACCAAAGCGCAGCAACTGACTACGTTAGAAGGATTGGTGATTATTTCCGGTAAGACTGACTCCTTTGTCGCCGGGGCGGACATCACCATGATTGCTGCATGTAAAACGGCGAAAGAAGCAGAGTCACTGGCGCGTAAAGGGCAAAATACCTTGGCGCAAATTGCTGCCTTCCCAGTACCGGTAGTGGCGGCGATCCACGGTGCTTGCTTAGGCGGTGGTTTGGAACTGGCTTTGGCCTGCCACAGCCGTGTCTGTTCGCTGGATGACAAAACGGCTCTGGGTTTGCCAGAAGTTCAGCTCGGCCTGTTGCCCGGTTCCGGCGGTACCCAGCGTTTGCCACGGTTGATTGGTGCCAGTAAAGCATTGGACATGATCCTGACCGGTAAACATATTCGTGCGCGACAGGCATTGCGCATGGGGTTGGTGGACGACGCTGTGCCAAACTCTATCCTGCTGCAAACTGCCATTGAGCGGGTGAAGCAAGGCTGGAAAAGTAAACGTGAATTGCCATGGCAAGAGCGGTTACTCAATGGCCCATTGGGTAAAAACTTGCTGTTTAGCATCGTGCGTAAAAAAACGTTGGAAAAGACTCACGGCAATTACCCGGCGGCTGAGAGAATTATTCAGGTGGTACGCACTGGGTTAGATCAAGGTTCCACCAGTGGTTATGAAGCAGAAGCAAAAGCCTTTGGCGAACTGGCGATGACGCCAGAATCAGCCGCATTGCGCAGCTTGTTTTTTGCCTCGACGGCGCTGAAAAAAGAGCGTGGCGTGAATTCCTATCATAAAGACCATGCGCGACCGCATGATTTACATCGAGTGGGGATTCTGGGCGGTGGTTTAATGGGCGGTGGGATTGCCTGTGTCACCTCTACGCGTGGTGGTTTACCCGTACGTATTAAAGATGTGAATGAGCAGGGCATTAATAACGCGCTGAAATACAGCTGGGATGTTCTCAGCAAGCGAGTGCGTAGTAAAAGAATGCGTCCACAAGAGCGCCAGAAACAGATGTCGTTGGTCTCCGGCTCGACGGATTACACCGGTTTTGAGAACGTCGATATTGTGGTGGAAGCGGTGTTCGAGGACTTGGCACTGAAACAACAGATGGTTGCGGAAATCGAACGATATGCCGCACCACACACGGTGTTTGCTTCCAATACGTCTTCGTTGCCCATCGGTCAAATTGCCGCTAATGCCGCGCGACCAGAACAGGTGATTGGTCTGCATTACTTCAGCCCGGTCGATAAGATGCCTCTGGTCGAGGTGATCCCACATGCGACCACCAGTGAAGAAACCATCATGACGACTGTGGCATTAGCACAGAAGCAAGGCAAAACGGCGATTGTGGTCGCTGACCGCGCGGGTTTCTACGTCAACCGTATTTTAGCGCCGTATATTAATGAAGCTGCACGCTGCCTGCTGGAAGGCGAGCCGATTGAGTCTTTGGATAAAGCACTGGTCGATTTCGGCTTCCCGGTGGGGCCAATGACGCTGTTGGATGAAGTCGGCATCGACGTCGGTACTAAAATCATTCCTATTTTGGTGGCGGAACTTGGGCCACGTTTTGCCGCGCCAGCAGCATTTGATGCGGTGTTGAAAGATGGTCGCAAAGGGCGCAAAAACGGCCGTGGTTTTTATCTCTACCCAACAGGGGGACGTCAGCGTAATAAGAAAAGCGCGGATACCTCAGTCTATAACCTGTTGGGAATTACGCCTAAAGCCCATTTGCAGCATCAGATTATCGTACAGCGGTGCATGATGATGATGTTGAATGAAGCGGCGCGTTGTCTGGATGAAGGCGTGATTCGTAGTGCTCGCGATGGGGATATTGGCGCAGTATTTGGCATTGGCTTCCCGCCATTCCTCGGTGGTCCGTTCCGTTATATGGATCAATTAGGAGCGGAAAAGGTCGTCAAAACACTGCAATTCCTTGAGCAGCAGTACGGTGAACATTTTGAACCTTGTGAATTGCTGCAACGAATGGCTAAGCAGAGCGAACGTTTCTACCCTGCGGTGTAAATTGCACTACAGTTGGATCATACAGGCAATGTGATCGCTATCACTCCTTGTAACAACGGTAATTCCGGAGACTGTACAGGGATATTAGAGCGAGGTAACGTAACTCGTCGGTGGCGAAAACCGCGGCACCGACGAATAACATTTACAATGGAAGATGAAAATTTAACCCCTTGAATTGGTGGTTATGTGAACAGGAATGTCACATTCAGACGCGGTTGATGTAAAAAACAGCGTTTTCTTTACCTGAACTTTCAGGCAGAATGCCCGGTCGCCATAGAAAGACGGCACATTTTTTTGTCAACAACAGCGGTGCAATATGCAAGTTTTGATTATGCGTCACGGCGATGCTGCTCTTGAAGCAGCCAGCGACTCGGTAAGACCTCTTACTGCTTGTGGCCGTGATGAGTCACGTCAGATGGCGACTTGGTTGAACAACAAGTCAGTAAATATTGAACGTGTGCTGGTCAGCCCGTATCTACGCGCAGAGCAGACGTTAGAGACAGTGCGAGAAGTATTACCTCTGCCGGAAGATGAGGAAGTAATGCTAGATCTAACGCCCGGGGGCAACGTCGCCTTGGTGAGTTGTCATTTGCAAGAACTGGCTAAAGAAGGCGTTTCTTCGGTACTGATCGTATCGCACCTGCCGTTAGTGGGCTATCTGGTGGCTGAGTTGTGTCCTGGCGAATGTCCACCCATGTTTGCTACTTCTGCCATTGCTAACGTTGAGCTGGCCTCAGATGACTGCAACGGTAAATTTGAATGGCAAATGAGCCCGTCGAAAGTGATGGCGAAAGCCTGATATCGAGAAACGGTCTAGTAAAAGGGCGATGTTGATCATCGCCCTTTGTCATTTTTACACTTTAGCAATTTCTATTGAGCTAGCTCGATCAGTACTAGTACCGCCGCGCTGCCACCCCATTCTTTAGGGGCCTGATGAAAAGCCAGCACATCCGGGTGTTGTGCCAACCACAGTGGCGTCTGTTGCTTAAGAACGTGTTTGCCGTGGCCATGCATCACACAGGCGCAGTGCACGTGCTCACGTTTACAGGCGGCAATCAACGCCCCTAATTCTTGCTTGGCCTGAAGCTGCGTTAAACCGTGCAGATCCAAAAACAGATCGGGTATATAATCCCCGCGCCGCAACTTTTTCAATTCGTAATGGCTGTAGCCAGGGCGCACGTAACGCGCCGGACCTTCTTCATCCAATAACGGTTGGAACTCATCAGAAAAATAAAAACTGGCATCCACCTGTTCCTGCAATAAACGTTGTGGGGCAACTTGCTTGAATTTACTTTTAGGTTTGGGGTGGACAATCGTATCCTGCCGCAGCTTTTCTGTGCCAGAAATTGACTCCCTGAAAAGCAGCAATTCCTCTTTGCTCAGGGGGTTCTTGTTCTTCATTATTTATCTACCGGATAACATTCATTTCGGTAGTTTACCGTCTCAATGCTTACCGGCGAAGTAAAACGTATCTAGAATGACGCAACAGCTGATTTGTCGCGTGCTTCGTGGCAAACTAAGCGGCTAACTCATGAATCATCGCCGCCTGCCGGAGGGCAAATTGGACAAAATTTTCGTCGAAGAAGCAGTGAACGAACTGCACACCATTCAGGATATGCTGCGCTGGGCGGTAAGCCGCTTTAATGCTGCTAATATCTACTATGGTCACGGAACCGATAACCCGTGGGACGAAGCAGTGCAGTTGGTTTTGCCCAGCCTGTTCCTGCCGTTGGATATTCCAGAGGATATGCGCAGCGCGCGTCTGACTTCTAGCGAGCGTCACCGTATCGTTGAGCGCGTGATCCGCCGCGTGAACGAGCGCGTGCCAGTCGCTTATCTGACTAACAAAGCCTGGTTCTGCGGTATGGAGTTCTATGTCGATGAACGCGTACTGGTGCCGCGTTCGCCGATTGGTGAGTTGATTGCCAACCAATTTGATGGGCTGATTTCACATCCGCCGCGTCATATTCTCGATATGTGTACCGGTAGTGGTTGTATCGCCATTGCTTGCGGTTATGCGTTCCCAGAAGCGGAAGTTGACGCCGTAGACATCTCTACCGATGTACTAGCGGTGACTGAACGTAATATTCAAGCGCATTGCGTTGAACATCAGGTGATCCCGATCCGCTCTGATCTGTTCCGTGACGTTCCGGCGATCCAGTACGATCTTATCGTTACCAACCCGCCGTATGTTGATGCAGAAGATATGTCTGATCTGCCACAAGAGTTCCGTTTTGAACCGGAACTGGGGCTGGCGGCAGGTAGCGATGGCCTGAAACTGGCGCGTCGTATTTTGGCTTGCGCACCTGATTTCCTCAGTGATGACGGCGTACTGATTTGTGAAGTCGGCAACAGCATGGTACATCTGATGGAACAATATCCGGATATTCCGTTCACCTGGCTGGAGTTCGATAACGGCGGTGACGGCGTATTCATGCTGACTAAACAACAGCTAATTGATTGCAAAGCGCATTTCAGTCTCTATCGCAGCTAATTTCTCATTAGGGTCTGCCGTATCAGACCCTAAATTGATCAAGAATAACGGTAAGGAGCCGTGATGGCAGGGAACAGTATTGGGCAGTTTTTCCGCGTCACCACTTTTGGTGAATCTCACGGTGTGGCGCTGGGTTGTATCGTTGATGGCGTGCCGCCGGGCATTCCATTGACCGAAGCAGATTTACAACATGATTTGGATCGCCGCCGTCCGGGGACTTCACGCTACACCACCCAACGTCGCGAACCGGATCAAGTCCGTATTCTGTCTGGCGTGTTCGAAGGTGTGACCACCGGCACTAGCATTGGGTTGATCATCGAAAACACCGACCAGCGCTCGCAGGACTACGGTGCGATAAAAGATCTGTTCCGCCCTGGTCACGCAGATTACACCTACGAGCAGAAATACGGCGTGCGTGATTATCGCGGCGGTGGTCGTTCATCGGCGCGTGAAACCGCAATGCGCGTGGCTGCCGGGGCGATCGCCAAAAAGTATTTGGCGCAAAAATTTGGCGTCACGGTTCGTGGCTATTTGGCACAAATCGGTGACGTAAGCTGTGAACTGAAAGATTGGGATCAGGTCGAGCAAAACCCGTTCTTCTGCCCGGATCCTGACAAATTGGAAGCGCTGGACGAATTGATGCGTGCGCTGAAGAAAGAAGGCGACTCAATCGGTGCCAAAATTAGCGTGATTGCAGAAAATGTACCGGTCGGCTTAGGCGAGCCGGTATTCGATCGTTTGGATGCCGATCTGGCGCACGCCTTGATGAGTATTAACGCCGTGAAAGGCGTAGAAATCGGCGATGGTTTTGCCGTTGTGACTAAACGTGGCAGTGAAAACCGTGACGAAATCACGCCAGAAGGTTTCCAAAGCAACCATGCGGGCGGCATTCTCGGCGGTATCAGCAGCGGTCAGCCGGTGATTGCTCACTTGGCGCTGAAACCGACGTCTAGCATCATGGTGCCGGGGCGCACTATCAATCGGCAGGGTGAAGCGGTCGAAATGGTCACGCGTGGTCGTCACGATCCTTGTGTCGGCATTCGTGCAGTGCCGATCGCCGAAGCGATGATGGCGATTGTATTGATGGATCACCTACTGCGCCAACGGGCACAAAATGGTGATGTGCACTCCGATGTTCCACGCTGGTAACGCAAAATGAAACAATGGATGTTGGGTATTGCGGCTTTGATGGTTTCGAGTTCTGCCTTGGCGTTGACACCTTGGCAGCAAATTAACCATCCTGTGTCCGGAAGCGCGCAGGCGATAGGCGGTTTTTCCAATGGTTGTATTATTGGCGCTCAGCCTCTGTCGCTGAATTCACCAGATTATCAAGTGATGCGCACCGATCAGCGTCGCTATTTTGGTCATCCAGATCTGTTGGCATTTATTAAGCGCCTTGGTATTGAAGCCAATCAGCAACGGTTGGGTACGGTATTGATTGGTGATATGGCGATGCCTGCTGGCGGTCGCTTCAGCAGCGGTCACGCCAGCCACCAATCCGGGTTGGATGTGGATATCTGGTTGCAGTTGCCGCGCCAGCGTTGGAGCTCACAGCAATTGTTGAAGCCACAACCGATCGACCTAGTGACCAATGACGGTAAAACTGTGCGCAGCAGTCAATGGCAACCGCAGATTGAATCGTTGATCAAGACTGCCGCTCAAGATAGCGAAGTGACACGGATCTTCGTCAACCCGGCGATCAAACAGCGTTTGTGCGATGATGCGGGTGCCGATCGTAGTTGGTTGCACAAAGTTCGTCCGTGGTTCGGTCACCGAGCGCATATGCATGTACGTTTGCGTTGCCCGGCGGGAAGTTTGGAGTGTAAAGATCAAGATGCTCCACCGGTCGGTGATGGCTGTGGTGCGGAACTGGCAAGTTGGTTTGAGCCACATCAGCCAAGTTCCAAACCGGGTAAACCGGTGATACCGCCGTTACCTCCAACTTGTCAGGCTTTGCTGGATAATCATTTCGCAGCGGAATAAAAAATGGACTGGTTAGCTTTTAGCCCCGAGTTGCTCGGGGTGCTGTTTGTCGTGGCGCTAGTGGCCGGTTTTATTGATTCGATTGCCGGGGGGGGCGGGTTGCTGACCGTTCCGGCATTGTTGGCGGTGGGAGTGTCTCCGGCGCAAGCATTGGCAACCAATAAACTGCAATCGGTGGGCGGTTCTTTCTCCGCCAGCCTGTATTTTATTCGCCGCCGGGCGGTCAATCTCAACGATCAAAAGCTAACCATTTTCCTGACGCTGATCGGCTCGATTATCGGGGCGATTTTAGTGCAACATATGCGCGCCGATTTGCTGCGCCAGATATTGCCAATATTGGTGATCGGCATTGGTTTATACTTTTTACTAACGCCAAGATTGGGTGAAAACGATCGCCAGCGCCGTTTGAGTGCGTTACCGTTTGGATTGGTCGCTGGTGGCTGTGTCGGTTTCTATGATGGGTTCTTCGGCCCCGGCGCAGGTTCTTTTTACGCTTTGGCTTATGTCACCCTGTGTGGTTTCAATCTGGCCAAATCTACCGCTCATGCCAAAGTCCTGAATTTTACTTCGAACCTCGGTGGTTTGGTGCTGTTTATCATCGGCGGCAAAGTGGTGTGGAGCATCGGTCTGGTGATGTTGGCCGGGCAGGTGATTGGTGCCCGCTTAGGTGCACACATGGTGCTGACCAAAGGGCAAAAATTGATCCGCCCGATGATCGTGATCGTTTCTTTGGTCATGAGTTTGAAGCTGCTGTATGACAACCACGGTACGGAAATACAACAGTGGTTGGCGATGCATTTTTAAGTGCGAAAAAGGCGATGGTGAGTATAATAGCCGCCTTATTATTGTGGTTATTTGAGTTTTTTCTATGTCACTTTCCTCTATGTCAGACAAACACCAGTATCCGCAACTGATTGAAATCTTTAATCAGTGTTTCAGCGATGACTATAATACTCGCTTGGTAAAAGGCGATGATGAGCCGATTTATTTGCCGGCCGATGAAACATTGCCTTACCACCGTATCGTTTTTGCCCACGGCTATTATGCCAGCGGAATGCATGAAATCTCCCATTGGTGCATAGCGGGTGAAGAACGCCGCAAGTTGGTGGATTTTGGCTATTGGTACTGCCCGGACGGGCGCGATGCACAGACGCAAAGTGAATTTGAAAAAGTAGAAATCAATCCGCAAGCGTTAGAGTGGATGTTCTGCGTCGCGGCAGGTTTCCCCTTCAACGTAAGCTGCGACAATCTGAATGGCGATTGTGAACCGGATCGTATTACCTTCCAGCGCAAAGTGCGCAGTCGTGTATTGGAATTGCTGGAACACGGAATACCCACACGACCTGCGCGCTTTATTCAAGCCTTACAATCGTTCTACAATACGCCTTCACTAGCGGCTGAGCATTTTCCTTATCCGGAAGATCTCAACTGAGTTAAATAAAGAGATATTTGATTTTAATGATCGCAGAATTTGAAGAGCGCATCTTAGCGTTGATTGATGACATGGTAGAGCACGCTAGCGATGATGACCTGTTTGCCGGTGGCTACCTGCGCGGTCATTTGACGTTAGCGGTCGCCGAAGTGGAAGCCCATGGTGAGCACACGGCGCAAGCGCTGAAAGCCAGAGTGGAAGAGAGCTTGGCAAAAGCGATTAGTGCGGGTGAGCTGTCACCACCTGATCAAGTCTTGGTCAAAGGCATGTGGCAGAATCTATATCAAACAGCTCTACCAACAACCTAAACGTCAACCCCCGCAGCCATCGCGGGGGTTAAACATTAAACCGCTTTTCCTTTCAGCAATTTCCTTATCCACATCCGATTCGGGTTCAGCGCCGCCAACATGTCTCGATCGCCCGGTAAAGGCTCGCCAAACAGTTGCGCTGCCAGAATTTCTGCCGCCAGCGGTGCCGTACACAAACCGCGTGAACCCAGCGCCCCGATCACAAACAGATTGGGATAAGTTGGCGCTGGTGCAATGGTCTCGTTGTTTCTTTGTTGTCGCTGCAAATCCTGATACTGACTCAAGGTCGCATCATAGTCGGGAATACCGCCGATCACTGGCAGATGATCACGTGCCGCACTGCGCACACCGCAGCGTGCTTGTTGGTCACTGACGTCGACCGTTAACGGCCACTGTTGCTCCGGTAAACAACGCAATAATCGTGCGCGGTTTTCTTGCTGCTCGGTTTCGCGATAATCCGTGGTTGTGTCGCCGCGTTGATAACTGGCACCGATGCAATGCTGTTGATTATGTGGATTAACCGGCGTGAGATAACCGTCATAACACAAAACTTGCTGCAATTGGCTCAACGCTGGCGTGGTTGGAATATGTGAAACCTGGCCGCGCACAGAGTAAACCGGTAGGGTTGAACTCTGCGCTAGTTGTGGCAATTGGTGACCGTTAGCGAGGATCACCGTGGCGTGTTGTCGAACGCCACCCTCGGCGAAGGTCAATTGCCAGCCTTGTTGGTTAGGCTCGAGAGTCTGCAATTTATGCTGATAGTGGCAAACCAACCCTTGCTGTTGTGCCAGTGTGATCGCCGCACGAGTGAGTTCGGCAGGGCATAACCAACCACCTTGCGGATAATTGATACCGCCAAAACCGGTGTCCACGCCACATAATGTACTTAGCGTTTCGCGATCGGCGGCGTGGGCTAGTGCTTCGGGCCACGCGGTCATCAGCATCTTTTCAATCTTACCGGCGCTTTTCTCATCGTAGGCAAGTTGCGCAACACCGCACCATTGATGATCAAACTCAATGCCTTGTCGTGTTAGTGCGTCATACTGACGCCGGGCGAAAGGAAAAGCAGCGGTGAAGAAGTTCTCCAATGCATCGCCGCGTCCGTTCAGCAATGGGTATAAAGCGCCTTGGCGGTTACCGGAAGCCCCTTCGGCGGGTTGTTCGTCGCCACAGTACAGGGTGACTTTCGCACCGCGCAGCAGCAGGGCGAGGGCGGTTAATGCACTGGAGATGCCTCCACCGATCAACGCGATATCCTCTACGTTATCTGCTGCTGGTCGGTAAAGCCAAGGTGCTGGATGGTCAGTCAATGGGGTTTCTGCGGGGAGCACACCGGCAAGCATTTCACGCTTCTGCCCGAATCCCTTGCACTTGGTGACGTTGAAACCGGCTTGTTGCAACCCTCGGCGCACAAAACCAGCGGCGGTGAAGGTGGCGAAACTCCCTTCAGGGCGAGCAAAGCGTGCCATGGCGGCGAATAAATTTTCTGTCCACATGTCCGGGTTTTTCGCCGGAGCGAAGCCATCGAGGAACCAAGCATCGATCTGGTTATTCATACTGGCGTCGAAATGGGGCAATAACTCGTTAACGTCGCCAAACCATAAATCGAGGGTGATACGGCCGTTGTCGAGTAATAAACGGTGGCAACCTGGCAACGGTAGTGGCCATTGTGCACGTAGTTCGTCTGCAAAAGTTGCCAGTTCCGGCCAGCGAGCATGAGCCGCAGCCAGATCGGTCGGTTGCAGCGGGAACTTCTCAAAGCTGATGAAGTGCAAACGTTGCAATGTTGCCGTCGGGTGCTCGGTATGGAAATGGGCAAAGGCCTGCCATAAGGTCAGGAAGTTTAATCCGGTGCCAAAGCCAGTTTCTGCCACAATAAATAGAGGGCGCGAGTGTTCAGTAAAGCGTTGTGGCAGTTGGTTACAGTTAAGAAACACGTGGCGAGTTTCTTCCAACCCGTCCTGATTGGAAAAATAGACGTCATCAAACTGTTTCGAAACAGGTGTACCTTGTTCGTTCCAGGTTAACGTTGCGGGTTGGATCGGGGCATTGCTCACGGTGATGGCTCGTTACTCAAGGGGTGACGGGATTCTAACGGTGTGAGCCCAGTGGCGCAAATTACCGAAGAAAAACGCTGATCGGACTTGTTCGGCTTACAACTGTACGCTAAAGTGCGTGGCGAAATCCCGAATGAAAATTATTGTGGAAGAGGTATTGAATGAAACGTGCAGTGATTACAGGCCTGGGCATTGTCTCCAGTATTGGTAATAACCAACAGGAAGTCTTGGCGAGCCTGCGCGAAGGTCGTTCTGGGATCACTTTCTCCCAGGAGCTGAAAGATTCCGGTATGCGTAGCCACGTATGGGGCAATGTAAAAAACCTAGAAGTTGCAGATAAGATTGATCGTAAAGCTTTGCGTTTTATGAGCGACGCTTCTATTTATGCCTTTATCTCCATGCAGGAAGCCATTGAATCCGCGGGTCTGAAAGAAGATGAATACCAGAACAACCCACGCGTTGGTTTGATCGCAGGTTCAGGCGGTGGTTCACCACGTTTCCAAGTATTTGGTGCTGACGCGATGCGTAGCCCACGTGGCCTGAAAGCCGTAGGTCCTTATGTAGTGACTAAGGCTATGGGTTCCGGTGTTTCTGCTTGCTTGGCGACCCCATTCAAAATCCACGGTGTTAACTACTCTATCAGTTCAGCCTGTGCGACTTCCGCCCACTGTATTGGTAACGCGGTTGAGCAAATCCAATTAGGCAAACAAGACATCGTATTTGCTGGCGGCGGCGAAGAGCTGTGCTGGGAAATGGCCTGTGAGTTCGACGCTATGGGTGCACTGTCTACCAAATATAACGAAACGCCAGAAAAAGCCTCCCGTACTTACGATGCTAACCGCGACGGTTTTGTTATCGCTGGTGGTGGCGGTATGGTGGTGGTTGAGGAACTGGAACACGCGCTGGCTCGCGGTGCACACATCTATGCTGAAATCGTTGGCTACGGTGCGACTTCTGACGGTGCAGACATGGTGGCTCCTTCTGGTGAAGGCGCAGTGCGCTGCATGAAGATGGCGATGCAAGATCTCGGCAATGAGAAAATTGACTACATCAACGTACACGGTACTTCTACCCCAGTCGGTGACGTGAAAGAGTTGGGTGCCATCAAAGAAGTGTTCGGCGACAACTCTCCAGCGATCTCTTCCACCAAAGCAATGACTGGCCACTCTCTGGGTGCTGCTGGTGCACAGGAAGCCATCTATACCTTGCTGATGCTGGAACACGGTTTTATCGCACCAAGCATCAACATCGAAGAACTGGATGAGCAAGCGGTGGGTTTGAACATCGTTACTGAAGCGACTGATCGTAAGCTGGATATCGTGATGTCCAACAGCTTCGGCTTCGGTGGCACCAATGCGACACTGGTGATGCGTAAATTTAAGAAGTAAGCTTTAGACGTAGCATTTATGAAGAGCGGACTCGATGATTATCGGGTCCGTTTTTTTATTTGTGGGGATAATAATTGACTGAAATCAAAGTGTTTTAAGTTAAGCCTTCCGTCTTTGTCAGATGATGTAAATTCTATATCAGCCGCCGTTTTCCACCGCTATACTCGGCATGTTCAATTTCATAGGTTTATTCCATGTCGGCTTCGGCTTCCATCTCATTATTCATGCATCGTCTGCGCTTCGCCAAGAAGCGGGCAGCAGCGTGGCTATTGATGGTGTGTTGGTTATTGCTGAATAGCCAATTGGCGATCGCTAACCATAACTGTGAGTTGCAACTCAGTGCTGAAGCGCCGATGGCACAGCATATGATGCATATGCAACAAAGTGCAGAACCTGCCAAAGTACTGGCTACCGATCCTTTATGCCAAAAGCATTGCGTACCGGATTCGGTACAACAGGATCATGCCAACTTAACTTTGGCGGCACTGCCAGTCAGCACTGAACTCTTGGTGACTGCGCCAGTACAACAAGTTCAATTTTCCAGAGCCACTTGGCAAACCCCTCCAATAGCAGGCCCGCCCGCAGAGATCGCCTTCTGCCGGTTCCGTGAATAGCTAACCCATCGCTTATCTATTGATTCGTGTTGGTTAACTATTTTATGGAGCTATTATCATGCGTAATTTATTTGCTGTTGTTTTCTTCTCTCTGTTTTTCTCTTCTTCTGTTTTCGCTGCCGATATGGCGATGGATCAGCACGGTGCTGAAGCCTCAAGCGAAATTCACAGCCAAGGTGTTATCAAAGCCTGGGGTGAACAGAAAGTCACTATTGCCCATCAAGCCATTCCCGCATTGAGCTGGCCGCCGATGACCATGAATTTCACTCAACCGCAACCGGCGTTAGCGGCTTTGCCGGTCGGAACCCAAGTGGATTTCAGCTTCTTGCCGGTTGATGGCGGCTATCAGCTAATCGCTATCAGCGCCAGCCAGCAATAACGGAGACGCTATGTCTACATTACTCACTCACCCGCTGCGGGTGGGATGGCTGCTGCTCGCCTGTTGGAGTGTGAATACTCAAGCGGCAGAGCTGACGTTGGAGCAATCGCTGGCGGCGGCTGAACGCTATTCGGCGGAGCTTTCTGCTAATCAGCATCAGGTCAATGCACTGCAAAACATGGCTGATTCGGCGATGCAATTGCCTGATCCTAAACTGAAATTCGGTATTGAAAACGTGCCGGTGCAGGGTGGGAATGCCCATCGTTTGACCCGTGAGGGGATGACGATGGGGCGAGTCGGCATCATGCAGGATTACGTTAGCAGCACCAAACGCCAGCGTAAGGCCGATACCCTGAATGCTGAAGCCAGCAAAACCGCGGCTAACAGCGCCACCATTCGTGCTCGTCTACAGCAACAAACCGCACAGGCTTGGCTCGATCTGGCTCTGAGCCAACAAACGTTGCGTGATGCGCAAGCGCTAGTGGCGGAAAGTGAACGTCAGATAGCAGTACAACATGCGGGTGTGGCCAGTGGTGCTTCTCCTGCTAGCGGAGCGATCGACGCGCGTTTGACGGTATTAGCGATGCAGGATCGGGTGAGTGAGGCGCAGCGTGATGTGGCGCTGGCACAGGCGAAGTTGATGCAATTGACGGGGCAGTCAGTGACACAAATTGCTGGCAAACTGCCACGCTTCGAACGTTTGCCTGCCGATCGTCAAGTATTGGAGCAGGCGATTAAACAGCATCCGGAAGTGATACAAGCTAGTCGTGAGGCTGATGTCGCGAAAGCGCGTTCGGCACAGTCTGAAGTAGCCGCCATACCGGATGTCGGCGTTGAAGTGTATTACGGCAAACGCGCTGACGAATACGAAGATATGGCGGGAGTGATGTTTACCGTCGATCTGCCGATGTTCAAATCGCAACGGCAAGACAAGGACTACGAGGCTGATGTGTCTCGTTCTATGGAAGCCAATGACCAACTCACGCTGTTAATCCGCGATCACCAAGCACAGCTCGACACCTTACTTGCCCAATATCAGGCAGCACAGGCGTTGTGGCAGCGGCAGGAGCAACAAGCGATCCCATTGCAGCAGCAGCGGGTGGCATTGCAACTGGCGCAATACCGCAGTGGTAAGAGCGATCTTTCCTCCTTGTTAGAGGCGCGTCGGGCGTTGCTCGACAGCCGCCTCAGCGCCGGTAATGCTGCGCGCAATTTAGCTCAAACCTGGGCGGCGATCCGCTACCTCACTCCGCAGGAGATTAACTAATGAAAATGCGTTTTAGTGTGGCGTTATTGGCTGCGTTGGTTGTCGGTGGCGGAGCGGGATACTGGTTGGCAAGTTCGGGAGAAACGGCACAAGCCGCACCGACGAGCGCACCAGAACGGCAAGTACTGTATTGGTATGATCCGATGGTGCCCAATCAGCGTTTTGATAAACCAGGCAAATCACCGTTTATGGATATGGAGTTAGTGCCACGTTATGCCGATGAAGTTGAGCAAGACGGCGGAGTGACCATCAGCGCGCGACAACAGCAAAATCTGGGGGTAAGGACAGCGGCGGCGCAGATGCGTGAGCTGAATTTGCGATTGGACGCTTATGGCAGTGTCGCGACGGATGAGCGTGGTGTGCAGGTCATCGCCGCTCGCGCTAATGGCTTGGTGGAAAAACTCTACGTGCGTGCGACTCAGCAGCAGGTGAAAAAGGGCGAGGCATTGGCGCAACTGTGGATACCGGACTGGAGTGCGGCACAGCAGGAGTATTTGGCGATCCGCAAGGTGGGTGATAGCGCGTTGACCGCCGCCGCACGTCAGCGGTTGCAACTGTTGTTTATGCCTGAGGCGGTGATCCGTCAGGTTGAGCGTAGCGGAAAACCACAGCCACGAATTACCGTCACCGCACCGGCAAATGGCTTCGTCAATAAACTGGACATTCGCGAAGGCGCGCAGGTCACGGCGACACAGGGGCTGTTCGAACTGGCGAATCTCGATCCGGTATGGATGGTGATCGACTATCCACAATCGCAAGCGGGTCTACTGAAAATCGGCGATGCGGTGCAGGCGAGTTCCGCAAGTTGGCCGGGAGAGCGTTTTGATGGTGAAGTCAGTGAACTGTTACCGAATGTCGATCCGCTCACCCGTACCTTCAAGGCGCGTATCGTACTGAAAAACCCACTGCAGCGCTTGAAGCCGGGCATGTATTTGCAAGTGCAACTGTCGCAAGACGCTAAAGCCAAGCCGGTGCTAGCGGTGCCGCAAGAGGCGCTGATCAGCAATGGCGACCGCAATACTGTACTGCTGGCTGACGGCAATGGCCATTTTACGCCGCAAGAGGTGGTGGCAGGGCTGGCGCAAGATGGTTGGGTTGAGATCAAACAAGGGTTGCAAACGGGGCAACAGATTGTCACTTCCGGTCAGTTCCTGATCGACTCCGAAGCCAGTATGCGTAGCGCCTTGCCGCAGTTGGCAGAGGATAAGAGCGTGAAACAGTATCAGACCGAAGGGGTGATCGAAGCCATCGATGGCGGCACCGTCACTTTGTCGCACGGCCCGGTGCCGGAGCTGAAATGGCCGGCAATGACGATGGATTTCAATTTACCTGCCAGCGGTCTACCTCAGGGATTGTCGGTGGGTAGCAAAGTCATGTTCCACTTTAGCGTTGATGATAAAGGCTCACACATCAGTCAAATTATGCCAATGGCTGCCGATCATGGAGGCCATCAATGATTGCATCCATCATTCGCTGGTCGCTGCGTAATCGGCTACTGGTACTGCTGGCCTCGGTGATGCTGGCTGGTTGGGGGATTTGGGCGGTGCAAAAAGCGCCGTTAGATGCCTTGCCAGATCTCTCTGACGTACAGGTGATTGTCAAAGCCAGTTATCCCGGCAAAGCGCCGCAGGTGATTGAAGATCAGGTGACCTATCCGCTGACCACCACCATGTTAACGGTGCCGGGCGCTAAAACAGTACGTGGTTTCTCAATGTTTGGTGACGCCTATGTTTACGTGCTGTTTGAGGATGGCACGGATCTGTACTGGGCGCGCTCACGGGTGTTGGAATCACTCAGTCAGGTGCAATCGTCGTTGCCACCACAGGTGAAAGTAGCGTTAGGGCCAGATGCGACCGGGGTGGGTTGGGTGTATGAATACGCGCTGGTGGATAAAAGCGGGAAACACAGTTTGGCCGATTTACGCGCCTTACAGGACTGGACGCTGAAATTTGAGCTGAAAACCGTGCCCAACGTGGCGGAAGTGGCGAGCGTCGGTGGCATGGTGCGCCAGTACCAGATCGTGTTGAACCCGGAAAGCTTGCGCGCGCTGAATATCACTCATCAACAAGTGGTGACAGCGATTCAGGACGCCAATCAGGAAGGGGGCGGCGCACTGCTGGAAATGGGCGAAGCCGAATATATGGTGCGAACTTCCGGCTATCTCAAAAAAATCTCTGACTTCAACAAAGTGGTGATCACCGCGCGGGATGGCGTGCCGATCCTGCTATCGCAAGTTGCGACTGTGCGTGAAGGGCCGGAAATACGCCGTGGCATTGCTGAACTGAATGGTGAAGGCGAAGTCGCAGGCGGCATCGTAGTTATGCGCTACGGTGCGAACGCGTTGGAGACCATCAATGCGTTGAAAGTGAAACTGCAACAGATCCAAAAAACGTTGCCGCCGGGCGTCGAGATCGTCCCGGTTTACGATCGCTCGCAACTGATTGAACACGCGATTGATACCTTATCGTACAAACTGCTGGAAGAGTTTGTGGTGGTGGCATTGGTCTGTACGTTGTTCTTGTTCCACTTCCGTTCGGCGCTGGTGGCGATTATTACTTTGCCGCTGGGTATCCTCGGTGCTTTTGTTGTCATGCACTATCAAGGCGTTAATGCCAATATCATGTCGCTGGGCGGGATTGCCATTGCGATTGGCGCGATGGTGGATGCGGCGATCGTAATGATCGAAAACATGCACAAGGTTCTTGAACAATGGCGACAACGTCATCCTGGCCAGCAACCGACATCGAAAGATTATTGGCGTATTTCGGAGCAGGCGGCAGTTGAAGTCGGCCCCGCGCTGTTCTGTAGTTTGTTAGTGATCACGCTGTCATTCATCCCGGTATTTACCTTACAGGCGCAGGAAGGGCGGATGTTCTCGCCGCTGGCTTTCACCAAAACTTACGCTATGGCAGTGGCGGCGGGGTTGGGTATTACTCTGGTGCCGGTACTGATGGGGTACTTCATCCGTGGCCGTATTCCTGATGAACAGGCTAACCCGATTAACCGTTGGCTTATTAAATTGTACCAGCCGGTGTTGGCGGCGGTATTGGCGAGGCCAAAAACCACTCTGGGGATTTCCGCGCTGTTGCTGGTAGTCACCTTGTATCCGCTGAGTCGTTTGGGTAGCGAGTTTATGCCTGCTCTGGATGAGGGGGATTTGCTGTATATGCCATCAACCTTACCGGGGATCTCGGCGCGTGAAGCGGGGCGTTTGTTGCAGTTGACCGACCGTTTGATCAAAACGGTGCCGGAAGTGGATACCGTATTTGGCAAAGCTGGACGTGCAGAAACCGCCACCGATCCCGCTCCGTTGACCATGCTGGAAACCACGATTCGCTTCAAACCGCGTGATCAGTGGCGACCGGGAATGACCATGGACAAATTGATCGCCGAGTTGGATAGTACGGTCAAAGTACCGGGTATCGCCAACGTTTGGGTACCACCGATTCGCAACCGATTGGATATGCTGGCAACCGGCATCAAGAGCCCGGTAGGTATCAAGGTCAATGGTAACAACATGGCCGATATCGAACGGGTGGCTAACCAGATTGAACAAGTGGTGAAAAACGTACCGGGCGTGACCTCGTCGCTGGCTGAACGCATTACCGGTGGGCGCTACGTGGATATTGATATCGATCGCCAACGCGCTGCCCGTTACGGCGTCTCGGTGAAAGAGTTGCAATCGATGGTGGCGACGCTGGTGGGTGGGGAAAATATTGGCGAAACCATTGAAGGGCGCGCCCGTTATCCGATCAACGTGCGTTATCCGCGTGAGATCCGCGACTCGGTGCAGAAACTGCGAGAGTTACCGGTCGTGACCGCTTCCGGTGGGCAGGTGCCGTTGTCTGAGCTGGCCGATATTCGTGTTAGCGAAGGTCCGCCGATGCTGAAAAGTGAGAATGCGCGTCTTTCCAACTGGATTTATGTCGATTTACGCGGTCGGGATTTGAAATCGGCGGTAGAAGAGATGCAGCAGTCGGTCGCGCAGCAGGTCAAACTCCCGGCAGGCGTTTCGCTCAGTTGGTCAGGGCAGTTTGAGTATTTGGAACGAGCCAGCGCTCAATTGAAGATCGTACTGCCAGTCACGTTGCTGATTATTTTCGTGCTGCTATACGTCACTTTCAGCAGCGTGCGCGATGCCGCGCTGATTATGGCGACCTTGCCGTTTGCCTTGATTGGCGGTGTGTGGTTGCTCTATCTGCTGAATTACAATCTGTCGGTGGCGGGTGCGGTGGGCTTTATTGCGCTCGCCGGGGTGGCGGCGGAGTTTGGTGTCATCATGGTGTTGTATCTGAATCAGGCCTTGGCGAAACATCGCATACCGGGAGAACCGTTAACCCAACAGCAATTAATGGATGCCATTAGTGAAGGGGCGGTATTGCGTGTTCGACCGAAAGTGATGACGGTAGCGACCATTATGGCGGGGCTGCTGCCGATAATGTGGGGCGGCGGTGCCGGTTCAGAGGTGATGCAACGTATCGCCGCACCGATGATCGGCGGCATGGTCAGTGCGCCGTTGTTGTCGATGTTGGTGATCCCTGCGGTTTATCTGTTACTGCACAAGAAAGGATAAAAATGTGGGCGCAGCAATGCGCCCAATTTCCCTTACTGCAACAAGAATGCCTTGAATTGCGGTGTCATCACCGCACTGAAACCGTCGTCGGTTTTGGTGATCAAATACACCGCTAGCCCTTTTTCCTCCGCCAGTTTTAGTGCTTTTTCGGTACCTAACACCATCAAACCGGTATCCCATCCATCCGCTTCTAAGGCCGTTGGCGCGATCACCGTGGCAGAAACTAATTTATGGGTAATCGGTTTGCCGGTCACCGGATCGATAACGTGGGAATAGCGTTGGCCGTCTTGCTCAAAGTAATTGCGATAACTGCCCGAAGTGCTGATGCCATAGCCGTGCAAATCGACCAATGCCTGCACCGCGTTTTCACGGTCAGTCGGTTTCTGGATCGCCACGCGCCACGCTTGACCTTGGCCGTTTAATCCACGTGAAGACACCGCGCCGCCGACAGAAACCAAATAGTTGGTAATCCCCTTACGCGCCATCAGTTTCACCAACTGATCGACGCCGTAACCCTCGCCCAATGTCGAGAGATCGACATACAAATCCGGCAGATCTTTTTGCAGCCATTCGCCGCGAGAATCGCTAATCAATTTCAGATGTTGCAGGCCAACATTGTTTTTTGCTGCCTCAATCTGTTGTTGATTGGGAATTTTGACCGCGTGCTTGTCTGGCCCGAAGCCCCACAGATTCACCAAGGGGCCGACGGTGATGTCCATCGCGCCGCCAGTGTCGCGGCCAATACGTTGCGCTGTTAGGATGATGTCGGCCATGCCGCGTGGAATAGGCTGTGGTTCAGCACTCTGAGATTGATTAAAACGCGACAGCACCGAATCCGGGCGATAGGTGGAAATATCATCATTAGCCTGTTCCAACAGCGCGTCGATCTGCTGCTGTAACTGTTGTTTGCTCTCGGCAACGTCACCACTGATTTTGACACTGTAGAACGTGCCCATGGTTTTGCCTTCGATATCGATCTGCTGACGGTTATTAGCGCCATCACAAGCGGTGAGCAGACTCAGTGCCGCACCGAGCAATAACCCTTTGGCGAGAATAGTGGCCATCGGAATACCTTTAACGTAAAGAAAGGCGCTACAAATAGATCAAAGCGAGGCAAATGAAAAGAGGTTATTGACCTGAATGCCTGTTTTTCCAGCGTTAGGTAGGTTGCAGTGCGGTTGACTGCAACCTGTAGAGTTAACGGATGGGTTATTGCTGGGCTGCGCCTTCTTGGAGCATTTTCCGTAGTTCACTGCGTTGTGCTGTGGTCAGCAATTTATTCACATCGAATAAATACTTGGCATTGTAATAACGTGATTCATATTCCAGTTTGCCGACATCGGTCAGTTTTTCATTGACTGCGGCTTCATCCCATTCACCTGATCTAATGACATTAAGAATGGTGCTTTGCTCCATTTGGGTGGTGTCAATATTACCTAATTCAGTATCGAGTTGATCGCGTAGAACTTGAACCTTTTGTTGTTGTTCTTTGGTTAGGTGCAGTTCTTGGGCGAAACTACTCGTTTCTTGAGGTTCTGCCGCATAGGTCAAGGTTGTGGATGTTAAAAATACGGCAGCGAGAAAAGTGAGTTTAGCAATAGGTTTCATGAGTGGCCTTCCGTTATGTGATGAAGGCTGGATTCTATGTGCAGGGTTAATAAAAATGAGTGGAGTAAATTATTGCTAAAGATGTTTTTTTATAAAAATGTAATTTTCTTTGGCTAATTAACCTTAATCTTCAAAGAGTAATATTTATTGCCTATGTAATCTATTTTTTTATATTTTAGCTGATGGCACAAACAAACTGTCACTTATTATTCTGTTGAATAAACTTGGGGGTGACGAATAAATGACACCCCCGTTAATGAATTAAAATATCAGTGCGAGTAAACAACCCACGATGATCAAGAGCACGACCAGCGCTGCCGGTTTGCTCAGCACTTTTTGCAGTGATTCTGGCAACACGGCGATCAGCGGATTGAGTAGCGGTTGGATCTGGCTATCGTCACCGTGGATTGGTGCGATATGACCGGCTTTCTCCAATCGACGGGCAAACAGTTGATTGATGACATCACTCATTTGGGCATGAGTCAGCGGGGCGCTGCTATTGCAGTTGAAGCGCGTTTGACAGTAATCGGTTAACTGTTGCTGTTCTTGTTGATCTGCCGGTTGTTTCAGCTCCGCCAGTAAATTGTTCAGCGTAGGTGCGGTTTGCGGGCTCAGCGCCACTTTAACTTGCAGGAACTGGTGCAGCAGTTGGAATTGCTTGGCGGGTAGGGGATCGTTGGTTTTCACTCCCGCTAAATCAAACAGCGTTTGCCAGATTTTGGCCGGAGACTCACCCGTTGCCGCACTGAGTTTGGTCACCTGATGTTGCAGGCTCTGATGTTCTGCAGGTAGCAGTGGCCGCTCGCTGCTGGCGCTTTGCTGCGGCTGCGGAATGGTTAGCGTGCCAGTTTGCAGCAGGTTCAACACTTGCTGTAACTGCGGTGCGCTCAATTGGCTCAGTACCGTATGACCAAACTTTTGGCGAATAAAATCGCTGACCGCTTGTCGGTTATTACCTTGCGACAGTAATTCGGTGAGCTGTTGTAACAACTGGCGACTCGCATGATTCTGCTGCGCCTGCGCTAAACGCCCTTGCAATAATTGCTCGGCCGGTTGGAAATGGCGCGCTAATAATTCGCTACTGTTAGTCGTGCCTAAATCGTGGCGTAACGTCGCCCAGATTTCTGCTGATTTAGCAGGGCTAAGCGCCATAATTTTGACGATCAGTTTTTCCAACGTGGTGCGTTGGGTTGGGGAGAGCGGTTGATCGTCCGAGGCAGGGGGCTTAGCCGTCGTCGGGGAGTGGTCGAGTGTATTTGGTGTGCCGGGGCCACTCAGAGGTTGCATATCACCAGTCCTTCGCAGTGTAGAAAACAGTCATACCCGGCGAAAAGCGCAGGTGTGGGGCAATTCCACTATGATACCTGTAAATCACGGTCATCAATACTACCCATAGACATTTCTTTACAGGCAAATGATTGCTTATCGTGCATCTGTCGTTAAGATAGGCGCAGATTCAGGTCTGAGGACGTAATGGTTAAACAGCAGCGGATTGCAAAATGGTTTTTATGCTTGGCATGCCTAGTGGTGCTTATTTGCGCTACGCAGCGCATGGCGGGCTTGCATGCGTTGCAACAAGCCATCGGTATACCGGTTGCCAGCCAATCAGTGAGTGATGACGGCGCTGAAGCCTATAATCCAACGCCTTGTGAACTGAGTGCCAAATCACTGCTGGCAGCGCCACCCGTGATGTTCGAAACCGTGCTGTTAAGCCTTGGTTTGTTATTAGCCTTGCTGGCACCCAGCATGGCAGCGCGTTTGCGCATTCCCCCTCCTAGAGTCATTTCACCGACTACCCTTAGGGTACATCTACGATTATGCGTGTTCCGTGAATGAGTTAATCCTCCGTCGTATACGGTGTATTGATTAACTATTTATGGAGTAAAACATGTTGAATATCATCAGGCTGGCTTTTGCTTGCCTGTTACTGCTATGGCTACCTGCATCACAGGCGGCAGATAGCGGCTGGCTGCAAAGCCCCACTAATGATCACGCCCAAGTCAGACTGCGTGCCGACACCTCGGTAAGCGGTGAAACCCGCGTGCTACTCACGGTTGAACTGCAAAAAGGCTGGAAAACTTACTGGCGTTCTCCTGGCGAAGGCGGCATCGCTCCCGCCATTAAATGGCAGGGCGATGTTCCCGCGCCCGTTTGGTACTGGCCAACGCCACAGCGTTTTGATGTCGCGGGCATTTCCACTCAGGGCTATCACGATCGGGTCGATTTGCCGATGGTGATAAAAGGCGCGCAACCTAACTCATTGGCGGGGGTTCTGACACTCTCGACCTGTAGCAATGTCTGCATTTTGACTGACTATCCGTTTAGTCTGGATCTCACCATGCCGAACGATGGGCAGTTTAATCACGACTTTGCCCAAGCGAGGGGGCAAGTGCCGATCGCGAGTGGTCTGGTAGACAGTATCAAAGTGGGCTATCAGCAGGGTGAACTGCAAATCAGTGCTGAACGTGCCGCCGGTTGGCAGCAACCTGAGCTGTTTTTCGACACCATGGAAGACGCCGATCTGGCTAAACCTTCGGTCAAGGTGGTGGGCGAACAGATGCAAGCGCGAGTGCCGGTCAGCGATGGTTGGGGGGACAGTGCACCTGATCTGCGTGGTAAAACGCTGACACTGGTGATCAGTGACGGTGGTGTTGCACAAGAGTTGACCTTGCCGATCGGTTCGCCATTATCGTTACCGACAACGGCGAACTTCTCTCTGTGGCAGGCTGTATTGATGGCGTTAGCCGGTGGTTTGATCCTCAACCTGATGCCGTGCGTATTACCGGTGCTGGGGATGAAACTCGGTTCTATCTTGCAAGTCGAACATCAGGATCGTCGCAGTGTACGGATGCAGTTCCTTGCGTCATCGTTTGGCATCGTCGCGTCGTTTATGGCGTTGGCTTTGCTGATGACGGTATTGCGCTTGGGTAACCATGCGTTGGGTTGGGGCATTCAGTTCCAGAATCCGTGGTTTATCGGCTTTATGGTACTGGTAACGCTGTTGTTCAGCGCTAACCTGTTTGGCCTGTTCCACCTGCAACTTTCTTCTTCATTGAACACCAAATTGGCGACCCACAACGGACATGGTCTGAGCGGACATTTCTGGCAGGGGGCATTCGCTACGCTGCTAGCAACGCCGTGTTCGGCACCGTTCCTTGGCACTGCTGTGGCATTTGCATTGGCGGCACCACTGCCGGTGTTGTGGGGCATGTTTGTCGCATTAGGCATTGGTATGAGCCTACCGTGGCTACTCATCGCCGCTTGGCCAACGCTGGCGCTACGCCTACCAAAACCGGGGCGCTGGATGAACACCATGCGCATGGTGTTGGGCTTACTGATGCTGGCCTCTTCACTGTGGTTGTTGAGCCTGATGAGCAACCATATTGGTGAAACGGCAACGCTGATCGTCGCGGTGGTATTACTGCTTGGGTTATTACTGACCCTCTGGCGGCAACATGGTGCGCGGTTAGCTGGCATCGTCACGGCGAGTGTACTGGTGTGCGGCGGCGTGGTGTTACTCGCCGGTTCGCTCACCGCTAATCTGTGGAAACAACCGTTACACGACAATATCAATTGGCAACCGCTGTCTGAACAAGCCATCACTCAGGCGCTAGCACAGAATAAGCGGGTGTTTGTTGATGTCACCGCCGACTGGTGTGTGACCTGTAAAGCGAATAAATTCAACGTATTGCTGCGCGATGACGTGCAAAAAGCGCTGAGTGCACCAGATGTGGTCGCACTGCGTGGCGATTGGAGCCGTCCATCAACGGAAATCAGCGATTTCCTCAAGCATCGCGGCAGCGTTGCCGTACCTTTCAATCAAATTTATGGCCCCGGCAATCCTGACGGTACGGTGTTATCACCGTTACTGACCCAAGATGCTGTGCTGCAAACCCTATCTCGTGCCAAAGGAACTGAACAATGAAAAAACTACTCGTATTACTGATGTTGATCGCCACTCCTGTTTGGGCGGCTGCGCCATTTACGCCTGAACAAGAAGCTCGAATTCAGCAACTGATCCGCGAAACCTTGGTGGCGAACCCAGACATTTTGGCGCAGGCTGCCGATGCTTGGCAGAAACAGAGTTCAGAGGAACAGCTAGGTCAGGCGCTCAAGCAAAACTACAAAGCCTTGTATGAAGATAAGTACAGCCCACGCATGGGCGCGCAGAAACCTAAACTGACGCTGGTGACGTTCACCGATTACAACTGCCCGTACTGTAAACGTTTCGACCCGATGCTGGAAAAGATCGTCAAACAGTACCCAGACGTTGCGCTGGTGGTGAAACTGTTGCCATTCAAAGGGGAAAGTTCAGTGAGTTCGGCTCGTGTTGCTTTGACCACTTGGCAACAACACCCGGATCAGTTCTGGGCATTGCATCAGCGTCTGATGGCGAAAAAGGGCATGCATGACGCCGCCAGCATTAGCGCCGCACAGCAGAAAACCGGCGTGAAACCGGCAGAACTGACCGAGCAGAGCATGAACTCACTGCGTAGCAATATGGAGCTGGCTGAACAATTTGGTGTGCAGGGGACTCCGGCGACGCTAGTCGGCGATCAAATGCTGCCGGGCGCGGTTTCGTATGAAGAGCTGGAAGCGCTGGTGAAACAACAGTTAGCGAAGGCAAACAATGGCTAAATTGCGACGTTGGGCGCGTGAAGGGATGATCCTGTTGGTGATCGCCATCGGGATCGGCTTTGCGATGGATTTACTACGCGCACCGCAGGAACCTGCCGGGTTCGCTAGTCAGCCGCTAGATACGTTGGATGGTATGCCCGTTTCATTGGGGGAACTGAGTCAGGATAAACCGTTGCTGGTCTATTTCTGGGCCAGTTGGTGCGGCGTGTGTAAATTCACGACACCGAACGTTGCCAAACTGGCTGACAACGGCGGCAACGTGTTGACCGTGGCACTGCGTTCCGGCGACGAGCAACAGGTGAAACAGTGGCTGGCGCGTAAACAAGTGCAATTTCCCGTGGTTAACGACGAAAGTGGTGCACTCTCTGCGCAGTGGCAAATCGACGTGACACCAACGTTTGTGATTATCTCTCAGGGCAAGGTAGTGCAAAGCACCACCGGCTGGACCAGTTATTGGGGGATGAAAGCGCGACTATGGTGGGCTAGCGTTTAGTTCTTGTATAGAAAAAGGGCTGGTTCATATCACTGAACCAGCCCAAACTTACGTGCGACGTTATTTTTATGATCGTTGTTATTCTGCTTTCGCTGCCTCTACCGTATAGCGGCGGTGCTTGCGGAATTTACGTAGAATAGGTGGGACGATCAATACGGCAACCGCCAACACCAACAGGCTTTGTGCAATGCTGCTGCTCCACAGGATGCCGAACTCACCATTGCTGATAGACAGCGCGCGGCGTAAGTTCTGCTCCAGCATCTCTCCCAATACGAAGCCCAGAATCAGCGGCGACATCGGGAAATGCATTTTGCGTAGTATGTAACCAAACACCCCGAGCCCAATCATCAATAGTAGATCGAAGGTGGTGCTGTGTACCGCGTACACGCCGACCGCAGAAATCGCGGCGATGGCAGGAACCAGGAACCACAGCGGAATGGTTAGCATACGGGTGAACAAGCCAATCAGCGGAATGTTCATAATCAGCAGGATGACGTTGGCGATCAGCAGCGCCGCAATCAGTCCCCAAACGATATCCGGCTGCTCGGTGAACATCGCTGGCCCCGGAGTAATGTTGTACAGCGTCAACGCCCCCATCATCACCGCGGTAGTGCCGGAACCCGGAACACCCAGCGTCAACATCGGAATAAACGAACCACAGGCTGAGGCGTTGTTTGCCGCTTCCGGTGCCGCGACCCCGCGAATATCCCCTTTACCGAAGGTTTCACTGTTGCCACTGATTTTCTTCTCGGTCATGTAAGTCAGCGCACTGGCGATGGTCGCCCCTGCACCCGGAAGAATACCGACGAAGAAACCGATCACTGAAGAACGCAGGGTAGGGCCGACGCACTCTGCTGCTTCTTTACGGTTAAACAGCAAGCGCCCGGTTTTACGTACTAACGCTTGTCCGGTGCTAGTACTTTCCAGCATCAGCAGAATTTCGCTGACCGAGAACAAACCAATCACCACCACGATAAACTGAATACCATCAGACAAATTCACACTGCCAAAAGTGAAACGATAGACGCCGGTATTGGCGTCAACACCGATGGTAGCTAACCCTAACCCCATCAAGGCCGCTAGCAGTGATTTCAATGGATTTTGGCTCATCATGCTGCCCAAACAGGCAATAGCGAACACCATCAGCGCAAAGTATTCCGCAGGGCCGAAAGCCAGCGACCAGCGCGCTAATAGAGGAGCGAACAGAATGATACCTCCGATAGCAATCAGTGAACCGGTAAACGAACTGACCGCAGAAATGGACAGCGCAACGCCCGCGCGCCCTTGCTGCGCCATGGGGTAACCATCTAGCGCGGTCATAATCGCCGCCGCATCGCCCGGAACGTTAAGCAAGATTGAGGAGATACGCCCGCCATATTCGCAACCGATATACACCGTTGCCAGTAAGATCAGCGCCGACTCTGCGGGTAACTTCAAAGCAAATGCCAGTGGTAGCAAAATTGCCACACCGTTGATGGGCCCCAAACCCGGCAGCAAACCAACAATCGTACCGACGAAGCAACCGATCAGAGCGATTACCAGGTTCTGTGGAATTAACGCCACCTCGAACCCTTGAGATAAATACATCCAAGTTTCCATCATCGCCCCCGTTAGCTCAGCCAAACGCCGAGTGGCAGTGTGACATCAAGTAAGCGGTCAAAGGCGTAGAACAACGAAACGCCCATCACCGCACCAGAAACCAGCGCTGCAATCACTGTGGCTTCAAACAATAAGGCAATGCAGAAAGTCAGCAGCGCGGTTGCCAGTGGGAAGCCCAACCATTCAAAACCCCAGGCATACAACACCAGTGCGATCACCATCACTAGCAAACGCTGCAGCACCTTGTTATGCGGCCATTCAACCACTTGTGGACGACGCAGCAGCAATAGCAAGGAACAGAGCGCCATCAGACCGAGAATGGCGAGTGGGAAGGGGCGAGGCCCCAAGGGTTCATAGCTGTATTCGCTCTGGATGCCCCAACCGACGAACAAACCGCCGATGCACAGTAGCAACCAGATGCCAGCAAAAATACGATCACTCATGGTATGCCCTCTGGGTTATTTGGCCAGACCGAAGGCTTTCGCCTGCTCGCGATACTGGTTGACCTGATTTTTCACGTAAGCATCCAGTTCTTTACCGGTCATGTTGAATTCAAACAGGCCGCGTAAATCACGTTGCTTCTTGAATTCGTCGGTCTGCATCATCTTGGTGAAGGTTTCTTGCCACCATTGATACTCTTCATCAGTGACTTTCGGCCCAACGTAGAAGCCACGAATAATCGGCCAGACTAGGTTATAACCTTGCTCTTTGGCGGTTGGCACGCTAGCTAACTGTCCCGGTAGACGCTGGTCGGCATATACCGCCAGCACACGGATTTTGTCGCCAGTCAGGTAAGGCACCATTTCACTCAAATCGCCGGATACCGCTTGGATATGGCCGCCGAGCAGTGCGGTAACGGGTTCGCCACCACCTTCAAATGCCACGTAACGCATTTTGTGGGGATCGACACCCACTTCACGTGCCAGCAGTGCGGTTTTCATCCAGTCCTGACTGCCGATGGAAGCACCGGCACCGAACACCACGCTGTTCGGGTCTTTCTTAAAGGCTTCCATCAGATCTTTCAGGGTTTTATACGGTGAGTCGGCACGCACGGCGATCATGCCGTAATCGGTACCCACCGCCGCTAACCAGCGCACATCATCGACGTTATAACGGCCAAACTTGCCTTGTGACAGGTTCAGTAATGAGCCGCCGGAGAAGGCGACCACGGTACCGAACTCGGCTGGGCGCTGCGCGACGATAGCGTTATAGGCCACCGCACCGACGCCACCGGGCATGTAAGTCACGCGCATCGGTTTATCGATAGCTTTGGTTTCTTGAAGTGAAACTTGAATCAACTTACAGGTGAGATCGAAACCACCGCCGGGCTTGGCAGGGGCGATACATTCGGTACGCTTAGG
Organism: Serratia sp. KH_031; assembly: GCF_057839655.1. Classification (NCBI taxonomy): domain Bacteria; kingdom Pseudomonadati; phylum Pseudomonadota; class Gammaproteobacteria; order Enterobacterales; family Yersiniaceae; genus Serratia; species Serratia sp. KH_031. The sequence goes on from NZ_CM174496.1 coordinate 1,734,994, forward strand.
TGCTTCAATGGCAAACGCTTGAGTCACAGCCAACATCAGAGCGGTAGCGGTCAGAGTGCGGGTGATTATTTTTTTCATTACCTTCCCCATCGATATGTTCTTTTGGTTTTAAATAACTCCCGCAAATACGGGGTTGCTGAATTGTTAAATCAGCAACCTTTCATTTACCTTTCAACCGAGGGAAAAGTTTCCGGGATGTGATGTAGGTCGCTGTGAGGGGGGAGGGATTGGGGGGACGGCTCTGTGCCAGTAGCGGATATTGAAATACTATCGCATCTTAACCATCGGGTACCGGTCAGCTTAATAAATAAAAAATATTGACGAGTCAGCTTCGTAGACGTTATGAGTATTTTTATAATTTTCAGCAGTATTCATCACCATGGAGACAGAGATGATTTCGTTCCGCTTAATGCTTGAAAATGAGTACCCTGATTATCTTGAATATTTTTTTGCTGATTACGCAAATGAAATTAGATCAAATTACGGACTTTCCCAGAATGATTCTGTTGCAAGGGCGAAGCAGGAGATAGCTGAAGCACTTCCAGAGGGCATTAATACTCCTGACCATAGGTTACTTTGCCTGATCGCACAGTCAGATAACATCAGTAAGCATGTAGGCTATCTCTGGTACAAACAAAATACTGCCATGCGTACAGTGTTCATCTACGATTTTCACATCTTCAACATCTGTCAGGGCCATGGGTTAGGTAAACAGACCCTCCGCGCTTTTGAGCAGGATCTACTTGAGAAAGGCTTTGAACAGATCAGACTCCGTGTTGCTGGTGATAATGTCCGTGCCCGGCATCTTTATGAGATCAGCGGTTTTGGGGTGACGGGAATCAACATGAGCAAAACTATTACGGACTGAATCCTACATAACTTGGCGAATGTCTCAGGGCGTGAAGCGGACGTTGCTAGCATCCGGATGTATTAATCAACGGGAAGCTGGCTTGCATAGATCTGCATGTGCTTTCTTCACATCATCCCCCCTATCCGACCCGTCTGTCTTGAGGTTAGAGGGGGCTTGAAGGTGCATTAAAAGCGTCCCATAAAACGGTCTGGTATGGCGAGGAAACATTGCGCGCAATATGCTAACTTAATACAATAGCTAGTATTATTTACTTCACCCAAGTGTTATATGAGTCAGATTCATACATTATCAAAGGAAAGTATTCATGTACTTAAAAAGCATTCAGATAGATAATTATGGTGCCATCCTAAAACTTAATATTGAGCTCCCATTTAATGACGATGGTACCCCGAAACCTGTAGTTCTTGTTGGTAAGAATGGTTCGGGTAAAACACTACTTACTTCCAGTATAGTTGACTCACTCATTCAAATTAAACGTTCTGAATTTCATTCAATCACAGAGGCAAAGGATAACTCTTACTATAAGGCTGGCAAAAAAGATTATATAAGAGAAGGCCAATTATTTAGTTTCGTAAGAATAACCTATACCCTCGACGATAATAATCGAATAGTCTATAACGACATAACAAGCCACACCCCTAGTGACACCCAAAAGCTACTTCAGCATTATAATATTAATTTCCACCACGATTTCAATGATAATGGTTTCACAAAATCAATTGAAGGTGAGGCTAAAGGTATATTTTCAAAAAATGCCATACTATACTTCCCAGTAAATAGATATTACAACCCTGCATGGTTAGTCGAACGAACAGACCCTCGAATTGAAACTATAGAATCATATGTAGGCCAAAACACTGACAACTTTATAAAAATAAATGTTATTAACTCCATAGAATCTTGGATTCTGGATGTAATATTAGATTCAGAGTTGTATGAAAAGCAGATCATTCCTGTACAACCTTTCATATTAGCTGGCGGGACGTATCATCCTATTAATGGAACTTTGATGGAGGTAAAGGAAGGGAAAAATACACAAATACAATTGCTAATAAACAAAGTTCTCACCACTATATTAAAATCAAAAATACCTAATTTAGTATCAGCACGATTTGGCATTAGTAGTAAAGAATCAGGCAGGAAAATATCTGTTATTATACGAGAGCAAGGCTCTAATACAGATGTAACAATCTCCCCTACATTTTCTCATATGTCATCTGGTGAGGCGATGCTCGTTGCGTTATTTTGCTCTATAATAAAAAATTTCGATGCCGTATCAAATGCAGAGAAACTAAACCTCACCGAAATAACAGGTCTCGTGATAATTGATGAAATCGATCTGAATCTTCATATAGAATACGCTAAAAAGGCTGTCCCTGAACTTTTAAGTCTTTTTCCTAAAGTTCAATTTATCATTACAAGTCACTCACCGTTCTTCCTGCTTGGAATGAAAGATATCTTCAATTTAAACTATCAAATTATCAGTACGCCTGGTGGTGAGATTATTGATGAATCTGATTTCGAGGAACTACAAACAGCTTATTCCATTTTCATCGAAAGATTCGAGGATATTAGAGAAAATTTAAGTATTTTAGAAAGTGAGATTTATAACTCCACAAGAACATTAGTTGTAACCGAAGGAAAAACTGATTGGAAACATATAAAATCAGCTTTATCACACTTCCAGGATAAAGGCGAGTTTACAGAATTGGACTTTGCTTTTCACGAATATGAAGATGCATCATTTTCAGATGATAAACTTAATAATTTTTTAACAAATGTAGCTCAAGTTTCGAATAATAAAAAAATTATTGGCATTTTTGATCGAGATGAAGGAAATGGTAAGAAATATAGTAAGAATAGAATAAATGAGTTAGGTAACAATGTGTATGCTATAACTATACCTCAACCAGAGCACAGAAACTATCATGATGGCATATGTATTGAATTCATGTATAAAGATAATGATTTATTTAGGCAAAATGAAAATGGCCGTCGCCTTTATATTTCAAGTCAGTTCAACGATAGTGGGAGACTAATTAAAGACATCCAAATTGGGGTTCAAAATCATAATAAAATAAGAGGTAAAAACAATTTAAAAAACGACTGCATAGTCGATTCTGAAGTAATTAATATTTCCGGGGAATCTTTAGCTATGTCCAAAAATGACTTCGCGAACGCAGTTCTAAGACAGGATGATACATTTAAAGATCTTGATTTTTCGGCGTTCAAAGATCTGTTCGAAACATTAATTGAGGTAATTAATAAATAAAAATATTGGCGTGCATTAAATAAATTCACGCCATTTTTAACTCATCAATGTATATGAGGCAAGTCGTAGTACTGATCTGGCAACAGTTTTCCGGACATTTTTTCAAGCAATCAACATCCGCTTCTCGCTCAAAGCTACCTGCTAATCCCTTACTTTTTAAAAACAGTCTTGGAGTGGGATATTTCCCATTTTTACAAGTGGTTCTTATCTGGCTTACCGCTGGTCGGAATAAGACAAAGGGGGTATCAACAGGGTTTGCGGGTAATTACGGGTGAGGTATGTACAACCAAGAACAACGACATGTAGAAGGGGCAATGATACCGTGATGCTCCTGAACCTACCACTATTTCAGGGTTGTGAGGTTTGATATTATCAGGGAACATTGAGTCGAAAACAAACAGGGAGATGTCAGATGATAACAAAAAGCCGGATTGTCGTTGATTTTTCAATGTCAGTGCTTGAGCGCACCGAAGCAGGCAAACTGATAAAAACATATAAGAAAGAGAGCATTAAGCCCTACGAATATATTGGCTTCATCAAGCGAGCTGCAGGTTATATTTTCATTTTTGCGGCGATGTTTACTTTGCTACAGATGATTATGCAGATTATTGATGCCCCACATGATGACAGTCTGATGGCCCGAACCCGGGTGATAAATATCATTCTGCTGGCGCTGTTCGGGCTGTCGCTGGCATTATTTAACATTCAGGACACGCTCTTAATCAAGGCCATGAAAAAAAATGAGGCCGCCGAGCAGACTGATGATGAGATTACTCAGAGAGTGAAGCTTACCCGGTATTTTGTCGAAAATATCACCAACTCAGCTACCGGACGAGTGTACTGGGAACATATCAAAACGAGTTACCGAAAAGGTGGGTTTATATTTATTCACATGCGAAATGATAGCTGTATTGTTATTCCTGATAGGGTTTTTACTTCCGAGAGCGAAGCCGCCTGTGCTGTAAAGTTTATCCATGCGCAGATTGCCCAGAGGAAACAGCAGACCGGGTAAATCCCGGAGAACAGATAAGAGAACAGCGCGTAAGTGGTTTTTGTGATCAGCAGAATATAGAGATAACTACGTGGTTAGCAGGCCACATTATTTGCTCCTCGCTCATAGTAGACATGACGTCTCTTCAATTGGCTGTTGAGTGCCAGCGGACGTAACGAATATTGTTGCATGTTAATTACTGATGGCAGTGCAAAACCACGAAAAGGCACAGTAAAGATTGGTGTGGGGGTATCAATAGAGTTTACAGTTGCTCATTATGGTTTTTGATAAGCAATCAGGGAATAGCAATGGCACGCCGAATTGATCTTCAGGGCATAGCTAACGCTCTCAATGGGAGTTTTGTTAGTCGAAACAACGACTTTAGAGGATACTGGTCTATTGGCCAGTTAAAATCATTCGCTATCGATAGCGGTCTCACTTCAATGAGATTTTCTCTTACCATATCTAAGACCGACACCATCTTTAATCTGCAAAGTTATATTGTGCATTATTACACAGGCATGTTCGAAAACCTGTTGAGAAAACAGCAAGTTCCTGACTCTTGGGTAAGTGATGCTAGCATTACGATCGACTTTAACGCTAATGCTGAAAATGCTCTGTTGTATGAATGCTCAACCTTAGGCGAGCTTTTCCAATCCCGTTGTCAGATAATTGATGATACAGGTCGCGATTACTCCTCAATCATCTATGGTCGGTGCCTGCCACACTCTGTTGTGAAAGAGTTAAGATCGACCCGAAAACCCACTATGTAAATCATCAGATAATCTTCCGCTACTTGCTCATAGCCGTTGTTGATGTGGCTGTGAGTTACTTCGTGCTAGGAGTGGACATTCAGAACATCTAGGGTGCCATTTACTCGGTTTAATCAGATGTACTGCCGAAATACCCAATATCTGGTGCAGTTTCCAGATCATCGGTAGTGTCAGGTTGAGGATCTTGTAAACACGGCTCACTCCACCGATAGCCGCTTACCGACCTTTGGCGGTCACCTAGCTTGATCCATACGAAACTTGATCGCTTCAACCGGAGCAGGTGGTTCAATGGGATAATGTTCAGTCTCGTAGGCTTCAATCAAAAGCACCATCACATCAAAGAAATCACTTTCTGGGGTATTCGGTTCTGGCTGATGATCAAACATCGGAGAAATAACTTTTAACGCAGCACGGTAATCCTGTTCATTATGAATTGGGCGAATTTCCATTAATCACTCCATTTCAATGCTATTAATATCGATTATTTCAGCGGGTATTTTAGTCCTGCAATTGAGATATTTCCCATCGTACTTTTCCCAAATCATCATTGAACCCCAGCGCTAACAACTTGTTATAAATGCGGAATGCCTCGCAAAAACAGGGTGATACCGCTCTTCTTTCGGTGTGGAAACCGTGTCATGCTAGTTGTTATTGATGTGTTAAATATATCTAGCGAAGAAATGGTATTCCTATGCGTTTGTTACTGGTTGAGGATCACCCAGAATTATCCCATTGGCTGCAAAAGGCGCTGACTGGCGTGGGTTTTGCGGTGGATGTGGCGCCGGATGGATTGGCGGCGGATCATCTGTTATTGCATGAAAATTATGCGTTAGTGGTGTTGGATGTGGCGCTGCCGCGTTTGAACGGGCTGGAGTTATTGGCGCGTTTACGTAAGCGTGGGCAGGATTTGCCGGTGTTGTTACTGACCGCCAGAACCGACGTAGCGGATCGGGTCAAAGGTTTGAATTTGGGCGCCGATGACTATCTCACCAAACCCTTTGAGTTGGATGAGCTAGAAGCGCGTATTCGGGCGCTGCTGCGGCGTAGCGTCGGCGTGACCCAACAGGCGTTGCAGTTTGGCGCGCTGACTTATCACGATGAAGGTTATTTCCTGCTGGATGATAAACCACTGCAATTAACGCCGCGTGAGCTGGCGGTATTGACGACGCTGATTCACCGCCGTGGCCGTCCGGTGGCAAAGCAACAACTGTTCGAACAGGTGTTCACTCTATCGGATGAAGCCAACCCGGAAAGCATCGAGTTGTACGTGCATCGGGTGCGTAAAAAATTGCAGGGCAGTAACGTGGCGATCATCACTTTGCGTGGCTTGGGCTATAGCCTGGAGTTAAGTAATGAAGTGGTTTAGCGCACCACGTTCGTTGTCCAACCAATTACTCCTGTTCTTTGGTTTACCGCTGCTGGTACTGGGCTGCATCTCGATTTATACCCATTATTTCAGTGCGATGAGTGCGGCAACGCTGGCTTATGATCGCACGCTGGTGGCGTCGGCACGCACCGTGGCGGAGCGCTTAGTGGTGCGTAATGGTCGCTTGGAGGTGGATGTGCCTTACGTGGTGCTCGACAGTTTTGAGCGCAACATGAACGACCAGCTTTACTACGAAGTGATTTCGCCGCAAGGGCGCAGTATCTCCGGTTATGACGATTTACCGCATATGCCCGCATACATTCCACGCTCCAACTTGTACCCGGCGTTGGTGCATTTTTATGATGCAGAGTACCGTGGCAGACCGATTCGCGTGGCGGCACTGTTTCAGCCAATTAACGAATCCGGTGTAACGGGGATGGCGACCATTTTGGTCGCGGAAACGCTGGCGTCCCGCGAATATTTGGCACGACAGATGTTATTGGCAGCCCTGTTGAGTCAGGGGACGGTGGTGTTGCTCACTTTGGCGCTGGCCTACGTTTTATTGAAGAAGTTATTAAAGCCGCTACGTAAACTTTCCAGCATCATGATGCGTCGCGATCCCGGTGAGTTGACGCCATTACCGATGGTATTACCCTGGTCGGAAATGCAGCCGCTGTTGTTGGCTTTTAACCGCTATATCGAACGATTGCGAGTGATGGTGGCGCGTCAGGAGCGCTTCAGCGCCGATGCTTCACACCAGCTACGCACGCCGCTCACGGTATTGAAAACGCAGGTCGCAGTGGCGCTCGCCAGCGATCGGCCGCAGCAGTGGCGCGAAAGCTTGCTGGCAATGACGACCACACTGGATAACACCGTAGAACTGACCGATCGCTTGCTTTATTTGTCTCGCCTCAAAGCGCATGAACACAGTGCTGACCGCAAATTACAACCGGTCAATTTGGCGCAGGTATTACGCGACGCCTGTTTCTCTCGTCTGCCACAGGCGCGTAGTAAACGAATCGATCTGGGTTATGAAGGGGAATCGGTTTGTTGGGTGGGCGGTGAGGCGCTACTTCTAGCAGAGCTTTGCGCCAATCTGCTGGATAACGCGATGAAATACACCCCGCGGCAAGGGATCGTGACCGCCCGTTTGTTGATAGATGAAGCGCAAGGGCAATGCATACTGGAAATTGAAGACAGTGGGCCGGGTATTGCTCAGGAAGATACTGTACAGGCGCTGCAACCCTTCCGTCGTCTAGATAATGTGGGCTCCCAACCGGGGGCGGGTTTGGGATTAGCCTTGGTTAAAGACATCACGACTTATCACGGAACCCGCCCGGAACTGCTGACTTCAACGGCATTGGGCGGGTTGTTAGTGAGAGTCTGTTTTAAGCTTCTGAGTTAGTTTTTCGGTGTCCCAATGGCGTGCGAAGCCGTTGGGACAACATCACGCCTAACAGCGTTACACCGCCGCCGATCAGGTGATAACTGTGCAACTGTTCGTGTAGGAACAGTACGGCGATAATGGCGGTGAATACCGGGGCCAAATTCATAAAGATTGATGCGGTATTCGCGCCCAATCGCATAACGCCCTGAATCCACAGGAAGGGGGCTAGGATCGACGCTGGGATACCGGCAAACAGTACTAGCGGAATGTTTTGGCTATTCAGACTGACATCCGACGTCATTAAGAAATTGGGCAACAGCAGCAACACACCAAACAAAATCTGCACATACAGCGACTGCCAGTTCGGCAGTGGGATCGCCCAACGCTTGGTCAACACGCCGTAGAGTGCATAAGAAGCCGAAGCGGCGAACATCATGACTTCGCCTTTACCGATGCCATGCTCCAGCAATTGCCCCGGCTGCCCGGTGCTGACCAACCAAATCAAACCACCTAATGACAACAGGCCACCGAGAACGATCCCAACGGTAGGCACTACGCGCAGCAACCAAATGCTGATCACTACGGTTAGCAGTGGAATCAATGAGTTAAGAATCCCCATAAACAACGCGCTGACACTGTGAGCGGCGTAATAGGCTAGGCTTTGATACAACACCATGCCGAGCAACCCGAGGATCAACAGCTTCCACCAGTTAGCGCGTACTGCGGCCCAATGACGGATGACGCCCGGCAGGACAAATGGAGTCAGGACGAGTAACGCCAATAACCAGCGATAAAAAGAGATCGCCGCCGGATCGATAGCGCTGGCAGAGGCTTTACTGACTACGGCATTCATTGACCAAATCAGTACCGCAAGCAGAGGGAAAAGTACGTTCATGATAATTATTCTCAATAAAGCTCAATCTGTCGGCTAGTCTACCTGTGTCTGATTTGTTATATATAGTGATAATCAGACATCATCTCGCTAATTCAAGACAACATTAAATTATGTCAGAAACACGCAACTACCCAACAGCGGGAGTGGATACACCCCGCACGCTGTTTTTTCGCTGTGAAGAAACTAATGCTAATACGGAATATTTGCCGCACAGTCATGCATGGGGGCAAGTGATCTGTGTAAAAAGTGGCGTGATTGCGTTGAATATCGCCGAACAGCGTTTTTTGGCGCCGCCTGAATTTGCCGTTTGGCTGCCACCGGGGGTTGTGCATGCCAGTTATAACCGTAAACCTGCGCTGTTCCGTACCATCAACATTGCACAATCACTGTGTCATGGGATGCCTAAATATGCCTGCTTGCTCAATGTATCGGTCGTGTTCAGTGCCATTGTTGAAGATTGTTTGGCACGTAAGGTTCTTGAACCCAGCACTAAAGTCGATTTGCGCTTGTGTCGAGTGCTTATTGATCAATTAAATCAAGCGCCAGTCCAACAAACTTACTTGCCTACTTCTGCTGATAAATTTTTGGCGCCGATATTACAAGAGCTGGAACGCAATCCTTCAGACAACACTTCTCTGGCGGTGTGGGCCAGCCGCGTCTATACCACCGAGCGCACGCTTTCGCGTCGCTGCCAGCTGGAGTTGGGTATGTCGTTTAGCGAGTGGCGTCAGCGCTTGCGTTTTTTACATTCCATATCGCTGCTGGAAAAAGGCCATACGGTGCAAGAAGTGGCGCTGGAGGTGGGTTATAGCTCTGCTTCTGCCTTTATCGTGATGTTCCAACAAATTTCCGGCACCACGCCGGAACGTTTCCGCCGAGCCTAAGAGCCTACCCATTAGGCTATTTTACTTGCCATTTTGAACCTGGGCAGTGCTCGGAATCCTCACGTACTGCGTGTACGCTCCGGTTCCTCTGCGCTGTCCGTGTTCAAACTGTCTGCGACAATTACGCCTAATGGCTAGGCTCTAGGTTTCTCGGCTATTCAGTGGCAAACTATTTAGCAGTTCAACATCCGAAAAACCTTGGAGTATGAAGTGAAAATCCTGGTTGATGAAAATATGCCCTATGCGGTTGATCTGTTTAGTCGTTTGGGGGAAGTACAAGCGGTGCCGGGGCGTCCGATCCCGCGGGATGCGTTGGCGGGTGCCGATGCGCTGATGGTGCGTTCGGTCACTAAAGTGAACGAAGAGTTGTTGGCTGGCACGCGTATCAATTTCGTGGGCACTGCGACGGCCGGTACCGATCATGTTGATGACGCATGGTTAAAACAGGCCGGTATTGGATTCTCTGCGGCTCCGGGTTGTAACGCGATTGCGGTGGTGGAATACGTTTTCTCTGCGTTGATGTTGTTAGCCGAACGCGATGGTTTCCAACTGCGTGATAAAACCGTGGGTATCGTTGGCGTCGGTAACGTGGGTTCGCGTCTGGACGCTCGCCTGAAAGCGTTGGGTGTACGCACTCTACTGTGCGATCCACCGCGTGCCGATCGCGGTGATGCAGGTGAGTTCTTGCCGTTAGAGAAGCTGGTGGCAGAAGCCGATGTGCTGACTTTCCATACCCCACTGAACAAAACCGGGGCTTACCGTTCACGTCACATGGTGGATACCGAACTGTTAGCCGCATTGCCAGATAATCGCATCCTGATCAATGCCTGCCGTGGCGCGGTGGTTGATAACGCGGCTTTATTGCAAGCGCTGGAAAAAGGCAAACAGCTAAGCACCATATTGGATGTCTGGGAGCCGGAACCCGATCTTTCTGTGCCACTGTTGGACTTGGTGGATATTGGCACCGCACATATCGCCGGTTATACGCTGGAAGGTAAAGCGCGCGGCACTACGCAGGTGTTCGAGGCTTATAGCCAGCACTTGGGCAATCCACAGCACATTGAACTGACTTCACTGCTGCCAGTGCCGGAGTTTAGCCATATCCGTTTCAACGGCGCGGTCGATGAAGGCAAATTAAAACGATTGATGCACTTGGTGTATGATGTGCGCCGCGACGATGCGCCATTGCGTCACGTGGCAGGTCTGCCGGGTGAATTTGATCGCCTGCGTAAGTTCTATCAGGAGCGTCGCGAGTGGTCCTCACTGTGCGTTCAGTGTGACAACAGCGCAAGCGCTGAGTTGTTGCATAAACTGGGCTTTGTGATCGCCTAAGGTTGCGTTAAGCAATTGTCATTAAAGTAAATATCTAGACGGTGGCTTCACCGTCTATCTGTATGAATTTCTCTGGAGAAAACCCCATGTCTGACGGCTGGAATATTGCCCTGCTCGGCGCTACTGGTGCCGTAGGTGAAGCGTTATTGGAATTATTGCAAGAACGCCAGTTCCCGGTGGGCGAACTCTATCCGCTAGCGAGCGAACGTAGCGCCGGTGCTACAGTGCGTTTCAATGGCAAATCGATTTTGGTGCAAAACGTTGAGGAGTTCGACTGGTCACAAGCGCAGTTGGCCTTCTTCGTCGCGGGTAGCGAAGCCGCCGCACGTTATGCGGAAGAAGCGGGCAACATGGGTTGTTTAGTGATCGATACCAGTGGTTTGTTCGCGTTAGAGCCGGACGTGCCGTTGGTGGTGCCGGGTGTGAACCCACAGGTGCTGGCCGATTACCGTAACCGTAATATTATTGCCGTCGCCGACAGCATGGTTAGCCAATTACTGACGGCGATCAAGCCGCTGACTGAACAAGCCGGGCTTTCTCGTTTGCATGTCACGACGTTGATGTCGGTTTCTGCCCGTGGCAAAGCGGCGGTGGATGATTTGGCTGGGCAGAGCGCACGCTTGCTGAACGGTATCCCGGCAGAAGAAGGTTTCTTCTCTAAGCAATTGGCGTTCAACGTGTTGCCACTGTTAGCCGATGAGCAGGGCAGTGTGCGTGAAGAGCGTTTGATTGTCGATCAGGTACGCAAAGTGTTGCAGGACGAAGGTTTACCTATCGCCGTAAGTTGCGTGCAATCACCGGTATTCTATGGTCATGCGCAAGTAGTTCATTTGGAAGCACTGCGTCCATTGGCCGCTGAAGAAGCGCGCGCAGAACTGGAACAAGCCGAAGACATTCAACTGAGCGAAGAAGATGATTATCCGACGCAGGTAACTGAAGCTTCTGGCAGCGATGTATTGAGCATCGGTTGTCTGCGTAATGACTACGGCATCCCTGAAATGCTGCAATTTTGGTCGGTGGCCGATAACGTGCGTTTCGGTGGCGCGTTGATGGCGATCGAAACTGCTGAGCGTTTGGTGCAGGAGCAGATGTACTAATGTCAGTGGTCGAAACGCCAGTGCGTAAAATTGCGCTGGGCATTGAATATGACGGTAGCCGCTATTACGGTTGGCAACGCCAACAGAATGTGACGAGCGTCCAGGAATGTCTGGAAAAAGCCCTGAGTAAAGTGGCCGATACGCCGATCACCGTATTGTGTGCTGGGCGTACCGATGCGGGTGTACACGCTACCGGGCAAGTCGTGCATTTTGAAACCACTGTACAGCGTAAAGATGCTGCTTGGACGATGGGAGTCAATACTCATTTGCCAGCGGATATCGCAGTGCGTTGGGTTACTGACGTGGCCGATGATTTTCATGCGCGTTTTAGCGCGACGGCGCGCCGTTACCGTTACATCATCTTTAATCATCGCTATCGCCCAGCGGTATTACAGCAGGGGGTGACCCACTTTTATCATCCGTTGGATGCCGATCGGATGCATAGTGCGGCGCAGGCAATACTCGGTGAGAATGACTTCACTTCATTCCGCGCGGTGCAGTGCCAGTCCAATACTCCGTGGCGAAATGTAAAGCACGTTAAGGTTACTCGCCACGGTGCTTATATCGTAGTAGATATCAAGGCCAATGCCTTTGTTCATCATATGGTTCGCAACATTGTGGGCAGCCTGATGGAGATTGGTTGTGGTAATCAGGATGAGAGTTGGATGGCAGAACTGCTGGAGCTGAAAGATCGCAATTTAGCGGCGGCGACGGCGCGGGCGGAAGGACTGTATCTGGTGGCGGTTGATTACCCTGAACGCTTTGCTTTACCCCAGCCTTCGATGGGGCCGCTATTCCTCGCCGACGACTAAATTAAATTGAATCTTCGCCGATGGCATGTTGCCGTGGGTAACAAGTGAGAATTTATGGACATCATTAAGTTTGTTATTGATTTTATTCTGCATATTGACGTGCACTTAGCGGCGTTGGTGGCGCAGTACGGTGTTTGGGTTTACGCCATTTTGTTCCTGATCCTGTTTTGTGAAACCGGATTGGTTGTGACGCCGTTCCTGCCAGGCGATTCTTTATTGTTTGTCGCCGGTGCTTTGGCGGCATTGCCCTCTAACGATCTGAACGTTCACACCATGGTGGTACTGATGGTGATTGCCGCGATTATTGGTGATGCGGTGAACTACACCATTGGGCGCTTATTTGGTGAAAAGTTGTTTAGTAACCCAGATTCGAAAATTTTCCGTCGTAGCTATTTGGATAAAACCCATAAGTTTTATGAAAAACACGGCGGTAAAACCATTATTCTGGCGCGATTTGTGCCGATCGTGCGCACCTTTGCGCCGTTCGTTGCTGGTATGGGGCATATGTCCTATCGCCATTTTGCTGCTTATAACGTGATTGGCGCACTGCTTTGGGTGTTGTTGTTTACCTATGCGGGCTATATTTTTGGCAACGTGCCTTTCGTACAGGAAAATCTGAAATTGCTGATTGTCGCGATTATTATTGTGTCGATTTTGCCGGGCGTGATTGAAGTTTGGCGACACAAACGGGCAGCAGCACGCTCACGACACAACAAAAACAGTAAAAACATCTGATAACTCTGTCGGTTCGACCAGTTTTTTATCCACAGCGTCGAGCCGATATGGTTTAATGAGCGACATTTAAGATCCGTTCCTGTAACAACCTTGAAATTGAAGTTGCACAAATAGTGCTTTCAGTAGGTGTGTTTTCAGGGGGATTGAACAGCGGACTGGCGCGTGCCAGGTTCAAACAGAAAGGTCATCGATGAGCTGGATTGAACGAATTCTTAACAAAAGCAATGTAACTCCAACCCGTAAGGCGAGTATTCCTGAAGGGGTTTGGACCAAATGCGATAGCTGCGGCCAGGTTCTCTACCGCGCCGAGCTGGAACGTAACTTGGAAGTGTGCCCTAAGTGTGACCACCATATGCGTATGACTGCGCGTATGCGTCTGCATACCTTATTGGATGAAGGGAGTGAGGTTGAACTGGGCAGCGAACTGGAGCCGAAAGACGTTCTGAAGTTCAAGGATTCCAAAAAGTATAAAGATCGTCTGGTGGCTGCACAGAAAGCGACCGGCGAGAAAGACGCATTGGTTGTGATGAAAGGCACGCTTTATGGTATGCCGATTGTTGCCGTGTCGTTTGAATTTGCCTTTATCGGCGGTTCCATGTCCTCCGTGGTCGGTGCACGTTTTGTGCGTGCGGTTGAGCAGGCGTTGGAAGATAACTGCCCATTGGTTTGCTTCTCTGCCAGTGGTGGCGCACGTATGCAAGAAGCGCTGATGTCGCTGATGCAGATGGCGAAAACCAGTGCTGCATTAGCCAAAATGCAAGAACGCGGTCTGCCGTACATTTCGGTATTGACCGATCCGACCATGGGCGGCGTTTCTGCTAGTTTGGCGATGCTGGGCGATATCAATATCGCTGAGCCAAAAGCGCTGATCGGCTTTGCTGGCCCACGCGTGATCGAGCAGACCGTGCGTGAAAAACTGCCGCCGGGCTTCCAACGCAGTGAGTTCCTGATTGAAAAGGGTGCGATCGATATGATCGTGCGTCGCCCGGAAATGCGTCAGAAGTTGGGTAGCATTCTTTCCAAGCTGACCAACCAGCCACAGCCGTATTTCGACGATGCCGCACCGCTGATTGCCCCAGAAAATCAAAACGGCGCGTAAGTTGCGTTGTAACCCCATGCTGGTATGGGGTGGATACCCTAAATAATTCAAGTTGCATCAAGGCGGCAACTGCGCGAAGCCCCGGGAGCTTGGTAAACCAAGTGACTGGGGTGAGTAAAGGCAGCCAACAAAGAGGCAACTTGAAGTATGAAGGGGATAGAGCATCGCCTTACCGCGGTGGGGTGGTGTCCTGATGGATTATTGAACCCAAGCGATGGGACTCATGCAAAATCACCAAATTCCCCAAGCCACATCGTCATTGAGCTCGTGGCTTTTCTATCTTGAGCGTCTGCATAGCCAGGCGATCGAACTCGGCTTGGAACGCGTCCAACGCGTTGCGGAGCACCTAGATTTACTTACCCCTGCACCCACGGTATTCACCGTTGCTGGTACCAATGGCAAAGGCACGACGTGCCGTACACTGGAAGCTATCTTGATGGCTGCCGGGCTGCGTGTGGGTGTCTACAGTTCGCCGCATCTGGTGCGTTATACCGAACGCGTGCGTATTCAGGGGCAAGAACTGACTGAAGAAGAGCACAGCCGTTCGTTTGCGGCGATTGAGGCCGGCCGTGGCGAAACGTCACTGACCTATTTTGAATTTTGTACGCTGTCGGCGCTGCAATTGTTCAAACAGGCTAAGCTGGACGTGGTGATTCTGGAAGTTGGTCTGGGCGGGCGTTTAGACGCCACTAACATTGTTAATCCTGATGTGGCAGTCGTCACCAGTATTGCACTGGATCATACCGATTGGTTGGGGGATACACGCGAAAGCATTGGCCGGGAGAAGGCAGGGATTTTCCGTGCTGATAAACCGGCTGTGGTTGGCGAACCGGATATGCCCGTGACTATTCAGCAAGTGGCCGAAGAGCTTGGTGCGCAGTTGTATCGTCGTGGCGATGCCTGGACGTTCAGTGAGCAAGGCGAACGCTGGCAGTGGCAGGGCGGTGACACCAAATTGACGGATTTACCGATGCCAAACGTCCCATTAGCGAATGCGGCGACGGCGCTGGCGGCATTGCACTATTCTGCATTGGAAATTGATGAGAAGGCTATCTTCGCGGGGTTGCAGCAAGCGACACTGCCGGGGCGTTTCCAAACCGTGCAGCAGGAGCCGTTGTTGATCCTCGACGTGGCACATAACCCACATGCTGCCGGTTATCTGGCCGGACGCTTGGCAAAGTTACCGCGTAACGGTGGTAAAGTCCGCGCGGTGGTCGGTATGTTGTCGGATAAAGATATTGCCGGAACCTTGGCTTGTTTGAGTGAACAGGTTGACGAATGGTACTGCGCACCGCTTGAAGGTCCGCGTGGTGCTAGCGTTGACTTACTGGCGCAATATTTAACGGAACCGCGGCAGTTTGCCGATGTCGAAACTGCTTGGCGTCAGGCGATGCAGGACGCAGATATTCAGGATATTGTGATCGTCTGTGGATCGTTCCACACCGTTGCCCATGTGATGGCGGCGTTAGACGAGATGCGGGGAGTTTGAGTGGCAAGTAAATTTCAGAACCGATTGGTCGGAACCGTGATTATCGTAGCGCTGGGGGTGATTATCCTGCCAGGGCTGCTGGATGGGAAAAAGAAACATTACGAAGATGATTTTGCGGCGATCCCGCTGGTGCCAAAGCCGGGAGATGCGCAGGAGGTTGATGTCGTTCCTCCGGTGAATCAGGCGTTGCCAGCACATCCGCCGGAAGGCACTGGGGCATTGATGGAGCAGCAAGCGGCTAACGCTGCGGCGACTCAACAAGCGATCAACCAGCCTAGCCAGCCGCCGGTTACGGTCACGCCGCCGCCAATCGAAACCAAACCGGTTGTGACGCCACCAAAACCCGTGGAAGTTAAACCGGTTGAAGTGAAACCGAAACCCGTGACGCCGCCACCGACGCCGCCGAAACCTATCGCCAAACCTCCGGTAGAGGAAAAAGCGCCAGTAGGACAGGCTTACATTGTGCAACTTGGTGCGCTGAAGAATGCGGCTAAGGTGAACGAGATCGTGGCTTCGCTACGACTGTCGGGGCATCGCGCCTTTACCGTGCCATCAACGCCGGTACAAGGGCAGATCACCCGTATCTATGTCGGACCGGATGCGTCGAAGCAAAAGCTGCAATCTTCGCTGTCTGAGTTGAATTCACTCAGCGGGTTGAGCGGGCAAATCAAGCCTTACAGCACGCGTTGATGTTCAAAATACGCTATGTGAATGCGGCGATTGGGAATTTTCCCATCGTCGTTTTTTATTTGTGACGTGGTAGGGAAAACCCCTACGCAAACGTTTTCTTTTTCTGTTAGAATTCGCCGCGAATGAGATAGGTAAGGCGAATTCCTCATTGGAATAGGTCATGGTCTGGATTGATTACGTCATTTTAGCGGTGATTGGATTTTCGGCTCTGGTTAGCTTGATCCGAGGGTTTGTTCGCGAAGCATTGTCACTTGTGACATGGGGATGTGCGTTCTTTGTTGCCAGCCATTTCTACTCTTACCTTGCTGTCTACTTCACGCGTTTTCAAGACGAACTGGTGCGAAACGGTATCGCGATTGCGATTTTGTTTATCGCAACCCTGATTGTCGGGGCTATTGTTAACTATGTGATTAGCTCACTGGTAGAAAAAACCGGGTTGTCGGGAACCGACCGAGTGCTTGGCATTTGTTTTGGTGCCTTGCGCGGAGTGCTGATCGTGGCGGCGATCCTGTTCTTCCTGGATACCTTTACCGGCTTCTCACAAAGTGATGATTGGAAGCAGTCGCAACTGATTCCCCAGTTTAGTTATATCATCAGGTGGTTCTTTGACTACCTACAGAGCACGTCGAGTTTCTTACCGACCTTACCGGGGCGGTAGCGGCTTAGAGGAAAAGACAACATGTGCGGTATTGTCGGTATCGCCGGTTTTATGCCGGTAAACCAGTCGATTTATGATGCGTTGACGGTGCTCCAGCACCGTGGCCAGGATGCCGCTGGCATCGTCACCATTGATGCCCATAACGGGTTCCGTTTACGCAAAGCCAACGGTTTGGTGAGGGATGTCTTTGAAGCCCGCCATATGCAGCGTTTGCAGGGCAATATGGGGATTGGCCATGTGCGTTATCCCACCGCTGGCAGCTCTAGCGTTTCAGAGGCTCAACCTTTTTATGTCAACTCGCCGTTCGGCATCACGTTGGCACATAACGGTAATCTGACCAACGCCCATGAACTGCGTCAGTCGCTGTTTGAGAGCGGCCGTCGCCATATCAATACCACCTCTGACTCCGAAATCTTGTTGAACGTGCTGGCTAGCGAGCTGGATCGCTTCCAACATTATCCGCTGGAATCTGACAACATTTTTACCGCAGTTGCCGCTATGCACCTGCAACTGCGCGGTGCTTACGCTTGCGTGGCGATGATTATCGGTCATGGCTTGCTGGCGTTCCGCGATCCTAACGGTATTCGTCCGCTGGTGATCGGCAAACGCACGCTGGAAGATGGCCGTAACGAGTATATGGTGGCTTCTGAGAGCGTGGCGCTGGATACGTTAGGCTTTGAGTTCCTGCGCGATGTCGCGCCGGGCGAAGCGGTGTATATCACCGATAAAGGTCAACTGTTTACCCGCCAGTGTGCAGAGAACCCGAAAACCAATCCGTGCCTGTTCGAATACGTCTACTTTGCTCGTCCTGACTCCTTTATGGACAAGATTTCGGTCTACAGTGCACGCGTGCGTATGGGGCAGAAGCTGGGCGAAAAAATTGCTCGTGAGTGGGAGGATTTGGACATCGACGTGGTGATCCCGATCCCTGAAACCTCTTGCGATATCGCACTGGAAATCGCCCACATCCTCAACAAGCCGTATCGTCAGGGGTTTGTGAAAAACCGCTACGTCGGTCGTACCTTTATCATGCCGGGGCAGCAGGCGCGTCGTCAGTCAGTACGCCGTAAGCTGAACGCCAATCGTGCGGAATTCCGTGATAAGAACGTGTTGCTGGTGGACGACTCTATCGTGCGTGGTACCACCTCTGAGCAAATCGTTGAGATGGCGCGTGACGCTGGAGCAAAACGCGTTTATCTGGCTTCCGCGGCACCGGAAATCCGTTTCCCGAATGTGTATGGCATTGATATGCCAAGCGCTAACGAACTGATTGCCCACGGCCGTGAAGTGGACGAAATCCGCCAGATCATCGGTGCTGATGGTTTGATCTTCCAAAGCTTGGACGATCTGATCGAAGCAGTACGTGAAGAGAACCCGGATATCGCTCAGTTCGAATGCTCGGTCTTCAACGGTATTTACGTCACCAAAGACGTGAATCAGGAATATCTGGAGTATCTGGAATCTCTGCGTAATGACGATGCCAAGGCATTGCGTGGCCAGACCGAAGCTGAAAATCTAGAAATGCATAACGAAGGTTAAGCCTTCACCAAAAAGAGGCACTGCGGTGTTTACCGTAGTGCATCTTCCTTCCTGACTTGCTAATCCTGCATCATTGCGGCAAAGTCTGCCTGATCTTCTTTTTGCAGGGCAGAGGCCAGTAACATGAAACGACTCATCATCGGTATTTCCGGCGCCAGCGGTGCTATCTACGGCGTGCGCCTGTTGCAGGTATTGCGCGACGTAGAAGAGGTGGAAACCCATTTGGTGATGAGTAATGCCGCTCGCCAAACGTTGGCGTTGGAAACGGCATTTAGCCTGCGAGAAGTGCAAGCCTTGGCGGATGTAGTGCATGATTCGCGCGATATTGCCGCTACTATCTCTTCCGGCTCGTTCAAAACACTGGGGATGGTTATCCTACCTTGCTCGATCAAAACGTTATCCGGCATTGCTAATAGTTATAGCGATGGTTTGCTGACTCGTGCCGCTGACGTGGTATTGAAAGAGCGCCGCCGTTTGGTGCTGTGTGTACGAGAAACACCGCTGCACTTGGGGCACTTGCGTTTAATGACGCAGGCCGCTGAGTTGGGAGCCATCATCATGCCGCCAGTTCCTGCCTTCTATCATCAACCTCAGAGTGTTGATGACATCATTGATCAAACCGTCAACCGAGTGATCGATCAGTTTGATATCGAACTGCCTAACGATCTGTTTACCCGCTGGCAAGGTTCAAATTAACAAATTAATTCTTAAATTGATACATTTGTGCAACAACGCACTGATTTAGGGCGTTAACTGCACCATAATTAATTTGCTTTACTACGTATACCGTTTCAGGGAGTGACTATACCCATTATCTTTCAAGTTGCAGATGCGTTGGCTGCCTTTACTCACCCCAGTCACTTAGTTTTCTAAGCTCCTGGGGATTCGCTCAGTTGCCGCCTTCCTGCAATCTTGAAATCTTTCGGGAATAAATCGGTAGCGCGGCCTAGTTAGGTCGATCAGTTTTGCGGTTATTGTCCCTGAAGGCTGTTTTGTTAAACGCAGAGCCGTTCCCTCTGCGAGACAACAGCAGGTTGGCATGATTACTGCAAATTGATTGGGTGAACAAAGTAATGCCCGTAGTGGCATAAAGAAAATCAATTTGAGGGTAATTTATGAAAAAGCAGTTCTTGGTTCTCCCTTTGATCGTGGCACTGACCGCAGCAAGCAGTGCTTTTGCTGCTATTCCTTCCACCTTGAAAATTGGTACCGATCCAACCTACGCACCGTTTGAATCTAAAAATGCCGAAGGAAAATTGGTCGGTTTTGATATCGATCTGGCTACCGAGCTGTGTAAACGCATAAATACTCAATGTACTTTTGTGGAAAGCGATTTCGATGCGTTGATCCCATCGCTGAAAGCGAAGAAAATCGATGCCATCATCTCTTCACTTTCCATCACTGAAAAACGCCAACAGGAAATTGCCTTTACTGATAAGTTGTTTGCCGCCAATTCCCGTTTGATCGCGCCAAAAGGTTCGAAACTGCTGCCAACGGTGGACTCTCTGAAAGGTAAAAGTGTGGGCGTGCTGCAAGGCACCACACAGGAAGCTTACGCCAATGCCTACTGGCAGCCGAAAGGCATTACCGTAGTGCCTTACCAGAATCAGGATCTGGTGTATGCCGACTTGGCTTCTGGCCGTATTGATGTCGCTTTCCAAGATGAAGTTGCCGCTAGCGAAGGCTTCCTGAAACAGCCTCCGGGTAAAGATTACGCTTTTGCCGGTGAGTCGGTGAAAGACGATAAATTCTTTGGCGTGGGCACCGGTATGGGCTTGCGTAAGACCGATACCGAGCTGAAAGCTGCGTTGGATAAAGCCTTTGCTGAAATGCGCAAAGACGGCACTTACGATAAGTTCGCGAAAAAATACTTCGATTTTGACGTCTACGGCGGTTAATTCCTCCGTATCCCCTTATCGGCGGTTGCCGGTAAGGGGAATCAAATTTAATGACGACAGGATGAAGTAGATGCTGCAAGGCTATTCCCAACTGATATTTGAGGGTGCTTTAGTGACGCTGGAGCTGGCCCTCAGTTCTGTGTTGTTGGCGGTGGTGATTGGCCTGATCGGCGCCGGTGGCAAACTTTCCTCTAACCCTATTATTTCAACGATATTCGGTGCTTACACTACGCTAATCCGTGGTGTGCCGGATCTGGTGTTGATGTTGCTGATTTTCTACGGCCTGCAAATTGCCCTGAATAGCATCACCGAGTCATTGGGATTCTCACAGATTGATATTGATCCACTCAGTGCCGGTATTTTGACACTGGGTTTTATCTATGGGGCCTATTTCACCGAGACTTTCCGTGGCGCTTTTTTGGCGGTTCCTAAAGGGCAGATTGAAGCGGCGACCGCCTACGGCTTTAGCGGCGGACAGATTTTCCGTCGCATCCTGTTCCCGGCGATGATGCGTTTTGCGTTGCCGGGCATCGGCAATAACTGGCAAGTGATCCTCAAGGCGACGGCGTTAGTCTCGATCCTAGGTTTGAACGACGTGGTCAAAGCCACCCAATTGGCGGGGAAAGGGACTTATCAACCTTTCTTGTATGCGATTGTGGCGGGCGCGGTCTATCTGTTCTTTACCACCGTTTCCAACGGCGTGTTGCTGTGGCTTGAACGGCGTTATTCATTAGGCGTCAAGAGGGCCGAACTATGATCGAGATTTTGCAGCAGTATTGGCAATCGCTATTGTGGAGTGACGGTTATCGTTTTACCGGTGTGGCGGTCACGCTGTGGCTGCTGATTTCCTCGGTAGTGATGGGCGGATTATTGGCAATCCCAATGGCGGTCGGGCGGGTGTCTTCCATTGCGTGGATACGTTTCCCGGTGTGGTTGTATACCTACGTGTTCCGTGGCACACCGCTGTATGTGCAATTGTTGGTGTTTTACTCCGGCATGTACAGTTTGGAAATTGTACGTGGTACTGACTTCCTTAATGCCTTTTTCCGCAGCGGATTGAATTGCACCATTTTGGCGCTGACGCTAAATACCTGTGCCTACACCACCGAGATATTTGCCGGTGCGATCCGTGGTGTACCGCACGGTGAGATTGAGGCCGCTAATGCCTATGGCTTTTCACGCTTCAAGATGTATCGCTGCATCATTTTACCTTCTGCGCTGCGCTCGGCCCTGCCTGCTTACAGCAACGAGGTGATCTTAATGCTGCACTCCACCGCGCTGGCGTTTACCGCCACCGTGCCGGATCTGTTGAAAATTGCGCGAGATATCAATGCGGCTACCTATCAGCCGTTCTATGCCTTCGGCATCGCCGCCGTACTGTATTTGGTGATCTCTTATACGTTAATCAGTCTGTTCCGTAAGGCTGAAAAACGTTGGATGGGACACGTTACTCACCGATGAATGACGGGAATAAAACCATGTCTGAACGAAAATTAGCCGTCACTGAACTGCACAAGCGTTATGGCGAGCACGAAGTTTTAAAAGGGGTCTCACTTGAGGCTAAAGCCGGGGATGTGATCAGCATTATTGGTTCTTCGGGATCGGGGAAAAGTACTTTTCTACGTTGCATCAACTTTCTTGAGAAACCGAGTGAAGGCTCGATCAGCCTGAATGACGAAGATATTCGCATGGTGCGTGATAAAGACGGTCAGTTGAAGGTGTTTGATAAAAAGCAGCTTCAGCTACTCCGTACCCGCCTGACTATGGTGTTCCAACACTTCAATCTGTGGAGCCATATGACGGTATTGGAAAACGTAATGGAAGCACCGATTCAAGTACTTGGTTTGAGTAAGGCCGAAGCCCGCGAGCGTGCGGTGCGTTATCTGGATAAAGTCGGCATTGATGAGCGTGCGCGAGGCAAATACCCGGTACACCTCTCTGGCGGTCAACAGCAGCGGGTTTCTATTGCTCGGGCATTGGCGATGGAACCTGAAGTGTTGTTGTTCGATGAACCGACCTCGGCGCTCGATCCTGAGTTAGTCGGTGAAGTGTTACGCATCATGCAAAAGTTGGCGGAAGAGGGCAAAACCATGGTGGTGGTGACGCATGAAATGGAGTTTGCTCGCCATGTCTCCAACCATGTGATCTTCTTGCATCAAGGGTTGATCGAAGAGCAAGGGCCACCGGCTGAGGTGTTTGCCAACCCGAAAAGCACGCGTTTACAGCAGTTCTTGTCGGGGGCGTTGAAGTAAAATAGGTATCGGGCACAGTGCTGAACTGTGCCCGTTCTTCATTGCTGGTTAATCACGTTTTCCAGTGCATCTTCCAGTTCGATATAGCGGAAATTGAATCCCGCCTCTTCCAAGCGCTTAGGCACCGCTCGTTGACCGCCTAACACCAGCACTGCCGCTTCTCCCATCAGCAAACGCATGGCAAAGGCGGGTACACGTAAAAACGCTGGACGATCGACCACGTTAGCCAATGTGGCGGCAAACTGTTCGTTATGTACCGGATAGGGGGCAACCATATTGAATGGCCCACGCAAATGGCCGTTATCTAACAGGAAGATAATGGCGTCCACCATATCATCCAGATGGATCCACGGCAGATATTGACGGCCATCACCGATGGGGCCGCCTAATCCAAAACGGAACGGCGGTAGCATTTTAGCTAATGCACCACCCTGAGTCGCCAATACCACACCGGTTCGCAGCAAGCAGACGCGAGTGGCGCTGTTTTGCACCCGTAGCGCCAGTGACTCCCAGCGTTGGCACAGTTGATGGGTGAATTCGTCGTGCGGGGCTTCGTCTTCGGTCACTACCGCTTGCCCTTGATCGCCGTAATAACCGACGGCCGAACCGGAGATAAATACGCTGGGCGGCTGCTCGCTGGCGTTAATCAAATTAGTCAGTCGTTCGGTCAGATCCCAACGGCTGCGGCACAGTAGGTCTTTTTGTGCTTGGCTCCAGCGCTTATCGGCGATCGGTTCGCCAGCCAGATTGATCACGGCATCAAATTCGTCGAGGGAAGTACTTCCTTGCAATGAAGGCCAGTAGCTAACTTGTTCGCCAAACTGAGCGTGTGCTCGTTGTTCGTTACGCGTTAACACGGTGATTTGGTGGGAAAGGCCGAGCAGTCGCTGCGTTAGACTGCTGCCTATTAATCCTGTGGCGCCAGTAATCAGAATTCGCATGGACTGCCTCCTTGGGGCCCAATCACGACGATAATTAGTCTCGGCGATAACTCATGGTCATAGAGACCGAATCGGCGTAGCGCAGAGCCAGCAATTTATCTATCTCTACTTCAGCATAGGTTACCCACGAATGTTGTTTCACGATTTCGAGCACATCCTGAGTTAATTTTTCCAGCAATGCGAAGCGGTTATCTTCAACATGGCGGATCACTGCTTTGGTAATGGTGCGGTAATTGAGCGCATCAGCGATGTCTTCGCTATTGCGTGCTTTATCGGCTGGGTAGTGGATCACGATGTTGATCAAGACATCTTGGCGATTGTTGATCTCTTCTTCCTTGATACCGATGAAGGTACGCAACCGCAGGTTTTTAATACGAATAATGGCGTCGGGTTGGTTGAATGACATCAGTAGAACTCCAAAGGTCTGATTTATTGCGCCCAAGGATACACGGAAAGTCGATAAAAGATAATTGAGCTACGGCAACTCCCCGGCTGACCGGGGAGGAAAAATTCAAACCTATTCAGCAAGTTTATAAGCTCGCTGGGTTGCCGGGCGATTACTGATACGTTCGAACCAGTTACGTATTGCCGGATAGTCCGCCAGATCGATTCGCTGTCGTGGATGAGAAACCACCCACGGGTAGGTGGCAATATCGGCAATGCTGTAGTTATCACCGCCAAGGTACGGATGCTTTTGCAATTCGGCTTCTAATACGCCGTAGAGACGTTTAGTTTCCAAAGAATAACGCTCAATCGCATAGGGCACGGGTTGGGGGGCGTAATGATTGAAATGATGGTTTTGCCCCAACATCGGTCCAAAACCCGCCACCTGCCAAAACAGCCACTGTAAGGTGGCAGCGCGTTCACGCAGCCCTTTACTGAGTAACTTGCCGGTTTTCTCAGCCAGATACAGTAGAATTTCGCCGGATTCGAACAGGTTAATGGGCGCGCCGCCGTCAACAGGTTGCTGATCGACAATCGCCGGGATTTTATTGTTTGGAGAAATGCTCAAGAACTCGGGTTTGAATTGCTCGCCGTTACTGATGTTTACGCGATGGATACGATAAGGTAAACCAACCTCCTCCAGAAACAGGGTAATTTTGTGTCCATTTGGAGTGGGTGCGTAATACAGGTCAATCATGGTGCCTCCTGCGGTAAGGTCATGCGCAAATTCTATCAACAAGAATACCTACAATAGCAGCTAAGAATAGCAGGCTATGTGAGATTCGTCCGATGCTATCGGTGCCTTGTGATCACAATTTTGTGCTGTACCTTTTAGATCGGTATTGGCCTTGTTGTCTGTATGGGCTGCGATAAAATAGTGGCAAACGCCGATGTGAGGAAAGGTTATGAAATTGATGTTTGCCTCGGACCTGCATGGTTCGCTCGCCGCTACCGAAAGCTTATTGGAGCATTTTGAACAAAACGGCACCGACTGGCTAATTTTATTAGGCGATTTACTCAATCACGGACCACGTAATGCGCTGCCAGAGAAATACCAACCGGCGCAGGTTGCTGAACAATTGAATCGTTATGCCGACAAGATCATTGCCGTTCGTGGCAATTGTGATAGTGAAGTCGATCAGATGCTACTTAGCTTTCCTATTACAGCGCCTTGGCAGCAAGTGCTAGAACAAAAAAGACGATTGTTTTTAACCCACGGTCACCTTTATCATCCCTCCGCGCTACCACCGCTCTCTGCGGGTGATGTGTTGGTTTATGGGCACACGCACCTACCGCAAGCGGAACAACAGGGGAGTATTTACTGCTTCAATCCAGGTTCGGTCAGCATGCCTAAAGGAGGCTTTCCGGCGAGCTTTGGCTTATTGGATGATGGCATTTTGCGCGTGGTCACACTGCATGGCAGCAAGCTGGTTGCAGAGGTGGCGTTAACCAACTAATTTATTACACACACAATAAAGATCATTGTATCTAACTAGTGCGCGGAGCATATCGCGCCAAATAGAAGGTTTTACAGGATGGCAGAACTGGATCAACTCGCAACTACCGAATGGGTGGACATCGTTGACGAGCAAAATGAGGTGATTGCGAAAGCGAGCCGCCAGCAAATGCGCGCTCAAGATCTGCGCCATCGTGCAACCTACATCGTGGTACATGACGGCATGGGTAAAATTCTGGTGCAGCGTCGTACCGATACTAAGGATTTCTGTCCGGGTTATCTGGATGCAACGGCAGGTGGCGTGGTGCAAAGTGGCGAAAATATGCTGGATTCTGCTCGCCGTGAAGCCGAAGAAGAACTGGGCATTGCTGGCGTGCCTTTTGCCGAACAGGGTCTATTTTACTTTGAAGGCGAGAAATGCCGCGTTTGGGGCGGGCTGTTTAGCTGTGTCTCCCATGGCCCGTTTGCTTTGCAGGAAGAAGAAATCACGGAAGTCTGTTGGATGACGCCGGAAGACATTACCACTCGTTGCGACGAGTTCACGCAGGATTCATTGAAGGCGCTGTCACTGTGGTTGACGCGTAACAATGAGCAGGATTATGGTAAGCCGCTGAAAACGGAAAGCGACGACGTTCAGGTTTAATTTTTCATCTGCAATAAAAAATCCCGCAAAAGCTGCGGGATTTTTTATACCTAAACCTGCTGTTTGAACAGCAGGTCTTTACCGTATTACGCTTGAGCGTCAGCCTGTGCAGACTGGATCGCAGTCAGCGCTACGGTGTAGACGATATCGTCTACCAACGCACCACGTGACAGGTCGTTCACTGGCTTGCGCATACCTTGCAGCATCGGCCCAATGGAGACCAGATCCGCCGAGCGCTGTACCGCTTTGTAGGTGGTGTTACCGGTGTTCAAGTCTGGGAAGATGAACACAGTCGCTTTACCTGCAACCGGTGAGTTCGGCGCTTTAGATTGAGCAACGTCGGCCATGATCGCCGCATCGTACTGCAATGGACCATCGATGATCAGGTCTGGGCGTTTTTCTTGTGCCAGACGAGTCGCTTCACGCACTTTCTCTACGTCACTACCTGCGCCGGAGTTACCGGTAGAGTAGGAGATCATCGCTACACGCGGTTCGATACCGAAGGCCGCGGCGGAATCTGCAGATTGGATAGCGATTTCAGACAGTTGCTCGGCGGTTGGATCTGGGTTGATCGCACAGTCACCGTAAACCAGAACCTGGTCAGGCAGCAGCATGAAGAACACAGAAGAAACCAGTGAGCTGCCCGGCGCAGTTTTGATCAACTGCAACGGTGGACGGATGGTGTTGGCTGTGGTGTGAACCGCGCCAGAAACCAGACCGTCGACTTCGCCTTTTTCCAACATCAGGGTGCCTAGCACCACGTTGTCTTCCAATTGCTCACGCGCAACCACTTCGGTCATGCCTTTGCTCTTACGCAGCTCAACCAGACGTGGTACGTAGTCTTCACGTACAGCAATCGGATCAACGATCTCGATGCCTTTGCCCAGTTCAACGCCTTGTGCAGCCGCAACACGCTGGATTTCTTCTGGGTTGCCCAGCAGCACACATTCAGCAATACCACGTTCAGCACAGATAGCCGCTGCTTTCACGGTACGTGGTTCGTCGCCTTCTGGCAGAACGATACGTTTACCTGCTTTACGTGCCAGTTCGGTTAGCTCATAGCGGAACGCTGGTGGTGACAGGCGACGTGAACGCTCGGAAGCCGCAGTCAGAGACTCGATCCACTCGGCGTTGATGTGGCTAGCCACGTAGTTCTGCACTTTCTCGATGCGTTGATGGTCATCTGAAGGCACTTCAAGGTTGAAGCTTTGCAGGCTCAGAGAAGTCTGCCAAGTGTTGGTATCGACCATAAAGACGGGCAGGCCGGTTTCGAACGCGCGTTCGCACAGTTTGCGAATTGGCTCGTCGACAGCATAGCCACCGGTCAGCAGGATGGCACCGATTTCTACGCCGTTCATCGCGGCCAAGCAAGCAGAGACCAATACGTCTGGACGGTCAGCAGACGTCACCAACAGTGAACCCGGACGGAAGTGCTCTAACATGTGTGGGATGCTGCGCGCACAGAAGGTCACGGATTTCACGCGGCGAGTCATGATGTCGCCTTCGTTAATCACGCGAGCGTTCAGGTGACGGCACATGTCGATGGCGCGAGTCGCGATCAGTTCAAAGCTCCACGGCACACAACCTAATACTGGCAGTGGGCTGTTAGCGAACAGTTGAGCAGGATCGATATTCGCGATACTGGCTTTGGTGGAATCGTCGAAGATCTCAGACAGATCTGGACGAGTACGCCCTTGTTCGTCAACCGGCGCATTCAGCTTGTTGATGATAACGCCAGTGATGTTTTTGTTTTTGCTGCCGCCGAAGCTGGTACGAGCCAGTTCGATACGTTCTTTCAACTGCGCTGGAGAATCATTACCCAGAGCCAGTACGAAGACGATTTCAGCGTTCAAGGTTTTAGCTATCTCGTAGTTCAGTGCATTAGCAAACTGGTGCTTACGTGTTGGCACTAAACCTTCAATCAGAACCACTTCCGCATCTTTAGTATTTTCGTGGTAACGCGCCACGATCTCTTCCATCAGCTCGTCTTGTTTGTTAGAGCTTAACAGCCCTTCAACGTAGCTCATGCGCAGCGGTTCGGCTGCTGGGATGGTGGAGTTACTGCGGATAATAGTGGTGGTTTGGTCGAGGTTGTCGCCGCCGCTGCGTGGTTGAGCGATTGGCTTGAATACGCTCAGACGAACGCCTTTTTGCTCCATAGAGCGAATGACACCCAGACTGACGCTGGTCAGGCCGACGCTGGTGCCAGTTGGGATCAACATGATTGTACGTGACACAGAATAGTCCTCTTCACGATTGATATGAGGTTATAGCCAAACACTTGAAGTTGCCGTAGGGCTAAAACGACACCGCCAGCCTAGGCTGACGGTGTTGGGATTAAGCGGTCAGACGAGAGGCGTCTTGCGCGATAACCAGTTCTTCGTTGGTTGGGATCACCAGCGCCAGACGGCTGCCGTCTTTGGTGATGTTGCCGGATTTACCGAAACGAGCGGCCATGTTGCGCTCGTGGTCAATCTCGAAGCCCAGCAGACCCAGTTTGTTCAGCGTCAATTCACGCACCATACCGGCGTTCTCACCGATACCACCGGTGAAGATCACTGCATCCAGACGGCCTTCCATCAGTGCGCTGTAAGCACCAATGTATTTCGCCAGACGGTGGCAGAATACGTCCATTGCGCGCTTAGCATCGGCTTTGGTTTCGTAGTTGTCTTCCACATAACGGCAGTCGCTAGTGACTTCAGTCAGGCCCAACAGACCCGATTCTTTGGTCAGCATCTTGTTGATTTGATCAACGCTCATGCCCATTGCATCATGCAGATGGAAGATGATGGCGGGATCGATGTCACCACTACGGGTACCCATTACCAGGCCTTCCAGCGGAGTCAGACCCATAGAGGTGTCAACGCATTTACCGTTACGCACTGCAGTCACAGAACCACCGTTGCCCAAGTGGCAAGTGATCACGTTCACTTCGTCCACTGGCTTGTTCAGCAGTTTTGCGGCTTCTTGAGTTACATAGAAGTGGCTGGTGCCGTGTGCGCCATAGCGACGAACACCGTGCTCGCTGTACAGTTTGTACGGCAGGGCATACAGATAGGATTCTTCCGGCATGGTCTGGTGGAACGCGGTGTCGAACACAGCAACGTTTTTATCAGCCAAATTAGGGAAAGATTTTAATGCTTCAGCGATACCGATCAGGTGTGCTGGGTTGTGCAGCGGTGCAAATGGTACGGAATCTTTGATACCCTGCAACACTTCGTCGTTGATCACGGCAGAGGCAGTGAACTTCTCGCCACCGTGTACGATACGGTGACCGATAGCGGTCAGCTGTGCGGAAAGTTCAGGTTTTTGTGCCAGAATAGTATTAACGATGTAGTTCAGCGCTTCGCTGTGAGCTGCGCCTGCACCCAATGCAGCTTCTTGTTTGCCGCCATCCATTTTCCACTTGATGCGGGCTTCTGGCAGATGGAAGCACTCGGCCAGACCAGACAGGTGCTCTTCACCGTTGGCGGCATCGATAATTGCGAATTTCAGAGAAGAACTACCGCAGTTAAGGACCAGAACTAGCTTACTCGACATGGAAGTACCTATTAAAGTTCGTGTTGTTAAAAGTTGAACCCAAACACGTGGTGAATAAATCGTCAATCTGACAACAAGCGTAGCGCATAATGCCGCTGACATTTATGATTAACATCATGCGAGTCGCACAAATCACATGATGGTGAAAAAATCGCTGAATTATCGGCGATTTAAAGAATCTTGATTTTTATAGGGCTAAAAGTTGACAAAATTTATGTCATCTTCTACTGGCCATAAAGGCCGGCCTAGGATACCGGGAGCCCACGGCAAACACAAAATAAATTTAAACCTTCAAATTTTTTAGTAGTCTCATTGTAGAGCGATGTTTTTTATTTATACCCTAAATAATTCGAGTTGCGTCGAGGCGGCAACTGAGTGAGGCCCGATGAGCTTACGCCAGTAAGTGATTCGGGTGAGCGAGGGCAGCCAACAAAGAGGCAGCTTGAAGTATGACGGGTATATAGAGGTTGAGGTACGCGATGACAAACAAACCGTCAGGTTCCGTAGGTTGGTTTCAGGTATTCCAACGCGGGCAACACTATATGAAAACCTGGCCAGCCGATAAGCGGTTGGCACCGGTGTTTCCTGAGAATCGCGTTGCGCGTGCTACCCGCTTTGCCGTCCGTTTTATGCCGCCACTGGCGGTGTTTACTCTGACTTGGCAGATTGCGTTGGGTGGCCAGCTTGGCCCGGCAATCGCCACGGCGCTATTTGCCTGTAGTATGCCGATGCAAGGGTTGTGGTGGTTAGGCCGTCGCTCCGTCACACCATTACCGCCGACGCTGCTGCAATGGTTCCACGAGGTACGCAATAAATTGGCCGAAGCCGGTCAGGTAGTCGCGCCGGTTGAGGGTACCCCGACATACCAGTCATTGGCCGACGTGTTAAAGCGTGCGTTCAAGCAGTTGGATAAAACCTTCTTAGATGATCTCTGAGATCAATAATGCGCCGTTAGGTTGGCGGCGTATTATTGATTTGGTCAATAAACCCCGTCCAAATCAAAAAACGATCGAGTTGTGATTCCACGCCATAATTCAGTATGCGATGCTCACGTCAATTTGCAGAACTGAGGACAGTAAAATGGAAATGACCAACGCCCAACGCCTGATCTTGTCGAATCAATACAAGATGATGACCATGCTCGATCCGGACAACGCCGAACGTTATCGTCGTTTACAGACCATTATCGAACGCGGTTTTGGCCTGCAAATGCGCGAACTGGATCGGGATTTTGGTGAGATGAGCGAAGACGTATGCCGCACCATTATCAATGTGATGGAAATGCACCATGCCTTGCAGGTGTCGTATGATTTATTGAAAGATAATCAAGGTGTAGACCCGCGTCGTTTGGCCTTCCTCGGTTTTGATGCCGCGACCGAAGCGCGTTACCTAAGCTATGTGCGCTTTATGGTCAACACTGAAGGCCGCTATACTCATTTTGATTCCGGCAGCCATGGCTTTAATGCCCAAACCAAAATGTGGGAAAAATATCAACGTATGCTGGCGATCTGGCTGTCTTGCCCACGTCAATACCATCTGAGCGCGGTTGAAATTGCGCAAATCATTAATGCCTGATGCAGATAAGAGGTTAGTTGTGGAGTGTAAAGGTTTTCTGTTCGATCTTGATGGCACTTTGGTAGATTCACTGCCGGCAGTAGAACGTTCTTGGATTAATTGGGCCAAACGTCGTGGCGTTGATCCGCAAGCCGTGTTGGATTTTATCCATGGTAAACAGGCTATTACTTCACTACGCCACTTTATGCCGGGTGAAAGTGAAGAGGCGATTCAGCACGAATTCTCACTGTTGGAGCAGGTCGAGGCGGAAGATACCGAGGGCGTGACCGCGTTACCGGGAGCCTTAGCGTTACTAGAGCGATTGAATCAGCTTGAGATACCTTGGGCGATCGTCACTTCTGGCTCGATCCCGGTTGCCAGCGCACGACGCCAAGCCGGTGGTTTGCCGCAGCCTGAAGTGTTTGTCACTGCGGAATTGGTTAAGCGCGGTAAGCCGGAACCCGATGCCTACTTGTTAGGTGCAGAGCGTCTCGGCCTCGCT
The DNA here is from genome assembly GCF_057839655.1 of Serratia sp. KH_031. Taxonomy (NCBI): domain Bacteria; kingdom Pseudomonadati; phylum Pseudomonadota; class Gammaproteobacteria; order Enterobacterales; family Yersiniaceae; genus Serratia; species Serratia sp. KH_031. Next base: position 1,767,114 of record NZ_CM174496.1, read on the forward strand.
CCACAAGATTGTGTGGTAGTCGAAGATGCTGGTGCAGGGATTTTGTCTGGCTTGGCGGCGAAGTGTCAGGTGATCGCGGTCAATGCACCGGCTGATGCACCTAAACTGGATCAGGTTGATCTGGTGTTAACCTCGCTGGAACAGATCGTTATCAGCAAATCACCACAAGGTGCGAGTATTAAAGTGCTGAGTTAATCTGCGCTTTCTTCACTCAAATTGATTAGACCCCGCACCGTCGGGGTTTTTTTATGCTATTTTTTCAGCACTTGGAACACGGACGGGAGAGAGCCTTGAATAGTGAACTGCTGTGGGTATTGGTGCTATTGCTGATAGCCATCGTACTGTTTACCACCAATAAACTGCGCATGGACGTCGTGGCGCTATTGGTGATTATCGCGTTTGTGTTGAGTGGCACCTTAACGTTGCAGGAAGCAACTACCGGTTTCAGCGATCCTAACGTTATCTTGATTGCCGCATTATTTGTGATTGGCGAAGGTTTAGTGCGTACCGGCGTGGCTTATCAGGTCGGTGATTGGTTAGTGAAAGTGGCAGGCAGTAGCGAAACCAAAATGTTGGTATTGCTGATGTTTACCGTTGCCGGACTGGGCGCGTTCATGAGCTCGACCGGTGTGGTGGCGATCTTCATCCCGGTGGTATTGAGCGTGGCGGCGCGGATGAAAACCTCGCCCGGTAGGTTGATGATGCCGTTGAGTTTCGCTGGCCTAATCAGCGGCATGATGACGCTGGTTGCCACGCCACCTAATATGGTGGTGAACAGCGAACTGGTGCGTGAAGGCATTCGTGGTTTTGGCTTCTTTGCGGTGACACCGATTGGCGTCATTGTGTTGGTTTTAGGCGTTGGCTATATGTTATTTGCCCGCCATTGGCTGGGGGATAACGACAGTTCGGCCCATAAAGAGAGTTGGAAGCGTCGTACTTTCCGCGATCTGATCCGTGATTATAAGCTGACCGGTCGTGCTCGGCGTTTGGCGATCCGCAGTGATTCACCGCTGATCGGACGCTCACTAGATGAATTGCATTTACGTTCCCGTTACAGTGCCAACGTGGTGGGGATTGAACGTTGGAAGCGTTTTCGACGCCTGATGATCAGCGCAACAGGTAGCACCGAGCTACGCGAGCGTGATGTATTGCTGATTGATATGACTGACAGCGAAGTTGATTTGCGGGAGTTTATCAATGAGCAGCGCTTGGAACCGATGGTGTTACGCGGTGAATACTTCTCCGAGCAATCACGTAACGTCGGAATGGCGGAAGTTTCGTTAATTCCTGATTCGGTCTTGTTAGGTAAGAACGTGCGTGAAACTGCTTTTCGTACTCTTTACGATCTGAACGTGGTGGGTATTCGCCGTAACGGTGAGGTTTTACCGGGTAAACTGGCGGAAGAACCCTTGATGTTAGGTGATATTTTGCTGGTGATTGGCGACTGGAAAGCGATCCGCCAGTTGCAATCGCAAACGCAGAATTTCATTGTGCTCAATCTCCCTGCGGAAGTGGACGAAGTTGCTCCCGCATTGGCTCAAGCACCGCACGCACTGTTTTGTTTGGTGCTGATGGTGGCGATGATGCTGACCGATGAAGTACCTAACCCGATCGCTGCGTTGATCGCTTGCTTGCTGATGGGGAAATTCCGCTGCATCGATATGGCGAGCGCATATCGTTCGATTCATTGGCCAAGTATCATTTTGATTGTCGGTATGATGCCGTTTGCTCAAGCGCTGCAAAAAACCGGCGGGGTCGATTTGATCGTTCGCGGCCTGATGGATGTGGCGGGTGACGCGGGGCCGCGTGTGATGCTGATTTGTCTGTTTGTTTTGTGTGCCACTATCGGGCTGTTTATTTCCAATACTGCAACGGCGGTGTTGATGGCACCGATTGCCATCGCCGCCGCTCGTGAGATGGGCGTTTCGCCGTACCCGTTTGCCATGATTATCTCGATTGCCGCTTCGGCTGCTTTCATGACGCCGGTTTCTTCACCGGTTAATACCTTGGTGTTAGGGCCGGGCAATTACAAATTCGGCGATTTTGTGCGTATAGGTGTACCGTTCACTCTGTTGGTGATGGCTGTTAGCGTGGTTGTCATTCCGTGGATGTATGGATTCTAAACGGGCTCGGTTACCCGAGCCTGGTTTGGTATTAAGGCAGATCGTATTGGCTGATTTCATCTAGCGACAGATTAAAGCTGGGGACGAACACCTCCATGAAATAGTCCATCTCAGGGCTATGACGTAATTGCAGCGTTTTATCCAAGCGCGCTTTTGCCAGTTGGAATTCATTGTTCCCAGCGGAAAGCTCTTCCAAACATTTCAAATAGGCGCACAGGGCATCGGCCTGTTTTACAATCAGTTTTTCATCTTCGCTGTAACAACTTTCATCTAAAATCGTGCGGAAGTCATTACGTAATTCTGCCGGGATCATTTCCAACAATTTTTGCTGGGCGATTTTCTCTATCTTTTTATATTCGTGGGCAATTTGTGGATTGTAGTACTTGATGGGCGTCGGCATATCGCCGGTGATCACTTCACTGACATCATGGTACATCGCCAGCAATGCAACACGTTCGGTATTCAGGTTACCGTTGAATTTGCGGTTTTTAATGACCGCTAAAGCATGGGCGACAAAGGCGACTTGCAGGCTGTGCTCAGAAACGTTTTCAGTGCGTACATTCCGCATCAGCGGCCAACGGTTAATCAGTTTTAAGCGGGATAGATGGGCAAAGAAATGGCTCTGGCTCATGGTGTTCTCTCTACAGCGGCAAGAAGAGGGATATTGTGGGGAGTGTGAACGGGTTATGCAAATCTAGCCGTGCGGTGAGATGAAAAGGGCACCACTGATGGTGATGCCCAGAGAGATTTACTGGTGATAAGTTTCCAAGAAGCGGCCTAGCTTACCGACTGCCATCTCTAGCTCATCAACACGTGGCAAGGTAACGATGCGTACGTGATCCGGATAAGGCCAGTTAAACGCGGTACCTTGTACTAGCAAGACTTTTTCTTGCAGCAGTAAGTCCAGCACCAGTTTCTGGTCATCGCGAATATTGAAACGTTTGGCATCAATACGCGGGAACATATACAGCGCACCTTGCGGTTTCACGCAGGAAACACCAGGAATATCGTTCAGCAGTTCCCAAGTCCGGTTGCGCTGCTCGTACAAGCGACCACCGGGTTGGATAAATTCACTGATGCTTTGATAACCGCCCAGAGCGGTCTGGATGGCGTGTTGCATCGGCACGTTAGCACACAGGCGCATCGAAGCCAGCATTTCCAAACCTTCAATATAGCCTTTGGCGTGCTTCTTCGGCCCGTTGAGTACCATCCAGCCTTGGCGGAAACCGGCTACGCGGTAGGTTTTAGACAGACCGTTAAACGTCACCGTCAACAGATCCGGGGCCAGTGCCGCAATAGAGTGGTGTTCTGCTTCGTCGTACAGAACCTTGTCGTAGATTTCATCGGCGAAGATGATCAGGTCATGTTGACGGGCGATCTCAACGATCTGCTCCAGCAACTCTTTGCTGTATACCGCGCCGGTTGGGTTATTTGGGTTGATGATCACGATACCGCGCGTGCGGGGGGTGATTTTACTGCGGATGTCGTCTAGATCCGGGAACCAACCAGACTCTTCATCGCACATGTAGTGCACCGCTTTGCCGCTGGACAAGGAAACCGCCGCTGTCCACAACGGATAATCCGGCGCAGGAACCAGCATTTCATCACCGATGTTCAACAACGCTTGCATAGATTGCACTATCAGCTCGGAAACCCCATTGCCGATGTAGATATCCTCAACCGTCATGTCACGCATATTGCGCGCCTGATAGTGCTGCATGATCGCTTTACGTGCTGAATAGAGGCCTTTCGAATCACAATAGCCTTGTGCTGTGGGCAAATTGCGGATCACGTCGACAAGGATTTCATCGGGGGCATCAAAACCGAACGGTGCGGGGTTGCCGATGTTCAGTTTGAGAACCTTATTGCCTTCTTCTTCTAGACGTTTTGCTTCTTTGAGCACCGGGCCACGAATGTCATAGCAAACGTTGTCCAGTTTGTTGGATTTCTCAATGAGAGACATAAAAAGTTGAGCCTTCTGCTGGGAGGGGGGTGCTCCTACCATGGCGCACCGCAACCCGTCCAATGTACTCCTGGTGCTGGTGCTTTTGAAGGGTTTTACCCACCTTTGGTGAAAATGATCGGTCAGAAGTGCGATTTCGACGATGAAAAGTCTTCTGTTTCTTATTTGTTAGCTATAAAATCTTATTTTGTTTTATTTTTTGGTTTTTTATGCTTGGCGGGAATTGGCATATCGGTCATTGTGAAGTCATATATGACCAGAGTGGGGAAATGATTGATAAGGAAGGACGTAGCATTAAACCAAGGTGACGATAAAGTCCTGGTAATGCCAGAGTTATCTGATGTCAGGTTTTTGAAAAAATTCGGATTATAATTACATTAGCAATATTTTAGAGTTTGCTGACATTATCGTTGGTTAATAGTTTATAGGACAGGTTAGAATAAGAACTTACTAGTTGAATTTATTAGAGTTGATAAATGTTACACCACATGACATCGGTAAGCTCCTACCTATTTTGTGGTATTAAGTGATGCTGGCAGCTGTGCTGTGCGGGGGACCAATGCGGTATGATTGCAGTGGAAAAGTGACTGCAGGGGGGAGTAAAATTACTGACTTATCTAAAGTTAACACTTTGTACTAATAATACTTAACTAGGTTCTATTAGCTTCGGCGATAGGTTTCATTTTAAAAAGCGATAGAGGTAACGAAATATAAGTAATTTTTTTGCCCTCCACCAATGAGTGGGGTACTGTCATGTCCAGGTAGCGTCCCTTTAGACGATGCCTCAGAAATACACCAGGGTAGTTTGTAAATTAGAAATCATAAAAGTGAAGAAAAACACTATGACCAACGCAAATCGTCCGATACTTAATCTCGACCTCGATCTGCTACGAACTTTTGTTGCTGTTGCTGATTTGAATACGTTTGCGGCGGCTGCTGTCGCTGTGTGCCGTACTCAATCTGCAGTTAGCCAACAAATGCAGCGGTTAGAGCAATTGGTGGGCAAGGAGTTGTTTGCTCGCCATGGGCGCAATAAATTGTTAACCGAACACGGTATTCAGCTTCTCGGTTATGCCAGGAAAATCCTGCGCTTTAACGATGAAGCCTGTACCTCTCTGATGTACAACAATATTCAAGGTGTACTGACTATCGGCGCTTCTGATGATACTGCCGATACCATCTTGCCTTTCCTACTTAACCGAGTGACCACCGTTTATCCAAAATTAGCGATTGATGTGCGGGTAAAACGTAGTCCGTTCATGACTGACATGCTGGAAAGTGGCGAAGTTGATCTGGCGATTACCACCGTAGAAACGGAAGGGCATCCACATATTGTGCTGCGTACTTCTCCTACACTGTGGTACTGCGCAGCGGATTATCGTTATCAAGTCGGTGAGCCGATCCCCTTAGTGGTGATGGACGAACCTAGCCCATTCCGCGCAATGGCGATTAAACATTTGGACGATGCTGGCATCCCTTGGCGTATCGCTTATGTGGCATCGACGCTTTCTGCGGTACGTGCAGCTTGTAAAGCGGGCTTGGGGGTTACCGTGCGGCCAATCGAAATGATGAGCCCAGAACTGCGTGTATTGGGGGCGGCTGAAGGTTTACCTAAGTTGCCAGAGACCCAATATGCACTCTGCAAAGATACTCGGTGTGAAAACGAACTGGCGATGGCAATTTTCAACGCCGTTCAGAGCGGTAACGAGACCTACAGCTTTAGTGGGCCAGTTTCTGCTCTGCAGAACCATAATTTCCACAGCGACGAAGACGAGTAATCTTCCCCGGTAATACATCAGTCAAAACCCTGCTTCGGCAGGGTTTTTTTTGGGCTGTCTGATATAGAAATACAATAGTTATAGGGTTTTCGAAGGGAATTTATTACGGAATTCCCATTTATTTCGTTTTTACCAATGCTATAAGCAAGAATAGCAGGGGGAAAACTGTTTTTGGCGTTTTTTTATCCAGACTTGTCTTGCAGTAAAGGCCTGGAGTTACAAAGGTTATTTTGTTATTTTAGTGCGGTTTATTTTTTGGGCTGAGAATTGACAAAATTGGTTAAAGCACCACACTTTTGTTGAGGATTAATGCTGGAAACGTGTCCTGGATCAAAAAAATACCCCTAGCTAGTGAGTGGAAGAACAGGTAATTCCTGCGAAAATGGTATAGTAAAACTGAAATGTGCACGTTGGTTTATATCTGCCTGTTTCTACACAGCAAATGACTGACTCGATTTAGCCTTTCGTCAGTCGCATCAAATGTTAATAAAATGATGATTGTGTAAACTAACGTGTAGATACTTTTGTCAAAGTTGACAAAAGGTTATAGAAAGGAGTAAAAAGCCCACAGTAAAAACGCTGGCTAACCTGCTGTAATTGCCGTCTTTTTTATGTGGTTATTTATCCTTCCCTTAAATCGATGTGGTGCGCTAACTGCCAGTCACAAGAGCAGTACGTTCGACACCACTTTTGATGAGTAAGCATAGAGTATGTCAACAACCACTGAAGTTATCGCTCATCACTGGGCGTTCGCCGTATTTCTTGTCATGGCAATCGGGCTTTGCGGTTTTATGCTGCTGGGCGCGTTTTTCTTGGGCGGGAGAGCCCGAGCACGCGCCAAAAACACCCCTTATGAATCAGGTATCGACTCGGTCGGTTCGGCGCGGATGCGTCTGTCTGCCAAGTTTTATCTGGTCGCCATGTTCTTCGTTATTTTCGACGTTGAAGCCTTGTATCTGTATGCCTGGTCGGTCTCGATTCGTGAGAGCGGTTGGGTAGGCTTTATCGAAGCTGCCATTTTCATTTTGGTTTTATTGGCCGGTCTGGTCTATCTGGTGCGCGTTGGCGCGTTGGATTGGACACCTACGCGTTCTAAGCGTTTGAGCAAACCAAGCACAATTACCAACAGCAACTGTCAACCACCGCAGTAAGTCACTTGTGGTTAAAAACGAGGCATTAAGATGGACTATACGCTCACCCGCATAGACCCCAACGGTGAGAATGACCGTTACCCCCTGCAAAAACAGGAAACTGTTGCCGATCCTTTAGAGCAACAGGTTCACCGCACGGTTTACATGGGTAAACTCGAGCATGCGTTGCATGACATGGTGAACTGGGGGCGCAAAAACTCTATATGGCCGTATAACTTCGGCCTTTCGTGCTGTTATGTAGAGATGGTGACCTCGTTTACCGCCGTGCATGACGTCGCGCGTTTTGGTGCGGAAGTACTGCGTGCTTCTCCGCGTCAGGCCGATCTGATGGTGGTGGCGGGCACTTGCTTTACCAAGATGGCGCCAGTTATCCAACGTCTGTACGAACAAATGTTGGAACCTAAATGGGTTATTTCTATGGGTTCCTGTGCTAACTCCGGCGGCATGTACGATATTTATTCCGTCGTGCAAGGCGTGGACAAGTTCCTGCCGGTCGACGTGTATATTCCTGGTTGCCCACCGCGCCCGGAAGCTTACATGCAAGCGCTGATGCTGTTGCAAGAATCCATTGGTAAAGAACGTCGTCCGTTGTCATGGGTCGTTGGTGACCAAGGCGTTTATCGCGCCAACATGCAATCGGAAAGAGAACGTAAGCATGCTGAGCGTATTGCAGTGACTAACTTGCGCACGCCAGACGAGATTTAAGACGTTCATTTTTGCGCTATTGGTTAGCACAGCGAAATTCAAAATTGCGGCGATTTGACCCTTTAGTGTGGTGAAAAAAATTATGACAGATTCAACGACGCACGACGCTTTGCCTGTTTGGCACACCCGAGATCACCTAGATGACCCAGTGATCGGCGAACTGCGTAACCGTTTTGGGCCGGAAGCCTTTACTGTTCAGGCCACTCGTACCGGAATGCCCGTGGTATGGGTGAAAGCTGAACAGCTGCTGGAAGTAATGACCTTCCTGAGAAAACAACCGAAGCCATACGTCATGCTGTTTGATTTGCATGGTGTGGATGAGCGTCTGCGTACCCATCGCGACGGCTTACCAGCGGCGGATTTCTCGGTGTTCTACCATCTGATTTCCATCGAGCGTAACCGCGACATCATGCTGAAAGTGGCGCTGTCTGAAAAAGACTTGCACGTGCCCACAGCGACCAAAGTATTCCCGAATGCCAACTGGTATGAGCGTGAAACTTGGGAAATGTTCGGTATTACCTTCGACGGCCACCCGAACCTGACGCGCATCATGATGCCGCAGACTTGGGAAGGCCATCCACTGCGTAAAGACTACCCGGCGCGTGCCACCGAATTCGATCCGTTTGTATTGACCAAACAGAAAGAAGACCTGGAAATGGAGGCGTTAACCTTCAAACCAGAAGACTGGGGCATGAAGCGCGGTACCGAGAACGAGGACTTCATGTTCTTGAACCTCGGCCCGAACCACCCATCTTCGCACGGCGCGTTCCGTATTATTCTGCAATTGGACGGCGAAGAGATCGTCGACTGTGTGCCAGACGTGGGCTATCACCACCGTGGCGCAGAGAAGATGGGCGAGCGTCAGTCTTGGCACAGCTACATCCCGTACACTGACCGTATCGAATACCTCGGCGGTTGCGTTAACGAAATGCCCTACGTATTGGCGGTGGAAAAACTGGCCGGCATCAAGGTGCCAGCACGCGTCGATACCATCCGTGTGATGCTGTCCGAACTGTTCCGTATTAACAGCCACCTGCTGTACATCAGTACCTTCATTCAGGACGTGGGCGCGATGACCCCGGTGTTCTTTGCCTTTACCGATCGTCAAAAAGTTTACGATCTGGTGGAAGCGATTACCGGTTTCCGTATGCACCCGGCTTGGTTCCGCATCGGCGGTGTGGCGCACGACCTGCCGAAAGGCTGGGATCGTCTGTTGCGTGACTTCCTGGATTGGATGCCGAAGCGTCTGGACTCCTACGTGAAAGCAGCGCTGCAAAACAGCGTGCTAAAAGGCCGTTCTGTCGGTGTGGCTTCCTACAACGCGAAAGAAGCGTTGGAGTGGGGCGTGACGGGCGCTGGCTTGCGTGCGACGGGTGTTGAGTTCGACGTGCGTAAATGGCGTCCGTACTCCGGCTACGAAAACTTCGACTTTGAAGTGCCTGTCGGCGACGGTAACAGCGATTGCTATACGCGTGTGATGCTGAAAGTGGAAGAGTTGCGCCAAAGCCTGCGCATCCTCGAACAGTGCTTGAACCACATGCCAGAAGGTCCGTTCAAGGCCGATCACCCGCTGACTACTCCGCCACCGAAAGAGCGCACGTTGCAGCATATTGAAACGCTGATTACCCACTTCCTGCAGGTTTCCTGGGGGCCGGTGATGCCAGCCAATGAATCATTCCAGATGGTTGAAGCAACCAAAGGGATCAACAGCTACTACCTGACCAGCGACGGCAGCACCATGAGCTATCGCACCAGGATTCGTACGCCGAGTTATGCCCACTTGCAGCAGATCCCTGCGGTAATCCGTGGCAGCTTGGTCTCTGACCTGATCGTCTATCTGGGTAGTATCGATTTTGTTATGTCAGATGTGGACCGCTAATTATGCATTCTCAAAAAGACACTCACGGGAATACCGAAGCGCTTGAGCCGATCAATGCAGCCGCCCCACAGGGCGGCGTTGATGCATTTGAGTTGAGCGCAGAAGAACGTGATGCGATCGAGCACGAAAAGCACCATTACGAAGACCCGCGCGCAGCGTCTATCGAAGCACTGAAGATCGTGCAGAAACAGCGTGGTTGGGTACCGGATGGGGCGATTTATGCCATCGCAGAAGTGCTGGGCATCCCAGCCAGCGATGTAGAAGGCGTGGCCACATTCTACAGCCAGATTTTCCGTCAACCTGTTGGCCGCCACGTGATCCGTTATTGTGACAGCGTGGTTTGTCACATCACCGGTTATCAAGGCATTCAGGCTGCTCTTGAGAAGAAACTGGACATCAAACCGGGTCAAACCACCTTTGATGGCCGTTTCACTCTGTTGCCAACCTGCTGTCTGGGTAACTGTGACAAGGGTCCTAACATGATGATCGATGAGGACACCCATTCTCATCTGACACCTGAAAAGGTGGTCGAACTGTTGGAGCGGTATAAATGATTGATATCAAACGTACTGCCGAAATGCACCCGCTGACATGGCGGCTGCGCGATGACAAACAGCCCGTCTGGTTGGATGAATATCGCAGCAAAAACGGTTACGCCGGTGCTGAAAAAGCGCTGAAAGGCATGGCGCCGGACGACATCGTAAACCTGGTTAAAGACGCCGGTCTGAAAGGCCGTGGCGGTGCAGGTTTCTCCACCGGTTTGAAGTGGAGCTTGATGCCGAAAGACGAATCCATGAACATCCGTTACCTGCTGTGTAACGCCGATGAAATGGAGCCTGGCACCTACAAAGACCGTTTGCTGATGGAGCAACTGCCACACCTGTTGGTGGAAGGCATGTTGATCTCCGCTTTCGCACTGAAAGCCTACCGTGGCTACATCTTCCTGCGCGGTGAGTACATCGAAGCAGCGGTTCATTTGCGTAAAGCGATTGAAGAAGCCAAGGCTGCGGGTCTACTGGGTAAAAATATCCTCGGTAGCGGTTTCGATTTCGAGCTGATTGTTCACACTGGCGCGGGTCGCTACATCTGTGGTGAAGAAACGGCGCTTATCAACTCGCTGGAAGGCCGCCGCGCCAACCCGCGCTCCAAGCCGCCATTCCCTGCCTCTTCTGGCGTATGGGGCAAACCGACTTGCGTGAACAACGTAGAAACTCTGTGCAACGTGCCTGCGATTCTGGAACACGGTGTGGATTGGTATCAGGGCATCTCTGCCGGTAAGAGCAAAGACGCCGGTACCAAACTGATGGGCTTCTCTGGCCGGGTGAAAAACCCAGGTCTGTGGGAGTTGCCGTTCGGGACTACCGCACGTGAGATCCTTGAAGACTACGCAGGTGGCATGCGCGATGGCTTGAAATTCAAAGCTTGGCAGCCGGGCGGCGCAGGGACTGACTTCCTCACCGCTGATCATCTCGATCTGCCAATGGATTTCGAAAGCATCGGTAAAGCCGGTAGCCGTTTGGGCACCGCGCTGGCGATGGCTGTCGACCACGAAATCGGCATGGTTTCTCTGGTGCGTAACTTGGAAGAGTTCTTCTCCCGTGAGTCTTGTGGCTGGTGTACACCGTGCCGTGACGGCTTGCCGTGGAGCGTGAAGATCCTGCGTGCACTGGAAAATGGCGAAGGCCAGCCTGGGGATATCGAAACCCTCGAGCAGCTATGCCGTTTCCTTGGCCCGGGCAAAACCTTCTGCGCCCACGCGCCAGGTGCCGTAGAGCCACTGCAAAGCGCAATTAAATATTTCCGTGACGAGTTCGAAGCCGGGATCAAAGTCCAGCAGTTTAGCAATGTTCATGCTGTTGGCGGCATCCAGCCGAATAACTTGTTGAAGCAGCGCTGGTAAGCCAGCACGCGGCGGGGCATTGAGCAACGTCCCGCGACACGGCCAGAATTTTTGATTAACAGCTTGTCGTAAGACAAGCCACTTGGAAGCATGCTGACTATGGCTACGATTCATGTAGACGGCAAAGAATACGACGTAGATGGAGCTGACAACCTGTTGCAGGCTTGTCTCTCTCTCGGCCTCGATATTCCTTACTTTTGCTGGCACCCGGCGCTGGGCAGCGTCGGCGCTTGCCGCCAATGTGCGGTAAAGCAATACCAAAACGCGGAAGATACCCGCGGTCGTTTGGTGATGTCATGTATGACCCCGGCATCCGATGGCACTTTCATTTCCATCGATGACGAAGAAGCCAAACAGTTCCGTGAGAGCGTGGTGGAATGGTTGATGACTAACCACCCACACGACTGTCCGGTATGTGAGGAGGGCGGCAACTGTCACTTGCAAGATATGACAGTCATGACCGGCCACAGCTTCCGTCGTTACCGTTTCACTAAGCGTACTCACCAGAATCAGGAGCTGGGGCCATTCATTTCTCATGAGATGAACCGCTGCATCGCCTGTTATCGCTGTGTGCGTTACTACAAAGACTACGCCGACGGCACCGACTTCGGTGTTTACGGTGCACACGACAACGTTTACTTCGGTCGTCCGGAAAGTGGCACGCTGGAAAGCGAGTTCTCCGGTAACCTGGTAGAAGTGTGCCCGACTGGTGTGTTCACCGATAAAACCCACTCCGAGCGTTATAACCGTAAGTGGGACATGCAATTTGCGCCAAGCATCTGCCAACAGTGCAGCATCGGCTGTAACACCAGCCCGGGCGAGCGCTATGGTGAACTGCGTCGTATCGAAAACCGTTACAACGGCAGCGTGAACCATTACTTCCTGTGTGACCGTGGTCGTTTCGGTTATGGCTACGTCAACCTGAAAGACAGGCCACGTCAGCCACAGCAACGCCGTGGTGACGATTGGATCACCTTGAACGCCGATCAGGCGATGCAAGGCGCTGCAGATATTCTGCGTCAGGCGAAGAAAACCATCGGTATCGGTTCTCCACGCGCTAGCTTGGAAAGCAACTTCGCATTGCGTGAGTTGGTCGGTGCTGAGAACTTCTACACCGGTATCGCTCAGGCGGAGCAAAATCGTCTGCAACTGATGTTGAACGTGCTGAAAAACAGCGGCGTTTACACTCCAGCGCTGCGTGAGATCGAAGATTACGATGCAGTTCTGGTATTGGGCGAAGATTTGACTCAAACCGGCGCGCGTATTGCTCTGTCAGTACGTCAGGCGGTGAAGGGTAAAGCTCGCGCAATGGCTGCAGCACAGCGTGTTGCCGATTGGCAGATCGCAGCGGTGCAGAACATTGGTCAGCACGCCAAACACCCACTATTCATTACCAACGTTGATAACACCAAGCTGGACGATATCGCCGCTTGGAACTATCGCGCCCCGGTAGATGAACAGGCTCGCCTTGGCTTTGCCATTGCTCACGCGTTGGATAATACCGCGCCAGCAGTGAACGACTTGGCTGAAGGTTTGAATAAGAAGATTGACGTGATCGTACAGGCTTTGGCCGGTGCGCAAAAGCCGTTGATTGTCACTGGTAGCAACGCGGGTAGCGAAGCAATCATCGAAGCCGCCGCCAACATCGCTAAAGCGCTGAAAGGCCGCGGTGCCAACGTCGGCATTACCTTTGTTGCAGGAGCCGCCAACAGCATAGGCTTGGCGATGATCGGTGGTGGTTCATTGGATCAAGCGCTGGCGCAGTTGACCAGCGGTGAAGCCGATACTGCCATCGTGATGGAAAACGATCTCTACCGTCACGCTTCGGCTGCGGTGGTCGATGCCGCGTTGAACAAGGCCAGCCATCTGATTGTTGCCGACCATCAACGCACCGCCATCATGGATAAAGCTGACCTGATCCTGTCTGCGGCGAGCTTCGCAGAGAGCGACGGTACGCTGGTGAGCCAAGAAGGCCGCGCACAGCGCTTCTTCCAGGTTTACGATCCGGCTTACTACGATGACGCAGCGAAAAACATTCATAGCGTGATGTTGGAAAGCTGGCGTTGGATGCACTCGCTGCACTCCACCTTCACCAGTCGTCACGTCGATTGGACGCAACTGGATGATGTGATCGCCGCTTGTGTGAACGACTTGCCGCAGTTGAAAGGCATTGTCGAAGCCGCTCCAGATGCTAGCTTCCGCATTCGTGGTCAAAAACTGGCGCGTTCACCGCATCGCTACAGTGGCCGTACCGCGATGCGTGCCGACATTAGCGTGCACGAACCGCGTCAGCCGCAGGATAAAGACACCATGTTCGCCTTCTCAATGGAAGGGAACAACAGTCCGCTGGCCGATCGTCAACAGATCCCATTTGCTTGGGCTCCGGGCTGGAACTCGCCGCAAGCATGGAACAAGTTCCAAGCTGAAGTGGGTGGCAAATTACGCCACGGCGATCCAGGTGTGCGCCTGATCGAAGCGGGGGAGGGGAATCTCGATTACTTCTCAACCATTCCGACCGCGTTCAAAGCCGATGGCTGGCGTGTCGCGCCGTATTACCACTTGTTCGGCAGTGACGAGATGTCACAACGTTCTTCGGTTATCCAACAGCGTATGCCACAGGCCTATGTGATGGTGAACCCGGGCGATGCCGCGCAACTGGGCGTTAACGCAGGTAGCTTGGTTGAGTTCAACTGTGCCGGTCAGACGCTGCGTCTGCCAGTGCGCTTGAGCGAAACCTTGGCGCAAGGTCAGGTCGGTTTACCACTCGGCTTGCCGGGTATTCCGCCGGTATTGGTGGGTGCGACGGTTGAAAATCTGCGGGAGGCAGCACTATGAGCTGGTTTACGCCTGAGGTGATCGACATCTTGATCGCCATTCTGAAAGCGGTAGTGATCCTGCTGGTGGTTGTGACCTGCGGGGCTTTCATGAGCTTCGGCGAACGTCGCCTGCTGGGTCTGTTCCAGAACCGCTACGGGCCAAACCGTGTCGGCTGGGGCGGCTCATTGCAGCTGGTCGCCGATATGATCAAGATGTTCTTCAAAGAGGACTGGGTTCCTAAGTTCTCTGACCGGATCATCTTCACTTTGGCTCCGATCATCGCCTTTACTTCTCTGTTGCTGGCTTTCGCCATCGTCCCGGTCAGTCCGACCTGGTCGGTCGCTGATCTCAATATCGGTATTCTGTTCTTCCTGATGATGGCGGGGCTGGCGGTATACGCCGTGCTGTTCGCCGGTTGGTCGAGCAACAACAAATACTCGCTGTTGGGGGCCATGCGTGCTTCGGCACAAACCCTGAGCTACGAAGTGTTCATCGGCTTGTCGCTGATGGGCGTGGTGGCGCAGGCGGGTTCCTTCAACATGCAGGCGATCGTTGAATCACAGGCTCATGTCTGGAACGTGATCCCGCAGTTCTTTGGCTTCGTGACCTTTGCGATTGCGGGCGTAGCGGTGTGTCACCGTCACCCGTTTGACCAACCGGAAGCGGAACAGGAACTGGCCGATGGTTACCACATTGAATATTCCGGTATGAAATTCGGTCTGTTCTTCGTCGGTGAATATATCGGTATCGTCACCGTTTCTGCTCTGATTGTGACGTTGTTCTTCGGCGGCTGGCAGGGTCCATTCTTGCCACCTTTCATCTGGTTCGCGCTGAAAACCGCGTTCTTCATGATGATGTTCATCCTGATCCGTGCTTCGCTGCCGCGTCCACGTTATGACCAGGTGATGTCCTTCGGTTGGAAAATTTGCCTGCCGTTGACGCTGCTGAACCTGCTGGCAACCGCCGCGGTCATTTTGTACAACGCTCAATAAGGGGTGAATGAACCATGACATTGAAAGAGTTATTGGTTGGTTTCGGCACCCAGGTGCGCAGCATTTGGATGATAGGCTTACACGCCTTCGCCAAGCGCGAAACCCAAATGTATCCGGAAGAGCCGGTTTACTTGCCGCCGCGCTACCGTGGTCGCATTGTGCTAACGCGCGATCCGGACGGTGAAGAGCGTTGCGTCGCCTGTAACCTGTGCGCCGTTGCTTGCCCAGTCGGCTGTATCTCTTTGCAAAAAGCAGAGCAGAAAGACGGTCGCTGGTATCCAGAGTTTTTCCGCATTAATTTCTCACGCTGCATTTTCTGCGGTCTGTGCGAGGAAGCTTGCCCAACCACCGCTATCCAGTTGACGCCGGATTTCGAAATGGGTGAGTTCAAGCGTCAAGATTTGGTGTACGAAAAAGAAGATCTGTTGATCTCGGGGCCGGGTAAATATCCGGAATATAACTTCTACCGGATGGCCGGTATGGCGATTGACGGCAAAGCGAAAGGCGAAGCCGAAAACGAAGCCAAACCGATCGACGTCAAAGGTCTGTTGCCCTAAGGAGCCAGCAAGCATGGAAATTGCCTTTTACTTAGCAGGTTTGATTGCGGTGATCGCGACGATTCGCGTGATCTCGCACACCAACCCTGTACATGCGCTGCTGTATCTGATCGTCTCTTTATTGGCGATCTCGGCAGTCTTTTTCTCACTGGGCGCTTACTTCGCGGCTGCGTTGGAAATCATTGTTTACGCTGGTGCCATCATGGTGCTGTTCGTGTTCGTGGTGATGATGCTGAACCTGGGTTCGGCGGTGCAGCAACAGGAACGCGATTGGCTGAAGCCTTCCGTTTGGATTGGCCCTGGCCTGTTATCACTGGTGCTGTTGGTGGTGTTGGTTATCGCCATTCGCAGCGTGTCCGATCAAGGTATCAGCGGTGAAATGGTGGACGCTAAAGCGGTAGGGATCAGCCTGTTTGGCCCTTACGTATTGGCGGTTGAACTGGCTTCAATGCTGCTGTTGGCAGGTCTGGTTGTTGCCTTCCACATTGGCCGTGAGCACAAGCCGGGCGAAGTGTTGAGCAACGCCGCGACGGGTAGCGATATGGCGAAAAGAAAATCGGAGGAGCAAGCATGATCCCTCTCCAACATGGTCTGATTCTGGCAGCTGTGCTGTTTGTACTTGGCCTGACCGGATTGCTGATCCGTCGTAACCTGCTGTTTATGCTGATCAGCCTGGAAGTGATGATCAACGCTGCGGCGTTGGCGTTTATCGTGGCGGGAAGCTATTGGCAACAACCCGACGGCCAAGTGATGTACATCTTGGCGATCAGTCTGGCGGCTGCCGAAGCCAGTATTGGCTTGGCGCTGTTGCTCCAGCTCTACCGTCGTCGTCATACCCTGAATATTGATACTGTCAGTGAGATGCGCGGATGAACCTATTATATTTAACAATTCTGCTACCGCTGATCGGGTTCCTGCTGTTGGCATTTTCCCGTGGTCGTTGGTCTGAGAACCTTTCAGCCACCGTCGGCGTCGGTTCTATCGGCTTGGCTGCGGTCGTCACCCTTTATGTGGCGATGGATTTCCTCAGCCAGAAAGCCACAGGTGTTCAAGTGTTTGATCAAAACCTGTGGAACTGGATGAGCGTCGGCGATTTCAGCATTCCTGTCACTCTGACGCTGGACGGCCTGTCGCTGACCATGCTGTCTGTAGTGACCGGCGTGGGTTTCTTCATCCACATGTTCGCTTCTTGGTACATGCGCGGTGAAGAAGGCTACTCTCGCTTCTTCGCTTACACCAACCTGTTTATCGCCAGCATGGTGGTTCTGGTACTGGCAGACAACTTACTGCTGATGTACTTGGGTTGGGAAGGGGTAGGGCTGTGCAGCTACCTGTTGATCGGTTTCTACTATAAAGATCCGGCCAACGGCGCAGCGGCGATGAAAGCCTTTATCGTCACCCGCGTGGGTGATGTGCTCCTGGCCTTCGCGTTGTTCATCCTGTACCACGAGTTGGGCACGCTGAACATCCGTGAACTGATGGTGCTGGCACCGCAAAAACTGGCGATTGGTGATACCGCGATCACTTGGGCAACGCTGATGTTGCTGGGTGGCGCAGTGGGTAAATCCGCTCAGTTGCCGTTGCAAACTTGGTTGGCCGATGCGATGGCCGGTCCAACGCCGGTTTCTGCATTGATCCACGCCGCAACCATGGTAACCGCAGGTGTTTACTTGATCGCTCGTACTCACGGCCTGTTCCTGATGGCACCGGAAGTGCTGCATCTGGTCGGCGTTGTCGGTGCTGTGACGTTGCTGTTAGCGGGCTTTGCTGCACTGGTTCAGACTGACATCAAACGCGTACTCGCTTACTCCACCATGAGCCAGATTGGTTACATGTTCTTGGCGCTGGGCGTGCAAGCGTGGGACGCGGCGATCTTCCACCTAATGACGCACGCGTTCTTCAAGGCGTTGCTGTTCCTGTCATCCGGTTCGGTGATTCTGGCCTGCCACCACGAACAAAACATCTTCAAAATGGGTGGCCTGCGTAAGAGCATTCCACTGGTGTACGTTTGCTTCTTGGTCGGTGGCGCGGCGCTGTCAGCTCTGCCGCTAATCACCGCTGGCTTCTTCAGTAAGGACGAAATCCTGGCTGGGGCGATGGCGAATGGCCACATGAACCTGATGATTGCCGGTCTGGTCGGTGCGTTCATGACCTCGATGTACACCTTCCGTATGATTTTCATCGTGTTCCATGGCGAAGAGAAAATCAAAGCGCATGCGGGTAAAGGCATCACTCACCACCTGCCATTGCTGGTGCTGTTGGTACTGTCTACCGCTGTGGGCGCGATGATCGTGCCACCACTGCAAGGCGTATTGCCTGCAACGACTGAACTGGCGCACGGCAGCGTGCTGACATTGGAAATCACCTCTGGGGTGGTTGCGATGGTTGGTATCTTGCTGGCCGCCGCACTGTGGCTGGGCAAACGTAGCCTAGTGACCAGTATCGCTAACAGCGCACCGGGGCGTTTCTTCTCGACTTGGTGGTTCCATGCCTGGGGCTTCGATTGGCTGTATGACAAAGTGTTCGTCAAGCCATACCTGGGCGTTGCGAAGTTGCTGCAACGCGATCCGATGGATCGTCTGATGACTCTGCCTGCCATCCTCTCCCGCTTCGGGAATCGTGGTCTGACACTGAGTGAGAACGGTCAGGTGCGTTGGTATGTCGCGTCTATGGGTATTGGTGCAGTGGTCGTACTGGCTCTGTTGATTTTGGTTTAACAGAATAGTTTAGACGCAATTATCGGGCGTAGCGCCCACATATGAGGCGCTACGTACAACGTTTGAAATTATTCGTATAGGGACACAAAACGCCATGCTATTACCTTGGCTAATTCTTATCCCCTTCATCGGCGGTCTGCTGAGCTGGCAGTGCGAGCGCTTTGGTACCAAGGCACCGCGCTGGATCGCGTTAATCGCGATGGGGCTGACGTTGGCACTTTCTCTGCAACTGTGGATGCAGGGTGGCTATTCGTTATTAACACCTCAGGGCATTCCACAATGGCAAGAAGAGTTCATTCTGCCGTGGATACCACGTTTTGGTATCAGCATTCACTTGGCGCTGGACGGTTTGTCACTGCTGATGGTGGTGTTGACCGGTCTGCTGGGCGTGCTGGCGATCCTCTGTTCATGGCGTGAAATCCAGAAGTATCAAGGATTCTTCCACCTGAACCTGCTGTGGATCTTGGGCGGCGTTATCGGCGTGTTCCTCGCCATCGACATGTTCCTGTTCTTCTTCTTCTGGGAAATGATGTTGGTGCCGATGTACTTCCTGATCGCTCTGTGGGGTCACAAAGCGTCGGATGGTAAAACCCGTATCTCTGCAGCAACCAAATTCTTCATCTATACCCAGGCCAGCGGCTTGGTGATGTTGATTGCGATTTTGGGGCTGGTGTTCGTGCACTTCAACGCCACTGGTGTGTGGACCTTCAATTACGAAGATCTGCTGAAAACACCAATGTCGCACAACGTAGAATACCTGTTGATGCTCGGCTTCTTCATCGCCTTCGCGGTGAAAATGCCAGTGGTGCCATTGCACGGCTGGTTGCCAGATGCACACAGCCAAGCGCCAACCGCGGGTTCTGTTGACTTAGCAGGCATCTTGCTGAAAACCGCCGCCTACGGTCTGTTGCGCTTCAGCTTGCCACTGTTCCCGAACGCGTCTGCTGAGTTCGCACCTATTGCTATGTGGCTGGGTGTGATTGGTATCTTCTACGGTGCTTGGATGGCTTTTGCCCAGACAGACATCAAACGTTTGATCGCCTATACCTCAGTGTCACACATGGGCTTCGTGCTGATTGCCATCTACACCGGTAGCCAGTTGGCTTACCAAGGTGCGGTGATCCAGATGATTGCTCACGGTCTGTCAGCGGCAGGTCTGTTCATTATCTGTGGTCAGGTTTACGAGCGTCTGCATACACGCGATCTGCGTGAGATGGGCGGCCTGTGGGGGCGTATCAAGTTCATTCCAGCGTTGTCGCTGTTCTTCGCGGTAGCAACCTTGGGGATGCCGGGTACCGGTAACTTCGTGGGTGAATTCATGATCCTGTTCGGCAGCTTCCAGGTAGCACCGACGATCACCGTGATCTCGACCTTCGGTCTGGTGTTTGCTTCGGTTTACTCACTGGTGATGGTACAACGCGCTTACTACGGTAAGGCAAAATCAGAGACTCCGTTGCCGGGCATGAGCCTGCGTGAATTGTTCATCATTCTGCTGTTGGTGGTTCTGTTGGTGCTGCTTGGGTTCTTCCCTCAGCCGATTCTGGATACCTCAAGCGCAGCGATGGGCAACGTGCAGCACTGGTTTAGTTCGTCTGTTTCAGCAATTTCAACATCTGATATTTCAACAACAAGGCCGTAATTCGCCATGACAATAACTCCTCAACAACTGATCGCACTGTTACCGCTGTTGATCGTCGGATTGACGGTGGTGGTTGTGATGCTAGGCATTGCGTGGCGACGCGACCACTTTATCAACGCCACATTGACAGTGGTCGGTCTGAACGTTGCTTTGCTTTCGCTGTATTTTGTTGGCCAAGTAGGGCCGATGGATGTCACTCCGCTGCTGCGGGTTGACGGTTACTCGATGTTCTATACCGGGCTGGTGCTGTTAGCGAGTCTGGCAACCTGTACCTTTGCTTATCCTTGGCTGGTCGGTTACCCAGACAACCGCGAAGAGTTCTACCTGCTGGTGCTGATTGCTGCAATGGGTGGCATTCTGCTGGCGAGCGCTAACCATTTGGCGGCGCTGTTCCTCGGTATTGAATTGATCTCGCTGCCACTGTTTGGTCTGGTGGGCTACGCCTATCGCCAGAAGCGTCCGCTGGAAGCGGCTATCAAATACATGCTGCTGTCTGCGGCGGCCTCGTCATTCCTGCTGTTTGGTATGGCGCTGTTGTATGCGGAGTCTGGCTCCCTGTCGCTGGCCGATCTCGGCAAGAGTTTGGGTGACAACATGATGCACGAGCCGCTGGTTCTAGCGGGTATGGGCATGATGATTGTGGGTCTGGGCTTCAAACTGTCGTTGGTGCCGTTCCAACTGTGGACGCCAGACGTTTACCAAGGTGCGCCTGCGCCGGTTTCCACTTTCTTGGCAACCGCGAGCAAAATTGCCATTTTCGCGGTAGTGATGCGTCTGTTCCTGTACGCTCCGGCGGCCAACAGCGAAGCGATCCGCATGGTGCTGTCGATCATCGCAGTCTGCTCGATTCTGTTCGGTAACTTGATGGCGATCAGCCAGACTAACATCAAGCGTCTGTTGGGTTATTCCTCCATCGCGCACTTGGGTTATCTGCTGGTAGCGCTGATTGCCGTGCAATCTCATGAACTGCCGCTGGAAACCGCTGCCATTTATCTGGCCGGTTATCTGTTTAGCAGCTTGGGTGCATTTGGTGTGGTTAGCCTGATGTCTAGCCCGTACCGTGGCCCGGATGCAGATTCACTGTTCTCTTACCGTGGTCTGTTCTGGCACAAGCCCATTCTGTCGGCGGTCATGACGGTGATGATGCTGTCACTGGCTGGTATCCCAATGACCTTGGGCTTTATCGGTAAGTTCTACGTGATTGCGATGGGTGTGAATGCGCACCTGTGGTGGTTGACCGGTGCTGTGGTGCTGGGTAGTGCGATTGGTTTGTACTACTACCTGCGTATGACCGTCAGCCTGTATCTCAGCGCGCCAGAAACTCTGACTCGTGATACGCCAAACAACTGGGCGTTGACTGCGGGTGGTGTGGTCGTACTGATTTCTGCGGCCTTGGTGCTGTTGCTGGGTGTTTATCCACAACCGCTGATCTCGTTGGTGCAGATGGCACAGCCAATGATGTAACCGGTAATCTGGTGAGTCATAAAATAGAAGAAGCCGCGACGGATAACGTTGCGGCTTCTTTTTTTACTGCTCTGGATAATCATTCTGACGCCGCTTTGGCATCTCAAAACAATCTCTTATTCCTTCTCGAGACGTTCTTTACCTTGAGTGATTACCGCTTCAGGTAAAGCACTGTGGCGCTGCAAATCACGATACAGATTCGCCATGTACAGCATGATGACCACTGAGAAGGGTAAACCGCACAGAACAACCGCAGTTTGCATGGCACTGAAACTACCCGCATACAGCAACCCAGCGCACACCAGCGTAGTCACGAATGCCCAAAAAATGCGTAACCAGACCGGAGCGTCATCAGTGCTGTTTCCCCCTTTACTGGATAGATTAGCCACCATTAAGGTTCCCGAATCTACCGGCGTCATAAACAAGACAAAGCTGATAAGAATGGTGAAGCCCGCGACGATTTTAGTGAATGGTAAATACTCAAACAGCTTGAATATGGCCATCGGTGGATCGCTAAGCGCGACTTTCCCTAACAGGGTATCTGAATGCTCAAGTACCAAGCTGATCGCTGTGTTACCAAAAATCGACAGCCACGCGAGGGTGAAGCCCAACGGAATCAACATCACGCCAAAGATCAGTTCGCGAATGGTGCGGCCTTTAGAAATACGGGCGATAAACAGTCCAACAAACGGCGCCCAAGCCACCCACCAAGCCCAGTAAAAAATGGTCCAAGCTCCTTGCCACTGTTTTGCTTTTCCGTACAGGTACATGTCGAAACTTCTGTCGACAATCGAGGTTAAATAATCTCCGGTGTTCTGCAACATACCGTTGATAAGATTAAGTGTCGGCCCGGTCACGAACACAAACAGCAGCAATAAGCACAGGAAACCCACGTTGATGTTTGAAAGCAGCGCGATACCTTTCTCAACGCCCGTCACTGCGGCCAGCGTAGCGACAATCATCATCACCACAATAAGCACCATCAGTACATGGGGAGTTTGAGGAATGTCAAACAGGTAGTGCAATCCTGAGTTCACCAACAAGGCACCGATGCCCAGATTAGTGACCATGGACACGACCGTGACAAGAATCCCAAAACTATCAACCAGATGACCTGTCCAGCCGTGAATGCGCTCACCAAAAATGGGATGTAAAGCAGAGCGGAGCGCAAGCGGCAGACCACGGCAGTAGGCAAAATAAGCCAGTGCCGTCGCAATCAAGGCATAGAGTGCCCAACCATGTAATCCCCAATGCAAGAAGGTGATCGCCATCGCATCGCGTGCCGCTTGTGGCGTACCACCTTGACCTTCTGGAGGTGAAAGGAAGTGATCCAGCGGTTCATAAGCCCCGTAGTAAACCAGCGCGATGCCGATCCCTGCGGAAAACAGCATAGCAATCCAAGAGGGATAGCTGAATTGAGGCGCCTCTCCATCTTGGCCTAAACGGATGTGCCCAAAGCGTGACAGCGCCAGCCAGAACACAAAGACCATACACACCACCATCAGCAGCATGTAGTACCAACCAAACATATCCGCCATCCAGGTTTGAGCGTGGCTCAACCATTGCTGGCTCCCTGTGGGGAACAGCACAACCAGCATCCCCAACAGCAGAATTACAGCAGACGAGCTAAAAAATACGGGGGCATTCAGCCTAATCGGTTCTTCACCGACAGGTTTTGGACTCATCTTAGTCATGTGAACATTTCCATGGTGCAAAAGTTAAAAATCCGTCTTCATGCAAACACGTCATTAACATTTATGAATCACGTGTTTGACATTTTCGCAGCATAAGATAGATTGATTGAACGTTCAATCAATGAATTTAACGCTGCAACTGACTAAGCATTTGGAACCGTAATGAGCCGTAAAGAGATCACTAAACAGCGAAAAGAACAGCTGATCACCGCCGCGTTTGAAACCATTGGAGACGTGGGGTTATCTGGCGTGACGTTGATGCAGGTCGCCAACCAGGCCGGTATGTCTGTCGGGATCGTGAGCCACTACTTTGGTGACAAAGAGGGCTTAATGAATGCCACTATGCGCAAAGTTTTGCGCGATCTTCATAACGCGGTCGCTGCCAAGCGAGCCGTTGCTGAAAACACTGCCCGTGCCCAGCTAATTGCCATCATCGAAGGCAACTTCCATCCCAGCCAAACCAGTGCGCAGTCGATGCGTGCTTGGCTGGATTTTTGGGCCGCCAGCATGCATCAACCGTCGTTACGCCGTTTGCAACGCGTCAACGATCAGCGTCTTTTTTCGAACATTTGCTGTCAGTACCAGCGGCATTTGCCTGTTGAGCAAGCCCGGCGAGCCGCTCGTGGTTTAGCTGCAATGATAGACGGTTTGTGGTTGCGCGGTAGCCTGACTGGTCTTGATTTTAACGTGGAAAAAGCCATTGAAATTGCCCGTGACTATGTTGACAACACTTTGACCGACAACACCTTGATAAATATCCACTAAGCCAACACTACCCAAAATAATTGGAGCGGCATCGAGGCGGCAACTGAGCGAAGCCCTAGGAGCTTGGTCCACCAAGTGACTAGGGTGAGCAAAGGCAGCCAACAAAGATGCAGCTTCAAGTATGACGGGTAAAACAGAAGGAACAGTAATGATGGCTCTATTTCCATTGCAACAACTCTATATCGATGGTCGCCTGACTGACGCCAGCGGCTGCGAAACCTTTGAAACTCTCAACCCAGCTAACGGTGAAGTGCTGGCATCCGTTCAGCGAGCCACCGAAGCCGATGTCGAACGGGCGGTGGTGAGTGCTGAGCGCGGCCAGAAGATTTGGGCTTCGATGACCGGCACTGAACGTTCGCGCATATTACTGCGTGCGGTAGATATTCTGCGTGAGCGCAATGATGAATTGGCTCATCTGGAAACCTTGGATACCGGTAAACCCTTCTCCGAAACCTCGGCGGTGGATATCGTTACCGGCGCCGATGTCTTGGAATACTACGCCGGTTTGGCTGCTGCCATTGAAGGTGAACAATATCCGCTGCGTGACACCTCATTCTTCTATACCCGCCGTGAACCCCTTGGCGTGACTGCGGGTATCGGTGCGTGGAACTACCCCATCCAGATCGCGCTTTGGAAATCAGCTCCTGCGCTGGCGGCCGGAAACGCGATGATCTTCAAACCAAGTGAAGTCACGCCATTAACCGCACTGAAACTTGCGGCTATTTATACCGAGGCTGGCGTGCCAGATGGCGTATTTAACGTGGTGCAAGGCGCGGGTCGTCAAGTGGGGCAATGGCTGACAGAGCACCCTCGCATCGAGAAAATCTCCTTCACCGGCGGTATTGAAACCGGTAAGAAAGTGATGGCTAGCGCTGCGGCATCATCATTGAAAGAGGTCACGATGGAGCTGGGAGGCAAATCTCCGCTGCTGATTCTGGCTGATGCGGATATTGAGCTGGCGGCGGATATTGCCATGATGGCCAACTTCTACAGTTCTGGTCAGGTTTGCACCAACGGTACTCGGGTGTTTGTACATCGTTCGCAAAAAGCGGCGCTGGAACAGGCCTTGGTCACCCGCGTGAAACGCATCCGTATGGGCGCTCCCATGAACGCTGACACCAATTTTGGCCCTCTGACCAGTTTCGCCCACATGGAGAATGTGCTGCGCCATATTGAAAATGGTAAAGCAGAAGGTGCACGTGTGCTTTGTGGTGGCGCACGCGAAACCCGCGGCGAGTTTGCGCAGGGCGCTTACGTCCAGCCGACGATTTTTACTGACTGTGAAGATCACCACAGCATCGTCCAAGAGGAAATCTTTGGCCCAGTGATGAGCATCCTCACTTGGGATGATGAAGAAGAGGCCATTGCTCGCGCCAATAATACCCACTTTGGCCTAGCTGCAGGCGTGGTTACCCAAGATTTGGCGAAAGCGCATCGCACGATTCACCAACTGGAAGCCGGTATTTGCTGGATCAACTGTTGGGGGGAATCTCCAGCCCAGATGCCGGTTGGCGGCTATAAGCAGTCTGGCGTTGGTCGTGAAAACGGCATCAGCACTCTGATGCATTACACCCGCATCAAATCCGTTCAGGTTCAGTTGGATCGCTATAGCTCTATCTTTTAACAAAGGACGTTGAGGTTTATATGAGTACTATCAAGGAATACGACTACATCATTATCGGCGCAGGTTCGGCGGGTAACGTACTGGCGACACGTTTGACTGAAGACCCTAGCGTCACCGTGCTGTTGTTAGAAGCGGGTGGACCGGATTATCGCCAAGATTTCCGTACACAAATGCCTGCGGCGCTGGCTTTTCCTCTACAAGGGCGTCGTTATAACTGGGCTTATGTCACCGAGCCAGAACCGCATATGAATAACCGCCGTATGGAGTGCGGTCGTGGTAAAGGCTTGGGCGGTTCTTCGCTGATCAATGGCATGTGTTACATTCGCGGTAACGCCATGGACTATGACGGCTGGGCGAAGCTGGAAGGGCTGGAAAACTGGAGTTATCTGGATTGTTTGCCTTACTTCAAAATCGCCGAACGTCGTGATATTGGTGGCAACGATTACCACGGTGATTGTGGGCCGGTCAGCGTCACCACGCCAAAGCATGACAATAATGTGCTTTTCCATGCAATGGTAGAGGCTGGGGTGCAGGCGGGCTATCCGCGCACTGACGACCTGAATGGCTATCAGCAAGAAGGCTTTGGTCCGATGGATCGTACCGTTACGCCACATGGGCGTCGTGCTAGTACCGCGCGCGGTTATCTTGATCAGGCTCGTAGCCGTCCTAACCTGACTATCGAAGTACATGCGACTACCGATCGGATCTTGTTTGATAACAAGCGGGCGATCGGTGTGGCATGGCTGCAAAAAGAGGCGAAGCAAGAAGCCCGTGCTCGTCGTGAAGTGTTACTGTGCGGCGGCGCCATTGCGTCACCACAAATCTTGCAACGTTCAGGCGTCGGTCCTGCCGAGTTGCTAAATCGCTTGTCTATCCCTGTGGTTCACGATCTGCCGGGTGTGGGTGCGAATCTTCAAGATCACCTCGAAATGTATCTGCAGTATGAGTGCAAGCAACCAGTGTCTCTTTCACCGGCTCTAAAGCTACACAATCAACCGCTTATTGGTGCGGAATGGCTGGTGAATGGCACAGGAGTCGGAGCCAGTAACCATTTTGAAGCCGGTGGATTTATCCGTACTCATGAGGAATTTGAATGGCCAAATATTCAATATCACTTCCTGCCGGTCGCGGTTAACTACAACGGCTCAAACGCGATCAAAACGCACAGTTTCCAAGCTCACGTGGGTTCAATGCGATCACCGAGCCGTGGACGTATTGAGGTGACTTCCAAGGACCCTCACGATGCTCCAAGAATCCTGTTTAATTACATGTCCCATGAGCAGGACTGGCGAGAATTCCGGGCAGCAATTCGTATTACGCGTGAAATCATGCAACAACGTGCGCTTGATCCTTATCGCGGCAAAGAGATTTCCCCAGGTACCAACTGTCAGACGGATGAGGATCTCGATCGCTTTGTGCGCGAACATGCGGAAACGGCTTATCATCCATCCTGTAGTAATGCGATGGGTTACCACGAGATGGCCGTTGTCGGTAATGATGGCAAGGTGCATGGCGTAGAGAGCTTGCGCGTAGTGGATGCGTCAATTATGCCGCTCATTACCACCGGGAACCTGAACGCACCTACTATCATGATTGCTGAGAAAATTGCCGACATGATTCGTGGCCGCCCACCGTTGGCGCGTAGCAACGCCGATTACTATGTGGCTAACGGGGCTCCTGTACGGAACATAAAATAGTCAGCTGAAAAGCACTTGTTTGTGATGATTAGCGCCTGATGGATAACGTCAGGCGCTTTTTTTGTGATCAGATTCTGAATTTAATGTTTTAACATTTCATGATTACATTGTTGGTGTGATTTTAATCACAAAAAAGGAATGCAATTCGGGTACACTGCGCGCTTTATTTTGTAGCGGAACAATTTATGAGCGTAATTTTTGCCATTGCTGTCACTACTGGGATCCTCTCTGGTATTTGGGGCTGGGTAGCGGTAAGTCTCGGTTTGCTCAGTTGGGCCGGTTTTCTTGGCTGTACGGCGTATTTCGCTTGTCCGCAGGGCGGCCTGAAAGGGTTGCTGATTAGCACACTGACTTGCCTGAGTGGCGTATTTTGGGCGATGGTAATTATCCACGGTAGTGCGCTAGATCCCGCTTGGAATCTGTTGGGATATTTGCTGACTGGCGTAGTGGCTTTCCTGATGTGTATTCAGGCAAAACAACAATGGTTAGGTTTTGTGCCCGGTACGTTTATTGGTGCCTGCGCCACGTTTGCTGGTGGGGGTCATTGGCAGTTGGTGACCATTTCGCTGTTGGTTGGATTGGTATTTGGCTATGCCATGAAGAATAGCGGATTGTGGTTGGCGGCTCGCCGTCAAAAATCGGTAACACCAGTAACGGTCAAACAACCTCGTACCGATCTGTAAATTTTTCTACTCCTCATTAGTTAACAGGCATTATTTTCCCGTCAAACATTATTGACTTGCCGTATAATTCCTTACATTAGATTTGGTTAATGAGGTAGTAGTGAAACGATTTTCGGGCTTGCTGCGACAGTTAGATGTTCAGCTTGGGCAAGATTTGCCCGCTAGTGCCGGTTTTAGGCCATTTTCGTTACCCGTCCCCGAATCTTTGGCGAATGCTCTTTTAGAGTGGTTAGCCGCGCAACCGCAATTTCCCCAGTTGTATTGGCAACATCGTGATGGCCTGGAAGAGGCGGCAATCTGCGGTGCTGTACACCAGTTCGAACAACTCCTTCAGGCTCAAACCTTTGTGCAGCAACACAATAGCGCCCGGATCTGGGGGCTGAATGCGTTTGACGATCGCGCTTGGCTGTTCTTACCGCGTCTGGAGTTGTTTCGCCGACCAGAAGGCACGCAGCTAACCCTGAATCTGTATTCTGATCATTCGTTGCAGGACGATGTGCAGCAAGCAAGAGAATGGCTGCGCACATTGGTTACCGCACAGCCGATCCCCACATTGCAGGTGGCCATCGAATCGATACAACATCAGCCGGAACGTAGCGCATGGAACGATATGTTGCAGCAAGCGCTGACGGCGATCGAACAACAGCAGATGGAAAAAGTGGTGTTAGCGCGTAGCTCGCTGCTGACGCTGAAACGTCCGCTGTTTGCGCCGTCATTGATGGCGGCCAGCCGTCAGGCCAACCGCGATTGCTATCACTTTATGATGCGTTTTACGGCGGATTCGGCGTTTCTAGGTTCCAGCCCGGAGCGGTTATATCGTCGGGAGGGTACAAACTTACTGACCGAAGCCCTCGCGGGCACGGTCGCCAATCATGCTGATAAATCTCAAGCCACAGAGCTCGCCAACTGGTTACTGCATGACAGTAAAAACCAGCATGAAAACTTGCTGGTGGTCGATGATATTTGCCAGCGTTTGCAAGGTGGAGCCAGTGCGGTGGGCGTGTTACCGCCGGAAGTGGTGCGTTTGCGCAAGGTTCAACATCTACGCCGCTGTATTGAAGGCCAGTTGAATAGCCGTGATGATGCCGATTGTCTGCGACGTTTGCAGCCGACGGCGGCGGTGGCTGGATTACCGCGCCAAGCGGCACGCGATTTTATTTTGTCACATGAACCATTCCAACGCGGCTGGTATGCGGGTTCTGTGGGATATCTTTGTGCGCAGCAAGCTGAGTTTTGCGTTGCGTTACGTTCGAGCCAAATTGACGGCAATGTTCTGCAATTGTATGCCGGTGCCGGTATCGTCGCGGGTTCCGATGCGGAACAAGAGTGGCAGGAAATAGAAAATAAGGCCGCCGGGTTACGCACATTGCTTGAGCCATAATATAAGAATATTCGCTTTGCCGGATTGAGGGGCTCAATGCGGCGGTGTAAACTCATTGTGTTTCTAAAGTTTATTTTTTGTTCCAAATCAAATGATTGTCTACTATGAAATCAGTGAATTGATTTCATCGCGTAAAACGCAAGGTGAAGAAGTCTCGCCTTTTTGCGCCAGCGCAAAAGCTGCAACGATAACTACTCATATAATTCAGGGTGATGGCTCTAGTTTTGATACCTCTTTTTGGTAATCACTAGAGAATATTTCTGTTTACAGGCGGGTTCGCGAATTTATGTCGACAAGTGTTTTTAATCGCCGATGGGCGGCGCTGCTGTTGGAAGCGTTGGCACGGCATGGAGTCCGCCACGTCTGTATCGCTCCCGGCTCACGTTCAACGCCGTTGACGTTGGCTGCGGCGGCTAACCGTTCTTTTATTTGTCATACCCATTTTGATGAACGTGGCCTGGGCCATTTAGCGCTGGGTTTGGCAAAAGCGGCGCGTGA
The DNA here is from genome assembly GCF_057839655.1 of Serratia sp. KH_031. Classification (NCBI taxonomy): domain Bacteria; kingdom Pseudomonadati; phylum Pseudomonadota; class Gammaproteobacteria; order Enterobacterales; family Yersiniaceae; genus Serratia; species Serratia sp. KH_031. Next base: position 1,797,141 of record NZ_CM174496.1, read on the forward strand.
ACCGGTCGCAGTGATTGTCACATCGGGTACGGCTGCGGCCAATCTGTATCCTGCTTTAATTGAGGCTGGCCTGACTGGTGAACGTTTGGTCTTTTTGACCGCCGACCGTCCGCCAGAATTAATTGACTGTGGTGCTAATCAGGCGATCCGTCAGCAAGGCTTATATGCCAGCCATCCAAGTTTAAACATCGATCTTCCTCGTCCCACGCCGGATATTGCCGCCAGTTGGTTGGTTTCCACCATCGACAGCGCGATGGCGCGTCTGTCGCACGGTGCTTTACATATCAACTGTCCATTTGCCGAACCCTTATATGGCGGTGATGAACAACAGTACGCCGAATGGTCTGAAACCTTGGGTGATTGGTGGCAAGGTTCCCATCCGTGGTTGCGTGAGCAGAACCCACATTCCGTACAAAAACAACCTGATTGGTTCTTCTGGCGACAGAAACGTGGCGTAGTGATTGCTGGGCGTATGAGTGCGGAAGAAGGGCAACAATTGGCGCAGTGGGCAGCTATGTTGGGCTGGCCGCTGATTGGCGATACGCTGTCACAAACCGGTCAACCATTGCCTTGCGCCGATCTTTGGTTGGCACATCCACAGGCCAAATCTCTATTGGCAGACGCTCAATTAGTGATCCAGTTTGGTAGCAGCTTGACCGGTAAACGCCTGTTGCAATGGCAAGAACAATGCGCTCCAGAAGAATACTGGCTGATTGACGATTTGACTGGGCGATTAGACCCAGCTCATCACCGTGGGCGTCGTATTCGTTCCTCGGTAGCGGAATGGCTCGATTTGCACCCGGCACAACCTCGAACCCAATGGGCGGGCGCACTAGAAGATTTGGCGGAAGATGCACAAGAACTCACTGCCGACTATCTGGCTGATCGTTTCGGTGAGGCGCAATTGGCGCATCGCTTACCTGAATTGCTGCCAGAAAATGGTCAGCTATTCTTGGGGAACAGCCTGATTGTGCGTTTGATTGATGCATTAGCCCAGTTGCCTGCGGGTTATCCGGTGTTTAGTAATCGCGGAGCCAGCGGTATTGACGGTTTAACCTCTACCGCTGCCGGGGTGCAACGCGCCACCGCGAAGCCGACATTGGCAGTCGTGGGCGATCTTTCCGCATTGTATGACCTGAATGCCTTGGCATTGTTGCGCCAATGCTCTGCGCCGACGGTACTGATAGTGGTGAACAACAACGGTGGGCAGATCTTCTCGTTGTTACCGACGCCAGAAGACGATCGCCAACGCTTCTACTGTATGCCGCAAGATATTGAATTTAGTCATGCGGCGGCGATGTTCCAGCTTAATTACGCTCGCCCGGAAAACTGGCAACAGCTACAACAGGCGGTTGAACAGGGTTGGCGTCACGCGGGGGCGACGCTGATCGAACTCGTCGTTACGCCAAGCGAAGGGGCAGAAACCCTGCAACACTTAGTACTACAACAATTTACTACACAAAAACAGGCAACCCACTGATGCTGGCTGCGCGCGTATTACAACAGGGCGAAAGCGATCGTCCATGGCTCGTGTGGTTACATGGTCTGCTGGGTAACAACAACGAATGGCGGGTGATTGCATCTCGTTTGCCGCAGTGGCCGTCGTTGGCGATCGATCTACCGGGACACGGCGATTCGGCTCTACAACGTTGTGAGAATTTTGACGATGTCAGCCAACAAATCACCGCTACGTTGCAGCAACACCAAATTGAAAACTACTGGCTGGTGGGCTATTCGCTTGGAGGGCGCATCGCGATGTATCACGCCTGCTATGGTGATACCACGGGTTTACAGGGCGTGATCGTCGAAGGTGGTAATCCTGGCTTGGCGACTGATGAACTGCGCAGCCAGCGACGAGAACACGATGCCGCTTGGGCTACGCGTTTTCGTACCGAACGCGTCAGAAAAGTGTTGGCAGATTGGTATCAACAACCGGTCTTCGCCAACCTGAGCCCGGTACACCGCGAAGCCTTGATCGCCGCTCGTGCTGATAATCACGGCCCGGCGGTCGCGGATATGTTAGAGGCGACCTCGCTTGGGCAGCAACCTTGGTTGGTGCCACAATTACAGCAATTGCCGTTACCACTGCGTGTGTTGTGCGGTGAGAACGACCACAAATTTCAAACGCTGACGCGCGAAGCTGGATTGCCGTTACGTATTGTGCCGCAGGCCGGACACAACGCGCATCTGGCGAATCCACAAGACTTCGCCCTCCAGCTACACCATTTTCTGGTTAACCCTGGTTAAAGGAACCGAACATGCTCTATCCGAATGAAGAACAACTGTACGCAGCCGTTGACTGGCAAGATTGCACTGGTGATTTCGCGGACATTCTGTATCACAAATCCAGCGACGGTATCGCCAAGATCACTATCAACCGTCCACAGGTGCGTAATGCGTTCCGTCCACAGACGGTGAAAGAGATGATTGAAGCGTTGTCGAATGCCCGTTATGACGACGGTATCGGCACTATCATTCTGACCGGTGCGGGTGACAAAGCCTTCTGCTCTGGTGGCGATCAAAAAGTACGCGGTGACTACGGCGGCTATCAGGACGACAGCGGTGTGCATCACCTGAACGTGCTCGATTTCCAACGTCAGATTCGTACCTGCCCGAAACCGGTGGTGGCGATGGTGGCGGGTTATTCCATCGGTGGCGGCCACGTGCTGCATATGATGTGTGACCTGACTATCGCGGCGGATAACGCTATTTTCGGCCAGACCGGGCCTAAAGTCGGTTCATTCGACGGCGGTTGGGGCGCTTCGTACATGGCGCGTATCGTCGGCCAGAAGAAAGCGCGTGAGATCTGGTTCTTGTGCCGTCAGTACGATGCTGCTGCTGCGCTGGATATGGGCTTGGTCAACACCGTAGTTCCGTTGGCGAGTCTGGAAAAAGAAACCGTGCGTTGGTGCCGTGAAATGCTGCAAAACAGCCCGATGGCGCTGCGTTGCCTGAAGGCGGCGCTGAACGCTGATTGCGACGGTCAAGCCGGTCTGCAAGAGTTGGCGGGTAACGCCACCATGCTGTTCTACATGACTGATGAAGGCCAAGAAGGACGTAACGCCTTCGTTGAGAAGCGTCAGCCGGACTTCAGTAAATTCAAGCGTAACCCGTAATGACGGTATCAACCCGTAACGCGGCGATTTATCGCTACAGCCTGCCGATGGAGGCAGGCGTAGTGCTACGCAATCAACGGCTGAAAACTCGCGATGGTTTGTTGATCCACTTGCAACAGAGCGAACGGCAAGGCTGGGGTGAAATCGCGCCACTGCCCGAATTCAGCCAAGAAACCTTGGAACAGGCGCAGCAGGCTACCTTAGTGTGGTTGCAGGCTTGGCAAGCGGGGGAACAACCTGCAGAAAGTGATTTGCCTTCAGTGGCGTTCGGCATCAGTTGTGCTTTGGCGGAACTGAATGAAGAACTGCCGGTTCAAGCTGATTATCGCAAAGCCCCTTTGTGTACTGGCGATCCTGATGAGTTGTTCGAAGTATTGACTGCGTTACCGGGCGAGAAGGTCGCTAAAGTGAAGGTCGGGCTGTATGAAGCGGTGCGTGATGGCATGGTGGTCAACGTGCTGTTGGAAGCTTTGCCAGATCTGAAACTGCGCTTGGACGCCAATCGCAGTTGGACGCGAGCCAAAGCCGATAGTTTCGCTAAATATGTTAACCCAGCATGGCGCGATCGTATCGCATTCCTCGAAGAACCTTGCAAAACCCGTGATGAATCGCGCGATTTCGCGCAGGTGACGGGTATTGCCATCGCCTGGGATGAAAGCGTGCGTGAGGCGGATTTTGTGGTGCAGGTTGAACCGGGCGTCGCGGCAATTATCATTAAACCGACGCTGGTGGGTAGTTTGGCGCGCTGTCAGGATCTTATCGCTCAAGCGCATAACGTGGGTCTGACGGCGGTCATTAGCTCGAGTATCGAATCCAGCTTGGCTTTAGGGCAACTGGCGCGAATGGCTCATTGGTTGACGCCAGATACCGTGCCGGGGTTGGATACGTTGAATTTGATGCAGGCACAATTGCTGCGTCCGTGGCCAGGCAGCGAACTCCCATTGCTGGAGGTTGAGGCATTGGAGTGCGTATGGCGCAGTTAAGCGACTGGCCGTGGCGGCACTGGGCAGCACAGCGTCCACAAGCCACGGCGGTTACGGTTGGGCAACAGGCGATAAGCTGGCAAGAGTTGCAGCGACAGGTTGATACCTTAGCCGCAGATTTTCAGTCTCAGGGCGTTACACCTGGTTGTGGTGTCGCGCTAAGTGGAAAAAATAGCTATCCGTTGTTGTTGTCCTATTTGGCGTTATTGCAGTGTGGGGCACGGTTGCTGCCACTAAATCCTTCATTACCCACCTCACTCTTGGCAACGTTGTTACCTGAGTTGGACATCGCTTTTGCGTTCAGCCCTGATACCTTACCTCCTTTGCCCGATTCGGTACTGCCACTCACGCCGCCACAAATGGTGGGGCACTATCTGCAAAGGGTGCAGTGGGATGAACAGCGCTTAGCGACTTTGACGCTGACTTCCGGCTCCAGTGGTTCACCCAAAGCGGCTGCACACAGCTACGCCGGGCATCTCGCCAGCGCGGACGGTGTGTTGCGTTTGATGGATTTCCAATCGCACCACAGTTGGTTGCTTTCTCTACCTTTGTTTCATGTTTCCGGTCAGGGCATCGTTTGGCGCTGGTTGGCGGTAGGCGCGGCGCTGGTAGTTCGTGAGATGAGCCCATTAACCGACGCATTAGCGGGTTGCACTCATGCTTCACTGGTGCCAACACAACTGTGGCGTTTATTATCACAGCCGTTAACGGATCACTCGTTGCAAGCGGTACTGCTCGGTGGTGCGATGATCCCGGTAGAATTGACTGAACAAGCTGAAGCTGCAGGTATTCGTTGTTGGTGTGGTTATGGTTTGACCGAACTGGCTTCCACCGTTTGTGCTAAGCGCGCCGATGCGTTACCGGGCGTCGGGTTGCCGCTAGCCGGACGAGAAATAAAACTGGTTGATGAGGAAGTGTGGCTCCGTGCGCAGAGCTTAGCGCTGGGTTATTGGCGTCATGGTGCTTTGCAACCGCTTACCGACCAACAAGGCTGGTTTCATACTCGCGATCGCGGCGTGATGGAGCAGGGTGAACTGCGTATTCTTGGTCGGTTGGATAACCTATTTTTTAGCGGCGGTGAAGGTATTCAACCCGAAGACGTCGAACGTGTTTTGGCTGCTCATCCGCAAGTTTCGCAAGTCTTTGTGGTGCCGGTTGATGATGCAGAGTTCGGTCAGCGACCAGTGGCGGTGATTGATAGTGAAGTGGACATTTCGCTAGCGGAGTTGCTGCATTGGGCTCAGGGGAGACTGGCTAATTTCCAGCGGCCTGTCGCCTTGTTCAAATTGCCGGAACAACTGAAATCAGGGGGGATCAAAATTTCTCGTCGCCAAGTGCAGGAATGGGTCGCGGCACAACCTCTTCGATAAAAAAACCGCCGGTAACTTGTGTTACTCAAGACCTCGGCGGTTCACCTTATTCTTAACGAATTATTTCAGCTTTTTCAGCGCTTTTTCAACGCCTGAGCCGTAGTCAGGATGCACTTTGGTAAACAGGTCAATCTGACGTTTTTGGATTTTTTCTGGTACATGAATCAGTTCCCCGGCGATACGGGCGAACATGCGTTGATGTTCCTTTTTATCCAACAGCTCAAACAATTTGCGTGGTTGGCTGTAGTAATCCTCATCCTCACGGTGGTTCCAGTGGTCGGCGGCACCTTCTAAACTCAACGGAGGTTCGCTGAAATCAGGTTGCTCTTGGAACAAACCGAAGCTGTTTGGCTCGTAGGTTGCACCATTGCCGCTGTTACCATCAACGCGCATTGCACCGTCGCGATGATAGTTGTGGAACGGGCATTTGGCACCGTTGACTGGGATCTGATGGTGGTTAACACCCAGACGGTAGCGGTGAGCATCGCCGTAGGAGAATAGGCGACCTTGCAGCATCTTATCTGGGGAGAAACTAATCCCAGGGACTACGTTAGCCGGGTTCATCGCCACTTGCTCTACTTCGGCGAAGTAGTTGTCCGGGTTGCGATTCAACTCGAGGATACCCACATCGATCAACGGGTAATCGCCGTGTGGCCAAACTTTGGTTAAGTCGAACGGGTTATAAGGGGTTGTAGACGCTTCATCTTCTGGCATGATCTGAATTTGCAGCAGCCATTTCGGGAAGTTTTTAGCTGCAATAGCGTCGTACAGATCACGTTGTGAGCTTTCACGGTCCTTACCGATCAATGCTTCTGCTTCGTCATCCATTAGGTTTTCAATACCTTGTTGGCAACGGAAGTGGAATTTCACCCAGTAGCGCTCATTTTTGGCATTGATAAAACTGAAAGTGTGGCTGCCGAAACCGTGCATATGGCGATAGGATTTTGGCAGGCCACGATCGCTAAAATCGATAGTTAACTGGTGCAGCGATTCCGGTAATTGCGAGAAGAAATCCCACTTATACACTGGGTTACGCAGGTTGGTGTGCGGATCGCGTTTCACTACGTGGTTGAGATCCGGGAATTTCAGCGGGTCGCGCAGATAGAAGATAGGGGTGTCGTTGCCGACCAAATCCCAGTTACCTTCTTCGGTATAAAACTTCATGGCAAAGCCACGAATATCACGTTCTGCATCGGCGGCACCGCGCTCACCAGCAACGGTAGAGAAGCGGATAAACATTTCCGTTTTTTTACCGACTTCCGAGAAGATTTTTGCGCGGGTGTATTTAGTGATGTCATGGGTCACGGTGAAGGTACCGTAAGCGCCGGAACCTTTGGCGTGCATACGGCGTTCTGGGATCACTTCACGATCGAAATGTGCCAGTTTTTCTAGAAACCAAACGTCCTGTAGCAACATTGGCCCGCGTTTGCCTGCGGTGATCACGTTATTATTGTCAACAACCGGTGCGCCGGCTGCGGTAGTCAATCCTTTCTTGCTCATCACTTGCTCCTTACAGTATTGCAGTTAAGTTAGAAACTCATACTCGGGGTGAATCTGCGTTGCTAAGTATAGTCTGTGGGGAAGATTCCCCCCTGACCTCTATCAATGTCACCACTAGTTGTAGCCTTATTAGCGAAGCTCGGCAAATAGGTGGCGGTTATCACTGCGATAACGGCATGAGCTAAGTATTATTTTTTTACATTTTATTGATAAATTGGGTGATTTTCTTCGCCGGTAACTAAGAATGACATAAGAAAGTTCGGTTACACTCAGCGCGCAGTGTTTGCGGGGTAATGACATCATAGAACCCCGGGGGGTAAAAATGAGAAGGGAATACCAATGAAAAAAACTTTAGTCGCGTGCGCAGCGGGTTTGTTGTTTGTGGCTGGTTCTGCCAATGCGATTAGCATCAATGGCGAAGTCGGTGAGAATTATACTAACTTGGGCTTCGGTGGTAACAACGGTGAACCGGGTTTGGTGTTTGGTGGTAACTGGGCGCAAAGCAGTGACGACGGTGATATTGTTGGCTTGGGGTTAGGGTATAACATACCCATGGGGCCGTTTATCACCACCCTAGGGGCTAAGGCATTGTATCTGTCACCGAAAGACAGTGATGATGGCTACGCCGTAGCGCTGGGTGGTGGGCTCCAATTGCCAATGGGTAAATACTTTGTACTGTCAGGTGACTATTATTATTCACCGGATTCTCTCTCCAGTGGCGTCAGTAATTATACTGAGGCGAATGCGGGGATTACTTGGAAGATTATCCCATTAGTTTCAGTGACTGCTGGCTATCGTTATATCGAGATGGCAGGTGACGATGGTCATCGTGATAACGTACTGGCTGATGGCGCTTACCTGGGCGCGAGTCTGAATTTTTAATTCAACCCTATTATAGAAAAAAGGCGTGAATCTATCCGATTCGCGCCTTTTGCTTTTATTAACCTACCGCAGGCAAGAAGCCGCTGGCGATGCCTAATTGGATTGCAATGACGGCCACGCCACAAACGAATACCAATGCTAATGCCGGAGTGCCGCCCCAGACGCGGTAATTTGAGTTGTGTTTTTTACGTGTTTTCCATACCAGCAGTGAAGGAAGCAGCAACGCCAGTACCGATAGCGCGATAGCGGCAAAGCCTAACGCCAGCACGAAACCACGTGGGTAGAACAAGGCGAAAGCCAACGGTGGCAGGAAGGTAATTGCACCGGTTTGCAGACGGCCACGCACACCATCTTGGCGTTTGAACAGATCGGCTAGGAAGTCGAACAACCCCAGCGATACACCAAGGAACGAAGTTGCTAAAGCCAAATCGGCAAACAAGTGTACCGCCAATTCGACATGCGGTGAGGCAACCACATCGCGAACTGCTTGTAGCAAACCATTCAATCCCGCTTGCTGCGCTAGAATACCGACGAAGGTATTCGAGCTGATGCTGCCCAAAGTGGCTAATTGCCAGAAGATATAGGCCACTAACGGAATGGCGCTGCCGATGATAAACACCCAACGCAACTTGCGTACATTACCGCCCATATAGTTGACGATGCTTGGCACACTGCCGTGGAAACCAAAGGACGTGAAGATGACCGGGATCGCCGAGAGAGCTAAACCTTGCTCTAACGGTAGAGTCATCAGGTTAGTCTGTTGAATATGCGGCATCATCAAGCCGAGCATCACGATCAAAAAGATCACTTTGGCACTGAACAGAATACGGTTGAACAGATCAACGGAGTGAGTGCCGATACAGACGATACCGCCAGCCACTAAGGTGAAGAGCAGGACGCCAAGCGTGGTGGAGAATTCGCTAGCGGTCCACTGACTGATACTGACGGCCAGCAATTCACCTGCACCACTGATGTAAGCCGCTGTCAGGGCATACATGAGAAACATCATGCTGAAACTGGTTAGCCATTGGCCGCCGTTGCCGAGGTAACGTTTTGCCAAGGTTCCCAAGCCGGTATCAGCCTGTTCATGTTGGTAAACCTCAACCAATAATAATGCGGTGTAGCACATTAACAGCCATAGGCCGATTAATAGCGCCAGAGTAACTCCAAAACCGACGCCCGCCGCTGCCAGCGGCATCGCCAACATCCCTGCGCCAATAGTGGTGCCAGCGACGATAAAAATACTGCCAAGAGTACGATTCTTCACCATTTCATCTGCCTGAGTATTATTTTTCGAGATTATCAGTAACCCATTTTACGTGCGGCAGAATAGTAGAATGCCCAAATCGTGTCAAACTGGCGTTACGAGTGGTGTAACTAATAGTTTACGAATTTTAAGTGGTAGGAAAAATGCGGTGTGTGGTGATTATTCTTTAGCAGTGAACGGAAAGTCATTTACAGTGGAACGATATAAAAAGCAGGGGAAATAATGATGCTAAGAGTCGAAATGCTCAGCACCGGTGATGAAGTGCTACATGGACAAATTGTCGATACGAATGCGGCTTGGTTGGCGGATTACCTCTTCCAGCAAGGTTTACCGATGAGTGGCCGTGAAACGGTGGGGGATAATCTGTCATCGTTGGTAGGAACGTTACGTGAGCGTAGTCATATCGCCGATGTGTTGATTGTTAACGGTGGATTGGGGCCAACCAGTGACGATCTTAGCGCATTGGCAGTGGCAACGGCGGCGGGTGTTGAATTGATTGAGCTACCGGAGTGGATCGCCCGTATGGAGAGCTACTTCGCCGAACGTGGTCGCCCAATGGCAGACTCTAACCGTAAACAGGCGCAGATCCCCTCTAATGCAGAAATGCTGGATAACCGTGTCGGTACTGCCTGTGGCTTTGCTCTGCAACTGAACAAATGCCTGATGTTTTTCACGCCTGGCGTTCCCTCCGAGTTTAAAGTGATGGTAGAGGAACAGATCGTTCCACGGTTACGTCAACGTTTTACCTTACCGGAGCCGCCACTTTGCTTACGGCTGACGACCTTTGGCACTTCAGAAAGCGATTTAGCCGCCCAGTTGGACAGCATGGAACTGCCTGCCGATGTTGCATTAGGTTATCGTTCTTCCAGTCCAATTATCGAATTAAAGCTGACCGGCCCAGAATCACAGCGTGCAGCGATGGAACTGGCTTGGCAGCGGGTACGCCAAGTTGCTGGTGATAATACGATTTTCGAAGGCACAGTCGGTTTACCGGCTTTACTTTCTCAGCGGCTGCAACAACAAGGGTTAAAACTGGCGCTCAGTGAACAATTCACCGCCGGGCTAATTAACCTGCAATTGCAAAGCGAAAGTGCGCCATTAGCGGGCGGAGAACTGTTGCCAGCACATTGTGTGGAAACGTTGGAAACCGCGTTGGCTCGAGCTCAATCCCTAGCACAATTGGCAGGCTCTCAACTGGCTATTGCGGTCAGTGCATTAGAGAACGAACAAATTAGCGTTGCATTACACACGCCACAAGGTGGTATTGGTCAAACGGTGCGTTACCGAGCTTCTCGCCATAATCTGCGTTTACGCCAAGAGTCGGTGGCGATGTTGGCATTAGATATGCTGCGTCGCTGGCTCGATGGCAGTCCGGTGTGCGGTAAGCATAGCTGGTTGGATGTGGTGGAAGTGGTTGAGTAGGGAATGTTTGATGGCAGTGATATACCCGTCATACTTGAAGCTGCCTCTGCGTTGGCTGCGCTCACTCACCCGAATCACTTACTGGAGTAAGCTCCTGGGGACTCTCTCATTTGCCGCCTAGCTGCAACTCGAAATCCATTGGATATACATGGAGCTGTCTGCAGTTGGAAATGAATTAGAGAATGTTAATAGTCGAATTATAGAGTAGGTTCAAAGCTCCAACTCAATATCCGCCACTGGCATACAGCAGCAGGGCAAGATCTCACCGGGATTGACGAATGCCAGCGGTTGTTGGCGGTAGCACACTTCACCTTTCAGCAGTTTCAAGCGGCAGGCACCGCAATAGCCGGAGCGGCATTGGTATTCCACTTGTACATCATGAAGTTCGAGCACGTCGAGCAGGCAGTTTTCACTGGTGAGGCAGGTAAGCTGCGTACCGGTGGTACGCAGCGTCACGGTGGGCTTGGTCACGCTTACAGCTCGAAGTCACTCAGATCGTCAGCGTGCATCTCTGAATCGATCTGGCCGACAAGATAAGAGCTGACTTCAACTTCTTGTGGAGCAACCTGTACGTTATCGGAAACTAACCAAGCATTGATCCATGGGATCGGGTTGGAGCGGGTTTCAAACGGCAAGCCCAAGCCGACAGCCTGCATACGGATGTTAGTGATGTATTCCACATATTGGCACAGGATGTCTTTGTTCAGGCCAATCATCGAGCCGTCACGGAACAGGTATTCTGCCCATTCTTTTTCCTGCTGCGCAGCCAGTACGAACAGGTCGTAGCATTCTTGTTGGCACTCGACGGCGATTTCAGCCATTTCCGGATCGTCAGCACCAGAGCGCATCAGGTTCAGCATATGCTGAGTGCCTGTCAGGTGTAATGCTTCATCGCGGGCAATCAGTTTGATGATTTTGGCGTTACCTTCCATCAATTCACGTTCAGCGAAGGCGAATGAGCAGGCGAAACTGACGTAGAAACGGATCGCTTCCAGTGCATTGACGCTCATCAGGCACAGATATAACTGTTTCTTCAGTGCATGCAAATTAACGGTCACTGTTTTGCCATTGACCTGATGTGTACCTTCACCCAGCAGATGATAGTAGCTGGTCATTTCGATTAAATCGTCGTAGTAGCCGGAAATGTCTTTCGCGCGCTTCTTGATCTCTTCATTGGTGACAATGTCATCAAACACAATCGCTGGATCGTTAACGATATTACGAATAATGTGAGTGTAAGAACGCGAGTGGATAGTTTCCGAGAATGACCAAGTCTCAATCCAGGTTTCTAACTCAGGGATTGAAATCAACGGCAGCAGAGCTACGTTCGGGCTGCGGCCTTGAATTGAATCCAGCAGTGTTTGGTATTTCAGGTTGCTGATGAAAATGTGCTTTTCATGATCCGGCAGCGCCTGATAATCGATACGATCGCGTGAAACGTCGACTTCTTCCGGGCGCCAGAAGAAGGACAGTTGTTTTTCGATCAGCTTTTCGAAGATTTCATGTTTTTGTTGATCAAAACGCGCCACGTTGACGGGTTGACCGAAAAACATGGGTTCAAGAAGTTGGTTGTTTTTGTTTTGGGAAAATGTGCTGTAAGCCATGAGCTTGTACCCTTTGATACGGCATATCAGCGAGCCGGAGATCTCCGGCTCGCAGCGTTAAAACGATTAAATCTTGCAGGCGCCGCCTTCGCAGTCGTCATCGCCACCCTGTGCAGGTTGCAAATCTTCCTGTATGTCTTCAGCACCATCGCGGGTGTTTTGGTAGTACAGTGTTTTGACGCCAAATTTGTAGGTGGTGAGCAAGTCTTTCAACAATTGCTTCATCGGCACCTTGCCGCCAGGGAAACGGGTTGGATCGTAATTGGTATTGGCAGAAATCGACTGATCGATAAACTTCTGCATCAGACCGACCAACTGTAAGTAACCATCGTTGTTTGGCAGTTCCCACAGCAGTTCGTAAGCATCTTTCAGGCGCTCATACTCTGGCACCACTTGGCGCAGAATGCCGTCTTTCGACGCCTTAATACTGATATGGCCGCGTGGCGGCTCGATACCGTTGGTGGCGTTGGAGATCTGAGAAGAAGTCTCTGACGGCATCAGCGCAGAGAGTGTTGAGTTGCGCAGACCGGTTTCTTTGATCTCGTTACGCAGTGTTTCCCAATCATAATGCAATGGTTCGCTGCAGACGGCATCCAAGTCTTTCTTATAGGTGTCGATCGGCAAGATGCCTTTTGCATAGGTGGTTTCGTTGAACCATGGGCAAGCGCCTTGCTCCTGAGCCAAACGGTTAGAGGCTTTCAGCAGGTAATACTGAATCGCTTCGAAGGTTCTGTGCGTCAGGTTGTTAGCGCTGCCGTCTGAATAGCGCACGCCATTTTTCGCCAAATAGTACGCGAAGTTGATGACGCCAATGCCCAAGGTACGGCGACCCATCGCGCCACGGTGTGCGGCTTTGATTGGGTAATCTTGGTAATCCAGCAGAGCATCAAGTGCGCGTACTGCCAGTGTTGCCAGCTCTTCCAGATCGTCCAGACTGTTGATAGCACCCAAGTTGAAGGCCGACAGCGTACAAAGCGCGATCTCGCCATTCTCGTCGTTTACATCATCCAGCGGTTTGGTTGGCAGAGCGATTTCCAAACACAGGTTGGATTGGCGAACCGGTGCAACTAGCGGATCGAATGGGCTGTGGGTGTTGCAGTGGTCAACGTTCTGAATGTAGATACGGCCGGTAGAAGCACGTTCTTGCATCATCAAGGAGAACAGCTCAACCGCTTTCACGCGTTGCTGACGAATGCTGCTGTCTTGCTCATATTGAGTATACAGACGCTCGAACTCGTCCTGATCGGCGAAGAACGCGTCGTATAGCCCAGGTACGTCAGACGGGCTGAACAGGGTGATGTCGCCGCCTTTGATCAAACGCTGGTACATCAGGCGGTTAATTTGCACGCCGTAGTCCATGTGACGAACGCGGTTGCCTTCAACGCCACGGTTGTTTTTCAGAACCAACAGACTTTCCACTTCCAGATGCCACATTGGGTAGAACAGCGTAGCTGCACCACCGCGCACACCGCCTTGTGAGCAGGATTTCACTGCGGTCTGGAAGTGTTTGTAGAACGGAATACAGCCGGTGTGGAAAGCTTCGCCGCCACGGATCGGGCTACCCAGTGCACGGATGCGGCCGGCGTTAATACCGATACCTGCACGTTGAGAAACGTATTTCACAATCGCGCTAGAAGTGGCGTTGATGGAGTCCAAGCTATCGCCACACTCGATCAGCACACAAGAGCTGAACTGACGGGTTGGGGTACGCACACCGGCCATGATTGGCGTCGGCAATGAAATCTTGAAGGTAGAAATCGCGTCGTAGAAACGTTTGATGTAATCCAGACGAGTTGCACGCGGATAGTTGGAGAACAGGCAAGCCGCCACCAAAATATACAAGAACTGGGCGCTTTCGTAGATCTCGCCGCTGACACGGTTCTGTACCAGATATTTTCCTTCCAACTGCTTAACCGCAGCGTAGGAGAAATTCATGTCCCGCCAGTGATCGATAAAGGAGTCCATCTGCTCGAACTCTTCAACACTGTAGTCTTCCAGCAGATGCTTATCGTATTTGCCCATTTCCACCATACGGGACACATGCGCGAACAGCTTTGGCGGTTCGAACTGGTCGTAGGCTTTTTTACGCAGGTGGAAAATCGCCAAGCGCGCAGCCAGATATTGATAATCAGGCGCATCGCGTGAGATCAAATCAGCAGCCGCTTTGATAATGGTTTCATGAATATCAGCAGTCTTGATGCCATCATAAAACTGGATATGGGAACGCAATTCTACTTGCGAAACCGAGACGTTGTTTAAGCCTTCTGCGGCCCAGTCGATGACTCGGTGGATTTTGTCGAGATCGATGCGTTCTTTACGACCATCGCGTTTAGTTACAAGTAGACCTTGGTTCATATGATTTTTACCTGTCCGTGTGGTTCCCCTAAGCAGAAGTGTAGTCGCTCCGCTCAGTATGTAAACACTATATATAGGGGGTGTCTGTGGATGGGGTAACAAGATAGTGGCAATGTAGGCCGTTTGCAAGTGAACAAAAGGCGACGAAATTGTGGATAACTTGGGGGTGAAATTTGGCAGTAGGTTGTGAACCAGCGTCGCGACTGGCGTGAAGAGATTGTCAATAAGCAGGATCAGAATTTCCTTAAATCCAGAAAAACATGACTGTTTGCCGCTTTATTAAACGTTAGAAAAAAACGTCATATTGATAGCCATCAAAGTACTAAAAATTTATAACCCGGGAACTCTCTGAGTTGGCACGATTTTTCACTCAATCACTACGAATGTGAGTTCACGCACTCCCTTTATTGGTAGTAGCCAGTACCATCGACGGCTGTTTTTATTCATCAAGGAATACGATATGAAAAAGCCGATTGCGCTATTGCTACTGGCGACGCTTTGTAGCGCGGGAGCTTATGCCGATACCAAAGTGCTGACACCAGAAAAAGGCGGAACGCCAAACAAGGTACTGAAACAAGGGCCAGAGTTAACGGTAGCGAGCTATAACATGGCTGCTGGGCGTGTCTCGGATTTGACGCAGGTCGCCAAAGCCATCAAGAGCTTGAATGCCGATTTGGTGGCGTTGAACGAAGTCGATATGAAAACCGAGCGCAGCGGCAAAACCGATCAGGTGAGCGAACTGGCTAAATTGACCGGGATGCACGGGGCATTTGGCAAGGCAATTGACTTTGAAGGTGGGCAATACGGTGTGGCGGTACTTTCACGTTACCCGATCGAAAAACAGCAGGTGTTCTTGTTGCCATCGGGTGATGGGGAACAACGGGTACTATTAGTCACTCAAGTGCGTAAACCGGGATTGGAAGAGCCAATCTTGTTTATGACCACCCATTTGGACTGGCAGGAAAACCCGTCAATCCGTCAGCAACAGATTCGCGAGATTGCTAATGTGACCATCGGCAATACCGATTCACAGTTTAGTGAAATTGCTTCGCGCATCAAGATTTTGGCGGGTGACTTTAACGACGTTAACGGCAGCGTGGTGCTGAATGAATTACAGCGCTATTGGAATCCGGTTGGCAAGGAAGGGATGGATATGCGTTCTTGGCCCGCGGCTAACCCGGCTTTGGATCTCGACCATATCTTTACTTTCAAAGGACAACGTTGGGCGGTGGAGTCGTTAGAGGTACCAAACCAGAAGGCCGAATGGCGTAGTGTAGATTGGCCTGCGACCAGCGATCACGTGCCGGTAGTGGCAAAACTGAAATTGATTGAGCAGTAAGAAAGTCACGGGGGATCATGTCATCCCCCGAGAAATCGACGTTAACCTTCGTGCTGAGTATGAACCATGTAGTTCACATCCACATTAGGGCCAAGTTTGAAATGGTCGAGGATCGGATTGTAATGCAGGCCGATCATATGTCTCTCGCGCAGTGGCGTGGTGTCTACCCAGCTAATCAGTTCAGAAGGGCGGATAAACTTTTTATGATCGTGCGTCCCTTGCGGAACCATCTTTAGGATATATTCTGCGCCAACGACGGCCATTAACCAAGCTTTGGTATTGCGGTTGATGGTTGAGAAGAAAACATGTCCGCCGGGTTTAACCAACTGAGCACAGGCGCGCACCACGGAGGCTGGATCTGGCACGTGCTCCAGCATTTCCATACAGGTCACGACGTCATATTGCTGCGAGTGAGCGTGCGCATGGCTTTCTACCGTTTCCTGCACGTAAGTCACGTTGATGCCGCTTTCCAGCGCATGTAAACGAGCCACTTGCAGGGGCTCTCCACCCATATCCAGCCCGGTGACCAGTGCCCCTTCACGCGCCATGCTTTCTGCCAGAATACCGCCGCCGCAACCGACGTCTAACACCGTCTTGCCAAAGACGCCGTCAGCGCGTTGCATGATGTAATTCAGGCGCAATGGGTTGATGCGGTGCAGAGGTTTGAATTCGCCTTCCAAATCCCACCAACGCGAGGCGACGGCTTCGAACTTGGCGATTTCCTGATGATCAACGTTTTGCCCGTGGTGGGATGATTCTGCATTCATGGCGGTCAGTAGCTCCTGGTTCTTTTGGCGCGGATTATACATGGAGTACGCTGGTTGATGCATTTTTTGGGCATAAGTTCTGTTAAAGATGTGCGGTAATTTTCCTGTAAAGCCAGCTTTGTGATATAGTTTTACACCTTTGGCGCGATGCCAGGGCAGATAAACCATTCAGTATGAGGGATAGCAGCTCCATGAGCGACCTTGCCAGAGAAATCACACCGGTAAACATCGAAGAAGAGTTGAAAAACTCGTATCTGGATTATGCGATGTCCGTCATTGTCGGACGTGCACTACCAGATGTTCGTGATGGACTGAAGCCGGTGCACCGCCGCGTACTGTACGCGATGAATGTACTGGGTAACGACTGGAATAAACCCTATAAAAAATCCGCCCGTGTCGTCGGGGACGTCATCGGTAAATATCACCCACACGGTGACAGTGCGGTTTACGACACCATCGTGCGTATGGCTCAGCCGTTCTCACTACGCTACATGCTGGTAGACGGTCAGGGTAACTTCGGCTCCGTTGATGGCGACTCCGCCGCAGCGATGCGTTACACCGAAGTGCGCATGTCTAAAATTGCTCACGAGTTGCTGGCGGATCTAGAAAAAGAAACCGTCGATTTCGTACCTAACTACGATGGCACCGAGCAGATCCCTGCGGTTATGCCAACTAAGATCCCGAACCTGTTAGTTAACGGTTCATCGGGGATCGCCGTCGGTATGGCAACCAACATCCCGCCACACAACCTGTCTGAAGTCATCAGCGGCTGTTTGGCTTATATCGAAGATGAAAACATCAGCATTGAAGGGCTGATGGAACACATCCCGGGGCCAGACTTCCCCACTGCGGCGATCATCAATGGTCGTCGTGGTATTGAAGAAGCTTACCGTACCGGTCGCGGCAAGGTTTACCTGCGCGCCCGTGCTGAAGTGGAAGCCGATGCCAAAACTGGCCGTGAGACGATCATCGTCCACGAGATCCCGTATCAGGTGAACAAAGCTCGCCTGATCGAAAAAATCGCCGAATTGGTGAAAGAGAAACGTGTTGAGGGCATCAGCGCGCTGCGTGACGAGTCTGATAAAGACGGTATGCGCATCGTGATTGAAGTCAAGCGTGACGCGGTGGGGGAAGTGGTACTGAATAATCTGTACTCACTAACCCAACTGCAAGTGACGTTCGGTATCAACATGGTGGCTCTGCATCAGGGGCAGCCAAAACTGCTGAACCTGAAAGACATTCTGAAAGCCTTTGTGCGTCACCGTCGTGAAGTGGTGACGCGCCGTACCATTTTCGAACTGCGTAAAGCGCGTGACCGTGCCCATATCTTGGAAGCACTGGCGATTGCATTGGCGAACATCGATCCGATTATCGAATTGATCCGTCGTGCGCCAACGCCAGCAGAAGCGAAAACGGCCTTGGTGGCTCGTCCGTGGGAGCTGGGTAACGTTGCGGCGATGCTGGAACGTGCCGGTGATAACGCCGCGCGTCCTGAGTGGTTGGAGCCAGAGTTTGGTATCCGTGACGGTCAATACTATCTGACCGAGCAACAAGCTCAGGCGATTCTGGATCTGCGTTTGCAGAAACTGACTGGCTTGGAGCACGAGAAGCTGCTGGACGAATATAAAGAATTGCTGACCGCGATTGCGGCGCTGATCTTTATTCTGGAAAACCCAGAGCGTCTGATGGAAGTGATCCGTGAGGAGCTGGAAGCGGTTCGCGATCAGTTTGGTGACGAGCGTCGTACCGAAATCACTGCCAACTCGTCAGATATCAATATCGAAGACCTGATCAACCAAGAAGACGTTGTCGTTACGTTGTCGCACCAAGGCTATGTGAAGTATCAGCCATTGAGTGATTACGAAGCTCAGCGTCGTGGTGGTAAAGGTAAGTCTGCCGCACGTATTAAAGAAGAAGACTTTATCGACCGTCTGTTGGTGGCTAACACCCATGACACGATCCTGTGCTTCTCTAGCCGTGGTCGTCTGTACTGGATGAAGGTTTACCAGTTGCCAGAAGCCAGCCGTGGTGCACGTGGTCGTCCGATCGTCAACTTGTTGCCACTGGAAGCTAATGAGCGTATTACCGCCATTCTGCCAGTGCGTGAGTACGAAGAAGGCCGTCACGTATTTATGGCTACCGCCAGCGGTACCGTGAAGAAAACTGCATTGACCGAGTTCAGCCGTCCGCGCAGCGCCGGTATCATCGCTGTTAACCTCAATGAGGGTGACGAGCTGATTGGTGTTGACCTGACCGATGGTTCGAATGAAATCATGTTGTTCTCTGCCAACGGTAAAGTAGTGCGCTTCTCTGAAGAAAAAGTGCGTTCCATGGGCCGCACCGCGACCGGTGTGCGCGGAATCAGGTTGCAGGATGAGGATCGCGTTGTTTCCCTGATTGTTCCTATGGGTGAAGGCGAAATCCTGACTGTGACGCAAAACGGTTACGGCAAACGTACCGCTGCGGCTGAATACCCGACTAAATCTCGTGGCACCCAAGGGGTTATCTCCATCAAGGTGAGCGAGCGTAATGGTCTGGTGGTTGGTGCGGTGCAGGTAGAAACGACCGATCAGATCATGATGATCACCGATGCTGGGACGCTGGTGCGTACTCGCGTATCGGAAGTCAGCGTGGTTGGGCGTAATACCCAAGGTGTTACGTTGATCCGTACTGCTGAAGATGAAAACGTCGTCGGTCTGCAACGTGTTGCCGAACCGGTCGAAGACGAAGAGCTGGACAGCATCGAAGCAGGCGAGGTTGCAGAAGAAGATTCTGCGCCGCTGGATGAAGATGATGACAGCGAGATCGCGGATGACGACAACGTTTAAGTTGTCATAACCGTGTACAAAAGGGTCTGGCTCAGCGCTAGGCCCTTTTTTCTTTATATGATTTAATAACTGCCAACCCGCCATGCTGATACGGTAGCCGATTGAAATACTTAGCCTCTTTTCGTACCACATTAAAAATTTCTCGCTACCTGTTCCGAGTGTTGGCGATTATGTTGTGGTCGTTAGGTGCCTTGCTCACCACGTTTTACATCTTGAATATCCTGCATGAGAAAGAGTCTGAGATTCGGCAGGAATATAACCTGAACTTCGATCAGGCGCAGGGCTATATCCGTCACTCGGCTGATATTGTCCGTGATATCAAATATATGGCTGAAAACCGTATGAACGGTTCGGTCAATAATTTGGATATGCTGAGTAGCGTATTTACTGGCAAAGTCAGCCAGCCTGATTTTGTTCCTTTGTACCCTGAATCAGACTGCTCCTTGAACACCTATCGCACCTCGCTCGATTCATTGAACAATGTGATTCAGTATTGGAAAGATAATTTCGCGGCGGCGTACGATCTCAACCGGGTATTTTTCATCGGCGGCGATAGCTTATGCATGGCTGAATTTGGTAAGAGCAGCGGTGTGGCCGATCGCGATAGCGTGCTGAAATCGTTGCACGAACGTATTTTGAAGTATCGTAATGCCAAGAATCAGGAAAAAGATAACAATCTGTATTGGATCAGCCCTAACCAACAACGCTCAGATGTCGGTTATTTGTATGTCCTGACACCAATTTATATCGGCAATAAACTGGAAGCGTTATTGGGTATTGAGCAAACCATCCGATTAGAAGATTTCATCACGCCGGGCAATTTGCCGATTGGTGTGACCCTGCTGGACGACAACAATGAACCGGTGTTGCGTTTGGCTGATAATGGTCGTTATAGCTCTGAACTGAATGCTTACCCCGCTGAACATGGTTACTTTGGTTACGTTAATAATTACCATAATTTAATTATGAAAAAGGCGTTGCCACCATCGACATTGAGCATCGTTTACTCGTTGCCAGTGAAAAGTGTGGTGGAACGTTATAAGGTGCTGATCCTCAACGCAGCCTTGTTGAATTTGTTGTCTGCCATTGTGCTATTTAGTCTGGCATGGTTGTTTGAGCGCAAAATGTTCCTGCCAGCTGAGGAAAATGCCTTCCGGCTGGAAGAACACGAACAGTTCAACCGTAAGATTGTTGCCTCGGCTCCGGTGGGAATTTGCATCCTGCGTATCAGCGATGGCACCAATATTCTGAGTAACGAGTTAGCGCATAACTACATCAATCTGCTCACTCATGAAGATCGCGATCGTATTACACGCATCATCTGCGAGCAGCAGGTGAACTTTGTTGATGTCATGACCAGCAATAACAATAATTTGCAAATCAGCTTCGTACATTCTCGTTATCGTAATGAGGATGTAGCGATTTGTGTGCTGGTGGATGTTAGCGCGCGCGTGAAGATGGAAGAATCGTTGCAGGAAATGGCCGATGCCGCAGAGCAGGCCAGCCAATCGAAATCGATGTTCCTCGCTACCGTCAGCCATGAACTGCGCACACCGTTGTACGGTATTATCGGCAACTTGGATCTACTGCAAACCAAAGATCTGCCGCAAGGCGTTGATCGTTTGGTGAATGCGATGAACAATTCATCCGGGCTGTTGCTGAAAATCATCAGCGACATTCTCGACTTCTCTAAGATTGAATCTGAGCAGTTGAAGATTGAGCCGCGTGAGTTCTCTTGCTTGGAGGTGATCACGCATATTTCTAGTAATTACCTGCCATTAGTGGTGAAGAAGCGCTTGGGGTTGTACTGCTTTATCGAGCAGAACGTGCCGGAACGACTCTTTGGCGATCCAGTTCGTTTGCAGCAAGTACTCTCTAACTTATTGAATAACGCTATCAAGTTTACCGATACCGGTTGCATTATCTTGCAGGTTTCCGCGCGGGATAATTATCTGGAGTTCAGCGTTCGTGATACCGGTGTGGGGATACCCACTAAGGAAATTCCGCGCCTGTTCGATCCTTTCTTCCAGGTCGGAACGGGAGTACAGCGTCACTTCCAAGGTACCGGTTTAGGATTGGCAATCTGTGAGAAGTTGATCAACCTGATGGATGGTGATATTGCGGTGGAGTCTGAGCCGGGCTTGGGCAGCATGTTCTCGATACGTATCCCGCTGTTCGAAGCACAATATCCGCTGCCGCAGGCCAGTGATACTTGGCAAGGCAAGACTCTGTGGTTGGAGATCCGCAACCAGCGGCTGGAAAACTATTTAATGGAGATTCTGACCGGTTATGGTGCCGCAGTGCTGCGTTACGATGAACAAGACGTTGCCGCCGGGGATATTCTGCTGAGTGATTATCCACTGATGGTCAACTCTCCTCTGTTGGTGCAGATTCAGTTCTCGCTCGAGCATATTGGACCGTCGCAAGAAACTCGACCGGGTTACTGGATGCATAGCACTGCCACGCCACGTGAAATTATTCCGCTGCTCAATCGTCTATTTAATGTTGGCGGAGAACAAGGGAAGAGCTTGGCACCGCTGCCATTGCCAGCCAAAACTCACTCGGTGGATAACGGTGACATTTTACTGTTAGTGGTGGACGATCACCCGATCAACCGGCGTTTGTTGTCCGATCAATTAACCTCGTTAGGGTATCGAGTCGTGACGGCCAATGATGGTGTGGATGCGCTTGGTGTCTTGAATCAGAACGCAGCTGATATTGTGCTGACTGATGTTAACATGCCGAATATGGATGGTTATCGTCTGACGCAGCATCTGCGTCAAATGAGCTTTACTGCTCCGGTGATCGGCGTGACGGCGAATGCGCTGGCAGAAGAGAAGCAGCGTTGTATTGAGGCTGGAATGGATAACTGTCTGTCAAAGCCAGTGACGCTCGATACGCTGGAACAGACGTTGGCGCGTTACAGTCAACAGGTACGGTTGGCGCGTAGTGCGAGTGCCGAGAGCTAAAAAAGAAGGGCACTATTGAGTAGCGCCCTTACTGATGTATAAGTGTTTAGTTAGTCTTTATCTAGATGCGTCATGCTGACTGAAGAAAGGTAGTTGAGCAGGGCGATGTCGTTATCTACACCCAGTTTCATCATCGCCGATTTCTTTTGGCTACTGATGGTTTTGATACTGCGGTTCAGCTTCTTAGCGATTTCGGTTACCAAGAAACCTTCGGCGAACAGACGCAGAACTTCGCTCTCTTTTGGTGACAGACGTTTGTCACCGTAACCACTGGCGCTGATTTTCTCCAGTAATTTGGCGACGCTTTCTGGCGTGAATTTTTTACCTTTTTGCAATGCGGCCAGTGCCTTTGGCAGGTCGGTCGGCGCACCTTGTTTCAGCACGATGCCTTCGATATCCAGATCCAACACTGCGCTTAGGATGGCAGGGTTGTTGTTCATGGTCAGCACGATGATCGACAACTGTGGATAATGACGTTTGATGTATTTGATCAGCGTGATGCCATCACCATATTTGTCACCAGGCATCGACAAATCGGTGATCAGTACATTGGCGTCCAGCTTGGAGAGACTGTTGATCAATGCGGTGGAGTCTTCAAATTCCCCGACGACATTCACCCAATCAATCTGCTCAAGCGATTTTCGGATGCCAAACAGAACGATAGGATGGTCATCAGCAATAATTACATTCAGGTTATTCATGTTGTTGGCTACCTTGCTGCAACAGTCTACTGACGAAGAAATCAATCTGACTGATGTTATTCTCAATCTTTAGCGCATCACCGTCCGCGATGTGCCGTTCTAACGATTCACACAATTGCTTGCCGGGAAGCAGATTCAACATAGCAAACACGCCTTTCAGACGGTGTGCGGTTTGTGACAGCGATTCAAGATCACTATTGCCTGCCTCAGTATACAGTTTTTTGACATCATCTGGTACTGTGTCGATAAATAAGCCATAGTAATCGCTTGATTTCAATTGTTTTTCATAGAGTTGGAAGTCATCCGCGGTCAGTGAATGCGGGCCTTCCTCCTGATCTAATGCGGCCAACTGCTGTTCAATCAGTAGCAAAATGGCGTCGATCATGGCACCACTCAGATTATAGTTTACTCGAATATAACGTTTTTCCAGCTGTTGCCAACCCGATTCATCACTGGTTAACAGTAACGTATAGTCGTCTGCACGCTGTGGATTGTCGGTAAGCAATACATCGTAATCACGATTGATCGCTCTATCTTCAGCAATAATGCAACTGGCACCATAAGCTTGCAGTAAGTGGGTGACGATGCCGCGAACCTCTTCGGAAGTGATGTCTAACAGCGTCGTGACGCCATCGAGCAGTTTATCCTCCTGCACTTCCTCTTCTGGCTGGTGCTCCATCTCCATGGGCACGCGGATGGTATAGCGAGTGCCGATATCGACTTTGCTACGAATATCCAACTGGCCGTTAAGTTTTTTACATAGCTGATTACACAGGAAGAAAGTGAGACCGGAACCATGGTTGAACCGATCGACCAGCGTCTGGCTCAGGAACGGATAATTCAGATTGCTGATCTCCTCATTAGAAATACCTGAACCGGTGTCATTAATCTGGAATATTAGTTGTTCTGGGTGCTCGGCTTCATGTTCCACGACCAAGGTTATCTTGCCGTAAGAGGTGGTAATGATGGCGTAGTGGATCAGCAAAGAGATAACTTTGCGCAATGCGTTGGCATCACCCATGTAATTCTGCGCCACATCCAGATGGTAATGATTGAATAACGTCAGTCCTTTCTGATTGATCATCGGCAAGGCTTCTTGGATCAACTCATCAATCAGCGTCGACGGATTAAAAGGTTGGCGCGAAGGTTGCCAATCATGAGTTTCCAGCCGAGTGAGCAGGGTAATATTGTCTATCAGCCCGAGTACGGAGGACGATTCGACGGCCAATTGGCTCAGCAAACTTTGTTGTTGTTCGGGATCGGTTTGAGTACGCAATTTATCGGCCAGATCGTGCAGTTGGCGGATCGGTTGATTCAGCTCAATACCGAGGTTATGCAACATCAGTTTCCGTGCCTGTACGTTCTTATCATACTCACGTCGCGCCTGTTGCAGACGTTTGTTGACCATCACTTCTTTATCCTGATCGCTCAATAGGAACAGATAAGTTTCTGGGGAGAGTTGGCTGCGGAAAATACGGATTTCATACACTTCGTTATTGACTGTCGCCTGAATAACCCCGTGATGTTGTTCCGCCATATGGGCAATCTTTTGCAAACTGATGTGGGGCAATAGGTGTTCGGCAATCTTGTTGCTGATAATCACTTCACTGTTAGCAAAGTTATACACCAGCAAACCAGAAGGTAGACTGGCAACGATCTCTTGATTCAATGCGCGTGCACTACCTAATTCAACGGCCATGCTTTCGCTTGGGCGAATGTAGCGGTGGCGAATGAAGTAAAGACCGGTCATCGCCAAAATCAGTAACAAGAAATTGACCGCCAACAACCAGAGATTGTTGCGCAGTAAATCAATGGCTAAGTTGATGACTGACAGGCGATAAACCACCTTTAATGGTGCATTAGGGAGTGAGGCACTAAACGTCAGCCAACTCCCTTTTAACGTACTAACGGCGCTGTCAGTTGTTTCTGCTGGCAAGGTGTCGTCATCTAGTCCTGTGTCATCATCGGCCTGCAATTGGAAACTGGAACGTGCCATGTTGAATGGGATGATGTCGTTAATGGGCAGATCAAAAGCAATTACCGTAGCTAGATGTCCTGGCTGATTGAACGTAGTGAGGATCGAAAACGAATAAGCGTTCTGGAAACGTTGTTTGCGTAAATCGGAGAAGCTTTCCCGCTCATCAAGCATATTGGCTTGTTGCAACATTTCTGCACGTCGGTCTTCGGCAGACGTGGTCAGATAGCTTTCTTTGAAACGTGAGGTCAGTTCTTTCAACGGTTGGGTGGTGACCAGACTCAGGCTGTTATCCTGACCGTTGAGGTAATACATCGCGTAATTTTCGTTTTCCGCACCCCAGCGATTATCCAGATAATCGGAGATATTGACGATCATTCCCAGCGTGTTGTTGTCATGGGCACCAAAAATCAGAGCATCGGTTTTCTTATGAGGTTTCTCAACGTAATACAGGTCTGGACGTAAACGGGTTTCTTGCCAGTTGGGATCGGTCATTAATGCTGGCGTATTACCGAAACGATCGTAGATCTGATAGGTAATGTAGCGATAATTATCGATACGTTTTTGCAGCGCGTTGGCAATGGTGTTTAACGCATGCTTTTTTTCTGTCAGATAGGCATTGGTATAGTTGTAGCCATACAGACCGATGGCGCTGACCAGTAACACAATAAATAATAAGAAGAAGCGAGTGATATTGCTGGAGCTAATCGTCAGTGGTTTATTTGACATAGTTAACTATAGATTCCTGAATCAGCGTGTTACAGCTCTAGCGCTGGCGGTGACGACTAACAACAGCACTGCGACGCAGGCAAAGGCCACAGTTAGGCTGGAGAATTGAGCAATAAAGCCGAGCAATGCTGGGCCAGCCAGAATTCCGGCATAACCGACGGTGGTCACGGCAGCAATCGCCAGATTAGCGGGCATATCGCGTTGATTGCCTGCGGCACTGAATAGGATCGGCACCACGTTGGAGGCGCCCAAACCGACCAACATAAAGCCGACCAATGAAACGATAGCGTGATTAAACACAATCGCCAGTGCCAATCCAAGTGCTGCGCATAGGCTCCCCAAGAGTAAAACCTGATAGCGCCCCATCGCGTTGACGATTCTATCGCCGTTGAGTCTACCTAGTGTCATCGTAATAGAGAATAGTGCGTAACCTAATCCGGCTTGACTATGATCAACGTCGCGTAAAGTGGTCAGGAACAACGCACTCCAGTCGAGCATTGAACCTTCAGCCAGAAACATAATAAAGCACAGGATACCGATAAACATTACCCAACCGCGCGGTAAGACGAACATCGGGCCACCTTCATCGGCCCCACTTTCACGGAGTAAATTCTTGCTGGCTAACGCCATCAACAACAAAATAACCAAGACGGTAATGAAGATGGTTTGTAAGGGGGCAAGTCCGAGCCATAACAGAACGCTGACCCCGCCAGCGCCAGCAATACCGCCAATGCTAAAGAAACCGTGAAATCCAGACATCATGGCTCGCCCGCTAGCGCGCTCGACAATCACTGCCTGAATATTCATGGCAACATCTATCATGCCAATAGCGGCGCCGAATAACAGTAATGCTAATGCCATGCCCCCCGTGCTTTCCATTAAGGCTAACAGCGGGAGATCAATGCAGAGTAACAGTCCCGCCAGCAAAATCACCTGACGACAGCCGAATTTACCGGTTAAAAATCCAGTGAGCGGCATAGCGAGCATGGAGCCAGCACCAATGCATAACAGCAAGAGCCCCAATGCGCCGTCGTCAAGGCCGATACGCGTTTTGGCAAAAGGAACCAGAGGTGCCCAAGCCGCCATCGCCAAACCGGCGACAAAAAAGGCTATTCGAGTGGCAATTTGTTGTGGAATACCGGGTTGTTGCTGTTCATTGCACAAAGTGGATGTCATGTGGGTATTAGGGTCGGTTGTGGGATGGCTGCCCGTTAAAGATGATGCACTGTTTTTATCATAATCAGCGAACCTGGTCGAAAGGATTCGCGAGGTTATTGGCTTGGTGGGTGATGATTAAATTTCTACTCTCTATCGATATAGCGGCGTAATTTTTCATTGCTATTATTCTGACTGATTTTTAGGCATATTTCATGCCAGTGTTTCTTATTTTGACAAGAAAAATCTTATTAAAAATAAATTTGCTTAAGATGTAGCCGATAATAGCGATAAAGATTAGCAATTAGTGCTTAAATTAATTTGGCTAATAATTTATGTAAGTTATTAATTTTTGACGAAAAGTGCGTATTGTGCGTAATTATTGAGTGATTTTTGGAAATAAAAAACCGGCCATTGGCCGGTCAAAGTAGTAAAAAATTATCTTACAGATAATGAAGGTAATAATGAAAATAATGATGATAGCGGGGCTATTATAGCGTCAATGGTGAAAATTATTTTTTGCACAAAGTGCTTATTATCAGAGAGTTTTGTATGGCTAGCTATTTTTTCTTAAAGAAATGTATAACCACATGATTTTGTATCTATAAATGTATTAATTGGCTTTATGTGCCTTATTTTATGTATCGGTAATGTTTTGTGAAAGTTCGCTCACATTTACATTTTGAAACCTTTCATAATTACAATGAAACACTATCGGATACTTGGTATCATTTTCTTTCTGGATTAATATGTCTCTTGTTACCAGAATGGTAATGCACAGTCGCGCTAATAATGCTCTGAAGAGCAGTGGCCATAGCTCGACATAATTAACGAGGATAATAACGATGAAACTTCGAGTACTCTCTCTGATGATCCCTGCTTTACTGGTTGCTGGTACTGCAGGCGCAGCGGAAATCTACAACAAAGACGGTAATAAACTGGATTTGTACGGTAAGATCGACGGTCTTCACTATTTCTCTGATAACAACGGTTCTGATGGTGATCAGTCTTATATGCGTTTTGGCCTGAAAGGCGAAACTCAAATTAGCGATCAACTGACCGGTTATGGCCAGTGGGAATATCAGGTTCAACTGAATGACACCGAAGCAGACAACAATGCATTTACGCGTGTTGGCTTCGCGGGTCTGAAATTCGCTGACTACGGTTCACTGGACTATGGTCGTAACTACGGCGTGCTGTACGACATCGGCGCATGGACCGACGTTCTGCCTGAGTTCGGTGGTGACACCTACGGTGCGGATAACTTCATGTTCCAACGTGCTAACGGTCTGTTGACTTACCGTAACAGCAACTTCTTTGGTCTGGTTGATGGCCTGAACTTTGCCCTGCAATACCAAGGCAAAAACGACAGCGCAACCGAATCTAACAACGGCCGTGAAGTATTGGCACAGAACGGCGACGGCTACGGTATGTCCGTTAGCTACGATCTGGGCTATGGCATCAGCGCCGCTGGTGCGTACTTCTCTTCTGACCGTACCAACGATCAAAACGGTATGGGTCCAAACTATACCAACGTTCTGGGGCGTGGCGACAAGGCTGAAGCTTACAGCGGTGGTCTGAAATATGACGCGAACAACGTCTACTTGGCTACTATGTTCACTCAGTCTTACAATGCTACCCGCTTCGGTAACAGCAGCGGCAGCAACTCTGTATACGGCTACGCTAACAAAGCACAGAACTTCGAAGTGGTTGCACAGTACCAGTTCGACTTCGGCCTGCGTCCTTCAATCGCTTACCTGCAATCTAAAGGTAAGGACATCGAAAACGGTTGGGGCGACCAAGACTTGCTGAAATATGTTGATGTTGGCGCGACTTACTACTTCAACAAAAACATGTCTACCTATGTTGATTACAAAATCAACCTGTTGGACGACAACGACTTCACCAAAGCGTCTGGTATTAACACCGACGACATCGTTGCTGTGGGTCTGGTTTACCAGTTCTAAGCAACAAAGTGCGAGTCATACAGCGCGACCTTCGGGTCGCGTTTTTTTTGCCTGTCATTTGAGCATTTATCGCCAATTTTGCGGCACAGATTGCTAGCTTCGTTGTTAGCTCCCCACCTAAGCTGAATTCAGCTAATCAGGAGGGGCAGGTATGGATTTGAAAATCGAACGAATCGTAGAAACTGTGCTGTATGTCGAAGACATTGAACGTGCTGACGCGTTTTATCAGCAGGTGATGAAATTATCGGTGATGGTCGCGAACGAAGGATTTCGCGCTTACAACGTCGGGGAGCAAAGCGTTTTGTTGCTGTTCTTGCAAGGTGGCTCGCTAAACGGCGCGAACTATCCCGAAGGTTACATCCCTTCGCACGACGGCCGTGGCCCACAGCATATTGGTTTAGCTGTTGCTAAAACGCTGTTACCCGACTGGGAGAAGCATTTGGCAGAACATGGTGTGAAAATCGAAAGTCGTATGTTATGGGGCCGAGGTGGTGAAAGCCTCTATTTTCGCGATCCTGACGGTCATCTACTCGAATTAATCACACCAGGGATTTGGGATAACTACTGAGTTTGTAGTAAAACCTTATGTCATCTAGAATTAGGGAACAACAAACGTACTCAACGAGGGATTGGCTATGATGAAGAAAGGGTTTTTGGCTGTCAGTACGGCAGCGTTGTTTTCCATTGTTGCAGGTTGTACCGCTTATGACAGAGCCGCGAGTTATGTCGATGAACCTGTTGTCAGCTCGGTAAAAGTCGGGATGACAAAGCAACAGGTGCGAGCTATTGCCGGACAACCATCAACCAGTGCGACTTTAGTTTATGCTAAAGGTACCTGTGATACTTATGCGGTAAAACCACGTGATGGCAAAGTGCAGACCTATTTCGTGAGTTATAGCGAAACAGGGCAGGTGATGAACAAGGGATATCAAACTTGTTCAGAGTATGATTCTGCGCCTAAATAATCATCATTTTAGTGACAATAAAAGCACCGTTTTAGCGGTGCTTTTCAGTTTTTGAGCGCTATTGGTTTGAAGTTTAAGCAAATGCACTTTTTACTGCATTTTTTTGCATGAAAACGGTAGACATTTCATAACGGTATCGCTAATATCTGCGCCCATTGGAAGGATGGCCGAGTGGTTTAAGGCAACGGTCTTGAAAACCGTCGAGTGTAACAGCTCCCAGAGTTCGAATCTCTGTCCTTCCGCCAAATTTAGCCGGCTTAGCTCAGTAGGTAGAGCAACTGACTTGTAATCAGTAGGTCACCAGTTCGATTCCGGTAGCCGGCACCAAATAAGAAACCCCAGCAGAGATGTTGGGGTTTTTTTATATCTAGCATATACCGAGTTAGTAGGTCTGTGGGCCGACAGAAGGCGCACAGGCACCATCGGAGGTCGAACACATCTCTTCGTCAGGGCCAGGGTCTTGTGACGGGCTCTGATTCCCCCCACCTCCACCTGAACAGCCAGAGAGTATTAGAATCAACAACGCTGGAATAGTGAGTTTCATTGCCACTCCTTTGTTAAGGTTTACCCTATTGTTATAGCAGTAGATTGCTTTCCTGGGATGGCAATTAATCATAATATTGATTTTCAGACATAAAAAAACCAACCGCAATGGGTTGGTTTTTTTAGAGAATTTTGGTCGGCACGGTGAGATTTGAACTCACGACCCTCGCCACCCCATGACGATGCGCTACCAAGCTGCGCTACGTGCCGATACAATGAAAAATAGTCTACTGATTCCCGATGTTAATGCAAGATCGCAGGGCACTGATTGCTTTTGTTTTAAGCAGTTAGTTGGCGATAAAGCGTTTTACCTCGGTTAGCACCTGTAATAACAACGCAAGTTGCGGTTTCTCGTCTTTGACCTCTTCATTGTTCTTATCATAGGCACGATAAGAACCATTAGCGTCCAGAATAATGGTCTGGGATGGAGTGGTGATCACCAATTGATTGTTGTCACCGGTCGCGATCCAGTTGTTTTTACGCTGTGCTGCGAAGAGATCTTCACCCTGAGAATAATCATTTGCCGCAGTTTTAACGTGCAGTAAACGCTGCATCAGAGTGCGCATCACATCGGTATGGCCAGTGAGCTTACCGATGGTTTGAGCTGGTGTACCCGGCCAATGGATCACTAGCGGGACCTGCAATTGTTGTTGGCTAAAGCGGTTACTCTTACTCGCATTATCAAATTCAACGCCGTGTTCTGCGGTGATAACCACCACAGTTTTATCTAACTCGCCTTTTTCTTTCAATGTGGCAAGTACTTGCGCAATCTGGTTATCCACTTCTTGTGCGCCAACGCGATAACGCTGAGTAAAGTCGTCCGAGCTTAGCTGATCATCGTCAAGCTGCGGTTCGGCACCGCGGTAATTGATGTAGGAGAACCACGGTGCACTGCTGCTCTGCTCGACTAGCCAACGCTGCCATTGCTGCGTTGTTCTAGCATCGCTTTGCAGGGTTGGCGCTGGCAGTGAGAAATCGGACAACAGCGCCTGACGATACAATGCTGAATCAAAACCATCGGCAGAGAACAAACCAAATTGGTAACCCTGAGCACTCAACGCGTTGATTAACGCCGAAGGTTTACGTGCGGCCAGAATGCCATCCAGATAGGCCGGTGAAATACCGTAGAACAGGCCAAACAAGCCGGTGTCGCTACGGTAGCCTGAACTGTAATGATCGCTAAAGCGGACATTCTCTTGCGCGAAGCGGGTGAGGTTAGGCATATCTTGAGCAGAATCTTGTGTGCTTATACCATCCACCACGATCATCAGCAGGTTGTAACCACTGCCTTTATCACTGAAGTTGAGATCGCTCAGCGGATACTCAACCGCGGCAGCCTCTGGGTTGCCTTGTTGAATTAGGCGACGTTCATATTCTTGCTGATCGAGCAGGCCATGTTTTTCGAGGAACTTACGCGCGGTCATTGGATACGACAGGGGTAAGTTGGCGCGCTGCATGGTGATTGGGCGATAGAAATTAGCATCGGCCCAGATGTAAATCAGGTGCGATGCAAAGAATGAAAGAATAAATAGCGCGGCCAGTGGCTTACCAAAACTACGGCGATTCAGGCTGCGTAGTTTCTGCCAGCTCCAAGTAGCAAATAGCATTTCTACTAGGAAAATGATCGGCACGGCGATAAACATGAACTGCCAATCGCGTGCTTGCTCGACCTGATCGGGGTTGGTGATCAGTTGCCACACCACCGGATTGAGGTGCAAGTGGAAACGGGTGAAAACCGCGCTATCAAGCAGCAGTAACGTCAACCCTGTGGTGGCCAAGATGGCGGAAATAAATCGTAGCAGCCGCTGTGACATCACCACAAAGGTGAGCGGGAAGATAATCAGTAAATAAGCGGCAAAGACGATAAAGCTGAAATGCCCTAACAGGCTGACGATGGCATACACCCGCCCCAACAACGAGGCAGGCCAATCGGCGACAAACAAATAACGGCTACCCAGCCCGAGGCTGAGCAAGATATTGAACAAGGCGAACCAGTGCCCCCAGCTAATCATCTGGGAGACTTTTTCACGATAACGCTGACGGTTTGTCACCATAAATAGTTATTAATGTGCTTTGTCTTCACGAACAGAAGCCTGCAAGGCTTCGGCGAACGATCTTGCCAGATTTTGCCGCTGGGCGGGTGAAATGCTGGTGTTGATCAAATTAGTCACCATGTTACCCAAAACCATCAGGGAAAGATCGGTTGGAGTATGGTGTTTTTCAAGAACATTGACCAGCTCAGACAGCAGTTGTTCAACGTGTTCGTCACTGTAACGGGATGATTGTGGCATGAATATTGTGCTCAGAACCTAACAAAGTCACACATCTTACCGTATAGAGAGGTGATTTTGTATCTTCATTCTCTTTCAAGTTGCAGCACCGTGGTTACAGTGTTTGAATACGCGCACGAAAGCACAGGAGGAATTATCATGAGTCTGGATCTTGACCAGATCGCGCTGCACCAATTAGTTAAACGTGACGAGCAAACGTTAGACGTGGTATTACGCGATACTTTGCTACCCGCTAACGCGGCGGTTGAAGAGATGATGGCGGAGCTGCATCGTGTCTACAGCGCTAAAAGCAAGGCGTACGGCCTGTTTAACGAAGAGAGTGAATTGGCGCAAGCGCTGCGTACTTGTCGTAAAGGTGATGAAGACTTTTTAGCGTTCAGCCGAGCCGCTACGGGGCGTCTGCGTGATGAATTGGCGAAATATCCGTTTGCTGAAGGCGGCGTGGTGTTGTTCGGTCAATACCGTTATTTGGCGGTAGAATATTTGCTGATAGCGGTGCTGAACAGTTGCAACAGTATGCGCGTTAACGAGGAACTGGACATCAGCTCCACGCATTATCTGGACATCAATCATGCAGATATCGTGGCGCGTATCGATCTGACTGAGTGGGAAACCAATCCAGAGTCAACGCGTTATCTGACTTTCCTGAAAGGGCGAGTGGGGCGTAAAGTTTCCGACTTCTTTATGGATTTCTTGGCCGCCAGCGAAGGCTTGGATACCAAAGCGCAAAACCGCGGCTTATTGCAGGCGGTAGATGATTACTGTGCTGACGGGCAGTTGGATAAAAATGAGCGTCAAGCCGTGCGTCAGCAAGTGTACAGTTACTGTAATGAGCAGCTACAAGCGGGTGAAGAGATTGAACTGCAAGCTTTGTCGCAAGAAATCGCGCCAGTAGGGGAAAAGGACTTTTTACAATTCTCCAGCGAACAGGGTTATGAGTTAGAAGAGAGCTTCCCGGCTGATCGCGGGACATTGCGTCAACTGACCAAGTTTGCCGGTAGCGGCGGCGGCATCAGCATCAATTTTGATGCCATGCTGTTAGGTGAGCGTATTTTCTGGGATGCGGCAACCGATACGCTGACTATCCGCGGGACTCCGCCAAACCTGCGCGATCAGTTACAGCGTCGCACCGGAAGTGGCAAATAAGTGCCAATAAAAAACGCCGCAATTGCGGCGTTTTCTACTTCGGCGTCCCGAAAATCAACTTTGTAGCGATTAAGCGCGTACGAAGTCGATGTGAGCCAGTTTTGGCTTGAACGGGTGACGCTGAACAGCCTGAACTTTAACTTTGGTTTCTTTACCGTCGATAACCAGAATTACAGCTTCGCTGTAAAACTCAGGCTTGGCTTCCATGTTCTTTACAGAATCATGGTCCAGCTCGATAGCAACAGCAGCTTCTTTACCACCGTAAACGATAGCTGGGAATTTATTTGCTGCACGCAGGCGGCGGCTCGCACCCTTACCCTGGTCTTTACGTACTTCTACATTGATAGTGAACATTGTTTTTTCTCTTAAAAGAAAATTTACCCTGCTACAGGCGACCCAGTAACAGGTTCGTTAAACCTGCTTTGCTTAGGCGAACCTAAGGTAAAGCGGGCGGCATTTTAACGGAAAGACCTTCTCAGGGCAATGAAAACCTACCCGAATCCCTCAGCGTAATTCGTTGGCGCGACGGAAACGTCCCTGATAATCGAACACTTTTTC
Organism: Serratia sp. KH_031; assembly: GCF_057839655.1. Classification (NCBI taxonomy): domain Bacteria; kingdom Pseudomonadati; phylum Pseudomonadota; class Gammaproteobacteria; order Enterobacterales; family Yersiniaceae; genus Serratia; species Serratia sp. KH_031. Next base: position 1,831,573 of record NZ_CM174496.1, read on the forward strand.
TCGTATTTGCCAAAACTGTCCACGCTTACGCGCCACGACAAAATCCGGGTGACGTAACAACGCCTGCTGATTCAACACGTCGGCGGCATGTTGCCAACTGAAAGGCACTCCCGGTGCGCGTTGATGAGGGCGTAGGAACAGCATTTCGAACGCTTTACGCTGGGCTGGGGTTTGTAAGCGGAAGCGTTCACTGGTGCTGGTGCCGTCTTCATCATAATAGGTGGCCTTTAGCCATTCGCCTTTGTCATCACGGCCGCTTTGCAGTTCCATGCCACCGCAGCGCAACACGAGTGCATCTTTCAGTTTCAGCGCGGCTTTCAGCATGTCATCGGGATCGACCAACACCTCTTGGCATTGATGACAGCGACGGGCTGCGATGTCATTTTCAGCGCCGCAGTGTGGGCAACTTTTGAAACGGAAGCGGTAATCACATTGTTCACGCTGACCTTCGTCGTCTTCCAACCAGCCCTGACAGCGGCGACCGTAGTGCTCGATAATGTCGCCATTTTCGGTGCATTTCCCCCAAAACAAATTGGCGAAACCACAGGCTGGGCAAAAGACCTGCACCGGTTGGCTGTCGCGATGTGGCTTGCTGGCACCCACCTCGGGCGTGAACAAGTCATGGGGATTACCAGCATAATCGAGGATCAGGCAATCTGCTTTACCTGGCGCTAACCGCAAGCCGCGCCCGACGATTTGCTGATACAGGCTGACGGACTCGGTTGGGCGCAAAATAGCAATGAGATCCACATGTGGCGCATCGAAGCCAGTGGTTAAAACCGCCACGTTCACCAGATAACGTAATTGCTGTTGTTTGAAAGCTTCAATTAACGCATCTCGTTCGACGGCGGGTGTTTCCCCGGTCACCAGCGCCGCTTCTGTCGCGGGCAGCAAGCCGTGGATTTCTCGGGCGTGCTCAACCGTGGCGGCAAAAATCATCACTCCCTTACGGTCTAGCGCATATTCGACGATTTGACTGATGATATGCGGCGTAATACGGTTTTGCTGTTTCAGTTCATGGTTCAGCTCGGCCTCATTGAACAGGCCATTGCTGTTGGCTTGTAGACGGCTGAAATCATATTGCACGATCGGCATATCCAATCGTTCTGGCGGCACCAGATAGCCGTTCTTGATCATATAGCGCAGCGGTAACTCATAAATACAATCGCGGAACAGGCTGCTGCTATCACCACGAGTGATGCCGTGATAATGGAATTGATAAATCCAGCCTTTACCCAAGCGGTAAGGCGTGGCAGTCAAACCTAACAGACGTAGTTGCGGATTGTTGTTTTTCAGATGCTGAATGATTTGCTGATATTGGCTGTCATCGTCGTCGCTGATGCGGTGACATTCATCAATAATCAACAACGAGAACGCCGCATCGAACAAGGGTAGATTACGCGCCACCGACTGTACGCTGCCAAATACCACTTTTCCCGCGCTTTCTTTTTGCTGTAAACCGGCAGCGAAAATATCGGCTTCCAATCCATAAGCACAATACTTGGCGTGGTTCTGCGCCACCAATTCTTTAACGTGCGCCAGAACCAGGACTCGACCACGGGCGCGCTTCGCTAATTCAGCGATCACCAAACTCTTGCCCGCACCGGTTGGCAGGACGATCAATGCCGGTTCTGGATGCTGACGAAAATGCGTGATGGTGGCTTCGACGGCTTCCAATTGATAGGGGCGTAAAGTAAAGGCCATAAATCAACGCTATAAATAAAGGGATTAATATTATGCCAGATAGTGCCAGATGCAGGGAGTATGAGTATACTTCGTAACAATCCCCCGATTTTTCTCTCTGAACCTGCCAGATATGATGGTGGGTATTCCTATTTTGGCAAGACGATCTCTGTGATCTTCACAACGACAGGCAAAACAGACTCAATGCGATTGGACAAGTTTTTATCTCAGCAGTTAGGTATTAGCCGTGCGCTGGTAGCACGTGAACTTCGGGCAAAACGCGTCACCGTAGACGGTGAAGTGGTGAAGAGCGGGGCGCTTAAGCTGACTCCAGAACAGGAGGTGGCGTTTGATGGCAACGTGTTGGCGCAATTGAGTGGTGCGCGTTACTTCATGCTCAATAAGCCGCAGGGTTATGTATGTTCAACCGAAGATCCGGATCATCCCACGGTACTGTATTTCCTCGATGAGCCCGTCGCTTACAAACTGCACGCCGCTGGCCGCTTGGACATTGATACCACTGGGCTGGTGTTGATGACCGATGACGGTCAATGGTCACACCGTATTACCTCTCCGCGTCATCACTGCGAGAAAACTTATCTGGTCACGCTGGAGCATCCGCTGGCGGCGGATACCGCGCAGCAGTTTGCCGAAGGTGTGCAACTGCATAATGAAAAAGACCTGACTAAGCCAGCGCAGCTAGAAAAGATCGAAGACACGCTAGTGCGACTGACCATCAGCGAAGGGCGCTACCATCAGGTAAAACGCATGTTTGCGGCGGTCGGCAATCGAGTGATTGCTTTGCACCGTGAGCGTATTGGCGCCATTGTGATGGATGAGGACTTGGCACCTGGTGAATATCGACCGTTGACCGACGAAGAGATTGCCAGCGTAGGTGCGCCGCATTTACAGGATTAATTTAAGGAATTCCTAAACGTGCAACAAAAACGGACATCCCATCTTGGGCTGATTTTTATCCTTGGCTTGCTTTCCATGTTGATGCCATTGGCAATCGACATGTATTTGCCAAGTATGCCGATCATCGCCGCGCAGTTCAGCGTCGAGCCGGGACGCGTGCAGATGACGCTCAGTGCTTATGTGCTGGGCTTTGCATTGGGGCAACTGTTCTATGGCCCGATGTCCGACAGCATTGGCCGCAAACCGGTGATCTTGTGGGGCACGCTGATCTTCGCTCTGGCGGGCTGGGCTTGTGCGATGGCGCAATCAGTCGACCAACTGATCAACCTGCGTTTCCTACACGGCTTGGCGGCCGCGGCGGCTAGCGTGGTGATTAATGCCTTGATGCGCGATATGTTCACCAAGGATGAATTCTCGCGCATGATGTCGTTCGTGATCTTAGTGATGACGATTGCACCATTACTGGCACCGATGATCGGTGGGGCGTTGCTGTTGTGGTTTAGCTGGCATGCGATCTTCTGGACGATGGGCGCAGCGGCACTGCTAGGCTCGATTCTGGTGGCGTTGTTTATCAAGGAAACTTTGCCCAAAGAGCGGCGACAAAAATTCCATTTGCGCACTACGTTGGGCAACTTTGGCACCTTGTTTCGCCATAAGCGCGTGTTGAGCTACATGTTGGCCAGTGCTTTCTCGTTTGCCGGGATGTTTTCGTTCCTCAGTGCCGGGCCGTTTGTTTACATCGAATTGAACCATGTTTCACCGCAGCATTTTGGTTATTACTTTGCGTTGAATATTGTGTTCTTGTTCCTGATGACCTGGCTCAATAGCCGTAATGTGCGTCGCGTTGGTGCGATCAACATGTTCCGCTTCGGCCTGACGGTACAACTGGTTATGGGCATCTGGTTGGTGATAGTGGGTGTTACCGGGTTGGGCTTCTGGGCGTTAGTGATGGGGGTGGCGGTGTATCTGGGTTGTATCGCCATGATTTCGTCGAACGCAATGGCGGTGATCCTCGACGACTTCCCGCATATGGCCGGTACCGCCTCTTCGTTGGCAGGCACCTTGCGCTTCAGCATTGGTGCGGCTGTTGGAGCGATTTTAGCTCAGGCTCCGGGTACCAGTGCTTGGCCGATGATTTCCTCGATGGGGTTGTGTAGCATCGTCGCTATGTGCCTTTATTGGTACGCCAGTCGTCCCCGCCACGCGGCATAATCTCCCCTTTTCTCGTTTGATGGCAGGTAACTTTTCTTACCTGCCGCCTCACCTTTTTCTTACCTAAAAACAGCCAAATGTTTCTTCAATGTAAAATTATGGCGAATAAAAAGTAATCGCAATGCAATAAAAAAGGTTGAGATTGCTGACGGAAAGGGGTACATATAACGCGAAAATGCGAGCTGAATCGCAAAAAGCGGTGAATTAACACTGCAAGCTGGAATAAAAACAGCGCGAAATCAGCCGAATGCAGGTAAGTGTTGACCGTTTGTAGCGAAATTTACGATTATTTAACATTCGTAAGCGGCAGAGTCGATTTATAACGGCTATAACTTAATTACCTTATTAAATACCTTTCTCAAACTAGGGACTTCACGTGGAGAGTTTTCAACTTTCGGTAGTGCACCGCTTGCCGCAAAGTTATCGTTGGCTATCAGGTTCCATCGGCGTTAAGGTCGAACCTATTCCGTTGAGTGGCATAGACGAAGATAACAACCTGATCGGCTTGAAGTTACTCAGCCATGATGGCAGCGAAGCCTGGCGCGTCATGCAACAACTCAATTTGTCTCTGCAAGAGATCCAGGTCGATTGCTCAGTGGTGGAGTGGGAAGGGGAACCTTGCCTGTTTGTGCACCGCAGCGATGAAAGTGCCACTATGTGCCGTTTGAAAAACGTCGGTGCGGCGATCGCCGAGCCACTGAGCGCTCTGTATCCCTTCTGAATTAATCTGCCAACTGTAATAACTGTTGTGTATACGCGGCGGAAGGTGCATTGAAAATGGTTTGGCAATCACCTTGTTCAACCACTTCCCCTTGGCGCAGTACGATCAACTGGTGGCACAACGAACGTACCACCTGCAAATCGTGGCTGATAAACAGATAGGCCAACTGATGACGTTGCTGAAGTGATTTCAGCAAGGTGAGGATCTGCGCCTGAACGGATTTATCCAGCGACGAAGTCGGCTCATCCAAAATCAACAATTGTGGCTGTAAAATCAATGCCCGTGCAATGGCGATGCGTTGGCGTTGTCCGCCAGAGAACTCTGTTGGGTAGCGATAGCGAAGCTCAGGATCTAACCCGACCTCTTGCAATGCGGCAATCACGCGTTGTTCACGCTGATCTGCGCTTAATTGCCGATGGACTTCCAACCCTTCCTCGATGATTTTCTGTACGTTCAGCCGTGGGTTCAAAGCGGAATAGGGATCTTGAAACACGATCTGAATCTGGCTGCGATAGGGCAGCATTTGTTTCATATTGAACTGATGCAACGGCTGGCCGTTAAACCAAATCGCGCCTTTGGAGGTGAGCAGACGCAACAACGCCAACCCGGTCGTGCTCTTGCCGGAACCGGATTCACCAACCAAACCTACGCTTTCACCGGCCTTCAGTTCGAAACTGAGATCTTTCAGCGCATAATTGTGGGAGGTGGTACGGCGCAACAGGCCGCGTTTGATCGGAAAGCTGACCTGCAAATTCTCAATCTTCAGCAACGGTTTGGCATCGGCGGGTAATGGCAATGGATCGCCGACGTTTTCTGCTGCCAGCAATTTCTGGGTATAAGCGTGTTGCGGTGCACTGAACAGGTTAGCGCGGCTGTTTTGCTCGACGCATAGCCCTTCACGCATCACAGCCACGTTATCCGCCAGACGGCGCACAATATTCAGGTTATGGGTGATAAACAGCATTCCCATGTTCAATTCTTGCTTCAGCTCTTTCAGCAGCACCAGAATTTGCGCCTGAATAGTGACATCCAGCGCGGTAGTGGGCTCATCGGCAATCAGCAGTTTAGGTTGTGTTAGCATCGCCATCGCGATCATCACCCGTTGACGTTCACCGCCAGAGAGTTGATGCGGGTAATCTTTCAGCCGCCCTTTGGCATTGCGAATGCCGACACGATCCAGATACTGAATGATTTCTCCACGTGCCACTTCGCGTCGCATACCGCGGTGTAACGACAGCACTTCTGCCAATTGTTTTTCAATGTTGTGCAATGGATTGAGCGACACCATCGGCTCTTGGAAAATCATCGAGATCTGATTACCGCGCACTTTGCGCAGTTCGGCTTCAGAAGCGTGCAATAGCGAGCTGCCGTTGAATTGAATATCGCCGCTGGGGTAAACCACTGGCGGCGAAGGTAGCAATCGTAGGATTGACAGCGCCGTCACACTTTTACCTGAGCCGGACTCTCCCACTAATGCCAACGTTTCTCCTTGCTCAATCTGCAAAGAAACGCCATTAACCACCTGATTCAGCTTGTCTGCGTGACGAAAAGCAATGCTGAGATCTTGAATTGAGAGCAGAGGAGTTGCTGTCATATTAATGCGCCTTGCTAGGATCGAAGGCGTCGCGCACCGCTTCGCCGATAAAAATTAACAGGGAAAGCAACATGGCCAGAACTAAGAAAGCAGTCATCCCCAGCCACGGTGCTTGCAGGTTGTTCTTGCCTTGCAACAGTAATTCACCGAGCGATGGTGAGCCGATGGGCAACCCAAAACCAAGGAAATCGAGTGACGTCAGCGTGGTGATCGAGCCGCATAAAATAAAGGGTAAGAAGGTCAACGTTGCCACCATCGCATTAGGCAGCATATGGCGGTACATAATCACGCGATCCGGCACGCCCATCGCGCGAGCGGCGCGAATATAGTCATAGTTACGGGTGCGCAGAAACTCGGCGCGAACCACGCCAACCAAACTCATCCAGCCGAATAGAATGGTGATCGCCAGCAACCACCAGAAGTTGGGCTGGATGATGCTGGAAAGCAGAATGATCAAGAATAACGTTGGCATCCCCGACCACACTTCGATAAAGCGTTGCCCCCACAGATCAAACTTACCGCCATAATAGCCTTGTGTGGCGCCGACGCAGATACCAATCACGCTGGAGAACAGTGTCAACGCTAGCCCAAACAGCATCGAAATACGAAAACCATACAACACCCGCGCGAGAACATCGCTACCATTGCTGTCGGTGCCGAGCAGATTATGGCGTGACGGTGGCGATGGGAAAGGGACATCGGTCGTGAAGTTAATGGTGTCATAGCTGAAGCGAATCGGTGCCCAAATTGCCCAGCCGTGTTTTTCGATCTGTTGCTGAACGAAGGGATCTTGGTAATCGGTGGTGGTCGCCAGTTCGCCGCCAAAGGCGGTTTCGCTGTAATTGACCATAAACGGCACCAATAAACGGCCGTCATAACGCACCAGTAAAGGTTTGTCATTGGCAATCAAATTGGAAGCCAAACTTAGAATAAACAGCACCAAGAAAATCCACAGTGACCAATAGCCACGGCGATTATTGCGAAAGCGTGCCCAACGCGCCTGATTAATCGGGCTTAAGCGGCTCATTGGCGTGCCTCGAAATCAATGCGTGGATCGACCAAGGTGTAAGTAATATCGCTGAGGATATTCAACAGCAGGCCAATCAGGGTGAAGATGTACAGCGTGCCGAACATCACCGGATAGTCACGTTGCAGTGTGGCGTCGTAACCCAACAGGCCAAGGCCGTTGAGTGAGAACATCACTTCGATCAATAACGAACCGGTGAAAAACATACTGATAAAGGTGGCGGGGAAGCCCGCGATCACCAGCAACATGGCATTGCGGAATACGTGGCGATAAAGAATTTTCTTTTCGTCCAACCCTTTAGCACGGGCTGTCACCACATATTGTTTACGAATTTCGTCGAGGAATGAGTTTTTGGTCAGCATCGTCAAGGTCGCGAAGCCGCCGATGACCGTCGCCAACACGGGCAGCGTGATATGCCACAGATAATCGGTAATTTTGCTGTACCACGGCAGGGTATCGAAGTTACTGGAAACCAGCCCGCGCAGCGGGAACCAGTCGAGATAACTACCGCCAGCAAATAGCACGATCATCAAAATAGCGAATAGGAAGGCAGGGATAGCGTAACCAATGATAATCAGCGTACTACTCCAAGTATCGAAAGCACTGCCGTTATGAGTCGCTTTGCGGATGCCGAGTGGGATCGACACTAAATAGATAATCAGCGTGCTCCACAACCCAAGGGTGATGGAAACGGGCAAGCTTTGGCCGATGAGCTGCATCACCGATGCGCCGCGGAACAGACTATCGCCGAAATCCAACCGCATGTAATTCCACAACATAGTGAAATAACGCTCATGCAGCGGTTTATCGAAGCCGTAGCGTTTAGTAATTTCGGCGATGACTTCAGGATCTAGCCCGCGTGAGCCGCGATATTGTCCTTCGCCGACATCCCCCACACCTGCTTTGGCCGCCCCCAGACCGTCGCTCACGCCACCACCGCCAAAACCACTGGCTTGCCCGAATTCAATGGCGGCAATCGCCTGATCAACCGGGCCACCGGGCGCTATTTGCACAATAAAGAAGTTGATAGTGATGATCGCCCACAGCGTTGGGATCACCAGCAACAGTCTGCGGATTAGATAAGCTGCCACGGCCGGCTCCTTATTGCTGTTTCGCCGGCAAACGAGCCGCTTTATTGACATCAAACCACCAACTGTCGAAGCCAATGGCATAAGTTGGGCGGATCGTCGGCATCGAGAACTTGTCCCAATAGGCAAAGCGATCGTGGTTAGAGTACCACATAGGTAACATGTACATGTTCCAGGTCAACACCCGATCCAGCGCGTGGCCGAGTGGCAACAATGCTTTTTGATCGCCCTGATTTTTCATGATTTGTTTGATCAGTTCATCCACTGCGGGATCGCTAACGCCCGGTCTGTTATAGCTGGATTTCAGGTAGGCCGAATCCCAGTAAACTTGCAATGCGGAGCTCGGGAAGGGCATAGCCGGATAGACAGTGGGCATCATATCAAAATCGCGTTCGCGCATCCTACGGGTATATTGTGTGATATCGATTTCGTGGATTTTCATATCGATACCCAACCGCTTCAGATTGTGTTGGAACGGTAATACGTATTGGAAGTTGCTGCCGCTGAGCAGCATCAACTCAAAGGTAAATGGCTTACCGGTTTTGCTGTTGACCAGTTGCTGATTTTTCACTTCCCAGCCAGCGGCTTTCAGTAATTGGGTGGCTTTCAGCAGGTTTTGACGATCGTTACCGCTGCCGTTGGAGGTCGGCGGTTGATAGAGGCTGGTAAACACTTCATCGGGAATTTTGCCTTTCAACGGTGCCAGTATCGCCAGCTCGGCGGCATCTGGATAGCCTTTGGCGGCATATTCGGTGTTTTGGAAATAGCTGTTGGTACGTTGATAAACGTTGTAATACAGCGCCTTATTCATCCAGTCGAAATCGAATGCCAGCGTGATGGCCTCGCGCACGCGGCGATCGGCAAACAGGGGTTTTTGGATATTGAAGGCCAACCAGCGAGCATTCTGTGCCGCCTGATTGGTTTCGTCCTGTTTGATGATGTAATTGCGGGCAAAATTGCCGCCTTGATACTGGGTCGCCCAACTTTTTGGCGAGCCTTCGGCACGGAAGTCGTAAGCCCCGGCTTTAAAGGCTTCTAACGCCACTTTGTCATCCAGATAGTAATCGTAGCGAATGGTATCGAAGTTATTACGCCCGCGATTGACCGGCAAATTCGCCGCCCAATAATCACGCACGCGCTGGTAGGTAATATATTGGCCGATGCGATAACTGCTGATTTTATAAGGACCACTGCCGAGTGGTGGGGTACTCAACGGTTCGTTGAATTTGCGGCCTTTCCAGAACTTTTCGGGTAAAACGGGTAAGCCGAACAAGCCCAACATTTTGTCTTTATCGGGTTGTTTGATCTCTATACGTACCGTCAGACGCGAAATGGCTTTTACCGTCACGTCTTTATAAATGATACGAAATTGCGGCGCCCCTTCGGTCATGAACTTATTGAAGGTGAAAGCGACGTCAGCCGCGGTAATTGGGCTGCCATCCTGAAAACGAGCTCGCGGATTGAGGTCGATTTCTACCCAGCGCATATCGACCGGATAACGCGCAGAGTCGGCAATCAGCGGGTAATAGCTCGCGGGTTCGTCGTCTGAGGTAGTAAATAGCGAATCGTACAGCTCACCCGTACGCTCACCGGGTACGCCGCGGGATGCGTAACGGTTGAAGTTATCGTAGGTACCGATCGCCGCCAAACGGATATCTCCGCCTTTCGGCGCTGCCGGATTGACGTAATCGTAATGGGTAAAATCGGTGGAGTACTTTGGCTCGCCGAGCAGGGCAAAGGCGTAGCCTTCATTGATGTTTTCAGCCTGTAGGCCGAAACTCAGTGCTGAGAGTACCAGAGCAGCAAAAACGCGCGTGGACATTTTTACGATAAGCTCCTGCTATATAATGAAAATAATCTCCACCTAGCATAACATCCCAAACCGTTACTTGGAGTAAAGAAGTTTAAATATCAGTTCGGTAATCCCGCTTGGTGGTCAAAAATCGGGTTATGCTGGCAAAACTCAACGAAAGCATCAATACTCAACGGCTTACTGAAATAGTAGCCTTGCATGAAGTTTACGCCATGTTCTTGGAGGAAATTTACCTGCTCGGCGGTTTCAACCCCTTCGGCGACGGTCTGCATTTGCAGCTTTTTGGCTAATGCGATCACGGCATCCAGCACCGGTGTCGTTACCGTATCTTGACCAATGGAATTAACAAAACCCCGATCGATTTTCAGATAATCCAAAGTGAAACGTTGTAGATAAATCAACGCACTATGACCCGTACCAAAATCATCTATGGCCAGTTCGATCCCCTGACGGTGCAACCAATCAAACTCCTTCATGGCATTACTTTCCTCCACCATGCCACGCTCGGTTATCTCAAAGATCAGAGTAAAGTGGTCGGGAACCTGTGACAGTAATTTATCAACGTCTTTATGGAAGGAAGGGGCGTTGAGGTGACTAGGCGCTAGGTTGAGGCCAATTTTGGCTCCCTGCGGCATTACGGTTTCCAGTTGTGGGATATCCGCGATAATCAAACTGAACAGATGACGCGTTAGCAGTACGATCAGCCCAGCACTTTCCGCATAGGGGATAAACAAGTCCGGCGGAATGCGACCTTCTATTGGGTGTTGCCAACGCAGCAATGCCTCAAGCCCGGCGACGGAGCGAGTGGTGGAATGGAACACTGGTTGGTATTCGATAAAGAACTCACCGTTTTTGATCCCTCGCATCAGAGCTCGTTCTGGGCTTTGGCGCAGCAACAGCGTGTAATAACACAAAATACCGATCAACAGCGACAGCACCAAACTACCCAAAATGGTCAAACGGATGTCGTTCGGGGTTAGCTTGTCATTATAAAACAGGATGGTGAGCGGGTATTTGGGGATAGGTAAGCGATCGACGTTTGCGTGTGGGAGTTGATCCAGCATCATTAGGTTCGGACTGAACGTTGCGAGTACCCGGTTACCCATGATAATGGCCAATCCGGGGGCTTGAATATCATGGGAGGTAAACAGTAGGTAAGGGGTTAAATCAATATCCAGAGTGGCTAATACACCGGTGTCTGGGTCGGTTTTGCTCTGTAACCACACCGCGACCGCCGGTTTATCCGGCACCATCGGTGTACCTTGCTGCAATTTCATATCCAGTGGCTGATGCCAGTTAATTTCAGGATAAATATTTTTCATCGACAACATCATTTCGCCAGTAGCGGAAGAGCAATAAGCAAAACCATCTTTGATTAATAAGAAGGTACGCACCCCCCCGGTAAAGGCAGCATTGTAGCTGAGTTCAGCGACCGCAGCCTTACAGGGGTGGTCGGTCAGCGTTATGGTTTTCTGCATGACTTCCTTGAGGCGATCAAGGTAATTGACGGTGAATTGTTGGGTGCGTTCTTCGACCGAGCGCTGATATAACGTGCGCTGGTGGCTGATTAAAAATAAGGTGATAGAGGTAAAAAAGATAAAAAACACCACGGCGGCAATAGCACTTTTAACTAGACTGCGCTGTCTGTGCGAGACTTGGCGGGCAAATGCTCTTTTTAATCCCATAAAGTTGCCCCCAGAGAACAACGTAATATTCTGTTTTTATTATATCGAAGGCACTTAATATATCTCATTCGCGCTGTTTTCGTCATTATTAGTCTGCGTTATAGGATTTTTGATTTATTCGCAATTTAAATATAGGTGATATGAGCCGGGGCTAAAGCTGATGTGAAGTTTTTTTACCATAAAAAACGCCACCCGGAGGTAGCGTTCTGTTGTTCGTGTTCTCGTTGGGTATTCTGGACATCCAAGGATGAAGCTTTACGTTCGGTTCAGAACCCGACGTGCTTCATGATAACGTTTATTCCAGTAGTTATCTGTCAGCTTGGAAATCATGACACCGCTGCTGGTGGATGCATGGACGAATTGATCGTTACCCAGATAAATCCCCACATGTCGTCCGGTAGAACCGGCGCGGAACAGCACCAAATCGCCTGGACGCAGTTTAGTCCGCTGTACTTTCTTGCCGGTATCTTCTTGCTCGTAGGTCGAACGAGGCAAATCCATACCGAACTGTTCGCGGAAAGTACGCTGAACAAACGCTGAGCAGTCGATGCCCCGCTTGGTTTCACCGCCTAAACGGTAACGAACGCCTTTCCAGTCAGCATATTGGTCCATAATCTTTGACTTGATGTCAACGTTACGCACCATGGCTTCGAATTCATCCTGAGACGCTTGCAGTAAAAGACCGTTTTTGTCATTAACTGCACGCGTATCAGTTTGTGCATTATCTAGATTCGAAGTATTCGTTGTACTACATGCAGATAGCAGTGCTGCTACCGCGATTGCAGGGATCGCCCGCAAAATATATCTCAGAAAGGGTTGAGACTTGACCATTGTAATTGTTTTCCCTTGATGTCCTTAACGACCGTAGCCGTTACCCAGAAATACCAAACTGAACGAGAATCACGAGCACCTGTTGAATCGACCATCAGTTACCGCTAAAAATGTGCTATAACGCACGTTTTTAGTTGATTTGACGTTAAATTGAGATAAAGCAGGCACAAACGCATTGAGACTACCGGAACCAAGAAGGGATTGCGAGCCTTTTCTATCTGAGTTTTGTCTGGTTTTGTGATGTAACACAATGTTAATCATCATATTAAAAACAAAGATCGCGAGTTATGTTGGTTTTAAGTTAAATCAATTAACCGTGTTATTGAGAAGTTCGCGGTTCGTGTGAGGGAATAATCAGGAGACGAGAGTCCCCTGCTAGGATGTGGTTAATGGTTATGAGTGGTACTTGCCGGGCAGGTTGCGATTCAACTTATCAATCACTTTGTCGGTCAGTGGAGTCATCAGACACCAACTGGCACCGACTAACACCACCGACAATGAACCCACGGCGATATCGGTAAACCAGTGAGCGCCGATCATTACACGCGGCAAAGAAAACACGATGGTGATCAGCAGGGCGATAGCGAAAGCCGTGACATTGAAGTAGCGCAGCATAAAGCAGGAAAATACCATCAGCATCATGCCATGATCGCCGGGGAAACTGTCTTTGGAGGCGTCTTTAGTCTGGATGCCGGTTAATTCGCTGACACGATTGATATTGTCAAACGTCAGCGTTGGGCTGGAATGTTTCACCGGTAGCAAATGACCTAACTGATTCAATACTATTGCGGTCAACAACATGACGATACCGGTCACGATCAATCTACGACGACCCTGAGCATCTTCTTTCAGGAAAAAATACAGATACAAAGATCCCATCGCGAGCAGTGAGATCACGTCAAATGCGCGGTTGTTGGTGATGGCAACCAAATAGAGGAAGAATGGATCGGTGGCCAAATGGCGATTAAAAAAGAAGAAAATCTCTGAGTCAACCTTAAACCACAAACCGTGTTTCGCCGGCAAGTACCAGGATAGAAACAGTGCAATCCCCAGTAGGTTGCAAAATATGATCAGAGGAAGGTTACGGCGCGTCATGTTAAAACCTGTTGATAATAAATGTGTTAACGGTAAAACGATTAAGCTAAACGAATTTTAAATAAAGTGGTTTGCAAAGCGTTCCAATCGGCATCGGCACTGTGGATCAACTCAATTCGACTATCCAACGGCGCTACCGGGCGTGTTTCGATGCTCAGATCCTGTCCTTGGCGGTTGATCAGTAAACTTCCTTCAGCAATACGCACCACAGCTTTGGCTCGCTCGACTGGGGCGAGGCGGATCCACTCCATCATACCCACGGTATCGAACTGTGTTTCGCCATCAAAAATCCAACCACAACTGGTGAATCCTTGACCTTGATTCAGCGCTCGTCGCCAACGGGCATTTTCAGGCAAACGTAATGCTGCCAGACCCTGCTTTCTATTGTTTGCATGATGATGCTGTGCATCGGGCAACTCGGTGTTATTCATACGGGGTTGATCGAGTAGCAGGTTATCAATGCGGCCGTGTTGACTGATATAGACTGGGCGCTGCTGTGCAAATTGCTGTTGCCACTCTTCCAAAGCTTGCTGGTCGTGCGGCTGCCAGGTGTCACTTTTATTAGCAATAATGATGTCTGCCGCGGCTAGCTGATCGCGAAAGTTTTCATTTTCTCTATATTTAGGTTGGCTTAACTGCCGAGCATCCAGTAAGCAAATCGTGGCTCGCAGATCTATCCATCCCGCGTAAGTGTCTTGGGTCAGTAGCGACAAAATCTGCTTAGGATGCCCTAAACCCGTAGGCTCAATCAGGAGTCGATCGGGCTTCGCCTGCTGTAACAACATATTCAATCCCACCTGCATCGGCAGACCGTTTACGCAACACATGCAGCCACCTGGGATCTCTTTTAGCACTGCGCCGCTGTCTGCCAGTAAGGCACCATCAATACCTATTTCACCAAATTCATTAACCAGTACTGCCCAGCGCTCATTTTCCGGCTTATTGGCTAACAAATGGCGAATAGTAGAGGTTTTACCACTACCAAGGAAACCAGTGATCAGGTTGGTTTTAGTCATGATGTGTTCCTGATGTTAATAAATTCAAATGGTTAATTGTTAAGCATTGCTATTGTTGTGGGTAATCAAAAATACACCACAGTGTGGGATGGTTCACAAATCTAACACGTTAAGATGCCCTTTTCTGGCCTCAAAATCCATCCTGTGGCACAAGAAAATTCCTATATAAAACCACGTATTAGGAGAGGATTCTTCGTGTTAGTAGCTTGTTTTTACTTTGTTAATTGCCTGATTAAGTCGAAAATAAACTCGCTGTCCTTGCGATTATTCTGATGAAAACCTTCTATGTTTAAATTGGCTTAACACAAAGTGAGGTTGCCATGAATATCTCTCGGTTATTTTTGATCGCAGGAATGTTGTTTTCATGGACGGCAGCAAGTCACGCAGGAGCTTCGGATGGGGTGGTACATTTCGTGGGTTCTATCGTAGAAAGTCCTTGTGAAGTCAATATTGCTAATTCTAATGCGAATACGCAATGTTTCCGCAATGGGCAATATCATCAGAGTCAGCAGACGCTGTCACACTTTGACGCTACAAGCAAAGCACTTCCGATGAATTTGGGGACGACTGAAATGAAGTGGGTGGATCGGGAGAAGAAGCTCGCCATTATGACGGTGGTTTATCGTTAAGTCGTTCAACCATGCCGGATAATTTTATCCGGCATGGTTTCCCTAATTTATGCTTTCAACGCTGATACAAATTCTTTTACCGTTTGTCGCGCACCGTGATCGCGCAGAGCCAGATAGGCGCGAGTGACAGCCTCTACAAACTCCTGATTTTCTGGCAATTGTTCTGCGAAAACGTTACGCAGAGCCAACAGCGCTTGTACCCGTTGCTCACTATCCTCGGTGGTGCTGACAACCTGTTGCAACGTCGGTAACAGCGGATCTCGAATATCGATGGACTGACCCGCATCATCAATCCCACCGACGTAGCGCATCCAGCCAGCAACACCCAGTGCTAAACCGGCGTAATTGCTGCCGTGTTGTAGATGCCAGCGGATCGAATCCAGCATCCGCTGTGGCAATTTTTGCGTGCCATCCATCGCTATCTGCCAAGTGCGGTGTTGTAACGCTGGATTGCTGTAACGTTCGATCAATTGATCGGCATAGGCAGCCAGACAGATTCCTTGCACACTAAGCGTCGGCGCCTGTTCTTGTAGCATCAGGTGATGGGCTGCCCGGCGATAATCTTCGTTAGTCATACAATCGTTGATGTGCTGATAACCACCGAGATAACCCAAATAAGCGAGGAAAGAGTGGCTGCCGTTAAGCATCCGTAGTTTCATCTCTTCAAATGGCAGCACATCTTTGACCAATTGTGCCCCAGCCACTTCCCAATCCGGGCGGCCAGCAACAAAATCGTCTTCGACTACCCATTGAATGAACGGTTCACAAGCGATGCCACATTCATCACGCACACCTCCTAAGGCATCAGCAATGTCATCGAGCGTTTCTGGCGTGGCAGCGGGAACGATGCGGTCGACCATGGTGCTTGGGAAGGTGACGTTCTGTTTGATCCAAGTCGCTAACGTTTTATCCCGCGCCTGCGCCAACCCGAGCACCGCATTACGCACCACATGACCGTTTTCTGGAATATTGTCGCAAGACAATACGGTAAACGCCGGTAAGCCACGTTGGTGACGCAAACGCAGAGCTTCAACCAAAATACCCGGTACGGTAGTCGGTAACATTGGATTAGCTAGGTCGGCGAGAATAGCCGGATGTTGCAGATCCAACAGGCCGCTGCTTGGGTTGATGCAGTAACCTTTCTCGGTAATGGTCATGGAAACGATGGCCACTTGAGGTTCAGCCAATTTCTCTAAAATGGTGTTAATACCTTCCAGCTTGCCGTGCGCACTCTCATTGACTGCGCCGATAATAATGGCTTGATTCCCCGTAGCCCCTTTTTCCAGCACGCTATACAGATGATTTTGCTGGCGTAAGGTTTGGAATAGTGATTCGCCGCCAAACAGGCTGATTTCGCAAATGCCCCAGTCGCCGCCTTGACGATTCAATACGCGATCGGTCAGCAATGCCTGATGTGCGCGATGAAAAGCGCCAAAGCCCAGATGAACGATACGACTGCGTAAAGTGCTACGATCATAGCTCGGTTGTAGGACTGCAGCGGGCAGCGGCTGGTTAGCGATAGTTTTCATGCAAAGCTCCGTAACGAATAAAAACAGGTCGGTAGCTTTGAAAGCTATCAGACCAGTTGTTCGAGTGGCATACGACACGGCGTACCACGATCATTCAAGCCATTAATTTGCTGACAGTGTAGGCGGGTTGGTCGCTCATTAAAATTGGTCAGTCCAAAATAAGCGAGAAGCGTGAGTTGGATCAACCAATGATAGATTCTGTTTTGCTTGCGTATAGCAATCAGGTAAGGTTAAAGATGAATGACACCTATCGCAAGTTGGTATAACAAGATTGCTGAAAATATGCGATCTCATCCACCACTGGCGCAAAGTAGACGATTGCAAAGGATAAACCTATGGAACAAACATGGCGTTGGTACGGGCCGAATGATCCGGTCTCACTGGACGATGTGCGTCAGGCGGGGGCAACTGGCGTGGTGACGGCACTGCATCATATCCCTAACGGTGAAGTGTGGCCGGTTGACGAAATCAAAGCTCGACAGGCGCTGTTGGCAGAAAAGGGATTGGTGTGGTCGGTGGTGGAAAGCATCCCGGTACATGAAGATATCAAGACCCACAGCGGCAACTACCCGCGTTATATCGCCAACTACCAGCAATCGATCCGGAACTTGGCGGCCTGTGGTATCGATACTGTGTGCTACAACTTTATGCCGATCCTCGATTGGACGCGTACCGATTTGGCCTACACCTTACCGGATGGTTCTAAAGCGTTACGTTTCGATCAAATTGCTTTTGCTGCGTTTGAGCTGCATATCCTGCAACGTAAAGGTGCAGAGAAAGATTACACCGAAGAAGAACAAACTCAGGCTGCGGCTTATTTCGCAGCGATGAGTGAAGCGGATATTGCTAAGCTGACCGGCAACATTATTGCTGGTTTACCGGGAGCCGAAGAGGGCTACACGCTTGAGCAGTTCCACGCACGTTTAGCGGAATATGACGGCATCAACAAAGAGAAACTGCGCGAAAACATGGCGGTATTCCTGCGTGCCATTGTGCCGGTTGCGGAAGAAGTCAAAGTCCGTCTAGCTGTTCACCCTGACGATCCGCCGCGTCCCATCCTCGGTCTGCCACGCATCGTTTCGACTATTGAAGATATGGCATGGCTGAAGCAGACCGTCGATAGCATCAACAACGGTTTCACCATGTGTACCGGTTCTTACGGTGTTCGCGCTGATAACGATTTGGTGAAGATGATCGAAACCTTCGGCGACCGTATTCATTTCACTCACTTGCGTGCGACTTGCCGTGAAGATAACCCGAAAACCTTCCATGAAGGTGCGCATCTGATGGGCGATGTCGACATGGTTTCGGTCATTGAAGCGATTCTGACCGAAGAACAACGCCGTAAGAAAGCCGGGGATTTACGCCCAATCCCGATGCGCCCGGATCATGGACATCAAATGTTGGATGATTTGCGTAAGAAAACTAACCCAGGTTACTCGGCGATTGGTCGCTTGAAAGGATTGGCAGAACTGCGTGGTGTTGAACTGGCACTGAAACGTCGTTTCTTCCCTGAACTACTGTAAATTAGAACAAAAATTTGGGGCCAAACGGCCCCGAATTTTTTAGTCTGCACGGCCCATATAGCGACGTTCAGCAATATGAATCTGAATCTTATCACCACCGCTTAAATATTCCGGTACTGAAATCACGAGACCAGTTTCCATCGTCGCAGGCTTGTTACGTGCACTAGCCGACGCGCCTTTAATACCTGGAGCTGTTTCCACAATAGTCATGCTGACGGTTTGTGGCAACTCCAGCGCCAAAACCTGACCGTCTAGCGTCAACACTTGCATACCCGGTAAACCCGCTTCAGGGATGAACAGCAGTTCGTCTTCGATCTGTTCTTTCTTGAAGATATACGGGGTGTAATCTTCTTCGTCCATAAAGACGTATTCTTCGCCATCAATATAGGAGAAGGTCACTTTACGGCGCGATAGAGTGATGGTGTCGAGAATGTCGTCACCTTTAAAACGTTCTTCTACTTTCAGCCCGGTGCGGACATCAGAGAAACGCATTTTATAAAGGGTACTAGCACCGCGGGCGCTAGGGCTCTGAACGTCGATGTCTTTCACCAGCAACAATTTGCCGTTGTAGTTGATCGCCATGCCGCGTTTAATTTCGTTAGCTTTTGCCATAAGAAATAACCTGTCAAAGATAAGTTTTAGGAAGTTGCGACAAGTTACTCGCGTCGCTGAGTTCAGGCAAGAACTAGCGCGAAAAATAGGGGATGGCAGCCCGGTTGGACTGCCATTAATGAGCGGATTATTTAAATACCGGCAACAAACCTAACAATGCCATTACATGTGCTACGGCGTTGATCACACCAAATAGAATGATGAACAGGATCATGCCACGCCCACCGGGAGCGCGATAATTTGCCTGCGGGAAGCGACGGCGACTAGCGCGTGCCATCAGGGCTGGAACGATGACCGCCCAAATCGTCGCGGCTAGGCCAGCGAAACCAATGGCATACAAAAAGCCGTTCGGGAACAGCAGGGCAGCCAAAGTCGGTGGGACAAAGGTGATCATGGCGGTTTTACTGCGACCTGTTGCATCGTCACTGAATTTAAAGAAATCGGCGATGTAGTCGAATAACCCGAGTGATACCCCAAGGAACGAACTGGCTAATGCCATATAAGAGAAGGTATTCAGCAATTGCCCGGCAGTTTGGCTGCTGGTGACGGCACCCATCTGCTTCAACAGGCTGCCGATATTGCCGCCTTCGGCAATCACTTGCTTAAAGGCATCGCGCGGAATATTACCTTGAATCACATACTGCCACAGGATGTAAATCGCCAGTGCCAGCAGCGTGCCATACACCAAGCTACGAACCACTGCGCTGCTGTTTTTGTGGTAATACTTCACCAGTCCCGGCACGTTGCCATGATAACCAAATGACGTCAGCAAATAAGGTAACGCCGCAAGGGCATAAGGCAGATAACTGGCCTCGCTATCACCACGGTTGAACAACACCGCAGGTTGTACATGGGTGAACATATCGCCCACTGACATCACGAAGGTGATGACCATACCGCCGATCAAAATAGTGCTAAGACGGTCAACCGCACGGGTAGATAACCAGACGATAAACGCCACCACGATGGCAAACACCAATCCAGAGGTGGTTTGCCCTACACCGACGATATTCTCTAGCGTATGGGCGATGATTGAACCACCGGCAGAGATGTAAGCGTAGGTCAGGATATAGAGCACAAAGGCAATGGATAGGCCGTTAATCGCATTCCAGCTTTTACCCAGCAGATCCTTGACCATGGTGTTGAAACTGGCCCCGGTCGGGTAGTTGAGCGTCGCTTCCAAGATCATCAAGCCGGAAATCAACATACAGGCCCAGGTATAAATCAACAGTGCGACTGAACCGCTGAACCACACACCAGAAGTAACAATAGGGATGGAAAACATGCCAGCACCGACGGCGGTACCTGCAATGATCATCGCGCCGCCGAGAACGGAAGGACGGGAAGGTTTCTGGATGGTGTCCGTGGACATGTTGGCTCCTGATTGCCTGAGTTCTTTTGTACTAGCTTAATGGTACATGTGCGAGTGGTGCATGTAAAGCCGGAAATATGCATGTTTCATGCGTATTAGATAGGGAATAAGACAGTTTCAGCGACGAGGCCGCTAGGGCATGATTGAGTTTTTAAACGGGAGAAAAATTATTCACACGGAAAGAGGGAATCTACTGGTCGCCGCGACCTGCTGCTGATAAGGTCGCGCTTCAAATCCGCCAGCCCACCGGGAGAACTGCTGATGGACTGTCGTACAGATTGTGGCGCTTGCTGCATCGCCCCTTCGATTTCTAGCCCGATCCCGGGGATGCCACAAGGAAAACCCGCGAATACGCGCTGTGTTCAGCTTGCGGATAATTTTCTGTGCAAGATTTTCACCTCACCGCTGCGGCCAAAAGTTTGCGCCAGTTTGCAAGCCAGCCGTGAAATGTGTCATGACCACCGCGATCAGGCGTTGATTTATTTGGTAAAGTTGGAAGTTGATACTGCGCCCTAAATTACACCTCTTTCACCCGCCACATACAAATCACTGACCCGACCACCATCGCTAATGCGGCATAAAACACCGCGTGATAGCTCCAAACTTCAGCGACAACACCCGCCACAGAACCCGCAATAATCCAACCAACGCGATTGGTATTACTGAATAGCGTGGTGGCGGCACCCGCTTGACCGGGCATCAAATCCTGAAAATACAGCATACCAATACCGGCCAAAACACCGATAAACATGGCGTTAAAAATTTGCCAAACAACCAATTGCCAAGAACCGGTAATAAACAGCAAACCGGCATAGAACAACACCCCGGTGATCACCGCGTAGCGCATCAGCAAGCGTTTACCGAAACGTTTGGCGACCATACCGGCAATCAACATGGTGGGGATCTCCAACCCGGCGGCAGTCCCCATCAATATCCCGGCCAATTTTTCTGGTAAATGTAACTCACGTACTACGTAGAGTGGCATGTTGATCAAGTACATACTGTTTGCCGTCCACATCAGGGTACAAGCAATAAACAGCACGAGCGTATCGCGGCGATTTTGGCGTGGAGCTTCCAGTGTACCGCTGGTGGTTTTCTCTTTACGCATGGAAGGCAGCATTTTCCACACCAATACACCGCAAATGATAAATGCCGCTGCGGCGGCGAGATACATGGTTTTAAAACCAAAACCTAATGCCAGTGCGAAAGCGATCGGCGGGCCAATCACCCACGCTAGGGACACTTGAGCACGCAAGATTGAGCTGAACATCACCGCTTCACGACCGGTTCGTTCGGCATGTTCACGCGCCAGAGCGAACATCTGCGGGTTGGCGGTGGAGCCGAAGCTGGTCAACACCACGCCGACGATCAGCAACAAATAGTAATTGCGGTTCCAGGCGAACAGAACACAGCCCAGCGCGCCAAGCATACAGCAAAGGAAAATCAGGGTTTTACGATCGCCCCTTTTATCCGAACGACTGGCAAGAAACTGGCTCACCAGAATCCCGATCACCGCGCTACCGGTAAAGAACAGCCCGACCATTGATGGGCGTGCGTTCACTTCGCTAGAAAGAAACAGGCTCAGGGTAGGGGTTTGCAACGCCCCGGCAATACCGGTGAGAAAAGCTACGATCAAAAATGCCAACGAGGTGAGATCGGGCAAGCGTCGTGTTACCGCAGTTGAAGTTCGCATGAAGAGGTTAATAATTAGCCAGAAAAGGAAGTCGCGCGCATCATACGCCGCTTTGGCTTAATAAAACCCGGTTTTAGTCAAAGGAATGGTAAGAAGATCTTTCTTGAGGGAAATTGGGGCGACGTTACCATCGCCCCGCAGATTATTATGCCCCGGTCGGTACATCATGGGCGGTGTTTTTCAACACTGGGCCCTGATATTTCTCAATTTGTAACTGCGCCATCTGACCACAGTTACCTTGCGCCAAGCTGGATGAACCAATGTCAAAGGTCAGACAGTTGACGTTACCGTTCTTACAAATTGAACCCGGTTGTGACGGATCGGCCGGATCGAACCAAGCCCCTTCACTAATGCGCACTACGCCAGGGCGTACATCTTCGCTGACAATCGCGCCCACCAGAATCTGGCCACGTGCATTAAACGCACGTACCAAATCGCCATTGGTAATGCTGCGTGTTTTGGCATCTTCCGGGTTAAGCATGATCGCTTCACGGTCAGCGATGGCATATTTCTTACGCAGCGGCGTGTTGTCGAGCTGAGAGTGCAGACGGTTGATCGGGTGCGCGGTGTTGAGTGACAACGGATATTCCGCCGCCTCCGGTCCACGATACCATTCATGCGGCGGCATCCAGGTTGGAATGCCTTGGCAGTCACGGTAATCCATCTTGGCGATGGCGTCAGAGTAGATCTCTATCTTGCCTGATGGTGTCCCCAGCGGATTAAGTAGCGGGTTCTCACGATAATCGGCAAAGCGGACCCATTGAGTGTTGGCTTCTGGCACTGGGAAACGCACGTAGTTGTTAGACTCCCAGAACATGTCGAACGGCGGCAGAGCAACGCGAGCGTTACGTGCTTGCAGTTTCATATCGTCATACATGCCTTTCAGCCACTGGGTTTCATCTTTGCCTTCGGTAAAGGCATCTTGTACGCCCAGTTTGGTCGCCATTGCCGCGAAGATATCGAAGTCGTTACGTGCTTCATTCTGTGGCTCTACACATTTGTGCATCGGGAAGACGTACAGTTGTGAATAGTCGCCGCCCATTTCCAGATCGTTACGTTCGTAACTGGTGGTGGCTGGCAACACGATATCGGCGTGTTTGGCCGTCGCCGTCCAATAAGGTTCGTTGACCACCACGACGTCTGGTTTTTGCCAAGCTTTAACCAGATTGTTGGTGTCTTGATGCTGGTGGAAGGTGTTACCGCCTGCCACATACACCATTTTCACCTCTGGGTAAGTGACCTGAGCGCCGTTGAAATTAATGGTTTTGCCTGGATTCGTCAGGCATTCAGCGATACGTGCTACAGGGATCGGCGAAGGTGCACCTTTTGGTGAGTTACCCGCAGAAATACCGGCGATGATACCGCCTTTAGCCGTTGGGCTACCGCCGGAAGAGTAGTGATAGCTAAAGCCGAAGCCGCCACCCGGCAGACCAATCTGACCCGCCATTGCTGCGATGGTGACCAACAACCAATGCTGCTGTTCGCCGTGATGCTGGCGCTGAATGCCCCAACCGCCCATGATCATGGTGCGATTCTTGGCGATATCACGCGCCAAGGTGCGTATTTTTTCCGCGTCCACGCCGCAGATATCGGCGGCCCATTCGGCCGTTTTTGGCGTGCCATCGGTGGTACCCAGCAGATAAGCCTCGAACTTGTCGAAACCGACGGTATAGGTTTTCAGGAAGTCCGGGTTATGCAGCTTTTCTGTCAACAGCGTGTGAGCGATACCGATTAACATCGCGCTGTCGGTATACGGACGTGGGGCGATCCATTCGGCATTAACAAACTTAGCGCTGTCGTTGTGCACCGGATCGATACTGATAACCCGAGTGCCTTTTTTCTTCAGCGCTTCAAAACCGGTCTGACCGTAGTGATCCGGCATGTTCCAACTGTTTTTCAGCGTGATCATCGGGTTACAACCCCACAGGATCACCAGTTGGCTGTTTTCGATCACGTTTGGCCACGCGGTTTGCTGCTCGTAAACTTCCATCGAACCGACCACGTGCGACATGATCACCTGTGCGGCACCGGTAGAATAGTCACCCGCATAGCCGAGGAAACCGCCGGTCAGGTTCATCAAGCGTTGCAATAGGGTGCGGCTGTTATGCAGCATGCCAACGCTTTTCCAACCATAAGAACCGGCATAGATCGACTGCGGGCCATGATCTTTTTGCAAGCGGGTGATTTCGCCAGTGACCAACTCAATGGCTTTGTCCCAACTAACACGAACCCACTCATCACGACCACGCAATTCGTTGTTACGATTGCCAGTGCTACCTTCCAACCAGCCTTTACGCACCATCGGGTACTTGACGCGGTTTTCTGCGTGAACCTGATACGGTGCCATGGTGATCAGTTCATTTGGATAGGGATCGTCTTTTACCGGTTGTACGCCGACCATCTTGCCGTCTTGCACGATGGCTTCGAACGCGCCCCAGTGAGCACCGGTCAGAATGCCTTTTTGTGCCTGACGCAGTACTACAAACTGCGGCAACGCTTGGCTAATGGCTTCGGCCAGCGCTGATTTCGGCCATAGCCCCGCCAGCAGTGGGGTTGCAGCTAGCGCGGTGGCGCCAGTCAAGAAGCGGCGGCGACTCATTTGTAGCGGTTGTTGTGAATATTTGCTCATCTCGCTTCTCCCTTAAAGTTTGGCTGGTGCGGCTGGTGGCATGTCACTGGCGTGTTTCTGCACGTATTGTGTCAGCACGCGCAGTTGTTCTTGCGTCAGCGAGGTGCGTGGAGCCATACCTTTAATCACGCCGATCCATTGGTTGGCGTTGAAGCGATCGAGGGCGGTCAGGCCGTGGCAGCCGGTACAGTTGGCGGACATCATGTCTGCGCTGTAACGCCAGATTTTTTGCTGATCGTCGATCAGTTGTTTACGTGGTAGCCAAACTTGCAAGGAAACCTGATGCCAGACCAAACCGGTTTCGGCATCGGTCATAGTGGTGCCGGTTTTCAGCAATTTACGTGCATCTTCACCCAGCAAGACGCTAAGAATGCGTTTGCCTTGTGCGGCATAGAATACTTCACTGACACCATCTTGTTGCCAACCGGCAACGTCGGCCAACACCTTGTCACCGTCTTGTTTCACCACATGCACTTCGGTGGAAGGCATCAGGTTACCGGCGTTATGGCTGTCATCCTGTTTAAGGAAGAACGGTTCGGTCGCGATGGTATATAGCGTGGTCGCGGTAGGAGAGGTTTCTGCTGCGGCTTTCGCCAGCTCGGCAGCACCAGCCTGCGCCGCGCCGCTCATATCCGGCAGAATGTGTGCAACCCCTTTATGGCAGTCGATACAGGTTTCACCTTGTTTGATGGCAACCGGGTGCTGAACGCGGGCTTCAGCACTTTGAGCGGTGATATCCATGGCATCAAAACTGTGGCAAGAACGGCAGGTGGCTGAGTCGTTTTCTTTCAACGTTTTCCACACCGATTGCGCCATTGCTAGCTTATGCGCTTCGTATTTCTCTGGGGTATTGATCGTCCCGGTCATTTCACCATAGATGTCTTTTACCGCGCGGATCTTGGTCCACAAGTAATCGAGCGGTTCATGGGGAACGTGGCAATCGGCGCATTCGGCGCGGATGCCTTTGGTGTTCTGGAAGTGGACGCTGCCTTGATATTCAGCGAGGGGTTGTTGCATGGTGTGGCAAGAGACGCAGAAGGCGGTATCGCTGGTTTTATGGAATACGGTGGCAGTACCCGCCAGCAGTGCCGCGCCGAGGATAATGCCGATCGCCAAAATCCATAGCCATCCCCACCGGCGCCGCTTTTCAAAGCCAGTTTGATTTTTGCTCATATTGAACCCGTTTATTGTTATGAAATACCAAGGAAAACCTTGCCAAAAAAGTGAGTGACAAAATGACGACACACTTGGACAAGTATAGATACGAATGGTTAATCCGCCTAACTCTATAGGGGTATTTGTAGTGAAAAAGTTTCTGTTTGTTGCAAAAAACAGCGTTATATTTTATTTTATATAACGCTGATTGGAGGAGTTTGAAACGAATGCGATTGTTCTGGGCCAAAAACGGCATTGTAAAAGCGTGCGATTCACTCAGTTAGCGAGAAACCCCTAATATAGGGCAACTTTGGTTTTTCTGTTTCCAATCTGACAGGTCACGGGACGATCCTTACCTTTATATTGGAAAAAGAAACCCTGTTTGTTGATTTGATAGAGTCGTTTACCGTTTTGAAAAAATAAAACTTCTGCCACGGTATCTGACTTTGTTTTGAACTGGCGAGGTTTAGTCGCAACATAAAAAGAATCCTCCCACATTAGGGTGGTAAGGCCATAGCCAGAATAGGTGACGGTCATGGTATCTCTTCCAGGACAGAACAAGTGGAACTCATAAGCAGCATGAACTGAAGCAGAGAACGTCAGAGAAGATAAAATAATATATAAATAGATTCGGTAAAGCATAAATGACTTTTATGTTGTTAGTACAATTTTAAATCCAAAAATAAGGAATAGAATACCTGTGCAACGGCTGCCGATTTTCTTTAATTGTAAATTGCCTTTCAGTTTATCTGCGAGAGGTGTACCACACAGGATCAAAAAGGAGAGATATAGCATGCTTAAAACCTCTAGGATCGAACCCAGCAGCAGGTACGGTGCGAACTCATCGCGGTGATCTAACTCAACAAATTGAACAAAGAAAGAAATATAAAATATGATCATCTTAGGGTTAAAGAAACTGAGGGCAAAGGCTTTAAAAAAGACTTTTTTGCCTGCCAGCGAGGGATTTGCCACTTCCTTTCTTTTTCTTTCAAAGAAGGTTTCATAGATAGCCATGCCACCCAAATAAACCAGATAGGCAGCACCGGCGTATTTAATTGAGGAAAATGCCAGAGGATGTGCGGCTAATAAAGAGGTGACGCCTAGGAACGATAACAATATTAGAATGCTGTCTCCCAAGAAAACACCCATCGCGGCCATATAACCACTTTTCACACCGTGACTAATGCTACTGGTTAATACAAAAATAGAATTAGGACCAGGAACAAGGACAATGGCCAAGGCACCGAGCACATAAACCCATAAATTAATAACACCTATGCTTTCCAGCATAATATAACACCTATATGTAATAAGGCTTGCGGGATATAAGATAGTGAGTATTGAGGTACCCATATACCGCCTTCACAATTTGAGCTGTATGGTATTTTGTTGTAGATGAAAAATCTATATAACACTTACGATTTGAATTAATATTTTGTTTTTGTGGCTTAATGCTAGTTGTTAGTGTCTGTATGTGGTCTATTTTTTAGATTAAAAAACCAAAATAAAGCTATTGGTAGTATTTTATATAAAACTACCTTGGTTGCCGTGTATCAATGGCAACCGTAGCTGAAAACATCGTAGCGGCACACGTACTAACGTGAAGGTAAATAGTTCAACTCCTCCTGCCATAGTTTGATCGCATTGCGACTGGCTTCAAAGTGTGGTTCTGGCAATTCACTGGGTGAGCACCAACGCCATTCTGCACATTTATCGGGCTCTTTCAGCTCTGGTTCTTCGCCGGGATGCTGAATCCACATACAGATTGATACCGTGTGTTTACCTTCTTCGCGCCAAGTAAGTAAGTTATTGCTGACGCCGATAAACTGTGGCGGTGCAATCCTCAATCCGGTTTCTTCCCAGATCTCACGCTGGGCGCATTGTTCAAAGGTTTCGCCAGCTTCTAAATGTCCGCCGGGAATCGACCAATAGGGTGCGTGTTTACCACAGCGTTTACCGAGTAAAATCTCCCCCTGTGGGTTGACAATAATCACGCCCACGCCTGTTAACACCGTCATGCTCATCTCCTTCAGCAAAGCTTCAGCACAGTATGTCATCTCTCGACCTTATCAGGTGATTCTGACGGCAAAGTGTGCGTAAGCTCAAAAATCTACTACGTCAAAATCAACAATACTTGCTTTCGGTGATAGCTACTTCCACACTCCTTGAAACGTTTCAGCGTCATCCGGTTGATGTTTTTCCCGCGATTACGCTCCTTTTTCTCAAAATGGCTGAAACGATTCAATTCAGCAGCGAGGAGAACCATGTTCCAATTATCACAGCAAGATATTCACCTAGGGGCAGCCGCTAGCAGTAAACAGGAGGCCATCCAGCAAGTTGCTGCTGCTCTTACCGCTGCCGGTTGTGTCAGCAACGGCTACGTTGACGGCATGTTGCAGCGTGAGCTGCAAACTTCCACCTATCTGGGTAATGGTATCGCCATTCCACATGGTACCACCGACACCCGTGATTTAGTGCTGAATACCGGTGTGCAGGTGTTCCAGTACCCACAGGGGATTGAGTGGGGTGACGGCCAAACCGCCTACGTGGTGATCGGTATCGCGGCTCGTTCGGATGAGCATCTGACGCTGTTACGCCAATTAACCCATGTTCTGAGTGATGACAGCGTTGCTGACCAACTGGCTAAAACCACGTCAGCAGAAGAGTTGCGCAGCCTCCTGATGGGCGAAAAACAGGTTGCCGAGTTTCAATTTGATGCTTCGCTAATCGCGCTTGATGTTGCCGCTGACAATCTGATGACGCTGCAAGCTTTGAATGCCGGGCGCTTGCAACAGATTGGTGCGGTTAACGCACAATTTGTCAGCGATGTGATTACCCGCAAGCCGCTGAATTTGGGGCAAGGGATCTGGCTGAGTGACAGCACCGAAGGCAACTTGGGTAGCGCGGCGACCATTAGCCGTCCAGCGCAGGCGTTTGATGAAAACGGTGAAAAAGTGGCGCTGTTGTTGACTGTGGCTGTCGCCGACGAGCAACCACTGACGCTGCTGAACTACCTCAGCGACTTGCTGTTAACCAATAAAGCTGAACGCTTGCTGAACGGCGATGCGGTTTCGGTTCTGGCGTTACTGACCAGCGAAGTAGCGCAAGAGAGTTCGGTGCTGACTGCGGAGTATGTCATCCGTAATGAACACGGCTTACACGCCCGTCCGGGCACCGCATTGGTCAATGTGATCAAACAGTTCAGTAGTGAAATTACCGTCACTAACCTGGATGGCAGCGGCAAACCGGCTAACGGTCGCAGTTTGATGAAAGTGGTGGCGCTGGGTGTGAAGAAGGGCCATCACCTGCGCTTTACCGCCAGTGGTGATGATGCTGAAACCGCGCTGAAAGCGATCGGTGATGCCATTAATGAAGGTCTGGGCGAGGGCGCAGCATGAGCAGAAGAGTAGCAACCATCACCTTGAACCCTGCTTACGATTTGGTGGGTTTTTGCCCAGAGATCGAACGGGGTGAAGTGAATCGGGTAAAAACCGCTGGCCTGCACGCTGCCGGTAAAGGCATCAACGTCGCCAAAGTATTGAAAGATTTGGGTATCGATGTCACGGTGGGCGGTTTCTTGGGTAAAGACAACCAAGACGGTTTCCAACTGTTATTCAGTGACTTGGGTATCGCCAACCGTTTCCATGTGGTGCCGGGGCGTACCCGCATCAACGTCAAACTGACGGAAAAAGACGGTGAAGTGACCGACTTCAACTTCTCCGGTTTTGAAGTGACGCCGCAGGATTGGGATAAGTTTGTTACCGATTCTCTCAGTTGGCTAGGCCAGTTCGATATGGTGGCGGTCAGCGGTAGTTTACCTGCGGGTGTTGCGCCGGAAGCTTTCACCGATTGGATGATCCGCCTGCGCTCACAGTGTCCATGCATTATCTTCGACAGCAGCCGTGAAGCGTTGGTCGCGGGGCTGAAAGCGGCGCCGTGGCTGGTGAAACCTAACCGCCGCGAGTTAGAAATTTGGGCCGGTCGTCCATTACCGAAACTGGAAGATGTGGTTGAAGCCGCCCATGCGCTGCGCGATCAGGGCATCGCCCATGTAGTTATTTCACTCGGTGCCGAAGGCGCGTTGTGGGTCAACGCCTCCGGCGCGTGGATCGCCAAACCGCCGACGTGCGAAGTGGTTAGCACCGTGGGCGCTGGCGATTCAATGGTTGGCGGCTTGATCTACGGCCTGCTGATGCGTGAATCCAGTGAACACACTCTGCGTTTGGCGACTGCCGTTGCCGCACTGGCCGTGAGTCAGAGCAACGTCGGCATTACCGATCGTCCCCAGTTGGCCGCGATGATGGCGCGTGTCGATCTGAAACCTTTTAATTGATAGCGGGAGGCAGAATGAAAACGCTTCTGATAATAGACAGTTCGCTCGGGCAGGCGCGTAGCCACTTGGTGAAACGTATGCTAAACGCAGCGGCGGCCAACAATGGCCTGACGCTGGTGGATTCGGCTAATGACGCGGAATTGGTGGTCGTAGCGGGGCAAGCGGCTCCGGTAGACGCGGCATTGGATGGCAAAATGTTGTTTGTTGGTGATGTCGCGCAGGCGGTGCAGGAACCCGAAGCCTTTTTGGTGCAGGCCAAGGCCGTGGCTAAACCTTATCAGGCTCCTGCCGTAGCGGCGGTTCCTGCGCAAGCGAGTGGACCAAAACGCATTGTGGCGATAACCGCTTGCCCAACCGGTGTAGCTCATACTTTTATGGCGGCAGAGGCGATTGAAGCTGAAGCTAAGAAACGTGGTTGGTGGGTGAAAGTAGAAACTCGCGGCTCCGTAGGGGCAGGCAATACCATCACGCCAGAAGAGGTGGCGGCGGCGGATCTGGTGATTGTCGCGGCAGATATTGAAGTCGATCTGGACAAGTTTGCTGGTAAGCCGATGTATCGTACTTCGACCGGTTTAGCCCTGAAGAAGACTGCGCAGGAGCTAGATAAAGCACAGCTCGAAGCTGAAACCTTCCAGCCACAAAAAGGCGGTTCATCCGCGGCTTCTGGTAAGAAAAAAGAGGGCAACGGCCCTTATCGCCATCTGTTGACCGGTGTGTCTTATATGCTGCCGATGGTGGTGGCCGGTGGTCTGTGTATCGCGTTGTCATTCGTGTTCGGTATCAAGGCGTTTGAAGTGAAAGGCACCTTGGCGGCGGCGTTGATGCAAATTGGTGGCGGTTCCGCCTTTGCATTGATGGTGCCGGTATTGGCTGGTTTTATTGCCTTCTCAATTGCTGACCGTCCGGGGTTAACACCGGGTCTGATTGGCGGCATGTTGGCGGTGAGTACTGGAGCGGGTTTCCTCGGCGGGATTATTGCTGGTTTCCTTGCGGGTTACGTGGCGAAAGCCATTAGCAGCAAGTTGCAACTGCCGCAAAGTATGGAAGCATTGAAACCGATCCTGATTATTCCACTGGTGGCGAGCTTAATTACCGGTTTGGTGATGATTTACGTGGTTGGTACGCCGGTTGCGAAAATCATGGCGGGTCTGACCGATTGGTTGCAATCCTTGGGTACTGCGAATGCGGTTCTGCTAGGAGCGATCCTCGGTGCCATGATGTGTACCGATATGGGCGGTCCGGTTAACAAAGCGGCTTATGCTTTCGGCGTTGCGCTGTTGAGTTCTTCGGTCTATGCCCCGATGGCAGCGATTATGGCCGCCGGTATGGTGCCGCCGTTGGCGATGGGCTTGGCGACCATTCTGGCGCGTCGCAAGTTCGAGAAGTCTGAGCAAGAAGGCGGTAAAGCGGCGCTGGTACTGGGCTTGTGCTTCATCTCCGAAGGGGCGATTCCATTCGCCGCGCGTGACCCAATGCGTGTACTGCCATGCTGCATAGCCGGTGGTGCGCTGACTGGTGCGCTGTCGATGGCTTTCGGCGCGAAACTGATGGCTCCACATGGCGGTTTGTTTGTACTGCTGATCCCTGGGGCGATTACGCCAGTGCTGCTGTATCTGGTGGCGATTATTGCCGGTACGTTGCTCGCGGGTGTGTCCTACGCACTGCTGAAACGTGCTGAAGTGTCAGCAACCAACGTGGCATAAAGGTTTATACCAATAAAAAACCGGAGCTGTTATAGGCTCCGGTTTCTCATATATACAATCCCCAGTTTCTCCTACAATATCTCCCCCACAGCCGTAATGACCAGAAAAAACAGAGAGTTCTCTTTTGCTGAAGGCCGCGCTATTTGGTGCCACGTTTAAAATAGACGGAGGGCGTTACGTCAAAGACACGTTTAAAAAGCGCGATAAAAGCACTTACGCTGTTGTAGCCCAGATCAAGCGCTACCGTAGTGACGCTTACCCCTTCCGCCAGCAATTCCAGCGCACGTATTAATCTAGCTCGCTGCCGCCAGTCGGTATAAGTGAACCCAGTCTCCGTCACAAAGCGACGACTCAGCGTCCTTTCGGAAAAACCGATTTTATTTGCCCATTCAGTGATATTGCGTCTGTCGCTGGGATCGTCCAGTAATTGCCGTGCCATATTGACAAGACGTGGATCACGGGGCATCGGTAATCCAAAAGGCTCAACCGGAGCGGCGTGTAGCTGATCTAGAATAACTTGAGCGATACGTAATTGTTGTTCGTCGAGGTCGGTTTCCTTCCAGGTTGATGCACAGATAATGGCTTCCCGCAGAAGCCCGGACGCTTTGACGGCGCACGGTTTTTCAGGCAAACCAACGCAGGCGGTTTCCTCGACATAGCAACTCCAACCGTCGATCGCCCCGTGGGTCCAGCCATAATGCGAGTAATGGGGTGGGATCCAGACCGCGTAGTCAGCCGGTACTATCCAGGCACCTTCATCGGTTCCAACCGTAAAAAGCCCTGAGCGCAGGCCAGATAACTGACCACGAACATGGCTGTGTCTACCTAATGCACGTCGTTCTGGCTGAGTGTCGTAGATGGAAATAATCACCACCTTACTGTTGTTGCCGAATGCTAAATCGATTTCATCCTCTTTCATGGCAGCAATCCGATATCTGTTGACCTATTTAACTTAGCACTGCCATGCATGAATCGATATAGTCATTTTTGAGTTATTTCATAGGAGAAAAGTATGTCCACGCAATCTGTCCCTTTAAACGAAGCCGATCTTGAGCAGCTTTACGCTCCTCCATCCGAGCGTATTCAGAAAGCCGTATTATCTGAACTTATTTCATGTCATGTGGCTTATCTGGAAAAAGCCACCTTCTTTTGTCTGGCTACCGGGAATGAATCTGGTCTTGATGCGTCGCCACGCGGAGGGCCGGCTGGTTTTGTCAAGGTGTTAGATAATAAAACAGTCGCTTTTGCTGACTGGCCGGGTAATAACCGCATTGAATCAATGAGAAATCTCACAAGCAGTGACAAGGTCGGCATGCTCTTTCTTTTTCCGGGGCTGGAAGTTTTCATGAGAATTAATGGCCGCGCCTACGTGACTGATGACGAGGTGCTTTGCACGAAATTTACGCAGGGAGGGAAAGTATCAAAAACCGCGATAATCGTGACAGTTGACGAAGTATTATTTCACTGTGGCAGAGCGATAAATCGGGCGCGTTTGTGGGAACCTGAATCAAAGATTGAACGGAAAAGCCTGCCTACTCCTGGTCAGGTATTGGCCGAAATTACCCGTCAGCAGGCCAGTGTTGCTGAAGCGATAGATGTTCAATATGAACAAAGTGTACGAAATGACCTCTATGGTTAAACCAATAATAAGTATCTCCCGGGTATGCAGGGGGATACTTATTGGTGTCATGGTTAGCGGGAGGATTACTGCTGCGCTTTCAACCAGGCGATCTCTTCCACCCAGATATCCGGGTTAATGGTTTCCAAAATCAGCGGGATGTTATCGAAACGGGCATCGCGCATGATGTAGCTGAATACCGTTTTACCGATATTGCCTTCACCTAAGCTGTGGTGGCGGTCAACGCGGCTGTTGAACTCGCTTTTGGCATCGTTCAGGTGCATGCCACGCAGATATTCGAAACCAACAATATCGCCTAATTGCTGGAAGGTTTTTTCGCACTCGTCTTCAGTCCGCAGATCGTAACCCGCTGCGAAAGCGTGGCAGGTATCGATGCAAACACCGACGCGGCTTTTGTCTTCCACGCCGTCAATGATCGCCGCCAGATGTTCGAATTTGAACCCCAGATTACTGCCTTGACCGGCGGTATTCTCGATCACTGCTGTCACGCCTTGAGTTTGATCGAGCACGATGTTGATAGATTCGGCAATGCGCGCTAGGCATTTATCTTCATCAATCTGCATCAGATGGCTGCCGGGGTGGAAGTTCAGCAACGTCAGCCCGAGTTGTTCGCAGCGCTGCATTTCATCAAGGAAGGCTTCGCGGGATTTTTCCAGCGCTTCGGCCACCGGATGGCCGAGGTTAATCAGATAGCTGTCGTGTGGCAGGATTTGCCCCGGCCCATAGCCATATTGCGCGCAGGCGCTCTTAAATTTATCAATCACATCACCGGGCAGCGGAGCCGCTTTCCATTGGCGTTGATTTTTAGTGAATAGAGCGAATGCGGTCGCCTCTAGTTCGTGTGCGCGTATCACGGCTTGATCTACGCCACCTGAGGCACTGACATGTGCACCGACAAACTTCATTTTCATTCTCCTGTGTTATCAGAACTATTATGGCATCTCTAGACAGGAGTTTGAATGGGCAAAGCCCAGCGAACCGGGCTCAAGGGGGAGGGATTACAGAATGTGCTGAACCAGCAGGTTAATCGCGCCGCCGCCGATAATCAGCCAGACGAACAGCAAGGTTGCTAGCAGGATAGGTTTTACTCCAGCTTGACGTACTGAGCTGATATGGGTGGTTAAACCCAATGCCGCCATGGCCATCGCCAGCATCCAGGTGTCGGCGGTGATCAGGTAATGCACTAACGTAGCGGGTAACAGGTTGAACGAGTTCAGCCCGGCAACCGCGATAAACAGTACGGCAAACCAAGGAATGGTAATCGCCGATTTCTCGGTCTTACTCCCCCCCCTTGCGCGGCTGATAAAGCCGGAAAGCAACAGCAAGAACGGAGCCAGCATCATCACGCGGATCATCTTGGTGATCACTGCCGCGTTTTCCGCATCGGGGCCGATGGCGTGCCCGGCAGCGACCACTTGAGCCACTTCATGCACGGTTGAACCGGTGTAAATCCCAAAGGTTTCTTGGGTGAACGGTAGCCACTGGAAGTGCTGGTTCAAATGGTACAACCACGGGTACGCGAAGATAGCTAACGTACCGAACACCACGACGGTCGCCACCGCGACGGCGACTTTGCTGGAATCTGCTTTCAATACCGGTTCGGTTGCCATCACCGCAGCGGCACCGCAGATGCTACTACCCGCGCCGATCAACATGGCAGTTTGGCTATCAATGCCGAACACTTTTTTACCTAACCAACAGGCTAGCAAGAAAGTGCTGCTGAGGGTCAATACATCGATAAGAATACCGGTCGCGCCGACATCGGCAATTTGCTGAAAGGTCAGGCGAAAACCGTAAAGTATGATCCCTAGGCGCAGCAGGCGTTGTTTGGCGAGCTGAACACCGCTGTGGCAGCTCGGTTGCAGCCATGGGTACAGCGTATTGCCCACCACGATGCCGAATATAATCGCGAGCGTTAAAGCGCCGAGCCCCAGTCCGGCGACCGAAGGGAGATCGCCAGCCCAGACAGCCAAAGCAGTTAATACTCCGGTCAGTAATAAGCCGGGAATTAAACGTGGTATCCCAAACAGTGGGTAGCGGTGCTCTGGGAATGGGTGGGTAGTCTCGTTCGCCATAAATCAATCCTGTTGTCCAATGTTCCTGGCTGTAAGCTTACGGCGCCGTGATTTAATAGTGAAATAGATTGTATTTTTATAATCAATCGAAAAAAGTGTTATAGGCAAATTCTGGTAATGTGTCCCTCCCCGTTATGTGGGGAACAAACGTGTTACTCTTAACAACAAACACGGTTGGCATAGGCGGTGGTTGATTCACTGTCTATGTGTTGCGCTAATTTCGGTGGCTTTTCTGGTTGGCGAATTTCGGTCTATTTCCAGCACGCCACATTTACACTGAGACAGACATGCATATCACACTGCGTCAATTAGAGGTATTTACCGAGGTATTGAAAAGCGGTTCAACCACTCAGGCTTCCGTTGTGTTGGCGTTGTCACAATCCGCGGTCAGTGCCGCTTTGGCCGATTTGGAAGGGCAACTCGGTGTGTTGTTGTTCGATCGCGTAGGTAAACGTTTGGTCATCAATGAGCATGGCCGCTTGTTATACCCAAAAGCGTTGGCTTTGTTGGAGCAGACGAGCGAAATAGAGCAGCTATTCCGACAAGACGGTGGGGCGCTACGCATCGCTGCGAGCAGCACCATTGGCAACTATATGCTGCCTGAAATGATCGCCCGCTATCGTGATGACTTTCCGACTACTCCATTAGAATTAAATG
Source organism: Serratia sp. KH_031 (assembly GCF_057839655.1). Taxonomy (NCBI): domain Bacteria; kingdom Pseudomonadati; phylum Pseudomonadota; class Gammaproteobacteria; order Enterobacterales; family Yersiniaceae; genus Serratia; species Serratia sp. KH_031. Next base: position 1,867,808 of record NZ_CM174496.1, read on the forward strand.
TCGGTAACAGTCAGGACGTGATTAGCGCGGTGGGGGATTTCCGGGTTGATCTGGGGTTGATCGAAGGCCCATGCCATATGCCTGAATTGGTGACACAACCTTGGCAAGAAGATGAGCTGGTGGTGTTCGCTGCGCCAGACAATCCATTGCACCACCAACCGTTAACGTTAGAAAAACTGGCTAACGCTCCTTGGATCTTACGTGAGCGCGGTTCTGGCACGCGTGAAGTGTTAGATCATCTGCTATTAGCACATCTACCGCATTTCAAATTGGTGATGGAGTTGGGGAATTCAGAGGCGATTAAACACGCGGTGCGTCATGGCATTGGTATTAGTTGTTTGTCACGGCGGGTGATTGGTGAACAATTGGAGAGTGGGGCTTTGGTTGAGCTAAAAATCCCGTTGCCGCCGCTGATGCGTACTTTGTATCTCATCCATCATCGGCAAAAGCATATTTCCAATGCTTTGCACCGTTTCCTCAGCTATTGCACATTGCCGGAAGAGCGGTAAAAACCTGCGCTCAGTCACATTAATGGCAGACAATAAGGTTTTTAACGCCGTTGCTAATAATTTCTGCCGAGTTATGAAGCTATCTTATATCAGCGTAATGATGCTAGTTCATCGGCGGCTATTTGTTACAATCCGCCCTTATTTTTTCTTCGGCTAGATATTGATATAGGGTAAGCATGGCTCAGCAGGATATAAAAACATCGGGGCAACCAGCACCCGGATTACGCCGTGAATTGAAAGCACGGCACTTAACCATGATTGCCATCGGCGGTTCCATCGGTACCGGTCTGTTTGTTGCATCAGGTGCAACAGTTTCTCAAGCCGGGCCGGGCGGGGCATTACTGTCTTACGCTTTGATCGGTTTGATGGTGTACTTCTTGATGACCAGCCTCGGCGAACTGGCGGCGTTTATGCCAGTTTCAGGCTCGTTTTCCACCTACGGCGCCAAATATGTAGAAGAAGGCTTCGGCTTCGCGCTGGGTTGGAACTATTGGTACAACTGGGCAGTGACCATCGCGGTCGATCTGGTAGCGGCACAATTGGTGATGAACTATTGGTTCCCAGAAACACCGGGTTGGATCTGGAGTGCCCTGTTCCTTGGCTTGATGTTCTTATTGAACTACATCTCGGTGAAAGGTTTTGGTGAAGCCGAATATTGGTTCTCGCTGATCAAAGTTACCACGGTTATCGTGTTTATCGGCATCGGTATGCTGATGATTTTCGGTATTCTGAAAGGTGGTGAACACGCGGGATGGCAGAACTGGACGATGGGGGATGCGCCATTTGCTGGCGGCTTCTCGGCAATGATAGGCGTGGCGATGATCGTCGGCTTCTCATTCCAGGGCACTGAGTTGATCGGTATTGCTGCCGGTGAATCAGAAAACCCAGGCAAGAATATTCCACGCGCGGTGCGTCAGGTGTTCTGGCGTATTCTGTTGTTCTATATCTTCGCGATTCTGATCATCAGCCTGATCATTCCTTATACCGATCCTAGCCTGCTGCGTAATGATGTGAAAGACATCAGCGTTAGCCCGTTCACTTTGGTATTCCAACATGCGGGTCTGCTGTCTGCGGCGGCGGTAATGAATGCGGTTATCCTAACTGCGGTACTGTCGGCGGGTAACTCTGGTATGTACGCTTCGACCCGAATGCTGTTCACGCTGGCTTCAGAAGGTAAAGCTCCGCGTATTTTCGCTAAACTGTCGAAAGGTGGTGTGCCGCGTAACGCGCTGTATGCGACCACCGTGGTTGCGGGGCTGTGTTTCCTGTCCTCCATGTTCGGTAACCAATCGGTTTATCTGTGGCTGCTGAATACCTCAGGTATGACCGGCTTTATCGCTTGGTTGGGTATCGCTATCAGTCACTATCGTTTCCGTCGTGGCTATGTGATGCAAGGCCGTGATTTGAAGGACTTGCCATACATTTCCGGTTTCTTCCCTGTCGGGCCAATTTTTGCCTTCGTGCTGTGTTTGATCATCACGTTGGGGCAAAACTATCAGGCATTCTTGGAAGACAAAATTGACTGGTATGGCGTGACCGCGACCTACATCGGTATTCCACTGTTCCTGATCATCTGGTTCGGCTACAAGCTGACACGCGGCACTCGCGTGGTGAAATACAGCGAGATGGAGTTCCCGAAGACGGACATCAAGTAAGTCCGATTTGTTGAAATAACAACGCCCTGTCCGTGAAAAGACAGGGCGTTTTGCTATTTAGAACTTAGAAGTTGTAAGTCATGCCCACGGTATAACGACGACCATCTAATGTGGTGTTGTAGTGCTCGTAATCCACGGTCTTATCCAGAATGTTGTACACGCCGCCAGTCACCAGCAAGTTTTTGTTCGCTTGGTAACTCAAACCCGCATCGATAAAGGTGTAAGACGGCGTACCGGTCGACATGGAGGTGCGGCTCAGATATTCCGAGGTTTTACTGCGGAAGTTGAGGCGTGACCACAAACCAACGTCTGCCGTCGCTTGCCAATCCAGCACGGTGTTGAACATATGCTTCGGCATTTGGTTTAGTGGCTGGCCGGAGAAGGTTCCGCTTTTTTGCTCAGATTCGGTGTAGGTGTAGTTAGCGGTCAACTGCCAATCTTTGGTGATTTCCCAACCGGCGGTGGCTTCTACGCCACGCATATTGGCGTCGTCGACGTTAACGCGATCACTGACGAAATCGTAACTGTGGTTGCCGATAGTACAGGCGGGATCGTCCTTATTATTGCAACGACGTACCTCAGTGATTTTATCTTTGAAGTCGGTATTGAACAGGGTGACGCCCATGTTCAGCCCCTGCAGGTTATCCCACATCACGGCGATTTCTTCGCTCAGGCTTTTTTCTGGTTTCAGATCTGGGTTACCGACGATGATGCCGTCCAGCGAGCCGCCGCCGGTCACTTGTCCCCAGCTTGCAGAAGACTGGCGTAGGTCTGGTGAGCGATAACCGGCCGATACGCCGCCTTTCACCGTCCATTGCTCGGTCAGATGCCAAACGCCGTACATCCGTGGCGTCCAGTGGTTGCCGTAGTTTTGATCCTGATCCATACGGATACCGGTGGTCAGGCTGAAATCATTGGTCATTGCCCATTCATCTTCGGCGAACAGCGCCCAACTCCAGCGAGTCAACTTGTTTAAGCCATCGGCGGCTTCTAGCTGGTTGCCATTGTCGCGCAGCTCCTCATAACGATATTGTCCACCGACGCTGAGCATGTGATCGCCCAAACTGAACTGGGTTTGCGTATTGGCGATGGTGTTGTCCATCTTCATTTGGCGACCAGGGTTTTCGTTTTCTTCCCGCTGGATGTAGCTGGTGGTGTTACCGAAATCGTAATAGCCGTTGTGGGTGATGGAGTAGTTAGTGCGCTCGTAGCGGCTTTCGCTCGGTTTATTCGGCGTACATTTACCTTTACTGCAACGTTCTGCCGCCATCGATTCGCCCGGCGTGCTATTACGATCTTGCAATGAACGACCGATTTCGAAATCTAAATCGTTCTGCTCGTTTGGCGTCAGGGTGAATACTGCGGTACCACTTTTCATCTGTTGTTCGTTGAAACCGTTGACGATATGGTCCTCGCCACGACGCGACAGCAAGCCATTAACGCGCAGACCCAACAAACCTTCGATCAATGGCCCGGAAGCATAGGCATTGGTTTGGAACAGATCGCCAGAGTTACGGTTTTCTTGGAAGGTTGCATCACCGTGAATTGAGCCTTTCCACGCTTGAGTGGTTGAGGTTTTACGCGTGATGATGTTGATAACACCACCCATCGCATCAGAACCGTACAGCGAAGACATCGGCCCACGCACCACTTCGATACGCTCGATGGCCTCCATCGGCGGCAACCAACCTTGTTCGATACCGGCGTTATCGCTGTTAGGGCGGGTGCCACGAGTATCAACACGTTTACCGTCAACCAGCATCAGCGTGTATTTGGAGGACATACCACGAATGCTGATATCGCTGCTGCTGGCTCCGCCGGTAACCACTACGCCGGGGACATCTTTCAGCGCATCGGTCACGTCGCGATAGGCTTTATCTTCGATTTGCTGACGTGGGATCACCGAGATCGACGCTGCGGAGTCCTGAATTTTTTGTTGGAAACCGGAGGCGGTAACTACCACGGTATCTGGTGTTTCGGCCATCAGACCTGTGCTGGAGAGTGATGCAAAGATTAGCGCTGTGAGCTTGTTGTAACGTAGCTTTTCCATGTGGCAAAGATTCCCAATGAGGTGAATTATAATTTATTGATTTGAAATTAGAATCCGACATATCGCTGCTGCGAGATCAGCCGTTTCTTAGGTTTTAACGTCAGGGTATTGTAAGGAAATAAATCAACATGTAAATGCAAATGATAATAAATATCATTTGTATAAATGATCAGGAGTTTGCGAAATTAATCAATAGAATCAATGGGGAAATAAATACGCCGGTTTCAGGAAAGAATTAGAGACTTAAGCGTTCGGCAGCGCAGAGGGGTTAGCGGAAGGTCGGCGGCATGTCCGTTGGTTGTCGTGGCATAGTCACGGGCAACATGTTCCGTCATAACACCTCCGCTGGAGGTTAGAAAGTGGTTGGAGTATGCGCGCTGACTATGCGACAGACACGCGTAGAGGTATTGCTAAAACTATGGGGGATGCCGGTGTTGATGGCGTAACTCTGGCCTGCGCTCAGTTCGTAAGTTTGGCCATTGATCGTCAGCATAATTTCACCTTCTAATAAGGTGCCGATCTCTTCTCCCTGATGCTTGATCTTCTCGCCGGTGGTGGTGCCGGGTTGATAGGTTTCCAGCATCATCGCCAGATTGCGCGTGGGGCTGCCGTTATGCACCAGCCTCATGGATACGCCTTGACTACCAATCTCGATCAGGTCATCGGCATCAATCACCACTTTGGGTTGAACTGGTTTTTCCTGCTCGGAAAAAAATTCAGACAGCGATAACCCGTAGACTTTCAACAGCTTTTGCAGCGTACTGATCGCCGGACTGACTTTGTCCTGTTCAATGGTGCTGATGGCGCTGTGGGTTAATCCGGACAGTTCGGCGACTCGGCGCTGCGACAAACCCAATTGCTGACGGATCTGTGACAGGCGCTTACCCGGCGCCAAGCTGACTTCGCTCATAGAGGTATTTCCTTCTGATAGGTACGACAGGCAGAAATGAAACCGTCAAACAGCGGGCTGACAAGTCGTCGCCGCTGTGACCCAAGAGTCCGAACTTGGTGTTCGGACAGTGAGTGTAACCAAAAATCACGGCGTTCGGGCAACAACCGCGTTGGTTACGGGTGGAATTACAGTGGAAGATATAATGCCCATTTTTGCCCCCGCGATCACGGAAGAAATTTTGTCCGACAAAAGGTGAGATTCTGCCTTTCTGGTCAATATTTTATCAATTTAGCAGCGGGCGTTGAATAATCAATCAGAATTGTAACATTTGCAAACCAAATCTGTTAAGGCTATGTTTCATATTATGGATGTTATTTTGAGCGTCAACGTCAGACGCGATCTACAGAGAAGTCAGCCCATGTACTAAATCCAAATCCGCACGAGCACAATGGTGGTGATGTATGCAAACCAATAGCGCAGCAGTCGAAAATTTTGCCCAGCATAATGAAGAAAGGCGAAGTAGCGCGTTCCAACGTGAAGTCATTCATTATTTGGAACGCCACCCCTCCACGCAGTATATCGATATCCTTCTCACTGATTTGAATGGTTCCTTCCGCGGTAAACGCATACCCATTTCTGGCCTGAAAAAACTGGAGAAAGGTTGTTATTTCCCCGCGTCGGTTTTTGCTATGGATATTTTAGGCAATGTGGTGGAAGAGGCGGGATTGGGGCAAGAGTTGGGCGAACCGGATCGCGTTTGTATGCCGGTGCTTGGCTCGCTGACGCCTTCCGCGGCGGATCCGCAACATATCGGTCAGGTATTGCTGACCATGTTGGATGAAGATGGTACTCCCTTTGACGTTGAACCCCGCAATGTTCTGAATCGAGTATGGCAGACATTGCGCCAGCGCGGCATGTTCCCGGTGGTAGCGGTAGAGTTGGAGTTCTATCTCATAGACAGGCAGCGAGACGCAGAAGGTGATTTGCAACCACCATGCGCGCCCGGTACGCAGGAGCGTAATGTGCAAAGTCAGGTGTATTCGCTGGATAACCTGAATCACTTTGCTGAGGTGCTGAGCGACATTGATAGCTTGGCGCAGATGCAAGGGCTACCCGCGGACGGTGCGGTGGCAGAGGCTTCACCCGGTCAGTTTGAAGTCAACCTGAACCATACTGATAACGTGCTGCTGGCGTGCGATCATGCGCTGGCACTGAAACGCTTGGTACGGCAGGTGGCAGAAAATCACCATATGCACGCCACCTTTATGGCGAAACCTTATGAGGAATATGCGGGCAGCGGTATGCATGTGCATATCAGCATGGTGGACAGCAACGGCAAGAACCTATTTTCCGAAGCGGATGGTGAAGATTCTGCGTTGCTGAAGTGCGCGTTGGCCGGAATGATCACCTTAATGCCAGCATCAATGGCGGTGCTGGCACCGAACGTTAATGCGTTTCGTCGCTTCCAGCCGGGGATGTATGTCCCGACGCAGGCTTCGTGGGGGCATAACAACCGCACCGTGGCGCTGCGCATTCCTTGTGGTGATGTAGAAAACCATCGGGTGGAATACCGTGTTGCCGGCGCTGATGCTAACCCGTATCTGGTGACGGCGACCATCTTGGCCGGTATTTTGTATGGTTTGGACAATCAGTTGCCATTACCGGAAGCCGTTACCGGTAATGGGTTAGAGCAAGAAGGGTTGCCATTCCCGATTCGCCAAAGTGATGCATTATATGAATTTGAACACCAACATGAGTTGACTGATTACCTTGGTGAACGTTTCACCCACGTTTATCACGCCTGCAAAATGGATGAACTGACGCAGTTTGAACGTCTGGTCACGGAAACTGAAATTGACTGGATGTTGAAAAATGCCTAGATAGGTGTAAGGTAAAGGTAAATAGATTTAAAGCGATGATACATATTCGTGGAATAATTCACCCAGAAGGGGGAATTTCCGCACAATCGCCGAAAGAATTTACGTATTAGAGTTTCTGGATCTTGTTATCCGGAGGCATTCTGGTGCAAAATAGCGGGAATGCAGATAGCCGACGTTTTAAAGCGTCGGTTATTTTTTTGCATTTTGTTTCATACATGATGAATTTCATACACAAGCGAGGCCGGACATAGAGCCGGATAGATAAATAGGTTCGTGCGCGATCAAACAAAACTTTATGATCGTGACTCATGAGGATTAAGAAAGATGGGGCAACTCTTCACTTTAGCACCGGTCTCCACCGGTTTCCGCTGCGCCCGCAGCGATTATGGGGCAGCCAAGGCAGTCTTGACTCGCTATCCAGCTTCAAATACCCCCTTATCCGAATTTAGTCGTACGTTGCGAAGTCTTCCCGCAACCTTAAGTCTTGGCGTGTCTTTTATCCGCAAGGCAGAGGGGAAGGGGGGGCTGCGTCATGGCCGATAACATCACCAGCGCTATCCCAACGCAACGCGCCCAACTGCGCAAAACACTGACATTAGTTCCGGTAGTGATGATGGGGCTGGCTTATCTCCAGCCAATGACCATCTTCGATACCTTTGGCATCGTATCCGGCCTGACCGATGGTCACGTCGCGACTGCATATGCTTTCGCTCTGCTGGCGGTACTGTTTACTGCTCTGAGCTACGGCAAACTGGTGCGTCGATTCCCGTCGGCCGGTTCTGCTTATACCTATGCACAAAAAGCCATTGGTCCGCACGTTGGCTTTATGGTGGGCTGGTCATCCCTGCTTGATTACCTGTTCATGCCGATGATCAACATCCTGTTGGCGAAAATCTACCTGGAAGCTATCTTCCCGGGTGTGCCTTCGTGGATCTTTGTAGCCGCGCTGGTGGCATTGATGACCGCATTCAACCTGCGTGGTATCAAACTAGTTGCTAACCTGAACTCGATCATCGTCGTCGTACAAGTCGCGATTATGATTGTGTTCCTTGGCCTAGTGATCAACGGGATTTCCCACGGCGAAGGTGCGGGCACGCTGATCAGCAGTCGTCCATTCTGGTCTGATCATGCCAACGTGGTGCCGATGATTACCGGTGCGACAATCTTGTGCTTCTCGTTCCTCGGCTTTGACGGTATCAGCTCACTGTCTGAAGAAACCAAAGACGCAGAACGCGTGATCCCGAAAGCTATCTTCCTGACTGCGCTGATTGGTGGCGTTATCTTTATCGTGGTGTCTTACTTTGTACAACTGTACTTCCCAGACATTTCACGCTTTAAAGATCCCGACGCATCACAGCCTGAAATTATGCTGTACGTAGCAGGTAAATTCTTCCAATCGGTGATTCTGGTGTTCTCGTGCGTGACCGTACTGGCCTCGGGTATGGCGTCACATGCAGGCGTTTCTCGTCTGATGTACGTGATGGGACGTGACGGCGTATTCCCTGAGCGCTTCTTCGGTTATGTGCATCCGAAATGGCGCACTCCGGCACTGAACGTGCTGTTGGTCGGGGTGATCGCGCTGTCTGCGGTATCGTTCGATCTGGTCACGGCGACGGCGTTGATCAACTTCGGTGCGTTGGTGGCCTTCACCTTCGTTAACTTGTCGGTGATTTCACAGTTCTACATCCGTGAGAAGTTGAACCGTGGCTTCAAAAACACCTTCAGCTACCTGATCCTGCCGGTGCTGGGTGCGTTGACCGTCGGTGCGCTGTGGCTGAACTTAGAAAGCAGTTCAATGACGCTGGGCTTAGTTTGGGCAGCGATTGGCCTGCTTTATCTGGCCTTTGTGACTCGCAGCTTCCGCTTGCCAGTCCCACAGGCGAGTGAAGACGTAGCTTAAGCCTTCTCGCAATATCTTGAACGGCATCGTCCAGTGGGCGGTGCCGTTTTTTTTGCTTCAAACTCCTTATTTTCCTTTCTGCTATTTCCTTTCATTTTGTAAGTGATCTACCTCTCCTTTTGTCACTGGTTGCCGAATTTTGTTATTACCCTGCGTCAATGGTCGTCAGTATAGCGACAACTAAAACGGGGGAAGAGCAATGGAAAAGGAACGCATCATTCAGGAATTCGTTCCCGGCAAGCAAATCACGCTGGCACATTTAATTGCGCATCCGGGTGATGATTTAGCGAAAAAGATTGGCGTACCAGGCGCGGAGGCTATCGGCATCATGACGCTCACGCCGGGCGAAACCGCGATGATTGCCGGTGATCTCGCCACCAAAGCAGCTAACGTGCAAATCGGTTTTCTCGATCGTTTTACTGGCGCATTGGTGATTTATGGCTCGGTGGGCGCAGTGGAAGAAGCCTTACAGCAAACGATTAATGGCCTCGGAAACTTACTCAATTACGCCATCTGTTCACTGACTCGCAGTTAATGCGAAAGCTCGGGAGCCGTAGATGAAACGCACGGTATTTGTCGGCGCAGTAGGGGCAGGAAAAACCACCTTATTTAATGCGTTGCAAGGTAATTACACTTTGGCGCGAAAAACCCAGGCGGTGGAATTTAATGATGTCGGGGACGTTGATACGCCGGGCGAGTATTTCAGCCATCCGCGTCTTTATCACGCATTGATTAATACCCTGATGGATGCGGAGTTATTGATTTACGTACAGGCCGCTGACGATCTCCAATGTCGTATTCCCGCCGGGATCTTGGATATTTATCCGCATCTAAAACGCATTGCAGTGATCAGCCATATCGATGCCCCGGATGCACAGATTTCAGTGGTGCGCGAAATATTACAAGCCGCAGGATTTCAAGAGCCGATATTAGAACTCAACAGCTTGGATGCCTGCAGCGTCAAACAACTGGAAGATTATCTAGCCAAACAGGCAGAGCAGGAGAAATTCGCCAATGAAACAATTGATCACCGCCAATGATATTCGCGAGGCTCATGCCAACGGGCAGCAGAGTATTTCCGTCATGCTGGCTAAGTGCATTATCACCCCAGAAGCCAAAAGTATCGCCGAACAACTCGGTATTGAGCTGAGAGAAGGAGCCGTTGCCAGCGCAACGTCAGAAGCGACATTGCCGCGTTCTGAACGGCAACGTATCCGCGAAGAAATTATTGCTCAACTACCCGAAGGGAGTTTCACAGAAAGTTTGGTGGCTCAGTTGATTGACAAGGTGGAACAGGAGCAGAAGGCGCGTACTGGCACACCAACGATGACCCCCGGTTTTCGTGCTGTCACCGGTAAAGGTGGCATCAAAGTGATTGATGGCAGCTCGGTCACTTTTGGCCGTTTTGATGGTGCGGCAGAACCTTGCGTGGGATTAACCGATCTGGTGACGGCGCAAGATGGCAGCAGCATGGCGGCGGGTTTCATGCAGTGGGAGAACGGTTTTTTCCCCTGGACGCTCAACTATGACGAAATCGACATGGTGCTGGAAGGGGAGCTGCACGTACGCCATCAAGGGGAAACGATGATTGGTAAAGCCGGGGATGTGATGTTCATTCCAAAAGGTTCCAGTATCGAATTTGGCACACCGAGCCATGTGCGTTTCCTGTATGTCGCTTGGCCCGCTAACTGGCAAGAGTGCTGAGGCGAATCATGTTACTTGATCGCTGTCGCCGTCAGGCGCAAAACCAGCCACGACGCATCGTCTTCCCAGATGCACTAGATGCACGGGTAATCGAAGCCGCGCATTACCTACAGCATCACGAATTGGCGCATCCAATCTTACTCGCCAATCCCTTTGCCCTACGTCATTTCGCGCTGGCTCACAGCCTGCGGGTTGATGGTCTGATGGTGGTCGATCCGGCCAGTGCGGGGGATTGGCACGCCCTGTTTTGCCAACGGTTGGCGGTGCGTCTTGGCGAGAAAATGCCGGAAGAGGCTGAGGAAAAACTCCGTCACCCGCTGTGGTTTGCCGCAGCGATGGTGGATGCCGGTAAAGCGGATTTATGCATCGCCGGTAATCTCTCGTCTACCGCCGCCGTCTTGCGTGCGGGGCTGAAAGTGATTGGCCTGCAAGCGGGGGTGAAAACGTTGTCGTCGCTGTTTTTGATGTTGCCAGCAGAAGGCGAACAGGTGCTTGGCTTTGCCGATTGTAGCGTGGTGCCACAACCGACGGCGGTGCAATTAGCCGACATCGCCATTAGCAGCGCGGCTACGTGGCAGGCGATTACCGGGCAACCCGCCCGCGTCGCGATGTTGTCGTTCTCGACCGCAGGCAGTGCTCGCCATCCTTGTGTGGCTACCGTTCAGCAGGCGACCGAACTGGTGCGCTGTCGGGAACCGCAACTGTGTGTAGACGGCGAGTTGCAGTTTGACGCCGCCTTTGTACCGCAGGTCGCGAAGCAAAAAGCACCCGATAGTTTGTTAAAAGGTCAAGCGAACGTGATGGTGTTCCCATCACTGGAAGCGGGCAACATCGGTTACAAAATTGCGCAGCGCTTGGGCGGTTATCGCGCTCTTGGGCCGTTGATTCAGGGGCTGAACTCCCCGATGCACGATCTCTCCCGTGGTTGTAGTGCGCGGGAAATTATTGAGTTGGCATTGGTTGCACAAACCCAGTGCCAACCATTAACCACAGGGGTATTAACCCCGATGGCAGTTTAACTAACCGGTCCTACAGGGACCCCAAGTGAGAGGAAATATCATGGAAGCATTAGGATTGATTGAAACCAGGGGTCTGGTTGCACTGATTGAAGCCTCTGATGCGATGGTCAAAGCCGCACGTGTGAAATTGGTTGGCGTGAAGCAAATTGGCGGTGGCTTGGTGACGGCGATGGTTCGTGGTGACGTTGCGGCCTGTAAAGCGGCGACCGATGCGGGTGCCGCCGCCGCTCAACGCCTTGGTGAACTGGTTTCTGTGCATGTCATTCCTCGTCCGCACGGCGATCTGGAAGAGATTTTCCCGATCGGTTTGGGTAGCGGCAAGTTCGACGACTAACGCACTTGTGACGTCATGACCTGACGTCACTCCATTTTTATTCTGATTTTTAATCTGACTTTTAATCTGCCTGGGGGCGGAGCGGGAAGATTTTGCCTGAATTTCATCACGGAGGTGAGCATGAAACTGGCCGTCGTCATTGGACAAATTGTTTGCACCGTACGTCATGACGGGTTGGAGCATGACAAGTTACTGCTGGTGGAAACCATCAACCGTCAGGGGGAACCCAGTGGTGAATGTGCCGTCGCCACCGACAGCATTGGTGCCGGAAATGGCGAGTGGGTGTTGCTGGTGGGTGGAAGCTCTGCCCGCCGAGCACATCATAGTGAAGCTTCACCGGTTGACCTGTGCGTGATCGGCATCGTCGATGAGGTCGTCATGGGTAGCCAGGTGATCTTCCACAAATAACTGAGGGTAGAGCGACATGGATCGGCAACAAATTGAACAAGTGGTGAAGGCAGTGCTGGCGGGAATGGCGGTAGCGCCGTCCCCAGAGCAGTCACCTCAGGCGCAATCCTTGGGCGCCGGGGTGTTTGCTTCGCTGGATGACGCAGTACAGGCGGCTACCGCGGCGCAGCAATCCCTGACGACCGTGGCGCTACGCCAAAAAGTGATTGCAGCGATCCGTCAGGCGGGCGAGCAACATGCACAACCATTGGCGGAAATGGCGGTGGCAGAAACCGGCATGGGACGTGTGGCTGACAAGTACGCCAAGAATGTTTCTCAGGCGCGGGGAACTCCGGGCGTCGAGTGCCTGACACCACAGGTATTGACCGGCGATAACGGTCTGACGTTAATCGAAAATGCGCCTTGGGGCGTGGTGGCTTCGGTCACGCCATCCACCAACCCGGCGGCGACGGTGATCAACAACGCTATCAGCCTGATCGCCGCAGGTAATAGCGTGGTGTTTGCGCCGCATCCAGCGGCAAAAAAGGTTTCTCAACTCACCATCTCTTTATTGAATGAAGCGATCGTCACGGCGGGTGGCCCAGCGAATCTGTTGGTCACGGTAGCTAATCCAGACATCGAAACCGCGCAGCGTTTATTCAAGTATCCGGGCATTGGTCTGCTGGTGGTGACCGGCGGTGAAGCGGTGGTTGAAGCGGCGCGTAAACACACCAACAAACGGTTGATTGCAGCCGGAGCGGGCAACCCGCCAGTGGTGGTGGACGCCAGTGCCGATATCCCACGTGCCGCGCGTTCGATCGTGTATGGCGCTTCATTCGATAACAACATTATCTGTGCCGATGAAAAAGTGTTGATTGTCGTCGCTAGCGTAGCCGATGCGCTGTTGGCGGAAATGCAGCGCCATCACGCCGTTCTGCTCACCGCTCAGCAAGCAGAACAATTGCAGCCAGTGCTGCTGAAAAATATTGATGAGCAGGGTAAAGGTCAGGTCAGCCGTGATTGGGTCGGGCGTGATGCGGCGAAAATTGCCGCGGCGATTGGGCTGAATGTGGATAAGGAAACGCGGCTGCTATTGGTGGAAACCGATGCTCGCCATCCCTTCGCGGTGACTGAAATGATGATGCCGGTACTGCCGGTGATCCGTGTGGCAGATGTCGATCAGGCGATTGCTTTGGCGGTGAAACTGGAAGGGGGTTGCCATCATACGGCGGCGATGCATTCGAGCAACATCGATCATATGAACCGTATGGCGAACGCCATCGACACCAGTATTTTCGTCAAAAACGGTCCTTGCATTGCCGGGTTAGGTTTCGGCGGCGAAGGCTGGACTTCAATGACGATCACCACACCGACCGGCGAAGGCGTGACTTCGGCGCGCACTTTTGTGCGTCTGCGTCGCTGCGTGTTGGTTGACGGTTTTCGCATCGTATAAAGCAGACGGAGGGCTACCATGCACGGTGAAGATATGCAACACGCGTTGTATCAAGCGTTGGACATGATGAACGCCCGCAACGTGCGTGAGTTTGCGGTGCCGCCCTCAACCTTAATGGGACCCGGTGCGGTATCACGCAGCGGTGAGGCGCTACTCGAACGCGGTATTCACCACCCGTTGTTGATGGTGGACGGCATGTTGTATCGCGCTGGCATGACGGAAGTGCTGGAACGCAGTTTGAAACACAACGGCATCGCCTATGAAGTTTGGCAATGTCCTGCGGGGGAGCCAACTGACCACGACGTGGATGCCGCCGTAGAGCAGCTACGCCAATGGCAATGCGATGGCATTGTTGCGCTGGGCGGCGGATCGGTACTGGATGCCGCTAAAGTAGTGGCGGTGTTGGCAACCAACCCACAACGACCACTGGCAGAAGTACAGGCGGGAGCGCGACTTCAGCGTCGGCTACCTTTGGTGGCTATTCCAACCACCGCTGGCACCGGTTCGGAAGCAACTAACGTAGCGGTGATTATCGCGACGCAGCAACACCGCAAACAGGTTTTGGTTCACGCGATGCTGATCCCTGATCTGGCGATTATCGATGCGTGTTTGACGCTCGGGGTTCCACCGCAAATCACCGCCGCTACCGGTATTGATGCCTTAACTCACGCCATTGAAGCCTACGTGGCCAGTAACGGCACGCCGCTCACGCGTGGGTTGGCTTATCGGGCGATCACCACCATTGGGCAGGCATTACCACTGGCGGTGGGGCAAGGGCAGGACATCAAAGCGCGTGAAGCGATGATGCTCGCATCTTATATGGCGGGTATGGCTTTCTCCAATGCGGGTTTGGGTTTGTGTCATGCCACGGCACATCAGATTGGTGCGGCCTACGGCATTCCACACGGTATGGCGAACGCCATCATGCTGCCCGCGGTGATGAACTTTAACCAACTGGTCTGCAAGCAGGCTTACGGTGAAATCGGTCATGCGCTGACGCGTAAAACCTGCGACGCCACGGCGACGATAGCGGCGGTAACCGATTTGATCGGGGAGTTGGAGCTGAGCGGCGGCTTACGCGCTGCAGGTGGTAATGATGCTGATTTTGCTGGTTTTGCGCGGGCGGCGTTAAGTGACATTTGTATTGCCACCAACCCACGCACCGTGACCGAAGCTCAAATTATCGCGCTGTATCAGGATTCCTAATTAACAACATAACGCCTGATAACAGGCGATGAGGAGACAGGGAAATGGGTATTAACGACATTATCATGTACATCATGATGATTTTTATGTTGATCGCCGCCGTTGACCGCATTTTTACCCAGTTTGGCGGCTCTGAATCGATACTGGGAAAAATAGGTTTAGGCAAACTGGGCAAAAGTATCGCCGGTTCAGGTGGTCAGTTTGAAGAAGGTTTTATGGCGATGGGCGCACTGGGGTTGGCGATGGTCGGTATGACCGCGTTGGCACCGGTATTGGCTTACCTGCTGGGGCCAGTGATTATCCCGTTGTATGAAATGCTCGGCGCTAACCCTTCCATGTTTGCCGGCACGCTGCTGGCTTGCGATATGGGTGGCTTCTTCCTCGCCAAAGAGTTAGCCGGTGGCGATGTGGCCGCTTGGATGTATTCCGGTTTGATTCTTGGCTCGATGATGGGGCCAACCTTGGTGTTCTCGATCCCGGTGGCGCTGGGGATTATCGAGCCATCAGATCGTCGCTATCTGGCACTTGGCGTATTGGCGGGGATTGTCACTATTCCGATTGGTTGTATTGCCGGTGGTTTGGTCGCGATGTACTCCGGTGTGGAGGTCAATGGGCAAGTGGTGGAGTTCACCTTGTCGATGATCTTCCTCAATATGATCCCGGTGCTGATCGTCGCGGTTTTAGTTGCGTTAGGGCTGAAGTTTATCCCAGAGAAAATGATCAACGGTTTCCAAATTTTCGCCAAGATCTTGGTGGCGATCATCACCGTTGGGCTGGCTGCCGCAGTCGTGAAGTTTTTAGTCGGTTGGACGTTAATTCCAGGGCTTGACCCGATCTTTATGTCTGAAGGCGATCAGCCGGGGCAGGTGATGCGCGCCATCGAAGTGATAGGCTCTATCTCCTGCGTATTGCTTGGCGCTTATCCGATGGTGTTGTTGCTGACACGTTGGTTTGAAAAACCGCTGATGCGTGTCGGTAATTTACTGAAAATTAATAATATTGCCGCCGGTGGTATGGTGGCGACGCTGGCTAACAACATCCCGATGTACGGCATGATGAAGCAGATGGATGCGCGCGGCAAAGTGATCAACTGTGCCTTTGCGGTTTCTGCTGCCTTTGCTTTGGGCGATCACCTCGGTTTTGCCGCGGCCAACATGGCTCCGATGATTTTCCCGATGATTGTCGGCAAGTTAATCGGTGGGGTTACCGCCATTGGCGTGGCGATGTTGCTGGTACCGAAAGAGCAACCCACCGCTCAGGTTAATGAAGCGGCGGAGGTTCAGCCGTGAAAATCCGCGAACTGCTTAGCGTCGGCATTGATATTGGCACCACTACTACCCAGGTGATCTTCTCGCGCCTGGCGTTAGTGAACCGTGCCGCAATATCACAGGTGCCGCGCTATGAGTTTGTGAAACGCGAAATTATCTGGCAAAGCCCGGTGTTCTTTACCCCGGTCGATCACGGTGGGCATCTGCGTGAGGCCGGGCTGCTGGCGCTGATCCTCCAGCAATATCAAGCGGCGGGTATTGAACCGGCCAGCATCGATTCCGGCGCGATTATTATCACCGGTGAAACGGCCAAAACCACCAACGCGCGACCAGCCGTGATGGCGCTGGCGCAGCAACTCGGTGATTTTGTGGTGGCGACAGCCGGGCCGCATTTGGAATCGGTGATTGCCGGTTACGGCTCCGGCGCGCAAGCCTTGTCGCAACGACAACTCAGCCGAGTGATGAATATCGACATTGGTGGAGGCACCGCCAACTATGTGATCTTCGATGGTGGGCAGACGATCGCTTCGGCTTGTTTGAATGTCGGTGGGCGACTGTTGGAAACTGCCCCAGACGGTCATGTCATCCATATCCATCAACCGGGGCAGTGGATTGCTGACGAGCTGTTTGGCGCGGGCGTCAATGCCAAAAACCTGACTTATACGCAGTTGGAAGCAGTCGCCTCTCGGATGGCACAACTGTTGTATGAAGTGATCAGCGGTGAATTATCGCCGTTGGCGCAACGCCTGTTAATGACAGAACCGCTCCCCGTAGAGCGCCAGCCAGATGTCATCACGTTATCCGGCGGTGTTGGTGAATGTTATCGCCAGCCGCCAGTGCAAGATTTTGATTTCGGCGACATCGGCCCGTTGTTGGCTCGCGCTATCCATCGTCACTCCGGTTTTTCTCAATTGCCTGTGCGCTTACCCGATCAGACCGTGCGCGCCACGGTGATCGGCGCTGGGGCGCACACGCTTTCGCTGTCTGGCAGCACCATCTGGCTAGATGCCGTCGCACTGCCGCTACGCAATATCCCGGTGGTTCATCCGCAAAGTCACGACGATCTTACCCTGCGCTGGCAGCAGGCGCTGACGCAAATGGATCTGGATGCGCAGCAAGATTGTTATGCACTGGCGCTACCCGCCGATTTACCCACCCGTTACGCCAGCGTGCAGCAAGCGATTGGCGCACTGGAAAATTTCACCCAACGCTATCCCAGCCCACATCCGTTATTGGTGGTGGCCAGTCAGGATTTCGGCAAAGCGTTGGGAATGCTACTGCATCCACTGGTGACGCCACGCCCGCTTGCGGTGATCGACGAAGTGATCACGCGCACTGGCGACTATATCGACATTGGTACGCCGTTGTTTGGCGGGGCGGTGGTGCCGGTCACTATTAAATCACTCGCTTTTCCTTCCTGAGGGAACGTCATTATGAAACTAAAAACCACGCTGTTTGGGCAAGTTTATCAATTCAAGGATGTTAAAGAGGTACTGGCGAAAGCTAACGAAATGCGTTCCGGCGATGTGCTGGCCGGTGTTGCGGCACAAAGTTCTCAAGAACGGGTGGCGGCGAAACAGGTACTTTCTGAGATGACGGTCGCGGATATCCGCATGAATCCGGTGATCCCTTATGAAGAGGATTGCGTTACGCGCATTATTCAGGACGACATTAACGAAACTGCTTATCGGCAAATCCAAAATTGGAACATCAGCGAACTGCGTGAATACATTCTCAGTGATGAAACCAGCGTTGATGACATTGCCTTTTTGCGCAAAGGATTGAGCTCCGAAGTGGTGGCTGCGGTAGCGAAAATCTGCTCCAACGCCGATTTGATCTATGGCGGCAAGAAAATGCCGGTGATCAAAAAAGCCAACACTACCATTGGGTTACCTGGTACTTTCAGCGCCCGTCTGCAACCGAACGATACGCGTGATGATGTGCAGAGCATTGCCGCGCAAATTTACGAAGGCTTGGCCTTTGGCGTCGGCGATGCGGTGATTGGTGTAAACCCGGTCACCGACGACGTCGAAAACCTGAGCCGGGTACTCGACACCATTTACGGCGTGATCGACAAATTCTCTATTCCTACGCAAGGCTGCGTGTTGTCGCATGTCACCACGCAAATTGAAGCGATTAGACGTGGCGCGCCGGGTGGCCTGATTTTCCAGAGCATCTGCGGCAGCGAAAAAGGGCTGAAAGAGTTTGGCGTCGAGCTGGAAATGCTGGATGAAGCCCGCGCCGTCGGCCACGAATACAACCGTATTGCGGGCAGCAACTGTCTCTATTTCGAAACCGGTCAGGGTTCTGCTCTGTCTGCCGGGGCGAACTTCGGTGCTGATCAGGTGACGATGGAAGCGCGTAACTACGGGTTAGCGCGTCATTACGATCCGTTCTTGGTAAATACGGTGGTGGGCTTTATCGGGCCGGAATATCTGTACAACGATCGGCAAATTATCCGCGCCGGTCTGGAAGACCACTTCATGGGCAAACTGAGCGGTATCTCAATGGGCTGTGACTGCTGCTACACCAACCACGCCGATGCGGATCAGAACCTGAATGAGAACCTGATGATCCTGCTGGCAAGTGCCGGTTGTAACTACATCATGGGAATGCCGCTGGGTGACGACATCATGCTCAACTACCAGACCACTGCCTTCCACGATACCGCCACCGTGCGTCAATTACTGAACCTGCGGCCATCGCCGGAGTTTGAGGCTTGGCTGGAAACCATGGGGTTAATGGCTAACGGACGTTTGACATCACGGGCGGGTGACCCGTCGCTGTTCTTCTGATTATCGAGGGAAACATCATGGATCAAAAACAGATTGAAGACATTGTGCGCAGCGTGATGGCGAACATGAACCCAGCCGCTACCGCCAAACCGGTAACGCCAGAGTCCGCGCCAGTTGAGGGCGAAAGCTGCGCGTTGGATCTCGGCTCCAACGAGGCCAAACAGTGGATTGGGGTACAAAACCCGCATCGGGCAGAAGTGTTGCAAGAATTGCGTAATAGCACTGTGGCACGTGTTTGTACTGGCCGCGCCGGGCCACGGCCTCGCACGCAAGCACTGTTGCGTTTTCTGGCTGACCATTCTCGCTCTAAAGATACGGTGCTGAAAGAAGTGCCGGCGCAATGGGTGCAGCAGCAAGGGTTGTTGGAGCTGCAATCCGAAATTAGCGACAAAAATCTCTACCTGACCCGGCCGGATTTGGGGCGTCGCCTCAGTGCTGGCGCGATCGAAACGTTGAAAACGCAATGCAAGGCCAATCCAGACGTACAAGTGGTGATCTCCGATGGTCTTTCAACCGATGCGATTACCGTCAACTACTCAGAGATCTTGCCACCGCTGCTGAAAGGGCTGGAACTGGCAGGGATGAATGTCGGCACGCCGTTCTTCGTGCGCTATGGGCGAGTGAAAATCGAGGATCAAATCGGTGAGTTGCTGGGGGCGAAAGTGGTGATCTTGCTGGTCGGTGAGCGCCCAGGGTTAGGCCAGTCGGAAAGCCTCTCCTGTTACGCGGTCTATTCACCGACCATGGCGACGACGGTTGAAGCCGATCGCACCTGTATTTCGAATATTCACCATGGGGGCACGCCGCCGGTTGAAGCTGCCGCGGTGATTGTCGATCTTGCCAAACGAATGCTGGCGCAGAAAGCGTCGGGCATCAACCTCAACCGCTAAAGGGAGCCTGATCATGCCAGCGTTAGATTTTATTAAACCCAATGTGAAAGCGATGCGGGTGATCGCCAACGTCAGCGAAGGTTTTGCCAAAGAACTGAAGCTACCGAAGCATATCCGCAGTTTGGGGCTGATTACCGCAGATTCCGACGATGTGACTTATATCGCCGCCGATGAGGCGACCAAACAGGCGCAGGTGGAGGTGGTTTATGGTCGTTCTCTGTACGCCGGAGCCGCGCATGGTCCATCACCGACTGCCGGTGAAGTGCTGATTATGCTCGGTGGGCCGAACCCGGCCGAGGTTCGGGCTGGGCTAGATGCCATGCTCGCCACCATCGAACAGGGGCCGGCTTTCCAATGGGCAAACAGCGCCGAGGATACGGCGTTTTTAGCGCACGTGGTATCGCGCACCGGTTCCTATCTTTCCTCTACCGCCGGGATCTTGCTGGGCGATCCGCTGGCCTATTTAGTGGCACCGCCGCTGGAAGCCACTTACGGCATTGATGCCGCGCTGAAAGCCGCCGATGTGCAGTTAGTGACCTATGTACCACCACCGTCAGAAACCAACTACTCGGCGGCGTTTATGACCGGCAGTCAGGCGGCCTGCAAAGCCGCTTGTAACGCTTTTAGCGAAGCGGTGCTGGAGATCGCACGCAATCCGATCCAACGGGCTTGATAGGGAGGAATGATGATCAATTCGCTGGGGTTGCTCGAAGTGTACGGCATGGTGGCCAGTATCGACGCTGCTGATGCGATGCTGAAATCTGCCAATGTCCGATTACTGAGTCATGAAGTGTTGAACCCAGGGATGGTCACACTGGTCGTCGAGGGTGACCTCGCTGCTTGTCGTGCTGCTCTGGATGCGGGAGCGGCAGCGGCAGCGCGTACCGGACGGGTCATCAGTCGTAAAGAAATTGGTCGCCCAGAGGTGGATACTGAAAGGTTGGTAAACCGTTTTGGTCGTGCGCCTGTTGTAGTCCCCGATACGGTGAAAACACAACCGGACGAAGAAGCACAGGCATTGCTGACGGCGTTAAGCGCTCATCCTCAAGGCATGACGGCGGGCGAGATCGCCGCGCAGTTCGATTGGTCATTGGAGCTGGCCAAAGAGCGGCTTGATGCCTTGTTGCAGTGTGGTGATTTGCGTAAACGCAATAGCCGCTACCGTTTGAAGAAAGGACAGTCAAATGGCTGAGGTGCTGACGTTAACGCCGGAAGTGATTCGCCAGCGCGTTGCGGATGCCGGAGTGGTTGGTGCGGGCGGCGCGGGTTTTCCAACGCACATCAAGCTGCAAAGCGCAGCGGAGATCTATCTGGTCAATGCCGCCGAGTGCGAGCCGCTGTTGTATGTCGATCAACAACTGGCGCAGCGCCAAGCGGCGGAATTGGTGCGTGGTTTGCAATACGCGATGTACGCCAGCGGGGCGCAGCAAGGCATCATCGCCATTAAAGGAAAATATCAGGGCGCGATTGACGCGTTGACGCCACAACTACCGCCGTCGATACGGCTGCATATTCTGCCGGATGTGTATCCGGCGGGGGATGAAGTGATCACCATCTGGCTGGCTACCGGGCGGCGAGTTCCTCCGGCAGCTTTACCGCTGTCGGTCGGCGTGGTGGTGAGCAATGTGCAAACCCTGATCAACGTGGCGCAAGCGGTCGAACGGCAGACCGCGGTCACACACCGGATATTGACCATCAACGGCGCGGTTAATCAACCGTTGACCGTAAGTTTGCCTGTCGGCACATCGCTGCGAGAGGCGTTGGCGCTAGCAGGTGGCGCTTCGATCGCCAACCCGGCGTTCATTAACGGTGGGCCAATGATGGGACGCCTACAAACCACGCTCGATGCGCCGATTACCAAAGTCACTGGCGGGTTACTGGTGCTGCCCGATAACCATTTGCTGATCGAACGCCGTCGCCGTAGTGAACGCGTGGTATTGAATCAGGCGCGCACCGTGTGCGAACAGTGCGGCTTATGCACCGAACTTTGCCCACGTCATCTTATTGGTCATGAATTGCCGCCGCATTTGATCGTGCGATCCGTCAGTTACGGCCAAATCTCTCAACCTTCGTCGGTAGTGGCGGCATTGACCTGTTCTGAATGCGCACTTTGTGAAGCCTGGTCCTGTCCGGTAGAGATCTCACCGATGCGTATCAATCAGATGCTGAAAAGCCAATTGCGAACTGCTGGGGTGAGTTATCAAGGCGAACTGCGGGCAGAAGATCCGTTAGCGCAACATCGGTTGGTTCCGGTTAAGCGGTTGGTGGCGAAGTTGGATCTCACGGATTGGCTGCATAAAGCGCCATGGCAAGAGACATCGTTTATCCCGCGACAGGTGACGATCCCCTTACGACAACACATCGGTGCCGCTGCGCAACCGATCGTGAAGGTTGGGCAAAGCGTGAGTGCCAGAGAAACGATTGGCGTCATGGCGGTGCAAACCTTAGGTGCGGCAGTTCATGCCAGTATCAACGGCGTTGTCCGCAGTATCGATGCTGATAGCATCATCATTGAGGGAGAATAATCATGCATCACGCAATTGGTTTGGTGGAGTTAACCAGTATCGCCAAGGGGATGCAGGTGACGGATGTGATGCTGAAAAGCGCCACCGTTTCCTTGTTGATGGCGAAAACTATTTGCCCCGGTAAATACGTGGTGATGGTGGGCGGTGATGTGGCAGCGGTGAATCAGGCAATGTCGGTGGGTGAGCAAGCTAGCGGCGCAATGCTGGTGGACAGTTTCTTGCTCAGCAACGTGCATCCTGAGGTGTTGCCCGCCATCAGTGGTGTTACCGAACCGGGGCCGCGGCAAGCGGTCGGGGTGGTGGAGACGTTTAGCGTGGCGGCAGCGATTGAGTCGGCAGATTGTGCGGTTAAAACCGCTTCGGTCACGTTAGTTCGTCTGCATATGGCTTATGGTATCGGCGGGAAATGTTACGCCGTAATGAGTGGCGATGTGGCGGATGTTGAGGCCGCAACGCAAGCCGCGACGCAGAGCGCGGGGGCGAAAGGGGCGTTGGTGTACAGCATGGTAGTACCCAATCCGCATCCTGATTTTTGGCGGCAGTTGATCGGTTAGTCGCTGAAAAGGAGTGCAACATGAGCAGAAAAATTGATCCTGACTTACATCATCTCTATAGCGCAGAATTTACCGATCACGATCGGGTGACGCCGCTAGTAGAAGAAGAAAGTGTGCATCAATGTTTAACCCATGATGTTTATCAACATGCCTGCACCATTACCGCTTGGCAGCAACTCTATGACCAATTGCAGCCTGGGCAGTTTACCGGTGAATTGACGGAGATCCTGCTGGAGGATATTCAGATCTTCCGTGAGTACACCAGCCTTGCCTTACGCCAATCTTGTATGGTGTGGCCGAATGCGTTCTGGTTTGGTATTCCGCTGGATCAACGAGAGAGTGGTTTTATTGGCTCGCAGTTGTTGGGAAGCCCGATGATCGCCGCACGTCCTGGTGGGACTGAGTTCGAACTGAGCACACCGGATGATTACACCATTTTAGGCGTAGTGATCGCCAATGATGTGTTGTTTAAACATCCCCATATTTTCCAACATCCCGAGCGGTTATTTCATCTGCTGCAACATCAATGTGCGCTGAATGTTTCACCGGAGAAGAAAGCGTTATTGCTGAGTTTTATCCAGCAGGCCTTAGCTCAAGGACGTCAAGATCCTGATCGAATGCACAATGCCAATGTGCGTAAGGTGTTGAGCCACAATCTGCTATTTGGCATGAGTGAATTACTGGAGAGCGCCCAGCCGGTGTCGGAAATCACGCAGTCGCATAACGTCAACTATCAGCGGCTGGTTTCTCGCGCCAGAGATTGTGTGCTGAGCCGGATGTCGGAACCGCTGACGGTGTTGGATCTGTGCAATGAGCTCTACGTTAGCCGCCGCACACTGCAAAACGGTTTCCAGGCGGTGCTGGGCATTGGCCCGAATGCGTGGCTGAAAACTCTGCGGTTGAATGCCGTGCGCCGCGAACTGATCAGCCCTTATTCACGTTGGCACACGGTAAAAGATGCGGCAATGCAGTGGGGATTTTGGCATTTAGGTCAGTTTGCTACTGACTATCAGCGGTTGTTTAAAGAGAAGCCCTCCGCAACACTGAGTACGCGGCTGCGGAGTTCTTAATTGTCGTTACCCCACCAACTGTTTGCCGTAATCAAACAGTGCTTTCAGTAGGGCGGTTTTCTCTTGGTCACCTTCGTGCAGGTTATACAACGCTTCTAACTGCAACACGTAGGCTTGCACCCGTTCGGCGTTCAGTGCTTCTTGACGATGCTGCAACCAGCGGCGCTGTTCGCTGTCGTCGAGCGTGCCGGGGTAGTTACGGGCGCGGAAGCGGAACAGCAATTCTTTCATCCGACCATCGCTGAACGCCAAATCCAGCGCGGGTAAGTTTTGCGGTTTAGTCTGTTGAATAATGCGCATCGCGGCTTTGTCGGCATCGCTAAAGAAACCATCATACAGTTTGGCATCCACGTCATTGGCGGCAGTGAAAGGTTCGGCTTCGGCAAACAGCGCCACCACTTTCTCGCGCACTTCAGGATGTTGACGCAGAATTTGCAGATTGTTCAGACAAGCCTGACGATCAATCCCCAAGCGTTCGGCGTTCTCTGGTAATAGTGTTTTGGCTGGAGCCAGCACCGGGCACTTGTTGATGTGCACCAACTTGAGCGGCACCGGCGCTAAACCTGCCTCAGCCAATCGATCGCGACGGGTATACAGACGTTCACGCAGTTGATCGGCGTCTAACTCCAGCAGTGGGGTGATATCACCCGCCAGATCGCACATAATCACCGCGTTTTTGTTGTCCGGGTGCCAAGCTAACGGTGCCACCCAACTGGTGTTGCCACGTGCAGCACCAAACATACCGGAAACGTGCATCAGCGGCGTCATTTCAGCCAAGTCGATCAGCGCATTCAATTTATGCTTATTGCGATGTTGCAGTAGATAATCGAACAGCCGTGGTTGTGCTTGCTTGACCAATTTCGCCATCGCGATGGTGGCATACACGTCAGACATCGCATCATGAGCCTGTTCATGTTCGACGCCGTTGGCGCGGGTTAAATGCTCTAAACGGAAGCTGGGGAAACCGTCTTCATTTTCCGGCCAGTTGATACCTTCTGGGCGCAGCGCGTAGCAGGCACGCATCACATCCAACAAATCCCAGCGTGAGTTGCCGTTTTGCCAGCTATAGGCGTAAGGATCGTAGAAATTGCGATAAAAAATATTGCGGCTAACTTCGTCATCGAAACGGATATTGTTGTAACCGAGAATGCAGGTGCCCGGCACGCTAAACGCTTGGTGGATCTGGTGGCTAAACTCGGCTTCGTTAACGCCTTTTGCCAACGCGTGTTGCGGTGTGATGCCGGTGATCATCACCGCTTCAGGATCGGGCAGGTAATCGTCGGCAGGGGCGCAGTAGATAACCAACGGTTCTTCGATAATGTTGAAATCCATATCGGTACGCACGCCAGCAAACTGCGCCGGGCGATCCAGCGAGGGGTTCTTACCGAAGGTTTCGTAGTCGTGGATGTAAAAAGTGGCCGTTGGCTTGCTGCTCAAAATCGCATCTCGTTAGTCGCGAAGAAATAGGTTTCTATTGTAACCACGTAGGATGAGATGCCAAGCAGAGCTTGAGGTTAGAGTACGAAATGCGAGCCGCTACGCGTTTATTTTATGTTGATTACCAAGAAGAGGATGACCAGAACACGCGCCCTAACACCACCAACTGCTCTTTGCGTTGCGGATAGCTTAGGCGCTCGTCTTGATACTCTTCTCGGTTGAGGGAACGGATAATCACGCTGCCGTCAGGCTGTTCGAGTAACACTTTGACTCGTAGCAAATTTCCGTGGCGGATGGCGTAGGTTTTCCCTTCACGAATACGGGTGTCGTCGGTATTGATGCCGACCACATCGCCATCTTGCAAACGTGGCTCCATGCTAGAACCCGAGATGCGGATAATGCGCGCCGCATTGACCGGTATGCCCATCTTGTGCAAGTAATAACGGCGGAAAATTAACGAGAACTCTTCACGATCGACAATCTCGTAACAGCCATCCCCCGCGGAAAACTCAATATCTAATAGGCTGATTTCGACAAACTCTTCTTTGTCTTGCTCGGTATCTTCCCATACCACTGGTTTCAGGCGCGCAGGTTGAAAGTCCGATTCAGCGGCGACATCGGCAAATGGATGTTCCAAGTGCTTCTCATGGAAAACATCGAACCAACCTTTGGGCAGATCCAATTTAGCTTCAATACGGCGAGCCAGATTATCGCCCAGATTACGTGAGGATTTTTCACCGGTGATCTGGCTTAAGGTTGGCGGGGAGGATTCAACCAAAGTAGCGAATTCATTCTGATTGGTGCCTTGACGGGCATAGGCGGCCATCAAATCACGCAGGTTATTACGCCGAATTTCTTTGGTTTCCATCATCACAGGCTCCCAGCCTTTAGCAAATTAGCGCACTGATTTTAGCATAAGGCTAAATGTAATGTGCAGATGAAAGCGTTAACAACACACAAAGAGATTCGTTGTAGTAATTACTCAGTTAAACTATGGGCATTCAATCAATATTTAGTAGGTGTGTTGTGCGCCTGGATCGAAAAATCTCTGCTTTTGAACTGCTGATTTACCGTAATTACCGCATTGTGCATGGTTTGCGTATTGGTTTGGCGTTCATCCTGACTTTTTTACTGATTCGCTTACTGGAAGTGCCAGAAGGAACCTGGCCACTCATCACTTTAGTGGTGGTAATGGGGCCGATTTCATTTTGGGGCAATGTACTCCAGCGCGCTTTACAGCGCATTGCTGGCACGGTGTTTGGTGCGGCTTCTGGCCTAATCGCACTCTATCTTGAGCTGTATTCGCTGCCGTTAATGTTGGCATGGTGCGGCGTAGTGATGTTCGTTTGCGGTTATTTCACCTTGGGTAAACGGCCTTATATGGCACTACTGATTGGCATTACGCTGGCGGTGGTTTGCGGTGCTGGAGCAGGGGATATGCATACTGCTTTGTGGCGCAGCGGCGATGTGATTTTCGGTTCGGTATTAGCATTGCTGTTTACCAGTATCTATCCTCAACGCGCTTATATGCTGTGGCGGATGCAAATGGCGGACTGTCTGCAATCCGTCGGACAAATTTATAATGCCTATCTTTCGCCGAACGTGATTGAACGGCCTCATTTAGAACCACGCTTAAAGAATTTGTTAACACAAGTCGTCAAACAGCGCGCGTTGATCACCCCTAGCAGCAAAGAAACCCATATCCCGAAAGCGGTGTTTGAGGCGATCCAAACGGTGAGCCGTAATTTGGTGTGTACGTTGGAGCTGCTGGCGGATGCCTATTGGGCATCACGCGAAAGCCACTTTATTATGCTGAATGCCAAAACACTGCGTAGTTCGCAGTTGTTGACCTTACGTTCGATCGAGCTACTGGCCGATCTGGCACGTAATGGCGATCAGGAATTGCCGCAGTTGGTGAGTAGTGAATTGGGGGAGATCTCCAACGAGCTAAAAACGCTGATGCAGGAAGCCAGTGCCAATCCGCACAGTGAAGCGCCGATCTACGGTTACGTATGGTTGAGTATGGAGTTGGCACAACAACTGAAAGAACTGGGCGATTTGCTCAAAGTTTGCACGACTAATGCGCGTTAACCCCTGTTCAGATCATGAAGCAGGCGCTTCAGGTTTTGGTGATGGCGGCAATATGGGTAAGATAAGCCCAATGTCTGTTGTGTCTAGCCACCACAAACCTGTATCTTGGTCACATTGTGGGTGTAAAACCAAAGAATCGAATCTGTGTATTACTAAAGCAAGGGTATGAAGATGGATAATGCAAATAAGCCGAGTTTCCAGGACGTTCTGGAGTTTGTGCGTATGTTTCGTCGTAAAAACAAGCTGCAACGTGAAATCGTCGATAACGAGAAGAAAATCCGCGATAACCAGAAGCGCGTGCTGTTGCTCGACAACTTGAGTGAGTACATCAAACCAGGTATGAGCATTGAAGATATTCAGGCGATCATTGCCAACATGCGTGGCGACTATGAAGATCGTGTTGATGACTACATTATCAAGAACGCCGATCTGTCTAAAGAACGTCGTGAGCTGTCCAAAAAGCTGAAAACCATGGGTGATGTGAAGTAACCCAAACTCAACCCCGACCTGACCGGGGAACAGTGCCTTATCTGAGCCGACATTTGTTCGGCTCTTTTTATTTTTGACGACTGCAAAATAGCAAAAAACCGGTTTAAGTTTCCTTAAATCGGCTTTTTAAATATGGTTCTCTGACTGGAATCGCTTTTGCCAGTAACTAGCCAGCTTTCACTAGCCCCAGATGAGTAGGATTGGGCAAACACAGTCGTTCTTATTAAGTCACCCGTTAGACTGAGGCGCCCCCGTCCACGACCAGATCCTGGCCGACCGTGTAGGCGGCTCCGTCGGAGCACAACCAAAGTACGGCAGAGGCAATTTCGTCCAGGCTTGCGACACGTCTGGACGGATTGGTCGCTGCGACGCGCCCATCGCGTGCCGCTTTGTCTTCACCCGCGCGGTAGGACATTGATGTATCAACAGGGCCAGGGCTGACACTGTTTATACGGATGCCATGGCTAATGGCTTCCAGCGCTGCGGTTCGCGTGAGGACGGTCACTGCTGCTTTGGAGGCGGCATAAGCACTTGTTCCCGGTCGAGTGAGGTGATAACCGACATTCGAGGCAATGTTGATGATGACGCTGTTACCACCTTGACGTTTCATTGCGAGGATTTCATGCTTCAGGCATAGCCAGGTACCGACAGTATTGGTTGTCAGGACTTCCTTGAAGGTATCAAGCTCTGTTTCGTCAATGGTGCCGGCACGAAACATACCTGCGCCGTTGATCGCGATGTCCAGTCGCTTACGGCCAGCAAGCGCTTTATCCAGAAGTGTCCGCACGCTCTCTTCATCAGTGATATCAGCTTCTACCGCCAAATAACTTCCTCCCTTTCGCTCGATCTCTTCGCCGGTTTGCTGAAGTTCGGCGATACGCCGGCCAACCAGTACCACGCGGGCGCCTTCCGCCGCTAAAGCAATGGCAACATGTCGACCGATACCAGAACCGGCTCCAGTGACTAGGGCATTTTTTCCGTTGAGAGAACCTGTGTTCATTTGTACTCCTTTGTCATCATGTTTTTGAAAAATACCGGGTAACAATTTGCCGGTGTGGGTAGGAAAAAATCATCTTGTTGAGTCTCGCTGTCCTGATCTAAATCCGTGCTCTTTGGCAAGCCAGACCACGACAAGAGCGGCCAGCAGTAAGGCCAGCAATATCCATGGAAAAGAAGCAACGCCGTTCATTTCGAGCAATAGTCCGCCAACTAAACCGCCGCCAGTGATAGCCAGGTTCCAGGCCGTCACTACCATCGATTGCGCAACATCAGAATTCTCTCCAGCCGTATCGGCTGAAGCCGTCTGTAACAATGTCGGCGCACCACCAAAAGTCAGCCCCCAAACAGCAACGCTAAGGTAAACCACCATCGGCACCGTGCCGCCGATCTGGAGTACCGCAGCGACGAGAGCAAATGCGCCTAAGCTGCTCATCACCAGTAAGCGTAGCCATCGATTGGCCAACAAGCCCACGAGCCAAATCCCAAGCAACGAGGCGATGCCAAACACCAGCAGTACAACATCCACTCGACTGGAAAGTCCGGCAGATGCCAGGAAGGGCACGATATAGGTGTAGAGAATGTTATGCGCTAGCATCCATGCCAGAATCACAATCAGCACTGGACGCACGCCTGGGGTAGTGAAGACCTCGCGTATTGGCATGCGTTGGTCTGCTTCTTGCCCCGGATAGTCAGGTACCTTGAGCAGTACCCAAAACACCAGCGCTAACGTCAGTCCCGAGATGATCCCGAAGGTGCTGCGCCAACCAACCATCGTTCCAACCGAGGTCCCTAAAGGCATACCCAACGACAGCGCCAAAGGCACTCCTACCATCGCTATCGCCATGGCCTGTCCTTGCAAGGGGGCACTCACCATGCGTCGTGCATATCCAGCCAGCAACCCCCACGCCAGCCCTGCCGCGACACCCGCCAGGAAACGTGCGATTAATGTCAATGGATAGCTGGTTGATAGCGCGGTAATAGTGTTGAAAATGAGAAACCCGATGATCGCCAGCAGCAAAACTGACCGTCTACGCCAGCCCCTGGTTGCGGCAGTCAACGGGATGGCTGTCAGAAGTGAGCCGAGGGAGAAGACGGTCATGAGTTGCCCCCCCATGGCATCTGATACGTGTAGCCCCTCACTTATCTGTGGTAGTAAGCCAGCCGGAAGGATTTCGGTCAGCATAGCCACGAAGCCGGTCATTGCCAGAGCGAGCAAACCCGCACGGGGAAGCGTTTCGGCTGTAGGAGTGCAAACGATGCCCGGCACTGGCGATGAAACCGTTTTATTCATTGTCGATCTCTTATGCACATTTATATCGATTGGTATAAATATAATGATATTCGTCCCGGCTGGTCAATCACTTTTGTATCGGTTAGTATTTAAGTATCCTGTCTTAGAAAGAAACTTCCATGGCAAAAATGGGGCGCCCCCGCAACTTCGATCGAGATGAAGCGATCAATCAAGCCATGCTTCTTTTTTGGGAACACGGCTACGAATCCACCACGCTCACCCTGCTTAAAGAGGGTATGGGGGGAATTTCCGCGCCGAGCTTTTATGCGGCCTTCGGCTCGAAGGAGTTGTTGTTCCAGGAAGTGGTGGGGCGTTATATCGGGATGTATGGGCAGGTTGTTGCCAGCCTTTGGGATGAATCGTTGCCACCGAAAGAGGCCATTGAGCAATCATTGCGGCGTTCGGCAAGGATGCAGACAGACCGCAGCCACCCTCTGGGTTGCCTGCTGGTGCTTTCAGCCAGCACCTGTTCGCCAGAAAATAGACATATCCAGAAAGCGCTGGCTAACGAGCGTTCCAGGTCACGAGTGGGTCTGAACGCTTGTGTGCAGCGCGCCATCACAGCGGGCGAATTGGCTGCTGCAACTGATCCGGCTGTGCTTGGCACGGTGTTCTATACCTTCCTGACCGGGATTTCCATGCAGGCACGAGATGGCGTGCCGCTTTCCCAGCTGAATGCGGCTATCAGCCAGGTTATGCGCGTATGGGATAGCTGCGCGTCGGATGTTTGTGACGCCACACGTTAACCGTTGTCGCTGCTTGAGCTTGTTTGGGTATCCAGAGGTCCTCTCAACTGCGACCATTTTATATTGCCCTTATGCCACTCAAGTGCCACGGTCTTAAAGACCTTTCCGGTGAGCGGTCGGCTTTTCGGCGAGACGTTGTTGGGCGGGGTTGATGTTCTGCGCCAGCAGCTTGCGGATACCATCACGCTGTTGCTGGGCGCCAGACAGGGGTACATCGGGGTAAGCACCTAAACTTAGACGGGATTCTTTTTTGTTTATGTGATATTTGAGATATCAGAGACGTGAACCGCCTGAATTGACCAAAAGGTATAGGCCGTGTGAATCGGAGACTTTAAAGGATTTATCAGAAGGCTTGAGACTGCGGATTTTCGTGTCATTGAGAGATATATGGGGGGCACTCCATTATCGAACCAACTTGATCCCAAATTTCTCCCAATGCAAAGGGAAAACTGAAAACGCATCGGGAATATTTTTCACGATAATTTATTGAATCTTAATTAGATAGGGATTCACAAAGAGGCATGAAAACAAGAAGTTGGCTCCTCTGACTGGACTCGAACCAGTGACATACGGATTAACAGTCCGCCGTTCTACCGACTGAACTACAGAGGAATCGTGTGAACGGGGCGCATAATAACGAGCGTCTGAAGGTTTGTCAAAGCACTAAATGAGTGAAAAGCGCGTTTGCTGCTGGAATGAGCATCTTGCAGGGTTTTTCGGCATATTATCGATAGTGTTGATGGATAAATAGTCACTCATTGAGTGTCATTTTATTTGTTATATCACCTATGGACGAGTGACTCGATTTTATCATTTCATCCAAAGGCTGAATCTTATTTCGCCACGGTTTACAAATGGTGAATAAATTAAATATCAAAGTGGTATCTAATGTATTCAAATATTTCGATGATATTAATCATACTGTCACCATGACAGGGGCATTTTGTGCGGTCTGTTGTTTTTTTATTCTAGTAGGAATGAAGGACGTAAAAATTGATCACTATAGTGGCAGTAGATATCCTGTTTTTTCATCAATATAGTGATCAAGCCAGCTGGTTAAAGCTCGTGATTGTGGTAATCTACTGAAGTATAAGTTATGTATGCCGATTTTGGGGTTTTCTCTGGGGTTCTTCCATGATAATCTAACGAGCCTTTAGGATTACTCTTGCAAATTTAACGTTTTTTGCGGGGGTTGGCAGGTGTAAGACTACTGCTCTATGCTACGTGGAGTTGTACTAATAGCGGCAAATTAATACCGTTCCTTTGTATTCCCGGAGTTTTAAAATCAATGAAAAAAACAATTGCGATAGTCACTCTTTGTCTATTACTGGCAGGTTGTCAAAATGCGGGCAATCGTTCTAAATCTAAAACAGCACCGGCTGAAGCGGCTACTTTACAGGCGAAACAAGAATCGCCTTCTGTTGGCGCAGGTAATGACGCCATCATGTATAGCTGCTTGAAAGAGCTAAATGCGTTACAACAAGTCAACCCGGCACAATATCAGGCTAAAAGTACTGAATTGAACCGTATCGTGACGCAAGCCAAACTGTATATGAAAGTGCGTGAGAGCGTGAGCAGCGATGTTAACGTGATCATGGACTCTGCTTACCAGTTCCGTATCTCCAAAACCTGTAACGATATTCGTACCGACCTGACCAACTCATTGGTTGATCGTGTAGAAAAGAATTAATCCTGCCCAAATGGGAAGGACAGTGTTCAAGGATGGTCCGGGAATACTAAAAGCCGAATGGCGCCCCAAATGAGGGCGCTATTTTTTTATCAGTACTTCAATGATATTGCACATTGATGGTGCAATATGGCGCCATTGAGTCACCAATCTAAAACTTCTCCCTTTTTTCCTTTCGTTCAGTAGTGAGCTCCTTCATTTTTTCCGCTGAGATCGCGCGCAAAATCGCCAAAATAATGTATCAGCCGTCACATTGGCTGGATTTTTGCTTATTTAATTGCGGGGAATGTGAGTGCGCCCTCGCGAAAATTATTTTCCCCGACTACACATAAAGTGACCGCTCGTATCACGCCTCTGGCGTTTCGCTAAAACAGTGCTGAGGAAGAGAATAATGTCATTGAAATTGATTAAAAGTCCGCTCGCTGCTGTGCTTATCGGTTGTTTTGGTTCTGCTTTTTATGCCCAGGCTGATGTTGTTATCGGTGTCGCTGGGCCATTTACTGGGCCTAATGCCACCTATGGGGATCAATATTGGCGCGGCGCTTCACAAGCCGCAGAAGACATTAACGCCGCTGGTGGTATCAACGGGGAAAAAATCAAACTGGTACAGGGCGATGATTCCTGTGAACCCAAACAGGCGGTAGCTGCGGCTAACCGACTGGTAGATCAGGATAAAGTCGCGGCGGTGGTGGGGCATTTCTGTTCATCTTCCACCATGCCAGCTTCCGAAGTGTATGACGAGGCCGGTGTTCTCTCCATCACTCCCGGCTCTACCAACCCACAAATCACAGAGCGTGGTTTCCCAAATATGTTCCGCATGTGTGGGCGTGATGATCAGCAAGGAGTGATTGCCGCTAACTATATGATTGACACGTTGAAAGCGAAAAAAGTCGCGATTATCCATGACAAAGACACTTACGGACAAGGGCTGGCGGATGCCGCCAGAGCCGCGTTGAAAAAACGTGGGGTAGACGATGTGTTGTATGAAGGGCTTTCGCGTGGCGAGAAAGATTTCAACGCGTTAGTCACCAAAATAGCATCGAAAAAACCAGATGTGGTGTACTTCGGCGGCTGTCACCCAGAAGCCGGGCCGTTGGTGCGCCAGATGCGTGAACAAGGCGTACAGGCTAAGTTCTTCTCTGGTGACTGTGTAGTGACTGAGGAGTTAGTCACCGCTGCCGGTGGACCTCAATACACCAATGGCGTGTTGATGACCTTCGGTAACGACCCACGTCAAATTCCTGAAGGTAAAGCGGTGATCGCTAAATTCCGCGCCAGCGGTTTTGAACCTGAAGGTTACACCCTGTATTCCTACGCTTCTATCCAGGCTATCGCCGCAGCGTTCAAGGCGACGAATGGGAAAACGGCAGCGGATAGCCCTAAAGCCAGTGAATGGCTGAAAACTCATGATGTCGACACGGTAATGGGCAAAAAAGCTTGGGATCAAAAAGGTGACTTGAAAGTCTCTGATTACGTGGTTTATCAGTGGGATGACAAAGGTAAATACCAACAATTGACGAAGTAAACATTCAACGGTTCCCCGTCGCTAAGGCGGGGGCCATGCCATGATTTTATTGGGGCGCTCCTGTTGGCGTCCCATCACCGGGTGAGATACAAATTATGGATGTTTTCTTCCTGCAACAACTGGTCAATGGCCTGACGTTGGGCGCGGTATATGGCCTGATCGCTATCGGCTATACCATGGTTTATGGCATTATCGGCATGATTAACTTCGCCCACGGCGAGGTATACATGATCTCCGCTTACCTGTGTGCCATTGGTTTGGCATTGCTTTCTTTCTTCGGTTTGCAGTCATTCCCATTATTGATCCTCGGCACGCTAGTTTTCACCATCGTGGTAACTGGAGTTTATGGCTGGGTTATCGAGCGTATCGCTTACAAACCCTTGCGTAACTCAACCCGTTTGGCTCCGCTGATCTCAGCGATTGGTATGTCATTGATTTTGCAAAATTACGCACAAATCAGCCAAGGGCCGCGCCAACAGGGTATCCCGACCTTGCTGGATGGCGTATTTCGCCTGAATTTTGATGGCGGCGTGATCCAGATTACTTACACTAAGGTGTTTATCTTGGTGGTTTCACTGCTGGGGATGGCGGTGTTGACCTACGTGATCCAACACACCCGTTTAGGGCGTATGTGCCGTGCCACTCAACAAGATCGCAAAATGGCTTCGATATTGGGCATCAATACCGATCGCGTGATCTCTCTGGTATTTGTCATCGGTGCCGCCATGGCTGGGCTGGCGGGTGTGATGATCACCATGAACTACGGCACTTTTGATTTCTACGTCGGGTTTATTATTGGCATCAAAGCCTTTACCGCTGCGGTGTTGGGGGGCATCGGTTCGCTACCGGGAGCAATGTTAGGTGGATTGTTATTGGGTGTTGCCGAAGCGCAATTCGCTGGCATGGTGAACTCGGATTACAAAGACGTGTTTTCATTCGCTTTGCTGGTGGTGATTTTAATCTTTCGCCCTCAAGGTCTACTCGGGCGGCCCATGGTCGCTAAGGTGTGAGGGATAAACTATGTCGCAAACCCAAGTTCACCCAGGGCTGAATATTAAACGCAGCCTGTTGGATGCTGTATTGGCAGGTCTTATCGCGTTAATTGTCTTTGGCCCGATCGTTGGCATTGTGCTGAACGGTTACAGTTTTAATTTCGAACCTTATCGGTTGGTGTGGATTATTGCCATCGTGATGGCAGGACGGCTGCTGTTGAGCTTGTTCTTGCAAACACCGGCTGGGCACCGAATTGCCGCTCGTTTTGAAAGCAATAACGATGGGGTTTATGTTCGCCCCATCGGTGCTAAAACCAGCCTGCGTTGGATTCTCCCTTTGCTGGCAGTCATCGCTTTATTCTTCCCGTTTGTTGCCACTAAATACTTGCTGACGGTAGCGATCCTCGGTTTGATCTACGTGCTGTTAGGGTTAGGGCTAAATATCGTCGTTGGATTGGCCGGGTTGCTCGATCTAGGCTACGTTGCGTTTTACGCTATTGGAGCTTACGGATTGGCGCTGGGCTATCAGTATCTCGGGCTGGGATTCTGGACCATGTTGCCCTTGGGCGCGCTAATGGCCGCGCTGATGGGCGCATTACTGGGCTTTCCGGTACTGCGTATGCACGGTGACTATTTGGCGATCGTTACCTTAGGTTTCGGTGAAATCATTCGTTTGATCCTGAACAACTGGATGGCCGTCACCGGTGGACCTAACGGCGTATCGGTTCCTGCGCCCACCTTGTTTGGGCTGGAGTTCGGGCGGCGGGCCAAAGAGGGCGGTATTCCTTTCCATGAGTTTTTCGGCTTAACCTATAACCCCAACCTGAAATTTATCTTTATCTATGTGGTGTTATGTTTGGTGGTGTTGTTTGTGCTGTATGTCAAACAGCGGCTGACCCGTATGCCGATCGGGCGCGCCTGGGAAGCGCTGCGTGAGGATGAGATTGCCTGTCGTTCACTGGGTTTGAACCACGTTTTGGTGAAACTCTCGGCCTTTATGATGGGAGCCTCCACTGCCGGGATCGCCGGGGTGTTCTTCGCTACCTATCAAGGGTTTGTGAACCCCACTTCATTTACCTTTTTTGAGTCGGCACTGATCTTGGCGATTGTGGTGCTCGGTGGCATGGGGTCCACCATCGGTGTGGTGTTGGCGGCCTTTGTGCTAACGGTGGCACCTGAATTGTTACGCAGCTTTGCCGAATATCGCGTACTGCTGTTTGGCGTGTTGATGGTGGTGATGATGGTGTGGCGGCCGCGTGGGTTAGTGCGTATCAGTCGCAGCAGTTTTGCTCCGCGTAAGGGAGTTGCACCATGAATGATGCCATCTTGCGCGTTGAACATTTGATGATGCGTTTCGGCGGGATTAAAGCGCTGAACGACGTTAACTTGGAAGTGGAACGCGGTTCGATCACCGCGCTGATCGGCCCCAATGGAGCGGGGAAAACCACGGTATTCAATTGCCTGACGGGGTTCTATCGTGCCAGTGGCGGCAGTATTTTGCTGAATACCCAAAAGAAGCCGACCGATGTGATCCGCGTGCTCGGGCAGAAGTTTCGCGCTAGCGATTGGGTTAATCCGGCGCAACTGGGCTCACGTCTCTATTACAAGATGTTCGGCGGCACTCATTTGGTTAACCGTGCCGGATTGGCGCGGACGTTCCAAAATATCCGCCTGTTCCGCGAAATGTCGGTGGTGGAGAACTTGCTGGTGGCGCAGCATATGCAGAGCAACCGTAACCTGATGGCGGGGGTGTTGAATACGCCGGGCTACCGCCTTGCAGAAAGTGATGCCTTAGATCGCGCTTTCTACTGGCTGGAAGTGGTAGAGCTGGTGGATTGCGCCAACCGACTGGCGGGGGAGATGTCTTATGGTCAGCAACGACGGCTAGAGATCGCCCGCGCCATGTGTACAGAGCCGGAATTGCTGTGCCTTGATGAACCCGCTGCTGGCCTGAACCCAGTAGAGACGGCAACGTTAAGCCGCATCATCCGCTTCCTACGCCAACAACACGGCATCACCATATTGCTGATCGAGCATGATATGGGCATGGTGATGGAGATTTCCGACCGAGTGATTGTACTCGACCACGGTGATGTGATCGCCAAAGGCACGCCATATGAAATCCAGCACGATGAGAACGTCATCGCGGCCTATCTGGGCGCAGACGAAGAGGAGTTGGCGGGATGAGTGAAGCGCTATTGGAGTTTCGCGATGTGGATGTGCATTACGGTGCGATCCAAGCTTTGCACGGGGTATCTTTACAGGTCAACAGTGGAGAAACGGTAGCGCTGATCGGTGCTAATGGGGCAGGAAAATCAACCTTGTTGATGTCGATTTTCGGTCAACCCCGTATCAGCGGCGGGCAGATCTTGTTTCATGGCAAAGACATCAGCCAGCGTTCAACACATTATATCGCTAGCAGTGGCATCGCTCAGGCACCGGAGGGACGGCGCATCTTCCCAGACATGAGCGTGGAGGAAAACTTGCTGATGGGCACCATCACCGTCGGTAACGCCCATGTGGAAGAAGATATGCAACGCATGTTCGAACTGTTCCCGCGCTTGAAAGAGCGTCGCAATCAGCGGGCGATGACCATGTCGGGTGGTGAGCAACAGATGCTGGCGATCGCCAGAGCTTTAATGAGCCGCCCAAAGCTACTGCTGCTGGATGAACCGAGTTTGGGATTGGCGCCGTTAATCGTGAAACAGATTTTTGGCATCCTCCGCGAGTTGACCCAAAGCGGCATGACGATCTTTTTGGTGGAGCAAAACGCCAACCATGCATTGAAACTCTCCGATCGCGGCTACGTCATGGTTAACGGCCAAATTCGTCTGACTGGCAGCGGGGCGGAGCTACTGAGTAACCAAGAGGTAAGAAAAGCCTATTTAGGCGGCGGAGAGGTAAAATCATAGAATCAAGCAGATGCTATGTCTGATGTAGAATTTCAGTTTCTTCCAGTGCTATGACCATTACGGTTGATACGTTGCCGCCTGCGGCACATGCGACTGTGACTTCAATGGGTAAAGATAGTGGATTATATGGTGACGATTTCATCACCAATAATGGTAGCGCGGGTCGACTCGTTCAAGGGTATATTAGTGCGCCGTTGCTCGTTGGTGAAGTGGTGCAAGTTTCCTTCGACAATTACTTTTCCCCGGTCTGACGGTCATATTTACGTTGAATTTTTTCAAGGGATTTAAGTTCAGACAAACAAGACCGGTCTTACTATAATGTTCATTAGAATTATATTATTCTTATTGCGATCTCAATATAGAGATTCTTATCAGATCATTCTTTCGATAATCATTTGCCCTTTGCATAGAAGGGCTTTTTTTATCAGATTCCCCGTTGAATGACTTGTGAGATATATCTCGCTTCCCTTCGACCAAGACTGGACTTGTTAATTTTTATTACCTATTTTGTCATTATGTTCGCCTAGCCTGAGGCCGTGGTGATTTTTACCAAGTTAACCTCAGTTTTTAAGCCTTTTGGCTGTCAATTTATCTAGCGTGACAACGTAATGAAACGAATCGTAATCTCTCTATTGGTATTAGGTAGCGTAGTTTATTTCCCTATCACTCATGCCAAGTCAGTCAATCTCTACTCTGAAGCCTATAAAGCGGTTCAACCGGTCGTTCCTGAACTCAGTCAGGTAGTATATTACCGCCCGAAAAACGCCAACCCAACAGCCGGTGCAGCCAATATCTATGTAGATAGTCAACTACATACCAGTCTGTTACCGGGCGGTTTCACCACGTTCTGTGTGAAACCGGGGAAACACACACTGGGTGCGTATATTAGCGATGCTCCCTATTATCGCGGTAAAACTGAAAAATTGTTTGCTGCCGAATTAAAACCAGGAAAAACCTATTTCTTGCGTGTACGGGATGATATGAGTGATTTCACTCCACCCGAGCCAGTACGCCGTAAACTGGGTGAGGAGGAGTTGCAGCAAGCACGTCGTCAGAACCATATTCTTTCCCGCTCCACACAAGTAGAACCTTGTGTCTATGACAAACAGCTCACTCAACCAATGAGCTATTACCTGATTGCCAAAGATGAACTGTTTGATGCAGAACAGTCTGAGTTGGCTGGGCTGAGTAATACTGGCCGTGATGCATTGCGTAATTTGGCCATTGAAATGCGTAATGTTTATCCGCGTCTTAATCAAATACGTATTATTAACCACGATAGCAGCGATGAAATCACCAGTCACATGGTGCGTGACTCATTGATCGAAAACGCTATTCCTGCAGGAATTATCGAGGAAGGGAGTCAGCGTCATAGCGTAGTAACTGATGGTGATTGTCAACGTGAACAAGGTGTTTGTTCAGGAATTGAAATTCAAGTTAAGTAAAAATCTACTTTTTTT
The DNA here is from genome assembly GCF_057839655.1 of Serratia sp. KH_031. NCBI lineage: Bacteria > Pseudomonadati > Pseudomonadota > Gammaproteobacteria > Enterobacterales > Yersiniaceae > Serratia > Serratia sp. KH_031. The sequence goes on from NZ_CM174496.1 coordinate 1,907,528, forward strand.
GATAATAATAAAAAACAGATCGCGCACATTCGCCTAGAATTTTTTCACTTTGCCGGGTATCGCTGTGTCAGTGGATATCCCGGTCGAGTTCTTTATTAAAATGAGAGTGATAAATGGAATGAAATCCGAATTCGTAGGCGGTTCAGGAATCAGTTTATGGCAAAATAACAGCAGCGAGTATGAGTAAGGTTTTACTTTCAATAGTTTCATCTTTTTCGCCCATTAATTGTCTGGTGTTCTGATTTTGTATCAATCTACAACAGGCTAGAATCACCGTTGATATTCTCTATTAGCCGTGTTCCTCTTTATGATTCACCTGCAAATTATTGTTCCCACCGACCAAGTCGACGCTGTTTTACGGCATCTGACCGAAGATCCACAAACGACCAACCTGATCCATATGAAAGGAGCTGCATTACAGCCAGCAGGGGATGTGATCCACTGCGACGTGGCGCGTGTAGCGGTCGATCCGTTGGTGGTGTGGCTACGCCGCTTAAAGCTGGATGTGAAAGGCTCAGTGCTGGTGGAAAATCAGGAAGCCTGGAGTACCTCGCCGAACCCTGAAGTGAATAACGATTCGCCCGATCGTGTGATTTGGGAAGCGGTGACGCAGACCGCGGTTGAATCGGTGCGTCCTTCTTGGACTTTCTATGTTTTCCTCGGGCTTGCCGTCGCGCTGGCAGCGATTGCGGTTAAGTTAGACTCGGTGATCGTGGTCATTGCCGCGATGGTGGTCAGCCCAGATTTTAGCCCGGTTGCCGGTGCTTGTTTGGGGATTGTCCGCAAAGGCTATCGTTATCTGATCTGGCAAGGACTAAAACTGTTGGTTTCCGGTTTTGCGATTTCGGTGGTTTGCGTTGCATTGGTGGCGCTGATTGGCGCGCATTTTGAGTGGATCACTTTGGGGGATTTACTCAAACCGCGCCCACAGACTGACTTTATCTGGACGCCAGATCGTTGGTCATTTGTGGTCGCGATTCTGGCAGGTTGCGCCGGGATTCTGGCGATGACTTCATCGTATTCCAATGCCTTGATCGGTGTGTTTATCGCTGTCACCACCGTGCCTGCGGCGGGGAACTTGGCGTTTGCGCTGGCGATAGGGGGCAATCTGCTATTGCAAGGTGTGGATATCAGCTCGGTGATTTCCGATACTGGCGATACGTTATTAACCGAGGTTACAGGTTCACTGATGCAATTGGCGTTGAACCTCGCGGGGATGATTGTCGCTGGGGTGATTACTCTACGCTGCGCCTACTGGGTAGAGCAACGCGCGATTCGCCGTATTCGGTATCGTAGAATGGCTAAGCAATCACAAACCTAAAGCTCATCAAATCCCACTTAAGTTTCTGGACTGCACCTTATTAAGTTGAATACCCACTTAATAAGGTGCAGTTTTTTATGAAATATTATCTTTAGTTCCAAGTTTGATGTCATCCGTTATTATTTATCGGATTAAAAGAAGATCCTGCCATTAAATCCTCTCCTCATTATTCACAAATTCTATTTAATTCAGTGAAATTATTGATGTGGTAAATTTGTCCGTTATTTTGAGATTTACATCATAAAACAACAATTATTGTTTTTAATTTGTTGTTTTGTGCCTGCTCGGTGCGTACCGTGTGTAACCGTTACCACAAACTCGATTGCAGGAGTAATACGCCATGAGAGAAACAATGAAAGGATGGTTAGCCAGTATTGGTTTTACTAAGCGAACCTTCATGCATTTTCTGGTTATTATTATGGGTAGTCAGTTTATCTACTCCATAAACTCTTTAAGAACAGTGTTATACGAGCCATTTCAACAAACGCTGCAAATCAGCAATGTGCAGCTTGGCATGTTGTTTAGCTTACTTGGCTTAACCGGGATTTTTGCTTATATCCCCGCAACTTGGTTTACCGACCGTTTTTCGTCACGGAAAATTATTAGCTGTTCGTTACTTTTTATTGGTGCCACGGGCTGGTATATGTCTACTTCGCCGGGTTACGCCATTCTGCTGATTATCTTCTTTTGTTGGGGATTCGCCCAAGATGGCCCTTATTGGGCGTCGGTGCTGAAATCGGTGCGTTGTTCCGCCAGTGAAAAACGCCAAGGAACCGCGTTTAGCTTGATGGAATTGCTGCGAGGTTGCATTGAATTCCTAACCAACGGGTTAGCTATCTTACTGTTTTCTTGGGTGGGTAAAAGCGTGTTGGGTATGCAAATAGCCATGCGGGTCAACGGTACCTGTATGATTATTTTGGCGTTGTTGACCTGGTTCTTGCTGTCAGATGACAATTTCTTGAAGGGAACCACCGCTAGTGAACGCAATAAAGAGGCGTTCACTGGCATAAAAACAGTGCTGAAAATGCCAGAATGTTGGTTGACCGGTATGACTGCCTGCGGCATTTATGCCTGCTTCATCGGTACCCAATGGTTCTTCCCATTCCTGCAAAATGTCTACGCCTTGCCGACGACGCTGGCGGCGATATTTGTGCTATTTAATACTTCTGGCACCCGGCTGATTGCTAGCCCGATTGGTGGCTGGCTGGCGGATAACAAATTTGGCTCCAGTGTTAACTTTATGCGAGTCATGCTGCCGATTATTGTGGTTCTGCTGGGGATCACGCTGGTGATGCCGAAAACCCCTGAGTTGATCTACCCTGGCATGATTATGCTGATTGCTATCTCGATCATGGTTTACATGCTGCGTAGCGTCTATTTTGCGCCGATTGGCGAGATGAACATTCCTAAATCTTACAGTGGTGCAGCACTGTCGTTGGCGGCAATGATTGGTTATTCCCCCACCTTCTGGCTGAACCCGATCAACGGTTGGTTGCTGGATAACTACAGTATGCAAGAGGCATACACGCGTATCTTCATCATTATGATGACCTTTGCGGCGCTAGGGTTTGTAAGCGCGACGATTATGTATCGCCGTATTAAACGCCAGCGCTTGCAGCCTGCTATTGCAGAGTAAGAGAGGTTGGCGATGAATAACAAATTAATCACCTGGCCTTGGTTACTGGCGCCGACTTGTGATGCGATAACCTTGTGCTGGGAATGCGAAAAATTGTTACCGGTTACACTGCATCTTTATGGCGAGAGTGGCGAACATCTTTCTTATATCGTACAGGGGCAAGTGGGGGCGCCTTGGGGGCATCAACAGATAGTCACCGGATTTTATCGTTGTCGGGTGGAAGGGCTTAAACCGGATACCCGCTGGCGATATCATTTAGAGATTGCTGGTGAGTCTTGCGCAGAAGGGCAATTTAAAACGCTGCAACAGGCACCGCAAAGCGTCAAATTTGTCTGGGTATCCGATACCCATGAATTTGCCGTACATGAAGGGTTCAGCGCGGCAGTGCAGCGCCATCAACCGGATTTTATTTTGCATGGCGGGGACTTGTTGATGGGTTCCGCGATGCAAAAAGATCAGTATCAGAACTGGTTTATGCCACAACGTGAAATCTTGGCACAATATCCGGTGCTGTATATCAAAGGTAATCATGATGATGGCGTTTATTTTGATGATTATTTTGCCGTCGGGCAGCAAGCCCTACAGATGGATAATGTCACTGGGCAGGGCTGGCGTTTTGACTATGGTCCACTGCAATTGTTGCATTGCTACAGTAACCCGTGGTCGTTGGCGCTAGCTTGCACGGAACAGCTTGGCGAAGCACCTTCTCAACAGCTAAGCGATACGATTAGTGGCTCTTTAGCCTGGGCTGAAAGCCAGCTTCAGGCAATGCGTCAAACCAACAAATGGTGCTTCGCCACCAGTCATCATCATTATCTGGATGATAATAACCGTAAATATTTGGCTCCTCTGCTGGAGCGCTATCACACCGACATCGTATTAATGGGGCATGTCCACGCTTGGCAACACATGTTGGGGAGCAACGGACATACTTGGTATTTGGCGAGTGGTGCTGCTTGCCAACCGGCTGAAACTCATCAACTGATCTATGCATCCGGCGGTGAATTACCTTTTGGTATGACACCCGAAATGCTGTGTCTGGGTGATAACGATTACAGTGTAGTGACCGTCACTGAGGAGCGTATAGAAATCACTCTCTGGCAGGTGGGCAACACTGAACCGTTGGCAACCTTGTACCGAGAAAAAAATGTCGCTGAACCGCAAGTGACGGCATGGTGTACTGACAGGCAGGAACTGAATTATGGTGAGCCACTACAGTTACAGGCCAGCTTGATTAACACCGCACCTTACCCGCAGCCGCTGATGTTGCCACTAAAAATTAACGGTAAACCAGCACCGCAAACGCAATTCCATTTTACGGAAGATGCCCCCGCTCGTGTGGGGTGGATTATGGCGCAGGAAACGCGCGACGTTTGTGTTCCACTGTTATTAACGACAGCAGGGGTGCATCAGCTAACGCTGGGGAATCAATCCCTCAGTGTGACGGTATTACCATCACCGGCTCGTTTGGCTGTCCACCAGTCGCAAGTTGTCCGTAGCGACGCGCCCAATGATAACCAGATAACCGTGTTTGCTGAGTTGGAAAACGCTGGCAGTATTGATGGCGATTTCGTTTTGACACTTTGCATCGGTCAACAAATTGTCACCAGCCCAATACAACTGAAAGGAGGGGAGCGGTGTGACTTCAAGCAGACGCTGACTTGCACGGGTGTCGGCGAATGTTCTGTCACGCTCAACGGGCAATCGGTGGGGAACATTTATATTCCGTATGGTTTGCAAGTGGTGCCCAAAGTTCGCGACCGTTCTGGTAATGGGCATGATGCTTGGTTGTATGGCAAACCGGTGCTGTGCGAAGGGGATCAAGGGCTGGCGTTACACCTTGATGGTCAGCATGACTATGTCGAAATCCCTGACCATCCGCGTTTACGTATTCAGCAGGGCGTCACGGCGCTGATTGAAGCAAAAGTGAATTCACTTCAAGGGCGTACCCGGTTTGATCATTTCCCACTCATTGGCAAAGGGCCTTCACTGGTTGCTGGGCCAAATTATCAGATGCGGTTGGCTATTCGCGACAGTGGCTGGCTGACCGGCGCAGTGAGTTATAACAGCGACGAACATTATTGGGATGGTGGTTCGGTGAATCTGCACCATTGGTCTCATTATGGTGTTGGCTTTAATAAGCAACAGGGCGGACGGATCTGGCGGGATGGTGAACAGGTCGGGGAAATTGGCGGTATTGACGAACCGGCTGAGATCCGCGATTGGCCGGGTTATCCGCTGCGTATCGGCTACGCCAATATGGGTTACTTGGACGCCCAGCGTAAACGGGCGAAGTACTACTCACTGTTCAGTCTGGATCTGCGTTCACTGCGTTTTTATTTACGCTTACTGTCGACCGAAGAAGTACAAAAATCGCTGACCACGGCTGAAGCCATGCCGGAAATCTGGCTTGATTTTACCCAGCCAGAAGTTTGCGCCAGCTACCACAGCCAGCGATTCGCCGTCACCGAAGCCTTTAAATTGCAGTTGCAGTGCCAGATTGCAGACCAGAGCCAAGTGGTTGCGCAACTGATGTTTTATGACGTTAACGGTAACGCTTGTGAAGTAGTGCAACGAATAACGCTGCACCGCGGTGTTAATAACTTAGAGCAGACATTGCCGCCTTCAGTAGTCACCATGGCGATCCAGTTGGAACTTAATGGCGTCATGGTACCTGGAGAAACGCAGTTACCGTGGGTGGAGCAAATGTCATTATGCTCTAAAGAGAGAACTTGGCTTTGGCATAGTGCGGTGGATTGGCGTACTCAAGGTGAACTGAAAGGTGCGGCTGGTTTTACTGATTATGAGGTCTTACGCGAATTAGTAGATGACAAACGTTGGTGAATACGTTTTCATTTTATACTCGTCATACTTCAAGCTGCATGTGCGTTGGCTTCACCTGCTCACCCTAGTCACTTACTTGAGTAAGCTCCTAGGGATTCTCAGGTTTGCCGCCTGCCTGCAACTCGAATTATTTAGAGTATAGCGTTTTCTCTCCCGTGGAGGTGACCTCTGCGGGAGAGTTTTGTTTGACCGAGGGAGCGTATGAATCAACAACAACGTCACCAATTTATTCTCAACTGCCTAAATGCTCAGAGTGAAGTCTCAGTACAAACTCTTGCCAACCAACTCGACGTGACTCAGGAAACCATTCGCCGTGATTTAACCTTTCTGGAAAATGCGCAACAGCTAAAAAAGATCCACGGTGGGGCGTTGCGGGTTAAAAGTTACGATGAAATTGCTTTTGAAAACCGCCTGCAACAAAACACTGACAATAAAGTGATGATCGCTCGGCAGGCGATAACGCTGCTTTCACCCGGCAATACCTTATTTCTCGATCACGGTAGTACGACCTTAGCGCTGACCGATTTATTCTCACAAGTGAATAATCTAGTGGTATTTACCACCTCCCCACTATTGGCAGAAAATATCTGGGCGCAAAACGCTACCACTGAAATTCACCTCATTGGCGGCCAATACATGGGGAAATGTCGGCAAACTGTGGGCGCTTATGCCATTGAAATGGTGAAGCAGTTCAAAGTGGATTTCGCTTTTGTCGGCTGTGTGGCCATTGACCCCGAAAGCGGATTTCGTAATCAAATCGTGGAAGAGGCTATGTTGGCACGGCAGATGTTACTGGGTGCACGCTATAAAGTGGTACTGGGGGACAGCAGCAAAATTGGTAGTTCCGGACTGGCTAAAATCGCCGGATTTGATGAAGTGGATATGTTGATCACGACGCCTTTTGATCATCCAGAACTCAGCACGGCGTTAGCTCAGTATCCGATTGAATGCCGTGTGGCAACCACCAAAGTGACCACTACTTAGCGAAGTGAGTATGTCGGAAGAGCTTTAAATGTGAATGATAGGATTATGCAGGATATTTTTAGGTTCGTTCCTTCGGTGCGATTCCCTTTGAGTTAATATTACCGTAATGACGTTGGCGTTACAGTGGTGTATGCTTAATACTCAGTAACACATTGAGGATACTATCATGCCAGCCGCTAACAGCATTTCCCTAAAGCGCGAAACATTAAACCTACGCATCAAGCCCGCCGAGCGAGATCTGATCGATCGTGCGGCGAAAGCCAAAGGAAAAAACCGCACGGATTTTGTGCTGGACGCCGCACGTGCCGCTGCTGAAGATGCATTGATTGAGCAACGCATCATTATTGCTAACCCGGAAGCGTATCAGGAATTTCTCACCCGGCTTGATCAGGCTCCTGCACCAAACGCCGCGCTGCGTAAAACCATGCAAACTTCCGCGCCGTGGGAACAGAAAAAATGATCTCTGCCCCTGAGCCTCTTCACGCCGGGCATATTCTTGATTCATTTTGCTGCGGTGTGGATTCTATGGATAACTGGCTGAAACAGCGGGCGATGAAAAACCAGCTCACTAGTGCATCCCGCACGTTCGTTTGCTGTGACGGAAATTCTGCCGTGTTAGCGTATTACTCGCTGGCTTCCAGCGCGGTAACGACAAACACTGCGCCCGGACGTTTTCGCCGCAATATGCCCGACCCCATTCCGGTAGTAGTGCTGGGGCGGCTGGCGGTGGATACATCACTGCATGGTAAGGGCATCGGTCGTGCGCTGGTGCGGGATGCCGGACTGCGGGTGATTCAGGTGGCGGAAACTATCGGCATCCGCGGGATGCTGGTTCATGCGCTTTCTGATGAAGCGCGGGAATTTTATTTGCAGGTAGGGTTTGAGCCTTCGCCGATTGACTCGATGATGCTGATGGTGACGCTAGGGGATTTGGTGGCGGGTTAACCTAACTCTATTCTGGAAAATGTGATTCGAGATAGGGCTCAACCCAACTTATTGAATCAAAAACAGATAGAGATTCGCAAAGAGGCATAAAAACAAGAAAATGGCTCCTCTGACTGGACTCGAACCAGTGACATACGGATTAACAGTCCGCCGTTCTACCGACTGAACTACAGAGGAATCGTGTGAACGGGGCGAATCATAGCGAGCCGCCTTAGGCATGTCAAAGGGGGAATACGCATTCTGTGACTGTTTGCTTATAGAATGCGCAATTCCTTGAGTTTTTTAAGATTTAGCTTTAGGTCGGCAAATCAAACAGCGTGATAAATCCGCTGTGGGCGACCGACTTTGCCGTAAATAATCTCAGCGGTTAACTGCTGATTGGCGGTGCAGTATTCCAGATAACGGCGAGCGGTGGTGCGGCTTAGGCCAATTTGTTGTGCAACGGTTTCAGCGGTGTGACGTGCATCAGGATCGGTAAACAACTCGCGCACCTTAACGAGTGTCAATTCGTCGATGCCAATCGGTAATGCTGCCTGCTGGCCGACACGTGCGTAGGTGTTAAACATTTCGTCGATGCGGCGCTGATTGACGCGGGTGCTGTCTTTTAATGCTTGATGGCGTTGACTAAAGCGTTGCAAGGTTTGGCTCAAGCGGTCATAGGCCAAAGGCTTAATCAGATAATCGAACACACCGTAGCGCAATGCCTCGGCCACGGTGTCCATGTCGCTGGCGGCGGTAATAAACACGATGCCGCCGTTGTAGCCCTTTAGGGTTAGCTCACGTAATAACTCAATACCCTGTCCGTCGGGGAGAAAGTTGTCCAACAGAATCAGATCGGGTTTAAAGCGTTCAGTCATCATCCGTGCCTGCGCCAGATTGCCCGCGAGCCAAATCTGACGGCAACCGCCGTTCTGTTTGATGAACTCCGCATGCATCTCTGCTAGTGGGGTTTCATCTTCAACAATCAGGATATTAAGCCATTCCATGAACGCTCCGAACTCCGAGTAAATAGGTTGGTTAAATGTAGTTTAAATCAGCAGTTAAATAAACCATCCGACAATAATAAAACTGATAAAGATAATTAAGCAAATAAAAACCATTAAATAATTTATTAACTCAAGGTGATTGTGAATTAGGTCAATAATTGGTGATTTTTTTCTGTTTAACATACCTGCACTAAATACTCATTTAGCAGTAGTTGTTATTTCAACTTTATGGTTTAAAAAGGTTTTATTTTGTTGATTTGATGTTTGTATAAATGAGTGAATGAACATAATTTGTTACTTAATAGTTATTCAGAGAGCGTGTCATGTTGGGCGATACCGTATTTAATCGCGTAAAAAGATCAGAACATAAGAATATTTCAGAAATTAGAAATTTCTTGCGCAGCAACGATCTGAATATCGACACCACAGTGGAGATATTTATTACCGTCACTCAGAACGATCAATTGGTCGCCTGCGGCGGCATCGCTGACAATATTATTAAGTGTGTCGCCATTAGCCCACAAATGCGTGGGGAAGGGCTGGCGCTGAAGCTGGCGACCGAATTGGTCAATCTGGCTTACGAGCGCAACCATACTCAACTGTTTATTTACACCAAAGTGCAAAACGAGCAGTTATTCCGCCAATGCGGTTTTTACCCGATCACCAACGTGCCTGGCATTGTGGTGCTGATGGAAAACAGCCCGTGCCGCTTAAAGCGTTACGCGGAGCAGTTAGCGACCCAGCGCCAACCAGGGCAGAAAATTGGCAGTATCGTCATGAACGCCAACCCGTTTACTCGCGGCCACCAATATTTGGTGCGTCAGGCGGCGGCGCAGTGTGATTGGTTGCACTTGTTTTTGGTAAAGGAAAATACCTCACGCTTCCCGTATGAAGATCGTCGCAAACTGGTACTGGCAGGGACGCAAGATATTGCCAATCTCACGGTTCACGAAGGTTCGCAGTACGTTATCTCTCGCGCCACCTTCCCTTGTTATTTCATTAAAGATCAAGGCGTCGCCGACGATTGCTACACCGAGATCGATCTCAAAATCTTCCGTCAATATTTGGCTCCTGCACTGGGCGTTACTCATCGTTTCGTCGGTAACGAGCCGTTTTGCGAAGTGACCGCAAAATACAACCGCGACATGCGCTACTGGTTGGAAACGCCAGAGTTACCCAGCCCGCCAATCGAATTAGTGGAGATTGAGCGCCTGCAATATCAAGGCACGGCAATCTCCGCCTCTTGGGTGCGCAAATTACTTGCTGCTGGGGATTTCCACGCGGCAGCGCCGTTGGTGCCCCAAGACACCCTTTATTACCTGCAAGACCAGCAGGCACAGCGCCGGGCAAAGCCGGTGCAACCCGAATTAGAGTCCGCACAATCAGGTGAATGATGAAAATAGTCCGAGAAGCAATGGCCGGCACGCTGGAATCCAGTGATGTCATGGTGCGCATCGCGCCCGCAGAAGGCCCGGAACATGATCTGCTGATCGCCAGCAGTGTAGAAAAACAGTTCGGCGCGGCTATCCGCCACACCTTGTTGCAGGTTTTACAGCGTTACCAAGTCGAACCCGTTCAAGTGATCGTCGACGACAAAGGTGCACTGGATTGCGTACTACGCGCCCGTTTGGAAGCCGCCTTGATCCGTGCCAGCGAAAGTGGGCAACTGCCTTGGGAGGCGCACGATGAAAACGCTGAATAAGCACCGGATGCGTCGCAGCATGTTGTTTGTTCCCGGCGCTAATGCGGCCATGGTGAGCAATGCCTTTATCTATCAAGCCGATGCTTTGATGTTTGATCTGGAAGACTCGGTGATCCTGCGTGAGAAAGATGCCGCGCGTCGTTTGGTCTATCACGCCTTGCAGCACCCGCTGTATCAAGAAGTGGAAACCATCGTGCGCGTCAATGCGTTGGATTCTGCCTATGGTTTGGCGGATTTGCAGGCGGTAGTACGCGGCGGTGCTGACATCGTTCGTTTGCCGAAAACCGACAGTGCGCAAGACGTGCTGGATATGGAGCGTGAAATCACCGCTATCGAACGAGATTGTGGTCGTCCGGTCGGTAGCACCGGTCTGTTAGCGGCGATCGAATCTGCAGCTGGGATCACCAACGCGGTAGCTATCGCGCATTCCTCGCCACGCTTAATCGGTATTGCTCTTGGTGCTGAAGATTACGTACGCAACCTGCGTACCGAACGTTCGCCAGAAGGAATCGAGCTGTTATTCGCCCGTTGCTCACTGCTACAGGCGGCGCGAGCGGCGGGGATTCAGGCGTTCGATACCGTTTATTCCGATGCCAATAACGAAGCCGGTTTCTTGCAAGAAGCGGCGCTGATCAAACAATTGGGCTTCGACGGTAAGTCTTTGATTAACCCACGTCAGATTGAACTGCTGCATAACCTGTACGCGCCAACCGCCAAAGAAGTCGCTCATGCGCAGCGGGTGGTCGAAGCTGCCGAAGCTGCGGAGCAAGAAGGGCGTGGTGTGGTATCGCTGAACGGCAAAATGGTCGATAGCCCGGTGATTGAACGTGCGCGACTGGTGCTGCAACGTGCGGCGCTGTCCGGTGTGCGTGAAGAAGTAAAACAGAGTGAGGAAGCATGATGAAACGCCAACAACGTCTGATGACCTTAAACGATCATGCCGATTTACGCTGCTATCAGGATATTTCCAAAGCCAATTTGCAGTCACGTAAGCCACGTAGCAACAAACGTTGTGACTCATTACAGGAAGCGATCCGCCGTACTGGTTTGCAAGATGGCATGACTATCTCTTTCCACCACGCTTTTCGTGGTGGCGATCTGACGCTCAACTACGTGATGGAAACGCTGGCAGCGATGGGGTTCCGCAATTTAACGCTGGCCTCTAGCTCACTCAGCGATTGCCATGCGCCGCTAGTCGGCCATATCCGTCACGGCGTGGTGAGTCATATTTACACTTCTGGCCTACGCGGTCCACTGGCCGATGCCATCTCGCGTGGTTTGTTGCAAAAACCGGTGCAAATTCACTCTCACGGTGGACGCGTCAATCTGATCGAGTCCGGCGAATTGAAAATCGATGTTGCTTTCCTTGGCGTACCGTCTTGCGATGAGTTCGGTAATGCCAACGGTTACAGCGGTGAAGCCTGCTGCGGCTCATTGGGTTACGCCCGCGTCGATGCGGAATATGCCGATAAAGTGGTGCTGCTGACCGAAGCGATTGTGCCTTATCCACATAGTCCGGCCAGTTTGGCTCAAGATCGGGTGGATTTGATCGTTGAATTGGATCGCGTGGGTGATGCCGACAAGATCGGCGCTGATGCCACCCGAATGACTTCTAATCCGCGTGAGTTGTTAATCGCTCGTCGCGCTGCTGACGTGATTGTGGGTTCAGGTTATTTCACCGATGGCTTCTCGCTACAAACCGGTACTGGCGGTGCTTCGCTGGCGGTCACGCGCTTCTTGGAAGACAAAATGCGTGCGCGCGATATCAAGGCCAGCTTTGCGCTTGGCGGTATCACTTCCACCATGGTGGATCTGCACGAGAAAGGGCTAATCGGCAAGTTGCTCGATGTACAAAGCTTTGACCGCGCCGCTGCTAGTTCACTGGCACGTAACCCGAACCATATCGAAATCAGTGCTAACCAGTACGCTAATTTCAGTTCGAAAGGGGCGTCAGTTGACCGGTTGGACGTGGTGGTATTGAGCGCCCTAGAAATCGACACTGGCTTTAACGTCAACGTGCTGACCGGTTCTGACGGCGTGATCCGTGGCGCATCGGGCGGACACTGCGACACTGCCGCCGCTGCTCGGCTGGCGATTATCGTCGCGCCACTGGTGCGTGGTCGTATCCCAACGCTGGTGGAAGAGGTTACCACTTGCGTCACGCCGGGTTCGAGTATCGATATTTTGGTTACTGATCATGGTATTGCCGTCAATCCGGCACGACCTGAGCTGGCGCAACGCCTGCGTGATGCGGGGTTGGATGTGGTGAGCATTCAGTCGCTGCGTGAGCGTGCATTGTTGCTGACCGGTGAACCGCAACCGATCGCCTTTACCGACAACGTGGTCGCCGTGGTGCGTTACCGCGATGGCTCGGTGATCGATGTGGTTCATCAGGTCGCGGAGTAACCCTATGCACGCTGTTAACTCTTCATTCGCCGTTACCCCTGAATTGGCTGCCAACCGCGCCGTGAGTCTGCCGGAACTGCTTACCAGCCGTGAATGCCGGCAAGAAAGGCAGCAGGCGTGGTTGGCTCGCCATCACAGCACATTGGTGGTGCTGACGCTGGTGGTTCCCGGAGCGGTGAAAGACAGCGTGCTGACAAGGCGCATTTTCAATCTTGGCTGGCAGGCGCTGCAGCAGATGTGTCACCAGCAAGGTTGGCAAAGCGTAGGATCAGAAGCGTTGGCGTTGCCCACCGGCTGTGAAGGTTATTTGGCGCTGCCGGTGGATGCGCAAACGGCGAAAGATTGTGCGATGCAGTTGGAAGTGCAACGACCGGTCGGCCGCCTGTGGGATATCGACGTGCTGAATACGCAGGGCGAGATTTTGTCTCGGCGTGATATCGGCCTGCCGGAACGTCGCTGCTTGTTGTGCCATCAGTCAGCCAAGATCTGCGCTCGCCAACGCACTCACAGTAGTGAACAACTGCTGCAAGCGATGGAGAAGATGCTGAATGATGCATAACCAACGGGTTAACGCTCCGACTTACGCCTCACAACCGGTGGTCAATGCTTTTGCTCGCGCCGCTTATCGGGCGTTGCTCGTCGAGGTCAATCTAACGCCGAAGCCGGGACTGGTCGATCGCCACAACAACGGTGCCCATCACGATATGCACATCGGGCATTTTTATCGTAGTGCGCGAGCGATTGGCATCTGGCTGCCGCGCTTTATCCAGCAGGGCATGAGCGATGCGGCATTGCCGTTGAGTGGGCAATTGGTGCGCCTGCGTCCGCTCGGTATGGCGTGCGAAAACCATATGTTCCGCGCCACTGACGGCATCAATACCCATAAAGGCAGCGTGTTTTCGCTCGGTCTACTGTGCTGCGCCTTTGGGCGTTTGCATCAACAGCAGCAAAAAATCACACCAAAAACCTTATGTGACACGGTTGCTGCCATGTGTACTGGCTTAGTTGAGCAAGAGTTACGGTGTAACAATTACGGGCAAACCGCTGGGCAACGTTTGTTTGCCGAGCACGGTTTGGGTGGTGCGCGTGCCGAGGCCGAGTCCGGCTTCCGGCTGGTACTCGACGGCGCTTTACCGTTCTATCGCCAACGCCTGCATGCCGGTGAGCAAGTCGCGCTGATGGACAGCCTGTTGTGGCTGATGTCGCATAACGGCGACACCAACGTCGCCTCACGCGGTGGCATTGCCGGTTTGCAATGGTTGCAACAACGAGCACAGCAACTGTTGGCACAGGGCGGAGCCGGAGCCCCGCAAGGGATTACCGAACTGCAACAGTTTGACTGCGAATGTATCGAAAGACACCTCAGCCCCGGCGGTAGCGCCGACCTATTGATAATCACTTGGCTGTTGGCACAACTGCCGGAGCCAAGTGCAGAAGAATAATAACCAAGCCTCCAGGAGATTCATCCATGTCCCAAACGCAAGAAAAGATTTGGAAAGCGATAGCGCCGTTAGCGGTACTCGCGATCCTGCTGTTAATACCGGTGCCAGACGGCATGCCGCCGCAAGCCTGGCACTATTTCGCTATTTTCGTGGCGATGATTGTCGGTATGATCCTAGAGCCAATCCCGGCGACGGCGATCAGCTTTATTGCTGTGACTATCAGCGTGTTAGCCGCACCTTGGGTGCTGTTTGGCACACAAGAAATGGCCGAGCCGACCTTTAAGGCCGGTAAAGAAGCACTGAAATGGGGGCTGGCAGGTTTCTCCAGTACCACCGTTTGGTTGGTGTTTGGTGCCTTCATCTTCGCTTTGGGTTATGAAGCGACCGGGCTGGGGCGTCGTATTGCACTGTTCCTCGTGAAGTTTATGGGGAAACGTACCTTAACGCTGGGCTATGCCGTGGTGATCATCGATATTTTGTTGGCACCGTTCACCCCGTCTAACACCGCGCGTACCGGTGGTACCGTATTCCCAGTAGTAAAAAACCTGCCACCGTTGTTCGATTCTTTCCCTAACGATCCGTCATCGCGCCGTATCGGTGGTTATTTGATGTGGATGATGGTGGTCGGTACCAGTATCAGTTCCTCTATGTTCGTGACCGGTGCGGCACCTAACGTGCTGGGCATCGAATTTGTTGGCAAAATAGCCGGTATTCATATCAGTTGGATGCAGTGGTTCTTGGCATTCCTGCCAGTCGGTTTGTTGTTGTTGATAGTGGCACCGTTGATCTCCTATTACCTGTATAAACCGGGTATTACCCACAGTAACGAAGTTGCTAGCTGGGCGAATACTGCGCTGGGGGAAATGGGGAAACTGAGCCGTAAAGAGTACACCCTGATTGGTTTGGTCCTGCTGAGCCTGTGTCTGTGGGTGTTTGGCGGTAAAATCGTCGATGCGACGGCGGTGTGCTTGCTGGCCGTTTCTCTGATGTTGGCGCTGCACGTGGTTTCGTGGAAAGACATCACCAAATACTCTAGCGCTTGGAACACATTGGTCAATTTGGCGACGCTGGTAGTGATGGCGAGCGGCTTAACCCGCTCCGGCTTCATTGATTGGTTCGCGACCACCATGAGCACCCATCTGGACGGTTTTACACCGGACATGACGGTCATCGTGCTGGTGTTGGTGTTCTACTTCGCTCATTACCTGTTTGCTAGCCTGTCGGCGCACACTGCCACCATGCTGCCGGTCATTCTGGCGGTGGGTAAAGGCTTGCCGGGTGTACCGATGGATCAACTCTCCATGCTGTTGGTGCTGTCGATCGGGATCATGGGTGTGCTGACACCTTACGCGACCGGCCCCGGTGTGATTATTTACGGCTGCGGCTATGTGAAATCGAAAGATTACTGGCGCCTTGGCGGTATCCTCGGCATGGTTTATATCTCTGCGTTGCTGCTGATCGGCTGGCCGATTATGCGTTTGTGGCTCTGATTTAAATCGCAGCAGCTCTGATCGGAGCTGCTGCAACTATCCCCGTGATATTCATCACAATATTTACTGCATAACCTCTCCATGATAGCCGGGCTTATATAAAAGGAGCCTTCGCTAATGAAAAAGAAAACCCTATTACTTTGTTTACCTCTGTTGATGACTAGCGCGGCTTACGCCGAAACCACATCCGGCTATCAGTTGGAACAAGTGTTGGTGATGAGCCGCCACAACCTACGTGCACCGCTGGCGAATAACGGTAGTGTGCTGGCGCAATCCACGCCGAAAGCGTGGCCGCAGTGGGATACCCCCGGTGGTTTGCTGACCACCAAAGGCGGGGTGTTGGAAGTGTATATGGGGCACTATTTCAACGCTTGGCTGAAACAAACCGGTTTGTTGCCAGCAGAAGGTTGTCCGACTAAAGACAGCGTTTATGTCTATGCCAACAGCTTGCAACGCACGGTCGCTACCGCGCAGTTCTTTGCCAGCGGCGCATTCCCCGGTTGTGATATTACCGTCCATCACCAAGAACAGATGGGCACCATGGACCCGACCTTCAACCCGATTATCACTGACAACAGTGAAGCCTTTAATCAACAGGCTCTCGGGGCGATGAACACCGAGCTGGCCTCGTTGAAGCTGGATAAAGCCTATCAACAGTTGGCGAAGATCATCGACTATAAAGATTCCAGCGTCTGTAAAACCGAAAACAAGTGCGATCTAACCAAAGAAGCCAGCAAGATGAGCGCGGTGCCGGGCAAAGAGCCGGGTGTTGCAGGGCCACTGCGTGTCGGCAACTCGTTGGTGGACGCCTTTATGTTGCAGTATTACGAAGGTTTCCCGATGAAAGAGGTGGCCTGGGGCAAAATCAGCACGCCGCAGCAATGGAAACAGTTGGCACAGTTGAAAGACGGCTATCAGGATTCATTGTTCACCTCGCCAGTGGTGGCGCAGAATGTGGCGAAACCGCTACTGACTTACATCAACTCGGCGTTGTTGGGTGAACGTAAACCCGATTCACCAAAACTGACCGTGTTGGTTGGACACGATTCCAACATCGCTTCGCTGCTATCGGCGATGGAGTTCAAATCCTACTCTTTGCCGCATCAATACGAAAAAACGCCAATCGGCGGCAAATTGGTGTTCCAGCGCTGGTTAGATAAAAAAGACAACCGCGAGTTGCTGAAGATTGAATATGTCTATCAATCGACCGAACAACTGCGTAATGCCGATCCATTGACGTTAAAACATCCTCCACAGCGTGTAACGCTGGCGCTGAAAGGTTGCCCAATCGATAAAGAGGGTTTCTGCGCTTGGAGTGATTTTGAAAAAACGATGAAAGGGATATTGCGGTAAACTTGGTTTATAGTGACGTACCCACTGTTGGACTTAAAACCAGCGGTGGGTTAATGAACCTAAATATGAGGACATGCTCATGCGACCATCAATCATTCTGGCTAACAAGCGAAATATTGTACGTGAAACGGTGGGGCGTTTTCCTACGGTTAATCCACGTATTTTTGGTTCTGTGCTGCATGGAACCGATCGGGATGGTAGCGATCTGGATTTATTGGTGGATGCATTGCCGGGCGCAACCTTGTTCGATCTTGGCGGATTACAGGTAGAGCTCGAAATTCTGTTGGGTGTTCAGGTTGATGTGTTGACACCGGCTGATTTACCCGCGAAGTTCCGTGCGCAAGTGTTGGCCGAGGCACAACCAATATGATTGAAAATCGACTCCTTGCTTATCTCGAACATATGACGCAAGCTGCGCAAGATGCGTGTGATTTTACTGATGGCTTATGTCTTGAGGATTTTCAGGAGGATAAGCGTACTCAACAAGCGGTTATCATGAGCCTGATTATCATTGGTGAAGCGACAACAAAACTCATGGATGGTTATGCGGATTTCACGCAACAACATTCTGAAATACCGTGGCGTAGCATGCGCGGAATGCGTAATCGTATTGCTCATGGATATTTCGATATTAACCTAGAGGTTGTTTGGGCAACGTGCAAACTGCGTTACCGGAGTTGTTGGAGCAATTGCGGGTTCTACGTGCAAACATCAATGAATAGTTTCCTTTTATTTTAATCTGTCACAGGCAAACCGTGCTTTCACCTTTCCTCTACGATCTCGAATGGCTCACCCTTGGTGATTTCACTGGGCAAATTGCGCGTTGCCGTTTTTCGCCTACGCATTATCGCGATGAGTTTTTCCAGACTAGTGGCATCGTTTTTCCCGCGAGTTTGACTCCGGCGGTGACCAAGCGGCGGGCGGAATATTTGGCGGGGCGTTATCTGGCGCAGCAGGTATTGGCGCGATACGGGCGGGGTGATTTCATGCTGTTGACGGGGAATAGCCGCGAACCCCTGTGGCCGCAAGATATTGCTGGAGCATTAAGCCATAACGCCAATACCGCGCTTTGTGCCGTGCAGCAGGAAACGGGGTTTGGCGGCGTCGGGCTGGATGTCGAAACTCTGATGTCGGAAAAGCGCGCAGCGGATTTGTGGACGGCAATGGTGAGTGAAGCGGAATATCAGTGGTTGCATCAGCAAGAGCAACCCTTTAACCAGTTGCTGACGTTAGTATTTTCCGCCAAAGAAAGTCTGTTTAAAGCACTGTTCCCACAGGTGCAACGCTATTTTGATTTCCTAGATGCGCAGTTAGTGGCGTTAGACTCGCATTCGCAAACCTTCGAGTTGGAACTGCTCACTTCTTTAACGTCACAATGTCCTGCTGGTCGTCGTTTTACGGGGCACTATTTATACGGAAGTGACGACGTAACAACGATAATTTATTTCTGAATCAGCTAGATATGTTTACGCTGTAATATATGTCTGCTACCTCTTGCCACTAATAACAATATCGCTGATCAACAACTTTCCACAGTCTGCTAGACAAGTCACTGCTGACACTTATAATAAACACTGGTTATGTATACAGGTATTGGTTATGACGATCGATCTGTTTGAAGATGCGCTACCTGAACCTTGGCGTGAAGAGATCGTGCCCGGTGCCGTGGTGTTGCATGGTTTTGTCCGCGATCACGGTGAACCTTTGTTGGCGGCGGTGCAGAGCATTGTGGCGCAGGTGCCGTGGAAGCACTTGGTCACGCCGGGCGGTTTTACGATGTCGGTGGCGATGAGTTGGTGCGGCAATGGCTGGACCAGCGACAGTCGGGGTTATCGCTATTCCACCCGGGATTTGCGCAGTGGAAAAAACTGGCCGCCAATCCCGGATATTTTAATGGCTCTGGCAGATGAAGCCGCGCTACAGGCGGGGTTCGGTCACTTTGTGCCAGATTCTTGCTTGATCAACCGTTACGACCCGGGCAGCAAGTTGTCGTTACATCAGGATAAGGACGAACGTGATTTCAATGCGCCGATTATTTCCGTGTCGTTGGGATTACCGGCGGTATTTCAGTTTGGCGGTATGCAACGTAGCGATCGAGCGCAACGCATTCCGTTAGTGCATGGTGATGTGGTGGTATGGGGCGGCCCATCACGGCTGTGTTATCACGGTATTTTGCCAGTAAAAGAAGGTTATCATTCGTTGGTGGGATCACAGCGCATCAATATCACGCTGCGCAAGGCGCTTTGACTCCCCAACCAAGGCTGGCTAGGGAGTTGCAATTTAACGGAATGGAGGTTCGTTAAAGGTACGCAGTTTACGCGAATGCATGCGATCGCCTTCTGCTCTTAACAAGTCAATGGCGCAAATACCGATCTGTAAGTGTTCGGAAATCGCTCCTTCGTAGAAACGGTTGGCTTGCCCAGGCAGTTTGATTTCACCGTGTAGTGGCTTGTCGGAAACGCACAGCAAAGTGCCATAAGGCACGCGGAAACGATACCCTTGCGCGGCGATGGTGGCGCTCTCCATATCAACCGCGACGGCACGACTGAGGTTAAAACGCAGTGCCGAAGCGGAATAGCGTAACTCCCAGTTGCGATCGTCGGTGGTGACAACTGTACCGGTACGCAAGCGCTGTTTGACCTCTTCACCGGGCATCCCGCTGACCATTTTAGTGGCGTCATACAGGGCGCGTTGAACCTCGGCGATGCTTGGGATCGGAATATCCGGCGGCAGCACTGAATCCAACACGTGATCGTCGCGCAGATAAGCGTGTGCCAGCACGTAATCGCCAATCGACTGGCTCTCACGCAAACCACCGCAGTGCCCAATCATCAACCAAGCATGAGGTCGCAATACGGCAAGGTGGTCACAGATGGTTTTCGCGTTGGATGGCCCGACACCAATATTAATCAGCGTGATGCCCTGACCGGTGCGCGAAACCAGATGGTAGGCAGGCATCTGGTTGTTTTTCCAAGTGAGATCGGAAACCTCTCTTTCCGGATGTGGCGTTTCGGCGGTGATATAAGTGCCGCCCGCGCAGGATAACGCTTCATAAGGGCTGGCCGGATCGGCGATTTGCTCACAGGCCCAACGCACAAACTCATCGACATAACGAGTGTAGTTAGTGAACAACACGAAGGGCTGGAAATGCTCCACCGGTGTGCCGGTATAGTGGCGCAATCTTGCCAAGGAGAAATCGGCACGTAGGGCGTCAAAATGCGATAGCGGGAAGGTGTCTGTGGAGGAGTGGAACAAACCATCGGCAGTTTCATCACCAATTAGTGCCAGCTCGGTAGTTGGGAAATGCAGCGTCAATCCGGCGCTCATGGTGCGATCCAACACCAGACTAGAACCATCAATCACGTAAGGATAGGGGATCTCCTGCTGCGACGGTACCACTTCGATAATGGCACCATATTCACCGACCAGCATCGCCAGTTGATCGGCCAAATAACGGCGGAACAATTGCGGGCGGGTGATGGTGGTGGAGTAACTACCAGGATGGGTAAAGCGACCATAAGCGCGAGTACGTGGTTTACCGGGCAGGTTGCCGTCCCAAGTGACGCGCAACTGCGGGTAGACAAACAATCCGTTATGGCGCGCTGCCGCATCGGGCAATGTGCCTTGCTTGATAAACTTCTCAATGGCTTCGCGCAGCGCCAATACCGAGCTGTCGTATAAGGCTTCGAGTTGATCCAGTGCCTGTTCGGCAGTAAGGCGGGTATTCATAGCTGCTCCTTATCCTTGTGGCTGTTAGTAACAGGCTAGACGAAGATAGGGGAAAAAGCCTAGTGAAATTAGAGATCTAATTGGTAGATAGCAAAAAGCCGGTTTAAGTTTCCTTAAACCGGCTTCTTTAAATATGGCTTCTGTTGTGGTTAACATGATGCGCGATGGGTGCCGGGAGGCGTACCGAGCATAACGTCTAATGCATTCATGGCAGCATCAAGCCCTGTGCGGAGAACCGGTACGGTTGCCTGAACCCGTACCATTGATATTCCTTGAGTCAATTTTGAATTGTGACCATATTACAAATTGGTCACTCGTTGTCAATCAGGGCTCACTGAGCTAAGCTGGAAAAATGACTAAACACATAAATGTACATCCCCCAAGGGGGCCATTGGATCACAACGTCCGCGATCAGGTCGTCGACGCTGCCACAGAGCATTTCGGGCATTTTGGCTATGAGAAAACCACGGTGTCAGAACTGGCTAAATCAATAGGATTTTCAAAATCCTATATCTATAAATTTTTCGATTCGAAGCAGGCGATCGGCGAGGTGATTTGCACCAACCGGCTGGCGATGATCATGGCGATTGTCAATTCAGCGATTGCAGATGCCCCGTCGGCCTCCGAAAAATTGCGGCGTTTATTCCGGGCGCTGACTGAAGCCGGCAGTGATTTGTTTTTTCACGATCGCAAGCTTTACGACATTGCTGCCGTCGCGGCGCGGGATAAGTGGCCCTCGGCAGAGGCTCATGAAGAACGGCTGCGACAACTGATCGAGCAAATCATTGTCGAAGGGCGGCAGACGGGGGAGTTTGAACGGAAAACGCCGCTGGATGAGGCTGCACATGCGATATATCTGGTCATGCGGCCTTACATCAGTCCGGTGCAGTTGCAATATAATCTGGAAACGGCATCGGCAGCTGCGGCGCTCCTGTCCTCACTGATACTGAGAAGTCTGTCACCTTGAGATTTGTGACTATTGACATTATTGGTCACTAGTCTGAGAATGCGGTTACTGTCCTGTTGAATCAATTAAGGGAACCCATGCTCAGGCTTAATCCTGCCACTTTTGCTGTTTGCCTGTTGCCGCTTGCCCTTGTGGCCTGCGGTGACTCTTCCGGTACCGACGATCCCCGTACTCAGTCTCCTCTGGTCAGGTCTGCAACCGTGGTGAGTGCTGTCGATACCTCCCGCGCATTTACCGGCGTTGTTGTCGCCCGGGTCCAAAGCGACCTTGGTTTTAGAGTGCAGGGCAAAATCCTTGAACGTTTGGTCGATACTGGCCAGACCGTTAAACGCGGTCAGCCATTGATGCGCCTGGATCCGGTTGACCTGAGCCTGCAGGCTCAGGCTCAGCAACAGGCCGTCGCGGCGGCACGGGCCCGTGCAAAACAAACGACGGGTGACGAGGCGCGATACCGCGGTCTGGTCACTGCAGGCGCAGTGTCGGCATCGGCCTACGATCAGATAAAGGCCGCCGCCGATACGGCCAAAGCTGAACTCATTGCGGCTCAGGCACAGGCCAATGTGGCGCAAAACGCCACGGGCTACGCCGTGCTGCTGGCCGACGCTGACGGTGTGGTTATGGATACGCTGGCTGAACCCGGTCAGGTTGTCAGTGCCGGTCAGCCAGTGGTCCGGCTGGCCAGATCAGGGCAGAGGGAGGCCATCGTGCAGTTGCCCGAGACGTTACGCCCGGCTGCCGGAAGCGAGGCTGAGGCAAAGTTGTACGGCACCGGTAAGCAGACAGTCCCTGCGAAACTGCGCCTCCTTTCTGATGCGGCGGATCCGGTGACACGCACCTTCGAGGCGAGATATGTCCTTGAGGGGACACTGGCGAATGCTCCGCTGGGATCCACCGTTACGCTCCATATTGCAGACGATAAATTACCGGAGCAGGTGATGCAGGTGCCTTTAGCTGCTATCTATGATCCTGGCAAAGGGCCGGGTGTCTGGGTGATTTCGGGTAACCCCGCCAAAGTGTCATGGCGGTCCGTGCAGGTGCAGGGATTAGGTGACGATGCGGCGAGGGTGACTGGTTCCCTTAAGCCGGGAGAGCTGGTGGTCGCTCTGGGGGCGCATCTGCTGCATGACGGTGAGGCTGTACGCATGGCTGAACAAAGCGACCCCGCGCCGTCGGGAGCCAGCCATGAGTGAGGTGAGATTCAATCTTTCAGCGCTCGCCGTGCGTGAGCGCTCAATCACACTGTTCCTTATTATCCTGATTACCGTGGCCGGTATTCTTTCATTTTTCGAACTGGGGAGGGCTGAAGATCCCCCTTTTACCGTCAAGCAGATGACGATTATTTCTGCCTGGCCGGGAGCCACAGCGCAGGAAATGCAGGATCAGGTGGCTGAACCGCTTGAAAAGCGTATGCAGGAGCTGAAGTGGTATGACCGTAGCGAGACGTACACGCGTCCCGGTCTGGCTTTTACCATGCTGTCCTTGCAGGACAGCACGCCGCCTTCACAGGTGCAGGAAGAATTCTATCAGGCGCGTAAGAAGCTGGGTGATGAGACCAAAAACCTGCCGGCAGGCGTTATCGGGCCAATGGTCAATGATGAATTCGCCGATGTGACCTTTGCGCTCTTTGCGCTGAAGGCGAAAGGAGAGCCGCAGCGACTGCTGGTTCGCGATGCGGAATCTTTGCGTCAGCGAGTTTTGCATGTGCCCGGCGTCAAGAAAGTCAATATCATCGGCGAACAGGCTGAACGCATCTTTGTCTCGTTCTCGCATGACCGGCTGGCCACGCTGGGCATTTCGCCTCAGGATATTTTCTCCGCCCTCAACAGCCAGAATGTACTGACGCCCGCCGGTTCGATTGATACCCAAGGGCCGCAGGTCTTTATCCGCCTTGATGGCGCTTTCGATAAGCTGGAGAAAATCCGCAAAACACCCGTTGTCGTTCAGGGCAGAACCCTGCAGCTTTCTGACGTGGCAAGTGTTGAACGGGGCTATGAAGATCCGGCGACCTTCCTGATCCGCAATCAGGGTGAACCGGCGCTGCTGCTGGGCATCGTTATGCGGGACGGCTGGAACGGCCTGGATTTGGGTAAGGCGCTGGATGCGGAAACGGCCAACATCAATGAGGGTATGCCGCTGGGCATGACGTTGACCAAAGTCACGGATCAGTCAGTCAACATCAGCTCCGCCGTTGATGAGTTCATGATCAAATTCTTTGTCGCGCTGCTGGTGGTGATGGTGGTGTGCTTCGTCAGTATGGGATGGCGCGTGGGCGTTGTCGTTGCGGCGGCGGTACCGCTGACGTTGGCTATTGTCTTCGTGGTGATGGAGGCTTCCGGCAAAAACTTTGATCGTATCACCCTGGGCTCGCTGATCCTTGCGCTCGGGTTGCTGGTCGATGATGCCATCATCGCCATCGAGATGATGGTGGTGAAAATGGAAGAGGGCTACGACCGAATCAAAGCCTCGGCCTATGCCTGGAGCCACACGGCGGCACCGATGCTCGCCGGCACGCTAGTCACCGCCGTCGGTTTTATGCCCAACGGTTTTGCGCAGTCCACCGCCGGTGAATACACCAGCAACATGTTCTGGATTGTCGGTATTGCCCTGATTGCTTCCTGGATCGTAGCGGTGGTGTTTACGCCTTATCTGGGCGTAAAAATGCTGCCGAAAATCAAAACGGTGGAGGGAGGCCATGCGGCCATCTACGACACCCGCCATTACAACCGCTTTCGCCGGGTACTGACCCGCGTTATCGCGCGAAAATGGATAGTGGCCGGCACCGTTATTACCGTCTTTACTGTTGCTATTCTCGGCATGGGGCTGGTGAAAAAACAGTTTTTCCCTACATCCGACCGCCCGGAGGTACTGGTTGAAGTGCAGATGCCTTATGGCACCGCGATTGAGCAGACCAGCGCCACCACGGCGAAAATTGAAGCCTGGCTGAGAAAGCAGAAAGAAGCAAAAATCATTACGTCCTACATCGGGCAAGGGTCGCCGCGTTTTTATCTGGCCATGGCACCCGAGCTTCCCGATCCGTCGTTTGCAAAAATTGTCGTACTGACGGACAGTCAGGAAGCGCGCGAGACACTCAAGTTCAGACTGCGTGAAGCGGTTGCCGGCGGCCTGGCTCCTGAGGCGCGTGTGCGTGTGACACAGCTGGTGTTTGGTCCGTATTCACCTTATCCGGTGGCCTACCGCGTTATAGGGCCGGATCCCACCAGGCTGCGCGAAATTGCAGACAAAGTCGAAAAAGTGATGCAGGCCAGCCCGATGATGAGGACCGTCAACACCGACTGGGGTCCGCGGGTGCCAGCACTGCATTTCACTCTCAATCAGGATCGTCTTCAGGCGGTGGGGCTGACATCAAATGCGGTCGCGCAGCAGCTTCAGTTCCTGCTTTCAGGCGTTCCTATCACCGCAGTGCGTGAAGACATCCGTTCGGTGCAGGTCATGGGGCGCGCGGCGGGGGATATCCGACTCGATCCGGCAAAAATAGCGGGCTTTACCTTAGTAGGGTCTTCCGGCCAGCGCATTCCGCTGTCGCAGATAGGGGAGGTTGAGGTGCAAATGGAAGATCCTGTTCTGCGCCGTCGCGATCGTACGCCGACCATTACCGTGCGGGGAGACATTGCCGAAAATCTGCAACCGCCGGACGTGTCCACGGCAGTTATGAAAGAGCTACAGTCTGTGATTGATACGCTTCCGGCAGGTTACCGCATTGAGCAGGCCGGGCCGATTGAAGAATCCGCGAAAGCGACCAAAGCAATGGCACCGTTGTTCCCTATCATGATCGCCATGACGCTGTTGATTATTATCCTGCAGGTGCGGTCGATGTCGGCGATGGTGATGGTATTCCTCACTGCGCCGCTGGGGCTTATTGGGGTGGTGCCAACGCTGCTTGTGTTTAACCAGCCGTTTGGCATCAATGCTCTGGTAGGACTGATTGCGCTGTCGGGCATCCTGATGCGTAACACCCTGATCTTGATAGGGCAGATCCATCACAACGAACAGGAAGGGCTGGCGCCATTCCATGCGGTGGTGGAGGCAACGGTGCAACGAGCCCGGCCGGTGTTGCTGACGGCGATGGCCGCCATTTTGGCGTTTATCCCACTGACGCACTCGGTGTTTTGGGGAACGCTGGCCTATACCCTGATTGGCGGAACCTTTGGTGGCACTATCATCACGCTGGTGTTCCTGCCTGCCATGTATGCCATCTGGTTCAAGATACGTCCTGTCAATACGCAGCAGAATGAAAAGCCGGCATTAACGTAAGCCTGCCCGGAGTCAATGACTGAAGCGTATTGTTTCCGTTTAGTCTCACCGCAGATCATTGTCACAGGGCGATGGTCTGTGGTTTTCCTGTATCCGTCGCAGTTCTGGCTCGTGCCATTGCGCACGATTTGTTCGAGGGTGAAACACTGACACGTGCACTATCCCTTACCATGATCGCAACGGCTGCCTAGCACATTCAATCTTTATGGTCATCCTGACTGCAAAGGCGTGTGCGGCACACATCCAGAATTTCATCAGCCAGAGCAGAATTATCCGGGCAAGCACGAGATAGCACCAGGGCACCGACAAGATGCGTAATGGTATCTATCAGGTCAGCGCGCGTTTCATTGTCATTTCCCAAAACTGCCAGCTGACGTTCAATCCCGGCCGCAAATGTCATCTTGATTGACTCAGACTGACGGGCTGTATCGGTGCCCAGTGCCGACATCACACAACCTTTTCCCATATCATCGCGATGTTGTCGGGAGAGGTAGTATTGAATAAATTTTTCCCGGCTCACACCTGCCGTGCTTTCTGCGGATCGCGTAAAACCGCAGCTCATTGCCTCCGCCATCAGATCAGCCTTAGAGCCAAAGTGCTTGTAGAACCCTCCGTGGGTTAAACCTGCCGCTGACATCAGTTCCGCGACGCCCACACCATCATAGCCGCGCTCACGAAAAAGTTCTGAGGCCGTTTCAACAATGCGGATTCGGTTTTCCCGAACCTGCTCTTTCGACACTTTCATGTTTTCAATCCTCTCAAAATATAAGGCTAAGTATACATTGATGATGATCATAATCAAAACAATTGACTTTAATGATGATAATCATCATCATTAAGTTGAGACTTCAACCACCATCAAGCCGAGGGAATAAACATGGCGAACCGACAGCTATTTCAACCCTATGATCTTGGGACAATAACGCTTGCCAACCATATCGTGATGGCACCGCTGATGCGTAACCGTGCCGGAGCAGGTCTGGTTCCCGGCGAACTGGCGGCGACCTATTACGCCCAGCGTGCCACCGCAGGATTGCTGATTACCGAAGCCACTCAGATCTCAGAACAGGCGCAGGGCTATCAGGATACGCCAGGGATCTACCCGCCGCTAACTGAGACCAACAAGTAAAGCATCGTTGTCACCGTTATATACACGTCGCACATTGCGAATTCTGTTTACACATTAATAAAGAAGATCAACTAATGACTAAAGCTTCAGTTCTTATTACAGGCGCATCCACGGGTATTGGTGCTGTTTATGCTGAACGGTTCGCCCGCCGGGGCCACGACCTAGTTCTGGTCGCGCGCGACAAAGCAAAGTTAGAGACACTTGCCGATCGTCTGCGAGAGGAAAATGGCATTTCTGTCGATGTTTTGCCTGCTGACCTCACACAAACGAGTGATTTAGCTACGGTCGAAGCTCGCCTGCGTGAAGACACGCAGATTGGCATTCTTATCAATAATGCGGGTATCGCGCAGTCCGGCAGTTTTACAGAGCAGACGCCTGATTCGATAGAAAGCCTTATCGCGCTTAACGTCACCGCCCTGACGAGACTTGCCAGTGCGGTGGCACCACGATTTGTAAAAGCTGGCGAAGGCTCGATCGTCAACATCAGTTCCATCGTCGGACTCGCCCCGGAATTTGCCATGACGGTTTACGGTGCAACCAAAGCCTTTGTCCTTTTCTTGTCTCAGGGAATGAATGTCGAGCTGTCATCTAAGGGCGTTTATATCCAGGCGGTACTTCCTGCCGGCACTTATACGGAAATCTGGGAGCGTGCGGGTATCGATATCAGTAACTCGGCAAAATTCATGGAAGTGGGAGGGTTAGTGGATGCAGCGCTGGTGGGCTTTGATCGCCGTGAACTCGTCACCATCCCGCCTTTACATAATGCAGCCCGCTGGGACACCCTCGATGCTTCGCGTCAGGCTCTGCTTTCAGACATCAAACAAGATGAAGTCGCAGAGCGATATAAAGCAATTTAGTCAATGAGTTGCACTCGGCAGAACGGTCTTTTGGCTGCTATGCAGTATTCTGGTGAACAATGCGGGCTTCGGGGGCGCTCCGGCGGCGGCGGAAGAAAGTTCTATCGAGCTATTCTTCGGGATTGCCTTTCACTCAGCAACAGATCCGCAAGAATGTCACTGACAAATACGGCAAGGTAAACAACAAATGAAGACTAAGACGATGAAAGCGTTTACGTTTAAACGCTATGGTAAATCCCCTGAGCTGGGATTCGATAACATCGATTATCCTACCCCCGATGCTGATGAAATCCTGGTTAAAGTTTACGCTGTGGGTCTGAACCCGATTGATAACATGATCCCAACTGGAATATTTAAGCCTATTTTGCATTTTAAGCTCCCCGCAACATTGGGCAGTGACTTGTCCGGGGTTGTTGTTGCCGTGGGGAGTCGCGTGACGCGTTTTACACCAGGCGACGAAATATTCGCCAGCATATTCGACAGGGGAACGGGATCTCTTGCCGAATTTGCATTGATGCCTGAAAGTGCTGCGGCTATGAAACCCGCAAATCTGGATTTCGTGCAGGCAGCGTCGCTACCGATGGTGAGTCTCACGTCCTGGCAAGCGCTGGTAGAGCGGGCCGGGCTACAGCCGGGTCAGAAGGTTTTCATTCCCGCAGGTTCTGGGGGGATTGGCAGTTTTGCAATCCAGCTGGCGAAGCACCTTGGTGCAAAAGTGGGAACGACAACGAGTTCAGGCAACATCGAGTGGGTGAGTCGTCTTGGCGCAGACTTAGTGGTTGATTATAAGAAACAAGAATTTGAAACGGTGTTGAGCGGCTACGATATTGTTCTCGGCACTGTCAGAGGTGATGCGATTGAAAAATCCACCCAAATCCTCAAGTCGGGTGGAAAGATTGTTTCTCTCACCGGGCCGTTAGATGCCGCGTTCGCACGGGCCCGGGGATTGAACTTCTTACTGCGTTTTGTGTTCGGGCTGATGAGCCGCAAGATTATGCGTCTTACGAAAAAAAAGGGCCTGACCTATTCATTTCTCTTTGTCCGTCCTGATGGCAACCAACTCACCCAAATCGGCAAACTCATAGAAGCGGAAAAACTCAAGCCAGTGATCGACAAGGTATTTCCTTTTGCAGAGGCAAAGGATGCTCTTGCCTATCTTGCTCAAGGACATGCGAAAGGAAAAGTGGCTGTTAAGATGCAGGAGCCATAACAAGTAAAATGTGAATCTGTGTGTCACTCAGGATCTCGATGCCCTAGCAGGTCGATAAAATGGGAACTTTGAGTTTTGTGACGGGCAGGTACCCGATTTTCGGGAAGATATGATTGTTCATGCTGGCAAGCAGACGGGCAGAGTGGTTCTCTGACCAGGTTCGATTGCTTTTATGCCAGTGGTGGTCACTCCATAATCGAACTGAAATGACCCCAAATCAGACCACCAGTATTGCCCGATGCTGAGGGGGAAATGAAAATGTATCGGGAAGATTTTTCGCGCTAACTTATTGAGTCTAAATCACATAAGGATTCGCAAAGAGGCATGAAAACAAGAATATGGCTCCTCTGACTGGACTCGAACCAGTGACATACGGATTAACAGTCCGCCGTTCTACCGACTGAACTACAGAGGAATCGTGTGAACGGGGCGAATAATAGCGAGGTGCGCATGGCTTGTAAAGCAAGAAAATCGCTGTGGATTTTGTTTGCTATAAGATTAGCCAACTTGCTGCTTTTTATCGCTTTTATTGGCTAACTATTTGCGCCTATCTCTACCCATTAACGTCCCCCTAATTGCCTGATTTTGGTGCGCTGCTCTTAGATTGTGCGAAGCTGGATACGAGCGGAAAGCGGCTTTACCATCATTTTTTCTTATTTTTCTGGCAATTACCTTTGATAGATCGAGGGGTAGGGCTGTGGCCTGAATCTTGCTTTCTTAAGTCATCAGTCAATGAGTCTCTGAGGAAGCAAGATGAACATCAGACGTCTTAAGTATTTTGTGAAAATCGTTGATGTCGGCAGTTTAACGCGAGCAGCGGAAGCGTTGCACATCGCCCAACCCGCGCTGAGCCAGCAGGTTGCTACGTTGGAGGGGGAATTGAATCAGCAATTGTTAATCCGTTCTAAGCGTGGCGTGATACCCACCGAGGCGGGTTATATCTTGTATCTTCATGCGCAAACTATTTTGCGTCAGTGTGAGTCGGCGCAGGATGCGGTGAGTCGAGTCGGGCAATTTTCCCGCGTTATGCCAACCGTTGTCGCTGTTGCTCAAGGAGGGTGATAAAACTTTGTGTCACTGCGTCTAGTTGTAAAGCATCGAGATAGCAAAAAGCCGGTTTAAGTTTCCTTAAACCGGCTTTTCTAAATATGGCTCCTCTGACTGGACTCGAACCAGTGACATACGGATTAACAGTCCGCCGTTCTACCGACTGAACTACAGAGGAATCGTGTGAACGGGGCGCATCATATCCAGCAGCCTGTAACCTGTCAACGCTAAATTACCCAATCGAGTTTGACTGCTCAGCATATAGACAAAGTTGACAACGGGTTACTGATTTTCTGCGTGGCTATCGGATTGCCAACGTTGCAAGCGAGCCAAAGTGTCTTGCTTATAGAAACGTTGAAAGTGCTGGTATAACGCAGGGAAACGGTTAGAGAGTAGCTCTGGAGCGCTGAAAAAATACTCCGATAACACGGCAAAACATTCAACAGGGTCGCTGGCGGCGTAGGCATCAATACTGGCCACCTCTTCGCCGACCATATCGATCTCGTCTTGAATATCTTCCATTGCGGCATGGAGGTCGCGTTCCCAATTAACGATGTCGCGCAGTGGTATTGGTGGAACACCGGTAGCGGTGCCGCCATTTCGCATATCTAACTTATGTGCTGCTTCGTGAATGATTAGATTAAAACCTGAGAGATCGAAAGAGTCCTGCACATCTTGCCAGTTTAAAACAATCGGCCCCTGTTCCCAGCTCTGGCCTGATTGTACAACCGGGCCAGAGTGCACCAAGCCAATATCATCTTGCCAATCTTCTTCAACCACAAAGGGTGATGGATATAGCAGAATTTCATTGAAGCCATCCAAACATTCAACGCCCAGTTTCATAACCGGTAAAGCAAACAGTAAAGCAATGCGTGCTTGCATTAGCGATGTGAGTTCTAACCCTTGAAGTGGTACAAGTCGCTTGAGTTGCAAAAATTGACTAGCAACGTGCACTAACTGCTGCTGCTCTTGTTCATCTAGCGGAGAGAGTAGGGGAATAGCTAACGCATCTTGCCATTGAGCAAGCCTTTCCTCTTGAGTTTGATTTGCTTTCCACGGCCATTTAATCATCACATTGCTCGTCGTTTGAACATAGGCTGGGGCATAACATTAAAAATGCCGCAAAGAGCGGCACGATAGCAAGTAGTTCGAGGAGATTGCGTGGAATCGTGGAACAGAACTACCTCGAAAACTACGGAAGAGCCAACCCTTTGGAGTTAAGAAATCTCCACGCCATTATTCAATCACTTAGATACATTCCTTGCAACGATCGCGCTCACACATCTTTCGCTCATTAAATTGCCTCCGGGAAATCTCGGCCTTTATGGGGTTAGTTCATTTACTGCGGGGAGCCGCCAACATTGGAAATGATGCTTTGCCTGTGAGGGCTGTTTCTACGATTTTTTATAACAAATCTGTTTTGTAAAAAGAGCTAATAGAACACCTTATATTGATTAAGTGTAATAGTTAGTCGTAGATATTTGACTTTAATTTACTATTTATAATTATGATGTTTTTATCTGCATCTATAAGTACGAAATATAACTAGATTGCTTTGTGACATAACGCTTACAAGCATTTTTATTCATCGAGTTGTTTTTAATTAACTTTATATAATATGAATGTTAGAGATTAGGTATTGTGTTGACTTTTTTTAAGAAGATACTTAGAGTGACTCTTGTTCGCAGCATTATTACTCTACTAATATATTTTATGGGTATCATTTTCACAATTATTCATTCATTAAATGAATAATTCATAAGGTTACTCCTATTCTGTATGTTTTAACTTCAGTGTTAAATCCTTTTGGTGCTATCATTCTGGTTGTTTATGTGTGGTTTTTATAATTATTTTTTATGATTCTTACTGAGTAAATGTAAAAATATAATAATTCATGGACGTAATATTAAACTAGGGAGTGAGGTTATGTATTTTACAAACATCATGAGAGGTCGGGTTTTCGGTTTTCAAAGTGTTGTTTTTTATTTTAATTTATTGATTTTATTTGTTTTTATATCATCATTGATGATGTCAAACTCTAAGGCTAGCACTAACAGTGATATTTTTATACCTAAAAATAAATATATTCACGAGGAACTTTTTTTAGAGTGGAGTAAAATTAATGTTAATACTCATGGTGATTCATCTGAATTTTTCATAAATGGAAGGTTTAATTTAAAAACACCCACTAAGCACATGAAAAACGACATAAACAGACAAGCCTGCTTAATGAGTGAAGCTATGGCTCTATTGGAACTTAATGCAGACATGTTCCAATTGGCTATAGTTGGGATGCAATGTAATAAACTTACGATGGCATATTACTCTAATAGGAGTGTTACATCCTAAATCGTTAACTGCATAGTTATTGATAGTACATATTAGTATCGATAGTATGTTTTGTTTTTTAATGAAAACTAGCTAAGAAGAAAATACTTAGGGAAACATCCATTTTTAAAAGTAGATGGAATGAGACAGAGAGGGAAAGTAATCAATATGGAACAAGAAAACTCAGGGGCAGCGTTACGTATAGTGCTAATGGATGCTAAACCCATTAATATATTTATATTTGAACATTTGTTGGCTCGCCTTCCATGGCGTATTGATGTTGTTGCTAGCGTGAACTCACGGGCAGAGCTCCAGCGACTGGTGGGTATCGTGTCGTTCGATGCGGTCATCATGGAGCTCAATGGTGTCGATGAAACATCGTTTAATGGCATTACGTTTTTACGCGAAATGCAACAACGGCTACCCAGTTGTCGTTTGATTCTGCTGACTGATTTGCAAGATGTACGAATACTTTCGATGGTCGAATCATTAAATATTGCGGGTATAATTTCGCGTGATGAATCAGTGGCGACGATCATACGTTTTTTGATGCAAGCATTAACGGGGTGGCCAGTTATCAGCCCCTACATCCGGGAATCTATGCAGATAGGTTCAGAAAAAGTGACATCAATTCGAGATCGCTTAACAACTAGCGAGTTTGAAGTGTTGCGTTACTTATTACAGGGTTGGACTCAATCGCAAATAGCTAAGCATCAGGGGCGCAGTCTCAAAACAATTAGCGCACATAAATGCAATGCCATGCGTAAATTAGGTATTAAAAACAATGCCAGTTTATTTACTCTATTACAATCGAATGAGATGATTTCTCATTAACTGGAGTTAGCTAAATAACTCATGGAATTGTAATGCGAGGTAAGGTTAAAAGGCACAGGAAAATTATCATGGATACGATATTCAACGATAACTATACACATACTCTTGATACTATCGTTATGGACTCATGTCAGATGAGTTTAAAAGGACTCTCTCTAATTATTCAGGAGTTCAGCCAGAAGATTAATTTGGATGCGACAGTTAATTCAATAACTGAGCTCACCGAATGGCTCGGTAAGAGACGATCTGCAATGGTGATCATATCACTTTCTGCTCGACAGAAGGATTATTTACCTTGCTTATTGTTCATTCAAGGAATGAAGCAACGTTGGCCAAATGTAAAACTGATAGTTATGACTTCTTTTCTTGAGGATAGAGTTGTCCGTTGCCTTTGTGAGTTTAAAGTTGATGGAGCCATCAGTAAACAAGAAACATTGTCAGTATTCAAACAGGTATTATTACAGGTATTAAATGGTGAGCGTAATTTTAGCCCACAATTAGTGACACGCCTTTCCTGTTGTGAACAAGAAGTCCAGCCATTATTAAGCCCCACAGAATTACGCGTGGTTAATCATATTCTTATTGGGCAAAAAATGGCTTTGATTGCGGATGAGTTACATGTTAGCAGACAAACAGTGAGCAGCCACAAACGCAACGCCATGAGGAAGCTGGGTGTGCGAAATACAGCTGCATTATTTGCTTTGCGTGATATTTTACCTGATCTTGCAAATGGAGAACTTATAGAGGATCAAGGTTTGTGTACGGTTTCTAACTTAGTTGATAAATGCATAGTAATGAACGATCATCTCACTAATATCGAAAGTGATTTTGGAATGGTTTCTTATACTTATGCCTGAGTATGTTGATACTTGGTCAAGTATGTAGATAATACTCACCCATAACTGTTATATATAAATGGAGCTAAATTTTCTAACATTAGTGCTAGTATAAATTACCGTGTGTTGGATGTTTTTGTGACCCAAGTAATCTTGAATTAGTTTAGTATCTACGCCTTTATCAGCCAATGCGTAGCCACAAGCGTGACGAAACATATGTGGATGAACTAATATTTCTATTTCCGCCAGCTCTCCATACTTTCTGGTTAAGCGATGGAAGTGCTGGCGGGATATTTGTCCACCTTGGCGAGATAAAAATAGTGTGTCAGTATCTGCGCCAAGATAGCGTGAGCGCACAGTTAACCAACGTTCCAATAAACTTCTTTCACGACTTTGCAATGGGTGCTGTACGGAAAGCCCATTCTTTAAGCGTGAAATCGTAATTTTATTATTTTCTAATTCTAGATCTTGCATTTTCAGGTTAACCAATTCGCTAACTCTTAATCCATGGACATAGCACATTAATATCATGCAACGATCACGAATTGAATTCTCACCTTTTGGAATTGATTGAAGGATTTTCTCTATTTCTAACGGTTTTAGAAAGTTTCTCTGTGTCATTTTTTAAACCTTATCATTTATGTCATTGGAAATATGCGTGTCATTTGAGTTGTATTGAACAGTTTTATCTCTTTTCACGCAATTCATGAGGCTGATAAGTGTTTTCTAAAAAATAGAAAAACCAGAATTTTCTCAGACTTGTTACTATGTGGCTTCTCTATTTACCTCTGGGTGGTGCATATGAGCAAAGACTTTGATTATAATTTGATTAGGATTTTTGTATCTGTTATTGAACATAAAAGCATGGGACGGGCAGCTGATGCTCTTGATGTGGGTGGGTCTACAGTGAGTTATGCTATTAATAAACTTAGAGATTATTACGGAGATCCACTGTTTGTTCGTGTTAAAAATGGTATTAATCCCACCTCGTTAGCCCTAAATTTGTATACCTTTTTCAAGGCCGCGGAGGAGGATATTTCGGCGGGTTTAAAACTTAAGAATGGCCTGTCTGTCGGGGGGGAGGAGTCTCGCTACCTACGTATTCGAGCCAATACTATAATTGAGTATTGGTTATCACATTATGCGTTGGAACAAGGCGTTATCTCCAGTCAAAGCCCTTTAGAGTTTTTATCTGGTGACTTCAAGCCTGATGAGCGATTGGATAAACTGAGAATGCGTGAGGTAGATATGGATATTGGTCTACCTTTACCCTCGGATCCGGCTATCGTCAGTATTCCACTATTTCAATTAAAATATGCGTTAGTCTATCATGCTGATAATAAAGAAATTCATGAAAATATAACGGTCGAGGAGTGGACGAAACAACAGCGCTTAGGGTGGGTATCGATCGAAGGTGGGGTGTCTGTCACCTCAGGTTTAGAAGAGATCTTTGGCAAGCGCGATTTGAATATGATTTATAAGAGTAATTCGATAATCAATATGTTGCTGTCCATTGCTCATAACACTTCGCTGTCTATGGCTTCACCAACATTTCTCTTACCACCTTTATCGCAGGTCATTCCGATAACATGGTGTGAGCCAAAATTTGCACAAGCGAATCTTCCCTATCTGCATGCCCATTTTCATAAGTCCCTGCGACGAGATCCTGCGATTGAGGAGTTGGTCAGAATTATGCTAGCTACGTAACTCGTTGTAGAGGCATCGTTACAGTCTGGTGCAAGATGTCTGCTACGAACGGCAGACATCTTGTTCGGCTTGGCCTTTTTACTCGACGTTGACCATCCAATTCACACCAAATTTATCCGTCAGCATGCCAAAACCTTTGGCCCAGAAAGTTTTGGCATAAGGCATGGTGACTTCACCTCCAGCCGCTAGTGCATTGAATATGCTCTGTCCTTCTTCTGCGGTATTGGGATTCAGTGACAACGAAAACCCTTTATGTGAGGCTTCAGTACCGTCACTTTGTGGACATCCATCTGAAGCCATAAGAGAACTTTCACCGATTTTCAGGTGAGCATGCATAATTGCTTCTGGCTCAACATCTTGTGGTGCCCCGCCTTGTTTAGCCTCTTCGGGCATATCTTTATAACGCATGACAATTACAATTTCTGCACCTAGTACCTCTTCATAAAAATGGATCGCTTCCTCACAGTTACCGCTAAAGAATAGGTAGGCTTGAACTTGCATAATAGTGACCTCGGTTACGACCTTTAGCTGATAAGCCGTTGGTCAGACGTGTGGCCAATGGTGATAATTGCCATCGGTGATTAATCAGTTTAGTACCATAAATGAACCCTGTCTGGGTGGCGATCACGTCGTGGATATTAGAGTAAAAATAGGATTATTCGGTTATTTGGGGTCGTTCGGTCTCGAATACGTGATATCAAGGTAAATCCTACTAATAGAAATTCGGATAGATGCTGATGTGTAAGCCGCTGATTTTTGTCTATAGTAATAGTGTATAAGCTACGCACGGTTGTGCTGTATCTACTGTGTGTGAAGTCTGTACTAGTCTAAAGGGTATGGCTGGTTAGTCTTGTTCTTGCGTAAGAAACAATCCGTGGGTAGAGGCCGGTGCTGTTGTCGGCTTGGTGATAGAATTTCTTTTAGGCAAAAAGTCATTAGGGAGAGTAAAGATGGGCATCATTTCTTGGATCATTTTTGGTTTAATCGCCGGTATTCTGGCTAAGTGGATCATGCCAGGCAAAGACGGTGGTGGTTTTATTATGACCATCGTATTGGGGGTTGTCGGTGCGGTTGTCGGTGGCTATATCAGTACCTTCTTTGGTATGGGTAAGGTCGATGGTTTCAATCTGGGCAGCTTCGTGGTCGCGGTTGTGGGTGCTTTAATCGTACTTTTTGTCTACCGGAAGATCAGAAGTTAATCAGGTGCTGATCGAGAGGGTCGCTACGGCGGCCCTTTTTCATTCAATTATGGCGATTGGCTGGCAAATACCGGCAATGGCCGAAGGGGAAAGTCATGGGTATATTTGATAGCTTAATTACTCAAGTACTGGGTAATCTACTGGGTCAACATGGCTCGGCTATTATGCAATGGGTTGAACAGCAGGGTGGTATCTCTGCGTTGTTAGCTAAATTCCAAAATGGGCAGTTTAATGATCAGGCAGCATCATGGGTTGGTACGGGAGAGAATCAGGAAATTGACGGTAATAGCGTGCAGCAAGCATTAGGACCTGATGCTATTAGCCAATTGGCCGCAGCATTGGGTGTGGGAAATGATGAAGCTTCTAATACCATTGCGCAATTCTTACCAACGTTAGTTGACCAAGCATCTCCTGGAGGTGAGTTAAAACAGGAAGGTGATATTGATCTAAAAGGTAAGTTCTTCTGATTCAAATATTCCCCGACAAGTCTAGACTGTCGGGGAGATTTCATTACTCGCAAATCAACATAATCTTGCCGATATGAGCACTGGACTCCATCAATGAGTGTGCTTCAGCGGCCTGCGCCAGTGGGAAGGTTTTGAATATTTGTGGTTTGAGCATTCCGCTAGCCAGTAGTGGCCAAACCTGTTGTTCCAAATCGGCCGCAATCTGTGCTTTATCTTCTACACTACGGGCACGCAGAGTTGAGCCTGTATGCGTTAGACGTTTTAGCAATAATGGCATTAGGTTCAGATCCTTTGCGATACCATTCTGCGTACCAATTTGTATAATCCGCCCATCCATTGCCGCTGCCTGATAATTTTTGGCCACATAATTGCCAGCGATTAAATCGACGATCACATCCGCGCCTTTCCCGTCAGTGACTTGCTTGGTACATTCGACAAAATCGTCTGTGCGGTAGTTAATCGAGAAATCTGCACCAAGTGCCAAGCTGGCCTGACGTTTATCTTCGGAACCGACGGTAGTGATCACTTTGGCGCCGAATGCCTTTGCCAGCATAGTCGCGACGGTACCAATGCCGGAAGTTCCCCCGTGGATTAATACGGTTTCACCGGCGCTGAGTTTGCCGCGTTGAAACAGGTTCACCCAAACGGTAAAGAAGGTTTCTGGAAGAGCTGCTGCTTCCAACAAACTAAAACTCGATGGAACTGGCAACACATTACTTTCATGCACCACACAGTATTGTGCGTAGCCGCCACCGGCAACCAATGCACAAATACGATCGCCTATTTGATATTTACTGACCCCGGAACCCATGGCAATAACTTCACCGGCAAATTCCAGACCGGGAATATCAGATGCACCTGGCGGCGGGGCATACTGACCACGGCGCTGCATCACATCAGGACGATTCACCCCAGCAGCCGCAATTTTGACTAGGATCTGGCCTTGGCCAGGTGTGGGGGCTGGACGTTCAATTAGCTGTAAAACATCTGGCTCCCCAGGATGAATGATCTCAATGGCATGCATCATGCTGGGTAGTGTCTGACGGGATTGCATAGTCCTCTCCTTTTCGTGGTCGCTAACTTGCGGTTATTAATCTAACGCAAGAACTGCGGGAGAGGGGGATTATTGTGCTGAGAACTAATGACGACTCAGATGAATAGCGGGTTCAATCGTTCGGTGGAATGTAAAACCCTTTTAAGGAAACGATAAAGTGCTCTTTTCCTTTGGATATTTTGGCACCTTTATCACACCACAAACTGGCTAGTTGGAAAAAGTCATCGCTACCGATGTCATACGCCAGTTCGATCTTTCTTGCTGTCCCAGCGCGTATGAGTGTCTCTGCTTCCTGATGAGTCGAGGCTTTAATTATTGTCATGAGCGAGATCCTAGGGTTAATTCTGAGCGGATAATCGCCAATCATCATATTGATTAATTGTGACATTTTTGTGATTTAAATATGACAAGAGTTCAAATTGTGCGTGGGACGAAAAAAGCGCCTAATAGGGAGGTGATACTTGTCAGTTAAATTTTTTGAAAAGCGCAAGGCGTCATTCAAACCGATTATCAATGCATCAACTTTGAGAGGGATTTTCTATGCATAATAATAAGTTCTCTTTTTTTTGCGCGATCCTGTTTGTATTATGCGTGGCAATGCCGCCCGCTGCCACAGCCGCGGGGAATAAAGCGGCAACAGTTCCAGATACGATTCCCATACACAGCATGCTCGACGTTGCTGCACACGGCTATTTCTATGCAGGGGGCAAGCTCGTGGGCGAAAAAGGTAATGAAGGCATGAAAGGGCAAATGTATGTGGAGGTCTTCAAGCCCAAGAAAATCACCAAGCCGTACCCGTTGGTGCTCTACCATGGCGCCGCGCAAACCGGCACCAATTGGATGACAACTGCCGACGGCGGCAAAGGTTGGGCTCCCTATTTCGTAGAGAAGGGCTATCTCGTTTACGTCGTTGACCAACCAGCTCGCGGGCGCTCGGCCTACCAGCCGGGCATTGATGGCGAGCTACGCATCATGGGTGCCTCGCAGCTTGAAGCGCGTTTCACGGCAAGTGCATACTTTGAGCAGCCAGCTGCCTGGCCGCAAGCGAAAAAGCATACACAATGGCCCGGCAACGAGGCAACTAAAGGCCGCCGTGGAGACCCGGTGTTTGACGCGTTCCTAAAAACACAAGTTCCCTATCTAAGCAGCAATGTGGAAACCGCCAAGTTGGTGCAGGCGGCATCGGCAGCATTGTTGGGCCAGATCGGGCCAGCGATCTTGGTGACGCACTCGCAGTCTGGCGCTTTTGGCTGGCTGATTGCTGACGCCCGTCCCGGATTGGTCAAAGGGATCGTCGCGCTGGAACCCCAAGGACCTCCATTCCGCAATGCGGTATTTGGCGACAGCAAGGCGCGGGCTTGGGGAATTACAGATGTTCCAATCACTTATGCCCCTCCCGTCAGCGATCCATCGGAACTGCAGACCGAAGAAATTGAGCCGATGGAGGCCGGAGAAGTTGCGGGGGTTTTACAAAAAGCACCAGCGCGACAATTGCCAAATCTGAAAGACATTCCCATCCTTATTGTGACTGGCGAAGCGTCTTATCATGACACTTACGATGCGTGGACGTCGAGATTCTTAACGCAGGCGGGTGTAAAGAACACTTATGTCCAGTTGGGTAAGCACGGTATTCACGGCAACGGGCATATGATGATGCTGGAAAAAAACAGCCTAGAT
Organism: Serratia sp. KH_031; assembly: GCF_057839655.1. Classification (NCBI taxonomy): domain Bacteria; kingdom Pseudomonadati; phylum Pseudomonadota; class Gammaproteobacteria; order Enterobacterales; family Yersiniaceae; genus Serratia; species Serratia sp. KH_031. Next base: position 1,947,950 of record NZ_CM174496.1, read on the forward strand.
ATTGCAAGACTTGTCGATAAATGGATGGGCGAGAATATCCGCTGAGTCGGCTTTTCCAGACGAGAATTCAGTATTTGGATAGGATTTTCCGATAGCAAGTACGTTCTATGGCCGCATCTTATTCGCTTTGGCTGAGGTGAAAATGCCGCAAATGGCAGAGCCTTTGTGCTCGTACTTAAATGATAATTTTCAGGTACTGAAACCTGCATCTTGAAGTCACTTGGGTATAGTATGTGAGCAAGTTTCTTTCATAAGACATTGAACTATGTCCCATAAAATGGCCGTATCCGGTTGGCGTCAACGTAGTTATCAAATGCTATTTGATCATCATTCGCGCTCAGGGCGCAGGATGGAGATGTTTTGGATTATTATCGCGGTGCTTAGCGTCGCGTTGTTGTTTATGGAGCCCGGCGGTAGCGCTATATTCAGCCCGGAACGACGGGCTATTTATCTTTTTTTCTGGGCTGAAGTGTGTTTTACCGGCATCTTCACGCTGGAATATCTATTACGGCTATGGTGTACACCAAAAGAGCAACGCTATGCCTTCAGCTTCTTTGGTTTCATTGATCTGCTAACGATACTTCCTCTCTATATCATATGGTTCCTGCCTCATATGACGATAGAGTTCGTCATGCTGCTGCGTATTTTGCGAATTTTACGTATCTTTAGAGTATTGAAACTACTGCGTTATATGAGCGAAATCGGCATGATTTGGCGCAGTCTCAAGCAGGCGCGGCGTAAGTTGGGCGCCTTTTTTGGTTTTGTCACCGTCGTGCTTTGTGTTTTTGGTGGCTTGATGTTTGCTATCGAAGGTGGGCAAAGCGGTTTTACCAGCCTAGGGGCTTCTGTTTATTGGGCGGTAGTCACACTGACGACCGTGGGTTATGGCGACATTGTCCCGCATACCCCACTGGGACGAATGTTGGCCTCTATCTTGATTTTACTCGGCTACTCGATCATTGCTGTGCCAACCGGCATCTTGACTGCGTATATGGGGCAAGAGCTGCAACGTTATCGCCAACGACGCATCTGTGTGCAATGCCAACGTGGCGATCACGAAGAAGAAGCTGCATTCTGCAAATATTGCGGTACTGAACTGCCATCGACAGAAGCCGAAACGATGAAAAATGGTTAATCAGTCGACTAAGTGGGGTTAAAACATGAGCGTTTACCCCTATTTACAACTCCACAGGCTGAAAAGGGTTGCTATTAATACGCTGACATGAGTTAATGCTTCCCGGCCTGTGGTACAGACCTATTTATGCACGACATTTTGAGTAAAGTAGTTCAAATTTAAAGCGTTATCCTTGATAGCTCTTCTCTGACGAATTTCCTTTCTAGTGCCTCCATAAGTAACTGATAACCGGCTATAACATGCCCATGCTGGCTTAAATTTTTTATTGAAGGAAATAGACATGTCTAACATGATCAAAGGTCAAGTGAAGTGGTTCAACGAGTCTAAAGGTTTTGGTTTCATCACTCCTGCAGACGGCAGCAAAGACGTGTTCGTTCACTTCTCTGCTATCCAGGATCAAGGCTTCAAGACCCTGGCTGAAGGCCAGAACGTACAGTTCTCTATCGAGAACGGTGCTAAAGGTCCGTCAGCGGCTAACGTTACCGCTATCTAATTGGCAATTTGCTGATTAACAAAAACCCGCCAAGGCGGGTTTTTTTGTGCCTGTTATCTAGCCAACCTCAACGATACTGTTCTGCTACTCTTTAGAGAGTGACGACTCTAAGGGGGCACAATACGGTGTTTCCCACCTCATTGTGTAATACACTAAAGATAATGATAATTGATGAGGTAAATCATGAAGGTTAACGATCTTGTGACGGTGAAAACGGATGGCGGTCCACGCCGGGAAGGTAAAATCTTGGCAGTTGAGATTTTTAATGAGGGGACGATGTATCTCGTCTCTTTAGCTGATTATCCCGGTGGTGTTTGGTTCTTCAACGAAAACGAAATCGGTAATCACGAGGGGATCTTTGTTGAACCTCGTACCCCAGGCGCTCAATAATTAGTCAGTTAATTAAGCTGTGATTATTGAGTTTCGAATGAAACGGTTATTTTTTATTATGACCACAATAAGCTAAGGTTATTCAGTTTATCATTTGTTTAATAAATTAACCTTTACATCATTATTCTGCATCACTATACTTCAGACAAAATTTCATAGGAGAGAACACATTGGACAGTTGTAGTTATAGCGAAATAAGCAAGGCAAGCTGACCAATCTCCTTTCGATTTGTTGCTTGCCGAACATGGCGGGCAGCACCCTCTCTAAATATCGAGCTGTGCATACCCAAACATTTTTACCCGATGCATTATTGCGTCAGGCGAGTTGTCTTGGATTTTATTATGGTATTTTGCAGCCACAGCCTTTTTCCTCCAGGTATTAATACGCAACTTCGCTGATGTGTTAATCAGCGCAACTTCGCGTGTGCTAAAAAGCACATGAATCAACCTCCTTGTTGTTATTAGGGGAAGATCATGGCTATGACTCCTTTTGTTTTAAATTTATTACTGGCAATGTCCCTTGGCGCTATTATTGGGGCGGAGCGTCAATGGCGGCAACGCATGGCTGGCCTGCGCACTAATGCGTTGGTGGCGACCGGTGCAGCGGTTTTCATCCTTAGCTCAATGCTCACAGAACCCGTCAGTGCAGGGCGTATTGCGGCGCAAATTGTTTCTGGCATCGGTTTTCTTGGTGCGGGCGTGATTATGCGCGAAGGCTTGAATATCCGCGGCCTAAACACTGCCGCCACGTTGTGGTGCTCTGCGGCAATCGGCGTGCTATGTGGTTTAGGGCAGCATTGGAATGCCGTTTTAGCGACGTTGGTTATCCTGTGCGCTAACATCCTTTTGCGTGAGGCGGCTCAACGCATCAATTTACAACCGCAACAGCAGGCGGTTGATCTGGAACAACGCTATCGCATTCAAGTGACCTGTGGCGACCAAGATGAAATATTGGTACGTACCTTGATATTGCAGGCATTAAATGGGGTAGCTTTGCGTCTGCAATCGTTGCGTAGTGCCGATATTGCCATACCGGGACAACTTGAAGTTTGTGCCGAAATCATTACCAACCCAGCAGGTCAGAAATATATCGAAGGTATTGTTTGCCGTATTAGCTTGGAGAGAAGTGTCAGTGCCGTACATTGGCGTGTCGCTTCTGAGTTACCCGTTTAATTCATTTCACCGTATTGGTGATAAGGAGGCGTCATGGATGATCATCCCGGAGGTTTAATTATTTCGCGTTGTTAGTGTGGTGATTGAATGCTGACGACGTTAACTCAATAGATTCCACCTGCGTATATCACCTGTTAATCGGGCAGGGTTTGATCTGCTAAGAGTTTCCCTGTGCGCAAGGTAAAGTAAGAGAATAATATTATGAGCTATATTAACGAGAAAGCACGTCGTCGTAATAAAGACAATGAACAATATATCATTGCGGTTGAGGCACAGAATAGCCTCGATCAAACGTTGGCTAATTTGAATTGTAATCGTGTTGGATTAACTCAAGATGATGCGCAAGAGCGTTTGCAATGTTTTGGTGAAAATCAGGTGGCTCATGAAAAAGCGCCACATGCATTAGTGCAGTTAGTCAGCGCTTTTAAGAACCCATTTATCTTCGTATTGATGGTATTAGCGGCGATCAGTTTCGTCACCGATTATTGGCTGCCACTCCAACGTGGTGATGAAACGGAACTGACTGGAGTGACCATCATTTTGATCATGGTGGCTCTCAGCGGGTTACTGCGCTTTTGGCAAGAATATCGAACCAATAAAGCGGCTGAAGCGTTGAAATCGATGGTACGCACGACGGCCACCGTACTGCGTCGTAGCAATTTCAGCCAGCCGGCGAAAACCATTGAACTACCTATCCGTGAGCTGGTACCGGGTGACATCATACTGCTTTCTGCGGGGGATATGATCCCTGCCGATGTGCGATTGATGAGCTCACGGGATTTGTTTATTAGCCAAGCGATTCTTACCGGTGAAGCGATACCGATTGAGAAATACGATGCGTTAGGGGATGTCAGTCAAAAGTCCAGCGGTCATGAGGCGTGTAGCGAAAGTGAACTGTTGGAATTGTCGAATGTTTGCCTGATGGGGACTAACGTTGCTAGCGGTACCGCGACGGCTGTGGTGGTAGCGACCGGGGGGCAGACCTATTTTGGCTCATTGGCGAAATCTATTGTTGGCAGCCGGGCACAAACGGCATTTGATCGCGGTGTGAACAGCGTCAGTTGGCTGCTGATCCGCTTTATGTTGGTCATGGTGCCGGTAGTATTGCTGATCAACGGTTTTACCAAGGGTGACTGGAGCGAGGCGGCACTGTTTGCCTTGGCGGTGGCGGTCGGTTTGACACCAGAAATGCTGCCGATGATCGTCAGTTCTAATCTGGCCAAAGGTGCCATTGCGATGGCTCGTCGCAAAGTGGTGGTGAAACGCTTAAATGCGATCCAGAACTTTGGTGCCATGGATGTGCTCTGTACGGATAAAACCGGTACTTTGACGCAAGATCGCATCATTCTCGAGCACCATTTGGATGTGAATGGAGCTAAAGATAATGAAGTCTTGCATCTCGCCTGGTTGAACAGTTTCCATCAAAGCGGCATGAAAAATCTGATGGATCAGGCAGTTATTCGTTTTGGCCAAGGGAAACCCGGTATTGATGCGTTGGGGCGCTACAGCAAAATTGATGAACTGCCGTTTGATTTTATTCGCCGCCGTTTATCGATCGTCGTGCAAGATGAAAAACAGCAACAGCTCCTGATCTGTAAAGGTGCAGTGGAAGAGATGTTAGCGATTGCTACCCATGTGCGCGAAGGGCAACAAACGCTGGTGTTGGATGATGATCGTCGTGTCGCACTGATGGCTTTGGCTTGCCAGTATAACGAAGATGGTTTCCGGGTGTTGTTGCTGGCCACGCGGGAGTTGGGCGAGCAAGGTTGTACTCTACCGCTCAGTGAGATTGATGAGCGTGATTTGGTGGTTCAAGGTTTACTGACGTTCCTCGATCCGCCGAAAGAAAGTGCGCAAGAGGCGATTGCGGCTTTACAAGAAAATGGCGTCGCGGTGAAAGTTTTGACCGGTGATAACCCGATTATCACTTGTAAGATTTGTCGTGATGTCGGCTTGGAACCGGGCGAACCGCTTTGTGGGCAACAAATCGAATTGATGGATGACGCGACATTAGCTCGTGAAGTGGAACAGCGGACGGTATTCACTAAACTGACACCGCTGCAAAAATCTCGTGTATTGAAAATGCTTCAATCTAATGGACACACCGTTGGTTTCCTCGGTGATGGTATCAACGATGCTCCGGCGCTACGTGATGCAGACGTGGGGATCTCCGTGGATACCGGCACCGATATTGCCAAAGAGTCAGCCGACATTATTTTGTTGGAAAAGAATTTGATGGTACTGGAAGAAGGGGTGATCAAAGGACGTGAAACCTTCGGGAATATCATCAAATACTTGAACATGACTGCCAGCTCCAACTTCGGTAATGTGTTCTCGGTGTTGGTGGCGAGTGCATTCATTCCGTTCTTACCGATGTTGGCGATTCATCTGCTGATCCAGAACCTGATGTACGATATCTCTCAGCTTTCTCTGCCGTGGGACAAGATGGACAAAGAGTTCCTGCGCAAACCGCGTAAGTGGGATGCTAAGAACATCGGCCGTTTTATGATCTGGATTGGACCGACTTCATCCATCTTCGACATTACGACGTATGCATTGATGTGGTTTGTTTTCGCCGCCAACAGCGTAGAGCACCAAGCGCTATTCCAATCGGGGTGGTTCATCGAGGGATTACTGTCGCAGACGTTAGTCGTCCATATGTTACGTACTCAGAAGATACCGTTTATTCAAAGCACCGCCGCATTGCCTGTATTGCTGACTACTGGCTTGGTGATGGCGCTGGGTATTTATATCCCATTCTCTCCACTTGGAGCTTGGGTGGGGCTACAGCCGTTACCTTGGGAGTATTTCCCATGGTTAGCAGGAACCTTGGTTAGCTACTGCGTAGTGGCACAATTGATGAAAGGATTTTATATCCGCCGCTTTGGCGAGTGGTTGTAAGCAAAGTTACCGCTGGGTGAGATATCCAGCGGTGACAACACTTATTTCACCACATCTATTTCACAACAACCGTTTGATCAACAAACCAAGCATAATGGTCAAAGTGAAGGAGAACAGCGTACCGAGCAGCACATACTCGGTACGCATTTTATCATCGCTTTGTCGCAGATCGCCGAAACGGAAAATGGATTTGGCCGCCAGTAAAAAACCAATTGCGGGTATCTGACCGAGCAACACAAACGTCAGAATCAGTGTTCTTTCCAAATAACCTATTTGCTTGCCGGCTCGTAATAGAGAGTCGTTATCTGCTTTCGCTGTGACTGGCATTTGTGGCAACCAACGAGATAGAAACTGACCAATCAAAATACCCATAGGTAGATAAATCAGCAGGTAAGCAATAATAATCAAACTGAATTGCAGACTGGTAATATGCACCCATAAATAGGTTAGAACCGTATGGGGTGTGGGGATGATAGTCAGCCATAACCCGATGATAACTAAGAAATGGAATCCTTGATCTAACAAGAAACTGGTGGATTGGCTTAACCGGCGCATAAGTGTGACTTTACACAAATCGATGAGGTAATGGCTGATGCCGATGACTAACAACGTTAACAAAATTTGTTGGGGTTTTGCTGCGTTGTGTATTAGACCAAAAACTGCGACGACTCCAGCAGCCAATAATCCATGCAATATCGTGTGTAACAGTAAAAAACGGGATTTGGCGCGATGTAGAACTTTATCCTTCACCCAACTGAGAGGCTGTAAGGGAAAGTCAGCGATTAGATGCATCACCAGCATCCAGGTCAGTAGCGGGATGTAGGTTAAATCCATAACTAAGTCATCCTGTTAATTGCGGTGATAAAACGCATTATTTCTTCATATGCCGCTCGTTTTAACGTAGCAGATACGGTGGAGGTGGCTTTTTGTAATCGTTCAGCGACGTCTAAATTGGTGGTTGAAAACATGCGAGCTTGGACTATTTGAGCCTCAGCTTGTGACAAGCTGCTGATGACATGATCTAACATCGGCAAGAGATCACTGACAATCCTGTTTGTTTTATCGTTGTCATTTTTCAGAGCCAGTCGACAGTTTTTTGGCATGTTATCCAGTGCGTTGCCAGAATTCAGGAATGCGCTTCCATATCCTGCGTCTTTGGCCTGACGCGAACCCAACCCAACAGCAATTCGGGCATCCCTGTGTTTGGAGCTCATTGCTCGCAGCGCAATACGGATGTAAACCGCCACAAACAACCCTTGGTCTGGCTTTGCCACCGCTTGGAAAGCATCTCCGCGAAAGACCTCAAAGTGCTGAACCAGTTTGCTTTGCTGTAATTCTGTCAGTAGGAGATTTAAACGTGCTATGTATTCAGCGGTATCGACTCGTTGAGAGTTGACCAAATCGCCGGTAATTACGCTGATTTGTGCCTTCATTGTCCAGATAACCATTGAGTCAAGAATGAGTTTAAATTCGCATTCAAAGACGAATTTGTCAAATATTCGTATCTAGGTGCGAATTTTGTTGTTATTCGTCTCTGGGGGCGAATTTAATGTAAAGGAAGACCAGAGGGCGGAGACTCACCCACAGTAAAAAACCACCAGTATGACAAAGTGTAGATGTTGTACTTGTAGACAGCGACTTAGAAATTTTTGACGATGACTTCACGAGGTTGTTCGGTGCCGAATTTCAATAAATGGTCAAACGATCTCTCTACTGCTTTTAGCTGCTGCAAAAACTCCAGTGGTGACAGGTCGTGCTGTTTACCGCTCATATAAGCCAATGCGAGTTCTTTTGCCTGATAGCGAGAAAAGTGATACATACGTCCTCCTCCTATAGATAAACGTGTTTTCTAACGTGAGATTGTAGGGGAATGGCACATAATGCACAGTGGCTTAGACAGATAGAATTGATAGCTAAAACCTAACTCCTTTATGCTGTCATCTTCCAAACACGTTCATCAAAAAATATTTATTGGCTACGAGCCGTAAGAGAGTCGTTATGTTATTGGCAGGAGCGATCTTTATTCTGACGATTGTTCTGGTTGTCTGGCAGCCGAAAGGGCTAGGGATCGGGTGGAGTGCGATGTTAGGGGCTGGGCTGGCATTACTCTCGGGTGGTGTTCAGCTTTCAGATATCCCTGTTGTTTGGCAAATAGTCTGGAATGCCACCGCAACATTCATTGCGATCATTATTATCAGTTTGCTGTTGGATGAGTCAGGCTTCTTCGAGTGGGCCGCATTGCATGTCGCACGTTGGGGAAATGGGAAAGGTCGCTGGCTGTTTACCTATATTGTACTGTTGGGGGCAGTGGTATCTGCGTTGTTTGCTAACGACGGTGCGGCTTTGATCTTGACACCTATTGTCATCGCCATGCTGCTGGCTTTGGGATTCAGTGCTGGGTCAACATTGGCATTTGTTATGGCTGCGGGATTTATCGCTGATACGGCGAGTTTGCCATTAATCGTTTCCAATCTGGTTAACATCGTCTCGGCTGATTTCTTCAAACTAGGTTTTAATCAATATGCTGCGGTAATGGTTCCGGTCAATATCGCTGCTGTTATTGCTACCTTGGTGGTGCTACATCTGTTTTTCCGCAAAGATATACCGAAAAATTATGACCTCGCTCTTTTAAAACCACCGCATGAAGCCATTCGTGATTTGGCGACATTCAAAACAGGCTGGGGGGTATTGATTTTATTACTGGTCGGATTTTTTTGGCTGGAACCTCTTGGTGTTCCCGTCAGTTTGGTGGCTGCTGTAGGTGCTTTGATTCTGCTTGCCGTAGCGAAGAAAGGACAGGCCATCAATACCGGTAAAGTACTGCGTGGCGCGCCATGGCAAATCGTGATTTTCTCATTAGGCATGTACCTCGTGGTTTATGGTTTGCGTAATGCAGGCTTGACCGATCTACTGTCTAACGTGCTTGATAACTTAGCTGGACATGGGCTTTGGGTTGCAACCTTGGGCACGGGTTTCCTAACGGCGATCTTGTCATCCATTATGAATAATTTACCGACAGTATTGATCGGTGCTTTATCAATCGATGGCAGCAGTGCCAGCGGTGTAATCAAAGAAGCAATGATTTACGCGAACGTAATTGGCAGTGATCTTGGGCCAAAGCTCACGCCAATTGGTAGTTTGGCAACGTTACTGTGGCTACATGTACTCGGGCAAAAAAAGATTGTCATTAGTTGGGGGTATTACTTCCGAGTTGGGATGGTCATGACGATCCCGGTACTGTTTGTCACGTTAGCTGCACTGGCCTTACGGTTATCCGTTTAATGGAGAGCATAGAGATGAGTAACATAACTATTTATCACAACCCAGCCTGCGGTACCTCTCGCAATACACTTGCATTGATCCGCAATAGTGGGGTGGAACCGACGGTGATCTTGTATCTAGATACTCCGCCAGATCGGACGACTTTGATCAAGTTGATTACAGAGATGGGGATTTCTGTCCGTGCGTTACTGCGCAAAAATGTCGAGCCTTATGAACAATTGGGATTGGCCGAAGAGCATTGGCGAGATGAGCAACTAATTGACGCCATGTTGCAGCACCCTATTTTGATTAATCGGCCGATTGTCGTTACTCCTCTGGGTACCAAGCTGTGTCGCCCGTCTGAGGAGGTGTTAAGCATTCTACCTGATGCACAACAAGGCGCTTTCACTAAAGAAGATGGCGAACAAGTGATTGATGAGCAAGGTTGCCGGATAACAAACCCGTGATCTTACCGGCGAGTCATTGCGATGTGATGGCTCGCCGCCGACAACCTAGGGTCAGAGTGGAACGATCAAAACATCAATACAGCTAGTATTGATAAAGCGTTCGGCAGAACAAGATATTTTATTCATTAAACTACTGCTGTGGTTACCACAGATCACCAAATCAAAAGGATGCTGCTGGCGGGCATAGCGCAATCCATCACCTAACTCACCATGTAAAACCAGTTTGTCCATGTTGGCGTAATTGGCCTTTTGTTCTAGTTCTTGCATGAATAAACGGGCTTCCTCCTCCACTAAGGTGTTCAAATCACCTAGCATTGGGCCAGCAAAGCTGCCATACATTTCCGTGGGTGCAATCACGCTGAGCAGTGTTATTTTCCCGTTATAGGGGCGCACGATGGAGACGGCTTTTTCAACCAGATAGTGGCTATCGGCTGCTACAGCGACAGTAACAAGAACGTTTTGGTATCCCATCCTTCACTCCTGTTTTGTTGTTAATTCGTTCCTTACCTTAAGGATAGAAGGTGGTGAGCAGAATAAGTGCGCTGTTTGTCACGCGATAGGATAAATGTTGGCTTTACCCGACGGCATCATCAGATTGTTTCGATAGGAAATAGTCAGCGGACAGAAAAATCAATGAATGAAATCATCAAAAATTATATTTTGTAACATCCAAAGCATCGCGTTATCTCTGCACTGACATTGCTTTACTTAAAGTCATTTATGCTTTCCACATCCGGATTTACCGGTGCTAATTTAAATAGGATATAAAAATGAACATGAAAAAAACGATAGCAATGGCTATATTTTCTACGACTGTTGGTTTGATGGCACTGCCTTCCTTTGCTGCGGATCTTTCCTCTCTAAATCTGACGACTACGCAGCAACAGCAGGTTGATCAAATTAATCAAAATAGCCAACTTAGCAAGAAAGAGAAACGTCAGGAAATTAAAAAAGTACTGACTCCTACGCAACTACAACAGTTGAAGTCTGAGAAGGCCAATAAATAGTATTTTTACTTATCACCTTATAGTAACGAGTGGTGTTTTCTCGCATTGTTAGTCTAATACCGCAGTGTCTGTTTATCTGAACTGCGGTTTTTTGTTTGTATGGTATAGAGTTTTAATCAAATGGCTATAGTTTTAACATCGAGTTAATGCAATAAATATCAATATCATACTGAACCAAAAGCCGATGCAGGCAAGTAAAATAGTCAAATAAAAGTGCTTGTTAACAAGTGTTTTAAACACAGAGTTCATGATTCCTTCCTGGTCTATCAATCCAAAGTCACTGTGAGTGTCAATCGTGTGTTTTTTAGTAGGGTTATTCTTAATGAATCTATAATACCCTGAAGTTGACTATCAATAAGATTGGTATTACATTAAGCTAGGAATAATCCTAAGTTTATAATTAATGATGATTTTATCTATGGCTTTTGACTAATGTCATAGACTTAGGTAAAACGAGTGAAGGGTATTAATAATTTGCTGCTTTCACCCTTGTACGTAGGAAATTGTCATAGATATGCCACAGGGTTTATAGGGTGATAAGCCAAACTTCAGGATATTATTAGGTGAATAAAATTTTGCACTCAAAAAAAATAACAACAGAAAGAATACGGGTTATTATTGCCGATGATCATCCTATTGTGCTGTATGGGATTAAAAAAGTATTGGAAGCAACCGCCAATATCGATGTGGTTGCCGCTGCCAGTTCGATACCCGAACTCGAGTCACTAATGCAGTCATCAACCTATGATGTATTGATTTGTGATTACTCGTTTGAAGATGATGATAATGCTGATGGTTTGCAACTGACTGCGCGTTTGATAAGGAAATTCCCTGAAACGAAAATTATTATCTTCACCGCACACGACGACGTCTATATTGCCCGACGAGTATTGCAATTGGGCGCGGCTGGTTTTGTCAGTAAAGGTAGCTATGATCTCGCCAACTTTCCCGGCGTAGTTCAGGATGTGGCGGCAGGTAAGCACTATGTTGATCCACGGACTTCACTGAGTCTGATTGAACAAACGTTGAGGCCCGACCAAAACTTACAAGAAACTAGATTGACGCCGCGTGAAGCAGAAATAATACGCATGTTTACCGGTGGTATGACCGTGACCGATATTTCGGTTAAAACCAACCGCAGCCTGAAAACCATCAGTACGCAGAAAAAAAATGCCATGAAGAAACTCGGGGCAAAAAACGATATTGATCTGCTGATCATGATGGGGAAATTGAAAGGGTAAGGGCAAACTCGGTGGATGAAGAAAATAACTTTTACGCGTTATTAAACGGTCAAAAAAACGACAAGGAAGGTGTGGGTAATATTAACCTATCTAAAAAGTATTATCGCCGTATTTTGTATGGCGGCGTCAGCGTATTGTCTATTTCGCTAGTGGCAGTGGTACTTTTGGGCGCTAGCACGCGGGTTGAGCGCTATATCAATGATAAACAGCAGATATTCTCCGCGCAGCGCGATATCGTCAAAGCTGAAGTAGATCGTCGTGAGGCTCGGTTAAAGCAGCAAACCGAAGGCTACGAATTGATGATGTCCTCCATTCGCCGCTTTGATCCGTCCGTGGTGGCATCTTATATGGAGCGACTGAATAAGTATTTTGACGAAATAAACCACAATAACGGCATTCTGGAAACGAGCACGGATATTACCGCTGTGCCTTTTACCTTGCTGGCGACGCCTACTGGGCAGGCAGATAAACATCAATTGGGTATCATGCTAAGAATTATTAGGCAGTTATCTCCCTTGCCTAATGAAGGGCGTTACCATGAGGGCAATATACTCAACCAGTTTATTTATAGTCCAGATGGCAATTTTCTAGCATTAGTACCCTCAGTACCTCCTTCGCAACTCCCTGTGGCCAACGAAGCAGAGTTGAAACAGTTTATCAGTACAAAAATCGCGCCGATTGAATCCAGTTATCAGAGTCATCCACACGACAGCATCGATCACAATAAAATTATCTGGGTGCCGCTACACAAAGATCCGCTGAGCGGGAAAATGATTACTTATTATACCAGTGCTATTTTTCGTGATGATGTGCGATTGGCGGTAGTGGCAGTGCCATTTTCCCAAGATGAGTTTACCGACTTTTTCCAGAGAAATCATCAACATGAAGATGGTTTTTTCATTATATCTAAAAGCCGAAATAGCACCTTTGGGCTCAATGCGCAAAGTGCCAATGAAACTCAGTGGTTGAAAACGCTGCGAGCCTATCCAGAAGTCTTTAGCGAGTCTGGCCGACAGGTGAAGCAGTTTTATCGTGAACATACATTCTTCATCACGCAGAAAATACCGGGCCCTGATTGGATTGCTATTTATGCGTTTGACTGGTGGAGCATTCTAGCGGCCATGCGAACGACACTGACGCTGACGGCGTTATTTACGCTGTTCGTTTTGGCGCTATTGTGGGGGTTCACCTTCTTATTGGATCTGTACCTGTTAAAACCGTTACAGCAACAAGCGCGACGTGTTTTTGACAGTGAGCGTTTCAACCGTACCGTAGTGGCAACAGCACCGGTTGGGCTGATGATCTTTGATGCGCAAAGCGGTGAGCTGGTGACGGAGAATACACTGGCGAATACTATGTTGATGGGCATGGCCGATGGGCGAGAAAAATTAATGCGTGAATGCATTAAAGCCCCGGTAACCCACAGCTCAGCGAGTCACGTCATTTTAGCTAGTGAGCTAGCATTAGAAACTAAGGGACAGTCTCCGCTCTATCTCGCAATTTCCTACACTCATACGCGTTACTTGGCGCGAAATGTCATCTTGCTGAGTCTGACGGATATCAGCCTGCACAAGCAAGGAGAGCAACTGCTGATTCAGGCTAGGGAGGCGGCGGATGCGGCCAATCAGGCCAAATCCACATTCTTGGCCACGATGAGCCATGAGATCCGCACGCCATTGCATGGCGCATTGGGGAACCTAGAATTATTGACACATGAGGTGATGGAGCCCGCACCCCGGGCGCGAATTAAGGTGATTCAGAATGCGTTTGGCTCTTTGTTGACGTTAATTAACGACATACTTGATTTGTCGAAAGTCGAAGCCCAAGAGCTGGTGTTACAGCAAGAAAGTTTCTCGGTATCGCTCTTGCTCGAACAGGCTTTGCAAACCTTTGTGCCGACCATCGCCGCTAAAAATGTCAGCCTATATTGTTTTATTACCCCTGAGTTGAGTCATTACAACCTGTTGGGGGATCAAAATCGTTTACGGCAAATCATCCTGAATTTGTTGAGTAATGCGGTTAAGTTCACTGATAAAGGCCAGATCCGTCTCAGTGCGATGAGACACGATGGACAGCTCAGGATTCAGATAGCGGATACCGGGATGGGGATGTCACAGGAAACGCTGGCATTGATATTCAAACCTTTTGCACAAGCAGAAAACCAATACAGTACACAGGGAACCGGGTTAGGGCTGTCATTGGCTTTGCGTTTGACAGAACTGATGCAGGGGGACATACAGGTAGAAAGCCAAGAAGGGATCGGCAGTATTTTTACCGTCACGTTGCCCTTCATCACGGGTGAGCGACAATTGCCAGTTATCACTGTATCAGCACGGATTAAGTTACTGTGTCAGGAACCCGCATGGCGTGAGTTTTTGCACTCGTTATTAACCGACTGGGGTTACCAGATTGTCGATGCTGCCTTGGAGACGGATATTTTGTTGATAGCGGTGAGTGCTCTGCAGCAAGCACCGGCAAGTGATGATCTCAGTGCCGTTCATCAAGTAGTGATAGCCATGGACGGTCCGTTGTCGCCACAAACAGTGGCGGGGCAAACGGGGGTGACTGCATTTTCACAGGATGCGTTGCGCGATGCATTACGTTGGCCACCAGCGAAACCCGTTCCTTTATCGTTGCCGATTGATGTGGTGATACCAGCATTTGCCAGCCTACGTGTATTGATTGTTGAGGACGACGTGATTGGCCGTGAACTGTTGCGTCAACAATTGCGTTTACTGGGGGCGGGAGTGGTTCACGAAACGATAGATGGGGAACAGGCGCTGAATTTGCTGGAACGCTATGATTACGATCTGATTATTACCGATCAAAATATGCCGGGTATTGGGGGACAAGCACTACTCGATACACTGCGAGAACAAGGTAATAATATTCCGGTGATATTAAGTTCGGCGCAGTTCCCGCCGGAGCCTGAACAATTTACTGCGGTATTGCATAAACCGATTACTTTACAAGAACTTCAGCAGGTTATGGCGCAGTTTGTTCAGCATCAACCGCATCAACCGCATCAACCCGTCGCATCATTGCCGGAGGGGTTACACGATGAACTGTTGGCGATGTTTGTGCCGCTGTGGGCGAAAGATCGATTAGCGATACAGCAGGCTCTCACCCAACAGAACGCTGAACTGTTGAGCAAAAAACTGCATACACTGAAAGGTTCACTGGCTATTTTACAACAACCCCAATTGGCAGAGCATTGCGGTGAGCTGAACCGGCTAATTAACGCGGGCTATCGCGAAAACGAACAACCTATCAAGACCCTTTATGCGCAGCTAGAACAAGGGATTGAACGCTTTTTACAACGAGGAGATTAACGGGTTTCGTTGGGGCGGGTGTTTCAAACAGGAGTTTGAAATGCCACGGTTTGAATAATGTGAGCATCACCCGACCCAACGAACTTATCTGATAGGAACTATTTTTGTTCTTTGACGATCAAATTATTTTGCATGTCATAATAGTACTTTCCGTCTTTGGTTCTCACTTCAATGAGGTACTGCTGGTTCTTTTTTCTGATCCTCAGGACTTCAATATCTGATGGTTTACTCGTTAAATTAGATTCAATGTTTTTCAGGTCAGGTGCAATCGATGACATCACTGGACCTGCATTCTTTTTATCGAGAGAGACTTTATTACCTACAGCAATACTGGCCGAAATAACCAAACAAACAACCGTAATAACAATAACCATCCAAGCAACTTTTCCTCCTTTTCTGTGCATCTCAAGTGCACGTGTATTGTTATTTTTATTATTTACAGCAGAGAGCGCTGTTGTTTGCTTGGTGCTCTGTGGTGGGGGAACATAGATATATCCTTTCCGTGGGATGGTTTGTATACAATCAGGATGTCCAACGGCGGCTAAACTACGCCTGAGTTTATAAATGAGTTGGGTGAGATTGGCATCAACAATAGCTATCGCACGAGCATCCCAGATATTGCTAATTAGATATTCTTTTTCTATTTCGCTATCTGGGCTATCAAGGAAACAAGTGAGTAGTTTTTTTTCCTTTTCACTTATCGCTATTTTTATATCCCCTTTAATTAGCAGGTTACTCATCTCATCAAAGTCCACGTTTTCGCCAATAACTCTCATCTCATCCTACCTTATTGATTTAAATGGCTATTTATTGATCTAATTGCCATGTTGTTTATCTGCAAGTGAACGCTGTCCATCAAAAGATAGTTTTTACAGCAAAAGCTATCTTCAAACAGTAATTAATGGATTATTTGTTATTAATAATCTGGGTTGAATATTAGTAACAGAAAAGAGATTCATCAATAATTATTTGTGTTGGTTATTAACTGGAGGTTGTGATTCCGAAAGTCGATAGTGCAGTGGCTGACAACGTAACAGGTGAATTAAATGCTCCTGATAACGTATCAGTAAATCTGTTTTCGCTAAGGCTTATAAATAGACTGGCGAGTAAACACTAAATAAAAATACAACTGCATTTTATGTAATGAGGAAAGAAGCATGTCTGACAGTAAATTGATTCAAAAAGATACCTATACCGAACAATCTTATACGATGGACGGTTTTGACCCAAAAACCAATGACTCTAAGTATAGCTACACTTCTGGCCGCGTAATGAAACGCGTCTACAACAAATATAATGGTGCCAATAAACCTAAGGTGTTTGGTTATTATACCGACTGGTCGCAATACGATAAACGCGCTTCTGTTGATAAAAATGGTGCAATTGCTGCTGCGGAGCGTGGCCGTGGTATTGACTTAACTCTTTTGGATCCGACTGCATATGACAAAATTATTATCGGCTTTATGGGCATTGTGGGTGACCAGGGCGAAAACAAGGCCAAAATCGAACAAGCGGCGGCCTGGACAGGTAAAACCACCAATGAAATGACCATTATGGATCCATGGGGTGATTGCCAGTCAGCGTTTAACAACGGTTTTACTGCTTGGCAGCCGATGGGCTTTGGCCCAGGTGCGACCTATAACGATGGCACTAGCATTGATACCTTCTATCAGGATCAGGTTCAGGGTGTGTTTGGCGGTCTGCGCGATTTACAGAAAAAAGCGTTGCAGCAGGGACACGAACTGGCTCTGTCTTTCAGCATCGGTGGTTGGACCATGAGCCATGCATTCCATGCACTGGCAAAAAGCGAAAGTGGCATTAAAATCTTCGCCAACAGCATCGTTGATTTTATGGTGCGTTTCCCAATGTTCTCTGAAATCGACATTGACTGGGAATACCCAAATGCTGAAGGCAACGGTAACCCGCATGGCCCTGAAGATGGCGCAAACTACGTTACTTTGATGGGTATCCTGCGTAGCACGCTGGATAGCAATGGCATGAGCCACGTGAAAATCAGTATTGCTTCTTCTGCCGACGTAGAAAAACTGAAGCACTCGAATATCAAAGAGTTAATTGCTGCGGGTATGCACGGCATTAACGTGATGACCTACGACTTCTTCGGTACGCCATGGGCTGAGCGTTTGGCAAACCACACTAACCTGTATAAAACCGAACATTCAGATTTCAGTCTGCAAGATGCGGTGGAATATCTGTTGGAGGAAGGGGTTGATCCTGAAGCCATTAATGTTGGTTATGCCGGTTATTCGCGCAGTGCCAAAGGCGCAGTGATTTCCTCATTCTCTCCATTGGATGGCACCTATAACGGCACCGGCACCACCGTGGGTACTTTCGAATCCGGCTGTGTGGAATGGTACGACGTGATTAATAACTATCTGGATCTGGAAAACCAGAGTGGTCGCAACGGCTACCGGGTTTATACCGATCAGGTCGCTTGTGCTGACTATCTCTATAACCCGGAGCTGAAAGTCTTCCACTCTATTGATACGCCACGCACCGTGCGTGAAAAAGCGCGTTATGTGATCGAAAAAGGGCTGGGTGGCTTGTTTACCTGGACTATCGAACAGGATAACGGCGTGCTGGTTAACGCGGCTCGTGAAGGGATGGACTGTCCTATCGTTAAGCAAGTGGTCGATATGGCACCGTTCTACTTTGAAGGTGAGAACGTGACGCCTAGCGCTGAAGAAGAAAGCGCTGCAGACGTTGAGACCCCGGTAGAGGTTGAGGCTGAGCTTCCAGTCGCGGAAGAAACCGCAGAAGAAACCGGCGTGGTCAACGAAGCTCCGAATGCACACATTACCATCAAGGCGCTAGCAGGTAGCCGCTTGTTACTGTCCAGCATCGGTACTTCTGATCCAGAAGGGGATCCACTGACCTTCAACTGGTTGGCGACAGGTAACATTCAGGTTGTTTCTCCTGCCGCGGCTGAAACCGTCATGGTAATGCCATCGGTGTCGGCAGAAACACTGTGTCAAATCACTCTCACGGTGGATGACGGTCACGGCAACAGCACTCAGGCGTTTTACGCATTGCTGGTGGTACCGGCAGAGGCTAAGGCAGTAACTGAAGACTCCTCGACAGTCATTGACACTGAGACCAACACAGACACCAGCAGCGATACTGACACCGTAGTGGCCAATTATCCGGCGTGGAGCGCGACGAGCAGCTACACCGGCGGCAGCAAAGTTAGCCACAAAGGCAGTGATTATCTGGCGAAATGGTGGGTTGGTGCTGGCACAGAGCCTGGTTTGGCATCGACCACGGGGGCTGCATCCGGTGATGCTATGCCATGGACCAAACTCTAATCTAACGACGTAATACCTTTCACAGGGCCGGGTTCACCTGGCCCTTATTTTCTGCAAAGTAAAATCAATTTATTAATTTAAGGTCATGAAGATGAATGTATTAAGTAAAGCGATGAAAATCTCTGATAAAGGCATTGAATTTATCAAAAAAGAAGAAGGGCTACGTTTAAATGCTTACCTTGATAGCGTAGGTATTTGGACTATTGGTTACGGGCATACAGCGGGGGTTATTGCCGGGAGCTTAATTAGCCGCGAACAAGCCGAAGTATTATTAAGGGAAGATATTCGTAGTTTTGAAACCATGATCAACAACGAGGTTAATGTACCGCTAAATCAGAACCAGTTTGATGCACTGCTGTCTTTTATCTTTAACGTGGGACCGGGTCGTAAAGGTGTTAAAAGTGGATTAATCACTTTAAAGGATGGACGCCCTTCGACCTTGTTGCGCTGTTTGAACAATGGACAGTACCGTGATGCCGCCAATGCCTTTAACTCTTGGGTTTACGCTGGTGGTGTGGTGCTGAAAGGATTGGTTAACCGACGTGAGCGCGAACGGACGTTATTCCTACGCTAATACCGGAGTTTGTTATGTTATATAGCCTGAATGAAGAGAGTATTACGTTCTCACTGATTGCCATCTCAATTATTGGCGGCACAGTTAATTATTGTCTTGACTGTGCCGCCAATAAACTGGAAGGCCGTGGCATGAAGTTTTTCTTTAGCCAGGTGCTGGTTGCCGGGTTTACCGGGTTTTTGAGTGGGCTGTTATGTATTGAGAATACATTATCACCAGTTATGACGTTATTTATATCCGGGGTTTCTGGCACTATAGGAGGCGTATTATTGAGAGAGGTTCAGCAACGCATGTTAAAAATTGTCAAAAATAAATAACCTAAAACACCTATTTATTAAATTAATCCACCATGTGAGTTTCTATTCAAATTAATGAGAGTGAAAATGACAACGTTAAGTCAGTATGAGTATAGTATCGATGTTATTGGGCAAGAGGACAGTAAAACTATCCGAGTTCAACAACGACGTCAGAAACCCCACAGCCGTTTTGAATCAACGGGTTTGTATGCCGATGCGGGTGATATCATTACCTTTTATCTGGAAAGCCAAAATGCGTTCTCGATCAGCGGTATTATCGGTACGCGTTATTTAAATCAGAATGAGCAGTTGTTTACTTTGCCTCCCGGTGAAGTGACTAAAATTACCGCACAGGAAAGCGGAATGATTTATTTCAGCGATCAGGTCGCCGGTAACTTTTCTCGGGTACATATTAATGGTGCTAAAGCGGCGGTCTGTTTTGATATCGACAAAGATTATAACAGCAAGTGGGAAGGTAAGCTTAATGCTAATCCAAACGCGCTGTTTGTCGAATTCAAGGGCCGTAAATCTTTAGTTACCGTTTCGCGCGCCAGCTACTCTCAAGTGACAAACCGCGCAACCCCATTGGCATTTTTGACCTATTTAGACAAGATGGTGAGCTACCAAAATGAAGCTTCAGGGTTGTTCGACGACGTCACCGGTGTGGCGCAGAGCGATCCTCATTATGTTCACTATGTTGAAGCGCCGTATTACACCGGCCCCGGTTATATGGTCGCCATCAATCATGTGATAGGCATTCCGCCGGGTAGTGCGGTCACCGAGCTGTTATCGGCGAGCGGCAGCGCTTCCCGCTGGGGTTTGTGGCATGAGGCAGGCCACCAGATGCAACTGGCTCCGATGACCTTTGATAATATGGTGGAAGTGACGGTAAATATTTATTCACTGTATACCCAGATGCGTATTGGTCATCAGTCGCGGGTACGTAACGAATACGCCACGATATTTGAAAATCACTTCAGCAAATCAGATGCCAAACGTGATTTCCACACGCTGGGTTTGTTCCAGAAACTAACTATGCTGTGGCAGTTACATTTGGCTTTTGGTGAGGCCTTCTTCCCACGTCTACATCACGCCTATCGGTTAAAATCCCCGGAAGTGATGTCATTAACGTCAGAAAATAAAATACAGCTACTGATTAGCACTTGTAGCGCGATAACGCAGCGCAATCTGTTGCCGTTCTTCAATCAATGGGGATTGTATGCTAACGCCAGTACTCAGCAGGCATTGAGTGCTTATGCCGATTTGCAACATCCGATCTGGATGAATACGGATGATGACGTTTTGCTGGAGTATCGTTTACCGGCAATGGTCTCAATGCCCTGTGCCAACATTGATGTAGGTGTATTAACGGTGGATGTTGGTGATACGCTAGAGGACGTCAATAACAATATTTTCACTGGTGTGACTGACTACCGCAATAAGGACAACAGCAGCACTTTACAAAGCAAATCACTGGCGTGGTTGAGTAATGTTCAGGTGCCGGGAACTGGGCAGGTAGGGATTTTGCTGACAGACAGCCAGGGCAATGAGAATCTTTACCCGATAGACGTCACGGCAAGTTATTACGATGCATTGCGTTTCCTGAATTCAGACCGTTATTTCAGCAGCAACATTGTTTTGAAGCACAACACTAAGAAAATATTCTCCTATAGCGACGCCCATTTAGCTAACCAAGGTGTTGAAAGCGAATATTTTGGCGTAGCGTTATACAACAATAACAATGAGCAATTGCTCGATATCTCGGTAAAAGGGACGGATAGCTTCAAGAAGGTCTCTGAGCAACTGAATGGTTGTGAATTTGATTACGGTTATCAACTGGAAATTCGCCTTGAAAGGCCAACCTATATGGCTCGTTATTGTAATGGTGTTTCACGCCCAATCACCACCGGTAATATCAAAACCTTTATTATTACCGAGAAGGGGATGTTGTTACAAAAGGAGATTGGTTGATAAATAAATGGCGACAGTATCGTGAGCGTCAGCTTGGGAGTAATGTCAATGACAGGGAAAGGTCACGATACTGTGGGCTTAATATCGATTTAAGTACCTCCATTCTTATTGGTAGTGCGATTTGCTCTTACTTGGTGATGGGATAATTCCCATATCTTTTGTTTCTGTATATTTCAATTATTCAAAACAAATGTTTAATGGTATTTTGATTTTACTGAATTGATTTGTTGATAGGTAATACTGCATTTAAAAATTCCATATATAGACCAAGTTGGTAGAAGAGGAAAGCACTTATTCTATCGATAAAATAAAAACATTGCTATTGATGCCAGTCCACTTCGGTAGGGCTGCTCTGGTTGTCCTGTAAATAGAAATCTGGTTGCAATAATGCCAGTGGCGGTAGCGTGGGAGAGTTTAAATTAAGTGTGATGTGAAGCTCATATTTAAATAATTAGGATTATTCAACGCTGAATAGGAATTCAACGACATGTAAGTGGTTCCTTTGGGGAATTATTGAACCAAAGTTACCGATGATTATGTTGCTGTAGACGTTAGCCGGTTGAAGTTATAACCGGCATTTTTTTACCCATTAAATTGTTAAAAAGGAACTTTAGATTATGAAGAAAACTCAACTCCTGATCATCACCGCACTGTTGGGCAGCGCTGCAACATCAGCATTGGCTTACGACGGTACTGTCACTTTCAATGGTCAATTGACCGATAGCACCTGTTCTGTCAACGCCACTGATGCAAGCAAAACGGTAACACTGCCGACTGTCGCTACCACGGCGCTGACGGCGGCGGGTCAGACTGCGGGCTTCACTCCGTTCACTATCTCAGTATCGAACTGCCCGGCATCGGTCAGCACCGTTCGTGCTCATTTTGAAAGCAATGCCAATATGGATACCAACACCGGTAACTTGATGCTGACCAACACGGGTGGCGCGAGCAATGTGCAAGTTCAATTGCAGAACTCAGACGGCACCCAGATCGCACTCGGTGGTGATACTGCTGCTTCGGTCGCCGTGGCTGATGGCGTAGCGACCGCTACCGATACTGGTCGTTCGGCGACTCTGGCATACCATGCTGGTTATTACGCCACCGGTGCAACAACTGCCGGTTTGGTGACCACCCTGACGAACTTCACCGTGGCTTACAACTGATAGCCGCTGCTGAATGATTGATATAACGCCTTAGGGTGTTCGAACTCGGCGGGGACACAGCGTGTTGCCGTCGAGCTCTTCCCCCAACCCCACCTGAGTTTGCTGCTATGTTCAAGAAGATTAACCACTGCGTGCTGGCGATCGCCGCTATTGTGGCTGCCGTATCCACGTCCGTACAAGCTGGCGTGGTGGTTTCCGGCACCCGCGTTGTTTATCCCGAAGCTGAGAAAGAAGTCAGCGTTCGTTTGACTAATGCCGGATCGGACCCCGCGTTGGTACAAGCCTGGGTTGATGATGGCCGGGTGAACTCCACACCGAATGACCTTTCCGTGCCTTTCGTACTCACGCCGCCAGTGGCTCGTATCGAGCCTGGTAAAGGGCAAACGTTGCGTTTGATGTTTACCGGAGCCGATCTGCCCAAGGACAGGGAGTCGGTGTTCTGGTTCAACGTGCTTGAGATCCCGCCCAAGCCAGTAGATGCAGATAGCCGCAGCTTGATGCAGTTTGCCTTTCGTACCCGAATCAAGCTGTTTTACCGGCCAACGGGATTGACTGGCAACCCGAGTGAGAACATCAAACAGGTCACTTGGAAGTTGGTACCGGCTACCAATGGCAAGGGCAAAATAGTGCAGGCAAGCAATTCCTCGCCGTACTTTGTTTCTTTCGGTGAACTGTGGGTTGTCGATGGCGGCAAACGTATTTCGCTGGAACCCGGCATGATCCCTCCCAAAGGGGCTACTGATTTCAAACCTGCAAAAGGTGAACTGAACGCCTCAACGAAGGCTTTGGTGGATTACGCCTTGATTAATGATTACGGCGGAATTGGCAAGGGAACCAGTCCATTACAGCAATAACGTTTTGCGCCACGCCCGGCCTTGAGCCAAGGAGGCGGCAAGCCCTTCATTCATCAAATGGGACATCGTTCAGGATGCCCTATCAGGATCACCGTTGTGAGATTTCGATCACGTCACCATCATTCTGCGTCAGCGTTCCGTTCTATCGATCGTTCACGACAATTTAAACCGCATCATGCGCTGTTTGGATTGATTTTCGAGATATCCAGCCCGGAGGTGTACGCGGCGGCGTCTGAACGTACAGCGCTGCAAGAGCCATCAGGGGTTGTGTCACCACCGACGGCTGAACCTAGCGCTAGCGTGGAGCGCATCGAGTTCAACTCTGCCTTCGTAGTGGGAGGGGGAATCGATCTGTCCCGTTATACCGAAGGCAACCCGATTATGCCCGGTCGCTATCGGGTTGATCTGTACGTCAACGGTGATGATCGTGGTAAGGCTGAAATTGAATTCCAGCCAACTAACAACGCTACGCGTGCTAAACCTGTGTTTACGCTCAAAGTTCTCGATCAGCTTGGTGTGGATATTGAGAAGTTGCGTGCACGCTTGAAGCAAACAGGGGAATTGCCCCTGTCCGCTGAACAGTCTTATTCACTAGAAGAGGCGGTGGCTGGCTCCACCACCAATTATGACACCAGCGACCAACGGCTTTACTTAACCATTCCGCAGGTTTTTTTGCGTAAAACCGCTCGCGGTTATGTCGATCCGAGCCGTTGGGATGAAGGTGAGAGCGCGGCTCTGCTGCAATACACACTGAACACCTATTCTTCGCAGAACGTAAAGTCGACATATGGCTCGACGGTCGATAACAGTGTCTATCTTAGCCAAGACGGTGGTTTCAACGTGGCTGGCTGGCGTTTCCGACAGCGTTCCACGTTCAACTGGCGCAATAGCTCTGGCGGCGAATGGGATAACCTCGCCACCTACGTGCAGCATGATCTGCCCATGCTGCGTAGCCAATTCACGCTGGGTGATAGTTACACCACGGGCGATCTCTTCGACTCGTTTAACGTGCGGGGTGTGCAATTAGCCACTGACGATCGGATGTTACCTGAATCGCTGCGTGGCTATGCGCCACAAGTGCGTGGTGTGGCGGAAACCAATGCTAAGGTCACCGTGCGGCAGAATGGCAACGTGATTTACCAGACTACGGTGCCACCTGGGCCATTCGATATCGATGATCTGTATGCCACTGGTTATGGCGGCGATCTGGATGTGACCGTGACGGAGGCCGACGGGCGCGAACATCAGTTCAGTGTGCCGTTCGCTGCCGTTACCCAACTGCTGCGTGCCGGGGTATCACGTTATAACTTTACGGCTGGTCAACTGATCGACGCGTCGATCGGTGATCGTCCATCGGTGGTGCAAGGCACTTTGCAGTACGGCTTGAACGATACTGTCACCGCTTATGGCGGGATGCTATTTTCCAACGGATATGCCTCGGCTTTGCTCGGTGCTGGTGTCAACACGCCGATAGGTGCGGTGGCGTTAGACGTAACGGCGGCTCGTACTGATCTACAGGAGCTGGGCTCCAGTAATGGGCAAAGCTGGCGTGCCAGTTACAGCAAACTCGTGTCCGATTTTGGTACTAACTTAACCGTGGCCGCTTATCGTTATTCAACCGACGGTTTCTACACGCTGCGGGAAGCTAACTATGCGCGTAACACTGGGGTAGATAGTCAGGAATTACTCAATTCTCGCGTGCGGAGCCGGGTACAGGTGAATCTCACCCAACCCCTCGGTGATCTGGGATCGCTCTACGTCTCTGCGAGTTCTCAGGATTATTGGGGCGGTGCGCGTCGTTCCGACGATCAGTATCAGCTTGGCTATAACGGCAGTCTGAAAGGCTGGTCATACAATTTTTACGTGCAACATAGCATTGATATTGACGGGCGCAGCAATAATCAGTTCGGTGTCAGTGTGTCGATCCCGCTTGGGCAGCGTGACCAGCAAAAGCCACTGTTCGACTTCATCAATACCAACCTGACGCAAGGTAGCGGTTCATCTACCGCGACTCAGATAACGGCATCGGGTTCACGCGGTGACAATGCCGAATGGTCGTATGGTGTTGATGCTTCATACACTGGGGCGAGCGGTACATCCAGCACGCAGTCGATTGGCGGCTACACCTCGTATCGCGCCTCCGCTGGCACGGTGGGCAGCACTCTTTCACTGGGCAACTCCACGCGTCAAGCCTCACTCAATGCGAACGGTTCGGTAGTGTTGCACCGGGGCGGCGTCACCTTTGGTCCGCCAGTGGGCGACGCTTTTGCGTTGATCGAGGCAAAAGGGGCAGAGGGTGCCACCGTCATTAATGGTCAAGGTTCGACGATCGACAGCAACGGTTATGCCGTGGTGCCCAATCTGATGCCTTATCGCGTCAATACCGTCGGCATCGATCCCAAGGCCATGTCGGACGATGTTGAGCTGAATGCGACGAGCGAAGAAGTTGTCCCCACCGCGGGTAGCATGTTGAAGGTGAAATTCCTGACCCAGACGGGTCGTCCGCAACTGATCACGTTTAAAGATCAGCAGGGTGAGCCGTTAGCGATGGGCGCTTTGTTGTTCGATAACAATGGCAAAGAGTTGAGTCTCATTGGTCAAGGTGGGATCGCTTTCGTGCGCGGCCTGACAGGGGAAGGGAAGCTCAGGGTCAAATGGGGTGGAGGTAAAAACGAACAGTGCGTCGCGTCGTACTCATTGAAGCCCGAACAGCCGGGTAGCGGTGCGGCGAAAGGCGGTCGTCTTGAACGTATCGAGCTGCGTTGTTTACCAGAGACAGACGCGACCCGCGAGTCTTCCGAGACTCTCCCTCACAACACCACTGAACCATGAGAATCAGTATGAAATTGATGTATTCACGTCTTTTACCGTGGCATTGGCCCTCAGTTATTCGGCTATTGGCGCTTCTCGCGCTGGCCTGTATACCCAGCTTGTCGACGGCAGTAACGGCCACGGCCACCGTTAATGTGACGGCGCGTTATGCAGGGCAGACCTGTTATTTCGACAGCAGTAGCCAGACGATCGATTTTGGCACGGTTAGCGCCATGCTGTTCGACAGCGCAGGTGCCACGGCATCCGGGACAGTGCGGAATTTTTCTGTAAAGGCTTACTGCCAAGAGGTTGGACTCGCCACGATGTATAGCTTCGAAACGACGGCGGATGCTAACGACAGCAAGCTGGTGAGAAACAGTGGTACTGCCACGGGGGTCGGCATTGCGCTCACGTATGTAAACGATGGGAACAGCGTACTGAATAACCCTTCTTTGACGTTGGGCAGCACTAATGGCTGGACGACGATCAATCTGTCGGCAGCATTACGCCGAACCAGTGGGACTTTCCAAGGCGGCACGGTCAGTGCGGCGGTGGTCGTCAAGCTCACTTACCTCTAATCACATTAGCAACTATTTAATTAATAAAAGGAAATTATTATGGTTGGCCTCGCCAAATTGTCATCGCTGATTTTCCGATTTACCGCGCTGCTGGTTGCGGTATTGGGATGGGGTAATACCGCTCATGCAGGCGGCACCGCAACCACCTCGTTGAATTTTACCGGGTCAATTGTTGGGAGTTGTGCCTTTGCTGATACGAGCAAAACGATTGAATTCGGCGACGTTAACGCACTGTTGTTTACTGGTGTCGGTACGGTACCGGACGGCACGGCCAAGGAGTTCACTACCGTCGTCAACTGTCAGGGGGCTGGTAGTCCTTACTATACCCTGAGCGGTACTGCGGACAGCAATGACAGCACCTTGATCCAGAACACCGGCACTGCCACGGGGGTTGGCATCCAATTGAGTACGGGGGGAACTGTTCTACAGCCGAATGACACGCAGCAAATTGCGACAACGCTGTCTGGCAACACCATCACGACGGCGTGGACCGCCCACTTGAAACAGACTATGACGACAATGAGTGCTGGCACGATCAGCGCGACAGCGACGCTTACGCTGAACTTCTCCTGATATTTCCCGCTATTGTGCGGCTACATAATAGGGTCTTTTTCGTGCCTAAATTATTTAAACCACTTATTCGAATTCTGGTTTCTATCGTTGTCTTGGCGGGGTGCTCAGGAACAACTTGGGCTGCCACCACAGGCACGGGTTTGTCATTCAGTGGCAATCTGGTCGCTGGCTGTGCTTACGATGTGGATGCTACTGGCGGTACGCTGAATATTACCGGTTGGCGACCTAATGACTTTAATGGGATTGGTTCCATACTGACCTCCAGAGCGGTGGTTATTCCGGTGACGGTACGTTGCCCTGCAACCAGCTATATGAAGGTCACCGTCATCGGTGTCGCTGACAGTAATGACGCGCAGGCACTCACTAACCAAGGGACGGCAACCGGGCTTGGCGTCATCCTCTATGATGAGGATACCAACTTTACCTTCACACCGAACGATGCCACTGGTGAAACCGTTACGGTACCGGCGAACGGCACGTTTAACCTGAATGCCGCGCTGAAGCAAACGGCCGCTTCCGTTACTCGAGGGACGATTTCCATTGCTGGCTCCATCATCATCATTGCGGTTCCCTGACTGACGCCTATGGGGAATCGCTTCCCCTGAGAAAACACGCTAACACAGGCCATTTATGGAGTAGTACCCATGAACTCAATATTCGTCTTTTTCATACTTAGCGCACTATTAGCATCTTTGCCTGCTGTTGCTGCGGGGGATTTTCATATCGGTGGGGAAAGCGCTCTTGTGACTTGTTCGCTGACGAACGCAGCGCTCACGGTGCCATTACCCACAGTTGACACCAATGTGCTAAGCACTGCTGGTGCCGTGGCGGGTGTCACACCGTTCCAAATATCAATGACCTGTGATGATACGGGGGGCATTGTAGTCTATGCAAATTTCGACGCTACAACGGGTGTGGATACGACAACGGGTAACCTGATCACCACCACAGGCACACAGGCGGCTACCAACGTGCAAATACAGATTCTGAACGCAGACCGAACAGTGGTTAATTTAGCTGATGGTGGGCAAACCACGCAGGATGCCGATCTTTCCTATGCCATTTCATGGACCTACTACGCCCAATATTATGCGACGGGTCAGGCAACCTCGGGCTCAGTCAGCGCCTACACCACTTTTATTATTGAGTTTATGTGAAATGATGCCGAAACCATTATTCATCTTCTCTATGACAAGGCCGGGGCGTTTATTGACCTGCGCTATGGCTCTTGTGTCGGTTTTTGTCAGCACATCAGCCCATGCTGCCGGTAGTGCGGCTGTCACCGTTAATTTCACTGGTTCGTACAAACGCGCTACTTGTACACTGGGCAGTTCGCAACGCACCATTGATCTGGGAGCTTTCAACAATACATCGGGTTTGACCTTAAACGGTAACATGCAGGATGGACCTAAGTCGGCTAACTATATGTTGATCTCTTGTGGTGGTGGTGTGGCTGTTCGCTATGCGGTCAACGGAACAGCGGACCCTGCGTCCCCGAATTTCTTCAAAAATACCTCAGTAAATTCACCTTCATCGGCATTCGTTCTGCTTTGGCGCGACAACACCACCAATAAAGATATGACGCCTAATAGTTGGTCATCGTGGTTAACGCCTGGCACGACGCCCATGACCTATTACGTACAGTTAAAGCGTAAGAACTCGCACATCAACAGCACGTTGTTTGGGTTGGTTAAGTGGGGGGTAGCCCAGGAGATGGTTTCTGGCCTGATCGAAATGAATCTGACAGTCAACCTTGAATATCAGTGAGTTATTACATATGAGTCTGCTTGCTATTTATTATCCGTGGCCTGTGTTAGCCACGCGCAGTATTGCCATATTAACTGCATGGGCGTGTCTGTCGGCTCAGGCTGGCAACAATGTTGCGATGACCTTCACTGGTAGCTATGTCAACTATACTTGCCAGCTCAATAACCAAACCGTGGCGGTGAATTTTGGTGCACTGAATCAGGATTCATTTTCTGGTACACAGGGTCCGACGAAACCTATCCCGATAACCATGAAATGTGTGGATGACATCACGCTCACCTACAGTTTAAGTGGGACCGCCGACCAGACTAACACGCGGGCGTTGAGGAACACCGCCACCAATGGAGCCACTGGCCTCGCGATTATGGTAAGCAATGAGGCGGGACAGGAGTTGGGGGTCAACCGATCGTTTTCAGCTAAGCAATCTGCTCTGAAGGCCACAGTAGTCAAAACGGCAACTACGCCGACCGACGGGCCGATTGCGGCCACCGCGACCATCACCATCGGCTATCCGTAATACCCAGTAATCACCGAGATGCAAATTATGTTTCACTATCCCTCTATGACTTTGTGCAAGCCATCGACTCAGCACTTACTTCTATCTTCCTTGTTAGTTTGTGGAATGAATTTTTTCGTTGCCGGCAATAGTTACGCGGCTTGTCACTGGATTGGCAAACCACAGTATCCAGCTTCACAGCAAGGTCCCGGTACGGCTAAGTTTACTTTCACGCCAGCAATGAATGGCAAGACGATTATTACTTCTAAGAACGATCCCATCGGTAAGGTGTATGCTAAAAGCGATAAGGCCTATGTCATCCATAATGCCGCCGCCACAGATTGCATCGGGACGACTTATTTTCAAAATAATATCGGTGCCAGTACGGCGATGTTGAACGGGAACATCTTCCCGACCAATGTTCCCGGTATTGGTTATCGTATCCAAGCGATAGGGGGGCTTTATTATTGGAATAGCGCGCCTTACCTTGATAATAGCGGTACACACTCCGTTGTCAGCAAAGAGGCGCATATTCCGCTGCAATATGAACTGTTTTTGGAGTTGATCAAGACCGGGCCAGTCTACGGTGGCACGCTTAACAGCGGTAAGATCGCATCATGGCACTGGGGAGCAAACCGATTGGTGGCGATCAACCTGTTATTAAATCCCACTATTAAGATCGCGCCCTCTATGCCGACGTGTAGCAACCCGAGCGCGGTTACGGTGAACTTTGGACAGATCAACCCGTCAACCTTGAATAATGCGGTACGCACGAGTGCTGTCGGTTTGAATTGCCAATCTGGAGTGAGCTACAACCTTGCTATCACTGGCACTGCCGACAGCGCCAACGGTAGCTTGCTGAGAAATACAGGAACGGCGAAAGGGCTGGGTATATTGGTGACAACCGATAGTGGCATCAGCTTGGTACCCAATAGCACCAACAGTTATTGGTTAACCCCGAACAACAGTACCATCAATGTAAAATCGATATTAACCAAGACGGGCAGCCCCGCCGAACCGACCAGCGGTACAATCAGCGCTCTAGCAACGTTGACCGTCAACTATCAGTAAAACGGAAGGGGATAAATACCCCTGTTCCAGATTTAAACGGTGAATATAACAATGAAGCTTAAGATGAGGGGGCTCATTTAAGCTTCATTTTCCAATCACAACCCGGTTCTTATTTATACGTCAAGGTAAAAGTCGCGGTACTGTTGGCCGTGCCAGCGGTGACTGTGCTACCGGTTTGGTAATAACGGGCGGTTAGCGGTATGGAATAAGCACCAGCGCTGGGGCTGGTACCGATACTGAGAATGGAACCTAAGGTAACGGGGCTGTTGTTGTACATTAGTTGCACGCCAAGGCCTGATGCCACGCCGGAGGTACCCGCGGAGGTCAATGCCAATACACCCGCGGTATTACTGCTGTCTGCGGTGCCATCCAACTGTAGTTTCACGGGGGTACCGGTGCTGCAATTGAGTGAAATGGCGTAGGCAGTCGCGGCAGAAGCGCTACCAATACCGGTAAAATCACTTTTCTGAACGTCCCCTAGCGTGACAGGGATAGTGGCGTTATTGACTGTGCAACTGGTGACGTTGACGTTAAAGGTGACGGCGGGCAGCACGATTGAGTTGGAGGTATAAAGAGCGTTGGCACTGGTATACCCCCCATAGGTACCCACTGTTTTAGATGCATTGGTGTAGGTGCCAGCAGTGAGTTTACTGGTGGCAACGAAGATAATTCTCGCATTGGCTCCTAAATCGGCCTTTGTATCTGTTGCTGTCCCTGAGGCAGGGTAAGTCTGTGTCAGAGATGTAGTCAAAGGAACATAGCTTGCTGCTGAGCCATCTATGACACCAATAGCATAACCGATGCCAGTAACTCCAGTTGGAAATACCGGATAAGTCAGACCATCGGCAGTATAAGTAATTCCTGAAGCGGTGCCGGTTCCGATAATTTTACCGTATTGAAGGTTGCCAAAAAGACCAAAAATTGAAGTGCCGCATACCCAAGATTTAGCCGTAGATGATGACCAACTTGATAATGCTGTCCCGGCATTAATACTGTCAACACCCCCGGTAATGGTGATAGCGCCGGGACTAAATGTGATGGTTTCACCGCAAGCCAACGCTTGTTTAATCTGTAAACTGCACAAGGCAAATAAAAACACAGACAAGTATTTTACATTTATTATTTTCATGATGTTGAGTCCTGTTCTCTACATATGTTCGGGAATAAATACGCATTACCGGCACGTAGCCTCAATGCCGTACATCACACCATTGGCCTGCTCAGGCAATTTGAAACTCACCTTGCATTGCTGATCGACGTTCTCGCCCCATTGCGCGAATAATTGCCCCTGCGGTGGAATACCGCTGAGGTAAACCTGACCGCTGTCACCCACAATGCCGGCATTCGGCGTAGCTTGGCTGTCAGCCTGTACCAGTGACACCGTGGCACCGAACGGCAGCGGTTTACCCTGATAATGCAAGGTGAACAATACCCGGCTGCCGACACGGGTGGTAAAGCTAGCCAATACCATCGCCCCTTTGGTAGGGATCACGGTTTGAGTGTTGGTCTCAATGTCTACGTCATCACCCATCGATTGGGTATCCAACGCAATGCGGTTTTTACGGTAAGTGCTGGCGTAAGGCACCACTGCATAGCCACGCCAGTCGGTATAGACACCAGTGTTGTTTTCCACCTTGAGGTTACTGGCACCGGGGGCGCGCACCAGTACCACGGTTTCACCCAACTGTTGGGAAAGTGTGACGCCATAAGGGTGAGCGACAATACCGCCTTGCAGGCCGTAGTTCACTTGACGTGAGCCGTCGCCGTAGTTGTAACCCGCGCTGGCTTCACCGTAGGTGCCTTTGTAGTTGGCGCTGGCGCTGCCGCTATTGCCACCGCCATGGTTGTTGTAGCTCTGTTGAACGTTATAGCTGAGGTTATTATCCGCCAGCGCCGTGCCGCTAATCCCTGCCTGCTGGGCGGTATTGCCGCGTTTATCGCTGTTAATACTGTAACTGGCCCAACTGTTTGGCAGCCATTTGCTTAAGGGGATTTGCAGGTTGAAGGCAAATTGTTGGTCATTAGCATTGTTGCCCGGCGCTTGGGTATAGGCGTAGCTTAGACCATAGCTGATACCGTTTAGGCTCAGGTTATAACCGGTACTGACAGTGCGTTCATAACCGCTTAATCCCCAGTAGTTCTGCTGGTAGGCAGAAATATAAATGCTACCGTATTTTTTTAACGATTGGCTGAGGTTCAACTGAGCCTTGGTGCGTTTGTTATAGTTCAGCCCCCAGTTATCCTCACTGCTTAACCCCATTTCGTTGGCTTCCTGAAAGGTGTAATAGCCCTGAGTGGAGTAGCGATACCCCGCCAGCGTGAAGGTGGTATCGGTGGCGGCAATGTCTTTAGCATATTGAATACGATACGACTGCCCCTGACCGCGAGTGTCATCGCGCAGCGTGGTATTGGCTTGTGTGACGTCGCCGGAGAGTGAACCCCATTCGCCAAAACCATGCCCTAAACCTAGGGTCGCCGCCCAGTAGTTATCGGCACCCAGTACACCTCCATAAACAGTGGTGTCATGAGGTAGGCCATAAATCAGTGTGGTTTGGCCAAAACCCGGTTTTCGACCCTCGCTGAGGGTGGAGCGGTATTTTCCGGCGGTCATGGCATATTTGAGGCGACCTTCACGTTGCATAATCGGCACCGCCGAGAAGGGCTGAACAAAATGCCGTTCGCTGCCATCCGCTTCGCGCACGGTGACATCCAAATCACCGCTGGATGAGGTGGGATACAGATCGCTGATAGCAAATGCACCCGGAGGCACATAAGTTTGGTAAATAACATAACCACTTTGCCGGATGGTGACCTGAGCATTAGACTGAGCAATACCGCGCACTACTGGTGCAAAGCCTTTCAGGCTGTCTGGCAGCATGGTGTCGTCGGAGGCTAGCTGCAATCCACTAAATTGAACGCTGTCGAAGACATCACCTAGCGTGCTGCTTTCCCCTAAGGTTAATTGCCCTTTCAGAGCTTGTACATCGCGCTGCACGTAAGTGTTGATGGTATTCCAGTGTTGCCCACCATGAGTACTATCGGTGTAAGTTGAATAGTTTCTCAGACGCCAAGCACCCAGATTCACTCCGCTACGCAGGTT
This sequence comes from Serratia sp. KH_031, assembly GCF_057839655.1. Taxonomy (NCBI): domain Bacteria; kingdom Pseudomonadati; phylum Pseudomonadota; class Gammaproteobacteria; order Enterobacterales; family Yersiniaceae; genus Serratia; species Serratia sp. KH_031. The sequence continues at coordinate 1,981,926 of NZ_CM174496.1, forward strand.
TAGATAATAGTCGTTTTCCGTGCCGGGCTGTCCATCGCGTTGGGTACTAGAGCCGCTAAAGGTGTAATTCAACAACGCGGCTGGCAAGCCTTGATCCCATAAGGCCGGATCCACGTAGCCGCGCGCTTCGGCATTCAACGCCGCTTGTGGAATGCTAATATCCAGCCGTTGCTGGCTGAAATTAAAATCGCTGCTGGCATCGGGAATGTATTTACCGATATCCGTCACGGTGCCATCGGGAGGGAGTTGAGCCAAGGCAGTAAATGCCTGCTGCTTGATGCCCATATCAACCAGTTGTTGGGCAGTAAACTCAGGGTGCAATTTATTATTGAGCAGCACAAAGGTCAGGTTACGCGTATCAACCCGGTTACCGTTCAGATAAATATCAACGCGATAAACCCCGGGTATCTGCCCACCCACCTCAACAAAACGTGACAGGTCAACCGGCTGTTGCGTCGTATCCTGGATTTCCAGCGCGGCAGGGTTAAAGTAGTCCTCTGCGTACAGCCCCGGGCTGATAAACCCTAGAGCAAGAGTCAGGGCGCTAAAACGAAAGCACCCTGTAAAACGAACGCTGGCTTGTGAATGTTTTTCCATAATAAATCCTCTTCACCCATCAGGTGAAGGGCGAGTCCATCCCGCCCAAGTTAGCTACTAGGTAATATTTTTTTGTTTTCGAATATTTATCGATGAATCAGAGCTTCTGGTTGACTGCTGCGGAAATACCACCGTGATCGTTAATAGTTTGCCAACTGACTGAGGAAGGGGCGGTAGCAGGGATTGTCCAGGATAAACGGCCATGCGGCGCGACCATATCTGGATCTTTAACTTCCACATTACCCAATTTCACGTTGTAGAAAGAGACATAATAAGGTGTTGGGTTATCCACCAATAATTGGTTACCGCTACGGGTAAATGTGAGCTGCTTATAGGCATCCGACGCATTACCTGCCAACCTTGCTGGGCGATAAAACAATTTGATCCGGGTTTTGACCGAAATTAGCAGTTGGTTCTCATCGGTTTTTTTGCTGGCCGGGATAGATTTTATATCCAGCCAGAAAACCGATTCGCGATCTTTAGGTAAGTCATTGCTGGTAGACATAATACGCAGTACGTTCTCTTGCCCACTATCGAGTCGGAATAACGGCGGTGTAATAACGAACGGTGCTTTCTTAGTATCAGCATTAGGTTCTACCCAAGACTGGATTAAATAAGGAGGATCTTTTTCCGGGTTTTTAACTGATAGGGCGGCTTCTTTTTTACTGGCATCATAGACGACACGAGTACCACCAATAATAACGCCTGCTTGGGCAGAGCCTAAAATGCAAAGCAAACTGCTTGCAAGACCAATTTTAACCAATGAATGCATCAGGAAACTCTCCTTTCAGATGATTTTTAATATGTTAATGACAATGAATAACATCACTGTTATTCCCAATATGGGCTGAAAGGTCCGTTTCTTATGCTGTTAAATAAGCGGTGGGCGAAGACCCACCGCTTATTTAATAATGATTAGTTGTAGCTAATGGTAAAGTTGGTTGTTGCGTTCGCGGTACCCGCACCGACCGTTGCAGCGGTGGACATGTATTTGGCTACGTAGGTTACGGTGGCACCGTTAGTCGCAGTATCACCCGCACCGCTGGTTACCAGCGTAATATCTTGTGCCGCAGAGGTCAGAGGGATCAGGGTGTTACCGTCAGCTTCATACAATGCGACACCTAAACCTGTTGCGGTGGCATCGGTATTCAACGCCAGCAAGTTGCTGTTTACGCTATTTGCTGTGCCGTCAAATTTCACCGTCGCGGTGGTAGAAGAGATTGGACAGCCAGCAAATGTAATAGTGAAGCGGGTAGCACCAGTGGCTGAGCCAGCGGCGCTAAACGCGGATTTGTTGACGTTGCCCAAAGCGACAGTTTGTGATGCGGAGTTAGTATCAACAGTACAAGCAGTGTCCAGTACGTTACCCGTAAAATTAATCGTACCGTCAGCGGCTTGTACGGTAGAAATAGAACCTGCGAACAGAGCTAAAGCGATGATTTTTTTGTTCATAATAATTTCCCGACCCTGGTAATTATCATTACGAAGGGTGAATTTTATAAAGGTTTATAAAAATGTTTGATTGCAACCAATCTCCCTGGTTGCTGATTGAAATAATAATACACTCAGTCTTTAAAAATATGACCAAAGCACCTATTTACTAATAGGATAACTCTTATATTAAGTGAGTTTATTGGTTTTTATCTATATCAGTTCTAACTCTAGTGTATCCAATGGTTATATGGTAGTTTGCTCGTATAATGTTAAGTTAGACTGTCTATTGGGGGCGCGCGTGGGTAATTATTTAACGATGGGGGGCGAAAAGCCATTAATTGATATCATCGTTGCAGACAACGAGGTAATAACATTAACTCAGATTCATAAAATAATAAGTTCTATAGGATCAGTGACAACAGTTAACTCACAACAGGCGATGTTTGCCACATTGAGTTCCCAAAAATACGACATTGTTATTTTAGGTTTTGATTTTGAAAGTAATGTTGATGACATTAATATTATCAATGCGATAAAGAAAATAGATAATAAGATAAAAGTGATCAAGATCCTGCATCAAGACGATGTGTTTAACGTTCGTTGTCTATTGAGATTTGGTGTCCAAGGCTTTATCAGGATAGAGGATGTCAGAACCGGGGCTCTGTATGGAAAAGCGAATAGGCTATTTTCACAGGAGTTTTACCTTGATGAGGTTATCTCTGCACTGTTGATTGAGGATGAAATTAGCCCGCTACACCAGAAACTAAGGTCGTGCTTGAGTAAGAAAGAATGCGAAGTGGTTCTTCGGCTCTTCACCGGGGATACGGTGACGGAGATTTCTCAAAAAACCAACCGCAGCGTTAAGACCGTCAGTGGGCAAAAAATCAGCGCCATGAAGAAACTCGATACTAAAAATAATTTCGAGCTGTTCTCGTTACTCTCCACATTTAACCAATGCACTTAAGTGATCGCCTGATGGGTTGACGTTTGATAAGACTGACAGAATCCCTAGGCAGAGTTTTTGATTCTGCCTGCGGCAACATGTCACCCCGCGACGAACAGATTAGAATCCGAGAGTAACCGATAAGAGAATGCTAGAAATATAAATAAGATCTCTGGGGAAATAATGATAAAAATATAAGGAAAAAACACTAAAGCTTTAATTAATCCTGCCGATAAACCATTTTGGCCAGTATCGCCTAAAAAACACCAATAAAAGTACGTCTTCTCCCAACCCTCCCTGAAACATATCGTTACCCCTGTTGACTTGTTCACGATGTAGACAGCTTGTCTTTAACAAAAAATGAGTTATTGGGGATAATTTTCCAGGAAAGTTCTGTAATTTTTAGGCTTATAGAGGTTTATTCATGGCTTATAATCCCGGTGGGTTACTTATTGTTATACATACATTATGGTTTTTTTGTTGGATTAAAATGCTGATATTTGGCTTAGTAATTAGGTTTTTATTCTGTAATTTTGGTTTGGTTATGCTTTTGTTCGAATTGATCTAAAAACGATAATTTTTTGCCTCATATACCTTGTTTTTAAGATGCTTTTTTACTTAAGACTGTTTTATATGCAGTGTTTTGTTCGAAAAATGTGCATAACCATGAATATTTGGCTTAAATATTTTTTATTTTTGTGATTCCCATCACATTGTATTTAAAATTGCCTCTTCATTACATTGTGTGTGCTAATGGTTCGGGGGTAGAGTTGCGTTGTTTTAGGAATAATCTTATTAAATTTGTAAGAATACTTTCATGGTGTTTAAACACTTAAGAAGCAAGAATACTGTGCATCCGTACATATTAATTTATACACGTATCAAATACTAAATGACCATTTTAGTTTCGCGTTAACACAAAGTTTACGGTAGCTGTCATTTAAGAATTCATTTGCCAGCTTCGGGAATAAACCCAGGTCACGGGCGATAAAAATTATCACCCAGCGTATGTTTTTAAACATAGTCTGTCGGGATGGGGAATATGGGTACGTCTGAATTACTTAAGCATATTTATGACATCAACCTGTCATATTTACTTTTAGCACAGCGTCTGATTAATGATGAGAAAGCTTCGGCAATGTTCCGTTTGGGAATTGACGAAACCATGGCTGATACACTCTATCAACTCACGTTACCGCAAATGGTCAAGTTGGCGGAAACCAATCAACTGGTTTGCCACTTCCGTTTTGACGATCACAACACCATTGAGCGTCTGACCAAAGAATCGCGCGTGGACGATCTCCAGCAAATTCACACGGGTATTTTGCTCTCCAGTCATTTACTGCAAGGGCTAGCGGCGAAAGACCATAGTGCGATGAAGAAAAGAGCCTGATGATGGTAGAGAAAAGTATTGTTCAGGAAGCCAAGGATATTCAGCTCGCTATGGAGCTGATTACCTTGGGTGCGCGCTTGCAGATGTTGGAAAGCGAAACGCAGCTCAGTCGTGGGCGTTTGATCAAGCTCTATAAGGAGTTGCGCGGCAGCCCGCCGCCAAAGGGAATGCTGCCATTCTCTACTGACTGGTTTATGACATGGGAGCAAAACATCCATTCGTCGATGTTTTATAACGCCTATCAATTCCTATTGAAATCAGGGCAGTGCACGGGTGTTGAGGCGGTGATCAAAGCTTATCGTCTGTACCTGGAGCAGTGTCCGCATCAACCGGGTGAAGCTCCGTTACTGGCCTTGACTCGTGCTTGGACCTTAGTTCGTTTTGTTGATAGCGACATGTTGCAGCTCTCTGCCTGCAACTGTTGTGGTGGTACGTTTATTACCCATGCACACCAGCCTGTGCACGGTTTTGTTTGCAGTTTATGCCAGCCTCCATCCCGCGCAGTAAAAAGACGTAAACTTTCGCCGCAACTGGCCGATATTATTCCACAACTGCTGGACGAGCAGGTTAAACGCGCGGTCTGAGCCTGATTTTTGGGCTGACTGAGATTAACAACTCGTGAAACGTAGGGCACAGCGACTGACTGTGCCCTCGCTGCCATCGCGCGCTTATCCTTCCTTCTATCCTCTTGTCAATTTAAGGAATGCGTGTGTTAGTCATTTTGGGTTATCTCGTGGTACTTGGCGCGGTATTTGGCGGCTACTTGATTGTTGGTGGTCACCTAGGTGCGCTCTATCAACCGGCAGAGTTTTTGATTATCGGTGGCGCAGGGATTGGGGCATTTATCGTCGGCAATAATGGCAAGGCGATCAAATCCACTCTGCGTGCACTGCCAAAACTGATGCGCCGTTCAAAATACAACAAAGATCTGTATATGGATCTGATGGCGCTGCTGTTCCGCTTACTGGCCAAATCACGTCAACAAGGCATGTTGTCCCTCGAGTTTGATATCGATAATCCACAAGAAAGTGAAATTTTCTCTAATTATCCCCGCATCCTTGCCGATAACACCTTGGTGGAATTTATTACCGACTATTTGCGGTTAATGGTGAGTGGCAATATGAATGCGTTCGAAATCGAAGCGCTGATGGACGAAGAGATCGAGACGTTCGAGCAGGAGAGTGAAGTTCCCGCCGGCAGTTTGGCGATGGTGGGGGATTCGTTGCCTGCTTTCGGTATTGTCGCGGCAGTGATGGGTGTCGTTCACGCGTTGGCATCGGCTGACCGACCAGCCGCGGAGCTGGGCGCCTTGATCGCCAATGCGATGGTGGGCACCTTCCTTGGTATTTTGTTGGCGTATGGTTTTATTTCACCGTTAGCCACGTTGTTGCGCCAGAAAAGCGCAGAAAACGTCAAGATGATGCAGTGCATCAAAGTGACATTGCTGTCGAGCTTGAATGGATATGCGCCACAAATCGCGGTCGAATTTGGTCGCAAAACGTTGTACACCACCGAACGTCCATCCTTCGTTGAACTGGAAGAGCATGTGCGCCGAGTTAAAGCGCCGGCACAACAGCCAACGGAAGAAGAAGCATGAAACGGAACCATCCGGTCATCTTGGTCAGAAAGCGTAAAGCGCATCACGCCGCACACCACGGTGGTTCGTGGAAAATTGCCTATGCCGACTTTATGACTGCCATGATGGCCTTCTTTCTGGTGATGTGGTTATTGGCCATCGCCAGCCCGCAAGAGTTAACGCAGATCGCCGAGTATTTTCGTACCCCACTGAAAGTTGCACTGACGACGGGCAATAAAAGCAGCTCTGAAAGTAGCCCTATTCCCGGCGGTGGCGACGATCCAACCCAGCAAGAAGGGTTAGTGAAAAAGCAGGTGGACTCGGCAGAAAAGCGCGCGGAAGAACTGCGTTTGAATAAGCTGCGCGAGAAACTGGATGAATTGATTGAATCCGACCCACGTCTGAAAGCGTTGCGGCCACATTTGTTGATCAGCATGATGGATGAAGGGTTACGCATTCAGATTATTGATAGCCAGAATCGCCCGATGTTTAAAACCGGCAGCGCGCAAGTCGAAAGTTACATGCGTGATATCTTGCGGGCAATTGCGCCGATCTTGAACGACTTACCCAATAAAATCAGCTTATCAGGCCATACCGATGACATGCCTTATGCCACCGGTGAGCGCTACTACAGTAACTGGGAGCTCTCTGCCGATCGTGCCAATGCTTCACGCCGCGAATTGATCGCGGGTGGGCTGTCCGAAGGCAAAGTGCTGCGTGTGGTTGGCATGGCATCCAGCATGAGCCTGAAACAGCGCAGTGCGGATGATGCGATTAACCGTCGGATTACCGTGTTAGTGCTGAATAAAGAGACTCAACAAAGCATTGAACATGAAAATGCGGAAAGTAACGCCACCGAAATAGGTCAACCAGAGGCATTGAAACAGCTGCCTGTGCAGGCAATAACTCCTCCAACTAACAGCGAGCCACAACCGAGGTGATCCAGTGAGCATGGATATTAGCGCTTTTTATCAGACCTTTTTCGATGAGGCCGACGAGCTGCTGGCCGATATGGAGCAACATCTGTTGGAGCTGGACCCTCTGGCGCCAGATATTGAACCACTGAATGCCATTTTCCGCGCGGCTCACTCAATCAAGGGCGGGGCAGCTACTTTTGGTTTTACCGTATTGCAGGAAACTACCCACCTGCTGGAGAACCTGCTGGATGGTGCAAGGCGCCAGGAAATGAGCCTAAGCACCGAAATTATCAACCTGTTTCTGGAAACCAAAGACATTATGCAGGAGCAATTGGACGCTTATAAAACGTCACAAAAACCTGATGCCGATAGCTTTGAATACATCTGTCAGGCACTGCGGCAGCTCGCTCTGGAAGCACAGCAAGATGCGCCAGTGGCATCCGCACCAGAAGCTGAACTTGCCGTGGCTCCGAAGATGAGTGCGCCAGCGGCGATCGACGGCGGGATGCGAATTTGTTTGAGTGGCCTGAAGCCGAACGAAATCCCGTTAATGCTGGAAGAGCTAGGCAATTTGGGTGAGGTGAAAAACCCACAACAGACTGAAAATAGTCTGGAAGTGACCTTACTGACCTCAGCTAGTGAAGACGATATCAGCGCAGTCTTGTGTTTTGTGTTGGAACCGGAACAGATTCACTTCGCCACCGCCGCCCAACCTGAAGTTCAAGCGGCTGCGGTTCCTGCACCAGTAGAAGTTTTGCCGGTGGCTACATTAGAACCCGTCGCTAAACCGGCTCCGGCGGTAGAAGCACCCAAAGCCCGTGCTAAAGCCAGTGAATCCAGCAGTATCCGCGTGGCGGTAGAAAAAGTGGATCAGTTGATCAATCTGGTTGGTGAATTGGTGATCACCCAATCCATGTTGGCGCAACGTTCCGGCACGCTAGACCCGGTCAATCATGGTGATTTACTCAATAGTATGAGCCAGTTAGAGCGTAACGCGCGCGACTTGCAAGAGTCGGTGATGTCAGTCCGCATGATGCCAATGGAATACGTATTCAGCCGTTTCCCGCGTTTGGTACGTGACCTTGCCAGCAAGTTGGACAAACAGGTCGAGCTGACTCTGCAAGGTAGTTCGACGGAGCTGGATAAGAGCCTGATCGAACGCATTATCGACCCGCTGACTCACTTGGTGCGTAACAGCCTCGATCACGGTATCGAAGATCCCGCCACGCGTGTCGCCGCGGGCAAAGCCGAAGTCGGTAATCTGATCCTGTCGGCAGAACACCAAGGCGGCAATATCTGTATTGAAGTGACCGACGATGGTGCTGGCTTGAACCGTGAAAAAATCCTCGCCAAAGCGTTATCGCAAGGGTTGCCGGTCAGCGACAGCATGAGCGATGAAGACGTAGGTATGCTGATTTTTGCTCCAGGCTTTTCCACCGCAGAACAGGTCACGGACGTCTCTGGTCGCGGCGTCGGTATGGACGTAGTGAAAAGAAATATTCAGGAGATGGGCGGTCACGTTGAAATTCACTCGCAGGCGGGCAAAGGCACATCCATCCGCATCCTGCTGCCGTTGACCTTGGCGATCCTCGATGGCATGTCGGTCAAAGTGAACGACGAAGTGTTTATTTTACCGCTGAACGCGGTGATGGAGTCGTTACAACCGCAAGCAGAGGATTTACATCCGCTGGCTGGTGGTGAGCGCGTACTGCAAGTGCGCGGAGAGTATTTACCGCTGGTTGAGTTGTATCAAGTATTCGATGTGGAAGGGGCTAAAACCGAAGCCACCCAAGGCATCGTGGTGATCCTGCAAAGCGCGGGTCGCCGCTATGCACTGCTGGTTGATCAACTGATCGGTCAACATCAGGTGGTGGTGAAGAATTTGGAAAGCAACTACCGCAAAGTGCCGGGTATCTCTGCTGCCACCATCTTGGGCGATGGTAGCGTAGCGCTGATCGTTGATGTATCGGCATTGCAAACATTGAACCGCGAAAAACGTCTGACGGACGTTGCTGCATAACAATTAACATAAGAGGTGCACATGGCAGGGCTTGCAACCGTCAGCAAATTGGCTGGCGAAACGGTAGGGCAGGAGTTCCTGATTTTTACACTGGGTGAAGAAGAGTACGGCATCGATATTCTTAAAGTGCAGGAGATTCGCGGCTACGATCAAGTCACGCGTATCGCCAACACGCCAGCGTTTATCAAAGGAGTGACTAACTTACGCGGTGTGATTGTGCCGATTCTCGATCTGCGCGTGAAGTTTGCCCAGCAAGATGTTTCGTATGATGAGAACACCGTGGTGATCGTACTGAACTTCGGGCAACGGGTAGTGGGCATTGTGGTGGATGGTGTTTCCGACGTGCTGTCGTTGACCGCCGATCAAATTCGCCCGGCACCGGAGTTTGCCGTCACGCTGGCAACCGAATATCTCACCGGTTTAGGCTCGCTAGGTGAGCGTATGTTGATCTTGGTCGACATTGAAAAACTGCTGAGCAGTGATGAGATGTCGCTGATCGATAACGTCGCGAAAAGCGCCTGAATTTAATCATCTGGGGTATCGAAATCGGTGCCCCTGTGCCGAAAGTCGTACCCACCAAAAATAGTGACCTCGCAGGCTAAAGTTTCCCTTCATAGCGCCGATACCCCCTACAGTCAACATACTCAGAGCCTGTCGACTGGGCTCTCAAGAAGGGAAAAAATGCTTAATCGTATGAAGGTGGTCACCAGCTTATTGTTGGTACTGGTGCTATTTGGTGCCTTGCAATTGGTCTCCGGCGGATTGTTCTTTACCGCACTCAAGACCGACAAAGAAAACTTCACAGTATTACAAACCATCCGCCAGCAACAATCCGAGCTGAACGAAAGTTGGGTTGGCCTGCTGCAAACCCGTAATACTCTAAACCGCGCGGGTATTCGTTACATGATGGATGCCAATAAAATCGGCAGCGGAGCCACCGTGGATGAACTGCTTGCGGTAGCCAAAAGCTCGATCGTTGTTGCCGAACAGCATTACGCCAACTATGAACAAATCCCACAAGATGCCAACCAAGACGCGCAAGCGGCTGAAAAATTAAAGCAAAATTACACCATTTTGCATGGTGCATTGTCCGAACTGATCCAATTATTGGGTAGCGGCAAGATCAATGAGTTTTTCGACCAACCGACGCAAAGTTATCAGGATGGTTTTGAACAGGCCTATAACAGCTATTTGGTTCAGAACGACAAACTGTATTTGAACGCAGTTGCCAACAGTAATGACTCATTCAATTTCGCCCTGTGGACTTTGGGTGTGGTGTTAGCGGTAGTCTTGGCGGTTATCGTCTTGGTATGGCTGGGCATTCATAAAATCCTAGTGCAACCGCTGAATCACATGATCGATCATATTAAACAGATTGCCGCAGGCGATCTGACTCAATCGATCGATGCCGCTGGCCGTAATGAAATGGGGATGTTGGCCGCGAACCTGAAAAACATGCAGGGCGAATTAATCAAAACCGTTAGCGGTGTGCGCCACGGTGCAGACGCTATCTACAGCGGTGCTTCTGAAATCGCCGCCGGGAATAACGATCTCTCTTCTCGTACTGAACAGCAAGCCGCCTCACTGGAAGAAACCGCTGCCAGCATGGAGCAGTTAACCGCCACGGTAAAACAGAATGCTGAAAACGCGCGTCAAGCCAGTCAGTTGGCGTTGAGTGCGTCGGAAACCGCGCAGAAAGGCGGCAAAGTAGTGGCGAACGTGGTGCAAACCATGCACGACATCGCAGGCAGTTCGCAAAAAATTGCTGACATCACCAGTGTGATCGACGGCATTGCTTTCCAAACCAACATTCTGGCGCTGAACGCGGCGGTAGAAGCGGCACGAGCCGGTGAACAAGGCCGTGGTTTTGCGGTGGTTGCCGGTGAAGTGCGTAATCTGGCACAGCGTAGCGCGCAAGCAGCCAAAGAAATCAAAGGATTGATCGAAGACTCCGTCAGCCGTGTCGATATGGGCTCTGTGCTGGTGGAAAGTGCCGGTGAAACCATGGGCGACATCGTTAATGCTGTCACTCGCGTCACCGACATCATGGGTGAGATCGCTTCAGCCTCTGATGAGCAGAGTCGCGGTATCGATCAGGTTGGCCAAGCCGTTTCCGAAATGGATCGCGTGACGCAGCAGAACGCCTCGTTGGTGGAAGAATCTGCTTCTGCGGCCGCGGCTCTGGAAGAACAGGCTAGTCGCCTGACGCAATCCGTCGCCGTATTCCGACTGAAAGCGGAAGGTTTGGGCGAATTTAAATCAACACCAGTCAATAGCAAAATCATTACACCAACCATAAATAAAAAAATGAACGCCAGCGATCTGCAAGATAACTGGGAAACGTTCTGATTGACCTTGAGTAGTCACATCTTCTTGGTGTGACTACTTTTTTTTGTCAACGTTTGGACGTCCGCAAGGAGGTTTACCGTGTTTAACCGAATCCGTATCTCTACCAGTTTGTTTCTGTTGTTGATGACTTTTTGTGTTATGCAGTTAACCACCAGCGGTTTGTCGTATACCGCTTTTCGTTTCGACAATCAAAACCTGAATTTAATCACGCTGGGCAGCCAACAGCGTGATGCGCTAAGCCTCAGTTGGGTTTCTCTATTACAGGCGCGTAATACCTTAAACCGGGCAGGAACTCGCGCGGCATTGAAAGTGCCACAAGAGCAGGTCACTGCGCTGATGGGCAACGCACGTAGCTCACTGCAAAAAGCCGATCTTTATTTCAACCAGTTCTTGGCTGTGCCACGCAATGGTGAACAAGAACAGCAATTGACCGAAACGACTCAGGCGAGCTACCAGCGGTTACGCGCCTCCCTGCGTGAATTAATCACCTTCCTAGAAGCGGGTGATCTGCAAGCGTTTATGGATCAGCCGACGCAAAAAACACAGGATTTGTTCGAAGCCGATTTCGTCCAATATCTGCAACTGGTCAATGACAACATCAATCTGGCGCGGGAATCCAGCCAGCGCTCTTACTCTTATTCCATCTGGTTTGTCGCGGGCGCGGTGCTGATGTTGGTAGCCGTAACCGCTAGCGCCATGTGGTGGTTACGCAACATGCTGGTTGGGCCGCTTAACATTATGCGCAGCCATTTTGATCGCATCGCCGCAGGTGATTTGGCTTCACCGATCCAAGTCTACGGTCGTAATGAAATCAGCCAGCTATTTGGCAGCCTGCAAAAAATGCAGCAATCGTTGATTGGTACCGTCGGCGCGGTTCGCGAAGGAGCCGAATCGATTTTGATCGGCTTGCAGGAAATCTCAGAAGGTAACAGCGATCTCTCTTCTCGCACGGAACAGCAGGCCGCTTCATTGGAAGAAACCGCCGCTAGCATGGAGCAACTGACTGCGACGGTGAAACAAAACGCCGACAACGCGCGGCAGGCATCACTATTGGCACATGAAACTTCGTCTACTGCGGCTAAAGGTGGCGAGTTGGCCGGGGACGTCGTCACCACCATGCACGAAATTGCTAACAGTTCGCAGAAGATTGGTGCGATTACCAGCGTAATCGACGGTATTGCCTTCCAAACTAATATTCTGGCGCTGAATGCGGCGGTTGAAGCGGCACGTGCAGGTGAACAAGGGCGTGGTTTTGCCGTGGTTGCTAGCGAGGTTCGCAATCTGGCGCAGCGTAGTGCTCAAGCAGCTAAAGAAATCAAAGGGTTGATCGATGAATCGGTCGGTCGCGTGAAACAAGGCTCGGTGTTGGTCGAAAACTCCGGTGCCACCATGCAAGACATCGTGCGCTCGGTCACGCGCGTCACCGATATCATGGAAGAAATCGCCTCAGCTTCCGATGAGCAAAGCAAAGGTATTGAACAAGTCTCGCAGGCGGTGACGCAAATGGATCAAGTCACTCAACAAAACGCCGCCTTGGTGGAGGAATCTGCCTCGGCAGCGGCGACTCTGGAAGAACAAGCGATTACGCTGGCCGATGCGGTAGCTGTATTCCGTCTGGCAGACGATAACTTTAGCGCGCCAGATAACAACAATGACGTCGTTTCAACTGTGGGAAAGGAAGCGCCAGCTTGCCAAACATCATAAATAGACTGTTTTTTCTGAGTGGACAGGTATGAAACCAGAACCGTCCACTTTGAACAGGGAACCTGCGTCGTTACTGGCGCAGATGGTACAACGATTGCCGCTGTCGGATACCCATTTTCGGCGCATCAGCCAACTGATTTACCAACGCGCAGGTATCGTCCTGGCAGATCATAAACGTGAGATGGTTTACAACCGTTTGGTACGGCGTTTACGTCTGTTAGGGCTGAACGATTTTGGCAGTTATCTGGCGTTGCTGGAAAGTGATCCCAACAGTGCTGAGTGGCAGGCATTTATCAATGCGTTGACCACCAATCTAACGGCCTTTTTTCGCGAAGCTCATCACTTTCCTGTCTTGGCGGAACATGCCCGCTCACGTCCTCATGGCTATAGCGTATGGAGCACGGCAGCCTCGACCGGTGAAGAACCTTACTCTATCGCAATTACGTTAAGTGATGCGTTGGGGCATAACGCGAGCAGTAGTCAGGTATGGGCGAGCGATATTGATACCCAAGTATTGGCGACTGCTGAAAGTGGTGTTTATCGTCAGGAAGATCTACGCACCCTGACGCAAACTCAGATGCAGCGTTATTTCTTACGCGGCACGGGGCCACACCATGGTTTGGTGCGAGTGCGACCCGAATTAGCTGGGCGAGTGAACTTTCAGACCTTAAATTTACTGGCTCCTGAATGGGCATTGCCGGGGCAATTCGACGCAATTTTTTGCCGCAACGTGATGATCTATTTTGATAAACCGACGCAGGAACGCATCTTGCGCCGATTTGTGCCGTTACTTAAACCGGGTGGCCTGATGTTTGCTGGTCATTCCGAAAACTTCAGCCAGATTAGCCGGGATTTCTACTTGCGTGGGCAGACCGTGTATGGCCTGACCAAGGAGAGGTGATGAGTAAAATCAGAGTGTTATGTGTAGACGACTCGGCCTTGATGCGTCAGTTGATGACCGAGATAGTCAATAGCCACCCCGATATGGAGATGGTTGCCAGCGCGCCGGATCCGTTGGTCGCCCGCGATCTGATCAAAAAATTCAATCCACAGGTGCTGACGTTGGACGTCGAAATGCCGCGTATGGATGGATTGGATTTTCTGGAAAAACTGATGCGCCTGCGGCCAATGCCAGTGGTAATGGTTTCTTCGCTGACCGGCAAAGGCTCCGAAATTACCTTGCGTGCGTTGGAGTTGGGGGCAATAGATTTCGTCACTAAACCACAATTGGGCATTCGCGAAGGCATGTTGGCTTACAGCGAACTGATTGCCGATAAAATCCGCACGGCCGCCAAAGCACGTTTGCCGCAACGTTCTAATGAACCGGCACCGCAAATTCTCAGCCATACGCCATTGCTGAGTAGTGAAAAATTGATTGCTATCGGCGCATCTACTGGCGGAACCGAAGCGATTCGTCAGGTGTTGCAACCGTTGCCAGCCACCAGTCCGGCGCTGTTGATTACACAGCATATGCCACCGGGGTTCACTCGCTCCTTTGCCGAGCGGTTGAACAAACTTTGCCAAATCACGGTGAAAGAGGCAGAGGATGGCGAACGTGTCCTGCCGGGGCATGCTTATATTGCACCGGGGGATCGCCACATGGAACTCACACGTAGCGGTGCCAACTATCAGGTGAAATTACACGATGGCCCGGCGGTTAACCGTCATCGTCCTTCGGTCGATGTGTTATTCCGCTCGGTAGCGCAATTTGCCGGGCGCAACGCGGTGGGCGTCATTCTTACCGGAATGGGCAATGACGGTGCCGTCGGGATGTTGGAAATGCATCGAGCCGGAGCCTACACCTTGGCGCAGAACGAAAATAGCTGCGTGGTATTCGGCATGCCGCGTGAGGCGATCGCCACTGGTGGGGTTAACGAAGTGGTGGAACTGGATCGCATGAGCCAGCGGATGTTAGCGCAAATCGCCGGTGGGCAAGCGTTACGTATTTAAGCATTCAACAGGTTCCATCGTGGGGCTGTTGGGGTAATGGGTTTAATAAGAGCAAGACTTTAGGAGTCACAATGGCGGATAAGAATCTCAGATTTCTGGTGGTAGACGACTTTTCAACTATGCGCCGCATCGTCAGGAATCTATTGAAAGAACTTGGTTTTAACAACGTGGAAGAAGCGGAAGACGGTGCAGATGCGTTGAATAAACTGCGCGCAGGCGGCTTCGACTTTGTCGTTTCTGACTGGAACATGCCAAATATGGATGGTCTGGAACTGTTGCAAACCATCCGTGCCGACGGTGCTTTGGCTGCGATGCCAGTGCTGATGGTGACGGCGGAAGCCAAAAAAGAAAACATCATTGCGGCGGCACAAGCCGGTGCCAGTGGCTATGTCGTCAAACCCTTTACGGCGGCGACGCTGGAAGAAAAGCTCAACAAAATTTTTGAAAAATTGGCTATGTAAGGAGGGGCAATGAGAGATATTCCAATGCCTGCCAGCGATGCTGCCACTGCGGGTGAAATCATCTCCCGCATCGGCCATCTGACCCGTATGTTGCGTGACAGCATGCGTGAGTTGGGGCTGGATCAGGCCATCGCCCAGGCGGCAGAAGCAATACCGGATGCGCGCGATCGTCTTGATTACGTGGTCACTATGACCGCACAAGCCGCAGAGCGTGCGCTCAATTGTGTCGAAGCCGCGCAGCCACGACAGGCGGAGTTGGAGTCACAGGCCAAAGTGCTGAAAGGGCGCTGGGATGAGTGGTTTGCCAACCCGATCGAACTGGATGATGCCCGTGCTCTGGTCACCGATACCCGCCAATATCTGGATCAAGTGCCGGAACATACCGCGTTCACCAATGCCCAGTTATTGGAAATCATGATGGCGCAGGATTTCCAGGATCTGACCGGTCAGGTGATCAAACGCATGATGGACGTGGTGCAGGAGATCGAAAAACAGTTGCTGATGGTCTTAATGGAGAACATCCCAGAACCGGCAGCAAAAGAGAAAAAGCCTAACGACAGCCTGCTTAACGGCCCACAACTCGACCAAAATGGTGTGGGTGTGATCGCCAATCAGGCTCAAGTTGATGATCTGCTCGATAGCCTAGGATTTTGATTGTTCGGGGCGCGGCGTAAGGTCGCGCCTTCTGATGAAACTTGCGTAGCGTTACGCAAAATCGCGAGTATATAGCATTGCTATATACGTGTGAGTGTTTATAATTTAGGCTACCAATACCGAGGAGGTGGCTTATGACATTAGGTTCTGTTTTTATCAACAATCGTACTCAAGCGGTGCGCTTACCTTCAGAAGCGCGCTTCCCAGAAACTGTGTCTAAAGTGACGATACGGATAGTGGGTAAAGAGCGCATTTTGTCGCCGGTAGAAAATACCTGGGATAGCTTTTTTAGTGCGGAAAATCAGGTAAGTGATGACTTTTTGCAAGAAAGAGCTGAACAGTATCAGACAGAGCGAGAAAGTTTCTGATGTTTAGCCATATGCTAGATACCAACATTGTGATTTATGTCATCAAACGTCGACCTATTGAAGTGTTGGATAGATTTAATCAGCATGCGGGGAAAATGGTAATTTCATCAGTGACATACGCTGAGTTGCTGCACGGCGTTGAGAAAAGTGCTCGCCCAGTGGCCAATCTTCGTGCTGTTGAGGACTTTGTTTCTCGTTTGGATATCATAGATTACGGTGCTAAAGCTGCCGCTCATTACGGAAATATTCGAGCCGTATTAGAACAGCAAGGAACGCCTATCGGAGTCAACGATCTGCATA
Source organism: Serratia sp. KH_031 (assembly GCF_057839655.1). Taxonomy (NCBI): domain Bacteria; kingdom Pseudomonadati; phylum Pseudomonadota; class Gammaproteobacteria; order Enterobacterales; family Yersiniaceae; genus Serratia; species Serratia sp. KH_031. Next base: position 1,998,592 of record NZ_CM174496.1, read on the forward strand.
TTGCAGGGCATGCGCGCAGTGAAGGATTTGTTCTAGTGACTAATAACCTGCGTGAATTCGAACGAGTTGATGGTTTACGCCTTGAGAATTGGCTGTAAGTAAACGACTCAGAAATATCACCCATCCCCCAAACAACCCCTATTTCCCTTCGTTATTCCCTCAATGAAACCCGCTCACTTTCGGTAGGCTGGGCGCAATTTTATTCCTTTCCGGCACAGGTAACAGGTTCGTGGCTGAAGATAGCGATTTGGAAAAAAGCGAGGCCCCCACACCCCACCGGGTGGAAAAGGCACGTGAAGAAGGCCAGATCCCGCGTTCGCGCGAGCTAACATCGGTACTGATGCTGGTGACGGGGTTGGCGCTGTTATTAATGGCCGGCAGCAATATGGCGCAACAGTTGGCGTTGATGGTGAGCGGAGGATTGAACTTCGATCACGGTATGGTCAACAACGACAAACAAATGTTGCATCAGTTGGGTTCGTTGCTGCGTCAAGCGGTGTGGGCACTGTTACCGATTATGGCCGGATTGGTTTTGGTCGCGCTGGCTTCACCGATGTTGCTGGGCGGTATTTTGTTTAGCAGCAAATCACTGAAGTTTGATCTGAAACGCATGAGCCCGATTTCTGGCTTCAAACGCATATTCTCCAGTCAAGTGCTGGCGGAGTTGTTGAAAGGGATTTTGAAAGCCGGGCTGGTTGGTTGGGTGACGGGGTTGTACCTGTGGCACAACTGGGCGGCGATGCTGCACTTGGTGACGCAACCGCCGCTAGATGCCTTGGAAACGGCGCTAAAACTGGTGATTTATTGCGGTCTGTTTGTAGTGCTCGGTTTGATACCGATGGTGGCGTTCGACGTTTTTTATCAGCTGTGGAGTCATTTCAAAAAGCTGAAGATGACCAAGCAAGACATCCGCGATGAGTTCAAAGAACAAGAGGGCGATCCGCACGTTAAAGGACGTATTCGTCAGCAACAGCGTGCTATTGCCCGTCGCCGTATGATGGCCGATGTGCCGAAGGCTGACGTTATCGTCACTAACCCGACTCATTATGCGGTGGCTTTGCAATACAACGATAAAAAAATGAGTGCGCCCAAGGTGTTGGCGAAAGGCGCTGGCGAAATTGCGCTGCGCATTCGTGAGTTAGGTAACGAACACCGTATCCCCATGTTGGAAGCGCCGCCGTTGGCGCGTGCGCTGTATCGCCATAGTGAGATCGGCCAACATATTCCAACCACCTTATACGCTGCTGTGGCTGAAGTTTTAGCCTGGGTTTACCAACTGCGTCGTTGGCAGCGTGAAGGAGGACTAATCCCGAAAAAACCTCAACGTTTACCGGTGCCGGAAGCACTGGATTTTGCTGGAGAAAGTAACTCTGATGGCTAATTTAGCCGCCTTGCTTCGTTTGCCGGGCAGTTTTAAAGAAACACAGTGGCAGGTGCTGGCTGGCCCGATACTGATTTTGATGATCCTGTCGATGATGGTGTTGCCGTTACCGGCCTTCGTCCTCGATCTACTATTTACCTTCAATATTGCCTTGTCGATCATGGTATTGCTGGTGGCGATGTTTACGCAGCGCACGCTGGAATTTGCCGCCTTCCCAACCATCCTGCTGTTTTCCACCTTGTTGCGTCTGTCACTGAACGTGGCGTCGACGCGTATCATTTTGATGGAAGGGCATACCGGTTCCGCCGCGGCGGGGCGCGTCGTTGAAGCCTTCGGCCACTTCTTGGTCGGCGGTAACTTTGCCATCGGTATTGTGGTGTTCATCATTTTGGTGCTGATCAACTTTATGGTTATCACCAAAGGTGCCGGGCGTATCGCCGAAGTGGGGGCGCGTTTTGTTCTGGATGGTATGCCGGGTAAACAGATGGCGATCGACGCCGATCTCAATGCCGGTTTAATCGGTGAAGAAGAAGCCAAAAAACGCCGCTCCGAAGTGACTCAGGAAGCCGATTTCTACGGCTCGATGGACGGTGCCAGTAAGTTCGTGCGTGGTGATGCCGTGGCGGGCTTGATGATCATGGTGTTGAACGTCGTCGGCGGTTTGATTGTCGGCGTGGTTCAGCATGGTATGGCGCTGGGCTCTGCCGCAGAAACCTACACTTTGCTGACCATTGGTGATGGTCTGGTAGCACAGATCCCGGCCTTGGTGATTTCAACCGCTGCGGGTGTGATTGTCACTCGCGTTGCCACTGACCAAGACGTCGGTGAGCAGATGGTGGGGCAACTGTTCAACAACCCGCGCGTCATGCTGCTCAGTGCCAGCGTTTTAGGGCTGCTGGGCTTGGTGCCGGGGATGCCGAATCTGGTATTCCTGCTGTTTACCGCCGCGCTGTTAGGATTAGCTTGGTGGTTACGCGGCCGTGAACAGCAACCCGCTAAAGCGCAAGAGCCGGTGGTGCAGCAAGATAACCCGCAGGCGGTAGAGGCGAGTTGGTCTGACGTTCAGTTGGAAGATCCATTGGGAATGGAGGTTGGCTATCGTTTGATTCCGATGGTCGATTTTCAGCAAAACGGCGAGCTGCTTGGGCGCATCCGCAGTATTCGCAAAAAATTTGCGCAAGATATGGGCTACTTGCCGCCAGTGGTACATATTCGCGACAACCTCGAATTACCGCCCGCTAGCTACCGTATTTTGATGAAAGGGGTAGAAATCGGCAGTGGCGAAGCGCATCCGGGACGTTGGCTGGCGATTAACCCTGGTAATGCCGCGGGAACCTTGGCTGGGGATAAAACTGTCGATCCGGCTTTCGGGCTGGAAGCGGTATGGATTGATAGCGCATTGCGTGAACAGGCACAGATTCAAGGCTTTACTGTGGTAGAGGCTAGTACAGTAGTCGCAACGCATCTCAATCACTTGATCGGTCAATTCTCCAGTGAGCTGTTTGGTCGACAGGAGACGCAACAATTACTGGATCGTGTGACGCAGGAAATGCCGAAACTGACGGAAGATTTCGTGCCGGGCGTTGTCACACTCACCACGCTGCATAAAGTGCTGCAAAATTTGTTGGCAGAAAAAGTTTCGATCCGCGATATGCGCACCATCGTTGAAACGCTAGCGGAACATGCGCCAACTCAGACCGATCCCTATGAATTAACCTCAGTCGTTCGTGTGGCATTGGGCAGGGCGATTACTCAGCAGTGGTTTCCAGGCCATGGTGAGATTCAGGTTATTGGGTTGGATACTCAGCTTGAGCGTTTGTTATTGCAAGCATTACAGGGCGGTGGTGGTCTAGAGCCGGGATTGGCGGATCGTCTGTTGGATCAGGCAAAACAAGCATTGCAGCGTCAAGAAATGCTCAGTGCACCACCGGTGTTATTGGTGAATCATGCGTTGCGCGCGTTGCTGGCGCGCTTCCTGCACCGTAGCCTGCCGCAGATGGTGGTGTTGTCGAATCTGGAAATCAACGACGATCGCCAAATCCGGATGACGGCGACTATCGGAGCTGCCTAATGTTTAAACGTCTTTTGTGGTTAACTCTTTTGATGCCGCTGGGAGCTCAGGCGGTATCGGGTTCTTGGGTGGCCGATGCCGTAGGCGTCACGTTAAACATGGGTGGGATACGCGGCGAGTCGTTAGCGTTGCAGGCTCCTAGCGCATTACCTGATGCCAATGCACGTATTACGAGTGTCAGTTGGCGTTACCAATTACTGGGGGGCGAGCCAGCGGGGTTGCAGGTTCAACTTTGTACTGTAAACCGTTGCCTGCCGCTGGGCAGCGGCAGTGGTAGCAGCAAGGGTTTGCAAGGGGAAAGAGCCGACAGTGAGTTCCGCTTTATTTATTACGTGCAGTCACGTGGGGCACTTAATCCCCCGCTGCGGGTGATCAGTAATCAGGTGATCGTTAATTATCAGTAACGGTTCAGGCAAGGATCGACAGACCGTTTTTCTCGACCAACGAGAGTAATTTCATCGCTGCAGAGTTAGGAACCGACTCACCACGCTCCCATTTCTGAACGGCTTTTTTACTGACGTTCAAATGAATGGCAAACACGGGCTGGCTAACCTTTTCTCGTTCCCGCAGCGCTTTAATTTCTTGTGGCGTGTAGTTTCTTAGTGGTTTGAAGCACAAGATATCGAAAGATCGCATGGTGACATCATCGACAAATCCGGCCTCATACAGTCCACGAACCTCTTCGTGGATTTCGTTTAACATCTTACTCATAATTGAATTCTCCTTAACTCATTATTTTTAACTACTTGAAATAGCAAGTAATCACGTGCCGTGAGGTAAATATCCGTCATATCCTCTCCCTGTGGAATCTATACCCGCCGAGGGTATATTTCAAGTGTTTTAAAAACGAACACAGAGTGATGAGAAATGCTGGCGAGTGAAATCAGGAAATGGTCGCTATGCGTAGCGTTACGCAAAGAGAATTTAGATATTCAGAAATGTTTAAGAAAAATGCGAGCCGTGTGGCATAAGGGAAGGTGCGCCCACTCACGGGCGCAAAAAATTATACGCCGAATTTGCGGCCGAGAACGGAGTTATTGCGGGATTGACCGTCTGGGCCGTACAACGATTTATCTTGCTTCTTCAGCACGGCCAACGCTTGGGCGTTATATTCAATGTGTTGATTCAACAACATGCCGTTATGTTGGTTCTTCTCACGCAGTACTTGGCCACGTTGTTGAACACGTTGCCAGCGTTCTGCCAGCGCTGAATGTGTCGGATACGGCGCTTGTTGGCGCTGCTGGCGTTCGAGTTCCAACCGTTGTTGTTCCAGATAATTGACCGTTGCTAATAGCTGACTCTTATTATCTGTGACGCGTTGCAGGGCGACACCCGCGGCGGTGCCTGAGCATAGCAATTCTTGTTCTTGCGCTAATACGCTATCCAGCGAATCTAAGGTTTCCAGTAGGTTATCCAACAACAGTGTCAGGCTTTCCATTGCTACCAATCACCTTTCAAATAGCTCTGTGCATCCTGTATTAACGCATCGGCAACTTTGCCAGCATCCATTTTTAATTCGCCGCTGAGGATCGCCTGTTTAATGGTTTCTACACGACCCATATCAATATCTTGCGTACCCGGCTGCATCAAGCGGGCTTGAGCATCACTCAGTTTGACTTGTGTACCGCTGACAGGCGTTTCGGTTTTCAGCGTTTTGCGCGGTTGCAGTGCATTTTCCGCGGGAGTTTCACGCGGTTGTACTGCCGGAACGGGTTGAGTCCGTTGTGTGCGATCGATACTCATGTTCAATCTCCATCAACCGTAGTTTTGGCTACGATACATACAATTTTTTTGCCCTGGTAGGCGCTTAATATTTAGTATCGGCAGGTTTTGCCAAACCTTTACATTTTTATAATGTGACGTGAATGCTGCCGTCATCGCTGGCAATACCGCTGATAATTTGCCCGGAAGTCATTCGCACCCGCACGCTGTCTTCGGCGGCGGCATTGTTCATGGCTTTACCTGAGCCACTGATATTGAAACCGTTTCCTTGCGCCATCACCTGAACCGGCTGCCCGGCTTTGATCACCCAAGCACGACGCAGCATAGCAAAGGTCAACGGTTGACCAGGGCTGATATTGCGTAAACTTACTGCTCCCAAGGCTTTTCCACTGTCCGTCAAGGTTCGCGGGGGGAGCGTATCCAAGCGGCCTTTTTTCAATTTCACATCCGCCGCTGTCAATTTACTGCCAGCGCTGACACTACGTGCAGTCATCAGATAGTGACCGATCACTTGTACCTGAGTCTGGATAAAACGTCGCTCCTGTCCACAACGGGCGGAAACGCTGATATTTCCCCAGCGGCGAGCGTTTTGTGGCAATGAAAGCTGCGGGTATTCGCACTGTGGCCATTGGGTCGCAGGGGAACGCACTAGCACGTTAACTTCCACTGGCAGCCCGGCGAATTGCGATTGGATAAAACTGTCAATTTGCGCCTTCAAGTCGTCGGCCTGCGCGTTCAGGCTGGCTAACAAGCCCATCATCAACAGTATTTTACCCTTCATTTTCGCCTCTACCGATCCTGAGTACCGGGCACCAGTTTACTCGGCCTGCCGTTTACCTAAGCAAATAAATAGCGGCGCATTTTGCCCCTATTCACCCGATAGGCTGGCGATGGGGCGTTTATGCTGTCAGCTCCAAATTCTAACCTCGCGGAGAGAACATGCTCGACAAACTGGACGCGAGTTTGCGTTTTGGTCAAGAGGCGCTGAACTTGCACGCCCAGCGGCAGGAGATTCTGGCTGCCAATATCGCCAACGCAGACACACCGGGTTACCAGGCTCGGGACATCGATTTCGCTAGCCAATTGAACAAGGTGATGGCGCAGGGGCGCACCAGCGGTAGCGGTGTTGCACTGAGTCTGACTTCTGCTCGCCATATTCCGGCGCAGAACATGCAGCCACCTGAACTGGAACTGCTGTATCGCGTTCCCGATCAGCCATCAATGGATGGCAACACGGTGGATATGGATCGTGAACGCACCAACTTCGCGGATAACAGCCTGAAATATCAAACCGATCTGACGCTGCTCAACGGGCAGATCAAAGGAATGATGTCGGTACTGCAAGGAGGATAAAACGCATGTCGTTACTGAGTATTTTTGATATTTCCGGCTCGGCATTGTCTGCGCAATCTCAACGCTTGAACGTCAGTGCCAGCAACATGGCGAACGCCGACAGCGTAACCGGGCCAGACGGGCGGCCGTATCGCGCCAAGCAGGTAGTCTTTCAAGTGGCTGCGCCGCCGGGGCAATCCACTGGCGGCGTACGTGTGGCACAGGTGATTGAAGACTCGGCGCCAGAGCGTTTGGTGTTTCAACCGGGCAATCCATTGGCCGATGCCAAAGGTTATGTGCGGATGCCGAACGTCGACGTGGTGAGTGAAATGGTCAACACCATTTCAGCCTCACGTAGCTATCAAGCCAACGTTGAAGTGCTGAACACCACTAAGTCACTGATGATGAAAACCCTGACATTGGGTCAATAACCGGAGCTTTCCATGGGCATTGCCGCAACCACCAATGAATCACTCGATAACAGCGTCGCTGGCGTTAATAACAAAAACAATAGTGTGGGTGGCAACAGCAGTCAGGATCTGCAAAACAGCTTCCTGACGTTGCTGGTCGCACAGTTGAAGAATCAGGACCCCACCAACCCGCTACAGAACAACGAATTGACCACTCAGTTGGCACAGATCAACACCGTCAGCGGTATCGAAAAACTGAACACCACCTTGGGTTCTATCTCCGGCCAGATCAACAGCAACCAGTCGTTGCAAGCCAGCGCGCTGATCGGTCATGGGGTGATGGTGCCTGGAAAAGAGGTTCTGGTGGGCAGTAAAGAAGGCAAAGTCAGCACCACGCCATTTGGTGTTGAGCTGGAGCGCCCAGCGGATTCGGTGACCGTCACCATCAGCGATTCCACCGGCAAAGTGGTGCGTACCATCGAAGTCGGTGCTGTCAAAGCTGGGGTTAATTCGTATACCTGGGATGGCACGCTGGAAGATGGCACTAACGCGCCGGACGGGGCTTACACCGTGGCGATCAATGCCAAAGCCAATGGCGAACAGTTAGTCGCACAGCCGCTGCGTTTCGCCATGGTCAACGGCGTTACGCGTAATACCGACGGCACCAAGCTGGATCTGGGGCTGGCGGGTTCAGCCACGCTGGATGATGTACGACAAATTCTATAACTAACGGAGACTACCATGGCCTTTTCTCAGGCAGTCAGTGGCTTGAATGCTGCGGCAACCAATCTGGATGTGATCGGTAACAACATCGCTAACTCCGCGACGGCGGGCTTCAAGTCTGGCAGCGTATCCTTCGCCGATATGTTTGCCGGTTCTCAAGTCGGTATGGGCGTAAAAGTGGCGGGGATCACCCAAAACTTCAACGGCGGTACACCTACCAGTACCAACCGTGCGTTGGATGTTGCGATCACCGACAGCGGCTTTTTCCGTATGCAAGATAGCGATGGCGGCATTTTCTATAGCCGTAACGGTCAGTTCCGTTTGGATGAAAACCGTAATTTGGTCAACATGCAAGGCTTGAACCTGACCGGCTATCCAGCTGCGGGTTCACCGCCGACCATTCAACAAGGTGCCGATCCCGTCCCATTGAGCATTCCTGAAGGGATGATCAATGCCAAATCAACAACTTCTGGTTCTATGGCTGCCAGCCTGAAATCGACCCATGATGTGAAGACTGTCGCTTTCGATCCCAGTAAATCAGACACCTATAACTACGTGAACACCATTACCACTTACGATTCATTAGGTAATGCCCACAACATTAACGCCTACTTCGTCAAAACCGCTGATAACAAATGGGATGTGTATACCCAAGATGGCAGCGTGACGGGTGCACCAGCCGCTAAAGCGGGCAGCATGGAATATAGCTCGACCGGGACTTTGCTCAATACCACCAGCACACTCGCGGGTGCACCAGCGAACGGTATGGTGATCCCGATGTCGGCTAAAGATGGTGCTCCGGCGCAAAACTTTACCTTGGATTTCACTGGCAGCATGCAACAGAACGTTGGCAGTGATTCAGTCAGCAAAGTCTCTCAAGACGGCTACGCGGCTGGGGAATATACCGGCTTCCAAATTGACAAAAAAGGTCAGATTTTTGGCGTCTATTCCAACCAGCAGACCCAATTGCTGGGGCAGATTGTGTTGACTAACTTCTCTAACCCAGAAGGGCTGTCTTCGCAGGGCGATAACGTGTGGAAAGAAACCGCTTCTTCCGGTATGCCGCGCGTGGGTACCGCTGGTGGCGGTGGTTTCGGTAATCTGACCAGCGGTGCACTGGAGTCTTCCAACGTCGATCTGAGCCAAGAACTGGTCAACATGATCGTCGCCCAGCGTAACTACCAGTCGAACGCGCAAACCATCAAGACGCAGGATTCGATCCTGCAAACCTTGGTTAGCCTGCGTTAATAGGACTGAGCTATGGATCACGCGATTTATACCGCGATGGGTGCGGCGAAGCAGACGCTGGAACAGCAGTCGATCACCGCCAACAACTTGGCAAATGCCTCTACGCCGGGCTTTCGCGCCCAACTTTCGGCGCTGCGTGCGGTGCCGGTCGATGGCCCGAGCCTGCAAACACGGACTTTGGTCACTGCCTCCACGCCGGGGGCAGATATGAGCCAAGGGGCGTTGAACTTTACTGGTCGCCCGTTGGATGTGGCGTTGCAGCAAGACGGTTTTCTAGCAGTCAGTCAACCCGATGGCAGCGAAGCTTATACCCGCAACGGTAACCTACAAATCTCGCCTAACGGGGTGTTAACGGTGCAAGGCGTATCGGTGATGGGCGATGGTGGGCCGATCGAAGTGCCACCGTCGGCAGAAATCACCATTGCCGCCGACGGAACTATCTCGGCGCTGAATGCGGGCGATCCACCGAACACCATCGCGCAGATTGGCCGCCTGAAACTGGTGAAAGCCGAGACGGCAGAAGTGGTGCGCGGCGATGACGGTTTCTTTCATCTGACTCCAGCGGCGGCGCAACAGCGTGGCAATCAGTTACCCAACGATCCGTTGGTACGCGTGATGCCGGGTGTGATTGAAGGCAGTAACGTCAAGCCGATGGAAACCATGGTCGATATGATTGCCAACGCCCGTCGCTTTGAAATGCAAATGAAGGTCATTCACAGCGTGGATGAAAATGCACAGCGTGCCAACTCATTGTTATCAATGAGCTAAGGAAACGAAATGATCCCCTCTTTATGGATTGCCAAAACCGGTCTGGATGCACAGCAGACCAATATGGACGTGATCGCCAACAACTTGGCCAACGTCAGCACCAATGGATTTAAACGTCAGCGGGCGGTGTTTGAAGATTTGCTGTATCAAACTATTCGTCAGCCGGGGGCGCAGTCTTCCGAGCAAACCACGCTGCCTTCCGGTTTGCAGATTGGTACCGGTGTGCGTCCGGTCGCCACCGAGCGCATCCACAGCCAGGGCAACCTGTCGCAGACCAACAACAGCAAAGACGTGGCGATCAAGGGGCAGGGTTTCTTTCAGGTCATGATGCCTGATGGCAACTTGGCTTATACCCGCGACGGCTCGTTCCAGATCGACCAAAACGGTCAATTGGTTACCGCCAGCGGTTTTCAGGTGCAACCGGCGATCACTATCCCGGCCAACGCACTGAGCATTACCGTTGGGCGTGACGGTATCGTTAGCGTGACTCAGCAGGGGCAGACCGCAGCACAACAGGTGGGGCAACTGACGTTGACCACTTTTATCAATGACAGCGGTTTGGAAAGTATGGGTGAAAACCTGTATCAGGAAACCGAAAGCTCTGGCGCACCCAACGAAAGTACGCCGGGTTTGAACGGTGCGGGCCTGCTGTATCAGGGGTATGTGGAAACCTCCAACGTCAACGTGGCGGAGGAGTTGGTCAACATGATTCAGGTGCAACGCGCCTATGAAATCAACAGCAAAGCGGTATCGACCTCCGATCAAATGCTGCAAAAACTGACCCAACTGTAATTGACTGGGGCGGGCGTGCTCGCCCTCAAACTGAGAAATAAAGGCGATACCCGTGGCGACCCCATTTTTAGCGGCTAACAACGTGCCGCAGCAAGGAAAACGCGCCTTAACAGGGCTGCTGATGTTGGCGCTCGGCGGCTGCGCCTATATTCCGCATAAATCTTTGGTTGACGGCTCGACCACGGCACAACCGGCACCGGCAAGTGCACCGGTGCCAAATGGATCGATTTTCCAAACCGTGCAGCCGATGAATTACGGTTATCAGCCACTGTTTGAGGATAGAAGGCCGCGCAATATCGGCGATACCTTGACCATCGTGTTGCAAGAAAACGTCAGCGCCAGCAAGAGTTCTTCTGCTAATGCCAGCCGTAACGGTGCCAGTAAATTTGGCGTGGCGACGTCACCGCGTTACCTCGACGGTCTGCTCGGCAATGCGCGCGCCGATATGGATATTTCCGGTGACAGCACCTTCGGCGGTAAAGGCGGAGCCAACGCTAACAACACCTTCAGCGGCACCATCACCGTCACGGTCGATCAGGTGCTAGCTAACGGCAACTTACATGTGGTGGGTGAAAAGCAAATTGCTATCAATCAGGGCACGGAATTCATCCGCTTTTCTGGCGTGGTGAATCCGCGCACCATCAGCGGCAATAACTCGGTCACCTCGACCCAGGTGGCGGATGCGCGCATCGAGTATGTCGGTAATGGCTATATCAATGAAGCACAAACTATGGGCTGGTTGCAGCGCTTCTTCCTCAATGTCTCACCGTTCTAAAGGATTGACGATGCTAAAAAAATACCTGTTGGCGCTGATGATTGGCGTACTGAGTCTGCCGGTGGCGGCAGAACGCATCCGCGATCTGGTCACGGTGCAAGGTGTGCGTGATAACGCGCTTATTGGTTACGGACTGGTGGTGGGGCTGGATGGCTCCGGTGACCAAACCATGCAGACGCCGTTCACCACCCAGAGCTTGAGCAACATGCTATCGCAACTGGGGATCACTGTACCGCCCGGCACTAATATGCAATTGAAAAACGTGGCGGCAGTGATGGTAACGGCCAAGTTGCCACCGTTCTCGCGTACCGGGCAGAACATCGACGTGGTGGTTTCTTCCATGGGCAACGCCAAAAGTTTGCGTGGCGGTACCTTGCTGATGACGCCGCTGAAAGGCGTCGATAATCAGGTTTATGCATTGGCACAGGGTAACGTGCTGGTCGGCGGTGCTGGCGCTTCTGCTGGTGGCAGCAGCGTGCAAGTTAACCAATTGAACGGCGGGCGAATCAGTAATGGCGCGGTGATTGAGCGTGAATTACCCAGCACCTTTGGCAAAGGCGGTGAAATCAATCTGCAATTGAACGATGACGATTTCAGCATGGCGCAGCAGATTAGCGATGCGATTAACCGTCAGCGCGGTTACGGTACGGCAACGCCGTTGGATTCTCGCACTGTGCAGGTGTTGGTGCCGCAGGGGAACAGTTCGCAGGTGCGCTTCTTGGCAGAAATCCAGAACATTAACGTTAATGTCGGCACCATCGACGCCAAAGTGATCATCAACTCGCGTACCGGTTCGGTAGTGATGAACCGCGATGTGATGTTGGATTCTTGCGCGGTGGCGCAGGGGAATCTGTCGGTGGTGGTCGACAGGCAAAATACCGTTAGCCAACCGACTACGCCGTTCGGTGGTGGAGAAACGGTGGTGACGCCAAACACCCAGATTTCGGTTCAGCAGCAGGGTGGCTCGTTACAAAAAGTGAATTCTAGTGCCAACCTGAATAACGTCATTCGCGCACTAAACGCACTGGGAGCCACACCGATCGACCTGATGTCGATCTTGCAGGCAATGCAAAGTGCCGGTTGCCTGCGCGCCAAGCTGGAAATTATCTGATGGCGAACTCTCTGTTGGGCATGTCTGGCGCGGCGTATGACGCCCAGGCATTAAACGGACTGAAAGGCGCTGCGGCTGCCGATCCACAGGGTAACCTGAAACAGGTTGCGCAACAGGTGGAAGGGATGTTCGTGCAGATGATGCTGAAAAGTATGCGCGCTGCCTTGCCGCAGGACGGCATTTTGAGCAGCAGCCAGACGCAGTTATATACCTCGTTATACGATCAGCAAATTGCCCAACAGTTATCGCAAAAAGGATTGGGGTTGGCGGACATGATGGTCAAGCAATTGTCAAACGGCAGCCTCAAACCGAGCGAAGCAGCAGGCACTGTGCCGATGGCGTTGGACGGTGAGATCCTGCAAACGCTACCGAATCAGGCGCTGGAACAGATGGTTCGTCGCGCGGTGCCGAAAACACCGGTGCCGTCGGCGGCGATGTCGCTTAACAGCGGCAACTTTGTCGCCAAACTGTCGATTCCTGCGCGTGTTGCCAGCCAGCAAAGTGGCATCCCGCATCAACTGATTGTTGCGCAGGCCGCGTTGGAATCAGGCTGGGGGCAACGTGAAATTCCAACCACCAACGGTTCACCAAGTTACAACCTGTTTGGTATCAAAGCAGGCAGCAGTTGGGATGGCCCAACCACGGAAATCACCACCACCGAGTTTGAACAGGGCGCGGAGAAGAAAATTAAGGCGCGTTTCCGCGTTTACGGTTCTTACGTCGAGGCGATGGCTGATTACGTCAAACTGCTGACCAATAACCCACGCTATGCCGATGTTGCTGCCGCTCGCAGTCCAGAACAGGCCGCCCATGCGCTGCAACAGGCGGGTTACGCCACCGATCCGCACTATGCCAAGAAATTAGTCAATGTGATCCAGCAGATGAAAAACGCGGGCGAGCAGGTGGCAAAAGCCTATACGCATGACCTGAAAGACCTGTTCTAGCCCCAGTTTTTTCCTCAAGTTTCCCCCCAGCTTGTCGATAACCTCATCAGGCTGGGTGGAAAACCCAGCAGAATCATTGAACTCTGTGGGCCAAGGCACCGCAGCATAAGGAACCTCTATGTCCAATAGTTTAATTAATACCGCGATGAGTGGGCTGAATGCGGCGCAAGTGGCCCTCAGTACCGTCAGTAATAATATCTCTAATTACAATGTGACAGGTTATAACCGCCAGACCGCCATTTTGGCGCAGAACGGTGGCATGGGCACGATGAACGGTTTTATCGGCAACGGCGTCACCGTGACCAGCGTTAACCGTGAATATAACCAGTTTATTACCAACCAGTTACGGGGTGCCCAAAGCTCGTTTGGTGCGCAGGGCGCGTACTACGACAAAATGAGCCAGCTCGATAACCTGTTGGCCGATAAATCCAACACGCTGTCGAGCACCATGCAGGACTTCTTCAAAAACCTGCAAAACTTGGTGGGTAACGCCAGTGATGACGCCGCTCGTCAGTCGGTACTGGGGCAGGCTAACGGCTTGGTAAACCAGTTTAATAATGCCGATAAATATCTGCGTGATATGGAAAGTGGCGTTAACCAACAACTGAGCGACAGCGCGCAGCAAATCAACAGCTACAGCCAACAGATTGCCAAATTGAACGACGAAATCACCCGTCTGCGTGGTAGCAGCGGTAGCGAGCCGAATGCATTGCTGGATCAACGTGATCAGCTGGTGAGCAACTTGAACAGCATTGTCGGTGTGCAAGTGACTCAGCAGGATGGCGATGCTTATACCGTTTCTTTCGCCAACGGTTTAACGCTGGTGCAGGGCGGGACGTCTTACCAAGTGGAAGCGGTGCCTTCCAGCCAAGATCCTTCGCGTATGACGTTGGCTTACAACCGTGGCAACGGTGCCAACGAAATCCCAGCAGGGCAAATCACTAGCGGCACGGTCAGTGGTGTATTGAAATTCCGCAGTGAATCGTTGGACAGCGCACGTAACCAATTGGGGCAGGTAGCGCTAGCGATGGCGGACAGTTTCAACCAACAACACCGCGCCGGTTTTGATATCCATGGTGATGCGGGTGAAGACTTCTTCAACTTCAGTGGTGGCCGCGTGGTGGATAACACCCGCAATACCGGCAATGCCGCGCTTTCAGTCTCCTATACCGATACCGGCAAAGTGAAAGCCAATGATTATCGCGTTGAATTTGACGGCACTAACTGGCAAGTCAGCCGCCTGCCGGATGGCGTGCGTGTTAATGCTACCGAGGGTACTGATGCTAACGGCAACAAAACTCTGAGCTTTGATGGGCTGGAAGTGGGTATCAGCGGTAATGCGCAGCGCAACGATAGCTTCACGGTGAAGCCCGTCAGCGACGTAGCCGGTAGCTTGAAAGTTGCCATCAGTGACACCGCCAAAATTGCCGCCGCAGGCAGTGATACTACCGGTAAAGGCGATAACACCAACGCGCAAAAACTGTTGGATTTGCAAACGCAAAAATTGGTGGATGGCAAGGCAACGCTGAGCGGTGCTTATGCCAGCCTAGTGAGCGGCGTCGGTAATGAAACGGCTTCCGCGAAGATCAGCGCCACTTCACAGGGGAATATCGTCAATCAGTTGGCTCGCGAGCAACAGTCTGCTTCAGGCGTGAACCTGGACGAAGAATATGGTGAATTGCTGCGTTTCCAACAGTATTACATGGCGAATGCGCAGGTTATTCAGACTGCTAGCTCAATGTTCGACGCTTTGCTGTCGATCCGTTGATTCACTTTTTAAGGAACTGACCGCATGCGCATGAGTACTAGCATGATGTACCAGCAAAATTTGCTGGGCATTACCGATAACCAATCGTTGTTTATGAAATCTGCCCAGCAGCTTTCTAGCGGTAAACGGGTAATTAATCCGTCTGACGATCCGTTGGCGGCATCGCAGGCAATTATGGTTGCCCAATCGCAATCAGAGAACAGTCAATATGCATTGGCACGCACCTTTGCGCGTCAAAGCGTCTCGATGGAAGAAAACGTACTGGGCGGCGTGACCAGCAGCATTCAGGATATGAAGAAACTGATTGTCGATGCCGGCAACGGCACCTTGAGCGACAACGACCGCGCTTCATTGGCTACCCAGTTGCAAGGGCTGAAAGATCAATTGCTCAACCAAGCGAACAGCACCGACGGCAACGGGCGTTATATGTTTGGCGGTTTCGTTAACGATAAACCGCCGTTTGTTGATAACGGTGGCACAGTTGCTTATCAGGGCGGCAACACCCCAATCACGCAGAAAGTGGATGCCAACCGCACCATGACCGTCGGGCATACCGGCAGCAAGGTATTTATGTCGCTGACCAGTAATCCGAAACCGGAACCGGGTGGCGCACCGTCGGTTTCTAACGTGTTCGAAAGTATCGATATTGCGTTGAATGCCTTGAACACGCCGCTGCAAGGGGCGACGGATGCAGAACGTCAGGCGGTAACGGAGGCTTTGGACAAAGCCAACCGCGGCTTGGATAACTCCTATAATAATGTGTTGAGTGTGCGTGCTGAACTGGGGAACCAGTTACAAGAAATGGAAACCTTGGACACCATCGGCAAAGAGCGTGATATGGCGAATCAAATGCAAATGAGCGCCTTGGTAGATGCCGATGTCACCCAATCTATTTCCAACTACTACATGCAGCAAGCGGCATTACAGGCGTCTTATAAGACCTTCAGCGATATGCAAGGCATGTCGTTGTTCCAAATCAATCGCTAACTCTCGATCTTGCCCCGCTGATGTTAGTGGGGCTTTTAGCAGTCCAATTTCGCTATCCTCCCTTGTCATTTCACATCAGTAAATTCTCATTTAATTCAGTCACACAGCACCAAATCTAATGAATTGGCGAAGACCTGAAAATGACTGAAATACTTTCCTTTCCTTTTAGATAAAGACCTGTCTATTATTGTGGGCATAGCGTTAGCGTCCAGCGGGAATGGAAATAACGTGAATACTTCAAAGCCCTGTTTTTATTGTTCTTTTTTATAGAAGGAAGCTATGAGAAAGTCATTGTTAATATTCATAGGTTTATTATTGAATGGCTGCGCTCAAGCGCCAACCATTTCACTCCTCGGCGCCTTCTTTCCTGCTTGGCTATTTTGCCTGCTTGCCGCATTCATCCTCGTCCTTATCGTACGATGGGGGTTGATAGTGACCCATCACATTGAGCGGGTGGGGCCATTAATGATTTTCTATCCGGCGTTGGCGTCTATTTTTGCCTTCGCATTCTGGCTTTTGCTTTTCCAGCATTAATCCCAAGGATTATCACATGACCCGCCAAGCTACTCGTTCAGGCAAATATACTGCCTTTTTACTGCTATTGGTCGCGATATTGACGGCCGTATTTATTGTCTGGCGTGTTGATACGTCACCCAGTACCGATGATGCCTATGCTTACGCGGATACCATCAGTGTGGCTCCAGAGGTTAGCGGGCGCATTGTCAGTTTTGCCGTTAAGGAAAACCAAGCGGTCAAACAGGGGGATGTGCTGTTTCGTCTTGACCCGCGCCCTTTCCAAGAGACGCTGAACAAGGCGCAGGCGGGGCTGGTGGCGCTGAATAAAGAGATTGAAATTGCTCAACGTTTGGTGGATGCACAGCAATATAACGCCAAAGCCGTGAAGTCCAATGTTGAACATGCCCGGGCAGCTGCTCGGCAGGCTAACGATACTCTGACCCGTATTGCCCCTTTATTGGGGGATGGCTACGTGGCTGCGGAACAAATCGATCAGGCCAAGACCGCCAAACGTATGGCTGAGGCACAACTGGCGAGTGCCCTCGATGCCGCGCAGAGTGCTAATTCTGGGATCACCAGCGTGGACGCGTTGGTGGCGAAACGCGCGGTGATGCAGGCGGATATTGCGCTGGCTGCACTGCAATTGGAGTATGCCACGGTGACCGCTCCCTTTGATGGTCGCGTTGTCGGCCTAGAAACCACGGTAGGGCAGTTTGCCGCCGCTGGGCATCCGTTATTCATGCTGGTCGATACCGGGCACTGGTATGTTGTCGCTAATTTCCGTGAGACCGATCTCCAGCATATTCGCCCAGGCATGAGTGCTCAGGTGTACCTGATGGCGGATACAGGGAAACGCTTTGCCGCCACGGTGGCGTCGATAGGGTATGGCGTACACCCGGACGATGGTGGCACGACCGTTTTTGGTCTGCCACTGATCAAACGTTCGATTAACTGGGTCCATGTGGCACAGCGTTTCCCGGTGCGTTTTCAGGTACAAGATCCCGATCCCGCGCTATTTCGTATCGGGGCCTCTGCAATTGCCCAAGTCACTGGGGATATTCCACCGACCTCCACCCAGCCGTAAGGGAATACTATGGCACATTCGTTATTAGCTGACCGGGAGGGTGGGAGTGGCAGACTGAGCCGCTTCTGGCAATTTTTACGCCTCGAACTAGCTCCTTTCCCAGGGCGACGTGAGGCGATGATCAGAACGGTGGTGTGTGCATTTTTGGTGATGGTGATTTCACTGTCGCTGCAAATTCCCTTCCTCATGTTGTCGTTGATCATGGTGTTTTTCTGCGCTCAGGAAAATAGCACCTATACCCAGTTGGCGGGCTCGCTGATGTTGGTCGGTACGACGCTGGGCACCGTCATATTGCTGGTGCTGTTTAATTACACCTTCGATCTACCGCTGCTGCGTATTTTGGGTGCGGGCCTGATTGTCTTTGCCGGCATGTTCTTTTTGCGCGTCAGCCCATTGGGGTCGATAGGCTATATGCTGAGCGTATCTATGGTGTACGCCCAGACCTTTGTTGAACAATTGCCTTACGGTGAACCCTTATTGCGGCTGGCCTTATGGAGCTGGGTCGCCGGAGGATATGCCACGGTACTGACGATCTTAGTCAACAAATGGCTATTACCTGCCGAGCCACGGCAACTATTGCGTGAAGAAATGGTGCGCCAACTTGATGGGGTACAGGCGAGTCTGGGGGCGATGTTATCTGGCACATCGGCTCCGGCTATTTCTGTTCAAGATATTGAGCGTGGTGTGTTAGCGCTGCGCAAACATCTCAAATTTGCCGAAATGACAGACGCTAGCTACAAGGCGAATCGGGCCCAGTATCTGATGTGCATCAGTACTTTGGATCGATTACACACTGCTGCGGCACAAATGTTAGCGCAAGATGCCGAGACATTGACGCCTGACACCCAAGTTTTTATCCCTTCCTTACAACGCGCCTGCCGACGTTTTCGTCGAGCCATCAACGCAGGGCGTGAGTTCCGCTTGTCGGCTCCTTTGGTGGTGCCGTTAACAGCACCGGCGATCATCCGGGAACTGGGTGATGCTCTTAACGCACAATCTTTGGCCGCGGATACCTTCGACAGCCCGGCGACGGAAGAGAAAACACCGTTGTTGGTTCCGGATGCGCTAACCAATCCGGTCTATCCCTGCTTTGCGCTTAAGGCCGTACTGGCTAGCCTGATTTGTTACACCTTTTACAGTGCGGTGGATTGGGAAGGCATCCACACCTGCATGATTACCTGCATTATTCTGGCGCTTCCTTCGGTGGGGGCAACCTCGCAAAAGGCGCTGCTGCGTGTTGGTGGTTGCTTGGTGGGGAGTTTATTCACCTTGCTGGCGGTGCTGTATGTCATCCCTTATCTGGACGGATTGACAGGATTCCTATTGCTTAGCTTGCCGATTATCGCTGTCGCGGCGTGGGTGGCGGCCGGTTCTGAACGTATCAATTATGCTGGGTTGCAGATTGCCTTTGCCTATGCGCTGGCGATGTTTGGCAGTTCCGGCCCTACGATGGATCTGACCGAGATCCGCGATCGTATTGTGGGGATATTGGTCGGGATTGTCGTTGCGACGGTAGTGTATAGCCTGTTGTGGCCCGAACGTGAAGGGCGAAGCTTGCAAGAGGGACTAACTAAATTGCTCCGCAGCTTGGCGCAACTGGCCACGGTGGGTAGTCAGACCGGGACACCAGAGCAACGTCTGGAAATGTTGGGCAATGTGCGTCTCCAGTGTTTGGTGTCGTTGGCACAAAGCCGTGAAAGACAGACCCGAGTCTCGTTGGAGCCAGAATGGAGCTATACACAAGGCAATCTCTCGCCAGTGACGCAACAGTGGCTGGCACAAGCACAAGCACAGGCTCTGCTGTTTGCCCTCAACCAGTTGCAAACACTGAGAATCATGACGCCAACTGTACCCGAGCCATGGGCGCAGGCCAGTACGGACTTTAGCGAGGCAGTAGCCGCGCTGCTGACGGCTTGGTCGCAGCGGCTGGAGCACCCTTCATCGACAGAGTACGTAGTCGTCAACAGCATCTTGACCTCGGCGACGAAAACACTGTATCTGCTCGGTCAGTCTCATTCAGACGAACCGTTTGTCCGGGAATGGTTGATGGCGGTGCGCGAGATAACAGCACACTTGGTCAAACTGGATATTCACATCGTTGAGCCGGTGCTGGCTGCCAATCCTTCTTCTTTGTCCAACCCACAAGGTCTATTTCATTAATGCCTACCTTACTCCCCTTGAGCTGGCACAGACGCACTGGTCGTTTCTACGGCGAACTGAGCCTGATAATGGTGCTGTTCTTGAGTTCCGGCTGTGCTTGGTTCCAAAAAGATGAACCCGCAACACCGGTGGTGGCCGGTGACGCTCTTCGGCTGGCAGATGATATCAAACTGGCGCAAGACGGCTGGCCGCAAGCGCGCTGGTGGACTCGTTATGGCGACCCGCAACTGAATACCTTTGTCGACATGGCGTTGCGCGATTCACCAAGTATGGCAGTGGCGAATGCCAGTGTAGCCTTGGCGAAAAAACAGACCGCTTTACAGGCCGACAGCTACGGTCCGGTATTGGAGGCCTCGGCATCTTTGGATCGGCAACATGTGTCGTCGAGTGGTTTCTTGACGCCATTTGCCGCGGATTATCCTAAGTTGGGGTTGACCGGTCCTTGGTACACCGAAATAACCTTGGGGGTATCGGGAAGTTATGATTTTGATATCTGGGGTAAGAACCGGGCGTCTGTGGCCGCGGCGCTGGGTGCGCAGAATGCTAAGTTGGCTGAGGCGGCGCAGGCGGAACTGATGATCGCCGCCACCGTCACCCAGACTTATTACCAGGTCCAAACCTTATATGCGATGCGGGATTTGTTGCAGACCTCTCAGGGCATAGAGGCAGAAATGGTGCGAGCCCACCGAGCCCGCCATGCACGCGGGATGGAAGCGGAAACAGACGCGGAGCTGGCTCAGGCACACAAGGTTATCCTCGATAAACAATTGGCCGCTACCGAGAGCGAAATTCGGCAGTGGCAAGAAACATTCCGTGCTCTGCTGGGACAAACCTACACTCAACCTATGTTTGTGGCATCCGTGCCATTGCCAAAGGCAGTTGGACAACTGCCGACCAGCCTAGGGTATTCGTTGCTGGCTCGCCGCCCGGATCTACAAGCATTACGTTGGTCAGTGCAGTCCTCGCTTGATCAGATAGAAGTGGCTAAAGCTGCATTTTATCCTAGCTTTAATCTGAGTGTCTTTTTCGGTCTGGACGCTCTGCATCCGGAGGATGTGCTGAAAGCCGCCAGTCGGCAATACAACATCATCCCTGGCCTGACATTACCGATATTTGATAGCGGACAACTCAATGCCAATCTGCAAATGCGCCGAGCTGTAAGCAATCTGACCATTGCCAGCTATAACGCCGCTATTTTTGATGCGGTGCGCGACGTAGGGCGCGCGGGTATTGCGTTGCAAGGATTGAAGCAACAGGTGACTTTACAACAAGGACAATTGAAGGCGTTGCAATTTGCAGCGCACAGCGCTCAAGCCCATTACCAGCGCGGATTGGTCGATAAGGTCTTCGCGATGGAAGCTCGTTTACCTCTGTTGGTTGAGCAGGGGCAATTGCTGATGCTTAGCAGTCAGCAAATTAACGCAGATATTGCACTGACGGTCGCGTTGGGCGGCGGGTATGAACAGCCGCTTGACCAGCCCGGTCTACAGGTAGATGAAGACGCAAGTGCTTCATTGCACTTGGAAACAGCAAAGAAAGTATCCCCTTGACTGTAAAGTAATAACGATAAGGAGTGTCTATGTATTGGAATAAACGTTCGGTTTTTTTTGCATTCTTACTACCTCTGTCCCCTTTGAGTTTGGCCATGCAGGAAACCCCGGTGGTCACGGATTTTGGGACTTTTACGATGAACGGAGAACTGCCGCGGCGCAGTGATATCGCTACCTTACAAAAGCATTTAGATACCCAGCAGGCGACGCAGGCTTACCTGTGGGCGCTGCCGTTGGTTTCTTTTGCACAATGGCAGGCGGAACAATACGGGGCATTGGGCGTTCCTAATGGCGACATGGTGCTGTATGACAGCTATCGCGACAAGCTGGGCATCCTGACACCCAATGGTACGACTCCCTATGTGATAGGGTTCGTTGATTTATCCAAAACGGGGCCGATGGTGATGGACATGCCCGCTGGCGCTACGGCAGGTGGGGTGAATGATGCCTGGCAGCGGGAGATTGCAGTGATGGGGGAAGCCAGCGCAGACAAAGGGAATGGCGGTAAGTACTTGCTGATCCCACCGGGTGGCAAGGTGCCTGACGTTCAGGGCTACCATATCATTCAGTCGACGACCATGAATGTCATGGTGGGCTTCCGTGCACTGGATGCTGATCCTACCAAAGCGGCAGCATTGATGGATGCCTTTAAACTGTATCCTTATAACGCGGGTGTTTCCGCCGCCGGGAAACTCATCCGTTTGAAAGGGGAAAAACCGTGGTACGGCGGCCAGCCTGCCGGTCTTGCTTACTGGCAGCGTCTGCATGCCATCATTCAGACTGAGCCAGTTGAAGAGCGCGACCGCTTGTTTATGGCGATGCTGCGTCAGGTCGGCATTGAAAAGGGTAAGCCTTTCCACCCGACTGCCGAACAGGTGGCTATCTTGACCATGGCGGCGTCAACGGGAGAGCTGTTAGCCAAAACCAATGCCTTTGCCAAGCGATTTGAAAATAGTCGCGTCTGGCCAGACAAAATGTGGGATGACGTACTGGTATTAAACGATCCGTCCCAACGTACTGCAAATTATGACGAACTGAATGAACGAGCTTCCTGGTTCTATGAAGCGGTCACTATTTCTAAAAGCATGATGGTTCGCTCTCCAGGAATTGGTCAGGCGTACCTCGGGGCCTATACTGATGGTAAAGGCGAGTGGCTCGATGGGGGCAAGCCGTATCGCCTGCGCGTCAGTGCCAAGGTGCCAGCCAAGGACTTTTGGTCAGTCACGGCCTATGACGTCAAAAACCGCAGCTTTGTGATTAACTCGCAGCAAAGTGCCGATCGGTCATCACGCATGAACCTGAAAAAGAATGCTGATGGAACTATTGACATCTATTTTGGCCCAGAGAAACCTAAAGGAGCTGACACTAACTGGATAGAAACGGTGCCCGGACGGCAATGGTTTGCCTATTTCCGTCTTTATGGGCCAACAGAAGCTTATTTCAATAAAAGCTGGAAACTCGACGATATCGAGCAAGTGCAATAGCACAAGGAGAAAGACATGAAACACAACAAAAAGCTAGGTATTACCCTGTTAGCGCTCGCTTTGAGCAGCGCGTTACCGACAGTGATGGCAGCACAAAAGCATCAAATGACTACACCTATTCCTGAGGAAATCCAAACCCCGGATAAGGTCTCCTCGCGGATGGGGGAACTCACGTTTTTTGACGGTATTCCGACCAAAGAAACGTCCCGTAAATTGTACGACAACCTGGACTTTATGCGTGGCGTGGAAGTCTTCCTGAATGGCGTCCCTGGCGCGTCGATGGTGGCGATCCGCACCGGGTTACGTGAAGTAGGGGCAGAGAATGGGACGGTGGGGATCTTTGAAACCTTGATGGATTCCTCTTCGTTGTTCTTAACCGCGAATACGGAAACCGTGTATTTCTGGAGCTGGTTGGACTTGAAGAACGGCCCGATGGTGGTAGAAACCCCACCGAATATTTTGGGCGTGGTGGACGATTTCTGGTTCCGTTATGTGACGGATTTGGGTAATGCTGGGCCAGACAAAGGGAAGGGGGGTAAATACCTATTTGTACCACCGGGTTATAAAGGTGAGCTGCCAGAGGGCTATATCGTGGTGCGCTCAGAGACTTATGGCAACCTGCTGTTTGGTCGGGGCTTTATGGAGAATGGTGACCCGAAACCGAGCGTCGACAGCATCAAGAAAAAACTGCGTATTTATCCGCTTGAGCAGCGCAATGCACCAGCGGAAACGAAATTTGTCAATCTATCCGGTCGTAAAATGAATACCGTGCATGCCAATACGATCAAGTTCTACCAAGAGCTGGATCAAATTGTGCAGGAAGAGCCTGCAGGGGTTTACGGGCCAGACATGACCGGCCTGATGGCCGCTATTGGCATGAAAAAAGGCACACCTTTCAACCCAGATGCCCGGATGAAGAAAATCCTGACGGAAGCGGTGGCAGTGGGTAATGCCACTGCTCGTGCGATTGACTTTGATAATCGCGATCCGCAGGCGGTGATTTATCCGGGGCGTCACTGGACCACGCCTTTCATTGGCGGCAGTTACCAGTGGTTGGACAATGGCGCGCGTAACTTTGATGCTCGTACCATGTTCTTCTATGCTGCAACTGTTGATACGCCAGCGATGGCGGTTGAGATGGTCGGTGTCGGTTCACAATATGCCGCCAGCAACTTCGATACACAGGGCAAACCATTTGACGGCTCTGCCACTTATAAGCTGACGGTACCCGCGAAGGTACCGGTGAAGGATTTTTGGTCGGTGGTGCTGTACGATCCGCAAACCCGCTCGATGTTACAAACCGATACGCCATTCCCGAGCTTAAGTAGTGCCAAGGGGTTGAAAGCGAATCCTGACGGTTCCGTCGATATCTATTTCGCGCCGAGCAAACCTGCACAAGCGGAAAACTGGGTACAGACCTTACCTGGGAAAAGCTGGTTTACCATCTTTAGACTGTATGGACCGTTGAAGCCATGGTTCGATAAAACGTGGCAGTTACCGGATATTGAGCGAGTAAAGTGAGAGGTTGTCGTTCGTAAAGGTGAGAACGGTGGGGGCATTTAGTGCCCCCACTTCTATTTAAAATATTAATTGAGATCGTTAACCCCCCATCCCTCCCACCACCGTCGCTAACTGATCGAAAAATATGCCAAACAGATGCTCACAGAACGGGGCTAATAGCGGCATCATCATGCCGAGTGTCATAATGCCAATCGTCATGGTGATCGGGAAACCGATAACAAATACCGAAAGCTGTGGTGTCATACGGTTTAGTAGACCGAGTGCCATGTTCAGCGTCAGTAATAGGCAAATCAGCGGTAATGCCAGCATCAACCCATTGATAAAAATCAACGAACCGGCTTGGGTCAATGCTAGGAAACCATTGCCATTCAGTGGCTGGCTTTGTATCGGTAGGGTATGGAAACTGTCGGCTAAGAGGGAAATTAGCCACAGATGGCCGTCAAAACTGAGGAACAGTAAGATTGCCAGTAGGTTAAGTAAACGCGCTAACACCGGCATATTGGGGCCGCCGGAAGGATCAAAGAAGGTGGCGAATGAAAGCCCCATCTGCATGCCGATCACTTCGCCCGCCAAACGAATCGCGGCAAAAGCAAACTGCATGGTCAGGCCGAGAGCCACGCCGATCAGGATTTGCTGAATCGCCAGCCAAAGCCCGGTCACGGAGAAAATCGGAATATTATTGGTAGGCAAAGTAGGGGCTATCAAAATCACAATCAAACCGCCGAGGCCGATTTTTACTTTTTTGCTGATCTGCTTTTCGCTAAGTACCGGCGCGGTACTGATCAACGCCAGTACCCGCAGCAGTGGCCAAAAGTATTGGCTAAGCCAGACGGTAAGCTGAGCGCTATCGAAACTGAGCATAATCAGCCGATCAAATTAGGCAAGTTACTGAATAACATGCGCATGTAATCCAACAGCAAATTCAGCATCCACGGCCCAGCAATGATAATAGTGGCGAATACCGCCAAGATTTTCGGGATAAACGACAACGTCATCTCGTTAATCTGCGTCGCGGCCTGCAACAAGCTCACCACCAAACCACTGATCAGCGCGGCTAACAACAATGGCGCAGCTAGCGCCAACGCCACTTTCATCGCCTCAGTCCCCAACGCCATAACCGATTCAGGAGTCATAGAAATACCTTCTTAATTAACGTGATTAACACTATGTTTCCGTTTCTGCCCGTTCGGTGTAATTAGAATTGCCGCAAACGTACGCAGTTATATGCAGCAATAATGGACGGCAATTGAAGGGGCTTAAAGGCGAAGCCCCTTCACCCGCGCCTGCGCTTACCATCGCCAGCCCGCTGCGCGGGTGCCCTCACGGCGTTGCAGTTGCCGGACGGGTCGGCTCAATGAACGTCCCTGTTCACATCGCCTCGTCGGGTCATCCATGACCCGACGCCCCTGACAACTGCGCCTTGTTCGGCTGCCTATGATGCGCTCTCAACGTCAACACCTGAATCTTCATTCACCGGGCAACTTCACTATTTAAACCGCTATAAATTGGGTGAAGTGAGCACTGGTGTTAACGCCATTGAAGGCGCCGAACGGAGAAACGGAGCATAGGCAAAACCGCCATGGATGGCGGTTTTAGGCGAAACAGACAGGGACGTCTGTTGCAGCCGGCCGTTATGCGCAGTGCCGAAGTTCGGGCAGTTGCGCCAGCAACCGCCTGATGTGGCAAGGGCCGGGGTGTCGGGGGCTGGCTCTTGAGCCCCCGACTCGGTCGCGGTCATCCGTGTTATATGGAACAACTTAGGTTTAGCGACCGAAACAAAAGCCCACCGTTCATAGCGCATTAGCCATTCACCTAAGAATAAAAACTCTGCGCCAACGATCCCAACAACAACTGCCACCCATCCACCAACACAAACAACATCAACTTAAACGGCAATGAAATCGTCGCTGGCGGCACCATCATCATCCCGAGCGCCATCAGCACGCTGGCGACTACCAAATCGATAATCAGAAACGGAATAAAAATAGTGAAACCAATTTGAAACGCGGTTTTCAGCTCACTGGTCACATAAGCGGGCAACAAAATACGCATCGGCACCGCTTCCGGCCCGGCTAGGGGCGGCTGATTGGCTAACTTGGCGTACAGCGCCAGATCGGTTTCTCGCGTCTGGCGCAGCATAAATTCACGCAGCGGTTGCGCGCCTTTGTCGAAAGCCACTTCCATGCTGATTTTGTCTTGGCTAAAGGGCAGATAGGCGTCTTGATACACCTTGTCGAACACCGGCGACATGATGAAAAAAGTTAGAAATAGCGCCAGCCCTAACATCACCTGATTTGGTGGTGCGGATGGGGTGCCCAAGGCGTTACGCAGCAGGCCAAGCACGATGATGATGCGGGTAAAACTGGTCATCATCAGCAACATCGCCGGCAAGAAACTGAGCGAAGTCAGTAACACCAGCGTTTGCACCGGCAACGACCAGCTTTGGCCGCCGTTAGCCAATGGTTTGCTGATTAGCCCCGGTAATTGAGCCAAAGCCGCCGGGCTAGTGAGTAGCAGGGCGGTGGCAAACAGCGACAGCAGAAGATCCGTTCGCTTTAAATTCACTGGGATCATGCCGGTTTTCCTGGGCGTTTCAACATCTTCTGCACTAAGTGGTTCTGCATTAACTGACGAAAATCCGCCGGTTGGGGATTCTCTGTGGTTTCGGCTTCTGTAGGCGGGGCACTCAAGGTGTGCAACGGAGTCACTTGTTGTGCGGTGACACCTAGCACCAGCCAGGTGTTATCCACTTCAACAATCACCACCCGCTCGCGTTGACCGACCTGACAGCTAGCACGCACGTTGAGCAGTTTGCTATTGCGCATCTGCGCAGCGAAACCCAGTTTGCGAAACAACCAACCCGCCAGCAGGATCAGCAGCAACACGCCACCGAGCGCGGTGCTGACCTGCGTCAGTACCGAACCGGTCGGTAGAACCGGTGCCGGTTGCTGTTGAATTGCCTGAGACTGAATTGCCTGAGTCTGTGCGGTTTGAGTCTGCGCTGCGTCAGTCATCAGCGGCTCAGGCGGCGCATACGTTCGGATGGGGTAATGATGTCGGTAATGCGTACACCGAATTTATCGGCCACCACCACCACTTCCCCTTGGGCAATCAGATAACCGTTGATCATAATGTCCAATGGTTCACCCGCCAACCCATCTAGCGCCACCACCGAACCTTGCGACAGGCGTAGCAGCTCTTTGATGGTCATCTTGGTACGGCCCAGCTCCACGGTCAGTTTGACTGGGATATCCAAAATCATATCAATATCTTGCAGGCCACCGAGCGCATCTTGCGGTTCCAGCGATTTGAATACGCCTTCAGTCGCTGCGCCTTTCTCCGATGTTTGCTGCTGGTTAAACGCATCAGCCCACAGGTCGTCTACGGATTCCTTTCCTTCACCAGACGGTTGCTTAGGATCACTCATTGGGCTGTTCCTCACTCAGGGCATTCAAAATAGGGTTAATCAAGTGTTCAACACGTAGGGCATATTGCCCGTTCAAAGTACCATATTGGCTGGTTAGTACCGGTACGCCATCCACATGAGCGATGATGCGATCCGGTTTATCTATCGGTAATACATCGCCCGGTTGAAGCTTCAGAATCTTCGACAGGCGCATGGGAATATCGACAAAATTGGCGGTAAGCGTAAGCTCGGAATGCTGTACTTGCTTCACCAAGGTTTCACGCCATTGGCTGTCTTCCTGCCGCGAGTTTTCCAGCGGTGGATTGGTCAGCAATTCGCGCAATGGTTCAATCATGGCGAAGGGAATGCAGATATTGAATTCACCGGTTAACGCACCGATTTCCACTTGGAAAGGAGTGGTGACCACAATGTCGTTCGGTGAGGTGGTGATATTGGTGAATTTCACCTGCATCTCGGCGCGCACATATTCCACGTCAATCTTGTAGATGGCGCTCCAAGCGTCGCCGTAGGCGTCCAGCGCTAACCGCAACATGCGTCTGATCACCCGTTGTTCGGTCGGGGTAAATTCACGGCCTTCCACTTTGGTGGGGAAGCGGCCATCGCCACCGAACAGGTTATCCACGGCGATAAATACCAAACTCGGTGCAAACACGAACAGCGCAGTACCGCGTAACGGGTTCAAATGCACCAAGTTCAGGTTGGTTGGCACTGGCAGGTTACGAGCAAACTCGTGATAGGGCTGGATTTTGATCGGTCCGACGGTGATGTCCGGGCTACGACGCAGCAGGTTGAATAACCCCATGCGGAATTGCCGGGCAAAACGTTCGTTGATGATCTCCAGCGCGTGCAGGCGTTCACGTACCACGCGGCGCTGAGTATTGGGATCGTAAGGCTTCACCTCATTCTCATTGCCGACGGCTGCGGTAGGTTCATCCCCCGAGCTGTCACCATTGAGTAAGGCGTCGATCTCTGCCTGTGAAAGAATGCTGTCACCCATAGTGGTTACCGCAATATGAAGGCGGTGAACAGCACATCGCTGACCACTTGCTTCGGTTGACCTTTAACCAGCGGCGGGCTGAGCACATCTTTGATCTGTGCTATCAGTTGCTGCTTCCCTTGCTCGCTACTCAGTTGGCTGGCTTCCTGACGAGAAAGCAGCATCAGCAAACGGCTGCGCACTTCCGGCAAGTAATCATTCAAGCGGCGACGCGTGACTTCATCCGGCAGACGCAACGTTACACCGATATACAACACGCGATCGGGACTGTTATCCGGCGTCACCAGATTGACGGTAAAAGTCTCCAACGGCATAAACACCGGTGCGGCAGGCTGGAATGCAGCCGGTTTATCCTGTTGTTTCAGTAGCCACCAACTGTAGCCCGCGGAACCACAAGCGGCGACAGCAATCAATAACAGTAGGATCACCAATACAGGGCGTTTTTTTGGTACGGTTGGAAGGATGTTCTGAGACATTGATCAATCAAATTCCCATTTTGGCGTATGAAAAAACCATACACAGAAGCGATAGTCCATTATCCCGCCCATTCCGGCTCTCAATGGCGTGAATAGGCGGGGAAAAGCGTGCCAGCTTTGGCGTTTGCCGTTGCTTAGGCGAAAATATCGACGCCATTGACTGATCGCGCCATTGCTTGCAAAGCAGCTGGAGCACTGACAACTTCGCCTCGAGCCTCTCCGCCACCGTGTTGCTCACGATAAGAGGATTGCCCACCGTGGCCGTTCGAAGCCTGTTGTTGCGCTTGTTGTGACATGGATTCACTACCGACGCTGCTTTGGCCGAGGTTAATACCACTTTCCGCCAGTTGATGACGCAGTTGAGGCATCGCCGCTTCTACTGCCGCGCGTACTTGGCTGTGTGCCGAAGCGATATGCAACTGCGCCTGGCTATCATCTAACTTCAGGGTTATCTGCAACGCGCCTAACTCCTGCGGATGCAAACGCAATTCGGCGCTCTGTTGCCCGTTGCGATGGAACATCAGCACTTGTTGGCTCAACGCCTGTTGCCATTCCGGGCTGCCGAGTTGGGCATTTAGCATCGGGGTACTCGGTGCGCTGACCATTGCACTGGTGGGTGTTTGGCTGATGACCGGACTGGAAACGGGAGCTACCGCGGCGGTGTTAATCGTTGTTTGCTGATGTGGTGTGACGTTAGTTTCTGACGCCAGTTTCAATGGCGTGGTGTCAGCCGCCGCTGGCGATACCGTCGCATCGGCTTCAGCGTTCAGTTTTTCTTTGATTGTGGATTGCCCCACGGAGGGTTCAACGGTGTGTTGCTGCGGCTTGCCCGGTGCGTCTTTCCCTTCGGTCAGCGTACTCAACAAACTGCTGGCGGAGGTGAGGGTGGTAGGTTGCTCTGGCTCATCGGTAGTGAGTGCGTTGCCGTTAGCGATGGGTTGTGGCGCTGGCATCACGGTGGGCAGCATGGCAAACAACGCCTGCAGTGTTGCGGCATCGAGCGAGTCCTGCGGTGCCGTTTGAGTTTCGGTATCGTGCAGTTTATCGACCATCGGTTGCAGTTTTTGCTGTAACTCTGGGCTTAGTTGGGTCGTTGCCAGCAGCCCATCGCTCCCTTGAAACGCGGCGAGTAGTTCATTGAGTTGGTTACGGCTCAACGTTGATGTTTGTTTCTCGTCGGCACTGAGTTCGGTGAGCTGCTGTTTCTCACTGTTTTTCCCTGTTGGGGCAAAACGGGCGCCGAGCAGCTGTGCAAAGGCAGAAGAGAGTGGTGAGTCATCCGGCGATGCAGCGGCATCGGTGAGCGAACTGGCATCACCAGTCGGAATCATACCGGGCAAAATATTCAGATTCATGGGTTGATATTCCTTTGTGCGCTGCGCTGGGCGAATTCATCCATCAGCTTTTGATCGCGCTTATTTTCCAGCAACAGCTCAGCGGTTTGCGCTCGGCTGTTGAGGGTTTCGAAAGCGTTGAGTCGTTGTTGCTTGTCTTGCCATTGAACGATGGCTTGATCGACCTTTTGACTCCACTGCAACAACTGCTGACGGTGTTGATTGATTGCCTGTTCCAGCGTGCCGATAAACTGTTGATAGTTCTGCCAATGAGAAGAACCCATGCCACCGCTCAGGGTTTGGTTCAGCTTTTGCCGATACTCATCCTGATAGTTCAACAGCATCGAGAGTTGCTGTTCGGCGGCCTGTTGCGCTTGGCGAACTTGCCCAAGCTGTTTGGTGGCTTGTTCAACGGCATCCTGCGCCAGATTGCGCAGGGTTATCAGGGGTGATTTCGCTTTCATCGCATTGAGCCTCGGTGGTGGCGTTAAACAATCAACTGCTGTAGTTGCAAGCAGGCGTCGTTATAGTCACTGCGTTCAAAAATACCCTGTTGCAGATAGGCCTCCATGTTTGGATAAAGCGTCATGGCTTTATCCAGCAACGGATCGCTACCTGCGGCGTAAGCGCCGACGCTAATCAAATCGCGGTTGCGCTGATAACTTGCCAACATTTGTTTGAAATTCCGTACTCGGCGATAGTGTTCATCGTCGATCAAGGCGGTCATGGCACGGCTGATTGAGGCTTCGATATCGATCGCCGGATAGTGACCGGCTTCCGCCAAACGGCGCGATAGCACCACGTGGCCGTCGAGAATGGCGCGTGCGGAATCGGCGATCGGATCTTGTTGGTCATCCCCTTCGGTCAGCACGGTATAAAACGCGGTGATTGAACCGCCGCCGCTGATGCCGTTACCGGCGCGTTCAACCAGCGCGGGCAGTTTGGCGAAGACCGAAGGTGGATAGCCTTTGGTGGCTGGCGGTTCGCCGATCGCCAAGGCGATTTCACGCTGCGCCATCGCGTAGCGGGTGAGGGAGTCCATAATCAGCAAGACGTGCTGACCGCGATCGCGGAAATCTTCGGCAATGCGGGTGGCGTAAGCGGCACCTTGCATACGCAGCAACGGCGAGACATCGGCGGGTGCGGCGATCACCACCGAACGGGCTCGGCCCTCGGTACCGAGAATGTTCTCGATAAAGTCTTTCACTTCGCGGCCACGTTCACCGATCAGCCCAACCACAATCACATCGGCTTGGGTATAGCGCGCCATCATACCGAGCAGCACACTTTTACCGACACCAGAGCCGGCGAACAGCCCCATACGTTGCCCGCGCCCGACGGTCAATAAACCGTTGATGGTGCGCACGCCGACGTCCAAAACCTGTTCGATTGGGGTGCGTTGTAACGGGTTAAACGGCGCGGTGATCAGTGGTGCGCGGTAGCCGGTTTCTGGGGCGGGTAACTCGTCGAGCGGTTTGGCGCTGCCGTCTAATACGCGGCCTAACAAGGCCGGGCCAAGCGGTAATTGTTTGCTGGCGCTTTGGCCTTCTGGCGACACGCGTGCATAAACGCGTGCGCCGGGGACGATGCCTTCGACTTCTTCGAGCGGCATCAGGAACAACTTCTGCCCGTTGAAACCGACGACTTCACTTTCGACTTCTTGCACTTCACCCAAATCATGACGTTCGATCAGACAGGTCGCACCGATCGGCAGTTGTAAACCGGTCGCTTCTAGCACCAACCCGGTAGCACGAGTTAAGCGTCCGTAACGACGCACGGCTGGCGAACGGGCGATGCGTTGTTCCAGCGTATCGAGTGAGTTGAGCCAACGCCCAAGTCGAACGGTCATTACAGTTCTCCCGGTGCGGCCAAGCGGCACAGCTCATGCCAACGGGTGGCTAAACTGGCGTCAAGATCGCCTTCTTCAGCGCTGACTTTGCAACCACCGGGGTGTAACTGCCCATCGGCCAATAAACGCCAACCGTGCAGGCTGAGTGTGACGCCAAGCTGTTGCTCGACACGCTCGTAATCATCGGGGTGAACACGCAATTGCGGCTTGCCGCTGAACATCGGTTCTTGCTGAATAAGCTGTTGGATCTGGGCGAGCAGGGCGGTGCCGTCACAAACCGGCGGTTGGCCGAGCACCTGCTTCGCCGCCGTCAGCGCTAATTGCATCAGGCGCGAGGCAATCACGCTGTCGAGTGCGTCCAACGTGTGCTGGAACTCGGCGACCATCTGTTGCCAATGGGCGGTCAGCGGCTGTTGTTGTTGTAAACCTTCCTGAATGCCTTGCTGACGGCCTTCTTCCAGCCCAGATTGGAAACCCGCGTCATAACCTTTTTGCTGACCGTCGGCAAACCCCTGCTGCTGACCTTGCTGCTGAGCCTGCAAGTGCAGCATTTCCAGCTTCTGTTCTTCATCGGCTGAATCGTCCAGCGGTGGCAATTCCATGTCCATTAACGGCAAGGGTTCCTCAACGATTTTTGGCGCAGCCAAGTCATTGAGTTCCCAAGGTTGCCAGGGCAGGGCATTCATGTGATTAGACATAGGTGTCCTCGCCGCCGCCAATAATCATTTCGCCACTTTCTGCCAAACGACGAACGATGAGCAGGATGCCTTTTTGTTCGTTTTCCACTTGCGACATACGCACTGGGCCACGGTTGGCCAGATCGTCGCGCAGGATGTCGGCGGCACGTTGCGACATGTTCTTGAGGAACTTCTCGCGCAGTGGCTGCTCGGCCCCTTTCAATGCGATCAACAGCGACTCGCCTTCCACCTCTTGCAACAGGCGCTGGATGCTGCGGTCGTCCACATCCACCAGATTTTCGAACAGGAACATCTCGTCGATAATTTTCTGTGCCAACTCGCCGTCGTATTCGCGCATCGCATCGATAACCGCTTCTTCCTGTTGAGTTTTCATCAGGTTGATAATCTCGGCTGCGGTACGTACCCCGCCCATTTTGCTGCGTTTGAGGTTTTGGCCATCGAGCAGGTTGTTCAGCACTTCGGTCAATTCCGCCAAGGCGGTCGGTTGTACCCCGCCGAAGGTGGCGATACGCAGCATCACGTCGTTGCGCAAGCGTTCGTCGAACAGCGCCAGAATGTCGGCGGCCTGTCCACGTTTCAGATGCACCAAAATGGTGGCGATAATCTGCGGGTGTTCGTCGCGGATCAGATCAGCGGCGGTTTGCGGCTCCATAAAGTTGAGCGTTTCCATGCCGGTGGTGGTCTCGCGCGATTCGAGAATATCTTCCAGCAGGCTCGCCGCGCGTTCTTCACCCAACGCTTTGACCAATACCGAACGCAGGTAATCGCTGGCATTGACGCTCAACGCAGCATACTGTTCGGCATCGTCTTCGAATTCAGTCAGGATTTCGCCCAACTGTTTGTGAGAAACCTGACGCATACTGGCCATGGTGCCGCTCAGTTGCTGTACCTCGCGAGAGGAGAGGTGCTTAAACACTTCTGCCGCGCGATCTTCACCTAGCGTCATCAGCAAAATGGCGCTCTTTTCAGTCCCTGTCAGACTCATATTTCGTTACTCATCCATTGGCGGATTACCAGAGCGATCACGCGAGGATCTTTATCTGCCATATCGCGAATACGCTGGCTCTGGACTTCTGCACTGACGCGTTGTTGTGATTTCTTACGCTGCGCCAGTTCTTCATGACTCGGTTTGTGCACATCAACCGGACGTGCGGCAGATGCGGTCGCTATGTTTTGCGCGGCCTGTTGAGCAATAACACGGCTTTGCCATTGCGGACGTACCAGTTTGCGCCACAGCAGCCAAGCGACCAGCAAGATCAACAGATAACGACCGGCATTCATCAACTGTTCGATAAAGCTTTGCGATTGCCAGAACGGTAATTGCCCACCGGTTTGCTCAACGTCGGTGAAGGTCGAGTTCACCACGTTCAGGCTGTCGCCCCGCGCTTTATCGAAGCCCATCGCTTCACGCACCAGTGATTCCACTTGAGCTAATTGTTCTTTGCTCATCGGCACCGGTTTGCCGCTTTTGTCGGTGGTGAGGGTGTTGATGACTACCGCAACGGATAACCGCTGCACGCCACCCGCTTTCTGTTGGGTATGGCGAATGGTGCGGTCGACTTCGTAGTTGGTGGTTTCGTCACGACGGGAGTTCTGTGATGCCGTGCCTTTATTGCTGGTTGCTGCCGCGTTGTTCTGCGGTGTAGCGGGGGTAGTGGCATTAGAGGCTGCCGCGGGTTTTGGCGTTTCGATCGGCGCGACCGGCGGTTGGCTTGGCTGATTAGAGAGAGCCCCAGGGACGCCGCCGACCTGTTGTCCGCCGAATTGATCGCTTTGGCTCGATTGTTTAGAGCGGATGGCGGCTTTATCCGCTGAAGTGTTGGGTTGATATTCTTCGTCGGTTTGCTCGCGGGTGGAATAATCAATCTGTGCCGTGACTTGAGCGCGCACGTTGGCGCTGCCGACGATCGGTGCCAGTATCGCTTCAATACGGCGTTGGTAGCGGTTTTCTACTTCGTTGGCATACTTCAATTGTGTGGCGTTCAGATCTCGTCCGGTACCGTCGGATTGAGTCAACAAACGTCCGACCTGATCGACGACGGTCACGTTACCCGGTGGTAAACCGGCCACGCTGCTCGATACCATATAAACGATGGCGTTAACTTGGCCGTCGTCCAATGCACGACCGGGTTGCAACGTCAGCGTCACTGAAGCCGAAGGGGACTTTTGTTCACGCACAAACAGCGAAGGTTTTGGCAATGCCAAATGAACACGGGCGTTCATGACCGGGCCAAGGGATTCAATGGTGCGCGACAGTTCACCTTCCAAAGCGCGTTGGTAGTTGATCTGCTCGCTGAATTGACTGATGCCGAATTTTTCCTGATCCAGCAATTCAAAACCGACCGCACCGCCTTTCGGCAACCCTTGTTGTGCCAAGCGCAGACGGGTTTCATGCACTTTATCTGCCGGAATCATCAGCGCGGAGCCATTTTCGGCAAAGCGGTAGGGGATGTTCATTTGCGTCAATTGGGTGACGATGGCGCCGCCATCACGATCGTTAATATTGCTATACAACACGCGGTAATCTGGGCTTTTTGCCCATAACAACAGCGCAACCACGATGGCGATCGCCGCAGAAGCGGCAATCAGCAAAGGAATTTTGGGGTTGGCACGCAGGCGGTTCCACATGGCCTGAAGGCCATTCTCACTGCTTCCGCCAGCGGTGATTGAGGCGCTACTCATAGCCACCCCTTGTCGAACTGGCGGGTCTTGTGCGGTGATTCGTTGCGTAATGACAAAACGGACTCCCTTTCAAAATAACGGCACTCCCATTTCTGGGCAGGCCATTATTTGCCGGTAAAGTTTTTTTGATTGCCCGATAAGCTTGGTTTTTTGCAGCTAATTAACGGCTTTAGCGCGAAAATCCTATGATAGGGTGTGCAGCATCGGAAAAGTGTCCGGTGGCAAACCGCACAATATTGAGGTCAGTAATGGCAATTCAGGGGATTGAAGGTGTTCTGCAACAGCTTCAGGCAACGGCAGTTCAAGCGGGAAATATAACCAATAATACGCCAGCTCAAGGGGCTAGCTTCGCCAGTGAACTAAAAGCCGCTATCAATAAAATTAGCGATACCCAACAAACTGCTCGCGCTCAAGCGCAGGATTTTGCTTTAGGCGCACCGGGTATTAGCCTGAATGATGTGATGGTGGATCTGCAAAAATCATCGGTTTCATTGCAATTAGGCGTGCAAATCCGAAATAAACTGGTGGCCGCGTATCAAGACGTGATGAATATGCCGGTGTAGGTTGATAACCTATTGTATAAATAAAGATAATTGGTTCAGATTGCTTTTTATTGGGGTATGGATGGGGCAAACGATGATAATTTTTGATTCAGAATGGCTCTTTGAGCATCAGGGTTGTCGGCTATCCATTATCCCGTAAACTTGATAAACCATCTGGGCGTTGGCATGCCCCATTTATGCTGCCATTCCCCTCAAGTAATGTATTGATATTATTTTACCCATCAAATCCCAGCTCCGATCTCACGCATTTTATCGATCACTTTCTGCAACTCATCATCGGAAAGCGCTAGTTGGGCGGCTATGAAGAATAGAATATGCGGAGACATTGCGCGAGGCTCTGCGCCGCCCGTATATTTGCGCCACTGGCTGTTACTTGCGACACCCGCAAGTTTTGCCATTTGAGTACCCGTATAACCCAGCTTTTCTTTCAGAGCTAACAGGTCGTCAACGTGCGGGGCCTCATAATTTTCTATTAATCGCATTGTTTACCCATTAAAAAGCCCTTTCACGGGGATTCTTGTCAGATTGCTTTAAGCGGCAGTGGTGTGCAGGCGCAACCCTAAGGCGTTTACTACCTTGAGAATAGTGCCAAAACTAGGATTGCCTTCGCCTGACAGTGCTTTATATAGGCTTTCACGTCCGATGCCCGTATCTTTGGAAAGTTGCGTCATCCCACGGGCACGAGCTATGTTACCTAATGCTTTGGCAATGAAAGTCGCATCATCACCAGCCTCTGCCATGCAGGCTTCTAGGTAAGCAACAATATCGTCATCGGTTTTAAGGTGTTCGGTGCTATCCCATTTACGCAATTTTAGAGTCATGTCGATCCCCTACAGTTGTCGCGCGAGTTCAAGCGCGATTTTGATATCTTTTGATTGGGTGGATTTATCACCACCGGCCAGTAAAATCACAATCTCCATACCTTGCTGCGTGAAATAAACTCGGTAACCGGGTCCATAGTGAATGCGCATTTCTGAAATACCTTCACCTACGGGCTCACAGTCGCCGAAGTTGCCACTTTCTGTCCGGTCAATGCGAGCCTGAATGCGTTTCTGCGCTTGCTTGTCACGCAACTTGGTAAACCAGTTATCGAATTCTTCGGTGGTATAGATGTTTTTCATAGGGTTATTGTATAAAATAGGATACACCCTTGGCAAGGGAAATCCCTTGAAAGCCTCCCACGTGGTAGCAGGGGACTTTGTTTTCACGCGACATGACCAACCAGCCACGCTGACGCAAGAGTTATAATGCCCTATCTACGGTGGTCAACGTTATTGTTCAATAAATGCTACTTGGCCGGAAACCCCAGTTTTGAAGGCTTAAAGGAGTGTAAAGAACTCACCCTGGAATTTAATTCAGGGTGAGTTTCTTGTTCTATTTTGGAAAAAAACCAATGCAAACCCTATGCTTTAACACCTTTCATTTTTATTGCATTTGAGTATCCTAGTACTTTTGCTGCGGCCTTTTTTAAAACTACGGCCAATGAGAATGTCACTAAGAAGAACATGGCACAATCTACAATCCAGACATCGGAGAAGTGGTATCTTAAATTAACACCCTCTATCAAGTAGACTTCATAAGATATTGTACCTATGAACGTTAAATATACCGATTGGAAATTGTATGCTGATATAAGGAATACAGCACCAAGGCCAAATGCGATGCAACTTAATGAGAATTTGTAATCTGCATAGGAAGCCCATTGTGATTTCTGAATAAAGAAACAGGCAGTAATGAGGAATGCACCAGATAATTTCCTTGCTCCTTTGGGTATTTCAATTAAAGAAAGTAAAATACCCAATGGAAAACTAAAGGCATGTAGTGTGGTTTGAAATCTTAAGTTCTCATGCCCAACGAATGGATTGAGATAAATGAATGTGCTGGCTAATGCAAAGAGAACAATGCAGATAACTTTCGGTGATTTAATCATCCTTGCAGCCAAGTAAAATAAAACATACCAAATCGCAATGAAATATATATACCACATGGTGCCATCAATATTCATGTCGAGATTGGTAAATGTGAAAGTTTTAATTAAATCTAAAAAGCTATTATTTTTTGTGCCATTGATTAAAAACGTGACTGTAGTCATTATATAAAATGGGACTAATACAGTCAGGAATCTTTTCTTGAAGAAGTTATGAAGGCCATTCACTTCTAATGATTTCATTAGTCCATAACCCGATAAGATTAGAAAGATAGTGACTCCAAAGGAAGCTGTCCATCTCAGCTCATTCGGGAGCGGTGTTTTATTTACTGTTATAAGATGACCTATCATCACTATGATGATTGCTAATGCTTTAAGCTGTAATGTATTATCTCTACTAATCATGTAGTAATCCCGAAATTAAAGTAGAATGCAGCGGAGAAGCTAAACCACGCAGGATCTGAATAGATTCTATCTTTTCTTTCATCAAACCCCAGCTCCGATCTCACGCATCTTATCGATCACTTTCTGTAACTCATCGTCGGATAGCGCTAGTTGTGCAGCCATGAAGAATAGAATGTGTGGAGACATTGCGCGAGGCTCTGCGCCACCTGTGTATTTTCTCCACTGGCTGTTACCTGCAACACCTGCTAGATCGGCCATTTGATTGCCGGTGTATTCAAGTTGTTCTTTAAGTCGCACCAAATCGTCAGTGGATGGTGGGGTGTAGTCGTTGATTAGTCGCATAGACACCTTACTAAAAAGCCCCTTGTGGGGCTTCTGTTATATGAATCTGATGATGATTGCTGTTACCGTGGCTATAGCACCGATCAAGCCAGCTGCGACAGCGACGGGATGCCGCATTGTTTCCCTGTTAATCTTCGCTGTATCAGCCATTAGCTTGGCGATTTCAGCGTGAATCTTTTCAAACTCTGCTGTGGTCATGTCGTTAATGCTCATTATTCATCCCTTTGGGGTTGTCGGGCTGCGGCTTTCCGCTACCTCATGTGATAAATTATAGCCCCCTTGGTGCTACCCATCAATAGACGGATTGTAAACTTTTGCTTATGAGCATGTGTGGGGCAAAAAATTTGCACAAACGGTCGTTACCAGTCTTGCTAGCTTGCGCTAACACTTTGCTTTAGGGCGCGTTATTGCCTACTGTTACGCGTTCTTTAAAACGACTTTGTTACGTGATGAATATGCCGGTGTAAATGGTTAAATTATTTGATAAATAATGGAATTACCCTCACGCCAAACATGTAAAGAATCGTATATCTTTTTGACCCTCCCCTTACCGGAAGGTTTAGAGTCACGGAAGACCTCACACTCTCTTTTGGAAAGGAATCATTGATGAAACGTAATATGATCTTTGCGTTACTGGCACTGAGTATTAGCGGCACGGCACTCGCGCAATCAGATGCAGATTTTCTCGCAGCACATGGTCTAACGGGCAAAACTACCGAGCAAATGGTGGACGCTATCGACGGTTCCACCCAAGCACGCCCGCTACCTTATAATGCAGGCATTACCAGCACTGAATTGAAATTATCTGACGGAACGCAGCAGTTCAGCTATCCGCTTGGCGATAAGTTTTATCTCTCTTTCTCCCCTTATCTGACACAAACCCATCCTTGTTTTAACCACAGCCTTTCTGGTTGCCGGGGCGAACTTGCGAATACGCCTTTTGATGTGAAGGTGACGGACAAAAACGGCAAGGTGGTGATGCAGAAAAGTATGACCAGTTACGCTAACGGTTTTGTCGGTGTCTGGTTGCCGCGTAATATCGAGGGCACCATTGAAGTCAGTTATCAGGGGAAGACGGCCAGCGCACCGATTGCGACGTATGAAAGTAGCCAGACTTGTTTGACTACGCTGCAATTGAAAAGCTAACGCTGTAAAACTTAACATCGGTAGTCCCCAGCACGATAAACCGCCATCTGTTGTGGCCACACATGTGGCCTGGCGTAATGACGTTATTCATTATTAGCCGGAACTGAATACTCGGTATTGTGTGAAGAGTCGGGGGGTGAAACCCCCGATTCCTTCACCCGCTGATGTCCGCGTATTGCCGTTGGTGCGAAACCGAAGCGTTTACGAAAACGTTCAGCAAAACGGGAGGAGCTCTCATAGCCGGTGTGTTGAGCAATTGCCGATATTGGCCAGTCGGTAGATTGTAATAGCACCAATGCGCTGCTCATGCGAACGTCAATCATCAGATTACGCAAGGCGCTATTCTCTGCTGAAAGTTTACGGCGTAATACCACCTCGCTCATCCCCAAACTTTCGGCCACTTTAGCGGCGCTCCAAATACTGTATGGATCGGTCGCCAGACAACGGCGCACTCGCTGCGTCAGATCTTTAACCTCGTTATGCACCAACTTGATGCCAAATTGGGTCAGCCAAAGTAGGATCTCCAGCATTTTGTGGCGAACGATAACCGGTGGAAAACTGTTATTGAGCGTTAATGCCAAATGAGTGGTTTCGAAACTGTGTAATAAAGCGACAGGTAAGTGGTGTAATGCCGAGATACCATCGAATGCCGTCGGTTGTGGCGCGTCTTTTCCTAACGTTGGGGAGGCCAGTAATTGAGGATCGCACACCAGCAGTTGGCTACTAAAAACTCCTTCACTAGAAAGTCTATTCACAATATCAACGGTTTGCCCACCATTGATGATTAAAAGTTCACCTGCATTGGCCACCACTTCATGTTGTTGCCAACGTATGCTTTTGCTCCCTTGCTGTATCAGATACAGATGAGGTTGTTCAAAATAGACTGAAGGAAATAATAATTCAGTGTGCTGTATGATGTGTGCTGAGAAACCAATCCCAGGACAAAGATTAATTGTGCGTTCCATTGATATTCATTTCGCCGCTATTTTTTGTGAATATCTTTACGCTTTGAAGCCAATTGGGGCAACATTTTTCCATAGGTTGTGGAGCACAACGTTGTTTTTTAACGATCAAGCATCAATTTCCTGCTGAACAGAAAACGTCCGTGTTGGCGTGATTATTCTCCATTAAGAAGGGAGTAAAGCCCGAAAGTTGCATTTTCATTAATGACTCACAAGCTGAATAATTCGAATGCTAACCAGATTTACCTGATCTGCGGCTCGCCTAATAACAGAGCGCGATCGTGGAATTGGCCGTAGGTACTATTAACTGCACTTTGGCGCGTTGACTGGCCAATCAAATCCTTCAGCTCATCCATACGTAATTGAAGAAGACGCTTCAATTCACGCTCATTGTTGAGGATCTGTTGGAGTTTATTGCGTAACAGCTCTTGCAAAGCGATGGAGGTATTCTCGGTTATCGCATAATTGGCGGTTTTTTCTACCGCCGTTACATAGGCTAATTCCAAGCTGACCAGCTCTTCCCATTTCCCTGCCTGTGCTAACGCGAGCATTTGGTTACTCAGGTTATAAATTTGCTGGTAAGTGGATAACAGTTGCTGTTGGCGTTCCATTAAATGGCGTCCTGAGTGGGTTGATAGTGAGGTCCAATCTGGCGCCAAGCATCAGCAATATTGTCGAGTAACTTAATGACTTCTTCGATTGCTGATTCGTCGTTATGCAGATTGGCCTGCATCAATCGTCGTTTCATATAGTCATAGAGTGCGGCGAGATGATCGGCGATTTCACCACCCTGAGTATGATCCAAGCCGTTTTTCAAGCCATTATCAATAATGTTGATGGCCTTAGAGATAGCAAGCCCTTTACCGGCGGTATCGCCTTGGTTCATCAGGATACGTGCACGCGCCAAGGCACTTAAGGCACCGTCAAACAGCATGACGATCAACTGATGCGGGCTTGCACTCATGACGCCACTTTCCAAACTGACTTGGGCGTAAGCTTGAGTGCCACTGCGGTTATACATATTATTCTACCTGGTTAGCGGAGCCTGCAACTTATTTTGGGTAAACAAGATGCAGGCTCCAAAAGGTTATTTGGCGGCAAATTGCTGCGCCAAGTAATTACTGGTGCCATTCAGTTTTGACATCATGGTGTCTAGCTGAACGAACTGTTGTTTGTAACGTTCAATGGTTTCCTGAATGCTTTCTGTTACTCGGGTGATTTGAGTATTCAAACGATCAAGGTTGGTATTAATGCTTTTGGTCGAGTTTTCGATTACACCGCCGGCTTTAATATAGTTTTGGATTTCGTTATGAATGCTGGTCGCCATACCCGTATCTTTGCCATCACCGGCAAAGAACTTCGCCACCTGTTCGGGTTTTTCATCAAACGCTTTTTTCAGTTTGTCGCTGTCGATTTCTAATTTTCCGGTCTTGGTATTGGTGGTAATGCCCAAGTTACCCAAACCTTTCAAATCGGGGTTATCCTGCGAGGTACTCAATGCATTTTTAATCGAGGTTTGAATACCTCGCAGGGTATTATCACCGAGCAGGGCACCGTTTTTCGCTGATTGTTGTTCGCCACTTTTGACTGGCGTGTATTTGGTCAGCGAGTTAAAGGTATCCAGCAGCGAGTTATAAGTATCAACCCACTCTTTGATTTTATCGGTAGCGCCGCTGTTGTCGGTGCTAATCACTAAGTTTTGTGGTTCACCGGTTTTGGTTTTGCTTTTTAGAGAGATGGTGACGCCTTGCAAAGCATCGCTAATCGAGTTGGTGCTGCGTTTGATGGCGGTGCCGTTAACGATGACTTCGGCATCTTTCGCCGCCACCGTTTCCTTCATTTTATTGCTTGGATCGTTCGTCGGCTTACTGGAATCGTAATTCAAGATATCGCCTAACGCGGCATCATTATTAACCTGAATAGAAACCTTATTATTTTCACCGGTGGTGGTGGAACTGATCGCCAATTTATATTCGTTATCGCCCACACGCATGATGCTGGCGTTGACACCCGCTTTAGCCCCGTTGATCGCATCGCGCATTTCGACCAGAGAGGTTTGATCGTCGCTCAGAGGAATATTAACCGTCTTCGGCGGATTGCCTTGGGTAATGTTGATTGAGCGATCGCTAGCGCCCGCAGTGCCCAGCTTGGTGGTTTGGTCGTTAATAGTGCCGTTAGTGAGCAATGTTTGGGATTGAGCCAACTGTTTCACTTCAACCACATAGTTACCAGGAACCGCTTTGGCGTTAGTGGTGATGCCGAAAGCATCGTGCTTGCTGGCAACTGTGCTGTTAAAGAAATCCGGCTTAGCCAGCTCTTTGCTCAGGTTGTCGAATTTTTCCAGTGCGCCTTTCAACGTGCCATAGGCAGTAATTTTTGCGTTATAACTGCTTTGCTGCGTGGTGTAGGGAGTCAGACGTTGCTGCTCCGCTTTGGTCAATTTATCTAGCAGACCATTGAGATCAAGACCTGAGCCGATACCCAGTGAACTAATTGATGCCATCAGTGAATCCCCATTTTATTTGCTTTACGCGTTATCGGCTTGTTGGTGGAAAAGTTTATGGCAAAAAGAAAAAAGTGATTCGGAAGTAGAAGAAGAAAAAACGGCGTTATTTGTGCCATTGCTTTGAGAAGAAAAAAATAAAAAATTTTTCTAAAGGTTGGGAAGGGTGCGCCGATACCTGTGGAGACGGTGATTGAAGCCGTGGGCAAATAAGCCCGAACCCTTTTAATTGTGAATGCAGATTCGTAAGGAAAGCATACTATGGCACAAGTCATTAATACCAACAGCCTGTCACTGATGGCACAAAACAACCTGAACAAATCTCAGGCTTCTTTGGGTACTGCAATTGAGCGTCTGTCTTCTGGTCTGCGTATTAACAGCGCGAAGGACGATGCTGCGGGTCAGGCAATCTCCAACCGTTTCACTGCCAACATCAAAGGTCTGACTCAGGCTTCTCGTAACGCCAACGACGGTATCTCTCTGGCGCAGACCACCGAAGGTGCTCTGAACGAAGTGAACGACAACTTGCAAAACATCCGTCGTCTGACCGTTCAGTCTACAAACGGCTCTAACTCTAGCAGCGACCTGCAATCCATCCAGGACGAAATTACTCAACGTCTGGCTGAGATCAACCGTATCTCTGAACAGACTGATTTCAACGGCGTGAAAGTCCTGAGCGGCGACCAGAAACTGACTATCCAAG
Organism: Serratia sp. KH_031; assembly: GCF_057839655.1. NCBI lineage: Bacteria > Pseudomonadati > Pseudomonadota > Gammaproteobacteria > Enterobacterales > Yersiniaceae > Serratia > Serratia sp. KH_031. Next base: position 2,042,953 of record NZ_CM174496.1, read on the forward strand.
TGGGCGCTAACGATGGCGAAACCATCGATATCGATCTGAAAAACATCAATGCCCAAACACTGGGTCTGGATAAATTCAGCGTGGCAAATCCGTTCGATACCACTAAAGTTGGCGCTGATGTCACTACCATTACTACCGGTAAAGATCTGACTATCGATGCTAACGGTAAGCAAGCTAACGGTGCGGCACCGGCTAAATTTATCAAAGATGATGCGACTGGCGATATCTATGCGGTAGGTACCGATGGTAAGAGCTATAAAGCTGACATCAGTAAAACCGATGGTAAAGTCGCCACCATCGCTGCGGCTGAAACTGATACTACAGCAATGACCACCAAAGATGTGACATCGGTTAAACAAGAAATTACTGCTACTGGTGATACCACTGGTTTGAAATCTTACGATGGTGGTAAGTCTTACGTTATTCAAGAAGGTACTGGCGCTGCAGCTAAATACTTTAAAGCTGACGTAAATAGTACTACTGGTGTTGTGACTAAAGGTACCGAACAGTCTACCGCGCCTAAAACTGCTGACCCACTGGCCGTGCTGGACAAAGCGCTGGCTCAAGTTGATGGTCTGCGTTCTTCTCTGGGTGCGGTACAGAACCGTTTCGATTCTGTTATCAACAACCTGAACAGCACGGTTAACAACCTGTCTGCTTCTCAGTCTCGTATCCAAGATGCTGACTACGCGACCGAAGTGTCTAACATGAGCCGTGCAAACATCCTGCAACAAGCGGGTACTTCTGTACTGGCACAGGCTAACCAGTCTACTCAGAACGTTCTGACTCTGCTGCGTTAATCGACCCCCTCGATTTACCCGTCACCCAACCCTGCTTCGGCAGGGTTTTTTTACGCCGCAAAACACATAAGGCAAATAGAGGCCGTTTTGTAGGGCTGTTCTGCCGATTGGCATTGACCCCCCCCAAGGATAATAACGCTGACTCTCTTAGCCGTAGGTTTTAGACATAGTGAGCGATCTGTATACCGCCGAAGGCGTGATGGATAAAAATTCTCTCTGGCAACGCTACGTTCCGTTAGTGCGCCACGAAGCATTACGCCTGCAAGTCAGGCTACCGGCTAGCGTGGAATTGGACGATTTGTTGCAAGCCGGGGGAATAGGGCTGCTGAACGCCGTTGAGCGTTACGACGCCTTACAGGGAACCGCCTTTACCACCTATGCGGTGCAGCGCATACGCGGGGCGATGCTCGACGAATTGCGTAGTCGCGACTGGGTGCCACGCAGCGTGCGGCGTCATGCCCGTGAGGTCGCGCAGGCGATGCAACGGCTGGAACAGCAGTACGGTCGTCCGGCGAGCGAAGTGGAAGTGGCGCAAGCGATGGATATTTCGCTGAATGAGTATCGTCAAATTTTGTTGGATACCAATAACAGCCAGCTTTTTTCTTACGACGAATGGCGCGAAGAGCACGGCGAAAGCGCTGAACCGATGCTGGAAGGGCACGAAGAGGCCAACCCGTTGCATCACCTGCTAGAAGGCAACCTGCGCCAGCGCGTCATCGATGCCATTGAGGCGTTACCTGAACGCGAAAAAATGGTGCTGACGTTGTATTACCAGGAAGAGTTGAACCTGAAAGAGATAGGTGCAGTGTTGGACGTGGGGGAATCACGCGTCAGTCAACTACATAGCCAGGCAATCAAGCGTTTGCGCGCCCGTTTGGCCAACGAATCTTAGACCGAGTCTTAGCGCTTCCTCTTTACTCGAATTGGACCTTTTTATGGCAAGCATAGCGTTGAAAAAACGGCCACTTAGCCGTTATCTAAAAGATTATAAACTTTGTCAAACCCACTGCGGACAGTGTGGCAAGCAGTTGGATCGTATGGCGTTGGTCTTTCGCGGCAAGATCATCAATAAAGAAGCCATCGCCAAAATGGATCAGCCGATCGACGATCAGGTTTGGCACAATGTTCAGACTGAGTTGGCCGCTCTTTGCCGTTTTTGCAGCGAGATTTCGTGCAATAGTCAGCCGAGTTATTTCGACATTATGGCGTTCAAACAGTATCTGTTCGAACAAACCGAAATGAACCACAGCAGCATCCGTGAATATGTGGTGCGCTTGCGCCGCTTGGACGAAATGCTGGCAGCACAAAATTACTCTACTGAAAAATTTGCCAACGATATCAGTCACCAGCGTATTATCGATGATCTGCCTTCTGCGGCACATAATAACTATCGCATCGCGTTGCGTAAGTACGATCAATATCTCGCTTGGCAGCGAAGCTATTAGATTATTGCTCCCCGGCTTATCAGCCGGGGCACGTCTCCCAGCACGAATAAAGAGTGCTTATTCGGTTCACATCTGATAAATCTGTTTGTTAGATTTTTGATACCGATTTGGGAGACGTTGTGAATCTGCAACAACAATTGGCGCAATTCCCGCGTTTGGATTTAGTGGGTAACGCCACACCGCTCGAAAAACTGTCCCGCCTTTCTGATTACCTAGGCCGTGAAATTTACATCAAACGTGACGATGTCACGCCAATGGCAATGGGCGGTAACAAACTGAGAAAGCTGGAGTTTTTAGTCGCCGATGCGTTACATCAAGGCGCTGATACGCTGGTCACCGCCGGTGCCATCCAATCCAACCATGTTCGCCAAACGGCGGCGGTAGCAGCCAAACTTGGCCTGCACTGCGTGGCATTGTTGGAAAATCCGATCGATACTCAAGCTGAAAATTACCTGACTAATGGCAACCGTCTGTTGTTGGATTTATTCAATGTCGAAGTGGTGATGTGCGATGCGTTGTATGATCCACAAGCGCAACTGGCTTCTCTATCAACCCGTTTGGAGGCGCAAGGTTTCCGCCCTTATGTGGTGCCAGTGGGTGGGTCGAATGAGTTGGGTGCATTGGGTTACGTACAATGTGCGTTAGAAATCGCCGAACAAAGCCGTGATGTGGCGTTTAGCTCGATCGTCGTCGCCTCCGGTAGCGCTGGCACGCATGCGGGATTAGCGGTGGGCTTGCAGCAATTATTGCCAGATGCTGAATTGATCGGCGTGACCGTCTCACGCAAAGTGATCGACCAACTACCGAAAGTAGAACAAATCCAAAAAGCCTTGGCCTGCTCGTTAGAGATTGATGCGCTGGCACCCATCACGCTGTGGGATGACTATTTTGCTCCGCAATATGGTATGCCGAATGAAGAAGGTATGGCGGCGGTGAAACTGTTGGCGCAGCAAGAGGGCATCTTGTTAGATCCGGTTTACACCGGTAAAGCGATGGCGGGTTTGATCGACGGCATAACCCAGCAACGTTTCCGCGATGACGGCCCAATCTTGTTTATTCATACTGGCGGGGCTCCGGCGCTGTTTGCCTATCACCCTTCAGTGTGAATCTCTCTCGTTATTCCATTTTGAACTATATTTATTAGGTTATATTCCTTCAAGAACACAACGGTACTGTTAAAGTGCTGAAATCAAAAAAGATAAACATAACTCACGGGGTATATATGGTCTTTTCAAACGTTCGTCGTCAGCTGCTGTTAGGCGTTATGGCGGTGGCTCTCACCACGGGTCTGAATGTAAAAACCTACGCGGCAGATAATCTGCTTGAACAAGTTAAACATCATGGCGAGCTAAAAGTAGGCTTGGAAGGAACCTATCCACCGTTCAGTTTCCAAGATGCCGATGGCAAATTGGCAGGTTTTGAAGTCGATTTCGCTGATGCGCTGGCAAAACGTCTGGGTGTAAAAGCCGATTTGAAACCGACCAAATGGGACGGCATGTTGGCTTCGCTGGATTCTAAACGTATCGACGTGGTGATTAACCAAGTCACTATTTCCGCCGAGCGTCAGAAGAAATACGATTTCTCCAGGCCGTATACCGTTTCTGGTATTCAAGCGCTGGTGAAGAAGGGTAACGAAGCTTCTGTTACCAAGCCTGATGATTTGAAAGGTAAAAAAGTCGGTGTGGGTTTGGGGACGAACTACGAACAATGGTTGCGTGAAAACGTACAGGGCGTGGACGTGCGGACTTACGACGATGACCCAACTAAATATCAGGATCTGCGCGTAGGCCGTATTGACGTGATTCTGGTTGACCGTTTGGCAGCACTGGATCTGGTGAAGAAGACCGGTGATACCTTAGCGGTTGCTGGCCCAGCGTTCTCTCGTCAAGAGTCTGGTGTTGCAGTGCGTAAAAACAACCCAGAGCTGTTGGCTGCGATCAATACCGCGATTGCAGAGATGGAAAAAGACGGCACCTTAAGCAAAATTTCTGAGAAGTGGTTTGGCGCGGACGTAACTAAATAATGCATGAGAGTATTCAACTGGCGCTGGATTCAGCGCCATTTTTATTGAAGGGCGCAATACTGACGCTCCAGTTGAGTCTGGGCGGTATGGCGTTGGGGTTAATGTTAGGCTTCCTGTTGGCGCTGATGCGCCTTTCGCATTTCTGGCCGATAGCTTGGCTGTCGCGGATTTACGTCTCGCTGTTCCGTGGTACCCCGTTGATCGCCCAACTGTTTATGATCTACTACGGTCTACCTCAGTTTGGCATTGAGTTTGATCCGTTCCCCGCAGCACTGATAGGTCTTTCGCTCAATACCGCGGCCTATACCTCGGAAACCCTGCGGGCGGCGATCTCCTCCATCGACAAAGGGCAGTGGGAAGCGGCGGCCAGTATTGGTATGACGCCGTGGCAAACTATGCGTCGGGTGATTTTACCGCAGGCGGCACGTACCGCATTGCCACCGCTCGGTAACAGCTTTATCGGGCTGGTGAAAGATACTTCGCTAGCGGCGACCATTCAGGTGCCAGAGCTGTTCCGTCAGGCGCAGTTGATCACTTCGCGTACTTTGGAAGTGTTCACCATGTATTTGGCGGCTTCGTTGATTTATTGGATCATGGCGACTTTGCTTTCTGCCTTGCAAAACCGTCTGGAATCCCACGTCAACCGGCAGGATAAGGAATAACGCATGAGTACCATCGAAGTCAGACAACTGACCAAACAGTTTAAAGGCCAGACGGTGCTACATGGGATCGACCTTGACGTTAATCCCGGTGAAGTGGTGGCCATTATCGGCCCCAGCGGTTCCGGTAAAACCACCTTGCTGCGTAGTATCAATCTGTTGGAAGTGCCCGACTCTGGCACTATCCGCGTGGGCGATATTCTGATCGACGGCACGCAGCCGATAGGGCGACAGAAAAAACAAGTACGGGCACTGCGCCAGCAGGTCGGTTTTGTCTTCCAGAATTTCAATCTGTTTCCGCATCGTTCGGTGCTGGAAAACATCATTGAAGGGCCAGTGATTGTTAAAGGCGAAGCCAAAGCCAGTGCGGAACAACGTGCTCGTGCCTTGTTGGCAAAAGTAGGGTTGAGCGGCAAAGAACAGGCTTATCCGAAACGGCTTTCTGGTGGGCAGCAACAGCGGGTGGCGATCGCCCGTGCGTTAGCGATGCAGCCAGAAGTGCTGTTATTTGACGAACCGACTTCGGCACTGGATCCCGAACTGGTGGGCGAGGTGCTCAACACCATCCGTTCACTGGCGCAAGAGAAACGTACCATGGTGATCGTGACCCACGAAATGAGCTTCGCTCGTGACGTCGCAGACCGCGCCATCTTTATGGATCATGGGCGTATTGTCGAACAAGGACCCGCCAAAGCGTTGTTCGCGAATCCGCAACATCAGCGTACTCGCCAATTCCTCGATAAATTCCTGAATCAATAATCAGGCTTTCAATAACTCATTACGCGCCGCAGCGGCTAAAAATGCACTGCGGCTGCTGTAACCTGGGTGGCGCTGTACCAGAGAATCAATACGATTGATCAAACGATGCGGCAGAGTGACATTGATTCGCTCAGCTCGACCATCGAATTTATCCATATTGATATCAACCAGTAACCACTGCCCACCGCTGAACTCATCATCTTTTCTGGCTAAATGGTAGGAAACCGCACAGGCTGGCGGAATGGATTGGTTACTTTCAGTCAGCAATTCAAAATGGGCATCCAAGGCGCTTCGAGCATCTTCAAACGCTTCATCAATGGTATCACCAGCAAAATAGCAGCCAGGAATATCGGGGAAGAAACCACTGGCGCTGTCATCGGCATCGGAATGAACATAAGCGGGATAGAACATGACATCTCCTGTTAATGTAACAGACTGAGCAATCCAGCATCTTTCATGATTTGCCGGAGTGTTCCCTGTTTTAAATCCTTTTTGGGATGTGGCACGTTAATCACCCGCGAAATACAAGGGTGCTTAAATTGGTGATGACTACCTCTTACACGAACCAAAACCCAACCATCGTTTTCTAGTAACTTGATCAGTTCTGAACTCTTCACTTGACTACCGCTCTTAATATACACACCATACACACTTAATGGCAACAGGTTTAATACGCTACAGTGCAAATTTCCTTCAGCCAATAAAAAACCCTGAGCATTGTCAGGGTTTGCGTAGTGTTTCGCAGAAAGTATGTAATTGCTTGTAATTCAGCGATTAACCGATGGTCATCAAGCTAGCGTTCCCCCCCGCTGCGGCGGTGTTGACGCTTAGTGAACGTTCAATCAACAAACGCTCCAGCAATATATTGGTTTCGCCGTGAGCGAAGCCTTGTACTGAGACGATCGCGCCGCTGCGCCCCGCAATTTGTTCACATAGCGTGCGCAATTGATCGGCATCGCCGTGGTAGATGGCGGCGTCGAACAAGACTTTATCCTGCTGCCAATCTTTGCTGAAGGCGATGCGCGCTTGCACTGCGGGTGGTAAACGGCGGTACAGTGTGCGTTGCTGCTCGGCTTCAGGCCACAATACTTGGCTACCCACCGCCAGCACCGCCGCTAATTGCACCAATGCGTCGTTCTCGTTATCCGCCAAGCAGAGCACACGTTCACGCGGCAATAGCGCATAAGTATTGCGCTCGCCAGTTGGCCCTGGTAACGGACGCAGCGTGCCACCTTGTCCTAATTCGGCATAACGCTGTGCCACTGCAACCAGATCGCGTTGATTTTCGGCAATCGCCCATTGTTCCAACGCCTGATATGGCGCTAACAAAGTTGGCCGTAACGTGGCTTCCAACGGGCGTTCATCGTCCTGACGGCACAGAGTACGCTGTACTGCATCGTCTGGGCGGTTAGCCAACAGACGGTACAGATACAGCGGACCACCGGCTTTCGGCCCAGTCCCTGACAAACCTTCGCCACCAAACGGTTGCACACCGACTACAGCGCCGACCATATTGCGGTTAACGTACATATTGCCGACGTTCGCGCGTTCGGTAACGCGGGCGATAGTTTCATCGATACGGGTATGGATACCCAGAGTCAGACCGTAACCTGCGGCATTGATTTGATCGACCAATTTGTCCAATTCGGAACGTTGGAAGCGCACCACATGTAGCACCGGGCCAAAGATTTCTTTTTGCAATTCGTCGAAGCTTTCCAGTTCGATCAGGGTTGGTTTAACGAAGGTGCCGCGTGACCACTCTTTCTCATCCTGTGCGTTGCCTTTCGTTGCCTGATAGACCTTGCGCCCTTTGGCACGCATCGCCTGAATATGCCGTTCGATACCATTCTTGGCTTCGGCGTCGATCACCGGGCCGATGTCGGTAGACAGGCGCTCTGGGTTACCCATGCGACATTCTGCCATCGCACCGCGTAGCATTTGCAGCGTGTGCTCAGCAACATCTTCTTGAATGCACAGGATACGCAGGGCGGAACAACGCTGGCCTGCACTGTCGAAGGCCGAGGCGACCACGTCTGTCACTACCTGCTCGGTCAGTGCAGAAGAGTCTACGATCATTGCGTTCAAACCACCCGTTTCGGCGATCAGCGGCGTTGGGCGACCTTGTGGATCTAAACGTCCGGCGATGTTGCGTTGCAAAATACCTGCGACGTCGGTGGAGCCAGTGAACATCACGCCACGCACGCGGGCATCGTTAACTAACAATGAACCGACGCTTTCCCCTTTGCCCGGCAGTAACTGCAATACGCCAGCCGGAATACCGGCTTCGAGCAGGATGCGCACGGCTTGTGCGGCGATCAACGGCGTTTGTTCGGCGGGTTTAGCTAATACGCTGTTACCTGCAGCCAGAGCAGCGGCGACCTGACCGGTGAAGATTGCCAATGGGAAGTTCCACGGGCTGATACAAACCACTGGGCCAAGTGGACGATGGCTGTCGTTAGCGAAGTCATCACGAACCTGACCGGCGTAGTAATGCAGAAAATCGACTGCTTCACGAACTTCGGCAATGGCGTTGTTGAAGGTTTTACCGGCCTCACGCACCAGAATACCGAGCAGGCTTTGCAACTGGTTTTCCATCAGTTCGGCGGCGCGCTCCAGAATGGCGGCACGTTCAGACGGTGGAGTCGCGAACCAGATTGATCCCGCGGCAGCGGCGGCATCGAGCGCGCGGCTGACTTCACCCGCGGTGGCTTCACGCACGTAACCGACGGTATCACCCGGTTCGGCAGGGTTGATAACCGGTTGTGCTACGCCTTGATCTAGTTCTGCGTCGATCATCGGCTCGGCACGCCATTGCTGAGTGGCACTGGTGAGCAGGGCGCTAGACAGCGAAGCCAAACGCTGTTCGTTGGATAAATCCAGACCGCTGGAGTTAACGCGTTTCTCGCCATACAGCTCGCGTGGCAGTGGGATGCGCGGATGTGGCAAGCCGATTTGACCTTCACTCGCGGCCATCGCTTCGACGGCGCTGACCGGATCGGCCACTAACTCATCAAGCGGCAAGGTCGCATCGGCAATACGGTTAACGAATGAAGTGTTGGCACCGTTTTCCAACAGGCGGCGTACCAGATAAGCCAGCAGTGTTTCGTGCGTACCGACTGGCGCATAAATACGGCAAGGGCGGTTCAGTTTGCCATCGGCAACTTTACCCACCACTTGCTCATACAGCGGCTCACCCATACCGTGCAGGCATTGGAATTCATATTGCCCCGGATAATAGTTGTTACCCGCCAGATGGTAGATAGCGCTCAGAGTATGGGCGTTGTGAGTGGCAAACTGTGGGTAAATCAGGTTTGGCACCGCCAGCAATTTGCGGGCGCAGGCGAGGTAAGAAACGTCGGTATACACTTTGCGGGTGTAGACCGGGAAGCCCTCCAGACCATCCATCTGAGCGCGTTTGATTTCGCTATCCCAGTACGCACCTTTCACCAAGCGGATCATCAAGCGACGACGGCTGCGCTGTGCCATATCGATCACCGCATCAATGGCGAACGGGCAACGCTTTTGATAGGCCTGAATTACGAAGCCGATACCGTTCCAACCCGCCAACTGCGGTTCGAAACAAAGTTTTTCCAGCAGATCGAGAGAGATTTCCAGACGATCGGCTTCTTCGGCATCGATATTAATCCCGATGTCATACTGACGTGCTTGCAAGGTCAGCGCTAACAGACGTGGATAGAGTTCATCCATCACACGTTCGTATTGCGCACGGCTGTAGCGTGGGTGCAGGGCGGAGAGCTTGATCGAAATCCCCGGCCCTTCATAAATGCCGCGACCATTGGACGCTTTACCGATGGCGTGGATCGCTTGCTGATAAGAAACTAAATAGCGCTGAGCATCGGCTTCGGTTAGTGCCGCTTCACCCAGCATGTCGTAGGAGTAGCGGAAACCTTTGTCTTCCAGTTTACGGGCGTTCGCCAGCGCTTCGGCAATGGTTTCCCCGGTGACAAATTGTTCGCCCATCAGGCGCATCGCCATGTCCACACCTTTGCGGATCAATGGCTCGCCACCTTTACCGATAATGCGGTTCAACGAGCGGGAGAGATTGGCTTCGTTATGGGTGGAAACCAGTTTGCCGGTGAACAGTAAGCCCCAAGTGGCGGCGTTAACGAATAATGACGGGCTGCGGCCTAGATGAGAGTGCCAATTGCCGTTGCTGATTTTGTCGCGGATTAACGCATCGCGAGTCGGTTTATCAGGAATACGCAGCAAGGCTTCCGCCAAACACATCAGCGCTACGCCTTCCTGAGAGGAAAGGGAGAACTCTTGCAGCAACCCTTGCACGATGCCAGCACGGCCATTGGCGCTTTTTTGGTTACGTAGTTTTTCGGCAATGCCGTAAGCGAGCTTATGGGTGGCTTGTGCAAGATCGGTCGGTAATCGCGCCTGTTCGAGCAACATCGGCACCACTTCGGTCTCTGGGCGGCGATAGGCAGCGGTAATGGCCGCGCGGATCACGGACTGCGGCAAGATTTGCTCAGCAAATTCCAGAAACGGTTGATGGGACTCTTCGACGACTTGCGGCATAATGTCGTCCGCTTCGGGCTGGCTGGCGGTTAGTGTTGGAATTTCAGGCAGTTCCGCGCCATTTTCCAAGCGTTCGAGATAATTGAAAATGGCTTGTTTGATCAGCCAATGTGGGGTGCGATCGATACGCTGCGCCGCACTTTTGATTCGGTTGCGTGTCGCTTCGTCGAGTTTCACGCCCATTGTGGTAGTGCCCATGCCTATCCAACTCCTGTGTGTTTTAACCTGCCCAAAGGTGCGGGCGGATAGTGTGATGCCTGATGATTGCCGACAATATCTAGCATGTTGCAACTTTGTGCAACCTTGTTAAATCGGGCTAGTTCACAAACTGTGAGTTCAAGCATTTTTTAACATGGGACGGTTCGTTTGCTAGCCGGTGTTAATGCGGGGTAATAGCAATATCCTTGTGGTTACCGGGGGTAAGCGTGAGGTGCAACCTGATTTTGACTGTGTTGGTGCAACCCTGAGAGCGCTTTAATGTGACGCAGGGTAAACTTTGTGTAACTTTGTTGTTAAATTTCTTGTTGGTTAAGGAGTGAGTCAACTAGGATGACCTCGATTTAACAATACCAAGTAGAAACTATTTTTGACCGTTAGCCATCGCCACGTTCCGGCGTAAAGACATCGCATACAGTACAAATAATAAAGAAAGTGGAGAATTGAATGACAATGAGCACACCCATGCTGGTGACCTTCCTAGTGTACATTTTTGGGATGGTGTTAATCGGCTTACTCGCCTACCGGGCGACCAATAACTTTGATGATTACATCCTCGGCGGCCGCAGTTTAGGCAGCGTAGTGACTGCGCTGTCTGCCGGTGCATCGGATATGAGTGGCTGGTTGTTGATGGGCCTGCCGGGGGCGATTTTCCTTTCTGGTATCTCAGAAAGCTGGATCGCCATTGGCTTGACCATTGGCGCTTACCTGAACTGGAAGCTGGTGGCGGGGCGGCTACGTGTCCATACCGAAGCCAACAATAACGCCTTGACGCTGCCAGACTATTTCACCAGTCGTTTTGAAGACAACAGCAAACTGCTGCGTGTGATTTCCGCCATCGTGATTCTGGTGTTCTTCACCATCTACTGTGCTTCCGGCATTGTAGCGGGTGCGCGTTTGTTCGAAAGTACCTTCGGCATGAGTTATGAAACCGCGCTGTGGGCCGGTGCTGCCGCGACTATCCTGTATACCTTTATCGGCGGGTTCTTGGCGGTAAGCTGGACGGATACCGTGCAAGCTAGCCTGATGATTTTCGCGCTGCTCCTGACGCCGGTCATCGTCATATTGGCCGTCGGCGGTATCGATACTTCAATGATGGTGATTGAAGCTAAAAACCCGGCCAATATCGATATGCTGAAAGGCCTAAACTTTGTCGCCATCTTGTCGCTGATGGGCTGGGGCTTGGGTTACTTTGGTCAGCCACACATTCTGGCGCGTTTCATGGCAGCGGATTCTCACCGTACCATCCGTAGCGCGCGTCGCATCAGTATGACGTGGATGATCCTGTGCTTAGCCGGCACCATCGCGGTGGGCTTCTTCGGTATTGCCTACTTCGCCAATAACCCGGATCAAGCCGGCAACGTATCGCAAAACGGTGAGCGCGTGTTTATTGAATTGGCGATGTTGCTGTTCAACCCGTGGATTGCAGGCATCTTGCTGTCGGCGATTCTGGCGGCGGTAATGAGTACCTTGAGTTGCCAATTGTTAGTGTGTTCCAGCGCGATTACTGAAGACTTGTATAAAGCCTTCCTGCGTAAAGGTGCCAGCCAGCGTGAGTTAGTGTGGGTAGGGCGCTTGATGGTGTTGGTGGTCGCGCTAATTGCCATTGCACTGGCGGCGAACCCGGAAAACCGCGTACTGGGCTTGGTGAGCTACGCTTGGGCAGGTTTCGGTGCGGCATTTGGCCCAGTGGTGTTGATCTCGGTGATGTGGTCACGCATGACGCGTAACGGTGCATTGGCTGGTATGTTGGTCGGCGCGGTCACAGTTATCGTTTGGAAACAGTACGCCTGGCTGGATCTGTACGAGATCATCCCTGGCTTCTTGTTTGGCAGTATCGCCATTGTGGTAGTGAGCTTGATGGGGCGTAAACCTTCAACCACCATGACCGAGCGTTTCGATCAGGCTGAAGCGGAATATAAAACCGTTTAAGTTGTTATTGTGCGTTTTAAAGACAAAAAACTGATTTGTCATAATGATGTTCAGTTAACTTGAGTCTTTTAGCGGTTTTTGCCAATTCGGTGTCATTGGAATTGCCGCAAACGTACGCAGTGATATGCAGCAATAATGAACGGCAATTGAAGGGGCAAAAAGGCGTTGCCCCTTCTGTTGTGGATCATAGAACATCAAGGGAGTGTTAGAAATTCTGTGTCATTCCAGTAAAATACCGACAAAAAGGAATGACACATGTCCCAACCCTTCGATTTCGATAAAGCCCTGAAAGCACTTCAGGATGGTCAGGCACTGACAGGTAAAGATGGCATCTTAACGCCATTAATCAAACAGTTAACCGAAGCTGCTCTGGCCGCTGAACTCGACTCTCATCTGGCTCAAGATATTGCCGTTAACCGTAAAAATGGTTCGTCTAAAAAGACACTAAAAACACCCACTGGTGCCTTTGAACTCGCCACGCCCCGCGATCGTAACGGTACTTTTGAGCCTCAACTCGTGAAGAAGCACCAGACCACGCTTTCCGATGAGATTGAGCGCAAGATCATCCGCATGTTTGCACTGGGCATGAGTTACAAGGATATCAGCCAGGAAATTGAAGACCTGTATGCTTTCAGTGTTTCCAGCGCCACGATCAGCGCCGTCACCGATAAAGTGATTCCTGAGTTGCAACAATGGCAACAACGCCCGCTGGAGACGGTTTATCCCTTCGTCTGGCTGGATGCGATTCACTATAAGATCCGCGAAGACGGGCGTTATCAAAGCAAAGCCGTGTACACTGTTCTTGCGCTGAATCTGGAAGGCAAAAAAGAGATCCTGGGTCTGTATCTGTCTGAAAACGAAGGGGCTAACTTCTGGCTGTCAGTACTGACCGATCTACAAAACCGTGGCCTGAACGACATTCTGATTGCCTGTGTGGATGGTCTGACGGGGTTCCCGGAAGCGATAAACAGTATTTACCCGGATACCGAAGTCCAGCTCTGTGTTATCCATCAGATCCGCAACTCGATTAAATATGTCGCCTCCAAGCACCATAAGGCGTTTATGGCCGATTTGAAGCCCGTTTATCGTGCCGTATCGAAAGAAGCAGCAGAAACGGCGCTGGATGAACTGGAGGCTAAGTGGGGCCAGCAATACCCGATGGTCATCCAGTCATGGCGGAGAAAATGGGAGAATTTGTCACATTACTTCCGGTATCCGGCGACGATCCGTAAAGTCATTTACACCACGAATGCCATTGAATCAGTGCACCGCCAGTTCAGAAAGCTGACGAAAACTAAAGGCGCATTCCCTAACGAAAACAGTCTGTTGAAGCTGCTTTATCTGGGGTTAATGAATGCGCAGGAAAAATGGACAATGCCGATCCAGAGCTGGAATTTGACATTGTCCCAGTTGGCGATTTATTTTGAAGGTCGCCTCGATAAAGTGATTACGTTGTAATGATCTTTTAACGTGACACAGAATTCTGAACGCTCTCAACATCAATGCCAAATTGCGCTTCGTTCCAGGATTTTTTTGTTTTATTGATGGGGTAAGCGCAGTATTTCTAAGCTATTCGCCTGTGTTATTTTGGCGTCAGGATTATTTCAGGTAAAACTCTTGTAACTGTCTATACCCTCAATGAGTAACAACTCCTCAGCTAAAAATGTTTGATGGTATAACTTACCATTACTGTACCAAGCACATTGCACTTGGCTGGCTATTGCCATAGTAACGATCATGGTTACCAAGTTTTTTCGCAGTCTCACGCGTGCTCCGGGGGGATACATTAAGAGTCTCCTGCGACGACTTTTTGTTTGCTTTCTTTTCTTAATGCCGATTGGTGGTGGGGTTGCTCTACCGACCCTGCTTTCGGCATTTATACATTCAGCTCCAAAACACAAAACCGCTACAGCTTCTGCAGCTATCAATGCCATGCGGCAGTTTGGTGGTGCAGTTGGTGTAGCACTATTGGGCTTACTTGTATCAGGTTTGAATTTTTCAGTTGATGTTGGCACTACCTTAGGATTTTCCATTGCAGCTCTTGTTATGTTGGTAGCTGCCTTCTTTGTTTATACCCGCTTCTATGAAGCCAAAGATGAAAGGATTTCAAATGAGCATTAATACCATTCTTATTGTTGATGGAACATCTACAGCAGCGAGCTAGATCCCAGTACATCCTGGAATTAAAGAATAGGATATTGAACAAATCACCAACATTCTGAATGAGATTTAATCCTATGCTTCGTGAGGGTGTTAAGCATTTCACCGCTTCGGCGATTATCCTAGATGAACATGATCGTATTCTGATGCATTTTCATAAGAAACTGCAGATGTGGCTCTATCCCGGAGGTCATATCGAGGAGAATGAGGAGCCACAGGAGGCACTGTTACGCGAGGTGTTCGAGGAAGTCGGCGTTACGCCGACTATTATATCGTGCCAGATTCAAGGACATAAGTCTTTGGACCTAGATCCTGCCAGCGTAGCTGAACTTCCAGTACCTCTCACCCTACTTTGCGAGAAAATCCCGGAAAAAACGGGTGGATGGCACTGGCACCTGGATATGATCTATCTCTGCATGCTGCCGGCTGATCTTATTAAAGTTGAGGATGAATTTAAGTGGCTGACGGTCTCTGAAATCGAAGCGTTACCGACACCGCGTGAATTCCCGTCACTGATAAGAAGGGCTATTTCGGTGAAGAAATCCTATTCAAATATTTAGCAGGCACCCTATGTCGTTTTTTTACCGCATGTTGCCATCAGTCCAGTAAGTATGGACTTGTTAGCGCCTGCGATACCCTAGGCAAAAATCACTAAAAGACGCAGGCTTAACTGAACGGCACTCCTGATTCATCAGGTTTTTTTATCAGCGCCATGGCTAACAACTCTCCCGCAAACATAGCGATGAAGCCATCGTCGGGTCTTTATCCCATACCTCGCCGTTAATTCTTGCCAACAATGCGCGGCCCGCCTCAATACCAATCTTCCGGTGCGGCACGGCGATGGTGGTGAGCGGCGGTTGGCAAACGCGGCTGACATCACTATCACCAAAGCCAACGATCGCCAGATCGTCCGGCACTTTGATCCGCCGACGTTGACATTCGTACAGCGCACCACAGGCTAATTCATCCGAGACGCAAACTAACGCATCCAACTCTGGCCAAGCGAGTAAAAACTCCGGTAATTGAGCCGCACCGGTAGAGAACGAGGGCGGTGCTGCGGCATTAATCACCCGATTCGGGGACATATGGTGGCGTAGCATCGCTTTATACCAGCCTTGCAGATGCTGCTGGAAGATCCATTGCTCCTGATTGGCGCACAGCAAACCGATATTCTGATAACCACGTTTGATCAGCATCTCCGTCAGCTCAAGCATCGCTGCCACGTTATCAATACCAATGTTGATATCCAGTGGATCGGCGCGCATGGCACCTATCTCAAGTACCGGAATATTGGCGTTTTCCAGCCAGCCACGCACGGTATCACTGTGCTCCACGCTCAACAAAATCGCCGCCGCCAGATTGGAAGCAAGTAGCGTTTCTAATAACCGTTCTTCCTGCTCCAAGCGGTGCTGCGACTCGGCTAATACAATCTGGTATCCCGCCGGTTGTAGTACTTGTTGCAACCCGGCGAACATCTCGCTACAGCCGGACTCCATCAGGCTCGGCACCACCATCGCAATGGTATAAGACGAAGCCGAAGCCAAGGCGCTGGCGGCTAAATTAGGCATGTAACCCAGCTCGGAAACTGCCGCTTCAATCTTTTCGCGTAGCTTATCGGAAACCTGTTCTGGGGTGCGGAGTGCACGCGACACCGTCATTGAACCGACGCCCGCGAGTTGAGCCACATCGGCCAGCGTTACCTTACCGGTACTACGCCGTTTTCGAGTTATGGACATGGTTATTCCTGATTTGAATCCGCTGAAATACAGGGGAAATATCGCCCAAGTATACCCTTGAATTTGCCATGCTTAATGAAAATTAACGCAAGGGTGTTAATTTGATAGCGCTATCACAAAACCGAGTGATAACTATTGGTAGCGCTATCTTTGTGATCTTTATCACAGTTAAAGTCAGCTCGGTTGAATAAAGTTTGCCCATCTTGAACCTGTTAATGGGAGGTGAACGTGCTGAATACTTGGTTAAACCAAGGCACCATTATGATGAAACAGCAGGTCACGGACTGGCCACAAGCGCTGGAGATCTGTGCGCAGCCGCTGTTGGCGCAAGGGATTATTACGCCGCAATACCTGACGGCCATCATGCAACAGCATCAAAAATTGGGCCCGTATTATGTGTTGGCTCCGGGGTTGGCGATGCCACATGCGCGGCCAGAAGAGGGCGCGAAAGGATTGGGGTTATCGCTGCTCAAATTAACCGAAGGAGTGAGTTTCCAATCGCAGGATAATGATCCGGTGGATGTGATCATTATGTTGGCGGCACCGGATAGCCACAGCCATATTGAAATGATCTCAACGTTGGCAAAATTGTTCTCTAGCGATGAAGATATGTCATTATTACATCAAGCTCAAACCGTGGAGGAAATACAAAACATCATTAACCGTTTCTGATTTTTTATCTCACCATCTGACAGATTAACATTGCATTAAATAATGCGATGCACCCGTACTCTACATAAAAAAGGTAATAACAATGAAAATAATGGCAATTTGCGGCTCTGGGTTAGGCAGTAGTTTTATGGTCGAAATGAATATTAAAAAGGTTCTCAAGAAGTTAAATATTGATGCCGAAGTGGAGCACTCGGATTTGTCTTCTGCCACACCCGGCGCCGCCGATTTGTTTGTGATGGCGAAAGACATCGCGGCCAGCGCCAGCGTGCCAGAGAGCCAACTGCTGGTGATCAACAATATTATCGACATCAACGAACTGGAAAGTAAGCTGAGTGCTTATTTCGCCATCAACCATTAAATAGTTATACCCTAAATAATTCGAGTTGCATCGAGGCGGCAACGCAGCGAGTCCCTAAGAGCTTACGTCAGATCGTTCCTGGGGTGAGCGAGGAAAGCCAACAAAGAGGCAGCTTGAAGTATGACGGGTATAAAGTGAGGCGGATATGTTTATTCTAGGAACGCTGAATTTTATTGTTGATATTCTAAAGGTGCCCGCCATTCTGGTTGGCTTAATCGCTTTAATTGGTTTGGTAGCACAAAAGAAGTCTTTCTCGGATGTGGTAAAAGGTTCGATTAAAACCGTATTAGGTTTTATTGTTTTAGGCGGTGGGGCGACAGTATTAGTCAGTTCGCTTAATCCATTGGGCGGTATGTTTGAACACGCTTTTAATATTCAAGGTATCATCCCGAATAATGAAGCGATAGTGTCTATCGCGTTGGAAAAATACGGCGCCACTACAGCACTAATTATGGCTTTCGGTATGGTGGCAAACATCATTGTTGCCCGTTTCACCCGCCTGAAATACATCTTCCTGACCGGGCACCACACCTTCTACATGGCGTGCATGATCAGCGTGATTTTGACCGTCGGTGGGTTCGAAGGTGTCGCGCTAGTGTTCACTGGTTCGTTGACTCTGGGGCTGATCATGGCGTTCTTCCCGGCGATTGCGCAGCGTTATATGCGGCGCATCACCGGTACGGATGATATTGCTTTTGGTCACTTCGGCACCTTGGGTTACGTGCTGTCTGGTTGGATTGGCAGTCAATGTGGTAAAGGCTCTCGTTCCACCGAAGAGATGAACCTGCCGAAAAACTTGAGCTTCCTGCGTGACAGTTCTATTTCCATCTCACTCACGATGATCATCATCTACATGATCCTCGCGGTCTGTGCTGGGCGGGAATATGTCGAAGGGCAGTTGAGTGCGGGGCAAAACTTCCTCGTTTACTCAATTATTCAGGCCATTACCTTTGCCGCAGGGGTGTTCATCATCCTGCAAGGGGTTCGTTTGATTCTGGCGGAGATCGTGCCGGCATTTACCGGTTTTTCTGAAAAACTGGTGCCGAATGCACGCCCAGCGCTGGATTGCCCAGTGGTTTATCCGTATGCGCCTAACGCGGTGTTGATCGGCTTCTTGTTTAGTTTCCTCGGTGGCTTGGTGGGTTTGTTCCTACTGGGGCAGATGAAACTGGTGCTGATCTTGCCTGGTGTGGTGCCGCACTTCTTTACCGGGGCGACCGCAGGTGTATTTGGTAACGCGACCGGCGGGCGACGCGGCGCGATGCTGGGGGCATTTGCCAACGGTTTACTGATTACCTTCTTGCCAGTGTTGCTGCTGCCAGTACTGGGCGCGCTGGGCTTTGCCAACACCACCTTCTCAGATGCCGATTTTGGCGTCGTGGGCATCGTGCTCGGCAATCTAGCTCGCTTTATGTCTCCGATGGCGATTATGGCATTAGTGACAGCGCTGTTCGCTCTGCTGGTGGGCTTCAACTATTTGGGGAAAGGAAAGGGCCGTTTGTTAAAAGAAAAGAATGCCGCGCAAACTGAAGAGAATACGGGGGCTAAACAATGAATCATCTGGCAGACGTTACGCGCTTTGCACGTGATATCCGGGTTGAAACTTTAAAGTCACTCACCCAATTAGGGTTTGGTCATTACGGCGGCAGCATGTCGGTGGTGGAAACGTTAGCCGTATTGTACGGCGATGTGATGCGTATCGATCCCGGCGATCCGGATTGGTCAGAACGCGATTATTTTGTTCTTTCTAAAGGTCATGCTGGCCCAGCACTGTATAGCACCTTAGCGCTGAAAGGTTATTTCCCTGTCGATCAACTGGCGACGTTAAATGAAAACGGCACGCGATTGCCCAGTCATCCGGATCGGCTAAAAACACGCGGTGTGGATGCCACCACCGGCTCGTTAGGGCAAGGCGTTTCTATTGCTGCGGGTATGGCGCTGTCGCACAAGTTAGCACAGCGGCGTAATCGTGTGTTCTGCATTGTCGGCGATGGCGAGTTGAACGAAGGGCAATGTTGGGAAGCCTTCCAGTTTATTGCTCATCACCGGTTAAACAATCTGGTGGTGTTTGTTGATTGGAATAAACAGCAACTGGACGGCGAACTGGATGACATTATCAATCCCTTCAATCTGGAGGAGAAATTCCGAGCCTTTGGTTTCGATGTGGCCACGGTAAAAGGGGATGACATTGCTGGATTATTGGCGGCGGTGAAGCCGCAGCGCAATGGGGAACAACGCCCGCTGTTGGTACTCCTCGACAGTATTAAAGGCCAAGGTGTGCCTTATCTGGAACAACTGAGCAATTCCCACCATTTACGGCTGACCGAACCGGCGAAACAGGCGCTGGAGCAAGCCATTGCACAATTGGAGGCGATAGATGATTAAGGTCACTCAACCCGGCAGTCAGGACAGCATTGAAATGCGCAAGATTTATGCCGGATTTGTCGCGCAACAGATCAATCAAGGGAGTGAGATTATCGCTCTGGAAGCGGACTTAATGAGCTCAATGGCGATGGATAGCGTGCAGCGTGATTACCCGCAGCACGTGATCAACTGCGGCATTATGGAAGCTAACGTGATTGGCGTTTCCGCTGGATTATCCCTCACAGGCCGCAAACCTTTTGTGCATACCTTTACTGCCTTTGCCAGCCGTCGTTGCTTTGATCAACTGTTTATGTCGTTGGATTATCAACGCAATAACGTCAAGGTGATCGCCTCTGATGCCGGCGTGACGGCCTGTCATAACGGTGGAACCCATATGTCGTTTGAAGATATGGGCATTGTGCGTGGCTTGGCGAACTCCGTGGTGTTGGAAGTCACCGATGCGGTGATGTTCCAAGATATCTTGCAACAGTTGATGAAGCTGGAAGGCTTTTACTGGGTGCGAACTATTCGTAAACAAGCCGCGAAAATCTACCAAGAAGGATCAACCTTCACCATCGGCAAAGGCAATGTGTTGCGCGATGGTGACGATATCACGCTGATCGCCAATGGCATTATGGTGGCCGAAGCTTTAAAAGCGGCACAGACGTTGGCAGAACAGGGAGTGAGCGCCGCAGTGATCGATATGTTTACCTTGAAACCTATTGATCGAATGTTGGTAAAAAATTATGCCGAGAAGACCGGGCGTATTGTGACCTGTGAAAACCACAGTATCCACAATGGGTTGGGTTCAGCGGTAGCGGAAGTGCTGGTAGAAAGTTGCCCAGTGCCGATGCGTCGGGTGGGTGTGAAAGAACGCTATGGTCAGGTGGGCACGCAGGATTACTTACAGAAGGAATACGGCTTGACAGCGGAGGCGATTGTCACGGCAGCGAGGGAGCTCTTGCCAGTGCAGTAGGAACGGTTAGCGTGACAATGCCAAATTTCAGTTAAATTCCGGTATTGTCACGCAAAAAAACTGCGCTACATTAAATAATGTTACGACGTCGACTCAGATAGTTCTGTAATTAAATAGGGAATGGCCGGTTTTTTAATTCAGCCAAACCTAAAGATGGCATTGTTGACATTTTATTTATTTTGTTTTGTTATTTTAGGTTGTATTGCAAAAATGTTAATGATTTGGTTATTGATAATGAGACACACTTTAACTGGGATGGTTCTTATTTTGTGCGTGCTTTATGTTAACAAGTGGCGACAGGGCTGCCACGTCCCGTTGGTAACGGGGAAATAATACCTCGTCTATTATTTAACTTTATTGTCGGTTTTCCTCATGATTTGCCTGATATAACGATTGATTAATACTGGCTTATGAATCGTTGGCCTCCATGCTGCTCATTTCCCTATAAAATCCATGGCTGATAGATTGTTTTTATCCGCTATACTCCGTGGCGGGTAATCAATTGTCACATTCAGACTCTCCCGGATTATCCATCCCTTTATTGTAGGCGTAGAAAAGGAACATAACCCTGCACATTGTTGTTATTCAAACTGTGAGGCACTATGAGAAACCGTAAACACTTGACCCCCTCTGAAGTCGAACGCCTGCTGGAAGCGACGCGTTACGGCAAACACCCTGAACGTGATTACTGCTTGATTTGGATGTGTTTTATCCATGGCTGCCGGGTGAGTGAAATCAACCGTTGGCGTTTATCCGACCTCGACCTCGAGGGCGGCAATATTTATGTTCATCGCCTGAAAAATGGCTTCTCAACGATTCACCCAGTCTATCGAAAAGAAATAAAGGCGCTACGCGCTTGGCTAAAGGTTCGCCGTCGTTACAAGGGGGCAGAGAGTGATTGGTTATTCCTGTCAGAGAAGGGCAATCATTTATCCCGTCAGCGTATTTACTGGATATTGCGTCATTACAGTGACAAGGCGGAATTGGAAGTGAATGCCCACCCGCATATGCTCAGACACGGCTGTGGATTTGCCTTGGCAGACAGGGGAATTGACACCCGATTGATACAGGATTTTATGGGGCACCGTAATATTCAGAACACCGTTCTTTATACGGCCAGTAATGCCGGGCGGTTTAAAGAAGTATGGTGATTAGAATGTAACGTTTTATTATCAAGGAGACAGTCTGAACCAAACTGGAGCCTACTCTAAGGATTTCCTGTTTTGGTGTCAACATTTTCACTGTGGATATTTGTTTTTTGAAATTTGTTTATTTTTATCAATGCCTTGTATTGTTAAAACTGTTCTATTCTCGTTAACTTTTCCTACTCCTCGCTTTGTTATCTTCCGCTGCTTTGAGCTCTGCATAATAACCTTGTCAAAAATAATGGTTTTATTGGCCTGTTTTATCGGCCTTCCTCTGTATTTGTTGGTGTTTATTGCTAATTTAACTAAATTTAACAGCATAAAAAACCAAGGAGTCAGTTTGGTTCAGAATGACTCGTCGGGAAGTCATGGCTTGTTTGCCCGATGGCTTATTTAACGGGAGAGGTTCCCGCAAGAACTGAATAAAAATGGACTGACATAAGGCTATGTCAAATATCACTGTTATGCACTCGAGTGCATTCATTATAAAGGAAAGTAGTATGAAAAAGAACCTGATTGCTGTGGCTGTATTGGCTTCCTCTGCGTTTGGTGTGTCTGCGTTTGCGGCTGATGGCCAAGTGAACTTCAACGGTGAAATCATCGATGCGGCTTGTACTGTGGTCAACACCCCAGCTAACCCACTGACTGTGCAACTGGGTAAAGTGGCCAAGAGCTCCTTCACTCAGGCGGGTGATAAGTCATCTGCTACCAAGTTCACCCTGGCACTGCAGAACTGCCCAGACACTGTCAGCAGCGCTCGCGTGAAGTTTGATGGTGTGTCAGTCAGCGGTGACAACAGTGTATTGGCGTTGACCCAAGATGCAGGCGTGGCGACCGGTGTTGGTATCCAATTGTCTGACGATGCTAACACTGTGCTGCCACTGTTTACTGAGTCTAAATCCT
Source organism: Serratia sp. KH_031 (assembly GCF_057839655.1). Taxonomy (NCBI): domain Bacteria; kingdom Pseudomonadati; phylum Pseudomonadota; class Gammaproteobacteria; order Enterobacterales; family Yersiniaceae; genus Serratia; species Serratia sp. KH_031. Next base: position 2,065,646 of record NZ_CM174496.1, read on the forward strand.
ACGCACTGCAATCTGGTGCCGGTGTGACTAACAACTTGGACTTCGTAGCACGTTATATCGCCACTTCAGCCAACGTAACAGCAGGCCCGGCGAACTCAACCGCCAGCTTCACTGTTAACTACAACTAAGGTTCTGCCTGCCTAGCGTTTTGGGGCAGGTTTGAAAACAGGGGCCGGCGGCAGCATTGCCGGCCTTTCTTCTCTCTAATTATCGGGAATACGTAATGAAAGTTATTTCTACTGCTCTGTTGGCGACCTTGTTGGTGAGTGCCAGTGCCGCTCAGGCCGGGGTGATTGTGGGCGGTACGCGCCTGATTTATGACGGCGGTAAAAAGGAGTCTTCACTGAGCGTCAGTAACCCGGACAAGGTGCCGTACCTTATCCAGACTTGGGTAGAGACCACCACCGGTGGCGCTGAGAAAGCCCCCTTTATGGTGACGCCGCCGCTGTTCCGTTTGGACGGTGGGCAGGAGAACGTGCTGCGCGTGGTGCGGGCGGGTGGCAATTTGCCGTCGGATAAAGAGTCCCTGTACTGGATGAACATCAAGTCCATCCCGTCGGCGGCGAAAGACGAGAACAAGAACACCCTGCAGATTGCGGTGAAGACGCGTATCAAACTGATTTACCGTCCGCAGGGGTTGAAAGGCGTACCGGAAGAGCAGACCGAGAAGCTGAGCTGGGCACGCAGCGGTAATAATCTGCAAGTCACTAACCCAACGGCATTTTACATGAACTTCCAAGAAGTGAAGGTTGCAGGGAAAGATATCCCAGATGTGACCTATGTGGCGCCGGGCAGCACCGCGAGCTTTGCCCTGCCAGCGGGTGTGAGTGGCGGCAGCCTCAGTTGGAAGCTGATTAGTGATTACGGCGGCGTCGGTGCCGAGCACACCAAAGCCCTGTAATGAGCGCATCTGGATATCGACAGATTACAAAAAACATAAAGCAGTGAGCATCCCACAGGTAGTGGGGTTAGGGACACGGGGTTGTTAGTTGCCCTGCAGGTAACGGAGTAAATGGATGAATCACCACACAAGTCCGGGCAGGGCTAAACCTGTCCCGCGCGTCAGTCGGTTGGCATATCTCATCGCCGCACAATTGGCGCTGTTAAGCGGTCTGTCGTTTGAGGCGCAGGCACGCGACTTTTTCAACCCAGCGTTGCTGGAAATCGACAACCCGCATCAGGGCAGTACTGACCTGACGGTGTTTGAAGATGGCGCTTCACAGGCACCAGGCACTTACCGGGTCGATGTCTACATCAACAACGAACAGCAGGACACCCGCGACGTGGTGTTCAGCCTGCAAAAGGGTGCAGACGGCAAAGAGAGTTTGCAGCCGTGCCTGACGGTAGCGCAGTTGAATGAGATGGGCGTTAAGACCGACCTGTTCCCGGCGCTGGGTGATGCCAAGGCGCAGTGCGCCACCCTCAGTGCCATTCCGCAGGCCAGTGCCGAGTTCCGCTTCAGTGCCCAGCAGTTGCTGCTGAGTATTCCGCAGGCGGCAATGTCCCAACAGGCTCGCGGCTATGTGCCAGAAAGCCAGTGGGATAACGGTATCCCGGCGTTACTGCTCAACTACAACCTGAGTGGCGCCAACACCTCGGCACGCAACAGCAACAGCAGTGACAGCGACAGCCAGTACGCCAACCTGCGCCCGGGCATCAACATCGGGCCATGGCGACTGCGCAACTACACCACCTGGAACCGTGACAGCAACGGTCAGGACAAGTGGGACACCGTTTACACTTACGCGGCACGGGACATTGTGTCGCTGAAAAGCCAGTTGGTATTGGGTGACAGCAGTTCGCCGAGCGACGTGTTCGACAGCGTGCCGTTCCGCGGAGCACAGTTAGCGTCTGACGACGACATGATACCGGACAGCCTGAAAGGCTACGCGCCGGTGGTGCGTGGGATTGCCCGTACCAACGCGCAGGTGATTATTCGCCAGAACGGCTATGTGATTTACCAAAGCTATGTGTCGCCGGGGGCGTTTGAGATTAACGACATGTTCCCGACCGGGGGCAGTGGCGACTTGTACGTAACGATAAAAGAAGCCGACGGCAGCGAACAGCAGTTGGTGGTGCCGTTTGCCTCCTTGCCGGTGTTGCAACGGGAAGGCCGCTTGAAATATGCGGTCACCAGCGGGCAATACCGTTCGTACGACGGCAGTGTCGACAAGACGCCATTCACGCAAGGCACGGCGATTTACGGTCTTCCGCGCGGCTTTACTGCCTACGGTGGCGGCCAGTTTGCCAGCAAGTATCAGTCACTGGCGCTGGGTGTGGGTAAAAACCTGGGTGACTTCGGCGCGATATCCACCGACGTGACGCAGGCCTGGTCAACGATGGATGAGCGGCAAAAAGAGAACGGTCAGTCATGGCGTATCCGTTACAGCAAGAACATCGTGCAGACCGGTACCAACTTTGCCATTGCCGGTTACCGTTACTCGACCGACGGTTATTACAGCCTGCAGGAAGTACTGGACACCTACCGTGACCAGAATTACCAGCCACTGAACGAGCGTCGCCGTAACCGCAGCGAGCTGACCCTGAGTCAGAACCTGTGGAAAGATGCGGGTTCACTGTCGCTGAGCTGGATAAGTGAAGATTACTGGAACAGTGACCGCACCATGCGTTCTATCGGCGCCGGTTATAACAACAGTTGGAATGGCATCAGCTATGGGCTGAACTACAGCTACAACGAGAATGCGACCGCCAGCAGCAGTAACGGCGGCGGCAGTGGCAAGGTCTACAACCGTGACCAGGTGTTTGCGTTTAACCTCAGCGTACCGCTCAACCGGTTCCTGGGTAACACCTACGCGACGTATAACCTGAACACCAGCAAACAAGGCGGCACCACCAACACCGTCGGCCTGAACGGCACGGCGCTGGCAGACAACAACCTGAGCTGGAGTGCACAAGAAGGCTACAGCAGTGGCAGCACCGGAACCGGTAACAGCGGCAACCTGAATGCGGATTACAAAGGCACTTACGCCGAAGTGAACGCCGGTTATGCCTATGACCAGAACAGCCAGCGGGTGAACTACGGCCTGCAGGGCGGGATAGTGGCGCATGAAAACGGTATTACCTTCGGTCAACCGTTGGGTGAAACCATTGCCTTGGTGAAAGCGCCGGGCGCTGCAGGTGTCGGTGTCAGCAACCAGACCGGGGTGAAGACCGACTGGCGCGGCTACGCCATCGTGCCGTACAGCACGCCGTACCGCCGGAACTTGGTGCAACTGAATACTGAAACCTTGCCGGATGATGTGGATTTAGTGCAGACCACGCAAAAAGTGGTACCGACAAGGGGCGCGGTGGTGCGCGCCAACTTCCAGGCTAACGTGGGCCAGCGGGTGCTGATGACCTTGCTGCGCCAAGGCGGCGCGCCAATCCCGTTCGGTGCCACGGTGAGTGACCCGGCCCAAACCACGGCGCAGGGCTTTATTGTCGGCGACAACGGTCAGGTGTATTTAACCGGCTTGGCAGACAGCGGCTTGCTGAAGGTGAAATGGGGCAATGCGGCAGACCAACAGTGTCAGGTGAATTACACCCTGGCGAAACAGACAACAGAGAATGCTGGCGTTCAGGTAATGAATGGGCAGTGTCGGTAGGGGTGATAGATATGAGCAAATTTAGCCTAAGAGGGATAGTAGTAAATCTTCCTTTATTATTAATAGCGCTATTGTTGAGTATGGGGGCGAATGCTGGATGTTATACAAATCAAGAGGGGACATCCCAATTAGTTAATACTATTCAACAACCTGCATTCATAGTGCAAAGAGATGCACCTGTAGGTTCAGTTATAGGTACTGTCGCCGTGCCAATGACGGGGAAAGGGGCGTTATATTGTCAAACAGGTTCTTATTATAGTGAAATGAAATTATTCACCACTCAATCTAGTATTGCAGGTTATTATAATACCAATGTGGCTGGGGTAGGTTTAAAAATAAATGGTTTCACATACCCAGCAAGACAAGTCACAGAAGAGAGAACTCTGGTTTTAAATGATACCACCCAAAGAACACTCACTTTAGTCAAAACTGGAGCAATAACGTCAGGTGTTATAAATTCAGGTGTTTTGGCAATAATCTATGGTGATGGGGACAATCTTGCTGCAGTAACATATATCCTTACGGGGTCAACAGTTACTCAAGCTGCTTGCTCCATTAATACACCTGTCATCCAAGTCCCATTGGATGATGTTTATGGCAGTGATTTAACATCCGTCGGCACTGTGCTTAAACCCAAAACCTTTAATCTGGGATTAAATTGTGATGCTGGGGCACGTATTAACGTTAAAATGACTGGCGCTCAAAATACCGATACCAGCACGGCCGGAGTATTGCAGTTAACCAATGCCGGTTCTGCCGGTGTGGCAACCGGGGTTGGCGTACAGATTTTGTATAATAACGAGCCCTTGGCACTGAATAATAATATCGTGCTGAAAACTTCAGACGGTGGGCAAGAAACTTTCCCGTTTGTGGCACAATATTATCAGACCAAAAACCCGGTCACTACGGGTGCAGCTAATGCCACTATGACATTGAATTTGACTTATCAGTAAATAATTGGGCTGTTTATTATAACAACCAAGTAGTCAATAAAGTTTGCGCAATGGCGCTCAATACACTCAAGGAAATGGGAGGGGATTCCCTGCCTGAGTCATCATTAAACACAAGGAGTTATTTATGAAGAAGTATACACAACAATCTTTATTAGCCGCATTGGTGTTGGCCGCGGGTATTCATCAGGCAGTTGCTGACCCGGTACAGGTCAATATTACTGGCAAAGTGGTTGCTTCCCCTTGCACCGTGGATACTGCTGGCTCTCAGTTAAATGTGGATCTGGGAAATATTCAGGCTACCGATTTGGCTACGGTAGGGGCAACGTCTGCATTAATACCTTTCCAACTTAAGTTGAAGAGTTGCCCGGTAAGCACCACTCAGGCCATCGTGACCTTTGGCGGCGAAGAAGACACTGCCGCTCCGGGGCGTTATAAAAGCTCGGGGTCGGCAAATAACGTGGCGGTGGAATTGGTTCAGGCAAGTATAGGAATGCAAAAAGGGCCGGGAACCCAGATTGGCCAGCCTGTTCAGGCCGACGGAACGGTGACCTATAACCTGCAAACGCGTGCGTATGCAAAAGGGGTGGCCACCCCTGGCACTATCACTGCCGTGGTTCAGGCAACCTTTACCTACCAGTAATGGGTAATCAGGCTTGACCGCAAAGACGGTAAATAGCGACGGTTCTATCGCGTTGAATTAACTCAAGGACGCAGGGGGAGCCTCTGCCCGAGTACATTAATAAATATCAAGGAGTTATTTATGAAAAAACAACAATCTTTATTCGCAGTACTGGTTTTGGCAGCGGGTATTCATCAGGCGATGGCTGATGCACCAACGCAAATTAATATTACCGGCAATGTGATTGCGTCACCGTGCACAGTCGATACCGCCAACTCAAATTTGAACGTTGATTTAGGCATTATTCCGGCAGCTGACATGGCTTCGGCAGGTTCATATGGAGGTATTCAGCAAAACTTTAGCGTAGTGCTAAAAGACTGCCCAAGCAGTACGACTAAAGTTACCGCCACCTTCTCTGGCCAGCAGTATGCTGCTGATAGTAACCTCTTTAAAAACACCGGCACAGCGACCAATCTCGGGGTAAAAATTAAACCGGATGCCGCTGTTTGGACTGACATTACTGTAAACCCGAACCAAAGTACTTGGAGGAAGGATGTGTCTTCCTCTACACACGCGGTTTCCTTCTCATTTAATACTCGTCCTTATACTACAACCGGTGGCGTAACGCCTGGCACCATCATCAGTACCATGCAGATGGCCTTTACCTACCAGTAAAGGGTTGTGACTGTAAAGGTTGTGAAGAAATATTACGCAATCGCGTTGAATTAACTCAAGGACGCAGGGGGAGCCTCTGCCCGAGTACATTAATAAATATCAAGGAGTTATTTATGAAAAAACAACAATCTTTATTCGCAGTACTGGTTTTGGCAGCGGGTATTCATCAGGCGATGGCTGATGCACCAACGCAAATTAATATTACCGGCACTGTGATTGCGTCGCCGTGTACGGTGGATACCGCCAACTCAAATTTGAACGTTAATTTAGGCAATATTCAGGCCACCGATTTGGCTACCTCTGGGGCAACCAGTGGTTATGTTGACTTCTTTCTAACTTTGAAAGATTGTCCAGCGTCCACACGTTATGCTACGGCTTCATTTGCAGGTACGACTGGCACAGGGGGAACTGATTACAGAAATACGGGTACGGCCACTAACCTGAATGTCCAGCTTAAAGAAAGCAAAAGCCAGCAAGATGGCGTTATGCTACCTCCGGGGGCAAGCCTGACGAGAAATATTGCCGCTGATCATACGGCTTCTTTTAAAATTGGTGCACGGGCTATTGCTACGGGAAATAATGTAATGCCGGGGACAATTATCGCTATATCTCAGGTGACTTTCACCTATCAGTAAACCTTGCCATTACTAGCGGGGATTATTATGAAGTACAGCGTAATCCGTACTCCAGGAGTATGGTGGTGCCGGTCATTTGAAATAAATTCTTGCAAAGTAAGTGGTGGGTGAATAAAGGATTCGCACAGGTTGTTTTTAATAAGTAATTTGCGCGATAAATAACATGTGATGTTATTGTTTTTAAATTACTCAAAGGTATAAGTAGGGCTTTTGTACCTAAGTAGGTTGTTAAATATAAGGGAATATGATGAGAAAAAAACTCAACTTTCATTACTGGCCTTAGTTGTATTGGCCACCGGTATTCATCAGGCGATAGCCGATGCACCAACGCAGATCAATATTACCGGCAATGTGATTGCGTCGCCGTGTACGGTGGATACCGCCAACTCAAATTTGAACGTTGATTTAGGCAATATTCAGGCCACCGCCTTGGCTACGGCAGGGGCAACGTCTGCGTTGATACCTTTCCAACTTAAGTTGAAGAGTTGCCCGGCAACCACCACTCAGGCCATCGTGACCTTTGGCGGCGAAGAAGACACTGCCGCTCCGGGGCGTTATAAAAGCTCGGGATCGGCAAACAACGTGGCAGTGGAAATGGTACAACCCGGTACCTCGAATCTGAAAGGACCAGGAACTCAGTGGGCTCTGCCTGTTCAACCAGACAACACGGTGACCTATAACCTGCAAGCGCGTGCGTATGCAAAAGGGGTTGCCACTCCGGGTACCATCAGTACCGTGGTTCAGGCAACCTTTACCTACCAGTAATGGGTAATCAGGTCAGATTTGACCCAAAAGACGGTAAATAGCGACGGTTCTATCGCGGTGAATTAACTCAAGGACGCAGAGATGGTCTCTGCCCGAGTACATCATTAAACACAAGGAGTTATTTATGAAAAAACAAGCACAACAGTCTTTATTCGCAGTACTGGTTTTGGCAGCGGGTATTCATCAGGCAATGGCCGATACACCAACGCAGATCAATATTACCGGCACTGTGATTGCGTCACCGTGCACAGTGGATACCACGGGTTCTAATATAAATGTTGATTTGGGAAATATTCAGGCTACCGACTTGGCTACGGTAGGGGCAATGTCTGCGATGATACCTTTCCAGCTTAAGTTGAAGGATTGCCCGGCAACCACCACTACGGCCATCGCGGCCTTTGGTGGCCAAGAAGACACTGCTGCTCCAGGGCGTTATAAAAGCTCGGGGTCGGCAAATAACGTGGCGGTGGAACTGATTCAGGCCAGCACCGGCTACCTGAAGGGACCGGGAACCGGGATTAGCCAGGCTGTTCAGGCAGACAGAACGGTGACTTATAATTTGCGGGCACGTGCGTATGCAAAAGCGGCTGTAACACCGGGTACTATTTCTGCCGTGTCACAAGTTACTTTCACCTACCAATAATCGAACATCTGTTTGTCACCGGCCTCAGAGGGAGTTGCCATGCAATACCGAACAGTCAGTTTTATGTTGGCATTCACCGGTCTACTCGGCGTTGCTGCCCATGCCACGGACGTCAACCTGAGCGGCACCGTGATTGCCAGTGCCTGTAACGTGGATACTGGCTCGGTGAGTCAGGACGTTAATCTGGGGCGGGTGCAGAAAAAAGACCTGCAAACCGTTGGCAGTGGCGGGGACTGGCAGCCGTTCCAGGTCAAACTGGTCAGCTGCCCGGCCGCTACCCGTGCGGCGACGGCACATTTTAGCGGCACGCCATTCAGTGGTGACCCCACGTTGTACAGCAACACCGGCGATGCGCAAGGGGTGGCGGTGCAGATGACGCAAGCCGCTGATAAAACCCAGGTACAGGGCGACGGCAGCAGCATGACGGTAACTATCGATGCCCAGCGCAACGCCACTTATGCGTTGGCTGGGCGGGTGATACGCCCGGCGACCGATACCGTGGTACCGGGCACCGTGAGCAGCGTGGTGCAGATGAACTTCACTTATCAGTAAGTAACACCTAGCCCAGGGAAGGGCAGAGAAAAAATGGATCAGTTAGCGTTTTGGTTAATGGGCGTAGTGGGGCAACACACCAGTTTGGAGCAATTACTGGCCGGGTTGGTGGTGATGTTCTGGCTGTTCGGCGTATTACCGGTGGGATTGGCCTTGTGGCTGCTGGACTCGTTGTATGAATAGCCGAGCCACGCCACGCCCTGGATTATTACTGTTACATGCCGGTCTTTCGCTGTGGTTATTTATGGCCGTAATTACCGGGCTAACAGGTTTATTATCTTTTTATTGTTAATCCTGTGTTTGATTAATGAGGTCGGCACTTTTGTTTTCAGTGCCGATTTATTTAAAAGCAATCATTTTTATTAATAACAGGAAGAAGATTAACGGAAGGCAATATGCTGCTATTAATTGTTGTATTAGGCGCAGTCAGCGCCTTCTCATTTTATAAACATTACCGGCGTGTGAAATTGAATGCTTTATATTCACGCGCGATGACATCGAATAAACGTCGGGCGACTTTTTAATTCGTACTCCCTACCGGGACGGGTTGTCGGCGTCATTTTTAAAGAGACTCATTATGATGACATTAATGCCTTCCTCTGCGCCAGTACACCGCGCCGCACCTGAGGTGCGCCAACTTGGCTCAGTATTGATTATGGAAAGTTGCCCGATGACCCTGGCGGGAATTTGCCAGCTATTAAACGCGCCGCGTTTTGCTATTACGCAGTGCCTGACCACCGCGGCAGTGAAAGCCGTGCCGCTGATGATGAGCCAGCACCAACCTGATTTGGTGATACTGGAGCTTAATGGCGACGGAGAATCGGTCCTTGATGGCCTGAATACCTTATGCCAGTGCCTCAACCTGTGGCAGCAGACACCGCTGATAGTGTGTACGTCGCTGACCGACAGCCGGCTGTTGCAACAACTGGTGATGATGGGCGTGCGCGGGATTTACCTCAAGCAAGACCCGCTGTCGGAGTTGACCGACACCGTGCTGCAGGTGACGGCAGGGCTGCGCAGCCACAGCACACAGGCCAGTGCGTTGATGGGCCTTGGCGGCGGATGGCCGGATTTGCTGACACCGCGGGAAATCGAGGTGTTGAAATACCTGTCTATTGGCAAAAGTGTCACCACCACCGCCCATCTGCTGTGCCGGGACGTGCGCACTGTCAGTACCCATAAACGCAATGCCATGAACAAGCTTGGCTTTGACAGTGATTATGCGCTCCACCGTTGGTGGGTCGGATTACCTCACGGCGACACGGTGCAATAAGGAGAGCCCCATGAAAATGTCTATCCACGCGGCCCCGGTGGTGGTGTATGCCCCGACACCCCTGACGTGCCTTGGAATGGTGCAGTTTATCCGTGAGTTACCGACGGGTGGCCACTGCGTCTTGCCGACCACCTCGCTGAGCCAGTTGCAACAGCAACTGCATAACGCGAGCGCCCGTGCGGTGGTGGCTGAGCTGAGTGGCACACACGAGGAACGGGTCGAGACAGTCACGCAGTTGCTGACACTGAGCACCTGTTACCCGGCGCTTAACCTGGTGGTGTACACCGCCAGTCGTGATGTGAACCTGCTGACGCCACTGCGCGCAAGGGCACACTGCAGCCTGATTGCTCGGCAAGGGTCACTGGCACAACTGCAGCTGGATATGGCGCAGGCACTGGCGGGTCAGCCGGTGTGCAGTACTGACATCGCGCAGTGTTTTAGCGCGGCAGACAATGCCACCGGCACCCCACTGACCCCCACTGAATTTGACGTGTTGCAGTCTTTGTATGACGGGCTGAGCCTGACGGACATTGCCACCTCGTGCCAGCGCAGCGTGAAAACCATCAGCGCGCATAAACGCAATATCATGCGCAAACTGGGGGCGCACAGTGATGCCGAACTGTTCCAAACGCCGCTGAGCCGGGTGGTGCAGGCGGACCAACGCACCCGCGTATCATCATGAGGCGTCTCAACACTACGCGCTATGCCGAGCACCAAGCAGAACACCGCGCCCGGGTGGCGGTGGTGTCCTCGTGCCAAATGGTGCAACGGGCGTTGCAGGCGTTGTGCCACAGCGGCTCTGCCCACGTTGTCTGGCAGTGTGGTCAGTATGACACCGAGCAGGTCGAGCGTTTGCTGGCCTGCCCGACTGACATGATTATCTTGTCGCTGCATGTGTATCAGAACGATGTGCAGCAGGGTATGCGGTTGATTCAACACCTGCGAGCCACTTATCCGCAACTGCGTTTGATGGTGGTGCTGGATGTGCCCATCCCGTTTTTGGTGTCGTGCCTGCAGCAGTGCGGGGTGGATAACATCGTGACATTGGCCTTGCCGCTGGCGGATTGGACCGTGCAGTTGCAGCGCGCGGGGGCGATGACGCAGAGAGATAACCCGGTGGGGATTCAACGTGAGCCCCTGTCCCCGGCCGAATCCCGTGTAATGGGTTACTTGGTACAAGGGCATTCGATGCAGGAGATTGCGGGGTTAACGATGCGCAGCGTGAAAACCGTGACCGCACAAAAGAGCCGTGCCATGCACAAAATGGGCATAGCGCACTGTGCCCAACTGGTGGCGGTGCAATCGGTGCTGATGGACAGCCTGCGCACGACCTCCGCTTGGTCGCCGACTGTGTCGGTTATGGCACCGGACAGGAGAGAGGCTCGATTTTATTAATTTGCTCTGATTTCATTGATAATTCACTGCTCTGCAAGGGGCAAGGATACACACGCTGTCGTGTTTTACAGGAGTTAACCGTGAAGCGAATTTTCCTTTTATCGTCCCGTCCTGCCGTGCTGGGAGTGTCGTTGCTGCTGTTGGGTTGCCAGAGCGAAACCCCACCAACCGAGAAGCCGCTAGACCGCGCCACCCCCGCCAGCCTATCGACCCCGAAAGCTGAGAGTATTCCGCTGCCACCCCCGGCGCCACCGGCCCATCCGGGGCGTGAAAAAATCGGTCAATGCCAGAGCGAACTGGCTTCGCTCAAGCTGCTCAATAATAAACAGTATGCCCTGCGCAAAGCCCAGTTCAACAGCTTGGTGTCGAGTGCCGGGGTGTACACCGCGGTGCGTGAAGACGTGAACATCCAAACCAAATACACGCTAGATGCGTTGTACAAATACAAAACCAATCTGGTGTGTGCCGACATCGAGCGTGATGTGCTGCAGGCATTGGTGCGGCGTGGAGAGAGTGTGAAATGAAACATCGGTTAGTCTGTGGTGCCTTGTTGGCGCTGACCTGCGGCGGCGTACAGGCCGAGGAGGCCTCTCAGGCACAAACACTGGATTCGCTGGAAAGCATTACCCGGCAAACGGATGAGGCGCCGGCTTTGCTGTATTTAACGCCGTCACAAGTGGCGTCGGCGGCGGAAGAGATGGCCAAACCGGCGCCGCGCCGGGCGAAACCCAGCCGGGCAGGGAGTCAGGCCGACAGCGGCAGCCTGCGTGAACTCAAGGCGCAGCAGGCAGTGATTAACCAACTGCTGGCCAAAGCCAATCAACAGACGGCGGAACTGGCTCAACTGCGCCAGCAGCTATCACAAACTGAGCAAAGCAGTGAACAACTGACGGCCTTGCAAGCCACACTCAAGCAGGTGCAGCAGGACGGTGAAAGCCTGAAACAGCAACTGGCAAGCCAAACCGATGCGCTGAAAGCCACACAAAGTGAGAAAACCGCACTGCAACAAACGCTGACCGCCAACCAAGATGAACGCACGGCGTTGCAGCAAACATTGACGGCTAACCAGACCGAACGCACGGCCTTGCAAACCCAACTGGCGGCATTGAAAACCGAACTGGAAAAAGCTCAACAAGAGAAAAAACCGACCGTCACCGTGCCACAAACTGGCGATGGCGCACGTGATTACGCGATTGGTACTGAGCTGGGGGCAGAAATACTGGCGTTGCTGGATGAGCGTAGCCGTGATGGCATCACCGTCGACAAAACCCTAGCACTGGCGGGAGTGGAAGACAGTTTTAGCGGCAAATACCGCCTGACGGCAGACAAAGTGACGCAGGCACTGAAAGCCCTGACCACCGCGCAGCAAACCCAAGAGCAGGCGCTGAAAACCCAGACCGAACTCAAGGGCAGCAAATACCTGGAATCCTTCAAGAAACAGCCGCGGGCGAAAAAGGCCGCGCTCGGTTATTACTACCGGGTGGATTATCAGGGCAAAGGGGCGATAGCGGATAATGATACCGTCGCCATCGTGGTGAAAGAGAGCCTGACGGACGGCACGGTGATTAAGGATATGGAACTGGCCGACACTTCAATATCGCAACCGCTGAATGCCTATCCCCCGTTGTTCAAAACCGCGCTGAGTCAGATACAAAACCACGGCAGCGTGACCTTGGTGGTACCACCAGCGCTGGCGTATGGCGACAAGGGGCTGCCGCCGTCGATCCCGCCGGGCTCGACCATGGTGTATACCGTGCGGGTGCTGGATGTGATCCCGGCAGTGAAATAATTCTCTCCCCAGCCACTGGCTGTAATGCTAGTCAGTTAGCCTATTTTTGCTGATGCCGTGTAAGTTTCGGTCGCTAGACATTCGTTATTCCCTATGACGCGGACAACCGCGACCGAGTTGGGGGGCCAAGAGCTGCCCCCCCAACACCCCGAGCCCTTGCCATATCAGGCGAAATCCCTGCGCTATGGCACTGCGCATCACGGCTGGCTGTGCAACAGACGTCCCTGTCTGTTTCGCCTAAATCCGCCTTCCCTGGCGGATTTGCCTATGCTCCGTTTCTCCGCTCAGCGCCTTCAATGGCGTTAACACCAGTGCTCTACTCACTAATACCGAATTGGCAAAAACCGCTAAAAAACTCAAGATTAACTGAACGGCATTAAGCCCCGTGGCTGGGGATCATCCCACCCCAAGATCTTTCCCTAGGTGTTCAGTTTCCTACCATTAAACTTTTCCACTGAAATATTTGATTAGAAAAAATCACTGTTCCCCCTACTTGCAATTCTTTTTATTGTAATGATAATCACTATCGTTCTGGTTTACTTTTCTTTACATTCGGTTAGGCGTTGATTTTGTCACGTAGCGACTGAGCGATGGCGGTCTTTTCAGGGGTATCACCTATGTTTGTTCCCTTCCTTATCATGTTTCGTGAGGGGCTGGAGGCGGCGTTAATCGTCAGCCTGATTGCCAGTTATCTAAAAAGAACGCAGCGCGGTCAATGGCTGGGCGCAGTGTGGGCGGGCATTATCATCGCCGTCGTGTTGTGCTTGGCGCTGGGCATCTTCATTAACGAAACCACTGGCGAATTCCCGCAAAAACAACAGGAACTGTTTGAGGGGATGGTGGCGGTGGTGGCGGTATTGATTTTGACCTACATGGTGTTCTGGATGCGTAAGGTGGCTAGATCCGTCAAAACGCATTTGGAAGGGGCGATTGATAAGGCGCTCAACACAGATCAAGGTCAGGGCCAAGGCTGGGCGTTGGTGGCGATGGTGTTCTTTGCCGTCGCGCGCGAAGGGTTAGAGTCGGTGTTCTTCCTGTTGGCGGCTTTCCAGCAAGATGTTGGCATCGCTGCGCCGATCGGGGCACTCCTCGGTTTAGCCTGCGCCATCGTGCTCGGCATGATGATCTACTGGGGCGGTGTGAAACTGCATCTGGCGAAGTTCTTCAAGTGGACCAGCCTGTTTATTCTGTTCGTGGCGGCAGGGCTGGCGGCGGGTGCCATTCGCGCCTTCCATGAGGCCGGCTTGTGGAACCATTTCCAAGACATTGCCTTTGATTTTAGCAATCACCTTTCTACCCACTCGCTGTTTGGCACCTTGCTAGAAGGCATGTTCGGCTATCAAGAAGCGCCAACGGTCAGTGAAGTGGCGGTTTATTTCCTGTACCTGATCCCAGCGTTAATTTTCTTCTTCCTGCCACAGCGGATGGACGCGGTGGCCGTTTCGACAACACATAAAACACCTCGTTAATCATTTATAAAGGGAACCTTGTATGTCTCCATTATTTCGCCGTAAGGCATTGTTGTTGGCGGTGCCTGCGCTGGCACTGAGCTTCAACGCATTGGCGGCTGATGTGCCGCAAGTCAAAGTGACGGTTAACGATAAGCAGTGTGAACCGATGCAATTGACCGTCCCAGCCGGTAAAACCCAATTTGTGGTGCGCAATAGCAGCCAGAAAAACCTGGAATGGGAAATCCTGAAAGGGGTGATGGTGGTCGAAGAGCGTGAAAATATCGCGCCGGGTTTCACGCAAAAAATGACCGCTAATCTAGAGCCGGGCGAATACGACATGACCTGCGGTTTGCTCAGTAACCCGAAAGGCAAATTGACAGTAACAGCCGCCGCTGGCGCGGTGACCGACGGCAAGCCTAACGCGTTGGATCTGGTTGGGCCGATTGCCGAATACAAGGTTTACGTGACTAAAGAAGTCGATGGATTGGTCAAGCAAACCAAATTGTTCACCGATGCGGTGAAAGCGGGCAACGTAGAAGCCGCGCGCAAACTGTATGCCCCGACGCGTCAGCATTACGAGCGCATCGAGCCTATCGCAGAATTGTTCTCTGATTTGGATGGCAGCATTGACGCCCGTGAAGATGATTACGAGCAAAAATCCGCCGATCCGAATTTCACCGGTTTCCACCGTTTGGAGAAAGCGTTGTTCGCCGACAACAGCACCAAGGGTATGGATAAGTATGCTGAGGGTCTTTATACCGACACCGTTGAACTGCAAAAACGTATCGGTGAGCTGACCTTCCCGCCGAGCAAGGTGGTGGGCGGTGCCGCGGCGCTGATCGAAGAAGTGGCAGCCAGCAAAATTAGCGGTGAAGAAGATCGCTACAGCCGTACTGATTTGTGGGATTTCCAGGCTAACGTCGATGGCTCGCAGAAAATCGTCAACCTGTTGCGTCCGTTGTTGGTGAAAGCCAATAAACCGCTGTTGGACAAGATTGACGCTAACTTTAAAACCGTCGACAGCGTACTGGCGAAGTACAAAACGGCAGACGGTTATGAGTCTTACGAGAAGCTGACCACCGCTGACCGCAACGCAATGAAAGGACCGATCACCACGCTGGCAGAAGATTTATCGCAACTGCGCGGTGTGTTAGGGCTGGATTGAGGCACCGACGATGAGTGATAAGTATCAACCTGATTTACCATCGCGTCGTCGTTTGCTGTTGGGGATGGGCATGATGAGTGGTGCGCTCGCGCTGGGCAGCTGCCCGGTGCGGGCGGCAGATAACACAGAAGATAGCACGGCAGAGCCACTAGCAACGCCGCAGGATGAACGCTGGCAGAAACAACCGTTTTACGGCACCCATCAGGCGGGGATTTTGACCCCACAACAATCCGCAATGATGTTGGTAGCGTTTGACGTGTTGGCGACCAATAAGCCGGATCTGGAACGCCTATTCAAGCTGCTGACCGAGCGCATTGCCTTTTTGACTCAAGGTGGCAAAGCGCCAGAGGTTGACACCAAATTACCGCCGATGGACTCCGGTATTATGGGCGCAGAGATCTACCCGGATAACCTGACCATTACCGTCTCGGTCGGTACTTCGTTGTTTGACGAGCGCTTTGGTTTGCAGGGGCAAAAACCATTACGTCTGCAAAAAATGACGCGTTTCCCGAATGACTCGTTGGATGCTTCTCTGTGCCACGGCGATCTGCTATTGCAAATCTGCGCCAACACCAATGAAACGGTGATCCATGCGCTGCGCGATATCATCAAGCATTCACCGGATTTACTTAGCGTGCGTTGGCGGCGAGAAGGGTTTATTTCTGCCCATTCGGCGCGGAGCCGGGGTAAAGAAACACCGATCAATTTATTAGGTTTTAAAGACGGCACCGCGAATCCTAAAACCGACGATAAGCCGCTGATGGATCAAGTGGTGTGGGTGGATGGTGAGCAGGGCGAACCAGCTTGGGCGGTGGGTGGCAGCTATCAGGCAACACGGATTATTCGCTTCCACGTCGAGTTTTGGGATCGCACACCGTTGCAAGAGCAGCAGACCATTTTCGGGCGTGAAAAGCACAGTGGTGCGCCGCTTGGCATGAAACATGAGCACGACGAGCCGGATTACAACCAAGATCCTGATGGTAAAACCATTCCGTTAGATGCGCATATTCGTTTGGCTAATCCACGGACACCGGCAACCCAAAGTAGTTTGATGTTACGCCGTGGCTATAGTTATTCCCTTGGCGTTTCTAATTCCGGCCAATTGGAAATGGGATTGCTGTTTGTGTGTTATCAGTCCGATTTGGAAAAAGGTTTCTTGGCGGTACAGAAACGCTTAAACGGTGAATCGTTAGAAGAATACATCAAGCCAATTGGCGGTGGTTATTTCTTCGCCTTACCGGGGGTGAAACAGCCTGGCGATTATTTGGCCAGCGGTCTGTTGCAAGCCTGATAACATCAGTAAATGTGATGAAGCTCACTCAGCGCAGTTTCATACTGCGCTTTCTCTTTGTCTGAAATTTAAGCAGGAAACAAAAATGCCACACAACAAAAGTAATTATAATTGATTGATTATTAAATAATTTCATTAATTAATGAATTGATCAAAACATCACGGGATTAAAAATTTTTACATTTTATTAACGCATGTGCTTTGAATGTCATTATACTGTCATCATCTGGCGGTAGTTTTCACAGGGTGCGCAGTCCGAGACTGTAAATAACACTGCGGGGATCGCTAATGGTAAAGTCCTTATTTGGGCTAGAAAGAACAAATACCAAACCACTCCTGATTTCTCGTTGTAACGAGGGTTCTCTCTCCGACTCTCTAAATATCCCCGACTTCATTCCCTTATTCAGTAAACCATCCGGTGAACTACGCCGCAGCAATGCTGGTGCGCATTCACTTTGTCCCTTGGCTATGATTGGCTCCGAGGAGGCCAAAACCTAATACGTGTGTGAACATAATCGCGCGGTAATACACCGCTGCGGTAGTTGAAACAAACTGTAAGGTGCCAACTATGGGTAGACAAAAAGCAGTGATCAAAGCACGTCGTGAAGCGAAACGCGTTATTCGTCGTGACGCTCGTAGTCATCGCCAGATTGAGGAAGAGAGTGTGACTTCACTGGTACAAATGGGAGGTGTTGAGTCTATCGGCATGGCGCGAGACAAGCGCGATAGCTCACCCATCGAGGCTAGAACCGAAGCTCAGGGTCATTACTTATTAGCCATAGAAAATAAGCAGTTGGTATTCGCCACCGGTGAGGCCGGCTGCGGTAAAACATTCATCAGCGCCGCAAAGGCGGCAGAAGCCCTGATACATAAAGAAGTGGATCGAATTATCGTCACGCGTCCGGTATTGCAGGCCGATGAAGATCTCGGTTTCTTGCCGGGGGATATTGCCGAGAAGTTCGCTCCGTATTTCCGCCCGGTGTATGACATCTTGGTGCGCCGGTTGGGATCGTCATTCATGCAATACTGCCTGCGCCCGGAAATCGGCAAGGTAGAGATCGCGCCTTTCGCCTATATGCGTGGGCGTACCTTCGAGAACGCGGTGGTGATTTTGGACGAAGCCCAAAACGTGACCGCTAGCCAAATGAAAATGTTCCTGACTCGTTTGGGGGAAAACGTGACGGTGATCGTCAACGGCGACGTGACCCAGTGCGATTTGCCACGCGGAGTGAAATCCGGCCTTAGCGATGCGTTGGAGCGCTTCGAAGAGGATGAGATGATCGGCATCATCCAATTTGATAAACAAGACTGCGTGCGTTCGGCTTTGTGCCAACGGACGCTTAACGCTTACAGTTAACCCACACCCGTATTATGACAAAGGCCGCGCAATGCAAATTGCGCGGCCTTTACTATTTAGAGAATCAAGAAATACTTCACAGAATCAAGAAATGCCCTAACGCTGCAACTTGAAAGATGGCAGGTATTTTAGGCGAAAATCGTCATCATATACGCGGCGAATAGAGCCAAATGCGCGGTGCCATTTAGCACGTTGGTTCTACCGGTCGAGAACGAAATCTGGCACAGAATCAGCACTGTCGACATCACCACGATATGCGGCATTTCCAAACCGAAGATCAGCGTTTGACCAGTCAGCGTGGCAATAATGGTGACCGCAGGCACGGTCAGCGAGATGGTCGCCAATACCGAGCCAAAGAACAGGTTCATCGCCCGCTGCACCTGATTATTCAATACCGCACGCAGCGCGCCTAAACCTTCAGGTGATAGAATCAGCAATGCTACCAAGAAGCCAGTAAACTGCGTTGGTGCATTCAATTTGGTCAGTAACCCTTCTAACGGCGTAGCGTTAAACTTAGTCACTGCAATAACCGCAACCAGATGAATCAACAACCAAACCGCATGCCAGACGCTGCTGTGAGACGACGGCTTGCCATGATGCGATTCACCGTCTTCATCTTCATGCTCATAAACAAACAGGCTCTGGTGTGTTTTGGTTTGAATGGTTAAAAACACGCCATACATGGCCGCAGAGATACCGGCGGCTAGCAATGCTTGGGCGGTACTAAAATTGCCACCAGGCAGCGCGCTAGGTAATACCAATACGATGATCGCCAGTGGGAATATCGCCATCAGGTACTGTTTAATACCGATCAGGTTAACGTGCTGAGTGGCAAACTTGCGTCCACCAAGCAGCAGCGCGACGCCGACCAAGCCACCGGAAACGATCATAATGATCGAGTAGAGTGTATCGCGCATCAGCGTGGGTGCTGCGTCGCCGGTGGCCATTAACGCAGAAATCAGACTGACTTCTAGGACAACCACCGAAAGGCTGAGGATCAACGAGCCATAGGGTTCACCCAACCGGTGGGCTAATACGTCAGCATGGCGCACCACGCTGAAAGCGCTGCTGAGAATACCGATCAACGCTAATAGATTGATACCGACGATCAGCGGAAAATTGCTGGTGTTGCCTAAAAAGTTAAGTACCACCAGAGCGGCGATCGGAAACAGTAGAGAGTATTCGGTATGGCGGGATTGCGACTTCATTGTTGATGTTTCTCCCTTATCACCTGCACTCCACGGTTTTAGATGTTCGAGCCGTGTGAATGCAAAAAGTAGTCAGATAATAGTAGGCTAATCCCGACGAATGGCGCCGGGGAATAATACACTTCATCCTTCAAGCTGCCTCTGTGTTGGCTGCGTTCACTCACCCGAATCACTTACTGGCGTAAGCTCATCGGGATTATGAGCTTCGTTCCTCAGCTCCCCCTTCGGGCCAGCGCAAGCGCTGTTCAAATCGGTCTGACGACCAATTTGTCTTTCACTTGCCGCCTTGATGCAACTTGAATGATTTTGCGTATACAACTTGCGCTGATTTGCAAAAGACTTGTTTGCTTTATGTGACCATGTTAACAAAAAAACCGCTAGGGATGCGGTTTTTTTTAGCTACTTTTACTGGATTGGTGTCATTTTTATTAAGAATGCTCTCAAACTACCCATTTCATCATGATCAGTATGGTTGTAAAGGTAAAGTTCGATGTTTAAGAATCAATATTATCCATGATTTCATGCCGTTTTTCATGATAACCCTCTTCATTTAAGCCCTCTCGCCAATAAGGGACAGCATAAAGCTGATTCCTGTCACATTGCCTTGCTTGACGCAGATAACGGCGCAATCCCATGACTAAACGATCTTCTCCCGCCAGCCAGAAATGTGTGTTGCTATCGGGTAACGGCTGCGCGCAGAACTGGGTGATTAAATCCGCGGTTTTCTCTGTGCCACCAATAATCCAACTGAGTTCAAAACCCGCCGGTTTTTGCAAATCGATAACGTCGGCTGGGCTATCCACACGAATAAAAGCATGGCCTTCGCTACCGGCTGGTAAGTTTTCCAATAATGCGGCGATAGCGGGGAGCGAAGAGGGATCACCGGCTAAACAGTAGTAATCGGCCAGTGGCAGTATCGGTTTAGGGCCACCGGGATTGCTGATGCCGATCTTGTCGCCGGGTTTGGCATTACGGGCGAAATTAACCGCTGGGCCACTGTGGTCGTGAATCGCGAATTCAATATCAATTTCTTGCTGCTGCGGGCGAACCGCGCGGATTGAGTAGGTACGAACCAGCGGACGCACTGCATCAGCCGCCCACACTGGGCCATTGGCAGTTAACTGCGGCAGAGAGGGCTGAGTTTGCCCTGCAAGCGGCAAAAAGACTTTGATATGCGCTGCCGCTGCATTAGCAGGGTAATGCACCAGGTCTTCGGCCTGGAAAGTAATTCGACGTAGATGCGGGGTGATATCACGAATTGCGGCGACTTCAATCAAATAAGGGCCACGAGGGCGTGGGGCTTCAGTTGTCACGAAATTCTCCTTTATCATTCTGTGGTGAGTATAACATGCCATTTGATAATAAGAATTGTTTGTGTTTGGTGTGGTAATGGACGAAAATCATCATGATGATATAAAAATGGCTGTACACGCTTGATTGGTCGATAAGAAAAGAATAAAACAGAGCTATTATTACAGTAATAAAAAGTAGTGCTAACTAAATAAATAAGCCTTAAAGGCATCGTAGTGGCAAAGGGAATGGGACATTCCATTCCCGGAGGTGGTAAAGCATGTTAACGCGAGATTTTCTAAAGCAGGCTGATTGCAAAACGGCATTCGGTGCGATTGAGGAATCGTTGTTACTGACAGCAGAACAGCGTTTAGCCTCATTACAATGCACGTTGTCTCGTCGGCCAGATAATAGCCCTGTTTGGATATTTGGTTACGGTTCATTGATGTGGAATCCGGTATTTGAGGCAGAAGAAGTGTGCCCGGCGATATTATCGGGCTGGCACCGTGCTTTTTGCCTGCGCTTGACCGCCGGGCGTGGCACCACACATCAACCGGGGCGGATGTTGGCCTTGAAAGAAGGTGGGCAAACCACTGGGTTAGCGTTTCGTTTACCAGAAGATAAACTGCATGAAGAGCTAGAGTTATTGTGGAAGCGTGAAATGGTCACCGGTTGCTATTTACCGACCTGGTGCGAACTGACGCTCGATAATAACCAAACCGTTACCGCGCTGGTATTTGTGATGAACTCACAGCATCCATTGTTTGAAGCAGACACGAATCATCAGGTCATTGCCCCGTTGATCGCCAGCGCCAGTGGGCCATTAGGCAGCAATGCCCAGTATCTATTTGCACTCGATAATGAACTAAAAAACTACGGCATGATTGATGACTCAATTGGTGAGTTGGTCAATAGCGTGCGGCAATGGTTACAGCAATTTGGTGGTGCTCAAACAACCGTATAATATTTGTGCCTTTAATAACGGATAGCCTTAGTATTAAAAAGCATAACTCAAGGCTAATTCGTATTTGTTCAATTAAATCCCACCCGTTATCAATAGAGCTAATGATATTGATAACCTGAGGGAGATGGATGAACTTTCAACAACTAAAAATTATACGAGAGTCGGCACGCTGCAACTACAACCTGACCGACGTTGCGAACGCGTTATTTACCTCACAATCTGGGGTGAGCCGTCATATTCGTGAGTTGGAAGAAGAGTTAGGGATCGAAATATTCATTCGACGTGGCAAACGCCTTTTAGGTATGACCGAGCCGGGTAAAGAATTGTTGGTGGTAGCGGAGCGTATTTTAAACGATGCCAATAATATCCGCCGTTTAGCCGATGTTTTCAGCAATAACGATGCCGGGCAACTGCATATCGCAACCACGCATACTCAGGCACGTTATAGCTTACCGGGTGTGATTAAAGAGTTTCGCGCGTTATATCCGCGAGTTCGCGTAGTACTCAATCAAGGCAGCCCAGAAGAGATCGTGGCGATGCTGGCGGCGGGTGAGGCCGATATCGGTATTGCCAGTGAACGATTAAGTAATGACGAAACGCTGGCCGCCTTTCCTTATTATCGTTGGCACCACAGCATCTTGGTGCCAGAAGGACACGAACTGACGCGTCAACCGCAAATCACCTTAGAAATGCTCAGTAACTTACCGTTGATTACTTATCGGCAAGGCATCACTGGTCGTGCCCGGTTGGATGCGGCTTTTATTAATGCCGGGCTAACGCCCGATATTGCCCTTAGTGCGCAGGATTCTGATGTGATTAAAACCTATGTTGAGTTGGGGCTGGGCGTTGGGATCTTAGCAGATATGTCGTATGAGCCAGAACGCGATCGTGGTTTGGTGAGTTTGAACGCTGAGCATCTATTTGAAGGCAATACCGTTTGGTTAGGGGTGAAACGCAGCCAACTACAACGTAACTATGCTTGGCGCTTTATCCAGCTTTGCAATCCAACGCTAACGCTCACCGAGATTAAAGAAAAAGTGTTTTCAGACTCACTCACGGTAGAGATTGATTATCAGATCTAACCGTGGGAATTCCCCCAACCAAACGCGTAATAGTGTCCGGTTGGGAGAGTCGACTTAAGCATTTTTCTGTTGCAGGCGTTTATACATATGGCGCTTGCTCTTTTTTACCGGTCCACAGACAAGAAACTCGATAGGAATGTCTTTCATCGGGTTAGCTTTTCTGTCGGTTAGCCAGGCGCTGAGAGCTACATCAGCAAGTCTTTTATCTTCGATTAGTCTTTTTATATCATCGGTAGTCATATTTTTTCCTCTGCTATAAAAAATTTACGTGTGTCATTTATATATACTCTGGTATGTGAGTCACTAAACATTACACAAATATTATCGTTTGTGAATGTATTTTTTTATTGAGGCAAAGTCGGTGATGCAATCCATGGTGCCAGCAATAACTTCGAATGATGCGTGACGAATATAAAATTCAATTAACTTATCATTGACCGCTTGACTAATTTTTACTGTCATATTTTCATTTGGGGAAACTCCAAAAATAACTAAATTTACACCGTAACGATAAATAACATTCAGGCAACATTCAAACATATTCTCGTTAAGTGGATGCTCCTTGTTTTTACGGACAAAACTCTCTAGTGCAATCAGTTCAATAGTATGACTTGCCTCGTGGTAACCGCACAAACAGAATCCTGCCCGTGCCAAAGGAAACTCGCGCCAGCGGAATACAAAGGGCAACGATTTGTATGTCGCGTTACTTTTTTCTATAAAACGAAATATGGCTTTCCAATTTAACATGTGTCCATTTTTGCGGCTGTTCTGCCAATAACGATCCATTTTCGTCAAGGTTGTGATAAATAAACCTGCTGACGAAAGAACTTTATTCATATCATACAAGGTTTGTTGTATTGCTTGTCGGTGATTAATATTTTCTATGAATCTATATCCATCTTCCATCCATTACCCTCCCTAGATATTATTTCCTGCACGTTAATCAAGGGCGGAATAGCAAACAAATGGCATTGAACGAATCTGCGTAATCTATTCATCGTTATTTACCATCAATCATTTATTGCAGTTAAGCCTGCGAAATAGGCCGCAAAAATGGCGTAGGTGGATAACATTGAAACTCACGGCATGACTTTTGCTTGATCTGACGAAACCCCTTGAGTGGATAACCCGCCATGAGCCGAGCCATCACTTTCCCCCCTGACGCCAGTGATTTTTTACTGGCCTCGAAGCGCTGTGAAATCACCGTATTGCAACAATTACTGCACATGGGGCAGTTAGTGGGACGGGTAAGTCAATTGATTCATGTGCTGCAACGTGAACGCGGTAGCGCCAACATTTATCTATGCTCGCACGGCGTTCACTTTGGTGGGCAATTGGCGGAAAGGGAGCGGGACGTGATCCAAGCTGAACAGGCAATGCAACGCTTGTTGGTACAGTTGGATACCGACAGCGCACCGCTAGCCAGTGCCAGTCGTCTGTTTAGCCGCATAGCTGCCGCTTTGCACTATTTAACGACATTACCGGCGTTACGTGAGCAGGTAAGGCAACAACGGATTAGCCAACCGGAGGCGATGAGCCGTTTTAACGACATCGTAAAAAGCCTGTTGGCATTGGTATTTGAAACGGCGGATGCCAGCGTGGAGCCTGAAATCACACGGGCGCTGATCGCCATGTTCAATTTTATGCAGGGCAAGGAACTGGCAGGGCAGGAGCGGGCTATCGGCGCTGCTGGTTTCGCCTCGCAACACTTTAACCTTGAGACGCATCAGCAACTATTGACCTTGATTGAAGGGCAAGAGCGCCATTTCGGCACCTTCAGCCAGTTTGCCGATCCCGCTTCTTTAGCGCAGTGGCAGCAGATGCAACAACACGACGATCGCGAATTTGAACGCTTGCGGCGCATTGCCTGTACGCAACAGCAACCCATGGGTAACGATGATATTTGTCTGCGTTGGTTTGAAATCACCACCGCCCGTATCGACTTGATGAAACAGATTGAGGATCAATTGGAAACCGCGTTGATGGTGAGTTGTCGCCGTCGTCTGGTGGCGGCTCAACAATCATTGACCCGCGCCGATGCACTCTCGGCGGTGAATTGCGCCGCTTTCGTTGCCGCTCCACTAGGCAGCGCATCGGCGATGTTGGTCAGTGATGTTAGCCCGCGTTTAAGTCGTTCAATGATGGAGTTAATCCAGCAGCAATCCCAGCGCCTACAAACGCTGTCGGAAGAATTAGCCGCCGCACAGGCAACTTTGCAGGAGCGTAAGCAGATCGAACGAGCCAAAGGGCTACTGATGCAGCATCGTGGTTTAACGGAGGATCAGGCGCACAAACAGCTGCGCAAAATGGCGATGAACCAGAACCAGCGGCTGATTGATATTGCCAATGCCATGCTGTCGGTGGCTGATATTTTTCCGGCCAAACAAGGGTAATTATTAAGAGGTAGATGCACATCCTCAGTGCAACCCCTGCGTTGCGATTGTGCAAAAAATCCACATTTCACCAAAACTAGCGCAGAGAAAGGCTTAAAAACCGCAAGTGATAGAGTTGGCACACAAGCTGCATTACTCACTGGTGCCCCAACCAACGGCGGTTGGGTCAACAATAAAGATTTGGATAAAGGCGTCCTGTTAGCGTGTTCACCCCCATGGTGGAATGCGCTGATCGGACGCCTTTTTTACTTTTACTGACGGAAGGATTGGCTGATGACGCACACCAAACACGCTGGGTTTCCGCTTTCGCGCCGCCGTTTCTTACTGAGCAGCGCAGCACTGGGCGGCAGCATGATGTTACCTGGCTTGATGAATACGGCTTGGGCGGCAGGTTCAGATGCGCCGGAGAAAAAGGAGATCCGCGTCGGCTTTATTCCGCTGACCGATTGCGCCTCGGTGGTGATGGCGGCGGTGAAAAAATTTGATGAAAAGTACGGCATCAAAATCATCCCTAGCAAAGAGGCCAGTTGGGCGGCGGTGCGCGATAAATTGCTGTCTGGCGAACTGGATGCGGCTCATGTGCTGTACGGCATGGTGTATGGCCTGCAACTCGGTGTCGCCGGGCCACAGAACGACATGGCCGTACTGATGACGCTGAATAACAACGGGCAGGCGATCACGCTTTCCAACCAGTTTAAACAGGCTGGCGTTACCGATGCGACAGCGCTGAAAAAACATATCGATGCCAGCGCCAAAGGAACTTACACCTTTGCGCAAACCTTCCCCAGCGGCACTCACGCCATGTGGTTGTATTACTGGCTGGCGAACGCCGGTATTGATCCATTTGACGACGTGCGCAACGTGGTGGTACCGCCACCGCAAATGGTGATGAACATGAAAATCGGCAATATGAGCGGTTTCTGCGTCGGTGAGCCGTGGAACCAGCGAGCGATTGCCGAAAACGTCGGTTTTACCGCCGTAACGACGCAAGAGATTTGGCCTGATCACCCTGAGAAAGTACTGGGGACCACCGATGCTTGGGTGAGCGCTAATCCAAACAGTGCCCGCGCTTTAACCGCTGCGGTACTGGATGCCGCTCGTTGGATCGACGCTTCCGACGCCAACCGGCAGGAAACCGCGCAGGTGATTGCCGGGCGCGCCTACATCAATACCAAAGCCGAAATTATTACCGGGAGAATGCTGGGGCAGTATCAAAACGGGCTAGGTAAATCTTGGCAAGACGCCCATGCGATGCGTTTCTTCCACGAGGGCGAAGTGAGCTTCCCGTATTTGTCCGACGGTATGTGGTTCCTCACGCAGCACAAGCGCTGGGGGCTACTGAAAACCGATCCTGACTATTTGGCAGTCGCGCAAAAAATCAACCGTATTGAGACCTATAAAGCCGCGGCCACCGCGGTGGGCGGTATCAACTTACCGAACAGCGCCATGCGTAGCAGCACGCTGATCGATGGTAAGCGTTGGGACGGTAGCAACCCGGCGGAATACGCCAACAGTTTCGCCATCAAGCGTGGAGGTCAGTGATGAAAAATTTGGCTGAACAACTCGATCTACAAGTGGTGGTGAGTGAACCGGTCAGTGCGCAAATAGTCTCCCTGAAGGAAACACCCCCAGCGCCGCCAGTGACTAAATCACGCCGAAAATTGCCTTGGCAGCAGGCGTTTCGCCGTGTGGTGCCTGCGTTATTGGGTTTGGTGCTGGCGATTGTCGCTTGGCAGATTGCGGCGCAGAGCAGCGACGGATTTCCTACGCCGTTGTCCACATGGCAGGCGGCGTTGACGCTGTTCTCCGATCCCTTCTATTCCGCCGGGCCAAACGATCAGGGCATTGGTTGGAACGTGTTGGCTTCATTACAACGTGTCGCGCTGGGCTTTGGGCTAGCGGCGTTGGTCGGCATCCCGGCCGGATTCTTGCTAGGGCGCTTTGCCTTCCTCGCACAGATGCTCAACCCGATTATTTCTCTGCTGCGCCCGGTCAGCCCGCTGGCTTGGTTACCCATTGGTTTGCTGCTGTTTCAGCGTGCCGAACCGGCTTCTACTTGGACGATTTTTATCTGCTCGATCTGGCCGATGATCCTCAACACCGCCGAAGGGGTGACGCGCATTTCGCAGGATTACCTCAACGTGGCTCGGGTATTGAAACTCTCGGAATGGACGGTGATGCGCAAAATCCTGTTCCCGGCGGTGTTGCCCTATGTATTGACCGGCGTGCGGTTGTCCATCGGCATTGCGTGGCTGGTGATCGTGGCGGCAGAAATGCTCACTGGCGGTGTCGGCATCGGTTTTTGGATTTGGAATGAGTGGAACAACCTCAACGTCGAAAACATCATCATCGCCATCTTGCTGATCGGTGTAGTCGGGCTGCTGCTAGAGCAGGGGCTGATGTGGTTGGCGAAACGTTTTAGTTATCAACAGCAATAGGGGCAAGCGATGAAACCGATTATCCAAGTGCAAAACGTCAGTCAGCGCTTTAACACCCCACAAGGTGAATTTATCGCGCTAGATGAAGTGAGCTTCGACATTCAAGCGGGGGAAACCGTCAGCCTGATTGGGCACTCCGGCTGTGGTAAATCCACCTTATTGAACCTGATCGCTGGCCTGACGTTACCGAGTGACGGTGTTTTGCTGTGTGACAACCAACAGATTACCGAACCAGGCCCCGAGCGGGCGGTGGTGTTCCAGAACCATTCGTTATTGCCGTGGCTAACCACCTTTGAAAACGTGGCGTTAGCGGTGCGGCAGGTGTTTCGCCAGCAAATGAACAAAGCCGAAATGCGTGAATGGATCGAGCACAATTTGGCGTTGGTGCATATGAGCCACGCGTTGGATAAACACCCGCATGAAATCTCCGGCGGTATGAAACAGCGGGTGGGCATTGCGCGCGCGTTGGCGATGAAACCGAAGGTGCTGCTGATGGATGAACCCTTTGGCGCATTGGATGCGTTAACGCGCGCTCATCTACAAGACGCGGTGATGGAGATCCAACAACGGTTGCACACCACTATCGTGTTGATCACCCACGACGTGGACGAGGCGGTATTGCTTTCTGATCGCGTGATGATGATGACCAACGGCCCGGCGGCGACGGTCGGGGAAATTCTGACGGTGGAGTTACCGCGCCCTCGTTCGCGGGTGGCGTTGACGGATTCCCCGGCTTATCACCATTACCGTCAGCAGGTGTTGCAATTTCTGTATGAAAAACATGCCAAGGCCGCCTGATGGAAAAACAACGCTTAGTGGTGGTGGGCAACGGTATGGCGGGCATGCGGCTGGTGGAAACCCTGTGCCAGTTAGCGCCGCAGCGCTACGCCATTACAGTCATCGGTGAAGAGCCACGCGGTAACTACAACCGCATTCTGCTGTCGCCGGTGTTGGCGGGGGAAAAGGCTTTTGTCGACACCGTGCTGCACGACGTGGGTTGGTATGTCGACAATGGCGTGACACTACTCGCCGGTGAAGCGGCCCTGGCTGTCGATCGGCAGCAAAAAAAGGTGATGACCTCCCAATGCTGCGTGGCTTACGACCTTTTGGTGATCGCCACCGGCTCTCGTCCGTTAATGCCTACATTGCCGGGAATGGGACTGCGCGGTATTTACGGTTTTCGCACTCTGGATGATGTGCAGGGAATGTTGAGTTATTGCCGTCCCGCCGCTCGCGCGTTAGTGGTCGGTGGCGGGGTGTTGGGGATTGAGGCTGCTGCTGCTTTGACGGCTCGCGGGATGCCGGTGACGGTGATTCACCGGGGTCATCACCTGATGGAGCGGCAGTTGGATGCGCTGGCAAGTGAGCTGTTACAACGTAACCTACAAACCAGAGGTATCGATATTCGCCTGAACTGTCAGGTGAGTGCATTTCACGGCCAGCACCAACTTGAAGCCGCCACGCTAAGCGATGGCTCGACGTTAACCTGCTGTCTGGCGGTGATCGCCGCCGGTGTTCAACCTTCCGCCCAACTGGCTCAAGATGCTGGGCTGAATTGCGATCGCGGCATCTTGATTAATGACTATTTGCAAACCAGTGACCCCGCCATTTTCGCCATTGGTGAATGTGCGCAATGGCAAGACATCACATTGGGCTTGGTCGCCCCTTGCTGGCAACAAGCGGAATTACTGGCGCAACAACTGACCGGAGCCGCTTCCGTCGCCTATCAACCGGCATTGCTACATACCCGGCTAAAAGTCAGCGGTATTGAAATGTTTAGCGCTGGGATGATCGAGCCGGACGCACAAAGCGAAATTTATCGTGCCGAAGATCCGCTGCGACAGCACTACCGCCGTCTGTTGGTACGTAACGGCATTCTCAGTGGGGTGCTGCTGTATGGCGATGCACACGACAGTCATTTCTACCTGCCACTTTTAGGGCAACCCATCGACCAGCCCACAACGCTGTTGTTTGGCAGCAACCTAGCTGCAACACCTGCGAAATTTAGCGAGAGGAATCCCAAGATGCATAAACCTGTATTAGTGGTTGTCGGTCACGGCATGGTGGGGCATCACCTGTTGGAACAACTGGTCGCGCGGGAATTGCACCAGCAGTATCAGATTATCGTGTTTGGTGAGGAATCGGTGCCAGCCTATGATCGCGTGCATCTGTCGGAGTTTTTCTCGGGGCGCGATGCCGAATCACTATCGATGGTGGAGCCGAATTTCTTCGAAACCAGCGGTATTGAGCTGCGTTTGGGGCAACAGGTTTGCGCTATTGATCGGCAGCGTAAATGCGTGATTGACGCCAACGGGCGCGAAACCGTCTATGACCAACTGGTGCTGGCGACTGGCTCTTATCCGTTTGTCCCACCGATCCCAGGTAACGATCGTCCGGGCTGTTTGGTTTATCGCACCTTGGACGATCTGGTGGCGATTGCCGAATGCGCTAAAAATGCCAAAGTGGGCGTGGTGGTCGGTGGCGGCTTGCTGGGACTAGAGGCGGCGAACGCGCTGAAACAGTTGGGGCTACAAACGCATGTGGTTGAATTTGCCCCACGCTTGATGGGCGTGCAGTTGGATGAGGGCGGCGCGGCGATGCTGCGGCGGAAAATCGAAGCCCTTGGCGTTCGCGTTCATACCGGTAAAGAAACCAAGGCGATTATTGCTGGGGAGTTACATTGTCACGCCATGAGTTTTGCCGACGGTGAACAATTAGAAGCAGATTTGATTCTGTTTTCTGCTGGTATTCGCCCGCGTGATCAATTAGCGCGAGCGGCGGAACTGGAGGTCGGGGCACGCGGAGGCATTGTGATCGACGATCAGTGCCGAACCAGCGATGCCGATATTTACGCCATCGGCGAATGCGCGTTGTGGAACGGACAGATTTTTGGTTTGGTGGCACCGGGCTACCAGATGGCGCGTACCTTAGCCGATCTATTAGCGGGTAAAGATAACGCTTTTCGCGGCGCAGACATGAGCACCAAGCTGAAATTGTTGGGCGTCGAAGTGGCATCGATTGGCGATGCGCATGGGCGCACCAGCGATAGCCAGAGCTATAGCTGGGTGGATGGCCCGGCCGAAGTGTATAAAAAACTGGTGGTTTCCGGCGATGGTAAGCGGTTGTTGGGTGCCGTTCTGGTGGGTGATAGCAGCGAATACAGCACCTTATTACAGATGATGCTTAACGACATGCCGCTGCCCAGTGCACCAGAAAGCCTGATTTTACCCGCCAGCGCGGGCGCAGCGCCAAAGGCATTGGGCGTTTCGGCACTGCCAGCGACAGCGCAGATCTGTTCTTGCCATAACGTCAGCAAAGGCGACATCAGTTGCGCGGTGGACCAGGGCTGCGGCGATTTGGCGGCGGTGAAGAGTTGTACTAAGGCCGGAACTGGCTGCGGCGGTTGTGCGGCGCTGGTGAAACAGGTGCTGGAACACCAGTTGCAACAGCGCGGCGTCGAAGTGAAGAAAGACATTTGCGAGCATTTTGCTTATTCACGGCAGGAGTTGTATCACCTGGTGCGGGTTGGCAATATCCGCAGTTTCGATCAACTGTTGGAAAAACACGGACATGGCTATGGCTGCGAGGTTTGTAAGCCGTTGGTGGGTTCGATTTTGGCCTCCTGCTGGAATGAATACCTGCTGAAACCGCAGCACTTGCCCTTGCAGGATACCAACGATCGTTTCTTTGCCAATATCCAAAAAGACGGCACTTATTCGGTAGTGCCGCGCGTTCCTGCTGGGGAAATCACGCCGCAAGGGTTGATTGCTATCGGCCAGATCGCCCAGCGTTATCAACTGTATACCAAAATTACTGGTGGGCAGCGGGTGGATCTGTTCGGTGCGCGGCTAGAACAGTTACCCGAGATTTGGCAGCAACTGGTGGATGCCGGATTCGAAACCGGTCACGCCTATGGCAAATCGCTGCGCACGGTGAAATCTTGCGTCGGTTCGAGCTGGTGCCGCTACGGGGTACAGGATTCCACCTCGTTGGCGATTGAATTAGAAAATCGCTACAAAGGGCTGCGCTCGCCGCACAAAATCAAAATGGCGGTGTCTGGCTGCACTCGAGAGTGTGCCGAAGCGCAGAGCAAAGACGTTGGCGTTATCGCTACCGATAAAGGTTGGAACCTGTATTTGTGCGGTAATGGTGGGATGAAACCGCGCCATGCGGATTTGTTCGCCAGTGATCTGGATACCGCCAGCTTAATTCAAACCATCGATCGTTTCTTGATGTTCTACATCCGCACCGCCGATCGCCTGCAACGCACCAGCACTTGGATGGATAATCTGCAGGGCGGGCTGGAATATCTGCGCGAAGTGGTGTTGGAAGACAGTTTGGGCATTGCCGCTGAATTAGAAAGCGAAATGCAAACGGTGATCGCCAGCTACCAGTGTGAATGGCAAACCACGCTGGCCGATCCTGAGCGGCTGAAACTGTTCCGTTCCTTTGTGAACAGTGAGCAACCGGACGAGGCGATCGTCTGGCAGGCGGAGCGTGGGCAACGACGGCCGGCGAATCGACAAGAACGTGGGCAAGTGATTCAGGTTCAGCCTGCGCGGCTGCAATGGCAAGAGGTCTGCGCGCTAGAGGATATACCGAGCAATGCCGGTATTGCCGCACGGGTGGGCGAGCAGCAAGTTGCGCTGTTCCATCTGCCGGGCAACGGTGTTTATGCTTTGAGTCATCAGGAGCCGAACAGCGATGCCAACGTTCTCGCGCGTGGGTTATTGGGAGATGTGGCCGGTGAGCCGGTGGTGATTTCACCGCTGTACAAACAGCGTTTCCGTTTGCGCGATGGAGTGAGTCTCGACGACGATAATGTGCAGATCGCCGCTTGGCCGGTGAAGGTGGAGGCGGGGCGCGTGTGGGTGCATCCGCAACCGATCGCCCAACCTTTGGAGGCGGCATCGTGAGCGCGTCACAGGGTTCTTCACATCGCACCACCTGTCCCTACTGCGGCGTGGGTTGTGGCGTTGCCGTCGGTGAAGGGAACGCGATCAGCGGTGATGAACATCACCCTGCCAATCAAGGGCGTCTGTGCGTCAAAGGTAGCGCATTGGCGGAAACGCTCGGGCTTGAAGGGCGCTTGCTACACCCGCAGGTGGATGGCGCAACGGTGAGTTGGTCGCAGGCACTGGATCAGGTAGCGCAGCGCTTTAGCCAAATTATCGAACAGCACGGTGCGCAAGCGGTGGCGTTCTATGCCTCTGGGCAACTCCTGACCGAGGATTATTACGTCGCTAACAAACTGATGAAAGGATTTATCGGCGCGGCGAATATCGATACCAACTCACGGCTGTGCATGGCGTCGGCGGTGGTCGGTTATAAACGTGCTTTCGGCGCTGACGCGGTGCCTTGCTGCTATGAAGATCTCGATCATGCTGATGTGGTGATCCTTACCGGGTCTAATACTGCATGGGCGCATCCGGTGTTGTATCAGCGCTTGGTCAAGGCGCGTCAGCAGCGCCCAGCGATGAAAGTGGTAGTGATCGACCCGCGAGAAACTGCCACCTGTGACGCTGCCGATTTGCATCTACCGCTGCGCCCTGGCACGGATGCGGCGTTATTCAACGGCGCATTGCACTGGCTGGCGCAGCGCGGAGAATTAGATCTGACAAGCCTCCCACAATACGCTCAGGGCGTGGAGGAAACCTTAGCGGCTGCGGCGCAGTGGTCTGCGCAGCGGGTAGCGGATTTTTGCCAATTGCCATTGGAAAGCGTGTTGGCGTTTTTCACATTACTGACGCAAAGCCAAAACTGGTTAACGCTGTATTCGATGGGCATCAATCAATCCTCGAGCGGTGTGGATAAATGTAATGCCATCATCAATTTGCATCTGGCATCGGGGCGGATTGGCAAAGTGGGCTGCGGGCCGTTTTCGTTGACCGGTCAACCGAATGCGATGGGCGGACGTGAAGTGGGTGGCCTCGCCAACCAGTTGGCAGCGCATATGGGTTTTAGTGCCGAAGACACCGACCTAGTGCAGCGGTTTTGGCAATCGCCGCGCATCGCTCGCCAACCGGGGTTGAATGCGGTCGATTTGTTTCAAGCGATTGGCCGTGGGCAAATCAAAGCGGTGTGGATTATGGGCACCAATCCGGTGGTGTCACTGCCGGATGCGGATGCGGTACGACAGGCTCTGCGGCAGTGTCCGCTGGTGGTGGTTTCTGAAGTGATGGCCGCCACCGACACCGCAGAGTTGGCGCATATTCGTTTACCGGCACTGGCTTGGGGTGAGAAAGAGGGTAGCGTCACCAATTCGGAGCGCTGTATCTCGCGCCAACGGGCATTTCTACCCGCGCCGGGTGAGGCCAAAGCTGATTGGTGGATACTCAGTCAAGTGGCGCAACGCATGGGGTTTGCTGCGGCGTTCAGCTATCAACATCCGGCTGAGATTTTCAGCGAACACGCAGCGCTGTCTGGTTTTGAAAATCTGGACGTTGAAAATAAGAGCACGCGGGCGTTTGATATTAGCGGCTTGGCGAAAATGGGGCGGGAAGAGTGGTTGCAGATGCGCCCCATTCAGTGGCCGGTAAACGATCAACATCCGCAAGGTTGCCAGCGACTGTTTAGCGATCGGCACTTTTTCCATCCAGACGGTAAAGCACGTTTAGTGCCGATTACGCCGCGTTTGCCGCAAAACGCCGTCTCGGCGCAGTATCCGCTAGTGCTGAACACTGGGCGTATTCGCGATCAATGGCACACCATGACGCGTACTGGCAAAGCGGCGCGATTGATGCGCCATATCAGCGAACCCTTTTGTGAACTGAATCAGCAGGATGCCGATGAGTTGGGCATTTACGATAACGCCTTGGTGCGCTTGAGTTCGCCGCAAGGCTGGTTGTTGGCACGGGCGCAACTGAGCGTTGGGCAACGGCGTGGCAGCGTATTCGTGCCGATGCATTGGAACGAGCAATTCACCAGTCAAGGGCGGGTTGATAGTTTGATCCCTTCGGTAGTCGATGCACAATCTGGGCAGCCAGAAAGCAAACATGCGGCGGTTAACGTCAGCTATTGGCCGACGACATGGCAGGCGGAGATCTTTTTGCGTGGTGAGGCGGTCGCACCGAAGGGCATTTATTGGAGCCGTGTCACGCAACCAGGGCTCACACACCTCATCATGGCGGGTAAGCAACCCGTGACCGATTGGCTCAGTTGGCTACAACATCATTTCCCCCTCACCGATATCACGTTGCAAACCGCGCATTTAGCGCAGCAGGGCTTTCATGTGGTGGGTTGGCGAGAAGGGGAAGTTCAACTGGCGTTCTATGTGCGGCAACGGGATCTTATTCTGGATCGTCCGGCGATCCTCGCCGCCTTTGTGCAAGCGCCCGAGCACCCACGCCAGCGGTTGGCTTTGCTGGCTGGACAGGCTGCTACGGGGCAAAAAGCCAGTGGTGCGCTAATTTGTAGCTGTTTCGGTGTCGATGAGAATCGGATTATCGCGGCGATTCAGCAAGGTTGCGACAGTCCTCGTGCTTTAGGGAATAAATTGCAGTGTGGTACTCACTGCGGTTCCTGTGTGCCAGAATTAAAAAAACTAATCCAACAACAAAAAATCCATACGTTATAATGAGATGAATTACTCACCGGCAAGGAAGTCAGTATGGATAACCCCAAAATTCTCCCTTCTGGAGCGGCAGAGCACGTCTGCCTCTCTCTGAGTACGTTGAGCGAACCTCAACGCTTATCTCCTGCGGCTTATCAGCACATCCTTACTTTTTGCGGTATACGACCTACGCTGGCGGATTGGCGGTATTTTCTGGTGGCGACGCTGACCTTATTGGGGTTACTGGCGCTGGTGGTGGGTACGGTGTTTTTCATCGCTTGGAACTGGAATGCCCTGTCACCGTTGGTGAAGTTTACCTTGGTTGAAGGATTGATCCTGGCTTTAGCTATCGTGGTTTGGTGGCGTTGGTATGACCGCATAGCTCGTTGGGCGTTGTTGGCCGTCGGGTTAAGTTTTGGCGGGTTATTCGCCTTGTATGGTCAGGTTTATCAAACTGGTGCTGACAGTTGGGAACTGTTCCGCGCTTGGGCGTTGGTGCTGCTACCCTTGGCATTGATCGGGCGACAAAACGCGTTATGGCTATGCTTTTGGCTGATTGCCCATCTGGCTTTCCAACTCTATTACGTTAACCAAGCGTGGTTCGCTTTTGATGATGGTTTCGGCAACCACTTTCCTTGGCATGCCGATACCATTTTATACGGCTATTTTGCCATTCAGGCTGTGGTGTTGATCGTGCGTGAAACCTTGGCAGAGCGTGCCAGTAAAACCGCCCCTGAAAGCTGGTTAGCTAAACGTTGGCCGTCACGCGTAATTGCGGCTTATCTGCTATTGATGTTGACGCTATGGGTGTGCGAAGCCGTGCTGGAATGGCGTGGCGTCGATACCAATAACATGATGATTTTGACGTGGTTGGCGGTATTGCTGGTGGGCTATTATTACTATCGCTATCGTCGTCAGGATCTTTGCATGCTGACATTAGGCATTGCTAGCCTGATGGTGGTTGGTTGTGTGCATATCGTGCAATGGTTGGGGGATTTTGATGTTGGTAGCCTGTTTGCGATGGGCGGCTTGATGGCGATGTTGCTGGTGGGGGGCGGTGCGTTGCTGCTGCATTGGCGACGCCAGCTTTATCCACGGCAAGAGGTTGAAGTCTCTCAATCTGAAGTCGCTAGTTTATTGAAAAAACTGATTCAACATCAATTAATTAACGATGAGCAAATCGCTGAGCTGGAACAACGGGATCATTCCGATCATTTACCTTGGTATTTAAGCGCCGCTTTGGTGGCCGGTGGTTGGGTGGCGGCGCTGATTATTTTGCTGTTGCTAACACTTTTACTCTACGTTGCCGGGTTGCTGGATGATTTAACC
The DNA here is from genome assembly GCF_057839655.1 of Serratia sp. KH_031. NCBI lineage: Bacteria > Pseudomonadati > Pseudomonadota > Gammaproteobacteria > Enterobacterales > Yersiniaceae > Serratia > Serratia sp. KH_031. The sequence continues at coordinate 2,102,070 of NZ_CM174496.1, forward strand.
GGCGGGGCGTTAATATTCTATTCGTTGATCCTCGCTGCAATTGCGCTGATGTTGTTGCGTGCAGCGAGTCTAGGCCGTCGCTCAACCGGTTTGGCATGGGCAATTGCGGCGACCTGCGGGTTCTATGTCGGCATCTATGCGCTAATGGATTTTCGTTCGGGTGATGATTTCGTCTATAGCTTGCTGTTCTTCCTGCCAGTGTTGGCGCTAATGGCGGTGGTAATGCCGGATCGTGTGTATCGCTTTATGGCGCTTAGCACGGTTGTTCTCCTGTTGGTTTTACCTTTGGCTTACCTTGCTAGCAAACATTTAACACGCGGTATCGCTATCGGCAGCATCACGCTATTAGTGGCTGGGTTATTGGGATTATGGTTATGGACGCTATCTCAACAAAATCGGCTAAGCGAACGTTTTACGCTAGCCAACGCCTTACGCTATAGCATTCCCACCGGGTTGGCTGGGCTGTGTTTGGTGAGTGTCGGTGCCTATTTCCTCGATGATATTTTCTGGCAAGGGCCGCATAGCGCTGACGTCTCTTTGATGCTCGGGGGCGGTATTGCTGCAGGCTTAATTATTGCGGCAGTGATTCAAACTTGCCGTGTCCATTCCCTCAACAATTGGGTGTATTTGCCTGCGGCCATTTTTTGTGGCGCAGTGGCGTTATTTTCACCCGGTATCGGCTTTGGCTTGGCGTTATTACTGATGGCTCGCCATCAGGGTAGCCGGCTGTTGTTGGCGTTGGCAGGGGGGTTTTTGCTGGTTTATCTCAACGCGTGGTATTACTTCCTCGGCGTGAGTTTGTTGTATAAGTCGCTACTGTTGTTCGCCAGCGGTGTGGTGTTACTAGGATTGGCAGTAACTGTACAGAAGCTATTGCCCGTGGGATATGGAGGGAACCATGCTAATTGAAAACAAACTTAAGTGGTTGGCGGGTGGCATTATTCTATTCGTGTTGATCGCGGTTAACGTATCGATTTTTCAAAAACAGCAACTGTTGAAAAATGGTGCGGTCGTGATTTTAGAGTTGGCGCCGGTTGATCCCCGTTCGTTGATGCAAGGGGATTATATGGCGCTCGATTATGCGTTAACGCGCACGCTTCAGCAGCAGTGGGCTCAGCAGAGTTTAGCTTGCCAGAATGAAAAGCGCGTTTGCCCTGCGTTACCCAGCACCGGGTTGATTGTTGTCGACCTGGATGCTAAACATCAGGCGTTGGGAGCCTCGCTCTGGCAAGACCAAGGGCTAAAACCATCACAAGTGATGATGAAATATCATTTTTCCGCCGGATCATTGCAGATTGGGACATCCAGTTACTTTTTCCAAGAAGGTCAGGGAGAACGTTTTGCCAACGCTCGCTATGGTGAGTTCCGTGTGGCTAAGGATGGAACGGCGTTGCTGACTCATTTGCTGGATGAACAGGGGCAGCGGATTTGACGTATACCGTCATACTTGAAGCTGCATCTTTGTTGGCTGCCAACTGAAACAGTTCGCAGAATTTATCGTTTTGTCGCTAGGTTGTGGTTGCTCAGATACAGCCGAAATGCATTCAGCTCTTTGTTTTCTATAAACATACTGTGGTGTTTTAGCCGTTTACCTAATCTGATTATGCTCGACGGTTATGTTGATGATGGCGTGATGACTTATAGTGCGCGAAATTTCATCAGTCGTTCTCAGGGATGAGGACGATATATAAAGAGCATGGGCAATGTCTTCTAAACCCCTCCATATTTTCCCTTGGTTATTGTGGTCTTCCTGCGCCGTTGCAGAACCTTTTGCATTACCAGAATTGGCGAGCCCGACCACTGACGAAGTGGCATTGGCAACGCAGCGTGAAACTCAATGGGCGCAAATGGCGAAACGGTTAGGCGAAAATAAGTTAACGCAACTCTCCAGCCAGCAACTGCGCACCCGTACGGAAGACTATGCCGTAGGGCAAGCGGTGGAACGGTTACAACAGCAAGCCCATGAACTCCTGTCGTTATTGGGAATCGCTCAACTCTCTTTGGCTGCTACCAGTAAAGGAGATTTTGCCGGTAGTCAGGGGCAATTGCTGAGTCCGTGGTGGGATAACCCAGGATTGCTAACCTACAGCCAAGGGAATTTTTTGCTGAAAACGGGGAGTTCTCTGATCAATCTGGGGCTGGGGCAGCGCTGGAGCCGAGGCGATTGGTTATTGGGTTACAACGCGGTGTGGGATAACGATATTGAAGCCCACTACCGCCGTGCCAGCATGGGCAGTGAGATGTGGGGCGATTATTTGCGTTTATCCGCTAATTACTACGTGCCGTTATCGACAACGGCGCAATCGACGACGGGGAATCGTCCCGCACGCGGCTACGATTTAACCACTCAATGTTATTTACCATTCTATCGGCAATTGAGCGCGTCGCTGCGCTATGAACACTATTCTCGTTATCAACCACAACCGAGTCGTATGCAGCTTAGCCTGAGCTACACCCCGATACCGTTATTGGCGTTAAAGACGCATCGAAGCGGAACGGGGAGCGACGCCCAGCGAAAATTCGAGTTAACGATCAGCTACCGTTTGGGCGTTCCGCTGATGAAGCAGATTTCACCGGCTTACGTGGCTGCCGCGAAATCGTTGCGTGGTAGCCGTTATGATGTGATTGAACGCAATGCGCGACCGGTTTTATACAAGTAGTGGCGTTAACCGTTTTTCCCCTGTAACACCCAAACTGCGGCTTCTACACGCGATTTCAGTTTCATCTTTTTCAGCAGGTGTTTGACGTGAACTTTCACCGTGCTTTCGGTGATGGTTAACTTACGTGCAATCAGTTTGTTCGGCAGCCCTTGAGCGATCAATTTGAGAATATCGCGCTCGCGCGGTGTGAGCTGCTGAATATCACGCTCAGCGCTGGGGCGGCTTTCACGCAGGCTAGCGGCCAAAATAGGCGTCAGGGTTTCACTGAGTACCATCTGCCCGGCGGCAGCTTGATGCAGCGCTTTGAGCAGATCTTCCGGCTCCATATCTTTCAGTAGATAGCCGTCGGCACCGCGTTTCAGCGCGTTGACCACGTCGTCTTCGTGATTCGACACGCTAAACACCACGATACGGCCAGAGAGCGCCGTCATACGCAGTTGATCGAGCGTTTCTAAGCCATTCATCCCCGGCATGTTCATGTCCAGCAGGATCAGATCGGGGTCATATTGTTCCGCCAGCGTCACCCCTTGTGCGCCGTTGCTCGCTTCGGCAATCACTTTTAAACAGGAGTCCATGCTGATCAATTGCTTAACGCCGTTACGCAACATGGGGTGATCGTCAATCAGCAAGATGGTGGAGGCTTCTTCAGTTGTCATAACTGTTCCTGTTAGTCGATGGCATGTTAATCAATGTTATATTAATCAATGATATAGTTGTCAGGGCGAAATACCACCCGGACTTCGGTTCCACCGCCATCGCGGGGGAGAAATTCGCAATCACCGTGCAGGCTGTTGGCGCGATCGCGCATGATAATCAGGCCATAGTGATCGGGGCGTTGGTTTTGTTCGGGCAACCCGCACCCGTCATCGCACACGCTAAGGGTGACTTCACCCTGTTGATTGGCCACGCGGATTGTGACCTGACTGGCCTTTGCATGTTGGTGGATATTGCTTAGCGCTTCGCGAGCAATCTGCAACAGATGAATGGCCTGATAAGCCGGTACGGTGCGCGGCCCTAATTGGTAATCCAGCTTGATGTTAATGCCGAGCCGTTGATTAAATTCTCGGACTGTCGATTGCAGTGCCGCCAGTAACCCTGGTTCGGTGAGTTGTAAGCGGAAGGTGGTGAGCAATTCACGCAATTGACGATAAGCGGTGTTCAGCTCTTCACGCATCTGTTGCACCAACACCAAACTCTCTGGCGGTAGGGCTTCACTTTGCATTTGCAGACAACTGGTCTGCATTTTCAAGCAGGAGAGCGATTGGGCGATCGAGTCATGCAGTTCGCGGGCGATGGCGGCACGTTCTTCCATCAACATCAGTTGTTGCTGATGATCGACCTGTCGCTCGATCGCCAGCACGCTGGTCAGTTGTTCAACCAAGGTATTCACTAACTGATGCTGTTCTTCGTTTAGCGGCTGTTGGGGGGCGTGTTGAGCCATCACTACGCCGTAGTTACCGAGCTTGTCGCTCAGGCTCCAACTTAACGATGGATGATCATTCTGCGCCGGTTGACTGTCATTCAAGCAGGCGCTACAGACCGGATTGCTACAATATTCGGGGCGTAGCGGTTGGTTGCCACTGAGTTGAAGAAATTGCTCCTGACTATTGTTTTCGTACAAACGGACTTGAATGTCACGCAGTGGCGTCAGGGTTTGTAGCTGATTGATAATCGGCGTCAGGCGGCTGCATATTGGCTCGCTGGTATGCAACTGGCGGGTGGTTTGATAGAGGAAACTCAACACTTGGTTTTTTTGCTGCAGGTCGGCGGTTTTCTCCGCCACCCGTTGCTCTAGCCCGGTGTAGATTGCCAATAATTCATCAGACATGGTATTCAATGCGCCACCTAAGGAGGCCATTTCATCCTGACGTCCGCGCAGGGCGAAGCGTTGGCTAAAATCGCCGTGTCCGACCGCTAGCGCCATGGCCACCAGTTGTCGCCACGGATGTAGCAAGCGGCGGCGCAGGTAGCAAATGGTGCCGACCAGCAGCAACAATGTTAGAGCGATAAACGCGCCTTGAACCAGCGTCACCAAAAACAATCGGCGTTCGGTTTGATGATCGATATCAGAGACCAGTTTATCCAGCAGGCTAACGAAGTGTGCAACTTGGGGCTCGGCATCGGCGGGGCGCTGTGCTTGGTGTAGTTGCGGTTTTAGTGTTTGCTGCCAATAGGCCCGTAGCACGTTAAATTGTGCGGTGAGGCCCTCTTGCTCCACGGATTGCTGTAAGTCGCGGCTATTCTCGTCCTGATCCAGTTCCTTCATCAGCAGTTCGCTGCGGGCGTTGAACGGTACCTGAGCCAGCAAACGGTAACTTTGCATGCGTAACGAACCGGCTTTGTTGATGGCATGGGCATTACCCTGAATGCTTTGTGACATCCAAGCAGAAATCCCCATCCCCCCGATACCTAATACCCCCAGCAGTAACATTAGCAGGGCGACCTGATTAACGATGGAAAGTGGAGCCAACAGGCGTTTCATAGGGCATGGATCTCTAAGGAGTTGAAACTCGGGGCTAACATCGGGCTTTGATGTTATTTTTCATCATCCCTAGCAATAACCCCATACCCACAAGGAAGTACTCATAAGTTTCCATCTGGACTATAAGGTTAATAGCAGTCTAGGTGCATGGCTTGTAACTTCATGATCAATAATCACTTTACTGACGTTATGTGACTACTCACTAAGGACAGAGTCAGTTTTCACCCCTTGGGACTACCTGCTGCGGCGTTGATTTGCATCAACTTTGAACCTTGAGCGGAGCAATAGGGTGAGCGCAATTATCACTGTGTTTCTGAGGTTTTTATGTCGCAACTTGCAACGCCGTCATCAAAGAAAACGGGTGCGGTTATTCAGGATTGGCAACCAGAGAATGCCGCTTTCTGGCAGCAAACGGGTCAGCACATTGCCAAACGTAACCTGTGGATTTCCATTCCTAGTCTGTTATTAGCCTTTTGCGTTTGGATGTTGTTCAGCGCCGTGGCTGTCAATCTGAACAAAGTGGGGTTTAATTTCACCACTGATCAACTGTTCTTACTTACCGCGCTGCCTTCAGTATCAGGGGCGATTTTGCGCGTGCCTTATTCGTTTGTGATCCCGATGTTTGGTGGCCGTCGTTGGACCGCCATCAGTACTTGTCTCCTGTTGGTTCCTTGCCTGTGGTTAGGGTTTGCGGTGCAAGACCCGACCACCTCCTTCAACGTGTTTATCGTTATCTCGTTGTTGTGCGGATTTGGTGGCGCTAACTTTGCCTCCAGCATGGCGAATATCAGCTTCTTCTTCCCGAAAGCCAAACAGGGCGGGGCGTTGGGGCTAAATGGGGGATTAGGGAATTTGGGCGTGAGCGTGATGCAGTTAGTTGCACCGCTGGCGGTCTCTTTTGCCATGTTCGGTATTTTTGGTGGTACGGCGCAAACGCAGGCGGAGGGGGGCCAACTGTGGTTGGAAAACGCCGCTTGGATTTGGGTGCCGTTTTTAGTGATTTTCTCTCTGGCGGCTTGGTTTGGTATGAACGACCTTTCTACCGCTAAGGCGTCTCTTAGCCAGCAATTGCCGGTATTGAAACGCGGCCACCTGTGGATTTTGAGCCTGTTGTACCTCGCGACCTTTGGTTCATTTATCGGTTTTTCTGCCGGTTTTGCCATGCTGGCAAAAACGCAGTTCCCAGACGTCGTGATCTTGCACTATGCCTTCTTCGGTCCACTCCTCGGCGCGTTGGCTCGCCCCGTTGGTGGTATGCTTTCCGACCGCTTTGGTGGCATACGTGTCACTTTAATCAACTTTGTGCTGATGGCGACCTTCGCCGCGCTGTTGTTCCTGACCTTACCGGGTGGTGCGCACCCTGGTTCATTTATGGCGTTTTATAGCGTGTTCATGGTGTTGTTCCTGACCGCAGGCTTAGGCAGTGGTTCGACTTTCCAGATGATCGCCGTGATTTTTCGCAAGATTACCGTTGATCGCGTCAAGTTAGAGGGGGGTAGCGATGAGATGGCGCAGCGTGAAGCCGTTACAGATTCTGCGGCAGCCTTGGGCTTTATCTCTGCGATTGGTGCTGTCGGTGGGTTCTTTATCCCTAAAGCTTTTGGCACCTCCTTGGCGCTGACTGGCTCACCGGCCGGAGCCATGAAGGTCTTCTTGGTGTTTTACCTGTTATGTGTGGTGATCACTTGGGTGGTGTACGGGCGGAAAAAGCTCAGTCAATAGGTTACGAATAGCTAGGGGGTTTGTTGGGGGCAATTTTTGCCCCCATTTCGGTCGTAAGCTGAAAGAATTACTTCAACTCATCAACCATCGTTGTCGCACGGCCAATATAGTTTGCTGGCGTCATCGCTTTCAGGCGTGTTTTCTCTTCTTCTGGCAAGGCCAAACCATCGATAAAGGCCTGCATTCCGGCGGCGTCAACACGCTTGCCGCGGGTCAATTCCTTCAGCTTCTCGTAAGGTTTTTCAATGCCATAACGACGCATCACGGTCTGAATCGGTTCTGCCAACACTTCCCAGTTGTGATCCAACTCATCCAGTAGGTGAGCCTGATTCACTTCCAGTTTGCTGATGCCTTTCATGGTGGATTGATAGGCGATCAACGCATAGCCCAAACCCACGCCCAAGTTACGCAGCACGGTGGAGTCGGTTAGGTCGCGCTGCCAGCGGGATACTGGCAGTTTGCTCGCCAAGTGCCCCAATACGGCGTTCGCCAAGCCCAGATTGCCTTCGGAGTTTTCGAAGTCGATCGGGTTAACTTTGTGCGGCATGGTGGAAGAACCAATCTCACCGGCGATGGTTTTTTGCTTGAAGTGGTTCAGGGCGATGTAACCCCAAATATCGCGGTCGAAGTCGATCAGGATGGTATTGAAACGTGCCACGCAGTCGAACAGTTCCGCAATGTAGTCGTGCGGCTCGATCTGAGTGGTGTACGGGTTCCAGTTGATCCCCAGCGAAGTCACGAATTGTTCGCTGAACTGGTGCCAGTCAACTTCTGGATAGGCGACGATGTGAGCGTTGTAGTTACCTACGGCGCCGTTGATCTTACCGAGGATTTCGACTTGCTCTAACTGACGGAACTGACGCTCCATCCGGTAAGCGACGTTAGCCAGCTCTTTACCGACGGTTGACGGCGTAGCGGGTTGGCCGTGGGTACGAGACAGCAAAGGAATATCGCGGTGTTCCTGTGCCAACGCTTTAATGGCATCGATAATTTTACGCCAGTACGGCAGCACCACATCTTGACGCGCAGTTTGCAGCATCAGTGCGTGCGACAGGTTGTTGATGTCTTCAGAAGTACAAGCGAAGTGGATGAACTCAGACACCGCATGCAGGGCAGGAACCGCCGCCACTTTTTCCTTCAGGAAATACTCCACTGCTTTCACGTCGTGGTTAGTGGTGCGTTCGATAGTCTTGATGCGCTGGGCGTCTTGCTCGCTAAACTCTGCGACGATCTGGTCGAGGTAAGCGTTTGCGTTGGCGTCAAAAGCGGGAACTTCCTTGATTTCTGCGCAGGCGGCCAATTTTTGCAGCCAGCGTACTTCAACCTGTACGCGGAATTTCAGCAAGCCGTACTCGCTGAAAATGGTGCGCAGTGCGCTGACTTTATCACCGTAGCGTCCATCAACGGGGGAAACGGCGGTCAGTGAGGATAATTCCATCGGTAGCAACTCCTGGGAAGATTAACAATGAGCAACGATTTTTTGCGCCTGCTTGAGCAGACGATTTCGGGAAAACATTAATTGCAGGCGGCTACCGCCAACCTGCTGCCACAACACGGCGGCGCGAATACCTGCCAGTAAAGTGGCACGAACTTTGGCTTGTACTTGGGGATTTTGCAAGATACTCGGTGAACCGGTGACTTGAATGCGCGGCCCTAAAGGCGCGACCACATCGACATAAATGCCTGCCAAGGCACTGATGATGGTGTCAGACTCCAATTCGAAATGCGCCAACTGGCGTTCTAATTGACCAAGACGTTCACCTAGCTGATTCATCGCTGGTTTATTGGCGTTCAGTTTGCGTTCTAGCACCATCAGGCTGATGGTGTAGCGGGTTAACTCGGCACCCGGCCCTTTGTTGTTGGCATTGAGTACGCCAAGCAGGGTTTCCAAACCGATTTTTAGGTTGCGTTCTTCACCGCCAAATACGGCCAGTGTGGATGGGGGATCGGTTTGTAGCAGGCTATTTAATAAGGTATGAAACGCTTCGCGATCGCATTGGCCATCGTGTGCCAATTGCTGCACTAACCGAGCCGACTGGCTGATCCCGGCCATTGCCAGAGTGATGTCGTAATAATTCTTCGCCACTATGGCTCCTGTATATGGATATGGTTTATGGCCGTCACAACGATGACAACGAATGTTACAGATCATGCCATAAAATCGGGGGCAAACCCAGTCTCTAATGTGTATGTTAGCCGGCTCTCATGTTACGTAGAATTATCTGTACAGATTTCCATCAACGATAAGCAATAGATAGAAACCCACTATCTTTCTGTTGGCACAGCGAAAATTATCTGGCGACGACTATACTGCCAACGAGGCTTTCTCTTTTATTTAATGAAGCAATGATATGCATATAAAAAACAAACAGTCTTTACCGGCGGTCACCGTGGCCGCCATTGGTGTGGTGTATGGGGATATCGGCACCAGTCCGTTATATACCTTGCGTGAGTGTTTGACCGGGGCGGAAGGGATAATCACGACACAGGCGTCAATTTTCGGGTTTTTATCCCTGATCTTTTGGTTGCTGGTGTTAGTCGTCTCCATCAAATATGTTTGCTTCGTGATGCGCGCCGATAACGATGGGGAAGGCGGCGTTTTGACTCTGATGTCATTAGCCATTCGTCACCTGAACCCGCGTTGGGTTCCGCTGATGGTGTTCTTTGGTTTGGTTGGCGGCAGTTTCTTCTACGGTGATGGTGTCATCACGCCAGCGATCTCGGTACTGTCGGCGATTGAAGGTTTGGAGATTGCCGCACCGCAATTGGATCGCTTTATTATTCCGTTGGCGATCATTGTGTTGACCGGGCTGTTTGTCATTCAAAAACATGGTACTGGCAGCGTGGGTAAGCTTTTCGCGCCCGTGATGGTGATTTGGTTCCTGACGCTAGCGTTGCTGGGGATCGGCGGGATTTTGCGTCATCCCGGCGTATTGCAGGCGATGAACCCCTATTGGGCGATGAATTTCTTTATGGAATATAAAGGAGTTTCGTTCTTTGCCTTGGGGATGGTGGTGCTGTCGGTCACCGGTGCCGAAGCCTTGTATGCGGATATGGGGCACTTTGGTAAAAAACCGATCCGCATTGCTTGGTTCTCGCTGGTGGGGCCAGCGTTGGTGCTGAACTACTTTGGTCAGGGCGCTTTATTACTGACCAATCCTGATGCGATTAAAAATCCATTCTTCCTGTTGGCTCCCGATTGGGCGCTGATCCCACTGTTGATTATTGCCACTCTGGCGACGGTAATCGCGTCGCAAGCGGTGATTTCCGGGGTGTTCTCCTTAACGCGTCAAGCGGTGCGGTTGGGGTATTTACCGCCGATGCGCATCGTTTATACCTCAGATGTGGAATCGGGGCAGATCTACATTCCGGTGGTTAACTGGTTGCTGTATATCGCGGTGCTGATTGTGATCATCAGCTTCAAACACTCCAGTAATTTGGCTTCGGCCTACGGTATTGTTGTGACCGGCACCATGATGTTGACCTCGATTCTGCTGTGTATCGTGGCGGTGAAAAACTGGGGCTGGAAACCTTACTGGGGGGCATTGATGTTGTTGGTACTGATGTCAATTGATATCCCGCTGTTTGGTGCAAACTTGATCAAACTGTTCTCCGGCGGCTGGTTACCGGTGGCGTTGGGGTTGACCATTTTGATGATTATGCTGACGTGGAAAACCGAACGTTCGCGTTTGTTACGTCGCCTGCGTGAAAGCCCGGAAGCGCTGGATGCACTGATCGACTCGCTGGAAAAATCGCCACCGCTGCGTGTACCGGGTACGGCGGTATTTATGTCCCGCGCACAATATGCATTACCGCTGGTATTACTGCATAACCTTAAACATAACAAAGTGTTGCATGAGCGAGTGGTGCTGCTGACTATTACTACCGCTGATGCCCCTTATGTACACAACGTGCAACGAGTGACCATTGAGCAACTCTCACCGAGTTTTTGGCGAGTGGTGGCGAGTTACGGTTGGCGCGAAACCCCTAACGTGAAGGATATTCTCTATCGCTGCGGGCTGGAAGGGCTGAACTGTGTGATGACCGAGACCTCGTTCTTTATGTCGCGAGATACGTTGGTCCTCGGCAAACGGCCGTGGTATTTGCTGGTGCGCGGTAAACTGTTCCAGATTTTACAGCGTAACTCGCTGCGAGCACCGGATCAGTTCCAGATCCCACCGAACCGGGTGGTGGAGTTGGGGGCTCAGGTCGAGTTTTAAATGAAGTATGGCCGCAAACCTAAACTTAGGTTTGCGGCCATTATCGGGCATAAAAAGGGGTTAGCCTTCAATCGTGCCTTGGAATTTAAATAGCTCGACGTCCGTTTTCATTCCCAGTTTACGCAGTGCCGATTGTTTTTGACCGCTAATGGTTTTACGGCTGCGGTTATATTTAATCGCAATTTCTGAAATGCTCATTCCGTCGAGATAACAGCGAATAACCTCAACCTCTCTAGGGGAGAGGTTGCGTGTTAATACCTCAACGTCATCGCCTTCGGCACGTGGAACCATAAATGGCAGCATGCTTTTTTCCGAAACGCTGAATTTATCCAATTCAAATTGCATATCAGAAGTGAGGAAGCGATTACCCTGCGCGACATGGCGAATGGCTTTAATCAATTCTTCCTGTTCTTTGCTTTTGCCGATAAAACCTTTCACACCGGCTTTCATCACCAATTGCACTACCGCAGGGCTTTCCACCGCGGAATACATCAAGATTTTGACTTTGGGGTAGTGTAAACGCAGATGTTTCACTAGCTGCAACCCATCCATATTATTGCCGCCCAATAAATAATCGAGCACCAACAAATCAACTTCCCCGGCGTTTAAATAAGGAATGATTTCATCGCGGTTTTTACAGACGGCAGTCAGAACCATATCGGGTTCTCTTTCCAGGCTATAAAACACGGCCTTACGAATTAAAGGGTGATCATCAACCACGCCTACGCGAACTTCAGCGGATTTATTAGAAGTCATCGTTATTTTCCCTTCGTTTTACGCTACCCTGCAACGGGTCAGGGTAGCTAAATTAGTGTTAGAGCGGTCGATTGTTCAACCAGTTTACTAATGTTCCTGAACTCGCATAGCTACGCATGATGGCGGCATAACCGTCGAAGCGACTGCCGACTTCGCTGACTCTGTTATTATAATAGTCAGTTTCCGCACTAAGCACATCGAGTAATGTACGTTGACCAAGGTGATACCACTGGTCAAAAAAGGCCAAGCGAATGCGATCGGTTTCTGCCGTCAAATTATGATATAGGTCGGCACGTTCAAGCAGGGCATTGGCATCCTGATTGGCGGCTCTAACGCGCTGCTCTAAATCGCGCTGCTGTTCATCGACCAAATGCCGATTGGCCTCTGCACGGGCTAACGCTGCACGCTCAGCGGCAGTGTTAGAGCCACCACGAAACACGCCCCAACTCACTTGTAATCCTGTCTGGAAAGCTTGTCGACGGCCTAACTCATCCTGCCCAGTATTTTTACTCACCACCCAGTTGAGTTTGGGTAAGCCGGAAGAGCGTACCGCTGCCGCTTCTGACAAGGCGGCTTGTGTATCAGCTTGCGCTTTCAGGATAGTCGGGTGCTGCTCAAGCTTGCTCAACTGGCTGTCGATGTCAGGCAAATGCATATTCCACTGGTTGGCCGGTGGCAACGGAATGGCGGTTTCACCTAACAAGCGGTACAGCACAATTTCGGTATCACGCTCTTTCGCCACGGCGGCATCAAGCTGTGCCTGCGCGGAGAGCAGTCTTCCTTTAGCCTGTGTTAATTCGCTTCTGCGCCCTTGATCGACCTCGACAATGCCCTGAAGCATGTTGGTCAGTTCTTTCATGCGCGTGACATAATCCTGGCTGATGGCGATGATCAGGCGTTGTTTGCCCAATTCCGTCAGCGCACTGCTGACGTCCCACGCCGTGGTTTCTGTTTCTGCGTTGACCATCAATGTAGCGGCTCGAGCCTGATCCTGACGGGCTTTGATCGTATTGCTGGTTTGACCAAAATCGTACAGGGTAGTGGCCATATTTGCGCCAAAGGATATCTCGTCATTTTGGGTCGCACCACGGCTACCACCACCAAAGTAAAGACTTTTACTGTTTGATGTCACATCAATCTGTGGCCAGCGCTGACCTTTGGCTTCATCGACATTGCCCTCAGCGGCTTCGACCTGCGCTCGGCTGCTGTTGATTTGCGGGCTGATGCGGATGGCTTGCATCACGGCCTGTGAAAACAGCGCTTTGATTTCATTTTCGGAGGGTGCGCCTTTGACATCATTGCGCACCTGCGCGACAGGCGCTGCAATCACCGGAGCCGGAGCTATGGGTGTTGAAACCATAGGTGTTGAAACGACAGACGTCGAATCGACTCGAGGTGTTGAAACGGCTGGCACTGAAACCACAGGTGCAGGAGCCACCGGTTTAGCCGACGAACTGAACACCGGTTTGACGATTTCAGGTTCAGAACGTGTGATATTGCTGCCGGCGGCTGGAGTTACCTGAGATGTTACCGGTGGTGCCGTCTGAGGTATGACCGATGATGTTACTGGTGGAGTACTCACCAGCGGAGCCGAGAATACCGGGCGCGCGGCAGGAACAGGAACACTTTGCGCCACTTCGGGACGCGTATTAACCGTATTGCTGCTGGTTGGTGTACTCAGCAAAGGGCTCGACGGAGCCGGCGACGGCTTGACTACCGGCGTTGGCGCGAGACTTTCCGGCGCGCTGTTTGCCACCTGAGTAAACATCAATAATTCATCGTCTTCTGTCGCGAGCACCGGAGTATTGCTCACGCCATATAACGTGAGAGAGATAGCGAGGGTCAGCAACCGAACTTTCGTTGGGCGCTTTTTCATTGTATTCAACATAGATTAGCGCTCACGAAAGGCTTCACGGGCTTTAAGCACCGGTTTCAGCAGATAATCAAGAATGGTTTTTTCGCCGGTTTTAATTTCAACGCTCGCCACCATACCCGGAATAATCGGCAGTTCTTTGCTGCCGGATTTCAGGCTACTTTTGTCGGTCAACACCATCACGCGGTAATAAATCGCATCCGGGCGACCCGCGGCGGCTTTTTGGTCATCTTTTAAGGTATCCGGGCTGATATTCTCAACCTGACCGGTCAACCCGCCGTAAATGGCATAGTCATAGGCGGTAATTTTTACCGTTGCAGGTAAACCGGGGTGTAAGAACGCCACGTCAGAAGGGCGAATTTGCGCTTCAACCAGCAACTGGTCTTCCAATGGAATGATTTCCATAATGTGTTCACCCGGCTGGATGACCCCGCCAATGGTACTGACGCGCACATTTTTCACCGTACCGCGTAGTGGCGCAGTGATGGTGGTGCGATCGACGATGTCGGCACGCCCAATCATGCTTTCCGTTGTCTGTGCCAACTCAAGCTCTAACTTAGTGAGCTCGGTATTCGCTTCGGACTGAAAACGGTTTTTGCGATCGGCAATCTGCGAGAGCAGGTCGTTGGCTTGCCGGCGCATACGTAATATTTCAACTTCAGACATCAAGCCTCGCGCCGCTAAGGGTTCTGCAAGGGCGATTTCACGCATCGAAAGGTCATAGCTTTTTTGCAGTGCGGCGATACTGGCGTCCTGTGATTTTTTGCGCGATTGATAGGCGCTGGTTTCCAGCTCGACTTCGCGCGGTACGCTTAACACTTCTTTATCAAATACCAGCGGTGTATCGAAGGCTTCTGCACGTAAACGGGCAATGGTGGCCTTTAGGCCGATGACCTTACGACGTACTTCCTGATAGCTGGACTCGGCGCGGGTAGGGTCCATTTGTAGCAACGGTTGACCGCGCTCGACGATATCGCCTTCATGAACCTTCATACTGGCGAGAATACCGCCCTCAAGGCTCTGAATCACCTGTTCGCGTCCTTTGGAGATGACCTTGGCTTCTCCGCGAGTAATCTCTTCCACGCGGGCGAAGTGGGCCCAGACGAGGCCCCCGATCAAGACGACCAAAACCATGTACAGCACTAATTTGGACCCTGGTGTGGTTTGCGCGAGCAAAGACTCATGAATATCACTCATGAAAGCGCTATCATTGCGCGAGATACTATTTTTTTTCTTTTTAAACAACATATTAATTCTCTCAGGCGGAAACCGGCGTAGTGTTAGAGGCCGTAGCGGCATTGGCGGCATCCGCTGGGGCGACTTTGTTCACTCGAGCTGCCGCAGGGGTAGCCGGTTTTTGTTGCAACTGGGCAAGCACCTTCTCTTTCGGCCCGTCTAACATCACCTTGCCGCCTTCCACCACAATGATCCTGTCAACCAGCGCCAACATCGAAGGGCGGTGGGTCACGACAATCAGGGTTTGTTGCTGAATGGCAAGTTTCAGTTGGGCAATAAAGTGTTGCTCAGTTTGCGAGTCCATCGCGCTGGTGGGTTCATCCATCAACAACAACGTCGGATTGGCAATTAAAGTACGAGCCAGTGCCACCAGTTGGCGTTGCCCGCCAGAAAGGCTTTCACCGCTCTCACCAACAGGGAGATTGATGCCCGCAGGGTGATTAGCTGCCACCTGGTCGAGACCGGTTAGCTTGAGAACACGCAGCAGTTCACGCGAAGTGGCTTCTTGACAGCCGATCATGACGTTTTCACGCAAAGTGCCGTGGAACAGACGCGCGGACTGCCCGACAAATCCAACAGCTCGGTGCCAGTCCGCCGGGTCAATCTGATTCACGTCCAAAGAGTCTGCGAACATTTGCCCTTTCACCGGTTGATACAGGCGGGCAATTAGGCGCAGCAAGGTAGATTTACCACTGCCGATACGGCCGATAATGGCCACTCGTTCACCGGCTTGAATGGTCAAATTAATCCCTTTCAGCACTTCCGGCGTTGGTTGCATTGGCGGAGCGGGGTAGGAGAAGCTCACACCCTGTAGTTTGATATTGCCGCTGAGCTCAGGCCGTGCGAGATAGTTTTGCGTTACGTCACGGTCGACGGGCATTTCCATCAGTTTATTCAATGAGCTCAGCGCGGCTTTGGCTTGCTGGAAACGGATCGCCAGCCCGACAACTTGGCTCAGCGGTGCCGTACAGCGACCAGAAAGCATCACCGTACCAATCAGTGCACCCATGGTGAGGGTGCCAGCATCAATCAGATACACGCCGACGACGATCAGCGCGACAGTTTGGAACTGTTGCAGGAAAGCCGCCACCCCGGTCGCGATCGAGGAATAATGACGAGATTTCATACCGGAGGTGGATTGCATGGCGCTAAAGTTCTGCCACCGACGCTGCATCCAGGCTTCACCACCCGTGGATTTCAGCGTTTCCATTCCTTCAATGGATTCAATCAGCACGCCTTGTTTCAGCGAGGACTCTTTCAGGTTTTCTTTCATCACGCGTGACAGCGGCCACTGAATGACCACACTGACGATAATGATCAACGGAATCATCAACATCGGGATCCAAGCCAGCGGCCCGCCAATCGCGAAAATCACGCCGATAAACAGCAGTGCGAAGGGTAAATCGGTGACTACCGCTAAGGTGGCGGAGGCGATAAAATCACGCACCGACTCAAATTCACGAATTTGGTTAGCGAAACTACCTGATGAGGCGGGTTTGTGTTCCATTCGAACAGACAGCGCCTGGCGGAACAGAATACTGCCCAGAACCAAGTCGGCTTTCTTGCTAGCGACATCAATCAAATGCGCACGTATGTAACGGGTAGAGGCTTCGAAAATCATCGCAATCGTGACACCAATGGCCAATGACCACAGCGTGACGAAGGCTTGGTTAGGGATCACGCGGTCGTAAACGTTCATGGTGAAAAACACGCTAGCCAGTGCGAGCACGTTAATCAGAACGGCGGCGATGGCAGCACTGCGGTAGTAGCGACGATAGCGCCACAGGGTGCTGAACAGCCAATGTCCTTTCGGTACCGGCAGCGGGTCATCATCGCTGGTTTCCACTTTCGCCAAGGGTTTAACCAAAATGGCGTAGCCGGAGTAATAGCTCATCAGTTCTGCATGAGGCACTTCCACCGGCAGTTCGCTGACTTCTGGCAAAATGATTTGATAAGCCAAGTCCTTTTTGCCTTCGGCGTTGATCACCTGACGGCGAGACAAAACAACGCAACCGGCTGAATTATCACGAATCAGGATGATCGGCATGACCTGCTCGGGCAGCTCCTGCAACCCTCGCTCGACCAGCCCCCCGGTCAAGCCGGCGTTTTCCAGCGCGTTCAGCGCCAGTGAAGGGGTGAGAAGTCCTGCACGTGGCAGGCCGGACAGCAATCCTTGATCGGATTTTTCCAGACCGTAGTATTGGCAAACCCAAGAGACACTCCTGAGCAGACTGTCGTCAAGGCGGGTAAAGGCCTTGGCTTCTGTTGCTTCCTCCCGCGCTTTCTGGTCGATGTCATGTTGCATATGCTTTTCTCTGTATTGGGGAACAGGAAAATTCTGACATCACTACCGATAAATCTTGGGCAAGAACTGTCTCAAATACCGATTCGCAGTAGAAAAAAGCCGCTCTAGTTGGCGTAAACCTTAATTTGTTGTTGGGATGAAGCGCAGTTCCCAGTGCATAAAGTTTCCCCTGTGGCGGCGGGAGGCTCATCAGCAATAGTGACCAATTGCGAAGGTACTGCGTTCTTGATCAATTGATCGCGTAGAACTTCAGCGCGTTGCTGGCGCAGACGCGGTGACAGTGCACGACCTTTTGCATCATGGGCTTGGCTGACCACGTTAACACGATTGATTTTGCTGAGATCCTGACGCAGTGTTAGCGCCAGTTCCGCCACCGCTTTGCGCCCTGTGGCAGTGAGTTGATGTGCCTCTGAGTCATCAGGGCCGAACAATACCACCACGTCGATCGCATACTCGCGAGTTTGCTGTTCACGGGTCGGGTCCCAAGCACAAGGTTCCATATTGGCGGCTCGATTGAGCATATGCACTTGGCGATGCAGCCCTTGCAGGTTTTTTTCTGCGATGGCGCGTTTTACCGGTTGTGGACGAAACTCACCAGTTTCACTAACGCGTAGGAAATAGGTTTTACCGCCGCGTAGTTGTGCCGCGTACAGGTCACTGGTTTTCCCAGGGTAACGCGTGCCAGCTCTGAAATAGGCACCCAAAGTGTGTGGCCCAGGTTTGAGGCAGAAAACGGTGTAGCCGCCGGGTAATAACGAGGTATGGAGTTGCTTATCAATATAGATATTGGCGGCTTCCTTACGTGCGGAATCGCTGTACTCGCGATAATAAATAACCTGCGAAAGCTCATTAACCACCGGTACGCTACCGCTAAATTGCTCTGCAAATAGTGGGTAGGATTGGCCGGCTGCGGTGGCAGAAAGGGTGCAAAGTAATAAGGCGAGGGCGGTCAATGGGGTGCGTTGTCGTGAAAGAGGAAAATCCATCAGAGGTTCCTGCACTGAGAAAATAGCGGGACGGAAAGCTCCGTCCCGTGAAGTTCACATGCCGTAAGGCTTAAATCGTTCTTTGACGTGTGAATACGTGATTACTGGTCTGCCGCGCTGCTGCCATCGACACGAACCGTTACGCGACGGTTTGGCGCGTAGCAAGCAATCTGCTCAGCCTTACTACCGTAACAGTCATACACTACCGGCTCGCTCATACCCGCACTGGTGGCGGTAATGCTACGTGCTGGGATACCTGCCTGAACCATCAACTGGCGAATGGTTTCTGCACGACGCTGGCCGAGTCTCAGGTTGGTTTGTGCTGAACCAATCTGGTCGGTATGGCCGGTAACCAAAATGTTGCGGATGGTCGCGTTTTCACTGCGAATCTTCTGCACCAGCTCAGTGATAGAACGATGTCCTTCGGCGGTGATGTTGTTGCGATCGGATTTACCAAAGCGGAACAATACGTCACCAGAAAGGGTGTAGTCCTTATATGGCGTTTGCGTGTAATTACAGGTTTCTACCGCTGAGGCGCGTGATAGCGTATGGATCTGTGCTTTCATGCTACGCAGGGCTTTCTCGGCATCCGCACGAGTTAGTGCTTGTGGTTTACCATCCTGCTCATTGCCTACCTTCAGGAAGTACGTTTTGCCCCCCTCCAGATTATCGCTCCAAGGTTGATCGCGCTTACCTTGATACAAAGGCGCATCCTTCACAAACGCCCCAAGGCTGTGTTTGCCCGGCGCGACGCAGAAGGTGGTGAAACCATCCGGTAACAGGGCGGACTGAAACTCGCCATCAATGTAGACGTTCGCGCTGCCCGGAGTTTCGTCCGCCTCGCGGTAGAACACCACTTGCGCCTGGCTCTGACCTACGCTGGCTACCGGTTGATAGCCTTGGCCGAACACTTCTGCGGCGTGCGCGCCAAACAAAGTACATGCGCCACTGAACAATAAAGCCAGGGCGGAAGTTTTAAAGATTGTCATGACTTCTCCACGGTCTACAAGAGACCGGTTACAAAAAGGGTATAAGTAAAAAATCGGTTAAGCCCTGTAGCCTGACGCCGCCCACAATAGGCGACGGCGTCGGGTTTACGGGGGATTAATTAAGATTGGTCGTTACACCCTCCTGAACCAACAGCTCAACGTTCATATTGCTGTTTTGGTACACATCGTAACGGACACCTGCAACTTCCACGGCTTGCGCTGCTTTCGCCCAATCCGCCGGGTCGGTACCCTGAAGCTGAGCTTCGAGGTTAACCACGTCACCTTCCTCACCTTGGATCATCATCTGCTTCGCGCCATCGGCGATAAAGGCATCTGTTTCACCGTGGATCAGGACATCGTCCAACGTGATGTTGAGGATGTCTTGGTGACCGTTGTTCATGTCTACCGTAGACACTACCTCGTTGTTATTGACCACAGTGTTCAGATCAATCGGTTGTTCCATATGTTCGAGGATCAACGTGTGGTGATCATTGTCGCTGTTTGCTTCATCTGGATGGGTGACCTCTTCTTCACCCAGAGATGAAATATGCTGGCTTTCGTCCTCACTGTTTTCTTCCATCATGGAGAAAGTAGCCAGCGGTCTACCCGTAATGTAGTTGGTTGAGTGTCCTGTCATATCGCCCCAGGTGACATCATCGAGATATAGGCCACCTACGTCTGCTGTCGTCAGAGATACATTACCAATCACTTCTCCGGCTGGAGCTCGATACAGAACAACCCCATTCCCGTTTGCACCTTCGGAGTAACTCATTCTTGCCAGTACAGCACCCGCAGTATTGTAGTAGGTCACGATCAGCGGTTGCCCCCCTCTCCAGCCAGTCTCCGCCGTACCCCACGCGGAAACACCAAACTCAATGGAGGTAACGCCGCCTTCGATACGGAAGGTATGAGTTTGATTCGGTTCGAAAAACCATCTCTGTGAGAGCGATGTCCCTATTGTGAATCCGTTAAGAATTCTCATCCCGGAAGGTAATGGAGTGTTTGATAAATAGGTTCCAGAAACCAGGCCTTCGAAATTCTCGCCTCCTGAAACCGTCGGTGCTACCACTGTCAGCGTACGCGTGGTTGCTCCACTGGTATTACCCGCTGCATCCGTTGCCGTGATGCTAAAGGTGTGATTCCCCAGTGCCAGCCCAGCAGGAGGCGTCCATGTCCAGTTGCCGCCAGTGGCGGTAACTGAATAGACGGTGCCGTTATCTACCGTAATGCGCACAATGCTGCCCGCCTCGGCAGTACCAACCAACGTTGGGGTGTTGTCATCGGTGCTACCGCCATTGGCAACACTCTCCGGTGTACCCACGTTATCGTCCACGCGGGTAACGACCGGTGCATTCGGAGCCTGCGTATCGATGATGATTGAGCGCGTACCCGAATAACCTGAGGTATTGCCAGCCGCATCGGTGGCAGTCACGCGGAAGCTATAGGTAGTACCGTTGGTCAATGCTGAAGGAGTGAAATTCCAGCTGCCACCGGTTGCCACCGCACTGCCTAACAGTGTCGTACCGTTATAGATACGTACGATACTGCCTGCCTCTGCCGTACCTCTGAGCGTTGGCGTATTGTCGTTGGTCACCGAGCCGTTAGGCACGTCACCGAAGGCACCGCCAGTCACGTTATCGTCCACGAGGGTAATAACCGGCGCGTTCGGCGCCTGCGTATCGACGATGATTGAGCGCGTTCCCGAATAACCCGAGGTGTTACCGGCCGCATCGGTGGCATTTACCCGGAAGCTATAGGTAGTACCGTTGGTCAATGCTGGAGGCGTGAAACTCCAGTTGCCACCGGTTGCCACCGCACTACCCAACAGTGTCGTACCGTTATAGATACGTACGATACTGCCGGCTTCTGCCGTACCTCTGAGCGTTGGCGTGTTGTCGTTGGTCACCGAGCCGTTAGGCAAGTCATCGACGATACCGCCAGCCACGTTATCTTCTACGCGGGAAATGACCGGCGCGTTCGGCGCCTGCGTATCGACGATGATTGAGCGCGTACCCGAATCACCGGAGGTGTTGCCGGCCTCATCGGTGGCGGTCACCCGGAAGTTATAGGTTGTGCCGCTAGTCAATGGCGTTGTTGTGAAATTCCAAGTGCCATCGGTTGCCACCACACTGCCTATCGGTGTCGGATTGTTACCGTTATAGATATGTACGATGCTGCCCACCTCTGCCGTACCGCGGAGCGTTGGCGTGGCGTCGTTGGTCACCGAGCCGTTAGGCACATCACCGACGATACCGCCCGCCACGTCATCTTCTACGCGGGTGATGGCTGGTGCTGCAGGTGGCGTAGTATCGATAGTAATCTGCCGGCTCGCGGAGAAGTCCGAGACGTTACCAACCTCATCGGTGGCGGTCACCCGGAGGTTATAGGTGGTACCGTTGGTTAATGCATCTGGTGTGTAACTCCAGCTACCGTCGGTGGCCACCACACTGCCCAACTCTCTCGTACCGTCATAGATACGCACGATACTGCCTACTTCAGCTGTACCATTGAGCGTTGGCGTGGTGTCGTTGGTGTGTGAGCCGTTAGGCAAGTCACCCACAATCCCGCCTGCAACATCATCCATCACGCTGGTGATCACCGGCGCGTCTGGCGCAGTGAGATCAATCACAATCAGGTACGGGTCAGACTCCTCAGAGGCATTGCCGACCGGATCGGTGACGATGATGGTGAAGCTGTGGTCGCCTTCGTTCAGCGGGGTGTCTGGCGTGAACTGCCAGCCGCCATTGTCGTCGACTTTGGCCGAACCAATCACTTCACCGTTGTCGATGATGGTGACGATGTCGCCCGGTTGCAGGCCGCTGCCGACCAGGGTTGGGTTGGTGTCATCGGTACGACCGCCGTTGCCGACAGAGCCTTGCTCCAGCCCGACGTCGTCCAGCACGTCGCCGATCCCGTCACCGCCATTGCCGGTGCCCGGTTTTTCCGGTGCGGTGGTGTCGATGTTCAGGTCGAACGCTGCGGTTGGGGCACTGACCACACCGGCCGCATTGGTGGCGACGGCGGTGAAGCTGTGCGGCCCTTCGGCCAGCGGGGTGGTTGGGGTGAAGCTCCAGTTACCGCGGGCGTCAGCACGCACGCTGCCCAGTGAGGTGGTGCCGTCAAACAGCTCAACGATGCTGTTTGGTGTGGCTTTACCGACCAGCGTTGGCGTGGTGTCATCGGTCGCCGAGCCTGCGCTCAGGTTGTCCGTGATATCGCCCGCGTCGTCGATAGCGTAATCGATGCTGATGATCACATTGCGGGTATCCACGTCGAAGTCAATCGGTGCGCTCGGATCGGAAGCGTTACCGGCTGGATCTTCGATGATGATAACCACGCTGTGTGGACCGTCTTCCAGCGGCGTGTCTGGCGTGAAGCTCCAGCTACCGTCATCGCCGACGATGGTCGAGCCGATAACTTCATCGTTGTCTTTAATGATCACGATATCGCCGGCTTCGCCCGTGCCTTCAAAGGTCGGGGTGCTGTCATCGGTGACGCCGTCTTGCGGGATCTCCCCGACGATCAGCCCAACGTTGTCGTTGGCGGTGGTATCGTCCGCCGCATCCGGTGCGGTGGTGTCGATATCCAGACGGAAGTTACCGGTACGGATCGGGTTACCCGCCGCATCGGTGATCGACGCGGTGAAGTTGTGGATCCCTTCGCTGAGGTCAGTCGTTGGTGTCCAGCTCCACTGGCCGTTGGCGTCCGCAGTGACGCTGCCAACCACTTGACCGTCCAGCGTGATGGTGACCAGCTGGTTAGCTTGCGCAGTACCGCGCAGTTCAGGGCGGGCGTCGTTAGTGACGTCGCCGCTGTCGCGCATCCCGACGTGAGATTCGACATCATCCCACGCGCCAATGATGGACGGTGCGGTGCCGCTGCCGCCAGCGATCAGCTCAAAGCCGAATGCGTTGGACGGGTCGCTGATGTTACCGGCGACATCGCGCGCGGTGACGGTCAGGTTGTGCGGGCCGTTCAACAGCGGTGGGACTGGGGTGTAGCTCCAGTTGCCTTGCGCATCGGTACGGGTGGTGCCGATCAACTGGCCATTGTCATAAATGCTGACCAGGCTGTTGGCTTCGGCAGTACCGCTGATTTGTGGCTGCGCGTCATCGGTGGTGTCGCCTGGGTTCAGGTTACCGGTGGCGGTGCCTTGGTCGTCGTACACGCTGGTGATCACCGGCGCGTCTGGCGCAGTGAGATCGACCACAATCAGGTACGGGTCAGACTCCTCAGAGGCATTGCCAACCGGATCGGTGACGATGATGGTGAAGCTGTGGTCGCCTTCGTTCAGCGGGGTGTCTGGCGTGAATTGCCAGCCGCCGTTGCCGTCAACGCGTGCGGAACCAATCACTTCACCGTTATCGATGATGGTGACGATGTCGCCCGGTTGCAGGCCGCTGCCGACCAGGGTTGGGTTGGTGTCATCGGTACGACCGCCGTTGCCGACAGAGCCTTGCTCCAGACCGACGTCGTCCAGCACGTCGCCGATACCGTCACCGCCATTGCCGGTACCCGGTTTTTCCGGTGCCGTGGTGTCGATGTTCAGATCGAACGCCGCGGTTGGGTCACTGACCACACCGGCCGCATTGGTGGCGACAGCGGTGAAGCTGTGCGGGCCTTCAGCCAGCGGGGTGGTTGGGGTGAAGCTCCAGTTACCGCGGGCGTCAGCACGCACGCTGCCCAGTGAGGTGGTGCCGTCAAACAGCTCAACGATGCTGTTTGGTGTGGCTTTACCCACTAAGGTTGGCGTGGTGTCATCGGTCGCTGAGCCTGCGCTCAGGTTATCCGTGATATCGCCCGCGTCGTCGATAGCGTAATCGATGCTGATGATCACATTGCGGGTATCCACGTCGAAGTCAATCGGTGCGCTCGGATCGGAGGCGTTACCGGCTGGATCTTCGATGATGATGACCACGCTGTGTGGACCGTCTTCCAGCGGCGTGTCTGGCGTGAAGCTCCAGCTACCGTCATCGCCGACGATGGTCGAGCCGATAACTTCATCGTTGTCTTTAATGATAACGATATCGCCGGCTTCGCCCGTGCCTTCAAAGGTCGGGGTGCTGTCATCGGTGACGCCGTCTTGCGGGATCTCCCCGACGATCAGCCCAACGTTGTCGTTGGCGGTGGTATCGTCCGCCGCATTCGGTGCGGTGGTGTCGATATCCAGACGGAAGTTACCGGTACGGATCGGGTTACCCGCCGCATCAGTGACCGAGGCGGTGAAGTTGTGGATCCCTTCGCTGAGGTCAGTCGTTGGTGTCCAGCTCCACTGGCCGTTGGCGTCCGCAGTCACGCTGCCAACCACTTGACCGTCCAGCGTGATGGTGACCAGCTGGTTAGCTTGCGCAGTACCGCGCAGTTCAGGGCGGGCGTCGTTAGTGACGTCGCCGCTGTCGCGCATCCCGACGTGAGATTCGACATCATCCCACGCGCCAATGATGGACGGTGCGGTGCCGCTGCCGCCAGCGATCAGCTCAAAGCCGAATGCGTTGGACGGGTCGCTGATGTTACCGGCGACATCGCGCGCGGTGACGGTCAGGTTATGCGGGCCGTTCAACAGTGGTGGGACTGGGGTATAACTCCAGTTGCCCTGTGCATCGGTACGGGTGGTGCCGATCAACTGGCCATTGTCATAAATGCTGACCAGGCTGTTGGCTTCGGCGGTGCCGCTGATGAGCGGCTGCGCGTCATCGGTGGTGTCACCTGGGTTCAGGTTACCGGTGGCGGTGCCTTGGTCGTCGTACACGCTGGTGATCACCGGCGCGTCTGGCGCAGTGAGATCGACCACAATCAGGTACGGGTCAGACTCCTCAGAGGCATTGCCAACCGGATCGGTGACGATGATGGTGAAGCTGTGGTCGCCTTCGTTCAGCGGGGTGTCTGGCGTGAATTGCCAGCCGCCGTTGCCGTCAACGCGTGCGGAACCAATCACTTCACCGTTATCGATGATGGTGACGATGTCGCCCGGTTGCAGGCCGCTGCCGACCAGGGTTGGGTTGGTGTCATCGGTACGACCGCCGTTGCCGACAGAGCCTTGCTCCAGACCGACGTCGTCCAGCACGTCGCCGATACCGTCACCGCCATTGCCGGTACCCGGTTTTTCCGGTGCCGTGGTGTCGATGTTCAGATCGAACGCCGCGGTTGGGTCACTGACCACACCGGCCGCATTGGTGGCGACAGCGGTGAAGCTGTGCGGCCCTTCGGCCAGCGGGGTGGTTGGGGTGAAGCTCCAGTTACCGCGGGCGTCAGCACGCACGCTGCCCAGTGAGGTGGTGCCGTCAAACAGCTCAACGATGCTGTTTGGTGTGGCTTTACCCACTAAGGTTGGCGTGGTGTCATCGGTCGCTGAGCCTGCGCTCAGGTTATCCGTGATATCGCCCGCGTCGTCGATAGCGTAATCGATGCTGATGATCACATTGCGGGTATCCACGTCGAAGTCAATCGGTGCGCTCGGATCGGAGGCGTTACCGGCTGGATCTTCGATGATGATGACCACGCTGTGTGGACCGTCTTCCAGCGGCGTGTCTGGCGTGAAGCTCCAGCTACCGTCATCGCCGACGATGGTCGAGCCGATAACTTCATCGTTGTCTTTAATGATAACGATATCGCCGGCTTCGCCCGTGCCTTCAAAGGTCGGGGTGCTGTCATCGGTGACGCCGTCTTGCGGGATCTCCCCGACGATCAGCCCAACGTTGTCGTTGGCGGTGGTATCGTCCGCCGCATTCGGTGCGGTGGTGTCGATATCCAGACGGAAGTTACCGGTACGGATCGGGTTACCCGCCGCATCGGTGATCGAGGCGGTGAAGTTGTGGATCCCTTCGCTGAGATTAGCGGTTGGTGTCCAGCTCCACTGGCCGTTGGCGTCCGCAGTGACGCTGCCGACCACTTGACCGTCCAGCGTGATGGTGACCAGTTGGTTAGCTTGCGCAGTACCGCGCAGTTCAGGGCGGGCGTCGTTGGTGACGTCGCCGCTGTCGCGCATCCCGACGTGAGATTCGACATCATCCCACGCGCCAATGATGGACGGTGCGGTGCCGCTGCCGCCAGCGATCAGCTCAAAGCCGAATGCGTTGGACGGGTCGCTGATGTTACCGGCGACATCGCGCGCGGTGACGGTCAGGTTGTGCGGGCCGTTCAACAGTGGTGGGACTGGGGTATAACTCCAGTTGCCCTGCGCATCGGTACGGGTGGTGCCGATCAACTGGCCATTGTCATAAATGCTGACCAGGCTGTTGGCTTCGGCAGTACCGCTGATTTGTGGCTGCGCGTCATCGGTGGTGTCGCCTGGGTTCAGGTTACCGGTGGCGGTGCCTTGGTCGTCGTACACGCTGGTGATCACCGGCGCGTCTGGCGCAGTGATATCAACAATAATCAGGTACGGGTCCGACTCCTCAGAGGCATTGCCGACCGGATCGGTGACGATGATGGTGAAGCTGTGGTCGCCTTCGTTCAGCGGGGTGTCTGGCGTGAACTGCCAGCCGCCGTTGCCGTCAACGCGTGCCGAACCAATCACTTCACCGTTGTCGATGATGGTGACGATGTCGCCCGGTTGCAGACCGCTGCCGACCAACGTTGGGGTGGTGTCATCGGTGCTGCCGCCGTTGCCCACAGAGCCGGTCACCAGACCGACGTCGTCCAGCACGTCGCCGATCCCGTCACCGCCCGTGCCGCCTTCGCCCGGTTTGGTCGGTGCGGTAATGTCGATGTTCAGGTCGAACGCTGCGGTTGGGGCACTGACCACACCGGCCGCATTGGTGGCGACAGCGGTGAAGCTGTGCGGGCCTTCAGCCAGCGGGGTGGTTGGGGTGAAGCTCCAGTTACCGCGGGCGTCAGCACGTACGCTACCCAGTGAGGTGGTGCCGTCAAACAGCTCAACAATGCTGTTTGGTGTGGCTTTACCGACCAGCGTTGGCGTGGTGTCATCGGTCGCTGAGCCTGCGCTCAGGTTGTCCGTGATATCGCCCGCGTCGTCGATAGCGTAATCGATGCTGATGATCACATTGCGGGTGTCCACGTCGAAGTCAATCGGTGCGCTCGGATCGGAAGCGTTACCGGCTGGATCTTCGATGATGATAACCACGCTGTGTGGACCGTCTTCGAGTGGGGTGTCTGGCGTGAAGCTCCAGCTACCGTCATCGCCGACGATGGTCGAGCCGATAACTTCATCGTTGTCTTTGATGATAACGATATCGCCGGCTTCGCCCGTGCCTTCAAAGGTCGGGGTGCTGTCGTCGGTGACGCCGTCTTGCGGGATCTCCCCGACGATCAGCCCAACGTTGTCGTTGGCGGTGGTATCGTCCGCCGCATTCGGTGCGGTGGTGTCGATATCCAGACGGAAGTTACCGGTACGGATCGGGTTACCCGCCGCATCGGTGATCGAGGCGGTGAAGTTGTGGATCCCTTCGCTGAGGTCAGTCGTTGGTGTCCAGCTCCACTGGCCGTTGGCGTCCGCAGTGACGCTGCCAACCACTTGACCGTCCAGCGTGATGGTGACCAGCTGGTTAGCTTGCGCAGTACCGCGCAGTTCAGGGCGGGCGTCGTTGGTGACGTCGCCGCTGTCGCGCATCCCGACGTGAGATTCGACATCATCCCACGCGCCAATGATGGACGGTGCGGTGCCGCTGCCGCCAGCGATCAGCTCAAAGCCGAATTCGTTGGACGGTTCGCTGATGTTACCGGCGACATCGCGCGCGGTGACGGTCAGGTTGTGCGGGCCGTTCAACAGCGGTGGGACTGGGGTGTAGCTCCAGTTGCCTTGCGCATCGGTACGGGTGGTGCCGATCAACTGACCATTGTCATAAATGCTGACCAGGCTGTTGGCTTCGGCAGTACCGCTGATGAGCGGCTGCGCGTCATCGGTGGTGTCACCTGGGTTCAGGTTACCGGTGGCGGTGCCTTGGTCGTCGTACACGCTGGTGATCACCGGCGCGTCTGGCGCAGTGAGATCGACCACAATCAGGTACGGGTCAGACTCCTCAGAGGCATTGCCAACCGGATCGGTGACGATGATGGTGAAGCTGTGGTCGCCTTCGTTCAGCGGGGTGTCTGGCGTGAATTGCCAGCCGCCGTTGCCGTCAACGCGTGCGGAACCAATCACTTCACCGTTATCGATGATGGTGACGATGTCGCCCGGTTGCAGGCCGCTGCCGACCAGGGTTGGGTTGGTGTCATCGGTACGACCGCCGTTGCCGACAGAGCCTTGCTCCAGACCGACGTCGTCCAGCACGTCGCCGATACCGTCACCGCCATTGCCGGTACCCGGTTTTTCCGGTGCCGTGGTGTCGATGTTCAGGTCGAACGCTGCGGTTGGGTCACTGACCACACCGGCCGCATTGGTGGCGACAGCGGTGAAGCTGTGCGGGCCTTCAGCCAGCGGGGTGGTTGGCGTGAAGCTCCAGTTACCGCGGGCGTCAGCACGTACGCTACCCAGTGAGGTGGTGCCGTCAAACAGCTCAACAATGCTGTTTGGTGTGGCTTTACCGACCAGCGTTGGCGTGGTGTCATCGGTCGCTGAGCCTGCGCTCAGGTTGTCCGTGATATCGCCCGCGTCGTCGATAGCGTAATCGATGCTGATGATCACATTGCGGGTGTCCACGTCGAAGTCAATCGGTGCACTCGGATCGGAGGCGTTACCGGCTGGATCTTCGATGATGATGACCACGCTGTGTTGACCGTCTTCCAGCGGTGTGTCTGGGGTGAATTCCCAGCTGCCGTCGTCACGCACGATGGTGGAACCGATAACTTCATCGTTGTCTTTGATAATAACGATATCGCCGGCTTCGCCCGTGCCTTCAAAGGTCGGGGTGCTGTCGTCGGTGATGCCGTCTTGCGGGATAAGCCCAGTGATTGGCCCGACGTTGTCGTTGGCGGTGGTGTCGTCAGCCGCATCCGGTGCGGTGGTGTCGATGTCCAGACGGAAGTTACCGGTACGGACCGGGTTACCTGCGGCATCGGTGACGGAGGCGCTGAAGTTGTGCACCCCTTCGCTGAGGTTAGCGGTTGGTGTCCAGCTCCACTGGCCGTTGGCGTCCGCAGTGACACTGCCGACCACTTGACCGTCTTGAGTGATGGTCACCAGTTGGTTAGCTTGTGCAGTACCGCGCAGTTCAGGGCGGGCGTCGTTGGTGACGTCGCCGCTGTCGCGCATGCCGACATGGGCTTCGACATCATCCCACGCGCCAATGATGGCTGGTGCGGTGGCGCTGCCGCCGGCGATCAGCTCAAAGCCGAACTCGTTGGACGGTTCGCTGATGTTACCGGCGATGTCGCGCGCGGTGGCGGTCAGGTTGTGTGGGCCGTTCAGCAGTGGAGGCACTGGCGTGTAGGTCCACTGACCTTGTGCATTGGTCTGGGTGCTACCAATCAGAATGCCATTGTCATAGATGTTGACGAGGCTGTTGGCTTCGGCGGTACCGCTGATTTGCGGCTGCGCATCATCGGTGGTGTCGCCGGCGTTGATAGGCCCGGTCACGGCACCTTGATCGTCAACCACGGAGGTGATCACCGGCGCGTCTGGCGCAGTGATGTCTACGATCACCAGATATGGGTCGGACTCTTCGGACTCATTGCCAGCTGGATCGGTGACGATGATGGTGAAGTTGTGATCGCCTTCTGCCAGTGGGGTGTCTGGCGTGAATTGCCAGCCGCCATTTTCATCGACTTTAGCGGAACCAATTACCTCACCATTATCAATAATGGTCACGATGCTACCCGGTTGTTGGAAGCTACCTTCCAGCGTTGGTTGGGTATCATCGGTGTTGCCACCGCGCGCAATTGGACCTTGAATTGCACCGACGTCATCTATGATCAGATCGATACCACCGTTATCACCTTCGCCCGGTTTACCCGGAGTAATAGTGTCAACGATAACGGTCCAAGGATCGGATGGCAGCGATTCATTACCTGCTGGATCGCGCAGGCGGATAGTGACGGTGTGAGGACCGTCTTCGAAAACAGGGTTTGGCGTAAATGACCATTTACCATCAGGGTCAACAATGACAGAACCGATGATTTTGTCATTGTCATAGACAATAATCAGGTCGCCCGGTGTTTGACTGCCACCGCTGTAAGTTGGTGTGTTGTCGTTGGTATAGCCATTGTTTGCTACTGGCCCGACACGAGGCTCTACGTCATCGTAGACCAACTCGATACCGCCTTTGTCACCATCACCCGGGCGAGTAGGCGCCTCGGTATCAATGGTCAGCTCGAACGGGTCGCTTGGCGTAGCACGGTTACCGGCTTTATCCACGGCAATCAGCGTAAACTCGTGCGTACCATCTGTTACCACGCCTTCTGCCGGGGTAAAGGACCAGTTCCCTTGTGGGTTAGTAATTGCAGTACCGATTAATACGCCATCCATCCACACTTCAACTGTTGAACCGGCTTCTGCGGTACCCGTGAAAGTAGGGGTGTTGTCATCGGTAACATCACCGCTTTTCAGTTCGCCAGTGTATGGACCGACGTCATCAGTGACCGTGAGCAGCTTCGCTGTATCTGGCGGAGTCAAGTCAACGATAACGGTAAAGTCTTCACCAGGTTCGCTGGTGTTGCCATCTTTGTCACGCTCAATGGGCGTAATAACGTGCTCGCCTTCTTCCAGCGGAATTTCAGGCGTGAATTCCCACTTACCGTCGTCGCCGACGATAGTGGAACCAATAATGTCATCACCGTCTTTGATGATGATGATGTTGCCCGGCGTACCGGTACCAATTAGTGTTGGAGTATCGTCATCGGTGACGCCGCCGTTTTCAATCGGGCCGATGATATCGCCTTTGTCATCACGTGCTTCGCCGATAGCCGGGGCAGGTATGACGTCATTACCTACTGCGCCGCCGTCGTTGCCGCCACCGTTATCATCGGAGCGATTCCTACCGATCAGGTAGCCCAGACCAGTGGCTGCAGCGAGTGCTGCCAGTGCGCCTAAGGCTAACAGGGCAGGGGAAAGTGCGGTACCGGCAGCGATGAGGTCGCCCATACCGAAGATGCCAGAACCCAGCGCGACGGCTGAGCTTTCACCATCAAGCAGGAAAGCGGCTTGATCGTTGTCATCGCCACTGGTGGCAATATATTCGTGCCACTGGCCGTCTTCGCCTTTACCCACCAGTTCACCTGGGTGGTCGTAAAAGCCTTCAATAATTAACTGGGGCTGATCGTCGCCTTCAAGGAAAATTTGCAGATCCTTGCCTACGCGTTTCAGCGTAATGTTTTCAGGCGCAAAACCGTTTTCTCCTTCAGCCAGAATGTATTTACCATTTTCAATGGCTTTGATTTTAGTGGCTTTACCCTTGGTCAAAACTTCTGTGCGTACGATCGTGTTTTTATCAACGACGGCCGCATTTACTGGAATTGCACTCATTAAATTAACCTTCATACGAGTTTTATTCTTCATGTCCGCCGTACTTGGCGACGTAGTTACAGCCTGAAAGAGGGAGATCCCACTCCAGCGTGCCGAAAGTGTCTCAGCCAACAGGAAAAATCCCATCAGAGACATTTCTCAAAAAGGGTACGGAAGGGGGAATTAAGAAGAGCAGGTGAGAACGGTATTTTTAACCGCTATCTGGGTAAGACGGGAGGGGCGAAATTTTTTATTTCAAGCCGGTGTTTACCCAACAAGACGCTGATATTTCTGCTAATCTCGAAAGATTAACATTTCATGGTTGAAGGGTATCAATTTGTCCGGGTTTGCAGTGTTTCGTCCTCTGATGGGGCTCATCCTGTTGTGCATGTCGCTTAGCCTACATGCCGAAGCCATTTCATTAAAATTGGTGACCCGAACCGTGCCGTCTGCACCGGAATTACAGGCCACGCCAGAAATGTTGAACTGGTTCCAACGCCATCCACAACTGCGTGTGGGCACTTGGTTGCCGGTGCATCCACCTTATACGGTGAATAACGAACCCCTTAATTTTGAAGGGCTTTCAGCGGACTATTTGGCGCTGTTGCAACGCGTATTACCCACCAGTTTTATTGTTCTAAGATATCCCGACGAGCAACAGGCTATCGCTGCACTGTATTCCGGTGAGATAGACGTGCTACCGGGGTATCGAGAGAACACGACGCCTGATGCTCGCTTGTTGTTATCTCTGCCTTATCAGCCGGATCGTGCGGTGTTGGTATACCAACCCAGCATCTCGCTCAATCTCAACAACGGATTGGCAGGGATGTCTCTGTATTACGTTGGTGACAGTGCTCTACGTGCCCAATTGCAGGTCGCTTATCCTGCGGCAACGTTGGTTGCCGCTCAGGATTATTACGCCGGGATGGCGGCTGTTGCCCATGGTGAAAATGCAGTGATGTGGAGCAACGATGTTACCGCGCGGGATATTAATCGTCGTAATTATAATAACCAGCTTACTTTGATGGTGAGTGAGGTGAATCGTAACCAGAGCGTGACTTTTGCGACGCTGAAGCAAAATACGCCACTGATCGCTGCGATAGACGCCATTTTGACGCGTCTGTCGGTGCACAAGCAGACCCAGATCGCCTCGGCGTGGCATCTGGATTATGACGTGGGTATGAACGACGCCGCATTAGCTCTCGATGCCCAGCAACGCCAGTGGATTGACACTCATCCAACGCTAAAAGTGTTGGTCGTGAATTCGCATATCCCTTTGACCTATGTTGATCAGCAAGGGAAAGAAAGTGGGTTTACTGTGGCATTGTTGGAGAGAATCGCTCGTCGTACTGGTTTGAAATTGAGTTGGAGCCAGTTTGAAAATTTGACGCAGATGTACCGTCAGCTAAAACAGGAACCGAATGCATTGATTGCGGTGGCGGATGCCTCCATACCCTCATCGTCAAGTATTGCTTTCAGTCGTCCCTATTTGGTTTCCGGCTGGGTACTGGTGACGCGGAGTAACTATCCACAAGTCAGTTCATTGGCGGATATGTCTGGGAAGAAAGTGGCGATTTATACTGGGAGTTATTACCTGCCAGAGTTACGTGAACGCTATCCACAGGTTGAATTTGAGGAGCATGATTTCTCGCTGGAGACCGCGTTCTCTCTGTGGAGCCACCATCTTGCTGGCGCTATTGTGCCGCAAAGTGGGGCGGACTATTTTAAAAAAACCTACCTTGCCAGTCAGTTTAAGATTGCGGCGTTTTTGCCCTTACCACCGTTACGAATTGCTATGGCAACCAGTGCGGATAATCAGATATTGCTCTCAATCATCAATAAAGCCCTGCTGGATATTCCGCCACAAACCATCGATACACAGCTGAGTGGTTGGCAAATGCGCCACGCGTTGGAACGTTTTGATCTCTGGGGACGCTACAGTAATGCGTTGATCAGTGCAGCCATTATTACGGTGGTGGTCGTGGGCGGCATCTTTTGGCGAAATCGTTTCCTGAAACGTAACGTAGCGGAGTTGGAGCGCTTACAAATTGCATTGCAGGAGGCAAAACAATTAGCGGAAAAAGCCAGCGAGTCAAAAAGTACCTTCCTGTCGCAAATGAGCCATGAAATTCGTACGCCGATGAATGCCCTGACGGGGTTATTGGAGCTGGAATATCTTGGCAAATCGTCCCCCGCGCAGCGGGAAAATAATATCGCTGTCGCTTATGAATCATCGAAATCACTGATGATGTTGGTCGGTGATATTTTGGATATGGCAAAGATAGAGTCCGGTACGATGACCGTCCGTCGGGTGGCGGTTTCATTGCCCGAAACCTTGAACAGTATTACGACACTATTCCGTTCAGTTGCAGAAGATAAACAGGTTGAACTCACCACTTCGCTGGAGGTCAATCAGGCAACGATCCAGTTTGATCCGATTATGCTCAGGCAAATCATGTCCAACCTGTTAAGTAACGCGATTAAGTTCTCCTCAGCAGGTGGACAAGTTGAAGTGGCCTTGTACCAAGGACAGCAAGAGCACCAAGGACAGCAAGAGCAGGGGGATTCCACGGGCTTGGTGGAGTATGCGCTGGAAGTGTGTGACTCCGGTCCAGGTTTAACGGATGAACAGCAACGTGCAATCTTTGAGCCGTTTGTTCAAGTAGAGAGTGGTTCAGAGCATAAGGGGACGGGGTTGGGGCTCAGTATCTGTCGACAATTGGCGGAATTACTGGGGGGAACGCTGACGGTTGAAAGTGAGCCCGATGAAGGGGCCACTTTTATTTTCCGTTTTAGTGCGCCAGCCGCGACGGTGGTTGAGAGTCCGCAGGTTGTTGATGTATCTGAGACGATGATTGAACGTAAAAGAATTCTGGTTGTGGACGATCACGCGCCGAATCGATTGTTGCTGAGCCAGCAATTAGAATCGGCGGGGCATTATTGTGTGGCGGTGGAAAGTGGCTCGCAGGCACTTAGTGTGTGGCATGCAGCGGTTCCGGCTTTCGATATGGTGATTACCGACTGCAATATGCCCGGAATGAGTGGTTTTGAACTGACTAAACGGTTTAGGGAGCAGGAGCGTGCATTGGGTGTGTCGGCTATGCCGATATTTGGCCTCACTGCGATGGCGGAAGAAGCGATCGCCCGTAAAGCGAAACAGTCCGGCATGAACGACTGTCTGTTTAAACCGGTGGATCTCAACCGGTTGCTGGCACGTATTGCCGATAGTGAGGAGCCAAGTGTCATCCTCCCCGAACGGCGTGTGATCCTCAGTCTTGAGAAATTGGCGAACTTCCAACCCGGTGCATTTCACGATCTGCTGCTCACTGTGATAGAGCAGAACCAGCAGGATATTTCGGCATTGCAACAGGCTATCGAGCTTAAGGATTTCACTGCGATCCGTAACGCGGCACATAACATCTTAAACAGTGCTCGAATGATTGATGCCGATGAACTGGCGCAAGCCAGTCGGCAGTTGGAAATTGCCAGCGAAGAGCAGGATATGACGACGGTATTACACCTTGCCGAACGATGCGTACAAGATGTTGCCGATTTGGACTCGAAATTGAAATTACATCTATCGACAGAATAAGACTCAAAACTGTTATTGGTGTCTTAAGCAGGATAAGACCTTTCTCAAATA
This sequence comes from Serratia sp. KH_031, assembly GCF_057839655.1. NCBI lineage: Bacteria > Pseudomonadati > Pseudomonadota > Gammaproteobacteria > Enterobacterales > Yersiniaceae > Serratia > Serratia sp. KH_031. The sequence continues at coordinate 2,137,279 of NZ_CM174496.1, forward strand.
CCCGCCATTTTCCTCCGATTGAAGGGAAATGGCTTGATGCAGAATTTTCCACACGTTAAGAATGTCCCCCTTTTTCATTCTCGGCGGATATTTTTTCAGTGAGGCATTTCTGTTTTTGTTTTATTACCAGCTTGATGTTGATTCTCTTCTCACGGGAAGGGTTTGCATTACCCTCACCGATGAAAATTTTGCCACGCACCCAGATCGCGATCCCTGAGACAACATTCAGCGAAGAGAGTGTAAACTGGCTGAATAATAATGAAAAAATCAAAGTTGCCATTTGGGGGGAGTCGCATCCACCCATTTTTATGGGTTATGATCGTGAGGTTTATGAAGGTATTGGTGCCGATTACGCCAATATATTGGCGCATGCAATAAATAAAGAGGTTGAGGTTTATCACTTCCCTACGTTACTCGAAGCGAAAGAGAAACTTCGTAATAACGAAATTGATATTTTGGCCTTCTATACGCCTTCAATTAATCAAGATCACGACTTTTTAGTCAGCAAACCTTTTTTACTCGATCATGCAGTGGTATTGCATAAAAATAATATCATTGGTGATCAGCTTAAATCATTAAAATATAATGAGCTGGCTTTTATTGGTGATAAGAATTTGCAACGACAATTGCAAGAAAATTATCCTGGTGCTCAATTAAAACCCTTTCATTATTACAGTGAGGCCATGGCGTCGTTGGCCTATGGTGCGACGGATGCATTTTGGTTGAATGCCTCAACGGCGGCGTTTTTGATTAGCCAAGGGGTTGAGACTCAAGCAAAAGTGGAGTTAAGCGATCTGGCTGCGAACGCCAATGTCTCTTTTGCTGTTAGTCATAATAATCCTGTCTTGTTCGATATTATTGAAACGGTCATGACCTCGTTACCGCTCACCAGCCGTGTCCGAATTATCAATAATTGGGGGCTGGATAGCAGTTATGTGATGAAACATAATCCGTTGGTGCTGACACGTGAAGAACTGACCTGGATCAGTCAACATAATGAAATACCTATCTACTTTCCCCGTTATTTACCTCCGCTCAGCTTTCAGGATGATGACGGCACGATTAATGGCTATGGACTGACGTTGCTGCGCATGATCTCCGAGCGCACGGGAATAAAATTCAATCCAAAAGTCATGACTGACCAGATGAGAAAAAAAGGAGGCCACGGAATGGTCGCGGCGTTGATCCGCAACGAGGGCCAAGCTGACTCTCTCCTCAGTTCGCGTAGCTTTACTTTGTCGCCTTGGGTATTAGTCACCAGTAATCATATCGATGATGCGACCTCATTAGATAAACTGGCCGGGAAAAAAGTCGCTATTCCTCGTGACAGTGGCATAGCGCCATTGCTCAGAGCACGCTATCCCTTCATTCAGTTTATCGAAACCAGTAATGTTCCGCAGGCATTTTCACAAGTCACCAGCCGCTATGCGGATGCGGCGATCAGCACTCAACTCGTTGCAGATTACCTAATCAGTAAACAGTTTTATCGCCAGTTAGTGATCATCGATTCCGTTAACTTAGCGCCGGCTCAATTTGCGATAGGGGTCAGTTCAGACCAAAAAATATTGCTCAGTATTCTGAATAAAGCGTTAGTTGATATGTCGCCGCAATCGTTACAGCGCGATCTCTCGCTATGGCAAAACTATAAGGCTCCGTCCAAAGTGACGGTTTGGGATCGTTACAGTCGCTATTTGATCAATATCGCTATTCTCTCATTGATCGTGCTGCTGTGGATTGCCTTGCGTAACCGCTTTTTGAAAAAAATGTTGCTCAATCGCACCCGTTATGAACAACAGTTGGAAGATCAGTTACGCTTTATCCGCACCCTCATTGACGATTCACCGGTCGCGTTGTATGTCCGTGACAAACAGGCACGGATGCTGCAATGCAACAATACTTATCTGCAGTTTCTAGAGGTTAAACAGGAGGATGTCGCTGGTAAAACGTTGGCAGAATCCAGAATTCTTTCGCCAGAAACTATTGCTGTGTTTAAACAACTCTATGATCAAACTATTAATAGTGGCGAGCCGAGTGTTTCGCGGCAGGAGATTATTACTGAGCAAGGGAAGCGTGCGTTGGTCTACCACTGGACGCTGCCCTACCATGATCACCGAGGCGTGATTAATGGCTTGATCGGCGGTTTTTTTGATATTACCGAGCGTGAGAATTTGATGACGGAGCTGCAAAAGGCTAAGCAAGCAGCGGATAACGCCAGCCGTTCGAAGAGTATATTTTTAGCGCAAATGAGTCATGAAATTCGTACGCCATTGAATGCGCTGATCGGGTTGTTGGAGTTGGAGCATCGCAAAAAATCATTACCGGAAAAGCGTGATGAAAATATTGCTGTAGCTTGGCAAGCATCGCAATCGTTGCTATCGCTGGTCGGCAATATTTTGGATATGGCGAAAATCGAGTCGGGCACCCATTCCGTGAAAAAAGCGCCGGTATCACTGACGGATTCGGTGGCGTCGTTGATTACTCTGTTTACTCATGCGGCGAGTGAAAAAAATATCGTGCTGACCTGCTCTTGTTCAGTGAAAAGGCCCGATGTGTTGTTTGATCAAACCATGTTCAATCAAATAGTCTCTAATTTGCTCAGTAACGCGATTAAATTCACCGATCAGGGAGAGGTGAGGGTGACGCTGGTAGAAACTGAAAATCAGTATGTACTTACCGTACGCGATACAGGGCTTGGCATGACCGAAGCTCAGATGCTGGGGATTTTCGAACCTTTTGTACAGGTCGATGAAGCGCAGCGCAATACCCAAGGCACCGGTTTGGGCTTAAGTATCTGCAGGCAGCTGGCGGTCATGTTAGGGGGGGAGTTACATGTTGAGAGTCAGTTGGGCCAAGGCTCCGCCTTCATCTTCCATTTTAGTGCGGAGCCTTGCCAGCCGAAGGGCCAATGGGCGTTCGAAAATGAATTACCGCAGTTGAAAACGGCAAAATCGATTTTGATTGCTGACGACCATGCGCCAAACCGTCTGTTGTTGAGCCAGCAGCTTGCCAGTATCGGCCATCAGGTGGTGGCCGTTGCCGATGGCTGTCAGGCTTTAATTCGCTGGGAAATGGCGGAAAAGCCGTTTGATGTGGTGATCACCGATTGCAATATGCCGGGTATGAGTGGTTTTGAGCTGGTTTCGCAGTTGCGACAAAAAGAGCAGCAGCGCGGTTTGAAGCGCCGCCCGATGTTTGGCTTAACTGCAATGGCGGAGAATGAGGTACGTGCCCGAGGGATCGCAGCGGGTATGACCGAATGTCTGTTCAAACCGATTCAATTGGATGTTTTGTTGTCACGGCTTGAACAGAGCGAGACACCTGTGTCGGTGGTGCAAGACGTTACAGAGACAACGGAAGTGAGAAAATTGCAAAAGCTCACTTATAACAATCCGCAAGCGTTTGGCGAAATGGTCGAGTCTTTACTGGAAAGTAATCAACAAGATATTTGCGCACTTCAGACAGCGATTGACGCTAACGATAACAAACAGATTAGGGAACACGCGCATCGTCTATTAGGCAGCGCACGGTTAGTTGACGCCTATCGCTTAGCTGATATTTGTCGAAAAATCGAATTGGCAGTAGCGGATGGTGATAGTAGTAAAATGTCAGCATTTTTTGAAACCTGTCGTGCGGAAGTTGACAGACTAGAGGAAATTTTCACTGCGCAATATCACACGGTAGCATGAAATCATCACATAAAAGGAATTTAAAGAAATGTCTCGAAGGGAAATAGATTGACCTTACTTCATACTCCCTGTCAGCGAGATAAATGACCTCTGGTAAATGTAAAAAAGCGAGTCAAAAATGGATAAAAAGCTGGTACTAATAGATAGCCATCCTCTGGTGCATTGTGGGTTGGAATTACTCTGCAATGAGCATGGATATCAACTGATTAAGGGGCATGGCGAGCAGGAGGATCGCTATTCGATTATCCTGCGTAATGAACCCGAGTTCATTATTATTGATATCTATCAACCTTCAGTGCAAGGGGCTGAATTTCTTCAAGTCGCTGATACATTGGGTATCAAGCATAAAATCATTGTTTTTACTGAACACGATAATGCACATTATCAAAAAGAGTGCCTGTCATCCGGAATTCACGCCTATATCCCTAAATATCTCGAATCCAGTGAAATTATTCGTGCGATGGAAATGCTAAGACGAGGGGAGAAATACTATCCTGCCCTGGGCAGAGCACGACGAAGCAAACAAATTACCGACTTTGATAGCTTCATTAAAAGCAGCCTAACGCGTCGTGAACAGTTGGTACTAAAAAAACTTTCCGCGGGTTATTCCAATAAAGAAATTTCAGATGAACTGCATTTAAGCACTAAAACCATCAGTACCTATAAAAATAATCTGTTAGAAAAACTCGGTGCTGACAGCCTGATTCATGCGGTTGATATTGCCAGATTGCATGCATTGCCTTAGCTCGATAGATTTGAGAGCGATTTCCCCGCGACACATCTACATGATCGAAATAGGATTGCCACTCGTTATGGTAGCAATCCTCTATGTTCTCTTGTTATTACGTATTAACCACGGTTATTCCGCATTAACCAACGGGATGCGTTGCTCAATAATCCCGCCGCCGAGACAAATCTCACCTTGATAAAACACCGCTGATTGACCAGGCGTCACCGCTGCGACCGGTTCGTCAAAACGGACCTCGATACGCTCTGCGTCGATTGGCGTGACCGTACAGGCCAAATCCTCCTGACGATAACGCGTTTTTACGGTACAGCGCATCGGTGCGACCAACGGCTCACGGTCAACCCAATGTAATTGTTGAGCAATTAGCCCGACAGACATCAGGCGTGGGTGGTCGTGACCTTGTGCGACGATCAGGATGTTGTTGACGACGTCTTTATCCACCACGTACCAAGGATCGTCATTGCTGTCTTTCATACCGCCAATACCTAAACCTTTACGCTGACCGAGGGTGTGATACATCAACCCTTGGTGCTCGCCGACAGTCTGACCATCAACGGTGATGATCGCACCCGGCTGTGCTGGTAAATAACGGCCGAGGAAATCGCGGAATTTACGCTCACCAATAAAACAGATGCCAGTGGAATCTTTTTTCTTCGCGGTCACCAGTTCTAACTGTTCGGCAATGCGACGCACTTCTGGTTTTTCCAATTCGCCCACGGGGAACAGACTTTGCGCGACCTGCTCGTGGCCTAAGGTATACAAGAAATAGCTCTGATCTTTATTGCCATCTACCCCGCGCAGCAGACGGCTTTTTCCGTCCACATCCTGACGACGCACGTAGTGGCCGGTAGCGATATAATCGGCACCCAGATCTTCGGCGGCGAATTCGAGGAAGGCTTTGAATTTGATTTCTTTATTACACAGAATATCCGGGTTTGGTGTGCGACCGGCTTTGTATTCTGCTAAAAACAGCTCGAAGACGTTATCCCAATATTCTGCGGCGAAGTTGACCGTGTGCAGCTCGATACCGAGTTTGTCGCATACCGCTTGCGCATCGGCTAAGTCGGTCGCTGCGGAGCAATACTCTTCGTCATCGTCTTCTTCCCAGTTCTTCATAAACAGCCCAGCGACCTGATAGCCCTGTTGCTGTAACAGATAGGCAGTAACGGAAGAGTCGACGCCGCCGGACATACCGACGATCACTTTTTTCTGGCTGTTGTCTGACATGGGGATCTCGAGATTTGATAGATAAATTTTGGCGTAACAATATAGCACAAAGCCCGTGCAGGCACACCTGGGATGTGATGTGGCGCACGGATTGATCGGTTTTGAAAATAGTGAGGTATTATTTCATCAAATTAATAGCATGAGTAATCTTGGTATTTATTAGGAAACCATTAATCATAAAATGCGTTTTTTTTAATTCAAACAAACCTTTATCATTGTTAGGGTCATTCGGCTATTAACAATAAAAAGGAATAACAATGAGCAATTGTAAATGTCATACTCATCAAACCATGCTGACCGCTAATTATACTTCAATAGAGAACGCGGTGTCCGCTGTGGCGGAAAAAGCATTAGAAGCCTATTGCCAAGGCACATTTAGCGTCGGTGGCATGATGTTGGATGCGAGCGGTAATTTACTCAATGCTATGCATAATAACGTTGTGATGGATAATAAAACCAATGATCCTACCGCACATGGTGAGCGTCAGTTAATTGATTGGTATTATGATCAAGTGGCACAAGGGGTAGAGATGCCGCCACCTAATGAAATTACTATTGTCACTTCATTGGATCCTTGCTGCATGTGTTCAGGTTCTATTTTAACCAGCGGCTTTAATGTTATTTCTGCGGCATTTGATGAGTTCTCTGGAATTAATTATGATACCAACGCAGATTTTCCTTCATTAGATCCTGCATTGCAACCGATAGCTCAGGCGACTTTTAGTTATCCTGAAGTTGACGGTAATACCTGTTTTTTCCGGCCAGCAACGTCGGCACCCGTACCGTCATTTTTTACTCAGCGCTCAATCCAACAGAACACTCAAGCACTGTGCCTGTCGATTTTTAACGCTACGCTGACGCAAGTGCAAGATAAAGTGAATAGTGATCTACCACCGGATGAGTTAATCGACCCACAACAATTATCCGCTGATGATCCCATTATTGTAAAACTGAAAAGTATTTATCCGCAGGCATTGGACTATGTCGCTCCGGCAAGAGGAGCCCCTGACGTAGGATTGGCACCTTATTTAATTGACGCAGCCAATATCGATTATGTTCAGGGTGGGGATGGCAATGCCGTGGCATTGTTAGATTATTTCGGTAATTTATTGCTTTGTTTACCCGGTAATCAAGCGGCATCGGTGATCCAAACAGCATTTATGTTAACTACTCGCAGCTATGCGCAATTACGTTATGAACTGCGAGAAGATCCTGAGGTCGGGGAAACTGTCTTAACCTATTTAGGACATCCAAAATACGGCACTTTTGTGTTTGCCCGCGGATCTGACACCTCATCAAATAGCCTGATTGATTTGGGCGCTTACGGTTCGACAATGGAGGAAACATTACCCGAAGAGAACCCAAATTCATTGCAATATGTGGTAGCGACGATTGATCCGACGACACTGGCAGAATATTGCCAGGGGCTTCCGCCGTTATATAGCGAATCGATTGGCGTGAATCCGACTCAAGTATTGGATCAAGAATTGATCGATGCTGTAACTGCCGGATTGCCGGGCAATAACTAACTGGAGATTATTTTGGCGCACTTCAGCTGCGCCAAAATAACCGAGCTCAGATGTCAGTGGGATAAAACGCCACTAACGACAACGGGTAACGTTCCGCTTGCTGGTAACAACGAATACTTTCTGCGACCAACGGTGAGCGTAAGTTTGGCGCGTTTAGGATTTCATCTGCACTTAACCACAGACAGCAGTCAATATCACTGTCATGAGGCTCGGTCGGCAATTCGCTTTCTAATTCAATCACAAAGCAAAAACGTAAAAACGGTGTGCTGTCTGGAGCCTGCCATTGATGCATTCTGAGGAAGGATTGCGGAGTCGCACGAATCCCGGTCTCTTCCCACAATTCACGTTCAGCAGCTTGCAGCAGCGTTTCGTTTGCCTCCAAATGCCCGGCGGGTTGATTCCATAGTGCTTTGCCGTTGATTGTTTCTTCTACGATCAGAAATTTGCCAGCAGTATGGACGACACAAGCGACGGTAACGTGCGGTTTAAACATACTAATCCCTTACAGCGGTTTTTTGATGTTCTGATAAATAACATCCAGTTCAGAGATACGTTGGTTATAACTTTTCACTAGGCAGGTGGTGTTACTGCCGCACTGTTTGCGCTGTTTTAACCAATTTTGTTGCCTATCTTGCATGTCACCACGTACGCCCATGGCGAATAAACCACGCAGGAACTGGTATTTGGTGGTCATTTCCACATCTTTATCACTCAACGATCGGCTGGCACAAATGGCTTTTTCATCTGCGGCGCTGGCCTTTTGACAGTTGAAACTGGCGGCTTGTACTTGGCTGACTGTCAGCACTGTTAACATCAGTGTAATGAGTACTTTCATCTTATTGGCCTCCTGGCCGGTTACAATGAATCAACGATTTTCCATTCACCGGGCTGCAAATTTCCCAATGAGAGCTCGCCCATACTGTAGCGAATTAAGCGTAAGGTCGGGAAGCCAATATGCGCTGTCATGCGGCGAACTTGACGATTACGGCCTTCATACAAGGTGATTTTTAGCCAACAGGTTGGGATTGATTTACGTTCGCGAATCGGCGGATTCCGTGACCATAACCATGTCGGCTCATCAACCAACTCGACGTCAGCCGGCAGGGTTGGCCCATCTTTTAGCGTCACGCCCGTGCGCAGAGCGGAGAGATCGACTTCCTGTGGCTCACCCTCCACCTGAACGTAATACACTTTGCCCGTCCGTTTTCCTGGCTGAGTCAGTTGTGCCTGTAATTTGCCGTCGTTGGTCAGTACCAATAATCCTTCGCTGTCGCGATCCAGACGCCCAGCGGCGTAAACATCGTTGAACGGAATGAACTCTTTCAGCGTGGTACGACCGGCCTCATCGGTGAATTGTGGTAACACATCGAATGGTTTGTTGAATAACACGATTCGGCACGGCCCCGTTGGGCGCGAAGCTTTGGTGGTACTTGGCTTGCTGAATCGTTTAACTCGGTGATTTTTAACAGGGAATTTATTCATAGTAGTTGAGATTATGAAAGATAGGCGCATTATAACCGAATCCGTTTTGGATTGGCGCGGATTGAATATTCAAGTAGTATTGACACGCATCTTACAAAGCATTAACAAAAATTGCGCTGAAGGAGAGGTTGATGGAAAGCAAAGTAGTTGTTCCGGCAAAAGGTCAAAAGATTACAGTTGATGCCAAGGGTAAACTGAATGTTCCGCATAACCCGATCATCCCGTTCATTGAAGGTGATGGTATTGGCGTTGACGTAACGCCTGCCATGATTCATGTGGTTGATGCTGCAGTAGAAAAAGCCTACCGCGGCGAGCGTAAAATCTCTTGGATGGAAATCTACACTGGCGAAAAATCCACTGAAGTCTACGGGAAAGACGTGTGGTTGCCGGAAGAAACTCTGGATCTGATCCGCGATTATCGTGTGGCTATCAAAGGTCCTCTGACTACCCCTGTTGGCGGCGGTATTCGTTCTCTGAACGTGGCGCTGCGTCAGCAACTCGATCTGTACGTGTGTCTGCGCCCAGTGCGTTACTATCAGGGCACACCAAGCCCGGTTAAACAGCCAGAACTGACCGATATGGTGATCTTCCGCGAAAACGCCGAAGACATCTACGCGGGTATTGAATGGAAAGCGGGTTCTGCTGAAGCAGACAAAGTGATCAAATTCCTGCGCGACGAAATGGGCGTGAAGAAAATCCGCTTCCCAGAGCAATGTGGTATTGGTGTGAAGCCATGCTCGGAAGAAGGCACCAAACGTCTGGTTCGTGCAGCGATTGAGTACGCTATCGACAACGACCGTGATTCTGTGACGCTGGTTCACAAAGGCAACATCATGAAGTTCACCGAAGGTGCCTTCAAAGATTGGGGCTACGAACTGGCGCGTGAAGAGTTCAAAGGTGAACTGATCGATGGCGGCCCGTGGCTGAAGATCAAGAACCCGAAAACGGGCAAAGAGATCGTGGTTAAAGACGTGATCGCCGATGCGTTCCTGCAACAGATCCTGCTGCGTCCGGCTGAATACGATGTCATTGCTTGTATGAACCTGAACGGTGACTACATCTCCGATGCCTTGGCTGCACAAGTGGGCGGTATCGGTATCGCTCCGGGCGCTAACATTGGTTCCGATTGCGCACTGTTCGAAGCGACTCACGGTACTGCACCTAAGTACGCCGGTCAGGATAAAGTGAACCCAGGTTCTATCATCCTGTCCGCGGAGATGATGCTTCGTCACATGGGCTGGTTCGAAGCGGCTGACCTAATCGTTAAAGGTATGGAAGGCGCCATCGCTGCCAAGACCGTGACCTATGATTTCGAACGCCTGATGGAAGGCGCTAAGCTGCTGAAATGTTCAGAGTTTGGCGACGCTATCGTTAAACATATGTAATAGTGTTTAGGCGTTAAATAAAAACGGGAACCTGATGGTTCCCGTTTTTTATTATTCAGATTGCAAGTTTTATCAAAATTATCTGGCTATAGTGCCCGGACACATAAGAGCAAGACACCGTTGATTGAGTTTTCAGCTACATCGTACTACGAAAGGTCTCGTTAGATGCGCCAAGTACTATGATAAATACTTCCTGATCAATCATGATATTCACCACGGCACGGCATTGGGTAGGGGCACATCGTCATATTACAGGTTTATGACAGTGTGGTTGTACATCTGCTCTGCACATAGTGTTGATTTAGGTCAATGTGCTGCTCGTTATAATTGTATAACTTACATTTTTACTGGTTATTTTATCACCGTTTTGTAACATTACACACAGCTAGTGAGCAGCATAATGTCAGAGACCTCTTTATATCTGACGAACAGTTCAGAGACGTTGTCTTCAAGGAAAGGGATACGCTTAGTTCAACATTTACGGGAAATACGTTTTTCCAATAATGGTCAGTTCGTCATAGCAGCAATCTTGTTCAGTACAGGAATCATTGGAACAATCGCTTTTGTTCTTTACTGCCTGCTACAAGAGGGTTTGCTTATCTATTAGATTTCTAAGTTGAATCCGAAATTGATCACATCACTTTAAAGCCTCGGCACCCGCTGTAATGCTTTTCAGTTAAGATTTTTTAAGGAAGTCGCAACGAGTAACATTACGACTTCTTTAGTAGCATAAAAAATCCGTAACCACATTGCTGAATTACGGATTTTTACACAGTTATTGGATCGTTCAAGTGATCCTTAACTGATCGGTATTAGAAGCAAATGGTTCCCGTTTTTTATCGAGTAATAAGCTAAATATTAGTTATTTTATACTACCAAGGCGAACGATAGCTTCGTCATTATCAATATATAATGAGTAGTCTTTGTTCGATACTACTGGGTTAATACCTTTACTTACAATATCAGCAAGCTTGTTGATATTGTTTTGCTCATCGACATAACCGTGTAACGTTTGTGGAAAACCTTTATCAATAAGTTGGAATGAAGCGATAAATTGGGTTGCAGGACTGAGATAGTCATTTATTAATGGCTTATTCTCAATCAATAACTTGGTTCGTTCATTAATATTAACTTGGCCAATGGTACCGATAGTCTTTAAATTACCATAATTCAGCAGGTCTCTGGCGATCATGTTAAAAACTAAATTCTCATAATCACGCTGGGATTTTAGTGCGCTGCTTAGTTGGGCGCTGAAGGCAAAAGTAGTAATAACAGGGATTAAGGCGATGTATTTCATCTTCGGCGAAGACTCAATCACCATAATAGCAATGATGACTAATAGTACTGAAAATGAGACCAATGACCTAGGGAATACAGGGGCATCTTGTAGTAGTACCGTTGGTCCCATGAGCGACAACACGAAAATGAAAATTGAGACCGTACTCAATAGTATAATAGGGAAGATGGTTTTTTTGTTCTTATAAGCTTTCGGTATCGATAACGTGATGGCTAAAATAAGCGGAACTAAAAAATAAATATACACTGGCCCGTGAAAATAGGACAAGGTTAGGTCATATAAACCTTTTAATGTATCTGAGAGCTTTTGCAAACCTTCCGCATTGGGTTGGATTAATGCTGATCTTGAGTTTCCCTTACTAGAAAAGAACAACATGTAGACCAAATAGAACATAATTAACTCAAGTGCTTTTCGCACGATAAGTTTTGTAGATTGTTGTATTGGTGATGTGTTCTTAAAACTAATGATGATGATATCAATGGCTAGTAAACCAATGAATATATTGGTGCAGGGCTGATACAAGGTTAAAGCAAGAACACCAGTGACTAATTTTACCACAGCACTGATAAACTGATTCTTATGGTGATAGGTATAAGCAAAAACAGAAAGGAAAAATGCCAGTGCCATGCCCAGAGAGTCATATCGGTAGGCGATGTTTTGCAACATGAAAGGATTAAAAATCAATAGAGAAGCAACAAATAGCGGATAACGAGCTTCCATCCTGTCAAAATGTTTTTTGAGCAAGAGTGCTGAGGCACCGATCAATAAACAGGAGGCGAGCATGGTATAAGGGAATAAGTCAAGATTATAATTCCCACTTGCAGAGAGTATTTTCATCAAAATATCTGCAATAGGTCTTCCTAACCCACGCCAGCCATATTGGCCGGTTATGGCTCTATCTAAATCGTCCCGATAAAATATCCCGGCTTGAATAAGTGGGTATATAAAGAGTAAAGCTAATGCAGAGTAAATAATCAGCGTTTTTTTGTCATTCTTACAAATCATGTTAAATTCCATCTTATTTCTTCACTATATAACGTGGTCTATGCTTAGTCTCAATGTAAATCCTACCGATATACTCACCGAGAACACCTATGCCGATGAGCTGAATGCCACCAAGGAATAGAATGGAGACAATGATTGATGGATAGCCAGCCACAGGATTTCCCCAAATAATTTTATCCAAAATCATCCATACGCCATAAAGGAAAGAAATAGTCGCGACGAAAAAGCCAATATATGCCCAAACGCGAAGGGGGAAGGTTGAAAAACTGGTGATTCCCTCGATTGCTAAATTCCAAAGCTTCCAACCATTGAATTTAGTTGTTCCAGCAATACGCTCTGCTCTGGAGTATTCAACTACATCAACTTTACCACCGACCCAGCTTAATATGCCTTTCATGAATAAGTTTCGCTCAGGCAGTAGTTTGATATTTTCTACGACATCTCTAGACATCAGTCTAAAGTCACCCACGTTTTCTTCTATAGCCGGATAGCTTATTTTATTATGAAATTTGTAAAACCATTCCGCAGTTTTGCGCTTTAATCGCCCATCGCTGGAACGATCTGAGCGTTTTGCCAACACCATATCGGCACCCGCGAGCCATTTTTCAATAAGCTGTGGAATGACATCAATAGGGTCTTGTAAATCGACATCAATAGGAATAATAGCATTACCAGTGGCGTGCTCTAACCCTGCAAATAAGGCTGACTCTTTGCCAAAATTACGCGTGAAGTTGACCACATTTACCAATGGATCGGAAACGGAGAGGGCATTAATCATACTCTCAGTCGAGTCATTACTTCCGTCATTAATGAAGATAATTTCTACTTCGTATTTCTTGAGAGGCTCGAAATCGCGGACAGCTTTGTAGAAAAGCAAAATAGTATTTTCTTCATTATATACCGGAACAACCAGCGATATCCTCACAATCACCCCTTGAAAACAATAAACTTAGAGTAAATAAAGCCACATATGAGGCTGATAAAGGAAAATAGCACTAATGTCACTAATGGATTAATACTCATTTTATCTGCAATCCAACCCACGAATGCGGCCATAAACCCCATAAACAAGACATACATGACGTATTTTGGTGTTGTTGCCGCAGATTTAAACGTCCAGCGTGCATTAGCGAAAAAGGAAAAGGTGACGGCAGCACAGAAACCGACGAGATTAGCCGTGCTTTGTGTTGAATTCAGAGTGCTAATCATACAATAAAAAATAACCCAATGAATTGCCGTGTTGATGACACCGACAGAGGTATATTTAGCGAAAATTTTAAGCACTCAGCCCCACCTTTTTCACACATAACTTATTGGTCATCTTTTATAACCCAATACCTATCGATTCGCTAGATCATAACCTAAGACCGTTCTGATGTGTAGCTTACCAAGATTTGGTTATATTAGCGTTGAAGTGTTACTGATTGTGTTTATACCGTTTCAGAATCTTGACGGTTAAAAATCACTCTGCAAGACTCAACAAGCACTACTTTGGATGTGACAGTGGAAGTCTAAGTGCTCCCATTTCTATGGGGTAGTTTTATCAATCTGAAACCTGCAAACAAATACAACAGGGCGATATGCCCAATAAAATAAGAGAGTGGATAATTATGGCAGATACCACAATAGATAATGGAGTGAGTAACATCGCGGATGAATCGTTGGTAAAACAGGACAAACGCCAGCGTATTTTCGCCATTGTAGGTGCATCCTCAGGGAATCTGGTGGAATGGTTCGACTTTTATGTCTACTCATTCTGCTCTATCTACTTTGCGGCATCGTTTTTCCCGCAGGGGAATACCACCACACAATTACTGCAAACAACAGGGATCTTCGCCATCGGTTTCTTTATGCGGCCGATTGGCGGTTGGATGTTTGGGCGTATTGCCGATAGATTAGGGCGTCGTAAATCGATGCTGTTATCGGTGTATATGATGTGCGCCGGATCACTGATGATTGCCTGTTTACCGACATTCGCCAGTATCGGCAATTGGGCACCGGCGCTACTGTTATTAGCGCGAATGTTCCAAGGGTTATCCGTTGGCGGAGAGTACGGCACAACCGCGACCTATATGAGCGAAGTCGCGGTTAAAGGGAAAAAGGGATTCTATTCTTCATTCCAATACGTCACCTTAATTGGCGGCCAGTTATTGGCGCTGTTGGTGCTGGTTGTCTTGCAGCATTTTCTCTCGGTAGCAGAGTTAAAAGCTTGGGGCTGGCGTATTCCTTTTGGTATTGGTGCGGCATTGGCTATCGTCGCGCTGTATCTGCGTCGTTCCATGCATGAAAGTTCTAGCAGTGAAACACGAGGACACAAAGATGCGGGCAGCCTGCGAGGCTTGTGGAAGCATCGAGGGGCATTCCTGATGGTGGTGGGGTTCACGGCAGGCGGTTCGCTGTGTTTTTATACCTTCACCACCTACATGCAAAAATACTTGGTCAACACCGCGGGGCTGGATGCCAAACAGGTTAGCTTTATTATGACGGCGGCGCTGTTCGTATTTATGCTGCTGCAACCCGTAGTGGGTGCGTTGTCGGATAGGATTGGCCGTCGTACGTCGATGCTGATTTTCTCGTCTCTGGCTGCCATCTGCACCATTCCTATTTTATCTTTACTGCAAAACAACCAAGATCCGTATGTGGCCTTTGCCTTGTTGATGCTGGCGCTGGTGATTGTCAGTTTCTATACCTCGATTGGCGGCATTTTGAAGGCGGAGATGTTCCCGCCAGAAGTGCGAGCGTTAGGTGTCGGGTTGTCTTATGCGTTGGGTAACGCGATGTTTGGTGGTACGGCAGAGTTCGTGGCGTTGTCGTTCAAATCCTGGGGTATGGAGAATACCTTCTTCTGGTATGTTTCTGGCATGTGTATCTTTGCGTTCCTAGTGTCGCTGAAATTACGTCGTAAAGAGGATGAACAGCTTCAATGATGCTGGTGATGGGGCAGTGATGCCCCATGACTATTTATTGAGATCAGGCAGAAATAACCCTGTAGAAGGGTTTCAAGTACTTTTAAGCGATCGGTACGAGGGCATGGAACTCCGGCTTTCTGTTCTTAAACTAGACATTTTTCCGTTCGATGGTTTGCTTGCCCCAGTACAGTTGCTTAGCATCAGTTTTAGAGAACGCTAGGGTTAACACTTCATCGTTACATTCATCCCAAATTTTTTGTGCGAGTGTTTCATCGCCTTTAGCCAATTCAAAGATCGCTTCGGCGATTTCAACCGAAGTTTCACGCACGGTTGCAAACGATTTTACGTTGTGGTTTGCCATCATCGTTCTCCTGTATCAGTTTGGATTGGTGTTTGGTCTTGCTTCCAGTATAGGCCAGATGAATGAGTCTTCTTGACGGGGAATGCGCAAATTCAACCTCGCGTGCTATCCTGTGCGCCGTCTGAATCAAGGGGGAAAATAACCGTGTCCAATATACTGAGTAACGATCAGGAACTGGTTTCCGATCTGGTCGCCTGCCAACTGGTGATCAAACAAATTCTGGATGTTATTGATGTGATCGCGCCGACTGAAGTGCGAGATAAAATGGCGAATCAACTGAAAACTATCGATTTCACCACCCATCCAGCCGGTGCTGATCCGGTCACCAAACGGGCCATTGAAAAAGCGATTGCGCTGATCGAGATGAAGTTTAACCGCGATTAGTGAAGAGGTAAGCCACCGTAGCGGCGGTGGCTTCTATCAGAGGATTAGTCTACGACTTTGTCGATTTTTTTGAACAGTGGACAATCAGTCACACCAATCAACCCATTATCACCATTCACATATTGCGCATTCGTGACGTTGCGTGCCGTCAAGTATTGGCACTGTAAGCCTAATCCGCCGACATTCTTATTACTCCCGACCAAAACCCCGTAACCCGAGAACAAAAACGCACCGTAAAGTATCGCCAGCACCACTACCAGTTTGATCAACTTACCCATCATGACTCCTTACTATTCACATTGTTACAATCTAGCCACGAGCCGCGTACAGATGCAACGGTAACAATCTGAAAGTGTGCCCATAACAATAACCTAAACAGTAGTTAAATTTCGTTTAAGTTGGCTGTGCTAACATTTACGACAGATTATTCAGCAAATAATAAGGCTGCTAATTTTGTCGCGAAAAAAATTTATCGTACTTATAGCGATACTGGTCGTCTTTCTGTGCCTGAATCTGTTGGCGCTAGATAGCTATTGTGACGATGGGGGTAGATTCGTGCTTGGGGTCTGTGAAGTGACCCGTGTTATTCCTTGGTGACAAAAAGTGGTCAGCCGCCGTAATATAGTAGTTCGGCTTAATGTAGTAGATAGGGTAGTTCATGTTTGATTTTGGTTTTGGCACATCCGGCTTGGTTTCGTTGCTTGTGGCCATGTTGGTATTGGTTGTCGGGTTGTGGGCATGGTTTCTGGTCAACCGTGCCAGCGTGCGAGCCAATGAACAGATCCGCTTGCTGCAAGAGATTGCTGAGCAGCAGCGTCAACAGACGGCATTATTGAAAAGTCTGGCGCAACAAAATGCGGGCTCAGTGGATGATGAAGTCAACCCATCGCTGGACTTCAAAAACTTTATCCCAGAGCGTTAAGCCTCCTACTTGGTGAGAAGGTTCAGGACACGTCGGTTATCTCAGTTTCAGTTTTAACCGGATTGCCTTCTCACCATTCCCCTCAAGAACCTCATCGCTTGTCATAAATCTGTCTTATCAGCGTTGTAATGTAGCGCCGAACTGAGTGATAGATGGATAAAACTGATGATTAAATGGTACGAAGAAAGCGACGCCGAAGTTAACCGCAGCATTGCGCTGATCACCGGAGAGAATCCAGATAAATGGTATCCTTATGGCGGTGTGAAAGGTAAGAATTACTGCAATAATCCCTCCGATGCTTGGCCCATTATCTGTGCTAACAAAATCAGCCTGAATGTCGATAACCAAAGTGAACAACCCCAATGGCAGGCGCAAATGATCACCTCAAACGGCGTATGGTTGGCGGATAGCGGTAGCCCGCTGCGCGCGGCAATGA
This sequence comes from Serratia sp. KH_031, assembly GCF_057839655.1. NCBI lineage: Bacteria > Pseudomonadati > Pseudomonadota > Gammaproteobacteria > Enterobacterales > Yersiniaceae > Serratia > Serratia sp. KH_031. The sequence goes on from NZ_CM174496.1 coordinate 2,154,650, forward strand.
TTTGCTTTTTGATGAGCCAACAGCCTGCGGAAGTGCTGCGTTAGAACTATTCTATTTCATGCGTGTTTCCCTATTTTTGGCAATGGAATTGTCGTTGGTGGAGCGAGTTTATGAAGCGCATTATTAAAGGTGATACCCATTTGTCCCATCTGGTGGTTGCCCATGCGGCGATCGACCATCATGCCAAAAGTTTTGGTCAGCGGCGTCAAGGCTGGCCTTCTACCTACCTCATCGAATACAAAAATGACCGCGTGGCGGTAGAAGTCATCACCCGTCGTCACTCTTACGTGGCGACCTTGATGATTGGCGCGCGTCAAAAATGACCGCGTGGCGGTAGAAGTCATCACCCGTCGTCACTCTTACGTGGCGACCTTGATGATTGGCGCGCGTAATCTGACCAAGTTATGCGGAATGCCCAATTGAACGCGCTGCACTTCTGAGCTTTTCTGTCGAAAAATAGCACCTCGGCGCGATTTCGCGAGGTGCTAATCCTTGATGCCCGAGGGGTTAAGTGTTAAAAAGCCGCCCGCAGAGTCATTTATTGAGGGGTGAAATCTTGCGCACCAGCGACGAGGTATTCATTCAATGAGGATAAGATGGGCGGTCAGCAACAGGATACCCCGCTAAAACGCGGCTTACAAAACAGACACATACAACTTATTGCCTTGGGTGGCGCCATCGGGACAGGTTTATTCCTCGGGATCGCGCAGACCATCAAAATGGCTGGGCCATCAGTCCTGTTGGGCTACGCCATCGGCGGTTTTATTGCTTTTTTGATCATGCGTCAATTAGGCGAAATGGTGGTCGAAGAGCCGGTCGCCGGCTCGTTCAGCCATTTTGCCTATAAATATTGGGGTGATTTTGCTGGCTTCCTATCCGGTTGGAATTACTGGGCGATGTTCATCTTGGTGGGCATGGCCGAATTGACAGCCGTTGGGATCTACATCCAATACTGGTGGCCGGAGATCCCGACCTGGGCTTCGGCGGCGGTGTTCTTCGTCCTGATTAACTTGATCAATTTAGTGAACGTGCGCTTGTATGGGGAAACCGAATTCTGGTTCGCCATCATCAAAGTCGCGGCGATCGTCGGTATGATTGGTTTCGGCGCTTACCTGCTGGCTAGCGGCAGCGGTGGTCCAGAAGCCAGCATTACTAACTTGTGGCAGCAGGGCGGCTTTATGCCAAACGGCTTCGAAGGGTTAGTGATGGCGATGGCGGTGATCATGTTCTCGTTCGGTGGGTTAGAAATGGTGGGGATTACCGCCGCCGAAGCCGCCGATCCACGTCGCAGCATTCCAAAAGCCACTAATCAGGTGGTGTACCGTATTTTGATTTTTTATATCGGTTCTCTGACGGTGCTGCTGTCGCTTTACCCGTGGGGCAAAGTGGTCGAAGGCGGCAGTCCGTTTGTCATGATTTTCCATGCGCTGAATAGCAATCTGGTGGCTACGATCCTCAACGTGGTGGTGCTAACGGCGGCGCTGTCGGTCTATAACAGCGGCGTGTATTGCAACAGCCGGATGTTATTCGGTTTGGCAACGCAGGGTAATGCGCCGAAGGTGTTGACCAAAGTGAATAAACGCGGTGTGCCGGTGCTGTCGATCGCACTTTCAGCATTGGCGACCTCTATGGGCGTATTGATCAACTATGTGATGCCGGGGAAAGCCTTCGAGCTATTGATGGCGCTGGTGGTCTCCACCTTGGTGATTAACTGGGTGATGATTTGTTTGGCGCATCTGAAGTTCCGTGCGGCTAAAAATCGGCAGGGTGTGATCCCGAGTTTCAAGGCATTGTGGTATCCGTATGGTAACTACCTGTGCCTGGTATTCCTCAGTTTGATTCTGGTGATTATGTATTTCACGCCGGGGATTCGTATTTCGGTGCTGTTGATGCCAGTGTGGATTTTGTTGTTGTGGGTGGGCTTTAGGTTGACGCGGCGTAAAGGCGAAACCGCCAAGGCGCAGCGAGTAAGATAAGATTTGACGGAGGCGTGTGATGCGCCTCCGTTTTGCTTTTAGGTGCGGGGCATAAAGGCATTATTGGGGTAGCTGCGGCCTAATCCGAGTAATTTACGACAGACACGGAATAGAGTACTGAACACATCAATCAATACGACGCTGGTCACTAACAGTGTCAGTATCAAAAAGCTGACCATCGCACCGGTCAGTAACACCAATGGCGTCGGTACACGGACGCGGCGCAGCTTCATCATCATACTCATGCGCCAATATTGCATCTGTGCCTTCAACGCACTACGAATACGGCCAACACGGACGCGCGATTTGCGTGATGTCGAACGGCTCATAACTTCTCCTTTCCTGAATGTTCCTGGTAAGTAAAACACACACTTCTTAAGAGATGCTTAACGGGCTCTTATTGGCCTTGGCAACCTCGTCGGCAATCAGACAGCAGAATGCCAGGAAAGGTCAGTCAATAACGCACTGTTCGGTCTATTTTGTGATAGTTATCCTGTTATATTTAATCAATGTTGTGATGTTGTTAGAGTGAGTTTGGGATGAAGATAACCAATCGTTATTACGATGCCAGTAAAGCGCACCACACCCCGCATGGATTTCGTAATCTGGAATCTTCTTCGCGGCATGAAGGGGATTTGAAGCGTTGGCAGGAAGAACGTAAGCAACAAGGATTACCGAAACCACCGCAGCAGGGGTATCAGCATTTTATCCAACGTTGGTGGCAGCCAGCCGATCTGAGCGGGACTCAGGATTCGGTATGGTGGCTGGGGCACGCTGCGATGCTGTTACGTCTTAGTGGACGCTATGTGTTAATCGATCCTGCCTTGTCATCACGCGCCTCACCGCTGAGCTTCTATGGCCCAGAACGTAAAACCCCGCCACCATTGACGGTACAACAGCTACCCGCTGTCGATGTGGTGCTGATTTCCCACAACCATTATGATCATCTCGATCGGCGAACGGTTCGTCAACTCGCTAACCGCTTCCCGCAGGCGACTTTTATTGTGCCGCTCGGTTTGAAGCGCTGGTTCCGGCGTTATGCTCGCTTGCGGGTAGAAGAGTTGGATTGGTGGGACAGCATCACGTTGGGGGACATGACCTTCCATGCCACGCCTGCTCGTCATTGGAGTATGCGTACCTTGTGGGATCGTAATCGTTCGCTGTGGTGTGGCTGGGTGATTCATCATCCGGCGATGCGTTTTTACTTCTCCGGTGACAGTGGCTACTCCGAACGTTTGGTGGATATTGATGCCCGGCTTGGGCCGTTCGATGTTGCGGCGTTGCCGATCGGCGCCTATGCACCACGTTGGTTTATGCAGGAGCAACATATGGACCCGCAACAGTCGGTAAAACTATACCAACAATTCAATGCACCTAAGGTTATTCCGATTCATTGGGGCGTTTTTGAATTGGCGGATGAATCTTTAGATGAACCGCCACAACAGTTACAGCAAGCACTAATAGTTGCGGGAATTAATCAGCATCAATTTAACCCAATTAAAATTGGTGAGCGGGTCGATATAAAAATTAACCCTTAATGAGTAAGGTAAAGGGTGGGGCTTGCTCTGAGGTTTGTAACCTACAGAGTAGGTGGTTTTTTTACGAGCTAATACAAAAAATCGACTATCAATCAGTGGGTTGGTGGAGTGTGATGTGCTGATAAGAAAAATAAGGCTGAGCCAGGGCTCGGCAGGCCGCAGAGAGTCAATATTTATTTATTCATCGATTAACGGTGACTATTTCAGCTATTTCATTCAATTTTTATTGCGACTATAGATAATAATTATATTTGTAATTCACTGTATTGGTAATATAACCGATTATTATTATACATTGATGATGTGTTAATTGCTTTTTTGCATGATTATGCACAATGCGATAGCAAATTGCACCAGTAAATGGCGTTGGTGAATCGATCGGTAAAAGAGTGATAAGAGCGCAGGAGCGCTCTCTTTCTGCCGCTAATGAGGGCAACAATGGTCGGATCAGACAACCCGTTCATCGATATTCAGAACATGCATATCTCATTCCATAAAGATTCAAAAAAATTTAACGTTCTAAGCGGTTCAATGGGCTTATATGCCATTTGGGATAGAGTCAATGGAGATGAAAGTTTTGTTAAAACGCAGGCAAAATGCGGAGTAGAACCGGGTTTCTTTACAAAGCAGAAAATAGACAAGGCTTCAACAAGTTTTGTTCTATTTAAGCTATTATTGCGGTCGACCGTTTCAAATATGTGCGACAGGTCGATCAGTGATTAAAAATGGCTTGCCATCGAATACAGAGTATGTGATAACGCATCTGGGTAAAACGAGGTACAGTTCTGTATATGTGTGGCATTTTCAGTAAAGAAGTTCTGAGTAAAGACGTTAGCGTTGAATACCGCTTCTCTGCCGATCCTTATCTTAGTGCCTCAAGCAGTAACGACTCTAGTTTGTCTATGTAACGCCTCCGGGCGGTTTAAACAATCCAAAGGAAATACTCAAGATGGCAAAGATCAAAGGTCAAGTTAAGTGGTTCAACGAGTCTAAAGGTTTCGGTTTCATCACTCCAGCTGACGGCAGCAAAGACGTGTTCGTACACTTCTCTGCAATTCAGGGTAACGGCTTCAAAACCCTGGCTGAAGGCCAGAACGTTGAGTTCGAAATCCAAGACGGCCAGAAAGGCCCATCAGCCGTAAACGTTATGGCTATCTAATCAGCGTCAGCTGTACAAAAAGCCCGCCTTCGCGCGGGCTTTTTCGTGTCTGCCATTCAGCCAGTAATGATAATAGCGGAGTACTGATTACGTCCTTTGATGCCAGGGTGATGGCTATCTCGTGCGCGGCGATGACTGTTACGACGAAAACTGGTGTACTTGAAGTTGAACGGTTGCTGCGGCTCGCTGTTGGGAGTGCAAATGGTGCAACTTCCTGCGTGATCGACCGCCGAAAACCCCAACGCTTTGAGCTTATGTTCTGCGATGGCGGCCAGATCCAAATGGCGATAGCGTGGGCTGATCAGTTCAGCGGGCATCGCTAATGTTTGTTGGAAACGTTCAACCAGTTCTGGGTTAACTTCATAACAACAGGCTCCAGCCGCTGGGCCAATCGACGCCGTCCAGTTGGTGGTGTCATCTTCACGACGGATACGCTCAACCATCTGTTCCAGAATGCCGTCTAATAACCCGCGCCAACCGGCATGCACGGCACCAATCGCTGAGCCGTCGTTACGGCTGAAAATCACGGGTAGGCAATCGGCAGTTAATACGCTGAGTAAAATTCCAGATTGATCGGTATAGAAGCCGTCGGCCTCACCACAGAGTTGGGCGGGGTGATTAACGTCGACAATCCGCGTACCGTGCACCTGTTTTTTCTCTGGCAAAGTATCGCGATACGGTTGCAGATGAACCGGCAACAGGGCACTTTTGCTACCAAAGCCGTGCTGGATGGTTGGGATTGCTTTGAGTAGTGGAGAATAATCGGTCATTGCTGGTCTCTTTGGCCTACAAAAACAGGCTCTAGTGTAGCAGCCTTGCATCACACTAGGGGCTTCTTTAGACTACCCGCGCCGTCATTCTCTGGAATTTAATTCATGTCTTACCAATGCCCGTTGTGTCAGTTGCCTCTTCATTTCTTTTCCGCGCAATGGCGTTGCGAAAACAATCACCAGTTTGATTGTGCCAAAGAAGGTTACGTCAACTTGATGCCGGTGCAGCATAAGCGTTCCAAACAACCAGGCGACAGTGCGGAGATGATGCAAGCACGGCGGGCGTTTCTCGATGCCGGTTATTATCGGCCGTTGCAACAACGCGTCGCGGCCTTACTCAATGAGATGCTGCCAGAAGACGCTCAGGCACTGTTGGATATTGGTTGCGGCGAAGGTTATTACACCGCAGAAGTCGCCACACAACTGGCTCAGGCACGTCAAATGACAGTCTATGGTTTAGATGTGGCGAAAGTGGCTATTCGTTATGCCGCTAAACGCTATCCTACGGTGTCGTTCTGCGTGGCCTCCAGTCACCGTTTGCCATTTGCCGATACGTCGTTAGATGCGATCTTACGCATTTACGCACCTTGCAAAGCTGAAGAATTGGCACGAGTCGTTAAGCCGGGTGGTGTGGTTGTGACGGTGTCACCGGGGCCGCGTCATCTGTATCAACTGAAAGAGCAGGTTTATCAGCAGGTTCAGTTACATGATGATGTCGAAGAGCATCTGGACGGATTTGACTGTGAATTGGTCGAACAATTAGCCTATCCAATGACCTTATCGGGCGAACAGGCGGCTAATTTGCTGCAAATGACGCCATTTGCTTGGCGCGCTTCAGAAGAAGTGCAGCAACGCTTGGCGAGCAGCGAGGCATTTTCCTGCGAAACAGATTTCACGATTCGTCTACATCGTCGTCAGGGGTAAATTAGCAATCTACCCCCAAATATCTACTGACCGTATAGAGGGTGTCAGACTCTCGCTGTCACTTGTTTTTATCTTTTAATTTCAATAAATTGAACTAATTGCCACCAATAATCCTTTGGTGGTAATCACGCTTGTCCCGCTGATTTCACTCCCCGATTCCCTTGATCGCAATCAATTTGCCGAACCAAACCTCTACGTAGGCTTGCGACAGATTGAGCAATGTCCCTTCGTTATTCCATAACAACAAAGCCTTCAGGAGAACTCCGGATGAGCAAGTTTTTAGACCGGTTCCGCTATTTCAAACAGCTGGCCGAGCCGTTCTCTGGTGAGCACGGTCAAACGCTGAATACCAATCGTGATTGGGAGGACGGCTACCGTAGCCGCTGGCAGCACGACAAAGTGGTGCGCTCTACCCACGGTGTGAACTGCACCGGTTCATGTAGCTGGAAGATCTACGTCAAAAATGGGCTGGTGACTTGGGAAACCCAACAAACCGACTATCCGCGAACTCGTCCGGATCTGCCGAACCATGAACCCCGTGGCTGCCCACGCGGTGCCAGCTATTCTTGGTATCTTTACAGCGCCAACCGTTTGAAATATCCGCTGATGCGTAAACGCCTGCTTAAACTGTGGCGTGAGGCCAAAGCGCAGCACAGCGATCCGGTCGATGCTTGGGGCTCGATTGTTTCTGATGTCGAAAAAGCGAAAAGTTATAAAGTCGCGCGCGGACGTGGTGGTTTTGTTCGTTCCAGTTGGCAAGAAGTCAACGAGCTGATCGCCGCTGCTAACGTTTACACCGCCAAAACTTTCGGGCCAGACCGCATTATCGGCTTCTCACCGATCCCGGCAATGTCGATGGTGTCTTACGCCGCGGGTGCGCGTTATCTGTCTTTGATTGGTGGCACCTGCCTGAGTTTCTACGACTGGTATTGCGATTTGCCGCCAGCTTCGCCGATGACTTGGGGCGAACAAACCGATGTGCCGGAATCGGCTGATTGGTACAACTCATCTTACATTATCGCTTGGGGCTCTAACGTCCCGCAAACCCGTACCCCAGACGCCCATTTCTTTACCGAAGTTCGCTATAAAGGCACCAAAACTGTTGCCGTTACCCCGGACTATGCCGAAGTCGCCAAACTGTGTGACCAATGGTTGAATCCGAAACAGGGCACCGACAGCGCGATGGCGTTGGCGATGGGGCATGTGATGCTGAAAGAATTCCACCTCGATCGTGAGGTGAGTTACTTCCGTGATTACGTGCGTCGTTACACTGACATGCCAATGTTGGTGTTATTGGAGCCGCGTGAAGGTGGCCATTATGCCGCCGGGCGTATGCTGCGTGCAGCCGATCTGGTTGACGGATTGGGGCAAGAAAATAACCCAGAATGGAAAACTGTCGCTATCGATCAACGTAGTGGCGAACTGGTCGCGCCGTTAGGTTCCATCGGTTACCGCTGGGGCGAGCAGGGTAAATGGAATCTGGAAGCGCGTGAAGGTAAATCACAGCAGGAAGTTGAGCTACAACTCAGCCTGTTGGGTGCGCATGATGAAGTCGCTGACGTTGGTTTCCCTTATTTCGGTGGAACCGAAAGTGAGCACTTCAACAGCGTAGAACTGGACGAAATCCTGTTACACAAACTGCCAGTAAAACGCCTGACGTTAGCCGACGGCAGTGAAGCCCTCGTCACCAGCGTGTACGATCTGACGATGGCGAACTACGGGCTCGATCGTGGTTTGAACGATGCCAACTGTGCGGCTAACTACGACGAAATCAAAGCTTACTCACCGGCGTGGGCAGAAAAAATCACCGGTGTTTCGCGTCAGAATATTATTCGCATTGCCCGCGAGTTTGCCGAGAACGCCGAGAAAACGCATGGTCGTTCGATGATCATCGTCGGTGCCGGGATGAACCACTGGTATCACATGGACATGAACTACCGCGGCCTGATCAACATGTTGATCTTCTGTGGTTGTGTAGGGCAAAGCGGCGGTGGCTGGGCGCACTATGTGGGGCAGGAAAAACTGCGGCCGCAAACCGGCTGGTTACCGCTGGCGTTTGGTCTCGACTGGCAACGTCCACCGCGTCAGATGAACAGCACCTCGTTCTTCTACAATCACTCCAGCCAGTGGCGTTATGAAACGCTGGCAACTTCAGAGCTGCTGTCGCCATTGGCGGATAAATCGCGCTTTAGCGGCAGTCTGATCGATCTCAACGTGCGTGCCGAACGCATGGGCTGGTTGCCGTCTGCACCTCAATTGAGTACCAACCCACTGCATATTGCTGCGCAGGCCAAAGCCGCAGGGCAATCACCAGTTGATTTCACCGTCGATAGTCTCAAGCAAGGCAGTCTAAGTTTTGCCGCCGAACAACCGGATAATCCGCAGAACTTCCCTCGTAACCTGTTCGTTTGGCGTTCCAACTTGTTGGGCTCTTCCGGTAAAGGCCATGAGTACATGCTCAAGTATTTACTGGGCACCGAGAATGGTATTCAAGGTAAGGATCTTGGTCAGCAAGGCGGAGCGAAACCTGAGGAAGTGGATTGGCAGGATCAGGGCGGTGAAGGCAAGTTGGACTTGGTGGTTACGCTCGACTTCCGTATGTCCAGCACCTGCCTGTACTCAGATATCGTGTTGCCGACCGCTACGTGGTACGAAAAAGACGATATGAATACCTCGGACATGCATCCGTTTATTCATCCGTTGTCAGCGGCGGTCGATCCCGCTTGGGATTCCAAAAGCGATTGGGAGATCTACAAAGGCATCGCTAAAACCTTCTCCGAGGTCTGTGTCGGCCATTTAGGGCAAGAAACCGATGTGGTGACGCTGCCAATCCAACATGATTCTGCCGCCGAACTGGCGCAGCCGTTGGGCGTGAAAGATTGGAAGAAGGGCGAGTGCGACTTGATCCCCGGAAAAACCGCGCCGCACATCATGGTGGTCGAGCGTGATTACCCGGCGACTTACGAACGCTTTACCTCGTTGGGACCGCTGCTGGATAAGTTAGGTAATGGCGGTAAAGGCATCAGTTGGAATACGCAGACTGAAGTCGATTTCCTGAAAAAACTTAACTACGTCAAGGCCGATGGCCCAGCGGTTGGCCGCCCGAAAATTGAAAGTGCGATTGATGCAGCAGAAGTGATCCTGTCACTTGCGCCAGAAACCAACGGTCAAGTGGCGGTGAAAGCGTGGCAGGCGCTAGAGAAAATAACCGGTCGTGAACACGCGCATCTGGCACTGAACAAAGAAGACGAAAAAATCCGCTTCCGCGATATTCAGGCGCAGCCGCGCAAAATTATCTCTAGCCCAACTTGGTCGGGTTTGGAAGATGAACACGTTTCCTACAACGCTTGCTACACCAACGTCCATGAGCTGATCCCGTGGCGTACCCTGAGCGGTCGTCAGCAGTTGTATCAAGATCATGAGTGGATGCGCGCCTTCGGTGAAAGTTTGCTGGTGTATCGTCCGCCGATCGATACGCGTGCAGCACAACCGTTGTTGAACAAAAAACCGAACGGTAACAAAGAGAAACCGCTGAATTTCCTGACGCCACACCAGAAATGGGGCATTCACTCAACCTACAGCGACAACTTGCTGATGCTGACCTTATCGCGCGGCGGGCCGATTGTTTGGCTGAGTGAAGACGATGCCAAAGATCTGGGCATTGAGGACAACGACTGGATCGAAGCGTTTAACGCCAACGGTGCGCTGACGGCGCGTGCGGTGGTCAGCCAACGTATTCCCGCTGGGATGACCATGATGTACCACGCGCAGGAACGCATCGTGAACATTCCAGGTTCTGAAATCACCAGCCAGCGCGGCGGTATTCACAATTCTGTCACCCGCGTTTGCCCGAAACCGACGCATATGATCGGCGGTTACGCGCAACTGTCTTACGGCTTCAACTACTACGGCACTGTCGGTTCTAACCGTGATGAGTTCGTGGTGGTGCGCAAAATGAACCGTATCGACTGGTTGGATGGTGAAGGTAACGACGACGTACAGGGTAGCCAGCAGGAGAAAGCCAAATGAAAATTCGTTCACAAGTCGGCATGGTGCTGAATCTGGATAAATGCATCGGTTGCCATACCTGTTCGGTCACCTGTAAGAACGTCTGGACCAGCCGTGAAGGGATGGAATACGCCTGGTTCAATAATGTCGAGAGCAAACCGGGCGTCGGTTATCCGCATGCCTGGGAAGATCAGGAAAAATGGCAGGGCGGCTGGATACGTAAAATCAACGGCAAGCTGGAACCTCGCATGGGGAGCCGTGTGGGTCTGCTAGCGAAGATCTTCGCCAACCCAGATGTACCGGCGCTGGATGACTATTACGAACCGTTCGATTACGACTACCAGCATTTGCACACCGCGCCACAGGGTAAGCATCAGCCGATCGCGCGTCCGCGTTCGCTGATCACCGGTCAGCGCATGAAGAAGATCGAAAACGGTCCGAACTGGGAAGAAATTCTTGGCGGTGAGTTTGAAAAACGCTCACAGGACAAGAACTTCGACAATATGCAAAAGGCGATGTACGGCCAGTTCGAAAACACTTTCATGATGTATCTGCCACGCCTGTGCGAACACTGTTTGAATCCGGCGTGTGTGGCGACCTGCCCAAGCGGAGCCATCTACAAACGTGGCGAAGACGGCATTGTGCTGATCGATCAGGATAAATGTCGTGGCTGGCGGATGTGCTTGACCGGTTGCCCGTACAAGAAAATCTATTTCAACTGGAAAAGCGGCAAATCTGAGAAGTGTATTTTCTGTTATCCGCGTATTGAAGCCGGGCAACCAACGGTGTGCTCGGAAACCTGCGTTGGGCGTATCCGCTATCTCGGCGTGTTGTTGTACGACGCTGACCGTATCGAACAGGCGGCGGCGACAGAAAACGAAAAAGATCTGTATCAAAGCCAATTGGATGTATTCCTCGATCCAAACGACCCAGCAGTGATTGCGCAGGCGCTCGCCGACGGTATACCGCAAAGCGTGATCGACGCCGCCCAGCAATCGCCGGTCTACAAAATGGCGATGGATTGGAAGTTGGCGCTGCCGCTGCACCCGGAATATCGCACCTTGCCGATGGTGTGGTATGTGCCGCCATTGTCACCGATTCAATCCGCGGCCGATGCGGGTGAACTGGCGCACAGCGGCGTACTGCCGGACGTAGAGAGCCTACGAATTCCGGTGCAATATCTGGCGAATTTGCTGACTGCGGGTGATACCGCCCCGGTGTTGCTGGCGCTGAAACGCATGTTAGCGATGCGTCACTACAAACGTGCAGAAACTGTCGACGGCGTGGTGGATACCAGTGCGCTGGAACAGGTCGGTTTGAGCGAGGCGCAGGCGCAGGAAATGTATCGCTATCTGGCGATCGCCAATTACGAAGACCGTTTCGTGATCCCATCCAGCCACCGCGAGCTGGCGCGAGAAGCCTTCCCGGAAAGCAAAGGTTGTGGTTTTAGCTTCGGCGATGGCTGTCATGGCAGCGACAGCAAATTTAACCTGTTCAACAGCCGTCGTATCGACGCTATCGATGTCAGCAAGAAAACGTCGGAGGATGCCCAATGATGAGCTTACGTATCATTGCTCGCCTGTTGGATTATCCGGATCAGGCCTTGTTTGACCATCAGGATGAATTGATTGAAGCGTTAGAGCCAGCCAGTGAATTGGATCTGCATCATAGCGCGCAACTGATTCAGTTTATTGGTGACTTCTGTGCTAAGCCGTTGCTGGATCGTCAAGCAGATTATTGTGAGTTGTTCGACCGGGGTCGTGCTACCTCGCTGTTACTGTTTGAACATGTGCATGGCGAATCACGCGATCGCGGTCAGGCGATGGTCGATCTGATGGAGCAATATCGCGCCGCCGGGTTGGAAATTGATAGCCGTGAATTGCCGGACTTTTTGCCGCTATATCTGGAGTATTTGGCTAGCCGCAGCCAAGAAGAAGCCCGTGGTGGATTGCAGGATATTGCGCCGATTCTGGCATTACTCGGTGCGCGCTTGCAGCAACGCCAAAGCCCCTATGCGGTGTTGTTTGATCTGTTGTTAGCGCTGTCGGGTACCGATGTACAAGCGCAGTCTCTGGAGTCGCAAGTGGCTAAAGAAGCGCGCGACGACACTCCACAGGCGTTGGATGCGGTGTGGGAAGAGGAACAAGTCCGATTTATTGCCAAGGGTGGTTTGGGCGAACAAGGCTGTGCTTCGGCGCAGCAAGACGCACACCAACGTCGCTTTGCCGGTGCGGTGGCTCCGCAGTATTTGGATCTGTCAGCAGCGGCCAGCAAAGGAAGATAATCATGCAATTTTTGAATCAATTTTTCTTCGATATTTATCCTTATCTCGCAGGGGCCATCTTCCTGATTGGTAGCTGGTTGCGTTACGACTACGGTCAATACACTTGGCGTGCTGGCTCTAGTCAGATGTTGGATAAAAAAGGCATGCGTTTGGCTTCTAATCTGTTCCACATCGGTATTTTGGGTATCTTCGCCGGGCATTTTCTCGGCATGTTAACGCCGCACTGGATGTACGAATCGTTCTTGCCGATGGATGTGAAACAGAAGCTGGCGATGATCGCTGGTGGTGCCTGCGGTGTGATGATGTTGATTGGCGGGGGGATGTTGCTAAAACGTCGCCTGACCAACCCACGTGTGCGAGCGACCAGCAGCTTTGGCGACATCCTGATCCTGACGTTGCTGGTGGTGCAGGTGTGTCTGGGTTTATTGACCATTCCATTCTCCGCCCAACATATGGACGGTAGTGAAATGCTGAAACTGGTGAATTGGGCACAGGCAGTGGTCACTTTCCATGCTGGAGCATCGCAATATCTGGACGGTGTGGCATTGGTGTTCAAAATCCATATTATATTGGGTATGACACTGTTCATCCTGTTCCCGTTCTGCCGTTTAGTACATATCTGGAGCGTGCCGGTGGAATATCTCACCCGTCGTTACCAGTTGGTGCGTAATCGTCGCTGAGAACAGAGGTTGTCTATTGAGGTAGATATTCCATGAGGGTAATTGTTGTCCAAAGGAGGGCACCGTATGAAAATTTTTGTCACGGATAGCACGGGGACATTGACCGAAGTTGCCGGTGAAACGGTAGTGATCGAGTTGGATAATGGTAAAACCATTGAGTTGACTAACGATCTGCGTTCGTCACAAGAACCTGTGGGTATTGAAATTTGGGGGGGACGATGCCCTCAACCTGAATGGACAAAAAAAGACCGCCATCAGAGTGTGTCACTCAATGTTTCGCCCATTGCGAGTAACAGCTTATTTATTTGGCCTGGTACACTTAAGTAACTGAAGTACACAGTCGACAGTCACCGAATAGCGGAGGTTATTCGGCAAATCTCCACATTTTTACTCCACACCACGGCTGGAGCATCATCTCCAGTTTCGTGGTGTACAAAAGCATGGCAGTATGACGTCAGTGGTTCCTCTGGCGTTTTAAGGTTTACGTTTGTGATCAAATCCCTCTATATCGATAACTACCGTTCTGTCAGGCAACTCTCTATCGATCTTGAGCAATTGAATGTGGTCTTTGGCCCTAACGGTTGCGGAAAATCCAATATTTATCAGGCCATTCATTTGATTCATGGTGCGGCGGCAGGGCAGTTGTCGCACTGGCTTTCCGATGAGGGCGGTATACAAAAAGTGATGTGGGCCGGTGAGCAGGCGCGTGGTCATGCGCGTACTCCCCAGCGCATGACATTGGCGGTCGAAACCGACAGTTTTGAGTATCAATTACAGGTCGGCTTTCCTGATAAATTACCGTTTCCCACCCAGTTTTCTCTCGATCCGATCGTGAAAGAAGAGCAAATTTGGCTGAGTGGTTTTCGCCGTCGACCTTCGTCTTCGGTGATGCATCGCCGTAATCAGGCGGTATTTCTTAACGATGTGAATGGCGAGAAAGTGACCCACGCCGCTTCGCTCTATGAAAATGAATCTCTGTTTGGTCAACTCGGTGAGCCGCATCTTTACCCGGAAGTCTCCAGCGCCCGAGAAACGTTGCGCAATTGGCGCTTTTACCATGAGTTTGATATCTCGAAAGGCGCGGGATTGCGTTTGCCGCAAGTGGGGTATCGCTCCCCAGTGTTGGCTGGCAATGGGCTGAATTTAGCGGCAGCTTTCCAAACGATCGTCGAAATTGGCGACAGTGAGTTGCTGTTTACCGTACTGGAGGCGGCATTCCCGGAATGTACTTTCTCTTGTGAAAGTGGTGATGGGCGTTTTCAGCTGTTGATGAGCCGGCAAGGACTCCTTCGTCCATTGGAGTCGGCAGAATTTTCCGATGGAACACTGCGTTTTCTGTGCTTAGCGGTGGCATTGCTAAGCCCGCGTCCTCCTCAATTTATCGCCCTTAACGAGCCGGAAAATAGTTTGCATCCACAAATGTTGCCCGCTCTGGCACGTTTGATTGCCGAAGCGAGCCGTTACAGCCAAATTTGGCTCACCAGCCATTCGCCAGAGCTGGCGACGCTGATTGAACAACACACCGCGTTTACGCTGTATCAATTGGCCATTAAAAATGGCGAAACCTGTGTTGATCGGCTTTCTTGAAAATCCCTTTCTAGATCAAAAATAACTTTCGTGAGTTCCAGTGGATTTATTATTAGTGTTGATTTAGGCTGTGGTACCTATTATCAAACAGCTAGTTAAGTTAATGGAATCAATCAGTAAGAATTGCTGTTAGGCTTTTCGTTATATTGATTTGAAACAAGGGATTGGTCGAGATAAGCGAAGTTTTATGATTAGCAACGCTTGAAGTTCGGCTAACCGATTGATGGACAAGTAGACTGGGCGATAATAATGACTATGGATAGCCTTCCTCACACCGTACTGCCACTTAAAATTATTGCTACCGGCGCAGCTCTACCCGCTCAGTGCGTCGAGTCCTCGTTGCTGGATCAGCGGTTGAATAAGCCCGCTGGCTATGTAGAAAAACGCTCGGGGATTACTCATCGTTTCCATGCCAGTAATGATGCCAGCCAAGCTGAACTGGCGGTAGCGGCCTTGGATGACGCATTGGCTCGCCATGCAATCCCACGAAATTCCATCGATCTGCTGATTTCTGCCTCGGCGATCGCCGTTCAGGCGCTCCCGTTCAGTGCGGCTCATATTCTTAAACTGGCGGGGCTAAGGCAGAGTATTGCCGGTTTTGATATCAACACCAGTTGCGTCAGTTTTATCACCGCGCTGCAAGTGGCGGCAGGGTTGCTCAATAGTGGTGTTTACCTGCGTATTGCCATTGTCTCGGCCGATATCGCTTCGCGGGGTATCGACTGGGAAGATGAAGAGTCGTCGCTGATTTTTGGTGATGGTGCCGCCTGCGCGATTGTTGAGCGTGGCGATGGGCGCAGTGGTATTTTGTCCTATCTGATGGAAACCCATCCAGAAGGTAGTGAACTGTGTGAAATCCGTGCGGGTGGCACGCGCTGCAACCCGCGTTCAGGGATGAGTAACAGCGATTTTCTGTTCCATATGAAGGGCAAGCAGTTATTCCGACAAGCTTCTGCACTGATCGAAAGTTTCCTCAGTCGTCTGCTGGCTGCTGGCGGGCTCTCTCTGGCACAAATCGCCACTGTGGTGCCACATCAGGCCAGCCATCTCTCTTTGGAACATATGCGCAAGCGGCTACACGTGACGCCAGAGGCGTTGGTCGATATTTACCGTTATCGCGGTAATCAGGTGGCGGCGTCGATCCCTTCGGCGCTGCATGAAGCCGCGATAACCGGTCGGCTCAATGCCGATAAACCGGTGATGCTGATCGGCACTGCCGCTGGGCTAACGTTAGGTGGCATGGTGTTGCTGCCATGAAAGTACTGGTAACTGGGGCCACCAGTGGCTTAGGACGCAATGCGGTTGAGTGGTTACTGGCGGCAGGGTATCAAGTGCATGCCACTGGGCGAGATGTTGTCGTCGGCCGGGTGTTGGCAGCCCAAGGTGCCACTTTTACCGCGCTGGATCTCACCCGTGCCGGAGAGGTGCAGTGCGAACAACTGATGGCTGGTTGTGACGTAGTTTGGCATTGTGCTGCTAAATCTTCCCCTTGGGGTAGCCGCCAGGAATTTTATCAAGCCAATACCTTTGTGACGGAAAGATTGGGCAAAGCCGCCGGACGTTGTGGGGTGAAGCGTTTTATTCATATCTCGACGCCTGCGGTTTATTTCGATTTCAAACATCACCACAAAATCACGGAAAGTGAATTCGCCCAGCGGTTTGCCAATTATTATGCTGCGAGCAAATTTGCTGCCGAGCAGAGTCTTGCCGGATTGTTGCGTTGTTATCCGCAAACGACTTACCTGATCCTACGTCCTCGAGGTTTGTTTGGCCCACATGATCGGGTAATTGTGCCGAGGATTTTGGCACAATTACAGCGGGATAAAGGTGTGTTGCGTCTGCCGGGTGGGGGGAATGCCTATTTGGATCTGACGTTTGTGCTCAACGTGGTACATGCGATGGATTTAGCCAGCCGCAAGTCGGGTTTGGTTTCCGGCAGTATTTATAATATCACCAACCAACAGCCCCAACGGCTGGTTGATATGTTACACCAACTGCTGACTGAGCAACTTGGCTGGCAATATCGGGTGCAAGCGGTGCCTTATCCCATATTATTCGCTGTGGCGGGGGGCATGGAGCTGTTAGCGCATTTCACCAATAAAGAACCGATGTTGACGCGCTACAGCGTCGCAGCAGCCTATTTTGACATGACACTGGATAACACCCTCGCGATTGAGGAGTTGGGTTATCAGCCGCGTTACTCTCTAGAACAAGGGATTGAATTGACCTCGGTGTGGCTTAAACAGCAGGGGATGGCGGCAGATGGCTAACATCACCACGTTTGAAATTGGTTATTGCACTCACCTGGGTTGTATGGCGCTGCGGGGTTCGGCGATGCGTACCTGTAAGTTTCCTTCCAGAGCTTATCTGCTAGAAGTGGCGGGACGCCGTTGGCTATGGGATACCGGCTATGCCAGCCATTTTCAACACTACACCGCCAAGGGGATTTTCCGGCTCTATCGCCAAGTGACGCCGGTTTATTTCAGTCCGCAGCAGGCCTTGCTCGAACAGCTACGCAGCTTGGGGTTCAACGTTAGTGATATTGAGGCGGTGATTATTTCGCATTTTCACGCTGACCATATTGCGGGGTTGCGCGATTTCAGCCGCCTTAAGATGATCTGCTCAGGCGAGGGTTGGCAACAAACTCGCGATCTACGGGGTATGGCGGCCTTAAAACGGGCGTTTGTTCCTGGATTGATACCGGAAGATTTTGAATCTGGGTTGCAGTTTGTCGAATCCTTCCCACAACAAAGTTTGCCTGCCGAATTGGCACCTTTTCAATGGGGCTATGCTTTGCCGGGTAGTGCCGGGCAAATTGTCATCGTGCCACTGCCGGGGCATGCCGCCGGGCATCTTGGTGCCTTTGTACAGACTGATTCCGGTTGGACGCTATTGGCCAGTGATGCTGCTTGGTCGCCACTGAACTATCAGCAATTGCGGGGGCCTTCGCGCTTGGCGAACCTGATTATGGATAATCCGCGCAGTTATTATCACACTCTCGAAGCGCTCAACCAGTTGTATGTTGGCGGTGGGGCAGAGATCCGTTTGTGTCATGAGGGGGATTTATGATCCCACTGATGACGCTATGGCATTACCTGCGTGCGCGGCGGTTGCGTTTCACCCAACGATCGGCGCTGGAAGTTTATCAGGCACGGCAACTGAAACGTTTTGCTCGCCGGGTGCTGGCGAAAAGCCCTTATTTTCAGGCATTCCATGCATTACCGATTGCCGACTGGCCGCAGATGGATAAAGCGCTCATGATGGCTAATTTCGATCAGATGAATACCGCCAGGTTACGGCTGGATGACTTGCTGGCTTGTGCGCGCCGCGGTGAAACCGATCGTGACTTTACTCCTAAGGTCGGTAAGTACAGCGTTGGCCTGTCAACCGGGACTTCCGGGCGGCGTGGGGTGTTTGTGGTTAGCCCTCAGGAGCAGCAGATCTGGGCGGGGGGAATGTTAGCGAAAATGTTGCCGCAAGGGGTTTTGGCCGGTGAAAAGGTCGCGTTATTTTTGCGAGCGGATAATAACCTGTACCACAGCGTCAATAACCGCTGGCTAAGCCTGACGTTTTACGATCTGTTTGCCCCCTTTGCCGAACATTTACCACAACTTGAACGGCAACAACCCTCTATTGTGGTGGCTCCTGCGCAGGTGCTCTGTGCTTTGGCAACGGCAATCGAACGGGGGGAGTTACAGTTATCAGTCAAAAAAGTGATTTCTGTTGCCGAAGTGCTGGAACCGCAAGACAGCCAATTATTGAGGCGAGTATTTGCAGAGGTGGGGGAAGTTTATCAGGCCACCGAAGGCTTTCTGGCGGCGACCTGTAGCCATGGCACCTTGCATTTGAACGAAGAGTTTATTCATGTCGAACCTCAGTGGATCGACGAGCAGCGATTTACCCCGTTGATCACTGATTTTACCCGCCGTACTCAACCGATCGTGCGTTATCGCTTGGACGATATTCTAGTCAAGCGAGAACAGCCTTGCCCTTGTGGGCAGGCCACTATGGCGCTGGAGCGTATTGAGGGGCGCTGTGATGATCAATTGCAGCTACCGGGGAAACTAGGGGGTACACAGCGTGTCTTTGCCGATCTGTGCCGCCGGGTGATTGCCAACGCATTGCCTGCGGTGGCGGATTATCGGCTGATCCAACAAGGGGATAAGCGGTTACTGTTGCTGGTCGATACTAGCCCAGAAGCGTTGACATGTTGCCAGCAGCAACTGATCGCGTTGTTCGAACTGCATGGTATCGCCACGGAACGGTTGGAATGGCAGTTAACCGCGCAGGCTATCATGCCGCAGTTTGATGCCAAGCGCAGGCGTATTGTTTGTTTACCTGAACTTGTTGATTTATCAGAAATTGTTGATTTATCGGAGGCACCATGAACTCGGTGCTGTACCGCTTATGGCAGATGCTACTGGGCTGGGGATTTGTCGGCCTGATTTATAACAGCAGTGATCGCTGGCAAGGTGTGGGTTATCAACTGGCTCCAAGTTGGATCGATCGGGCGATCCCCTTCAGTCCCCATGCTATCTGGTTGTATCTGTCGTTCTTTCTGATAATTCCATTGTGTTATTTGCTGTGTCCGTTAAACCGACTCAAATGGCTTAGAAGCAGCATGCAGTTGAGTGCGCTGGTGGCGGGAGCCATTTATCTGCTGTGGCCGACGACCATGAATTACCCGGTCTTTCAGGGCAACTCGTTGAGTTCGACCTTGCTAGCGGCGTTGATCAGCGTTGATTCAAAACAAAACTGCCTGCCATCATTGCATATTGCCTTAACGACGTTAGCGATCTGGGCCGCCATGGATAGCCGGAAGCGACTGCGCAGTGCGTTGCTGGTGATCTGGGGGTTGGCGATTGCCTTTTCTATCTTGCAATTGCGTCGTCATTTGTTTGTGGATTTACTCAGTGGGGCGTTGTTGGCTGGAGTCGTGGGCTATGTCTGCCAGCGCGTTCAATGGATAGCTAGCGGTGCTCGTCAGGGAGAAAGACCATGACTGATCTTGTGATACCGATTGTATTTATGCTGGTAGTGGTGCTCGGCGAGGCGCTGTGGCTGCATTGGCATAACAAAGGCAGTGTCGATTGGCATGATGTTATCTTCAATCTCAACTCCGGGCATATCATGCTGTGGCTGTTCCGAGGGTTGGAGATCTTCTGTTATGGCTATGTGGCAGCGCATTACAGTTTGGGCTGGGTGGATCATTGGCCGGTGATACTGATGTGGCTGTTTACGCTGCTGGCGTGGGATTTCGGTTTTTACTGGTTACACCGTCTGCATCACCGTTTCCGTCTACTGTGGGCGGTACATGTGGTGCATCATCAGGGCGAGCATTTCAATCTGTCGCTGGGAGTGCGCAACTCATGGTATTCGTCGCTGACCTCGATCCCGTTCTTTATGTTGTTGGCACTGGCTGGGGTGCCGCTATCGGTATTCATCACCGTTTCTATCCTGCACTACAGCATTCAACTGTTTAACCACAACTCACTGACGCCTAAGCTCGGTTTTCTCGAGTACATTCTAGTGACTCCTGCACATCACCGCGTGCATCACGTCAATGAATTGGCTTATTCGAATCGGAATTTTGGCGGTAGTTTTATCTTCTGGGATAAGTTGTTCGGCACCTTTGGCGCATCATTGCCAACCACGCCTTTCGCTTATGGTGTGCGTGGGGAACCATCGTCGGCGAACCCATTCTGGGCCAGTAACTTGCCGTTTTTACGTTATTTCAAACTACCTTGCCAACCTTCGATGAATAGCGCCCGTTTCCGCTGCTCTGCCTGGTGCATGGTGAGCGGGGCATTGCTGCTGTTCGCGTTGGTTTTGGGCTATGTTTACCGGTTTGGTTACGGTTACAACGGCCTGACTGGCGAGCAAGTGGCGCAGTTTATGTTGTTGGCGACGGGTGCCATGGCATTGGGGGGTATTGCGGAAGGTCGCAATTGGGGCATCGGTGTTTGGCTGTTGGTAGCGTTGGCATTTCTTTTATTGGTGGCATTGGGTAGCTATCACTTGTATTGGTGGCTTATCGTCTGCGCTATTACCGTTCATGGCTGTGCTGTTGCTGCGGGCTGGGGACGCCAGAAAGAGGTGACTCATGGCTAAATTATTGCCACTTCTTTCTTACCCCGCAGATGGGGAGCAAGCATTTCATCTGGAATTAAAACGCCGGGCTCATGGTTATTTGACGAGTCGCGCCGATCACCGCTTCGCCGATGCCGCTTGCTGGGGCAAGGCCGTTATTCTGTTGCTATTGTGCGTGGGGTTTTATCTGCTCAGTTTGGTGCAGCAACAGGCTTTGGCTTTTATGCTGTGCTATTTCGCCTTTGTCATGATGGGCATGTTGTTGAATGTGAACGTCAATCACGATGCTTCACATAACGCTTTCTCCCGTAAGCCTTGGGTGAACCGTTTGGCGGGGCGGCTGGTGACCATTCCGTTAGGGGTGGATCCCGATTACTGGCGCACACGGCATGTGAGCTATCACCATGTGTATGCCAACGTTGAACATTATGATCTGGACACCGAAGAGAACGGTTTCTTCCGCCAAACCCCTTTTCAGCGCTGGCGAG
Organism: Serratia sp. KH_031; assembly: GCF_057839655.1. Taxonomy (NCBI): domain Bacteria; kingdom Pseudomonadati; phylum Pseudomonadota; class Gammaproteobacteria; order Enterobacterales; family Yersiniaceae; genus Serratia; species Serratia sp. KH_031. Next base: position 2,176,154 of record NZ_CM174496.1, read on the forward strand.
CGTATATGCGTTATCAGCATCTTTATTGGCCGCTGATCGCCGCTTTATCACTGCCGTATATTGCGCTGGTATTCGATTGGTCCGATCGTATGGGCAAAACTCCGTTAGCAGCTGAAGGCGTGTTGGCTGGGCGCAAAGGATGGGCAGTGTTTGTTGCCAGCAAGCTTTGCCATTTGCTGGTGGTTCTGGTGATCCCATTGGTGGTATGTCAGCAACACGGGATTGGCTGGCAAATAGTGCTGATGGCTTATTTGCTGAGCCAGATGCTGGCCTCGTTGCTGGTGGTGTTTTTACTGTTGGGTACCCACTGGGCACAGGCCGAGTTTTATGCCGTGCCGGAGGGGGGCGTGATGCCGCAAGGGTGGTATCGGCATAACTTTGCTACCGCCTGCGATTGGGAAACCTCACCAAAGTGGTTGCACCATCTGACCGGTGGGTTGAATTATCATCTCACCCATCATCTATTCCCTGGCTGGCATCACCGTCACTACCCGGCGTTGGCCGCCATACTGGCGGAGGTTGCTTCGCAGCACGGGATGGATTATCGCTGTATTGGCTACCGTGAGCTGCTGGCGCAGCAGCAACGATTTTTACGTGCCATGGGGCAGCCCGCGCCATGAAGATGCCAGATACTACGCCACTGCGGCCATTGGCATTCCAACGGGAAAATAGTGAAATCCATCAAGCATTGATGCGCGCCAGTGTGGCTTATCTGAAAGCACGCGGCGATCACCGTTTTGCTGACGGAAGGATGTACGCCAAAGTGCTGGCGCTGGTTCTGCTCTGTGCCGCCTGTTATGGTTTTAGCCTACAACAGCTCAATGCTTGGGCTTATTTCGGTTGCTACCTTGGCTTTATCTTTTCCGCCATGATGTTGACGGTGAACGTGGTACACGACGCCTCGCATAATGCTTTTTTCAAACGCGCTCGCCTGAATCACTGGCTCAATTTTTGGGTCAGTATCCCGTTAGGGTTAGATGCTGACTGTTGGCGCGTGCGGCATGTCATCTTCCATCATGCGTATAACAATATTGAAGGTTACGACCCGGATATTGATCCCAACGGTGTATTACGGCAAACGCCTTTCCAGCACCGCAAGGGGTTTATGCGCTGGCAGCAATATTATTGGCCACTGGTGGCGGCGTTGACTTTCCCTTATTACATCTGGTTGTTTGACTGGTTAGATCGCGCCGGTAAAACGCGCATGACGCCCAAGATGATGTGGCAGGGGGGAAAAGGCTGGGGTGTTTTCTTGCTGAGTAAACTGGCGCATTTCACGCTGGCACTGGCGATCCCGCTATGGCTGATGCCACCTGTAATCAGCACCACCACCATTTTGCTGGTTTATCTGCTAAGCCAGATGTTGTCGTCGCTGGTATTCGTGATGCTGATTGTTGGTACGCATTGGGCGAAAGCCCATTTCTATCAGGCTCCTCAACAGGGGAAGATGACGCACGGTTGGTATCAACATGTTGTCTCGACCACTTTTGACTGGCAAGCATCTCCGCGCTGGCTGGGATACTGGCTCGGTGGCGCTAACCTGCATTTGACTCATCATCTGTTCCCCCATTGGAGCCATCGGCACTATCCGGCGTTGGCGAAGATTATCGCTGAGGTGGCTGAACAGTATGCGTTGGATTACCAGTGTCTGGATCTAAAAACGCTGTTGACGATGCAACAGCGTTTTTTGGGCTCCATGGGAAAACCGTAGAGAAAGGTTATTCAGGTTTCATCCCTGCGGCGCCCATTAACAGGCGAAACACGGAAGCTACGACAAATAACCCCAGCACGCTAGCACTCCAAATCACCACTAGCCAACCAACGCGTTTCCACCATGGGGCGGATGCTGTTTTTTCGTTCATGTCTAATCTCCTATACCCAATAGCATTCAAGTTGCAGGTAGGCGACAACTGAGCAAGTCCCCAGGAGCTTGGCCCACCAAGTGACTGGGGTGAGTGAAGGCAGTCAACACCCCTGCGGCTTGAAGGATGAAGGGTATATTAGTGATAACCGTCTTGTGGTGACACTTTCCCTCGGAACACGTAGTAACTCCAGAAGGTGTACACCAAAATAATCGGGATGATAAACAGGGCACCGACCAGCATGAAGCCTAGACTTTGTAGCGGTGCAGCGGCTTGCCACAGACTAATGGCGGGTGGAATGAGCAACGGCCAGATGCTGATCCCCAAACCGCTCAGGCCGAGAAACACCAGCAACAGCGTGAGCAAGAACGGTGAGTAATGTGCCAAGTTGTGTACCCCGCGCCAAATTCCCCAAGCGCTGCTCAACACCAGTAACGGCACCGGTAATAGCCAGAACAGATTCGGCGTGCTGAACCAGCGCTCAGCGATGGTTGGGTGGGCGAGCGGCGTCCAGAGACTCACTACGGCCAGAGTCAGTAATAGAGTGCACAGTAACGGCGTGGTCAGGTGATACATTTTTTCCTGCAATTCGCCCGCGGTTTTCATCACCAACCAAGTGCAACCAAGCAGGGCGTAAGTCACCACCAAACCCAAACCACAGAACAGGGAAAACGGTGTTAACCAGTCGAGGGGGCCACCAACATAAGCGCGGCCTGCTACCGGGAAACCGTTAATAATCGCACCGACCACCACACCTTGGCAGAAAGTGGCGAGTAGCGAACCGCCGATAAAGGCTTTATCCCAAATATGACGTTTTTCAGCTGTGGCCTTGAAGCGAAACTCAAAGGCGACACCCCGGAAAATCAGACCAAAAAGCATCAACGTAAGCGGGATCGCCAAGGCGTCCAAAATCACTGCATAAGCCAATGGGAAGGCGCCAAACAATGCGGCTCCTCCCAGCACCAGCCAGGTTTCGTTACCGTCCCATACCGGGGCGACGGTGTTCATCATCACATCGCGGTCACTGTCGTTTTTGACCCAAGGAAACAGGATGCCGATACCCAAATCAAAACCATCCATCACCACGTACATCATGGTGCTGAATACGACTATCACAAACCAAATCAGCGGAAGGTCGATTCCCATATTCAGCTCCTATCGTCCAAAGTTTCTGTGACTGCCGAAAGTGGCCGCGCCGGAGTCCCGTTAGCGTGACTTTCTTCCCCTTCATGTTGCTGTGGTCCTTTACGGATCAGGCGCATCATGTAGGAATAGCCAACGCCAAAGACCGAGCAGTAAACAACAATAAACGCCAACAGGCTGATGCTCATGTGCATATCGCCGTGGGCAGACACCGCGTCTTTGGTGCGTTGTAAACCATAAACTACCCACGGTTGACGCCCGATTTCCGTGGTGAACCAACCCGCTAATAGCGCGATGAGTCCAGATGGTCCCATCCATAGGGTGAAGTACAGGAACGGCCGCGATTGATATAACCCGCCGCGCCAGCGTAGCCATAGGCTCCAAACACCAGCCAGAATCATCAACATGCCTAGCGCGACCATCACGCGGAATGACCAAAACACCACGGTGGAATTTGGACGATCTTCCGGCGGGAAGGATTTCAAGGCTGGGACCTGTTCCGTCAGGCTATGGGTCAGGATCAGGCTCCCCAAATAAGGAATTTCTAACTTGAAGCGTGTCTCTTCACGTTCCATATCTGGCCAGCCGAATAAGATAAGCGGTGTGGCCTCGCCTGATGAGTTATCCCAATGGCCTTCAATAGCAGCGATTTTTGCTGGTTGGTATTTTAAGGTGTTCAAACCATGCGCATCGCCAATCATTGCCTGAATCGGGGCGACGATCAGCGCCATCCACATCGCCATGGATAGCATTTTGCGCATTGCGGGGGTATCGCGCCCGCGTAGCAAGTGCCAAGCGGCAGAGGCGCTAACGAAGAACGCGGAGGACAGGAAGGCCGCGGTCGTCATATGTAGTAAGCGATACGGGAACGACGGGTTAAAGATCACTTTCAACCAATCGACCGGCACCACCTGACCGTTGATAATTTCGTGTCCTTGCGGCGTTTGCATCCAACTGTTGGATGCCAAGATCCAGAAGGTGGAAATCAGCGTGCCTAAGGCCACCATGCAGGTGGCGAAGAAGTGCAGACCGGGGCCGACACGATTCCAACCAAACAGCATCACGCCGAGGAAACCCGCTTCGAGGAAGAAGGCGGTTAGGACTTCATAGGTCAGCAGTGGCCCGGTGATACTCCCGGCAAACTCGGAAAAGAAGCTCCAGTTGGTGCCAAACTGATAGGCCATCACCAAGCCGGAAACTACGCCCATACCGAAGTTAACGGCAAAGATCTTTGACCAGAAGTGGTATAGAAAGCGGTAGGTTGAGTTGTGGGTTTTTAACCACAATCCTTCTAGCACTGCCAGATAACTGGCGAGCCCAATGGTAATCGCAGGAAAAATAATGTGAAAGGATACGGTGAAAGCGAACTGTATTCTGGCGAGTTCAAGTGCATCAAGGCCCAGCATGGTGCCTCCTAAAATTGTACATAGCGTTAAATCTCAGGGGGGAAACTTGGTGCTAAGTTAAACATAGAGTACAGTGACTATAATAGTGACAGTTATTTTACTTTTTCCTATAACAGTTGGTGTTAATGACGCGATACGAACAACTTGCACAACAAATTCGTGAACAGATCCAAAATCGGGTATGGCGTGCCGGAGACAAACTCCCTTCGCTGCGTGAAACCGGTAAACATGCGGGTTTGAGCCTGATGACGGTGGTGCAGTCTTATCAACTGCTGGAAAGCCAGGGCTGGATCGTCGCCCGGCCACAATCGGGTTATTATGTGGCGGCGCGCCCACAGCCGTTACCGCAACCGATCAGTGGTGAAAAACTGTTGCTGAGTGAACAGGTAGACATCAACGCCTTTATTTTTGACGTGTTACAGGCCTGCCAAGACCCGGCAATTGTGCCGTTCGGCTCCGCATTTCCAGACGCCACGTTATTCGCCCAACCCAAATTGGCACGGGCTTTAAGTAGTGTAGCGCGTAAATTCACCCCCCATAGTTCACTGGCTAACCTGCCACCGGGCAACGAGGCTCTACGTCGTCATATCGCACAGCGCTATGCTCTGAGCGGTATGCAGGTGGCGCCAGATGAGATTGTGATTACTGCCGGAGCGATGGAGTCGCTGAGTCTGAGTTTGCAGGCAGTGACACAACCGGGCGATTACGTGGCAATCGAATCGCCAGCGTTTTACGGTGCTTTACAGGCATTGGAGCGATTGCGGTTGAAGGCGGTGGCGATAGCGACGCATCCGCAAGACGGTATCGATCTAGATGCGTTACAACAAGCGGTGGAGAAGTATCCGATCAAAGCCTGTTGGCTGATGACCAATTTCCAGAATCCGCAGGGCGCGAGTATGCCGGATGCTAATAAGCGCCGGTTGGTTGATTTGCTACGCGAGCGGCAAATTTCTTTCATCGAAGATGATGTTTACGGTGAGTTGTATTTCAGCGCAGAACGTCCGTTACCGGCAAAAGCGCTGGATCACGATGGGCAGATCCTGCATTGCTCGTCATTCTCAAAGTGTTTGGCGCCGGGGTTCCGTGTCGGTTGGGTGGCGGCGGGGCGTTATGCGCAACAAATTCAGCGTTTACAATTGATGAGCACCGTTTCTACCAGCGTACCGACGCAATTGGCGATTGCCGATTATCTGCTACACGGCGGTTACGATACTCATTTGCGCCGTTTGCGTCGGTTGTTGGCGCAAAGGCAAAGCGCCATGCGTCAGGCCATCGCTCAATACTTCCCACCGACGGTGAAAGTCAGTCAGCCGGATGGCGGCTATTTCTTGTGGTTGGAGTTAGAAGCCGGTTTGTCGTCGATGGCACTGTATCGACGGGCGCTGGAGCAGGGCGTCAGCATCGCGCCGGGACGAATGTTTACCACTGGCGATCATTTCAACCATTGCTTCCGTTTGAATGCGTCGTTTGAATGGGGAGATAAGTTGGAGCAGGCGATTAAGGTTTTGGCGAAGCTCATTCGAGGATTAAACAATGCCTAACATAATAAGCACTCCTTGCGTAATTACTTTAATTACAAAATACTGACGATAATTAATTAACTCTAACATTAGCCTAGGCTCACAATATTCAATTGTTAATGAGCCTTTTTGTTTTTTATTTCTATTATTTCACCTATTGTCATCCTGTCTACTATTTTAACCATAAATAATAACACTTAAATAAAACAACTCCCTACATCTATATCTATCACGCTTGCCAGCAAGGTGAACTATAACTATGAAGCAAATCAATGCAGAAATGACCTGTGACGAAAATACCCCACAGCCAGACACCTCTGGGCTGATTAACCAAATTCGTCAAATGAATATTGGTGCGGTACCGGTCGCGCTGTTTATTACTATCTGCGCGATTGTCGCAATTTCGGCCTATGCCAATTTCTTACCGAAAAATATGATCGGTGGACTGGCGGTGATCATGACTTTAGGTTTTGCATTAGCGCACTTGGGTAAAAGTATCCCGGTGCTGCGCGATATTGGTGGCCCGGCGATTTTGTGCCTAATGGTGCCGTCGGTGTTGGTGTACTTCAATTTCTTCCAGCCGAATGTGATGGGTACGGTGAAATTGCTGATGAAAGACGCCAACCTATTGTACTTCGTGATCGCCAGTTTGGTGGTGGGTAGTATTTTGGGAATGAATCGGGTGATCCTGATTCAGGGCATGATCCGTATGTTTGTGCCGCTGGTGGTGGGAACCATCACCGCCGTTGCCACTGGTTTGTTGGTGGGTAAACTGTTTGGGTTTACTTTCTACCACACCTTTTTCTTCATCATCGTGCCGATTATCGGTGGCGGTATCGGTGAGGGTATTTTGCCGTTGTCCTTGGCGTACTCGGCTATTTTGGGTTCCACACCGGATGTCTATGTGGCGCAATTAGCACCCGCTGCGGTGATGGGGAATATCTTCGCCATTGTGACCGCTGGAGTATTGGCGCGTATTGGTATGCAGCGTAAGGCGTTAAGTGGCGACGGTATGTTGATCCGTTCGGCGCAGGAAAACGCGGTGTTCGCCATTAAGGATCAAGGCGGCCAGGTTGATTTCCAACTGATGGGCGGCGGTTTGTTGGTGATTTGTGCGTTCTTTATCGTCGGCGGGCTGTTTGAACATATCGTGCATATCCCCGGCCCGGTGCTGATGATTCTGTTTGCCGTGCTGTGCAAATATTGCCGAGTCATCCCGACCAGCATGGAAACCGGGGCGCACAGCTTCTACAAATTTGTTTCTGCTGCTTTGGTTTGGCCATTGATGATTGGTCTTGGCATGCTGTATGTGCCGTTGGAAAGCGTGGTGGCGGTATTCTCGGTAGGGTATGTGATCGTCTGCGGTTCGGTGGTGTTGTCAATGGGGTTGGTTAGTTTCCTGATTGCGCCGTATTTGAAAATGTTCCCGGTAGAAGCGGCCATTGTCACCTGTTGTCACAGCGGATTGGGTGGGACGGGTGATGTGGCGATCCTGTCAGCGTCCAACCGCATGGGATTGATGCCGTTTGCTCAAATCGCAACGCGTATTGGCGGCGCTTCAACGGTGATTGGTGCCACTTTGCTGCTTGGGTGGTTGATGTAAATAAAATAGGAAGGATTGTAGTAAAAAACCGATAGCAATGAGGGTAAAATGGACAATTGCTGGGGTCAGGACAACGGGGAACTGTTTTGCCGGGTGATAAGTTTTATGCTGGATGGAGTGGGAGAGGTAGTGAATGCATTGCTTAATTTTTCGTCTATTCAGGTCGAAAAAGATGCGTTATACTTTCTGTACGGCAATTTGCCGGAAATATTATTGGGAGGCAATAATGGCCACAACGGCGAGACTGGAAGCCCGTGTTTCTACCGAACTTCATGCGTTGATTAAGCATGCGGCGGAGCTTCAGGGCCGGACGGTGACTGACTTTGTGATTACTGCCACTCAGGATGCGGCCAAACGTGCTGTTGAAGAAAGCGCATTGTTAAGGCTGGTGGTAGAAGATCAGGAACAGTTTGCTGCGTCTTTGCTGGAGGACTCTGCTACACCACCAACTCTGTTGCGGGCAATGGCTCAGCGCAAGGCGTCAGGGAAATAGTGGATGGAGAGGTTTACCTACGAACTTCTGGCGAAGAAACACGATAAAGCGGATTTTGACTGCGGCGTTCCCGCGCTGAATACCTACCTGCATCGGCATGCCGGGCAGGATAGCCGGGAACGCTTTACCCGCTGCTATGTTGCCGCTACCGATAATAATACTGTTGCCGGGTTCTACACGTTGTCGTCCAGCGCGATTGATATCAGTTTATTACCCGAATCAGTTACCCGTAAGTTACCCCGCTATCCTTCCGTTCCCGCTGCACTGCTGGGCCGTCTGGCAGTCGATGTGCAATATGCGAGGAAAGGCCTTGGCGGTTCACTGCTGGTCGATGCCATTCTCAATGCTGCCCGTTCTACCACGGGAGTCTGGGCCATGATCGTGGATGCCAAGGATGAACAGGCCAGAGCATTCTATTTAAAGTATGGTTTTATCAGTTTTACGCATAATACTGACGCCTTATACCTGCCGCTGACGAACCGGCTGCTGAAAGATTTGGCCTCGTTTAATATCGGATAGTCAGACTATTTTTGGTGCGGTGGGGAAGGTCTGATTTTAATCATTAGTAATGACACCGAAAGGATCTGTTTTTAGACGCACTATTTTTCAGTCTTTGCGGAGACGCGGCATTAAAAAACCGCACATGGGCGGGTAAAATGCCAGAATATTTGCGTACTTCTGCAATGTTGATTCGCATTGCCGAATCTTGGGAACAATCAGCCATTTCAGTAGATATTAGGGATAAAAAAGAAGATTTGAGACGATAAATAATCGTATTTGTAAGTTCACGCTTAAATGTGAACTTTGGTGGGGTGGGTAAAGATACACTATTCAACTTTTATGTATCGTTGCCATTAAGGATCAGGGCAGCCAGGTTGATTTCCAATTGATGGGCGGCGCTTCAACGGTGATTGGTGCCACCTTGTTATTGGGTTGGTTAGTGTAAAAGAACAAATACATGCTAAAAACCGATTATTCCTATTAATTTCGGCACATTAGCGTGAGAGAATGTGATTAGAAGTTTGGGCTTGCATACCTTAGACTTCTAATGAATCGCCAGCCATCCGGTTGGCGATTCATTTCCTTCCCTTCAGCATGTTGATCGCCGCACCGATGAATATTCGACGTTCGATATCATCACAGTCTGCCAACTGTTGTGTCAGCTCAGCCACCAGCGTTTCTACCGATAAAACCTCGTCACGATGCCGTAATTGCATGACGCAATCGCCAATTAACCGTGCGACCTCGTCCCAAACGGGTTTTATCTCCTGCTCCGAGAACATCATCATTAACCTCGGCTGAGTGATTTTTGGTCAATGTAGCAGTTGAGATTATTCTTCGCTACTTCCTTAGATAGCATCAGAAATAAAACCGGAAGTATAAAATTAAAGCGGTCAGTTTTTCTTCTCGTTTTTTTGCTCAATACTTAGGGTGACAATTAATCGGAGGGTAAAATGATGAAACTGGTCGAGCAACTTACTGAATACTATCGTTTAAGCCGTACCGGCGAAGTGCAAAACCGTTTATGTCGTCTTTGGTTGCCTCAAGGTCAGGCGCGTATCGATTATTTACGTGAATTATTTGAACCAGAGGCAAAACCTCATACCCAAAAAACACATTGAAAGGTATCCTGTGCGCTGCATAGCTAAAGCAATAAGGTTAAATGATGGCGAAGAAAATTCCTGCTCAATACGAAGACATTGAACGTTGGGCATTCGGCGATACAGAACAGCAAGCCGATGAATTAGTGAAGTTAGTGTTGAATGGTACTAAAACAGCCACCTGTTCCAATCTGGATGACGGAGGTATTCCGCGGCCAGGGGACGTGTTTGTGGTGGTAGATGGCAAAAATGAGCCGGTCTGCGCCATTGAACTGACCTCTGTAGAGATGAGCACCTTCGAACAGGTGAACGAAGCGCACGCATTAGCTGAAGGGGAAGGCGATAAAACCTTGGCCTATTGGCGCAAAGAGCATCAACGTTTCTTTGAAGAGTACGAGCTGTTTTCACCGGATATGACGCTGGTACTGATGGATTTTAAAGTGAAAGAAGTCTTCTAATAAAAAAACGCGCGGTGTCTGGTGAGGCCACCGCGTGTTTTCCGTTTTATTAAGTTCATTCCAGCCGCATCACCCAAGCATCGGCCTGACGATCGTAATGTTGTTTATACAGTAACGAATCTTTGCCATTCAGCGTAGCGGGAATGCTGGTGTGCTCATCCCAACCGTCCAACTGCATACATAAGTCAGGATCAGATTTACAGGGGATGGTGACTTCCCCTGACGACAGATGTGCGTCATCGACCTCGAAACTGCCTATTTTCACCACGGTTTTGCTCATTGGAACTCCTTGTTCAATATCTGGTAGGAGGTTAGACCAGTTTGCGGTCATCCTAATCAGCATAGTCAAGGGAGCAAAAAACGCCACATCAAATATTATTGATGGAAATCCAGTGTGCCGTCCCGAACCAATTCACGCGGTAAATTATTTTTAATCCGGCTGCCAATACGTTTTGCGATACCCAGCGGTTGATGCTGATAAGTCAAAATACATTCATCAGTTTGCGGTAATTGCGCCGGGTACATATCCCGGCCGTGATACCACTCTTGTGCTAAATCGGCATCCAGTTCGAAACAGCGTTTATCGTCATCGCCGTGTGCTAAGGCGATCACCGCTTCATGCTGCCAACGGAAACCCTTAGGGAAACGCTCTGCCAATTTTAAGCCAATACGCGAAAAGCGCACTTTGCCGATCAAATTTTCCAACTCAGCAGGGAACAGCCATAACTCTTTGTCTCTTTCCCACAGAGTGCTGTCTTCATCCCAGCTCAGTCCTACGGCGGCCGCGGCTTGTATGACGACTGCGGCTTCTTTACGTGACAGCGGAGAGAACGGGAACTTGCCGACTTTATAGGTAGGTTTTTCCAATGGTGCGACGGAGTGATGTTTACGCAATCGCGCGACGAAGAAACCTTCGCTGTCATAGATCTGCGGGAAAACGTGTAGGAAACCTTCTGTGGTCAGTGCTTTCTCAGCTCCAGGGAATAAATCCCCCAGTGGTTCGACACTCACAGCATCACCATAAGTCGCCAGTAAGCCATTTACGATCTGCTGATTTTCTTCGGCATTGAGTGTACAGGTGGAATACACCATCACGCCGCCCGGAGCTAGCGCATGAAAAGCACTTTCAATCAGTTCACGCTGGGTGGCCGCGATGCTAGTAACGCTTTCTGGTGACCAATTACTCATGGCATCAGGATCTTTGCGTACCACGCCTTCACCAGAGCAGGGAGCATCTAATAAAATAGCGTCAAAGCCCTCTGGTAAAGCTGAACCGAAAACGCGTCCGTCGAAGTGGGTCAGTGCGACATTTTTCACCCCACAGCGGCTGATATTGGCGTGCAGTACTTTTACCCGGCTGGCGGAGTATTCATTGGCGACGATCCCGCCGTGATTATCCATTAACGCGGCGATTTGCGTGGTTTTGGAACCCGGTGCGGCCGCGACGTCCAACACCCGATGTGGCTCAGTGTCGCCAGCAAATAGCGCACTGACCGGCAGCATCGAACTGGCCTCCTGAATGTAGAACAAACCGCTCATATGCTCGGCAGCACTGCCCAAACGCAACTCTTCATCCCCGCGCTCGATCCAAAATCCTTCTGCGCACCAAGGGATCGGCTCTAATTGCCAGTCATAGTCTTTCACGAGCGCCAGAAAATCGGCCACGCTGATTTTTAGCGTGTTAACACGCAGACTACGGCGTAACGGGCGTTGACAGGCGGCAATGAAGTCATCCATCGATAGCTCGGTGGGCATAATAGCTCTGGTTGCATCAAGGAACGCGGGAGGAAGAAAAGCGGCAGTGGATTTGGCCAAGGGGAAGTCTCTGACATAAAAAAAGCGAAGATGTCAGATTATCAGAAATAACTGTCAGAAAAAACTGGGATTGTGCGTCAATTTCTTATTACCTGCGCTGTCAGTGGCGCAAAAAAATCGCCTCTATGAGTGATAGAGGCGAAGGAGTGAGTGTGAAAATGGCTTAGTTTCTTGGGATTGCAGTACCCCAGTCACGCCAGTCTTTTGGCTCTTCCGGATTCAGTAGGAAGTGTTTGCGCGGTGTTGCTTGTGGCGCCAGCGGAATCGTTGGCGGTGTGGCAAAGGCAATGCCGCCGCGAATGAACTGTTGGAAGGTTCCGCTCTTGATAACGCCACCGGTTAAACCGAACTGCAGGTTATAGCCAGAAGCTAACCAGAACACGCTGTTGTTGCGCACCAATTGTTGGTACTTTTTGCTGATCCTCAATGAGACATGCACGCGATCGGACATGCTACCCAAATAGAAACCGGTCACAGTGCCGACCTCAATGCCACGGAACAGCACTGGCGTACCGACTTGCAATGAACCTGTTTCGGTGGCGTCTAGCACCACATTCAGGCCATCCAGATAACGTGAATCGGTGATGCTGGCTTCTTGCAGTTCGAAGTTGCGTTGCTCGCGTCCACGCCCCGGTTCGGCGTTGATATAAGGCTGCAATAACGTTTCGAGGTTGCTGACCCCAGCGGCGGAAATTTCTGGGGCAACCACTGAGAAGCGCGAACCAAAGCGGGTGAAGGTAGAGACATACTCTGGGTACAGCACCGCTTTAGCCAGCACTTCGTTACGCTCGGTAGACAGCTTGAGTGATTCCACCTGACCAATATCAATACCCAGATAACGAATTGGCATTCCTGGTGACAGTTTGCTGGCGTCGTAGGTTTTCAAGATGATCTGGCTACCCACCGCACGAGCGGCGGTTTCGGATTGATAAAGCACCCGTTTGGCACCTTTACTCAGCGTCACGCCCTGCAAGTTATCAAAGCTGATCGCGCCTTTTATCGCACGGTTCAGCGGCGAAGCCTGTACGGTGATCCCACTGCCATTAAACTGTACTTTTGCGCCACCTTCGGCCCAGAAAATAGTCTCGTTGCTTAGCAGTTTGCGGTATTCCGGAATGATGTAGACATCGACATCAAAACCATTGGATTTTGGTCGAATTTCGACAATCTCACCCACTTGGAATTTACGATACAGCACCACCGAACCGGTTTGCACATCCGACAGCGTCGCGGCGGTTAGCGTTAAGGTAGGCGTTGGGATATTACCCAGAATGCCGGCTTCGGCTTTTTCTAAATTGCTATACAGCGGATATTGTTTTCCCGGTTCGCCTTGGCTGCCCGGCAGAATACGCACGCCGCCGTCTAACCACTCTTGCGCGCTGGCTCCCAGCACTTCCATGCCGTTCAGGCCGAGTTTGACGTCGACGCGGCTGTTAACCACAAACTTACTGTCTTTGTGCACCAGACCGCGGTATTGCGCATCAATGGCGGCGGTAAACACCACACCGCTGTCGGTTAGGGCTCGGCTCATGATTTGGCCGACTTTAATACCGTGGATAATCAGCGGTTGACCGGCATCGATGCCATAACTCTGTGGCGCGTTCAATGTCACGGTCAGTACACCCGGTTGCTGGAGCAGGGTTTCGTTACTATTCAGTACATTAAATCGTTGCTGGGGCTCACCTTCGCCCGGTATCAACTCTAGCGTGTTGCCGGTCAGCAATTGGCTGAGTTTGGCATCGCTCAGGCTGATTTTGGGTGTACGCATCACAATGCGGGTGCCGCTGCGCATCATATCGACCACTGAAGGATCGACAGTCAGTTCGCCAGTCACTTTACTGTCTTGCTGCAAGGTCAGTTTGGTTAACGTGCCGACCTGTAATCCTTGGTACATCAGCGGAGTGCGATCCTCGGTTAAGTTACTGCCACTCGGCAGTTCAAGCTCGATATTCACCCCGCGCTGGCTGTGCGCGAGATCCGGGTACAAATCATACTTTTGATCGGGTTTGGCCGGTTGGCTCTTGTCGGGGGAGTCAAAGGCAATTGCCCCGTTGACCAACGCGCTAAGACTTTCCATCTGTACCGTGGCGCCCGCTAGACTAAAATCGCCTTTGATGCCGGAGACGTTCCAGAAGCGGCTGTCGGTTTTCACCAAATGGGTGAAGCGACGGTCGATCAACACGTCAATATTTACGCCTTTGTTATTGTCAGCGATGCGGTAGTCATACACTTTGCCGACTGGGATCTTGCGGTAATAGACCTGCGAACCGGTGGTTAGCGAACCGAGATCGTCTGAATACAGGTGAATCATCAGTTCGCCGGTATTCAAATGATACTTAGGTTGTGTATCCAGCGCGGTAAAGCGAGTTCTGGGTTTACCGGTACCGGGCATCATGCCGATATAGTTACCGCCCACCAGTGCGTCCAGCCCAGAGACGCCAGCCAGAGAGGCTTTCGGGGTAACCAACCAGAATTGAGTGCCATCACGCAGTGAATCTTCCATTTCGTCTTTGATGTCGACTTCAACTGTGATACTACGTAAATCTTTATTCAGGGTAATCGATTTCACCGTACCGACCTCAACCCCCTGATAACGCACAGGAGTTCGACCAGCGACGATGCCTGCTGCCGATTGGAAATCGATAGTGACGGTGGTGCCGCGCTCTTGATAGTTTTTATAGAGCAACCACCCGGCAATCAGCAGGGCAATAAACGGCAATAACCAGAATGGCGAAATTCGACGCTTGTTTCTTACCTGCGCCTCAGTCGGTGTATTCGGCGTTTCCTGTTGCATGTGCATCCCAAATCAAGCGGCTATCCAGCCATTCAACGGCAAGGATAGTTAAAATAACCGCAGCCCCAAAATAAAAAGCCGCAGGTCCCATAGTAAAAGAGAGTAGCTGATCGCGATTCACCAGCGACATCATTAACGCAATAACAAAAAGATCGAGCATCGACCAACGGCCAATCCAAGTCACTAATCGCAACAGTTTAATCCGTGTCCTCAGGCTGTGCGACGTTTTAAAATGAATGCTGAGTAACAAGGTGAGCATTACGATCACCTTGGTAAAAGGCACCAGTACGCTGGCAATAAACACGATCGCGGCGATCGGTACGTTACCCGAGGTTGCTAGTGATACTACACCGGAGAAGATGGTGTCTTCCATCCGTACGCCGTTGGCGTAAATAATTGAAATAGGTAAGACGTTAGCTGGAACCAGTAAAATCATGGCAGCGATCAGCGCAGCCCAGGTTTTTTGCAGGCTGTAGGGCTGGCGATGGCACATGGGAATATGGCAGCGCGGGCAGCGGCCACGTTGATCTGGATAGCCGGTAAAATGGCACGATAAGCAAATATGTAATGCGGTAGGCGAGCCTTCCGGTTGCTGTTGTGGGTAAAAGCGTTCCCACAGCTGTTCTAGGTTGATGTGGATCAGCACCAGAATACTGAGTAACGTCAGTGCCAGATAAGCGATCAGCGCATTACCGAGGCTAATATCCGCGTAGTCACTGACTTTGATCGCGGCGACCGCCATGCCGATCAGGTAAATATCCAGCATTACCCACTCTTTTAATCGCTCCAGCATCAACAGGACCGGACGCAAGTTCATTCCCAGCGCGTGTCCAAGGCGGAGATAGAGTATGGATAGGGTTAGCGTCAGTGGGGCGCCAATGGTGCAAAATGCCACCATGCTCGCGGTAATGGGATCGCCCTGGCTGCTCATTTGCCAAATGCCTTCCAGCAGGCTGGCATTGATATTGGTACCGAGTAGACGAATGCGGATCAAAGGCTCGGTGAAGGCAAAGGGCATCAGCATCAGCATTGTGATGGCGATCGCGGTTAGGCGAGTCATCGACCAGTCACGTCCTTGCACCACCTTGGCATTGCAGCGTGGGCAAAAGGCGGTTTGCTTTGCCGACAGCGGCGGCAGAGTAAACAGCAAATCGCATTCGCAGCAACGTTGATGGCGTGCTGTGGATAGAGGAGTGGTGATCGCGTGTATCTTCATCATCAAAATGCGGCTCTAAAGCTCATTGGTTTACGGTGCGTTGCAAGGAAAACCAATCTGCTTTGATGCAAACAGACGGGTAACGGGCAATTCTGCGAAGAAACATACCCTGACTGATGGTGTTTTGTGAAGCCACAGTTAATTAACCTTGTCGTCATAGGCATTTAATGCTTATTTTATTACCCGTCATATTCATATTTAGGACATGTCCGGTTAAGTTTAGGACTTTCAGGTCGCAAATGGTTAACAGATGATAAAAGAAGAGTTCTATAGCGATTTAAAACGTGATTTATGTGCGTTGTTGTCGGGTGAAACTAACTTCATCGCCGCGTTGTCCAATGCCAGTGCATTAATCAATGAACGTTTGGATGAGGTTAACTGGGTCGGTTTTTACCTGATGGAAGGTCAACAACTGGTTCTGGGGCCGTTCCAAGGCAAAATTGCCTGTGTGCGTATTCCGGTAGGAAAAGGTGTGTGTGGCACTGCGGTGTCTGAAAATCAGATACAGCGTGTCGGTGACGTGCATGCATTCCCAGGGCATATCGCTTGCGACGCCGCCAGTAACGCCGAAATTGTGTTGCTGTTAGACGTTGGCGGCCAAATTATCGGTGTTTTGGATATTGATAGCACGGTTTACCAACGTTTTGACGAACAAGACGAATTAGGGCTCAAAGCCGTAGTGACGGGGCTTTGCGAGCAACTGGAACAGTGTAATTTTGCGAAATACATCACTGTGGCGACAAGTTGATCTACGGTTAACGTGGCATTTAGCGATGACGTCATTATAATGGCGCCTGTTCATGCCTGCGGCTTGTTGGCAACCCGTTGTAATCAGGAAATTTCATGGAAAATCAACCTAAGTTGAACTCTAGTAAAGAAGTCATTGCTTTTTTAGCCGAGCGTTTCCCGCTCTGCTTTAGCGCCGAAGGCGAAGCTCGCCCATTGAAAATCGGCATTTTTCAGGATCTGGTAGAACGTGTGCAAGAGGAAGAAAGCCTCAGTAAAACGCAACTGCGTTCTGCTTTGCGTCTGTACACTTCAAGCTGGCGTTACCTGTACGGTGTCAAAGTTGGCGCTCAACGCGTCGATCTGGACGGCAATCCGTGCGGTGAGTTGGAACAGCAGCATGTTGACCATGCTCGCCAACAGCTTGAAGAAGCCAAAGCACGCGTTCAGGCACAACGTGCCGAACAGAATGCCAAAAAACGTGAAGCCGCCGGTGAAACTGCCAACGCTGAACCACGCCGTCCACGTCCTGCTGGCAAAAAGCCTGCGGTACGTCGAGAAGGTGGTGCAGCACCAGAGAACCGCAAGCCGCGCCCACAGCGTTCGCAAGAACCACGTCCACAGCAAGCTCGTGAACCTCGTGCAGCAAAAGAGGATAGCCAGCCACGTCAGTCAGTTACGGACATCTCTAAACTGCAAATTGGGCAAGAAATCAAAGTCAGAGCAGGTAAGAGCGCGATGGATGCAACCGTACTCGAAATCGCTAAAGATGGCGTACGTGTGCAGCTCTCTTCCGGTCTGGCGATGATTGTGCGCGCAGAACACTTGCAGTTCTGATACGGAGGCCAACTAAGGCATGAACAAATTCGTCAGATTAACAGCAGTCGCTGCCTTGTTGTGGGCGGGAGTCAGTTACGGTGCGGAAACCGCCAACATTCGCATCGATCAATTACCCCAGCTTCAACAGGAACCACAGCATGCTACGGTGAGTGAGCGCGTAACCTCGCGCTTCACTCGCTCCCACTATCGCCAGTTTGCGCTCGACGCAGAATTCTCAGGCAAGATCTTCGATCGTTACTTGAATATGTTGGACTACAACCATAACGTGTTGTTGGCTTCCGACATCTCGCAGTTCGCCGACAAGCGTAACCAAATTGGCGAAGAGCTGAAAACCGGCAAGCTGGATACCCCATACGCGCTGTTCAATCTGGCACAAAAACGCCGTTTTGAGCGTTACACCTATGCATTATCGGTGCTGGCAAAGCCAATGGACTTTACCGGCAACGACACTATCGATCTTGACCGTAGCAAAGCACCATGGCCGAAAAATAAGGCTGAGTTGGATCACTTATGGGATCTGAAAGTCAAATACGACGAACTGAGCCTGAAGCTGACCGGCAAGAACGATAAAGAAATCCGTGAAACGCTGACCAAGCGTTATCAGTTTGCGATTAAACGTCTGACGCAAAGCAACAGCGAAGATGTATTCCAACTGATCATGAATGCTTTCGCGCATGAAATCGATCCGCATACTAATTATCTATCACCACGTAATACCGAGCAGTTCAATACCGAAATGAGTCTGTCATTAGAAGGCATCGGTGCGGTATTGCAGATGGATGATGATTACACCCTGATTAACTCGATGGTACCGGGTGGCCCAGCAGCGAAGAGCAAAGCGATCACCGTCGGTGACCGAATTGTCGGCGTAGGTCAGGCGGGTAAACCGATGGTCGATGTGATCGGCTGGCGTTTGGACGATGTGGTTTCCCTGATTAAAGGACCGAAAGGCAGCAAAGTGCGCCTAGAGATCCTGCCAGCAGGCAAGGGCACCAAAACGCGTACCGTGACCTTGACCCGCGAGCGTATCCGTCTGGAAGACCGCGCGGTGAAAATGACTATCAAAACCGTAGGCAAAGAAAAAGTCGCGGTGATGGACATCCCAGGTTTCTACGTAGGGCTGACCGACGATGTCAAAGTACAGTTGCAGAAGATGGCTAAGCAAAACGTTAAGAGTTTGGTGATCGATTTGCGTACCAACGGCGGCGGTGCATTGACCGAAGCGGTTTCCCTCTCTGGTCTGTTCATTCCAAGCGGCCCGGTGGTACAGGTGCGTGATAACAACGGTAAAGTGCGTGAAGATGCCGATACCGATGGCGTAGTTTATTACAAAGGTCCACTGGTGGTGCTGGTCGATCGCTTCAGTGCTTCGGCGTCTGAAATCTTCGCCGCTGCAATGCAGGATTATGGTCGTGCGTTGGTTGTCGGTGAGCCAACCTTCGGTAAAGGCACTGTGCAGCAATACCGTTCGCTGAACCGTATTTACGACCAAATGCTGCGTCCAGAGTGGCCTGCGCTGGGTTCAGTGCAATACACCATTCAGAAGTTCTACCGTGTGAACGGTGGCAGTACTCAGCGTAAAGGCGTCACGCCGGATATCCTGATGCCAACCGGTATTGATCCGGCGGAAACCGGCGAAAGCTTTGAAGATAACGCCATGCCTTGGGATAGCATCAATGCGGCGACCTACAGCAAGAGTGGCGATATGAAACCGTTCGAGCCGGAACTACTGAAAGATCATGAGCAACGTATCGCTAAAGATCCGGAGTTCCAGTACATCGAGCAGGATATCGCCCGTTACAAGGCGTTGAAGGACAAGCGCAACATCGTGTCACTCAATCTGGCTCAACGTGAGAAAGAGAACCACGATGATGATGCGACCCGCTTGAAGCGCATCAATGAGCGTCTGCAACGCGAAGGTAAAAAACCGCTGAAAGCACTGGAAGATTTGCCGAAGGATTATCAAGATCCTGATCCATACTTGGATGAAACCGTGCATATCGCGCTGGATTTGGCTAACTTGGAAAAAGCACAGCCAGCCGCTGCTAAGTAATAACAGTGAGTGCTATCGACTAAACGCTCCTTCGGGGGCGTTTTTTTTGGCTAAAAACTCCACCCATTTACGCAACAATCGTTTACAATTTGCAAAGCCGAGTGAAAATGTCGTTTTTGTAAAGTTACGTATTTTTAGTGGGTTAATGGCGAGTCACTCTTGAAACTGTGACGAATGCCCATACGATCAGAGTATCTGAAAGTAGCGTCTTGTTAACATTATGAGGAAGTAAACATTTTATGATGCGTATAGCTTTGTTCCTGCTCACCAACCTAGCGGTCATGTTGGTTTTCGGGCTGGTGCTCAGCCTGACAGGTATCCAATCCAGTAGCGTCTCTGGCCTGATGATCATGGCGGGTCTATTCGGCTTTGGCGGTGCGTTTGTTTCACTGCTGATGTCTAAATGGATGGCGTTACGCTCCGTTGGTGGAGAAGTGATTGAGCAACCGCGTAATGAAACCGAGCGTTGGTTGTTGGACACCGTGCGTCAGCAGTCGCAGCAGGCGGGGATCGCTATGCCACAGGTGGCTATCTATCACGCTCCCGATATCAACGCTTTTGCTACAGGCGCGCGTCGTAACGCTTCTCTGGTCGCCGTCAGCACCGGTTTACTGCAAAGCATGAGCCGTGACGAAGCTGAAGCGGTTATCGCGCACGAAATCAGTCACGTCGCTAACGGCGACATGGTGACCATGACGCTGATTCAGGGCATCGTGAACACCTTCGTGATCTTTATCTCGCGCATACTTGCACAGCTTGCCGCTGGCTTTATGGGCAACCGCGATGGTGAAGGTGAAAGCAATGGCAACCCGATGATTTATTTCGCCGTGTCGATGGTGCTGGAGTTAGTGTTCGGTATTCTGGCGAGCATTATCACCATGTGGTTCTCACGTCACCGTGAGTTCTACGCCGATGCCGGTTCAGCCAAACTGGTCGGTCGCGAGAAGATGATTGCAGCATTACAGCGCTTGAAAACCAGCTACGAACCGCAAGAAGCGGGCAGCATGATGGCATTCTGCATTAACGGCAAATCCAAGTCGTTCAGCGAACTGTTCATGTCGCACCCGCCGCTGGATAAGCGCATTGAAGCGCTGCGCTCCGGCCAATATCTGAAATAGTCCTTCCTGCTAATGCCGCCCGTTTAACACTGAGCGGCATTTCGTTTTATTGAATTAGACAACGTTATTCAGGCTTGCTTTGTGCCTCGACGGTACCCGCTCGCGGCTGAGTGATCCGCAGGCAACTGACTACCGCGGCCACGCTGGCAAATATCCCGGCGAGAATCAGTGAGGCATGGGTGCCGTTGGTCGGGAACAGGTTGAACAACAATGCGACTAATGCTGCGCCACTGGTTTGTCCTAACAAGCGTGCGGTGCCTAACATACCGCTGGCACCACCGCTGCGATGGCGCGGTGCAGAAGAGATAATAGTGTGGTTGTTGGGTGATTGGAACAAGCCAAAACCTGCGCCGCACAGCAACATACGCCAAATGATATCAAAGTCTGTCGGATTCGATGGCAGCATCGCCAGTAAGAACAAACCAACGGCAAACACCGCCAATCCAATCCCACCGAGTAATCCGGCATTGAATCGCTCCACCAAGCGCCCTGCAATCGGTGCCATCACAATAATGGCGGCTGGCCACGGCGTCAGCAACAGGCCGGTTGCCACTTCATCACGCCCTAGCGCTCCTTGCAGGAAGAACGGCAACGCGACCATCGCCAACATTTGAGCTGCGAAGGAGCAGATTGAGGTTCCCATTGACAGCGCAAAGATCGGAATACGCAGTAAATCTATCGGTAACAGCGGAGATTCTTGCTGCAACTGGCGACGGACGAAGAACCAACCAATCACCAGCAATGCGGTAATCTCGCTAAAGATCAGCGTGAGGCTTTGCCCTTGGGCGAAACCACTGATCGCGGTGATCAATAGGCCGAAGGTCAACGCGTTCATTACCGCACTGGTGAGATCGAAACGTTGGTTGCTGTTTTTGCTCTGGTTATTAGCCGGTAAATATTTTATTCCCAACCATAACGCGACGAGACCGATAGGCAGGTTGATGGCGAATAACCACTGCCATGACGCGACAGATAGGATCGCCGCGGCAATCGTCGGGCCCGCGGCGGAAGAAAAGGCGACAATCAACGAGTTGATGCCGATCCCACGCCCCAAGCGGCTTTGCGGATAGATAATACGGATGAGTGCGACGTTGACGCTCATAATTGCCGCTGCGCCAAAACCTTGCAGCACACGGGCAAGGGTTAAGGTCAGCAGCGAGTCGGAAAGGGCGCAAAACAGTGAAGTGATGCTGAATACTAGCAAACCGGCTTGATAAATACGGCGATAACCGATCAGGTCGCCCAATGAGGCCAGCGATAAGAGCGAAATGGTGATGGCGAGTTGATAGGCGTTCACCACCCAAATCGAGCTGGCTGGGCTGGCGTTGAGATCGCGTGCGATGGTCGGCAATGCTACGTTGGCGATGGCACTGTCCAGCACCGCAACGGTAATACCAAGTGCAATGGCAAGTATCGCCCCGTAACGCTGTGGGACGGGAAGGCCATCAGAATATGATTGCATGATAATCTCAGGAATATTAATACATGTGAATATTACCATGCTAATGATATTAGCCGGCGATTGCACCTCAGTTTTCAGCATTATTGTAAACGCTGATAAGCCGTTGTGCGCGGTTTATTCCCTTGATTGCATCATCATTGGCGTTCCACTTATACTGAAACTCGTGTTCAAATTTATTAAAACAGAAGAATTGTCATGGCGAGTACCGATCTTGATAAGCAACCAGATTCTGTTTCATCGGTGATGAAAGTGTTTGGGATCCTGCAAGCGTTGGGAGATGAGCGCGAAATTGGCATCACCGAGCTTTCCCAACGGGTGATGATGTCGAAAAGCACCGTTTATCGTTTTTTGCAGACCATGAAATCGCTGGGCTACGTGGCGCAGGAAGGGGAAACGGAGAAATATTCACTTACCTTGAAGTTGTTTGAATTGGGATCTAAGTCGTTGCAAAACGTCGATTTAATCCGCAGCGCTGACGTCCAGATGCGTGAACTGTCGAAACTAACGCGTGAAACTATCCATTTGGGTGCACTGGACGAAGACAGTATCGTCTATATCCATAAAATTGATGCCCTATATAACCTGCAAATGTATTCGCGCATTGGCCGCCGTAATCCGTTATACAGCACCGCGATTGGCAAAGTGTTATTAGCGTGGCGTGAAATGAGCGAGATCACGGCGATTCTGTCGCAGGTCGAATTTGTTCGCAGCACGCCGACGACGCTCGTCAGCACCGCTGAATTGTTACCGGAACTGGATAAAGTGCGTCAGCAAGGCTTTGGCGAAGATATTGAAGAACAGGAACAGGGGCTGCGTTGTATCGCTGTGCCGGTGTTTGACCGTTTTGGTGTGGTGATCGCCGGGTTGAGTATTTCCTTCCCAACGCTGCGTTTCTCAGAAGCCGCAAAAACAGACTACGTAAAACAATTACATACTGCGGCACGGATTATTTCCCAGCAGCAGGGATATCATCAGTATCCATTTTGAATAGCGTAAATAAAAAACGGGCGCGGCAGTTTGAACTGTCGCGCCCGTTTTATATTGAAAGCGAATTAGCGGTGAGCCAGCTCGACTTCGTCTTCATTATCCATGATGGATTTGTCGGTCTGTTTCATCAATTGGCTGGTCACAGTACCTGCGGTCATTGAACCGCTGACGTTCAGCGCGGTACGACCCATATCGATCAACGGTTCAACTGAAATCAATAGAGCAACCAGCGTCACTGGCAGCCCCATGGCTGGTAGCACAATCAGTGCAGCGAAGGTCGCGCCGCCGCCCACACCAGCAACACCGGCAGAGCTTACGGTCACGATGCCGACCAAAGTCGCGATCCACAGTGGGTCCAGTGGGTTGATACCGACGGTTGGAGCCACCATTACCGCCAACATGGCAGGGTACAGACCCGCACAACCGTTCTGGCCAATGGTGGCACCGAACGAAGCCGAGAAGCTAGCGATAGATTCCGGGATGCCCAAGCGACGGGTTTGGGTTTCTACGTTCATCGGAATACTGGCGGCGCTAGAGCGGCTGGTGAAGGCGAAGCTCAACACCGGCCAGGCTTTACGGAAGAATTTAACGGGATTCACGCCAGTGAGCGACAAGATCAAAGCATGGACACCGAACATAATCGCCAGACCGAGGTAAGAAGCCACCACGAAACCGCCGAGTTTAATGATGTCGTGCAGGTTAGAACCGGCAACCACTTTGGTCATCAGCGCCAATACGCCATATGGGGTGAGCTTCATCACCAGACGTACCAGCTTCATCACCCAAGATTGTAGGGCATCGATGGCGCTCAGGACGCGTTGACCTTTCTCTTGGTCGTCTTTCAACAGTTGTAGCGAAGCTACACCCAAGAAAGCAGCGAAAATAACCACGCTGATGATCGACGTCGGGTTAGCACCGGTCAAATCAGCAAACGGGTTTTTCGGGATAAAGGACAGGATCAGTTGTGGTACGCTCAGATCGGCCACTTTACCGGCATAGTTGCTCTGGATTGCCGCTAAACGCGCGGTTTCTTGTGTACCTTGTACCAGACCTTCTGCGGTCAGACCGAACAGGTTGGTGACCAAGACACCGACCAGCGCCGCAATCAGCGTGGTGAACAGCAATGTGCCGATGCTTAGGAAGCTGATTTTACCTAAAGAAGAAGCGTTATGCAGTTTGGCTACCGCGCTCAAAATAGAGACGAAAACCAATGGCATGACGATCATTTGCAGCAGTTGCACATAACCGTTACCGACAATGTTGAACCAGCTAATGGATTCTTTCAGTATTGGGCTGCCTGAACCGTAAACGGCGTGCAGTGCTAGGCCAAAAACTACGCCCATGACCAAACCGACTAATACTTTCTTTGCCAGACTCCATTGTTTGTGGCGGGTTTGCGCCAGCAACAGTAAGAGCGCGACAAAAACCAAGAGGTTAATGACGAGTGGTAGATTCATCCCGATGTCTCCGATATTTTTTATTATAAAAACTCTGCACACATATTGTTTGTGGCAATGGCGGTCATATTAGCAGTTTGCAGAGTGGGCTATTTATATCCAAAAAGAATTCTATATAACTTATTGTGCAAAAATGGTGATTTAATCACCGACTTGGTTATTAAATGGCCTAGCTTGTGTGATCTGTGTCGAATATTTTTGCGTTGTTACTCTGTGATCACAGTCGAATGTTTTTTATTTGCTCAAAATATGACTGCACCGGGAAGGTAAAACCGCCTTGCCAATAAACCGCAAAAGCCACCAAACCGAGGCATAGAACGCGCTCTAATTGATTCCCTTTTTGTGAGTTTAATAGCGGCAGGCAGAAACGCCAGCGACAAGGCCATAATAAAGGGACTCCCGCCGGAGTGAGCATATCAGCCAATAAGTGACTGAAATAACCGATGATCATGGCGTGTAATACGTCGGGCGGAATGGGCCAACTGCGCGGAACATCCAGTTGGAATAACACCATGCCACCCGCGATGGCCAGTAGGCTATGGGTGAAACCACGATGACCAAAAGCGCGTGCGATGGGGATAGCAGCCCAACGCAGGCGTTGCCCCAATACGGATTTAGGATGGTCAATATCGGGTAATAATGAGGTTAATAAAGCCGCAGGGATGATGTGCCACCAGTCGCCGTTGGCGAGTTCCGGTGTAACTTCGGCTTTCTTGGCGAAGATCGCGCAAGCGACAGAAAAAATAAGGTGTCCTTCCGCGGTCATGGTGTTGCGATTCCGACTGATAAACTGTTAATTTATCCAGTATAGGGTAAACTTACGATGTGTGAAAGATGTTACCCTGTAACTAATTGTTTATTTTACCCGGCTTTACAATGGGTTGAGTGTTTTTAGTACAAGATAATAAGCAAAACGCCGAGTGACGATAAATGCTGCGTGGCAGTGACAGCATTTATCGATGACTCGGCGTTTTTTAGATCATAAAAGGGATAAAAACCAAACTCAATAAAAATGAAATGATGTTTTGATATTAGTTAGGTTTTATCTAAAAACTATGCCAGATGGTGGGCGGTGAGCTGTTCAAGCGAGTCCAACTTGATATCGGCCAGCGCCCAGCGAGCATCTTGGCGGTATTCTGCTGCTGGAATGACGATAGAACGCATTCGAGCGGCCTTGGTGGCGATCATGCCGTTAAAAGAGTCCTCTAACGTGATGCAGCGTAGTGGGTCACTTCCTAAACGTTCGGCGGCAATCAGGTAGACTTCTGGGTGAGGTTTGCTATGCGGAAGATATTCGGCAGAAACCAGTTGGTCGAAATAGTCCGTCAGCCCAAACATTTCCAGCACACGCTGCTGCATACGTAGCGGTGAGGCAGAAGCCAAACCGATATTTAAATTCAGACTGCGGCACAGTTCAAGTGCCTGTTGCACGCCTGGCAGCAGTGGGCGCTGTTCATCCACCAATTGAATCGCGCGTTCAATAATACGATCTGCAACTTCTTCTTGCGTCACATCTTGCCACGGCATCGCCTGATACCACATTCTCACGACCTGATCGATACGCAAGCCGAGGGTATCTGGCAGGTTGTGGCGATCGGACAAATCCAATCCCAGAGAGCCGAAAATATCCAGTTCTGCCTGTAACCACAGGGGTTCAGAATCGATCAGCAGACCATCCATATCAAAAATAGCGCTTTCAATCGGTTGCAAATAAGCCATTAACGGTTAACTCCTTTCGGCTCCGGTGAATGTACCCAATACTTTATCACCATTGTTTGAAAAAGTGCTCGATGGCTTTTGAGGCTGAATGTAGACCGAAAAACGGTGGGCGGAAATTGCTAACAGCAGGTAAACTTAGCGACATATTGTGGATGTCACAAACAAGGGGAAGACATGACATATCAACAGGCTGGGCGCATCGCCATCATTAAGCGTATTTTGGGATGGGTGCTGTTCATCCCGGCGTTGCTCTCTACGCTGATCTCATTACTAGGATTCCTGTACCAACACAGTGAGAAAACTAAAGGAATCAATGCAGTAATGATGGATTTTGTGCATGTCATGGTAGATATGACGCGCTTTAACACGCCATTTCTTAATCTATTCTGGTACAACTCGCCGGTACCGGACGTAGATAAAAGCCTATTCAGTGGCAGCAACCTGATGTTTATCATTATCTATATTCTGATCTTCGTGGGTTTGGCGTTACAGGCTTCTGGGGCGCGTATGTCACGGCAAGTGAAGTTTATCCGCGAAGGGTTGGAAGACCAGATGATTTTGGAGCAAGCCAAAGGCGGTGATGGGCATACTCGAATGCAATTAGAAGAGCGAATCACATTGCCGCATCACACTATTTTCCTACAATACTTCCCGCTGTATATCTTGCCGGTGGTTATTGCGGTGGTGGCTTACTTTGTACTGAAATTGTTGGGACAATTGGCTGGTATGGCTTGAGCCAATAAACAAAGAAGGGCGCCTGCGCGCCCAGGTCATGATTTACTTCACGGAATACCGCAGTGTATCGATGGCTTTTTGCGCCGCGGCGAGGTGCTGACCACCAAACAAGTTAAAGCGGTTGAGCAGGTAATAAAGTTGGTACAGAGGCTGGCGCTCAATAAACCCTATAGGTAATGGCCAAACGCTCTGATAACCATCGTAAATTTGCGGCGGTAACTCGGGGTACAACGGCAACATGGCTAAATCACATTCCCGATCGCCCCAATAACAGGCTGGATCAAATAAAAATGGTCCATCTACTGTGTTGGCGCAGTTAATTGGCCAAAGATTGCCGTGTAATAACGAGGGTTGGGTTTGGTGATGGTGTAAACGCAAATAAACGATATCGACAATTTCTTCAATATTGCCAAAGCTCATGCCTTTTTCTTTGGCTAATTGTAGTTGCCAACCGATGCGCTTTTCAGCAAAAAACTCAGGCCAGCGACGCTGCCAAGCATTGGGTTGGGGGATAGTCGCCAGATCGTTATCGAAATCGAGGCCAAACTGCGGTTGTTCACTCCATTGATGTAGATGAGCCAGTTGTTGCCCAAGACGGTGGGCGCTGTGAGCATCCAATGGTTTTAATTCTTGGAACTCCAACAGTAGGAAACTGTAGTCACGATCGCTACCAATGCCGTAAACCTCAGGTACGCGCACGGTTTTACTACGTGCGAGTAGCCCGAGTTGTTCGGCTTCACAGGTAAAAATCGGCAATTCCTCACGAGGGGCGCATTTCACAAATACCTGATGATCGCCATAACCCACGCGCCACGCTGAGTGGATTTCCCCACCGGGTAGTTCAGTCCTTTCGTTGATTTCTGCGCTGCCAAGATGTTCACTTAACAAACGACTAACGGCTTGCCACATGATCACTTCTCCCTATGCATTGCACATCTGGTCAAAGTATATACGCTATTGATTAATTTAAATACTAACGAATAGCGGCAGAATTTGATTGGGGAAATATCACCGCCGGGTTTCCAGCGGTGATAGCTCAGGATTTGTTGCTTAATAGGTTGTTATCGTGACGCTGTAACGGTTTGAAGTGGCTGTAAAACAAGGCAAAGACAAACAGAATGGCCTGTACGATGACGATGCAAGGGCCGGTCGCGCCATCGATATGGAAGCTAATCAGCGTACCTACCACGCAAGAGAAGACCGAAACGAGGGTGGCTATCAGTAGCATGCGATCAAAACTGCGGCAAAGCATGAAGGCGATAATGCCGGGGGCGATCAACATGGCGATCACCAGAATCACGCCCACCGCCTGCAATGAGGCGACGATAGTCATTGCCAGTAAACACAGTAATCCGTAGTGCAGCAGTTTTACCGGCAAACCGATCACCCGCGCGTGGTTGGGATCAAAACAATACAGCATAAAATCTTTACGCTTAAACAATACAATCAGCAGAGTAATACCGGCGATTAGCAGCGTCTGCTTTAATTCCGCATCGGTGATCCCCAGCATATTACCGAACAGGATATGGCTGAGATGCTGGTCGGTATCAATACGAGCAAATAGCACCAATCCAAAGGCAAACATGCCGGAAAACACAATGCCCATCACGGTATCTTCTTTCACCCGACTGTTTTCTTTCAAATAACCAGTCGCGACTGCGCAAAAAATGCCTGAAAGGAAAGCGCCAATAGCCAGCGGGATACCGGTGACAAACGCCAGTACGATGCCGGGCAATACCGCGTGGGAGATAGCATCACCCATCAGCGACCAACCTTTCAACACCAAATAACAAGATAGCACCGCGCAGACAACACCAGTGATGATGGCGGCCATAATCGCCCGCTGCATAAACGGATAGGCGAAAGGTTCGCTAATTAATTGATAAAGTGTTTCCATTATCGGCCTCCCGTTGGTTCGCCACGTGCGATACGTCGTTTAGCCGCCAACAAGCCGTGCTTGGGAGCGAACACAAACGCCAATAGGAATACCAGCGTTTGCAGCGTCACAATCACACCGCCGGTCGCGCCGTCGAGGAAGAAACTTAGGTAAGCGCCGATACCACTGGTGAGTGCGCCGATGACGATAGCGATGATCAGTAGACGACCAAAGCGGTCGGTTAGCAGATAAGCCGTCGCTCCCGGTGTAATTACCATCGCAATCACGAGAATGGCGCCGACGGTTTGCAGTGCCGCCACGGTGCAGGCGCTAAGCAGGGTAAAAAAGAGAATCTTTAATTTCAGTGGCGATAGACCAATGGATAGCGCGTGGCTTTCGTCGAAAAACACCGCTAATAGATCTTTCCATACCAGACACAATATCAGCAGAGAAACGCCGATAATGATTTCCACCTGCAACACGTCTTCATCGGCGATACCGAGGATATTACCGAAAATGATCGACTGCACATTTACCGAGGTCGGGTTGAGCGAAATAATTAGCAAACCGACGGCAAAAAAGGTGGAGAAAATAAAACCGATAATGGCATCTTCGCGCAGCCGAGTCACATGGCGTACCAGCGTCATCGCCAGCGCTGCTAACATCCCAGTGAAAAACGCACCCGCAGCGTAAGGTAGCCCGAGCGCATAGGCACCTGCCACGCCGGGCACTACCGAATGCGATAACGCATCCCCCATTAGCGACCAACCTTTCAGCATCAAATAGGCGGAAAGAAACGCACAGGCCGCGCCGACGATGGCACTCACCCAAATTGCCTTGACCATATAGTTGTAATTAAACGGTTGTAGCAACAGTTCCAACATCAAGATTTCTCCTTCGGCTGGCTCTGTGCTGGCGGATCACTCTTGGTGTGACCATAGAATACCGCGGGGCGTTCGTCGTCGGTCAATACGGTGACGGTGCGCGGATCGTTATCGTCGTGTAAGTCTGATCCCGACAAGTTGATATGTCGCAAGACGCCGCCAAAAGCCTTTTCCAGATTATGCTGAGTAAAGGTGGTTTCGGTTGGCCCTGCGGCGAGCACGGTGCGGTTAATCAGGATTACGCGATCGCAAAACTCCGGCACACTACCTAAGTTGTGGGTGGAAACTAATATCAGATGGCCTTCATCACGCAGCGCCCGGAGCAAATCGATAATGGCGTTTTCGGTTTTTACATCGACACCGGTAAAAGGTTCATCCAGTAATAACACAGTGCCTTGTTGCGCCAGCGCTCGCGCCAAGAACACGCGTTTTTTCTGTCCACCAGAAAGCTCACCAATCTGGCGATGGCGCAATTCGCTTAAACCGACGCGCTCCAAGGCTTTGTCGACTCGCAGACGATCTTCTTTCGATGGGATGCGCAAAAAATTCATTTTGCCGTAGCGTCCCATCATCACGACGTCTTCGACTAATACCGGGAAATTCCAATCAACATCTTCGGTTTGCGGCACATAGGCGATCAGGTTTTTCTTCAGTGCCTGATTCACCGGTTTTCCGCTTAACAGAACTTGACCGTGAGTAGGGCGAACCAAGCCCATAATGCTTTTGAATAACGTGGACTTACCGCTGCCGTTGATGCCGACCAATGCACAGATTGAACCCCCATCGAGAGTAAAACTGGCATCGTAAATCGCGGTATGACCGTTATTGTAGGTGACAGTGACGTCATCCACGCTCAATTCAGGGCGGATAAAAGCCTCTGTACTCATTGATCGAATCCTTTAGCGATGGTTTGCACGGTAACATTCAGCAGATCGATATAGGTTGGCACCGGGCCATCTTGTGTAGACAGTGAGTCGACATACAGTACACCACCGTATTTTGCGCCGGTTTCTTTCGCGACCTGTTTAGCAGGCTTATCGGAAATGGTGCTTTCACTGAATACCACCGGGATTTTGTTGGCTCGAACGGTATCGATCACGCGGCGAACTTGCTGCGGTGAACCTTGTTCATCGGCATTAATCGGCCACAAATAAACCTCTTTCAGTTGGTAGTCTTTCGCTAAATAGCTGAACGCCCCTTCACTGGTGACTAACCAACGCTGGGCTGCAGGTATTTTGGCTAACCGCTCGCGTAATGGGGCATCAAGCGCAGTGATTTTTTCTGCGTAGGCTTTAGCGTTGCGGTTATAAATTTCTGTGTGGGCGGGGTCATGTTCTACCAAGGCTTTGCGAATATTTTCGATGTATACCAAGGCATTGCTGGAGGACATCCAAGCGTGGGGATTCGGGTTGCCGTTATAAGGACCTTCGTGGATTGGCAGTGGAGTAATGCCTTCGGTCACAACGGCAGCGGGCACCTGTTTGATATTTTCAAAGAAACGTTGGAACCAACGTTCCAGATTCATACCATTCCACAAAATTAAATCGGCATGTTGCGCTTTGACGATATCGCGCGGCGTGGGCTGATAATCGTGGATCTCTGCTCCCGGCTTGGTGATCGACTCCACGATTGCCGCATCACCCGCTACGTTCTGCGCAATATCTTGAATGATGGTAAAGGTGGTCACCACACGCAGCTTTTTTCCCTCTTCAGCCAAGGCGTTATGTCCAACGGCTAGCAAACAGAGTAGAGCAATGGGGCGTATCAAGGAGAATAGGGACTGGGAAGGGGGAAACACTTGAAGTTTCATTAACATGGCGACATCTCCTGATTCAAATGAAAATGATTATCAATATCAATTGAAGCAAAGTCAAGTGTCACCAAAGCCGGTGGCATGTTGTTTCTCTGTTAACAAATTAATACCACTCTGTGAGTTATAGCATTTATGCCCAGAACTGTAACGATTTTATGCAATAGCTGCGTTATTCCAGCCTTTTCCTACAGCGGAGATGAGGTGGATCATATAAAACAACGGGTCGCGGATTGACGGATAAATCATCACTTGATATATGGATAGCCAGTAATAAGTAAAAAGTGATGCAGGTGTCCTGACAAGTTGACTATGCTACGCAACTCATAAAGAAGGATGAGGGATTCTGTGAAAACAAAAATTGGTTGCCTGATGGCGATTATGGTTCTGGCAGGGTGTGCTGATGAACCAAAGACGACGAGCAATATTAACAATGGGGCATCAAGTGGCGGTTGGTTACAACCCCCGAAACCATTACCTGTCAACCGTACTGGGACACCCGTTGCTTATAACGATTATATTCGACAGGCAGCTAACAACTATGGTGTAGATGAAAAGCTGATTAAGGCGATTATTCAGGTGGAATCTGGCTTTAATCCGAATGTCGTGAGCACCTCAAACGCGGTGGGGTTAATGCAACTCAAAGCCTCTACCGCCGGGCGTGATGCCTATCGAATGAAGGGAAGAAGTGGGCAACCTAGCTCGCGTGAGTTGAAAGATCCGGCGGTTAATATTGATCTGGGGACGGCCTATATCAATATTCTTCAAAGCCAGCAGCTAGCCGGGATCACTAACCCCAAAACCTTGCAATACGCCACTATCGTTTCCTATGTAAATGGTGCGGGCGCGATGCTGCGGACTTTCTCATCGGATAAACGTGTGGCGGTGAATCGTATTAACCAACTGAGCCCGGATGAGTTTTATCAGCATATCCAAAAGAAACATCCGGCACCGCAAGCACCACGTTACTTATGGAAAGTCACTACCGCTTATCAAAAGATGGCGGATTAAATCAATTTCAGCCGGTCGCGTTTACGGCCGGTTTTTCGTATAGGGTGACAGTTACTCGCTATTTTTTAACAGAAATGGCTTTTATTCCTTATATACGCTGTGCTTTATTTATCCCCCTTTCAATCGGTGTTATTATCCGGCACTTGCCTTAAGAGGCAAAATAGTTGCGTTTCAATCTGGCAATTGTGGGCGAGATCTGACACGTAGCTGACTCAACTTAAACTCAATTTTCGTACTGCATGTGATCTGTCGTGTGGGTCACCACTGTAGATAAGGAATTATTAATGCCTGTTATTACTCTTCCTGACGGAAGTCAGCGTCATTATGACCGTGCCGTTTCCCCAATGGATGTTGCTCTCGATATCGGCCCTGGCCTTGCCAAAGCCTGTATTGCTGGCCGTGTGAACGGTGAACTGGTTGATGCCAGCGATCTGATAGAAATCGATGCACAATTGGCAATCATCACTGCCAAAGATGAAGATGGTGTGGAAATCCTGCGCCACTCCTGTGCTCACCTGTTGGGTCATGCCATCAAACAACTGTGGCCAGACACCAAAATGGCGATCGGTCCGGTGATCGACAACGGTTTTTATTATGACGTTGACCTCGACCACACCTTGACGCAGGAAGACTTGGATCTGCTGGAAAAGCGGATGCACGAGTTGGCCGACAAGGATTACGACGTCATTAAGAAAAAGGTGAGCTGGCAAGAAGCTCGTGACACCTTTGCTGCCCGTGGTGAAAACTACAAAATGGCGATTTTGGATGAGAACATCGGCCGTGACGACCAGCCCGGCCTGTATCATCATGAAGAATACGTCGACATGTGCCGTGGACCGCACGTACCGAACATGCGTTTCTGTCATCATTTCAAATTACAGAAAACTTCCGGCGCTTATTGGCGTGGCGACAGCAAAAACAAAATGCTCCAGCGTGTCTATGGTACCGCTTGGGCAGATAAGAAGCAGCTGAACGCTTACCTGCAACGTCTGGAAGAAGCCGCCAAACGTGACCACCGTAAGATCGGCAAACAGCTTGATCTGTACCATATGCAAGAAGAAGCACCAGGTATGGTGTTCTGGCATAACGACGGTTGGACTATTTTCCGTGAACTGGAAGCCTTTGTGCGTGTGAAGCTCAAAGAGTACCAATATCAGGAAGTGAAAGGGCCATTTATGATGGACCGTGTGCTGTGGGAAAAAACCGGGCACTGGGAAAACTATAAAGATGCTATGTTCACTACCTCGTCGGAAAACCGCGAGTATTGCATCAAGCCGATGAACTGCCCGGGTCATGTGCAGATCTTCAACCAAGGTTTGAAATCTTACCGTGACTTGCCGCTGCGTATGGGCGAGTTCGGCAGTTGTCACCGCAATGAACCATCGGGTTCACTGCATGGCCTGATGCGTGTACGTGGTTTTACTCAGGATGACGCCCATATCTTCTGTACTGAAGAGCAAGTGCGTGCTGAAGTAAACGACTGCATCAAAATGGTCTACGATATGTACGGCACCTTTGGTTTTGAAAAGATTGCGGTGAAACTTTCCACCCGTCCTGAAAAGCGCATTGGTACTGATGATATGTGGACTCGTGCTGAAGACGATCTGGCCGCTGCGCTGACTGAAAACGGGATTCCGTTTGAATATCAGCCGGGTGAGGGCGCCTTCTACGGACCAAAAATTGAATTTACCCTGCATGATTGTTTGGATCGCGCATGGCAATGTGGTACCGTGCAGCTCGATTTCTTCTTACCGGGTCGTTTAGGCGCATCGTATGTTGGCGAAAACAACGATCGCGTGGTACCGGTAATGATTCACCGCGCTATTTTAGGCTCCATGGAACGTTTCATCGGTATTCTTACCGAAGAATACGCCGGGTTCTACCCGACTTGGATCGCCCCAGTGCAGGTGGTGGTGATGAATATCACCGATAGCCAATCTGATTACGTTGAGCAATTGACCAAAAAGCTGCAAGAAGCGGGTATTCGCGTCAAAGCAGACTTGAGAAATGAGAAGATTGGCTTTAAAATTCGCGAACATACTTTACGTCGAGTCCCATACATGTTGGTGTGCGGTGATAAAGAGGTCGAAGCAGGCAAAGTCGCCGTTCGTACCCGCCGTGGCAAAGACTTGGGGAGTCTGGACGTACAAGAAGTCGTAGACAAGCTGCGCGAAGAAATTCGTAGCCGCAGTCTTCATCAACTGGAGGAATAAAGTATTAAAGGCGGAAAACGAGTTCAACCGGCGCGTCCTAATCGCATCAACGCAGAGATTCGCGCTCAAGAGGTTCGCTTGACAGGTCTAGATGGCGAACCTATTGGTATTGTCAGTCTGAATGAAGCTCTTGAGAAAGCTGTGGAAGCTGGGGTCGATTTAGTCGAAATTAGTCCTAACGCCGAACCGCCAGTTTGCCGAATCATGGATTACGGCAAATTCCTCTACGAGAAGAGCAAATCGACTAAAGAACAGAAGAAGAAGCAAAAAGTTATTCAGGTCAAGGAAATCAAATTCCGTCCTGGTACCGATGATGGCGACTATCAGGTCAAACTACGCAACCTGATTCGCTTTCTGGAAGATGGCGATAAAGCCAAAATCACCCTGCGGTTCCGTGGGCGTGAGATGGCGCACCAGCAGATCGGTATGGAAGTGCTTAACCGCGTCCGTAAAGATCTGTGTGAAGATTCTGATTTGGCCGTTGTCGAATCCTTCCCTACGAAGATCGAAGGTCGTCAGATGATCATGGTGCTCGCACCTAAGAAGAAACAGTAAGGCTTCCAAGTAATCGAACCCGCGCAGCGCTTGCGTTGTGTGGGTTTTATTCGCCTCACTGATTCGTTGTTTAACAATGCGAAGTGGATTTAATTAAAATGCCAAAAATTAAAACTGTACGTGGTGCAGCCAAGCGCTTCAAAAAAACCGGCAGCGGTGGTTTTAAGCGTAAACATGCTAACCTGCGTCATATTCTGACCAAAAAAGCAACCAAGCGTAAACGTCACCTGCGTCCGAAAGGCATGGTGTCTAAAAACGATCTGGTCCTGGTTACTGCGTGCCTGCCGTACGCATAAGCCGTATTTTTTTGAATCTAGAATAAGACTTTAGGAGAGAGCATATGGCTCGCGTAAAACGTGGTGTAATCGCACGCGCACGTCACAAGAAAATCATGAAACAAGCGAAAGGCTACTACGGTGCCCGTTCGCGCGTTTATCGTGTTGCCTTCCAGGCAGTAATCAAAGCTGGTCAGTATGCTTACCGTGACCGTCGTCAACGTAAGCGTCAGTTCCGTCAACTGTGGATTGCGCGTATCAACGCAGCAGCTCGTCAGAACGGTTTGTCTTACAGCAAGTTCATCAACGGCTTGAAAAAAGCTTCTATTGAAATTGACCGTAAGATCTTGGCTGACATCGCAGTATTCGACAAAGTGGCCTTCGGCGCGCTGGTTGAAAAAGCGAAAGCAGCACTGGCATAAGCCAGTTGAAGAGGGAGCTTGCTCCCTCTTTATCTTTGTTTCTGTTATATAAATATTGACTTTGATTAACTGAATCGTTATCACTGGCTAATAATCACTCAACAAGGTAATGCAAGCATGAATGCTGCTATTTTCCGTTTCTTTTTTTACTTTAGCGCCTGATTTCAGGAGGCTTTGCGCGTAAGAAAAGAAACGAAAAGTAGCGCCTAAGCCTCCCTCTGTGGAGGCTTTTTTGTTTTTTTAAGCTCAAAATCATCAGTCATTACTTAGGCCATATCGGTCAGAAGAAGAGGAAAGCAATGCCACATCTCGCAGAACTGGTTGCCAATGCCAAGGCCGCCATCGAAGATGCCCAGGATGTTGCCGCGTTAGATTTGGTACGCGTCGAATATTTAGGCAAAAAAGGTCATTTCACCTTGCAGATGCAATCGCTGCGTGACGTGCCGGCGGAAGATCGCCCGGCAGCCGGTGCGGTGATCAACCAGGCAAAACAACAAGTACAAGAAGCCCTAAACGGGCGTAAAGATGCCTTGGAGTCTGCGGCGCTCAATGCTCGTTTGGCGGCAGAAACCATCGACGTTTCCTTGCCAGGTCGTCGCTTGGAAAACGGTGGCTTGCATCCGGTCACTCGTACCATCGATCGTATCGAAACCTTCTTCGGTGAGCTCGGTTTTTCCGTGGCGACCGGCCCGGAAATCGAAGATGACTACCATAACTTCGACGCACTGAATATCCCTGGGCATCACCCAGCCCGTGCTGATCACGATACTTTCTGGTTCGACGCTAAGCGTCTGCTACGTACTCAAACTTCTGGTGTGCAGATCCGCACCATGAAGAACCAGCAACCGCCAATCCGTATTATTGCGCCAGGTCGTGTCTATCGTAACGATTACGATCAGACGCACACTCCAATGTTCCATCAGATGGAAGGGTTGATTGTCGATAAAGACATTAGCTTCACCAACCTGAAAGGCACGTTGCATGATTTTCTGAACAACTTCTTTGAAGAAGATTTGCAGGTTCGTTTCCGTCCTTCCTACTTCCCGTTCACCGAACCTTCTGCGGAAGTTGACGTAATGGGTAAGAACGGTAAGTGGTTGGAAGTGCTGGGTTGCGGCATGGTGCACCCGAACGTACTGCGCAATGTGGGTATCGATCCGGAAGTTTACTCAGGCTTTGCATTCGGCATGGGTATGGAGCGCTTGACGATGTTACGTTACGGCGTCACTGATCTGCGTGCGTTCTTCGAAAACGATCTGCGTTTCCTCAAACAGTTTAAGTAAGGCGGGAATATCTCATGAAATTCAGTGAACTCTGGTTGCGCGAGTGGGTAAACCCGGCCATCAGTAGCGAAGCATTATCCGAGCAAATCACCATGGCTGGCCTGGAAGTCGACGGCGTAGATGCTGTGGCGGGTGCTTTCAACGGCGTGGTGGTTGGGCATGTGGTCGAGTGCGGTCAGCACCCGAACGCAGACAAACTGCGTGTAACAAAAGTAAACGTGGGCGGCGATCGCCTGCTGGATATCGTGTGTGGTGCACCAAACTGCCGCACTGGTCTGAAAGTTGCAGTGGCGACCGTGGGTGCGGTACTACCGGGCGATTTCAAAATCAAAGCCGCCAAACTGCGTGGCGAACCGTCAGAAGGGATGCTGTGCTCGTTCTCCGAGCTGGGTATTTCTGACGATCATGATGGCATCATCGAACTGCCAGAAGACGCGCCAATCGGCACCGATATTCGCGAATTCCTTAAGCTAAATGATAACACCATCGAAATCAGCGTAACGCCGAACCGTGCCGACTGCTTGGGCATTATCGGTGTGGCGCGTGACGTCGCGGTATTGAACCAATTGCCGCTCACTGAGCCGGATATGAGCCCGGTTGCTGCGACTATCACGGACACGCTGCCAATTCGTGTCGATGCGCCGCAGGCGTGCCCACGTTATCTGGGGCGCGTAGTGAAGGGCATCAACGTTAAAGCACCATCGCCATTGTGGATGAAAGAAAAACTGCGTCGTTGCGGTATTCGTTCTATCGACGCCGTGGTTGACGTGACCAACTATGTCCTGCTGGAACTCGGTCAGCCGATGCATGCGTTCGATCTGAACCGCATTGAAGGTGGCATCGTGGTTCGTATGGCGAGCGAAGGTGAAACCCTGACGCTGCTGGACGGTAACGAAGCAAAACTGAGTGCTGATACCTTAGTGATTGCCGATCACCAAAAAGCGTTGGCGATGGGCGGTATCTTCGGTGGCGAACACTCTGGTGTGAACGAAGAAACGCAAGACGTGCTGCTGGAATGTGCTTTCTTCAGCCCACTGTCAATCACTGGCCGTGCTCGCCGTCAAGGTTTACACACCGATGCTTCTCACCGTTATGAGCGCGGTGTCGATCCGGCATTGCAATATAAAGCCATGGAACGTGCGACCCGCTTGCTGACTGACATCTGTGGCGGCCAAGCTGGCCCGGTTATCGACGTCACTAACGAAAACGAATTGCCAAAACGCGCCACCATCACTTTGCGTCGCGAGAAGTTGGATCGTCTGATCGGTCACGTCGTGCCCAGTGAGCAAGTGACCGACATTCTGCGTCGTTTGGGTTGCCAAGTGACTGAACAGGGCGATAACTGGTTGGCAGTCGCGCCGAGCTGGCGTTTCGATATGGAAATCGAAGAAGACTTAGTGGAAGAAGTCGCACGCGTTTACGGCTACAACAATATTCCTGATGTGCCAGTTCGTGCCAATCTGGAGATGACTCAACATCGCGAAGCCGATTTGTCACTGAAGCGTGTGAAAACCTTGTTGGTCGATCACGGCTTCCAAGAAGCCATCACCTATAGCTTTGTTGATCCTAAGGTTCAAGCGCTGTTGCACCCGGGTGAAGAGGCGCTGATCTTGCCTAGCCCAATCTCGGTTGAGATGTCCGCAATGCGTCTGTCGCTGTGGACTGGCTTGCTGTCGGCGGTGGTTTATAACCAAAATCGCCAGCAAGGGCGCGTGCGTTTATTCGAAAGCGGCCTGCGCTTTGTGCCTGATAGTGCGGCAGATCTGGGTATCCGTCAGGATGTCATGCTAGCCGGTGTTATTTCGGGTCATACCTTTGATGAACACTGGGATCTGGCAAGAAAGCCAGTCGACTTCTATGATTTAAAAGGGGATCTGGAGTCTGTTCTGGAGTTGACCGGTAAATTATCCGAAATTCAGTTCAAAACAGAAGCCAATCCGGCGTTACATCCAGGGCAAAGCGCGGCAATTTATTTGCAAGGTAAACGCGTTGGTTTCATCGGTGTGGTTCACCCAGAACTTGAGCGTAAACTGGATCTTAACGGTCGCACTGTGGTGTTTGAACTGGAGTGGAACGCGCTTGCAAGCCGCGCTGTACCTCAGGCGCGCGAGGTTTCACGCTTCCCTGCAAACCGTCGAGATATCGCTGTTGTGGTGGCTGAAAACGTGCCCGCAGAAGATATTTTGGCAGAGTGTAAGAAAGTTGGCGTAAATCAGGTAGTTGGCGTAAACTTGTTTGACGTGTACCGTGGCAAGGGCGTAGCTGATGGTTATAAGAGTCTAGCTATCAGTCTGGTATTGCAGGATACCGCTCGTACACTGGAAGAAGAGGAGATCGCCGCTACCGTTGCAAAATGTGTAGAGGCGCTAAAACAGCGATTCCAAGCATCCTTGAGGGATTGAACCTATGGCGCTTACTAAAGCTGAAATGTCAGAACACCTGTTTGAGAAGCTTGGGCTTAGCAAACGGGACGCTAAAGATCTGGTAGAGCTGTTCTTTGAAGAGGTCCGTAGGGCCTTAGAGAACGGTGAGCAGGTAAAACTGTCAGGTTTTGGCAACTTTGATCTACGTGACAAGAACCAACGGCCGGGTCGTAATCCGAAAACCGGCGAAGACATTCCGATTTCGGCGCGTCGGGTGGTGACTTTCCGTCCAGGTCAGAAATTGAAAAGTCGGGTTGAGAACGCCACCCCGAAAGAGTAGGTTGCGTGAAACAAAAAAGGCTACTTCGGTAGCCTTTTTCTTTATCAGTGCCAAATGACCATTTTCCCCGCATCTGCGACACAAAAGCTTTCCCTTCGAGCGCTAACCTCCTAATATCTAACACCAGACGCCAACTATTCCGCCATCAATGGCTGCAGGAAATTATCGCGCTTATGTCGACCAGCCAGACTTTCTCCTTACTGCTGCAAAATCAGCGTCATCGTGACAAACGTCATCTGACTTTATTGACGCTGGGCGTCGCTGTTGCCTTTGTGTTTAGTCTGAGCGCAGGTGATATCTGGATCTGGCCTTCGCAATGGTTGAGTGATTCTGCGCAACTGTTTGTTTGGCAACTGCGCTTGCCGCGCGCGTTGGCAGTGATGTTGGTAGGGGCCAGCTTGGCGGTAGCGGGCGCGGTGATGCAGGCGTTATTTGAAAACCCGCTGGCGGAGCCGGGACTACTTGGCGTTGCTAATGGCGCTGGCGTAGCGCTGGTGCTGACGGTGTTACTCGGGCATGGTTTGTTACCCGTCGCGTTGATGAGTTTGAGCGCCATACTCGGCGCATTATTGATGACTTTTTTGTTGCTGACATTTGCCCGCCGTCGGCGATTGACCAATGCACGCCTGCTGTTGGTGGGGGTAGCGTTAGGGATTGTTTGCTCCGCTATTATGACGTGGGCGGTGTATTTCAGTACCAGTTTGGACCTACGCCAGTTGATGTATTGGATGATGGGCGGTTTCGGCGGCGTCGATTGGCGACAAAAGTGGTTGATTCTGGCGTTATCGCCCGTGTTGTTGTGGCTATGCCTACAAGGCAAAGCATTAAACTTTATGACGTTGGGGGAAGTACAGGCGCGTCAGCTCGGGCTTTCTCTACATGTTTGGCGCAATTTACTGGTGATGGCAATTGGTTGGTTAGTGGGCGTCAGTGTGGCGCTGGCTGGGGTGATTGGCTTTGTTGGCTTGGTGATCCCGCATATGCTGCGTTTAAGTGGCTTAACTAATCAACGTTATCTATTGCCGGGTTGTGCGCTAGCGGGGGCAGGTGTATTGCTGGTGGCTGATGTGATCGCTCGTGTCGCCTTGCTAGCGGCCGAATTACCGATCGGCGTCGTCACCGCAACACTGGGCGCACCGCTGTTTATCTGGTTACTGACGAGAGTAAAGAACCTAAGATAGTTTCACCTGACGAATCATAAGGATAAATATAATGACTTCAGTAATTTATAACATCCCAGTGCAAACCATCGAAAACAAACCCACCACATTGGAGAACTACCAAGGCAAGGTGTTATTGGTGGTCAACGTGGCGTCGGAATGCGGGTTGACTAAACAGTATGAAGGTTTGGAAAACCTGTATGAAACCTATAAGTCTCAAGGCTTGGAAGTGTTAGGTTTCCCATGCAATCAGTTCTTGGGGCAAGAACCGGGCAGCAATGAAGAGATTCAATCATTCTGCCGCGGTACCTTTGGTGTGCAATTCCCACTGTTCAGCAAAATCGAAGTCAACGGGGCTAATCGCCATCCTCTGTATCAGGCTCTGATTAGCGCTAAACCACAGGCGACAGCGCCAAAAGACAGCGAATTTATGGCTCGCCGAATCAGTAAGGATCAAGGGCCAAAACAGGCCGGTGATATTCTGTGGAACTTTGAAAAATTCTTAGTCGGACGTGATGGCTCGATCATTCAACGTTTCTCACCGGACATGACGCCGGAAGACCCTATCATAGTTAATGCCATCAAACAGGCGCTGAAATAATTTCTATGTTGCAACTTGATCAGGTAGGTGTAGCGGGGCGATTGAGCCCGCTTTCGGCTCAAGTTGATGCCGGGTTACAAGTGCATCTTATCGGCCCAAACGGCGCGGGTAAAAGTACCTTGTTAGCGCGATTGGCGGGGATTTTACCGGGGGTGGGCGAGGTTAAACTCTCAGGTCAACTGCTGGCGAGCTATTCAGGTGCTGAATTGGCTGCGCGTCGAGCCTATCTGAGTCAGCAGCAACCGCCAGTGGCATTGATGCCGGTATTCCAATATCTATCGCTGCATCAACCGATGGGAGTGAATGAACGAGAGTTGGAAAACACCATTGTGTACCTATGCCAGCGGTTAAAACTAATGGATAAACTGCCACGTATGTTAACGGAACTTTCCGGTGGCGAGTGGCAGCGAGTCAGGCTGACGGCGGTGTTGTTGCAGGTGTGGCCAACGGTCAATCCACATAGCCAGTTGTTGTTACTGGATGAACCGACCAATAGCTTGGATGTGGCGCAAAAAGTGGCGTTGGATCGGTTATTACGTGAGTTTTGTCAGAGTGGGCGCAGTGCCTTGGTTTGTGCTCACGATCTCAACCATACCTTGCAGCAGGCCGATCGGGTTTGGTTGTTGCATTGTGGCCGATTAGTCGCGCAAGGTGCGACCCAAAAAGTGATGGAGCCACAGTTGCTTTCACAAATTTATGATGTTGATTTTCATTTGCAGGCGGTGGGTGAGCAACGCTGGATTATGACTAAGACAGCATAAAAAATAGACTATCTGCTAACTCATAATAAAAATAGCCACTTAATTATTCAGTGGCTATTTTTATTATTATTTCTAATACATGGTATTACTTTTTTATGAAACTGTGATGAATAATTGAAAATAAGTTCAAAATAATGAGTAACTAATTATTTTAATATCAAATTTCCAGAAATTCACTATGACTTAACCTACTGATTTAATGAATATATTACCAAGGTGGATTGTATTTTATTGTCATCTTAAGGTTTGGTTAAGTTTAGGGTCGTACATTGGTTGCATCATTTGTCGGATACAATTCAACAAGCGTTTAATATCCGTTAAATAAAAGAGATTTACAGTAGGTTAAAGAAATTCAATGCATTTGGGGTTAACAATGGATCAATTCTTGCCTTTTTCTCGTCCGGCGATTGGCGACGAGGAAGTTGCTGCAGTAGAGAAAGTGTTACGTTCCGGTTGGATCACTACCGGGCCACAAAACCAACAATTAGAAAGTGATTTCTGTAATACCTTCGGTTGTAAACATGCTATCGCGCTGTGCTCGGCCACGGCAGGGATGCATCTTACCCTGATGGCTATAGGCATTGGTGAGGGCGATGAAGTGATCACACCTTCACAAACTTGGGTTTCTACCCTCAACATGATTGAACTGCTTGGCGCGACGCCAGTGATGATCGATGTTGACCGCGATACTTTGATGGTCAACGCCGCCGCCGTTGAAGCGGCAATCACCCCACGAACCAAAGCCATCATCCCGGTGCATTATGCGGGTGCACCCTTGCCGTTAGATGAACTGCGAGCTGTTGCGCAGCGTCACCAAATTCCGTTGATCGAAGATGCCGCCCATGCGGTGGGTACGCGTTACAAAGGCGAATGGGTTGGCTCGCGTGGCACGGCAATCTTTTCTTTCCATGCGATTAAAAATCTTACCTGTGCTGAAGGCGGATTAGTGGCTACCGACGATGATGCGTTGGCCGATCGTCTGCGTTGTTTGAAATTCCATGGTTTGGCCGTTGATGCTTTCGATCGTCAACAACTGGGGCGTAAGCCGCAGGCGGAAGTGGTAGAGCCGGGCTACAAGTACAACCTGTCAGATATTCATGCGGCGATCGCTGTCGTGCAACTGTCGCGTTTACCGCAGTTGAATGTGCGCCGCCAAGCGCTGGCTGCACGCTATGCCGCGGCACTAGAAGGCTCCGCATTCTTACCTCTCAGCGTGCCGGATTACCCGCACGATCATTCATGGCATCTGTTTATGATTCGCGTGGATGAAGAACGCTGTGGCCTGAGCCGCGACCAACTGATGGAGCGGTTGAAAGAAGTCGGTATTGGCACGGGTTTGCACTTCCGTGCGGCGCATACGCAAAAGTTCTACCGCGAACGTTACCCACAACTGTCATTACCGAATAGCGAGTGGAATACCGCTCGGTTATGCAGCTTGCCGTTATTCCCTGATATGACCGATCAAGATGTCGATCGCGTCGTTGCTGCTTTATTTTCTCTAGTGGAGTCGTCCCGTGTCGCAGGTTGAACCTATCAAAAAAGTTTCGGTGGTGATCCCGGTCTATAACGAGCAGGAGAGTCTACCCGCGTTGATCGAACGGACTACCGCAGCTTGCCAACAGTTATCTCAACCTTATGAAATTATTCTGGTTGATGACGGCAGTAGTGATGAGTCAGGTGACATGCTGACTGCCGCCGCAGAGCAACCGGGCAGTTGTATCGTCGCTGTTTTGCTGAACCGTAACTATGGACAACATTCGGCAATCATGGCGGGTTTTAACCAAGTGAGTGGCGATCTGGTGATCACACTGGATGCTGATTTGCAAAACCCACCGGAAGAGATCCCTCGTTTAGTGAGTGTTGCCGAACAGGGGTATGACGTGGTCGGCACGGTTCGTGCCAATCGTCAGGACTCTTGGTTCCGCAAAAGTGCTTCGCGCATGATTAACATGATGATTCAACGCGCCACCGGCAAATCGATGGGCGACTACGGCTGTATGTTGCGTGCCTATCGCCGTCACATTGTTGAGGCGATGTTACATTGTCACGAACGTAGCACCTTTATCCCTATCTTGGCGAATACCTT
The DNA here is from genome assembly GCF_057839655.1 of Serratia sp. KH_031. NCBI lineage: Bacteria > Pseudomonadati > Pseudomonadota > Gammaproteobacteria > Enterobacterales > Yersiniaceae > Serratia > Serratia sp. KH_031. The sequence continues at coordinate 2,220,802 of NZ_CM174496.1, forward strand.
CGCCCGTCGTACCACCGAGATTGAAGTCAAGCACGCTGAACGTGAGTTTGGTGATTCTAAATACAGCCTGATGAAGCTGATTAATCTGATGTACGACCTGATCACTTGCCTGACTACCACACCGCTGCGTTTACTCAGCGTAGTGGGCAGCGTTGTCGCGTTATCGGGATTTGTATTGGCGGTATTGCTGATCGCCATGCGTTTGATTTTCGGTTCTGAATGGGGCGCGGATGGGGTATTCACCCTGTTTGCGGTGCTGTTCACCTTTATCGGCGCGCAGTTTGTTGGCATGGGCTTATTAGGCGAGTACATCGGACGCATCTATAACGATGTGCGTGCTCGTCCGAGGTATTTTGTTCAAAAAGTGGTCGGCAAACAGCCGGGCAATGATTCACAGGAAGAAGAATGATGAAAGCTATTGTATTTGCTTACCATGATATTGGTTGTGCCGGTCTGAAAGCCCTGACTGCCGCAGGTTATGATATTCAAGCGGTATTTACCCATAACGACGATCCGGGTGAGAACAACTTTTTCTGCTCAGTAGCTCGTACTGGTGCAGAGTTGGATTTACCGGTTTTCGCGCCGGATGATGTTAACCATCCTTTGTGGGTGGAACGTATTCGCAAACTGCAGCCGGATGTGATTTTCTCCTTCTATTATCGCAATTTGTTGAGCGAAGAGATTTTGTCTCTGGCTCCGCTAGGTGGTTTTAACCTGCATGGTTCGTTGTTGCCACATTACCGTGGTCGTGCCCCGGTCAACTGGGCGCTGGTGAATGGTGAAACAGAAACCGGTGTGACGCTGCATAAAATGGTGCAACGTGCGGATGCAGGTGACATCGTCGGCCAGCGTAAAGTGGCGATTGCCGACAGTGATACCGCGCTAACGCTGCATAAAAAAGTGTTGGAAGAAGCGCAGGCATTGCTGAAAGATCAGTTACCTAAGCTGAAAAATGGTAGCGCAACCTTCACACCACAAAATGAAGCACAAGCCAGCTATTTTGGCCGCCGTACCGCAGCTGATGGCGAAATTCATTGGCATAAGCCAGCGAAAACCATCAACAATTTGGTCCGCGCAGTGACCGAACCTTATCCTGGGGCATTCAGCTACTTGGGACAGCGCAAACTGACCATTTGGCGTTCGCGGGTGTTGAATACTCAACATGACAAACAACCAGGCACCGTACTGAGTACCGAACCGTTGGTCATCGCCTGTGGCGAAGGTGCATTGGAAGTGGTTGCTGGTCAGAGCGAGTCTGGGCTGTTTGTGCAGGGTAATCGTTTAGCGCAAGAGATGGGCATCGTCACTGATGTGCGCCTGGCCGCGAAACCGAACTTGGTGTTGCAACGTAAAACCCGCGTGTTGATCTTGGGCGTGAATGGTTTCATCGGCAACCATTTGACCGAGCGTTTGTTGCGAGAAGGTCGCTATGAAATCTATGGGTTGGATATCGGCTCTGACGCGATCAGCCGTTTTATTGGCAACCCGAACTTCCACTTTGTTGAAGGGGATATCAGCATCCACTCCGAGTGGATCGAATATCACATCAAAAAATGTGACGTGGTCTTGCCGTTGGTGGCGATAGCGACGCCGATCGAATATACCCGTAATCCGCTGCGCGTATTCGAGTTGGATTTCGAAGAAAACCTGAAAATCGTCCGTGACTGCGTGAAATACAACAAACGCATCATCTTCCCGTCCACCTCCGAGGTGTACGGCATGTGCGATGACAAACAGTTCGACGAAGATAGTTCGCGTCTCATCGTTGGGCCCATCAACAAGCAACGTTGGATTTACTCGGTTTCCAAGCAGTTACTGGACCGGGTGATTTGGGCTTACGGGGCGAAAGAAAGTCTGAAATTTACCCTGTTCCGTCCGTTCAACTGGATGGGGCCACGTTTGGATAACCTAGACGCCGCACGTATTGGTTCTTCCCGCGCCATCACGCAATTGATCCTTAACTTGGTGGAAGGTTCACCAATCCAATTGGTCGACGGCGGGGCGCAAAAACGCTGCTTCACCGACATTAACGACGGCATCGAAGCGTTGTTCCGCATTATCGAAAACCGCGATGGTCTGTGTGATGGGCAAATCGTCAACATCGGTAACCCGACCAACGAAGCGAGTATTCGTGAACTGGCGGAAATGTTGCTGGCGAGCTTCAACCAGCATCCGCTGCGCGATCGTTTCCCACCGTTTGCCGGTTTCAAAGACATTGAAAGCAGCAGCTATTACGGCAAAGGCTATCAAGACGTGGAACACCGCACCCCGAGCATCAAAAATGCCCGTCGTTTGCTGGAGTGGCAGCCGACTATCGCCATGCAGCAGACGGTCGCCGAAACGTTGGATTACTTCCTGCGTACCACCGCTCAGGCGGGACAGGATGCATGAAAAAAGTCGGTCTACGTGTAGACGTTGATACCTTCAGTGGCACCCGTGAGGGGGTGCCGCGCTTACTGGAATTGTTCGATCAGTATCAAATTCAGGCTAGCTTCTTCTTCAGTGTCGGCCCGGACAACATGGGGCGCCACTTGTGGCGCCTGCTGCGCCCACAATTTTTGTGGAAAATGTTGCGCTCGAATGCTGCCGCTTTATACGGTTGGGATATTTTGTTGGCGGGCACCGCTTGGCCGGGACGTCAGATCGCCCGTTCGTTAGGTTCGTTGATGAAGCAAACCGCATCCGCTGGGCATGAGGTCGGATTGCACGCTTGGGACCATCAAGGCTGGCAGGCGAAAGTCGGGCGCTGGAGCGAAGCGGAGTTAACGAGGCAAATTCAGCTCGGCGTTGATGCATTAGTCGCCAGTACCGGGCAAATAGTGAAATGCTCTGCTGTCGCGGGCTGGCGTGCCGATCAACGGGTGTTGGAGGTCAAGCAACGCTTCGGTTTTCATTACAACAGCGATTGCCGTGGTAGCCATCCGTTTCGTCCGTTGTTGAATGATGGGCGGCTCGGCTCAGTGCAAATCCCGGTGACGTTGCCGACTTTTGACGAAGTGATCGGCAGTGAAACCAACATGGCTGATTTCAACGACTACATCCTGAATGCGATAGAAAACGATCAGGGTGTGCCGGTGTACACCATCCACAGTGAAGTGGAAGGGATGTCACAGTCCGCGATGTTCGAACAATTACTGCAACGGGCGCAGCAACAGGGCATCGAGTTTTGCCCATTGAGCGCCTTGCTGCCAAAAGATCTCTCCTCGATACCGCTAGGGCGTATTGAGCGCGCGTCGTTTCCGGGCCGTGAAGGCTGGTTGGGCTGCCAAACTGATGTGAAGGATGCTGGATGAAGGCACTAAAAGGAACATGGGCAATTCTGTTGACGGTTTTTTTTGCTCTCGTTTATCTCATTCCACTCAACGGTCGCCTGTTATGGCAGCCAGATGAAACCCGATACGCTGAAATCAGCCGTGAAATGTTACAACGCGGCGATTGGTTGGTGCCAAATCTATTAGGTTTGCGTTATTTCGAAAAACCCGTAGCCGGATATTGGATCAACAATATTAGCCAATGGCTGTTTGGTGATTCCAATTTTGCCGTGCGTTTTGGTTCGGCATTTAGCACTGGCATGACGGCGCTATTGGTGTTCGGACTCGCTTGGCTGATGTGGCGAAATGCCCGTCGCGCCAGTTTAGCGGTGCTGATTTTCCTGTCGATGGTGTTGGTATTCAGTATCGGTACCTACAGCGTACTCGATCCGATGATTGCTTTGTGGCTGACGGCGGCGATGGTCAGTTATTACCTGACACTGCACGCGACCAGTGTTAAAGGCAAAATCGGCGGTTATGTTCTGCTCGGTCTGAGCTGTGGTATGGGCTTCATGACCAAGGGTTTCCTTGCGCTAGCCGTGCCGGTCATAGCGGTCATTCCGATCGTTATCCAACAACGTAAAGTCAAAGAGTTACTGATCTACGGGCCAATCGCCATCGTGGTCGCTACGCTGATTAGCTTGCCGTGGGCATTGGCAATCGCCCAGCGCGAGCCGGATTTTTGGAATTATTTCTTCTGGGTGGAACATATTCAGCGTTTTGCTGAAAAAGATGCCCAGCATAAAGCGCCATTCTGGTATTACATACCTATCTTGATGGCTGCGGTATTACCGTGGTTGGCGCTGCTGCCAGGTTCGTTACTAAAAGGTTGGCGTGAACGGGTTCAACGTCCTGAACTGTTCTTCCTGCTCAGTTGGGTAGCGATGCCGCTGATTTTCTTCAGCATCGCCAAAGGTAAATTGCCGACGTATATTTTACCCTGCATGGCACCGCTGGCATTGCTGATGGCGGCCTATGCAGAAGACTGCATCAATACTCTGCGTAACAAAGTCTTTAAAGTGAACGCGGTGCTGAATGGTTTGTTTGGTCTGATTGTCATCATCGCTCTGTTAATCTTGTGGTCTGGGCTGTTGCCGAAGGTGCATCTATTTACTCGGCAGGAATGGCCAAAAATTCTGATTGGCATGGTCGCGTTTGGTGGTTGGCTGTTGTTTGCTGTTGTTTCGGCTCGCCATCAGGGGCAACGATGGATGTGGGCGGCCGCTTGTCCGCTATTATTGGCCTTGCTAGTCGGTTATATGATCCCGCAGCAAGTGATCGACTCCAAACAGCCGCAGAATTTTATTCGTGCCAATATGCCTGCGTTGAGTGATAGCCGTTATGTGTTGAGCGATAGCGTGGGTGTGGCAGCCGGGTTAGCTTGGGAACTAAAGCGTAGTGATGTGCTGATGTATAGCCAAAAAGGTGAAGTCGCTTATGGGCTGAATTACGCCGATTCACGCGATCATTTTGTTAGTGATGCCGATTTCCCTCAGTGGTTGGTTCAGGCGCGTAAGCAGGGCAATGTGTCAGTGGTATTGCAATTGTCACGCGGAGAAAGTGTGGAGAGTCAGAGTTTGCCAGCTGCGGATCATATACAACGGATGAACCGCTTAGCATTGTTCTGGTATAAGCAACAACCATGATCGGCTATCTGCTGGTGGCGGTGGTCAGCTTGCTAACTTGTGCTGGGCAACTGTGTCAGAAACAGGCGGCGGAAAGCTGGCGTTTACCTACCGAAGTACGTTTGCGGCATACGGTACGTTGGTTGGCGCTGGCAGTCATCATGCTGGGCTTGGGGATGGCGGTGTGGTTGAACGTGTTACAGCGTCTACCGCTTAGCCTCGCTTACCCAATGCTAAGTTTCAACTTTGTGTTGGTTACCTTAGCCGCCAATTGGCTATATAAAGAAACCACCACGCCGCGCCATTGGTGCGGTGTGGCGGCGATCATGCTAGGGATCTTGCTGATGAGTCTGAACCCATGAAAGGCTATCTATGGGGCATGGTCAGCGTGCTGTTGGCAACGTTGGCGCAACTGTTGTTGAAATGGGGCATGGTGCAAATCCCTCTGGATTGGCTCGAAGTGCTCAACACGTTACCTTGGTTATCTTTGCTGGCGGTTGCCGGTGGATTGCTGGGCTATGCGCTATCGATGCTGTGTTGGTTCTTCACCTTGCGTTATTTACCGTTAAATCGCGCTTATCCACTGATAAGCATCAGTTATATCCTAGTGTATCTGGCGGCAGTGTTTTTGCCGTGGTTCAACGAATCAGCCACCTTGTTAAAGACCTTGGGGACGCTGTGTATTCTGCTTGGTATTTGGCTGATTAACAGCAAAAACCGCATTAAACCGTAGCCAGTTCAATAATATCCTGCACAAAACTTGCATTTATATTCACGAGAAGGATAAATTAGCGCCAATCCAGTGAAGGGAAATGATGCGAATGCGTATTGGATTCTTATTAGCCATTTTGATCCTTGCCGGGTGTAGCAGCCATGCTCCACCACCGAGTGGTCGCCTGTCGGACTCCATCGTGGTTGTGGCACAGCTCAACGACCAATTACAGCAATGGTACGGCACGCCTTATCGCTACGGCGGAATGGATCGTGGTGGGGTAGACTGCTCCGGCTTTGTCTATCGTACCTTCCGCGATCGCTTCGATATGCAATTACCGCGCTCTACTTCTCAACAAACCGAAATCGGCACCAAAGTTTCACGCGACGAACTGATGCCGGGCGATTTGGTATTCTTCAAAACCGGAGCGGGTGAAAGCGGCCTGCACGTGGGTATCTACGACACCAACGATCAATTTATCCATGCTTCCACTAGCAAAGGTGTGATGCGCTCTTCGCTCAATAACGTCTACTGGCGCAAAGTTTACTGGCAGGCGCGTCGGATCTAAATATCTAGGTCAGTAGGCTGTTAACGCATACTGACCTGTTCTGGTTCCCCGTATAAAAACACCACAGCCTAAAAATCAAACTAAGCACTTTTTCCATCATTCAATGATGAGAATAACGAACGAAATTGATTCGTAATCAAACTTCATCATTAAAATTGGCGTGAATATTCATATTCTAAAGAAACGTTTCAGTTAATTATCGGTCGATAAATAATAAATTGATAGATAAGTCAAATTATTAGCGTGATGAAGTGTCTTAAGTAAAATATTCTTTGAAATGTGATATTGGTCAGATGATTCATCTCAAATTCCAGTTGTTTTTCTTAGGTTTACTGCGAATATATATAGTTTTGAACTATCAATTAAATGATAACTTATTGGTAATTGCATCGATATTTCCGATTAATCTTAGAGAGATTGATCGATAAAAATTATTACTATACGATAAGTTGTTCGCTATTCCGCCTCTGGCATGAAAATGAAAATTCAATTTGAAGCTGACTTTATTAGTAGCTACGTTTTCCAACCCGTCTACTCAATGGAGGGTAGGCTGTTGGCGGTCGAAATGTTCAGCCGTTTTAACAGCCCTAACGGTGATTTGGCCATGCCAGCCGGTATTGGGTTTAATTTATTATCCGCAGAGCAAAAAATAGAGTTATTTAATGAGCAAATAATCCTCGTTGAGCATTATGCTGCTTGGTTTGTTGAGTACGATGTTTTATTGACCATTAATATTGAAGAAACGGTGGTTGATTGGCTGTTGAACGATGATTTTTTGCGTCAACGTCTACAAAAGTTGTTGTTCATTGTTTTAGCTATTGGTGAAAGTTTTCCAAATCTCTCCGCTGGGAAAAACAATGAAAAGCTAAACCGATTAAGCCGCGAGTTTACACTGTGTTTGAACAATCTTGGTTCAGGTAACGCCACGTTGACAGCCTTGTATGACGGTTTGTTTGATTACGTGAAAATCGACAAGCGCTTTTACTGGCAACTATTTACCGAACCGGGTTATGACCGGGTATTCGAATCACTATTAAAAAATATTAATTTACTGTGTAAAGGTGTGATCGTCGGTGGCGTAGAGAAAAAAGAGTATTTTAATAAACTCAATCATGCAGATATTTGGGGGGTTCAAGGTTTTTTATGGCCTGGAGTGAGTGGCGATGGGTTGTTTAATTTACAGGCAACACCCAATGAGTTTAAAAACAATAATTAAAAAACTATTAATATTGAATGTGTAATATGTAACCAACTTAATAATGACTATTTGTTCACTAGAAACCCTTCACCCTATTTTTAGTTGGTGTTAATTGCGTGCGTCAGGCTCTACACTAAACAAAAAGGAGAGCCAGATGCCGCAGTTCGACAACACTTACCATCATCAGTTAGCCGGTTTTTATACTGAGCTGATGCCAACACCATTAAAGGGCGCTCGTCTGCTGTATCACAGTCAGCCGTTGGCGTTGGAACTGGGGTTGGATGAAAGCTGGTTCCAAACAGAAAAATCGCCAATCTGGGCGGGAGAAGAACTATTGCCCGGTATGCAGCCGTTGGCGCAGGTTTATAGCGGCCATCAATTTGGCGTCTGGGCGGGGCAGTTGGGTGATGGGCGCGGTATTTTGTTAGGTGAACAAGTGCTTGCTGATGGCAGCCATCGCGATTGGCATTTGAAAGGGGCTGGACTCACACCGTACTCGCGTATGGGCGATGGTCGTGCGGTGCTGCGCTCAGTGATCCGCGAATTTTTAGCCTCTGAAGCCTTACATCATTTAGGTATTCCTACCACACGTGCGTTGACCATCGTCACCAGTGAGCATCCGGTATTCCGCGAACAACCGGAACGGGGAGCGATGCTGATGCGGGTGGCGGAAAGCCACGTGCGTTTCGGTCACTTTGAGCATTTTTACTATCGTAAACAGCCAGAGCAGGTCAAACAGTTGGCGGATTATGTAATTGCTCGCCATTGGCCGCAATTATTAGGGCAAACCGACCACTATCAATTGTGGTTCACCGACGTTGTCGAGCGTACCGCGCGCCTGTTAGCGCATTGGCAAACCGTGGGGTTCGCGCACGGCGTGATGAACACTGACAATATGTCGATACTGGGCATCACCATTGATTATGGTCCGTATGGTTTCCTCGATGACTATAAACCCGATTACATCTGCAATCATTCCGACCATCAAGGGCGCTACGCCTTCGATAATCAACCGGCAGTGGCTTTCTGGAACCTGCACCGTCTAGCGCAGACGCTGTCAGATTTGATGAGTACGGAACAGTTACAAGAGGCATTAGCGGCTTATGAACCGGCGTTGATGCAGGCTTACGGTGAGCAGATGCGCGCCAAGTTAGGGTTATTTAACCCCACGGCGCAGGATAACGATCTGTTGACCGGGTTATTGAGCATGATGGCGCAAGAAGGGCGCGACTACACTCGCACCTTCCGTCTGTTGAGTGACGTTAGTGTGCAGCAAGAGCGCTCGCCACTACGTGATGAATTTATCGATCGTTTGGCCTTCGATAACTGGTATCAGCAATATCGTCAGCGCCTGTTGCAAGAGTCAGTAAGCGATGCGGAACGTCAGCAAGCGATGAAAGCGGCCAACCCAAAACTGATTTTACGTAATTATCTGGCACAACAAGCGATTGAAGATGCGGAGAAAGGGGATATTGGTAAGTTGACGCGTTTACATCAGGCGTTGTTACAACCGTTCGCTGATGATCCGCAGTACGACGATTTGGCGGCGTTACCGCCTGATTGGGGCAAGCATTTGGAAATTTCGTGTTCGAGCTGAATGTGTAAATTCAGGCGAAGGGGGAATCTTCGCCTGAAATCAAGTTAGCAGATTATTGCGCCTGTTGGCCCTGAATCTCCATGAACTTCTTCTTCTGCTCCGGCGTCAGGCTATTGCTGACCGCAGCATAGTATTTCACGCGGCAAATACTGGCTTGTTTCTTCACCACACCCAGCGCATCAAGTTGCTTGCTCAATACTGGCTCATCGACTTTACCGGTTTTGATCATGTCGCGGATCAGCGTCGGGTCCAGCTTGCTGGCATCAATGTTACGCATACAAATCTGTGCGTCGGCATGTAGCTTGATGATGTTGTCCTGTTGAGCTTTGGTTAATTGCAGCTCTTGCGCTAAACCAGCGGGAGCTGTGGTCTCTGGTAAGGTGTTAGCCATAACGTTGGCAGAGCAAATCAGAGCGGCAGTAGCGATAACCAGAGTTTTCAATTTCATGGGTATTCCTCATTGGACTTAATGTTCTGTTGACCGTTTCAGCATGGCAGCGCGGCCGATAAATCGAAACGAAAAATTAGTCCAAATTTGGATTACCCTGGCTTCAGTCCTGTGCTATTGGCGCAGATAAACTTGGGGTAGTGCCAATTCTGGGTGATATAAAACGCCCAGATCGGCCTGATACCAGCGGGTTAACACCTCAGCTTGCAACACTTCTTGCGGTGAGCCGTCAGCCACCAGATGCCCTTGATGCAGCAACAAAATACGGTCGGCATACAGCGCTGCCAGATTGAGATCGTGCAATACGCAGCAGACCGCCAACGGCTGTTGACGCGTCAATGAACGCAGTAAACGTAACGTATGTTGCTGGTGGTAGAGATCGAGCGCTGACGTGGGTTCATCGAGAAATAACCAGCGTGGAGAAGGTTCCGGTTGCCATAACTGAGCCAACACCCGCGCCAACTGCACTCGCTGTTGTTCACCGCCGGAGAGTTGACGGTAATCACGCTGAGCTAACGTTGTGCAATCGGTTTGCGCCATCACCTGCTGAATGGCTGGTTGTCCATCACGGTGACCGTGTGGCGAACGCCCCATGCTGATCACTTCTTCCACCGTAAAAGGGAAGGCCAGATCGCTATGTTGGCGCATCACGGCGCGGATTTTGGCCAATTGTTGTGGCGGCCACTGATCCAGTGATTGGTCGAGCAGACGACATTCCCCTGCATCGGGTGGTAAATAACCAGTCAGCAGGCGCAGGAGCGTTGATTTACCCGCACCGTTTGGGCCGATAATCGCTACCATCTCACCGCAATCAATATTGAGCGACACGTCATTGATCAACCGCCGTGAGCCGAGATGATAACCTAGGTTTCGTGCCGTTAAGGTTGCTGGATTAGCCACCCATGCGCTCCCGCTGGCGCATCACCAGCCATAAAAAGTAAGGGCCGCCGAGCAGACTGGTCATCAATCCGACCGGCATTTCTGCGGGGGCGACCAAGGTGCGTGCCAAAGTATCGCTCACCAACAACAAGCAGGCACCGCCCAGCGCCGAGCAGGGCAACAACCAACGGTGATCGCCGCCCAAACGCATCCGTACCAAGTGAGGTACCACGAGGCCGATAAAACCGATGACACCGCTCATCGCGACGGCCGCGCCAATCAGCAGAGCGCTGAGTAACAGCAATTGCAGCTTGGTACGCTGTATGTTGACGCCAAGATAGTGCGCCTCTTCATCACCGAGTTGCAGTAGATTGAGACGACGCGCTTGTAACAGCGTCAACGCCACAGTGGGTAGGATGAGCGAAGCGCTGACCAACAGCGTCGGCCACTGCGATTGACTCAGGCTGCCCATCATCCACAACGAAAACTGACGCAGTTGTTGATCGCTACTTAAATACGACAACACGCCGATCGCCGCCATACACAGGGCATTAATGGCGATGCCTGCCAACAGTAAGCGCGACAAACTACCATGTCCGCTACGACTGATGCCGTAAATCAACACAGAAACTAACAGGCTACCGATAAACGCCGCCAGCATATGTCCGTACAACGCGATCACTGGCGGCAGGGCGATAGGCATCACAATCAATAACGCGACGGATAACGCGCCGCCACTGCTGATCCCCAACAAACTGGGATCGGCCAGCGGATTGCGGAACAACCCTTGCATCACCGCACCCGACACCGCCAGCGCACAGCCAATCACCACCGCCAGTAACACGCGGGGCAGGCGGATATTGAGCCAGATATGCCAACTGGCATCGCTAAACGGTTCCACCCACAGGGTACGAAATGAAAGTGTTAATGCCCCCATATTGGCCGCAACTAGCGCTGATAATGTGAGGAAAATCAGCAAACTACCGATCGCTAAACGGGGTGAGGTACGGCAACGCATCACTTTTGTTCCGCCGCTTTGCGCAGTTTTTGCAGTGCTACTGGCGTGTCCAGACCAAAGCCCAGCAACGCCATATCATCGACGATCAGCACTTTGCGATTTTTACCCGCCGGTGTCAGCGCGACGCCCGGCAACGTCCACAATTGCTTCAAACCGCCCAGCGACTGTATGCCTGCCGTGGTGACCAACAACATATCTGGTGCACTGGCGATCACGCCTTCTTGTGACAGCGGACGGTAACGCTCAAATCCCTGCATGGCATTTTGTAGCCCGGCGGCACGGATGATGGCATCAGCGGCGGTTTTCTGCCCGGCGGCCATCGGCGTGATCCCGCCGTGACTCATCACAAACAGCACTTTGACTGGCAGCGGGCTGTTAGGCACTGTTGCCAGTTGCTGTCGGTAACGATCGGCCAATTGCTTGCCGTTACTGGCACGGTTGACGGCAGCAGCGATCACGCTGATTTTCCCCGGCACGGCTTGCACCTGGGTATCTCCCGGCACACGTACCACTTTCACGCCGCTGTCTTCTATCTGCTTCAACACCAGCGAAGGTTCTGCCAGTTCACTGGTGAGTACCAGCGTCGGTTTCAGCGCTAAAATACCTTCGGCATTGAGTTGGCGCATATAGCCGACATCCGGCAGTTTTTGCACTTCTTTCGGTAGCAGGCTGGTGCTATCGCGTGCGACCACTTCATTGCCCACGCCCAGTGCGAAGGCAATTTCGGTGACGTCACCGCCTATCGAAACAATACGTTCAGCCGCCGCAGCGGTGAACGGGAGCGCTAACGCGATGCACAACGCCAGGCGGCGGGTTAATGAAGGTTTCATGCGGCAATATCCTTAGGTGCAAGGGCGGCAATCTGCTCACGCCATTGGGTCTGTTCGGGATGTCCTTCGGTACGCTGACCATAAAGCTGGGCGATTTGCGTGCCGTCGGCAGCGAACAGTTCCAAGCTGGTGACGATGCCGTCCTTGGTCGGTTTACGGGTGATCCAGCTCTCCACAATATCCCCTTCGATCAGATGCAGGGTGAAAGTGCGGTTGAACACGTTGATCCAGCCGTCTTGCGGCATCAGGCGTTCGACCTGCCCGGTGAAAATTTGCACGCAACCACGGTTACCAACAAATATCATTATCTCGTTCTGCAATTCGTGAGCGGCATTGAGGATCTGCGACAGCGCACTGTTATCCACCAGATAGGCCAGATCGTCACCAACGGCGCGGAACGCTTGCTGACGAGTCAACTCGTTGCGTTTTAGCAGTTGGAAGAATTGATGAACGTCGGTCATCGCACGCCATTCTGCATCGATTTTGCTGCCATCAGGCGTCGTAGTGCCGGTTATGATCGCCGCCGATTGTAGCGCTAATGCGGGATTTTCCGCGCTGACGTGACGCTCAACCAGTGCCATCCACTTGTCGAGATGTGTTTCGTCGGTGGTGTACACTTTGTGCACCGCATCACCTTGATGATCAAAGAACTGAATACTGTGGCGTACACCGCGTTTATTGGTCTCGCTCAGCGCGAAGACGCTATCCCACTGGTGTAAAAATAAGCGTAGATCCAGCTCACGCGGATTAAGCACCAACCCGGCGTGGCCGCTCAGATGCTGGTTCTGATAGCGCCCAACTTGCTCATGCACCGCATGAGTGTTGCGGGTGATAGATTTAGTCACGCCAACTTGCTCCAACTCGCCGAGCAAAGTACGGGCATCGGCCTTCAGGCGGTGGGCGTCGTTGCCCACGCGCGCATGAGTCAGCTCTGCTTCGCTAACGCAGAGAATTCCGGCTAGATCACGTGCATATTTTCCTGGGTTATCGGTTTTGGCTTGCTCATAACGCTGATATAAATCGGTGTTCATCAATTTCTCTCCTATTATTTTAGTATTCAAAGGATTACCACTGATAACTCAGCAGCAGCTTGGCGTTGCGACCATCTTGCGGAATGCCTTGCGGTGAGGTGTATTCTTTGTCGAAGGCGTTAGCGAGCACCACGGTGGTGGTCATGCCGATAAACTCTTCACGGCCTTTATAGCTTAGATAGAAATCATTCACGCCGTAGCCAGCTTGTGGAGATAGATTGCTTGGCACGTTGGTCGCACGTTGGGCGAAAGTCGCCACCCAGCCGGTAGAGAAGCCGGTTTCGGCGATTGGGATGTCCAAGGCGCTGGTGACGGTATCTGGGTTAATGCTGCTGAGCCATTCGCCGGTATCTTGGTTCTTACCACGCGTGCGGTTGTAGGCTAGATCCCAACCGAAGAGGGTGGTTTTGTAGCTCAACATGGCATCCCAACCCCAAATCTTGGCGCTGCCGATGTTGATTGAGGTGGTGGTGCATTTAATGCAATAAGGCCCACGCGGACCACGCCCCAGTTCCATGGTGACATCGGTGGTGATGTAATCTTCGGCTTTGGTATCGAAATAGCTGGCCTTGAATTGCAGGCTGTCTTCCGCCATTAACAGATCGTCAAATCGCAAACCGAAACCATATTCTTGTGTGGCGTTGGTTTCTGGACGTAGGTTCGGATTCGGCACCCAATAGTTAGTGATGGTGGTCGGGCCCATTGGGATTGAGAAGTGTTTGGAGTCGTTATAAATCTCGCCCATAGTTGGCGCACGGAATGCTTGCGAGTAAGAACCAAACAACATCAACCAATCAGTTGGCGTGACGCTCACCGCCCCACGTGATGACCATTGGTCGGCATTGACATCATCGTAACCGTTGCTTTTGCCACGGTAGTTGTCATAGCGCGTACCGGCCAAAATAGAGATGGGCAAATCGCGCAGGGTGATTTCGTCCTGCAACCAGCCTGAAGCAAAGTTGATACTGGCTTGTGGGAAGCTTTCTGTCGCGCCGCCTGGGGTTTGGTTCTGCTTGTAGGCTTCACTGCCGTAGGTCAGCAGGTGCGAAGCAAAGCTGTCGGCAAACAGACGGGTGCGGTTTTCCAATTTCGCCCCTTTCGTGGTCTGCTCCCGCGCTTCGTCTTGGCTGCCATCGGTGTGGGCGTTGATATCAACTTCGGAGTAATACAGTTTGACGTCGGCATCCAACCAATCCTGACCAACCGGCTTAAGTTTGTAACCCAATTGGGCATCGCGCTGAATGGTAGAGCGGTCGGTCATCGGGTTGCTGGTGGAGGTCAGCGGGTCTTGCGGGTTCTTCGGCTCTTGTGCGCGATTGTTGTAGTAGCGCAGGCTGCCGTTTAATGACTGGCTTTCATCGATGTTCCAGGTGCCTTTCGCCAGCATGTTATTGATGCTTTCGTCATTTGGTGCATCAAAGCCGTTACCTTGGCGAAGATCGCCCACGTCGCGAGTACCGAAGGAAATCAAACCATCCAGATTATCGGTCTTGCCGTAAGCGCTGGCACCCATGCCGAGGCTGTGATCGCCGCTGCCAGCGTTACCGAATACGCGGAACCCGGTATCTTTACCCGGTAATAGTAGATCCGCCGCATCGACGGTTTCATAAGATATTACGCCACCCAGTGCGCCGCTGCCGTACAACAGAGCGGAAGAGCCGCGAACGACTTCAATGCGTTTTACCAACGCCGGATCGAGGAAAATACCGTTGAGATGACCAGTGTCAGTACCTTGACGGATACCGTCAACTAAGGTCAAAACACCGCGACGATCGTAACCGCGCATCATGATGTCTTGCCCATTGGTCCGACCGGTGCCGGAGAGGGTAATGCCGGGCACGTTGCGCAGCATATCGGCAGCGGTGGTTGCGGTCTGGCTTTCTGCGGTGTTGTTTTCGATCACCGTAACCATCATCGGCGCTTCAAAACTCCTGCGCTGATTGCCAGTCGCAACCACGGTCAGGGTGTCGTCTTTATCTTTTTTAGTTTCTTTGCTGGTGTCGGTCTGGGCCAAAGCCGCCGCTGGCAGGGCACAGGCAACAGCCAGGCTCAATGCGGATAAACGCAGCCGGGTGGCAATAAGTAAAGGCATTAGGCAACTCTCCATATGTATCAAACATATCAATAGATTTGCTGGCTGCCTGGATCAAATAATCGGGGTGGCTGGCGCTGAGGTATTTTGCTGTTATTTGGTTAAGATCAATTTACCCGCTTTGGTTTGACGTAACTGATAGCGTTGCCCCTGATGGGTGATGATCGCCACGCCTTCCGCACCGAGCAATTGACTACTGTCATAGTTTGGTAGGGTGGCGGCAGGCAGGGCTACAGTGACCGGGCTTTTCGGCTGAGAGCTATTGTTGTGGTTTTCCATCATGGCTTTCAACTCAAATGGTAATTTTTATCAAAGTGATAATCATTATCATGTGAAAGAAAAGTTACATCAAGGAAAATTTTCTTACGAATGGGTGCTTTTACTTTACGAAGAACTACTTCAACAGCACTTCAATTCGATCAAACAACCGCTCGGGTTTGGTGATCGGCGCGAAGCGTGTCACGCGTTGACCCTCGGCGGTGAGCAAGAATTTGGTGAAATTCCACTTGATGCGTTGGCTACCCAATAAACCCGGAGCCAGACGTTTTAATTCGTTAAACAGTGGGTGAGCACCAGGGCCATTGACCTCGATTTTGCTAAATAGCGGAAAACTGACACCGTAGTTGAGCGTGCAGAAATTGGCGATTTCTAGCGAGTTACCCGGTTCTTGTGAACCGAACTGGTTACAAGGAAAACCTAGCACTACCAGGCCACGATCACGGTAATATTGCCATAAGTTTTCTAACCCCTTGTACTGTGGGGTAAAGCCGCATTTGCTGGCAGTATTCACCACTAAATAGGCACGCGCCGGAAAATCACCCAGCGTTTTAGGCTCGCCCTGCAAGGTGGTGCAAGGGATGGACAGTAGTGATTGGCTCATGTGGATGTTTACCTAAGGGAACCCTATAGCAGTATATACCCAAAAAACGTCAAGGTGCAGGTTTCAATATAATAGGGTGAGCCTCAGGGATGAGACTCATTACTCCCTAGGTAATAACGTGTCAGCATTTTCAAATTCCAGCCAAATAATGACTGAATCAATAGTGTGGAATATAAAAGTGGTACTGACTTAACTCATGGTAATTAATGTATTAATCACTTTTATTTAGAGTCAATTTTTTCTTTAAGAGTATCGATTTGTTCTTGTTGTTGACGCATGGCTTCTATCAGAATGGCGACCATTTTCTGATAGTCGACTTGCTTATAACCGTCTTTTTCATGTACTAACTGCGGAAATTCCTTTTCTACTTCTTGAGCCATGAGGCCAATATCCTGCTGCTTATCCTTTTTCCAAGTATAAGTATAACCATGTAATTTCAATACTTTTTGCAGTGAGTCTTGGAGCGGTACCGCATTTTCTTTAAGCGTTTCGTCACTGAATGGACAGCATGAATTACTTGCTAATGCAGAACCTGTTCCTGCCATCATTAGACCAATAAAAAATACTGAGGCCATAGTTCTTTTCTTTAACGACATTATATTCTCCTATTGCGATGATTATAATAAGTATCAAATAATAAAACTCCTGCTTTCACTTCGAAAGAATAAATAACACACGATTTAAAAAATGGTCAACTAAAAATATTGACCGAGTTTAATTTAGCTTGAATTAATAATTGCAAGTCATATCAAGTGGTTTTATTTATTTAAAACGCAACAAAAATGACCGCATTTAGGAGGATGGAGTGAATGTATTGAAATTCCCAGTTGCTCATAAAAGCGAGTAACTGGGATAAATTAAATTAAAAACGGCTATCCACCGCATCCGCCAGCATCGCCAGCAGTTGTTCGCTATCGGCCCAGCTCAGGCAAGGATCGGTAATCGATTGACCGTAGGTCAGTGGCTGACCGGCGACAATCTTCTGCGTGCCTTCCATCAGGAAACTTTCTGCCATGATACCGGCAATGGCGGTGGAGCCGGCGCGGATCTGCTGGCAAACATCTTCAGCGACTTCGAGCTGACGACGATGTAGTTTCTGGCAGTTACCGTGGCTAAAATCGATCACCAACTGCTCAGGTAAATCAAATTCACGCAGGCTATCGCAAGCGGTGGCGATATCGGTCGCGTGGTAGTTTGGTGTTTTACCGCCGCGCATAATGATATGGCCGTATGGGTTACCGCTGGTTTGATAAATGGTCATCTGACCGGTTTTATCCGGTGACAGGAACATATGCCCAGCACGCGCTGCGCGAATCGCATCGATAGCGATGCGGGTATTACCGTCGGTACCGTTTTTGAAACCGACCGGGCAGGACAGCGCCGAGGCCATTTCACGGTGGATCTGGCTTTCGGTGGTGCGGGCACCAATCGCGCCCCAGCTAATCAAATCAGCAATATATTGCCCGACAACCATATCGAGGAATTCGGTCGCGGTTGGCAAACCGAGCTGATTGACTTCTAGCAGCAGTTTGCGTGCCAGTTCAATACCCCGGTTAACCTGATAAGTACCGTCGAGATCAGGATCGGAGATCAGACCTTTCCAACCCACCACGGTACGCGGTTTTTCGAAGTAGGTACGCATCACGATTTCCAAACGATCTTGGTAACGTTCACGTAACGCATTCAAACGACCCGCGTAATCCAGTGCGGCGTCTAAATCGTGGATTGAGCAGGGGCCAATCACCACTAATAGGCGCTTATCTTCGCCGGTTAGGATTTTTTCGATACGCTTACGTGACGCTGTCACGTTGTCGGCGATTGTCGCTGAAATTGGCAGCCTATCCGCCAACGTTTGCGGCGTAATCAGGCTGTCGATGCGCGCGGTCCGCAGTTCATCTGTTTTGTGCATGGGATTTCTCTAAAATTTGCTCTTCGCTGCGGCAGGAATACCGGGAAGTGATGGCGATCACAATAACGTAAACCTCGATGAATTCAACCGTATTTTGTATCAATTCCCGATCATTCGAGCCTATTCCCTAAGAAAATTCCCGATTAATAGCAAAATCAAGACAAGACTCATCTTTGGTTTAAGACTTTTCCCTTTAGAGTCCTCCACACTTCTTGGCAAGGACGTGCGGGGGCTGGTCACCCTACGGGGGTTCAGGTTGCGCTCAGCTTTGCCGTTTACCACTCAACGCGCCATGCGGAGAGTGTCATTTGCAGGGACATTTGTCCCTGATGTAGACGACAACACCGAGAGAATGCAATGAGAAAAAAGACTGACCTTCGGGATACTCCTCAGGGCTGGATGCGCCGTTTTGTATTGGCGCAGGTCGCCATACAAATTGGTGTGGCACTGACGCCGTTCTGGGCGATTACCGTGCAAGCCGCTATCAATAACGCACAAGATGACCGCCTACTAAGCGGCTCGGCACAACATGCCAGCGGTCTGGCGCAGGCCCAACAATCCGGTAACCTCAATGGTTACCTCAGCCAGCAGGCTGCCGGTGCCACCAGTGCCCAGGTGCAGGAATGGCTGCAAAACTTCGGTACTGCCCGGGTTGAACTGGGTACCGATGACCGCTTTAAACCCCACACTGGCGCCGTCGACTTGTTGCTCCCGCTGTACAAAAGCGAGCAGCGTCTCTTCTTTACTCAAAACGGTCTTCGTAATCAGGACGGGCAGTTCACCGGTAACTTCGGGTTGGGGCAGCGTCACTTTATTAACGACTGGATGCTGGGCTATAACGCCTTCTATGACCAAAATTTCAGCCGTGACCACAAACGCGTGGGCACCGGTCTTGAGGCCTGGCGTGATTACCTGAAATTGTCCGGTAATGGCTATTACCGCCTGTCTGGCTGGAAAAACTCGGTAGACGTGGAAGATTACGACGCGCGTCCTGCCAACGGTTTTGACTTGCGTGCCGAAGCTTGGCTACCTGCTTATCCGTCCATCGGCGGCAAGCTGATGTATGAGAAATATTATGGCGATGAAGTGGCGCTGTTTGGTAAAGACAGACGCCAGAAAAACCCTGATGCCATCACAGCAGGACTGAGTTATACCCCGGTGCCGCTGGTCTCGTTGACCGCCGATCATAAAAAAGGTGGCAGCCAAGATGAAACGGCATTCGGTCTGCAATTGACCTACCAATTGGGGCAATCCTTGGCCTCCCAACTCGATCCTGCAGGGGTAAACCTGAAACGCACTCTGGCGGGCAGCGGCATGGATCTGGTGGAGCGTAATAACAACATCGTCCTCGAATACCGTAAACAACAGTTGATTGATCTGCGATTGCCGAAAGAAATCAGCGGTGCCAGCGGCATGACGGTACCGATCGGCTATCAACTGACCTCCAAATATGGTTTGTCGAAGATCGACTGGAACGATGCAGCGCTGGTTGCGGCAGGCGGCAAGGTGGAAAGTCTGGGCGGTGGCAAGTATCAACTGGTGTTGCCAAAATATCAGGCGGGGGCGAGTAACAGCTACCCGCTGAGCGGTGTGGCGGTGGATACCCGTAATAACACCTCTAACCCATCCTCTACGCTGATCAGCGTGAGTCGCCCGGCAGTCAGCGCGGCAAAAAGTACCATTACTGCCACGCCAGAAACCATTCTCGCTAACGGTTCGGCGACTTCTGCAGTCACTATCACTCTGTTGGATGATGAAGGCTTACCGGTCACCGGTTTGGCCGCTGAATTGACGGTGACACTGAAAGAAGCGTTGGACAAAGCATCAACGTCGAAAATAACTAAGGCTACCCCGGCACCGGCACAACCGGCCACGCTCAGCAATGTGACTGAGGAAGGGAACGGGGTGTATACCCTGACGCTGACCGCAGGCACCCGCCCGGCAATGGCGACGCTGAACACCGCGCTGGAGCCGCTGGTGTTAAAAGCAGTCGAAATCAAACAAATCAGCGATGTCGACTCGGCAGTGGTTGTGGACGGTAACCTGAAACTGGTGTTGGATAACGTGGCTGCCAACGGCACCGCCACCAACCGCGTGCAAGCACGGGTGACCGATGCGACTGGCAATCCGGTGGCCGGGGTGACCGTCACCTTTACGCTGAGCGGCGCGGCACAAGTGGCGGCTGGCAGCAGCTTGACGGCCATCAGTGATGCGCAAGGCTATGTCAGTCTGTCGTTCACCGACACCGTGGCGGAAAAAGTCACTGTCTCTGCCCGTACGGCGAACGGTGGCAGTGCCAATGTAGACACGCAGTTTATCGCTGATGTCACTACGGCTTCCTTGTCACAAAATGACCTGAGCGCCGATAAAACCACCGCACTGGCCAACGGCACAGATCGTGTGACCTATCGCGCAGCGGTGAAAGATGCCAAAGGTAATCCGGTTGCAGGGATCCCGGTGCAATGGCGCAGTGATGCAGGACGCTTGAGCGCCGACAGCAGCGTGACCGGTGCCGATGGCGTTGCCACAGTGATGTTGACCAGCACGGTCGCTGGTCTGATACAGGTACAGGGCGCGGTTGGCAGTGCGGCGGCGGTGAACGCGCCAGTCGTTAACTTTGATGCAGACATCGACACCGGACGTATCGGTGCGAACGACCTGACGGTGGATAAACCCGTTGCAGTAGCGAACGGTACAGAGCTAGTGACTTACAGCGCCATCGTCAAAGATGGTAAGGGCAACCCGTTAGTGGGGCAAACCGTGCAGTGGCAGACCTCGCAGGGTGATCTGAGTGCGGACAGTAGCGTCACGGAGCTGGACGGCAAAGCCACTATCGTATTGACCTCCACACTGGCCGGTCAGGCGCAGGTGATGGCGGAGTTGAGCGGCAAGCAGGCGGTGAACGCCCCGCTAGTGAGCTTTATTGCCGACGCGACCAGTGCCTTGATGAGCAGCAATGACCTGACGGTGGATAAAACTAGCGCGGTGGCGAATGGCACCGACAAGATTATCTATACCGCGGTGGTGAAAGATGCCTATGGCAATGTGGTGCCGAATAAGGTGGTGAGTTGGACCACCGACGGTGGCCACCTGAGTGCGACCAGCAGTGTCACTGACGCTAATGGTGTGGCTACGGTGAAGTTAACCAATATCTTGGTAGGTCAGGTTCAAGTGCAGGGCGCGCTGGCACTGGGCGGCGGGGCGGCGGTTAACGCGCCACGGGTCAGCTTTACGGCGGATACCGGCAGCGGCGGGATCAGCAGCAACGATCTGAGCGCGGACAAATCCAGCGCGATAGCCAATGGCAACGACGTAGTGACCTATACCGCCATAGTGAAAGATGCCAACGGTAACCTGCTGGAAGGGGTAACGGTCGAATGGATAAGCACATTGGGTAGTCTGGCCGGTGGCAGTAGTGTGACCAATGCTGACGGTAAGGCCACTATCACGCTAACGTCTACGCAGACGGGGCAGGCACAGGTGACGGCAGCATTAAGTGGTCACGCGGCGGTGAATGCACCATTGGTTAACTTTAACGCCGATAGCACGAGTGCCCAGATTGACGGCAGCGATCTGACGGTCGATAAAAATGCCATCATCGCGAATAACCGTGACATGGCGATTTTCACTGCAGTGGTGAAGGATGCGAACAGTAATCTTGTATCGGGCGTCACAGTAAATTGGGTGACTGACCGAGGCCATCTGAGTGGCGCGACCAGCACCACCAACGCCAACGGTGAAGCGACCGTCCGTCTGAGTGGCACACAAAGTGGCGTGGCACAGGTAACGGCGGCGGTGAATGCTAAGCCAGCGGTCAATGCACCCTCAGTGGCGCTGAATGCGGATGATAGCTCGGCGCAGATTGGCAGCGGAGACTTGACGGCGGATAAACCCACCGCCGTGGCGAACGGCAGTGAACTGATCACCTATACCGCGGTGGTGAAGGATATTAACGGGAATGTGGTTTCAGGCATAACAGTGAACTGGGAGACCAACTTCGGCACGCTGAACGGGAGTACCAGTACCACCAACGATAACGGCGAAGCGACCATCACGTTGAATTCCATCGTTGTGGGGAATGCAGTGGTGACGGCGCAACCGGGCAGTGGCAACATCGTCTCTGCCAACTCGGTGACCTTTACCGCAGATGACAGCACGGCGCAGATTGGCAATGGTGACTTGACGGCGGATAAACCCTTTGCGGTAGCGAACGGCAGTGAACTGATCACCTATACCGCGATAGTGAAAGATGCGAAGGGTAACCGGGTACCAAACTTGACAGTGAACTGGGACAGCAATCTGGGTGACCTGAGTAACACAACCAGCAACACCAACAGCAACGGTGAAGCGACCATCACACTGAGTTCGATGGCGGCAGGTAACGCAGTGGTGACGGCGACGGCTGGCAACAGCAGTCCGGCAAACGCCAATGCGGTGACCTTTACCGCCGATGACAACTCGGCGCAGATTGGCAGCGGCGACCTGACGGCAGATAAACCCTCTGCGGTAGCTGACGGCGTTGCTGTTATCACCTACACCGCCGTGGTGAAGGACGCTAATGGTAATGTGGTGCCTGATTTGCTGGTTAATTGGGGAACCGATGTCGGTGATCTGAGCAACGTCAGCAGCACGACGAACGACAGAGGTGAAGCCACGGTCAAATTGAGCTCAATCGTTGCCAGCGACGCGGTCGTGACCGCTCGGCCAGGCACGGGCATGACCGTCTCCGCCAGTGCGGTGATCTTTACCGCTGATGCTAGCTCGGCGCGGATTGGTAACAATGATGTCAGCGTGGATAAAACCACCGCAGTGGCCGACGGTACAGAGCCAGTGACCTACAGCGCCGTGGTGAAAGATGCCAAGGGTAACCTGGTAGCGGGCCAGACAGTGAACTGGATCACCAACGGTGGTGACTTAAGTGCCAACAGTAGCCAAACGGATGAGAACGGTGTCGCTACCATCATTCTGACTAATACCCGTATTGGCGTGGTTCAGGTTAACGCGGCAGTGGGTAGTGGCGCGGCGGTTAACGCCCCGACGGTTACCTTTGAAGCTAACGCCAGCACCGGTAACATCGATTCGAATGATCTTACTGCGGATAAGTTGACCGCGGTGGCAAACGGTGCGGAAGTTGTGACCTACACGGCGGTAGTAAAAGATGCGCTTGATAACCCGGTCTCCGGTCAGGTGGTGAATTGGCAGAGCTCGCTGGGTCACTTGAGTGCCGCCAGCAGTGTAACCGGTGCTGATGGTGCTGCGATCATCACATTAACCTCGACACAAATTGGTGATGCGCAAGTGACCGCGGCCTTGACCGGGAAACCAACAGTGAATGCGCCAGTAGTTAACTTTACTGCCGATACCGCCAGCGCACAGATTGGCAGCGGTGACCTGAAGGTAGATAAAAACATTATTGTTGCGAATAGCAGCGACACGGCGACTTTCACCGCGATCGTGAAAGATGCGAACAGTAACTTGGTATCGGGCATCACGGTGAATTGGGGAACTGATCTAGGTAACCTGAATGACCAGACCAGCATCACCAACGCCAGCGGTGAAGCCACCATTCGTTTGACCGGCACACTGACGGGGGTGGCGCAGGTAACGGCGGCGGTGAACGGCAAGCCAGCGGTCAATGCCCCTCCAGTTACGCTGAACGCGGATGACAGTTCGGCGCAGATTGGCAATGGCGATCTGACGGTAGATAAAAACAACGCGGTGGCTAACGGCACCGACGTTGTGACCTATACCGCTATGGTGAAAGATGCCAATGGTAACGTGATTTCTGGTATGACGGTTACCTGGGATACGGATTTGGGCAACCTGAACGGTACCTCTAGCACCACAAACACTGACGGTAAAGCGACCATCACCTTGAGCTCGATGGTCGCGGGTACTGCCATCGTGACCGCGAAACCGGGCAACGGTAGCACGGTGTCTGCCAGCACAGTCACTTTTACCGCCGACAGCAGCTCGGCACAGATTGGTAGTGGTGACCTGACGGCAGATAAAGACACTGCGGTGGCTGACGGTGTGGCACTGATCACCTATACCGCCATCGTGAAAGATGCGCAGGGTAATGTGGTACCGAGTCTGACTGTCAACTGGGGAACCGACTTAGGTAACCTGAGTGGCACAACCAGCAATACCAATAGCAATGGTGAAGCGACTATTACGCTGAGCTCGACAGAGGCGGGTAACGCAGTGGTCACGGCGACCGTTGGCAGCAACTCAGCAACGGCCAGCGCGGTGATCTTTACCGCAGACGCCAGCTCGGCGCAGATTGGTAGTGGCGACCTGACAGCCGATACACATACCGCAGTGGCTAATGGTGTGGCGCTGATCACCTATACTGCCATTGTGAAGGATGCCAAAGGTAACCCGGTACCGAGTCTGACGGTGACCTGGGTCGCTGATTTTGGCAACCTGAGCGGACCGACCAGCATGACCAATGCTAACGGTGAAGCCCGCATTACGCTGAGATCGATGGTGGCAGGACCGGCGATTATCACTGCGCAACCGGGCAGTGGCTCGGTGGTCTCCGCCGACTCCGTCACCTTTACCGCTGATGCCAGTTCGGCGCAGATTGGCGCGGGTGATCTGACGGCAGATAAAGACACCACGGTGGCAGACGGTGTGGCACTGATCACCTATACCGCCATCGTGAAAGATGTGAACGGCAACGTGGTACCGAGCCTGACCGTTAACTGGGGAACCAGTCTGGGGAATCTGAGCGAGACGACCAGCATCACGAATACGGACGGTAAAGCGACCATCACGCTGAACTCGACAGAGGCAGGCAACGCAGTGGTGACGGCGACTGTCGGCAGCAACACGGCTACGGCCAGCGTGGTGATCTTTACTGCCGATGCTAGCTCGGCGCAAATTGGTGCGGGTGACCTGACGGCGGATAAACCCACCGCGGTGGCTAATGGTACGGCAGCGATCACCTATACCGCGATTGTGACGGATGCCCACGGTAACCGTGTCTCTGAACTTCCGGTGAACTGGGAGAGCGACCTGGGTAACCTGAGCGGAGCGAGCAGCATAACGGATGCTAATGGTGAAGCGACCATCACCTTGACCTCTACGACGGCGGGCCCGGCCTTGGTCTCGGCGCGTCCGGGCAACCGCAGCACGGTAGTTGCTGATGCAGTGACCTTTACGGCGGACGAGAGTACGGCGCAGATTGGTGCGGGTAATCTGCAGGTGGATAAAACCACGGTAGTGGCGGACAACACCGATAAGGCAACCTATACCGCGCTGGTGAAAGATGCGAAAGGCAATGTGGTGCCGAACTATGTGGTGGCCTGGACAACCAGCAAGGGCAACCTGAGCGGCGCCAACAGCACGACAGACGAAAATGGCGTGGCAACCATCACGCTGAGCGATACCTTAGTGGGCGTGGCCACGGTGACTGCGACGGTAAATGACGTGGGTACATCGGCAGAAGTGGTGAACTTTATTCCAGACTTGGCGACCGCTCATGTTAATGAACTGGTCTCTGACCGGACGAGAATCACCGGGACGGGCACGGAAAATGCACTTCTTACCGCGACTGTCACCGATGCGAATGGCAACCTGATCCCTGACTTTACGGTGAACTGGAGTACCACACTGTCAACCATGAGTGTTGCTGAATCACAAACGGGAGTGGATGGAAAGGCTCGTGCTGAGTTGAATGGTATTACTCATACCGGCACCGCTAATATCACCGCAACCGTGACGGCTCAAGCGGGAAGCGGAAGTAAAAATCAAGATATTCCAGTTCGTGCGCTGCTTTCTGTTAACGGTAAGCTTTATTGGACGATGCGCGTCGATTATCCAAGCAATGTTGAGACGACGGCGGCAAATTATTGTGCAGCGCATGGTGGTGGCCGGTTACTGCGAAGAGCCGATGTGGCTGATTTTGGTGCAGGACGGGGAGATATTGCCACAATGAGTGTACCTGGTGAGTTTGCTAACGTGGGTTATGGCTTGGCAGGAGAATGGAGTCGATATCAGGCAGATATAAACTCTATTAATGGAATTACTGGGATTCAGCCAGGTACTGGAGCCAGCTACATCTGTGTGAAATAACGGAAATCATACCGCCCTGAAGTGATATGAAAATGCTAATGCCAGTCAGTTAACCCTGACTGGCATTTTTTCGTTTTATGCTTGCGATCAGAACATACGGCGGCTCATACCGAGAATGTCGAGGATCTTGGTAGAGATTTCCTCTACAGAATAATTGGTGCTGTTCAGATAACGAATCTGGTTTTTTCGGAACAAGGCTTCGACTTCGGCAATCTCCATACGGCATTGGCGCAACGAAGCGTAACGGCTGTTCTCCCGGCGTTCTTCGCGGATAGCGGCCAATCGCTCTGGGTTGATGGTCAGCCCGAACAGCTTGTGCTGAAACGGTTTCAGCGCCGCCGGTAAATGCAGGTTGTCCATATCGTCGGCAGTAAACGGATAGTTGGCGGCACGAATCCCAAATTGCATGGCTAAATACAGGCTGGTAGGGGTTTTGCCGCAGCGTGATACACCGAGCAAAATCACCTGTGCTTGATCAAGATTACGCAGCGAAATGCCATCATCGTGCGCCAATGTGTAGTCAATGGCGGCGATACGGGCGTCGTATTTACCCATATTGTTGGCAGTCAAACCGTGAGTGCGATTGGGGATTGGCGTCGGTTCAACGTTTAATTCGCCCTGTAATGGGCCAACCAATGCCTGCACGATGTCCTGACAAAAGCCTTCGCTTTGCATGATCACATCGCGGACTTCCGGCGAAATGATCGAATAGAACACCAATGGGCGTACACCCGTGTTTTGGTAGATCTCATTAATTTGTTGGCAAACTGCCCGCGCTCGCGCTTCGGTTTCCACAAAGGGGAGCGTAAAGGTGGTGGCTTTCACCGGAAACTGTGACAACACGGCATGACCGAGCACTTCGGCGGTGATCGCCGTACCATCCGAAATATAAAAGACGCTTCTTTCCACTGTAGGCTCCTTGGCTAATTCGCCGATCATAATGAGCTATAAACGGTTAAATGGTATAGCGCGGGGCGAAAATTTTGTGATGACGCAAAGATCGAAGCCCATGACGAATAAGATTATTCAAATGAAATACGGTTTTAATTTTTATGAAGTAAGCCGTTCAAATAGCACCGATGTTTTATCATGCAGTTTGCCGTCATTTTGCTCATTAACCTGATAATTACTGTTGTTTCTTAATTTAAAGTTTAAAAATTACGTAATTTGTTGAATTTAAAACTTTTAGCGCTGTTGGGCGCGGTTGCAGTAAAAAATCCCCCTTTAGGTAATCCTCTTAAAAGGTAATTTCTTCACTAGCTTGATCGATTCACCTTTCCTATTTCTATGGTTGTCTGTGCTAGGCTGGTTTCGCTCCGTTAAACGGTGCTTCGAATTAAATCCGTCTATACCCTACTGATAGCAATAAGGATTGTCTCGATGTCCAACAATGGCCCAGACTTGCGTAATGTGCTTTGGTACAACCAGCTTGGCATGCACGACGTTGACCGTGTCGGTGGCAAAAATGCCTCCCTCGGTGAAATGATTACCAATCTTTCCGATTTGGGCGTTGCCGTGCCAAATGGGTTTGCCACCACCGCGCAAGCGTTTAATGATTTTCTTGAGCAAAGCGGTGTCAACCAGCGCATCTATCAGTTACTGGATCACACTGACGTTGATGACATTGCTCAACTGGCGAAAGCTGGTGCACAAATCCGTCAATGGGTCATCGACACGCCATTCCATGCGGAATTCGAGCGTGAAATCACATTGGCGTACCAACAATTAGCCGATGGCGAGCCAGAAGCTTCATTCGCCGTGCGTTCTTCCGCCACGGCCGAAGATATGCCGGACGCGTCGTTCGCCGGGCAGCAAGAAACCTTCCTTAACGTGCAGGGTATCGACGCTGTGATGGTGGCGATTAAGCACGTGTTCGCCTCCTTGTTTAACGACCGCGCGATTTCTTACCGCGTGCATCAGGGTTACGATCACCGCGGTGTGGCGTTGTCTGCCGGTGTACAGCGCATGGTGCGCTCGGATCTGGCTTCTTCTGGCGTGATGTTCACCATCGATACCGAATCTGGCTTTGACCAAGTGGTGTTTATCACTGCTGCGTATGGCTTGGGTGAAATGGTGGTGCAGGGCGCGGTGAACCCGGATGAATTTTACGTGCACAAGCCGACCTTGCTGAAAGGTAAACCGGCGATTGTGCGCCGTAACCTAGGCTCGAAAAAAATCCGCATGGTATACGCACCTTCGCAGGATCACGGTAAGCAAGTCCGTATTGAAGATGTGCCAGAAGAGCTACGCAATCGTTTCTCTCTCACCGATGACGAAGTGCAAGCGTTAGCGCACCAAGCCATGCTGATTGAAAAACACTACGGCCGCCCGATGGACATCGAGTGGGCGAAAGACGGTCACACTGGCAAACTGCTGATCGTACAGGCGCGTCCGGAAACCGTGCGCTCAAACGAGCAGGTGATGGAACGCTACCAGTTGAATGGCAATAGTCCAGTGTTGATCGAAGGCCGTGCTATCGGTCATCGCATCGGCGCGGGCCCGGTGAAAGTCATTCACGACATCAGCGAGATGGATCGCATTCAGCCGGGTGACGTGCTAGTTACTGACATGACCGATCCAGATTGGGAACCGATCATGAAGAAAGCGGCGGCGATTGTGACTAACCGCGGCGGTCGTACCTGTCATGCGGCGATTATCGCCCGTGAATTGGGTATTCCTGCTGTTGTGGGTTGTGGTCACGCGACCGACGTGCTGAAAGACGGTCAGAAGGTTACTGTTTCCTGCGCCGAAGGGGATACCGGTTTCGTGTATAGCGACATGCTGGATTTCAGCGTGCAGAGTTCAGAAGTGACCGAACTGCCGGAATTGCCGCTGAAGATCATGATGAACGTCGGTAACCCGGATCGTGCTTTTGATTTCGCGCGTTTGCCGAATGAAGGCGTCGGTTTGGCGCGTTTGGAGTTCATCATCAACCGTATGATCGGCGTGCATCCACGCGCATTGCTGGAGTTTGATCAGCAAACACCTGAGCTGCAAAGCGAGATCAAAGCGCTGATGCAAGGTTATGACCATCCGGTTGAGTTCTACGTCGGTCGTTTGACCGAAGGGATCGCGACGCTGGGTGCCGCATTCTATCCGAAGCGGGTGATTGTGCGTTTGTCAGACTTTAAATCCAACGAATATGCCAACTTGGTCGGTGGTGACAAGTACGAGCCGCACGAAGAAAACCCTATGCTGGGTTTCCGTGGTGCCGGTCGTTATGTGGCGGATAGCTTCCGCGATTGTTTCGCGTTGGAATGTGATGCGGTAAAACGCGTGCGTAACGAAATGGGGCTAACCAACGTCGAAATCATGGTGCCGTTCGTACGTACCGTGGCGCAGGCGGAAGCAGTGGTGGCAGAGTTGGCGAAGCAGGGGCTGAAACGCGGTGAGAATGGCCTGAAAGTGATCATGATGTGCGAGATCCCATCGAACGCCTTATTGGCTGACCAGTTCTTGGAACATTTCGACGGCTTCTCTATTGGCTCCAACGACATGACGCAACTGACCTTAGGGCTGGATCGCGATTCTGGTGTGGTGTCTGAACTGTTTGATGAGCGCAACCCGGCGGTGAAAGCGTTGCTTTCTATGGCGATTCAGGCAGCAAAACGTCACGGAAAATACGTCGGTATTTGCGGCCAAGGCCCATCGGATCACGAAGACTTTGCCGAATGGCTGATGGATGAAGGGATTGATAGTCTGTCTCTTAACCCTGATACCGTGGTGCAAACTTGGATTAATTTGTCGAAGAAAAAGTAATATTCCACTGACCGCTTAATGTTAAAAACCGCAATCGTAATAGGTTGCGGTTTTTTTATATTTTAGAATGATAAATTACAGATAAAAAAAAGCCCATCATAGGAGATGGGCAAAGACTACACACAGCAATTCACATGTATGGCATTACATATTTGGGTAAACTTGCTTTAAATCAGTCTATTAAAGCAAAGTATGGCAACCATACTAGATATTTTCGTTCAGTGAGTCATTAGGATTCGTCTTAATCAATTCAGTGGGTTAAGCTTATTTTTATTACTTTTTAATGACGGGTAAAATAAAACGGCGCTCATTTAATTGAGCGCCGTTGTTGGGGAAAGGCTTATTGTTACTCTTTACTGGTTTTGACCAAATCAGTATTCGTCGTCGGTGCTGGAGCTTCGGCTACCCAAGCGCTGACCAAACGATAAGAAACCGCCAGAACCACCGGGCCGATAAACAGACCAATCATGCCGAAGGCCAATAGCCCACCGATAACGCCAGAGAGAATGAGGATCATCGGTAGATCCGCACCCATGCGGATCAAAGCAGGGCGTAGGACGTTATCTAGCGTACCGACCACCGCACTCCACACCAACAGCACCGTACCAAAGGTGCTATCACCGGTCCAATACAGCCAGATAATTGCCGGTATCAGCACCAGCAACGGCCCCAATTGGGCAACGCAGCAGATGAACATCAATACCGTTAACAGCGTTGCCGCGGGAATACCAGCCACCGCCAAACCGATACCGCCAAGTACTGACTGCACCAGCGCAGTCACCACCACACCGAGCGCGACGGCGCGGATCGCCTGACCGGCCAGAATGACCGCTGCATCGCCACGTTCAGCCGCCAAACGAATGGCGAAATGGCGAATGCCCATAGCCAACTGTTCACCGCGTGCATACAGCAATGCACTGAATAACAACATCAAAGCACAGTGCAACAGGAAGCGGCCAATATGTGCGGCTTGCGAGACAAACCAAGTCGCCGTTTGTCCAAGATAAGGTTGAATTTTGGCAATCAGCGCCGCGCCGCCGGTATTAATCAGCGTATGGAAGCCGTTGTATAACTTCTCGCCAATCATCGGGACGGATTGCAACCAAGCCATATCGGGAATATGGAATTTACCCGGCTCTTTGGCCCAGGCGATTACCGGCCCACTATTATCGACTAGGCTGTTGATCAATAAGGAAATCGGTAATACAAACAGCAGGATCAGCAAAATCGTCATCACGATCACTGCCAATGAACGGCGGCCCCAAAATAGTTTTTGCAATTTCTTCAGCACTGGCCAAGTGGCGATGACCACCATGCTGGCCCAAGCGAAACCGAGAATAAAAGGTTGAACTACCCAGAAACAGGCGGCGATCAAGATGGCGATAATTAATACGCCAAAGATTATTTTTGGCAGGTCGTATCTGAACTGCGGTTGAGACATATGCAGGTTCTCATTTCTTGGATTCGAGTGGGTTATTATGCATATAGTTCGCAGTCCTGCGCACATTTTTACTGTGCGCAGGTAAAAAGTAGATGAATTATTTATTCAGTTCGTCATCTGGCCAATATTTAGAGCCATTCAGCATGGCTTGTACTGCCAAGCCTTTTTCGGTGATTTCATAAACGCTGACCTTGGTTTTCAGCGTTTTCAGCATTTCTTCAGAAGGGGCGACGGCACTGGCGGTTGCCCCTACTGGCGCAAGACCTTGGTCGTCATATTTTGCTGCTGCATTCGCATCGGCACCGACCACGAAGCCATCTTTAATGAAGTTGTTCATCGCTGTGCGATCGTGGAACACCATCACTCTTTTCAGCTCTTTAACGCCAATACCTAAACCGGCTCCAGCTTGTGCCATTTTCATGTAGGTATATTTGCCGCTTTTCAGGTCTTTAACTACGCCATAACCGCTACCGATACCGACGACAAAAATCTTGCTGCTGCTATTGGAAAATACGGCATAACCGACTGAATGGGCGATCTCATTGCGTACTTCTGGGTTGGTTTTATACAACTGAGTCAGTGTTGTCTCGCGCATTTGTTGGATGCTATTTCTTTGTTGGCTGGCAGTATCGCCTTTAGCGCTACAACCAACAGCCAGTACGATCGCCAAAGCGACCATTATTTTTTTAGCGTTCAATTTTGTTACCTCAAAAAGGTGAAAATTAGAATAATTAGCTGTTTGCTAAGGTAGTTTAAGCCTTTATCAGTGGCTTAGCATTAAGTAGTTATCTGCCGAATCGAAGTATGTTAGTTTTTAAGAATAACGATAAATAGGGGTAGGTCTGACAGTAGACCTGAATCAATAAAAACGAGACAGACAGGCTCAATAAAACGCATGATCCCACAGATTTCCCAGGCACCCGGCGTGACTCAAGCGGTGCTCGACTTTTTGGAAGCACTGAAGCAAAACGGTTTTAACGGCGATACCGCCACCAGTTATGCCGACCGTCTGACGATGGCGACGGATAACAGCATCTATCAGCTTTTACCTGACGCGGTGGTATTCCCGCGTTCAACCGCCGATGTGGCGTTAATCGCCCGATTGGCGGGGGAAGAACGTTTCAAATCGTTGGTATTTAGCCCACGTGGTGGCGGCACTGGCACCAACGGACAGGCGTTGAATAACGGTATCGTGGTGGACATGTCTCGCCATATGAATCGTATTCTGGAGATCAACGTCGAGCAGGGTTGGGTGCGGGTAGAAGCCGGGGTGATTAAAGACCAGCTCAATCAGTACCTAAAACCGTTCGGTTATTTCTTCTCGCCAGAGTTATCCACCAGTAACCGCGCTACGTTGGGTGGGATGATTAACACCGACGCTTCCGGCCAAGGATCGTTGGTCTATGGCAAAACCTCGGATCACGTGCTGGGTTTACGCGCCGTATTACTGGGGGGTGAGCTGCTGGATACCCGCGCTATGCCGACGGCAGTAGCGGAAACGATTGCTCAGGAAAATAGCGCCGAAGGGCGTATTTACCATACGGTGCTGAACCGTTGTCGTGAGCAACGCGCGCTGATTGTGGAAAAATTCCCTACACTCAACCGCTTCCTGACTGGCTACGATCTACGCCATGTGTTGAGTGACGATCTACACACCTTCGATCTCACACGTATTCTGACGGGTGCCGAAGGCACGCTGGCGTTTATCACCGAAGCGCGGTTGGACATCACACCGTTGCCGAAGGTGCGCCGTTTGGTCAACGTCAAATATGACTCTTTCGATTCTGCATTGCGCAATGCGCCGTTTATGGTGGCGGCCAAGGCGCTGTCAGTAGAAACCATCGATTCCAAAGTATTGAATCTGGCGCGTGAGGATATCGTCTGGCACTCGGTCAATGAGTTGATCACCAACGTGCCGGACAAAGAAATGCTCGGTCTGAATATCGTTGAATTTGCCGGTGACGACCTCGCGTTGATCGAACAGCAGATGAGTGCGCTTTGCCAACGGTTGGATGAATTGATAGGCGAGCAGCAAGGTGGGGTGATTGGCTACCAAATTTGTAGCGATCTCAGCGGTATCGAACGTATCTACAATATGCGCAAGAAAGCGGTGGGCTTATTGGGTAACGCCAAAGGGCAGGCCAAACCGATCCCATTCGCGGAAGATACCTGCGTTCCGCCGCAACATTTGGCAGATTACATCGTCGAGTTCCGCCAGTTGCTGGACAGCCACAACCTGAGCTACGGCATGTTTGGTCATGTGGATGCTGGTGTGTTGCACGTGCGTCCGGCGCTGGATATGTGCGATCCGCAGCAAGAAGTGCTGATGAAGAAAATCTCCGATCAAGTAGTGGCGCTGACGGCCAAATACGGCGGCTTGCTGTGGGGCGAGCACGGCAAAGGCTTCCGTGCCGAATACAGCCCGGCGTTTTTTGGCGAGACGTTGTATGAAGAATTGCGTCGTATTAAAGCGGCGTTCGATCCCGATAACCGTTTAAACCCAGGCAAAATTTGCCCGCCGCTGGGCGTGGATGCGCCGATGATGCAGGTGGATGCGGTCAAACGCGGCACTTTCGACCGGCAGATTCCAATTGAAACACGCAGCGCATTCCGTGGCGCGATGGAGTGTAACGGCAACGGTTTGTGCTTTAATTTTGATGTGCGCAGCCCGATGTGTCCGTCGATGAAAATCAGCGGCAATCGGATCCACTCGCCAAAAGGCCGTGCGGCTCTGGTGCGTGAATGGCTGCGTTTGCTGTCGGAGCAGGGCGTTGATCCGCTGGCGTTAGAGAAAGGTTTGGCGCAGCAGCGCCCGAGTTTGCGGGGGCTTATCGAGAGAACACGCAATAGCTGGCAAGCCAGCCAAGGGCAATACGATTTCTCCCATGAAGTGAAAGAGGCGATGTCGGGCTGTTTGGCCTGTAAAGCCTGTTCGACGCAGTGCCCGATCAAAATTGATGTGCCGGGCTTCCGTTCGCGCTTCTTGCAGCTTTATCACACTCGCTATTTGCGTCCGGCACGTGACTATATGGTCGCTGGTGTCGAAAGTTATACGCCATTGATGGCGAAAGCGCCGCAAGTGTTTAACTTCTTCTTCAAGCAACCGTTGGTGCAAAAACTGAGTCGCAGCACCATCGGCATGGTTGATCTGCCATTACTGTCCAGCCCGACGTTGCGCCAGCAACTTTCCGGCCATGCGGCGTTAAATATGACGCTGGAGCAACTGGAAGCGCTGAATCCACAGCAACGCGAGCAGCATGTACTGATCGTGCAAGATCCGTTCACCAGTTATTACGATGCCAAAGTGGTGGCGGATTTCGTCAAACTGGTGGAAAAACTCGGCTATAAACCGGTGCTGTTGCCGTTCTCGCCGAATGGTAAGGCGCAACATATCAAAGGGTTCTTGACGCGCTTTGCCAAAACGGCACGAAAAACTGCCGATGTACTTAATCGCGTGGCGCAGTTGGGAATGCCACTGGTCGGTGTCGATCCAGCATTGGTGCTGTGTTATCGCGATGAATATCAAGAGATCCTCGGTGATAGCCGTGGTGATTTCCAAGTTCAGTTAGTGCATGAATGGTTACAGAAATTAGTCGCCGAACGTGCAGAACAAGAAACTAGCGACGAGCCTTGGTATCTGTTTGGTCACTGCACCGAGACCACCGCGCTACCGGCCAGCGGGCAACAATGGGCGGCAATCTTCGCGCGTTTTGGTGCCAAGTTGGAGAACGTCAGTGTTGGTTGTTGTGGCATGGCAGGCACTTACGGTCACGAAACTAAAAACTTGCACAACTCACTGGGTATTTATCAACTATCATGGCAACAGGCGCTGCAACGTTTGCCCCAACAACGTTGCTTGGCAACCGGCTATTCTTGCCGCAGCCAGGTGAAACGAATTGAAGGTAACGGTGTGCGGCATCCATTACAGGCACTTTTGGAGATGATTGCGTGAAGCTGTGGAAACGTGAGGCAACACTAGAACAATTGAATAGCAAAAATGCAGACTGCATGGTCGGTCATGTCGGCATTAAGTTCACCAAATTGGCGGATGATTCTCTCGAGGCCACCATGCCGGTAGATCACCGCACCAAGCAACCATTTGGCCTGTTACACGGCGGTGCCTCGGTGGTTCTAGCGGAGTCTTTGGGCTCGATGGCGGGGTTTTTGTGCACCGAAGGAGAGCAGAAAGTGGTTGGGTTAGAAATTAACGCCAACCACTTACGAGCGGTGTTCGAGGGCGAAGTGCGCGGTGTGTGCCGCGCACTGCACGCGGGGCGTCGTCATCAGGTCTGGCAGATCGAAATTTTCGACGAAAAAGACCGCCTGTGCTGTACCTCCCGACTGACTACTGCGGTGATTGAATAACCGCTGGGCCTGCGGGTGCATCTGTCCGCAGGTCTTTTTGTTTCTGCTCGTTCTGTTGCTGTATCAACGTATAAGCCACGTAGTATTTGTAGATATTGCTGACGTATTGTACCGTTTCGCGCCCGATACGTGCGGCGGCCACGCGTTCCACGTTATTAAACCAGACGTTTCTATCCAACCCCTGTTTTTCTGCCTCATTGCGTAACTGCGCGATTCGGCGCGGCCCGGCGTTATAGGCGGCGAAGGTGAACAGCAGTTTATTCAGATTGGTCATCGGTTCGTTGGCAAAATAGCGGTCGACCATAAAACGGATATATTTCACCCCAGCATTGATATTAGGGTCGAGTTGGCGTACGTCGCCGACGTTCAGTTCACGCCCGGTGGCTGGCATCACCTGCATCACGCCGATAGCGCCCACTTTACTGCGAACTTTCTGGTTAAGACGTGATTCCTGATAACCCTGCGCCACCATCAACAACCAATCGATATTGTATTGGTCGCTGTATTTTTGGAACAGATCTCGCACTTGGATAAATTTTTTCAATTCGACGTCGCTGGTGGCGTTTTTCACCCATTGGGTGCTTTTCAGGTATTTCTTCAACTGGATATTGCCGAATTTACTGCCAATTTGATGTTTTTCACAAAATGCATCGAGCTGTGTTTTCAGTAATGGTGAGTCTTTACGCATTGCGAGTGCGATCTCGCCGTTGTCACGTAAAAACAGTTTTGGCTCTATCACGATATTCGGGAATATTTGTCCCCAGAATTGCGCTAGGTAGCGATCAACCACGCTGTATTGCACCAAACCGGCATTGAGCATTTCCAGCACGTCTTCCGGCTCGAAGTTACCCGGTGCACTTTGTATCAACACTGCAGGATGGTGCTCTTGCGCTAACGTTAGGTTGAGCTGTTGTAGGCTTTGATAGTAGCTGGTGGAGGGGTTAACAAACACTTTCTTGCCACTGAGATCGGATAACGCGGTGATGTCTGGCGCTTTATTGTGACGCACCAGTACCTCATGCACGCCACTCGCCAGTGGGGTGCTGAAGTCCACCAGTTTTGCGCGTTCGGGTGTGATGGTGAGATCGGCGGCAATTACATCGCCCCGGCCAGCGACCAGTTCGGGGATTAGGCGATCGCGTGCGGTGGGGATAAACAGCAGATGGATTTTTTCTGCCGGGCTCTTGATGCCTTTATTCAGCTGTTTGCCGAACTCTTGCATCATGTCGTACATCACCCCGCGCTGGGTGGTGTTGGCATCGAGAAAATAGAAAGTTTTGCTGTAGGGCACCAATACCCGGACGACGCGCCGCTTTTGCATCATGTCCAGATCGCCAAGGCGAACTTGCACGCTGGTATGCAATGTCAGCGGAGGCTCGGTTTCGGCTAGGGCAGGTGAGAATAATAGCCAGCATAATGCCAGCGGCAGACTATAGCGATACCAAGGCATAACCACCCCCGCAGGGTGAATAATCTGCCTTTGAGTATAGATGGTGAAAAACTAGCCTGCTGACTGTTATAGCTGGAAGGGAACCCGCTTGACGAAGTCTTTTTGAAAAGCGGTCGCCTTATCCCAGGTTCCTTCCAACGTATATTTCTGACAGATCAACCGTAAGGTATGGCGAGCAAAGTGATAACTCTGTACGCGAAACAGTTGGCAACGCTGTGGGTTGTTGATCTCGATAATCAAACGGTTATGCAGTTTGCTCAAGGAGTGTAAATAACTCTCGTCATCCCCATTTTCCAAGCACAGGTTAGCCATATTCAAACTGATATTGTTGTAACGTTTCAGATGGTTAACATTGCATTCTGGCCGTTTTAGCGCCGCTTCCGCCATAAAGAAATCAACTGTGGCGTCACGGATATTGAATTTGTAGTCATCGATCTTCGTTGATGTAACTTACACAACAATAGAGGATCCTTGGATTGCAGGCAACTGATCACTGAAATTCAGGCAACAAAAAAGGCCCCAACCATTACGGCGGGGCCTTCTTATTAATTCTGTTTGGCTTTCTTGGCTTGCTCTTTGAAGTGCTTCACGGCACGTTCGAAACCATTTTTCTTCTCGTACCGATGGAATTGATTTTCATCAAAACCCATCAGACGACACAGCGCGGAGCGGTTGATCACTTCTGGTGTGAAGTGCTGGAAGAGTTGGAAACCCAAACTATCATTAATTGAAATTTTCATTATTCACCTCGTTAATTAAAAGTATCAATGAATGAAGCCTAGAAACAACAGCGGGGGCGCTAGGCCCCCATCTGCACAAGAGAATTAAGCTTGACTCTCTTTGATGCTCAACTTCATTTGCATGTTAGGGCGTAGATTCAGCGGCAAGTGGCTGAATTCCTGTTCCATGTGGATCATGCCGTGGTCATCTACACGAGTCCAACCATAGCGAGCCTGAACGCCACCCTGTGCAACGGTTTGGTGACGACTGCAAGGCCCTTGAATCATACGCATTGGGTTTACATCAGTACGGGAGAACTTAGGCAACATTAGACCGGCTTTCTCGTCCAACTCGTAGCGGTCATCATCGATCAGGATGAAGCGCATGTTCTGCCAATCGAAGAATTCGAAGCCTGCGATCAGTTGGTTGGTGTATGCGTTCTTAGGAGCACCGGCGACATTGTACTGAGTCAGTTCGCGGTTGTAGGCGTTGGTGCGGATAGAGTCGTACAACTCAGCGCCAGCGAATACCACCAGACCCTCTACGAAGCTACGAGCGCCACGCAGTTCCCGGTTCAAGGCACGACGTGCCTTGTTAAACTGGGTGGTCAGTTCGTTGGTATTCAGAGCACCAAAGTCAATTTCTTGGCTGATCGGTGATTTACCGGTGACGGCAGAGAAGTCCACGTTTCCCGCATCGGTATGGATCGCCTCGGCCTTACCTTGGAACACTGCCATAGATAGATCTTTCTCAACACGCTCTTTGTAATCGATATTGAACCGATCCGCCCGAGCAGCGATACATTCTTCAATGGTCATTTCCTTGCCATCGATAGCGCTGATTTTGCCTTGCCAGTCGTGCGGACGGATGCTTGCGGTTTGGTGAACCACTGGAAGCTCCGCTTCGTACATGGTCGCCTTGTCGATAACAACGGCGTTGGTATCGGTGCCGTATCTGTCATTCTGTTCTAACTCTTTAGCTTCACTTTCCACAATATCCGCAACGCGTGCGCTCGGGGATTTGCTTGGCGATGTGGCGAACAGGTCTAGCTCTTGCAGCAGGAAGTTACCGCTACGTTCTTCTTTGAACGGTGCCACAAAGTCATAGCCTTCATAATCGCGTTTCAAGTCTTTTACAGTCTTAGCCATCTTGATTAATTCCTTCTAAAAATTGGGTTGATTACGCTTTGTAAAAATCAGCGTTGGTTGCCAGACGGATAGAGCCACTTTCTGTGAGTTTGGTCAGTGCTTCTTTTTTGGCGGCTGCGTCGGCAGCGTTCAGACGGAAATCAGTGATCACAACGTGGCGATCCACAATTCGGATGGTCTTTTCTGTACCGGCGGAGCGGTCAGACAGACAGACGATAGGATTAGCGTCACCAGCTTTGAACAGTTCCAAAGTGTCTTTAGACAAGATATCGCCGACGAAAACATCTTTCGGTAGGCTGACGCCTTTCAGTTCGGTACGGCTGAACAAGTCAGACGCGGTATCAACGAGAATGTCGCCCATAGTGGTAGGCTGATATTCAAACTTTTGCATTTGAGATCCTTACTATTGATTGAGGTTATGCCCGAACGAAACGGGCCTTTGTGGGGTGTGAGTCCACAGGGTGTGGCAGGGTGCCACCATTGCGAGTGCAATCAGGTTGAAGATCGTTGTGTAGTTTGTGGGGAGGGGGAGTTAGGTTCCCGTGGGCTTTTACACCCACAGGATTTATCACACCAACCACAACCAACAAGATCCCCATAGGGAGGGTGGCAATCTTTAGATATGCCAAGAGAAACCCACACGCCTAGCTGGCTGGCAACACTCGGAGAGAGCGGGCATGTGGGCTTGTCTTGGAACATAAAAAGAAGGGCTGTGATTAGCAGCCCTCAAAGGAGATTGAAACTAATGGTGAGTTGGTTTCTGTTGTATGCCCTCACCACTACCACCGGGGAAGCTTGGAAGCAAAGACACACACAGAAAACGGCGGGGTTACCTGCCGGAAACAGTTCAAGGTTTTGCGCCCGTCTGTTTATTGCTGTTGGATTATTGAATGGATCACCAACAACTACCGGCATTGCACCGGCTAGACTCTGTGAAGAAAGATTTGAAAGCTGCACACTTTTGAGGGGCAAGAATTGCCCTTTCTTGTGGTCACTCTTGCTGCTGAGTAAACAGAAGAAAGGGCGGGCCAGCGACGGCCCGTAACCTTGTCTATTAGGAGATATTCGCCTTGCGTAGGGGCAAACATCCTTAAACACTATGCTCGATAATGCTTAAGGATGTCCCCGGCGGGAGGAGACCCCGCCGGACATCCCCGGATTTTCACTGGCTAAAGCTATGTTTCCGTATTCCTCGATAAGGAGATATAAACGTAGAGTGCGTTACTGGTGAAGGTTTTTTCTCTCAGTCTATATATCTATTTTATCAAAATAATCAACGAATTGCAAGATTTTATGCAAAATATGTTGACGTAATGTGTTTTGTGTGTTTTTGGTGTGCGGCATAATCCAAGGGGTAGGGTTGTCAGCGCCGGGATAGTCCTATAGGTACGCCCGGGGCGAGTCCAAAGTGTGCCGTAGGCTTCCAAAGGTGGGAGGGATGATCCAAAGGTTGGAGGATTCCACACTTAGAGGATTCCACACTGGCAGGTTTCCAAAGTTGGGGAGGTTTCCAAAGTGACGCCTGAGAGGCTGACCAAGTAGACAGTTAATAAGCCAAGTCGACCCTTCAACTCAGATCATGAAGTGAAAATATTTCCCCATAACGGAAAAGATGAAGTGAAAATATTTCCCCATAACTACCCTCATGAAGTGCAATTTTTTCACCCTATAAGAACATTAATTAAAACACCAACACCATAACGGCATTAGAACACAAGGGCCAAGGTCAAGAGCGGGAGAGATTGAAAGGGATAATGGTTGATTGGTTTGTCTCTTGGTAAGCATCTTCCAGATGCGCCTCTTTGGAAGCGCTTGCTCCAGCAAGCAAGACCCTTTGGACACCGTAGCGATGCGAAGGTGACTCATGGGCGGCGGCGGGGGCATAACCGCACACGGTAACCGTATACGCCAGCCACACAGACAGAGGCACACCACAGGAAGAGCACAGCGGCCCACAGTGGCGTTTAAACAGCTTAACCCATCCAACCACGCCACCAAGACCAGAGAGCGCCGCAGAGGCTATTTCAGCGCGTTCTAGATAAACCCACACAGAGTACGTTCCAGAATATCCCACAGAGTGCGTTCCACGCTGATCTTCTCAGAGCTTACCTGTGTGGAGTTTTTTAGACAGAAGACTCTTACTTATGATCTCTACTCGCTCCTGCTCGTAGACGCTACGCTAACCCCTGATCTTTATAAATGATCATCAATTAATCACTCGCTAATATCGCTCGTAATTCTTTGATGATCATTTATGGCAAGAAGTCAAGAATAAATTTCAATTTTTGTTGACAGATGCAACAATGTATGGTAAAATGATCACTGTTGATTGAGATTCAATTAAATATAGTTCATCAATATTAGCATACCACACACAGAGGAGATTGCAAGCAATGAGTGATAAATATTCTGTATCCGCCGTGGCCCGCCGTTTGGCGAATGGCGATGTAACAAAACGTAGTTTGCAGCAGCAGGCTAGCCGATTCCGCCGTCAAGGTCGCCACGACTTAGCGGAAAACATTGTAGAGGCGATGAGCCAAGAGGTTGATCAATATCCGAACTTTACAGCTCAAGCGTTGAGACTGGCAGACCGGGCGGAACCAATGACAGCAGACGAGATATTACAACTGCGTCTGACTCTGGATATGTGGAACGGCTCAACCGTCCTGACTGACACGCTGGTTGCTTACCAGTCGTTCTTTGAGGCTCGAGGGATGGAAGTCAGCACAAGCGACCTGTTCACTATCTGGGCATTGGAAAAAGCCGGGGAGTTTGAAGAGTTGACCGGCGAATCAATCGCACGCCAATAACTAAGAATAGGGGGGAGATATGTTGGGCGAACGTAGACATAACAGCAACACCGGGAAAAATGAATTTGTCGTTTCCTGCAATGTGGGCCTAACCAAGGCCCTGCACACTTTAGCCGCAGCTAAGGGTGTTTCAGTTCAATCATTAATCCGTGACGGTATCCGCCACATCGTAAACATTAACTCAGAAGAGGCCAACAATGACCACAGCACCACAAGCAGTAAATAATTCACCAGTAGTTACAGTTTCAACCACAGTCTCCGAGAAGTACAAACGCAGCGACTTTATCAAGGTTGACCAGTACATCCTCCACGCTACTGAAGTTAACGGCATCAAGTTGACCGGAAACATGAAGTTGGTATACATGGCGATGCTGAGTTATCAGCGGGACAATAAGAAGGTTTTCTACACAATGGAAAAGATTGCCGTCATGTGTGGAATCACTGACCGTTCAGCTAAAACCTTAGTCCAGACCATGACTGACGCCGGACTTATTAATGAAGTTCAACGCCGTGCAAGAAAAGCTAACGTATACAATCTTAACGAGTACGTGATCCAAGAAGCTGTGAGGAGTGAACAAAATGCAAGCCATCCAACTGCAAAGCGTAAACCTAAGCTCTCTATTGTGGAAAGTGAAGAACAACCTAACGATGCTGATCTCTACAACGGCGGGGATGATGTTCAGTCTTGCGATCCTCTTCCAGTTATCACCGATGTAATTGATTCAGTCCAACCAAAAGAAGAGAAGGCAGCAAATGATTCTGTTTTACCTGTTGATGGTAGTGATAACGATAGGAGCGATGAAGTGATTACAGTAGACGTTAAAGACGATTTGGATCTGTATACACAGATAGCGGATAACTTCGGGGTTAAATACAACCTGCCCGAGATTATGCACATGTGCCGTGGTGACCGTGTAAAGGCCGCTAAGCGATTGAAGGGGGAGATCGATACATTCCACTTTAACGCCAAACAAAGTGAACAGCAGCCCGCACAGCTCGTTATAGATGGTGATTTTGATTATGACCTAGACGAGGAGACAGCGGACGAGGCTGGTTATGCCTTTTAACGGATTCTTTTAACTTTTCTAGGTTTCGTTAGGTTAAATTTCTACAAATTAATCATACCACAATGGGAGAGGGGCGCAATGACTAATCCAGTAATTTCAGCAAGTGAAGAGAACGCGATCGATAACATGGCTAACCGCCTGATCTGCAAGCCACTGACCAAGACCAAGGTTAGAGGAATGAACCTGTCGCCACAACAGATTGAACGGATTCGCCGGGCCTGCATCTGGGGTTACACACCGGAACAGATTTGCAATATGTTCCACGCTGATTTGGCTTTTGTGTTGGAACAACGAAAAAGCTTTAACCACCGCCTCCGTGCCCGATTTCAGATACCCGTTGGGTGCCGTGTTCACATGTGTATGGTGATGAACGAGGAAGGGAAGAGCATCGCGGAGATTGCAAAACTGATGAGTCTCAATATCAAGACTGTGGAACGCTACCTCACCGAATACCCATATTCTCCGGTACTGGCTCGCACCATGCGTCATTGGTCTGAAATTTTGGAGTCGCTGAACGGCCCCCGCCCGTTGAATGTAAGTTCACCGATTTATAAACCAACCAAGGCAGCTAAAGCCGATGAGAAGAGCAGTAAGCTGGCTACAAGTGGTTTTGATAAGGATCAGAGGATTAAGCGAGCTACAAAACGCAGATTATCGGCAACACATCATTAATCACTTATTTTGCGATATGTGGCTAAGGGCATTCAGTCCGCGCCACATCGTGATCCTGTACATAGCCTATCAAGCTCTCTCCCAGCTCTACCCGCAGTAATCCCAACACAAGCGCCACCCTAAGCACCATAACAGCACTAACTCCCATAAGCACCCTACACCTAATTTTAAGGAGCATTACCCATGTTTAAATCATCAATCGCCGACCTGATCAAAACTGTGGAAATCCACGTTCAGGCCCACCGTAAAGCCGCAGAGGCGGAAATGGTAGACAAGCCCCGCCAAGACCTCGAGAAGAGCACACAGGACGCTCTAGCGGCCCTGATTGAACGTAACAAAGACCTATTGAATGATGATCTGCCAGAGGATAAAGGCCGCAAGGTCAAATCCCGTGGGATTGCACTCTGTCATGTGGATCAGGGTTACAGCGCCAACCAGCGCCCTGTATCACTACTGACCAAATCTAAGGAAAGAATGGTCAAGGTTGAGATCTGCAAGGCCGGGATAACCGTTTTGACACCAGAGCAAGAAGCCAACCTAAAAGGCATCCTCGCAACTCTGAAAATGAAGGGTACAAACTAATGAAATCAAATCCCTACATTAATTTTGATGTGGTTTGCCCGGTCCAACTCTTCAACCTTACGCAACCAGACCCGAAAGTTGATCAGTTGCTCCCTCGTGTACTGGGTAAGCGTCCTACTCAGATTGTGGATTCTGTAAAGCGTCACCTGATTACCCTGGCTGATTTGGAGTTGATCCGATCTGA
This sequence comes from Serratia sp. KH_031, assembly GCF_057839655.1. NCBI lineage: Bacteria > Pseudomonadati > Pseudomonadota > Gammaproteobacteria > Enterobacterales > Yersiniaceae > Serratia > Serratia sp. KH_031. The sequence goes on from NZ_CM174496.1 coordinate 2,265,177, forward strand.
CCTAACCATGAATCGACCACAGACCAAGATCAATAAGCTGACCGCCGCATCTGTGGGTTTGGCTATTTCAGAGATTAAAGGAGAGTAACCAAATGGCAGGGAACAACGTAGTTGTTAAAACAGTGAACCGCGTAGTATATGAAAGTGATAAGAATTCCTACGCCAGAACTGTAAAACAGATCCGCAGCATCAAAAAAGAGTGGGAGAAAGCCGGAAAGGTGATGGGTAAGACCACCAACGGGACCCGCCCAACAGGTGGGGAACGATTCAAACAATCCGAGTATACCCGCCGAACCAAGGCAGCAAGGGCAGAAGCGGCAGCAGCCAAACAAGCAGCCCGTGAACAGGTTCAGGCAGAACGTAAGGTTCAGCAGATCCGCGCCAAGTCTATTCGATTCAATACAGCCGCATCAGCTTATAACCTGACCGGTAAACAGCGTACAGAATCCCTTTCCCAATTTGGTGATCTGACTCGTCAATTCCACCAAGGCAAGCTTGCGGTGGGTGAGTACAACGCAGCGGTTAGCAAGCTTCAATCCACCATGCGCCGCCAAGGCAAGGTTGGTATGAAAGGGCAGATTCTGCCTGTGACCGCCCGGGTTACCAAGTTGGACACCTCACTTATTCAGAGTGCAGGTGGAGCAATCACCATTGCGGCAACTGTGGCGCTTGGTGGTTCCATCATGAATACAGGCCAAGATCTGCAATCAATGGAATCAGGGCTAACAGCCGTCACCGGGTCAGCAGATAAAGCCGCCAAAGAGATGCAATATCTACGTGATCAGGCTAACCGTTTAGGCTTGGATCTTATTGGTACAGGCAAGGATTACACCAAGTTCCTAGCCGCCGTTGGTGATAAGGCTACACAGAAGCAAACACGGACACTGTTTGAAGGCGTTTCCGAGTATGGCACTGTACTAGGAGCCACAGCAGACGATCAGAGCCGTGCACTGAAAGCCCTTAACCAGATGTATTCTAAAGGCACTGTGCAGGCCGAAGAATTGAAAGGTCAATTGGGTGATGCGATCCCGGGCGCTGTAAGCGTTTTTGTTAAGGCGCTACAGAAGACCCAGAACAACGCCAACCTTACAGAGAAAGACCTCTTCAAGATGATGGAAACGGGTCAACTGTTGGCTAAAGACATACTCCCGGCTGTTGGTGATGAGTTCAAGGCATTGGCTCGTAACGGCGGGGCACTGGATAAGGCTATTAACTCCAACCGTGCTAGCTACCAACGCCTTAAAACTGCCATGCAGGCATCTATGGGGGCATTCTTTGAAGGTGGGTTTGGGTCAGCCCTTACCAACGCTTTTGATACCATATCAGCCGCGCTGAACAACAACGCAGACACCTTTAAATTCTGGGGTGACCTTGCCGGGAACGTAATCGAGGGCGCTACTGATGCATTTGGATTGCTGTACAACACAATCGTATTTGTGGCGAGAGCCGGAGCAAGTTACCTTGAAGATATGGGCGTCTCATTCGAAAGCCTAAAAGGTTGGGGAGAAATGGCGGCTTATGCGCTTGGTGTAACCCTGTTTGCCGGTAGCATCTGGAAGCTTGGCGGGGCCTTGAAGTGGATTATCGGATTTATCAACCCACTGACTAAGCTACTTGGGGTCATGAAAGGCATTGCAGCTTTAGGCGGCATCGAGGCGGCTACCTCTGGCGGCGTCTCTGGTAAAGACCCTAAGGGAACCAAGCCAACCAAACAACCATCTAAGTTTGGTAAGCTTGGCAAAGGTGCTTTGCTCGCTGGTGGTAGTGCTGTAGGTGCGGCAGCTATGAACCCTTACACCTATCCTGTAGCTTTAGGCGGATATGCTCTGGTTTCCGCTGACAACGCCACCAGAGAGGCAGACGGGTTAGGCTTGCTGGATTCTATCGCGGCTCGTTGGAAAGCTGGCGGGTGGGCCAACTTTGATGCCAACAAGATTGCAGCGGATGCGCTCAAACCAACCATTAACCTTGATCCGGTTACCTCAGGCAGTGCTCTAATGAATAACTACCGTAACCCTGTGAACCCACTACCACAAACTCACAAGCTGGAGGTAACAAGCAGGGTCGAAGTTGTTGACGGTGCTGTTAAAGGTCTGGTGCAGGGCGTGATGGATGATCGAGAGACACAGCAGATCAACATGCTATTACAAGGCAGCAATTGACAGTGAACTTGGGGCTTACTAATTTTAAGGCTTACCTGTGAAAGGGTAGGCCTTTTCTTTTGCCTATAGCTCGGCTAATTATTGAGCAAGACCAATGTCCATATTGTGGGTGGAACCTTGAATTATGGGTGAAACCTTGAAGGTATCCAGCGGTAAAACCGCCATGTCTAATTATCGGATTAAATCGCATTAAATCGAATTAAATACAGTTTAATCGTGGTAATGATCTGGCTAATTGAACGTAAAGTAATCAATCTTATTGTGTGGACCTGCACCCTCAAAACTGGTTAGACTCTCCCGGAAGGTTTACTATGTGGAAGAAAATCCAATGCAATTAATAACATATGTAGTTATCTCATGCGGAAAATATACCGTGCAAAAATAATTGCAGAGGGGTATAAAAAGGGTGTGGTGTAGCAAAACACGCTTTTCGCTCTTATTGTTTTTTCTTGCCCAAAAAGGGCCTTTTCAGGCCAAAAAGGGATACGCTGGCAGTCTTGCCCGTTTACGGGTGCAAGCCTACGGCATTGCAGGGCGTGGCCCCTTTAGGCGCACCAAAGGCCAAAAAGCAAATGGCAACCACTCGCATTAGCTTAGAGAGTCGAACCGGCTACGGGCCGTTAGGGAAGGTTTTGGAGGGTTGGAAGCATAAGCGGGTGAAGTCCCTAAAAGTATCAATATCACGATTTCGGGTTGGACTTACCCACAGCCTGATCGACTTATCCACATTTCAAGTTATCTCTGTTAAATCTGGCCTGTTCTGCCCTTGGTTGTTGTCTCAGAATTGGCGTAGCGTTACCAAATGGATTTAGAGGGTAGAAAGGCAACTGGTCGGGGTTGTTGCAAAGGTGCGCTTAAGAGTCATTATGTTAAATAGCCATTCAAAAAGTAACCAATCACCAGATCAAAACCCAGTGTTTACGCGGTCTGCGTGGGTAGGGAGCCTTTAGCGGGGCTACTCCCTGCATCGCACCGATGCACCCGTGTACAGGCGGCAGTAGAGGCTAATCAGCTACCTACCAACTGTGCACCGGCAGCGGCAGCGGCACCAGTAAGCCAGACACGCTAGAGCGCTCTGTAACGGCTTGTGTGAGATTTAAAGTTTAAGGTATGGATTGGTATTCAGGTTCAAGATGGATTCAATACGGAGGTGTACAGGAGGCCTGATAGGGTGTTAGAGCATTGCCCTGCTGATATTTGGAGAACATAAGGTAAATAAGTAGACCCCCCCATTCTGGGTGCCTAGCAGCTCGGTTTGTACACCGATAAATACCCGGATAATCATCAGAAAGTCCCCGGATATTTCCCCATACACCCACCTGAAGAGGTGGCCCGTTTTAACCGGGTACCCCATACAGAGAGAAAGAGATAGGGAGTTAGAGCACTATGAAAATGATCACTGTGAGAATGATCATGCTGTTGGCTGGCGTGATGTCCGTATCGTCCGCATATGCCGGTAAGATCACCATGAGCAATCCGACAAGTGAGAAGCTCTCCAACGGCAAAACGCTTTGCATCTACGAGGATTCGATCCGCAGCTTCCAGTACGTCACAAAGGGTAAATGCCCTTACGCTAAGACATTCGACACTGAAAATGGGAGTTAGGGAAAGCCAATCATACCTGATTGGCCTATGTGATTATTGTTCGTAATCTGATGCTTAATTTTTATTCTTACTATTTATGATCGTCTTCAATGCTTAGGCCCAGTTGATCAGATACCCATGGTTGAGATCTTCCAGAAAACGCGCCGATCACTTTTTGAGTGGAAAGTGAGGAAACCTCCTCTAAAGCTTCATTGGCTGTGCTACCGGAATTTCTGAAAACTAAGTGTGTTGTATGTTCTTTCTTAATCACCATTAGGCCATCTGTGGATACTGTTGCGGTACCTGAAGCGTCTTGACTGAAATAGGTGCCATCGGTAAAACGCGCTTCACATATGCCTTGTTGCTGCATATCTTGAATTATCGATTCTCCTTGCTCGACAGCGACTGTTGGCTCAACACCATTTACGGTTGTTTTTAACACGGCAGGTCTAGGCTGATCATTATCATCCGACATTAAATATCTCCAGTTCACCACTTTATTGCGATCTGCATCTTAAAGATCCCAATATTAGAAATGTTTGTCAATCATATGGTGTGAGCCTGATCTACATATCAACCTATACAATCAACCACCGGTAATAATTCTTTCAATGGTGGCCTGTGGGTATATCTTGATGTAATCCCTAGGGCCTGTGGGCTGGATAATTACCTCCTCGCCCACATCAAGCCCCCGTCTATGGGTGGTAGTCCCATCTCATCAACTATCTTAGTTATGGCGACATCAAACTTGTGTGGGTCTCCAACGTCTGGGAGTGGCTGACCGTCGGATCCTATGCTTACTACAGTTTCCTTGTAGTGCCCTTTGTTGGCGGCAACAAACGCGTGCACGGTACGGAACGGACTCCCCTTGATGGTGTAAACAATGGCTAGCCCTCTATCCTCCCGTTTGTGGATTGTGCAGGACTCAATAACAGCCCTTACAGCTTCACGCAGTTGCAAGCGTAGCGGGTGATTCAGGTCTGCTAGGACGTTGGGCCGGATCTGTAGGATAAAGTCTGTAATCTTGTCGATTGCTCCGCTTTCAGACTCAGAGAGGAGGGCCAACCTGTTCAGCCTTTCCACCTCCAACAATTTGGAATCCTTCACTTTGGATAATGCCCCCATACGCTCAACCAACGGGGCCAGATTGCCGCCTAACGTGATTGCGTTGGTGATGTTTTCAATCTGTGACTCAATCGCCTGTAGGGCCTCCTGTGCGCTCTGTATTGATTCCTTGATGTCGTCACCCTTGGCATTGCCGCCTAACGTGTAATCCATATAGCCGCGTACCAGTGCCGGGACTAATGTCCGCTCCAATATATCCAACCCAATAGACCACGCTTTGCAGTTGCCGATCCGGTCCTTGCCGTTGGCGCACATGTAGCGAATCTTTCCTTTAGTGCCGATCATGAATGTCATAGCGCCCCCACAGTGCCCGCACTTCAATACCCCCAACCCAGAGAGCAAAGTGATCCGGGTTTTCTTAGGGCCTTGCGTTAGCTTGTTGTTCTCGTTCAAGTCTTGCAACAGAGCAAACTCTGTAGGGCTGCACAGTGCCGGATAGTAGTTCTCTAGGGTGTAGGTAATATCACCCGCGTTAATGGTGCGTTCACCGATCAGCGTTCTCGAGGTTTTCATACGGCGGAGCAGGGGATAGGACCACTTTCCCAGATTGTCCGGGTTGTTGGTTGCTTTGGTGACTCGTACAGGCGGGGCGTCGTAATGCTCATTGAGGTAATCACACACAGCATGGGCTGAATACCCATCTAGAAACAGCTCTACGGCCTTCCTAGCAGCTTCCCACAGTGCGGGGTGGGGTTGTACTGCTGTATGCTTGTCGCCGCTGGCATCGACCCACCAGACGTGTGATCCGGCTGTTTTAATGGTGGTTGGCAAGCCTGCTTTGTGGCGCTCCACTAGTGCGGCGATATTGCCGTACACGCGTTTCTGTTTGGTGGCGGATTCCTCATTGGCTCGACTGAATAGCAGGATTGACAACATTAGATCGGTAGGATTGGCTGTAACTGATTGCCTTGTGTATATCCTGCCATCCATCCCGGTGACAACCGTAAGGCCCAGCTCCAGAAGGTGGGAAAATAACTTGTTGGCGGTTAGGATATCTTGACGGCTCAGGCGGTCGAGGTTCTCCACAAATAGATAGCTGTCGTTTGGTATGGCTCCACTTTCTACGGCCTGTATGAAGCCGCCTAAGGCCCCCTGTGTGGTGTTCTTGCCACGATACGCAGACAAGCCAGCGTCCAGCAGTTCCACAAGCTCCAAATTGTGGGAGTGGGCGAACTCTTTCGCCTTGGCTGTCTGCCTATCGAGGCTTGTCCCTTTGGATTGCCTGTCAGAACTCCAGCGGACATAGCTATATAATTTACGTTTGGTCATGTGGGCCTCTTTCGTCATTTGCCTAGCTTAATCTATTTAGTTTTCTAAATCACACTAGGTTTACTCAGCAGCCACGCATTGAACGAAGTATTCATTTATCCACGCCTGAATCAATCTTAATGATAATCATTATCATATTTATGTTCACTGAAACGATCAATCGCTAAGTGAAGATTTTTTATCGGATCTCGCGCAGAAGCCCAATTTGACCAGCAGCGACTAAACTTAAATGAGTGGGCTGGCAGTTTTTTAGCCAGCGAGGGGCACGTTTAAATCTAGACAACATGCAGAAATAGGTATTTTCTATGAATGTTTAAAACGGAGATTAACGACCGTAGTGGACTAAGCGAAATAGCACGAATATATCAATAAATTCATAGGGATATTGGCTATCATTCTTACTTGGGGTTCGGCTGTGGTGGTTCGAAAACGATCGCCAAACTGCATACCCGCGTAAAACAAACGGTTGAAGTGATAATTGTTATCACTAACATAGTCAGTAACTGGAAGATAATCAGTATCTGGGTTGGCATCACGACGAGGTAAATCTTATGCAAACGGAAACTGTCGGTACTTTTTCCCTAGATGAAAATGTCTGGCAAGGCGTTGCGCTTAGCGACAGCGCGGTAAAGCAAATTATCAAACTGATGCAGCAAGACTCGCAGGTCAAAGGGCTGCAACTCGGGGTGAAGCAATCGGGCTGTGCCGGGTTTGCCTATGTGTTGGATCTGACACGTGAGCCTGCTGCTGACGATCTGCTGTTTGAACGTGACGGTGCCAAATTATATGTGCCGTTGAAAGCGATGCCGTTTATCGACGGTACCACGGTAGATTTTGTCCGTGATGGGCTGAATCAGATATTCAAATTCAATAACCCCAAAGCCCAACATGCCTGTGGGTGTGGTGAGAGTTTTGGCGTTTGAGCGATGCAATCAACATGACACGAAGCAATGTAGAAACAACCGATGATGTGCAGGCTTGGGTCAGCGATGGTCGCTATAAAGAAGGATTCTTTACCCAACTGGCAACTGATGAGTTGGCCAAAGGGATCAACGAAGAGGTGGTGCGCGCGATTTCTGCCAAGCGTAACGAACCTGAGTGGATGCTGGAATTCCGCTTACAGGCTTATCGTGCATGGCTGGAGATGGAAGAGCCACATTGGTTGAAAGCGAATTACGACAAGCTGAATTATCAAGATTACAGTTATTACTCCGCGCCGTCCTGTGGCAGTTGCGACGATGCTTGCGGTTCGCAGCCGGGAGCGGAACAGCAACCCGGTGTGGCACTCACGGAAAATAATTATCTGACCAGCGAAGTCGAAACGGCGTTCAATCAGCTGGGCGTTCCGGTGCGCGAAGGTAGCGAAGTGGCGGTGGACGCGATTTTCGACTCGGTTTCTGTTGCCACCACTTATCGCGAAAAACTGGCAGAGAGCGGGGTAATTTTCTGCTCGTTCGGCGAAGCGATCCAAGAATATCCCGAACTGGTGCGCCAATATCTCGGCCGCGTCGTTCCACATAACGACAACTTCTTCGCCGCGCTGAATGCTGCTGTGGCCTCAGACGGGACTTTCGTCTATGTGCCAAAAGGCGTGCGTTGCCCGATGGAACTGTCGACCTATTTCCGTATCAACGCCGCTAAAACCGGCCAGTTCGAACGCACTATCTTGATCGCCGATGAAGGCAGTTATGTCAGCTATATTGAAGGCTGTTCGGCTCCGGTTCGCGACAGTTATCAACTGCACGCGGCGGTCGTGGAAGTGATCCTGCATAAAGATGCCGAAGTGAAATACTCCACGGTGCAAAACTGGTTCGCGGGGGGCGAAAGTGAAGGCGGTATTCTGAACTTCGTCACCAAGCGTGCGCTCTGTGAAGGTGCAGGTTCTAAAATGTCTTGGACGCAGTCCGAAACCGGTTCGGCGATTACCTGGAAATACCCGAGTGTGATCTTGCAGGGCGATAACTCGATCGGCGAATTTTTCTCGGTGGCGCTGACCAATGGGCGTCAACAGGCCGATACTGGTACTAAGATGATCCACATCGGCAAAAACACCAAGTCGACCATCATTTCTAAAGGCATCTCCGCTGGGCACAGTCAGAACACTTATCGCGGGCTGGTCAAGATCCTGCCCGGTGCAGAAAACGCGCGTAACTTTACCCAGTGCGACTCGATGCTGATCGGCCCCAATAGCGGGGCGCATACTTTTCCGTATGTCGAAGCGCGTAACAACAGCGCCCATCTGGAACATGAAGCCACCACCTCGAAAATTGGTGATGACCAACTGTTTTATTGCTTGCAGCGTGGCATCAGCGAAGACGATGCGATCTCGATGATCGTCAATGGTTTCTGTAAAGACGTTTTCTCCGAGCTACCGTTGGAATTCGCGGTGGAAGCACAAAAACTTTTGGCCATTAGCTTAGAACACAGCGTCGGTTAAGCACCCCAAGGACACAGCATGTTAAGTATCAAAGATTTGAAAGTTAGCGCAGAAGGGACGGAGATCCTTAAAGGTCTGAGTCTGGAAATTAAACCGGGCGAAGTTCACGCGATTATGGGGCCGAATGGTTCCGGTAAGAGCACGCTTTCCGCTACGCTGGCTGGCCGTGAAGAATATGAAGTGACCGCCGGTGAAGTGACCTTCAAAGGCAAAGACCTGCTGGAGTTAGATCCAGAAGATCGCGCGGGCGAAGGGGTGTTTCTGGCGTTCCAGTATCCGGTGGAAATTCCCGGCGTCAGCAACCACTTCTTTTTACAGACCTCGGTCAATGCGGTACGTAAATATCGTCAACAAGAACCGCTCGACCGTTTCGATTTCGCCGATTTTATCGAAGCTAAAATTGAGTTGCTGAATATGCCGGCTGATTTGTTGACTCGTTCGGTCAACGTCGGTTTCTCCGGCGGCGAGAAAAAACGCAATGACATTCTGCAAATGGCGGCGCTGGAGCCGGATTTGTGCATTCTGGATGAAACCGATTCTGGGTTAGATATTGATGCGTTGAAAATTGTCGCCAATGGCGTTAACTCGCTGCGTGATGGTAAACGCGCTTTCATCATTGTCACTCACTATCAGCGTATTTTGGATTACATCAAACCCGATTATGTCCACGTACTTTCTCAAGGGCGTATTGTGAAATCCGGTGATTTCTCACTGGTGAAACAGTTGGAGGAGCAAGGATATGGCTGGCTTACCGACCAACAATAACTCACATGCCTTGCAGCAGCTTTACAGCCTGTTTGAAACCCGTGGTGGTGAACATTCCGCTCATGCGTTGGCGCATTGGCAACAGGCGTTGCGTCTGGGATGGCCAACACGTAAGCATGAAGATTGGAAATACACCCCGCTGGAAGGACTGTTGGAGCAACGTTTCTTAACGCCGCAAGTGCCAGAAATCACCGTAGCTCAGCGTGATGCTTTGGCATTGCCGATCGAAGCTTATCGGTTGGTGTTTGTTGATGGATGCTTCAATGCAGAGTTGAGCGATCGAGATCTGGGCGATTACCAGTTCGAAATCGCTAACTATGGCAGCCTGCTGGCTTTGCCTGATCCGATACAACCAGAGATTTTCCTGCATCTGACCGAAAGCTTGGCGCAGGAAACTAGCCTGATCCGTTTAGCGGCAGGTAAAGCACCTGCACGTCCGTTGTATTTACTGCATATCAGCAGTGGTCATGGCGGTGAAGGGGAAATCAACACCGTTCATCATCGCCATCATTTGGAAATTGCCCGTAGCGCACAAGCGGAAGTGATTGAGCATTATGTCAGCCTGAACGATCGTGCCCACTTTACCGGTGCACGCCTGACCGCCAGTGTGGATGACAATGCGCAACTGCGTCACAGCAAACTGGCGTTCGAAAGCCAGACAAGTTACCACTTCGCCCATAACGATCTGGTGATTGGTCGTGACGCGCAGGTGAAAAGCGATAGCTTCCTGCTGGGCGCGGGACTAACGCGACATAACACCAGCGCACAGTTGAATGGCGAAGGCGCTAATTTGGTGATCAATAGTCTGGTGCTGCCGGTTGGGAAAGACGTGTGCGACACCCGCACCTACCTGGAACACAACAAAGGTTATTGTGAAAGCCGTCAGTTGCATAAAACCGTGGTCAGCGATCGCGCCAAGGCAGTATTCAACGGCATGATTAAAGTGGCACAACACGCGCTGAAAACCGACGGACAGATGAACAACCACAACCTGTTGTTGGGCAAAGTGGCAGAGGTAGATACCAAACCTCAATTGGAGATCTATGCCGATGACGTGAAATGTAGCCACGGTGCGACCATTGGGCGTATCGACGAAGAACAGATGTTCTACTTGCAGTCACGCGGTATTGACCGCCAAGCGGCGCAGCAGATGATTATTTTCGCCTTTGCTGCTGAACTGACCGAAGGCATTGAAAACGAAACACTCCGCGAATGGGTGTTAGCGCGTATTGCTCAGCGCTTGCCGAAGGAGGTTGCATGAGTTATCCGATTGAACGCGTGCGGGCAGACTTTCCTATTCTGGCGCGCGAAGTTAACGGCCAGCCATTGGCCTACCTCGACAGCGCTGCCAGCGCGCAGAAACCGCAATCGGTTATCGATCGCGAGCTGAATTTTTATCGTCACGATTACGCGGCAGTGCATCGCGGTATTCATACACTGAGTGCCGTCGCCACGCAGCAAATGGAAGCGGTGCGTGAGCAGGTGGCGAGCTTTATCAATGCCGCCTCGGCGGAAGAGATTGTGTTCGTTAAAGGCACCACCGAAGGCATCAATTTGGTGGCGAACAGTTTTGGCCGCCATCTGTTGCAAGTGGGCGACAGCATTATCATCACCGAGATGGAGCATCACGCCAATATCGTCCCTTGGCAGATGTTGGCAAAAGAACGTGGCATTGAATTACGCGTGTGGCCGTTACAGCCAGATGGCACCTTGGACTTGGCTCTGTTGCCAGCGCTGATTGATGACACCACCAAACTGCTAGCTATCACCCAGGTTTCTAACGTGTTGGGCACGGTTAATCCATTGGAGCAAATTATCCCCGTGGCGCAGGCCGCTGGGGTAAAAGTGTTGGTGGATGGCGCGCAGGCGGTGATGCATCAAAAGGTGGATGTGCAGGCGCTGGGATGTGATTTCTACGTGTTCTCCGGCCATAAGCTGTACGGGCCTTCCGGTATCGGTATTTTATATGGCAAGCAAGATCTGTTGCAGCAGATGCCGCCGTGGGAAGGTGGTGGTTCGATGATCCAACAGGTTAGTCTGACTGAAGGTACCACCTATGCCGCGCCGCCGTGGCGCTTTGAAGCTGGCTCACCAAATACTGCCGGTATGATGGGTTTAGGCGCTGCGATTCAGTATGTGGATGAGTTAGGGTTGGATGCGATCCACGATTACGAACAATCGCTGATGCACTATGCGCAAGAAGCTTTGCAGCAGGTGGCGACGTTAAAAATCTATGGCCCCGCCGAACGCAGCGGAGTGATCGCGTTCAATCTGGGTAAACATCATGCCTTTGATGTTGGAAGCTTTTTGGATCAATATGGTATCGCCATTCGCACGGGGCACCACTGCGCGATGCCGCTGATGGCGTATTATCAAGTTCCGAGTATGTGTCGTGCTTCGCTGGCGTTATACAACACTCGCGAAGAAGTCGATCGGTTAGTGGCTGGGTTGCAGCGCATCGAAAAATTATTAGGTTAGAGGGTGTTATGGCAAATCTGCCAGACAAAGAGAAGTTGGCGCGTAATTTTTCCCGCTGTCTGAATTGGGAAGAAAAATACCTGTATGTGATTGAGCTGGGGGGCAAACTACCCGCGCTGGAAGACGCGGATCGTTTGGCGCAGAACCTGATTTCTGGTTGCCAAAGCCAAGTGTGGATTGTGATGCGTAAAGATGAGCAGGGCGCAGTGGCGTTCCACGGTGATAGCGATGCGGCGATCGTCAAAGGATTGCTGGCCGTGGTGTTTATTCTTTATCAACAAATGACGCCGCAACAGATTGTCGATTTCGATGTACGTCCTTTCTTCGCCGAGTTAGCACTCAGTCAGCACCTCACGCCTTCTCGCTCGCAAGGCTTGGAGGCGATGATCCGCGCAATCCGCACTAAAGCCGCTCAAATACGCTAAATCCTATTCGGCTTGCTTATGTCAGCAAGCCTTTACATTCCCCAGATTAACAATCTGACAAAGCCTTATTTATAGGTTTTTCAAGCGTTTGCTTGTTTACAGTGTATTGACAATCTACGTAAATAATTACGTTATAACATGTTGATTTCTAGACAACTTATTGCCATTGGTAACATTGTTGCTACTATGGTTCGGGTGTTTGTCTGATTTTTCCGATTTACCTGATGGCAAGTGCTCGTTAGCCTTGTGGCCAAACCGTAATAAGACTGTAGGGAAGATAATGAAACGTGCGTTGACTTTAATGGGTGTGTTATTGGCTACGGCGCTGGCCGGTAGCCACACGGCCAGTGCAACGGAGTATCCGTTGCCACCGGCAGATAGCCGTCTGATTGGTGAAAATACCACTTATACCGTGCCGAACGATGGCAAGCCTCTGGAAGCCATTGCCGCCAAATATGAAATTGGCTTGTTGGGCATGCTGGAAGCCAACCCAGGTACCGATCCTTTCTTGCCGAAACCCGGTACGGTGCTGACTATTCCAACCCAGATGCTGCTGCCCGATACCAAGCGTGAAGGGATTGTGGTCAACCTGGCGGAACTGCGCCTGTATTACTATCCGAAAGGCGAGAACAAAGTGATTGTTTATCCGATCGGTATTGGCCAGACAGGGATGCACACGCCGCTGAAGGTGACTTCTGTGAGCCAGAAGATCCCGAACCCAACGTGGACACCAACGACCAATATTCGTAAACGTTATGCCGCTAAAGGTGAAATCCTGCCTGCGGTGATCCCGGCAGGACCGGAAAACCCAATGGGACTGTTTGCTATGCGTCTATCAATGGGGAAAGGGCAATATCTGATCCATGGTACCAACGCCAACTTCGGTATCGGTATGCGCGTTAGCTCTGGCTGCATCCGTCTGCGGCCAAATGACATCGAAAATTTGTTCAACATGGTACCGAAAGGCACTCGTGTGCAGATTGTCAATAATCCGGTGAAGATCTCGGTCGAGCCAGACGGCAAACGTTATGTGGAAGTCCATCAGCCGTTGTCGAAGACGGAAAATGATGATCCACAGACCATGTCGATTACCCTGTCTAAAGCTGATAAGAGTTTTGTGGCAGACGCACTGACCGATAAAGCGATGTTCGATAGCGCACTGGAGCGTCGCTCTGGCATGCCGGTATTGGTGAGTGAAGGGCAGAACCCTGCAGATGTCTCTCTGACGCCTACAGCGGCTCCAGAGGCGGCTAAGAGCACATCAGAAGCAGCTGGTATCACTGAAGTGAATTAATTGGCTAGAAGGCTTACAAGAGCTCAGCAATTGCTGGGCTTTTTTTATCGTCAAAGAAAGGGTAAATAGCAGGCAAAAAAACGGCGCACAATGTGCGCCGTTTCAATTACCAGATCAAACTTACTTTTTGTAAGATTGAGCTTGGTTGTCCAGACGCTGGTTAGCACGTGCTGCGTCGTCTTTAGCTGCTTGAACGTCAGAACGGATTGCGTTCACGTCGTTGCTCAGTTGGTCAACTTTAGCGTTCAGAGTCTGAACGTCTGAAGACAGTTGATCAATTTTAGCGTTGCTTGAGCAACCAGCCAGCAAAGTAGAACCCAGGATTACCGCGCCCAGTACCAGTTTAGTACGATTCATTATAACACCCTCTAGATTGAGTTAATCTCCATGTAGCGTTACAAGTATTACACAAACTTTTTTCGAAAGAGAATAAATTTTTTGTATTGATGCGCTTTATTTTGATCGTTCGCTCAAACTTGCATCTTCTTTTGCAAATTAGTTAAAAAAACGAGGCAAAACAGCCGGATTCTATCGGACTGCTCCGATTTGTAATGAGTCAAATAATGAGCAATTCATGCGGAATTTTTAGGTGATGAGTTTATTGTGGTTAAAAAAAACGCCGCGAAGCGGCGTTTTGGTCAAAAAACTTCTGTCACTTTTTGATTACAACACGTGAACTGAAGCAGTATTAGTGGTGCCGCTTGGTACTAATGCACCAGAAACCATTACCACAACGTCGCCTTTTTGTGCCAAACCGCTAGCCAACGCCGCTTCTTTACCCAAACGATAGAAATCGTCGGTAGAAGCAATTTCTTTGACCATCATAGGAACCACACCTTTGCTCAGAATTAACTGGTGCGCGGTGATTTCGTTGGTGGTCAGAGCCAAGATCATGGCATCTGGGAAGTACTTACGCACGGATTTAGCTGATTTACCGCCGCTGGTAGCAACGACGATCAGTGGTGCTTCCAGTTTCTCGGCAGTTTCTACTGCGCCGCGGCAAACCGCTTCGGTGATACGCATTTTACGGTTGTCGTTAATGCTGTCGATGCGGCTAGGCATCACGCGGTCAGTACGCTCACAGATGGTTGCCATGATGGTCACGGATTCCAGTGGGTATTTACCCTTGGCGCTCTCACCAGACAGCATCACTGCGTCAGTCCCATCCAAGATGGCGTTGGCCACGTCACCCGCTTCTGCGCGAGTAGGACGTGGGTTTTTGATCATGGAATCCAGCATCTGGGTGGCAGTAATGACCACTTTGCGTGCGCGGTTACATTTTTCGATCATCATCTTCTGCGCGAAGATCACTTCTTCAACCGGGATTTCAACACCCAGATCGCCACGAGCGACCATGATGCCGTCAGAAGCTTCGAGGATTTCGTCGAAGTTGTTCAGGCCTTCTTGGTTTTCAATCTTGGAGATGATTTGGATGTGTTCGCCACCGTGAGCCTTCAGGTGCTCGCGGATTTCCACTACGTCGGAACGCTTACGGATAAAGGAAGCAGCAACAAAGTCGACGCCTTGTTCGCAACCGAAGATCAGGTCACGTTTGTCTTTTTCAGCCAATGCTGGCAGTTGGATAGAAACGCCTGGCAGGTTAACGCCTTTGTTTTCGCCCAGATCGCCGTTGTTCAGTACTTTACAAACCACTTCTTTGTCGGTCACGTTAGTGACTTCCATACCGATCAGACCATCGTCGACCAGCACGGTGTTACCGACTTTTAGATCAGCGGTGAAGCCGCTGTAGGTCACAGCCACGCGCTCAGCATTGCCGATCACCGCTTGATCGGTGGTGAAGGTGAAGGTTTGACCTGCAACCAGAGAGGCATCTTTGCCGCCTTCCAGTTTCATGGTACGAATTTCTGGACCTTTGGTGTCCAGCAGGATACCGGCGCTTTTACCGGTTCTTGCCATTACGGCACGCATGTTTTTAATGCGGTTGCCGTGTTCTTCGTAGTCGCCGTGGGAGAAGTTAAGGCGCATGACGTTCATGCCAGCATTCAGCAGGTTGGTCAGCATTTCTTCCGATTCAGTTTTTGGGCCGATAGTACAAACGATTTTGGTCTTTTTCATGACGTTTTTTTCTACAAGTTGTGATGGATTAAAAAATGATAAAACCGAGGGTTAGTAGCCTGTGGGGATAGGTTTTAAACCGCCAGTATGGAATTTGATACGAACCTGATGGTGCAAAACATTGTCTTGCTGGTACAAAACATAGTTAAGGATAGGTGACCGCAGTAGAAATGGGGTGGAAAAATTCAGCCCGAGTTTGGGCGCGAGGTGACTGCGCAAAGTCGTGAGATGAAATGTGGTTGTTATTGCGTTTTCGCAGATCAAGGGCTGAAACCATTCAACTGAAAGACGTTGCGCATTATAAAGGCTAACCAGCGGGAAACAAAATAAAAAACCTGCGAACAAAGCAGGACAAGTCAAAATAGCAGCAAATGTGGCGCAAATGCAAAGCAGAAGAGGGATGTTGTTGCGCAAATAGCCTTGCTGTAAATCAGGCTTATTGTTTTGGCGAATAATAACGATGATTTTTATCAGTAAGGAAAATATAAATAGGGAAGGAGGAAACGGTAAGTAAGAATGGTGCGTTCGAATGGACTCGAACCATCGACCCCCACCATGTCAAGGTGGTGCTCTAACCAACTGAGCTACGAACGCATCGGGTATTTCAATTACTGCAGAGATATGGTGCGTTCGAATGGACTCGAACCATCGACCCCCACCATGTCAAGGTGGTGCTCTAACCAACTGAGCTACGAACGCATCGGGTACTTCAATTGCTGCAGGAATATGGTGCGTTCGAATGGACTCGAACCATCGACCCCCACCATGTCAAGGTGGTGCTCTAACCAACTGAGCTACGAACGCGATGTCTTCCTGGCTATCATGGCTGACAGCGGGGACGAATATTAACGGGCTGCCCGGTTGCTGGCAAGGGGAAAAACGCAAATTTACTCGGTATTTCACGCGATTGCTGCGCTTATGTGCAGCATGGTGGATTTTGCGACAAAGAAATAGCGGCTGGCGTCGAAACCAGCCGCCGGAACTTAACGCGCTGCGCGTTGCATGATCAATGCAGGGGATTGTTTTTGCAACCAACGCATACGCAGCGCCATCATAATTGCCGAGAAGGTCAACCCGATGATAAAACCGAACCAGAAACCGCTTGGCCCCATCGCCGGGACGATATAATCGGTCAGCGCCAAAAGATAGCCGCTTGGTAGCCCCAGCACCCAATAGGCGACAAACGTAATATAGAAGATGGAACGAGTATCTTTATAACCACGCAGTACACCGCTACCGATGACCTGAACGGAATCCGAAATTTGATAGATTGCCGCTAACAACATCAGGTGCGAAGCCATCGCGACTACCGCCGGACTGTCATTATACAACAGAGCGATCGGCTCACGCAGGCTGGCGGTGAACAGTGCGGTGCAGCAGGCCATCAAGATACCCACGCCGATCGCGGCATAGGAGGCAACGCGAGCGCCTTCCACCGAGCCCGATCCCAAGCTGTGACCGATACGGATAGTGGCGCTAACGCCCAACGATAGCGGCAGTACAAACATCAATGAACTGAAGTTCAGGGCGATCTGGTGACCTGCCACCGCGACGATCCCTAACGGCGAAACCAACAACGCCACGATGGCAAACAGTGTCACCTCGAAGAATAGAGCCAATGCGACTGGCATACCGATGCCAATCAAACGTTTCAGCACCGCCCAATCTGGCGCACGGCTGCAATCTGCTGGGGCCTTAATATCACGTTGTGAAGGTGCGCGGCTGACATACCAACGCATCATCAAGAACATCACCCAATACACGCTGGCGGTCGCGACACCACAACCGACACCGCCGAGCTCCGGCATACCGAACTTGCCATAGATAAAGATGTAGTTAATTGGAATGTTGACCAATAGACCAAGGAAACCAATCACCATACCGGGTTTGGTTTTTGACAAACCTTCGCATTGGTTACGCAAAACCTGGAAGCATAGATAACCCGGTGCACCCCACATTAATGCGTGCAAATAACCGACGGCTTTACTGGCCAGTTGCGGATCGATGTTATGCATCATGCCGATCAACAGATGGCTGTTATACAGTACGGCAATAATTAGCACCGAAACACCACAGGCCAGCCAAAAGCCTTGATGCACCTGATGAGCGATGCGGTCGCGTCGTCCTGCCCCATTAAGTTGGGCAATGACCGGAGTGAGAGCCAATACCAAACCGTGGCCGAACAGGATCGCCGGTAGCCAGATTGAGGTACCCACCGCAACGGCCGCCATATCGGTAGCGCTATAGGCACCAGCCATAATGGTATCGACCACGCCCATCGCCGTTTGTGATATTTGCGCGATGATCACTGGGATAGCGAGGGCTAATAAACTACGCGCTTCAACGAAGTACTTCTGCACGCATACACCTTATTTCGAATAATTGAAGGAAAAAGGGTTGCCAAGAGGGGACAACAATAAAAAGTAGCGGGATAATCTCAAAAAGATTGTACATTCTTACTGATAGTAAGCAAATGCTACGAGGTTTTTATTGCGTCAGGATTTGGTTTTCTGCTCTAACTGGGGCAAACTTGTCATAGATGATTTTGACGCATTCAAGTAAAAGAGGTACACATGTTTACCGGTATCGTACAAGGCACCGCGCCATTGGTTGCTATTGATGACAAACCCAACTTCCGTACCCATGTTGTTGAGTTACCAGATGAACTTTTGCCTGGCCTAGAGTTAGGCGCTTCGGTAGCGCATAACGGTTGTTGTTTGACCGTCACCGCCATTGAGGGCAATCGCGTTAGTTTTGATCTGATCAAAGAAACTTTGCGCCTGACTAACTTGGGCGATCTCAAGCTAGGCAGTGTGGTAAACATTGAACGAGCCGCAAAATTCAGTGATGAGATTGGCGGGCATATAATGTCTGGTCATATTATTTGTACCGCAGAAATCAGCAAAATTTATACATCGGAACATAATCGCCAAATTTGGTTCAAGATAGCCGATGCTGAATTAATGAAGTATGTGTTACATAAAGGTTTCATTGGTATTGACGGTATCAGTTTGACCATTGGTGAAGTGGTCGGTAAGAAATTCTGCGTGCATTTAATCCCGGAAACATTGGCTCGAACCACTCTGGGGAAAAAACGACTGGGTGATAAAGTGAATATTGAAATCGATCCACAAACTCAAGCGGTGGTGGATACAGTGGAGCGCGTACTTGCTAGTCGTGAAGCGACGTTGGTAGCCGCAGCCAAACATGATGAAGTGCATATTGATGGTCAATAATAAGGAGGAAGGATAATGAAGTTATTTGGGAAAACATTGATGTTGGCGGGTGTGTTTGCGTTGGCAGCTTGTAACAGTACACCAGAAAAAACCGCTACTGCGCAGCCCGTTGTTGATGCCGATGACACTTGTGGTGCAGCACAGTATCAAAGCTACGTAGGCAAATCACTTTCTGATTTGCAAGGTGTTCAAGTGGATGGTCAGGTGCGTGCCATTCCGTATAACTCGGCAGTGACAATGGATTTCAATTTAAAACGCCTGAACTTCTTGGGTGATAAAGACGATAAAATTAGCCGCGTTTATTGCGGCTAATTAATCGCAACAGTAAAAACAACCCCGGAATATGGAAAATCTGCACCGGGGTTTATTGTTTCATGGTTGGTTCAGCGTGGAGTGCGTAATCCGCCCTCAACACCTTTCGGGCTGAATAACACTTGCCAAAGCTGAATATCACGAGCGCGAAACGCGCCGGCGCAGGCATTCAGGTAATAACTGAACATGCGCTCGAAACGCTCGGAGTAATTATCGACCAGCTGTGGCCATGCCTGTTTAAAACGTTCGAGCCAAACCATCAACGTGCGATCGTAATCAGCACCGAAATTGTGCCAATCTTCCATCACAAAATGTCCTTCGCTGACATTGGCAATATGACGCACGGACGGTAAACATCCATTCGGGAAGATATATTTGTCGATCCACGGATCAACATGCATATCTGTCCGATTAGAGCCAATGGTATGCAACAGGAACAGACCGTCTGGTTTTAAATTACGTCCGACAACGTTGAAATACGTCGGGTAATTTTTCGGCCCTACATGTTCAAACATACCGACCGAAACGATACGGTCAAACTGACGGTGCAAATCGCGATAATCTTGCAGTAAGATCTCGACGTCCAATCCCGTACACCGTGCTTGCGCCAGCTTTTGCTGTTCAGCAGAGATGGTGACGCCGACCACGGAAACGCCGTAGTTTCTGGCTGCATATTCAGATAATCCGCCCCAACCACAGCCGATATCTAGCAACGTCATGCCCGGTTTTAACTGCAACTTCTCGCAGATCATCTGCAGTTTGGCTTCCTGCGCTTGCTCCAACGTCGTGGCATCTTTCCAAAAGCCGCAGGAATATTGCATGTGGCTGTCGAGCATTCGGGTAAACAGATCATTTCCCAGATCGTAATGCTCTTTACCGACGATCCAAGCACGTTTTTTCGATTGCAGATTGGTTAACCGTGCAGCGGCAACGCGTAGGATGTCTTTAAAGCGGTGGGGGATTTTTTTCTCTAACCCGGCAGCGACCACATGTTGGAAGAAAATATCCAACCGTTCACACTCCCACCAACCATCCATATAGCTTTCGCCTAACCCCAGAGAGCCCTCTTGGAGCACACGCTTAAAAAAATTGGGATTTTTGACCTGAATATCGAAGGGACGTGAGCCGTTAATTTCAATATTGGCCTGGCCGAGCAGTTCATAAACAATAGGGTACCATTGGTTATCTTGAATGCTCAGGTCTTCTATACACGATGAACTCATAGCTTCTCCACCACCTTTCTTCCGACTTTATGACCCGCCAGGAAAAAGCTTAGTCTATTTCTGCGGGCACATGCGTATACCTACGAGAACTGAGCCCGTGGCGTCCGATATCCGACATGAACAGAGGGAAAAGTTAAGAATGCTCCCTGAGCAATATACGCAGGGTAAACGCATTCTTAAATAAACCGTGATACGGCAAGCGTACACAGTGGCTACTTGTGATAAAAGTATTCTAAAAGTGTTATTTTGAAAGATCAGCTTTGAGTATATGCCTGCCGGAGTACTGACTCAACCGTAAATCGCACTGGGCAGACATATACATTAAGTGATTATTAATGCAGGTAATTATGACGCGGAGTTAGCATGCTCTTGCTGAGTTACCATTTTTGACTCAACCACTTTTCCCCGTTGGATAACATAACCCAACGCGGCTAAAACAACGGTAGAAACCATCACTGTTACCGTCGCCAATAAAGGTTGGGCGATAAAGGCTGAAACCACCATACTGGCGACGAAACACAGCCCCAACTGCAAAGTGTTCTGCAATGCGGCGGCTTTACCGGTACTTTTTGGGAATGGCATTAACGCGTTGGACACCAAAATAGGGTAGCTCGCACCGTTGACCAGAGCCATCAAACAGAATGGGATCAGCAATGTCGTCAAGGTTGGTTCAGTCATTACGGCGACCAGATATAATGCAACCATACTGATACCGTAAGAAACCAATAGCCATGGCAGTAATGCATTACCGTTGATGCGGCTCAATGCCATACGGCAGCCATAACCCCCCAACAGGAACGCCAGCGTTTGTGGTACATAGCTCAAACCGATATCACTCGGGCTATAACCCATTTCACCGAGGATAAACGGTGAACCCGTCAGCCAAGCGAAGAAACCGGCAGAACAGGCAGCAAAGACCATCACGTTGCCACTAAAGACTGGAGACTTCAGCAATTGCATAAAACTGATGTTGGATTTTCTCTCTGCTGCGGTCTGCTTTTTAGCGCTTTCTTTTAGCAGTAACGTCGGAACCATTAACAGAGCGGTGATCCCAAGCAACACGGCGAAAATGACGCGCCAGCTAAAGTGGTTCAACAACCAAGCACCTACCAGCGGAGCCAACGCTGGTGAAAGCGCAACCAACGGCATAATGGTTGCGAACATGCGGCTGGCTTTATCATCGCGGTAACGGTCAACAACGATCGCCTGCCAAGTTACTGCCGCAGAACACACGCCGATCGCTTGGACAAAACGCAGTGACCACAGTTGAACAGCGGTTTGTACCCACAGCATGCCCAAACAACCCACAGCGAACAGTGACAAACCGATTAACAGTACCGGTTTGCGGCCTAATTTATCGGAAAGCGGCCCCCACAACAGTTGTGCGAAAGCAAAACCTGCTAGGAAGATACTTAAGCTGGCGCTAATGGCTCCAGCAGAAATTTGCAGTTCCTTTTGCATCGCGCCGAAAGCAGGCAAATACATATCGGTGGCTAAGTACCCCAACATACTCAGCCCGGCAAGGTAAAACATGAATCCAAAGTTCTTCATTTGTTTCTCGTTAGAATTAATGGTGATGCAGGTTTGCGACGCGGCAGTGTATATGACTGGATCTTTGCTTGTGAAACGGTAATATTCGCACAGTGCTGTGAAAAAAATTGAAGGCAATATTATGTGGTCCGAATACTCGCTAGATGTTGTTGATGCCGTAGCGCGAACCGGTAGCTTTAGTGCCGCTGCGCAGGAATTACATCGTGTACCTTCCGCAGTCAGCTATACGGTACGCCAATTGGAACAATGGTTGGCCGTTCCGTTGTTTGAGCGACGCCATCGAGACGTTGAATTGACGCCTGCTGGCGCGCTATTCATCCAGGAATCACGTGCTGTTATCAAAAAAATGCTCGAAACACGTCGACAGTGTCAACAAGTGGCGAACGGTTGGCGTGGTCAATTGAAAATAGCGGTAGATATCATCGTTAAACCACAACGCAGCCGTCAACTGGTAGTGGATTTTTATCGCCAGTTTCCTGATGTGGAGCTGTTAATTCAGCCCGAAGTGTTTAACGGTGTTTGGGATGCGTTGGTCGATGGGCGAGCGGAAATGGCGATTGGCGCGACCCGAGCCGTGCCGGTTGGTGGCGGTTTTGCCTTCCGCGATATGGGATTTATGAATTGGTTGTGTGTGGCGAGCCCGCAACATCCATTGGCCGCGATAGCAGGGGAATTGCATGACAACCAATTGCGGCCTTACCCGGCATTAGTACTGGAAGACACGTCGCGCAATCTGCCAAAACGCGTGACTTGGACGTTAGATAACCAGCGACGTTTGATTGTCCCTGATTGGTCATCGGCGATAGATTGTCTACGTGGTGGTTTGTGTGTGGGGATGGTTCCGGCTCATTTGGTTCTGCCGTTGGTACAAAGTGGTGAGCTGGTGGCGTTGCAACTGGGTCAACCTTTTCCTCCGAGTTTGTGCTGTCTGACTTGGCAGCAGAATGCTCAATCACCGGCGATGGAATGGTTGTTGGAGTATTTGGGAGATAGCGAGACGTTAAATCAGGAGTGGTTTAATGAACGGGAGCCGGGGGAGATGCTCCCCCAACCTAACAATTAACGGCGGTAATCGATAAATGGGCCGTCGGTCACTGAACGACGCTCGACCAACTTAGGATGGACTTCGATCACCTGTGATTCTTCACGTTTGCTGATAATGCGATCCAGCAACATAGTAAAGGCCATTTCACCCAGACGTTCTTTGGGCTGATGAATTGTCGTCAGCGCTGGGGTGAAGTAGCGCGCATTGCGCACGTTGTCATACCCGATCACCGAAATATCTTGTGGTACGCGCAAACCCAACTCATCGGCGGCACAAATCGCGCCCATCGCCATAATGTCACCGCCGCAGAATACCGCGGTTGGGCGATGTTTTTGCGATAAAATTTGGTGCATGGCTTTGTAACCAGACTCCGGTTCGAAGTCACCCTGAACAATCCATTCGTCCCGCACTTCAATATGGGCTTCTTGCAGCGCCTTTAAAAAGCCCTGATGACGGCCACCGCCAGTGTTACGGGATAATTGGCCGGGAATTGCGCCAATGTCGCGATGACCACGTTCGATCAAATAACGACCGGCCAAGTAACCACCGGCAAAGGCGTTATCAATAATGGTATCGGTGAAATCGCCGCGCGCCGCGCCCCAGTCCATCACCACCATTGGGATATTGCGATAATCCTCCAGCATGCCGAGCAGTTGATCGGGATATTCCGAACACATCACCAACAGACCATCAACCCGCTTTTGTGCCAGCATTGCTAAATAAGCCCGCTGTTTGTCGAGGTTGTTGTGGGAGTTACACAGGATCAGCGTATAGCCTTTGCTGTAGCAGCTATTTTCAACCGCTTCGATCACTTCGGCAAAGTAAGGAGCTTCGCTGGAGGTTGCCAGCAAACCGATCGATTTAGTGTGGTTAACCTTCAGGCTACGTGCGACCGCGCTCGGTGAATAGTGCAGATCTTTAATCGCGGCCCAAACGGCAGTTTTGGTATCTTCGGCGACGAAACGGGTCTTATTGATAACGTGCGAAACGGTGGTGGTGGAAACGCCCGCGCGTTTGGCCACATCTTTGATCGTTGCCATGTAGAAAGTGACTCCTAAATCTACTTGCATGCAGCATGTAAATTGGTTGTTAATCGTTTGCCTACGTAAAACCTTCTCCAGAACAGCGAAAACTAAGTTTTTAGTGTTGAAGTCGCGAATCGCTTGACTGGGAGGGACATATTTGCCGGTACGCAGTTGTGAACTGCGAATTCTGTCGCAAATTGAGCAAAAGTGGAAGAGGTAATCCATATTATAAGTCGAGAAATGATCACAAGATTTTACCCGCGAACTGTGGGAAAATACTTCGACGTATAAATGCTGTGGATTCTACGCAGCTTATCGCTAATTCGATGAGGAGCTTTTAATGGATACCGATCTGAAAATGTCGTTGATCACTACCGTGTGTGCATTGGCGATGATCATTGCTTTCGCTTTTACTGCCGTGATGCATTAATTCATACCAGCAATAAAAAGGCGCAGCACTCAATTGGCTGCGCCCGATCATTTTCCCGCGATTTACGCCAGATTTTCTGCTACAAACTTCCAGTTTACCAATGCCCAGAAGTGATCCAGGTAGGTAGGGCGCGCATTGCGGTAGTCGATATAGTAAGCGTGTTCCCACACATCCACAGTCAACAGCGCTTTGTCTTCACCCGTCAGCGGGGTTGCCGCGTTAGAGGTGTTGACGATCGCCAGTGAGCCGTCGGCTTTTTTCACCAACCAAGTCCAGCCCGCACCGAAGTTACCGATGGCAGATTTGGTAAACGCCTCTTTGAATTCTGCGAAAGAACCGAAAGATTTGTTGATCGCATCTGCGACTGCGCCAGTAGGTTCACCGCCTGCGTTTGGTGCCAAGCAGTGCCAGTAGAACGTGTGGTTCCAAACTTGTGCTGCGTTATTGAACACACCACCGGTAGAGGTTTTGATGATCTCTTCCAGTGATTTGCCTTCGAACTCGCTACCTTTCACCAGATTGTTCAGGTTCACCACGTAGGCGTTGTGGTGCTTGCCATAGTGATACTCTAGAGTTTCTGCGGAAATGTGTGGTGCGAGAGCGTCTTTCGCATACGGTAATGCAGGTAATTCAAACGACATTGCTTTCTCCTTTATTTATATACAGCGCTATTGTTCCAGTGGCTTATCGCCAAGTTGGCGACAGGCAGGAAAACAGAATTGTTATAATATTTTTATGGATATTAATTTTAACAACTTTCTGGGTGAAAAAAAGGTTTAAAAAGGGCGGTTAGACTAATTGGTTAAAGCATCGGCAATGGTTTACAACATAAAGGGAAAAGGCTGGGTGGAGTGTCCAGCCTTGGAGGATTGTACGGGAATCAACGAATGGTTTTCGGCGTCATCACTCGGCGAGCACCGATATAGTGATCTTGCCAATAATCGTTATTCAACTGGCTGATACGGATATCTTCACCGGTACGTGGTGACTGGATAAATTTGCCGTCGCCGAGGTAAACCCCAACATGATCGGCGGTGCCACGATTGTTGATGCGAAAGAACACCAGATCGCCACGTTCCAATTCGCTTTTCTTGATCGGTGCCGCGTCGCGTAAATGGTACATCTCATTGGCGGTGCGTGGCATTTTGATTTTCACCAGATCTTTATAGGCGTAATAAATCAAGCCGCTACAGTCGAAACCGGTATTGGGTGAAGTGCCGCCCCAACGATAAGGTTTGCCCATTTGGTTCATCAACTTGGCCATTGCGGTTTGCTTGGCGCGCTGATAGCGCTTTTTGTGCGCAGGGCTAAGTTTCAGTGGCTTATCATTACCGGCCAGTTTGGCTGTTGCCATGCCAGCATCACGATGACGGCCATAACCTTTCTTGTAGCCTTTTTTCGGTGGCGTAACGTGGTTTTTAGCAACGCGGGTAGTTTTGGTTTTACTGGTTACCGTTTTTGCGGTTTTTACGCTCTTACTCTTCGTCACTTTTGCCGTTTTTGTGATCTTTTCTGGTGTGGTCGCTTTGGCTTTTTTGGTGGTTTTGGCAGTTTTGACGACTTTCTTTTTCTTGCGGTCATCCGGACGTACATCGTTGACATGACTCTTACGTTGTTCTGCAGCAACACGAGCCTGTGGCGCAGCATGCGCCAGATTAAAAAACAGCTGTGTAAACAACAGCACAAAAAGCGTCACAATCACACGCATGTCGACGTCACCAACCTTGGCTTTAGAACAGAAAAAGAATGAGGCACAGTATTCCCGAAATTCGCGATGTTAAACAGCGCAGAACACAAAAATATTAGGTCATTTTGTGAGAAAACGTTAATAACATTTTCTTAGATAGAAAATCAGGCATTTGACGTATGAAAAAACATCAAAAACAGCATCATAAAACATTAATGCTGAAACAGGGATCGCCAAATATGTTAGTGAAATGATCTGATCAAAAATGTTATTGTAGAGGTATGTTTTAAGCTGAACGTGTCGCTGGAATAAATCCCTGCAAAAGATGGTGTTTTCTTATCACAGTTTCAGCCGTTACAATACCTGCGTGATGTATGTTGTAGCCATAATATGGCCTGAGGAAGCAATAAAATGACGACGACGATTGAAAAAATTCAACAACAGATTTCTGGCAACCCGATTCTGTTGTACATGAAAGGCTCACCAAAACTGCCAAACTGTGGTTTCTCTGCTCAAGCGGTACAAGCATTGAGCGCCTGTGGTGAGCGTTTTGCTTATGTTGATATTCTGCAAAACCCGGATATTCGCGCAGAATTGCCGAAATACGCTAACTGGCCGACCTTCCCGCAACTGTGGGTTGATGGCGAGTTGGTCGGTGGCTGCGATATTATTATTGAGATGTATCAACGTGGTGAGTTGCAGCAGTTGATCAAAGAAACGGCTGCAAAATACCCAGCTAAAGAAGACCAACAGTCTTGATTTGAGTCGGTTAGATAATGAATCGGGCGGTTCCTGTAAAGGTACCGCCCGATTTTTTTATTCGACGTTTCCTTCTGGGGTCGCCAATGGCCAACCCCCCAGACGTTTCCAACGATTAACCAATTCGCAAAATAGTAGGGCGGTCTGCTCAGTATCGTACAGCGCGGAATGCGCTTGAGTACTGTCAAACTGCATCCCCGCTGCGATACAAGCTTTGGCTAACACCGTCTGCCCTAAAACCAAACCGCTTAAAGCTGCGGTATCAAAAGTCGCAAACGGGTGGAACGGGTTGCGTTTCAATCCTGCGCGCTCGGCGGCGTTCATTAGGAAACTGTGGTCAAAATTGGCGTTGTGCGCCACGATAATCGCCCGATTGCAGTTCTGCTCTTTCATCCCTTTACGGATGGCTTTGAAAATCTCATGCAGTGCGTTGTATTCACTGACCGCGCCACGCAGTGGGTTGTGCGGGTCGATACCGTTGAATGCGAGGGCTTCAGGTTGTAGATTCGCCCCTTCAAAAGGTTCTACGTGAAAATGTAGGGTTTCATCTTGTTGTAACCAACCTTCAGCATCCATCTTCAACGTAACAGCGGCGATTTCCAATAGTGCATCAGTTTTGGCATTGAAACCGGCGGTTTCTACGTCAATCACTACCGGGTAAAAACCACGAAAACGGCCACTCAGGGCGTTAAGATCACTTTTTTCGGCCATCAGTTTCTTATCTTCATCAAATTCAGCCGGTCATTATGACAAATTTCTTGTCAGGTTGCAGCGTGGATAAAAGTCAGGGCGCTAGAATGCGCCCTGTAACTCAGTTGCCGAGGCCGTGCCCAGCATGTTTGTTTTCGATCAGTTCAATTTTATAACCGTCTGGATCTTCTACAAAAGCAATCACCGTAGTGCCACCTTTGACCGGGCCAGCTTCACGAGTGACTTTGCCGCCGGCTTTGCGGATGTTGTCGCAGGTCGCCGCAACATCATCAACACCCAATGCCAAGTGTCCAAACGCAGTGCCCATGTCGTAGCTATCGACGCCCCAATTGTAGGTCAGCTCGATCACTGCACCTTCACTTTCATCACTATAGCCGACAAACGCCAGCGAGTATTTGTACTCGGTGTTTTCGCTGGTACGCAACAAACGCATGCCTAATACGTTGGTATAGAACTCGATGGAGCGTTGTAGTTCGCCGACGCGGAGCATGGTATGGAGTAGGCGCATAATTTCCTCTGATTGGCTGGCCGTATGAACGGCATGTATGAAGTGAGATGGGGCAGTATAACGTTGCCACCACAGTGATTTCAATGCGCTATCGCAGTGAAAATAGTGACGTTTCTTTGGTGACAATGTCACAATTAATTGTATTTAACTCAATATTTATTTATTTCACTGCGATATTAATTACCAGGCTAATTATAATGAGCTGTTGATAATTGTTTTGTTTTTATTAAATTTAATCGATTTTTATTTTACTGTTTTATAACGATAATCCTATTAATCGTAAAATTTCTCTTTCGTTAATTTGACAAAGTTTTTTTTTGTACTTTAGTAATATTGTTGTTTTATTTTATAACGCACGATTCTCTATTTAAAAGGTCATGATATGGAAGAGATGCTAATTCTTGTTGATGAAAATGATAAGTTTATCGGTTCTGAAAAGAAAATGCCGATTCACCAGCAAGGATTATTACATCGGGCGTTTTCGATATTTATATTTGATAGCAAAGGCAATTTGTTATTACAGCAACGTGCTTCGGGTAAATATCACTCTGCCGAACTGTGGACTAATAGTTGCTGCGGTCATCCGCGTGAGGGGGAAGAGACTTTGGAAGCGGCTCAGCGGCGCTTGCAGGAAGAAATGGGTTTTAAGTGCCCGTTGATCAGGGTCTCAAGCTTAATCTATTGCGCTGAAGTTCCTGGTGGTTTAACTGAAAACGAATATGACCATATTTACCTTGGATTATACAATGCTAACCCGCAGGTGAATCCTGATGAAGCAAAAGACTGGAAGTGGATGGATCTATATCAGCTTTATCAGCAAGTGAATCAACAGCCTGAGAATTTCACCATCTGGTTTCAAAGAATATTAAAAGATATCCCTTTGGAAAAATTTGAGCAGTGGCAGAAAGACCACTTGCGCAAAACGAATTAAAAGGTAGGTGTTTCCGTATGAATACCTTATTGGATTCTGTTCATTATCCGTCGGATTTGAAAGGTTTGTCGCAAGACGAATTGATTAAAACCGCCAGTGAGTTACGCCATTTTTTATTATCCAGCGTAGCGAAAACGGGTGGGCACTTGGCCGCGAACCTTGGCGTGGTGGAATTAACCCTCGCCTTACATTATGTATTTGATACGCCAAAGGATCGTATTGTTTGGGATGTCGGGCATCAATCTTATCCGCATAAAGTTATTACGGGGCGTCGCGAACAAATGGCGAAGTTACGTAAATCCGGCGGTATTTCCGGTTTCCCACGGCGCGATGAATCACCTTATGACGCTTTTGGCACCGCGCATTCCAGCACCTCAATTTCAGCGGTGTTGGGGATGGCATATGCCGCACGTTTGCAGGGGGAAGAGAGGCATTGCATCGCGGTTATCGGCGATGGAGCCCTGAGCGCGGGTTTGGCGTATGAGGCAATGAATAATGCCTCTCTGTGCCCGGATATGCGCCTGCTGGTGATCCTCAATGACAACGATATGTCGATTTCGCCTTCGGTAGGAGCATTAAAACAGCATTTGGCAGATTTGCAACGTGGGCAAAATGGAGCGTTGTTCAGCGCGTTGGGGTTTGAATACAGCGGCCCGATTGATGGGCATGATTTTGCTGCACTGATCCCAGCGTTAGAGCGAGTCAGTCAACGTTCTGGCGTGCAGTTGCTACATGTGGTGACACGAAAAGGAGCCGGTTTTCCTCACGCAGAGGCCGATCCGGTGGGTTATCACGCGCCCGCTAAATTCTGCCCGCAGCAAGGCATTATTCCTTCTGCGCCGGGAGCGGTTAATTACACCAAGATTTTCAGTGACTGGCTATGCGATGAAGCTGAACGTGATCCTAAGGTGGTGGCGATCACCCCAGCAATGCGTGAAGGTTCCGGGCTGGTGGCGTTCGAAAAACGTTTTCCCGAACGCTATTTTGACGTCGGTATCGCCGAGCAACATGCGGTGACTTTTGCCGGCGGCTTGGCCGCCGATGGAATGAAACCGGTATTGGCGATCTATTCGACTTTCCTGCAACGCGGTTATGACCAACTGATCCACGATATCGCCATTCAGAACCTGCCAGTGACCTTTGCTATCGATCGCGCCGGTGTGGTCGGTGCCGATGGGGCGACGCATATGGGGGCTTTTGATCTGGCTTATCTGCGTTGTGTACCCAATCTGGTGGTGATGTGTCCGGCGGATGAAAACGAGTGTCGGCAGATGCTACATACCGCATTGAATCATTCAGGCCCGGCGGCGGTGCGTTATCCCCGTGGTTGCGGGCCTGGAGTGGTGCCATTGAAACAAATGGCAGTATTACCGCTGGGCAAGGCACAGGTTTGTCGTATTGGTCAACGTATCGCCATCTTAGCGTTTGGTTCGATGCTGACGGCCTGTCGGGAAGCCGGTAAACGGCGCAATGCCACGGTGGTCAATATGCGTTTTGCCAAACCGTTGGATGAAACGCTGTTGCATCAACTCGCTCGAACTCACGAGGTGATTGTGATAGCCGAAGAAGGCTGCATCGCCGGTGGTGCGGGTAGCGCCTGTCTGGAAAGCCTCTCTGCTGCTGGAATATTAGTGCGCACCTTGTTGTTAGGGTTTCCAGATAACTTTATTGAACATGGTGAGCCGGCGGAACAACTGGCCGCCTGTGGTTTAGATGCTGATGGTATCGAAAACGCCATCGTCCGCTTTATAGCGCCGCCAGTGATGGCGCTCGTTGCTGGTGTGAGAAATTTCACCGATGAAAAACCATCTTTTTTGCCTGAAAAACAGAGCATTTATCGAGGAGAACAGCCATGAGCAATTTGTCTGAAGCGCAATATCCTGATCCGGTTTATCTGCAAAGTCTGCCATATCAGGTGATTCGTGACCAAAATACCGACAGTTATGAGGCCAAAGTCGTACAGACCTACTGCGAAGATCCCGAGCATTGGCGTAAAGCCATCGGCGATACCCTGTTGTTCCAGTTCGGTGTGTATGACGATCCAAAACCGCTGGTGTTACCTGTTAGTAGTCAATTGAAACCGACGGCATCACTGGATGAATCCAGTGTGCGTTATTTCGAACAGCAATTGTTTTTGGCGGGTGTTACCGGTAGCGATCGCCCTGCGATGAAACGTATTTTAGATATTGGCTGCGGATGGGGTTATATCCTCAAACATCTGGCTGAGCGTTTCCCTGAATGCCAACGGCTAGATGGGGTGAATGTGAGTGCCCAACAACTCAACTATTGCGCCAAATTCCATAAAAGTCAGGGGTTGGAGAACCGTATCAACTTATATCTGTGCAATGCACAAGATGTTGATCGGTTGCCTGATCCCGATGATTTGTACGATCTGGTGATCATTCGCGGAGTGATCTCACATTTCCCTAATGCACTGTATGAGAAAGCCATGAGTGCGCTGTATAAGCGTGTTCGCCCTGGCGGGAAAGTGATTATTTCCGACAATTTGTACAACATTGAGCCGGATAATTATCAGTCCGATACGCCGGATGTTGTTGACCGTTTGGCCTGTCGTCACCAGAAAACGCCGGCGTATTTCGAAAAGGTGCTGGAGGACAGCGGATTTGCGGTGAAGGATTTCCGAGTATTGCCATCCAATATCGATGTGGCTCGCTGGCTAATCGAGTCGAAGAAAAATATCGAAAGTCATTTCCCTAATGGTGTTGATGGCGCATTAGAAGAACTCCGTGTATTGGCAGAAAACTGGTCGGTGGCGTTGCTGAAAAATAAAGTCTCGACCTACAGCGTGATTGCGAAAAAAACCGTATAACAGTGAGGACTTATGTCTCTAATTACATTACCGCCAATATATTGTCCATTTAAGCATCAAGAAAACCCTAATGTGGCGCAATTTGATAAGAACACCGCTGATTGGCTTGAATATTGGGAATTATATTGGGATGAAGAACAAAAGAAACGTATGGTTCGGCCGGGGTGGGGGCGGTTAGCTGCACTGGCTTATCCTACGGGGTCAAATGAGTTAATCCAATTGGCTTCTGATTGGATGGCTTGGGCATTTGCTTATGATGATGAATGGTGTGACGAGGGACCCGTAACAAAAAAACCGGAAACGATGATCATGGCCAGCGCTTATATGAATCGAGCGATGGAATGTCCGGAATATCCGGTAGAAGCGACCGATCGTTATTCGTTATCGATGCAAGAATTACACATTCGCTTAGCGCGTCACGCGACACCCGTGCAGGTCAATCGGGTTGTAGAGGCGCAGAAAGGTTATTTTCTGGCGGAAATGGTGAAAGCGGGCTGTATGAATCCGACGCTGGATCAATGTACTTTTCTACGTTTAGCTGGGGGCGGTGGGATGGTATTCCCGGTATTACGACATGTCGTTGCCGGTATACATATTACACAAGAAGAATATCTGGATCGGCGTTTATACGCCATGACTGAAATGGCGGCGTCATTAGTCGTTTGGGAAAATGAAATATTTTCTTATGCGAAAGAAAGTATGCGAAATAGTTTGGATAGCCGCGGGCATAATTTGGTCGATGCCATCTGTCGCAATTTTAATTTTGCTGAGCCAATGGCAGCACTCCGCTGGCTTTATCAAATGCATGACCGAATCATGGGGTTATTCGTCCGCTTACGGGAAGAAATGTTGCAGACCGCTTCACCCGAGATCGCGCGTTATATTGCCGCTTTGGTCGACTATCAAACCGGAATACTTGAATGGCATCGTACTGATGAACGTTATCGGTATCTCAATTCAGACAAGAATCGCCCGTGCTTTGATGGGGGAATGTCGGCTGATCAACCGCTAGATAAAAGTGTGGAGCCGGTTCCATTACCCTCTATTGCTTGGTGGTGGGAATATGATCCGGCGAAGAAATCAGGAGGTGCACAACGCTATCACCCGAATCATTTGGTTGAGCAAGCTAGAGAAGTCGGCAGAAAATTCAATGACAAGCAGCAACCTTACCAACATAAAGCATGGGAGCCTGTAACCGATGGGGCAAATGACGCGGCAACTCAATCTGGAAATGCAACAGCGTAAACCGTTGCCTTATCCCAACGGTTGGTTTGCAGCTTGTTTTAGTCATGAGTTAAAGCCCGGCACGGTATTAACCGTGCCTTTTATGGGACAGGAACTGGTGTTGTACCGTACACAAACGGGTGTGGTACGGGTTATTGATCCCTATTGTCCACACCTAGGCGCTCATTTGGGGCACGGTGGGCGAGTTGAAGGGGAAAGCATCGTTTGTCCTTTCCATGGCTTGGCTTTTGGTTTAGATGGCCGTTGTGTTCGCACCGCTTGTAATTCGGTACCACCCAAAGCGGCATTGAGTGTTCGTATTGCCCAAGAGGCTCGGGGGATGGTGATCGTCTGGCATGATTCTGAGGGTCGTGAACCCTGGTGGGAGTTGCCAGAGTTGGATCTGCAATATTTTTCCAACCCAAGCGGTAGTTGTTACCACCTGAGTGGTTATGCACAAGATATGTCAGAGAACAGTGCTGATGCAGTGCATTTCGCCTGTGTTCATGGTTTTACCGATGTGGTGATGACGCACCAGATTGACGGTCCTATCATGGAGATGAACATGAGTGCTCGTTGGCGCAATATGCCATTGCAAATGAAATTACGTAATTATGGTGTGGGGCATGTATTAGGAGAAAGTGATGTTCCCAGTTTGGGAGTTCAGGTGAAAACACTCGCTTTTGGTACACAAACCGGCCCACTAGACTGGACGTTTCGTTGGGCTGATGTGTTACGCATTCGTCGTTGTGATGCGATGCCAAGCGTATTACGCACCGCACTATATAGTGTGTTGATCAAATTGGCACATCGCTGGTTTGTCCAAGTTGTCAGTGAGGATTTTCCTATCTGGCAACATCGCCGTTATGCGAATAATCCACATCTCATGGCGGGTGAAGGAACGATGGGGGCTTTTCGCCATTGGAGTACGCAGTTCTATCCTGGGCAAGAGATGAAGAGCAGCGACAATATTATCAAGGTTAGCCGTATTGGCTAACCTTGATGCAACTCGAATTATTTAGAGTATAGAGCCTACTTATAATACCAGCGCGCGTCCAACTGGGGCGCGATAACACCAACGATCTTTATAGTCGGCGGTGGGTTTGCCAAACGAATAGCGCATAGTCTTATTTTTACTCTGGCAAAGTTCAAATGCGGCTTTGACATTAAGCCAAGTCACAATGGTGCCAGGGCTGAATTTATTCAGGTCAGTATCTACGCCGCCATTAATATAATCAAATGCGATCCAGCCTGGACTTTCTGCTGTGGTAATTAACTGGAAAGCACAGGGTTTTCCGTTCATGACTAATACGTGACCAAATATATGGTGGCGCAAATTCTGAATGAAATCGAACAGTTCTCTAACGTTATTAGGTTCAACACCCCAACGGATTTTAAATAGCTCTAAATAAATATGGGTTAACTCTTCAGCACTGTATGAGGCCTGATCACGCACTTCACCACCCGCAGCGATAAACTCTCTTAATTCTTTATTTCTGCGTGATTTTGTTTTTGATGAAAAGCCGTCTTTAGCCAAGCAAATTTCTCGACCACTATTTAACCGGAATGAGACGTTGCGAAAGTTACGTTGGTTAAGTGAAGATAGGCTTTTTGACTTAAAGGGCAGTGTCGCTCGCATGGTTGGGGCGAAGGGGAGTATTAATTCATCATGCGCGATGGGGTATTTGGAAAGGTCAAATTTTTTGAAGGCTTCATGATCAGAAGCGAGAAATTGCTTGCCCCAGATACAAAATGAGCCCAACAATCCGCCGTTCTTCCCTCGTTTGATATAGTAGCGAGGGTTGCAATTCGTTCTCTGGTGAAGAAATTTCAAAATATTAGGGTGCGTGGAGACATTGCCACCATAGAGATCGTAGCAATGCTGATAGTCACTTTCGTTGCCAACTTCCCAACGAGTCACTTTATTTTTAATTCTAAATAACATAATGGTAAATCCATTCTACCGGATGAAGTGGAGTGCTTTATTCGGTACACGTGTGTTTCAGCTAAGCAAAAGCAGGCGGAGTCCCACCCAAGGTGGCACTAGAGTAAGGGTTTTACCGGAAATTTTCCAGTTAGATGATGGGATTTACGACAAGAAAGCCAGACATAATTTAATGTCTGGCTTGGTAATATTCACCGTGTGAATTTAATTACAACGTTGGATAATCGGAGTAGCCTTCTGCGCCACCGCCATAGAAGGTTTCTGGTTTTGGTTCGCTCAGTGCTGCACCTTGTTTGAAGCGCTCGACCAGATCCGGGTTGGCAATATAGCTGCGACCAAAGGCAACGGCATCGATAAAGCCTTGATTTATAAGCTCTTCTGCTTTTTCCGCGGTGTAGGCACCTGCGCCAACGATCACCCCCTTGAAGTGCGCGCGCACGGCATCACGGAAGGCAGTAGAGTACGGTTTACCGCCAGCCCAGTCTGGTTCAGAGATATGCAGGAAAGCGATGTTACGTTTATTCAACTCTTCGATCAGATACAGCGCGGCTTCCTCCTGATCCTCACCGTTATCCAAACCGTTAAATGGTCCAAGTGGGGAGATGCGAATCCCAATGTGCTCTGAACCCCATTCGGCAATGGTGGCATCGACCACTTCCAGCGTTAAACGCGTCCGGTTTTCGATACTGCCACCGTACTGATCGGTGCGCTGGTTAGATGCGGGTGACATAAATTGATGCAGTAAATAGCCATGCGCCGCGTGTAATTCAATGAAATCGAAACCCGCTTCACGCGCGTTGGCGGTGGCTTGGCGGAAATCGTTTACAATTCCTGGGATCTCCGCGGTTTCCAAAGCTCGTGGGGTAGAGGTCGGTTCACGAACCCAAGCTCCGTTGGCATCACGAATAGTGGTACGCGTACCGGCGTTAATTGCTGAAGGTGCTACCGGTGCTTGTTGGCCAGGTTGCAAACTGGAGTGAGAAATACGACCTACGTGCCATAACTGTACAGCGATATGGCCGTTTTGGTCATGGACCGCCTGAGTGATTGTTTTCCACGCGGCTATTTGTTCCGGGGTATGCAAGCCGGGTGCACCAGCATAGCCTTTCGCCTGGAAAGAAATCTGTGTCGCTTCCGTGACGATCAATCCAGCGCTGGCGCGTTGTGCATAGTATTCAGCCATCAACGGCGTTGGAATATCACCCGGTTCGATACTGCGCAGGCGTGTCAGTGGTGCCATAAATACACGGTTAGGCAGTGTTACCGAGCCAACCTTGAGCGGGGAGAATAATTTTTCAATCTTCATCATGCATCCTATTAATAGACTGGTCGACTAGTAAAAATAAAACAGTAATCCTACAACAGTAATCTCTTGGTAAAACCGGGAGTTAGTTTTATACCTACGGCGTAGGTAACAGCAGTTCAATGGTTTCTAATGCACTCGTCAGTGGTGACACCGAACGGCGAATTTTGGCTCGCAGTGAAGCACCGAGCCACAGCGCATACAACGTTTCCGCCATAGCAGCTGGGCTGAGTTTAATGGTCAGTGAACCTTCGCGAACGCCGCGCTCAACGGTGTCTTGTAAACGATCCAATACTTGAGCTGAACCTACTTCCAGTGCATGGCGCATCGGTTCTGACAGATCGCTCACTTCAGCAGACAACTTCACCGCCAGACAAGAATTGTGGCACTCGCTGCGGCAGAAGAAATCGATAGATCGGGCGTAATAGCTCAATAGTTGCTGACGAGCATTGCGACCATCATCGGCGAACAATTGCTCGATCTCACGATCGTAAAGCTCGAAATAACGCTGCAGCATCGCTTCACCGAAGGCTTCCTTCGAGCGGAAGTAATGATAAAACGAACCTTTGGGCACACCTGCGGTGTTCAGCAATTCACTGAGCCCCATGCCGGTAAAACCTAGGCGTAGGCTGAGTGTCTCGCCAGTGGCAAGCAGATGTTCACGGGTGTCCGGGTTGCAATGTGTATTCTTTGTCATAGTGGGATGAGCATAATAGACCGATTGGTCTAGGTCAAGTTGGTGATAAAAAAACCGGCGATTAACGCCGGTTCGAAAGGGTGATAGTAACGTATCAACCTGCGCTGCGACAGCGTTGCAGAATGTCTAAACTAGGCTGATATTCTTTGGTTTGAATATCCAGCATACCTAGCATGGTGTGGAACAGGTTGTCTTGCGAGATTTCATCTTTCTCGGCCATGGTGTTCAAACATTGTCGGTTGATGCCGAAATTGCGTTGATAATCAGCCGACATCCACATCATGAATGGGATATGTGTTTGTTGACTCGGTGCGAACAGATAAGGCGTACCGTGCAGATACATACCGTTCTCACCTAAAGACTCACCGTGGTCGGAAAGATAGACCATCGCGGTATTGAAACGGTCACTATATTGCTGCAACAGCTTGATGGTGCTATCCAGCATCGCATCGGTATACAGGATTGAGTTGTCATAGGTGTTGACCAACTGTTCAGGTGAACAATCCTGGATTTGGTTGGTGTTGCAGGTTGGGGAGTACTTTTGAAATTCCGGCGTGCTACGGCGGTAATAAGCCGGGCCGTGGCTGCCCATTTGGTGTAATACAATCACGCCATCGCCTTTCAAACCGTCAATATAGTTATTCAGTTTGTGCAGCAATACGTTGTCCATACAAACATCACCGTCGCAATCTTGCGGCAATTTCATTTGTGTCATGTCGACATGTGGCACGCGATCGCAGGCACCTTTACAACCGCCATCGTTTTCACGCCACAACACGTTGACGCCAGCGTGTGCCAATACGTCGAGCATACCTTCCTGATGACTGGCTAAGGTCGCGTCATAATCTTTGCGCGGCATGTTGGAGAACATGCAAGGAACCGATATTGCCGTCTCAGTGCCGCAAGAACTGGCGTTTTTAAAATACACCACGTCGTCTTGCTTTAAACGCGGATTGGTTTCTCGTTGATAACCGCCGAGAGAGAAGTTTTCCGCCCGCGCGGTTTCACCCACCACCAAGATCACTAGCGTTTTCTTTTGCTGTCCGCTAATCAACGGACCTTTCTTAGCATCCTCGCCAATTTTTATCAGCGGTAAGTTACGGGTGAAATAGCGATGTTGAGTGTACTTAATGGTACCCGCAACAAAGTTCGACGGCGTGAGCATTTTCACCACGCTTTTGTTATTGCGGATCAACGACGCATAATCTTTATAGAAGAAGGCGGCAATGAGTAGAATGATGACGACAGAGAGCATCACGTTCGCGGCACGAATGCCGAGCATGTACCACCATGGGCGCGTTTGGCGGATATGAGTAAAGCAAACTATGACCGCAGGCAGAATACCCAATAGTATCAGCCACAGTCCCATACGCGGCGTAAGCAGGGCGGTGGCCTCTTGCGAATTGGTTTCGAAGGCGTTTTGCATCATATTGCCGTCGATCACCACACCGTAACTGAACATAAAGTAGTTGGCGGCGGCGCTACCGATCAAGAAGATGATCATCAACGGTTTACGTAGGAATGGGATCATCAGTACGCTGAAAATAATGTTCAACGCACAGAAAATCACTACCGGCATGGTGGCAGCGAAAATCAGGTTTTGAAGGCTAGTAAAACTGATATATGACCATGCTTGATGCAAGAATAGGGCGTTTTGAAATAAGGTGAAAAACAAGGAACTGGCAAGAATAAATCCCAGACTATTGCATTGTAAGCGTTGACGTAACCACATTGCCAAAATTGCATCCTATTTACTGTAATACGGTGAAATTTACAGGATGCAGATTAAGATAACCTTAATGGTTGATAATATTGTTGCGTCGTTTACTTTTGGTTTAAATTCAGGCTGCCGATGACAGCCGGATGCGTGTAGTCAGCAGTAGGGGAACATTTTCGCCGAGATAACGAAAAGCGACTTGCCAGCGGCGTCGATGGCGTCTTCACTTAAGGCAGGACACAGGAGGACGGACAGGTGGCACAGCAACTTGAGTTTTTCGATATTCCCAGCCCGTGTCGGGGGATTTGTCAGGCCGACGATCGCGGCTTCTGTCGGGGTTGTATGCGCAGTCGTGAAGAGCGTTTCAACTGGATGAGTTTTGACGATGCGCAAAAACGCGATGTGCTGCGCCTGTGCCGGCAACGTTTTCTGCGCTTACAACGTGCTAATAAGCAAGCGGAAGAACAGCCACCGGAACAACCTTCACTGTTTTAGTCATTTTTATGATCTCGCTACGACTCTGCGTTTCCTCCTGTTCGCACGCTTGTGTATGCTGCTAACCAACTTTTAATTCTTAAATAATTCGATGAGGTTTGAACATGGTGAACCGTACTAAGCTTGCACCACAGGGGCCAGAATTCTCACGTATGATTTGCGGCTACTGGCGGCTGATGGAGTGGGGTATGACGCCACAGCAACTGCTGGCGTTTATCGAACAGCATATTGAGCTGGGCATCACCACGGCGGATCATGCGGATATTTATGGCGGTTATGAGTGCGAGAAAGCGTTTGGCGAAGCGGTGCGCTTGAAACCGTCGGTGCGCCAACAGATGGAGTTAGTGACAAAATGTGGTATCGCCACCACCGCCAAGCCGGGGAACCCGATCGGTCATTACATTACTGACAGCAAACATATCGTAGATAGTGCCGAGCAGTCCCTGAAGCATCTACATACCGATTATCTCGATTTGCTGTTGATCCACCGCCCCGATCCGTTGATGGATGCTGATGAAGTGGCAGAAGCTTTTGTCGGGTTGCATAAGAGCGGCAAAGTGCGTCATTTCGGCGTTTCTAACTTTACGCCAACCCAGTTCACTCTGTTGCAATCACGCTTGCCGTTTTCACTGGTGACGAATCAGGTCGAAATATCGCCAATCCATCAACCGACCATTCTGGACGGTACGCTCGATCAATGCCAACAACTGCGCATCAAGCCAATGGCGTGGTCATGCTTGGGCGGTGGTCGTTTGTTTAGCGATGCGGAATTCCACTTTTTGCGTGAAGAGTTGCAAACTGTGGCGCAAGAAATTGGCGCAGAAACTATCGAGCAAGTGGTCTACGCCTGGGTGATGCGTCTGCCCTCTGCACCGCTACCGATCATCGGCTCTGGCAAAATTGAGCGTGTGCGCAGTGCATTGAAGGCGGAAAAGCTGGAAATGAGTCGTCAGCAGTGGTTCCGTATCCGTAAAGCGGCATTAGGCTACGACGTTCCTTAATCATTCCTGCCGGGCAGTCACCGCCGCTCGGCTCATGTAAAAACGGATTATTCCCCTATACTGAGTATTCTGTAACAGCCATCTCAAGGAGAGAATTGATGAAACGTTATTGGTATGCGGCATTAGGTTTAGCGGCTTGTGGTGTCGCGCAAGCGGCAACGGTGGATGTTGAAATGCATTTGGTGACTGCCGAAGGTATTGGGCAGGACATCGGCAAAGTCGCCATCAGTGAAACGCAATACGGTTTACTGTTCACCCCAGAACTGAAGGAATTACCGGCGGGGGTACATGGTTTCCACGTGCATGAAAAAGGAAGCTGTGAACCGGGTATGAAAGACGGTAAAGCGGTGGCCGCTTTGGCTGCCGGTGGGCATTTCGATCCACAGAAAACCGGCAAACACCTCGGGCCGTATGCTGACGGTCATTTAGGTGATTTACCGGCCATTTATGTCACTGACAATGGTAAAGCTAGCGATCCCGTTCTGGCTCCTCGCTTGAAAAAAATCAGCGAAATTGAAGGCAAAGCGCTGATGGTTCATGCGGGTGGTGATAACCATGCCGATCACCCTACGCCATTAGGCGGTGGCGGGGCTCGCTTCGCCTGTGGTGTGATCAAGTAACTGCGAGCGAATTATCCTGTACTGGCGGCGTGGCTTGTTGTAACTGTTGTAATGAACAAACCAACCGCCAGATGAGTCCTGCCAATTCACGCGCCGCCTGATCGGGGTGGTGCGCCAATGAATCACTCATTCGCTGTAATTCTTGCAAAGTCGCGTCGAGAGAACGGTGCTGTATGCCGTGTTCGGTCATGATGCCGCGTAAATGATGAATGCAAACATCGCGCACGGCCGAGAGCGGATCGGAACGGGTTTGCCAGCCTCGTAGTTGCCAGACCACGTGACTACAGTTCAATAACACTACGCCCCAACGCAGTAACCAGCCGCGAGCTTCCTGATCCTGACTTTGGCTCAGTTGATTGATGCGGTGATAAATCAGCGATTCAAACTGACTTTCGTTTTGTTGCGGATGTTTGCTGAGTTGATCGTTAAAATCACGGCGCAACGCCCTGATAATACGTTGGCTTTTGCGTTTGTCGGAACTGGGTTTCAGAATCTGGAAAGCCAAAACGGCCAGCAAGACACCGGCGACTTTGCTGACGTTACCATTGATAAATGCCGCAAAATCGTAACTGGGTGGATTAGTGACGGCGAGAAACGAACCCATAAACACGATCAATTGTCCCCACAGCGCGGCGTAGGCGGGGTGCTGTAATTTGATCATCTGCATGGTGATGAGAATAGGGAACAAGAACGCGCAAAACACCCAAAAATCATCAATTTGCACCATCAAGCCGAACTTCATCACAAAACTCCCCACAAATAGCCACAGGATCGCTTGCAACAAGGTGGTGACACTTTTTACCGGATTCGCGACCGAAGAGTACAGAACGCAACTCACTGCCGCCAGTGTGAGCGCTGAACTACCGGTATCCCATTGAGTATTAATCCAATAAGCACAACCGACCACAATACAGAGAAAAGTACGCAAGGCGTTGTAAGCGGC
Organism: Serratia sp. KH_031; assembly: GCF_057839655.1. NCBI lineage: Bacteria > Pseudomonadati > Pseudomonadota > Gammaproteobacteria > Enterobacterales > Yersiniaceae > Serratia > Serratia sp. KH_031. Next base: position 2,306,985 of record NZ_CM174496.1, read on the forward strand.
CTCATAACTGTCGGTGTGGCTCGTCAATGATGCGGTGCGCGGAACCTGAATATCATCGGCTGGCGTCGCGTTTTCTAAGCGCTGTATCCAGCGACCGGAACTCAGATACAACCAGCAAAAATGGCGCAGTCGCAACATAAAGGCACGATGGCGATAATCGGCATCATCTTGTGGGTTTAGCTGTTGCAGAATGCGAGCGAGGCGGTATTTATTGGTGTGTGGATCAGCCAGTTCGGCCAGCACTTGTTCCAACACCATCGCTAAATTGTCTGGACGATCTGGCCAGTTGAGCAGCATTCGACGCAGGCTGGAAATCACGCTGGTAAGCCGTAACTGTTGATGAAGCAGATAATTAAGCGCGTTATTTTGCTGACGTAAACGGTAATGGCTCCAGAATGCCTGAATGCGCAGCACATTCATGGTTAGGATCTGACCGATTACCCCTTCGTGAGAAGTCCTCATTTGCGGTGTGACCTCGGGTTGCCACAACATGGCGGCATGTTCCAACAACCGCAGGTGCATTCGTCGGAATGAGGTCAGTAGGGTTTCGCCATCAGAGGTGCTTGGTAAAATCATCATCATCAAGCCGCCACATAAAATACCGGTGATCACCTCACAAACACGTGCTTGGGCAATATCGAAAATCTGTTGTGTATCGGTAACATTGACTGTGCTGAAGGCGATGATGGCGGCGGTATAACCCGCGAGGGCAAAGGCGTAAGAAACATTGTTTTGATAATGATTAGAAATATAAGTACATAGGCTCAGCCAACTGGCGATAAACAAGGTGAATAACCAAGGATCGTTCAGGCACTGGCCAGCAATGGCCACCGAGGCACCCGCCCCGATCATACTGCCGACAATCCGCCCCATACTTTTGCTGATAACCCCGCCGACGGTGGGGAAACTCACTACGGCAGCGGAGGTCATTGCCCAGTAAGGTTCATCGAGGTTGAGCACAAACGCGACCCACAGCGACAGACACATCGCGACCGAGTTACGGATGGCATAACGCCATTGAGCCGCGTTGGCTTTACCCCAAGGGGTTCTGTTCCATTCCAAAAAGGGGAGGTTCACACTTTAGCCTTACTGATGAATTGAAATGGTGCAGGTGGTTCCTGCGACCAAGGTCAAATCAGTCGGAATATCGAGCAGTTTTATCCGTACAGGAACACGTTGTGCCAAGCGAACCCAAGGAACGTTCGGTTTCACATCCATTAATAATGCACTGCTGTTATCGGCACTTTGATCATAAATGGCACGGCCAATACTCTCGACTTGGCCTTGTAATGGAACATTGCCGTTATATAAAACAATGTCGGCTTTATTACCTTCTTTTATATGTTTCAGCTTGGTTTCTTCGAAATAACCCAACACATAAAATGAGTGCTTATCGACCAATACCACCAGCGGTGTCCCTGCCGTGGCGTAGTTACCGACACGAGCCTGTAGGTTGGTAATATAACCATCAACCGGGGTATAAATATTTGTCTTACTTAAATTCCATTTCGCTTGTTCCAAGTTAGCTTCTGCCGCTTTATAGGCGGCTTTCATGGCTTGGGCGTTTAAATTTGACTGATCCATATCTTCAGCGGAAATAACATTCTGCGATAATCTTTGGCGACGCGCAGCTTCGTGATTGGCCTTTGCCATATCGGACTGCGCTTTTGCCAAGGCCGCTTCTGCGTTGCTAAGGGCAATTTGGTACGGAACCGGATCTAGGCTAAAGATCAGACTGCCAGCGGGAACAAATTGGTTGTCATTGACGGTTATTTTTTCTATTCGGCCAGAAACTTCGGGGGTGATATCAACCAATTCGGCACGAACTTTACCATCGCGTGTCCAAGGGGATTGCATATAATAATTCCATAACCACCAGCCTGCACAGATGGCAATGGCACAAACGATTACGGTAGAGAAATATTTTAATGTTTTATGTTTCATCAGTTACCAACTCGCCAAAATCCATAGAGAAGCGCTGACCGCGATGATAAAAATGCTGAGATCCATCAGCATGGGGTGCCAGATCTCACCGGAATAAATCCACTCACGTAACAGGTGGTGGATGAGTAGCCACAAGACCAACCCGAGCAGCAGGGCCTTAAATATAGGTGGAAAATAAAGTGATGAGCCGAGTACCAAATCGGGAAGAAATGAAGCACTGTGGTTCCATGGTGTATTCACGTTAACAATTCCTACAAGTGAATCAGTGAACTATTTGCTGAGTAAGTGAACAATAACCATAAAAAATGGTGGCTAATTCCACAATATACATTATATACATTTGTGTTTTTAATGTTGTTTACCCAGAATAGACTAAGTTCTGGTAGGTAATGTTAGCATGCTAACTATTAAGGAGGGAGAGGTGGAATCAACATTAGGTTCAGATTTAGCACGATTAGTTCGGGTTTGGCGTGCGCTCATTGATCATCGGCTTAAGCCGTTGGAGCTCACGCAAACTCATTGGGTTACATTGCATAATATCAATCGGTTGCCGCCGGAGCAGTCACAAATCCAACTGGCCAAAGCGATTGGTATCGAGCAGCCTTCTTTGGTCCGTACTTTGGATCAACTAGAAGATAAAGGGCTGATTACTCGACATACCTGTGCCAACGATCGACGAGCAAAACGTATCAAACTGACCGAAGCGGCGCAGCCGATTATTCAGGAAGTAAACAACGTCATTGTTTCTACACGTAGTGAAATTCTCAGTGGCATCTCAGCAAACGAAGTACAGGTATTGGTAGGGTTGATTGATAAGTTGGAACAAAACATTAGCGAACTACAAAATAAATAATAATAAGCTTTTTTTCTTGTGTAATTACATTCTACAGCATCAGAAATGAGACGGGAGGCTAATTAATGGCCTCCCGTTTTTGCTTGAGCGCAGGGGAATTACAGCGGTGAAACGGTGATGGTGCTACCGGTTCTTGCCATACGGACGCGCTGCCCTGGGCTGAATTTGGTGTCGCCAGCTTTTTGCACTACGACAATATTTTCTTTATTGTCGGTTTTGATTTCTAATTCATAACCAGAGGTACGGCCAGCCATTTCGCCGATGCTGTTACCTGCTACGCCACCCGCCACAGCACCTGCTGCGGTAGCCAGCGAACGACCAGTACCGCCGCCGACGGTATTACCCAAGAACCCGCCGAGGACTGCACCACCGATGGCGCCAAGAGCGTTGGAACCCTCACCACCCTGGATTTTTACCGGACGTACAGAAACCAGTGTGCCATAAGTGACGGTCTGCACTTGCTTCGCTTGAGAAGCAGAGTAAACATCGCCAGACATGGATTCATTGGCGCATCCTGCCAGCGTGACTGCCGCAACGGCGACGACGAGAAGACGCTTAATCATATAAAACTCCTGATAGTTGTAGTCCATAACCCGGTGATTGCTTCACTCAGGCCAGATTCGGTGAACACAATAGACAAAATACGCTTGGAAGAGTTCCGAATCGTTATTGGCTATCACGTTTTGCAGTGTAACCTTGTTCTGCTCAACAAATAATAAACGGTGGTTTAGGTTTATGACAGTGTTAGGCGTGCGATTCGGATTACCATCAGGTGAGAAACAGACGTTTTGCTCACAGAGGTAAAACAAATTCATCGTAATTTATGGCGTAAGTCCTTTAATTGTAGTTTATTTGCTGGGTTTAAATCATTCGCATAAAGGATGTTGCTATGAAGTCTGGTCGTTATATAGGTGTGATGTCGGGAACGAGTCTGGATGGCATTGATGTGGTGCTTGCCGCTATTGATGAGCGCATGGTGGCACAACAGGCTAGTTACAGCCATCCTATGCCGATCCAACTGAAAAAAGACATTCTTGCTATGTGCCAAGGGCAGCAGACCACGCTTTCCGCCGTGGGTCGTCTGGATGCTCAACTTGGTACGCTATTTGGTGAAGCGGTATTGGGTTTGCTGAAACAGACGGGTGTTCCCGCCCACGAGATTACCGCCATCGGCTGTCACGGTCAGACCGTATGGCATGAGCCGGAAGGTGATGCGCGTTTCTCCATGCAATTGGGCGATAACAACCGCGTTGCCGCCTTAACCAATATCACTACTGTGGGCGATTTTCGCCGTCGCGATATGGCCTATGGTGGGCAAGGGGCACCGCTAGTTCCGGCTTTTCATCAGGCGCTGCTAGCCGATCCCGCTGAACGGCGGATGGTGCTTAATATCGGCGGTATTGCCAATCTTTCTTTGTTGTTGCCGGGGGCTCCGGTACGCGGTTTTGATACTGGGCCGGGTAATATGTTAATGGATGCTTGGGTGTGGCGTCATCGTGCTCAACCTTACGATAAAGATGCCGAATGGGCGATGTCTGGCCGAGTTTGCCTGCCGTTATTGCAACAAATGTTGACCGATCCTTATTTTGCATTACCTGCGCCAAAAAGTACCGGGCGTGAATACTTCAATATCAGTTGGTTGGAGCGGCAGCTTGCCAGTATGCCGGGGCTGAAACCGGTCGATGTCATGACTACCTTGGCTGAATTGACCGCAACCACGATTTGCGATCAGGTGCAGTTGGCTGGAGGTTGTGAACGATTGTTGGTGTGCGGTGGCGGGGCGCGTAACCCGTTGCTGATGGCACGTATGTCAGCACTACTGCCGGGAACCGAGGTGGGTGCAACGGATGAATTTGGCGTTAGCGGTGATGATATGGAAGCGTTGGCGTTTGCTTGGTTGGCGTTCCGCACGCTGTCAGGGCAGCCGGGTAATTTGCCTTCTGTGACGGGTGCCAGTCGTGAAACTTTGCTGGGTGGGATTTATCCGGTTTTTCCATTGGGGCACTAATAGCTCTGTTAGGATAAAGAGGATTGATGGTCTTAAGGAAAATCCTATGAAAAAAATCATCGTTGTAACCAGTATGCTGCTGTTAGCCGGGTGTAGTTATATTTTGCCGCAGAAGAGCCAAACCCTGCATTATCAATGTGGTACCACACCGTTGACCGTGGCCTTGAATGGTGAAGAAAGTACCGCCAGTTTTGTGATGGATGGTGAGCAACTGAAGCTGAAACAAGTGATTTCTGCTTCAGGGGCGAAGTACAGTGATGACAAGTACACATTCTGGTCGAAAGGGCAAAACGCTTTTGTCGAACGTAGTGGCAAAGTGGTGATGGACGATTGTACGTTAGTGCCCTAACGGGCCTTATGGCGTCAGAACGATTGAGATTCTGACGCCATAAGCGCAAAATGACGCCACGATTTCTTTGCTTGGTTACTTCCCAGATGGCTGATAATAATGAATTTGATGTCGCGGATCTGCGCCGCGAATATGTCCGTGGTGGTCTACGTCGTAACAATCTAACGGCAAATCCTCTCGAATTATTTGAACGCTGGCTGAAACAGGCCTGCGAAGCGCGTCTAGCCGATCCTACCGCCATGTGTGTGGCGACGGTGGATGAAAATGGTCAACCTTATCAACGCATCGTATTGCTCAAACATTTTGATGACCAAGGTTTAGTGTTCTATACCAATTTGGGTAGCCGTAAAGCGCAACAACTGGCGCATAACCCGCAAGTCAGCCTGCTGTTCCCGTGGCACATGCTGGATCGTCAGGTCATTTTCCTCGGTAAAGCTGAACGTTTATCGACGCTGGAAGTGATGAAGTATTTCCATAGCCGGCCGAAAGATAGCCAAATCGGTGCTTGGGTATCGCAGCAATCTTCACGTATTTCGGCGCGTGGCATCTTGGAAAGTAAATTCCTCGAATTGAAACAGAAATTCCAACAGGGCGAAGTGCCATTGCCGAGTTTCTGGGGCGGTTTCCGCGTTAAATTTGACTCCGTTGAGTTCTGGCAGGGCGGCGAACACCGTTTACATGACCGTTTCCTGTATCAGCGTGAAGAAAATGACTGGAAAATTGACCGTCTGGCACCTTAAATCCCTTTAAGCGCTGGCACTGATGCGGCTGGCGCTTTATTCTATGCGCTACCTAAATTTTTGATTGTTTCGCCACTGGGCGAAAGCCGTGTACCGGCAAAGGTGCATTCGTTTATAGGGAGTCATTGATGGCAAGCAGCAACTTGATTAAACAACTGCAAGAGCGGGGCCTCATTGCCCAGGTTACGGACGAAGAAGCGTTAGCAGAGCGACTGGCGCAAGGGCCAATTGCACTGTATTGCGGTTTCGATCCCACCGCCGACAGCTTGCATTTGGGCCATCTGGTTCCTCTGTTGTGCCTGAAGCGCTTCCAACTGGCGGGACACAAACCGGTGGCATTGGTCGGTGGCGCAACGGGTATGATCGGCGATCCCAGTTTTAAAGCCGCAGAACGTAAGCTGAACACCAGCGAAACGGTTAACGAGTGGGTAGAGAAAATCCGCAAACAGGTTTCTCCGTTCCTCGATTTTGACTGTGGCAGCAACAGTGCGATTGCAGCGAACAACTACGATTGGTTTGGCAGCATGAACGTGCTGAGCTTCCTGCGTGACATCGGTAAGCATTTCTCGGTTAACCAGATGATCAACAAGGAAGCGGTGAAACAGCGTCTGAACCGTGACGATTCCGGTATCTCCTTCACTGAGTTTTCCTACAACTTGCTGCAAGGTTTCGACTTTGCCGAGCTGTACAACCGTCATCAGGTAGAGCTGCAAATTGGTGGTTCTGACCAGTGGGGTAACATCACTTCGGGTATCGACCTGACCCGCCGTATGCACCAGAAGCAAGTGTTTGGTCTGACCGTGCCTTTGATCACTAAATCTGATGGCACCAAATTCGGTAAAACCGAAGGCGGCGCAGTTTGGTTGGCACCAGAGAAAACCAGTCCGTACAAGTTCTACCAATTCTGGATCAATACCGCAGATGCTGACGTTTATCGCTTCCTGAAATTCTTCACCTTCTTGGATCTGGAAGCGATCAACGCTTTGGAAGAAGAAGATAAGAACAGCGGTACGGCACCACGAGCTCAGTACGTGCTGGCGGAAGAAGTGACCAAAATGGTTCACGGCGAAGAAGGCTTGGCGGCGGCTAAACGTATCACCGCTAGCCTGTTCTCCGGTTCTGTGACTGAAATGACCACCGCCGATTTAGCTCAACTGGCGCAAGACGGTATGCCAACTATCACGCTGGAAAATGACGCCGATCTGCAACAAGCGTTGGTGAATGCAGAACTGGTTCCATCACGTGGTCAAGCGCGCACCATGATTGGCTCTAAAGCGATCTCGGTGAACGGTGAGAAGCAGGAAAACGCCGAATACACCTTCGTGGACAGCGATCGTTTGTTCGACCGTTATACTCTGTTGCGCCGTGGTAAAAAGAACTACTGCTTGATTGAGTGGAAATAATATCGAAGAGTGGGGGCATTAAGCCCCCATTTTGATCGTCAAGCTGTTGTTGCTGAAGGTGATAGGCGTAGAATAACCGTCACCACAGTAAGGCTAATCAATAAAATGAAAAATATCCTCTCTATACAATCGCATGTTGTTTTCGGACATGCTGGCAACAGCGCGGCAGAATTTCCTATGCGTCGCATGGGTGTCAACGTCTGGCCACTGAATACCGTTCAATTTTCTAACCATACTCAATATGGCAAGTGGACTGGCTGCGTGATGCCAGCTAACCATTTGACGGAAATTGCGCAGGGCATTATCGCTATCGATCAATTACAAAAATGTGATGCCGTGCTAAGTGGCTATATCGGCTCGCCAGAGCAGGGCAATCATATTTTAGACGTGGTCCGACTAACGAAGCAGGCAAATCCCGCGGCTTGGTATTTCTGCGATCCGGTGATGGGACATCCTGAGAAGGGTTGCATCGTTGCCCCCGGTGTTGCTGAGTTTCTGTGCCAACAGGCGTTACCGTGCAGCGACGTGATCGCTCCGAATCTGCTGGAGTTAGAACAACTCAGCCAGCGTACTGTGACCAATGTAGAACAGGCCGTCAGTGCCGCGCGTGAGCTGATTGCTAAAGGGCCACGCATCGTATTGGTGAAACACCTCAGCCGTGCCGGTTACCACCCTGATTGTTTTGAAATGTTGTTGGTGACGGCTGATGAAGCCTGGCATACCAGCCGCCCGTTGATTGACTTCGGTGCGCGTCAACCCGTTGGCGTAGGCGATCTGACCAGTGGATTGCTGTTGGTCAATTTGCTTAAAGGGGAAGCGTTAGACAAGGCGTTGGAACATGTGACCGCCGCCGTCTATGAAGTGATGCTGACGACGCAAAAAATGGGCGAGTACGAGTTGCAAATCGTTGCGGCTCAAGACCGAATTGTGCAGCCTGATTGCGAATTCAAAGCGGTAAAACTGTAATGTCGTTGCCCCACTGAAAACCAGTGGGGCAAATGGCTAATTTATTTCAACCCTTCGGCTTTCATTGCTGCATCAACCGCTGGTCGTGCCTCGACCCGTTTCATATAAGTGATCAGATTAGCGTGTTTGGCTAGATCAATCTGCACTGCTGCCGTCCAACGCAACACGGTAAACAGATAAGCATCTGCTACGCTAAAACGCGCGCCCATCAAAAACTGCTGTTTTGCCAACAGCTCATCCAAATAACTGAAACGCGCATCAAGTTGCTGGCGCGCTATCACTTTGTATTCTTCTGGCGTATTAGGTCTAAACAGTGGACTGAAGCCCTTATGGACTTCTGTGGAAATGTAGTTGAGCCACTCAATGGCATGGTAACGCGGTAGAGTGCCTGCAGCCGGGATTAGATTGCGGTCAGGTACGCGATCTGCCAAGTATTGCACAATCGCCACACCTTCGGTTAGCAGACTACCATCATCGAGCAACAACGCGGGAACTTGCCCTTTCGGGTTAATCGCCAAGTAATCTTCGCCATGTTCGGTTTTCTTTTGCGCCAAATCGACAGATTCCGCAGTAAAGTCCAAACCCGCTTCACGCAACACAATGTGTGGGGATAGCGAACAGGCACCAGCTTTATAAAACAGTTTCATCGGAAGCTCCTTGATAGTGATGAACGACGGTTATACTTAACCTTTCATCCTAGTCCTAAGGCATAAAAATAACAGCAGGTTAACTGACAATATTTTGCAGATCAACGTGGTGGGCGGCTACTGATGGATGATTTCCAACTGAAGGTTTCGCCCGTGGGTTTCACACGATTGGCTTTGCGCTCGGCACGCACGGCTTTGGCTATTTTCTCTCGCGCCGCCATAATGCGTGCTACCACTTCATCTTTCACTTTGTTCTGCTCGGCGTTGGTCAAAGGGCGACCATGGCTTTTACGCGCTTTATCTAACTCGGTTTTTACTTCACGTTGCTCGCTTTCGGTCATTTCTTTCAGCGTAAGTTTTTTCATGATGACGGCCTGATGGGTGAAGTCGATCCCCAGTGTACCGGAATTGGGTGACAGAAGTTGCAATGTAATTAACGAATCAACAAAACAATCAGACAGCCATTGTAGCCTCTATTTCAATGCTGACCTCTGGTGAAAATAGGGCACTGACTTCCATCAAAGAACAAGCTGGTAATGCGCTATTAAAATAGTCAAATAACACCGTTCGTATTGCTGGCAAATCTTGAATGTCAGTAAGGAAAACACTGATTTTAATCAGCGATTTGAGACTGCTTTCTTCAGCCGCGGCAATGGCGGTCAGTTGCTCCAATATCGCTTGAGCTTGCTGTACGGTATCCTTATTTTGAGCGGCAGTAGCAAAAGCGGTTAAACCTGAGATATACAATGTATCGTTGTGGCGTACAGCATGAACATAGGGGCCACCTGGTGTCGGTAATTGCGGATAATTAATGCGTTTTAATGATGTCATGGTCGAAATTCAATCCTTTTATTAGAGAATCAATTTGACTTATTTAGGGTAACTGGCTGCACTATTGAGCAGCTACTTTATAAACGTAATCATGGTCAAAATACAATGAATCCCGTATTTACCCCCTATCTACAACGTTGGCAACTGGAACCTGATGGTCCGGCTTTTAGCACTCATAGCAGCTTATTAATGCCGGTTCGTTACCAAGGTATCGCAGCGATGCTGAAAATCGCCCGTGAGCAGGAAGAACGATTCGGTGGCTTGCTAATGTGCTGGTGGCAAGGCGAGGGTGCTGCGCAGGTGTTGGCTTGGCACGAAGACGGCATTTTGCTAGAACGTGCGCAGGGGGCGGCCTCGTTGGCACAAATGGTGCGAGAAGGCAAAGATGAACAGGCGACGACGATCTTGTGCCAAGTGGTTGAACGCCTACACCAACCACGTTCGCAACCCTTGCCAGAACTAATCCCGTTACATCAATGGTTCAATTCGTTGTGGCCAGCCGCACAGGCGCACGGTGGTATGTTGCGTTTGAGTGCTACCGTCGCCGCCGAGTTGCTGACCAGCCCACGCGAACAAAGCGTATTGCATGGGGATATTCATCACGACAACGTATTGGATTTTGCAGAACGAGGCTGGTTGGCAATCGATCCAAAGCGGCTTTATGGCGAGCGTGGTTTCGATTACGCCAATATTTTCTGCAATCCCAATTATGGCATTGCCACCGATCCAGATATTTTTCATCGACGTGTCGAACAAATCTGTGCTTTTAGTGGCATCGAACGGCAACGACTACTGCAATGGATTTTGGCTTGGGCTGGGCTTTCTGCCGCTTGGTTTATGGAAGATGGTGAGGCGGCGGATATTGATTTTCGCGTGGCGGAATTGGCAGCGCGCGCTTTAGGGGTGGCGCTACCACATGAGGACTCAGGGTTCATCTTGCCAATAATCGAGCGACGCTGAAGGGCGCTGGATCAGACGCACTTTTCCTCCGTCAGCGATGGCCTGATATTTGCCGGAATCTGGATACACGACGAATTCAGGTTGCTCACGAGTGCTAATGGAAAGGTATTTTAACGGTGCGTCTGAAGTATTGATGATCTGGTGTGGGTATTCTGGCCCCGGCGGAATAAAAATCATATCGCCGCCCTTAATCGGCAAGAGTTCATCCGCAACGCGCAAAGAGCCTTCGCCTTCTAGCACGATAAACATTTCTTCTTGCGCGTAGTGATAATGGTAAGGACAGGAGCGCTTGTCCGGCGCCACCACATCAATCGACGCACCCAATTTACTCGCAGCGGTTCCTATTGCGAGTCGTGCGCCTTCGCTGTCGTACAGCGGTGGACGTACCTCATGGTTTCTTTCGACTTGCTCGAAATTACGGATTAACCGTGCGGCAAGCTGAGTGGCTTTCTCGTTCATAGCGCCCCTATACGTTACGCTGTCACATTAAATCATCGCTTGGCTGATAATACGAGTAGCGGCAGCAATGACGTCGTTATTCATTGGTGCATCTTGTTTATCTTGACTGTAGTAGATGACAACGACTAATGGCTTTTTACCACTAGTCGGCCAGATAACGCCAATATCGTTACTGGTGCCGTAATCGCCAGTGCCAGTTTTATCGGCCACGATAGAACCTGCCGGTACACCTGCACGAATGCGCTTGTCGCCGGTAGTGTTACCCTTCATCCAATCGATCAGTTGTTGGCGCTGAGCTTGCGGCAGTGCATCGCCAATAGTCAATTTGCGCAAGCTGGTGGCCATGGCGAGTGGTGTCGTGGTATCGCGCTCATCACCGGGAATAGCGGAGTTCAGTTCAGTTTCCCAACGATCCAGACGGAATGTGGTATCGCCGATGCTTCTGGCAAAGACGGTCACCGCCTCTGGGCCACCAATTTGTTTCATTAACAGGTTAACCGCACTGTTATCACTGTACTGAATCGCGGCTGCACAAAGTTCTGCCACCGTCATCCCACTATCGATGTGCTTTTCGCTAATCGGTGAGTAAGCCACCATATCTTTTTTCGTATAGTTGATCCGCCGTTGCAGCAAACCTTCATCTTTTAGACTGTGATGCAAAATGGCACCAGCCGCCATGACTTTAAAGGTACTGCAAAATGCGAAGCGACGATCGCCATTCAATTGCAACACCTTGTTATTACTGGTATCGATGGTCGTGACACCCAAATGACCACCAGTGGATTTTTCCAACTTGGCAAGCTGTTGTTGAGCAAGTTGCAACTTATTGTCAGCGGCGAAAGCGACAAGGGGATTCAGTGCGCTAACGGCAGGAATGGCAACGGCAGCGAGAACTAATTTACGGCGTAACGGGGAAAATGACATTGGATCATCCATATCGATTGAAGTGCATTGTGTTATGAACTTATTAAATCTTTGTGCGCTGTGGTAACGATAAAATAATATGCGCGGCGACGCCACCTACAATGCCCCAGAAAGCAGCACCAACGCCTAAAAGCGTGACGCCCGAAGCCGTGATCAAAAAGGTGATGATAGCCGCATCACGCTGTTTTTCATCGTGTAATGCCCGTTGTAGGCTTCCAGCAATGGTTCCTAACAAGGCTAAACCGGCGATGGTGTGGATCAATGCCACGGGCAGGGCGCTGAACAGCAGGCCAATCGCGCCGCCAAATATGCCTGCGAGTAGATAGAAACCACCGGCTGCCGCGGCGGCAAGATAGCGCCGACGTGGATCGGCATCAACATCTGGGCCCATACAAATCGCCGCGGTAATTGCGGCGATACAAACAGAAAAACCACCAAAAGGAGCCAGTAACAGCGAAGTCAGCGCTGTCCAACTGATCAGCGGGGATGTCGGCACCTGATAACCACCGGCTTTCAACGTGGCGATGCCGGGGGCATTTTGTGAGGCCATGGTGACGACGAAGAACGGAATACCAATGCCCAGTAAGGTCGAAAGCGTAAAGTGCGGGGTGATAAACTCGGGCATGGCAAACGTCATAGGTTGTTGAGAGAACTGGATATTACCTTGCAACGCGGCAATCGCGAGCCCGGTCAACAACGTTAATACGATTGCGTAACGTGCTAAATAGCGGCGTGTCAGCAGATAGATCAGGCACATTCCGCCGCTCAACACAAAGTTCACCTGTAAGGAAGCAAAGGCATCTAATCCGAAACGCAATAAGATCCCCGCCAACATTGCGGCCGAAATGGCTTGCGGAATATAGTCCATCAGGCGAGCGAACAGCCCAGTTACACCACAAAATAAAATCAGACCCGAGGCGAAAATAAACACACCGATGGCTTCATTGATTGGTGTACCCGGCAAACTGGTGACTAATAGCGCTGCTCCAGGCGTTGACCAAGCCGTGAGGATCGGGGCGCGATAATAAAGGGAGAGCCCCAGTGAGGTGATCCCCATACCAATCCCTAATGCACTTAGCCAGCCGCCAATTTGCAGTGGGCTAGCACCTGCCGCCGCGGCCGCTTGGAAAATGATCGCCGCAGAACTGGTATAGCCGACCAAAACGGCGACAAAACCGGCGACAATGGCGGATAGGGACAAATAGCGCATGGGACCTCCTGTCAAAACATTAAGTTATAGCGCAGGACTCAATTGGAAGGTAGTCGTTTAGGCAATTTTAATAACGACAAGTAGAAGTAAAAAGCGGGTGCTTGTAAACCTTCATTTAGCCCTTTGAATTGGCAGTTTTTTGTTCTTCGAGATGCGCCGCAAATTTTCTGGCAATGGATGAAAAAAAACACCGAGGTGATAAGCCTCGGTGTTCGTTTAGTACAGTGATTGGGATTTATTTCGCGGCAATATCTTCCGCGGTATCCAATGTCATGCGATGCAGCTTCGGCGCGGTTAGCATCATCAACACGGCGATAACGGCAGTAGCAATACCAATCTGCATAAATACGTGGCTGTAGATTGCCAGTGAAGCATGAGCATCATTGATATCACTTGGCACCGCGGTCAGGCCTGCGACTTTACCGGCAATCAGTGCGGCAGCAGCGGTGGTCAGGAACCATGATCCCATGATGAAACCCATCAAGCGCTGTGGAACCAACTGTGCCACCATCGCTAAGCCCAGACCGGAAATCATCAACTCACCAATACTTTGCAGCGCGTAGCTCAGGATCAACCAGTTAACGGAAACGATACCTTGCTCATTGGCGAAGGTTGCGCCCCACGGCAGCACCAAGAAGGCACCCGAGCACAGCACCATACCGAAAGCGAACTTGTGCGGCATCGGCAGGCGATCGCCCATTTTGTTATACAGTGCGGCCAGAAGCGGGCTCGCCAGCATGATCCAGAACGGGTTCAGTGCTTGATACTGCTCAGGTTCAAACGCTACGCCCAGAATGCTGTGTTCCACGTTATGGATAGCAAAGAAGTTCAACGAGGTTGGCATTTGGCTATACAGCACGAAGAACACCACCGCTTCTAACATCAGTAAGAAGGCAACGATCATTTTACGGCGAGCAGCACCATGCAACGCGAAGGTTTCTTTAGCGAATACGATTACGATACCCAGCGAGACAATAGCTAGCGCCCAGCGAGCGATGATTTGGTTGTGCAATAACCAGCTAGAAAGCGCGATCAACGCGACCACACCGACCAGCACCATCAACAGTTTTGCGATCTGCAGTGGTTTAAAATCGGGCTTGGAACCGTATTGTTTAACCCACTTGTGGCACATCATAAAGTTGACCAAAGTGATCAACATACCCACCACGCTCAGAGAGAATGCGACGCTCCAGCCATATTTGGCGGCCAGCCACGGGGTTGCCAGCATAGAGAAGAAGGAACCGATGTTAACGGACATATAGTACATAGTGAATGCACCGTCCAAACGCGGATCGTCTTTATCATAGCAAGTTGATAGCAGGGAAGATGGGTTGGCTTTGAACAAACCACTACCGACGGCGATAGTCGCCATACCGAGGTAAACCCAGAAAATGTCGTGACCTGAATAGGCCACCATGGCGTAACCGACCGCCAGAACCAACGCACCTAGTACGATGACGCGTTTTGAACCGAGGACTTTATCCCCCAACCAGCCGCCGATGGCAACGAAGCCATACACTAAGGCGCTGAAAGAAGAGAACAAGGTAATGGAATCAGCTTCGCTCAGGCCAAGCATTTTGACCAGATAAACGGCCATGATGCCTTGCAAGCCGTAATAGCCAAAACGTTCCCAGAGTTCGATAGAGAAGATTAAGTAAAACGCTTTAGGCTGTTTGAACGCGTTTAAGCTGATGTCTTCGGGTTGTTTGTTGTTTGCTGTTGACACTGGTACCTCTAGTTTTTCACTACCCGTCATAGAGTGACAGGAATTACAGAAAGTGATGCAGAGTTGCATCCTTCTGCGTTGTTATAAGATGGGATGACGGCGGTTAATGTTCACTATCTTTGTCAATGTGGCAAGCGATTTGTCATATTCGGTTACATATAACGCTCACGATACTATGCAACTATGTTGCAAATGTTATGCAGTATTAACGTTTGATTTTTTTTAATTTCACGAACTTTTATTTCGATTAAAAGCTAATCACAACGTCAATAGTCATATGTTCTACTGAAAATGATTTTCATGGTCAATAGAAGTGGTTTTGGTTATTAATCCATTGAATTCTTGCGTCTAAAAAGAGATTTGTAAAATTATCGAAAATTAGGATTTTTGCGCTGGCGATTGTGAATGGGATGTAAACCTAAAAGCGTGATATTAACCACAAAATTTGATTAATTTGTCTTTTTTGATGACTTAAAGCGTAGTGAGGGCGCAGTAAGAATCTGCGCCAGAGAAGATTAGGCTTCGGGGTAAACCTTTTCTTTGAACTCACACAAGTCTTCAATGATGCAAGAACCGCAGCGTGGTTTGCGAGCAATGCAGGTATAGCGACCGTGTAAGATTAGCCAATGATGGCAATCTACCTTGAATTCGGTAGGAACCACTTTCAGCAACTTCTCTTCGACCAGTTCGACATTCTTACCCGGTGCGAAATGGGTGCGATTACATACCCGGAAGATATGGGTGTCGACGGCAATCGTCGGCCAGCCGAAAGCGGTATTCAATACCACATTAGCTGTTTTACGGCCGACGCCCGGCAACGCTTCTAACGCTGCGCGATCTTCTGGCACTTCACCACCATGTAGTTCGAGTAGCATGCGGCACGTTTTGATCACGTTCTCCGCTTTACTATTGAACAGACCGATGGTTTTGATGTACTCCTTCACACCGTCAACGCCCAGCGCCAGTATTGCTGCGGGGGTATTGGCGACTGGATAGAGCTTGGCGGTAGCCTTATTAACGCTGACATCGGTCGCCTGCGCAGAAAGCAACACCGATATCAGTAGCTCGAACGGCGTGGTATACATCAACTCAGTGGTTGGATGTGGGTTGTTGTCACGTAAACGGGTAAGAATTTCCTGGCGTTTTTGTTTATTCATTACGCTTTCTCTGCCTGTCCTTGCTCCAGTGTTGGCTCCGCCAACTCGGTTTTGGCTTTACGCGCCTTCATTTTTTCATCGATCACATATTTGGCGGCCAACATCAGTCCTAAACCAATAAAGGCACCCGGCGGCAGCATCGCCAGCAGGAACGGACTATCGAAGTGAACCACCTCGATACGTAAAACCTTCGCCCAACTACCGAGTAACTGGTCTGCGCCGTCGAATAGCGTGCCATTGCCGATCAATTCACGCATCGAGCCGAGAACAAACATCGCGCCAGTGGCACCCAAGCCGATAAATAGGCCGTCGATTAGCGCCAGTCCAACCGGCTTTCTGGCGGCTACGGCTTCCGCACGACCAACCACGATACAGTTGGTGACGATGAGTGGGATAAAAATCCCCAATGATTGATACAAACCGAAGGCGTAGGCGTTGATCAGCATCTGCACGATACTCACCGCCGCGGCGATGATCATCACATAAATAGGAATGCGTACTTCGCTCGGTACAAAGCGGCGTAGGGCAGAGATAGTCCCGTTGGTGATCACCAAAACCAGCGTTGTCGCCAGTCCAAGGCCCAAGGCGTTGGTGGCGGTTGAAGTCACCGCCAGCAGTGGACATAGCCCCAGCAGTTGTACCAACGCCGAGTTGTTCTTCCACAACCCTTGGACGATTAACTCTTTGGCTTCACTCATTCGCCAGCTCCACAAACAGGTAAGGTTTCAAGTTTAGGTGGCAGCGTCTCCATATACAACGCTGTGCGACGTACCGCATTGACCACCGCCCGAGGTGTGATGGTGGCACCGGTAAACTGATCGAACATACCGCCGTCTTTCTTCACGGCCCAACGCTTATCGTCGGCACCTTCGATTTTTTTACCACTGAAGAAGGTGATCCAGTTGGTAATGCGCAGCTCGATTTTATCGCCCAGCCCCGGAGTTTCGTGATGTTCTACCACACGAGTGCCAAGCACCGTGCCGTTAAAATCGGCACCAACCAACAATTTAATCGCGCCGGAATAACCATCTGGCGCGGTAGTTTCCAGTGCCGCAGCCACGGGTTGACCGTTTTTACGCGCCAGATACAAGCGATGAGGTACGTTGTTTCCTAACGCCGGATCGCTGACTAAATGACATTCGGCCTGCATATCGTTATCGTAATACTCAGGCGGTACCACCTGATCGAGTAACGCTTTTTGTTGTAAAGCGGCCTGATGGGCGATGGTTTTTTCTGTTAATGCGTTCACTACCGCAGTCATACCGGTAGTGACTGCGGCAAACACCGCCAATGTGGTGCCGTGCTTTCTCATTGATTTCAGCATCATGGCTCCTTAGCGGTGTCCGTAAACACGCGGCTGCGTGTAGTGATCAATAAGAGGGACGGTAATATTGGCGAGCAACACAGCGAAGGCCACACCATCGGGATACCCGCCGTAAACACGAATCAACCAGACCAGCACACCAATTAAGGCACCGTAGATCAATCGACCTTTTGGTGTCGTCGATGCACTGACCGGATCGGTGGCAATAAAGAACGCACCTAACATGGTGGCGCCAGAGAACAGATGGATCAGTGGTGAAGCCTGATGCGCAGGAGCGACCATCCACGCCAACGCAGAACACACCGCGATAACGGCCAACATACTGAACGGAATTTGCCAATGGATCAGTTTACGACCCAGCATGAATAAACCTCCGGCCAAGAAACCGAGGTTCACCCATTGCCAGCCAATGCCACCTAATAGACCTGCGAACATCGGTTGTTGCAGCACTTGTTCAACGGAATGGCCGCTACGCAAACCCGTTTTGAAGCCATCCAACGGGGTAGCTTGGCTGATACCGTCGATGCCCATCTGCAATTCGTGCAGTGTCGCACCTTGCGAAGTGTGACCGCTGAAAATGGCGAGCAAGACATCATGAAGCGGAACCGCAGTGGCACGCAATTCTTCCGGCGGTAACCAACTGGTCATCTGTACCGGGAAGGAAATCAGCAACACCACATAACCCACCATGGCTGGGTTGAATGGGTTTTGCCCTAGGCCGCCATAGAGTTGTTTAGCGATCACAATGGCGAACAGTGTGCCGATCACGATCATCCACCAAGGCGCCAGTGGCGGTAGACTAATGCCCAGTAATAATGCGGTGAGTAGTGCGGAGTTATCCGCCAGTCTGGCGCGTACCGGTTGTTTGCGTAGAGCCAGAATCGCCGCTTCAGATAAGAGTGCGGTAACCACCGCTAAGGCCACCTGAACTAACGTCCCATAGCCAAAAAACCACAACTGAGCAGCGATCCCAGGGATACAGGCCAGCATCACCCACAGCATAATACGGCTGGTGTTTTGTTGGTTATGGGTGAAAGGGGAGCTGGCTACCTGCAAGCTTTTGCTGGCTGTCTGTTGTACTGGCCTGAACTTCATAAAGTGACTACCCTATCTTTGTCACGTTATCAGCACGCTGAAAACGTTGTGCAATTTGGGGGGATGCGAAAATTATAGCGCAGCATTCTACCTTAATCTCAGGATGGGTAATACGTCTTAACAGTATGGATATTCAGGGCAAGCCGATAACTCGATTGCACCAGACCCGAAGCAAAGCTGCGGCTGGATACCAGTTTGAGATCAATGTCTTGGGATAACGCACCAAATAGCGGCCGTCCCGATCCGATCAACACAGGAATGGTGGTGATCACCATGTCGGCAATCAACCCATCGCGCAAGAAGGACTGCACCACTTGGCCGCCGTCGACGTAGACCCGACTCACGTTCTGCTCGGCCAGCGCCTCCATCTCGTCCTTGGGGGAGCGATCGGAAAATCGCACTCTGCCTTTCAGTGCCTCGGGAACGGGGGTATTGGCCAGTTGTTTGGACAGTACCACCACGGGGCGGTCGTAAGGCCATGGGTCGAAGGTCAATGCCTTCTCGTAGCTTCCGCGCCCCATCACGATCACGTCTTTGTCAGCGATGAAGGCTGGGTAGCCATGGTCTTCTGTCGGGTCATCGCGCTGCAACAACCAGGTGATATCACCATCGTGCCGGGCGATGAACCCGTCCAGACTGATGGCGATGAAAACATGTGCGGTGATCATTGGGATGCCTCAATATATAGGTTGTATACCTGTTATCCTTCAAGCTGCCGCTCTGTTGGCTACGCTCTCGCACCCGAATGCGCTGGAGCGACCCGCCTCGACGCATCTTGAATGATTTTGGGTATATATATTATTCTGATTTGAACATTTGAAGCAAAAACGTTTTGCGTGGTGATAAACAAACCCAGACTCATAGCTACAGCTGGAACGACGAATATCGCGGCGAACTTTGGGCACAAAATAGCTACTTTCACATAATCTATCTAGGTTATTATCGCGGCAATTATTAAGTTGGTATATGTATAATAATGACGAATGAAGACATTTTTTTTATTGAAGAGTTAATTGAGTGGGTAGAGATCAATCTGGAAAAACGCCCTAATCTAGACGAGGTTGCGCGTATTTCCGGTTACTCCAAGTGGCACTTACAGCGTAAGTTCAAGCGGATTACTGGGATCCAGCTTGCCACTTACATCCGTACACGCATTCTGACGCGTGCCGCGGTGGCGTTACGTATCACCCACCGTACCATCATTGATATTTCCGACGAACTGGGGTTCGATTCGCAACAAACCTTTACCAGAATGTTCAAACAGCGCTTTGGCACCACGCCGAATCGCTATCGTTTGATGGAAAAATGGGACGTGAAGAATCTGATGCCACGTTTCAATTTCGATGCTAAGTATGAGAAGGGCTATTACCCCGAAGTGAAACGGCTGACGATGCCGGAGATGCAACTGGTTGGTTTTGCACGTCAATTGGATTTCGATGCACTTGAGAAGATTGAACATTCCTCTTGTATGGCGATGAAAGATGAGATCTTCAATGATTTCTTCAAGGGGTTAAGCGTTGATTGTCATCGGGTTTATAGCGTTCATCAAGAGCGAGTCAGCGGTGAAGGGCTTTGCTCATCTACGCACATGATGGCCGTTGAACCGCAGCATAAGAAAGATATTCTGTCTGGACATCATCTCGATAATATTCGTATTCCAGAGCAGGAATATATTTCCATCAACTTTAACGGCTCGGCGAAAGAATGCGTGCAGTTCTTTGCTTACTTGGCGACCAATGTGATGCCTGGGCTACGTCATGAAGTGAAGGGCAGTATGGAAATGGAGATTATTGAGCCGAAAGAGTGGAAGCAAGAATCTAAAATGCGGCAAATTGAAGTCGCTTATACCTACCTGATTTCCATTAACTAATCAGTGCCTTACTTCCTGTAAGGCACCTTGTCGATTACTCTTTATCGCCCGTTGCTTGCTGTTGCGCAGCCTTTTTAGCTTTTACTCGTGCAATGGCGGCAGCAACGGCAGCTTTGCGTGGATCTTCCTCAATCACCGGTTCGACGGGGGCAACCACTTCCGCTTGTTGTGCGGCTTTTTTGGCTTTTACGCGCGCCAAAGCAGCGGCGACGGCGGCTTTACGTGGATCTTCCTCAACTGCCGATTCGACTGGCGCAACCGCTTCTGCCTGTTGTGCGGCTTTCTTGGCTTTCACACGTGCTAAGGCCGCTGCAACCGCGGCTTTACGCGGGTCATCCTCTATCGCCGTAGGTTCAGGCGTGACAGGCGAAGTGGTGACTTCTTGCTGCGCCCGACGTTCACGCGCCTGCGCTTTACGCGCTTCACGGGCAGCAATCATTGCGCTGTTGTCAGGCTCCTGACCGCTAATTACCTCAATAGGTTCTGCGTTTTTGCTGCGCACACGTGCGAGCGCGGCTTGAACCGCATCTTGATCTTTGTCGGTGAGTTTAACCGCCGATTTTTTATGGCGCTCTTCTCGCGCCAGTTTTTCACGTTCTAAACGAGCCAATTTAGCTTCGTAACGTGCTTTGGCTTCGGCAGTGCGAGCGGCTTCCTGATCCAACGCTTTGATTTCAGCCTTTTCCTGCCGGTAATACTGCACCAGTGGAATATTGCTAGGGCAGACATAGGCGCAAGCACCGCATTCAATGCAGTCAAACAGACTGTGATTGCGGGCTTTATCGTGTTCTTTACCACGACTAAACCAGTAAAGCTGTTGCGGTAACAATCCGGCTGGGCAGGCATCGACACACAATCCGCAACGAATACAGGATTGTTCTACTTCTGGCTGCGCCATCTCGTCCACGGTCGGTGCCAAAATGCAGTTACTGATTTTGACGATCGGCACGTTCAACGCGGGCAGGGTAAAGCCCATCAAAGGCCCGCCCATGACGACCATTTGTTGTGGTTGTGGTTTGAAACCCACGAATTTCAACAAATGCTGCACTGGTGTACCAATGCGCGCCCACAGATTGCCCGGTTGACTGACCGCTTCACCTGTCAACGTTACTACGCGTTCAATCAGTGGCTCACCGTCGACAATCGTTCGTTTGATGGCGAATGCAGTACCGACGTTTTGCATCAATACGCCGATGGCAGATGAGTGCTTGCCGTGTGGAACTTCTTTACCGGTCAAGATCTTAGTGAGTTGCTTAGCACCGCCAGATGGATATTTGGTTGGTACCACGCGCAGGCTAATTTCTGGGTGACGTTGTAACGCCAACTTCAATGCGGCGATCGCTTCTGGCTTATTGTCTTCTATACCAATCAGCGTCACTTTAGGTTGCAGTAAGTGACGTAAAATCTGCGTACCTTCAAGGATTTGGTCCGCATGTTCTTGCATCAAACGATCATCGGCCGTGATGTAAGGCTCACACTCGGCGGCGTTGAGGATCAGTGTTTCCACGCTGTGTTGCGCGCCACCTTGCAGTTTGCTGGCGGTGGGGAAGCCCGCACCGCCCAAACCGGCGATTCCAGCCTGATGGATACGGTTAATCAGATCTGCGCTGTCCAGTTGACGATAATCAGTCACCGGATCTAACTCACACCAGCGATCTTCACCGTCGGGTTGGATAATCACGCACAGCTCAGCTAACCCGGAAGGATGGGCAGTGATATGCGGTTTGATCGCGCTGATAATGCCTGAAGTCGGCGCATGGACTGGCAGCGTTCGGCCACGGCCGACGGTTAACGGTTGGCCTTTGAGAACCTTATCACCCGCTTTAACGCACAGTTCGCCTTCTGGCCCCAGATGTTGTTGCAGTGGAATGATAAAAATATCGGGCAGGGGAGCCACGCGTAACGGCGTGCCGCTGGATTGAGTCTTCATCTCAGGCGGATGGATGCCGCCGTCAAAGTCCCAAATCCGATCTTTTTTGAAGGCGGCGAACAGATTAAACATGTTGCTCCACTGAAATCACGTGCACCGGAATGCTGTTCATATCCCACTTCCAGTTGGCGGTAGTGGTAGCGACCGGTTTCATTTCAATACAATCGGTTGGGCACGGCGCGACGCACAGGTCACAGCCGGTACAGAGATCGGTAATTACGGTATGCATGGCGCGGGTTGCGCCGACGATGGCATCCACCGGGCAAGCCTGAATACATTTGGTGCAGCCGATACAGTTGGCTTCGTCGATAAACGCCACTTTACGCACTGGCTCGGCGACTTCTGCGCCGCCATCCAGCGGTTGGGGTTCGACGTTGAGTAATTCGGCCAGTTTCAGCATCACTTGCTCGCCACCGGGCGCGCATTTGTTAATCATCTCGCCATTGGCGACGGCTTCGGCATAAGGGCGACAACCGGGATAGCCGCATTGGCCACATTGGCTCTGTGGCAAGATCTCATCGACCTGTTCGGCGATCGGGTCTTCTTCCACTTCAAATCGACGGGCGGCAAAACCGAGCACCACGCCAAACAGCAGTCCCAGAGCGCTTAATGCCGCAATCGCAATCCACAAGGCACTCATTAGAATTTCACCAGCCCGGTAAAGCCCATAAAGGCCAGCGACATTAACCCGGCAGTGACCAAGGCAATCGAGGAGCCACGGAACGGCGCAGGCACATCGGCAACCGCCAAACGTTCACGAATAGCGGCGAACAGCACCATGACCAGCGAGAAACCGGCGGCAGCGCTAAAGCCGTACACCGCCGATTGCAGGAAGTTGTAGCCGAGGTTGACGTTCAACAACGCCACGCCTAGCACCGCACAGTTGGTGGTGATCAGCGGCAGGAAAATACCCAACAGGCGATACAGTGCCGGACTGGTTTTGCGCACCACCATTTCAGTGAATTGCACCACTACGGCGATCACTAAAATAAAGGACAGGGTACGCAGATAAACCAGATCCAACGGGATCAGGATAAAGTTGTTAATTAGCCAAGCGCTGATGGAGGCCATGGTCATCACGAAGGTGGTCGCCATGCCCATGCCGATGGCGCTCTCTAGCTTCTTGGAAACGCCCATAAACGGGCACAGGCCAAGAAACTTCACCAGAACAAAGTTATTCACCAGCACGGTGCCAACAAACAGAAGCAAGTATTCGGTCATTACAACGCCTAAAAAAATAAAAGCCGCCTATTATCGGGAATCGACAGCCTAACGACAACAGATCAATTGCAGGGGTATTATCTATTTTGGCATTTTTTGGCTAAATTTCGCACAAATCAATCATGAATTTTTATCTGTTGAAGATTATGACTCAGTAAAGGTGCCTTTTACCCGCACCGAACGGCGCATATAAGGCACTAAAAGTGCGGCCATCAACAGCGGCCAACCGAGACTGCGCACCGCGACTTCATCGGGAATGGGCGCAAAAGCAAAAGCTTTGATCGCCAACAACACGGTGATCAGTATCCAAACCAAAAACAGTTTTGGGAAACGTTGCGAACGTTTGCAGAACAGCCACAACAACCACAGCGTAAAGCACCACATGACGAGCGTCGTCACCACGGAGAAATACCACTGCAGGGTAAAGGCTTGAGCGTTGGTTATCAGGTATTCGCGGGATTCCGGCATCGCGATGGCCATACCGTACAAGAGCAACATCAGGCTGGCGCTGAGCAGGGTGACGATCAAATAGGCCATGGGTACCAGCAACCAACCACCGATGCGGGTGTATTCAGCTTGTTGTGACATACAGCTTCCTGATAAACGAGGATAGAACTATTGGTCGCATAGCTTAACGGGTTAGATTGATTTCGTCATCTCTCGTAGCACGATCAGGAACTTATCGAGTAAATTGAAGCCCTAACCGCGGTTGTGATAGCCAACGGAACGAAACCAAAAGGAGAAACTCATGATAAAAATGGTTTTTGGCGCAGGAATGGTAATGGCGCTTTCTGGGTGTAGCCAGCCCTATGAATGTCAGGTGAACGAGTGCAGCCAAGGGCAGAGGTAGATGGCTCGGCCGATCCTTCGGTGAGTTATCCGAACCAGCCATTCAAGCCTGTTGAACCATTCAAGCTCCCCTCTGCTATTCCTAAATAATCAATGGCTTACCCTACATATTCGACAAATATATTTAAGTGATGCAGAGGGCTCGCTCTCTCAGGCTGGCTGATGAACACGACGTTTTTTGAACTGTGCACTAAAGTTGGACACCAACTGATTAAGGGGCATGCCCCTGAGCCCGTAGACAAATTTGGCGCTACAGCCAGCTCAGACCTAATCAATATAATAGTAGTTTGACACCGTCAATACGGGCTGCAGAGCGCGCTGGTCGAAGACTTATATTGGAATATGTTTTTCTGCGAGAGGTTGATTTCAATGATTGACAGTAAGTTGCGAACGGTCTTGTATTTCTTTATTGCTTTGTCCAGTGCTGGAGCCTGTCTTTACATCGGTTTTTTCTCGTTTTATCTAATAAAAATCAATACTAGTCCGGTGATCGTTTCTGCATTGATCGGTGCAACTGCGTTGTCCAGCCTTTTCTGGGGTCCCATTGCCGGTAGAATGATTGATCGTACAAAATATAAATTTTTATGGCTTTGCTGTGGGCAAATAGGTTGCGGGGTATTCGTTTTCTTTTTCGGGAGTTTGCACCAGTTTAGTCCTATTTGGACAACTGTTTTGGTTCTGGGTTTTTCTCTCATCCTTAACCTGACTCTTATCATAATCAATCAATATCTTATCCCGTTGCTCCATGATGATTATGAGATCAGTGTAGCCCGTGTATCTCGAGTCACAGGCATGACCGTTTTCCTTTCGGGTCTCGCGTTGGCAGCTTTATATGACCGTTATTCTCCGCTCTGGTTTTTCACAGTATCTGCCTGCTGTTATTTCTTGTCTGCCACTATATTATTTTTCTTCTTGTGGGGGAAAACAATACCAAAAGGGGAAGGGGATAATACCTCCCGGGTTGATAATTCTGGTGGTGTTTATCGTCAAACTTTCCGGCTTATCAGAAAACACTGGTTTCTGGCATTATCGATGTGCATCTTGGCCTTTACAGAAACTTCTTTTAACACCAATTTTGACGTCATCGCTTTTTCATTGGGGACCACCCCTTTTGCTGTTGTTTTTCTCTTGGGAGCAATGAGTGGCATTCTAGATAGCTGTGCCTCTTGGATTTATCCAAGATTCATGAGCAATACAAATATGGTTTTCCGTTGGTATTTTTTCCTGATTACTTTTTTTGTCATTTTTGCAATTGCCGCATTGTTGGCTTTCTGGGGTATGAATAACCGGAGCCCGTGGTTTTTGCCTGTTTTGGCTGTGGCTCTTGAATTTGTCGGGGTATGGTGGGCTATTTTCATTGCTGCACGTGTTCGGGAGACCAGTGATAAAAACAGCTATGGTCAAACAATGGCGGCTTTTCGTGTTCCGCGTTCTTTGGTGACTTTTTTTGGTATTACGAGTATAGGAACTGCTCTGCAGTCCGGAAATCTGTGGTGGATACTCTCACTAAATACTTTACTCCTCGGAATATTGCTTTGTATCTATGCTTGTCGGCGGGAAGGGCAAGTAGAAAATGCACCCACATCCCCACTTCAATAATGTAGTGATGGATGCACCGACTCGGCGTAAACCCTGCCACACTTATGCTGAGTGAATGAGGCAGTAAACAAAAACTGATAACAGATTAAATCCATCAAGGAACTAATCGTAAAAGCTACATCTCTAAAAGTACGTATCGCAATTAAATGGAGCCAATTTACAAGGAATTAACAATGAGAAAAGTCTTTTCTATTATAGGATTAATGATGATGTTGTCTGGGTGCACCCAGCAATATGACTGTCGCAGTCGTACTACATGCAGCCAAGAGCAGGTTTACTCGCAATCCAAAGTGGTGGAAGGATCCGGCAGAATGGGGAAGGTGGCAGCCAAAGGTGCGGCAGATGGTTCAGCTGATCCATCGGTAAATTATCCGAGTTACCCGATCAAGCCTGACGAACCCTTTAAATTTCCCTCGAACATCCCTAAATCTTCAACGGCTTACCCGACAGATTCGACAGATATCTTTAAGTGATGCCGAGGGCATGCACTGACATGCCCTCGACTATTTTTAACGTTTCTCACCATGACTGGCGATTAACTCTTTGTACCAGAAGAAACTTTTCTTACGTTGGCGCGCCAATCCTTTATCGTGATCGACATACACGAAACCGTATTGTTTCTGGAAACCATTCAACCAACTCAGCAGATCGATAAACGACCACGGGTAATAACCGCGCACATCGGCACCTTGGTCAATCGCATCTTTAATGGCATCGATATGCTGATTCAGATAATCGATACGCGGATCGTCCACCACTTCGCCGTTGATAATGGGGTCCTTGGCACCTAACCCGTTCTCGGTGATGTACATCGGAATATCACCGTAACGTTTTTTGATATTCATGATGCCTTCGGTCAGCCCCTGCGGATAGATCTCCCAATCCCAATCGGTGTAAACACCGTTCGGGTTGCGCACGAACTTGAATAATCCTTTGAAACCAAACTCGTTACCTTCCTGATGACCACTCCCTTTGTCACCACTGGTGTTCATTTTCAGGCGAGTTTCTTGGTTATTGGCGGCAATGGTTTCGCGTTTGTAGTAATTCAGGCCGATAAAGTCGCAGATGTTATTGCGTAGTAACTGGTCATCACCGGCGGCAAATTCAGGAACGCCCCAGATGGCTTGGGTCTGCGCCAACAACTCGGCAGGGTATTCACCTTTTAGCACCGGATCGTACAGCCAGTGGGTGAAAATGCCTTCGGCTAGTTCAAACGCGGCCAGATCGTCGGCCGACTGAGTGAGCGGGGTGTGAGTTTGCAGCACATTAACAAAACCGATTTTACCGTCTTTACCGCCGATTTTTAGCTCGCGGAAAGCCGCCACTGCTTTGGCATGAGCCACGAAGACATGGTGACAGGCTTGGATCGCGCGCTTCGGATCTTGCACACCCGGTGGGTGGCCGCCGGTAATATAGCCAAAACCGATAAAGCAGACGGTTTCGTTAAAGGTGGACCAGAGTTTTACCCGATCGCCATAGTTTTGATAGCACAGGCGAGCGTACTCTTCGAAAGCTTCGGCGGTGCTACGCGCTTCCCAGCCACCTTCATCTTGCAGAGCCTGCGGCAGATCCCAGTGATACAGCGTAATCATCGGTTCAATGCCGTGAGCCAACAGTTCGTCGATTAAATCGCTGTAGAATGTCACACCGACTTCATTAACTTTCCCACGACCTTGCGGCAATAGGCGCGCCCAAGAGATGGAGAAACGGTAGCTTTTCATGCCCATTTCGCCCATCAGCGCGACGTCTTCTTTAAAGCGGTGATAGTGATCGACCGCGACATCGCCGTTGGTGCCTTGATAGGTGGTGCCGGGCAGGTGAGAGAAGGTATCCCAGATGGATAGCCCTTTGCCATCGGCGTTGTATCCGCCTTCGACTTGATACGCCGCCGTAGCCGCGCCCCAGAGAAAATCTTTCGGGAATGCTGACATAACACACTCGCTTGTTGAGGATAGAAATAGGGTCTGAGTATAGTTTAGGCGAAATGGAATTGTTTTTGCAACCGGTTTCAGAAACCGGTTTCATTTTGTGGTGACAATAAATAGATCCACCCAAGATATGTATTTTTCTGCTCCGTAGTGACGTTTTGTGATGGGCGACACAAAGTTAAAATTGGGTTAAATCGGCTGAATCTATGTACAAAATTGCTGTAATCCTTGGATGTGATAACGCTCTATATTTAGTTGTTGAATAACCGCTAAAACTTACTCCGTCTTACTACTCTTGTTGGTGAATGGCGCGCGGATAAGCGCTACGCCAGCAAAGTCACCCTAATTGATAACGTTTTCACCTTGGCGAATTTTTACCGTTAGGGGAAACAGCACCCTGGAGAGAACCATGCATAAAATGACTAAGGCACTGGCGGCGATTGGCTTAGCGGCGGTTATGTCACATTCGGCTATCGCGGAAACCGTCAAATTGGGTTTTCTGGTTAAACAACCAGAGGAGCCATGGTTCCAAACCGAATGGAAATTCGCCGATAAGGCGGGGAAAGATTTGGGCTTTGAAGTCATTAAAATCGCGGTGCCGGACGGCGAGAAAACCCTGAATGCTATCGACAGCCTCGCGGCTAGCGGCGCGAAAGGGTTCGTTATCTGTACGCCTGATCCTAAATTGGGGCCAGCGATTATCGCCAAAGCACGCAGTTACGATCTGAAAGTGATCGCGGTGGACGATCAATTCGTCAATGCCAAAGGCAAACCGATGGACAGCGTGCCTTTGGTGATGATGGCGGCAACCAAAATCGGTGAACGCCAAGGGCAAGAGCTGTGGAAGGAAATGAACAAACGCGGTTGGCAAGCGGCTGATACGGGAGTGATGGCAATCACTGCTGATGAGTTGGACACCGCACGTCGCCGTACCACTGGTTCGATCGACGCATTGAAAGCGGCGGGTTTCCCAGAAAAACAGATCTACAAAGTACCGACTAAATCGAACGATATTCCAGGCGCTTTCGACGCTGCCAACTCGATGTTGGTGCAACATCCTGAGGTGAAAAACTGGCTTATTGTTGGCATGAACGACAACACCGTTTTAGGCGGCGTGCGAGCAACTGAAGGTCAGGGGTTCAAAGCACCTAACGTGATTGGTATCGGCATTAACGGTGTTGATGCGATCAGTGAACTTTCTAAAGCACAAGCGACCGGTTTCTACGGCTCGTTGTTACCTAGCCCGGATATTCACGGTTACAAAAGTATCCAGATGCTGAATGAGTGGGTGGAAAAAGGGGTTGAGCCGCCGAAATTCACCGAAGTGACTGATGTGGTGCTGATCACCCGCGACAACTTCAAAGTTGAATTGCAGAAAAAAGGTCTGATGTAACAAGGTCTATGTAACCACCGTGCCGCCCGTAAATCGGGCGGCTAAAGCCATAAGGAGCAGACGATGACAGCCACCACGCCATATCTGGCTTTTAAGGGCATCGGCAAGACCTTTCCCGGCGTTAAGGCGCTGGACGATATCAGTTTCACCTGCGAAGCCGGGCAAATTCATGCCTTGATGGGTGAGAACGGTGCGGGGAAATCCACGTTACTGAAAATTCTTAGCGGTAACTATGTGCCCAGCAAAGGGGAGATTTGGCTGAAAGGGCAACCGGTACAGTTCAATTCGACCACTGATGCGCTGGATGCCGGAGTGGCAATTATTTACCAAGAGCTGCATTTGATACCGGAAATGACGGTGGCGGAAAATATCTACCTCGGCCAGTTGCCGTCGCGTCATGGGTTGGTGAACCGCAAACTGCTGCGCTATGAAGCCAAACTGCAACTGGAACATCTGGGGTTGGATATCGATCCCGATACGCCGCTGAAATACCTTTCTATCGGTCAATGGCAAATGGTGGAGATAGCTAAAGCCTTGGCGCGCAATGCCAAAGTGATCGCTTTTGATGAACCGACCAGCTCGCTCTCAGCGCGCGAGATTGAACAGCTATTTCGCGTGATCCGCGAGTTACGTGCCGAAGGGCGCGTGATTCTGTATGTCTCGCACCGTATGGAAGAGATTTTCGCCCTGAGCGACGCCATTACCGTGTTCAAGGATGGGCGCTATGTTCGCACCTTTAGCGATATGACGCAGGTGAATAACGAACAACTGGTACAGGCCATGGTGGGACGCGATTTGGGCGATGTGTATGGCTATCAGCCGCGTGACCACGGCGAAATCCGTCTACAACTGGAAGCATTCCAGGCTCAGGGGGTGAAAACGCCGATCAGCTTGAGCGTGCGTGCCGGGGAAATCGTCGGTCTGTTTGGGCTGGTCGGTGCTGGGCGTAGTGAATTGATGAAGGGCATTTTTGGTGCGACGCGTGCTAGCGGTAGCTTGAAACTGGATGGCGTTGCCTTGCATACCCGTTCACCCATCGATGCGATTCGTGCTGGCATCATGCTGTGCCCGGAAGATCGTAAAGCGGACGGTATCATCCCGGTGCATTCGGTGCGCGACAACATCAATATCAGCGCTCGGCGTAAAAGTATCCGTGCGGGTTGCCTGATCAACAACAGTTGGGAAGCCAGCAATGCCGAACATCATATCCGCGCGCTGAATATCAAAACCCCCAGTGCTGACCAATTGATCATGAATCTGTCGGGCGGCAACCAGCAGAAAGCGATTTTGGGACGTTGGTTGTCGGAAAACATGAAAGTGATCCTGCTAGATGAACCGACACGCGGCATTGATGTGGGTGCCAAGCATGAGATTTACCACGTGATTTATCAGTTGGCGCAGCAAGGGATCGCGGTGCTGTTTGCCTCTAGCGATCTTCCAGAAGTGTTGGGCTTGGCGGATCGCATCATCGTGATGCGTGAAGGTGCCATTAGCGGCGAACTGCGACACGGTGAAGCGACCGAGGAACAAGCGCTCAGTCTGGCAATGTTGCGTACCCCTGAAGTTGCCGCTGAGGCAGTAGCTTGATTGTGAAGGAGAAAGAGATGTCGACCATGACAACCAATTCGGTAAAAAGCCCGCGTGGCCTGGGGCTAGCGCGCATCTGGGATAGCTACGGCATGCTGGTGGTATTCGCCGTTCTGTTCATTGTTTGTGTGTTGTTTGTGCCTAATTTTGGCAGTTTTATCAATATGAAAGGGCTGGGGCTGGCTATCTCGATGTCGGGGATGGTGGCTTGTGGCATGTTGTTCTGCTTGGCCTCTGGCGATTTCGATCTGTCGGTCGCCTCGGTGATTGCTTGTGCGGGTGTGGCAACCGCCGTGGTGATCAACATGACCGAAAGCCTGTGGATTGGTGTCGCCGCCGGTTTACTGTTGGGCGTGGTTTCTGGCCTGATCAACGGCTTTGTGATTGCCCGGCTGAAAATCAATGCTTTAATCACCACGTTAGCCACTATGCAAATTTTCCGTGGTTTGGCTTACATTATTTCCGACGGTAAAGCGGTGGGGATTGAAGATGAGCGTTTCTTCGAGCTTGGTTATGCCAACTGGTTCGGGCTACCAGCCCCGATTTGGATCACCGTTGTCTGCTTGATCCTGTTCGGTTTTCTGTTGAACAAAACCACTTTTGGCCGCAATACGTTAGCCATTGGCGGTAACGAAGAAGCGGCGCGCTTGGCCGGTGTACCAGTAGTGCGGACTAAAATTATTATCTTTGTTCTCTCTGGGTTGGTTTCGGCAGCGGCGGGGATTATTTTGGCCTCACGGATGACGAGCGGCCAGCCAATGACGTCCATCGGTTATGAACTGATCGTGATCTCCGCTTGTGTACTCGGTGGCGTTTCGCTGAAAGGCGGCATCGGCAAGATTTCGTATGTCATCGCCGGGATATTGATTCTAGGTACGGTAGAAAACGCGATGAATTTGCTGAATATTTCACCGTTCTCACAATATGTGGTACGTGGGGTGATTCTGTTGGCGGCGGTGATTTTCGATCGCTACAAACAGCAGGCCAAACGAACCATCTGATATGGGTGACTCGCCAACGGCAAGTGGAGTATTGCCGTTGGCGATCTGCATATTTACTTCTTGTTCCCGCCTGCATCATGGTGTCAAATCGAAAGGTCTAGACAAGTCTTAGAGGAAACATCATGTCTGAAAAAATTCGTGTAGGGCTGATTGGTTACGGCTACGCCAGTAAAACCTTCCACGCCCCGTTGTTGGCCGGTACGCCAGGGTTAGAATTGGCGGCAATCTCCAGCAGTGATGCGAGCAAAGTCCATGCCGATTGGCCATCGATGACGGTGGTGAGCGATCCGCAAGCCCTGTTCAACGATCCGACGATTGACCTGATCGTCATCCCGACCCCCAACGACACTCACTTCCCGCTGGCACAACAGGCACTGGCTGCTGGTAAAAACGTGGTGGTAGATAAACCGTTTACCGTGACGTTGTCACAAGCTCAAGGGTTAGAACAGCAGGCGAAACAGGCAGGTAAGTTACTGTCGGTATTCCATAATCGTCGCTGGGACAGTGATTTCCTGACGCTGAAAACCCTCTTGAAAGAAGGTGCTCTGGGCGAAGTGGTTTACTTTGAATCCCATATGGATCGCTTCCGGCCAGAAGTTCGTCAACGCTGGCGCGAACAAGGCGGAGCGGGCAGCGGTATTTGGTACGATTTGGCTCCGCACCTGATCGATCAAGCGTTGCAACTGTTCGGCAAACCACAAACGTTGATGGTTGATCTGGGTGAGTTGCGTCCCGGTTCACAATCGGTGGATTACTTCCACGCGGTGCTGAACTACGGCAACCGTCGGGTGGTGTTGCACAGCACGGTGTTGGCAGCAGCGGAAACCGCACGCTATATCGTGCATGGCACGCAAGGCAGTTTCATCAAGTTTGGTGTCGATCCGCAGGAAGACCGTTTGAAAGCCGGTGATCGCTTACCACAGGCCGATTGGGGCTATGATATGCGTGACGGTGTGGTGACGTTGTCACGTGATGGCGTACTGGCTGAACAACCGCTGTTGACCATTCCTGGTAACTATCCGGCTTATTATGCGGCGATTCGTGATGCGATTAACGGTGATGGCAATAATCCGGTACCGGCCAGTGAAGCGATCACCGTGATGGAAATGATTGAGCTGGGCATGGAATCGGCCAAACAACAGAAAGCGTTGGCGGTAAAATAATTTTTTGATTTTTATGGAGTCTTTGACTATGTCGTGGTGGCAGCGTCTGCGCATCGATAAGTTTTTGTTGGTGATGATCGGAGTGGTGCTTATTGCTTCGATTTTTCCCTGCGAAGGCGTATGGAAAACCTTTTTTGAACATCTGACCACGGTGGCAATTGCGCTACTGTTCTTTATGCATGGTGCCAAACTGTCACGACAAGCGATTATCGCTGGCATGGGACATTGGCGGCTGCATCTGGTGGTATTCCTCAGCACCTTTGCACTGTTCCCGCTGTTGGGGCTGGCGATGAACTGGATGGTGCCGGGATTGATGACACCTACGGTCTATCTCGGTTTTCTTTATCTGTGCGCATTGCCAGCCACGGTACAGTCGGCGATTGCCTACACTTCGGCGGCTGGCGGTAACGTCGCGGCGGCGGTATGTAGCGCTTCAGCGTCCAGCATTTTGGGGGTATTCCTGTCGCCGTTGCTGGTCGGTGCCTTGATGCAAACTCAGGGCGGTCATATTGATATTTGGGGCGCGATTGGTTCGATTATCCTCAAGTTGATGGTGCCGTTTGTGATTGGGCATTTGGCACGTCCGTTGATCGGTAAATGGGTCGATCGTCATCGCAAACTGATTAACGTCACTGATCGTTCGTCAATCTTGCTGGTGGTGTATACCGCTTTTAGTGCCGCAGTCGTGGAGGGTATTTGGCATCAGATCGACGGTTTGTCGTTGCTGACCATCTTAGTGATGTCATTGGTTCTGCTGACGATTGTTTTACTGATCAACACCTATGCGGCGCGTTGGTTAGGCTTTAATACTGCAGATGAGATTACCATTGTCTTCTGTGGTTCGAAGAAGAGTCTGGCGAACGGTATTCCGATGGCCAACGTGCTGTTCCCGGTGGCGACAGTGGGAGCGATGGTGTTGCCGTTGATGATTTTCCATCAGGTGCAATTGATGGTTTGCGCGGTGCTAGCGCAACGTTATGCGCGTAAAACAGCACGAGAATCGGCGGCGGTTACCGCTAAATAAGCCTAACCGATGGAATCAGGGTGCCATCCGTGGCACCCAAATCCTAACTTCACTTTTACGCTAAATCCTCCACTGCATTAAGCAAGCGCGTTTTCATCTCGCTGTAGGTTTGCTTGGCATAGTTTTCTGCCCAATGCTGATCGACAATCGCCTCTAGTTTGACCGCGCAGTATTTGGTTTCTGGCGTTTTGGATACCGGATCGAGGTTATCCTGCGTCAGTTCGTTACAGGCACCGATCCACCATTGATAGGTCATGTATACCGCGCCAAGGTTGATACGGTCGCTGTATTCAGCACGGGAAATCACTTTGCCACGGCGTGATGCCACCCACACTAATTGTTGATCGCGAATACCTAATGCCGCGGCGTCCTGTGGATTGATTTGCACAAACCCCGGCTCGTCGGCCAATGTTTGCAGTGCGGCGCAGTTGCCGGTCATCGAACGGCAGGAATAGTGACCGACTTCGCGCACGGTACAGAGCACCAACGGGTAGTCGGCGTCTGGCACTTCGGCGGGGGCGCGCCATTCAGTGGCGAACAGTTGGCCTTTCCCAGATGGTGTGGTGAATTGGTTACCTTGATAGAGATAGGGGGTTCCGGGATGTTCGATCGTTGGGCATGGCCATTGCACGTGGCCCAGTTCACCCATTTTCTCGTAGGTTGCGCCGTAGAACAGTGGGCACAGCTCGCGCATTTCGTCCCAAATTTGCTGGTCGTTATCGTAATGCATCGGATAACCCAACTCGGTCGCCAATAGGCTGATGATTTCCCAATCGCGTTTGACGTTATATTGCGGCTCGATAGCTTTTTCGAAACGTTGGAATCCTCGGTCAGCACAGGTAAACACGCCGCCGTGTTCGCCCCAAGAGGTTGCAGGCAAAATCACGTCTGCCTGTTCAGCGGTTTTGGTCATAAAGATGTCCTGCACCACCACGAACTCTAAGGCTGCAAAGGCACTACGCACCAGGCTGAGATCGGGCTCGGTCTGTAGCGGATCTTCCCCCATGATGTAATAAGCTTTCAGCTTACCTTCTTGTACTAAGTGCGGAACCTCGGTGATGCGATAGCCAATATCGGGGTCCATTTTTTTAGCGTCAATGCCCCAGGCAGCGGCAAACTTAGCGCGCACTTTGGCATCGGTAACCGCTTGGTAGCCGGGGAATTCGTTCGGTAGCACGCCCATGTCACAGGCACCTTGCACGTTGTTTTGTCCACGAACCGGGCCAACACCGACGCTTTCGCGCCCCAGATTACCGGTCAATAACGCCAAACTGGAGATGCCTTTTACCACGTCCACCGCTTGACCGAATTGGGTAACTCCCATGCCCCACATCAGAGTGGCGGAAGGGGCTTTGGCGTAAGTGCGCATGGCTTGACGGATTTGTTGCGCGCTGACGCCAGTCAGATGTTCGACCTTTTCTGGCGCATAATCGGCGACTTGTAAGCGATAGGTTTCAAACCCCTCGGTGTACTTCGCTACATAATCGCGGTTGTAGAGGTTTTCTTCGATCAGCACATAACCGAAGGCGTTCACCAACGCCATATTGCAGCCGTTTTTGATTTGCAGATGTTGATCGGCAATGCGGGCGGTTTCGATCCGGCGCGGATCACAGACAATGATTTTTGCGCCGTTTTCTTTGGCTCTGAGCACCCGGCGAGCGACGATCGGGTGTGAATCGGCGCAGTTGTAGCCAATAATCAGCAGACACTTGGAGTTTTCGATTTCACCGATCGAATTGCTCATCGCACCGTTGCCTAACGTGGCTTGCAAACCGGCAACGGAAGGGCCGTGACAAACGCGAGCGCAGCAATCGACGCTGTTGGTGCCGATCACCGCACGGGCGAATTTCTGCATCACGTAGTTGGTTTCGTTACCGGTGCCGCGTGACGAACCGGTGTGCATAATGGCGCGCGCGCCGTGCTTTTCCTTGATCGCTTGCAGACGGTTGGCGGTATAACGGATCGCTTCGTCCCAACTGACTGCTTCAAATTTACCGCCTCTTTCTCGGCGGATCAGCGGCTGGGTTAAGCGCGGTGTTAACAGTTTGGTATCATTGAGAAAATCCCAACCGTAGTAGCCCTTCAAACAGAGTTCACCCTGATTGGTGACGCCATTGGCCGCTTCGGCGCGGATGATTTTATTGTTGTCGACCACCAATTTCATTTTGCAGCCGGAACCACAGTAAGGGCAGACAGTGGTGATTTTTTCCATCGATTCAACTCCTTAATTTATTGCGCCGTAACCTGTTCTTCGGGGTGATAGCCGTTAAAGAACAGGTTCAGCAGCACGGCACAGGCGGTTGCCAGCATGATCCCGCTGTGTAATAACGGCTGTAAGACCGTGGGGAACTGCATGAAAAAGTCTTTAGCGAGAGTGGGTGTCATGCCGATCCCTAAGCTAATGGCCACGATGTAAAGGTTGTAACGGTTGGTCGAATAGTTGGCACGGGCAAGGATGCGGATACCCGAGGCAAGTACCATGCCGAACATCACCAATCCTGCGCCCCCGAGGACGAAGGCCGGGATGGAGGCGATAAACATCGCCATTTTAGGCACCATGCCAAACAGGATCAGGATCCCGCCAGAAGCTACGCAAACCCAGCGGCTATAAACACGGGTGACGCTGACTAACCAAATATTTTGCGAGAAAGAAGTGTGTGGGAAGCTGTTAAATAACCCGCCAATTAAGGTGCCGACGCCGTCTACGCGTAACCCGCGCACAATGTCTTGCGGTGTTAAATTCCTACCGACGATGTCCCCCAGCGCGAGAAACATCCCCATTGATTCGATAAAGACGATAATCAGTACCGCTGTTAGGGTCAGAATCGCGACCGGATCGAAAGTGGGTATACCGAGTGCCATTGGGGTGACAATGGCGAACCAGTGGGCATCCTGTAGCCCAGAGAGATTGACTTCGCCCAGCATAAAGGCAATCACAAAGCCAAAGGCGATCCCAAGCAGCACGGCGATATTCGACAAAAAACCTCTGGTATAGCGTGTCACCAACAGGATAAACAACAGCACCGCGGTGGAGATGCCGATATAAATCGGATCACCATAGCGCGGATTCCCCACGCCACCGGCCGCCCAGTTGATCCCCACTTGAATAATGCTCAGGCCGATGGAGGTGATCACAATTCCGGTGACTAACGGAGGGAACAAGGGCATCAAGCGTCCCACCAGAGGTGCCAGCAGGGTAGTGATAACTCCGGCGGCAATGGTGGCGCCAAAAATCCCGGTTAAACCTACCTCCGGATTGGTGCCAATGGCGATCATCGGCGTCACTGCCGCAAAGGTCACTGACATAATGACCGGCAACCGAATACCCATAAATTTGCCGACACCTAGGCATTGAATGAGTGTGACGACGCCGCTACAGAACAGATTAGAACTGATCAGCAATGAGACAACTTCTTTGCTCAGCCCTAATCGATCACCAATCATCAACGGTACCGCAACGGCACCGGCGTACATCACCAGTACGTGTTGCAGCCCCAAAATGAACAATTTTCCTAAGGGTAAAACGCGATCGACTTCATTGGTCGTGGTATCAGGCGGTGTACTGGATTCAATATTACTCATAAACCCTCTCCTTGAATGGCGGACAGCGCTGGTGACGACGACGGGTTTCCATCGAGTTCCACTACAGGAGCGCAAGGGAGACATGCGTATCGGATGCCAGTTTCTGCTAATCAGGAAAAGTAATTGAAAAAATGTGAAAAATATCACGCAACGGGAGGTATTCGGTGTGTAAAACCAGCAATAGATTGGGTTCGAGCCTCTCAGTTTTGACGTGTTTTTCTCAGATTGATAGGTTGCTGTATCGCAATGAGTCGGATGCTTCGAGGTTGATAAGTGTGAATAGGGGAAGAGTTCGCACAATTTTTGCAGTCGCTCACAAAATCAGGGCATTGCTGGCGATAACAAGCAAAGTGTCATCGATTTTGCATCGCTAATCAGGTTATTAGCGATCGAAAAGGGATTGTAGATGAACAAATTTATTGCGGTTGATGCCAAGGAATGCATCGGTTGTCACGCCTGTGAAGTTGCCTGCGCGGTTGCACATAATCAACAGTGCTGGCCGGATTCGGCAGCGGAGTTTCATTCACGTATACAGGTGGTGTTTCGCCACCATGAGAGTGTCGCAGTGACCTGTCGGCATTGTAACCATGCCCCCTGCGTAGGGAGTTGCCCGGTTGATGCGCTGACTTTTCAGCACGATCATGTGCATCTTGATGAGTCACTTTGCATCGGTTGTAAAAACTGTGTGATGGCTTGCCCGTTTGGCGCGATTGAAATGGTACAGGTCGATTCACCCGCGACTCGCCTCGCACAAAAATGCGATCTCTGTGAGCAAAGCGAAACGGGTCAGCCCGCTTGTGTCACTTGTTGTCCCACCGATGCGTTAAAACTGATGGATGATGCCGCCATCAACGAACTGCGGCAGCGACGGCAGTCAGCGACGGCAAGAGGTGATGTTTTATGGCCTCCCCGCCGTCAGACCTTGTTGAACAAACCGCGTGGTCAGGGGGCCGATAAACTCGCGGCTGATGTGCGTAAAACGCATTTTGCTGAAATCTATCAAGGCCTGACGCCACAACAGGCGCAAAAAGAAAGTGCACGTTGCCTCTATTGTGCGCAAAAAGCCTGGTGCAACTGGACTTGCCCACTGCATAACGCCATTCCTGATCTCGTCCGGCTAGTCAATGATGGCAAAATTATTGAAGCGGCTGAATTGAGCCATCAAAGCAGCTCGTTACCGGAGATTTGTGGTCGTGTTTGTCCGCAAGATCGTCTGTGTGAAGGAGCCTGTACGCTGAAAGCGCATAGTGGTGCGGTATCTATCGGCAACCTTGAACGCTACATCACCGATACGGCCTTTGCACAAGGTTGGCGGCCTACGGTTTCAGGCGTGACCGCGCGCAAAGAGCGAGTCGCGGTGATCGGTGCCGGGCCGGCAGGATTAGGTTGCGCTGATATTTTGACTCGACGCGGCGTGCAGGTTGATGTTTACGACAGGCATCCTGAAATCGGTGGCTTGCTGACCTTTGGCATACCGCCATTCAAGCTGAACAAAAAGTTGCTGACGCAGCGGCGTGAAATTTTCAGTTCAATGGGCATGACTTTCTATCTTGGTTGCGAAATTGGCCGTGACATTGATTTTGCTGAGTTATTAGCGCAATACGACGCGGTATTTTTGGGTGTCGGCACCTACAAATTCATGCGAGCTGGGCTGGAGCATGAGGATTCACCGGGCGTGGTGCAGGCGTTACCTTTGCTAAATGCCAACATCCGGCGAGTGATGGGGTTGGAGGACGATACCGATAGCCCGTGGATCGAGCTGGAAGCTAAAAGAGTGGTGGTGCTTGGCGGTGGTGATACGGCTATGGACTGTTTGCGTACCTCGGTACGTCGGCAGGCAGCCAGCGTCACCTGTGCTTATCGTCGTGATGAAGTGAGTATGCCCGGCTCGAAGAAGGAAGTGACGAACGCCAGAGAAGAAGGCGTGGAATTCTTGTTCAACGTCCAGCCGCAATTTATCGAGCGCAACCGCAAAGGTGCTGTCACGGGAATTGGTTTGATACGGACACAAATGGGAGAAAAAGGTAAAGATGGGCGCCGCCGTCCACAGCCGATCGCCGGTTCAGAGTTTGTGCTTCCTGCCGATGTTCTGGTGATGGCTTTCGGTTTCCACCCCCATGAGATGCCTTGGCTACGGACGCATCAAGTTTCTTTCGATAATGATGGCCTGATTGAAACCGGTCAGGACGGGCGCTTATCCACTCAAACCAGTAACCCCAAGGTTTTTGCCGGTGGCGATGCGGTGCACGGCGCAGAGCTAGTGGTGACGGCGATGGCGGCGGGGCGGCAAGCGGCCGACGACATTATTGCGTTGCTGAACGCCAAAGTGACAAACACAGAACTACAACAAAAGGAGTCCGCATGATGACGGATCTTATCTACGCGAACGGTGAAAAGTGTATCGGTTGTCGTACTTGCGAAATCGCTTGTGCGTTGGCGCATGCGGGCTGTGAGCCGATGAACGTCAAGACCTTTTTCCCTCGCTTGCGAGTGGTTAAAAATCACCAGATTACGTTACCGGTGATGTGCCATCAGTGTGAAAATGCGCCCTGTGTTGCGGTTTGCCCAACGGCGGCGCTAGTTCAAGGGAAGGATTACGTGACCCTTGATGAATCTACCTGTATCGGCTGCAAAAACTGCGTGATGGCTTGCCCGTTTGGTGTGATTGACATTGCGGCTAGCGAGTTGAAAGAAAGC
This sequence comes from Serratia sp. KH_031, assembly GCF_057839655.1. Classification (NCBI taxonomy): domain Bacteria; kingdom Pseudomonadati; phylum Pseudomonadota; class Gammaproteobacteria; order Enterobacterales; family Yersiniaceae; genus Serratia; species Serratia sp. KH_031. The sequence goes on from NZ_CM174496.1 coordinate 2,347,425, forward strand.
GTCACTATCGTGAAGTGTGACCTTTGCTACGATGTTGCTGATGAACCGGCATGCATTTCAGTATGTCCAACGGCGGCGCTGGAGATTCGCGGCAGTGAGATGATACAACGGCAGGCTAATTTACGTCGCCAAAGCACGGCGCTACAGAGTTTTCATTCGTCATTGAAGTAACTGAGAATGGAAGCGACCCAGATTATCGGGTCGCCATTAAGTTGATAATCTAAAAGGTTAAATCGCCCACCCTCCGGCATAAAATGCCACCAGCAGCAGAGTAATGGCTACAGTTCCCACGTTTAAACGACGCCACTCTTTCGAGAAGACTCGCCCAACCACCAACGAAACAAAACCGAGCATGATGCCAGTGACAATATTGCCCGTCAGCACGATAAACACTGCACAAATCAACCCCGCCATAGCATCAACAAAATCGTTAAAATCCAGCTTCGAAACGTTGCTGAGCATCAGCAAACCGACGTACATAAGAGCGGGGGCGGTCGCGTAACCAGGGATCAAGAAAGAAAGTGGGGCGAAAAACAGGATTACCAAGAACAGTCCGCCGACCACCACCGCGGTTAACCCGGTTTTACCTCCTGCGGCGGTGCCTGCAGCCGATTCGATATATACCGCAGCGGGCGCGGCACCCACCAACCCAGAAAATACGGAGCTTAGGGAGTCAGCGGTGAGTGCTTTACCGCCATTGATGATTTGGTTATTTTCATCCAGTAAATTGGCTTGCCCTGCTACAGCGCGGATCGTCCCGGTGGCATCAAATACTGCTGTCATCACCAATGCCAGTACGCTGGGTAGCACCAGTGGATTTAATGCTCCCATAATATCCAGACTGAATATCAACGAATTACCATCTTCTCCCGCCAAACTGGGCATCGCGACCAACCCTTGGTATTTCACGTTGGGATCGAAGATCAAACCGATGATCGAGATGGCAATAATCACCAATAAGATCCCGCCCGGAACACGTAACTTTTCCAAACCCAAAATTGCGGCTAGCCCTAGCGTGGTCATAATGACGGGGAATGAGGTGAAATGCCCTAGCGCTACCGGTAAACCTTCAGCGGGATTCTTGATCACCATCCCAACGCCGCTGGTGGCGATCAGGAGTAAAAATAAGCCGATACCAATCCCGGTACCATGGGCGATGCCCATCGGCAGATTACGTAACAACCAAGTTCGTATACCGGTGACTGAAATCGCGGTGAAAATAACCCCCATCAGAAAGACCGCGCCCAACGCCACGGGAATACTGATATGTTGCCCGAGCACTAAACTGAAGGCAGTAAAGGCGGTGAGCGAAATAGCACAACCAATCGCCATCGGCAGGTTGGCCCATAGCCCCATCAGCAATGAACCACAGCCTGCAATCAAACAGGTGGCGACGAACACAGCACCGGGAGGAAACCCGGCTTTACCTAACATCCCCGGAACAACAATGACTGAATAAACCATCGCCAAAAAAGTCGTCACACCGGCTAAGATTTCTTGGCGCACGTTACTACCGCGCTCAGTCAATTTAAAGAAACGGTCGAGTGCCCCTTTTGGGTTCACAGCGGGCTGCTCTTGTGAGTAATCGGTTGACATAAACTTGCCCCTTTCAAAAATGAAATGGATTGTTTTTATTGGTTATTTTTACTCATTTACTATCAAGTTCGTTCGTAAACCAGCTGTCCATCCACATAGGTGCGATAGATTGAACGATCGTCCCCCAGCGTCATCATGACAAACAGCTTGTCCATCAAGGTTACCGAGTTGTCGTAGCGCAGTTGCTGCAGCGGAGTGGCGGTGGGTTCCAGTACGATAAAGTCAGCTTCTTTACCCAACTCAAAGTTACCGATATAGCTATCCAACCCTAATGAATACGCGCTGCCCAACGTCGCCATATAGAAAGCTTCGTAGGCAGAAAGCCGATAGCCCTGTAACTGCATCACCTTGTAGGCTTCATTCAACGTTTGCAGCATGTTGAAAGTGGTGCCCGCGCCAATATCGGTGCCAAGGCCGACTTTGATTTTTTTACGCCAAGCTTTTTGCAGATTAAACAGGCCACTGCCGAGGTACAGATTAGACGTCGGGCAGAAGGCAATGCTGGAGTCGGTGTTATGTAGGCAATCCCACTCGTCTTCTTCCAGGTGAATACAGTGGGCAAAGACGCTGTTTTTACCGGTTAAACCGTAATGGTGGTAAACGTCGAGATAGTTTTTCTGTTCCGGGAATAACTCTTTTACCCAAGCGATTTCATCTTTGTTTTCACAAAGATGGGTATGCACCCAGGTATCGGGATATTCTTCGCGTAGGCGCCGTGCCATTGTCAGTTGTTCTGGCGTCGAAGTTGGGGCAAAGCGCGGGGTAATGGCGTACAGCAGGCGGCGATTTTTGTGCCAGCGCTCAATCAGTGCTTTGCTTTGCAGGTAGCTACTTTCAGCATCGTCGAGCAGGTAATCCGGCGCGTTACGATCCATCATCACTTTGCCAGCGATCATGCGCATATTGATCTGGCTTGCCACTTCAAACAGTGCATCGACAGATTCTGGATGAACGGTACCAAACACTAATGCGGTGGTGGTGCCGTTACGCAGTAACTGTTTCAGGAAGAAAGACGCCATTTCGCGTGCGTATTCGAGATCCTGATAACGACGTTCAGTGGGAAAAGTATGTTTGTTGAGCCACTCCAACAATTGTTCGCCGTAAGCGCCGACCATCTCACTTTGTGGATAATGAATATGGGTATCGACGAAACCGGGGATGATCATTTTCCCACGATAGTCACGCACGCGGATGGTGTCAGGAATTTGGGCTTTACCGTCTTCCCATTGACCAAACCAAGCCACTTTCCCTTCGCGGATCAACAGTAAACCATCTTCGATAAACCGCAGTGCCGATTCGATTTCCTCAGGATGCTCAACTGTGCGTGTGACATCTAAAAAATTACCGCGTATAGCCTTTACGTTTTGTTCACCAAGCATTTTTTATTCCTCAGCAACTCACCGAAATTAATCCAAATCTTCACTTTGGATCTGGATTGAACTGGGCTCTTTTTGTTTTAACGGGATCAGTAAATTCAGAATGATGGCGGTTAACCCACCGGCACAGATGGGGTTTTCCACCAGCACGAACAACGAAGGGGGCAAGACGCGGAAAATATCAGGGTCATAAGATACCCCAAGCCCTAATCCTAACGATGTGGCCACAATTAACGTTTCGCGGCGCTGTAACCCATTAGAGATGATGATGCGGATACCGGCGATGGCGATCATCGAGAACATTAACGTCATGGCTCCGCCTAAAACGGGGGCGGGGATGGTGGTAAAGAAGCGTCCGATGGCAGGGAATAGCCCCATGATCACTAATATGACGGCGATCAGTTTCCCCACATGGCGTGAGGCCACCCCAGTCATTTGAATAACACCGTTATTTTGCGAAAAGGTGGTTAACGGCAGCGAACCTAGCGCCGAGGCAATGACGGAAACTAGCCCATCGGCCAATACACCGCCTTTGAGGCGTGATTGATATTCATCACCTTCGACGGGCTGGTTGGACACCATCGCGGTGGCGGTAATCGCCCCGACAGCCTCTAACACACTGAGCAGATAGATAGTGCCGACGACCAGGAAATGCCCTAATTCAAAGGTGAAGCCGAACTTGAATGGGATCGGGATGGTGATCAGGGGCAGGTCACGCATACTGCTGAAATCAACCATGCCGAGAAACAGCGAGATGATATAGCCAACGATTAATCCAACGGCGATCCCCGCCATGCGTAGCACTGGGCTGCGACAGCAGTTAAAACCGATCACCACGATCAACACCAACAGCCCGACACCGATATTTTCATAGTTACCGAAAGTGCCGCTGCTTTTGGCCGAGAAGCCGCCGCCAAAATCGATAATGCCGATTTTAATCAGGCTCAGACCAATCATCAGTACCACAATGCCGCTCACGGTGGGTGTGATCACGCGTTTAAGCATCGGTAGGATCAGGGAAGATCCGACCACTAAAAACGCACCAACAAATGACACCGCCATCAGGGAAGAAAGGATCAATTCTTCATGAAAACCATCGCTTTTCATCGCGCTACCGATGGCGATCATTACGGTAACGAAAGAGAAATTGACGGATTGAATGGAGAGCAAACCAGAGCCTATCGGGCCATAGCGATGGACTTGCAGCCAAGTACCGATGCCGGAGGCCACCATAGCCATGGAAACCAGGTAAGTTGTCGTCGCTGGTGAGAGTTGTAATGTGGCTCCGACGATTAACGCGGGTGACACCATGGGCACCAAAATAGCGAGAAGATGGGTAATTGCGCCGACTAATGCCTGGTAAAAAGGCGGCTTATCTTCGAGCTCATAAATAAGGTCAGAACCGGTACGTGAAATATCAGACATCTGATCACCTCTAGTGACAAAGTTTACTATCTGATCCAACCGATAAAATGAGAGAGGAAGGCCGCCGAAGCGGCCTCGGTGGGTTAGAGTTTTCCTAAAGCCTGTAAGATTTTCTCTGGGGTGAAATGCCATTCCCTGAGCCAGACATTGCAGGCATCGTGAATTGCCGTAGCAATGGCCGGTGCCGCACCGTTTACGCCAATCTCGGAGATGGATTTGGCACCATAAGGGCCGACATGATCCTCGCTGGGAACGAGGTAGGCGCGGAAATCACGCGGTATGTCACCGATTTTTGGTGCGCCATAGGTACGGAGATCGCGCGTTAGCGGGGAGCCTTTGGCATCATAGATGATCTCTTCCGACATGCTGTGACCAATGGCTCGCATTGAGGCGCCATAAATCTGCCCCAGCGCCAGATCCGGGTTGATCGGGGTGCCGCAGTCCAACAGCGCATAGAACTTGTTGAGACGAATTTCGCCAGTGCGGATATTCACTGCGACCTCGGCAAAGTTCGCGCCGTATGGGAAGGCGAAGTCGGGTGTGATGTAGGAAGCCGTCGCTACCAAAATGCCAAAGCCAGTGCCGGTTTCGGCCTTGTGCGCTATCTCGGCGAAGGTGACTTCACCACGCTTACCTCGCACGGTACTCGGCGCGACGAGAGTGACATCCTCACGTGGATCTTTCAGCATTTGAGCCCCGTGGAACAGGATTTTCTCACGCAGATTCTCGGCCGCTTTCTTAGCCGCATTACCCGAGAAACAGGTGCCGGAAGATGCGTAAGCTCCTTTGTCGAACAGCGCGTGATCGGTATCACCTGAAATCACATGGACGTCAGACAGCGGGCAGCAAAGCACTTCTGCCGACAGTTTACCCACCACGGTATCCAATCCCGTACCAATGTCTGCGCCGCCAGAATGGACGATAATTGTTCCGTCAGACTCCAGCTTAATCATGCAGTTGGCCTGATCGATATCGGGAATGCCTGATTTCTGCATGATGATGGCGACGCCACGACCGGTATGCCAATCACCGTTGGCTGGCTTCGGTGCATCCCAATCAATAAGTTCGCGGCCTTTACGCAAAATAGGTTCTAAGGCACAACTGGCGGCGGTGGGTACCGAGGTGGGCATTTTCCCTTCGCCGATCGCGCCCAAAATCTTCAGCTCTTGGCCTTCGCGTACCCGGTTTAGCTCAATGACATCCAGCAGATCGATGTTCAATTTCTCCGCCAGTTCAGCCAACGCCATGGTTAAGGCGAAGTTGCCTTTTGGCGCGCCATAGCCCTGATAGGCACCGTTCGGACAAATATTGCTGTAGTAAGTGGTGACTTGGAAATCAACGTTGTCGCAAGGATAGAGTGGCAGAGAAAGCGCAGGGCCATTGCTCGGTACTGTCAGCGCGTGGTTGCCGTAAGGGCCGGTATTGGCAAGGAAATCCATGCGGATGGCGGTAAGTTTACCGGCTTTAGTGGCACCCAGTTTGACGGTCACCTTCGCCACGTGGCGTGAGGTGTTGGCGATAAACTCTTCTTCGCGGGTATAGCGGAAGTAAACCGGACGACCGGTGACGCAGGTTGCCCAAGAGCAGACTTCCTCCAACAGGATGTCCTGTTTGGAACCAAAACCACCGCCAACGCGCTCTTTAATCACATGCACTTTATGCTGTTTGAGGCCGACAATACGCGCCACTTGGCGGCGTAAGTGCCACGGCACCTGAGTAGAAGCATGGATCACCAAACGGTCGCCATCCATATAGCTATAGCAAATGTGAGTCTCCGTTGGGCATTGCTGTACTTGTTTGGATTCATAAGTACGCTCGATCACCACATCTGCTTCGGCGAAGCCCTTATCGACATCACCAATGCGTCCATGGACGCTGGAAGCAATATTTTTTTCCGGGCGCGCACCAATGGGGAAGTTGATGATCATATGTTCGTTGCGCGAGGCGGCATTCCGATTCTGTGCCTCGAGATCGGCTGGCGCGCCATGCACATAAATCACTTTTTCGTCATGGATTAGCGGAGCGTCGTCAGCTCTGGCTTCATCGATGGACATCACCGGTTTCAGTTGCTGATATTCGACGTCGATGAGCTTAAGCGCGGCGAGGGCGATTGCTTCACTTTCTGCCACGACCGCGGCGACGCGATCGCCAACGTGGCGCATTTTCTGGCCGAACATCCGGCGATCCAGCGGTGAAGGTTCCGGAGCGCTTTGCCCACCGGGGGTATAGTAAACATCCGGGCAGTTATGATGCGTAATGACATGCACTACGCCGGGTAAGGCTTCCGCTTTGCTGACGTCTAAATGGGTAATCAAAGCATGGGGATGTGGACTGCGTAACATTTTGATCACGCAGGCATCTTTAGCAATGCGATCCTCAACATAGCAGGGCTTGGCCTGTACCATCTTAGCCGCATCCGTTTTAGGATGGATTTTGCCGACGATGGTCAGATCATCGCGGAATGTCGGGGCCACATCGGGATGGTAATTAGGGTCGGTCAAACGCATTTTTACCCGTTCTACCACTTGATAAAATTGCTGATAACCCGCGTCGCGGCTGAAGAGCCCAGACAGGGCATCGTCGATTTCATCGCGAGAAGGGGCTGGGATCCGCTCCATCAAGTCGGTTAGGATCAAGGCGGCAGCAGGATCGTTATAACCCGACTGCACCACACCGACATCCACCATCGCTTGCTGCACTGGGCTCAATTGGTTCCAACTGCCCAGTGATTCCGTGGTTTTGATTTCAGCAGATTCAAGTTGCGCGGCAATCAGCAATGACGCGTTAACGATAACGCCGTTATATAAAATGGCGTCTGAACCCGCATAGCCAAAACCATCATCACTGTTACGAACGGAATGCATGCCAAGACTGAAAAGTAATTTCTGAACATTATCACCCGCCTGACACTCGACTTCGCGCGGTGCACCGTTCAGCGTAAAGTTAACCTTCATTTTGATTCCTCCCCCATCTGTTGGCAGTCGGCGAGCAAGTCTGCCACCAGAACACCGGCAATATAACGTTTGAACGCTTCGCTACCAGACAAGTCGGCCTTGGGTTGCACGGCTGCGCTGACTGCTTTTTCCAAGGCTTTACCTTCCAATGCCAACGATTCGATATCGCGCAACCGCAGGGGGCTTTTCGCCACGCCGTCTAGCGCAATACGCAGTTCTTCGTTTTCTGTGATGGCGACTGCGGCGGTGACGACCGCCCAGCCACCGGCGGAGCGACTTATTTTGCGTGTAGAGCAACGACGGAAGGGATCTTGAATGATCACTTCAGCCAATAACCGATCGTTAGGGGATGCCAGATACTCTTCCAGTGGCATCATTTCGCCATCGGCAAACAGCAACTGGGCTTCGAGTACCAACAACAGTGGGAGCAAGACGGATTCAGGTTGGCGAGCGGCGATTTCACCGCCTAACGTGGCCTGATTACGAATATGGCGGGAGTAAATAAACCCCAACGCCTCATGCAATTGTTGGGGGATAAAGGGGGTATCACGCAGTTTTTGCAGCGTGATCAGCGCACCCATGCGCAACGAGCCGTTATCCCAATCGACTTCATCCAGTGGTAATCCCTGTAAGGAAATGGCGATGCGCTGTTCAGTTCGCGTCGGCGTGGCATTCAGTTTGCTGCCACCCGCGATATAGATGGCCTGTTCCTGAAACCGTTGTTTCAGCTCTAGCGCTTGCTCAACGCTGGTGACGCGGAAAAATTGTTCGATCATATTTCCCTCTCATCTCACTTATTTTTGCCCGGCAGCTGGCTGTCAGGCTGTTATTTTTGCGCGTCCATCCGTTGCCACATTTTGGCGGCAACTTTTCTGGCTTCGGCATAGATGGATTCACAGTCAAAGGTGAACTCGCGGTCTTCATAAACCATCACGCCGTCAACCATCACGCTGTGAACACTGTTCGAGCCCAGACCAAAGGCCAAATGACCGCCGATATTTTCTGCCTGTAGCGGTGTAGGCGATGGGTAATCACAGACGATGAGGTCGGCTTTATAACCGGCTTTTAGGCAACCAAACTTGGCGTTGAAGTTACGCTCTAACAAGGTGTTACCGTTGCTGAGGAAGCGTGTGAAGCTGTCCGGCCACAGTGAGCCACCGGCATCGCGGTGTTTAAAGAAGGCAAATTTCAGCTCTTCGAACATGTCGGAACCGATGCCGTCGGTGCCCAGCGCCAGATTGCGATACTGTGACAATTGATGGTTGTAACCCACATGGTTGTTCATGTTGGAGCGTGCGTTGTGTACCAGGAAACCGTCGTTCTCGTTGAGTAAACGGATGTCCTCAGCACTGAGATAAAGCCCGTGGGCAATCAACGTTTTGCTGTCGAGAAGATCGTATTCGGCAAGGCGAACCAACAAGTCTTTGCCATATTTGTCATGGCTATGTGAAACGTCGTAAAGATCTTCTGCGGCATGGATATGCAGGCCGCGCCCAGTTTGCTTAACGGCATCGCGTAACAGGGCGAGACCGGCATCCGGCACGGTGAAGGGGGCGTGAGCCCCAATATGTGCTTCGACCAGATAACGTTCTTTGCCATCAACGCGTGCTTTATCAATCAACTGCGCAAAGTTAACGTTTTCTTCAACGCCTGCTGCCAGTTCTTCCAAACCGCCGTTGCGATCGGTGGTTTCAAAACAGGTCATACCGCGCAAACCTGCTTTTAAGAAGGCGCTGCGTAGCGTATTGAGCGAACCCGCAATGTAGTGAGGGGATGCATGGTGGTCGATCACCGAAGTACAGCCGCTTTTAATTGCCTCGAGTGAGCAAATTAATCCGCTGTAATAGAGTGATTCTTCGTCGAGTGCGCGATCCAGTCGCCACCATAGATTTTTCAAGGTGGAGATGAAATCAGGGCTCGGCGGGATGTTGGCCATGATGCCGCGAGATAACCCCGAATAGAAGTGGTTATGGGAACAGACCATCCCCGGCATCACGATGCGCCCGTGCATTTCCTTCACCGAGGTGGCCAATGGGTAATAACTGGTCAAATTCGGCCCCATGCTGACAATTTCGCTACCTTCGATGGCGATATCGACGTTTTCTTGCACCAACGCAGGCGTGAATTGCAGGGCCGTGACATTCTTGAGTATCAACATAATTACGCCTCCACGCGTCCTAACAAGTAGTGATGGTGCTGATGTATGTGGCTGATAATCCGGCAGGTGTCTTGCAGTTCTGCCGGGATTTCGCTGAACTGGCTATCGGCATCGATGCTCAGTTGCCAGACTTGCTCGTCCTGACGAATGATGATGCTGTCCCCTTTAACCAAGAAGCCGGGGTTACTGCTATTGGCAAAGTCTTCCTGCAGGCTGAAAATGGTCAGCTTGTCTTTATAAGGTTTGCCATTCCACGGACAGAACTGCGCACAGTTGCCACATTCGTTGCAGAAAGCATCTAGATGTAGGGTTTGATAACGGTCTTGGAAGCCGGGAACGGCGATAGAGATGTTGGCGCGGTTCGGGCAGACATCTACGCACTTGCTGCAAACGTAGTTACATTCCAAACAGCGCTCAGCTTCTTGCTGTACGAAGGCGGCGCGATCGCCTTTATCCACCAAATTAACGCTAATACGGCCTTTACGTTGGTACAGGCGCTGCGGATCAACGTTGTTCCAGTATTTGTCGCTGAAGTGGGAGTGAATATTTTCGCGTTCCAGAATGGCATCGGTAGCGCGCCGTGCGGTACCGATGGCGGCGACAATGGATGATGGGCCACTTTGAACGTCACCGATCAAGAACAAACCCGGAATACTTGTTTCACCGGAGGCGGCGATCACTGCTGGCCAACCTTGTTGGTCTAGCGGAACACCCATCGCTGCTAAAATTTCACAATCTTGTTGTTCACCAATGGCGGTAATCAGGGAGTCAAAACGCAGCACTTTGCTTTTGCTACTGGCAACCGGACGGCGGCGACCCGATTCGTCAGGCTCACCCAATTCCATCGTTCTGATAGTCAGCGATCCATCTTCAGCAAAGTGTTCAGGATTACTGAGGAACATGAATTTCACGCCGTCTTCCAGCGCTTCTTCATACTCTTCACGCCAAGCTGGCATTTCTGCTTGAGTCCGACGGTAGATAACCGTGACCGCATCGACCCCTGGTACACGCAGAGCGGCACGGGCACAGTCCATCGCGGTATTACCGGCACCGACGACAGCAACCTGTTTGCCCATTTTTAAGGCAATGCCATGGTTGTAGTCACGCAAGAACGGCAGGGACTTGTAAACGTTGCGATTGTCACCCTCTAACTTCACACCGCTGTTTTTATCGGTGCCGATTCCGACCATCACATATTGGAAACCGGCGTCTTTCAGTTTCGCGACGGTGAGTTGCGGATCGCAATCGTATTCAAATTTCACGCCGTGTGCGGCAACGAAATCAATATCGTGCTGAATCAACTCACCGGGAATACGGAACTGAGGGATGACGTTTTGCACCACGCCACCGGCATTTTTTTCTCTTTCAAACAGGGTGACCGGGTGCCCGGCGCGAGCGAGGAAGTAACCGGCAGAAAGCCCCGCCGGGCCTGCACCAATCACCGCGACGGGATGGCGAGAACCTGAACCTGCAGGTTTATGCCAACGCTGTTTGTAGCCTTCCCAGCCTTTTTCCAACGCGGTCTTTTTCAACTCGCGGATGTTCAGTGCGCTGTCATAGTCCAGACGCGTACAGTTGGACTGACATTGGTGGTCGCAAATATGCCCGGTAATCGCGGGTAGCGCGTTACGCTGGTAGATCACTTCCAGTGCGTCGGTATAACGGCCTTCACCCAGCAGACGGATGTATTCAGGAATATCTTGTTTGATGGCGCAGGCGGTAACGCAAGGGGCAACATAACAGTCGGTCAGCGGCAGTGAGCCACCGGCATCGATCTGATCGTCTGATTTCCAGTGTTTTTGCGTGTATTCCATGCTCACGGCACGTTCGGCCAATGCATCTAAACGTTCGACGTCGACGCGAGTCATCGAGGTCGCAGAGGATTGATCCAGTTCACGCATGCACTCGAGCATACGTAGATAACCGCCGGGCTTGAGCAAATCTGTCGCCATAGTAATAGGGCGGATGCCGGTTTCAAAAATATCGCGGATGGTAAATTTGCTGGCGCCGCCGGAATAGGAGATAGGCAACTGACCGTTAAAGGCACGAGAAAGTACCGCCGCTACGTTGATTGACAGCGGGAACAAGGCGCGACCAGACATATACATCTCTTCGCCGGGCAATGCGCCTTTATTATTCACCGTGCCCAAGGTGTTGGTCAGTTTGACGCCGAAACCAAGCTGTTTTTCCTGCGCCAAACTCATTAAGCGTTCAAGCATTTCTAACGCTTGTTTGAGCTTAAGATCGTGCTGGAACGACTCTTCTTTCAGCCCGATATAATCAAAACCACAGGTGTCGAGAATTTCCCGTACACGCTCAAAACCGAGCAGTGTCGGGTTGAGTTTCACAAAGGTGTTCAGGTGTTTTTCTTCCAGCATGTAGCGGCAGATCGCTTCAATCTCATCCGGTGGGCAACCGTGCATGGTGGAAAGGGTGACACCCTGAACCAGATTGGCCGGAATGGCTTCTGGCAGCGCCGCTAATTCATTCTTACGATCGGTCAGTTTAAAACGGGTGAGGAAAGCCTCGCTCTGCACCCATTGCTGTAGATCGCGGCGGTATTGAGCAAAGGCCGGATGCGTTGAAGAATCCATCATGTGATGGATAAACTGCTGCATCGGCGGTTGTTTGATGCCGTCGAGGTTGTATCCGACGCTCATATTAAAGATAAAGGATTTCTTTTGCTCGCCAAGGCGGGGATCGAAAATAGCCTCAAGTAAATGAAGAATAAACCACGCTTTTAAATATTCATCATAGGCTTTAAGCAAGGTAAATTCGGTGGACCATTCGGTGTTAAAGGCTTCATCTTCAGCATCAATACAAGGTTTTTCTAATTCTAAGCGGTCGAGGATCTGTACAGTCTTAAGTTCAATAAAACGTCCACCGGTTAGCCAAGAAACCACAATATTCTGTGCCAATTGTGTATGTGGCCCGGCAGCGGGACCGATGGGAGTTTCACAAGTTTCACCAAACACGTTAAATAAGGTGTTTTTATTGGCGCGGTAAAATTGTGGTGCCGGAATACCAAAGATAGAATTATTTTGTTGATATTCATCAAAAATGCGCGTCAAAAGTTCTTCAAACGGAACCGGACGCATAATATCTCCCATGACATTCTCCTTGTTGCGATTTCTGTTTATTAGGATATGCCGCATGCAAGCGACTGTTGTTACGGTTATTGCAACAATCGCGCCAGATAGGCGTTCGCTAGAATGAGTTAATAAGAAATGTGAGAGGGTTCTAATGTTATCGTCAGTTTGTGAAATATATCACGCTTATAAAAGTGATAATGGAAATTAATAAAGTACTGTGGGTTAAATAGAATGAGATTATTTATTTTCTAATTCTCAAAAGAAAAAGATGAGTATCAATTTGATACAACTACCAGGTTACCGATAATGCCGATCCCAAATATTCCAGAACCATTGACTTTTATTCTTGATGATGTGCCATCACCCCTAGTGATTAGTCTGGTGGGGGCAGGCGGTAAAACCAGTGCCTTATTTTGGTTGGCCCGCGAATTTGTTCGCGCAGGGAAACGCGTTGTGATTACCACCACCACTCGGATGTATTTGCCAGAAGAAAACCTGCCGGTTCTGATTTGCCATCAGCCTGATCATTTGCCTACGCGAGCTTTCTTCGCGCCAGTGGTCGCCTGTTATAGCGGATGGGATGCAGTCAGCGGCAAAGTGCGCGGCTTTACGCCGGAAGCTATCGATCGTTTGGCTCAGCGTGGAATCGCTGATGTCTTGTTGGTGGAAGCCGATGGATCGCGCGGTTTTCCACTTAAAGCGCCAAATGAGCACGAACCTTGCATACCTACTAGTAGCCACTGCGTCATTGCGGTGACGGGTGGGCAAGTGTTGGGGCATCCGGTTGGGCCGGAAAATGTCCATCGTTGGCCACGGTTTGCCGCACTGACGCGGCTTAAAAGCGGAGAACGACTCAGTGTCGATGCGTTGGTGAGCTTTATTTGCCATAGAGAAGGGATGTTCAAAAACGTGCCATCGGGTGCGTTGCGTATCTGGTTGATAAACCGTTTTTCTCAATTTGAGAATCTGACTGACGAAGCGTTGTCCTCCCTGTTAGTCAACACCGGGCTAGACGCTATTTGGCTGGGGGCGGTTCGAGAAAATCCTGCCATTTTACGCACGTTATTATGCTCAAAATTACGCCCAAAGCCATGTCCAAAACTACGCCCAAAATCATGCCCGAAAAACGAAAACCATTGAGGTCCTTAATGAAGATTTTCGCCGAAGCAGCAAAACTAGAAAAACAAAACACTCCCTTTGCGATGGCTCAGATTGTCGAGTGCCGAGGTTCCACGCCGCGCCATAATGCGCAAATGCTGGTACGCACCGATGGCAGCATCATTGGCACCATTGGCGGCGGCATGATGGAGCGTAAAGTGATTGACGAGGCGTTGCTTGCGCTGGCAGAACGTAAATCACGATTGTTTCATGGTCGCATGGCGAAAAATGGTCAAGATGCGGTGGGTTCTGACTGTGGCGGGGCGATGACGGTGTACATTGAAGTGTATGGGCACAGCCCGCGTTTGGTGTTGATCGGCGGCGGGCACGTTAATCGGGCGATCGCTTTGGCGGCAGCGGCGTTGGATTTTGACATTCACGTGGCGGATATTTATGCCGATAGCCTCCGACCTGAGCGCTTCCCACTTTCAACTCACTTATTGCAGGCACAAACTTTCTCGCAAGCCATTGAGCTGTTACAAATCGAAGACAGTGATTATGTGGTGATCGCCACCAATAGTCAGGATAAAGAAGCGCTAGATTGCCTGATTAATCGTCCGGTGAAATATCTTGGCCTGTTGGCCAGCCGTCGTAAAACGCAGGTTTACTTTCAACAACTGCGGGAATGCGGTGTGCCTGAAGGGGATATTGCACGCCTCTATGCTCCCGTCGGCTTTAATATCGGCGCTGAAACGCCGGAGGAAATTGCCATCAGCGTGTTGGCGGAGATCCTGCAAATACGGCATCAGGCTCCCGGTGGGGCGATGAAAACGAATGAAAAGAACCGCCAACGGATTGTGATTCGCGGAGCCGGGGATATTGCTACCGGGGTGGCTTTGCGCTTGCATCATGCGGGGTTTGAAGTGGTGATGTTAGAGGTCGCCAAACCGACGGTGATTCGCTGTACCGTCGCTTTCGCCCAAGCGCTGTTTGATGGTGAAGCCACGGTGGAAGGGGTGACGGCCAAACGTGCCGACAATCCTAACGAATGTTTGGCATTGTTGCGTGAAGGCATCATTCCGGTTCTAGTCGATGCCGAGGCGGCTTTGTTGGTTGAGTTGCAACCTGACGGATTGGTGGATGCCATTTTGGCGAAGGAAAACAAAGGGACAAGTCGGAATATGGCTCCCGTTACCATCGCTTTGGGGCCAGGTTTTGAGGCCGGAAAAGATTGTGATGCGGTGATTGAAACCAACCGTGGGCATTATTTAGGGCGTGTGATTTATCAAGGTTGTACTCAGGCTAATACCGGCATACCGGGAAGCATTAATGGGCATACCACGCGGCGAGTGATGCGAGCGCCAGTGGCTGGCAGGATGCGTTGCCGGGTGAAGCTCGGCTCTCTGGTCAACGAAGGGGATATCGTGGCTTATGTTGACGATACGCCCATCGAAGCACCGTTGAGCGGTATGGTACGCGGTTTATTGAACGAAGGGTTGATGGTCACCGCGGGGTTTAAAATTGGTGATATCGATCCGCGCGGCGCGGAAGCCGATTTTAGAACGGTGTCGGATAAAGCCCGCGCTATTGGCGGCGCGGTGCTGGAAGCGATGATGGCGCTGTCAGGGAAACCGACATAATTGGCGCTGCACTGCCTACTCGAAAGATCGGGATAGTGGCTCTGTTGTTGAGTGGTTTTTAAACACCCCAGAACATGAGGTTGAGGGCATTTTTTATTTCATCAGGGAGTGTTAGAAATTCTGTGTCATTCCAGTAAAATACCGACAAAAAGGAATGACACATGTCCCAACCCTTCGATTTCGATAAAGCCCTGAAAGCACTTCAGGATGGTCAGGCACTGACAGGTAAAGATGGCATCTTAACGCCATTAATCAAACAGTTAACCGAAGCTGCTCTGGCCGCTGAACTCGACTCTCATCTGGCTCAAGATATTGCCGTTAACCGTAAAAATGGTTCGTCTAAAAAGACACTAAAAACACCCACTGGTGCCTTTGAACTCGCCACGCCCCGCGATCGTAACGGTACTTTTGAGCCTCAACTCGTGAAGAAGCACCAGACCACGCTTTCCGATGAGATTGAGCGCAAGATCATCCGCATGTTTGCACTGGGCATGAGTTACAAGGATATCAGCCAGGAAATTGAAGACCTGTATGCTTTCAGTGTTTCCAGCGCCACGATCAGCGCCGTCACCGATAAAGTGATTCCTGAGTTGCAACAATGGCAACAACGCCCGCTGGAGACGGTTTATCCCTTCGTCTGGCTGGATGCGATTCACTATAAGATCCGCGAAGACGGGCGTTATCAAAGCAAAGCCGTGTACACTGTTCTTGCGCTGAATCTGGAAGGCAAAAAAGAGATCCTGGGTCTGTATCTGTCTGAAAACGAAGGGGCTAACTTCTGGCTGTCAGTACTGACCGATCTACAAAACCGTGGCCTGAACGACATTCTGATTGCCTGTGTGGATGGTCTGACGGGGTTCCCGGAAGCGATAAACAGTATTTACCCGGATACCGAAGTCCAGCTCTGTGTTATCCATCAGATCCGCAACTCGATTAAATATGTCGCCTCCAAGCACCATAAGGCGTTTATGGCCGATTTGAAGCCCGTTTATCGTGCCGTATCGAAAGAAGCAGCAGAAACGGCGCTGGATGAACTGGAGGCTAAGTGGGGCCAGCAATACCCGATGGTCATCCAGTCATGGCGGAGAAAATGGGAGAATTTGTCACATTACTTCCGGTATCCGGCGACGATCCGTAAAGTCATTTACACCACGAATGCCATTGAATCAGTGCACCGCCAGTTCAGAAAGCTGACGAAAACTAAAGGCGCATTCCCTAACGAAAACAGTCTGTTGAAGCTGCTTTATCTGGGGTTAATGAATGCGCAGGAAAAATGGACAATGCCGATCCAGAGCTGGAATTTGACATTGTCCCAGTTGGCGATTTATTTTGAAGGTCGCCTCGATAAAGTGATTACGTTGTAATGATCTTTTAACGTGACACAGAATTCTGAACGCTCTCTTTCATCAGCGTAGCCACTGAGATCTGCAATAGTTTCACCGATGACGTCAACGGAAACACTCGATAACTCGGTTGTCATCAGTCGGTGATTTTCGCCGTTGATGAGGACCAGAGGAAACAACGTTTTATTCACTTTCTCTGACAAATGGTGTGATGCTATGAACGGGATGACCATGCGCCGGCCTGTTGTCTCTACAATGTCACTTTGCACATCTACCAACATTTTGTAATGGCTAGCTCGCTTGTATTGATAAACGATGAATTGCATGATCACCAGTTCCTGTTTTCATCAGCGAAAGAACCATTTTGTGCGATAAATTGAGCAACTTCCTCCATCCCTTCACGGTTATTTTTCTTCCATTCATCAGCCTTGATACGGCGGGCTTCTTTGCCTATGGCCTCATTAACAAGACCAGAAATATTGATCCCGGCACTACTCAGAACCTGATAATTGTCTTTGTCCACGGTAACGCTGACGCGGTGTTTCATGATTAGGCTCCTTTTTTGTGTGTGTTGTAAGTATATACTTCGAGTAATTACTCAGCAATCAACTATTTGTCGGTAGTAACTGCTTGATGTAGAACATGTCATTAAAACGTAAAGATGTTTTTAAGCAGCACACATTGATTTCATGTGCTGCCTTACTTCCTTCAAATTTCCTGTCGCACAGAGCTGACCTAAATCGCTACTGACAAACAACAGTGCCGGTTTTCCCTTCGATCCCTTCTTTGGCTTTATTCAATACGGTAATCAATGTTTCACGTCCCGCACGGCTGGCGGAGAAAGAGACGGCAGCTTCAACTTTAGGCAGCATTGAGCCCGGTGCAAAGTGCCCTTCAGCGATAAAGCGCTCGGCATCTCTAAGGCTCAAACGCTCTAACCATTGCTCGCCCGGTTTGCCGTAGTTGATGGCAACTTTCTCCACCGCCGTGAGAATAATCAGCATATCGGCGTCGATCATTTCTGCCAGTTTGGCGCTTGCCCAATCTTTGTCGATCACCGCGCTGGCTCCACGCAGATGATTGCCTTCGCGGATCACCGGGATGCCACCACCACCGACGGTAATCACCAATTGTCCGGCGTCCAACAGTGCTTTTACTGTGTCTTTCTCGATGATGTCGATAGGTTTTGGTGAGGCCACTACACGTCGCCAGCCGCGACCCGCATCTTCGATCATATTGTGACCGTTGGCGATCAGCGTTTGTGCTTCTTCTTTACTGAAGAAAGAGCCGATAGGCTTGGTTGGGTTGAGGAACGCCGGATCTTTGGCATCCACTTCGACTTGGGTAATCAGCGTGGCGACCGGTACTGACAGGCCACGGTTAACCAATTCTTCGCGCAGTGCGTTTTGCAAATCATAGCCGATGTAGCCCTGACTGAGCGCCACGCATACCGACATCGGTAACATCGGGGTATGGGCTTCGGTTTTGGCGGCGGCTTCAAATGCTCGATTGATCATGCCCACTTGTGGGCCGTTACCGTGCGTCAACACCACTTTATGCCCTTGTTCGATCAAATCGACGATGGCTTTCGCGGTAGTTTTTACCGCGACCATTTGCTCGGCTAGCCCATCGCCTAACGCATTGCCCCCTAGAGCCAGTACGATTTTCTTTTTCATCCTTACCTCACTCACAGATTATTGATATTACGGCGAAATGTGCCATCTTGATGTCAAAGTTAGAGCTGTTGAAAGGGTTGACGCTTCAGGAAGCGTCCACGACCAGCGGTGCCGGTAAATTGCCCTTGGCTAAAAATCAGCTCGCCGCGCGATAGGGTGTGACGTATTTCACCCTGACAGGTCATCCCCTCATAGGGGCTGTAATCCACGTTGTCGTGGAGTTGGCTGTGGCGAATGGTGCTGGTGACGTTCGGATCGATAATGACGATATCGGCATCGGAACCGGGGGCAATGCAGCCTTTTTGTGGCCAGATACCAAATAGCTGCGCTGGCATGGCGCTGGTCAAAGAAACGAAACGCTCTGGCGAAATACGTTTGCTGATCACACCGGCAGAAAATAGCAGCAACATGCGGTTTTCTACCCCCGGCAGCCCGTTCGGGCAGTGGCTGAAATCACCGTGCGAGAGCTCAACGCGCTGTTGATAAGGGAAGGTACAATGGTCGGTCGCAACAACATCAATGGAACCGTCGCTGATGCCACACCATAATGCGTCTTGGTCACGAATATCCCGTAGCGGTGGGCTAAGAATGAATTTCAGCGCGTCGGGGCGCAGGTAAAGACGCTCGTCCAGCATTAAATATTGCGGACAAGTTTCCACCCATACCGGTTGATTGCGTACTTTTGCCAGCCGCAGATAGTCTAGGCCAAGGCCATTGGAAAGATGCACGATGTACAGTGGCGCATTGCCGGAAAGCCTAGCTAGATTGATCATGCGAGCGATGGCTTCGGCTTCACATTCTGGCGGGCGGCTACGGGCATGGTACAGCGGGGCGGTTAACCCGGCGGCCAAGAAATCGGTGCGTCGCTGGGCGATCACTGCGTCGTTCTCTGGGTGCACGGTGGTTAATGCACCAGCCTCATTCAGCCGCTGTAGTGCCCGTAACACATCGCTATCGTTCAGCTTATACAGATAGGTCAGGTAGAGTTTAAAACTGCTGATACCTTCATCGACCATCAAGGGAATTTCATCGATGATCGCGTCATCAATATGTTGGATCACGCCGTGGAAACTGTAGTCGATAACCGCTTTTCCTTGGGCATAACCATGATAAACCTCTAACTGGTGGTGCAGGCTGCATCCGGCTGGGCCGAATCCCATATGGTCAATGATGGTTGTTGTACCGCCACAGGCTGCTGCACGGGTACCGGTAAAAAAATCATCACAACTACGAGCAAGACCGACATCAATATTAAAGTGAGTATGAACGTCCACTCCGCCGGGCATGACGTAACAACCTTCGGCGTCAATCACTTCGCAATCTTCTGGCGGGATGATTTCGGCGGCGATTCGTTGGATAACACCGTTTTCGATCAACACATCGCTTTGTGACTGACTATCAGCATTGACGACGCAGCCTCGGGTAATCAGCACTTTCATGGAGAACTCCATAGCGGCTCCGCTGGGTACCCAACGAAGCCGTATTGGTGGTCGGTTATTTCTTCAGTTCTGATAAATAAGCCAGCGGGATCGCCGCATACATTGCCGCGCAAGTCACCAGATGTTCCTTCCAGGTTTTCTCATTAGGCGCGTGGGCTTCTGGCTCCTTACCTGGGCCAAAACCAATCACTGGAATACCGTGACGCCCCATGATCGAAACGCCGTTGGTAGAGAACGTCCATTTATCGACGACCGGATCGGTGCGGAACAGCCCTTGGTAGGCTTTGCTGAGGGTTTTGACCGTGATGTGATCTTCTTCCACTTTCCAGGTAGGGAAGTAGCATTCGGTCGGATAAACCAGTCCGGTCCATGATGGGCGGTCATATTCGTACATCGAAACAGTGGCTTTGGCGTTTTTCACCGCAGGCAGGGCGCGGATCTCTTCCAGTGCACCTTCCCACGATTCGCCCCAAGTTAAGCGGCGGTCAATGGACACCGCGCAGCTATCGGCGACCGCACAACGGCTTGGCGAGGTGAAGAAGATTTCTGAAACTGTCAGCGTGCCTTTGCCGAGGAATTCGTCATTACCGAGACGAGTGGCCAACTGCTGTAGCTCACCGAGGATCGGCCCCATTTTGAAAATAGCGTTATCACCACGCTCTGGCGCAGAACCGTGGCAACTCACCCCTTGAACGTCAATGCGGATTTCCATCCGACCCCGTTGCCCACGGTAGATTTGGCAATCGGTCGGTTCGGTACTGACCACAAACTCAGGGCGAATGCCGGATTGCTCAATAATGTACTGCCAGCACAGGCCGTCGCAGTCTTCTTCTTGCACGGTACCGGTGACTAACAGGGTGTATTGATCTTCCAGCCCGAGATCTTTAATGATCTTACCGGCGTAGACCATCGAGGCCATGCCGCCTTCTTGATCCGACGCACCACGGCCGCCGATCAGTTCTTCGGTTTCCATGCCTTCATAAGGATCAAAGGTCCAGTTTTTCATGTTGCCGATACCAACGGTGTCGATATGGGCATCCATTGCGATCAGGTGCGGGCCGTGGCCGATATAGCCGAGAACGTTGCCCATCGGGTCGATTTCTACTTTATCGAAACCGACTTTTTCCATCTCTTCTTTAATACGATGCACCACGCGCTTTTCGTCGCAGCTTTCGCTTGGAATGGCGATCATATCGCGTAGGAAACGGGTCATGTCTTGTTTGTAGTGTTGGGCTTTTTCCACCACTTTTTCGAATGGAATGGGTTTACTCATGGTTCATTACTCCTTTTATGAAGCCTCTATTTGGCAGAGGCTACAAAATCAATTTATTACGCTTGTGTCGGGTGTTTACCTTCCCAGACCACTTCGCGATAGTGCTTAACGTCGGTGTCGCCTTCGGTGTTAATCACCAGCACCACGGAATCGCGGTTAAGCCCCAATTTTTCCATTAGCGCTTTACGTTGTGGGTGGTAATGCACTGCGGCGAGAACGCCTAGACCGACGGCACCGGATTCACCGGAAATAATGCGTGGGTCTTTACCCAGTGGATTGCCGAGCACCCGCATACCCAATGCGGCGACGCTGTCTTGGCAGGAAATGAATTGTGTTGCGCAGTTGCGCAGGACCTCCCAACCCAGCGGGTTCGGCTCACCACAGGCCAAACCGGCCATGATGGTTGGCATGTCGCCGCCAACGTTGACGATGTCACCTTTGACGCCAGAACGATAAATACAGTCGGCGAGTTCAGGCTCAACCACCATTGAGTGCAGGCGTTTAGCCCCATACACGTCGGCCAGATAACCCAACACGCCGCCAGCCATAGCACCGACTCCGGCTTGCAACAGAACGTGAGTAGGGCGCTCGACGCCCATCTGCTTCATTTGTTCGACGGATTCGTCCGCTAGCGTGGCGTAGCCTTGCATAATCCAGGTTGGGATTTTGGTGTAGCCTTCCCAAGCCGTGTCCTGTACCACTTCCCAGCCGCGTGCTTTTGCCGTCTGCATGGTCATGCGTACGGTGTCGTCATAGTTCATCTCGGTAACGATGCATTCAGCGCCAAGGTTTAGAATGTGATCAACACGTTCTTGCGCCGAGCCTTTCGGCATGTAAACCACCGCATGTTGACCCAGTTGGCGAGCCGCCCAAGCGACGCCACGGCCGTGGTTGCCGTCGGTAGTGGTGGCGAAGGTCATTTTTTCTGTAATGGTTTTTTTGATTTTTTCGAATGAAAACTCATTGATATCAATATGATATTTTTTGCAAAGTAGTTGAGCGATAGCGTAAGTGCCGCCCAACATTTTGAAAGCATTAAGACCAAAGCGCTGTGATTCATCTTTGACTAGGATCTTGCCGACGCCAAACAGGGCTGATAATTCATCAAGGGCGTACAGCGGGGTCGGTTGATAACCGGTGATTTTTTTATGGAAAGCGCGAGCTTTACGCGTCTGTTCACCGGAAAACAGCGGAGAAATTTCACCGTTAAAGAAGCGGTTTTGTTCAATATCTAACTTCAATGAGAACACTGACATAGCCAACCTCATCTTGCAGAATTAAAGGTTCCGACCCCAAGGGCCGGAGACCAGCTTACTTGACACGTTTTGCAGCGTTTTTAAGCAGTTGTTCTAAGATCTGACCCGGTTTGGCATATTTGCGCGACAGGATCATGGCGGCGATGATGTAAGGCTTCCAGCTGGCTTCTTTGTAGGTTTCGATACGGAATTTTTCGAACACCCCCTCAGTGACTTCGCCTTCTTTACAGGACACACCGGTGATGTCGGCTGGCAAGCAGTGCATGTACAGTGCTTCGCCAGCGCGAGTCAACTTCATCATCTCTTCGGTACAGTGCCAGTTCTTGTGGTTGGCGTTTTGTGCCAGACATTGTTGTTCCAGCGTTTTCAAGCCTTCATGGTCATTGGCTCGCAGCAGGGTGGTACGCTGTTCCATGACTTTGTACGGCGCCCAAGATTTTGGATAAACGATATCCGCATCTTTAAAGGCTTCTTCCATTGAGTTGACTTGGCGGAAGCTACCGCCGGAGGATTTGGCGTTATTTTTCGCAACTTCCACCACATCAGGAATTAACTCGTAACCGTCTGGATGCGCCAAAGTGACGTCCATCCCAAAGCGGGTCATCAATCCAATAATGCCTTGTGGTACTGACAGCGGTTTGCCGTAGCTCGGTGAATAAGCCCACGTCATGGCAATTTTTTTGCCTTTGAGGTTTTCCAGCGAACCGAAATGCTCACGCAACCAAGCGAGGTCTGCCATTGATTGGGTTGGGTGGTCGATGTCGCACTGGAGGTTTACCAGCGCCGGGCGCTGTGGCAGAACGCCTTGTTCGTAACCTTCATCTAATGCGGCACCGACTTCGCGCATATAGGCGTTACCTGCACCGAGGAACATATCGTCACGAATACCAATGGCATCGGCGCAGAAGGAGATCATGTTGGCGGTTTCACGCACGGTTTCACCGTGGGCAATTTGTGACTTACCTTCGTCCAGATCCTGCTGTGCCAAACCCAACATATTCAGCGCAGAAGCATAAGAAAAACGCGTGCGAGTCGAGTTATCGCGGAAGACAGAGACGCCTATCCCGTTGGTAAATACGTTGGTCGCAATGTTGTCTGCACGCATAGATTTCAGCGCAGCAGCAACGTCCAGCACTTGCTTCAATTCATCTGGGCTTTGTTCCCAAGTAAGCAGAAAGTCCTTTTGATGGAGGTTGGCGTTAAGCTTGCTGAGGTCCTTGATCAAGTCGTTAATTGTTTTCATCGTCACACCCTAATTTTGTAATGGCTGAGCATATAACCGCTGCATTGCGCAGAAATAACCCATCAATCTGAATGAGCTACATACTGATTAACAATAACCATGCCAGAACGGGTAAATAGGCCGATGAAATACCTCTATGCAGCTTAATATGGGATGTGGTTCACAAAAAATCGATTATTTAAGAGGTGGTAAACGTTTGCGTTCTAATGAGGTTAAACGGTGTTGGAAGGGATATTTAAAAATAATTAATGAGTCTGGGGGATTATCAAAAATCACTTGTCGATATTGATAACCCCCTGAGGGTAATTATCAATTTGATAATCAAGTGTGATGTCTTTTGCATATTTTATTTTCAACTGATGAAAATGCATTAATAGCTCATTAATATTCTTGTTTACTGGGTTAGAATCATGACTTCTGAAGGTGCCTCGAAGAAATATTGCCATGCCGTCAGTCATTACCATGAGTAAAAGGGAAGCCGATTATGATTACCATAAATACTCAGTCTATTTTGATGCAAATACAGCCGACGGTCATGCGCTTCGCCAAGATGCTGTCCAGTGTGTTACAGCTGGAAGTGGAGATCGTTGACGACGCCATGACCCGCGTGGCCGGAACGGGGCCCTACGGCAAACTTCTTGGTCAAAAACTTGACCATAACTCAAGAATTTTAAACCACATACTGGAAACCAGGCAAGAAAAGATAGTGACGCGGTCACGTTTTGATCCGCTCTGTGATGGCTGTACGGACAAACAACAGTGCAAAGAAAAAGCCTTTCTTGGCACACCGATCATGTTTCAGAATGCTTGTGTCGGTGTGATCAGTTTGGTGGCATTTACCCAAGAACAACAAGAACGGATTAGCCATAATTTGCGCGAGTTTTCTGATTATGTGCAACATATTTCTAGCATATTTATCACCAAGCTTTTAGACGATCAAAATAGTGAAGACAGTACCCGTGGGATATTGATGAACCTGATCGACAATATGGATCAAGGGGTGTTGATCTTGGATAAGAATAATCAGTTAAAATTTGCCAACCCGACGGCGTTAAAATTATTGAATGTATCGCACGAAAAAATTAACGGGAAGATTTTCTCTGTACGTGCATTAACCTTCCAAAAAAGTTTTTCCAGTGGGCACTTACAACATATTATTTCTTTTGATGAACGCAGCGAGATAATTATTGGTCAACTGCATGACGTGCAGGAACATCAAGTTTTTTTGATGGCTTTTCATCAGTCGCATACGCCAATTAATAGTGAACCCTATGCTGACGATCCGCAGATTGAGCATCTTATTGGCGAATGCCAACCGATGCGGGTACTCAAACGGTTAATCGGTCGCATTGCTCCTGGCCCATCAAGTGTGATGATTGCGGGAGAGAGTGGAACCGGTAAAGAAGTGGTGGCATGGGCAATCCACAAACTCAGTCACCGTAACGATAAGGCCTTCATTGCCATTAACTGCGCCGCTATTCCTGAGCAATTGCTGGAGAGCGAGCTGTTCGGTTATGTTAAAGGGGCTTTCACTGGCGCATCAACCAATGGCAAACAGGGGCTGATGCAGGCGGCTCATCAAGGAACGCTGTTTTTAGATGAAATCGGTGACATGCCACTGATTATTCAGGCTAAGCTGTTGCGCGCCATTGAAGCGCGTGAGGTTCAGCCGATTGGCTCCAGCAGGCCGATCCCGGTTGATATTCGCATTATCTGTGCGACTAACCAGAATCTTGAAAAGTTTGTTACCGAAGGCAAATTCCGCGAAGATCTCTATTACCGTTTAAACGTTATTCCCGTCACTTTACCGCCGTTGCGTGAGCGACACGGCGATTTGGAACTGCTGATCCACTATTTCCTCAACCTCCATACCAAACGGATTGGTTTGGTCTATCCCGGTATTGCGCCAGAAGTGATGACGCTGCTCAAAACATACCACTGGCCCGGTAATTTGCGCGAACTGAGTAACCTTATGGAGTACTTAGTGAACGTGGTGCCGAGCGGTGAGATCATTAATAGTTCGCTATTACCGCCTAACTTGGTTAATCAACATCGGCTGATAGTTCCGTTTACTAGCCCCGCGGAGGTCGTGCCTGATATTGAAAATGAGATGAACGATCAAAGCGATGGCGCTAATGCTTTGGAAGAGATGGAAAAACAACTGATTGGCGAAGCTCTGGCGCGTTA
Source organism: Serratia sp. KH_031 (assembly GCF_057839655.1). Taxonomy (NCBI): domain Bacteria; kingdom Pseudomonadati; phylum Pseudomonadota; class Gammaproteobacteria; order Enterobacterales; family Yersiniaceae; genus Serratia; species Serratia sp. KH_031. The sequence goes on from NZ_CM174496.1 coordinate 2,373,181, forward strand.
CGGTAATAAGAAACAGGCGGCGAAAGAACTCGGGATCGGTATTGCGACGCTGTATCGGAAAATAAAGAAGTATGAACTGGCCTCGGTATGAGGCCAACCCATTATTTTGAGGATATATCAGCGTGTTGAACTGCGTTAACGATGGATTGATAGCCGGTACAGCGGCATAGATTACCGGCCAACCCTTGGCGGATCTGATAGACGGTCAAGGGTTGGTTACGTGGTTTCGCCAGTAATGCGGTGGTGGTCATGATCAAACCCGGCGTACAGAAGCCGCATTGTACGGCACCTTGCTCTGCATAGGCTTGTTGAACCGGTGTGAGTTTGCCATTGACGCTTTCCCCCTCCAAGGTACGCAACATTTTACCCTGCGCCCAAACAGCCAAATAAAGGCAACTGTCGATGGCAACGCCGTCAACCAATACGGTGCAAGCGCCACATTCACCCACGCAACACCCTTGTTTCACACTGAGAAAACCCTGTTCACGCAGCGCATCGGATAAGGGCATTGCGGGGGAAATATTGAGTTGGTAAGCCATTCCGTTGATATGGCAATTGATGCTGATACAGTTTTTATGACTCATGCGATTTTTCCTCCCGCGTTGTTCACCGCCTGTTCGATCACTCGCTTCGCTAAAGTGCGGATCAGGTGTAAACGAAACGCCTTTTCCGCCCGCCATGAGGTTCTGGGTGACACATCGCTAGCAACGGCTTCGGCAACGGCGGCTAGCGTTCGCTGGGTTAGCGGTTGTCCTTCTGCGGCTTGTTCTGCGTGTGGGCAGCGAATTGGCGTCGGTGCCGCGACGCCAAAGGCCAGTTTGAGTTCTTTGAATCGACCGTCTGCAATCTCACAAAGAGCCGAACAACCAATGGTGGAAATATCCATCGCGTCACGCATGGCATATTTGAAACTGGCTGAGCCTTTGCCGCGATAATTTTCCGCTTTGAAATGGAAAGCGACTAACAGTTCGCCTGCCGCTAATGACACTTTGCCCGGTCCGGTGTGAAAACCGTTGATCGAGGTAAAACGCAGCCCTTGTGGTGTCGCAATCTCCAATTCGGCTTCGTAAATCAGGGAAGGGCACGCGGAATCGGCGCTGGTGGCTCCGTTGCAAATATTGCCGCCGTAGGTGGCGACATTACGGATTTGCGGCCCGGCGATCACGGAGGCAGAAGCAGCCAGCGCGGGAAGGTGCGTTTGTATCAGTGGATGCTCAATCAGTTCGGTGAAGGTGGTTCCTGAGCCGATGCGAATATGGCCTTCTTTATCGCAAGTGATACCGCGTAATCCCGGTAAATCATGAATATCGACAATGTGACGGAAACGTGGGTTGAGATGATGAAGCTGAATCAACACATCGGTTCCCCCTGCAAGCAGGCGGGATTGCGGATGGTCGGCGAGTAACTCTACCGCGTGCGCCACGCTGTCGGCGCGATGATAACTTTCAATATCGTACATAGCGCTATCCTTCGATCAAACCAGCCTGGACAAACTCCCGAAACAACCGCTTCGGCGTGAGAGGGAGCGTATTGATGGCAATACCGGTCGCCATGCGTACCGCATTACGAATAGCCACTGCCGGTGAAATAATCGGCGGCTCACCCAGCGCCTTGTGACCATAGGCAGACTGTGGTTCATAAGTTTCGACAAAGGCGCAATCCAGTGCGGGGAGATCCAACATGGTGGGCATTTTGTAATCCAGCAGATTAGGGTTGCGCACAACGCCGCTAACCTCATCGACTATCAGTTCTTCGAATAGCGCCCAACCAATCGCCATGCCCATTCCGCCATGAACTTGGCCTTCAGCTAGCTGCGGGTTTAGGATGCGACCGGAGTCATGCAAATTCAGGATGTGATTGATGGTGACTTTGCACAGCGGAATATCGACCGTGACATCGACAAAGGTGCAGCCGAACGTCGGCGGGTTGGTCGTGGTTTTGAACGATGACTCTGCTGAAAGCTGCCCGCCTTCGGTCGGGTGGTAGAAGCTGTCCATCGCGACGTCTGCTACGTTGAGTAGAATTCTATCCGGGCGTGATGCTAAGGCGATATTACCGTTGTGAATGGTGAGGTTCATCTCTGGCAGTTGCAACATCAAAGCGGCGTGATGCAGGATCTTCTGCCGCAATACCAACGCGGCTTCACGCAGAGCGGGGGCGGTAACGTAGCTTTGGCGTGAAGCGAAAGCGCCGGGATCGAAAGGTGTGACGTCGGTATCTTGGGTGGAAATGATGTGGATCATGTTGATCGGCATACCCAGCGTTTCTGCCACCATTTGAGCAAAGACGGTATCGGAGCCTTGCCCTAATTCAGTAGCGCCGGTTTGCACGTTAACCACGCCATCCTGATTCAATACCAAGCGCGCGCCAGCAATTTCGACACCCACTGGCCAAGTATTGGAGGCATAGCTAAAACAGGCCACGCCGACACCACGGCGAACATCGCCCTGAGTTTGCTGGCAGGTGGCTTTTCGCTCGTCCCAGTTGAAGAGTTTACGGCCTTTTTGCAGGCATTCGGTTAATCCTGCGCTGTAGATCTCTTTGTTGTTGACGGCATTAATATCTCCTTCACGAGCGGCATTAAGTAAGCGTATATCAACCGGATCGATCCCCAGAGCGGCGGCCGCATCATCCAGCAACGATTCGAGAGCAAACACCACCTGCGGCGCGCCGTAACCGCGCATAGCGCCAGCAGAAGGTAAATTGGTATAAGCGGTGGTGGCGCGATAACCAAATGCACTACGCGGATAAAGCCAAGAGATCTTGCTGCCTCCAGCAGAGGCGATGGAGTGTCCATGAGAAGCGTAAGCGCCGGTGTTGGAAAGGACATCCAGCTGATAGCCTTTCAGCTCACCTTGTGCGGTGATACCTAGTTGGGCATCAATATGGAAAGCGTGTCGTGTGCGGGAAGCAAAGAAACACTCCTCACGGCTGATGAGCACTTTTACCGGTATGCCGCCCAGTTTTAGCGTCAGGAACGCCGCCATCGGTTCTTCGAGCACGTCTTGCTTATTACCGAATCCACCACCGATGTAGGGCTTGATCACGCGAACTTTCGACCAGGATAAATCCAACGCTTGAGCCACGATACGCCGCACAATATGGGGGATTTGGGTGCTGGAAATGATCGTGATGCGATCGGGTTGTTCCATCCAAGCGAAACAAGTCACGCCTTCCATATGGCAATGTTGCACAATCGGCGTTTCGAAGTAGCCGGAAAATTGGTGTTCAGCGCCTTCGATGGCGGCCTGTGGATCGTTAATACTGACTTCGCTGCGTTTTATCACATTGCCAGTTTCGTGGATGGCGACAGCGTCTGGTGCGATTGCCGCTTCAGGCGTAGTGATCACTGGTAGCTCTTGATAAGTGACCTTGACTGACTCAGCCGCTTTTTCCGCGGTGAGTTCGTCACGTGCGACAACAATCGCCACCGCATCGCCGAAATGACGGACGTGACGTGTTAACAACAGGCGATCGGCAACGTCACGTTTTGTTGGCTCCAACGTCCAAGCGTGACCAGCGGTGGCGAAGGGAATTTCTGGCACATCTTTCCAGGTGAAAATCGCCACTACACCGGGTAATAGCAGTGCTTCGCGGGTGTCGATACTGTCGACATAACCATGCGCGATAGGGCTACGAACGTATTTGGCAAAGTGCATGCCCGCCATCGGTATATCGTCGGTATACCGCGCCTGTCCTGTCACTTTGGCCTGGGCATCCAGCCGCAAACAGGATAAGCCTAATGGCGTATCTTCCATCCCTTTTGACATAGTAATTTCTCCGGAATAAGGAAAAGATAACGCTTCAGTAGAAACACAGAAACCAAGCAAGATGCGCGCCAGTGCGGGTGATGCGGGATTTAGATGGTTAAATCTGTGATGGTGATGGCAATAACTGGGGGATTAAACAGGGGAAAGGAATAATGAGCGGTGTTTGATTTTCTCACAATGAGAAGAAAAGGCTCATTTTGATAGCATTAGGAAAGTGGGATTTGCGTTTCTTCATGTGGTTCTAAATTTTTATGTCATTTTTTATTCCTATAAACTGGATTTAAACACCATCATAACCTAAGTTTTTTTAATGCTTATCCTCGAAGAAAGTTGGGTTACACCATGAAATCATCTGAATTCAAGGCGGTTGGTAAAGATTTACGTTGTTGTAATCAGAAGGAAAGCATAACAAATTCTTATTTATATGATGTATTACCACTCAAAGCGGTTTATACCCATGATGATATAAATGGGATAAAACACATGTACACATTACCAGGTATGCCGCCGTATGTTCGGGGGCCAAATGCCACAATGTACAGTGTCAAACCCTGGACTATTCGCCAATATGCCGGTTTTTCTACTTGCCAGGAATCCAATATATTTTACCGCAAGGCGATAGCTGGGGGTGTCCAGGGAATTTCAGTGGCCTTTGATCTCGCTACCCATAGGGGATATGACTCGGATCACCCGGGCGTCATAGGGGATGTAGGCAACGCTGGTGTAGCGATAGACTCTGTCGAAGATATGAAAGTGCTGTTCGACCAGATCCCACTCGGCAATATGTCGGTGTCAATGACCATGAACGGTGCAGTGTTACCTATTTTGGCCGCTTATATTGTAGCGGCACAAGAGCAGGGCGTGTCTCCTGAACAACTTAAGGGCACTATTCAAAATGATATTTTGAAAGAGTTTATGGTGCGTAATACCTATATTTATCCACCAGCTCCTTCAATGCGTATTGTCGCCGATATTATTGCTTATACCTCCAAAATTATGCCGAAGTTTAATTCAGTTTCAATTTCCGGCTATCACATGAAAGAAGCGGGAGCTAGTGATGTGCTGGAGCTGGCGCTAACGTTGGCCAATGGCAAAGAGTATGTACAGGCAGCGGTGGAGCAGGGACTGAACGTTGATGATTTTGCTGGTCGCTTGAGTTTTTTCTTTGGCATTGGAATGGAGTTTTATCAAGGGATTGCTAAGCTACGGGCTGCCCGCCTGCTTTGGTATAAAACCATGCAAACCTTTCACCCACAACGTTCAGCTTCATTGATTTTACGTACTCACTGTCAGACGTCGGGTTGGTCGTTAGCCGTGCAAGATCCCTATAACAATATGGCGCGAACAACGATTGAAGCGATGGCGGCAATATTTGGTGGCACACAATCTCTACATACCAATGCTTTTGACGAGGCTATCGGTTTGCCAACGGATAACTCTGCCCGTTTGGCACGCAATATTCAGTTGATCCTTCAGGAAGAAACCGAGATTTGTGCGGTCGTTGATCCATGGGCCGGTTCATACATGATGGAGAAACTCACCGATGAAATGGCGGTTGGCGCGTGCAAGTTATTGGAAGAAATCGAGGCGATGGGTGGGATGTTAAAAGCCCTAGAATCTGGCTGGGTAAGGCAACAAATTGACGCTTGCGCGGTGCGGACTCAAGCCAAGATAGATACGGGAACACGGGTGGTGGTTGGAGTGAATAAATACCCATTACCAGGAGAAAGAGTGGTCGATTATCGTGAGGTAGATAATTGTGCAGTGCGTAATGCACAAATTATCCGTCTGAAAGCATTGCGTGAGGCGCGTAACACACCTGCGGTTGATCAGGCTCTGGCAGCTTTAAGGTGTTGTGCCGAGTCTGGAGTGGGAAACCTGCTGGAGCTGAGTGTGCAAGCGATGCGCGCTAGGGCTACAGTGGGTGAGGTTTCTGCTGCATTGGCGGATGTTTGGGGGCGTTACCAAGTGAAACCACAGGTAGTGCAGAGTCTCTACGGCGAATCGTTAGAAAGTCATGCCCAGTGGCAGGACTTACGGCAAAAGATAACGGCTTTTCTTCACCGGCAGGGCAGAAAACCTAAAATTATGATCGTCAAATTGGGACAGGACGGACATGATCGTGGGGCTAAAGTGGTGGCATCAGGCTTTGGTGATCTGGGTTTTGATGTCGAATTGGGCGAATTGTTCATGACGCCGGAAGAAGTGGTGATGCGGGCGCTGGATTCTGGTTGTGATGCCATTGGCGTGTCATCATTAGCTGCTGGGCATAAAACACTGGTGCCTGAATTAATTAAACAGCTAAATACAAAAAATATGAGTAATACTCTTGTTTTTGTTGGGGGAGTGATTCCTCAACAAGATCACGAATTTCTTTATCAGTGTGGTGTGGCCGATATATTTGGACCCGGTACGCCATTGCTGGTTTCTGCTGGTCGAGTGTTTGAACACATTGAACGCCTCGAACCTATTGAACCTATTGAAACAAGTTCCGAACACTCGGTTTATACTAAATGAAAGTTAAAGTAAAACATTTAATATCTTAGTGGTTATTTTCCCTAATAATTATCCCTGGCGGCGAATGAATTTTCGTCTGTATATAGTCGTTATGATTCAAACGGCATATTAACTTAACTTGAATGGGTAAACTATGAGTGTAAAACAGCAAGGTTGTCATTTTCATTACAAAATAGCGGGATTGTCTACGGTCATTGGTAATGTATTAAGCATGGATGAATGGGCCGATGATTTTAAAATTCCCAATCGTAAAAAACCAGGAAAATTTTTATCAGGTAAAGATATTCAAAATATTATTGGGCCAGTAGCATCTAAAAGTTGGGATCCTGATTTCTTTCGCAATTTTAACCGTATTGTTGAGGTTGCTCGTGCGGCCATGGATAGCGCTAGTCTGACGGCACAAGAGATTGATATCGTGATGATCGCCACCAGTACGCCATATGAGGTGCAACTGGATTACGACTCCTTTAACTTGTTACGTGCGTTGGAAATTCCTGACCATATTCCCCCGTTACAGCTCGCGGCTGGCTGTGCGGGTATGGCACGAGCATTGTCATTGGCAGCCAAGTTGAACGCAAAAAATATTTTGATCGTCACTTATGAAGTGTCCAGTTTATATATGGTTTCGCCGATTTATCGCTACAACACACACCATCCATTGAACAGCGTTCTGTGGGCGTCACCTGCACTATTTTCAGATGGTGCAGCGGCCATTGTTCTGCGACATAACCCTTCGGCTAATGGGTATAGTCTATATAGCCGTGACTCACTGAGTTTTGGTGATGAGGCGGGATTTGACGATCCACTGATCCATTATCCCGGTGGTGGTGCGTTGAATCCGCCGGGTATAGAACAGAATGAGCAACTGTCCTGCTATGCCATGGCGGGAGATAAAACTAAACGTTATTACTCACAAGGAATGCAACTCAATCACCGGGGGTTGGAAGCTCATCGGCAAAACTATTTTCATGAGGTTGAGCGGATCTACACTCATCAGGCTAGCCCCAATATGGTGGATGGATTTATCAAAATGTACAGCGAAGAGACAGGGGTTGAACAGGCTAAGTTCAGTACCAACGTGCGAAAGTACGGCAATTTAGTTATTCCCAGTACACTTAAAATGATCCATGACGATATCGAGTCTAAAAAACTCAAGCGTGGTGATGAAGTCGCAGTCATGGTGGTGGGGGCAGGTCCTGAACGTGGTGCATTTTTAATTGAATTGGAATAAAGGAATAAAGGGTGCCGAAGCACCCTCATTATCGATATTACCCGCGCACTTTATCGCGTAAATTCTGTTTTTCCTTATCACTAAGGAACGCCATTTTCAGGCCGTTTTCCTGAGCGGTGTGGATCTCTTCCGGCGTTAATCCAGCTTGTGGCGCGGCAACGAGGTATTCGTTTTTAATTTCGATGCCTTGAACCGCGGGATCGTCGGTGTTGATCGAAGCCATTACGCCGTGACGCAGGAACGTTGCCAGCGGGTGCTGCGCCAGAGATGCCACGGTGCTGGTCTGAATATTGGAGGTCAGGCAAGATTCGATACCAATACCGTGCTTGGCGAGATAATCCATTAATTTGGTATCTTCGACGGCTTTCACCCCGTGACCGATGCGCTCGGCACCCAGTTCACGAATGGCCTGCCAGATGCTTTCTGGCCCAGCCGCTTCACCTGCGTGAACGGTAATATGCCAACCTGCGTCACGGCCACGGTTGAAGTGAGTGAGGAAACGATCCCCCGGGAAGCCCAATTCATCACCCGCTAGATCCAGCGCGGTAATTTTACTGCGATGTGCCAATAGACCTTCTAACTCTTCCATACAGGCTTGTTCGCCAAAGGTGCGGCTCAGAATACCAATCAGGCGGATATCAATATCATGATCGCGACAGCCAGAACGAATCCCGCCGATCACCGCTTCCACCACGCCAGCGACTGGCAGGTTATGTTTCATCGCCATGTAATACGGGGAGAAACGCAGCTCGGCATAGTGCAGGCCAGCATTCACTGCGTCCTCGACGTTTTCATAGGCTACGCGATAACAAGAATCCAGATCGCCCAGTACCGCGACGCCCCAGTCCAGTTTCTGCAAGAAGCTGACCAAATCAGGCTCGGCATGGGTGATTTGCACGTGTGGACGCAGCGCTTCCAATTCGTCGGCAGGTAAGGCGAGGTTAAATTTGCGACCCAAGTCAAGGATGGTTTGAGCGCGGATATTACCGTCGAGATGACGGTGAATGTCAGTCAGAGGTAGGCGAGAATCGATCATGATTTGCACTCGTTGTTGTTAATGTCGTTGTTGATCAAGTGCGGATCAGTATAAAAACAAATGACTGCAAATAGCTATCGAGTTGCAATATAAAGTGACGATACTCACATTAAATGCGGCATGCGTCGCAATTTTGTACAAAAGCGGAAGAAAGACTCCCGCTTTACTTTATTCGATCAGCCATATGTGTGCTGTTCAACTGGATAGCCGTACCTTGCCAACCAATCCGTCAGGGCGTCCATCTTCAATGGTTGTGGCTGTTCCACCTTGAACACCGGGCCGAGTGCCATTGGTTTGGCATCGGTTGCCAAGGTACGTAATTCCACCAGATATTCAGCACCAGGGTGACCGGGAAGCCGATCATCAAGGCGTTTGGCGTAGCGCTCTGCTGCCAGCTCGCCGGAGATCTGGTTCCATACCTCGAACACCTGAACCACCCCGGAATGATGTAGATATTGGCTCAATGCTTCTTTAGATTGAAAACCAAACCAAGCATCGACGACATAAGTACAACCCGCTGGCGCCATCCCGACAATCGACCAGATAGCTTGGTAAGCCGCACAACCCAGCAAACGGTTTAATCCACGATCCACATTGTTCATGTTGAGCATAAAAGGTTCTTTGATGCTGTCCAACGCCAGATAAGGCAGTGTGAGACGCTGCGCCAGGCTATGTGCGACGGTGCTTTTACCCGAGGCCGGTACTCCGTTTACTAATATCACCGTTTTACCTATTGGTGCTGTCATATAATAACCATAGCCTCCATTAATTGAACCTGATGGTTTTGCGGATAATATTACGCAACTCATCCATCTTGGTGAAAATAATATCGATATGTTGGTGGTAGTGTTTATTTTTGGCGAAAATCTTTATTGCGCGGTTATATTCAAGCATTAATTGCTTGTGAATTTCACTCGCACTTGAGTTCTGTGCCAGTTGGTTTTCCAACTGTTCTATTTTTTTTAATATTTTATCTGCTTGTGGATCATTGGCTTCTTCCTCTGGCCTTTCTTTTGCTGACTTTTTCAAGAAATTGAACATAAGTGTCTCCAGCCACGACGAATGCTGTGGCAGTTAATTAAAAGGGCGACCTATTGAAATATACCCGTCATACTTGAAGCTGCATCTTTGTTGGCTACGTTCGCGCACCCGAATCACTTACTGGCGTAAGCTCATCGGGATTTACTCACTTGCCGCGTTACTCGGCTACGCCTCGCCCTGTTAGGGCCAGCGCAAGCGCTGTTCAAAAAGGCTGGAGCCTTTTTGTGATGCAACTCCAATTATTTTGGGTATAGACGTTACTTAAATAGATTAATTTTTTCGATTAATACATTGGTAACCGCATTATTGGCCGGAATAAGGAATTTACGCACGCTGTCGTTCACTTTGCCTTTTTCAAATGTCTGTTTGCAGTGACCCACCCATTGCACATTCATTTCTGTGCCGACATTCACCTTTTCAATACCACTGGCCACCGCGCGGTGCATATCTTCGTCGCTGACGCCGGTACCACCATGCAACACCAAGGGGATATGAGTGGCGGCGGTAATTTCTGCCAGGCGCTGGTGCTGAATATGCGCTTTGCCGGTGTAAAGACCATGTACGGTGCCGATGGATATCGCCAGCATGTCAACACCAGTGGCGGCAACAAACTGTTTAGCGTCTTCCACGCTGGTGAAACAGATCTCTGCTTCTGCGACCATTTTACCATCTTCAGAACCGCCAATGGCACCTAGCTCGGCCTCTACCGTGACGTTATGAGGCCGCGCTAGTTCGATTGCTTTACACGTATTGGCGATGTTTTCTTCTATGTTCAGGTGTGAACCGTCGTACATTACCGAACTAAAACCGGCATCAATCGCGGTTTTTATCGCCGTTAGGTCTGAACAGTGATCAAGATGCAGACAGGTTGGTACATTTTGGCTGGCGGCCAGTGAACGCACGGCATCAACGAGTAGCGCGTAACCCAGATATTCTGCGGTGCCGGTTGAGATCTGGATCATCAGCGGGCTATTAGTTTCTTTTGCGGCACCAAAGTAGGCCGGTAGCATCTCCAGACAATGCAAATTGAATGAGCCGATAGCCTTGAAACCACGCTGTTTCGCAATGGTTTGTAACTGATTGAAGTTATACAGTTTCATGAGTTTTTTCTCCTTGGTGTTTGGTCGATTTACCGTTGACGAACCATGCGATGAGCGCCACGAAGACAACGAAAGCGAGGACGAACAGCCAATCACCTTGGAAGGCATGGCCGAGTACCAATCCGCTGCTGATGACGTCGGAATCACTGAATGTCAGGCCGACAAAACCGTAACTCTCCAGCATAGGCACCAGAATGGCCGGTAGGAAAGTGATGAACAGCCCATGTACGACGCCGCCAATCATCGCTCCGCGGCGACCACCAAGCGCATTGCCGAAAATGCCTGCGGTGCCACCGGCAAAGAAGTTGGTGAGTAGGCCAGGCAAGATCATCGCCAGGCCGAACATTGGGAACACCAACATGCCGATTACTGATCCCAGCGTAGTGGCCAGAAAACCGACGATGACCGCGTTGGGGGCATAAGGGAACAGTACCGGGCAATCCAAGGCTGGTTTGGCGTCAGGCACAATACGCATCGCAATGCCACGAAATGCAGGCACCAATTCGTTAAGTAGCAGGCGCACGCCGCTGTAAAGAATGAACACCCCGGCAACAAACTGAATGGCCTGCATGAGCGAATACATCAGGTAGTTCATACCACCAGAAAATTGCGCAATGTAGGTAGGGCCGGCGGCGAAGGCGGGGATCAAATACATCGGGATCATCACCACCGCCATGGAAAGATAGGTATCTTGCAGAAACTTGAAATTATCTGGCAGCTCAAGATCTTCCGTTGAACGCGAACCTTTGCCTACCACCTTAGCGACGGCAGCCTGTACCAGATAACCAATGGTGCAAAAATGCCCTAGAGCGACATCGTCAGACTGAGTAATTCTGCGCACTATCGGTTGTGCCAGAGCTGGCATCACTACCGCCATGATCCCGCCGAAAACGCCCCCAGTGAGGATTAACGGCAATCCGGTCAAACCGGCCTTATAACCAATCACCGCGCCAATAGTCGCCATCCACAGCAACGCTTGACCGGTGAGAAAAATATATTTGAATGGGGTTAAGCGGGCGATCAGAATATTGACGGCAAAAATCACCAATAGCGTCAATGCCACCTCAGAACCCAGTTCACGGTTAGCCACACCTGCAATGGCGGCAACATCGGTAATATAGCCGTGCATCCCGAAACCGTGGGTAAAGATACTGTTCAGATAGGTGAGGGTGGCGACGATGATATTGATACCTGCCATCATTATCAAAAAACCAAGCAGCGTTTTAAACGTGCCTTCCGCGACTTTGCCCGTCGATTTTTTTTGCAGCAATAAACCCAGCATAGCAATCAAGGCAATTAATATCGATGCCTGCCCGAGTAGATCCTTTACAATAAAGTTAATCACACTATTCATGATTGACTTCCTTTAAGTTACGTTCATTCAAAAAGGCCATGATCTTCTGTTCGATTTCTGTTTTGTCTGTCAGTCGATGTAAAATAATAACGCGTTTTTTTTCTTCCTCACTGGCATCGGCATTTAATATATCGGCAAAGGTTTTTTGCGTAAGAATAATATCGAACTTAAATGCACTGGCTTCTGAAATCGTGGTGTGGTCGATCTCAGCTTCTATTCCAAGTTTTTTCAGCACCGCGTTTGCGCTCATTTCAATAGCAAAACTGGAGCCGAGGCCACAGCCACATACGCACAAAATTTTAAGCATGGGACATCTCCTCAGATTATATTTAACTGCTTGGCGAGTTTGTAATGTGGTCCTTCTGTATCAACCAGTCGTTTTTGCATACTGATTAAATCAATGGGAATGGCTTGATTACTGCCGTTAATAATGATGGCTTTATTACGCATTCCTGCATCAATGCAGCGCACCACTTCATTGGCAATTATTGTGCCTTGGTAGATCTCTTCACCGGTAGGATCGCCGCTACGCAAACCATAGCCAATAATGGTTTTACGAATACGCACGCCAATCTGCGGTTCCAGTTGTTTGATCAGGGTGTCGATCGCTCCTTGAAATCCGGGGGAATATTCTTTGGTGTAGCCCTCAGAACACAACAGAATGACGCTATTTTGCTGCAACAGCCGAGCTGTGATCTTTGTTGCCAGCAAGGGTAACGGCTGCTGACACTCTGGGATCAAGGCAAAATCGGCATTGGATTTAAGCGCTGATTGCAGCGTCAACTCGCCACAATAACCGCCCAGCAGTTCAACCATAAACACGCGGCCTGGTAGTGCGCGCCCGGTATTGCGCAATTTGGCGACTTCTTTGACCACCTGTTCACAGGCGGTCGAAAAACCAATGGTGTAGTGACTCCCATAAACATCGTTATCGATGGTCATGCCTACACCGAAGCAATTAATACCGAACTCACTTAACCTATGTAAAAATTGCAGTGAGCCATCACCCCCGGCCATAATTAATACGTGAATATGTAATGCTTTAAGCTGCTTGCTGATGGTTTCATATTCATGACGCAGCAAGCGTTTTTCAGTACGGCCAGAAGTTATCATCGGCATGGCCGAAATAGAGAAATCAGCTAGCTCACGCATAGTTATTTCTGCATGACAATTGGATAATATCCCCGAAATACCACCATGGAATAAAATAATATCTGCCCGAGCTTGTTTGGCGATGTGATAAATAAAATTATTGATTCCTGCACCATCGCCACCACTGATTACCACTCCGATTCGCATAACAACCTCCATTTCGAATGCTATGGCAGCATTGTTAATATTAATCCGATGTAAATTTGCAACGAATGTCACAAAATGGCGAAGGAATATTTTGTCTATGGTATTGACATGATCTTTGATGAACTAGTGTTTGAGATAAAGGTCACAACTATTTTGTTAAATGACAAAGTTTTGCTTTTTATAAATTAATTTAAATCAAAAGCTTGTGATTGTTATATTTAAACGTGTTAGCTGAACGAATTACGTGGAATTTATCGAGGAAGGGGAATAATGGATTTGTGATGTTTCTCGCATTACTTAGATAGAGAAAATAACCGAATGAGCCGATTGCGGAGAAAAGACGTTATTGAAATAATTAATAAGAAAAGCCATCTAATAATCAAATGGCTTTGATGTCGTGGTGATGTATTCAGGCTGAAGCCAAAAGGAACTCCAGCCCGCGAATCAGTTTATCGACACCCGCTTCCACTTTGCTACGTGGACAACCGACGTTTAGACGCAAGAAACCGCGACCTTCTTCACCGTAGGTAAAGCCGGGCATAATCGCGACTTTTTCACGTTCGATCAGCACCTGTTGCAGTTCTTGATCGTCAATGCCTAACGGACGTAGATCGATCCAGGCTAAATACGTCGCCTGCGGAGGTTGCCAATTTAACGCTGGAAATGCTTGGTTCAACCGCTGTGCCACGTATTTCAGGTTGTCTTGCAGATAAGCGCGCAATTCGTCTAGCCAAGCCTCGCCGTGACGATAGGCGGCGATGTGCGCCACAATCGCCAATACCGCCGGGGAAGAGAGGCCGTCGCGACTTTTCAATTGCAACATATAGGCCTCGCGTGCGGCGGGCTCGCTGATAAAACCATAAGCGCCGGTCAGAGCAGGGATGTTAAAGCTCTTGGTGCCGGAGGTCAGCAGCGCCCAAGGGCTGGTTGCTACTTGGCTCCATGGGGTATGACGTTGCTCGCCCCAGACCATATCCATATGGATCTCATCGCTGATCACCTTGACCCCGTGACGCTCACACAATTCGGCCATCTGGGCCAATTCCTGTTGGCTCCACACTTTACCGGTCGGGTTATGTGGGCTGCACAGCAGCAGGATCTTGGTCTGTGGGCGCGCTAATAATGCTTCCAGATGCGCCATATCACAGTGCCAATCGTTCTCGACCTTATTCAATGGACAAGCTAATACCTGACGTTGATTACCGAGGATCGTCTTGTAGAACGCGTCGTAAGCCGGGGTGTGAGTCACGACATAATCGCCCGGCGCAGACCAGATGCGGATCAACTGCGCCACCATATAGATCACCGAAGGGCCATACACCGCCATATCGGTATCCATTGGCGCATTAAAGCGTTGTTGATACCAATGGCGTACCGCACCGAGAAAATCCTCATGTTGCCAGCGGCTATAACCCAAGACGCCGTGTTGCAAGCGCTGCTGGAGCGCCTCCAGAATGCAAGGCGCAGTAGCAAAATCCATATCAGAAATGGTGAACGGCAGCAGATCGGCAGTACCAAAACGATCGGCGATGTAATCCCATTGGGTACACCAAGTACCGTGCCGATCGACTGGGGTAGAGAAATCAAACATTAGCGGCTCCGTTCAGCGCGACATCAGGTTGTGCATCAGCTATTAGTGAGTCTAATTCATCTTTCACCGATTGCACCTGCGGACCAATCACCACTTGTAGGTTGTGCTCGTTGAGATGCACCACACCAATGGCGCGGTTGGCTTTCAGCACCGCATCGTCAACTTTGCTCATATCGTTAACCGATAGACGCAGACGGGTGATGCAGTTATCCAGCGAGATGATGTTATCGCGGCCACCCAACGCGGCCAGAATAGCGGGCACGTTGTAACCGGATTTACCGACAGCACCCACTGGCGCACTTTGGCTGCTGGTGGTTTCAGTTTCACGACCCGGTGTTTTGATGTTAAAACGCTGGATAGAGAAGCGGAAAATAGCGTAGTAGGCAGCAAACCAGATCGCCGCAACCAGCGGTACCAGATACCACTTAGTAGCAGTGCCATGCAGGATACCGAACACCACAAAATCGATGATATTGCCGTCGGTGTTACCGATAGTGACACCCAGCAGCGCCATCACGGTGAAGCCCAAACCGGTCAGGATGGCGTGAATTAGATACAAGAATGGTGCCACGAACAAGAACAGGAATTCGATCGGTTCAGTCGTTCCACCCACCACGCAAGCGACGACACCTGAAATCAACAGCCCTTTGATCTTATGACGGTTCTCTGGTTTAGCGCAGTGATACATCGCTAAAGCTGCCCCTGGCAGACCGCCGAGGAAGGCAGGCATCTTACCTTGTGACAGGAAACGCGTTGCGCTTTCGGCAAAACCGGTGGTGGTTGGGCAGGAGAGTTGCGCTTGGAAGATGGTTAATGCGCCGCTAACGCTATGGCCGCAAACGTCCAGCGTACCGCCCGCTTCGGTAAAGCGGATCAGCGCGACCAGAATGTGGTGCAAACCGAATGGTAGTAACAGACGCTCACCGGTACCGAAAATCATCGGACCGAAAGCGCCCGCTTCGTCGATCACTTTACCCAGACCATTAATACCGGCAGCAAACCATGGCCAGATCAAGGGGATCACTAAACCACACAGACCGAGTACCACGGTGGTGACGATAGGGACAAAACGAGTACCGCCGAAGAAGGCCAAAGCATCTGGCAGGCGAATGGTGTTGAAGCGCTCATGCAGCAGATAAACGATGATCCCGACGATCACCGCACCGAGAATACCGGTATCAATCGACTGAATACCCAAGATATTTTGGATATTATTGGCTTTCAGTACCAGCGGGTCGGTAGTTGGCAACACACCGTTGGTGGTGAGATAGAAGTTGGTCGCCAAGTTTAATACAGCAAAACCGACAAAGCCGGAGAACGCCGCGACGCCTTTGTTCTCACGCGCCATGCCCAGCGGGATGGCAATCGCGAACATCACTGGCAGGAAACTGAAAGCAAAGGAACCTACCTTACTCATCCAAGTGAAGATCAATTGGAAGATCGGATGGCCGATGAACGGCAACAGGGTGATGACATCTCGGCTACTCAGCGAACTGCCGATCCCCAGCATGATGCCGCAGAAAGAAAGGAGCGCCACCGGCAACATAAAGGTTTTACCGAGGCTTTGGAAAAACTCCCAAAGAGTGATTTTTTGTCTTTTAGACGCTGACATACCGATGGCTCCTGGTGAAAAAGCGTGCAAATGTTGTTTGTATTCTGTTTAGATAAAATAAGATAAAACGTTTTACCTAACAAAAATGCGCCATTAATCACAATTACGTTGCTGCGTTTGCGGCGACAATACATCCGTAGGTAAAACGTTTTACTGTTCAAAGCTTTTCGGTATACCCTTGACGACAAAGATTCAGGACGTTAGCGACGTTATGACGATAAAAAAGATCACCATCACCGAAGTTGCCCAACAGGCTGGCGTTTCCGTCACGACCGTTTCGTTAGTGTTGAGCGGGAAGGGGCGTATTTCACCCACCACTGCGGCGCGGGTAAATCAGGCGATCGAACAACTGGGTTATGTGCGCAATCGACAAGCGGCGACATTGCGTGGTGGCGAATCGGGGGTGATCGGCCTGATCCTGCGTGATATTTGTGAACCCTTTTATGCTGAAATGACCGCCGGTCTGAGTGAGGTTTTGGATGCTCACGATAAAGTCCTGTTCCTGACGCAAAGCGGGAATGAGGGTAAAGGCCTAGCGCGTTGCTTCGATACCTTATTGGCACATGGTGTGGATGGCATGGTGTTGGCGGGGGGATTACGTTCGATCGGTGACTTGCAGCAAAAAGCCGCCGAACATGGCGTACCCTTGGTTTGTGCTGCGCGCTCGAACGAGCTAGAAGGCATCGATGTGGTTCGCCCTGATAACATGCAAGCGGCGAAAATGGCGGTGGAGTTGCTGATCAAACGCGGTCATAGTCAGATTGCTTATCTTGGTGGCTTGAGTGATTCCCTGACCCGAGCTGAACGGCTGGGCGGATTCTGCGCCACGCTAGTGCAAAACGGTTTACCATTCCGCTCCGATTGGATTGTTGAATGTGATTACCGCCAACATGCGGCGGCGGATGCCACCGAAGCGTTATTGCGTAAGAATCCTAATATCACAGCATTAGTCTGCCACAAGGCCTCGATCGCCATGGGCGCCTATTTCGGTATCATTCGCAGCGGACGTGGCATTGGTTCAGAAGGGATGGACAGTTTTTATGGTCAACAAGTGGCGTTAGTCGGTTTTGGCGATGTGCCAGAGGCTGAACTGACCGAGCCGCCACTGACTATTATCTCCAGCGCCGCGCGTGAAGTCGGCCGCAGCGCCGCCGCTCGTTTGCTGCAACGCATCGGTGATGCAGATTTACCCACGCAAGACGTGATCTTGCCACCGGTCATGATTAAGCGTGGTTCGACCTAATAAAAAAGGGTCACCGTAGTGACCCTTGTGCAGTAATTTGCATAAATTATTGCTGTGGCGCAGGAGCCGGAACAGGCGCTTCTTCTTCCGGTTGCGGCGCACCAAACAACCCAAACATGCCGACGAACTCTTGCAGTGACATTTTGTTGCCGTTCAGCGTCACTTGGTTATCGGCATAGTTGAAGCTGGTGCCAATAACATCGTCTTTCAGCGTGGTGAGTTTGAACATTTGTCCCATTGCCGCCAGACTTTGCACCTGCTGCTGCGCGGCTTTTTGTGCATCTTCGGCGCTATAACCTTGCAACTGGGCGGCTTGAGTGGTGACTTCAGTCGCCATTGGCACTGGAATGCTCAGGTTGGCATCCAGCTTTTTCACTGTACGGGCGATCATCTGATCAAGAGATTCCGCAGGGGAACCGGTTTGATTCGGATCGGTCAGATCCAAATTCAGCGTGAAGGTACTTTCGCCTTTGCTGTTTTTCCAACTCAGTGGGGCGATGCTGAGGGTCGGATTACCTTTCAACAACAGCGGTAGATTTTGCAGCGCAATATCCGTGGTCTGTTGTTGATAATCTTCAGGGTTCAGTGAAGTCCCTTGTTGAACCATCGCCATCACTTGTTGGTTGTAACGATCGGCAAACTCTTTCAGTGCTTTAGCATCTAATTTATCGAGCTTTAACGCTAACTTAGCTGAACCGAAGTCTTTACCTTCAACTTTCAGTGCATCCATGCGGTAATCGATTTGGCCGTTCAGGTTGCTGTCTTTCTCACCAAATTGACTGGCCAGATTGAAACCGTCCAGCGTCATGGCTTCTTTGCCATCAACCACAATTTTCAACTGCTTCACAGCCATTGTTTGATTACCCAAGCTCAGATCAAACTGACCGGCGTGGGTATTGGTGTTCAACGACATTCCTTGCAGGGAGACTTGCTCGGTCTGACCGTATTGGTTTGGACCGTTGATCACCAAATTATCGCTAGTCGCATCCAGCTTGATGGCTTTCATATCGCGTGCGATATCGGCGTCAATTTTAGCGCCACTGAATTTCAGTGAGTTTTTATCTTTCTGATAATCAACCGGAATGATGTCAATTGCCGAAGAGGTATCACCGGTATAGGAGATACGTGAATCGGCGGTAAATAACGATTTACCTTTGGTGATATCAAACAGGGCTTTCACCGCTGGCGTGTTTTCCATTTCGGTATGTACCGACGCCATGCTCGGGATCAGGTTGAATTTCTTTAACTGAGCGAACGGGAATGGACCGTGATCGATAGTTTCCATAAAGGCAACTTCATCACCTGCTTTCAACGCGGCGTCATCGGTAGTGATGGTTCCGTCGGAACGCAATACGTAACGCACTTTACTGCTGAATAGGCCACGCTGGTATTGCTCATAGCTCAGTTTGACACCGGCTTTCGGCAAATAGGTTTTGATCTGGCTGTTGGCGTTATCAACCACTTCACCCATCCGTTGTTCGATGAGCTTGCCGGTATACCAGGAAGCCCCAGTCCATGCTGCGCCAAGAACCACAATGACGCTGACAGCGACTAACGATTTTTTCATAGCTCTGTTCATCCTTTTATACGGATAGAAAAATTGGGCAAAATGGGATCATAAAAAACGCCCGCAGGCGTTTAATTGTGGGGCTAAGCCAGTGTTTAATCAACAATATTACGACAACAGATTATAAACACGTGCAATACGTCCGTGACCGCTGACGTTAACCGGCGATTCATAAGCCGCAATAAAGCAGGATTCACCCGGTTTCAACGTGACTTTCTGACCGGATTTTTCCAACACCGTTTCACCCGCCACGCAGAACACGATGGCCGCGCTTTGTTGCGAGAGTGCTTGTGGCGCCGCGGAAAGATTGTGCAATGAGAAAGCAAAATCATCGACTGGGATCGGGAAGAACAGCTCATCGCCACGCTTTTCTGGCTGAGTCAGTAGGCCAGATGCGGGTTGTGGACGAAATTGCAGATTGGCCAACAATTCTGGAATATCAATGAACTTCGGTGTTAAACCGGCACGCAAGACGTTATCTGAGTTGGCCATCACCTCCAGCGCTACACCATTCAAATAGGCGTGAGGCGTTTCGGCATACAGAAACATCGCTTCGCCAGGTTTCAGTTTCACCACGTTCAGCAGTAACGGAGAGAACAAACCGCTATCTTCAGGATAGAAGTTGGCGATAAAGCGGATGGTGTCCCAAGGTTCGCCTTGTTGATGGTTTAGGGCTGATTTCAGTACGCCGAGAGCCAAGGCTTTCTGCTCGCCACTCATCGCTAACAGACTGGCAAATAGGGTAGATAGATGTGTGATGTCTGGCTGTTGCAGGAAAGCGGCGATATCGTGGTGCGCAGCAGACAACGGTTTCAGCAGCGTTTCGATGTCCGACAATTCACGAAAACCATTCATCGCCAAGAAATCGGTCAAAGCAAACACCAGCTCTGGCTTATGGTTCGGATCTTTATAATTGCGTTCAGCCGCGTCCAGTGGAATACCTGCGGCATTTTCTTTGGAAAAACCGACTTCGGCAGCGCTTTTACTTGGGTGAACTTGAATCGACAGCGGTTGATCGGCGCACAGCACTTTGAATAAGAACGGCAACTCGCCAAAGCGTTTAGCCACTTCGGCACCTAACTGTTTCGGTTGATCGTCATCGATCACCGCACGTAGGGAACGCAATGAGCCATCGGCGACAGCAATCTGAGAAGGGCTTTTCGGATGCGCCCCCATCCACAGTTCCGCCATTGGTTTGTTTTCAGGGTTAGCGATGCCATACAGCTCGGTGAGCGCGTTATGGCTGCCCCATGCGTAGTTTTGTACCGCATTGGTCATTTTTTGCATCATTACTACCTGTGCTTAATAGAAAAATTACCGCTAAGTAAACTATGCACCCACAGTGCTTGCAAGGAAATACAGCGAAAAATGCGCTTGTGACAGTATGTTAATGCGAATAATTATTATCTATCTATACTCAAAGTGACCATTTAATAAGGAGACCATGATGGCAGCCGTACGTATAGAAAAAGACTCTATGGGGCCGATTGAAGTCCCAGCCGATAAGCTATGGGGCGCTCAAACCCAACGCTCTCTCGAACATTTCCGTATATCCTGCGAAAAAATGCCCCCGGCGCTGATAGACGCGTTGGCGCTGACCAAACGCGCCGCCGCCAAAGTGAATATGGATCTGGGGCTGTTACCTACCGATCGCGGTAATGCCATTATTCAGGCTGCGGATGAAGTGCTGGCCGGTCAGCATCCTAACGAGTTCCCACTGGCGATTTGGCAAACCGGCTCTGGCACTCAAACCAACATGAATATGAACGAGGTGCTGGCCAACCGCGCCAGTGAACTGTTGGGCGGAGAGCGGGGCGAAGGACGAAAGGTTCACCCTAATGACGACGTCAATAAAAGCCAAAGCTCCAACGATGTTTTCCCTACTGCGATGCATGTGGCGGCAGTGATTGCGCTACGCGAGCATTTGATCCCTGAACTGAAAGTGCTGCAAAAGACGTTGAATGCCAAAGCCGAAGCCTTCAAAGACATCGTGAAAATTGGCCGCACGCACTTGCAAGACGCCACACCGCTGACGTTGGGGCAAGAGATTTCCGGTTGGGCGGCGATGCTGGCCTACAACCTCAAACATATCGAAAACAGTATTCCGCACATTGGTGAGCTGGCGCTGGGGGGGACGGCGGTGGGAACGGGGCTGAATACCCATCCAGAATATGCGGTGCGCGTTGCCAAAGAACTGGCGGAATTGACCAAACAACCGTTCATTACTGCGCCGAATAAATTCGAAGCCTTGGCGACTTGCGATGCCTTAGTGCATGGGCATGGCGCATTGAAAGGGCTCGCGGCCTCGTTGATGAAGATCGCTAACGACGTACGCTGGCTGGCTTCGGGGCCGCGTTGCGGTATTGGCGAAATTGCGATCCCGGAAAATGAACCGGGTAGCTCGATCATGCCGGGTAAGGTCAACCCGACCCAATGTGAATCCATGACCATGTTATGTGCTCAGGTGATGGGTAACGATGTGGCGGTGAATATTGGTGGTGCCTCCGGCAACTTCGAACTGAATGTGTTCCGCCCGATGGTGATCCATAATTATCTGCAATCGATTCGTCTACTGGCTGATGGTATGAATAGTTTCAACGAACATTGTGCCGTAGGTATCGAACCGAATCGTGAGCGAATCAGTCAGTTACTGAATGAATCGCTGATGCTGGTGACGGCGTTAAACACCCATATTGGTTACGACAAAGCGGCTGAAATCGCCAAGAAAGCGCATAAAGAAGGGCTGACGCTGAAAGGCGCGGCGCTGAAACTGGGTTATCTCACCGAGGCTCAGTTTGATGAATGGGTACGTCCGGAAGATATGGTTGGGAGTATGAAGCACTAATCCATTGATTTATCTTCTTCTCTAGGGCTTATTGGATAAGCCCTTTTTTATGGAGAAAACCCATGTCACGCAGCCAACGCTTACTCGATCTGATGCAAATTCTACGTTGCCACCGTTACCCGGTTGCGGGGCACGTGTTAGCGCAGGAGTTAGGGATCAGTATGCGCACGTTATATCGTGACATTGTCACCTTACAGCAACAAGGAGCGGATATTACGGGAGAAGCCGGGGTGGGTTATGTGCTGAAACCTGGCTTTATGTTACCTCCACTCATGTTTTCTCAACCAGAGATTGAAGCATTGGTATTGGGAATGCGTTGGGTGAAGCGACACGGTGACAGTCAATTAGCCTCGGCGGCCAATAATGCGTTGGCAAAAATTGCCGATATATTGCCAAGCGAACTACGTGATGAGTTGGAAGCTAACACACTATTGATTGGCCCGGTCGATACGGTGCAGGTAGCCGATGAGATACTAGTGCGATTGCGTGAAGCGATCCGACATGAGCGTAAACTCAGTCTGAACTATCGTGATTATAAGGGGAAAACCAGTTCGCGCATGCTGTGGCCATTTGCTATCGGTTATTTTGAACAGGTCAAAGTGTTAATTGCGTGGTGCGAACTGCGCCAAGACTTCCGGCATTTTCGCTTGGATCGCATCGCGGATTTGATGCCGTTGGATCAACGCTATCCGCGCGGGCGGCGAGTGTTACTCAAGGAATGGCGGGAAAAAGAAAACATCGTCGACACTACTGCCATAAACTGACAGTTGCTTTGGTTAAACTCTTTTCATTAGGAACACATGGGTTCCTAACTTAACGAGGATTTAGCAATGGCAACTCCCAGCATGATCATTATTTACGTTGATAACCCAGAGAAAAGCGCAGAATTTTACCAGCGATTGCTGGGCGAGAAACCGGTCGAGCTTGCACCTACTTTTGCTTTATTTGTGTTGAATAACGGTTTCAAATTAGGGATGTGGTCAAAACATACCGTGGAGCCTGCGGCTCGTGTCATTGGCGGCGGTAGTGAGATTTGTTTCTTGTGCGAGCAGCCTGAACAAGTCGATAAACTCAAGCAGCAATGGCAGGCACAGGGCGTTAACATCATCCAGTCACCACAGCAAATGGACTTTGGCTATACCTTTACCGCCGAAGATCCTGACGGTCACCGTCTACGCGTTTATACCCTTAGCGAATAGGTTCATCGGTATACAAATGTAGCCGCTTCACCAACAGGCGTAGCGGCTTGGCATCGGGTTTGTATTTATGCTTAACGGCGTTGACGTCATAATTCAGCAACTCGCCAATCTTGGGCACTGTCACGCCGTTCTCCACCTGACATAGTGCCAACAATGGCTGTGGGCAGGGATGCTGCACCTGTTTTTGCTGCTGTTGATACCATACTCGTGCAATCGGCTGTACTTTCACCGGGCGCTTAATTTTCAGCACCGCATGTTGCGGTAGACGAGCAACATCGTCGATCTCACGGCTAACCAATTCTGCCCATTGTTCGCGATTATAAGGTGGCACCGCGCGCCCGGCTTTTTGGCTTTTCTCTAACTGCTTGAGAATATCGTCGCGTTTCACGTTTTTAATGATGTGTTTGTTCGCCCAACCGAAACGCACGGAGTCTGGATTGGTGAGTAGGGTGATGGTGCGGTAAGCACTGAGGGTAATCAGCCCATGTAAATGGGTATGCACAAAGTCAAAGCGTTGCTCCGGCGCTAGCCCGGACTCGACGGTGATGATGTGTTCTAGCTCTGCTTTCAGGCGATTAATCTCGCTCACCAGAGAGGTTAATAACAGATATTCTGGTTGCTCTACCGCCAGACAAACCACACCGGGCAGGCGCACCGCAGCCTTGCTGCTAACATGTTGTTTATTGTGATGGATAAACAGTCGTTGATAGTGTTCTAACGCTAGATCGCGTGCTTCTCTACCAACATGCTGAGTGACTTCGATTTGCTCAATCGCGTTATGCTCTTGGCCTTTCTCTATCTCTGGCAAACTGAAAACTCGCGCGGCTAATAAACGCAATGGCAAGATCTGCTGGTGGAGTGTCGCCAGAGCCTGCTCCAACTCGCTAAAACGAGCATTCATCCTGCTGATTAAATCGTAGCTAGTCATCATATTTACCCAATTTAGTTACAACATACATTGTAAGGTATCCAGACTACGGGGGCAACTTCAGTAATCGGGAAAAAACCTGGGCTCCATACTACCCAGGTTTAATAGTAGAAAAAGGAGGGGCAGTTAAAATGATTGGAGGTAATCAATATATCCTTCAGCGTTGCGTTCTAATTCTTCTGGCGAAATTTCAAATTCAGCCCCGTAAAAAGAATAGAATGGCAGATAATTCGCACCGACATACTTTGCTGTCATTTCGAAAGGTAAAAGTATTTCTTGTAATGAATGTTGATAACGACCATTGTGGGTAAAGTCCTCTTCCTTAATACCCGCACTAACGGCTAATGCAAACTTGCGGCCTTTAAGTTTATGTTCGCTAGTTGAGCCGTATGCCCATCCGTAGGTAAATACCTCATCCAACCATTTCTTCAGCAATGGCGGAGAGTTAAACCAATACAGAGGAAATTGTAAAATAATGCTGTCATGCTGTTCAATTAATTTTTGTTCTTTCTCTACATCAATAATTCCGTCTGGATAGGTTTGGTAAAGATTGTTAACGGTATATAAATCCGGATATTTAGCTATCTCGTTCACCCAGCGTTTATTCACAACTGAGTCATTTAAATTTGGATGAATAACGACAATGAGCGTTTTCAAATCATACTCTCCATTTATTTGATTGAGAAATTTTGCGCTTATTCAATGTTTGCATCATAAGTAGCTTTGAATTAAAGTACAATACTGTCATTTTTGATATGTACTATACAAAAGGATAGTGTAGATGGGTCAGGAAACGATTGAAAACCCCTGCGAGCTTTTGGGGGATACGGGGTTTGCCTATACGCTTTCGCTAATTAACGGAAAGTATAAAATGATTATTCTCTATTCTTTGGCCGGAATCAGCCCGATTCTGAGGTTCAATGAGCTCAAACGCCGTATCGAGACAATTTCGTACAGAACGCTAAGCCTAACGCTGAAAGAGCTGGAAAGTGACGGCTTAATTATCAGAAACGAGTACCCGCAAATTCCGCCGAAGGTAGAGTACAGCCTCTCGGAGAGAGGGCAGTCGCTCATCCCTGTTTTAGATATGCTGTGTGAGTGGGGAAACGTCCATCGTGATGATGAGACGGACAAATCAAGCTGATGGAAAGGACGCCCATAAATTACGGGTGATTTCCGTTTTAACTCACGCCAGCATAGCGCAGTAGTGCGGTGACCGCCGCCGCAATCAGGATAACCAAAATTAACGGCACTTTGCGCCATGCCAAGAATACCCCAACGGCAACCCCCATCACGCGAGCCATACCGGCGAAATGGTCACTTTCATAAAACGTTGTGGCGAGTGCAACGGCGAATAACAAGGTGGTGGCTGCATCCGACAATAACGCCTGCGAGCGTTCAGACAGTGCTAATCGATTGCCCAACTTGGCCCCAGCTAAGCGCATCAGGTAGGTTCCTGCGGACAATATAATGATCCCGACAATAATACTGTATGTATTCGTCATTATTTTTTCCTCGCCAGTAAGCCCAGCATCGACAGTAGAACCGGCAGCCCCACCGGAGCGAAGGGGACGCAAGCGAGTGAAATGACTGCGCCACTGCACGAGCGGATCACCGTGGTGCGGTTTTTAAATGCCGGGATCACCAATGCCAACAAAATCGTAGGAAAAACCGCATCTAAGCCGATGGTTTCTGGCGGTGGTAACAATCCACCGACCACGCTACCAAAGAGCGCACCGACTGGCCAAAAGATGGCAATGCCACATAACCAGTAAGCGGCTTTACGCTTTTCCGGCGTGGGTTGCGACATGCCGAACACCACGCTTTCATCGTTCATGATGTGGCAGCCAAAAAAACTGGCTCCACGGGTGCCGACCAAGTTGCGTACCGCAATACCAAACGGAAAGTGCCGGGCATTCACCAACAGCCCGGCCAAAGCCGCCGCCAGTGGATTACCACCGCTGGCAACAATGCCAATAAACATAAACTCGGATGCACCCGCCAATACGGTTAAGGATAAAACCAATGGCACCCACAGAGGGAAACCATAAGCGGTTGCCAGAGAACCGTAGGAGACGCCGACCACGCCAACAGCCAAACAAACCAGAAATATGGCTTTTTTGGTGTCTCCGTTTAAATGCTTAAATGACATAAATAAGCCCATATCGAACATAATGTAGTTTATAATGAACGAAGCTTGGTCATTCATCAAGAGATCGTTCAGCAAGACGAACGATTTGCTATTTTATATCGAACAATAGGTATTAAAACCGTAGGCATCGAATATGACACAACCGATCGACGTTATCGCCAAAAGTCTGCACCGGGAACGTACTCGCACCGGGTTGTCTTTGGCGGAAGTCGCCAGACGAGCCAATATCGCGAAATCAACGCTGTCGCAGTTGGAAGCGGGGAACGGCAATCCTAGTTTGGAAACACTGTGGGCGCTGTGTGTGGCGTTAAATATTCCCTTCGCGCAGTTGTTAGAGCCGCAGGATAGCCGGACGCAGGTTATCCGCTTGGGCGAGGGCACCAAGATTATGGCTGAGCAGGCAAATTATCAGGCTTGCTTACTGGCGACTTGCCCGCCGGGAGCGCGGCGGGATATTTATCTGTTAACCATCCAACCGGGAGCTGACCGTATTTCTCAGCCACATCCTCCAGGTTCGGTAGAACATATCATTATTACTCAAGGGAAAGCGCTCCTAGGACTCACTGAAGCACCGGAAGAGCTTAACGTCGGCGATTACATCTGTTACCCAGCCGATCAGGAGCATATATTCCGCGCTTTGGAACCCGATACCATGGCGATTTTGGTGTCTGAACAGAACTAAACCCGAGCAGCTTCTGTAATGCTAGTCAGTTAGCGTATTTTTGCTGATGCTGTGTAAGTTTCGGTCGCTAAACGTGGGTTGTTTCATGTAATGCAGGCAACTGCGACCGAGCAGGGGAAGCCAAGAGCTGCTTCCCCTGCACCCCGAGCCCTTGCCACATCAGACGGTTGCTGGCGCAACTGCCCGAACTTCGGCACTACGCATAACGGCCGGCTGCGATATACATCCATGTATAACTCGCCTAAAACCGCCGTCCTGGCGGTTTTGCCTATGCTCCGTTTCTCCGTTCGGCGTCTTCAATGGCGTCAACACCGGAGCTCCACTCAGCAGTTGTTTTGCTTTTAATAAGATGAGGTTGCCCGGTGGTTGAAGATTCGGGTGTTAACCTTTAGCGCATCATGGCCAGCCGAACAAGGTGCCGTTGTCAGGGGCAGCCTCCCATGGAGGGGCGGCTGAGGCGATGTGAACAGGGATGTTCATTGAGCCGACCCGTCAGACAACGGCAGTGCCGTGAGGGCGCCCGCGTAGCGGGCTGGTGATGGTAAGCGCAGGCGCGGGTGAAGGGGCAACGCCTTTTTGCCCCTTCAATTGCCGTTCATTATTGTTACAGAGATAACCGCACGTTTGCGGCAATTCCAATTACACCTAATTGGCAAAATAGCTAAAAGACCCAAGCTTAACTGACAAGCATTAAGCAGCTTCTGGCAACTTTTTAAGGTAATGGGCGACCAGCAATGATAACAACAGCATCAAGCTGATAAACGCCACTACGCCGTTCCAACCGAAACTATGCCAGAACACGCCGCCAAGAGTACCGGCAATGCTTGAACCGACGTAATAACAAAACAGGTATAACGACGAAGCTTGTCCTTTGGCGCGGCGTGCGCGGCGGCCAATCCAGCTACTGGCGACCGAATGGGCGGCGAAGAAGCCAGCAGTAAACAACATCATACCGATAAATATCAGCGTTACTGGTGCTAGGGCGGTAATCAGTACCCCGATCAACATAATCAAGATTGAGACCATCAACACCGGGCCTCGACCAAAACGGGTGGTCAGTTCGCCAGCTTTGGGTGAGCTATAGGTTCCGGTGAGATAAACCACGGATAGCAACCCAACAATCGCTTGACTGAGATGGTAGGGGCTCGCCAACAAACGGTAACCTATATAGTTGAATAGCGTAACGAAACTGCCCATCAACAGAAAACCTTCGGCAAACAACAAGGGTAAACCTTTATCGTGCCAATGCAGTCTAAAGTTAATCAGTAAGGTTTTTGGCCGTAGTGATGTCGCCCGAAAATGCTTCGAAGCTGGCAGGATACGCCAAAACATGCAGGCCGCCGCTAGCGCGAACAGACCAATTACCGCTAAAGAAACCCGCCAAGAGAAGAAATCGGTCAGCACGCCGGTGACCAAGCGCCCACTCATGCCGCCGATCGAGTTACCGCTGATATACAGCCCCATCGAAAACGCCACGAAGCTAGGGTGGATCTCTTCGCTCAAATAGGTCATGCCGACTGCGGCAACCCCGCTTAACGAAAGGCCAATCAGCGCACGCATCAGCAAAATCCCTTGCCAACTGGTCATAAATACGCAAATGAGCGTACAGATTGCCGCTAATAGCAGGGCAACCACCATCACCATTTTGCGCCCGATTGCATCTGACAGTGGGCCGGTAAACATCAGACCGACGGCTAATAACCCCGTCGAGAAAGAAAGTGACAGACTGCTTTCTGCTGGCGAAATACCAAAATCTTGCGACAGCATCGGCAAGATCGGTTGTACGCAATACAACAGCGCAAAGGTCGCTAGCCCGGCGGAAAACAACGCCAGCGTAACGCGCATAAATTGCGGTGTACCACGTTCAATGTAAGGGAGTTTATTGAGGGCGGATCTGCGTGTTTTTGGCGCTGTAGCATCATCATTCGCTGCTGGCGTCGGCGGTACATCGACCACAGAACGCAAAGGGGTTGTCACGGTGTTTCCTTACCAAAATCAAATCAAAAGCGATTATCAAAAATCATAGGGAGCGACTAATATTTTGTCTAATATATTAATCATTATGATTGAGACTTTTAAAGTATGAATGTCGAGCTAAGACACTTGCGCTATTTCATCGCTGTGGCCGAGGAACTTCACTTTGGTCGTGCCGCTGAGCGGTTACGGATCTCTCAACCGCCGTTAAGCCAGCAGATTCAGGCGTTGGAAGAGATGGTCGGCGCACGATTATTGGCGCGTAACAACCGTAACGTCAGCCTGACCCAAGCAGGAGAAATGTTTCTGAAAGAGGCCTATCAAGTGCTTGATCAGGTCAATCGGGCGGCGGAAAAAGCAGGGCGTTTTGATCGCGGCGAATTGGGCGAATTAACCATTGGCTTTACCTCGTCAGCGCCGTTTATCAGTGTGGTTTCGCGCAGTTTGCGGGCATATCGTCAGCAACATTCAGAAGTGCATATTAAAATGCGTGAGATCAACACCAAACAACAGATCGAACCGCTACTAAATGGTGAGTTGGATTTGGGCGTAATGCGTAATACCCGTCTGCCGGATGTGCTACATCACCAACTGTTACTGCGCGAGGCTTTGGTGGTTTTGGTGCCAGAAGGGCACCAGCTCAATCAGATTGCGCCCGGTAGTTTGCGTTTCCATCATTTAACCGATGAACCGATGGTATTTTTCTCACGCGAAGTGGGAACGGCGCTGTATGACGAAACGTTATCGTTGCTGGCTAACGCTGGGGTCACGCCAGTTATCACACAAGAAGTGGGTGAGGCGATGACGATTGTCGGTTTAGTTTCGGCGGGGTTAGGTATATCCATTCTTCCAGCTTCTTTTAGCCGTTTAAAAATAGATGGGGTGAATTACTTACCGTTGGCAGAGCCGGAAGCCACCACTGAAGTTTGGTTGGTACATCATCGACAACGTCCTTTGACCGCGGCCGCCAATGCATTGATGGCACTGATGTTAGAATCGTCAACGAGCAAATAAACTGCAAAATACGACGAAAAACCGCGGAATTTGTGCATCAAATCACATAACGAATCAAATAGTTGACGCTGTTTGACAAAAGCCCCACCATAGCCTTCAGTCTTTATTTAGAAGCGCGAAAAATAGTAGGAGCAGGTTTGTGATTTCGGATGGGCAGCCTGGGCATATTGATCAAATCAAGCAAACAAATGCAGGGGCAGTTTATCGGTTGATCGATCAACTGGGCCCGATTTCGCGCATCG
The DNA here is from genome assembly GCF_057839655.1 of Serratia sp. KH_031. Lineage (NCBI taxonomy): Bacteria > Pseudomonadati > Pseudomonadota > Gammaproteobacteria > Enterobacterales > Yersiniaceae > Serratia > Serratia sp. KH_031. Next base: position 2,403,578 of record NZ_CM174496.1, read on the forward strand.
AACTGTCCAAACGCGCTCAGTTAGCTCCTGCCAGTATCACCAAAATCGTGCGGGAGCTGCTAGAAGCCCATCTAGTTAAAGAAACCGAGTATCAAGAAGTCGGCAGCCGTGGCCGCCCAGCGGTGGGTTTAGTACTGGATACCGAAGCTTGGCATTACCTTTCCGCCCGCATCAGCCGTGGCACTATCACCTTAGCGCTACGCGATCTCAGCAGCAAATTAGTGGTGGAAGAATTACTCCCACTGGATGCCGAACATCCAGAACCGCTGCTAAAACGCATCATCAATGAAATCGATCAGTTCTTTATCCGCCATCAAAGCAAGTTAGAACGGCTCACCGCTATCGCCATCACGCTGCCAGGGATGATTAACGTTGCCTCTGGCGTGGTGCAACGAATGCCATTCTACGACGTCGAAGATATGGCGCTCGGTGCCGAACTGGAAAACCATACTGGCTTGCCGGTGTATCTGCAAAACGACATCAGCGCTTGGACAATGGCGGAAGCGCTCTACGGCGCGTCACGCGGTTGTAAGAACGTGATTCAGGTAGTGATTGATCACAACGTTGGCGCTGGAGTGATCACTGGTGGGCGCGTATTACATGCGGGTAACGGCAGCGTGGTGGAGATTGGTCATACGCAGGTTGATCCTTACGGTAAGCGTTGTTATTGCGGTAATCATGGTTGTTTGGAAACGGTCGCCAGCATTGAAAATATGCTGGAAATTGCCCAGCAGCGGCTCAGTAGTTCGATGAGTTCCAGCTTGCATCATGCACCGTTGACGCTAGATTCTTTGTGCGATGCGGCGCTAAATGGCGATCAACTGGCCAAGGACATCATTCTTGGCGTAGGGCATAGCGTGGGGCGGATTTTGGCGATCATGGTCAACTTGTTCAACCCAGAAAAAATCCTAGTCGGCTCACCGCTTAACCGCGCCGCCAGTATTCTCCATCCAGCGATTGTTTCCTGCATTCAGCAGCAATCATTGCCCGCTTATAGCGAACAATTACAAGTTGAATCGACCCAGTTCTTTAACCAAGGCACCATGCCGGGTGCGGCGTTGGTGAAAGAAGCGTTGTATAACGGTTCTTTGCTCGTGAAGTTGTTACAAGGTTAATGTTGAAACTAATTACTATTTAGCGACAAAAGATTGAGCTACCTCAAGCCCCAAAACCCACGCATCCCCTAGACTTTTCTCGGTTCCACCTCTCATCGTCACTGGTTCGACGATACCTCTAGTATTTCAGGGCATTTAATTCATGTTAAAGCGTTTATTTGTTACAGGAACGGATACCGATGTTGGTAAGACCGTAGTTTCTCGCGCATTGTTGCAGGCTTTTGCTGCACAAGGTCGTTCTGCGGTGGGCTACAAGCCGGTCGCGGTTCGCTGCCAAGAAACCAACGACGGCCTGCGCAATAAAGACGCTCTGGTGTTACAAGCTTCGTCCACCTTGCCGTTGTCTTATGATGAAGTGAACCCGATCACCTGCATGAACGAAGTCTTTCACGCCGACACAACACAAGACATCAATTACAGCCGGATGAGCAGCGGTTTGCAGCACTTGAGCGACAAGGCTGAAACCGTAGTGGTCGAGGGTAGTGGTGGCTGGCGAGTACTGATGAGCGATCTACGCCCTTATGCGGAATGGGTGGTGCAGGAGCAGTTGCCGGTGGTGTTGGTGGTGGGGATCAAACTGGGTTGCGTCAGCCACGCGCTGTTAACCGCCCAAGCGGTGATTAACGACGGTTTGCCATTGCTGGGCTGGGTCGCTAACCGTATCAACCCCGGATTGGCTCATTACGCTGAAACCATTGAAGCCTTACAGCAGCGTATCCCAGCGCCGATGCTGGGTGAGCTCCCTTATTTGCCGCGTCCTGAACAGCGAGAGTTGGCGCGCTATTTGGACATTTCCACGTTACTCGAGCGCAGCTAGGCATTGTGATAAACCGAAACTGAGCGTAATCCGCGTGAAACGGTCGTGGCGATCACACAGGCTAACAAGATACCGGGCAGCAAGGTGTATTCACCGGTCATTTCAAACACCATTAATGCTGCCATGATGGGGGCATGAGTGGTGGCAGCGAGTAATGTCGCCATACCGGTCAGCGCCATCAGTATGGGAATGGCGCTACCCAATTCTGGCCAGTATCCACAAATTTGTCCCACCAGTGAACCCAGCGCAGCGCCGACGAACAGCGTCGGCGTGAATACCCCGCCGGGAGCGCCGGAGCCACTACTGGCCAATACTGCCAGCAATTTGCAGATCAAAATCGCGGCTACTAACAACACGCCCGGCGGCGCAGTAAGCAGTGATTGCACCACGCTGTAACCGTTACCCCAAACCTCTGGGAACAACAGCGACAGCAAACCCACGATCAAACCGCCGAGTGCCAGTTGCAGCGGCGGTGGGAGTCGCAAAGAACGAAACGCATTGCCCGTCGCCGTCATCCCCCACAAGAACAATGGCCCACAAACGCCGGCCAAAACACCGAGTATTGCCATCAACAAATACTGTACTGGCCAGGGGGCCGGTAAAGGTTCAACGATATACAGCGGTGCTTGGCCGCCGTTGAGCAGGTTGGTGACGAGTAACGCGCTGACGGCGGCGATCACCACTGGCCCTAAAGACGCCAACATCAAAGTCCCGAACAGGATTTCGGCAATAAACAAGCTGCCTGCCAATGGGGCATGGTAAGCGCTAGCCATACCGGCCGCAGCACCGCAAGCGACCCACAACTTCCACTCTTTTTCACGGGTAAAGCGTTGGGCGAATACTGAGGCTACCAACGCTGCTAACAGGATCATCGCACCTTCACGCCCAATGGCGCTACCGCTGGAAACTACCACCAAAGAAGCCAGACATTTCACCAAGCTCGCGCTGACGTCCAAGCGCCCATCCCCAGTTTCTATCGCCTCCATATAATCGGTGGGCGCGGCAGGGCGTTGATGTTGGTAACGTTGATACATCCACAGTAAAAAACCGGCGATCAATCCGCCTAATGCCGGCGTTAACGCGCGTCGCCATCCCGGTAACGCGGCGGCGGCAGCAACCAGACTGCCGCTGGAGTGATCAAGCAGCAGCCATTCCAACCCCAGCATCGCACGATGAAACAGCCAAACCACCATTGCCGCGGCAATGCCAAGAAAAATGGCAATAAACAAGCGGCGTAGCAGGGCGCGATAGTGGCGCAGGTGAACCAGTCGTTTCATACGTTGCTCTGCTGATGTGGAGTTTGTGGGGTATTTTGCGATGGTAATCCAATGAAAACCAGCGGATCTTTATCGATCCACCGGTTTGTGTGGTGCGGAGATTAATTTATCATGGATTCTGGCTGATATTTACCGCTCATGCTTTCCAGCAATGCGACCAAATCATCCACATCGCTGTCTGACAATCTCACACCGACCTGATATTTCAGCATATTGACCGTGGCTTTCCGCAGGGTGTCGACCTTGCCATCGTGGAAATACGGCCCGGTTTCCGCCACGTTGCGTAAGGTTGGCGTCTTGAAACGATAGCGGTCGGCTTCATTTTTTGTGACGTTGTAACGGCCAAGATCGACCTCGGTTGGATTACCACGATCGGCAAAGTAGTCAGCTTTCAGTCCCATCACTTCATAAGATTGTCCGCCTAGGTTAGTACCAGCGTGACAAGTCCCGCATTTGTTCTGTTGGAACAGTTTATAACCGTGTTGCTGCTGTGCGGTTAGGGCAGTTTTATCGCCTTTCAGATAACGGTCGAATGGGCTATCCGGTGTGAGTAGCGTTTTTTCAAATTCGGCGATGGCATCGGTAATATTGTCACCACTGAATCCATCGGCATAAACCTTACGGAAATCGGCTTTCAAACTGGCATCTTTATCGAGTTTACCGATGATTTCGTCCCATGAAGTGGAAGCCATCTCGATCGGGTTCATCGGTGGGCCACCGGCCTGTGCTTGCAAATCTGCAGCTCGTCCATCCCAAAATTGAGACATATTGAGCGCGGCGTTAAACACTGTTGGGGCGTTGATCGGCCCGACTTGACCACCGACACCCAGTGACGTTGGACGACCATCGACACCGCCAGCGCCTAATTGGTGGCAGTTAGCGCAGGAGATGCTGTTATCGCTCGATAGGCGCGGATCGTGGTACAGCCGGAAACCGAGAGCCACTTTTTGTCGATCGGTTGGTAATGAGGCAGGCAGCGGTTGCAACGCCTGACCATCGGTGTAGGAGTAATATTGCTCACGTTGCTGACGAATCCAATCCAGCAGCGTTTGCCGATCAGTGGTGCTGATGTTGCCTGCCCAATGTAGCGCTTTGTAACGCAGTGGCGGCATTTCACCGCTTTGCAGTGTGGCTTCCATTTTTGCTAGATCTACTTCCGGTACCGCCTTTTGTTGTTGCAAGGCTTGCTTTGTGGCGTCTAGGTTGAAATGCTTTAGGCCAGTCTGGATATCAGAATCCATCAGTTGCTTAGCAATCGGGAGTTTGGCATAGAACGGTAATGGGGTTGAGGGGGTATGGCAGTAATCACAGCCATATTTATCTAACAGCGGGCTGATAGAATTATTAGTGCTAGTTGTTATTCTTTGCTGATCATAATAGTGCGCGTAACCGACAAAACCCAGATAACCTGCGATAGCAACTATCGCACAGCCTAATATTATTTTTTTAATCATGGTCTCGCTCCAGTGAGTTTGGTTTCCAATAACGTTGTTCCTGATATTTCCAGATGAAAAACAAACGAATTCTCCAGGTAAACAACGGTAAACCACTTGATAGGAATCAATAATTTTCATTGAGTAATCCTATCGTTTAGATAGGTTATAACGATGTGGGGGAATATCGTGCTTCATCGATGGGTTTTCAGAAAATGCGTAGGTGTTCTGTTGTCATAATGTTCAAAAGGTGCTGTTTTTGTGAGTAAAAGTGTCTTCCTCGGTTTTCGGAACATCGTACTTCAACTCGGCTGATATACTTTGCGGGGAATAAAAAGCGGACAATTAGACGATATTATGAATACTGAAACATTATCTCCACCAATAGCTCATCGCCCATTGATTCTGATCGCCTGTATGTTGGCGATGTTTATGTCAGCGATTGAAGCCACCATAGTTGCCACGGCGATGCCAACCATTATTGGTGATCTCGGCGGTTTTCCTCTGTTGGGTTGGGTATTTGCGGTTTATTTATTGTCGCAAGCGATCACCATTCCTATTTATGGTCGTTTGGCCGATTTATTTGGCCGTAAACGCATTTTCTTCTTTGGTGCCTCGCTATTTTTGCTGGGTTCTGTTCTGTGCGGTTTCTCGCCCAATATGTACTGGTTAATTGGTTTTCGATTATTACAGGGGCTAGGTGCAGGGGCGATTATGCCGATTGCCACCACCATTATTGGAGATATTTACAGCACCACCGAACGCCCAAAAGTGATGGGCTATCTCTCTAGTGTTTGGGGTGTTTCGGCGATTATCGGCCCACTGTTAGGGGCGTTTATCGTTCAGCACCTACCGTGGGCACTGGTGTTTTGGGTTAATTTACCGATCGGACTGTTGGCGATGTGGTTCTTGTGGCGTTACTTGCCAGCCCAACAACAGGTGCGTAAACACGCGCTAGATCTGGCGGGGACGCTGTGGTTAACGCTGTTTGTCACCGCGTTATTGTTGTCGCTGTTACAAGCGGAAAATTTCGGATGGTGGGTGCTGCCGTTATTGCTGGTTGCGCTTTTCTCGCTATGTTTGCTGATTCGGCAGGAACGCCGCACACCGGAACCGTTATTCCCACTGGCGCTTTGGCAAAGCCGGGTGATTGTCGCCGGTAATATCGGCGGCATCGTCATTGGTGCGGCGATGATGGGGATTAGCGCTTTCTTACCGACCTTTATTCAGGGCGTGATGGGCGGAACGCCGCTGGAAGCGGGCACGACTTTGGCGTTGATGTCGCTGGGCTGGCCATTGGCGAGTACCTTGAGCGGCCGTTTGATGTTCATGACGTCATACCGCACTACGGCGCTGTTGGGCTCGCTGCTGCTGATTGTTGGCAGCCTGATTCTACTGTTATTGCAGCCGGTAGGCGGTTTGCTGTGGGGACGTGTGGCGGCCTTTATGATCGGCGCAGGGATGGGGCTATGTAACACCACGTTCCTCGTTTCGGTACAAAATGCGGCGCATTACAGCATTCGTGGCATTGCTACAGCTTCGACGGTATTTACCCGCATGATGGGGTCGGCTATTGGTACCGCAATTTTGGGCGCCACGTTGAATTTGAACCTGCAACTGCGTTTACCGCAAACTGACGATCCGGTGCAGCAATTAATGACCTCTTCGGCACGTGAAAGCATGTCGGCCGATGCATTAGCTTATCTGACACACAACGTTGCCGCTTCTTTGCATTGGGTATTTATGGTTTCTGCGTTGCTCTCGCTATTTGCTTTGGCCGCAGCGATGTTGATTCCTGCCAAACACAGCCCGCGGACAGAAGAGGCAGAACGGGTTTAAAGGCCGAACAGGTTTTAAATAATAGTGGGGCGTCGGCAATGGCGCCCCGAAAAAGGTTTACTGTGGGGATGTCGTGTCTTGGCTAGTACCAGTTTGTGCTGAGTCAGCACGGTCATCGCCATTATTCAGACGGGTATACACGATTTTCTGGGTATCGTTTTCACAGTGCCCAACCACTTGACCACCGGCTTGATCGGCCTGATCATTAGGTACGATATCCAGCTTGAAACCCGACTCAGGTACGCCGTTGTTGATGATTTTTTGCGAAATTTCCGCTTTGACGCTCTCGCACGAAGCCAGCGCCGCCAAAGGTGCACCAGTCAACAAAATTGTCGCGAAAATAAGTATCTTTTTCATCACATCGTCCTTCTTTCACTAATAAACTTCTTCTATAAGAATAGTCGTCACCGCCCAATGGCGTGGGGATTAGGGATTAATCCGACGACCTGTCTGGCGATCTAAACACTTGCGTGTCGTAGGCTCCCAGTAAGCGTTGACGTTTTGGCTGTCGTTGCATCGGTCTTCGTCATCAATGCCTTTATCAACTTTATCGAACTCTTTCTCTACGCGGGTATTCACTTTACTGCGCAAGGCGTTGGTTTCGTTCCATTGTTCTTTGCTTTGGCGAGCCGCCTCAGTGCTCATCGCGCCGCTATTGCTACCGTCAACGGTGACGCAGGTGCTGCCCTGTGTGCAGCTAGCCGCCATTGCTGGAGCTTGCCAAGCCGCCAGTAATACGAGGGTAGCGACTGGCAGCATCCGGCGAAGCAGTCGAGTGAGGGAAAGGGATTTCATCGTTTCGTCCTTATGTTAATGTTGCGAACCTGTTGGCAACGTTGACAATACTGCGGCTCAATATACCATCGCGCTTTCCTGATGTGCCAGTAAACCGAGGCGTTCGTTTAATTGACTGAGAGAAAAGACCCATGCTAAAGACCACTTTACTCTTTTTCGCCACGGCTTTGGCGGAGATTATCGGGTGTTTCCTGCCTTATCTGTGGTTGAAAAAAGGGGGCAGCGTTTGGTTGTTGTTACCGGCAGTCGCGAGTTTAATGATGTTTGTCTGGTTGTTGACGCTGCATCCAGCGGCCAGTGGACGTGTGTACGCCGCTTACGGTGGCGTTTATGTCGCGACGGCGTTGTTGTGGTTGCGGGTGGTCGATGGGGTAAAACTGTCGATGTTCGATTGGCTAGGTGCCGCAGTGGCTCTGGCAGGAATGTTGATCATCGTGTCAGGATGGCGCGCAGCTTAATTTAGGGTATAGAAGCCACGCGCCAGAAACCATTAAGACTCGCGGTGAATATTCAACCCCGCGAATGACTGGCTGACAGGCATTATTTCCAACGTATTGATGTTGACGTGGGCTGGTAGTGTTGCCACCCAGAATACCGACTCGGCGATATCTTCTGGCGTTAATGCATTGGCGCCCTGATAGGTTTTATCGACCTTGTTATCATCACCTTTGAAACGCACGTTGGAGAACTCGGTGCCACCGACCAGACCGGGTTCAATATCGGTCACACGAAGGCGAGTGCCGTGCAAATCGGCACGTAACCCCAAGCTGAACTGACGCACAAAGGCTTTCGTTGCGCCATAGACGTTACCACCAGCATAAGGCCAGTTAGCCGCGCAGGAGCCAATGTTGATCACATGCCCAATGTTGCGTTCAACCATTGCTGGCAGCAGGGCGCGAGTCATGTTCACCAGACCTTTGGTATTGGTGTCGATCATGGTTTCCCAATCGTCAGCATTGGCTCTATGCGCAGGTTCCAATCCCAAGGCAAGACCGGCGTTGTTAACTAACACGTCGATCTGGCGCAGATCAGCGGGCAACTCATCAACCACTTGCTGAATGGCCGCACGGTTACGCACATCCAAACGTACAATGTGCAATGCATCGCCCAATTCACTTTTCAATTCTTCTAGGCGTTCAACACGACGTCCACTGGCGATCACCTGATGACCCGCCTGAATAAATTTACGTGTAATGGCCTCACCAAACCCGGAGGTGGCACCGGTGACAAAAATAATCATCTATTGTTCCTCGTCTATTAACCCACGAATTAAGGTTATTCTACTGCGATGATTGGTACGTGGTATACCACACAATCATATTTTGGATGTTCCCGTTGCCCGCTGACGATACCGCCGAGCGACTCAGCAATATGGCGGCTGGCGGTATTTTGTTTGGCGACCGGGTAAATAAAGTGTTGCGGGTGATAACGCTCACTGGCCCACTCCGCCATAGTGCGGACGAATTCGCTGCCATATCCTTGGCCGTGTAAGGATTCGGCGATCCAAATGCCCAGCTCTGGTGTGTGACTACGCAAATCATGCACGCCGCCCAAACCAACAAATTGCTTTGTATCGCGCAAACGTGCGACAAAAACCACTTCTTCTCCCTCACGGATCAGTGGCAACCAAGCTTGCCACACTTCGGCAAAAGCTTCTGCTGACACCGATGGTTCAAAATTCATAAACCGTGTCAATGTAGGGGTGATCGCTTGATAAGCGTCGTTGGCATCTGCTGCGGTAAAAGTGGCGATCGACAACCGTTTGCTACTCAAGCGGCACTGAGAAAGGTCACTGTGAATCATTATTATTACCTCGCTTTTCAGGCCTATAACGTCAAAAATCCGCCAGACAAAAAACAGGGCGGATCATCGATATTACGTTGATTAGCGATAGAAGCGATTTATTTTTAGTATTTTGCTGTATTCGCTAACTAGATCTAAGCTCTCTGTGGTCACAGAGAACGCTCTGTCCCACTTTAAACATGGAGGAGTTTCAAATTGATGCGTTTATCTACACTCGTTCTGGCAATCGGCATGGCGCTGAGTGCCCAGGCGGAAGAAAGCAAGACCACGCTGAGCGTGGCAGGTCAGATCAAGGAGGCCGATGTGAGCGCCGATTCCAACAATAAAAAGAGCGAAAATCCGTTCTTTGTCGTGAGCCCACTGCCGTTCCAAGCTCCGCAGTTTAATTCTTTCAAAGAAAGTGACTACGCCCCGGCGATCGCCGCAGGTATCCAGCAGAAATTGACTGAAGTTGAAAAAATCGCCGATAACCCGGCCAAGCCGACCTTCGATAATACGGTGGTGGCATTGGAAAGAACGGGCGCATTGCTGACGCGTGTTATCAATGTGTTCGGTGCCATGACTTCTGCCAATACCAGCGATGCGTTGCAAAAACTGGATGAGGAAACTTCACCAAAACTGGCGGCGATGAATGATTCCATCATGCTGAACAGTGAACTGTTTGCGCGGATTAAAACCCTTTATCAGCAACGTGAACAGCTCAAACTGGATTCTGAATCGCAACGTTTGTTAGAAGTGACTTATCAGAACTTCGAGTTGGCCGGTGCCAATCTGTCCGATGCCGATAAAGACAAACTGAAAGCGCTGAATCAAGAAGCAGCAACGCTGAGCACTCAGTTCACCAACAAACTGTTGGCAGCGGGTAAAGACGGCGCATTGGCGATTACCGACTCAAGCAAACTGGATGGTTTGTCTGAAGGGGAATTGGCCGCTGCCGCGCAGGCTGCCAGTGAACGTAAGCTGGATAAACAGTGGTTGTTAGTGCTGCAAAACACCACTCAGCAACCGAGTTTGCAAAGTTTGAAAGACCGGGCAACTCGTCAAGCATTGTTCGAAGCGTCGATTAATCGGGCCGAAAAAAGCGATGCCAACGATACTCGTCAGACGATTGCGCGTTTAGCCAAAATCCGTGCGGAACAAGCTAAACTGTTGGGCTTCCCAACTTACGCCGCTTGGAAACTGCAAAACCAGATGGCGAAAAAGCCAGACGACGCACTGAAGTTTATGCGTGATATCGTGCCTGCGGCAACGGATCGTGCCAAACGTGAAGCGGCGGATATCCAAGCGGTAATCGATCAACAGCAGGGCGGTTTTAAAGTAGAAGCTTGGGATTGGCAGTTCTACGCCGAGCAGGTGCGTAAAGCGAAATACTCGCTGGATGAGTCGCAGATCAAACCTTACTTCGAACTGAATAACGTCCTGAATAACGGCGTATTTTATGCCGCTAATCTGCTGTACGGTATCAGTTTTAAAGAACGTAAGGACATCCCGGTTTATCAACCTGATGTACGTGTTTACGAGGTGTTCGATAAAGACGGTAAATCACTGGCATTGTTCTATACCGACTTCTTTAAGCGGGATAACAAAGGTGGTGGCGCATGGATGAGCAACTTCGTCGAGCAATCGAAGCTTAACGGCACCAAACCGGTAATTTATAACGTATCCAATTTCACTAAACCAGCGGCAGGGCAACCGGCATTGCTGTCGTATGACGATGTGATCACTATGTTCCATGAGTTCGGTCATGCGTTGCACGGTATGTTTGCCGATCAACAGTACCCAAGTTTGTCTGGCACCAATACTGCCCGTGACTTTGTCGAATTCCCATCTCAATTTAACGAACATTGGGCCAGCGATCCTAAAGTGTTTGCCCATTTCGCCAAGCACTATCAAACCGGTGCCGCCATGCCGCAAGCATTGGTGGATAAAATCAAGCAGGCTGATAAGTTCAACAAAGGTTATGACATGACCGAACTGTTGGCTGCGGCGTTGCTGGATATGCGTTGGCACATGCTAACGGCCGATCAACCCCAGCAGGATGTGGATAAATTTGAAGCCGAGTCGCTGCAAAAAGACAAGGTGGATCTCAGCTACGTGCCACCGCGTTACCGTTCTAGCTATTTCCAGCATATTTGGGGGAATGGTTACGCGGCAGGTTATTACGCCTATTTGTGGACGCAAATGTTGGCGGATGATGCCTTCCAGTGGTTTGTTGATCACGGTGGTCTGACGGCAGAAAACGGCCAGATATTCCGCGACAAAGTGTTGTCACGCGGAAACAGTGAAGATCTGGAAAAACTGTATGTGGATTGGCGCGGGAAGGAGCCTAGCATCGAACCGATGTTGATCAATCGTGGTTTGAAAGACGACGCTAAATAAGTCTGTAGGGCGCGATAGTTTTCGCGCCCTGATAATTTATGCCAACAAAATTTATACCAACAAACCCCGGTGACGCAGCGTCTGCTGAGTCGCTTCATTGATATCGTAAAGATGAAAATCGGCCGGTTTCACCCATGCAAAACTCTCGAATTCATCATTGATCATGACGTCGCGGTTGGCGGCATGGCAATCATAAATCAGGTAGATCATATACAGCTGTTCTTTGCTGCCGTCGGCATAGGTTTTCACTCGGATATCATCACTGAATGTCCAAGGTGTGATGCGATCCAATACCAGTTGGCTCCCCAATTCTTCACTGACTTCGCGACGTAAAGCCTGCTCAATGGTTTCGCCCGGTTCAACACCACCGCCGGAAAGAGCCCATTGCCCTGGAAATACGCCTTTATGTGCCGACATCTTGCACAGTAAATAGGCTCCATCATTTTCGATCAACGGACAGACAATCACTCGTTGGCGCATTTGAACTCCTTTTAGCCGGATAAATAAGGTCGGATTCCCCTAATATACTGCTTGGAATCGGGAAGGTCATGGCGAAATTGAGTTTTTACCGCTTGGAATATTCTGCCGCGTGTTTCTCGTGCAAGATATAGCTATAGAGGTTTCTAACATGCGAAACCCCCAGTTTGGCGGCGATGCTGCGTTGATGGGTGTAGACGGTTTTACGGTTCATTGTCAAACAGTTAGATATTTGCGCCACGGTCTTTTTTTGCCACATTTGTAAATAAACCTGCTGCTCGCGTAAGGTCAACACCAATTTTTTCTGTTGTCTTTCCACCAGCATTTTCGCTCTATTGAGACAAATCTGTTCAGGCGAAGGGGAATCTAAACGACTAACCCATTCATCCAATGCTTGGTTAGGATCAAAGCATGTTGTTTTAGGAAGTCCGGCGTTTTTAGCAAACTCTTCTGTACCCACCAAAATAAGCGGTTGGCGCTGATAATTGTAAGGTAAATATCTGAGTGTATGCGCCAAATCTTTTATGGTTCTCATTTGTCGCGTATCGATAAATATATGTGCTGGGTTGTTTGGTGTAGGTGAATAAATGGTTTCTATTGCTGAGGAAAGGTATTGGCAATGACTAATGATAACGTTTTTTTTCATGGTATTTATCTAATGAGACCGGTTTGTTTGCCGATTTTGGACAAAATAGCAGATAAAAAAAGAAGGTTGCCCCATAGTGGCGACAACAAAAAAACTACATGACTCATCAGTGAGTCATAACCACAATATAACGTTGGCGATTCGCCGGGTCAGTCAGGTGAGTCTGAAGTCGGGGTGGGAAACGTCTGATAGGAATACCCCTTTGAGCTTTCTATCTCAAAGGGGTATACAACGGCCATTATTTTAATCTGGCCTGATAATCTGTTTGCAACTGACTGAGCGTGGCCCAGAATGGCTGTGGTTGCTGTTCACCCAAACGAGCAAGCAACAGATCCAAATGAATATGCCAACCCCCAGCAACGCTGAGCATCATTTCGCGATCGGCCAAACGGCAATGAGTGACGGTCAGTAATACTTGCTGACCTTGTTCTTTCAGTTCAAAGGTCACGATAGAAGGGCGATCCTGGCCTTTGTCTGACCAAGTAAAACTCAGTGTATGGGGTGGAAAAACGCTGACGATTTTCCCCGGTAGAGTCACTTCACAGGCGCAGTCTTGAAACTGAGGTGGCGGTACGTTGTCTTTGCCCGCCAGCTCAGCATTATGAAAGTGCAATTCTACCGCGCCACTCTCTTTTAACTGCATCTCGCCGGCGGCCAGCCAAGTCGCACGTTTATCCGATTCTGTCAGATAGGCCCAAACGCGTTCGAGAGGCCCCGGTAACAGGCGCTGGATGCGTAATGTTCCAGATTCAATTTTTATACCGTAATCGTTCATGTTTCATTCCTCGTAGGGAGATCGGGCTGTTGCAACACTTGCTCCAGCGCATCCAGCCGTTGATTCCAGAAATGTTCATAGGCTTGCAGCCATTGCATGGCCTGCGCCATCGGCTCAGGTTCGAGTCGGCAGATATGGTTTCTTCCTTGCACAGTGCGCTGCACCAGTCCAGCTTGCTCCAGTGCTTTGATGTGCTTGGATGCTCCGGCAAACGACATCTGAAACGGCGCTGCCAATTGACCAATGCTGTGTTCGCCTTCGGCCAAGGTACGCAAAATAGCGCGCCGGGTGGGGTCGGCTAATGCGTGGAAGATGGCGTCTAGCTCTGAGGAAGATAATTTAACCATATGGTTGAATATAGAACAGGATGGCGAATATTCAACCAAATAGTTGAATATTTTTTAGAGGTGCTAAAAATCATCAACTTGACTATGCTATTTGCACCAGAGATGAACTCATTGTCACCCGCATTGCCCCGTTACACTTCCCACATCCATCTGATTGGAGCTAGTTGATGTTTATTGGTGTTATTTTTGCTCTCGCTGCCGGGCTGATGTGGGGACTGATTTTTATCGGGCCGGTATTGATACCGGAATATCCTGCCGCGTTGCAATCGACCGGACGTTATCTGGCGTTTGGTCTGATAGTGTTACCACTGGTTTGGTTTGAACGTCATCGTTTGAAGCAGTTATCTCGTCCTAATTGGATAATGGCGTTGAAGCTGGTCGCCATCGGTAATTTTTTGTATTACTTGTGCTTAGCCAGTGCTATCCAACGTACTGGCGCACCCGTTTCTACCATGATTATCGGCACATTGCCGGTGGTAATAGCGGTGACGGCAAACCTGTTATATGGACAACATGATGGCCGTTTATCATGGCGAAAATTAGCACCCGCACTGCTATTGATCGCCATTGGCTTGGTTTGCGTCAATATTGCCGAATTGCACAGCAATCATGCACCATTAGATTGGTGGCGCTACGTTGGTGGTCTAGGACTGGCAGTATTGGCAGTAGGTTGTTGGACTTGGTATCCATTACGTAACGCCCGTTGGCTACGGGAAAACCCAAACCTACGTCCTAGTACTTGGGCAGCGGCGCAGGGAGTAGCGACCCTACCGTTGGCGTTACTGGGTTATTTGGTAGTGTGTGGTCAATTAGCATTAACTCAACCCACCTTCGCTTTACCCTTTGGCCCACGGCCTGAAGTCTTTATTCCTTTGATGCTCGCCATCGGTATTTTGTGTTCATGGGTAGGAACCCTATGCTGGAATGAAGCCAGCCAGCGTTTGCCGACGGTGTTACTGGGGCCATTGATTGTATTCGAAACGCTTTCAGGCTTGGCTTATACCTTTATGCTGCGCCAAGCGTGGCCACCATTACTAACTTCACTGGGGATTATCTGTCTGGTAGTAGGGGTAATTACTGCGGTGCGTATCAAACCACAACCGGTGGTGGTGGCATTAACTGCGGAGAAATAATCCCCGCTACACAAGGTGGCGGGGAAGTGTGGATTATTGCTTGCGGTGACTGATAATCTCTTCAGCCACATTACGTGGTGCTTCTGCGTAGTGGCTGAATTCCATGGTGTAAGTGGCTCGCCCTTGAGTCATCGAACGCAACGTTGTCGAGTACCCGAACATCTCGGATAGCGGCACCTTCGCGTGGATCTCTTTACCGCCGCCGCCGGGAATATCTTCCATACCTTCTAACTGACCCCGACGGGATGACAAATCGCCCATCACGCTACCGGCATAGTCTTCTGGCGTTTCCACTTCCACTTTCATAATCGGCTCAAGAATCACCGGTTCTGCCTGTTTACAGGCGTCTTTGAAGCCGAAAATAGCCGCCATACGGAACGCCTGCTCGGAAGAGTCAACGTCGTGGTAGGAGCCGAAGGTCAGATGAACTTTCACATCCACCACCGGATAACCCGCCAATACGCCGCTATTCAGCGCTTCTAACACACCTTTTCTCACCGCTGGTATGAACTCGCCCGGGATCACGCCGCCTTTGATTTCATCGAAGAACTCAAAACCCTTGCCGGATTCATTCGGTTCTACGGTGAAAACCACGTGACCATATTGACCTTTACCGCCGGACTGGCGCACAAATTTGCCTTCCACCTCTTTAACCTGTTTGCGGATCGTCTCGCGGTACGACACCTGGGGCTTGCCAGTGTTGGTTTCAACGCCAAACTCACGTTTCATGCGATCGACAATAATCTCCAGATGCAGCTCGCCCATACCGTAAATGATGGTCTGGCCGGATTCCTCATCGGTGCGCACACGGAATGAAGGATCTTCCGACGACAGACGTTGCAGGGCGATACCCATTTTCTCCTGATCGGCCTTGGTTTTTGGCTCGATGGCCTGTGCGATCACTGGCTCTGGGAATACCATGCGTTCCAAGGTAATAATCGCACTTGGGTCGCACAAAGTATCACCGGTCGTGACTTCCTTCAGCCCCACACAGGCGGCGATATCACCGGCGTGTAGTTCTTCCACATCCAACCGGTGGTTAGCGTGCATTTGTACGATACGGCCAATACGCTCCTTTTTGCCTTTCACCGGGTTATACACACTGCTGCCTTTGGTCAGCACACCGGAGTAAACACGAATAAAGGTCAGTTGGCCGACAAAAGGGTCGGTCATCAGTTTGAACGCTAATGCAGAGAATTTCTCATCGTCATCGGCTTTACGAATAATTACTTCATCGTGTTCGCCATGGCCTTCCATCGGCGGTACATCGAGCGGTGAGGGCATCAGTTCGATTACCGCATCCAACATGCGCTGTACACCTTTGTTGCGAAACGCCGAGCCACACAGCATCGGTTGAATTTCCCCAGCCACGGTACGCGCACGTAAACCGGCGGTAATTTCCGCTTCGCTCAAGATTTCACCGCTGAGGTATTTGTCCATCAACGCTTCCGTGGCTTCCGCTGCGGCTTCAATCATCTTGTTACGCCATTCGTTGGCGCTGTCCAGCAAATCGGCAGGGATCTCTTCAAAGCTGAACTTTGTGCCTTGTGAGGCTTCGTCCCATAAAATGGCCTTCATGCGGATCAAATCCACCACGCCGCTAAAATGGTCTTCAGCCCCAATCGGAATCACGATGGGCACCGGATTGGCTTTCAAACGCTCGATCATCATGTCGCGCACGCGGAAAAAATCGGCACCGACGCGGTCCATCTTATTGACGAACGCCAAGCGCGGCACTTTGTACTTATTGGCTTGCCGCCAAACGGTTTCCGATTGCGGCTGCACGCCACCCACTGAGTCATAAACCATCACTGCACCGTCCAAAACTCGCATCGAACGTTCCACCTCGATGGTGAAATCGACGTGCCCTGGGGTGTCGATGATATTGATACGGTGCTGTGGGTAATTATGCTCCATACCATTCCAGAAACAGGTGGTTGCCGCCGAGGTAATGGTTATCCCACGTTCTTGTTCCTGAGCCATCCAGTCCATGGTCGCAGCGCCGTCATGCACTTCGCCCAACTTGTGGCTGACCCCGGTATAAAACAGAATCCGCTCGGTGGTGGTTGTCTTGCCGGCATCAATATGCGCGGAGATGCCGATGTTGCGGTAACGTTCAATGGGGGTGGTGCGTGCCATAAGTACCTTACTTAGCCATTCACTGGCTTGTTAGTAAATAATGATAATCCTCAAATGGTTATCGACCGTGCCAGGAAACCGTTTCCTAAGCATCAGATTAATCGTAGTCGATGCGGTTGATTTTATTAAGCTATGGCTGTGATAGGTGATATGAGGGCAATGGTCGTGTCTTACGTACCGCAGGCCATATGACTACGACCTGCGATGTTATTTATTGCGGGGAGTTTTCAGAGCGTAATGTTAATCCCGCCAAACCATGTCATTTGCGGTTGATAATCACCAGAGTGATTAACCGTCCATTGTGGTTCGATAAAGAAATTATAAATGTTGTTACCCATCTTGCTGGCTCGACCAAAACCAAAGCCAAGCGGTATGTAATGGCGACTATTCTCGAGATCAAAATTCCAGATCGCGGTAGAACGCAAGTACCACCCTTCAGGCAAGTTAACCATAACGAATGGCTGGAAGGTGGCAGTTTCAACATTGCTACGCTCACTCCCACCCGCAAAAGAGTGCTGATATTGCACTAAGGCACCGAATAAACCGTGCGGTGAGGGATCGATAACAACAGCGGACAAACCGGCCTGCCATCTACCGGTTCCTAGCTCATCGTGCGATGCGGTCGGCGCGGTTATTTGTGGCCCAATACCAATTTGTACACCTTCAGTTTTGACCAGGAAAATGTCGAAAACATTCAGATCCCCCAGCCCAGAGCGGTAGTTATTTTGAGTGTCTGGCGCGGTACTCACCGGAAGAGTGGCACGAAATAATTGTGGTACACCGATCCATTCGGTTGGTGCTAGCGGTAATGTTCCACGTAATAACACACTATTAGTATATGAATCAGAGCCATAGATGGATGACGTATAGTAATCTTGTAGATTAAGACCGGGTGCTAAGTGAAGTGGGTTATTACTTTGATTCGATATTGAATCTTCCGCCGCTAAAAGGTATTGGCTAGAAAACAGTGAACACAGACCCATGACCGTCGCGAGTATTTCTTTAGATTGCATAATGAGCTATTCCTTAAGCTATCCTATTTATTTAGGACATGTATCCAAAAGTTAACGAGAAGACATTCCGTTTCCTTTTCTCGTCATTCTCACCCTAGCTTAACCTTGCTTTGGCTATGGTTATTATGACAAGGATGTGGCTAATACTCCATAGCTTAAGGTGGATAGCGAGGTGGTGTCAGACCGCAATAAACATGCCTAGAAGAGAGATTTATGAGAAGACTCTTATTTTCCGGTGTAAATCAGAAAACACGACAAGTCAGAATGAGAACCACTATAAATAAAAATCAGAATTGGATGACATTAATTTGAGCTGTATCTGATAGAAAAATTGTTTCCATTATCTTAGCATACCCAAAATAATTCGAGTTGCATTGAGGCGGCAAGTGAACGAATCCCGATGAGCTTACGCCAGTAAGTGATTCGGGTGAGTAAATGTAGCCAACAAAAATGCAGCTTGAAGTATGAAGGGTATATAAGGTCTATTCAGCACAGGGAATGGTGGCGACTCAATGGATATATTGTTAGTCAGGCCGTGTTCAATATTAAAAAAGAATTTATCACAATGGTTAAATGGTTATTTTAATGCGCCAATAACAATTACTATAGTTAGCACATTGGCTCATGCCAGAGTAATAACGCAACAGAAGGGATTTGACTTAGTCATGGTGAAGGTTGGGCGAACCCCACGGACAAGTAAAGTATTGCAGACGTTGATTCAAGACTTAGCAACACAGAGTAAAGTGGTCGTCTATGCTGCCGATGACATTTCTGTCGTAGCAGAAAACCCATACCAGCTTCATGCCAATGGGTTTATTTCTATGTGGGAAATTCCTAGCTCATTAGTGCAATGTATTCAGAGAGTGATGCGAGGGTATAGCTACCAAAGCTCGTTGTTTTTATGACTATTTCGATAATGACTTCATCATGTTAACGTGGTGTTAATGGATGTGAGTGCGCGTAATTATCTGGTAAGTGGTGTTTATCAGAGCAGTAAAAATGAGGTATCACCGCCCTCGAATAAGTATCCTTCATGTGTCTATAGTTAAAGCGCTGAGTGTTCTGCACTCAGCGCTTTTTGTTGGTTAATGGAGCATTGAACCTGAGAAGTAAATCATTACACCTAAAGTTAATACCCAAAAAAGTATGCTGACAGTAAGAAAACCAAACCAAGTCAAAATAATTGATAAAAAATTAACATATCGGCGTTGCCATGGGGTGTAAAGCAGCATACTTATTCCATTATTAATTAAAGAGGAACTTATCCTCTGATGAATAACGCTTTTGGTACACCAAAATCTCATTCAAACTGGTAGCACCGGAGCGTTTTAATCCACTTTGCTTATAACGACTTACTGTACGATATGATATTCCCATACTTTTAGCAATCCGATGCGGGCTTTCTCCGTTGAGCAAAGCACTTAATACTGCACGTTCTTGCGGCGAATATACCGTGACGTTGTTTTCTTTCTGACTATTATCCCGAGGGAAGTACATAGTGTAATACAATAGGCTATCTAACGCATTCAATGAGAGTTGCTTACTGACAACGGCATCAAAACCCGCGGTTAAAAACATGTTACGCAGTACGTTTGATGAATTTTCGGTCAATAACACGCAACGACCGGCCTGGATGTGGGGTAGGTTCAGTAACTTGGATATTTCACCTGGATGGTGGTTAATGCCGCATAGCACCATATCTACAGGTTGCTGTATCAATTGACTTTTTAACTGGAAAAATGAGTGCGCAATGCCGACAATATTCCACTCGGCATGCCGCTGGCATAACAATGCCAATCCCTTAGATGAATACGGGCAGCTATCGAATATGATAATGCGTTTTTCTGATTCTTTAACCAATTTATCTAGTGCTGGGATAGGTTGCCTATTCGGACCCGCATCATTTTTTCTACTTGATGGATTCGTATCCATGGCCATGATTTTCCCCTCCTGAGGTTTCCACTGTGGAATGAAGGGTAAGATGCCATAAGATATAGGCATAAATATGCAAGACTGGTCTTTAATCTGGGGGGCAGCTTCCATGATTCTGATATCGAGCTTAAATAAGTAAAAAATGTCACGTTCGGTAGTAAATCAAGACCAGCCTTATATTACCTCCTTGGACTTTTCTGTCAGAATTTTCCCGCTATGACGACTTGGCATAATGAGTGCGGGAAAACCGCTGTTGTGTTGACACACTTTTCTTTTGCCAGCTGTCATTACTCACGATGATGCTAGGCATTTATCTTTTTGTTATGTATCGAAAATATTCTCTTACGTCGATGAAGTGTCTCGGCAGAAGAGAATGTTTGAGATTGATCTTTGACTTAAATCACAAGGCTTATTTTTATGTTCAAATCAGTATTTTTGGTCGCAGTAGTGGCATTGTTATCCGGATGTACAACCGCTAATGGCTCTAAACCAGCGTCTCAACACAAGGAAATGCAAGCCACGGCTAATGTTAGAGCTGCAGCTGACCAAACTGATGGTAAAAGTGTCCGCATCAAGCAGTGTCATAAAGAACTGGATGCGTTGAAGACTTTTAACCCACAATCTTATGCGAGCTTTAAAAATGAGTTCGAACAGGTAAGCAGCAAAACGCAAAAGTACCTGAGTGTGAAAGCCAATATCGGTGATGATGTGAATGATTTGGCAATGCCACATTATCAGTTTGCGATCCGCGATTTGTGCTTCCGTATCCGTACCGAACTGACTAAATCGATGGTAGAACGCGTTTAAGATTTTTATTAACCTCAATAAAAACAGGCCGCACGGATGCGGCCCGAGTTTTTACTCCAGTTCCAACCTTGCGCTTATTTGTGCAATTTCACTCAGCCATTGTTGCTGCAGTTCCAGCTTTTGATGTTTCGGTTTTCTGGCAAGATCTTCGCGCAGTTTATCCTCCAATTCACATAACGCTGCCAACCAGCAGTCTTCATCGTGATATGATTTGTCAGATGTGTTCGCACTAGGTTCAGACGGTGAAGAGGGTAAACGAGTGCCATTGCTCTGTTCCAGAATCTGATACACCCGCTCAAGATCATGATGCTCTTCCAAGCGTTGATTGTTGATCAGCCAATAGCGATTACAACTTTGCTCGATCAGCATGCGGTCGTGTGTCACTAACAACGTCGCACCAGAGAATTCTTGCAGAGTGACTGCCAGTTCCTCTTTGCCTTCCATGTCTAAATGGTTGGTGGGCTCATCCAGTAATAGTAATGAGTAATTCGCCAACGTCAGACCGACAAATAATAAACGTGAACGCTCGCCGCCACTTAAACTGCTTACCTGCTGTTGATGACGAAGATAGGGGAAACCGGCGCTAATTAACGCCATTTTGCGTTGATCTTCGGTCAATGGCGCAAAGTCAGCAATTGCCTGATTCAAAGTATGTTGATCATCCAGTTGTTGCAGGCTTTGATCGTAATACCCTAAACGCATACGGGGGTGGAAAACCATTCCCGGTGTATATGGCTGGGAATATTTTTCCCACAATAGGCGCAGCAGCGACGATTTCCCGCAACCATTACGGCCGATGATGGCAACACGATCGCCGCTTTTGACTTGCAAGTGGTCAAGATTAAACAGCACCGGCGCATTTTCTGACGGACGAACCGCCAGTTGCGACAACGCGAGTACTCGATCGGCTTCTAAGGCTTCGCCCTGTAAGCGCAATTGCCACTGACTCCCTGCGCTAAGTTGGGTTTGTTCCTCTTTTAGCCGGTCGATCTGTTTTTCCATTTGCTTGGCCTTGCGTGCCAAATCTTCGTTATCGTATTCACGCCCCCAAATAGCCAATCGCTTGGCGCTTTTCGCTACGCGATCAATTTCCTTTTGTTCGGCTTGACGGCGATGAGCATCCGCCAAATCTTTCTCTTCCAACGCTTGCCGTGCCTGTGAGCAAGGTAACCGGAAGGATTGCAGCGTTTTATCGCGCAAGATCCAGGTACAGTTGGTCACGTTATCCAGCAAATATTGGTCGTGAGAGACTAGAACGAAACTGCCGGACCAGTTTTTGAGAAACTGTTCTAGCCAGAGTAATGTCGGTAGATCCAGATGGTTACTGGGTTCATCCAGCAGTAACAGATCAGGCTGGCACATCAATGCGCGAGCCAACAACAAACGCGTATGTTGACCCCCGCTCAAGGTACCGGCGGTCAATGACCATGACCGTTCATCAAAACCTAAATCAGCCAACATCACCTCGGCTTGCCAGCGTTCAGCCTGAGGTTGGCTGGCGAGCAGGGCGTCTAATAAGGTGCAATGATGAAGTGACTCTGGCAGATGCTGTTCCACCCGGGCCATTAGACAGTTATGTGACAATGTCACTGAGCCGGAGCTGGCCGCAATATCGCCGCTGAGGATTTTTAGCAGGGTGCTTTTGCCACAGCCGTTATGGCCGATCAATCCGATGTGGTCGCCTTTTTTCAGGCCGAAGGAAACCCCAGCCAGTAAAGGGCCAAATGCATTATCAAAACCGATTGATTGTACAGAAAGTAAAGTGCTCATGTGCTTACTCAAGAGTTACAGGCATCAAAATGCCTATCGTCAAACATCGCTGACGATAACCCGGTAAGCCGGAGGGAAATTCCTAGATTGTCAGTAAACTCCGCTCAAGCTGGGTTATCGCAGCACGATACCGGTAATGCTTGAGCAGCGACGATCGCCAAGGGAATATGAAACAAAAATCATTTCACAAGTCGACATGGTGATCCTCCTTTGATTTCGTTGGTTAATCGGTAAGCGGAGTATATGTGGATTGACTGATTTTTGCCAGCCAACTCAGATTAATGCTCTTCCGAACAAAGAAGCCTTGTTATTATAATTACTATCAATTATTCAGCAGGCGGGTGACATCTATCAGCCCGCCTGTTTTGTTATGCCAAATCACGCCGAGCGCCGCATCTCATGATTAAATCGTTAAAGATTCTCTTTGTTATTTTTCTGCTGCTGGGCGCGCAATTGACGCCGACGTTAGTGATAGCAGCGCAGGGCGCTAGCGAAGAAAGTCAGCCAGATAATGCGACAATGCTGAAAAATTATCAAAAACAATTGGATACCATTAAGCAGCAGGTATCCAAGGCAAAAACAGATAATCAATTAAGCAAACTGTACGATAGCACCCAAATTTTGGCGACGACGGTGGATCAGATGGCGACGGCTTTGCTGCCACAACAAGAACAACTTCAGGCGCAGTTGGATGTTTTAGGACCACAACCGGCTCCTGGCGCGATGGCTGAAACGGGTGCCGTCGTTCAACAACGCAATGCTTTGAATAATAGTAAGAAACAGCTTGATGATGCAGTAACGCGGTCGCAAGCGATTAAAGCGGGTGCCTTGGATTTGGGGCAGCAAATCAGTGACTTGCGACGAGTGGCGTTTAAAGGTCAATTGGCGTTGAATTCAGGTAGCATTCTCGGTACGAAATTCTGGGCACCTGTGATAACCCCCGAAGGCGAAGATTTACAACGGCTCGATCAGTTTACCGGCGCGTTAAAATCAACGTGGGAGGCTAACTGGCAGGAAAATCTGCGTTACGGCACTTTGGGGTTGTTGTTGGCTGCATTGGCTATTTGGTCGTGGGGGCGTTATTTCTCCGAACAGTTCTTGGCATGGGTCAGCATCCGTTTCTTACCGGATGGCCGCTTGCGCCGTAGCTTTATGGCGATAATCACGGCATTTATCACCGTTTTTACCACCACATTAGCATTGAATTTGTTGTATCAGGCGTTTTCACGCGCCGAACCTTTATCGCAAATGTTGGAAGATTTTGCCGAAGGCTTTACCCGCTTGGGGATCTTCTGCGCGCTGATCGCCGGGTTAGGCCGCGCTTATCTTTCTATTAATCGTCCGTCCTGGCGTTTAGCGCCAATGGATGATGCTGTGGCGCGGGGTTTACGTTATTTTTCGCCGCTGTTGGCAGGGCTGGCGATGGCTTTTGGTACCATTGAACTAATCAATAACGTGATTGGTGCCAGTGTCGGAACGACGATTTTCGGCAACGGACTGGTTGCCGCACTGATGGCGTTGGTCGTATTGGCCATGCCACTGCGTGCCCATAAAATCCGTCGCAAGCTTGAAAAGCGGGGTGAGCATATCGAAACCCGCTCGACTCTTGGTGGTTTATTACATATCACGACAGTTGCCGCGTCGTTCGTGGTTTTACTGGCTCTTCTGATCGGTTACATCTCCTTTGCTCGCTTCCTGACCTACCAGATAATCTGGGTTGCACTGGTCGTGATGGCATTCTATTTCTTGGTGTTGTTCGCCACGGATTTGTGCGCTGCGATTTTCTCTTCTCATACCGCCAGTGGTAAGGCGATCAAGCGTTCGTTCAATTTCAACGATCGTCACTTGGAACAGATGTCGATCATCTTTATCGCCATTGCGAAATGCTCGCTGTTACTGCTGATGATTATCGCATTACTTAACGGGACTTTCGGCACCACAACGCCAAATTCACTATTGGAAAAAATCGTTGCCATTATGACCGGTGACGGCTTGAAGAAACTGAATATAGTCCCTGGCAATCTGATTAACGCGGTGATTTGTCTGGCGGTCGGGCTGTATATTCTGCGTGTTACTCAGCGTTGGTTGAGCACGGAATTACTACCAAAAACCATTTCAGATATTGGTATTCGCGCCTCGTTGGTGACGCTATTTAGCAACGTTGGCTATGTACTGTTGATTCTGATTACGTTGGCGGCACTGGGGATTCAGTGGAACAACCTCGCATGGATCGTCAGTGCGTTATCGGTCGGTATCGGTTTTGGTTTGCAGGAGATTGTGAAGAACTTTATCTCTGGTCTGATTTTGTTAACCGAACGCCCGGTAAAAGTCGGCGATATGATTGGTATTGGCGGCGTGGAAGGTGATGTACGCCGCATCAACGTGCGCGCGACCGAGATCCAACTGAGTGATCGCTCCACCATGATTGTGCCGAACTCGCAATTAATCTCGCAGAACGTGCGTAACGCCACAATGGGTAATGCGCAAGGCGTAGTGACGATCGTGCTAACGTTTCCTACCGATATTGATCCGGAGCAGGTGCGTAGTCTGTTGCTCAGTGCGTTTAATGAGCATGAAGCGATTCTGGAAACGCCGACGCCTTATGTTCGTTTCAGTCAATTGGGCCCAGACGGCATTATTCTCAGTGTGACGGGATATGTCACCAGTCCACGCGTGGTGGGGGTAACCAAAAGCGATTTGTTATTCAATATCCTCAAGTTACTACGGCAGGCACAGGTGAGCCTTTCCAGCCCACAAGAAGTGGTGTTTATGAAACAGCAGGCAACTAAACTGGCAGCCGATGAAGAGGCATCTTCTTAAGGACGCGGTGCGTGTTTGACCTTGGCTTGTAAAAAGTCGATAAACACGCGCACTTTTTCCGATACGTGGCGGGTATTCGGATAGAGCGCATAGATCCCTTGTGGTGGAAAACGATGTTCGGGCAACAGATGCATTAACCGACCGGCGGCGATCTCGGTTTGCACCAGCCAAGCGGGAAGTAACGCGACACCCGCACCATTTAGCGCGAAGGCCAATAGTGCCGCAGCGCTGTCTGCCTTACTGGGGTCAGTCTCGTCGCCATGCTTTATCTACAAAATCAATTAGCTATGACGGCGGCGCAGGTGGGCGTTTTAATGTTGCCTTGGTCGATAGCCTCATTTATCGCTATCAGTCTGACTGGGAAATACTTCAATCAATTAGGGCCTCGGCCACTGCTTATTATCGGCTGTCTCGTTCAGGGTATGGGAATGGGTTTACTGACTCAAATCAGCGGATCTATGGATATGAATCTGCAAATTATGGCCTTTGCATTGATGGGATTTGGTAGCAGCTTGTGTAGCAGCAGCGCGCAAAGTTGTGCTTTTATTCAAATCGATGATCGACAGTTAGCCGATGCGAGCGCGCTGTGGAATATCAATCGTCAGCTAAGCTTTTGCTTTGGCGTGACATTGCTTAGCTTGCTACTTAATTCTTTGCTGAGCATTCCGGGATTGTCCCCAACGCAGGCTTATCGCCTCTGTTTTGGACTGGCGGCGAGTAGCGTCGTGATACCTATTTTACTTTGCCTACGCATTGCCAATCGGCATGTGATTACTATGTTAAACAAGGAGATACTATGAACCGTTATTTTCAGGAAGTACTTGATGCCCATCAGCTAATCCGTGCTTGGCTGGGCGATGCCAGTACGCCATCCAGCGTATGTGATCAGCTATTGACCGGTTTCAGCTCTGAATATTCAATGATAACCTTAAGTGGACATCGGTTAGATTTCAATGGATTGAAAGCATTTTTCAGTTCGCAACGCGGCGCAAAACCGGGGTTGGAGATCGCCATTGAGCAGATGGAATTGATAGCTGAAGGTGGCAGCGGGGCGGTTGTCAGTTATCAGGAGCGTCAATGGTTTCCCGGTCAGTCAAACACATTACGCCATTCGACCGTGGTATTTGAAGTGAGCCAGGAAGGAAAAGTGCTATGGCGGCATTTACATGAAACTGCCATAGTGTAAGAAACTAATGCTGAGAGAGGCTAATGACCGCTTTACCCATCCCAACAGAAATTTCATTCCAGCTTACTGCTGCCTGTAAGATTATCAAACGCCATACTTCTAGTGATTTGATATCCATACATTTATTTGGCTCCGCGCTCAACGGTGGCCTAAAACCATATAGTGACATAGATCTGTTGGTTACGGTCAACACCTCGTTAGATGAAGCAAAGCGGCGGACGCTAATGACCGAGTTATTATCGACGTCGGCACCGCCAGGTTCGGAGGTAAAATGGCGTCCGCTCGAGGTAACTGTAATTATATACAGCAATGTAATACCTTGGCATTATCCGGCCAAACGTGAACTTCAGTTTGGTGAATGGTTGCGGGACGATATTCTCAACGGAGTTTTTGAACCGCCGATGTTGGATCACGATCTAGCGATATTGTTAACCAAAGTTAGGCAACACAACGTGGCGTTAGTCGGGCAACCCGCGGAAACATTGTTTGATCCCGTCCCGCAAGCCGATTTTTTGCAATCACTTGCCGATACCATTGTGAAATGGAATGACGCTGATGATTGGCGTGGCGATGAGCAGAATATTATTCTCGCACTCGCTCGTATCTGGTACAGCGCGACGACTGGGTTGATCGCACCAAAAGATGTGGCCGCCGATTGGTTGTTGGAACGCATATCACCGAATCACCGGTCGGTACTTCGTGCAGCGAGAAACAGATATCGAGGATTAACAGAAGATGATTTGGTTACTAATCCAGAACTGGTTACGGAGTTTATCCATTTCGCCAAGAGAGAAATAGGGGGGTTATTAGGCGCTCATGCTTGAAATCTGCAAGGCCATAACAGCCATTGTTCACCAGATTTCACGTAGCGCGAACAGTGGTATTTTAGAGATTTTGATACGTATTTTAATCATCAATAAAGACCACCAACAGATATACTGCGCGCTACTACAAAAGAGAAGGTATCTTCATGTCGGATTTATTTCAGGCCATCGGTTTGGGGCTAATGGTGTTATTACCACTAGCTAACCCATTGACAACAGTGGCATTATTCCTTGGCCTGGCTGGAAATATGAGCAGGCAAGCGCGGAATCATACCGCGATGATGGCATCAATTAACGTGTTCGTTATCATGATGGTGGCATATTACGCCGGTCAGGTGGTGATGAGTACCTTCGGCATCTCGATTCCAGGGCTACGAATCGCCGGTGGATTGATTGTAGCGTTCATCGGTTTCCGCATGTTGTTCCCACAGCAAAAAGCCCATGAATCTCCTGAAGCCACAAGCAAATCAGAAGAACTGAGGAAAGAACCCGAAGCCAATATTGCGTTTGTTCCATTGGCGATGCCAAGTACCGCCGGGCCGGGTACCATCGCGATGATCATCAGTTCTACATCAACCATCAAGCACGGCGTAACTTTTGCTCCGTGGATATTAACCGTCGCACCGCCGCTGATTTTCTTTCTGGTCAGCCTGATTTTGTGGGGAAGTTTACGCAGTTCTGGTGCCATCATGCGTGTAGTCGGCAAAAGCGGAATTGAAGCAATCTCTAGACTGATGGGGTTCTTATTGGTCTGTATGGGCGTCCAGTTCCTGATTAATGGCGTAGTAGAAATTATCAAAACCTGGCCAATGAGTTAATTAACGTTTGGGGTTATGTATGGACACATAACCTTGATGATATGTCCGTCCAATGGTTGTAGTGCCAAGAGAGTTATTTTCCACCTACTTTTAGCATGGTGCGCATAATGTATATTATGTTAAATAAGCGAGAGATAACAAAAGAGCCCTGAACCAACAGCCTCAACTACCCGATTTAATCACCCTCCTCAGTTTTTTGACTGGTTGCACTACGTGAAATCTGCAAACCTGCGGCAGGATTTGCCCACCAGATTTTGACAGGTGTAAAGCTCGGACAGTGTCCGGGCTCTACACTTCGTCAGCTTAATCAGGCATAAAACTATCATTCAGTGCTTCTTTAACCGACCAAGGGCAAACCAAAGGAAATACCTCCAGCTCGCGGCCCGTTTCACGCGCAGCACCATAGCGCGCATCACTATAGGCGTCTTCGGCCAATTCAGATAAAAGTGGTTTCAATGACGGCGATTTTTTAAGTCGGCGTGTAATTCTGTTACGTTGTTCTGCAATAGTCAGCATCCAAGATTGGCCTCGGTGTGTGGGCTGGTAATGCCATTTCAGCAAATGCAAAAACAATACGCCCAGACGTGATTCAAGTTCCCTTTTTTCACTGCCGCCCATATCTTCAATTTCCTCAGCCAAATTCATCACGTCCACCTCTGATAATTTACCTGCACGCAATAGCTCTGCTTGTTGCTGCGTCCACCCGAAAAAATCCTCCCTATAAAGGTCATTACGCATTTTCATTCCTCCTTTATTTTCTGGCCTTAATTGCGTTGAATGCTCTTACTCTGGCATAAAACTATTATCGAGTGCCTGCGCCAATGACCACGGCATATCTTGCGGGAACATGCTTTCATCAAAACCGGTTTCACGCGTAGCAGCAATGATGGCATCACCATAGGCTTCAACTGTCATCTCTGGTAACTCACGTTTCAATGATGGGTTCTTTTCTAGACGCCGGGTAATTTTGCGGCGCTGCTCCTTGATGGTTAATAGCCAGCTTTTGCCTTGGTGCGATGGCTGAAACTTCCATTTAAGCAGGTGAACAAAAAGCACTTCTAAACGTGATTCCAATTCACGGCGCTCGCTGCCTCCCATGCTTTCGATTTCCTCTATCATATTCATCGTATCAAGCTCCGATAATTTACCGGCTCGCAATAACTCTGCCTGCTTCTGCGTCCAGCCATAAAAATCAGTATGATATAAACTCATGATTAGGCCCTCCAGCCTTGGCCATATTTGAGCAACCCGCGCGATTACCCACTGCGCGAACTATACTCATGAATGCTTTAATTCCGGGGTCAATTCCCGGCGATAGCATGCGCATAATCGATTTTGAATTACGGCCTACATCATCAGAAATGGCAATATAGCCGCTCGTTGCTTTTATCATTGTGCGCAACATGCCTTTTGCCGTCTCTACATCCCCCGCTAATATATATTTACATATATCGTTAAAGACCTCTTTTCGGAGTTCTTCATTCTCACTTAATTGCTGTATGAAAAATTTCTCATTTTCCATCAGTGACATGATTATTACTCCCTTATTCTTCTGGTAGCACGTTCTACAACATCCTTTAACGGTAACGCATATGTTACCAGTGGTCAATTGGCATTAAAAAAACAGCGCGCCGGGTTTGGGTTGTATAGTCTAGTTTCGTAGGCTGTCCGCCTGCCTGATAGCATCAAATTGTCTATTATCATCATTGATGGGATCTGGTCTGTTCAGACAACCGATCCCCCAAATACCCCCCGCTTTCCCCTCCTTCTTAGCCGTTTGTCATGTACCTACTCAGGTTACAATTGGTGCTTATCTGTTCAGCAGTATGACAAAAGGTCTTTTGGGCGTGGCAAAACCATTTTTACGCAGCGGTAACTTGGACGACGTGATCGCATTGGGCGAAAATGGGCAACCAGTTTATAGTGTGGCGTTACAGTTACGAGAAACGTTGCGGATCAAACAACATCAGTCCATCGCTGATTGTCTGGCAATCCCCCAACTTAACGACGCGGGCAACCGCATCGACTGGTATTCCCCTATTGCCGGTAAAGTTACCTCGTGGTTGGCGGCCAGCGATGAGCAACGCTCCGCAGCATTACAACAGTTAGAAAACACTCAATCCGCCGCCAATCTCCTGAGTCAACAAGCGCTCGCAACGGCGCACGCTAGTCATAAATTATTTGGTGCGTTATTAGCGAAAGCATTTCAGTTCCCAGAGCAAAACACGGTTTATCTGGTCGATGGCAAACCGGTGCTGACTTTTTGGGGGTTTACCAAACCGAATCAGACAGCGCACGACGATGTTTTTGATTGCCTGCGTCCGGTTATTGAAGTCAAAATACCAGAACCAGAACCAGAACCAGAACCGGTTATACCGGAACCTATACCTGCAACTATAGATCCTGTTATTGCTGAGCCATTACCCCAAACGGCACCAGAACCAGAGCCTGTTGTAGCGCAACTTAACGGATTCCGTTGGTTATGGTTGCTACCGCTGGTCTTGGTCGTATCGCTTATCGCGTGGTTATTATTGCAAAAGCCAGAGCCCACTCCCACCCCAAAACCCGCTCCAGTTGCAGTTAAGCAAAAAGTGATACCTGATCCCACACTCCATTTACCGCTGGGTAAAGCGACATTGCTTCCAGCGCCGCCCATTACCGAAGTGGTGGTTCCTCCCACGGTTCCGATGACAGTCGATAAACGTTCCTTGGTGTTGCCTAGCGAAGCGGTAAAAGTAGGCTCTACTAAATTCCTTAATGGTAAATGGCGTGCCAGCGTGGCGGTCAAAGATCCGATCACTGGGCAATCGCCTAGCCTGCAATATCAACTGAATAACGGTAAAGGCAGCGTGAAAATCGTTTATGGCGACGCCGTGAGTTGTAAAGCCGAGGCTTCAGCCGGATTGATGCAGTCGGGAAATTTGGTGATCAACAGCCGAGGAAAAGCACGTTGTAGCGATAGTTCCCGTTATCAGATGCCAGAAATTGTCTGTAAACAAGGCGAAAACGGCGTGGCTGAATGCACCGCTCGTTACGGTGAAGACAAGCTGTACCCCATCTCTATCAAGCGCGAAGGGAAATAACCGATGCTGATTCCGATAACGGATTACAAACAAAAACTGACATTGATTCAGGACAGCGGCATTCAGTTTTTGGATTTTGCTCTCACTCCCCAATTTGATGAGCAGCGCCCCGCCAGCTTTGTGCGTCAGACGGCTAATGGCCCATTAATGCGTCTGACCTATGAACCACAAAGCGATAAATATTGGCTACCAGCCAACGCCAGTCATCCCGCCGAAGTGGTTAGGCCAGAGTTTAGTTTTGCCCTATCACAGTCGCTCAAACTGCTGGATAAAGTATGGTTACCATTGCCCTTCTTCCGCCTGAACTCATCAGGGAATTTCCTGAGTGGGCCCGACAATTGGGTGCGGATGCGAGTGACGAAGTTGGATCAACCGGATCAAGACGGCAACGAAATACGCGTTACACTGGTATTTGATACCCAAGTCTATCCAGCTGACCATGAACACGCGGCGCTAGCACCAAATATCAGTGATATTCAGTCTGGTTTGGGATTTGCCTTGGCCTATCACAGTAACGATCTGTCTGAGTTTCTCGATCAAACTTGGATCGACGGCTGGTTACGCGAAATCTTTACCCAACAGGCTGGTTTGCTGGAGCAACGCTCTGAAACTGGTATCAATACAGGCTTAAAAGAGTTTGAATATCAGGCACATTACCTGAATTTATTGGGAATGATCGGTAGCCAACTTTCGCTGCCAAGCATCAAAATCAGTTCGGCCACCGAACTAGAACCCGCGATCAATGTCGATTTGATTCTCGATGTTGGCAATTCTCATACCTGCGGTATTTTAGTTGAAGAACATACCGATGAGAGCAACGGTCTAAAACAGACCTATGAACTGCAATTACGCGATCTGGACGAGCCGCAATACCTTCATGACGCGCTGTTCGCCAGCCGTATGGAGTTCATGCCGGCGAACTTCGGTAAACAGAGTTTCTCGTTTGAAAGCGGACGTGATGATGCATTCATCTGGCCATCGATTGTTCGTGTGGGTGATGAAGCTAGCCGCATGGCGTTACTGCGCGAAGGTACGGAAGGTAGCACTGGGATCTCTGGTCCACGTCGCTATTTGTGGGATGACGAAAGTTATGCTCCAGGTTGGCGCTTTAACCGCCCCGGTGAGCCGATGGCCACCGCCGCCCCGCTGACAACCTTGATCAATGATGATGGGCAACCCCTCTCCAGTTTACCGCCAAGCGACCGATTGCCGGTGTTCGCCGCAAACTACAGTCGCAGCTCGTTAATGACATTGATGCTGACCGAGTTGTTGGCGCAGGCGCTGATGCAAATCAACAGCGCAGCGCAACGCCTGAAAATGCGCCACTCGGCGACCCCACGCCAATTACGTAGCATTATCTTGACCTTACCTTCCGCGATGCCGAAACCTGAACGTGAAATTTTCCGTCAGCGTATGCAACAAGCCATTGGTTTGGTCTGGCAAGCCAGAGGCTGGCACCCGATTGACGAGGCGTTCAGCCCAGAAAAAAGCGCTAAACTGGTCCCCGATGTCCAGATGGAATGGGATGAAGCCACTTGCGGACAAATGGTTTATTTGTACAACGAAACCCAAGTGAATTTTGCCGGTCGTACCGCGGATTTCTTCCGCAGTATGGCACGGCCGGATAGCACAGCTAATGCAGGTAAAACGCTGCGTATCGCGTCGATAGATATTGGTGGCGGCACTACCGATCTAGCGATCACTCAGTACTCACTGGATGATGGCATCGGCAATAACGTCAAGATTGTGCCACGCTTGCTGTTTCGTGAAGGGTTCAAAGTGGCAGGCGATGATATTTTGCTCGATATCATCCAGCTCTATCTGCTGCCTGCACTGCAAAACGCTTTGAAAAAGATTGGGTTGACTGATCCTACTTTGCTGCTGGAACATCTGTTCGGCGGTGAGGGACGCATTGATGGTTTTTCTACTCTGCGCCAACAGACAGCGCTGCAATTATTCATTCCATTGGCGCAGCGCATTTTGCAAGCATATGAACAATTCGATCCTCTTGATACCCGCACTGAACTGGCTGCCAGCTTTGGTGAATTGTTGGCGCAGCCGCCAACCGCTAAGGTATTGGCCTTTATCAATCACGCCATTCAACGTGAAGTGAAAGTGGAATTCGATATTCTACAAGTGCCGCTGATCCTGAGCCTCAACGCTCTGCACGGTGAGTTTTTGTCGAACCGAATGACCATCACGCGCAACCTGCGTTCGCTCTCGGAAATCGTGGCGCTTTATGATTGCGATGTTTTGTTGTTGACCGGTCGCCCGGCGCGCTTCCCCGGTATTCAGGCGTTATTCCGCCATCTACAACCTTTGCCGGCAAACCGAATTCTATCGTTGGAAGGCTATCACACCCACGATTGGTATCCGTTTAACCAGCAAGGACGAATTGAAAACCCGAAATCCACCGCCGCCGTCGGCGCGATGTTGTGCCTGTTGGCGACTAATTTGCGCCTCGCGAGTTTTTACTTCCAGGCTGGGGATTTCGAACCTTATTCCACTATCCGTTACTTCGGCATGTTGAGCAGTGACAACACCTTGGCTGACGATAATTTGTATTACCGCGATATCGATCTCGACAGCGCGGATTTCAGCCTACCGGTGGATAGTGGTTTCCAAATGCGAGGTTCATTGCGGCTCGGTTTCCGTCAGCTCGATAACGAACGCTGGCCGGCTTCGCCGTTGTATACCCTGTCGATCGTGGATGTGGAATCAGCGCGCAAAGTGGCGGCCAACGATGTGCTAAGCATTCGGTTAAAAATCGCCGATGCTGAACGTTTCGAACTGGTTGCCGCCACGCTATCTGATGGCACTCGCCTGCCACTGCATCATTTACAGTTTAAATTGAACACGTTAGCCGCCAGAAGCTCCGGGGCGAGCCATTACTGGATCGACAGCGGGAGCGTATTTAGCCAATGATATCCTTAATAAAAAGTATCGAACGCGCAATGGATTGGGTGACACTCACCCGCCCTACGGTTCCTCGTCTTGAAATGGAAGCCGAACGTCTGCTGATTAATCTGCGGCGCTGTCGTTACCGCGCCCAGCAATTGTCGACGGCGACAATGCGGCAAACAACGATCGGTTTTTATGGTCAATCCAGCGAGAGTAAAGCACTGTTAATCAGTTCCTTGGCAGAGAAACCACCGATGGCTATCGACCACGGCTTGGCAATCCGTTACAGCCCTGCGGTGAAAGCCAGTCATGTCGATTATCCGCTACAGCTAAAACTGCTCAATGAAACCGATATCGTCAAAATAATGATGCGACCTGCCGTCATTGACGAACAGGTACTGGCAGAACAGCTGCAAGCATTGCAACGCTTAAAACAACCGATTGAAATGCCGGGTATCAGCGGCGATGAGATGGTGACGCTGTGGGATTATGCTGCTCGTCACCTGAAAAATGCGCCTGCATCATTAAATACGCTGTTTTGGCCGCAGGCCGTGGCCTTAGCGCCCTATCTCAGTATTGACGATCGCGTCAGCCTGTTTTCTGTGCTGTGGGGCGGCGATGTCGAACTCAGTACCAGCTACCGCCAATTGGCGTACAACTTACAACTGTTGGGGAGCGATGAGGTTTTTGCGCAGGCAAGCTTGATGACTCAGGCTTCAGCGTCGGTACAACTGCTCACCGCGCAATCGCAACCACTGACTTTACCGTTAAACGAACTCTTGTTGTTGACCGCCGAGATGGTGGTTCATCTACCCTCGGCTCCGCTGGAATTAGTGGATATTCCCGGTTATCCGCAAGACATAGACGGTTCATTGTCACAAGCCAAACGAATCTATCTATTGGAGCGTTATAGCGAGCGACAGGAATTAGATATTTTGCTGGTCTGCTTGGCCGCCAATCAACGCCAAGCGGTGCTCCCGGTCGGTAATGCCCTAAATCATTGGGTTGAGCAAACACAGAGCGAAAACGAAAAACCTAAACTTATCTGGGCATTAACCCCATTTGATCAGCGAATCAGGCAGCATCAGCATTATGACGATGCAGTACAACGGCAAGTGGGTAGCCCCGGCAAATATTGGGGCAGTCTGCTGGTGATGGATGATAAAGATCGCCTGCGGATGGTGGAGTATTTGATGGCGGAGGCCGGCAGTTCACTCACGACTAATCGCATCAATACCCAGCGCGCAGAATTACAACGGGAACTAACACAACATCTGCTCGGTAATTGGCATCACGTTGTGACTGATCCTCAGCAAAAACAGACTATTGCCGAAACTTTGCTTAAAGCCTTGCAAACACGCGCCGGGATGCACGGTGAGTTACTGGAACGTTTGTTACCGCCAAGAGAAGCCCTACGTCGCCACTGTTTACGCCCTGTTGTCCAACCTCAGTCCTCTGCTTTTGGCATCGGTATTGAGATTGATCTCTTTGCGGATGCGCCAATTCCACAACCGGGCGAAGATAACGATCTCGCTTTGCAGATACAGAGTGATTGGATTAATCACCTGCGTGGCTTAGCCGATAATCGCAAACTGCGCGAACTGCTGGGTATCAGTAAACCGACGCTGACAATGCTTGCCGAAGAGTTGATCACCGCCAGTTTCCGTTTAGATATTGGCTCAACGTTGCGCGATGCTTTAGCAACCAACGACAGCGTGGATCAAAAAGTGACGCAGGTGCTCGCTTTATTGGGTGATTTTGTCGCCTGGTTGGGCTTCCAGCAAATGAACGAAGCCGAGCGCCCTGCCAGCCGCATTCATCCGGGACGTGCCATTTTTGCCAAACCCCCGGCTCCGACGGCTCGCTTAACGCAATTGAGCGCCACGCCCACCAATAATGCTGCCAGTTATATTTACGATTGGTTAGTTGGACTAAACAGTCTGATTGTGCAAAACGCGGGTTACAGCGCTGGGCATGAGCTTAGTGTGGAGCAACGTGCTGAACTTGGGAAAATATTGTCGCTGATGGAATAGACAGTTGGGGTGCAGTCCGATTGAACTGCACCTCATGCGTTGCATCTTTCTGATCAGTCACCAATCTTGATGACGATTTTACCGAACGCACCACGAGAAAGGTGCTTGAACGCTTCCACAGCGTCACTGAAGCTGTAAACCTGCTCAATGACTGGCTTGATATTATGTTTATTGAGGAAAGGATTCATACGATCAAATGACGAACGTGGTGCAACGGCAATGCCACGGATAGTCGTCTGACGGAAAATCAACGGCATCAGATCAAGTTGGGATGTCTGACTAGTCAGGAATCCTACTTGAGCAATAGTCCCGGCAACTTTTGTCGCGGCAACCGACTGGTTAATGCCGTTGCCACCGGCGACTTCCACTGTAATATCTGCTCCTTTACCCCCGGTCAACTCCAGGACTTTGTTCTGCCAGTCTGGACAGGTTTTATAGTTGATCCCGTCATCGGCACCCAAGGACTTAATTCGATCAAGGTTGGCATCATTACTGGACGTCGCAATAACACGCGCACCGTAAGCATGTGCAATTTGTGCAGCAAAAACGGACACGCCGCCCGTTCCTTGCACCAGAACTGTTTGCCCAGGTTGCAGATTGCCGATATCCATCAGTGAATACCACGCAGTTAGTGCTGCGATAGGGAGCGTTGAGGCTTCCTCATCGGTCATACTGTCAGGTGCTCTGACTGCGCTGTCCTCATGGATGATCATGTATTCTGCCAGGCCACCCGGCAGCGGCATACCTATACACCAGGCTGGCTCATCGGCAGCAGGCTCACCATCTAACCAACGGGAATAAAGATGAGAGTTGACGCGATCGCCCACTTCAAAGCGCCTTACGCCGTCACCAACGGCAACTACGCTGCCGGCTGCATCGGAGACAGGGATCAGGGGTTTTGGAACCAAGTGAGGTTCATAAAAACCCTCAACAATCGCCTTATCCCTGAAATTCAGGGAAACTGCGCCCACTTTAACCAACAATTCACCGGGGCCTGGTGTTGGTGTATCAACCTCTTCAAGCTGTAAATTTTCTAGGCCAAAATCTTTCAGTAACCATGCTTTCATTTCATTGAGTCCACTTGATATGCGTAAGAAGCATCAATGGTAAAGACATCGGTGCGTGGCAAAAAGTCACAAAAAAGGACTTCAGTGTTATTGCAGGGGAAACAATCCAGATGGGGTATAATCCGCACTACTTCTGTCTATGGATGCCGAGGCTAAAACTATGCGCTCTAACATGCTTGAATTAATGGGTATTTTCGTACAAGTTGTCGAGCTGCGTAGTTTCACTAAAGCTGCTGACACTTTACAATTGCATCGTCCTGCGGTCAGTAAATCCATACAGCAACTGGAAGATGATTTGGGCGTAAAGCTGCTACACCGCACGACGCGTAGCCTGAGTGTGACAGCTGAGGGTGATGAAATTTATCAGCGAGCCAAAACACTTCTGAGCGACGTTAACGAAATGATGGCTTCAGTTTCTCCGACTCAGCCGCCTCGCGGTCGTCTTCGCATTGATGCGCCGCTGGCACTGACCCACACTATCCTGGTCCCCTCTTTAAGTGAGTTTCAGGCTCTCTATCCCCAAATCGAAGTCGTACTCACAGCTTCTGACCGCTTAACGGATTTGATTTCGGAAGGAATTGACTGTGTTATTCGCTTGGGGGAACTTGCTGACTCCAGTTTTATCTCGCGTCATGTGGGTAACGTTCGTATGGCCACCTGCGCTGCTCCGTCATACCTTGAAAAATACGGTATCCCAATGACGCCGGATGATCTTATACATCACAAAGCCATTAATTTTTTCAGTGAGCATAGCCGTGAAGTGATGGAATGGAAGTTTGCCATGAACGGCGAAGTTATCTCCCGGCGCCCTGGAAGCAATATGCTGGTTAACAACTCAGATGTGCTGCTGTCCTGCGGGCTGGCGGGGCTGGGTATGCTTCATGCGTTACAAACTATGCTGAAACCACACATCCAGTCTGGCACGTTGAAGGAAGTATTAGCCGATTATGCAACCGTCACTAAACCCGTGTCCATTTTGTTCCCTGATCGACGTTACCTTTCACCTAAAGTTCGGGTATTTATAGACTGGTTCTCTGATGTATTTGAAAGGAAGTATCAGCCTTAAAGGCGACAAAAAACCCACAAAGATTAATATTACTTAGTTGACAATATTCCAGCTAAATATTTTTTGGCACAATCACTGGTGAATACTCATCAATTACCAGTTGGAGTCATTACATTTCATAACGCTTTTGAATGATCGTCGTTATTGCTCACATTAAAAAAGAACCTCACTAAAAATAGCAAGGTTCATCATTATTAACAGCGACTATTTCATTATCTCTGTCTAAAAATTAAAACTGATCCACTTTGACGACATTATCAATATCCAGTTTACCGATACGTGGATACGGTTGGCTGATGCCTTTGCCCACCGCAATCATCAACGCAATCTGGTAGTGATCAGGTTTATTGATGATTTTACCGACTTCGTCGAAGTCAAAACCATCCATTGGGCAAGAGTCATACCCCTGCGCTTTTGCCGCTAACATCAACGTTTGGGCGAAGATGCCGCTGCTGCGCATCACTTCATCGCGTTGGGTCTGTGGTTTGTTGCGGTAATAGCTATCAATCGCCGGTAAAATGAATTCTTGTACCGGTTCTGCCGCGTCGCCCCAAATGTTCTTGGCGTTCGACTCCCAACTGGACAGATCACCACATAATACCACCAACATCGAAGCATCTGTCACCTGAGCCTGATTCCAGGCCGCCTCACGCAGTTTGGCGCGTTGCTCTGGCGTTTCGATCAACAAAGGTCGCCAGTGTTGCAGGTTAAAAGCACTTGGCGCATTTTGCAGTGCGATGTTCAATAAGGCTTTTTTCTCATCCAGCGTCATTTTGTGATGAGTGTCGAATTGCTTGGTAGCGCGGCGTTGCTGGATAGCTTCAAGGGTATGCATGGCAAAATCCTTTCAATGTGGGAATCAGTTATTATTGTCAGGATTACCATCCTGTCCAAGTTCTACAGGGAAGGATCGCACAAACCCTTCCCTACAGAAAGCTTACATCTCAACTATCGGAACAAATCCACCGTAGATCATCCGTTTACCGTCAAACGGCATATTCTCGCCGAATTCTTTCATACGAGGATCTTCCATTACTTTTTTATTGGCGGCGTCACGAATTTCTCTTGATGGGTATTCGATCCAACTGAATACCACCGTTTCGTCCTCTGTGGCTTGCACCGCACCATAAAAATCGGTGACTTTGCCTTTAGGGACATCGTCTCCCCAGCATTCGGTGAAACGCGTCGCGCCAAATTCTTTAAATAGCACCGCCGCTTTGGAGGCCAGTTCGCGGTAGGCTGCTTTATTCGCCGTCGGAACGGCGACGACAAAACCATCTACGTAACTCATCGTCGTACTCCTCTAGAGTAAGTACAGCGATTGCTGCACAGGCTAAATTTTAGACGATGGAGTCAACTCCGTCAGGTTTCAACTGTCCTTATGACCCATTCGTGAAATGATGTTGAAGACTTCACCAAAACCGTAAATCACGCCAAGCAGCACGGCCACCATTACCGGTGCCATCACTAAGACGGTTGCCAAACTCGTTAATACTTCAGCCATGATACTCTCCTATTCAGCGGCTAAAACCAATCTGTAACTGTATAAGTCACAGATAAACTGAAGCAATGTAACTTACACAGTTACATAACAGAGTCGCAAAAAATGCTCAGTAAAAAACAGTAATGCCGTTCACTTAAGCCTCACGTGACTTATAGCTGAACGGATATTTAGGTGGAATATAAAGCACTGAACGAGAATATCGTCGGTGCTTTCTTTTTTCCGGAAGAATAAACGCTTTTACATTTTCCCTCATCCCTTTCAGATGCTTAGGGATATTTCCTGCAGCACCTTTACCACTCACCCGAGCCTGTGACACCAGAATGTTTAACGCAGCGACAAAGCTTATTCGTGTCGGTATGACCCCGGCTTCCCCGGCAATATCTACCATTTCTTTTCTCAGCAGATTGTAGGAGACCAGTATCCCCCATAATTCTTGCTTTACGCCCTCTGGAAAGCGGCTCCTCAGGGTGACTTCCCCTTTCAGTTGTCGCCGTTTCAGTTCGCCATAACCCAGTTCAATTTCCCAGCGCTCCCAATAAATACGCAATAAATCTTCTACCGGATAGGCCGCAGGATCGGTCATGGACGTGAGAAATCCGGTGATCTTTCCTTTACCGCCGCCGCTGACATAGCTCACCATTCTTGCCCGCCAGACATCCGGTAGATGCGGAGCCGCCTTACGTGCCTGTGGAGAAACCGGCATCTCAATTAGCATGTCGTAATCGCTGTATCGTTCGATGACCTGATAGCGAAGCTTGCTTTTTACGGGCGTCAGCCAGTGAGTACAGCGTCCCGCCTGTTGCCATTCGATGAAAAAAGCGGCGCTGAAATAGCAACGGTCAAACAGTGTCAGAGTATGGTCTGGAGCAGAAGAAATCAGACGATGAGCCAGCGTTAACTCGCCTTCGGCTACGCCTCCGAACGCGGCATCCAGCAACATATGAGAGTGGGTTGCCATCAGTGCGACCATACGTACTTGAGGGAATGTGCCCGCGGAGGGGTCAATAAAACCAAAAGCCGCTGCGTTATCCGGTGAGTCCGGTGTGCGAAAAAGCGTCCCATCAACACTCAACACACGGAGTCCATGGAAAGTAGCCGGTCCGAGAGCAGCAGGCTGCCATGCTTCATTGCAGGCATGAAAAAGATAGCGAAGCGGTGCTTCCCCCAGTCGTTGGCGTGCAGCGGTTAACACACTGGGTGCGAGGCTTTGGTAGGTGTCATCGGGTTGAAGAACGATATCCAGATGGTGACAGACGTCCTTGATGGATAAGTCTCGCAACAACCCCATCATAAGGATGAGCCATACGGCCTGTTCAGCAGGCAGGCGACGCCTGCGAATACTGGCCTTCTGGCAGGCGGTCAGCGCTTGGTGTATCCAAGCGGGGTCAAGCGAGCGTGAAAAAGCATCCAGCTCAGAAGAAAAAGCATCCAGCTCAGAAGAAAAAGCATCGACGACAAAATCCATATCATGTTCAGACATAAAAAATCCGGGAGCAGAGGGCTGATCCCGGATTGTCTCTTACTGGTAGGATCGTTCAAGTACTCTTAAACGATCGGCATTACAGTAAAAAACAGGGGGATTACAAAAGTTGAGGTGATGATGCACAAGGTGCGAAAGGATGGCCGGCGCAAGTTTCGACTTTAGTGACAATATCCGCAATGGTAGTTTCGGCTAGTGTGGTTTCCATAACTGAACTGATACGGGAAAACTCCTCGGCTAACACCGGAATAATCGCATGACCAACATAGCATTCATCATTAGGTTTTGAGCGATGCAACATAAAATGCGGTTGTTCTTCTACCGCCTTAAACACATCTAACAGCGTGATCTGCTCTGCGGGTTTGGCTAACAGTGCCCCGCCACCTTGCCCCATTTGCGAATGGGTCAGCCCTGCTTCTGCCAACGCACCCAAAATTCTGCGCACCACGGTGGGATTAGTGTTGACGCTTTTCGCAATATCTTCTGAACGCACCGTTTGTCCACGGAATAGCGTGATATTGGTAAGAATATGAATCGCCACAGCAAACCGAGTGGAAGTTGACACGTTGACACCTACTGAAAGTGTGTAATCAAGACGAGCACATACTGGATAGTAGGGGTGATGATGTCAATCGCCCCGCTTCACACTTTTGGTATTTATCGGAACGGTTAAATGGATAACATTTTTACCCGGGTAATATTGACAATTTATTTTACCCGGGTATTATTGGCGTAATTTCAACAAAAGGATGTTTTATGAACAAGATAAAGCTTGCGCCTTATAGCTGTTTCGATGGGCATCAATGCATTGTCAGCGGTGAGTTAGCCGAAGTGGTTTTAGCCTATAAACACGCATTAGAAACCGGGGCTCAAGGGCCCGTACTCATTTTTAATAATAGTAACGGTCGCTCGGTCGATTTCGATGTGCGCGGTAGCGATGAGGAAACTCTGGCTCGCCTGCCGACAGAGGAAACCGAAGGTGAAAACCCGGTACGTGGCCGAGGCCGGCCGAAGCTTGGCGTGGTCGCTCGTGAGGTGACTTTGTTACCCCGCCATTGGGATTGGTTAGCGGGACAACCGGGTGGTGCCTCAATCGCCTTGCGTAAACTGGTCGAAGAGGCTCGCAAAGCCGATGAAAACTCACCGCGCCGTCGTCAGGAGCGCTGTTATCACTTTATTGTTGCCATCGGCGGGGATTTGCCGGGGTTTGAAGAAGTCAGCCGTGCACTGTTTGCCAGTGATGAGAGCCGCTTCCGTGCGTTGAGTGCTCATTGGCCGGAGGATGTACGTCAACACGCGTTACGGCTGGCTTATGATGCCAAGTAAAAGTTAGGGCGGCGATTGTCTGCATTGCTTCATGTTTTCAACTACTCATTGCATTTAGGATTCTAGCAGGTTGTATTTCATGCTTATCCCAGTGCAAAATTCGCCGCAATGTATAAACAGGAGGTTTTTATGAGCACAATGGATAGTGTATTTGAACTTTACAAAGAGAGTATCAATCCAGAGTTAATTGAATCGTTAACTGAACGTTTGGATGATAATTCCGGCAATATTACGCGCTCCCTGTACGGAATGGGAGCTTTGATTTTAAAGCACAGTCGCGAGTATTTGCAGCACAATGACGATACCCGTCGTTTCCGACTACAAGTACGCCAAACACCTATGTTTGAGCTGAAATTCTTGGAAGAAGCTTTCAGCCAATATACTCCGGCACTGCTATCTATCGCATTAGGCAGCCAACAGGCCGACTATACCGAGCGATTTATCTCATCACTAGGGTTAAAAAAAGAGTCAGTTGACCGCCTGTTCTCTGTGGCATCAGCCATTATGTTCGGTCTGTTTGGCCAATACTTACGAGGTCGAACTAATCAATCCTTGTCATTGAAAGGTTGGCTGGATGAACAGGAAAATGATATCGCTGCGGTTCAACCTACATTCTTGTCATCAACGACTGTGTCGCCAGCAAAAAAACCGGCAGTAGGTCGTGTGGGTATGCGAGAGCCTAAAAAAAGTCGCGTCTGGCTGTGGTTACTTTTACTGTTGTTGTTGCTGGCTGCTCTGTTGTTACAACGTAGTTGCTCCAGCAATGCTCCATCGAACACAACGGTAGAAAGCCGTTGGTCACACTTAGGTAAACCGGTTTTCCATAAGTTGGCTGATGGTAAAGATCTGCGTATTCCACAATATGGTGTGGAAAATCGCCTGATTAAATACATTGAAAGTGATGATCTTATCAGTGACAAACTGTGGTTCACCTTTGACCGTCTGTTGTTTAAAACAAACAGTTCTGATCTGGAGCCTGAATCACAGGAACAACTGCAAAACATCGTTGATATTATGACCGCTTACCCGCATGTGAAATTGAAGTTGGGTGGCTATACCGACAATACCGGCCCGGAAGACCTTAATTTGCGTTTGTCACAAGAGCGAGCTGACTCGGTGCGCAATGTGTTGGTTGAACAGGGTGTTGCCCAAGAGCGTATCAGTGCTGAAGGTTACGGTTCCGCTTACCCAGTGGTGCCAAATGA
Source organism: Serratia sp. KH_031 (assembly GCF_057839655.1). NCBI lineage: Bacteria > Pseudomonadati > Pseudomonadota > Gammaproteobacteria > Enterobacterales > Yersiniaceae > Serratia > Serratia sp. KH_031. Next base: position 2,447,388 of record NZ_CM174496.1, read on the forward strand.
TAGTGATGAACACCGTGCACAGAACCGCCGGATTGATATCCGTATATTAGAAAAATAATCCCCTCAAGGCAGTAGCTTTTGCCCCTGTATTTATACAGGGGCCTTTTTTAGCCTTTAATTTTCGACACCACATCTAAGGGTTGGGCATCCGGCAAGATATTCATGTGCTCCAATACCTGCGCCATAATTTTGCCAAACACAGGGCCGGCAACGGAGCCACCGAAGTGTTTACCGGCTTTCGGGTTATTGACCATCACCACGAGTGCTACTTGAGGATCGCTCGCGGGCGCAACGCCTGCTGTGTAGTTGATGTAACCACCGTCATATTTCCCATCGTTCCCCATCTTTTCCGCTGTACCGGTTTTGATGGCTAAACGATATCCCGGTACCGCTGCGCTGACACCACTACCACCGGGCAAGGCATCACTTTCCATCATATGCACCACCGTTTTAACGATGTCAGCCGGCATGATCTGCTGCCCCATCACTGGTGGTGTGACCTTAGTGATCGACAATGGACGGTACACACCAAAGGCACCGATGGCGGCATATTCACGTGCCATTTGTAGCGGTGTTACGCGCAAACCATAACCGAATGAGAATGTCGCACGTTCGATATCAGCCCAACGACTACGATGTGCTGGCAGGTAGCCGCTACTTTCGTTACCAATGCCCAGATCGGTCGGTTGTCCTAGACCAAAACTTTGATACACCTTGGGTAATTCTGTCGCTGGTAGCGCGAGTGCAATGTGTGAAACCGCAATGTCGCTGGATTTTTGTAGCACCCCGGTAATGGACAGTTTTGACCAATGCCCTACGTCTTTGATCAAATGGCCGTTAACTCGATAAGGTGTGGTATCCAATACGGTATCGGGTTTGATCAGATGCTGTTGCAGGCCAACCATCACCACAATCGGTTTCACCGTTGAACCCGGTTCAAAACTGTCACTGCTGCAAATATTGCGGATATCTTTGCTGGGTGTATTTGAATAGTTGTTTGGGTTGAACGAGGGATAACTCGCCATGCCCAAGATCTCACCGGTATTTACTTTTACCAATACCGCGCAGCCCGAATCGGCCTGATTAGCCACTACACCGTCACGAATTTGCGCGTAAAGCACATATTGAATGAATTTATCGATGCTGAGAGTTACGTTCGGTGGTGGTACGGGATCGACATCTTTCAGTATGTTGATCACCGCCCCGCTGCCATCTTTTTGATAGACACGCAGGCCATTTTTACCTTGCAACAGATGGTTAAAGCCCAACTCAATCCCTTCCAAACCTTGATTGTCCTGCCCAACGATACCGATCAATCCGGCACTGTCTTGACCCATTGGATAAAAGCGGCTGAAATCCGGCTCATTGCTCACACCAGTTAGGTGCAATTTACTGATGTAGCTGGCATTATCATCTTCAACTTTACGTGCCAAATACACAAAGCGCTTATGGGCGTTGTCTTGAATCACGCGTTGGATATTCACCAACGGCATTTTCAACACGTTCGCCAGGCTCTGCCAGCGTTCGTTGTTGAGATCGGTTTGACTGTCCAGAATATGTTTGGGGTCTAACACGATATCTTTTGATGCCACGCTCACGGCCAGCGCTTCGTTATTACGGTCAGTGATCATTCCACGGTTGGTTGGCACCACCTGAGTACGTACCGATCGTTGATCGGCTTGATCCGCTAATTGGCGGTGCTCCATTAGCTGGATATAACCGACGCGAACCATCAGCAGCAGCAAACACACCAGGATACCAGCGCATAGCCAGACAAAGCGTGCCGATGAGTAATTGTTAATCTTTTTTTTAATGAGTGGCGCCACTTTAACCCTGCGTTTTTATTCGGATTATCTGATGTGATCAGTCTACTCGCACAAAAATTGCTATAAGATTGCTGTTTGTAACAAAGTAAAAACAAATAGCTCGATTATTGAACATCTGCACTGTCGGTTAACTCGGATTTAACCCCAGACTCAGTTTTTGATACCGCCGCAGGCTCAAAGATATGGTCGAGGATCGCCCTTGCTGTCGGCCCTGCAACCACACCATCACCCCCGCCGTTTTCCAGAATCAACGCCATCGCCACTTTCGGATTTTTATACGGTGCAAACAGTGTGTAGAAAATATGATCGCGCAACCGTACCGGGATCATCTTGGCGTTGTAGACCTGATTCTCTTTCAAGCTGAAGACCTGTGAAGTCCCTGATTTGGCGGCAATCTGGTATGGCGCAGTATGGAACAATTTATACCCAGTCCCATTGGGTAAGTTTGCCATGCCATACATGCCATTACGTACAATGCCCCAATAAGGCGAATTAGGATCGCCAACTTGCGAACTCGGCTGCAATTGTTGATAACGGCTGACATGATTGCCTTGCTGCATGGAATACAGCAGGTGCGGTGTTTTGACCTTGCCGTTATTGAGCAAAATGGTCAGCGCCTTCACCATTTGAATCGGCGTGGCGATCCAATACCCCTGCCCAATACCAACAGAAATGGTATCTCCCTGATACCAACCCTTTTTATGCACTCGCATTTTCCAATCTCGGCTTGGCAGTACACCGCTATATTCTTCATTCAAATCAATACCGGTCGATTGCCCATAACCGAATTTGCTTAACCAAGTATGAATACGATCGATCCCCATCTCATAGGCCACTTGGTAGAAGAAGGTATCGGCAGATTCTTCGATTGCTTTGGTCACATTCAATAGGCCGTGGCCAGTTTTCAGCCAGTCACGGTAATGGCGTTGAGTCCCTGGTAACGTCCACGTCGGCGCACCAAAGAAGGTAGTTTGCGGTGTGATCACCCCGGCGAATAACGCAGACAGCGCCATATAAGGTTTTACGGTTGAAGCGGGTGGATACAGTCCTTGGGTGACGCGGTTGATCAACGGCAGATCGGGATTGCTAAGCAACGATTTATAAGCCTGATAACCAATACCTTTAACGAACGGATTAGGATCATAACTGGGGCTGGATACCATCGCCAAAATACCGCCGTCACGCGGATCTTCTAACACTACCGCCGCTCGTTGCCCTTTCAGCACCGATTCAATGTACTGTTGCAGATGAAGATCGAGCGTGAGATAAATATTTTTACCGGCCTGCGGCGGTTGTTCTTTTAGTAGACGGATGATGCGTCCATGGTTGTCGACTTCAACTTCCTGATAGCCAGTTTTGCCGTGCAACTCAGACTCATAGAATCCCTCAATGCCCTGCTTACCGATGTTGTGGTCAGCGGCATAGTTCTCCGCCACGCCTTCTTTGCTCAGCCGTTTTAAGTCGCTATCGTTAATTTTAGAAACATAACCCACCACATGCGCCAACTGCGCACCATACGGATATTCACGCTGTTGATAGGTATCGACGGTGACTCCGCTAAAGCGATATTGATCGACGGCAAAGCGCGCCACTTCCTGATCGGTAAGTCCGGTTTTTAACGTGACCGGTTTATAGCGACTGTTATGGTACATATCGTCACGGAAACTGGTGATCTCTTCTGGTGTTAAATCGACGATCGGCGTGAGTTCCTGCAATAACGCTGACATATCGGCGATTTTGCTCGGTGTGACCTGAATTTGATACAAGGTGACGTTGCGCACCAACGGAATACCGTTGCGGTCGAATATCAACCCGCGCGTAGGGGCAATCGGCAACATTTTGATGTCGTTTTGATTGGAGCGCGTTTGGTAAAACTGATGTTGTTTGATCTGCAGGCGATACAGGTTAAAAACCAGTGCAGAAAACCCCGCTAACACTAATAACATCGCCACGCTAGCACGGCGGATAAACAACATTTCTTCGGCAGAATGGTCTCGGAGCGTTTCTTTTAATAGGGCCATGCGTGGCGATTTACCTGTCTGACGTCGCACTTCCCTAGGATAAACAAGGGCGTGAAAAAGCCGGCAAGCATAGCGTTATAAATTCACTAGCCAAATAGAAAGGTTGCTAATGATGTGACATAAATGTTTCAGCATGTTGAAATGTTTCCGCTGCGTAAAGGCTGCGGATTGACTCGCTGCTTATCCCCACGCCAGTGACACTAAGGTAAAGGACTGCGGAGCTCCGATTGCCGGAGTGAATGGCTCACCGTGCACCATACGAACTCGCACCGCGTTTGCCATCAGACCGTAATCCATAATTTTTTCACTCAGTCCACTGGTGGCGTCAACATCGATACGTACCAACTGCCCGGTTAAACCTTGCAACTGCCGGTTAACCAAGAAATTTGCCTGTTCGACATTTTCGGCTATCACCGGACCAATGGTGTAACCTTGCCCTGCGCGACGAACGCAGGTAAAGCCAATCGCTTCGCCTGCGCGTTCCAGCAATAACGTGCGTTCGCCGTTTGCCAGTAACTCTTGCCATAACGTTAATCGGTGCATCCCTTGTGCTGCCGTATCTAACGCCAGTAAACGTTCGGCGTCCTGCGCATTGGCTATTCTCAAACTTAATCCATCGGGCAACGGTAACGGCGCGATATCAGTCAAACTGCCGCAATAGTGTTGATTGATGTTGCCCACATCATGGAAACCTAATCTCAGATACAGTTCGCGGCCAGGAGGCGTGGCTACCAAATGTAGGTTGTAGCCCACTAATTCAGCCGCCGCTGCGTTCATCAACTTTTTACCTATTCCGTACCCTTGCCATTTAGGGTCAACAATCACCAATCCAACAGTGGCAATCTCATCGCCCCAACGCCAATACAACGTACTTCCCACCACTTGATTGGCAATTTCCGCGACGACACCAGAACCTAGACTCCAGATCTGCGACCAATCGGCAAGATTATGTGCCCAACCTACGGATTGCGATAATGCGACTCCCGCAGCCAGATCGCTTTCCTTCATCGGGCGCAGAGTAATGATTGAATCGTTTTGTGACAACGTAACCTCCAATGAGAAAAGCTTGTACCAAGTCTTTATATGAACTAAATTCAGTCCATTGTCGTAATAAGGAACAGCAATGAAAGTTGAAACTATCAGTTACGTGAAAAAACACGCCGCCTCTCTCGATCTGTCAGAGCCCATTGTGGTGACGCAAAATGGCGTTCCAGCCTATGTGATCGAATCTTATGAAGAGCGTAAACAACGGGATAATGCCATTATCTTGCTTAAACTTTTAACGTTATCAGAAAAAGATAAACAACAGGGTCAAGTTTATTCTCGCGAACAATTGCTTGCCAGCTTAGATAAGTAATTTGGCAGAAGAAAAATGGATCAGCAATATGAAGGAACCGGTTGATATTGAGTACACTGCCACCGCGAGAAGTACGCTGGAAGATATTATCTATCATCTCAAATCTAATGATATCCCGCCTGCGCCGATTCTTGAGGAGATCCTCAATGAGTTTGAAACTAAAGTTCGCACCTTCCCTATGGGTTGTCAGCTGTGCCCAGAACTATTAAAAATTGGTAGCGACAAATACCGTGAATGTAACACTAGTGGCGGCTACCGCATCCTTTACTCCTACCAAGAGCCACTGATTACGGTGCATGCTTTCCTTTCGCAAAAACAGAGTTTATTCCAGACATTATTCAAACGGCTGATTGAGGTCTAACTCTCTCTACGTCTAAAAGAAAAGGATTCTGTCATGTCGTCCAAAGATATGCTGTTGGCTCTGCTGGTTGTTGTCATCTGGGGTGTGAACTTCGTGATCATCAAAGTTGGCCTGCACGCTATGCCGCCTTTCTTACTGGCGGGTTTACGTTTTGCCTTGGTCGTACTCCCCGCCATTTTCTTTGTTCGCCCACCCCAAATGCCGCTACGTTGGTTACTAGCCTATGGCCTCAGCATCAGTTTTGGTCAGTTTGCATTCCTGTTTTTAGCCATCAATCTCGGTATGCCAGCCGGGTTGGCGTCGTTGGTTTTACAGGCTCAGGCCTTTTTCACCATCCTACTCGGCGCGATGTTGCTGTCTGAAAAACTGAAGTGGAATCATATACTCGGCATTGTGATTGCTGCGGTAGGTATGGCGTTATTAGCGATGTCCGGCATGACGGGACAATCCACCACCGGGATCACGCTGACCACGATGTTACTGACGCTGGCGGCGGCCTTCTGTTGGGGCGTGGGGAATCTCACCAATAAAGTGATCATGCGTGATAACAAAGTGCCGGTGATGTCATTGGTGATTTGGAGTGCGCTAGTGCCCATCATTCCCTTCTTCGCCTGTTCTTGGCTGTTCGAAGGACAAGCGGCGATCGTGCATAGCTTGCTAAACATCCAATTGCCAACGGTGTTAACACTGGTTTATTTGGCATTTATTTCCACCATCATCGGCTACGGCATTTGGGGAAATCTGCTCGGTCGCTACGAAACTTGGCGCGTTGCTCCACTGACATTGTTGGTGCCCGTGGTGGGCATTCTGAGTGCCGCACTGTTGCTGGGTGAAACCTTGTCCGCCCAGCAAGTGTTTGGTGCTGCGGTGGTGATTGTCGGTCTTTTGGTGAATATGTTTGGTGGATTACTTACGCAACCATGGCGTCAACGTCACACCCACTAATAACCCTTCGGGGCTGAGCAAGCGCGTAACGCTTTGCCCCCAAGGTTCTTCGCGATTGTTAATCAGCACCTGATAGCCTTGGTCAATAAGCTTCTGAGTGGCATCTTCCATGTTCCCAACATCAAATTCAATCCACGCTTGTGGAACCGGTAAATCGGTTGGCCATTGCGCCTTACCGAAACAAGACTCCGCCGCTTGTGCCAATGGCCACAGAGCAAAGTGTTTAACACCGTCCAACGCGCCGTGTTCGGTGAGCAGATAGTCGGTGTTACCTTCCATCGGTTTTAACGGTAATCCCAATCCATTTTGGTAGAAAGCCTGACTCGCAGCGGTATCTCGCGTAATCGGGCCAAAACCAGCGATAAACAATACGTCCAGATCGTCGAATTGCTTTTCCATATTCTTCTCCCTATTGACGCCCTTGGCGCATTTGCTGTGGCGTTACACCATAAGCGGCTTTGAAACGGTTGCTGAAATGACTGGCGGAGCTGAAACCGCAATCTAATGCGATTTGTATCAGCGGCAGTGAACTATGGCGCAGTAATCGCTCGGCCAGTCGCAGTCGTGCCTGCATCACAAACTGATGCGGAGCTAACCCGGTACTTTGTTTAAACATACGGGCAAAATGGAATTCACTTAATCCCACCTGATTCGCAAGATCGGCCAACAGCAACGGTTGATCGAGATGACTATCGATATAGTCACAGACCCGACGTAACACCGCTGGCGCTAAGCCACCACGAACCTGCGGTAAACGCCATTGCAATTGCGTGTAGTTCTGAATCAGGTGTGACATCAACAAGGTGCTGGCGCTACTCAACGTCAGTTGGTTGGCCTTCTCTTGCCAATCGCAATTCAGCAGGAAATGGCGGTAGAGCAGCGTAATTTGCGCATCTTCGGCAAACACCCGCTCTTCTATATTGATTGATGCCGGGCTGCGATCCCACGTCTGTTCGACGATTTGACGCAGATGTTGATCGGTGCAATACAAATGGACGAAAGAGAGATCGCTGCGCACATCCCAGGTTGATTCCTGCTGGCGCGGCATAATGCAAAAACGGTCTGGTCCACCGCCATTGCGCCAACCACCGGGAGTTTTGTGATAACACTCATAGCCATCGGCGATATACAGACTCAGCGTGTGGTGATCGGCGCTTTCTTGCGTCACGCGGTCATCGCGGTTAGACCACGCGGCAAGTTCCACGCCAGAGCTCAGCGCCACGTGATTGTGTAGCTGAGCCTTATGCTCCTGCAATGTATCAAACAGCTTGTATCTGGACATCCGTTGACCTGTATTGTTGCAAACTAATTCAGTGTAAATAGACACACAACACCATACCAGCTCACAACGTGAAAAAAAGCGCAAGAATATGCAATAACGCGCAAAGCGCCGCAAGCGGCTGTGCGGCAAATCCGCAATACTGCGTTAGGTCTTTTTTGCTGGAGTGAGATGATGAATGTGCTGTTGTACCTTGCCGTGGTGCTGATTTGGGGCACCACCTGGATTGCCATTACGTTGCAACAGGAAGGATCTGTCGCCATTACGGTGTCGATCGCCTATCGCTTTTTAATTTCGGCTCTAGTGATGTTGGTCGTCTTGCTGTTGGTGCGTCGTTTACGTCGTATTAGCCTACGCGACCATCTGTTTTGCGTGTTGCAGGGCTGCTGTGTATTTGGCTTCAACTTCTACTGTTTTTATCAGGCCGCTGCTTATATCAATAGCGGTCTGGAATCCGTGATTTTCTCGATGGCGGTGCTATTCAATGCTATCAACGGGTTGATTTTCTTCCGTCAGCGCCCTAGCCCGAATCTGTTACCCGCAGCAGCACTGGGTTTGACCGGTATCGTGGCGTTGTTTTGGCAAGATTTGGTCGCCACGCAAATGGCGCCAGAACTGCTGAAAGGCATTGGTTTGAGCGCCTTGGGCACTTTTGGGTTTTCATTGGGTAATATGATCAGTAGCCGCCATCAGCGCCGTGGTTTAGATGTGCTGTCTACCAACACTTATGCCATGAGCTACGGGGCGATATTGATGACGTTGATTGCCGTGGCGCAAGGTGCTTCGTTCCATATCGAATTCAACAGTCGTTACATTGGCTCGCTGTTATATCTGGCGATTTTCGGCTCGGTGATTGCTTTCGCTGCCTATTTCAGTCTGTTGGGTCGCATCGGTGCTGGCGCCGCCGCTTATAGCACCTTGCTGTTCCCACTGGTGGCGCTGAGTATTTCTACTATTTACGAAGGTTATCAGTGGCATTTGAATGCGGTGATCGGTTTATGTTTGATCTTGCTAGGTAATTTGGTGATGTTCTCCAAACCGGGGATGTTCTGGCGACGTCGCACCAGCGTTACGCTGTAACGTTATAAGTATCCATCTACGCAATTAACAACCCCAACACGGCTCCACCCGCCAGTACCCACAGCGGGTGGAGTTTTTTCACCATACCTAACCCTGCCGCGACCAGAATCAACACCGCTAAGCGCCAATGCGTCGCCGAAGCCTGAGCAATCAACAAACCGCTGGCAACCACCAAACCCACCGTCACCGGGATCAACCCAGCCTGTACCGCCCGCCGCCACGGCTTATCTTTAAAACGTTTCCATACGCCCATAACCAAAATGGTAATGATGGAAGATGGGCCGAATTTCGCCACCGAAGAAACCAATAGCCCCGCCCAACCCGCAACGTGCCAACCGATCAACGGCACGATCATCATATTCGGCCCCGGTGCTGCCTGCGCCATAGCGAACAAGGCACTGAATTCTTGTGCGCTCATCCAGTGATGAACCTCCACCACCTGACGCTGCATTTCCGGCAGGATGGTGAAGCCGCCGCCAAACGCCATTAGTGAAAGCTCGGTGAAGATAATCGCTAGTGAGATGAGTACCGCGATCATAGGGATTTTCTCCCAACCAGCAGAATACTCACTGGAGTCAACACCAACATGGTCGGTAACAACGGTAAACGCAGCCAAGCGATGGCTGCCAAGCAAAGAGCGGCAATCAGCAACGCTAACCACTTACCTCGCAATGGGATCAACATTTTCAAGCCGGTGGATAACAGCAAACCTGCCGCCGCTGCCGCTAAGCCGGCGAAAACGTGTTGCACATGCGGATCGTCCTGAAAACGGGCATAAATCACGCCAAGACCCACCACAATCGCCGTCGGCGCGCTGATTAAGCCTAACAAGGCACTGAGTGCCCCGCGTAAACCGCGAAACTCCATACCCACCGCGACCGACATATTGATAATGTTGCCGCCCGGCAGGAACTGACAAAGCCCGAGGAGCTCGGTGAACTGATCGCCACTCAGCCAACGACGGTCTTCAACCAGCATTCGACGCGCCAGTGGCAACACGCCACCGAAGCCCATCAATCCCAACATCAAAAAGCCATAGAACAATTCTCCATTGCTCGGCGGCGCGCTGATTTCCGTGGTTTTTACTGCTTTTAATTCCGACATTACGGCTTCCACATCACTTGTTTTGATGGCTGGTATGATGCGCGTCACCATGCCATGATGTCTAATGCATTTCCAAGTTAGTAACAATACTTTAAAGGTATGGATATGATTGAATTGCGCCGCCTACGGGCGTTTGTCACGGTGGTTGAAGAAGGCAATATCACCCGTGCTGCTGAACGATTGTTTATCCAACAACCGCCATTAACCCGGTTGTTACAAGGGCTGGAAGAGGAGTTTGGCATCCAGTTGTTACAACGCCTCCCTCGTGGCGTACGTACCACTGAAGCTGGCAACGTGCTATTTAACGAAGCGCGAGATTTGCTGGCTAGAGCGGATCATTTGAGCGAAACCATGCGTCGTGCCGGCCGTGGTGAACAAGGTCATTTGGCGATTGGTTTCACCAGTTCTGCCGCGTTGCATCCCTTTGTACCAAATCTTTTGCGTCGTTACCGCGAGATCTTACCGGGGATCACGACATTACTGGAGGAGGATGGCAGTAATGAACTGTTGGACGCGTTGGTCGATGAGCGTTTGGATGTGGCCTTTATCCGTTCGCCGGTCAGCGGTATTCCCGCGTTGACCATTGAGCCGGTGCTGCGTGAACCGATGCTGATTGCATTGCCACCCGGCCATCGCTTGGCGAATAACGACAGCTCGCCATTACCGTTGGCATCGTTAGCTAACGAGCTCTTCATTCTCTACCGCCGCCCAGCAGGACAAGGTTTGTATGACGCTATCTTGGCTGCCTGCCATCAAGCCGGTTTCAGCCCGCGCATTGTGCAAGAAGCTCCGCGCCTACCCGCAACGCTGAGTTTGGTCGGTGCTGGTTTAGGATTATCGATTGTGCCAGCTTCAATGCGCAGAATGGGCGGCGACGGTATTGTTTATCGGGTTATCGATGATCAAGTACAACTCAGTGCCCCGTTGTATCTGGCTTGGCGCACACAGCGCCAGTCAGCGATTATCAGTCGCTTTCGCGAATTACTTGCCGAGGCGGTTCAGGACGAACCCTAAACTGGATCAAAACGTTAAACTGGCACCATCTTCAGGCACGTTCACAACTTCAGCGATGTTCTTTTCACGCGCATAATCACGCAGCTCTTTCCAGTAGCGATGCCACGTTTACCGGTAACTCTACCAATGGGTTACGCAACTCTGCATTTGCCGTACCTTCAAAGCCCGGATAAGCTCCCTTTTTCGCCAACATCGGATCTATCAAAAAGGTTTTACCCGCATAGCGGATCTGTTGCGTCGCATTGCGAATATGCGTGATTTTCATCAGTGTACTCCTCATTAGATCACTGCTAAGCATAGTGATACTTTGGCCTTAAAGTACCGTTTTTGGTATTGCAGATGACTGCCAGTCAATGCCAATAAAGGGAATACTGAGCTCGTACCGCAGCAATGACGCTGCACGTTAATATCAATACGGGACGGTCATGTTATGAGAGGATTACTGATGAAAAGCACACTGATTTTGGCAATGATGGCTTCCGGTTCTGCATTGGCGGCGACCGACGAAAAGCAGGCTCCAACCATTCGTACCCTGAGCGGAGCCCCAGCGACCACTGAGCTTTCAGCTAAAGAAACAGCACTGGTGGTGATTGATATTCAGAATGAATATTTCAGTGGCAAAATGCCGATCCCTGATGGAATGAAAGCCCTGAAAAACAGTAAGAAATTGGTGAATTTCGCCCATCAGAACAATATGCCGGTGTTCTTTGTTCGCCACCTGGGGCCGAAAGATGGCCCACTGTTTGCCGAGGGTTCGGTGTTTGCCGAGTTCCATAAGGATCTGCAACCTGAAGCAAAAGACATTATCATCAGCAAAGCCACGCCGAGTTCGTTTGTGGGTACCGATCTGGATGCACAACTGAAAGCGCGTGGCATTAAGCAGCTAGTGGTCACCGGTTTGATGACTCATATGTGTGTATCATCCACCGCACGTGATGCGGTTCCTTTGGGCTACAATGTGATTATTCCAGAAGATGCGACCGCGACTCGCGATCTAGACGCTTGGGATGGTAGTGTGGTATCCCATCAGACATTGCAAAAAGCAGCACTAGCTGGCGTTGCGGACGTGTTTGCCGAAATCAAAACCACCGACGCTGTAATGAAAATGAAAGTCACACCATAAGTACTACTGGCTTGGCACGGAATAAGGGAGAAGGATGAAATCTTGTATCGCAATTGTGGTCTTTGACGGCATTATCCCTTTCCATCTTTCCGTGCCTTGCGCGGTGTTCGAAAAAGCGGTGACTCCTCAGGGGGAGCCGCTGTATGAATTACTCATCTGCTCAGTCACTCCCGGACCATTACGCACCAACGTGGGATTTTCCATCGTCGCTGATCATCAACTTGCCGATTTGGATCGCGCGGATATTGTTGTGGTGCCGAGTTGGAATGATCCCGATGTCGCCCCGCCAACGGAATTAGTTACCGCGCTGCTAAAAGCCCACCAACGTGGCGCAAAAATCGTGGGTCTGTGCATGGGGGCTTTTGTGCTCGCGGCCTGTGGATTATTAAATGGTCGCCCGGCTACCACGCACTGGCGCTGGACACCTGATTTTATGCAGCGCTATCCGGCGGTGCGAATCGATAAAGACGTACTGTATATCGATGATGGTGATGTAGTAACTTCGGCGGGTACCGCCGCCAGCATCGATTGTTGTCTGCATCTGGTGCGGGAAATGCACGGTGTTGATGTGGCGGTGGCTATCGCACGTCAACTGGTGGTGCCACCGCATCGCCAAGGCGGACAGGCGCAATTCATTGAACAGCCAGTGTATAACACCGCGGGCGGCGATCGTTTTGTCGATGCGCTAAATTGGGCGACGGAAAACCTGACGCAAGAACTCAGTCTCGATCTGTTGGCAGATAAAGCCTGTATGAGCCGCCGCAGCTTCACCCGCCGTTTTACTGCCTCGGTGGGCACCAATTTTTCACAGTGGTTGCTCAATCAGCGTTTGGGGGTGGCTCAACGTTTCTTGGAAAAAACCGATCAACCTATCGATTTGATCGCGGGATATGCTGGTTTTGCCTCATCAACTTCGTTACGCCGTCACTTCCTCAGTAAGTTGAATACCACTCCTTCCCGTTATCGCCGAGAGTTTCGTGGGAGCTAATGCTAACCGCGAGTAATACTTCATAAAAACTACACATCCAAGCCGAATTTTACCGTGAAATACCATTATTAAATACACGGTTAATCTTGTTTTTACATCGTAAAAAAGGCTTTTTACAGCCTAATCCTTGCGCATACTCACATCTAGACTATTTTTAAATCTCCATTCACTGCATAGAAATTGTTAAGGAGTTTTCATGGATAGGACTATTGTATTATCTCTCTTTTTGGGAATGATATCTTTTTCTAGCATAGCCGCTGCAAAAGAGTGCCCCAAACCGGAAAGCATCGTTGCAACGAAGGAAGAAGAAAGTGATGGGATTAAGAGTATGGCTTATTGCTCTCCTTCCGAACAAAGTTGTCAATGGAAAGGTTTTGATCCTATGGCTGATAAAGGAAGTAAAGTCAAAGAGTTATTAAATAAAGATGGTGTTCCTACGGAAAATAATAGCTTAACTTATTGTGATTATAAGTTAGAGACTGGCGACCAGATAAGAATGACGTTAACCCAATAATTGAAGTTGCATCAAGGTAGCAGCAAGCATCGATTTTAACCGTGCTTGCGCGCCCGGAGGTAACATCTTGAGGCTCATGGATGAGCCAATCAAAAATAAAGATCCAACTTCAAGGGTATCGAGTGTATTTCATTGTTTTAAATAATTAATTCACCTGTCCATGAACAGCAATCGCGGCGCTAATATCCAACGTTAACGCATCCAATTGCTCAGTCGTGACATTGGCCAAACTGATACGAATGGCTGGCGTGCTTTTCAAACGGAAAGGTTCACCACTTTGTACTAACCAACCGCGTTGCGCCATGATCTGGCTAGCGACAGCTTCGGAACGAATCGGCAACCAGATATGTAATCCTTCTCCCGCCGGTAAGCGTACGCCTGCCAGAGTAAACAGTTTCTCGACCAGCACTTGCCGCCGTTGTTGGTATTCTTGCCGTGCACGTTGCAACAACTCGACTGATTGTCGCCATAAGTTAGCGGTGATCTGCTGCAAGACATGGCTGACCCAGCGCTCACTGATGTATTGGTCGGCACGCATCGCCTGTAATAGTTCAGGTTTGCCGCAGCAGACCGCAATTCGCAGATCCGGCCCGAGGAATTTACTCACCGACAGCACATACACACCGTTATCGCCACTGAATGGCAGATTGAGCGGTTGTTGCGACAATGGCCCCCAAAAATCATCCACGATCGGCAAACAAGCCGGGTGTTGAGCAAAAAACTCACGCCATGCTTGCGCCCGTGCGGCACTCAGTGTCATGCCCGTGGGATTCTGAGCGCGTGGCGTTAAAATCACCGCGCCCGCTCGTTCGCTGTTCTCTGCCGGTAAGCGGCAACCCTGTTCGTCGATTGGCAATGGCAATGGTTTGAGGCGTAAATGACGTAACAACGTCAACAACGGTGGCCAACAAGGATCTTCTACCCATACTGTATCCCCCGGCTTTAAGTGACAGCGTAACGATTTTTCTATTGCGTCTAATGCGCCAGAGAATACCGCCATGGTCTGCGTATTAACGCCCTGCGTGGCGATCCACTCACTCGCAACTGCCCGCAACGCGGGTAAATCCCCCGCCACGTCGTAACCCGTTTGCTGTGGAAGTAATTCATCCATGCTCAGCGTCAGCCGTGGCAGTAATTTGGCATCTATATTGCCAGAGGCTAGATCGAGCATCCCTTCAGGGACATACAATGCACTGCACACACTGACCATCGGTTTTTCTAACACCACAGTGCCTGCTCGCCCACGAGTGGCAACCCATCCAGCATCACGCAATTTAGCATAAGCACTAGCGACGGTATTCGGGTTAACCCCGATTTCCTTAGCCAGTTGACGTACGGGCATCAATAACTCACCGGCCCTGATTTCACCGTTTTTAATCTGCGCGATGATTTTTTCAGCTATCTGGACAGCACTGCTTCCTTTTGCATACAATGAACTCATACATATCCTCATTTGAACTAATACAAATAAGGCTAGCAAATTTTGGCAACCAAGGTAAGGCCTAAAAATGGAAAAACATTACGTGCTCGATATCCAGTATGCCGGTAAAGCATTTGGCCAATTACATATGCTCACTCCTTGGGCCGCCAGCCAGTTACAACAAGCCCGGGAATTATTCCCTACGGAACAAGGTTATGATTTAAAAATCAATCAGGTAAAAGAACACCGGATTGTTTATCAAAGTGGTTCGCATGGCATTAGCGTGTTGGGTGACTCACTGGTGCTGGAACCCTGCCCAATCAATTCGGAGGTTTAGTCATGGTGAAAAAAGCGGTCGCTATCCGTCACGTAAATTTTGAAAATTTGGGTATTCTCGGCTCAATACTCTCTTTACGCGGCTACCAGCTCGATTATTACGATGCTGGGCGCGATGACATCAACGCAATCGATAATGACAGCACCGATCTGTTAGTGATGCTCGGTGGCCCCATCAGCGCCGCTCAGCATTTTGCTGGGCAGAAGGACTATCCATTTCTGGATGATGAGTTGGCATTAGTACAAAAGAGGCTCCAGCAGCGGCGACCTATTCTCGGCATCTGTTTAGGTGCGCAGGTGATCGCTCAAGCGCTGGGTGCAGAAGTGGTGTCGTTAGGTGTGAAAGAGATTGGTTTCGCTTCAATGCAACTTGCGCCGCTCGATAATAATCCATTAGCCGCGTTGTCAGATGCCGCAGTTCTGCATTGGCATGGTGATATGTTTATGATCCCACCGGGGGCGCAATGTTTGGCCAGTACCGAGATTTGCCACAATCAGGCATTTGAATATCAGGGTTTCGCCCTCGGTTTGCAATTTCATCTCGAAGCCGATCATCATGATATTGAACGTTGGTTAATTGGTCATGCCTGTGAATTGGAATTAGCCGGCATCGCTGCGCAAAAAATTCGTGATCAAGCAGCACGTTATGGCGCAGAATCGGAAAAACGGGCACAGCAAGTTTTTGCACAATGGCTCGATAAAATCGAAAAAAGGAATTAATCCATGCCGCATTCGACATTACGTCCACCGTTAATCGACGTCATTAGTATTCAGTCACAGGTGGTTTATGGCAGTGTGGGTAACGGTATTGCCTATCGTGCTTTGCTGAAAGGAGGGTTGGAAGTTTTGCAGGTTCCTAGCGTGTTATTCGGTTGCCCACCCTATTATGGCGCACTGAGCGGTGGCGTGATCCCTGCAACGTGGTTCCAAGGTTTTTTGACCGATTTGATTACACGCGGTGTGGTACAGCAAACGCGAGCGCTAATCATTGGCTATTTGGGCAATGCGGAACAGTGCCAGATTCTGGCGCAATGGCTGCCACAAGTTCGCGCACTCAATCCGGAGATCCAAATTTATATCGATCCGGTTATGGGCGATTATGGCGAAGGTGTGTATGTTCAGCCCGGCATTGTCGATTGTTATCGTTCCCCTTTTCTGCAAATCGCCAATGGCTTGACACCGAATGGATTTGAGTTGGAGCAACTGAGTGGTCAAACTTTGTCTACCCGCGAACAAACCCTCGATGCCGCACGGGCGTTATTGCACGGCCATACGCAATGGGTGTTAGTCACGAGCGCACCCGGTGTAGCGCAAGACAATGAAATCGGCATGTTATTGGTCAATAAAGAGGAAGCGCTGAGCTTTACTCATACCAAAGTTAAATCGGCAGTAAAAGGCACTGGCGATCTGTTTACCGCGCTACTGGTCAGCCATTTGCTGAAAGGAGAACAAATCGAACAAGCGATCGCGACAACCAGCGATGAGGTGTGTGCGGTATTGGTCGAAGCGGAGCAATGTGGCTGGCAAGAGATCGGCAGTTTGCGCAGATTGCAGTAATTAAATCAACCGGAGGCGCAAGATTGCGCCTTTCCGTTTAACGCTTTTTCTTTTTATTAAAATCCAACTCAAAAGCATATACTGCGCTTTGAATTTTACGCTCGGTAGCTAGGCTTAATTTCAGGAAACGACAAGATAGCCGGGTAAATAGTTGCATGTCTCCACTTTTTTCGTCGATCGTTTGATCGTCATTGATGGCGATTAATTCCATATTGACTTTAAAACAGCCGTAATCCCCTAAATCCAATATCGCCTTTTTGAACAAAAAACCCACCCCCATTGTTGCGGGTAGCGAACTATCGATGTGCAAACCTACACCGCCAGCAGAAAGATCGTGGATACGTAGTTGGTAAACCGAGCCATCAGCATATTCACCGCTGCAAAAAAACTCACGCCAATAGGGGGTTGTGATACGAAGTTGGCGACGGCGTTGAATATAGACCAGTTCTTGCGGTAAACGTGCAGAGTAAGCCGGGCTACCGTGATATTCGGTCAACTCCACAGTTTCAACTGAGAATTCGACTTTCGCATCATGACTTTCAATGACGACATCGAAACCACCCGGGCTATCAAGAGCGGCCTCACTACCATCAAACAGGATCTGATCGGCAGCAACACTCAGTAGCTGGCTGTGGAACTGTTGTTGCTGATTACCTACGCGCAGCGGCGTGCGTTGTTTACAGATATCACGTAATAAAGCCAAAACTTCAAAACGCTCCTGCTTGATAAACAGTCCGTTATCAACGTGCTCCATCGTCTCTCCTGACTTTTTCTATTGACGCAAACTATTTCCCAACAGATATAATCACTGGGACTAATCTTAATGTCAAATAGTAAGCGAATATGATCAGGAACTGACTGGCAATAATAATTAACAGCGATGAACGGCAATATAGCGTTGATAACGCAAAGGTTTAAGCTTTGTTAAATCCACTAAAACTAAGCCATCAATGCAATTATTGAAGGCCGGATCGGTGCCGAAATCGATAAATTGCACTCCACCGGGTTCACAAAGTTCGGTGTATTGTTTATACAATGTCGGGATTGAACACCCGATATTACTTAACAAACTTTTCAGGCGCGTCAAATCCTCTTGATAATCATTACCGATAAATTGCTCGAGTATTTGAGGTAATGAAACCGGGTAAGGTTGACGTGACTGTGCCATTGCATGATCGGGTGAAAAATACAGTCGATAGAAAGCGATTAATAAATCACGCGCGGCCACCGGCATCCCACCGGAGATCGAGACCGGGCCAAATAAGTAGCGATATTGCGGATATTTCGCTAAATAAGCACCGATGCCCAACCACAGATAATCGAGCCCACGTTTTCCCCAATAGGCGGGTTGAATAAAGCTGCGCCCCAGTTCAATACCCTGTTCCAAAATCGGTGCCATGTCACGATCGTAATGGAACAAGCTGTTGCTGTAGATGCTATCCAACCCTTTGTTCTGTATTTGTTTTTTCGTAGGGACAAAACGGTAGGCTCCGACAATATCCAGTTCGCTATCATCCCACAGAACTAGGTGATAATAGTCGTCGTCATAGCTGTCTAAATCGCGACGCCGACCAGAACCTTCGCCTACCGCACGGAAGGCGATTTCACGTAAACGGCCCAACTCACGCAAGATCGGTGAACGCGTTTCATCCCCACGTTGATAGAGATAGATCACCTTACCATCAGGTGTTTTACCTAATAATTCGCAGGCCGCCAGCGCCTTTTTCAGCTCCAAACGATCCTCGGGTAACGCGATCGGTGATTCGCTGGCAAACAGCCCGGTTTTACCCTGCCCCAAACGGTATACATGACGGCGAAAACGCTCAGCTAAATCTTTGGCGCTGGTGTGTCCGTCATGCCAATGGGTGAACGGAATACGCCCACCAACACGTAACTTAATCCGCCCGCCACGC
Source organism: Serratia sp. KH_031 (assembly GCF_057839655.1). Classification (NCBI taxonomy): domain Bacteria; kingdom Pseudomonadati; phylum Pseudomonadota; class Gammaproteobacteria; order Enterobacterales; family Yersiniaceae; genus Serratia; species Serratia sp. KH_031. Next base: position 2,466,226 of record NZ_CM174496.1, read on the forward strand.
TGTTGGAACATTTCACGTACTAGCAACAACGTCGACAGTGGCCGATAGAGCATAGACGCGCAGTAAAACAGGTTGCTGTTACGGGCGCTGATGTGGATCGGAACTATCGGCGCGCGTGCTTTGGCTGCTAATCTCAAGAAACCCGTATGCCAATGACCATCGCGAATTCCCTTGGCGCTCATACGCGAAACTTCACCGGCCGGGAACACGATAAGCACGCCCTGTTGGTTCAACTGTGCTTGCATGGCTTCAATCTGCTGGCGATTGGTTTTGTAGCCAATGTTATCCACTGGGATAAACAGACTACGCAGCGGTTCGATATAGCTCAGGAGTTGATTGGCGACCACTTTGACATCTGGGCGTACCGCCGCGACCGCTCGCAATAGCACTAATCCATCCAATGAACCGATCGGATGATTAGCCACTAATACCACCGGCCCTTGGCTAGGGATATTCTCCAGATCGCCATCCACCAGTTCACAACTCAGTTTGAAGTAATCCACTACCTGTTCGATCAGATCCAAACCCCGTAAATGTGGATATTCGGCGGCAAACTGTTTGAATTCTTTTTCGAAGAGTAGATTTCGCAGTAGGCTGCGCTGCCATGCGGGAGGATTACGGTGAGGAAAGGCGTCTTGTAGCAAGGTATCCAAGCTAAACATCGGGTTATCTCCTTGGCCTAGTCGTTGCAAACTTAGGCCAAAGTTATGACTGTGATGTGTCAGGTCGATGTCAGAAAAATTAAACCTTGTATTGTGGAAAGCCCGGAAAGAAAAATTAATATCTGGGCTTTCGAATTGAATATCGGGAAAAAAGATCGGCGGTCTGAATTATAACGAATTAACAGGTTTCGGTTTATCAATCGCCATCTTTCGGTTGTGGTTAAAGTGAAAGGTGAGCAATAAATAACTAACTGATAGATATAATTATTTTAAAAAATAAGTGATTGCGTTTCATTGTTTCGTTTGCTGTAATCTCTAACAGACAACGGGAAGTATCATTACCTATTTAGCTATGGCTCCACGCGCCGTGGCGGGGTCTCTATACATCTAAATAAAGAGAGCGCTATTAATGACTAGCACTAGGCATTAATAATCGACTAACTCGATCGGGAAGGTACTTTTAGTCCATTTTTCAAGGAGTTGTTACTATGAATGGTTATTTTTCCTATCAGACGGGTTGGTTGGAACAACATCACGCGTTGCACACCGCCCGCGAGATTTGGCAGCAGCCGGATTTATGGGCCGCACTGCATCAACAATTGCAAACGCAACAAGCACAATGGCAACCGTTTCTCGCCCCATTGCTGGCTAACCCACGCTTACAGATTGTGCTTTGCGGCGCAGGTAGTTCGGCCTTTGCCGGACGCGCCCTCGCCCCTTGGTTACGTGAAAAAACCGGGCGTGATGTGGTGGCTTATGGCACCACTGACATTGTCGCCACGCCGCTGCAATATCTCGATCGAACTCGCCCGACGTTATTGGTTTCTTTCGCTCGCTCCGGTAATAGCCCTGAAAGTGTGGCGACGGTGGAACTGGCGGATCAGTTACTGCCAGAGAGTTATCACCTGATGCTAGTGTGCAACCCGGATAGTCAACTGGCGCAATATGCCCACGGGCGTAGCAACGTCTGTTCGCTGGTGATGCCGCAAGGTTCTAACGATCAAAGCTTCGCGATGACCTCCAGTTTTAGCTGCATGATGTTGAGCGCTGCCCTGTTACTTGGTCCGTATGCTTTGGCCGAAACCCAACAACCGCTGACAGAAATGGTCGAACGGTGCCGTACCCTGCGTGAATCCTTGCAACCACAGGTAAAAGCGTTGGCTGCCAGCGGGTTCCGCCGTTATATCGTCCTCGGCGGTAGCTGCTTTAGCGGTTTGGCGGAAGAAGCCTCGCTGAAAATGCTGGAGCTCACCGCTGGGCAAATCGTCACTCGTTACGATTCATCGCTCGGTTTGCGTCATGGCCCGAAATTTATGGTCGATGGACAAACGCTGGTGCTGTTGATGTTTTCCAGCAATCCGTACACCCGCCAGTATGACCGCGATTTGTGGGTCGAACTGCAACGCGACGGACTGGCGATGCAGATGGTGGGGTTAGGCGATGAGCAACTCGCTTTACATCACGCCTGTGACGATATCTGGCTGTTGTTTCCTAACCTGCTATTCAGCCAAATGCTGGCTTTCGAAAGCTCGCTAGCGTTGGGGTTGACGCCTGATAACCCCTGTCCAACGGGTGAAGTTAACCGAGTGGTCAAGGGCGTCACGATTTACCCTTATCCTTCTTCTGTGCTGTAAGGAGTCTGTTATGTATTTGATATCCAACCGCGAAATGCTGCAAAAAGCGCAACGCCAAGGCTATGCCGTGCCAGCGTTTAACGTCCACAATCTGGAAACCGTGCAAGTGGTTGCTGAAACCGCCGCCGAATTGCGTTCTCCGGTGATTATGGCCGGTACGCCGGGTACTTTCAGCTATGCCGGCGTTGATTATTTGGTCGGTATTTGCCAAGCAGCTGCCCACCGTTACGATCTGCCGTTAGCATTACACTTAGATCATCACGAAGAAATGGATGATATTGAATATAAAGTAAAAAGTGGCATTCGTTCGGTGATGATCGATGGCTCTCATTTTCCCTTTGAGCAGAATATTGCCAAAGTTGCCGAAGCTGTGGCGTTGTGCCATCGCTACGGAGCCAGCGTGGAAGCCGAATTAGGACGTTTAGGTGGACAAGAAGATGATTTGATCGTCGATGCTGCCGACAGTTTCTATACCGACCCTGCCGCCGCCCGTGAGTTTGTTGAGCGTACTGGGATTGATTCGTTGGCGGTCGCTATTGGCTCTGCTCACGGCCTCTATCATGGTGAACCCAAGTTGGATTTTGACCGTTTAGCGTTGATCCGCGAGCAAGTCGATATTCCTCTGGTATTGCATGGCGCTTCTGGTATTCCTGAAGCGATGGTAAAGCGCGCTATCTCCCTTGGCGTATGCAAAGTTAACGTGGCTACCGAGCTAAAAATTGCCTTTGCCGATGCGGTTAAAAGTTATTTTTCCCAACATCCTGATGCCAACGACCCACGTAAATATATCGTACCGGGCAAACTAGCAATGAAAGAAGTGGTGGTGGAAAAAATTCGTATTTGTGGCAGCATCGGTCAGCTATAACCTTTTCAGGTCAAGTGGATATACGGAAGAGGTAGATGTCCGAAATCCGCCATCATTACGAACGATTTAGTGGCATAATCTCTCCATCAAACGTAAGGAGTGACCACTATGCAGACCTTTTTGATCGACCGAATGACAACCCCAGTGGGCGAATTGGTCATCATTGCCGACGAACAGGATCGCCTGCGCGCCGTCGATTGGACCGAGCATGAAGCCCGCTTGATGAAACTGCTAAACACCCACTATCGCGCCGACCGTTTCCAGTTGCAGGAAAAACACAATCCCGGTGGGCTGACTGAAATTATGCAGCGCTATTTTTCCGGTGAATTGGACATCATCAATCAAGTTCCGGTCATGACCGCAGGCACCGAATTCCAGCGCACAGTTTGGCAACAGTTGCGCCAAATCCCTTGCGGTGAAATCATCACTTATGGTGAGTTAGCAAAACGTATTGGTCGCCCTACTGCTTCACGAGCCGTGGGTATGGCGAACGGCTCAAACCCGATCAGTATCGTTGTGCCTTGTCATCGCGTGATTGGTTCGCAGGGCGCATTGACCGGTTACGCGGGCGGCGTTCAGCGCAAACAATGGTTGTTAACTCACGAAGGCTATTTGCCAAAAGAATTAATTTAAAGACAAGGCAGCCTACTGATCCGCAGGCTGCCCATTTCTCAGCGCAAAGCCTGCAAAATATGATATGCGGCTTCTACCCGGATTGGATTGGGGTAATTCTTGTTAGCCAACATCACAATGCCAATTTTCTTCTCTGGAATGAAAGCGATATAGGCACCAAAACCGTTAGTGCTACCGGTCTTATGCACCCAAGAGTTTGGCTGTGCTGGGCGCGGTGGTGTAATCGCCTCAACTTTCAGTGATTTCAACGCAATCTCATTGCCACTGGCAGCAATCACAGCCTGTGGGTTAATCGGCCAGTTATACATTTCCCAGCCCAGCCCTTGGAACATATTTTCAGCTTGGTAATAGCCGGCTTGAGAAGATTGAATCGCTTTTTTCAATACATCTTGAGAGGCAGGCAAGCCGCTCGGATCGATATTCGCCTGCATAAATTTCGCCATATCTTGCGTAGTCGATTTAACACCATAGGCTTGCGCATCTAACATGCCCGGCGTGACTCGCAGCGGCTTACCCTCTTTATATCCCCACGCATAATCCGACATATTCGCTTTTGGAACAGTAATAAACGTCTGCGTCAGTTTTAACGGCTGGAAGACATGCTGCTGCATATAGGATTCAAACGATTGGTTGCTGTTTTTTACTGCCAACAGGCCAAATAAACCAATGCTGGCATTTGAATAATTACGTACTTCTCCAGGTGCCCATTGGGGTTGCCATTGTTGGTAATATTCTAACAATGACTTTTGATTGGTGACCTGATCAGGAACTTGCAGTGGAAGCCCTCCGGCGGTGTAAGTGGCCAAGTTCAACAGGGTAATACCTTGCCACTGACGCCCGGTAAGTTCCGGCATATACCGTGTCGCGGGATCGTTAAGCTTCATGATCCCCGCTTGTGCCGCATATCCGCCAGCAACGCCGGTGAACGTTTTACTCACTGACCCCAACTCAAACAGCGTATTTTCCGTGACCGGGCGGCTGGTTTTTATATCCGCTACACCATAGTTAAAAAAATGGGGTTTCCCGTCATAAAACACCACGACGGCCATTCCAGGAATATCCTGCTTTTTGATCAGCAGCGTCATGGTGCTATCGACTAACGTTGTGAGTTGCTGTTGTGTCAGCGGCGTGGCGGCATAAAGGGGGGAGACAACGAACAGGGTAGACAATAAAATAGAAATCGCAGATTTTTCCATTGGTAAAAAATTTCCATCGGCAGGTGAATAACAAAGGCTTTTTTGCTAGTTTGCCCGAAATATCATGAGTATGCAGTATATCTGGTGACGTTTAGGCACAGAATTGGCTTAAATACCGTCTAATCTTCCTATTGCTACCCTTATCACTTGCGGGAAAAGATGTTAAAATTGACTCATATCAATTATTGCATGAGCGTAATTTATGATCCCGGAAAAGCGTGTGATTCGACGAATCCAGTCTGGTGGTTGTGCGATCCATTGCCAAGACTGCAGCATCAGCCAATTGTGCATTCCTTTCACTCTTAATAGCCACGAGCTAGATCAGCTCGATAATATTATCGAAAGGAAAAAGCCTATCCAGAAAGGACAGACACTGTTCAAGGCTGGCGATGAGTTGAAATCTCTCTACGCGATCCGTTCCGGCACCATCAAAAGTTACACCATTACCGAACAAGGCGATGAGCAAATCACTGGTTTCCATTTAGCTGGTGACTTAGTCGGTTTCGACGCCATTGGTGGTTTGAAACACCCAAGTTTTGCTCAGGCACTAGAAACTTCGATGGTGTGCGAAATTCCATTCGAAACTCTCGACGATCTCTCTGGCAAGATGCCTAACCTGCGTCAACAAATCATGCGTTTGATGAGCGGTGAGATCAAAGGCGATCAGGATATGATCCTGTTGCTGTCGAAGAAGAATGCCGAAGAACGTCTGGCGGCTTTCGTCTATAATCTGTCGCGTCGTTTCGCTCAACGCGGTTTCTCACCGCGTGAGTTCCGGTTGACCATGACGCGTGGTGATATCGGTAATTACCTCGGTTTAACGGTAGAAACCATCAGCCGTTTGCTGGGTCGCTTCCAGAAAAGCGAAATCCTTAGCGTGAAAGGCAAATACATCACTATCGAAAATGTCGACGCCCTATCACTACTGGCCGGCAATCCACGTATCAACGTGGCGGTTAACGCCTAATTTCATTCCGGGTCAATCATTCGCCTGAATTATTGACCCACATCTCCCTCTCGCGCTGTTCTGTTTTTCATTGTTGGGTTACTCTGTAAGTTAACAGACTGTTGATTTACATCTGTAGGAGGCCCTATGGCGAAGTATCAGAATCTTCTGGTGGCTATTGACCCCAATCAGGATGATCAACCGGCGCTGCGCCGGGCGGTATATCTGGTCAAACGAAATGGTGGGCGCATCAAGGCCTTCCTTCCTATCTACGATTTCTCTTACGAAATGACGACGTTGCTTTCGCCCGATGAACGGACGGCGATGCGACAAGGTGTCATCAGCCAACGTGCCGCCTGGATTAACGAACAATGTCGCTTTTATATAGAGGACGCCGTTCCGATCGAGATCAAAGTGATTTGGCATAATCGCCCGTTCGAGGCCATTATTCAGGAAGTCCTTAATGGTAAACACGACCTGCTATTGAAGATGGCTCACCAACACGATCGTTTGGAATCGGTGATTTTCACTCCGACCGATTGGCATTTACTGCGGAAATGCCCTTGCCCTGTGTGGATGGTGAAAGACCAAACTTGGCCTGAAGGGGGTAAAGCGCTGGTGGCGGTGAACCTTTCTAGCGAAGAGCCTTACCACGATCCGCTCAATATCAAATTGGTGCAAGAAACCGTTGAGTTGGCTAATAACGTCAATCAAACGGAGGTTCATTTGGTTGGCGCTTATCCAGTCACACCAATCAACATCGCCATCGAACTGCCCGATTTTGATCCTAGCGTGTATAACGATGCCATTCGTGGTCAGCACCTGATCGCTATGAAAGCATTGAGACAAAAATTCCACATCAATGAAGAATTTACTCACGTCGAAAAAGGCCTGCCGGAAGAAGTGATCCCCGATTTGGCAGAACATCTACAGGCGGGTGTGGTGGTGCTCGGTACGCTTGGTCGTACTGGTATTTCAGCCGCGTTTATCGGTAATACCGCCGAACATGTGATCGATCACCTAAAATGTGACCTACTGGTTATCAAGCCGGAAAACTTCAATTGCCCAATTGAGGCCGATGAAGATGACGAACACGACGACGAAGATTAATTAATGGGGTGCTTGAGAGCACAACACCTGACAGGTGATAGTTTTTAAGGCGGGGCAATATTTGTACCCCGCCTTAATTTTACCTCTCTAGATCACATGCTAATCGTGCCGCAAAATTGGTCTCCCCCTGATTGATATCGACCTCACAAACCCGATCTTTTATCATCCAAACGAATACCAAAATTGTAATACATACAATAACTAACATTGCTATTGCGTATACCTTCGACATGACTTGCCTCCTTGTGAAGAAGAGGCTACCATCACACTTGTCTAGGGTGTGGTGGTAGCCCCAATCTGATTTAAACGTCAGTTTGGGGCTTTAAACTATCCACCTTTTACACCCTTCTCGAGCTTAAGGCAGATAGCCTCAAGCACCCACACGAAATGTAACAGACTATTTCGATTTTAAATATCCCCTATTTTTCAATAGATAAGCATGGAATCATGCCCTTCAAGATATAATATTGAGCCTGTGGGCTGTTTGAATATTATTCATATGTGCAAATTAATTAATCAACAACAGGCAAGAAAGATCATCCTGCGCGTTGATTTTATCGACATAAGTATTCAGTTCTTTTGCCAATGCACCATTATGGTTGTAAATCACGTGGTAGCTGCCAAACAGACGCATCACCTCTTCCACCGTAATTTCTTGCGTGAGTGATCTCACCGACAGAGAGATTTTTAGGTAGAAGTAATCCGCAATCAGCAAATAGAATTTGCGCAGAACTTTGCTAATGTCGTCACCGGGGAATCCACTGTTATAGAGATGATAAAGCACATAATTTTTTAACACGTGTTCTTCAGCCAAACAGGAGTCTTTGGTCAATTCAGCCCAACGAACATTCAATGCGTCGAATTTTGCCGCTAACTCGGCTTCGTCAGCATTTTTCTCACCAAACAAATAACTGGCAATAGCCTGATGGTTTTCCACCATATAGCGTTTATTACGTCTGGTTTGTCGAATGGCATCACCAAAAATGCTCAATAATGCCACTTTAATCGAAGAAGAACCTTTCAACTGACTGCGGAACTCCCCAATTTCACCTTGTGCTAACTGGTTGTTTAGCGAGAGGTAAACGCTTTCTAGGTTCTCGACATTGCTCTCTATTTGATAATCTATCTGTTGCAGATAAATAATGAAGTTCGCCAAAGCAAACAAGTTATCTTCGATCGCCGTGCTATCCGCCATCGCTAAATGACGACAGAACAGGTTAACCAATTCACCAGCCTGATCTCGTGCTAATAGCCGACTTTGTTGGTTGATTTGTTTTGCTTTGTCGGTAACCAACGTAATTTTTTCATCAACCAACATACTGTCCGGTTGGAAAAGTACTTGATTCACCACCTCCGGGCAGGACATGGTCAGGCTGTGTAAGGTTTCGTTCTGGTAATTTTGTGAAAGGCGTGGGAAGGTTTTGCAAGTTACGCTCAGCGCATCGGCGCCCATATTCGCGTGCACCATGCAGAGCTTATCTTCGCTGAGCATTGGGCAAGTGCCGGTATTATCCAAACGGATCTTCGCGTAGCGGTCGTAACCTCGGCGGGTGATAAACAATGCATTCTTGGCTAAAGCTTTGATCTTTTCATCTTGGGTCGATTCGTATTTTTTATAGGTTTTTTTATCGATATAAATATCCCAGCTATGGCAACAGTGATCGATACAGGAGGGTCCAGTGCATTGAAAGCGGGAGTAAAAATTAGGGGTGGTTGTTTTATGTGTTTTCATTACGAAGCCATAGTGATGATTCATTAACCTATAAATTTATCACTTTTCGACCACTTTCAATTTGACGATTAACTGTGTAAAAAGTTGCTAAAAATACCTATAAAAAAACACGGCCATGTCGACCGTGTTTGTTAGCTCGACGGTGAATTACAGCGCGCGCAGAATAGCTTCCACGCTGGCTTTGGCATCACCAAACAGCATTTGAGTGTTCTCTTTAAAGAACAGCGGGTTCTGCACCCCGGCGTAACCGGTATTCATGGAGCGTTTGAAAGCAATAACGTTTTGCGCTTTCCACACTTCCAACACTGGCATACCGGCGATCGGGCTGCGTGGATCTTCCAATGCAGCTGGGTTGACCGTATCGTTGGCACCAATCACCAATACGGTGTCAGTGTCTGGGAAATCTTCGTTGATTTCGTCCATTTCCAACACCACGTCATAAGGTACACGGGCTTCTGCCAGCAATACGTTCATATGACCAGGCAAGCGCCCTGCCACCGGGTGAATACCAAAGCGTACTTTGATACCACGTGCGCGCAGTTTCTCGGTAATTTCGGCTACCGGATACTGAGCTTGTGCCACCGCCATGCCATAGCCTGGGGTGATGATCACTGAGGTCGAATTACGCAGTTGCTCTGCCACTTCTTCCGCTGTGGTTTCACGGTATTCGCCCATTTCTTCCGCATCACCGGTTGAAGAGCCGTCAGTACCAAAACCACCGGCAATCACGCTAATAAACGAACGGTTCATCGCTTTACACATGATGTACGACAGAATGGCACCGGAAGAGCCCACCAACGCACCGGTCACGATCAGCAAGTCGTTGCTCAACATGAAACCTGCTGCTGCCGCTGCCCAACCGGAGTAGGAGTTCAGCATCGACACCACGACTGGCATATCAGCACCGCCGATGGAAGCCACCAAGTGCCAGCCGAACGCCAAGGCAATGATAGTCATGATCAGCAGTGCGAAGACTTGCGTGCCCACATTATCGCTGCTCACGAACATCACCATCAGCAAGAACGATACCACCAACGCAGCCAAATTCAGCTTATGACGATGTGGCAACATCAACGGCTTAGACGAAATAATGCCGCGCAGTTTGCCAAATGCCACAATAGAACCCGTGAAGGTCACCGCACCGATAAAGATACCGAGGAACACTTCGGTCAGATGGATATTTTCCATTATCGCATCCATCGGAGCAGCGCCATGATCCAAGTAGCTGTTAAAGCCTACCAAGACCGCAGCCAGACCGACGAAGCTGTGCAGCACGGCGACCAGTTCTGGCATTTCGGTCATTTCGACTTTCTTCGCCAGATAGATACCGATAGCACCACCGATGACCATCGCAATGATGATCCAACCTACGTTGCCAGAATCTGGCCCGAGGATGGTGGCGATCAGAGCGATTGCCATCCCGGCGACACCGAACAGGTTGCCCTGCTTGGACGTTTCATGGCGTGACAAACCAGCCAAACTGAAAATAAACAGGATCGCGGCAACAATGTATGCAGCTGTAACTAATCCTCCAGACATTTGTTACCCCTTAGTTCTTGCGGAACATCTTCAGCATGCGCTGAGTGACGGTGAATCCACCAAAAATGTTGATGCTGGCGATCAGTACGGCGATAAAGGAGAGGAAACTCACCCAGCCGCCATGACCAATCTGTAATAACGCACCGACCACGATAATCCCTGAGATCGCGTTAGTGACCGACATCAATGGGGTATGCAATGCATGGCTGACGTTCCAAACGACGTAGTAACCCACCACGCAGGCCAGCGCAAACACGGTAAAGTGAGACAGGAACTCTTTTGGTGCCGCGTTTGCCAACCAGCCGAACAGAATAATTGCCAACGCAATTAAACCGTATTTCAGTAGTGGTGAAGTGGGCTTTTTCTCGACCGGAGCGATCGGTGCCGCTGCCGCCGCTTTCGGTTGGGCGGAAACCTGAATCGGTGGCGCAGGCCAAGTCACTTCGCCTTCGCGCACCACGGTAACACCACGGATCACGGTGTCTTCGAAATCGACGTCGATCTCGCCGTTTTTCTCTTTCGACAGCAGCTTCAGCAGGTTCACTAAGTTAGTGCCATACAACTGTGACGATTGCGTCGGCAAGCGACTTGGCAGATCGGTATAACCGATGATCTTCACGCCATTGTCAGTGATCGTCACTTTATCTGCGACCGTCAACTCACAGTTACCGCCAGTTTGTGCTGCCAAATCGACAATCACACTGCCCGGTTTCATGGAGGCCACCATCTCTTTGGTGATCAATTTCGGTGCAGGTTTACCTGGGATCAACGCGGTGGTGACGATGATGTCGACCTCTTGCGCTTGCGCGGCAAAAAGTTCCATTTCCGCCTTAATAAAGGCTTCAGACATCACTTTAGCGTAACCATCGCCACTGCCTGCTTCTTCCTCAAAATCTAGCTCGAGGAATTCAGCGCCCATACTTTGAACTTGTTCTTTTACTTCCGGGCGGGTATCGAAAGCACGCACAATCGCGCCTAGGCTACCTGCAGCACCGATGGCTGCTAACCCGGCAACACCCGCCCCGATAATCATCACTTTCGCTGGCGGTACTTTACCCGCGGCGGTGATTTGCCCCGTGAAGAAGCGGCCAAACTCATGGGCTGCTTCAACAATGGCGCGATAACCGGCGATGTTAGCCATCGAACTCAAAGCATCCAACGACTGAGCGCGAGAGATACGCGGAACAGAATCCATCGCCATCGCGGTCACGTTGCGAGTGGCCAGTTTTGCCATTAATTCTGGATTCTGTGCAGGCCAGATAAAGCTGACCAACGTACTCCCTTCGCGCATTAAGGCAATTTCATCGTCCTGTGGTGCATTAACCTTCAGGATTAGATCCGATTGCCAAACATCGGCAGTGTCAGTAATGGTCGCCCCAGCGGCTTCATAAGCGACATTGTCAAAACTTGCTAGTTTACCTGCATCGCTTTCTATCGCGACGCTGAAACCCAGTTTTAGCAGTTGTTCCACCGTTTTAGGGGTAGCTGCCACACGGGATTCATTGGCCAACCGTTCTCTTGGTACACCAATACGCATAATATTCCCTTCTCACCTGTTTTTGATGATGTTTATTATCTTTCTACCCATAGCAATAGCACTGGCTGACAAGATCAATACTCTCAGCCTGCAAACAAATTAAGGTGCCATCTATAACCTACTGAAAATGTGATCGATGATCCATATTTGCTTACAGCATTTAGGCAGTTTTCACATAAAAATTTACTTAAGGCTATGACAAATCGCAATTTTGCGTGGAAAAGTGGCTCAAGACAGCTATTTTAGCTGCGGTATTGTGGAGTACGGCACATTATCTATTGCAGTATTGATGCGGCTGATGGATATAAAAGTTATAAATATGTGAATAATTAACACTTATGTCATCAAACACTTTATTCTTTAAACTTATAGTGCAATTTATCAAGTCGCTAGAAATTCCAAAGCACGGATTTGTCTCATGGAATCACATAAAATGCTGAGACACTTGCCGAGGTTACATGTCATAATCCACGGCTGAATTACACCTCAACAGTTCAGCACGTTATAAACGTTAATGCGCTAGGCGAAAGGATTTTTTATGAAGCTGAAGACCACGATCATCGCATCAGCCTTGTTATCACTCACCGCGTTATCTGCTCATGCAGCGCAAGAGTTGACACCTGAGAAAGCAGCGGCCATCAAGCCGTTTGATCGCATTACCATTACCGGCCGCTTCAATGCCATCAATGAAGCATCCGAAGCAGTATCCCGCCGTGCAGACAAACTGGGTGCAGACTCCTACTACATTCAGGACATCAATAATAGCAACAATGGCGGCAACTGGCGTGTCACTGCAGACATCTATCATAAAGATGCGCCCGATGTGAGCAAAGATCAGAACTACCGCGTATTCAACGGCGTGAAAGAACTGCCGAAAGAAAGAGCCTATCTGCTGGAACCTTACGATACCGTGAGCGTCAGCGGTTTCTTCCGCAGCCAGCCAGATGTGAATGATGCCATCTCCAAAAAAGCGCAAGAAAAAGGTGCAGACTCCTTCTTCATCGTCCGTCAGGTGGATGCCAATAAAGGCGGCAACCAATATGTGACCGCATACGTTTATAAAGCCGACGCGCCAAAACGTATCGTTCAAAGCCCTGATGCCATCCCTGCTGACTCCGACGCAGGTCGTGCGGCTCTGGCAGCTGGTGGCGCAGAAGCGGCCAAGGTTGAGATCCCAGGCGTTGCCTCTTCCGGCTCACCAAGCCGTGACGTTGGCCGCTTCTTCGAAACTCAATCATCGACGGGTGAGCGTTACACTGTCACACTACCGGATGGCACCAAAATCCAGGAAGTGAACAACGTGACTGCCGCGCAGATGCAACCGTTCGATTCAGTGACCTTCACCGGCCACTACAACAGCATGACTGACGTTTCTACCGAAGTCGCGAAACGCGCAGCTGAGAAAGGGGCTAAGTACTATCACATCACGCGTCAGTGGCAGAACAAGAGCGGCGGCAACCTGACCGTCAGCGCTGATTTGTTCAAATAAGTTCCACGTATTGACTGACTAACGGGCAGCCTTTGAGCTGCCCATTTCTTTGGTTTTTATTGTTAAATCTCAATTGCCTGCTTATTGTGTGGCTATTGCATAGTTTTTTGGCATTTCCGCATATTCACTCATTGCATCTCCCTTCATCCCTCCGTAAAATCTGCGCCACTTTTTAGGTCTATTATTTTGTTACTGTGATGTTAAGCATCAAGTTACTACCGGATAATAGATGTTCAGCAGTTATTTATTCTGCCTTCAGGAACCTTCATTGGAAAAGAAATTAGGTCTTACCGCGCTAACCGCATTGGTACTCAGTTCCATGCTCGGAGCCGGGGTTTTCAGCCTGCCACAAAACATGGCACAGGTCGCAAGCCCGGCAGCGTTGTTACTCGGTTGGGCAATTACTGGCGTGGGGATTCTGTTTTTAGCCTTCGCGATGTTGCTACTTACCCGCCTACGCCCCGATCTGGACGGCGGGATCTTTACCTATGCCAAAGAAGGTTTTGGTGAACTCGTCGGTTTTTGTTCTGCTTGGGGTTACTGGTTGTGTGCGGTGATTGCCAACGTTTCTTATTTGGTGATTGTGTTTGCTGCGTTGAGCATTTTTACCGATCGTGGTGGCGATGTAATCCTCGGCGACGGTAATACTTGGCAGGCATTGATCTGTGAGTCGCTGTTGCTGTGGGTTGTTCATGCCTTAGTACTGCGCGGTGTGCAAACTGCGGCGAGTATTAACTTGGCGGCAACGTTAGCTAAATTGCTACCTTTGGGGTTGTTCGCGGTCTTGGCGGCCATCGCCTTCAAAATGGAGGTATTCACGCTGGATTTCACCGGCATCGCGCTGGGTAAACCGGTATGGCAGCAGGTGAAAGACACCATGCTGATCACCCTGTGGGTGTTTATCGGCGTAGAAGGTGCAGTAGTTCTGTCTGCACGGGCTAAACATCGTAAAGATGTCGGGTTAGCGACTATGTTGGCGGTAATTTCCGCGCTTGGCGTTTACCTGTTGATCACTCTATTGGCGATGGGCGTGGTACCACGCAGCGAATTGGCCGAGATGCGTAATCCATCAATGGCGGCACTGATGGTGAATTTGATTGGTCCTTGGGGGGATGTGATCATCGCCGCCGGGTTGATTATCTCCGTTTGTGGTGCGTATCTGAGCTGGACCATCATGGCGGCAGAAGTGCCTTTGCTAGCGGCACAACATGGCGCTTTCCCGAAAATTTTCTGTAAACAGAATAAAAACCATGCACCATCGGCTTCTCTGTGGCTGACTAACGCCGCGGTGCAGATTGCATTGGTGTTGATTTGGCTAACCGGCAGCGATTACAACTCGCTACTGACCATCGCTTCAGAAATGATCCTAGTGCCTTATTTACTCGTTGGGGCATTCTTGTTTAAGGTCGCGCGTCATCGACAGGATAAGCGTTTGATGTTCGCCGCGATCGGCGCTTGTCTGTACGGTGTTTGGTTGCTGTATGCATCGGGTTTGATGCACTTATTGATGTCGGTGTTGTTATATGCACCGGGTCTGTTGGTGTTTATCTATGCACGTAGTGGACATCATGATGTCAAATTGCTGAATAAACTGGAAAAAGGCAGTATTGCTTTGCTGCTATTGGCGACGATCCCCGCCGGTTGGTTTATGTTGCAGTAATTTAATGAAGAATGACTGGGTGATTTGCCACCCGGTCATTTTTTGCAGAACGTGACCGTCATCTTCTCGCCGTTTTGCGTGAGTGAGATTTTAGCCGCGCAGCGGTGCTGAATTGCCGCCAACTGCTCTTGTTCCAACGCGTAAGGCAGTTGGATATCAAATACCGCCAATCCTTGTCGCTGTGCCAAAGCAATCAAACGGACAATGTTGATTTCATCACTCACCTGAGTTGAAACCACCTGCAATGCCAATTCTTTCAAGTGCTCTTTACAGGTTTGCGTTGGAGCGACACGTGATTTCAATACCATGCCGAAAATTGGCATCACGCCATAAATTGCATCAACAAAACGCCAGTGTTTCTTGCACGATGCGGATAGAAAATCCATGTAATCAAAGCAGATTTTCTCACTGGTCGCAGCGGATGCAAGGTGACTGCTATTCATCGCCTTAACCCCCTAAATTGCCAGTGAATCGGATTCTTACCATTAAGCCGCCTTATAATGGCATAATTCACCCACTGTTTGCCAGTCTGCCCAGGAGCTTTGATTAATGGAACCTCACAACTCGCCCCCCGTGCTAATTACTGGCGGTGCTCGTCGCATTGGACTTGCACTCGCTAAGGCATTGTTACAGCGAGATATCCCCGTCATTATTGCTTATCGCAGCAATTATCCGGCATTGGCAGAATTAAAAGGACTGGGGGCTATTTGCATCCAAGGCGACTTTTCTACTCACGCCGGGATCTACCAGTTTGCAGAGCAGGTTCAACAGGTTGCCCCTAAACTCCGTGCAGTGGTTCATAACGCCAGCGCCTGGCAGGCTGAATCTGCCAATGTGCCGCCGGAACAGGTGATGGCCGCGATGCTGCAAATCCACGTTTACACGCCTTACCTGCTGAACCAGTTGCTGGAACCTAATTTACGTGGTCAAGGGCCAGCAGGCGCTGACATTATTCACATCACTGATTACGTGGTGGAAAAAGGTAGTGACAAACATATCGCCTATGCCGCGAGCAAAGCCGCGTTAGACAACATGACTCGCTCTTTCGCCCGAAAACTGGCACCTGAGGTTAAAGTTAACGCCATCGCCCCGGCATTGATCATTTTTAACCCCGGTGATGACGAAGCCTATCGCCAGCAAGCATTACAGAAATCGCTAATGCAGATTGCGCCTGGGGAAAGCGAAGTGGTCAACCTCGTGGATTATCTGATGGAAAGCCGCTACGTCACTGGCCGCACCCACGGCGTTGACGGTGGCCGACCGCTGCGTTAAGACTAGGTTACAGTTGATTGTGGCGCCGTTTAATTTGGCGCGCTATGCTGAATTCCGTTTACCGGAAAGCCACTGAAAATGCATAAAATTGTTTTTGTAGAAGATGACCCGGAAGTGGGCAAATTGATTGCCGCTTATCTGGGTAAACATGATATTGACGTGTTGATCGAGCCCCGTGGCGACAGTGCTCAGGCACGTATCGAACAAGAACAGCCAGATCTGGTGCTGCTCGACATTATGTTGCCCGGCAAAGATGGAATGACGCTGTGCCGCGATCTGCGCCCTACTTTCCCCGGCCCGATCGTGCTGCTAACTTCGCTCGATAGCGATATGAATCATATTCTGTCACTGGAAATGGGCGCGAATGACTACATATTAAAAACCACGCCGCCAGCGGTATTATTGGCGCGTTTGCGTTCGCATCTGCGCCAGCACAGTCACCAACCGAAAGATGAAACCAGCCAATCACTGACGCAACATAATGCGTTGCACTTTGGCTTGCTGTGCATCGATCCGGTCAACCGACAGGTCACGCTTGGGGAAGAAAACATTGTCCTCTCGACGTCGGATTTTGATTTGCTGTGGGAGTTAGCCACTCACGCCGGGCAGATTATGGATCGCGAAGCGCTGTTGAAAAACCTACGTGGTGTCAGCTACGACGGATTAGACCGCAGCATCGATGTCGCTATCTCCCGCCTACGCCGCAAGCTGTACGACAATGCATTAGAACCTTTCCGCATCAAAACCGTGCGTAATAAAGGCTATCTGTTCGCTCCCAATGCCTGGGAGCAGATACATCAATGAAAAAACTTTTCATTCAGTTCTTCCTCCTGCTGTTCGTCTGTTTTTTGGTGATGGCGATGCTGGTCGGGCTGGTGTACAAAGTCACCGCCGAACGCGCGGGTCGCCAATCGATGGACGATCTGATGAAAAGTTCGTTGTATCTGATGCGCAGTGAACTGCGTGAAATCCCGCTGCGGGACTGGAACAAAACCATCGCCACGCTGGATCTCAATTTGTCTTTCAAGCTGCATATTGAACCGCTCGGTAAACAGAACCTTTCAGCAGAACTGACACAACGGCTGCGTCAGGGAGAAATCATCGCGCTCGACGATCAATACACCTTCATGCAGCGCATCCCGCGCAGTCATTATGTGTTGGTGGTCGGCCCGATTCCTTATCTGTTTTACCTGCACCAGATGCGGATTCTCGATTTGGCGTTGCTGATCTTTATCGGCATGTCGCTGGCGCTGCCGGTATTCTTATGGATGCGCCCTCATTGGCAAGACCTTCTTAAATTGGAAAGCGCGGCACAACGTTTCGGTGCCGGGCATCTCGACGAACGTACCCATTTTGATCCCACATCTAGCCTGAGTCGGCTTGGCGTGGCATTTAACCAGATGGCGGATAACGTCAGCACTTTGATCGCCAGTAAGAAGCAGTTGATCGACGGGATCGCCCATGAACTCCGCACTCCGTTGGTACGTTTACGCTATCGTTTGGCAATGAGCGATAATTTGTCGGAAAGTGAACAACTGGCGCTGAACCGTGATATTGGGCAGCTTGAATCCCTGATTGACGAACTTTTAACTTACGCTCGTTTGGATCGACCACAGGTCGCATTGAATATTGAGCCGCTCGATCTACCCGGTTGGTTGCAAGACAAAGTAGACGATTTGCGACTGTTGCATCCAGAGCGTGAAATCCAGTTGGACATTCCGCATATCGGTGATTTTGGCGGTATCGATCTGCGCTTAATGGAGCGGGTACTGGATAACCTAGTAAATAATGCCCTACGCTATTGCGAGCACCGCCTGCGTATCGGTTTGTGGTTTGACGGTAACGGTGCTTGCCTGCAAGTGGAAGATGACGGTCCCGGCATTCCCCTTGAAGAACGAGAACGCGTATTCGAACCCTTCGTGCGACTGGACCCAAGTCGCGATCGCGCCACCGGTGGCTGTGGTTTAGGGCTGGCGATCGTGCATTCCATCGCTGTCGCTTATCAAGGACAGGTTTATGTGGATGGCAGTTCACTAGGCGGTGCGAGCTTCCGCTTCTGCTGGCCAGTCAAAAACGTATTTCATCATTTAAAAGCCGATCCAGTTTAAGGATCGAGATAATAAGGGAGCAACAATGACATCTGCATACCACGACTTACGCAATCTTTTCACCCGACTGTCGCGCTTCGGTCATCTCTCCGCCATCGCTGGCTGGGACATGCAAACCATGATGCCATCTGGCGGCAGCAAGGCGCGTTCCGAAGCATTGGCAGAACTGAGCGTACTGCAACACCAAATTCTGACGGCGAAAACGACTGGCGATCTCCTTAAACGTGCCGAACAAGAATCGTTGGAAGAAATGGACCGCGCTAACTTGCTAGAAATGCGTCGTCAGTACGACAACGCGGTGTTAGTACCGGAATCTTTGGTTGAAGCCAAATCACTGGCCGGCGCGCGCTGCGAACACGCTTGGCGCTCTCAACGTCCAGCTAACGATTGGGAAGGTTTTTCTGACAACCTGCGTGACGTGGTGAGGTTGAGCCGTGAAGAAGCGCAAATCCGTGCTCAGGCGGCTGGAACTAGCCGCTACGATGCCCTGCTCAATCTGTATGAACCTGGGATGAATAGCCAAGAATTGGATCGTATCTTCGGCGATTTAAAGACTTGGTTACCAGACTTACTGCAAAAAGTGGTTGCCAAGCAAGCTAACGAACCTTGTATCACGCCGCAAGGTCCGTTTGATGTCGAAACCCAGCGCAAACTCAGCCTGAGCGTAATGCAGTTACTGGGTTTCAACTTTGATCATGGCCGCGTAGACGTCAGCGCTCACCCATTCTGCGGCGGTGTGCCGGAAGATGTACGCATCACCACGCGCTACAACGATAAAGAATTCCTCACCGCATTACTCGGTATCGTTCATGAAACCGGCCATGCGCGTTACGAACAAAACCTGCCACGTGATTGGATCGGTCAACCGGTGGCGCAAGCGCGCTCCACCGCAATCCATGAATCACAAAGTCTGCTGTTTGAAATGCAACTGGCGCGGAGTGGTGACTTTATGAAAGTGCTGCGCCCATTGGTCACGGCTCAGTTTGGTGAGCAACCGGCATTGGAAGAAAACAACTTTATTCGCCTGAACCAACGCGTGAAGCCGGGGCTAATTCGTGTTGATGCCGATGAAGTGAGTTACCCGGCACACGTGATCCTGCGCTATGAGATTGAGAGAGCGTTGATCGAAGGTGAGATTGAAGTGGATGACATTCCAGCACTATGGAATGAAAAAATGCACAGCTATCTTGGTTTAGATACCGTGGGCAACTACCGCAACGGTTGTATGCAGGATATTCACTGGACCGACGGCGCATTTGGCTACTTCCCAACCTACACTTTGGGTGCCATGTATGCCGCGCAACTGTTCCAGAAAGTCCGCGCAGATATTCCCCATCTCAGTGAAAGCATTGCGCAAGGTGATCTCAGCGCCCTGTTCCATTGGCTGCAACAAAATATCTGGCGTCACGGTAGCCGCTATCCAACCGAGACGTTAATTGCCAACGCTACTGGCGAAGCGCTGAATCCGCGCTATTTCCGCCAGCATTTGGAAAGCCGTTACTTGTAATTCACCTCTGGCACGGTGTTCGCCGTGCCTTTATCGAATAATGCCACGTGCTGAACGCGAGAAAAAAGAATTAAAGGGATGGAGTGATGGATTCGATGCGCTTAGACTTTGAATTTCTTGCTTTACTTCTTCAATCGCCATTGCCTGGTGATACAACATATTATAAATAGTGCGAATAATGTGCTGTTGTGCCGTATTCATGGAGGTAAAGGCGGGGGCTAACTGGTTGACGCCGTTCGGGGTGGCATGATTACCACTGGCACAAACAAAAGGGGGTACATCCTGAGTGACACCTGATTGATCGGCAATATTGGCATAAGCACCTAGAAGACAAAATTGATGTACAGCACACATGAAACCGAGTTGTACGAAATCGTCCAGTTCAACATGCCCCGCTAATCCCGAGTTGTCACCAATAGTCGTGGCATTGCCAATGACACAATCATGTCCGATGTGGACATTATTTAAAAAATGGTTGTCATTTCCGATGGTTGTCCGTCGAGCCCCTTGAATTGTACCGCGGTGAATCGTCGCATGTTTCCCGATTTTGTTTCTGTCACCAATAACGACATCCGTAACTTCACCATTATATTTTAAGTCTTGGTTCACTTCACCGATCGTTGAAAATTGTCCAATCACGTTATCGCATCCAATGCGGCTGAGACCGTTAATGTGTACATGTGAAGCGACAACCGTGTCATCACCAATTTCAACACCTTCGGCGATGATGCAAAAAGGGCCAATGAACACACGTGCACCGATAACCGCTCCTGGATCGATGATACTGCTACTAGAAATCCGAGCAGAAGGAGAAACTGGCATTGTATTATCCTGAGGCTAGAACGTGATGTTGCAGGCTCGTTGGGTCAATAATGAGTGAATGATTAAGCCAACGTTTAGATTAATCAGAGAATAAAAATGGTGATGAGGTCGGTAAGAAAGAAGTCGAAGTTGGGGAGAATTTTCTTATAGACAGCGATGCAGCATAGAGCACCCTCTTCAAGATAACACTTCTTATTTACCAAAATGCTTCATTTAGGATTTAGAGAAGCGGGAATTTCACCATGTTAGGCATTTTTATACGGTATATGACTTGAATAGTTCCTTGTTACTGAAGGCGACACCCTATATTACTGCCCTTACAATGTATGTTGTAACTAAAATGGAAGAAGAGGCCTTAAAAGAGAATCGGTTTAACCATCATTCGTGGGTTAATGCGTGCCCAATTATCGTTATCATTCTGCAAAAGAAACTGGCTAAACGTTCTCATCTGTCAGCAATGTCACTCTAACCCGTCAGCCATGCGTACATTAGGTTACACGCCGAAACCAATCACTCACTGAACGCCAGCGAGCGTTACCTTAGGATGTCTCTCAACGGCCCCGCAGTGGGGTTGAAACATAAAACATCATTTGAGGATTCAATAATGAAAAAAGTATTAGCTCTGGTTGTTGCCGCTGCAATGGGTCTGTCTTCTGCTGCTTTCGCTGCTGAAACCACCACTACCGCGCCTGCGACCACCACAACTAAAACGGCTCCGGCTCACGTGAAAAAGCATCACGCGAAAAAAACAACGACCGAGCAAAAAGCGCAAGCAGCAAAGAAACACCAGAAAGCCAGCGCTAAAAAAGCCCCAGCTCAAAAGGCTCAGGCAGCTAAAAAACACACCAAGAAAACCAGCCATAAAAAAGCAGCAACTACCCCAGCGGCATAATTGCCACTGATGTGAGAAATCACTCACCGTTATGGTTTGTCCTATTCGACACCCGGTCCGCCGGGTGTTTTTTATCGGGGTGCTCACTATGCTGCGGCGCTATTTGTTCGAAATCATCCTGTTGAGCCTCATCATCTGTGGGATCATTACCGCTTTCTTTTTCCTGTGAAATTTATCGAAAAATCAATCAACACCATCTACAGCAGAGATAAATCAAGCTATAGTTAGCTCACTCTATTGGGTATATCGACGCCCCGTATTTGCCAGGCAAGAGACTTATGCGCATACCTATTTTGTTGCTGTTATGTTCATTTCCACTCGCGTTATCCTTCGCCGCTCGGGCCGACAGCCCTTCTGACGACACACTATCTAGTGAACAAACGCGCCTATTTTTTGGCAAAGATGACCGAATAAAAATAAGTAAAACAGATGAATGGCCTTGGCAGTCCATCGGCCAAATCGAAACCGTCAGCGGTAATTTGTGTACCGCCACCTTAATTTCACCGCATCTGGCGTTAACCGCTGGCCATTGCGTGCTGGCACCGCCGGGAAAGTTGGATAAAGCCATTGCGCTACGATTTATCGCCAACAAAAAAGGCTGGCAATATCAGACCGATAACATCGAAACGTTAGTCGATAAAAAACTGGGGAAAAAACTCAAACCAGATGGTGACGGTTGGATCGTCCCCCCTGCGGCGGCAGCCTATGATTTTGCTTTGATTCGTTTGAAAGATAAAAATCCGTTGCCGATTAAACCGTTACCGTTGTGGCAAGGCGATAGCAAGGCGTTGACAGTAGCGCTGAAGCAAGCCAACCGCTTGATTACACAGGCTGGCTATCCAGAAGATCATCTGGATGATTTATATAGTCACCAAGGTTGTAAAGTGACGGGTTGGGCGCAACAAGGCGTTCTCTCGCACCAATGTGACACTCTGCCGGGCGATAGTGGCTCTCCGCTGCTATTAAATACCGAGGACGGTTGGCGTTTGATTGCCATTCAAAGTTCAGCACCGGCAGCGGAAGATCGTGACCGTGCCGATAACCGAGCACTAGCAGTGCCAGCAATTCGTGATGCTTTGGCAACATTAGCCACTGGCAAATAAAATCTAGGCAGCCGGTTCCGGCTGCCTAAACACTTACCCCGCCAACTGCTCCATTGCCTGCAATATCCGCTTATCCGAGATCGGATACGGTGTGCCCAATTGTTGAGCAAACAGGCTAACGCGCAGCTCTTCGATCATCCAACGGATATCTTTTACATCCTCATCCTGCTGACGTTTAGGTGGCAGTTTGTTTAGCCACTGCTGCCATGCCTGCTGGATTTGATCGACACGAATCATTTGTGCTCGATCACGGTGCGGATCGCTTGCCAATTTCTCTAAGCGGCGTTCAATTGCCTGCAAATAACGCAGCGTATCTGGTAGCCGTTTCCAGCCGTTATTGGTGACAAACCCACGGTAAATCAATCCATTAATCTGGGTTTTAATATCCGACAGCGCTAACGCCAGCGACATATCCACCCGGCCTTTCAACCGTTTATTAATGCTGAATACCATTGTTAGGGTCTGCTCGACTTGCTTAGCAACATCAACTACTGTTTCGTTCAGCTCAGCACGCACCAATTCCTGCAAACGAGCGAAATTTTCCTCTTTCCACACCAAGCCGCCGTGCTCAGCAATCAACTTATCGATACCGCAGGAAATGCAGTCGTCGATCAGATCCAATACTTTGCCATAAGGGTTAAAGTACAACCCAAGTTTGGCTTTATTCGGCAGTTTTTCATGCAGATACTTGATTGGCGAAGGAATATTTAGCAACAGCAAACGCCGCGTTCCGCGCCACATTTCCTGTTGCTGTTCCTGTTCGCTATCAAACAAGCGGATCGCTACGCTGTCTTTTTCATCCACTAGCGCCGGATAGGCTTTGACCGAGTAACCGCCACGTTTCTGTTCGTAGAATTCGGGGAGTTGACCAAAGCTCCAGATATGCAAATTACTTTGTTCTAATCCATCGTCAGCTACCGCAGACAGCGTTTCCTGAACCTTTTCTTTCAGTTGCAGTTTTAACGCCGTCAGATCTTTACCTTCACGTAGGGTCTTGTGTTTTTCCCCAACGATACGGAAAGTGATTTTTAGGTGATCGGGTACCTGATCCCATTGCCAACTTTCACGTGACACCGTCACGCCTGTCATACGGCGTAGTTCACGCTCCAGCGAATCCAACAGCGGCATTTCCAACGCAGTGACTCGCCCAAGGAAAGCTTCGGCATAGTTAGGCGCAGGAACAAAGTTACGGCGAACCGGTTTTGGCAATGACTTAATCAATGCGATGATCAGTTCGCGGCGAACTCCGGGGATTTGCCACTCAAAACCGGCCTCTTCAACCTGATTGAGAATCGGCAGCGGAATATGCACCGTGACGCCATCAGCATCAGTACCTGGTTCAAACTGATAAGTCAGGCGCAGTTTGAGACTACCTTGATGCCAAAAGTTCGGGTAATCCAACGCACTGACTTTGTTGGCTCCGTCTTTAATCAGCATTTCTTTTTCGAAATTCAGCAGATCCGGCTGCTGTTTACTGGTTTTTTTCCACCAGTTATCAAAATGGCGTGCGGATACCACATCGTTTGGAATGCGTTGCTCGTAGAAACTGAACAGAGTTTCGTCGTCGACCAAAATATCGCGTCGACGTGATTTGTGTTCCAATTCTTCGACTTCTGCCCGCAGTTTGAGGTTGTCACGGAAGAACGCATGGCGCGTCTGCCAATCCCCCTCCACCAAGGCGTGGCGAATAAATAACTCACGACACAGCAGCGGATCGATAGTGCTGTAATTCACCGGACGCGCGTTAACGATCGGTAAACCGAATAGAGTCACTTTCTCGGTGGCCATCACCGCACCTTGCGATTTTGACCAGTGCGGCTCGCTATAACTTTGTTTGACCAAGTGCTGCGCCAACGGCTCAATCCATTCAGGATCGATGCGTGCAGCAATGCGTCCCCACAGGCGGCTGGTTTCCACTAACTCGGCTACCATGCCCCACTTCGGCGGTTTCTTGAATAAACCAGAACCGGGGAAAATAGAGAAACGGGCATTACGTGCGCCGGTATATTCTTGTTTATCAGCGTCTTTTTGACCAATATGCGACAGTAGACCGGTCAGCAAGGCGAGGTGAATACTGCGGTAATCCGAAGGCATACTGTTAACCGGAATGCCCAACTCTTTCACCACCTGACGCAGTTGGGTATAGATGTCTTGCCACTCACGTACCCGCAAGTAGTTGAGATAGTCGGTTTTGCACAGGCGACGGAATTGGCTGGAGGATAATGCTTTTTGCTGCTCTTGCAGATAGTCCCACAGATTAACGAATGCTAGAAAATCCGACTCTTTATCGGCAAACCGGCGATGCTTCTCATCCGAGGCTTGTTGTTTTTCCATCGGACGTTCACGCGGGTCTTGGATCGACAACGCCGCGGTGATAATCATCACTTCACGCACGCTACCACTGTTACGCGCTTCCAACACCATGCGAGCCAAACGTGGGTCGATCGGCAATTGCGCTAACTGGCGGCCTTGCGGTGTCAGTTGATAGTGGCCGTTATCGGCGGTGGTTATCGCCCCTAACTCCTCCAGTAGTCGCACGCCGTCTTGAATATTGCGTTTGTCTGGCGCTTCGACAAAGGGGAAGGCTTCGATATCGCCCAGCCCCAACGAAGTCATTTGCAGAATGACCGAAGCCAAGTTGGTGCGCAGAATTTCCGGGTCGGTAAACTCCGGGCGCGACAGGAAATCCTGCTCGGAATACAGACGGATACAGATCCCTTCCGACACACGGCCGCAACGCCCTTTACGCTGGTTGGCAGAGGCTTGCGATACTGGCTCGATCGGCAAGCGCTGTACCTTGGTGCGAAAACTGTAGCGACTAATACGCGCGGTACCCGGATCGATAACGTATTTAATGCCCGGTACGGTTAACGAGGTTTCCGCCACGTTGGTCGCCAACACGATGCGTCGCCCGTGGTGCGATTGGAACACTCGGTTCTGCTCGCTGTTCGAAAGCCGCGCATACAGCGGCAGCACTTCGGTATGCGGCAAGTTCAGTTTGGTTAGCGCGTCGGCGGTATCGCGAATTTCACGTTCACCGCTCATGAAGATCAAGATATCGCCCGGCCCTTCACGACCGAGTTCATCCACCGCGTCAAAAATTGCCTGTAACTGATCGCGATCGGTATCATCCGCGTCATCCACCACCGGGCGATAGCGCAGCTCTACCGGATAAGTGCGACCAGAGACTTCGATAATCGGTGCATCGTTGAAATGTCGTGAGAAGCGCTGCGGGTCAATGGTTGCCGACGTGATGATCACTTTCAGATCTGGGCGCTTCGGTAACAGTTCGCGCAGATAGCCCAGAATAAAATCAATGTTCAGGCTGCGTTCGTGCGCTTCATCGATGATCAGCGTGTCGTACTGCATCAACATGCGATCCTGTTGGATTTCTGCCAGAAGAATACCGTCGGTCATCAACTTCACTAACGTGTTTTCGCTAACTTGATCGTTAAAACGCACTTTATAGCCGACGCTACTACCGAGCGAGGTTTCCAACTCATCGGCGATACGGTTGGCGACAGTTCGCGCGGCCAAACGACGCGGCTGGGTATGGCCGATCAGCCCTTTTATCCCACGCCCCAATTCCAAGCAGATTTTTGGCAACTGAGTGGTTTTACCGGAACCCGTTTCCCCCGCCACAATCACCACCTGGTGATCGCGAATGGCATTCAGGATGTCCTGTTTCTTCTGGCTAACCGGCAGGCTTGCCGGGTAAGTGATGGCAGGCCGTGACGCCACTCGTGATTGCACTTTCTGCAATGCCGTGGCGATATCATTTTCTATTTCGCTTGCCACCGCTTGCTGGGCTTCTGGATTTTTGATTTTTCTGGCGCCCTGCAGCCGACGCTGAAGGCGCTGTTGATCACGGAGCATCAAGTCGCTCAATGGAGCTGACAGTGCCGCGAGCGGAGATTTCACGTTCGGTGTTCCTTGTATCTTCGCTGCCAAATCGAGCTATAGCAACGCTTTGCAATAGGGTTAGTCAATTTTTGACTTTAGCCGCGCAGAATAGCATAAGCCGGTTTTTCCTCATAATTCCTCAATTTAATGTGGAGTTGGTTGTTCAATAAAATCGAACAAGCGCCTCGAAATATTCCACTATCTCTCTTGGAAAAACACGAATAGAGTGTACTCCATGCGAAGGACGACCTGTCCTGATGTCACATTCATAGTGTAAGGAATTAACGATGAGCAAAGTATTGGTTCTTAAATCCAGCATCTTGGCAGGCTATTCCCAATCTAACCAATTGGCCGATTTTTTCGTTGAACAATGGGCTCAAACCCACGGCAACGATACCATCACCGTACGCGATTTGGCTGCGCAACCAATTCCGGTGCTGGATGGTGAACTGGTTGGTGCCCTGCGACCTTCAGACACCCCACTGACTCCACGTCAACAAGAAGCGCTGGCACTGTCTGACGAACTGATTGCTGAGTTGCAAGCCAATGACACCATCGTGATGGCTGCACCGATGTACAACTTTAACATTCCAACTCAGTTGAAAAACTATTTTGACCTGATCGCTCGTGCCGGTGTGACCTTCCGCTACACCGAGAATGGCCCGGAAGGTTTGGTGAAAGGTAAACGCGCTATCGTGTTGACCAGCCGTGGCGGTATTCATAAAGACACGCCAAGCGATCTGGTTGAGCCTTACCTGCGCCTGTTCTTGGGCTTTATCGGCATCACTGACGTTGAGTTCGTGTTCGCTGAAGGTATCGCTTATGGCCCAGATGTCGCCACTAAAGCACAAGCAGACGCTAAAGCCGCGCTGGCTCAAGTCGTTGCTGCTTAATACTCGTTACACCTGCAATAAAGCCTCAAAATAATCCAAGTGTCTGTATTTTGCGCGCCTTAATGGCGCGCTTTTTTACGGTCTTTTTACCCACTGGCCATTGATACCGCGAACATATTCACCGGTTGGCGCTCGTTGCACCAATTTCTGCCCGGCCATTTTCGCCACTTGGTCAAGAGCAAGATGGTTACTGTCCGCCAGCTTCTGGTACTGTTCGGTACGACCGGAGTTGATACGTTTTACCAACGCCAACGTTTCCGCATCCTGTTTAACCGGGGCAATGTAACCGCTCAGAGTTTCACCGACCCGCCCTTGCTGTTTGGCTTCGTCTAGTGTCAGTGCTATTGCTAGGTTGCTAAATAGCCACCCTGCACCGATCAACCATAGATAACGTTTTTTCATGTCGGCTCCTAGAACAAATCGCTACGATCTTTCATCAGGTTTTCCACGTCCTTATCGACTTTGATATTGATTTCGTGCTCGATTTTCACGTTCATATTGATAGTGATCGGGTCTTTTGGCGTCGCCACTTCAATACGCGGTACACATGCGCTCAGCAATAAAGTAGCCAAGACAGCCACGCATGGAGTTCTCATGGTGTTTCCTCTGGTTGAGAGAGGGCCTGTTCTAGCCACTCCTGTAAATTGTCACCGAAGCGCAAACTACGCCACAGTTGGAAGATGTTTTCCTGATGGCTATAGTTCAGGATGATTTCACGCTTAGAGCTTTTTTGCGGATTAACTCCGTCGATCCGCGCTTTCAGCGTCAGTTCGCCCAGATTATCCAGATCGACCGTGGCGCGAGAACGATTGATCTCCATATAGCGCAACCAGTCTATCGCCGCCTCACTCGCCAAATTGTTGCTGCCAATCGCATCGGCCATCTCTTTATCCAAACGTAAGGTCAGCATGCCGGCGTTGGCAATCCAACCGTTGCGCACCAACCATTGTGGATGATTGAGGAACAACGGCAATTCGCCATCAACCTTACCAGACATGGCAAACTGCTTCGGTTTCAACGCGGTAAATAATGCGCTGAGATCCACTTTATCCAATTTCAACACCGCCGCCTGATGTTGCGGCAATCGCAACGCAGATAGACTGATATGTCCGTTCAACGCGTCCATACCGACATTGCTCAACGTCAGCGGTTGTTTCTCACTATAAGGATAGGTGCCTTGTAAATCGGCGCTAATGTTTTGCATTTCAAACAAGTTACGTAGCGATTTAATCCGCAGCATCACCGGCTTTTTCGGGCCCAATTGCCACAAGTGATTTTTCAGACGAAAACCCAAAGCGAAATCCAACCCGCTCACTTCACCATCTTTCAGCCACATGCCACCATCCGTCACCACCCAATGACCGCCGGCTTCAAAACCTTGAACACGCGCGGCAGAGAACGCTGCCTGAGCGTAAAACTCGCCATCACGCAGTTTGATATTTAAATCTGGAGAAATTAGCGGTTGGAATACCGTCAATGGTTGTTTTGGCCACCAGCTTTGACCACGTAGCCGTTCTCCATCCCAGCGCCCACGTAGTGTGATCGGGCCAATCTGCTCAGCCTGTAATTTGCCTAGTATCTGAACGTTATTCGGCTCGGTTCCGTTCAACTGCAAATCCAGCACCGAAGGAGGTAAATAGCCCCCCTCCAGACTCACTTTTTGCGCCACCAGTCGGAGATTACCGTCAAACCGCGGTTTCTTGACGTCACGCTGCCAATGAATCGGTTGGCTTAGTGTCAGTCGCGGTGCGTCTACCTTCATCATGCCGTATTTCAGTTGATCGAACCCGGTAGAGAGACGATCAAGTACGATCAACGAATCCTGCCAATTGCCACTCCCCGCGACATCCCATTTAGCCTGTAATGGCGGCAAATTGCCGTTGCCCCAATAACGCCACTGCCAGTTGCCGTTATCCGGCCAGAAGTCTTGCGCGTTGCCGTCCAGATGCAGTTTGAACTGTCCCCAATAGCTGTCACTGACGTTGATAATCGCCTGTAGTCGTCCGGTGATCCCGGCAGCAGTGACTTTCACCCCAGCTAATGGTAAACGGGCTTCTTCCAGCTTCATTTCTGGTGAGGCACTGCCCCAAGCACGCAGTAGAGAACCCGGTTGTAATACCAATGTTGGGTTGAGGATCGAACCACTGATGATGCCGGGAATCGACGTCGTGACGGAGAAATCCGCCAGATTCGCTTGCCCAGTTAAGCGGAAACTAAGATCGCTTTGCGTTAAGCCCACCTTGCCCGGTCCCAGAACTAATACTGCATTGCCTTTGCCGTTATGCCCCGCGGTAATGACATTCAGTCGAGCACTGACTTCAGTTTCATCCCAACCTTTACTCCAATCATGCAGGGCAATGCTCAAACCCCCGTTGAGCGGCTGTTCAGCATACGGCCAGCGCCATTCACCTTTATTAATACTGAGTTGCTGGGAATCTATCTCCCACGGCAAGGTCGCCAAAGGTTCGGCGTCGCCTTTTTCCGTTAACGTCAATACGCCCTGCTGCTGCTGCCAGCGCACATCCATCAGCAACGGTTTTTCCAAGTAGCCGGTCTGCATTTCCCCTTGCAAAGCTCCTTGCGCAGGCATGCTGTCCAAATTCAACGGAATGGTCACTTTGCCACTCAAATGCAGTGGATCGGGGCTGTTCGGAGGGATGATGTCTAGGCTGTTGAGCGTGAGTTGTTGGTGTGAATCTAGCACCGCAGTCGCACGCAAGTTTTTACCCTGATATTGCAGTTGTTGCTCGGCACCTGAGGATTGTAGCTGCAATTTACCTTCGTAACGCTGCCAAGGAATAATGCTTAGTTGGTTAATCGTGACATCCAGCAACGGCAACTGTTTTTGCAGTTTGTCGAGTGCTAAAGGCGCACTATTGGCATCACTGGCAGGCAGTTTTGACAAGCAGGCAGTATCAACCACCACTTTATCGCCAAGCAGTTGCCAGCGCCCTTGTCGATAGCTCAGGCTAGTCGCCCCGATATTGGCTAACAGACAATCTTGTGCTTTGAATTGCAAACCATTCAGCCGTAGTGCGCCTTGTTGCCAACGCAATGGTGCAGGCAGCACCAATTGGCTACCTTGAGGCAACCAATGTTCAGCGATACGCGGTAACCAGCGTGGCAAGGTTTGCCATAGCGCCGCCAGCAGTATCACGACACCAATCACAGTCCCTATGAATAATTTTAATCGCCTGGTCATTAAGAGATGATTTCATTCCTGAGTGGGGTTTTATGATGGCACAGATTCAGGTTCCGGTGAAGTTAGCAAAGGAATAGCCGATGCTTTTCAACACATATTGCGGAATATTATGCTACAACTGAAGAACTAGCTTACCTATCGATTGCGTGTTTAGTTTGAGAATAATAAAGCGATGATGAAACGGAGTTGGATGTTTAAGGCATTGAGTTGGTTGTTGCTCAGCACGCTTTCTACCCTTGCCTTGATCCAGAATGGACTTTCACAGCAAGAACATCAACGTACTGCCGCCTTCAACACGGTTTATCGTGAGTTAAGCGAAACACTGGCGCAGCACGATGTCATTTTACCGTTGGTGAGTACCGATATTCCTTTGGCACAGTTACAGAAAAAATTTCCGCAGGTACTGGCGTTCCAGGCTATCCCTGTTGTTTTGACGAATAGCGGTACAGTAGTCGATGCAGGAAATGGGCGCTATTGGCTTAATAACCATTATCGTCATCTACAATTGCTGATTGATTTATCACTGCTTGAGCAATCTTTCCCACAAATGAATCAATTCACGCATTTAGCGCTGAAATGGAATGACGCGACGTTGCTAAGTCATGGCGAACCTAGCGGGAAGGACTTCTGGCAATGGAATAAAGCCTTAACCAGTACCACCCAGCCTTTCGTCCTCAGCGCGGGAGGTGATCCTCAATGGCAGCAACTGCCATGGGGATGGAGTATCGCATTCGGTTTACTGTGGGTGGTGTTAATTGCCGCGATTACCCATTTACTACGCCAAAATCATCGCAGCCAAGTGGCCGACCTACGTGCTCGTTTCTCTGAGCTAACCCGCCTGAATACCATGGGCGAAATTACCGCCGGTATGGTGCATGAGCTGAATCAGCCCTTAAGTGCGGTCATGACCTATACGCAAACTGCGCAAAAACTGGTGAAAAGTGAAAAATATGACCGTATTACTCCGGTTCTCGATGCTGCGGTGCTACAAACTCGGCGCATTGCCGATTTATTGGATCAATACCGGCAAAATCTGGCGACGCGTCAATTCCAACTGCAACCGGTTAGTATTCCAACGATTTGGCGACGTGTAGAGTTACTACTGGAAAACGAATTACGAGTCGGTAATATCCACATCACACACCACTTCAGCGAATCCCTACCATCAATTCAATCAGAACCATTATGGATAGAGCAGATCTTCCATAACTTGCTCAGTAATGCCATTCAAGCTCAGCGCCAACAACCACTTGGATGGGTGAAAATTAGCGCTAAGCATGACGATAACATTTGCCAGGTTGATATTATTGATGGCGGCCCTGGTCTCAACGCCAATGAGTTGGAACAAGTCTTTATGCCCTTCTACACTTCGCGTAAAGAAGGATTGGGTTTGGGTTTGACACTGGCGGAAACGCTGGTATTGCGTTTGAATGGTAAAATCTCAGTACAAAACAGCCCCACTGGTGGTGCCTGTTTCACCCTATTGTTTCCCATCCAAGAGGAAGAAGCTTGATGGAACAAGTGATCTATCTGATTGACGACCACGATGCCGTTCGCGAGTCGTTGAGTGTGCTATTGGCGACCATGGGTTGGAAAACCGAAACTTTCGCCAGTGCGCAAGCCTTCCTAGAGCAAAAACAACCGTTAGATACACTCTGTGGTTGCTTGCTGTTGGATATTCGTATGCCCGGTAAAACCGGTTTGACGCTATTAGACGAGCTGCAACAACAGGCTATTCCCCTACCGGTGGTGCTGATGACCGGACATGGTAATATCGAAACCTGCCGTCGGGCGTTTAAAAATGGGGCTTTTGAATTTCTGACCAAACCTATTGATGCAGATTTACTGATCGAAACCGTGAGTGCCGCTTTCGACCATCAACAAAAAGTTTATCAGCAACAATTACAACACCAGCAATTGCAAAACAAATTCGATCAGTTATCCGAACGCGAGCGCGAAGTCATGCAAAGCATCATCGAAGGTAACACTAGCAAGCAGATCGCGAGAATTTTAGCGTTATCGCCGCGGACCGTTGAAGCGCACCGCGCCAATATCTTCAATAAATTGGCAATAACTTCATTGGCTCAACTGGTGAAAGAACATGAAATTCTTAACTTTTTATCCAAGACTAAGTAGTTTTACCTACTCCATTGCGTAATCGACCGAATCGTTTTGCTGAATAATTTTGTTTAACCTGTCCTCATCAAATACACAGTAGGTGAGGACAACCACAATGCGTAAGATTATTTTCTCTAGTGCTTTACTCCTGAGTATGGCAGCACCCGCTGCTTTCGCTGCTAACACGCTGACAGAGCGTAACATTTCCTTAGAGCAAGCTAATCAGCTGGCTACCGCTGCCATTCAGGCATGCCAAAAAGACAACTACAACGTCAGCGTGACCGTTGTTGACCGTGCTGGCGTGATCAAAGCCGTGCAACGCATGGATAACGCAGGCCCGCACACCGTCAAAGCCAGTGAGATGAAAGCTTACACTTCCCTGACGACCAAAAACGCTACAGGCAAAGTGATGGAAGCGGCTCAGGCTAACGCTGGCGCACAAAATATGCGTGATATCCCAGGTTTCTTGCTGCTGGCTGGCGGTTTGCCAATTAAAGCGGGTAACGAAGTGATTGGCGGTATCGGTATCGGTGGCGCACCAGGCGGACACCTCGATCAAAAATGTGCTGAAGTCGCATTGAGCAGCATCACTATCAAATAAAGGAGCTCGAAGAACATGGCATGGAAGAAATCGTTGGTATTAGCAGCGTTGGCTATTCCACAACTCGCATTGGCAGAAGAGCAGACGTTTCATGAAGGTTACTACGGTGCAGCACGTGTAGTTGGCGCACAGGTCAAAGCCCATAATCTGGATCTGACCAGCCCACGCGTACAAAGCCGTATCGCTGATGCGGATACCGATAATAAAGTCGCTCCCGCTATCGCACTGGGTTATTCCTGGGGCAACGGCTGGCGTACAGAAGCTGAATACACCGGTAAAATGCACAACACCTTTACCAGCTATTGGGCACCGTTTGACGCTAACGCCAACGAATTCAACGTAAAAACCGAGCGTTTCATGTTGAATGCGTACCGTGACTATCGCGTATGGCAAGGTCTGTCCCTGTTCGGTATGGCCGGTGTAGGTTTGACTCACTACAACGCCAGCGGTTGGCAGGGTAACACCTCACGCCAGTTCGCTACTAACACCGACACCAACCTGACTTGGTCACTGGGTGCGGGTGCAAGCTATGACATTACCGACTATCTGACGGCTGAATTGGGCTATCGCTACGTCGATATGGGCAACATGGAAAGCGGTTACAACACCTTTGTTAACCGTGTTGCCGAGCGTGACGAGCAGCTGAAAGGCGGCTTGAGCTCAAATGAGTACTACTTCGGTATTCGCGGTAACTTCTAAAATATTATTGGCAAGGGAGTCATTCCCTTGCCTTTCAGTCATTTCCCCCGCTTTATTCACACTCCAATTACATTCATCGTACAAATGTAACTCATTGTCTCGCCTGGTAAAATCTGTTATCTTGATCACAAAATCAAGGTGGAGAAACCACAATGAAACTGGCGATATACAGTACCAAACAATACGACCGTAAATATCTCGAGCTGGTAAACCAACAGTTTGGCTATGAATTGGAGTTTTTCGATTTTCTGCTCAGCAAGAAAACCGCCAAAACCGCCGCGGGTTGCAAAGCGGTGTGTATTTTCGTCAATGATGACGGCAGTCGTGAAGTTCTGGAAGAACTGGCGGCCATCGGCGTAGAGATCCTCGCACTGCGCTGTGCTGGCTTCAACAATGTGGATTTAGACGCGGCAAAAGAATTAGGTATCAAAGTTGTTCGTGTGCCCGCCTACTCACCGGAAGCGGTAGCTGAACATGCTATAGGTTTGATGATGTGTTTGAATCGTCGCATTCACCGCGCTTATCAACGTACCCGTGATGCTAACTTCTCGCTAGAAGGTTTGATCGGTTTCAATATGCATAACCGTACCGTCGGGGTGATCGGCACCGGTAAGATTGGTGTTGCGACCATGCGTATTCTGAAAGGGTTTGGCATGCAGCTGCTGGCTTACGATCCTTATCCAAGCGCTCAAGCATTGGAGTTAGGTGCCGAATATGTCGATCTGCCAACATTGTATAAGCAGTCAGACGTCATCACCCTGCACTGCCCAATGACGCCAGAAAACCATCATTTGCTGGATGCGAAAGCCTTCGAGCAAATGAAAAACGGCGTCATGATCATCAACACCAGTCGCGGTGGTTTGATCGATTCCTCCGCCGCCATTGATGCGCTGAAAAACCAAAAAATCGGCGCATTGGGTATGGATGTATATGAGAATGAACGCGATCTGTTCTTTGAAGACAAATCCAACGACGTGATTCAGGACGATATCTTCCGTCGCCTTTCCGCCTGCCACAACGTACTGTTTACCGGGCATCAGGCGTTCTTGACCGAAGAAGCACTGACCAGTATTTCGCAAACCACGCTGCAAAATATCGATTTGTTGACGCGTGGTGAACACTGCCCAAATATTGTCGAGTAATTGATTTTTATTCTATAACACGCAGGGGCGATTTTTTCGCCCCTTTCTATTGGAGAAAACCGATGAAAAAATCTATCCCACTCGTCTTCATCAGCCTGTTACTGATCGGTTGTAGCTCGGAAAAAAACAGTATCAGCCAGGTGACGGAAAGCGATCTGCTGCATCATAACTTCGTGCTGCAAAGCGTCGACGGCGTGGCTGCCAACGCTAAATTAGGCAACGGCCCAAGCATTGAATTCGGTGAGAAATTGCATATTTCCGGTTCGATGTGTAACCACTTCTCCGGTGCCGGTGAATTGAATAACGGCGTGCTAACCGTCAAAAATTTGGCAGCAACCCGAATGCTTTGCACCGATGCACAACGTAACCAATGGGATCAGGTCATTAGCACCGTTCTTGGCAATGGCGCAACGGTCACGCTCAATGGCCAACAGCTCACTTTGCGTGGCAGTGACCATACGCTGATTTATCAATTGAAAGACTGGGTGTATTAACCGGCCGCCGCGCAGGCACCTTGCCCCAGCGTTCGTTCTTCGCATTGCATGCCATTTGGCATCTGACACATTCTGATCGTATCGCCATTCAAATTGTGGGCGATGGTCGTCACGCCGCCCACACTGGCACAAGGTGCGCTGGTTGGAACGGTATTGATATGAGCGCTGGTGCCCTTCTGTTGTGGCTCTTCGTTACTGCTGCACGCGGCCAGCAGCAACACGGCGCTCGCCAGTAGCCATTTTAATTTTTTCATTTATTTAACCCACGATGCTGTGTAAATCGCCATTACTAATAAACATGCCATTTTATGTTAGGCACGTTGAGCTATCTTTGATGTAAACCTGTTTAATCTATCCTGAAGCTAAAATAATGAAAATACCGTTTAGCTTTTTTTTTGCACAATTCAGAAAATAAGACCGAAAGAGGGGTCGAATATCCCATGATTACCGATTTACTTCTACGCATCGCCCTTGCTGGCGCACTCGGCGGCCTGATTGGTATTGAGCGTCAATTGCGCGCTAAAGAGGCTGGATTACGTACCCACATTTTAGTGGGTATTGGTAGCGCCATGTTTATGATTGTATCAAAATATGGCTTTGATGATTTACTCACTCTATCGCATGTCGATCTCGATCCCAGCCGTGTCGCCGCTCAGGTGGTCAGCGGGATGGGCTTCCTCGGCGCGGGCACCATCATTATTCAAAAGCAGGTCGTGAAAGGTCTCACTACCGCCGCCGGGCTATGGGTGACGGCTGCCATCGGTTTGGTGATCGGTAGCGGTTTATATGAAATAGGTATTTACGGCACGATAATGACGTTGGTGGTATTGGAAGTCTTCCGCCAACTCAGCAATCGCTTATTTGGTCATCACCATTATATTCAGGTTCGCTTGACGTCACAAAGCGTGCCTGCAGTATTGGTGGAATTACAGAAAATGCGTATTCGTCCGGGAAATATTTCCGTTAGCCAACATGACGGAGAAAGTAACGAATGTGAATTATCATTAGACGTGACGTTATCACCGAAAAAACAAATTGCCGAGATTTATCAACAAATCATGGCAGTACCTGGCGTACATACTTTAGATGTTCGTTGATTTTTTCGGCGAGCATTTTTTGCTACCGAATAACGACTCAGTGCAGGCTATGCTAGCTTCGCTAAGCAATTAGCATCCACTGTTTCTCAGTTTAATTTTGCTGAGCTTTTCAACCAGCGCAACGGCAACAGATTGTTACGCTGGTTTTTTTAATAATTCTGACTTTTTATTAATCAGTGTCCCGATGATTTTGACAATAAATTAATCACTAAAACGCCAGCAATAATTAATCCCATCCCGAATATCGCCGGTAAATCCAGTTTTTGTTGGTAAAGAAATACCGCCGCGATCGACACCAAGACGATCCCCATGCCAGACCAAATGGCGTAAGCAATCCCCAGTGGCATGGTTTTCACCACCATAGAAAGCCCCCAAAAGGCGATGCAATAGCCCACAACCACCACCACCGATGGCCACAAGCGCGTAAACCCTTCAGAAGCTTTTAGCATAGTTGTGGCGATAACCTCTGCAATAATCGCCATAAATAAATACATTAATCCCGTCATGCTGTGCGCCTTTGGCATAATAAAACGACCGCTATTATGCCGCTAACCAGCTAAATTGTCGTTAAACGGCAAACAATTTTCACCTGAGGAAATATCAACTTACATCTTGAACTCTGCAAATTGTCATCGCCACACAATCGCGATAAAGAGCCATTCTGACCCTCTGCTAGACTTTATTTATTACTGCGAGCACCTATTTTTCGCAGCTTCATTGAGCAATGAAAGGGTCTATTGAATGATTACTACTGACGGTAATAACGCTGTTGCTTCCGTGGCCTACCGAACCAACGAGGTGATAGCTATCTACCCCATTACCCCGAGTTCCACCATGGCGGAACAGGCCGATGATTGGTCGGGTGATGGTCGTCAAAACATTTGGGGTGACGTACCGCGTGTAGTGGAAATGCAATCCGAAGGCGGCGCTATCGCGACCGTGCATGGCGCGTTGCAAACCGGGGCACTTTCAACCTCGTTCACCTCGTCGCAGGGTCTGTTGCTGATGATCCCA
This sequence comes from Serratia sp. KH_031, assembly GCF_057839655.1. Classification (NCBI taxonomy): domain Bacteria; kingdom Pseudomonadati; phylum Pseudomonadota; class Gammaproteobacteria; order Enterobacterales; family Yersiniaceae; genus Serratia; species Serratia sp. KH_031. Next base: position 2,504,096 of record NZ_CM174496.1, read on the forward strand.
ACGTTGTACAAAGTGGCCGGTGAGTTAACCCCGTTTGTATTACACGTCGCTGCCCGTACCGTTGCCACCCATGCGCTGTCGATTTTTGGCGATCACTCCGACGTCATGGCGGTACGCCAAACCGGTTGCGCCATGCTGTGTGCCAGCAACGTACAGGAAGCGCAAGATTTCGCGCTGATTGCACAGACCGCCACGCTCAATAGCCGTATTCCCTTTATTCACTTCTTTGATGGTTTCCGCACCTCTCACGAGATCAACAAGATCGTCCCGTTGAGCGACGACTCATTGCGCCAGATGTTGCCACAAGAGGCTATTGACGCACACCGCAGCCGGGCATTATCACCCGATCATCCGGTGGTGCGCGGTACTTCTGCTAACCCGGATACCTATTTCCAATCGCGCGAAGCGACCAACCCTTGGTACGACAATACTTATCAACACGTCTGTGATGCGATGGAGAAATTCGGCCAGATCACCGGTCGAAACTATCAACCATTTGAATATTATGGCCACCCGCAAGCCGATCGCGTGGTGATCCTGATGGGTTCCGCCATCGGTACTTGTGAAGAAGTCATCGACACCCTACTGACTCGCGGCGAGAAAGTTGGCGTCCTGAAAGCACGCCTGTTCCGCCCGTTCTCCGCCCAACATTTGCTGAGCGTATTGCCTGACAGCGTAGAAAAAATCGCGGTATTGGATCGCACCAAGGAACCGGGCGCGCAAGCAGAGCCACTGTATCTGGACATCATGACCGCCCTCGCCGAGGCCTTTAGCCGTGGCGAACGCACGACATTGCCGCGAGTGATTGGCGGGCGTTATGGTTTGTCGTCGAAAGAGTTCGATCCGAATTGTGTACTGGCGATTTTCCGCGAATTAACGTTAGAGAAACCGCGCCCACGCTTTACCGTTGGGATTTTCGACGACGTGACCGGCTTGTCATTACCGCTAAGCGAAGAAGATTTACCACAGCGTGCCTCGTTGGAAGCGCTGTTCTATGGGCTAGGTAGCGATGGTTCAGTTTCTGCGACCAAAAACAACATCAAAATCATCGGTAACAGCACGCCAATGTACGCGCAAGGTTACTTTGTCTATGACTCGAAAAAGGCCGGTGGCCTGACGGTTTCTCACCTGCGCGTCAGCGAACAACCGATCAATTCGGCTTATTTGGTCAGTCGTGCCGATTTTGTTGGCTGTCACCAATGGCAGTTTATCGATAAATACCAAATGGTTGAACGTCTGAAACCCGGTGGTATTTTCCTGTTGAATACGCCATATAACGCAGAAGAAGTTTGGGCGCGTTTGCCACAGGAAGTGCAAGCCCTGCTACATCAGCGTCAGGCGCGTTTCTATATTATCAATGCGGCGAAGTTGGCACGTGAATGCCAACTCGGCGCACGTATTAACACCGTAATGCAAATGGCGTTCTTCCACCTGACGCAGATCTTGCCGGGTGACATCGCACTACAACAGTTGCAGGACGCCATATCTCGTAGCTACAGCAGCAAAGGGCAAGATATTGTTGAACGCAACTGGCAAGCGCTGGGCGCGACCTTGCAAGCTTTGACCGAGATCCCACTGCAACCGGTTGATAGCCACAGTCCACAGCGGCCACCAGTGGTTTCAGATGCCGCACCGGACTTCGTTAAAACCGTCACTGCCGCCATGTTGGCAGGTTTAGGCGATGCGCTACCGGTTTCCGCTTTCCCGCCGGACGGTACTTGGCCAGTGGGCACTACACGCTGGGAAAAACGCAATATCGCCGAAGAGATCCCCATCTGGCAGCCGGATCTCTGTACGCAATGTAACCATTGTGTTGCCGCCTGTCCGCATTCAGCGATTCGCGCCAAAGTTGTTCAGCCCGAAGCGATGGCAAACGCCCCTGCTTCGCTACAATCGCTGGATGTCAAAGCGCGCGATATGCGTGGTCAGAAATACGTCTTGCAGGTAGCGCCGGAAGACTGTACTGGCTGTAACCTGTGTGTGGAAGTTTGCCCCGCGAAAGATCGGCAAAATCCTGAGATCAAGGCGATCAATATGAAATCACGCCTCGATAATTTGGAAGTGGAAAAACAGCACTTCGACTTCTTCTTGCAACTGCCAGAAATCGATCCCGCGCAGATCGAGCGCATCGATATTCGTACCTCACAACTGATCAGCCCATTGTTCGAGTATTCCGGCGCCTGTTCTGGCTGCGGAGAAACACCGTACATTAAGTTGCTCACTCAGTTGTATGGCGATCGCCTGTTAATCGCTAATGCCACTGGCTGTTCCTCTATTTATGGCGGTAATCTGCCGACAACCCCGTACACCACCAACGCCGAAGGCCGTGGCCCGGCGTGGGCAAACTCTTTATTTGAGGACAACGCTGAATTTGGTTTGGGCTTTCGTTTAACGGTCGATCAGCATCGCCGTCGCGTCTTGCGTCTATTAGACAGCCTGGCACCGCAGTTACCGGAAACTTTGGTTGCGGCATTGCAAATGACAGATATTGCACCCGAACCGCGTCGCCAGCAGATCGCCGAATTACGTCAATTACTAACGGCAATCAATAGTGAAGATGCGCGCCAATTAGCTACCGATGCCGATTATTTGGTGGATAAATCCATTTGGTTGATTGGGGGGGATGGCTGGGCCTATGACATTGGTTTCGGCGGTTTGGATCACGTACTGAGCCTGACGGAAAACGTCAACGTGTTGGTGTTAGACACCCAGTGCTACTCCAATACTGGCGGTCAGCAGTCGAAAGCCACACCCTTGGGCGCCGTGACCAAATTCGGTGAACATGGTAAACGCAAAGCACGTAAGGATCTTGGCGTCAGCATGATGATGTACGGCCATGTGTATGTGGCGCAAATTTCGCTCGGCGCGCAGCTCAACCAGACGGTAAAAGCGATTCAAGAAGCGGAAGCCTATCCGGGGCCGTCACTGATTATTGCCTACAGCCCTTGTGAAGAACACGGCTACGACTTGGCGCTCAGCCATGAACAAATGAAACAGCTCACCGCCACCGGTTTCTGGCCACTGTACCGCTTCGATCCCCGCCGTAGTGAAGAAGGTAAAGCGGCGTTAGCGTTAGACTCGCGTCCACCAAATAGCGATTTGACCGAAACCCTACTGAAAGAGCAGCGTTTCCGCCGTCTGAATGCGCAACAACCTGAAGTGGCTAGCGCGCTATATCAAGCGGCCGAAAAAGAATTGAAGGAGAAATACGATTTCTTGAGTTTATTGGCGGGTAAAGCGGAAAAATCGTCGGCGGAGTAAACTGTCTGAATCAAAGGCTCAAGGACGAGCCGCAGGCAACAACGATGCAGCTTGAAAGACGCAGGGTATAGAAAATTTCTGGCATTCAGCGCCGCAATCCGTACCATACTGCGCAGAGTTGTTGTGGCCCCCTAACATGCAAGAGAAACCAGTGGTAAACCAAAAAGAGCAGTACAACCTGAACAAATTACAAAAACGCCTGCGCCGCAACGTGGGCGAAGCGATTGCCGATTTCAACATGATTGAAGAAGGTGATCGCATCATGGTCTGTCTGTCCGGTGGTAAAGACAGCTACACCATGCTGGAAATCTTGCGCAATCTGCAACAGAGCGCGCCGGTTAACTTCTCATTGATCGCGGTTAATCTCGATCAAAAGCAACCGGGTTTCCCTGAGCATATCTTGCCAGCCTATCTGGAAAGTCTGGGTGTCGAATACAAGATCGTCGAAGAAAATACCTACGGCATCGTCAAAGATAAGATCCCAGAAGGTAAAACCACCTGTTCGCTCTGTTCACGCCTGCGCCGTGGCATTTTGTACCGCACCGCCACCGAACTGGGTGCGACTAAAATCGCCTTGGGCCATCACCGCGACGATATTTTGCAAACGCTATTCTTGAACATGTTCTATGGCGGCAAAATGAAAGGCATGCCACCAAAACTGATGAGCGATGATGGCAAACACATTGTTATTCGTCCGTTGGCCTATTGTCGTGAAAAAGACATTGAACGTTTTGCCATTGCCAAAGAGTACCCCATCATTCCTTGTAATCTGTGCGGCTCACAGCCGAACCTGCAACGTCAGGTGATTGGCGATATGCTGCGCGACTGGGACAAACGCTATCCAGGCCGTATCGAAACCATGTTCAGCGCGATGCAAAACGTGGTGCCGTCTCACCTGTGCGATACCAATCTGTTTGATTTTAAAGGATTGAGGCACGGTAGCGACGTGATTGACGGCGGTGATTTGGCTTTTGATCGTGAAGATATTCCAATGCAGCCGATCGGTTGGCAACCAGAAGAGAGTGACGAAGCTGCCCCGGCGTTAGAACGTCTGAATGTGTTAGAAATCAAATAATACCCTCTCCGCCTGCCAACCGCAGGCGGGACTTTCCCCGCACAAACTTTCCGATCTTGCTCACAACTTCAGCATAATCTGCCTGACATTAGCAATTTTACTCTATACTGTTTATTCATACAGTCAAATGGAGGTTGCCGGTGAATATGAACATTACCCCTTGTTTGTCCCACGTTTCGTTAGGAACCAATGACTTTGATAAAGCTGCGGAATTTTACGATCAAGTGCTTGGTGCATTAGACTGCCGTCGGGTGTTGGAACATCCCGGGGCGATTGGTTATGGCCGTGATTACCCTGAATTTTGGCTGCAAACGCCGATCGACGGTAAACCTGCGGGCACTGCCAACGGTGTTCATGTTGGTTTCTTTGCCACCAGCAAACAGCAGGTCGATGAGTTTTATCAACACGCGATTGCGGCTGGTGCAAAAGATGACGGCGCACCCGGATCGCGTCCACATTATGGTGCGCAATATTATGGCTGCTTTGTTCGCGATCTAGATGGGCACAAGATAGAAGCCAGTTTCTGGGATGAAAGTGCGGCTTGATGTATGACGGATATATACAGGCGAAAAAACAGACGAAAAAAATGCCGGTAATTAAACCGGCATTGTTTGAATCAAATGTGCTATGCAATAATTCTAAAAATAAGAAAGTAAGACAATTATGGAGCGCAACGCCCATCGCTTGACGTTGCATTCACCTGCGAGATAGATAATGCCGCAAAATACAGCGCTAAATCTTGATATCGCTCAATGTTAATAGAGTCTGTTTGAAGAGCGTGGATAATCAGGCGTTACGACCTGCCATCACCCCGCCATCAACGTCCCAGATAGCGCCGGTTACCCAACCCGCTTTGTCAGAAAGCAAGAAGGCTACAGTTTCTGCCACATCAATTGACGTGCCTACACGACCGATCGGGTGGAAGCTGTCGAAACTATCCATCGCCCCTTTAACGTCTTCCTTCGGCATGAAACCTTCATAGATTGGAGTATGTACAACCGCCGGTGACACCGCGTTAACGCGGATACCGTTACCACCTAATTCAATCGCTAGGTTTTTCGTGAGTGCATGCAGGCCAGCCTTTGCCATGGAATATGCCGCGGACGGCGTAGCGCCGATCGCCTGCTGTGCCCACATGGAACCAATGTTGACAATAGAACCCTTGATACCAGCCACGACCATGTTGCGCACGACATCACGAGTGATGAAGAATAACGCGCGGTTGATTCTCATATACATGTCGTAGTCCGAAGTTTCATTCTTAATAAATGCTTTTGGGAAGAATACACCGGCGGCATTAACCATCAGGCTGATATCCTTATGTTCCGCATTAATGGTATCCATAACCTGTTTCATGCCTTCTTCTTTCATTAGGTCGGCAACGATAATGGAAACCGGCCCCATCATCGCCAATAACTGGCGTGCCTGTTCTGCTTTATCTGCACGGTTGCCGACCAACACCACGCTACCACCATTTTCGAGAACCTGTTTGGCCGTCTCAAACCCCATACCGCTAGTACCACCAACAACCAAAAGTTTTTTACCGGAGAATAATGTGCTCATCGTTAACCTCTATCCAATTGAGAGTTTTAGCAAAGGTGCGCCTCGTTCAGTGAGCAAATCATGCCACTGCGGCTTTTTTCTGACGAATGAGAAGAAATAACGAACCAAGAAAGAAAATCTTTCTCGCTTAGGTATACTGGACATGGCTAAAGACAAATTCGATGGAGAGTCACAATGCGATCGCTCAACAGGCTTAAATGGCTTCACGCTTTTGAAGCCACCGCCCGGCATGGCAGTTTTACCGGAGCCGCTGAAGAGTTAGACGTCACTCCTGCCGCTGTCGGGCAACTGGTTAGGGCTCTGGAAGATTGGGTCGGTCATCCACTGTTCCATCGAACTCGTTCGGGCAAAGAACGTCTGACACTGGTATCTGAAGCACAGGCCGCCTTGCAAGACATTACGCAAGGCCTAGACAACTTGGAGTTGGGGCTGAATAAGTTGCGTGGTCGGCGGGCTCGCTCTGTCGTTTTGTTGACCGCGTCCCAAGTTTTAGTGATGAACTGGCTGATGGAACGCCTGAACCGGTTTTCAGAAACCTATGAAAATATTGACCTGCGTTTGAATGTCACAGAAAAACTGATGGATGTTTCGTATGGAGAAGCAGACTTAGGCATCCGTTGTGGGAAAGGAGATTGGCCCGGCGTAGAGAAAACCTGGTTGATGGATGAGGAAGCCGTTTTGGTTTGCAGCCCCAGAATCATTCCGCCGACAAAGGAATACTGCGGCGAGTGGTTGGCATCCCAAAAGCTCATTCGTGATGATACGCCACATCCGGGCGCCAACTTCCCCACTTGGGATGACGTGTTAGCGGCGACCAATGCCCCTCCCGCCAGAGAAAATAGGCTGCATATTAACTCCACATCGGCCGTTATTCTGGCGGCACTTGGCGGACAAGGAGTTGCCATCGTTCGTTTAGCATTGGTAAAGCAACTCATTGCCCTGGGGCAGTTGCAGCAACTCCACCCCGAGCAACGCTGGCCGCTGGCATGGTCGTATTACGTGGTGACTCAACAAAATACAAAAATGCGGGCGGAGGTCAAAATTTTCCACGACTGGCTAATACAGGATGTGCTGTCAGAGCCAGCGCCGGTGTTTAAGCCACCAACCAATCCCCACCACCAGTAATACCAGTAGCATACAGAAAACCACAAAACCGATTTTACTCTCCCCGCCTGGAATGCCGCCAAGGTTGACGCCAAACAGACCGGTTAAGAACGTGGTCGGTAAAAATATCATGGCAAGTAACGACATAGTGTAAGTCCGACGGTTCATTGCATCGGCCATCACGTTAGCAATTTCATCCGTCAGGATTGCGGTGCGTGCAATACTGCCATCCAAATCGTCCAACCCACGACCTAAGCGATCAGCGATATCTTGCATCCGACGGCGATCATCATCACTCATCCACGGTAAACGGTCGCTGGCTAAACGTGAAAATACGTCTCGCTGCGGAGCCATATAGCGACGCAACACGATCAGTTGCTTGCGGATCAACGCTAATTGCCCCCGCTCCGGTACTTGCTGATCCAACAATGCATCTTCTAAATCGATAATTTTGTCGTGCAAATCTTCGATAAACTCGCTGGCGTGATCGGTTAACGCATCAGAAATCTCAACCAACCAACTGCCGCTATTAATCGGGCCATCGCCATGTTGCAGATCTTTAACCACTTCGTCGATTGAATACACTTTGCGATGACGAGTAGAAACGATCAGTTTGTCCGTCATATAGACGCGGAACGTGACTAACTGATCGGGACGAGAATTGGTGTTGAAGTTGATAGCGCGCAAGGTAATCATGGTGCCATCAGCCACGCGGCTCACGCGCGGGCGCGTGCTTTCGCCGGAGAGCGCTTCTCTCACCGCGTCTGGTAACAGCGGTGTGTTATTCAGCCATTCGGTGCTGGCTTGATGTGCGTAATCAAGGTGCAACCAACAAGGTTCTTCACAGCTAACCTGATCGTCATACTCAATCGGCGTAACGCCACCTTTGCCATCGAGCTGATATGCGTACACCGCGTCGGGAACCTGCAGTTCACGCCCTTCAATAACATCCATTGAACACCCCTTTTTCTTTTCTGAGCAAAGTTTAGCGTTAATGCTTTGCAAATCAAAGGGAGACACAGATCGAAAAAAGCCCTCCAGATGGAGGGCTCAGTAGTGACAACAACGTTGATCAATGCTTCACGATATACATCGTCTGGCTATAGGCCACGTCTTCTGGATTGGTGATCGGGTAGCCTTTCACCCACGGTTTAATCAAGCGCCCGTTGGTATATTGATAGATCGGCGCGATCGGGGCTTGATCGGCGATGATCTGCTCGGCCTTGTTATAATCGGCGCTCAAAGCCGCTGGGTTGGTTTCATGTCCGGCCTGCTCCATCAACTTGTCGTAATCCGCGTTGTGGAATTTGGCGATATTACCGGTGTGTGAAGAGGTCAGCAGCGACAGGAAGGTCGAAGGTTCGTTGTAATCGCCGACCCAAGAAGCGCGCACCACATCAAAATTACCGGTATTTCGGCTATCGATATAGGTTTTCCATTCCTGATTTTGCAACTTCACATCCACACCCAGTTTTTTCCACATCGACGCGACAGCAATGGCGATCTTCTGGTGGTTCTCTGAGGTGTTATACAGCAGCGTCAGTTTCAATGGATTGTTTGGCCCATATCCTGCTGCCTGAATCAACGCCTTAGCCTGTGCGTCCAGTTCAGCCTGCGATTGTTGTTGCAGCAAACTGGTTTCTGGTTTGAAACCGGCGGTCACGTCTGGCGTAAAGTGATAGGCCGGTTTTTCCCCGGTACCCAGCACTTTTTCAGCGATAATTTTACGGTCGATGGCATAAGACAGCGCCTTACGCACACGCACATCGTTGGTTGGTGCGCGTTGAGTATTGAATGCGTAGTAATAAGTGCCTAATTGATCTGGGGTATAAACCTGCCCTGGGAGATCTTTGAGTAACTTCTGGTACATGTTTTTCGGGAAGGATTCAGTGATATCAATATCATTAGCCTGATAACGCTTAGTGGCGTTAGATTCCTGATTGATGGGTAAGAAAGTCACTTTGGTCAACACCGTATGGGCATGATCCCAATAGTATTTATTTGGCGTCAGCACTAATTTTTCATTGACTACCCGGTCTTGCAACTGGAACGCGCCGTTACCGACCAGATTGCCAACTTTAGTCCAATCGCTACCGTATTTTTCAATCACTGCGCGAGGGACTGGGAACAGGCTAAAGTTCGCGGTCAGGCTGACGAAATAAGGCACCGGCTTATTCAGTTGTACTTTCAACGTATGATCATCCACCGCAGTCACACCGAGTTTGTCGGTAGGTAACTTACCGGCGATGATCTCTTGCGCATTTTGAATACCGGCCAACTGAGCAAACCAAGCGAATGGCGACAGACTTTTTGGGTCTACCAAACGTTGCCAACTATAAACAAAGTCTTTTGCCGTGACAGGGTCACCGTTTGACCAACGCGCATCTTTGCGCAGTGTGAAGATATAGGTTTGGTTATCCGTGGTTTTCCAACTCGTCGCCACGCCTGGGATCACTTTGCCATTGGCATCCTGATTTACCAAGCCTTCGAACAGATCGCGTGCGACTTGCGCTTCCGGCAGCCCTACCGCTTTGATCGGATCTAATGACGCCGGTTCATCTTTAATATGACGTACAATTTCCTGTTTCTCTGCCAGAACTGTACCGGGCGGCACCTGCGCCGCAATCGCGTTATTGAAACAAGCAACAACCGCCGCTGCACATAAAGCCAAACGCAAACCTTGCTGAGTTTTTATTGTCGTCATCTTTGAACCATCCCAGTTAACCATCTGAATTACTTATCATATAGCACAAGATACTGCACCGAGCAGACAAGATTTAAAAACTGGGGGCTAAACGATAAAAAAATGCCCATGCGACAGCGGCAACATGGGCATTTTTTAAAGAGCAGCGATTAGTCGTAGAGATGAATACTGGTGATCTGATAGCTGAACTCTTCACCTTCTTCTTCATCGGTGATGGTGAAGAAACTTTTTTCGGTTAATGGATTTGAGCTGATATCGGTTTTTTGCCACTGGCGTGATTCGACATCGTCATAGCCATAATCGAGATAGAAAGCGTTTTTCTGGTAATCAATATGCAAGGTAAACGGATAATTGGATTCATCACCACGGCCATCATCGTTTTTCACCACGCCAAACCACTCACCCTGACGGATCTGGTTTTCCTCATCCACACCGCACAGCAGCGTGATGGTATCTTTTTCATTTTCGCTGTAACTGGCAATTATTCTGGCGACTGGCATGTTAAATCCTCTGTATGTTATTGGCTTTGCATTGGTCGTTAGTATATACCCAAAATGGTGACAGGTATTTATTGAGATTTTACGCTGGGAAAGATGCCCAAAAGCGTAATACACTGAATCGAATAACAATCAATCACTGATGGAGCAGCAGCATGACCCAGCATCGACCGCGTAGTGAACGTGGCCAATTGGCAGTTGCAGGTGAGAATTACGGGAGTTCATTATTAGGTGCGCCGTTGTTATATTTCCCAGCGGCAGTCAAAACGCCAGAGACAGGTTTGATTATTGCCGGAACTCACGGCGATGAAAATGCAGCCGTCGTGACGCTATCTTGTGCCTTACGCACTATTACCCCGGAACAACTGCGTCACCATGTGGTGCTAGCGGTGAATCCAGATGGCTGTCAACTCGGGTTGCGTGCCAACGCCAATGGTGTTGACCTTAATCGCAACTTCCCCTCCGCCAACTGGCGTTCCGGCGATACGGTTTACCGCTGGAATAGTGCCGCAGAGGCACGCGACGTCAAGCTCTCTACTGGCGGCCGTCCCGGCTCTGAACCGGAAACGCAAGCGCTGTGCCATCTGATTCATCGTTTGAAACCGCGCTGGGTGGTTTCATTCCACGAGCCGTTAGCCTGTATTGAAGATCCTGACAGTTCGCATCTTGGCGTTTGGCTGGCGCATAAATTTGCTTTGCCACTCGTCACCAGCGTCGGCTACGAAACACCCGGTTCGTTTGGCAGTTGGTGCGCAGATTTATCACTACCTTGCATCACCGCCGAGTTCCCACCGATTTCAGCCGACGCCGCCAGCGAGCAATATCTGGATGCGATGGTGGAATTACTGACTTATCCCAACAGCTAAACAGAAAGATTGATCGCCCCGCAAGAGAAATTCAAACCTGGCTCCACGTCTTGTGCCAGCCAGGTTGGCCCATCGAAATCGACAAAGCGTGCGCCTGGCGCTAACGGTAGAGCGGCATTAATCGCTCGCGAGGTGCAAAGCATACAACCCAGCATAATAGTGAACCCAGCTTCACGCGCCTGCTCAGCCAGTTGCCAAGCCTCGGTCAAACCACCGGTCTTATCCAGCTTGATATTGACCATCTCGTAGCGCCCTTCCAGCTTGGCTAAGTCGGTGCTGGTGTGGCAACTTTCATCGGCGCAAATCGGCAACGGATGGATAAAGTTTGCCAGCGCTTCGTCACTCCCTGCAGGTAGTGGCTGTTCCAACATCGCCACGCCCAAATCCGCCAGCAACTGACAGCGGGCGGCTAATCCTTCGACCTGCCAAGACTCATTGGCATCAACAATCAAAATGGCGTCGGGTACCGCGCTACGTATCGCGACCAACCGCTCGCTGATCAAATGGTCATCCAATTTGATTTTCAGCAATGTGGCACCTTGTTGATTCAGTTTTAGCGCAGCAGCGGCCATTGTCTCTGGTGCACCGATGCTCAGGGTTTGCGCCATCACAATCCGTTCTGGCGCTTCAACGCCGCAACGCTGCCACAGATCTTGCTGATGTAAGTGGCACTCCAGATCCCACAACGCTGAATCGACCGCATTTCGCGCCGCACCCGCTGGCATCAACTGTTGTAACTCTTGCCGTGTCATACCGCGTTCAATATGCGGAGCGATTTCTTTCAACTGCGCCATCACCGAGGCTTCACTTTCGCCATAGCGTGGATACGGCGTGCATTCTCCTACACCGCGAAGCCCTTGCTGTTCAATTTCAACCACCATCACTTTGGCTTCGGTACGGCTGCCACGGGCAATGACAAAAGCCGTATGTAATGGCCAAGCTTCCGGGTAAAAACGCATGTTTCTCATCACTACTCCTGAATGGAAAATACGCATAATGTCAGTCCTATACGCAGGGGTAATCTAATATATACAACTGTTTAGCAAACTTTCTATATCCAAGCCATGAATGTTGCCTTAAACTGGCCGCAGGATGTAAACCTAGTGTTAACTAGGCTTGCGTCCTTGTATAAACATTGGTTAAGGAATTCAATCATGACTCAGACAGTACATTTCCAAGGTAATCCAGTTTCAGTTAAAGGCAAACTACCAGCCGCTGGCGAACAAGCTAAAGCCTTCTCTCTGGTCGCAAAAGATCTGGCCGACGTCGCGCTGAGCAGCTTCGCAGGTAAACGTAAAGTTCTGAACATTTTCCCAAGCGTTGATACCGGTGTCTGTGCTGCTTCTGTGCGTAAATTCAACGAATTGGCTAGCAGTGTAGATAACACCGTGGTGTTGTGCATTTCTGCCGATCTGCCATTCGCCCAGTCTCGTTTCTGTGGTGCAGAAGGCCTGAGCAACGTGGTCACGCTGTCTACTCTACGTGGCGCGGATTTTAAACAGGCTTACGGTGTGGAAATTGCCGAAGGTCCGTTGGCTGGCCTGACCGCTCGCGCGGTAGTGGTGCTGGATGAGCAAGACAAGGTGTTGTACAGCGAGTTGGTGAACGAAATCACCACCGAGCCAAACTACGATGCTGCACTGGCTGTATTGAAGTAAGCTTAACTTCGATCAAAAAGGCCTGATTTGATATCAGGCCTTTGTTTTTATTACTCTTCGCTATCGTCGCTGGCTTTGCGACTACTATTACTCAAACCATATTCCCGCAGCTTGTTAGCAATCGCGGTATGAGAAACCCCCAACCGTTTCGCTAGTTTGCGCGTACTTGGGTAAGTACGATACAAACGCGTCAGCACTGAACGCTCGAAACGTTTGCTGATGTCATCCAGCGAGCCATCCATCACTTCGTCGCCCAACGACATTTCAACCTCAAACTCTGGCAACACAATGTCTTGTGGACGTAGTTCATGGCCTTCGGCTTGGGTCAGTGCGCGGTAAATAGCGTTTTTCAACTGACGCACGTTGCCCGGCCAACCGTATTTGCACAGGAAGTTGTTTAGATCGTTCGCCAGCTTAGGTCGCGCCACACCCTGTTCATCGGCAAAGCGCGCCACAAACAATTCGGTCAACGGCATGATATCCTGCGGGCGTTCACGCAACGGCGGAATACTGATGGTCAGCACGTTCAAACGGTAAAACAGATCTTCGCGGAATTCCCCACGTTGCACCAGTTCGGTCAGGTTTTTCTGTGTGGCACAGATCACCCGCACATCGACATGCATTTCGTGATCTTCCCCGACGCGGCGGAAAGTACCGTCGTTGAGGAAACGCAGCAGTTTAGTCTGCATACGCGGCGACATTTCGCCAATCTCGTCCAACAACACCGAGCCGCCGTTGGCCTGTTCAAAGAAGCCTTTTTTACCTTCGGTCGCCCCCGGATAAGCGCCCGGTGCATGGCCAAACAGTTCGCTTTCTGCCACATCATCCGGCAGCGCGGCACAGTTCAGCGCTAAGAAAGGTTGTTTACCACGTGGGCTGCGTAGATGGCAGGCTCGCGCCAGAATATCTTTACCGGTGCCGGTATCGCCGATAATCAGCAAGGGTGCATCGAGCATTGCCAATTTCCGCGCTTGATCCAACACGTTACGCATTTTCGGGCTAGCGGCGACGATATGGTCGAATTCGGTATCGTCATTGACCGACAGATTCTGCAACTGCCGCCCCATCCGCGCGGTGGATTTCAACATCACCACCGCACCAACGGTCGCACTTTGCTGATTCTCGTCGTCCAGATAGATAGGCGTAATATCCATCAAGAAGTCTTGGCTGCGGATCACCACACGCTCGGAATGTGGAGACGCATTTTCGCTTTCCAACCAACGGCTAAAGTTGTAACTGCTGATCAACCCACTTGCCGTTTGGTTACGGATTTTGTCTTCGGTGAAATTGAATAGATTTTGTGCCGCCGGGTTAGCCAGTTCCACCTTGCCTTTCATATCGATGGAGAACACCGGTTCGGGCATCGACTCCAACAACGCACGCAGCGCGCGATGTTCGCGTTCCGAAGGCATGAAATTCACCGTCCGCACGTCGGTCACACCAGCAATACGGCGAATTTCCACCATCAGGGCGCGGAAGGTATCAAAGTCGAGTTGGGAAAAATTAAGGTAAATGCGGCCAATGGGATCGATTTCGATGCCATGTAAATCAATGCGGCGCAATACCAAAAGATCGAGTAACTCTCGGGTGAGACCGAGGCGGTCTTCGCAAAATACTTCCAAACGCATCAGTATTGGCCTTATCTCTGCAATGTTCTGCATCTACGGGATGACTGGCGACGATGATACTCCCTCATCCCGAACGGAAGAAGCAGTCTGTCAGCAAAAGTTGACAGATCTCTGATTTATCTCTAATCCAGCTGACTCTAAACGCAACTGAATAATACTATTGACGTAATTTTTACTCGTTGCCAGAAATTTATCACAACTCACAAAATAATATTAGTTGATTATAGCGCTTTAGAAGAGAAATCGTCTTTCGTCAACAATCAGTGACGAGCGGGAAACAAAGGCAGGAAACGGCTACGCCCAGTCAAGCGTAGCCGGAGAGAAGATTATGTTTTCTTTTCGCTTTTCTTCATGGTGTCTTTCAATTGGGCAACTAATTGCCCACGGAAGTCACCCAACTTAGGCTTATCGCCATCGAGCCAAGGCAGCGGGCGACACAACTCCATCGCTTTAATACCCAAACGTGCAGTCAATAAACCAGCGCCAATGCCCTGCGCTGCACGGGTTGAAAGACGTGCCGCCAGATCTTGCGACATCCAATCCATCCCCACTTCACGAACCAGTTCCGAAGCACCAGCAAAGGCGATATTCAACAATACTAAGCGGAACAGGCGCAGACGGCTAAAGTAGCCTAGTTCAATGCCATACAGCGCGGCGATGCGGTTAATCAGACGGATGTTGCGCCAAGCGATAAACGCCATATCGACTACGGCCAACGGGCTGACGGCAATCATCAAAGTAGATTCAGCCGCAGAACGACTGATTTCGCGCCGCGCCTGATTGTCCAACACTGGCTGAACCAGTTTGGCGTACAGTTCAACCACTTCACGATCGTTATGGGTTTCATGCAGCGAAGCTTGCCAGCGTTGCAATGCGGGATGCGCTTGATCCAATCCCGCCTGTTGCGCCAGTTTTTCACAAAATTCGCGCCCTTTGCCCAAACCGTGGCTATGCAGTAACTCGCGTGCGACATCGCGTTCTTCGGCACGTTGGCGTAAGCGATATAACCGTCGCCATTCGCTGACCACCGAACCAACACCAGCACAGACGATCAATCCGCCCGCCACACCGCCACCCAATGCAACCCAATCCTGCTGTACCCATGAGGTATGCAACCATTGAACGCCCTGTGCGATAACGCTAACGCCAAACAACGTCAGACCAGCGGTGACCATTTTGCGCCATAGGCTGCGTTTGGGTTTCAGTGCCGCGTTGATAATGCCTTCTGCGCGCCCTTCTTCCTCTTCCTGCTCAAGTTCTGGCGCGGTCGGATAAAACTTCTCTGCTTGCTGTTCGTCAAAGTTCAGACTCCCGCGCAGCACCGGCTCTTGTGGCGGTTGCAGGGGTTCTTCGAAATCGATACGCGGTTTTAACGGCTCGCTCATCGCAATTTATCTCCCAATAAAAACTCCATCACCGCGTCCAGACGAATGTGCGGTAATGGGCTGTCCACGCTCATCGCTTGCGGGCGGAACTCATCAAAGTGGAATCCTTGGCTCTGCCAGAACGTCGGCCCCGGTAATCTAGCCGGAACTTCGCCAGGGAACACCGTCAGCGGTGCGCCGTCGCTCAAGCGGTTGCCTTTCAACGCTGGAATACGTTGACCATGATGATCGACAATCCCGCTTTCGGTGGCCTGTACCGACGCTAAGCCGACACAGTCCATGCTGATACCTTCAAACGCCGCATTCTGCCAAGCTTCTTGCACCAGTTGCTGCAACAGCGAGACCAAATTGGCGTGCTGATCGGCGGTGATGTGATCCGCTTTGGTGGCGGCAAACATCAGTTTGTCGATGGTCGGTGAGAACAGTCGGCGGAACAACGTGCGTTTACCGTAGTGGAAACTCTGCATCAGTTGTGTCAGTGCCAAGCGCATGTCATTAAACGCCTGTGGCCCACTGTTGAGCGGCTGCAAACAATCCACCAACACGATTTGGCGATCAAAACGGACAAAGTGCTCTTTGTAAAAAGCCTTAACGATCGACTGGCAGTAATAATTAAAGCGCGCACGCAGCATGCCGATGTTGGTGTGTTTATCTGCCTGCGCCAGCTTGGCTTCGCTGCTGTCATTGACTTGCGGCCAAGGGAAAAACTGCAATGCAGGAGCGCCAGCCATATCTCCCGGCAACACAAAGCGCCCCGGTTGGATAAAGTGCAGCCCTTCCGCTTTGCAACGCAGCAGATAATCGGTGTACGCCTGCGCGATCGCTGCCAGTTGGTTTTCATCTGCCAGCGCTAACGGATCGAGTTTGTTACACAGTTCCAGCCACGGCCGCGCCCATTCGGCACGATCGCCCTGCAATAAGTGGGTCATCTGCCGCGACCACGCCAGATACTCCTGCTCCAGCATCGGCAAATCGAGCAGCCACTCGCCCGGATAATCGACGATCTCCAGATACAATGTGGAGGTCTCTTTGAAATGGCGCATCAGGGAATCATTGGAGCGATAACGCAATGCCAAGCGAATTTCGCTCACACCACGCGTCGGCGTCGGCCAGCTCGGTGGAGAGCCGTAAAGTTGCGCTAATCCTTCATCGTAAGTGAAACGCGCGATGCCAAGATCACGCTGTGGAATGCGTTTTACGCCGAGCAAACGATCCTCGCGCACAGGCGAAAACAGCGGCATTCGAGCGCCGCTGTGAACATGAAGTAATTGATTGACGAAGGCGGTAATAAACGCGGTTTTACCGCTGCGGCTCAGGCCGGTTACCGCCAAACGCAGGTGCCTGTCCATCCCACGATTGACCAGTGAAGTTAACTCATTTTGTAGTCGCTTCATCTCTATCCTTTATATGACGCCCGAAAACTTTGCCTAGCCCTTTGCGAAATAACGGTTCCAGCACCATCGCTAATAAAATCCGCAGTGGCTTGCGGGCAACGCCGCGCAAAATCCAAGTGGTCGCGCGTGCGGGTCCGTAACTCATTAACGCTATGATGATGACTTTAGACAATGTCTTCAACATTGCACTGGCTCCTGATTGAAAAGTTTGGGATTGGGTCGCATCGAATTTGCTGGCCATGAGTGCCCTCCAGTACCCGTGCAATGCCTGGCCTGCTCGGGTGGCAGGCCGAAGAGATAAAAGTGCTATAGCTTACGGAAACGGCTCTGAACGCCGAAGGTATCGGAGGTGACGTAGCGCTCCACTTGGCGCAGTTGCTGCTCGCCACTGCCTAATTCATATTCCAGTTGATCGAGTAACTGGCGCGGCGTTTTCTGGTGCTCGCCTTCAAAACGGCTGGAAGGTGCTTCATCCAGCACGAAAGTCAAAATGATATAACCCGCGATAGTGAAGAAAAACAGCCCGAAGAACAGCGACAGCACCACGATGACGCGGATCAAACGCACCGGCACATCAAGATAATGAGCCAAACCAGCGCAGACCCCTTTCAGCATGCCTTCTTCCGGCACCCGATAAAGTTTTTTACTGCCCAGTGTATTCGCCATTATGACTGTCTCCAGTTCGGATGTTCTGCGTCGAGGATCTCTTCCAGCGACTGAATACGTTCACGCATGCGTTTCGCATCTTCTGCCAGTTGCGCCAAACGTTGCATTTCTTGGCTGGTCAACTGGATGCCGTTTTGTTGCCGATTGCTGTAATGCAGCCAAAGCCAAATCGGTGCCACAAACAGCACGAAGATGGTCAACGGAATGGCAAGTAATAAAGCACTCATTTCAACTCCTTGTTATTGGTGGCGGCCATCGAGAAATGGCCGCAATTATCTTACTCTGAGCGATTCATTTTGGCTTTCAGCGCAGCCAGTTGCTCGCTGATGGCATCGTCGGCTTTCAGTTCGGCAAATTCTTGATGCAGCGACTTCTTTTTACCAATGCTGATGCTTTCTGCTTCGGCTTCCATGTGATCGATACGACGCTCGAACTGCTCAAAACGCGCCATGGCTTCGTCCAGCTTGCCGCTGTCCAGTTGACGACGTACTTCACGTGAGGAGGATGCCGCCTGATGGCGCAGCGTCAACGCCTGCTGGCGAGCGCGAGTTTCAGTCAGTTTATTTTCCAACTCACCGATTTCGCTCTTCATGCGATCCAGCGTTTCCTGCACCGTCGAGACTTCATTGGTCAGCGTCGTGATAAGGTCTGCCACTTTCTGTTTTTCGATCAGCGCCGCACGTGCCAGATCTTCTTTATCTTTACGCAGCGCCAGTTCGGCTTTGTCCTGCCAGTCGTTAAGCTGGGTTTCACCCTGCTCAATGCGACGCAGCAACTGCTTTTTCTCCGCCAATGCGCGGGCTGAGGTGGAGCGTACTTCAACTAAAGTATCTTCCATCTCTTGAATCATTAAGCGAACCAGTTTCTGTGGATCTTCAGCTTTATCCAACAGAGTGTTGATGTTGGCATTCACGATGTCGGCAAAACGAGAAAAAATACCCATAATCTACTTCCTCTTTAAAGTTGGCGTTTCAATACGCTTCCCTTAGCTATTATCAAAATCCGTGCCAACTTTTATTTCATTGATAGATAACAATTATTTATTTTTGACTCTGTCTCGCGTTGCTGTAAAGTGATTATTTTCACCAACTATTGGCGAATTTTATCATGAGCGAGCAGATAGAAAACTTATTGGGCGAAGCAAACACCTTTATCGAAGTATTGGAGCAAGTCTCGCAACTGGCAAAATTGAATAAGCCGGTGTTGGTGATTGGTGAACGCGGGACGGGTAAAGAGCTAATTGCTCATCGTTTGCACTACCTTTCTAACCGTTGGCAAGGGCCGTTTATCTCGCTCAACTGCGCGGCGTTAAACGAGAACTTGCTGGATTCCGAACTGTTTGGGCACGAGGCTGGCGCGTTTACCGGTGCGCAAAAACGCCATTTAGGGCGCTTCGAACGCGCCGACGGCGGAACTTTATTCCTCGATGAACTGGCTACCGCGCCGATGCTGGTGCAAGAAAAATTGCTACGGGTGATTGAATACGGGCATCTCGAACGCGTCGGCGGCAGCCAACCGTTGCAGGTCGATGTGCGCTTAGTGTGCGCCACCAATGACGATTTGCCGGCCTTGGCCGCGGCGGGTAAATTCCGCGCCGATTTGCTCGATCGTCTGGCTTTCGATGTGGTGCAACTCCCGTCGCTGCGCCAACGCCAGCAAGACATCATGCTGTTAGCCGAACACTTTGCCATTCAGATGTGCCGTGAGCTATCGTTACCGCTGTTCCCCGGCTTTACCGAACACGCGCGCCACACCCTGCTCACTTACGGCTGGCCGGGTAACGTGCGTGAGTTGAAAAATGTAGTGGAGCGTTCGGTCTATCGCCACGGCAGCAGCGACGATGCGCTGAATAACATCATCATCAACCCGTTCGCCCACCATGAAACCCCACCGGTTAGCGAACTTGTGGAACCTGAAGCCAATCTGCCTACTCTGCCGTTGGATTTTAAACACTGGCAGCAGGAACAAGAGAAAACATTACTTGAAGCGGCATTGCGCCAAGGGCGTTTTAATCAGCGCAAAGCGGCTGACTTGCTGGGACTGACCTATCACCAATTACGCGGGATGTTGAAGAAACATGCGTTATTGCAAAATGGGGATGAGTGAAGTGTTAATCACAAAAAGGAGCCCCGAAAGGCTAATGCCGGTCACTTAAGGTGACCGGCATTGTTTTTTAAAGGGTATTTGCCGCGCCTTCCCCTTATTTCTCTGGGATAACTTCGCTCCCGACGCAACGCCAGTACCAGATGCTCTGCCTGTTCATAAAAGTGTTTCATATGGCCCGGTATCGCTCCCGGCGATGTCCCCGGTAGACTGATAAGTAGCCGCCAGATTTCACTCAGTGCTCCACTAAAGCTCAGCTGGTACGGCAGGTAGTCTCCTTTCAGCGTGAAGGCCATTTTTACCCTCTGATAGCGCACCAGGTTGTACGTCAGCAGCACGCCCCACAGCTCCTGCCTGACCATCTCCGGCAGCTTACTGCGCAACAGCCAGCGATTTCCCAGTAAACCTTGTTTTGTCTCCCGGTACCCCAGCTCGATTTCCCACCGATGCGCATAAAGCTCGTTCACGCTCGCCGCCGGATAGCGCATCGGGTCAGTCAGCGACGTCAGCACCTCCCGTGTTTTGCCCCCTATTGTTTTTGTCAACAACCGCGCTTCTATGCTTTCCGGCAACGCAGGCCACTGCTTGCGAGCCTGTGGTGTCGTTTTAATTCGCACCAGCCTGTCCTGTCTGCCCAGTTTGCTTATCACTTCATATTGCGTATTTTTCTTCAACGGCAGCAGCCAGTGGCGATTATTTCCCGCCGTCTGCCAGTGATGTAACAGCCCCACTGAGTAAAAACCTTTATCGAACAACGTGATACTGTTGTCCGGAGTCTTGTCTGTCAGCTCCGCAGCCAGCCGCATCTCATTGACATCGTAGCGGCCAAACGTGCTGGCTGTTATCAGATGGCTGCTCAGTTCCATCAGACAGGCCATCCTCACCTGTGGGTAGCCTCTGTCGCCATGCTGATTTGAGGCCTTACCGAAGGCGACCTCGTTTTCCGGCGTATCCTGTGTTTGCCAGACCACACCGTCCACGGCGAACAGGTTCAGCCCACACCAGGTCGGGTGCCTGGCCTGTTCGTTCCAGTGTCGTTGCGTGATATCGAACAACTCTCTGACAGCAGCCTCGCCGAGGGTCTGACGCCGTTGTATCACCGAACTGGTGGCAATCCAGGGCGTGCCGGAGCGGTCGGCGATGTCCATAAGGTTGACGATATGGGAAAGGGGGCGCTGGTTGAATACGGCCATGCCAATAACCAGCCAGACCATGGACTCCAGCGGGAGTTTGCGTTTGCGCAGAGTGACGGTATCAGTGAGCGTCAATGCCTGTTCAATCATACTGGCGGGCAGGAGGTCAGCCAGTGTATGAATCTGTTCCGGGCAGTGAGATTAATAATGCCAAGTGCATGAGATAATTGCATAAAAAAAGGTCCATGGAAGCCATGAACCTTTTTTACACTAACCACTGGATCGGTCAACCGATCCTTAAACGATCAGCATTACCCCGAAAGGCTCCTTGGTAAATAACTCTCTTCTTATGACGTATGAATGTTACTTAACGCATACATACGCATTATTCGCCCCAAAATTATCATTACGAATGCCAATAGCCGCGTAATCACTGTTGTAATCAGCATAAGTCGTAGCGTTCCAACTATTGAAGACATAATATCTCGCATCGGAAAACTCCCCTGGGACAGCCATACTTTTGAAGTCCTTACCACTCCCAGCAAAGGCCTCAATGTCAGCTCTGTTACCAGCGCTTCCGCCACCAAACTGCGCGCAATATCCAGCAGCAACGCTTTCATTCCCAGTTGGATGGTCAGACAAGAGTGTCCAATAATATTTTCCGTTAGCTTCAAGCACTGCCCGCACCGTTACGTCAACCTTGGTGCTATCTCCTGCCGTCACCGTCGCTGTACCGTTGGTCGTTGCCACATGGAGAGCCGTCAATGTCGCAGTGGCTTTTCCATCTACATCAGTGTCAGACGCCTGGTTAACTGTCCCCATACTCGTGGACCAGTTCACTCTGTAACCTTCGATAGAGTTGCCGTTTGCATCCGTCACCGTTGCCGTCAGCGTCGCGACTTCTTCGTTGGTACCGGTGATTTTTGCTTTGTTTGATACAACGTTATCGACTTTCGCTGTCGCTACATCCGCAATAAATGTCACGACTTCTGCCGGAGATCCAATACCGTTCACCGTCGCGGTCACCGTCGCTTCACCAACCAGAGTATCGCCCAATGTGATTGTTGCGACACCGTTCTCATCCGTGTTGCTGCTCGCACCGCTCAGGTTGCCCTTGTCGGTGGCCCAACTCACCACGTGGTTAGTCACGAGGTTACCATTGGCATCTTTTACAATCGCGGTATAGGTCGCCTTATCAATATTGTTGGCAACTACCGTGGTCGGTGCCACAGTCAAGTCACCAGTACCAATTTGCGCACTGCTACCATCCGCCGTGAAGGTCACCGCTGCCGCCGAGGCCACATTGCCAATACCGGGTTGTGCAGTCACTACCGCCACACCAACTAACGTAGAGCTCAGCGTAATTTGCGCTTCGCCGCTAGTATTGGTGGTGCTAGTCGGACCGCCCAGATCACCGAAATCAGTACCCCACGTAACGGTCATATTGGGCACTGGGTTACCATGAGCATCTTTTACAGTCGCCGTGTAAGTCACCAATTCGGTACCGTTCGCTGTGGCGATAGGTTTATCCGCTACCAGATCTCCGGCACCAATCTGAGCCGAACTATCATCTGCGTTCAATGTCACCTGTGGAGCATTCACCGCGGCACCCGCATTCACTGTCGCCGTCACCTGCGCCACTCCCGCCTGCGTTCCAGTCAGATCTATTGTTGCCTTACCATTTTCATCAGTGTTACTGGTCGTCGCACTCAGATTACCTCGATCTGTCGCCCAACTGACCGGGTGATTCGCTACCGGGTTACCGTTCGCATCTTTTACGATAGCCGTGAAAATAGCGGCATCGATGTTGTTCGCGATAATGTTATTTCTATCTACCGTGAGATCACCGCTGCCGATCTGCGCACTTAATCCATCCGCAGCAAAGTCTACCAATGGAGCATTGACGGCCGGTTTACCCGCCAGCGTCGCCACGACTTGTACCGAACCCGCTTGCGTAGACGTCAATGTCATGATGGCCTTGCCCTGCGTATCCGTCATGCTTGACGTGCCGCCCAGACTACCTTTGTCCGTCGACCAATCAACCTGATGATTCGGGACTGGGTTACCGTTAGCATCCTTCACAACTGCGGTATAGCTCACTTGTTCGATACCGTTCGCAACCGCATTGGTTTTGTCCGAGACCAGATCACCACTACCGATCTGTGCCGAACTGCTATCAGCATTCAACGTCACTTGCGGAGCATTCACCGCAGCACCACCGTTTACTGTCGCCGTCACTTGCGCGATACCAACCGATATCCCCATCAGGCGAATAGTTGCTTCGCCATTATCGTCTGTAATACTCGTAGTTGAGCTCAGATTACCTTCGTCAGTTGCCCAGCTCACCGTCACATTGGGGACTAAGTTGCCGTTCCCGTCCTTCACAATCGCCGTAAATGTCGCTGCATCGATGTTGTTCGCGACAATGTCAGTTTTATCCACCGCCAAATCACCACTGCCGATCTGCGCACTTGCAGCATCCGGCGTGAAGATCACCTGTGGGGCACTTACCGCTGGCTTGCCCGTTAGAGCCGCGGTGACTTGTGCCAGACCCGCTTGTATTGATGTCAAAGTGATAGTGGCTTTGCCATCTACATCACTAACGCTTGACGTACCGCTCAATGTCCCCAGCGATGTCAGCCAGTTCACCGTTTGCCCCGCCAGTACGTTGCCGTTGGCATCCTTCACCACCGCCGTGTAGGTCACATTTTCTACACCGTTCGCTACTACCGTGTTTTTGTCGACGGACAGATCGTTTTGACCGATGCCACCACTGCTGGCGTCCGCCTCAAAGTTGACCACTGGAGCGTTAACCGCTGCCGCACCGTTCACAGAAGCCTGTACCTGTGCAGTGCCAGTGACAGTACTGGTCAGCGTGATGGTCGCTTTGCCATCAGCACCGGTCATGCTGCTAGTACTGCTTAGATTGCCCTTGTCTGTAGTCCAACTCACCTGATGATTAGACACAGGGTTGCCGTTGGCGTCCTTCACAATTGCGGTATAGGTCACCTGTTCGGCACCATCGGCGACTGCCGTCACTTTGTCCGCCTTCAGGTCACCACTGCCGATCTGTGCCGAGTTGCTGTCTGCATTCAGCGTCACCTGCGGAGCATCCACGGCAGCACTACCGTTCACTGCCGCAGTAACCTGCGCCACTCCCGCTTGCGTTCCGGTCAGATTTATTGTCGCTTCACCGTTTTCATTGGTGTTGCTGGTTTCACTACTCAGGTTGCCACGATCCGTTGCCCAACGGACTGGATAATTGGCTACCGGGTTACCGTTGGCATCTTTTACGATGGCCGTGAATGCCGCAGCATCCGTGTTGTTCGCTACGATGTTGTTTTTATCTACCTTTAAGTCACCGCTGCCGATTTGTGCATTAGATGCATCAGCAGTAAAGCTCACTTGAGGAGCATTCACCATCGGTTTACCATCCAGATTTGCCGTGACTTGTGCCAGACCAGCCAGTGTCGACGTCAACAGAATGGTGGCTTTGCCATCCGCTCCACTGACGCTTGATGTGTCACTCAAAATGCCCAAAGAGCTCTGCCAATTTACCGTCTGACCTGCCAGCAAGTTACCGTTGGCATCCTTTACTATCGCCGTATAAGTTACGCTCTCAGCGCCGTTAGCAATCGCTGTAGTTTTGTCTGCTTTCAGGTCATTTTGACCAATGCCACCGCTGCCAGCATCGGCAGCAAAATTAACTTCAGGAGCATTGATCGCTGCTGCGCTACCTACGGTGCCTTGCACCAACACCGAGCCTGCTACCGTGTTCGTTAATACCATGGTCGCTTTACCATCGGCACCGGTCATGCTGCTACCCGCACTCAGGCTGCCACCGTCCGTCGCCCACTTAACCGTAACACCCGAGACTAGGTTGCCATTGGCATCTTTCACCAACGCACTGTAAGTCACTTTATCCGTGCCATTAGCCAACGCGTTAACACGATCTACCGTCAGATCGTTCTGTGATAATGCTGCCGTTGAAGCATCCGCGATAAACATCGCTTCCACTTTCGCACTACCACCGTTTTCCGTCGTCGCAGTAAGCGTTACCGTCTCAGCCACCCTATCGGTAAATGACAAATTGACGTAACCATCTTTGTCACTGACTGCCGTCATACCACTTTCTGTGGCAACTTGAGCCGAGCCACTTAAGGTAAAGGTCACGGCTACACCAGCCACTGGATTGCCAGTGGCATCGGTAACGCGAGCCTGTGCGCGGTTTACTGCGGTGCCATTGGCAACCACGTTATTCAATACAAGTTTCAGATCACCGTCTTTCACCACGGCCGAAGCAGAGTCGCTGATTTGATTAATATCGATAGATTTTAACGCCTGCGAACCCAACATCGGACTGACCGTAGCCACTGCCGGACGAGTGCCGGAAGTCAGGGTTAGAGTGTAATCTCCGTTGCCCGTTTCACTAACACTGCTTAACGTTGTTGGTTTTGCCGGGGTACTTGTTGCTTTAGAAGCCAGTGTCTTACTTTGGCTTTCTTTTAACGTAGCCGTTAGATCCGCGGCCAAACCAGTCACCGGTTGGCCATCTTCGTCCGCCAACGTCATAGTGATAATCGACGTCGCCGCGCCATTGGCAAGAATAGTTTCTGGTGAAGCTACAATGCTGCTTTTCTCCACGTTAACCGCTGGACGAGTTACGCTAACCATCGTAGAGGCTACTTTTGAACTGTTGTTACGTGTATCAACGGCAATACCGCTGAGCGGGTAACTGTTGGTCGTGCCAGCAACATACTTAGGCAAAATCAGTTGATATTTGCCACCGCCTAAGCTCTGCACCTTCCCGCCAGCGGCGACCAAGGTCGCATCATTCCAATCAATGCGTGACAGACCATATTTGGAGGTCAACTGATAGCTGACTGGCACCGTCATGCCGCTAGCACCGGCGATTTCTTTCGGTAAGCGCAGATCAATCAGTTGCTGTTTACGGTATTCCAAGACGATGTTGTTGTTACGTTCGACCAGATCCATACCACTGCCAGAGAGGGTACGCTTCAGGCCAACGCCGGACGGGTCAAGTTGGGATGAAAGAGATTGCCCCAGTTGATAGGTCAGTTGCAGACCGAATGAGGTTTCGTCCTGACTCCCCCCTTTTTTGTGATCGGCCGTTAGGGAAACCAAGGGTACCGGGGTGTAACTCAGGCCAGCGGTGATGGCATCAGGATTTTTTTGACGACGGTCGCTGCCAAACAGAGCAACTTCATCACCGTAGTATTTTTCATACATCAGCTTGCCGCCGATAGCTGGGTATGCTGGCAACCAAGCTTCAGCTCGCAGGTCAAAACCATTGGCAGGACGTGCATCATAATCTTCCACGTCGACCGAGTTTTTCCAACCTGATAAGCGGTAATAGCCATTGCCAGACAGTTTCAAGTAATCACGCCATGCTTCAACACCGGTACCCAAACGTTTGTGGTCGCGACTAAAGTTTTGGTCATAAAAGGCGTTGTAACCCAACATCCAGTCACCAAGGAAGTGGCGCTGACCAAGGCCGAAGTTACCCGTGAATTGACCATCTTTGTTGCGAAGACCATTTTGGGTAAAGAACAGGCGTTCTTCGCTTTTATAGAGTGGAATTAGCACATCTACCGCGCCAGTGTGCGGCTTAAAGCGGTCATCGGTGCCCAATTCAACACGAGCAGTACCGAAGTTCTGTAACCACGACTGGATCTCGGCGCTAGCAGCACCGGCGGCTTGTTGGCTAACGTAGCCATTGAGATTGCCTGATTGCTGCGCTTGTGCAAGGCCGCTGGCATGTTGTGCAGTACCACTGAGCAGGCGGTCATCTTGAGAATCCTTGATGGCAGCTTGCACAGTAGTGGCCCAGAACGGGGTCAGCGCGATACCGACCTGGACAGCGATTTGTGCAACTACGATACGCCGGATCAAGCCTGATGACTTGCCGGCTTTCTCCTGCATGATGTTTTGTTTTTTCATGACTTTTCCCGAGGTTGTCGTTTACGTCAGAGAACTGAGGTTCCCTGCGGTATGTCTCCATCACTGGGTGAATGAAGTGGTAAACGGCAAAGCAGAATGCGGCTAGATCCCATAAGGAAATTGGCCTCGCACGTCCTTGCCTGAAAACAAGGAAAATTCTCAAGGAAAAGTCTCATGACAAATACGGGATGGGTCTTGGTTACAGCTCTGGGATGGGAATTGTCTTAAATATTGTGGTCACACCGAACCTACAATCTGTGCCGGGACGCACTGGTTTTGCGGCATACCTAGAATCACAGACAAAAAAAAGCCAGCACCCAAGCTGGCTAAAAAAATTACTGGAAGCAATGTGAGCAATGTCGTGCCTTCCACAAAGAGCCACAGGGCGTGGCCTTCCGTGAACTGCCAGATAATGATAATAGTTCCCAATATCATCTGTAAAGCTTTTTATTGAGAATTATTCTCATTTTCATAGTAACGTTGTGCATTTAGCATTCAAAACTCATTGCGTAGATTTTGATAACCCCGCACCAGCTCAATGTTTGTCGCCGCCACCTCTTCTGAAAATTGCAACGCGTCGCGATCTACTTGGCGATAAACCGATAAATCACTACCAGCCACAATGCACTCGGTTGAAGGGATATACAGGTTTTCCGGCAGAGTCACTCCATCGACCACCGCGTTGTAGCGTATTACGCAACCCGAATGAATATGACAGTTAAACAACACACTGTTAAAACCGATAAAGACGCTATCGTCGATGCGGCACGGACCATGCACAATGGCACGATGGGCAATCGAGCTAAAACTGCCTATCGTCACAGCAGCACCGCTTTTAGAGTGGATCACTACACCATCTTGAATATTGGTGTGTGAGCCAATCACGATCGGTTCCATATCGCCGCTGGCATTCACTTCATCTGCACGAATCACCGCGTAAGGGCCGACATAAACAAAATCCTCAATAATCACTCGCCCACAGATAATCGCCGTAGGATCGACATAGGCTTTCACCGAGACCTGCGGTAGGTGGCCGCTAGGGTTCTTACGCAGCATCATCCCCCCTTGACCACTTCAGTTGGGCGACGGCGTTATGCGCATGCAAGCTTTCCTGATGTTCGACCCGCACTTCAAAAGCACGATGTTCACATTGGCTGCACAAGGCTTGATATAAACGACGGGTGGCATCTTCACAAAACATCAGATTTTGACCGTTGGCGAAGGCAAACGCCTGTTCATCTACGCGTTTTACCAAGGTTTGTACCGATGTACGAAGTGCATGTTCGATACGATCGATCAACACCGTCACCGGTAGAACAGTTTCTTTATCGTTCAACGTGACAGTCACCCAGGCCCAACTGCGTTGACTGTGCGGTGTAGCGGGCATTCCTTGCTCTCCTAACCAATCCACCACCTGCTGTTGTGTCATGGTTTCGGGCTGACTTTCGAAATCAAACTGAAATTGCTGCTGTGCCAGTTGCCGGCTCAACGCCGCCGAACTTGGGCAAGTTGATGAATATGGCACGCCGACTTGCAGCGTTATCGTCAACTCTTGCGCCAGCACGGCTTCAATGCATAGTGGATACGCCTTCCAACCACGTTGCGAAGTGATCATTGCCGAGCGGGATAACAACAGTTCACCAAAAATAGAGAGATACGCGCGATCGCTATATTCCGGTTGTGAAGACAGGAAGGCGTGCAACGTGGCAGCGATGCGTTGTGGCGTCAGTTCACCTTGAGTCAGTTCATCCAACGCCAGATACAGTCGCGACATATGTATGCCGCGCGTGCCTTGTTGGTTGGCGAGCAGATTAATTCCGGCATTAACCTTAGCAATGAGTGGTTTTCCCTCCAACTCTAACGGCAATGCAATCCCCTGCATCCCCACCCAATCAAGCCCGATGTGACTCATTTCCCCTTGTCCAGCCTGTATATCTGGCAAGCGCTGACGCAGTGGCATTGTCGTTTCCATAGTTCCCCTCGTGTGAAACGGTTTAACGAGGAAACGATATCACGACAATTAATGTTATAACATAACAATTGATGTTAACTATAAGAATGATGGCCAACTCGCAGAAAAATCGACCTTTTTGCTCAAGGAATTGGGCAGATCGTCAGAGTACGGTACACTAAGGTTATTGCTTAATAACCCATGAAGCCTCTATGCGTGGTTTACCCCTTTGGATATTGTCGTTGAGCTGTTTGGCAGGTTCCGCCATGGCCTCAACTCCACCTGCGCCAAGCGCAGAAAAACCGGTGCCAGACATCCGCCAAAGCGGCTTTGTCTATTGTGTCAGTGGCATACTGAATACCTTCAACCCACAGATGGCGAGCAGCGGGTTGATCGTCGATACCTTGGCGGTGCAGCTCTACGATCGCCTACTGGATGTCGATCCTTATACTTATCGTTTAATTCCTGAATTGGCTCAAAGCTGGGAGGTGTTGGATAACGGCGCGGCCTACCGTTTCCATCTACGCAAAGACGTGCCATTCCAGACGACCGATTGGTTCAAACCTACTCGCAAGATGAATGCCGACGACGTGGTATTTAGTTTTGATCGCATGTTCAACCAAAAACACCCTTACCATGACGTCAATGGCGGTGATTACCCGTACTTTGACAGTTTGCAGTTCGGTGACACGGTACAAAGCGTGAAGAAACTCGACAACTATACCGTCGAAATTCGCCTACAAAGGCCAGATGCTTCATTCCTGTGGCATTTGGCGACCCACTACGCACCGATTTTATCCGCCGAATATGCCGATAATTTGACTAAGGCTGGAAACCAAGAATTGATCGACCGCGAGCCGGTCGGGACAGGTCCGTTTCTGTTGAGCGAATTTCGCTCCGGGCAATACATCCGCTTAGCGCGTAACGACGTTTACTGGAAAGGCAAACCACGGATGCCACAGGTAGTCGTCGATATGGGCGCAGGCGGCACTGGGCGACTCTCCAAACTTCTGACCGGTGAATGTGATGTGCTGGCCTATCCCGCGGCGAGCCAGTTGTCGATCCTGCGTGACGATCCTCGCCTGCGGCTGACTCTGCGTCCTGGTATGAATATCGCCTATTTAGCCTTCAATACCCGTAAGCCACCGCTGAATGACGTTAAAGTTCGTCATGCCGTCGCGTTGGCGATTAACAACCAACGTTTGATGCAGTCGATTTACTACGGTACGGCGGAAACTGCGGCGTCTATCTTGCCGCGAGCCTCTTGGGCTTATGATAACGATGCGCAAGTCACAGAGTATAATCCGAAAAAATCACGCGAAATCCTAAAAGCCGAAGGTATCGACCAGCTGCATTTGACCCTGTGGGTACCCACCGCATCACAATCCTATAACCCAAGCCCATTGAAAACGGCCGAGCTGTTGCAGGCCGATTTAGCGCAGGTTGGTATCACCGTCACCATCGTGCCGGTAGAAGGTCGTTTCCAAGAAGCACAACTGATGGAGATGAGTCACGATCTCACTCTCACTGGTTGGTCAACGGACAGTAACGATCCCGACAGTTTCTTCCGTCCGCTATTGAGCTGCGCGGCAATCCGCTCGCAAACCAACTATGCTCACTGGTGTGATCCCAGCTTTGACGAAACCTTGCAAAATGCTCTGTTATCGCAGCAACTGGCACAACGGATAGAAAGCTATCAGAAGGCGCAGAAAATCCTAGAACAACAATTGCCGGTGCTACCGTTGGCGTCCTCATTGCGCCTGCAAGCCTACCGTTACGATATTAAAGGGCTGGTTTTAAGCCCGTTCGGCAATGCCTCGTTTGCCGGGGTATACCGTGAGCCAGCCGAGGAGCCGAAGAAGTGATTATCTTTACGTTTCGTCGTCTGTTGCTGTTGCTGATCACGTTGTTCTTCCTGACGCTGGTCAGCTTCAGTCTGAGCTACTTCACCCCACGCGCGCCGTTGAACGGTGCCGGGTTGTGGGATGCCTATCAGTTTTACTTCACCAGCCTGTTGCACTGGGACTTCGGCGTTTCCAGCATCAATGGTCAAGCGATCAGCGATCAACTTAGTGAAGTGTTCCCGGCTACCATGGAACTGTGCATTTTGGCGTTTACGATGGCGCTGTTTATCGGTATTCCACTGGGGATCATCGCCGGTGTACTGCGGGGGAAATGGCAAGATACCGCCATCAGCACCTTCGCACTGATTGGTTTTTCCATGCCGGTATTCTGGTTGGCGTTATTGTTGATGCTGTTCTTCTCGTTGCATCTGGGTTGGTTGCCGGTATCAGGCCGTTTCGATCTTTTATATCAAGTGAAATCGGTAACGGGTTTTGCCTTAATTGATGCTTGGCTATCTGATTCACCACACCGCGCCGAGATGATCGAAAGCGCGTTACATCATATGGTGTTGCCCATCGCCGCGCTGGCCGTCGCACCAATCACCGAAGTGGTACGTCTAATGCGCATCAGCACCGATGACGTACTCGGTCAGAACTACATTAAAGCAGCGGCGACCCGCGGTTTGTCACGTTTTACTATTATTCGCCGCCATGTGTTGCATAACGCTCTGCCGCCGATTATCCCTAAGTTAGGGCTCCAGTTTTCCACCATGCTAACGCTGGCGATGATCACCGAAGTGGTGTTCAGTTGGCCAGGGCTCGGGCGTTGGTTGATCAACGCTATCCGTCAACAAGATTACGCGGCGATCTCTGCCGGCGTGATGGTGATCGGCACCTTGGTGATCACGATTAACGTGTTGGCCGATATTTTGGGTGCAGCAACCAACCCACTGAAACATAAGGAATGGTATGCCCTTAGATAACGTATACCGCGAAAAGAAAATGCCTAGCCCGCTGTTGTATACCTGGCGGATTTTTTATGGCGATGCGCTGGCGATGATCGGTTTTTACGGTGTGATCGCTTTATTGTTGTTGTGCCTGTTTGGCAGCCTGCTAGCACCTTACGCGCTCGATCAGCAATTTATGGGCTACCAACTGTTACCACCGTCATGGTCGCGCTACGGTAACGTGTCGTTCTTCCTCGGTACTGACGACTTGGGGCGCGACATCCTTAGCCGCTTGCTGACCGGCACCGCCGCTACCTTTGGCTCCGCGCTGTTAGTCACTTTAGCCGCCGCGTTCTTTGGCGTGATCCTCGGCGTGTTCGCTGGCGTCACCCGCGGCCTGCGTTCTGCCGTGTTGAACCATATTCTCGACACCCTGCTCTCCATTCCTTCATTACTGTTAGCCATTATCGTGGTGGCCTTTATCGGCCCGAAGTTAGAACACGCGATGCTGGCCGTTTGGTTAGCGCTATTGCCACGCATGGTGCGTACCGTTTATAGCGCGGTACACGACGAGCTGGAAAAAGAATATGTGGTGGCGGTACGTCTGGATGGCGCATCCACCCTGCAAATTTTGTGGTACGCGGTAATGCCAAATATCGCAGCGGTGCTAGTGACAGAATTCACCCGCGCACTGTCGATGGCGATCCTCGATATTGCCGCCCTCGGCTTCCTCGATCTGGGCGCGCAATTGCCGTCACCGGAATGGGGAGCCATGCTCGGTGACTCGCTGGAATTGGTGTATGTCGCCCCGTGGACGGTGATGTTGCCCGGCGCTGCGATTTTGTTCAGCGTGATGATGGTTAACCTGTTAGGTGACGGCATTCGCCGCGCCATCAATGCCGGGGTGGAATGATGCCGTTACTTGATATTCGCAATCTGACCATTGAGTTTATGACTGCCGAAGGGCCGGTCAAAGCGGTCGACCGTGTCAGTATGACGCTGACCGAAGGTGAAGTGCGTGGGCTGGTCGGTGAATCCGGTTCCGGTAAGAGTCTGATCGCCAAAGCCATTTGTGGTGTGACTAAAGACAATTGGCGCGTTACCGCCGATCGCTTCCGCTTTAACGATATCGATTTATTGCAATTGACGCCACGTGAGCGACGTAAGCTGGTCGGCCATAACGTATCGATGATTTTCCAGGAGCCGCAATCCTGTCTCGACCCTTCCGAAAACATTGGCCGTCAATTGGCTCAGGCCATTCCGGGTTGGACCTACAAAGGCCGTTGGTGGCAACGTTTTAACTGGCGAAAACGCCGTGCCATCGAGCTGTTACACCGCGTTGGAATTAAAGATCACGTCGATATCATGGGCAGTTTTCCGTATGAGTTAACCGACGGTGAATGCCAGAAAGTGATGATTGCCATCGCACTCGCTAATCAGCCACGTTTGTTGATCGCCGATGAGCCGACTAACGCTATGGAGCCGACAACACAAGCGCAGATTTTCCGTCTGCTTTCGCGGCTAAACCAGAACAACAACACCACTATCTTGTTGATCAGCCACGATTTGCAGATGATGAGCAAATGGGCCGATCGGGTGAACGTGCTGTATTGTGGCCAGACGGTGGAAAGCGCGCAGTGTGAAGACCTGCTGACGACGCCGCACCACCCTTATACCCAAGCGTTGATCCGCTCAATGCCTGATTTTGGCCGGTCGTTACCACACAAGAGCCGTCTCAATACCTTGCCGGGCGCGATCCCTTCATTGGAACACTTGCCGATCGGCTGCCGGTTGGGACCACGTTGCCCGTATGCCCAACGCGAATGTATCGAAACCCCACGCCTGCGTCCGGTGAAAAACCACCTGTTCGCCTGCCACTTCCCGTTGAATATGGAGGAGCAATAACATGGAAACGTTGTTGGAAGTGCGCAACCTCACCAAAACTTATCGCTATCGCACTGGCCTGTTCCGTCGTCAACATGTGGAAGCGGTTAAATCGGTGAGCTTCACCCTGCGTGAAGGCCAAACGCTGGCCGTGATTGGCGAAAACGGTTCAGGCAAATCGACGCTGGCGAAAATGCTGTCCGGTATGGTTGAACCTTCTTCGGGTGAATTACTGATCGACGATCATCCACTGGAGTTTGGTGATTATCGCTACCGTAGCCAGCGTATTCGTATGATTTTCCAAGATCCCAGTACCTCGCTGAATCCGCGCCAACGTATCGGTCAACTCCTCGACGCGCCACTGCGTTTGAACACTGATTTGGAAGCACCAGAACGCGAAATGCGTATTTACCAGACGCTACGTCAGGTTGGGATGCTACCGGATCACGCCAATTACTATCCACATATGCTGGCCTCTGGGCAGAAACAGCGCGTGGCGCTGGCTCGCGCCTTGATTCTGCAACCGAAAGTGATTGTCGCCGATGAAGCCCTAGCTTCGCTAGATATGTCGATGCGTTCGCAAATCATCAACTTGATGCTTGAATTGCAAGAAAAACATGGCATTGCTTATATCTACGTCACCCAACATTTGGGCATGATGAAGCATATTAGCGATCAAGTGATGGTGATGCATGAAGGTGAAATCGTTGAGCGCGGCAGTACCGCCGAGGTGTTGGCCTCCCCGCTGCACGAATTGACCAAACGTTTGATTACCAGTCACTTTGGTGAAGCACTCACCGCCGATGCCTGGCGGCGTGATGGGGGCAAATTCTAAAGCAATTCCCCGTGGTCGGTTACGGTCGCGGGTTTTCCCTTTCCTCAGCCGCGTTATCCAATCCGCGCAAATACAAATTACATTTTTGTATTATCTAATTATATTTTATGCCGTTTGGTTATTAATTAGTACGTAACATTATTTTGTTCCGTTGATGCCATCGGTGAGTATATCCACATAGTTAAAATCCGTTAAACCACAGGATTTATCTCTGTATGGAATTACGTCGACATCATGCTCAGTGGTATCACGAAACTCAAGGCAGCGGGCGTAGTACAGCACCATTGATGCCTAAACTTGCCAGCGTTGGCGATAGTTTTTTATTTGGCCTAGACAACGTTACCGATCACGCCTTGAAGCAGGCCATCAATGCTCGCAGTCCGGTTTTTAGCGCTTCACGAAACAGTTATCACCAGCTATTTCCTGAGCGGCTAACACTTTCGCGATTTGTGACATTGTCACTCTACGAGCGTCTCAGTACCGCACTCACCGTGGCGCAAGTGACGGGCGTACAATCACTTTGTAGCCACTACGCCGCCCGCCTCGCCCCGCTAGACGGCCCTGAAGCCTCCCGCGAAAGCAATATCCGCCTGACCCAAATCACCCAGTACGCCAGACAACTCGCCAGTCAACCGACGCTCATTTGCAGCAAAGCCTTGCAACAATTGGCCGACGTTGGCCTTAGCCCAGCGGATATTATCGCGTTTTCACAGGTGATTGGTTTTGTCAGCTATCAAGCTCGAGTGAACGCTGGGATTTCTGCGCTAGCGGGTCGCCCCTCGGTGGTTTTACCAGGCTTCCCGACGCAAACAGATGCGGATAACATCGTCTTTAATGAACAGGAATTATCATGGCAGCCCCGGTTGGCGGATACCCATGTCATATTGCACGAACGCAACGCGGTATTTACCCACATTAACGCTGAAGGTTACGGCCTGTCGCCTCGATTGAAAGCGTTGGTGCGATTAGCGGTTTCACGAATCAATGGCAGCCGCTATTGCGCCGCTGTCGCCGCCAATCAGGTGCAAAATAGCGAACTCAGTCGCGCCCTGTTCGATAGCATCGCTGCCGGATTGACCATCAGCCAACAGCCAGTGGCGCAAGCGGTGATCCGTACCGCCAGCGAACTGACTCGAGCCCCGGAGAAATTCTCGCCGCAAAGTGTACAACCGCTGTTTAATTTGGGGTTAAACCCAGCGCAGACATTAGACGTGGTGCTCACCACTGCACTTTACGCTTGGGAAAATCGCCTGCGTTCTAGTTTGGGCGATGTTGATTAGCGCAGCAGCCAGCCTTGTGCTGCATCAAAAAAATGTTGCGCCAACGGTGTCGCGCGTCCAGGCTCGGCGATCACCAACGCTGCATGACGCGACATCGGGGCAATGGCGAGTGATCGCCGCCGTAGCTCTGGTGTCATTTCAGGGAGTAAATTGCCTTGAGGGAATAGTCCACAGCCCAATCCGACGGTAATCGCCTGTAATAGCTGGAAAATCGAGGTGGTTTCCATCCGTGCATGTAATGTCAGTTCCTCCTCACGGAACTGCTGATCCAGATAGCGACGAAAATAGCGCGTCGGCTCAGCTAAACAGAGCGGTAAAGCCGCCACCTCAGTTAAGGTTAACGGTTCATCACCGAGCAACTGTGGG
Organism: Serratia sp. KH_031; assembly: GCF_057839655.1. Taxonomy (NCBI): domain Bacteria; kingdom Pseudomonadati; phylum Pseudomonadota; class Gammaproteobacteria; order Enterobacterales; family Yersiniaceae; genus Serratia; species Serratia sp. KH_031. The sequence continues at coordinate 2,540,201 of NZ_CM174496.1, forward strand.
AAATGTTCTGGGTGAAACACCAATTCAACACCACTATCTTCCAACGCCTGAGACTGAAAATGTAATTCTTTCAGTGTGGTCAGCTCAAAGAAACCGATGCCGATATCCACCGTATGTGCCGTTAAGGCTTCCAACAATTGATCGGCACTCAGTACTGACACGCGATAATCTAACTGCGGATATTTTTCGCTGACCGCTTTCAACATCTGCGCCAACGAAATGCTGCATTGCGGCACCGCGCCAATACGCAACGTCCCATTCAATCCATGTTTTAGTGATTCAACTTCCAGCTTCAATCCCTGATAAACCGAAACAATCTCCCGCGCCCACGCCAATACCCGTTCGCCTTCGGCGGTAAAACCTTCGAAGTTATTGCCTCGGTTAATCAATGAAACACCGAGCTCTTTCTCCAAGTTTTTCAATCGCATGGAAAGCGTAGGTTGGCTAACGAAACTGGCTTCCGCCGCCCGGCCAAAATGGCGCTCGCGTTCAAGATTGCACAGGTAGATCAGCTGTTTAATGTCCATTCATAGGCTCGGGTGATGATTTTTGGTGGGAGTTTACACCAACCCCATCAAACCTTCAGCCGCACATAATCTACCAAGCGAGAGAACATGCTGCCTGCGTTGACCGGTTGCAACGCCACCAACGGCAAAGTTTTTAGCACCTTGCCCTCTTCACTGATGCGTACCTCTCCCACGGTTTGATCTTTTTGCAGCGGCGCATCGAGTCGTTTGGTATTTAACACATATTGCGCCTTCAGTTTATCGGCCTGATTTCTGGGCAAACTGAGGTATTCATTTTGCAGCACGCCTACCGATACGTCGTGTTTATCGCCGTACCAGACTTTCTCCTGCCCCAATGTTTCACCGGCTTTGAACATGTGTACGGTGGCGAAATCACGCAATCCCCAAGTCAGTAATTTACGCGCCTGATCTTCGCGTCCTTTGGAGCTTTTCCCGCCCATCACGACCGCGATTAAACGACGATCACCTTCGGTAGCTGTGGCGATAATGCTAAAACCCGCGGCGTCGGTATGACCGGTTTTCATGCCGTCGACATGCAGGGTTTTATCCCACAACAGGCCGTTACGGTTTTGCTGAGTGATGCCGTTCCAAGTCAGTGATTTCTCACTGTACATATGATATTCCGCCGGTTCGCTCATAATAATGGCGCGTGAAATCTGCGCCAGATCCGCAGCCGTAGTGAATTGCCCCGGCGCATCCAACCCGTGCACGGTTTCAAAATGAGTATTTTGCAGACCCAACTGCGCCGCTTTTTGGTTCATCAGATTGACGAAGGCGGCTTGGCTACCTGCCACATAATCTGCCATCGCGACACAAGCATCGTTGCCAGAGTCAATGATAATGCCCCGGCTAAGATCGCGAACAGTGACCCTGTCACCTGGTTTTAAGAACATCAATGAAGAACCTTTAAACACCGGATTCCCAGCGCCCCACGCGTCTTTACCGACGGTCACCACATCGTCCAAACCAATCTTGTGCTGATCGAGCGCATGGTCAATCACTAATCCAGTCATCAATTTGGTTAGGCTCGCTGGGTTACGACGCTCATCGCCGTTATTTTGCGCTAACACTTGGCCGGTGGTGTAATCCATTAATACGTAAGAGGCCGCGTCTATCGTTGGCGGTGTCATGGTGGGAAAACTGAGCGGCGCATCCGCCGCTTGAGTGGACAAAGGCAGTAAAACTCCACAAATAACCGCTAATACTGAACGCTTCACGCAAAAATCCTCAAATAAAAGGCTCATATAATCCGCTAGATAGACTGCACCAAAGCCATGCTGTGCGGAACTCCGACTCTTTTGCAGTGGATGTTAGAGTGCAAGCAGTTGTTTTTTCCGTAACATAGAGTGATAGACCTGCTCTATGCCGCCATTATCCCATTCGATTAGACGCCCTCGTTACATACTCCTAAACTTGTGACATAAATACTCAAAACGCTTAAAAAGGCGTTTACCTTTTAGCTACAAACACCTGCGAAACATAAAATGAAATTCAAAACATCAATCAAGCCGTATACCGGTGCTGCGGGCGGCTGGGGCTCATTGGAAGCCACCACGCGTTATGTCCGTGACAGCAAGCAAACCCTGAAAAACCTGCGTAACCTGATGCGAGTGAACAAAGCACGTGGCTTCGACTGCCCCGGCTGTGCCTGGGGTGATGACAACCACAGCACCTTCAGCTTTTGTGAGAATGGCGCTAAAGCGGTGAGTTGGGAAGCCACACGCAGTAGGGTCACACCGGAGTTCTTCGCCGCCCATAGTGTGAGTACCCTAGCGCAACAAAGTGATTACTTTCTCGAATACCAAGGGCGACTCACCCACCCAATGCGTTACGACGCCAAAAGCGATCATTACCAACCGATCGCCTGGTCAGAGGCGCTGACACTGATCGCTCAACATATCAAGCAGATGGATAACCCGAATCAGATCGAGTTATACACTTCTGGCCGCGCTAGCAATGAGTCCTCTTACCTGTATCAATTGTTTGGCCGCATGTTAGGAACCAGCAACTTCCCAGATTGCTCCAACATGTGCCACGAAGCCAGCGGCAGCGGGCTGAAACAGAGTATCGGCGTGGGCAAAGGCACCATCCGCATGGAAGATTTTGAATATGCGGATGCTATTTTCGTCTTTGGTCAGAATCCCGGCACTAACCACCCACGCATGTTACACAGTTTGAAAAATGCAGCGGCACGTGGTGCGCGGATCGTCAGTTTTAATACGCTGCGTGAACGAGGCTTGGAGCGCTTTGCCGATCCACAAAGCCCGATTCAAATGCTGACGCCAAAATCCTCGCCTATCAGCTCTGCTTATTATCAGCCCAATTTGGGCGGTGATATGGCAGCAGTGCGCGGCATGGTGAAAGCGTTATTAGAAAGTCATCGTCAGCAATTGGCAGCCGGTCAATCTGGTGTGTTTGATCTGGCGTTTATCGAACAGCATAGCGTGGGCGTCGAAGCCTATTTGGCGCAGGTCGATGCTACCGGCTGGCAACAGATCATCCAACAATCTGGTTTGAGCGAAGAACAAATTCGTCAGGCCGCCAGCATTTATCAGGGTGCACCGCGAGTGATCTGCACTTGGGCGATGGGCGTAACGCAACATAAACACTCGATCGCCACGGTGCGGGAAATCACCAATCTGCAATTACTGTTCGGCCAGTTGGGTAAACCGGGGGCGGGCTTGTGTCCAGTGCGTGGTCACAGTAATGTGCAAGGCAATCGCACCATGGGGATTGACGAGAAGGCACCGAAAGCCCTGCTCGACAGTCTGGAACAGCACTTTGATTTCACGCCGCGTAGAGAACCTGGTCACAACACCGTCGAAGCCATCGAAGCGATGCTGCGTGGCGAAGTCAAAGTGTTAATCGCTCTGGGTGGTAACTTGGCGGCGGCAGCACCGGATAGCGAACGTACTGCACAAGCGCTGCGTCACTGTGATTTGACGGTGCATATCAGCACCAAGCTCAACCGCAGCCATTTGGTAACCGGTAAAGATGCGTTAATCTTACCGACGTTGGGGCGTACCGAGTTAGATATGCAAGCCAGCGGCCCGCAATTTATCACCGTAGAAGATTCATTCAGCATGGTGCACGCCTCGGAAGGCATCAACAAACCGTTAGCGGACAGCCAATGGTCGGAAACGGCGATCGTCTGCGCCATCGCCGACGCAGTTTTAGGTAGCCAGCAACTAGATTGGCTGGAGTTGGCCGATGACTATTCATTAATCCGCAATCATATCGCCGCGACAATTCCCGGATTTAAAGATTTCAATCCGCGCTGCGAACAACCCGGCGGCTTTTATTTAGGTAATGCCGCGGCCGAGTTCCGTTTCGCCACGCCAAGCGGTAAGGCCGAATTTAGCGCTGCCACACTACCAAGCACCCTGTTCCCACAATTGGGCGACGAAAAAGCGCCGTTTACATTGCAAACCTTACGTTCGCACGATCAATACAACACCACCATTTATGGTTTGGATGACCGCTACCGTGGCGTCTATGGGCAACGTGAAGTGTTGTTCATCAACCCAGAGGATTTAGCGGAGCTGGGGATGCAAGATGGTGAGTTGATAGAGATCGAAACCCTATGGAATGATGGTATCACCCGTAAGGTCAGCGGTTTCAAACTGGTGAGCTACGCCATTCCACGTGGCAACTTGGCCGCTTACTATCCAGAAACTAACCCATTGGTACCTTTAGCGAGTTTTGGTGACGGCACCGGCACACCGACTTCTAAGTCGATTCCGGTGGTCATTCGCCCTTGGAAAACACAAGGTGAAATACCTCTTCTTCAGCTTAAGAGCTAATCAGGAAACTTTATTCCCCCCGTTCATGATGTATGCATAGCGATTTAATAAACACCTATTAACTCTGCGTTTAAGGTGCTTAAAAATTATAATTTATAGGATATAAAAATTTGGTATGACATATGCTATATAACATATGTCATATTACACCTTCTATTACTAGGACATTAGACAGGAAAACCAAGACGTTCTAAAAAATCTTAATTTTTCTTTATGTTTTTTTCTTGCATAAGTCTGACATGTGACTACCTTTATTCAAGGTTTGTCGTATTCAGGAAAGAAACGTCATGATTTTATCTATTGTGGTACCTGTATTTAATGAAGAGTCTGCAATTCCGGTATTTTTTCAGACAATTCGCAATGTCCACCCTCTTAATGAGGATTATATTGTAGAAATTGTGTTCGTAAATGATGGTAGCACTGACAATACAAAATCAGTTATTTGTTCACTTCAGCAACTTGATAGTCACATCGTACTAATCAATTTCAGCCGGAATTTTGGCAAAGAAGCGGCTCTTTTTGCCGGGTTGAAACATGCGTCAGGGGATGCCGTTATCCCGATGGATGTTGATATGCAAGATCCTGTTAGTCTGTTACCTGAGCTGGTCTCTCAATGGAAGTTGGGGGCAGATGTCGTCCTGGCCAAACGTATTAATCGCAGTACGGATAGTTTCCTTAAACGCATTAGTGCTTCAGGTTATTATTTCATTCATAACATGCTCAGCAAGGAGCGCATTGAGCATAATGTCGGTGATTTTCGGCTGATGTCTCGTGAATTAGTCGATAAGATTATTAACTTGCCAGAAAGAACGCTATTTATGAAAGGTCTGATGGCTTGGGTGGGAGGAAAAACGGCAATTGTTGAATACCAACGTACAGAAAGAGTTACCGGAAAAACTAAGTTCAGCGGATGGAAATTGTGGAATCTCGCACTCGATGGCATAACATCCTTCTCAACCCTTCCCCTTCGAGTCTGGACTTATATTGGGTTAATTATAGCATTAGGTTCTATTTTTTATGGTTGTTGGGTGATCATTTCAAAGTTGATATGGGGAAATGCTGTACCTGGCTACGCATCTTTGATGACTGTATTACTTTTCTCCGGTGGGATACAACTTATCGGTATTGGTGTTCTCGGTGAATATATAAGTCGCATTTTTGTAGAAGCAAAAAACAGACCGAGATATATCATTGACAGTATTACACCCGATAAGGTTAATATAAATAAGGATGATGATGGAAAATAAAACAAGAGACCTGGCGTATTCTAATACACCAGAAGAGATAGGTTTTTCCCAGACGGAACGTTCTCGCCTAATAACGATTTTTTTTATCACACTGGCATTTGCTCTTCTTGTTAGCGCTCCTCTCTGGAGTAATAAGGTCTATTACGGCGATGACTTTTTACGTCTTTACACCGGAGATGCTAGCACTTGGACTTCAAATGGCCGCCCGTTAACTACCGCGTTGCAGTTCCTCCTGACATTCAGTACCACTATAAATGATATATCTCCTATTCCATTGTTTGTAGGGATTACATTTCTGAGTTTTGCTTCCGCACTGTTCGTTTCCAGTTTGCAAACGAAGTTATCACTAGTACAGATGATACTTCTATCGTTGGGTATAGTAGTTAACCCCTTCTTTGCACAACCAATGCTTTATATTTGGGATTCTGTCAGTATCCTCAGTGCATTTTCGCTGGCTATGTTAGCTGCTATTTATCATTCCTCTAGTCAACTCAAGAGTCTAGCAATAACCACTGCGCTACTTTTATGCATGTTGATGTTGTATCAAATTAGTACTAACCTTTATCTGTCTTGTGTAATTATTAGCGTCTACTGTTTTATTTGTCGGCAACAGCCTATTCTACGCTTTATACTGACTAAGGCTTGTGCCATCGTTATTGCAGTATTGATATACAAAACCTTTATTGCCTCTGCATTAATAGCCGATGACTACAGCATAGAGCAAAGCCAACTGGTTACTTTCGATACCAACTTTTTTGCGCTCCTATCAACCAATTTATTAAATTTTTTCACTCTCATGCAACTTGCTTTCCCTGGATGGAGAGTAATTTTAATCCTGTTACCCACCCTTCTTATGTTCGTGTGCACAATAATCAAAGTCATAGAGTTAAACCGGAATAAAACGCGCCCTTATCGTATTCCCGTCATCATCATTTCCTTGCTTTCTCCATTACTCATAATATTGATGATTCCAGGGGTCTCGTTGTTCCTGAATGTTCCGGTAGTGGCGCCCAGAGCTATGCCTGCTTATAGTGCCTTTACGCTCTTTTGTATGCTAGTTACGTTCTCCATTATCCCTCGGTGGTTGTGCGGCCCAGTCATTGTCGCCTTTATTATCAGCATCATGTACGCATCTGTAACAATGGTGGCAATTTTCAATACGATGATAAAAGAACAAAGTTATCTGTCATCCGTCATGTGGATGATTAAAGCCGATGTAGCACGTACGCAAACGGCAAAAAATATCACTTTCATTAATACCATTAAAACATTCCCCGATGCCGAACTCACCCGTAATGTATTTCCACTGATTAAAACAGTTGACCCCGCGGTTTCACGATATACTTATCAGTATTTTTTCATGAATAGAAACGTAGGGCTGCCTATCATTAAAACCACAGGAGAAATGCTCCATTTCAAGCCAGAAAGCTACATATCTAAAAGCTGTGATTACCGTTTGTTTATATTAAAAGAAACAGCTGTAGTGGATTTTAATACCTATTGTGATGCTAAAAATGAACGTTAGCCGTGCCGTAACACGGTAAAAGCATGAGGTTAAGCTTGCCCACAGCAGGTGATTCGCGTAAAACTGTCAGCCGCAAATCTTGCCACTCACAAACCCATTTACTGGACGATATGTTTCAAGATAACCCGCTGCTGGCGCAGCTTAAACAGCAACTTCACTCTCAGACTCCACGCGTTGAAGGCGTCGTAAAAGGTACTGAGAAAGGCTTTGGCTTTCTTGAGGCTGACGGTCAAAAAAGCTATTTCATTCCACCACCGCAGATGAAGAAAGTAATGCATGGCGATCGCATCACTGCGACCCTGCATACCGAAAAGGAACGCGAGATCGCTGAGCCTGAAGAGCTGATCGAGCCCTTCCTGTCACGCTTTGTTGGTCGCGTGCAAAAGAAAGACGATCGCCTATCCATCGTTCCCGATCATCCGTTGCTAAAAGATGCGATCCAATGCCGTCCTGCGCGCGATCTGAAGCATGATTTCCAAGCCGGTGATTGGGCAGTCGCAGAAATGCGCCGCCATCCGCTGAAAGGCGATCGCGGGTTCTATGCTGATCTCACCCACTTTATTACCGATGCAGAAGACCATTTCGCACCTTGGTGGGTCACATTGGCACGCCATAATCTGGAAAAAGAAGCCCCAGAGATGGTGGCCATCAGCGAGCCAAAGGCCACATTGCCGCGTGAAGATCTGACCGCGTTGGAGTTTGTCACTATCGACAGCGCCAGCACCGAAGATATGGACGATGCACTATACGTGCAGGACAACGGTGACGGTTCACTGCAACTGACCATCGCGATTGCCGACCCTACCGCATATGTAGAACAAGGTAGTCAGTTGGATGAAATCGCCCGCGTACGTGCTTTCACCAACTATCTGCCGGGCTTCAATATCCCAATGTTGCCGCGCGATCTGTCCGACAACCTATGCTCATTGCGTCCTAACGAACGCCGTCCAGTACTGGCTTGCCGCGTGACCATCGCCGCCGATGGCGCATTGGGTAACGATATTCAGTTCTTCACCGCCGAGATCGAATCTAAATCTAAACTGGTTTATGACGAAGTTTCCGATTGGCTGGACGGCATTACCGGTTGGCAGCCACCGAGTGAAGCTATCGCTCAACAAATCACACTGCTGAAACGCGTTTGTGATGCCCGTAACAGTTGGCGTCATCAACATGCGTTGGTGTTCAAAGACCGTCCTGATTATCGCTTCGTATTGGGTGAGAAAGGCGACGTGCTGGAAATCATCACCGAGCAACGCCGTTCCGCCAACCGCATCGTTGAAGAGTGCATGATTGCAGCTAACGTTTGTGCCGCCATCGTGCTGCGCGATCGTTTGGGCTTTGGTATCTACAACGTGCACAACGGTTTCGATCCTGCGCTCATTGAGCAAGCGGTGACCGTCTTGCAAGCCAACGGTGTAAAAGCTGAGGCAGAAAAACTGCTGACGCTGGAAGGTTTCTGCGAGCTACGTCGTCATTTGGATTCACAACCGACGCAATTCCTCGATAGCCGCATCCGTCGTTTCCAAACTTTTGCTGAGATCAGCACCACGCCGGGGCCTCATTTTGGTCTGGGGCTGGAGGCTTATGCCACTTGGACTTCGCCAATTCGTAAATACGGCGATATGGTTAACCATCGCCTGCTGAAAGCCATTATTGCTGACCAAGCCGCAGAGAAACCGCAGGACGAAATTACAGCACAATTGACAGAGCGTCGCCGTTTTAACCGCATGGCAGAGCGTGATGTCGGTGACTGGCTGTATGCCCGTTACTTGAAAGACAAGGCCGGTACCGATGAGCGTTTCAATGCAGAAATCATCGATGTGACTCGCGGTGGTCTGCGCGTGCGTTTGGTAGACAACGGTGCCGTTGCCTTCATTCCTGCGCCATTCATCCATGCGATACGTGATGAGATGGTCTGTAGCCAAGAAACTGGCACTGTGCAGGTGAAAGGTGAAGTGGTTTACCGTCAGAGCGACAGCTTGCAGGTCAACATCGCCGAAGTGCGGATGGAAACCCGTAACGTGATTGCCAAGCCGGTGGTGTAACCTTTAGCGCTAGAACGATTGAGGGGCGATAACCAAACGGTATCGCCCCTTTTCTTTGGTTTATTGCAACGAAATCCTACCGGTTTCTTGCAGCAACGGTACAACAACCAATGACACGATAGTTGCCAAAACCAGGTACCCCGCAGGAGCCAGCAGTGATCCGGTCAGTTCGATCGACTGAGTAGCAAAATATTGGGCAAAACCACCGAAGATAGCGACGCCCAAGCTATAGACCAAGGCGAACCCCACTGCTCGAATATTTTTCGGGAACAGTTCAGAAATCACCAACATCGTCGGTACTGAGCCGATAGTGGTCAGCGTGATCAATACCAAGACCACCAGCAGCAATACGACGGGATGCGGTATTGCGACCAATAACCAAAACGCAGGGAATGCGATAATCAACAGCGCCACGCGTGACCACAGGATCAATGGCAAACGCCCGATGCGATCGCACCAAGTACCGACTAATAAACTGCCGCCAAACGTGATCAATCCGGCGAGCAACATCGCGGCATAAGCATACGGCTGCGCCATACCTAGATATTTCACTGCATAAGTCCCGAGATAATACATAGAAATATAAGTGGCAACTGTCGCACCAATAGTCAACATCACACCAATAACAACCACTCGCGTATGTTGCCGCAGCGTGTGTCCGAGCGATGGCGTTTCCTCACTCTTGCCCTGAACAACCTCTGGGCGATCGTTTTCCAGATTGATACGTAACCAGCAACCCAGTGGAGCCAGTAAAATGCCAATAAAGAACGGCACTCGCCAACCCCAACTGGCCATAACCTCTGGATCGCCTGTGATCGCCGGTAGCGCGGCACTCAATGCCAATGCCGTGAGACCGCCAAAAATAGTGGCGATCCCTTGCGTTGCTAACTGCCAACTGGAATAGAAGCCACGTCGGTTAGGCGGGGCCGACTCCACCAACATCGACATCGACGCCCCCACTTCTCCTCCCGCCGCAATACCTTGAATCAAACGCGCCGCCACTAGCGTTACCGTGCCCCAATAACCGGCACTGACGTAGGTCGGTGCGAAACCGATCATCGCCGTACCCAAGGTCATGAGCGAAATAGTCAAAATCATCGCGGATTTACGACCGCAACGGTCGGCATAAGCACCAATCAGAATGCCGCCTAATGGGCGCATGAAGAAACTGACACCAAAGGTAGCAAACGCCAGCAATAACCCTAGATTCGGATCGCTAGAGGGTGGGAAAAATAACACGCTAATATAAATAACGAAGAAGTTATAAATACCAAAATCGAAAAACTCTAATGCATTACCAAAAGAGGCGGCGAAAATAACTTTCTTGCCACCAGTCACTTTCTTTTCAGCTAAATCATCTACCGATGAAAGCGTATTATCTGACATATTTCCTCCGTGAAACCATCGTCCTATTTTAAATAGGCTTCCACCAACGCTCCCCAATAATGGCTTCCCGCGACCAAACACTGATCGTTAAAGTCATAACCTGGGTTATGCACCATGCAACTTCCCTCACCATCACCGTTGCCGATGATCAGATAACAGCCTTGCGGATGTGCATCGAGCATAAAGGCAAAGTCCTCACTGCCCATCAATGGTTTGGTGCCATAGTGGCTTTTACTTTCGCCAAACTGCGTGACCGCCACATCGTGGGCAAAACGGGTCATGACCTCGTCGTTAACCAGTACTGGCGTGCCATTGACGTGTTCAACTGTCGCCGTGGCACCAAAGCTTTCCGCTTGAGCCTTCGCCAGTTCAGGAATACGTTTCAACAAAATTTCACGCGCCGCACGGCTCAGAGAGCGCACGCTGAGTTTCATTTCGGCACTATCTGGGATCACATTGGGTGCTTGCCCTGCTTGGATGCTGCCGACGGTAATCACCGCAGAATCCAGCGCATCAATATTTCGGGAAATAATACTTTGCAATGCGACGGTAATGTGGGAAGACACCAGCACCGGATCGATCGCCAAGTGTGGCATAGCACCGTGACCACCACGCCCATGCACGGTAATCGTGAACTGATCCATTGACGCCATAAATGCGCCATGTTGGAAGAAGAACTCCCCAACCGGCATCCCCGGCATATTGTGCATGGCGAAAATCGCATCACAGGGGAATTGCTCGAACAGCCCCTGTTCAACCATCACCGCACCACCGTTCAACATTTCTTCAGCCGGTTGGAAAATCAGGTTTAGTGTACCGTTGAAATTACGTGTTTGCGCTAGGTAGCGTGCGGCTCCCAATAACATGGTGGTATGACCGTCGTGACCACAAGCATGCATCTGGTTTTCGATAGTGCTAGACCAAGGTTTACCATTATTTTCTTTGATAGGTAACGCATCCATATCGGCACGAATACCGATGCGTTTATTACCATCACCGACCTTCAAGGTTCCTATTACCCCAGTTCCCGCCAACCCCCGATGAACTTCATAACCCCAAGACTTGAGATAATCGGCAACTAAATCACTGGTACGGAATTCTTTAAAACCTAACTCCGGATGCTGGTGAATATCATGTCGGATAGCAGTAAGTTGCGACGAGAAACCATTAATAATTTCATTTATCATAATTTCATCCATTTTATTAATTAACCATTCCCTTCGTGAATGTGTGGATATCTCACGAATTGAAAGATATATCACAGATAATTTTATTTAGGCAGTAGTTACAAGATGACAATAAGTATCTCGAATGAAAATTTCGCTATATACCCGTCATACTTGAAGCTGCATCTGTGTTGGCTACGTTCACGCACCCGAATCACTTACTGGCGTAAGCTCATCGGGATTTGCTCACTTGCCGCCTTGATGCAACTCCAATTATTTTGGGTATAAATGCGAGTTATCACTCAGAAAAAAGTAATCAGCGTGAAATCGAGCCTTGTTCGACGAACGTTTTCCTTGCACTTTTCCTGATTCATCATGTTGTTTTTCTTCAAAACTCTACCAGCATCACATTTCTCATCCGATCAGCTTCTCTTCGCGGCCAAAACTCCTATTTTTAACCAGTAGTTACAACTTAATAACAACATAGTTCCCTACCTCTGCACTCCAAGGAGTTTCTGATCATGAAAAACGTCAAGTCCGGGGTTATCTGGCTGGCGGTCGCAGTAGTCGGTGCATTTGCTTTTGCCATGCTGGCACTCAGCCGTGGCGAACATGTCAATGCAGTCTGGCTCGTTGTGGCTTCCGTCGCCTGCTATAGCATCGCCTATCGTTTCTACAGCCTATTTATTGCTAAAAATATTTTTGAATTGGACGATCGCCGCCTGACACCGGCAGAACGTCGCAATGATGGGCTGGACTATGTGCCCACCAATAAATGGGTGCTATTTGGTCACCACTTTGCTGCCATCGCTGGTGCGGGGCCGTTAGTCGGCCCTATTTTGGCGGCACAAATGGGCTTCCTGCCGGGCACTATCTGGATCTTGGTCGGTGTGATGATGGCCGGTGCGGTGCAGGACTTCCTGATCCTGTTCATCTCTACCCGTCGCGACGGACGTTCGCTGGGCGAGATGGCTAAGCAGGAGTTGGGCGCTTTCGCCGGGGTGATCACCATGCTTGGCGCGCTGGGGGTGATGATTATCATTCTGTCAGCCTTGGCGTTAGTGGTGGTGAAAGCCTTGGCAGACAGTCCGTGGGGGCTATTCACCATTGCGGCCACCATTCCCATCGCTCTGCTGATGGGCGTTTATATGCGCTTTATCCGCCCCGGTAAAATCGCTGAAGTTTCCGTGATCGGTTTCGTGCTGATGATGTTGGCGATTATCTATGGCGGTAACGTCGCACAACACCCGTATTGGGGTCCGTTCTTTACCTTGCACGGCACCACCCTGACCTGGGTGCTGGTTGTCTACGGTTTCATCGCTTCGGTGCTGCCGGTTTGGTTACTGCTGGCTCCACGTGACTATCTCTCTACCTTCCTAAAAATCGGCGTTATCGTCGGGCTGGCGATTGGTATCGTCTTCGCTATGCCAGAAATGAAGATGCCTGCGGTATCTCGCTTTATTGATGGTAGTGGTCCGGTATTCTCCGGGGCGATGTTCCCGTTCCTGTTTATCACCATTGCCTGTGGCGCGATCTCCGGCTTCCACGCATTGGTTTCCAGCGGTACGACGCCAAAACTGATTGAGCGTGAAAGCCATATTCGCTTTATCGGCTACGGTGCAATGTTGATGGAATCGTTCGTTGCCATCATGGCGCTGATTTGTGCTTCGGTGTTAGATCCGGGCGTGTACTTCGCCATGAACTCACCCAAAGCGTTAATTGGTGAAACAGTACAAAGTGCCGCGCAGGTCATCAATACCTGGGGCTTTATCGTGACGCCGGAAACGCTGGCGATGATCGCTAAAGACGTCGGCGAGAACTCGATTCTGTCCCGTGCGGGTGGTGCACCGACCTTCGCCGTCGGGATGGCACATATCATTACTGAGGTGTTTAACAGCCGTGCAATGATGGCGTTCTGGTATCACTTCGCCATTCTGTTTGAAGCCCTGTTCATCCTGACCGCCGTCGATGCCGGTACCCGCGCCTGCCGCTTTATGGTGCAGGATCTGGTCGGCGTGGTGATCCCTCGTTTGGCAAACAACCGCTCTTGGTTTGGTAATCTGGCAGGGACCACTGTGGCGGTCGCGGGTTGGGGCTTCTTCGTTTACCAAGGGGTGGTCGACCCACTCGGTGGGATCAACACCCTATGGCCGCTGTTCGGTATCGGTAACCAGATGCTGGCGTCAATGGCACTAATCCTCGGTACCGTGGTGTTGTTCAAAATGAAGAAACAGCGCTACGCTTGGGTGACGATCCTGCCGACCGTTTGGCTGTTTATTACGTCGATGACCGCCGGTTGGCAGAAGATCTTCCATGAGAAACCGAGTATCGGCTTCTTGGCTCAGGCGAAAAAATTCTCAACCGGTATCGAACAAGGCATCCTTATCGCTCCAGCCAAATCGCTGAAAGATATGGAAACCATCGTATTCAGCAACCAAATTAACGCCGCGCTCTGTGCGTTCTTTATGCTGGTCGCTATCACTATGTTGATTTCGGCGTTCTTCGTTATTCGTCGTGCATTGAATTCGAATAAGCCAACGACGAATGAAACTGAAATTGTTCTGCGTGAGGAAACTAGCCGTGTCTAAACTGGTTTATCAACACCAACCGCAAGGCTCACCGCGTATTTTGCGCTGCCTGCCGTTGCAACAGCGGGAAGCCAAGCCACGAACCCGCTGGCAATGGGTGAGGCTGATTGCTCGACGTTGTGCGCAAAGTTTCCGATTGATGGTCGGGGTGCATGACTACGGTAATTATGTGAACCATATGCGTTTGCATCATCCGGATAAAACGCCGATGACCGAACGTGAATTCCATCGCTACTGTTTGGAAGCCCGCTTCCCCAGTGAGGGAGGAAAAGTGGGCAAGTGTCCATGCTAAAAACACCGCGGGCGCATTAGCGCCCGCATTGTTTCAAGAACTAAGAACAAACGTGTCTCCTGTCGCCGGGGCTATCACTTCCGGTAACCACAACCGCCCCCATGCTCCGGTGCAATGGCAGCCCATTATTTTCTCTGGTTTTTGTTGGTTCAAGAACTGCCTCACCTGCCATAGCACTCTCGGTGAAGCACTGCGCAAATGGAAGCCCCCGATCAGGGCATGGATTTTGTTGATCCCAGTGATTCTTTGACAGTGGCGCACGATATTAATTAATCCGCTATGCCCACAACCGGTAATAATCACCAGCCCGCGGTCAGATTTATAAATCAACACGCCCTCGTCGATAACATAATCCAAAGTTTCTGTTTTACCGCTAATAACGCCATATGCCTTCGGTTTAGCCACGGAGATTTCCCCCGACCAGATAAAACGCTCGCTGATGTCCACTGGCACACGGCTGTATTCCATTTTGTGGCGTGAGTAGTCGATGTTTAGGGACAGTTTTTTTACTTTCTTGCTATAGCCAAGCAGCGTGACTGCCGAGTGACGTTCATCAGCGATTTGTGGATGGCAGATAATGCGGCTGTTGTCCGGTAACCAAGGTACGCCACCGCAGTGGTCATAGTGACCATGCGAGAGGACTGTCGCGGTTATCTGGGATAGGTCGATGCCCATCAATTGCGCATTATGCAGGAAACTGCCGTCAGGGCCGGCATCGAACAAAATCGAGGTCGTTTCATCCTGAACTAACAAACTTAATCCAGCCTTTGCCAGTAGCGATTTCTCTGCACTGGCAGCACGATGATTTTCTAGTAACACCTTGATGGTTAATGCCATATTTTCTCTTTACTGAGGATCGTCCATTATCGCTCAGTATACCGAGATTATTCTGAATAGAAATCCAGCAAACAACCGTTAATTGATAACTGGAAACGCAGCAATGTCTTGTGTCATATCATCCAACGCACTTTTCACTTCTGCTGCGGTGATAGGTTTATAACTGTTACTGACATCCTGACCTTTGCCTTTGCGCACCACTTCCAATACCGTTTTCCCGCTCTTCTTATCAATTAACTGCCCTTCCACATACAGTTGGGTATGCTGAGTGCGATGTCCTGCCAACGCGAATGAACCCGCCACCACCGCAGCAAACGGAACCACTTCGTAGAACTGCACATCTTTGTCTTGCGCATTCACCGCCGTAATCGCTGCTTTGAATATCAGTGGGTTCGGACAAGCACCTTGTTCGACCAAATGCACCCGTTTACCCAGAGCTGCTTTTATCCGCGAATCGGCATAAAGACGAATTTTATCCAATGCAGCCTGACTGACTCGCGCATTAGGCTTGGCTTCAGGGAAATAAATAATCGGGGTATAAATTACGCCACAGTAATGACCCAATTTGAAATTAGGATCGACCCAACGTAGGGTTTTATGCCCACTGGCAGAGGTGGTTTCGGTTAATTCGCTGTATTGCGGCAGAAAACCGGAATACTGATCGGGCTCCACGACTTTTGATGCGCATCCCGCTAATAGTAGGCTCATCGACATTGCGCCAAACAGGCTATAGGACCTTGCCTTCATTACATCTCTCACATAACAAAAAATGACACATAGATTGGGCGCATTTTGTATAGCGCACTCCCATGTCACAATGAAAAATGAGTCTCATTTCGGACTTCCAATTTCACCGAATTTTGTTTACGACGAGTATCGTAATGAACACATCAACCGACTGAATGAATAATCGATTGATGTGAGTTTCAGCTGTGTCTGCGCTTGTTTATACCACGGGTGATTTGATGCGTAACATCAACGCATCGTCGTGTTGGATCTGTTTTTGCGAAAGCAACAAATGATCAAAATCGTCATACACCGTCAAGTAACGACCGCTCAGTGCATTCAATTCGCCACTGACCAACCGTTCCAATGATTTAGCGCTCTGTTCTGCACTCACGGTGTTCCCCTTTTGGTGCTCCTCCGCCACCCACTTCATCAGCCCATCTATCGGTGTGCCCGGTTCGTGAGTCTGACGTCCGGTATCCACCGCTAACCCGACTGAATGTACTAGGCCAGGATGCCAGGCAAAGTGGGCAACCCCTTTCTTGCGTGTTTCCATCGCCAGATTTTCGGTCAGTTTAATAATTGCCGCTTTGGCCACCGAATAAGATGAACAGCACGGCCAACGGAACACGCCAGCATTGCTGGACACATTGATCACAATCCCTTGCTTACGCTCGACCATTTTCGGTAATACGGCATGAGTACAGTGCACCGTACCTTTTAGATGGATATCCAATGCGGTTAACCATTCATCAGGTTGTCCCTTATGGAAATAGTCAACCGGCCCTAATACTCCCGCATTATTGATCAGCACATCAACTGCACCGATTTCATGGAAAGCCTGCCTGACAGCAATATGGTTGGTAACATCGAAGCTATACGCCTCTACTTCACCGCCAAGTTCGCTACGGGCCTGCTCAAGCATTGCCGCATCACGTCCCGTCAATATCAGTTGATGACCTTGCTGCAACAGGTGTTGCGCAAATACTTTACCCAATCCTCGACTGCCACCGGTAATGACTATACGCTTATTTGACGACATGTGACTTCCCCCAACATACAGTGATGATGATCACAAATTAGCGTAGACCACAGTTCATTTTTTAACCACATTTATCCAGTATAATAAAAAAGGCGACCAGAGGCCGCCTTGGGGAAATGGTTAAACAGTGGTTATCAATTCAACACATTAGTGCCGAAAGCTCCCTGCCAATCTTGCTCAAATTTTTCTACCGCCGCTTGCACTGCTGGCGTGGTTAGCATCTGTTCAGCCACATCAACCGGCAGCGTCACCGACTGACAACCAGCCAGCAAACATTCCAATACTTGGCGTGGGGTTTTGAAACTAGCGGCCAACACTTTGGCATGGGGTGCGTGTAGCGTCAGCAGTTGTTGCAGTTCGTGCACCATTTCAATGCCATCACCGCCCTGGGCATCGACCCGGTTGATATAAGGCGCGACATATTCCGCTCCAGACAACGCCGCTAACAACCCTTGAGTCGCCCCATATACCGCAGTGCCCAAGGTTGGGATCGACATCTGTTTTAGCTTTTTCATCGCCGCCAAACCCTCGGCGGTGGTTGGAACCTTCACAATTAACCCTGGCACGCGTTGGTGCAGCATCACGGCCTCTGCCACCATGCGCTCGGCATCGTTAGCCATCACCTGAGCGAACAACTTACCCGTGCCACCCAAAGCATCACGCAGCGCTGGCAGAACTTCCCAAATAGGCTTGCCTTCTTTCGCCACAATGCTGGGGTTGGTGGTCACGCCATGCAATGGCAGCACGCGCGCCAGACGTTTTACAGCGATGACATCAGCGGTATCGAGATAAAGCTCCATGATGAACTCCTGAATCTGTTAGATGTGGACTGAATCAAACTCTGAACATAATACGAGATCAAACTGCATCATTCTTGACCAACATCAAATTAACTTTCATTCGAAAGTCATTTAATTTACGAAAGAAAGTTAACGCGACGAGTATGTATGATTTTTAACCTGCAGCGCTATTCCACTCATGACGGCCCCGGCATCCGCAGCGTAGTCTTTTTGAAAGGCTGCTCTCTCGGCTGCCGCTGGTGTCAGAACCCGGAAAGCCGCGCGCGCCAACAGGATCTGTTGTTCGATTCGCGTTTGTGTTTGGCGGGTTGTGAGCTGTGTAGCAACCGCTGCCCGCAGGCTCTCCAACACGTCGATGAAACGTTAATCATCCAACGTCAATTACTCACTGCCAACGATTATGACGCATTAACCGACTGTTGCCCAACCGGAGCACTGAGCGTGTGCGGTAGCGCAGTTGATCTCGACGCGATTATGGCCGAAGTGATGCGCGATCAACCTTTCTATCAACGTACTGGTGGGGGTTTAACGCTTTCGGGTGGCGAACCGTTTATGCAGCCAGAAACTGCGGCAGCCCTGTTGCAGCGCGGTAAACAAGCGGGGATTCATACCGCTGTTGAGTCCTGCCTGCATACACCTTGGTCTTATATCGAACCTTCATTGCCGTGGTTGGATCTGATGCTGGCAGATTTAAAACATGTTGATGAAGTCCGCTTCAAACAGTGGACCGACGGTTCAGCCAAACGGGTGATGGATAACTTCCGTCGCTTAGCCACCTACGGTACCGAGGTAACCATTCGTGTGCCGCTGATCCCTGAGTTCAACGCCGATCGCGATTCGATCCGCGCCATTACCGATTTCGCCGCCGATGAAGTTGGCGTGAAAGAAATTCACTTTTTGCCTTACCACACGCTGGGTATCAACAAATATCAGTTGCTCGGCGCACCCTATTTCGCTGCACAACACCCATTAGATGACCCAGAATTGCTGGCCTATGCCGAAGATTACGCCAGCGCTAAAGGTCTGACCGCCATTTTGCGAGGATAACATCATGACAACGCTGGATCTGACTACCCTGACCGAACGCACCAAAGCGCATAAAAACGCGCTGATCCATATCGTCAAACCACCCGTCTGTACCGAACGTGCTCAGCATTACACCGAGGTTTATCAGCAACATCAGGACAAACCACTGCCGGTACGTCGCGCTTTAGCGTTGGCTAATCATCTGGCGAAACGCACGGTGTGGATCAAAAACGATGAACTGATTATTGGCAACCAAGCCAGCGAACTGCGTGCGGCGCCTATTTTCCCAGAATATACCGTCGGTTGGATTGAAAGTGAGATCGACGAACTGGCTGATCGCCCCGGTGCGGGCTTCTCCGTCAGCGAAGAGAATAAAGCTATTCTGCATAGCATCTGCCCTTGGTGGCGCGGCCAAACAGTACAAGATCGCTGCTACGGTATGTTCACCGACGAGCAAAAAGCCCTGCTAGCAACCGGTATCATCAAAGCGGAAGGCAATATGACCTCCGGCGATGCGCATTTGGCGGTTAACTTCCCGCTGTTATTGGAGTTAGGGCTGGATGGCCTACGCAGCAAAGTCGATGAACGCCGTTGCCGTCTGCAACTCACCGATTGGGAAGAGTTGCACAAAGAGCAGTTCCTGAAAGCGATTGATATCTCGCTGGCGGCGTTAAGCGAGCACATTTTACGTTTCGCCCAGTTAGCACGTGAAATGGCACAGAGCGAAACCCGTGCTTGGCGTCGTGAAGAGTTGCAGACCATGGCCGTCAACTGCGAATTGATCGCCCACCAGCCACCACAAACCTTCTGGCAAGCGTTGCAACTCTGCTATTTCATTCAACTGATGTTGCAGATCGAATCCAACGGCCACTCGGTGTCCTTCGGTCGCCTCGACCAATATCTGTATCCTTGGTATCGCCGCGATGTAGAGCTAGAACAAAGTCTGCCACGTGAAAAAGCCATCGAAATGCTGCATAGCTGCTGGCTGAAGCTGCTGGAAGTGAACAAGATCCGCTCCGGCTCACACTCCAAAGCTTCAGCAGGGAGCCCGCTGTACCAGAACGTCACCATCGGCGGGCAAAAACTGGTCGACGGAAAACCCTGCGATGCAGAGAATCCCCTGTCCTACGTGATTCTCGAATCCTGCGGCCGCCTGCGTTCAACCCAACCGAACCTCAGCGTGCGTTATCACGCTGGTATCAGTAACGATTTCCTCGATGCTTGCGTACAAGTCATCCGTTGCGGCTTCGGTATGCCCGCATTTAACAACGATGAGATAGTGATTCCAGAATTTATCAAACTCGGCGTGGAACCGCAGGATGCCTACGATTACGCCGCTATCGGCTGTATTGAAACCGCCGTGGGGGGAAAATGGGGTTATCGTTGCACCGGCATGAGTTTTATCAACTTCGCCCGTGTGATGTTGGCGGCGCTAGAACAAGGCCGTGATGCAACTTCCGGTAAAGTGTTCTTACCGCAAGAGCTGGCGTTATCGCAGGGTAATTTCAGTCACTTTGATCAGGTGATGGGATCCTGGGACAGCCAAATCCGTTACTACACACGTAAATCGATCGAGATCGAATGCGTTGTCGATACGGTATTGGAAGAAAATGCCCACGATATCGTCTGTTCTGCACTGGTGGATGATTGCATCGAGCGCGGCAAAAGCATCAAGCAAGGCGGTGCAAAATACGATTGGGTTTCCGGTTTACAAGTGGGGATCGCCAACCTCGGTAATAGCTTGGCAGCGGTACGCAAACTGGTGTTTGAACAAGGTCTTATCGGTCAGCAACAACTGGCAGCAGCACTGGCTGATGACTTTGATGGCCTGAGTGGCGAACAACTGCGCCAGCGTTTGATCAACTCCGCACCGAAATACGGTAACGACGTCGATGAAGTTGACCAACTGTTGGTTCGCGCCTATCAAACTTACATTGATGAATTGAAGCAATATCACAATACCCGCTTCGGTCGTGGCCCCATTGGTGGGACTTATTACGCAGGCACCTCTTCTATCTCCGCCAACGTGCCGTTTGGTGCAGCGACGATGGCAACGCCTGATGGTCGTAAAGCGCATACCCCATTGGCAGAAGGTGCTAGCCCGGCTTCCGGTACTGATCATTTAGGGCCAACGGCGGTGTTTAATTCACTCAGCAAACTGCCCACCGAATCGATCCTCGGCGGTGTGCTACTCAATCAGAAGCTGAATCCTTCGACGTTGGAAAACCCACGCGATCGGGAAAAATTGATGCTGATGCTGCGCACCTTCTTCGAGGCGTATCACGGCTGGCACGTGCAATACAACATTGTTTCCCGTGAAACGCTATTGGCCGCGAAACAACATCCTGACCAATACCGTGATTTAGTGGTGCGTGTGGCTGGATATTCTGCTTTCTTTACCGCATTATCCCCAGACGCTCAGGATGATATTATTGCGCGAACAGAACATACTATTTAACCAATGAATAATTGCAGCTCCGCGTTTCGGGGCTGCTCATCAGGCCGATATGAATCCAAGACAACAAACCATATTGCAGTTAGTGAATGATCGTCGACGCATCAGCGTCAGCGAGCTGGCTCGCGCTTCTGGCGTTTCAGAAGTCACCATCCGGCAAGATCTCAATCTGCTGGAGAAACGCAGTTACCTCAAGCGGATACATGGCTCAGCGGTAGCGATGGAAAGTGACGACGTTGATGCTCGCATGATGTCTAACTTCACGCTCAAGCAAAAATTAGCGCAGTACGCCGCTTCGCTGGTTAACGACGGTGACACCATTTTCATCGAAAGTGGCAGTGCCAACGCCCTGCTGGCGCGTTACTTGGCTGAACGCAAACGCATCACGTTAATCACGGTTAGTCATTACATCGCTAATCTGCTGAAAGAAACCGACTGCGATGTAATTGTACTTGGCGGCATGTACCAGAAGAAAAGTGAAACCGTAGTCGGCCCATTGACGCGGATGTGCATCCAACAAGTGCATTTCAGCAAAGCCTTCATCGGGGTAGATGGTTTCCATGCGGAAACTGGCTTCACCGGCCGCGATATGATGCGCGCTGATGTGGTCAACGCGGTGCTATCAAAAGGGGTGGAAAACATCATCCTCACCGACTCTTCCAAGTTTGGACAAATCCAACCCAACCCACTGGAACCTCTCAGCCAAATCAAGCGAGTGATCACCGACTCACGTATTTCGCTGGAATATCAACACCAGCTGAAACGTCAGGGCATCCAGTTAGACTTAGTTAACGAGTAAGCCGCCTTATGAAACGGGCATAACAGAAGCGTTATGCCGTCTTCACCACGACGCAAGGATGACTGCCGTCTTAGAGGTTCAGTGATAAGTTCAGGTAGGGGTAATCAGTATAGAATTTATCCGTCCCCCCAAAGAAACCTTCTCGATGCGCATCATTCATGGGTGCATTAGTCTGAAGACGCTCCACAAAATCCGGGTTCGCCAGCACCATGGCGCCGTATGCCTCAAGATCAGCCAATCCTGATACTACATCAGCACCAATCTGTTCACGCGGGCGACTCGGGCGGTTCAGTATCAGTGTCCCTTGCCAAAGTTGGCGAATGTCCGCCAGTAAGGCTTCATCCCCTTGATGCATAATATGCAGATAGGCCAACCCCAGCTTATTAAGCTCGGAAACTAGGTAACGATACAGTTCCGCACTTTCTGGGCCTTCATCAATCCCCCACAGATTCATGCCAGGAGATAAACGCAATCCGGTGCGATCGGCGCCAATCTCTTCGGCAATCGCTTGAGCGACTGCAATAGCGAAGCGTGCACGATTTTGGATCGAGCCTCCGAATTCATCCGTACGTGTATTGGCACTCGCCGCAATAAACTGGTGAATTAAGTAGGCATTCGCGCCGTGTATCTCGACGCCATCGGCCCCCGCTTCAATCGCACGGCGAGCAGCGTAGCGAAAATCGTCTATGGTCTGATAAACCTCTTCGGTTGTTAGAGCTCGCGGTACGGGAATATCCTGCATTCCTGTCGCAGTAAACATTTGTGAACCCGGTGCAATAGCCGAAGGGGCAACGCCTAAGCGATGATGTGGTGTGTTGTCGGGGTGAGACATTCGCCCCGCATGCATGAGTTGAATAAAGAAACGGCTTCCTTTTTCATGGACGGCGGCGGTCACGGATTTCCAACCAGCAACATGCGCGTCAGTATAAATACCGGGGGTGCTCAAATAGCCTTGTCCGTCATCTGAAGGTTGGGTTCCTTCGGCGATAATCAGACCCATGCTGGCGCGTTGTGAATAATATAGAGCAGCAAGCTCACCGGGAGTACCGTCAATGTTGGCACGTGAGCGAGTCATCGGTGCCATCACCAGTCGGTTTGATAGGGTATAGCGACCTAATGTCAGCGGTTCAAACAGTTTGTTCATTCTGAATTCCTCATAATAAGTGTGAAAAGGAAACCTGATGATTCCTCTCGCCTATCTTCAGCAAATTATCATCTGTTTCAATAAAGGGATAAAGTGGGTAATATGGATTTCATTGTTCCATTATTGGCACAAATAACATGAAAAATTATCTCAACGATATGGCGTTATTCGTTGAAGTGGTGAAAGCCAAAGGGTTTCGCCGGGCGGCGGAAATAACCGGGGTTCCGAGCTCTACGTTGTCACGACGCATCAGTGAATTGGAAGGATCGATAAAGCTACGGCTACTCCATCGCACCACACGTAAAATCGAACTGACCGAAGCTGGTAGACTTTATTTCGAGCGCTGTAGCCGTATCGTGGATGAAGCCCATCTTGCCCATGAGCAATTGGGCGAGATTCTTGCTCAGCCAAGTGGTGTTTTGCGCGCGTCGTTTCCAGTAGATTTCGCCATAATTTATCTGGCGCCCTTAATTGCTGAATTTGCCGATCTCTACCCCGGTATTACTTTCGAGTTCGATTTATCACCGCGCCGGGTAGATCTTGTCAGTGATCTGACCGATGTCGCGGTTCGCATGGGAGAGTCAAAAGACTCACAACTGATAGCGCGTAAATTGGCTGAACTGACACCTCGCCTTTATGCATCGCCTGACTATCTTGAACGCTCAGGTCAGCCTATCGTTCCCTCAGATTTGGAACACCATCAATGCCTTGGTATCCAGAAAACCAATACCTGGACATTGTATAATGAGAAAAATAGTCAAACTGTTGCGGTTGGTGGACGATACACGCTCAACAGTGTGGGAATGCTCAAGCGATTGGCGGCGCTGGGCCAAGGCATTGTGCTGACACCAGAAGAGATCGTTGCCGATGAATTGGCTGACGGTAAACTACTACAGGTTCTTCCTGCGTGGCGAGGTCCCCCACAGCCCGTCTATGCCCTGACAGAAACACGGCTGCTACCCGCTAAAACGCAAAAATTCATCGAGTTTTTAAGTGAGCGACTGTCTTCATGACAGCAAATAAAATGTTTTAAGCCTGTTTCGGCCTCATAAAGCAAGCCAAGCAGGACACAGCCCCAATTTAAGATTATTTACCTACCCCAAAATTTCTAAATATATATACTCACTCCCAGCGAACAAACTCGCTGGGATTTTTAATTTTTTGGTTGTTAGCGTTTTTTATTTTAATACCGTGTGGGAGTCAACCCATAGCTAGCACCTATACTTATAGGTACTTCCATATGGCTAATGTTGAGGAGAAAATATCATGATGATTATCAATAAACGTTTCGCGACGGCTGCGTTGGCTATTACTCTGGTTGTGTCGCTGAGCGCCTGTTCTAACATGTCCAAACGTGACCGTAACACCGCCATTGGCGCGGGTGTCGGTGCGGTGGGTGGTGCAGTACTGACCGACGGTGGTACCTTGGGTACGCTGGGTGGTGCCGCTATTGGCGGGATTATCGGGAATCAGGTTGGTAAATAATTTCTGATATATAACAACGATAAAAAATAAAATTTCAGGTCGATGTTAATTTAGTCTGTAGTTTTTGCTTTATCCGTTTTACCCAGTGACAAACTAATCAGCCATGCCGCATATACCGCGGCATGGCAATCTGCTCAACCGCCCGCTAATTTCACCTTCATCCCTTTAGCTTCTAACAATTGTTTTAACAGTTCGCGTTTATCACCTTGAATTTCAATTACGCCATCTTTAACTGCACCACCACAACCACATTTTTTCTTTAATTCTGCGGCTAATTTATCCAATGCGGCGTCATCCAGATCGACTCCGGTGATCAAGCAAACACCCTTGCCTTTGCGGCCACTGGTTTGGCGTTGGATGCGGACAATACCATCACCTTTGGCGCGTTCAGGTTTGATCTCTTCCTGTTTGATGCGCCCACTGTCGGTGGAATAAACTAAACGGCTGTTATCATCTTGCATATCAAACCCCTGCTAGCAGTGAAGCACGGATCGCACGCAGCGTGGCAGCCGGATCGGCAGATTGGGTGATCGGACGCCCAATCACCATATAATCCACACCGGCAGTTTGCGCCTGTACTGGCGTCATGATGCGACGTTGATCGCCTGCGGCGCTGCCTTCTGGACGAATCCCTGGCGTCACCAGTTGGAACCGCTGCCCACAGGCCGCTTTCAAACGTTCGGCCTCATGGGCAGAACACACCACTCCATCTAATCCACAATCGCGGGTCAATCGCGCCAAACGCTCGGCATGTTCAGCCGGGCTGATGTCGATACCAATAGCGCGTAAATCTTCGGCCTCCATACTGGTCAACACCGTGACGGCAATCAATAACGGCGCATCGGCACCGTAAGGCTGCAAGGCCTCTTTGGCTGCGGTCATCATACGCGCCCCGCCGCTGGCATGGACGTTAACCATCCACACGCCCAATTCTGCTGCTGCAGCCACCGCATGAGCGGTGGTGTTCGGAATATCGTGGAATTTCAGATCCAAAAACACCTCAAAGCCCCGGTTGTGCAGATCGCGCACTAACTGTGGCCCAAACAAGGTGAACATTTCTTTGCCCACTTTTAAGCGGCAATCTTGCGGATCGATACGGTCGGTGAATGCCAACGCCGCATTTTTATCGGCGTAATCCAGCGCAACGATGATTGGAGATGATTTTAAGTCATTGTTATTAATTTTATTTTCAGACTTCATTTCTTCTACCTTCTATAAAATGGACGTGAATA
Organism: Serratia sp. KH_031; assembly: GCF_057839655.1. Taxonomy (NCBI): domain Bacteria; kingdom Pseudomonadati; phylum Pseudomonadota; class Gammaproteobacteria; order Enterobacterales; family Yersiniaceae; genus Serratia; species Serratia sp. KH_031. The sequence continues at coordinate 2,566,326 of NZ_CM174496.1, forward strand.
AAAAACTGACCGCCGCATTCTACATGCCAACCAACGGAAATCCCAGTCACAGACAAGCGGATAGCGCTCCCCCTTGAGGTAAGAACATTTTTGTTACATTTATATTAAATTTTCATTACACACTAGACAGTTTAACCTTGCTGGCTTAGCTTGAAGTCACACTCCCGCAGAAAGGCAGCAAAATGAGCGAGATATCGACCCTAACTATTAAAATTCCTCTGGAACTCAAAGAACAGATCAAGGCCATTGCCGAAGAAAACCAACAATCGATGAGTGCAGAAGTTTGCCAACGTTTGGTAGCCAGCTTTGAAGCTCCCGTCAGTAAGGGGAAAACCGCGAAAAAACCGGTGCCACTTCACAGCGAAATCGATAATCAGAGCACAGAAGAAACTACCGAAGAACCACTTAGCCAAAAAGAATTGAAAAAGTTGCGTCAGCTGTTAAAAACTGGCGGAAGAACCGGTAAGAAAAAATAACGTTTCCGCTAATATTATTTCACCTAGTTATTGCTAGGTGAAATAAATCCCAAGGTATAACAATACCTATAAAGTGGTATTTATTCATTTTTCCTATTTACTCATTTCTAATTTTAATTCCTTTATAACCCGATATTTTTGCGTACTGTTTCGCAAAAATAACGCTTGCCCTGCGTCATTCGTACAGCCTTTGATCAAAAACAATATTTATTGTGTGGCTTTTGTTATTTATCGCCCAATAACAACGGGATGAGTGTTCATCACTTAATTCTGCAAATTAAAAGATGTTGTCTATTTGGGCAAAATAACCTCGGGTACAGTCTTATGACTAGGTCAAACACATTAATTTTAGCAATGATGTCGTTAGTTTTTTCCTGTTTATCCGCACTGTCAGGAAACGCTCTGGCAGAACCTACTCCGCAAGTGGTCAATACGCATAACCAACGTTTTGCCAAACAATATCCCGATCAATATGCCTCATGGCTCGCCACCCGCGATCAAGCCGAACGAACAGACGCACTGGCGGAAGATCCTCGTTTAGTGATTCTGTGGGCAGGCTATCCATTCGCCAAGGACTACAACAAGCCTCGCGGACATTACTACGCGCTGACTGACGTGCGCGAAACCTTACGCACTGGCGCACCGAAAGATGCGCAGGATGGGCCGCTTCCGATGGCCTGTTGGAGCTGTAAAAGCCCAGACGTCGCACGCATGATCGTGCAACAAGGTGAAGATGGCTATTTCGCCGGTAAATGGGCCAAAGGTGGCCCGGAAATCGTCAACCCACTGGGATGCGCCGATTGCCACAACACCGCTTCCGATGACTTCGCCAAAGGTAAACCGGCGTTAGCACTGTCCCGCCCTTATGCCGCTCGAGCGATGAGCGCGATCGACAAGCCTTTCGATCACGCAGGACGTTTCGACCAGCAATCGATGGTCTGCGGCCAATGTCACGTTGAATACTACTTTGATGGCAAAAACAAAGCGGTGAAATTCCCTTGGGATAAGGGCACCAGCGTCGATGCAATGGAAGAGTATTACGACAATATTGGCTTCTCCGATTGGACCAACAGCATTTCCAAAACACCGATGCTGAAAGCCCAACACCCAGAATATGAAACTTGGCGCGAAGGTATTCACGGCAAAAACAACGTGACCTGTATCGATTGCCATATGCCGAAAGTGCAAAACGCCGAAGGTAAACTCTATACCAACCATAAAATCGGCAATCCTTTCGATAACTTTGCTCAGACCTGCACCACCTGCCACACCCAAGATAAAGCGGCGTTGCAAGCCGTGGTCGCTAAACGCAAAACTGACATCAACGAGTTGAAACTGAAAGTGGAAGACCAACTGGTTCACGCCCACTTTGAAGCTAAAGCCGCTTGGGATGCTGGCGCGACCGCTGAACAGATGCAACCTATCCTGCAAGACATCCGTCATGCGCAATGGCGCTGGGATTACGCCATCGCGTCGCACGGTATTCACATGCACGCACCAGACGTCGGTTTACGTGTGCTGGGTACTGCGCTGAATAAAGCCGCCGATGCCAGAACCAAGCTGATCCGCCTGCTGGCGACCAAAGGTATTACCAACGAAATCGCTATCCCGGATATCTCCAGCAAGGCTAAGGCTCAGTTGGCGACTGGACTGGATATGGGCAAGCTCACCGCAGAAAAACAAGATTTCCTAAAAACCATGGTTCCTGAATGGGACGATCAAGCTCGCAAAGTCGGTCTACTGGATAAATAACCCCAACACCCCTGCGGGGGCATACATGGAGTGACTATGAGCGTATTACGTTCGCTTTTCATGGCTGGGATATTTGCCTGTTGTGCGGTAATAGGTAGTGCAGCGGCCAGCACCTCTGCCACCCAACCGCAAAACCCGGTCAGCCAGCAGCGCAGCCCAGACAGCGCTTGTATTGATTGCCACAAACCACAGCAACAGGGCATGAATGGCAAACATCATGGGGCCATTAACCCAAACACCCAGTTGCCGTTAACCTGCACCAACTGCCACGGCACACCATCCTATAACCACCGTGAAGGGGTAAAGGATGTGATGCGCTTTAACCAACCGATGTTCAGCGTTGAACAACAGAACGGTGTTTGCCTTTCCTGCCATCTGCCGGAAAAACTGCAACAGGCGTTTTGGCCGCACGATGTTCATATCGCCAAGGTGAGCTGCGCCAGTTGTCATCAACTCCATCCAGCCACCAACACCATGAAGGCGCTGAATGATAAAGGGCGAATAAAACTGTGCGTCGATTGTCATCGCCAACAGCAGGACAACCCGGCGTTTAACCCTGCCGCCGTCAAGTTGGGTAAGGAGTTACCATGAGTTGCTCCCGTCGCCTGTTTATTACTGGCATTGGCGCGCTGATCGCGGTTTCTGGTACTACGGGGAGAACCCTCGCTCGCACCATGCAGATTAATGGTGTACGGCTGGGGATGATCCACGATGAATCGCGCTGCATCGGCTGTACCGCCTGTATGGACGCTTGCCGTGAAGTTAACAAGGTGCCTGAAGGCGTTTCACGGTTAACCATTCTGCGCAGCGAACCGATGGGTGAATTCCCCGATGTGCATTACCGTTTTTATCGCCATTCGTGCCAGCATTGTGATAAGGCACCTTGCGTCGATGTGTGCCCAACGGGGGCGTCGTTCCACGATGCGGCTAATGGCATCGTCGACGTCAATCCCGATCTCTGCGTTGGCTGCCAATACTGCATCGCCGCTTGCCCGTATCAGGTGCGATTTATCCATCCCGTCAGCAAAACGGCGGATAAATGCGATTTCTGCCGCAAAACCAACCTGAAGCAAGGTAAGCAACCGGCCTGCGTGGAGTCCTGCCCGACCAAGGCATTGGTATTCGGTGATTTGGACGATCCAAACAGTGACGTCGCACGCATGTTGCAACAGAAACCCACTTATCGTGCCAAGGTGGCCTTGGGCACTCGTCCGAAGGTTTATCGAATTCCATCTCAATATGGGGAGATTGCGAAATGACCACCTCGCCCTTCCATTTCCCTACGCTGGTTTGGGATTGGCCGATCGCCATTTATCTGTTCCTGATTGGCATTTCTGCAGGTTTGGTTACGTTGAGCATTTTGCTACGGCGTTTCCATCCAACTACCGCGCTAACAGAAAGTACCACCCTACGCACCACATTATGGGTGGCTCCGCTGGCCGTGGCATTCGGTCTGCTGATCCTGATCCTCCATTTGGCTCGTCCGTGGACATTCTGGAAGTTGATGTTCCACTACAATTTCTCCTCCGTGATGTCGATGGGGGTGATGTTGTTCCAGGTCTACATGACGGTGTTGATCCTGTGGTTGGCGCTGCTGTTCCAAACCGATCTGCTGCGATTACAGCAACGTTGGTTGCCAGGCGTCAGTAGTTGGTTCCCACGTTTAATGGCCGTTTTACAACGCGTCTATGGCGTATTGGAATGGCTGATGCTGATTCTGGCCATTTTGCTCGGCGCTTATACCGGTTTCCTGCTTTCAGCATTGCAATCATATCCGCTGCTGAATAACCCGATTTTACCGGCACTGTTCCTGTTCTCCGGTTTGTCCTCGGCGGCAGCGTTAATCACTTTGGTGCAACTATGGTACGCGTCTTCCACTCATCACCATGAATCGCACTTCATCCATCGCTTGGAATCATTGGTGATGGGTTCTGAAATCTTCCTGTTAGCCGCATTCTTTATCGGTATGTGGTTGGGGGATGATGGTAAACAACGCGCTTTAGTGGCTGCACTAGGTGGCGGTTTTTGGACTCAATGGTTCTGGCTCGGCGTGATAGGTCTGGGATTTGTCATTCCGTTGTTGACTCGCAGTCTGGGTTGGCAACGCCGTAGAATGCTGTTGTTCTCCGCTGGATGTAGCCTGCTAGGTGTATTGTTCTTGCGCTTTTTCATCCTGTACGCGGGGCAATTAACCGTTGCCTAATAATTACAACGGTTTGGAGGACACTCGGTGCTAGCACTACTTTGGCCTGAATTAGGATATAGCGCCTTAGTGCTGGCACTCTGTGTCGCCGTAATATTGGCTGTCTTAGCTTGGCAAGGTTGTCGCTCCCGACAACCTTCTCTGTTATCCCATGGTCGCTATTGGAGCCTCGCGCTTAGCGGGCTGGTATTACTCGCTTTTTTGACATTAGTCGCCTGTTTCATTGGCGATGACTTTACCGTGCTGTATGTGGCCCAACACTCTTACCGCCAATTACCGATTGGATTAAAAATTGCTGCGGTTTGGGGCGGGCATGAAGGTTCTTTCCTTCTCTGGCTATTGGCATTAGTACTCTACGCGGGTGGGTTCGCACTACGCAGTCAACAACGCCACGCTCGGCAGACATTAGCTGCTTTGGGCATCATGGCTGTGATCAGCGCCACCTTGTTAGCGTTCATCATCTTCTATTCCAATCCATTTATTCGTTTGTTCCCGGCAGCGATTGAAGGTCGCGATCTCAACCCAATGCTGCAACACCTCGGGCTGATTTTTCATCCGCCGTTGCTGTATTTAGGTTACGCCGGATTATCAGTGACAATGTCACTCATGTTAGCCGCATTACTGACCCAGACCTTCGACCCACAAACCGCTATACGCTGCCGCAATTGGGCGGTTCCAGCTTGGGGGTGGCTAACTGCAGGAATTATTCTAGGATCGTGGTGGGCTTATCAAGAACTTGGCTGGGGCGGATGGTGGTTCTGGGACCCGGTAGAAAATGCGTCGTTGCTCCCTTGGTTAACCAGCTGCGCCCTATTGCACAGTCTACGGGCAAGCGCGGCACAAAGTAGTTTTCGTCATTGGTCGCTGCTGTTAGCGATCTCCAGTTTTATTCTGAGTTTGCTGGGTACGCTACTGGTACGTTCAGGATTGATTCTCTCGGTACATGCTTTTGCACTTGATGAGTTGCGTGCGGTTCCCCTGCTCAGTCTGTTTTGTCTTCTCAGCCTGTTGGCGTTGTTAGTTTACGCTCTACGTGGCAATCAAATTAGCAGTAACACCGGCAACCGTTGGGTTCTGGTTACTCTGTTCCTGTTTAGCGCCGTCACGTTGGTGGTGGTGTTGGGAACACTTTACCCAATGCTGTATCAATTGCTGGGTTGGGGACGTCTTTCCGTCGGTGCACCTTACTTCAACACCGTTTTACTGCCATTCGGCATTTTGATGTTGATCGTGGTGTTCTGCGTATTTTGGTTCAGTCGCAGCAAACCGTTAAAACAAACCTTCCCGATGCATTTGGCACATATTGGCGTTTTACTCAGCGCCTTGGGGATTGTTTTTTCTGCGACTCAACGCAGTGAAATCAGCCTGAATTTAAGCCAAGGTGAACAAGTCACCTTAGCCGGTTATCAGTTTCAATTTACGCAATTGACGCTATTCGCCAAAGACAACTACAGCGCGGAGCAAGCCACGATTGATGTATCGCGCCACGGCCAGCTCATAACGCAGCTCTATCCCGAACGTCGTATCTATACAGCTCGTAATCAATTAATGAGTGAGCCCGGCATTCATTGGGACTGGAGCCACGATTGGTACGTGGTGATGGGTGAAAAAAATGGTCAGCAGCGTTACGCCATGCGCTTTACCGTTCAGACTGGATTACGCTGGATTTGGATGGGCGGTGTACTGATGATCACCGGAGCGTTATTCAGTTGCCGTCGCTGGGGGCAACGACATGTTTAAATTCGCCTATTTGTGCCTTTGGTTATTGGTTTCCCCTTGGGCAAATGCCCAGATCGTTGATACTTGGACGTTTGCTAATACTGAACAACAAGAATTAGCACTCAACGTTGCCGGACAATTACGCTGCCCACAATGCCAAAACCAAAATCTATTGGAATCCAACGCCCCGGTCGCCGTCACCATGCGTCAACAGGTCTTTTCGCTGGTCGAACAAGGCAAGAGCCAACAAGAAATCATCAACGCCATGACGCAACGCTATGGCGATTTCGTGCGTTACGATCCGCCCTTTAACTGGCGCACCGTTCTGCTATGGAGCGCGCCATTGTTGGTTGTCGTGATGTTGGGATTCGTTATTTTTTCTCAACGGCAAACGCCCCAACCAACAACAGTTCATCAGCACCACATTGAACCACCGCCAACAAAATTTAATTATCAGGCGGTTGGGTTGATTTTCGTTCTGTTAGCCACGGTGATCATTTACGCCAGTAGTGGGCGCTGGCAAGCGGTACAGCAAGAATGGCAACGACAAAACTCCCCTGCAATCAGCGAAGGGAACTCGCAGTTACTGAGCCTGCAACAACGCTTGCGATCGTCACCGCAAAATGGGCAACTGTGGGCGGAATTAGGCGAATACTATCTGTATCAAGATGCCTATGCCGAAGCCTTTGTCGCCTATCAGCAGGCGATAAAATACAACGGCGAGAGTGCGGAATTACTGGCAGCACAGGCTACGGTGCTCTATTACCAAGCCGGTCAGCAGATGACGCCGAAAGTGCAAGAACTGCTCGATAACGCCTTGGTGCGGGATAAAAATGAAGTCGCAGCATTAATGATTTTAGCCAGTGATGCCTTTAGCCAACGGGATTACGCCAGAGCTATCGCTCTTTGGCAGCAGATATTGGATCTCAATTCACCCCGCAGCAATCGGGCGGCGTTGATTGAAAGCATCAACACCGCTCGTCAGCTACAGCGATAGGAATATTATTGACCGTCCAGGTTATTGACCATCTAAACTATTGACCGTCTAAGCCACGAATCGGTTTAACCGAGGCCCAAGCGCGGCACGATGGACAATGCCAATAGAGGGAATGTGCGGTAAAACCGCATTTGTGGCAGCGATAGCGCGGTTTAGTACGGATTTGTTCACCGACCATGTCGCGTAACAACACTAAACTTTCTTTAGCTCGACCATCTTCCGCTTCGGCCAAATGGTAATCCATTAACCGGTAGAACACGCGCATGGTTGGGTGACGTTGCAGTTGGCGATTAATGTAGATCTGCGCAACATCACGCCCTTCCTGCTCTTCGATAACTTCCGCCAACATCAGCTCAGCGGTCGCACCGGTATTTTCTTCAACACAGCGTTTGAGGAAATCCGCCCACTCACCCAATTGATTTGGCAAATGTTGATAGCATTCATGCAGCATCGGCAGTGTTTCACTGACTAACTCTTTATCTTGCACCAACACCGGTTTCAGCACGTCAATGGCTTTACCAAACTCTCCCTGCGCCATGTAGATACGGCCAAACATGATCGATACACGTGCGCACTGCTTATCTGCCGAAGCCGCGCGTTTCAACAGGCTAGTCGCCTTATCAAGATCGTCACTCCCCATCGCCTGCAACGCTAATTCGCAATAAAAATGGGCAATCTCAATACGCTGTTTGTCTTTGCCTAACTTGACCAGTTTCTCCGCCACTTCGATGGCTTTTTGCCAGTCACTGGTCGCTTGGTGGATCACCAGTAATTGCTGCAACGCCGGGAGGCGGAAATCTGCCTCCGCGGTCAGTTGGCTAAACATGTCTTCCGCACGGTCATATAACCCAGCGGCCATGTAGTCACGGCCTAATTGCTGGATCGCTAACAAGCGCTGCTCAAAGGTCAACGCGGAGCTTTCCATCAATGATTGGTGAATGCGGATAGCGCGATCGACTTCGCCACGCGAGCGGAACAGGTTACCGAGCGTGAGGTGGGCTTCAACGGTGTTACTGTCCTCTTTCAACATATCGAGGAACAGATCGACCGCTTTATCCTGTTGGTTAGACAGCAAGAAGTTAACCCCCGCCACGTATTCACGCGACAGGCGGTTCGCATCCTGCTGTTTATCCTGCTGAGCACTTCTGCGCCCCATGTACCAACCATATGCGGCAGCAACGGGCAGCAACAGAAACAGCAGCTCTAACATAGAAGATTATTCCTTGCTGACGACGGACGGAACCGTTGGCTCTGCGGGTGACTCAAGCTGCAACTCCAGTCGTTTGACTTTGCGTTCAGCGCGCCCCAACGCAATGCGGGTACGCAGGTAAAATAGACCACAGACGATCCAGCCCAAAACAAAACCAGTGCCAAACAAGGCTGCCAATAACGTCGAAATGCGATAATCACCTTGAGCAACTAAGTAATTAAAAGTCACAACCTGATCGTTATGCGAGCCCAACGTGACGGAAATCACGAAGATCACTAGAACCAGCAAAAAAATAAGCAAATATTTCACATTCTTTCCCGTGATGCCGAGTTAATCGGATGAACCAAGCCTAAACGTGGTGTCCCTACTCTCTAAGTTAGCATTTCACAGCATAGCAGGGAAACCCTCGAGCATGATAAAACCACACGTCTGATGGACTATTCGGCAGTAAAACGGCGCTTTCAGAACGATTAATGAGAAGACTTCTCAAAATCCCATGTTTATACCAATATGGGGCTGAAATACCGAATTACAAGAACCTAGGATCGGTGACTGTGGGCTCAGTGTAGAAATTAACAAGTGACATTGTCACGAAAATATTATTCACGCTCAGTAATTTCCTGCTGCTCTTGCGGTTGTTGAATACCGAGTGGCCCGAACCAGCGCTGCGCTAGCCAGCAAACAATTGTCACTAACAACCCACTAATAAGCGTCGCCACTATCAAATCGCGCGGCCAGTGCATTCCCAATAACAAACGACTGCCCATCACGCCTGCCGCCCAAACCATCAATACCGCCACAGTTTTATAATGACGACGGGGCCATAACAATCCAACGCCCAATAATGCCCAAGTGGCGGCAAACACCGTATGACCGGAAGGAAACGCAAAGCCCGTCTCAACTTGCCAGTGTTTTCGCAACCAATGTGGAATCAAGGGTTGATCTTGTAACTGTTCTTTCACTAGCGCACTGCGCTGTTTACGTTTTAGCGAGTAGAAATATTTCTCGTCAACGTTATGCGCTTTTTCCAACCACAAGACGAAAGGACGAGGTTCCTGCACGCGGTCCTTGATATAGGATTTCATCCCTTGCCCAATCACTAACACAGCAACCAACATCACTAACAAACCGATAGCCGGCTTTAATCGAAAGCGCAGGCACCATAGGAACCAGCCAGCAAGAATCACACTAGTAATCACGCCCCAAGGCGCAGTCACGGTCTCAGTCAGCCAATAAAACCCTTTCAGCACGGTATCGTTACCGCCCGGTTGCCATTGCCAACCGGAGATCCACACCGCTAACGGCATTAATAACAATACTAATGCTCCGCCCGCCGTGCGTTTTGCTATCTTTAACATGTCAATATCCTTTCATGTGCCCAACCGGCAGTGTAACAATCTTGTCATGGCAAGAATATGTAGAAAATGAAACAGATACCTAAAGCTATGGTAACAATAGGCAAAGTAAATCACCGGTTGCTGGTTTGCTGAGCACCTACAGACAAGAAGTTGTGGCAAAATAGACAATAATAAACAAAACGCCAACCGCCGCAGTTTCGCGTGTGAGTGGGTTAAGAAGTCTTGGTGGAGAGTAACATGCAGCTTAAACGGGTGGCAGAAGCCAAACTGCCAACACCTTGGGGCGATTTCCTGATGGTAGGATTCGAGGAACTGGCGACCGGGCACGACCATCTGGCGTTGGTTTTCGGAGATATTTCTGGTGATTTGCCGGTACTCTCACGCGTACATTCTGAGTGTCTGACCGGTGATGCGCTGTTCAGCCTGCGCTGTGATTGTGGTTTCCAGCTTGAAGCCGCGTTGGAACATATCGCCGAAGAAGGTCGCGGTATTTTGCTCTATCACCGTCAAGAAGGCCGTAACATCGGTCTGCTAAATAAAATTCGCGCCTATGCGTTACAAGACAAAGGGGCCGATACGGTAGAAGCCAACCACCAGTTGGGTTTTGCTGCTGACGAACGTGATTTCACCCTGTGCGCCGACATGTTCAAATTATTGGGCGTTAATGCGGTGCGTTTGCTGACCAATAACCCGAAGAAGGTTGAGATCCTGAGCGAAGCCGGTATCAACATCACCGAACGCGTGCCATTGATCGTCGGGCGTAATCCGAAAAATGAACACTATCTGGCGACCAAGGCCGCCAAGATGGGGCATTTGCTGGATCAGAAGTAATCTATGATAGGGCACCGAAAAGGTGCCCTATCAGTTTTACCGTATTTACCTGATCACAACATTTTCCTGATCACATAATGCAAAATACCGTCGTTTTGGTAGTAAGTCAGCTCATTGCCGGTATCAATTCGGCATCGAGTATCAACCACTTGTTTACGCCCATCGGCATAGACAATCCCCACTGGCACAGTTTGCCCCGGTTTCAGGCTTTGTAACCCGCTGACGCTGATCTGTTCTTCTCCGGTTAACCCCAAGGTCTTACGGTTAACGCCTTGCGGGAATTCCAGTGGCAAAATGCCCATCCCAATCAAGTTAGAACGGTGGATACGCTCGAAAGATTCGGCAATCACCACTCGCACACCGAGCAAACGTGGCCCCTTCGCCGCCCAGTCACGGCTGGAACCTGAACCGTACTCTTTCCCTGCGATCACCGCTAACGGCACTTTTTCCTGCTGATACTGCATCGCCGCGTCGTAAATCGGCATCTGCTGTTGCGACGGAATATGGCGCGTCATTCCGCCCTCCACACCCGGCACCATTTCGTTGCGGATGCGGATATTGGCAAAAGTACCGCGCATCATTACTTCATGGTTACCACGACGCGAACCGTAGGAGTTAAAGTCCTGCCGCTCGACGCCATGCTGCTGTAGATATTTGCCCGCTGGGCTGTCGAATTTGATGCTACCCGCCGGGGAAATATGGTCAGTTGTGACGGAATCGGCCAAAATAGCCAAGATACGGGCAGATTTGATGTCCTGCACCGGATCAGGTTTCCCCTGCATGGTGCTAAAGAACGGTGGATGACGGATATAGGTAGAATCTTCCTGCCATTGATAGGTTTCTGATTCTGCGACCTTAATCGACTGCCAATCCTCATCACCATCAAACACCGCAGCATATTCCTTGTGGAACATCTCGGTGCGCACTTCATCCACCGCTTGTGCGATCTCTTGGCTGGTCGGCCAAATGTCTTTCAGATACACCGGTTTACCGTCATCACCCTCACCCAATGGCTCTTTGGTCAAGTCAATCTTCATGTTTCCGGCCAGCGCATAAGCGACTACCAACGGCGGTGAAGCTAGCCAGTTAGTTTTTACCAAGGGATGAATACGGCCTTCGAAGTTGCGGTTACCGGAAAGCACCGCGCCAACAGTAAGATCGCCCGCTTTGATCGCATTCTCAATCGGCTCTGGCAAAGGACCAGAGTTACCGATACAGGTGGTGCAGCCGTAGCCCACCAGATTAAAGCCTAACTCATCTAAATAGGCCGTCAATTTGGCTTGTTCGAAATAGTCGGTGACTACTTTAGAACCCGGCGCTAGTGAGGTTTTCACCCACGGCTTGGTGCGTAAGCCTTTCTTCACCGCCTTCTTGGCCAACAATCCCGCTGCCATCATCACGCTAGGGTTCGAGGTGTTGGTACAAGAGGTGATTGCCGCAATGACCACTGCACCGTTATGCAGTTCTTGCGCGGTGCCATCGAGCGTTACCGGCACAGACTGCGTTTTCGGTTTCTGACCGCTAATGTCCAACTCGGTCGTCGCATTGAACGCCTGTGGCACATTGGGTAAAGCAACCCGGTCTTGTGGGCGTTTCGGCCCAGCCAAGCTGGCTTCAACCGTTGACATATCCAAAGCCAACGTGCTGGTAAATACCGGTTCATCACCCGGATTGCGCCACATGCCCTGTGCTTTAGCATAGGCTTCGACCAAGGCGATTTGCTGTTCGGTGCGGCCGCTGAGTTTCATGTAACCTAACGTCACTTCATCCACCGGGAAGAAGCCACAGGTCGCACCAAACTCTGGCGACATATTGGCGATAGTCGCGCGATCCGCCAGCGGCAAATCGGCCAGCCCATCACCATAAAACTCGACAAACTTACCGACTACACCATGTTTACGCAGCATTTGAGTCACGGTCAGCACCAAATCGGTAGCGGTAATCCCTTCACTCAGTTTGCCAGTCAGTTTAAAGCCTACTACGTCTGGGATCAGCATAGAGACTGGCTGACCGAGCATCGCTGCTTCAGCTTCAATCCCGCCGACACCCCAGCCGAGAATACCCAAACCGTTGATCATGGTGGTATGAGAATCGGTGCCCACCAGCGTGTCTGGGTAAGCGATAGTTTTACCGTTTTCTTGTTGTTGCCAAACAGTTTGGCCGAGATATTCCAGGTTCACTTGGTGGCAAATGCCGGTGCCGGGCGGCACCACGCGGAAACGGTTAAAGGCTTTTTGTCCCCAACGCAGGAAGGTATAACGTTCGTGATTACGCTGCATTTCAATCCGCACGTTCTCGCCAAACGCGTCTTTATCGCCAAAATCATCGACGGTGACCGAGTGGTCAATCACCAGATCGACGGGCGACAGCGGGTTAACTTGCGCCACCTTGCCGCCCAAGCGCAGTACCGCTTCACGCATCGCCGCCAGATCCACCACGGCGGGCACGCCGGTGAAATCTTGCATCAGCACGCGCGCCGGACGATAAGCGATTTCGCGATCCGCATGGCCGGTTTTCAGCCAATCCGCGATCGCTTGTAAGTCTTCAACTTGCACCGTGTCGCCATCCACATGACGCAGCAGGTTTTCCAATAGCACCTTCATTGATTTCGGTAGCCGGTCAATATTACCCAGCTGTTTTGCCGCCAGCGGCAGGCTGAAATAGTGATATTCGCTATTCAGTGCAACCAGCTTATCCATACTTGTTTCACGAAGATCGGACGACATAGCTCCTCCATTTCTTATTATTTCAAAACAGGGTCATTATTAAGGTCTTGTTTAAAGATAACACATGGCCGGCATAACATTTTGATAACAACACGAATTGATCACAGTGATAGGCAAAAGCGTTTAAGAGAATATCGGCGGTAGTCAGGGGATTGATGATTGAAGGGATCAACACAGCGGGAAATGCCCCTCTTTAAGACCTAAAAGAGGGGGCAAACAACTCACTTCTCTGGCAGTTTAATGTCCTTAAACAACGCCTCGATATCTTCGTTCGAACGCAGAGCCACCGCACTATCGACTAGGTCGCGAGTCAAATGCGGGGCGAAACGTTGGATAAAATCGTACATGTAACTACGCAAGAAGGTACTGCGGCGGAAGCCGATTTTTGTGGTGCTATGGGTGAAGATATCTCGCGCATCAACGGTCACTAGATCGGGATCTTGCACCGGATCAACCGCCATGCTGGCAATCACCCCAACACCTAGCCCCAAGCGCACGTAGGTTTTGATCACATCGGCATCAGTGGCGGTAAACACGATACGCGGCGTCAAACCTGCGCGGTTAAATGCCGTATCTAATTCCGAGCGCCCGGTAAAACCGAAGGTGTAAGTGACGATCGGGTATTCCGCCAACTCCTCAATGGAGACTTGGCTCTTACCGGCTAATGGATGATCGGGCTTCACGACCACCGCACGATTCCAGTGATAGCACGGCAACATAATCAGATCGTCGTACAAGTGAAGCGCTTCGGTTGCAATAGCGAAATCGGCATTGCCTTTGGAAACCGCTTCAGCAATTTGCGTCGGTGAGCCTTGATGCATATGCAGCGAAACGCGTGGATAACGTTCGATAAAGCCTTTAATCACGTTTGGCAGCGCGTAACGAGCCTGAGTGTGCGTGGTGGCGACGTATAAAGAACCTTTGTCCGGATAGGTATGCTCACCGGCAACGGCTTTGATAGCATCGACCTTTGACAGCACTTCGCGCGCAATGCGGATGATTTCCTGACCGGCGGGGGTAACTTGCGTCAGGTGTTTGCCGCTACGAGCAAAAATCTGGATGCCAAGCTCATCTTCCAGCATCCGCACCTGTTTACTGATACCGGGTTGCGAGGTGTAAAGCCCTTCCGCGGTCGAGGAGACATTCAGGTTGTGATTAACCACTTCCACAATGTAACGAAGTTGCTGCAATTTCATATCTGACACCATCCAAGGTTAAACACTGCGGATGATCCGCAGACAGAGATAGCTCGGCATTGCCCGGCATGTTGAAAAAAGCATCACTACTAATACGCTTTAATCATAAAAACTCTTTTTATATAACCACTATATCATGCTGTATCGACAAGTGTAGAGCTACATCACAAGCTGGTAACGATAATTAAATAATCAACACCAAGAAAAGGATGAGGAAAGGAGCAAAGAATAGATCTGTTCAATGTCTTTCGACAACAAAAAACCAGCCACGAGAGCTGGTTTTTCATTTTTGGTTTTAACAAAAAACTTATTTTTTGCCTTCAACCCATTTGCCGTCCACATAGAATGCGGACCAGCCAGTAGCTTTGCCGTCTTTCTCTGAGGAGACATATTGCTGCTTAGTCTTACGACTGAAACGCACCATCGACTTGTTGCCATCGGCATCAGCCACTGGCGCATCGGCCAAGTAACTCAATTTCTCTGGCAGACGATCCTTAAAGCGGACTAATTCTTCCACCAACGGCGCACGAGTTTCACGCGATTTAGGGAAGGTATTTGCCGCCAAGAACACGCCAGCAGCGCCATCACGCAGTACGAAGTAAGCGTCTGACTTCTCGCACGGCAACTCTGGCAACGGCACCGGATCTTCCTTCGGTGGCGCGACATCGCCATTACGTAGGATCTTACGGGTGTTTTTGCAGTTCTCGTTAGTACAACCCATGTACTTGCCGAAACGCCCCATTTTCAGGTGCATTTCAGAACCACATTTGTCGCACTCGACCACCGGGCCTTCATAACCTTTCAGGCGGAATTCGCCCTCTTCTATCTCATAACCATCACAGGCCGGGTTATTACCACACACATGCAATTTACGTTGGTTATCGATCAGGTAACTGTCCATCGCCGTGCCACACTTCCCACAACGACGACGAGCACGTAAAGCGTTAGTTTCTGCGTCATCCCCTTCGAGGATGTTCAGCACTTCCGCTTCTGGCACCAAGTTGATGGTGGTTTTGCAGCGCTCTTTTGGTGACAGCGCATAGCCTTCACAACCGAGGAACACACCGGTACTGGCAGTACGAATCCCCATTTTGCGACCGCAAGTTGGGCAATCAATGCTGGTCATCACCATCGCATTCGGGCGCATGCCGCCTTCTTGCGGGTCTTTCTCTGCCTTTTCCAGCTGCTCGCTGAATTCGGCAAAGAACTCATCCAACACCGCTTTCCATTCAGCGTGATTGTTAGCGACCTGATCCAGACCATTTTCCATGCGCGCCGTGAAATCGTAATTCATCAGTTCGCGGAAGTTTTCTTCCAGACGATCAGTGACGATTTCACCCATTTTTTCTGCGTAGAAGCGACGGCTTTCAACCCGGACATAACCACGATCCTGAATGGTCGAAATGATCGAGGCATAGGTTGAAGGACGACCGATGCCGCGTTTTTCCAATTCTTTAACCAACGAAGCTTCACTGTAACGTGCAGGCGGTTTGGTGAAGTGTTGGCTTGGCAACAGTTGTTGCAGACTCAGATCGCTACCGACTTCAACAAACGGCAAGGTGCGATCTTCATCGCCTTTGCGCAATGCAGGCATCACTTTCGTCCAACCGTCGAAACGCAACGTGCGGCCTTTAGCACGCAGTTGGTAATCACCGGCCTTCACCGACAGCGTGGTGGAATCGTACTGCGCTGGTGTCATCTGACAGGCGACGAACTGACGCCAAATCAATTGATACAGTTTCTGCGCGTCAGTTTCCATATCTTTCAGCTGTTCGGCCAACACATTAACATCCGATGGACGGATAGCTTCGTGCGCCTCTTGCGAATTCTCTTTGCTGCTGTAGTGGTTGGCGCTCTTCGGCAAGTATTTATCACCGAAATTATCACCGATATAACCGCGCACCATGTTGAGCGCATCTTGGCTCAAGTTGGTGGAGTCGGTACGCATATAGGTGATATGACCAGCTTCATACAGGCGCTGTGCCATCATCATGGTTTTCTTCACACCAAAACTCAGGCGGGTACTGGCAGCCTGTTGCAATGTGGAGGTGATGAACGGTGCGCCCGGCTTGCTGCTGGTCGGTTTATCTTCACGATCTAGTACTTGGTAGCGCGCTTTTTCCAGTAATTTGACCGCTGCGTGGGTCTGCTCACGATTAACCGGTTTGAACGGTTTGTCGTGCGCATGAGTCACTTCCATTTGCAGCGCGGTGTCATCTTTCGCCAGCAGGTCAGCGTGCAACTGCCAGTATTCTTCCGGTACGAAGGCTTTGATATCACGCTCACGCTCTACCACCAACCGTACCGCAACCGACTGCACTCGCCCCGCGGACAGACCACGAGCGATTTTTTTCCACAGCAGTGGAGAAACCATGTAACCCACCACGCGGTCCATAAAGCGACGCGCCTGTTGAGCATTCACACGATCAATATTCAGTTCACCCGGTTGGTTAAACGCCTGTTGAATCGCGTTTTTGGTGATTTCGTTAAACACTACCCGGCTGAAACGTTTGTCATCACCTCCGATCACTTCCCGCAGGTGCCAAGCAATGGCTTCCCCTTCGCGGTCAAGGTCGGTTGCGAGATAAATGTGGTCGGCATTTTCTGCTAACGTTTTTAACTCGGCGACAACCTTTTCTTTACCTGGCAGAATTTCGTAATGCGCTTTCCAGCCATGATAAGGATCGACGCCCATACGATTTACCAGCGCCGTTTTCTCGTCTTTTTTAACTTTTTTCTTGGCTTTGTCTTCGGTTGAGTCAGCGCTCTTTTTACTGGCTGAGCCACTGGTCGGCAAATCACGAATATGACCGACGCTGGATTTCACCACGTAGTCATTGCCTAAATATTTATTAATAGTTTTGGCTTTTGCCGGGGACTCAACTATTACGAGAGCTTTACCCATATTTAACTTTACCTAATCTTTATCTTCTAAAAAGAAGTCTTTTATCTCGCCGTGCCGCGGCAATTCATATCTCTTTTTTATATTGCGGCAGTCTGGCAGGAGGTCAACTGTTTTTTTCTTTTGGCTGTTTAACTGCTCAACCTGAACACAAGTTGCTGATCCTACCCGCTTTACGACCATTCCCCAGAGGTATGATCGCGCTTGACTTATTCATGGCGTAAACAAAACCTTCCACCTGACGCCGCAAAATCCCACACTCTACCTGATAAAAAGCGTCACGCAACTTAATTAGCACGGAATATCCGTTTTCGCCAATCTCACTTTACCAGCCGTCGAGATGACCGTTCCATTCAGCGTAGTTTGCGAGTAAACCTAAAGCAACGTTAGAATAGTTGCAAGATTACTGTTCGGAGGTCTAATAAATGCGCACGAATCCCCTACCAATTACACGAAAAGCCCTATTGGAAGAAGCAAATAACATCATCCAGCAACATGAAGATTATCTTCAGGGTATGATCGCGACCGCCGTTGAACAAAAAAGCGGCGTTTTAGTTTTCCGAGGTGAGTTTTTTTTAGACTCCGACGGATTACCCACAACGAAAACGACCGCTGTATTTAATATGTTTAAACATTTGGCACATCTTCTTTCAGAGAAATATCATCTGGAAGATTAGGATTAAAGCTATGGGGGTATTTATTTACCCCCCATTGTTTAATGTTACTGTTTAAAGTAACGGCTTTTCGCCCCGTTGCCACCAACGTAATAGTAGACGATCGGCACTTTCGGCAGCACTGCCAGTGAAACGATCGATCATGCGTTTGCGACGGGTATAACGTACTTGAATAACTTCATGATTTTCCATTTCGGCAATCAGTAAATCATCACTGGTGCCAACGGCATCGATTAGCCCTTTCTCTTTGGCCTGAGTACCAAACCAATGTTCGCCAGTCGCTACACTAGCGATGTCCAATGATGGGCGTTGCTGATGGACAAATTGTTTAAATAACTCATGAGTTTCATTTAAATCTTCGCGGAATTTTTCACGACCTTGTTCGGTGTTTTCACCAAACAACGTTAGGGTACGTTTAAATTCTCCCGCCGTGTGCAATTCAACATCAATATTATTCTTTTGCAGCAAACGGTGGAAATTCGGGATCTGCGCAACCACACCGATCGAACCGATAATGGCGAAGGGAGCCGCGACGATGCGATCGGCGACGCAAGCCATCATGTAGCCTCCGCTGGCAGCCACTTTATCTACCGCTGCCGTCATGCGAATTCCCCCTTTACGCAGGCGCTCAAGTTGCGAAGCCGCTAATCCGTAACCATGCACCACGCCACCTGGGCTTTCCAAACGTAACAAAACTTCATCTTTCGTTGTGGCTACCGCCAGCACCGCCGAGATTTCCTCACGCAGCGAGGTCACTTCGTGGGCATCCATACTGCCTTTAAAATCCAGTACATATAGGCAAGGTTTGGTGGCTTCTACCGCCCCCGCTTTGGCACGTTGTTTTTTCAGTTTGTCATCGGCTTTATTCTGCTTTTTAAACTGTTTGCTCCATGTTTTGCGTTCTGCTTCGCCCATGCGTGCCAAACGCATTTCACGTTGCATATCACGGTACTGCTCACCTAAATCGGTGAGTTGTAACTCCCCTTTTTGCGATCCTTTGCGTTGCCCAAGGCTGAACAACAACACAGCCAGTGCACCGATGGCGATCACTACCGTGGCAACTTTAGCCAGGAATAGGCCATAACCAAATATAAACTCCACAGATTCCGCCTTTATAACAAATTGTTAGTGTAATCCTTCCATTCTAGCCAACCTCACGGACGGCTGTCGCGGTCAAATGAAAAATCTTGCGAGACTGATTCCACAATGGGGGCTGTTTTGCGCATAACCAAGTTGGGAATGTTCCGTTTTTGTTACAACAAATTGCCATTTAGGTCAGCTACTCATTGAAAATGCGATCCATTTCAGGCATATAACACGCATTATTCATCGACGTGATGAACCAAATTCGCTGCGGGGTCATCAATATCGCCCCGCCTCACCGCGGCTCTGCGATACTCGCGGGAGCCTGCCACCACGGCGCGAGGAATTACTGTGCATTACCAACCTAAACACGATCTGCTCGAACAACGCATTATTTTAGTTACCGGCGCTGGCGACGGTATTGGCCGCGAAGCGGCGCTGACCTACGCACGTTTCGGCGCGCGGCTAATTCTAGTCGGACGAACCTTAAGTAAGTTACAAGAGGTACAAGCAGAGATCGCCGCGAAGGGCTGGGCTTCGGCGCTGGTGGTTCAGTTGGATTTGCTGCATACCACGCCAGAACAGTGCCGACAGATCGCCACAGATTTAGCCACCAAGATCCCACGTCTCGACGGCGTATTGCATAACGCGGGTTTACTGGGTGATATCGTGCCAATGACCGAACAGTCGTTAGATGTCTGGAACGATGTAATGCAGGTTAACGTCAATGCGACCTTTATGCTGACTCAGGCGCTGCTGCCGTTATTGCTGAAATCCAACAGCAGTTCACTGGTGTTTACCAGCTCCAGCGTAGGTCGCGTCGGGCGCGCCAATTGGGGGGCTTATGCTGTTTCCAAATTCGCGACCGAAGGCATGATGCAAGTTCTGGCCGAAGAGTATAAAAATCGCAATTTACGGGTTAATTGCATCAATCCGGGCGGAACTCGCACCAAAATGCGCGCATCTGCTTTCCCGGATGAAAACAAAGACAAGCTGAAAACGCCGGCGGATATTATGCCGCTGTACCTGTATTTAATGGGCGACGATAGCCGCCGTAAAACCGGTATGAGTTTTGACGCACAACCTAACCGTAAAGCAGGCCCAGCCGAATAAGGAATCATGAATATGGCTGAAGATCGCCACCAGCAACGCCAACAACGGTTGAAAGAACAGGTCGACGCACGTATCGCCGCCGCACAGGAAACTCGTGGTCTATTGCTGGTCTTTACCGGTAATGGCAAAGGCAAAACCACGGCCGCGTTTGGTACCGTCACCCGCGCCGTTGGACACGGTATGAAAGCCGGCGTGATCCAATTCATCAAAGGCGAATGGCCAAACGGTGAGAAAAACCTGCTGCAACAGCACGGGGTAGAATTTCAGGTGATGGCGACCGGTTTTACTTGGGATACGCAGAATAAAGAAAGCGATACCGCCGCCTGTCAAAAGGTATGGCAGCACGGTAAACGGATGCTGGCCGACGACAGCCTAGATCTAGTGTTGTTGGACGAGCTGACGTATATGCTGAGTTACGGCTATTTGGAGTTAGAAGAGTTGCTGACGGCTCTGGCGCAGCGCCCTGCTCACCAAACGGTGATTATCACCGGACGGGGTTGTCATCGTGATTTACTGGAGCTGGCAGATACAGTGACCGAGATGCGGCCGGTGAAACATGCATTTGATGCAGGCATTAAAGCGCAGCAAGGGATCGATTACTAACGAGGCATTTCGTGAGTAGATAAAAGAACCGCAGCCAAATAGCTGCGGTTCTTGTGCGGAATTAAGACGATTGACGCTTACTTGGCTTACCCGGTTTGCTGCCGGTAGCACTACGCCCTGTCGCACCACGGCGTCCACCGGAAGGTGCAGCCACGCTGTGACGTTTCACCGCACGGCGAATTTGGTTGGCTTTCACACGGCGACGATCGCGTTCTACCGGTAACTTGCTGACGGTTTCTGGCTGCAACTCCACCAGTTCACGCAGATAGTTAATCGCTGGCAGATCCAGCTCACTCCAACCACCACGCGGAATACCTTTTGGCAAATCGATATCGCCATAACGCACGCGGATCAAACGGCTAACCTGTACACCGACCGCTTCCCACAGGCGGCGAACTTCGCGGTTGCGCCCTTCGGTCAAGGTCACGTTGTACCACTGGTTAATCCCTTCGCCACCTTGGAATTTGATGGTACGGAATGCCGCAGGGCCATCTTCCAATTGTACGCCACGGCTCAGTTGCTTGAGTTTATCGTCATCAATTTGGCCGAAGACACGTACAGCATATTCACGTTCAACTTCACGACTTGGGTGCATCAGGCGGTTAGCCAATTCACCGTCGGTGGTGAACAGCAGCAGGCCAGAGGTGTTCACGTCCAAACGACCTACCGCGACCCAACGCGCACCGCGCATTTTAGGCAAACGATCGAATACCGTTGGACGACCTTCCGGATCACTACGTGTACAAAGCTCGCCTTCCGGCTTGTAATAAGCCAGTACACGACAAACTTGCTCTTCGGATTCTTTGATCGAAACAACATGACCATCCATACGGATTTTCAGCGCAGCTGTCACTTCAACACGATCGCCCAACTTGGCGATTTTGCCGTCAACACTGACGCGGCCAGCTTCAATCATGCCTTCGATTTCACGACGCGAACCATGGCCGGCGCGCGCTAAAACTTTCTGTAACTTTTCGCTCATTGAGCAAACCTCTAGTGTCGCCTTCACAGGCGTCTGGTATACCTTCAAAAACAAGGCGTTAACTTCAAACTATATTAACACCTTGTTGTGTAAATACTTTTCACGGCAACGGATGTCACAACCACCGCCACACCGACTTACGTGGGCGGACATACTACACCAACTTTAGATTGAATGCTTCTTTGGGTTACATCCACAAAGTCTTGCTGCCCATCGCTGTCAGCGCCCACCACAATCACGTTGACGACTATTGAACAACCCTTAGTGCCACCTCACGCACGCCAACCTAATGCCTCACTATCAATCAATTACAACCACAAAATAACTAACATATTGATTAATATCAAAAAATATAAAAACAACAACACAAAATAAACTATTGAGCCCCAAACTAAAAAGCCATATATTGGACGCGATTTTTACAAGGTAACTATTTTTTAATTTATTAATTCAATCAGGGTGTATTGATTACCCCGGTTGTAGGAGAGATATGATGACGGATAAAGTCCGTTTTGACGCTTTAGTTGCAAATTCACTAAATGAAAATAATGAAACCTATTTGGCAAGACAGGCCGAATTTGAGTCGAATGTTAGGAGTTATCCGCGCAAATTGCCATTGGCCATTGCGAAAGCCCAAGGAGTCTGGATCACGGATGTTGAAAATAATCAATATCTTGATTGTTTGGCTGGGGCGGGAACACTGGCTCTAGGACATAACCACCCTGACGTACTGCAAAGCATCCAAAATGTCATTACTAGCGGCTTGCCGTTACATACCCTTGATCTGACGACCCCGTTAAAAGATCAATTCTCCGAATACTTGCTCTCTTTGTTGCCTAAACAAGGTGAAGAGTATTGCCTGCAGTTCTGCGGCCCTTCAGGTGCCGATGCGGTCGAAGCCGCTCTAAAACTCGCGAAAAAATACACTGGGCGTTCCGGTGTGATTAGCTTCTCTGGCGGTTATCACGGCATGACCCACGGTGCACTCTCGGTCACCGGTAACCTGTCGCCGAAAGAAGCGATCAACGGCATGATGCCTGAAGTGCAATTTATGCCTTATCCGCACCAGTACCGTTGTCCTCTGGGCATTGGCGGTGAAGCGGGCGTCAAAGCATTGACCTATTACTTTGAAAACCTGATCAACGACGTCGAAAGCGGCGTACGCAAACCTGCGGCCGTCATTTTGGAAGCAGTTCAAGGTGAAGGCGGCGTTAACCCGGCACCTGTTGAGTGGTTACAGCGTATTCGTAAAGTGACGCAAGAACACGGCATTCTGCTGATTATCGACGAAGTTCAGGCTGGTTTTGCCCGCACAGGTAAACTGTTTGCTTTCGAACACGCCGGTATTGAACCAGACATCATCGTGATGTCCAAAGCCGTCGGTGGTGGCTTGCCGTTGGCGGTATTAGGCATCAAGAAACAGTTCGATGCTTGGGAACCTGGCCACCACACAGGGACTTTCCGCGGCAACCAGTTGGCGATGGCGACCGGCCTGACTACCCTGCAATATATTAAAGATCATCATATTGCCGACAAAGTGGCGAGTCAGGGTGAATGGTTGAAGGGCAAACTGACTGAACTACAAAAACGTTATCCGGTCATCGGCAACGTACGCGGCCTAGGCTTGATGATCGGCATTGAAATTGTGAAGCCAAACGAAGCAAAAGATCATATGGGCAGTTACCCTGCCGACGGTCAACTATCTGCCTTGCTGCAAAAAGAATGCTTTAACGCTGGTCTGATCTTGGAGCGCGGTGGCCGCAATGGCTGCGTCCTGCGTCTGCTGCCTTCTCTACTGATCACCAACGACGAGCTGGACATTTTCCTTGAAAAATTTGAGCAGGCGCTATTAGCCGCTGGCATCAAACCTGTCTGAATAGGGAACCGTAATGTCTAAATTAAATCCGATTCTGGCGGCCTCGGCGCAAAGCACCGAGGCATACCAGCAAGCGATCGCACAAAGCAGTCAAGCGGTGGTGCAATGGTTGCAACAACCCGAGATGTATCAGGGGAAAACCGTTGCTGAACTGCGCGAACGCATCAAGCTGGATTTTAATCCCGCAGGCCTTGGCAATCAGGCAGCGATCGAGCGTGCGATTGAGTATTTCCTGAAAGATAGTCTGTCTGTGCATCACCCGCAGTGCGTTGCGCATTTGCATTGCCCGAGCTTGGTGGTCAGCCAAGCCGCCGAGGTGTTGATCAACGCCACCAACCAGAGCATGGACTCTTGGGATCAAAGCCCATCGGCCACTCTCATCGAAATGAAGCTGATCGAGTGGTTGCGTGAGCAAGTGGGATATCAAGCAGGTGATGCTGGGGTGTTCACCAGTGGCGGTACTC
Source organism: Serratia sp. KH_031 (assembly GCF_057839655.1). Classification (NCBI taxonomy): domain Bacteria; kingdom Pseudomonadati; phylum Pseudomonadota; class Gammaproteobacteria; order Enterobacterales; family Yersiniaceae; genus Serratia; species Serratia sp. KH_031. The sequence continues at coordinate 2,590,491 of NZ_CM174496.1, forward strand.
AGAGCAACCTGATGGGGCTGATGTTGGCGCGTGACGCATTCTTCGCGCGTCAGGGTCACTCAGTTCAGCAAGACGGTTTGGTAGGTAATCTGAAGAAGATTAAAGTTCTGTGTTCTGAAAACGCCCATTTCTCGGTGCAGAAGAACATGGCTTTGCTCGGTTTGGGTTACCAATCCGTCACGCTGGTGAAAACCGATCCCTTCGCACGCATGGATCTGGCCGATCTGGAAGAAAAAGTGGCACAGGCGCAAGCCAACGGTGAGCAAATCTTGGCGATTGTTGCCACTGCTGGCACCACCGACGCCGGGGCTATTGACCCGTTGCGCGCTATTGCAACCTTGGCGGCCAAACATCAGATTTGGCTACATGTGGATGCGGCATGGGGCGGTGCGTTGTTGCTGTCTGAAAAATATCGTCACTATCTCGACGGTATTGAGTTAGTGGATTCCATTACGCTGGATTTCCACAAGCAATTCTTCCAGACCATCAGTTGCGGGGCATTCTTACTGAAAGAAGCCCGCCACTATGAATTGATGCGCTATCAAGCGGCCTACCTGAACTCCGAGTTTGACGAAGCTCAGGGCGTGCCAAACTTGGTCTCCAAATCGCTGCAAACCACCCGCCGCTTTGATGCGTTAAAGCTGTGGATGGGGTTAGAAGCTTTGGGGCAGAAGCAATACGCCGAGATAATCGATCATGGCGTCACTCTAGCGCAACAGGTGGCACATTATATCTCTGACCAAGTGTCACTTGAGTTAGTGATGCAACCACAGTTAGCCAGTGTGTTGTTCCGCTATCGTCCGCAGCAGTTATCAACGCATGACGAGATGGCGATAGCATTGCTGAACCAACGCATCGGTGACGCCTTACTGGAGTCTGGACGTGCCAACGTCGGGGTTACCGAATTTGATGGTGTCACTTGCTTGAAGATGACGTTGCTGAACCCAACGGTCACCTTGGAAGACATTAAAGTACTGCTGGCCTTGGTCGAAAGTACCGCAGAGCAATTGCTGACAGTTTAACTCACCAGAACTGCCCTGCGTTATCGCAAAGCCGGTCATCCTTATGGGTTATCGGCTTTTTTGTATATAGAAAAGCCCGTCGAATGAAACAAACGACGGGCTTGGTCAGTAAGATTTGATCTCTTCAGAATAATTACAGGTTAGTCTGAACATCCTGTTGGATCAGCACTTCAACATCATGACCGCTGTTCTGGTAAACGTTATACACGGTGCCGTCATGCGTCACTTGCCCTTGAGCATTCCACTGCTCTTGAGTCTGCTCACCGAGCTTGGCTTCCAAATTCACCACATCGCCAGCATCGCCATTGATAATCAGTTGTTTATTGCCATCCTGCAGGAACACGTCTTCGCCACCCAGCGCCAATACATCATCAATGCTGACGTTTAAGGTGTTATTGCCGTGCCCTTCAAGGGAGATGGCGTGAATGTCTTGTGCCTGTTCTTGGTGCTGTTGCGCCAAGTCAGACAAATTCAACACCGCTTCGTCATCGATCAGGTGATATTCGCTGCCCGTTAGTTCGAAATGATGGCTGTCATCACTTTGTTCACTAAAGACAGATGGTGTGGCAGCCTCAGGTCCTGCTTCTCGCATTGAGAAATTATCTAAGGTTAAAACGTTATTATTGCTAGTATCTCCACTCATAAATGCAATACGAACAATTCCCGTTTCTTCCGCAATCCAGGTTCCCATTGGCGAACCGTTGCCTGCAACAGACTGAATAGGTATCACATAAACACCATCGACCATAAATCCAATATTTGGCCAGTTAGCATCTGGGCCACGAGCAGTGTCAGCATAACTAAAGGTATATGAATGCCCCGCTTTCACTTCAATTTCACGGAACATTATCTCGCCTCTCATATCAACGCCAGCCTGATAACGACCATCAAAATTAACCCCAGTGAAAGAGCCGCTTGTTCTCCATGTATCCGAAAGTGTCCACCCCTGACCGGTAGTGTCATTGAAGTCATTAACCGTTGTAGCCACACCAAAACCGACAGAATTAGTAGGTTCACTGATATTCCCAACTGCATCTTGCACCCGCACGTTGAAGTTATAGTGACCGTCAAGCGCAGGGAATCTTGGCTTCCAACTCCAGTTTCCTGAACTGTCTGCCTGTACGCTACCCAAATCAACATTACCAACGCGGATAAACACGATGGCATTCGCTTCCGTTTCACCGGCCAGCGTTGGTTCGTTGTCCACCAGAACTAACGTAGACGTTGGTGCCTCAGTATCCAACTCCACAACAATCGGGGCAGATTTCGCGCTCTCATTACCTGCGGGGTCAGTCAAACTGGCGCTCAGGTTATGCGTGCCATCATCACTTACTGGGGCGGTCACGCTCCAACTGCCATCAGCTTCGACCACAGCTGAACCGATCAAAGTGTTACCGTCGTACAGCTTCACGATCTCGCCTTGCGTTCCACCGTTACCGCGCAACGTCATTTCGCCGTTGTTGGTCAAGCCACCGGCGCTCAAGTCAAGTCCATTGCCATCTTGCAGTTGACCTACCGGTGCATCCGGAGCAGTGGTATCGAGATATACAACTATCGGCGTAGATTTGGCACTCTCGTTACCAGCCGGATCGGTCAGGCTGGCACTCAGGTTATGCGTACCATCACCACTTACCGGGGCAGTCACGCTCCAACTGCCATCAGCTTCAACCACGGCCGAACCGATCAGCGTGTTACCGTCGTACAGTTTCACGATCTCGCCTTGCGTACCACCGTTACCGCGCAACGTCATCTCACCGTTGTTGGTCAGGCCACCGGCGCTCAGATCAAGACCGTTACCGTCTTGCAATTGTCCCACTGGCGCATCTGGTGCCGTGGTGTCCAGTTCGATAACAATTGGGGCAGATTTCGCGCTCTCGTTACCTGCGGGATCAGTCAGGCTGGCACTCAGGTTATGCGTGCCATCCCCACTTACCGGGGCGGTGACACTCCAACTGCCATCGGCTTCGACCACCGCCGAACCGATCAGCGTGTCGCCGTCGTACAGCTTCACCACATCACCTTCGATGCCGCCATTGCCGGACAGGGTCATCTCATCGCTATTGGTCAGGCCACCCGCACTCAGGTCAAGTCCATTGCCATCTTGCAGTTGGCCTACCGGTGCATCCGGAGCAGTGGTATCGAGATCTACTGTAATCGGAGCCGTTCTTGCACTCTCATTGCCCGCTGGATCGGTAAAGCTCGCGCCCAGCTCGTGCGTGCCATCACCGCTCACTGGGCCGGTCACGCTCCAACTACCGTCTTCTTCCACGACTGCCGAACCGATCACCGTGTCGCCGTCGTACAGTTTCACGATCTCGCCTTGCGTACCACCGTTACCGCGCAACGTCATCTCACCGTTGTTGGTCAGGCCACCCGCACTCAGGTCAAGTCCATTGCCATCTTGCAGTTGGCCTACCGGTGCATCTGGAGCGCTGGTGTCGAGATCCACAATGATCGGAGCTGTTCTTGCGCTCTCATTGCCCGCCGGATCGGTAAAGCTCGCGCCCAACTCGTGTGTGCCGTCGCCGCTCACCGGGCCAGAAACACTCCAGCTGCCGTCGTCTTCAACTACCGCCGAACCGATCAGGGTGTCGCCGTCATACAGTTTCACTACATCACCCGGTACACCGTCGTTACCGGACAGGGTCATTTCATCGCTGTTAGTCAGGCCGCCTGCACTCAGGTCAAGTCCATTGCCATCTTGCAGTTGCCCTACCGGTACATCCGGAGCAGTGGTATCGAGATCTACTGTAATCGGAGCCGTTCTTGCACTCTCATTGCCCGCTGGATCGGTAAAGCTCGCGCCCAGCTCGTGCGTGCCATCCCCGCTCACTGGGCCGGTCACGCTCCAACTACCGTCTTCTTCCACGACTGCCGAACCGATCAGCGTGTCGCCGTCGTACAGCTTCACGATCTCGCCTTGCGTCCCACCGTTACCACGCAACGTCATTTCGTCGTTGTTAGTCAGGCCACCGGCGCTCAAGTCAAGTCCATTGCCATCTTGCAGTTGACCTACCGGTGCATCCGGAGCAGTGGTATCGAGATCTACAACTATCGGCGTAGATTTGGCACTCTCGTTACCAGCAGGATCGGTCAGGCTGGCACTCAGGTTATGCGTGCCATCACCACTTACCGGGGCAGTCACGCTCCAACTGCCATCAGCTTCAACCACGGCCGAACCGATCAGCATATTACCGTCGTACAGTTTCACGATCTCGCCTTGCGTACCACCGTTACCGCGCAACGTCATCTCACCGTTGTTGGTCAGGCCACCGGCGCTCAGATCAAGACCGTTACCGTCTTGCAATTGTCCCACTGGCGCATCTGGTGCCGTGGTGTCCAGTTCGATAACAATTGGGGCAGATTTCGCGCTCTCGTTGCCCGCTGGGTCAGTCAGGCTGGAGCTCAGATTATGTGGGCCATCCCCACTTACCGGAGCGGTCACGCTCCAACTGCCATCGGCTTCGACCACCGCCGAACCGATCAGCGTGTCGCCGTCGTACAGCTTCACCACATCACCTTCGATGCCACCATTGCCGGACAGGGTCATCTCATCGCTATTGGTCAGGCCACCCGCACTCAGGTCAAGTCCATTGCCATCTTGCAGTTGGCCTACCGGTGCATCTGGAGCGCTGGTGTCGAGATCCACAATGATCGGAGCCGTTCTTGCGCTCTCATTGCCCGCCGGATCGGTAAAGCTCGCGCCCAACTCGTGTGTGCCGTCGCCGCTCACCGGGCCAGAAACACTCCAGCTGCCGTCGTCTTCAACTACCGCCGAACCGATCAGGGTGTCGCCGTCATACAGTTTCACTACATCACCCGGTACACCGTCGTTACCGGACAGGGTCATTTCATCGCTATTAGTCAGGCCGCCTGCACTCAGATCAAGACCGTTACCGTCTTGCAACTGCCCTACCGGAGCATCCGGCGCCGTGGTATCCAGTTCCACCACTATTGGGGTGGATTTTGCACTCTCGTTGCCCGCTGGGTCAGTCAGGCTGGAGCTCAGATTATGTGGGCCATCCCCACTTACCGGAGCGGTCACGCTCCAACTGCCATCGGCTTCGACCACCGCCGAACCGATCAGCGTATTACCGTCGTACAGTTTCACGATCTCGCCTTGCGTACCACCGTTACCGCGCAACGTCATCTCACCGTTGTTGGTCAGGCCACCCGCACTCAGGTCAAGTCCATTGCCATCTTGCAGTTGGCCTACCGGTGCATCCGGAGCAGTGGTATCGAGATCCACAATGATTGGAGCCGTTCTTGCGCTCTCATTGCCCGCCGGATCGGTAAAGCTCGCGCCCAACTCGTGTGTGCCATCACCGCTCACTGGGCCGGTCACGCTCCAACTACCGTCTTCTTCAACTACCGCCGAACCGATCAAGGTGTCGCCGTCATACAGTTTCACCACATCACCCGGTACACCGTCGTTACCGGACATCGTCATCTCATCGTTGTTAGTCAGGCCGCCTGAGCTCAGATCAAGCCCATTGCCGTCTTGCAGTTGCCCTACTGGTGCATCTGGAGCGCTGGTGTCGAGATCGACAATGATCGGAGCCGTTCTTGCGCTCTCATTGCCAGCCAGATCGGTAAAGCTCGCGCCCAACTCATGTGTGCCGTCGCCGCTCACCGGGCCGGTCACGCTCCAACTACCGTCGTCTTCAACTACCGCCGAACCGATCAGGGTATCGCCGTCGTACAGTTTCACTACATCACCCGGTACACCGTCGTTACCGGACAAGGTCATTTCATCGCTGTTAGTCAGGCCGCCAGTACTCAGATCAAGACCGTTACCGTCTTGCAACTGTCCTACAGGAGCATCCGGCGCCGTGGTATCCAATTCCACCACAATTGGGGTAGATTTTGCACTCTCGTTGCCCGCTGGGTCAGTCAGGCTGGAGCTCAGATTATGTGAGCCGTCACCACTTACCGGAGCGGTCACGCTCCAGCTACCATCAGCTTCGACCACGGCTGAACCGATCAGCGTGTCGCCGTCGTACAGCTTCACCACATCACCTTCGATGCCACCATTGCCGGACAGGGTCATCTCGTCGCTATTGGTCAGGCCACCAGCACTCAGGTCAAGTCCATTGCCATCTTGCAATTGTCCTACCGGCGCATCCGGCGCAGTGGTATCGAGATCTATCGTAATCGGAGCCGTTCTTGCACTCTCATTGCCCGCCGGATCGGTAAAGCTCGCACCCAACTCATGTGTGCCATCACCGCTCACTGGGCCGGTCACGCTCCAACTACCGTCTTCTTCCACGACTGCCGAACCGATCAAGGTATCGCCGTCGTACAGTTTCACCACATCACCCGGTACACCGTCGTTACCGGACATCGTCATCTCATCGCTGTTAGTCAGGCCGCCTGAGCTCAGATCAAACCCATTGCTGTCTTGCAGTTGCCCTACTGGTGCATCTGGAGCGCTGGTGTCGAGATCGACAATGATCGGAGCCGTTCTTGCGCTCTCATTGCCCGCCGGATCGGTAAAGCTCGCGCCCAACTCGTGTGTGCCGTCGCCGCTCACCGGGCCGGTCACGCTCCAACTACCGTCGTCTTCAACTACCGCCGAACCGATCAGGGTATCGCCGTCGTACAGTTTCACCACATCGCCCGGGGTAGCGCCGCTACCAGACATTGTCATCTCGTCGCTGTTGGAGAGACCACCGGTGCTCAAATCTAGCCCATTACCATCTTGCAATTTCCCGGCAGGAACATCCGGTGCCGTGGTATCAACGTCAAAATTGATCGGAGAAGATTTCGCACTTTCAACACCGCCCAAGTTAACTTCCGAGAAGCTCAGGCTGTGAGTCCCCTCGGTCAGTTTTGTGTCTGACTGCCACTGCCAGCGACCATCGCTGCCAACCGTGGTAGAACCGATCAACTCACCATTGTCATAGATTCGAACCACATGGCCTGGCGTCCCCAAACCTGTAACCACCGGACGGGTATCATCAGTACTATTGCCCTGGGTAATCACGCCTGTCACCGCACCAACGTTATCGGTAGCGATAGCATCCGCCGGAACAGTCGCCTCAACAGGCTGCCCATTACCATCAGCATTACCGCTATCACCGCCGCCACCACCACCGGCGGCTAAAGCAATACCGGTCAACGCGGCTAATGCTGCCAATGCGCCAACAGCAATCATGCCCGCAGAAAGCCCACCGGTCAGACTCAGGCCTTCAAGACCAGAAGTCGTTTCACTTGCGAGCAGTAACGGTGAGACAGAACCGTCTTCCAAAATCAGGAAGGCATCTTGGTCAGTACCTTGGCTCACATAAGTGTGGTAATTGCCGTCCGTGCCCATACCGGCAAGCTCACCCTGTTGATCATAGAAACCATCAATGATCAGCTCAGGGGTCTCGTCGCCCTCTTGTGTAAAGACGTGCAAATCCTTCCCGACACGCTTAACGCGAATATTATCGGGAGCAGGTTGGTTGTCTTCAGCGGATAACAGATATTTACCACCACGGATGGCTTTGATGTGCTTAGGTGTGCCACTAACCTCCGCAGACAGAGAAGCGGTATCGACGATCTTTTTGCCGTCTACGACGATTAAGTGAACAGTGTTTTTCATATAAAATTACCTGGTTTTATTAACGGAATATGGAAAGAGAGCCAAATCTCAGATTTTCCTTAATGCTAAACCGTCGAAAAATAAACCAAGTTTAAGAACGTTCTTGTTTGTCTAGATTACCCCCTTAAATAAAAAACGCCCGATGGAACTCATCAGGCGCAGGTAAGAACGGGTTAACTGTAAATCAGTGTCTAACGCAGGGATATTCCGCCGTTAGCGCCAGCATAATCACCGAAGGTGCCGAATAATGAAGTTGCTCAGGGTGATCTTTGAGGTAAACCAGCACCGCGTCCGATGCCGTGCCAATGCTTACACCGTCTTTTGGGCAAATATTACGCTTTCCTTGCATCGAATAAGTATCAAAAACGCCTGCCACATAGCCCATAAATAGGCCGCCATCCAAGGCTTCCGCCACCGTTGGTGCACCGTCTTTATTTTTTTCATAACCCGAGCTTTCATCCAGCAGCGTCTTGCCTGAATAAAAGCCCGCATATGCGGTTGTAGATAACAACAATGCGGCCAATAAAATCCAGAGTCTCGCCATAAAAATGCATCCTGCCAATTTTCAATTTTTGATACTGTAGGATAGCGGCTTTCGCGAGGATTATCCGTTTTTCGGGGTGCTTTCAGAATTTATCGGGCGCAACTCGTCTACCTTCTTAGCGGAACGGGGCAAGATCGCCTGCGCCTTTACGCACCACTTCGGGTGCGGCTTCGGTGAGGTCGACAACCGTAGTTGGGTGTTGCCCCAAGAAACCACCGTGGATCACCAAATCGACCTGTTTACCCAAGTGATCACTAATTTCTTCCGGATCAGATTCAGCAAAATCATTGCCCGGCAACATCAGCGTGGTGGACATCATAGGTTCATTCAGCACATCTAATAATGCTAAAGCGATAGGATTGGAAGGCACACGCAAGCCGATAGTTTTACGTTTATCATTCATCAAACGACGCGGTACTTCTTTGGTCGCTTTAAGGATGAAAGTGTAATTCCCCGGAGTATTATTTTTAATCAGGCGAAATGCCGCGTTATCCACAAAAGCGTAGGTAGATAATTCAGACAGATCGCGACACATCAGGGTGAAGTTGTGGTTGCCATCCAACTGACGGATGCGGCAAATACGCTCCATGGCATTTTTTTCTTCCAGTTTACAGCCCAACGCATAACCAGAATCTGTCGGATAAACAATCACCCCGCCCTTACGCAATACATCTACCGCTTGGTTAATCAAACGCGGTTGCGGGTTGTCTGGGTGAATATAAAAAAGCTGGCTCATGTCTTACTCCTAAAAATTTGACTGCGGCCAGTCACGCCACACCGGCTCAACTCCGCCGGGTAACCACAGTTTGCGTCCTAGTTCGATCCACGAGCAGGGCTGGTGAAAGTCGGAACCTTGCGACGCCAATAGTTGATAATCTTGCGCATACTTGGCTAATTGTGTGCGTTCGTGCGGGGCTTGCTGACATTGTGCGACTTCCATGGCATCACCGCCATGCTCAGCAAAGTATGCCAATAGGCGTTTGAGCCATTTAGTGCTCAACTCATAACGGCCCGGATGCGCGATTACCGCTTGCCCGCCAGATTGATGAATGACATCAATAGCTTGTTCTATTGTACACCACGGTGGCGGAACGTAACCGGTTTTGCCTTTCGCCAAATACTTTTTAAATACCTGCGCCATATTGTCCGCCACGCCGATCTGCACCAGATAACGGGCAAAGTGACCGCGAGTAACTGCGCCATCACCAGCCAGTTGCTGCGCCCCTTCAAAAGCATCAGCAATACGGGCTTTCGCCAATCTCACACCGATTTCACGCGCCCGCAGGTTGCGACGTTCGGTCTGTTCTGCCAGTAATTGGATCAGTGCCGGATGCTCAATATCCATCCCTAAACCGACGATATGAATTTCGTGATTCTCCCACAGCGTGGAGATCTCGACACCGTTCACCAACTGCAACGGCAGTGATAATGCGCTAATGGCAGTGGCGGCCTCTGCCAGCCCGGCAGTGGTGTCATGATCGGTGATCGCCAGTACGCCAACCCGCATTTCGACCGCCCGCTGCACCAGTTGTGTCGGCGTTAAATAACCGTCGGAGGCGGTGGTATGGCTATGGAGATCGTACAGAGTAAAGGCGGAGGATTGTGGGTTGTTATCTGTCAAAAGGAGCATCCAATAAGTAGCTAAGTTTCTATCATAACCGCTATACCCGTCATACTTGAAGCTGCATCTTTGTTGGCTACGTTCATTCGCCCGAATCACTTACTGATGTAAGCTCATCGGGACTATGAGCTTCGTTCCTCAGCTCCCCCTTCGGGCCAGCGCAAGCGCTGTTCAAATCGGTCTGACGACCAATTTGTCATTCACTTGTGCCGTGCAGGGATGCACTAATGTCGCGAGCGCAGGGATGCGCTGGAGCGACCCGCCTTGATGCAACTCCAATTATTTGGGGTATATCATTGAATAAAATCTACCTAAATGAAAAAACTCACTATTACGGATAAAACTTTACACGATGAGAGGGTTGACTTTATTTTCACGATCCAGTTAACTAGTACACAAGTTCACGGCGGTGACCGTGTTGGATGATAGACAGGAGAGTACAGACATGAACAAGCAAACTTCTCTTCATCGTTGGTGGCGTTCCTCCCTCTTGTGGGCGGTGTAATCACGCATACCTGTCATCTGACATTGCAGATTCCCTAAGCCCGCACATAACGCGGGCTTTTTTATGGACAGAATTTCACTGGAAGTAGCAATAATGAACAACAAACCACAGCTTAAATTACTGACAGCAGAATCCAGTTACCGAGGCGACCCAACGGCGATCTTCCACCAATTGTGTGGCGATCGTCCGGCAACTTTGTTGCTGGAGTCCGCCGAGATCAACAGTAAACAAAATCTAAAAAGCTTATTAGTGGTTGATAGCGCCCTGCGCATCACCGCGTTAGGACGCAAAGTCACGCTGCAAGCACTGACCGCTAACGGTGCCGCCCTGTTGCCGTTGCTGGATAATGCGCTGCCTGCGGAAGTGGAAATCCAAGTGCGTCCGAACGGTCGTGAACTGACTTTCCCCATCATTAACGCGGTGCAAGATGAAGATGCCCGCCTGCGTTCACTATCAGTTTTTGACGCGCTGCGGACTCTGTTGACATTGGTGGAAGCACCAACCGAAGAACGTGAAGCCATGTTGCTCGGCGGGTTGTTCGCCTACGATTTGGTCGCTGGTTTCGAAGATTTGCCAGAACTGCGTCACGACCAACGCTGCCCGGATTTTTGCTTCTACTTAGCAGAAACCCTGCTGGTACTGGATCACCAACGTCGCTTTACCCGTTTGCAGGCTAGCCTGTTCACTGCCGACAGCGCAGAAGAGCAGCGTTTGCAGCAGCGCCTTGAGCAGTTGCAGGCACAGTTGCAACAAACGCCGCAGCCGATCCCACAACAAAAGCTGGAAGATATGCAACTGAGTTGCAACCAGAGCGACGAAGAGTACGGCGCAGTGGTCAGCGAATTGCAGCAGGCAATCCGTCACGGTGAAATCTTCCAGGTTGTGCCTTCGCGTCGCTTCTCCCTGCCTTGCCCTGCTCCACTGGCGGCTTACCAGACGCTGAAAGATAACAACCCAAGCCCGTACATGTTCTTTATGCAGGATGACGAATTCACTCTGTTTGGTGCTTCACCGGAAAGCGCACTGAAATACGACGCCAGCAACCGTCAGATTGAAATCTACCCGATCGCCGGGACTCGTCCGCGCGGTCGCCGTGCCGATGGTTCACTGGATTTGGATCTCGACAGCCGTATCGAACTAGAAATGCGTACCGACCACAAAGAACTAGCCGAGCATCTGATGTTGGTCGATTTAGCGCGTAACGATCTGGCGCGTATCTGTCAGGCCGGTAGCCGTTACGTCGCGGACTTAACCAAAGTAGACCGTTATTCATTCGTGATGCATTTAGTGTCACGCGTTGTCGGTAGCCTGCGCGAAGATTTGGACGTGCTGCACGCTTATCAAGCCTGTATGAACATGGGCACCCTGAGCGGTGCGCCGAAAGTTCGCGCCATGCAATTGATCGCCGCCTCTGAAGGCTCACGCCGTGGCAGCTACGGCGGCGCGGTCGGTTACTTCACCGCTCATGGCGATCTAGATACCTGCATCGTGATTCGTTCCGCTTATGTCGAAGATGGCGTTGCTACCGTGCAAGCCGGTGCTGGCGTGGTGCTGGATTCCATTCCACAGGCCGAGGCCGACGAAACCCGTAACAAAGCCCGTGCCGTGCTGCGTGCCATCGCCACCGCGCATCAAGCTAAGGAAGTGTTCTGATGGCCGATATCTTATTGCTCGACAACGTGGATTCCTTTACCTACAACCTGGTCGATCAACTGCGTGCCAGCGGTCACAACGTGGTGATTTACCGCAACCAAATCGCTGCCGACACCATTATTGAGCGTCTGCAACAGATGGAGCAGCCAGTTTTGATGCTGTCTCCTGGGCCAGGCACTCCTTCCGAAGCCGGTTGTATGCCGGAATTGCTGCAACACCTGCGTGGTCAGTTGCCGATTATCGGTATCTGCCTCGGTCATCAGGCGATTGTTGAAGCCTACGGTGGGCACGTCGGTCAAGCCGGTGAAATCCTGCACGGCAAAGCCTCGGCGATCACCCACGACGGCGAAGGCATGTTTGCCGGTATGGCGAACCCACTGCCGGTGGCGCGTTACCACTCGCTGGTCGGTAGCAATATTCCAGCAGAGTTAGTCGTTAACGCCAAATATGGCGAAATGGTGATGGCCGTTCGTAGCGACGCCGAGCGCGTATGCGGCTTCCAATTCCATCCAGAATCAATTTTGACCACCCAGGGTGCGCGTTTATTAGAGCAAACCTTGGCTTGGGCGCTGGCGAAGTAAGCAGAGGAAATCACCATGCAATCTATTCTCGATAAGCTGTACCGCGCCGAATCGATGGATCAGCAAGAAAGCCAGCAACTGTTTAGCGCTATCGTGCGCGGTGAGTTGGAACACAGCCAACTGGCCGCAGCGCTGATCAGCATGAAGATCCGCGGCGAAAGCCCGGCGGAAATCGCTGGTGCAGCGAAAGCTTTGTTGGCAGACGCCTTGCCGTTCCCGCGCCCGGATTATCCGTTCGCCGATATTGTCGGCACCGGCGGTGACGGTACCAACAGCATCAATATTTCCACCGCCAGTGCTTTTGTCGCGGCGGCTTGCGGCGCTAAGATCGCCAAACACGGTAACCGCAGCGTTTCCAGCCGTTCAGGTTCATCCGATCTGCTGGCAGCCTTTGGTATTCGTTTGGATTTACCGGCGCAAGAAGCGCGTCAAGCGTTGGACGACCTCGGTGTGTGCTTCCTGTTTGCACCGCAATATCACACTGGTTTTCGCCACGCGATGCCCGTTCGTCAGCAACTGAAAACCCGCACAGTGTTCAACGTGTTAGGGCCATTGATCAACCCAGCGCGTCCGCCTTTGGCATTGATTGGCGTTTATAGCCCTGAACTGGTGTTGCCGATTGCTGAAACGCTGCGCGTGCTGGGCTATCAGCGTGCAGCAGTGGTTCACGGCGGCGGTATGGATGAAGTCGCTATCCACACCAGCACTCAAGTGGCTGAGCTGAATAATGGCGAGATCGAACACTATACGTTGACGCCACAATCGTTCGGCTTGAGCAGTTACCCGCTGGAGTCGCTGCTGGGCGGCTCACCGGAAGAAAACCGTGACATTCTGGCACGGTTGTTACAAGGTAAAGGTGAAGCGGCACACGCCGCGGCAGTCGCGGCTAACGTGGCGTTACTGTTGAAATTATTCGGCCAAGAAGACCTGCGCCAAAACGCGCAGCAGGCACTGGATGTGATTCACAGCGGGCGGGCTTATCAATTAGTCACCGCCTTGGCAGCAAGAGGATAAATGATGCAGGAAACCGTGCTTAACAAGATTGTTCGCGACAAAGCAGTATGGATCGCGGCACGCAGCCAACAGCAACCTTTGGTCAGCTTTCAAAATGAGATCGTGCCAAGCGAACGCAGTTTCTATGATGCACTGCAAGGAGCCAAAACGGCATTTATCCTTGAATGCAAAAAAGCGTCCCCTTCTAAAGGATTAATTCGCGAAGATTTCGATCCGGTCGAGATTGCGGCGGTTTACAAAGATTATGCCTCGGCGATTTCAGTACTGACCGATGAAAAATACTTCCAAGGCAGTTTTGATTTTTTACCGATGGTGAGTAAAACCGTCACTCAACCGGTGTTGTGCAAAGACTTTATTATCGATCCTTATCAGATCTATTTGGCGCGCTATTATCAAGCCGATGCCATTTTGTTGATGCTGTCGGTGTTGAACGATGAGCAATACCGTCAACTGGCCGCGGTGGCACATAGCCTGAACATGGGCGTGTTGACCGAAGTGATCAGCGATGAAGAGTTGGAGCGTGCGATCGCGTTGAAAGCCCGCGTAGTCGGCATTAATAACCGTGACTTGCGCGATCTAAGCATTGACCTGAGCCGCACCCGCACGTTAGCGCCGAAAGTGCCACACGGCGTCACGGTGATCAGCGAATCGGGTATCAATAACTACGGTCAAATTCGCGAACTGAGCCACTTTGCCAACGGTTTCTTAATTGGTAGTGCGCTGATGTCCGAGCCCGATTTACGTGCCGCCGTGCGCCGCGTGGTGTTGGGTGATAACAAGGTCTGCGGCCTAACCCGTCCTCAAGATGCCGCTGCCGCGCATAAAGCCGGTGCCATCTACGGCGGTTTGATTTTCGTTGGCACTTCACCGCGTTATGTTGACATCAGCCGCGCCCGCGAAGTGATTTCTGGCGCACCGCTGAAATATGTCGGGGTGTTCCGCGAAGCGAAAGTGGAAACCATCGTGCAGACCGTTGAACGCCTTGGACTGCGCGCAGTACAACTGCACGGTGCGGAAGATCAAGCTTACATTGACGAACTGCGTGCTCAATTACCGGCGAGTTGCCAGATCTGGAAAGCACTCAGCGTAAAAGAAGAAATACCGCAGCGCGATCTACAGCAAGTTGATCGTTATCTGTTAGATAACGGTGCGGGCGGTAGCGGAAAAAGTTTCGACTGGGCGCTGTTGCAAGGTGAAAAACTGGATAACGTGATGCTGGCCGGTGGCTTGAGCGCAGATAACTGTGTCAACGCGGCGAAACTCGGCTGTGCCGGTTTGGATTTCAACTCCGGTGTAGAAAGCGAGCCCGGTATTAAAGATGCCGCCAAAGTGGCCGCCGTGTTCCAAACCTTACGCGCTTACTAATTGCCCTTATTTTGATTAGAAAAGAGAAAGAAAAATGACGCTACTGAATCCCTACTTCGGCGAATTTGGCGGTCAATATGTACCGCAGATTTTAATGCCAGCCCTGAAACAACTGGAAGAAGCCTTTGTCAGCGCCCAGCGCGATCCTGAATTCCAAGCAGAATTCACCGATTTGCTGAAAAACTACGCTGGTCGCCCTACCGCGCTGACGCTGTGCAAAAACCTGACGGCAGGCACCAAAACCAAATTGTATTTGAAGCGCGAGGATTTGCTGCACGGCGGCGCGCACAAAACCAACCAAGTGTTGGGGCAAGCCCTGCTCGCTAAACGCATGGGCAAAACCGAGATCATCGCTGAAACTGGCGCAGGTCAACACGGTGTCGCATCGGCACTAGCCTGTGCTTTGCTCGGTCTGAAATGCCGCGTTTATATGGGCGCTAAAGACGTTGAGCGTCAGTCACCAAACGTGTTCCGTATGCGTTTGATGGGCGCAGAAGTGATCCCGGTTCACAGTGGTTCTTCCACGCTGAAAGATGCCTGTAACGAGGCGCTGCGCGACTGGTCTGGTAACTACGAAAAAGCCCACTACATGTTGGGTACTGCTGCGGGTCCACATCCTTACCCCACCATCGTGCGCGAATTCCAACGCATGATCGGTGAAGAAACCAAAGCGCAACTTCTGGAGCGCGAAGGTCGTCTGCCCGATGCGGTATTGGCTTGTGTTGGCGGTGGTTCCAACGCTATCGGCATGTTTGCCGACTTTATCGATGACACCAGCGTCGGCTTGATCGGCGTAGAGCCGGGGGGGCTGGGGATCGAAACCGGGCAGCACGGTGCACCGCTGAAACACGGTCACGTCGGTATTTATTTCGGTATGAAAGCGCCGATGATGCAAACTTCTGATGGTCAGATTGAAGAGTCTTACTCAATCTCCGCAGGTTTGGACTTCCCATCCGTCGGCCCTCAGCATGCCTATCTGAACAGCATTGGTCGCGCAGACTATGTCTCGATCACCGATGACGAAGCGTTAGAGGCGTTCAAAGCGCTGAGCCGCAGCGAAGGTATTATTCCAGCATTGGAATCCTCACATGCGCTCGCCCACGCGCTGAAAATGATTAAGGCCAACCCTGAGAAAGAACAGATTCTGGTGGTTAACCTGTCCGGGCGCGGCGACAAAGACATATTTACCGTTCACGATATTTTGCAAGCACGGGGAGAAATTTGATGGAGCGTTATCAGCAACTATTCAAACGCCTGGAAACCAGCAAGGAAGGCGCTTTCGTGCCATTCGTGACTATGGGCGATCCTAACCCGGCGCTGTCATTGCAAATCATCGATACGTTAGTCGAAAACGGTGCCGATGCGTTGGAGTTGGGTATTCCATTCTCCGATCCGCTGGCCGATGGCCCGACGATCCAAGGTGCGGCACTGCGTGCTTTCGCGGCTGGCGTAACACCAAACCAATGCTTTGAAATGTTGGCGGCCATTCGTCAGAAGCACCCAACCATTCCTATTGGTCTGCTGATGTATGCCAACTTGGTATTCCATAATGGTATTGATGCGTTTTATCAGCGCTGCGCCGAAGTGGGCGTCGATTCGGTACTGATTGCCGATGTGCCGTTCGAGGAGTCTGCCGAATTCCGCGCGGCGGCATTACGCCACGGCATCGCGCCGATCTTTATCTGCCCACCGAATGCCGATGACAACTTGCTGCGTGAGATCTCTTCTCATGGCCGCGGTTACACTTATTTGTTGTCGCGTGCTGGCGTCACCGGTACCGAAAGCCGTGCGCAGTTGCCGTTAAACCATCTGATCGACAAATTGCGCGAATACCATGCCGCCCCGCCGTTATTAGGTTTTGGTATTTCTGAGCCGACACAGGTGAAGGATGCATTACAAGCCGGCGCGGCTGGGGCAATTTCTGGTTCCGCCATCGTCAAACTGATCGAGCAAAATCACGCACAACCGGCAGAGATGCTGGCGAAACTGGGTAAGTTTGTTCGTGAGATGAAAGCCGCGACCGCTTCTTGATCCACCCACCTGGGTGTTCTACTGAGCACCCTTGGCTAACGCTTTGTTTATACTCCTTGTTTATGTTTAGGATTAAGCTAAAATTTCTGTAGAACATTTATCGTGTCTACGTTAGTTCAACATAACATTGCATGGAGAGTGATTTTATGAAATTCCTGAAAACCCTTTCGGCTATATGTATGGCCGCTATCGTTGCTGTTGCCGTAAGTGCTTGTGCTCCAACCGCTAAATCCGAAGGTACCGGCGGTTATATCGACGATACGGTGATCACCACCAAGGTGAAGTCAGCGCTGTTGGCAGATAAGACCATCAAGTCCACCGAGATCAGCGTCGAAACCTTTAAAGGGCGTGTACAGTTGAGCGGTTTTGTCAGTTCTAGCGCCGATGCCAATCGTGCGGTACAGACAGCTCACGGCGTTGCTGGCGTAAAAGCCGTTGAGAACGATATGCGGGTTAAGTAAGAAATGTTATTCAGGAGGCGCAATCGCGCCTCCTTTCTTTTATTAGAAGCGGTAACCTGCACCAAACATAAATACCCACGGATCCAAACGAGTATCAATGCTGTGATGGCCGCCAGAGGCATCGTCAAAGCGAGTTTTGGTTTCGATATTCATCCACCAGACTGACATGTTCAGCATCCAGTGCTCATCTAGGTTG
Organism: Serratia sp. KH_031; assembly: GCF_057839655.1. Classification (NCBI taxonomy): domain Bacteria; kingdom Pseudomonadati; phylum Pseudomonadota; class Gammaproteobacteria; order Enterobacterales; family Yersiniaceae; genus Serratia; species Serratia sp. KH_031. The sequence goes on from NZ_CM174496.1 coordinate 2,608,070, forward strand.
TAATCCAAGCCCGCCTGCGCGGCAACACCCCAGGAATCTTTCAAGCTCAGATTGCTTAGACCAGCAGCTTGACCGTTATCGTTAAACTTCTCGTCAAAGAACGTGGTGTAGTTAACACCCAGCCCTAAATAGGGGCGCAGTTTGTCTTGCTTATCACCAAAGTAGTATTGGGCCATCAACGTCGGTGGCAGATCGCGGACGGTGGCAATATCGCCACTCACCGCAGAACCGCTCAGCGAAACTTTATGGCGGAACGGTGTAGCCGCTAACAATTCCACACCGATGTTGTCGGTTACCATGTAACCGAAAGTCAAACCAAGCTGCGTATTGTTGTCGGCATTGAATGAACCTTGCCCTAATACATCGTCAGAACCTGCATTTGGACGCACCGTTGCGGCGCCTGCGCGGAACAGAAAATCGCCCGCTTGGTGCGCACTGGCTGCTATAGGAGCCATCATCGATGCCAATACCACTAGCGCTGCTGCTTTCTTCATATTTTTCATTATCCATTCCATTAGTGTGGTTTATGTTCGAGGGGAATATACCTACTTGAGGGTATTTTTGATCTAATCGCGATCACATCTTATGACTAAATTTGTAAAATCCCACTAAAACCCTGATTACCTAACCCACTAATAAATAGAGAATTGATCTAAATCAAAAAGTAACTTTTGTTGCAAATTATGTACATGTTTAAATTTGCATTACTGGAGGTGAAAACGACGATCGTGCGTCTAAGTGTACGGTTGGCAGCATTCTGCCGATATCTCTACAATATCTATTGCCGAAGAATTCAGCACCGCGACATTCGTGGGGTGCCACAGAGAAGCGGAACAAGGTACAATCACGCCCTGATTTGTCTCTGTTCCCGACGCCAAGGAGTCTGCATGCCTATCACGGCCAACACGTTGTACCGTGACAGTTTTAACTTTTTCCGTAATCAACTCGCCACCATCCTGCTGTTGGCGCTGTTGACTGCGTTTATTTCCGTTCTGCTGAATCAGGTTTTCAGCCCGGATGTCGAACAACTGAAACTTCTGACAGCAACGGAAAGCGATTTTGCTTCCACCGCGGGTATGGGGATTCAGGAAGTCATTCAACAAATGACGCCAGAGCAACAAATGGTGTTGTTGAAGGTTTCTGCTGCGGCCACGATATCTGCATTGGTAGGTAATGTGCTGCTGGTGGGTGGGATGCTGACGCTGATCCGTATGGTTTCCCAAGGGCAACGCCTCAGCGCACTGCGCGCCATTGGTGCTTCTGCACCGGTTTTACCGCGTTTGCTGTTGCTGCTATTTATCGTCACTCTGTTGATTCAGCTCGGCCTGACGCTGTTTGTGGTGCCGGGGGTGATTATGGCGATTGCTTTCGCTTTAGCGCCAATCATCGCGACATCGGACAATAAAGGCGTGTTTGCTTCACTGAAGTTGAGCAGCAAACTGGCCTTTGCCAACGCCAAAGTGATCGTCCCAGCGATGATGCTGTGGTTGGCGGCTAAACTGCTGATTCTGTTCTTGGTCAGCCATTTGTCGGTACTGACACCTAACGTCGCCAGCGTGGTGCTGACGGCGCTGAGCAACTTGGTTTCTGCTTTATTGCTGATTTACCTGTGCCGTCTGTATATGTTGCTGCGTAACTAATCACAGCTCACTAACGTTGAAGGGCACGCCAGTGCGGTGTGCCCTTTTTGCTTGTTTACAATGACCTAATTACGCTGGCTGTGGTTCCGCCTGTTCTTTACTCTGAATCAATTTCAACGCCAGATAGAGATCCGGCACCAAAATCAAATCTTCATCACGCCCCACTTTGTTAATACGGAACCAACGCGTCAGTTCGGTTCGACGCCCCGCCAACACCAACTTGACGTTACGCTGTAACAAATCACGTTTCAGTTCATCAATCGCCGCCAACACGCTGATATCCGCGTGAGTAAAACTCGCCACCGCATCAACCACCACCCAGCGCGGCTGGAACGGTGTGCTATCTACCAAATTAAGGATACGGCGTTTGAAATAAGCCACGTTGAAATAAGTGAGCGGCGAGTTGAAGCGGTACATCATCACACCGGGCACGGCCTTGATGCCGTTGTTGTTGCCCATTGAGTGAATCATCCCTTCTTCATTCACGCCCAGCAGTTGTTCTGTCGGGCGGAATACGGTGCGTAGGAACTGCATTAAACCCAGTAAAACCGCCAAGCCGATCCCATTGATGACCCCGACTAGCAATACGCTTAACAAGGTGAACATTGCCAAGCTGAACGCCTGTACGTTGCGACGACGCAGTAGCCAAATACCACGAATATCCAGTAACGACCACGCGGCGTACATCAGTACCACGCCTAAACCAGCGACCGGGATAAACTGTAATGGTGACGTCAGGAACAGCAACACAATGCCGATCACTACCGCAGCAATAATCGAGACCAGCTGGCTCTTGCCGCCGTTGGCATCATTCACCGCAGTACGTGAATCCGCCCCGCTGATGGCGAAACCTTGTGACAGTGCCGAGACAATGTTTACCAGACCTAATGCGCGGAACTCGGCATCGGCGTTCACTTCATAACCATTTTTGGCGGCAAAACTACGCGCCGTCAGCATCATGCTAACGAAACTCACCACCGCCAAGTTAAGCGCTGGGATCACCATGTCACGCATCAAGCCGGGTTGAAAATCCGGCCATTGAACAATCGGCAACATACCGCTGAATCCACCTACCGTCACGATGCCATGTTGTTGTAAATTGCCCGCCCAAGTGACAAACGCCGCCAGCACCATAGCAAACAGTGGCGCAGGCCAATTAGGACGCAGCTTTTTAACCGCCACCAAGGTTAATAGCGTCAGTAACGAAACACCGATCGTCAGTAAATCGCTGTTCAGTAAGTTACTCGGCATAGCGTAAATACGTTCGATCAACTGCGCTGGCGCGGCACCGAACCCCAACACCTTACCCACTTGGTCAACAATGATGGTGATTGCCACCCCGTTTAGCAGACCGCTGAGGATTGGGCGCGACAGTAGATCGGCCAGCGCGCCCAATTTGAAACGACTGGCTAGCAGACACCAACCGCCCATCATGGCGGTCATCATAATGGTTAGCTGCCAATGCCGCTCCATATTGCCTGCCGCCAGCGGCGTTACCACCGCAGCAATTACCGCACAAGTCGCGGCATCCGGCCCGATGATTAACTGACGTGACGAACCAAAAATCGCATAAGCAATCATCGGTAAAATACAAGAATACAACCCGACCACCGGGCTAACCCCCGCTAGCTCGGCATACGCAATCGCCACCGGTAACGCCACTGCCGCCACCGATAGACCCGCACGAATGTCAGGCTTCAACCAACTGCGTTCGTAAGTTAATAAATGCGTCAAACCCGGCGTCAATGACCGGAGGGATTTCCATTGCATGATTATTTTCCATGGTAACTATCTGGCTATTATAATGTGTATAGACGCCGTGTGGGCTGTATATGTGAATTGATCGTAAGTTTATGCAAATTTCTGTCTGTTATGCGGAAATTCCACGACCAAACACCGATAATCACCGTTTTCCAGTGATACACAGACCCCGTCGAATCCGGTATAGTCGCCCCCTAAACAGTTGATGGATTGATTTATGAAGCAGTTTTTAGATTTCCTCCCACTCATTGTCTTCTTTGCTTTTTATAAGCTCTACGACATTTATGTCGCATCCGGGGCATTGATTGTCGCGACTGCACTGGCTTTGGTGTTTACCTGGGTCAAATACCGTAAGGTCGAGAAAATGACGCTCGTCACCTTCGTGATGGTGGCGGTGTTCGGGACTTTAACGCTAGTTTTCCATAACGATTTGTTTATCAAATGGAAAGTTACGGTGATCTACACCCTGTTCGCTTTGGCATTGTTGGTCAGCCAATGGGTAATGAAAAAACCGTTAGTACAGCGCATGCTGGGTAAAGAGCTAACGCTGCCAGAGAGTGTGTGGAACAACCTCAACTTAGCCTGGGCGGTCTTCTTCCTGGCCTGTGGTCTGGCAAATATTTACGTTGCTTTCTGGCTGCCACAAGATGTGTGGGTTAACTTTAAAGTGTTCGGTCTGACCGCGTTGACGTTGGTATTCACCCTGTTGAGCGGTATTTATATCTACAAACACATGCCAGAAGAACAAAAGAAATAGTTACGAATTTGTTAATGCCCGTTAATTCCACGACGGGCAGTATTATCTGAACCCCTTCTAGAAGCAGATTGAAATGACACAACAACGACCTTTGCCCAACGGTGAGTTGGTGCTACGTACATTGGCAATGCCAGCAGACACCAATGCCAACGGTGATATTTTCGGTGGCTGGCTGATGTCTCAGATGGATATCGGTGGCGCTATTCAGGCGAAAGAAATTGCCGAAGGCCGCGTGGTCACCGTGCGTGTCGATGGTATCACCTTCCTAAAACCGGTCGCCGTGGGAGATGTGGTGTGTTGCTACGCCCACTGTATCCGTACCGGGCGCAGTTCCATTACCATCAATATCGAAGTGTGGGTGAAAAAGGTTTCTTCCGCGCCGATCGGGCAGCGTTATTGCGCGACCGAAGCGGTATTTACCTACGTGGCAGTCGATCCCGAAGGTCTCCCTCGCCCATTGCCCGATGGCAAACAGAACTTCCGCGAGGACTCTGTTGAGTAATTGAAAAAGGGTTGCCGATTGGCAACCCTTTTTACTGGAACGGCGATCAATTCACCGCCGTCGAACCATCCAACTTGAACTGAATGTTAACGATTTTATCTTTCGCCGCTTTGGCTTCATAACGCCATTTACGCATCGCCTGTTTAACTTCACGCTCGAACATATTGCGTGGTTCAGCAGACAGAACTCGCACGTTGCTAATACGCCCATCGTTCTCAACATCAAACTGCACCCGCACTCGGCCTTCGATCTGTAAGGCTCTGGCTCGCGCCGGATACATAGGTGCGACACGGCTCAATGGCTTCGGCCCCAGATCTTGCGAATTGCCTTGCACAGGAGCAGCAGGAGCCTGCTTTACCGGCGCTTTGGCGATCGGCTTAGCTTCCGAATTGTTGTTTTCAAACGGCGAAGGTTCGCGCGGTTCAACTTTCTTCGGCTCCCGCTTCACCTGCTCGGATTTAGGTTTCGGTTTTGGCTTAGGCTTTGGTTTAACCGGCTCAGGTTTCGGGATCGCGACTGGCACCGGCGGTGGCTCTGGGATCGGTTCTGGCTCGGGTTCAGGTTCTGGCTCCACCTGCGGCTCTGGTTCTGCCGGTGCTGGCGGAGGAGGTTCAGCCAAAGCAGCCATATTCACCATCATAACGCTGATAGGCGCATCTTCTGGCTTGGGCAAATCCATCACTTCCTTTACGGATGCGTAGAGCAGACCAATCACCAAGGCACTGTGCAAACCAACGGAAAGAACAATTGGCACGGATAAACGGCGAATAGGGAACATCTTTTTTAGCGGCATAATGATTCTGTTTCCTCTGATTCGCCAAGTTTAAATGCAAATAGCAATCATGTTCAATAACGAAAGACAAACTATCGCTGTAATCGGCATGATTCGTCGCTTTAACCTGCAAACCTATGAGGATATTAACCTTTTCGTAGCCTTTTTCAGGAAGGATTGATACTAATTTTTAACTTATTGGCGAGCGGAGAAAATGTAAAAAAGGAAGTAAGGCACTTCAACATGGGTACAAAGCATGCAGATAATACTTTCCCTTGAGCTATTTTTTGCGTTACCTTGTAACCACCGTTGTATGGCAATGATTTTAAAGGTGAAATATGCTTTATTTGATCTACGCACAAGACGTTCCCAACTCCTTAGAAAAACGCCTCTCCGTGCGCCCTGCACATTTGGCTCGCTTGCAGACTCTGCGTGATGCTGGCCGTTTGCTGACCGCTGGCCCGAACCCGGCGATCGACAATAACGATCCCGGTGCCGCAGGTTTCTCCGGTTCCACGGTGATTGCTGAGTTTGCTTCGCTGACCGAGGCTAAAAGCTGGGCAGAACAAGATCCTTACGTGGCCGCGGGTGTGTATGCAGAAGTGACGGTCAAGCCGTATAAACAAGTATTTTGAGCAAAAAAAAGCCAGCACGGAGCGGCTGGCTAAAATGGGTTCTTACGAGGGATATCTTGTGTAGTAAAGATACTCCCTCTTCTGTCACTATCGCCAGCTATCGCTGTGATAGGTTATTTTTCATTGCGCGTGGGTTGGAAAATGAACGCTTGCATATCCGCAAACATGCTTTCCCACTCTTCCTGTGAGACGTCCATCAAGCCAAAGAAACGCATCATAAATGCGCCTTCCGAGGCAAGGAAGGCCAAGCGCGCCCTTTTGCCCTGTTCAGTCGTGAGATCCAATCCTTCGATTCGACTGTGATACCATTTTTTGGTGCCATCCAGATGCTCAGGCGTTTGGATCAGCATCGCCATTAATCCCGCCGCTTTGGCGCTGGAGGCTTGATCAGAGCTGCACGTCGCCTGCATATGCGCTTGAACCCGTTGCTCTGGCGATGGCGTGCTGCCGACAATCTTGTCAAAAGCGTTATCGTAGGCTTTTCCCCAACGTTCGAACATGGCATCGATCAGCGCCTCTTTATTGCCAAAGCAATATTGCACCCCGCCTTTCGAGATCCCCATCGCTTTCGCGACCGAATCAATAGTCAGCCCGGCTGCGCCTTGAGTGGCGACTATTTCTTCGGCGGCATCCAAAACTTTGTCGCGATCGATACTACGTTGACGTCCCATTGAGAAACACCTCTTTTCAATACGTGCGTATGGATTTATATTATACCACGTCGTTTTTTACTTTTGGGTCATTATTATGCACGTGAACAACCGTTGGCTGATCCTGTTGATGATCTCCAGCGCCCTATTTTTGATCATTATCGATATGACGGTGCTATATACCGCACTGCCGCGTCTGACACAGGCACTGGACGCCAGTGCATCGGAAAAACTTTGGATTGTGAACGCCTATCCGTTGGTAGTCGCGGGTTTGCTGCCTGGCGCGGGGATGTTGAGCGACCGAATCGGTCATAAACGTTTATTCATTGCCGGGTTGCCAGTTTTTGCCCTCGCTTCGCTCTGCGCGGCCTTTTCACCAACTGCTGAATGGCTGATTGCCGCACGCGTTTTCTTGGCCATCGGTGCCGCAATGATGATGCCGGCCACGTTATCCATCGTGCGCCACGTATTTACCGATGAGCGCGAACGTGCATTAGCGATCGGCATCTGGGCGGCGGTCGCCTCAGGTGGTGCAGCGATTGGTCCGGTAGTCGGCGGCATCTTGCTGGAGTATTTCTGGTGGGGCTCGGTGTTTTTAATCAACGTGCCGGTGGTGATGTTAGTTTTACCCTTCGCAATAAAGCTGATTCCACATTGCGGCGGCGAAAACCCACGGCCTTATGATGTGGTAGGTTCGGTGCAAATCATGATCGGTCTGGTTGGCTCAATCTATGCGCTGAAGGAACTGAGCAAACCTTTCCCTTCAATGGTTACTTTGGGGGTTGCCGCTCTGATTGGCATCGCGTTCTTGGCATTGTTTGTTCGTCGTCAGCAACGTAGCCAACATCCAATGATTGATTTCTCCCTGTTCCGTAATCCGATGTTTGCCGGTGGTGTCAGCGTCGCACTTATTTCGATGATCGCACTGGTGGGTATCGAATTGGTATTAAGCCAACATCTGCAATTGGTGGTGGGTTTTACACCGTTGCAAGCTGGGCTATTTATTTTACCCATTCCGTTGGCCTCTGCGCTTGCCGGCCCCTTAGCCGGACTATTATTACCGCGTTGTGGTGAACGGTATCTAATTATTGGTGGTCTGGTTCTCGCCAGCGGCGGAATTACCGGATTGGCCTTACTCTACCAAGGGAATCTTATCGTTCAATTAATCAGCCTGTTTATTGCGGGGTTTGGTTTCGGTTCGGCAATTACTGCGGCATCGACCGCAATTATGCTCAGCGCTTCGGAAGAAAAATCCGGCATGGCGGCTTCAATTGAAGAAGTCTCTTATGAATTAGGCAGCGTTTTAGGCATTACATTACTGGGGGGATTAATGACTGCCACTTACAGCCACAGTCTGATCTTACCTGCCTACCTTCCGGTGGCAGAATTAGCCTATGACAGTATCGACGAGGCATTGCGATTAGCCGCCAATATGACGATTTCTCAAGGTGAACAACTGATGCAACTGGCTCGTGCCGCCTTCGATCGCTCGTTGATGGCGGTGTTAATTGCCGCAGCCCTATTGATGGCATTGGGAGCCTGTGCGTTAAAATTGGCTTTACCTCGCCGTTGAGTTATTTTGGTAACGCTATTGGTTTAAACGATTGTATTGATACTCCAAATCGTCTTTAACCTCAGAATAGATCTGGTTACTGTGTTTGTATTGAATTGAATCTCGGAACAAACAATCAGGAGAAGATTATTATGGCAACGACAAAAAAAGCGACAAAAAACCATATCGGCCTGGACAGCAAGCAGTCAGCGAAATTAGCTGATGCACTCAATGCCCTGCTGGCAAACTATCAGGTGCTGTATATGAATGTGCGTGGTTATCATTGGAATATTTCCGGCCCCCACTTTTTTGAACTGCATGTGAAGTTTGAAGAAACTTATAACGATCTGCTGACTAAAGTCGATGAATTGGCAGAACGTATCCTGACCTTGGGCTCACAACCACGCCATGCTTTTAGCGAATATCTGAAGCACGCCGATATCAAGGAACACACCAACGTGACCGACGATAAAGGAACCTTGCGCGGTCTATTAGATGGGTATTCCATTCTGCTACAGCAACAGCGTGATCTGTTAGCGCTGGCGGCGGACGCCGGTGATGAAGGGACTTCTTCGCTGATGAGTGATTACATCAAAGAGCAAGAAAAACAGGTGTGGATGCTGAACGCCTACCTGGGTAAATAAGCCTTCGTTGAGTATAAAACAGTCCCTATCACGGGACTGTTTTCGTTTTACCACTCGCAAGAAACGGCAAATAACAACGAGCGGCGATGTTGGTCATCTAAACGACGACGTACACGAATAATTTTGCGGTTGTTGCACGATTGGCGTTCCAACCAACGATGTCTACGACGCTGAGTTTGGCGTAACATCCGCCAACGACCGACTTCATTTCTACTGCGTTTCATTTTTTCAGTCCAAAATAAACCGCGGGCATTATAGCCCTTTCCCATCATGATCCAAGTAGCAAAGAAAACGCTGACTTTGAAAAATACCGCGGGAAAATCAGGGTTTTTATTTACGCCAAGTCCCTTAAGATAATCATTTTTATGCCACTTAAGCCTCGATAAAGGGTTTCACCTTTCCCTTTCTGTGCGTACACTGGTTAATGGTGGTTTGCGAACAGGATTTTTCGCCTTTATGACAACATTTTATACCGTGATCAGTTGGTTGTTGGTGTTCGGATACTGGCTGCTTATCGCCGGTGTGACGCTGCGTATCTTGATGAAACGCCGTACAGTCCCTTCAGCCATGGCTTGGCTGTTAGTTATCTATATTCTGCCGTTAGTGGGAATCGTTGCCTATTTGTCATTTGGTGAACTGCATCTGGGCAAACGCCGAGCTGAACGCGCCAAAGCCATGTGGCCTTCAACCGCCAATTGGTTGAAAGAACTGAAAGAAAGCCGCCAAATTTTCGCGACTGAGTACAGTGAAGTGGCCCGCCCATTATTCCAACTTTGTAACCGCCGTCAGGGGATTGATGGCGTCAAAGGCAATCAGCTTCAACTGTTAACCACCACCGATGCCACGCTGAATACATTGATCCGTGATATTGAACTGGCGCGTCACAATATCGAGATGGTGTTCTATATTTGGCAACCGGGTGGCTTAGTGGATAACGTCGCCGAGGCGATGATGGCCGCCGCCCGTCGTGGCGTTCATTGTCGCGTGTTGCTAGATTCTGCCGGTAGCGTACAGTTCTTCCGTAGCCGTTATCCAGAGATGATGCGCAACGCAGGCATTGAGGTAGTTGAAGCACTGAAAGTAAACCTGCTGCGTGTTTTCCTACGGCGCATGGATTTACGTCAGCACCGCAAAGTGGTGCTGATCGACAACTACATCGCCTATACCGGCAGCATGAATATGGTCGATCCGCGTTACTTTAAGCAGGACGCGGGGGTTGGCCAGTGGATCGATTTGATGGCGCGTATGGAAGGCCCAATAGCGACGACAATGGGCATCGTCTACGCCTGCGACTGGGAGATTGAAACCGGTAAACGCATTCTGCCACCACCGCCGGACGTCAATATCATGCCGTTCGAACAGGAAAGTGGACACACTATTCAGGTGATCGCTTCCGGGCCCGGCTTCCCAGAAGAGATGATCCATCAAGCATTACTGACCGCCATCTATTCCGCGCGTGAGCAGTTGATCATGACCACGCCCTATTTAGTGCCGAGTGACGATCTACTGCACGCCATTTGTACCGCTGCATTGCGCGGTGTGGATGTCAGCATTATCGTGCCACGTGATAACGATTCGACGATGGTACGCTGGGCTAGCCGCGCCTTCTTTACCGAATTGCTGGAGGCGGGTGTTAAAATTTACCAGTTTGAAGGCGGTCTGCTGCACACTAAAAGCGTGTTGGTTGACGGCCAGCTCAGCCTGGTCGGCACCGTGAATCTGGATATGCGCAGCCTGTGGCTGAATTTCGAAATCACATTGGTCATTGATGATGACGGTTTCGGTAGCGATTTAGCCTGCGTGCAAGACGACTATATCGCCCGTTCGGTGTTGTTGGATGAAAAAGAATGGGTGAAACGACCTTTCTGGCATCGCATTGTTGAACGTGTGTTCTACTTTTTCAGTCCACTGCTGTAAATAGCCCGATGAGCATGGTTTAATAGCGTCAATTTATTAGTTATCAGGATATTTGTGATGGATTTGAATAACCGCCTTACTGAAGACGAAACGCTGGAACAGGCCTACGATATTTTCCTCGAATTGGCTGGCGACAATCTAGATCCGGCGGATATTCTGCTGTTCAACTTGCAGTTTGAAGAACGTGGCGGCGCGGAACTGTACGATCCAGCGGAAGATTGGCAAGAACACGTCGATTTTGATCTGAACCCAGATTTTTTCGCCGAGGTGGTGATCGGTTTGGCCGATAGCGACGGTGAACCGATTAACGACGTATTTGCTCGTGTATTGATTTGCCGCGAGAAAGACAATAAGTTGTGCCACATTTTGTGGAAAGAATAAGCTTCGTTATCTTTCCTGCATAAAAAAACCTGCCAATCGGCAGGTTTTTTGTTTTCAATAAGCGTCTATAGCGGATCGACCTTCAGGCAAGACACCGCGTGGCGGAAGCTCCCTTCCAGCAACGGTCGCGTCTTAGCACATTCTGGCCCGGCGATCGGACAACGGGTACGGAACACGCAACCAGACGGCGGATTGATCGGCGAAGGTAATTCCCCTTCCAACAATTGGATCTGTTTTTCCTTCTCTTTATCGGGATCAGGAATCGGCACCGCTGACATTAATGCGCGAGTATATGGATGCTGCGGGTTGTGATACACCTCATCATAGGTGCCTAACTCCACCGCGTGCCCCAAATACATCACCAATACACGGTCAGAAATGTGTTTTACCACCGCCAAATCGTGCGCGATGAAGATCAGCGACAGCCCCATCTCGCGCTGCAATTGTTGTAGCAGGTTAACCACTTGCGCCTGAATGGATACGTCCAGCGCCGAAACCGGTTCATCACAAATAATTAGCTTCGGTTCCAAAATCAACGCACGTGCAATACCGATACGTTGGCACTGGCCACCAGAGAATTCATGGGGATAGCGGTTGATCAAGTTAGGCAACAACCCAACCTTCAACATCATCGCTTTCACCTTGTCTTTCACTTCTTGACGCGGCATTTTGGGATGATAGGTACGCAGCGGTTCAGCAATGATTTCGCCAATGGTCATACGTGGGTTCAGCGAGGCCAACGGATCTTGGAAAATCATCTGGATATCGCTGCGCACATTGCGCCACTCTTCCGGCTTCATCCCCAACAAATCTTTACCCAACCAAGCAACACGGCCGCTAGTCGCTTTCACCAAACCGATAAGCGCGCGCGCGAAGGTTGATTTACCACAGCCAGATTCGCCGACTACGCCCAGCGTTTCCCCTTCGTATAAACGCAGAGTCACGCCATCAACTGCTTTCAGACTTTTTGGCGGCTGCCAAAACCACTGTTTGTCATCATGAATATCGAAGTGCACTTTCAGATCGGCGACTTCGAGCAACACTTTTTTGTCGGTTACTGTGTTCATACCAACGCCTCCACCGGCTTAAAGCAAGCGCGCAAGCGCCCTTCACCAAATTGCTCCAACGGTGGAGCACTGGCGCACTGTTCCATTGCGTGTGGGCAACGTGGCTGGAACGGGCAGCCTTTCGGCAAGCGCAGCAAGTTTGGCGGGTTGCCAGGGATGGTCATCAGAGATTCACCTTCCGCATCCAGACGCGGTACCGCATTCAGCAGACCAATCGAATAGGGATGCGTCGGATGATAGAACACGTCACGCGCACTGCCGTATTCCATGGTACGGCCAGCGTACATCACCAGCACCTTGTTACAGATACCGGCGACCACACCGAGATCGTGGGTGATCATAATGATGGCGGTGTTGAACTCACGCTTTAAGTCGTTCAACAGCGTCATGATCTGCGCCTGTACGGTCACGTCCAACGCGGTGGTCGGTTCATCGGCAATCAGCAGTTTTGGCCGGCACAACAACGCCATGGCGATCATTACACGTTGGCGCATCCCACCGGAAAACTCATGTGGATACATGCGCATACGCTTACGCGCTTCCGGCATTTTCACCGCGTCCAACATTCGTATCGACTCTTCAAACGCTTCGCTTTTGCTCATGTTTTTATGCAGCATCAGCACTTCCATCAACTGTTCGCCAACACGCATATACGGATTGAGCGAGGTCATCGGATCTTGGAAGATCATCGAAATCTCTTCTGCACGCAGCTTGTTGAGCTGTTTTTCCGGCAGGTTAAGAATTTCGCGACCATTGAATTTGGCCGAGCCACCAATGCGGCCATTACTCGCCAACAACCCCATCAGGGCAAATGCAGTTTGTGATTTACCTGAGCCAGATTCGCCAACAATGCCCAACGTTTCGCCAGCACGCAGGTCGAAATTCAGGTCGTTTACCGCGGTCACGTCACCGTCTGGCGTAGCAAAAGTGACACGTAGATCTTTAACATCCAGTAGCAGAGAAGATTGACTCGCGCTACTGGTTTGCAATTGTGGATTTTCAATGGTGCTCATGGTCGCACTCCTTAACGATCTTTCGGGTCGAGGGCATCACGCAGACCATCGCCGATAAAGTTGAAACAAAACAGAGTGATAACCAGGAGGCCCGCTGGAAACAGCAGCAACCACGGTGAAACTTCCATTGAGTTCGCGCCATCACTGAGCAACGCGCCCCAGCTACTCAGCGGTTCCTGCGTCCCCAAACCCAAGAAACTCAGGAAGGATTCGAACAGGATCATGCTCGGCACCAGCAAAGAGGCATACACCACCACCACGCCCAACACGTTCGGTACGATATGGCGCAATACGATGTTACGGGTAGAAACCCCACCCACCAGCGCCGCTTCGATGAACTCTTTACGTTTCAGGCTCAGGGTTTGTCCACGTACGATACGCGCCATGTCCAGCCACGACACCATGCCAATCGCCACAAAGATCAGTAAAATATTCTGACCAAAGAAGGTCACCAACAAGATAACGAAGAACATGAACGGGAAGGAGTTGAGGATCTCCAGTAAACGCATCATGACCGAGTCAGTTTTACCGCCAACATAGCCGGACAGTGAGCCGTATAACGTTCCAAGCAGAACCGCCACCAGCGCCGCCGCGACACCAACCATTAGCGAAATACGTCCGCCAATCGCCACGCGCACCAACAAGTCACGTCCGGAGGAGTCAGTACCAAAATAGTGCGCCGATTCGATGCTCGGCGCTGCCGACATCATCGCCCAGTCAGTGTCGTCATAGGCAAACTGCGACACCCAAGGAGCAAGCACAACAAATAGAGTAATCAGGGCCAAAACAAACAGACTGCTTACTGCCGCACGGTTCTGCATAAAGCGACGCCATGCATCTTGCCACAGGCTACGCCCTTCCACTTCCAGCCTTTCGCCGAAGTGTTCCAGAGCTTCGCTATTCTTTTTCGTCAACATCATTTGCGTGCTCCAGTTAGTAACGGATCTTCGGATCGATAACGGCGTACAGCACGTCCACAATCGCGTTGAACAAGATGGTCAAACCGCCCACCAAAATGGTCAGGCTCAGTACCAGTGAATAGTCACGGTTTAATGCGCCGTTAACGAACAATTGGCCAATGCCCGGCAGACCATAAATGGTTTCGATCACCATCGAGCCAGTGATGATGCCTACAAACGCTGGGCCCATGTAGGACAACACCGGCAACAGAGCAGGTTTCAACGCATGGCGGAAGATGATGCGACGCATCGGTAAACCTTTGGCTCGCGCAGTACGAATAAAGTTGGAGTGCAAAACTTCAATCATCGAGCCACGGGTGATACGCGCAATACTGGCGATATACGCCAGTGATAACGCCACCATCGGCAAGATCATAAATTTCAGCGCACCTCCGTTCCAGCCACCGCCCGGTAACCACTTCAAAGTAATGGCGAAAACCAAGACTAATAGCGGTGCCACCACGAAACTGGGGATAACCACCCCGGTCATCGCAAACCCCATGACGGTATAGTCCCATCTGGTGTTTTGGTTCAGTGCTGCGATCACTCCGGCACTCACTCCCAACACAACAGCCAAAATAAAGGCCGCAAGACCTAATTTGGCAGAAACCGGGAAAGAAGCCGCGACCAGATCGTTAACCGAGTAATCTTTATATTTGAATGAGGGACCAAAGTCGCCTTGGGCAAGTTGCCCCAAATAATTGAAATATTGCTTATAGATAGGATCGTTGAGGTGATATTTCGCCTCAATATTCGCCATCACTTCTGGAGGTAACGCACGTTCACCGGTAAACGGACTTCCGGGTGCCAAACGCATCATAAAGAATGAAATGGTGATCAAAATGAACAGCGTCGGAATCGCTTCCAAACAGCGGCGAAAAATAAATTTTAACATTGCCCGTACCTGTATCCTTGAGGCTACCACCCTGCATGGATGGCAGCCTCTTAGCCTTTACTTCAGCTTTATCATTATCAATACGCGAAGGATATTTCCCCCGCCATCAGCCACTAGTGCTTGATAATATAAAGATCTTTGACGTGGATATTATCCAGCGGGTCTTTACCGGTATAACCACCTACGTAAGGTTTCACCAAACGGGCGTTAACGTAGTAATAAACCGGGACAATGGCAGAGTCTTTATCCAACTGCACTTCGGCTTTCTGATACAGACCAGCACGCTCATCATCAGTTTTCACTTTCAGCGTTTCGGTAATCAGTTTGTCGAACGCAGGGCTCTTATAGTGAGCGGTGTTGTTACTGCTGTCGGAAAGCATGGTGTTCAGGAAGGAGCTTGGTTCGTTGTAGTCAGCACACCAACCAGCACGAGCGATGTCGAAATTACCTTGGTGACGGGTATCCAAGAAGGTTTTCCATTCTTGGTTCACCAATTTGATATTCACACCCAAGTTTTTCTTCCAAATAGAAGATGCGGCAATCGCCAGTTTTTTATGCAGATCAGAGGTGTTGTATAACAGGCTCAGCGTCAAAGGTTTATCTGGGCCGTAACCCGCCTCAGCCAACAGTTTCTTCGCTTCTTCATTGCGTTTTTCTTGTGTCCAGCCAAACCATTCTGGTGGGGTCAATTTCGCGCCATCGGTATAAGGAGGGGTGTAACCATACGCTGGCAGATCGCCCTGATTCTTCACTTTGTTGACGATAATGTCGCGATCCATTCCCAGTTTCAGTGCAGTACGGACACGTACATCGGTCAACGGTGACTTCTGGTTGTTAATTTCATAGTAGTAAGTACACAGGTATGGATCGACGTGAACTTCGTTCGGGATTTCTTTCTTCAATTTCTGGAACAGTTCGATCGGCATGTTGTTATAGGTCATGTCGATTTCGCCAGTACGGTAACGGTTAACGTCCGTCACTTCGGAGGAAATTGGCAGGTAAGTCACCTGATTAATAACAGTTTTAGCATTGTCCCAATACTCTGGGTTGCGCTCCAGAACGATACGTTCGTTGACCGTCCAAGTTTTCAGTTTGTAGGCGCCGTTAGCCACAAAGTTTGCTGGTTGAGTCCATTTCTCACCAAATTTTTCAACTGCGGTTTTATTTACCGGTGACATGGACGGGTGTGCCAGCAGCTTAATCAAATAAGGTACCGGCTCACTCAGAGTGACTTCCAGCGTATGGTCATCAATCGCTTTCACACCTAAAGTGTCTGGTTTCTGCTTACCGCTGATGATGTCATCAATATTGGTAATATGTGCATATTGGACATAACTGGCGTAAGGAGAGGCGGTTTTTGGATCGGCCAAACGTTGCCAGCTATAAACGAAATCTTGTGCAGTGACGGGTTCACCGTTTGACCACTTAGCATTTTTACGGATGTGGAAAGTCCACACTTTAAAATCTTTGTTTTCCCAACTTTCAGCAACGCCTGGGTTGATCTTGCCGTCTTGATCGTTGATCACCAGACCTTCCAGCAAATCGCGAGAAACGTTGGACTCTGGCACCCCTTCGATTTTGTGAGGATCTAACGATTGCACTTCGGAACCGTTGTTACGCACCAAAACCTGTTTAGCCGCATCTGCCAGTTGCACGCCTGCAGGCACTTCAGCCGCAAAAGCACTTCCGGTTACTGTCATTCCCAGAGCGGCAACAATGCCGGCAGCCAGGAGCGTTTTTTTCGTGATGTTGGTCATTTATATACTCCAGTTTTTTATTATCACAACCTCTCGTGGAGGCCGCGTTGCTCGTTATTCGAGCCTTGTTGTCATTGATTGCCGTGGAACGCAGCGGCAATCAACATCCCGATATTACTCACTACTGCTGCGTGTCGTAATACCTGTTATTTCTTAATGATGTACAGATTTTTGACGTCGGTATAATCCAGCGGATCTTTACCGGTGAAGCCACCGACCGTCGGTTTAATTAAGCGCGCGCTAACGCGGTAATACACCGGGATCACAGCAGAGTCTTTATCGAGCACCGCTTCGGCTTGTTGATAAATTACTGCACGTGCCGCCGCATCCGGTGCTTTCAGGCTGCTCGCCATTAACGCATCAAAAACCGAGCTCTTATAAAAGACCGTGTTATTACTGCTATTGGAGAGCAGCATATTAAGGAAGGCGCTTGGCTCGTTATAGTCACCGCACCAAGTTGCACGTGCGACGTCATATTGCCCTTGATGGCGGCTTTCCAATGAGGTTTTCCATTCTTGGTTCTGCAATGTGACATCCGCACCCAAGTTTTTCTTCCACATTGAAGCAGCAGCAATCGCCTGCTGTTTATTTTGATCAGACGTGTTGTACAACAAGGTGAATTTCAATGGGTTGGCGGTGCTATAGCCTGCTTCAGTCAGCAGTTTTTTCGCTTCTTCATTGCGTTTTTCTTGCGTCCAGCCCGCCCATTGCGGATTAGTGAATTTACCGCCGTCAATAAAGGTGGGTGTGTAACCGTATGCCGGGATCTGACCTTGTCCCATAATCTTGTTGGCAATAATGTCACGATCTAACGTCAGTTTAATGGCTGTACGCACTCGCTCATCGGTGAAAGGAGCTCGTTTATTATTGATTTCGTAATAGAAGGTACACAGATACGGGTTAACATGAAGCTGCTCGGGAATTTCGCGCTTCATTTTTGCATACAGAACCGGTGGGATCGCACTGTTGGTGATATCAATCTCACCACTGCGATAGCGGTTAATGTCGCTGACTTCGGAAGTCAACGGCAAGAAAGTGGCCTGCTCAATGACCGTTTTTTTGTTATTCCAGTAAGTTGGGCTGCGCTCCAGCACAATACGCTCGTTCACCACCCAGTCTTTCAAGCGATAAGCCCCGTTACCCACATAGTTTTGCGGCAACGTCCATTTATCACCAAACTTCTCGATTACCGACTGTTTTACCGGCTTCATCGACGTATGGCTCAGCATGCTGACAAAATACGGTACCGGCTCGCTCAACGTCACTTGCAGCGTTTTATCATCAATGGCTTTGACACCTAGCGTTTGTGGGCTTTTTTTGCCGGTCAGAATATCGTCGACATTGTCAATTTTGGCATACTGCAAATAACTGGCATATGGCGAGCCGATTTTTGGATCTGCCAAGCGTTGCCAGCTATAAACGAAATCTTGCGCAGTGACCGGGGAACCATCGCTCCAAACCGCATCAGGACGCAGATGGAAGGTCCAGTTTTGATAATTCTTATTTTCCCAACGTTCTGCCACCGCCGGAACCTGATGCCCATTCGCATCAGTACTTACCAAACCTTCTAACAGGTTAAGAATAATATTACTTTCTGGGCTGCCTTCGACCTTATGCGGATCTAATGAAGCGACTTCGCTACCATTGTTAATCACTATCTTTTGTTGCGCAGCGAGTTGTACGCCAGCTGGCACATCTACCGCATGAGCGCAGTTAATAACCGCCAAACTCAACATGCTGGTAATGATGAATAGATTTAGCGGTGTGCGCTTCAGTGTTTGCTGCATGGTCGAGGCTCCTTTTCACCAACAAGCATGGCTTATCGATCTTTGTGAAATATTTATAAGAATTCTAAATAAACGGATACCAGCAAAAATCATTCCTACTTTACTTAGCGACGTAACGGATTAGCCGCAGAGAAGTTGCTCGGAAATTAGCAGAAGCTAAAATCCATAGCCAATAATTTTTACAGAAATGTTAAGCAATTCTCTTTTATTGGTACTAACGCCTCTTTGCACCAACTCATTAATGCCACACAAAGATAACGTAACAACATGAATTTAATGAATAAAACAAGGGTGAAAATTTATCCCGTTCTATCAATCAAGCACCCAGCCGCCAAAAAGAAACATTAAATTAACAATTTAGCCATTCGAAGAATAAACACCTGCCTATGTGCGCTTAATCACTAATAACACCTGTATGAAAGCGAGACAAGCCCTACAGAATGATGTGATTAAATTAACAACAAAATAGGTTTTGATGGCGAAGGAAAGTCAGAAAGTGACAAGAGAAAAACGCTATAAATAGCGACTTGAGGATTTATTGAGCAACAAACAAGGTTTTATGCCACATAGCAGTGCAATTGCTAAAAATTTATTCAGATTGCGCACTATATTAATGCGAACAATAAAATAATTTTAAAAATTAAAAATGAATTGAGTTGCGATATTCTCATCGCAACTCAATTTGATCGTTATAACAGACCTGGGAATATCGCTTTGATACCGGTAACGATAAATTCAATCCCCAATGCCATCAGCAACAAGCCCATGATACGAGTAATAACGTTGATGCCCGTTTGCCCCAACAACCGCACCAACAGTGGTGCAGCGCGGAACAATAGCCAACAGCAGAAGGCAAACAGTGCAATCGCAACTGAAAAACCTAACAGATTCGGCCAAGTGTGATAACGCGAGCTCCAAACAATCGTGGAGCTGATCGCCCCCGGCCCCGCCATTAACGGTAACGCCAGTGGCACGACACCAATACTTTCGCGGATCGCGCTTTCGGACTTCTCTTGTTTATTCTGCTTATCTTCGCCCAACTTACCGCTGATCATCGACATAGCGATGGTCACCACCAAGATGCCGCCCGCAATACGGAACGAATCAATCGATATGCCGAAGAGATGCAGGATACCTTCGCCGAGGAACAATGAAGTCCATAAAATGATCGCCACCGACAGGTTAGCCGTCAGATTGGTTTTGTTGCGCCCGACTTCCGCTTGGTAGCTGGTCATACTGATAAAGACGGGCAGAATACCTACCGGGTTCACCAGTGCAAACAGGCCGACAAAGAACTTAATGTAGCCAGAAAAATCCAATAAAGATTGGCCCACAATGACCCCACGTTAATAGCTTTAATAAAGAGACACGCCCACGCGCGCTAATGTAATGGAATTGCAACTGCTAATCCATGACTTAACCATGACATTTTTCGCTACATTTATGATTTGTAACCAAACATCGCGCCATTGTGAAAAATTAGTGTAGGATTTAACACTTATTATAGAAGAGTGATGAAAATCACAGAACCTCGATCATACAAATCGTGCTGAAAGGTGTCAGCTTGAGAATTTTATGACTTATGTCACAAAATGATTAACCAAGAATAGTTAAGCTTTTAGTCGTAGTCAGGGAGTAGAACAGTTTAGGGATGAAGGTTCCATTCACTGCCTGCTACCAATTTCGCGCTTGGTAAAGCTCTTTAAGTAAATCAGCAGTATGTAGCACTAAATGCAGGAAAAGCCTTGGTTTTTAACAGACGTTTTTCCTCAAGCTGTCTATACTAGTTGCTCGCACGGCTTATTTACTGAAAGAGTTTAACATTTATCAGGAGAGCATTATGGCTGTAACAAATGTCGCTGAATTGAACGAGCTTGTTGCACGTGTCAAAAAAGCCCAGCGTGAATATGCCAACTTCACTCAAGAGCAAGTTGACAAAATCTTCCGCGCTGCCGCCCTCGCCGCTGCCGATGCACGTATTCCCTTGGCTAAAATGGCCGTCGAAGAGTCCGGTATGGGCATCATCGAAGACAAAGTGATCAAAAACCACTTCGCTTCTGAGTATATCTACAACGCCTATAAAGATGAAAAAACCTGCGGTATTTTGTCTGAAGACGAAACCTTCGGTACCATCACCATTGCAGAACCTATCGGTCTAATCTGCGGTATTGTTCCAACCACCAACCCAACCTCTACCGCTATCTTTAAAGCACTGATCAGCCTGAAAACCCGTAACGGCATCATCTTCTCCCCGCACCCTCGTGCGAAGAACGCTACCAATAAAGCGGCAGATATCGTGCTGCAAGCAGCTATTGCTGCCGGTGCACCAAAAGATATTATCGGCTGGATAGACCAACCTACCGTTGACCTGTCTAACCAGCTGATGCACCACCCAGATATCAACCTGATCCTGGCAACCGGTGGCCCGGGCATGGTTAAAGCCGCTTATAGTTCAGGTAAACCTGCTATCGGTGTTGGTGCGGGTAATACCCCGGTGGTCGTTGATGAAACGGCAGACATCAAACGTGTTGTCGCTTCTATTCTGATGTCAAAAACCTTCGATAGCGGCGTTATCTGTGCTTCCGAACAGTCCGTCATCGTGGTTGATTCCGTTTATGACGCCGTGCGTGAGCGTTTCGCTACTCACGGCGGCTACATGCTGCAAGGCAAAGAACTGAAAGCCGTTCAGGACATCATCCTGAAAAATGGCGGCCTGAACGCGGCGATCGTCGGTCAATCCGCACCGAAAATTGCTGAAATGGCCGGTATTAAAGTCCCCGCTAGCACCAAAGTGCTCATCGGTGAAGTTAAGGTTGTTGATGAGTCCGAGCCGTTTGCTCACGAAAAACTGTCTCCAACGCTGGCAATGTACCGTGCCAAGACTTTCGAAGAAGCCGTTACCAAAGCAGAAAAATTGGTAGAAATGGGCGGTATCGGTCACACCTCGTGCCTGTACACCGACCAAGACAACCAACAGGAACGTGTCGCCTACTTCGGCGAGAAAATGAAAACTGCACGTATCTTGATCAACACCCCTGCCTCTCAAGGGGGTATCGGTGATCTGTACAACTTTAAACTCGCGCCATCGCTGACGCTGGGCTGTGGTTCTTGGGGTGGTAACTCCATCTCTGAAAACGTCGGTCCAAAACACTTGATCAACAAGAAAACTGTAGCGAAGCGAGCAGAAAACATGTTGTGGCATAAACTTCCAAAATCAATCTACTTCCGCCGTGGCTCACTGCCAATCGCGCTGGAAGAAGTGGCAACCGATGGTGCCAAACGCGCCTTCATCGTTACCGACCGCTTCCTGTTCAATAACGGCTATGCTGACCAAATCACTAAAGTGTTGAAGTCACACGGTATTGAAACAGAAGTGTTCTTCGAAGTTGAAGCAGATCCAACGCTGAGCATCGTGCGTAAAGGTGCAGAGCAGATGAATTCCTTCAAACCAGACGTGATCATTGCGCTGGGTGGTGGTTCACCAATGGATGCTGCCAAAATCATGTGGGTGCTGTACGAACATCCAGAAACTCACTTCGAAGACTTGGCGCTGCGCTTTATGGACATCCGTAAACGTATCTACAAGTTCCCGAAAATGGGCGTGAAAGCGAAAATGATCGCCGTCACCACCACTTCCGGTACTGGTTCAGAAGTAACGCCATTTGCGGTAGTGACCGACGATGCAACCGGTCAGAAATACCCATTGGCTGACTATGCATTAACCCCAGACATGGCGATTGTGGATGCTAACCTAGTGATGAACATGCCTAAATCCTTGTGCGCCTTCGGCGGCTTGGATGCGGTCACTCACGCACTGGAAGCTTACGTTTCTGTTCTAGCGAACGAATACTCTGACGGCCAAGCGCTGCAAGCCCTTAAACTGCTGAAAGAATATCTGCCAGCCAGTTATAAAGAAGGTGCGAAAAACCCAGTGGCTCGTGAGCGTGTGCATAATGCTGCGACCATCGCCGGTATTGCATTTGCTAACGCCTTCTTGGGTGTGTGTCACTCTATGGCCCACAAACTGGGTTCCGAGTTCCACATTCCACACGGTCTGGCCAACGCCATGTTGATTTCCAACGTGATCCGTTACAACGCCAACGACAACCCAACCAAGCAAACGGCTTTCAGCCAGTACGATCGTCCACAAGCGCGTCGTCGTTATGCTGAAATCGCCGATCACCTCGGTCTGAGTGCGCCGGGCGACCGCACTGCACAGAAAATCGAGAAACTGTTGGTATGGTTGGACGAGATTAAAGCTGAATTGGGCATCCCTGCATCTATCCGTGAAGCTGGCGTGCAAGAAGCTGACTTCCTGGCGAAAGTGGACAAATTGTCTGAAGATGCGTTCGATGACCAATGTACCGGTGCGAACCCACGCTACCCACTGATCTCCGAGCTGAAAACCATCATGCTCGATACCTTCTACGGCCGTAAATTCAGTGAAGCCGAAGAAGAAGTGGCCGCTGCCCCTGTTGCTGCAAAAGTAGAAAAGAAGACCAAGAAGTAATGGTTCTCTGAACTGACAAAAAACCCGCCGAGGCGGGTTTTTTATTGCTCTGAATTAGCGCTATAAACTATCGCAGCCAAACAACGCTAGAAGCGATTTTCGTTACAACCCTTAATGACCACCAGCTATGTACCAGAAACGCACCAAACACGTCTCTAGCGCATTTAGAGCCCGTTACTCAGAGTGCATCGCTTCTTTATAATGCTTGCGGCAAACAGACACATAGCTTTCGTTACCACCAATCACCACCTGTTCACCGGCCTGCATAGCATTGCCCTGCTCATCTAAGCGCAGCACCATATTTGCTTTACGGCCACAGTGGCAGATAGTTTTCAACTCAACCAATTTATCAGCCCATGCCAATAAATATTGGCTGCCTGTAAATAGTCCACCCAAAAAATCGGTACGTAATCCATAGCACAGCACCGGAATATCAAGTTGATCGACAACCTCACAAAGCTGTTCAACCTGGGCTCTGGTCAAGAACTGGCTTTCATCCACTAATACACAATGGACGGCTTGCTGCTGGTGTTCTTGATGAATCATCGAGTGAAGCTGAGTCTCGTTATTATAAAGCTGAGCTTGAGATGAAAGTCCTATTCTAGAACTGACTTTACCCACGCCAAAACGATGATCAATTTCTGCGGTAAACACCAAGGTACGCATACCACGCTCTTGATAATTATATGAAGATTGTAACAGTGCGGTTGATTTTCCCGCATTCATGGCAGAGTAATAAAAATAAAGTTGAGCCATGGGCCCGTTGCTCCAATGGTATAAGAAATATTCAGATTGCAATCCCATTAGCGATTGTACCATAACCTAGCGTGGCTCTGCTTGTCAGCGGAACAATATCTCATAGATGAATACCCCACCTTTCAAACGAAAGATTTCATCCTGTAAGCCGCCCATTTTTACATCTATTTACAGGATGAGGTCGGCTAACGGTTACTATTAATTATTGCTAATGATTTACCATCAACATTAATGCTTTTGTGGATAACTGCCAAGACATCACTCCCCATCAAGAGAACAGACAACAGTATTAATCTTAATCCATGCCATTAGGCATAGACCTTATTGACTGTTTGCCAGTACCAGAACACTTCTTGACGAAATCTTTACTTGTATAACCCTAAGATTTACGGTGTTAGTAAATCTATTGACGTGATTAAGCCCACAAAATTTATCGCAATATTGATATAAAACACCATAATAACTTAAGCTACAAAAGCTTTTTAGGCTGAAGAGCACACGATGCCTGTTGAAATTTTGGCTGGACTTGATGTTGATAATAGTTAGCCTCACAAACCGATATTAGCTGAGTCGTTCTGAATAATAGTATTTAAAAAGGTAAAATTGAGCTTTGTTATCAATTTGGCTATTGCAGAAAAGAAAATAGCACTCTATTATTATCCAGACGCCCCCCCACCAATATAATTTGAGACCAGTACAATGAGCGAAGCATTAAAGATTTTGAACAACATCCGTACTCTGCGAGCACAAGCTAGAGAATGCACTCTGGAAACTCTGGAAGAGATGCTGGAGAAATTGGAAGTTGTTGTGAACGAACGTCGCGAAGAAGATAGCCAAGCGGCAGCAGAAATCGAAGAACGTACTCGTAAATTGCAACAATACCGCGAAATGCTGATTGCTGACGGTATTGATCCAAACGAACTGCTGAATGCAATGGCTGCAACTAAAGCCGCTGGTAAATCCAAGCGCGCTGCACGTCCAGCCAAGTATTCGTACATTGATGAAAACGGTGAAAACAAAACTTGGACTGGCCAAGGCCGTACCCCAGCAGTGATTAAGAAAGCTATCGAAGAGCAAGGTAAAAAGTTGGAAGACTTCCTGCTGAAATAGTTTTTTATTGTCTAAAACAAAAAGGCTCCCTTATGGGAGCCTTTTTGTTATGGTTATTAGGAATATTCCTTAAACCTTAAGACTGGTGAATTAATGCATACCTCATCACCTTGCAACCAGTACAAATCACAACGGTGTAAAAAAGGGGCTCAGCCCCTGAATTACCTTATGCCACACATTTACAAAATGTGATAAAACGCTTTGTACCAGTCAACAAATCGCTTAACGCCGTCTTCGACACGCGTTTCAGGTTTAAAGTCGATGGTTTTATAGAGTTCGACAGTATCAGCACTGGTGTCCAATACATCGCCTGGTTGCATCGGTAGCATGTTTTTATGCGCTGTAATACCCAGAGCCTTTTCCAAAGCACTGATATATTCCATCAGCTTCACCGGGCTGCTGTTGCCTATATTATAAACATAGTATGGTGCAGAACTGGTCGCTGGGGAACCTCTCTCAACGGTCCATTGACTATCCGGTTGCGGGATAATAGCCTGCAAACGGACGATGGACTCGACGATATCATCAATGTAAGTAAAATCTCGGTGCATTTCGCCGTGGTTATATACATCAATGCTCTCACCCGCCAATATCGCTTTGGTAAATTTAAACAACGCCATATCTGGGCGCCCCCACGGGCCATAAACGGTAAAAAACCGCAAACCCGTGGTAGGTAAACCATATAAATGCGAATAGCTATGTGACATCAGCTCATTGGCTTTTTTAGTTGCCGCATACAACGATATCGGGTGATCAACAGAATCATCTGTCGAAAATGGTAGTTTACGATTCAAACCATATACCGAGCTCGATGACGCATAGAGCAGATGCTCTACTTTATTATGCCGGCACCCTTCCAAGATATTTAAATGCCCAACCAAGTTTGAATCAGCATAAGCCAGCGGGTTTTCCAGTGAATAACGCACCCCAGCTTGGGCGCCGAGGTGAATGACACGTTGAAATTTATGTTCCGCGAACAGGTCGGCAATACCGCTTCGGTCGGCTAGATCCAGTTTGAAAAACTGAAACGCTGGTTTATCCGCCAACAGCGCAAGTCGGGCATCTTTCAGGCTAACGTCGTAATAATCGTTCAGGTTGTCAATACCAACGACCTGATGACCCGCCGCCAACAAACGCTCTGCGACGTGATAACCGATAAAACCTGCCGCGCCAGTAACCAAAAATTTCATAGTGACCTCTTAAACAACCGGTTGGATCGAAGCACCACGACCAATGGCATAATAAGTGAAACCACGCCCTTGCAAACGTTCTGGATCGTACAGGTTACGTCCATCAAAAATTACCGGATCTTTTAATGCTGTTTTGATGGCATCAAAATCTGGCGCACGGAAGCTTTGCCATTCGGTACAGACAATCAAAGCATCCGCACCTTGCAACGCGGCTTCTTTGGTGCCCATCAGTTTCAGATCGTCACGATGACCATAGATACGCTGAGTTTCACTCATTGCTTCAGGATCATACGCCTGAACCGTTGCTCCGGCCTCCCACAGAGTTTCCATCAGCACGCGGCTAGAGGCTTCGCGCATATCATCCGTGTTAGGTTTGAAAGCCAATCCCCAAAGTGCAAAGGTTTTACCCTGCAAATCTTTACCATAGTGGCGCTCGATGAACTGACCGAGTTTGTTCTTTTGCTGATAGTTCACCTGTTCAACCGCCTGCAACAGCTTCGGTTGATAGCCAATTTGTTCAGAGGTTCGAATCAATGCTTGAACATCTTTTGGGAAGCAGGAACCGCCGTAACCACAGCCAGGATAAATAAAGTGGTAACCGATACGGGAGTCTGAACCAATCCCTTGGCGAACTTTTTCAATATCCGCACCCAGCATTTCGGCCAAATTGGACATTTCGTTCATGAAACTGATTTTGGTGGCCAACATGCAGTTAGCTGCGTATTTGGTCAGCTCTGCACTGCGGATATCCATCAAGATAATACGATCGTGGTTACGGTTGAACGGTTCGTACAACTCACGGATAGGTTCGATAACATCTTTATTATCAGTACCGATAACGATACGTTCAGGACGCATGCAGTCAGCGACCGCCGCGCCTTCTTTCAAGAACTCCGGGTTGGAAACCACGTCGAATGGCAGTGAGCTACCACGCTTTTGCAAAGTCGCAGTCATTACCTCACGGACTTTATCTGCTGTCCCTACCGGTACGGTGGATTTATCAATGACCACTTTACGATCGGTCATGTGTTCAGCAATGGTACGTGCAACTGCAGTAACATATTTCAGGTCAGCAGAGCCATCCTCATCGGGTGGTGTCCCTACAGCGATAAACTGGATAGTGCCATGCGCCACACCCAGTTTGGCGTCAGTGGTAAAATGTAGGCGCCCCGCTTCGTAGTTTTGCTGTACCAACGGTGTCAAACCCGGTTCAAAAATAGGGATATTCCCTTTTTTCAGGTTCTCAACTTTTTTTTCGTCTACATCGATACACATGACGTCATGGCCAACTTCCGCCAACACTGCCGCCTGTACCAGGCCGACATAGCCAATACCAAAAACGGTTACTTTCATTGAAAGATCCTAGTTTTTCAAATTAAGAGTAATCACTGGACTTATTGCTTTCCAGCCGCCACGATTTGTTTCAACCATTGAGAGAAGTCTTTGCCCAAACTGGCGTGGCGCATACCGTATTCGACGAAAGCTTGCATATAGCCCAACTTATTGCCGCAGTCATGGCTCACCCCTTTGAGGTGATAAGCTTCAACCGATTCTTTCTTCATCAGCATGTCGATAGCATCGGTAAGTTGGATTTCGTCACCGGCACCTGGCGGTGTTTTCGCCAAGAGAGCCCAAATATCCGCAGAGAGCACATAGCGGCCAACAATAGCCAAATTAGATGGCGCCTTCTCTGGCGACGGTTTTTCAACCACGCTGGTCATGGCTGTGCTTTCACCCGGTTGCAGATCATAACCCTGGCAGTCAGCGACACCGTAATTACCAACATCTTTATGAGGTACTGGCTCAACCATAATCTGGCTAACGCCAGTCTGTTCGAAGCGCTGCAGCATCTCATGCAGGTTGTCTTTTTTCAGGTCAGAAGTGTATTCATCCAGAATCACATCTGGCAGCACTACGGCCACAGGTTCATCACCGATCAACGGATAGGCACACATAATGGCGTGCCCTAAACCTTTAGCGACACCTTGACGTACCTGCATAACGGTAACGCCTTTCGGGCAGATCGACTGCACTTCGTCCAGCAACTGGCGCTTGACGCGTTTTTCCAGCATCGCCTCCAGCTCAAAACTGGTGTCAAAATGGTTTTCGATAGAATTCTTAGAGGAGTGAGTCACCAACACGATTTCGTTGATTCCCGCCTTGATACATTCGTTGACGACGTATTGGATAAGCGGTTTGTCTACTAACGGTAACATTTCTTTCGGAATAGCCTTAGTCGCTGGCAACATCCGAGTCCCCAAACCTGCAACTGGAATCACTGCTTTTTTAACTTTACGATTTAACGCAGACATTATTTCCTCTCTTGATACGAGCTCAATTTGTGAGCTTCCGCTACCATAAAAAATATCCCGGAGTATACCAGCTTATACTGGATGAGTATTACTCCAAGTGTAAATAGGGGAAGTTTAGGACAACTACCTAATTCTAATAAGTTCAATTTAGAACCAGTGATATAACAGAATTAAGATTGGATACTATTTTCTTTCACAGAGTGAACATTTATTCAGCACTAAGCATCAGACGCAACTGCCCACCAGCCCCCCATACCTGACACTGCCATGCTGCGCAACGCTGGCTGATTTGATTCATATAAGTTGCGCCTAATGTCCCCAAAGGCACACCATTACTCAAATGGATATGATTGTCCCCCGTATTCACCTCGGCATGTAATCCGGCAGAAACGAGCACCAAGTTCTTATATTCAGCGTGGTAATATCCGACAAGTAATGGGAACTGTCCCTCCAGTTTCCCCTGCCGTAATAATTGATTAACCTGTTTTAACAATGCTGACATTTGCGGTAATCGGTGCTGTTGATTAGCCAAATGATCTTGTAACAAGCCATTAAATAGGGCACGCAATAACAATGCCGCTAATATGCCATTATCACCGGCTCGAGTAACATCTAAACAGTAAAAAGCTAAATCCTTGTCAGATAATGCCGCTATATCCAACACCAACCCCGGACTTTCTGTAGAGGTTAATTGGCGATAGTTAACCCGACAACGCGCTACCGTCTGTTGAACCGGAGGTTGTAATTGCTTGAGTAGACGCATGGCTTCTAAAGGATTTTTACTGAGCTCATCCCAATCCTGAAATAGTTCTACCTCTTCGATGGCGGGCGAAGTAAACATCTTTGGATACAAACAGGCCAAGGCGGCTTCACGCAATCGGTTTAAATCTGCCAACGGTTTCAGTAATACATCCTGCACACCAAGGCGCAAGACTTGGGCAACATCGGTCATTTTATCGGTCGCCGAGATCACCAATACTGGCGTCTTTACCCCTTGCAAACGCAAATGTTCGACAAACTCAATACCGCCCATTTCCGGCATAGCAAGGTCACAAAGAATCAGATCAGGGTTAACCTCATCAGCCATGCTCAACGCCTGTATGCCGTTGCTGGCCTCATGTGTTTCTGCTCCGAGAGATTTTAGATAGGCGACCAGTACCGAACGAAACACCAGTTCGTCTTCAACGATCAGAATATGCTTGTTAATCAGTGGTAGTGCCATTGGCCGAGTCTCTCCCCTTTTCATCCCTTAATAGTGGCTCATAATGGTCACTTACGCCTGTCAGATTTCCTCCTACATTTTCAAATTCACGTAAATACAGGTAACTATTTATGTCTTACTAACGGCAGCAATATTTCTAACTGTTTTTCTACCGCTAATCGCCCGGCTTCGATAGCTTCATCGGCTCGGTGGAAGTCCAACGTCGATATTTGCGGACAATAAGGTTGGATCAACACATCCGGCGGATCGCCCGCCATACGCGTGCGTTTCACCCGATTTTCCAGCACTTGAATTGAGGTACTCATAATCTCCATCGCCGTTGGGCTAATACTCGATTTTTTCTGAGTCAACTGTTCAATGCGTCCACGCAGCCGGCCACGCCAATTTTGTGCTGAACTCTCACCTGACTCTTCGCTTTCTTTACGGACGGAAAACAAATTCTGCTGCATCAAGTGAGCGTCATGTTGCAGATCAACAGCAATGACAATATCGGCTCCCAATGCTCGAGTCAGTGAAATAGGCACTGGGTTAACGACCGCGCCATCTACCAGCCAATAACCGTCGAACCAAACCGGAGCTAACAAGCCGGGCATACTGCACGAAGCCCGTATTGCCTGATGAATATCCCCTTTGGTCATCCACAGTTCGCGTCCGGTACTCAAGTTGGTCGCGACCGCACCAAACTTCAATGAACACTCGGCAATATCATCGACCTTAAGTAATTGACCAACGGCGTTAAAGACCCGGTCACCGCGCAGTAACCCACCGCGTTGCCAGGAAAGATCCATCAAACGGATGACATCCCAATAACTGAACGAACGAACCCAATGTTCCATTGCCGGTAATCGATGGCTAGCATATGCCGCGCCGACTAATGCCCCGACGGAGCAACCGGCCACGATTTCAGCCTCAATGCCCATTTTTCTCAAGGCATTAATCACGCCAATGTGCGCCCAACCTTTCGCCGCCCCAGCCCCTAATGCCAACCCAATTTTTATTTGCCGCATCTATGCCACCTTAACACTCGGGCGAATTGTGCCAATCCTGTTGGCAGAGTACATTGTCACGATTGAAGAATGTTAGGTAACATATGCGCTAATCTTATTTTAAGCGCCAGTTTGTTTTCCCCAAACCTGCCAATTTTAGGAGTTACTTTGTCCGAACTATGTCCTTGCGGCAGTGGTCTGGAGTATAGCGAATGCTGCGAACCTTACATAAACGGCAGCCAAACCGCCCCGACGCCCGGCAAATTGATGCGCTCTCGCTATAGCGCCTACGTTAAACAGAACGCCGATTATCTGATCGCTACTTGGCACCCAAACTGCAGCGCCAACGAATGGCGTACTGCCATTATCGATAGTTTCCAAGGTACTCAGTGGAGCGGTTTAACCGTAATCGAAGAAAAAGAAGGCAACGAGCCTGACGAAGGATTCGTCGAATTTATCGTGAAATTTACCGATGAAGGTGAGGAAAGTCGTCAAGCAATGCACGAGCGTTCCCGCTTCCTTCGTTTAGAACAACGTTGGTATTATATCGACGGCACCAAACCCCAACCGGGCAGAAATGCTATTTGCCCTTGCGGCTCTGGCAAAAAATATAAGAAGTGTTGTGGACATTAAGCCCTCAGCCTACAGAACTGAATCAGACAGGATCAACACCCCCATGCCACACCAAAATAATCAAAGAAAAATTCTACGCACCATTTGCCCAGACGCCAAAGGGTTGATCGCCAAGATCACCAATATTTGCTACAAGCACGAATTGAATATCGTTCAGAACAATGAGTTTGTTGATCATCTTACCGGTCGGTTCTTTATGCGTACCGAACTGGAAGGGATTTTCAACGATAATACCCTGCTTGCCGATCTCGATAGCGCCTTGCCAACAGGGTCAATACGCGAACTGCATAGCGCAGGGCGTCGTCGTATTGTGGTGCTGGTGACTAAAGAAGCGCACTGTTTGGGCGATTTGTTGATGAAAAGCGCTTATGGCGGTTTGGATGTCGAAATCGCGGCAGTCATCGGCAACCACGACACGTTACAAACGTTGGTTGAGCGTTTTGATATTCCGTTCCACTTAGTGAGCCACGAAGGGCTAACACGCGAAGAACACGATCAGAAGATGATCGAACAAATCGATCAATTCATGCCAGATTACGTGGTATTGGCAAAATACATGCGCGTGCTGAGCCCAGAGTTCGTACAGCACTACCCGAATCAGGTGATCAATATTCACCACTCGTTCTTACCTGCATTTATTGGCGCACGCCCTTACCACCAAGCTTACGAACGCGGCGTGAAGATCATCGGCGCCACTGCGCACTACGTGAATGATAATTTGGACGAGGGTCCTATCATCATGCAAGACGTGATCCACGTTGATCACACCTACTCTGCCGATGACATGATGCGCGCAGGCCGCGACGTAGAGAAAAATGTCCTAAGCCGTGCTCTCTATCACGTATTGACACAACGGGTGTTTGTTTATGGAAATCGCACCGTAATCTTGTAATTGCTTCTTTGTGGTGGGCGGGTTGTTCAGTCCCGCACCACCACGAATAAAAAACCGGCAAACGATTCATTTTCTTCATTTCAATGCTTTACACCCACGCTTCATTTGATATGATGCGCCCCGCTTACCAAGACAGTAGAAATGCAGTCACGGCAAGACAGAAAGCAGGTCAGCTTTCTGGAATAAAAAATTCGTTAAACCACGAATTTCGTGGTGGGGTTCCCGAGCGGCCAAAGGGAGCAGACTGTAAATCTGCCGTCATCGACTTCGAAGGTTCGAATCCTTCCCCCACCACCATCCTCAACCTTGGCAACAAGGTGAACTGAACGAATGTGCTAATACAGGCGCCGTACAGGGAAGGATGAGAAGCTTCGACAAGGTTCGAGTTGAGCGAAGCGAAACAGCGCGCGCCAGCGCGACCCGAAGGGTGAGGAGCGAAGCGATGAATAATCCTTCCCCCACCACCATCTTCTCTTAGCCAGAAAGATGTGCAGTAAACCGAACTCTCGGTCACAATTTAGAAAACCATGTCTGACATGGTGGGGTTCCCGAGCGGCCAAAGGGAGCAGACTGTAAATCTGCCGTCATCGACTTCGAAGGTTCGAATCCTTCCCCCACCACCATCTCTTATATTTCCCCCAAGTTTAAAATCATCATCATCATCGTCCTATGTAACTCCGTATTGGGGAAGGATGAGAAGCTTCGACCAAGGTTCGAGTCGAGCGCCAGCGAGACAACGCGCTTCAGCGCGGCCCGAAGGGCGAGGAGCGCAGCGACGAGTAATCCTTCCCCCACCACCATCTCTTATATTCCCCCCCCAAGTTTAAAATCATCATCATCTTCGTCCTATATAACTCCGTATTGGGGAAGGATGAGAAGCTTCGACAAGGTTCGAGTCGAGCGTCAGCGAGACAACGCGCTTCAGCGCGGTCATCCTTCCCACTCAGTACTCACAACTATCACATCACCACCTTATCCACTCCAAAACCTTGAACTCCCCCCAAGAATCCGCTATACCACTTCCTTCTTGAAAGCAGTAAGGAACCTCTATATGCGTAACAATATCTGCGTTTTTTGCGGCGCGAGTGAAGGCGCCTCTCCCGCTTATGCCGAGAACGCCCGCCAGCTAGGCCACACACTGGCTACTCAAGGCCGGCGTTTAATCTACGGTGGTGGTAAAAAAGGATTGATGGGGATCGTCGCCGACGCGGTTTTAGAAGCCGGTGGCGAAGCGGTGGGTATCATCCCAGAACGTTTGGTCGAAGCAGAAACGGCGCATCGTGGTTTAACCGAACTGGAAGTGGTGCCGGATATGCACACCCGCAAAGCCCGCATGGCGGAATTAGCCGATGGTTTTATTGCGCTGCCTGGCGGTATCGGTACGTTAGAAGAACTGTTTGAAATCTGGACCTGGGGACAGATTGGTTACCATAACAAGCCCGTCGGCCTACTGGACGTCAACGGTTACTACTCACCACTCAATGGTTTCCTGCAACATGTCGCCGATCAGGGTTTTATGCGCCACGATTATCTTGGCACTTTGCACCTCAGCGAGTCGCCACAGACGTTATTGCAACAATTTGATGACTATCAGCCGAAAAATTACGACCGTTGGGCGAAATAACCCAACCTTGTCCAGCGGTGTAAACCGCTGGCTCACGTTACATTTCCTGCCAACTTCTGCTACTATCACAACACATTTTTCTCGCGTAAACGGCACCGCTCATGAAGTTTGTATCTTTTAATATCAATGGACTGCGCGCGCGTCCGCATCAACTTGCGGCGATTATTGAACAGCATCAGCCAGACGTCATTGGCCTGCAAGAAACCAAAGTCCATGACGATATGTTCCCGCTGGAAGAAGTCAGCCAACACGGTTATCACGTGTTCTATCATGGGCAAAAAGGCCACTACGGTGTTGCTCTGCTGACCAAAGAAAAACCGCTCGACGTGCGTCGTGGTTTCCCGACTGATGAAGAAGATGCTCAACGCCGCATCATCATGGCCGATCTGGCAACGCCACAGGGCACGCTGACGGTGATTAACGGTTACTTCCCACAAGGCGAAAGCCGCGACCACCCGATCAAATTCCCGGCCAAGACCCGTTTTTATCAGGATTTGCAAAGCTATCTTGAGAAAGACCTTTCCGCCGAATCGCCAGTGTTAATCATGGGCGACATGAATATCAGCTCCACTGACGACGATATTGGCATCGGTGAAGATAGCCGTAAGCGCTGGTTGCGCACCGGTAAATGCTCCTTCTTGCCGGAAGAACGTGAATGGATGGATCGCCTGCTGAACTGGGGATTGGTTGATACCTATCGTCACGCCAACCCAGGCCGCAACGACGAGTTTTCGTGGTTTGACTACCGTTCTAAAGGCTTTGATGACAACCGCGGTCTGCGCATTGATCTGTTACTGGCGAGTAACCCACTGGCAGAACGTTGCATCGCAACCGGTATTGATTATCAAATCCGTGGGATGGAAAAACCTTCTGACCATGCGCCTATCTGGGCTGAATTCAAGCTGTAATCCCCTTACCCCGATGTAAATCGGGGTTCTACTTTGAACATCAAAATGAAAATTATCGATGTAGTCGCCGCCATCATTGAACGAGACGGCCAAATTCTACTGGCTCAGCGCGATGCCAATAGCGATCAGGCTGGTTTATGGGAATTCCCCGGCGGTAAGGTGGAAACTGGCGAAAGCCAACCGCAAGCGCTAGCACGTGAGTTGGATGAAGAGTTAGGAATCAACGTTACGGTAGGTGATTATGTTGCCAGTAATCAGTGGCAACAGGGTGAACGGGTTATCCGTCTGCACGCTTGGCGAGTTGCTAATTTTAGCGGTGAACTACAAACTCGCTGTCATTCGGCCCTTATTTGGCTAGCACCGGAACAAGCTTACGATTACCCGCTGGCTCCGGCAGATGTACCATTGTTGGATAGCTACATCACCGCATTAAAACCGTAGGGATCACCCTACGGTTACAACGTCACTTTTTTAAACGTACCCAAATGAGTGGATTGGTGCCCACCACGTTTTGATCGCGACTGCACTGCAAGACTTCCCCTTCCACCTTCAACACCGCGCCTTCAGAATAATTCTGGTTCTGATAAACACAGCAACGGTTACAAGGTTGCGGCGCAGATTCAGCAGTATTTTTCGCCGTGCCCCAAATCTCCGGGGAAATCGGTACCACGACGTCCACATTATTGCGGTTAGCCAACGCTGCTGTCGAAAATAAGACGGCTCCGCCCAGTAACGCCAGTAATCCGAGCTTCATTCATTTTTCTCCTGTGCCTTATTGGCACTTCGCTTACGCTTTTTCGCCCCACCAGCGCTGGCCGCGGGAGGTAACCCACGGAACGCCATGCTGGCACGACTCTGTTTGGCCTGATAAATCAAATCCTGCAAGGTACCTACCAGTGGTTGCATAAAATCCTGATACCGACAGGACTTTTCGCTGATTTGCGTCAGCGTCGCTTCCCAATGGGCGGTCATATCCGGGCGAGCGGCCATTTCTGGCAAGGAGTGAATCAACGCCCTCCCGGTCTCGCTGGAATGAATATAGCGACCTTTCTTATACAAAAATGAACGTTTGAACAGTAATTCGATAATGCCCGCACGTGTCGCTTCTGTACCTAAACCATCGGTCGCTCGCAGGATTTTCTTTAATGATTTATCTTGCACAAAACGCGCGATCCCGGTCATTGCCGACAACAAACTGGCATCGGTGAACGGGCGCGGTGGCTGTGTCTGGCGTTCTACCACCTCACCGCGCTCACACAATAGCGCGTCGTCTTTCGCCACCACGGGCAGTGGCGAGCCTTCGTTTTCTTCATCACGCTCTTTGCTGCCAAGCAAAGTACGCCAACCCGCTTCCGCGAGAAAACGCGCCTTGGCGATAAATTTTCCCCCGGCAATATCCAGTTCGATCACGCATTTGCGGAACATCGCATCCGGGCAAAATTGCATCAGATACTGACGTGCCACCAAACCGTAAACATTCAGTTCATCGGGGCTAAGATTAGCGCGACTGGCTCGCGCAGTGGGAATGATGGCGTGGTGAGCATCAACCTTTTTATCGTCCCAACAGCGGTTACGACGATCAGTATCAATCACTGGCTGCGGATACAGATCGGGCTGATGCACGCTAATCGCGTTCAATACCGCATGACGTCCGGCGAAATGTTCTTCCGGCAGATAACGGCAATCGGAGCGCGGATAAGTAATTAATTTGTGGGTTTCATACAACCGCTGGCAAATATCCAACACCTGTTGGGCGCTGAGGTTAAACTTCTTGGCGGCCTCAATCTGTAATGTCGAAAGGGAGAATGGCAACGGTGCGGTATCTGATTCCCGTTTATCATTATACGAAGTGACAATCGCTGGCTGCCCTTCGATGCGTTTAAGCACGTGTTCAGCCAAAGGCCGATGCAGTAAACGCCCTTCTTCGTCCTGATAAGGTTCACAAGATTCGCTCGGCTGCCACAGCGCAACAAAACGTTCGTCGGCAGGCGTCACGATATGCGCCTTCACTTCGAAGAAATCCTTCGATACGAAGTTTTCAATTTCTTCATCACGCCGCACCACCAATCCCAATACCGGTGTTTGTACTCGCCCAACCGACAACACGCCGTCATAACCAGCGTTACGCCCTAAAATAGTATAAGCGCGGGTCATATTGATGCCATACAGCCAGTCAGCTCGCGAGCGCGCTAATGCCGAGACACACAGAGGGATAAAGTCGCGGTTATCACGTAAGCGTTCTACTGCACGCTCTACCGCTTGTGGGTTGAGATCGTTAATCAGACAACGGCGCACGTTTTGACGCTTTTCCTGCGTCAATGCTAGATAATCCAGCACCTCATCCACCAGCAATTGCCCTTCACGATCCGGGTCACCGGCGTGGATCACTTCATCCGCGTCTAATAACAGTTTTTTGATCGCATTAAGCTGTTTACTGACGGAAGGTCGCGGTTGAAGCTGCCATTTCTCAGGGATAATGGGCAGATCCGCCAACGACCAGCGAGCATAGCGGCTGTCGTAGGCATCAGGCTGGGCTTGCTCCAACAAGTGCCCCACACACCAGGTCACAACGTCGTTGTTACCACAGGCAATGAACCCATCGCCACGACGATGGGGTTTTGGCAGGACATCAGCAATGGCGCGAGCCAAACTCGGTTTTTCGGCAATAAACAGGCGCATTATTCACCGTTATTCTGGCTGTACGTCATCAAAAATTCTCTTACTTCAGCATAGTCACCACGGAAGATAATCCGCTGGTGTTTCTTTTCTAATTGATAGCGATACATCGGATCATAGTAGTGACGCACCAAAGGCTCCAACCATTGTTGGTGAGCATCGCTATTGTTGCTGGCTTGCTGGCGCTGCAAGGCAAACGTCAGATGTTCGGTCAACGTTTGGAAGCGCTCCATCCCCAAACGGCGGCGGATGGCATAGAGGCCGTGATGCAAGTATTCACCATATTGTTGCCAGCCCTCTTCCGCACCGTAATGCTGTTCAAATGCCTCACGCATCTGATCAACATATTCCGTTTGCAGACGAGCTAATCGCACCTCGAACGGATCGTCAACTACCGCGATGGGAGCCTGCTGCATACTGTTGAACAGCGCCAACGGAACGTTACTAGAACCGATAATCCGCCCTTCGTCTTCCACTACCCAATTTCGGCAGCCACCATGCTGTTTTTTCAGCACTTGCACAGCCAGACGATTCTCAAAATCGATTTGCGAGCTTTGTTTGACCAACATTCGACCAAAAGACGAACCTCGGTGACGGGCTAATCCTTCCAGATCGATACCGTTCGACAACTCGTTAATCAGTAAGGTTTTTCCGCTACCGGTATTGCCCCCCACAATCACCATCGGCAACGAGGCACAATTTTCCAAGGTGGTCAGCAAAAAGTGACGCAACGCCTTGTAGCCACCGACTACGCGTGGATATTCCAACCCTTGCTCAGACAACCATTGCTGCACCAGTTGTGAGCGCAATCCACCACGGAAACAGTAAATATAGCCATCTGGCTGCTTGGCGCACTGTTCCAACCAAGCGGCGATGCGTTGTTGGCGCAGTTCACCAGTAACCAAACGGTGCCCCAGTGCGATGGCTTCTTGCTGCCCATGTTGTTTATAACAGGTGCCAACTGCCTGCCGTTCGCTGTCGTTCATCAATGGCAAATTCACCGCCATAGGAAACGCACCCTGTTGAAATTCAATCGGGGCACGCACGTCAATCAGCGGAATATCGTTGAGGAAGAGGCTGCGGTAGTCGGTGGTGTCCAACATCAAATAACCTCTATCAGCGGTTTACCGGCATTGGCCGCGTGCAATTCACCGATAGCATTCAGTTTTATGCCATGACGCTCGGCAATCGCCTGAACTTGCGCTTCGGCTTCTGGCATTACCGCTAACAGCAAACCACCGGACGTCTGTGGATCGCACAGCAGTTGGCGTTGTAAATCGTTCATTGGGCCGATCAAGTGACCATAACTGTCGAAGTTACGTCCTGTTCCGCCCGGTACGCAGCCCTCGGCGATGTAACTTTCGACATCAGGCAATTTCGGTACTTGCTCAAACCAGACCGTAGCTTGCAAATCGGAACCCTGACACATTTCACTCAGATGCCCTAACAGGCCGAACCCGGTGACGTCGGTCATTGCCGTCACACCGGCCACATCGGCAAAATCGGCACCCGGTTTGTTCATTTGGCACATGATTTCGGTCGCCAATCCTTGGTGCTCTGGGCGTAATTTGCTTTTCTTCTCGGCGGTGGTTAACACGCCAATGCCCAGAGGTTTGGTCAGGAACAATTTGGCTCCCGCTTGCGCCGCGCTGTTCTTTTTCACTAATTCGGTGCGGACAATACCGGTGACGGCTAAACCGAAAATCGGCTCAGGCGCATCGATTGAATGTCCACCGGCCAGCGCGATACCTGCTTGCTGACAGGCGAAACGTCCGCCATCAATCACTTTTTGCGCCACTTCTGGCGCTAATTTCTCAATCGGCCAACCGAGGATAGCAATGGCCATAATCGGCTTGCCGCCCATCGCATAAATATCACTGATCGCATTGGTGGCCGCGATACGGCCAAAATCGAAGGGATCGTCAACGATCGGCATAAAGAAGTCAGTGGTACTAATAATGCCAACGCCGTTACCGATGTCATAAACCGCGGCATCATCACGAGTTTCATTGCCAACCAGTAAATGAGGATCGACAAATTTGGCTTGTTCGCTGTGCAGGATAGTTTCTAAAACTTTCGGTGAGATTTTGCAGCCGCAGCCAGCACCATGGCTGTACTGGGTTAAACGGATCGGTGACATCATTCCACTCCCTTCGATATGCGAAGAATAAGATAGCATAGGGTACCGCTTGCTGAAGGGATTGGTAAGAGCAGCCTGCCGATAACCCGGCGAGCCGCTCAAAAACGGTACAATTTTGCCGGGTATTGGGCGTTTTTCCCGCAAAGAGTTAGAAATAACTCACGAAAGGTGTACTGTCTGGTGCACTAACTTTAGCGGGTGCTTTCAATACTGGCGTCCCTAAATACAGGAAACCGACAATCTGATCCTGATCGCGGCAGCCGAACGCTTTACGTACCGCTGGATGCTCGGTCCAAGCGCCGCTACGCCAGATACCGTTAAAACCTTGTACCTGCGCCGCCATCTGCATGGCGTGTACTGCGCAACCGGCTGAAACCACCTGCTCCCAGATCGGCACTTTCGGGTTTTCACTGCAATGGGCGATCACGGTAATAATCAACGGTGCACGAAAAGGCGCTTGTTTGGCTTTTTCAATCGCCGCATCGTCCAGTTGATCCTGTTTGGCAGCAGTTTGTAACAATTGACTAAACTTCTCCAACCCCTGCTCTTCAATCATCACAAAACGCCATGGCTGTAACCCACCG
Organism: Serratia sp. KH_031; assembly: GCF_057839655.1. Lineage (NCBI taxonomy): Bacteria > Pseudomonadati > Pseudomonadota > Gammaproteobacteria > Enterobacterales > Yersiniaceae > Serratia > Serratia sp. KH_031. The sequence continues at coordinate 2,648,302 of NZ_CM174496.1, forward strand.
TGATCGGGTGCGCGCAAACCGGCATTAATGATGTTTTCACGCACTTCGCCCATTGGCGCAGGTGCCGCCAAGCGTGATGCAGAACGGCGATTCAGTAAAAGCTCCAACGCATCCATAGTGATCTCCTGATAATAATTTTCATTTTCCGCACGTTAACATAGCTAAACGGCGAGTGACAGCCTTGGCATTTGAAGCTACGAGTAACGATTTAAAGCTGACATTTAGTTGGTCGCTCATTAGGATGTACGCTGAAACCCTTGACGCTTGTTGGAGAACTCATGCGCACATTGTGGCGAATTATTACCAATATATTCAGGTGGACATGGCGTCTGCTGAACTTTATCAGGGAACTGATCCTTAATCTGTTCTTGGTGCTACTCATTCTGGTTGGTGTTGGCCTCTATATGGCATTTCAGGGTAGCTCTACCCCGGCGGTGCCCACTCAGGGTGCCTTATTGGTCGATCTGAGCGGCGTCGTGGTCGATGAACCGGCGATGAACAACAAAGTCCGCCAGTGGGGGCGCGAACTGTTAGGGGCTTCCAGCAGCCGTTTGCAAGAGAATTCCCTGTTTGATGTCGTCGATAGCATCCGCAAAGCGAAAGACGACAAAAACATTACTGGCATGGTCTTACAGCTCAATGATTTCGCCGGTGCGGATCAACCTTCGTTGCAATACATCGGTAAAGCGCTGCGCGAGTTCCGTGACAGCGGTAAACCTATCTACGCCATCGGCGATAGTTATGACCAATCGCAATATTATTTGGCCAGCTACGCCAACAAGATTTTCCTGTCACCGCAAGGTGCAGTCGATCTGCATGGTTTTGCTACCAACAATCTGTACTACAAGTCATTGTTGGAAAAACTGAAAGTGACGACCAATATCTTCCGCGTCGGCACTTATAAATCCGCCGTTGAACCATTGATTCGTGATGATATGTCCCCAGCCGCCCGCGAAGCAGATAGCCGTTGGATCGGTGGATTGTGGCAGAACTACCTCGATACCGTCGCGGCTAACCGCCAGATCACACCGCAACAGCTGTTCCCTGGCGCTGCGGGTGTATTAACTGGCCTACAGGCTGCTGGTGGCGACACGGCGAAATATGCGTTAGATAACAAGTTGGTCGACGAGTTGGCATCACGCACGGTGATCGAGAACCAGCTAGTGAAAGCTTTCGGATGGGATAAGCAGGCCAATGATTTTAATGCGGTCAGCATCTACGATTACCAGCCGAAACCGACACCCGATCAAGGCGAACAGATCGCAGTCATCTTTGCTAATGGCGCGATTATGGATGGCCCACAAACACCGGGTGCCGTCGGTGGTGATACCACCGCGGCAGAATTGCGTCAGGCACGCCTAGACCCGAAAGTCAAAGCCGTGGTGCTGCGTGTTAACAGCCCTGGTGGCAGCGTTAGTGCTTCGGAAGTGATCCGCTCTGAATTGGCCGCGGTTCGTGCAGCAGGCAAACCGGTCGTGGTTTCGATGGGCGGCATGGCGGCTTCTGGGGGTTATTGGATCTCTACGCCTGCCAACTATATCGTTGCTAGCCCGAGCACCCTCACCGGTTCGATCGGTATCTTCGGCGTGATCAATACCTACGAGCAAACGCTGGATAGCATTGGCGTGCATACCGATGGCGTCTCCACTTCGCCACTGGCGGATCTGGCCGTCACCAAAGCACTGCCGCCAGAGTTCTCACAAATGATGCAGTTGAACATTGAGAATGGCTATAAGAACTTTGTCGATCTGGTGGCCAAAGCGCGCAAGATGACGCCACAACAAGTCGATCAAATTGCTCAAGGTCATGTGTGGATTGGTAGCGATGCCAAAACCAACGGTTTGGTCGATCAATTGGGTGACTTCGACGACGCCGTCAAGAAAGCCGCTGAGCTGGCGAAGCTGAAACAATGGCAGCTGAATTGGTTTGTCGATACGCCAAGCCTGACCGATTTGGTTCTCGGTCAGTTGGGTATCTCCATCCACGCGATGTTACCTGCGGCGATCCAAGCCATGTTGCCAGCGCCGTTGGCATCCGTAGCAATGGCGGTGAAAGAACAACCTGGATTATTCAATAACCTGAACGATCCGCAAAACCGCTACGCCATCTGTTTGACCTGCGGAGAGGTCCGCTAACAAATTAATCTCTAGCCCGGCAATCGCCGGGCTTTTTTTCTGCCATTATCTCCCTATAATTCAGCACATCTTCTCTCTAGCAGAATTCAGTCATGCAAAAGAAATCCATTTACGTCGCCTATACTGGCGGTACTATCGGTATGCAACGTTCCGATCACGGCTACATCCCGGTTTCCGGCCACTTGCAACGCCAGTTGGCATTAATGCCCGAATTCCATCGCCCGGAAATGCCAGATTTCACCATTCACGAATACGCACCGCTAATCGATTCCTCGGATATGACGCCGGAAGACTGGCAGCATATCGCCGACGACATCAAACAGAACTACGACCAATACGATGGCTTTGTGATCTTGCATGGCACGGATACCATGGCTTTCACCGCTTCGGCGCTGTCGTTCATGTTAGAGAATCTGAGCAAACCGGTTATCGTGACAGGGTCACAAATTCCTTTGGCAGAATTGCGCTCCGACGGCCAAACCAATCTACTGAATGCGCTCTATTTAGCTGCTAACTACCCGGTCAATGAAGTCAGCCTGTTCTTCAACAACAAACTATTCCGCGGCAACCGTACCACCAAAGCCCATGCCGATGGTTTCGATGCTTTCGCCTCCCCAAATTTACCGCCGTTGCTAGAGGCTGGAATCCATATTCGTCGCCAAAACAGTATTGCTTCCCCAGCTTGCAACGGTTCATTGCAAGTACATGACATTACGCCGCAGCCCATCGGCGTAGTGACCATTTATCCGGGGATATCCGGCGCTGTGGTACGCAACTTCCTGCTGCAACCGGTTAAAGCATTGATTTTGCGCTCTTATGGCGTCGGTAATGCTCCACAGAAAGCAGAACTGATCGACGAATTGCGTGATGCTTCCGAGCGTGGCATTGTTGTGGTGAATTTAACACAGTGCATTTCTGGCCGGGTAAACATGGAAGGTTACGCTACCGGCAATGCCTTGGCACACGCTGGCGTGATTAGCGGTTTTGATATGACGGTGGAAGCCGCACTGACCAAGCTGCATTACCTGTTGAGCCAGCCACTATCGCCAGAAGATATCCGCCAGCTAATGCAACAAGACCTCCGTGGCGAATTGACTGCCGTAGGTTGAATCAGAGCTGAGATGAAGAATTGAGATGAAGAATTGAGATGAAAAGAGCCCTGTTGTTAATCGATCTGCAAAATGATTTCTGCCCTGGCGGTGCGCTGGCAGTGGTAGAGGGTGACGTCACCATCAAGGTTGCCAATCAAGCGATAACGGCCTGTAAAACTCGTGGTGAATTAGTGATTGCCAGCCAAGACTGGCACCCCGCTAATCATGCTAGCTTTGCCATAAATGCTAATGCAGAAGCCTTTACTCTGGGTGAGCTGGGGGGCTTGCCACAGGTATGGTGGCCGGTTCATTGCGTGCAAGAGAGTCATGGCGCAGAGTTTCACCCTCTATTGCAGCAGTCGAGCATCGATAAGGTGATTCGCAAAGGACAAGATCCCGAGATCGACAGTTACAGCGCGTTTTTCGATAACGACCGACGCTCGCAAACCGATCTGGATCATTGGCTGAAAGCTCAGGACATCACGCATTTGGCCGTGATGGGATTAGCTACCGATTATTGTGTCAAATTCAGCGTGTTAGATGCATTGCGGTTAGGCTATCACACTTCGGTGATTACCGAAGGTTGTCGCGGCGTTAACCAGCAACCAGAAGACAGTGAGCAAGCGTTACAAGCAATGCAAGACGCCGGAGCGCAACTCGTTACCCTGTCACAATTTCTTCAAGCCTAATTTTAAGGGCACTCCCTGTGCCCTTTCTTAATGGTCCGGTCAATCACCGCCTAACGTTATTTGTTAACCACCAATCCGACGCCACGACCACGCGGATCGGACGCAGTTTCCGGTTTACCGTTATCAACGCGGATCACCTGAATATCTCCCATGTTCCAACCCTGATCTTCCAGCACATATCCCATGGCTTTCAACTGTGCGGCAACTTCACCGGTCAGCGGCGCATAGCTGTCGTAATAGATGGTGTCTTTTGGTAGCAACTGGTGATGAACCCGTTGTGCTGCCACCGCCTGTTGCAATGGCAGATGATAATCATAGATATTGTTCATCACTTGGAAAATCGAAGTGAAGATACGCGAACCACCCGGCGTACCAATCACCAAGGTGACCTTACCGTCGCGAGTCACGATGGTCGGGCTCATTGATGACAACATACGTTTACCCGGTTCGATAGCGTTGGCATCACTGCCGACGACGCCGAAAGCATTCGCCACGCCCGGTTTGGCGCTGAAATCATCCATCTCGTCGTTCAGTAAGAAGCCCGCCCCCTTCACTACCACTCCGCTGCCGAAATCCCAGTTCAAGGTGTAAGTGTTGCTGACGGCGTTACCTTGCGCATCAACAATGGAGAAGTGCGTCGTTTGGTGCGTTTCCAGACCTGGACGGACTTTTTCGGTGGCAGAAATTGCCTGTGGATTCACCTCTGCGGCACGTTTTTGCAGATAATCTGCGGAGGTCAATTTAGCAACCGGCACATCAGTAAAGTCTGGATCACCCAAATAGTCAGCGCGATCGGCGAACACCCGTTTCTCAATTTCCGACAGCAGATGGATGTAACGTGCCGAATTCAGCGCAACACCTTTAAAATCTGCGGCGCGATCCTCTTTGATGCCCAAGAGTTGCGCTAACGCAATGCCACCAGAACTCGGCAACGGAGCGGTATAAACGGTATTGCCACGCCAGCTGATTTGCATCGGTTCACGCCATTTCACCCGGTAATCCTTTAGATCCTCAACGGTGATCAAGCCACCATCCTGCTGCATTTGTTTCACCAGCAGGTTGGCGGTTTCACCGCTGTAGAAATCCGTCGCGCCTTGATTGGCAATGCGTTCTAACGTTTTAGCCAGCTCGGGTTGTTTGAAGGTGCTGCCCGGTTTCATGCTGCCAAAGTAATCGCCAAAGTTGGTTTTGCCAGCAAACAGCTTATTAGCATCCTCACGGTACTGATATTGCTGTTCAGCAACCTTGAAACCCTGCTGCGCATAACCAATAGCCGGGGTTAACAATTCTGACCACGGCAACTTACCGAATTTTTTGTGCGCTTCCCACAGGCCAAGCACCGTGCCCGGCACCCCAGCAGCTTTGGTACCAACCAGACTGAGGTTTTCGATCACTTCGCCTTTTTCATTCAGATACATCCCCTTGGTGGCCGCTTTCGGTGCAACTTCGCGATAATCCAAGAAATAAGGCTTGCCGTCGACGTACAGCGTCATAAAACCGCCACCGCCAATGTTGCCCGCCTCTGGATAAGTGACGGCCAGTGTAAACGCGGTAGCCACCGCGGCATCGACAGCGTTACCCCCGTCTTTGAGGATTTGTGCCGCCACTTTGGCGCTGTACTCATCGGGCGCGGCCACAGCGCCAGCGCTAAGATCTGCTGCGTACAGGGGCGTACTGGTGGCCATGATGGCGGCACTGAGTGTCAGTATTTTGAACAAGCGACTCTGCATAATGATTCCTTGTTAAACAGGTGATTTTTATGGTTATAGAGGTTGCGAGTAAAAAGGTAACTCATTGTCAAACAGCGGTTTCTCACCTCTGCCTTAAAGAAAGTAGCAGTAGAAAATGCCGATCGCTTGCCGGCGATGGCGTTTCGTGACGTAGCTCCGAGAAGTCTGGTGAAGCCGAGTATTGCCAAATTAATCATTCGACACCGCTCACATTTCGACCATTAACCTTCTCTCATTCTATTGTGAGCGCTCTCATTTTTTGTTGTTATGGGGACTGATACCTAAGCATCAATGAGTTATACGCATTCGGGGCCTCCTGAGCCCGACTTTATTAAGGCCAACCTTGTTGGCCAAAGGAGAACATATGGCTTTAACCCGTAAATTGCTGCCGTTGCTCGTCGCAATGCAGCTTGGTATGGCGGGAGCCGGCATGGCACACGCCGCTTCTTATCTTTCAGTCGGTTATTTCAACGGTGGCGGCGATGTCACCGCTGGCCCGGGTGGCGACATCAATAAGCTGGATGTCACTCAAATCACCCATCTCAACTACTCGTTTGGTTTGATCTACAACAACGAGAAAGATGAAACCAATGCCGCACTGAAAGATCCCTCGCGTTTGCACCAGATTTACCTGTCGCCAAAAGTGATGGACGATCTGAAACTGTTGCCAGTACTGCGTAAACAAAATCCTGAGTTGAAAGTCTTGCTCTCAGTCGGCGGTTGGGGCGCACGTGGTTTCTCCGGGATGGCGGCAACACCAGAAAACCGTGCGGTGTTTATCCGTTCGGTACAAGACGTGATCAAAGAATATAAGCTGGACGGTATCGATCTAGACTGGGAATACCCGGTTAACGGCGCTTGGGGATTAGTTGACGCCTTGCCAGCTGACCGTGCCAATTTCACCGCGTTATTGAGCGAACTGCATCAAGCGTTGGATAAAGGCAAACTGCTGACTATCGCGGTGGGCGCTAACGTTAAAAGCCCGCAAGAGTGGGTCGATGTGAAAGCCATTGCGCCTTATCTCGACTACATCAACCTGATGACCTACGACATGGCGTATGGCACGCAGTATTTCAACTCTAACCTGTACGATTCCAAACAGTGGCCAACTGTCGCCGCAGCCGATAAATACAGCGCCAATTTCGTGGTCGAAAACTATTTAGCTGCTGGTTTGAAACCTTCACAAATGAACTTAGGCATTGGTTTCTATGGCCGCGTACCGAAACGTGCCACTGAACCGGGTATCGATTGGGATAAACCTGACGCGGCGAAGAATCCGGTGACTCAGCCCTACTTCACCGATCGTGAAAAAGACATCTTCAAAGCGATGGGCGTTGATCTGGCAAAAGATAGCTACATCAAATACAACGACATCGTCAGCAAGATGCTGAACGATCCGCAGCGTCGTTTCAGCACTCACTGGGACGAAGATGCCAAAGTGCCTTACCTGACGCTGAAGTCTGCCGAAGGCAAACCACTGTTCGCCATTTCGTATGAGAACCCACGCTCGGTGGAGATCAAAGCGGAATACATCAAAAGCAAAGGCTTAGGTGGTGCGATGTTCTGGGAATATGGCGCAGATGACAACAACCGGTTGGCTCATCAACTGGCGGAAACCCTGGAGATCGGTAAAGGGAAGTAATCTGTCGGTTTAGGGCGATGCCTGCACATCGCCCTAAGTTTTATTATTGCGGTTTCAGTTTAACCAACGGTTCAGCGATAAACTGCTGTTTCAGCTCTTGCTTACTCTTCATCACGATCTGACCGTCCGTACCAATGCTCATATGCTGCGGATCGACATTGTTCATCGATTGCCACAACATCACCGCTTGCAAGCTATTTTCTTTCTGCTCGGTGGTCAGCGCTACGCCATCTGGCCATTTACCTAATTCAACAGCCTGTACCAGCCGCTGATAGATTTCTGGCGTCATCGCCGCAATCAGATCTTTCACGTCCATCAGGGCGTTTCCTCGTTCATGGATGAATAATTAGCTGAATCGATTTTGTGGATTAATTTACTACTTAACCTGCCGTTTGCTCACCGTTTTCATCATCAGTGAAATTCAATGATGCCGAATTCACACAGTAGCGCTCACCTGATGGCTGCGGGCCATCGGGGAAAACATGCCCCAAATGTGCATCACAATGACCACAGCGGATTTCCACGCGATGAATATTGTGTGAATTATCATCAAGATAACGGATCGCGTCATCAGAAACGGGTTGATAGAAACTCGGCCAACCACAACCCGAATCATACTTACTGTCGGAGTAAAATAACGGCGTATTACAGACCAAACAATGGTACACCCCCTCGCGTTTATTGTGCAGTAATTTGCCGCTGTAAGGGGCTTCGGTGCCACGCTCTTGGGTGACATAGCGTTGTATTTCATTCAGTTCTGCAACAGGCCTTTTAGTGATGGTTTCTTTAGCCATTCGTGCGATCCCCGTGCTCTGGATAATGTCAACTAAAACAATGATTAATGATAACAAAAAATTAACACCCATGCAGGCGTTTTTGGCCTAAACTGTAGGCCAGAGAGTTGACGCTGATGCCATATGTGATCCGCATCACATATATTATTCAAGCGAGCTTTAAACTTAGCGGTTTGACCCCATATCCGAATGAGGCCGAACGTAAATGGAATGTGTAATAAGCGTACAAATCCGCCTTTCTGGTTTGATTTGCCGCAACAATTGACACGATTCCGCTTGACGCTTGGTAAGGTTTTTGTAATTTTACAGGCAACCTTTTATTCACTAACAAATAGCTGGTGGAATATATGACTATCAAAGTAGGTATCAACGGTTTTGGCCGTATCGGCCGTATTGTTTTCCGTGCTGCTCAAGAGCGTAAAGACATCGAGATTGTAGCAATCAACGATCTGTTAGACGCAGACTACATGGCTTACATGCTGAAGTACGACTCAACTCACGGTCGTTTCAACGGTACTGTAGAAGTGAAAGACGGTCACCTGGTTGTTAACGGTAAAACTATCCGTGTTACCGCAGAACGCGATCCAGCTAACCTGAAGTGGAACGAAGTAGGTGTTGACGTTGTTGCTGAAGCAACGGGCCTGTTCCTGACTGACGAAACTGCGCGTAAACATATCGCTGCTGGTGCCAAGAAAGTCGTTCTGACTGGCCCTTCAAAAGATGCGACCCCAATGTTCGTTCGTGGTGCCAACTTTGAAAAATATGCTGGTCAAGATATCGTTTCTAACGCTTCTTGCACCACCAACTGCTTGGCTCCACTGGCTAAAGTCATCAACGACAAATTCGGTATCGTTGAAGGTCTGATGACCACTGTTCACGCAACTACCGCGACTCAAAAAACCGTTGACGGCCCGTCTCATAAAGACTGGCGTGGCGGTCGTGGCGCGTCTCAAAACATCATCCCTTCTTCTACCGGTGCAGCTAAAGCGGTTGGCGTAGTTCTACCAGAGCTGAAAGGCAAACTGACTGGTATGGCGTTCCGTGTTCCAACCACCAACGTCTCTGTAGTTGACCTGACTGTACGTCTGGCAAAACCAGCTACCTACGAAGAAATCAAGAACGCCATCAAAGAAGCCTCTAACGGTTCAATGAAAGGTGTTCTGGGTTACACCGAAGACGAAGTGGTTTCTACCGATTTCAACGGCGAAGTTTGCACTTCTGTATTCGACGCTAAAGCGGGTATCGCACTGAACGACAACTTCGTGAAACTGGTTTCTTGGTACGACAACGAAACTGGCTACTCTCACAAAGTACTGGATCTGATCGCTCACATCTCCAAATAATGGTCGATGAATAGCTGATCCTGAGGGCGACATTGATATGTCGCCCTTTTTTTATCTCTGTTACGGCGAAAGATTAAGAAGGCAACTATGAACGAAAAAATCCTCACCCTACCCGTTACCGAACAAATTTCACCTTACATCAGTCAGCGTCAGCAGGACGAACTACCGTTGGTGGTGGTTTCACACCCGAAAGTTCGCGCAGCGATTGCACTACAAGGCGCACATTTACTGGCTTGGCAGCCAAGTGGTGATAAGCCCGTTATCTGGTTAAGCAATAACACCAAATTCGAAACTGGCACTGCCATTCGTGGTGGCGTGCCAATTTGCTGGCCATGGTTTGGCCCTGCGGGTAAACCATCGCACGGATTTGCCCGTAATCAACCATGGGAATTAACCGCTCATGATGAAGATGAGCACGGTGTGATCCTGACCTTCACACTGAAGGACAACGATGAAACCCGTAAACTTTGGCCGCACGAATTTACCCTGATTGCCCGTTTTAAATTGAGTGCAGAAGAATGCACCATTGAACTGGAGTCACACGGTGACTACCAAGCCACGGCAGCACTGCACACTTACTTCCAAATCGGCGATATTGATACGGTAAAAGTGACCGGTTTAGGTGAGCACTTTATCGATAAAGTCGTGGATGGTAAGCCAACAACGAGTCAAGTCACTGAACTGACGTTCAAAGGCCAACTCGACCGCATTTATACTCAATCTGAACAAACTAACCTAATCAAAGATCCTAAGCTGCAACGCATTATTGAAGTTCAACACAAGTATCAGAGCGATGTGATCGCTTGGAACCCAGGTGTAGAGCTGTCTTGCAGCATGGGCGACATGCCTAACGATGGTTACAAAACCATGGTTTGCGTAGAAACCGGTCGTGTGAATAAGCCGTTGGTTGCCGCAGATGACAAACCTGCACGCCTCGCAGTGACTTTCCGTAGTCGTAAGCACGGCTAACTCCCACGCTCTACAAATGTGCAAAAGGGGCACTAACGCCCCTTTTTAATGCAAAACCTGCACGATTATCGTGCAAACGGACTTAGAAGGTGTAACTCACACCGGTCCATATGACGCCGGTATACGATTTATCCACCATTGGACTGTCCTTGATCTCGTCCGCCAAACTGACATAACGCCCCATAAAGAACGCATTCCACTCAGTATTGATCTGGTAGTTAACGGACAGCTCGACATACGGCGACCAGCTATCACTCGGCGTATAGGTGCTAAAAGTACTACGCGCAGACTCGTTACCATTCACGCCATAGTAATATTTGTTCTGATTCTTGCTGTTCCAGCTCACACCCACACCCGGCGCGAAACTCCAGCTATCCAACTTAAATTTGTACAGATAGGCAAGATCCCCTACCCAACCGTTACTGTAATCCAGCGTGTCGCCAGAAAACGCAGTACGAATGGTTCCCCAGTCAGCGTTATGTGAATAAGCCATACCTGCCATTAGCGTGGCACGGCGCTTATTCAACTGCTTCATGCGATCATCATCGCTATCGCCTGGCTTATAGTGCAGCGGCGAATAGTAGGCCAACACGCTCAGTTGGTTCGCCTGGTCTTTCCACAGGTAATAACCGGCGGTCAAACTGCGGAAGTAAAAATCTTCACTTTCGTAGTTGATGATCGGCACGGGATAAACACGGTGCTGATAACCACGATAAGGGTCTGGACTCATCAGAGCAGAAGCGCCCAACGACCAAGTTCCGGCTTGCGCCGTCGATGCACAAACCCATGCAGATGCCAGAATGGCGAGGGTTTTCGGTTGAAAAATCTTCACTGATTTCATTTCCATAAAGTCCAAAATTAAATTTCGACGTCAGTGTAGGTTAAAGTTTCGTTATGTGTCTAATCATTACGAGCTCAAGCATTAAGATCGAATAACTTAAGACCAGAGGATGAATGATTAATGACGGAATGATGATGATTTATGCCACAAGCCGCGCCAGATAAGGCACTTCGCAACACAGATGAGAACTGAGTCATTGATATGACTTAAAAAAAGCCTTTTCACTGGCAGGAAATTTTTCAGTATGCAACTAAGCTTAAATTAGAAGGTGAGTTTACTCTGGAACCGTGACAAGACAGCGCAGCTCGTAACAATAAGTAGACCTAGTTGGCATACGAGTTGCTGTATCCAGATAATCACTTCTTCCGGGAGCCATTAAATTATCATTAGCTCTCTTTAACCTGTGCTATTAACGAAAGGACGGGCATCGCCATGAACATATTTGACCACTATCGCCAGCGCTATGAAGCTGCCAAGGACGAAGAGTTCACATTGCAGGAGTTTCTTACCATCTGCCGGCAAGACCGCAGTGCCTATGTCAACGCGGCAGAACGCCTGCTGATGGCCATCGGTGATCCCGTAATGGTCGACACCGCACTTGAGTCACGAATGTCCCGCCTGTTCTCCAATCGCGTGATTGCACGTTATCCAGCCTTTGAGGAGTTCTACGGCATGGAAGAGGCTATCGAACAGATAGTTTCTTACCTGAAACACGCCGCTCAAGGTCTGGAAGAGAAGAAACAGATCCTTTATCTATTGGGCCCAGTGGGCGGTGGTAAATCATCACTGGCTGAACGTCTGAAAGCGTTAATGCAGTTGGTGCCAATCTATGCGTTAAGCGCCAACGGTGAGCGCAGCCCGGTCAACGATCATCCGCTATGCCTGTTTAACCCACAGGAAGATGCCAATATTCTGGAAAAAGAGTACGGCATCCCGAAACGCTATCTCGGCACCATCATGTCGCCGTGGGCAGCAAAGCGCCTGCATGAATTCGGTGGTGATATCAGTAAATTCAAAGTAGTAAAAGTACACCCATCGATTCTGGAGCAAATTGCCATCGCCAAAACCGAACCCGGTGATGAAAACAACCAGGATATTTCGGCTCTGGTGGGTAAAGTGGATATCCGAAAATTGGAAAACCACGCCCAAAACGATCCTGATGCCTATGGTTATTCCGGCTCATTGTGCCGTGCTAACCAAGGTATCATGGAGTTCGTCGAGATGTTTAAAGCACCAATTAAAGTGCTGCACCCGTTGCTGACCGCCACGCAGGAAGGTAACTACAACGGTACCGAGGGCATCTCTGCCCTGCCGTTTAGCGGCATTATTTTGGCGCACTCTAATGAATCGGAATGGGTGACTTTCCGTAATAACAAAAACAACGAAGCCTTCCTCGACCGCGTTTATATCGTCAAGGTACCATATTGCTTGCGCGTGTCGGAAGAAATGAAAATCTACGACAAATTGCTGGATCACAGTGAGCTGACGCACGCACCGTGCGCTCCAGGCACATTGGAAACTCTGGCGCGTTTCAGCGTGCTGTCACGCTTGAAAGAACCGGAAAACTCCAGCATTTACTCAAAAATGCGCGTCTATGACGGTGAAAGCCTGAAAGACACCGATCCCAAAGCCAAGTCGTATCAAGAGTACCGCGACTATGCCGGGGTTGACGAAGGGATGAACGGTCTTTCTACCCGTTTTGCCTTCAAAATCCTATCTCGGGTGTTCAACTTTGATCACGCCGAAGTGGCGGCCAACCCAGTACATCTGTTCTACGTACTGGAGCAGCAGATCGAACGTGAACAATTCCCGCAAGATCAGGCAGAGAAATATCTGGAGCACCTGAAAGGCTATCTGATCCCGAAATACGCCGAATTTATCGGTAAAGAGATCCAGACGGCTTATTTGGAATCTTACTCAGAATACGGTCAGAACATTTTTGACCGCTACGTGACCTACGCGGACTTCTGGATCCAAGATCAAGAGTACCGTGACCCGGATACCGGTCAGTTGTTCGACCGTGAATCTCTGAACGCCGAACTGGAAAAAATTGAGAAACCAGCAGGCATCAGCAATCCGAAAGATTTCCGCAATGAAATCGTCAATTTCGTACTGCGTGCCCGCGCCAACCACAATGGTCACAACCCAAACTGGACCAGCTATGAGAAGCTGCGTACCGTTATCGAGAAGAAAATGTTCTCGAATACCGAAGAGCTACTGCCCGTTATTTCCTTTAATGCTAAAACCTCAACGGACGAGCAGAAAAAACATGACGACTTCGTCGATCGTATGATGGAGAAAGGTTATACCCGCAAGCAGGTTCGCCTGTTGTGTGAATGGTATCTGCGGGTAAGAAAATCGTCATAACGCTTGATAAGAGTGGTACCCAAAAGATTTCAGGCTGCGGCATTGATGTGGCAGCCTGAAAATCACGGGAGCGTGTTGGCAACGTTGGGGGTAGCATGGCGTATTTCATTGACCGACGACTTAATGGCAAAAACAAGAGCACGGTTAACCGCCAGCGCTTCTTGCGACGCTATAAGTCGCAAATCAAACAGTCGATTGCCGAAGCCATCAACAAGCGTTCGGTCACCGATGTAGACAGTGGGGAATCGGTTTCGATCCCGACTGATGATATTAACGAGCCCATGTTTCATCAAGGGCGCGGTGGCACACGTCATCGTGTTCATCCGGGTAACGATCACTTTGTTCAGAACGATCGCGTTGAGCGTCCGCAAAATAATGGCGGTGGCGGCAGCGGTCAGGGCAACGCCAGTCAAGATGGCGAAGGTCAGGACGAGTTCGTATTCCAGATTTCCAAAGACGAATATCTCGACCTGTTGTTCGAAGATCTCGCGCTGCCTAATCTGAAGAAAAATCAGTATAAACAGCTCACCGAATACAAAACTCATCGTGCGGGTTACACCGCCAACGGTGTTCCAGCCAATATCAGTGTGGTACGTTCGCTGCAAAATTCGTTGGCACGTCGCACGGCGATGACGGCTAGCAAACGCCGTGATCTGCGTTCGTTGGAAGGTGAACTGAGTACGTTAGAAAATACCGAACCGGTACAACTGCTGGAAGAGGAGCGGTTACGCAAAGAAATCGCCGAGTTGCGTAAGAAAATCGAGAGTGTCCCGTTTATCGATACCTTCGATTTACGCTACAAAAACTACGAGCGTCGTCCAGAGCCTTCCAGCCAGGCCGTTATGTTCTGCCTGATGGACGTTTCCGGTTCGATGGATCAAGCCACCAAAGACATGGCGAAACGCTTTTATATCCTGCTCTATCTGTTCCTGAGCAGGACTTATAAGAACGTGGATGTGGTCTATATTCGCCACCACACGCAGGCGAAAGAAGTGGATGAGCAAGAGTTCTTCTACTCGCAGGAAACCGGCGGGACCATCGTTTCCAGCGCGTTGAAGCTGATGAATGATGTCGTTGAAGAACGTTACAATCCCGCGCAGTGGAATATTTACGCGGCACAGGCTTCAGACGGCGACAACTGGGCCGATGACTCACCGCTATGTCACGAACTGTTATCGAAAAAGATTTTGCCGATGGTTCGTTACTATAGCTATATCGAAATCACCCGCCGCGCCCATCAAACGCTGTGGCGTGAATATGAAGATTTACAGGCGCGGTTTGACAACTTCGCGATGCAACATATTCGCGAACCTGATGATATCTATCCGGTATTCAGAGAGTTGTTCCACAAGCAGAACGTGTAGAATCTAACTCAAGCGGCCAGATAATCTGGCCGTTTTTTTATCTCAAGAATAACCACATAGATACCCAAAATAATTGGAGTTGCATCGCGGCGGCAACCGAGCGAGTCCCGATGAGCTTACTCCAGTAAGTGATTCGGGTGAGTAAGAGCAGCCAACAAAGATGCAGCTTCAAGTATGACGGGTATAAAGCTATTTATACTGCCAGTCATTGCTTGTACTGAATGAAACCCCTAAAATTCCAGCTTACAAAAAACATTGGAATAGTTTCATGTTGTCGCTGTGGGTTTTAACGCAATACGTTTATTTAGTGGGTTTAGTTATTTCAGCCATTATTACTTTTCTGGTGAGCCGCGAAACCATCGTCATCCGTTGTTTCACCGCCCTGCTTATTGGTCTGACTTGGCCGTTGAGCTTCCCGGTCGTTCTGCTGTTTTCTCTGTTCTAAACACTGGCAATCGCCCCGCCGATTCATGACGGGGCCAGTGTCACCGATTAAAAATCATACCCTACGCTAGCAATCACTGAACGCTCCGCCCCCCAATAGCAATAACCGGTTCCATAACAGGCAGCCACATATTCCCTATCGGTCAGGTTATTCACGTTTAACTGAACATAAGCGCCCTTCAACGCACTATTGACGCTCGCCAGATTCATGCGCACCGAGGCATCCAATAACGTCACCGATGGAATACGTAACGTGTTCTCGTTATCGGCCCATTGTTTACCGATATAACGGATACCCGCGCCTAAATTCAGTCCATAACCTGCGTCGTATTGTCCCCATAACGAGGCGATTTGATCTGGCACTAAATATGGCGTGTTGCCGTCGTTGCCATCCACTGCATCTTTGAATTTCACCTTGTTATAACTGTAACCAGCAATGATATTCAACCGCTCGGTAACTTTAGTGCGTGCTTCCAATTCGATGCCCTGAGAGTTCACTTTCCCTGCGGGAACGTAATAACTCTCTTGGACCAAGCGGTTAGCAACGTCTTTTTGCGTCAGATCGTATAATGAAACGCTATACAGCGAGCTGCTGCCTGGTGGTTGATATTTCAGGCCGATCTCATATTGTTCACTGGTCGTGGGTTTCAACAAATGACCACTCTGGTCGGCCAATACGGCTGGCGTTATCGCCGTGCTGTAACTGGCATACGGCGAAAAACCACTATCGAAATGATACAATACAGAAGCACGGCTGCTGACGTGATCGTCCGTGCGCTCGTCGGTCGTATTGTTATTCAGAACGGTATTCTTGCTCTCTAAACGGTCAAAACGCCCGGCAAGATTGAAGTACCAACGGTCAATGTTAATCTCATCTTGTAAATAGATCCCGGTTTGCTCATAACGACGAATAGAGTCGGTATGCACCAAGCCGGTCAGTTCTGGCCCACCTGAAATTCCGGTATACGGATTTAATGGCGTTGCTGCCGCACTCTCTTCCCACAGAGAGTTGCGGAAGTTTTGATAATCCACACCCAACATCACTTTGTGCGCTAACGGCCCGGTAATAAAATCGGCCACTAATTGGTTATCAATGGCATAGGCGTTCAGCGAGGTATTGGAGCCACTATACCAACGGTTAAGATTGGTGTGGGTTTCGTCCCAACCAATTTGATAGACCTGTTCCAGTTCGACATTGGAATGGGTGTAACTCGCTTTTTGATTAAATGACCAGACATCATTAAAGCTGTGAGAGAAGTCATAACTATAAATCTGCTCCCAACGCTTGAATTCATTGCGGCTACTTTCACCATCGAAAAATCCACGACTGAGTTTATCGCCCTGGCTCGCATACAGGCTGCCATCTGCCGGTACTGAGCTGTGATAACCTCCAGACGGATCTTTTTGCAAATAGGCTCTCAATAATAACGAGGTATTTTCATCAGGTTGCCACAACAGCGACGGTGAAATCGCGTAACGTTCTTCACGTTGATGATCGTACATGGTATCGCTAGTACGAGTCATGCCAGTGAGTCGATAGGCCCATTGGTCGGTCAACGCGCCAGTCAAATCAAACGCCCCGCCTAACGTATTATTGTTACCCGCCATGCCGCGAACATGCCCTTCTGTCGCAAACTGTGGACGTTTAGAAGTCATGGCTACCAACCCGCCGGGAATGCTTTGCCCATACATCACGGCTGCGGGTCCTTTGATCACATCAATACGTTCCAGGAACCAAGGATCAACTTGCAAGGCGTTATAACTACCGCCGTCACTCAGCAAACGCAGCCCATCGAGGAAGGTATTATTGACGTCCCCACCGTGGAAACCTCGCAATGAAACGGTGTCATAGCGCGTGGCACCACCGGCAAAGTTGGTAAATACGCCAGGGGTATAGTTCAGCGCCTCATTGACCGTCTGAGCATTTTGATCGTCCATTTGTTGGCGCGTCACCACTGAAACCGACTGCGCCGTGAGAATGAGCGGTTGATCGGTTTTAGTCGCTCCTATGCTAGTGGTAGCAGTGTACCCCTGCGTCTTGCTTTCCGCATTATCTGCAGGCTGAGCGGTGACGACTAACGTCTCTTCTGCAAAAGAAAATGATGGGGAAAGTAACGCCAAAGAACATAACAAGTGGCAACGTTTGAGAGGAAAAAGCACGGACATACTCATGACCCTTAATGAACCCATTGAAGTTGTACCGTAAAAAACCGTGTCGACGACGTTCCGCGACATTATCCCAGAGGTCTTTCGGTACTCTAGATTGAACAATACTATAAACGATAATAACAATGATAATTATTATCATTGTTATAAATAAAGTGAATTATATCAACCTATTTTCAGCGGGATTGTCAGGATCGTATTTAATCTTGGGGATGATGGCTGTTGTCTACCTATCATTACTTTCCGGATAAGTAGCCAGCGGGTGACTTAGGGCTCGGAATATAAGGTGCAGAAACATCCACCAGTCGGCACAGCTTGCTGTAATTGTTGGATTTCTCACAAATTTTGTCACTCACAAAAATGCCTAGGTAACCGAACCCCAGCAAATACGCGAACATACATAAAATGAAGATAATTTCTCTCAACTGCCGTTCCTACCTGATACCTGTTCTTTTACTATCATAACGTGATTAGCCACTTTCCGCCTGTGCCAAGTATAACCAGAGTTTTCAAGACGTCTCGTCACTGTGGCTACTCACCCCAGCCTCGTTTGGTGTAACATGAAAGATAATTCAGCAAGCAGGATCGCCCATGCATCATTTGATGTTAGATATTGAAACCTTGGATATAAAATCGAGTGCCGTCATTCTGGTGGTGGCTGCCGTCTTTTTCGATCCTAAAACCGGTGAATTAGGTGCCGAATTCGAAACATCAGTTAACAGTCAAAAGGAACAACCGGGGAGGACTATCAGTCTAGATACCGTGGCTTGGTGGGCAAAACAATCGGATGAAGCGCGTAAATTGGCGTTTAGCGGCACTGAAACGCTCAAACGTGTGCTAACCAATTTGACTCGGTTTATCCACATGAACGCGACCGATACGGTCAAAGTATGGGGTAATGGCAAAGAGTTTGATTGTTCAATCCTGGAACATGCTTTCCAACAGTTGGAAATGCCTTGCCCATGGAAGTTTTGGGATACTCAAGATGTGCGAACCGTCATCACACTAGCAGAGATACACGGCTTCAACCCCAAGAAAGAGCGCCCATTTGAAGGAACTCCGCACCGGGCGTTAGATGATGCCAAACACCAGGCGCGTTATGTCGCAGATACCATTTCGGCACTCTATTATCGTAAAGCCGTTTGAATTTCTGAATGATTACGCTTTGCCAAAACACCGTTGGAATCATTGGTGATGACTCGGCGAGTAAAACGATAATAACGATTCCAATAAGGATTTTTCAAACTGGAAATAGTCACGCCTTGGCTAGTTGATGCATGGACAAAACTATCGTTACCTATCGCAAT
Source organism: Serratia sp. KH_031 (assembly GCF_057839655.1). Lineage (NCBI taxonomy): Bacteria > Pseudomonadati > Pseudomonadota > Gammaproteobacteria > Enterobacterales > Yersiniaceae > Serratia > Serratia sp. KH_031. The sequence goes on from NZ_CM174496.1 coordinate 2,667,184, forward strand.
ACCTACATGGCGGCGATTCTTTGGGCCAGAGAAGAAAATCAGATCTCCGGGAACAATATTTTGGCGAGAAACTTGTTCACCTAAATTTTTCTGCCCTTGTGTCGTACGTGGCAAATTAACACCAAATTGACTACTAAAAGCTCTTTGTACAAACGCAGAACAATCAATGCCTTTTCTGCTATTACCGCCCCACAAATAGCGAACACCTTCCCAATGGCGATAATGTTCAAGCACGGCAGCACGCACAGTGGCATCATTTTTGATTAGGGTGCTTGAAGACTGATTAAACGGGTCTCGTCCGTTTTCACGGGTGCTCAGTGAAGCATCCGCTTGATAGCTGACCAAGAGGGAAAATATAAATATAAAACCGTAATGGGTTAAAAAATTTTTACTTCTCATCGTATTACATTCCAATCACTGCAATCGTCACATTTGCATGGAATCCTTGTATTGATATATCTCCCCAACAGATAGGTGACAATTAATCTGAGTGGGCCCGTTTAATAGAGCCCGGATGGTATAAAAAGCACTCTAGCATGGCAAATAAAAATTGATTATTTTTTCACCACCCCAAGAGACCGTTATTAATTTTTTACATTAATGACATAAACCTTAAAATCCATCACTCATTAAATAGATGAAATTTATGTTTGATGTCAGCACCTTCCGATTTGTCATATTTGTATTACTTAATCATTTCACCCAGCAATGTAACGTAACAACAAAAAGACAATTTATTTTATTAAAGAAATGTTAATTTCCAATTGCCACATATTTTGTCACCTTATGCAGTGTCCAAAACAACATCAAACTAACAATAACCTGTCTTTATTCCTTTCTATTTGTTAACAGAATCTCTACTCTAGTTCTCTTTGTCACTCGGATGTGCCGATTCTGTTATGCAACGATTTCTCTTTCTTCTTCTCAGCCTGATTTTGTTAGGACCTCTGGGAATCGATCTCTACCTTCCTACCATACCGGCTATCGCCGTGGGTCTAGACAGCAGCGAAGCATTGATTCAATCCACCATCTCGCTGTTCATTTTAGTGCTAGGAGTGGGACAGATTATTGCTGGGCCATTGGTTGATAACTATGGGCGTAAACCCATCGCATTAGCGGGCATTGTTATCTATATGGTTGGGGCTGCAATGGCAGCGTTGGCGACAACACCAACAATGTTTGTCGCCTCACGCCTGTTGCAAGGCTGCGCGGTCTGTTGTACCGCTGTCGTTGCATTCAGCGGTGTGCGCGATCGTTTAAATGGCGATGATGCCGCCCGCGCCTTTGGCTTCCTAAACGGTACGTTGAACATCATTCCTGCATTAGCGCCTTTATTGGGTGGATTATTGGCGGAAGCTTTCGGCTGGCGCGCACCGTTCTGGTTCCTGGTGCTTTATGCCTTGCTGGTGTTGCTGTTGATCGCCCGCTTTTTGCCAGAGACCCGCCCTGCCGATACCGTGCCGGTCAAAGGATTGCCATTACGACAATACGCCCGCATTCTCAGTGACCGCCGTTTTATTTCCTTTGCCTTGGTTAACTCAGGTGCGATGGGCATGGCGCTGACCTATGTTTCACTGGCTCCGAACGTGTTAATGGGAACCGCCGGTTTGACACCGTTGCAGTTCTCATTGGTATTCGGTGCCAACGGCTTTTGGATCATGTTAGTGAGCTTTATTGCCAACCGCATCATTCATAAGGTGGGTCGCCCGGTTTGCTTGGCCACCGGAGGCGTGTTGATGGGGTTAGGCTGCCTAGGTTTGCTGTTCGGTATTCTATCGCTATCTGCAACCACACAAACCCACTGGCTGGTGTATATGTTGCCCGTCGCCAGCGCCTGTTCCGGATTGGCATTTGTGATGGGCCCCGCCACCAGCTATGCATTAGAACCGTATTCGAACGAAGCTGGCGTGGCTTCTGCATTGGTCGGATTCGTTCAAATGGCAGGAGGTGCAGCGTTGGGGTTATTGGCGATGGCACTACCGTTACAGCCGAAACTGTCATTGGCATTGGTGATGGCGGTAGGTTGTTTACTGGCGCTACATGCACGGCAGCGCAGTAAACAAATTAAAGGTCAGATAACTAAAGTAGGTTAGCCGTTATTGGCTGATGGCTATTGGCTTACAATAACGGGCACCCGCGGAGCCAGCGCCGTCAGCAACTCGTATCCGACGGTTGCCGCTGCAGCGGCAACATCATCCACTGGCAAACGTTGTCCCCACAGTTCAACTTCAGTTCCAATATCCGCCTGTGGGCAAAGTGTTAAATCTACCGCCAACATATCCATCGAAACCGTCCCAACAACGCGAGTCACCACGCCGTCGACCCAAACAGGGGTTCCTGTCGGCGCATGACGCGGATAACCATCAGCATAACCACAGGCGACGATACCGATACGTTGTGAAGCATTCGCGGTATAGCGTGCGCCATAGCCCACACGGTCACCGCTTTTCAGTTGTTGAACACCAATAATTTCGCTGCGTAACGTCATGGTCGCTTGCAACCCGCTATCGGCAATGTCTTTCCATTGACCACTCGGTGATGCACCGTACAAAACGATACCAGGACGAACCCAACTCCCCTGCGTTTCAGGGTGCCACAGCGTCGCGGCTGAATTTGCTAAGCAACGCGGCGCGGTGATAGCAACTGCAGCCTTTTCGATCGTCGCCATCTGTTGCGCCACGCCCGTTGGTTCGTCTGCGGTAGCAAAATGGCTCATTAAGGTCAGCGAGCCAATATTACGAATTTCTTGTGCCCGCAACCACACATCATGGAAACGCTCAGGGGCAAAACCTAAACGGTTCATTCCGCTGTTCACTTTCAAATACACATTCAATGGTGCCGAAAGTTTCGCATCAGCAATCGCTGCTAATTGCCAATCGCTGTGTACTGACGTCGTCAGGCGATACCGATCCAGCAAAGCAATATCTTCCGCTTGGAAGAAGCCTTCCAACATCAATATGGGTCCCTGCCAACCGGAGTCACGCAGCAAGATGGCTTCCGCAAAATCCAATACGCCGAAACCGTCGGTTTTAGCCAAACTGCGCCAGATATTTTTGATGCCATGCCCGTAAGCATTGGCTTTCATCACCGACCACACTTTGGCGTTAGGTGCGTAACGGCGAATCACCTGCAAATTATTTTCGAATGCGGAAAGGTGCAACGTGGCAACTATCGGGCGGGGCATGGGCTCTCCTTCGGAGCAAAATCAATCGCCACGGAGTTAACCGTGGCATCATCATTAACGAGCTGGGTGTATATCGTTCAGTGGGACAATTTGCCGCTGGCGAAAGTTAGCGCTATAGCGCGCTACCGCCAGATCGTCAGATGGGATCGCCGGTGTGGTGCCAGAAATCAAGTCAGACAGTAATTGCCCTGAGCCACAGGCCATCGTCCACCCCAACGTACCGTGGCCGGTATTCAGGTACAGGTTTTTCAGCGAAGTACGACCGACGATAGGCGTGCCGTCCGGCGTCATTGGGCGTAAACCGGTCCAGAAAGTGGCATCTTCCACACGGCCACCATTGGGGTACAGATCGCGCACCACCATCTCCAGCGTTTCGCGACGCTTCTGCTCCAACTCAGTATTAAAACCGACGATCTCAGCCATACCACCGACGCGGATACGTTGATCAAAGCGGGTAATGGCAATTTTATAGGTTTCATCCAAGACGGTTGAAAACGGTGCAGAGGCTTCATCGGTAATGGGAATAGTCAGCGAATAGCCTTTAAGTGGATAAACCGGGATCGACACCAAACCCCGCAGCAGTGCCGTGGAATAAGAGCCGAATGCGACCACGTAACTGTCCGCAGTGATCATTTCCCCGTCGCACTGTACGCCCGCGATTTTATCCCCTTCTACCAGCAAGCGCTCAACGTTGCGGTTATACAGGAAGGTGACGCCAGCCTGCTCCGCCATTTTTGCCAATTGTTGGGTGAACAGTTGGCAATCCCCGGTTTCATCATTCGGTAACTGTAAACCACCGGTTAACTTGTGTGCGACTTGAGCCAATGCCGGTTCTGCCGTCGCTAATTGGCTGGCTTCTAACAGCTTATAAGGCACACCGGCATCTTCCAGCACCGCGATGTCTTTAGCGGCGTTTTCGAACTGCTGTTGAGTACGGAACAATTGCAGCGTGCCACCTTGGCGACCTTCATATTGAATACCCGTTTCCTGACGCAGCGCCTTGATGCAGTCACGGCTGTATTCAGCCAAACGCACCATGCGCCCTTTATTGGTCATGTAATGGGCCGTGTTGCAGTTTCTTAGCATCTCCCACATCCAGCGTAACTGGAAGCTGCTGCCATCTAGGCGAATTGCCAGCGGTGCGTGGCGCTGGAACATCCATTTGATCGCTTTCAACGGCACGCCCGGTGCAGCCCAAGGCGCGGCATATCCCGGAGAGATTTGCCCAGCATTGGCGGCACTGGTTTCCATCGCCGGGCCTGGCTGACGGTCGATAACCGTCACCTCATGCCCCGCCTTTGCCAAATACCAAGCACTGGCAACACCCACTACTCCACTACCTAAAATGACCACTCGCATTGTCGACTCCAATCCAAGGCACAATTAAGCACAATATTCTGCTAACAGGAAATTAACTCAGAGGAAAAAACCGTCCAACAACTTGATCTATAAACGTGACATTAATCACATTTAATTTATCGTACATCTTAGCTAGCTTTGCAAATTACACCTATAAATAGGTATATAACGTCACATTTAGCCCAATAACGAAGAAAAAACCAACGATAGCTGAAGACGAAAAGAAGGATTCACTACGCTAACAAGTAAAGTTAACGACCTCTTTAGCTAGCGAATAAAAACGCGCAAACGTCATTTTATTAGCATTTAATTCTGATTAAATGTCCATTTATCCTAATTATCTATCTGCCATTCTGAATCGTTCAATCTGTGAGAAAACGCACAGCTAATCCCCTCTCCGAGAGCTACACGATCCAGCCTGTTGAATTTTTAAGCTTTACATCATTATTCCCTCTACGTAGTTTGAGCTACGATTGTTATAGCACCGATAAAATACAAATAAATAATAAATATCAATTAGATACACTGAAACTTACTCATGAAAAACACACCAAACAACAACTAAACACGACATTTCCCCTACAGATAAACAATCACTTACCAAAGATAGTGACCTAAAAACAGATGTTGACAAATAGCTCCATTGGTTCTATTATTACTGTCACTGAGGTAGCAGATAGTCTGCGGCCCAACCCGAAAGGAAAGGGCGATGAGTGCAAATGAAATGACCACTGCTGAGTTAGAAAAAATTCACGTTGAAATTGCCAAGCTAATGGCTGAGACAGCAAAGATTAATAGGGAAACGATGTGGTATCCCGTCGCGGTTGCAACAGGCTTGATTGGCGTGGTAGCCACGGTAACAACAATTATCATAAAATTCATATAACAAGGAGCCCCGAAAGGGGCTTTTTGATGGGTAAAAAATGCGACTAATAGAAAACTATGAAGCCCCGCACGTTGACGACCTGCTGAAGCTCAAAGAGCAGCTTGGTTATACCGGCACTCAAATGGCAGAGCTAGCAGGCGTCGCCGGTAACAGTCAATGGCGCAAATATACAGGTCGTGAAACCCCTCGTGCGATCAGCCCACACATTCTATTTTTCATGGCTGCACAACTAGCGCTGTCAGATGATGAGTTGCAGAAAGTGATCGGCAAGATGCGTGAGATCGGAGCTGGGGTGTGAAGATATAGTCAATTTCCTAAATTATCTTCGCCTCGTTTAGAGTGTGATGTAAGTGCTGATCAATTACTTTGTAAGTGATAAAATCACTAATCATTTTAAAATACTGAATATAAATATGAACTTAAGATACCGTTCGGACATTGATGGTCTGAGAGCTCTAGCAGTTCTTCTCGTATTTGCCTATCATCTTAAAATTACTTATATAAGCGGGGGTTTTATTGGTGTTGATGTCTTCTTCGTAATTTCAGGATTTCTAATCACTGGAATTGTGATTAGATCTATTGATAACGATAAATTTTCATTTCTTGATTTTTTTAATAGACGAATAAAACGTATAGTCCCAAACGTATTCATTGTCGCAACAGCAACAATAGTTGCAGGGTATTTTATACTTCTGCCAAATGATTATGCAGCGCTAATTAAAGGCTATTTTTTCACTTCTATTTATTCAGCCAACATATATTTCTGGAAAGTTAGTGGGGCGTACTTCGCAGCAGCATCAGACGAAATGCCGTTACTACACATGTGGTCTCTTGCTGTAGAAGAGCAATTTTACTTCATTTGGCCAGTGGTCCTTGTTATAATTCTTAAGATTATGAAAAGCAAAGGGGCAGGAATATTCACTCTTCTGTTATCATTGTTGGCTTTCGCTGTGTCACAATATATGGCAATAAACTATGCGGGTTTTGCTTACTATATGATATTCACGCGTTCCGGTGGGCTATTACTTGGCGCAGCACTAGCACTTTTGCATCGAGACTATAAGTGGATGCGGGAATTCAATTCGTTTTTCGCCGTTGCTACTGGTACAGTTCTTATCATATGGTCGGCAATTAATATTGACTCATCATTTATTTTTCCAGGTTATAACTCCGCAATTCCATCAATAGGCGCATTTCTGATTATAGCTGGTGGCTCTGGCTTCAAAACAAACATTGCATCAAAACTTTACAGCCTAAAACCTATCGTCTGGTTTGGATTGATTTCTTTTTCTATATACCTTTGGCACTGGCCATTCATTGCATTTTCTACGTACATGGGTATTATTGACTCCATTTATGTGAAAATATTTATATTTTTTATGACAATATCATTGTCGTTCTTAAGTTTAAATCTAATAGAGAATCCCATAAGAAAATCACAACTTGGCTTTGCAAAGTCATTTATTTTAATTAATGTATCATTTGTCGCGATAGCTATTGTGATAAATGTAGCATCATATATAACAAATGGATTTGAAGAAAGAGTTACTGATAGCACCATTAGACCTAAGGAAATAGATGTTAGGTATGCTGGCATGGACGAGGGCTGGTGCCATATTAGCGCCGAGGGAAAAAGCGGAATTCCATATAATCAATCGATGTCAAATTGTTTTATTGGTGATAAATCATCTGATAAAGTTGTATTATATATCGGAGATTCTAACGCGGGTCATTATGGACCATTTGTTGATGAAATGGCCAAACTAGCCGGGGTGAAAGTAAGGCAACTCAGTACGTCTTCGTGCTATCCGACAAGGGAAGTAAAAGAATCAGGAGAAAACCCAGAGGTTTGTAAAAATTTCCGTAGAATAATTGACACTGAAATTATAGATAAAAAATATGATACCATTATTATTGCTAATAGATGGGCTCGCGACGATAGGCACATGTCTTTTAAAAGAGAAGACTTTAAAAAAATGCTATCTTTTTATTCATCCCATGCAAAACGCGTAATAATTTTGGATCAAATGCCTGAGTGGTTGATAAATCCAGCGTCTTGCTTTGAAAGAGGCACCTGTGATATTAAAACAGAATTTAAACTTGCACCTAAACTTGATGAATCTCGCGCTAAGATAGCAGAAGCCACATCCGCATACCATAATGTTTACTTAGTAGATCCATACTATCTTATAAAAAAAGATGGTGCCTATACCCCGTTTGCAATGGGGTATCCAATGTATCATGACACCGGACATCTCAGTATAAATGGGATGAAATGGGTAGCAGATATGTACCTAAAAGAACATGTTAACCCTCTAAAATAGACTATGAATAAAAAAGTGTTCATACAGCACACTTAATCTTAAAAACTAAATAGTGGCTAATTAATTAGTCACTATTTAGTTATACGCAGATGCAAATCTGAAAGCGCCGCCACTCACGACACTGAAATTAAAAACCGTTCCAGTTCTTATCACTGAGACCACGACTCCACCAGCATTAAAGTTAACGGGCTCGCTAGTATTCATCAAAAACCTCAAATCAAAATCAAATGCATAATTTGATGACGAAGAACTTACACCAATCACTACAGCTATTTTTGTGTAGTTCCAATCAGGGTATGTATAATCATACGAGAATGACGTCGTTCCAAAAGAAACCAATCCATTTTTTATTTCTGATTTAACATTAAGATCAACAACAGAAAAAGTAATCGGTGACATGTTATTATACATATCAATTTGCGATGGCAAACCAGCAGTAACCCTTCCCTTGTAATACAAAAAAGATGCCCCTGACTTAGAAAAATCACAATTTTTGATAATTAATTTATCAAACCCATCCGGATTAGATTCGGAAAAATAAGCGCTAATCGTATTCGCATCCCTAACTTTTACGTCAAGTACTCCATATTCTCTTGCTCTTCCATTTTTGTTACCTGCTCTATTAATGATGCCGTCAGCATTCCAAAATTGCCCTCCCCTAACATATCCAAATTCTGTTTCATAACACCTAAGAGCTTGAGAAATTCCATTTATTTCACCCGCATAAACATTAACTTCCCTGCAGTTAAACGCCCCAACCAGTTGCGGCTTAACCACTCCATTATAAATAAACGAATCTATATAAACATCGCAAGAACATTCAGATAAATTAATGACCGCATTAGAGTTTGGTCCAGCATACTCTCCGCCAATAACTCTTCCAACTTTAACGTGATTTTTATTGAAATTATTAATGTCACCTTTCATAACTACCGCTTCATCATATGTTGGTAACACATCGGAAATATCAACCTTACAGTTGATGCATAACCCATCAAACGCTATACCCCTATGATCTGAACCACTTATTTTCCCACTCCCAATCACCTGACAGTTATTTACACGGTAATACCCTATGCAATTATTATTATTCTTTTGTGAATGTACTAAGTTATGCTCGGTCGCAATATCTCCATCTAACTGATACATAATATTTGACAAGGATCCAACAACATTGAAGTCACCATTATCAGGATCAACGTAATTAACAAAACCCCACATATGACCTGCATTATTACCTACAGAAACAGAAGGATCATCATACCTCCCAACAATAAAAGTTCCCTTTTCATGAGTGATCTTTATGTTACTCCTTAAGGGGTGAATTGAACCCAGAACATAGAACTCACCCGCAGCGCCATAACTAAATTCGCTGAAACGGGTATCTCTCGTTAGTGCCTGAATTTTGTTTCGATTATCCCATGCCTTTTGTGGATCATATTTACCGCCTGTTATTCCTGCAGACGAAAAATTAGGTGTCAATCAAATAAAATACCCGCCAACCGCACTAATATAAAACGTTGGTGATTCCGGTTGAGTGGCGGTGAACACCCAGTCTGTCACAACGGGCACGTTGTAGTAGTAAGTCCTGACTTTTCGACCCTCAGTTAATCCCGCAATTGATTGAGCCTGAGCAACAGTGGAGCATTCTAGTATCGCACCGCCAACGAGCAACGCACCATTACTTTCAGCGAGCATAGCTCTTAGCGCAGCATCGCCAACACTAACCCAAGCACCAATCCCGATTCCACCCGTTGATGAAGGCGTAGAACCAGATGGGACAACTTTATCAAAATCGCCGTCCCATCTGTAATAATCACCGTCGCCATCTGGCATTTTCCAGCGAAGAGCCTGATTTGGAAGAGTGAGTGTGGCACCATCTTGGAATGAATCCATCGTTATAAAACCGATGCCGGCGACAGCCGCTTTAAATTGCTCTTCCATTCCGTATAGCGTTAAACGAGAAATCCCAAGGCGATCCAGCCACTGTTTATTAGCTCGATCCAGCGAGAAATGGTCGAAATTTTCAGCATTATCATATAAATCTTTTGAAGCAGCAGACCCCAGCGGATTGCCAGTGTTGTAAGTCGTCATATGGGCCTCATAAACGAAAAACCCGCCGAAGCGGGTTATGCGTTTGGTGATTAGTAAACTCAGGAAACATTGCCGGGATAGGCTGCGTTGTCATATGCGTAAAAACTGGCTCTATACTCTTTCGCAGATACTTGGCATGTGCCGTCAGATTGCGGGGCAATATCTGAAATAATGGCATCGTAACCAATACGTGAAGAATCACAGAATATAAGCCGAGGCGGCTCTATTGTGTGGTTATTCATGCTGATATCGTCAAACGCGGGTAAATACGGAACAGAAAGCTGATAGCCCCCCACTTTAGTGGCGATCATTAACCCGGAAGCGGAACCATCTTGATATCGAATAAACGCCCGCGGGTTATCAAACGACCAATCTAGCGGTTCTGTGACTGTGAATGTTGTTACAGAACCGGTAGTTTCCATCGAATCCACTAGACACGATATGGTTTTATTCCCGGGGATATCGTCGGTTAGCACGATGCGATCTCCGAAGTTGTAACACATACCCACCGGCTCGGTCATTTGCTTGCTCCTTTGCTTGCTGTGTCGCTCAGCAAACGCCGGGCGTTAAATGTAAAAAAGCCCGACAACATAGTCAGGCCGACAATTGATTAGATAATTAGATTTACCACTTGATATTATCTAATAAAAAACTTATTATCTAATCATCCTAAGCGGATATGTTCTTTAAAAAGCGAGGAAACATGGTCACGGTTCAGTGGACAAAGAAAGCTCTCAAACAGGTGCTTTCGATAGACACAAGATACCGGAAAGCCATTAAGGAAAAGGTTGATAGACTAATCACCTTCCCATCAGTTGAATTGGACATCAAAAAGCTGAAAGCCACAGATAACCAATACAGGATGCGAGTTGGGGACTACAGGGTTATCTTCCAGATCGAAAATGGTGAGCCGGTAATCTGCACGGTGCAGGAAGTTAAGCGCAGAACGTCGACAACATATTAGGCGGGGTAACCCGCCAGTTTCCTCATGACATTAACCGCGACTCTTAGCAACCCGGATGAATATATGTCAAAACTTCAATACATAAATGATGAAGCAGGCAAGCCACAGTTCGTGGTTTTGCCAATTGCTGAATATGAGCGCTTGCTAGATAGCGACGATGACGGCTGGGAGCCTGTTCCCTACGAGACCGGTGAGCACGATGATGTGACTGTGCCACACGCCATCGTCTCTATTATGCTCGACCAAGACGTCAGTCTGCTTGCAGCCTGGCGCATTCACTGCAACTTGTCTCAGTACGATGTAGCGGAAAAACTCGGCACAACGCAATCAACAGTTTCACAGTGGGAATCATCAAAACGCCCACAAAAGAGCACTCGCGAGAAGTTGGCAGAGATATATGGCTGCACACCGGAACAGCTCACACCATGACAACAGGCTCCGATTAGGGAGCCTTTTCTTGAGTCTCAGAAACGACAAAACCCGCACTTTGCGGGTTATTTATAACTTTGGCAAGATAGCAAAAGTAAGCTAAATATGGCCTATTTCGTTCGGTTTTGCAATATCTACATCAATCATCTGTTCCCGATGTCTCAAAACAGCCATTAATGACAGATGATCCAACTCTGCTGCCAATGATTTCAACCCCTGCCAACGCGAAGCATATATCTCAGACCATGTGGACTTTGCCACACTCCCCATAAGGTATATCAGCGTAGACTCCGTATAGGCATTGTTTTTATTCTTAGCTGCAACATCTTGCGCGGACAACCACACAAGGGTAATAAGCCGTTCTTTTACCTTCTTTTGTAATGCCTTTCCTTCACGATGTACTTGGAAGTTTTCCCAAATATGCTGACAAATCAATCTCTGTAATTTGAAGTCTAGATCACATCCGTAGCAATACTTAATCCAAGCCTGTTGGTACTCATCCAATTTCAGAACGGCACGGCGCCATCCGCACGTAGAAAAATCGTATTCATCTATAGGAGGCAACGGGCGACGTCGGCTGCGAGTCTCCAGCACGTACAGCGCCGAATTTGTAGCCTTAACCGAGCGGGTACCACCTCGTCCATCATCCAGCTCTACCATGTGAACCGGTTTGCGTGGGTTTCGTTCTTTATCTGCCGGGGGATGCTCAGCAAATGCCTCTAACTGCCCTTTCGTTCCGCCCGACGAATCCAACAGTGCAGCGCGTAGATTGATGCGGACATATTCAAGTTGCTGTTCGTTCATCATAGCGGTACCACCAGCCCACGGCGGGCAATCTGAATTACGGTCAGGACAATAGCGCGATCCATCAGTTGGCGGCGTTCATCACGGCTCAAGGTTTTTCCATTATCGATCTCATGATGACACTCGACGCAAAGCGCTGCGGTGGCGCAATCATCAGTTTTCATATCCATGCCTTTTGATTCGTTCCGGTGCGCCACCTGAATACCCCAGTTACCACACAAAACGCACTGCTCAATTTGTCCAACAGCGGCCAGCCATTTTTTACTACGATAAATACTTTTCATTGCTGGCCGTCCTGTTGCCGACGCAACTGCATAAACTCGCTGTTTTCCGGGATAGTTAACGCTAATCCAAACTGAGCACACCAAGCCTCGACTTGGCACAAGAAATAATGCATTTCGCCAGTATCAAGTTCGGACGTATGCCGCGGCTCCCAGCTCGTTGTTTTCTCGCCGGTAACAAAATCTACGTATTCAATTTCGGCAGATCCGAGGTAGGTTTTTTTGAGGTTACGCTTAACCCATTCCCGCGTCGCATCAGTACGGCCAGAGCGGATCAGATATTCGCTGATCTCTGCGTACCACATGTGACTAAGCGAGTTCTGTGGAATGCTGCGCTTTTCGCGCCAAGGTTTAATGATGAGACGATACACCTGCCCACTCGAAAGTAGCGGCGCAATTTTGTCCCCTATCGCTTTGAAATTTCCCTTGTGTAGCTTGACACCATCGGCGGCGATATTCATAGCACACCACCAACAGGGAATTTTGAATGCAAAGAATCGCTGGCCTCAAAATGATGGGTCAGGACTGTATATGCGGATTTTACTAACTGTATTAACTGTGCCATCTCCACCTCTCGGTTTGATGACACAGCAGTGCTGATTCGGGGTTGCCAGTTGTTCAAGCTGGCGAACTTAGTATAGCGCTATTCTTTTCGGTGCTCTACTTGATGTCTTTGTCGCTAGAATCCGTGGTAAAACCGACAGATTGAGCTATCTCGATAAAGTCTTTTATCGTCGCTATGTACTGATCGGGGCGCTTAATCTCAGCAGCAGTAACCACCCCATTCTTCGTATAAACGATCGTACAGCCATTGGCTGGTAATTCTATCGGTAGTTCGTACCAGTATTTTTCCATTACAGAAACCTTTGCATTTGTTGAATCTCTCCATTCGGAGGCCGATCCTTGTTTTGGCTTCCCTGCCTAACCGAAGATTACACCGACGAACTGAATGATTTTGACCTACGCCGCTTAGAAGCACTGCGTTTGGCATAAGGGAGAACGAAGATGCAAAACACTAGTATTGTAACGACTGAGCAGCAAGCTCCAAATACCATTTCCGCCAGCAACGCCATTTTTAATGTGCAAGCACTCGGGCAATTAACCGCATTTGCTAATTTAATGGCTGATTCACAGGTAACAGTTCCAGCTCATCTGGCAGGAAAGCCTGCTGATTGCATGGCTATAGTGATGCAGGCAATGCAATGGGGTATGAACCCTTACGCTGTCGCGCAAAAAACACACTTGGTAAACGGCACATTGGGTTATGAAGCACAGCTAGTTAATGCGGTGATCGCCAGTTCCAGCGCGATACAAGGCCGCTTCCATTACAGCTACGGTGGTGATTGGGAGCGCTGCACTAAAACACGGGAAGAAAACATTGAAAAAACAGGGAAAAATGGAAAGTACAATGTAACTCAACGTGTTCGCGGATGGAACGATGAAGACGAGCATGGCTTGTTCGTACAGGTCGGGGCCATTCTCCGAGGTGAGTCAAAAATCACTTGGGGCGAGCCGGTGTATTTGTCCGGGGTTGTCATCCGAAACTCCCCGCTATGGGTATCAAATCCGAAACAGCAAATCGCTTACCTCGCCGTGAAATATTGGGCACGTCTGTATTGCCCGGAGGTAATTTTAGGTGTTTACAGCCCCGAAGATTTTGAGCAACGAGGTGAGCGGGAGATCAATCCGGTACCGGCGCAGTGTGTAAACCTAAATGAGCTGCCAGACGTTACCAGCAATCTAGAGGTAGATGATCACGAAGTTCAACAAGCTGCGGATATAGATTCCATAGCTGCTCAGTTCCGCCTACAAATTGAAGAATCACAGATCGCTGAACAGGCAAAAAGCATTGGGATTGAAGTTGATAACTTAAAAACGTCGCTGGGATCATCTCTGTTCACCGAGCTTAAAAACAAAGCAGTGAAACGTTATTACCTGCTTATGGCGCGTAACCGTCTTCAAGAAGATATTAAGGCCTTGCCAAAACCCGACGAACCGGGTGCCAGTGAAGCTTTTGCCGCTATCGAAAAAATGTTGGCTAGCACGAAACGTCACCTCACAGACGATTTATACGACCAATTCAGTATCACCTTGAGTGATATGAAACCCGAATACGTTGGCGTCTGAGTAACTGAAACTGATTTCTAAAAATCAAAACACAACCCGGTTCACGATTACTATCGTGACCGGTTGTGTGTACGGAGCATAACCAATGACCAAATTACTGACATTAGATGAATGGAATAACCGACTTCCCCGCCCACGCAGCAAAGAGACCATTAGGCGTTGGGTTCGTGCAGGTCGAATTTACCCAGCACCAGTGCTCGATGGGCGCGAGTATCTTTTTGATGAACGGGCAGAAAAAATTGCTCCACCAAACCAACGCAGAAAAGTTAATCCTTTAGTATCGAGAATCACTAATGGCCAGGAACCGAAACCACTCACAGCGAGACTTACCACCAAACCTCTACGTTCGTAATGGTGGGTATTACTGTTATCGCGATCCACGGACGGGAAAGGAATATGGTTTAGGGCGAATTAAACGTGATGCTATCAATCAGGCCATTGATGCCAATCTTCAATTGATGGATTCAGCGACTAGATTAGTCGATCGGATAAACGGCAATGAGCCCATCAGTTTTCACTCATGGCTTGATAAGTATTCTGACATTCTGAATGGCAGAGGACTTAAAGACAAAACGCTCAGTGATTACCGAGGAAGAATTAAAGCAATGCGTAACGGTATCCCAAACATCAACATAAACACCATCACGACTAAATACATTGCTGAATTTATCAACGATTACGTTAAACAAGGAAAGAAAATGCAGGCAAAAGCGCTACGCGCATCACTTGTTGATGTTTTCAAAGAGGCTATCGCAGATGGGCATATACAGTTCAATCCCGTAGAAGCCACTAGGAACCCTAGAGCAGAGGTGTTGCGCGAACGCCTCAGCTTAGATAATTACTTCCTGATCCGAGAAGCGGCAAAAACTCAGGCTCTTTGGTTGGGGTTAAGTATGGAGCTGGCAGTGCTTACGGGGCAACGCGTCGGTGATATTAGTAAAATTATGTGGTCAGATATTCACGACAATAGGATTTGGATCCATCAGCAGAAAACAGGAATGCGATTGTGCATACCGACAAATTTGGGGCTAACCTCTGCCGACCTGAGTCTTGATAATGTGTTGGATCATTGCAGAGCTACGTACGGGAAGTGTGAAAATATAATAGCAAGTCATCATGGACGCGCCTTATCTCCCAGCACGATCTCAATGGGATTCACGCAAGCGAGGAAAGATTCGGGGATAAATTGGGAGGATCAACCACCGTCATTCCATGAGTTGCGTAGCCTTTCGGCAAGGCTATACTCCAAAGAGAAAGACGGCAAATTCGCTCAACGTCTACTAGGCCACAGGTCTGCCGAAATGACAGCCAAGTATCAGGATGAGCGCGGTAATCGGTGGATTGATGTGGGAACAATAATGACTTAATTTTGAGCAATAGTGACCTATTGATTTTATTTCACTGATTTTAAACAACTTATTTCAACTTGAACTATGATTGTTATATAGGGCTAGCCAATTATGAGCTCTGCCCGTTAATAACGAGGTGCGCTGATGACTACTTCAACACATGACAAGGTCAAGGAAGATAAGCGTCTGAGCGATGGACCGGACTGGACGTTCGAGTTGCTGCAAGTTTATTTGGAGCAAATCGATCGCGTGGCTAAGCATTACCGACTCGACACCTACCCACATCAGATAGAGGTGATTACCTCCGAACAGATGATGGACGCCTATTCAAGCGTCGGTATGCCGATCAACTATACCCACTGGTCGTTCGGCAAAAAGTTCATTGAGACCGAACAGCGCTATAAGCATGGGCAACAAGGATTAGCCTATGAAATCGTTATCAACTCCAATCCTTGTATCGCTTATTTGATGGAAGAGAACACCATTACCATGCAAGCGCTGGTCATGGCACACGCCTGCTATGGGCATAACTCTTTCTTCAAAAACAATTACTTGTTCCGCAGTTGGACCGATGCCAGTTCGATCGTCGACTATCTGTTATTCGCTCGTCGCTACATCAGTCAGTGCGAAGAACGTTACGGTGTGGAAGAAGTCGAAAAACTGCTGGACTCCTGTCACGCGCTGATGAATTACGGCGTCGACCGCTACAAACGACCACAGAAAATTTCATTGGTTGAAGAGAAAGCCCGGCAGAAAAGCCGTGAAGAGTATCTACAAAGCCAGGTCAACACGCTGTGGAAAACCTTGCCTCGCGTAGATAAAGAGGAAACGCCAGAGCAGGCTTTACGCTACCCACGCGAGCCGCAGGAAAACATTCTCTATTTTATGGAGAAAAACGCTCCGTTGCTGGAACCTTGGCAACGCGAAGTTTTACGCATCGTGCGTAAAGTAAGCCAGTATTTCTATCCGCAGAAACAGACTCAGGTGATGAACGAAGGTTGGGCGACCTTCTGGCATTACACCATTTTGAATCATCTGTATGACGAAGGATTAGTCAGCGAACGCTTTATGCTGGAGTTCCTGCACAGCCATACCAATGTGGTATACCAACCGCCTTATAACAGCCCATATTACAACGGCATCAACCCATACGCGCTCGGCTTTGCCATGTTTCAGGATATCAAACGCATCTGCCAGTCACCGACGGAAGAGGATCTTTATTGGTTCCCGGACATCGCCGGTAAAGACTGGTTGGAAACACTGCATTTCGCCATGCGTGATTTTAAGGACGAGAGCTTTATCAGCCAATTCCTGTCGCCCAAAGTGATGCGTGATTTCCGCCTGTTCACCGTATTGGATGACGATCGCAATAATTATCTGGAGATTGCCGCTATCCATAACGAGGCCGGTTACCGTGCTATTCGTCAGGAGCTTTCGGCACAATATAACCTCAGCAACCATGAACCGAATATTCAGGTCTGGAATGTGGATCTGCGGGGCGATCGCTCACTGACATTGCGTTACGTACCACAGGAGCGCGCGCCGCTGGATAAAAGTCGCCGCGATGTGATGAAGCATCTTCATCGTCTGTGGGGCTTCGACATCATTCTAGAACAACAAAACGAAGATGGTAGCGTTGAGCTATTGGAACGTTGCCCACCCAAACCTACGTCTCTGTGATATCTATACCCAAGTTCATTCAAGTTGCAGGTAGGCGGCAACTGAGTGACAAATTGGTCGCAGACCGATTTGAACAACGCTTGCGTTGGCCCGTAGGGTGAGCCTCTTGAGGATCATAATCCCCAGGAGCTTACTCCAGTAAGTGACTGGGGTGAGCGAAGGCAGCCAACACCCCTGCTGCTTGAATGGCGACGGGTATACATAAAAAAATCGCCTGCATAGTGATATAGCAGGCGATTTTTTTGATTCTGTTAATTCCGAAAAATTTGTCTAACGGCGAGCTTCTGTCAGATCGCTTGGCATAGCACCTTGCATACTGTGCCAAATTTCCCCACTTTCTTTGCCGTAGTTACGAACGCAGTCCATCACTTGATCATAAGTCTTTTCATGACACAGAGTAGACAGCTTGCTGTAGAAATTGAGCGCTAATTTACGCGCTTCCGGGTTAGAGAAGTAGTAACGTCCAACACGGATATATAACCCTTTCAAGCCGTTAAAGATCAGGCCGTAAATCGGGTTACCGGAGACAAACGCTAAACCACGGAAAATTTCATAATCCAGATGGTTAAAGGCATCGGCTTGATCTTCAACCTGAGTGGCCTTCGCTAGCACTTCTTGCGCCTGCTCGGGATGGTTACGTACCGCAGCACGGATAAAGATCGACGCGATGTTGGTACGAACGGACAACAAGTTGTCGATCAGTTGCGGTACGCTGTTATGGTCGAGACGCGCCAAGGTTTCCAGGATATTGAGGCCGGAAGTTTCCCAATAATTGTTTACTTTAGTCGGCTTGCCATGCTGGATGGTTAACCAACCATCGCGAGCCAGACGTTGTAACACTTCACGCAGCGTGGTGCGGGTAACCCCAATCAACTCTGAAAGTTCACGCTCCGCAGGCAAAATAGAGCCAGGGGGGAAGCGATTATTCCAAATGCTTTCGATAATGTACTCTTCCGCGAAACCGGCAGGACTTTGCGCCTTTATGACCATGGGTGTGATGTTCCGTAGCGACAATAAAATCAGTAAGGTAATCGGCTGATCATACCAGATCGCTCAGATATGACATAGCCTGCACACAGAACATTAAATAAAAGTGTGCATAAAGTGGCAAAAAATGGGTAAAAACACTCTGCCACATAAAAAGACAGCCCCCTTGTTGCATCAGGCTTGGCGACATTGCTAGGGTATATACCCTTCATTCTTCAAGCTGCATCTTTGTTGGCTGCCCTTGCTCACCCGAATCACTTACTGGCGTAAGCTCATCGGGACTCACTCGGTTGCAGCCTCGATGCAACTCGAATTATTTTGGGTATAGCGCGCCAACTCTTTTTGAGGATCGACAACACATAATGGATACAACCATACGCTCTTCGTTAATGAAAAATTTTCTCGGGCAATCGCCCGATTGGTACAAACTGGCTATTCTCGGTTTTTTGGTGATTAACCCACTGATTTTCTTCTTTGTCAGTCCGTTCGTTGCTGGCTGGCTGTTAGTCCTGGAGTTTATCTTCACCCTTGCAATGGCATTAAAGTGTTATCCACTACAACCCGGTGGATTATTGGCGATCGAGGCCGTGATTATCGGCATGACCAGCCCGGCACATGTGGGGGCGGAAATTGCCAGTAATTTGGAAGTCTTACTGTTACTGATTTTTATGGTGGCTGGCATTTACTTTATGAAGCAGCTGTTGCTGTTTATGTTCACTAAACTGCTGCTGAATATCCGCTCTAAGATCCTGCTGTCGCTGGCATTTTGCCTCGCCGCAGCGGTCCTCTCCGCGTTCTTGGATGCGTTGACAGTCGTCGCGGTCGTGATCAGCGTCGCCACTGGTTTCTATTCGATTTACCACAATGTGGTCTCCAACCAATCAGATGGACACACCGATGTGGGCGATGACAGTGCTATCGACTGTGATGATCGCAAACAAACACTGGAACAGTTCCGCTCCTTCCTACGTAGCCTGCTGATGCATGCCGGTATCGGTACCGCCCTCGGCGGCGTAATGACTATGGTCGGCGAACCACAGAACCTGATCATCGCTAAAAATGCCGGTTGGGGTTTTATCGATTTCTTCCTACGCATGGCGCCGGTCACTCTGCCGGTATTTGTCTGCGGTCTATTGGTTTGTCTGCTGGTCGAACGTTTCAGTTTATTTGGCTACGGAGCCAAATTACCGGAAGCGGTACGCGAAGTGTTGAAAGACTTTGACCAAAAGGCGTCGAGCAAACGTGGGCAGCAGGAAAAGGTCAAATTGTTCGTTCAGGCACTAATCGGTGTCTGGTTAGTGGTTGCCCTTGCCTTCCATCTGGCAGACGTGGGTTTGATCGGTTTGTCAGTGATTATTCTGGCGACGTCGTTGTGCGGCATTACCGACGAACATGCTATCGGCAAAGCCTTCCAAGAAGCCTTGCCCTTCACCGCTCTACTCACCGTATTCTTCACCGTTGTCGCCGTCATTATTGAGCAGCGCCTGTTTACCCCGGTGATTCAATTTGTTCTACGGGCTGATCCTTCGTCACAGCTATCACTGTTCTATTTGTTCAATGGCTTGTTATCGGCAGTTTCTGACAACGTATTTGTCGGCACGGTTTATATCAACGAAGCGCGCACAGCCTTTGAGAATGGCATTATCTCGCTCAAACAGTTCGAGATGCTGGCGGTGGCGATCAATACCGGAACCAATCTACCATCAGTAGCTACACCTAATGGTCAGGCGGCGTTCTTGTTCCTGCTGACTTCAGCATTAGCTCCACTGGTGCGCTTATCTTATGGCCGAATGGTGTGGATGGCCTTGCCTTATACCGTAGTGTTAACCCTCGTGGGTTTGTTATGCGTACAGCACACGTTGGTGCCTATAACGGACTTGCTCACCCAATGGCATTGGCTGACACTGCCATCCATTGATGGGGTTGTTCCTACGCGTTAGTCGTTAACGATAATTTTATCTCAAGAGGCTGGCAGCGGGATTGAATTGGTTTACACTGCCTGCTTAATTGCTTACTGCATGGAAGAACAAAGATATGTTGCAATTTTTTAACCGTTGCTCGCAGGGGCGCGGTGCTTGGCTGTTAATGGCCCTGACTGCACTAGCGCTGGAATTGGCTGCGCTCTATTTCCAACACGTGATGAAGTTACAACCTTGCGTCATGTGTATTTATGAGCGTTGCGCATTGTTTGGCATTTTGGGGGCTTCGTTGCTCGGTGCTATCGCGCCGAAAACATCGTTGCGTTATCTGGCAATCCTGCTGTGGATCTACAGCGCTTGGGAAGGTCTGCAACTGGCATGGAAACATACTATGATCCAGTTGAACCCATCACCATTTAGCACCTGCGACTTCTTTGTCAGCTTCCCGTCGTGGCTGCCACTGGACAAGTGGATGCCTGCTATCTTCCACGCTTCCGGTGATTGCTCGGTACGCCAATGGCAGTTCTTGTCTCTGGAAATGCCACAGTGGTTGGTGGGGATCTTCACGGCTTATCTGATGTTCGCCATCATCGTGCTGATTAGCCAGTTTGTCCGCACTCGCAGACGCGGCGATCTGTTCGGTCGTTGAGTTCTAACCATGTGAAAACGGCGCCTTCATCCAAGGCGCCGTTTTTTATTGGCAAAAATATGGGTACAGCAATTATCTCGCCCACTTTGGTTTGTTGAGGATATGGTCCTGCCAGTCCACCACTTCATCCTCGTGCACTGCAATATGGCGCACGGTGATGCGTTCACCGTGCATCGCGGCCTTCGAACCTGTGATCAATGGATGCCACGGAAATAGCGGTTTGCCTTCACCGATCAGACGGTAAGCACAGGTCATTGGCAACCACTCGAAGGTGGTCATATTTTCGCGAGTCAATTTGATGCAGTCTTCTTCCAACTCGAAACGACGTTCGTAGTTACGGCACTGACAAGATTTGATGTTGAGCTGATCGCAAGCAACGTTAGTGAAGTAGATCTCGTCGGTATCTTCGTCGATCAGTTTATTCAGACAGCATTGCCCACAACCGTCGCACAGCGATTCCCACTCTGCTTCCGACATTTCTGCCAGTGTTTTCGTTTGCCAAAAAGGGAGTTGTGACATGTTGCCGCCTAGTCTCTGAATCAATAAAGGGTGTCTATATAGACATTTTAGTGTGCAGATGCAAGCTTTGCCGCCGATTTCTCCGTCATACTCGAAGCTGTCTTGATACAACTCCAATTATTTAGGAGAAACCTAGCGGCAAGTGTGTAGAGGGCTAGATCACGCGGGTATTCAGCGTTTTACCATTCAAGGAGATTTGTAGCATATCGCCGGAGTTCATTGAGCCGACGCCTTGCGGAGTGCCGGTCAAAATAATATCGCCCGCACGCAGCGTGAAGAAACGGCTCATATAGCTGATTAAGGGCAGGATCGGCGTGATCATATCGTGAGTGTTACCTTTTTGACGTAACTCACCGTTCACCGTCAACTCAAGCTCGGCGTTTTGTGCATCACCAAATTCGGCTACCGGAATAAAACCGGAGATCGGGCAAGAACCATCGAACGCTTTGGCTTTTTCCCATGGTTGCCCGGCCTTTTTAAAACCGGCCTGCAAATCACGTAGCGTTAAGTCCAGTGCCACGCCGTAACCAGCAATCGCTCGTGCAACACGGTCTTCGCTGGCTTGTTTCAGCGGTGTACCAATCAATACCGCCAGTTCGACTTCATGGTGAACCGATCCCAAATCTTTCGGGATGGCGACCGGTTGACGGATATCGCACAAGGCTGTTTCAGGTTTGATAAAGATCACCGGTTCTGCCGGTTTAGCGCTGCCCATTTCTTTAATATGGTCGGCATAGTTACTGCCCACACATACCACTTTGTTCGCTGGAAAATCGAGTAACGATCCTTGCCAATCTCTGTGTTGATACATGTCGCATCTCCTGCCGAAAATAAAGGTTCAAGCCGAACCCTGAATTAGTGCCCGATAGCATCAGCCATCATACCGATACTAATGGCGAAATAGTACGAACGATTCCAATGCATGATGGTGCGGAAATTATCATAAACCAGAAACGCACGACCAGGCAGATCGTCAGGGGCGATCAACCAACTGCGCAAGGTTGAATCAGGCAATGCTGCCCCACTCACTCGTACCACGCCGCGCTGCGCCCACTCATTCACCGAACGTGCCTGATTATCTTTCAAGCCAAATTCGCTCGCATTCAATCCGGCTGGGAGTTTGACTTCACGTCCCCAACTCACGCCGGTGTGCCAGCCTTCTGTTTTCAAGTAATTGGCGGCAGAGGCAAAAACGTCATCAACATTGTTCCAGATATCAATCCGACCATCACCATCGCCGTCAGCACCATACTTCAAGAAAGAGCTGGGCATAAACTGACATTGCCCCATCGCACCGGCCCACGAGCCTTTCAGTTGTTGTCCGGTGACGTGCCCTTGCTGAACAATCTGCAACGCCGCCATCAGTTGCTGAGTAAAGAAGGCTTCGCGTCGCCCCTCGAACGCCAACGTCGCTAATGCGGAGATCACGTCTTCTTTGCCCTGAATTTTCCCGAAGTGGCTTTCCATCCCCCACAACGCCACGATATACCGCGCAGGGACACCATAATGCGCGCTAATACGTGTCAGTTGCGGTTGATATTGAAGATACAGCTTACGCCCTTGCTGGATTTTGCTCGCCGTCAGCACCCGCTGTAGGTAATCGCTCAGCGTTACCTTCTTTTCTAACTGGCTGCGATCGGCCTTAATCACTCGATCGACAAAATGGACATTGGCGAACGCGCTATCAATGGTCGTTTGAGGAATGCCCTGTGCCAACGCCTGTTGTTTTAACTGTTCCACATAATTCGGGAACTGCGCCGGGGAGCGCCCGGTGGCCGCCAGCGTACTCTCGGCCGGGGCCGCGATGCTGTTTTGGCCGAAACTGCCAACCATTAACAACAGAGTTAACGAGACTGCCGTAGTTAGCCCCTTCATTAGCCCACCTTAAAATTGATTATTTCTTATCATCCGTCAGATGTAAGTTTAATAAATTTTCTACTGGTGGTGGAAATTGCAGATAAAAGCCGTCGTCTTTCAGTGACTGTTTCACTTTCTCAATATCTGCCGAGGCTAATTTCTTACGTCCTGCCAGATTAAGCATCATTGAAAATTGCGGCTCACCGAAACTTTTCATCAGTTCTTCAGGGACGCGAGAGAAATCGTCTTTTTTTTCGACATAAAGATATGTTTGATCCCGTTTTGGGCTTCTATAGATCACACAAAGCATTTTTTTAACTCTATTTAATTGAGGCAGCGTCTTGCCTGGATATAACTCTGACTATAACATGCTTCTAGTACATCGGAATATCGCACCCCGTAGGCTATTCCGGGGATTTAAAGTTGCTGAGACTGAGTCAGGATAGATGTCACAATCGCCAATTGAGCTAAAAGGCAGCAGTTTTACCCTATCGGTTGTTCATTTGTATAATTCCGAACCCGAGGTAATTCGTCAGGCGCTGCAAGAAAAAGTGGATCAAGCTCCGGCTTTTTTGCAAAACGCCCCTGTTGTTATCAACGTTGCCACGCTGAACGGCGATGCAAACTGGAAAGAACTGCAACAGGCTGTTAGCGCAGCCGGTCTGCGCGTCGTCGGCATCAGTGGTTGTAAAGATGAACGGCAAAAACGCGCGATTACTCGTGCTGGTTTGCCACTGATGAATGAAGGCCGCAGTCAGAAAATGGCCGCACCGGCTCCCGCGCCAGTGGTGGTGGAGAACGCCCCAGCCAAAACGCGGATCATCAGCACGCCTGTTCGTTCAGGCCAACAAATTTATGCCCGCAACAGTGATTTAATCGTCATCAGCAGCGTCAGCGCCGGTGCCGAATTGATCGCCGACGGCAACATCCATGTTTACGGCATGATGCGCGGCCGAGCGCTGGCCGGCGCCTCAGGTGATACACAGTGTCAGATTTTTTGCACACACCTGGGTGCTGAGCTAGTCTCTATCGCAGGGCAGTACTGGTTGAGCGACCAGATCCCGTCCGATTTTATCGGGCAGGCAGCGCGACTCAGCCTGTTAAATAGCGCTTTAACCATACAACCTTTAAATTAAGCCCTTTTGACAAGGAATCCATTTCATGGCACGCATTATTGTTGTTACATCGGGTAAAGGGGGCGTTGGCAAGACCACATCGAGCGCGGCCATTGCTACCGGTCTAGCCCAAAAAGGCAAGAAAACCGTAGTGATCGATTTCGATATCGGCTTGCGTAATCTTGACCTGATCATGGGTTGTGAACGCCGTGTCGTTTATGACTTCGTGAATGTGATTCAGGGTGATGCCACGCTGAACCAGGCGCTGATCAAAGACAAGCGTACTGAAAACCTCTACATTCTGCCTGCTTCACAAACGCGTGATAAAGACGCACTAACTTACGAAGGCGTTGAGAAAGTGTTGAACAATCTCAACGAGATGGATTTTGACTTTGTCGTTTGTGATTCACCGGCCGGTATCGAAACCGGAGCGTTGATGGCGTTGTACTTCGCTGATGAAGCGATCATCACCACCAACCCGGAAGTCTCCTCAGTACGTGACTCTGACCGTATTTTGGGTATTTTGGCTTCCAAATCACGTCGCGCCGAAAAAGGCGAAGACCCGATCAAAGAACACCTGTTGCTCACCCGTTACAACCCAGGCCGCGTTAGCCGTGGCGACATGCTGAGCATGGAAGACGTGCTGGAAATCCTGCGTATTCCGCTAGTTGGCGTGATCCCAGAAGACCAGTCAGTACTGCGTGCATCCAACCAGGGTGAACCTGTTATTTTAGATAATGAGTCTGATGCCGGTAAGGCCTACGACGATACCGTTAACCGTTTGTTAGGAGAAGAACGCCCATTCCGCTTCATTGAAGAAGAGAAGAAGGGCTTCCTGAAACGCCTTTTTGGGGGATAAACCATGGCTCTGTTAGATTTCTTTCTGTCCCGCAAAAAACCGACAGCCAACATAGCCAAGGAACGGCTGCAAATTATCGTCGCAGAGCGTCGCCGTGGGGACAGCGAGCCCCACTATCTACCTGATTTAAAACGCGACATTTTGGCCGTAATTTGCAAATACATTCAGATCGACCCTGAAATGCTGCATGTGCAATTTGAGCAGAAAGGGGATGATATTTCGGTACTTGAGCTTAACGTGACGCTACCGGAATCGGAAGAAGCTGCGAAATGATTGCGATGTATTAGTTTATCCCCTGTAGTTATTTACAGGGGATAGCTGTATAGATGCCCAGTTATTAGATCGGAAATTGCAAAATACACATTTATCCTGATTGAGATTATTCCCAATTAACTTTGTGGGCTTTTTCTTTACAGTGGATACTGGCGGTTAAAATATTAGCTTAAGTTATTTTAACCAATAATCAGGCAGTATTTCCCTTCCTGCCCGATCATATTATTCAGTGTCGGTTAATAATCCTGCAAAATTTCCTGCAACGGGGCAGATAATAAATCCCCACGCCAACCACGGATTAATTCCGGCTGATTGTCACTTTCTTTCAATTGCCAATGTGCATTCAACAACTGATTAATTTGACGACGTGAAGCTAACAGCTCACTGCTTAATCCGCTCTGCTCGCTAACAATGGCGATCGCGGCTTTGATTTCTTTAAAGACTTTTTTATACCCAACATGGTCGATTAAGTTAACGATCGGCGCAGGTAATTCCGCTTCGTCCAATTCGTTAGCTTCTGCGACCAACGCCACCAGCGTTTTACCGTGATAACGGATTTCTGGGCCACTTAACCCTAACGCGTCCAATTCGCCCAATGAGCCAGGCATATAGCGGGCCACAGCCCATAGGTTTTCTTCACGCACCACAAAGTTCACCGCTAAATCGCGCTCACGTGCCTGACGTAACCGCCACTCGGCCAACTTCTGCAAACAACCCAGTTGGCGTGGGCGCAACTGCCAAGCGTTGCCAATCTCACGATAAGCCAGCTCTGGTGTCAGAGTTTCACGACGGCGTTGGCATAACAGCAAACACTCATCATGCGCCGCTGCCGTCCAACCCGCCTCTTCGGTTTCTTGCACCAATTGTTTGGCCATTGGCAGCAGATAGAACACATCAGCCGCGGCGTAAATACACTGTCTTTCAGTCAATGGACGCGCTAACCAATCGGTACGTGATTCGCTTTTATCCAGTTCGACTTTCATGTACTCCGCCACCAACGTCGCGAAACCACATGACAAAGGACGACCAGTAAACGCCGCCAGAATTTGGCTATCCACCAGTGGTGTCGGCAAGGTTTTGAAGGCATTCAGGAACACCTCCAGATCTTCGCTACCCGCGTGTAAGAACTTCACCACGTTGGTATCAGCCAACAGTTCGATAAACGGCTGCCACTGTTTGATAGGTAAAGGATCGATCAGGGAAAGTTGTTCACCATCGTATAACTGGATCAGCCCCAACTGCGGATAGTAAGTGCGCGTTCTGACAAATTCGGTATCTAGCGCTATCTGGGTATGGTTTCTGGCCTGCTCGCAAACCTGCTGCAATCCTGCGTCTGTCGTGATCAACTGATAGTTCAAAACGTTATTCTCTCATATCGTCTAAACACAACAACGCCGGCATTCACCGGCGTTGTTGATAGGGTGTGGTTACTGAAGCAACCTAAGCGGCATCGGCCTCTTTCGGTTTACTCAGCTCGTCACGCAGTTCCCGACGTAAAATCTTGCCAACGTTCGATTTTGGCAACTCATCACGGAACTCAACAATTTTAGGCACTTTATACCCGGTCAGGTGGCGACGGCAATGGGTGATCAACTCCTCCACGGTTAACGAAGGGTCTTTTCTCACCACGCAAATCTTCACCGCTTCCCCAGCAGCACCGTTAGGTACCCCGATCGCCGCAGACTCCAGCACTTTCGGGTGCCGACTGACCACATCTTCGATCTCATTCGGATACACATTAAATCCGGAGACCAAAATCATGTCTTTCTTGCGGTCGACAATGCGTACAAAGCCTTCATCATCTACCGTAGCAATATCACCAGTCGCTAACCAGCCATCCTTCAGGACTTCGGTGGTCGCTTCTGGGCGCTGCCAGTAGCCTAACATAACTTGCGGCCCTTTGACCCAAAGTTCCCCCGCTTCGCCATGCGGAACCTCATGACCTTGTTCATCCACCAGTTTCACTTCGGTAGAGGGCACAGGCAGGCCGATGCTGCCGCTGTAATGCACTAGGTCGTGCGGGTTGCCGGTAACCAACGGTGAGCACTCGGTCAGGCCGTAACCTTCTAGCAAGTGCTTACCGGTCAATTGCTCCCACTTCTCCGCCACCGCTTGCTGTACCGACATTCCGCCGCCAACCGAGAAACGCAGCGTAGAGAAATCTAACTTGTGGAAATCTTCGTTATTCAACAATGCATTAAATAGCGTGTTGACTCCACTCATCGCGGTAAACGGATATTTAGATAATTCTTTCACCAACCCCGGAATATCTCGCGGGTTGGTGATCAGCAGGTTACGTCCGCCAAGATCGATAAACAGCAGGCAGTTCACCGTTAACGCAAAGATGTGGTACAGCGGTAGCGCCGTTACCACCACTTCTTTGCCATCGCGGAATAGCGGTTTATAGGCCGCTTTCGCTTGTTCAAGATTAGCCTGCATATTGCGATGTGTCAGCATTGCGCCTTTCGCTACACCCGTGGTGCCACCGGTGTATTGCAGGAATGCCAAATCGGAATTACTGATGGTTGGCTTAACGTATTGCAGACGGCGGCCACGTTGCAGCACGCTGCGAAAAGAGATGGCATCCGGCAGGTGATATTTAGGCACCAAGCGCTTGATGTATTTCACCACGAAGTTGACCAAGGTGCCTTTAGCCGCCGACAGTTGATCGCCCATCCGGGTCAAGATCACGTGTTTAATCGGCGTATTGAACACCACTTTTTCCAACGTGTGGGCAAAGTTGGAGACAATCACGATGGTGCTTGCCCCGCTGTCGTTCAACTGGTGCTCCAACTCGCGCGGGGTATACAACGGGTTGACGTTAACCACCACCATTCCGGCACGCAAAATGCCGAACAAGGCGATGGGATACTGCAACAAATTCGGCATCATCAAAGCGACGCGATCGCCTTTTTTCAGCCCAAGTTCATTTTGCAGGTAAGCGGCAAAAGCACGACTACGTTCTTCCAACTTACGGAAGGTCATCGTTTCGCCCATATTAATGAAAGCCGGTTGGTCAGCGTAACGCTGAACGGCGCTTTCAAACATTTCCACCAGAGAGGGGTAATGATCGGCATTGATTTCTGCCGGAACATCCGCCGGGTAGCGTTTTAACCAGACCTTATCCAAGCTATGACTCCTGAAATCTTTACTAATAATCATCGCAGCACCCAAATACGCAACGAACTTTAACAATATTTTAACTCAGCGTACCAGTTTGCGTTTTAAACAATATTCAGGTTGCGATGTAGGTCACTAATTGTCGGCGCTTCCTTTCGCTCCAAAAGCCAAAGGCGGCCGAAGCCGCCCTAGACGAAAATGTTAATGCTATGTAACTAAAAGCATTTCTATCACGAACGCGATTTATTCGGTCACAATGGTCTGTACTTGCGCCGGCCCTGGATTATACCAGCCATAACCCGCGCCCCAGCCTGGTCCCCAAGGACCGCCGCGCCAGCCCCAAGGTCCCATTGGCGCCGGTGGCATAATGATCTGTTGTGACAAATGCCAACGTTTATAACCAGTGACATTCATGGTGACGAAGTTATACGGCGTCATACCGATTTTGCCGGGTTGCAGGCCGGTAATCGGTCCCACTACGGTCACTAACTGGCCTTTAAAATCGACAGGATCGAGGAAACCATTCACCGTCGCTAATAAACGACCTTGGGATGGTTCACCGAGGATCGGCCGGGCGCCAGAATCCAACGGTACTGCAGCGATCTCCAACAAGGTTTTACCCGGCTGATTAATCACCGTCATCACATTGCCACCAAAACGCCCTTCCGCACCGGTGAACATTTTTGGCGCGTTTTGCACCGAGGAAAGTTGCGTGACCGGCGTTTCGGTAGTGCCTTTAATCTCATCGGGAACGGTGACACAACCGGATAACAACAAAGCACTGCTGGCCAGCGTCAGTAGGCCTAATTTTTTACTTGTCGTGCGGATTAGCATGATCGTAATCTCCTGAAAACTCTACCACTTTGACCGTGAATTCGACGGCAAGTTGCAGAGCCTAGCCTTCCCTACTTCAACGATAGCTCAACTATTCGCGACCCGGCAATTTTTTCCAAGTCACTTCATTACGCAAATAAGTGGGTTCGGCATTTTCTACGCTCACCGCCAACCCTTGTTGCCAAGCCAGTAGCGCCAACGGCAGCATATCTTCGGCCTGTGGCAATAACATTTGGCCATCACGCAGGTTCACCGGTGAGCCAGTAATCAAGTCCGGGTAAGTTTGCCAGCCAGTACCGACGTGCGTCCAATCGCCATTCAGGCTCTGCGCTCGTTCCAATGCTTGCTGTGGTGACAACACCGCTTCACCAGCACTTTCGTACCAACTGCCGTCTTGCTGACGTTCGAACTGTCCCCAGTAAACCTCACCCATGCGCGCATCAATAGCCGCCAACACCCGCTCTGAACCCGTCACACGCCATGCGCCCTGCGCCATGGTTTGTAACGTGGAGATACCCAACATCGGCAGCGAGGCACCCAACGCCAAACCTTGAGCGATACCAATCCCGATACGTACTCCGGTAAAACTGCCCGGCCCACGGCCAAAAGCCAGTGCGTCCAGTTGAGATAGCGTCACGCCGCTTTCCGCCAGTACCTGTTGCACTAGCGGTAAAATACGTTGTGTGTGTTCACGTGGACAGAGTTCAAACAGGGCGTGAATTTCGCCTTGATTCCAGAGTGCAACGGAACAGGCTTCCGTTGCGGTATCGATCGCTAAAATTCGCGTGGACATGCCAAACCTCAGGCAGGAAAAAGAAAAATCAGTGGGCGCGGATTGTAACACAGCAAACCGTAGCACAGGGCATAAGTCACGACTATTCTGCCTGCAAGAAGGCGATAGCCTGTGCCAAATCACGCGTGCGTGGCGTCGGTGGCAAACTGTTGAGGAACACTTCGCCATACGGACGCATCACCAAACGGTTATCGCAAATCACCAGCACGCCGCGATCGTCAGTATCACGAATCAAACGCCCAACCCCCTGCTTCAACGTGATCACCGCATCGGGTAATTGCACCTCGTTGAACGGGTC
Source organism: Serratia sp. KH_031 (assembly GCF_057839655.1). NCBI lineage: Bacteria > Pseudomonadati > Pseudomonadota > Gammaproteobacteria > Enterobacterales > Yersiniaceae > Serratia > Serratia sp. KH_031. The sequence continues at coordinate 2,697,888 of NZ_CM174496.1, forward strand.
GCCACCGCGCAACCGACAATCTTCAATTCGCGCTTTTAGCAACGGGTCGTCTGGCGAAGTAAATGGCAGTTTATCGATAATCACGCAAGACAACGCATCACCGCGCACATCAACCCCTTCCCAGAAACTACTGGTGGCCACTAACAGCGCATTACCGGCTTCAACAAACTGCGCCAACAGTTGCCCTTTACTGGTTTCGCCCTGTAGCAGCACCGGTAAGGTCATGGTGGCACGAAACTCTTCTGCCAATTCACGCATCATTTGGTGTGAAGTACACAGGAAGAAACAGCGCCCCTGATTCGCTTCAATCAGCGGTCGCAACATACGCGCTAGCTGACGTGCGCCGCCCGGTTGATTCGGTGAGGGGAGAAAACGCGGCACGCACAGTAAGGCTTGAGTGGCGTAATCGAAAGGACTCGCCAGCAACAGCGTTTTGGCATTTTTCAGCCCCAAGCGCTCGGTAAAATGGCTGAGTTGTTCATTGACCGACAGCGTTGCCGAGGTGAATATCCAACTGCCCGGCTTTTCGTCCATCATCTCGCGAAAACGCTCAGTGACGCTCAACGGCGTCAGCGCCAACACGAAATTGCGCGAGTTACATTCATACCAATAACTGAACCCCGGCTCATTCACCTCTTTCAGCCGTTTGAGACGCGTGCGGTACTGCGTCGCGCGTTCAAATGCCACATCTAACAATGCCGAACGACCAAGAGAAAGTTTGACTACGTCGTAGCAGAGTTCCAACGCATCATCGAGCAACACCAGCGCACGCTGCACGTTTGGTTGGTTAATCACTTCGCGTAAATTGCCACGGAACCCCGGTTCGCCCAATGCCAAACGGAAATCTTGCGTACTTTGGCTCAGACGGTCAGCGCTCTTTTGTAATTGCGCCGAATCCCGCACTTCGGTGCGATAGGCGATGGTGATGTCTTTGGCTAAATCCATCAACTGACGGCTAGTGAGCTGTTTGCCAAAGTATTGGCTAGCGATATCGGGGATTTGGTGCGCTTCGTCGAAAATCATCACATCGGCTTCGGGGATCAGTTCAGCAAACCCGCTTTCCTTCACCACCATATCGGCCAAGAATAGGTGATGGTTGACCACCACCACATCGGCATCCATCGCCCGGCGGCGCGCCTTAACCACGAAACAGTCTTTGTACAGCGGGCAATCGCTGCCTAAGCAGTTGTCATTGGTGCTGGTGACTAGCGGCCAAACAAAACTGTCTTCCGCCACATCGCTACAGGTGCTGATATCCCCTTCTACCGTCTGGGATGACCAACCGCGCAACCGCACTAGATCGATCAGTGTCTGCCCAGCCAGTTCGCCACCGGCCATCGATTGCTGTTCCAAACGTTCCAAACACAAATAGTTGGAGCGCCCTTTCAACAATGCCAGTTTGCCTTTGAATTTTAATGCCGTGGCAATAGTAGGCAGATCGCGCGCATACAACTGATCTTGCAACGCTTTGGAACCGGTGGAAATGATCACTTTGCGTTTGGAACGCAGTGCCGGAGCCAAATAAGCAAAGGTTTTACCGGTGCCGGTTCCCGCTTCCACCACCAATTCCTGTTTGAAGTTGATCGCTTCGGTGACCGCTTCCGCCATTTGACGTTGAGGTTCACGCGGTTTAAAGCCTTTGATGGCCTGCGCCAATGCGCCGTCTGTTGCGAAATCGTCTGCCACGCTATCTCTCTAGCCGAAAATAATCAGCGCTGAGTATACCTGAGTTTATTGCCAGGTAGTTTGTGATACCCTTATCCGAATAACGAACTGGAGATAACTGAATGAATATTGAACGAATTGATCCTGATACGCGCTGGTCTGAAGCGGTGATTTATAATGGCACCATCTATTACACCAGCGTGCCAGAGAATCTGGATGCCGACGCCACGGCGCAAACCGCGAATGCCTTAGCGGTAATCGATCAGATCTTGGCGCGTGCCGGTTCAGACAAAAGCCGAATTCTGGATGCGACAATCTTCTTGGCAGACTCAGCCGACTTTGCCGCGATGAACGCCGCTTGGGATGCATGGGTCGTTGCAGGTAGCGCGCCAGTGCGTTGCACCGTACAAGCTAAATTGATGAATCCGAAGTACAAAGTTGAAATCAAAATCATCGCCGCAGTGTAAGCGGCGATAAGGTGCCGCAGAGTATCGCTCTGCGGCTCGCAATCAAGCGATTTTAATCATCACCATTCCCGCCAACAGCAACACTACGCCAATCCAACCTTTAGCATTTAAGCGTTGCCCGAACAGTATCCAACCAGCAGCGATCGTCGCGGCGATACCAAAACCGCCCCACAATGCATAGGCTACCGACAAATCGATGCCTTTTACCGCCTGCGCCAATGCGCTGAACGCTCCCAGTACCGACAGCAGTGATAACAACCCCAGCCAGACCTTACGAAAACCGTCTGACATTTTGAGAAAAATATTGGCGGCAATTTCTAACACAATCGCCAGCGCCAAGAACCCAACATGAATTAACTCAAGCTGTTGCATGTTGTTCACCTCGCGAGCTGACCTGTTTTCGTGCTTTGCGAGTGCCTGATTTCACCAGCAAAATACCGGCAATCAGCGTTGCTAAGCCCAGCGCTTTTAACAGCGATATCGGTTCATCGAACCACAACACACTAAACAGAGTAATGAAGACGATACCGATCCCTTCCCACAGCGCATAAGCCACGCCCAATGCCACTTTCTTAATAGCAATGGATAGCAAAATGTAGGAGGCGGTGATCATCACATACATCACAACATGCCCGGTAAGACCGCCGCTCACACTGGCGTATTTCATCGACAAGGTGCCGATAATTTCGGCCACAATAGCCAACCCTAAAAACATCCAATAAATCATAATTTTATTCCTAAGCAGCATATAGCGCACGCTAAGGCCTATTTATCCCAATTTATCTCGTCCAGCCGTTGGCAGACGCAGAGATCTATGGGGATAAAAAACCCAAACGCAGTAAATAAGTGATTTGCCCGGCTACACCGAAATGGTACGCCGGAAATCTCCTAAATAATTCAAGTCATATCAAGGCGGCAAGTCCGTGAGTCCCTGGAAGCATAGACAAACTATGTGACTAGGGTGAACGGACGCAGCCAACGCAGAGATGGCTTGAAGAATGACGGAGATTCGCTATAGCTCGCTGCACCAGTGATGCTCACTGGCAAGGATAGCTGAAAGGAAAAGCTGGCAAGTAGAGGTTCTGAGGGTTGTTCCATTAAGTGTCATCATAATTGTTTTATATTATCCGCCGCACCCCGTGCGATTCGCTCAATATCCTCATTACTGTAAATTTTCAACGGTGTTATTTGTAACATGACGTAAATAATAAAGCAAACCGCCATTTTCACAAAAATAAGAAAAAAACGGGTTACAAATAATAAAGTTAATATAATTAAAAATAAAAAAAAGACCCAACGTTTGGTTGAGTCTTGGTTTAGATTTATCAGGTCAACAACACACCAAACCTAGGCTCCGCGTGGGTTAGCTAAGCGTTCGTTTTACCATCGCTAACAGATGGGCGACATCTTCCGTGCGTGTTTCACCACTGGCTGGATCGATGATCGAACTATAAATATGTGGCATCACTTGTTCGACGCCAGCTTCCAAGCAGGTTTCCAAAATCGGCAGGAAATTATCCAGATCGATACCGCCGGTCGGTTCGATCATGGTCATGCCGTTACGCACACAACTTTCCGCCAAGGCTTTCAGTTCTGCCAACGAGGCCAAACCGCCCATCGGGAAGAACTTCGCTGCGTGACCGCCGAGATCGAGGATCATACGCACCGCGCTATCGCAGCTCACTACCGCCGGTTCCCCTTGGCTGCTGAGCACGCCGGTGGAGATCAACACTTTGCCGGGCGTCCCGGTTGGGGAAACCAACGCATTGATACGGGTATTGGTAATATCCCGCGCCGCCAGTGCTCCGGCGGCAAAACCACAGCCAGTGAAGGTTTGGTTGACGTGTGCCGGAGCCGTTGCGGCAGCAATCATTGCAGCTTTATAGAACTGCTTAGCAGAACCCGCACCCAATCCGACTGAAATCGCCGGTATAGTTTCCATCCACCGCTGAACCTCCTTCACGCCCTGCGCTACATCTGTGAACTGCGCCGAAATCACACCGATCGCCGCGTGCCCTTCTGCCGCCAGATGTACCGCCTGTGCATTAGCCACGTCTTTCGCTAAAACATTGAGCGCGACGCGCTGACGGTAAAAATTAATTTGCTGCATGGTTTCCCCCTGCTTGCTGCACGACCTCCCGCAGTCGCGCTACGATCAATGCCATATCGTCATTTTGTAACGCACGCGGATCAAAACTGAATACACCTTGATTGAGGAAGTAATGACGGGTGTATATCGCCACTTCACCAGTACGCAATTGTTCCTCAACCTGATACGCAGTCAGCCCCAACTTTTCCGCATCCACACGCACACGTACCCGATAAATGGCACGCCCGGCTTCATCCTGTTCGATCTCCGCAGATAAGCCCTTCAGCGTCGAGATTTGCCCTGCAAGTTCACGCAAAGTGGGTAATTGCAGGCTCCAGTCCGGCTTATGCTGCTGATAACGCTCCAGCGCCATCACCAAGCCCACCATGTTCTCTTTGCCGATCTTCATCGCGCGAGCAATGCCGTCGTGTTGCGCTTTGCAATGAGCGATCCACTGCACTTCACCGGTAATAAAGCCGGAAGTCGGCGCATCCAACGCTTTCGCTCCGCTATAAACCACCATGTTGGCACCCGCCGCCACATAAGCACCTAGGTCTTCTTCTGCGGCGGCATCAACAATCAGCGGCAATCCAGCGGCACGAGCAATCTCAACGAAATCACTCAACGCCACCATGCCTTTTTGCACGCAGTGGTGCGATTTCACGTACAACAACGCAGCAGTATTGCCGTTGATGGCTTTTTCTAACTGCCAACGTGCTGCGAGATTGCTTTGCCCAACTTCCACCACTTTGCCACCGCCGAGACGAATGGCGGTGGTGATCGGTGCACCGTAATCAATATTATGCCCGCGTAACATCACGATTTCGTTCGCCATGCCAGAGCTATCTGGCAGCAAAGCTACGCGATCGGGTTCGCCACGCGTCACCGCCGCTGCGACTGAGATGGCAATCCCCGCCGAGGCGCAAGATGTGACATAACTGTCCTGTGCGCCGGTATGCTGCGAGACCAATTCCCCTACCCGATCCACCAACACGTCAATTTCAACAAACGCGCTTGCGGCTTCGGCGGTGGCGGCCATCACGTCTTGTGGCACCGAGGAGACGCCAAGAATGGTCATTTTTCCGCTGGCGTTAATCACCCGTTTGAGTCCGAGCCGTTGATAAATATTCATCATTGCTCCGTTACAGAATGCCCAACAGTGAACACACGATGCTCAGTATCACTACCGACAGCAGGATTGTGGTGTAGCGCGGCCCTTTCTTCACCAAATAGAAGTAGATCGAGAACACTGCGGCCAATGGCAATAGGCCGGGAGCGATAGAATCGAGGATCTGTTGCACTACCACTTCTGAGCCTTTCAGCGCGCTAAACGTCAGTGGCGTGGTGATCTTGACGTAGCTGGCAGAGAGCGCCCCCATCATGATCAAGCCCAGCACGTTAGCGCCGTAGATCAGCTCTTTGATTTTTCCTCCCTGTAGCAACCCGATGATCGACTCTCGCCCCAAGGTGTAGCCTTTGTGCGCCAAACCGTAGCTAATCGCCAGCGTGATACCGGTGTACAGAATCACTGGCATGATGCCGCCCATCGCACTCCCGTTCGCAGCAAACGGAATAAAGATCGCGATCAGCAACGGCATGATGGCAGCCCAAACCACCGAGTCACCAATCCCTGCTAATGGCCCCATCAGACCGGTTTTAATACCGGTGATTGAAGAATCGGCAATCGGTTCGCCACGGGTTTTCTGCTCTTCCATCGCAATCGCTACCCCTTGGATCACCGCACCAAAGGTTTGCTCGCTGTTGAAGAAGTTCAGATGGCGTTTCAGCGCTTCCACCTGTTCTTCTTTCTGCGGATAGAGTTTTTTGATAATCGGCGTCATCGAGGCGCAAAAAATCAGGCTTTGCAGACGTTCGTAAGAGTTAGAAACCTCCGCCCCCAGCCAGTAAATAAACCACGCCTTGGTGATGTCACGCTTGGTCAGGACGTTAGTTTGCCGTGCGCGCTCCACCAGTTCGTGTTGCATGATGTCCGTGCTCATCAGGAGACTCCTTCACTTTTCGCCATGTTTTTCACCAGGAATGCCGCACAGGTGCCGAAGATTGCCATCGCCATGATGTCGACCTTCAGGTACAACACCGCGAAGAAACCAGCGATAAAGTACGGTAGCAGGCTCTTTTTACCGATCACCATGATGGTGATAGCAAAGCCCAATGCAGGCAGGATGCCGCCCATGATTTCAAACGAGTGGGTCAACCAATGCGGCATCAGCGCGAGGAATTTCTCTACCACGCCTTGGCCGAAGTAGTTAGCGGCGAACACCACCGGGAAGCGAATGGCCAAACCCAGTAACGCTGGGTAGAGGAAGGCACAACGCATGATGCCGCTCATGTTGGCTTCTTCGGCATGTTTATCCGCCATATGCACCCAGATGGCGTTCAGCGTACGGCGTAACTGATCGACGAATACGCCAATCACGCCGAATGGGATCGCCAATGCGATGGCCAGATTAGGGTCCATACCGGCTTTAACCGCAATTGGCAGCGCAATACAGGCCGCTAATGCGGGGTCGGAAGGTACGTTACCGCCCGGTGTAGAAGTCACGCCCAGATACACCAACTGCATCCCGGCACCGATAATCATCGCGGTTTTCATGTCGCCCAACAGGAAGCCGACGAATACCGCAATGGCGATAGGCTGCACCAACATACCTGACAGGCTGTAACCCAAACGCAGACGGGCGAACCAGTAATACAGCCCCATGCAGATGGCAACGGTTAAGTTATCCATTTCATTGCTCCTTATTTATACCCGTCATACTTCAAGCTGCATCTTTGTTGGCTGCCTTTACTCCCCCTAGTCACTTAGTTATCTAAGCTCCTAGGGCTTCGCTCAGTTGCCGCCGCGATGCAACTCGAATTATTTAGGGTATATACCAAAAGTCAGAGTTAGAACTTTTTCAAGATCTCAGCCAACGATTGTGGTTTGTCTTCCGGGATAGTCTGGAAGAAGATGTTGACGTTGCGTTGTTGCAAGTCGCGCAGGGTTTCTACGTCTTTATTGTCCAGCGTGATATTTTGGAAAACCGCTTTACGGTTTGGCCCACCACCCAAACCACCCACTTGGATGTCTTTCACATCAAAACCATCGACAACGGCCTGCTGTACCGAAGCCAAATTAGGGAACAGCACCAGCACGTTACCTTCACCGAGTTGGTTTTCTTGCCAAGCGGCCGCGAAGCTTTTGTTACCGTAGCAATCCACTTTCACACCCGGTGGTGCCGCCATCAGGTAGATGCCTTTCATGAAGTCATCGGCTTCTAGCTCGTCACTGACGACGGCAATACGGTTAGCCTGTGATTGTCCGACCCACTTGGTGACCACTTGCCCGTGAATTAAACGGCTGTCGATACGACATAAAACGATTTTAGCCATGATAGTTATTTCCCTGAAGTTGATGTTATTGATTTAATTTGTTTAATTACGTCCAGGCAGCTATTGCGGCCTAACTCAACCAACTCATCGAGATGAGCGGTCAGGTCGCCCTGTTCTTGCAAGTCGATCGCCGCTAATAGCAACGTGGCGTTTAGGCCAGCGATCACGCCAATCTGGTATTCACGGCTCAGATACGCCGCCACGTTGGAAGTGGTGCCGCCGATAAAATCGGTCAGGATCAACGAGCCGGCTGGCATGGTTTTTACTTGCTGTTCCACCTTGGCGCGGAACTCTTCCAACGTGTCGGCAGGCATTAGGGCGATGTCGGAAACACCGGTGGTTTCACCAATCACCATGCGCACGCTTTCACGTAGTTGTTTGCCCCAACCACCGTGGGTCAGTAACAGAATTTCGGGTAGTGCAGCCAAAATGGGCCTCCTGGCAATACCCTTCGTCTTTCAAACCGCAGCGGTGTTGACTGCCTTCAATCCCCCCAGTCACTTACTTATGTAAGCTCCTGGAGAGTCATTCAGTTGTCGCCTTGCTGCAATTTGAAATCCATTGGGTATAAGTTGAATTTATTAGGAAATTTTTGCTTCGATCTAGATATAGCAATGCCCGTGCCAGTTTTCTGTCACGAGCAAAGAGGAGGAGTGAGAAACGGGCGGGAAAGCCCGTGTTAGCAGGGTTTAGCCGTACAACAGTTCGTAGATATAAAAATATTCGGCGTCAGATAAACGGATGGAATAGGCACGTTCAATCGGGGTGAACGCCTGTTTGATGACAGAAAACGCCTGTTGGTTGAGATCGGGCTGCGCTTCCAGCGCTATCTGTAACGGTTTGTGGCTTAAAACGATACGCTCCACCATACAGCAGCAGTGGATCAGGAAGCGAAGTGTCACCTGTCGCGAGGGTTGCAGGTCTAAACTGCGGCAGATCTGGTGTAACACCCCTTCTATCTCTTGCAGAATACGTTGCGCATTCAATACCGAGATGTGATTGATGATGCTTTCCAAGGTCAAGGCGCTGATAAAACGCATCGAGCTACGCTCCACCTCTAACTGGCGTTCGGCACTACTGAGATCTGGATTGAGCAGACTCAGCACCAGCTCCGGCCCTTGTTCAGAGAACAGTTCTTCCAAGGCGATAAACGGAATATCGGGCAGCCCCGGTTGGAAAGTCCCGACAATCCCGACCAATCGCTCATCGCCACCAATCGCCTGCCGTAAACGCTCTAGGCTGCGTACTTCGTTGTAATCCACCAGTACTAATCGGGTGTCGTCGGCCATCAGCTCGCCAAAGCTTTCTTCCAACACTTTCTTGATCTTCACCGCCGTCCCCATGCCAGTAATGCAGGAGATCGCTAATACCTTACCGCGCTCCTGTTCATGCTGATCGTAGAGATGATAGGCAATGCCTTTGCTCGCCATCAGTTGCATCAGCTGTGGGAAGTCGCTGGTTTCGTAGCTGAGATCGAGCCCGATTTCCAACAGCGAAGCCATGGTGATGTTTTGCACCAACAGCACATCGATATGGAATAACTTGCTGACAGTGCTAGCAAAATGCACCAGTGAGCCAATATCGACGATCAGTAACAGCCGCTGATAACGTTTTTCACGCAGCGTGGCGATCAACACCTCCAATGTGTCATGCACCGATTGTTCGAATGGCATGTCGATCGCTGTGAACTGCTCGCACTCCAGCACCCGATTGACGTAATGCGCCATGCTGCTGGCGGTCGTAGCACCGTGACCGATCAGGATCGCGCCACAGTCTGGATTCACGGCTTTGCGCTGCCGGAAGCTACGGCACTCCTTCAGGAACAGGCAGAGATAGACAATTTCTGTCGATGGACACTGAATATGGAAGATTTCGTTAATCTTGCGACACAGCAAATTAGCGTTGTCGTACTCATCTTTGCAGTAATCGTGGATCAGGCTGGAGGAGTACAGATTGGGGATCAACCCCTTTTGCACATATGACAACAACGCCAGCACGTGTTTTCGCAGGTGGCTCGCCATATTCGGCGGTAACGGGAAGCCTAGCACCTGCTCAATACAACCGGTCAGCAGAGTGATGCGCTGTTCGACCTGCCCACCGTAATAACGCTCTTGGCTGTCGTTATTGCGGCTGTACAAACCATATTCAAAAATGGTGCGCAGCTTGTTTTTCAAGATCGACAACGTTTCTTGCGGCGGAACGTTACTGTTGCGCAAGTTGACGTATTCACGCGTCAGATAGGTATAAAACAGATCGCTATCCTGTTCATTGCCCAAGGTATTCAGATGTTGTTTCAACTGCGCCAGCGGTTGTGAACTGATGTCCAGATAATCTTGTTGGCCGAACAATGCATCCACCAGCAGGCGACTGCTGGCGGTGGCAACCAATGGGGTGTCGATCAGCCGCTTATCCAGCATCAGTTGCGGATTGCTGTGCCCCATACCACTCGCCCAAGCCTGAGCGCACAGGAACTGGATGTCACTCTTCAACTGACCGATATTACCCGCTAACGGTTTCTCCAGCAGGTACAGCAATAGGCCTTTATCCAACCGAATGGTGCGATCGATTTTGCGGCTTTCCAGTTGCAAGAATCCGGTGATAATTTCCACTTGTTCTTCCAACGAACGTTCACGCAAAGCCGGAATGGCAATCGATACCTGAATGCGCCGTAGGAAAGTGCGCAGCAATGAAGAGTCAGGGCTTTCGGTGGTGGCACAGATGAGACGCACGCTGATAGGGCGTGCTTTGTCGCTCGAACCCAACGGACGGTATTCGCCTTTATCGAGGATCGAGAATAATTTCTCCTGTCCTTCATACGGCAAGCGGTGAACTTCATCCAACAGCAAAAAACCGCCGTCGGCTTGCTCAATCAACCCGCGTTTACTTTCACTGGCGCCGGTAAAAGCACCCTGCTTATGACCAAACAGATGGGACGACAACAGTTCCGGGTTATGGGCGTATTCTGCGCAGTTGAAATAGGCCAACGGGATGGCTTTCGGTGGCTGTTGTGTACTGGCGAATTGGTGCATGATTTCGGCAAAAAAGGTTTTACCCACGCCAGAAGGCCCGGTCAGCAACACATGCAGACCTCCGGGATACAACACCGCCGCTTTACCCTTCTCTACCGCCATTTTCAGGCTACGGTCATAACCGATAACGTTATGGAACGGATCGTCACTTTGCGGCGTTTCATCGGGTTGGTTTGGCAATAACTCAGCCAAGTTTTTCACTTCCAAAACACCATTCGGCGAGGTCAACACGTAACCGAACCGTTGTTCACACACCGCACGGTGTAAGAAAAGCACTGGGCGCGATTTAATCTTGATCACCAACTGTTCGCTACACAACTGGTTCAGTTCTTTACTCACCGAGTTACGTGCTAAACCCAGGTTAAAACCGATGGTTTCTGCATCGAAGCCGATGCTGTCTTGCTTGAGTGCGTCGAGGGTTAAAGTCAGAGAAAGGCGTTCCAGCTCCTGGCAAACTGCGTCTTTACGTTTCATGGTAACCTGTTGTTATTATTTATACCCTTCATAAAATCTACTAGGTATATCGAGCAGACACTGAAATAAAAAAAGCGATGCATCCGTGAACGCATCGCTTCATCCTAATACAGTGCTGCTGCTAATAACTACCGCAAAGTGCCAACTCCGTGACTTTGGCCGGTAGATAACGGTTACGCTTTCGCGCCACTGACTGCTTCACGCGCCAGTTCGGTAATGCGTGCGTAGTCACCGCTTTCCAGCGCATCGGCTGGAACTAACCATGAACCACCAATGCACAGCACGCTTTTCAGTGCCAGATAATCACGGTAGTTGTTTGGTGTGATGCCGCCGGTCGGACAGAAACGTACTTGTGGGAACGGGCCACCGATCGCTTGTAACGCTTTAACGCCACCGTTGGCTTCTGCCGGGAAGAATTTGAACTCACGTAAACCGTGATCCATCCCCAACATCAATTCAGATACCGTACTGATGCCCGGGATCAACGGGATCGTCCCAGCCGTCGCGGCTTTCAGCAAGTCGTCCGTCAGCCCTGGACTGATGGCGAATTGTGCCCCCGCTTCGGTCACTTCTTTCAACTGCTGCGGATTGATCACCGTGCCCGCACCGATAATCGCATCCGGCACTTCTTTGGCGATCGCACGAATGGCATCCATCGCGCAAGCGGTACGCAATGTCACTTCCAACACCCGCACACCACCGGCGACCAGCGCTTTCGCTAGCGGCACCGCATGTTCCAGTTTATTAATCACGATCACCGGAACTACTGGCCCCGCAGTCAGGATTTGCTCTGCGCTGGTTTTCCAGTTTTTCATTTATTTGTTACTCCACTTTTAAGGTTGGTTTCAGCACGCCCCTGCCACAGGAAATTCCGGCCGTACCACTCACAAAAAAGCCGACAGTAAACTGTCGGCTTGAAGCATTACTCGAATTCGTTCCAGGAACGCCCATCACGGGTGATCATCGCCACAGAAGCCACTGGCCCCCAAGTACCAGATTGGTACGGTTTCGGCGCTTCGTTATCCGCTTGCCATGCATTCATAATGGAGTCGACCCACTTCCAAGCCTCTTCCACTTCATCACGACGTACGAACAATGCTTGAATACCACGCATGGTTTCCAGTAACAGACGCTCATAGGCATCCGCCACGTGCTCCTGATTGAAGGTCTCGGAGAAGCTCAAATCCAGCTTAGTCGTCTGCAAGCGGTGCTTGTGATCCAGCCCCGGCACCTTGTTCAGTACTTGAATTTCAATCCCTTCGTCCGGCTGCAAGCGAATGGTCAGCTTGTTCTGCGGCAACTGTTGGTATGAATCGCTGAACAGGTTAAGCGGTGGATTCTTGAAATACACCACCACTTCCGAACATTTGGTCGGTAAACGCTTACCGGTACGCAGGTAGAACGGCACACCCGCCCACTGCCAGTTGTCGATATCCACGCGGATAGAAACAAAGGTTTCAGTGCTACTCGTCTTGTTGGCGCCTTCTTCTTCCAAATAGCCTGGGACTTTTTTACCTTGCACGAAACCGGCGGTGTACTGACCGCGAACGGTAGTTTCACGAACGTTGCTCTGATCGATACGACGCAACGAGCGCAACACCTTAACTTTTTCGTCACGAATGCGGTCGGTGGTCAAATCCGCCGGAGGCGACATCGCGATCATAGTCAGGATTTGCAGCAGGTGGTTTTGGATCATGTCGCGCATCTGCCCGGCCTGATCGAAATATCCCCAGCGCCCTTCAATCCCCACTTCTTCCGCCACGGTGATCTGCACGTGATCGATAGTGCGGTTATCCCAGTTAGAAGCAAACAGTGAGTTGGCGAAACGCAATGCCAGCAGGTTAAGCACCGTTTCTTTACCGAGATAATGGTCAATACGGTAAACCTGACACTCGTTAAAATACTCGGCGACTTGATCGTTGATCACTTGCGAAGAAGCGAGATCGGTGCCCAGCGGTTTTTCCATCACCACGCGCGCGGGCTCTTTATTCAGCTTGGCCTCGCCCAACCCTTTGCAGATCGCGCCGAAAGTGCTTGGCGGCATCGCGAAGTAGTTGATGGTGGTACGGTGTTTTTGATCCAGCATTTTGCCCAGATTAGCAAAGTGGGCGCTGTCATTAACGTCCAAATTGCAGAAGTCCAGACGGGCGCTAAGGCGTCCCCAAATTTCTGGATCAACTTTTTCTTTCATAAAGGTACCGAGCGCTTCCTCGATCACCTTGGTATAAGCTTTTTTATCCCACTCGGCACGGCCAACGCCAATGATGCGGGTGTCCGGGTGGATATGACCGGCTTTCTCTAATTGATACAGGGAAGGCAGCAGCTTACGACGCGCTAAATCGCCTTTCGCGCCGAAAATAACCAGGTCACACGCCTGGGCTGTAGAGGTTACCGCCATGTTTATCTCCTCGTTGCAGGTCTACCTTAAATAATTCAAGACGCATTAAGATGGCTTGAATTATGACGGGTATATTTGTAATTTTCTTACATCGCTACTGTACTCTTTTTGCCTACGACCCGTAAACCCGGATCAAAAGCAGAAAAAAAGCCCTAAAAATACTGGTGTTAACTTCAGACAACTGATAACACCGATAACAGCAGGAAATGCTGTAATTTTCTGTCTTTTTTGATGCTCTTTTACCATACTGAAATTTAGACACAGGTCATATTCTGGTGAAAAAACCCGACTTAACTTACATCGATACTGCCAACAGCCCCCAGCGCGTAGTATATTTTCACAAAATCGGCATTGATTTCTCCTTTGGTTGAAATCGATAAACCCAATAGATTTCACGTTGCTTTTACAGCTAAAGAGATCAAGGGCAAACTTCATGAGTGACTCCGCTATATGAATACGCTGGAAAAAATCCAAAGCAGTCTGGAGCTACTGAGCAAATCGGAGAGAAAAGTCGCCGAGGTGATCCTCGCCGCTCCGCAAACCGCCATCCATTCCAGCATCGCCACATTGGCACGTATGGCCGATGTCAGTGAGCCTACCGTTAACCGCTTCTGCCGCCGCTTAGAAACCAAAGGTTTCCCCGATTTCAAATTGCACTTGGCGCAGAGTTTAGCGAACGGTACACCTTACGTTAACCGCAACGTCGAAGAAGACGACAGCGTCAGTGCCTATACCAGCAAAATATTCGAATCGGTGATGGCCAGCCTGGATACAGTAAAGGCAAATTTAGACATTGCCGCTATTAATCGTGCTGTTGATCTGCTGACTCAGGCCAAAAAAATCTCCTTCTTTGGCCTCGGAGCCTCTGCTGCCGTGGCTCACGACGCGATGAATAAATTTTTCCGTTTTAATATTCCGGTGGTGTATTTCGATGACATCGTCATGCAACGGATGAGTTGCATGAACTCCAACGAGGGCGATGTGGTAGTATTGATCTCTCACACCGGGCGCACCAAGAATCTGGTGGAGATGGCACAACTGGCGCGAGAAAACGACGCCACGGTCATTGCCATTACCTCGCAAGATACGCCGCTGGCGCGCGAAGCTACCCTCGCCCTGCTGCTCGACGTACCAGAAGATACCGACGTTTACATGCCGATGGTGTCGCGTATTGCCCAATTAACACTGATTGACGTACTTGCAACGGGATTTACCTTGCGACGTGGCACAAAATTCAGAGATAACTTGAAGCGCGTCAAAGAAGCCTTGAAAGAATCGCGCTTTGATAAGGGTGCTTTTATTCCTAACAGTTTCGACTCGTAATTGATTTGAACGGCAACACAACAAGTACTCGCATGCGGGTAACCCGGGTGAAACATCAGTGTAGTAAAATTACAATTCACTCTTGGTTTCGTTTTCCGACGTTATCGCAACACTTTTATTTATTTGCAATACCAGCACAGTCAACGGAGTAAGACATGTCTAGACGGCTCAGAAGAACCAAAATTGTTACCACACTAGGTCCGGCAACTGATCGTGACAATAATCTGGAGAAGATTATTATTGCCGGTGCCAACGTAGTTCGTCTCAACTTTTCTCATGGTACTCCGGAAGATCATCAGCTTCGTGCCAATAAAGTCCGTGAAATCGCGGCTAAATTAGGTCGCCATGTCGCTATCCTCGGCGATCTGCAAGGGCCAAAAATCCGCGTGTCTACCTTTAAAGAAGGTAAAGTTTTCCTCAATATCGGTGATAAATTCCTGCTCGATGCCAATATGGCGAAAGGCGAAGGCGACAAAGAAAAAGTCGGTATCGACTATAAAGGTCTGCCTGCCGATGTGGTTCCGGGTGACATTCTGCTGTTGGACGATGGTCGTGTGCAGTTAAAAGTGCTCGAAGTTCAGGGCATGAAAGTGTTCACCGAAGTGACCGTCGGTGGCCCGCTGTCAAACAACAAAGGTATCAACAAATTGGGTGGTGGCCTGTCTGCCGAAGCCCTCACCGAGAAAGACAAAGCCGATATCATCACCGCCGCCAAGATTGGTGTCGACTATCTGGCTGTCTCCTTCCCGCGTACTGGTGAAGATCTGAACTACGCGCGCCGTTTGGCACGTGACGCAGGCTGTAATGCCAAGATCGTTTCCAAAGTAGAACGTGCAGAAGCGGTATGCAGCGACGAAGCGATGGACGACATCATTCTGGCTTCTGACGTGGTGATGGTAGCTCGCGGCGATTTGGGCGTAGAAATTGGCGATCCTGAACTGGTCGGTATCCAGAAGAAACTGATCCGCCGCGCTCGTACGCTAAACCGTGCCGTGATCACCGCGACTCAGATGATGGAGTCAATGATCACCAACCCGATGCCAACCCGCGCCGAAGTGATGGACGTGGCTAACGCCGTGCTGGATGGTACCGATGCGGTCATGCTGTCTGCGGAAACCGCCGCCGGTCAATACCCGGCAGAAACCGTGGCTGCCATGGCGCGCGTGTGTCTGGGTGCAGAGAAGATCCCAAGCATCAATGTTTCCAAGCACCGTATGGATGTGCAGTTCGACAACATCGAAGAAGCGATTGCTATGTCTTCCATGTATGCCGCCAACCACCTGAAAGGCGTTACCGCGCTGATCGCCATGACCGAATCTGGCCGCACCGCACTGATGATGTCTCGTATCAGTTCCGGTTTGCCAATCTTCGCCATGTCACGTCATGAGCACACGTTGAACCTGACCGCACTGTATCGTGGCGTTACGCCTGTGTACTTTGACGAGCACTCCGACGGTGTTGCAGCAGCCAATGACGCCATCAACCGTCTGCGCGACAAAGGTTTCTTGGTCTCTGGCGATTTGGTTATCGTGACTCAGGGCGACGTGATGGGCACCGTGGGCACTACCAATACCAGCCGCATTCTGCGCGTTGAGTGATTAACGCTAGGTTGAATAATTAACACCAGAAAGTACAAAGGCACCTTGTCGGGTGCCTTTTTCTTTACTGCTAATTTAACTTACCGATACAAATCCCGCGAATACGGTTCCTCTTCCCCTTCTTTACGCGTTTTCAGCAATTTCAGGATCCAAGTGTATTGTTCAGGATTCGGCCCCACCAGATTTTCAACTTCTTCATTCATTCGGCGAGCAATGCGGTTATCATCCAGTTCGGCCAAATCATCCATTGGCTCACGAATGTAAATATCTAACAGGCTAGTTTTACCGTCGTAGACTGGGAACAGCGGAACGATGGCCGCACGACAGACTTTCATCAAGCGCCCAACGGCTGGCAATGTGGCTTTATAAGTGGCGAAGAAATCCACGAACTCGCTATGCTCGGCACCGTGATCCTGATCCGGCAGATAATAACCCCAGTAGCCCTGACGCACAGAACTAATAAAAGGTTTGATACCGTCATTGCGCGCATGCATCCGCCCACCAAACTTACGACGTACCGCATTCCACAGATAATCAACCAGTGGATTGCTTTGGTTATGGAACATCGCCGCCATCGGTTGACCACGTGCCGCCATCAGCATCGCCGGGACATCCACCGCCCAACCGTGCGGAACCAAGAAGATCACGTTACGCCCTTCTTCACGGATTTTATCCAGCACTTCCTCACCGTGCCAACGCACACGTTCGAGTACTTTCTCTGGTTTAGTACAGGCCAATTCCGCCATCAGAATCATTGATTGTGGCGCAGTCGCAAACATTTGATCGATAATCTGCTCGCGGTCACTTTCTGGTACTTCTGGCAAGCAGTACAACAAATTGATGCGTGCACGACGGCGAGCGCTTTTCGCCACTTTCCCCGCCAGTTTACCGACTGCTCCCAACACCGGATCGCGCATCCGTGCCGGGATCAGTGAAATCCCCGCCATAAGACCCGTGCCTAACCACACACCCCAGTAGCGCGGGTGAAAGAAAGCTTTTTGGAATTGAGGTATGAATTCTACGTTCGATTTTTTTTCGTTGTTCATGCACTAGCTCTTAGCTTAACGATTCGGCTAATGATAATTGCTGATGGTGAATTTGCAATTAAAGACGAATAGAAGAAACATCGGCCCTATACAGGCCGATGTTTCTTCAAACAATCAGAGAAGGATTAATCCAGTTGTAGTTGCGGGATAACTTCACGCACTTGCGCCAGATAATCACGACGATCTTTGCCACCCAGACCTTCCGAACGCGGCAGTTTAGCCGTCAGCGGGTTAACCGCTTGTTGGCCGGTCCAGAGTTCATAATGCAGATGTGGGCCCGTAGAGCGACCGGTGTTACCGGAAAGCGCGATACGATCGCCACGTTTGACCTTCTGTCCTGGCTTAACCAGTGCCTTCTTCAGGTGCATATAGCGCGTAGTGTATTGGCGACCATGGCGGATAGCCACATAGACGCCCGCAGCGCCGCTACGTTTGGCGATCACCACTTCACCGTCACCGACCGCAAGCACAGGCGTACCCACTGGCATCGCGAAATCGATGCCTTTATGTGGCGCAACGCGACCGGTCACCGGGTTCACACGGCGAGGATTGAAGTTGGAGGAAATACGGAACTGCTTCATGGTTGGGAAACGTAAGAAACCACGAGCCAAACCAGAACCTTGACGATCATAGAACTTACCGTCTTCGGCGCGGATAGCGTAGTAGTCTTTGCCCCCCGTGCGCATGCGTACGCCCATCAATTGGCTCTGTTCGCTTTTGCCATTGAATTGTTCACGGGACATCAACACCGCGAACTGATCGCCTTTACGCAACTTGCGAAAATCGAGTTGCCATTGCAGGGCTTTAACCACCGCATTGACTTCAGCACGGCTCAAACCCGCGTTCATTGCACTGTTCACAAAGCTACCGTTTAGGCGGCCGGTCAACACTTTGTTGGTCCACTCGCCTTCTTGATTCTCTGTGGTTTCTTTAAAACTATTGCCAGAACGCTCATAAACACGCGTCTCGCGGCGAGAAACTTCCCACGTCAGTTTTTGCAGATCGCCCGCATCGTTCACCGTCCATGACAGTTGCTGACCGATTTTCAGGTTACGCAAATCACGATTCTGGGAAGCCAATTGCGTGACATCAGACATATCGATGCCATATTGGGTCAGGATACTACCGAGGGTATCGCCAGTAGAAACCACATATTCATGCACACCCTCTTCACCTGGAGCCTTCTGATCTAACTCATCCTGTGGGATCTCGTCATCAGGTGTCGGCTGATCGGCATCGATCGGCTCACTGGCCTCAGGTAATAGGGTTCGTAGCTGACCGGCTTCTAACTCAACGTTTTTAACAATCTGTGAGGTTTGCTCTGGGTGATAAATGGAAGGCCGCCAGACGGCGACTGCCAAGGTGACCACTGTCAACGACCCCAGCATGACGCGGTGGGGTCGAGGCAGGTTGTTATACGCCAGAGCGATAGATCGAACTATCTGCTGCACTCAATAATATCCTCATAATCTTTATTTCAGGCAGCTCACGTATTGGTTAGACAGCGCTGTCAGGAAATCCCCGTAGCTGTTCTTGCTCAATGCGATACCACTACCAAGCGGGTCCAGCGTTCCAGAACGCACGTTCGTCCCCTTGGCTACGGCATTAATTACGGCCGGCCTGAATTGTGGCTCAGCAAAAACACATACTGCTTTCTGCTCAACCAACTGTGTTCGAATTTGGTGTAAGCGCTGTGCTCCGGGTTGGATTTCAGGATTAACGGTGAAATGCCCTAATGGGCTCAAACCGTAGTGTTTTTCGAAATAGCCGTAAGCATCATGAAAAACAAAATAACCCTTACTCTGCACAGGCGTAAGCATCTTACCAACATTTTTGTCAATTTGCGTCAGTTGATCCTCGAATTGACGCAGGTTCGCGTCAAGTTTGGTCTTCTTTTGCGGCATAAGTTCCAATAATCTGTCGTGAATCGCGATCGCGGTCACTTTTGCTATCTCTGGCGACAACCAAACGTGCATATTATATTCACCATGATGATGTTCATCACCCTGGTCGTGATCAGCATGATTATGCGCATCATTTGCATGTTCATCGTGATGATCGTCGTCATCACCTTTCATCAACAAAGGTTTTACCGTCGCTAATTCAGCGATCGCTAACTGTTTATTCGCCGCGACCGGAGTCAACGCTTTGGTAAGAAAAGCTTCCATGTCTGGCCCGACCCACACCACCAGATCGGCGGAACGCAGGCGTTGGATATCAGAAGGACGCAATGCGAAGTCGTGTGGCGAAGCACCATCTGGGAGCAAAACCTCGGTGTCTGTTACGCCGTCAGCAATGGCCGAAGCAATAAAGCCCAGCGGACGAACCGAAGTCACTACCGCTGCAGAAGCGCTGCCTGCCGCCATCAACGCCGCCGTCAATAAGGTGCGTTGCAACCACTTATTTTTATCAATCATCCTGTATTACCCCGTCGTGTTTACCCGAAGGGCGTGATATTATAACATTCGGTTAGCTCTGCAAAATGTAATCACACTATGCCCATGCAAATAACGTCTACACTGGCGACACTTAAAAACATCTCTGTCTCTTTCGGCGAAAGGCGGGTACTGACGAATATCTCGCTCAACCTGCAACCGGGCCGCATCTTGACGCTGCTTGGTCCTAACGGCGCAGGGAAATCAACGCTAGTACGCGTGGTATTAGGGCTGATCACACCCACCGAAGGCACTCTCGAACGCCAAACAGATTTACGCATCGGTTATGTACCGCAGAAATTGCATCTGGACGCGACATTGCCGTTGACCGTCGGTCGTTTCATGCGCCTGAAACCGGGCGTGAAAAAGAGCGACATCCTCCCCGCGTTGAAACGCGTTCAAGCCGCTCATCTGCTTGAACAACCACTGCAAAAGCTTTCCGGTGGTGAAACTCAGCGAGTATTGCTAGCACGAGCCCTATTAAACCAGCCGCAATTACTGGTGTTGGATGAACCGACTCAAGGCGTTGACGTTAACGGTCAATTGGCGCTGTATGATTTGATCGACCAACTGCGTAAAGAGCTGGGCTGCGCCGTATTAATGGTCTCTCACGATCTGCATTTGGTGATGGCAAAAACCGATGAAGTGTTGTGCCTGAATCAACATATTTGCTGCTCCGGTACGCCGGAAGTGGTTTCCATGCACCCGGAATTTATTGCCATGTTTGGCAACCGCGGCGCGGAACAACTGGCGATTTACCGCCATCACCATAATCACCGTCACGACCTGCAAGGGAAGATTATTTTGAAGAAAACCGGGAGTCGTGAAGGATGATCGAACTGTTATTACCCGGTTGGTTAGCCGGAGTGTTACTGGCGATGGCGGCTGGGCCATTGGGTTCTTTTGTCGTTTGGCGTCGCATGTCGTATTTTGGCGATACCCTCGCCCACGCCTCGTTATTAGGTGTGGCTTTCGGTTTGCTGCTCAACGTCAATCCGTTCTATGCGGTGATCGCCGTAACCTTGCTGTTAGCATTAGTATTGGTGTGGTTAGAACGTCGCCCACAATTACCGATAGATACCCTGCTCGGCATTATGGCGCACAGTGCGTTGTCACTGGGTCTGGTGGTGGTGGCGTTAATGTCCAACGTGCGGGTCGATTTGATGGCTTATCTGTTTGGCGATCTGCTCTCCGTCACCCTAAGTGATATCTGGATGATTAGCATCGGCGTGGTGGTTGTACTGCTGGTGCTATGGTGGCAATGGCGCGATTTGCTGTCGATGACCATAAGCCCAGAGATGGCACATGTAGATGGCGTCAATCTGGCACGTTCACGGATTATATTGATGATGGTGACGGCATTAACCATCGGCTTGGCGATGAAGTTTGTCGGGGCACTGATTATTACCTCTTTACTGATTATCCCAGCGGCTACCGCGCGTCGTTTTGCCCGCACGCCTGAGCAAATGGCGGGTATCGCCGTACTGATCGGCATGGTCGCCGTAACCGGTGGTTTAGCCTTTTCGGCGTTTTACGATACCCCGGCAGGCCCTTCCGTCGTGCTATCCGCCGCGATCCTGTTTATTCTTAGTCTGTCGAAAAAACAGCTTAATTAAGATTATCTTTCCCCCACCATTCTGTGGGGGAAACACCTATCACTCTTCCCGCTCAATACCAAAGTGCTTATAAGCATGATTGGTCGCCATACGGCCACGCGGAGTACGCTGAATAAAACCTTGTTGGATCAGGAAAGGCTCAATCACATCTTCAATGGTTTCGCGTTCTTCACCAATTGCCGCCGCTAAGTTATCCAACCCCACCGGACCGCCAGTGAATTTTTCGATAATTGCCAACAGCAATTTGCGATCCATATAGTCGAATCCTTCGGCATCCACATTCAGCATATTCAATGCCTGTGAAGCGACATCGCCATTCATAACGCCATCGGCTCGAACTTCGGCAAAGTCACGTACTCGACGCAACAGGCGGTTGGCGATACGTGGTGTTCCACGTGCTCGGCGTGCGATTTCATGCGCACCTTCGTCAGACAAACTCAGCCCAAGACAACTGGCGCTACGGGCGACGATATATTCCAGATCTTTGACCTGATAAAACTCCAAACGCTGCACGATGCCAAAACGATCGCGCAAGGGCGAAGTCAATGAACCCGCGCGTGTGGTGGCGCCAACCAAGGTGAATGGGGGGAGATCGAGCTTGATTGAACGCGCGGCAGGCCCTTCACCGATCATGATGTCCAACTGATAATCTTCCATCGCCGGATACAACACTTCTTCCACTACCGGTGACAGACGGTGGATCTCATCAATAAACAGCACGTCGTGCGGTTCGAGGTTAGTCAGCATCGCGGCCAGATCGCCGGCCTTTTCCAACACCGGTCCCGAAGTGGTACGCAGGTTAACGCCCATTTCATTGGCGACAATATTCGCCAAGGTCGTTTTCCCGAGCCCCGGAGGGCCGAAGATCAGCAGGTGATCTAACGCATCGCCGCGCTGCTTGGCCGCCTGAATAAAGATCTCCATCTGCTCACGCACATGCGGTTGCCCAACATATTCGGTCAGCAGTTTCGGACGAATGGCGCGATCCAGCACCTCTTCTTCATTGAAGGGTTCAGCAGAAATCAGGCGATCGGCTTCTATCATTTTTTATCCCTTCTCGGCCTTACAACGCAGCGCGCAGCGCGTCACGGATCAGGGTTTCGCAATCGGCACCCGGCTTGGCAATTTTACTTACCATACGGCTAGCCTCTTGAGGTTTATAACCCAGAGCCACCAGCGCCGAGGCTGCTTCGGCTTCAGTATCCGCTTCTGCCGGTTTGGCGGCAGTTGCAGGCAGGCTGATTTCACTGCTGCTGTTATTGAACAGATCGCCATTCAACCCTTTAAAGCGATCTTTCATTTCGACGACTAGGCGTTCAGCGGTTTTCTTACCTACACCCGGTAATTTCACCAAGGCGGTGATTTCTTCACGCTCGACGGCACGAACAAACTGCTGCGCCGACATGCCAGACAGAATCGCCAATGCCAGTTTTGGCCCCACACCGTTCACTTTGATCAACTCACGGAACAGTGCACGCTCTTGTTTATCATTGAAGCCGTACAGCAACTGCGCATCTTCACGCACCACGAATTGGGTAAATACGATGGCCTCTTGCCCCAGTTCCGGCAGTTCGTAAAAACAGGTCATCGGCATATGGACTTCATATCCGACGCCGTTGGTTTCCAATAACACCAGCGGTGGTTGTTTTTCCAGAATAATTCCTCTGAGACGACCTATCATTTACCTCTCCTGTTCGGATGACTGAATTACCGTAAAGCTTATACCATAAAAAAAGCTGGATGAATATCCAGCCCTCTGCGAGATGCACTATTTACCTATTTCAAGCGACCACGCGCTAAACTCAACCGCCCTTCACTCATCCGCAAGACGTTCTGGCTAAGATGGCAATGGGTGATGGCAATCGCCAACGCATCGGCGGCATCGGCCTGCGGATTAGCCGACAACTTCAATAGCGAACGCACCATATGTTGCACCTGCGCTTTTTCTGCTGCACCTGTACCAACCACGGTTTGCTTTACCTGCCGCGCCGCATACTCAGACACTTCCAGATTCTGGTTAACTGCGGCGACGATCGCCACACCGCGCGCCTGACCGAGTTTGAGCGCAGAATCCGGGTTCTTGGCCATAAATACCTGCTCGATGGCGAAGAAATCGGGTTTGAATTGGGTAATGATTTCACTAACGCCCGCATAAATCAGCTTCAAGCGGGTTGGCATGTCATCCACCACAGTGCGAATACAGCCGCTAGCGACGTAGGTCAACTGGCGGCCTTGCTGGCGAATCAAACCATAACCGGTGACGCGTGAACCGGGATCGATACCTAATATAATCGCCATCGTATCCTCTATCAGTCACCGGGCGCCGTTAAATTACACTTCATCCTTCAAGCTGCCTCTGTGTTGGCTTCCTCGTTCACCCCAGTCACTTGGTGGGCCAAACTCCCGGGGATTCTCTGCGTCGCCGCCTTGATGCAACTCGAATGATTTTGTGTACCACAGCGCCACAAACCACATATTATAATGTGGCAGCGATTTCGTCAGAGATCTCACCGTTATGGTAAACCTCTTGCACGTCGTCGCAGTCTTCCAGCATATCGATCAGACGCAGCAGTTTTGGTGCAGTTTCTTCATCCATATCGGCTTTGGTCGATGGGATCATAGAAACTTCAGCCGCTTCTGCTGCGAAACCGGCAGCGGTCAGTGCATCTTTTACCTGCCCCAACACTTCCCAAGCGGTAAATACGTCGATCGTGCCATCGTCATAAGTCACGATGTCGTCAGCACCGGCTTCCAGCGCCGCTTCCATCACCGTGTCTTCGTCCAGACCTGGAGCAAAAGTGATAACGCCTTTTTTGGTGAACAGATAAGCCACTGAGCCATCGGTACCCAAGTTGCCGCCGCATTTGGTGAAGGCGTGACGCACTTCCGCTACGGTACGGTTACGGTTGTCGCTCAGGCAATCGATCATAACCGCAGTGCCGCCCGGACCGTAACCTTCATAAATGATGGTTTCCATGTTGGAATCATCGTCACCACCTACACCACGCGCAACCGCACGGTTCATGGTGTCACGCGTCATGTTGTTAGACAGCGCTTTATCCATTGCCGCACGCAAACGCGGGTTGGAATCCGCATCGCCACCGCCTAACTTAGCCGCAGTAACCAATTCACGGATGATCTTGGTGAAAATTTTACCGCGTTTGGCGTCTTGCGCCGCTTTGCGGTGTTTGGTGTTGGCCCATTTACTGTGACCTGCCATAGAAAATCTCCAAATAATGTTCCCCGTCATACTTCAAGTCGCAGGGTGTTAGCTGCCTTCATTCACCCGAATCACATACTGACGTATGCTCATCGGGACTCGTTCAGTTGCTGCCTACCTGCAACTCGAATTATTTAGGGGAGGTTTGATTTAATTAATCACAAACTCTTCAATCGCCTGCTGATTGCTCCAGGATTTAGTCAGTTTGACGGCATCTTTCGCCGCTAACCACTGATAGGCGTGATGCTCGGCAAGAACCGGATCGCGCTCCTCGGGCAACGCCAGACAGAACCAATGCTCTTTATTACGCGTGGTTCCCGGTGCATAGCGATGTCGCAAATGGACAAAGAGTTCAAACTCCACACAGCGCTGGCAATCGAACAACGGCAGTTGCTCTGCTTCAATATCGATGCCGACTTCTTCCATGACCTCACGCCGTGCGGCTGTGGCTGGCGACTCCCCGTCTTCCAGGCTGCCGGTGACCGACTGCCAAAACTCCGTATCGTCGCGCCGTTGTAACATCAGCACCCGACCACTGGATGTTGCGTAAATCACTACCAGAATAGATTCAGGGCGCTTGTAATTCATTATTCGCTCTCGCCTGCTTTCTTCACCACGGCGATCGCCAGTTCTTGCAACGAGGCCGGGTTGGCGAAGCTTGGTGCATCGGTCATCAAGCAAGCGGCAGCGGTGGTTTTCGGGAAGGCGATGACGTCGCGAATGTTGTCAGTACCGGTCAACAACATCACCAAGCGATCCAAGCCAAAGGCCAGACCGGCGTGTGGTGGCGTACCGTACTTCAACGCATCCAGCAGGAAGCCAAACTTCTCGCGCTGTTCGTGTTCATTGATACCAAGAATGCTGAATACCGTCTGTTGCATTTCGCTGCGGTGAATACGCACCGAACCACCACCGACTTCGTAACCGTTGATCACCATATCGTAGGCGTTGGCGATGGCAGACGTTGGCTCTTTCGCCAGATCTTCAGGGCTCATGTCACGCGGTGCGGTGAACGGATGGTGCATTGCCGCCAAGCCGCCCTCGCCATCTTCTTCGAACATTGGGAAATCAACGACCCACAACGGAGCCCAGCTATCCAGCTTGGTCAGTTGCAAGTCACGACCGATTTTCAAGCGCAACGCGCCCATGGCGTCGGTAACGATTTTGTAGCTATCAGCGCCGAAGAACAAGATGTCGCCCGTCTGTGCGTTAGTGCGCGTCAGCATCGCTTCCAGCACTTCTGCACTCAAGAATTTGGCGATTGGGCTTTGTACGCCTTCCATACCTGCGGTACGGTCGTTAACTTTCAGCCATGCCAGACCTTTGGCACCATAGATGTTGACGAAAGCGCCGTACTCGTCGATTTGCTTACGAGTCAGTTGTGCGCCGCCCGGTACGCAGATCGCCGCGACACGGCCTTTAGCATCGTTAGCTGGGCCGGAGAACACTTTAAATTCAACGTCTTTCACCAGATCGGCCACGTCCACCAGCTCCAGCGGGTTACGCAGGTCTGGTTTGTCGGAACCGTAACGACGCATTGCTTCGGCAAAGGTCATCACCGGGAATGCGCCGAGATCGACACCTTTAACTTCCAACCACAGGGAGTGCGCCAGTTTCTCCATCACTTCACGCACCTGTGGTGCGGTCATGAAGGAAGTTTCAACGTCGATCTGGGTGAATTCCGGTTGGCGGTCAGCGCGCAAGTCTTCATCACGGAAGCATTTGACTATCTGATAATAACGGTCGAAGCCAGACATCATCAGCAACTGTTTGAACAACTGCGGTGATTGCGGCAACGCGTAGAATTTGCCTTTATGTACCCGGCTTGGCACCAAATAGTCACGCGCGCCTTCCGGCGTGGCTTTGGTCAGCATCGGGGTTTCGATGTCGAGGAAACCGTTACTATCCATAAAGCGACGAACAAAGCTGGTGATTTTAGCGCGCGCTTTCAGGCGGTCAGCCATTTCCGGGCGACGCAGATCCAGATAGCGATATTTCAGACGCGCTTCTTCGGTGTTAGTCTGGTTGGAGTCCAGCGGCAACGGCTCGGAACGGTTGATAATTTCCAACTGATGAGCAAAGACTTCTACCGCACCGGTGGCCATATCTTTGTTGATTTGACTGTCCGGACGCGCGCGTACCGTGCCGACTATCTGGATGCAGAACTCGTTACGCAGCTCGAACGCCTTGTCGAACGCCACTTTTTGGTCCGGATCGAAGAACACCTGCACGATGCCTTCGCGGTCACGCATATCAATGAAGATCAAGCCGCCCAAATCACGACGACGATTGACCCAACCACACAGGGTGACTTCCTGGCCCACGTGAGCAGCATTCAACTGCCCGCAATATTCAGTACGCATACGCTATCCTTTTACTCAGCCGACGCCGCCGGAAGTCGCTGCTGTCCGCACGGCTGTTATCAGACGAACTGCTCGGTTCAGAATCTGAAGTCAGATCCATAAATCGGCATAGGTCGTAGGATTAAAAAGTGTTGAAAAAAGGCGGTCATTATAAAGGAAATTCAAGCGCTAGATAAGTGCGAACACGGCATTCTTGCGCGACTAAATGCTGGCTTTTTATCCGAAGTCACCTGTTGGTTGGTTAATTTTCCGTTAACTTGCGTCAGGTTATACAGGTAGTATGCATTATCGCCTTGTTTACTGCACAAAACGCAGGCGTGACTTTTAACTCTATTAGGAATAAGGAAACCCTATGCTGAAACTCGACCCTTCAACCACCGCATTGGTTTTGATCGATCTACAAAAAGGAATTTTTCCGTTTGCTGGCGGCCCACACAGCGCAGAAAAAGTGGTTAGCCACGCCGCGCATCTGGCGGGACGTTTCCGTGCCTTAAATGCTCCAGTGGTTCTGGTTCGCGTTGGTTGGAGTGATTCGTTTGCCGAAGCGTTGAAATCACCGGTTGATAAGCCGTCGCCACCACCAGTTGGTGGTTTCCCTGATGCGTGGTGGGAGTTCCCAGCCGATCTGGCAGTGGCAGACAGTGATATTTTGGTCACCAAACGTCAATGGGGCGCGTTTTACGGCACCGATTTGGAGCTGCAACTGCGTCGTCGCGGCATCAAAACCATCGTATTGGGCGGGATTTCCACCAATATCGGTGTCGAGTCCACCGCACGCTTCGCTTGGGAATACGGTTTTGAATTGGTGATCGCCGAAGACGTATGTAGCGGACAAAACGCGCAAATGCATCAATTCGCCTTCGAGCACATCTTCCCGCGCATTTCTCGCGTGAGTAACACCAGTGATATTTTGGCAGCTCTGTAATTAGGGAACAGGACGCGCAGATGTATATCGGATTACCACAGTGGCAACACCCGGCATGGAGCCGCATCGGGCTGCGCGACTTGGCAGATTACAGCCGTTACTTTAACTGCGTGGAAGGCAATACCACCTTCTATGCCTTGCCGAAGCAGGAAATCGTACAACGTTGGCGAGATATGACGCACGACGATTTCCGTTTTTGCTTCAAATTTCCCTCAGCCATCAGCCATAAAGCGGCATTACGCAATTGCGACGCCGATATTCAAGCGTTCTATCAATGTCTCGCTCCGGTGCAAGAGCGTATTGGTCAACTGTGGCTGCAACTCCCTGCGGCATTTGGCCCGGCGGAGCTTCCGACACTATGGCAATTCTTCGATGCATTACCTCAAACTTTTACCTACGGCGTCGAAGTGCGTCATCCGGCCTTTTTTGCCAAAGGTGAAGCAGAAAAAGCGTTGAACCAAGGATTACATCAACGCGGCATTAATCGAACCATTCTCGACAGTCGTCCAGTACACAATGCCAAGCCCAACAGCGCGGCCGTGCGCGATGCTCAACAGAAGAAACCCAAATTACCGGTTCACGCCCTACTTACAGCCAGTAATCCATTGATACGTTTTATAGGTGGTGATGTATTGGCGGACAACTTACGTTGGTTCGAACCTTGGCAGCAGAAACTTCCGATATGGCAACAGCAGCATCGACCCTACCTGTTTATTCACACGCCAGACAATGGTGATTCACCACAACAGGCGCGGAAAATCTGGCAACAATTGCGTCATTCGATACCTCAATTACCCGCGCCACCTGATTGGCCGGAACAAAATTCACTGTTTTGACCGATTAATCTGACAGATTGCATCAGATTTTTCCTCGCGACAGTGCACGTAATGACAGCTATGATGCTGTCTGCCAGATTTAGTTAGGGAATGGAGTCAAAAATGGTAAGCGCGCTTTACGTCGTACTCGGCGCATTGTTGTTGATCAAGCTCTCTTATGACGTGGTCAGATTACGCATGCAATACCGTGTTTCCTACGGTGATGGCGGCTTTTATGAATTACAAACGGCGATCCGCGTGCATGGTAACGCCGTAGAATATATCCCGATTGCCGCCATATTATTGGTGATCATGGAGATGAACGGCGCCGAAGTCTGGATGATCCACATCTGCGGTTTGATGCTGATCGCGGGCCGTCTGGTGCACTATTACGGTTTACGCAACCGTGATGTCAGTTGGCGGCGTTCCGGTATGGCCGCGACTTATATGTCGCTGATTCTGATGGTGCTCGCAAATATCGTCTACCTGCCATGGGATCTGATTTTCAGCCTGCATTGATACCCTTCATCTTTCAAGCCACAGGGGTGTTGTCTGCTTTCAGATACTCGGCTCATCCGTGAGCCTCGCTCCTGGGGACTCACTCAGTTGCCGCCTACCTGTGACTCGAAATCTATTGGGTATCCCGTATCAACGCATGATTTATCCCGCCAATCTGTTAGAATACGCGCCTTCAAATTCTGAACTGACTTGCCGCTATGCCTAACCGCGATACTCTTTTCTCCGCTCCGATCGCCAAACTGGGTGATTGGACCTTCGACGAACGCGTCGCTGAAGTGTTTCCTGACATGATCCAGCGATCGGTTCCCGGCTATTCCAATATCATTTCGATGATTGGCATGTTGGCCGAACGTTTTGTGCAACCCGCGAGCCAAGTGTACGACTTGGGCTGTTCGCTCGGTGCCGCCACGCTGTCGATGCGCAGAAATATCAAGGTTCCCGGCTGCAAGATCATCGCGATTGATAACTCACCAGCCATGGTTGAGCGCTGCCGTCGTCATCTTGACGCTTTCCGTGCCGATACCCCAGTCGATGTGATTGAAGCGGATATTCTTGATATCAAGATTGAAAACGCCTCAATGGTGGTACTGAACTTCACCCTGCAATTCCTCGAACCTGCCGATCGCTTGCGTTTACTCGAGCAAGTCTATCGTGGCCTACGTCCGGGTGGCGCGTTGGTACTGTCAGAGAAATTCAGCTTCGAAGATGCCGACGTCGGTGAATTGCTGTTCAACATGCACCACGACTTCAAGCGTGCCAACGGTTACAGCGAGTTGGAAATTAGCCAAAAACGCAGCATGTTAGAAAACGTGATGCTGACCGATTCCGTTGAAGCGCATAAAGCACGCCTGGAAACAGCGGGATTCGAACATGCAGAAGTCTGGTTCCAGTGCTTTAACTTCGGTTCATTAATCGCACTGAAATCCGAGGTGGCAGCATGATCGAGTTTGGTGATTTTTATCAGCGTATCGCTAAAAGCCCACTCAGCCATTGGTTGGATACCCTGCCCGCTCAACTTAGCGCTTGGCAACGCGAATCACTGCACGGCAAGTTCAAGCAGTGGTTTAACTCGGTAGAACATCTACCAATGCTTACGCCAACTCACCTCGATCTGTTAAATGGTGTTCGCGCCGAGATGGAGCCACCACTCTCCCCCGGCCAGCTCGAAGGCATTGAAAAAATGCTGCGCACCTTGATGCCATGGCGCAAAGGGCCGTTCTCGCTGTACGGCATTGATATTGACACCGAATGGCATTCCGACTGGAAGTGGGATCGGGTATTGCCGCACATTTCTCCGCTGAAAGACCGCACTATTCTCGACGTCGGTTGCGGCAGCGGTTATCACCTGTGGCGCATGATCGGCGCCGGTGCGCATCTGGCGGTAGGCATCGACCCAATGCAACTGTTCCTGTGCCAATTCGAAGCGGTACGCAAACTGTTAGGTGGCGATCAACGTGCTCATCTGTTGCCATTGGGTATTGAGCAGTTGCCAGAATTAGCGGCGTTCGACACGGTATTCTCGATGGGCGTGTTGTATCACCGCCGTTCACCGTTGGATCACCTCTATCAGTTGAAGAACCAACTGGTGAGTGAGGGTGAGCTAGTGTTGGAAACATTGGTGGTGGAAGGCGATCGCAATCAGGTGTTAGTCCCCGGCGATCGTTACGCACAAATGCGTAACGTCTATTTTATTCCTTCGGCACAAGCGCTGAAATGCTGGTTGGAGAAATGCGGTTTTGTGGATGTGAAGATCGCTGATATGTGCGTCACTAACACCGAAGAGCAACGCCGTACCGATTGGATGACCAGCGAATCACTGGCCGAATTCCTCGATCCTAACGATGATACCAAAACCATCGAAGGTTACCCGGCACCGCTGCGCGCGGTATTGGTGGCGAAAAAACCTTAACCCGGTCAGAAAAACCGTAGGCTTGGTTTCATACCAAGCCCCGAAATCATTTTTTCTCTACCGCCAACTGGATAGCATTCGCCAGTGGCATGATGTGTTTTCTAGCTTCATCCAACTGGAAGCCCACGCTGTTACCGTCGTTGGTGTCAGATAATGTGGCTTTAATGATCTCCAGCGCGGCCTGCACTGCCAATAGGCGTTTGCTCTCTTCGGTCTGTGCTGGATCAGTATAATTCTCTAACATTGCTCTCTCCTTTTGCTCGTTGAGCCGCTATGTTAACAAAAATTACTCGGTTGTATAAAAACAAAACCCCCAACGGCGCATTGGGGGTAAAAAACCAGACCAGACTTACAGAAAACTATGCGCTAACCGGATCGATCAACGCCAGCGCGCTTTTCATTGCTTCAACCATTTCGCTATCCACGCAGTAATGACTGAATTCATCAACTTCGTTATCTGAACCCATCGTCACACCCGCTTTGCGATAACGCATGGTGGAAGGCACGGTATGCCCCGATGAGCTATGCACTTCCCGCAGGCCAATCTCGACAAACTTGTGCAAGTTGCTTAAACGCACCCCCGCACCGGCCATAATCACCGGCCCCTGGCTGGCGTTATGCAGTTCACGCAGTAACGGTAATCCCAGTTCGGCATTCTGTTGCTGACCGGAGGTCAAGATCCGTGCCACACCCAACTGCGTCAGTTGATCCAGCGCCACCATCGGGTTTTGGCACATATCAAAAGCACGATGGAAAGTGATCGCCATATCGCCGCTCAATTTCATCACTTCTCGCATCCGCGGCAGATCGATATGGCCTTCTTCATCCAGCATACCGATAACCAAACCTGGGAAGCCCAATTCTCGCAGTTGGGCAACATCACTCTTGATCACGTCAAAATCCACTGCGTTATAGCAAAAATCGCCACCGCGTGGGCGGACAATCGGATGCACTGGGATCTTCACCCGCTCCCGCGCTAATTTCAGTGAGCCGTAGCTTGGTGTCAAACCGCCCTCACTCGGGCTCGCACAAAGTTCGATACGGTCGGCACCCGCACGTTCAGCCGTCAGCGCACAATCCACGCTATAGCAGCAAACTTCCAATTTAATCATTGTCACCCCCAGATGACGGCTAATAATCGTTAACTTCAGAAATTAATCAAAAGTCATAAAGTATTTTTCATGGGTAATAACTATTCATTGGGATAACTATGGCATCCAATTGCGATCTACGGGTAGACCGCAGTCACAGTGATAGCGTTAAGTGGGATAAATATCACGATCATGACGGTTAATCGCTAAGCCCGCTCGCTGGCGACGATTTCACGGATATGATGCGGATGAAACTTGATCGTCACCGTACCGTCGGTGATCGCTAACGTCGGGTTAGCCAAACGTTCGCCATCACCTTTGGGGGAGCTTTGCTTTAATTTAATGCCCGGCGTACGCAGTGCGTCATCCGACAAATATTCCAACGCCCGCGCATACAAGGTTTCAGGATCGCCACTCAGCACCAATTCGACATGTTCCCAACCTTCGTGCGGATAACGCTTTTCACCGGGGTATGGCAGCTCAATACAATCAATTTGCCAAGAACCCACTTGAATCGGCTGATGCAGATCGAACAGGCAGATCGGCCGCCCATTGATCATCGCTTCGGACAACAAGCTGCCGCATTGTAATAACCCGTTACGCCAGCGCTCAGCGGTCGCATTTTGATGACAACGCACGGAAATATGGTCAGCACTGAACTGGGTTAGATCGAGGTGTAATTTTTCAGCCAACAGCGTCAACGCTTGTTCAAAACGCGGCAAATCTTTTGCCAAATCATCAAGTTCGGCAACTGCCGAGAAATTGGTCATAATCCCCCCAATGAAAAAGATTTCAGGGCCGTAATTTACACGGCAATGGCGCCGCTTGCTATGGTGACTGACCACAAAGTGACATTCGTTAAACACAATTTTCAAAAATTCGGAGATCTCTTTCAAAGATGTCACTCTCATTTCCGAATTTATTTATTTAAGATTTTCCTTATCATAAAATCCGTATGATATACAAAACCCCCATTGCTATATTTTTATTGAAAATCCAACAATTTAATCTTAACAATCATTTTACAAAGCAATATAAAGAAATTACTGACAATATAATCACCTATTTTATATCGACGAAAAGTAAACTTGAGATACGCATTTATCACACTGTTTTAATTGAACTTATATTTCTATATGTGCGATTTTTCCGAAAAGACAAGTAGTTTAATTGTGTCTGAATAACTATTAAGCTACTTTGATTCAACTTTTAATTTTGGATACATATCATGTTACTTTTAACTTTATCAGTTGTACTGATAGTTATTGCCACATATGCTATTTTTCGTCATTCTAAAAATCGAAGAAATAATACTATCGACACTAACCGTCGCAAAAGAAAGTAGTTTTTCTTTAACTACATTTTTATTGGTTTCTCCGCACCATCGTTCGCCCCCCGTATCAACCCGCGGGTGAAACTCTTTCTAACCGGAGTTTGTGGCAGTTTTACCAACAACGCTCCCTCAATTGCTGACGTCTAGCATCCAATCAGTTACAATTACCGGCTGTTTTGTGGTTGCTCACACGATGATGTGCGGCTCAACAACCACGGTTAAATTCAGAGGGGCGCATCGCGTGGCCCTCGTATGCATTTGAAGGTAAAACCGGTGAATATTCAGGCTCTTCTCTCAGATAAAGTCAGCCAGGCACTGATTGCCGCAGGCGCCCCTACCGACTGTGAAGCTCAGGTACGTCAGTCCGCAAAAGCGCAATTTGGTGATTATCAGGCTAACGGCGTGATGTCCGCCGCAAAAAAGCTCGGTATGCCGCCACGACAACTGGCAGAAAAAGTGGTGCAATTGTTAGCGTTAGACGGCATCGCGAGCAAAGTTGAGATCGCCGGCCCCGGCTTTATCAATATTTTCCTCGAGCGTGAATGGATTGCCAAACGCGTCGAAGAAGTGCTGAAGGCAGCTAAACTGGGCATCACTCCTGTTACACCGCAAACCATCGTTATCGACTATTCGGCGCCAAACGTCGCGAAAGAGATGCATGTCGGCCACTTGCGCTCCACCATCATTGGTGACGCCGCGGCGCGTACTCAAGAGTTCCTCGGGCATAAAGTGATCCGCGCCAACCACGTCGGCGACTGGGGCACCCAATTCGGGATGCTGATCGCCTATCTGGAAAAGATGCAGAACGAACACGCTGACGATATGGCGCTGGCCGATCTGGAGCAGTTTTACCGTGCAGCGAAACAACACTACGACGAAGACGAAGATTTCGCCCTGCGCGCGCGTGGATTCGTGGTGAAACTGCAAGGCGGCGATGAATACTGCCTGAAAATGTGGCGCAAGCTGGTCAACATTACCATGGCGCAGAACCAACTGGCCTATAACCGCCTGAACGTCACACTGACCGAAGATGATGTGATGGGTGAAAGCCTATACAACGCCATGCTACCGGGTGTCGTTGCAGATCTAAAAGCCAAAGGGCTGGCAGTCGAAAGTGAAGGCGCAACCGTGGTTTACCTTGATGAGTACAAAAACAAGGAAGGCGAGCCGATGGGAGTGATCATCCAGAAAAAGGATGGCGGCTACCTGTACACCACGACCGACATCGCCTGCGCCAAATACCGCTATGAAACACTGGGCGCTGACCGCGTGCTGTATTACATCGATTCACGCCAACATCAGCACCTGATGCAAGCATGGACCATCGTGCGTAAAGCCGGTTATATCCCAGAAGCCGTCACGTTGGAACACCATATGTTCGGCATGATGTTGGGCAAAGATGGCAAACCGTTTAAAACGCGCGCCGGTGGCACTGTACGTCTGGCTGATCTATTAGATGAAGCCATCGAACGCGCTGGCAAACTGATCGCCGAGAAAAACCCGGATATGCCGGAAGATGAGCAAAAACAGTTGGCGAATAGCGTCGGTATCGGCGCTGTGAAATATGCCGATCTATCGAAAAGCCGTACCACCGATTACGTATTCGATTGGGACAACATGTTGGCCTTCGAAGGCAACACCGCACCTTATATGCAATACGCGTATACCCGCGTGGCTTCGGTATTTAAACGTGCTGGTGTAGAAGAAAAAGATCTGACTCAGGCGTTGGTCATCACCGAAGATCGCGAAGCGGCACTGGCGACTCGTTTGTTGCAGTTTGAAGAAACCATCACCATGGTCGCTCGTGAAGGTACGCCACATACGATGTGCGCCTACCTGTACGACGTAGCCGGTCTGTTCTCTAGCTTCTACGAGCATTGCCAGATCCTGAATGCCGATAACGAAGTTGAACGTCAAAGCCGCCTGAAATTGGCGCTGTTGACCGCTAAAACGCTGAAAACTGGTCTGGATACTTTAGGTATCGAAACCGTAGAACGTATGTAATCTGTTACTCGGGTGCAGGCTCCCAGCCTGCACCCAGCTTTCATTTTCCCCTTCCTCTCGCCGTCCCTCACATTTCACACTGAAAATAATTGATTGTTTTGTCGAATAAATTTAGAAATGGATGAAACTAAATAACCTCAACGGGAATTGGAATGGATTCACAACATGTAGTCATTGATGCTCGCCAATCGCGACAGGCATTACTGGCCGGCTCCGTCGGTAACTTTATAGAGTGGTACGAATTCGGTGTTTACGGCTTTCTCGCTACCGTGATCGCCGCTAATTTTTTCGCTTTGCAGGGTGAAAGCGAAATCACCAGTTTGATTCTCACCTACGCGGCGTTTGCGCTGGCGTTCTTCTGCCGTCCGATCGGGGCCATTATTTTTGGCCGTATCGGCGATAGAATTGGTCGCCGCCCTACGCTCATCGCTGTATTGCTGTTGATGACATTAGCCACCGCATTAATCGGCGTGATGCCAACCTACGCCTCAATCGGCGTCGCCGCTCCGCTATTATTGACCTTGCTGCGCATGTTCCAAGGTTTGTTTGCCGGTGGCGAGTTTGGCGGTGCGGTTTCGTTAATGACCGAATTCGCCCCTAAGGGCAAGCGGGGTTTTTACGGTGCTTGGCAATCATTGACCGTCGCATTCGGGCTATTAGCCGGTGCCGGGCTCGTCGCCTTGTTGGCCTCAGTACTCACCCCTGAACAACTGCACGATTGGGGCTGGCGCATTCCATTTCTGTTAGCGCTGCCGATGGGGGTTGTCGCGCTATGGCTGCGATTAAAACTGCAAGAAACCCCAACCTTTAAGCAAGCACAACAAACCACTGCGAGCGAATCTGCAGAACCAGAAGTCACTCTCACTAGCATGTTGAAAACCATTCTGATCGGCATCGGCCGTATGATGGGTTGGTCAGCCGCCGGTTACACCTTCTTAGTGGTGATGCCTTCTTATTTGCAAACCTCGCTGCACGCGACTTTCCAACAGGCGCTCGTCGCCACGGTGTTAGCCAATATTGGTTTTGCATTGACCATTCTGCCGGCGGGGATCATCAGCGATAAATGGGGGCGTAAAGCAGTGATGCTGACTGCGGTGGTTGCAGTGATCCTGTTTACCTTCCCGCTGCTGCATCTGCTACAAGACGCCAACAGCTCGCTGCTGGCTAAAGGCATTGCGGTGATGATTGCTGGTGCTGTCGTCGGTTTGTTGGCCGGCCCAGGTCCTGCAATGTTGGCAGAAATGTTCCCGACCAAGGTGCGTTATACCGGCTTAGGGTTGGCTTATTCTCTGTCTAATGCAGTGTTTTCCGGTTCAGCCGGGTTGATTATTACTGGCCTCATCAAACAAACCGGTAATCTCGATATTCCTGCCTATTACGTGGTCGCGACCTCAGTAGTGAGCCTGTTCGCGTTGATGACATTGCGTCGTGATGATCATTTGCGCTCACTGAACGAACGCTGATTATGATGGATAACGGTGGCTCAACTGAGCCACCGTTATTTGGAAGGTTTGTTACGCGACTCGACGTGCAAAATCCCGAGGACGGAAGCCTAACCCAGCCAGTACACCAAAGTACGCGACCACGCCAGCTACCACCACCGCAGTCAAACGCAGCAGACGCTCTAGCATATTGCCGTGATCCCAAGCTGGCATCAGCCACATTACGCCAATCAGCACCGCAGCCATCACCACCACCGCAATCACCAATTTGGTCAGGAATAACGCCCAGCCCGGTTGTGGATGGAAGATCTTTTGCTTACGCAGTTGCCAATACAACAGCGAAGCGTTCAGGCAAGCCGCCAAACCGATCGACAAAGAAAGCCCGGCATGTTTCAACGGGCCGATAAACGCAAGGTTCATCACCTGCGTCATGATCAACGTGATGATAGCGATTTTCACTGGTGTTTTGATGTCTTGCCGCGAGTAGAACCCCGGAGCCAACACTTTCACCACGATCAACCCCATCAACCCGACGGAATACGCCACCAGCGCTCGCTGCGTCATTGCTGCATCAAAAGCAGTGAACTTACCGTATTGGAACAATGAAACGGTTAACGGTTTCGCCAGAATCCCCAGCGCGATGGCGCTCGGCAATGCCAGCAGGAAGCACAGACGCAGCCCCCAATCCATCAAACGGGAATATTCATCATGATTACCGCTGGAGAAACTTTTTGCCAACGATGGCAGCAGAATAGTGCCCAACGCCACACCCAATACACCAGAAGGAAACTCCATCAGACGGTCGGCGTAATACATCCATGACACTGAACCTGATACCAAGAATGAGGCAAAAATAGTGTTAATAATCAACGAAATTTGGCTTACCGACACCCCGAGGATCGCCGGCCCCATCTGACGCATCACGCGCCATACGCCGGCATCACGCAGTTTCAGGCGCGGCAACACTAACATGCCGATCTTCTTCAAATGCGGTAATTGGTAACCCAGTTGCAGCACGCCACCTAGCACCACCGCCCAAGCCAGCGCTAATACCGGCGGATGGAAATACGGCGCGGCAAACAGTGCAAAACCAATCATACTGACGTTCAGCAAGGTTGGCGCAAACGCCGGGATCGAGAAACGGTTCCAAGTATTGAGGATCGCCCCCACCAGCGAAGCCAGTGAGATCAGCAAGATATACGGAAAGGTAATCCTCAGCAGCGCAGAGGTGAGCGCAAATTTATCTGGCGTATCAGTAAAACCCGGTGCGGTAACGTAAATCACCCAAGGTGCGGCCAACATTCCCAGCACCGTGACTATCGCCAAAATCAAGGTTAGCAAGCCGGAAACATAGGCGATAAAAGTACGCGTCGCTTCTTCACCCTGCTGGCTTTTATATTCCGCCAAGATCGGCACAAACGCCTGTGAGAACGCGCCTTCGGCAAAAATACGACGTAGTAAGTTGGGCAGTTTGAATGCCACGAAGAAGGCATCCGTTGCCATCCCGGCACCAAAAACGCGCGCTACGATAGCATCACGCGCAAAACCCAGCACCCGTGAAAACATGGTCATCGAGCTGACGGCTGCCAGTGATTTGAGTAGGTTCATGTGATTTTTCTGATAGTTAAATATCAACGCCTGCATCAGCAGGCGTCAGTTAAGCGTGGTTAGCAGTTTACGTATTCGAGGCAGAATAGCTACTGCCAGATGTTACATCGGATTACCTGGGTTTTGCTTATAAACCCGCATCGCGCAGCAGTTTCTCTATCACTCGCTGAGCGTAGATCGCCTGTTCGCCGGAGGTTTCCGCCGTCGTTTGATTGGCGACCGAATCGATAAAGTGACGGATCGCGCCCTCAAAACCGCGCTGTGCTAACGTGGTTTGCCACCCCGCAGCCGGTTGTTCCAGAATGCCGCTAGCATCTTCCCGCAGCCATTGACGCATGTCGTTTAACTGATACACCGCGCCATTGGTCACTGCCTGCACGCTCTCCCGCTGGCTACCCGCCCGGCGATGCATACTGGTGGTGATCGTCGTGTTATCGCACTGGAAATGATGTTCGGCATACAGCATTTCGCCAGCATCATTGGCACGCAACGTACCGCTGAGCAATTGCCCTTTGTCACCCGCCAGCCACAATGCGGTATCCACTACGTGCAGATAATCGTCCAACAACGTGAAACGCAGCTCTTTCGGCCCCACGCTGTCGGCACGGTGTTTATCCATGCGGATCGATGCTGGTTGCTGCATCTGTTGTTTGAGTTGGCAATATAACGGAGCAAAACGGCGGTTGAAACCCACCATCAAGGTTTTGCCTTTTTTATCCGCCAGTTCGATCAGTTGTTCGCCCTGTTCGACCGTTTCCGCCAGTGGCTTATCAACGTAGACATGCACACCGAGATTCAGTAATTCGCCCACCACCTCAAAATGACTGGCGGTACTGCTGTGAACGAAAATCGCGTCGCACTGTTGCGCTAAGCTATCGAGGCGAGGGAAATAAGCCATACGATAACTGTCGCAAATCGGCTGGGCTTTCTGTTGATTAGGCGAGAAACCGCCTACCAGCGTCCAATCTGTCGCTTGGCTCAATACCGGTAAATAGGCCTTCTGCGCAATACCGCCCAACCCCACCACGCCAATGCGTAATTTACTCATGTTCGCCCCGTGCTAAT
Source organism: Serratia sp. KH_031 (assembly GCF_057839655.1). Taxonomy (NCBI): domain Bacteria; kingdom Pseudomonadati; phylum Pseudomonadota; class Gammaproteobacteria; order Enterobacterales; family Yersiniaceae; genus Serratia; species Serratia sp. KH_031. Next base: position 2,737,715 of record NZ_CM174496.1, read on the forward strand.
AGCTGTTGCAGTTGCTGTTTCAAGCCAGCCACTTCGCTCTCCAGCACCGCAACACGCGCCGCCAATTCACTATCGTCTGCCATGCTTTCTTCCGCTGGCGCGGCTTCTATCTCACCGCTAAACAGGTGCATAAAGCGGCTTTCACGTTTGCCCGGTTCACGCGCCAAGCGCACTACAAACGGGCCATCTTCACGTTCTGCCAGTTGTTGTAACGTTTGTTCGACTTCGCTAACGTCACTGAATTCGTGCATCCGGTTGGTACGGGTTCGCAACTCACCCGCTGTTTGCGCTCCGCGCAATAACAAGGTGGCGATCACCGCCAACTCTGCAGGTGACAATTTCAGTTGACCGAATTCTGAATTGCAAAAACGTTGCTCGTACTTCACTACACGGTTGCCGAATCCATTCAACGTTTTCAAGAAATGACGGCGCAGCAATAAATCGAGCTGTTGCTGTACTTCGCTTTCGCTCAAGTCCATCACCGGTTCGCGGTTGGTTTTCTGATTACAGGCCAAGGTAATGGCATTGAGGGACAATGGATATTGATCCGGCGTCGTCACCTGCTTTTCCAGCAGACAACCGATCACCCGAGCTTCTTTGGCATTTAATTCATATTTCATTCTTTAGCCTCAGCGTGGCGGTAGCCACTCTTTATTGGTCAATGCAGTCAGTACGTGATCCTGCCACTGCCCGTCGATCAACAGATAATCTTTGGCGTAGCCTTCACGTTCAAAACCCAGACGAGTCAACAACGCACCGCTGCGCTGGTTATGCGGCATATAGTTAGCCATGATGCGGTGCATACGTTGTTGGCGTTGCATATAGCGAATGGTGGCTTGCAAGGCTTCATACATCAGCCCTTGGCCTTGCCATTTTTCCCCCAGCGAATAGCCGAGGTAGCAGGCAAAAAAGGAACCGCGTAACACATTGCTAAAATTAGCGACGCCGCGCACTTCCTGCTCTTCAGGATCAAGCAAAATAAAGTAATAGGCACTGCCCTGCTTTTGCATGTCATCAATCATGCTTAAGCGCGCCTGCCAACCGGAAGGATAACAGTGGCTTTCATCCCGTATCGGTTCCCAAGGCTTGAGGAACAATCGGTTTGCAGAGTAATAATCAGCCAGACGATAAGCGTCCCGCTCGTACACCAAACGAACCACCATTCGGTCGGTCGTCAGGCGAACTTTCGGTGCTGCAGAGCGATAACCAAACATCATTTCCCCCGAGGTCAATCCGGCTCGATAAGAAGTATTTATGGGTGAGCATAAAAATAATAGCTCTGCCGGAATTATTGGCCGGGTAGTTAATGTCCAACACCCCGCGTAAAACCGCAACAGCCACCGCTAATATAACCGTAGCCTGCCTTACAGGTAAAATCGCCAAAGCTCAGTAAATAACCGCTTAAACCAATTAATGCGTTTTTCATGCGATTTTGCTGCGCAAGTAACGCTTTGACGATAAAAAAATATTATCTACCTGCCCCCTATTGGCAAAGGTTTTTTGGGCGCAATATGAACGAGTCGCTTTTTTCCTCCTTTTATTTTCCTGTGGTGAAGCATGTCTCTGGTATCGCAAGCTCGGAGCTTGGGTAAATATTTTCTATTGCTTGATAACCTGCTGGTGGTTTTAGGCTTTTTTGTCGTCTTTCCACTGATTTCGATTCGCTTTGTCGATCAACTCGGTTGGGCGGCCGTTGCCGTCGGTATTGCCTTAGGCTTGCGTCAATTAGTACAACAAGGGCTAGGTATTTTTGGCGGCGCGATTGCCGACCGGTTTGGTGCCAAACCGATGATAGTCATCGGGATGCTGATGCGTGCGGCCGGCTTTGCCACCATGGCGATGGCGACGGAACCGTGGATGCTATGGGGCTCCTGCATTTTGTCGGCGCTGGGAGGCACATTATTCGATCCGCCACGGGCGGCACTGATCATCAAACTGACTCGTCCCCATGAACGCGGCCGTTTTATCTCAATATTGATGATGCAAGACAGCGCAGGGGCGGTAATCGGTGCGTTAATTGGCAGTTGGTTACTACAATACGATTTCCATTTCGTTTGCTGGACTGGCGCATCCATCTTTGTCCTCGCCGCCGCGTGGAACGCTTGGTTGCTACCCGCTTACCGTATCTCCACCGTTCGCGCCCCCATGCGCGAAGGCATGATGCGTGTTCTGCGCGATCGTCGTTTCCTGATGTATGTGTTGACCCTAACCGGCTACTACATGCTGGCGGTGCAAGTCATGTTGATGTTGCCCATCATCGTGAATGAAGTTGCCGGTTCAGCGACGCCAGTGAAGTGGATGTACGCCATTGAGGCGGCGCTTTCTCTGTCTCTGCTTTACCCACTGGCGCGCTGGAGTGAAAAACGCTTCCGTCTGGAACAGCGTTTAATGGCCGGTCTTTTACTGATGACAGTCAGTCTGATGCCCGTCGGCTTAGCGAGTAATCTGCATGTATTGTTTGCGATGATTTTCTGTTTCTATCTGGGTTCAATCATTGCCGAACCGGCGCGTGAAACGCTCAGCGCGTCGCTGGCCGATCCTCGTGCTCGCGGTAGTTATATGGGCTTTAGCCGTTTAGGTTTAGCGTTGGGAGGCGCTCTGGGTTACACAGGCGGCGGTTGGATGTATGACACCGGGCGCGCTTTGGCGATGCCGGAACTGCCGTGGTTGTTACTCGGTATTGTTGGCTTTATTACACTGTTCGCGTTGCACTGGCAATTCAACCCACGTACCGCGCCGGCAACGGCTAAATTGTCATAAAGCCAGCCCAAAAAGCAATCAGCATTAACCCACCGATTTATGTGGGTTACATCGCATTAATGCATCGTTATATTGTATCATTCCACGACAGCTCATTGGCGTTACGGTTAGTATTGCGATGTGAAGCTGACAATTGGGAGCCTACATGAAACTGTTTATTTACGATCATTGCCCATACTGCGTAAAAGCCCGCATGATTTTTGGCTTGAAAAACCTACCTGTTCGCTTAGTGACATTACTCAGCGACGACGAAGCAACACCAATCAGTATGATCGGCAAAAAAATGGCGCCGATCCTGCAAAAAGACGACGGCAGCTATCTACCTGAAAGTATGGACATTGTGCATTATGTCGATCAGTTTGATGGCAATCTGGTACTGACGGGTGAGACTAAACGAGAGATCAGTAACTGGCTACACAAGGTGACCGATTACAGCGACAAGCTGCTGTTACCCCGCTTTGCCGAAGCCAATTTTGAAGAGTTTGCCACCGAAAGTGCGCGTAAGTACTTCAGCGATAAAAAACAGTCTACCAGCAGAAATTTCAAAGACCTTTTGGATAACAGCGCCGAGCTGATTAACCGATTGGAAGAAGATTTGAAGGTTCTGGATAGCCTGATTGTTTCACCAGAAGCGGTTAACGGTACGCTGTCCGAAGATGATATTCATTTATTCCCGCTGCTACGTTCATTGTCGATCGTTGCTGGAGTGGAGTTGCCGGAAAAAGTAGCAGCCTATCGCGAGCGGATGTCAAAACGCAGTGACATTCCATTATTATCCGCTCTGGAAAGATAATACTTTCAGGAACTGCTGTCAGCACGGCAGCAGTTTCAGTGTTATCTGATAGGTAATCCCCTGTTTTTTCTGCATCATTCGTTTTTCTTCCCCGCGTCATACTTTAAATAAGTTATCATCTGCGTCATGTCATTAGCAGTTTTAAGAGGATCGTATGAAAAAGATTTTGCTGGGCGCCGCCGCGCTGGTATTTACCGTTGTGATTGCGGGTTGTAATCAGCTCACCCAATACACTCTCAGCGAGCAGGAAGTGAATAATTACCTGCAAAAACATAATGATTTCCAGAAACAGATTGGCGTTCCGGGATTGGTGGATGCCAATATCGTCCTGACACAATTACAGAGCCAAATTGGCCGCAGCGAGCCGGGCAAAGTGACGTTGTCAGGCAATGCAAAAGTGAATATCACTTCGATCCTCGGGCCACAGGCCGCTGATTTGCAACTAACGCTAAAAGCACAACCGGTCTACGACCGTGAAAAAGGTGCGATTTTCCTGAAGGATATGGAACTGACTGACTATAAAGTGCAGCCAGAGAAAATGGATACGGTGATGAAGGCATTAACACCTTATTTGAACCAATCGCTGAAAGCTTATTTCGATCAAAAACCCGCTTACGTGTTGAACCCAGACAACAGCAAAACCGAAGCAATGGCGAAGAAAATGGCGAAAGGATTGGAAGTGAAACCGGGTGAATTGGTGATCCCGTTTACTGACTGATTTGATGATGGGCGCAGAGTAGCATGCACTGCGCCCAAAATTATTTACTCTTCTTCGCCCGAATCAGCGCTTTGCTCATCTTCCGCCAACTCATCCCACATGGCCTGCACCGCATCACGCGTCAATTCCGCCAAGGTACGATAGAAAGCGCTGGTCGTATGAGCTTCGACTTTCCCCAAAAATTTACCGCACCACGGCAATAGAAACTCATCAAACAGAGTGATTTGCGCCTGAACTTCATCTTCCTGCGATTGATCTTCCAACCAAGAGGCGGCTAACAGTAATAAACCAAAGTGGTCTGCTGGGGTTTCACCTTGAGGCATGCCGCGTTGTTGCAAGAAGGCACGCACTTCGGCTTCACTGCTACCTTCAACATAGGCAGAGCGGAATGGAGAAACACTGCACTCGCTGCCAACAAATAACCGGTTGAACTCTGCCGCCAACTGGCTCGGTTCACAACTCTGCTGCAAGCGCTTCAACAAATCGTCTTGCTCTAACGGCCAATGCTGCTGCAGTTTGCCCGCTTTAATCAGGCCAAACAACGGTACCAGCAACGCATCTTGCGGTTGGCGATAAAATAACGACCCCAACACGCGGCAAACAATAGAAAACTCGTTCATCATAAAACCTTATAACACGCGGAAAATTTTGCGTGACGATGTCACAAACTGGCCAGTTCCGCAATCGCGGGTTTGCCGCGCTGCTCAAGAAAATCAAGCAAACGGCGCGGGCTGACGTTCAGGATACGATCCTGTGGGAAATCCACCTCGCCAATAATACGTTCGCAATGTTCGAAATTACCCAAGGCAAAAGCAACATGAGAATCAGAGCCCAATGCCAACCAGCCCCCAGCATCACGTACTGCGGCGGCAATCGCCCGACAATTAGCCTCGCTGCCTTTACGCGAATGGGTAAATGATGAGTTATTCAATTCCAACGCCACATTGTATTGCGCGGCAGCAGCGGCGACGGCTTCAATATCAATCGGATACTTAGGGTTCCCCGGATGACTGATGATATGTACATCACCCTGCGCCATCGCGGCAATCATCGCTTGGGTGTTAGCAGCCTTATCTTGCGGAGCAAACACCGGCTCATGGAAGCCAGCAATAATTAGATCGATTTTATCCAGCATCGGGCCAGTACAATCGATGTCTCCCGCTAGATTTTTGATGTTTGCTTCAATACCGCGCAAGATCCCCACCCCCTCAACGATACGTGGCCACACGTGCATATTCATAAAGTGCCAATAGTGCGGCGCATCGACCATGTCAGGCCCGTGGTCGGTGATGGCGAAAAGTTTGATGCCTTTTTTCTGAGCTTCGGCAATGTAGTCATGCAGAGTACTGTAAGCGTGGGTACTGGCGACGGTATGCATATGCAAGTCAACGGGGTACATTACTTCTCCTTGTTTTTCCGCCCACCATTGAACGTCGGGCGCAGACTTTCTCTTCATTTAGCATAGCAGCAGCGCTACAAGATCAGTAGCCTCGCTGCATATCCACCACGCCGAGCGGTACCTGCCCAACTTCAACTTTCAAGATATTGGCAACGATCTGATCCATCGCCTGCTGCGGCAGAGTAATAGCCGCAATATGCGGGGTAATAGTGACACGCGGATGACGCCAGAACGGATGATCTTGCGGCAATGGCTCAGTAACGAAGACATCCAGCGTCGCTGCTGCGATTTGCCCTTGATCTAAAGCTCGCACCAGATCGTTTTCTACCAAATGTGCACCACGAGCAAAATTAATTAAATACGCTCTCGGAACCAGTTGCTGGAACAATTTTTCATTAAGAATACCCACGGTTTCTGGCGTATTCGGCAACAGATTGATCAACAGCCGCGAGCCATCAAGAAACGCAGGGAGCTGAGCATTTCCCGCAAAACTGGTCACGCCTTCGATCTGTTTAGCGCTTCGACTCCAGCAACGGACGTTGAAACCAAATTCCACCAGTTTTTCCGCTACGCTTTTACCTAATACACCTGCACCTAAAATACCGATGGTGAAATTATCGCTAACATGAGGGTCTAGCGGCAGCCAGTTTTGTTGTTGCTGTTGGAGATCGTATTCATCAAAACGACGGAAGTAACGCAGCACATAAGCCAGCGCGTACTCCTGCATCTGTTGCCCCATACCGGTATCTTCTAGTCGTACCAATGGCACGCCAGCGGGTAATGTGCCTGGGTTTAGACGCTCTTGTTCTAGAATGGCGTCCACACCCGCCCCTAACGCAAACACCCCTTTCAGATCTTGGCGATTAGCCAACATGGCAAACGGTGGCCGCCAAACCAAGGCATAATCGGCCGGCCGATCGTCCCCCGGCTGCCACTCGCGAATATTGGCCTGTGGCAAGCGTTGGGCAATCCCCGCTAACCATTCCTGAGGATTAAAGAACGGATGATAAAAAATGATTTCCATGATTCGTTGCCTCCGATTGCGATGGATAACAGACTTCCTTGATTTGCCACATAATGCAAGTAATTAGTTAGCTTGCAAATTAAATATTTTTGCGATTTTCCAGCTCGATATAATTGGAATTGCCGCAAACGAGCAGTGTTCGGCAAGCCATGATCCGCTTAACGTCAAAACACAAACCATCAACCACCGAGTAATCTCACCATTTTAAAAACAATTGCTGAGTGGAGCACTGGTGTTGACGCCATTGAAGGCGCCAAACGGAGAAACGGAGCATAGGCAAATGCGCCATGGAGGGCGCGTTTAGGCGAGTTATACATGGACGTATATCGTAGCCGGCCGTGATGCGCAGTGCCGTAGTGACAAATTTGCCGGGAGCAAATTTGAACGCCGCTTGCGGCGGCCCCGTAGGAGCGAGTCCTAGGGTTCGGACGAGTAATTGAAGTTGCGCCAGCAACCGCCTGAAGTAGCAAGGGCCGGGGGGTGGGGCTGGCTCTTGAGCCCCCAACTCGGTCGCAGTCATCCGCATGACACGGAACAAACCAAATTTAAGCGACCGAAACTTATAACCTATTAATTAAAGACTCAGGCCAACCCTGGCTCATCGCGCCGAATCAAGCGACGCAACAACGGGATCAAAATCAGCAACACCACGCCAACCCCCGCAGCCCCCCAACCTAAGGTGTTAAAGATCTGACTGTATCCCGGATTGGTCAATACTGGTGTGCTACCGCTGTTTGCTGGCATTAAACCGGAAACATAACCCGCCAGCACCGAAGCCACACCCGTCACCATCATCCAACAACCCATCATCACCCCTTGATAACGTGCTGGAGCCAATTTACCAATCATCGCGTAGCCAATTGGCGAGATCATCAATTCGCCAAGGCTTTGTAAGATATAGCTAATCACAATCCATTTGAACGCCACCAACCCATCGCCGCCCGCCAAACTGATCCCTACCGGCAGCACTAACATACCCAGCCCCATACAGAATAATGAGCCAGAAAATTGCAACGGAATATCGATGTTCCAACCACGCTGACGCAGGCGGTTGAACCATAACGCCATCAATGGTCCTCCGACAACAATCACTAATGTGTTGATGTTCTGAATCCATTGAGGTGCGACTTGAATACCATAAACATTCAGGTTGATATTGTGTTCAGAGAACAACATTAGTCCCATTGGTGCCAACTGGTACAGTGCCCAGAATACCAACGAGCCAACAGCCAGAATCAGGTAAGCCAGCATACGGCGACGCTCATCACGCGGATGATGACGCAAAGTGACGACACAAAGCAGTAGGAAAATCAGGATGCCAAGTCCAATCACAAAGTGCCCACTGAACTCAGCATGGGTCAGCATCACGCGGATAATCGGTACCAAAACCACCAACACCGCCAATCCGACCAACATACGCCAGCGATACTGTCCACGCGTAGCATCATGTAAAGGCGTGTTAATATCGGCCAGAATACGCCAACGGCTCAGCGCGACAACGATCGCTGCAACATTACCTAAAGTGGCAAACAGGAATAACGCGCGATAGTTTTCTGTCAATTGGAAGTAACCGGCAACGGTAAAACCGACGAAGAACCCCAGATTCATACCGGCGTAATTCCATAAGAAGGCAGACTCACGACGATCATCATCCGGTTTATAGCGTTGAGTCAGCATCATATTGATGCAGGTCACGTTCAGGCCACTACCGGTGAGGAACATCGCCAAGCCCCAATACAGCCCCCAAACCCCGGCGACGGCAATCAAAGCACAGCCAATAACTTGCAATACCATTCCCAACACAAACAAGTTTCGGTTACTGAGAAAACGTCCGCCGAGATAGCCACCAAACATATGCAATCCATAGTTGAAGGCACCAAACACCCCCATCATAGCGTTAGCGTTAGTTTCGCTAAATCCTAAGCGTTTGGTGGCATATAGCACCAAGGTGGAATACAGCACGGCAAAACCGAGTGTGGCGAAGATTTGGATGAAAAACAGCGCACCTGCTCCTGTCGGGATACTGTGCTGCTGTTGTTCTGACGATGGGGGAGCCGATAAAGTCAAAGCAAACCTCTACTGCATTATTATTTAATAGAATTAATCCCTGCCCGTGCTGTTCATTAGCGCTATGGTTCATCGCTGTAGTCCACAGACAGCATGCCAGCACCACTTTATTTAGCGACACACTTGACTAATAATCCAGTATTAATGCATATAACCGCATTAAGTGTTGATAGATTGCTGGTATATTGAGCTGAAGGTAACTGGTTAACCCAAAGAGCCTTTTTCGCATTAAATTTTGCGGGTCATTGCTGGGTAGATTGGAGAATAAATAGTAGGTTATCGTTCGGCAAATCAGCAAATTGCTGTAACTTTAGCTAAACGCTCTCAGAGTGATAATAAGAATGTTGACGCTGAGATCAGATTCTCCTACATTAGCGCCCGTTGACTGCGCACGGCGCCGTTGATGACAATATGGTGAGGTGTCTGAGTGGCTGAAGGAGCACGCCTGGAAAGTGTGTATACGCGTAAGTGTATCGAGGGTTCGAACCCCTCCCTCACCGCCATATTCAAAGAGAAAGTCTGGACTCACGTTCAGGCTTTTTTGCTATCTGCACCCCGATCAGGGAGGGGTGAGAACCCTCGACAGGGTTTGACAAAATGCGCCAGCATTTTGGACAGCCGCAGGCTGCCCGAAGGGCGAGCAACGCGAGTCAAGCCCTCCCTCACCGCCATATTCAAAGAGAAAGCCTGGACTCACGTTCAGGCTTTTTTGCTATCTGCACCCCAATCAGGGAGGGGTGAGAACCCTCGACAGGGTTTGACAAAATGCGCCAGCATTTTGGACAGCCGCAGGCTGCCCGAAGGGCGAGCAACGCGAGTCAAGCCCTCCCTCACCGCCATATTCAAAGAGAAAGTCTGGACTCACGTTCAGGCTTTTTTGCTATCTGCACCCCGATCAGGGAGGGGTGAGAACCCTCGACAGGGTTTGACAAAATGCGCCAGCATTTTGGACAGCCGCAGGCTGCCCGAAGGGCGAGCAACGCGAGTCAAGCCCTCCCTCACCGCCATATTCAAAGAGAAAGCCTGGACTCACGTTCAGGCTTTTTTGCTATTTGCACCCCGTATTTGCCTAACCTTACACCAAAGCGAGCAGAGCTTAACCGTCCGATAAGAAACAAAGAAAATATACTTGACCGGATCGGTGCGACTCCCTATAGTAGCGCCCCGTTGCACTGGTAACACGCAACGACAAAAACGGTGAGGTGTCTGAGTGGCTGAAGGAGCACGCCTGGAAAGTGTGTATACGCGTAAGTGTATCGAGGGTTCGAACCCCTCTCTCACCGCCATATTTTAAGAGAAAGCCTGAATTCGCGTTCAGGCTTTTTTGCTTTACATACCCCATAGAGAGGGGTGAGAATCCTCGACAGGGTTTGACAAAATGCGCCAGCATTTTGGACAGCCGCAGGCTGCCCGAAGGGCGAGCAACGCGAGTCAAGCCCTCTCTCACCGCCATATTTTAAGAGAAAGCCTGAATTCACGTTCAGGCTTTTTTGCTTTATATACCCCATAGAGAGGGGTGAGAATCCTCGACAGGGTTTGACAAAATGCGCCAGCATTTTGGACAGCCGCAGGCTGCCCGAAGGGCGAGCAACGCGAGTCAAGCCCTCTCTCACCGCCATATTTTAAGAGAAAGCCTGAATTCGCGTTCAGGCTTTTTTGCTATTTGCCCCACTGATTTCCCACCTCAACAATTGTTCAAAAAATGGTCTACAGTTAAATCTTGCTGTAGGGTTCCTTGTAACACGTCACCAACCCTAACATTTATTAATATCCACTCTTTTTACTTGTTAAAACAACGTGGGAGATTATTTATGATTAATGACAGTTATAACTTTCACTCAATGATCATTTGAGCACCACTCAATATCGGCGTTGGCGCCCCTGTTTTAAACTTTAAATATGAAGCTACTGCCACAGGCGAAAGTGTGGCTAAAAGAAAGGTTATTTGAAACAGCAACCAATATGAAAATGAGAATGACCTTGAAAGTAACAAGGATAATGCCAGTGCACTGGTTAATACCCATGCTAACCAAGCAAATCCGACGACCTTGATCAGTGCTAAAAATAACAACTGCATCCCACGGTTAATACTGGACCATTCAACCTCAGCCGCGACTTGATGATATGGCATAAACTCTGTTCGGCGTAAGTAGATAAAAGAAAATACTAAAACAATAAGTAAGGAAAGAAGATAGAAAAAAAGCCCAATACCAGACAGTAAATTCATAACGACACCACCTCGTAGACTTTAGCCAAGATAATGCAAAAATTGATAAAAATAATTCACCTATATTGTATAAACGCAGTTCTCCCATTGCGCAATAATAAGCGAATTATTTATTTTTCCGTTATCCAAAGAGGATAGTTGCATCATGCATTGAGTTCAGATTGAAAAGCACTCTAGTTAAGTGCATACGAAGCCATCACCCAGGTAATTCACTTCCGTTCTCTCAGGTATTATTTTCTAAATTCACCTCTTTCCCTAGCTCAACCATCAATTACACCCACTAACACTTAAAAATCACACTTTACTTTTTTCGTTATAGCAATAACACCTGTGAGGCGTGGCATCAGTGATTTTTATCGCCAGGTAAAACTGTAGTCATAAATTTTTTTCATCATATTGATGTATATCTAGGTATCTCCAATTCAATCAGCGTATGGTATCAGTCAGCTATTCGAGACGGACCTCAACCGGCCCGCCATTCCGTCTTCTTTTATAGATTTGGTTTGCACCTTCGATGAAAACGCACAAAATTAACAGTATTCGCCCTTTCAGCGCACTGATCGACGCCTGTTGGCGGGAACCTTACTCCTTGCAACGCTTCCTGAAAGATACCATTGCTGGCATCACCGTGGGCATTATTGCCATCCCATTAGCAATGGCCTTGGCCATTGCCAGCGGCGTGCCGCCACAATATGGGCTGTATACCGCGGCAATTGCAGGGATCGTAATTGCCGTCAGTGGCGGTTCTCGCTACAGCGTTTCTGGCCCTACCGCTGCCTTTGTGGTGATCCTGTATCCGGTTTCGCAGCAGTTTGGTCTCGCGGGATTACTGATTGCCACTCTAATTTCTGGTGTATTCTTGGTATTAATGGGATTAGCGCGCTTTGGGCGGCTGATTGAATATATCCCATTGCCCGTCACACTCGGTTTTACTTCTGGTATTGCCATTACCATCGCCACCATGCAGGTGAAGGATTTTTTTGGTTTGCATTTAGCAGAGATACCCGAAAATTATGTCGGTAAAGTTTATGCCCTCTTACACGCCGTACCAACGTTGGATTTTGGTGATACGTTGATTGGTGCCGTGACCCTGTTGGTATTGATCCTTTGGCCTAAGTTAGGGTTACGAATTCCCGGTCACTTACCGGCATTACTGGCAGGAACCGCGGTAATGGGTATTTTGGCGTTATTTGACCATCAGGTAGCGACCATCGGTTCTCGCTTCAGCTATCTATTAGCTGATGGCAGCCAGGGGCAAGGCATTCCACCGATATTGCCACAGTGGATATTCCCTTGGAATTTGCCTGCCGCAGGCGGTCAGCCGTTCACGCTAAATTGGCAAACGCTTTCCGCTCTGCTGCCTGCCGCCTTTTCGATGGCGATGTTAGGGGCGATCGAATCGCTGTTATGCGCAGTGGTATTAGATGGAATGACCGGTAAAAAACATAACTCCAATGCCGAATTGATTGGTCAGGGTGCCGGGAATATTATCGCCCCGTTCTTTGGTGGCATTACCGCCACTGCCGCGATCGCCCGTTCCGCCGCTAACGTACGTGCTGGTGCAACCTCGCCGATTTCATCCATTATTCATGCGCTACTGGTTTTACTCGCGTTGTTGGTATTAGCGCCGTGGCTTTCCTATCTGCCATTAGCGGCGATGGCATCGCTCTTATTGATCGTCGCTTGGAACATGAGCGAAGCACACAAAGTGGTTTATTTACTGCGTAGCGCGCCAAAAGACGACATCATAGTCCTGTTACTCTGCATGTCGTTGACGGTGCTGTTTGATATGGTTATCGCTATTACCGTCGGTATCGTGCTGGCTTCGTTGCTGTTTATGCGCCGAATTGCACGTATGACGCGATTGAGTGAAATCAGTAGCGAGCAAAACCGCTTGGTGTTACGGGTCAATGGTCCGTTGTTCTTCGCCGCTGCCGAACGTATTTTCAACGAGCTATTGCTACGCAGTGAAAACTATAATCAGGTGGTTTTACAATGGGATGCAGTGCCAGTACTGGATGCCGGTGGTTTACACGCCTTGCAACGTTTCATTGATACTCTGCCAGACGGGAAATTATTGGTAATCACCGATATTCCATTCCAACCGCTAAAAACCTTGGCGCGAGCGCGCATCCAACCCATCGAAGGGAAACTACAGTTCTATTCGACGTTGCCAGAGGCACTTAGCGCGCTGGACCAATAAAAGCAAAAGGCTCGACGAATCGAGCCTTTTGATTAGATAAACAACAGGTATTACTTGCTGGTATCTAATTCTGGGAAGCTCTTCACCAGATCGTCGATCGCTTTCATCTGCATCAAGAACGGCTCCAGTTTGTCCAACGGCAACGCTGATGGGCCGTCACACTTGGCACTGTTGGGTTCTGGGTGCGCTTCGATAAACAATCCTGCCAAACCAACCGCCATACCAGCACGCGCCAGTTCAGTGACTTGGGCACGACGACCGCCAGAAGCTGCACCGAATGGATCGCGGGTTTGCAACGCATGGGTCACGTCGAAGATGACCGGATGACCACCAGTCGCGTTCTTCATGACGTTAATCCCCAGCATGTCGACCACCAGGTTGTCATAACCAAAGTTGCTACCACGATCGCACAGAATCACTTGATCGTTACCGCCTTCTTTGAATTTATCGACGATGTTCCCCATCTGGCCTGGGCTCACGAACTGCGGTTTTTTCACGTTGATAACTGCGCCAGTTTTCGCCATCGCTTCAACCAGATCGGTTTGGCGTGCCAAGAACGCAGGCAGTTGAATCACGTCTACCACTTCGGAAACCGGTTGAGCCTGAGAAGCCTCATGCACATCGGTGATCACTTTCACACCGAAGGTTTTTTTGATTTCCTGGAAGATTTTCATCCCCTCTTCCAAACCCGGCCCACGATAGGAGTGGATAGAAGAACGGTTGGCTTTATCAAAAGAGGCTTTGAAAACGTAAGGGATGCCCAGTTTTTGCGTCACGGTGACGTAGTGTTCGCAGATGCGCATCGCCAAATCGCGCGACTCGAGCACGTTCATACCGCCAAACAGCACAAACGGCAGATCGTTCGCTACGTTGATGTCACCAATGCTAACCACTTTCTGTTTCATGCTTTCGCCTTTGTTGATGTTAAATCAGAATTCATTAATGCAATGTCACTTGTTTCGGTTCTATTGCGTGGATCTGTACTTTGAGCATTTCACTAACCGGATCTTCAGGACATTGCTCGATAAAATAATTGAGATCGGAAATGGCAATATGATTGCAATCCAATTGGGCGTAAATCAGCCCGCGATCGCGGATTTCATACGGATCTTCCGGGTCAAAGCTCAGTACCGTTTCGCTGGCACGCAACGCCATTTCCATCTGTTTTTCTTCCATCAGCGCGGCTTTCAGCGTATCTAACATTTTACGCACCACCATGACGTTTTCTGATTCATCCAGATCGTCATCTTCCAGTTCGGCACCCTGCCCCAAATTACCTTTGATCCATACTTCCAGCGTATGCTCGTTGAGCGTTTCGCCATTTAGCGGGTTGATCAGCCACATTTCTTCATCCAGCCAATCAGCACGCAAAATTAATTGGGTCGGGAAAATCACCGGCATTAACGGCAGATCCAACTGATGGGCGATATGCAGGAAGATAGTACCCAGTGAAACCGGCGTACCTTGGCGAGCCTCCAGTACATGGTCCAGCCAGATAACATCGGATAAACGATAAACGCCACTAGCACCGCCGAACCCCCACGTTTTGAAGAACAACTCAATAAGTGCATCCAATTGTTCTTCCTGGCTGAGATCGAGCGGCACAGCGGCGCGCGCCTCTTCGCTCAGTTGTTGCAGTTTGCGCTCTACCTCAGCAGTAGGAAAATCACCGCGCACTTCCTGCGATACCAAGATCACTCCCTCACTCAATAGTGAGGTGTTAAATTCAAAATCGGCAATGCTACTCATAAGTATCCCATCAGAAACGGTATTTTCGTCGTGGCAAGTTTAATAATCAGATACAAACACCCCAATGCCAAGACGAACGCCAGAGTGCGTTTCTGCTGGCTACGGGTCTTTTTGCCCAATGCAACATAACCCAGCAGGATGTAGATAATAACGCCAAATAACTTTTCGGTCAGCCATGAGTCCATGCCTAACAGCGGATAAAGTTTAAACATCACGACTAAGGCGATGCCGCTAAGGAACAATATAGTGTCGTTAATATGCGGTGTAATCTTTACCCAGCGCTGCTGCATGATGGGTGAACCACGCCACTGCCAGATAAAACGTAAAATAAATAAACTGATGCTGATAACCACCGTCAATAAATGAAGGTGTTTTAACGCCATATATGCGGCCATATTATTCCTTAATTATTAAGCCCATTCTATTTTTCAGGCCATTGCCCCAGCGTCACGCGATCGTTACCGCCATAATCACGGCAAGTTTCTACCGATTTAAACCCTGCGGCCAGCAGTAGATTACGCACACTTTCTCCTTGCTGCCAGCCATGTTCTAACAACAACCACCCTTGCGGCTGTAAATGGTTCGATGCTTGTTGAACGATTAACGCTAAATCCGCCAGCCCTTGCTGCTCGGCCACTAACGCACTGCTTGGCTCAAAACGGACATCTCCTTGCGCCAGATGGGGATCGTTCGCATCAATATAAGGGGGATTACTGGCGATTAACGCAAATTGTTGTTCTGCCAATGGCGTAAACCAACTGCCTGGCAGAAATTGCACATTGGTGATCGCCAGTTTCTGCGCATTGTGCTGCGCAAGCTCAACGGCGGCCGGTTGCAAATCAACACCAAACACCGAACAATCCGGGCGTTCACTGGCTAATGCCAACGCAATCGCCCCCGTGCCGGTGCCGAGATCGAGGATCTGGCATGGCTGCGTCGGTAAGCGCGTTAATGCCAACTCCACCAGACATTCGGTATCCGGGCGCGGGATCAACGTCGCAGGGGATACCGACAACGGCAGTGACCAAAACTCACGCTCACCGACCAAATAAGCCACTGGCTCGCCACGTTCACGGCGTACCAACAGCGCTTCAAGTTGAGCCGTTTCCTGCGGCGTCAGTAAGGTCTCACCAAACGCCAACAGGAAGGTTCTGGCTTTACCAGTGACGAAACCTAGCAAGATTTCTGCATCTCGTTTAGCACTTTCACTTTGCGCCAAACGAATGACCGCAGTTTTCAGCCAGGCTTGATAATCCATCACTCAGGCTCTGCGGACAGCGCCGCCAGTTGATCGGCCTGATATTCCTGCACGATAGGCTGGATCAACATATCCAGTTTACCTTCCATCACTTCGTCCAGACGGTACAACGTCAGGTTAATGCGGTGGTCGGTCACGCGCCCCTGTGGGAAATTGTAAGTCCGATTACGGTCAGAACGGTCACCGGTACCCAACAGGTTACGACGCGTTGAAGCCTCTTCTTGATGACGCTTCGCCATCTCCGCCGCACGGATACGCGCACCCAATACTGACATCGCCTTGGCTTTGTTTTTGTGCTGTGAACGTTCGTCCTGACACTCCACCACAATACCGGTTGGCAAGTGGGTAATACGAATTGCCGAGTCGGTGGTGTTAACGTGCTGACCACCTGCACCGGAGGAGCGGAAGGTGTCAATTTTCAAATCGCCAGGGTTAATCTCCGGCAACTCCGCCTCTGGCACTTCTGCCATCACCGCCACAGTGCAGGCAGAAGTATGAATACGCCCTTGTGATTCGGTTTCCGGTACGCGCTGTACACGATGACCACCAGATTCGAATTTCAGTTGACCGTACACGCCGTCGCCCGAAACTTTGGCAATCACTTCTTTATAACCGCCATGTTCACCTTCGTTGGCGCTCATCACTTCTACCCGCCAACGGCGAGTTTCCGCATAGCGGCTATACATACGGAACAAATCACCCGCGAAAATCGCCGCTTCATCACCGCCCGTTCCCGCACGAACTTCCAAGAAGCAGCCGCGTTCATCATCGGGATCTTTCGGTAACAGCAAGACCTGCAACTGTTGTTCCAGCTCTTCGGTATCTGTTTTGGCCTGTTTAATTTCTTCCTGTGCCATCTCGCGCATTTCAGGATCTTCCAACATCATCTCGGCTTCAGCGAGATTGTCCTGCACCTGTCTCCATTTGAGAAAACAAGCACTAACGTCGGTCAACTGTGCATATTCACGCGACAAGGCGCGAAACCGATCCTGATCGGCTATAACCCCGGCATCGCCGAGCAGCGCCTGAACTTCTTCATGACGCTCTTGTAACGCTTCCAGTTTGGCAACAATAGAAGGCTTCATTCGTGGTATTAAACCCTGTTAATAAAAGAAAACTAATGCTGATCCAGCCCGAGGCTGTCGCGTAAGATTTGTAACCGCTCCATGTCGCCATCGCCGGCGGCTTGCTGGAGGGATTTGGTAGGGGCATGAATAAGGCGGTTAGTCAGGCGATGCGCCAATTCGTGGATGACGTCTTCCACATTGGCACCTTGGGCAATCGCCGCCAACGCTTTGGTTTCCATTTCTGCACGAATTTGATCGGCTTGCGAACGATAATCACGGATGGTTTCGACCGCGCCTTGTGAACGCAGCCAAGCCATAAAATTGCTGCTTTCTTGCTCGACAATCGATTCGGCTTGCACTGCCGCTGCCTGACGCTGCGCCAAATTGCTCTGAATGATGGCGTGTAAATCGTCCACGCTATACAGATAAGCGTTAGGCAATTTACCCACTTCCGGCTCAATATCACGCGGTACGGCAATATCTACCAACAGCATCGGCTGATTACGACGCGATTTCAACGCTCGCTCAACCATACCTTTACCGATAATCGGTAATGGACTAGCGGTCGAACTGATAATAATGTCGGCATCGGCCAAGCGTTCGTCAATCTCCGGCAAGGTGATGACTTCCGCGCCCACTTCATCCGCCAACACTTGGGCGCGTTCACGGGTACGGTTAGCGATAATCATGTGCTTAACCTGGTGTTCACGTAGGTGACGCGCCACCAGCTCAATGGTTTCACCGGCTCCCACCAACAACACATTCAGATCGGCCAGAGATTCGAAGATTTGGCGTGCCAAGGAACAAGCAGCAAATGCCACCGACACCGCACTGGCACCAATTTCGGTTTCGGTACGGACGCGCTTGGCAACCGAGAAGGATTTTTGGAACAACCGTTCCAGTTCACCAGAAAGAGATTGGCCTTTTTGCGACTCGGCAAAGGCTTTTTTTACCTGCCCGAGAATTTGCGGTTCGCCCAAGACCAAAGAGTCTAAACCACTGGCCACCCGCATCAGATGACTCACCGCATCGTTACCGTGATGCCAATAAAGGCTTTTATTCACCTCTTCTGGTCGCAAATTGTGATATTCACACAGCCAAGTGACGAGCTGTTCATGAATATGCTCTTGCTGTTCGACACTGAGATAAAGTTCGGTACGGTTACAGGTAGACAACACCACACCGCCCTGCACCAACGGTTGTTGGAGCAAGCTGCTAAGCGCCTGATCGATGGACTCTGGGGAAAAGGTCACGCGTTCCCGTAGAGAAACCGGAGCGGTTTTGTGATTAATACCTAACGCCAGAAGGGTCATTGGCTTCGAGTAATACTTCTGTTGGTATGGGTTCTCATTGTAGCGCATTCTACTTGATGCGCTGGATCAATTAAAGTAACAACCGCATCTTCCCGCCAATCACTGACATAGCCAATATGTATCAATAATGGCGGGAATTTTATTGCTGAAAACCGTAACTAAACCAAACGGCCTTAATAGGGTTCTTTTGCTGGCGTTTCCGTGTTTTTGGCGGGTTCCTCTTTGTTAACCACACTGATTTCTGGCAACGCGCCATAATCAACTTTGACATCTTTCAGTCCCGCAATAATTTCTGCGGTCACGTCATTGGCAGGATCGGCAGCAACAACCTGCGCCCGACTCATCACCATATCCAGTTTTTGACTCAAACGGTATTTCTCGGTCTCAGCAGTAACGGCTTTGATGCTCAATTCTCGCGCACGATTCTGCTCGGCTAACCACAATTGATTGAGGTTCATGGCATCTGCGGCGCGGCTTTGTCGTTGTTGTGGCTCCGGCATCGTTTTATATCTTTCCTGTGCATCACGATCGGCCTTCACCAAAACTTCTTTCACCTGTTGATTATGCTGTGTTTCTTGCTTTCCAATCGGAGAGTCAGCCAATACTTTAGCCACATCAATGTAGGCAACTTTTGAACGTGTTAAGCCCAACTGATCACAGCCGGTCAAACCGACCACCATAGCGCAAATGACTAACAGAGACTTAACGGTACAACGATTCATGTTTTTCATGCTTTCCAACTTATTTTTAGCTGACAACTTTTAAAAGAAATTTCGTTTAGAACCTATCTGCATTGCCGATCAGAAACTGTACTTAATCCCAACCATGGCAGAGGTGTCGTTGTATCCCTTATCCCCAACCTGAACCCCAACATTACCCCACAGATTCAGGCGTGGAGTAAGCTGCCCTTCAACACCGGTTTTAATCTCCCCGATATTTTTAGCGCCGCTCTGATACACACTTGCACCATCCATCTGTGTACCGAAGTTTTTGGTGTTGTGGATCCAGTTAATTTCCACAAACGGTTGGAACGTCCGGTTTTTACTCTCATCAATGCTGCTGTGTCCTTTCAGATAGGTGCGGACACCCAGACGCGTCTGGAGATTACCGTCACCTTCACCACTCACCTGGGTGCCATTGCTTTCACGGTGGTCATCCGCCTTCACGCCCATCCAGATAGCCTGTGCCTGAGGTTGGATAAACCATTCATTCAGCGAACCTTGGCTACCGGCAAACTCACCCAGTTTATGGGTATAGCCCAATTCCAATGAGGCGGTTATGCCACTGGATTTATAGGATTCACCCTGAATATCCGAACCTTTCACATTGTTGTTAAACCAACCGTATTGTGCCCAGCTATCCAGATACATTCCCTGTTTCGTTTCGTCATTGGCGTACCAGGTGGCATAGAGCCCGGCACTGTAACCGTCGACTGAACCTTCAGAACGATACCCTGTGACGTTAGAATGGGTATTGCTACTGTTATTGCCGTAGCCAGCCATCACACCCAGATGCCAGCGCTGTAGACCATCTGGACTCCATTGGGCAATTTCCCCCCCCAGTTGCGTGACGTAACGGTTACTTTGAGTACCCAACTGACCGCTAGAATCTTTCCAGCTGTTATGACCACCAACCTGACGCAACCACATACTGGTGACTTTCTGCTCGCCGGTTAACACATCGGTATACTGAGTTTCCCCTAAACGGTCATGTAACTCGGTGATAAACATCGTATTCGCCGCTGCCAAGTTGGCAATATAACTACCGGCCTCGGGACGTATAACCGAAACATCTTTTTTCTCTGGGGATTTCGTCAGCGGTGTTGTATCCAGACTGGTCAGGAACCAATCTTTCTCTTTTTTCACCAAGCTATAATCATAAGCCCCGGCAACAATACGCCCTGACTTGGTGAAGGTTCCGTCTGACAGACCGTTAACATCCACTACGCGGATGCCTTCTACGGTTTTCGCGCCACGACCGCCGACATTATTAATCTTCACGAAGGTGTTCCCACTGGTATTGCCGTTGACCACCAGCTTATCCGTTACGGAACTGTCATCACCTAACACCGTATTCATGACCAACGTACCGCCTTGACCATTCCAGTTATTGGCAGTCAGAGTGTGTCCTGCACTCATCGGCAATGATTTCGGTGCAGCAAAGTTGATGGTACCAGCCAGATTGACGTCGTCGACGAGGGAGTCAGCCGTCATATTCCAGCGACTGGTCGCGTCGATGTTCACATCGGTTGGATCGATCCAGCCAGTTAGGCTGGCACCGCGGCGCAAGGACAACGCAGTATCGTCTTTTGCGATGATATTACTCACCAGTTGCGCACCACCGTTAGAGCCATCTAACACCAGTTCGCCTTCATCAATGTAAGTGTTACCCGTCCAACCGGTTTTACCGGTCAGAACCACTTCACCAGCGCCTTGTTTAATGAGTTCACCGGTTCCATTAATATTGTTGTCCAAGGTGCCGGTCGCCCCGTTCAGCGCCAACTTACCGTTGGTGGTAATATCACCGCTGCCCAGACCATCCACATCATTCATGCTCACCGTCGCACCATTCGCAATAGTGGTATTGGCGCTCAGCCCGGTATTCGCACCCTGTACATCCAACGTACCGCCGTTGACGTTGAGCAAACCGCCACCGGTCAGTGAACCTGCCGAAGTGCCGCCATTACTCAGGTTCAGCGTACCGTCGTTGATATTCAACGCTGAACCCGCTTCGCCATTCAACATCCCAATCGTCTGCTTCTTACCGTTCAGGTCAAACCCACTTGAGGCAGCCAGGTTCAGCTTGCTGGTTTGACCCAACGCATTGTCAGCCTCTGAACGCAAGGTTCCCGTTTTGACGCTCGTCTCACCGGTGTAGTCGTTGGTGGTGTTAGACAGCGACACCACACCCACGCCCGCTTCAATCGCCAGATTACCGCTGCCAGTTAACTTGGCAGACATATCGGCTGAAGCACCACTCGCGCCTGTATCTTCAGCTAACGTCAGAGTCTGACTCGCTTGCAGATCCAACTCCGTCAAACCGTAGTTCACATACAAACCATCAGTCTGAGTGCCGGAGGTCAAACGGTAATCATAAGTCGCCAGAGCCACGGTATTACCATTCTGGCTAACATCGATCTGACGGGCTGCAGTAACTGCCTGTCCATTCTGATCGGTCAATGTGAGTGCACCACCGCTGCCATTTACTGTGCCCGCCCGTACCAATTGGACGCCCACATTTGCCTCGTCCTGCATCAATAGGTTGGTGGCATTCGGCGCATCCGGTGCACTTGGTGTCAGTGGCGTCGGCAGATTAATACTCACAGTACCGGTATTGTCGATGTCCAGTGTGCCGGAGGTGACCAAGCTGATCGCCACTTTCTGATCCGGTGCCGTGGCGTTGAATTTCACCGTACCGCCGTTGATGTTCAATCCGCCGATTTGCTGATTGCCATCACCGACTGTGGTTACGTTGCCTGCGCCCAACTCCAGCGTGGCGCGAGTCAGCGCCGTGGTGTTGTCCCCAGCCAGAGCAAAGGTATTATTTGTCAGTACCGCGGTACCTGCGAAATCCGCTCCCACGCTGCTACCGAAGGAGAACGCCTGACCGCCGTTAGATGCCGCCAGCGTACCCGTGCCGGTTAACGCGTTGTCAAAGCTGAATGCCCCAGTGGTTTGTGCATTGACGACGCCAGCAGCAATATCCACGCCACCTGAGCCCAGATTGGTGTTACTGGTGGTCGCCGCATTATCTACTGCCAGCGTACCGCTGTCGGTCACACGCCAGTTACCGGTGTAAGCGGAATTATCAGCCGTAATAGTGGCTTGTGCCCCGCTCACCGTGGTGGTCCCCGCACCAGCCAATACATTGTCAAAGATACTGGCGGTTGCGAGTGCCAGTTCCAGACCCGTTGTCGCACTGCCTGCTGTGGTATTGACGTTTACCACACCTGAACCCGCGCCATCGGTATCGGTCAGTTTCAGCACACCGTCCAAGATGGTGGTATCGCCGCTGTAGTTGTTAACCCGTGCGATAGTCAGCGTCCCAGTACCATTTTTAGTCACTTCACCGGTGCCATTGAGTGCATTATCTAGCGTCCAGTCAGTCGAGGTATCGACATTAAAGGTGCCGGTATTGTTGATCGCCGCGGTGCCCAAATTGCTGGCAACCGAGGCTGTCAGACGAGTACCTACTTCCGTGCTCCAGTACCCCGACAGAGTATTGTTGCCAGCCAATGTTACATCGGCAGCGTTACTCAGTTGCACGGATCCAATGCCGTTGATGGTGTTATCCAAGACACCAGTGGCACCATTTAGCGTCAGCGCACCTTCTGTCGTAATAACACTACTGCCCAGACCGTCCACATTATTCATGCTGACAGTCGCACCACTCGCAATGGCAGTGCTGGCAGTCAGACCGACGTTAGCGCCCTGCACCTCCAGCGTACCGCCGTTAATGTTCAACTGACCTGCACCCGTTAGCGCACCCGCCGAAGTGCCGCCGTTGCTCACATTGAGTATGCCGCTATTGATATTCAGTGTTGAATTTGCTGCGCCGTTAAGCGCACCGATTGTCTGCGTCATACCGTTCAGATCGAACTCAGTCGCATCAGCCAGGTTCAATTGACTGGTCTGGCCCAACGCATTATCGCTGATGGCGCGCAGTGTGCCTGAGTTGACGCTGGTTTCGCCTTGGTAGTCGTTGGTGGTGTTAGACAGCGACACCACGCCCGTACCTGCATTAATCGCCAGATTACCGCTACCCGTAATTTTGGCTGACATATCAGCTGAAGCACCGCTAGCACCGGTATCCTCAGCCAGCGTCAGGGTCTGACCTGATTGCAGATCCAGCTTCGTGAGGCCGTAGTTCACATATAAACCATCGGTCTGAGGGCCAGAGGTCAAGCGATAGTCGTAAGTGCCTTGAGCTACGGTGTTGCCACCCTGGCTGATATCTATCTGACGTGCCGCAGTGATAACTTGATGATTCTGGTCGGTCAGTACCAGTGCTCCGCCGCTGCCGGTCACCGCGCCAGCCCTAACCACCTGTACGCCGATGTTCGCCTCATCCTGCATCAACAAGTTGTTGGTGTTAGGCGTATTTGGCGGGCTTGGGGTAAACGGCATCGGTAGATTGAGACGCACCGTACCAGTATGGTTGACGTTCAACGTACCAGCCGTGATCAGGCTGGTTGCCACCACCTGCTCCGGTGCCGTAGCGTTGAACTGCATCGCCCCATTGTTGATGATCAACCCGCCGATCTGCTGATTACCGTCACCTACCGCAGTCTCGTTGCCTGTCCCCGCTTCCAGTGTGGCGCGAGTCAGCGCGGTAGTGTTGTCCCCTGACAGAGCAAAGGTGTTGTTTGTCAGTACCGCGGTACCTGCGAAGGCCGCCCCCACACCGCTGCCGAAGGTGAATGCTTGACCGCCGTTGGACGCCGCCAGCTTACCGCCACCGGTCAATGCATTATTAAAGCTGAATGCCCCTGTGGTTTGAGCATTGACGATGCCACCTGCGGCAATATCCACACTACCTGAACCCAAGTTGGTATTACTGTTGGTCGCCGAGCTGTCAACTGCCAGCGTACCGGTACCAGTCACATGCCAGTCACCGGTGTAGGCGGTGTTGTCACTAGTGATGGTGGCCTGCGCCCCGCTCACTGTGGTGGTACCCGCGCCAGCCAATACATTGTCAAAGACACTGGCGGTTGCGAGCGCCAGCTCCAGACCCGTTGTGGTGCTGCCCGCCGTGGTATTGACGTTCACCACACCTGAACCCACACCATTGGCATCAGTCAGTTTCAGCACACCGTCCAAGATAGTGGTGTCGCCGCTGTAGCTGTTAGCCCGAGCGATGGTCAGCGTCCCGGTACCGTTTTTGGTCACCTCACCAGTGCCATTGAGCGCATTATCCAGTGTCCAGTCAGTCGAGGTATCGACATTAAAGGTGCCGGTATTGTTGATAACTGCCGTACCCAGATTATTGGCTACCGAGGCCGTCAGGCGAGTACCTGCTGCGGTGTTCCAATTACCCGACAGGGCATTGTTACCCGCCAGTGTCACATCAGCCGCGTTGCTCAGTTGAACGGAACCTGTGCCGTTGATGACATTGTCCAGCGTACCGACTGCGCCATTCAGTGCCAGCGCACCCGTTGCCGTAATATCACCGCTGCCCAGGCCGTCCACATTATCCATGCTAACGGTCGCTCCTGTAGCAATGGCGGTGCTGGCCGTCAGTCCGGTATTTGCACCCTGTACTGTCAGCGTACCGCCGTTGACATTCAGCAAACCTGCACCAATCAGCGCACCGGCCGAGGTACCGCCGTTGCTCACATTGAGTATGCCGCTATTGATATTCAGCGTTGAATTGGCCGCGCCGTTAAGCGCACCGATCGTTTGCGTTTTCCCGTTCAGATCGAAACCGGTCGTCGCCGCCAGATTCAGTTTGCTAGTTTGCCCTAACGCGTTATCGACTCCTGCCCGCAGCGTACCCGAGTTGACGCTGGTTTCGCCTTGGTAGTCGTTGGTGGTGTTAGACAGCGACACCACGCCGGTACCCGCATCAATCGCCAGATTACCGCTGCCGGTTAACTTGGCTGACAAGTCAGTTGCAACGCCACTCGCGCCGGTATCCTCGGCCAGCGTCAGTGTTTGCCCCGTTTGCAATGCGAGTTGGCTCAGTCGATAGCTAGCGTACAACCCATCAACGGTGCTGCTGCCTGCGGCGCGGGTCGCCAAATCGTACGAATAAGTACCGATGGCGACCGTATTGCCACCTTGCACAATATTCGATGTACCGGATGTCAGATCGTTGCCAGCCAGATCCTTCAAGATCAGATTATCCGCAGAACCGTTCACCGAAGTAGCAGAAATCAGACGCTGGGTGGTGCCTTCATCTTGCACCAACAAGTTACCCGAGCTGCCCGCATTTTGCGGATCGAGCTCAACATTACCCGATGTCAACGTCAAGGTATTGGTCGCGACTGTGCCCGTTGGCAGATTCTGGAACGCCATCGTGCCAGCGTTGAATGTCAGGTTGCCGATGGTTTGGTTGCCCGCACCTACGGTGGTCAGGTTACCCGCGCCCATTTCCAATGTGGCACCGGTCAGTGCGGTGGTGTTATTACCCGACAAGGCAAAGGTGTTGTTTGTTAACACCGCGGTACCCGCGAAGTTAGCACCCACGCCACTTCCGAAGGAGAACGCCTGACCACCATTGTCCGCATTTAACCTGCCGGTACCAGTCAGCGCATTGTTAAAGCTAAACGCGCCCGTAGTTTGAGCATTAACAACACCGCCAGTGGCAATATCGACACCACCTGAACCTAGGTTATTACTACTGGTTGTGGCGGTATTGACCACCGCCAGCGTACCGGTACTGGTCACTCGCCAGTTACCGGTGTAAGCCGAGTTGGCACCAGTGATGGTGGCCTGCGCCCCACTCACCGTGGTGGTGCCCACACCGGCCAACTGGTTATTAAAGGTGCTGGCAGAGGCGAGATCCAGTTCTAGCCCGCTAGATGTGTTGCCCGCCGTTGTATTGATGTTGATAGTGCCCGAACTCGCTCCGATACTGTTGGTCAGTTTCAGCACACCACCTGAAATTGTGGTGCCACCGCTATAGGTATTGGCATTGGTCAACACCAGCGTACCAGCATCGGTCTTGGTCAACGCACCGGTGCCACCGATAGCACCTGTCAGCGTCAACGTCGTACCGCTATCAACATCCAGTGTTGCACCACCCGCATTGACAGTGGTCGCGCGTGCGGAGGTTAACGAGGCCGTTGTTTCCAATGTACCGCCATTGATACTCAGCGCACCCGAGGTCGCACCGAGATTGGCATCGCTGGATACCTGGACGCTACCGCCGTTGATTGCCGTACCACCGCTATAGGTGTTGCTTCCGGCGAGCACCAGTGTGCCGGTATCAGTTTTTGTCAATGAGCCAGTGCCGTCGATCACACTACCTACCGTCAGTGTCTGACCAGCATCAATGTCGAACGTGCCGCCACCGCTATTGAGGGTGGTCGCACGCGCCGTAGTGAACGAGCCACTCGCTTCCAGCGTACCGCCATTAAGAGCAAGCGCCCCGGTAGTCGCACCAAGATTGTTATTATTGGACACACTCAGCGTGCCACCGTCTATCTCCGTGCCGCCGCTGTAACTGTTGGTGCCACTCAGTACCAGTTTGCCAGCATCGGTTTTGGTCAGTTTACCGGCACCACCAATTGCACCACTCATGGTTAGGGTTTGAGCTGAGTCAATATCGAACGAACCGCCTTTAGCAGTAAGCGTTGTCGCGCGTGCCGTGGTGAATGAGCCAGTGCTTTCCAGTGTGCCACCATCCAGACTGAGCGCACCGGCAGTCGCACCAAGATTGCTATCATTAGACACACTCAGCGTACCGCCGTTAATCGCCGTTCCGCCGCTGTAGGTATTGGCTCCAGTCAGCACTAACTTGCCCAAATCAGCCTTTGTGAGGCGGGTACTACCTTGCAAGGTAGTACCGATAGTCGCGGTATAGCCAGAGCTAGCAGCACTGCCATCACCAACGCGGACAGTGGTGCTGCCCGAACCGGAGGCGGTTTCGAGAAGAGTTATCGCCCCTCCAACAAGTGAATAACCACTTACCGCGAACTGAATGCCACTGCTCGAAATGGAGCCGAAGCTAGTGTCCACCGTCACCGCTGCCGGAGTTCCTTGGAAAATAACGAACGAGGTCGGGGTATAGGTCGAGTTGATTGAACTGCTGGCGTCCCCCCAAGACTGATTGGCCAGATTCCGGTTCCAAACCCCGGTTCCGCCGTCCGCTGCACCGTTGTTGTATTTGGTCGGATTGCTACCATCCCAAACAGCGGTGAGGATACCGGTGGTGTTGATCAGGTTGATCTGCCCCGGAACGCCGGTTTGCAGAGCCACAGTCGTTGACGGCGGCATATTGCCGAGCGCCAAGCCATTGTTGGTCAGGGTGCCGTCATAGTTGAAAATGCGATAGATACCCGGATCGAACGATCCACCGGTTGGAACCGTAACATCTAAACGCCCGTTCAAGGTCAGATCGCCACCAACATTGGTCAGGCTGTTTTGCGATACGCCATTGAGCGTACCGAAGGTATAACGCAGGATCGAGGTGTCATTGAGCGCGAGATTGCCTTTGATGGTCAAGGTGCCACCCGTACCATTGGTGGTGCCTGGGGTTAGAATGCCATCATTGGCTATGGTGACATTACCGCCAATAGTGCCGGTACCGCCCAGATTCGCACCTGCGGCGACTGTCGTGGTGCCCGTCGTCGCCGACTGATCACCATTAACGATCAATCCACCCGACGACACCGTTGTCGCGCCCTTATAACTATTGGTTCCGGTCAGGATTAGGTTACCGGGACCTTTTTGCACCAGACCACCGGTGCCGGAGATAATGTCGCTAAACGTCACACTATCACTGCGATTAAAAGCCAATGTGCCGTTGTTGATGACATCATCCGTTATCGAGCCCACCGTGCCACCGTTGCCAATCTGCAAGGTGCCCGCATTGATGGTGGTGATGCCCGCATAGGTGTTCTCACCGGTCAATATGGTAGTACCAGTACCGTTTTGCTGTACCGCGCCACTGCCAGACACTACGCCAGCATAGGTATAAACGTCGCTACGATTGAAGGCAAAATTGCTGTTGTTGGTCACATTGCCAGCGATCGAGCCTGTTGTCCCCCCATTGCCTAACTGCAATGTGCCGGAGTTGACAGTGGTGCCACCAGTATAAGTATTGTTATTGGTCAGCGAAGTGGTGCCAGTACCGTCTTGCTGAACCGCACCCGAACCGTAAATGACACCACCATAAGTGGAACTGTCGCTACGGTTGAAGGCCACCGTACCGTTGTTATTGATATTGCCGCCTACGGTTCCCGTGGTGCCGCCATTACCAATTTGTAACTTAACCCCATTGACGGTTGTGCCGTTATGGTTTGCATTACCGGCCACGATGACGGTGCCACTTCCTGTTCCGGTATTGTTGAACACAAGGCCACCAGAGCCATTGATCGAACCGTTCAAAGTCAATGTCGCACCATTAACGGTTTGGATGGTTCCCCCCGTGTTGGCCGTATTGATAGCTCGCGCGATATTAATACTCGTCAACGCTTGCAGGACTGCGCCGTTGTCCATCGTCAGACCGCCGGACACTGCCCCCATGCTGGCATCACTCATTACCCCGAGTATCGCCCCATTGATATAGGTGCCCCCGGTATAAGTGCTATTCCCCGTCAGAAGAACCCGCCCTTGTCTGATGCCCAGCAAGCCACCACCAGAAATGTTCCCGCTCAAAGTCAGTGGAGCGGCAGTACTCGCGCTACCAAAACTGCCCTGAGAACCGCTGTCAATGATGATATCGCGCGCTAAAGTGGTCGCCGAGGTGGCAACAAGCCAAGCGGTAGCGGTGTTCCCGGTGAAACGTAACCGACTTGACGCTGCACCAAGGTTGGCATCACTTGTCACGTACAAACGGTTATTGCCGGTCATGAGCGTGTCACCTGTGTAGGTGTTCGCTCCACTCAGAGTCAGTGAGCCGACACGCTGTTCAACCGAACCACTACCGGAAATGATCCCGGCATAGGTGTATCCAGCATTGCGGTTGAAAACCAGTTTGCTGTTGTTGGTGATGTTACCCGCAACAACCCCCGATCCACCGCCATTACCCAACTGCAACGTACCTGAGTTGATCGTCGTACCGCCGGTGTAAGTGCTATTGCCTGCCAGCACCGTGGTGCCAGAGCCGTTCTGCACCACCGATCCGTTACCTGAGATCGCTCCGCCATAGGTGACAGTGTCACTACGATTAAAGACCAGTGAACCCGGACTGCTTAATGTCACTGCGCCGGTACCCAACGTACCCGATGTACCGCCATTACCAATCTGCAAAGTACCGGATGTTATGGCCGTGGTGCCGCTGTAGGTATTGGCTCCCGTCAGTATCGTGGTGCCCGAACCGATTTGCTGGATCGCACCCGAGCCGGAAATAACGCCACCGAAAGTGGCAGTATCACTACGATTAAAGGCCAGCGTGCTGTTGTTAAGTACGTTGCCGATAATCGAACCTGAAGTGCCGCCGTTACCGAGTTGCAGAGTACCCGCGCTGACGGTGGTAACGCCGCTATAGGTATTGGCACCCGTCAGTACCAAGGTACCGCGATCGGTTTTAGTCAGAGCAGTGCTGCCCTGTAACACCGAACCGATAGTAGCAACATATCCGCTCCCTGCGGTGGTGCCATCACCAACACGGATCGTAGCTTGCCCCGACCCCGCAGTGGTTTCGACCAAGTCGATAGCATCGCCATTGACGGTATAACCGTTGGTTGCAAACTGCATTCCTGCGGAAGTTACGCCGCCAAGACTAGTGTCTACCGTGACCGCACCAGGTGAGCCTTGGAATACCGCGAAGCCCGGACTATAAACGCCATTGGCTGCGCCTGCAGCATCTGTCCAGTTACTGTTCGCACTGGTTCCGCTGTTCCAGATACCCGTACCGCCATCGACTCCCCCATTGTTCTGAGTCCCCGCCGTGGCACCGTCCCAGAAACGCATGTTATCCAGAGAGTTAATCAGATTGACTTGACCATTTACCGAAGTTTGCAGCAGCGTGTTAGCACCCGCGGGCATCGTCCCGATAGTCAGTCCGTTGTTGGTCAGCACTCCTGAATAGCTGATGATGCGATAAACACCCGCACCGAATACACCACCCGCAGTGGTGCTCACGTTCAGCGTGCCGTCCAGAGTCAAGTTACCGCCGACCACGGTCTGATCGTTGTATTGACCGCCGACCACGTCAGCCTGTCCAAGGTTATAGTTTAATATCGAACCACCAGACAGCAGCAGATTGCGTCGAATATTCAGCGTACCCGCCACACCAGCAGATCCACCCGGAGCCAAAATACCGCCATCCGCGACCGTGACATCACCACCAATGGTGCCCGAGCCCCCCAAGGTAGCGCCGGACTCTACAGTAGTCATTCCTGTAGCCGCACTCTGGTTACCGTTGATATATAGCGAACCAGAGGCCACTCGCGTTGCCCCCGTATAATTGCTGCTACCTGTCAGAGTCGTGGCACCGCTGCCACTTTGGGTAAGCGTACCTGCGCCCGAAATAACGCCGCCATAGGCATAAGCGTTGGCACGATTGAACACTAACGCGCCTCGGTTGGTTATGTTACCCGAGCCCAGAGAACCTGAGTTACCCCCATTACCGACCTGCAACGTACCGCCATCAATGATAGCGCCACTGGAAGAAGAACTGGTTCCTGCCAACACGAGAGTACCGGTATTGGTTTTTCGCAATGCGGTGGCGCTACCATAAATATCGCCAGTAACGGTCAACGTCGTCGTCGGCGCGACATCGATAGTGGCACCACCAGCACTAAGTCCAATCTTGTTGATAGAAAAATCGCCTGTCGTCGCTAGCGTCCCGTTGTTGAGATTGACATCTTTCGCGCTACCCAGACTAGCGGCACTGGACACGACCGCCTTGACGCCGCCCTGTAGATAAGTAGTGCTGGTATAGGTACTGGACCCGTTAAGATTCACCGTACCACCAGGGCTCCCTACACTGTTCAGTATCAGGGTGCCCGCACCTGAAATCGCGCCATTCAGGGTCAGTGTTGTTCCGTTGAAGGTTTCGAAGGTGCCAGTACTGTTCAGTGCGATATTACGATCGGTGCTAAAACTTGAGAGCACACGTAACACACCGCCGTTAACGAACCTGATACTACCGGATGTAGCACCGAGGTTGGCATCGTTGGATACCGACAAATAGCCGCCCCAGATATTGGTACCGCCGGTATAGGTGTTGGCTGCCGTCAGGATCACCTGCCCGGTATCAACACCTAACGCTCCGGCACCAGAAACAACACCATTTATGGTCAGTGGCGTACCTCCGTTAGTACTACCGACATAGCCGCTAACTCCGCTGTCGATAACGACATTGCGCGCCGTCGCCAACGTGGTACTTGTACGGAAACTGCTGTTCCCGGTGAAATGAAGTTGACCTGATGCTGCGCCGAGGTTGGCATCGCTGGATACCTGTAATATCCCACTACGCATAAGCGTATCGCCGGTGTAGGTATTAGTACCGGTCAGGACAGTCGTGCCGCCATTTTGCTGCACCGCACCGCTACCCGAAATCACACCCGCGTAGGTATAAGTATTACTGTGGCTAAAGCTAAGTACGCCGTTGTTAGTGACGTCGCCGGTGATTGAGCCCGTCGTGCCACCATTGCCGATTTGCAATGTACCCGCATTGATGAGAGTGCCACCGGTATAAGTGTTAGCACCACTCAATACCGTGGTGCCGAGACCATTCTGCTGGAGTTGGCCAGAGCCGGAAATTGCACCAGCATAGGTATAGTTGTTGCTGCGATTGAAGGCCAGAATGCCATTATTAGTGAGTGCACCACTGCTCAACGTACCTGTCGTCCCGCCATTGCCAATCTGCAAAGTGCCGGAGGAGATGGTTGTCGCACCGCTGTAGGTATTAGCTCCCGTCAGTACCAGCACACCCGTACCGTTGAGGGTCAATGAACCGCTACCACCAATGGCACCACCTAACGTTGCTGAACTTCCCGGTGCCATATTGAACGTACCGCCACCCTGAGCAAGCGTCATCGCACGGGTGCTGGCAAAAGTGTTGCCGGTGATGGCCAGTGTGCCTTGCGTTGTGGTATTACCCAGCGTCAGTAAGCCGTTCGCTGCACCAAGGTTATTATCTGTCGATACCCGCAGAGTACTGTTGTTAGTGACCGTCGTCCCCCCGGTGTAGGTATTGGCTCCACCGAGAACAGTGAGACCGCCGCCATTGACGTCAACGCGGGCGCTACCGGCAATAGACGAATTGACCGTTGCCGTATTACCACTGCCTACGTTGATAACCATGGTACCCGAGGCAGAATTCAGTGTGCCGCCATTGATGATGTAACCATTGGTGGTAAACAGCAGATCCTGAACGGTTATCGGGCTGAGCAGTGTGACTGTCCCCACCGTGCCGCCAAACAGCGCACTGTCGCCTGCAAGGTTGTTCCAAGGCAGAGTCACGGTGCCGTTGTACCAACTACTGCTGGTAAGATCCCAATTCCCTGAACCACCTGAGTTCTGCCCAGAGGGAGACCATGAGACCGTTGATGCTTGCACCGTGCCACACATCGCAAGCGATGCCAGTATTACCGCGCTGCCAACAGACCTTCTTCGTGCACTTTTACCACGAACCTTAGTCAACTCAGAGACGGCTACCCAACATTGTTTAGCCACGTTCCAGATAATACGGTAGACAGTATTCATTGCTGACTTTCTCGTTATTTTTGCTTAATGACAAAAGAAAAAAGGTTCGCGCGTGAGTTAATGTAATTGCGCTCGTGACTTTAATTACATTAATTACGTTAGTTACTTTAATTACATTAGTCAGGGGCTCATGTTTTTACGTATGGATCAGGACATCCCGCCGACCGTAACCAACGAGGCTTCATTCAATATTTCCCCCACTAATAATCATTGTATTTAAGAATTATCCCATAAGGCAAATTTTAAATGATACTCAAAAAGAGGTAATAAGTAGTTAATGATTAACTAAATGCCCATATATTGAATTTCATTTATATAATTCTTTTTAAGGTGTGCTTTGGTTAAAAAGTTAGCCGCCACACGCAGCAATGCATCCAACGCACTGATACGGTTGAGTTTTAATTTAAAAAATAGGATTTTAAAACACAAAAATGCATATTGAATGCATTTATTGACCTTAAAAACCATTAGCAAATTTACATATTTCCTTAAGAAATCAAAATTCACATCATCAATTAAGGCATTTTATTAATTCATTTCAGTATAAATAAATGTTTTTTACAGACAAAAAAATCATTACTACAAACTCAACAAACTTGTTCTTACCACACTCACAGCAGTGTTAAGCCGTGCAGTTTAATTATCAAAAGGCCATTACATTGATGCCAAACAATAATGACAACGCACACCTTGATGTCTGACCAGTTTAATACTAAAGGCCTAAAACTTTATTCTCGCCAAGAAATATCTCACTTACTTAACATTGTAAGGTGGCCACTCTCAGCACCATACTCAGAGGGTTCGGTGAAAACGGAGGCGCTATCGTCAATGATGATAATATTCCTCTATTAGTTGACGCTAAGGCGTTCCCCCGCTAGCGTGGGCACAGAAAACGCTGTCTGCCCTTAAGGATTAAAGGACTCGAAAAAACGATGCCAATTCGCAAAAAACATTTGCTCCGCCTACTCCCTCTAGCCAGCTTGGTTCTGGTTGCCTGTACCACCACCAAACCTAGCGGCCCAGCGACCAGCCCGACGTCGCCACAATGGCGTGCCCATGAACAAGCCGTGCAACAGCTCAGCCAATATCAAACTCGCGGTGCTTTCGCTTATCTGTCCGATGAAAAGAAACAATATGCGCGTTTCTTCATGCAGCAATATTCACCCGATCGCTATCGTCTGCTGTTGACTACGCCGGTAGGTAGCAGTGTGCTAGAGCTGAACGTGCAGAAAGACGTGGCGCAGTTAACCGATAGCAACGGCAAGCGTTACGTCGGTGATAACGCAGAAGAAATGATTAAAAAACTGTCTGGGATGTCGATCCCACTCGATAGTCTGCGTTTGTGGATGCTCGGCTTGCCGGGCGCCGCCAGCGATTTCACCCTGGACGACCAATATCGCTTAAGCAAGCTGAACTATTCGCAAAGCGGCCAGAACTGGGCGGTGAATTACCAGGCTTACAACACTGACATCACGCCGCAGCTACCCAGTCGAATGGAATTGCAGCAAGGAAACCAGCGCATCAAGTTAAAAATGGATAACTGGACGCTTAAATGATCCATCAGTGGCCTTCTCCAGCAAAACTTAACCTGTTTTTGTATATCACCGGGCAGCGGGCGGATGGTTATCACCTGCTGCAAACCTTGTTTCAGTTCTTGGACTATGGCGATACCTTGACCATAGAACTGAGACAGGACGATGATATTCGCCTTTTGACGCCAGTTGATGGCGTACCCGATGAGCAAAACTTGATTGTTCGCGCCGCACGGCTGTTGCAAAACTATTGCAGTCAACATGGGCTCAACAATCAACCGCACGGTGCCAATATCAGTATTGAGAAAATTTTGCCAATGGGTGGCGGGCTCGGCGGCGGTTCTTCCAATGCAGCGACCGTTTTGGTGGCTCTGAATGAATTGTGGCAATGCGGCTTGAGTGATGAGCAACTGGCCGAGATGGGGTTGACGCTCGGAGCCGATGTCCCGGTATTTGTCCGCGGTCATGCCGCCTTTGCCGAAGGTATTGGTGAGCAGTTACAACCCGCCGCCCCTACCGAAAAGTGGTATTTGGTCGCTCATCCCGGCGTTAGCATCCCCACACCGATTATTTTTGGCGATGCAGAATTAAAAAGAAACACGCCAATTCGCCCACTGGCGGCGTTATTAGCGGCTCCGTACGCAAATGATTGCGAACCGATCGCAAGAAAACGATTTCGCGAGGTTGAACAGCTTCTTTCTTGGCTGTTACAATACGCGCCGTCACGCCTGACCGGCACAGGTGCTTGTGTGTTTGCAGAATTCGACTCCGAGTCCGCCGCCCGCCAGGTGTTAAATCAAGCCCCGGCATGGTTGCGTGGTTTTGTAGCGCGTGGCGTTAACATCTCCCCACTACATCGCACCCGCTCCGGGCAGTTTTAGTTTTTTTACACACCCGTATGTATATTGCGCGGAAGTCGTCAACGCCCCTAGGCGATTTCATGTGACAATATCTTCTCTGGACGCAAGCCTGAGGTTCTTCTCGTGCCTGATATGAAGCTTTTTGCTGGTAACGCCACCCCGGAACTAGCACAACGTATTGCCAACCGTTTGTACACCAGCCTTGGTGACGCCGCTGTAGGTCGTTTTAGCGACGGCGAAGTGAGCGTGCAAATCAACGAAAATGTACGCGGCGGTGATATTTTCATCATCCAGTCCACCTGTGCACCCACCAACGATAACCTGATGGAACTGGTTGTCATGGTCGATGCCCTGCGTCGCGCCTCCGCAGGGCGTATTACTGCTGTTATCCCTTACTTCGGTTATGCCCGTCAGGATCGCCGTGTGCGTTCTGCTCGTGTGCCAATTACTGCCAAAGTTGTTGCCGATTTCCTCTCCAGTGTAGGGGTTGACCGCGTATTGACAGTGGATCTGCATGCTGAACAGATTCAAGGCTTCTTCGATGTTCCTGTAGATAATGTGTTCGGCAGCCCAATCCTGCTCGAAGACATGCTGCAACAGAATCTGGTGAATCCGATCGTAGTTTCTCCAGATATCGGTGGCGTAGTGCGCGCGCGTGCTATTGCCAAACTGCTGAACGATACCGATATGGCTATCATCGATAAACGTCGCCCACGCGCAAACGTTTCTCAGGTGATGCACATTATTGGTGACGTAGCAGGCCGTGACTGCGTGTTGGTTGACGATATGATCGACACCGGTGGTACTTTGTGTAAAGCGGCTGAAGCGTTGAAAGAACGCGGTGCCAAGCGCGTATTTGCCTACGCGACGCACCCGATCTTCTCCGGTAACGCCGTAGATAACATCAAGAACTCGGTGATTGATGAAGTGATCGTCTGTGACACCATTCCGTTGTCACCAGAAATCAAGGCACTGAAAAACGTTCGTACTCTGACGCTATCTGGCATGTTGGCTGAAGCCATCCGCCGTATCAGCAATGAAGAGTCAATTTCTGCGATGTTCGAGCATTAATTTCCCCTCGGCGCAGCGCACTACTGGGTTGCGCCGAAAAATGAATTGCCGCAAATGCAGATAAAGAAAAACCCGTTGCTGCATAAGCATCAACGGGTTTTCTACTTGTAGTCCGACATTGCCTTAAACCTGTGACTTGGCAGTGATCCTTTGCCTGAAACGACTCCTTGATAAAAATTAATGCGAAGGACGATGTTCGTCTTTGTTGCAGCAACGTTTATCGAAGTGCTTTACCCACCAATAACGATCGGCAACTCGCTCACGTCCCCCTACCCGTGCACCTGCCAACCACAGCAGCGCACCAATGAAGATACTCATCACCGCCCCATGAGAAAAGAACTGGGGTAAATTCCATGTTGATACTTGAGCAATAATGGAGTATCCGACACCAGCAACCATAACGAACAAGCCTAATCCCATTAGCACATTGCCCATTCGATCTGCATTTCTACGTTTCATAATGCCACCTCCATAATGTCATCAGCCGACTGGGATAACGCGATAAATTGTTAACCCACTTTGATAAGTTAAGTATAGACCCCGTTACAGCAAGGTTATTGCGGTAACGATCACAAATGACAAATAAAGGCTGACAAATCTTTACGTTAGTGTGACAGTTTGCAATGAAATAGAATGATTGCGCTTATGTATTATTCACTTTTCACACTATATTCTTTCTTATTCTATACCCAAAATAATTCGAGTTGCATCGAGGCGGCAACGTAGTGAATCCCGATGAGCTTACGCCAGTAAGTGATTCGGGTGAGCGAGGAAAGCCAACAAAGATGCAGCTTGAAGTATGAAGGGTATATGTGCAGAGTTTTGTCATTCCGCATGAGGGCAGGTAGACTAGTGTCCTTTTTCCGATTTCGACCATAGTGAATCTCCAGTGAGCAGTATCAAATTGATTGTTGGCCTAGCCAATCCGGGCGCTGAATATGCCCAAACGCGACACAACGCCGGTGCCTGGTACGTTGACTTGCTAGCTCAGCGCCACAACCAGCCACTGAAAGAAGAAAGCAAGTTCTACGGCTATACCGGACGTTTAAATCTGGCAGGTCATGATGTTCGATTACTGGTACCGACCACCTTTATGAACTTGAGTGGCAAGGCCGTCGCCGCGATGGCCACCTTCTACCGAATTCAACCCGATGAAATTCTGGTCGCTCATGATGAATTAGATTTCCCACCCGGCGTTGCCAAATTGAAATTAGGTGGCAGTAACGGCGGCCATAATGGCTTAAAAGATATTCAAAGCAAATTGGGTAATAACCCTAATTTCTATCGATTACGCATTGGAATTGGTCATCCGGGCGATCGCAACAAGGTGGTGGGTTTTGTTTTGGGCAAACCTCAGGCAGCGGAGCAAATACTGATCGATGATGCGATAGATGAATCATTACGCTGCACTGAGGTGTTGTTAAAAGAAGGGATAACCAAAGCAATGAACCGCCTACACGCATTTAAAGCCAGTAGCTAAGAACGATTAGGTAGGCTGAGTTAAGCGCTCAGTCTGTCAATGACCTTAACTGGGCAAATACGACAAATGGCGCTGTTGCAACAGGTGCAACTGTGTTTAACATTTGTCTTATTCGTGTTTGGCTCCATCTTTCCTACAATAAAAAGATGACTATCTAACCGAGGGCGCGAAACCAATCGCTGCTTCCGGCTCAATTTGAAATGAATAATAAATGAAAAAATAGAACAAAAGAACAATAAAAACACGGCAATAATATAGATTCCGCCCATAATAAATCCCTTTAACCACAACGAACGATAACGATAACCTTACCAAACCTTATATTAAAAAATGCCCATTCGCAATATTTAACGCACGGTGCAATACACTGGTCAAACAATTAAGAATCAACCTAGATAGCTAAGAGTGTTCTTATTCAATCAAAGCTAGCACTATCTAACTCTCTTTAGCCAAAGAATTTAGGCGTTATAACTTATTATTATAAATGAAATATGCTCATCATCATGATCACAAAATATTTACTCTGTTTTCCATTGTACGAAACCGCAGCATCATGTCGCCTTTCTCCTCTGTTGCGTCACAGGACGATCGAGATAAAGCCCCATTACGTGTATAATGCGGACAGATTTTTTCATTTATGCGGCTGGTTAACACTAACGAGCTGATAGTTAAGATATTTAAGGTGACATAAACATGGGATTCAAATGCGGTATCGTCGGTCTGCCTAACGTAGGCAAGTCCACCCTGTTCAACGCGTTGACCAAAGCAGGCATCGAAGCAGCCAACTTCCCGTTCTGTACTATTGAACCCAATACCGGCGTAGTTCCTATGCCTGATCCGCGTTTAGATCAACTGGCAGAAATCGTCAAACCTCAACGCATTTTGCCAACGACAATGGAATTCGTTGACATCGCTGGTTTGGTGAAAGGTGCATCCAAAGGTGAAGGTTTGGGTAACCAGTTTTTGACCAATATCCGTGAAACCGAAGCCATCGGCCACGTGGTGCGTTGTTTTGAAAACGACAATATCATTCACGTGAACAATAAAGTCGATCCAGCAGACGATATTGACGTGATCAATACCGAGCTAGCGCTCTCTGACCTTGATACCTGTGAACGTGCTATCCACCGTGTACAGAAGAAAGCTAAAGGCGGTGATAAAGACGCTAAAGCTGAATTAGCTGCGCTGGAAAAATGCCTGCCACATTTGGAAAACGCTGGCATGTTACGCGCGTTGGATCTGAGTGCTGAAGACAAAGCGGCAATCCGCTATCTGAGCTTCCTGACACTGAAACCCACCATGTATATCGCCAACGTCAACGAAGACGGTTTCGAAAACAACCCTTACCTAGATACCGTGCGTGAAATCGCGGCGAAAGAAGGCTCCGTGGTAGTTGCCGTTTGTGCCGCTGTCGAATCAGACATCGCCGAGCTGGATGATGCTGACCGTGATGAGTTCATGGCCGAGCTGGGTTTGGAAGAACCGGGTCTGAACCGCGTGATCCGTGCAGGTTATGAACTGTTGAGTCTGCAAACCTACTTCACAGCAGGTGTAAAAGAAGTTCGTGCTTGGACCATCCCTGTTGGTGCGACTGCTCCACAGGCCGCAGGTAAGATCCACACCGATTTCGAAAAAGGTTTCATCCGCGCTCAAACCATTGCTTTCAATGATTTCATCACCTACAAAGGTGAACAAGGCGCGAAAGAAGCCGGTAAAATGCGCTCAGAAGGTAAAGACTACATCGTGAAAGATGGCGATATAATGAACTTCTTGTTTAACGTCTAATTCCCTTTAACGTCCTAAGCCCCCAGATTTAATTGGGGGCTTTTTATTTCTACATTACTCGCATCAATCTTTTAGCGGAATAACCAGAACATCCACATTCAGTTGATTTATTGCCTTGCGAGTGGTCGAAAATAGATTACTCCACAGATCGTGGTGATGCCCGAAAATAACCAAATCGATCTGATGTTCTTTTATCGCACTGATCAACTCACTCACCAGTTCACCACGACTAACAATCACGCCATTAACGGGATAATCGGTACTCTTCACCAACGGTTCTAATTCTTTTCTGATCTTGTCTTCGAATGAACCCGCGGTGTAATGATAAAACTCGGTCGAAAAGCCTATCATGGCGTATTGCGGTTCATGGTGAACCTCAACATAGATCAGAGAAAGCTTTGCGTTCAATGCACGCGCTAATGCGACACCCCGCTGAAACATTAACTTGCCTGCATCGGTAAGGTCGGTTGTCACTACAATGTGTTGATAAGCCATATACCCTCCTCCAATCCACTATCGGTTATGTTTTGAGAGGAACGACCAACACGTCAATGTCCAATGAGTTAATTGCCTGACGTGTGGAGGAAAATAAATTGCTCCAAAAATCCTGATGATGCCCGAAAATAAACAGATCTATTCCCCGCTCACTAATTTCACGCCTCAATCCAGGTATAAAATCATCTTTAACGGCAATGGTATCAGTGGCCATGTCTGGGATCTTCGCGGCTAAAGTCTGCAAAGCACTTTTAGCTCGCGCCAATACCTCTTTGTCGTCTTCATAATAATGGGCAGGTAGACCGATTTCTGAATAGTAAGTCGCTTGATGAGTGTCGATATGGATCAAAGAGAGTTTGGCGTTGAGTGTTCTCGCCAGTTCAGCACCTTTTTCGAAAAGCACCTTACTGCCGTCATCGAGATCGGTGGCAACAACAATATGTTGATAGCACATGGCGCCTCCTGTTCTCATTTCAGGAAATGACTAGCATACGATTTGGCTCATAGAGTCATATCACTATCTATTATTTTAGTTCAGAAATGCACTTTGTGTTTTATTGATGAGGAAGATAGCACCGCCAGGTATCACTAGAGCGGTGCTCGCGCACGATTAGTTCTGCCGTTGAGCTTCAAACCAGACATTACAGACAGACAAAATCAGGCTGTTTTTATCTTTGATCATCACATTATCACCAGGAACGCCGACGGTTCCCTGATCGGTGATGCCTTTGATTTCCACATCAGCATGTTGAATAGTCACACGCTCTACCGCTGGTTGGGTGATCCCCAGCATTTTAAAATCGACCACAGAGCCGCTGCCGGAGTTATCTTCAACAAACTCTTGAGCCTCAACTGTAGCGGTAGTCGTCCCCTGATTGGCTAGCTGGTGATTATTCCAATTAAAACCGTCGTTCTTATAAGTAATAGAAGTCCCAATCAGCGTCTGAGCCTGTTGACCATCCCAGCAACTTATCGTCTGTGTTGGCAGAACTTTACTGATGTTCCATTTGCCAATAAGTTCTTTAGGGATCGCTTTGACCGTTGCTGGCTCACTCGCAGCAAAGGCCAGTGACAACGACGTAGATAACAGCATGGCGGTAGAAACTAACAGATTACGACGAGTTAAGAATAACATGTGATAGCTCCCTGAGAATGGAATAATCTATTGGGTTCATCTTAGCCTATCAGCACGCGGGGTTGCAGTAGGAAAATAGCGCGGTTTTATTGGGTTACAGAGATAAGGGCAGCCGATTAAATATTGCCTTGTCTACCTAAACGGTTTTTGTAATTAAAGAAACACTTCTCCAGTTTGATTACGTACTATAACCTGCTGCCGGGAAGATTATCCCGTCAATGATTCTTTGGAGGACACTATGCCCAAGCCACGGGTACCGCTAAAACTCAGTACCTCCGTTACGCTGATGGTGGCGGCTATCATTGCTTCGGTACTCTTAGTGGTTTATGCATTGTTTTTCCTGCAAATGAAAGATGAAGGCCAAGCACAGTTACAGCAAAAAGCGATGGCGATTGCTGAAACATTAGCACTTTCATCTACCGTGATTGAGGGGCTGCAACAACAAGATCACAGCGGAAGTATCCAACGCTTCGCCGAATCGGTACGCACTAAGAACGAGTTGTTGTTTGTAGTGGTGCTGGATATGAATGGCATTCGTTACTCACACCCTAAACCGTGGCTAATCGGCAAGCATTTTATCGGTAACGATCTAGAACCAGCATTACGTGGACAGCCCAACAGCGCGATCAACCGTGGGGCTCTAGCTCCCGCGCTACGGGTATTTGTCCCGGTTTATAACGCACAACAACAGCAAATTGGTGTAGTGGCATTGGGTATTGCATTGGATGCCGTTCAGCGCGTCATTGCAGAGAGCCGTTGGATCATTTATTGGACCATCGCCTTTGCCGCATGGGTTGGCACACTCGGAACCTTCTTTTTAGTCAAAGCTCTCAAGCGCATAATGCTAGGCTTCGAACCTTATGAAATTTCTAATTTATTCGAGCAACGCAACGCCATGTTGCAATCGATTAAAGAAGGGGTCATCGCCGTCGATAGTCAATCAAACATCACTATTGTCAACGATGAAGCTAAACGCTTATTCCTCCAGCATGGTTCCGTCGAAAACTTATTATCAGACTCGGCCAGCAAGCATTGGCCTAGCCAGTTGCATTTAGCCGAAGTGCTTGCCAGCGGTGTGCCCCAGCGCGATCAGCAAATTAACTTAAACGGTAGCGAACTACTGACCAATACGGTGCCGGTGATCGTCAAAGATCAGGTGATCGGTGCTATTGCCACTTTCCGCGACAAAACTGAAGTCAGTCAGTTATTACAACGACTCAGTGGTATGGAGCATTACGCTGACGCCTTACGTGTACAGTCACATGAATTTATGAACAAACTGCATGTTATTCTCGGCATGTTGCATATGAAGGCTTATCAGCAACTAGAAAATTACATCATCCATACCGCCAGCAACTATCAGGAAGAGATAGGCACCTTGTTGCGGAAGATAAAGTCGCCTGAAGTGGCGGGTTTTTTCATCGCCAAAATCAACCGCGCTCATGATGTTGGTGTCAAACTAACGATTGATGATTGTAGTTTGCTACCAGAAACAGACCATGCCGAAACCACACATGTGCTAATCAGTGTATTGGGTAATCTGATAGAAAATGCCATCGAAGCCATTAACGGCGCAGAAGGGCATGAAATTGGTTTAAGCTTCCATCATCATGAAAATTATCTACACTGCACAGTCAGTGATGACGGTCCCGGCATCGATCCATCTATCGCCTCACAGGTTTTCATGACCGGATTTTCTACCAAAGGGGATAAGCGCGGTATCGGATTAGCGCTGATCCGCAGTAACCTAGAGAAATTAGGTGGCAACATTGAGTTTGAGTCCGAACCGGGAGAATTAACTCAGTTCTTTGTGCATATTCCCTATCAGGCGAAAGGCTAACAGAATGATTAACGTATTGATTGTTGATGACGATCCGATGGTCGCTGAGTTGAACAAATACTACCTGAGCCAAGTTTCTGGTTTCCATTGCCAAGCGACAGTCGCAACTTTAGCTCAGGCCCGCGCACTATTGGCAAACAGCGATATCAACATCGATCTCGTGTTGTTGGATATTTATATGCAACAGGAGAACGGGTTGGATCTGTTACCCGGCCTGCGCGAATTGGGTGAGAAAACGGATGTCATCGTCATTTCATCCGCTAGCGATGTCGACACCGTGCAAAAAGCCCTGCACTACGGTGTAGTCGATTATTTGATCAAACCGTTCCAATTTGGTCGATTCAAAGAAGCACTCTGTCATTATCAACAACAGTCACAGATCCTGACAAAACGTGAATTTTGTGCCCAAGCCGATGTGGATAATCTGCTGCGTCGCCAACCTCATAACAATGCCAGCAAAAAACTGCCAAAGGGTTTAACCAGCCTCACGTTGAGTACAATATGTGAGTGGATCGCACAACATCATGACACTGAGTTCTCTACCGATAACTTGGCGGCCGCCATTGGCATATCACGAGTCTCATGCCGTAAGTATCTGATTTATTTATCAGAAATACAAATTCTTACCACCCGTATTCTGTACGGCACAACCGGACGCCCGGTCTATCTCTACCAGCTCAAAGCCGATGCTTTAGCGTTGTTGAAAGAATATTGCCAACCAAAATCCTAACAATATGAGGGAGCGAACAATGAAAAAATCATTAATCCTATTAGCATTATCAATCAGTTGTATTGCGGGTTCCGCAGGGGCGACAACCGCCAAAAAAGCACTCAAATCCCCCGTTTCCGGGGTTGTCTGCGATCAATATATTTGTGTCAATGCTACCGATGGCGTTTCGATTCCGCTCACAGAGAAGTACTTAGGCAAGAAAAAAAGCGATCGGTTGTCAACGGATAGCGATTTTGACCATACGGAATTCACTTTCGCCAATGGCGTATTCTGCGATGTGAAAGAAAAGCTTTGCCGCAAAGATCGTTATTATGGAGAGGACGGAAAGCGCAGCGGTGCCGTTGATGAAAAAACAACAGCGTTGTTGTTTGGTAAGAAGTAATAAGCTAAAAATAACATAAAAATCATACAAATAAAAAAAGACCGAATACGATTCCTATATTCGGTCTAGGGAAATGGCTCTTGGGAGAGAGCCGTGCGCTAAAAGTTGGCATTTAGTGCAAGGCTTGTTCAGCCGTGCAATTTAAGAATAGTCTAATGTGCCAGTTTTGCCAGCGAGCCTAACACGCAGTGATAGTTTCGCTGTGAAACAAATTTAGCACACAACTCAATCAACCGTTAACCATCTCGTAACTCATTGGTTGATAGACGCTATTTCGCACACAACTTCTCAGCACGCTCGCGAAACGGCGTGACATCCATTTTGTGGCCTGGGTTATTAGCATCATCTAGTAGGATCACATCCAAGGATTCAGCGCGCAGTTGGCCAGCCTTCACCTGCTCCGCCGCCACGTCATTCAGAGGATATTGCATCAGCGTACTGTTATTGAGAACAAACACCGCACCACCTTTTCGGCATTGCAGCGTCACTTCTTCTTTGACGAATGCCCATTGTTTGCCGTATTCCAGTTTGCTGACGTTCACGATCCCTGCTGCCAGTACGCTGGTTGAGGTTGCCAGAAGCGCAATGCCAAGTAATACCGATTTCATGTTATGGCCTTCAGTTGCAATTTTCCGTAATTCTCCCGCAATTCGGTAGGTTACGGCAAGTCGCAATATGATATCGACGCCGATGTTATACCAGAACTGAAGTTGTACTGGCGTTGACGTTATACTGGCGCTGAAGTTGCAAATAAACTCACTAGCATGAGCA
Source organism: Serratia sp. KH_031 (assembly GCF_057839655.1). Classification (NCBI taxonomy): domain Bacteria; kingdom Pseudomonadati; phylum Pseudomonadota; class Gammaproteobacteria; order Enterobacterales; family Yersiniaceae; genus Serratia; species Serratia sp. KH_031. The sequence continues at coordinate 2,782,695 of NZ_CM174496.1, forward strand.
CCACCGCACCTAACGCAATTTCACTCCAACAGGCTACCACCACGCCACGCAGTGCCAGCGTTGGGTTAGTGCGCATGATAGGCACCACCACATAGCGATTGGCGATGGCGACCAATACCATTAACGCCACTAACACCATTTTGATCGCCAATAAACGTTGATAAGGCGAAGAAAAATTTAACGGCCAATGTCCCAACACCAGCAGGTTATTGATGATCCCAGTGATAATGACCAATATCACGGCACCATGCCCCCAAGACGAGAAGCACACCAACGTAGTAACAGCGTCGTGACGCCATTTCGGTTGAGATAGATAGCGCATACAAATCAGCAACGGCAATAAACTACCAAACCAATAACCTGCGGCTAACAGATGTAAGGCATGGTTAAAACGATGCAACGCACCAACACCCCCTTGATACATTGCCGCATGGCCGATGAATGCCAAGCTGATTAACAATAATGCCGAAAGCGAAACCAGAGCGCGTAGCTGCCAGGGTTTCGGTAATATTAGCGCCAACAGACTTAACGCCGAAAAGGCAAGGTGCCAGCGCCACACTTCACCGAAGGTCGTGCCAAGAACTGCCAGCCAAATTGCAGGTTGATAAGTATCCGTCCAACCATCGCCCATTTGCCCGGCCTGGATCATCAACAAAAATCCAGCAGAAAGCGCGGCTATCCAAGTGGCCGAAACCAACAGCCGGCGGGTGTCGCGAGTCAACTGTGGGGAGAGAGGCTGCGGAGATAACAAGGCGCAGAATAGACCTACGCCAAACATTATCATCACCGCCGCAAAGTGCACAAATCGGCACAGGACGAACAGTGTCGCCAAAGTCATGCTTATTTTACGGTAAAGCTGTATTGGCCTTTGGTTTTATGACCATCAACCGACACCACGTGCCAGTCAACGTTATATTTACCTGCGGCCAACTTACTTTCGATCGGCAGGTTGATTTGTGTGTTGTTGCTAGGATCAATCTTCAGCGCGCCAGTTTTCACCACGTTATTGTCTGGCCCGGTGATTTTAATACCACTGAAGTTAGGCTCGATACCTTCAGAAAAATTGAGTGTTAGCGTTTCAGGTGCCTGATTCACAATGGCATCAGCAGCCGGGTTTTCCACTTTCAAGTGGGCGTGAGCCAATGCCTGTTGGGAGGACAAACCGACAAACAGCACAAAGACGGTAGAAAGCAGACGGTAAGAAGAACGAATTTTCCCAATCACGATGGTATTCCTTCAGATGAAAAATGTAATAAATCACGCCAAATCATAACTACCGTCTATCGGTAAGTCGAGCATATCACTAGAATTTTGCGATCCACCAGCACACAATTTTAGGCTTGCCAAATTGCGGACGAAAAAAAACCGCATCCTAAACAGTACGCGGTTTCTTCTAATACCAAAATTAAGCCTGCGGATTGCCGCCTGTTGCACCCATTTTCTTCAGATCTTTGTCGATGAAGAACAGACCCTTACCGCTATCACCCACCAGCGCCAGTTTATCCAGCACAGATTTGAATAGTTTTTCTTCTTCATGCTGCTCAGAAACATACCATTGCAGGAAGTTGAAGGTGGAGTAATCACGGGTGGTCATTGCCACGTGCGCCAGTTCATTAATTTGCTTGGTGATGTGCTGCTCGTGTTCGTAAGTTTGAGCAAAAACATCGGCCAACGATTTGAACTCAACTGGCGGAGCCGCGATGGTACCCAACAATGGTAGAGCGCCAGTATCGCTCAGGTAGTCGAACAGACGCTGCATATGCTGCATCTCTTCCTGTGAATGTTCACGCAGGAACGCTGCCGCACCTTCAAAACCTTTCTCGGCACACCAAGCGCTCATTTGCAGGTACAGGTTGGCAGAATAGAATTCCAGGTTCAGTTGTTCATTCAACTTCTTGGTCATTTCTTGCGTCAGCATGATTATTCCTTTTTCTTGGCAGGTCATGAATTTAATTTCACGCATTATGCCCAGATTAAAACAAAATAAAAACACTTGATTCACATTAATCATGGCATCAATTTAATTTGAATATAAATCAATGTGTTAAAATAAAACAAATGCGCAAGTTAATTGTTATGATAATTATTATCGTCAAGCCAAAGCAAATTAGAAGCGAATAATTCTTATTTATAAAAATAAATAAATTACATTATATAAAACCAATAAATAACCATAATGAAAAAAGGGATTAAGTTTCATGCTTGCCAAGCGTTGGCGAGTGGATTACCTTTTGCGCTAATTCGGATTGATGATGTAAGGAGCCGACGGTGGGTTACAATCTGGCAGAGCTTGCCAAAGAAGATATGGATAAGGTGAATGTGGATCTGGCAGCGTCTGGTGTGGCATTTAAAGAACGCTACAATATGCCAGTGATTCCAGAGATGGTTGAACGTGAACAACCTGCTCATCTGCGCGATTACTTTCGCGAACGTGTGATGCATTATCGTGGCGAATCGCACAAATTCTCGCGTCTGCCTTACGAGCCAAAAACCAAATAACTGACCAGCCCTGTAAACGTCACAGGGCTGGAGCTACGATTTACACTGATTTACCTGCGAAACGGTCGGTTGCCAACATCAGTTGATGCAAGATCCCCGGCTCATCAAATGAATGCCCCGCCCCTTCGACAATATGCAATTCAGCTTCCGGCCAAACCTTTTTCAAATCCCATGCGTTCTGCACTTGGCAGGCCATGTCATAACGACCATGAATGATCACCGCAGGTATGTGACGTATTAATGCCACGTCTTGCAGCAACTGATCATCACTGTCCAAAAAACCTAAGTGGGTGAAATAGTGGTTTTCAATGCGGGCAAAGGCCAAAGCAAAATCATCCTCACCGAAAGAAGCCGAAGTCGGGCTTGGCAGCAAGGTCACGGTTTCCCCTTCCCATACACTCCACAATCGTGCAGCTTCCAGTTGCACTTCTTTATCCGGTGAGGTCAGGCGCTGGCGATAAGCTGCAATCACGTCTTTGCGCTCTTCGTCAGAGAGAATGGATAACACACGCGCCCATTTGTCCGGGAAGAAGCGCGATGCGCCATCTTGGTAGTACCAAAGCAGCTCTTGCTTGCGTAGGGTAAAAATACCGCGCAATACCAGTTCACTGGCGCGTTCGGGGTGTTTTTGTGCATAAGCCAGTGCCAAGGTCGAGCCCCAAGAGCCGCCAAACACCAACCACTTCTCCACACCCGCCATTTCACGCAGGCGTTCGATATCGTTAACTAAATCCCAAGTGGTATTGTTATCCAGGCTGGCATGAGGTTTAGAACGCCCACAACCACGTTGGTCGAACAACATCACCTTATAAAGCTCAGGATCAAACAACTGCCGATGGTAGGGAGAAATACCACCGCCCGGCCCACCGTGGATAAATACCGCCGGTTTCCCGTTCGGATTACCGCTCAGTTCCCAATAAATTTTGTGACCATCCCCGGTATCCAACCAACCGCTGTCATACGCTTCTAATGGCGGGTACAAACCGCGTAATTGTTCCATGGCGCTTCCGTCTGTTGGTGAATGATGCTTTCAATCAAAGACCAAGCCCTGTAGCTGGTCAACGTCAAAATCGCAAAAAATCGTTGTTCCATCTGCATTTGCTTAAAATGACGACGAATTGATGATTTTCGCTACAACATCCTGATGAAAAATCGTGATGCTGATGAGACAAAATCCAACGGATTAACAATCCGTTGCATTGATTCTTCATTTTGTCACTTGCATTCACTCACCTTTAGATGGTTAATGGTTAAGCAACCCACCCAGTCATAGGTAAAGAGAGGCCAACATGAGTAAGGGAATGGATAGCAAGAAAAATGCGAAGAAGAAGCCGTTGAAAACTCCAGCAGAAAAACGTGCAGATAAACGCGCCAAAAAAGGTGCATCCGTCTGACGAATAATCTATCTGATGACTTAATCTATCTAATAGATAGTTCAACCTGCTTTTGAACGTAATTAAACCCGCGCGAACGCGGGTTTTTTGTTGCCGTTATTCTGCCAACGTCAGGATAAACGCATATTCCAGCGCAATATCCTCATAGGCTTTGAAACGACCGGATTTACCACCGTGCCCCGCATCCATGTCGGTATACAACAACAACTGACGATTGTTCGTTTTCAGTTCACGCAGTTTCGCCACCCATTTGGCCGGTTCCCAATACTGCACTTGAGAATCATGCAAACCGGTCGTTACCAGCAGATGCGGGTAATCCTGCGCTTTTACTTGGTCGTAAGGACTGTATTGCTTGATGTAGTCGTAATACGCCTGTTCGTTCGGGTTACCCCACTCGTCATATTCACCCGTGGTCAACGGGATTGAGTCGTCCAACATGGTCGTAACCACATCAACAAATGGCACCTGTGCCACCACGCCATGGAACAACTGTGGCGCTTGGTTAATCACTGCGCCCATCAACAAGCCACCAGCGCTACCGCCCATCGCGAAGACTTTCTTGTTGTCGCCATAACCTTGTGCAATCAGGCTTTCGGTCACATCAATAAAATCATTGAAGGTGTTTTGCTTTTTGAACAGTTTGCCGTCTTCATACCACAACTGCCCTAACTCACCGCCACCACGAATATGCGCCAATACGAACACAAAACCGCGATCTAACAGACTAAGGCGACTGCCGCTAAAAGCAGGATCGATACTGCTGCCGTAAGAACCATAACCGTACATCAGCAACGGATTTGCGCCTTTACTAAAGCTGTCGATGCGATACACCAACGAAACGGGCACTTCGATACCATCACGCGCTTTCACCCACACACGTTCACTGCGGTAATGTTCCGGCGTAAAGTTTTTGACTTCCTGTTGCTTTAACAGCACGCGATCACCGCTGTCCATGTTCAGTTCATACATAGTGGTCGGTGTGGTCATGGAAGAATAACCGTAACGCAACAGCGCGGTTTCAGGGTCTGGGTTATAGGCCAACCAAGTGGTATAGGTCGGGTCATCAAAGGCGATAGCTTTCTCTTCACCACTCGTCCAATGGATCTGACGCAATTGAATCAACCCTTGATGACGTTCTTCCACCACCAACCAATCACGGAACAGGCTAAAACCTTCCAACATCACTTCTGTTCGTGGGGCGATCAGTTGCTGCCAATGCGCTTCATCCGCTTGCTCACTCTGATACAAACCGAAGTTTTTGCCATCTTTATTCGAGCGGATATAGAAATGTTGGTGGTAATGGTCAATACCGTATTCGTGATCTTTGCGGCGCGATAAGAACATCTGCGGTGTGCTGGTCGTATCGTCAGCGTCCAACAGCAGGATTTCTGAGGTCGTCGTGCTGCTTAGGTGGATCAGGATATAACGTTCAGAAGTGGTTTTTTCTAGGCTGACGTAGAAGGTATCGTCTTGCTCTTCATAAATAAGTACATCCTGCTGTGGATCGCTCCCCACTACATGACGATAAACCTGATACGGCAGCAACGTTTTTGCGTGTTTACGCACGTAGAACACGGTGGCGGAATCATTTGCCCACTCGAAATTACCGGAGGTGTTCTCCAGTACTTCATCGCTCCAAGAGCCGTCTTGCAGGTTTTTGAAACGTATATCGTACTGGCGACGCGATAGAAAATCCTCTGCTACCGCTAGCTGATGGTTGTCCGGGCTGACTTCTAATCCACCTAAGGTGTAAAACTCATGCCCTTCTGCACGTTGATTGCCATCGTGCAGAGTTTCCCACTGTTCAGTTTCCGTTTCTAACTGACGGACATACAGCGCGTATTCATTGCCCGGTTCGTAACGCGTTTGATAGCGGTAACCATGCTTGACGTAAGGTACCGAATGCTCTTGTTGAGGGATGCGCGCCACCATTTCTTCGTACAAAGTTTCACGCAACACTTGTTGTGGTTTCAACTCGGAGTCGGTAAAGGCATTTTCTGCGGTGAGATAGGCAAGAACCTGCGCATCGGTACGGTCATCGTCACGTAACCAGTAATAATCATCAACGCGGGTATCACCGTGAGTGGTGATCGGGTAAGGACGTTTTTCTGCCTTAGGGGGTGTCATCATTAATACATCATCCGTTTATAGAGATGATATAAGAGTGGCACGTTCCCCCCCGGCTTAACAAGCGAGTGCTTAAATCAGTTCGCGCTTTTTCTCGCTGACGTCGTTTTCGATGCCCTGCTTCACATCCGCCGGGATCTTCAACGATTGCGCCAAGGCGTCGAGATAGCCACGCTCCATGAAGTGATCGACGTCGATCACCATGCAGCTCAGGTAATAGACTTCCAGCGCTTCTTCTTCGTTTTTCACGCTTTTGGCTATCAGGTCTGGGTTCAGCGGCTGATCGATGGCTTCTTGCACCCAAACCTGTGCTTCCTCACCGACCTGTAGTTGTTCCAGGCTATGATCGATAGCACGCTTTTCATCAGCATCAATATGGCCATCGCTCTTGGCAGCGAAGACTAGTGCCTGCACCAGTCGTTTGGCGCGCAAATCCACGGCGGTATTCTGCACGCCGAACTGCGGTTCATCTTGATGTGCATCTTTGACTTGCTGCTTATATTTGTTCCACAACACCGCGCCGATAGCTGCACTGCCACCAATAATCAACGCATTGGTTCCATATTTAGTCACCATTTTGCGCGACGATTTATTCACCAACAGCGCCCCTACCAAACCGCCTAATGCGGTCGGAGCCAACAATTTCCCCAGTCCTTCGGTGCTACTTCCCCCGCCTTTTTGCCCCAGCAGAGATTGAATTTGCTGCATCCAGTTATTTTTCATCATTTGCCCCTTTCAATGCAGAATCGCAGCGCTCAACCGTGAACGCCAGTCAGCTTTCAAGAATAAGGGTTCTTTTGTCAATTAATGTATGGAGAGGAAAAATTGTGTGGGATGTTGTGAGGGCGATAGGGCAAAAAGCCCAGCATCGCTGGGCTATTCGAGAATTTATTGTGGGCCGTTGTAGGTAATTTCACCTTTCTGACAATCCAGGGTCACGTCATAGGTTTTCTGCGCTTTGCTACCGCGTACTGTTAGCGGCACCTGCCAAACGTCGTCTTTACCCGTGATGGCTGTTGGGCTCACCCAAGCAATGGTGTCACTACCGAGCACTTTTTTGTCAGCTTCCCAACGTGGGATACGATTTTGCAGGAAGTCACGCTTTACCTGTGCTCCAACGTCATCCGATTTCATGCCCAAGCATTTCGTTATTGTCGCAGTACGCGGCTGCTGTTCCTGCGCAAGTGCGTTGTTTGCCAAACCCATCATTGCCAACAAGGCCAAAGCCAATCCTGTCTTTTTCATATTTCCTCCGAGTTATTATTCTTTCTACCCAAGGAGATATAGTCAGGGATCACAGTTTAGTAAAGGTAATGACAAACAGTTGATCCAGCCCTGGGTAGATTTCCTTAATCACCTTCTTCAAGTCTTCGAGCGACATGTTTTCTTGCTTGGCATGCTGGCCGGTCAAATCATCCAGACGTACCTGTTCCACTGACGACACTTTAATATCACAGAAGTGCTGACCGTCTTCGTTACGGCTAACATGTAATACCTCACCGGGCTTAAAGTGAGATTCACTGAAATCCCGGATAGTAATCGTCTTGCGTCCAGCCAAGATGTCTTTTTCGAAGCGGCTGAAGAAGGTTATTTCACGGAGCATTTTAGATCCTTTTTAATCACAATACTGCAACATAACGTATTATGCAGCTTGCTTTTCTGATGCAGATCCCTCTTTTACGTTAGCATCGGATTTTTCTACTTTGAGCTTGGCTGGTTTTTTCACCGAATCTTGCGGCGCGTTACCACGTAGGATTTGTGATAAGGCCTCTTTGTTTTCCGCCAGGAAGAACCCCAACCGTTCGCGTTGTTCTTCGTCCAACTCTAGCGGAGCCTGCTGTAACCACTCGCCTAAGCTATCGGCCATATCCAGCATTTTGTCGTAGGCATCGGCTTCTTTCTTATTTGCGAAAGTCATTTTTTCCTCACCGTTTCTTACCACCACATATTTTATTTCAACAGCCATGTGTGCATTCCTCAAAGATTGAAATACTGTATTTTCATACAGTATAAATAATTCAATAGGCGGGAGCAAGGCGCTCCCGGATTATTATTTCAACAACCGCACTTTGCAGTTTTTGCCTTTGATTTTGCCCTGTTGAAGCTGTTGCAACGCTTTGCGTGCGCTGGCTTTGCCGATCGCCACATAAGCATGCACTGGGAACATATCGATCTTACCCACTTCGGCAGCAGTCAGCCCTGCATCCCCAGTCAATGCGCCAAGAATATCACCAGGGCGAATTTTGGCTTTGCGTCCGCCGTCGATGCACAACGTGGTCATTTCTGCCGCCAGTGGTGTGTTCGGCGCACCGCTCAGTTCAGAAACCTGCGCCCAGTTAATAGTCATCTGCAAATCATCTTCAATGGCATGAACACGCGCCATTTCTTGTGGTGTGCATAGGCTAATTGCCAAACCGCTCAACCCTGCGCGCCCCGTACGGCCAATGCGGTGCACATGTACTTCAGGATCAAACGCCAGTTCGTAGTTCACCACCAGCTCCAGATCTTTGATATCCAAGCCACGCGCAGCGACATCGGTCGCGACCAACACGCGGCAACTGCGGTTAGCAAAACGGACCAATACCTGATCGCGATCACGCTGTTCAAGATCGCCATGCAACGCCAACACGCTGATGTCACGGGCTTCTAATGCTTCAAATACCGTTTGGCAATCGCGTTTGGTATTACAAAACACCACGCAGGAAGATGGCTGATAATGACGGAGTACCGCGACCAATAGCGCAGGACGTTGATCGCGAGTCGTTTCATAGAAGCGCTGTTCGATGGTGGTTTGTTCTTCGTCACCATCCAGTTCTACATTTAGCGGCTCACGCTGCACACGTGCGCTGATTCGTTCAATGCCTTGCGGATAAGTGGCAGAAAACAACAAAGTTTGGCGCTGCGGTGGTGTGTAGCTGATCACATCATCAATATCGTCGGCAAACCCCATATCCAACATGCGGTCGGCTTCATCCAGTACCAGCACTTTCATTTCATCCAGCACCAGCGTTTTTTTGCGCAGATGCTCCTGCACACGCCCCGGCGTACCGACGACGATATGCGGTGCATGAACCAGTGAATCCAACTGCGGCCCGACTGGCTGACCACCGCACAGGGTCAAAATTTTGATGTTCTGGGTGAAACGTGCCAAACGGCGTAACTCTTTACTGACCTGATCGGCCAGCTCGCGGGTTGGACACAGGATCAGCGCCTGAGTCGCCACTTGCGCCACATTGATTTTATCCAGCAGGCCAATACCAAATGCCGCCGTTTTACCACTACCGGTTTTGGCTTTGGCACGAACGTCCCGCCCTTGCAAAATGGCAGGCAGCGCTGCGGCCTGTACCGGTGTCATTTCGGCATACCCCAGTTCGTTGAGGTTAGCCAACTGTTCGGCGGGTAGCGGCAAGGAAGAAAAGGAAACTGTGCTCACGGCAATAACTCTTTATGGCAGATGGAAAGGCGGCGCGCCCACAGGTTGGCACCGAATCAGGCGGTGATAATAACAGAGATAGCAGGGATTCCAGATTTCAGGCGTAAAAAAACCCGCAAAACGCGGGTTCTGGTCGTGAATTAGATAACAACAACATTGGCGCTCACTCAACGCTGATGGCAATTTTGTCGTATGGAAAACAGTTTGGCTGCCTACGCAAACGATTTCGTATATACTGCGCGCCATCTTTATCAGACCGCATTAATCCTCAAATCAGGTACGAAATCATGCTAACCATTGGAACCGCCCTACGCCCTTCGGCTACCCGCGTTATGTTGTTGGGTTCAGGTGAACTGGGTAAAGAAGTCGCCATCGAATGTCAGCGTTTGGGATTGGAAGTGATTGCTGTCGATCGCTATGCCGATGCCCCAGCGATGCATGTTGCCCATCGTAGCCATGTGATCAACATGCTAGATGGTGCCGCATTGAAGGCGTTAATCGAACAGGAGCGTCCTGATTATATCGTGCCGGAAATTGAAGCCATCGCCACCTCGATGTTGGTTGAGCTGGAGCAAAATGGTCATCGCGTGGTGCCTTGTGCTGAAGCCACTCGTCTTACCATGAACCGTGAAGGTATTCGCCGCTTGGCTGCCGAAACGCTCAAACTGCCCACTTCAAGCTACCGTTTTGCCGATAGCGAAAACGCTTTTCAGCAGGCGGTCATAGATATTGGTTATCCATGCATTATCAAGCCGGTGATGAGTTCTTCTGGTAAAGGGCAAAGCCTGATCCGCAATGAACAACAACTGCAGACAGCGTGGGATTACGCTCAACAAGGCGGCCGTGCGGGTGGCGGACGTGTGATCGTCGAAGGCTTGGTCAAGTTTGATTTCGAGATAACGTTGTTGACCATCAACGCCTGTGATGGCATTCACTTCTGCGCACCGATTGGGCATCGTCAGGAAGACGGTGATTATCGCGAATCCTGGCAACCCCAACAAATGTCGGCGCTGGCGTTAGAGCGTGCACAGGACATCGCGGCAACAGTGGTGAACGCTCTGGGCGGTTATGGTTTGTTTGGCGTCGAACTGTTTGTCTGTGGTGATGAAGTGATTTTCAGCGAAGTTTCACCACGTCCACACGATACCGGTATGGTGACACTCATTTCGCAAGATCTGTCCGAGTTTGCGCTGCACGTCCGCGCCTTCCTCGGCTTACCGATAGGTAAAATTCGCCTGTTTGCTCCGTCTGCTTCGGCGGTGATTTTACCGCAACTAAACAGTGCGGATGTGCGTTTCAGCGGCTTGGAATCTGCGTTGCAAGGTTTCAATCAAGTGCGTTTGTTCGGCAAGCCGGAAATAAACGGTACACGTCGTTTGGGCGTGGCGCTCGCCACTGCAGAGACCACAGAACACGCGGTAGAGTTGGCGAAACAAGCGGCAGCGGCTATTCAGGTTCAGGGGTAAGAGACAAGAAAGGCACGCTTCACGGCGTGCCTCCACTCAGTACTCAATAATTTTCGTCTTCTTCTTCGTCATCTTCCGGTTGCTCAACCGGTTCTTGTTCTTCGTCGTCGTCTTCATCAAACATCACCGCGACCTGATCGCCCTGATGCTTTTCGCGGATTTCTTGTGCCACGAGCGCAATGGCTTCGCCACTGCTCATGCCCTGTTCCATGAGTTGATGAATACGATCGGCAGCTTCCTGCTGCTCCTGATGACTCAATGATGGCATTCCTGCAAGCATGTTAATCTCTCCAACAAAATGGAGGGGGATTATACGCGCTAAGTAGACATATCCCTACGTTTGTTATTGCGCCGCTGGCTGTGAATATTATTGCGCCGCGGGCTGTGAACAATCGCCAACGCCGTGCCATTTTCTCAAGCGGCTTAACCACAGTATCACATGCCAGTCCTGCTGGAGACCGCGTGCATTGCTTAACATCATTTTATCGATGCCACGCTGATAGAATTCGTCGGTAATTTGTTGCTGCGCCGCCAGTTCCGGTTCACGACGAATGCTGTGGCAAATCCCCAACGCTTCGCGGGTAATCTGCCAATGGAATGCAGGTACGATTTTGATTTTGTTGTGGTAACGCTGATTCATGCTCACCAACATTTCCACAATTTTCATGTAGTGACGCTGGTATTCCACATTCGCCTTACCGATGCGTTTACGGTTGCTGATCGATTGATCGTGAACCCGTTGGTGATACAAAGATTGGCTAATATATTTGACTCGCTCTGCGTTGAACATGACTTCCGTGGTCCACGGAATATCTTGATGATGTAAGCCCGGTTCGAAATAGAGTTGATATTGTTTAATAAAATCCAACCGATAAATGGCCAACCACACCACATGAATAAACTTGCGTGATTTTAATCCACGTTCTAGCCAATCAGCTCCGGTTATCACATCAGTGCTTTTTAAGCGATCCTTAGGAAAAATTTCACTCAACGTATTACTGCGGGTAAAATAACGTTCACCGTTACATTGAGTGACATCAAGCTGATATTTTTCCGCCTGTTCAAGCAAAGTAGAATACATTTCAGGCATCAGTAAGTCATCGGCGTCTGGAAAAGCAACATATTTCCCTTTTGCTACCGCCAGCCCCGCATTACGTGCATTAGAAACACCAGAATTAACCTGATCAATAACATGGATATGTGAATATTGAGCGGCGTAACGATGCGCAATATCACCAGAGCCATCGGTAGAACCATCGTTAACAATGATCACTTCCAATCGCTGCTCACGTTGTGCCAGCAAGGACTCAAGGAACGGAATAAACAGTTCCCCTACATTATGCAGCGGGACAATAACACTCAACATTAACGACATAAGCAACACTCTTACAAACAGGTGAATTTATAGAATTTTATCAATACGTTTTGCTGTCCAAAGATGCTATTAAGTAAAGGGTTAAAACAGCGGAAAGAGAAAAAATAATTTCATCAAGAAACTAACCGTAATAGTTTATATTTTTTGAATACAGTTATTGCTTTCTTCGTTTATTTCTTAGTGTAGGAATAATTATTTTAAACAGAACAGAGTATAGTTTAATACGCAAAAAATGCTTCTACCGAAAAATTATTTAACGCTAGTTTAAGCAGTGTGCACCTGTTGTACGTTGCTCTTTCGAAGCAAGCGGTGCGCCAACCGGGGGATTGTGGCACAATAGCGGGCAGAAATTGCCCTCGTCAGCCAGGTTTATTGATGCCCATGAGTGGAACTGCCCCAAATCTTAAATCACTGCCCTACCACCGCGATGCCCTATTGAAGTTGTTCACGCCACTCGCGCAACAACCTTGGGCGATGCTGCTGCATTCTGGCTTTGCCGAACATTCTCACAATCGTTTTGACATTCTGGTTGCCGATCCTTGTGCAACGCTCACGACGCGTGGGCAAAACACGGAAATCTACCAACAAAACACAACGGTTAACTCGCAAGACGATCCGTTCCAACTGTTACAACAACAGTTGCAAAGCCTTGGCTTGCGGCCAACGAGCAATCCACAATTGCCATTCCAAGGCGGTGCATTGGGTCTGTTCGGCTATGACTTAGGGCGTAGAGTAGAAACGTTACCGCAAGTGGCTAAGAGAGATATCGCCCTGCCCGATATGGCGATAGGGATCTACGATTGGGCGCTGATTGCCGATCACCATCAACAGCGGCTGACTTTATTAAGCCATGCGGATGTTGAACAACGCTGGCAATGGTTGAATCAGCAGCAGGCGAAACCGCAATCAGCCTTCGCATTGACCAGTCACTGGCAAGCGAATATGAACCGCGAGCAATATGGTGAAAAATTCCGCCGAATTCAAGACTATCTGCGCAGCGGTGATTGCTATCAGATCAACTTGGCGCAACGCTTCTCCGCCCATTATCAAGGGGACGAATGGCAAGCCTTTTGCCAATTAAGCGCCAGCAATCGCGCTCCGTTCTCTGCTTTTCTGCGCCTGCCGGAAAATGCCGTTCTTAGCGTATCGCCGGAACGCTTCCTGTGGTTGGAAAATCAACAGATTCAGACCCGCCCGATTAAAGGCACCTTGCCGCGTTTGCCTGATCCGCTTGCCGATGCCCAGCAGGCGGAACGTTTGGCTAATTCGCCAAAGGATCGAGCGGAAAATCTGATGATTGTTGATCTGCTACGTAATGACATCGGCCGCGTGGCCGAGCCGGGTAGCGTACGCGTTCCTGAATTGTTCGTGGTTGAGCCTTTCCCGGCGGTGCATCATTTAGTCAGCACCATTACCGCCACGCTACCAAACGAAACGCCAGCAACCAAGTTACTACGCGCCTGTTTCCCCGGAGGTTCGATTACCGGCGCCCCCAAAGTTCGGGCAATGGAGATCATCGAAGAGCTGGAGCCCCAACGACGTAACGCCTACTGCGGCAGCATTGGCTATATCAGCGTCTGTGGCACCATGGACACCAATATCACCATCCGTACTTTGATCACCGAGAATGGCAAGATTTACTGCTCCGCTGGCGGTGGGATCGTTGCCGATAGTCAGGAATCCGCGGAATATCAGGAAACCTTCGATAAAGTCGGCCGCATCTTGCCACAACTGGGGGAGTTTAGCGTTTCGTGAACCCATCGCTCTATCCGTCTACGCTGGACGAATTTATCAATCGTTTCCAGTTACAGTTACCGCAGGCGGTACAGATCTCACGCCAAGTACGCCCTGCTGCGGTATTAATCCCGATCGTCTGTCGCCCGGAGCCAACGCTGCTGTTAACTCGTCGTGCCGATTCACTGCGCAAGCACGCAGGTCAGGTGGCATTCCCTGGCGGTAAAGCCGATGCGCAAGACCGTTCGCCCATTGCCACCGCGTTGCGCGAAGCACAAGAAGAAGTGGCGATCCCTCAGCAATTGGTCAAGGTTCTCGGCCAGATGGCGCCACTCGACAGCAGTACCGGTTTTCAAGTCACACCGGTGGTCGGTCTCATTCCACCCGATATATTATTCCGTGCCAATGAGGGCGAAGTGGCCGAACTGTTCGAGATGCCACTGCACGAAGCGCTCACCTTGTCGCGCTATCATCCGCTGGATGTCCATCGTGCTGGTCACGCCCATCGCATTTATCTTTCTTGGTACCAAAGCCAGTTTATCTGGGGGCTGACGGCAGCCATCATCCGGCGTTTAGCGCAACAGGTCAGCCTCTAAGCCATGATAGAAGTCACAACCTAGCGGTGCTTTTCGTGCTTTTGTCAGGGAAAGCGATCGCCATCACTCCAAACGATTGCGTTTTAAACTACCTTTCACAGCATCAATCTTTTAAAAAAACTGTAAACTCACTCTCAAACATTACGAAATACCTGTAAAATAATATCATCCGGGATAAACCACTAAAATCATAAGGGGAATATCCCGGCTACCTGTACGGTCTGAAACCCGTGCAGCCATAATCTATATCTCTTTAAGGAGTTTTAGCGTGATTAGCGTTTTCGACATGTTTAAGATCGGCATCGGCCCGTCCAGCTCTCATACGGTTGGACCGATGAAAGCCGGCAAACAGTTTGTCGACGATCTGGTAACTCAAGGCCTGATGCCTTCTATCACGCGTGTGTCTGTAGATGTTTACGGCTCACTTTCATTGACCGGCAAAGGTCACCATACCGATATCGCTATCATCCTCGGCCTGGCAGGTAACATGCCGGACACCGTGGATATTGACGCGATCCCGGGCTTTATTCGCGATGTAGAGCAACGTCAACGCCTGATGTTGGCTAACGGCCAGCAAGAAGTCGATTTCCCGCGCGACGGCGGCATGATTTTCCGCAGCGACAACCTGCCGCTGCATGAAAATGGAATGCAAGTCCATGCCTTCGCTGGCGACAAAGAAGTGTATACCAAGACTTATTACTCCATCGGCGGCGGTTTTATCGTTGATGAAGAGAATTTCGGTAAAGACGTATCTTCTGAAGTGACGGTGCCTTACCCGTTCCACTCTGCCCGTGAAATGCTGGATCACTGCCGTGACACCGGTCTTTCTCTGTCTGGCATGGTGATGCAGAACGAACTGGCGCTGCACAGCAAGCAAGACATCGAAACTTACTTCGGCAATATCTGGCAAACCATGCGCGCCTGTATCGATCGCGGTTTGAATACCGAAGGCGTGTTGCCCGGCCCATTACGCGTTCCACGCCGAGCCTCGGCATTACGTCGTCTGTTAGTTTCTTCCGACAATTTGTCTAGCGATCCGATGAATGTGATCGATTGGGTGAACATGTTCGCTCTGGCGGTTAACGAAGAAAACGCCGCGGGTGGCCGAGTAGTCACCGCACCAACCAACGGGGCTTGTGGTATCGTGCCTGCGGTGCTGGCGTACTACGATCACTTTATCGAATCCGTCAGCCCAGAGACCTATATTCGTTACTTTATGGCCTCTGGCGCTATTGGTACGCTGTATAAAATGAACGCCTCTATTTCTGGTGCCGAAGTCGGTTGTCAGGGCGAAGTGGGTGTAGCCTGTTCCATGGCCGCGGCTGGTTTGGCAGAATTGCTCGGCGGTAGCCCTGAGCAAGTTTGTGTGGCGGCAGAAATCGGTATGGAACACAACCTGGGGCTGACCTGTGACCCGGTTGCCGGTCAGGTACAGGTTCCTTGCATCGAACGTAACGCCATTGCCTCGGTTAAAGCGATCAACTCCGCGCGCATGGCATTGCGCCGTACCAGTGAGCCGCGGGTTTCACTGGATAAGGTGATCGAAACCATGTACGAAACCGGTAAAGACATGAACGCCAAATACCGCGAAACTTCACGCGGTGGCTTGGCTATCAAGGTTCAGTGCGATTAATCTCTCCATCCCGCCTTA
This sequence comes from Serratia sp. KH_031, assembly GCF_057839655.1. NCBI lineage: Bacteria > Pseudomonadati > Pseudomonadota > Gammaproteobacteria > Enterobacterales > Yersiniaceae > Serratia > Serratia sp. KH_031. Next base: position 2,798,970 of record NZ_CM174496.1, read on the forward strand.
ACCGGCGGGATTTTTTTATTATCATCATCAATGTATAGGCTATGTTGTTACAACGTCACCAATCTCCTTTTCTTGGCAATCCAATGGTTAACCGGCAAATTACCTCTCTGTTTTCGCAATTGAAATAATTTAATGCGTTATCATAATTCTTGCGTACTAGCTGGCTAGAATTAGCCTAGCGTCATTTTATAGGGATCTTGTAGACCAGACGTCAGGTCTACTTGCCCGACAAGGATTTACTGGATGTTGATGTCCCAACTGGCTGCAACAAAATATCGTCACTACCGCTGGCTGTTAGCCGGAACGGTTGGGTTGCTAATCTTACTGGTCTCGTTGTTTGCCCGTTATTATCAAGAAGTTAAGCTTATCGAACGCAACCAGCAGGCGCTGGCTACCCGTACCATCAATAAAATCAATCAGATATTAATTCCGGCGCAACAACAGGCCGAACACTCAATGGATTTGTTAACGCAAGATTGCCGTAGTGCGCAATCTGATCTGCGTTTCCGCACGGCACAAAATCAAGCACTACGCGCCATACTGTTGGTCAAAGACGGGATTATCTACTGTTCCAGTCTGTTTGGTCCGCGCAGTTATCGCTTCGCCTCACTCTTTCCAGAAAACCATAACAAATTACAGCTAGCATTACGCCCCTCATTGGCGGTAGATAAAGGTGTACCGACGTTGATTATGTGGACACCACAACTGCCATTAGCCACGGCAGGTATTTTGCATGTGTTTAATATCGAGTTATTAGCCAACTTTCTGCTCGAACCCCAATTGCCTTACGCTCAGCGCATTGTGTTAAACGTCGCGGGTAATAGTTTGGAGTATGGGCAGCGTGCGATTTCACAAAGTCACGCTCAGGCTAAAGGCTGGATCAGTACCATTGCCTCTGCACGTTATCCCTTCTCGATTTCATTGTACGGCCAAAAAGCCAGTTCACTCGCTCTGGCTAGCCTACCCGCACATATTCCACTCGCTTTATTGATTAGCCTGTTGGCGGCTTACGTCATTTACTTACTGACCGCCAATCGTATGAGTCTGGCGTATCACATTGGCCACGCCATCACTCAGCGGGAGTTCCGCGTCTATTGCCAGCCGGTTATCCATGCAGAAAGTGGTCGTTGTGTGGGGGTTGAAACGTTAATGCGCTGGAAGAAAAAACGTCAAGGATGGATACCGCCGGATGTATTTATTCCACTGGCCGAACAGCATGGTTTAATTATTCCGCTCACTCGTTATCTCATGAAGACGGTGGTGAATAATCTGCACCTGTTCCCACCGCGCCCTTCGTTTTATATCGGTATTAATATTGCCGCTGAACATTTCAATCAGCAGATAATCATTGAAGATATACGGAAAATTTGGCTACCCGCCAACCCAATGCCCTCGTTGATGCTAGAACTAACCGAACGCAGCGCGCTGACCGATATTCCTGCTGAGCAAATTAAAGAGCTAAAAAAGCTTGGCATCATGTTGGCGATTGATGACTTTGGTACTGGGCACAGTTCGTTGAGTTACCTGAAAAAATTCAGTCCCGACGTTTTGAAGATCGATCGCAGTTTTACTGCCTCCATCGGTACTGACGCCATCAATGCCACCGTCACCGATGCCATTATTACCTTGGCGCAACGCCTACGATTAAAGCTGGTAGCGGAAGGCGTCGAGACCCTAGAACAGGTGGATTACTTACGTTCGCGAGAAGTGAATGCGCTGCAAGGGTATTACTTTGCTAAACCGATGCCGATCAACGTGTTCCCACTGTGGTTACAGCAATATGAAGGTCATCAACGAGGAATGGATAATACCGAGGAATGATGACCGAGGGAGAACTCCCTCGGTCATATAACGATTACTGGTCTTCTTCCTGATGCGTGACCAACTTGGTAATACGCACCATTTCAATACGGTAATCAGAGGCTGACAGGATTTCGAAGCGCAAATTATTTAGCTCTACGACGTCACCCACCACTGGCATCTGGCCATAGTGCGCCAGCAACAGACCGGCCAGTGAAGCGTAATCTTCGGTCGGACTGACCAAATCATCGCAATTCAATTCCTGTTCTAACGAGTGCAGATCGGCACCGCCTTGCACCAACCAACTATCACCATCGGTAACGATGTCCGGCGTTTCATCCTCGTCCGGGAATTCACCCGCGATGGCTTCCAACACGTCCAGCGGCGTGACTAAGCCTTGCACCACACCAAACTCACTGGTGACCACCACCAAACGTCCTTTAGCACGACGTAACACGGCGAGCAGGTTAATCACGTCCATGGTGTCTGGCACCACGATCGGCGGCGTGCGCGCAGCAAACTCAGCGATATCCGCGCCCTGCTCCAGCGCCACCAACAGATCTTTGGCGCGAACTACGCCGATAATCTCGTCCAGTTCGTCACGGCACACTGGGAACAGGCTGTGCGGCGTGTCCAATAGTTGGGCACGCACTTTTTCCCGTGAACTTTCGCAATCGACCCAAGAGATTTCCGTCCGCGGTGTCATCACGCTACGCAGTGAACGCGAGGCCAACGTCAATACACCGCTAATCATGTAACGTTCTTCGGCGGCAAACTCTTCTTTAGCCGGGCGTTGCACGATGGTCTCATCATCTTGCTGCTGCTGACGCTGTTGCCCCATCAGACGCATAATCGCTTCGGCGGTACGTTCACGCATCGGTCGATGCGCCTGATGTTTGATAAAGTTGCGACGCGCAACCTGGTTGAACAGTTCGATCAGGATCGAGAAACCAATCGCGGCGTACAGATAGCCTTTCGGAATGTGTAGACCAAAACCTTCGGCAATCAGACTCAAGCCGATCATCAACAGGAAGCTCAAGCACAGCACTACGATAGTCGGGTGTGCGTTGACGAAGTTAGTCAACGGCTTCGAAGCGAGCAACATCACGCCCATCGCAATCACCACTGCCGCCATCATTATCGGTAAGTTGTTAACCATACCGACCGCCGTGATCACCGCATCCAGTGAGAACACCGCATCAAGGATCACAATCTGCACCACTACGGTCCAGAACTTGGCATATCCGCGATTATTGCCTTCCTGGTGCGGTTGCCCTTCTAATCGTTCATGCAGCTCCATGGTAGCTTTGAACAACAGGAAAATCCCCCCGAACAGCAGGATCAGATCGCGCCCGGAGAAGCTGAACTCCCCGACGCTAAACAGCGGTGTGGTCAGTGTAACCATCCACGATATGACCGACAGCAAGCCCAAGCGCATTAACAGCGCCAATGACAAACCAATAATTCGCGCCTTGTCACGCTGCTTTGGTGGCAACTTATCGGCCAGAATGGCGACAAATACCAAGTTATCGATGCCCAGTACAATTTCCAAAACCACCAACGTAAGTAACCCAGCCCAAATCGAGGGGTCCATTAAAAATTCCATGTCAGACTCCGAAAAAAAGACAGGTTGACTGAGTAGCACTCAGACGTGACGGTGCTTGCGCAAAAATTGCGACAGTAGAAAAAGCAAGGGATCGGGATGGTATTACCGTGATATGGCCGATCGGCCGCGTAAGTTGTACAACGCCAGCAGGTGGCGGATGAAACCTTGAAGAACAGTAACTTCGGTGACAGTCCATGCAGAGGGCTGAAGCCCTTCACTCCTTAGTAATGAAAGAAGAAAGCACTCTAGCAGGAATTTTTTCACCCGAAAAGAGGGTTTTAGTGCTGCGCGACTCTTCTTGTAACACCTCTGTGGTTTAATTCATCAAACAAACGTCATAAGTGTTATCTGAATCATTTCAGCCATCAATAACGGAGCGATGTCACAAAATTTATTTTTTCACTGACTAAAATAAATGGCGCTAACGAGGATTAATACGCAGGTTTTTGAAACTGCGGCAATAACTGTCAGTGTGCGTTTCCTTTTTTCAACCATACTGTATTTGACTTATCTGTGTCACGGTCAATACAGACAATAAGGCCGAAGGAAATTGCATAAGATGTGCCTGAAGTTCAACGAGGAGGTAGCGAGTGGCAATAGCTATTATCATCGGCACACATGGGACTGCAGCAGAACAACTGCTAAAGACAGCGGAAATGCTATTGGGTGAGCAGGATAACGTCGCCTATATCGATTTCGTTCCCGGTGAAAATGCCGAAACATTAATTGAGAAGTACAACGGTAAAATCAGTGGACTGGACACCAGCGGCGGTGTTCTGTTTCTGGTAGATACTTGGGGCGGCAGCCCGTTCAATGCGGCTAGCCGTGTCGCTGTCGATAAAGAAAACTATGAAGTCATCACCGGAGTGAACATTCCGATGCTGGTGGAAACCTTCATGGCCCGCGATGACAACCCGAGTTTTAGCGAACTGGTTGCCTTGGCGGTAGAAACCGGTCGTGAAGGCGTAAAAGCACTCAAACAACCGGCTCCAGAAAAGGCCAAACCCGTAGCCCCTGCACCAAAAGCCGCAGCCCCGCAGGTTCCTCTTGGTCCTAACGATCATATGAAAATCGGTTTAGCACGTATCGATGATCGCTTGATCCACGGCCAAGTCGCAACTCGCTGGACTAAAGAAACCAATGTCACCCGCATTATCGTGGTCAGTGATGAAGTGGCTGCCGATCACGTGCGTAAAACCCTGCTAACTCAAGTGGCTCCTCCGGGCGTGACCGCTCACGTGGTTGACGTTGCCAAGGCAATCCGCGTGTGGGACAACCCGAAATATGCAGGCGACCGTGTGATGCTACTGTTCACCAACCCGACAGATGTCTGGCGTTTGGTGGAAGGTGGCGTCGATATCAAATCGGTCAACATCGGTGGTATGGCATTCCGTCAGGGTAAAACTCAGGTAAATAATGCCGTTTCCGTTGATGAAACAGACATCGAAGCGTTTAAAAAACTAAACGAACGCGGTATCGAACTGGAAGTCCGCAAGGTTTCCTCTGATACCCGGTTAAAAATGATGGACCTGATTAACAAACTCAATTAATGGCGTGTTGCTGTTGATTTTTTACTCAGAGATCTTTTTGGTCATAGTCATAGGAGAAGTACAATGGAGATCACCACTCTTCAGATTGTGCTGATATTTATCGTTGCCTGTATTGCCGGGATGGGTTCCGTTCTGGATGAATTCCAGTTCCACCGCCCATTGGTCGCTTGTACCCTGATCGGTTTTATCCTCGGTGATATGAAAACCGGCATCATCATCGGCGGTACGCTGGAGATGATCGCACTGGGTTGGATGAATATCGGTGCTGCCGTTGCACCTGATGCTGCTTTAGCTTCTATCATTTCTACCATTTTGGTTATTGCCGGTGGGCAAAGTGTCGGTGCTGGTATTGCCTTGGCGATCCCTCTGGCTGCCGCAGGCCAGGTACTGACTATTATCGTCCGTACCCTGACCGTGGCCTTCCAGCACGCCGCTGACAGTGCCGCCGAACGGGGTAGCCTACGCGCCATCACGTGGTTGCACATTTCCGCCCTGCTGTTACAAGCCATGCGTATCGCCATTCCAGCGGTGATTGTGGCAGTGTCCGTCGGGACTTCTGGCGTCCACGCGCTGCTTAACTCAATCCCTGAAGTGGTTACCAGCGGTCTGAACATCGCCGGTGGCATGATCGTGGTAGTCGGTTACGCGATGGTCATCAACATGATGCGCGCGGGCTACCTGATGCCATTCTTCTATGCCGGTTTCGTGACGGCGGCCTTCACCGAGTTCAACCTGGTCGCACTGGGTGTGATTGGTGTGGTGATGGCAATCCTCTACATCCAGCTCAGCCCGAAATACAACAAACAACAGGGTGTTCAGGCCGGCCCGGCGCAGCCTAACGATCTCGATAACGAACTGGACTAGGAATAGGTGAGAGAAATGGTTGATACAACTATCGCTGAAACAAAAACAGCTACAAAAAAACTCACACCCGCCGACATCCGTGGTGTGGTCATGCGCTCCAACCTGTTCCAAGGTTCGTGGAACTTCGAACGTATGCAAGCGTTGGGTTTCTGCTTCTCAATGGTGCCGGCGATCCGTCGTCTGTACCCAGAGAACAACGACGACCGTAAACAGGCGATCAAACGTCACCTAGAGTTCTTCAACACCCACCCTTACGTCGCAGCGCCAGTGCTGGGCGTAACCTTGGCGATGGAAGAACAACGAGCCAATGGCGCACCGATCGACGATGCAGCAATCAACGGTATCAAGGTTGGTCTGATGGGGCCATTAGCCGGTGTGGGTGACCCTATCTTCTGGGGGACCATGCGTCCGGTGTTTGCTGCCCTCGGTGCGGGCATCGCGATGACCGGTAGCCTGCTCGGGCCGATCCTGTTCTTCGTGCTGTTTAACTTGGTACGTTTGTTGGTGCGCTATTACGGCGTGGCCTACGGCTACCGCAAAGGGGCTGATATCGTTAACGATATGGGCGGCGGCTTCCTACAAAAACTGACGGAAGGGGCGTCAATCCTCGGCCTGTTTGTGATGGGGGCGCTAGTTAACAAATGGACGCACGTTAACATCCCGCTAGTGGTATCGAAAATTACCGACCAAACCGGTGCGGTAAAAATCACCACGGTGCAAACCATCCTCGATCAGTTGATGCCGGGGCTGATCCCGCTACTGCTGACCTTCGGTTGTATGTGGTTGCTGCGCCGAAAAGTCAACGCGTTGTGGATCATCATGGGCTTCTTCGCGATTGGTATTTTCGGTTACTGGATCGGTTTGTTGGGCCTGTAATTTATTGAAGCAATGCCGGGGGGCAACCCCCGGCTTTTTATTTTTGGGAGTGGTGGGATGTCGCTGACGGATGCAGTTCTGATTCTCTTTATTGTTCTAATGTTAATCTATGCGCTGTACGACGAGTTTGGTATGGATAAACGCCATGGCAAAACCTTGTTGAAGGTGCCGCTCAAGCGCCGTAACCGTATCGACAGCCTAATTTTTGTCGGCCTGCTCGCCATTCTGATTTATCAAAATGTGATTGCCAGTGGTACCCTACTCACTACTTGGTTGTTAATTTCATTAGCCTTAGTCGCCATATATATTTCGTATATTCGCTGGCCGAAATTACTGTTTAAATCGCAAGGTTTCTTCTACGCTAACGCTTTTATTGAATATAAACGTATCAAGGCGATGAATTTATCGGAAGACGGTATTTTAGTGATTGATTTAGAACGCCGTAGATTACTTATCCACGTTACCAATCTGGATGATTTAGAGCGAATTTATAAATTTTTTGTTGATAATCAGTAAATAACCTTCGATAACTTCCATTCTCACGGCGTGTGAGGTTATTTTAATCACCACGCCTTATGCCCTTCGATTATTATTTCCACAATATTGTTACTATTATTAGCTTATTTTTCACTCTAGAATAGATTAATGAAAATAATTCTCAATATCATAAGAATATTCCACGGAATAAAAGATTGCCCTGCGTAAAAATATTATGTTAAGGTTGCGCCGTCATTTGGGGAGTAGCCGGTTTCTACACAAAAACAGTGTGGAAACGCTCGTATCAACATACTCGTTTCATTCATGAAACGTGGTGCGAGCAGCCGTTAAGGTTGGCGAGACCATAGACACGTAGCTCCGTCGTATGGTTGGGGGTGGGTTACGTGTATATGGAGCCGCCCGGCCAGGACTATTTCAAATGAATCTATCCGCTACCGTTATTCTTGCTTTCGCCATGTCTATGGATGCTTTCGCAGCCTCAATCGGCAAAGGCGCTACCCTGCATAAACCTCGTTTTCGTGAAGCTCTGCGCACTGGTTTGATCTTTGGCGTTATTGAAGCTATTACCCCACTGATCGGTTGGGGCATCGGCCTGTTCGCCAGCCAATACATTATGGAATGGGATCACTGGGTCGCTTTCGCTCTACTGTTTATCCTCGGTATGCGCATGATCGTTGAAGGTATACGCAACAAACCGGAAGACGTCGAGAAAGTGGGTCGTCACGGCTTCTGGGTGTTGGTCGCCACCGCTATCGCCACCAGTTTGGATGCTATGGCTATCGGCGTCGGATTGGCCTTCTTACAAGTGAATATCGTACACACCGCAATGGCCATTGGCCTCGCCACCATGATTATGGCCACGCTGGGTATGATGATAGGTCGCTTTATCGGCCCGTTGCTGGGTAAACGTGCAGAAATTATTGGCGGCGTAGTATTGATCGTGATCGGCTTTAATATCCTGTTTGAACACTTGGGTTATTTGGCTTAACAATTTGATTTCAGTCGCGGTGATGCTACCGCGACTGAAATAATCAAAATCTATACTGGATCAATATCCGCCCACAGAGCCAGACACTCCTCACCCTGCGGTAACAGTTGCCCACCGCGTTCTTGCTCTAACCACCAGCCACCCTGCCGTGGTCCAAAAGTCTCACCGGCTAACCGCCACTCACCTTGCAAGATATACAACACACCCGCGTGATGTATCGGCAGCACTTTGGCATGTGTCACACGCCGTACATTCGCCGCCCAGTGTCCGCGCCGTGTCATAATATTAAAATCCTGACTGCTACCGCCGAGCAACGTTGCGTTCAGCGCCACATCGCCGGAGAAAGCAAACGGCTCGCCAATATTTTGCAAACGGTGGTCGATCTGCCCAGCGCTATACAAACGCACACCATCACCTTCCAGCAAGGTAATCGAACGATCAATACCGCTAAACGCAGAAAAAGGTCCATCTTGCGCGATAGTGGCGATACTGGCACGCCAAGCAAAATCTTCACCCATCGGCTGGCAGACGATTTCTCGCGTTTCGCCACCGCCGTTACGCCACGGACTGACCGGTAAACTGTCGAAATCAAAACGATGAATTTGCATTATGCCTCCTGTTGGAAGGTTTTCAGCACCGACAAGAATTCTGCGTTGCTCTGCTGTTGCAGAACATGACGCCCTTGATCGATCACCTGTTTACCGCCGACAAACACATCGCGAATTTGCTCTTTACCACCAGCAAATAACCAACGGTTAAGCAGCGAAGCATCCGACGCTGCAGCTAAATACGGATCGTCGCCATCCAGCACCAGCCAGTCAGCACGATAGCTACTTTGCAGTTTGCCGATCGGCACGCCACAAGCCTGCGCGCCCCCTTGTAATGCCTGCTGATACAACACATCCGCCACCACTGGTTGTTCTGGCGTGGTCAAGCGGTTACGGCGCTGATCGCGCAGGCGCTGCCCGTATTCGAACCAGCGTAGCTCTTCCACCACGTTGAGTGAGACATGGCTATCGGAACCAATCCCCCAACGACCTTGATGATGCAGGAAACTATCGCCGGGGAAGATACCGTCGCCCAAGTTAGCCTCGGTAGTTGGGCACAGCCCCGCCACCGCTTTACTGTGAGCCAGCATTTCCAGCTCACTACGATCCAGATGCGTGGCATGAATCAAACACCAGCGTTGATCCACCGGTAAATGCTCATACAACCAAGCCACCGGGCGCTGTCCACTCCATGCCAAACAATCATTCACTTCTTTTTGCTGTTCCGCGATATGGATATGCACTGGCAATTGCTTATCCGATGCCTCAAGAATCCGTTGCATCTGCTCCAACTCCACCGCACGCAGCGAGTGGAAGCACAGCCCTTGATTTTGCAGCGGTTGATGTGCAAGGTGGCGCGCGACTGCCTGTTGTTGCTCTAAATAACTTTCTGCGTCCTGAAGAAAACGCTTTTGCCCCGGCTGTGCTGGCTGCGCACCAAATCCTGCGTAGCTATACAGTACTGGCAGCATAGTTAGGCCAATGCCCGCCTGTTGCGCCGCCTGACTCAAATGCCCTGCCATTTCCGCACGGTCGGCATAAGGATTGCCATCTGCCGCGTGGTGCAGGTAGTGAAACTCCGCAACTTGGGTATAGCCGCCTTTGAGCATTTCGATATACAGTTGACGAGCGATTATCCCCACCTGATCCGGCGTTAGGCGTTGCACTAGGCGATACATCAGATCGCGCCAAGTCCAGAAGCTGTCCTGTGGATTACCGGCTACCTCCGCCAAACCCGCCATCGCACGCTGGAAAGCGTGTGAGTGCAAGTTTGGCATGCCCGGCACCACATCGCCGTGCAAGCGGATACAACCTTCAGGTTCGGAGTCAGGTGTCACTTGGGTCAGATGGCCTTGTGCGTCAACATCCAGCCGGACATTATGCGCCCAGCCAGCGGCCAGCAGTGCGCGAGGGGCAAAATAAGCAGGCATGGCAATATTCCACAGTGGGTGTAACAACGAATCACATAGCGAACATGTGAATTTTTTGTAAGCCAATTGCATTAGTCTGGTGAATTGGCGCTAACTTGTATATACATATACATATCTCCAGCAGCAACTGTAAACTAGTGTTATTATTTTTTTATTTGACGAGGTTAACGCTGTGGTTGATCAAACGACCGTGCTACAACTGGCTGCTGCAATGAGCGATACCCCCGCCCCTATCTATCAGCGGGTGAAGCAAGCGATCGTAAACCAAATCCGTGCCGGGCATTGGCAACCTCATCAACGCGTGCCTTCAGAAAGCGAACTGGTCGCCGAATTGGGCGTCAGCCGCATGACCATCAACCGTGCGTTGCGCGAGCTCACCAGCGAAGGATTTTTGATTCGTATGCAAGGCGTTGGCACTTTCGTCGCCGAAGCCAAAGCTCATACTGCATTGTTGGAAGTGCATAATATCGCAGATGAAATCGCGGCTCGCGGTCATCGCCACAGTAGTAAGATACTCGATGTCACCGCCCGCCCGGCGACAGCAGAAGAAGCCGCCGCACTGGGGATCGCCCCCGATCAGCAACTGTTTTATTCGCAGATCGTCCATTATGAAAACGATATGCCAGTGCAATTGGAAAATCGTTGCGTTAACCCGATTGTGGCTCCCGATTATCTGCAACAAGATTTCGATCGCGTCACGCCTTATATCTACCTGACCCAGTCCGCACCGCTAACCGCGGGTGAGCACATTGTCGAAGCGGTAACGCCAACCAAGCATGAACGCGAGTTACTGCAATTGGCCGATCACGAACCTTGTTTGCTGATCCACCGCCGTACTTGGTCGGGCAAAACCGTCGTCACCTCTGCGAATCTGCTCTACCCCGGTAGCCGTTACCAACTGTTTGGCCGTTTCACCAATCCCGCCTAATGACCTTTCGGGTGTAGGACTCTGCACCCGTTATCACATTTTGATAACAAATCCCGCGACTACCTCTTGTGACAAATTGATGAATAAGCTAGCTTGTTTTTAATTGTATATACAACCATGTGGGAGTTAACACGTCATGACGTCAGAGATCCTCTGCGACAGCCTGTGGTATGGCGCCGATATCGTCACCATGCGTGACGGCAAGTATCACATCATCAACGATGGCGCGATTGCAGTGCGCAACGGCAAGATTGTCTGGCTCGGTGAACGTGAATCCATCCCGGTGATTAGCGCCGCCACCACGCACGAATTTACCGGCGGTATCATCACTCCCGGCTTTGTCGATTGCCATACGCATTTGGTGTTTGGCGGCAACCGCAGCGGTGAATTTGAACAACGTCTGAACGGCGTCAGCTATGCCGAAATCGCCGCTCAAGGCGGCGGCATTATCTCGACGGTAACAGCCACCCGCGCCGCTGATGAAGAGTTATTGTTGGAACAGGCACAGGCTCGCCTGCAACCGTTGCTGGCCGAAGGCGTGACCTGCATAGAGATCAAATCCGGTTATGGATTGACGCCAGACGACGAACTGAAAATGCTGCGCGTGGCGCGTACCTTAGGCGAGAAATTGCCGGTCGAGGTGAAAACCACCTGTCTGGCAGCTCATGCATTACCGCCGGAATACGCCGGCCGCGCCGATGACTATATCGATCTGGTCTGCAACACCATCATCCCGCAAGCCGCCGTACAAGGGTTGGCTGATGCGGTAGACGCCTTTTGCGAGCATTTGGCGTTTTCACCACAACAGGTTGAAAAAGTCTTTGCCGCCGCTGAGAAAGCCGGTTTACCGGTCAAACTCCACGCAGAGCAGCTTTCCGCACTCGGGGGCAGCGCACTGGCCGCACGGCACCATGCACTTTCCGCCGATCATTTGGAATACGCTACCGAGCAAGACGCCAAAGCCATGGGCGATGCCGGTACAGTCGCGGTTCTGCTGCCGGGGGCTTATTACCTGCTGCGTGAAACTCAATGTCCGCCGATCGACTTATTCCGCAAACACAGCGTGGCGATGGCCGTTGCCAGTGATGCCAATCCGGGCACCTCTCCGGCACTGTCACTGCGTTTAATGCTCAATATGGCCTGTACACTGTTCCGCCTAACGCCGGAAGAAGCACTGGCCGGTATCACAATACACGCCGCCAAAGCGCTGGGCTTGCAGGACAGCCACGGTTCTCTTGAGATTGGCAAAGTCGCAGATTTCGTTCATTGGCCGCTGGCACGCCCGGCAGAATTGGCTTACTGGTTGGGTGGACAACTGCCCTGTACGGTGATTTTCCGAGGAGAAGAACGTTAATGGCTATTCGCGATCCTTTAAGTTTTCAGGCGGGAACTATTCCGCTGCTCATCAGCATCCCTCACGCGGGCACACAACTAACTCCTGTGGTCGAAGCCGGGTTAAGTGAAAAAGCCCGTCCGTTGCCGGATACCGATTGGCATATCCCACAACTGTATGATTTCGCCCGCCAGATGGGTGCCAGTATTTTGGTCGGCAACTATTCGCGCTTCGTGATCGATCTTAACCGCCCTGCCGACGACAAGCCGCTGTACACCACCGCGACTACCGGGTTATATCCAGATGTCTTGTTCGACGGTACGCCAAGTTTCCTGCCGGGTAAAACGCCATCAGACGCTGAACGAGCGACTTATTTACAACACATTTGGCAGCCTTATCATCAACAGTTGCAGGGTGAACTGGAGCGTTTGAAAGCCAAGCACGGTTACGCGCTGTTATTCGACGCACATTCTATCGCTTCAGTGATCCCACGCCTGTTCGACGGTAAATTGCCAGATCTGAACCTGGGAACTAACAGTGGGGAAAGTTGCGCGACAGCATTGAGCAATCTTCTCGTGGCCTGCTGCGAACAACAGCAACAGTTCACCCACGTACTCAACGGTCGTTTCAAAGGGGGCTATATCACTCGTGCCTATGGCCAACCACAGCAAAATATTCACGCGGTGCAATTAGAATTAGCGCAGGTGAATTATATGTCTGAGCAATATCCGTTCGCGTTCGATGCACCACGCGCCGCGCAGCTGCAACGCCTATTGAAACAAATGATCGAAAGCATGATCGAATGGGGTGAGCAACCGCGTTAAATCACCTTCGTTCAACGGGGAGCCAGCCTTGACTCCCCGCCTATTATCTAGATTTGTGTACCAGCTCGCATTTTTACCGAAAATACGCCCCTCCCTGCTAAAACTCCGCACGAAACAGCGGCTTTGAGTTCGTTGTCTGCGACACAATTCGTCAAAAAGCTGTTTAATTTTAAACTGATTTTTCGACTGCTCTGGAGGCAATGATGTCTGACTCCCCACTCAATTGGCGCGCTGCTCACGCTGCCGCTCAGCAGTTATTGGCCGATTGGCAACGCCAAGGAGAACCTGGTGGCGCCATCACCCTGTTTGATGCTCACGAAACGAAAGCCGTCGCCTGCGCCGGTTTAGCTGATCTGACCCGCAACGAGGCTTTCACCGCCGACAGCGTGGTGCGCTATGCCTCGATCACCAAACATATCTTTGCCGCACTGGCTCTGAATGCCACCAATAACGTGCTGAGCCTGGACGATCGCCTTGGCGATTTGTTACCTCAGCTCAACGGACAATTGGCTGACGTGACTGTCGGGCAAGCATTAGATATGACCAGCGGGTTGCCAGACGTGCGCGAAACCTTGGCTTTGCTGGGGATCTCGGTGAATACCGTCAGCGACGCACAACCGGTCATGGAATTTCTCTACGGTCTAACAACATTAAATTATCCGGCTGGTAGCGAGATCAGCTATACCAACACCGGTTATCGTCTGGTGGAGGCAGCGCTAAAAGCTAAAGGGCATGATTTCAATACGTTAGTACAACAACATATCGCCCAACCACTCGATGTTCAGCTCCATGCACCGGAAAATTGGTTCGATATCGTCCCAGGCTTAGTGCCCGGCTACTGGCGTGCTGAACAAGGGTGGCAACTGGCGACCGCCGGATTACACCTTTCTGCCTCTGGCAGTTTGACTGGCAGTGCCAACGCCCTCACCCGCTGGCTGCAATGTCTACTGGCGGATAAAGCACCGGGCAAAGGTGTATTGGCGCAGTTAAGCGCGCCACGCTTTTTAGCCGATGGACAACAGAGTGCCTACGGTCTGGGACTGGCGCGAACATCGCTAGGCGAACACCCACTCTTGGGGCACGGCGGCTCTCATGCCGGCTATAAAACCTATTTCTTACTCGCGCCCGAACGACAAGCTGGCGTGGTACTGGTCGCGAACCGGGAAGACTGCGATAGTTTCGCCATCGCCTTACAGGTTATGGCTGAGCTATTGGGAGAAACGGTGCCCGCAGCAGGCCATCAGATCCCGGACGGTATTTACGCCACGGTGGCAGAACCTTACTGGCTGGAGGTCAAAAACGGTCGAGTGGCCTATTTAGGTAGCGATGAGACATTGTATCCAGATGCCGAAGGTTATGCCGTGTCGCTATCAGCCCATAAGCCTTTGCGTTTGAAATGGACGGGTTCTGCAGTAGAAGGTGAAGCCTGTCATGTCACAAGGACGTTCTTGCCGGTAGCGACCAATCAGGAGTGCCTGAAACATGTACAGGGGATCTGGTATCACCCGCACTATCGCACCGCATTTGAAATTCGTGGAGATAAGATTTATATCGGTACCGGTCCAGCCATGCATACTGGTACCTTGAGTTCATTCGGTCATGGTCGAATGCTGGTAGAAAGCCAAGACGGCCCGTGGTTAAAACGTTTTTGTCTGTATTTTCGCGGTTACCATGTCGATATGGTCGCTAACCGCAGCCGGGCGCTGACGTTCAAACGCAGCACCACGGCCGGGAATGCTATTCACTAGTCAAACAAGTAACTAGTCAAACACGCCATTGATGACGGATGCGACGATGGCGGTACTCAGAGCCACCAGCACTAAATCGTCGCCGACAATACGCCATTCATAGCCAGGATAGGACGGAAGGTCGCCTAGCATAGATGCAGGGACGGTTTTCTTGGCAATACCCGGAGGCAATGGTTTGCCACGTGCCAGGTTTTTCGCGATACCCGGAGGTAAAGCTTGATACCCGACTAACCCGTAGTTAACCGCCAATGGACGCACGCGATCAAACGAAACATTGACTGAAACTAGGTCGCTGTCTCCGTTCTTGGCTTTATTGCCCTTGGTGCTATCGCCGCTGTTACCTTTGTTGCTTTTATCCTTACCGCTATTACCGTGGTTGCCGCTGTTGCCATGGTTACCACTATTGCCATTACCATTACCTCCACCATTGCCATTTCCGCCTTTATCTGCGAAAACCGGCGCCGAAGAGAGTCCCAGAGAAGCAATCAGGGCTAATACTGTTAACGTTGTACGACGCTTGTTCATGTTGTTATGTCCAGTGTGAGGAGCTGATAAAATTATAGCTTTCATTCGCCCCATAAATCATGCGGACAAATCCTATATTTTAGAACTCCCCAATTTCCTAAGATTAATCCATATTTAAATAAGTAAAATTTATCCAAACGCAAAATAGCTCGAAAATCACGAATTTTCATACAGATTTTTCTTGCAGCGAAATAAGCGATACCGTAACTTGGTCGAGTAACAAAAAGAGTTAGCATGCTCTTTTTCGTCGCACCTCAAATCAAATTTTTTATGTCATCCAAATGATATGACTCATTGTCTCCCGCCGTTCCGTGCGGGATTTTTTTATCCTTTATTTGGACAATCCAAGCCCTCATCGCAACACTGCTACGCCCTAAGACAATAACCCCGCTCAATACTTAGGATTAGCTTCATCATTGTCAGCTTGTCGCAGAATTAGCTGTCTATTTCAGATGATAAACTACCCTACGCAAAAACTTTCCCATAACACGCAGATGAATTTCCCTGAAACTTCTGCATCACGCTTAGTAATACCTGAGTATTTAGAATATTACTGCGGCATAAATTCTCTTAATCTTTTGATTTGGTTCTCTGGAAAAATGAAATCTTCTTTAATGACGCGTTGTCTGATAATCGCAGGCTTGATCACAACCACACCCTATTCTATCGCCAGCAGTAATGGCTTCGAAGCCCGTAATGCAGCCATGGGGGGAGCGGGTACAGCATCAGCCACTTTTGGTGCCGCAGCGTTAATTAACCCCGCTCTTTTAGCAAAGCCCACCGCTGCCAATAAAATGACGCTGATTGCCCCGGCCATTGGTGCGCAAGCCAGTGATGCCGATCATCTGATTGATCGCTTTGATGATGTAAAAAGTGCTTGGGATAAACTGGACAATTCTCTCGCCACTGGCGCTGCATCAACAACGGCGGACGCAGGTGCATTGAATGACCTACTCACCGATATCGCAGGTAGCAGCGCAGATGCCAATGCCAGCCTGTCCATGCTCTTGGCCGTACCTGATGCTTCACTGCCAATCGCGCTGTTTATCAATACTTGGGGCAAGGGCACGGCACAGCCCCTGATCAGTCAAAGCGATCTGGATTATCTAGAAGGCGTCAGTAACGGTTCGATAATTCCGGGGAAAGATGATCTAGATAACCTCACTTCTCGGGCTGAAGGGATCGTCGCGTTGGTCACCGAGTATGGCGTATCGCTAGCGCATCCTTTTACCTTGGGTAACGTTCCGATGGGCATCGGTTTCACCCCAAAAATCCAACGCATTGAAACCTGGAACTATAATGTCGCCGTCAATAACTATAGCTCATCAGACTTACGTGATGGTAATTGGCAGCACCAGACAATAAGCGGCAATATTGATGTGGGTATGTATGCCGATCTCTCATCCAACTGGACGGTTGCACTCTCTGCCCAAAACCTGATTGAACAACGTTTTAAAACCCGCGAAGTCAACGGAACACAAAGTGCCTTTGTTATCCGTCCTCAAGTGACTGTAGGCACCGCTTGGACACAAGACGCCGTGACCTTGAGTACCGATCTTGATTTAACGCCAGTGAGCGATTTCGATACGGTGGATAAACGACAGTATGCCGCAGTAGGTGCGGAATTACGTGCTGCAAGTTGGACTCAGGTGCGCGCGGGCTATCGCGTAGATATGCGTGGCAATGACCATCGGCAATTCACCGCTGGTTTTGGACTTTCACCTTCAGAAAGTGTGCAATTTGATCTAACGGCAATGGCGGGACGCATGCGCACCATTGGTGGCGTGGCTGAACTCACGTTCAGATTCTGATAACAACGGCGTCGATTTTATAAGAGCCGCTCAGTACGAGCGGCTCCTCAGAATAACAATTAGAAGTTGTAACCTGCCACTAAGTAATAGCCCCAGCCGGTAGATTTGATCGCGCCACCCGGCAGACCGATATCAACCCCATCCTGCCATTGACCACCATTATGGAAGTAACGCGCTACGAAGGAGTAGTGCCAGTGATCATAGTTCAGTGCCAAGACATGGCTGGAAGCGATCGCGTTGCTGGTACGTGCCTGACGGCCATTAACGGTGAAATCTTCTTTGCCCAGATCGGAACCGAAGTCAAAGTTGGTGAAACCGATGTAGCTCAGGTTGCCACCCCACAGTTCAGTCAACGGCACAAAGTATTTCACTTTGAAGCGGTAACCATCCCAGCTGTTTTCGTTGGCAGCCTGATAGTTTTCCCACTGATATTTGGCATAGATGTTGAGCGACAGACTCATCGGCAGACCGGTGTCGATGTCCGTGCCCAGCCCCATGTACCACGTGTTCTGGCGACCGTCGCTGTTATGACCCATATCGTAGATATAGTTGTTAGCGAAGTACCATTCTTTGAATGGCCCAAATGCCAAGCTGGTGCCAGTCAGTTTATCGATGGAGAAACGCGGTTCGATCTCCATAAACAGCGGTGAACCTTTATCCCAAATACCTTTGTCTGGCGTGTTACCTACACCAAAGAACTTCGGCACATCGACATAGCCATAGAAATCAAACCACTCGTGCTTGGTATAGGCTTCGTACTCCAGGTACAGGTCGTTATTCAGTTGCGGTCCGAAGCGGGTGTGATAACTCCCTACCACGTTAACGCTCTGATGCCACCAGTCAGAAACGTATTGGCTGTCTTTGCTTTCTTCAGCCATTGATGAAGTACTGTAAGACGCTGCGAGAAGTACACCTGCTGCGAGAGCTATTTTTTTCATTTTATTACCACATGCTTAAAGGGCCATTTCCTGCCCGACGTAAAGATGACAAATGAGTCTGAACGACACCTGGTGTAACGAACGGTTAAGCCTGTAACCGAACGACGCGCGCATTATAAGAATCACTGGGTGTAATAATCTGTGATCCAGTTGGGTATTTCGCGAACAGGTAATCGATTGCGTTCTCATTATACATATAATGTTTCATGGAAATTCATTTTGGTTGTGATTTTTATCATGCTCGGTGAACTTTAGAGCGATTGTGGGTTCATTAATAGCCAATGAATGGTTGCGAGATTTGTTACTCTTTTTCCCGCAAAAACCGGCGAATTTTTCCGCCGGTGCGTGAACGAGGCGCTATGACAATGCAACGTTCAATAAATAGTCTTCGGTCAGTGGTGGTTGTACCTTCTCGCTGGTCACGGCCTCCGCTTTAAGCGTTGTCGACCCGTTTGTCGGTGGCGTTGGGAAAACCTCACCGCTATCCACTATCAACAGCGACCCCATCGACAAGTCCGGTTCTTCCGCTTGGCTATGCAGCGCCTTACTACTCCCCTGCACCGTGAGTTTGAAAGGCTCACTTGCCAAAGACGAATGCCCCTGTGCATCTGTTGCTACCGCACGGATGGAATGTTCTCCGGCATCCAACGCTTTATTCAGCGGCACAATAAATGTCCATGTACCGTCAGCATCAACTTTAGCCTCACCTAATAAATTATCGCTATCGAATAAACGAACCATACAGCCTATCCCGACCTTCCCACGGAATACTGGGGTTTGATCATCGGTCACACCATTAACTGGAATATTACTGATCACTATCGCGGGTACCGCTGTCGATTCAGTGATGGTGGTGACATGGGCTCCGTCCCAAGCAGGACCGTAGATCAAGCCTTCATCGGAAAGTGGCAACCAAGAGTTAGCAGTGAGATGAGTGAAATTTGCACCGCCGGGATCGTTAATTTCCAAAGAGCCGATCAGTTTGTTTCCCGGTGCGGCTAGGCTACAAATATAAAGATTGGCGTTATCCGTTGATGGCGGCAAGGTAAAGGTCATCAATATGACACCTTGTGAATCTTTCATCGTGATCGTACCGCCATTGGTGCCCGTGACTAAAAATGAAAAAGATTTTGCCACCGTATCGAAGGTTATCACGCTCGTCGTCGCACCCAACGTCAGGCTTTCCCCCATCGTATAATGGGTGAAACTGCCGCTATTTTTCCCCCATTCACTGCCTGCAAGATGGTGGTAGACAGCATTATCAATGTGGATGAAATCATTGCGATAAACCTTACCGATCGGGTCTGCCTGCAAACCAGAAAAATCATCAAATGCGCTATTGCCGTTGGTATAACCGTAGATAATCACCGGCTTAGCTGGCCCCTGTTCACTGATGAAAAGGTGCACAGACTCTGATGGATCACTAACCCATTTTGCCCGATCGGTCGCGGTAGCCGTATAAGAAACCTCGCTGCCAAGCGGTGGGTTTTCTACGGTTAACGTCCACTGGCCTTGCGCATCCGCCGTGGTCTGCCCCACCAAATTCCCATTGGCATAAACTTTAATGGTGCTGTCTGCTTCGGCCTCACCGGATAACGTTGTCTGTTGCTTATTGGTGGTTGCTCCGTTATTCAACAGATTTTCAACACCATCCACATAGATTATTTGGGGAGCATCAGGAGCGATGGTATCGACAATCACTTTTATCGGGGCGCCCAATGCACTGGTATTACCCGCTGCATCGACACCTTGCACTTGGAAAATTTGTTCACCTTCTGGATACGCGATTTCTGGCGTAAAACGCCACTTACCGTCATCAGCGACTGGAACCGTCGCAAGATATTGACCGTGATTATAAATAGCGACGAAACTCTTCGGATCTGCCGTACCGCTAAGCGAACAATAAGCATTTCGGGTAAAACGCAACGGTTCTGCTGCACCTAACATTGAATTATTTATTAAATTTTCTGAATTTTCCATATTACTCAATCTCCTAATAATTTTAATCATTCCATTGCTAATACAGCGTAGCTAAAATAATAAAAACCAATAAAAATCAGAGCAAAAATAAAAAACAGAACACCACCCCTGTATTAACAAGGTTAATGATCTCGCTTATTTGATCAAAAAATCTACTTTACATATTCCTAATGGTGACAATTTGCTGAGGTGACAGATCAATTAATTTAAATAATCAGATCAAATGACAACCAACGAACCCTGTTCGTTGGCTAATGGAAGATATATGTTGGATTAACGAGAACCAGGAACGGCTTTAGCAATGTTCTCCTGTTCAAACACCACGACCTCACCGGGATGAACCTCCCACTCTTTAGGGGGCACATCCATGGTCGGTGCGGCGGCAGAGACATAGCCATGAATTTGCTTGCCATCACGACGCAGGATACTCACATCAAGCTGATACTCATGGTGTAAGTTAGCGGTGGTTAGGCGCACCGTATCGCCCCATTTGTACTTTTCGCCGCTAATATCAGGATGTTGAATAAATTGAATATCATTTCTTAGGCTCATGATTAACGCTCCTTCGTGAAGAATCGCTAATTCAAGCTTAGATGAAAATCGGCAGGCTGAGCAGAGTATCCATTATTTATCTGAGGACTTTAGCCTGCGCGCGTTGCCCGCCAGCAAATCAGCGAACCGATAATGACCATTGCCACACCTTGCCAGAAGTTGGCCGTCAACGCGGTACTCAACACCACCGCGGCAAACACCGAGGACAGTACTGGCGTGAAATAAGAAGCGGTGGCGAGCAACGTCATATTGCCGTGCAAAATGCCGACGTTCCACGCCGCATACCCCGCCCCCATCGCAACGCCGGCACAGAGTAAGGTCAGGGTAACCGGTAACGTAAAGTGCAATGCGCCCTCACTGCTAAAGGCATATTTCAGCCACAGTGCCAGCGCAGTTAGGGTGATAAACAGCACCACGCCATTTTTACCCTTCGCGATACGTTTGGTGACGTTGCAATACACCGCCCAAATCACCGCCCCGCTGAGCGCCAAACTATAACTGAGCGGATTGCTACGCACATTTTCCAACATCTGTGCCAGCGACCAACCGCCCTCACCGCTCATGATCCAACCGATGCCAAACAGTGCCAGCAATAAGCCCGGTATTACCCACCATTTGGCTTTTTGTCCATTAAACAAGATCGCCATCAGCACCGTCAGGCTCGGCCATAAGTAGTTGATCATCCCCAATTCAATCGCCTGCATACGGTTACTGGCATAGCCTAGCGATAGCGACAGGCAGATTTCATACACCACAAACAACAGGCTACCGAGAATCAGGTAAGATCTCGGAAATTCACGCAATTTGGGAAATCCCATCACCAACAGCAAAAACAGCGAGCCGACGCTATAAATCATCGCCGCACCACCGATGGGCCCCAATCCCTCACTTACGCTACGAATCAGCCCGACTACGCTGCTCCACAAGACGATCGCCAATAACCCCAGTGAGGTGGCTTTGTGTTGCGCAGATAAAACGATCATGAGCGATCCTATTGATTTGATTAATCAGGGAGATCCACTCTACGGGGCGCTGCAAGGAAAGGGAATACGGGGAAATTGATATTTCATTAATCTCCCCCTTTACAAACGATTATTGCGGCTGCCGTTCAAACTGCGGCGGAGGCTGGCGGAAACGACGGGTGAGATAAGCTAAGTAAACAAACCCCATCGCCGCCCAAATCAACCCTAAGGTCAGCGAACTACTTTCCAGATTCAACCACAATACGCCGACGGTCAGTGCCCCTACCAACGGCAGGAACAGGTAATGGAAGTGATCTTTCCAGGTTTTATTACGCCCTTCACGAATATAAAAATGGCTGATCACCGACAAGTTAACAAAGGTAAACGCCACTAACGCACCGAAGTTGATCAATGCCGTTGCCGTCACCAGATCAAACGACAGCGCAGACAGTGCCACCATCCCAACCAACAACACATTCAGCGCCGGGGTGCGCCATTTCGGATGAATGTAGCCGAACAGTTTTTCTGGAATCACGTTATCACGCCCCATCACATACAACAGGCGCGAAACGCTGGCGTGGGAGGCCAAGCCAGAAGCCAAGGTATTGACGAAAGTGGTGCACAGGAAGATCGATTGGAACAACTTACCGCCGACATAGAGCGCGATCTCCGGCAACGCGGCATCCGGTTGATTAAAACGAACGTTGGTCGGGAAAAATAATTGAATAAAGAATGAGACGCTAATAAATATCACCCCGCCGTACAGCGCAGTCAGGAAAATAGCTTTAGGGATCACTTTAGCGGCATTAGGGGTTTCTTCACTGAGCGTGGTCACAGCATCAAAGCCAAGGAACGAGAAACAGAGAATGGTGGCACCGGTAATGATCGGTAGCAGATGGGCATTTTCACTGAGGAAAGGTTTCAGGCTCCACACCTCGCCAATGCCCTCCCCACTACGCAGCCCACGGACCACTAAGAAGATAAACACCACAATGATGGCAATTTGTACCAAAACGAACAGCGTATTAAAGTTAGCCACCAAATTGACGCTTTTTAGGTTGATGGCGGTAATAATCATCACAAAACCCACCACCCAAATCCACGGGGGAACCTCTGGAAATAGCGCGGTCAGGTAGATTTTAGCCAGTAAGGCGTTAATCATCGGCAAGAACAAATAATCAAGCAACGACGACCAGCCAACCAAAAAACCTACGTGCGGATTAATCGCTTTTTGCGCATAAGTATAGGCCGAACCCGCAGTAGGAAATTGGCGCACCAACTTGCCATAACTGATGGCGGTGAACAACACGCCTGCCAAGGCAAACAGATAGGACGAGGGCACATGCCCATCGGTGATACCAGAAACAATACCGAAGGTATCAAATACCGTCATCGGGGTCAGATAGGCTAGCCCCATCATCACCACTTGCCATAATTTGAGTGATTTACGCAGTTGCGGTTTGCCCGCGCCATTACAGTCGATGGCACTTATTGTCATGAGAATTTCCTCGCTGGTGCCCTGTACACCGAGTTGGAAGAAACCTATTTACCGCGTGCGCAGCCTCGCCAACCGCAGGATAGTCAGCGAAAAACGCCATACACACGCGATATCGTCAATTGTGTGGATCAGGCGTTTTTCAGCATCCACTCAATCTCTGTTTCGGTGATCAGGCGTTCAAATTGCACCAGTTCATCGGTTTTACACGCCAAATAAACGTGGCTAAAGCGCTCACCCAGCAAAGCATTCAACACCGGTTGGTGTTCAAACTCATATAAGGCGTCGCTTTGGCGGATCGGGAATGGTAGCCCTTCTTGTTCTAAACCATTACCGGTGACTGGCTCTGGCAACGGTAACTGGGTATCTAGGCCGTAAACAACGCCCGCTAAAATGGTTGCCATCACCAGATACGGGTTAGCATCGGCACCCGCTACGCGGTATTCGATACGGTGACTAT
The DNA here is from genome assembly GCF_057839655.1 of Serratia sp. KH_031. Classification (NCBI taxonomy): domain Bacteria; kingdom Pseudomonadati; phylum Pseudomonadota; class Gammaproteobacteria; order Enterobacterales; family Yersiniaceae; genus Serratia; species Serratia sp. KH_031. The sequence continues at coordinate 2,822,686 of NZ_CM174496.1, forward strand.
CGCGATCGCCACAAGGAATGCGCAGTGCCACGGTGCGGTTGTTGTGTCCCCAAGAAGCCTGAGTCGGTACATACATGCCCGGTTGGAAACGGCGATAGGCGTTGACGTTCGGTGCTAACAACGCCATTGAAGAAGGCATTAGCGTGATCATTCCGGCCAGCGCCTGTTTCAGCAGCGCTGAATCCTCGCCATCCACATCGGAAAGCACATTATTGCCCTGCGCATCCACAATGCTGATATGCACGTGCATACCGCTGCCCGCATGTTCTTCATAAGGCTTCGCCATAAAGGTGGCGTGCATATGATGATTCTCTGCCACCTGTCGTACCAGACGCTTGAGCGCCAATGCGTGGTCGCAGGCTTGCAGTACGTCATTGGTGTGATGCAGGTTAACCTCAAACTGGCCGGGAGAAGCCTCGGCCACCGCGCCATCGGCCGGAATACCCTGCAAACGCGCCAGTTCGTCGATCTCACTCAGCACGTCAGCAAAGTGATTCAGGTTATCCACCGAATACACTTGGCTTTGAGTGTTACGTTCCTGAGTTCCTGGAGCACACGGCGGCTGTAAATAACCTTCCGCGTCGCGTTGCCTGTCAATGAGATAGAACTCCAACTCTACCGCTACCACGGGGAAAAGCCCGCGCTGCCGCAAACGCTGCCAAACTCGGTTCAGCACATTACGCGGTTCAACGTCAAAGGGAGTACCATCTTCATCCAGCATGGTGAGCAACACCTGACCGATATATTGTGGATCGGCCGCCGACGGCGTCAGCGTGCCCAACACCGGAACACAATTACGATCCGGCTCGCCTAGTTCCTGCCCCAACCCGGCCTCTTCTACCACATTGCCAAGAATGTCCATCGCGAAGACCGACGCCGGGAAGTAACAACCTTTCTCCAGTTTATTCAGCCCCGCCACCGGAACGCGTTTACCACGGAAGCTGCCGTTGAGATCGGTCAACAGCACATCGATATGTTGAGTTAACGGATAACGCTCCAGGTATTTCTTCACTTCCAACTGGAACGCGCTACTTCGCCTTTCTTCTTTCTGCTGAACAAAGTTTTCCACTGCTACGATGTTGGTTTGCATGATTCACCTGCCGTTATGTTTGGTCTGTGGTTCCTACATTTACTGAGCGCGATGTTTATTGACCATTATGTTCAATATAATGCCCACAAATTGAAACATAGATGCAACAAAAATGTTTTGCAAGTGTTAATTTGGTTTGAATATTGGCCTATCGACTGCTAGATTTATAAAATAATGAACGAAAAAGACGCTGTAAAGCTCTGTCCGTTCATAATATCGAGCACAACGAGGGGATATCATGGGCAATATATTTAACAGACCGTTAATCGGTGTCGTGATGTGTAGGTATAGGTTAAACCAGCATCCCACCCAGACCTTGCAAGAAAAATACCTAAATGCAGTGATCACCGCTGGCGGGCTCCCCATCGCCCTGCCACACGCGCTCGCAGAGCCAAACATGCTGGCGGAATTGTTACCTCGTCTTGACGGCATTCTTCTGCCGGGTAGCCCCAGTAACGTGCAGCCGCACCTTTATGGTGAAAACGGCGATGAGCCTGACGCCGATCCCGGGCGTGATGAACTGAGCCTGGCGCTAATCCGCCATGCGATCGACAGGCGCATTCCCCTTTTCGCCATTTGCCGTGGTATGCAAGAAATGGTGGTCGCCACCCAAGGCACCTTGCACCGGCGTTTATTCGAACTGCCAGAATTGCTCGAACACCGCGAAGATCACGAACTGCCTCTGGAACAGCAATATGCCCCCGCCCATGAAGTGATCGTTCAGGAAGGTGGCCTGCTTTCGCAACTGATACCGGATTGCAACCGTTTTTGGGTTAACTCACTGCATGGCCAAGGGGCTAAATCGCTCGGTGATAGCGTGCGCATTGAAGCTCATGCCGCCGATGGGTTGGTAGAAGCCATCAGTTTGCGCGGCCACCCGTTCGCACTTGGTGTGCAGTGGCATCCAGAATGGAACAGTGACGGTTACGCATTATCTTGCCGATTATTTGAAGGTTTCATCACCGCTTGCCAGAACTTTAATCAAACGAAATCAAGCACGCCTTTGTCGACGACATTCTGATTAACGGAGTAGGTATGGACTTCCACCATTTGCAGTATTGGCAACAACGGGCGCAGAGCCTAAAGATTGAGAACCGACTGTTTATTAATGGCCGTTATCAACCCGCCGCCGAAGGCACCACCTTTGCCACTGAAGATCCGGCTAGCCAGCGTGAATTAACGCAAGTGGCCCGAGGTTCCGGCGTCGATATCGATCTGGCGGTCAGCGCCGCACGTGAAGTTTTTGAACGTGGCGATTGGTCACAAGCGGCGCCAAGCCAACGTAAAGCTACCTTGTTGAAGTTGGCCGATCTGATGGAACAACATCAGGAAGAATTAGCACTGCTAGAAACGCTGGATACCGGTAAACCGATCCGCCACAGCCTGCGTGATGACGTACCGGGCGCAGCACGCTCAATCCGCTGGTATGCCGAAGCTATCGACAAAGTTTACGGCGAAATCGCCCCGACTGGCCGCGATGCCTTGGCGTTGATCGAACGTGAACCGATTGGCGTCGTCGGTGCCATTGTCCCTTGGAACTTCCCGTTACTGATAGCTTGCTGGAAACTCGGCCCCGCTCTGGCAGCAGGTAATAGCGTGATACTAAAACCTTCCGAAAAATCCCCACTCTCAGCCATCAAACTGGCAGAACTGGCGCAGCTGGCAGGTTTGCCGGATGGCGTATTGAACGTGGTTCCCGGCTTTGGTTACGACGCAGGTAAAGCGCTGGCGCTGCACAACGACGTCGATGCCCTCACCTTCACCGGTTCGACGGCGGTCGCCAAGCAGCTAATGAAATACGCCAGTGAATCCAATATGAAGAAGGTTTGGCTGGAAGCTGGCGGCAAGAGCGCCAATATCATCTTCGCCGACTGCCCGGACATCGATAAAGCCGCTCAAGCTGCCGCCGCTGGGATTTTCTACAATCAAGGGCAAGTCTGCATTGCCGGTACACGCTTGTTGGTAGAAGAAAGCATCCAGCAGGAATTCTTGCAAGCACTGCGCAAACACGCTGCTGCTTTCGTGCCAGGTAATCCACTCAATCCTGAAACCCAAATGGGTACGCTGATCGACCAAGGTCACTGCAGCAAAGTACTCGATTATATTGAACAAGGGCTCAGCCAAGGTGCCACGCTGTACTTGGACGGGCGTGAAAATCCACAAGCCAGCCATGGCGGGTATCTCGGGCCAACCATTCTCACGCAGGTCAGCCAGCAGATGAGCGTTGCGCGCGACGAAATCTTCGGCCCAGTGCTGGCAGTAACGACTTTCCACGATGAGCAGCAAGCCATCCAACTGGCCAACGATAGCGACTACGGTTTAGGCGCTGCCCTCTGGACACGCTCTCTGTCCCGCGCTCATCGCTTGGCTCGTCAGTTAAAAGCGGGTTCAGTGTTTATCAATAACTACAATGACGGTGATATGACTGTACCGTTCGGCGGTTACAAGCAGAGTGGTAACGGACGCGATAAATCACTGCACGCGTTGGAAAAATTTACCGAATTAAAAACGATTTGGATTTCATTGGAATAAGGGCTGAACACATGACTGAACACGTAAAAAGCTACTATGCGGCAACGGCCAATCAGCATCAGCCTTACCCGCAACTGAGTGAATCGATCGAATGTGATGTTTGTATTATCGGCGGCGGTTACACCGGACTATCTTCGGCACTATTTTTGGTGGAAGCCGGTTACGACGTGGTGTTGCTGGAATCGGCACGCATTGGTTTTGGTGCCAGTGGTCGCAACGGCGGCCAGTTGGTCAACTCCTACAGCCGCGACATTGATGTCATTGAAGAACGCTACGGCATGGAAACCGCTCGCCTGCTGGGTAGCATGATGTTTGAAGGGGCTGATATTATTCGTCAGCGCATCCAACGTTACGCCATCGACTGTGACTATCGCCCCGGCGGGATCTTTGCCGCCATGAACAACAAACAGTATCACGCGCTGATCGAACAAAAGAGAAATTGGGAACGCTACGGCAATACGCAGCTTGAACTGCTGGACGATCAACGGATTCGACAAGAAGTCGCCAGTGACCGTTATGTCGGCGCATTGCTGGATCATAGCGGTGGGCATATCCACCCGTTAAATCTGGCGTTGGGAGAAGCCGAAGCCATTCGCCAACAAGGCGGGCGCATCTTCGAGCAGTCGGCAGTAACTAATATTCGCCACGGCGAACCGGCTTTCGTCAGCACCGCTAACGGTCAGGTCAAAGCGCGCTATGTGATCGTCGCCGGTAATGCCTATCTGGGCGACAAACTGGAGCCTCGCTTGGCGAAACGCAGTATGCCATGCGGCACACAAGTGGTGACCACCGAGCCGTTAGCGCCTGAAATCGCCCAATCGCTGATCCCACAAAACTACTGTGTAGAAGACTGTAACTATCTGTTGGATTACTACCGAATTACTGGTGATAACCGCCTGCTGTACGGCGGTGGTGTGGTGTATGGCGCGCGCGATCCAGACGATATCGACAATTTAATCCGGCCAAAACTGCTAAAAACCTTCCCGCAGTTGAAAGGGGTTCGTATTGATTATCGTTGGACCGGTAACTTCTTACTGACTTTATCGCGTATGCCGCAATTTGGCCGTTTGGAAAACAACGTCTATTACATGCAAGGCTATAGCGGACACGGCGTCACCTGTACTCATTTGGCAGGTAAATTGATTAGCGAGTTGATGCGCGGTGATGCCGAGCGTTTCGACGCCTTCGCCAAATTGCCACACCTGCCATTCTTCGGCGGTCGTTGCCTACAAATCCCCTTTACCGCCATTGGTGCGACATATTACACATTAAGGGATCGGATTGGGGTGTGAGAATGTAACTTTATGAATTAATAGCTGAATACAAAAAAGATCCTTTATGGATCTTTTTACATTCAACCAAATCGAAGAAATATCCTGCTCCTTCCTTTTTTTGTGATCTACATCGCGAATTGGAGCCTAATAACCTGAAGATAAATGCGTGATTCTGCGATCCAACACCAATAAATTAACATTTTATTATCATATTGATTGAAAAACACCCAAAGAGAGATTAACAATTAATCGCTTTACGTAATTTTACATAAAGCAGTTTCATCATCAAAAGGAGTTGTTTATGAAAATTATCGATTCTTCGTTGTTAGAATATGTGTCTGGTGGCCGTGGTAATAATGGCGGTGATCGCTCTGATAATGGCGGTGGACGTAGCGCCTCCAATAGTAATGGTGGCAACAGAAATGGTGGTGTTCCAAAAACATGCTTAAATGATGTCGGAGCAGTTGCCATCGTTGGTGCTATAGGTGGTTCTATTGCTGGTCCTGGCGGAATGCTAGCCGGAGCTTTAGTTAGTGGACTTGGAACGGCAATTTCATGCTCCAATAACAGCCCTGCAAATAATGGTGGCAACGGCGCCTTAGGTGGGAATAATAACAGTAATAGTGTAAATGGTCAGTGCCATTGGTAATACTACACATCCCTCATTAGGTGTTATATTTATGCTCTGATGAGGGAGATTTTACGGAGAACACCCAATGGGTAGCAAGTTAAATCATTTTGTTTTGATAATTAGCTTTTTATTAACCATCTTAATGGTTAATAACTCATCATTAGTAATAGCATCAAATGGGAACAATATTCTTGATGCAATTATTGCTTTTGTATTATTTTTTGGAGTGCAAAACTTAACACTCAGTATAATAAGAATCTTTAAATGGTATCACTCTAGTGGAGTTTCAACCCACCATAGATAGATTTTCATCCTCTTCATAAACAGGCTAATGTTATACATTAGCCTTTCATTGTTTAAATATTACCTCATAATAACACCTACCCCCAACACGATTCCATTCATAGACATATGCAGTACAATGGGCATCATTAGACCTCTGGATACGATCCTAGCTGCAATTAGAATGATTGAAACAAGAAAAAGAATTATTAATGCTCCAATATCAGTGTATTGTGTATGTAAAATGACAAACAGGATCGAGGTAATCAATGATGAAAAGTAAATATTTCCTTTGAAAAAATGAAGAAACGCACTGAGTAAACACCCTCTAAACACCAGTTCTTCATAAATCGGTACGATAAATACTAGCAGAAGAAAACTCCCCCAAAACAAAGTTCCATTGGCTGGTTGTTGTTCTATCATCCAATTTATCTTTTTTCCCAATTCAAAAATATAGGCTCCCGAAAATTGGAAAAAAAGGATAAAGAAGAAACATACCAAAAATTGCCGTATACTAAAGTTCCCTTTTCCCATACCATCCATTCTTCTAAAAAAAATAACATACAGTGGCACAATAAAAATGAATTCAATAATGAATAATATGGGAAGTGCTAGACCAGACTTGATGAGAGCAATTTTGTCTTGAATAATAACGGGATAAAAAGTCAGCCCATTTAGTAGTAAAAACATTGCCAAGCATGCAAAAGCAAATTTTGTGCCTTTTCCTCGTTGGTTATTCAGCTCCATAGTTCCCTGCTCCTTAACCCAATGAAATTACCCTATCTGCGGATGCTATTGTAGTTTCACGGTGTGCAATGATAACCCGCGTAATACTGAGTTTCTTGATGGCTTGATTCACCACGTTTTCGCTTTCCTTATCCAGCGCACTTGTCGCTTCATCCATAAACAGGATACCGGGCTTTTTATAGATAGCTCGAGCGATGAACAACCGCTGCTTTTGCCCACCAGAGAGCCCCTCACCCAACTCTCCGATTAAAGTTTCATAACCCATCGGCATCCGCATGATCACTTCGTGCAGGTAACTCGCTTGAGCACACTCTTGCATCCAATCCTCATCAATATCGTCTGCAAAACCACATATATTTTCTCGGATAGAGCCGGAGAACAATTTGTCATCCTGCATCACGCAGGCGATCATTTTGTGGTAGTTATTAATGCCCAGCTGCTGGATATCGGTACCATTTACCTCGATTCTGCCGCTGTCAGGGGTAAATAACCCACACAACACCTTCATCAAGGTGGTTTTCCCCGATCCAGAGGCTCCCACTATGGCCACGCTTTCCCCTGGTGCGATGGCTAGATCCAGACAGCTGAAAATGGCTGGTGATTGGCTGTCATAGCGATAACTCAGCGCGCACGCGTTCAGCGATACAGGCCGCAATCTAGCCTCGTAAGGGAGGTCAGGTTTACGATTCTCCCGTGGATGTAAAGCAATATCGGCAATGCGTTCGTTGTGCAGGCTCATCATGCGCAATTGCAATAAAAATGCAGTCAGTGAACCAATGCGGTCAGAGAATTGCCCTCGAAAGGCACCGAACGCCACGAACATGCCGATGGTCATTTGGTTATCGATCACTAAGCTAGTGCCCAGCCACAGGATCACCACCTGATCACAAGCGGCCACAAAGGTGTTGATACCGCCAAACAGCATGTCCATCTTGGTCACTCGAATACCGGTATTAATGGTGTCTATTTCGAGATTGAGCCAGTGTGCGCCGCGCCGCTGCGCCATACCCTGTATCTTGACAGTGGCAATACCATATAAAGTCTCCATAAAATACGAACTGGCTCGGGCACTTCTGACCAACGCTTCTTCCGATAATTGCCGGTAATACCCATAGGTCAACAGGCGCAGCAGCACATACAAAGAGGTGAAAGCCATCACGATCCAAGTCAGCCAGCCACCGTACAGCACCATCATCACCAGTACGCCAATCACCATAATGCTATCCATAATGGCCCCGACGATACTGGCGGTGAAAGTGCTACGCAGCACATCCAACGAACCGAAACGCGATTGAATATCGCCCAACTTACGCCGTTCAAAATAACCAAGTGGCAAACGCAACAGATGATTGAATAGCCCAGATTGCCACTGCACGTTAATCAGCGTAGCCATAACCAACGAAGACCAAGCGCGCACCATGCCGACAGTCGCCCTCAGTAAGATGAACAACATTAAGCCTGCACAAATAAGGGTGAGTAGACCCCGATCACCCGCCGGGATGGCATGATCCATCACCAACTGTGTCCCAACCGGCATAACCAGATTGATACTCTCAATCACCAGAGACAGACAAAATATTTTGCCGAGCGTCCCTCGAAGGCCGTGCACGCTACTCATCAGCGTGCGTAAGCGGAGCCGAGTATGCACAGTGTTAGCCACAAAAGCGCTACCCGGCCAGACCTCAAGTGCTACACCAGTAAAACTTTGCGATAGTTCCGTCAGGCTCACAGTTCGGCGACCGCGCGCCGGATCATGCAGCACCACACCATTACGCCTAACACTCACCAACACCACAAAATGGTTGAACTCCCAGTGCAATATGCACGGCACTTTCAATGCGCCAAGCTCATCGATATCCAAAGACAAAGGACGCGTAGCTAACCCCAGTTGGTCAGCGATATTGGTCAGCCCGGACAAAGTAGTACCACGCGCCGAAAGATTGAATTGTCGCCGCAACGCAATCAGATCGACATTCTTGCCGTAATGGCCGCAGATCATCGCCAGACAAGCTAGGCCGCACTCGGAAGATTCGGTTTGATGGACTAGCGGAACGCGGTGGCGCAAGCGCATGTCCAACTGACTGAGCAGAGTTTTGAAGGTGAACTTACTCATTAACCGGCCCCATTGCGCTGTGTTTCATGTCGTAGAACGGTGACAGCATCCATTGATAAACTCTCCTTTTCTCCAGAAACAAAGTGCTTTGTGCTTTCATGCCATTTTCTAGGCTCAGGTGTTTACCACCGTACATAATGGTCTGTTTTTCCGGCCTAATGATCACCTTGTAGTACGGAACGGAAGCGGTCAGTGCCGCTTTAGGTGCCCCCTGATAGGTCAGCATTTCCTGTGGTGAAGCGGGTGCTTTTGAAATAACAGAGACCGTGCCAGCGAATTGCCCGAATTTCTCCGCGGGGAAAGCCTCATAGCGAATGTTGACCCGGTCACCGGCAGCAATATAGGGAATAGCATCATTGGGTACCCAGAGCACCAGAGAGTAATGTTCAATATTGTGAGGAATAACTTGCAGTAGACTGTCGCCGATATTAACCATTTGCCCAACCGTGACGCTCAGCGAATCAACGCGACCGCCAGCCAGCGCCCGAATGATGATCGCCCCACCAGCATCAATGTTGAGTAACTCTTTTTGCAGTTCGTAACGCTGCAGTTCCATCTGATAGATCTGGTTGTCGAATTCAGCCGCCTGAGTTTGGATCTGGCTTTCCAGCGCGGTGATCTGCAGAGCATTTTGTTCGTTTTGCCCGGACAGACCCAGCAGGTTGTTTTGTTGCTGATAATACAGTGCGACCTGGTTGGTCAGCTGATCCTTGTTGATTAGTCCCCTAGCTTGATAGTGCCTGTAGTTCTCCATGTTTTCCTTCATAATACGTATCCCTTCCTGGGCTCGCCGGATAATGTCGGTGGAGCGCTGGAAAGCGGCGGTATACTGCGTTTTTTGTATTGCCAGCATCGCTAGGGTATTTTTCTTATTGCTTTCTAAGCGGCTAATGATTTGTGCAATACGCGTCAACTGACCATCGATATCCCTACGCTGGTTATCACTTACCACGCCGCTGTGGGTGCTTTTACTAACGTCGATTTGGTAAATAGGAGTTCCGGCTTTGATCACTTGCCCTTCATTGACGAATTGTTTGACTACCACGCCTTGGACACCGGAATAAACATTAGCCGCACGGGGATAAGTAGTGATCTCACCGGTAACATTCACTCGTCGGGTATAAGTACCGGCAATGACAAAAGTCAGAAAGGCAAAAATAAAAAAGAGACACAGTCCCGCTATGACCCCAAAAGGGATGCCAGGTAACAGTAGCGCCCGACCACGCCATTTCAATTTTTGATTATCAATCGCTTCCTGGCGAAACATTGTCTGTCATCCTTAATGAGTGAGGATAGGGTTGATCAGATTTCGTTTTGCAAATGAATTAACGCCTTGCTACGGATAAACGTCAGATAATCCGCTGACTCGTGAGGTTGAAAATAATTTAGCCAAATCACTAATTGAGTACAGTCCGTAATCACGTATCTGACATAGTCGTTGGTATATTGCTTCTTATATAAATCCCACTTTACCGCCATGGTTAATTTATCGCCAACATTAACTATAGGCAATCCTAGTCGGGGTACACTACCACCACCAACAAACTGTCCGTCAGGTGATTCAGGCAAAATATTGATTGTGAGGTGATGCAGAGACTTTCGGCGTCTTTGCCAAGCTGTCGCAAATCCCCTTTACCGCCATTGGCGCGACATATTACACATTAAGGGATCGGATTGGGGTGTGAAAGCAGGAGTAGTAGGAACAAAAAAACCGTCAATAATGACGGTTTTTTTGTGCTGGTCAGGTAAGCGGCCTTCCCAGCTAATTTGATACTAATGTAACGCAAGCACGCCCACGTGACGGTCATTTTGTGCCTCTGACCTTTCGCTGTCAAGTATTTACCCATGTGGTATTTGTGTACAATCGCTACGGACCTCTTCGCCGCCTTAAGCAAGCGGGCACCGGTTCTAGGAGAGGATCTCCAGTGACCGTAGGCAGCAAGCACGCCCCACGTGCTTGCATTCACGGTAGTATCATCGGTGGTGCTGGCGTGAAGCGGTTTGAGCAAGGACCGCACAATGAAGCGATACTTTTGTATTGTGCTCGTTGTATCTGGTGCGCTGTTGTCACCCGAAAACGGGGGTTTGAGCATATCAAACAACTCGTTAACGGTGATCATTAACGCAGCAGGCAAGTAAGCCAGGTAACCGTCCTACGGGGCGGCTTTCCGATCTTGCTCGCATTTATGTGACAACGTCATTTTTTCGGATAATCACGATTTATCCAACTATGATCCTCTTCCCAAGTGAACATCCATTTCCTGACCGGTCCTGCCATCACGTTGAGATAATAACTGTCGTAACCTGCCATCGTCGCAACCGGATGATAGCCTTTCGGTACCATCACCACGTCGCGGTTGTAGACCGCCATACATTCATCTAACGAACGATCATCAGTATAAACCCGTTGTAGACAAAAGCCCTGTTCAGGGTTGAGGCGATGGTAGTAAGTCTCTTCCAGATAGGTTTCGTGTGGCGGATTGTCGTTATCGTGTTTATGACTCGGATACGAACTGGTGCAACCTTCGTCGGTATACACTTCCACCACCAACAAACTGTCTGCGGGGTGGTCTTCTGGCAGAATATTGTGCACATAGCGTTGGTTATGGCCTTTGCCACGCGCTTCGGCACCGATATCTTCCGGCGAAATCAGGCGCGTCGGATAAGTGCCTTTGCTCGGTGCAGAACATACCGCCAGTTCCAGTCGTGTGAGGGCTTTCACTTCCACTACCTCACCAGCAGTGACATACACCGCCCAGGGTTTTTTACGCTCGAACGGACTCATGCGATCGCCAATATCGAGAAAGCGCGACGATGGCGTTTCGATGCTGGCGCGTCCGGCCACCAGCACCAAGCAGCGTTCTTGCGTGACTGCGGGTAAGTGTAGGCTTTGTCCTTCGTTCAACTCATACACTTTAAAACCGACGTAGCCCCAATTCGCACGTTCTGGTGTGATGGATTGCGTGAGCCCTTTGCTATCAGGCGATTGCCAGCGCGACAATAAATGCGACATATCTCCTCCTTAAATCAGCCCAGCGTCCCGCGCCAGACGACTCAAATTGTTATAGCCCAGTCGAGCGTAGGTCATCGGGTGGGCAATCGCCGGATCTTGTTCCGCCTCTACCACCAGCCAACCTTTATACCCTTGCTTTTTCAGCAACGTCATGAGCGGTGCATAGTTCACACTGCCATCACCCGGTACGGTAAACACGCCACTCAGCACTGCATCAAGGAAACTGGTTTTGCGATTTTTGACATCCGCTAACACATCGGCACGCACGTCTTTGCAGTGCACATGATTGATACGCGCGGCCCAACGTTGCGCTACCACCAGCGGATCAGCGCCGGCAAAAGTCAGATGACCGGTGTCCAATAGCAGGCCAACTTCTTCACCGGTATGTTTCATCAGATTATCAATGTCTTCCGCCGTTTCGATTACCGTCCCCATATGATGATGATAGGCAATCTGCACCCCTTGCTGTTGGGTGTAGCGGGCAAACTCAGTCAGTTTCTCGCCATACTCTTGCCAACGCTGCGCTGGGAAACGTGGGCGCAGATGAACTGGTGTTTGTTGTTCGCCATGAATACAGCCAGAAACCTCAGCAAAGACCATCACCTTAGCGCCTAATTCGCGCAGCAACGTCAGGTGCGATTGCACCGCTTCAATCTCTTCTTCAACACTGCGCTCCAGCAGGCGACCGGAATACCAACCGGAGACCAATTTCAGATCGTGCTGCTGCAAAATCGGCCCGAGTTTTCCGGCTTCACGCGGAAATTTATTGCCCAATTCAAAACCTTCGAACCCCGCTTGCTTACCTTCGCTCAAACAGGTTTCTAACGACGTTTCTGCGCCCAACGATGGCAGATCATCGTTAGTCCATGTCAGCGGATTGATACCTAAATGCACAGTCATACGACACTCCTTAATGTTATCCGCGGCTACGCCACAGAGAAATCAGTTGCAGATAGTTGTCTCGAATTCGTTCTATTAATTGCGCATCATCAATATCGCGTTTCAACCACGCACGAGAGGCTTCGCCAAACAGCGTGCGGCCGACGGCAAAACCTTTCACCACTGGGAAATTGGCGGCGGCGTTAAACCCTTCACGCAGTTTTTCCGTTGGGGCATCCAGCCCGAGGATCACCACACCACGACAATGCGGATCGCGACGTTCTATCAGTTCGCTCAATGTCGCCCAACCGCTTGAGGCCAGCGGTGGCAACTTCCACCAGTCCGGATATATACCGAGGTTGTAAAAACGTGAAATGGCACGCAGATAGAGATCGTCACTGCGTGGCATATCCGCCGGCAGAATCACCTCTAACAGCAGCTCATGCCCAGACTGGCAACAGGCGTGATACACCTCGGCAATTTTCTGCTCTTGCTCTAAACGCAGTTGATGAGCGTCTTCCGGGTGGAAGAACACCAGACATTTAACGATATGTTCCTGCGGCCAGCCGATCAGTTGCGAACCGATATTACCGTGCTCCATTTCCAATGGCCTGGAACCTGGCAGTTCGATCGGTCGCCCAATCCACCAGCCTTCGCCGGTAATGGCATTCAGCGCATCTTGCCCAAAGGTGCCGTCACACAGTAGTCCGGCTTTGCCGTCCAATTGGGCGATTTGCGCCGCGTCACGGCTGGCTTGCAAGATCAGACGCTTAAGCGTCGGGATACGCTGCAAATCGGCACCGCATTGCAGTGCCATATCTTCTAACTGGCTGCGATGATCGAAAGCCATCACGCACAGTTCTGGCCACTGACGACGGCGCGTAGTGACTCGGTGCAAGTGGTTAAGACGCTCATCCAGATCCGGACGTGGCACCTGATCGGCACGTGCTAAATAGTCATCCAATTCAATTTTGCTCGGCATGGCTGGCGCACAACCGTGGCGCGAAACCACCAATGCACCGCAGGCGTTGGCGTAACGACAGGCCTGTTCCCAACCTTCATCGTTGAGATAACCACGCAACAGACCGGACATAAACGCATCCCCCGCCCCCAGCACATTCAACACTTCGACTCGCACGCCAGAGACGTTCAGGCCATCATCCAGTCCTGCCGGAATGGCATCGGTATAAACCGAGCAACCTTGAACGCCACGTTTGCAGACCAGCGTCGCACTGCTGACTTCACGGACTCGACGTAGCGCCTCAAGGGTATCGGTCGAACCACCCGCAATATGAAACTCTTCTTCAGTACCGACGATCACGTCAAACAGGTGCAACACTTCCTGCAACTGCGCTGTAACCTGATCGGCTTTGATAAAACGCGTTTCACCATCGCCCAACGACGTCAGCCCCCACAGCACCGGACGATAATCAATATCCAACGCAGTACGCACGCCGTTACGTCGCGCATAGGTCAAGGCGGTCAGCACCGCTTCACGGGTTTTGACATGTGAAAGATGGGTCCCGGTAATCGCCAGACAACGCGATGAAGCGATATAGGGCTCACTGACGTCCTGCGCAGTGATCGCCATATCGGCGCAATTGTCGCGGTAGAAGATCAGTGGGAAGGTATCGCGATCTTTGATACCCAGTAACACCAACGCCGTCAGACGATCTTTATCAGTAATCAAATGACTGGTATCGCAACCGACTTGCTGGAGCTCTTCGCGCAGAAAACGCCCCATATGCTCATCACCAACCCGCGCCAGCATTGAGGAACGTAACCCCTGCCGCGCGGTGCCATAAGCGACATTACCTGACGAACCGCCCAGATATTTGGCAAAACTCGACGCATCTTCCAATCGCGCCCCAATCTGCTGACTATAAAGATCGACTGCCACACGCCCCATGCAAATGACATCAAACTGTTTTTCCACGTTGCTCATACCTGATCCTTAAACAATATCGGTCACTTTCACCCAACGGCCATCCTGATGAGACAGGGCAATGGCATCGAGAATACGCGAAACTTTCCAGCCTTCTTCGAAGTCCGGCCACATCGGTACATCAGCAGCAATACCGTCAATCAGGTCACGTACTTCGACGGTTTTCTGATCGTTAAAACCGATGCCGTGTCCCGCCCCCATACAAAACGCGCCATAATCTGGGTGCGATGGCCCCACCAATAGGGTACGAAAACCTTGGCGATTCACCGGATCGTCATGTAGATAAAGCTTGAGTTCCGCCATCCGTTCTTGGGTAAAACTGATTGTGCCTTTGGTACCGGTAATCACATAAGACAGCCCCATCTTGCGGCCACAAGCGATGCGCGAAGTTTCAATCACCCCTTGCGCGCCGGCCTTGAAACGCACCATCGCATGAGCCTGATCTTCATTTTCTACCGCCACCATATCGCTAGAACCGGCTTTGGCAGGCCGTTCGCTGACCACGGTTTTTAAGTCGCCACACACCTGCACAATGTCACCGACCAGATACTGCGCCATGTTGACGATATGCGCCGCCAGATCCCCCAATGCCCCCAGACCCGCGGTTGCCTTAAAGCAATGCCAGTGGATCGGCGACAACGGATCGGCCATATAGTCTTCGTTATGGGTGCCGTAAAAGTGAATCACCTCGCCAATCTCGCCGTTCGCGATAATCTGCTTCGCCAACTGCGCGGTGGGGTTCTTCATGTAGTTAAAACCCACCAGCGTTTTCACTCCGGCGCGTTTCGCGGCGTCTACCATCTGTTTGGCATCACGGGCATTCAGCGCTAACGGTTTTTCTGAGTAAACGTGTTTGCCGTGACGAATCGCCTCCAACGCCATCTCTTTATGCAGATGGTTTGGTGAGCAAATATCCACCACGTCGATGTTCGGATCGGCCACCAACTCGCGCCAATCACCGGTTGAACGGGCAAAACCAAACGCCTGCGCGCGCTCTGCCGCTAAGTCAGCGGAAACTTCCGCTACCATTTCCCGCACCAACCTGCCACGCAGGTTGAATACCGTCGGAGCCTGGGCGTAGGCGATGGCATGAGCCTTGCCGATGTAGCCGGTTCCTATCAATCCAATACGCACGTCTTTCATTTCTTTCTCCCGAAACACATCAATTACAGTGCGCCACGGCGGCTCTTGGCGTAGGTATCAAACGCGACCGCCAGTACGATGATCAGACCGGTAATAATCTGCTGGTAGTAAGCCGAGACGTTCATCAGCACCAAACCGTTGATCAAAATGCCCATGATGATCGAGCCGATCACCGTGCCAGTAATGCGTCCGTACCCGCCCATCAATGACGTACCACCGATAACCACCGAAGCAATCACGCGCAATTCAAAGGAGATGCCGGCTACTGCTTCGGCGCTGCCCAAACGTGCGCTGAGGATAAAACCCGCGAGCCCAGCGAGACAGCCGATCACCACGTAGACGCTGACCAACACTCGTTTGACGTTTACCCCTGCCAAGCGTGCCGCTTCTGGGTTGCCGCCAATGGCGTAAACAAAGCGCCCCCAGCGGGTTTTATGCAGCGCTAAATAACCGGCGATGGCGACAATGGCGAAGATCCAGATCGGGATGGAGATACCCAGCAGTTCGCCGCGTCCCCACCAGCGATAACCCGCATCAAAACCGGCAATCGGCGCACCATCGTTAATCACCAACGTGAGGCCACGCCAAATCGTCATACCGCCCAGGGTGACGATGAACGGTGGCAAACGCAGGCGCGTGACACCAAGCCCATGCAGGAAACCAATCACCGTGCCCATCGCCAGACAAATCCCCAAGCCAATCAGCCAACTCATTCCGCCCCAGGCTTCGGCATCGACGGTGGTGAAGTTATCGCCTTTAATCACATAGGCGGCAGTCATGGCACACACGGCCAGAATTGAACCCACCGACAGATCGATCCCGGCGGTCAAGATGACAAAGGTCATCCCCACTGCCATGATGCCGTAGATGGAAACCTCGGTCAGGATGTTGAAAATATTACGTTCCGACAGGAAATTGCTGTTCTGCAACTGGAAAAAAATCAGCAGCAAGATCATGAAAATCAGCACGCCAAAGCGCTCGAAAAAAGCGATGGGATCGAGGCGATTGGGTCTCTTGACCGGTACCTCAGTTTTAGAAATCATCTGCGTCATGGGCTCCCCCGTTATGCGGCGTTCAATGCGTGATGGTTAATGGCCATCATGGTCATCAACCGTTCTTCATTTGCGTCGTCACCGTGGATTTCGCCGGTTACGCGCCCTTCGCTAAGCGTGATGATCCGGTCAGAAACCGCGAGGATCTCCGGCAGATCGGAAGAGATCACAATCACCGCTACGCCCTGTTTTGCCATATCAAACAGCACCTGATGCACTTCTGACTTGGTGCCCACGTCAATGCCTCGCGTTGGCTCATCCACAATCAATACCCGTGGATTCAATGCCATACAGCGTGCCAAAATCACTTTTTGCTGATTCCCCCCGGAAAGTTTGCGCACCTCCTGATCGCTATTGACCATTTTGATTTGCAGTGCCAGTCGGTAAGACTCAATCAAATCGTTCTCTTTGCGGGAATTGACGAAGAAACGCCATTGAAGCAATGAAGACAGGCTGGATAACGTCAGGTTGTCGCGAATCGACAACCCCAGCACCGCGCCTTCTTTTTTGCGATCTTCCGGCACCAGCGCGATGCCCAGATCAAGCGCATGCATCGGATCGTTTGGGGTATAAACTTCACCATCCAATTCAAAACTTCCGGAAGTAAAACCGTCAGCACCAAACAGGCAGCGTGCCACTTCCGTGCGCCCTGCACCGACCAGCCCAGCGATGCCCAGCACTTCACCGCGATGGACGTGAAAATTAATGTCATGCAATGCGATACCGTGCGGATCAAGCGGTGGCTTTTCACGGCTCAGTCCTTTCACCGACAGCCGAATAGGTTGATCTTCATGATGGGTTTCGCTGGCCGGTCGGCGGTTGAACACCACATCACGCCCGACCATCAAGCGGATAATCTGCTCAACGTTGGTGCCTGCGACGTCACCAGAACCGGTATAGCGTCCGTCTTGGAACACCGTGAAGCGATCGCACAGTTGGAACACTTCGTGTAAACGGTGGGTGACATAGATAATGCTAACACCACGAGATTTCAGCTCGCGTACCACGCGGTGCAGGCTTTCCACTTCGCTGTCACTCAACGCCGCCGAAGGTTCGTCCATAATGATCAGCTTGGCATTCAGCGTCAGCGCGCGGGCTATCTCGATCATTTGTTGCTGAGCTACGCTCAGACGCGCAACGGCAGTGGTTGGCGCAATATTGAGTTGCAGGTATTCCAATATTGCCTGCGCCTCTTTATTGACCGCTTTAGCGTCAACAAACATACGGCGGCTCGGTTCACGCCCTAAGAACATATTCTCCGCTACCGTCATATTGGGTAACAGATTGAATTCCTGATAAATGGTGATGATGCCCTTGTTCTGCCGCACCACCGGAGAATCGTCCACCGCCAGCGTTTCGCCGTTGAACCAGATTTCGCCACGGGTCTGCGGTTGCGCACCGGCTAGCGCTTTGAGCAGGGTTGATTTCCCTGCGCCGTTTTCTCCCAACAGCGCGTGGATTTCCCCTTTTCCCACCGTCAGTTGAGCGTTACTCAGCGCCCAGACGCCGGAAAAACTTTTCGCCAGTTCAGTGACTTTCAGTAAAGGTTGCGACATTACCTGCTCCTGTAAACACTTTTAGACGCCGCCACCGAAGTGACGGCGATTCGAAGGTTATTTACTGACTTCGCCAATACGTTCGGCCTGATCCAAATTGTCTTTAGTGATCAGCGTTGGCGCATAATCCGCACCGCTGATCGCCTTTTTCTCTCGGATATTTTCAACCAGTTGTGTCATCGCCGTTTTCACCGCGAAGCCCGGACGTTGGTCAGCAGTCACTGCCAGCCAGCCGTCACGTACTCGCGCCAAGGCTTCAGGCACCGCGTCAAAACCCGTCACCATGATTTCACCCGGTTTCACACCATAGCCCTGCAAGGCTTCGATCGCCCCCAGCGCCATATCGTCGTTGGCAGACAGAATCACCTGCGGACGTTTTTTCAGCGATGGCAACACGTTCTCGGTAATACGCATCCCTTCTGAACGCATCCAGTTACCCGTCTGATCGATCACAATCTTGTATTTCGCACCACCCGCTTTCAGGCTGTCGCGAATGCCTTTGGTACGTTCAATGTTGGAAGAAGATCCAGGCTGACCGGTCAATAGCACAATGTTCGCACCATCCGGGAATTTCGACTTCACGTAATCGGCAATCGCTTGGCCGCCTTTGTAGTTATTGGCACCAAAGTGCGGCACTTTTTCCTTGCTGTTTACCGAGCGATCCAGCGTCACTATCGGCAGATTGGCTTTTTGGATTTCCGCTACCGTGTCAGAAATGGCATCGACATCGTTAGGCGATAAAATGAAGCCCTGAGCGCCACGGGTGATGGCGTTTTCCAGATCCGCCGTTTGCTTAGATGAACTCCCTTGTCCGTCTAATACCTGTAGCTTGACGCCCATCTCTTTAGCGGTTTTCACCGCCGTGCGCTGCATGTGCACTTCAAACGGCATCGCCAAATTTGGTGTGCTGAAAACGATTTGTTCGTCTTTGGCCTGAGCCGCCCCGGCGGTTAATGCGATGAGTGCTGCAAGGAGTAATTTTTTCATTGTTATCTCTCTTTGGGTTGTAGGGTCTAAAGAGGTTAGTTATAAGGAGACTTCACGCTGACTATGCAGCGACTCCAAGGCTTTATCAGCCAGATACAGCGCACGCTCTCCGTCGTCACCGCTGCATTCTGGTTGTTGTTCTCCGCGCAGCACGGCAGCGAAATGTTCCCATTCCGCGGCATAAGCGGCTTTGTAACGCTGAAGGAAAAAGTGCTCTGGTAAGGCGCTATTGCAACCGTCTTGCGAATAACATTGCACTTGGTTTTCCAGAATATTGCCTGCACACAACAAGCCTTTAGCGCCATGTAATTCCAAACGCTGGTCGTAGCCGTAAGCAGAACGGCGGCTGTTGACGATGGTCGCCATCGCGCCGGATGCGTATTTCAGTACGATAAACGCGGTATCGATGTCGCCCGCCGCACCAATCGCCGGATCAACCAGATTGCTGCCCTGTGCAAATACCGAAACTGGCTCTTCGCCCATGATGAAACGTGCCATGTCGAAGTCGTGGATGGTCATATCGCGGAACATCCCGCCGGAAACACGCACATACTCCGCCGGTGGTGGTGACGGATCGCGCGAGATAATCAGCAGCGATTCCGGCTTACCAATACGTCCTTCCAGCACGTCGGTTTTTACCCTGCGAAACTGCGGATCAAACCGGCGATTAAAACCGACAAACAAGGGAACATTGAACTCTTTCACCACTTTCAGGCAGTCACGCACCCGAGCGAGACTGAGGTGTACCGGCTTCTCACAGAAGATGGCTTTACCATGTTTGGCGGCCAGTTCAATCAGGTCGGCATGGGTATCGGTAGCGGAGGCAATCAGCACCGCATGAACATTAGGATCGGTCATAGCCTGCTCCACCGTTTGCTGACGCGCCTGATACTGTTCGGCGAGACGAGTGGCGTTGGTTTGATTAGGATCGACCACCGACCAAAGTCGGGTTTCTTTATGGGCGGAGATATTGACGGCGTGAACCTGACCGATGCGGCCTGCGCCGAGTAAGGCAATGTTAAACATAGCGGCTCCTTGATGGTCATTCACCGGAAGCGTCCGGTAACTGTGTGCAGCTCAATAATCACCCCTTAAATAAAACATTTATTTCATTTTTATAAATAGTGAAAATTTCATTTTTGAGTCACAGTTAACATTTTCATCATGTATCTGGCGAATTTTGTTACCAAAATCACAACATTTAACTGAAGCGATTGGTACCGAGGAGGAGAAATCAGAAGGATAGGGAAGTAATACGGAAGGGAAAATATAGAAATGAAATGAACGTTCTAATGATTTCAAGGCGTAGTGGTGTGGGTTACCGCCACACCGGGGGCAACCCAACCCTTACCCACAACTCACCCTCAAGGGACGTTGTCTCGAAGCATTGGGCTTTACCACCGGTCAGAAGGTCGAGGTGATCACCGAACCGGGACAACTGATCATCCGCATCGCATCAGCTACGGAGGCCGCCGTATGAAGATCACCGTGACCACCGAACCCATGCCAACACTGCCCCTCATCCGTCACGACTGGCGACCTGGAAGCCGGTTCCAGCTACAACGCCAAGACAACCACATCACGCTCACCTTTGTGACCGATGATGACGAGTAGAAGACACTATGCGAAGACAGCCAGTACAGCCACGACCTCGGTGCTGATTGGGTTAACTATCACGGTGAACTGATCATCGCCGGGGACTGGCTGAGCGGATTTGACCTCACCAGACCGAAGCAGATTAAGGCCACCATCGCGCCGGGGAGGATTCAGATTTTGCAGCACGGCCAAGGGATCTTTAGGGCTTAAAAACAAAGATCCCGGCGAATGAACCGGGATCTTTGCTACATAACAAGCTGTTTTATATGTTTATATGGCGCATCATTCTCATTGAACCCCATATCTTTTACGAGCGTTATCATTTCGTCATACTCGGCTTGGGTCAGCGTTACGTCATATTCACATATGTGATCGCAGAGGATCTCAAAAGCCAGAGGTTCTTCGTTAAAATTTATATAATCCAAAGCACCTTCTAAAAGACCTTGGTCTAACCTGCCATCAAATTTGTGTCCAAAGTTAGTTATTCGGTCAGCGAACATCCCTAATCTACCTCTATTGTTTTGCCGGTTTATATGGCGGCATCGGAGTATTATCTGGGAATGCCGTTATAACTTTACCTGTAGCTGGTTGATAGACGACTCGAATACGCCCCCCTCCGCGCTCCTCGTATGCAACCCACTTGGCAGAATCTCCCTTACTAGTATATTGACCTCCAGTACCAGTTTGAGCATACCAAGTAGTATTTGGGGAAGTCGCGATATCACCCACTTCATGTACTACTTTATCGGCAGACCAGTTTTGTGGGAAGACTGTTTTTCCTGGATTTCCAGGATATAAGTGTCCACCACTGGTAGGACCACCCCATACAAAATATGTTGCTTAGCTTCTGCCGAAAGAATATCCACATATTTCTGATTTGATGCTGATAAATTCAAATCAGAACTTTTTGCTACCGTCAGAACTGCCTTGGCAAGGACATACTGCACTAATTTGGCTTCACTGGTTGGTATGCCGCTAGCCATGATTTCCGCAGCTTTTTTAGGTGTCATTTCCTCACTTGAGGTCAACGCACTAACCGGAACACCAAAAAACTCACCCCATGCGGTCAGTAGTCCTTTAACTGCATCTTGGCCTTCTGGCATATCCCCTTGAGCATTTTTAACCAGTGCGGCCACGATTTCATCTGGGGAAGAGCCTTTTTGCATCATTGATGCACCGAGCGAGGCTTGCGACATGCCCATGTCGGCCATGCCTTTACCAAAGCCTCCCGGACTCAGAGAATTATTCTCCACCGCATTCTTACCCGCAATCACCCCGCCTGCAGCACCCGCAGTGCTATCTCCGGCCAAACCACCTGCCAGCCCTGCGGCCAGTTGACTCAAGGCACTGACGTTCAGCTTCTGCTCTTCCGTCAACGTCGCGGGGTCTTGTCCCGGATAGAGTTGCTCGACGATAAGCCGTGCCGCCAACTCACCACTGGCCGCGCCCGCTGCACCTGCCGCCGCATTGTTACCCGATACCAACGCTACCAATGCACCCGCCATCGCATGGGCTGCTGCGTTCGCTGCCACATTGGTGGTGCCATCTGCATTTTGGGTGCGCACTTTGATTTCCTGCGCAAGATAACCGCTACGTCGCCGCTGGCCTGTACCTATGCCGCGTTCAGCGTGGCATCACAACCAGCGGTGATACGGGAGGACTTAGGTCACGCTACCGCCAATTTGTGACACACAATCACAAATTAATATCTATAAGCTGCTGGTCATGACTGGCGATCCGGAGCCCGGTTTCGGCTGCAACGCCAAGGCAACCGGATCACCCTCACCATGGTGACCGATGATGACGAGTGGAAGACGCTGTGCGAAGACAGTCAACACGGTCACGACCTTGGCGCGGACTGGATTAACTATCACGGTGAACTGATCATCGCCGGGGACTGGTTGAGTGGATTTGACCTCACAAGACCGAAGCAGATCAACGCCACCACTGCGGCGGGCAGGATTGTGATAACGCAGTTCGGCCAAGGGCGTTCTTAGAACCTAAAGTAAAGATTCCCGGCCTCTTGGCCGGGAATCTTTCAGTTCATTTGATCACATACATGTCTTAACCATTCTTCCGATGAAGGCCATTCGTTAGGGTAATAATAGCTACAATCAATTTTGTTAAGCAGTATGTCCTGTAATTCATCATCTGATAGAGAAAGTGCCAGCAGATAGCCTATTTCAGCTTTCATCTGCAACCGCTCTTCCGCAGTCTCAGTAGCTTTATAAGCTGCCAATGTTTCATCCGCATTACCAAATAACACCTCAAAATCTTGGTTAAAATAACACCTTAATAAGTATGATAATGAAGGGTATTTTTCATTAATATTCATGGTGTTGGATATCCGGTAATAATCTTATATCCGCCAGGCATTGAAGGATCTCTTCCAATGATAATTCTGGCATTTGTAGTGGGCACAACACTTGTCGAGCCGCGAGTAACACTGATACCAATAGCCGCTGAGGATTGATAATCAAGTTCTAAGTAACCCTTTTGACTACCAGATAAATAATTCTGGATCTTCGCTTGATTGTTATCAATGGCTTTGCTTGCCACAGCTTCTGCCGTAGATCTATCAGTAAATGTAGATGCTGTTTTTGTATTACCTGTAGACACTCTATCAAATAGCTCCGATTCAGTTTTTCCTACGTGACGATCAATCAAATGACCGCCAGCTTTCTCATGAGCAGCCAACCCGCCACCAGGAACGATTGCACTATTTTTACCTGTAGCCCCTTTACCCGGCAGATCCTTCCCGTTCTTCGCCGCCACAACCAGCGTTGCCAGCGACATCCCTTCCGTGATCCGGCGAGCGGTTTCAACCTCCACACCCAGCTTGCCACTCAGCTCAACAATATACTGGTTGCGCACAAACTGCTGGCTGTCATTAAGTTTATCACCTTCACCGTACTGGAACAGTTGCTTGTCTTCTGTCCCGGCATAGCTTGGATAATTACCGTAATTCTCTTTAAACTGTGTAACCCAATAATTATCCAGCGCTTTACGCTCTTCCGGCGTCGCCGCCTGATTTTGCATCAGCGTTTCATAATACGCGCGCTGTTCCGAGTTCAACGCAAATTCACTGGCACAGTCCACGCGGCGGCAGGCCTCGGCCAGCAGACGCTGTTCTTTTTCTTCGTCACCGTCCGCCAGTTTGTTGATTTCAGCACGTTCGTCCGGGTGCAACTGACGGTTGTAGCGTTCGGCGTCCAGCGACGCCGCAGCCCCCGAACTCGCGCCCGTACTCCCCGCAACTACCCCACCTACAGCCGCGCCACTCACCGCCGCAGCCCATTGGGTGATGGCCGCCTTTTCCTTCGCATCCAATGTGGTGTTTTCCGTCAGGTAGTTATGCACCAACTGCCCGAACGCTTCACTGCCCAGTCCCGCCAGACCTCCGGCCAACACATTTCCACCACCGAAGCTCGCTTGTATCGCACCGATTACACCGTGGATGGCGGCCTTCTCTTTGCTGTCCGCGCCCCAGCCCATGCTGGCACCGATATCACCAGCATATTTGTTCGCCATCTGCCCGAACACCGCCGCCAGCTCTTGCTGCTCTTCGATTTTCTGCTTATCGAAGATTTTCCCGATGCTGCCGTTGGCATTCTCGGTGTCCCGACTCAGGTCGTTAACGTCTTGCGTCTGGTTCGCCGTATCACGAACGCGGAGCGTGCCATCTGCAATCGCCGATTGGGTCGTTCCCGAGGCATCGCCCTTGCTGCTCACACCGATGTTCGGCAACACACCGCCGCTGTTGACTCTGTCTCCGTTATTGTCCTTTTCGGAAGAGAAACCGCCACTGATGCCCTTGCTGCTGGCACTGTAGCTCGCTTCGTTCTCAATCGCGTTCCAACCCAATGTGTCGGTGGAAAGTTGGTTATGAATCTTGTCAGCAGTGCTGGCGATTACCCCGCCGTTAAGTTGCGTGTGCTTACCGACGTTGACGTCAAAACCCTTATCCCCGGCAAACAAGCCACTCTGTTCACCGACGCTGGCGTACTCGCTGTCTATCTTCGTTTTGTTAACACTTAGCGAAGCCGAACCGGTCATCGAGCCAAAGGTAAAGCTCGCGCCGCCGCTGACGTCTTTCTGTTCGCTGTGGTAATCGTCGGTGTCTTGCAGGCTACTGATGGTCAAATCACGTCCCACATCGGCAGTGATTTTATCACCCAACGCCTGCGCACCGGAAATCACGGTGTCACGACCACTACTCAGGTTCAGTTCGTCTTTAGCGTTAATCCGCGTGTTGACGTATTCAGTGCTGGTGCCGTCCGATTTGCCTTTCGACTGGTAACCGCTGGCAGAGACCCCAATACCGGTATTCTGCCCCACCGACACATGCACACCCACATTCCAGCCACTGCTGTTATTCTTGCTGGTCTGCTCCGTGTTATTAGCCGCCGCATCCAGTATCAGGTCATTCTGGGCAACCAGTGTCACGGAGTTGCCCGTTACGCCGCTGCCACTGATATGCAGGTTGCCGTCAGTGCCTTTCGTTCCCGTAGCGACCATCGTGACGTTTTCACCCGCCGACAGTGAACTGCCACGCACCTGATTTTGCTTCAAGTCAGATTCTGAGGTGCTCTTGCTGGCACCCACACTGACCTGCACCTTGACCGCATCCAGATTGCCCTGGGCGATATCGTTGACCATCGATGGCGCTTGCGCCCCGGCCGCCCAAGCCATGTCTGCGGCTTGTACTGCATACAGCGCTTGCAAACGGTTGTCGCTCACTTCGCCACTGCGGTCAAGCGCACTTTTTACCGCCAGCAAGGCGTCCGTGACCGGTGACGATATCGCCACCGTCAACCCACTCTGCTTCTGCTCGTAGCGCTCTTTGCGCCGCAACAAATCATTACCGGGGTCAACTGTGATGCTGCCTGCTGCCACGTTCAGGTTTTTGTCGGCAATCACATCCGCGCCGCCAATGTGCGCCTTACCGCCAGCGACGATATTCACATCGCCGTCGGTGCTGCCCACGGTGCTGACACTCTGACTTTGGGTGGTTCCGTCTTCATTGATTTGATGACGAGACGAGGTGCTGCCGAAAGTGACGCCGAATCCGCCGCCGCTGAACATGCCGCTCTTTTTCTTCTCGTTCAAGCGATAAGTGGATTGCTCTTCCGTCGCCGCCACGATATCGACGTTGTTCCCCGCTTGCAGGGTCACGATGCTATCGCCGACGACAGAAGAACCACGAACCGCCAAGTCATTACCCGCCGACAGACGCACGTTGTCGCCGCTCAACATGCTGCCTTTCTCATGCGTGGCGTAGTCTTGTTCCACCGTATGCGTGGTGGATTTGGACAAGAACCCTTTCTTGGTTTGGGTTTCTTCAAAGAAATGATAGTCGCTCTCGGTGGCGCTATTGAGCGCGATGTCGCGTCCCGCGTTGACTGCAACGTCTCCGCTGGCCTGTACTTGCGCTGCGTTCAGCGTGGCATCACGGCCGGCGGTGATACGAGTGTTACCACCACTCGCCAGTTCAGTGCCTTGCTGGCGTACCGATTCGTCAATCTCTTGACGGCGATTGCCTTTGCTTTCGCTGTATTCGCGGGTTTCTTGCGTGGTGAGATTGACGTCACGCCCGGCGCTTAGGCTGAGGTCGTTGTCCGCCACCAACACCGAGGCTTTGGCGTTCAGGTCGCGTCCTGCATGAGTGGATAAATCACTGCCTGCACTGACCATCGCCGCCTGACTGCCGTCGCTTTCGCGGATAAGGCTGTCGCGACCTTCGCGTTTATCGGCGCTGTACGTGGTGTTGGCGAGGATATTGATGTCTTCCCCTGCCCACATGTCCATCGCACCGCCGGAGGTGACCTGTGCGCCGAGGATGTCGATATTCTTACCGGCGCTCAGGCTCAGAGAGTCACCGGCCTTAATGGTGCCCATGTCACCGATTTCAGTGCGTGACAAGGACAACGACTGATTGCCCCAACCGCTTGAACCACTCGCGTCCCATTGACGGGTTAAGGTCTGGTTGATGATGCTGCCATCCAAGCTTTCCAACCCAACCTGCTGGCCGCTAATGGTCGAGCCGATATTGCTGATATCGCCGATGGCGCTCAGGTCCAATGCCCCTGCGGCATTCAGCAAGCCGCCATTGAGGTTGCTGATACTGCTTCGGCTGGAGAGGCTCAGCAAGTCGCCGCCCTGCATCGTGCTGCCATCGTTAACGATGCGCCCACCGTTCAGGTTGACGTTATTCCCAGCGATGACGCTACCGTTGAGTGGTGCGGTGTCACCTTTCGCTAGATACAGTTTCGGTGCCAGCACGGTTTGGCCGTTGATAGTCACCTTCTCCCACCAGACAATGCTCTTATCGAGCGCCGCCACCTGCGCTGCCGTCAGGCTGACGCCAAATTGCAGCCCCAGCCCTTGCTGCGCCCGCGCGGCGTTATCAATCAGGTAGCGCATCTGCGCCAAATCAGAACCGACGCCATTGATATAACGCTGCCCGGTCTGGTGCAGCATGGCATTGCTGATGTAGCGGGTGTCGAACGCCGCATCGCCGAGGAAGCGATAGTCGTAATCCGGGTTCAGGTTCAGCCGGCCTAAGAAATAGGCCGAGCCGATGAACTGTTTCTCATTGGTAAATTGGCTACCGGTTTCGCGTGGCGCGTTGCCCGGTTGCTGTCCTAGCAAGGCGTACAAGTCGTTGAACAGGCTGTCGTCCAGTTGCCCCAAGCCGTCCAGTTTGGGGTTGGTGGTGATGAGGTACGGGCTGTTGGGGTCGGGGCTCGGCACAAAGCGTCCGCTGGTGCCACTCGGCAGCGGGTAATCGGCCAGTTGCGCCGCATTACCGAGGTCACTCAACGCCTCATGCAGGCTGTCTTGCCATGCTGGCGTGCCAATGGTGACGGTCTGGTCGCCGTTTAACCCTTGCGCCTGCGTGCCGTTGATGGCATCCGGCTTTTGCACCGTCTCTAGCGTCGGTTTGGCGATGGTTGTGCTGATGCTACCGGCGTTAGCCGTGGTGAGGGTATTACCGATAGTGTCGGTGAACGTGGCGACGATATCCCCACCGGCCTGAATAACGGCGCGGTAAGTGCCTTCCTCAGTCCCTTCCATACGGGTGTCACCGGTCGCCACATAACGAAGAAAATCACCGCGTAAGGGGTCATAATTTTGAGAGGTCGACGTGGGTTCCGTGGCATACTTCTGCGTTCTGCCATAGACGTTACCCGTGGCGTAACTGTATGTCTGGTAACGGGTTAATGTGCTCTGTATCCATGACTGATTATTGAGAATACGCCCACTCAGTACGGCATTACGATTGGCTAAAATATGACTCGCGTTGTTTTCCACGTTGTCTGCAAAGAGAGCTAAATCACGACCAGAAGCGATGCGAGCTGATGCCGAGCCATCACTATTGACAGTAACTTGAGAGCGAGACACGGCCAATTCAAGTGCTGGGCTATCACTGTACGCAGCAGCGTAAGAGTAATACGCCCCCGCACAACCGTTAGCACACCCTGTGGCACTGCGGTAATAGCCATATTGGTAACCAATGGATCTAAGATAATTTAATGGAACATCCGCAATGGTTGAGGTCAACCAAGGGTATAATGTTGACAGGTCTTCCTCGCCACTGACGCTGACACTCAACCCCTCCCGCTGATTCAACAAATGCCCGGTCTTAATAGTGATATCGCCGTTTTCCGTCTCAATGGTGCCGGAGGTGTTGATGATTTCCGTATTGGTTGTGCCGTTGGCGTCGCGCTGCATCCACAGGCTGTTACCCGCCAGAATATCGCCACGTTGGTTGGTGATACGCTCTGCCAGCAATTGCATATTGCCGCCGCTGTACAACATCGCGCTGTTGAGCAAGTGCCCCACCGCCGACAGTACCAAGTCACCCGCCGTACCGATAAAACCGTGGTTGGTGAGTTCGCCACGGCTGAGCAGTTGCACTAATCCCCCCGCTTGCAGACTGGCTCCGGCGTTTTGCGTGATGCTATTCGCCTCAATCCGCACATCGCCGCCACCCGCACGCAGAGTACCGGCGTTAACAAACTGTCCGCCGCTGCGCAGTTCCAGGCTCTGGCCTTGTACCGTGCCGTTAATCGTCAGGTCACTGGCGCTGTTGATGCTGAGCTTGTTCCCTGCTGCCAACGACCCTTGCTGGCTGAATGCAGCATTGAGCGTCAGCGCCAAGTCTTTCAGCGCCGCCAGTTGGCCGAGTTGGTTCAATACATTGGTGGTCAAGCTCAGATTACCCGCGCTGAACAGCTTGCCGGTAGCGCTGTTGTCGATTTGCTTCGCTTGTATGTCCAACAGGTTGGTTGCCAGCACGGTGCCGCTGTTGTTCAGGGTATCGGCGTTTTTCAGACCCAGTGATTCACCCTGCATCGTGCCGCTATTATTGACTGTGGTGAAACCGAGATGGTTGTCATTGGCCGCCATCAGCGTGCCGCGGTTATCTAAGGTGGTGCCGTTCAGGGTCAGTGTTTTGGCCTGCAACCCGCCATCGTTGGTCAGCTGTGGTGCCGTGAGGGTCAACGCATCGGCGCTCAGCAGTTTGCCGCTGTTGTTGAGCCCACGCGTCAGCGTCAAGGTACTGACGCCATCGCCTTGAATCTCCCCGGCGTTATTCAGTTCTGCCGCATTCAATGTCAGGCGGTTTTGGCTGCGCAACGTGCTGCCTGCTAACTGATTGAAAATCCCCGTCAGTTGGATATCGACGTTGTTCTGCCCCAGCAACACGCCGCCGTGGGTGACGTCGTTGGCAACCAACGTCAGGTCATTGGCCTGTACGCGCCCCAGATTGTTGACGCTATCGGCGGTGAGCGTCAGCCCACCACCACTCAGCATTTGCCCACTGACACCTTGTTCAACGTTGCCGTTAATCGTCGCATCCAGTTGCTTAACGCCGGTCAAGGTGCCGCTGTTGCTGAGTGATTGCCCCCGTAATTGCAAGTAGCTCGCCTGCCAACTTCCGGCGTTATTCAGCGCCAGCGCGGTTATCGCCAAAGCGTCGTTCGCCACCAGTTGGCTACCGGCGGCGCTGGTAAGATTGCCGGTCAAAGTCAGTTGAATGGATTTCGCCTGCGCCGTGCCGCTATGGTCGAACTGCCGTGCCGCCAGCACAATACGTTCGCCCTGCCACAGCCCGGCGTGACTCACCGCATCGGCCGTGATATTAAGCTCACCGCCACTCAGCAACTTACCGCCCGTGGCGTTATTCAGGTCGCGCTGCAATTGCAGCACCAGCTTTTGCACACCAATCAGGTTACCGCTGTTAGTCAATGCATCCGCGTTCAGTTGGGCAGTTTTCCCCTGCATCTCACCGCGGTTGGTGACCTGCGGGGCCACCAGCGTCAGAGCGCTTTCACTGAGGATTTTACCGTCGTTAACCAGCTCAGCAGCCTGCACATTAACCGCGCCAGAACTCAGCAGTTGACCGCCATTGTTCAGTTGCTGTTGCACCTTCGCCGTCAGGCTGTCACTGCCAAGCGCACTGCCGCTGTTGTTCCAGCTATTCGACGCCACATCCACCGTTTTGCCTTGCACTTTACCGGCGTTGTCGACCTGCTGGCCGTGCAGATCCAGCGCACCACCCGCTAACAACCGTCCATTCAGTCGGTTTTGCACATCGGTGAACGTTAAGGTGGCGTCGGTGGTGGCCTGAATCAGTCCGCTGTTGTCCAGGTGGTTTGCGGTAAGCGAAAGGTCATTGGCCGCCACGGTGCCGCTATTGCTTAGGGAATCTGTGTTGAGCGTCAGCGCTTCACCGGCAATCAGCTTGCCGCTGTTATTCAGCGAACGGGTGAAGGCCAGTGTTAATGTTGGGGCACTGATTTGCCCGGTGTGGGTCAACTGCTCGCCGCGCAGGGTCAGGGATTGCCCCGCCAGCAAATTGCCTTGCTGATTCAGGGTATTGCTGGTCAACGTGAGAGACGTCTCCGCCTGAAGCTGACCGTATTGATTCAGTGACTGGCTGTTCCAATTGATAGCCTTCGCGCTGATAGCCGCCCGGTTATCTACCGTGCCACCGGTAAACTGCACATCCCCCAGCGTAGTAAACACGCCCGCCAGTTGCGCACTCTTTGTGGCCATCACCGTCATGCCCTGTTTGGCCTGCGTCTGGGCGCTCTGTGCCATCTTGAGCTGCGTTGCCTTCAGCGTCAGTTGCTGGTCGCTGGACAGCAAACCCGCCAGTTGCAGCGTTTCGCCCTGCAACCCCATATCGCCGCCGCTCAGCAGTGAAGAACCCGCCAGCGCAGTCAGATTACCGCTGTGCGAAACGCCCTGTTTACCCAACGCGCTGCCGCTCAGCAAAAACTCCCCGGCTTGTACGGTGAGCAGGCTGTCGCTGTACAACCCACCGCTGACGGTCAATCCGTCACGCACGGTCAGGTTCAGCCCTTGCTGAGAGCCCAGCAATCCGCTGTTCGTCACGCTATTCGCGGTGACCGTCTGCGCACCAGCCGATTGCACTTTCCCGCGGTTGTTCAGTTGCCCCACATCGAGCCGCTGCGTGCCTTGCGCTTGCAGCAAGCCGTGGTTGGTGAGGCTGTTCGCCGTGAGTTGGCTGTTACCGTTGGCGGCCAACTGCCCACGGTTGGTCAGTTGATTGGCGCTGACGGTCAAATCGCGTCCGGCGGTCAAAGTCCCTTGCCAATCCGCGTCGCCGCTCAACGTCAGCCCGACGTCCCCTTGCGCTGCCAGACGGCTTTCCGCGCTCCCCTGCAAACTCCCGGCGTTCAGGTTCAACTGCCCACCGGCCAGCATTTTCCCTGCTGTCACCAGCTGTGCGGCCTTGAGCTGAATATCGCCCTGAGTGTTCAACGTGGCGTTTTCCAGCGCCAAATTACCCTGACTGGTCAGTGCCATCGCCTGCGCCTGATGTTCACCCCCCAAGGCCACCTCAGCGGCATTCACCTGCAGGTTGCCCTGCGCCAGTGAATTATTCAGTGTCACTTTGCCGCTAGCGTCCAGACGAATATCGCCGGCACGGGCATTAAGGTCGCCGAGGTTAACGCCGACCCCTTTTTCGCTCGACACCAGATGAATACGGTTGGCGTACATGCCACCTAAAGCGCCAGTATCGATAGCGACTTTCGGTACCTCACCCACGCCGGCTATCGGCGTCGTATTGCCATTGGCATCGACTCGGTTCGCCCCCAGCGTCACCTGCAAATCTTTGGCATGAAGCTGGGCGTTGATGTCAGTGGCGCGAGCAATCAGCGCGAACTTATCACTCTGGCTCGCATCCAGTCCTTTGCCTTGAATGGAAATCGCGCCCTGCGTCACTTCCAGCGCTTGCAGCTTGCCGTCTGCACCCAGTACCGGTTTACCGGTGGTCAGCGTCGCGTTCGGGGTATTGATAAAACCGCAGCCGTTACAGGTGATGCCATAGGGGTTGGCGACCATCACGCTAGCGCCTTTACCCGCGACTTCCAGATAGCCTTGCAATTGCGAACGGTTCGGCGCGACCACCTCGTTGATGATGCCCTTCGCTTCTTTACCGGCTTGCAGGTTGGGGTTGTTCTGGATCAGGCCGCCGAGCTGGGTCTGGTTAAGCTGCTCAGTGGCGTTATTGAGGATCAGACCTTGCTGATTAACGTTGAAATCGTTGTATTTATTATGCGAAATCCCGGCTTGATTGGGGGTGGCGATATTCACCACCGGCACGCCGTTGGCGGCCTGATCGACGCGGGTATTCCCTTCCGCCACGTTAACGCCATTGGCAAAAGCAGGCAACAGAGGCTGCCACGCCAAGAAGCCACACAGGAGGTAGCTCAGTAGACGTTGCGCGGCATTAATGGGTTGTTTGTTATCGTTTTTCATCCCTGAAACCTTTTCTGCTAATTAAAGTACGAAGCTGATGCGGTAATGCACTGAGACGTATCGTGATTCGTTGAGTTACTGAGCCCATTCCATTCAGAGCCGTCACCCTATACTTTTGACGCATTCTAGCGAGTTGTAACTAGGTATTTCAATCTTAAAACCGGGTGGAACCATTAACCCTGCTGATTAAACTCTCCTTATCCGGCCTTTATAAGTAAAAAATACAAGTAACTGGTGAATAATAGTTAACTAAATAAGGAAAGTTGCAGAAAAACAGGGGATTAGTCTGAAGTGGTGATTGCGGAAATTGTCATGTTCCGCCAGCAGCACTGACGGAACATGAAACAGTTTGTTGTTAATGAAAGTTAATACTGACGAGCACGTTTCACCATGGCCTGAGTTTGCTGCGCTGCACGCTCAACATCTGGAGAATCAGCTTGTTGCGCGTCACCAGTTCGCCACCAAGCGCCGTAATCGTGGGTCATGGTTTTTGGTAGCACTTTGATGTCCAACAATACCGGCCCCGCATGATCACGTGATTCCTCAAGCGCTTGCAGCAAGCTTTGTTCATCATGAACCCGCCATGCCCGACAACCGTAACTTTCGGCATTCATCGCAAAATCAACCTTCACCAACGGGCCGTCCAGCTTGCCGGTTTGTGGGTTTCGATGGCGATTTTCGGTGCCTAAGCTACCCATGCCGTGCCCCATCTGCAAATTATTGATGCAGCCAAACCCGGCGTTGTCGAACAGCAGAACGGTGATTTTTATTCCCTCCTGCACCGCCGTTTGGATCTCTGAATGCAGCATCAACCAAGAGCCATCGCCCACCATCGCGTATACCGGTCGCGCTGGCATCGCTAGCTTGGCACCAACCGCTGCCGCCACCTCATAACCCATGCAGGAATAACCGTATTCCAGATGGTAGCCGTCTGGCGTTTTGACCTGCCACAAGCGCTGTAGATCGCCCGGGAGTGAACCCGCCGCGCCGACCACAATGGCATCGTCTTCGATCTGTTGATTGATCAGCCCCAAAGCACGAGTCTGCGTCAGTGCGGTGTTTAGCGCTTCGCTATATTCCGTCAGCGTTTCGTCCAAGTGCCCGGCGACTTCCGGCGCGTCGTTGGGTCGCCACGTTCGAGCCCACAGCCGCTGGCACTCCTGTTGCCACTGCGCTTTGGCATCAATAATTTCCTGCTGCCAGTCAGCACGATAATCACCTAGCCCTTGCGATAACACTTCCAGCCCGACACGCGCATCAGCAATCAATGCCGTGGCGTCCAGCTTCATGGCATCGAACTCCGCCACGTTGAGCAGCAGGAATTCAACGTCAGGGTTAGCGAATAGCGATTTGGAACCGGTGGTGAAGTCGGTTAGCCGAGTACCGACGCCAATCACTAGATCGGCCTGTGGTGCAATCAAGTTGGCAGCTAAACCGCCAGTCACGCCCAAACCGCCTAGGTTCAGCGGATGGTCGCTAATCAGCGCACCTTTTCCAGCCTGCGTTTCGGCAAACGGCAGTTGTGCCGTTTCAACAAACGCGCGAAACGCCTCTTGTGCGCCAGAATATCTGACGCCACCGCCGCAAATCACCAGTGGACGGCGTTTGCGAGCTATCAATGCTAACGCCTGTTCGAGGCGGTGGGCATCTGGCGGACGGCGTTCGATACGATGTACCCGACGGGCGAAGAAACTGGCTGGATAATCCCAGACTTCGCCCTGCACATCCTGCGGCAAGCAGATCGTCACCGCGCCAGTATCTGCCGGATCGGTTAACACCCGCATGGCACTCAGCATCGCGCTCATTAACTGCTCAGGCCGGTTGATACGATCCCAATAACGGGATACCGGGCGGAAACAGTCGTTGGTGCTGATGCTGAGATCGTGATACTGCTCAATCTGCTGCAATACCGGATCAGGCTGGCGGCTGGCGTAGATATCGCCCGGCAACAACAGCAGTGGAATACGGTTGGCCGTTGCGGTGGCCGCAGCCGTCACCATATTTGCCGCTCCCGGCCCTACCGACGAAGTCACGGCATAAATACGCTGGCGGCGGTGCTGCTTGGCAAAACCGATCGCCATATGTGCCATGCCTTGTTCATTACAGCCCTGATGGATCTGTAAATGACCGGGGTTCTGTTCCAGCGCCTGCCCAATACCCAGCACATTACCGTGACCGAAGATGGTCATGATGCCCTGAATAAACGGGGCTTCCTGCCCCTCCACTTCGATATATTGCTGATTAAGAAACCTGACCAGCGCCTGCGCCATGGTCATGCGTTCTGTTTTCATGAACCCTCCTGTTAGCCCAGCGTTGGCATGGAGAAGGCTGCGCCGTGGTGGTTGTTAGACTCCGGCCAGCGGGCGGTAACGGTTTTCATGCGGGTATAAAAACGCACGCCGTCATTGCCGTGTACATTCAACGGGCCGAAGATTGAGCGTTTCCAACCACCGAAGCTGTGGAATGCCATCGGCACTGGGATCGGTACGTTAACGCCCACCATGCCGACTTGCACCTCATCACAGAAACGGCGTGCAATGCCACCGTCGCGCGTGAAAATCGCCGTACCGTTACCATATTGGTGACGATTAATCAGATCCAGCGCAGTCTGATAATCTGGCACTCGCACCACCGCTAACACCGGGCCGAAAATCTCTTCTTGATAGATTTTCATCTCCGCCGTGACGTTATCAAACAACGTTGGCCCGACAAAATAGCCTTGCTCATGGCCGGGCACGCGGTATCCACGGCCGTCAACGCGCAACGTCGCACCTTGCTCTACACCGCTATCAATATAGCTCAGCACTTTGTCACGATGTGGCGCAGAAATCAGCGGCCCCATTTCGTTTTCCGGTGACTGTTGCAACCCAGCGCCCACGCGCAGTGCGGCAATTTGTTGCTCCACCCGTTGGCACAGATCCTCTGCAGTGTCATCCCCTACCGCTAACACCACTGAAAGCGCCATACAACGTTCACCCGCAGCGCCGAAAGCCGCGCCCATGATGGCGTTAACGGCCATATTCATATCCGCATCCGGCATCAAGATGCAGTGGTTTTTCGCCCCACCTAGTGCCTGACAACGTTTGCCGTGTGCCGAGGCGGTGCTGTAAATATATTCCGCAATCGGCGTTGAACCGACGAAACTGACCGCTTGCACACGGGGATCAGTTAGCAAGACATCCACCACCTGTTTGTCGCCCTGCACCACATTAAATACGCCGTCTGGCAATCCGGCCTCTTTCAGCAATTGCGCCAGTCTCACCGCCAACGATGGATCTTTTTCCGAAGGTTTGAGAATGAATGTATTGCCGGTTGCCAGCGCGATCGGGAACATCCACATTGGCACCATCGCCGGGAAGTTAAACGGCGTGATACCCACGCAAACGCCCAGCGGCTGCATCAGCGAGAAACTATCAACGCCGGTTCCCACGCTGGCGGAGTGCTCGCCTTTTTGCAGGTGCGGAATACCACAGGCGAACTCCACCACTTCCAAACCACGCGTCAACTCTCCCACGGCGTCGGAGTAGACTTTGCCATGCTCTTCGCTAATCAATTTCGCCAAACTATCTGTGTGTTGTTCCAGTAGTTGTTTAAAACGGAACAGCACCCGCGCACGCTTCAGCGGTGATTGGCGCGCCCAGCCTGGGAACGCTTTATGCGCTGCGGCAATCGCCTGTTCGGTTTCTTGTACCGTGCTCATCGCCACCTGGCGGATCGGTTCGCCAGTGGCTGGATTAAAAATAGCCTGAACGCGTTGGCTGCCGCTCACAACAGATTCACCATGAATGAAATTCGCTACTGTCTCCATCTTGACCCTCTCGTTGTTACAGATGACTGAGTTATCGATGACCGATATCTAACACTGTATATGAAACAAACATTCCATTTTAAGTTGAAATAAAACAAATATTGATTATTGTGATCGGGAGTGGATTTTTCGTCATGGTGGGATTGCGTTTGAAAACGGCCAATGAACCTTTACAATCATAACAATAGAACAGGGGATAAATGATGAGCACGGCTACTAGCCTGAATGAACTGCAACAACAGATCCGCGATCGTTACGATAGCCTGAGCAAACGGCTTCAACAGGTTTCTCGCTATGTGCTGGATAACACTAACAGCGTCGCCTTTGATACCGTGGCGGTGATCGCCGAACGGGCGGACGTTCCTCCATCAACGCTTATCCGTTTTGCTAATGCATTTGATTTCAGTGGTTTTAACGAGATGAAACAGTTGTTTCGTATGAACTTGGTGGAGGAAACGGCGAGTTATAGCGACCGTGTGCGACTGTTCCGCGAAATAGACAGTGAAGCCGTTTTGGATACGCCACAGGATATTTTGCAAGAGTTTGCACGCTCGAACGCGCAGGCGTTGCAGCAGTTGGCCGCACGTACCGAGCCGGAAATGCTGCAACGTGCCGTCGATTTATTGGCACAGGCCGATACTATTTATATCGTCGGGTTGCGCCGCTCTTTTAGCGTCGCCGCTTATCTCAGCTATGCCCTGAGCCATCTCGCCTGTCGCCCAGTATTGCTTGATGGGCTGGGTGGTATGCTGCGTGAGCAGGTCAACCGGGTTCAGGCCAACGATATTGTTATCTCGATCAGCTTCTCACCTTATGCAGAAGAAACGCTGATGGTGAGTGAAATAACGGCCAAAGCCGGTGCGCGGCAGATAGTGATCACTGATAGCCAAATCAGCCCGCTGGCAACCTTTAGCGATCTTTGCTTTGTGGTGAAAGAAGCACAGGTCGATGCCTTCCGTTCCCAATCGGCTACATTATGTCTCGTTCAGTCTTTGGTGGTGGCTCTGGCTTATCAACAAGGGGCTCAGTTAACCTCAGCGTAAGCGACTCGGTGGTGTTAATCGGCACCACCAAGACATCGACTCGCAAGTGGTTGATCGCCTGCCTAGCTGACGACAGTAAATGGCTCCAAATATCATGGTGATGGCCGATGATCACCAGATCAAATCCCCGTTCGTTTATTGCTTTATCCAATTCCGCCAAGAACTCACCCCGTTGGATGATCAGTTCACTGGAGGGGTCCAATAAATGCTGTTTCAGTGTCTGTAAACGATGCTGCGCCCGTTCGTTGAAAGTTTCATCGGTATAACCGAATTCGCCACCGCCGGAGTCCAGATACTGGCTGCCGGGATGGATGTCGATATAAATCAGCGAGAGTTTTGCGCTCAATGCCCTCGCCAGCCGCGCACCTTTGCTGACCAGCAATTCAGCATCTTCGGAAAGATCCGTTGCGACGACGATATGTTGATAAGCCATGATACTTACCCCCTGCCTGCCCTATACTCAAAGCTTAGCGCATTGGCTAATTTATCGCCTACACAAGCCCTCCATCGTCCTACCAATAGAACAATGCATCTTAGTTTTAACCGCTACCGCCAATTTCTGCTTGGGCTAAACTCTAATCAGTCGCCACTAATACGTTAACGCGACCCAGATTTTTCAGGAAATTCAAAGTGATTTTCTTACACTTCTGCACCAATGCAGAAGGTAACGCCTAATCAAGAGGATAATACGATGAGCACTCCAGCAAACTTCAACGGTCAGCGTCCTGTTATTGATGCTAATGATGCTGTTATGTTATTGATCGATCATCAAAGCGGCCTGTTCCAGACCGTTGCCGATATGCCAATGCCAGAACTGCGTGCCCGTGCCGCCGCGCTGGCTAAAATCGCCACGTTAAGCAAATTACCGGTGATCACCACCGCGTCTGTGCCACAAGGCCCGAACGGCCCGCTGATCCCGGAAATTCATCAAAACGCCCCACACGCTCAATATGTAGCGCGTAAAGGGGAAATCAACGCGTGGGATAACCCAGACTTTGTAGCGGCGGTTAAAGCGACCGGTCGCAAGACTTTAATTATTGCCGGTACGATCACCAGCGTATGCATGGCTTTCCCATCCATTAGCGCGGTATACGATGGCTACAAAGTCTTTGCCGTTGTTGACGCTTCTGGCACCTATTCTAAGATGGCGCAGGAAATTACCTTAGCCCGTGTGGTACAAGCCGGCGTGGTGCCGATTGATACTGCGGGTGTGGCGTCTGAACTGCAAGGCACGTGGAACCGTGAAGATGCGCAGGAATGGGCAGAGGTTTACACCAAAATATTCCCGGCTTATCAGTTACTCATTGAAAGTTATATGAAAGCCCAAGAAGTGGTAAAGAATAGCGAGCAACTCGACTCACAGCGTTAATCTGATTTAGCATCCCCGTTGCGGGGATGCTTCTTTTGCTACTTTCACGGCTCTTCACCTCCCAACCCTTGCGTATTGTTCACCATCATCACTGGCGCCGCGAGAAAAACGCCAATCCCTATAATGACAACTAAAGTAATAACCACGGTCATTAACATATGATCACCCCATCAACATTGAGTTGTTACGGCGGATTTTCGGTGTTGCTTTTTGAGTTAGAGCTTCAGATTTAGCGAGTTCAGATTAGTCCTTTTTTCTTGTTACTGACAACCCTCTCGTGCGGCTTTTTATGACTATTCAGGCGATCCTTCTAGGCGGTCTTTTTGTCCACGACGGCAAGTTGTGTATACTTCATAACTATGACTATTTCACACCGACGCACTGATGATACAAGAACACCACCTCTCATTAGTCTGCGCCCTCAGTAAGTGGGTTGAAACTCATCTTGGAAGAGTGATCCATCTGGAGGAGTTGGCCAAGTATTCCGGCTACTCCTTGTGGCATATGCAGAAACTGTTTAAAGAAGCGACAGGAGTCTCGCTCGGCAAGTACATTCGCGAACGTCGGCTGGCGGGTGCGGTGTATCAGTTACGTAGTAGCGATGCGACAATTTTTGATATCGCACTAGACTTCGGCTTTGGTTCGCAGTCTCACTTTACTTACATGTTCAGAAAGCGCTTCAATATTACACCTTATGATTTCCGACAGGATCTCAGCGTCGATCTACATATCGAGCCACCGCTGCATATTATTCATCAGAAAACAGCCTGATTTGAGCCTCTAAAAAGCTCGGCTCACTGATTATTAGCCCAAGGCAAGGCGGGTGCGGCCATTCGTGGCCCTTCATAACCGACAACATCAGGGAAACGTCTATCTCCCTGCTCCCAATCTCGCTGTGCTTGGGTTATTTCTTCCTTACTATGCCCAACGAAATTCCACCAGATCGTGATCTCTTCATTAAGCGGTACGCCACCAATCAATAATGCTCGACTCCCTTTCTCAGCCCTTAAATTCAGGTGGTTTCTATTTACGCCCAAATAAGCGAACTCATCGGGTGAAAATTTTTCATTATCGAGTTCAATAGCTCCCATAAGAGGCAAGATAGCCATTTCAAAATCAGTACGTAGCGGCATTGATATCTCCCCATTGGTCTGCCATTCCAAATCGATGGCCACTAATGGTGATAATGACAAGACGGGGGAGCAATACTCACCACATTCGCCGACTAATAAGGTCTGTTTCACCCCTTGTTGTTGCCAACTGGGTAAATCGGGATAATGATCAAACTGCGCTTCCATATTGGCGTGTTCTGCGGGTAACGCTATCCACAATTGCGTTGCATGCAATTGCTTATGTTCACCAAAAGAGTGTTCCGTATGCACGATACCACGCCCAGCCGTCATCAAATTAACCTGACCTGGCCGTATCACCTGCTCACTCCCCAAGCTGTCGCGGTGTAATACCTCCCCCGCAATCATCCACGTAAAAGTCTGTAGGCCAATATGGGGATGAGGCCCGACATCCATCCCTTTTGAGTCACCCTTAAATACCGATGGCCCAGCATGGTCGAGAAAACACCAAGCTCCTACCGTACGTCGTTCACGCGTTGGCAAAGCACGTTGGATCGGAATGCCACCAACCTCGGTATGACGAACAGGGATATGTTGAATCTGACGTTGCCCATCAACAACGGGACAATCGCGGGAGGAAGAGAGGGTCGGACGGAAATTGCTCATCGTAAACGGCCTCCATTGAGTATGGGTACGCTGAAGATGACGGGATTATGTCAACCATAGCGTCACTGCCAAGGTAAAAATCACCAGCGAACTACAGGCTAACACTAACACCATGATGGCAAATTGGGCATCACCAAGGTTTTCTCGGTATTTTTTATCTGAAGTGGGCTTTTGAGGTGATTTCACAAAAGGTTATTTAAACTCATCGTTTTATAAACCGAGAAAGTATAACTCATTAGAATAAATTAACAAAAAATATGGATTAGAGAAATGATTTGCAAGTAAAAACGGCCCGAATAGGCATCGGACCGTCGGTCTTAAGGCAGACTACGCAGGGATACGAAGCTTTTGCCCCGGATAGATTTTGTCCGGATGGCTCAACATTGGCTTGTTTGCTTCAAAAATTTTGTTGTATTTGTTGGCATCACCGTAGTAATGCTTCGAAAT
Source organism: Serratia sp. KH_031 (assembly GCF_057839655.1). Taxonomy (NCBI): domain Bacteria; kingdom Pseudomonadati; phylum Pseudomonadota; class Gammaproteobacteria; order Enterobacterales; family Yersiniaceae; genus Serratia; species Serratia sp. KH_031. The sequence continues at coordinate 2,863,728 of NZ_CM174496.1, forward strand.
CGCGCTCAAAGTTTCACCTTTAGCCACGGTATGAAATTGACTTTCAGTCCCGGAATCTGAGGTGGTGACTTTATCTTCCACGCCGCTGATACCTGCCACGTTACCCACGGCAACCAAGATCTTCTCTTTTAGCTCTTGCGTAATACCATCACCAGAGATAACTACTTTGTCATCAACCACTTCCACGTTGACTTTATCGGTATCTGGCAGACCCGTTTTATTGAGGTGATCTTTCAAGTCAGCAGCATTGGCTTTACCGCTTACCGCATCCCACAGTTTGGCACCAGCTTCTTTCGCAAAACTCAACAATCCCATATCGACTCCTTTTAATGGTTAAATTGTTACGTAGACTTAAGGCTTGTTAAGCTTAGCAGCGCAAGAGAGATATTCAATTCATGTGATGCCGTTAAGCGGTTAGATTTGTCCTAAAACGTCCTGTAATCCCAATATTACATAGATAGTTATAATGATATAGCCTGAAAATGCATCGTGTTTTATCTACAATACACGCATGCATGGAGCCAACGGAGGATACTGAAGGCAATGTACGCATTAGTGATGTTTGTTTGCTATTTGGAGGGTGGCTGTAGCGAGATCATGGTGGATGTGACTCGTACCGAGCAGCAATGCTTGAATGCCATGAAGGAACAGAAACTACGCCATGCGGGTTGTTACCCCGTAGAAGACTTTATCGACAACTTTTGGTTCCCAGCTAATGAGTACGCCCCATACTGAAATTAAATAAAGGCAGAGTTTGCACCCTGCCTTTATTAGCACCACTTTCCCGACACAGGAAATGAGGATTAAATTAATAAATTAGAAACGATAGACCAAGGCGACGGCTACGATGTCATCGTTGCTCAGACCCAGTGGGTTATCGTCGCTCAACTGGTTGATTTGATAATCCACATAGGTGTACATGTTTTTGTTGAAGTAGTAAGTTGCACCGATTTCGAAGTATTTAACCAGATCGGCATCACCAATCCCTTCGATGTCCTTACCTTTAGATTGCACGTAACCCAGTGAAGGACGAATACCGTTTTCAAACTGGTATTGCGCGGTCAATTCAAAGTTCTGCGTTTTGTTGGCGAAGCCAGAAGTCCCATTCACAGAAATTGGCGTCATATTGCGAGTTTCTGCGTACATTGCGGCTAAGTAAACCTGGTTAGCGTCGTATTTAACCGCGGTGGTCCAGGCCGAAGCGTCATCGCCTTTACCGTATTGAGAGTTTTTCTGATCAGTGGTGCGGTTAGAATCAGAGTAAGCCGCTGCAAAACCAACACCCGTTCCACCGATATCTTGGTAATCTAGAGACAGGCCATAACCGTCACCATTTTGGCGTTGTACATCTCGGCCTTCGTTTTTACCTTGGTATTGCAAGCCTAAGTTCAAGCCTTCAACCAAACCGAAGAAATCACGGTTACGGTAAGTTGCCAGACCGGTAGAACGACCAGTCATGAAGTTATCGGTGTAGCTGTAGGAGTCACCGCCGAATTCCGGCAGCATATCGGTGTAGGATTCAACGTCGTACACCACGCCGTAGTTACGACCGTAGTCGAACGAGCCATAATCACCGAATTTCAGACCAGCAAAGCCCAGACGGGTTTTGGTACCATCGGTAGCATCTGTGCCTTCAGATTTGTTGGCTTGGATGTTGTATTCCCACTGACCGTAACCCGTCAGTTGATCGGTAATTTGCGTTTCGCCTTTAAACCCTAAACGCACATAGGATTTATCGCCATCACCGTCAGCATTACTGATAAAATAATGTTTGGCGTTAACACGGCCATACAAATCGAGTTTGTTACCGTCTTTATTATAAATTTCAGCCGCGTTGGCAAAGGTGGTCACTGCGCCGAGCGCAACTGCTATAGCTAATACACTGCGATTCATCATTTATTTTCCTAGATATTTAATTAATAACCTGTCTGTCACGCCCAATTTATGCTGTGGGCTGTGATCTTTATCATTTATTTTTATGAGTCCCCCTAATAAGGGGTGATGTGACATTAGCATCATGAATCAAAACTTCAAATCGAAAAGTTCATAAAACACAGTGAGGAAAGCATGTTTATTTGTAAACAAATATTTCAAAAAAGAAGATCCATAACATACTGAAAATAATAAATTTAATTGAAATTACAGATGGCAAAAATAGTGCAGCGCATCATTTTGGTGCAAAATGGTTTCGAGTTGTGTGTTTTAACACCAATACGAAAGTAACAATACAATTAGCATGGTCATTAAAAACGTTACTTATTTCACATTTTCTCATTAGCTTAGAGAATATTCCGATTTAGCAAGAGAATTCAAAACTACAGCAATGTTCGATTAGCGTGAGAAGATAATTTTATTTAATGATTTGAATGAAAGATAAATAACCTCTCTCGTCATCATGAGAGTTTTTCAAGAGGACAAGTCGTGTTTATAAACCAGAAGAAGGATTAGCCGTACTCCTTAATAAAGAATACGGCGGGGAGATGATCAGAATAGTCTACTGCGAGATAATTCAATAAGTACCATACCTGCTCGCAGCCCCAAGGCGACATTGGGGTTCGGGAACAATATCCATTCCTGTTCATGCTGCACGCGATATTCATCACCGGGTTGTTCACACAGCAACGAGCCCTGCTTGAGTTCAGTAAAATTGGCCGTGTCGTCACTTAAATTCAATTTGAAATCTTCACTGCGTTTAATCAGTGATTGATACACTTGGAAAATCCGCAAGGAAGGCGCTTTCCGTTTGGGTAATGGCTCGCCGCTGACGAAGGTTTGCAACGCTTGGTTAATGGCCTCGAATTGCTGCAAATCATTACAACCGAACGGTTTGGCTTTTCCCAACTCCAAGGTGCAACTAGCCGCCGCTTGAGATTCGCTGGAAAAATGGCTAAATGTCCCACCCGGCGCACTGTGGATCACCAGCGCATCCAATTCTGCAGCATCCAGTAAGGTCAGCATTTCATGGCTGTAATCACGGGTTTGGTAAGGCAAAATACCAAACCGGGGTAAGCGAGATTCCCGAATGGCAGTATGCAAATCGTAATGGTAACGCTCAGCCTCTTCTCCCTCGAAAAATGCCGATACCACCTGCTCCAACCGCTGTACGCGCGCAGTTTCCTCGCTCGATTCAAAGTTAACGTAACGGCCACCAAACATGCGGTTCATATCCGCATTCAAATAACGCTTATTAACACGCATCGCCATTGGATTACCCAACACCACCAGCAGACGCACCGCTAAAGAACGCGTCCCCGCCAGCAGTTCGGCCACTAGCTGATTCAACAGCTCGATAGGCGCCGTCTCGTTACCATGTACACCTGCCGAGAGCACTACCGCGCGTTGATACTCAACTAGCGGAACCAGCTCCAATAGCCCTTCCCCTAACCAGCGCCAACGCAGCTGGTCATTTTCCCCAGAAGTCGCATCGGGTGCTGAACCTTCCAAGGTTAGAGCCAAGAAATCGAACATAAGCACTCCTCAGCCTATTTATTGCTGGAATGGATAAATAGAACCCAGCCCCATGATTACGGTTAATTCGTCCAAGGCTTCACGCCCTTCGCGCAACAGCAAGGGATCAGCTAAATCATCCTGCGTTAAGCGATCGCGATAGTGCTGATCGACCCACTGATTCAAACGGGTGAACAAAGCCTCATTCATTAATACACGTGGATTCACGGCCCGTAATTCGTGGTCATTCAGTGCGACGCGCAGGCGTAGACAGGCAGGACCACCGCCGTTACGCATACTTTCACGCAGGTCGAACACCTTGATCTCATCGATTGGCCCACCACTTTCGACCATTTCGCTCAAATATTCCCATACACCATGATGCTGTCGTGACTCTTCTGGTACCACAATCATCATTTGGCCGTTGGGTTTAGTCAGGATTTGGCTGTTAAACAGATAGGTTGCCACCGCATCCGCCACTGAAACTCGCTCCGTTGGCACTTCTATCGCCATCAGTTGTTGATCAAAGTGCGCCATTTTGCGCCGCACTTCATCCAACGCCTGCTTTTGGTGCAAGAATGCTTGTTGATGATGGAATAATACTTGCTGATTACTGACTGCAATCACGTCGTTATGGAATACACCTTGGTCGATCACCACCGGGTTCTGTTGAATAAATACTGTGCTTTGTTCGTCTAACTGATGCAAACGCGCAATCGCCTCGCTAGCCTCACGGGTTTGCCGTGCCGGATAGCGGCTTGGCGCCATCGCACCACCAAACTCCTGACGGCCATAAACAAAGACTTGCACGCTAGGTTTGGCGTAATCGCCGCCTAACCGATTGTGGTTGGCCGCGCCTTCGTCACCCAACAACGCCACCTGTGGCAACGCCTGATGGTGGGCAAAGTGGCGCTCATCGGTGAAGATCGCTTTCAGCACGGCGGAAGTGGTTTCCGCCTCAATCGCACGGTGGAATTTGTTATTCAAGTTAGCGGCGGTGAAATGCACTTTGCCGTCAGCACTGTCGGCGGAAGGTGAAACAGTGGCAGCATTGGCTGTCCACATACAAGAGGCGGAGCTCAGCGCAGAAAGCAAACGTGGCGCGGTACGCATCGCCTGTGCCAACACCGCTTCATCTGTGCCGCTAAAGCCCAATTGACGCAACGTGGGCAAATGTGGGCGCTCTTGTGGCGGCAATACCCCTTGTTGGAAGCCGAGATCGCTCAGGGCTTTCATTTTCAGTAAACCCTGCTTCGCCGCCAGCTTAGGATTCGAAACGCTATTTTTATGCTGAGTGGAGGCTTCATTACCAAACGACAACCCGGCGTAGTGATGCGTCAGCCCGACCAGACCGTCAAAATTGACTTCATATCCTGACATGGTTTTAGACTCTGACATACTGTGCTCCAACTCCCCCATCTCGGGGGAGAACATCAATTAAACGACAACCCTGGTGACAAATTGGCAGGCAGTGTCAGACTCTCACTTTCCAGCGATGCCATCGGCCAAGCACAATAATCCGCCGCATAAAAAGCGCTGGCACGGTGATTACCCGAAGCGCCTACACCACCAAACGGCGCCGCGCTCGAAGCACCGGTCAACGGTTTATTCCAGTTGACGATCCCGGCTCTGGCCTCCACCAACAGGCGATCAAACTGTTCACGCTGGGGTGAAACCAGCCCGACAGACAGGCCGTAACGGGTGTTATTGGCGATGCGTAGCGCCTCATCAAAATCACGGTAGCGAATAATGGTAGTGAGTGGGCCGAAATACTCTTCGTCAGGAATATCGCGCACGCCAGTAACATCAATAATCCCCGGACTGAGTAGCGAGTTGTCTTGGTCCAAACGCGCCATCGTCAACAGCGCTTTGCCACCCAATTGCAGCAGTTGCTGTTGCGCCGCCAGCATTTTTTCTGCCGCCACGGCCGAAATGACCCCGCCCATAAATGGTTGTGGTTCAGCATCCCAACGACCAATGCGCAATTGGCTAGCCACCTGCACTAAACGCTCGATAAAGGCATCGCCCTCCGCCCCTTGTTTCACCAGAATACGGCGCGAACAGGTGCAGCGCTGCCCAGCAGAGATAAACGCCGATTGGATCGCCAGATGAACAGCGGCATCGCGATCGTCAATCTGCTCGACGATCAAGGCGTTATTGCCGCCCATCTCCAACGCCAGAATCTTTTCTGGTTGCCCAGCCAATTGTTTATGCAGGTGATAACCGGTGCCAGCGCTACCAGTGAACAGCAGACCATCAATATCGTTGCTGGCAGCCAGAGCCTCACCGGTTTCACGGCCGCCCTGCACCAGATTGATCACCCCATTCGGCAGCCCCGCCTGTTGCCACAGTTTCATGGTTTCTTCTGCCGTTTGTGGCGTCAGCTCGCTCGGTTTGAACACCAAGGTGTTCCCTGCCAATAATGCCGGAACGATATGTCCATTCGGTAAATGGCCGGGGAAGTTATACGGGCCAAACACCGCCAACACGCCGTGTGGACGATGGCGAACTACCGAAGCGCCGTCGGGCATCGCCGTCTGCGTAGTGCCGGTACGGGTCTGATAGGCTTGCAGTGAAATCCCCACTTTGCCGATCATCGCTTGGATCTCGGTCAGCGTTTCCCAGCGTGGTTTGCTGGTTTCCCGGCTGATCACCTCAGCCAAATGCTGTTTGTTTTCTTCCAGCAATGCGGCAAAGCGTTTAACTAATTGTTCACGCTGTTCAAACGGCGTGCGCGCCCAAGCGGGGAATGCGACGCGAGCAGCCTCGCACGCGGCGGCGACGTCATGACTATCGGCAGCATTGGCCTGCCACAGCGGTTGGTTATCCACCGGATTTGTCTTGTTGAATGCCGCACCGTGGCCAGATTGCCAAGTGCCATTAATCAATAGAGCAGGATGTGACATTACACTTTCTCCTGTGCAATAAGGGGGAGCGCCCGCACTGGGCTGCCCTGTTCGACACCGAGTGCCGCCGCTGTAGCCGCGTTGATATTCAGGCGTCCGTCATACACTTCGCCATGCACTAGCAATGCGCGGTAATTCTGATAGTTGTCGTTTGCCACCAGATAAACCGGGGCATCAGGACGCATTGGTGTGTCGTCGAGCACCACTTTGACCAACTTGCTGGTTTTCACCGCGCGGATATCGTCAATTTCAGCTTCCAACGTCGGCCCACCGTCGAAAATATCCACATAGCCTTGATAACGTAGCCCTTCGCTTTCTAATAGACGACGAGCTGGCAAGGTTTGTGGATGGACTTCGCCAATCACTTTTTGTGCATCTGCCGCGAGAAAATCGACATATAGCGGGTGTTTCGGCATCAATTCAGCGATAAACGCCTTTTGCCCGGTACCGCTTAAGTAATCCGCCTTGGCGAACTCGATAGAAAAGAAGTGATTCCCTACACTTTCCCAAAACGGCGAGCGGCCATTTTCGTCAGAAAAACCGCGCATCTCGGCAATCAAGCGACGAGCAAAATGCTCACGAAAAGCAGCGATAAACAGGAAACGCACTTTAGATAACAGTTTGCCGTTCTCGCCGTGGCGGTAATCGGGATCGAGGAACAAAGTACAGAGTTCGGAATGCCCGGTGTGATCATTGCTGAGGAACAACGTCGGCACCGATTTGTATACGTTTAATTGCTTCGACGCATGTACTTGTGTGCCGACACGGAAGCTATACCAAGGTTCGGTTAAACCGACCGCCACCTCGATAGCACTCACGCCGACAATCTGTTGCCGCCCAGTATCTTCCAACACAAACAAGTAACACTGTTCACCACGAGGAAGTTCGCCTTGCCACGTTTTTAACGTCCGCTCAATGCGTGCCAACAGGGTATCTTCATTTTGCGGCAACGAAGTGAGGCCAATGCCGGATTTGCCAGCCAGCGTTAACAAATCGGCTAGGTCACGGCGCTCTATAGGGCGGATAATCATCATAATGCGAACCTCGAAATCATAGGGCTGCACCACAGTGGACACAGCCGTTCAATCAGTGACTTAACTGCATATCCGCTTCACTGCTCGCTCAAAGCGCGCTAAACCTTCCTTCACGTCTTGCTCAGGAATGACTAACGAAGGAGTGAAACGCACCACATCCGGTCCGGCGATCAAGGCGATCACGCCTTCTTCGTTAGCCAGTTGGGTGATTTGCTTGGCCTTACCGGCGTAGTCTTTGTTCAACACGCAGCCAATTAGCAGGCCACCACCGCGAGTCTCAGAGAAAATCGGGTATTGCTGGTTAATCTTGTTCAGCCCATCAATAAACCACTGGTGGCGCTGTTTTACCCCTGCCAGCACTTCTGGTGTATTGATCACCGAGAACACCGCACCAGCCACCGCCGTCGCCAATGGATTGCCGCCGTAAGTGGTGCCATGGCTGCCGACACCCAGCGTTTTCGCCAGTTTATCAGTGGTCAAGATCGCGCCAATCGGGAAGCCGCCGCCCAGTGCTTTGGCGGTACTCAAGACATCCGGCACCACGCCGTATTGCATATAGGCATACAGGTGCCCAGTACGTCCGACGCCGGTTTGTACTTCATCAAAAATCAGCAGCGCATTGTGGCGATCGCACAGTTCACGCAGCCCTTGCAAGAAGCTGAGATCTGCCGGCAGTACACCGCCTTCGCCTTGAATCGGCTCAACAATCACCGCACAAGTACGGTCGTTAATCACTTCGGCTGCCGCAGCCAGATCGTTAAATGGCGTATGGGTAATACCGCCCGGCAATGGCGCGAAGTCTTGGGAATATTTCGGCTGACCACCTGCGCTGACAGTAAACAGCGTGCGGCCGTGGAAGGCGTTGTTGAAAGCAACGATTTGGTTTTTCTCTTTGTTGCCATTATCCAGCGCATATTTACGTGCCAACTTCAGCGCCGCTTCGTTAGCTTCCGCGCCAGAGTTGCAGAAAAACACTTTGTCGGCGAAAGTCGCGTCGATCAATTGCTTGGCTAAACGCAGCACTGGCTCGTTGGTATAACCATTACCCAAATGCCAGAGTTTGCCCGCTTGTTCCACCAACGCGGCCTTCATCGCCGGGTGCGCATGCCCCAAAGCGTTAACGGCAATCCCACCAGCAAAATCGATATAAGATTTGCCCTGCTGATCCCAGACATGGGAGCCCTCACCCCGTACCAAAATAAAATCAGCGGGGGCGTAAGCCGGAACCATCCAGTCGTCGAAAGACTGGCGGGTGACTGCGATTGGCTGTTCCATAATGACCTCGTAATTTCAGCAAAGGCTGAGTTTTGACTGTAAGAGCCGTTCTTGCGCCGAATTCCGTAACAAAACCAAAAAACCACTTTGCGTATCGACCTGTTCAAGACGCTGATTATGCTCCGCAATCACGCCCATTTAGATACAAATCTGTTACATAAAATCGTTTTTCCGCTATTTATGCCACTTCCAACGCCCCAGAACGGGGAATAAATGTTAACGAGTAGTTAAAATACACGCCGTTTAATAAAGAGTGTAGTGCAGCTATCGTGCCAAAACGGGATTCAAGGCGGTTTTTGAGGTTTTTTACGCTAAAACAAGGAGTTATGTTGCATATTTATGCAATAATTATGCATTCGTAATGAATAATTGAAAAAATACGGCGTAAAATCATTACCGCCAACGAAAAGCTATTCAATGACAAAAAACTTCGATATTTCTGATCGCGCTCGCAAAAATAATTTGGCCTGATTTGCGCGCCGTCACATTGTTGCGCGGGTTTGGTGCAGAAAAGATTGAGGTGGGAATAAATGAGTGCAAAGTAAGATGGGTTGTCAGCGCTTTACCGATGAACAGTCGTCAAGGTTGGTCGCTCAGTATGGGGGGCATACAACGCGAGCGACCCTATTCGAACACTTTTTCATGCCCACTCAGAGCATCAAATATTAGCCTCTAAAATCCTCTAAACGCTTTATCTGTCGCCCCTGCGAATCGAAATTATCTACGCTCAACCAATCTGTGAAAGCCTTATCAACTTCACTCCAGCGGTCAGCCGTGATAGCGAACCAATCGGTATCGCGACTACGCCCTTTGGTGACCACCGCGTAACGGAAGTTGCCTTCATAGTTAAAGCCAAAGCGCAGAGCGGCCTTTTTGGAGGGTGCGTTGTGGCTATCACATTTCCACTCGCAACGGCGGTACCCCAAATCATTAAAGACATGGCGTAACATCAGTGCTATTGCTTCGGTGGCGCTGGAACGTTGCTTCATCGCCGGCGACCAGCAGACGTGACCAATCTCCACCACGCCGTTCGCCTCATCAATGCGCATGAATGCTACCGTGCCTACCGATTTTCCGCTGGTGAGATCAATAACCGTCATATTTTCCAGCGTTGGGTTAGCCTGTAAATTATTCAGATGTTGCAATAATACTTCTGGGGTTTCTGGTCGCTCGATAGACAGATAAGTCCAGTCGCGTCCATCCGGCGCTTGCTGGAAAACCTCGAACAACAACGCATAATCTCGTTGAGGATCGAGCGGTTCCAGCCGACAAAAACGCCCGTTAAGTGTAACGCCACCGGGACGTGGCACCGCTTGCCAATCCGCTATCGGCTCGCCCACCGGTTGACCAAATTGATTGATTTTCATAAGGCTCCTTATCTACGAGGCTTAGCGGGTATAAACGATAAATGAGCTTCTTTTACCGAGCGTATCGTAGAGAGAACGTGCCGGCGCGTTGTACTCTTGCGTCATCCAGTAAACACGATCGCTGCCACGTTCATCCGCCAGTTGATAGGCTCTCTCAAAGAGTTTTTCAGAGACTTTCTGGCCACGCGCCAGCGGTGAGACGTAGAGGTCTTCAATATAGCAATAGTTGGCATTGCTCCAAGTCGAAGGATGGAAAACCAGATGCATCAACCCCAGCAACTTGCCGTCTGCACCTTCAGCCACCAAGCCATACATGTGCTCGTCATTTACCAAGCGCTCAAAAGCAGAGTCACTCACCTGCGGCGTAATATCTGCACGATAAAAATGCAGATAACCTTGCCACAACTCTAGCCATTGAGGTTTATCGCTATTGATCATGCGACGGATAATCACTTCATTGTTTGATGGGAACATAACTACCTCACTGGCATTAACATCTGGAAATAACCGAATACAAATGAGGATACACCGCCCAATAGCGATGGAATACAGACCAATTTACAACAGTGAGCAGACCAATTTTAGCCCGACTTCAGTGCACTAAAAATCTGCGCCAGTTTTTTGACGAACTGGATAATTTCATCCGGTGTATAAGTTGAAAACCCTAACACCAACGCCCCGCTTTGCGGTTGAGCGGTGTAAAAATCGGCCAAACCGTAAAGTTTCACGCCCTGTGCGGCGGCGGCCGCTATCAGCCTTTGCTCCGTTTGCGCATCGGCCAGCGGGCAAACCAACTGCAAGCCCCCTTGCGGCAGCGCAGGCTGGGTCCATTCGGCAAGATATTGATGTACCGCGGTATGCAAAATATCCAATCGCGCTTTATACAAAACCCGCATATTTCTTAAATGCTCGGTATAAAAACCGTCATGCAAAAACTTAAACAAGGTCATTTGCGTCAACGCCGAGGTGTAACCATCTTGGAACCGTTTGGCGGCAACCATCAGTTTGATCAGTTGTGGAGGCACCACCATAAAACCAATACGCAACCCTGGGAACAGCGTTTTGCTGAAGGTGCCGATGTACAGCGTGCGCTGGCCGCTATCCAGCCCCTGTAACGATGCTTTGGCTTGTCGGTCATAGTTGAACTCAGAATCGTAGTCATCTTCGATAATCCAAGCTCTTTCACGCTGCGCCCAATCCAACAATTTCAAGCGCCTCTCCATACTCAGCGAGTACCCCAACGGATAATGATGCGAAGGTGTGATGTAAACACCTCGCCCCTCCACCGAGGTATTCACTAAATCGTCAATATCCATGCCCAATTGATCGATCCGGATCGGTTGCGCGATTAATCCCGCCGACTTAACCAATTTTTTTGCCCCTTGATACCCCGGCTCCTCAACAAAAACCGTTTCTCCGGGATTGAACAACACCTGCGTACACAGCGATAACGCCTGCTGAGAGCTGGTCACCACTATCACTTGCTCCGCCGTCGCTTTGACGCCACGCTTACGTTGCAAATACTGAACGATTTCACCACGTAACTCCGCTAAGCCTTGTGGTTCGATATAACCCAACAGGCGTTCGCCGTACTGCCTAACCGCCTGTTTTTCCAGTTGCAACCAGTTATCTATCGGGAAAGCGCGCAAATCGGGTAGTGAGGGTGTCAGCGAAGCATTGCGGCTGGTATGGGGGATGTGATCGTCCACTAACAAAGCGCGGCCATGGTCACTCAGCTCACGTTCGGCTAATAAACCGTCTTGCCGATTGTCCGTCGCCAACAGTTCACGGCCGATTAGCGCATTTTGTTGATAACTCACGAAACTGCCGCGCCCAACCCCACGAGTGATATAACCTTCTGCCTCCAGCCGCGCATAGGTTTGTTCCACCGTATCGCGCGAGATAACCAGCCGGGTAGCCAACCTACGACTCGGCGGCAACTTGGCCTGATAAGCCAAGCGCCCACTCGTCACCAGTAGTGTGAGAGCTTGGTGCAATGCGGACTTCAGCGTCATACCACGCACATACTGGCTAAACGTTGCCTGTATCGCTTCTTCGACGGTGTTTTGAGGGTTGTCGCTGTTATGTTTCATGATTTTTTGGATTAGAGGTCCGTACTCCTACTTTACCTCATTTCACCTACATTCCATCGGTGTTAATAAATTGATCTACATAAGATAATTTTTAATTAAAATGTTTTGAAACAGATGTCCGGTTGTTTCACCTTATCCTCCACTCCTAAACTACAACTACCATACAATTAGCAAGCTAATCATTTATTGGTATGGCAACTTAGCAACCTCTGTCTGTTTATGCCGTTGGATGACGGTATCGTGAACCGCAAGACTCGCGCAGGCACATATATTCAAGGTGGAATTATGTCGCAACAACGCTCCCCTACGCCGCCTAGGCGTAATTTCTTGAAGAAAACTCTGGCACTGATCCCACTCGCCGCAGCGGGTAGCAGCATTTTGACGCTAGAAGCTAAAGCCGCACCGGCTGAAGGTATCTCGCCTCACTATGTCCCCACTTATTTCAACAATGATGAATGGCGTTTTCTACTGGCCGCTTGCGATCGACTGATTCCTAACGATGCCAATGGCCCCGGTGCAGTGGACCAAGGCGTTCCCATTTTTATCGATAAGCAAATGGAAACACCCTACGGTCATGGAGGCCTGTGGTACATGCATCCCCCTTTCGTTCCTTCAGCACCAGAACTGGGGTATCAATCCAAGTTAACGCCGCGAGAAACCTATCGCACGGCGATCCAATCCATCAATAACTATTGCCGTCAGCAATACCAGAAAGTCTTCGCCGATCTCGATCACTCACAGCAAGAGCAACTACTCACTAACTTGGAGAAAGGCGAGCTCGACAGCGATGCATTCCCAGGTAAGGCGTTTTTCAGCCAATTACTGCAAAACACCAAAGAGGGTTATCTGGCAGATCCTATTCATGGCGGCAATCAGACATTAGCGTCGTGGAAGTTGATCGGCTTCCCTGGTGCTAGAGCAGACTTCACCGACTGGGTCGACAAACCCAACCAGCCTTACCCACTACCGCCTGTCAGTATCTCGAGCAAAAGGAATGCATAAATGAGCAGCATAAAGAAACCACCGGTAGACGTGGTCATTGTCGGTTTCGGCTGGACCGGAGCCATTATGGGCATGGAGTTAACAGAAACGGGTTTAAGCGTACTGGCCTTGGAGCGCGGCGAGCAACGCGATACTTACCCGGATTTTGCCTACCCACGTATCGCGGATGAACTGACCTATGGCATACGTTTGAAACTGATGCAGGAAATGGCGCATGAAACCGTCACCGTTCGCCACACACCAGCAGATTTTGCCGTCCCTTACCGCCAACTGGGTTCATTTTTACCGGGTAACGGCGTGGGTGGCGCGGGCGTGCACTGGAACGGGATGCATTGGCGCGCCCTGCCCGCCGATCTAAAAATGCGCACCACCGTGATTGAAAAATATGGCGAGAAGTGGATACCCGAAGGTATGACGGTGCAGGATTATCCGGTGAGTTATGACGAACTGGAGCCTTATTTCGACAAATTCGAAAAAGTCTGTGGCACGGCGGGTAAAGCCGGAAACCTACAAGGTAAAATCATCAAAGGTGGCAACCCGTTTGAAGGCGTACGCAGCAATGAGTTTCCCACTCCAGCACTAAAACAGCTCTATTCTGGCTCGCTGTTCGGAAAAGCCGCTGAATCGCTAGGCTACCATCCGTTTAGCATTCCCGCCGCCAACTGCTCGCAACCTTATACCAACCCTTACGGCGTACAACTCGGCCCCTGTAACTATTGCGGTTACTGCGAGCGCTTTGGCTGTTTTATGTATTCGAAAGCTTCGCCACAAACCACCATTTTGCCGGTACTCACTCAACGCAAAAACTTCGAACTCCGCACCCGATCGCAAGTGATCAAGGTCAACATGGACAGCAGCGGTAAAAAAGCCACTGGCGTCACTTATATCGATGCTCAGGGGCAAGAAGTTGAGCAGCCAGCGGATTTGGTGATCCTCAGCGCCTTCCAATTACACAATGTGCGTCTGTTGCTACTTTCCGGTATTGGTAAACCTTACGACCCAATAACCGGTGAAGGTGTTGTGGGTAAAAACTATGCTTATCAAATGAATAGCGGCATCTCGCTGTTTTACGATAAAGATACCCACTTCAATCCGTTTATCGGTGCGGGTGCAGCAGGTACGGTGATTGACGATCTGAACTCAGAAAACTTTGATCACAGCGCTCTCGGGTTTATCGGCGGAGCCTATGTTTCAGCCACTCGTACCGGGGGGCGCCCAATCCAGCAGATGTCGTTACCACCGGGCACACCAACCTGGGGTAGCGGCTGGAAGCAAGGCATCAAAGATAATTATCAACATTCCATGAGCATCGGTTCCGAAGGCTCAGTGATGCCTTACCGCGACTGCTATCTCGATCTTGATCCCACTTACAAAGATGCTTACGGCCTGCCGTTACTGCGTATGACATTTGATTGGAAAGAGAACGAAATCAAGATGACGCAGCACATCACCAGCAAAATGAGTGAGATCGCCAAGGTGATGAATCCGAAACAGATGAGCGTTTCAGTGATGAACAGCGGCTCGCATTATGATGTACGTCCTTATCAATCGACTCACACTACCGGCGGCGCCATTACCGGTGATAACCCGGCCACCAGCGTAGTGAATAAATATCTGCAATGTTGGGATGTACCGAACGTGTTTGTCACCGGAGCCTGTGCCTTCCCGCAGAATCTGGCCTATAACCCGACCGGCATTGTCGGTGCGCTGGCCTATTATTCCGCCGAAGCCATCCGCATCCAATATTTGAAAAACCCCGGCCCATTGGTGCAAGCCTGACAGCAAAGGAGAGAAACATGAAAGGATTAACCACTCCGCTGCTGGCCTTGCTGGTGCTGAGTAGCGGCTATGTCATGGCTGAGGCACCGAATCCCCTAGCCGAACAAATCAAACAGGGCGAATATCTGGCGCGTGCTGGCGACTGCGCAGCCTGCCACACCGCGCCCGGCGGAGCACCTTTTGCCGGAGGGTTGAAAATGACCACGCCGGTGGGAGCCATTTACTCGACCAATATCACACCGGATAAAAAAACCGGTATTGGCGCATACAGTCAGCAAGAGTTCGCCGATGCGTTACGTAAAGGCATAGCTCGTGACGGTTCACGCCTGTACCCAGCGATGCCCTATCCTTCATTCGCCAAAATCAACGACCAAGATATTGCTGCGTTGTACGCCTACTTTATTCATCAGGTTAAACCGGTGGAACAGGCTAACCAAGAAAGCGATATTCCGTGGCCTTTGAATATGCGTTGGCCGTTGGCGATGTGGGATTGGGTGTTTGCTAGCGATAACAGTTATCAACCTGACAAGAGTCAAAATGCCGAATGGAATCGTGGCGCTTATCTGGTTCAGGGGCTGGGACACTGCGGCAGTTGCCATACGCCGCGCGGTATCGGTTTCCAAGAAAAAGCGTTAGACCAAACCGATGAGGCCTATTTAAGCGGTGGCACGCTCGAGGGCTGGCACGCCGCTAACCTTCGAGGTGATAAGTTGACCGGGTTAGGTCACTGGAGTGAGCAAGACATCACGTATTTCTTGAAAACAGGCCATAATAAACGCTTCGCCGCTTTTGGCTCGATGGTCGATGTGGTGCAAGACAGCACTCAACATCTGAGTGATAGCGATTTACAAGCGATCGCCAATTATCTGAAATCCCTTCCTGCCAGTAATCAGGAAAAACCAGTACCGGTCAGCACGCCAACGCAACTGGCGAAACTCAGCAGTGATAGTGGGAGTGTTGCCGTGCAGCTTTATCAAGACAACTGTGCCGCCTGCCACCGTAGCGATGGCCAAGGTTATCAAAACACCTTCCCGCAGTTAGCGCATAACCCAGCACTAGTAGGTGACGATCCTTCCTCGGTGATCAGTATCATCATCAACGGTTCACGCACACCAGTCACTCTCGAAGCCCCAACCGGCCTCACCATGCCAGATTTCGGCTGGCGTTTGAGCGATGAACAGATCGCCCAACTTGCCACCCTAGTGCGTAACAGTTGGGGCAACCGAGCCCCAGCAGTCACCGCCGAACAGGTTAAGGAGATCCGGGAGGCCAACGCTAAGAAGTAATTCCCTCGGGGTAGAGGCATCTGCCCCGTTCTTTTATTCAACACACTCTTGCTGTTTAGTTTTCGTTTAACTTTTACTTCCCCCTGTTTATCCTACGTTTATTGAGCAATGCTAATAATGGCAGCAAGAAAGAAGACTAATACGCGTCTTTTCCAGCGGTAACTTGCTACTACAATGGGTTATGCCTAACATACGAAAGATCGCGTTATTCGCTCTACGGATGCCACACGATTACAGGAGTCAGCCCCATGCGAGTACTGGTTGTTGAAGATAACGCTTTACTGCGCCATCACCTTTGCGTACAAATGCGCGAAATGGGGCATCAGGTTGATGCGGCGGAAGATGCTAAAGAAGCAGATTATTTTTTGCAGGAACATGCGCCAGATATCGCCATTGTCGATCTCGGTTTACCGGGTGAAGACGGTCTGAGCCTGATCCGCCGCTGGCGCGCCCATCAAACTAAATTACCCATTCTGGTACTGACAGCGCGTGAAAGCTGGCAAGACAAAGTGGCGGTTCTGGAAGCCGGTGCCGACGACTATGTCACCAAGCCGTTCCATCTGGAGGAAGTCATTGCTCGGATGCAAGCGCTGATGCGTCGTAACAGCGGCTTAGCTTCGCAGGTGATTTCCCTGCCGCCATTCCAAATTGATCTGTCGCGACGCGAGCTTTGTGTCAACGAACAGCACATCAAACTGACCGCATTCGAATACACCATTCTCGAAACATTGATCCGTAACGCCGGGAAAGTGGTCAGCAAAGACTCTCTGATGTTGCAACTGTATCCCGATGCCGAACTGCGCGAGAGCCACACTATTGACGTATTGATGGGCCGTTTGCGAAAAAAACTACAGGCTGAATACCCGCATGAGGTGATCACCACCGTGCGTGGTCAGGGTTACCGTTTTGATGCGAAATAGCCATCATGCTCGGTAAGGCAACCAAGCCCTTCTCGCTACGCGCCCGCTTCTTGATGGCGACCGCCGGGGTTATCTTGGCGTTGTCGCTATCCTATGGATTGGTGGCGGTAATTGGCTACACAGTCAGCTTTGACAAAATGGCTTTCCGCTTACTACGAGGTGAAAGTAACCTGTTTTTTAGTCTGGCACAGTGGAAAGACAACAAACTCACCATCGCTATTCCTCCAGAGATTGATCTCAACTTCCCCACGCTGGTATTTATCTACGACGAGCACGGAAAACTACTGTGGGCACAGCGCCGAGTGCCTGAATTAGAACCGCTAATCCAGAAACAGTGGTTAAAAGAATCCGGTTTTTATGAGATCGATACCGATACACGCATCAGTAGCGAAGTGCTCGGAGATAATCCAAAAGTCCAAGACCAACTGAAAGACTATGATGACACCGCGCCAAACGCTTTCACCCACTCGGTGGCGGTGAATACCTATGCTGCGACACCTCATCTACCGACATTAAGTATTGTGGTGGTGGATAGCATTCCACAAGAATTGCAGCGTTCTGGTCTGGTGTGGGAATGGTTTGGTTACGTGCTACTGGCTAACTTGATACTAGTGGTACCCCTACTGTGGTTGGCGGCCTATTGGAGCCTTCGCCCGATCAAAAACCTGATCACGCAAGTTGGGGAATTGGAGGACGGCGAGCGCGAACAGTTAGATGAAAATCCTCCTAGTGAGTTGCGTGGGCTGGTGCGTAATTTGAATATTTTGGTGCGTAATGAACGTCAGCGCTATACCAAATATCGTACGACGTTGTCTGATCTAACTCACAGCCTAAAAACGCCGTTGGCCGTTCTGCAAACTACGCTGCGATCACTACGTTCTGGCAAGCAAACCACCATCGAAGAAGTCGAGCCGATCATGCTGGATCAGATCAGCCGTATTTCGCAGCAGATTGGTTATTACCTGCATCGCGCCAGTATCAACTCGGGTCAAACGGTGTTAACTCGCGAAATCCATTCGGTGCCTGCCCTGCTAGACAGTTTAACCGTCGCACTGAACAAAGTTTATCAACGTAAAGGCGTGGACATCACGTTAGATATTTCGCCAGAAATTACCTTTATGGGCGAAAAAAATGACTTTATGGAAGTGATGGGGAATATTCTTGAAAATGCCTGCAAATATTGTTTGGAATTTGTCGAGATCACTTCGTTGCATTCCGATAAAAACCTCACCATCGTCATTGACGATGATGGCCCCGGCATCCCAGAAAGTAAGCGTGAATTAATCTTCCAGCGCGGGCAGCGCGTCGATACTTTACGTCCCGGTCAAGGGCTGGGCTTATCCGTTGCCGCCGAAATTATTGAGCAATATGACGGCGAAATCGTCATCAGCGACAGTCCGTTGGGCGGTGCGCGCATGCAGGTCACTTTTGCTCGCCAACAGGATTCTCACCATCACGAGTAAATTCTGTCGTTCAGCCCCCGTATCAGGGGGCTAAATCCGTTATAATCCCTCTCAGGCTCACACTCTCCTGGAATAGCACATGGATTATCAATTAGATCTGGACTGGAATGACTTTTTGCAACGTTATTGGCAAAAGCGTCCGGTGATACTGAAGCGTGGCTTCAAAAACTTTATCGATCCGATCTCCCCGGATGAGTTGGCCGGGCTGGCAATGGAAAACGAAGTCGACAGCCGTTTAGTCAGCCACCACGAAGGTTGCTGGCAAGTCGCGCATGGCCCATTCGAGAGCTTCGACCATTTAGGCGAAAACAATTGGTCGCTGCTGGTACAGGCGGTCGATCACTGGCATGAGCCCTCCAGCGCGTTGATGCGCCCGTTCCGCAAACTGCCTGACTGGCGCATGGACGATCTGATGATCTCCTTCTCTGTACCGGGCGGTGGCGTTGGCCCACATCTCGATCAATACGATGTATTTATCATTCAGGGCACCGGTCGCCGTCGCTGGCGCGTTGGGGAGAAAGTGCCGTTAAAACAGCACTGCCCACACCCCGACTTGCTGCAAGTGGAACCGTTCGACGCCATCATTGATGAAGAGATGGAGCCGGGCGATATTCTCTATATTCCACCGGGTTTCCCACACGAAGGCTACGCGCTGGAAAATGCACTCAATTACTCGGTGGGTTTCCGCGCACCAAATGGTCGTGAACTGGTGAGTGGTTTCGCCGATTACGTATTGGCGCGTGAACTGGGTAGCAAGCGTTATAGCGATCCAGACATCACCTTGCGTGATCATCCAGCACAAGTGTTACCACAGGAAGTGGATGCGTTGCGCCAAATGATGCTGGAGCTGGTGAAACAACCGGAGCATTTCCAGAGCTGGTTTGGCGAGTTTACGTCTCAATCGCGCCACGAACTGGACATCGCACCGCCAGAGCCGCCGTATCAAGCTGGTGAAATCTACGAACTGTTACAACAGGGCGAATCGCTGCAACGCCTTGGCGGGTTGCGTGTATTACGCGTGGGTGATCAGTGCTTCGCGAATGGCGAATTGATGGATACCGAACATCTGGCCGCGGCTGATGCGCTGTGCCAGCACTTTAGCGTCGATGCCGCAATGTTGGGTGATGCAGTGGATGATCCTTCGTTCTTAGCCATGCTGACCGCGTTGATTAATAGCGGTTACTGGTATTTTAACGATTAATTAAGCTTGCAAAATTAGCCACCTGAGTCTGTTCAGGTGGCTTTTTTTACGCTTAATGCACTTGGGCACGGTAGTTTGCTAACTCATCAACAGACATCCCCGCTTGCTGTGCCGCAAGACAAATCTGCTGCCAAGTATTCACATCGATCGGAATGCCCTCACGCAATCGTGCCTCGCGGTTGGCTTGTTCCCATTCCCCCGGAACCTGAATCGGTTGTTGGCCGCTTTCCGGTGATTTTTTCACCCAATCGATAAAGGCTTCCGCTTCGGTCTGCATTGCAGGTGCTTCGAACGCTTTAGGATCGAGCATGATCGTCGTCATACAGTTAACGATCACGTCATTGCTAGGTTGCAACGTCGCGTCATGGGTGGTTAATCCACCGGACAATGCCCCTCCGAGGATCTCGCACATCGTCGCTAACGCGTAGCCCTTATGCTCAGCGAATGCCAGCAATGAACCGAATGGCGGCTCCTGCATCACTTTTGGCTCGACAGTTGGCTGACCGAGATGGTCAATCAAATAGCCCGGGGCAACGGATAATCCTTTGTTATAAGCCACACGGGTTTTACCGAAAGCGATCCCGCTGGTAGCAAAATCGAGCAACAGCGGTAATTGACCTGACCGGGGGAAAATCACGCAGAACGGGTTAGTGCCGAAACGACGGTCGCTACCGCCAAACGGTGCCACCATCGGCCCACCGACCACGTTGACGAAGTGAATAGAGATAAGCCCCGCACGGGCACACTGTTCAGCCCAATGACCGATACGACCAATATGATGGGCATTGTTCAACCCCACCGCCGCTAGCCCTAGCTTACTCGCACGTTCGATACCTAACGCCATCGCTTCATAAGCGACAACCTGGCCAAAACCTTTACTTCCATCCAACGTAATCACTGCTCCCGCATCACGCACCACCTTGGCATGAACGTTCAGTTGCAGATGTCCTTGTTGCAACGAAGCCATATAGGTCGGGATCATGCCAACACCGTGCGAATCATGTCCGGCGAGATTGGCTTGAATCAGATGTTCAGCGACCAGTTCGGCTTCTCGCGCTGTACTGCCAGCATGGCGCCAAATCGCTTGCACCAACCGCTGAAGATTTTCGCTATCGATACGGTATTCAGAACTCATGCTGTCAATGTCCTTATGTTTAAAGGAAAGAGAAAAAGCCACGCTGGGCGGGATTAGCGTGGCCTTTGATTGGAAGGATAAAAATTATTTCGCGCGTTCAGCGGTCAATTGCGCGATACGCATAATCACTGACACCGCCTTTTCCATGCCTTCTAGTGAAACAAACTCATGTTTACCGTGGTAATTATAGCCGCCGGTAAACAGGTTCGGGCATGGCAAACCTTTGAAGGACAACTGCGCGCCGTCGGTTCCACCACGGATGGGTTTCATAATCGGTTCGATGTCACAATCACGCATCGCTTGCTGCGCCAACGCAATCACGTGTGGATGCTCTGCCACTTGCTCACGCATGTTGTAATAGCTGTCTTCGATCGCTACTTCAATGTAGCAGTCGCGCGGCAAGCCTTTACCGACGAGCTGCGCGACTTCAATCATCTTACGTTTACGTGCCTCAAAACCTTCACGTTCGAAATCGCGCAAGATGTAATGCATTTCTGCCCGTTCAACGTTGCCTTTAATCGCTGTCAGATGATAGAAGCCCTGATAACCTTCGGTATTTTCTGGTGTTTCATCCGCAGGTAGTGCTTGATTAATGCGGGTCGCTAATGCCAATGCATTGACCATCACGCCCTTGGCACTGCCGGGGTGAACGTTGTTACCGGCGATCTTGATAGTGACTGAAGCTGCGTTGAAGTTTTCACTCTCTAACTCACCCACACCGCCACCATCGACGGTATAGGCCCAAGCAGCACCAAATTTGGCAACATCAAAATAATGTGCGCCCTTGCCCACTTCTTCATCCGGTGTAAACGCCACGCGAATGTCACCATGAGGAATTTGACGATGCTTCAACCGCATCATCGCCGTCAGGATCTCGGCAATACCCGCTTTATCATCTGCACCCAACAACGTTTTGCCGTCGGTGGTGATCAGCGTATGCCCCAGCATTTGATGCAGGATCGGGAACATCACGGGCGATAACACTTCATCACCGATGCCGAGCGCGATATCACCACCGCGATAATTTTCTACAATCTGTGGATTCACATTCTTACCGCTAAAATCCGGTGCAGTATCCAAATGCGCAATAAAACCAATCGCTGGCACTTGCCAAGCCACGTTGCTTGGTAACGAGCCCATTACACAGCCATGTTCACTGAGCGTTACCTGTTCAAACCCCAGTTCAATCATTTCTTGCCGCAATGCTTTAGCCAGTTTCAGCTGCCCATCAGTACTCGGTACATGTTTAACGTTAGCTTTAGATTGTGTGTCGAATGAAACGTAGTTAAAAAAGCGATCAAGTAGATTTTCCATGGTTCCGCCCTCAAAATATCGCGTTTCATTATGCGCAGCCGAACTCGATCAAATATTGAGACAGGTCATTTATAGTCAGAATTAACTGAAATCATTAAGTGAAGATGATGAGTTATTGCGAGAGGATGTGGGATTCAGCAAGAACCCCACATTAGATAGATCTATGGCTTGTCCGCCCGTTCCACTTTTCCTACCAGGAATTTGTGGACGAATTTTGGTACGACTTCGCTGGCTGGGCCGTAGTGTTTCTCATCGAACTGACTTTCCACTTGGCTCGGTTCCAAATTCAGTTCCATCGTATGAGCACCACCCAAGCGCGCCTCATGGACAAAACCGGCTGCGGGATAAACATGCCCCGAAGTCCCAATCGCCACAAAGAAATCCGCTTGTTCTAGCGCCTGATAAATCTCATCCATACCCAACGGCATTTCACCAAACCACACCACATGCGGGCGTAGCGGTGCCGGGAACTGGCAGCAGTGGCAACGTTCATCCACACTGAGATCTTCCGGCCAATCGAACACTTGCCCAGAGCTGGTACAACGCACTTTCAACAGTTCGCCGTGCATATGCAAAACCCGCTGGCTACCTGCACGTTCGTGTAAATTGTCGATATTCTGCGTCACCAGCAGGAAATTGTCTCCCAGCCACGCTTCTAGATCTGCGAGTGCTTTATGCGCCGCGTTGGGAGTGATGTCCGGGTGTTGTAACTGACGACGGCGAGCGTTGTAAAACTCCTGCACCAAAACCGGATCGCGCTTGTAACCTTCTGGCGTCGCGACATCGTCCACTTTATGTTCTTCCCACAAGCCATCATCTGCGCGGAAAGTACGAATCCCCGATTCAGCGGAGATCCCTGCGCCGGTCAACACCACAACAAACGGCTTTTTCAATTCGGCAGCCGCCATCGTATCGCGGTGGAAAATGCGTGAACGAAAACGCTGATGCAGCACATGCTTGCTTTTGCGAAACTGACACAAACGGTGACGAGTGTGCATGACTCTGCTCCTTAGTTTTCCCTAATTAACCAAATTGAGGAACGCCGCTCCGCGCACCCCACCCGCATCCCCATAACGCGCCGGTTCAATCCGTGGCAGTTTAGCCACGCGCAGCACATGGGCGGGTAAACGCTGCTGCAACGCCGGGTAAATTGCTGAGAAGTTCGATAGTCCGCCCCCCAACACCACCAAGTGTGGATCGATCATCGTCAGCAAATTCCCCAGGCAGATAGCCAATACGTCGAGGAAGCGTTCCACATGAGCTACCGCCTGCGGCTCACCGGCCTGATAATGCGCAATAATTTGTGTTGCAGGCAAGTGCTGTTGATTGAAATGGGCATACATCCATTCAAATCCTCGGCCTGATATGTAATTTTCAATGCAACCGTGGTGACCACAGCCACAGGCGATGCGAGGAATATCACGTCCTAACACCTCCAGCGCATCGACGGGTAAACGGAAGTGACCAAACTCACCAGTAATATAATTACGGCCAGAAACGACTTTGCCATCGACAATAAATCCACCGCCAACGCCCGTACCCAGGATCAATCCCAGCACTGTTGGGTAATCACGGAATTCATCGTCCCAGGCTTCAGAAAGCGCGAAACAGTTGGCGTCGTTGTCGATACGCACTTCACGGTCGATTAGTTTTGCCAAATCACGCGGCAAAGGCTGCCCCATCGCCGAGGGGACGTTGGCGGTAAACACCGTGCCATCGTCATCATTGGGTAAACCCGGAATACCGATACCCACCTTACCTTTCATGCCACACACAGCATCGGCTTCAAGCGTCAGATCGCGCAGCGTGGTCAGTAGTTGCTGGTAATCTTCACGCGGCGTCGGCACACGTTTTTGCCAGATACGTTGCAGATTGGCATCGAACACACCCAACTCAATCTTGGTGCCGCCCATATCGAAACCGTAGTACATAAACTTACCTCAAGTGAAAAAATGGGGCCGCATTACTGCCGCCCCAGAGGTTTGTATTACTGCCCGCTTAGCACGCGAGCAGGATCGATGCGGCTGGCACGCCGCGCCGGATACCAACTTGCCAGCAGGCTGAGTACAATCGCCGTTGCCAGTACAATCGCCACATCCAGCCAGTGCAGTTCAGAAGGCAGGAAGTCGATAAAGTAGATATCGCCGGACAGGAAATTATGGCCGATCAACTTTTCGATACCTTTGATGATATTGGTCAGTTGCAGCGAAGCGATCACCCCAACCACCACACCGCTGAGGCTACCCACCAGCCCGGCTAGCAAGCCGTACCAGATAAAGATCGCGCGGATAAAGCCGTCTTTCGCACCGAGAGTACGCAACACGGCGATATCGCCACTTTTGTCTTTCACCGCCATCACCAAAGTGGAAACGATGTTGAAGCAAGCCACGCCAATTACCAGCACCATCGCCAGATACATAATGGCGCGGATCATCTGGATGTCGCGGTACATGTAACCATAGGTGCCGATCCAGCTTTTAATATAGACATAGGAATTAGTCACTTCGCCCGCGTCACGCACCAATTTATTAGCGGCAAATACGTCGTTAACTTTAATGGCTATACCAGTGACACTGTCACCCATATCCAAATATTGCTGCGCATCCGCCAATGGCACCATCGCCAGACTGTGATCGAGCTGGCCACTCAGTTGCAAAATGCCGG
This sequence comes from Serratia sp. KH_031, assembly GCF_057839655.1. Lineage (NCBI taxonomy): Bacteria > Pseudomonadati > Pseudomonadota > Gammaproteobacteria > Enterobacterales > Yersiniaceae > Serratia > Serratia sp. KH_031. Next base: position 2,888,614 of record NZ_CM174496.1, read on the forward strand.
TCACGTGCAGGCGAATACGCTTGGGCTGTAGCAACTTCATTTCAGGATCGCTGTTCGGGATCATCACCGTGACATACGAACCTTGCTTAACGCCCAGCGCATCCGCCACACCTTTGCCTAGAATCACCTGATTAGTACCGCTTTTGAAATTCGCCCAAGCATCACCTTGTACGTATTTCGGCAACGCACTCAGTTGGCTTTCTTGCTGAGGATTAACCCCTTTCACCTGTACCGCACGCAGTTGCGCGCCGTTTTCCATCAGACCGGTGAAATTGATATAAGGCGCGGCTGCCAAAATACCGGGCACTTTTGCCACCCGCTGCAAAATCTCCGGCCAACCTTTAAACGGCTGCTCAACCGGCGAAATCTCGCCGTGCGGCACTACCGACAAAATACGGTTTTTCAGTTCACGTTCGAAGCCGTTCATCGCACTCAGACCGACGATCAGCACCGCAACACCCAGCGCGATACCGATAGTGGAAATCACCGAAATCAGCGAAACCATGCCGCCGCGCCGCCGACCACGGCTAAAGCGCAGCGCCATTAGCAAGGAAAGTGGCGAACAGCTCATTACTCGGCCCCCATCAGGGTCAGTTGCGCCTGTAAATGGCCATCGCGCATTTCTAATTGACGGCTGAGGCGTTTAGCCAGTTGCAGATCGTGAGTGACCACCAAGAACGCCGTGCCCTGACGCACGTTCAATTCACCCAGTAAATCGAAGATGCTGTCGGCAGTACGCTGATCGAGGTTACCGGTCGGTTCATCCGCCAGTACCAACGACGGGCTATTAACCAATGCACGCGCGATAGCAACACGTTGACGCTCACCGCCTGAAAGTTCAGAAGGACGGTGTTTACTGCGTTTTGCTAAGCCTACCGCCGTCAGCATTTCCAACGCTTTTTCCTGTGCTTCCGCCGGTTTACAACCGCCGATCAATAGCGGCATGGCGGCGTTTTCCAACGCAGTAAAATCGGGTAACAGATGGTGGAATTGATAGATAAAGCCCAGTTCGCGGTTGCGCAGCTCGGCTTTAGCGGTCGACGTCATGGTATTCAATGATTTACCTTTGAATACCACTTCACCGGAAGTCGGCGAATCCAACCCGCCCAACAGGTGCAGCAAAGTACTTTTACCGGAGCCAGAGCTACCGACAATCGCCATCATCTCACCCGGTTGCATAGAGAAACTGACGTTACGCAGCACGTCTGTATTTAGCTTGCCTTCTTGATAGGTTTTGCACAGCTTGTCGCATTGCAACAATTTGTCATACGGCAAGGGATGGTTACTCATAACGTAAAGCCTCCGCAGGTTGAACGGCGGCAGCGCGCCATGAAGGGTAAAGCGTAGACAGCAAAGACACCGCCATTGCCGCGATAGCAATGATCGTCACCTGTACAGGATCGACCGCCACTGGCAGCGATGCGCCGTCGATCAAATTGCCGAGGATCGGCATCAAATTATTCAGATTCAGCGCCAGCAGTACACCCAGCCCAGTGCCCAGTAATGAGCCGATAATCCCGGCACTGGCACCTTGAGTCATAAATACCGCCATGATTTGGCGACGCGTTAACCCCTGAGTTTGCAAGATTGCCACTTCCCCCTGCTTTTCCATCACCAACAGACCGAGCGAAGTAATGATGTTGAACGCCGCCACTGCGACAATCAGGCTCAGCAATAGCCCCATCATATTCTTCTCCATGCGAACCGCTTGGAACAGTTCACCTTTACGCTCGCGCCAATCTTTCCATTCAGTGCCCGCAGGCAGTTTTTGCTGACTCAAAGTATCTACGGTCAAAGGTTGTTGCAGGAATAAGCGCCAGCCGGTGATATTCCCCAGCGGATAGCGCATCAGGCGCGAAGCATCTTGTTGGTTGACCAGCAATTGGTAACCATCCACTTCACTGTTAGCGTGGAAAGTGCCAATAATGGTGAATAGACGTTGGCTTGGGATGCGCCCCATCGGCGTAAATTGGCTGGCGCTCGGCACCATCAGGCGTACCTGATCACCACGTTTCACGCCCAGTTGCCCGGCCATCTGCTCGCCAATAATCAGATTGTACTGACCGGGTTGCAGTTGCTGTTGTTTGACGTTGACCAGATACGGCGTCAACGGATCGGCTTCGTCCGGGTTAACCCCCAACATCACCCCGACCGCGACACTACGGGCGCTTTGCAACACCACATCGCCGGTCGTCAGCGGTGCAACGCGTGTCACGCCTTGTAACCCCTGAACCGATGAGGCGGGCAGTTGTTGTGGATTGACTGATCCTTGATGACTGGTGATCAACGCTTGCGGCATCAGACCCAGAATGTTGTTTTCCAGATCTCGCTCGAAACCGTTCATCACGGAAAGGACCGTGACTAGCGCCATCACACCCAGCGTAATGCCAATGGTGGACAGCCAAGAGACAAACCGCCCAAAGCGGTCTGAAGCTCGCCCACGCATATAACGCAGGCCAATGAATAACGCGACAGGTTGATACATGAAATCCGTTTTGTGGCATTAGCTTAAGCAAATTGATCAACGATGATAATGGCTCTGTCCGCTTTATGGAACTGTTCGACCGGTTTTATTCGCGCACCAATTTCCCTTACTGTTCAAGAAACCTCCAGTAGTCCGCTTTGGCTATGTCAGTTTAGCTATTACTGGGCTAGTATATTGACAACGAAAGGCACGCCGTTCTTTGTGCCAGCAAAATTTAACTCATTGATTAAAGAAACCTACATGAGCCCTTCTGCTTCCCGTTATTCTCTGCCCGAACGCGCGGGCGATCTGCGTCAATTAGGGCAACTGACCGGCTCAGCCTGTGCGGTAGAATGCGCTGAAATCGTCGAACGTCACAACGGTCCCGTGCTGCTGGTAGCCCCAGATATGCAGAATGCACTGCGGCTGCGCGATGAGATCCAACAATTTACCGATCAGATGGTCACCACCTTGTCGGATTGGGAAACACTGCCCTATGACAGTTTCTCGCCGCATCAGGAAATCATCTCCGCTCGCCTGTCCAGCCTGTACCATCTGCCAACTATGGCGCGCGGCATTGTTATCCTGCCGGTGAATACCTTGATGCAGCGCGTCTGCCCGCATGAATTCTTGCATGGCCACGCGCTGGTGATGAAAAAGGGTCAGCGTTTATCACGCGACAAACTGCGCGCACAGCTAGAACAAGCAGGCTATCGCAGCGTCGATCAGGTAATGGAACACGGTGAGTTTGCCACCCGTGGCGCATTGCTTGATCTGTATCCGATGGGTAGCGAAGAGCCTTATCGCCTTGATTTCTTTGATGATGAAATTGACAGCCTGCGCATTTTTGATGTCGATACGCAACGCACGCTGAGCGAAGTGGAAGCCATTAACCTGCTGCCAGCGCACGAATTCCCGACCGATAAAAACGCTATCGAACTGTTCCGCAGCCAGTGGCGCGAGCAGTTTGAAGTGCGTCGCGATGCCGAACACATTTACCAGCAGGTCAGCAAAGGCACTTGGCCAGCCGGGATCGAATACTGGCAACCGCTGTTCTTTAGCCAGCCACTACCTTCCCTGTTCAGCTATCTGCCGCAAAACACTTTGGTGGTGAATACCGGCAATCTGGAAGGCGCTGCCGAACGCTTCTGGCAAGACGTTAATCAGCGTTACGAAAGCCGCCGCATCGATCCGATGCGGCCGCTGTTAGCACCAGATACCTTATGGTTGCGCGTTGATGCGTTATTCTCCGAGTTGAAAGCTTGGCCGCGCGTAGCGCTGAAAACCGAAGAACTGCCTGCTAAAGCCGGTTGCACCAATCTGGATTACCAAACGCTGCCGGATCTGGCGGTGCAGGCGCAGCAAAAAGCACCGTTGGATAATCTGCGCCGCTTTATTGAAAGTTTTACTGGCAGCGTAATTTTTTCGGTCGAAAGTGAAGGTCGCCGCGAAACGCTGCAAGACTTGTTAGGACGCATCAAACTGGCACCGAGCCTGATCCAACGCTTGGATCAAGCGCAAGCGCCGGGGCGTTATATGATCGTCGGCGCGGCAGAACGCGGTTTCCTCGATAATATTCGCCAGCGGGCGTTGGTGTGCGAAAGCGATCTGCTTGGTGAGCGCGTCAGCCGCCGTCGGCAAGATAACCGCCGCACCATCAATACCGATACGCTGATCCGCAACTTGGCGGAACTGCATCCCGGTCAGCCGGTGGTTCACTTGGAGCACGGCGTTGGGCGTTATGTCGGCCTGACCACGCTGGAAGCGGGTGGCATTCAGGCGGAATATCTGATCCTTTCCTACGCGGGTGAGGACAAACTGTATGTACCGGTTTCATCGCTGCATTTAATCAGCCGCTATGCCGGTGGCGCTGACGAAAACGCTCCGCTGCACAAATTGGGTGGCGATGCTTGGTCACGCGCACGGCAAAAAGCCGCCGAGAAAGTGCGCGACGTCGCCGCCGAGCTGCTGGATATTTACGCCCAACGCGCTGCTAAATCCGGTTTTGCCTTCAAGCATGACCGTGAGCAATATCAACTGTTCTGCCAAACCTTCCCGTTTGAAACCACGCCAGATCAAGAACAAGCGATCAACGCAGTGCTGAGCGACATGTGTCAGCCGTTGGCGATGGATCGTTTGGTGTGTGGCGACGTTGGTTTCGGTAAAACCGAAGTAGCGATGCGCGCCGCTTTCTTGGCGGTAGAGAACGGCAAACAAGTGGCGGTGTTGGTACCAACCACCCTGCTGGCACAACAGCATTTCGATAACTTCCGCGATCGTTTCGCCACTTGGCCAGTCCGCATTGAAATGATGTCGCGTTTCCGCACCGCTAAAGAACAACAGCAGGTGCTGGATGCTGCCGCCGAAGGCAAAGTCGATATCATCATCGGTACGCATAAATTGCTGCAAAGCGATTTGCGCTGGAAAGATCTCGGCCTGTTGATCGTCGATGAAGAACACCGCTTTGGCGTGCGCCACAAAGAACGTATCAAAGCGATGCGCGCCGATGTGGACATCCTCACTCTGACCGCGACGCCAATCCCACGCACGCTAAATATGGCGATGAGCGGGATGCGCGATCTGTCGATCATCGCCACCCCACCGGCTCGCCGCTTAGCGGTAAAAACCTTCGTGCGTGAGTACGATAACTTGATGGTGCGTGAGGCAATCCTGCGTGAAGTGCTGCGTGGTGGGCAGGTGTATTACCTGTACAACGACGTAGAAAACATCGAGAAAGCTGCGCAGCGTTTGGCAGAGCTGGTGCCAGAAGCACGGATCGCCATCGGTCACGGCCAAATGCGCGAGCGTGACTTGGAACGGGTGATGAACGACTTCCACCACCAGCGCTTTAACGTGTTGGTTTGTACCACCATTATCGAAACCGGTATCGACATTCCGAGCGCCAATACTATCGTTATCGAACGTGCCGATCGCTTCGGGCTGGCACAGTTGCACCAGTTACGTGGCCGTGTTGGGCGTTCGCACCATCAGGCTTATGCTTACTTGCTGACGCCACCGCCCAAAGCGATGAGTACCGATGCCCATAAACGCTTGGAAGCCATCGCCACGCTGGAAGATTTAGGTGCTGGTTTCGCGCTGGCAACGCACGATCTGGAGATCCGTGGTGCCGGTGAGTTGCTGGGCGATGACCAAAGCGGCCAGATGACGACTATCGGTTTCTCGCTGTATATGGAATTGTTGGAAAGCGCAGTTGACGCGTTAAAACACGGTCGAGAGCCATCGTTGGAAGACCTTACCAACAGCCAGACCGAAGTCGAACTGCGGATGCCCGCGCTATTACCGGACGATTTCATTCCAGACGTCAATACCCGCTTGTCGTTCTATAAACGCATTGCTAGCGCTAAAAACGACGGCGAATTGGATGAATTGAAGGTCGAGTTGATCGATCGCTTCGGTCTACTGCCAGACGCGGCACGTAACCTGTTGCAAAGCGCGGCACTACGTCAACATGCACAGAAATTAGGTATCAAACGCATTGAAGGTAACGAGCGCGGTGGATTCATTGAGTTTGGTGATAAGAACCTGGTTGATCCTGGTTACCTGATTGGTTTGCTACAGAGCAAACCACAAGTCTATCGTCTGGACGGCCCGAGCAAACTGAAGTTTATGTTGGATCTGACTGACCGACCCAAACGCATAAAGTTTGTGGAAGAGCTGCTGACCGAGTTCCGGGCGCATACGCTGGCGGCTTAGGTCGCCGCTATAAAATAAAAATCCGCGTCAATGTTAACGCCACTCGCTTAACTGAATTAAGCGATCAGAACTAACACTGACTGCGGATTTAATTTTACCCGGATTAAGCTTCGTTATTGGTTGGCTTGTTCAACACCAACTGACCGCTTTTATCCAGCGGGATCTGGGTACCGGGATCGCGATCCATACGGATTTTACCTTGCTGATCGCCAATCTTGTAGGTTACGTCATAGCCCATCGTTTTTTGGGATTTGTCGTACACCGTTTTGCAGCGCTGTTGGGTGCTGGTTGTGGTGTCGTTGTTCTGCATTGAGCCTTGGATCTGGTTACCGGCATAACCACCGCCCAACGCCCCTGCCACTGTTGCGACATCACGACCACGACCGCCACCGAACTGGTGACCAATCACTCCACCGGCTACCGCGCCTAATACTGAACCTGCGATGCGGTTTTCATCTTGCACTGGCGCACGATGCGTCACGGTGACGTTACGGCATTCCTGACGTGGTGTTTTAATCGTTTCTTTAATTGGCGTTGCCGACAGCACCTGTGCGTACTGCGGGCCCGAAGAGAAAACGTTCATACTTGCTACAGCCGCAATACCCAGCGCCGCAGCAACACCAATCCCTACACCCGCTAACATTGATTTATTCACAGGAAACCCCTCCTGAAAGTGTTACCACGCATTTTGCTACGGGAAATACTACCGACGTTGCGCCGTGCTTATTGTTTTGCGCATTAGCGGCACGCGATCCCCGGATGACGACGTGCGTGACGCGCCGTCTCTCTCAATATAATGCAAAGTCTGCACACAGTTTCGGATACTCGCAATAAGACTGATTGACCAAATGAGCCAGAAAAGGAATTAACCCTGCTGTTTAGGAGGAATCCGAAGAACTTTATTGATGTCGAAAATAAAAAACCCACGCAGGCGAACCGACGTGGGTTTATTAATGGCAGTTAAAAACTATCAATGCATCTTCAAACGAGGGCGAATAACTCGGTTTATCCCGCCCACCAGCATCATCAGCCCGGTCTTGATATATCCGTGTAACGCCACCTGGTGCATACGGTACAACGAGATGTAAACGAAGCGCGCGATACGCCCTTCAACCATCATCGAGCCACGCATCAGGTTACCCATCAGGCTACCCACCGTGCTGAAGCGTGACAGAGAAACCAGTGAACCGTGATCTTTATAGACATAGGCTTTCAGCGGTTGACTGTTCATCAACGCCAGAATATTGGTAAAGCAACGCGAGGCCATCTGGTGCGCCGACTGCGCGCGCGGAGGGACAAAACCGCCGCCCTCTTTCGGGCAAGAAGCACAGTCACCGATAGCGAAGATGTTCGGATCGCGGGTAGTCTGCAACGTCGGTTCAACCATCAATTGGTTGATACGGTTGGTTTCCAACCCGGCGATGTCTTTCATAAAGTCTGGCGCTTTGATACCTGCCGCCCACACCATCAAGTCAGCATCGATAAATTCACCGCCTTTGGTGTTCAAGCCGTTAGCGTCAGCGCTGGTGACCATGGTATTGGTCAACACACGCACGCCTAATTTGGTCAATTCCATATGTGCCGCCGAAGAAATACGCGGTGGCAACGCAGGGAGAATTCGCTCACCGGCTTCAACCAACGTGACGTTCAGCGCGCTGTTGTCCAGCCCTTCAAAACCGTAGCTGTGCAGTTGCTTCACCGCGTTATGCAGCTCCGCGGAAAGCTCAACCCCCGTCGCACCGCCACCAACGATGGCGATGTTAACGCGTTCTTTTTGCCCCGGTTGTGCCGAGAACTTAAGGAACAGGTTAAGCATTTCGTTATGGAAACGACGCGCCTGATGCGGATTGTCTAGGAAGATGCAGTGATCTTTCACGCCTGGAGTGCCGAAATCGTTTGAGGTACTGCCTAACGCCATCACCAAGATGTCGTAATTCAGTTCGCGCGCCGGTACCAGTTCCGCGCCCTGCTCGTCACAAATCTGTGCCAGTTGCAGTGTTTGGTTGTCGCGGTTGATATTAATCAGCGAACCCAACTGGAAATTGAAATGATGGTTACGTGCGTGCGCCAGATAGCTCAGCGCATCCACACCGTCATCTAAGGAGCCGGTTGCCACTTCGTGCAGCAACGGTTTCCACAAGTGACTATGGTTGCGATCGACCAACGTCACTTCGGCCTTGTTTTTACGGCCCAGTTTATGACCCAGACTGGTTGCCAGCTCCAGACCACCGGCACCACCACCCACAATAACGATTTTTTTCTTTGGCGTTGTCAAAACGACCCCCTAATGTGAACCAATTGTTATTCAAGGGTAAATAAATAATATCCTTAAAATACATAGGGTTCTCGTAATATAAAATTGCGATCTGCGGCCAGAATAGCATGTGAGGTTATTTGGTCATACCAAAATTGATATAGGTCAAAGTTTTTTGGTTAAAGGCTAGACGAGAGAAATTTTTGCCGATTGTGTATCAAATAGTTAGCGCTGAATCACAATTTCGAATTTTGCTGCTGGAAAGGCGGATTTTGTCTTTTTGAGCGAAATAGACCGTCATTAAGCTCAACAAATGAGCTCAATGACGACAGTAAGAATGGTTATAAATCTGTTAAGCGAGGGTTTTGAACGCTTTGATGCGTTGCAGGTGTGGCGAGAGATCTTTGAATTTGTGCGTCTGCTTTTCGTCCCAGACGATCTCATAGTATTTGTGCAACAACTCGCTGCTGCGCTTATTATCCAACACCTCGTCGTGACGAGAAAGCACCACCAAGCAACGATCGCGGTTTTTTTCACGGAAATCGCCCACGCATTTGGTGGCGATGTCGTGATATTCCTCTGGCCTGTCGATTTTGTCGTGCATATGTTCTTCCGGGAACAGGTTCGGGTTGAACATCACCTGACGAATGCCGCACAGGAAGCCGATACGTTCGGCCCAAAAGCCGCCCAAACCCACACCACAGATCAGCGCGTGTTTATCGCCACTCTGCTGGATCGCTTTATCCACTTCCTTGAGTAAATGTTGCATATCATGGCGTGGATGCAATGTGCTGTAACTGATGAAACGCACGTCCGGATCGATGAACTGTAACTGTAAAACCTTTTCATGATTGCCGGGACTGGTTGAATCGAAGCCATGCAAATAGATAATCATAGGGTTCCTCGCAACAAATAGGGAGCCGCTAATCTGCTCCCAATATTGACACCTTGCGGTGATCTTTACTCACCAGAACGCTGCACTTTGAACTCTTCCCACCGTTCGTGTAACGCACTCAATTCCTTATGCGCGTGCTGCCAACGGCTGGAATTACGCAGTTCCTGACGAGTGAACTGCCCGCGATGATATAATCGCTTCAATTTGTCTACATTGACCGGGGACAGGTTATCTAGCACGCTAACGGCCCCTGCACGATTATTACACACCAGTATCATGTCACAGCCGGCATCCAACGCCGCTTGGCCACGTTCGGCATAGCTACCCATAATCGCCGCACCTTCCATTGACAGATCGTCAGAGAAGATGATGCCGTCAAAACCGAGCTCCTGACGCAGGATCTCTTTGAGCCAGTACGGTGAACCGCTGGCTGGACGTGGGTCTGCTTCAGTATAGATGACGTGCGCAGGCATCACGGCGTCTAGCAAGTTTCGCTCGATCAACGCACGGAAAATGCTCATATCATGATTGCGAATGGTCGCCAGCGGACGTGGATCGCGCGGGGTTTCCTTATGTGAATCCGCGCTCACTGCACCGTGGCCGGGGAAGTGCTTGCCGGTGGTTTTCATCCCGGCGCTGTGCATCCCTTGAATAAAGCGTTCTGCCATTTCCAGCGCTTTTTTCGCATCGCTATGGAACGAACGCTCCCCAATCGCGGCGCTGACGTGACCAATATCCAACACTGGAGCGAAGCTGATATCAATATCCTGCGCGATCATTTCTGACGCCATCAGCCAACCGGATTCTTGCGCCAAACGCCCGGCCTCTGCCGCATCGTTCAACGCAGCAAATGACTGTGCCGCAGGCAAACGGGTAAAACCTTCGCGGAAACGCTGTACCCGCCCACCTTCTTGATCGACCGCCACCACTAGCCGATCGTGCGAGGCTTCGCGGATCTGACGCACCAATTCGCGCAATTGTTCTGCGTCGTGGAAATTGCGGGTAAACAGGATTAATCCCCCCACCAACGGGTGCTTTAAAATCTCACGTTCTTCTGCGTCCAGCTTGAAGCCGGCGACATCTAGCATTACTGGGCCCACGGGCACCTCACGTCTTTTTTAATCAAATTTTGGGGATGGTAAACCAAAACGCTGCTGCAATGCTGCGCCCCAACGCAAAAACTCGCGATCGCCGCTTTGTTGCCAGCGAACTTCAAACCACATCAACATCAAATAATCGACCCACGGCAGCCAACGCTGGATCTGTGCCTTGAGCAAAGTCTCATGGTGATAACCGTGACGAACATAATGTTGGATAAAAATCTGTTGTTGCTCTAATGACCATTGATTGAAGCGGAACATCGCCGCCAACTCCAGCGCGATATCCCCATCGGCGGCATATTCCCAATCGATCAACCGCAACGATGTACCTTGGCTAATCAAGTTATCCGGGTGAATATCCATGTGCAAAGGTGCTAATTTTAGAGGCTTTGGCGGTGCATTACGCAAGAAATACTGTTGCCAACGCAGCCACTGCGGCGTTAAGCGGCGACGATCGATATGCTGCCAGTAGCGGCTGAACTGCTGCTGCAGGTTAAGCCGATAACCGCAAGTCGGACGCCGATGTAAATCCGCCGTCAACGCCGCCAGTTGTCCTTCTTCAATAAAAACAGCAAATTGGGATTGTGTGACAACGTCACCATTGAGCCACTCAACGATAATCCACTGATTATTTTGCAGTAAAATACGTGGGCCAAGAATGTTCCCGGCACCACGTAACATGCGTGCTTCACGTTGTCGATTGACGCCCAACACCGCTTTTTCTGCCGTTTGTTGTCGCGCCAGAAGTTGCACGCCCTCGCCTTCGATGCGCCAGCTTTCCCCGCTCAACCCTTGTACCGGGCTGAAACGACAACTGGCGGTATTCAGCAATGGTAATCTGCTTGCGAGCAATGTTCTCAGTTCAGCTTCAGCGAGTGACTGCGCCATTACCCGACCAGACAATTTCGCCCGTTTGCACTTGCATCAATTGCATTTCGATAGCAGGTGATTTCACATCACCACTGACGTCGCTGTACAGCACGTATTGCGCGCCCACAACCCGCGCCAGACCGATGGCCTTGCTGCGCGAACCGAGGCTGTCGTCAACGGACAAACCGAGTGTTTGTTTAGCGCTCGCCAGTTGTGCCGCAGGCACTACGGAGAAGGTGCTATTAGATGCCATCGCTTTATGCAACGCCGCCGTCGCTTTCGAGGTTTGCAGCGAGCCATTGGTGTTGTTCTTCACGCTATCCAGCAACAGTACGCTACCCGGATTAACACCATCGGCTTTCAGCATTTGATTAATCAATGGCTGCACGCTCCCAACCCAGTTAAATGACTGAATTTTCGGCGGTGGCGGAACCACATCCGTTGGTGGCTGCGTGGTTTGATCCGTAGGTTCAGTGGTGGTCGGCGGCGTCACCGGCTCGACCGTCACTGGCGGCTGCGGGGGTTCTGGTGGGCGTGACAAACACCCAGTCAGCATTAAGGCGCCCAGCGCCACAAACAAAACCTTTTTCATTATTTCTCTCCAATGGAACCAATGACTTACAAGAACAGATGCAAGCGCACGCTCTTGGCGTCGAAGTTATAATTAATCGAATAAATTTCGACGGAAGCATTGGCAGGAACGACAATCTCACGCGAGTTTTCCCGTGGTCGTATATCCAATCCCTGTGAGTCATACCAGTAGAAACGGTAGTTCACCTTAACCGGCTTGTCTTGGCTATTGCTGAGCGTTGAGCTCGTCACCAAATTGTCAGAACCGCTGGAAACGCTCGGGCTCGATGCCAGAATACCGGCGGTCAGCACCGAAGAATCCATCACCACCGCCTGATTTTCGTTGACCGAAATACTCGGTGAACTGCATCCCATCAGTATCGCCGCAGGCAATACTAACGCCATCAAACGACGCGCCATTTTGCTAGAACCCATGGTTTTCATCCGTTTAGCGAGCCAGCATTGGACCAAGTGCTTTACCACCGACCAGATGCATGTGGATGTGATAAACCTCCTGCCCGCCATGCTGGTTGCAGTTGACGATCAGGCGGTAGCCATCTGCGGCGATCCCTTCTTTTTGGGCGATCTTGGCGGCGGCGGTAAACATACGCCCCAGCGCCGCTTCATGCTCGGCAGTCACATCATTAGCGGTTGGGATCAGCATGTTAGGAATGATCAGGATGTGAGTCGGCGCTTTAGGGGAAATATCACGGAATGCGGTGACCAGTTCGTCTTGATAGACAATGTCTGCCGGGATTTCACGGCGGATGATTTTACTGAAAATCGTTTCTTCGGCCATCTGGAATTCCTTCGGTTCTAAAATAGTTGCTAAAAGGTGTACGCAGTATGAGTGACAAATTCTACTGCTTTCAACCGGATTGCGCATCCTTAGTGTTAGATGGCCGAGAATTGTGCGATTGGGGGAAAGTGAATCCCCCGGAATGAATAAAAATTGATAACGAATTATTCCAACCCAGGGAGGGTCACGCCAAAGGTTTGCAGCAATAGCACCACATTTAACGCCACAATAATGACCGTACCGATCACCGAGATCAGGCTGGTTAGGCGGCTATTGGCAAATTCCCCCATGATTTTGCGATTACGGGTAAACATCACCAACGCAATCATCGGTGCTGGCAGTGCCAAGCTCAAAATAACCTGACTGTAAACCAACGCATCGGTGGCATTGACGCCCATCGCCACCACAATAAATGCCGGAACCATGGTCACCAAGCGGCGCACCCAGATCGGAATATGGAAACCGACAAAACCCTGCATAATCATCTGCCCAGCCATGGTGCCGACGACCGAGCTGGAGATCCCTGAAGCAATCAATGACATCAAGAACACGACTGCAGCACCGACGCCTAACAGTGGCGTTAATGTGTGATAAGCGGTTTCAATCTCAGCGACATCGCTGTGCCCGGCATGGAAAGCGCTAGAAGCCATAATCACCATAGCGATATTCACCATACCGGCAATCGCCAACGCAATAATCACCTCTATATTGGAGAAACGTAGCAGTTTGCGGCGCTCACCGTCATTACTGGCTAGAGTACGATGTTGGGTCAGCCCCGAATGCAGGAAGATGGCGTGTGGCATCACCGTTGCACCGATAATACCGACGGCGATGGTCAGCGCCTGAGCATCCGGGATTTGCGGCGTAATCATACCCATCCCCGCCGCTTGCCAATCAACCGGGACAATAAACATCTCGACCAGATAGCACAGCGCAATGATCGCCACCAAGCCACCAATCATCAGTTCGACCGGGCGGAAACCCTTTCTTTCTATCATCAGCAATGCATAAGTGACTAACGCCGTGACTCCCATTCCTGCCAGCAACGGCATCTTAAACAGTAAGGACAATGCGATCGCCCCACCGAGGAACTCAGCCAAATCGGTCGCCATGGCAGCGATTTCACTCAAAATCCACATGCCGATCACCACCGGCTTGGAAAATTGCTGGCGACACATCTCCGCCAGATTACGATTAGTGACAATGCCTAACTTGGCAGACAGCGCCTGAAATAGCATGGCGATCAGGTTTGCCATCACCACCACCCACAGCAGGCTATAGCCGTATTTGGAACCAGCCTGAATATTAGTGGCGAAATTACCGGGGTCCATATAGGCGATAGAAGCGATCACCGCTGGCCCGGCAAACAACAACGGTGTAAACACGCCACGCCTGCGCCCTGCCAGAGCATGGCTGATCGCGGTATTAGTACGCTCGGTTAACGAGGAGGTGGTGGTTGCTGTATCATTCATTGCTGCTACCCATGTAACCGGAGTGTGTCCGACGATAAAGAAGAATGTAGCATTGGCTACACTTTATGCAATAGGCATGATAACAGGATTATATATCTAAATGTTTCTTATTCTCATTAAAGAATCACTATTTGAAAAGCAATCCCCTTTGCACTAGTTTATGGCAACTGAATGAATCATAAGGATGACGAACTCTATGGCAGCAAGTACGCCAAGCCACCCTACTGCGGTGGAGATGCCAGATGAGGCGGAGCATGCCTTACGCTTTACCCGTGCTCGCGAGGCGCAGGCCAATGCGTTGATTGAGGATTACGTCGAATTAATTGACGATCTGCTCTCCAGCACGCGGGAAGCCAGAACGACTGATATCGCCCGGCGCTTCGGTGTTTCGCACCCAACCGCAATCAAAAATATCGCCCGATTGAAAAGTGCTGGTTTGGTAGAGTCACAACCTTATCGTGGAGTATTTCTCACCGAGGCAGGTGAACAACTGGCGCAAAAGGTTCGTAGACGCCATCGGATTGTGGTCGAGTTACTGGTTGAGTTGGGTGTTTCGCCAGAAACGGCGGAATTAGATAGCGAAGGGATCGAACATCATATTTCTGCCGAAACGCTGGCCGTGTTTGAGCAGTTTTTACAAACACACTCGAAAGTATAAAAAAGAGGGAGATGCCTCTCTCAGCTTGTCGACGAGCCTCATTATTTTAGTAAGGTTCGTCTTTTTTTAGAGACCGCAGGTCGCAATCACGATATTCCCCGCCATGATCACCAAAGATTTGAGATAGCTGAACAGAGTTTCATGTAACGCAACAACATGTGAACTGGCTGACATTTTTGACCTTCATCACAATTTATAGTGACATCATTGTTAGGCAACGCATTTCGTTATCATGGCATCCATTAAAGACGTAGCAAAAAAAGCTGGGGTATCTACGGCCACCGTATCGCGTGTGCTAAATAATCACCCCAGCGTGACTCCTGAAACACGTCAAGCAGTACATGATGCAATGGATTACCTCTGTTATGTGCCAAGTAAGAGTGCGTTTCAGCTTAGCGGTAAATGTTCTGGACTGGTTGCTGTGGTTGTACCAAACCTGGTTAATCCTCACTTTTGTGAGTTGCTGGCCACAATTGAAGAAGAGGCAAGGTACATTGGGAAGTCGGTAATCGTAAAGACACACCAAAACCAGCCTCAGCAGGATAAACAAATTATCCATACCTTAATTGGTATGGGGATTGACAGTCTATTGTGGGTTCCGACAGAAGCAGAGGTCGAACTTTCTGAGTGGTTAACCGCCACGAATATTCCGGTAGCGGTGGTGACGCAGGTTTCTCGCTTTTTTAATTCCGTATCAATCAACCAGAGTAAAGGCGCGGAAAGCATTGCGGAGCATTTCATACAAACAGGGCATACCACATTTGGTTTTATTGCTCAGGAGGGTGTTGATAATCGAAAAGTGTCCTCTTGGAGTAAAAAGCTTACCAGTCAGGGTTTAGCTCTCGATAAAGAAAATCAATTCTGGATAGCTAAAGGCGAAGGGGAAAAAACATCAGGCCATATCAGTACCCTTGACAATATTATCGAAAAATTAGCAATTCAGAGAAACAGGTGCTCATGTCTTTGGGTCTATAACGATGTCGCTGCCAGCTATATTATTGACGGGTTAAAAGAAAAAGGGATTTCTGTACCTCAAAATATTGCCATTGCCAGCTTCGATAATACATTATTGGCACAAACAAAAAAGATCACCAGCGTTGCACAACCGATAACCGAAATTGCTCATCTGGCATTCCAGATGGTTAAGAATGAAAATAAACAAGGAAGTATTGAAATGTATGAAATTGTCTCCAGATTAATTATACGCGAGAGTAGTATTAATATTAACATTACAACTCTTTAATCACTGCAATTTTCCTTTTCACGCTGTCGGAGGGATAGATAATATACCCAAAATAATTCGAGTTGCATTGAGGCGGCAAGTGAACGAAGCCCTAGGAGCTTGGCCCACCAAGTGACTAGGGTGAGTAAAGGCAGCCAACAAAAATGCAGCTTGAAGTATGAAGGGTATATTCCCTTTTCTATTATCACCACAGGCACTGGCCGTAATAGCCGGAGCTTTGTACTGATGACTGCGCATTATTGAGGTAATTTTATGTCTACTGCTGCAATGGAAAAGCAAAGCGCTTACGAGAAACTGCGCCTGAAAGAAAAGATCGGTTACGGTATGGGTGATGCCGGATCCTGCATGATCTGGAGCGTGCTGGCGCTGTATCTGACATGGTTTTATACCGATGTGTATGGCTTGGCTCCCGGGGTTGTTGGCACGCTATTTTTGGTAATCCGTGTTTTTGATGCCTTCAGTGATCCTATCATGGGAGCTATTTGTGATCGCACCCAGAGTCGCTGGGGTAAATTTCGGCCATGGCTATTATGGATGGCTCTGCCATTTGGCCTCGGGGCGATATTGATGTTCACTACACCAGACCTAAGCATGAACGGAAAAATTATTTATGCTTGGGTAACCTATCTGGTGATGTCATTGATTTATACCGCCATCAATATTCCCTACTGCTCAGTAGCGGGCGTGATTACGCTGAACCAGAAAGAGCGGCTGGGTTGCCTGTCATGGCGTTTCTTCCTTAACGGCTTAGCGACACTTATCGTATCCTCCTCCATTTTGCCATTAACCGACTGGCTGGGTAATGGTAATCGAGCATCCGGTTTTCAGTTAACAATGATGATCATGGGTGGTGCCGCAACGTTAATGTTCCTGTTCTGTTTCGCCAGTATTAAGGAGCGCGTCGTTTCGGTAAAAGCCAATGACTCGTTAATAAAGGATCTGAAAGACATTGCTAAAAATGACCAATGGTTGTTGATGATTTCGATTACCTTCCTTAACGTCTTCCCGGCATTTATTCGCGGTGCGGTTACCATCTATTACGCTACCTACGTGATGCAGGCTTCCGTGGGATTTATTACCTTTTTTATGGCACTCGGTGTCGCCTGTAATATGCTGGGCAGCGTAATAGCTAAACCACTCACTGATCGCTTTGATAAAATTAAGCTATTCCGCATTATTAATATCATTCTTGGCATCCTGTCCTTTGCGTTGTGGTTTGTCGATCCTAAATCGCTGACGCCGTTGTTAACGCTGTTTATTATCATTAATATTTTGCATTTAATACAGTCCGGCCCCATCCTGTGGGCCATGATGTCTGATGTTGACGACTATGGCGACTGGAAATTCGGTAAACGCCTAACCGGTATTTCTTTCGCTGGTAACCTGTTTATGCTGAAAATGGGACTCGCAGTAGCTGGAGCAATCGTTGCCTGGATATTGTCATTTACAGGTTATATCGCTAATAAGCCGGAGCAAAACGCGCAGACAATTCAGGGCATTATTATCATGTTCTCATTACTGCCAATGGTCAGCTATTTCATCAGTGCATTTATGGTGCGCTACTTCAAACTGAATAACGCACTCCTTGAAAAAATTAGAGTCGATCTTGCAAAGCGCGAACTGGAAAATGGACCAACCTAATCGCATGTGCACCACAGACTTATTTTATGTTAATGTCACAGAAGGGTTTAACAAATGGCAAGTAACAACTATTACGATGTCACTGAGTGGAATGTAGGTAATCCGTATGAGGATATTGGCGAGGTCATTAATAGCATAATCGCAGACATTAAAAACAGACAAACCGATACAGATACTAATGAAGGAGGAAAACCAGGTGCAGTTATCTATATTCCACCAGGTGATTATCATCTTCTCACTCAGGTCATGATAGATATCAGCTATCTGAAAATTATGGGTTCCGGACATGGATTCACCTCTTCAAGTATTCGTTTCAATACTCCAGAGAGTGAATGGGCCAATTGGCATGAATTGTGGCCAGGAGGGAGCCGTATTCTTGTCGATATGTCCCCGGAAACTGATGCTGAGGAGTATATGGGTGCCGCATTTTATGTTGCACGTAGCGGGGACCCACGGATAAGTTCGGTTGAGTTTGCTGACTTTTGTATTGATGGCTTGCACTTTGTAGATGATGGCTCAGGAACCGATGATCCAGAAAATACCTATCTTAACGGCAAGACCGGGATTTATATTGCCAGTGCGCAAGACTCATTCCGGGTCAGTGGCATGGGGCTGGTATATTTAGAGCATGGCGTGACTACTTATAATTCTGATGCCCTGTCTATACATAATAATTTCATCGCTGAATGTGGTAACTGTATAGAATTACGTGAATCAGGTCAGGCATCCAAAATTACCGATAACCTGATAGGCGCTGGCTATAGAGGATATTCAATTTATGCGCAAAACTTTGGTGGTCTTTTAATTACAGCAAACAATATCTTTCCACGTGGGAAAAGCAGCATTCACTTTTCTGGTGTGGTACGTTCGTCTGTCAGCAGTAATAGATTCCATGCTTTTTATCCGGGAATGCTGGTATTCCAGGACAACAGTTCAGAAAACCTGGTTTCTTCCAACCATTTTTTCCGCGAGCGTGAGCCTTGGGCACCTATGCAAGCATACAATAATGGTTTAGATGATTTATATGGCCTTTTGTATATCAGTGGCGATAATAATTCGATCATTGCCAATCATATTTCGGAGACAATAGACATACAATATATTACGCCAGCGGGTGCAACACCGGTGATAATCCGTGTTGTGTCAGGTCAGGGGAATTATATTTCTGATAACCATATTGTTGCCACTACCGAAGCATCACAAGTACAGGCTGCTGCCACAGACTCTTGTTTCTCTACGCAAGTGAGCGCGTTGCTGGCTACTGACGGTCTTGAGGCGCTTGAAGTGATAACAGTACAGATAGAAACAGAATCACTTCAAAATACCGTACTTGATTCAGGAAGTGACGTTCAAGTTGTGATGGATAAAACCGCTAATGCATTCAGAGCCACTCCAACATCCGCAGTATGAACGGAGGGCTCGCATTAATACGTCGCAATAAAATTGCTTGTATTGGCGAACTTGTGCTGGCAGCGCAAGCCGGTAAATGAGATCAACCGCCAGCACTTTCACATCGTTCTGAGGGAGGCTTACGCCTCCCTCTCGAGTCACTTGGTCAAGTCGATCAGATGATTGATTTTCACATCAGGGTTCACATCGGCGCCATAGTCCACACCACCCATTTCAAAACCAAACAGGTTGAGGAATTCGGTTTTATAGGCGGCGAAATCAGCCAACTCACTCACGTTATCAGTCGTGACATCATCCCACAGAGTAGAAACTTCTGCTTGCACTGCTGGGTCCAGCTCTTTGTAGTCAGCACGCAGACGGCCTTCTTCATCCATAATAGGCTCAGCGCCACAGATGCTGTCTTTGTACAAACCGTAAACCTGCTCGATACAACCTTCGTGAGTGCCCTTTGCTTTCATCACTTTGAACAGCAATGACAGATACAAAGGCATAACCGGAATGGCAGAGCTCGCCTGAGTCACTACCGCTTTCAACACAGAAACACGCGCGTCACCATTACCGTGCGCAGCCAACTTCTCACGGATACGGATAACTTTCTTATCCAGATCCTTTTTTGCTGCGCCGATGGTGCCGTTCCAGTAAATGTCTTGGGTGAGTTTTTCACCCAGATAGGTATAGGCGGTAGTAGTCGCGCCTTCTGCCAACACGCCCGCTTCGAGCAGTGCGTCAATCCACATCTGCCAATCTTCACCGCCCATCACTGCCACGGTATTATCAATTTCTTCCTGATTGGCACGTTCCAACGTGACTTCACCGACCGTCTCTTTGTCAGTATTTAGGCCGCGTAAGGTAATGTCCTGACCGATCGGCTTTAACGTAGAGTTAAAGACTTCACCGGTTTTCGGATGGGTTCTACGCGGTGAAGCCAAGCTGTAAACCACTTGATCAACCTGACCAAATTCTTTTTTGATCAGTTCGATAGTCTTTTGCTTAACTGCATCAGAAAATGCATCACCATTGATATTGAAGGATTTCAGTCCCGCTTGTTCAGCAAAATTCTGGAACGCGGCGGTGTTATACCAACCTGCGGTACCCGCTTTGTCTTTGTCGCCAGCACGTTCAAAGAACACGCCCAGCGTATCAGCACCACAACCGAAGGCTGCAGAGATGCGTGATGCCAAACCGTAACCAGTGGATGACCCAATCACCAACACTTTCTTTGGCCCCGACTTGATAGCCCCTTGCGCTTTGACGTATTCGATTTGTTTTTTGACGTTAGCTTCACAACCAACCGGATGGGTAGTAACACAAACGAAGCCGCGAACGCGTGGTTTTATAATCATGTAGACCTCAAAAAATAGAATTCGTAAACGTGCAGTAGAGTAACGCCTGTTACCTTTCCTGCAAAGCCCGATTATAGCAATAAAAAGGGGAGGCTTTCGCCTCCCCTTTAAGCTCCCCAGCCTGAATTAGTGATTACGGATGTATTCATCCATATCAGTTTTCAGGTTGTCGGACTTGGTACCGAAGATGGCCTGAACGCCAGAGCCAGCAACAACAACGCCAGCAGCACCCAGTTTTTTCAGACCAGCCTGGTCAACTTTAGCCACGTCGGCCACGCTAACGCGCAGACGGGTGATACAAGCATCCAAGTTAGTGATGTTCTCTTTGCCACCGAAAGCCTGCACCAATGCAGCAGACATTTCAGAACCGCCCTGAGTCACTTGCTCGGTAGAAGAATCTTCACGACCCGGCGTTTTCAGATCCAACTTGGCGATCAACACGCGGAAGATGGTGTAGTACACCAGACCGTAGATGATACCGACGATTGGGAACAGCCAGATTTTGCTGCTGTTACCGCTCAGTACGATGAAGTCGATCAAACCGTGTGAGAAGCTGGTGCCATCACGCATACCCAACAGGATACAGATTGGGAACGCCAGACCGGCCAAGATAGCGTGGATCACATACAGGATCGGCGCTACGAACATGAAGGAGAACTCGATCGGCTCGGTGATACCGGTCAGGAACGAGGTCAACGCCGCGGAGATCATGATACCGCCGACTTTCGCGCGGTTCTCAGGTTTAGCTGAGTGCCAGATCGCGATAGCTGCAGCAGGCAGACCGTACATTTTGAACAGGAAGCCACCAGACAACATCCCTGCAGTCGGGTCACCTGCCATGTAACGTGGAATATCACCGTGGAATACTTGACCGGCCGCGTTGGTGTATTCACCAATCTGCATTTGGAACGGTACGTTCCAGATGTGGTGCAGACCGAATGGCACCAAAGCACGCTCAACCACACCGTAGATACCAAACGCCACTACCGGGTTCTGATAAGCAGCCCATTGGGAGAAGGTTTGGATAGCCGTACCAATTGGTGGCCAGATGAAGGACAGAACCACACCCAGAACGATTGCAGCCAGACCAGAAATGATCGGTACGAAACGTTTCCCGGCGAAGAAGCCCAGATATTCCGGCAGTTGAATACGGAAGAAACGGTTAAACATATAGGCAGCAATGGAGCCGGAGATAATCCCCCCGAGTACACCGGTATCCGCCAAGTGTTTAGCCGCGATCTCTTCCGCAGGCAGGTGCAGTACCAAAGGCGCAACTACCGCCATGGTTTTCACCATGATGCCGTAGGCAACAACCGCCGCCAGCGCAGAAACACCATCGTTGTTGGTGAAGCCAAGTGCTACACCGATGGCGAAGATCAATGGCATATTGGCGAATACAGACCCGCCCGCTTCCGCCATCACGTGGGAGACTACCGCAGGTAGCCAGCTAAAGTTGGCGGAACCGACGCCCAGCAGGATACCTGCGATAGGCAATACGGATACCGGCAGCATTAGCGACTTACCTACTTTTTGCAGGTTTGCAAATGCGTTCTTGAACATAGTTGAGTGTGCTCCTGAGTAATAATGCTTTGCTACTTCTTATCGCGATTTTCGCGTTGTAAGGGAGGGGAGAAAACCCCTTACAATTCGGGGTGTCTGAGCACCCCTGGAATTTTTACGCAGAGTAAAATAAATAGCCTAATCAATGTTTGATGACAGTCACGTTTCAATGAAAATGCCCAGCTACTTTGCCTGGATTGTCTGTTTTTTGTAAAAAAAGATGAAAACAAGACCATTAAATGACACCAAACGGGCAAGGAACTTACCCGTTTTGGTAATTAATTACGAGCTAAAAAAGAAATACCGACAATGCCGCTACGGATTAAGCCTAAACCAGCTTTGGCAATTTGATATGAAATAAGCGTGAAAAGTTTTCGGTCGTGGCTGTAGCGAGTTCTTCTAGGCTCACACCCTTCAAGACCGCCATGTATTCGGCGACATCACGGACATAGGCAGGTTGGTTCTCTTTACCACGATGTGGCACCGGAGCCAGATAAGGTGAGTCAGTTTCCACCAGAATACGATCCAGCGGAACGTAGCGAGCGACTTCGCGCAGTTGTTCAGCATTGCGGAAAGTCACGATGCCGGAAAACGAGATATAAAAACCCAGATCCAGCAAAGTTTTAGCCGTTGCCAAATCTTCGGTGAAGCAATGCAACACGCCGCCACAGTCCTGTACGTTTTCTTCTTGCAGGATTTTCAGCGTATCTTCACGCGCATCGCGAGTATGGACAATCACCGGTTTATTCACATCACGGCCAATGCGGATATGTTCGCGGAACGATTCCTGCTGCAGCGCCCAGTTATCTTTCTGATAGAAATAATCCAGCCCAGTTTCACCCAACGCAACCACCTGCTCTGCCGCTGCTAATTGGCGCAGTTCAGCATAGTCGTAACCGTCTTCCAGATTCAATGGATGCACACCGCAAGAAAATGCGACGTCATCACGGGAACCAATCAGATCGGTCATCGCGCGATAACCCGGCAAGGTCGTCGCGACAGCCAGCACATAGCCGACATCGCGTGCCTTGGCTTTTGCCAGCGCATCGTCCACGTTTTGGTGCAAATCTTGGTAATCCAAACCATCAAGATGGCAATGGGAGTCTACTAACAACATGATAATTAACTCTTTACAGCGAATGAGTATGAGTATAGCCGGTAGAGCCAGACATCTGCTCCCAGCTAAGTAACTGTTCGGTCAGCAGCAGTTCGCGATTGACGCCAACCACGCTGAGTAATTGATGGCGGCAATGAAGCCACTTCTGTACCAGATGTTGCAAAGTCCGCTGACTCAAACAACCGGCTAACTGTTGAACCAACGGTTGTTGATCCTGATTCAATACATAATGGCTCGCGCCTTGTTGCCACTTCATCGCATCGACCAATAACGCACATAACCAGTGTAGACGTTCACTCGCATTGTCATGGTTCAGCACGGGCAATAACGACAACATATCGCGGCTATTTAGCGCTGCACTTAACGCGCTACAGAGTGCGGTACGCTGCTGCCAATGTTCCGGTTGCAGCAATTGCTCGGCGGCCAGCGGTGCGCCATCATGCAAACGCAGAGCGGTCAGATGATCGATAGCATTTGTGGGAATTTGCCGATTCAGCCATTGCAGACTGAGTTGTTCATCCGGGCTGGCGAGATGCCAATAGAAACAGCGACTGCGTAATGTTGCCAACAGACGCGCAGGCTCGCGGCAGCCCAACAGGAAATAGGTGTTCGCTGGAGGCTCTTCCAACGTTTTCAACAACGCGTTAGCCGCCGCCTCAGTCAGTTGTTCAGCCTGCGGCAACCAGACGACTTTCGCCCCGCCTTGTTGTGCATGGGAGTACAGCGTTTCGGTCAGTTGGCGGATCGGCTCGATGCCTAAGCTACTTTTGCCCTTTTCCGCACTGAGCACATGGTAATCCGGGTGATTCCCTGCCAACATCAGGCGACAGCTATGGCACTCACCACAGCTCTTTTCACCGTTACGACGTTGGCAAATTAACCAGCGACTGATGCCGTAAGCCAGTGCGTCATCCCCATTGCCCGGCGCAGCATGCAGCAATAGAGCGTGATGCCCTCGCCCACTGGCGTATTGCCCGACCAATTGACGATAAGCCGCATTCAGCCACGGGTACCAATTCATTACGCGTTTTCCTGTTGCTGTAGCCATTGTGACAGACGGCTGTGGATAGCCATCGTCACTTGTTCTAGCGATTGAGCCGCATCAATGGTAACGATGCTATCGTCTTGCGCCGCTAATTCTAGATAGCGCGCACGGGTACGTTCGAAAAACGGTAAAGCTTCCTGTTCGATACGATCCAATTCACCTCGCGCTCGGGCACGTTGCAATCCAACTAGCGGTGGGAGATCGAGGTAAATCGTCATGTCTGGGCGAAAATCGCCAAGCACGGTATCACGCAGAGAAGTCATTAACTGTTTATCAACCCCGCGTCCGCCGCCTTGATAAGCCTGAGAGGACAAATCGTGACGATCGCCCACCACCCAAGCGCCACGAGCCAAGGCCGGTTTAATCACCGTTTCCACCAGTTGTACACGAGCGGCGTACAGCATCAGCACTTCGGCTTTAATGGTCGGTAGCTCTCCGTCAGTGCCGCGCTTGAACAAATCACGCAGTTTCTCGGCCAACGGTGTGCCGCCCGGTTCACGGGTAAACACGATGTCATTGATGCCGTGCTCGCGTAGCACGTTCACAATCGTTTCACGCGCAGTGGTTTTACCCGCGCCTTCCAGCCCTTCAATGACGACAAATTTACTTTTCATTCTTTTCCTTTAACACCTGACGATAAACACGTACCGCCTGATTATGGCTTGCCAGGTTGGTGGTGAAGGTGTGGCCACCTTTACCGTCAGCAACAAAATAGAGATAGGGCGTTTTGGCCGGATGCGCCGCCGCTTCTAATGATGCTTGGCTTGGCATGGCGATCGGCGTAGGTGGCAACCCACTGATCACATAAGTGTTGTATGGCGTTGCCGTTTCCAGATCTTTGCGCGTGATGTTGCCATTATAGCTGTCGCCCATGCCATAAATCACTGTCGGGTCGGTTTGTAGACGCATACCTAAACGCAGACGATTAACGAATACCGAAGCGACTTTAGTGCGTTCAGCCGGCACGGCTGTTTCTTTTTCGATAATCGACGCCATGGTGATCAACTCTTCTGGCGTGTTATACGGCAACGAGGGTTCGCGCCCTTGCCAAGCATCTTCGACCGCTTTGATCATGCGTAAATGGGCACGCTTCAACAGCGCCAGATCGGTCATGCCTGCAGTGTATGAATAAGTATCGGGGTAAAGATGCCCTTCTGGATTACTGTCGTCTTTCATGCCCAATGCGGTAGCAATTTCGGCGTCAGTTTTACCCGCTAACGTATGTTTGAGATACTTGGACTGTTGCAACACCTGCAACCAATCGCGAAAACGTGAACCCTCAATAAAGCGCGCGCTGAATTGGGCTTCTTTCCCGCTGGCTAGCAGTTGCAGCATTTGGCGTACCGTCATTCCCGGCGTAAAGCGGTAAGTACCGGCTTTAAACTTCGCTAACTCCGGTTCCAAACGCAGCAACCAAGAGAACCACTTGCCATTGCGGATCAGTTTGTCGCGTACCAGCAGATCCTCTAACGCAACGCGTCCGGTGCCGGCTGGCAGCTTGAATATCGCTTCTTGCTGGATTGCCAACGCGGTGTCAGCAAAACGTTCAACTTTCTGATATCCCCAGAACAGCGATGCTAGTAGCAAAGCCAGCAACAACACGACAATTTTGAGTTTTTTCTTCTTCATCAATCAACCATGGTCAACAATGTGGGCGCAAAAATTCGTATAACTGGCGCGAGTGATAACGCCATGATTGTGCAGCATTTACTGGCAGCAATGGCATCAACGCATTACTCACCAGCAGTTCATCGGCATCGGCCAGCGTCGTTAGCGGCTCACTCACTTCATGCAATGTATATTCGCTGTCTGACAACAGTTCGATCACCCTGCGTCGCATCAATCCCGCAACGCCAGCCTGACTCAGATCCGGCGTAAACACCGTATTTCCCTTGCGCCAGAACAAGTTGGCCGCACAGCATTCCACCAGGTAACCTTCAGTGTCAAGCACCAGAGCCTCATCGGCCTCGGTCTGGTCAAGATGCGTGCGAATCAATACCTGTTCTAACCGATTTAAGTGTTTTAACCCTGCCAATAGCGGATTGCGTGACAGTGCTACAGGGCTCAGCGCCAGACTGATACCCTGCTCACGCCATGACAGATAATGTTGCGGATAGGTACTACGCGCAACAATGCGCGTTGGGTATTCACAACCGGCTGGGCTATAGCCACGCCCACCACTGCCACGGGTCAGCATCGCTTTGACCACACCGAGCGAAATTGATTCTGCGGCATGAATCATCTCTCGTTCCAGAGCCAGCCAATCTACCGGCGGCAACATCAAGCGCAGTGCAGCCTGCTGCATACGTTCAATATGCCAAGCCAACAGATCAATCTTACCGTCGACTATTCTGGCGGTGGTAAAACACCCGTCGCCAAATTGCAGGCCGCGATCGCTAACCGCAATGGCATCATGCTGTTGTCCGTTGATCCAGTACATGAGCCTCCTCCTAAAAAATCGTCGCTAGAATACAGCATAACAGGCGTGGGGATCTGATAAGCAAAAAAAAAGCCCGGTTAAAAAAACCAGGCTTTTTATTAAGCTATGCGAGAAACAGCTATACGCGACGGAAAATCAGCGAGCCGTTGGTGCCACCAAAGCCAAAGGAATTACACAAGGTGTATTCCATGTCTTTAGTTTGGCGCGCGGTGCCAGGAACGAAGTCCAAATCACAACCTTCATCTGGATTATCCAAGTTGATGGTGGGCGGAACGACCTGATCGCGTAATGCCAATACGGTGAAGATCGACTCAATCGCACCAGCAGCACCCAACAGGTGGCCAGTCATCGATTTGGTAGAGCTGACCATCACGCGGCTGCCTTCACCAAAGATGGACTTCACTGCTTGAGTTTCCGCTTTATCACCGGCTGGCGTTGAGGTGCCGTGTGCGTTGATGTATGCGATTTTCGCTGCATCCAAGCCAGCATCACGCAACGCGTTTTCCATTGCCAGCGCTGCGCCCTCACCATTTTCTGGTGGTGACGTCATATGGTAAGCATCGCTGCTCATACCAAAACCGACAATTTCTGCGTAAATTTTTGCGCCACGTTTCTTAGCGTGTTCGTACTCTTCCAGCACCATCATGCCAGCGCCATCGCCCAGCACGAAACCGTCACGATCTTTATCCCATGGGCGGCTAGCCGCTTGTGGAGCATCGTTACGGGTTGACAGTGCACGAGCGGCACCAAAGCCACCCACACCTAGCGGAGTACTGGCTTTTTCTGCCCCACCCGCCAACATAACGTCAGCATCATTGTAGGCAATGATACGAGCGGCATGGCCGATATTGTGCACACCAGAGGTACAAGCGGTGGCGATCGAAATGCTCGGACCACGCATGCCGTACATGATGGTCAGATGGCCTGCAATCATGTTGACGATAGTCGATGGTACGAAGAACGGGCTGATTTTACGTGGGCCACCGTTCACTAATGAACTGTGGTTTTCTTCGATCAAACCCAAACCACCGATGCCGGAGCCAATAGCGGCACCAATGCGGCTAGCGTTGGCTTCGGTGATATCCAGCCCCGCATCTTGCATGGCTTGCATGCCAGCTGCGATACCGTATTGAATGAACATATCCATCTTGCGCGCATCTTTGCGCGAGATGAAATCTTCTACATTAAAGTTCTTTACCAAGCCGGCAAATTTGGTTGCGTAGGCGGTGGTATCGAAATGGTCGATCAGGCTGATGCCACTCTGACCGGCAAGAAGTGCGTTCCATGTGGACTCGACCGTATTGCCGACAGGAGACAACATTCCCAGTCCGGTCACAACTACACGACGCTTAGACACGGTTGTCCTCCAGGGAGGGAAAATTTAACACTAGGGATAAAAAACTTAGGCGGTCGAATGACCGCCTAGAGATGTTCGCTTACGCCTGATTAGCGTTGATAAAATCAATAGCTGCCTGAACAGTAGTGATTTGCTCAGCGTCTTCGTCTGGAATCTCGGTGTCGAATTCTTCTTCCAGAGCCATAACCAGCTCAACAGTGTCAAGAGAATCGGCACCTAGGTCTTCAACGAAAGAGGCTGTGTTAACAACTTCTTCTTGCTTAACACCCAGTTGTTCAACAATGATTTTCTTAACGCGTTCTTCGATAGTGCTCATACTCTTAAATTTCCTATCAAAACTCGCTTTCGCGATGGTTTTCGTAGTGTATAAAATGTTGAAAAAGATGCAACTAAATCCCGGCTGGTCAAACCACGATTTTACGCTATTTTGCGGTTTTTGCCCCAAATAACGCAAATAGTTTTCGCATTTTTTAAATCATGTACATGCCGCCATTGACATGTAACGTTTCGCCAGTGATGTAGCCAGCCTCATCAGAGGCTAAAAAAGCAACAGCGCTGGCGATTTCTTTTGCATCACCCAGCCGATTGGCTGGAACTGACGACAAAATGCCTGCACGTTGTTCATCTGTCAACGCCCGAGTCATGTCTGTTTCAATAAAACCTGGTGCCACGACGTTGACTGTAATGCCACGCGAAGCCACTTCACGTGCCAAAGACTTGCTAAAACCAATCAGACCAGCTTTAGCCGCCGCGTAATTCGCCTGCCCTGCGTTACCCATAGTGCCAACGACAGAACCGATGGTGATGATACGACCAAAACGCTTTTTCATCATAGCGCGCATTACCGCTTTTGACAGGCGGAATACCGAAGTCAGATTAGTATCCAGGATATCCTGCCACTCATCATCTTTCATGCGCATCAGAAGATTATCACGTGTAATACCAGCATTATTAACTAAAATATCGATTTCGCCAAATTCGGCACGGATAGATGCTAAAACACTGTCGATAGATTCAGAATCGATCACGTTCAACATGAATCCTTTACCGCTGGTGCCCAAATAGGCGCTGATAGCTTCAGCCCCTTTTTCACTGGTCGCGGTACCGACAACTTTAGCACCACGTGCAACAAACGACTCAGCGATTGCACGGCCAATGCCACGGCTCGCACCAGTGACCAGAACGATTTTTCCTTCGAAGCTCATTGTTTTCCTCTTTTATTGTTCAAGCGCCGCTGACAGGCTGGCTGGTTCATTCACTGCCGCCGCAGTCAGGGTATCGACAATACGTTTGGTCAGGCCAGTCAATACTTTACCCGGCCCCACTTCCAGCAGAGAAGTCACGCCCTCTGCTGCCATGAATTCTACGCTTTCTGTCCAGCGCACTGGGCTGTACAGCTGACGAACCAATGCGCTACGGATTGCTTCAGGATCGGTTTCCGTGCGTACATCAACGTTATTCACTACTGGCACACTTGGTGCTTTGAAAGTCACGTCTTTCAATGCCGCAGCCAGTTTTTCCGCCGCTGGTTTCATTAAAGCACAGTGTGACGGCACGCTGACTGGCAACGGCAATGCACGCTTGGCACCGGCCGCTTTACAAGCTGCCCCCGCACGTTCGACCGCTTCTTTGTTACCCGCGATCACAACCTGCCCCGGAGAGTTAAAGTTAACCGGAGAAACGACTTGCCCTTGCGCTGATTCTTCACAAGCTTTGGCGATCGCGTCATTATCCAAACCGATGATCGCGTACATTGCACCAGTGCCTTCTGGCACCGCTTCTTGCATCGCTTTACCGCGCAATTCAACCAAGCTGATTGCAGTTGCAAAATCCAGCACACCCGCACAGACCAGCGCTGAATACTCACCAAGGCTGTGACCGGCCATCATCGCTGGCGTTTTACCACCTTGTTGCTGCCATACGCGGAAAATCGCGACGGAGGCAGCTAACAGGGCTGGCTGAGTTTGCCACGTTTTATTCAGTTCTTCCGCTGGACCTTGTTGTACCAGAGCCCACAGATCGTAACCCAGAGCAGCAGATGCCTCGGAAAATGTGTCTTCAACAATTGGATGTTCTGCGGCCAAATCAGCCAACATACCCACAGCCTGAGAACCTTGACCTGGGAAAACAAAAGCAAATTTTGACATTTTAAATTTCCTGTCGAATCAGAATCGAACTAGCGCCGAGCCCCAAGTAAAGCCGCCGCCAAAGGCTTCAAGCAGCACAAGCTGACCACGCTGGATACGCCCATCGCGCACCGCTTCATCGAACGCTGCCGGTACGGAGGCGGCAGAAGTGTTGCCGTGACGATCAAGCGTCACAACCACTTTATCCATCCCCATGCCCAATTTTTTGGCCGTCGCGCTGATAATGCGTAAGTTAGCCTGATGCGGTACCAACCAATCCAGTTCGCTACGCTCCAGACCACTGGCCGCCAATGTTTCATCAACAATATGTGCCAGTTCGGTCACCGCAACTTTAAACACTTCGTTACCCGCCATAGTGACATAGGCCGGTTTATCTTTATCTTGGCGATCCGGATTTGCCAGCGCCAATAGATTGCCGTAGCGACCATCGGCGTGCAAATGAGTAGACAGAATACCCGGCTCTTCAGAAGCCCCCAACAGCACCGCACCCGCACCGTCACCAAACAGAATAATAGTGCCGCGATCTTCAGGATCCAGCGTGCGAGACAGGACATCAGCCCCGATCACCAGCGCGTGTTTTACCGCGCCGTTTTTAATGTATTGATCCGCTACGCTCAGCGCATAGGTAAACCCCGCGCAGGCGGCAGCCAGATCAAATGCCGCACAGTCTTTCACGCCCAGCATTTGTTGGATCTGACAAGCAGAACTAGGAAAAGCATGGCTGGAGGTGGTGGTTGCTACCACGATCAAACCGATATCTTCTTTAGCCACACCCGCCATTTCCAGCGCCTTTTCAGCCGCTTGGAAGCCCATCGTTGCTACAGACTCATCGGCAGCAGCGATACGGCGTTCACGGATACCTGTACGCGTGACGATCCACTCGTCAGAGGTATCCACCATTTTTTCTAGGTCAGCATTGGTGCGCACTTGTACGGGCAGGTAGCTCCCCGTACCGAGAATCTTTGTATACATGGACGATTCAGTCACTCTTAGGTAATACAGCCTTAAGGCGCGCAGCAATCCTTTCCGGAACTTGCCGCTGCACCGCCTGCACAGCCTGTTCGATAGCTGCAACGAACGCTCGCTGGTTCGCCGCGCCATGGCTCTTGATTACGGTGCCCCGCAATCCTAACAGACATGCGCCATTGTACTGGTCGGGGTTCAGATGACCAAAGCGCTTTGCCACCCGTTTTTGTAACCAACGACCTAACAGTCTTAACCACCACGCTTGTTTGCCACCGTCATTCGATGATTTCAGCAATGACAAGAATACCCTTATCACGCCTTCCATAGTTTTCAGTGTCACGTTGCCTACAAAGCCGTCACACACCATGACATCGGTTTTACCGGTGAGCAAATCGTTTCCTTCCAGATAACCAATATAGTTGATTGCTGGCGTATTTCTTAATGTCGCGGCGGCCTCGCGGATATTATCCAGCCCTTTAGTCTCTTCTTCGCCAATATTCAGTAGCGCGACACGGGGTTGCATGATACCAAGCACCTCTTCAGCCATCACCGCGCCCATCACCGCAAACTGAACCAGCATGGTGCTGTCGCATTCGACATTTGCACCCAAATCCAAAACTACGGTTTTACTGCGTAACTGGTTTGGGATCACCGTCATCAACGCCGGACGTTCGATATCGTCCAGCGGTTTGAGCAGCATTTTCGCCAACCCCATCAGCGCCCCAGTGTTACCCGCACTCACACAAGCCTGGGCATCGCCCTGTTTTATCAACTCCAATGCGATACGCATAGAAGTTCCACGACTTGCGCGGATGGCTTGTGACGGTTTAGCATCGCTGGCTATTACACTTCCAGCTGGCACAACTTGCAGGCGCTCCAGAATAACAGGAGAGGCGTGAGCAAGTAGAGGGGTGATGGTGTCGGGATCGCCGACTAGCAGAAGATGGAGCTGTAAATTAGAGGCCAGTGCCTGCAATGAAGCAGGCACTGTGACGCAGGGACCGAAGTCCCCACCCATTGCATCTAACGCTAGGGTTAGACGAGCCAAGGATATCGCTACTTAGCCGATAACCTTGCGACCGCGGTAGAAACCGTCGGCAGTGATGTGGTGACGACGGTGAGTTTCACCAGAAGTCGCATCGACAGACATGAGAGGTGCAGTCAGCGCATCGTGTGAACGACGCATGCCACGCTTGGAACGGGTTGGTTTATTCTGTTGTACGGCCATGGACCTTACTCCTTAATTACTTACGCTTTAAACTGGCTAATACGGCAAATGGGTTTGGTTTCTCCGCCTCTTCAGGCAGTTTGCCAAAAACCATGTCCGCTTCGGACACTTCACAGTGTTCAGATTCATGTACCGGAACGACAGGCAGTGAAAGAATAATTTCGTCTTCAACCATTGCCAACAGATCGACTTCACCAAAATCACTGACTTCGATCGGTTCGTACGCTTCCGGTAATGCCTCAGCCTGCTCATCGTTGACGACCGGGCTAAAACAATACGTCGTGTGGACGTGGTGCTCAAACGGCTTACTGCAGCGTTGACACATCAAAGTGACCGTGACATCCGCATGACCTGTAATCACCGCCAGGCGTTGGTTATCGATATTAAACGATAACGATACCTGCACATCGCTATCCACACTAACCACAGATTCGGCAACACGAGTTACCTGCTCAGGCGAATAGACACCAGCGTAGTCTAGACGTTTTTGAGCGGTACGTACCGCATCGATGGTCAGGGGTAATTTTACCTTTTGCATAGGGCGCGCATATTAACTTTGTAACGACATAGAGTCAAAGAAAAAGGCCGTAAAAACGCAGCCTTTCACCAATATTCGCTTCCACAGCGGCGGATAGTTTAAAATGACTGCCTTATTTACGCTACGGTTTGCGAAAAAAATTATGCAGAGAATACTTTTAGCCTCCACTTCCCCATATCGCAAAATGCTGCTGGAAAAGCTGCATCTCCCTTTTATTACCGCAGCGCCAGAAGTCGATGAGACACCGCTGGAGGGTGAAAGTGCCGAGGTATTGGTACTCCGTTTGGCGGCAGCCAAAGCCCAGATACTGGCAACGGCTTATCCTGACCATTTGATTATCGGCTCCGATCAGGTCTGCGTGATCGACGGAAAAATCACTGGTAAGCCGCATAGCGAAGCGAATGCTTGCGCGCAATTAAAACGTGCCAGCGGAAAAACGGTCACCTTTTATACTGGGCTAGCGCTGTACAACAGTCGCAGTCAACATTTACAAGCCCTGTGTGAACCCTTCCATGTCCATTTTCGCCCGTTAAGCGAGCCAGAAATCGCTGCCTATGTTCATCTTGAACAACCGCTCAACTGCGCAGGCAGTTTTAAATGCGAAGGCTTGGGGATTGCATTATTTGAACGTTTGGAAGGCCGCGATCCCAATGCTTTGATTGGTCTGCCGCTGATTGCGTTATTAGAAATGTTGCGAGCTGAAGGTATCAGCCCGCTGGTGTGACGTTATTTCGCTGCTTGTCGTAATACTTTCAGGCAATGACGTAGTTCATCGTCCATCGGTGCTTCGATACGCAGGGTTTCGCCAGTGCCCGGATGTTCAAAACGCAAAGCCGCAGCATGTAAGAACAGGCGTTTCAAACCTGTTGAAGCCAATTGGCGGTCGAACTCACGGTCGCCATAACGATCATCAAAAGCGATCGGGTGCCCAGCATGCAAGGTATGCACGCGGATCTGGTGCGTACGGCCGGTAATCGGGCTGGCTTTCACCAAGGTAGCGAATTCAAAACGTTCCTCTACCTTGAAACGCGTTTCCGACGGTTTACCTTCGCTATTGACGCGAACAATACGCTCGCCACTTTGCAGAATATTTTTCAGCAGCGGGGCTTGAACGGCCTTGCAGTGCGATTGCCAATGCCCACGTACTAGCGCCAGATAATCTTTCTGCATCCCCTTTAAACGTAGTTGCTCATGCAGTGAACGCAGCGCCGAGCGCTTCTTCGCCACCATCAACACGCCAGAAGTGTCACGATCCAAGCGGTGCACCAGCTCCAAGAAACGAGCTTCCGGGCGCAACGCGCGCAGCCCTTCGATCACACCAAAACTCAATCCGCTACCACCATGCACGGCGGTGCCCGACGGTTTATTCAGCAGCAACAGATGGTCATCTTCATACAAGATGCAATTAGCCAACGCGGCAACTTTATCTAACTTGGCAGAAACCTGCGGCTCTTCCCGCTCAGCGACACGTACCGGCGGTACACGCACTACATCTCCTGCCACTAATTTATATTCTGCTTTGATACGGCCTTTATTAACTCGCACCTCGCCTTTACGCACGATGCGATAAATCATGCTCTTCGGTACCCCTTTTAAGCGGGCAAGCAAAAAGTTATCGATCCGTTGACCCGCTTCGTCATCGGATATGGTGATTAATTGTACTGCGGGATTGTTCGTTTTCATGGGCGGGATTCTAAATAGCGCGCTCAAATAGCGCCACATCTTTTTCTGTGCTTAACTGATCCTTTGGCTATAAGGGAAATTTTAGCGTGCAATAAGGCAGCAAGCCGAGTTGAACGTTTGCGATTTCGCTTACAGTTAAGGAAAAGTCACCTTGCTATAACGGTATCAGCAATGGAATAATGTGTGTTGTTTCCGCCTTGATTCTCGTTATAACAAGGGAAATTGCGGAATTATGAAATTTGTTTGGCGCACAAGAACGCAGCAATGGCGTAAGACGTAGTGTGAAATCAAACAATTAGCGGGCTGCGGGTTGCAGCTTGGCCGGTAAATGGAATCAGATCTGTCGACTTAAATCAGAGGCTATTCCCCTAGTAAAAGTGCTGTTTTTCACAAAGAAATACAGGCTTACCGAGATAATGCGCCCCTATGCAGGCGACAACCGTGAGGTTGACACTTTGCGAGAAGACACGGGGCTTTCGGTTTTAACCCGGCCATGAGGTTATTTTGCCCGCAGCTTTGTCGATAATGTAAAAAATAACGAGTAAGTTAAGATGAAAAGAATGTTGATTAACGCAACTCAGCAGGAAGAGTTGCGTGTTGCCCTTGTAGATGGACAGCGGCTGTATGATTTGGATATTGAAAGTCCGGGTCATGAACAGAAAAAAGCGAATATTTACAAAGGCAAAATCACCCGTATTGAACCAAGTCTTGAAGCAGCGTTTGTTGATTACGGCGCAGAACGGCATGGTTTCCTCCCATTAAAAGAAATTGCCCGCGAATACTTCCCAAGTAACTATTCCTCCCACGGTCGCCCAAACATCAAAGATGTTCTGCGTGAAGGCCAGGAAGTGATTGTTCAAGTTGATAAAGAAGAACGCGGTAATAAAGGCGCAGCCTTGACCACCTTCATCAGCCTAGCGGGTAGCTACCTGGTGCTGATGCCAAATAACCCACGTGCCGGTGGCATTTCTCGCCGCATTGAGGGTGACGACCGTACCGAATTGAAAGAAGCGCTTTCCTCCCTGCAACTGCCTGACGGCATGGGGCTGATTGTCCGTACTGCCGGGGTTGGTAAATCTGCCGATGCTCTGC
Source organism: Serratia sp. KH_031 (assembly GCF_057839655.1). Taxonomy (NCBI): domain Bacteria; kingdom Pseudomonadati; phylum Pseudomonadota; class Gammaproteobacteria; order Enterobacterales; family Yersiniaceae; genus Serratia; species Serratia sp. KH_031. The sequence goes on from NZ_CM174496.1 coordinate 2,924,220, forward strand.
AATGGGATTTGTCATTCCGCCTGAAACACTGGGAAGCGATCAAAAAAGCCGCCGAAGGCCGTGCTGCTCCATTCCTGATCCATCAGGAAAGCAACGTTATCGTGCGCGCCTTCCGCGATTATCTGCGCCCTGATATTGGCGAAATCCTGATCGACAACCCGAAAGTTCTCGATCTAGCTAAAGAGCACATCGCCGCGCTGGGTCGCCCTGATTTCAGCAGCAAAATTAAGTTGTACAGCGGTGAGATCCCACTGTTCAGCCACTACCAAATCGAATCGCAGATCGAATCCGCTTTCCAGCGTGAAGTTCGTCTGCCATCTGGTGGTTCTATCGTTATCGATACCACCGAAGCCCTGACCGCTATCGACATCAACTCCGCTCGCGCAACTCGCGGTGGCGATATCGAAGAAACTGCCTTCAACACCAACCTGGAAGCTGCCGATGAAATCGCTCGCCAATTGCGCTTGCGTGACCTCGGTGGTCTGATCGTTATCGACTTCATCGATATGACGCCAGTTCGCCACCAGCGCGAAGTGGAAAACCGTCTGCGTGATGCCGTGCGTCAAGACCGTGCGCGTATCCAGATTGGCCGTATTTCTCGCTTCGGTTTGCTGGAAATGTCTCGTCAGCGTCTCAGCCCTTCACTGGGTGAATCCAGCCACCACGTCTGCCCACGCTGTAGTGGTACCGGCACCGTGCGTGACAACGAATCGCTGGCACTATCTATTCTGCGTTTGATCGAAGAAGAAGCGCTGAAAGAGAACACTAAAGAAGTTCACGCCATCGTCCCTGTTCAGGTTGCCTCTTACCTGTTGAACGAAAAACGTGACTCCGTTAGCGCCATCGAAAAACGCCAAGGTGGTGTAAAAGCGATCATCGTGCCAAACGATCAGATGCAAACACCACATTATTCAGTGCTGCGCGTGCGCAAAGGTGAAGAAACTACCACTCTGAGCTACTTGCTGCCAAAACTGCACGAAGAAGAGATGGATCAGCCTGTGGAAGATGCGCCAATGGAGCGCAAACGCCCAGAACAGCCAGCCTTGGCGACCTTCTCTCTGACCGCTGATGCACCACCACCGGCAGAAGCAACTGCACAAACTAAACCAGCGGCCAGCAAACCAGCCGTTGCGGCAGCAGAGACCGACGCCAAACCAGGCCTCTTGAGCCGTTTCTTTGGTGGTCTGAAAGCCCTGTTTGCCGGTGAAGAAAAACCAGCGGAAGAGAGCAAACCGACTGAAACGAATCAAACCGAAGGCAGCGACAACCGTCGCCCTGACCGTCGTGGTCAGCGCCGTCAGGGTTCTAACCGTAAAGATCGCGGTGATCGTAACGAACGTGGCGAACGTAAAGATCGTTCCGAGAGCCGTGATAATCGCGACAACCGCGAAGGTCGTGAAAGCCGCGACAACCGTGATGAACAACGTCGTAACCGTCGTAATGCTGTACAAAATGCGCCGGTCACTGATGAAGTTCAGGTAGAAGAAAGCGGCAAAGCACAACGTGAAGATCAGCCGCAACGCCGCGAACAACGTGGTGATCGCCAACGTCGTCGTCAAGATGACAAACGCCAAGCTCCGCAAGACGTCAAAGCGCTGGAAGGTGTTGATAACACCGTTGCCAGTCATGATGATGATCAGGAAGAACGCCATCAGCAACCAGCACAGCGTCGTCAACGTCGCCAGCTGTCGCAAAAAATCCGCGTCCTGTCTGCTGAAGAAGAACTGCAACGCGCAGCGGAAGAACTGCTGGCACCTAAAGCGCCGGTCGTTGAAACTCAACCGGTAGTAGCGGAAGAAATTAAACTGCTGCCAGAAACCGTGGTTGCTGCAGTTGAAGACGATTCTCAAAGCGAAAACCGCAATGGTGAAAACGGCATGCCACGTCGTTCACGCCGTTCACCACGCCATCTGCGCGTCAGTGGCCAACGTCGTCGTCGCTATCGTGATGAGCGCTATCCGACCCAATCACCAATGCCATTGGTAGGTGCTTTTGCTTCACCAGAAATGGCGTCTGGCAAGGCTTGGATAAGTTACCCTGTCACACATGCATATCAAGCTGTTGAAGAACAAGAAGTTTTGACTGAAAACATCGTTAGAGAACCGACTATTCCAGAGATTGCTGTTGCTGCACCAATCGTTGTAGAAGCTGTCATCGCTCAACCGGAAGTGGTTGAAGTGAAGGCGGAAGAAGTCGTACCTGAAGCACCAACTATCGTTGAACCTGTCGCTATCGCACCTGTGGTCATTGATGCGCCAGCCGCAGAGGTTGAGCCAGTTGCAGAAGTCGCGCCAGCGGTAGAACCAGAGCCAGTCGTTGAACCTGCCGTCGTTGTAACCGCACCAGTGGTTGAAGCTGCGCCAGTGATCGAGCCTGTAATGGAAACTGCGGTTGAAGAAGTCACCGTGGAAGCTGCACCAGTTGTCACTACGCAGCCTACTCCGGTCAAAACTGTGCAAGATGTGCTTTACAAGCACGTCGCAACGGCGCCAATGACTAAAGCTCCAGCACCAACTTATGTGCCAGAAGCACCTAAGCACAGTGATTGGCAGCGCCCTACTTTCAACTTTGAAGGTAAAGGCTCCGCTGGTGGTCATGCTGCGGTTAATCAGGCCACTGCGCCAGCAACCAAACCACAGCCAGTTAGCGAATAAGTTAACCTGCTGAATTCGAGCCCGCCTAAATGGCGGGCTTTTTTATGGTTCCACGCAACAAACAGATGCATCGCAATCGTTTTCGGCATATCCTTACGCCCCGGCGTGAATAAGCCCCTTATTCGCTTTCTATTAGAATCCTAACCGCCGGAGCTTTGTAATATGACCGCACAGCCTCAAGCCCTGAAAATCCGCCGCCCTGACGATTGGCATATCCATCTACGTGATGACGACATGCTGAAAACGGTTCTTCCTTATACCAGTCAGGTATTTGGCCGGGCGATTGTGATGCCAAACTTGGCTCCGCCGATTACCACTATTGAAGCCGCCATTGCCTACCGCGAGCGTATCTTGGCCGCTGTACCGCAAGGACACAACTTCACCCCATTGATGACCTGCTACCTCACTGATTCGCTGAACGCTGCCGTTTTAGTGGAGGGTTTTAAACAAGGCGTGTTTACCGCTGCCAAACTGTATCCAGCCAATGCCACCACTAACTCCAATCACGGCGTTAGCAATGTGAAAGGCATTTATCCGCTGCTTGAGCAGATGCAGAAAATCGGTATGCCATTGTTGATTCACGGCGAAGTCACCGATGCAGCGATTGATATTTTTGACCGCGAAGCACGCTTTATCGACCAAGTAATGGAGCCTATCCGCCAACAGTTCCCTGAGCTAAAAATTGTTTTCGAGCACATCACCACTAAAGAAGCGGCTGAATATGTGCAAGCAGGTGATCGTTTCCTGGGTGCGACCATCACTCCACAGCACCTGATGTTCAACCGTAACCACATGCTAGTCGGTGGTATTCGTCCACATCTGTTCTGCCTGCCAATCCTGAAGCGTAATATCCATCAGGAAACCTTGCGCAAAGCCGTCGCCAGTGGTTCGGATCGTTTCTTCCTCGGCACTGACTCAGCACCACATGCCAAGCATCGTAAAGAGTCTAGTTGTGGCTGTGCTGGTGTGTTCAATGCTCCTGCGGCGATGCCTGCTTACGCTACCGTGTTTGAACAACTGGGCGCATTAGAATATCTGGAAGCCTTCTGTTCTCTGAACGGGCCACGCTTCTACGGTTTGCCGGTTAACGAAGATTTTATCGAGCTGCAGCGCGTGCCAGTTAGCCAACCGGAAGAGATTTCCTTAGGTGGCGAATCCATCGTGCCTTTCCTGGCCGGTGAAAGCGTCAATTGGTCGGTAACTGCCTGCTAATAATATTTAATTCGCCCTATTGCCCTTGAAGATAATTACCTGTATAAATAAACAGTAAATTACTTCGGGGGCAATTATGCGTGTTGAAGTCACAATAGATAAAACCAAACCGCTCCCTGCGGGAGCCATTGAAGCTCTGAGTGGCGAGCTAGGCAAACGGGTTAACCGACAGTTTCCAGATGCCGTGGTTCAGGTACGTTATGCCGGTGCTAACGGGCTTTCGGTACTTGGCGGCGGTAAAACAGATAAAGATCTGATCGCTGAAATACTCCAAGAAACTTGGGAAAGTGCAGACGATTGGTTCAGCGCAGAATAATACTGCAACGTGATGTTTTTGCCGGGGGTCGCTCTCCGGCTTTTTTGCTTTTCACCCCATCCCCATTTTTGCTGGATAATTGCTCAAAAAAATATTTATTTCACAAATCTCCTTGGAAAATCCTCCAGTATTCGAACCGGATGCGTATACTGAAAGAGCTCAGCATGATGGTGAGCCGCATTGATCCTCGTTAGTCACTCCAGTTAGTTACTACTCAATAAGGGGTCTTTATGGACAGAAATGATGAAGTAATTCAGACACACCCGCTTGTTGGTTGGGATATCAGTACTGTCGACGTTTATGACGCCATGATGATACGCCTTCATTACCTGTCTTCACTAGACCAAACACCCGAAGAAGCCCAAGTAGATAGAACGCTTTGGCTAACTACCGATGTCGCCCGTCAATTAATCAATATTTTAGAGGCCGGCATAGCCAAAATAGAAGCAACGGAATACCAGGATCTTGATCGTAAAAAACACTAATTCAGCCATTAACCACCACTAGGCGCTGCGATTCATTCACCCCAGCGCCTTTTTCTTTGTTACTTTCCCTATCAAGAATTCAAGACCAACAGATGCATTACGGCGACCAACCTTTTATCATGACGGGTGAATAGTTGAGGAACTGAGGGAATGTCCGTGGAATATGATTTGATCGTGGTAGGCAGTGGTTCAGTAGGAGCGGCAGCAGGTTACTACGCCAGACAGGCTGGGCTGGAAGTGTTAATGATCGACAGTTCAATGCCACCACATAAAAATGGCAGCCACCACGGCGACACCCGTATCATCCGCCATGCCTATGGCGAAGGTGAAAAATATGTGCCGCTGCTGTTGCGCGCTCAGGCACTGTGGAATGGTTTAGAACAAACCTGCGGCGAAAAGTTATTCCACCCTTGTGGTGTGCTCAATCTAGGACCACAGAGCTCCGAATTTATTGCCAACGCCCTGCGCAGTGCTAAAGCCTTCCGTTTAAATACACAACTGCTCAACGCCGAACAAATCAATCAACGCTGGCCGGAATTTACCGCCCCGGAAGGTTATATCGGTGTTTTCGAACCCGATGCCGGTTTTTTACGCTCTGAGTTAGTAATTAAGCACTATATCCGCTTGGCACGGGAAGCCGGTTGCGCCCAATTGTTTAACTGCCCTGTGAGCGAAATTAAAAAGACCGATAATGGTATCACTGTCGTCACTAGCGATGGCGATTATCACGGGCGTAAAATCGTGGTTTCCGCCGGTACTTGGGTCAAAAAACTATTACCACAATTACCTGTCACACCGGTTCGCAAAGTCTTCTCTTGGTATCAAGCCGATGGTCGTTATAGCGAGAAGAACAAATTCCCGGCATTTACGGTAGAAACTCAGGATGGTGACCAATATTACGGTTTCCCGTCAGAAAACGATGGACTCAAACTAGGTAAGCACAATGGCGGTCAGCCAATAGAAGGTTCAGAGCAGCTCAAATCTTACGGTAACAACATCAATGACGGCAGTGAAGCATTTGGCTTTTTGCGTCAATACCTGCCCGGGCTCGGTGTCTGTTTACACGGTGAGGTTTGTAGCTACGACATGAGCCCGGATGAAGACTTTATTATCGACATATTGCCTGATTGTGATCGCATGATGGTGATCACCGGTTTGAGTGGGCACGGCTTCAAATTCGCCAGCGTACTGGGAGAGATTGCAGCGCTGTTCGCACAGGGTAAACAGCCACAACAAGATATTACGCCCTTCTCGCTTCAACGTTTTAAGTAATCACGTCACGTTACAGATTAATTGGGCTTTATTAATAATAAAGCCCTAGTTCCTCGCAAACCATGGTTCGAATTCAGCTAACTGACTTAATACCCTACAGAAAATATTGCCACGGAAATTACTGTGGTACCCGTCTGGATTTCCGAATTGATCGTACAAGGTGTAAGGCTTATTTTACGATTACTATGCCTTGATCCGTTTGCGTTACCAACAAGGACGTCACCATGAAACTACTTGCTGTGGACGAATGCTGCTTCACCCGTTTAGGGATCGCCAACTACTTCACTGACAATGCGCTCGCTACAGTAAAATGCTGTCGTAACATTGAATCAGCCATTCCACTGCTGGAAAGTTTCCAACCTAGCCATATCTTGATGAACCTGACGAATTACTGTCGCTATGACAAAGATGATGCGTCATTACTGACATTTATGAGCTCTTGCCAGTTAACCACTTTGTTCATCTACCTTGACACGCCGTATCCATACAGTGACAGTCCGATGCGCATTACTGAGAACACTTTCCTGTTCAGCAAAGCCATCCTGCCAAAAGCGCTACAAACTCTGCATGAAGAACCACTGATGCAGTTGGATAACCATATAGAACACTCGCTATTCAGCCCACAAGAGTTAACGGTGATGAAGTATTGGATGTCGGAAATGCCAAACTACCGCATCGCCAAAAAATTGCAGATCAGCTCACATACCGTTTACGTACACAAGCGGCATATCACTGAAAAGATTAATGCCCGCAACCGATTAGAGTTTTACTCGCTGTACAATGTGCTGCGCTATTTCTATCCGCCAACCACTCCACCACTCCTCATGCCACTCCAGCACTGATTACCGTCTACAAACAGTGTTACCACCAGAAATAATCATTCGTCTTGTCATTCGCTCTAATTTTAACAATTCCCTTTCTGTTGACAAAAAATGACAAATCCTGACAATAAAAAACAAAATAACTTTAATTTCAACAAGTAAAAATCTAAAGCTTTTCTGAAATCACTCAAGATGACGACGATTTAATTGACTGACTTTGTCGATTAAGCACAAATTAACTGATTAATATTACATAAAATTAACGCACTTTAATTTAATGTTGATTTTATATTTCTTAATGTTAAATATGCAGTGAGTCAATGAGTCACTTAAGGATCTAAGATGCTCTGGAAAAATACCGCGGACCGTTTCGGCCACGTCTCAGTTTTGCTTCACTGGCTGGTCGCACTGGCGGTTTACGGCATGTTTGCTCTCGGTTTATGGATGGTAACCTTGGGTTATTACGATTCTTGGTACCATCAAGCACCGGAAATTCATAAAAGTATCGGCATCTTGCTGTTTGCCGTGATGGTTGTACGGGTGATTTGGCGTTTTATCTCGCCACCACCGAAACCGTTAGCCAGTTACAGCCGCCTCACTCGTATTAGTGCGGTACTCGCCCACTTAGCGCTATACGTCATTTTGTTCGCCATCATGATCAGCGGTTATTTGATCTCGACCGCCGATAGTCAGCCTATTAGTGTATTTGGTTGGTTTAATGTACCCGCTAGCGTGACCGGTCTGCCCGATCAGGCTGACAACGCAGGAACAATCCACCTTTATCTGGCCTGGACTGTGGTAGTACTTTCCGTATTGCATGGTTTGGCTGCACTTAAACATCACTTTATTGATCGTGATGTCACTTTGAAACGGATGCTGGGTCGCAGCGCCGATTAACCTCTTGGAATTATGGAGATAGTTATGTTGAAAAAGACCGTATTAGGCCTGACCGTAGGTGCTCTGCTGCTGAGCGCCGGTTCCGCCGTCGCTGCTGATTATACAATCGACAAGGAAGGGCAACACGCCTTCGTTAACTTCCGCATTCAACATTTAGGTTTTAGCTGGGTGTACGGTACGTTCAAAGACTTCGATGGGACTTTCACCTTTGACGAGAAAGATCCAAGCAAAGATAAAGTAAACGTCACCATCAATACCGCCAGTGTCGATACTAACCACGCGGAACGTGACAAACACCTGCGTAGCAAAGATTTCCTGAATGTGGAGAAAAACCAGCAGGCCAAGTTTGTTTCTACCGAAGTGAAAAAAGACGGTGATGGCTATGCCATCGTCGGTAATCTGACGCTGAATGGCGTGACCAAGCCAATCACACTGAAAGCAACGTTGATGGGTGAAGGTAAAGATCCTTGGGGGGGTTACCGTGCTGGCTTCAACGCCACAGGTAACATCAAGCTGAAAGACTTCAACATCACTAAGGATCTCGGCCCAGCCTCACAAGAAGCAGAGCTGATTATCTCCGTGGAAGGCGTACAGAAGAAATAATATTCAGGGCGCTGTGATTGCAGCGCCCATTCTGGCTACTCTTTTTCCGGGAGTGTTAGAAATTCTGTGTCATTCCAGTAAAATACCGACAAAAAGGAATGACACATGTCCCAACCCTTCGATTTCGATAAAGCCCTGAAAGCACTTCAGGATGGTCAGGCACTGACAGGTAAAGATGGCATCTTAACGCCATTAATCAAACAGTTAACCGAAGCTGCTCTGGCCGCTGAACTCGACTCTCATCTGGCTCAAGATATTGCCGTTAACCGTAAAAATGGTTCGTCTAAAAAGACACTAAAAACACCCACTGGTGCCTTTGAACTCGCCACGCCCCGCGATCGTAACGGTACTTTTGAGCCTCAACTCGTGAAGAAGCACCAGACCACGCTTTCCGATGAGATTGAGCGCAAGATCATCCGCATGTTTGCACTGGGCATGAGTTACAAGGATATCAGCCAGGAAATTGAAGACCTGTATGCTTTCAGTGTTTCCAGCGCCACGATCAGCGCCGTCACCGATAAAGTGATTCCTGAGTTGCAACAATGGCAACAACGCCCGCTGGAGACGGTTTATCCCTTCGTCTGGCTGGATGCGATTCACTATAAGATCCGCGAAGACGGGCGTTATCAAAGCAAAGCCGTGTACACTGTTCTTGCGCTGAATCTGGAAGGCAAAAAAGAGATCCTGGGTCTGTATCTGTCTGAAAACGAAGGGGCTAACTTCTGGCTGTCAGTACTGACCGATCTACAAAACCGTGGCCTGAACGACATTCTGATTGCCTGTGTGGATGGTCTGACGGGGTTCCCGGAAGCGATAAACAGTATTTACCCGGATACCGAAGTCCAGCTCTGTGTTATCCATCAGATCCGCAACTCGATTAAATATGTCGCCTCCAAGCACCATAAGGCGTTTATGGCCGATTTGAAGCCCGTTTATCGTGCCGTATCGAAAGAAGCAGCAGAAACGGCGCTGGATGAACTGGAGGCTAAGTGGGGCCAGCAATACCCGATGGTCATCCAGTCATGGCGGAGAAAATGGGAGAATTTGTCACATTACTTCCGGTATCCGGCGACGATCCGTAAAGTCATTTACACCACGAATGCCATTGAATCAGTGCACCGCCAGTTCAGAAAGCTGACGAAAACTAAAGGCGCATTCCCTAACGAAAACAGTCTGTTGAAGCTGCTTTATCTGGGGTTAATGAATGCGCAGGAAAAATGGACAATGCCGATCCAGAGCTGGAATTTGACATTGTCCCAGTTGGCGATTTATTTTGAAGGTCGCCTCGATAAAGTGATTACGTTGTAATGATCTTTTAACGTGACACAGAATTCTGAACGCTCTCCTTTTTCCGGTGCAGGAATGTGCATCGTAGTTTGCAGCAGTCCTTTCGACTTATTGAAGATTTTAATTCCCGTCTCACGCCCAGCACGGCGCGCACGTTGTTCTTCATCCGGCAGTTTCAGTTCTTCGCGGCAAGTCTCGCTACAGCAGCCTTCAAATTTGGCGGCACAGATAGGGCATTGAATAAATAGCAAATGGCAACCATCATTCAAGCAATTGGTATGGCTATCGCAAGCGGTACCACATTGATGACAAGTGGCGATCACATCGTCAGAAATACGCTCGCCCATGCGCTCATCAAAGACAAAGTTCTTACCGATAAATTTGACCGGTAATCCCTGCTCTTTCGCTTTACGCGCATACTCGATGATGCCGCCTTCAACGTGGTAAACGTTCTTAAAACCGTTATGCAGCATATAGGCGCTGGCTTTCTCACAACGGATACCACCGGTGCAATACATGACAATATTTTTGTCTTTATTGTCTTGCAGCATTTCAACCGCCATCGGCAGTTGTTCACGGAAAGTGTCGGAAGGCACTTCGATCGCATTTTCGAAATGGCCGACTTCATATTCATAGTGGTTACGCATATCAACAAACAGCGTATCCGGATCGTCGATCATTTCATTGACCTGATCCGCCTTCAGGTACTCGCCGACATTCGCCGGGTTGAAGGTTTCGTCATCAATGCCATCCGCTACAATGCGGTCACGGACTTTCAGACGCAGCACCCAGAAAGACTTACCGTCATCTTCCAACGCAATATTCAGGCGAACTTGGTCCAATGCCGGATCGGCGGCAAACAATGCGGATTTGAAAGCTTCAAAGTTGTTCTGTGGGACACTGACCTGCGCGTTGATACCTTCTTTGGCAACATAGATGCGGCCAAACACACTCAGTTTTTCAAATTGGATATAGAGGTTATCGCGGAAGGCTTTAGGATCATCAATGTGGAAATATTTGTAAAAAGAAACTGTAGTACGCGGCTCGGTTTCAGCCAGCATGCGCGCCTTCAGTTCCTCATTAGAAATTCGGTTATGTAACACTCGCATGCGGTACTTTCCTGTCTTTCTGGAGTTGACTGATTGTTACTGTTTAGGTCGTAGACCCAAACGCGGCGCACATCATACTCGAAAACCTTGCGCAACACAGCATTTACCGATTAGCAACTATTGATGCCGCCGATACTCGGTAAAACCGGAGAGCACTATCCCGGCAAGTAAAATGACCCCCGCCGTCGCTAACAGAGGGTTATGCTGCCAATGTGCACCTAGGCTTCCCAGCACCGCGCCGAACACCAGTAATCCTGCACTTAACCATGAAGCCCACATAATCATCTCCCGAATAATATCGCTGCTATGATACATAACAGTCAGACTTTTCCCATGATCCATTTGGGCTTTCTAGAGCACTCGATAGTCGACTGAATGTGACAAAATGGTGTTTTAATGCGGTCCGATTTTCCTGTTGTACTGGAAAAATGTCACAATACTGGGATACGAACGGCAGAAAAAAGATCACATGGTCAGTTTAGTGCCATGAAAATCATCTGCGAATATGACTAAATGACTACATGTAAGCTGAGAACACATGACCCAAGTTCCCTCTTTTAATCGCTCTTTATTACACCCACGTTACTGGATTACCTGGTTAGGCATTGGTCTGTTATACCTCTTGGTGTTGTTGCCTTACCCCATTATTTATCGCCTCGGTACTTCGCTTGGGCGTCTCTCAATGCGTTTTTTGAAACGTCGGGTTGAGATTGCCGAGCGCAATCTAGAACTGTGCTTCCCCGAAATGCCGCGTGCCGAACGCGATACATTGGTCGCAAAAAACTTTGAATCCGTTGGCATGGGACTGTTTGAAACCGGTATGGCTTGGTTCTGGCCGAACTGGCGGATTGAGCGCTGGTTTACCGTTTCTGGCTTGGAACACATCCAAAAAGCCCGTGATAATCACCAAGGCGTTTTGCTGATCGGTTTGCACTTCTTGACACTGGAATTGGGGGCACGAATCTTTGGTATTCATAACCCTGGCATTGGTGTCTATCGTCCGCATGACAACAAACTGATGGATTGGCTGCAAACTTGGGGTCGCATGCGCTCTAATAAATCGATGCTGGATCGTAAAGACGTCAAAGGGATGATCCGCGCGCTGAAACAAGGTGACATCATTTGGTATGCGCCGGATCACGACTACGGCCCACGTAGCAGTGTATTTGCGCCACTATTTGCGGTAGATAAAGCGGCGACCACCACCGGTAGCTACGTGCTAGCACGGATGGGTAAACCTGCGATTATCCCGTTCACCCCGCGTCGCCTGCCTGATGGCAAAGGTTATGAGTTGATCATGCAGCCTGCGGTGGAAGATTTCCCACTGGATGATGAACTCAACGCCGCGGCCTTTATGAATAAAGTAGTAGAAAAAGAGATCTTGATGGCACCAGACCAATATATGTGGCTGCATCGCCGCTTCAAGACCCGTCCAGATGGCGAACCTTCGCTGTATTAATGCTTTATTTCCCGCGCGTAGAGCGCGGGTTTCCCTCTTGCTTTACAGTACAACAACCAGACTTTCTCCCTCTTTCTTGCACTTTTCACCATAAAACGCTATTTTCCCCACTCTTTGTCTGACTATGCGCGAATTCTCCGATGTTCAGCGTCGTGGCAAAAACCATCGGTAGTCATTTGTTTTTAAACAAATTTAATCAATTCAGATTAATAAATGCGCTGTCAATCGCATTTACAGCCTTGCCACTATAAAAACTGAAAAAGGAGATGTTTGTCGACTTTTCGTCTAAAAAATGAGGTAGAGGTACTAGACAAAACCAGCAACCAGTTATCAAATGGTTAAATAATATCACCAGCGATGTAATCACTCGCCAAGTGAATAAAAAGTTCGGCGCGCATCCAAGATTTACGGGCGCTACGGATAAGGTTTTGTCGGGGAATTCGCTGTTCGATTCCCTCATCTTTAATACACGTCATACCACACAATAAGCTGCATCAACACGGCACATTTTATCGGGACCCAATTATGCAATCCTCTGACATTCAGAAAGAAAGCCGAACCTTCTTCGGCCATCCCTATCCACTCGGTTCATTGTTCTTCACCGAAATGTGGGAGCGTTTCTCGTTCTACGGTATTCGACCTTTATTGATCCTGTTTATGGCCGCCACGGTATACGACGGCGGTATGGGATTGGCTCGTGAAAACGCGTCGGCTATCGTCGGTATTTTTGCCGGTAGCATGTATTTGGCCGCTTTACCGGGCGGTTGGCTGGCCGATAACTGGCTAGGGCAACAAAAAGCGGTTTGGTACGGTTCGATCCTGATCGCGCTCGGTCACTTGTCTATCGCGCTCTCGGCTATCATGGGCAATAACCTGTTCTTCATTGGCCTGATGTTTATCGTGCTGGGTTCTGGTTTGTTCAAAACCTGTATCTCGGTAATGGTCGGTACACTGTATAAAAAAGGTGACAGTCGCCGTGACGGTGGTTTCTCGCTGTTTTATATGGGCATCAACATGGGCTCCTTTATCGCCCCGCTGATTTCCGGCTGGTTGATTCGTTCCCACGGCTGGCACTGGGGCTTTGGTATCGGTGGTATCGGGATGTTGGTCGCTTTGGTGATCTTCCGCCTATTCGTCGTGCCATCCATGAAGCGTTACGAGAAAGAAGTCGGTCTGGATTCCACTTGGAATACCCCAGTGGTGAAAAGAAAAGGTGTCGGTGCTTGGATTGTCGGCATTGCTGTAATCATTGCTGCGTTAGTGTTCGCCGTGGCACAAGGCATGATTGTGATCAATCCGGTCGAAGTCGCCAGTATGCTGGTGTACGTCATTGCCGCATCGGTAACACTGTATTTCATCTATCTGTTCGTATTCGCTGGTTTGAACCGCAAAGAACGCGCACGCCTGCTGGTGTGTTTCATCCTGCTAATTTCTGCCGCCTTCTTCTGGTCGGCGTTTGAACAAAAACCAACGTCATTCAACCTGTTCGCTAACGACTACACCAACCGTATGATCGGTGATTTTGAAATCCCGGCGGTTTGGTTCCAATCCATCAACGCCCTGTTCATCATCCTGTTGGCGCCGATTTTCAGCTGGTTATGGCCTGCTATGGCACGTAACAGCATACGTTTGAGCAGCATCACCAAGTTCGTTATTGGTATCCTGTTTGCCGCTGCGGGCTTTGGCTTGATGATGATGGCTTCACAACATGTGTTGGCTAACGAGGGTACTGGCGTTTCCCCTATGTGGCTGGTAGGCAGCATCCTAATGTTGACGCTGGGTGAACTGTGCTTAAGCCCAATCGGTTTGGCGACCATGACCTTGCTGGCGCCAGAAAGAATGCGTGGTCAGATGATGGGGTTATGGTTCTGCGCCAGTGCGCTGGGTAACTTGGCGGCAGGTTTGATTGGTGGCCACGTTAAAGCCGACCAATTGGAACTGTTACCGAACCTGTTCGAACGTTGCTCTATCGCCCTACTGATTTGTGCCGCAGTACTGACTCTACTGATCGTACCGATTCGCAAAATGCTGGAAAATACCCAAGGCAAAAGCGAGCAGAAACCTGCTACTGCTGCCTGATTAACGTTTTAGTTTGTTCTACAACCAGCGCCCGTGCGCTGGTTTTTTATTTCTGTCAAGGATGGTATCGACATCATTTCATCCAAAGTTTATGACGTTATTCGTATGGCCCATGCTGCATATCAAACGGCAGCATAAAGGTATCGACCACCATCGATAGCGGTACGTCGATCACCGTGACGTAGCGCCAAGGCGTATCGCGCAGATCCCATTGCACGCCGGGATAATATTGATTGCCATGCCCAGCACCTGGGATGGTGCGGCTGATAATGCTGCCACAGCCAGATAATGCGGTCACACCGACAACCAATAGAACCAAACGCGCTAAAAACGGGATACTCACTGAATACACTCTCTGCTTGCTTACGAAATGAGCGGCGCAGTTTATCATAACTTCAACCCTACCGTTTTAGGCAAAAGGCCGAAAAAAAACGGGGAACACGTCATGCGTATTCCCCGTTTTAAACTCGGTGTTTCAGCTTTTAACGCTGACCCACCGGATGAGCTAACACATTGTGTGGCAATTGTTGATAATGCTCACGCCACGCAGCACCTTCAGGTTGTAGCCAGATACGTTGATGCAAACGAGCCAACATCACCGGATCGCTCAACAGCTCAAGACGTTTAGCTTTAGCCAATTGTTCCGGGCTGGTCGCTAGCGCCTCGTTCACCCGCTCTTCACGGTTACGTTCAATCGTCGTTCGTAAATGATGACGCGCAGTGGCTAACGCAGTCGCCAAGGCATTAAATGACGGATTCACCACCGCGTGCATGAAACCATGAGTCAGAGCGCGCGAACGGTTCAGTTGCAAATATTCTTCCGTCGCGACTAATTCACGCGGTGGAGAATACTCTTCTGGGATCAGGAATAGTTTGGCACGTTTACTCTTGATGCCCAAAGTAGCTCGGCTCGACAGCGCAGAAACGAACGGCGACAAGATCAGCGAGAACACAATCGGTGATAACCACCACAGGAAGCGCAGATCCAACCAAGCCATGCCACCCGCCCACACCAGCCCCAACAGCATTTGCGAACCGTGACGTTTGAAGGCTTCGCCCCACGGCGTATCGTCGTCGTCACGCTGCGGTGAATTCCATACCACTTCCCAACCGAGGAATGCACTCACCACGAACACGGTATGGAACAACATACGCACCGGAGCCAACAGCACCGAGAACAGCATTTCCAGCAGCATCGAGAAGAACAGGCGAATCGCGCCGCCGTATTCCTTCGCACCTTTGGCCCAAATCAGCACGATGCTCAACAACTTCGGTAGGAACAACAGTACCAAGGTGGTGGAGAACAACGCAATCGCCAACTCAGGACGCCACTGCGGCCAGACCGGGAATAACTGCCGTGGTTGTAAGAAGTATTGCGGTTCCATCAGTGTATGCACCACCTGCAAGGCGGTCGATAACGCTAGGAACATAAACCACAGCGGCGCAGACAGATAGGACATCACGCCGGTCAGGAACACCGCGCGGTGTACCGGGTGCATCCCTTTGACCAAGAACAAGCGGAAGTTCATTAGGTTACCGTGACACCAACGACGGTCACGTTTCAGCTCATCCAGCAGGTTCGGTGGTAATTCTTCATAACTGCCTGGTAAGTCATAAGCAATCCACACCCCCCAACCAGCACGGCGCATCAACGCGGCTTCCACGAAGTCGTGCGACAAGATAGAACCAGCAAACGAACCTTCACCCGGCAATGGCGCCAAGGCGCAGTGTTCGATGAACGGTTTCACGCGGATAATCGCGTTATGCCCCCAGTAGTGGGATTCACCTAACTGCCAGAAGTGCAAGCCCGCAGTGAACAGCGGCCCATAAACACGAGTCGCAAACTGCTGGCAACGCGCATACAGCGTATCCATACCTGACGCTTTCGGCGCAGACTGGATGATCCCGGCATTTGGATTGGCTTCCATCAGGCGCACCAGACCGGTGAGACACTCACCGCTCATCACGCTGTCGGCATCCAGAATCACCATGTAGCTGTATTCACCGCCCCAACGACGACAGAAGTCATCAATGTTGCCGCTTTTACGTTTTACACGGCGACGGCGACGGCGATAGAAAATACGCCCATGACCATCAACATCACGGCACAGTTCTAACCAAGCCTTCTGTTCTGCCGCGCAGATATCGGGATCGTAACTGTCGCTCAGGACATAAACGTCAAAATGATCCAACTGGCCAGTGGCAGCAACCGATTCATAAGTCGCACGCAAGCCAGCAAAAACTCGCTCAACGTCTTCGTTACAAATTGGCATAATCAACGCGGTGCGATGCGCCGGATTGATTGGCTCATCGCCTTTGATGGTTGAGGAAATACTGTATTTATCTTTGCCAATCAGCAGTTGCAGGAAGCCCATCAACGCGGTCCAAAAACCCGCTGACACCCAACAGAACAGAATGGCAAATAGGATCAAAATACCGGTCTGCAACACATAAGGCAGCAGTTGCAGGAATGACTGCATCAGATCCTGATCCCACATGGAGAACGGATCGATCAGCGCCCAGCCCTGATACGGCAGAATAGTTTTCATATACCAAGTGGCGATACCGGTTTGCACCAACATCAACACCAGTAAGATGTAACGACGCATCGAACCCACCGCACGCCAGCGGTTTTCGGCATCCGCCTCTTCCTTGGTGGCGTAGCGATTAGGTTGAGTACGCCCCAACAATGAATCCCAAAAACGGCCCACTGGGTTGGTGCGCCAAGCTTCAGGGAACATCGTGGTACGTTTGATCGGCGGCGTCGCCTTCAGAATGGTACGCCCTTCAGGATCGTTTTCGAAATCGTTGTCGCTAACCGCATCCGGCCAAGCGCTTTCAATACGGGTTTTCACCGAGGCCAGCGCGATATCGTCGGCAGACAGGCTATTGACATTGGCATCAGTCGCGCCCATTTGGCGGTGTAAAGCCGCCAGATCGTCGCCAGATTGACTGAACTCCCCCGACCGCTCCGCAGTCAGGGGCATCGCCGCCAGGTAATCCTGGGCAGTGTGATTTGTCTTATTCATTGGCAGGTAGCTGATAGCTCCAGGTTTCCGACAAGGTCTTATCGCCATTGACCAATGCAGCACGCATTTCGATCGGCTTCTTGTCGTCTTTGACTTTCAGGCGCAGCGTCAAACGCCAACCTTTGGTTACTGGGTTATAGCGAACGTTGTTTTCCACCAATTCACCGTTGTCATCCATGCTCACCTGCGCAGCGACTGGCGCGTTGTCAGGTAATTTTTTCAGTACCGGGCCAACGAAATCGACGATAAACGCCACGCTACCATCCGGCTCACGGATCAAGTTCGATTGCTTTACATCGCCAGTAGAACGCAGGGTCTGGCTAACATAGGCAATATCCGCAGAATGCAGTTTGTCTTCATCACGCGTGAAGTGGATACGGTAGTTCAGCGCCAGTGGCGTTTTAGCATCCGGCAATACGTCTGGTGTCCAGAACGCGACGATGTTGTCGTTGGTTTCATCCGCGGTTGGGATCTCCACCAGCTCAACTTTGCCTTTGCCCCAATCACCACGCGGCTCAATCCAAGCGCTAGGACGCAGATCGTAACGATCGTCCAGATCTTCGTAATCCTTAAAGTCACGGCCACGTTGCAACAAGCCAAAACCTTTCGGACTAGCGATAGTATAGGTACTAACGGACAGGTGCTTAGGATTGTTCAGCGGACGCCAGATCCACTCACCATTACCAGCATGAATCGACAAACCGTTAGAATCATGCAGCGCTGGGCGGTAGTTCAGCGTAGGTGATGGCTCGCTCGGTCCAAACAGGAACATACTGGTCAACGGTGCCATACCCAGTTTGCCCACTTTGTCACGCAGGAATACTTTAGATTCGACGTCCACAGTGGAGTCACGCCCTGGATAAACTACAAAGCGGTAAGCCCCAGTAGCACGCGGTGAATCCAACAGCGCATAAATCACCAGATGTTTGTCACCCGGTTTTGGCCGTTCAATCCAGTACTCACGAAAACGCGGGAACTCTTCACCCGAGGGTAATGCAGTGTCGATCGCCAAACCGCGAGCAGACAGACCATAAACCTGACCTTTACCGATCACGCGGAAATAGCTCGCGCCTAGCATGCTCATGATTTCGTCGTTTTTGTCCGCACTATTGATCGGATACAGCACTTTGAAACCAGCAAAGCCCAGGTTTTTCACCGTATCAGGATCATGATTTACCGAGCCGAAATTGAAATAGTCGGGACTATATTTGATCTGCTTAACGCTGGTAGAGGTGACTTCGTTGATCTTCACTGGCGTGTCGAAGTACATCCCTTGATGATAAAACTCAAGCTTGAATGGGGTCTTCAGCTTATTCCAGTAAGCTTTATCATGGTTGAACTGTATCTGTTGGTAGTCCGCGAACTTCATATCACGGAATTGAGAAGGAAGGTTGCTCTTCGGGGCTTCAAAGCTTTTTCCTGCCAGATCCTGTGCCTGTTTGGCAACATCATCGATGGAAAAGGCCCACGCCTGCGAAGTAAACAACGTAAACAATACAGTGGCACCTAACCAACGAACGCCCTTGGCGCGCGGTTGCCCGGATAAAAGATTAACTAGCACATCCCCCCCTATTCGTGTGCGTAAAACATTTCAATCCATATTAATGGATTACTCAGGTTTCCGACAACATGATAAATGGATGGTTCATGTTTATGGCTCAGAGTTTAAGCAGTCGGTAAAAAGCGTTATTGTAAGACCTTATGGAAAAGTTTGCTTCGCTATAGTAGGGTTTGATCTGCAATTTAAGCCTCACTGACTCAATTATTTAGGGCATAACTGTAAAATACCGGTACTTATGACCAATCAACGCCCCCAGCGCGAGTTCTTCCTCGATTCAATTCGAGCCTATTTGATGTTACTCGGCATCCCTTTTCACCTTTCGCTGATTTACTCTAGCCACTCTTGGACGGTGAACAGCGCGACCCCGTCCTTCAGCTTGACGGTGTTGAATGATTTTATCCATGCATTCCGCATGCAGGTGTTCTTCGTGATTTCAGGCTATTTTTCCTACATGTTGTACCTGCGTTACGATCGTGAAAAATGGCTTAAGGTTCGTTTGGAGCGCGTGGCGATCCCACTACTCAGTTCAATTCCATTAATTACCCTACCGCAATTTTTCTTTTTGAAGTCTTTCACTGACAAATTTAAGGGTTGGGACACACTTAATCTTTACCAGAAAGTAAATGTTACCATTTGGGACTTGGTTTCCCATTTGTGGTTTTTATTGACCTTAGTGTTGCTCACCGTAACCTGTTTTTATCTGTTCCAAAGAATTCAGGAATTAAAAGAAACGACGACCGACAAACTGATCAATACAGCTAACAGCCTTGGGAAACTTTCGTTGTTATTTCTTTCCTATGGTTTGCTCTATTCGGTAATGCACCGAGTGATCCTGACCTTTGCCCCTTATCTGCTTTCTAACGGTTTGTTTAATTTTGTCGTGATGGAGACACTGTTCTATCTGCCATTCTTCATCCTCGGTGCCTATGCCTTCAAGTACGCGTGGCTCAAAGCGATTTTTCTCAAGCCGTCTCCCTATGCAGTGATAGGTTCTGTGCTGCTCACCGCGGCTTACATGCTGAATCAGAAACTGTTGGCTCATAACGATTTTATGTTTGAAATCGAAATCCTGATTCGGGCAGTGCTCGGGATATTGATGACTAACGTGGTATTTTCATTCGGCCATACGCTACTCAACTATCACTCGCCGCGTATCAATTATTTGGTGAGTGCATCCCTGTTCATTTATTTAGTTCACCATCCACTAACCTTGATATATGGGGCATTCATCACACCCATTATTGATAATAACCTGCTCGGCTTCCTGATTGGGCTGCTGTTCGTTTTCGGCTCAGCCTTTGTGTTATATGAACTGCACCAGCGTATCCCACTGTTGCGCTTCCTGTTTTCAGGTAGATCGCGATAAATCACGGGGGCATTTTTTCTTTCGCCCCTAATCATTCAAACCGCATATACTTACTACTCCCCATGCTTTGCAGGCTAGAGGCGTTTACCTTCGCCCTGCCGCACAACAGAGAGGACGAGTAATGACGAACAAAGACACCCCGGCGCAGGAATCTGCACCAGAAAACACCACCTTACTGAAAATTCTTGCTCGATTACTGTCAGCACTCGACACATCAATCAGTGGAAAAGATCGCAGTGTGTTGGTGCATGATCTCAAGACCCTTAATCTGGATGGCATTTCAGAAGGTGAGCGAAAACTTGCCAAGGAACTGATCTCACGCGCCTTGCAGTCACTTGATCACGATTAACCAACACGATACCTGCAAACCATTAAATCTCCTCAGCGGGGTTTAATGGTTTATCAAGTTTAACACCCACATCAGCGATAAGGTTTAATGCTAATAGCACAATTACAATGAATTGATTAAGCTTAATAAAATCGTGTTTTAGCCTATTTTACCCATTTACACTTCGATTGAAGGGTAATCTCGCCATTATTACTAAAATGAGCACCAATCAACCTTGGCGTTTTACGCATAAAACAGGCTATTATATTCACCAGTCACGCCCCACCTTCCCCCAACCTAGGAGAGTACTATTTTGGATGCCAGCACGATCAATAGCTTGTTTATCATCGGCGCCGTGTTGGTGGGGTCAAGTATCTTACTCAGTTCGTTCTCTTCACGCCTTGGTATCCCTATCTTAGTGATTTTTTTAGCTATCGGGATGTTAGCTGGAGTCGATGGTCCAGGCGGTATCGTATTTAATAATTATCCAGCGGCGTATTTGGTCAGTAACTTGGCGTTAGCCGTCATTCTGCTCGACGGGGGTATGCGGACTCGTGTGAGCTCCTTCCGGGTCGCATTGTGGCCTGCGCTATCGCTGGCAACCGTTGGGGTCGCCGTCACCGCAGGGTTGACCGGTATGGCTGCGGCTTGGCTGTTTAATCTCGATCTGATTCAAGGGCTGCTAATCGGTGCGATTATCGGTTCGACTGATGCGGCAGCGGTATTTTCGCTACTAGGTGGCAAAGGGCTGAACGAGCGTGTCAGTGCAACGCTAGAAATCGAATCGGGTAGTAACGATCCGATGGCAGTATTTTTAACGGTTTCCCTGATCGCCATGATCGCCGCCGGAGAAACCACCCTCGACTGGACATTCCCACTACACCTAATTCAACAATTTGGTTTAGGGCTAGTTTTTGGCCTTTGTGGTGGTTGGTTGCTGCTAACGTTGATTAACCACATCAAACTGGCCGAAGGGCTCTATCCGTTAATGGCAGTGAGCGGCGGCATTTTGATTTTTGCTCTTACTACCGCGTTAAATGGTAGTGGGATTCTAGCGGTGTATCTGGTGGGTTTGCTACTGGGTAACCGCCCGATCCGCAACCGGCACGGCATTGTGCAAACCTTTGATGGAATGGCTTGGTTAAGCCAGATCGGTATGTTCTTGGTGCTGGGCCTGCTGCTCAATCCGCACGAGCTGCTGCCAATCGCCATCCCTGCCCTACTGTTGTCATTGTGGATGATTCTGTTTGCACGTCCGCTGTCGGTATTCATTGGTTTAATGCCGTTTCGCAATTTTAACCTACGTGAGCGTGCTTTTATCTCATGGGTCGGTTTGCGCGGTGCAGTACCGGTGATTCTTGCGGTATTCCCAATGATGGCCGGTCTAGAGAATGCACAGTTATTCTTCAACGTCGCCTTCTTTGTGGTGCTAGTTTCTTTATTATTACAAGGCACAACGCTGGCTTTTGCGGCCAAGAAGGCAAAAGTCGTCGTTCCACCTGCACCGACGCCGATTTCCCGCGTTGGATTGGATATCCACCCGGAAAACCAGTGGGAGCAGTTTGTTTACCAACTGACCAGCGAAAACTGGTGTGTCGGCGCTGCACTGCGTGAGTTGAAAATGCCAGAGGGCACGCATATCGCCGCACTGTTCCGGGGGAAAGAGTTGTTGCACCCCAGTGGTAGTACCCGTTTACGTGAAGCAGACATCCTATGTGTTATCGGCCATGAACATGATTTACCTAATCTGGGCAAACTGTTCAGCCAAGCGCCAGCGGTAGTGATCGACGAACGTTTCTTCGGTGACTTTATTTTGCAATCAGATGCTCGCCTGTGTGATATCTCTCAAATCTACGGCCTAAACCTGCAAGCAGATGTGGATGAGCAACAAACGCTAGGGCAATTTGTCAGTGAGCTGATTGGTGGTGAAGCTGTCATAGGGGATCAGGTGGAATGGGATGGACTAACTTGGACCATCGCTGAGATGGAAGCCGATCAGATCAGTAAAATCGGTGTCAAAATCGACACCGATTAAATCACGTTTACTTGCTGGCGGTGTATGGGTACTTAGCAAACAATTGCCCCACCGCCTGCTGAATTTCGACTTGATTCAGCGATTTTTTATCCTGATCCAAGGTATCGCTGATCGCCCCGCGCCACACTAATTGCTTCTTGTTGCGATCGACTAGATCAACGGTCAACGTACCTTCAGTGTATGGCCATACTGATTGGTTATATCCCGCCCATCCGGCGTAGCCACCCCAACGCATACCATAGATACCAACAGGTTGCGGGTTATTTTCAACACGCACTTTCTCTTGTTTATTGACACTGCTATAAACCAGCAGATCTGGTGTAGCGCTAGGTTTATAGCCGCGTTTTTCCAATTCTTGAGATACCGAAGATTTGATGTATTTACCGGTCAACGACTGATAGCTGCCCTCCTGTTCAGCCGCGAAACCATAGGTATGGTATTGGCTAAAGTTGGCGCTGCGGTCGTAATCGGTGGTGACTTCAGGCTGGCTAGCACAGGCAGAAAGCAGAGCGGCCATGCCAAGGGTAACAATCTTGGAACTTATACGCATAGAAAGGCTCTTAGATGATAGTGATTATCAAACTCTAGCACTCAACTCACGAGGAAGCCATTGAGCATGATAGTTTTTTTACATAGAGAAAGGATTGAACATCGGCATGAATAGCAGAATCCGTTTCCTGCTGATAGTTTCCGTTATGGTGTTAGTCATTATCTCGTTGGATCTAGGCATTGCTGACGTAACACACAGAATTTTTGTTGGATAAACAAATGAGTAGGTAAAAAGTGACTCAAACAACGCAAGAAAAAGACATTTTAGGTAAAGTGCTGATTACCGTTTCAACCTTGAGTCTCGCACTCGTCGCTGGTTTGTTGCTTTGGGGATTCATGTTGGACTAGGTAGGATCAAAAAAACCGCCGCAGCGGTTTTTCTATTAGGTATTGCGATCAGATTTTGCACCCTTCGCAATCTGCCTCATCCTCTAAGATTTCAGGCAATTCTTTGGCTTTCTCTGCCGCTTTTTTTTCCGCTTCAGCTAACTCGGCATCGATATCAAAATCGAAAATATCATCACTCATCGCAACATCCTCAGATTGGTCTTACTACAGAGGCAAAGTATAGCCAACAAGTAGAGCAGCGGAAACCCCTCAGTTGAGCACCGCATCCGATGATGACGTATTGGGTTGATGCTTCGTGTACGCCAAGTCATAAACATCGTAAAAATCGATTTCGCCCTTGTTGGCAATAATCTCTTTGATGCGTGCTTTTAGCGTCTGGCTCACTGTGGAATCATTCAGCAACTCAGTCACTGCCGCCGAAGACAACGCACGTGTGAAATACCATTCACCGTAATAACAGACACGTAGATCGAGTACACCGATATCTTCGAAACGATAAACCGGTTTAATTTCCAACAATAACATCGCAAACATAAACAGCACGAATACGGTAAACGCCAAGAACCACCAGAATCCCATATAAGGCACTGGGTACATCACCGCAATCACAGCGAAATAACCAGCAAACATCGCCAGACAGAGATAACGATGAGTACGAGCAAATTCACTGTTAAACCGTGGTTTACCGTCGCGCCCTTCTTGTCGATTAATTTGCTCGATCTCTTTGAGCAAGATGCTTTTCACCGCGTCCATCGTTACCGCCTTATGCCGAGGGCATGATATTAACAATCTTCCCACAAATTATCATAAGTACAGTTTTCCTAGGTAGATCAGTTAAACGATTAAAATGTGGCAACTGTTATACCTGTACGATTAGCGCGGTGCAGCCGATTTCCCTTGGGCAAAGATGAACATCCGCTGTGCTACATCATCCGCCTGCTTGATCTTTTGCTTTTGTGCCTCATTACCACGGTGCGCCGCACGCGCGTAGGCAATCTCATGAGCCTGATCGATCATGGTAATAATATTGTCACGGGTAGTTTGATCCAAATTGCCAAGGATCGTGGTGATGATCGCCTGATAAGCGTTTGAGGTGGCGGTCAGTTCCTTCTCTCTAGCTTCCAGAGCAGCGACGCGTTGCAGTAACTCTTGCAATTGATCTAACTGGGACATAACCACTCTCCTGTTATCGGGTAGTTAATCTACCTAATTACAGTTTAGCAAAGGATCAACGATGATGATTTTAGGAGGGAAAAACTGGCGCGCTATGCAGGACTCGAACCCGCGTCTATCAATTTTCAATATTTAGCCAAAAAGCCAATGTAAAACCAATCACTCTGCCAACTGAGTTAATAGCGCATTCCAATTACTTAGAGGCGCTATTATCCATACTGAGTACCCGGCTTCAACCCAACCTGATGATTTACAGACAAGTCTGACACATCAGTCTACTTTTCGGTCGTGCTCATCCCATCGCCACTCTGCTGCCATTTTGCTGCCACTTGCTGTTTTTCAGGCACAAAAAAACCGCCTCTCGGCGGCTTACGACATTACTGCTATTGCTTTGATTATACTGCTTTTATTTTCCCTGGTACCCGGGGCGGGACTTGAACCCGCACAGCCATAAGCCGAGGGATTTTAAATCCCTTGTGTCTACCGATTTCACCACCCGGGCTCGGGAAAATTGGAGGCGCGTTCCGGAGTCGAACCGGACTAGACGGATTTGCAATCCGCTACATAACCGCTTTGTTAACGCGCCACAATTCTTTGTCTTTTCAGACTAAAACTCGTGATACTCACCAGTTTTTCAAAATTTGGAGCGGGAAACGAGACTCGAACTCGCGACCCCGACCTTGGCAAGGTCGTGCTCTACCAACTGAGCTATTCCCGCATTAATCAGAACTTACTGATTTTTTTGCTATCTTTCGGCGTTTTATCGCTGCCGTCTGATGCGATGCATTCTACTTACCTGACGTAATGAGTCAATAAAATTGTTGGCTCATTACGTTTGTTTGACGATTTTTGCAGCGTATTGATCATGGTTCCAGCAAATCTTTTCGTGCCGCGTTCAAATATTGGAACATCGACCAAAAAGTCAGCACCGCCGCAATGTACAACAAAGCAAATGCCACGTACTCGACTGTACGATCTGGCCGCCACAACAGCCCCACCAGCGACATCATCTGTGCCATGGTTTTTACTTTGCCGATCCAAGAAACGGCCACGCTGCTACGTTTACCAATCTCAGCCATCCATTCACGCAGTGAAGATATTATGATTTCACGTGCGATCATTGTTGCGGCTGGCAAAGTGATCCACCAAGTGTGGTAGTACTCGGCCACTAATACTAACGCCACGGCGACCATCACTTTATCAGCGACTGGATCGAGGAAAGCACCAAAGCGAGTAGTTTGTTTCCAGCGGCGAGCCAAAAAACCGTCAAACCAATCGGTTACGGCGGCAAACACAAAAATAATGGCACAAACCATCGGAGCCCAAGTGAACGGCAGATAAAATGCCAGAACAAAGAATGGGATCAATACTACGCGAAACAAGGTAAGCCAAGTCGGTATATTCAGTTGCATATGCTACGGTAACTATCTGGCTGGAGTGTGAATTAAGAGTATGTTGCTACATTGCCCTCAGTGTTTCAATGCATTGTAGATCTTTTCTGCCAATGCTTGTGAAATACCCGGCACTTTTGCAATTTCCTCCACGCTGGCGTTCAGTAAGGGTTGCAGTCCACCCATATACTTCAACAACACCTGACGCCGTTTTGGCCCAACACCTTCTATCAACTCCAAGGCACTGGTATTTCTGACTTTTGCTCTCTTCTGCCGATGCCCTGTGATCGCATGATTGTGTGAATCATCACGAATATGCTGGATCACATGCAACGCGGGTGAATCTGATGGTAAAGAGATCCCCTCGCCTTCAGGTACAAAGAACAAGGTTTCCAACCCCGCTTTACGATCGGCGCCTTTAGCAATGCCGATCAGCAACGGTTTATTTTTATCCCAAGGCACATTCAACTCATTGATAACATCAATAGCCATACCTAGCTGACCCTTACCACCATCAATAAAAATCACATCAGGGATTTTCTTTTCTTCTAGAGCCTTACCATAACGCCGTTTCAGCACCTGCGCCATCGCCGCATAATCATCACCGGGTGTGATGCCAGTGATATTGTAACGTCGGTATTCCGAACGCAGCGGGCCGTTATTGTCGAACACCACGCAGGAGGCTACCGTCTGTTCCCCCATCGTATGGCTGATGTCGAAACATTCCATTCGGTTGATTTCCGGTAAGTTCAACACTTTCGCCAATTCAGCCAATCGTTGATGAATGGTCGACTGCTGGGAAAGTTTAGTCGTCAACGCCGTCGCGGCATTCGTTCGCGCCAACTTCAAGTAACGCGCGCGATCGCCACGCGGTTTACTTTGGATTTGGATTTTTCGACCGGCTAATTCAGATAACGATTCAGCCAACAAATCCTTTTCTGGTAGAGTGAAATCCAACAAGATCTCTGCCGGTAACGTACGCGCCTGGCTCCCTTGCAAGTAAAACTGACCAACAAAAGTCTGCACCACTTCTGCGAGTTCGGTTCCTCCCGGCACTTTCGGGAAGTAACTGCGGCTCCCGAGCACTTTACCTTGTCGAATAAACAACACGTGTAGGCAAGCCATTCCGGAATCGAAAGCCACACCGATCACATCCAGATCGTCACTCTCACCAGAGACAAACTGCCGTTCAGTCACTCGGCGCACCGCTTGAATTTGATCGCGAATGCGTGCTGCCTCTTCAAAGTTCAGCAATTTGCTGGCGTTTTCCATCCGTGCAATCAATTGATGCAGTACCTGTTGGTCTTTACCGGATAGAAACAAGCGTACGTAATCGACCTGTTGTTGATAGTCCTCATCGCTCACCAACCCGCTCACGCAAGGCCCCGAACAACGCCCTATTTGATATTGCAGGCAAGGACGTGAGCGATTGCGATAAACGCTATTTTCACACTGACGTACCGGAAACAGTTTTTGTAACAGTGCTAGCGTTTCACGTACCGCATAAGAGTTGGGGAATGGGCCGAAATATTCACCTTTTGCATGTTTAGCACCACGATGAACAGTCAAGCGTGGGTGTGTGTCTGCACTCAGGAAAATCAGAGGATAAGATTTATCATCACGCAACAGTACGTTATAGCGTGGCTGGTATAATTTTATGTAATTATGTTCCAGCAATAGCGCCTCAGTTTCCGTATGCGTCACGGTAACATCGATTTGTGCGATATTTTTAACGAGTGTTTCTGTTTTACGGCTGCTGACCTGCATCCGAAAATAACTGGCTAAACGTTTTTTCAGATCTTTGGCTTTGCCGACATAAATAACCGTGCCAGTGGCGTCATACATACGATAGACGCCTGGCTGGCTGGTTACAGTTTTCAGGAAACCCTGAGCATCAAAACGATCATTCACCGCTCGACAACGTCTCCGCGTTAAACAATCCATGTCGAATCGCCAAATGGGTCAGCTCCACATCACCGCTAATGTTCAGCTTACTGAACATACGATAACGGTAACTGTTCACCGTTTTTGGGCTGAGATTCAGCTGCTCTGAGATCTCATTAACCTTTTTCCCTTTGGTTATCATTAGCATAATCTGAAGTTCACGTTCAGAAAGGCTACTGAATGGCGTTTCTGTCTGCGGCTCTAATTGGCTCAATGCCATTTGCTGGGCAATATCAGAAGCAATATAACGCTGCCCTGCATGCACCGAACGAATGGCGTTAACAACCTCCTGCGGTGCAGCCCCTTTACTGAGATAGCCGGCAGCACCCGCCTGCATCACCTTAGCAGGCAATGGGTTTTCGGTATGGATAGTCAACATAATTACCTTGATATCGGGCGCATAGCGCACGATCTTACGGGTGGCTTCCAGCCCCCCAATACCCGGCATATTCATATCCATCAATACAATATCAACGGTATTGCTGCGGCACCATTTTACGGCATCTTCGCCGCACTGAACTTCGCCAACAACTTTTATACCTTTGATATCCTCAAGAATGCGTCGTATCCCTGCGCGCACCAGTTCGTGGTCATCAACAAGAAGAACGCTAATCAAGGAAAATTCTCCAAAAAAGGGGAGTAACGCAATCAACCGTTGTTTTCGCAATAGATGTTACTTGGTTTTCATCAAAGAATGAATACAGAATAATACGCACCCTCGATTAACTTTGCGGTTCAGGCCTAATTTTTCACGATTAGTTTGCATTGAAGCGATTAATCCGCGTAGACACGCATAAAATTTCGCCAAGACAATTAACATTTACGCATTAATCGTTGCCGTATGATACGACATCCTACGCCTTAGGGTAGTGAAATCTATGTAAATAATCACGACACAGATTAATATTAGCAACGATTCAAAAATGTCGCAACTAATTGAAATTAATTATAAAAAATAACATCACCAACCTTAAGTCACATAACGTATGCACGATTGAAACAATTACGCTTAGTCTAACTAGCTCAAAAGAGTGAGTGGATTCATTCTCAATAACAAATAACACCTTATCTCGTGAGAACATACACACAGAATACTTATTCGCCCTAACGAAATAACTTGACGATTATTCCTAATAACCACGTTATTGATGGTGAGTCGATCTATTTGTTCTCTTCTGGTGAACTGCCAATGTTAATTGCCAGTGCCATGATGACAAGATTATTCCTACCGTGACTGCTCCCCGCCGTAAACAGCAAGGCTTCCCACTTCTTAGGCCGCAACCGTCTGTGAGACGGATTTACGCAGGCCTCCATGGGCAGAAACGACGAGTCCCGCCGCCTGTAATTCAAATATGCCCTGCTGTTTGATATTCAGCGCGGCGTTAACATCACGATCATGGTCTGTGTGGCATGCTGGACATTGCCAGTGTCGTTTGTAAAGCGGCATTTCCGGCATCTTATGCCCACAGCAGTGGCAGGTTTTCGTACTGGCGAACCATTGTTCCAGTTTTACCAGATGAACGCCGTTCTCTGCGGCTTTGTACTCCAGTTTCGTGATAAATCCAGCCCAGCCAGCGTCCCCTATCGAACGCGCCAGTCTGCGATTTTTCATCATGTTTGCCGCTTTTAGCGTCTCGACAATGACCGCTTGGTTTTCGTCAACAATTGCGCGAGATAGTTTATGTTGAAAGTCGGCACGGGCGTTAGCTACCCGTTCGTGAACTGCGGCAAGCTGTATGCGGGCTTTACGTCTGTTAGCGCTCCCCTTTGTCTTACGGGAAAGCGCTTTCTGCTTCCGGCGCAGGTTGTGGCTGGCATTGATAAGGTGGCGCGGATTGGCAATCTTATTGCCGTCCGATTTGATGGCGAAATGCATCAGCCCCATATCCAGACCCATAACGTTTGATATCAGTGCTGGCTTCGTTGGCGCTTCTATTCCGTCTTCACAGAGTAACGAGGCGTAGTATTTGCCCGTTGCGCTGCGGCTCAACGTGATACTTTTCAGCGTACCCGTAATTTCACGATGTAAACGCGCTTCAATCGGCAAGATTTTCGGGATTTTGATCGCACCATCAAGCACTTTGATCCCAACACAATGATAGCTAGATTGCCTGCCGTATTTGCGTTTGAACGCAGGGAAACGAGCTTTTAGCTTCGGGTTAAAGAAGTTTGAAAAGGCAACATCGAGATTAATGACCGCCTGTTGCAACGCAATAGAATCATATTCTTTGAGCCATCCGTACTTACGCGATTTTTTTGCTACCGCCAGCAATGGTTTCAGATCTTTACGCGGATTTAAGCTTACGCCGTGTCTCTGATAAGCGTGTTTTTTGATATGCAGAGCTTTGTTGTACGCAAAACGCACCGCGCCGAACTGAGCATTAATATATTCAGCCTGTTCTGGTGTCGGATATATACGCACTTTCGTTGCTCTTAACATAATCAGCGCTCATTGATATTTAACAGGTTAAGTGGATATATCAATTGAGTCATCATCATGAGTCCCTTGAGGGTTTTCTTCGAAAACGCCACAGTGTCAGCAAGCTGGTTGTGCATCTGATCTTTACGACAAAGTATCGCCGCAGGCTCTTTGACGGAAAGATGATCGCTCAACTGCGTGAGGCTTTTGGTTCAGCCGCAGCAAAGCTTGAATGCGACATTATCGAGATGGACGGCGAACGAGATCACGTCCATTTACTGATAGCATATCCACCCAAACTGGCGGTCAGCGTAATGGTCAATAATTTAAAATCGGTATCGTCGCGCCTGCTTCGACAGCAAAATACCCACTTGAGGATACAGAGCAAAACCGGGCTTCTGTGGTCACGCTCTTACTTTGCCTGTAGCGCCGGTGGTGCCACGATAGAAACGCTCAAAGCGTACGTGCTCAGCCAGAATACTCCAGAGTAGCCAGCCCTAAAGCTATTCGGGCTTTTCGCCTTATATCCCCGCCCGTACTGGGCGAGGGTTTACGGCGGAGTGAGTGTATAGTGCGTATGTGCTATACTTCGCGCCCAGATAAATGCTTGGTGGCGAGTACATGGATCAGAACGCCACCAATAGGCATCAGAACGCACTTTGTTTCAGGCTACGGCCTCAAAAATCAGGAGAGAAGTATGGGCAACGTTGATTTCACCACTTCGGCAAACCCAGAGACATTGGCAACAGAAGTTGCTTGTTTAAAAGCCACACTCACGTTGATCTTGAAATCACTGGGTCAAGCAGACGCAGGTAAAGTCATCATCAACATGGAGCGTTTTATTGCTCAAATTGAAGATCCTGCTCAGGCCGAAATTTTCAAAAACAGCATCCAACAGATTAAACACGCTTATCGCCAATAATCTGCTGTTGCTGACAGGCTCACTGAATAGCGAGCCTGCATTTCAGAACTACCTAACGACCATAACGGAAATTTTGGCATGACGGACAATCGCCGCCGCATTGGAGCCTAACAGATAAGTTTTCACGCTAGGACGGCGAGAACCAATCACAATCAAGTCGGCTTCGATATCATCAGCTAATGTTAAAACCTCATCACGCGGCGAACCAAAGCTGACGGTGTAACTCAACCGCTCCAAAGGCAAATCAATATCCGCAACAATCTCCTTCAGTTTCTCAATCGCTTTCACTTCAGCCTGATTCTCAAACTCTTTGATACCAAAAGAATAAGCGGTTACAAACGCCGAGGCATCCGGCAATGTATGCAACAAATGTACTTTGGCGTTCGACAGTTTCGCCAGATAAACCACATGCTCCAACGCGTGTTGGGTCAATTCATCTTCTGCAATATCTACCGGCACTAGAATCATCTTGTACATATATCATTCCCTTATTTATTTAGGGTAAATGCTAACCGTGCTGGATACAGACTACTGCCGAGCAACGATTGGGTGAACCTGTTTCACAGCATTTTGTGATCGGCGGTGAATAACCCTGAAAATATTTTCGATGATTTTTACTTCTGTGATTGAGAGCGCAATACCATGCTGAATGTGCATATGCCAGAAAAGGCGTGCAGCCAGTCCCCACGCCCAATTGCTTGAGAGTCAATCACTCGCATCTCTGGCCTGTCGCAATACAAAAGGCCTCGCTGACAAACCATGATAAAACCTCTCATACCTTCCCATTACTTTTTCTCATGCGAAACTCGCAATACTTTTTGAATCAATAAGATAACAGGACAACCAACTATGAATTTGTGATGCCGAAGCGTATTCTTGCGCCCCCTAGACGTCCGATTCACCTCCTGTGAGTAAAGAATAATCAACTTTGATTTCCTTGATGGATGTTGTAAATATGTTGCATAAAGGTGTCGCGATTGCTCCACCTTAAAAAATCTGGCCTAACCAGATAACACCCTAAAAAGAGCCACTTTAGAGCTCACACTTTCACTCATGACAGGATAAATCAGATGGTAGATCACTCTAAAATAGCGACTGATGACGCTCCCGCATCAGAAGATCATCTACGGCGAAACCTGACTAACCGACATATTCAACTGATCGCTATCGGTGGTGCCATCGGCACAGGTTTGTTTATGGGCTCGGGTAAAACCATCAGCCTGGCCGGCCCTTCTATCATTTTCGTGTATATGATTATCGGCTTTATGCTGTTTTTCGTGATGCGCGCTATGGGCGAACTTTTACTGTCAAATTTGGAGTACAAGTCCTTTAGTGATTTTGCTGCCGATTTGCTCGGCCCTTGGGCTGGTTTTTTCACCGGCTGGACTTACTGGTTTTGCTGGGTCGTCACCGGTATCGCCGACGTCGTTGCGATCACGGCTTACGGTCAGTATTGGTTCCCAGATTTGTCACAATGGGTCGCTTCCTTGCTGTGCGTATTGCTATTGCTCAGCTTGAACCTCGCGACGGTGAAGATGTTCGGTGAGATGGAGTTTTGGTTCGCGATGATCAAAATCGTCGCCATTATTGGCTTGATCATTGCCGGGCTGATAATGATTGCGATGCACTTCCAATCGCCGACCGGTACCGTGGCTTCGTTCAACCATCTGTGGAATGACGGTGGCATGTTCCCGAAAGGGATTAGCGGATTCTTTGCCGGTTTCCAGATTGCAGTCTTTGCCTTCGTCGGCATTGAGTTGGTGGGTACGACGGCCGCAGAAACTAAAGATCCCGAGAAAGTGCTGCCACGTGCAATTAACTCTATTCCAATCCGCATCATCATGTTTTACGTGTTTGCGTTGATCGTCATTATGTCGGTCACACCGTGGCGCTCAGTCGTAGCTGATAAAAGCCCGTTCGTTGAATTGTTCGTCCTGATCGGCTTGCCAGCGGCGGCTAGCGTAATCAACTTCGTGGTACTGACCTCCGCCGCTTCTTCGGCTAACAGCGGTGTGTTCTCCACCAGCCGCATGCTGTTTGGCTTGGCGCAGGAAGGTGATGCACCTAAGTCGTTTGCAAAACTCTCTAAGCGTGCAGTGCCGGCGAACGGCCTGACGTTTTCCTGCATTTGCCTGTTAGGTGGGGTGGTACTGATTTACCTGATCCCGAACATGATTACCGTCTTTACGCTGGTGACGACCGTTTCGGCAATCCTGTTTATGTTCGTCTGGACCATCATCCTGTGTTCATATCTGGTTTACCGCAAGCAGCGCCCACAATTACACCAGAAATCAATCTACAAAATGCCTGCCGGCAAGCTGATGTGCTGGGTATGTATGGCGTTCTTCGTGTTCGTATTGGTTCTGTTGACCTTGCGCGATGATACCCGTCAAGCGCTGATAGTGACGCCGCTGTGGTTTGTCGCTCTGGGGATTGGCTACCTGTTTGTTCGCAACAAAAATAAGCGCACTGCATAACGGTTGTTGGGGGCTTTGCCCCCTACTTCCAAACCCCAATTAATCAACTGCCGTCGCTTCTACCTTCGCTTTTCGCCGAATCCGCAACTCACTGACCAAGACGCCTAGCACCATCAACGCCTCGTCCCAAAATATGCCTACGCCAATCACACTGAGCAGCCGTTCCGTTTTATTCGTAATGTGACATCATACAAATCTCGCCGTAAGCCTCTCTTGTTGCTAACTGATGACAAGGTTAGAATGCCGGGCAGTGGATCACTCATGGCTGAACGTTGTGTTTGCGTGAAGCAAAGGGAAAAGTCAGTGTCTAAAGGTTTTGATGAGCTGATAAGTAATATCGACCTGATCATTAAAAATGTAAACAGCTTCAAAACGCTGGCACCACGGCCCGTTATCCCACCGCCAGCACGATAACCTGAGCGATAGCATGGTCAAAAAAAATCAAACCCTAATTGTTATTCATCTTTGTAGTTTTTTAGTGGTGCTTTACAGCCTTTCAATGATTCCACCTCTGCTTGTGGCGTTGTTATACAAAGAAAAAAGCTTTTTCTCCTTCTTCTATACGCTCGCCATCGCCGGTTCATTAGGTGGATTAGGTTGGTTCAGTTCTCGCAAAACCAAGGTACAACTACGTACACAAGATGGTTTTTTGATTATCGTCTTGTTCTGGCTGCTATTTTCCGTTATTAGCGCCCTGCCATTATGGATGGATGACACCCTAAACATCCGCTTGGTCGATGCCATGTTTGAAGGGGTTTCAGGCATCACCACCACTGGGGCTTCGGTACTCAACGATGTTTCTGGTGTTCCAAAGTCATTCCTCTATTACCGCGCCCAACTTAACTTTATTGGTGGCCTTGGCGTTATCGTTTTGGCGGTTGCCGTGCTACCGATGCTGGGTATCGGGGGAGCCAAACTGTATCAATCAGAGATGCCCGGCCCTTTTAAAGAAGAACGTTTAACACCTCGGTTGGCGGACACCTCGAAAAATCTGTGGTTGATTTACCTTGGCCTCGGCCTACTCTGTACCGTTGCCTTTCGCATTGCCGGAGTGCCTTGGTTTGATGCTTTGTGTCACGGTCTTTCCACTGTTTCTCTTGGCGGATTCTCCACTCGCAACGAGAGCCTTGGGTTTTATGACAGTTCTGCGGTAGAAATGGTCGGTGGGATTTTCTCGATTCTGGCTGCGGTCAACTTCACGCTGTACTTCGTGATGATCGGTCGACGTAGCCTAAAACCGCTGTATAGAAACCCGGAATTACGTTTCTTCTTACTGATCCTGTCGATAATTATCGCCATCGTGTGTATCGAGTTGTATCGCTCCGGTATGTACGGCGCTAAAGACTCTTTCGTGCATGGTTTCTTCCTCACCAGCTCGATGATGACCGACAACGGCTTAGCTACTGCGGATTATGCCAAGCTACCCTCTCATACCATTATGTTGTTATTGGCTTCGAGCTTCTTTGGCGGCTGCGTGGGTTCGACCTGTGGCGGCATCAAGGCGTTGCGCTTTTTGATTATGTACAAACAAAGCAGCCGCGAGGTCGATCAACTGGTTCACCCCAATGCTATCTACACCATCAAAGTCGGTGACTCTCCGATTCAAGATCGAGTGATGCGTTCTGTCTGGAGCTTCTTTTTCCTGTACATCTTTTTCAGTTGCTTCTTTATTTGGGCGCTGAACTTGATGGGTTATGACATGATGACTTCATTCGCCACCGTGGCAGCCTGCATCAATAATATGGGGCTAGGTTTTGGTGAAACGGCGGCAGGTTTTGGTACATTGAACGACGCAGCGAAATGGTTGATGTGCGGCGCTATGCTACTCGGGCGTTTAGAGATTTACCCAATATTGATACTTTGTTCGAGAACGTTCTGGCGGTTCTGATGTTGTACAACAGTTCCTGCTACTTTAAACAGAAAAAACCAATTAATGTCATAAATTAACGGCTTAGTGGAAAAAATTGAAATCATCGCTAATACTTATTCGGTCACTACTTGGTGACTACTCCAATAAGAACACTTTTCATAGTGAGGAAGGATATGAAATTTTTAAAGATGATGGTTGCCGCAGTAGCTCTGAGCGCAGTTTCCTTTGGTGCGATGTCCGCTGAGTTGCTGACCAAAGAAAAGTTAAATGAAAATCCTAGTCAGTACGAAAAAATAGGTGACATCGTCACCGATGGAGAAACCTCTGCGATGGATGCTAAAGATGAGCTATCCAAAAAAGCAGATGAAAAAGGCGGCGATTTCTACGTACTAACCTCAGCGAATACCAACAATAAAACCCATGCGACTGCTGACGTGTACAAGAAAAAGTAATAGTGCGGCTCTAGATTGATGAACGAAGAGTGCAGGAATAAAAACTGCACTCTTTTGTTTTTAAACGTTAATTAAAGATTAACCACTCACACTACCAAGTCCATCTCACCCCTAGGTTCGCTCCCCATGGTGATTCAATTTTATCGCCTTTGCTGTAGCGTGCATCCAGGTAAGTTTGCACATCTTTGGTCAGTTGAGCTGCGACACCCGCACCATATTCAGCCCTTAAGCCAGACATATCATTAGTAAAACCATTCCCGTTAATGCTCACCGGGTTATTATCAGAGAACTCCTGAATAAGCGCAGCACGTACCCAAGGTTGCAGCATCATGCCGTTTTCAAGCATCATACTGCGGCCAACAGTCCCATTGAGCGCGGCTTGCTGTGACGTAGCTTGGCCACTCTCAGCCTGCAATCCATTGTCGTAGCTATAGGACTGGCCGTTAACCCAAAGTGATGAGACTTGAACTGAAGGCTCCGCAAACCAACCTTTCTCGAACAAGAATTGACGACCCGCCTCAAGTGAAAAACCTAGCCCCAGAGTACTGTAACCACCCCGTGTTTTTTCCCCATCAGTCATACGAACATCAGCACTGTTGCTAAAATTGTTGGCCTTAGCCAAGGCATCAACATACCAACCATCGGCCAATAACCAAGTGCCATACGCTCCAATAAAGAAGCTATTAATGGTACCGGTGCTATCACTGGCAAAATCCAACTTGTTCTGGCTGTAACCACTGAAAAGACCGGTCAGATATTGGCCTTCTTCCATGTCATGTGCGCTATCTACACCCACAGAGATCCCAGATTGGGTCTGTTGGTAACCCACGCCAGCACGATCATTGACGTTATACTGATTGCCCAAAACCCGAGCCCAAGCACCGCCTTCTTTTTTACCTTCACGAACTTCGCCCATTCGAGTGCGCAAGGTCGTCAGTTCGCCATACCACACCGTTGGTGTAGCATTGAACATGCCCAATGCCGCCACGGTAGTCGGTGTCGGTACCGGAGTTGGCGTTGGATCAGGTGTCGGCGTTGGATCTGGCGTCGGTGTTGGGGGAACATCTTTCTGTTTCTGCGCGAGAACCCAGTTATCCCCTTGGTGCTGGAGCACATACTGATACGTACCTGCGTCCACAGCTCCCCCATTCAAACTGAATGATGCCGTGCCGCCGCCGGTTTGCACCACAGTCAAAACATCGCTGCTTTTACCCGGCTCCCGGCCACTATTTTTAATGCCCAGCCAGTGATCACCACTCGCGTTGCCATTCACAACAACGAGATCGCCTTTTAAGCTAGCTAAGTCGGTATTCATGTTGAATCCGCCATTACCGTTCAGCGTATCCATGGTCAGGGTACTGAAATTAGCGCCGTTATGACGGAAATTCACCCCCCCATCATGGTTAAACTCCCCGAGCAATGAATTGCCGGTCATATTCCAGATACTGCTGTTGTCCAGGCTTAACTCGCTGACGTTATTGACCGCCCCATTCAGTTGAGAGGCATTGGTCAAGGCAGCCGTCATTCGGCTTTGAGTCGAAGAGCGAATATCTCCGTTCAATACCACCTGATTATCTGCCGTCAGCACCACGTCACCGTGGTAATTTGGATTTGAGGTGTCACCGGCAATATTTTCCAGCAAGACGCCGTTGCCACCGGTTACCTGCGTGCCATTTTTTAACGCCAGCGCTAATCCAGTCCCCAACACTCTGATCGCCGTGGCTTTTTCTGTCGCTAGAACGGTATGGTCAAGCGTTACCGAGCTACCCGTCGCCGCTTTGGTGCTACTGACTTGCAGACCGTTGGCATTGGCACCGGTGGTGCTGAGGTTGCTGTTGCTTAGTGCGAAGATTCCATCACCGGCCCACAGCGCGTGGCTGTCTGCCCCGGTGGTGGTCAGCGTTATCTCGTTCCCTGTAATGGTCGAGCCCAGATAAGCCAACATGCCGCTTGCCGTGTCGCCAGTGGTTGCCACGCTGGCCGTATCTAGGTTGATAGTTCCGCCATTAGAGGCATAGACGCCCATGGCATTGTTGCCTTTGGTATTTATTGTCAGGTTATTGCCCTGAACTTGGGATTCACTATAAAGACCATGACCCGCGATACCATCGGTGGTCAGCACACTGTTTTTCACCGTAGCTGGCCCATACTGGGCATTAAAAGCAATGGCGTTATAACCATGGGTGGTGAATGCGGTGTTTTCAGCCGTCGCAGATGAAGTACTGCTGGCGATCCAAAGCGCATCAGCCCCGTTACCTTGTGTTGTCACACTGCCGCCGTTTAACGCGGCGCTGGAACGGCTATTAACGTTAATCCCTTGCCCATTGTTAGAATTGACGGTGGCATTATTCAGCGTGACATCACCGCCAAGAATATAGACAGCATCGCCATTTTGCGTGGTGATGGTGCTATCGGTGAGCGTCAAGGTTCCGCGGCCACTGCCCTCGGTGTTGTAAACGTCTACCCCACGGTTATTACCAGAAGAAGAAAGCGTGACATTTTTACCTTCTACCTGACCGTTACCTAGCATCAAACCGGCTTGGGTACCCGCACCACGCAAAATAATGTTCACATTATCCAAAGTGGCGGCCACCTGCCCCAAATTGGAGTAAGCCAGATTCAACCCTTGGCTGTCGTCACCAGTGGCCAAAATACTGACATTACTGGCATCGAGGGTACCGGTGGAAAGTGTAACCCCAGAACTCATCGCACCATCGGCAGCAATAGCAAGATCGGCAAGAGAAACCACCGCGCCATTACTACCGAATACGCCATAACTGTTCTGCCCGGCAACGGTGATATTGCCACCAGTCAGGGCGAGTTCCCCGGCAATAACGTTGGCTCCGTGAGCTTGTGCACCATTGGTTGAGAGTGCTGCCCCGTTCAGATGGATAGCGCCACCCGCCGTGGCATTAGCAGCAAATAGGTTGTCGTCAGTGGTGCGGAAGCTTAAACCGTTCACTGTCGATTCCAGCAAACTGCCCGCCCCCGTAGCGAACAAAGGATAATCCAGCAGCGTGGCGCTGGTATAGCCCGACGTGACCTCGACGGTATTGCCGCCGGAAGCTTTCCAAGGTGACTCAGCAAGAGCCACTACCGGTAGGCTGCCTGTGGTCAGGGCCAATAAACAACTGCGGGACAGTAAAGATAATTTATAAGACACCATATCGACTCCTTGAATGGCTATAACAATTAAGGCACCAACAACTCGTGCCAAGGTGTATTTAATTCACTAATTCCAGCGATAAATCGGACTGATTTATTTGGCGGCTAGCAACGTGAGTTCCCGCCTCGCTCATGACCGGCTCTACTTCTATTTGCAACATCAGCAACCTCCCCTTTGCAGGTTGATTACCGACGATGGCCGTCAGTGTTTGATCGGGTTGTAGCGTTAATGTGTTGGATGGAACCCCATTGACGATCCCCTCTGGCGTCGTCAATGCGACTTGCACGCTCTGACCATCCAACTGAGTTGACTGCAAATTCACCCGTAACCGACCAGAATCCCCGTAACGGAACTCATTCCCCACCGACGTGCCCCGAATTCTCAGGCGAATCGTTTGGGTGTAAGGGCAAGCGACGTTAACCATCAGCTGACGCTTGCCGGGCGTCAGCAATTGGCTATTTCCTGCAACGTCCTGCAATTGCCAGCGCGACTGATTACCATAATCAAGCGTGCTATTACTGACCGACAAATTGCAGCGCGTTTCTACTGGAGGTATCAGCGACGCCCCCAAATTTAGCGGGGATGGTTGTGGCATCGCCCCAGCAAAATGGCTGAGCCCCAACCCTACGATTAAAATGATGGTGTAACCTTTCATGGCGTTGTCCTATTAAGAAGAAACCGCCTGAGCCGTTTCAAATAATCCACTTTGATCAGCCTGTTTCGGCAGCGTCAGCGTGAACGAACTCACCGTAATCCCCGATGCCTGAATATCCAGTTTCATATTGGGTTTGGCGTCAGGGATAAAGATCTGGCCATTGTCACCAACGACAGTGACAAAGTTCCCCTCTGAGTCGAATACGCTGGCGCCATGTGGTGCCGGTTTATTCTTGGCATCACGAACAGTGACCAGTACGCGCCGGGTACGCACCACACCAAAATTGACATAGCTAACTGCACCGCGTGCCGTTTCGGTTTCGTACCAGGCATTGTTGATATCAATATTCTTCGCCAGAGTTTCGGTATTAACCTGGATCGTTGAGCGGCGATAACCACTGAGCGAAGGCAATACGGCGTAGCCTCGGCTATCCGTCCAAGTTGGTCCCGCCGGGGTATCCAGTCGAACACCCGCCTCATCGCCCACTTTAGCGATACCAAAGGTGTCACCTACCTTATAAGGCGACAGAGTGAGCCCGTGACGGTGTGCAACCATAGCGCCGCTAGCACTCGCCGACACCGTGGTGTTGTGGTCAGAGTCTTGGCTCAGGCTGCCGCTCAACTGGCTGATCGGGGTGAGCATATCTGCCGTACCGGTATATGAGTTACGGTTGCTACGAAAATCCCGATCGCTGGAGAGGCTCCAGCCACGATCTTGGCTTGAACGATCGCTGTAACGAATACCGGCTCGGCTACCCGATTTACTGCTATTGAGATAACTGCTGATATTGCGACTACCAAATGGAATGCTTAGCGTCAGATAAAACCGGTCATCACCGGGCGTAGTGCTCGTCCCTGAGTTATGTTCAATGCTGGCACCCAGATAAACGCGACCAAATTGGCGGCTCCATCCGCCGCCCATAAATGAGGTGTTCTCACCTTTAAAGGTGGTAGTCTGTGCCCAAGTGAGCGATAGACTACCGATGGTCTCACCGTTCCAACTCACCCCCGCTCCATACTGGTTGCGGTTACGATCCTGAATATCTTGCTCATCGTTTTGTACGGCGTCGCTAAGCTCGCGGTAGCCCGGCGTCTGCTGCGTTAGGTTGACATTGACACCGACCCGTTCAGTCAGTTGGTGGGACAGTGCCGCAGTGACACTGGCTCCGTTGTCATGATGCTGATCGTCCTGAGCCACCGTGGTTTGCAGTGACAGCATGGTGGCATTAAACACCTGGCTATCTAGGCTCATAGCCCCGGCGCGGTACAAATTTGAACCGAGCACGCCGGCGTTCAATATCACTTTTGGCGTAAGCGCCCACCCCGTGGCGATGGTGCCGAGTATCGGGGAAGCATCGCTGCCGTCTTGATCTAGCTTCCCCGCGCCAAATGACAGGCCGGGTGCGATGGCAGGGCCATTGAGCAGGAATGCCGCCGCCGGAACAGTAAACTGCCGTTTGTCGCCGTTATTGCCGGTTAGAGTGACCGCCAGATCAGAACGGGTATTAAGCAGTGAGAACCCTTGCAAGCGGAAAGGCCCCGCGGGCACCGTGGTGCTGTAAACCAGCACACCGGACTGCCTGACTTCAACTACCGATTGAACATCGGCAATACCTTCCACCAAGCCAGCCCCGCCTTTGCCGTTCTGCAAGGCCGTCTCTGGGAACATCTGGAAACCCCAGACTTGCCCGGTACCAAACAGGGAGTTGGACAGGCTGACCTGACCGGCCTGAAGGATTTTTTGGAAGCCATCGAAAGTGCGCTGCGCATACGCTGCTTGATGCTGAAAATTATCTTCATTGTTGAGGCGTGAGAGACTCTGCCGACTGCGCAGTATCCAGTCGTTAGCATTGAAACCCGCTTCGGTATTTAACTGAAAGTAATTGGTGCCGTTAGCGTTGCCAAACGATCCCATGTATTGCGTATCATAGTTCAACAGAGCGGCGGTTCCGCCGTGAGCCCATTGGCTATCACCCGCGCCAGATTGCGCCAGCGCCTGTTGAGGGACCACCAGCGCAATACGGCCTTCACCGGGGTCCAGCTTGATCTCAACTTGTGGTAGGGCCGATGTGAGGTCAAAACATGGATCTTTTTCATCAAACGTGGGCAGAGCGCTCAAGCCCGCCTGTTTTTGAAAGTCCTTGTCGGCACACAACTGCCCTTCTTTATTAAAGCGTGCGTCAATTTTGCCTCTTTCTTGACCGTTAACCGTCAAAACGACAGGCGTTACGCCAGGCATAAAACGCGGTGTCTGACCAAACCATTGAGCGACGGCAGGATCTAATCCGTGGGCCTTGATGGCTTGCACATCAAACTCGGTCTCTTCCGTGATATCTTGCGTACCTTCGGCAAAAGCCGTTGGCAGCATCGCGAATGCCGCAAAAAACGCCAATGAAATGGGGTTATAAGCAATCTGGCATAAGCGCGTGAGTTGATGAGGGCGTTTCACTATTTGCTCCGTTTATTAGTGCGTCAACGCAGCTTCATAGCTGTCGACGGTATAACCCCAAGTTGTTGCTGGGGAAATCCGAACTTGTGCAGAATTAACGGCCGGCTTATTGCCTTCCATTTTCAGCGTCAGTTTCTGCCCTGGTAGTACATACGGAGTCGCCAATGTCCATTGGGTCTGATCCGGCAAGGTTTTGATGCTCTGCCCCAAACGCACCACATACGGGGATGGGTTGCTAACGGTGATAGTGTTGCCAACTTGCTGCCAGACTAGGTGCTTCCACGGCGTCAAATCTTTAGCCAAACCGGCAGGACGAATAATCACTGGCAGATTCTGGCTCACCATCATGCGCACCACATTTTGGTCTTTCTTCTGTGGAGGAACGCCTTCAAAAGTGACGCGCTTGAGATGTTCAGTGGTCAGAGGGGTGTTATCGGTTAATAAAAAGCGTACTCGCTGCGTTTTACCCGCATCAATACGGGCGGCAGGTGGCGTAATAGTCAAAGATATTCCCTTATCTTCTGGAATATCTTGCAGCGTAGTAATTAATAATACCGGTACAGAATCTGTATTCTGGATATTAATGGCGCCTTCACCATCGCTTTGTTCAACAATAACGATCGAGGTCTCAGGCACCACTCCGGTAGCCTGTGCAACGCCAGCGGTGAGCAACAGCGCGGCTGCCCCTGTCTTGATAAAAGAGGAAAGAGTCATAATTAATAAGTCCTGTTAGTTCAAGAAAACTGCATGCCGACGATCGCCGACGGTAACCCCAATGACATGAGGATGAGAAAGAGCGGCCATACAGGCCCGCCCTGAGAATAATTTATTACAGGTAAACCAGAGAGATAGTGCTCAAACCGTCCAATACCACGGGTTTGGTCAGATCTAGCGAAGAAGCTTTATTGATATAAGCTTGAACGTTAAACGAGCCGGACATGGTCGTGAAAGCTGAAGTATCGTTGGTCGTGGCAGTCGTAGCGAAACCAGTTAGAGCCTGAGCTTCTCGACGCGAAGCTTGGCCAACAGCCGCACTCGTAGTGCTCCATGTCGCACCGTTATCACTAGAGAATGCTGATTTAGCGGCGACACCGTCCAACAAAATATTGTAGATAGACATACCGTAACCACCGATTTTGGCTGTCCCGTCTAAGCCCAACCCGGCAACACCATTACTATTAGACGCGGTATTGCTACCCACACCTGGAACCATTACCGGGGAAATAGCAAAACCATAAACGTTTTCATAGGTGCCGCCTGCCGCTGTATTAGGTCGCTGGCTGGCCGTCCTAACAGCTACCTTGGCCGGTGCCTCGCAAACGATATTAAAGGCGAGAGATTTTACTGGCAGTACGGTATAAGCATCCGCCGCCAAGGTATTATTTTTGATAACGCCATAGTCAATAACACCGCCACCAGCCAGCGTTGGGGTACAGGCCACCGGGTTAATGGTGCCA
The DNA here is from genome assembly GCF_057839655.1 of Serratia sp. KH_031. Lineage (NCBI taxonomy): Bacteria > Pseudomonadati > Pseudomonadota > Gammaproteobacteria > Enterobacterales > Yersiniaceae > Serratia > Serratia sp. KH_031. Next base: position 2,968,004 of record NZ_CM174496.1, read on the forward strand.
ATCACCTTAACATCAACGCTTTCCGCCATCACGGCGCTGGTGGTGCAAGCCAGTACAACCAGTGCACAGGCGGTTTTTTGCATTTGTTTTAACATGGGTCTATTCCTTTTATTTTAAGTTGATGAACCTATTCCCTGACCGGTTTTCAACCGTGAAAGTCAGTCTTCCCTGGGAAAGGATTCTTGCCCTGCATGGGCGTTAACCGTCATTACCGACATTGTCGCTAATGACTAGTATTCGGGTAGTATCGTGATACCTATAAAACCGTTCGTTAAATTAACTAAAAAGTCAGCACCGCATTATTTGGCTATTTTTTATAATTCAAAACCACCCGAGAGTTAATTTAAAAAACTCCTTTAACGAATCATCCCAATATGCACACCGATAGCTTACTCACAAAGAAATAATTAAATTAAATGGGGCATAAGATATAAAACCAGCCTCTTATAACCCCAGAAATTAACACATCTCACGAGTTAGATTTACGGTATAAGTCTTATTATCGACTTAACATATCTACCGTCTCATTCCGACAACAAACTATTACAGGTAAACCAGTGAAATAGTGCTCAAACCATCCAAGACTACCGGCTTGGTCAGATCCAACGCAGAAGCTTTGTTGATATAAGCCTGTACAGTCAGCGTACCAGCCATCGTTGTGAAGGCAGAAGTATTGTCGACCGTAGAAGTCGTCGCAAAACCGTTCAGCAACTGAGCATCCCTGCGTGTTACCTGCCCCACTGCTGAACTGGCAGTACTCCATGACACACCGTTATTACCTGATAGCGCACTTTTACCAGCAACGTTATCCAGTAAAATATTGCCAATAAACATACCATAACCACCAATTTTGGCCGTACCATCAAGCCCCAGACCGGCAACACCATTGCTAGCACCGTTAGTAGTGACTGCAACACTTGGTAAGACCACTGGAGATAGAGCAAAGCCGCGAACACTTTCAAGGGTACCGTCTGCCGCCGTGTTCGGACGCTGACTAGTCGCCTTGATAGCGACCTTAGCTGGGGCTTCGCAAACGATATTGAGGTTAAGGGTCTTTGCCGGCAACACAGTGTAAGCATCAGCCGCTAATGTATTGTTTTTGATAACGCCATAATCAACAACACCACCACCGGTCAACGTTGGGGTACAGGCTACCGGGTTAATGGTGCCAATCACTTTAACATCAACGCTTTCTGCCATCACGGCGCTGGTGGTGCAAGCCAGTACAGCCAGTGCACAGACGGTTTTTTGCATTTGTTTTAACATGGTTCTATTCCTTTTATTTTAAGTTGATGAATCTATTCCCTGACTGGTTTTCAACCGTGAAAGTCAATCTTCCCTGGGAAAAGATTCTTGCCCTATATGGGGCGTTAACCGTCATTACCGTCATTACCGACATTACCGACATTACCGACATTGTCGCTAATGACTAGTATTCGGGTAGTATCGTGATACCTATAAAACCGTTCGTTAAATTAACTAAAGAGTCAGCACCGCATTACTTGGCGGTTTTTTATAATTCAAAACTACCCGAGAGTTAATTTAAAAAACTCCTTTAATGAATCATTCCAATACACACACTGATAGCTTACTCACAAAGAAATAATTAAATTAAATGGGGCATAAGATATAAACCCAGCCTCTTATAACCCCAGTAATTAATACGTCTCATGAGTCGAATTTACGGTATAAGTCTTATTATCGACTTAAATGTATCTGTAGTCTCATTCCGACAACAAACTATTACAGGTAAACCAGTGAAATAGTGCTCAAGCCGTCCAGTACTACTGGTTTGGTCAGATCCAACGCGGAGGCTTTGTTGATATAAGCCTGAACATTCATAGAACCTGACATGGTGGTGAAAGCGGAAACATTGTCAGTCGTAGCCGTAGTCGCAAAACTATTCAGCAACTGAGCATCCCGACGAGTTAGTTGCCCTATTGCCCCACTAGCTGTACTCCATGACGCACCATTATTGGTGGATAGTGACAATTTAGCGGCAACGCCATCCAGCATAATATTGTAAATAGACATACCGTAACCACCAATTTTTGTCGTGCCATCGAGACCTAGACCAGCAACACCATTACTACTGCTGCTGGTAGTACTGCCAACACTCGGTAACAATACTGGAGAGATAGCAAAGCCAGTTGTAGATTCATAGGTACCATCCGCCGCGGTATTTAGTCGCTGGCTGACTGCCTTGACTGCTACTTTAGCCGGGGCATCACAAACAATATTGAGGCTAACGGTCTTTACTGGCAGTACGGTATAAGCATCGGCTGCCAATGTATTATTTTTGATAACACCATAGTCAATAACACCACCACCGGTCAGCGTTGGGGTACAGGCTACCGGGTTAATGGTGCCAATCACTTTAACATCAACGCTTTCCGCCATCACAGCGCTGGTGGTGCAAGCCAATACAGCCAGTGCACAGACGGTTTTTTGCATTTGTTTTAACATGGATCTATTCCTTTTATTTTAAGTTGATGAACCTATTCCCTGACCGGTTTTCAACCGTGAAAGTCAGTCTTCCCTGGGAAAGGATTCTTGCCCTGCATGGGCGTTAACTGCCATTATCTATTTTCGCTAATGGCAAGTATTTAGGTATTACCGTAATGCTGATAAAACAATTCGTTAAATCAACTAAAGAGCCATTACTGCAATACTTGGCGACAATTAAATTACATGGGGAATAAGATATAAAACCAGTCTCTTATAACCCCAGTAATTAACACGTACCATGAGTCGGGTTTACGGTATAAGTCGTATTATCGACTTAAACGTATCCGCCATCTCATTCCGGAAAAAAACTATTACAGGTAAACCAGTGAGATAGTGCTCAAACCGTCCAACACTACCGGTTTGGTCAGATCTAAGTTGGAAGCCTTGTTGATATAAGCTTGCACCGTCAAGGTACCGGCCATGGTAGTGAAAGCAGAGGTGGTGTCGTCCGTAGAAGTCGTCGCAAAGCCGTTCAGCAACTGAGCATCCAGACGTGTTACCTGTCCCACTGCCGAACTGGCAGTACTCCATGACGCACCGTTATTAGTGGATAGCGCCCCTTTACCGGCAACACCATCCAGCATAATATTACTAATAAGCATGGCGTAACCTCCGATTTTAGCCGTACCATCAAGACCAAGGCCAGCAACACCATTCATGCCCGGCCATGAAACAACAGGCCCCATATTCACCGGAGTGGTAGCAAAGCCGCGAGCATTTTCATTAGTACCACCTGCCGCCGTGTTCGGTCGCTGGCTAGTCGCCTTAATTGCAACTTTAGCTGGAGCATCGCAAACAATATTGAGACTAAGGGTCTTTGCTGGCAACACAGTGTAAGCATCTGCCGCCAGGGTATTGTTTTTAATTACGCCATAGTCAACAACACCACCACCGGTCAACGTTGGGGTACAGGCTACCGGGTTAATGGTACCAATCACTTTAACATCAACGCTTTCTGCCATCACAGCGCTGGTGGTGCAAGCCAGTACAGCCAGTGCACAGACGGTTTTTTGCATTTGTTTTAACATGGGTCTATTCCTTTTATTTTAAGTTGATGAACCTATTCCCTGACCGTTTTTCAACCGTGAACGTCAGTCTTCCCTGGGAAAGGATTCTTGCCCTGCATGGGCGTTAACTGCCATTATCTATTTTCGCTAATGGCAAGTATTTAGGTATTACCGTAATACTGATAAAACAATTCGTTAAATCAACTAAAGAGCCGGTGCTGTAATACTTGGCGATATTTCCCATAGATAACAATGGCCCGGGAGTTAATTCTGTCCAACCCCAGTTTCTTTAACGCATTGTTCTTATGTGCGCTGACCGTTTTCACGGAAATATGCATTTCAGATGAAACTCGTTGGTAGTTCTTGCCTTTCAATAACTCATTCATAACTTCCATTTCCCGCAGCGTGAGTCCTTTTAACCAGCCGGTATTACTCTGGCAAATACGAGTAATCGCAGGAGCCAATTGGTGGCAAGCTATTTTTTTGGGGATCACGCCGTGTGCCCATAATGAACTCGCCATGTTAGATGTCATGCCACTAATAACGAAAATAACAGTTGCCTGGCAACTCATGGCTAATACCAATATGCTGTCCACTGCTTCAGCACGGCTGGTGGCAATAAGGACGATATCCACACTGGTCATTTCTACATTATATCGCCCCACGCCAGTATCAATGATGTTAACGCCAAAACCCGACTCTCGCAGTATATTCGCGGTACCAAAAGCAAATAGACTGTCATCTGAGAAAATGTGAATCATATAAATCAGTCCTCATCCAGAGATAAACATCATCCATCATCAATTCATTGGCAATATAACTTCGTCACCAAGCTATGTTTTAAATAGTAGCCACGTAACTCTACACGCATGATGAATTCGTCTGGAATTCCCATTAGTGCCAACTTACTTTTAAGCGACTTCATCACTTGCCATAAACGCTGGCTTGATGAACTTAATTGATGATGATCCCAAACATGTAGCATGATCTCATCATTGGTAATAATGTGCCCACGCGCAGCCCCCAACATATAGAGCAACAATCGCATCATGGTTGCCCGTAAGGGTGTTACCTGAACAGCCTGTTTATCTTTGCCAAGGCTTATCATCTGTTGATTAGCAATATCGACAAGAATGTCGTTCCCAATGAGGTAGCCGAAAAGTACCTTCTCTTCCATATCATCTTCCTCCTTGTTCTACCTACGCGGCGACTTTTAATGCCGTCTAAGAACTTCCTGTTCTATTCATTTGTTGGACGCATTTTATGCCCGTAGAAACATAATGGGCAATTCAATAACCCCCTACCAAAAAATAGGTTTTACGTTCATAAAAATGAAAACACACAGATTAAAATCCCAAAAAAATATCAGTAGCAGAATAAACACCCAAAAAGTGCACTACACCCTAGACTTCACGTGTTATAAGAAAACATCAACATATTCTTATCTAATTTTCCTAGAAACCTAGTTTGATTGCCCACCTATAAAGAAGTAGTCACCGTTACATTAACAATAATTAAACAACCTTATGTCACCTCTCGCATGCCGCCAATGTCCAGGTACGTCACTGTCGTTGCGTTGATGCGACAAATTTAAATGTCACCTTGAGAAGATGGAAGTTAAACTATTGTAATCACAAGCTGATTTTAACTAAGATAATTCTTGGAATGATAAGATTGAGTCTGAATTGAAGGGGTAAATCGGCATTATCAATAATAACACGAAGCATAACATCACTTAAATCAATTAGTTGACTATCGACAAACGATACCCTAAAAATCTCATCATGGCTGAGTGACATTATGGAAAAATAGTGAGTGTACCTACTCTAAACTACATCTAATTTAGATTTTTAATTGGAAAAAAACACGATGATGCGTGGTTTATAAGCAAATGTGCAGGTTCAATCGGTAAAATGACGAGCAGAACATCCGAAACACTGCCGTATCAAAGGGGCACATGTTCGCCCTACAGCCAGCCACACATTGTATCGGTGAAAGTGGCTGAGATATCGTTATTACGTTATAATCCAATCTCATACCGTGACGTACCGGCAGCCTTACCATCATGCCGACTGGCATTGGTTTCTTGACTTTTAGAGTGTTCTCTCATGCGCCAGTATTACCTTCTGAACAACACGATTGAATTTTGGCCTGATGTACATCAGTTGGTTATGCGGGATGAGGGGCGCTATACACAGACATTGAACACACCAGCAAGCCGCTGCCTGGAGCTATTACTGGAACGTCGGCCACAAGTCGTCATGCAACAAGACTTTTATCGTTATGTCTGGGGGGAAGGAGGACCGCAGGTTTCTGTTAATACGCTCTATCAAAATATGGCCTTGCTTCGCAAAGGCCTGCGTACGCTGGACAATAGCTTGAACTCCGCGGTGATCACCATTCCAAAGCAAGGGTTCCAGCTCAATGAAACGTTACTGATAGAGGAAATGGTTGAAACAGAACCACCAGCAGTCACGACTGTTGAACCTATTGCCCCATTACAAAAAACAGTAGCAACACCCGAGATAACAGCCCCAGACAGTAAGCCGATTAACAAGACAGACGTTAAAAAACAAAACATCAACCGCTGGCTGACTATTTATATCAGCGCGTTGCTTGTCGCTATTGTGTTCATTGGCAATAAAATAGGATTCAGCCCATTATCTGCCCCCTATTTTGAAAAGTATCGTTTGCAACTGACAATGCAAGGGTGCAGCTATTACAGCAATGCCGAACTGAGTAAAGACGATATTGCCGCCTATTATTTAGACATAGAGAAAACACAAAGCTGCAAGAACCTACCCTACAGGTATATCACCTCTTATCAATTTAGCTCCGCTTCAACCATGCTGGCATGCGATAAGCTTCTTTTGGGTGGCGCCTCACCACGGTGCGTTACATACACGAATTTAACAAGATGAATATTGTGAATAAGAAACTTACCCTGGCTCTGGTACTCGCGAGTCTTTTATTGACGTTTTATCTTTCTTTTTTGATCGTCACCCAGTATCGCGATACGCACTTTTCTTGTGGGGGTGATTACATTGGTAGAAGTGGCGATGCCATGATAAAAACCAAACTTTATATTACCTTCACCGGAAGCAAGGGTGAGATTTTCCAAGATGGGGAAATTAGTACCGCTGAGGGGGAGATAAAAAGAGTCAGACGCGTTTCGCAGTTTACCACCTCTCGTAACAATGACAGCTACCAGATTGTTAACCAAAAAGCGCTTGATCTGCCAGGTAATACCGTTGATTTATCACTGATAAAGAAAATATTTCCTGATTATATATTGGAGCCTGGTGGTACGATCAATGTGCGGGTTTCAAAGGTCGGTTCTGCGGGATACGTATTCAGTAACGGTATCTTGCCTATATTTTACTGTACTGACTAACCGAAAGTTAGATGGTGTACTAGAAAGTAAAAACCCCGAGCTCATGACAAGCTCGGGGTTAAAATAGGTGGCGGAGAGACAGAGATTCGAACTCTGGGAGCTGTTACACTCGACGGTTTTCAAGACCGTTGCCTTAAACCACTCGGCCATCTCTCCACAACGGTGCGAACTATAAACATAGCCGATCCGCTTGTAAAGCCTGAAACCTTTCAACCGCGCGAAAAATCATCATACACGAACTGATTGTTGAAGAATCCATCATCCGGCCGGGTTTTGTTGCCATAGTGATAACTGACAGTAAAGATTGGTAAACAAACTTTAATCAACCGCTTGCCCTGCCTATCATCGTGACTAATTTTGTGATGACTTGATAAGAGAGATCATTATGGACCGCATTGTCGTCTCATCCTCCTCACGCGACTCACTACTGAGTACGCATAAGGTTCTACGTAATACCTATTTCCTGCTGTCGTTAACGTTGGGCTTCTCTGCCCTGACGGCCACCGCCAGCACCATGTTGGGGCTGCCTGCGCCCGGTTTAATCCTGATGCTGGTTGGCTTCTACGGTTTAATGTTCCTAACCCACAAACTGGCTAACAGCCCTATGGGTATTTTGGCCGCATTCGCCCTGACTGGTTTTATGGGTTACACCCTGGGGCCAATCCTCAGTTCGTTCCTGAATGCTGGCGCGGGTGATTTGATCATGCTGGCGTTGGGCGGTACGGCGGTAGTGTTCTTCTGCTGTTCAGCCTACGTGCTGACCACCCGCAAGGACATGTCGTTCCTGTCTGGTATGATGATGGCGGGTTTCGTGGTGCTGTTGGTGGCGGTTATCGCCAACCTGTTCCTGCAAATCCCTGCTCTGCATCTGGCAATCAGCGCGCTGTTCATTCTGTTCTCTGCCGGGGCAATCTTGTGGGAAACCAGTAACATTATCCACGGCGGCGAAACTAACTATATTCGTGCGACCGTTAGCCTGTACGTCTCGTTGTACAACATGTTTATCAGCCTGTTAAGTATTCTGGGCTTCGCTCGCAGCAACTGATTTAACGGCTAGAAAGTTCTAAGCCTCGCTTCGGCGGGGCTTTATTTTTGGCTAGCGAAAAAGTTTGTTAAACTGCCCATCGTTTTGAATTATTTGTTACCGAGGCTGTATGTTGGAGTTTGATGGTCAGGTTATTGAAACCGATGCGCAGGGTTATTTGAAAAACAGCGCCGATTGGCGAGAAGAATTGGCTCCCATTCTGGCTGCACAAGAAGAGATCGCGTTGACTGAGGCCCATTGGGAAGTCGTGCGTTTTGTGCGGGATTTTTATCTAGAATTCAATACCTCACCGGCCATTCGCATGTTGGTAAAAGCCATGGCACAAAAATACGGTGAAGAGAAAGGCAATAGCCGCTACCTGTATCGCCTGTTCCCCAAAGGGCCAGCCAAACAAGCGACCAAGATCGCCGGATTGCCTAAACCGGTGAAATGTATCTGAGGTGCTAGTAACGGATACCAAAACCTTGGTGTTCCGTGACTCCCCGTGGCTCGATTAACACCCGATCAACTCGGGCGCTGCGGGGGCCCCCTGCTTTCAACCAATCCACCAATTTATCAACCTGCTGCTGTTCCCCACAAACCAACACCTCCACACTACCGTCATCTAAATTTCGTGCATATCCTGTCAGGCCTAATGCTGTCGCCTGAGTTTGCGTGTGATAGCGAAAACCCACCCCCTGCACGATTCCATAGACATACGCGACAATACAAACTTGTGTCATAATCCGCTCCTAGGTTTTTGCTCCTGACATTTTTGCGCCAACAGGCACGTGATGTCGCTCTTTTTATCTATCTGGCAGCATTCTTAATTATGACCGTACGCCTTTATCTTGCCAAAGGACGTGAAAAGTCCTTACTCCGTCGTCACCCTTGGGTGTTCTCTGGTGCTATTCAACGTGTTGAAGGTACTGCGCTTTCTGGCGAAACCGTCGAAATTTACGATGGTCAAGGAAAGTGGCTGGCACGTGGTGCTTATTCTCCAGAATCACAAATTCGCGCGCGTGTTTGGAGCTTCCAAAAAGACGAAGCGATCGACATTGATTTCTTCATCCGTCGTTTGCAGCAAGCGCAGAACTGGCGTGATTGGTTGGCGAAGCGTGATGGGTTGAACGGTTATCGCTTAATTGCTGGCGAATCCGATGGTATGCCGGGTGTCACCATCGATCGCTTCCAAAACTTTTTGGTGCTGCAATTACTTTCCGCTGGGGCTGAATATCAGCGTGCCGCGTTGCTTTCTGCTTTACAGCACTGCTATCCAGAATGTTCTATTTACGATCGTTCCGACGTTAGCGTGCGTAAGAAAGAAGGTCTGCCATTAGCTCAAGGGGCTGTGTTGGGCGAGCTGCCACCTGCTCTGCTTCCTATTACTGAGCATGGTATGCAATTGTTGGTCGATATCCAGCAAGGTCACAAAACTGGCTTCTATCTTGATCAACGTGATAGCCGTTTAGCTGCACGTAATTACGCCAAAGATCGTCGCGTGCTGAACTGCTTCTCTTACACTGGTGCCTTTGCCGTTGCCGCTCTGATGGGCGGTTGTTCGCAGGTGATCAGCGTTGATACTTCCCAAGCAGCTCTGGATATCGCTAAACAAAACGTTGAATTGAATAAGCTGGATCTGAGTAAGGCCGAATTCGTCCGTGACGACGTATTCCAGCTGCTACGTCACTATCGCACTCAAGGTGAGAAATTCGACCTGATCGTCATGGATCCGCCAAAGTTTGTCGAAAATAAAAATCAGTTAGCGAGTGCTTGCCGCGGTTATAAAGACATCAATATGTTAGCGCTGCAACTGTTGAACCCCGGCGGTATTTTGCTGAGTTTCTCCTGTTCTGGTTTGATGCCGACTGAGTTGTTCCAGAAAATTTTGGCGGATGCCGCTGTCGATGCTGGATGTGATGTACAATTTATAGAGCAGTACCGACAAGCCGCCGATCACCCGGTGATTGCCACTTACCCTGAAGGGTTGTATTTGAAAGGATTCGCCTGCCGAGTGATGTAAACGCGCAGTCTGAATGATAAGAGAATGACTTGAAATAGGTTGTTTTGCCCCCATTATCAAGAGCAAGGCACTGTTTCTCAGGAGGTCATATGATTGCCAGCAAATTCGGTATCGGACAACAAGTTCGTCATAAACTGCTAGGGTATTTGGGCGTCGTGATTGATATCGACCCTGAATACTCTTTGGAGCAGCCTAAAGCTGACGAGATAGCGGCAAACGAGGAACTGCGCTTTGCCCCTTGGTATCACGTGGTGATGGAAGACGATGAAGGGCAGCCAGTTCATACTTATCTGGCCGAAGCCCAATTGGCCGGTGAGGAACAAGACGCACACCCTGAACAACCCTCACTGGACGAATTAGCGGAATCTATTCGCAACCAACTACAGGCACCACGGCTGCGAAACTAAGCGTCAAAACCTGAGAAACCAACAAGGGCTTAGCTTCGGCTAGGCCCTTACTTTTTTATTTTTCCAATCCCAAACGTGGGATTTCAATTGCCGGGCAGCGATCCATAATCACCTTCAGCCCAGCACCTTTCGCCAATACGGCGGCCCGCTCGTTGATCACTCCAAGTTGTAACCACAAGACTTTAGCTTTTATCGCGATGGCTTCTTGCGCCACTTCGTAAGCCGCTTCAGCATTACGGAACACATCGACCATATCTACCTGCTGTGGAATATCAGCTAATGTGGCATAACCTTGTTGGCCTAAAAGGGTCTTCCCGGCCACCTTTGGGCTCACCGGTATCACTTGATACCCTTGCTCCAATAAGTAAGCCATGACTCGATAACTCGCACGGTCAGATTTGTCGCTGGCACCGACTAAAGCGATAGTTTTAGTTTGTTGTAATACTTCGATAATTTCACTGTCTTGCATCTTCCACTCCTGAAAGTTCAGGGAATTATACCCTGATATCAGTGTAATGCATCATCAGCTAACATGCTTGCGCCGTTTTCTAAAGACTGACACACATTGCTACTTTCTGAAATTTACTCAAAATTATTTCAAAATCTAAGTTATTATGTATAAATGTAACATTACGAGCCTGCCAGTCAGAAACCTTTGACACACCATCCAGGGCAGCACTCAACAGATAACGAACTTATAAGGAGATAACGATGAAATTTGGTCTGATGATTGCAGGGCTGTTAGGTGTCGGGCTATTGACGCCTGCTATGGCAACGACCTTGAAGCTTTCTCCTGATATTGATCTATTAGTGGTCGACGGAAAGCAAATGACAGGCTCACTACTCAAAGGCGCTGATAGCCTAGAACTGAATGGTGGGCAACACCAGTTGTTATTCAAAGTGGCAAAAACCGTCAAATCAGGCTCTCGGGATCAAGCACTTTATACCTCAGCCCCCTTGATCGTGGCGTTTAATAGCCAAAACATCAACTCAGTATCTATCGAACTGCCGCGTATTGATAATGAACGTGATAGCCAACGATTTGACGACAACCTTAATTACCAGATCATTGATAATCAAGGTAAAAAAATAATCACCAAGCATGATACTCTCAGCCTCAACGGCATATCAGTCGGGGCGGATTTAGAAAAAGCGATGACAGATTATAACGGGCAAAATCATCCAGCCTCTGTTCCTGCCTTTGCCCAACCTCATAGCAACCTGCCGATAGCACCGCCAGCAACCAGCAGCGTTCCCCAAAAATCAGTGACGCTGAAAGGTGAAAATGTTGCAGAACAAATGCTGCAATATTGGTTCCAACAGGCGGATAAAACGACGCAGAAACGTTTTTTAAGCTGGGCTAACCAACGTTCAAATTAATTCTTGGCACGCCTTTGTAGCAAAAGGCGCGCTTCACTCGCATTTTCCGGTGTAAACGCTAGGCAGCAAAAACGAGTTTAAGTAATCTGTCGCCTATCATTTTTTAGCGAAGGACACCGAAATGGAACAAACCACCCGCACGATTGCCGCTAGCAAACATATTGCTTTGGTTGCACACGACCACTGCAAGCAGGCATTACTCAAGTGGGTTGAGGACAATAAACCACAGTTGGCGCAACATCAGCTATACGCGACGGGAACGACCGGCAATCTGATCCAGCAAGCCAGCGGTATCCCGGTGAAAAGTATGCTAAGTGGCCCAATGGGCGGCGATCAGCAAATCGGGGCATTAATTGCAGAAGGTAAAATCGACATGCTGATTTTCTTCTGGGACCCACTGAATGCCGTTCCACACGATCCTGATGTCAAAGCCTTACTGCGTTTGGCAACCGTATGGAACATTCCCGTCGCCACCAACCGCTCAACGGCCGATTTTTTGATTGATTCTTCGTTATTTAAAAATGAAGTCGAGATCGCCATTCCAGATTACCAACGCTATCTGCAAGAGCGCCTGAAATAATTTCAGTGGCCTAGAGCAATCTCTAGGCCGTTTTTATGGTTTTCTCTGCGTAGGAACCCCAATATCTTGCAGTTGTTCGACAAACACCGAAGGACGTTCACTGTCTTGCAATAACCACACTTGGTGTTTGGCGCGGGTCAAAGCCACGTACAATAAGCGCCTCTCTTCCGCATCAGGAAAATCTTCTGGCTGCGGCAGTAAAACATCTTCTAGCACCGATTCACGCGCCATCGCCGGGAAACCATCGTGGCCTTCATGCAACCCAGCGATAATCACATATTCGGCCTGTTGCCCTTTGCTGGCATGGATCGTCATAAACTCAATATTGAGTTTTGGCCAGCGAGTCGCCGCTTTCTGCAATGCTTCTGGTTTCAGATGATGATAACGCGCCAAAACCAAGATCCGTTCATCCGGCTTGGCATAACCACTCAACTTATCCAGCAAGTTTTCCAACTGTTCCTGCGGCAATAACATCACCGATTTTTTATTGCCTTTGCTGAGGCTGTTCAGTGGTTTTTTCAGCTGATGAGGATTCTGCTGCACAAAACGGTTAGCGATTTCACCAATGCGATCGTTAAAGCGATAAGTGGTATCAAGGGCACATTGCGCACCTTCACCAAAGTTCTCATTAAAAGCCGTCGTTAAAGTCAGCTCTGCGCCACTAAAGCGATAAATCGCCTGCCAATCATCCCCAACGGCAAACAGACAGGTTTGTTTGTTCTGTTTGCGCAGTGCAGCCAACAGCATGGCTCGCTGCGGAGAGATATCTTGGAATTCATCAACCAGAATATGCTTCCATGGGCTGACAAAGCGCCCTTTATCTAAAATGTTCACCGCCTGATGGATTAAGCCGGAAAAGTCCACCGCACCTTCATCTTTCAGTGCCGTTTTCCATGCTTTTAGCAAAGGTGCCATCAAACGAATGCGTTTCGAAAACAGATCGCGAATTTCTTCATCCGCTTGTTCAATCATTTCCGCTTGGCTGCCACCATGGGCGCGCATCAGCCCCAACCAGCGTTCCAAGCGCCCAGCTAAGCGTTCTGCCAAGCGTTTATCTTGCCAGAAATCCCCTTCGGGAACTTCCCACTCCAATTCTTCAGTCAACCATTGTCGCCAACCTTTGGCCTGTGCTTTTTTTTCCGCACAGTTCTGCTGCCAATGTTTGATCAACAAAGCCCGGCACGCCTTACTGTCGGTCTCCAGCTTGCTGATCATCGGGGCTTTGCGACTACCTTGCTGAATTATCTGTAATGCCAGCGCGTGGAAGGTTTTCGCCTGAACTTCGCTTTCGCCCAAACGTTCTTTGATACGGTCATTCATCTCTTTCGCCGCCTGTCGGCCAAACGCCAGAAGCAAAATCTGCCCCGGTTCGGCTTCTTGACGGCGCAATAGCCAACCCGCGCGAGCCACCAGCACCGACGTTTTACCACTGCCCGCCCCAGCCAGTACCAACACTGAATCTTCACCATTGACCACGGCGCGGCATTGGGAATCGTTCAGCGGGGAAGTTTCGATAGTTTGGAAGAAGTCTTGATGCGTTTCCAGCATCCGCTCCGTCCATTGTTGATTGCGTTTCGCCACACTACGTTGGCCTTGCTGCAACCATTGTAAACAACGCTGGTAGTCATCCCGACAGTTATCGAACTCGTCTAATCGCTCGACCGGCATCGGTAATGCACTAAATGCTTGGGCAATTTGTTGCTGTAATTTACCCAGCTCTGAGCGCTTGAACCATTTATCAGCCTGTTCAACCCGTTGGATATGCTCTATTTGTTGATGCAACACATCGGCGCTGATTTCACTCATCTCCGCGCTCCACGGCTGCCAAGACTGCAACAGATAATGGTAGAAGCGCTGAGTCTCTTGCCATTCAGTGCCATGCAAACGCACAACTTTATCTTCGGGTAGCTCAAACTCCAGCTCTCCCCAGACAATGCCACGCTTGCACCTAACCTGAACTAATTGATTGAAAGGAATCAGGTATTGGTGCTTTTCGCCGCTGACCTCAACCCCGGCATGTAGCAACCGCACGCGGTTATAAGGATGCTGGGCCAAGTGTTTGCCCAGTGATGTCGCTTTAAGTTCCATATCGTCGCGTCATGACCCTGTTGAGATTAACTAACGGATAATGACCAGTTTACCTGCGTTTAGCAGTCGCACTCTAGTGCTAAAAAAAGGGTAGAATAGAATTTCATTCTTACTGGGCAAAATAACAACTATGCGTACTGTACTGAATATACTTAACTTCGTATTAGGCGGGTTTTTCACCACCTTCGGTTGGTTGCTTGCCACTTTCTTCAGCGTGGTGCTGATCATTACCTTGCCACTGACCCGCTCTTGCTGGGAAATCACCAAACTTTCGTTTCTACCTTATGGTAACGAAGCCATCCACGTTAACGAATTATACCCGGAAAAAAGCAACACACTGCTTTCCGCCGGAGGTTCTTTGTTGAATATTTTGTGGTTTGTGCTGTTTGGTTGGTGGCTATGCCTGTCGCATATCGTCGCAGGGATCGCCCAATGCATGACCATTATTGGTATTCCTGTTGGCATCGCCAATTTCAAAATTGCTGCGATTGCCCTCTGGCCGGTAGGTCGCCGGGTGGTCTCGGTAGAAATGGCGCAACAAGCCAGAGCTGAGAATGCACGCCGTCAGTACCAACAACGTTAATTCTTTTCTTCGTTTGAGGAATTTTTTGTGCTCTCTATAGCACCCGTTATCCGCCGTTATACCTACAACAGTAATTGGCTTTATAACCTGCGTATTTTTATCGCGCTGGCAGGCACAACGGCGGTGCCCTGGTGGTTAGATTCCCCAAAACTGACCATCCCCCTCACTCTGGGGGTGGTCGCTGCTGCGTTGGCCGATCTCGACGATCGTCTCACTGGAAGACTGCGTAATCTATTGATTACGCTGGTGTGTTTCTTC
This sequence comes from Serratia sp. KH_031, assembly GCF_057839655.1. Classification (NCBI taxonomy): domain Bacteria; kingdom Pseudomonadati; phylum Pseudomonadota; class Gammaproteobacteria; order Enterobacterales; family Yersiniaceae; genus Serratia; species Serratia sp. KH_031. The sequence continues at coordinate 2,983,256 of NZ_CM174496.1, forward strand.
GTAGCTTCAGCTTCCATCGTCCTACTGTTTCCCTACCCTTGGTTGTTTGCTGTTGGCCTGACGACTTCTACCTGTGCTTTTATTCTGTTAGGGGCACTAGGGCAGCGCTACGCTACCATCGCTTTCGGTGCCTTACTGATCGCGGTTTACACCATGCTGGGTGTATCGATGTATGACGCGTGGTATCAACAGCCGATGCTGCTATTGATGGGCGCTGTCTGGTACAACCTGCTGACATTGATAGGCCATCTGATTTTCCCAATTCGTCCATTACAGGAAAATATTGCGCGCTGTTACGAGCAGTTGGCGAACTATTTAGACGCCAAAGCCAACCTGTTTGATCCTGATGCCGAAGATAACGCGGATTTACCGTGGATGGATGTCGCAATGGCCAACGGCACCTTGGTGAATATCCTTAATCAAACCAAAGCGACATTATTAACACGCCTGAAAGGTGATCGAGGGCAACGAGGGACTCGTCGCACGCTACATTATTATTTCGTCGCTCAGGATATCCACGAACGGGCCAGTTCTTCCCACATGCAATATCAAGCATTGAGTAAACAGTTCCGCCACAGCGATATTCTATTTCGCTTCCAACGTTTACTCAGTATGCAGGCCAGAGCCTGCCGGCAGCTTTCTCAATCGGTGTTATTACGTCAGGAATACCAGCATAGTCACCGTTTTGAGCCCGCATTCACGCGCATTGAAGAAGCTCTTACACAACTCAACATTACACCGAGTAATCACGAGTTGGTCAAAGCGCTCTCGTATTTGTTGAAGAACCTGAGAGCTATTGATGCGCAATTGGCGAATATCGAATCAGAACAAGCTATTGCCAGTGGTAAAATAGAAGAGAATAGTCTGCTGGACGATCGCCTCACCGGCTGGAGCGATATCTGGCTGCGCATCAGTCGCCATTTGACGCCGCAATCCGCCCTATTTCGTCATGCGATCCGCATGTCCGTCGTGCTCTGCGTGGGTTATGCCCTTATCCAGTTTACCGGTATGCAACATGGTTACTGGATTTTGCTGACCAGTTTGTTCGTTTGCCAACCCAACTATAATGCGACAAGGCGACGCCTAGCTCTGCGAATTATCGGCACATTGGCCGGTATATTGGTAGGTTTGCCCATCCTGTACTTCGTTCCGTCGTTGGAAGGCCAACTCGTCTTGATCGTGATCGCCGGGGTATTGTTCTTCGCTTTTCGCACCGTGCAATATGCTCACGCCACCATGTTTATCACGCTGTTAGTATTACTGTGCTTTAACTTGCTAGGCGAAGGATTTGAAGTGGCGGCACCACGTGTTTACGACACGTTGCTGGGATGTGCCATTGCCTGGGCGGCAGTCAGCTTCATCTGGCCAGATTGGAAATTCCGCCAACTCTCCTCAGTCGTCAGTAAAACCCTGAATGCGGATTGTCGTTATCTGGATGCCATTTTGGTGCAATACCATCAAGGCAAAGATAATGGTTTACCGTATCGCATTGCGCGTCGTGATGCTCACAACTGCGATGCAGAACTGGCTTCGGTAGTTTCCAATATGTCTGCCGATCCTAAAACTGAACAAACGATTCAGGAAACTGCCTTTCGCCTGTTGTGTTTAAACCATACCTTGTTGAGTTATATCTCTGCGCTAGGCGCTCATCGTGGGCGTTTGAGCAATTCAACTGTGTTGGATCTACTCAATGATGCTGTTTGTTATGTCGATGGTGCACTGCATCAAGAAGAACAAGATAGCCACCGTATTAATCAGGCTCTAGAGGCTCTGGCTGAGCGAATTCAACAGTTATCACCAGAGCCGGAAAGTAAAGAACAGTTAGTACTCCAGCAAATTGGGTTAGTCATAGAACTACTGCCAGAACTGACAGAGTTGAATAAGCAAATAAGTAGAGTCAATTAACCATCAGTATCCATTGCTGTGCTGTCTCATTTCTGGCGGCTCAGCGGGTACGTACGTCGAACCAGTCGGTAAGATCCTCTCTCAACTCACTCGGCAGCGCCGCTTGGTGATAACCCGCAATCGCCCCCGCCAGTGCCAGTAATGCCTTCAAACCAAGATGTTTTTGCCGTTGCAGTAGTTTCAAGTAAGAGCGTCTCGCCCCAAATAACCGCAAATCGTAAACACCACTGATACCGGCCTGCCACAAAGAACGCTCCATCGCTATATCGATATTGGGTAGGTCTCTTAACCGTTCATCGCTGCATTTTTTATCCTGAAGCTCTTTACGAGCGGCTCTCATTGCCTGCCAAGCCAAAGCAAATAGTTCTTGCCGGTCTTGCCACATAGACTCATTCACCCAGTAATATCGCAGTGCCACCGGTGCACCACGTTTTGAATAAATCATGCTCACCATGCCATGCTCACGGAAGATCGGTTCCAGATCTGCGGTAGCACGTAAATACAGTTCATTTCCAGTAATCACAGCGAACATAATACCGTCAGCTAATAGGCTACAACTGCCAAATTGCGAACGTGTAGAGATGTGACCTAATGCAGCAAAGCATGATTTCGCTTGCGAGATTCTTTTCGTCGATATCCCTTTCATCGCTACCTCCAATAAGTTAATAAATGTTCAATCATTTTCCACGTCAATGTAATAAACGTAACGTGAACAACCAATTAGAAAAATACGCATTAAGTCCAATCATGCCAATCACAAAGTTCTCTTGAGCTAAAGATGATCGCAATTATGCGAAGCATTACGAAAAATTGAGTTGATCTTCTGTTTTACTAGATATACTGTATATACATACAGTGACACTATAGGCAGGATACTTATGCGTACTCAATCACTTTACCCATCTCATTTCAGCCATACCTCATTTGCTGTGAATAACACTGCAAGAACCTCAGATGCTGGCAAAGGAAATGGTCTTATCAGTGAACTTGTTTATAGCGAACATCAACCCGCAGTAGCACAGTTGTTACTGCCGTTGTTACAGCAACTAGGGCTGCAATCGCGTTGGTTATTATGGCTCACACCACAACAGAAACTGAGTCGTCTTTGGTTGCAACAATCAGGTCTGCCAGTCAATAAGGTGGTTCAGGTTAGCCAAATCAATCCTATTGATAGTGTAGAAGCCATGGAAAAAGCATTATTGACTGGAAACTACAGTGTAGTACTTGGGTGGTTACCTGAATTAACTGAAGTGGATCGTTTGAAATTAAGACGTGCAGCAGAATTGGGGAATGCTTATGGTTTCATCATGCACCCGCAAAATGAGATAAACCCGACACACGGACAGTGTTCAACGCTAAAAATTCACTCAAGCTTGTATCATTGAGCTAATTTAGGATTAATCTCATCATTTTTATCCATGAAAATGCGAACTTACGCAGAGATTTGTAAAAAGTGAGCACTGATGCGGTTCCGCATGAAAAATCGCGCTTCATTTAGCTTATTTTTTAGACGGAAAATAGGATGGGTTTTGTAAAATTCTCCGTTTTTTTTTAGAGCTTTATCACATCACACTTGTAACTTTCGCGCCACGTTGTAGACTTTACATCGCCAAGGTTGCTCTATAACGCCAGAAAAACTGGCAGAGTAACAAATGAGGGCATAAACCTTGGCGAAGGAATTTAACCAAGGGCTTAAAAATCAGCTTTAAAGCTCATTGCCTATTTGGATGATAACGAGGCGCAAAATGAAAAAGACAGCTATCGCATTAGCAGTGGCACTGGCAGGTTTCGCAACAGTAGCGCAAGCTGCCCCAAAAGATAACACCTGGTACACTGGTGCTAAACTGGGCTGGTCCCAGTACCATGACACTGGTTTCTATGGTAACGGCTATGACAGCAGCATCGGTAACGGCCCTACTCATGAAAGCCAACTGGGTGCTGGTGCATTCGTTGGTTATCAAGCAAACCAATACCTAGGCTTTGAAATGGGTTACGACTGGTTAGGTCGTATGCCATACAAAGGCAGCGTAAACAACGGTGCTTTCAAGGCTCAAGGCGTTCAATTGGCAGCTAAACTGAGCTACCCAATTATGGACGATCTGGACATCTACACCCGTCTGGGTGGTATGGTTTGGCGTGCAGACTCTACAGCTCAGTACGGTGCTACCGGCCAACGCCTGAGCGACCACGACACTGGCGTTTCTCCGCTGGCTGCTGTTGGTGTTGAATACGCACTGACCAAAAACTGGGCTACTCGCCTGGACTATCAGTGGGTTAACAACATCGGTGACGCTGGTACCGTTGGTACTCGTCCAGACAACGGCATGTTGAGCCTGGGTGTTTCTTACCGCTTTGGTCAGGACGATGTTGTAGCTCCAGTAGCTGCACCAGCTCCAGCTCCAGTTGTTGAAACCAAGCGTTTCACTCTGAAGTCTGACGTTCTGTTCAACTTCAACAAGTCTACTCTGAAAGCAGAAGGCCAACAGGCTCTGGATCAACTGTATACTCAGTTGAGCTCAATGGATCCTAAAGATGGTTCTGTAGTTGTTCTTGGTTACACCGACGCCGTTGGTTCTGACAAGTACAACCAAGCACTGTCTGAGAAACGCGCTCAAAGCGTTGTTGACTACCTGGTTTCTAAAGGTATCCCAGCAGACAAGATCTCTGCTCGTGGTATGGGCGAAGCTGATTCCACCACTGGCAACACCTGTGGCTACAAATCTGGCCGTGCTACCAAGACTCAGATCGAATGCCTGGCACCAGATCGTCGCGTAGAGATCGAAGTTAAAGGTATCAAAGACGTTGTAACTCAGCCTCAGGCTTAAGTTACCACTCTCTTTAAAAAACCCCGCATTTGCGGGGTTTTTTATTGATTCTAATAACTGATTAAAATAAGCAGAGCCTGCCTCTTGTTATCTTGTGCGCAAGCTCCTACTCTATTTATTCTTCATCTTTCCCCAAAATCGCCTGCAAATCCTGTTTGAGTGACGACATCTGATTGGCGTATTTCTCTTTCCGCTCTGCATCTTCGATCAACTGCACCACGGTTTCTGATAGCGTGGCATTACGGCGATGTGCCAAGGCGGCTAAGCGCTGCCACACCAAGAACTCCAAATCGATAGATTTCTTGCGAGTATGCTGGTGCTCCGCATTAAAGTGGCGTTTACGTCGTGCACGAATGGTTTGCTTCATCCGATTATCAAGTTCTGGATTCATGTGGACATTAATCCACACCAGCACTTTTACTGGTTCATTTTCCAGTTTCAACAGTTCATCAACCGCCTCCTGAGCAGCGCTGCTTTCAAGATGACAGGTGATGGCTTCGCCTTCCCGGTGTTTTTTCACCAGGTACTTCCATTTCCAGCCGCTCTCCAGATTTTCCAGTTGCTGATATTTCATCATGAACTCTTCAGTGACCGCGTAACTTTATTAAGCATAACAGCTTTGTGCCAAATTTCCCCGGCAATTAGAACTCCTTTTAGATTGTTTTTTGCACAGTCGTAGCGCAATGTCAAACTCCCTGACACCAACATCGACTCTCATGTATCAAGCTGGCGTTATTCTTGTATAATCGCCCTTTCACTTTTTGACGATTGCACCTAACACTTTGACCAATAACCGACTTGAATGGCAATCTTTGTTGCCTGCCGTAACGCCTTATCAGGCGATATTCGATACCGCTGCTCAGTTGGCACCTGTGACCTTTGCCGCGATCCAACCACGGTTGGAAAACGCACTGACGCTGTTTTGTCATCCACTATCGCAACCGCGCTTCATGCTATTGAAAGCGCAGGAAACCCGTGAGTATCTGGCACTGATCGCCAACGCGGTCAAACCATTGCAACCGCAGAGTCCTATTGTCGGCAGCCAGTACAAAATTCAGGGGAATCAGGTTCAGATTGAACCCGCGAACCGCGGCGATGAACCTTTTGCTGCTGGCGGTGCCTGCGTCTATCAAGAATGGATCGAACCAGAACAGCTCTTTGGCTGCGTTAGAATTCATCAAGGTGAAATTAACCTACAACCGGGTCTGATTCATCAGGCCAATGGTGGTGTGCTAATTCTGTCGGCACGTTCCCTGCTAGCGCAGCCATTACTGTGGTTACGCCTGAAACAGATGATCACCCAGCGCCAGTTCCACTGGACTTCGCCGGATGAAACTCGCCCACTGCCTGTCACTATCCCGCCAATGCCGTTGGAGCTACGCCTGATTGTCGTTGGCGATCGTCATGGTCTGGCCGATTTCCACGATATGGAACCAGAACTGTGCGAGCAGGCTGTTTACGGTGAATATGAAGACGATCTGCAACTGACTGAACCAGAAGATATGGTGCAGTGGTGCGGCTACGTCAATAGCGTCTTAACCGAGCACCAACTACCACCACTGGCCGCAGATGCTTGGCAGCCGTTGTTGGTACAAGCCGTGCGTTACAGCGGCGATCAGGGCAACTTACCTCTATCTCCATTATGGATTGGCCAACAACTTTCTGAAGCGGCGTTATACGCAGGAGAAGGACAGATCACAGCCAAAGCACTAGAGGCAGCGCTCAATGTTCGTGAATGGCGTGAAAGCTATCTTGCCGAACGTATGCAAGATGAAATCGAGTTAGGTCAGATCCTGATCGAAACCGAAGGTGAAGTTATCGGCCAGATCAACGGCCTTTCAGTGCTGGACTATCCCGGTCATCCTCGCAGTTTCGGTGAACCCTCCCGCATAAGCTGTGTTGTACACCTCGGTGACGGTGAGTTTACCGACGTCGAGCGTAAAGCCGAGCTGGGCGGTAATCTGCACGCCAAAGGCATGATGATCATGCAGGCATTCCTGATTTCCGAGTTGGAATTAGATCAACAACTGCCCTTCTCTGCCTCGATTGTGTTTGAACAGTCCTATGGCGAAGTCGATGGCGACAGTGCTTCTCTCGCTGAACTCTGTGCGTTGATCAGTGCCCTTTCCCTGCAACCGATCACCCAACAGCTTGCTGTAACCGGTTCAGTCGACCAGTTTGGTAATGTCCAGCCTATCGGTGGCGTTAACGAAAAGATCGAAGGTTTCTTTGAGGTCTGTCAACGCCGCGGTTTAACCGGCAAACAAGGCGTGATCCTGCCTGCTACCAACCTGCGCCATCTGTGCTTGCGTCAAGACGTCGTTGATGCCGTGCGTGAAGGTCAGTTCCATCTGTGGGCGGTGGACAGCGTTGCTGAAGCTTTGCCATTATTAACCGGTTGCCTCTACTCCGATGAACAACAGCCGAATTTGCTGGCTGTCATTCAAGAGCGGATTGCACAAGTGAATTCACCAGAACGTCCGCGTTGGTCGTGGCCACTGCGGTGGCTCAACTAGTGCAATCACGGCTGATCGGACTTGTTCAGCGTACACGTGTAAACTAAACTGCGTCCTTCATTAAAATAAGGCTATTGAGAACATGGTAGATAAACGCGAATCCTATACGAAAGAAGATCTCGAAGCATCCGGACGTAGTGAGCTGTTTGGCGCGGGTGGACCACCATTGCCATCAGGTAACATGTTGATGATGGACCGCGTGGTCAAGATGACCGAAGACGGTGGCACTCATGGCAAAGGTTACGTAGAAGCTGAACTGGATATCAATCCCGATCTGTGGTTCTTCGGCTGCCACTTTATCGGCGATCCCGTCATGCCTGGCTGTTTAGGTTTGGACGCAATGTGGCAACTGGTTGGCTTCTACCTCGGCTGGTTAGGCGGTGAAGGTAAAGGCCGGGCACTGGGCGTGGGTGAAGTGAAATTCACCGGTCAAGTATTGCCAACAGCGAAAAAAGTCACCTATCGCATCAACTTTAAGCGCGTGATTATGCGCAAGCTGATCATGGGCATGGCTGACGGTGAAGTGCTGGTCGATGGTAAGGTGATCTACACCGCTACCGATCTGAAAGTGGGTCTGTTCAAAGATACAGAAGCTTTCTAAGACGCTAAAACGAAAACCTCCGCGTTTGGCGGAGGTCATTCCTTCTTCATGATAGGGAGCCGCTTAAGCGGTCACAGCCCTATTTTCCATGGCTTCTCGCCAACCTCCCAGCCAATGCGACCGAGCATCTAAAGTGGATTGGTAAGGACAAAGTTCTTTAGACCGTCCTAAAATACCTGCTTGATAACCCTTCGCATGCGCCCTTTCCAGACGATCACGTTTCTGTCTCTTCATGCCTCGTTTCCCTCATTTCATTACTAGTCTGGTGGAAAGAAAACAACGGCCGCTTTTTTGCAGCCACATTTAATGAATAGCGCTAAATGACGGGAAGATCAATGCGCAAAATTCACGCCAATGTCATATTTGTGAGCTATACACGAAGATTTTGCTAAGTGGCTGATAAAACAAAATAGATTTATCATGTTGATATATAAAGAAAACCCCTATTGCTGAGAAATAATCATATTCCACATCAACAGGGGTTAGATTTTTTTAGTACAAATTATGACTAAAGACGAGCCGCCTGTGCCGCAATTACCTGCGCCTGCGCCTGCCAACCTACCGCTAATGTCCGTACCAAAGAATCATAGCCATCTGCATCTTGCTTCAGTTCCAGATTAAATGGTCGCTTGATCAAGGTACCTTGATGATTGAGTACCCATTCACCGCGAACTACCACCTTGCCATCATAGCGACCGTGGAAACCGGTGATGGTGACATTGAGTACATCCTGATCGTTACCCAGCGGTTGTGCCGATACCACCCAGCCCGGTAATGCATTGCTTAGGTTAGTGACCAATGACTGCTGCAATTGCTGATCCAACGGGCTGGCCCACAGATTGTTTTGTGCGATCACATATTGCACATCGTTGCTTTGATACACCACGCCGTTCTGCGCCAAATAATCTGCCACGCCAACGTGCTCCAACCATAGCTGGCGCGTTGCCGTGCTGCTACTGACCTGTGACGGCGTATTCAATGCCGGCAGCTGATAGTAGGTCTTTTGCGGCGTACTGCTACAGGCACTGAGCAACAGCGCCAAAGTTACCGGGATCCATTTCATCATTTATTTGGCCTTCTTCGGCTGAGGGTCATTACCAGTTGCCGCTTCAAATACCAGCGCATTACTCTTTTCATTCAGAGTACGCAACACTGGTTGCAGCTCGCGCAATACCTGATCCAAACGTTGCATATCACCGACCATCTTGTTGTAGGCCGGCGAGCCAGGCTGGAAGCCTTTCATACTGCGGTTAAGCTCAAGCAACGTTTTCTGCATATCCTTCGGCAGCTCTTGCATCTCTTTGCTGGCGATAATGTCGTTCAGCGATTGCATCGTTTTTTGTGTGGCTTGCATAGTTTTCTGGCTTTCTGCCAGCGTCTTAGTCGCTTCATTGATCATCGGATTCAACGGCATCGCGTTGATCTTATCCAGCGTTTGCATCAGTTTCTGCTGGATCTGCGCCAGTCCACCACTGGTGGTTGGCATCAACGGATAACCGAACAACTCACGCGGACCTTTCCACGGTTTCGCTTGCGGATAGAAGTCCAGATCGACATACAGCGAGCCAGTCAGCAAGTTGCCAGACTTCAAGGCCGCACGCAGGCCACGCGATTCGGCATCTTTCAGATGTTGCTGATAATTAAAGTTTTTACCCAACTCTTTGTTAAAGCGATCAGGTTCAATACGTATCAACACTGGAATACGATAATCACTGTCTAGACGTTGATTCAAACCTTCTTTGTAGAACGGCACCTGTGCAACGGTACCCATACGGATGCCACGGAACTCAACCGGGGCTCCCGGCTGTAGACCACGAACCGAATCAGAGAAGAACAACAGGTAATCGTTATGCACGGTATAGAAAGAGTCTTGAATACTGCGCTGATTATCAAATAGCTGATATTCCGTCTTCTCTTTAACTACATCACCACGATCCCAACCTTCCGGTACATCGAAGCTAACGCCGCCGCTAAACAATGTTGCCAGCGAGCCCATTTCAACTCTCATTCCCTGTGCCGACATATCAAACGCTACGCCGCTGTCCTTCCAGAAGCGAACGTTAGTGGTGACCAGTTGATCATACGGAGCGGAAATAAAGAGCTGATAACGCATCTCACGTTCTTTAGGGTCGAAGTAGCTGGTTTCCACCGTACCGACACGGAAACCACGGAACAGTACCGGGTCGCCCGCATTCAATTGCCCAGATTTGGTACTATCCAGTAGAATACGTAGCCCTTTGGCATCAGCAGAGGCCAACGGTGGCGCATCCAGTAACTGGAACAGGCTCTTCTCTTTCCCTTTTTTGCCCGGTTGCAACTCGATATAGGCGCCAGAAAGCAACGTGCTGAGGCCCGTCACTCCTTCGCGACCAATCTGTGGTTTCACCACCCAAAAAGCCGAGTCTTGGCGTAACAGCTTATCCATGCCCGAATTCAATCGCGCTTTAATCAGCACCTTACTCAAGTCGTCACTTAGCGTCACGCTTTCAACGATACCCACATTCACGCTACGACTTTTGATGGTGGTTTTCCCCGCCTCCAAACCTTCTGCGCTAGTGGTTATCAATGTCACTTCCGGTCCCTGATGACTAAAGTGATAAAACAGTATCCAGGCACCGATCAACGCAGTGACGATGGGAATAATCCACACCGGCGACCAGCGTTTGATCTTTTCGACCTTCGCAACGCTATGATTATTTTCAGTCACCTTGCGGCTCCTTCTTTATTGTTTCATTTACGCGATCCCAGGTCAGCCGGGGATCAAACGTCATGGCAGCAAACATAGTGAGGATCACCACCATGGCGAACAGCAGTGCGCCAATATCTGGATAAATACTCATCAATTGTCCCATACGCACTAATGCCGACAATACGGCGATAACAAACACATCAATCATTGACCAACGCCCAACAAACTCCACCATTTCATAAATCAAATGCATCCGTTCGCTATCAGCTTTACCTTTGCCTTGGGCATCCCAACAGAGCCAACCGATCGCTATCATTTTCAATGTCGGCACCATAATACTGGCGATAAAGATCACCATCGCCACCGGGTAAGATCCTTCGCCCCATAACAGGATCACCCCGGCCATGACGGTCGATGGCATCTTGTTGCCCAGAGCCTCGGTGATCATAATCGGCATCAGCATTGACGGGATATACAGAAGTAGAGAAGTCATCAGCAGCGCGAGTGTCCATTGCAAACTATGGCGACGACGTACATAGCCTGTGGTATGACAACGCGGACAGGTACTCTGATCGGCAGGTAAAATGGCGGTGCAGCAGGAACAAGAGCGCAATCCTTGGCGTAACCCCGTGCGCCCTACACTCATCGATTGCACCAAACGCGGAGCTGGCTCAATGTCGTTCCATAACCAACGGCGATCCACACATTGGAAAGCGCGTACCTGTAACAAACAAAATAAACAGTAAGGAATAAAACTGGTGCCAATACCGATATCACCATAGGCCATCAGTTTGACGAAACTGACCAACACGCCAGCGAGGAAGATTTCGACCATGCACCAGGTTTTAAGCTGGAACAATATCTTAGCTATCCACACTTTCAGCTCGCGCGGCAATCGAACTTTGGCACACAGCAAAATAATCGCCAACATACAAAACGTTGGGATCAACTGCACAAACACCATGAACAACGTGGCCATGCTGGCGTAGTTTTCCGCCACCATCACCTGTGGAATTTGGATCAGTTTGATTTCGTTACCTATACCAGCAACGCGCATATTAACGAAGGGGAAAAGGTTAGCCAGCAATAGCATAAACAGCGCGCTAAGGGCGAAACCGATCGGTTGTTTGCGTGGCTCAGCCCAGTGGGAGCTAAGCGTGGTATGGCAACGTGGGCACGTCGCTTTTTGCCCATGTACCAATGGCGGTAATGCCACCAGCATGTCGCATTGTGGGCATAGCATCATGTCTTCCTGATGCGGTTCACCATCTTGTGAATGGCTATGCTGCTTGTGATCTACCTGGGAACACACCATTTTCCTCCTCATGCCGGTACTGCAATACCGCCCGCCGCAGCGTGCGGACGGTATTTACCGATTAACCGTTTTTCATCGCTTCCAGTTCTTCCCAACGGGCGAATGCCTCTTCCAGTGCCTGCTCGGCGGTGGCCAAGGCGGTCAGCACTTGCTGGGTTTCGCTGTGTGGACGAGTGAAGAAATCCGCATCGCTCATTTGTACCTGTAACGCTTCAATTTCGGCTTCTAACTGTTCCAGACGCTGTGGTAATTGTTCCAGCTCACGTAACAGGTTATAGCTCAATTTGGCGGCAGGTTTCTTTACTTGCTCAGTTTTTTTCTCTGCTGCCGGTTTGTTTTGGTTCGCAAGAGCAGACTCGCGGATCGGTTTTGCCGTTGCGCGTTGTTGATGCGCATCGTAATAGCCGCCAACGAAGGCGTTGATCACCCCGTTGCCTTCAAAGATCCAACATTCAGTTACTGAGTTATCAACGAATTGACGATCGTGGCTCACCAACAGCACGGTACCTTGATAACTGTCGATCAGCTCTTCCAATAATTCCAGCGTTTCGACGTCCAGATCGTTGGTTGGTTCATCGAGAATCAGTAAATTACTGGGTTTTAGGAATAATTTTGCCAATAGCAGACGGTTACGCTCACCACCGGACAACGCTTTCACCGGCGTCATCGCTCGCTTCGGATGGAACAAGAAGTCTTGCAGATAACCAAGCACATGACGCGAACGGCCATTGACCATCACTTCCTGCTTACCTTCAGCCAGGTTATCCATCACGGTGCGCTCAGGGTCCAACTCCGCACGGTGCTGGTCGAAATAAGCCACTTCCAGTTTGGTACCACAGTGCACGCGGCCGCTGTCTGCTTTGAGTTGACCGAGCATCAGTTTCAGCAACGTGGTTTTACCGCAGCCGTTTGGCCCAACCAATGCGATTTTGTCGCCACGTTGAACCTGTGCCGAGAAGTTACGCACCAGCACTTTGTCACCGATTTGGTAGTTGACGTTTTTCATCTCAAACACGATCTTGCCAGAGCGCACGGATTCTTCCACTTGCATCTTGGCGGTGCCCATCACTTCGCGACGTTCAGAGCGCTCCATACGCAGCGCCTTCAACGCCCGCACACGGCCTTCGTTACGTGTGCGACGCGCTTTGATCCCTTGGCGGATCCACACTTCTTCTTGCGCTAATTTGCGATCGAACTCGGCGTTTTGCAGCTCTTCCACGCGCAGTGCTTCTTCTTTACTCAGCAGGTACAGATCGTAATTACCCGGCCATGACACCAACTTGCCGCGATCGAGATCGACAATGCGCGTTGCCATGTTGCGGATAAACGAACGGTCGTGGGAAATAAAGATGATGCTGCCCTGAAACTCTTTCAGAAAACCTTCCAGCCAATCGATAGTTTCGATATCCAAGTGGTTGGTCGGTTCGTCGAGCAACAGCACGCGCGGAGAACTGACCAGCGCACGGCCTAACGCCGCTTTACGCAGCCAACCACCAGACAGCGAGGACAGTTCAGCATCACCGTTCAAACCCAGTTGCAACAACACTTCGCTAATGCGGCTATCGAGCTGCCACAATCCTTGGTGATCGAGGATTTCCATAATCTGTGCCATACGCGCCAGATTCTTTTCACTCGGATCGGATTCCACCAAATGTGAAATAGCGTGATAGGCCTTCAGATGTTCGGCCTGCTCTGCTACGCCTTCAGCGACGAAATCAAACACCGTACCGCCAATATTACGCGGTGGATCTTGTTGTAGACGGGCAACAATCAGATCTTGCTCGAAGATCACTCGACCGTCGTCCAGCGGGATTTCTTTACCCAAGATCTTCAGCAGCGTGGATTTACCCGCGCCATTACGCCCCACCAGACAAACGCGCTCGTTGTCTTCAATGTGAATTTCGGTATTGTCTAAAAGTGGCGCATCGCTGAAAGACAGCCAAGCGCCGGACATGCTAATTAACGACATAGTAATTATTTTCCTTCGCCAGCATGGGTAACCAGCCAGCAATTGTGGATTTGACGGTTACGGGCAAAATCTTGCGACAAAGTCTGGGCAGTGATTTCTTTCGCCACCAGACCCAAAGCCTCGAGGCCAGCCATATCCATCTGGAAACCGCGTTTGTTGTTCGAGAACATGATGGTTCCGTTACGACGCAGTAACCGTTTTAAATCTTTCATCAACGCCAAATGATCGCGCTGAACATCAAAACTGTTCTCCATTCGCTTAGAGTTAGAGAACGTTGGCGGATCAATAAAGATCACATCAAATTGTTCGTCGGCATTATGCAGCCAAGACAGACAATCTGCTTGGATCAATCGATGCTGTTTACCGGTTAAGCCATTAACACGCAGGTTCTTTTCAGCCCACTCCAAATAAGTGCGCGACATATCGACCGTGGTCGTACTACGTGCGCCACCTAACCCAGCATGTACACTCGCGGTGCCGGTATAAGCAAACAGGTTCAGGAAGTCTTTACCTTGGCTCATTTCGCCCAGCATACGGCGAGCGATGCGGTGATCGAGGAACAAACCGGTATCGAGATAATCGGTCAGGTTGACCCACAGTTTGGCGTTAAATTCTTCCACCAGCAGGAATTCACCTTTCTGTGCCAATTTTTCGTATTGGTTTTTCCCTTTCTGCCGTTCGCGTGTTTTCAGGATCAACTGGTTCGATGGCAGTTCCAATACCGCCAACGTGGCGTTAATCACGTCAAACAAACGTTGACGGGCTTTTTGCGCATCAACCGTTTTCGGCGGCGCATACTCTTGCACCACCACTTTGCTGCCGTAGCGATCCACTGCCACGTTATATTCAGGCAGGTCGGCATCATACAGACGATAACATTCGATCCCTTGCTGTTTAGCCCATTTATCTAATTTTTTTAGATTCTTACGCAGACGGTTAGCGAAGTCCTCTGCCACCTGAACACCAGAACTCCCTTGCGTATTCTCCGCCAATTGGTAGTTCTTTTGCACGCAATCCAACGGTCCATTTTTGGCCTTAAATTGACGTTCGGCACGTAATTGCAAACAACTCAGCAATTCTGGCGAAGCGCTGAACAGCGAAAGTTGCCAACCACCGAAAGCACTTTTCATGATGCGCCCCAGCATATTGTGTAAAGCGATCAATGCCGGTTCGCTTTCCAGTCGCTCACCGTATGGCGGGTTGCTGATTACGGTACCTATCGGGCCTTCCGGCAGCGGATTGGTCAGTTTGCTCACGTCGTTAACATTGAAGGTAATCAGTTCTGCCACACCAGCACGACGAGCGTTACCGCGAGCCATTTCGATCACTCGACGATCGATATCAGAACCGAAGAAACGAGAGGTTGTTTCTTGCAGACCACGACGCGCCCGTACCTGAGCTTCAGTAATCACTTCACGCCACAGCTCGGCGTTATGACTATTCCAAGCACTAAAACCCCAGTGCTGACGATGCAGACCCGGTGCACGATCAGAGGCAATCATCGCCGCTTCAATCAACAACGTCCCTGAGCCACACATCGGATCGAGCATTGGCGCACCCGGCTGCCAGCCAGAACGTTGTACAATCGCAGCCGCTAAATTTTCTTTCAACGGAGCTTGTCCGGTAAGATCGCGGTAACCACGCTGATGTAGACCTTCGCCACTCAAATCAAGCGCGACACTCGCCATATCCCGTTGCAGGAATACGTTGACACGAATATCGGGTTGTTGTTTCGCGACCGTTGGGCGCTGATCGATTTTGCGGGTGAAGCTGTCGACGATAGCGTCTTTAACTTTTAACGCACCGTATTGGCTATTACGAATCTCTTCGTTAACACCGCTGAAATGCACAGCGAAAGTTTTATCGACGCTAAAAATACTTGTCCAATCAATTGCCTGCACGCCAAGGTACAGATCCAGATCGCTGTGTACGCGAAATTCATTTAGAGGTAGTAGGATGCGTGAGGCCAAACGGCTCCACAGCAAGCTTTGGTACAGAAGACGATCGTCACCCTGAAAATGTACCCCACCCTGTACCACTTTACAGTCATGGGCGCCCAGCGCTTCCAGTTCGCTTTTTAAGAGTTCTTCCAGACCACGCGCCGTGCTGGCAAACAGAGAGTTCATATCGTACTTATCACCAAAAAGAAAATTGTTGCGCATTATAGCTAATCCCGACCGCTTGTCATAAAGTTGCTCTCTTCTATTTCATGATTGCACGGAGTCTCGGAGTGATTACGCTTTCCCGATTGTTCGTTCATCCGGTCAAATCACTACGCGGTTTGCAGCTTTCTCATGCTCAAGTTGCCAGTAGCGGCTTAGCATTCGATCGTAATTTTATGATCACCGAACCGGATGGCACCTTTATTACTGCGCGCCAATATCCGCAAATGGTGTTGTTTACTCCAGCTTTGCTGGCGGAGGGTTTATTCCTGACCGCGCCAGATGGCGAAAGCGCCAGTATTCGTTTCAGCGATTTTGCCGCCGTGGCTCAGCCAACCGAAGTGTGGGGCAATCACTTCACCGCGTTAATCGCGCCGCAAGAAATCAATACTTGGTTGAGTGGTTATTTCCAACGCGAAGTGCAATTACGTTGGTTGGGGCCAGAATTAACCCGCCGCGTGAAGAAACACCCGGAAATCCCATTGACCTTTGCCGACGGTTATCCTTTCTTGCTGATCAACGAAGCTTCATTCAACGATTTACAACAACGCTGCCCCGGCAGTATTAAAATCGAGCAATTCCGCCCTAATTTGGTGGTAACAGGTGCTTCGGCTTGGGCAGAAGATGGCTGGCAGGTGATCCGCGTCGGTAACCTGATGTTTGATCTGGTAAAACCTTGCAGCCGTTGCATACTGACCACCGTGAGCACCGAACGCGGTCGCAAACACCCCAGTGGTGAGCCCTTAAATACGCTGCAAAAATTCCGTACCGCTGAAAATGGTGATATCGATTTCGGTCAGAATATGATTGCACGTAGCAGCGGGATTATTCGCGTTGGCGATACGGTAGAAGTGTTATCAAACAAACCTCCACGTCCCTATAGCGCAGGTAAAGTGGTAGAAAGCGTTGCCGCTCCACAAGACAGCGAACATAGCGTCAATATTGATTTTCAGGGAAAGGTATTTACCGGGAATAATCAGCAGATCTTGCTGGAGCAACTGGAACAACAAGGCATCCGCATTCCTTATTCTTGCCGTGCCGGAATTTGTGGCAGTTGCCGGATGACATTGGTCAGTGGTGAGGTGGCTGCGCTAAAACAAAGCGCGATCGCAGATAACGGCACTATCCTTGCGTGCAGTTGTATTCCGAAAAGCCATTTAACGCTGAAGTAATTACACTGCCCTGTCGTAAGCCGGGGCAGATAGATCGTCTATTGCACAAGGTTTCAGACGATCATGCATAACCTTGATCGCATCACCAAGCACCATAGTACGCCCAGCTACCATTAACTGATTTTGCGCCAGCAAGCATAGACTCGCGTTATCACCGGCCTCTACCACCAGCAAACGTGCCTCGCTGCCACACTCCATCACTTTCACCGCCGCCAACTCACCATTTTTGGGTTGCAACGGATAATGTTGTTGAGCAAAGTGCCAACTTTTTGGCATCAAGGGTTTTAGGAAGCGAAATGCCACCAGCGCATTTAATACCAGTTCAGCACGTTGTTCATGGCTGAGCTTTATCTGTTTGCATTGTTCATCGTAATTAAAATAAAGCGCGGCATCGTCAACGCAAAAAGCACATTCAGTAAATGCGTCTGGCGTTAACATTTTGGCAGGAAAACGCGAACGGAAGAGAGTACCATTAGCTAGATCGAGCATTAAGCGATCGTGTTCGGCGTCAAAATACCAACGCCAATTATCGTCAGGTTTTATCTTCATGTTTTATCCTTATCTCACTACCCGTGCCAACGCCGTATTTACCCAAGAGATGATTTTATCACCGCTCCTGCCGTGTAAAAATCGGATAATTCCGCGAACAGTCTTCAGCTATGAGCAAAATATAGACGAGGTGGGGGCAGAAATAAAGCCCCCGACCGGAAAAAGAAAGGAAATTCTTAGATATGAGTAACGATATCTTTAATCAGACGTGGGCCATGATAGATAAAGCCGGAATAAATTTGCACTAATGAAGCACCCGCAGCTATTTTCTCTCGTGCCGCCGTCAGTGAATCAATACCACCCACACCAATAATCGGCAACCGCCCTTGTAGCTCATGGGATAAACGTTGGATTACTTCGGTACTGCGTGACTGTAATGGACGACCACTTAACCCCCCCATTTGCTCACAGTAATTTAATCCCTGCACTAATTTACGATCCAAAGTGGTATTAGTCGCAATAACCCCGTCAATATTATGGCGGATCAAACTATCGGCAATTTGGATCAATTCTTCCTCTGAAAGATCCGGCGCGATCTTTACAGCCACTGGTACATATTTATGATGACGGGCATGTAATTCCGTCTGCTTATTTTTAATCGCGGCCAACAGATCGTCTAATGCTTCGCCATACTGTAAAGAACGAAGTCCCGGCGTATTAGGTGAAGAAATGTTAATCGCAATATAACCGGCATAAGGATAAATTTTATCCATGCAGACTAAATAATCGTCTTTCCCTTGTTCAACCGGGGTATCTTTATTCTTACCGATATTAATCCCCAAGATGCCACCAAAACGGGATTTTTTAACGTTTTCAACCAGATTATCCACACCACGGTTATTAAAGCCCATGCGGTTAATCAGCCCCTCGGCTTCGACAATGCGGAACAAGCGCGGTTTGTCATTACCCGATTGTGGGCGCGGCGTCACAGTCCCTACTTCGATAAAGCCGAATCCCATTGCGCCAAATGCATCGATGCAATCGCCATCTTTATCCAGCCCCGCAGCCAAACCTAATGGGTTTTTAAATGACAGCCCCATGCAGGTTACCGGTTTAGTCGGGACTGACTGGCGAACTAAGAATTCCAATGGTGTGCCGGTCACACGGCTAAGTTGCTGGAAGGTCAATTCATGCGCACGCTCTGGATCGAGCTGAAACAGTGCTTTTCTAACGAGGGGGTAATACATGTACTCTCCTGATTTCCCGGTTATACCGCAGGCATGTTGTACCGTAGGCATATAATTGCAGACCGGGGGCGTATTATCCGGGATCCCTGCCCTAATTGGAATTGATTAAAAACAAAAAATGCACTTTTCACGCAATCGTTTTCTTTATGGGAGAAAAAGACATAGAAAGGAAGACAAATCTAGGGCTTGGCATTGCACCAAGCCCCACGAGTTTTAAGCGTCTAACGCCTTAGTGATCTTCTCAAACAAGTCACCAGACAGATTTTCCAGCCCTTTCAACTGTTCCAGCGCTTTACGCATCAATGCCTGACGTGATGCATCGTAACGTTTCAGACGAATTAACGGTTCAATCAAGCGCGCAGCCACTTGTGGGTTGCGGGTGTTGAGATCACTCAGGATCTCGACCAAAAACTGGTAGCCGCTACCGTCTGCAGCATGGAATGCCGCCGGGTTAGCCGAAGCAAAACCACCGATCAGTGAACGAGTACGGTTCGGGTTGCTTAGGCTAAATGAGCGATGTTGCAACAAACTACGCACCTTACTCAATACATCCGCCGCTGGGCTGGTGGCCTGCAAGATAAACCATTTATCCATCACCAGACCATCCTGATGCCAGCGCTCATCAAAGGCCGTCATCAATTCATCGCGACAAGGAAGCACCGCGCCCACTGCCGCAGCTAGCGCCGCCAGCGAGTCAGTCATGTTATCGGCTTGCTTGAACTGCTTACGCACCAATTTTTCGGCTTGTTCGGCATCGCCAAACGCCAAGTAATGCAAACAGGTATTACGCAAATCACGCTTGCCAATATCACCATGCTCAACACGATAACCTTCTGTTTTATTAGCATGATATACCGCCAACCACTCATCGATCATTTCCGTAGCCAAACAACGGGTGATGGATTCATGTACCGCCGCGATCGCTTCTGGATCGATAGTAGTAAACAGTTCGGCAATTTCGTTTTCAGATGGCAACGTCAGGATCTGTGCTGCCAATGCCGGATCCAGTTGTTCATCCAACAACACCGCACGGAACGCATCCACCACATGTAGCGGTAGCGACAACGGTTGTTTTTGCTGGTGCTTGGCAACATTCAGCTTGATATAAGTCGCCAACAAGATCTGCGCGGCATCCCAACGGGCAAACTCGTTGCGAGCATGTTGCATCAGGAAAGTCAGTTGCTTATCGCTATACGGATAATCCAGTTTTACCGGTGCCGAGAACTCACGCAGTAATGAAGGCGTTGGTTGATGTGGCACCGCGTCAAAGACAAAAACCTGCTCAGCTTCGGTAACGTTCAATACGTTATTGACCGACGATCCCTCTCTCTGCAACGGAATCACGTTACCTTCATGATCGTACAGTTCAATATCCAGCGGAATATGCAGTGGCAGTTTGTCTTTTTGATCGGCCGTTGGTGCCGTCTTTTGACTGACATGCAGACGATACTGTTGTTTCTCGGCATCGTATTCATCACGCACGGTCAGCAGCGGTGTACCGGATTGGCTGTACCAACGACGGAATAACGACAGGTCGACATTGGAAGCATCTTCCATCGCCTGGACAAAATCATCACAGGTGGCAGCGCTGCCATCGTGACGTTCGAAGTACAACTGCATCCCTTTCTGGAAATTCTCTTCTCCCAGCAAAGTGTGCATCATGCGGATCACTTCAGAACCTTTTTCGTACACCGTCAGGGTATAGAAGTTGTTCATTTCGATCACTTTATCTGGGCGAATAGCATGTGCCATCGGGCTGGCATCTTCAGCAAACTGCGCACCACGCATGACACGCACGTTATCGATACGGTTTACCGGACGAGAACCAAGATCGGAGCTGAATTCTTGATCGCGAAATACCGTCAACCCTTCTTTCAAGCTGAGTTGGAACCAGTCGCGGCAGGTCACACGGTTGCCTGTCCAGTTATGGAAGTATTCGTGACCAATTACGGCTTCAATATTCAGGTAATCTTTATCGGTGGCGGTTTCAGCCTTCGCCAACACGTATTTGGAGTTAAAGATATTTAACCCTTTGTTCTCCATCGCGCCCATATTGAAAAAATCAACGGCAACGATCATATAAATGTCGAGATCGTATTCCAGACCAAAGCGGGTTTCGTCCCACTTCATCGAGTTCTTCAACGAAGTCATCGCCCAGTCGGCACGATCCAGATTGCCACGATCAACAAACAACTCCAATGCAACTTCACGACCTGAACGCGTGATAAAACTATCGCGCAGGACATCAAAGTCCCCTGCTACCAGTGCAAACAGGTAGCTCGGTTTCGGGAAGGGATCTTGCCACTGCACCCAATGACGACCATTTTCCAATTCACCTTGTGCCACGCGGTTACCGTTTGATAACAAGAACGGATAGTCTTTCTTATCAGCCTCAATGCGGGTAGTAAAACGCGCCAAAACATCAGGGCGGTCGAGGTAATAAGTGATATGACGGAAACCTTCGGCTTCACACTGGGTGCAAAGCGCCTCACCAGACAGATACAACCCTTCCAACGCGCTGTTTTTTGCCGGATGAATATCGTTCACGATAGTTAAGGTGAATTGTGCCGGGATTCCCTCAATAATAAGCTGGTTATCCTGCTGACGATAGGCGCTCCACGGTTGCCCACCAACCAACACACTGACTAGGGTCAGATCTTCCCCGTCTAAAATCAGTGGAGCTTCAGCTCCGGCCACCCCTTGACGTTTGATCTGACTCGTTGCGGTCACACGTGTGGTTTTTGCGTCCAAGACGAAATTGAGATCAATATCAGTAATGGTGTAATCCGGCGCGCGGTAATCGTGGCGATACTTCGCCTGTGGCTGTTGTGTCATAAAAACCCTTTGACGTCTCAGTGAGTTACAGGTATCTGGTCTACAGCAGACCATCCGGGCAACATCGGGTAAAGCGCAGCAATCCCTACGGAGCCAATTGTAAATAAACTGTATCACAGCTACGGCAAAAGCCTAGGGACTGACATGACAGGTAACTGAAAAAATTAGAGGCCGGTCGAAAAGTTGCGATTCAGGATGAGCAAACAATAGCAGGTTCAACTAAATAAAATTGCATATACAGCATTTAGCACTAAACGTTATTCAATCAATTAGCCGTTATATCAATAAAGTTAAAAATAGCCACAGGTTTAGAAGTTATAATTAGATTACGACAGCTGTAGAGTTCAGGTGATATAATCGCCCGGTGATTATATTGAGGAAAATAGCAACATGAAGATAAAGTATCTTATTTATTTTTTTACATTTTCCTTAATGTTATCTTTCTCGATATTTCTTTCCAGCGGATTAATCAAAGCACAGCGTAGTTATCACGAAAGTCGCTTGAACCTGTACAAAATTCAGCGAACCAAAGAGTTATCTGAAGCATTCCAGGCCACCCTGTATGCGCATCGCATTAAACGTCTTAGTTTGATTAATCATAGTATTACTCAGACGCAACTGGCACAGGTCGATCAACTCGCCAGAACCAAGCTCGCGCAGCTCCGACCTCACATCGACAGTGACATTTCTCGTCAGCTAGGAGTGCGGCAAAAAATTGCTATGCTTTCCATGTTAAAACAGATGGATAAGTTATTAGACAATGATAATTTGCAACTCTCCCACCTGACAAACAGCAATGCCAATTTGTTTAACATCAACAGTGCTTATTATATATATCAAACCAGCAAAAGTTTTTACCGTTATACCTATGATACTCGAATGTTAAATGCCGATTCGTTTTTATTTTTGGAAGCTATCCGCTTAAATAATCGACTAAATATGTCATTAACTGAACTGATCGATCAGATTATTGATGTTAAGTTAAACAATCAGGTGCGTAAAGACTCCTACCTCAGAGCGATCCAACTCACCGGAATACTCAGTGCGTTGAACACCCGTTTGACGTTTATGAAGTTGGCTTATAACGATGTCGAAACAACAAGCATCGTCAACCAGTTACTTGAGCAAGTTTCCAAGTCACAAACCGATCACATCGTTGCTGAACTTTACAACGCCATTACTCACCAAGCTGAATATCATTCAGATTTCGTTTACCACTATATCAAGGATCTCAGCCAGCTATCTCAATCTCTGTATCAACGTAGTTTTGAGCTAGAGGCAATTGCGTCGCAACAAAAAATCTACACTAGTCAAACCGAGATTGACGGCATGATCGCGCTGGCTTTCCTTATTGCCCTATTTATCCTGCTGCCATCTCTGAGCTTCAGTTCAAACATGAGTCGATGGTTGACTAAAACACAGAGTAATATCCTACGGTTATCTCGTGGAGATATGAATATCGATAACCACGAGGAGCTCTACAACCAAGAATTAATGGCGATCAGTGACGCTATCAAACAACTCAAACAATACCAGCAGGAAAAGGGGGTATTGGAGAATGAAAAACACCAACTGATTAAGGAGCTCGAGGCATCCTCATTCCTCGATCCTCTTACCAATATTTATAATCGCCGTAAATTCTTCCGCGAGTATGAAGCACTTGATAACAACAGCTATCCGCTGGTGGTTTGCTTGATCGATATCGATAACTTCAAAGTATTAAATGACACCTACGGGCATGATATTGGCGATCGCGTGCTAGTGGCCTTCAGCCACTTGCTGCGTAAAACACTTCGCACCGACGACATTTTTTGCCGTTATGGTGGTGAAGAATTCGCTGTTATTTTGAGGGGCTGCACGCCAGAAAATGCACGTCATGTGATGGAAGAATTGCGACAACAAGTGAATCAGATCAATCTACCTTTAGCTGACGAACAGCAAGTACGCTTTACTATCAGCGTGGGAGTTGCGGTAGTTAATGCATTTAAACAATTACAGGCGGCGATCAAACAGGCCGATGACGCACTCTATTTCTGTAAAAAGAGCGGGAAAGACCGGGTGAGCATTTACACCCCTGCCGGTTTCCTCTGAGTTTGTTTAATATAATTAACAGCATAATTTCTATAACTAAAAAGCCTAAGCGACGCACCTGACTGGTTTATCAGGCTTTTATCTGCATCACCGCCCTCTCACTCATCACAAGGCACTTTTCGCCCTCGACCCATTCTTGCGATTTATGCTGTGATGAGGCTTCAATAACAGGATATTCCGGGTATACTCCCCGCACTTTTTATGATTTTACCCGGATTGGACACGCGCCCGACGAGGATGCTGTAACGCGATATGACTCAATACGCTTCCCCGATTTTGACCTCACTGCTTGATACTGATGCCTATAAGCTTCATATGCAGCAAGCAGTGTTCCATCGTTATCCTGCAATTACTGTTGCAGCGGAGTTCCGTTGCCGTAGTGATGAATTGTTGGGTGAATATGCCGATGAGATCCGTGAGCAAGTCGCACTGATGAGCGAGTTGGCGCTGACTGCATCTGAGTTCCAATATCTCTCAGGCTTGCCTTTCTTCCATCAGGATTACCTCAACTGGCTGCGTGACTTCCGTTACGATCCGCAGCAAGTCAGCATCACCAACCAGACCGGCCAATTACAGATCCGTATTGTTGGTGCTTGGCGCGAGGTGATTATGTGGGAAGTGCCATTGCTGGCCGTGATCAGTGAAGTGGTACATCGCCATCGTTCACCGGAAGTCACACCAGAAATCGCTGCTGCTCAGTTGCGCAGTAAATTGGCGCTGTTCAAGCAGAGCGCCGCCGATGTGGATCTTTCCCGTTTCAAATTGATGGACTTCGGTACACGCCGTCGTTTCTCTCACGATGTACAACAAACCATCGTCAGCACATTAAAAGATGAATTCCCTTATTTAGCCGGCACCAGCAACTACGATCTAGCGCATCGTCTAGAACTCACTCCGGTTGGCACGCAGGCGCATGAGTGGTTCCAAGCCCATCAGCAAATCAGCCCTGTACTGGCGAATAGCCAACGTGCCGCTTTGCAGGCTTGGTTAGATGAATACCCAGATCAATTAGGTATCGCCCTGACCGATTGCATCACCATGGACGCCTTCCTGCGCGATTTTGGTTCACAGTTTGCTCAGCGCTATCAAGGATTGCGCCATGATTCTGGCGATCCGTTCGAATGGGGTGAGAAAGCGATTGTTCACTATCAAAAGCTCGGCATCGATCCGATGAGCAAAACGCTGGTGTTCTCCGATAACTTGGATCTGGATAAAGCATTAGCGCTGTATCGCCATTTTTATCAACGTATCAATTTGAGTTTCGGTATCGGTACACGCCTGACTTGCGATATTCCAGGCGTCAACCCACTGAATATCGTGATTAAACTGGTCGAGTGCAAAGGAAAACCAGTGGCCAAGCTTTCCGACAGTCCGGGGAAAACCATCTGTCAGGATCAAGCTTTCGTTACCGCCTTACGTAAAGCCTTTGCGTTACCGTTGGTAAAAAAGGCCAGTTAAAACCAAAAGCCAGGTGAATTTTTCATGCTGGCTTTTCCTCTCCTTGCTTTTTTCCTCCTTGCCTTTTACTTCCTTATATATAGAGCAACGTTTTTTCCTTTTCCGGCAAGAAATGTTGCACCAATCTGGCGATTTCTGCTTGTGCTCTGCACCGCGGCAAGTAACATAGCAATAGCCCCATTTTCTTGGGAATTGAGTTATTTCTTCACCAAATTAATTAAAGAGAGAAATCTATGAGCGTAGTGCCTGTATGCGACGTGCTACAAGGCCGTGCCGCGGTTGACAGTGAAGTCACCGTTCGCGGTTGGGTACGTACCCGGAGAGATTCAAAAGCGGGTATCTCCTTCCTCGCCGTCTATGACGGTTCCTGCTTTGATCCGTTACAGGCCGTCGTTAATAATTCTCTACCGAATTACCAGGACGAAGTGCTGCGCCTGACTACCGGCTGTTCAGTCGAAGTCACCGGTAAAGTCGTCGCATCACCGGGCGAAGGTCAGAGCTTTGAACTGCAAGCGACTCTGGTGAAAGTTGTCGGTTGGGTAGATGATCCCGATACTTACCCAATGGCCGCCAAGCGTCATAGCATCGAGTATCTACGCGAAGTCGCCCACCTGCGTCCGCGTACTAACATGATCGGTGCGGTTGCTCGCGTGCGTCATACACTGGCTCAGGCACTTCATCGCTTCTTCCACGAAGAAGGCTACTTCTGGGTTTCCACGCCGTTGATCACCGCTTCAGATACCGAAGGTGCTGGTGAGATGTTCCGCGTTTCGACGCTAGATATGGAAAACCTGCCGCGTGACGATAAAGGCGCTGTTGATTTCAGCCAAGATTTCTTCGGTAAAGAAGCCTTCCTGACTGTTTCCGGCCAGTTGAACGGTGAAACCTACGCCTGTGCACTGTCAAAAGTTTACACCTTCGGCCCAACCTTCCGTGCTGAAAACTCCAACACCAGTCGTCACCTGGCGGAGTTCTGGATGCTCGAGCCTGAAGTGGCGTTCGCAACCTTGGATGATGTCGCAGGCTTAGCTGAACGTATGCTGAAGTACGCTTTCCAAGCGGTGTTGAACGAACGTGCCGACGATATGAAATTCTTCGCCGAGCGCGTAGATAAAGATGCCGTTGACCGTCTGCAACGTTTTGTTTCTTCTGATTTCGCTCAAGTGGATTACACCGATGCGGTTGAAAT
Organism: Serratia sp. KH_031; assembly: GCF_057839655.1. Classification (NCBI taxonomy): domain Bacteria; kingdom Pseudomonadati; phylum Pseudomonadota; class Gammaproteobacteria; order Enterobacterales; family Yersiniaceae; genus Serratia; species Serratia sp. KH_031. The sequence goes on from NZ_CM174496.1 coordinate 3,009,719, forward strand.
CCTGGTAGCTTCCGGTCAAACCTTCGAGAACCCGGTTTATTGGGGAGCCGATTTGTCTTCCGAGCATGAGCGCTATCTAGCAGAGAAACATTTCAAAGCACCAGTGGTGGTAAAAAACTATCCGAAAGACATCAAAGCCTTCTACATGCGCATGAACGAAGATGGTAAAACCGTAGCGGCGATGGATGTTCTGGCTCCAGGTATTGGCGAAATCATCGGGGGCTCTCAGCGTGAAGAGCGCCTGGATATGCTGGATAAACGTCTGGAAGAAATGGGGCTGAATAAAGAAGATTACTGGTGGTACCGCGACCTGCGTCGTTACGGCACCGTGCCACACTCTGGTTTCGGTCTGGGCTTTGAACGTTTAGTCGCCTACGTCACCGGGGTACAAAACGTCCGTGACGTGATTCCATTCCCTCGTACACCACGTAACGCAAGTTTCTAATTAATCAGATTAATCATTTTTTAATCAGTTTTCTTACAAATTAAAGGCCAGCTAAGCTGGCCTTTCGCATTTTTTATTATTGACCCAGGTCACAAAGTTCCATTTCATTATCATTTTGTTACAACTAGTTTCCTTTTGAAACTCGATTGCGACATTGGTAGCATTTTCGTTCTAGATTAACCCGCCCGTGAATGGAACACTGCGTGCAGACACAGGACGACACCAAACTTTCGACAATAGTTCCAAAAGAATTGTTGCAGGCAGTGGCAAGGTGTCCGAATAAAACCAATGAGGGTAATAAAAAATGATGAAGCGCAATATTCTTGCAGTGGTAATTCCAGCTCTGTTAGCGGCTGGTGCAGCAAATGCAGCAGAAATCTATAACAAAGACGGCAACAAACTGGATCTGTACGGTAAAGTTGACGGTCTGCACTACTTCTCTGACGACAAAGGCTCTGACGGCGATCAGTCTTATGTTCGTTTTGGTTTCAAAGGTGAAACTCAGATTACTGACCAACTGACCGGTTACGGCCAGTGGGAATACAACATCCAAGCTAACAACACCGAAGGCGGTGCTGATGCTCAAAGCGGTAACAAAACCCGTCTGGGCTTTGCTGGTCTGAAATTCGGTGACTACGGTTCCTTCGACTACGGTCGTAACTACGGCGTACTGTACGACGTGGAAGGCTGGACCGATATGCTGCCAGAGTTCGGTGGCGACAGCTACACCAACTCTGACAACTTCATGACCGGTCGTACCACTGGCGTGGCGACCTACCGTAACAACGGTTTCTTCGGTCTGGTTGATGGCCTGAACTTCGCAGCTCAATACCAAGGTAAAAATGAGCGTAACAGCGATCTGAAACGCTCTAACGGTGACGGCTGGGGTCTGTCTTCTACTTATGACATCCTAGATTCAGGTGCAAGCATCGGTGCTGCATACTCATCTTCTGACCGTACCGATCTGCAAACTACCAGCACTACTGCTGGTGGTGACAAAGCCGATGCATGGACCGTTGGTGCGAAATACGACGCCAACAACGTCTACTTGGCAGCCATGTACTCCGAAACTCGTAACATGACTCCATTCGGCGACACCAGCAGCTACATCGCTAACAAAACTCAGAACTTTGAAGTCACTGCTCAGTACCAGTTCGACTTCGGTCTGCGTCCAGAAGTTTCTTACCTGCAATCCAAAGGTAAAGAACTGGGTGCACTGGCTGGCAACGGCGCAACCTACGCTGGTGGCGATGCTGACTTGGTGAAATACGTTTCTGTTGGTACTACTTACTACTTCAACAAAAACATGTCTACCTATGTTGATTACAAAATCAACCTGTTGGACGACAACGACTTCACCAAAGCTGCTGGCGTTGCAACTGACGATATCGTAGCTGTTGGTCTGGTTTACCAGTTCTAAGTTGTTACGCTTAACGACAGTTCGCTGTCGGATGAGTTAAAAAACAGGGCTTCGGCTCTGTTTTTGTTTCTGCTGCCAAACCCAGTTTTTATCCTGTCAATTCTCCTTTCTCCGTCATTTTTTGTGCTGTTTATGCCGCCATCACAAGATCGATGTGTTTTTCTCGCAAACGGTTGGCAAAGTGCATAACTGGCGCTACCCTGATGTTCCCGTATGCTTAACTCTAAGCCATGGAAGCACCTGACATGTTTGAAAAAATCACTGCTGCACCTGCTGACCCTATTCTGGGTCTTGCTGACATTTTCCGCGCGGACGCTCGCCCGACTAAAATCAATTTGGGCATCGGTGTTTATAAAGATGAAACCGGTAAAACACCGGTACTGACCAGCGTAAAAAAAGCTGAACAATATCTGCTGGAAAATGAAACCACCAAAAACTATCTCGGTATAGATGGTATTCCTGCGTTCGCCACCTGCACCCAAGTGCTGCTGTTTGGTAAAGGCAGCCCAATCATTGCCGATCAACGTGCCCACACCGCACAAACTCCTGGTGGTACCGGCGCCTTGCGTGTGGCCGCTGACTTTATCGCCAAACAAACCAGCGCCAAACGTGTCTGGGTTAGCAATCCAAGCTGGCCAAACCATAAAAACGTTTTCAATGCTGCCGGTTTGGAAGTAGTGGAATATGACTACTATGATGCCGCTAACCATGCCATGGACTTCGACGGCCTACTGGGCAGCCTGAGCAAAGCCGAAGCGGGTGATGTGGTGGTATTCCACGGTTGCTGCCATAACCCTACCGGTATTGATCCTACCGCTGAGCAATGGGCTAAACTGGCTGAGTTGTCAGTTGCTAAAGGTTGGCTGCCGTTGTTCGACTTCGCTTACCAAGGTTTTGCTCGCGGCTTGGAAGAAGATGCTGAAGGCCTGCGCATTTTCGCTGCCACTCATAAAGAACTGATCGTCGCCAGTTCCTACTCGAAGAACTTCGGTCTGTATAACGAACGTGTCGGTGCTTGCACTATCGTTGCCGCCGATAAAGAAACCGTTGATCGCGCCTTCAGCCAAGTAAAAGCTGTGATTCGTGCCAACTACTCTAACCCACCGTCACACGGTGCTGCGGTGGTTGCTACTATCCTGAGCAACGACGCCCTGCGTACACTGTGGGAACAAGAGCTGACTGATATGCGTCAACGTATTCACCGTATGCGTCAGTTGTTTGTGAATACCTTGAAAGAGAAAGGTGCCGAGCAGGACTTTAGCTTTATCATCAACCAGAACGGTATGTTCTCGTTCAGCGGCCTGACCAAAGATCAAGTGCTACGCCTGCGTGATGAGTTCGGCGTGTATGCGGTGAACTCTGGCCGAGTTAACGTTGCAGGTATGACGCCAGACAACATGGCACCACTGTGTGAAGCCATCGTTGCTGTGCTGTAATTCTCAGCACTAAAAAGCACAAGGGGCGCTTTATGCACCCCTTGTTTATTTCTGCCGGGAAATAATTTGCTACTTCAATTACCAGATTGCGGGTTCTTCACGCAGGAATGGATTGGTTTGACGTTCGTGACCAAAGGTCGACATCGGTCCGTGCCCCGGAATAAACGCTATATCATCGCCCTGTGGCAATAATTTGGTACGGATAGAGCTAATCAACACTTGGTGGTCACCACGCGGGAAGTCGCTACGCCCTACGCCGCCGTTGAATAATACGTCGCCTACTAATGCCAGACGCGCCTGCTCATTGATAAACACCACATGACCCGGCGTATGACCTGGGCAATGCAGTACATTCAACGTCATTTCGCCCACCTGCACTTTATCCCCCTCTTGCAGCCATTTTGTCGGCGTCAAGGGTGCACATTCGTCCAATCCAAACATGCGGCTTTGTGCAGGTAAGCCATCTAACCAGAAAGCATCTTCTTTATCAGGACCATAAATGGGAACTTGATAATGTTCTGCCAACTCTGCCGCCGCACCGACGTGATCGAGATGGCCGTGAGTCAGCAAAATTTGGCTGAGCTTCACACCCAACTTTGCCACTTCAGTTTTTAATGTTTCGGCGTCACCGCCGGGATCGACTAAAGCCGCCTGTTGAGTGTTTTCACACCAAATCAAAGTACAGTTTTGGCTAAACGCGGTAACGGGAATAATCTGGTATTTCATAAGGCTCCAAGCACGACAACACCATACCCCAAATAGGCTGGCGTTATTCTATTCACTACAGCGTACAGCGATTACCAAGTCCGCACGGGTCCGGTATCGATGTGTACAAAGTTGCTACGTGGATAATATCCTACACCACCTGCGCGCATTTTTAACGCCGCTTTACGGATATTACTCAGTTGAATGCCTTCAATGTGGAAATCCATCGCTTGACCTTTGGTGTGATAGCTCTGTTTTGCCACACCACGGCTGTGCTCACGCAGTTCGTTATTGGTACCCAATGAACGATAACCAGAAACTAACTGTACGGGTTTGTTGGTACCTAACAGGCCCTGCAAACGATAGAGATGATCGAATAAACCAGGATCGATCGATTTCATTTTATTTGCGCGAAAATCGCGGAATAAATGATTAAGGCGAGCTAACTCATCTTTATTGTAACGCTTACCGTCGAAGAATTCGGCTTTAAGCGATTCCCCCGTATGCAAGTTATTAATAACCAGAATACGTGGGCGAGAAGTAGAAAGACTGGCAAATGCTTGTCCTGGTAGCAGCGCTATACCCACAGCAGCGCCACCAAGCGCCAGCCATTTACGGCGGTGATGATCTATTGTATCCATTTATCTGTCAAACCCGGCAAAAAAGTATCAAAAGAACGCACAAAAAGCGCACGACCTGAACCATAACCGCCCATACCGGCCGAGTCAACCCAAGACTAGTCTGGGTTTATCGGCACTCACAGAAATAGTGCCGATATTATGTTCAAACTTTCAGACCACTATTTGATTATAATTACTGCAATTTATTGCAGTAATTTTTCTGCCTGAGGCAAAATTTGTGCGCCCGATCTCACCGTATTATCGTAATTGTAAATATCTGTACGGAATTGTGGTTTTCCATCATCGGCAACCCAAGCCGTTAAGTAATACAATTTAACTGGGATAGTTTGACGTATATTGACATAGGTTGTATTACCTTGTTTCAAAGTAGATGAAACACGGGAACCATTCCACCCGGCATCTTGCAACAACATATTAGCCAAATCCGATGCTTTATTAACCCGAACGCAACCAGAACTTAACGCACGAATATCTTTTTGGAACAAATTATGGTTCGGCGTATCGTGCAAATAAATAGCATCCGAACTCGGCATATTAAATTTGAAACGCCCTAACGAGTTGTTAGCGCCTGGAGCCTGACGAATACGGTATGGGAAGTTTTGTGGCGAAACCATACTCCAGTTGATCATTGACGGGTCGACCACTGCGGCATCATTACTCCAACCAGAAAGCAAGGTATAGCCATGTTTAGCAAAGTAGCTGCTGTCACGCATCGCCTTTGGCACGATATCTTCACGCACTAACGTTGTCGGCACATTCCACGGCGGGTTAACCACCACGTTGTTCAACGCACTGCTCATCAAGGGGGTTTTGCGGCTTGGACGGCCAACAATTACCCGTGAAGAAAGCACTTCATTACCATTCAGATAATAAGTCAGTGAGTAATTCGGGATGTTGACCATAATCCCGGTGTTAACATACCCCGGCAAAATGCGTAAACGCTGGATATTTAACGCCAACAGCGAAGCACGAACCTGCGGCGACACGTTAAGCCATTCACGAGTACGCGCACCAATAACACCATCGTCACTCAATCCTTGCCATTTCTGGAAGCGTTTCACCCCTTCCACCAGCTCATTGGTATAAACGTTATCGGTCACGACCGTCGTTGTCATTGTTGCTGTCGTAGCTGTTGCTGTCGTTGCCGATGGCGCAATATCTTGCACCTGAGTGGCTGACGGACTGACGACGACCTGACTTGCACGGTTCTTCTCTTCATCAACAGAGAGCCCGCCGTCGTCCGGTTCATTCTTTCCGGTCAACACTACGGTAGGTTCTTGTGGGGCAATGGGTGCCGTCGCCGTCAACATACCAGTACGCGACAGAATTTCGCGTAAAGCAGGAATTGAATCGCTCATTTGCCCTGGACGTAGAGTCGGTCCATTAGCCACTTGTGGCCACGGGCGGTTATCCGCCAGCATGTCACGTAACGCCTGATGCATTTTGGCATACTGTGGATGCTGCGGTTCCAGCGCTTCAACATAAGCCAGTAATCTGCCCTGACGCATTGCCGTTTGCCATTGGTTAATCACCGAACTAGACGGCAGAGCCAGTTTGTAAGGGATATTGCTATATAGCCAGTTGTTACCGTTCGCGCTGATCGAAGAAACAAACTGCAAATAACCCAACATGGCGTCAGAGAGCACCACATCACGCGTCATATCAGTGATCGTCGGATCGGTCAGTTGTTTCACCCATTGGGTAAATTGCGGCTGCACACCAGAAATCGCCAACTCTGCCAACTGTTGTTGGAATTGCTGTACCGCCCCACTATCCTGCCACATCGGTTGCATTTGATTCGCGGTATACAACGTCTTCAGAGTAGCCGAGTAGAAAGGAGTGACTCTCTTTGAAACCGTAACCCAATCGGTAGGACTCAGTGCAGCCGGAATCGGAGCGACAGCGACTGGTGCAGTAGGTGTGGTGATAGTAGAAGTCGGGGCAGCAGAGACGGGAGCTGCTGGTGTTGCTTGGTTCGATGAAGAAGGATGTGCTGGTACGGTAGCACATGCGGGTAACGACATAATAGCCGATACAATCGCGCAACTCAGCGCCAAACGCCGTATAGAATTCCCACTGTTAAGCAACATCCCTTGCCCCCTGTTGGCTCGCGACAAATAAAAGAAAAGAAAAAATAAACCACTGGTTTAAGTATACAAACAGAAAATCCATTTTGCCCTGAGTCAATGCAGAATAACTGCTTATTTCATGAGGAAAATTCGGCCTATCATCCCCGCAGTAAAAAAAAATAGCCACCCTAAGGTGACTATTTTCGGATTTTTAGGTTACATTTCGACCATTAAGACGTCTCTGTGACCGTTGCACCTAATGCTGGCGGCTCATGAGGGGCAAAACCACGTAACCCCACCACGTGCACATGTTCATGATTTTGGAACACTTTACGCACCAGCTTATAGGTTGTGCCTTTTTCCGGGCTGATATTTTCTGGAGCTGCGATAATTAGTTGCATCTCTAGACGATCGCACAGCTCAAACAAGGTGGCGATGGATTTTGCATCCAAACGCGCCGCTTCATCGAGGAACAACAGACGACATGGCGAAATATCTTTGCCACGCAAGCGGCGCGATTCTTCTTCCCAACTTTGCACCACCATCACCAGAATCGACATCCCGGTACCAATCGCTTCACCGGTTGACAGCGCCCCACTCTCTGCACGCAACCAACCGTCAGAACCACGGTAAACCTCAACTTCCAGCTCCAAATAGTTACGGTAATCCAGTAGCTCTTCACCGATGGTTTGCGGCGTACGCTGACCCATATCGATTTGCGGATTCAGACGTTGATACAATTTAGCCAACGCTTCCGAGAAGGTCAGACGGTTGCTGTTGAACAGATCCTGATGCTGCTCTTGTTGTTCAGACAGCACATCCAGCAAGGTGGCATGGGCTTCACGCACGTTAACGTTCAAACGCACGCTCTTCACCTGACCGAAAGAGACCGCCTGCAAGCCTTGGTTGAGCATGCGAATACGGTTTTGTTCGCGCTGAATGGTTTTGCGGATGATGTTCGACACGCTTTTTGAACTGATCGCCAGTTTTTGCTCACGGGCGGTCAGTTCTTCGGTCAAGCGACCCAACTCAATTTCCATCTGTTCGATGGCCTCGACGGGATCGTCGGTACGAATGATGTCCTGACGGATACGCTCGCGCAGGTGTTGATACACCGCGATATAGAATTGAATCTTGCGCTCTGGACGTTTTGGATCTTCTGACAAGCGCAGCACATCGCGCAGGTGTTCATTATCAGCCACCGCCAGACGCAATGCCCCCAACGCCTTATCCGACATTGAACGCAACTCGTCACCATCCATATAGGCCAGTTCGCGACGGTGCAGACGACGTTCAACGCCGTTGTCTTTCACCATCCGCATCACCGCACACCAACCCGCTTTAGCGGTAACCACTTGCTCACGCATCTGGTAGTAGTCACGTTCCAGCTTACGCAGTTTCTTCTGCAAGCTGTCCATTTCCGCTTCGCAGAAGGTGATTTGTTTTTCCAACTGGTTACGGCGGGTACGGTTGGTGCTCAGCGCTGCGTGCAACTCATCACGACGTAGACGCGCGCGCTCTTCCGCATTGGCATCGGCCTGAACACCAATGTCCACCAGCTCTTGGCTCAACTCTTTCAGCATGTCGCGCTTGGCGTCATACGAACTTTTCAGTGAGGCAAGCACTTGGCTGTATTGGGTAAACTGGGTTTGGTACTGACGTAATTGTTCACGAGCGCGAGTACGCTCAACTTCCGCCTGTTCCAAACGTTGACGCAGTTTTTCGTTCAGATCGTTGTTGGCGTTTTGCATCCCGGCAGAATCGGCATAGCTGAAATGCGCACGACGTTGCACAATTTCAGTCAGAGCAAACGCCTGCTGTTTAGCCTGGCGCTGTACGTTTTGTGCCTGGGTGTAATCCTGCTGCAACTGTTCGTGTTGCTCGGGATCGCTTTGCAGAACCGACACCATAGGCTCCAGTTTAGCCAGCGAAACACCGTGCTGTTGGATATAACGCGCAGCATCCTGCGCCTCTTCGAGTTCTTCCTGAACTTCCTCAACGCGATCTTGCAGCGTTTCGTCATTCAACAAAGAAACCAGTGGGATCAAGCGGTTCAGCGCGGCAATACCTTCTTTAGCCTGCTCATACTGCTGGCGCTGCTGCTGGTTTTGCGCTTCGTGATTGTTCAAAGCACGCTCGAGCTCACCACGGCGGCCAGACAGAGTACGGATTTCCGCTTCTGGATCGGCGTCAAACGCCACCGCCAAGTGAGAACCGATAAAACGACTGAATGCTTGATGCGAACGTTGGGTTTTCTGGACGTCGAATGACAGCGTGGCATAACGTTCGGCCAATTGATCGCGTTCGGCGTACAACACTTCCAAACGGTTTTCACGCGCGGCACGACCAAACAACGGTACCGCCGGGTAACGCGAATAACGCCACTGGCGATCAGCGGTTTTCACCAATACCGCGCGATCTTGCTCTTCAACGGCGAATACGCTGTCATCGAAGGACTGCGGGTCCCCTTCAATCAGATAGAGATCTTCCGGGCAATCTTCCAACCCTTCCAACATCTCACGCACCAATGACAAATCAGGCACGACGATCGCATGGCGCGACGGGCCGTACAGCGCCGAGAAGTACGGTGCATCGTCGATGGTCACGTCGTCATAAATCTCTGACAGCAATACGCCGCCGAAACGTTCGGCCAACGTCACCATACGCGGATCTTCCGCACCACTTGGTTGGCTCAGTCGTTCGATCTGCGCTTCGATTTCACGCTTGCGTGCCGCCAGTTCGTCGCGCTCAACAGTCGTTTCGCGCTCACGTTCCAGCAGTTGCTGCATGTATTCGGTCACTTGCTGGCTATCTTCCAACGCCTCACCGCTTTGTTCACTCAGTTGACTGAGGGCGTCTTGTGCCGTCAACCACACTGGAGCGCGAGTAGTCAGTTCTTTAATTCGTTGTTGAGTCTGCTCCAGTTCCTGACGCATCTCCATGCGACGTTCGCCGGCTTCGCTGACGTTCTGTTGCAGCGATTCCAGACTCTCTTCCAGTTCTTGTTGTAGTGCATCGAGTTCGTCGGCTTGATATTCCTGACCGTGACGTTTGCAGAATTCTTGCAACAAACGTTCGGCATCTTGCTGCGAACGCAGACGCTGCTCCAGCTCGCTCAAACGCATACGCAAGGTCTGTACACGCTCGGCCTGATGCTGTTGTGAAGGCCAGTCGCGCAGCAGTTCGCGCGCGGTTTGCCAAGCTTCGCTACGGCTAACCTGCCCGGCGATTTTGCACACTAACTGATAGGCCTGCTCGAACTGGCTGTGCGCCGCATCGGCTACGCTCAGTTTTTGCTCCAGCATCAGCAAGGCTTCGGTCGCTTCTTGCTCACGGGCTTGGAAGGTATCCAGCCATTCTTCGGCATTTTCCGCCGTCAGTTCCGGCAACTGGCACAAACCACGGGCACGTTCCAGAGCCTGCAATGCCTGTTGATACTGAATAGCGCGGGTTTGTTGTACGTCCAACGCTTGCTGGTAATCGGCAAGTTGGCTTTTCAGCTCATCCACTTCGAGTTCAGCGGCTTCGGCACGGGCTTCATTTTCTGCCTGTTGCTCGCTGGCTTCGGCTACCACTTCGTTCTGCTCTTCCAAACGATAAGTCAGCTCTTCCAGATCGCCTTCATAACGCTCGATCTTTTCTTGCTGACGCATCGCGGTTTGCACCAAATTCAGGTGATCGCTAGCAGCCTGATAATCAGTTTCTAAGTCAGACTCTGCACCGCTTTGCTCGCCCAGCTCACGCGCCATTTCGACATGACGATACTGCTCTGCTGCAAGCTGTTTACGGCTACCCAGTAAATCGCTACGCAACACCATCGCGCCATCCAAATGGATACGGCGTTCGTTGGCGTGACGCATATAGTCCGCCGCCACATAGGAAGTCGCTTCGGAAATCAAATGCTTAAACAGATCACGATCCGACTGGGTCACACGAATCGCTTCCAGCGTCATGCGGTTTTCCCGCAGTGCGGCTTCCATATCTTGGAACGCTTTACGCACGCCGCTGTTTTCTGGCAACAAGTAGTCACGCAGTGAGCGAGTAATGGCGCTGGAGATCCCGCCGTACAGCGAGGCTTCGATCAAGCGGTAGAACTTGCTACGGTCTGCCGAAGAACGCAGACGTTTCGGGATCACCCCCAGATCGAACATCAAGGAGTGATAATCGGTGATGGAGTTGAACTGTTTGAACTGCACCCCTTCCATCTCTTCGACGCGCTCTTTCAACTCTTGCAATGACAGCACGCGCGCCTGACGCTCGCCCACCGTTTGCGTGAGAATTTCGGTCGGCTGTACCGCCGTTGGCAGGCCTTGAATGGTGAAAGGTTTGATATCAACTTTACGATCGCGCCCAGCCACCTGTTGCAAACGCACGCCGACGATCACCCGCTGGTGACGCGAGTTGACCACGTCCAACGTCGAATAACAGACCCCAGCACGCAACTTACCGTGCAGACCTTTATCGCGCGAACCGCTGGTTGCCCCCGCCTCGGTGGTGTTACGGAAGTGCAACAACGTCAGATCGGGGATCAATGCGGTAACGAAGGCCGCCATGGTGGTGGATTTACCCGCACCGTTACCACCGGACAAAGTGGTAACCAACTCATCCAGATCAAAGGTTCGGGCAAAGAAGCCATTCCAGTTAACCAGCGTCAGTGAGCGAAATTTACCGCGTTCAATCATTCCTGTTCATCCTCTGCACTGTCCGTGGTGTTCTGTTGCTCGTCGTCGTTTTCATCGTTCAGCGACAGGCTATTTTCCACCGGCATCGCCTCACCATCGCGAATCATCCGCAGTTGTGCTTCGCGTGGATCGTCGCCGCTACGCACGTCGGCACCAAAGCGGAATACCGCCTCGGTAATGCGAAACTTGCTGCTGTCGTTGCCCATAAAATAGATCATGCCCAGACGACGCAGGCGATTCAGCGAAGTGCGCACTTTATCTTGCAGCTTTTGGCGGTCAAGATCCGAACCGGTAGAGCGCTGGTTAACAAACTTCAGCAACTTACTTTCATCCGCCAGACTTAACAGTTCGTCATACATCTCCTGCTGGCTGAAAATACCTTCATGCGCCAAACGCTCAGGGCTAAGATAGAGGTAACACAGGATTTTACCGACCATCATATCCAGTTCGGACAGTACCGAACGTGGGATCAAGGTGGTAGAACGCGGTCGTAGGTAGAAAAAACCTTCCGGCGCGCGGATCAGTTCGACGCTGTAACGGGTGTAGAACATTTCCAACTCGTCTTGGAAATCCATCAGGAAAGCATGGTTGTCCAGCTCATCGATACCGATGTGACGTCCTGCGCGCAGTTGGCTATCCAATGCTGGGAACAGCATGTTGGACAGTGCTTTAGCCAGCTTCACTGGCATGATTTGTTCAATATTTGTCGATGACATGTGCCTGTACCTTGGCCCCGTAATCATTGATCGCCTGCCATTCGGCGGGTAACCCAGAGAAATCAGCTTCAGCCACACCGAGACGCACAGCCTGGTCGACCACTAAACGAGCCACGTCGAAGTGACGTGCGCGCGGGTATTGCGCCAGATAATCGCGCATTACCGCCCCTAAATTGAGCGGCATATTTTGTTCTTGGTAAACCTTCAATGCTTGTTCGATCATCAATGCCAACTGTTCGCGAATTTCGCTAAACTCTTCGTATTCCAGATCAGGCGGTAGCTCCCCGGTCACTTCCTCACTGCGTAATGCCAACTCTTCGTCGCGCATATCCAGCAAACGATCAGCACTGGCGTGGGTTAACGTCCACGGATTATCGAAATAGTTTTGCACCGATTGACGCAGGCGCTGGGCAAATACGCGGTTTTTATCCATATCGATGGCGGTACGGATAAATTTATGCACGTGGCGGTCGTAACCAATCCACAGGTCGATTGCCTGCTGGCCCCAACTGATGATGCGATCCAACTTCGCTTGCAGATCAAACACCAGTTTGTCGACAAAACCCAGTTCCACGTTATGCATGGTGGATTCTTGGATGCGCAGTAAATTGGCCTGTAGCTTATCGCCCGCCGCTTCTAGCGTATCTTGCAATTCGCGTAGCGTGCCGGAAGTTTCTGACAACAGCATTTCACAACTGGCGATCGCTGCGCGCCAATCTTGGTTGAGCAACGCGGCGATATCTTCTTTTACGCTCTGCTGTTGTTCATCCATGATGCGTTGGGTTAGATCGATACTGTCGAAGATTTCAGCCACTGAATACTTCAACGGCGCGAACACGTTGCGATGCCAGTGGAAATCATCGCCGCCTTCATCGGCGGCATCTGCAGCACGCTTCAGCTCCTGCGCGACGATCGAAAGTTGCATCGACAGACGCAGCGTCGAAAACTCACGCTGACGGATATAATAATCGGTAATACCAATGCCCAACGGCGTCAGGCGATAAATGGCATTGCCATCCGCTAACTCGCTGGTAAAACGGTTCAACAGGCGCTGGCGCACCATGTCGTTGATCGCATTGTTGGCACGAACGGCCACCGTTTCATGCGTTTGTTCAAAACCTTTGCTGACATGGCGAAATGCATCAACCAGCTCACCTTCGCTCATCTCGCCGTCCAGTCGCTCGCCATTCAGAGTGGCGATGGCGAGCAGAAACGCAAGACGCTCCGTAGGGAGCGAAATAGAGAAATCATTTTTCCGTGCCCAGGCGACCAGTTCGGGTACTGTCTGGGAAAATTCACTCATAGTTCGTCCTTCAGGTTTGGTTTATGCGCCATGACGTGAATATAGCGCCCCAAACTCACGTACGGCTCCTGCCGGCAGTAGTGCTGTTCAAGCGCCAGTAATTCTTCAAATTTTTGTGTTTGTAGCTGTCGACTTTGCAAGTAGTCGTGAAATACCCGCACGCCGGTTTTACCGCTGATGCGCATCCCCATTTGTTCCAGCCAACCATAAACCTGCAGAGGTTGATGTGGGTACTGCGGCGATAACGAACGTTTTCTGCGTCGGGTCACTTTCGGGTTCACCAGTTGGAAATTACCCAACACCACGTTGCGCATCAATAGGCCGTTGGCATTAAAGAACATCAACGACAGCGCTCCGCCGGGCAACAAGCAATCATACAACGCCTGTAATGCCGCTTGAGGTTCGGCGATCCATTCAAGCACCGCATGAAACAATATCAGATCGACCGGCTGTTCCAAGTGCTGACCGATATCCTGAGCAGCACTTTGTATGAATTGCATGTTCTGGCTCACACCTTTCTGTTCCGCCAGTATCGCAGCGCGCTGGATCATCTCACCAGAAAGATCGCACAACAAGACCTGATGTCCTAATTCTGCCAGTTGACACGCCATATGGCCTTCGCCGCCGCCCGCGTCCAAAATGCGCAGAGGGCGCTGTGGCAGTTGCGCCAACAACTGAGTCAAATCCTGCCAGACGACTGCCTGACGAATCTTCCCTTTGGTGGTGCCATAAATATTACGTGCAAACTTTTCAGCAATATCGTCAAAATTGCGATCCTGCATGGATAACGGCTCCGCTGCTCTTCTCCGGCTTGGGGTAATGCCCTCACCCATTCAAACCTGCTATTCTGGCACAGTCTGAATTAGAATGTCTCGTCTTGCATCCCGATTGCGCCCGGATGCCGTTTTTTCACCCAAAGGATCGGTTTTTTGATGCTGTTTACCCTGAAAAAGTTCATTGGCGGTTTCATGATGCCGCTACCCGCCCTGCTGTTATTGATGGGGTTCGCGCTACTGCTACTGTGGTTCAGTCGCTGGCAAAAAAGTGCCAAGGTGATTTTAAGCCTGAGTTGGTTGTTTTTGCTGCTTTTCAGCCTGCAACCGGTCGCCGATCGGTTATTACGGCCGATAGAGGTGGAATACGCCACTTATCGCGGTAACGACCGGGTGGACTATATCGTGGTATTGGGTGGCGGCTATACCTACAACCCTGAATGGGCTCCGAGTTCGAATATTATCGGTAACAGCCTGCCACGAGTGACAGAAGGAGTACGGCTGTATCTTGGGCATCCGGGAACGAAAATGGTGTTTACCGGTGCTAAAGGCCCTAATGCGATGAGCAATGCCGCAACGGCGGCGCTAGTCGCGGAGAGTCTAGGTGTGCCGGCCAGCGATATCGTGAAATTGGATCTCCCGGTAGATACTGAGGAAGAAGCGGCACAAGTGGCTCAATTGGTAGGGCAGAAGCCGTTCATTCTGGTGACATCAGCCAGCCATATGCCGCGCGCCATGCGTTTCTTCGAAGCAAAAGGGTTACACCCTATCCCGGCCCCCGCCAATCAATTGGCGATCACTACGCCGATGCAAACTTGGGACAAAGTCTTTCCTTCCGCCATGTTCCTCGGTCATACCGAGCGCGCTTGGTATGAAACACTCGGTAGTGCATGGCAATGGCTAAAAGGCAGTGATAGCTCAAGCGAGCCAGGGCAATAATTGATGGGACGCATGGTCGAACAGTTGCCGATCCAGTTTTCCGGTATGGATCATGCGCCCCACCGCCTCCCATATCGCATATAACCAGCGACGCATCAGGAAAGATTCAGCAACCGGTGCGCGCTGCAAATAGTGATACAGCAGTTGTTCTGGCATTCCGGCTTCGCATAAGCGGAACAGTTCATATTCACGCGGTGCCCACAGCACCATGCCGGGATTCAGCATCGCCAACAGTTGGTCGGTCTTTGGATCTTTCAACATGCTCCGTAACGACAAGTTGCCATGTACCAACACGCAGGGATCGTCGAAACCGACAAAGAAATGAGTTAACGCTTCGCGAGTTCGGTACAACAAGCGACGATCGGCCATCGTTAGCAATGGCGAATTCATATGACTCACCGTCGACCACAACACTTCAACCCGTTGCTGATACCAGCAAAACCAATCATTTTCTTGTGTACTATCTACCTGCCCAACGCAACCATGACTATCAATACGGTGCCAAGCCAACACGCCATCAACAATTTGATCCATCAGCATTTGCCAACGATCGGGAGTACGCGTCGGCGCCTCAACCGAAACACCACGCAGCCGCTCAATCAACAGCACTTCTTTATAAGGCGATTGATAGGTGTAAACCAAACCGTAAACCGTCGGCAGGCGAATATCCCCTTCACGCGACAACATGGAAAGCTTGTAGGACTCTTGTTTGGCAATGCCCTGGCAAACAAAGCTTTTTGCCATCAGCGGCATAGCATGACCCTGTTTATCGTATAACGAATACATATGGGCATAAGGCTGTTCGCTGATAGATTCCAGACGACTGATGGGTTCACCTAGCACAAGACTCAGTTCGGCGCGTAACTGCTCCATCGGGTAATCACCTCAAGAAAGGGGAAAGCGGTTTACATCATCAAACGCCGAGGTGAGGAAAACTTAAACGTAGATCAATAAAACGGGGAAAAGTGATTAGCCGGGGCAGAGTACCCCGGCAAAAAGCTTAAACTTTGATGCTATCGATTTTTAATGCTGTCGCGAACGCGCTGGAGATCTTCCGGCGTATCCACGCCTACGCTCGGAACAGCTTTCGCCACCGCCACGTGAATTTTCTCGCCGTACCAGAGCACGCGTAACTGCTCTAACAGCTCGATCTGCTCGAGTGGGCTAGATTCCCAGCTAACATAGCGGCGAACAAAACCGGCGCGATAAGCGTAAATACCGATGTGGCGCAGCAGCGTATCACCGATGGTTTCTTTCGATTTGGCAAAACGTTCGCGATCCCACGGAATGGTGGCGCGCGAGAAATAGAGCGCATAACCTTGAGCGTCCATCACCACTTTGACCGCATTCGGGTTGAAGGCTTCTTCGGCCGTTTCGATCGGCACAGCCAACGTCGCCATACCAGCTTCGCTACCCGCCAAATTCTCCGCTACCTGATGCACAATCACCGGAGGGATCAGCGGCTCATCACCTTGAATGTTAACGATGATCTGATCGTCAGCAAAATTGTAATACTCGATAACTTCAGCCAGACGCTCAGTGCCTGAATTATGATCGGGGCGCGTCATACACACTTCGCCCCCTGCAGCTTCTACCGCTTTGGCAACGTCGGGATGATCGGTTGCAACAATCACGCGAGAAGCGCCAGACTCACGGGCGCGCTCCATGACATGCACCACCATCGGTTTACCATGAATATCGGCCAACGGTTTACCCGGTAAACGGGTTGATGCATAACGAGCAGGAATAATAGCGATAAAACTCATGCGTGTTTCTCATCCATTGACAGCGAGCGCGCTTCGTTTTCCAACAGTACCGGAATGCCATCGCGCAACGGGTAGGCTAGGCCATCCACTTTGCAAACCAGTTCCTGGTTCTCTTTGTTAAAATAGAGTTTGCCGGTGCAAACTGGGCAGGCAACGATTTCGAGTAAACGGTGATCCATGCTTCCTCCATGATGGAGCTTGGGTGTAACTAGGAAATAGGAAAGTGCATGAGGATAACATAGATTATATCACTTGCCAGTTGGCACCCCACTCTGCGGTCAAGGATGCTGGAATATCACCCAACGTCACCTGTTGCGCGCCATGCCATTTAGCACTGCGATTAATCGCCTGATAAATGTCCTGATTTCGTTGTTTTCCCAAGCGCACTTTAGGCTCCAGATGGAAGCTGATCACTTCAAAAACACCCTGTTTTCGATGCATTTTGGCATCAATACGCCCAATCAATTCGCCGCGCTGTAATACCGGCAAGGTAAAGTAACCGTATCGGCGTTTTTCTTTCGGCGTGTAACACTCCAAACGATAATCGAAATTAAACAACTCTAGCGCCCGACGGCGATCCCATACCACCGGATCAAAAGGTGACAGCAAAGTGGTTGCCGTCGATTTCAATTTGCCTTGCTGCGCTAACTCCAGCTCCGCACTGAGCGCATGGTGGACATAAAACTCGCCATTCAAGCTCTCAACCTGTACCGGTAGAATTTCACCATTTTGCTGTAGTTGATTGAGTAGTTTTTTCGGTGCTACGCGTTTTAGTCGATAATAATCCGCCAGCCACTCGGCTTTAAAAATCCCCAGATAGCGACAGGTGCGTTGCAACATTTCTTGACGAGCCTGTTCGATCGGGAGCACATGGCGGTTATCGTCCCAGTCAGGCAATAGACGCTCGGTGAGATCGTATACCCGATGGAAATTACGTCGTTCCGCTACCATCAGTTTGCCGCTGGTGAACAAAATTTCGAGGTGGCGTTTTTCCGGCTTCCAATCCCACCAACCGTTGTTGCCCTTCTTTTCCGCACTGAAATCTGCCGATCGCACGGCTCCTTGCTCTGCGATGTGTTGCAACAGGGAGTCCATTGCGTCCTGATGTTTCTCTACCCATTCTTCTGAGTATTTCCACCCCATCCCTTCTGGATTCAACATCCGATGGCGCAGTAGACCGAAATCTTCGATCGGTAAAAAACACGCCTCATGTGCCCAGTATTCAAAGAGTTTGCGTCCCGCTAATGCCTGTTCCAACCATTCAGGCTGATAACTCCCCAAACGGCTGAACAGCACCAGATACGGACTACGTGCAACAACGCTGATGGTGTCGATTTGCAGCAACCCCATACGTTGAATAGCAGCAACCACATCGGCAGCTTTGGCTTGGCGTTTGACGGGAGATAACAGCCCCTGAGCAGCAAGGTGCAGGGCGCGCGCGGCAGAAAGTGAGATTTTCGGGGTAGTCATCCGAGTATCCAGGCTGATGAATCAATCGCCTGATAATAGTGGATAATGGGAGTTTTTTTAAACTAATCGAGAGATTCGTCGCCAGTGCGTGGGGGTGACGGCACCGGCACTGGCGAAGAAAAGGATGCGTTAGAACGCGATAACGTCTGCAGCAGACAGCCCGTGAGAGCTGCGATAGATCGAGAACTCGACGTTCTGACCTTCATTCAATGATTTATTTTTAGTATTGGCAATAGCACGACGACTAACATAAATCTCGTCACTACCATCTACCGGAGAAATAAAACCATAGCCTTCAGCTTGATCAAACCATTTCACCCGGCCCATTTTTAGCACAGTATTTTTAAACATAATTAATTCCTTTTTCTCGAGCATCCCAGACAATATTATTTTTATTATTGTCTGGACGCTGCCAGCCCATCTCTAAAGTTTCGTTATAAACCTCTCGTGAGCAAACATTGATATTTTTATATAAAATAAAAAACCCGCACTAAGGCGGGTTTGTTTGAACTTAATATCTTCCGCAATAAATCACGCCAATGGCTGACTTATGGTTGTATTAAGATCTCGTCTACGTTATCGCCTGTATTACAGAGCTACAACGTTAGCGGCAGCCGGCCCGCGCGGGCTGTCCTGGATGGTGTACTCAACACGCTGGCCTTCAGCCAGAGTTTTGAAACCGTCGGTCGCGATTGCAGAGAAGTGTACGAATACATCTTTACCGCCATCTTGTTGCTCAATGAAACCAAAACCTTTGCTCTCGTTGAACCACTTAACTTGACCAGTCTTCTTAGACATTAAATTTACCTTTTAAATATATTACTAACCTACCATAA
Source organism: Serratia sp. KH_031 (assembly GCF_057839655.1). Lineage (NCBI taxonomy): Bacteria > Pseudomonadati > Pseudomonadota > Gammaproteobacteria > Enterobacterales > Yersiniaceae > Serratia > Serratia sp. KH_031. The sequence goes on from NZ_CM174496.1 coordinate 3,028,920, forward strand.
GGAGGCACATTGGACTGTTTGCAGATATTTTACTTATGGGAGGTACTTTAGAAGGTTCGTCTTTGAAGCGGAATCAAACTGATAACGTCGTTGGAGGAACTGCTTTACTCTAAACTCAAACATAAATAGGTCTGTATCACAACCCGGACTGCATTAACTCATAAACGCTAACCGGAAACAAGGGTTTTATATGACTATTTTTGTAATCGCAGTATGCTTAATTTTATCCATCTGATTTTACATGAATTATTTTTTGTATTTTTCATTAATTAGTCCATCAGCAAATGAGAGCCAACTCATAAAATCACAATAGATTTAACCATCCCATAACAAATCACCGACGATCTGGCTAGACTTGAGAGGAATAGCGGTAGTATCACCGCCAAAAATAATAATTATCAGACAATGTTAACACAAGGAATCTTACACATGACCGCCCTGCAGTTCGTCTCCCCGAATGAGATCCGCGCTCAATTCTCCCGCGCCATGTCAGACATGTATCAGAATGAGGTTCCTCTTTATGGCGATCTGCTGGAATTAGTCGCTGAAACTAACCGGCAGGTACTAAGTGAAAACGCTGAATTAGCGCATCAGTTGCAGATCACTGGTGAGATCGCACGGTTGTCAATGGAGCGTCACGGAGCCATTCGTGTGGGAACGGCCTCAGAGCTTTCCACCTTACGTCGCTTGTTTAACGTGATGGGTATGGAACCGGTGGGTTATTACGATTTGGCCGTTGCTGGTGTGCCAGTACATTCCACTGCATTTCGTGCGGTGCATGAAGATGAACTACAAGCCAGCCCGTTTCGAGTTTTCACGTCCCTACTGCGCCTTGAGTTGATCGATAATCCAGAACTGCGTTCACTGGCGCAACAACTGTTAGAACGGCGTAGAATTTTTACTGAACGTGTATTGGAACTGATCACTTTGCATGATGCACAAGATGGATTAGACCATGCCCAAGCACAGGAGTTTGTTACCGAAGCCTTAGAAACCTTTCGTTGGCACAATCATGCCACGGTGACCACCGCAGAATATCAACGGCTACACGATCAGCATCGTCTGATCGCCGATGTCGTGGCGTTCAAAGGACCCCACATTAATCACTTAACACCACGAACTCTCAACATTGATACGGTACAGAATGCGATGCCAAGCCGTGGTATTACACCAAAAGCGGTGATCGAAGGTCCGCCGCCGCGTAAATGCCCGATCCTATTACGTCAAACCAGCTTTAAAGCACTCGAAGAACAGGTCGCTTTTGTTGAGCTGGATGGCAGCACCGTTGCCGGTCATCACACTGCACGTTTCGGTGAAATAGAACAACGCGGAGTGGCGCTCACACCAAAAGGTCGAGCGTTATACGATAGATTATTACAAGCCACTAATGATGCTTTGCAAGCACCGCCAAGTGAGAAGAACGCTACCCGCTATAACCAGTTACTGATGGAACATTTTCAAGAGTTTCCTGACGATTATGCCACGTTACGCGTACAACAATTAGCTTGGTTCCGTTACTTCCCGACAGAATCTGGCTTAGCCGCTAAAACCACACTGGATAGAAAAATCACTCTGGAACAATTGATCACCAAAGATTACATTCGCTTCCAACCGTTAGTCTATGAGGACTTCTTGCCAGTCAGCGCCGCAGGTATCTTCCAATCCAATCTGGGCGATGACCACCATGCACAATTTAATGAGACATCTAGCCGTGCGGCATTTGAACAGGCGTTAGGAGCAGGAGTGATTGATGAGTTGGCGTTATATCAACAGACCCAACAACGTTCGTTGTGGGCCTGTGCTTTAGCTTTAGAGCTTAACGAGAGTCAGCTCGATTTATTGGCGTAACGCCTCAATACGTTGCAATAACTGCTCAGCCTGCTCGGTGGGAAATACGGCATCAACCGGTAGGTACCACCAGTTAGGCTGAGCAAAAGCACGGCATTTCACCGCATCTTTCTCTGTCATTAGCAACGTTTGTCCTGCATTGGTCAGTTCAGCCAACTGTGGATGAGTATATTCCTGATGATCGGCAAACGGCACTTCCTGTTCGGCTTCCACACCTAACTTCTCCAGCGTAGCGAAAAAACGTGGTGGATGCCCAATACCCGCCATCGCAATTACCGGAGCCAGTTGCACTGCCGAACGACGCTCGCCGGTAGCAATATTGATAGCATCCTGTGCCTGTAATTTCATGGCAATTTCACCCGACTGCGCGACACCGCCATTGGTAATGCAGGCATCAACCGTTTTGAGGCGCGACGCACGTTCACGCATCGGCCCAGCAGGTAACCACCAGCCATTACCAAAGCGACGTACACCGTCAATCACCACCAACTCAAAATCGCGCTGTAGCGCATAGTGCTGTAAGCCATCATCGGTAATCACGAAATCGAGTTGATGCTGTTTTAGCAATGCCTGTACCGCCTCACAGCGGTTGGGCGAAATGGCTACCGGCGCTCCTGTACGTTGATAAATCAGCACCGGCTCATCCCCCGCTTGTTGCGTGGTGGTTTTTGCCTCCAGCAACAGCGGGTAAACCGCTGATTTACCGCCATAACCCCGTGAAACCACACCCACACGATGTCCACGCTGCTGTAGCTGTTCCACCAGCCAGATCACCGTTGGCGTTTTGCCATTGCCACCCGCAGTGAGGTTTCCCACTACCACCACTGGCACTGGCGCACGCCAGCTTTTACGCCAACCCAACCGATAACTCAGACGAATCAAACCACTCACTAGGCCAAACAGCCAAGAGAGTGGTAACAGCAACAAGTAGATTAGCGAGCTACCGGACCAGATACGTTCGATCATTATTGGCCAAACTGCATACGGTGAAGTTGGGCATAAACCCCGCGCTCGTCAAGCAAGGTTTGGTGTTCGCCGCGCTCAACAATACGACCATCTTCAATAACCAGAATTTCATCGGCTTTTTCGATGGTAGACAGACGGTGAGCGATCACCAGTGAGGTACGGTTCTTCTGCAATTCATCCAGTGCTGCCTGAATCGCACGTTCAGATTCCGTGTCCAGCGCTGAGGTTGCTTCGTCCAGAATCAAGATCGGGCAATCACGCAACAAGGCACGCGCGATGGCAATACGCTGACGTTGACCGCCAGAGAGCATCACACCGTTCTCGCCGATCACGGTGTCCAGACCATTTTCCATCTTATCGATGAAGTCCATCGCGTAAGCCATACGCGCGGCGGTTTCAATCTCTTCACGGGAATAGCGATCTTCACGCGCATAAGCGATGTTATTGGCAATGGTGTCGTTAAACAGGTGAACGTTCTGCGATACCAGCGCAACCTGATCGCGCAATGAAGACAACGTGTATTCACGCAGATCGTGACCATCCATCAGGATTTCGCCTTCCTGCACGTCATAAAAACGCGTCAGCAGGTTCGCGATCGTCGATTTACCTGAACCAGAACGCCCAACCAGCGCCACGGTTTTCCCTTCAGAGATACTCAGGTTGATATCACGCAGTGCCGGTGTTTCTTTCCCTGGATAGTAGAAAGTCACGTTACGGAACTCGATATCCCCTTTAGCACGAGCCACTTCACGCGTACCGGTGTCTTTTTCCTGTTCCATGTCGAGAATAGAGAACAGAGTCTGGCACGCTGCCATCCCACGCTGGAACTGGGCGTTGACGTTAGTCAAAGACTTCAACGGACGCATCAGTGCGATCATTGAGGAGAACACGACAGTGATAGTACCGGCAGTCAGTGTTTCCATTACGCTAGGGAAACTAGCCGCAACCAATACAAATGCCAGTGCCAGTGAAGCGATCAACTGAATAATCGGATCAGAGATAGAAGAAGCGGAGACCAGCTTCATCCCCTGCTGACGCATGCGGTTACTGACAGAGTCAAAACGTTCAGTCTCAACCTGTTGTCCGCCGAAAATCAGCACTTCTTTGTGCCCTTTCAGCATTTGCTCCGCACTGGTGGTCACTTGCCCCATGGTGTTTTGCATATTTTTGCTGATATTACGGAAGCGCTTGGAAACCAGACGGATCGCGAACGAAACGATTGGGGCCAATACGATCAAAATCACCGAAAGCTTCCAGCTGTAATAGAACATCATCGTGAACAGAGCGATGATCGAAGCCCCTTCACGCACCACGGTCACCAAGGCGCTAGAAGAGGAAGAAGCAACTTGCTCTGAGTCATAGGTAATACGCGACAGTAGCGTACCGGTCGATTGTTGGTCAAAGAAGGCGACCGGCATACGCATCATATGGCCGAACAAACGGCGACGCATGTGCATTACAACCATACCTGAAACCCAGGAGATGCAGTAACTGGAAACAAAACCAGAGATGCCACGAACCACCATCAAACCAACAACGGCCAACGCCATCCAAACCAGAACATTGCTTTCCGCTTTGCCAAAACCATCATCGAGCAGGGGTTTAAGTAAAGACAACATAAAGGTGTCGCTGGCAGCGTTAAGTACTAACGCAACGGCGGCTACAATCAGCCCAGCCTTAAAAGGTGTGATCATCGGCCAGAGGCGACGGAACGTCTGCCAGGTGGAGAGATCTTTATCATTCATCATGCAGATACCAGCATCGGAAGAAATAGCGGCCTATTTTACTCATTATCACCCTCTACGCCAAACCGCTGATGGTACCAACGGGGCATTAATTGTTCACGAAAGCCTTTAATTTGCCAATCATTGTCGAAAAAAAACACACTTAGCTGTCCAGAGCGCGAAGTATCGCGCCAAAGCACGCGATTATCGCGGTAACGATTGATAATTTTTTCCGCAGGCAAACGCCAAATGTTATAGCGAGAAGCCGAGGCAATCGCTAGTTTAGGTGCCACCGCGCGTAAAAATGGCGCTGATGACGAAGTCTTACTGCCATGATGTGGCACTTGCAGTATGGTCGAAGGTAACTCATCTCGCCGCTGTAATAATGCAAATTCTCCTTTTTTTTCAAGATCACCCGTCAGCAATAAGCTATGTTTGCCATCATCAACACGAATAACGCAAGAATCATCATTACCTGCCAGAATCTGGCGTTGTGGTGGCCATAACACCTGAAAATTCAGTTGTTGCCATTGCCAGCGCTGGCCTTGAGTACAAGGTAAATGCCCTGAGTCCTTCAACGGTGAGCGCACGCTGGCACGGGGGAATGCCTGTGCCAAGGCGGTTAATCCGCCAATATGATCTTGATGGCTATGGCTGATAATAATTTGTTCAAGCGATAAGCCCCGCCAATGTAAATACGGTAAGATCTCCCGTTCAGCCGCACTGCCACTTTCCCAGCGATCGCCACTGTCATAAATAATGGCTTTGCCGCCCTGCTCTATCACAACGGCGAGTCCATGCCCGACATCCAGCATATCGACCCGCCAGCGGTAATCAGGTGTACGCTCGCGCCATAACAGGCAACAGATGACGGCAGTCGCGCATCCAAACGGGAAATAGCGCCACCAGTGAAAACGCCAGCAAACGACTAACAACCAACCCAACACACTGAACTGCAACACTGCTGCACCTAGCCGTATCCACCCTTGCTCAAGATAGGGCAATGGCCACAACGCCCAACCCAAGGTGTAATCCGCTATCCACCATAAGGGTTCAGCCAATGACGGGATAACACCAACCACTAACGCTAACAAAATCAACGGTACCGTCAGTAATGAAACGATCGGTACAGCCCATAGATTAGCGGGTAACGATGTCCAGCTTACGCCGTGAAACAAACCAAACTGTAGTGGCATGAGCAACAACGTCATACCCAATTGAATATGTAACCAACGTAATGGAGCATGATACCAACGCCGACTAAAACGCGCGGATAACGGAGCCCATTCAAACCAAAATATCAACGCAGCAACCGCTAAAGCAGAAAGCCAAAAACTGTCAGACAGTACAGCCAATGGATCACTCAGCAATATCAGACAGACGCACCACAGCCATACCTGCCACGATGAGCAATGCACACCGCGAATTCGCAATAGCATCCACAGTGACAACGCTATTGCTGCCCGCAGAGCTGGCGGCTGTACTCCGGCCAACCAGACATACCCCAATGCCAGTAAACCGCTCGCGAACAAAGGAAAACGATAGCTGATATATCTTGCTGGCAATGGATATTGCAGCGCTCGTGCAGCGCCCCAAGCCAACATCGCAGCCAGAGAGATATGTAAGCCCGATATCGCCATCAGATGTGCCACACCAGTTTTGAGTAATTGTTCACGAGTGGATTTTTCCATCAATGAACGTTCGCCAAAGGCCAGTGCTAGCAATATTCCACGCTGCGGCAACATAGTAATCTGGTTATCAACATGGCTGATAATCCCCTGCCGCCAGCTACAACTCGTCTCCAGCAGTTGAGCTGTTTGAATATAACCACTTAATGGCTGGCGGCGAGCAACAGCCCAACGCTGACCATCGAAACCACCTTCATTCAAGCGACTATGTACCGGTCTGAAACGAACCCGCATTTTCCAATGTTGCCCAGCACACCAATCATCCTGTTGCCAATTAGCACTAAAGGCGATGGCCGGAAATAGCCAACGTCCATCAATCTGCTCTATGCGAAATAGTGCCTTTGATTGATCCATACCTGCAAAACGCACGCTTTGGATAGTCGCAACAACATCTTGTGTTTTGCCACCTAAAGAGGCTATTTGTTGCCGCAATACCATTGCGCTAAAAACAGCGAATACGAACCCTATCAATAACCATGCCGCGACCTGACAAAACCACCACTCTTTTCTGCACCATAACCCTAATGCGATTACGGTAATAACCAGCATCCAAGAGCTCGAAGGTAACTCCGGTAAAAACAGCAACGGCAAGATCCCTAACACCAGCGCTATTGCGGCAACATCGACAGAAATCTTGATAGCGCATCTCCCTAGCAGCTAATGATTGCCTTGGATATTACGCAGCATTTTTTAAGCGACCAGCAGCAAATCACCGACTTTGGAGGAGTTACGCAATCAATTGATGTAATAAGAGTTGGCGAACAAAAAACTGCGTGCAGTTACGCAAATTTGCAGGGATTTATGCGGGTATAAAACAAGATAACGAGAGGCTGACGATATTTTTTAAGCGAAAAAAAACGGCACCCTAAGGTACCGTTTCATATTTTTTACAAGCAACAACTCTATGAGTTTTCATAGATATTGGCGCGGTCACGTAACTCTTTGCCAGGTTTGAAGTGAGGGACGTACTTACCTTCCAAATCAACTTTGTCACCCGTTTTCGGGTTACGACCGACGCGCGGAGCACGGTAGTGAAGAGAAAAACTGCCGAATCCACGGATCTCGATGCGCTCGCCATCAGCCAGCGTTGCAGCCATATGCTCAAGCATCTCTTTCACTGCATCCTCAACGGCCTTTGCCGGGACATGAGATTGCTGGCCAGCAAGTCTTTCAATAAGTTCAGACTTGGTCATATTACCTCCAAGCTTTTGCAGCTAAACTACCGTATCGGGGCGGTCATCGACCGCCCCCCGTCATTACTCGCCTTTAGCCGCTTTGAAAGCTTCAGCCATAGCGTTAGAGAAGTTGCTTTCTTCTGGCTTGTTGTTAACAACAGCAATAGCATCTTTCTCATCTGCTTCGTCCTTAGCACGGACGGACAGGCTTACAACACGGTTCTTACGGTCAACACCAGTGAATTTAGCTTCAACATCATCACCAACGTTCAGAACCAGAGTTGCGTCTTCAATGCGGTCGCGAGAAGCCTCAGAAGCACGCAGGTAACCTTCTACACCGCCTGCCAATTCAACTGTAGCACCTTTAGCGTCAACTGCTGTGACTTTACCAGTAACAATAGTACCTTTCTTGTTCATAGACAGGTAGTTATTGAACGGATCTTCAGCCAGTTGCTTCACGCCCAAGGAGATACGCTCGCGCTCTGCGTCAACTTGCAGAACCACAGCTGCGATTTCGTCGCCTTTCTTGTATTCACGAACTGCTTCTTCGCCTGCAACGTTCCAGGAGATGTCAGACAGGTGAACCAGGCCGTCGATGCCGCCGTCCAGGCCGATGAAGATACCGAAGTCAGTGATAGACTTGATTTTACCTTCAACGCGGTCGTTTTTGTTGTGAGTTTCTGCGAATTGCTGCCATGGGTTGTTTTTGCACTGCTTCAGACCCAAGGAGATACGACGACGCTCTTCATCGATGTCCAGAACCATCACTTCCACTACATCGCCCACGTTAACAACTTTGGACGGATGGATGTTTTTGTTGGTCCAATCCATTTCAGAAACGTGTACCAGACCTTCAACGCCTTCTTCGATTTCTACGAAGCAGCCGTAATCAGTCAGATTGGTAACACGACCAGTCAGCTTGGTGCCTTCTGGGTAACGTTTCGCGATAGCAACCCATGGATCTTCGCCCAGTTGTTTCAGGCCCAGGGAAACACGAGTACGCTCGCGGTCGAACTTCAGCACTTTAACTGTGATTTCATCACCAACGTTGACGATTTCGCTTGGGTGCTTAACGCGTTTCCAAGCCATGTCAGTGATGTGCAGCAGGCCGTCAACGCCGCCCAGATCAACGAATGCACCGTAGTCAGTAAGGTTCTTAACGATACCTTTAACTTCCATGCCTTCTTGCAGGTTTTCCAGCAGTTGATCACGTTCTGCGCTGTTTTCGGATTCGATTACTGCACGACGAGAAACAACAACGTTGTTGCGCTTCTGATCCAGCTTGATGACTTTGAACTCAAGCTCTTTGCCTTCCAGGTGCAGAGTGTCACGTACTGGACGCACGTCTACCAGTGAACCTGGCAGGAACGCACGAATGCCGTTCAGCTCGACAGTGAAGCCACCCTTCACTTTGCCGTTGATCACGCCAATTACAGTTTCAGCTTCTTCGTAAGCTTTCTCCAGAGTGATCCAAGCTTCGTGACGCTTAGCTTTCTCACGAGACAGCAGAGTTTCGCCGAAACCATCTTCAACCGCGTCCAGAGCAACATCAACTTCGTCACCAACCTGGATTTCCAGTTCGCCAGCGGCGTTTTTGAATTGCTCAGCCGGGATGGCAGACTCAGATTTCAGACCGGCGTCAACCAGTACTACGTCTTTGTCGATAGCAACAACAACACCACGAACGATGGAACCCGGACGGGTTTCGATTGTTTTCAGGGATTCTTCAAAGAGTTGAGCGAAAGATTCAGTCATGTTGTTAATCTTCAGGGTTCTTTAGTTTAACGTCCATTTAGCGTCCCGCCGAATGGGGTTGTTTGACATACCCCGCCATTGGCTCCATGCCGACAGGGGTTAGGTTACAGGGGTAAGATTTTACCCGATATATTTCATTACTACTATCGCAATACAATGACAAATATGACAAAAGGCTAAAAGCGTCGCCACACTTATTGCTGAGGCAACGCCAACACTTCTTGAGCATATGACAGCGCACGCTGAATCACTTCGTCGATTGACATACTGGTTGAATCCAGTACTAATGCGTCGACAGCAGGTACCAACGGTGCGATAGGCCGGTTACGGTCGCGGTCATCCCGCTCCTTTATCTCGGCTAAAAGACGTTCAAAGTTAACATTAAAGCCCTTTTCCTGCAACTGTAGCATACGGCGATGCGCGCGCTCTTCCGAGCTGGCGTCGAGGAAAATTTTAACCGGTGCATCTGGGAACACAACGGTGCCCATATCACGGCCATCGGCAATCAAGCCGGGAGCCTCGCGGAATGCACGTTGGCGACGTAATAATGCTTCACGTACACGTGGGAAAGCTGCGGCCTGAGATGCCGTATTCCCCACGGTTTCAGTGCGGATCTCGTTACTGACATCCTCACCTTCCAAAATCACCTGCAACTTGCCGTCCTGAGCGACGAAGCGGACGTCGAGATGTGCGGCCAGCGGAACCAATGCCTCTTCAGAGGTAATATCCACTTGATGGTGTAATGCTGCCAGTGCCAGTACGCGATAAATTGCACCAGAATCCAGCAAATGCCAACCAAGGGCTTCTGCCAATGCTTTGCACAACGTACCTTTACCTGCGCCGCTTGGTCCATCAACGGTTATTACCTGGGCTATAGCCGTCATTTCTCTCTCCTTCGGGTAAAAAACCTCACAGAGTACAAGCAGTTATGCCGTCCCTGCTTAATTTGCCCCTAACCGGGCAAACTCGGTGGCATATTATACGCGCCTGACAGGAGAACTGTTACCTAGGAACTGTCCGGTTGTTGAAAATAAAGCCACAAATAAGAAAAAAGTATAAAAGAAACAACGGATGCTGAGCGTTGAAAAATAAAGGCTCTGATGAAGGAGCCCTGAATCTATAAGATGTTTGATTAAGCTAACTGGCTGATTCGTGCCAACTGTTCGAAATAATCCGGGAAAGTTTTTGCCGTACATTTCGGGTCGAGAATAGTCACCGGGGTATCCGACAATGCCACCAACGAGAAGCACATCGCCATACGATGATCGTTATAGGTGCCAATTTCAGCCACTTGCAACTTAGCTGGAGGAGTGACGTGAATGTAATCCTCACCCTCATCGACCGTCGCCCCGACTTTACGCAATTCTGTCGCCATCGCCGCTAAACGGTCGGTTTCTTTTACACGCCAGTTATAGATATTGCGAATGGTTGTCGGCCCTTTGGCGAACAACGCAGTGGTGGCGATGGTCATGGCTGCATCTGGGATATGATTCATATCCATGTCGATACCTTTTAGTTCGCCACGACTGCATTCGATGAAATCATCACCCCAAGTAACGCGTGCGCCCATTTTTTCCAGCACATCAGCAAACTTGGTATCACCTTGCACACTTTTCTTGCCGATGCCAGTAACGCGCACGGTGCCGCCCTTGATCGCGGCAGCCGCTAAGAAATAAGACGCAGAAGACGCATCGCCTTCCACCAAATAATCACCCGGTGAACGGTAAGTTTGCTGACCACGGATATGGAACACGTGGTAGTTCGCGTGGCTCACTTCCACGCCAAACGTTTTCATCAGGTGCAAAGTGATGTCGATATATGGTTTGGAAACCAATTCACCTTTAATATGAATATGGGTGTCCTGCTCTGCCAACGGTGCGGTCATCAGTAATGCCGTCAGGAATTGGCTGGAAACGCTGCCATCAACGCTCACATCGCCACCATTAAAACCACCACGCAAGCGAATTGGCGGGTAATCGGTTTGCTCGAGATAATCAACCTGCGCGCCACCTTGACGCAAAGCATCAACTAAATGACCAATTGGGCGTTCTTTCATGCGCGGTTCGCCGGTGAGAACAACATCGCCATTCCCCAGACACAGCGCCGCCGTCAATGGACGCATCGCGGTACCCGCATTGCCCAAGAACAACTCCAACGGCTGTTTAGCGATTAGCGGGCCAGCGACACCTTCAACTCGGCAAGTGGTGCGATCGGCAGAAAGTTGATAATTGACGCCCAGCGCCTGTAGCGCATTCAGCATATGGCGCACATCGTCGCTGTCTAGCAGATTGGTTAACGTAGTTGTCCCCTCTGCCAGCGCAGCCAGCAGCAGAGCACGGTTAGATACGCTCTTGGAGCCGGGTAAGTTGACGGTGCCATTGACCAAAGCGACCGGTTGTAACGTCAGGGAATCCACCATGTGAACAAAAATCTCCAAAATCTGATCAACGAAACGGCTCTGAAAAAACTCAGAGCCGCTTTAAATACAAACAATTAAAATAATCAGCCGTGGCGACGTTCGAACTCTACCATAAAATCGGTCAGCATCTTCACACCAGCCAGCGGCATTGCATTATAGATAGATGCACGCATCCCGCCCGCCACACGGTGGCCTTTCAAGGCTTGCAGGCCAATGGCTTCGGCTTCGCTCAAGAACACTTTGTCCAACGCAGGATCAGCCAGTTGGAACGGTACGTTCATCCAAGAACGGTTCGAAACCGCAACCTGGTTACGATAAAAATCTGAATGATCGATGGTGGAATACAGTAACTCTGCCTTGGCTTGATTACGCTTTTCCATTTCAACCAATCCCCCCTGTTCTTTCAACCACTTGAACACCAAGCCAGACAGATACCAAGCGAACGTCGGTGGGGTGTTGAACATCGAATCATTTTCCGCCAGCACAGTGTAATCGAGGATCGACGGCACTTCACGGCGCGCTTTACCCAGCAAATCTTCACGCACAATCACTAACGTTAAACCGGCTGGGCCAATATTTTTCTGCGCACCGGCGTAGATCACACCAAAGCGGCTCACGTCCAGCGGGCGAGACAAGATGGTCGATGAGTAATCGCCGACCACGATTTTGTCGCCGAAATCGGGAGTTTCATCAATGGCAACGCCATCAATGGTTTCATTCGGGCAGTAATGCACATAGGCGGCATCGTCGTTCAACTGCCACTCTTTCATCGGTTGAATAGCACGCAAACCGTCAACGGTCGTTTTCACGTCAATCACATTTGGCGTACAGTATTTTTCCGCTTCGTTAATCGCGCTGTGCGCCCAGTAGCCACCGTCGATATAGTCAGCACGGGTTTGATCACCCAGTAAATTCAACGGTAATGCCGCAAACTGCGCACGTGCACCGCCATGGCAGAACAGCACTTTATAGTTAGAGGGGACTTTCAATAGATCGCGCAGATCCTGTTCGGATTGCTCGGCAACTGCGATAAATTCTTTACTGCGATGGCTGATTTCCATTACCGAAGTGCCCAGACCGTGCCAGTTGCACAATTCCTGTTCTGCACGACGCAACACTTCCACCGGCAACATTGCCGGGCCAGAGCTAAAATTATAAACCTGAGTCATTTCCCCTCACCACTTTCACTATTTCGCCAATATAATTGGCAACTGAAATACGCCCGAGATAACTAACTTATCGGTTTTATCACTCACGTAACCCACCTGCAACGCTTATTCGCCCGAGGTTGGCGATCCCTTTTGTTGCGCAAGAATAGGCTCTACCGTCTTAGTGTGTTTTTTTGTGATAAAACACTGAACATCAGATGTTATGCGGATTTATATCTAGCGAAGAGCATGATTGGGGGCGTAACGCCCCCAAGAAAGGAAATTAATACTGATTGAACATTTGTTGGATCTGTTTGTAGTCTTTGGTCTGAGTCAACGCCAGTTGCAGCAAAATACGTGATTTTTGCGGGTTCAACGTGCCAGAGGCAACAAAACCGAATTTAGCATCATCAACTTCAGCGTCTTCAGTCGTAGAACCGGTCGGTACACGTGAAGAACGCACGATAGCAACACCTTGATGCGCAGCCGTAGCCAGAGTATCAAACACGGTTTTGTACAGGTTTCCGTTACCGACACCTGCGCTAACGATCCCCTGATAACCTTCTGCAATCAGTGCTTTGGCCGGAGCATCGGAGGCATTGGCATAGTTATAAATAATGCCAACTTTCGGTAATTCGGTCAGCTTACTGACATCAAACGGCGTTTGCGTGGTGTGTTTACGCTCAGGTGAACGCTGATAGTCGACTTTGCCGTTATGGATGTAACCTAATGGCCCGTAATTAGGGGATTGGAAGGTTTGCACTGAGGTGGTATTAGTTTTGGTGACATCACGGCCATCCAGCACCGTATCATTCATTGCCACCAACACACCGCGTTTGGCCGACTGAGGATCTGCCGCTGTTACCACCGCGTTGTACAAGTTAAACGGACCATCGGCACTCATCGCTGTGGCCGGGCGCATAGCCCCGACGATCACCACCGGTTTATCACACTTCACCGTCAGATCGAGGAAGTAAGCCGTTTCCTCTAAAGTGTCAGTGCCGTGGGTAATCACGAAACCGTCAGTCTTAGAGCAATCTGCGTTGATCTTCTTCGCCAGTTTTAACCACACCTCATCATTCATGTCTTGCGAACCGATGTTAACCACCTGCTCACCTTGTACTTTAGCGACATTTTTCAACTCCGGAACTGCTTCCAGCAATGCATCAACACCCAGCTTCCCTGCCGTATAATTAGATTTGGTAGCAGACTCACCACCACCAGCAATGGTACCGCCGGTCGCCAACAAAGTGATCGAAGGCAGTGCCAATGCAGAACCGCTCGCCCCCGCCAATAATAATGCCAATACGCTGAGTTTCACTGATTTCATTACCTTTCTCCGTAAATAGAAAACCCGAGGCATTATGCCGGTTATCCCTATGAAAACTGTGACATTCGCAATGATTTAGGAAACCGTGGAGCTTAATACTAAAACCCCGTATCATTGCGCACTTTTAGTACGCTCAATAAAGTGAAGACAATGACGCAAACTTTTATCCCTGGTAAAGACGCCGCACTAGAAGATTCCATCGCCCGGTTTCAGCAAAAACTGACTGATTTGGGCTTCAATATCGAAGAAGCCTCTTGGTTAAACCCGGTGCCACACGTCTGGTCGGTGCATATCCGCGATCGTGATTGCCCGTTGTGCTTCACTAATGGCAAAGGCGCTAGCAAAAAAGCTGCATTGGCTTCCGCGTTGGGCGAGTACTTTGAACGTTTGTCCACCAACTATTTCTTTGCCGATTTTTATTTAGGTAAGCAGATCGCCGAAGGGGATTTTGTTCATTATCCAAATGAGAAATGGTTCCCGATCCCGAACGATAACAGCCTACCCGAAGGTATTCTCGACCAACGTCTACACGCATTTTACAATCCTGAGCAAGAAGTCGCTGCCAGCGATCTGATCGATCTGCAATCCGGGAATGGCGATCGTGGGATCTGCGCGCTGCCATTCACTCGCCAGTCCGATCAACAAACCGTGTATATCCCGATGAATATCATTGGCAACCTGTATGTTTCTAACGGCATGTCTGCCGGCAACACCGCCAACGAAGCCCGAGTCCAAGGGTTGTCTGAAGTTTTCGAGCGCTATGTGAAAAACCGCATTATCGCCGAATCGATCAGCCTGCCAGAAATCCCTGCCGAAGTGCTGAACCGTTATCCAGGCGTGGTAGAAGCGATTGCCAAGCTGGAAGAAGAAGGTTTCCCGATCCTGTCTTATGATGCCTCACTGGGCGGTAACTATCCGGTGATCTGCGTGGTGTTGTTCAACCCAAGCAACGGCACCTGTTTCGCTTCCTTCGGCGCACACCCTGATTTCGGCGTCGCGCTGGAACGTACCGTGACTGAGCTGCTGCAAGGCCGCAGTCTGAAGGATCTGGATGTGTTCACTGCACCGACTTTCGATGATGAAGAAGTGGCCGAACACGCCAATCTGGAAACCCACTTCATCGATTCCAGCGGTCTGATCTCTTGGGACATGTTCAAGCAAGACGCCGACTATCCGTTTGTTGACTGGAGTTTCAGCGGCAGCACACAAGAAGAGTTTGCGACACTAATGGCTATCTTTAATAAAGAAGATGCCGAAGTTTACATCGCCGATTACGAACATCTGGATGTGTACGCTTGCCGTATTATTGTGCCGGGGATGTCAGACATTTATCCAGCGGAAGACTTGTTGTTGGCAAACAACAGTATGGGTGCGCATCTGCGTGAAACGCTGTTGGCTCTACCGGGTAGTAAGTGGGAACCGGAAGAGTATCTGACGTTGATCCAACAATTGGACGACGAAGGGTTAGACGACTTGACCCGTGTGCGTGAGTTGCTGGGGATTGCCTCAGGCAAAGACAACGGTTGGTACACTCTGCGTGTGGGCGAATTGAAATCTATGCTGGCATTGGCGGGCGGCGATCTCGATCAAGCTCTGATCTGGGCGGAATGGACGCAAGAGTTCAATGCTTCAGTGTTTACTCCGGCACGCAGCAATTATTATCGTTGCCTGCAAACCTTGCTGCTGTTGGCATTGGAGCCAGAGCGCTCCCCGTCTCAATACCACAGCGCTTTCATCAAAATGTATGGTCAAGACGCGGTGGATGCAGCATCTGCGGCAATTTGTGGTGAAGAACGTTTCAACGGTCTGTTTGCTGTCGATAGCGATTTGAAAGCCTTGCCGGCTCATCAGGCGCTGTTAGCTGCCTATGAAAAACTGCAAGCGGCCAAACGTCGTCATTGGGCGAAGGCATAACACTGAATTAATGCGCCTACAGCCCAAACTGCGGGCGCATTTATCTGGCAAAAAAATTAATTATCCCCCTCTCCATTTCTCTATAATTACGCACAATTTCACCAAAAAAATAAATAATGCAGCAATTGTTACGCACTAGTGAATTAATAATTACATGATGATTAATCTTAATTGCGTAAAAAATGACAATAAGTGCTATAATTTAACCTATAGAGGTTAACTATAAGCAGTTACTTCAAAAATTTTTGCAAACATTAAAAAATATTTTTACATTAAAAATCAACAAATTAAAACCAAAAACCCTTCTCAGAGAGCGGTTTTTACCCGTTTTAATTTTCCGCGTTATGATCCAAATCAATTTTTACCCTATACTGCTTTGCTAGTATCTCATTGCATTGTATTAACCCTTAAGAGCGAGAGTTAGTGTGAAAGCTGACAACCCCTTCGATCTGTTATTACCTGCTGCAATGGCGAAAGTTGCCGAAGATGCAGGCGTTTATAAAGCCACCAAACAACCGCTGAAAACATTTTATTTGGCGATTACTGCTGGTGTCTTCATTTCTATCGCATTTGTGTTCTATATCACTGCGACCACTGGAACTTCCACTATCCCTTTCGGCCTAGCAAAACTGGTCGGCGGCATCTGCTTCTCAATGGGGTTAATGCTGGTTGTGGTGTGTGGTGCCGACTTATTCACCTCTACCGTCCTTACCGTGATCGCCAAAGCAAGTGGCCGCATCACCTGGGGGCAATTGGCGACTAACTGGCTCAATGTTTATATTGGCAACCTGATTGGCGCACTATTCTTCGTCGCCTTGATTTGGTTCTCCGGTGAATATATGACGGCCAATGGCCTGTGGGGACTTAACGTCTTGCAGACTGCCGATCATAAGATGCATCACACCTTTATCGAAGCCGTTTGTCTCGGCATCCTGGCTAACCTGATGGTCTGCCTAGCTGTTTGGATGAGCTACTCTGGCCGCAGTCTGATGGATAAAATGTTCGTCATGATCCTGCCGGTTGCCATGTTTGTTGCCAGCGGTTTCGAGCACAGCATCGCTAACATGTTTATGATCCCTATGGGTATCGTGGTCAAAAACTTTGCCACCCCAGAATTCTGGCAAGCCGTAGGGGCGACTCCTGCACAATTCCCTGATCTGACCATAAGCAACTTTATTATCGACAACCTAATCCCAGTCACCATTGGTAATATCATTGGCGGTGGTCTGTTGGTCGGGTTGACTTATTGGGTAATTTATCTGCGTCGTGGTGAACAACAGCACTAAGCTGATTGTCACGGCAGCGCCGGGTTACAAAGAAATCCACATTAGAAGGTAGGTGTATAATGACCGTACTTAACGAGAAGTTAGCTAAAGCCTGGACAGGTTTCGGTGAGGGTGACTGGCAGAAAGAAGTCAACGTGCGTGACTTCATCCAGAAAAACTACGCCCCTTACGAGGGTGACGAGTCCTTCCTGGCTGGCGCGACTCAGGCTACCACCACCCTGTGGGACAAAGTTATGGAAGGGATCAAACTGGAGAACAGCACTCATGCTCCAGTTGATTTCGACACCAACATTGCCGCGACCATCACTTCCCACGACGCTGGCTACATTGCTAAAGATCTGGAAACCATCGTTGGTTTGCAAACTGATGCCCCTCTGAAACGTGCGCTGATCCCATTCGGCGGCATCAAAATGGTTGAAGGTTCGTGCAAAGTTTATGGCCGCGAACTCGATCCACAGCTGAAAAAAGTATTCACCGACTACCGCAAAACCCACAACCAGGGCGTATTCGATGTTTACACCAAAGACATTATGAACTGCCGTAAATCCGGTGTTCTGACTGGTTTGCCAGATGCGTATGGCCGTGGCCGTATCATCGGTGACTACCGTCGCGTTGCGCTGTACGGTATCGACTTCCTGATGGCTGACAAATTTAACCAATTCAAATCCCTGCAAGACGATTTGGAAAATGGTAAAGATTTGGAAATGACCATCCAACTGCGTGAAGAAATTGCTGAACAGCATCGCGCTCTGGCTCAAATCAAAGAAATGGCCGCCAAATACGGCTACGACATTTCTGGCCCAGCGACTTCCGCACAAGAAGCGGTTCAGTGGACTTACTTCGGCTACCTGGCTGCGGTGAAATCTCAGAACGGTGCTGCGATGTCCTTCGGCCGTGTGTCTACCTTCTTGGACGTGTTCATTGAGCGCGACATCAAGGCTGGCAAACTGACTGAAATCCAAGCTCAGGAACTGATTGACCACTTGGTCATGAAACTGCGTATGGTTCGCTTCCTGCGTACTCCAGAATACGATGAGTTGTTCTCTGGTGACCCAATCTGGGCAACTGAATCTCTGGCGGGTATGGGCGTTGATGGCCGTACACTGGTTACCAAAAACAGCTTCCGTTTCTTGAACACCCTGTACACCATGGGGCCATCGCCAGAGCCAAACATGACCATCCTTTGGTCTGAAAAACTGCCTCTGAACTTCAAGAAATATGCAGCTAAAGTGTCTATCGACACCTCTTCTGTACAGTACGAAAACGACGATCTGATGCGCCCAGACTTCAACAACGATGACTATGCCATCGCTTGTTGTGTCAGCCCGATGATTGTTGGTAAGCAAATGCAGTTCTTCGGTGCACGTGCAAACTTGGCGAAAACCATGTTGTATGCAATCAACGGCGGCGTTGATGAAAAACTGAAAATGCAGGTTGGCCCGAAAGAAGCGCCAATGATGGATACCGTGCTGGACTACGATAAAGTGATGGAACGTATGGATCACTTTATGGATTGGCTGGCTAAACAGTACGTGACTGCACTGAACATCATTCACTACATGCACGACAAGTACAGCTACGAAGCTGCGCTGATGGCACTGCATGACCGTGACGTTTATCGCACCATGGCTTGTGGTATCGCGGGTCTGTCTGTAGCAGCTGACTCCCTGTCTGCTATCAAATATGCCAAAGTGACCACCATCCGTGACGAAGACGGTCTGGCGACAGACTTCAAAATCGAAGGTGAATATCCGCAGTTCGGTAACAACGATGCTCGCGTTGATGACATCGCTTGTGACCTGGTAGAACGTTTCATGAAGAAAATTCAGAAACTGCGCACCTACCGTAACGCGGTTCCAACCCAGTCTGTTCTGACCATCACCTCTAACGTCGTGTATGGTAAGAAAACGGGTAACACCCCAGATGGTCGTCGTGCTGGCGCACCATTCGGCCCAGGTGCTAACCCAATGCACGGTCGTGACCAGAAAGGTGCGGTTGCCTCTCTGACTTCCGTTGCTAAACTGCCGTTTGCTTACGCGAAAGATGGTATCTCTTACACCTTCTCTATCGTGCCAAACGCACTGGGTAAAGACGACGACGTTCGTAAAGCGAACCTGGCTGGTCTGATGGATGGTTACTTCCACCACGAAGCCTCCATCGAAGGTGGTCAACACCTGAACGTTAACGTGATGAACCGTGAAATGCTGCTGGACGCAATGGAACACCCTGAGAAATATCCTCAGTTGACCATTCGTGTATCTGGTTACGCAGTACGCTTCAACTCGCTGACTAAAGAACAGCAACAAGACGTTATCACCCGTACCTTTACTCAAAGCATGTAAGGAACGGTAGCTGCGGTAGGTGACTGCCGCAGCAAACTGAATACCAAGGCCGGTTTTATCCGGCCTTTTTACTATAAATAACGCTACACTCTCTAACTCGTCACTGAGTCTGTTTTGCCAGGTATCTATACTGATATGGTTATCCGGCAAAACAGTTAGACTACGTTCGATAGTCAATTTTGGAGAAAACCCCGCAATGTCAGTGATCGGTCGAATTCACTCCTTCGAATCCTGTGGCACCGTTGATGGCCCAGGTATCCGCTTTATCGTTTTCTTCCAAGGCTGCCTAATGCGCTGCCTGTATTGCCACAACCGTGATACGTGGGACACTCATGGTGGGAAAGAAGTCACCGTTGAAGAGTTGATGAAAGATACGGTGTCTTATCGTCACTTTATGAACGCTTCTGGCGGCGGCGTGACCGCTTCCGGTGGTGAAGCCATTCTACAAGCTGAGTTCGTGCGTGACTGGTTCCGTGCATGTCATGAAGAAGGTATCAGTACCTGTCTGGACACCAACGGTTTTGTACGTCGTTACGATCCAGTGATCGACGAACTGCTGGATACTACCGATTTAGTGATGCTCGATCTCAAACAGATGAATGACGATATTCACCAGAATCTGGTCGGTGTATCGAACCATCGCACGTTGGAGTTCGCTCGCTATTTGGCAAAACGCAACCAACGTACTTGGATTCGCTACGTCGTGGTACCGGGTTGGTCAGACGATGACGCATCTACGCACCTACTGGGCGAGTTCACCAAAGACATGACCAATATTGAGAAGATCGAATTGCTGCCGTATCACGAGTTAGGCAAACACAAGTGGGTAGCGATGGGTGAAGAATACAAGTTAGACGGAGTCCATCCACCCAAAGCCGACACCATGGATCGCGTCAAAGGCATCCTGGAAAGCTACGGCCACAAAGTGATTTATTGAAGACAAAAAAACCGGCCTAGCCGGTTTTTTCACATTTAGGCCGCAGCCAACGGCGTAGGGTGATGATCTGGCTTTCTCAGCAACATCATCAAATACAGCAATGAAACCGAAGCCGTCATCACAAACAACACACGATCGGAATAATTCTGCATCAGCATTGCTGTCATGGTTGGCCCTAACAAACTGCCGATGGTGTAGCTCATCAACAGCGCTTGATTCATCGCCACCAACTCATGTGGCATGACTTTTTCACACGCCCAAGACATCGCCACCGGATAAAGAGTAAAACCCGCACAACCGAGGATGAATAGCGAGGGTGCCATCGCGTAATTACTCAACATCGCGACGCTAGCCAAGATCACCACAAACACCTGAATGCGCAATACCAACAAGCGTCCATAGCGATCGGCCATCCGCCCTACCGGCCATTGTCCAAAAATTCCGGCACTTACCAACAAAGCCATCCAATAACCCACATTGGCATCGCTCATCCCTTGGTGGGATAAATACAGCGGCATCAAACCATACAATGAACCCAATACGATACCGGAGATAATGCAGCCGTTGATACCCAAGCGTGCACTGCGGCGTCTTAGCATCGACCAGATGGAAACGTGTTGTGATTGCTCATCATCCTGCCCGTTAACGCGAGCAAACAGCATCGGTAACATGGCAGCTATCACGATCGCCACTAGCCACGGCACTACATGCAAGAGTTGGGTAGAAACCATGCTCAATAACAATTGCCCGGCTACCGTGCCAAGATAGTAAACCATCATATAAGCCGCCAGCAGTTGACCACGGTGACTTAACGTACCGCTACGCAATAAGGCGCTTTCGACGATAACCCAGATCCAAGCACAACCGACACCCGCGAAGAAACGCCACCCCATCCAGCTCCAAGGATCCAAAGACAACGCCATACCTGCCGTTGCAACCGCAAAGACCAAACAAGAAAGATGGTAGCTACGTGTAAAACCGACACGCTTGATGAGTTTACCTGCACTCAGCGTTCCGACCAGATTCCCGGTGAAATAACAGGAACTGACCATACCGATTTGCCAAGTTGATAACTGAGCATGAGTTAGCCAAAGAGGAACTAATGTATTCAATACGGCCATAGAAACCGTAAGCAACAACAATCCGCAGAGCAATAACAGCACTGGGCGAGAATAAGCGGACATAGCGAAATTGAAACCGAACACACAATGAAAGTGCGCGCATCATGCCACTGGCGATAAAAAAGTCAATCAGCGCTTATTAGTGGATCGCACAATTTGTATTGCACGGCGAAAAAAGTAAATTACAGCGTCGCTGGCAGCCGTTTTTCCGCTTGGGGGCTCAGGGTAATGTGACCGTGAAAACAGGATACTTTACATGCACCACAGCCGTTGCACCGCACATCATCACAGATCACTCGCCGCTCACCTTCTGGGGAGTCATCAAAACTTAACGCTTGTTGCGGGCAACTATTCAGACAGCCCTGACAACTGTTTTGTCGCCCTAAGCAACTCAGACTGATTTGTGGTCGCAATGTGGTATCCGCCAACATGCCTTCACGTAACGCCCCGCTTTGACAAACTGTCGTACATTTCAGGCAGAGGTCACATTCGGTAAAATCGATGGAGAGCATGACGTGACCTTGTTGATCCAACGTCAGTAAACCATAAGGACAAGCCGTCACGCAGTCGCCACAGCCATGACATAAAGAAGTGAACAAGGTTTCTGGTAGCGATTGAGGAGGCCGGGCAACAGCAGGTAAAACCGGGATTTCGGCTGTGGGTAACGTCTTGGCACGTTCCATCCAACCGGTGAACAGCCGCCGGCGCTGACGGCCTTGTGCACTTAACGGCTGTTCATTCTTCATTAGAAATACAGTTCCAAAGACTCAACCGGAGCAGAACATTCGGTCGCCCAAGCATTCAGCGTAATTTGCGCCAATTGCGCCAACCCGACGTAGAATGGATGCCCACCATTTTCTTGTAGCAATGCTAAAAATCGTGGAGCCCAAGGCAACAGGTGCTGTACCAACAGTTGTTCAACCAATCTACTCTGACGTTCTTCTGCCAGCCAAGCCGTCATCATTAACAGAGTGCCGATATGGTCTTCTGGTTCATTCTGATCGCGTTGCGCTTCAATGCTATTCACCCGCAACCACTTGCGTAAACGTAGCGTGGAATCGCCAAACAATACTTTCTCATGATCCAGATACACCGAGCCCCATAACGGCGCAGGTAATGCATCAGGGCCAACAAACAGGCGTTGATAAACCTCAGCCAACGATTCTTCCTGCTGATCCTCAATCCCTGTCGCTATCAAAGCTGCGGCAGCCTGTAACTGGTCGGCTTCACCATACGGCCACTCTTTGATCCAGTCTGGAACAGACAAGGTTGCCAGCAGTTGTTGGCAGTCTTCACTTTCTGGCGGTGCATACAACAACACACCCAACACCCGACCAGTTAAAGCGATATTTTCAAGCGTCATAAATCAAGGATCCTATAAAGGGCGCAGTACAATTGAACCGCGCCCAACAACAATATTTAACCAGCTACCGCCATGCCGACAGTCATATGCAGGCCGTAGAACACGCCACGCCCAATCAACTCGCCAGCGATAACCAGAATTAAGCCTAGAACCATGCCCATTACGCTCGCGTTACCACGGCGCAGTAATGGACAAATCCAGCAGCCTAAGCCTAACACTATCAGCACCAGTCGCCACACCATTAACTGACCGTATTGCGGGATGAGTGCCGAAGCCTGTTGTACGGAACTGCTGATGGTTGACAGTTCGCTGCCCTGCATCATCGCGGCACCTAAACTGATCAACAGCGCGACAACGCTCAACGTCGCCAACGAACGACGAGCGGAGACTTCCAGCCCCGCCGTACGTAGCAACAGAACGCCCAGCAATGGCCCACCGATAAACACGGTCAGGAAGAAGTTCAGCGTGGTATAGCCGTTGTACCAAGTCGGTACAGTGTCGATTTGATAGACTCGTGTCATGGCGTAAACAAACAACACGCCCAGCACCATCGCTACCACTAACCACACTTTCCCCAGCGCCTGTGGCATTTTGCCCAGCACTGCCAGCAACCAGTAAATCCCACCCACGGCAAAGAACAATGCACCGCTGGCGATCTCATTACTCAATGCCGAAGCTCCAACGCGATTCAATGAGTTAAACGCACGCAACGGCGAACCCAAGTGCAACGTCGACGCCACAAAGGCAACGCCCATCAACACCCACAGGTAGAACATCGAACGATGTACCGACTGACGTTGACGATCGTTCAAGTTGCCGCCAATCAACGCGAGCCCCATCACGAAAAGCGCACCCACCACACATTGCCCCAACACCGTAAACAGCATCAGTGGCCATTCATGCCATCCCATGCCCATATCAAACCTCCTTCGGATTGGCTAGGTAGCCGGTGGTGTCGCCCGTTGGGCGGCTATTGGCATTCGGTTTCAGCACAATACACGGCTTGGTAAAATGCGCGGCTGGCAGCGGAGCTACCTGCGCCAAAGTGCCATGCTGTTGGCGAAGCTCCTCGATCGGACCGAAGTCCAGCGCCCGCAATGGGCAAGACTCCACACAAACCGGCTTTTTGCCTTCGGCCACTCGTTCATGGCACCCATCGCACTTGGTCATGTGCCCTTTAGCGGCGTTGTACTGTGGTGCACCGTATGGACAAGCCATATGGCAATAACGACAACCGATACACACATCTTCGTTCACCACCACAAAACCGTCTTCCCGCTTGTGCATCGCACCACTTGGGCACACTTTGACACAAGCCGGTTCCTCGCAGTGGTTACAGGCGATCGACAGGTAATAGGCGAACACGTTTTGATGCCAACCTTCGCCATCTTGTTGCCAATCACCGCCGGCGTACTCATAAATGCGACGGAAACTGACATCTGGCGTCAGGTTTTTATAGTCTTTGCAGGCCAGCTCGCAGGTTTTGCAGCCAGTGCAACGACTTGAATCGATAAAGAATCCATATTGCTGAGTCATTGGCTACCCCTTACGCCTTTTCGATTTGAATCAGGTTGGTATGCTGCGGATTACCTTTAGCCAGCGGCGAAGGCCGATGGGTGGTCAGGGTATTCATACAGGCACCATGATCGATACGATCGCCATTCATATTGGCCTGATGCCAGGCTCCCTGCCCCATAGCGACAACGCCAGGCATAATACGTGGCGTAACTTTGGCTTCGACACGCACTTCACCGCGACCATTGAACACTCGCACGTTGTCACCATCGACAATGTCGCGTGACTGAGCGTCCAGTGGATTGATCCATACTTCCTGACGGCAGGCCGCCTGTAAGATATCGATATTGCCGTAAGTGGAGTGAGTACGTGCTTTGTAGTGGAAACCAAACATTTGTAACGGGTAGGTTTTACGCAGCGGATCGTCCCAACCTTCAAAGGTAGAGGCATAAACCGGTAATGGACTGATGGTTTCGTCTTTTTCCAGTTCCCAACTGTTAGCAATCTCAGCCAATCGAGCGGAGTAGATTTCGATCTTACCGGACGGTGTTTTCAGTGGATTAGCATCTGGATCTTGACGGAATTTTTTGTACGCGACGAAATGCCCATTCGGATCTTTTCGCTTATAGATCCCCATACTGCGCAACGCTTCGTAACTTGGTAATTGCGGATCTTTTTCCAGCATTTTGGCGTACAGATATTGCAGCCATTCCGCTTGAGTTCGCCCTTCGGTGAACTTCTGATGGACTTCAGGCCCCAAACGACGCGCTACTTCACTCATCACCTCATAAATGCCCTTACGTTCAAATTTGGCGGAGGTGGCGGGTTGGATAAAGATCAAGTAACCCATGTTACCGGCATAGTCGTTTGGAATGATGTCTTCCTGTTCGACGGTCATCAGATCCGGCAGCAAAATATCGGCATATTTCGCCGACGAGGTCATAAAGTTTTCCAGCACCACGATCATTTCGCACTGAGAGTCATCTTGCAAAATATCGTGGGTTTTATTGATATCAGAGTGCTGATTAGTGATGGTGTTACCGGCATAGTTCCAGATGAATTTGATCGGCACATCCAGTTTGTCTTTACCGCGTACCCCGTCACGCTTAGCGGTCATTTCCGAGCCACGCACGATAGCATCGGTCCAGCTAAAACAGGAGATCTGAGTTTTTACTGGATTTTCCAATACCGGCATACGTTCAATAGTAATGGTATAGGTCGATTCACGTGCCCCGCTGTTACCGCCATTAATACCGACGTTACCGGTCAAAATTGGCAGCATAGCGATAGCCCGAGAGGTCAGCTCACCATTGGCTTGACGCTGTGGCCCCCAACCTTGGCAAATATAGGCCGGTTTAGTCATGCCGATTTCCCGCGCCAGTTTTATAATGCGGTCGGCCGGAATACCCGTCACTTTTTCAGCCCATTGTGGCGTTTTCTCAACGCCATCTTCACCTTGCCCAAGAATATAAGCTTTATAGTGACTATTGGCCGGTGCACCAGCAGGCAGCGTTTTCTCGTCATAGCCAACGCAGTATTTGTCTAGGAACGGCTGATCGACCAAATTCTCGCTGATCAACACATGCGCCAGTCCAGCGACCAAAGCCGCATCGGTGCCAGGGCGAATCGGGATCCATTCATCCTCACGCCCGGCTGCGGTATCGGTATAACGAGGATCGATAACAATCATGCGTGCATTGGAACGTTCACGTGCCTGTTCCAGATAGTAGGTAATGCCGCCACCGCTCATACGCGTTTCTGCCGGGTTATTACCAAACATCACCACCAGCTTGCTGTTTTCGATATCAGAAGTGCTATTACCGTCATTACTACCGTAGGTGTACGGCATGGCGCAGGCGATTTGCGCGGTGCTGTAAGTGCCATAATGGCTGAGGAAACCGCCATAACAGTTCATCATACGGGCGACTAATGAAGCATAAGGCGATGAACGGGTAATATTGCCGCCGACAATCCCGGAGGTGTAATTGATATATACCGCTTCGTTACCGTACTTCTCGACGATTCGCTTCAGGTTGTTAGCAATCTCGTCGAACGCCTCTTCCCAACTGATACGCTTGAATTTTCCTTCACCCCGCTTACCGACGCGTTTCATAGGGTAATTCAATCGCTCAGGATGGTTCATGCGACGACGAATAGAACGGCCACGCAAGCAGGCTCTCACCTGATGATCGCCATATTCATCCAGTCCGGTGTTATCGGTTTCAACCCAATACACTTCGTCGTCACGCACATGCAAACGCAAAGCACAGCGGCTACCGCAGTTAACCGAACAAGCGCCCCACACCACTTTATCTTCTGCTGTTTTTTGTACACTTTCGCTAACGGAATCGGCTAACGCACGGCGACTAAAAGGCAATGCTACGCCCCCCACGGCCATCGCCAACCCGGCGACACCACTGGATTTCACCAATGTACGACGGCTGATCCCTCCAGACAGCAAGCTGTTGTGTTTATTTTCCGACATAACTCACTCCAAGTTTTACCCCAGTATTGGGAACGTCATGCCCTTGATTTAAGGCGGTGACCAGAGGAGGCAGATCCGATGTCTGCTGATTAATTTGAGTAAAAAATACTCCTCTGCGAAGAGGATATTACTCAGAAGTGAGTAGGAAACTTTGTCTGCTATCAATAAAGCGAAGAAGTATTAGGAGGAAAAAATGCTTTCGAACGAAAGCAAAGTGGTTTTCTTATAAAAAAAGCGCCCGTAGGCGCTTTTGGTCAAACAGAGAGTTATTTAGCCAATAAACTCTAGGCCACCCATATATGGGCGTAATACTTCTGGCACCTGAATACGGCCATCAGCTTGCTGATAGTTTTCCAGTACCGCAACCAAGGTACGGCCTACAGCCAAACCAGAACCGTTCAACGTATGAACCAAACGTGTTTTTTTCTCGGTCTTGCTGCGGCAACGCGCTTGCATACGGCGCGCTTGGAAATCCCACATGTTGGAGCAAGAAGAGATCTCACGGTAAGTGTTCTGCGCTGGCAGCCACACTTCCAGATCGTAGGTTTTACAAGAGCCTGCGCCCATATCACCCGTACACAACAACATTTTGCGGTATGGCAGATTCAACAGTTGCAGCACTTTCTCTGCATGACCGGTCAGTTCTTCCAGCGCATCCATTGAGTCTTCAGGACGAACTACCTGCACCATTTCGACTTTGTCGAATTGGTGCATACGAATCAGACCACGCGTATCACGGCCATACGAACCCGCTTCAGAACGGAAGCATGGGGTATGAGCGGTCATTTTCAGTGGCAGATCGTCTTCGTCGAGGATCTCGTCACGCACCAAGTTAGTGACAGGTACTTCCGCAGTTGGGATCAGCGCATAGTTGCTGCTTTCTGATTCTTCTTCCAGCGGTTTAGTGTGGAACAGATCGCCACCAAATTTCGGCAACTGACCCGTACCATACAGCGTCGTATGGTTAACCAGATAAGGAACGTAGGTTTCCAGATAGCCATGTTTCTCGGTGTGCAGATCCAGCATGAATTGTGCCAGTGCACGGTGCATGCGGGCGATTTGCCCTTTCATCACCACAAAGCGCGCACCGGTCAATTTCACCCCGGCAGCAAAATCCAAACCACCGGCCATTTCACCGAGAGAAACGTGATCGCGTACTTCGAAATCATACTGGCGCGGCTCGCCCCAGCGGCTAATTTCCAGGTTTTCGCTATCGTCTTTACCGTCTGGCACAGAATCATCTGGCACATTTGGCATGGTCAACGCATAGTCACGGATCTCGTTTTGTAGTTGATCCAGTGCTGCCTTGGCGGCATCCAGCTTTTCACCCAGCTCGTTAACTTCAAGGCGCAGCGGCTCAATGTCTTCCCCACGCGCTTTTGCCGCGCCGATAGATTTCGATCGGGAATTACGCTCTGCTTGTAATGTTTCGGTTTCTACCTGCAAAACTTTACGGCGCTCTTCTTGAGAACGCAGCAGATCCAGATCGAGTTTAAAGCCTCGGCGAGCCAGTTTTAACGCAACTGCGTCTAGCTCATTACGCAGCAGATTGGGATCGAGCATGCTAATCCTGTGCTTGTTGTTATTGAAAGAGTATTTGTTGATTCATACCGCGAATAAATAGCCGTATGAAAGAAGAGTGATACCCACTAACCTTACCGCAACGGCAACGCTAGCGGTAGCGTTTTGTCTGGCTATTTTGATCCTGCTCAGCCAGCCATGCCAACTTTTCGCCAATTTTGCCCTCCAACCCACGTGAAGTTGGATGATAGTAGCGTGTGGTGGCCATTTCCGGCGGGAAATAATTCTCCCCAGCCGCATAGGCGTTGACTTCATCATGGGCATAGCGGTATTCCGCCCCCAGTCCCATTTCTTTCATCAACTTGGTTGGGGCATTACGCAAATGCTCCGGCACGTCATAATCGGTCATTTCCTTGGCGTCGCGCATTGCCGCTTTGAAAGCGGTATAAACCGCGTTACTTTTCGGTGCACAGGCCAAATAAACGATCGCTTGAGCAATCGCTCTTTCACCTTCTGCCGGCCCCACACGAGTGAAACAATCCCAAGCGGCGATCGCCACTTGCATACCGCGCGGATCGGCGTTGCCGACGTCTTCGGACGCAATAGCCAACAGGCGGCGCGCGACATACAGCGGATCGCCACCGGCAGTAATAATACGCGCATACCAGTACAGCGCAGCGTCAGGTGCCGAGCCGCGTACCGATTTATGCAGAGCTGAAATCAGATCGTAATAGCGGTCGCCTTTATTATCGAAACGCGCGCTGCGCTCACCGGAGACTTCTTTCAGCAATTCCGGTGTGAGCACTCGCACGCCCTTGGCGTCAATTTCGGCCATATCGGCCATCATTTCCAATAGGTTCAAGGCACGTCGTGCATCACCACTGACCAATTCGGAAACCAAGCGTTGCGTTTCTGCTGGCAGTTCGATCTTCTGTCCGCCTAATCCCCGCTCACTGTCGTTCATTGCCTGACTGAGCACTCGGCTGATATCTTCCGCCGCTAACGCCTTCAACAGATAGACTCGCGCACGGGATAACAGTGCCGAGTTCAGTTCGAACGATGGGTTCTCGGTGGTTGCGCCGATAAAGGTGATGGTGCCGTCTTCAATGTGTGGCAAGAAGGCATCTTGCTGACTTTTGTTAAAACGATGAACTTCATCCACAAACAGGATAGTGCGGCGACCGGCGTCGCGGTTGTGCCGCGCCCGTTCGATCGCCTCGCGGATCTCTTTGATGCCAGAAGTGACGGCCGAGATCCGTTCTACATCGGCCTGACCATAATGACCGATCAATTCTGCCAGCGTCGTTTTCCCAGTGCCCGGAGGCCCCCACAGGATCATCGAATGCAATTGCCCCGCTTCAATAGCGCGTGGCAACGGCTTACCCGCAGCCAGCAAATGTTGCTGGCCGATGTATTGAGCCAAGGTGGTTGGCCGCATACGCGCCGCCAACGGTTGGAACTCATTGTGGGAAAAATCGAGCGACAGGTTATTGCTCACGCTGGCCTCTACTTACTTCCGCTGGTCGTCCAGCGTGACTCCCTGCGGCGGGGTAAATTTGAATTTAGCAGCATCTACGTTGGTGCTCTGCTGGCTTTTCAGCACGTAGCTGCTGCGTTGACCATCTTGTTCAACCGCTGCAAAGCTCTTGATAGTGCCGCTATTGGTGACGCTGATATCAAAACGCTTCAAATTGCCGTTGCTGGCTTTTGGCGTCAGTTCAAAATCATCGCCTTTCTGCTTGATGTTGTACTGCTTCCAGTCACTGGCGTTGTTACGGGTGATCAGCATAAACGGCGTGTTGGTAGTGGCACTTTTCAACCAAGAGGCGGTGACTTGTTCAACAAACGGGTTATAGAACCACAGGGTTTCACCGTCCGAGATTAAAACGCTTTCGTCAGGGGAAGTCATGTGCCAGTTAAACAGATTCGGGCGTTTAACCCACAGCTCGCCTTCACCTTCCTGTACCGCTGCGCCATCGTTGGTCACTTTTTGTGAGAAGCTGGCATGGAAGCTATTCACCTTGGCCAAGCGACTTTGCAGATCCTGAGCGGCATCAGCCAATACAGAAGTAGAAGCGAATCCCGAAAGCAGACAGCAGGCAACTAACAGTTTTTTCATTATTCCAGATACCTTATGAAATGCATTAATCCGCGTCACTCTATCCGAAGTCTCGCGCTCGCAGATAGGACAATGTTCTGAGAAGTGTGCGGTTTTACGCTTCTTTGCACAAGGGCCGCTAAGCGGCCCTTTATTATCAATAGCAGTGATTAATCAACCATCAATCATGTCGTGGCGGCGCCAGCACCTCACGGTTGCCGTTGTGCCCTTGTTCACTGACGATGCCCTGCGCTTCCATCTGTTCGATGATGCGCGCAGCACGGTTGTAACCAATACGGAACTGACGTTGTACGCCAGAGATCGAGGCGCGGCGTTTATCTACCACGAACTCCACCGCTTGATCGAACAACGGATCCAGTTCTTCATCACCGTCCAGACCACCAGTCCCCCCCTCACCATCGTCACCGCCGCTGATGATACCTTCTTTATATTGTGGTCGCTCACGCGCTTTCCAATCCTTCACTACCGCGTGGACTTCCTGATCGCGTACAAAAGCACCATGAACACGTACCGGAATCGAGGAGTTCGGCGCCAGATACAGCATGTCGCCCATGCCCAACAGGGATTCCGCACCACTTTGATCAAGGATGGTACGGGAGTCAATTTTGCTGGATACAGTAAAGGCAATACGCGTCGGGATGTTAGCTTTAATCAGGCCGGTGATAACATCCACCGATGGACGCTGAGTTGCCAGCACCAAGTGAATCCCCGCCGCACGGGCTTTCTGCGCCAAGCGAGCAATCAACTCTTCGACTTTTTTACCGACCGTCATGATCAGATCGGCGAACTCATCCACCATCACCACGATATACGGCTCTTTCTCCAACACCGGCGGCGTGATGTCCATGCTGTCGCTTGGCTTCCAGAACGGATCTGGAATCGGACGTCCCATCGCTTCAGCCTGATCGACACGTTCGTTGTAGCCTGCCAGATTACGCACACCCAACGCAGACATCAGCTTATAGCGACGTTCCATTTCAGCCACACACCAGCGCAATGCATTGGCGGCGTCTTTCATATCGGTAACCACATCGGTCAATAGATGCGGAATGCCTTCATAGACCGACAGCTCCAACATTTTCGGGTCGATCATGATAAAGCGCACTTCTTTCGGCGTGGCTTTATACAGAATGCTGAGGATCATGGCGTTAACGCCGACCGACTTACCAGAACCGGTGGTACCGGCTACCAGCAAGTGAGGCATTTTCGCCAGATCGGCCACCACCGGTTGACCGGAAATATCTTTACCCAGCACGATCGCCAGCGGTGACGGGTTATCTTGAAACGCTGGGCAATCCAGTACTTCGCGCAGGTAAACCGTCTGACGCTTAACGTTTGGCAACTCCAGCCCCACGTAAGGTTTGCCAGGAATAACCTCAACCACACGTACCGCCGAGGTAGACAGCGAACGCGCCAAGTCACGCGACAGGTTGGAAATACGCGCCGCTTTTACACCAGGAGCCAAATCCAGTTCGAAGCGGGTAATGACCGGCCCCGGCAGAATATCTACCACATCCGCTTTAACACGGTAATCCGCCAAGCTGGCTTCCACCAAGCGTGCCTTTTGTTCCAATGCGAACATATCAACCGGTTCCACTTCCTTCGGCGCTTCAGTCAGCAAATCTAACGTCGGTAATGGCGTCGTCGGTTTTTGCAATGGCATATCATTGCGCATCAGGAACGGGTGGATCAGGCTGTCCATCGCAGCTGGCTGCGGAGCCGTCTGCGCTGGGGGCTGATAAGCCTGTTGTTGTTGATAAGAACTAGGCTGTTGATAAGAACTAGGCTGTTGATAAGAAACAGGTGGCTGCGGTGCAGTTGGCTGTTCGGGGTGTACTGGCTGCTGCTGCGCTTGATACGCAGGATTCAAAGGTTGTTGGTAAGCCGGAGCCGCTGGCTCAAACTGACCAAATGGCACATCGTCTTCCTGCTCACTTTCACGTTCAATACGTTCTTCGAGCTGCGGCGACAGAGTGAACATCGGTTCACTCGGGCCATCATTCACCAAATCATCCATGGGTGAGAAGCCAAAAGCATTGCCTTTATCAGTTGCTGGACGCATTGGCTGCGCCGCAGATTGCGGTTGTGCGTAACGGTTTTGTTGCTGCTGCGCAAAAGCTTGGCGTAGCGCGGCTTCTTGCAACGCCTCTTCATCGTCCTGCTGATATTCTTCGCCATAACGCTGGCTTTGCTGCTGCGCAAACGCCTGACGCAGCGCCGCTTCCTGCATACCTTCATCATCTTGCGGATTTGCAGATACCGCCGGTAAAGTTTCGTTTTCTTCACGATCGCGCTGTTCTAGCTCAACCTGACGCTGCGAAGGCAATTTAATACCATAAGAAGCCAATTCACGCCGGGTTGGGATACGCACCGGATTCGGACGCGGCAACTCAGGGCCAATCCCCTGCTTCACCTGTGAATCACTGCCCGAAGTAAAGGCGGGTGTAAAGGTGTTTGCAGCCACCACACTGGCCGCAACAGCCGCCGCGGTTTCAGTGGGTTTCACGTTACCAAACGCCGGTATGGCATCGACCGCGCTAAAACTACCCTCTGCCTGCGCAGAGGAAATATTGACATCCGGCTGCTTAGCAGAGAAATCAAACGGTGATGGCTCGCGAACTGGCGGCGTTGCAGGCTCATTCCAATTGCCCATCCGCGGTTCGTCATCGTCCTGGAAAGGATCGGCCGGGCGCACATGGGTATTGGATTGCACAGGCACATCTTCTGGGATCTCAAACGAATACAGCGGCGGAGCCGTACTCTCTACTGTCGGAGTCGTCGGTTGTGGTGCAATGACTGGATCTGCTGGTCCGGTAACCGCTGGAGCCGCTTGTGTAGCAAGCAGAACATCATCATCATCGCCGTCATTAGCCCGCAGATGATTCAATAACGGATCGGCGGCGTCTTCTGCCACTTCTTTCGCTGTTTCTGTCACCGAAGGCGCGGAGAACAACACATCATCATCCGCTATCGCAGCCGCTGAGGCCACGCTTGCAGCGGCTGCCACCGTTGCTGCGCCTTTGTTTAACGGTTGAGAGTTTGACTGCTGAGGTTCATCAACCAGCACATCATCATCGTCGTCATGATCGTAATAGCGCTCTTCACGACGTGAGCGGTTGGTAGCAAATGTTGCCACGCCAAGCACCGCACCGCCGATCTTCTCAGCGATCACTAACCATGACCAACCGGTAAACAGAGTCAGACCCGCAGCCCAAACGCACAGCAATGCCAGCGTTGCACCAATGCCGTTGAACCACGGCAACATAGCGTTGCTGAGCAGGCTGCCAATCACTCCACCGGAAGCGAAGTAATAGAGATCATCCACGTTCAGAGCCGCCAACCCACAGGAGGTGAGCACCAAGGCTAAGGTGCCAATCAGGCGCAGTGAAAGTGCGAAATAATCGATGTAATCGCTGGTATCCCGCTGGCGATAACCTGCCCAGCACAAAACCAGCATGATCGGCGGTATCGCATAGGCGAGTACCCCGAAGGTAAAGAACAGCGTGTCGGCCAACCAAGCTCCAACACCACCACCCAGATTATGAATAGGCTCATGCCACGCGGTCTGCGACCAGCTAGGATCAGACGGGTTGAAACTGATCAACGCAGCCATGAGGTAAACGGCAAAAATAGCTACCACAATCAGCACGGCTTCCAGTAAACGGCGGCCACTGCTGAGTTTTTTCAAGGTAACTTCTTTATCTTCTGTATATTCCTGGCTCAAGAAAGGCTCTCCAGGTTCCTGTTAGCTGATATAGCAACAGCGCCGAGAAGCTTCCCCGGCGCTGAAACTGTATGGATAAACAGGAGTGTAGCGAATTTAATTCGGTTTTGCACCTGCACCTTACCGTGTTTTGATAACCAAGCGGTTACTCTGTTTCACTTCTTCCATTACCACGTAGGTACGGGTGTCGTTAACGCCCGGCAAACGCAGCAATGTTTCGCCCAATAACTTACGGTAGGCAGACATATCCGGTACGCGGGTTTTCAACAGGTAGTCGAAATCACCGGAAACCAGATGACACTCCTGAATTTCTTCAAGTTTCTGAACTGCTGAGTTAAATTGCTCAAACACATCCGGTGCACCGCGATTCAACGTGATTTCCACGAAAACCAGCAAAGAAGCATCCAGATAATGCGGGTTAAGCAACGCAGTGTAACCATGAATGAAACCTTGGCGCTCAAGACGGCGCACACGTTCTAAACATGGCGTTGGGGACAAACCTACGCGCTTTGAAAGCTCAACGTTCGAAATACGTCCATCCTTTTGCAACTCGTTCAGGATATTACGGTCAATTCGATCGAGATCTTTACCCGGGCGTTTCTTGTTGTTATCTACCATTATTATCTCTCTTATTTTTCCCTACACTTGCCACACCCTAGCCAACGATGTGTAAGGGCTCATTCCAAGCGCAGACCCGATGCCTGTCATCTGTTTTTCATTACCATCATGCACGATTGCCCAGCCTGTCTGTCTACCCTGTGCAATCAATCAGAACAAAGAAATTAACATCTTGTCACACGTTATTGCCCGTCACTTCTACAACGGTGTAAATACACTCAATTTGCCGTAGGTACGGGGATAATTTCTTCTTCCTATGATGTTTTCGCAAATGCGCAGCGGATTGTCAAAGTAAAAGAAGCAAAATCAGAACAACGTACCGCCATGAAAAATTTGCACCCTATTTTTGATTATCTCGCACTGGGTAAAAAAATCGTTCAGATAGCGGCATAAACCTAACAAAAGTGTGGCATTTCCGGGTTGATATTCCTTCCCTCGCCTAATGCGGTGCTGCTGGATTTGACATCAAATTAATAATTAATAGGCGATAGCTATCAAACAAATCGTTAACAACATCCCACGGTGCTTTTTTTACTGCGGTAATTTCCCTACAATCGATTCCATTGTCCGCCATTGTGGGAAATAGAGGTTATTCATGGGCTCGGCTAAACATAGCAAATTATTGATTCTGGGCTCCGGCCCGGCTGGCTACACCGCAGCGGTTTATGCCGCACGTGCAAACCTGAACCCGGTGTTGATTACCGGTATGGAACAAGGCGGTCAACTGACCACCACCACCGAAGTGGAAAACTGGCCAGGTGATGCTCATGACCTGACCGGCCCAGCATTGATGGATCGTATGCGTGAGCACGCAGAAAAATTCGAGACCGAAATTGTTTTCGATCACATCAACAGCGTGGATTTACAACAACGTCCGTTCCGTCTGTCGGGTGACAGCGCCGAATACACTTGTGATGCACTGATCATCGCGACTGGCGCTTCTGCCCGTTATCTTGGTCTGCCTTCAGAAGAAGCATTTAAAGGCAAAGGCGTTTCCGCTTGTGCAACCTGCGACGGTTTCTTCTACCGCAACCAGAAAGTCGCGGTTGTCGGTGGTGGTAACACCGCCGTGGAAGAAGCGCTGTATTTGTCTAACATCGCTGCAGAAGTTCACCTGATCCACCGTCGTGATAGTTTCCGTTCAGAAAAAATCCTGATCAATCGTCTGATGGAAAAGGTGAAAAACGGTAACATCGTGCTGCATACCGACCATACGCTGGACGAAGTGCTGGGCGATCAAATGGGTGTCACCGGTGTGCGACTGCGCAGCACCAAAGACCAAGAAGAAACCAAAGAGTTGGAAGTAGCAGGAACCTTTATCGCTATCGGTCACAGCCCGAACACGGCAATCTTTGGCGGCCAACTCGAGCTGGAAAACGGCTACATCAAAGTGCAGTCAGGCATTCACGGTAACGCAACGCAAACCAACATCCCAGGTGTATTCGCTGCGGGTGACGTGATGGACCATATCTATCGCCAAGCTATTACCTCCGCAGGCACTGGCTGTATGGCGGCGCTGGATGCAGAACGCTATCTTGACGGCATTGCCAACGCCGAAGTGCTGTAAACCTTCCCATCTTTACCAAAGATGACAAAGGCGGCTGAAATGCCGCCTTATTTATTTTCAGTCTGCCGAGCGAAGAGGTAACATTAGTATTCACTTGTTCGCTTCCAATTGAAGTAAACACTTTTTTAACAGTACGTTAACCTCGCTTGTTTATGCAGGCGCTCGGCGACGCAGACTCTTCAGATGAAAAAAACCAGACAGCACCAGTTAACCCGTTGGCTTAAGACTCAAAGCGCTTTAGCACAGCGTTGGTTACGTCTTTCTATGTTGTTGGGGTTATTCAGCGGCATATTGATCGTGGCACAGGCTTGGCTATTAGCCTCGCTATTGCATTCTTTGATTATTGAACAGGTTCCACGTCAAGCCTTAATCCCCTCATTTATTGGGTTGGTGGTGGCTTTCGCCCTGCGCGCATTGCTAAGTTGGTTGCGTGAGCGCGTTGGTTTTATTTGTGGTCAAGTGATTCGCCAGCGCATGCGTCAGCAGGTTTTGGACAAGCTACAGCAGCTAGGCCCTGCGTGGGTGCAAGGTAAGCCGGCCGGAAGCTGGGCAAGCATTATTGTCGAGCAGATTGAAGATATGCAGGATTACTATTCCCGCTATCTGCCACAAATGTATTTAGCGGTGTTTATCCCAGTTCTGATTCTGATCACCGTATTCCCTATTAACTGGGCCGCCGGGTTTATTCTGCTGGCAACAGCTCCATTGATCCCGCTGTTTATGGCGTTGGTGGGTATGGGCGCTGCAGATGCCAACCGCCGTAACTTTGTCGCGCTAGCACGCTTGAGCGGTAATTTCCTCGATCGTTTACGCGGATTGGATACGCTACGTTTATTTAATCGCGCCCATGCCGAAAGCGAACAAATCGCTAAATCTTCCGAAGACTTCCGCAGCCGCACCATGGAAGTGCTGCGTTTGGCCTTCCTCTCTTCAGCGGTGTTGGAATTCTTTGCCTCGCTCTCGATTGCCATCGTCGCGGTGTACTTCGGTTTCTCTTACCTCGGTGAACTGAATTTTGGCAGCTACGGCACCAGCGTAACCTTGTTCGCCGGTTTTTTGGTATTGATTCTGGCACCCGAGTTCTTCCAGCCACTGCGCGATCTCGGCGCGTTTTATCACGCTAAAGCGCAAGCCATTGGTGCGGCAGAAGCGCTAGAAACCTTCCTCAGTGCCGAAGGCGAGCAAATGGGCAACGGCACCCAAATGTTGGATGGCGATGCGCCATTGACGTTACAGGCGCGCGATTTAGAGATCTTGTCACCAACCGGCGTGCTGTTGGCCGGGCCATTGAATTTCACCATGGAGGCCAATCAACGCATCGCTCTGGTAGGTTTAAGCGGAGCAGGAAAAAGTTCGCTGCTTAATCTGTTGCTCGGTTTCCTGCCCTACCGTGGCTCGCTGTGGATCAATGAGATTGAACTGCGCGATCTGGATGCTGAAAGCTGGCGTCGACAGTTGGGCTGGGTCGGGCAAAACCCGCACCTCCCCGCACGCACGCTGGGCGAAAATATTCTGTTGGGCTTCCCGGACGCCAGTAAAGAAGAGTTGCAACAAGCCGTTGAGCAAGCCTACGTCAGTGAGTTCTTGCCGCAATTGCCGAATGGGTTAGCGACCGAGATTGGCGATAACGCCGCTCGTCTGTCGGTGGGTCAGGCGCAACGTGTGGCGGTAGCCCGAGCGCTCATCAGCCCACGTCGTTTGTTATTGTTGGATGAACCTGCCGCCAGTTTAGATGCCCACAGCGAACGCTGGGTGATGCAGGCACTGAATACCGCATCACATCAACAAACGACCCTGCTGGTCACTCACCAGTTGGAAGATACCGAAGATTTCGATCAAATCTGGGTAATGGATGACGGTAAAATCATCCAGCAAGGTGATTACAACAGCCTCAGCAATCAACCGGGGTTATTTGCCACACTGGCAGCCCACCGCAGCGAGGAACTCTAATCATGCGCGTTTTGCTCCCGTTCCTAGCGTTATACCGCCGTCACAGCCTGCTGATTATTCTAGGTATTCTGTTAGCCATCATCACTCTGCTGGCCAGCATCGGGTTACTGGCACTTTCCGGTTGGTTCTTAGCGGCCTCTTCCTTGGCGGGATTAGCTGGATTGTATACCTTCAACTACATGCTGCCTGCCGCAGGTGTGCGTGGTGCCGCGATCTTCCGTACCGCTGGGCGTTACGCTGAGCGCGTCGTTAGCCATGACGCCACCTTCCGCGTGCTCTCGCATCTACGAGTATTCACCTTCAACAAGATCTTACCGCTGTCACCGGCGGGTATTGCTCGTTTCCGTCAGGCCGATCTTTTGAACCGACTGGTAGCGGATGTTGATACGCTCGATCACCTGTATCTGCGTGTTATCTCGCCGTTGGTCAGTGCCGCGGTAGTGATTGCGGTCGTCACCTTCGGTTTGAGTTTTTTGGATGTCGGATTGGCGCTGACGTTGGGTGGTATTCTGCTGCTGTTACTGTTGCTGCTTCCACCGGTGTTCTATCGTGCTGGTAAGCCGATCGGCGGCGAGCTGACCGCATTGCGTAGCCAATATCGTACCGATCTGACCGCTTGGTTACAGGGTCAAGCCGAGTTGGTGGTGTTTGGTGCCGTGAACAAATCCCGCCAAGCACTGGACGCCACTGAACAACACTGGCAGCGTCGCCAATGGCAACAGGCTTCGTTAGGCGGCAGTGCGCAGGCGTTGATGATCCTCGCGACCGGGCTGACCGTGTCACTGCTACTCTGGCTAACGGCCAACGGCATTGGTGGAAATAGCCAGCCAGGAGCCTTGATCGCGCTGTTTGTTTTTGCGGCTCTTGCCTCGTTCGAGGCAATGGCACCGATCGCCACCGCGTTCCAACATCTGGGGCAAGTGATCGCTTCGGCAACGCGCGTCAAGCAGATTATCGATCAGCAACCAGAAGTGACTTTCCCAACGCAAAGCGCCGCAACAGCGACGGATGCCGCGCTCAATTTGCAACAAGTGACTTTCACTTATCCGAATCAACCGCTGCCAGTGTTGCATGACGTCACGTTGGATATTGCTGCTGGCGAGCATATCGCCCTGCTAGGACGTACCGGTTGTGGTAAATCCACCCTGCTTCAGTTGCTCACCCGCGCATGGGATGCCGATCGCGGTGACATTCGGCTTAACGGCCAACCACTGGCGGCCTATGATGAATCTGCGCTACGTTCCATGATGACGGTGGTCAGCCAGCGAGTGCATATTTTCAGCAGTACGCTGCGGGAAAACCTGCATATTGCGAATCCAAACGCTACCGACGCCGAGTTAAAAGACGTTCTACAACAGGTAGGTTTGAGCAAACTGCTGGAAAATGATGAAGGATTAAACGCTTGGTTAGGCGAAGGCGGTCGTCAGCTTTCCGGGGGTGAACAGCGCCGTTTAGGCATTGCCCGCGCGTTGTTGCACCACGCACCACTATT
Source organism: Serratia sp. KH_031 (assembly GCF_057839655.1). Classification (NCBI taxonomy): domain Bacteria; kingdom Pseudomonadati; phylum Pseudomonadota; class Gammaproteobacteria; order Enterobacterales; family Yersiniaceae; genus Serratia; species Serratia sp. KH_031. Next base: position 3,068,927 of record NZ_CM174496.1, read on the forward strand.
ATTACTTGATGAGCCGACCGAAGGGTTGGATGCTGAAACCGAACAACAGATCTTGGCATTGCTGCGTCAACATTGTCGTGGCAAAACGCTAATTCTGGTGACTCACCGCCTGTATGGGTTGGAACATATGGATCGCATCTGCGTGATGGACGGTGGGCAAATTGTGGAACAAGGTCATCATAGTGAGTTGCTGCGCCAGCAAGGGCGTTATGCACAGTTCCGCCAGCGTATTCGTTAAGGGAATTTATGCGCATTGTGAGCCTTTCTCCACAGTCTATCGCCTTTCCTTCACCGGAGAGTGCCCTACGCGATCCGAACGGCCTGTTGGCGATTGGTGGCGATCTAACGGCTCCTCGCTTGCTTGCGGCCTATCAACGCGGCATCTTCCCTTGGTATTCACCGGGGGAGCCTATTCTGTGGTGGTCACCCGATCCGCGTGCGGTGCTGTTTCCCGCAGAACGGCATATTAGTCGTAGTTTTAAACGTTTTCTGCGCCATACCCCATTGCGCACTACACTTAATCATGATTTTGCTGCCGTGATCGCCGCCTGTGCCGAACGTCAGCACGAAGGGACCTGGATTGGCCCTGAAGTCCAACGCGCCTATCTGCACTTGCATCAACTCGGCTATGCTCACTCGATTGAGGTTTGGCAAGACGATGAGCTGGTAGGCGGCCTATACGGCGTAGTACAAGGCGCAATGTTCTGCGGTGAGTCGATGTTCAGTCGTGTGACTAATGCCTCCAAATGCGCGCTGATGGCGTTTTGCCAGCATTTTAGCGCTTATGGAGGGGAATTGGTTGACTGTCAGGTGCTTAACGCTCACACTGCCTCGCTTGGAGCTAGGGAGATCCCCCGCCGCCAATTTTTACAGCAGCTTAGCAACCTACAGCGAAAATCATTAGCGCCGGAGTGCTGGCAGCCACAAGTCATACCCCCGCAACGCTTTGAGCCACCCTCCCCAACAAACTAATTTGCGGAAATGGTGTAATGTTCAGCGACGCTTCTTTACATAACGGGGGTTTTTCGGCATTATCTTGCCGGTTAAAAACTAAGGTAGTTACACCTAGAGGATTCGATGGCCAAAGAAGACAATATTGAAATGCAGGGCACCGTTCTTGATACGTTGCCGAATACCATGTTCCGCGTTGAGTTAGAAAACGGGCACGTGGTTACCGCACACATCTCCGGTAAAATGCGTAAAAACTATATCCGCATCCTGACGGGCGACAAAGTCACTGTAGAGCTGACCCCGTACGACCTGAGCAAAGGCCGCATTGTCTTCCGTAGCCGTTAATCGGCTTGCCTGCCGCCAAGCACTGGTGGCAATGGGGATGCTTTCCCACTGGAGCCCTTTCCGTTTATCCCCGCTGTTTATTCCGCGCCGGTAAACTGAGAGGGCTTAGTCATTTTGAATGACAATGCCTGGTATTTATAAATATTACCGATAAAAAAAGCGATGCCGAAGCATCGCTTTTTCTTTATATCAACCGGGCTTAATGCACGGCACCTTCATCCGCTTTACGCTTCTGCGCGCTGAGGAAGTGATAAGTCAGTTGCTGTTGATCTTTATCCAGCTCGACTTTCACTGAACCACCATCCACCAAGGAACCAAACAGCAATTCGTTAGCCAACGGTTTTTTCAGGCTTTCCTGCATCACGCGCGCCATAGGGCGAGCGCCCATCGCACGGTCATAGCCTTTCACTGACAGCCAATCACGCGCTTCGTCACTCACTTCCAGCGACACGCCTTTCGCATCCAACTGAGCTTGCAGTTCGACGATAAATTTGTCGACCACTTGCTGGATCACGGCTGGCGACAGATGGTTGAACCAAATCACGTTGTCCAGACGGTTACGGAATTCCGGTGTGAACACTTTTTTGATCTCTTCCATCGCGTCGGTGCTGTTGTCCTGTGCGATTAAACCAATGGATTTACGCTCAGTTTCCCGCACCCCGGCGTTAGTGGTCATCACCAGAATCACGTTACGGAAGTCTGCTTTACGGCCGTTGTTATCGGTCAGCGTGCCGTTGTCCATCACCTGCAACAGCAAGTTGAACACGTCCGGGTGCGCTTTTTCGATCTCATCCAACAGCACGACGGAATGCGGATGCTTGATCACCGCATCGGTCAGCAAACCACCCTGATCGTAACCAACGTAACCCGGAGGCGCACCAATCAAACGGCTGACGGTATGACGCTCCATATACTCGGACATATCAAAGCGCAGCAGTTCGATATCCAACGCTTTCGCCAATTGCACCGTGACTTCGGTTTTACCGACACCAGTTGGCCCCGCGAACAGGAAGGAACCGACCGGTTTACGATCTTGCCCCAGACCGGCGCGGCTCATCTTGATAGCTTCGGTCAGAGCTTCGATCGCCGGATCTTGCCCGAATACCAGCATTTTCAGGCGGTCGCCCAAGCTACGCAGCACATCGCGATCGCTCGCAGAAACGGTTTTCTCCGGGATACGTGCAATACGCGCCACCACCGATTCAATATCTGCCACGTTGACGGTTTTCTTACGCTTGCTGGCAGGCATCAAGCGGCTGCGGGCTCCGGCTTCGTCGATCACGTCGATCGCTTTATCTGGCAAATGACGATCGTTAATGTATTTCACCGAAAGTTCGACCGCCGCACGAACGGCCTTAGCGGTGTAACGCACATCGTGGTGCGCTTCGTATTTCGGTTTCAGTCCATTGATGATCTGAATGGTTTCATCCGGCGTCGGTTCAGTGATGTCGATCTTCTGGAAGCGGCGCGCTAATGCGCGATCTTTTTCGAAGATATTACTGAACTCCTGATAGGTCGTAGAACCAATCACCCGGATCTTGCCGCTGGAAAGCAACGGTTTGATCAGGTTAGCGGCATCCACTTGCCCACCGGAAGCGGCACCTGCACCAATGATGGTGTGGATTTCATCGATAAACAGGATGCTGTTTTGATCTTGTTCCAACTGTTTCAGCAGCGCTTTGAAACGTTTTTCAAAGTCGCCACGGTATTTGGTCCCCGCCAGCAGCGAGCCAATGTCCAGAGAGTACAGCGTGCAATCGGCCATCACTTCCGGCACGTCACCTTGTACGATGCGCCATGCCAGCCCTTCGGCGATAGCGGTTTTACCCACGCCAGATTCGCCAACCAATAGCGGATTGTTTTTACGACGACGGCACAATACCTGAATAGCGCGTTCTAATTCACGTTCGCGACCAATCAGCGGGTCGATACCACCCACACGAGCTAGCTGATTAAGATTGGTGGTGAAGTTTTCCATACGGTCTTCCCCTCCGGCCTGCTCTTCGTTTACCGGGTTCTCCGCATTCGGTGCCTGGCCCGGCTCGTCTTTACGCGTACCATGTGAAATAAAGTTCACCACGTCGAGACGGCTGACGTCGTGTTTGCGCAGCAGATACGCTGCCTGTGATTCCTGTTCGCTGAAAATCGCCACCAGCACGTTAGCACCGGAAACCTCGTTGCGACCAGAAGATTGCACATGGAATACCGCACGCTGTAATACTCGCTGGAAGCTGAGCGTCGGCTGAGTGTCGCGCTCCTCTTCACTTACGGGTAGCGTTGGCGTAGTTTGTTCGATGAAGGCTTCCAGCTCCTGACGTAACGCCGCCAGATCCACCGTACATGCCTCAAGCGCTTCGCGCGCGGCAGGGTTGCTCAGTAATGCCAGCAACAGGTGCTCCACGGTCATAAACTCGTGTCTGTGCTCACGCGCTCTGGCGAAAGCCATGTTGAGACTGAGTTCCAGTTCTTGATTGAGCATAAGCACCTCCCCAATTATCGCCTATTCAGGCTTTTTCTAGCGTACAAAGCAACGGATGCTCATTCTCCCTGGCATAACGGTTCACATGCTCGGCTTTGGTTTCCGCCACCTCGGCGGTAAAAACACCACAAATCGCCTTGCCTTGATAGTGGACCGTGAGCATCAGTTGCGTTGCGCGTTCAATATCATAAGAAAAGAACTTTTGCAGAACGTCAATCACAAATTCCATCGGTGTGTAATCGTCGTTGTTCAATATAACTTTATACATTGACGGCGGTTTTACCGCATCGATTTGTTTATCTTTGACTAAGTGTTCAAAATTTAGCCAGTCGTTGTTATTGCCCATTGCTGCTCATCTTCTCTGCGCTGTTTACTGATATGGGGACGGGTTCAAGTGTTTCAATAATTATTTTACCATCACTCAGGCCAGAGCGCCGCAGTGAAACTACTGTTGAGCTTTCGCTGCACACTAGCAAGATTTATGACCAAATAATGTCAATAGCGTTATCTGCATCAAATTTTAGTGAACTGCCCTAATCGGCTCCCGGCCAATTCCTTGACGTGATGATCATTTGCTCTAGAGTGTAAATTCATGAGCTGCTGGTCTTTTAACCAACTGCTAGCTCATCTGAATCAGTTATTCATCTCATTCTAAAAATATGAGGGATGCAGGAACATGGAGACGGGTACTGTTAAATGGTTCAATAACGCCAAAGGTTTTGGATTTATCTGCCCTGAAGGCGGCGGCGAGGATATTTTCGCTCACTATTCAACAATTAAGATGGACGGTTACCGAACGCTCAAAGCTGGCCAACAGGTCAGGTTCGACGTTCACCAAGGGCCCAAAGGCAATCACGCCAGTTTGATTGTACCGCTGGAAGTTGAGGCCATGGCCTGATATACCCTTCATTCTTCAAGCTGCATTTTTGTTGGCTACGCCCGCTCCCCCCAGTCACATAGTTATCTATGCTCTTGGGGACTCACGGACTTGCCGCCTCAATGCAACTCGAATTATTTTGGGTATATAATAAATTGATTAAAAAATGCCAGCCAGATAGCGGCTGGCATTTTTTATTTATTCCCGCGCCAAAGCATCTATCGGGTTGAGTCGAGCCGCATTGCGTGCCGGTAAGTAACCAAACACCACGCCGATGCCCGTTGAACACAGAAATGCGCTAAGCAACGCCGCCGGAGGGAAACTAATCTGCCAACCCGGCAACACCAACTGCACCAGCAAACCGATGGCAAACGACAAGGTAATCCCCAGCGCGCCGCCTACCAAACAGACCAGCACCGCCTCGATCAAAAACTGTTGCAGCACATCGCCAGAGCGTGCGCCGACCGCCATCCGAATACCGATCTCACGGGTGCGCTCAGTCACCGAAACCAGCATGATGTTCATCACGCCAATACCGCCGACCACCAGCGAGATCACCGCCACCAGCGTTAGGAACAGTTGCAGCGTGCGCGTGGTTTTTTCTGCGGTTTGCACCAAGCTGTCCATGTTGTAGGTGAAGAAATCTTTCTTGCCGTGGCGTAGCGTCAACAAGCGCGTCAACTGCTGCTCTGCTTCCTGACTGCTATAACCATCGCGAATACGCACAGTAATCGAATCGAAGTAGTCATTGCCCATCAGCCGATTCGCCATCGTGCTGTACGGCACCCAAACCGTCAGCGTTTTGCTACTACCGAACATCGACTGTTTTTCCTTCGCTACACCAACAATCGTGGCAGGCATATTGCCGACCAGAATCACTTCACCCACTACGTTTTTCTGATGAGGAAATAAACGGCGCTGGGTATTGGCGTCGATCACCACCGTCTGCGCCTGCGATTGCACCTGTAACCGATCAATGCCCACGCCTTGGGTAAAGCTCATGCCGTATACGCGGAAGAATTGATCGCTGACGCCGCTGACGTTAGCGGCAACATCCACATTACCGAAGCGCAGCCGCATACTGCTGCCAATGGTTGGCGACAAAGCGCTGACGTAAGGCTGTTCGCGTAGCGCATCCAGATCATCGTATTTCAATGATTGTCGGTAAGTCGGATCATCATCACCGTAGTCTTTGCCGGGATAGATATCGACGGTGTTGGTGCCGATGGATTTGATATCCGCCAACACCATTTGTTTGGCGGCATCGCCAATCACCAAAATCGACACCACCGAGGCAATCCCGATGATAATCCCCAACATGGTCAGCGCGGTGCGCATTTTGTTGGCGGCCATCGCGCGCCAAGCCATCACTAGCGCCTCACGGAAACGCCCCGCCATCTGCTGCCAAGACGGCGCTGGCGTTTTCAGTTCTAACGCCTTGGCCTGTGGATTGATCGACTTCTCCGGGCGTGAATCGGCGATGATTTCACCGTCGCGGATTTCGATGATGCGTTCAGCCTGCTTTGCCACTGCCGGATCGTGGGTAACGATAATTACCGTATGCCCTTGCTCACGCAGTTGCTTGAGGATTGACATCACCTCTTCACCGGAATGACTGTCGAGCGCCCCGGTCGGTTCATCCGCCAGTATTACCTGCCCGCCGTTCATCAGCGCCCGCGCAATACTGACGCGCTGCTGCTGCCCACCGGAGAGTTGGCTAGGGCGATAGCTAACGCGCTCACCCAACCCCAAACGCTGTAACAATGCCACCGCACGTTCACGACGGGCGTTTTTGCCAAACCCAGCATACACCGCAGGCACTTCGACGTTATGCGCCGCACTCAGGTGCGGTAACAAGTGATAACGCTGGAAGATAAAGCCAAAGTGTTCACGCCGTAGCGCAGCCAATTCGTCACTGTTGAGCGTCGCGACATCTTGCCCGGCAACGCGATAAATCCCGGCACTGGGTTTATCCAGACAACCGAGGATATTCATCAGCGTCGATTTACCAGAACCGGATGCGCCCATGATGGCGACCATTTCTCCGGCTTCGATACTCAGTGACACCTCTTTCAGCACATCGACCGTCTGTTCGCCAGACTGATAACTGCGACGAATTGCTTTAAGTTCTAACAACGCTGCCATCAGCTGGCCTCCACGCCGCCACGGCTGACAATCACTTCATCGCCGAGTTTCAGACCACTGAGGATCTGCACGTCGATATTGTTACGCAGGCCGATGGTAACTTCGCGCTTCTCTTCCTTACCCTGTTTCAATATCGAAACTTGATAACGGTTATCAGCGATCTGTTCGCCCAACGCGGTGAGTGGGATCACCTCAGCCTGTTTCACACCCGCCAGTTGAATATGCACCTGTGCAGTCATTTGCAAACGCAATAAACCTTGCGGGTTCGGCACTTCAAACCGGGCATAATAGAAGATGGCGTTATTGACCTTTTCCGGCGTTGGCTGAATATCTTTCAACACGCCGTCAAAACGTTTAGTCGGATCGCCCAATACCGTAAACCAAGCTTTCTGTCCCGGCTTTAGGTGAATAACATCCGCTTCTGAAACCTGCGCTTTCACCAGCATGATACTGAGATCAGCCAGTGTCAGGATATTCGGCGCCTGTTGTGCGGCGATCACCGTTTGCCCTTGCAAAGTGGTGATTTGCACCACGTCACCGTCCATCGGCGCTTCAATACGGGTGTAATTCAAGTTGATTTTAGCGGTGTCCAGACTGGCCTGATTCTTGGCAATCTGCGCGTTAATAGTGCCAATCTGCGCCTGCTTTACCGCCAATTCGGTAGAGGCTTTATCCAGGTCCTGTTTCGAAACCGCCTGTACTTTCGCCAATTGCTGATTACGTTGCAAAGTCACTGCCGCCAGACTGCGTTCAGCCTGCGCTTGTTGGAGCTGGGCGTGCAATTCGCGCAGTGTCGCTTCCACTTCTTTGATACTGTTTTGCGCCTGCTGCGGATCGATAACGCCAAGCAGTTGACCTTTTTTGACCTTATCGCCAATTTCAACTGTCAGGCTTTCCAACTGGCCGCTAACCTGTGCACCCACGTCAACTTTGCGCACCGCGTCGAGTTGCCCGGTAGCCAATACGTTTTGTTGCAGATCACGCTTTTCGACCTTTACGGTTTTGAAATCGAGCGGTGCCGGACGGCTGAATTGCCAAATTGCCAGCGCCGCGATCGCTACCAAGATCGTCAATATAATGATCCAGCGTCGCTTACTTCCTTTAAACCACGTCAATGTTTGTCCCTACCCATGTCAAATCTTAACAATGTGTAAATTATCACGCGCCGTAATAGATAACTAAACCTAAGTTCAACGCAAAGCACACAGCCGAGGGTTAGACCGCGATATTGAGCTACCGTTTAGTCTGAACTTGATGAAATACCTGCAACTAGAACCAAGGTAAGGATTTCATCATGTCACAGATCAGCTATCCACTCGTTTCCACCAGACCACTTAATGGTTGGCAACTGATGACCGCGCTGCTCAACGGCGATAGAGTGCCAAGTCACACTTGGAAAAAAACCTCATTTCGTCTGAAATTCCTCAGTCGTTCACTACTCAGTTGGCACGCCACCAGCAGCCTGATGGAGCAGTTAGCCACTAATCCGCTGTTGGATGAGATCTTGAGTGCACAACCTAACTTGCCTTGTAAGCTACACCGCCCTTATCTGGCGGCTAATATGAGCCGTATGGAATGTCTGTTTGCGCTACGCGATCACTACTTTCTGATCGCCCAGCATATGCCGTTGAAAATGCGTATCGGCCATTTAAGTGACAAATCCTTCGTCCTCAGCCGAATCAGCGATAAAAACGGTGAGCAGGTGACACTGGAGCTAGCGGCAATCGACAAGTTAAACAAAGAAGGTGAAACAACGTTGTTAGTGCGCAACGCTAGCGGTGTGATGCTGGCGGAAATCACCTTCGCGTTGATGAATTATCAACAGCAACCGACGCTGTTTATCGGCGGCCTGCAAGGTGCCAATAGCGGTGTGCCCCATGCCGAGATCCAAAATACTACTAAAGCCTGTCACGGCCTGTTCCCAAAACGGCTGGTGCTGGAGGGAGTTTGCGCGCTGGCTAACCATTTGGGCATGCAGCAGGTGATCGCGGTCGGTAACGGCAACCATATCTATCAAAACTGGCGTTATAAAAGTAAAAAGCAGGACAAACTGCACGCCGATTACGATCAATTCTGGCTCTCAATGGGCGGCAGAATGCTAGAGAGTGGTTATTTCCTGCTACCGACGCGGATCGCCCGTAAATCGCTGGAAGAAATCGCCAGCAAAAAACGCGCCGAATACCGCCGCCGCTATCAGTTGCTGGATGAGTTGGAGAGTGGCTTGGCAAAACATTTTTAATACCCAGTAGCCAACAATGCTGTGGCTTGAAAGATGAAAGGTATTAATCGGCTCGGCCACGTGCCAGCCAAATAACTCTTGAGAACATCTTCTTAAGCAGTGGCGGCACGGAATCGGTGCCCCATTCTCCGGCCTGCATCGCGACTTCTATCGCCAAGTCAGGTTTTGAAGAACGATGCACCGCTTTGATGATCACCTTACGCACCGGCATCTGCGCATTAGTCGGCACCGAAGCCACGCGGTGATAAACCGGGCTGAACCCTTCGCGGTACATGAAGTGTTCCATATCCGGCGCGGGTAGCGCGGTCAGGCGATCGCGTTCAATATCTTCATGATTAATTAGCGAACTGCGCACAGTATTGGCGTACTTTTTACCAGCTTCATCGCCATCCACCAGCGCATGCCATTCAATCCCCATACGGCGGGCAAAGTGTAGCAGCGGTTTCAGCCCGCATTGAGCGAACTCAATCACCCGCACTCCTTCCGCTTCGAAATGATAACCACATTGGCGCGCCAGTTCGTTCAGCATCCATACTTCGGTTTCCCCTTCCACCAGTAACCAACAACGGGCAAACAGTGATGAAGGGCGATTAAAGCGGATATGAAACGCAATGCGCCGACCATCTTCAGCTCCTAGCCCTTTCGGTCCTAGCCGATAAGTCGCCACTTTTCCCGATTCACGCACCAAACGACAGACATGTTCCACCGGCACTAACGACACCAATTCGCTAGAGTTAGTCGTCGTAATACGCTGCAAGGGTAATTGATTGATCAACCCCCACGCCACCGACAGCATGATCGGATGCAAACGAGTTTCCGGGTCTTCTACCAGCAACAAAGGCCGCGCATGAGGATCGAGCGTAACGTTGCCTTTGGCCTGCAATAAAGTCGAGAACATCCCCAGCAGGATCAGACGCATACTGCGGCTATTCGGTTCTGCAATCATGCGGTTAATGCTATCCAGCGAACGCCAGTTTTGGCTCTCTTCCTGCTGTCTGCGGCGGCGCGGCCCAGCAATTTGTGAGCCCTGCTCAGCAAAATAATGCCCCAGCAGTTGTTGCATCGCAGCCAAACCCTGTCGCATTTCACTGTTAGTCAATTTTTGTGGATTACGCACCAGCTCGCGCGTTAGTTGATCCAACTGTTTCGCCAAGGCTTCATTATCGACCGGTAAACGATCGCCCAATGAATTGGGGCGCAGACGGCGGATAAAGCGCGCATCGCGCAGGCGCAACACCGGGTGAATGCGGATTATAGAATGGGCGAGTTGGTCAATATGATGCAATTTTAATGGATTACCTTCCGCGTCGAGAAAAGTTCGCCAAGTACAGACCGTGCCATCGTCGGCCAATTCGCCTTCGCAGCGATAATGAATGCGGCTCAGGTTATCCGGCCCCTTGCTCCACAACGGGGATAAATGGCGGTAGCGCGGTAAATGCGCATGACCGACATCCTTTTCGCAAAACGAAAACAGAATCTGTAAATGATGTTCTTTAGCGGCTTCGTCGCCGGGAGGAAAGTGAAAATCATGGGCTTCGAAACGATAGAGCTTTTGCTCGGGAGCCAGTAACAGCGTCAGCGCATCCAGCAAACTGGACTTACCCCACGCGTTTTCACCAAGCAGCAGCGTATTGTCATCTAACATCAACGACAGACGGTTGATACCACGGAAACCTACGATCTCGATACGCTCTAAATACATCTGCCATCTCCCGTGCTTGCCGTTGCCATCCTAATGGCACTGAGCATGTGAAAAAACCATTTGCGGGTCAAGCGGGTATTCATTGCAAGGCGTAATTATGTTGATGAGTGAACGAGCTTTACTCCTGTTGCGGTTTTAGTTAGCGTGTTGAATACGCCGGACATCCGGGCGTCCCCCTCCGAACCCAAGGACACAAGCGTCACCATGTATTCAGGACTGCTGATTATTCTATTACCGTTAATTCTCGGTTATCTCATTCCGCTGCGTAGCAAAACGTTGATTCACACCATCAACCATTTGCTGAGCTGGATGGTTTACATCATTTTATTCTTTATGGGCATTAGTCTGGCATTCCTGGAAAACCTCAGCAGTAATCTGGTGTTGATCTTGAAATACACCGCCGGTTTTTCCCTGTGTATTCTTTTCGCCAATCTGGTGGCTTTGTATTGGTTGGATCGCAAACGTCCATGGCGTTCCGATCATAAACAGGAAAAACTGCCTTCGCGTCTGCACATGGCGTTAGAGTCGTTGAAACTGTGCGGCGTGGTGGTGATTGGTTTTCTGTTGGGTTTAACACAATGGCCTTGGCTGCAATTCGCCATTAAGGGCAGTGAATATGCTCTGATTTTCCTGTTGCTACTGGTCGGTATCCAACTACGTAACAGCGGCATGTCGCTACGTCAAATCGTGTTGAACCGCCCTGGAATGATTATTGGCGTCGTCGGTGGTGGCAGCGCATTGATCGGCGGTGTGCTTGGAGCCTTGTTGCTCGGATTACCGCTTAAAACTGGGTTGGCAATGGCTTCTGGCTTCGGTTGGTATTCCCTTTCTGGCATTTTGATCACCGATGCTTACGGCCCTGTATTGGGTAGCGCCGCGTTCTTTAACGATCTGGTGCGAGAGCTGGTGGCGATCATGCTGATCCCGACGTTGGTTATTCGCAATCGCTCGGCGGCGCTGGGTTTGTGCGGTGCGACTTCAATGGATTTCACCCTGCCAGTACTGCAACGCAGTGGTGGGCTGGATATGGTGCCAGCGGCGATCGTGCATGGGTTCCTGTTGAGTTTGCTGGCACCAGTGTTGATTGCGTTGTTTTCATAGACTCAATGAGCAATTAACGAAGTATTGAACTGATTATTGAAGCCAATAAAGTATCTTTAGCGGCTTCTTCTAAACACGCTAGGTTCTCGTTACTGGCTTTATTCGCTTCATTGATTGCGTCTTTTTCATCAACGGCTTCAATATCCAGTGCCAAGCGAGTGAAACCATGGCTGGTGAGTTGCTCACGCGCTTGTTGCCAAGATTCGGTTTTTGTCTCAAGTGCCACTGCGTGCCCATCTTTGACAAAAATGTCGAATTTTTTCATGTTTTATCTCCTATAAATTCCATGTTCCATAGAGGTGGTACCCTTACCAACAACCGTCGGTAACACTCTGTTATAAACGAAAATCAATCTCATCAAGCAGCTTTTCCCCCATTCAAAATTGCGCTAAATCAAACTTCCTTTAAGTTGCATTACAAAAGCCTTTTTAAGCATTGGTCGCTGCCCTATGCTTTAAACAAGCATTTAAAATGCAACTTAAAAAGGAAACGATTATGTTCTGTGTGCAATGTGAACAAACCATCCGTACCCCAGCAGGTAACGGCTGCTCTTACGCTCAAGGGATGTGCGGTAAAACCGCAGAAACCTCGGATCTTCAGGATTTACTGGTTGCGGCGCTGCAAGGGCTTTCCGCTTGGGCGTTACAGGCACGCGCTTTGGGGATTATCGATCATGAGATCGACAGTTTTGCCCCGCGTGCTTTCTTCTCAACGCTGACCAACGTTAACTTCGATTCTGACCGTATTATCGGTTACGCGCGCGAAACCATCTTGCTGCGTGATTCATTGGCGGCGCGCTGTCGTTTGCTGGATGCTTCGGTGTGTGTCGAACATCCCATGGCCTCTTTGCAACTGGCTGGCAGCGATATGTCGACCCTGCTGCAACAGGCGGCGCTGTTTGCTCTTAACACCGATAAAGCCGACGTTGGCGATGACGTGCATGGGCTGCGGATGCTGTGTCTGTACGGACTGAAAGGTGCTGCGGCCTATATGGAACACGCGCATGTACTCGGTCAGTTCGATGAGCAAATCTACACCGATTATCACGCCTTCATGGCCTGGCTCGGCACTCAACCACAGGATGTCGATACCCTGCTGAATAATGCGATGGGCATCGGCAAGATGAACTTCAACGTGATGGCAATCCTCGATCACGGCGAGACCCAAGCCTATGGCGATCCACAACCGAACTCGGTTAACGTGCGTCCAGTGGCGGGTAAAGCGATCCTGATTTCCGGTCACGATCTGAAAGACCTGCGTATGTTACTGGAGCAAACCGAAGGCCAAGGGGTAAACGTTTATACCCATGGTGAAATGTTGCCAGCGCATGGTTATCCAGAACTGAAAAAATTCAAACATCTGGTCGGTAACTACGGCAGCGGTTGGCAGAATCAGCAAACCGAATTCGCCAAATTCCCTGGCCCGATCGTGATGACCTCCAACTGCATTATCGATCCAAACGTCGGTAATTATGGCGATCGTATCTGGACACGCAGCATCGTCGGCTGGCCGGGCGTCAATCACTTGGATGGTGACAATTTCAGCCAAGTCATCACTCAGGCTCAAGGCATGGCAGGCTTCCCGTATACCGAGATCGAACATTTGATTACCGTCGGTTTTGGCCGTCAGGTGCTGCTAAATGCCGCCGATACAGTGATCGATCTGGTTTCGCAGAAGAAATTACGCCATGTATTTTTGGTCGGTGGTTGTGATGGTAGCCGCGATGAACGCAGCTACTTCACCGATTTCGCCCGCGCTATTCCACAAGATTGCCTGATCATGACGCTGGCCTGCGGCAAATATCGTTTCAATAAGCTGGACTTCGGTACTTTGGAAGGTCTGCCGCGCCTGCTGGATGTGGGCCAATGTAACGATGCCTATTCAGCCATCATGCTGGCCGTCAAACTGTCGGAAAAACTTGGCTGCACGGTGAACGATCTGCCGCTGAGTCTGGTGCTGTCTTGGTTTGAGCAGAAAGCCATTGTCATTTTGCTAACGTTGCTGTCATTGGGTGTGAAAAACATCGTGACCGGTCCAACCGCACCGGGCTTCCTGACCGACAACCTACTGGCGATCCTCAACCAAAAATTCGGTATGCGTCCAATCACTACTGTTGAGCAAGATCTGCAAACCATTCTCGGCTAATACTGCTTTTTCGGGGCTGCTACGGTAGCCCCGTTTGTTTGATTTTGAGGTGCCCAATGAGCCAACCTACGCCACTTTGCCCGAACCAGATGCAAGTTCACTCCATCCAGCAAGAAACCGCCGACGTCTGGACGCTGAACCTGATTAATCACGATTTTTATCCCTATCAACCCGGTCAATTCGCGCTGGTCAGCATTCGTAATAGTGAAGAAACCTTGCGTGCTTATACCCTTTCCTCTTCTCCCGGTCAGAGTCGCTTTATCACCATCAGCGTGCGTTGCTTGCCCGAGGGTATCGGCTCGCGTTGGCTAACGCAGGAGGTTAAACCGGGCAGCCTCTTGTGGCTTTCCGATGCACAGGGCGAATTTAGTTGCCAACGCTATCCGAGCGATCGCTACCTGATGCTCGCCGCGGGTTGTGGCGTGACGCCGATTATGTCGATGAGCCGTTGGTTGGTGGCGAATCGCCCTGAGTGCAATATTCAAGTGATCTTCAACGTGCGCACTCCCGCGGATGTAATTTTCGCCGCTGAATGGCAGCAACTCTGTGCCGCTCACCCGCAACTCAGCCTGACGCTGATGGCAGAGCAAGATGCCCAGCCGGGTTTCTTAAGTGGGCGCATCAACGCACAGGTGTTACAGCAAACGGTGCCCGATCTTACCCAGCGGATGGTGATGACCTGCGGCCCTGCGCCTTATATGACACAGGTTGAGCAACTCTGTCAGCAACTTGGCGTCCCGGCGGAGCAGTTCCACAAAGAGCAATTCCATACGCCAGAAGTTGAAGAACAGAGCGATCAACTCACTTTGCGTATCGGCCAACCTCTACGCGAGTTCCGCGTTCCCGTCGGCAGCACGCTGTTAGCGGCATTAGAAGCACATAAACAACCAGTGACCGCCGCCTGCCGCGCTGGGGTTTGTGGTTCATGTAAAACCCGTATTCTCGATGGTAATTACACCACCACCAGCACCATGACACTGACACCGGCGGAAATTGAGCAGGGTTATGTTTTGGCTTGCAGTTGTCAGCTACAGGGCGATGTCATCCTCGCGTAGTAAATAATCTGCTTATCTGGTTATTATGGGGCGTTTCCCTTTCCCCATTAATGGACAGATTCAAATGCTGATCGATTTACGCAGTGATACCGTGACCCAGCCCTGTGCCGCGATGCGCGATGCCATGGCAAAAGCCGACGTTGGTGATGATGTTTATGGCGATGACCCGACAGTCAACGCACTTCAGGCAGAGGCCGTGCGCCTTTCGGGCAAAGAAGCCGCGCTGTTTCTGCCTACCGGTACTCAAGCTAATCTGGTGGCGTTATTAAGCCATTGCCAACGTGGTGACGAATACATCGTCGGTCAGCAGGCTCACAACTATAAGTATGAAGCAGGTGGCGCTGCGGTACTGGGCAGCATTCAACCACAACCGATTGAGGCCAATCCAGACGGCACGCTGCCGTTGGATAAAGTCGCCGCAGCCATCAAACCCGATGATATTCACTTCGCCAAAACCCGCCTGTTAAGTCTGGAAAACACCATCAGCGGTAGAGTGTTGCCGTTGGAGTATTTGCAGCAGGCATGGCAATTCACGCGTGAGCATCAGTTGGCGTTGCACATCGATGGCGCACGTATTTTCAACGCCGCAGTGGCGCTGAACATACCGCTGAAAACCATTGTGCAATATTGCGACACCTTCACGATTTGTCTGTCAAAAGGATTAGGGGCACCGGTAGGTTCACTGTTGTGCGGCAGCGCCGAATTTATTCAACGCGCTAATCGCTGGCGTAAAATGACCGGTGGCGGTATGCGTCAGGCGGGGATTCTGGCAGCAGCAGGTTTATATGCGTTGGAGCATAACGTAGAACGGTTGCGCGAAGATCACGACAATGCCAAATGGTTGGAACAGCAACTGCGTGCCATCGGCGTTGAAGTGGCTGAACCCGGCGCGCAAACCAACGTGTTGTATCTGCGTCAATCGCCTGAACTGGCGGCTAAACTTGGCCCTTGGATGCGTGAGCGCGGCGTATTGATGAGTACCGGCCCACTGACGCGTATCCTGACGCATCTAAACGTCAGCCGTCAGGATTTGCAAAAAGTCGTTGATTTGTGGGCTGAGTTTTTAAAACAACATGCTTGATGATTGAACATTGCGTGGGGTTCAGATCGCCCCACGCTGATAGACCCAATATCCAATACCGATTGCCGCCGCCACATTCAACACCACGCTAATCATAAAATAGGTTTTAAACGGCTGTTTTTGGGTTTTATGGCGAAACAGTTGTTGTCCTACAATCGCACCAAACCAACCGCCTACCAATCCGTAGATCAACAAGGTGAACTCCGGCACCCGCTGCCAATCCTTACGTGCAGCCAATTTATCTGCGCCATAGATGAGTAGCGTCAATATGTTTACGAATAGCAACCACATCCACAGCGGGTGCAAGAACCACAGGCTGGCCACCAGCGCCAAGAGCAATAAGGCATAACAGAAAGTATTGAGTTTCATCTCGGCTCCAAAGCAAAATCACGGAACCTAGTGTGCCTGAGGTAACTTGCTCATATCCACACAAAAAATGCAATTTTACGGCAAATTTGTCATGCTATGGCTAGGCTAACAATGATGATCATACCCAATAGATTTCGAGGTGCAGGAAGGCGGCAACTGAGGGAGTCCCCAGGAGCTTACGCCAGTAAGTGACTGGGGTGAGTGAAGGCAGCCAACACACCTGCAACTTGAAAGATGAAGGGTATCTTGGATAGGGAAAATTTGATGACATCTCAACGCATACTGGTGCTCGGCGCCAGCGGCTATATTGGCCAAAACCTGATCCCTCGTTTGGTGACTCAGGGGCACGAAATTACCGCTGCGGCACGCCGTATTGAATGGATGCAGGAACAGAACTGGCCACAGGTTAATTGCCAGTATGTCGATGTTTATCGCCCCGAAACGTTAACGGCGGCACTGTGGAATATTGATGCCATCTATTATCTGATTCACGGTATGGGTGATGGCGACGATTTTATTGAGAAGGAACGCCAAGCCGCCGAGAACCTGCGTGATGCGCTGCGAAATTCCAACGTTAAACAAGTGATTTTCCTCAGCGCTTTGCAACCCGCTGGCGAAAGCTCACCGCATTTGATCGCCCGTAAACTGACCGGTGAGATTTTGCGTCAAAGCGGCGTACCGGTAACGGAACTGCGCGCGGGGATTATCGTCGGCCCCGGTTCGGCCGCTTTCGAAATCATGCGCGATATGGTGTACAACCTGCCGATCCTAACACCGCCGCGTTGGGTGCGTTCCAAATCATCCCCTGTCTCGCTGGAAAACTTGCTGGTTTATCTGACCGAAGTACTGCAGCACCCCGCCAGCGACAGCCGTATTTTTGACGTCGCGGGCCCTGAGTACATTAGTTATCAAACTATGTTCGAGCGCTTTATCGCCATCAGCGGTAAAAAACGTTGGCTGATCCCCGTTCCGCTACCGACCCGTTTTATCTCGGTGTGGTTTATTAGCATGATTACCTCGGTGCCCACCAGCATCGCCAATGCGTTGATTCAAGGGCTAAACCACGATCTACCTGCCGATGGCACCGCACTGCAAAAACTGATCCCGCAAGAATTACAATCCTTTGATCAAGCGGTAAAAGATACTCTGCGTCGCGAAGATGAAGTGGTGGACTCCGCCGACTGGGGTTACGACCCAGAAGCCCGCGCCCGTTGGCGTCCCGGTTACGGCTTCTACCCCAAACACGCCGGTTGCGCACTGGAAACCACCGCTTCCAGCGAGGCGTTATGGCATACGGTGCAGCAACTGGGTGGCAAAGAGGGCTATTTTTACGCCAATATTTTGTGGCAAATTCGCGCACGAATGGACGATATGATCGGTAACGGCATCAAATATGGTCGCCCTGCACGTGACACGCTGGAAGTCGGCGATCTGGTCGATGGGTGGAAAGTGATCACCAAGAAACCACTACGCCAGTTAGCGCTGATGTTTGGCATGAAAGCCCCCGGCTTGGGGCGACTGACATTTACCATTAATGATCATGGCGATCACCGCACACTAGACGTTCGTGCTTGGTGGCATCCGGCGGGTTTCAGCGGCTTGTTGTATTGGTTCGTGATGATGCCTGCACACCTGTTTATTTTCCGTGGGATGGCCAAGCGTATCGCCCACCTTGCTGAAAAGTACGATCATGACCAATCCTGAATAGGATATTTGTTGATCAACCGCACAGTTTGCCGCTACCGATCATCCCTTTCCGATTGCATAGCGCATCAATTCACGAAAGAATGGCATCTTATTTGCTGGGATGCTGGAAACAGAGCCCAGCATTCTGATTTTTGGTGAGAATAGAGTTCGTTATGAAGGTATTGGTCACCGGTGCAACCTGTGGGTTAGGCCGTAATGCCGTTGAATATCTCCGTCGGCAAGGCATTAAAGTGCGTGCTACGGGGAATAACCAAGCCATGGGTCACCTGCTGGAAAAAATGGGTGCCGAATTTATTCATGCGGATCTCACCAATCTGGTTTCTTCCCAAGCGAAAGCAATGTTGGCCGATGTCGATGTACTGTGGCACTGCTCTAGCTTTACGTCTCCTTGGGGCACTGAAGAAGCCTTCGAATTGGCTAACGTGCGTGCAACCCGTCGTTTAGGCGAGTGGTCCGCAGCCTATGGCGTCAGACAGTTTATCCATATTTCCTCGCCAGCGATTTATTTCGACTATCACCACCATCGCAATATCAATGAAGATTTTCGCCCGGTGCGTTACGCCAATGAATTTGCGCGCAGTAAAGCCGCCGGTGAACAGGTGATCCAACAGTTGGCGTTGTCTAATCCGCAAACTCACTTCACCATTTTGCGGCCGCAAGGCTTGTTCGGCCCACACGACAAAGTGATCTTGCCGCGCTTGCTGCAAATGATTAAACGCTACGGCAATCTGCTGCTACCACGCGGTGGTGCAGCACTGGTGGATATGACTTATCTGGAAAACGCGGTACACGCGATGTGGCTGGCAACTCAGAAGGAAAATACGCCGTCTGGTCGCGCTTACAACATCACCAATCAGCAACCATGTACTCTGCACGATGTCTTGCAACAATTGATCGACGAGCTGGGGATGAAATGCCGCATTCGTTCCGTACCCTACACCATGCTAGATATGATGGCTCGCGGGATGGAGAAGCTCGGTAGCAAGAGTGAGAAAGAACCGGTGTTGACCCACTACGGTGTCGCTAAACTTAATTTCGATCTGACACTGGATACCAGTCGAGCCCAACAAGAGCTGGATTACCGGCCAATTATTACGTTGGATGAAGGGATCAGCCGCACTGCTCGTTGGCTAAAAGAGCACGGTAAGTTGCACGGTCTGTAATTAGCGCATCGCTCCGTATTTCTTCAGCAACGCATCAACAATCGCCTCAGTTTCCGCATCCGGCTCACCACGCGTGTCGTCGGATCGGAAATGCATCTGGAACGCCGCCACTAACACTTTCTGCTGCTCCGCATCCCAATGGGGATCGACGCTATAACCGTAACGTGCCAATTTCGCCAGCAGAGGGGCCATCGGCACCATGCTATGCTTATCCCTTCCAGCCAAATAATATTTCACATCTTCACTGTTCGGCCAGGCACCAATACCGGCCTGTGCCAATTGCTGCCACGGGAATAACAGACCAGGATCTTGCTTGCGTTGTGGAGCAATATCGCTGTGCCCGACGACGTCCACCGGCTGAATACCGTAGCGCTGAATAATGTCTTGGCTGAGTGAGATTAACAGTGCGATCTGCTGCGGTGTGTAAGGCTGCCAATGGGTAAACAACAGTGTTTTGCTGAACCCACGGTTGACGATCTCAATACCGATCGAGGTATCGTTCAGGTTAGTACGTCCTCGCCAACTGCTGGCTCCGGCATGCCAGGCACGTAGGTTTTCAGGCACCAATTGCAATGCAACCAGTTTTCCCTCTTTCAGTGGTGGATGGGCGGGTAGCAAATAGTGAGCGCTAACGTGCTCATCGGTCAGCGTTTTCAGAGAGGAATGGAAATCTTCAGCGGTGTAGTGCATCACCAAAAAACGGATGCGCTGGTCGACACCTTGCGCCTGATAGCGCGTTTCCAATTGATAAGAGCCATGATCGACGGTGGTTCTCGGTTGTTGGCTCTGGCAACCTGCCAACAGACCGATAGCAACAATCCCTATCCACTTCACCACCGTCTCCTTTGTATTTATTTACGGGTACATTTACTTACGGGTCACTTTTACCGCAGTGCCGCTGACCGTGACCATCAACATGCTGCTGTCTTTACCGACTGTTTCATAATCGATATCGATACCAACCACCGCGGTCGCACCTAACTCTTTCGCTTGTTCTTCCAGTTCTTGGAAGGCGATTTGCCGTGCCTTACGCAGTTCTTTTTCATAAGCGCCGGAACGGCCGCCGACAATATCCCGCACCCCAGCGAAAAAATCGCGGAAAATATTGGCTCCGAGGATGGCCTCACCGGTGACTACGCCACAATATTCAGTAATTACAAATCCTTCTAGCGTTGGGGTAGTAGAAAGCTGCATGTGAACTCCTTGTTACTTGTACGATGTTGTTCTAAGACTCTCAGTTTAGCATTATGTTCAGCAGTGTAATGGCACGCAGTACCAAGGCAGAGATGAAAAACGCCTTTATACTGTAAGAGCTTACCCTAATTCATGGTAGAAACTTTCACATAAGGTAAACAGATGAAATTAAAAATGGTTGCGGCGATTGTCCCTTTGGCACTGCTGCTCAGCGCCTGTACCACTGTCGATCCGGCTTATAAAGATATTGGCACCCGTACCGGTGGCTGTGTTGAAGGCGGCCCAGACAGCGTGGCGCAAAAATTCTATGACCTGCGCATCCAGCAAGGAAATACCGGTCTGCCAAGTGGCGACAACTTGGCGAAGTTACAGCCTTATATGAGCAAAGTGTTGTATCAAGATTTTGTCAACGCCAACCAAAAAGGGACTAGCGCCAAAAGCACCGGCGATATTTTCTCTGGTAATACCAATGGCGCAACCAGCGCCGATGTCGCCAGCGCCTCCCGTATTCCGAACACCGATGCCAAAAACATCCCACTGCGCGTACAGTTGAGCTACAAAAAAGACGGCGGCAGCGCGGTTAATTGGCAAGATGAAGTGCTGATGGTTCGTGAAGGCACTTGCTGGGTTGTTGATGATATCCGTTATCTGAACGTCCCAGCGCACGCCGCCAGCGGCACTCTGCGTCAAGTCCTAGAAAACCAATAATCCTATCGGTCACCGGCGCAATCTGTGCGCCGGTTATTTTCTAATCGCATTGATTTAGCTCAATGTTTGAGCGAAATAAGAAAAATCGCTACCTACTTCACACCCTGCACGACAAATCCACCCTTTACCCTAGCGTCACGCTATCTTGTGCTATCCTTTTACTATCCCGCTGCGCAGTAATAAATTTTAACTCACAAAGATTGCATAAGTATTCTGTGGAAGTTAACATTCGCGGCATCAATGTCTATTCAATTCTGGCGCATGAGTATTCAACTAAAAGATATCAACTGCTTTTACGGCGCACATCAAGCGTTGTTTAACATCACGCTGGATTGCCCAGCAGGGGAAACCTTAGTGCTGCTTGGTCCAAGCGGCGCGGGGAAAAGCTCATTGTTGCGGGTGCTTAACCTGCTTGAGATGCCACGTTCCGGCAACCTGCAAATCGCTGGCAATCAATTCGACTTTAAGCAAACTCCCGGTGAAAAAGCCATCCGTGAACTGCGGCAAAATGTGGGTATGGTATTCCAGCAATACAACCTCTGGCCGCACCTGACGGTGGTGCAAAACCTGATTGAAGCGCCTTGTCGCGTACTGGGTTTAAGCAAAGCCCAAGCGATGGAGCGTGCCGATAAGTTGCTCAAGCGTTTGCGTCTAACTGACTATGCCGATCGCTTTCCACTGCATCTTTCCGGCGGCCAGCAACAACGTGTGGCGATCGCCCGTGCGTTGATGATGGAGCCACAGGTTTTGCTGTTTGATGAACCGACTGCGGCGCTAGATCCAGAAATCACGGCCCAGATCGTCAGCATCATCCGCGAACTGGCGGGCACTGGCATTACCCAAGTGATCGTGACCCACGAGGTAGAAGTGGCGCGTAAAACCGCCAGCCGCGTGGTGTATATGGAAAATGGCCACGTGGTGGAGCAAGGCGATGCTAGCCACTTCACGCAGCCGCAAACCACCGAGTTTGCCAACTATTTATCACACTAATAATTTGGTTATCACACTAATAATCTGACTTGCTGTTTTAGGGGACTTTGCGATGAAAAAACTCATAATCGCCGCCGTTTTGGCTGGCATCAGCGTTTCCGCCTCCGCAGCCGAAACTATCCGTTTCGCTACCGAAGCCTCTTATCCTCCGTTTGAATTCGTTGGCGCGGATAACAAAATTCAAGGCTTCGATGTCGACTTGGCTAACGCCATGTGTAAAGAGATGCAGGCCACCTGTACTTTTACCAATCAGGCTTTCGACAGCTTGATCCCAAGCCTGAAGTTCAAACGTTTCGACGCGGTTATGGCCGGTATGGACATCACGCCTGAGCGTGAAAAACAGGTTCTATTCAGCAAGCCTTACTACGATAACTCGGCGCTGTTCATTGCTGAAAAAGGCAAAGTGGCTGATGTTGCTGCGCTGAAAGGTAAAAGAGTTGGCGTGCAAAACGGTACCACTCACCAGAAATTCCTGACCGACAAGCATCCAGAAATCACCATCGTGCCTTACGACAGCTATCAGAACGCGTTGCTGGATCTGAAAAATGGCCGCGTAAATGCGGTATTCGGTGACACTGCGGTCGTTAACGAGTGGCTGAAGGATAATGCGACCTTGTCTGCCGTGGGCGATAAAGTGACGGATAAAGATTACTTCGGTACTGGTCTGGGGATTGCGGTACGCAAGCAAAACACCGAGTTGCAGGGCAAATTTAACGCCGCCCTCGACAAGATCAAACAGGATGGGACTTACGAGACCATCTACAAAAAATGGTTCCAGCAGTAATCACTATCGATGAATGAATTTCAACCTCTAGCCAGCGCCGCCGGGATGACCGTCGGCCTTGCCGTTTGTTCGCTAATCCTCGGGTTGGTCCTAGCGATGCTATTTGCCGTCTGGGAATCTTCACGTTGGAAACTGGTCAGTTGGCTCGGCACCGTCTGGGTCACGCTGCTGCGCGGCTTGCCAGAAATTCTGGTGGTGCTGTTTATCTATTTCGGTTCATCACAATTGCTGTTGATGTTGTCCGACGGCTTTACTCTGAACCTCGGCCTGTTCGAAATACCGATCCAGTTGGCGATCGATAACTTCGAAGTCAGCCCATTCCTGTGTGGCGTTATCGCCCTCGCCCTGCTCTATTCCGCTTATGCCTCGCAGACTCTGCGCGGTGCGTTAAAAGCGGTTCCGCAAGGGCAATGGGAATCGGGTCAGGCGCTGGGGATGAGCAAGGCGGCGATTTTCTTCCGTCTGATCATGCCGCAGATGTGGCGTCATGCGTTGCCCGGTCTCGGTAACCAGTGGTTGGTGTTGCTAAAAGACACCGCATTAGTTTCGCTGATTAGCGTTAACGACTTGATGTTGCAAACCAAAAGCATCGCTACCCGCACTCAGGAGCCGTTCAACTGGTATATGATTGCAGCGGCGATCTACCTGGTTGTCACCTTGCTCAGTCAGTACATTATTAAGCGAATTGAGCTGCGCGCCACGCGCTTTGAGCGAGGGCCAGCCTGATGCTTGAATATTTACCGGAAATCATTAAAGGGCTACACACTAGCCTGACGCTGACGATTGTCGCACTGATTGTCGCGCTGGTTTTGTCGCTGTTATTAACCGTGATCCTGACGCTGAAAACGCCGGTGTTAACGCCGTTGGTGAAGATTTACATCACGCTGTTCACCGGTACACCGCTGTTAGTGCAGATCTTCTTGATCTACTACGGCCCCGGTCAGTTCCCGTCGATCCGTGAATATCCGTGGCTGTGGAACCTGCTTTCACAACCTTGGCTGTGCGCGATGATTGCACTGGCACTGAACAGCGCCGCCTATACCACCCAGTTGTTCTACGGTGCGGTGCGCGCGATCCCTGCCGGCCAATGGCAGTCTTGCGAAGCACTGGGCATGTCGCGTAAGCAAACGCTGCGTATTCTGTTGCCATTCGCTTTCAAACGCGCGTTGTCGTCGTATTCCAACGAAGTGGTCCTAGTATTCAAAAGTACCTCATTGGCCTACACCATTACCCTGATGGAAGTGATGGGCTACAGCCAGTTGATGTATGGCCGAACTTACGACGTAATGGTATTTGGTGCTGCAGGTATTGTTTATCTGGTCGTCAACGGTCTCCTCACGCTGCTGATGCGCGTGGTAGAACGCCGAGCGCTGGCATTCGAACGTCGTAACTAATCTCGCTAAGCCTCGTATCTCACGAGGCTTTTTTTGCTTCACCACGCATTAGTATTGACGCCATAAAACAATCTATATCGACTCTCGTTGCAACCATGGACTGGGGACGCGAATAGTCGTCCGATGGCTATCACCATTGATAATATGCAACGCACTCAGGCGACCAATCTCGTAATGAGGAAGCTGAACGGTCGACAGCGGCGGTAAAAACAGATCGCCAATCCCTACCATGTTGTCATATCCCAGCACCGCGACATCTTGGGGAATACGTATACCTTGGGCAAGCAGGGTTTGATAAACCAAAAACGCAACGCGGTCATTACCACACACCACGGAATCAAACGTCGGCTTACCATGCTGAAAGTGCATTAGCACGATGCCCGGAATATCCCGATAATGTTCATCACCGTATTCCATGTAGAAGTGAGCAAGGCTATTTGGATCGACTCCCATTTCGCGACAGGCCCGCTCCAACCCTTTACGGCGGCGTACAGTAGCGAGATGACGAGCAGGTAAATGCAGGCACAGCGGCCGACGAAAACCCGCAGTCAACATGGCCTTTACACCTTCATATTGCCCTAGCTCATCGTCAGGAATATAACTGGCGACCGGGTCATGCAAACTCTCACAATTGGCAAGCACGCAGGGAAGCGTCAGCAATTTAGGTGGCACGGGAACCTGACGTAAGCCCATCGTGGTATAGATGATGCCACCGGGACGGTGAGACAGTAACAGATCAACCATGGTTTCCGGATTGTCATCCGTGAACATATTCACCACGAAACTGTTCCAGCCGTGCGCACGTGCCGTCTCTTCGATGGACAGTGTTATCTCAACTGAAAACGGTG
Source organism: Serratia sp. KH_031 (assembly GCF_057839655.1). Taxonomy (NCBI): domain Bacteria; kingdom Pseudomonadati; phylum Pseudomonadota; class Gammaproteobacteria; order Enterobacterales; family Yersiniaceae; genus Serratia; species Serratia sp. KH_031. Next base: position 3,094,204 of record NZ_CM174496.1, read on the forward strand.
TGGTCACCGTGTCTAACGCCAGTACACCAATAGTTTTGGGGGTTGCCCGTGCCCCACGAATTTTTTTTGCTGATAAGTCAGGAACATAATTTAGCTCATCAATGGCAGCCAGCACTCGGCTCAAGGTGTCAGATTTAAGCCGCTCGGGATTGTTTAAGGCGCGTGATACCGTCATTAACGATACATTGGCCAGCTTTGCCACATCTTTTAACGATGCCATAGTCCCCTGTCCTGATTATGCTTTATCTCAACATGCACCTTTAGGATGCACAGGCTATACAAGTCACTTTCTGATGTAAAAGAATAGTGTTCCCACTATTACAATGTAAAACATCCCTACAATCGACAATAAATCTTGATAACGATCTCAATCGCAAAATGTTAACGTTAACTTTTGTGATTAACATCGTACATCAACACAAAACAGCATGATAAATCGCCGTTGTTAACGTTACCATAAAATCATCACCTCTACATGAGATTGCAATGATGAAAAGACATCATTCCCGAAGTTATCCGATATTAAGTGCATTATTGTTCTTTTTCTTCGTCAGTTGGTCATCGTCCAGCTCGCTGCTTTCTATCTGGCTTAGTCAAGAAGTTGGGCTCAAAGCCACAGATACCGGCATTATTTTCTCGGTGTTGTCGGTTTCTGCTCTGTGTGCTCAGGTCTGTTATGGGTTTATTCAGGACAGGCTCGGCTTACGTAAGAACCTGCTGTGGTATATCACCGCGCTGCTGATTTTATCGGGCCCCGCGTATCTGCTGTTTGGTTACTTACTGAGTATTAATATTTTTCTCGGCAGTATCTTTGGTGGGCTATTTTTGGGGCTGACCTTCAACGGCGGGATCGGCGTACTGGAATCCTACACAGAACGTGTAGCCCGGCAGAGCACCTTCGAGTTTGGCAAAGCCCGCATGTGGGGCTCACTTGGCTGGGCCGTGGCGACTTTTTTTGCTGGCCTTCTGTTTAATATCAACCCAAAACTTAACTTCCTTGTGGCCTCATGCTCGGGTCTAGTCTTTTTCTTCCTGTTGGCGCGGCTAAAAGTGAGCACCCCGGCAAGTCTGGAGAAGCTGGAAATCGGTGCCGGTAAAGTGACGTTGGAAGATGCCCTGCGTCTGTTAACACTGCCACGTTTTTGGGCATTGGTGTTCTTTGTCGTCGGCACCTGTATTTACGGTGTCTACGATCAGCAATTCCCAGTCTATTTTTCCTCACAGTTCGCAACCCTACGCGAAGGTAATGAGATGTTTGGTTATCTCAATTCATTTCAGGTGTTTCTCGAAGCCGCCGGAATGTTCTGCGCTCCATGGCTGGTCAATCGTATCGGTGCCAAAAACGGGCTGATTTTTGCCGGTATGGTGATGGCACTACGCATGGTGGGATCGGGTCTGGTGGAGGGGCCAATACTGATTTCTATTACTAAGTTACTCCATGCCGTAGAACTCCCCGTGCTGTTGGTGTCCATTTTTAAATACAACAGCCTGAACTTTGATAAACGCCTCTCCTCAACACTGTATTTGGTCGGTTTTGCTTGCACCAGTTCCGTTATTGCAACCGTGCTGTCACCACTCGCGGGCTACAGCTACGAAAAATATGGTTTCGCCGAATCTTACTTGTTCATGGGGATGATGGTGTTCTGCACCACCTTTGTTTCGATGTTCCTCTTACGGAGCAACAAAGCTTCATCGGAAGGTTTACTTTCCCCTTCCTCGACCATTTGAATGAAAAAGAGTGAATTTTTATGACATTACAAATTGCTAATGCTGAGCAGGAACTGAACTCAAAACGCGAGACGCTGAATATGCGCTGGTATCCCCGTTTTCATCTGGCCGCCCGCGCAGGCTGGATGAACGATCCCAATGGTCTGGTATGGTTTGATGGCTGGTTTCACGCCTTCTACCAGCATCACCCTTACTCCACAAAATGGGGGCCGATGCACTGGGGTCATGCGCGCAGCCACGATCTAGTGCATTGGGAACACCTGCCCGTCGCGCTCGCGCCGGAAGGTCCAGAAGATAAAGATGGCTGTTTCTCCGGTTCGGCGGTGGTCAACGGTGATGAACTGGCATTGATCTACACTGGGCACAAGTTTCATGGCGATCCGTCGAGTGACGACAACCTTTATCAGGTGCAATGCCTTGCGACTAGCCGGGACGGCATTCATTTTACGCGCCAGGGACAAGTGCTGGATACGCCGCCGGGGTTACACCACTTCCGCGATCCGAAAGTCTGGCGTGAAGGTAACAACTGGTACATGGTGGTCGGTGCACGTGATGTCGAAACTGGGCAGGTACAACTCTATCGCTCAAACGACCTGCACCACTGGGAATCTCAAGGGATTTTGGCTCAAGCGCCGCAACACCTGGGCTATATGTGGGAATGTCCAGATTTCTTCACGCTAGGTGACAAACAGATCCTAATGTTTTCTCCACAAGGGATCGCGGCACAAGGCTATACGAACCGTAACTTATTCCAGAGTGGTTATATCGTTGGGCGTTGGCAACCAGGTGGGGAATTTACGCAAGAAAATGCATTTCAAGAGTTGGATCATGGGCATGACTTTTACGCACCGCAAAGCTTCCTGACACCGGATGGCCGCCGAATTGTCATCGGGTGGATGGATATGTGGGAATCCCCGATGCCAGAACAACAGGACGGATGGGCTGGTATGCTTTCACTGCCGCGTGAGTTGACGCTCACGGAAGATAACCGGATACAGATGCGACCGGCAAAAGAAGTCGAAGGTTTACGTCAAGCTTGGTATAGCTGGCCGATCAGCCAACTCCATAACCAGCAAATGTGTGTGGTTGAACACTGTGAAACCATGGAAGTGATCTTGCACTGGGACACCGCAACCAGCACCGCAGAGCAATATGGCATCGCTTTGGCAGAGGGAATGCGATTGTATGTGGATAACCAGTCAAGACGTTTGGTGCTGGAGCGTAATTATCCGCAATATAATTTATGCGGTCAGCGCAGTGTGCCGTTACCTGAAACTTCCCAACTGGAATTACGCGTCTTTTTCGATTGCTCGTCGGTGGAAGTTTTCGTTAATGACGGTGAAGCTTGCTTGAGTAGTCGTATTTATCCACAACAACGCCAATTAAATATATTTGCATGGTCAGGTAATGCATCACTGACTCAATGTGGAGCTTGGCAATTAGAATAGTTAATATTATCAGATAACCCCCACTCGTCGGCCATCAGCAGGCGAGTGGTATATTTCTAGGGATTACATCAATACAAATAAACAACCCTCATTCATTGTTAATTATTAACAGGGACTATAATGATGAAAATAAAAATTGCGATAGCGTTATGTGCCGGTCTGTCCTCTACTCATCTCTACGCACAATCTACATTAACGGTTGAACAACGTTTTGCGTTGCTTGAACAACGATTACAAACAGCAGAAAAACGAGCCGATAATGCCGAAGCGGAAATTGTTTCATTAAAAAAACAGAATTCGCTTGAGAACAGTAAAATTTCGGCAATCAGTACGAGTAAGCCCCCTTCAGTTTCACCCGTATTAAAAATAAATGATCACGCGGAATTAAAATTTTATGGCGATGTAGAATTAAATATGGATGCAGCCAGTCGTACAGGAAGCTTAACCTCAGTTAAAACCAGTGCTGATAAAGACTGGGCTCCGGGAGACAATGAACGTTGGGGAATTAATGGACGCATTCTATTAGGGTTTGATGGAATACAACATACTCAAAACGGTCATTATGCGGGATTCACTGTTCAACCGTTGGCCGACATCACTGGAAGAATGAATCTTGATGATGCAGCCTTCTTCTTTGGCCAACAAGATAGCTGGAAAATGAAAATCGGCCGCTTTGAAGCCTACGATATGTTCCCGCTCAATCAAGATACATTTGTCGAACACTCAGGCAATACGGCAAACGATCTTTACAGTGATGGTTACGGCTACATCTATATGATGAAGGAAGGACGTGGTCGTAGTAACAATGGTGGCAGCGTTTTACTCAGTAACACACTGGATAACTGGTATTTCGAATTAAATACGTTAATAGAAGATGGTAGCTCGCTGTATGTTAATCAACAATATCATGGTAATGAACTCGACAATAAGAAAAATGCAATTTATTTACGCCCGGTTATCGCATGGCAATCGGGTAATTACTCTATTGCCGCCGCGATGGAGAGTAACGTCATCAATAATGCCTATGGTTATGAAGATAATAATGGCCGCTGGCATGATCAATCTAACCGTACAGGATATGGATTAACCACAACATGGAACTCGCTGAAAAACGATCCTGATAATGGCATAATAGTCAGCGCAAACACCGCATATTTAAATGCAGAAGATGAGAAGGATTTCAGTGCCGGGGTTAATGCATTATGGCAACGTGTCGAAGTTGGTTATGTTTATGCACACAATAAAATATCCAATTTTAATATGGCAGGTATTAATAGCGAATGTAATAGCGATTGTGCCATTCTGGCTCCAGGGAATTATGATATTCACACCCTACATTCCTCTTGGAAACTGCCAGATATTTTAAATATGCCGAATTTCAATATTTACCTCGGGGCTTATGCATCCTGGCTGGACTCATCAGCGGAAAGTGACGCTGATAATGATCCTCGCTATGGTGCCCGTGTACGTTTTAAATATTTCTTCTAAAGAAGAATGAAAATTTTCAAAGGATAATTATGAATATTTGGACACTTGGCGATGCGGTCGTGGATCTCCTGCCTCTATCGGATATGCGTTATGAAGCCTGTGCTGGGGGAGCGCCAGTCAACGTTGCGGCCGGTGTCGCACGGTTAAGCGGTCAAAGTGGGTTTATTGGGCGCGTTGGTGACGATCCTTTTGGCCATTTTCTACAGCAGACTTTGTGCCAATACGGTGTAAATACCCAACATATAGAATTTGACAGCCAACATCGCACCAGTACGGTGGTGGTTTCATTAGACAAACATGGCGAACGCGATTTTACCTTTTTGGTTAACCCATCCGCCGACCAGTTTTTATCACCGTTAGCATTACCGGATTTTGGTGCTGACATTCTCCATTTTTGTTCATTGGCGCTGGTGGCGGAAGCTTGCCGCGAGACATTGGTTCATGCAATAGGGCATATCAAGCAACAGGGTGGCCTACTCAGTTTTGATATCAATCTGCGCGAGCAGATGTGGTCTGACCATAAAGAGATGCTTTCCACCGTGCGTCACTTTGCGACTCAGGCCGATATCCTGAAACTCTCAGAAGAAGAATGGTACTGGTTAACGGAAACCCACGATTTTGACCAAGCTATTGCTGCACTTCAAGCGTTGCCAGCCCGTTTAAAAGTGGTCACTTATGGTGCGCAAGGGGCCATGGTGTTGTGGCAAAAACAGGTGATTCATTTTACCGGGTATGTGGTCGATAGCGTAGATACGACTGGTGCTGGAGATGCGTTTATGGCCGGATTACTGGCCAGCATTGCTTCTCAGAACCTTCCGCGCGACATAACACAACTGCATCAGGCGATTGCGCAAGCCAGTGCCTGCGGCGCGCTGGCAACAACCCAAAAAGGAGCACTTTCCGCAATCCCTGACTCTAATACCGTGACGCGATTTATTGCCTCCCTTCCACTACCAGACTACGAAGTTAAGTAACCCCCATGCTGGCGACCCCGCCAGCTCTACTCTCAGCCCAAATGCCTATAATTCCCACAATCAAATTCCTAATCACTTTTATTGAATATAAATTCACTCAATGGCATAGTGTTAAGCGTAAACACCTCTGGTTATTATCAGTAAAATCAAAAGATGACCAATACCAGTTCAATATTCCGACAGGAGCATTACGCATGAAAAAACTATTACTCGCCGCGACGGTTTTAGCCGGGATCGCCTTTAACGCCAGCGCAGCCGATACCATCCGCTTTGCTTCTTCTGCCACCTATCCACCGTTTGAATCACTTGATGCCAGTAACCAAATTGTGGGTTACGACATCGATTTGGCCAAAGCGCTGTGTAAACAAATGCAGGCTAATTGCACCTTCAGTAACCATGCTTTCGACAGCCTGATCGCTGCATTAAAATTCAAAAAATATGATGCGGTAATTTCTGGCATGGACATCACGCCAGAGCGTAGCAAGCAGGTCAATTTCACCCAGCCGTATTACGCCAACTCAGCCATCGTTATCGCCCAAAAAGGCAAATACCACTCGCTGGCCGATCTGAAAGGTAAAAAGTTGGGGATGGAAAATGGCACCACGCATCAGAAATATATGCAGGACAAGCACCCAGAAATTAACACCGTGTCTTACGACAGCTACCAGAACGCCATTCTGGAAGTGAAAAACGGCCGCATCGACGGCGTATTTGGTGATACCGCCGTCGTGAATGAATGGCTGAAAACGAATCCAGACTTGGCTCCGGTCGGTGAGCATATAACGGATGCACAATACTTCGGCACCGGTTTAGGAATTGCAGTTCGTCAGGACAATAAGGCGCTGTTAGCCAAGCTGAATGCGGCGCTGGACGCCATTAAAGCCGATGGAACGTACAAAGCCATCAACGACAAATGGTTCCCGCAATAAGGTCTTTTGGGGCGCGTCACTGCGCCCTTTTCTCTCTGATGGTGTATTCTGTTTAAAAATCACCCAACGGAGGATGTGATGATGAACAGATACGATGTTCCCAACTCACAAGGAAAATTTGCTGAAGGTTCCGATCACGAAGTGCTCGAAAATAAGCTAGGTATTTTTCGTCCGGACGAAATGGACGATGTCGAATTAGTGCTTTTGGAAAAACTCTACCTTTCCCTATTAGTTTCCGATCTTCCCGCAGGAAAAATCACTACCGCATTACTCAAACAGTGGCACCACCGATGGCTGGGAAATGTATACGACTGGGCTGGACGTGAACGCTCGGTCAATATTAGCAAAGGTGGATTTATGTTTGCCCCATCGGGACAGGTGGTAAAGCTATTTACTCAATTTCAGTCAGAATGTTTGGATCGATTTACTCCATGCTTTCAGCTGGATCAGGAACAACTCATCGAAGCTATTGCGATTACCCACGTCGAATTCATTCTTATTCACCCCTTCCGTGAAGGCAATGGTCGGTTAGCACGGTTACTCGCAGATGTGATGGCGGTGCAAGCCGGTAACGAACCACTAGATTATCGTGAGTGGGATAAGCATAAGTCGGAATATATTGCGGCGATCCAACATGGCCTTAACATGAACTATCAGCCAATGAAGAAATGGGTCAGAATAGGTTTACAAGCGGCTTAAAGCGCCAAGTGAACATGAGCATACTTGATGCGTTTTTCCTGCATTGTTGCTGCTAATTTGTCAGGATCTTGCCCAGTTTCGATAGCCGTAGACGTCACTACGGAACGAAGAATGCGCTCTGCCGACGGTTTGTTTTTTTGTGGTGCAGCCTGCTGATTTTTCATATTATTCCTCTACGTCAGTGTTTAGATTATAACCTATCCATTTAATTCCGCACCAACAACGTCAGCACTTCATAATGCGCAGTATGTGGGAACATATCAAACAGTTGCACTCGCTCAATGCGATAATCCGGCAACAGGGCGATGTCTTTCGCCATCGTCTCAGCGTTACAGCTTGAATAGAGAATATAACCCGGCGCCATCTGGTTCAGATAATCACAGAGTTGTTTGCCAATACCGCGTCGCGGCGGATTGACCAACACCAATTGTGGCACGCTGCCTTCGGCGGTAGCAAAACGGGTGGAATCCAGCGCCTGAAAATCAACCTGTTGTAATCCTAACGCTGTCGCAGACTGGCGAGCACAGGCGATAGCTTCCGCACTGATTTCGATACCGGTCAAACGCGTCTGCGGCCCGGCACAATGCAGGCCAAAACCGCCCACACCGCAGAACAGATCCCACATACTGTCTATATTCAGGGCTCGAACCCAATCGCGCGCAGTCGCATACAAGCTAGCGGCCACCTGCGGATTAGTTTGGAAGAAGCTTTGTGGGCGAATGTACAACGGCACCAAATTAAACTGCTCTTCCAGCGCCTGTTGCTCCGTCAGCGGGATCTCGCGCTCCCCTTCCATAATCGCCATATGTACCGGCTGGATGTTGGCGGAAATCACTTTCAATTGCGGTAACTGCTGGCGTAACCACGGCAATGCGGCTCGCAGTTGCGCTAATTTGGTTTCAGATCGCAGCACAAAACGCAGCATCAATCCGCCGCTATGGGTGCTTTCGATCAACAGAAGGTATTTCAATTCACCACGTTTACGCGCCACGTTGTACGGCGTCAGCCCAGCGCGAGCGATAAAGCTTTTCAATACGCTAAATATCGGCGCAAAACTGGCGGGATAAAGCGGACAATCGCAGAGATCAACCGGAGTGCCATCTCGGTGCAACATGCCCAGCAATGGACGTTCGACACTCCCACTCACCACCATTTTTGCTTTGTTGCGAAATGCGCTTTGCATCCCGGCAATCGGCTCCAGCCATTGCGCAACGTCACGCTCGGCTAACAGTGATTGCAGATGATGCTGTTTGTCAGACAGTTGTTGTGGATACGGTTTTTCCAACCACTGACAGGAACGACAGGTGCCAGCCGTATATAAAGCGCAATGCATGAATTTTCTTCGTCTCACAATTTAAGGCCGCAGATTGTAGCACTCTGCACCGTTAAAAACTCAGTTCGCGGCGAAAAACCGACGGCTGACATTGGGGACAAATAACAATATCAGAATCACCAAGTCGGGTATTTTTTGCAGGATCAGCGCGTGTAGAATTTGGCTACTGGTTTCACCCTCAACGGTAAATACCTCAGGGAATACGCTACCAATAGTCGCCAATAGCAAATACAGCACCACCACCGTCTGACAAGCGAGATAACCCCAGCGCCCCCAATTACGACCACGCATCACCGCAAAACCACAGTAAATTTGCAAGCTAATCACGACAATACCCGCTAAAAAGATCAAGGTAGAGTCCCAAGCCTGTGCGCTAGTACTGACAAACTCTTTGGTACCCGAAAAGCCCAGTACCCCCAACAACATCAATAGGCTGAGGCATTTGATCGCTACGATGGCGATAGCTGCAATCATTACCGGAACCGGCACGTCCGACGGTGACTTCATGATTCCCTGCCTGCTCTTCAATGGGTACAAACAGCAAAACGCCGCGGGTGAGGCGGCGTTTTGACAACCTAATGCAAAAATAGCAGTTTTAAACGCAATCAGCCACGGGCGGCTTTTTGTAATTCGCGCGATCGCTGTTTTTCCGAGCGAGCCATAAACCACCAAGCAATCAAACCGATAACCCCCACCACTAGCAAGATTAAACTCGCTAAAGCGTTAATCTCTGGGTTAACGCCCATACGCACGCTGGAGAATACCAACATCGGTAACGTCGTCGCCCCCGGCCCCGCGACGAAGCTGGCGATCACCAAATCATCGAGCGACAACGTGAATGCCAACATCCAACCCGAGATTAACGCCGGTGCGATCATCGGTAACGTGATCACAAAGAAGACTTTTAGTGGTGTCGCCCCGAGATCCAACGCCGCTTCCTCGATCGAACGATCCAGCTCGCGCAAACGTGAACTGATCACTACCGCCACATAAGCCGTACAGAAAGTGACGTGCGCCAACCAAATGGTGAACATGCCGCGTTCCGAAGGCCAACCCAAAGTGTGCCCCATCGCCACAAACAGCAACAGTAACGACAAACCGGTGATCACATCCGGCATAACGAGCGGCGCAGTCAACATAAAGGCAAAACCTGTCGAGCCACGGAAACGGCCAAAGCGCACCATCACCATGGCAGCAATCGCCCCTAATACCACCGCGGCCGTGGCTGAAGCGGCAGCAATAGTTAGGCTTAAACCTACCGCACTGATCATCGCCGAATCATGGAACAATTCGGTATACCAACGTGTTGACCAACCCGCCCACACCGTCACCAGCTTCGAGCTGTTGAACGAGTAGATCACCAGCATCAACATTGGCGCGTACAGGAAGGTAAAACCCAACACCAAAATCAAGATACGCCACGGTGAGCGCACTATCGGTAAGTTGTTCATCCTTTCCCCCCCATTTCCTTGTTCTGATGTTTATGGAACCAGAGAATCGGCACAATCAGCAGTAACAGCATAATGGTCGCGACCGCCGAGGCCACCGGCCAGTCACGGTTATTGAAGAACTCTTGCCACAACACGCGACCGATCATGATGCTATCCGGCCCGCCAAGCAGTTCTGGGATCACAAACTCACCGACAGCAGGAATAAACACCAACATCGAACCGGCGATAATTCCGCCTTTGGTCAGTGGCACAATCACGTGGAAGAAGGTTTTCAACGGTTTAGCACCGAGATCCAACGCCGCTTCCACCAGCGAGTAATCCAGCCGCGTCAGTGCGGTATAAATTGGCAAAACCATAAACGGCAAATAGGAATAAACAATGCCGATATATACCGCCAAATTGGTGTGCAAGATCACCAACGGCTGGTCGATAACCCCTAGCCACAGCAGGAAGTTGTTCAAAATACCGTTGTTTTTCAAGATCCCCATCCAGGCGTAAACGCGGATCAGGAACGAAGTCCACGAAGGTAAAATCACCAACAACAGCAAGATATTACGCGTAGAAGGTTTACTGTGCGCCACCGCCCACGCCAACGGATAACCGATGATCAAGCAGCACAGTGTCGATACCGCAGCGATTTGCAGCGACTGCAAATAAGCATCGATATAGAGTGGATCGTCGGTCAATTGTAGGTAATTGGCGAAATTCAGCGCAATTTCCAACTTGCCGTCGGCCCAACTCATCAGATCGGTATAAGGTGGGATCGCGCGCGCCATCTCCGCCAAACTGATCTTGAATACGATCAGGAACGGCAGCATAAACAACAGCACTAACCATAGATACGGTAGTGCGATCACCAGTTTGCGCCCATGCGCCATTTGTAGGCGTTGGAATAGTCGTTTTAACGAACTGGAAGTCGGTGGTTCCGGCGGAGTGCGCTCTGAAAACATAGTCATGTTCGATACTCCTCAGCTTACACCGTCAAAACGACGCAACTGTCGGCTTCCCAACATAAGCGAACTTCATCGCCCCAAGTTGGCATCCCTTTGCGGTAACGATGACCGTTCTGCAATTGCGCACAGATAACTTGACCACTCAGCAACTTCACGTGATAGATCGACAAATCACCGAGGTAAGCAATGTTCGCCACTTCTCCGACGGCAAAGTTGCAGCCATCGTTAGGCACTTCGTCACACAACATGATTTTTTCTGGCCGCAGCGCGACCTGGATCGGTACGCCGTCAACGACCGAGGCATCGGGATCTACCTTGATTGAATGGCGCAAACCGGGGCTTTGCAGGATCAATGCCTCATCGTGACGCTCTTGCAGCACGCAGTCGAATACGTTGACCGAACCGATAAACTCAGCGCTAAAACGGCTATTCGGATGTTCGTAGATCTCTTCCGGTTCACCAATCTGCACGAATTTGCCGCGGTTCATGATGGCAATACGTCCCGCCATGGTCATCGCTTCTTCCTGGTCGTGCGTCACCATCACACAGGTCACACCGACGCGTTCCAGAATATCTACCACTTCCAGTTGCATACGGTCGCGTAACTTTTTGTCCAGCGCCCCCATCGGTTCATCCAACAACAATAATTTTGGGCGTTTAGCCAAGCTACGCGCCAATGCCACACGTTGACGCTGCCCACCAGAGAGCTGATGCGGTTTACGTTTGGCATATTCTCCCATATGCACCAGAGACAGCATTTCGGCCACACGCTCGTTAATTTCGGCACGCGGCATTTTGTCTTGTTTGAGGCCAAAAGCGATGTTCTGTTCCACCGTCATGTGCGGAAACAACGCGTAAGACTGGAACATCATATTAATTGGCCGCTGATACGGCGGCACATGCGACATATCCTGACCATCGAGGACAATTTGCCCTGCGCTTGGCGGTTCAAATCCTGCCAGCATGCGCAATAACGTTGATTTACCGCAACCGGAAGGCCCCAGCAACGCAAAAATCTCACCTTTGTAGATAGTCAGACTGACGTCTTCTACCGCGTTTTGACCATCAAAGGATTTAGTCAGGTTACGAATTTCCAACAGAGGGGTGAAAACCTTCTGTGATTTGGCTTGAGGACGAGGAGTGACGTCGTTCAATCGGGGTGCTCTCCGGTGCTAAAGCAGTACAAAACCACAGCAGATTACCATGGCCCAAAATGGCAGTGCTGGCGAGTGAAAATAACTCGCCTGCTATTAGGATGTTCGCGAGATTAGGGTTTATCCCTTAATCTTTATTTCCCACTTTTAACCTTAGTCCAAGAACGGGTAATGATGCGGTCAAGTTTCGGTGACTGCACATTCAGAGCAAATAATTTAGCGCGGATATCTGCGGGTGGATAAACATTCGGGTTGTTACGAACTTCGGCATTAACCAGTGGAGTCGCATCTTTCACCGCATTAGCGTAATACACGTGGTTACTGATGTCCGCCATCACGTCCGGTTTCAACAAGAAGTTCAGGAACTGGTAAGCGGCGTCTTTGTTTTTAGCATCCGCAGGGATAGCGAACATATCAAAGTATGCTAACGCCCCTTCTTTCGGGATCGCATAAGCGATATTGACACCATTTTTTGCGTCTTTAGCACGGCTAGCCGCTTGCATCACATCACCAGACCAGCCAATTGCCACGCAGATATCACCGTTCGCCAAGTCATTAATATATTGGGAGGAATGGAAATAACGGATATTTGGGCGCAACTTCAACAACAAGTCATTAGCTGCACCGGTATAGTCCGCTGCGCTAGTGCTGTTGGGATCTTTGCCCAAATAGTGCAACACGGTGGCATAGACCTCACTAGGAGCATCTAAGAACGACACACCACAACTCTTCAGTTTTTCCAAATTCTCTGGTTTGAGGATCAGATCCCAACTGTCGACTGGCGCATCTTTACCCAGAGCGGCTTTCACTTTGTCGACGTTATAACCGATACCCGTAGTGACCATCATGTAAGGAATGCCGTACTTGTTGTCTTTATCGTTGTGAGCGACCAGTTTCAGCATTTCGGGATCGAGATTTTTGTAGTTCGGTATTTTGCCCTTATCAAGAGCTTCAAAAATACCAGCCTGCGACTGACGTTCAAGGAAGTTAGATGAAGGTACCACGAGATCATAACCGGTACTGCCCGCCATTAGTTTGCCTTCCAATACTTCATTGGAGTCAAAGACGTCGTACACTACTTTGATGCCGGTTTCTTTCTGGAATTTGGCTAAGGTATCTGGCGCAATATAGTCAGACCAGTTATAGACGTGCAGCGTTTTTTGTTCTGCTGACACGGTGACGGACGCAGCCATTAATAGGCCAGCAACAACACCCGATAACCACTTTTTACGTTGGGTGACCATCCGTAACTTCCTCCAAAAACAAAGGGGTGAAATTTGTATCAAAGATGATACAAAACCTTTCCTGATTGAGCGTAGACGTTGCAACCGCAATTGAATGGCTATGCATTTGATTGCAGGTGTCTTTTTCAACTGTCTGATCTGAGGTTACTACAAGGAAATTACAGACCGTTAACAGCATCAGCAGCATAACCGCAGTTACCAAAGCGCACCAGTCTTAGGGGGAAAAAACACCATTCATCGATTTTTTATGCAGTTTTTCTCTATGTACTACGCCATTAACGACGTAAATGGCGATTAATATCTGGCAACATAGGGCAAAATGCAGAATATATTATTGCGAAGGGAAATATGACTAGTGAACCGCCAAAACAGCGGCACACATAATGTACAACGAAGATTAGTGCAGCATGGGTAGACGAGGCGTGGTAGCGGTGTTCTCTTCTTCGTCTCCCATAAACAGCAGATCGTTCGCCCGAGCTTCCAGAATCACCATAGAAATCTGTTCTTCGCCTTGCTGCATAAAGTGAGCAAACTGTTCGAGCGCAACACCAACCGCAATACTCAACGACTGGCAAACAATCAGCTTCGGCAAGTTATCGTCTTGAATATCGACAAAGGCTTTGATGGTCAACGAACTGGCGTTGATTTGACTGAGATCGGCCACTAATGGGATCAGTGCAGTCGGTTTAACTTCAGCCAGTGCGGAAAACAGCAAGACGTCGTCAACCAGATCGATTTTGGCGTCAAACACGCCATCAAAATTCTGCATATGCGGTAAATGCAGGGCTTGGCAGGAATCACATTCAAAGAACGAAATGCCCAATTGATCCAGCCAACGTCGTAATAACGCCAAATCGGGGACGATGAGTGAATCCATAACATTACCTGCCTTACAATATCCAACACGCGAAAAGGCGCATAGCTTACGGAATATTCATCCGCTTCGCCACGATCAAACCGGCTTTATTCACGATCTTGTGCATATTTTCAGGTTATGGCGCAGTCATTTTCAGGTACTCACCCTAGCTGCTAAATCCACCAAGTTTCAGCGGATTCATATATTTGCCACTTAGTGGTAACGCAAAATCAACAACGCTGACGCTCCGTTCATAAACCAGAAAAAATCAGGTTACTCGTGACATTTTACTTAACCACCAGACTTCAGCCGGAATCCCGGACGCCCACACAGCTCGATATATTCGATCATCATTCCTGCAATATCCAACCCGGTGGTGGTTTCCACACCTTCTAAACCCGGCGAAGCATTGACTTCCATCACCAGCGGGCCACGTGCCGCACGCAAAATATCCACACCGGCGATATCTAAGCCCAATGCCGCCACCGCCTTTATCGCGATAGCACGCTCTTGGCCAGTGATATGCACTTTACGCGCTGTCCCTCCGCGATGCAGATTAGAGCGAAACTCACCGGCTTTAGCCTTACGTTCAATGGCGGCAACCACTCGCCCACCGATCACCAGACAGCGAATATCACAACCTTGCGCTTCGCGAATGTATTCCTGCACCAGAATATGGGCGTTCAGCCCTCGAAAAGCATCGATCACACTTTCTGCCGCCTGCCTTGTTTCCGCCAACACCACACCAATACCCTGCGTTCCTTCCACCAGCTTGACCACTAACGGTGCGCCGCCCACCAGCTCGATCAAATCACCGGTATCATCCGGAGAATGGGCAAAACCCGTGATCGGTAGATCAATACCTTGGCGGGCTAGCAACTGCAACGAACGCAACTTATCGCGCGCGCGGGTAATGGCGACCGATTCATTCAGCGGAAAACTGCCCAGCAACTCGAATTGCCGCAGCACTGCGGTGCCGTAAAAAGTCATCGAAGAGCCGATGCGTGGGATCACCGCATCGTAACGATCCAATTGACGTCCACGATAATGAATCGTCGGGGCTGCCGGATTAATATTCATATAGCAAGAAAGTGGATCGATAATATCAATGTAGTGACCACGTTCCTCCGCAGCTTCCCGCAAGCGTTTACACGAGTACAACGAACCGTCACGCGAAAGAATGGCAATTTTCACATATCACCTCAAAAAGGCGGCTGGACGCGCACAGAACCTAATCCAGTAGGCGTTATTGGCGCAGACAGTTTGGACACAGACAGCGCGGAAAAACCAGAACGTACACGAAGTACGTGAGGATTTTGAGCACTGCCCTGGTTCAAAATGGCAAGTAAAATAGCCTAATGGAATAGGTTCTCAGTCGTGTCGATCTTGGTTATTTCTATCTTCCGGTTTTGCATCGCGCCGATCGTTTTCTGGCGGTTGGCCACCACGCATCAACGGGCTAAAACCTTGCGCCACACGCCAGACCAGAAATGCCGCTGCGGGTACCATCAAGGCGACCCCAAGGAAAATCATCCCGACCGCCGCCTGTTGCGAAGCCAACCAACCCGGCAAATCGACATAACGGTGAATACTCAGATAAGCCAGCACTAATAGCAGCATCCCTAAGCCTTCCATCACCAGTACTGGGCGCGGTAAGTCACCGAATGAACGCATATTTTCCCCTCACACCTTATGATGTCCATAATGCAATGACATAATGTTAATCGGTAATGTGAATCAGATTAACAGGCAAATCCTACTTTTTTTTACGACTTCATACGGGCATAGTAGACGACAACTAACGCCAGTGAGCGCTGACTTGAAGTCCTTTCCTGACTGACAGTATGTCGTAACCACAGCGGTACCGTATTTGCATAACAAATCCAAGGAGTTATACATGTTTGCAGTAATTTTCGGGCGTCCGGGCTGTCCATATTGTGTCCGTGCTAAAGAGCTAGCAGAGAAATTGACTGAAGAACGCGATGATTTCAACTTCCGTTATGTTGATATCCACGCTGAAGGGATCACCAAAGCCGATCTGGAAAAAACCGTCGGCAAACCGGTTGAAACCGTGCCACAGATCTTTATCGATCAGAACCACATTGGTGGTTGCACTGATTTTGAAGCTTACGCGAAAGAAAATCTGGCTCTGTTCCAGTAATTCTTAGTGTAAGAAATGGAAGGTGTACTGTTTTAATGACAGTACGCCTTTTTTATTCTTCTCGTTTACGGTAAACGCATTGTTGTAAATGCGCGGAATATCGAACGGACGAACAGAAACAACATGGCACCAAACACACACCAGAACACGGCGCTGGTGGTATAAGCCAGTTCCTGCCAAAACGAATTAGACGGAGTTAGCCAGAAATGGCGAAGGATCAAACACAAGGGCACGGCGGCTAACGCGCCAAATAAAGGACATAAAATACGTTTTTTACTGGAAAAATAGCTGGCAACAAAACCAGGAATGACAAATAACAACAAGCCGGTTTCACCATGATGTTCATGGTCGGATGCGTTTAATGTTCCACCCTTTTGACCGAAAAATACCAAGCTGAATAGTAGGAAACAACTCACAATTCCTAGCCAATATCGATGACTCTTCATAAGCCCTCCTTTTTAGTCAAAAACAACCAATAAAGTCGTAAAAATCAGCCCGTCACCTCAATGGTGAACGTTATGCTGAACTTTTCCCGTGGCTAAAAAAGAGTTAATTACATAAAGCGGTGAAGGTTAATCGCTTTATGCTGGCTGTCATCCGTGAGAGCGTCTAGAATAAGCGCCGTTAAACGATAATTCGTATCGCCTTTCGCTGATTAGCTAGTGATATCGTTTTTATCCATATATTCTGTGGGTAAATTTATATCTTATATCCATCCATATCAAGCACTTACTGGTAAACAATAAGTTATCTTCCGTGAACATAAACGTCGCTAGTTTGTTAAACGGTAACTACATTCTGTTACTGTTCGTGGTACTCGCTCTGGGGTTATGCCTCGGAAAACTTCGCTTGGGTTCCGTACAACTCGGTAATTCCATTGGTGTTTTGGTGGTTTCCTTGTTGCTCGGCCAACAACACTTCGCCATTAACACCGAAGCACTCAGCCTCGGCTTTATGCTGTTTATTTTCTGCGTGGGCGTCGAGGCCGGACCTAACTTTTTCTCAATATTCTTCCGCGATGGTAAGAATTATTTAATGTTGGCGCTGGTGATGGTCGGCTCGGCGATGGTGATCGCCATCGGGCTTGGCAAACTATTCCGTTGGGATATCGGCCTCACCGCCGGTATGTTGGCAGGTTCGATGACCTCCACCCCAGTGCTGGTCGGCGCAGGCGATACCTTACGTAATACCATCACTAATGGTCCCGCATTACTGGCGGCACAAGATCATCTCAGCTTGGGTTATGCCCTGACCTACCTGATTGGTTTGGTCAGTCTGATTTTCGGTGCACGTTATCTACCTAAACTGCAACATCAAGATCTCTCGACCTCCGCCCAACAGATCGCCCGTGAGCGCGGTCTGGATGCCGATAGCCAACGTAAAATCTACCTGCCGGTTATCCGCGCCTATCGCGTCGGGCCGGAGCTGGTCGCTTGGGCCGATGGAAAGAATCTGCGCGAGTTGGGGATTTATCGTCAGACCGGTTGCTATATCGAGCGTATTCGCCGTAATGGCATTCTGGCTAATCCAGATGGCGACGCGGTGTTACAGGTGGGCGATGAGATCTCCTTGGTGGGTTATCCTGACGCTCATGCACGGCTTGATCCGAGCTTCCGTAACGGTAAAGAAGTGTTCGATCGCGATCTGCTGGACATGCGCATCGTTACCGAAGAGATCGTGGTCAAAAACAGTAATGCGGTTGGCAAACGCCTGAGCCAATTGAAACTGACCGACCACGGTTGCTTCCTCAACCGCGTGATCCGCAGCCAAATTGAAATGCCTATCGACGACAGCATCGTGCTGAATAAAGGCGATGTGTTGCAGGTCAGTGGCGATGCGCGTCGCGTGAAAAGTGTGGCAGAAAAGATCGGCTTTATTTCGATCCACAGCCAAGTGACCGATCTGCTGGCATTCTGCGCCTTCTTTATTATCGGTCTGCTGATTGGGCAAATTACCATTCAGTTCAGCAACTTCTCATTTGGTATCGGTAACGCCGCAGGTTTATTGATGTCTGGCATCATGCTCGGCTTCCTGCGTGCCAACCACCCGACCTTCGGTTACATTCCGCAAGGTGCGCTGAACATGGTGAAAGAGTTCGGCCTGATGGTGTTTATGGCGGGCGTTGGCCTGAGTGCCGGAGCAGGTATCGGTCATAGTTTGGGTGCTGTAGGCTGGCAAATGTTGGTTGCCGGGTTGATCGTCAGCTTGGTGCCGGTGGTAATCTGTTTCCTCTTCGGTGCATACATTCTGCGAATGAACCGAGCACTGCTGTTTGGTGCGATTATGGGCGCACGTACCTGCGCCCCCGCGATGGAAATTATCAGTGACACCGCGCGTAGCAACATTCCAGCACTAGGTTATGCCGGTACCTATGCTATCGCTAACGTATTGTTAACCTTAGCGGGTTCGCTCATCGTCGTGCTATGGCCAGGAATACTGGGGTAACTGATAAACAATATAAATGGGTTCACGGAAAAATATTTTAGAAAATTTTAGCTTTCGGTAGAACTTTCCGTTCGAGCTAGAGTCTGAATTAGTGCCACTGCTTTTCTTTGATGTCCCCATTTTGTGGAGCCCGATAGTCCCGCCTCTTTAGGTTCAAGATTATCGGGTTTTTTATTGCCTGCAATAAAATCCCTTTAGATACAGTGAATTAGAAAACACCACCTAAGCCAATGGCGACAAAGTGGCGACAGCGCGCCATTCACCGCCATTTGGGCACAAAAAAGCCGCCAATCGGCGGCGGCGTTACATAAGGTTCGTTAAAACGACAAACTAGATTGCTTACCTTTCGCATGTACCTGCGCTTCTATCACTTTCCCCGGCACCATGATCGATCGCACAAAGGTTTCATGCGTGATAAACGTATGACCACAATTGATGTTCGTGCACTGGTTATAACGTTCTTTGGTTTCACTGGTGACAATAAAACTGCTGCGGGTATGTGCTGCACATCCACACAACGGACAATTCATCATGATAACTTACCTCCCACAGAGTTCGATATTGAGAACATTATAAACAAAAAGTATTCATAAAGGCATTACTCATTCCATTTCCAGATCTTCAATTTTCACTTCTAATTCAATCGCCGTGGTGTAACCGCCATCGTTCAGCGAATGCGTGACCGTGGTTAACAACCAGTCCGCTGCGTCAATCTCCGCTTTGAACCCTTGCACCCGGACCGGCATTTCTGGATACAACTCCGCACGGCCACGCGCCAGTTGAATTGAGAATGTTGCCACACCGCGCTGTAACTTTTGCCATGCTGCTTTGGCTGCCCGTTCGGCGTTCCCTTTGTTGGCGTAGGTATGCCCCAGCACTAACACATTGCCTTCGGCCCCCATCAGGTAATCGCCCTGCTTGGCTTCCGGCTCTTTGGGCTTCGCTTTAGGTTTGGCTTTGCGCTTACGTTTAACGGCCACCTGCTCTTTCTTCTTTGGCTCCCGTGTATTTAGCCAACTGGCGGTCACGCCGGTATAGGCTCCGCGATCGGCCAATCCAAATCGGTGTTGGTCGCCGTCGCTGCGGGTGATCGCTACTTTGGGGATCGCGCTCCCGCTGGCGGTCCTTCCCTGCCCCTGCTGGATAAATAGCAGTTTGCCCCCTTTCACCGAAGCCACCGCGCCTTCCTGCTTCGCCAGTCGGTTTAAAAAGCTGCCGTCAGATTCATTGGTCTGATCGATATGGGGGATTTTTACCTTTGCCATGTCGCTATCCAGCGCCACTTCTAACTGGTTGCGCTTGGCAATGGTGGTCACAATATCGTCCAGCGTTTTGTCGTGATAGGACGCTTCCCGCTGGATGTTCAATGTATCGCGAAAGTCCGCACTGCGTGCCCGCAGCGTCAGCTTGTCCGGTGCGCCGGAATGCTCCACTTCATCCACCACAAAGCGCCCTTTCGGCGTCAGCGCCTTACCCTTCCAACCCAATGCCAACGTTAACCCCACACCACGGCGCGGTAAAGCCAGCGCCCCGTCGCTATCGTCCAGTTCAATATCCAGTTGGTCGGCTTCAAAGCCGCGATTGTCGGTCAGCGTTAACGACATCAGCCGCTTTTCAATATTGGCCGTGATGTCTTTGCCGTCCATCATCAGGCTGAACGCGGGTGCATTGTCCTGCCCACTCACCCATTCTGCACCGATCATGACAGCACCCCACTCAAGGCACTACCTGCTTGGTCTTTCATCTGATTAAGCTGTTCACTCAAATCACCAAACATTTCAGACAGCGATTCATCCACCCGTTTTAGCGTGATAGTGAATTCAATCTGGCGCGCCGCACCGTCGCTGAAAAACACCTTTTTAGTTTGGTTGATGCTTTCGATCACAAACATGCCGTAAATAATGCCCGCCCCGTCTAGCAGGGACCACGCCTTACCGGTTTCCGCCATTGTCTCCAACATTTGCATCGAGAGCCGTCCACCGGTCAGCGTCGGGAAAAGCTGCCCGGTCAAGGTAATGGTGTCGCTATCTGGCCCCAAGAACTGCGACGACGGACGCCGCCCGATTCGGCTGTTTGCCGCATGACGCCACGCTTTTTGCAGTTGCAACTCTTGATAAGGGACGGTTTTCAACATGAACACGAACAACCCCAGTGACAGCATCATCAGAACACCTCCCTATCACCAAACTGACTACGCGCCCGCGCCTGTTGCTTACGATCGCGCTCATCCATCGCTTGCATCACCATACGCGCAATGTCTTGCGGGGACTGGCTCGGCGTAGCGTGAATATGGATCTCGGTATGATTGGTGGGACCGGTGGCGACATTTCCCGCATTGACTGCCATCATCGGCGTCACCCGGTATTCTGCCGCTGGCAAGCTAAACGGATGCATCGGTGCGGCAGCCGCAGGAACAGCGATATTCATGCCCAGAGCAGCAACTGCCGCCAGCATCGCCGTTTGTTTCCGGCTGGTCACACGGGCGGGACCGTTGATCACTTCCGGGCCATATTCCCCCACAATGCCAAATTGCCCGGCTGGGATCGTGCCACCACTGTCGAACATTCCGGCATAGCCCAATCCTGACGGGCTAGGGATCGGCGTTCCTCTGGCACCCAGCACCGGCCCCTGAGTCTTATCGGCTTTCATCCAGTCCGGCAGGTAGCTGGATAGCGACGTGAGTTTGGCCTTGAGGGCTTCCCATTTTTCGTTAATGCCTGCCAGCAGGCTGTCAATCATGTTGCGGCCAGCCTCCACAAACTGTGCAGGCAGTGCTCGGACACCCGCGCCAATCTCCGCCCATTTGGTAGCGATAAACTGCGAGATCCCGTCCCACGTTTCACGGGTCCATTGGGTAATGCTGGCCCACAATGCCTTTATCTTCGGTCCCAGTGTGTCCCAGTTCTGCCAGATATAAATCGCCGCTGCCGCAATCCCAGCCAGCAGCGCCATCAACGGATTAGCTAACAACGCGCGCCCCAGCCACAACACCGCCGTGCCGACAAAGCGGATGACTTTCGCCAGCCCGCCCAACAAGCCAATCAAACTGGGTAACTTCACCCCCATCATCGCAAAGGACAGCCGCATAATTGCCATCGGCCCCAGAATCGCAGCCAGTGCGATACCCGCAGCACCAAACACCGCCAGCAGGACCGATACGCCAGCCGCCGTCTTGATAAAGGCACCGGCCAGCCGTGGATTTTCTTCCACAAACCGGCGAAACGCACCAGTGGCACGTTTGGCGAGGTCGATCACCGCCATCAGTGGATCGCGCAGCGTTTCACCGAGGGAAGAAAAGGTATTGTCCACCCCGGTTTTCAGCAGTTGATATTGCGAGGACAGGGAGTTTTTATCGATGTCGGATTCACGCTGCATGGAGCCTTTAGCCCCGGCTTTCTGAGTCAGCGCCAACTGCCGCATAAACTCATCAATGTTAAGACCCAGCTTCTGCGCATCGTCGCCAAACTCTTTACCGAACAACTGTGTCATGACGCTCAGTTGTTTCTCTTTCGACAATCCCTTGATACGCCCCAGCACGTCCTGAATGGTTGCCACCGCGTTATTGGCAATGCCTTTTTCCAGCTTGTTGGCGTTCAGCCCCAGTGCATTCATCCCCTCAATAAAGCGTTTGCCTTGCATGGACGCGATCCCCAATTCACGCACCATCGCCTTGCTGGCTGTTGCCGCTACTTCCGGTGCGGCACCGAGTGAAAGAAAAGTAGAACCGAGCGCCGCTGCCTGTTTGTAATTCATCTTGTCGGCAATATCGCCCATACGCTGCATCACGTTGATGATGTCCGCCCCTTTGGACTGGGCGTTATCGTCCAGATAGTTGAGCGTGTCGCCCAGCTCTTCCAGATTGCTAATAGGGATTTTGTACAGAAAGGCGATTTTTCCGAGATCTTCCGCCAACTGATCGGCGGGCATTTCAAAGGCCTTGGCCGCTTTGGCTGATACGGCGGCGAAGTTCAGCAGGTCTTTTTTCTGTTTGGCCCACGGATCACTGTCGTTGGTCACGCCCATGCGTGCGCCACCTTCTACCAGTGCCGCAATATCTGCCGCGCCGTTCGCCATCGGCAGCGTCTCGCTCAGGCGCTGGATGTCTTTTTGTAATTCGTAATATCGGTTGGTGCGTCCGCCCTTATCGTCCAGCAGCGCGTTAACCTGCTTGGCGACGCCTTTCATCGCGTCTTCTATACGGCTATAGCTTTTCACCGCACCGAGGATCGGCGCGCCCATCGCAACGCCTGCCGCCGTGGTGGTCGCTCCCGCACCGGCAACACGGTTGCGCAATTCCAACGTTCTGCCGTATTGGGCTTTGGCCGCCGTCAGCTTACGTTGCTGTTCACCGGCGCGTTTCAGCTTGCTCTCTTGCTCGGTCAGTTGCCGGTTGTATTTAGCCGTTTCGCGGCTAATCCGAGCGGTGGCTGATGCGCCATCGTTAACAGAAATCCCCATGAGGTAAAGTTCGCCGCGCGTTTTCCCCATCAGCACCAGTTCATCACGCTGCTTATTCTCCAGCTTACTGATGGCTCGCCATTGGTCCTCGATCGCCTTAGTTTGTTTCTTAGTCGGGGACTCCAACTGGGAAAACTCCAGCGTCATCATCTTAGCTTGGAGCCTTGCCTGCTCCAGCTCGCTACCCGTTTGCCTGACGCTTTTCGTCAGTGCATTAAACGACGTCAGTTTTTGGCTGGCTTGCTCCAGTCGTTTGAGTTCATCGCGGGATTTTTTCACGTCAGCGGCCAGCGATTGTGTGCTGGCCTGCGCACGTTTAAAAGGTTGGGTGAGTTTATCGACGGCATTGAGTACCACTTGCAGCCGTAAATTCTTGTCACTCATGTTGGGCACCACTGCGTTGGATGGCTCGGTGCCGCCACTCCAGCAACTCAGGCAGTGACATATCGTCAGTGACGGCAGGTGACCAGTGAAAAACGGTGGCAATGTCTGCCACCAAATCTTCCACCCTTAAGCTGTCGGGATATCGGACTTCACCCGATTCGGCAGCAAAAAAATTACTACCTCTGTGCTCAGGGCGATCAAGTCCGCCGGGTCTAACGTCAGCACCTCCGAACGGGTCAGCGCCGGTGTGGTGACACGCGGTAACACCAGCGTCATGTTGTCCACGTCCATTTCCATCAGCGCCTGCAAGCGGCAACCGCGCAGCGCACCAGACTGCGGTTTGCGCACCACAATCTGCGTGATGGTGGTGTTACCGCGTTGGATTGGCGTATCTAAATCCACGGTCTTTTCGGTCACTTCACCGTTGGCAATGTCTACCGTTACCGTCGGGGCGGCGTCTTTCTTTTTTGCTGTCATAGTGAGTCCTGTTTCATTCAAAAGACGCGGTCAGCACCGCGCTCAAAAGTGGAGTTACAAGCCGATAGCCGTGCGGTGTGCAGCAAGCAAATCAACCCCATCTACCCGTTCAATCATGTTGATAGTGTCAATCTCGATTAGCTCTTCGCCGTTGATGGTCAGCTTGTAGTAGGTCGGTGAGAAACTCACTTTGGTAGTCGAGCTGTCACCCTGCTTGGATTCACCGCCATCGATTTCTTTATGACGACCACGCACCACCACTTCTACCGCCTGCACCTCAGCGGAATCGTCACGCTGGATAGAACCGGTAAAACGCAGCATCACGCCGTCCGCCTTTGCCTTGCCCCATTGTTTGAACAACAACACTTCGGTGCCGCCCAGCGTAAACTCACACTCCAGCGCCCCATCGTCCAACCCCAGATCGATGTCCGCAGCACCATTCATGCCTCCGCCACGATACTTCTCAAACTTGCGGGTTAACTTCGGCAACGTGAAGGATTCAGCAATGCCCATCCAGTTATTGCCGTCGTTGAACATATTCAGGTATTTAAACTTGCGAGGTAATGCCATTGGTTGTTCCTCTTAGCCCTTAACCTGAGATGCAAAATCCATCAGGTACGAGTCAGTGATTCGCTGGCGTAACATCAGGTTTTCCAGCGGCGGGACGGGAGTGTAGTCGTAGTCCAGCAACAGCTTGCCCGCCTTCAAGGTGTCTTTAGTGTTGGCTTTATCATCCAGCCAGCAGCGACCGCCGAGCAGATAGCCACCGGACACCATTTCACGCAACTTGGCGTTGATACCTTCGATCAGATCGCGCACTAGTGATGGCGTTAACGACTTGTCGATGGCCCACATATGTGCCTCGGCCATCGTGTCAGCCAACACCTGCGCGGTGCGGGTGTAACACTCAAAGGCAAACAGCGGATCGTCCGAGCAGCAACGGGAACCCCAAAAACGAAAGCCGTCTTTGCGGATCAACGTGGTAATGGCGTTTTTATTCAATAAACCGGCATCGGTTGCGGAGTCTTGTAAGTCCCAGAACACATCAGCAGACAAACCGGTGACACCATTCACACCAACGTTGGATAGGGATTTATGCCAACCGGTCTCTTGGTCAATTTTGGCGCGCAGTCCCAGCGCCCGCGCAGTGGCGAATGCAGTAGCATCGGCATTGGTCACGGTGTCCCAACTGATAAAATCAGGCCAGATCAACATCAGTTCGCGCTGGCTGAAATTCTCGCGATAGGCGATCACTTCTTCGGTAGTCCTACAACCGTAGGCACTGACATAGGCAAAAGCGCGCAGTTGCTGGGCAATCGCGGCCAGTTCAGAGGCTACAGCCTGCGTATCATGCCCCGGCACGCCAAGAATGCGCGGCTTAACGCCCAGTTGCGCCTGCGCGGCCAGTAACGCTTTCATGCCGGTTTTCTTACCCTCAGCGGTAACACCACCCACAATATTAGTGGTGGTCTCTGCCTCGGTATCGCCCTGCTCAACACGCACTACCACCACAACAGGCTTGCACTGGTCAGCAATCGCATCCAGTGATTGCGCCAAGGTGCCGGTGGTGCCCGCTTTGCCAATAGCGGTCAAGACGTCGGTAATGAGGATCGGTTTATTTAAGGGGAATGCGGTGTTATCCGCATCGTCAGCGGTGCAAACCATCCCAATGATGGCCGTGCTAACGGTGGTGATGGTGCGCGTGCCGTCGTTAATTTCTTGGACGCGCACGCCGTGGTGGTAATCGTCTGCCATGTAGCGGATCTCCTGTTCAGGTGTTCCGCTATGGTGAAAGAGGGAGAAAAAAGAATCATGCGGTGGGCATTGTGCCGAACCTGACACAATACCCACCTCACGCACGATCAGCGCAGGGGTAAATCTTCTGGTAGCGTCGGCCAATCAATATTCGACTCGCTGCCGGTATCCACCGCAGACAGCGCGTCTAAATAATCTAAACAGGCATTAAATTGCACTTTTTCAGCCTCAGACAGTCGACCTAGCGCCAATTTCGACGGCCACTGCTGCGAATTAATCACCTCATTGCATTCAACCATCAGTCGTTGTTGTTTCAACACCGCTTCAGCAATCCTCTCCTCCCTGTCCGGCGGGGGAATATCCATCCAACACGGCATATTATCCGGCCCTGCTCCCAGTAGCTTACCTTCCGGGGGAACGGAAAACGCCATAAAGGTTTCACTGCTCACATCGATCCCACAGGTTAAATCCCAGCCCGCCTGCTGATAGTCACCCGCCATATCTGAGGGGAAAAAACACAGGTCGGACGCAGACCAAATATAGGTGATGTTGTCCATATCAATATCCCATAGAAAAGAAAGAAGCACCCAACCCCGACGAGCTGGATCGTGAAACAAATTCCGTCTTTGAAGACGTGTACCCCGCGCAAGCGATATACCCAATAGCCCCGCTCCCTGCGGTATAGTCTTGTGCAGCAAACACGCGCAAACAGCGGTTAGGATAAGGCACAGGAAAACGCGTCGTCACATCACTCGCCGATGATGCGATAGATCCCCACTGCCAGATGACATAGCCCGTCGGGCTGGATGCGTCGGCAATCCGCTTGTAGCCCGAACCCAGATTCGAGCCAAAAAAACCAATATCAGGGATTTGACCATTGCCCGCTCCTACTGCGCGTTTTGCCGCTTCTTTTAGACCAAGATAAGCGTGCAACCCGGCAACATCTTTGCCGCTTAAATTGGTCAGCGTGGCGTTGAGCGGCTGCTTATTGGCTAACGCATTGGTGATGGTGGTGGCAAAGTTGGGATCGTTGCCGAGCGCATTCGCCAATTCTTTCAGAGTATCTAACGCACCGGGCGCGGCAGAAATCAGGCCGTTAATGGCAGCACGCACAAAAGCCGTAGTGGCGATCTGCGTATCATTCACGGTCTGCGCCGCCGTTGGCGCGGTTGGTTTCCCCGTCAGGACTGGATTTGCCAATGGCGCATAGGCAGTAACCAGCGCTTTCACAAAGGCCGTGGTCGCAATCTGCGTGGAATTATCTGTCTGCACCGGTGTGGGTGCCGTGGGTTTCCCCGTCAAGACAGGATTAGCCAACGGCGCATAGGCAGCAACCAGCGCTTTCACAAACGCCGTGGTCGCAATCTGCGTGGAATTGTCCGCCGCAATCGGTGTTGGCGCAGTGGGTTTCCCACTCAGGTTGGGACTCGCCAGCGGCGCATAGGCGGCAATCAAGGCTTTCACAAATTCGGTGGTCGCAATCAACGTGGAATTGTCCGTTGGTGCCGGTGTGGGTGCTTTAGGTGTGCCGGTGAAAATGGGTGACTTTTTAGGCGCATACTGAGTATGCGGATCGGCTGCTTTTACATGGTCTACCAGTAACTTATCGGCATACTGGCGAACCTCAATCACCGCGTCGTCCACATACTTACGGGTCGCCAGCACCACCGATGGATCGATTTTCAGCGATACCGACTCGGTGCTGCTGACAATCAGGATCACACGAATGGTCTGGGTGCGTCCGCTGCCTTCCTGCAACAGCGGTTTATAGGTCTCAGGGCAGTTGGCAATAGCGATTAACGCACCGTCTTTATCAAACAAGCCAATCTCCCGAATCCACCAACCGCCCTCGTTTTCGGGGATCACCTGTTCGTTGATAATCTGATTGGTGTTGAGCGGGTCAACCGTCAGCAGATTAATCGCCGCGCGGCGCTTTTCTCCTTTCAGCGCTACCTGCGCCGGGTCGGGAATAGGTAAGGCACCGCCACCATCACCAACGGCCATCTGGGTAATTTCCAACTGAGTTCCGAGCGCGGTGGCGTTCGCCAGCTTGGCCGCGCCCAAATGGGTCAACAGGGCAAAATATTTAGCTGCCATAACAAATCTCCAGCGAGTCAATCAGATGCACGGCGCTGCCGGTGTAGATGTCACCGCCAACGCTAATGCTTTCGGGTAAATAGGGATAAACGGTCAGGGTATCGCCCAGATAGCAGGCCGCGCCGACGGTCGCCGAACCTTGCACCTGCAAATTGATGGACATGCCGACCAAATGACGGCTGCACGGCTTCGCATCCGCAATCAGTCGCTCCAGCTCTTGATAAGTCTCTTCGGTGATGCCGGTTTCCTGCACGCCGATGTCCAACCGGAACGTGCCCGCCACCTCGTTGGTTTTCCACCATTCCACCACGCGGATGAGAAAGCCGAGCGGCTCCACCACCCGACGAATGGCGCTGATGGTGCCCTTGCGTTTGTGGATATAGAACGCATCGCGCACCACCTTCCGCTTGACCGCCTCCGGCCAGCGTTCATCCCAGCGGTCAACCGATCTAGCCCACGCCAGATAAGGCAAAAACCTGACCGGGCAGGTTTCTGGGTTCCACAAGTCGCGCAGTGGTACCTGCAAATCCCCGATCCCCTTACAGGTCTGCGCCAGTCGCCTTTCCAGCGCAGACGAACCGGACGGCAGCAGGCTCGGATCACTCATCCGCGCCCCCTAACGTCACCGTCCAGTCAGTGCAATAAGCGGCCTGCGTTTTATCCAGTACCACATCTTTAACGGGTTCGAGCAGTTCCACACGTTGCACGCCTTCCACATGCAGCGCAGCAAACAAGGCTGATAAACGAATATCACGCCCCAAACGGCGCTGGGCACTGATGTAGGCTTGTAAACGGGTTTGGGCGGCGGCCAGAATCGGCTCTGCTTCTGGCCCCGGATAGACGTACAGCACCGCATTGATACGATAAGAAACAATCTGCGCAGACTGCACCGTGACGCGATCGGCTACCGGGCGCACATTCTCATCATTTAGCGCAGTGTTCACCTTAGCCAATAAAGCCGCGTCTGCTTGCCCGTTCCCGGCACGTGCCAACACGGTGACGGTAACTTGGGCTGGTGATGGACTGATGGCCGTCGCATCTGCCACCCGCCCGTCGGCACTGATAGCATGAAACTCATAGGCTGCCGTAGGTCCCGCCACCGATAAACCTTCGAACGCCGCCGGGATACGAGCGCGCAAGTCAGCGTCTGCTTCCATCACCGCGTCAATCGGTGGCACGGCGTCCGTATTCCCCGGCGTCACCACCAAACGGGTCACGTCGTTATTGGCAGCCAACTGATCCAAATCGCTGCCCAAGGCATAAGCCACCATGACCGCCTGCGCCGCTTCATTAACTCGCTGGCGCAATAGCAACTCACGATAGGCATTCTCTTGCAGCAGCTTGACCACCGGTTCAGATTCCAACGCCAACGTGCGTGCCACTGCTGCTTGTTCTTCCGGTGGATACAACGAAATCAGGTGGGCTTTACGCTCAGCCAGCAGGGTTTCGAAGTCGGGGACTTCCACCACATCCGGGACCGGCAACTGCGATAAATCAACAGACGGCATTAGGCATTCCCTCCCAGTGGAATAGACAAACTGGCGGCGCGGCCATCGGTGCGCACGCCGGATAGATCCACGGTCATGACACCGTTGATATCTGATTTGATGTGAATCGACTGCAAACGAATACGCGGCTCCCAGCGGCTAATGGCGCTGTAACTGGCAGCCATCACCTGCAACCTGACTGCATCGTTCTGCGGCCAGTCGATTAGCTCCGGCAACAGCGAACCGTATTCACGCCGCACAATGCGGGAACCCACCGGCGTTAGCAAAATATCCCGTACCGATTGGCGCACATGTTCCAACTCGGTAATACGTGCGCCGGTGATTTGGTTCATGCCTAAATATTTCACTCTGGCCCTCCGGTTTTGCTGCCACCGCTCTGTACGCCGGTATGCACATGCCCATTCACCACCACCCCGTTGGACGACATCGCCCCACCGGTCTGGGTGACATTGCCTTGAATCACGGTGTCACCGGCGTTGATGGAAAGTTTTTTAGTGGCCAGCGACATGCTGTCCGCCGCGTTAATCGTCAGGCTTTTAATCCCGGCGATCGCAAGGTGACTGGTTTCAGGCTCGTACTCAAAACGCGCCCCATCGGGGAAGAGGATCACCAACGCTTCGTCAGAATCTGACGGCGGTGGATTATCGTTGGAATAAATCGCCGGCAGTGCAAAAGCGGTGGTCAGTTCCCCGCCGATGGCAAGCAGTAATACCTGCTCCCCCACAGAAGGTTTCCACCACGTGCGCGCCGTTCCCGCCCGCAGCGTCAGCCACGGGATCCAGTCTGTTTGATTTTTTCCGGTTGCCACACGGCACAGCCATTTATCTGCATCGACATCAGTAATGACGCCGACACGGATAAGGTTGCGCAGCAGGCGCAGGAATTCGGTGAGTTGAGTGTTCATGGGTTAAATTTCCCATGATGGGGAGGTATATTACACAGGGCTGCATTGTGTAGGTATTCACACAAAAACCGCCCCTAACATCAATACGAAGTCAGCAACGAATGGAGCTACATCATGAAGGAAACACTAGAGCTATTGAATATGGTAAAAAGTGGGATAGGAATTTCTTCAATCATTTTACTTCTACTTATTATATTTATAATCAAAAACTTCAATGACATTATTTCTTACACCAGAGATTTATACAGTTTAAAGAAAAGGAAGCTCAAAGAAATCACCAGTGACAACGGAGCCTGTATTCATACTAAGAAGTTGGCCAAGATAGAACTTAACGCCATTTATAACTATGAAATCACGGGCGTATCTTACTATAGCCTCAGAAAGCCTTTAGTTACGATTATACTTGAAAATGATTTACCTGCTCGTTACTTCAAACCATTCACCCCTTTTATTAGTATGACCCCAAAAGAAATACTAGTTAATGAAAGACAATATAAAATCACAAACGCAGTTCACGCTTGGATTGTTATTCCTTTCGTCACACTCATTTTACTTAGTATAAACGCTGCTGTTTTCATTAAGGCAGGAGTAAGCGTTGGATTCCCTTTTATTAACGTCACTTTAATTGTCCTTATGATTTTCTTCTTTCTAACAAAACCTCCATTCAAGAAACAATTTTCCGAGATGAAATCATACATAGATAAATATAATGAAAGGCTGCAAAATTAAATCATCTTTATTGTTTATCTGAAAGATGCTCAATCATGTTATCCCCGATCAACTCCACATCCGCGCTAGTCAATCCAATCAATTGACGTTGTGGATACCTCACCACCGGCCCGCGCTTTCCCAGTTTTTCGCGCAGGCCGTACTGGTGAGTAGCGGCGATCCGCTCAATACGACCATTGCTAAAATACACCTCCGCCCTATCCGGTGTGGCTTTGGTCTTGAGGTAACGCGCGGTGCGCAGTTTGGTAAACATCTTGCGGCTAACGCGCCCTTTCTTATCGCGCTTTTGTGGCTTGCGTGCCTCGTAGGTTGAACCATCGGGATTCTGCTGTTGTTGGATGCGCTTTTGCTGGGATTGACGCAGCGAGCGCGCCCATTGGTGGGTCAGCTTACGACGTTGGGCTGGGGTGAATTTCTCCAACAGTCCCACCATCCAGTCTTCCAACTGAATAAAATCACTGTCATTCATGCCCAGCCCCATTCGTCAGGATCGGCGGGTTTCGGTTCGCTGACTGCTTCCACCACCATCTTGCCGCTCACCTCTTTCACCACTACCCGTTCGGTCAGCTTGAGATCGATGCTGATGTCACTGGTGGTGTTGTTAAGAATATCCGCCTCAAAGGTAAAACCGCTTTCCCGCAGCTCGTCATTCGCCAACACATCCGGCTGATGTTCGTGCAACCATGCCAAAATCGGTGCCATCAGCAGGTTCTGGTCACCGGCAAAGTTCATCACGATCACATTGAGCGTATAGCGATACTCAAACGACAGCGATGCCGCCAGTGTGGATACCACGCTGCCGCTATCAATAAAGATATTCAGGCATTCCGGGTTATTGGCGATAAACGGCACGGACTTATTGAGCGCTTGCCGTAAAGAGTCGGGCTTTTTCATAGTTTCGTTCCTGACAGTCCACAATCATATCCACCTTGGCGGCGCAGTGCGCCCATGCCGCCTCGGCGGCGTCCCCATCCTCACGCAATTCACCGTTGGTCTTTGGCGCTCTAGCGGGCAGTTGGCAGCGCGTCACCGTCGGACAGGTAAGCGCGATAAGCGGCGGCACCGACGAGGGCGGGACGCTGTTGCAGCCGGATAATGTCAGCAGGCAAAGGAGTATCAGCCCAGCGTTTAAGTGCAACATTTTCATGGATGAGTCCTTTTATCTGTTTGTCTCGGCTCACCAGCGCCGCTTTCAGGGTGTCGGTGTTTTGCTGCAACCCCACCTGAAAACGG
Organism: Serratia sp. KH_031; assembly: GCF_057839655.1. Classification (NCBI taxonomy): domain Bacteria; kingdom Pseudomonadati; phylum Pseudomonadota; class Gammaproteobacteria; order Enterobacterales; family Yersiniaceae; genus Serratia; species Serratia sp. KH_031. The sequence goes on from NZ_CM174496.1 coordinate 3,126,612, forward strand.
TCATTCGCTTCGGCCATCAAATTGATGGCGGTCAGTTGGCCGTTCTTGTCGGCCAGTGACTGCCTCAGTTGGGTGAGTTGCTGTTTTTGCAACGTGACCGTGGTCGTGGCGACATCCAGCCGCCACAACATCAACGCCAGCAGCCCCAGGCCAATCGGTACTAGCCAACGCATGGTTTGGTGTACTCCATCACCACAACCTTGGCGAACTTGACCAATACAATGGCGATGACATAGCACAAGGCCGTCACCATCCACCCGGCAAAGGACAGGCTCACCACGACCACTGCCGCCACAGCCAGAGAAACCTTGCGCTGTAATGGTGGAAGGGGTTTGCTGAATGCCGCTTTCAGCTTCGCAAGTGTGACGCGCTGACTTTCGTCGGGTAGCGACTGGGCCAGCAGTAAACTACCGAACGTTGACAGCCCAATGAAAACACCGAGCAGGATCAATATCCAAACCCACGTCACCGCCACGTTCATCACGCTGCCGTCAGGATTAAGCACCCCAAAGACCAGTAAAAACGCCAAAAACAGATTGATAACACAAGCTAAAACCGCTGATTTCTTCATGATGTCACTCCTTTCATACAGTGGGCCAGCTCCCGCGCGCGGCGGTTCTCCAGCCCCTTATTTTTAATACCGTTGACATAAACCCAGCGCGACAACTGCTGACAGGCGTGCCGCCAGTCCCGGCTGTTGATAAAGTTCGCCAGCGTGGAGCGACACGCCGCCCCAGTGCCGACGTTAAAAGCAAAACTGACCACCGCGTCATACACCGGTTGAGGCATCGGTACCGCCATGCAGCGATCGATCGCCTTTTCCGTGCGGGCAACATCGGCCACCAGATTTTCCGCTGCTTGTCGCGAGGTGATCGTGGTTTGGGATGTCACACCCGCCGTGTGACCAATACCGTTGGTCCAAACTCCGGCACTGCATTGGTACGGTGACAAGCGACACCCTTCGGCATCGGCAATCAGGCGCAGACCTTCGTCCGACACTTTCAGGTTCTGGGAACCGGATACCCATGCCACCATAGCCAGCACAGCACCGACGGCGCAGCGTTTAACGGTTGAGTTGTTCATAAACCTCCTGACTCAGTGCGTCGGTCTTCTCTTTGAAAAGCAAAAACGTCTTGCGCCGGTAGTACCAATTGACAAAGAAGGTGCCAAAACCCAGCACCGTGCCGGATAAAAAGGCCACATCCTGCACGCTCAACCCGCCCAGCCATGCCAAAAACACGGCGAGACAATAGGCAATAAACGTGGTGATTTTTTCCATCGTTCAGTCCCATAGTTGCACGGTCTGTGTCGTCGGCACGGACACCACATCCGGCAGTTCGATCTCCATCCCGTGGGGTAAATAAGGGCCGACTTCTGCCAGCCCCGGATTAGCGGCCAGCACGATTTCGGTCATGCCCTGCGTGCGCCCGTAATAGCGCCAGCACAAAGCATCTACAGTGTCGTATTGCATGGCGCGCACCTGCATCAGATAAGCTCCACCGTGATATGCGCCAACCCTTGCAGGCGCTGAATGGCCCACTGGGCATCACGCCACAACTCATCAACGGTAGATCCCATGTCTTCCGCACGCTTACCGCCGGATTTGGTAGTATCGATGTCGGGATAACGCTCGGTCAGATTGGCCTTGGTGCGACAGTAAACCGCGCGGCGATACCAGTAGGTCAGCTCACTAAATCCGCCGATGGTTGCCGCCGGGACATCCACCAGATTGTCGAAGCCCTGTCGCTGCTGCTGCGTTTTGTAGAACGCCAGTTCAGCGTTAGTTTCGCTGATGGCAGATAGCGCCGCCTCTTTTAGCCGTTCTGGCGCCACGGTGCCATCGGTGCGCATCGCCATGCAGTAATGGTCCAGATCAACATCCGGCCAGAACGGGGTATTGACGATAATCCCCGCCTTGCCGTCGGCCTGCTCTGGCGCAACAAAATCCATGCTCTTTTCCTCTGAATGGGTAGGCGGTGGACGGGATTTTGATGAGGCTACTGCCTGTCGCCATCCCGTGCCGCCTCGCGCGTGGGCACGTTCGGTTATCCGTTGTTGGCTTGGCGGGCTGCCCGCTCCAGTTGCTCCATATCCTTTTTCACGCCGCAGTTTTTATCGAACTGAAACGCCTGACTGATATGGTGATAGGCCAACACCGGTTGATTGCTGTCTCGCAGGCCATAGGCCAGAATTTTGTGCAGTTTGGCTCGTACCTGATCGGGCATGTCGTGGGGATCGGTCAAAGTCAACGTGCGCTGGATGAGTTCGACCTCTACCGGCTGCTTGGCGGCATAGGCTTGCAGCGTGGCGTCGGCAATCTCTTCGGCCACAGCACACGCCGTCTGGCGGTTGTAGCGGTTGGGCATCACCAGATTGTGCTGCAAGGCATACTCGGCAATGTCCAACGCGCCGCCAAAGTCCCCGGCATCTACCCGCCAGATCATGACGTTCATCAGCACATCGTCCTGCGCCCCTTTCCCTGCCGATAACGCCCCGGCCACCCACGGCTGGTAATACGGCAATAGCTCACGTTTGAGTTCTGCTTTACGTACCGTGGACTGCACCCGTTTGAGACGGCGCTGGTCTTCTTCCAGTTTGAGTAACATCTGGTTGTAACCGGACAGGTTGCGCAGCGTGGAGCCGCCCAATTGGGCGGACTCCTCAGCCTGAATGCGCATCATGTGACGTCGTGCAGGACTCGACATGATTAAGCACCTGCCCCAACACCAGCATCACCGGCGGGCTTTTGGCTACTCAGTGTCTCGGTCAACGACTGGATGGCCTTTACCACCGGATCCTCTGCCTTCGGCACTTCAATCACACCCACTTCGATGTTCTCAATCAGTGCCACGCAGCGGTAATCCTCCACCACATAGGCTTCGTTGACGGATTCAAGGTTTTCGATGCGGTCACGTTTTGGATTGTCGATCACCGAGCGACGGCGAGTGCCTTCCTGCCAGTAGATGGACAAGTTATCCAAACGGGTGATCATCAACGCATTCGGTGGGAAGTAAGGCGCACGCACCGCCTGCAAGCCGCCCATACGTTTCTGGCTGATGATCATGTCAGCGGCCATCTTTTCGCTGTTGTCCTGCTCTTTGTTGACCAGTGGGAAGTATTTGTCTGCCAGCAGAGCACGGCCACAAATCACCACCAGATCGTCGTCATCCTGATAAACCGGGTCGATCAACTCGTCCACAGCGTTCATCACCAACGCGTCGAGGTTGTCATAGTCGCCGCCCTTGCCCACCTTGATGACTTTCTTCACCGTGCCATCTTCGCCGGTGATGCCATCCATCACATGCGCCTTGGCATCAGTGCGGACTTTTTGCAACCAGCCCACGTTCACGTCCTGTAACAGTGCGTTTTTGGCGCGGTCAGAGGTTTTCTCACGCTTCTCACCGTTAAAACCGATCATGATGCGGTCCAGTGCCTGACGCTTGATGATGGCGTTACGGATACGCAACTGAAAATCTTGGAATTTGGCCCACATATCCAACTTGGCGTAGGTCAGTGCGGTATCGAAGTTGGTCTGTTCACACTTGTATTCCACATCGCTGAACGCCGTCGGATCGGTCGGTTCGCGGTCTTTTTCCGTGGTGTTGGTGGTCCCGGCGATGGTGGTGCCAACGCCCAGCCCCAGCAACTGGCCGGACTGTTCCGGCACCGGCACCACGTTGACCAGCGTCAGGAATGCGGCGGATTGCTGAATTTCATCCTCCAACGTCTGGTTGACCGTCGGTTCTACGGTGAACTTGGCGGACAACTCATCCACGGCCACATCGTTAAGTTCTGCCAATCGGGTCAGAAAGGCGTTAAAGGCAAAGCGGGTATTCTTTTTCATGCAAGCAATGCTCCGTTAGCAATTGGTTTGTTCAGACGGGGCATGACTGCCACCGGTGGAGAACGGGCGGGTTTTGGTGTTGCGGTCTTCACCGCTCAGGCGCGTGGTCAAGTCGGTCAGTTGCTTGCCGTATTCCGCCAGCTTGCCTTCCAACGCCTCCACTTTCGCGACCTTACCCGACAGCGTGCTGACCTGCTCCGCCGTGTTCTGCGACTCTTGGGCGCACAGCTCTACCGCCTGATGCACATCGTGAAAACGTGCGTCGTCCGTGGTCTGCTTTTTGGCAAACAGCTCTTTCACGCGGGTGAATAGAGTGGGTTTGGGGTCTTCACTTTGTTCGAACTCGATCACCGTTTCTTCGGCGACGGTAAACAGGTTGTGCGGATTAGCTTTGCGCTGCGCCAGTGTACTTTCCCCGCTGGCGCTAAAGCTCAGACGCTGGGTGCCCAGACTGGCGGGATCGTCAGTGACGGCAAGACCAACCAGATAGGCAAAGCCCAGATCAGAAAACTGCGGATCGACCTCCATAGAGGTGTAAACCTTCTGGCTTTTCTTGTTGAGGGCGACCAGCTCCGGCGTCGGTTCAATTTCGGCATACAGCGCCATGCGTCCCGCCAGTGCGCCGTCTTTGATTTCTTCGGCAAACAGTCCGATTACGTCGCCATAGCGACCGAATGAACCATCTGGGGAATAGGATTTGATGTGCTCGACGTTAACCCGTGCGCCATACACGTCGGGATCGTAATTGTCGGCCATTTGGGTCAGCCATTCGCGTTGGATTTTGCGACCGTCAGTCGTCGCCCCTTCCACACCGACGCGAAAACGCTTTGATTTCGTTGCCATCTGTCAGGCTCCATTCAGGTGAACGTTGTGAGCCACTATGGTTGCGGGGATGGGGGGACAGAGACAACGCGGGGGCATTGTGGGGCGATTGGCACAATCGGCGGCAGCGGTGAGAGTGGGCGCAGGTCGGTAATCTGGCCGCATGACTACGACACCGGCCACACCCGACCTCGATCCCCGCCGTCAGGCTATGTTCCTGTACTTTCAGGGGTTACGCATCGCCCGCATTGCTGAAATGCTGGGAGAGAAGCCTGCAACCGTACACAGTTGGAAAAAACGTGACAAGTGGGCCGACATCGGGCCACTGGATCAGATGCAACTGACCACCGCTTCACGCTATTGCCAGCTCATCATGAAGGAGCAAAAGGAAGGGAAAGACTTCAAGGAAATTGACCTGCTGGCGCGACAGGCCGAGCGGCACGCACGCATTGGCAAGTTCAACAACGGCGGTAATGAAGCCGATCTGAACCCCAAGATCCGCAGCCGCAACAATGGTGAACGCAAACAGCCTGAAAAGAACGTGTTCAGTGATGAACAACTGGAAAAACTCCAGCAGATTTTCCACGATAACCTATTCGATTATCAAAAGGTTTGGTTTAACGCAGGCACCCAGCACCGCATCCGCAACCTGCTGAAATCACGTCAGATCGGCGCGACCTACTATTTTGCCCGTGAAGCACTGATGGATGCACTGACCACCGGACGAAATCAAATTTTCCTGTCGGCCAGTAAGGCGCAGGCGCACGTCTTCAAGCAGTACATCATTGAGTTTGCCCGCGAAGTGGATGTGGAGCTGAAAGGCGATCCGATGACGTTGGGTAACGGGGCTTGCCTGTACTTCCTTGGCACCAACGCCCGCACCGCACAGAGTTACCACGGCAATCTGTATCTGGATGAATATTTCTGGATACCGAAATTCCAAGAGCTGCGCAAGGTAGCGTCCGGGATGGCACTGCACAAGAAGTGGCGGCAGACCTATTTTTCCACTCCATCCAGCCTCACCCACAGCGCTTACCCGTTCTGGTCCGGTGCGCTCTATAACCGTGGACGTGCCAAAACCGACAGGGTGGATATTGACCTGACACACAGCCATCTGGCGCGTGGCGTGCTTTGCCCGGACGGCCAATATCGCCAGATCGTCACCGTGGAAGATGCGGTTAACGGCGGCTGTAACCTGTTCGACCTCGACCAGTTGCGACTGGAATACAGCCCGCCGGAATACCAGAACCTGTTGATGTGTGACTTTATCGACGATCTGGCGTCAGTGTTCCCGCTTTCTGACCTGCAAGCCTGCATGGTGGACAGTTGGGAAGTGTGGGACGACGTGCAGCCGCTGGCGATCCGCCCATTTGGCTATTACCCGGTGTGGATTGGCTATGACCCGGCCAAAGGCACCGCCAACGGTGACAGCGCCGGTTGTGTCGTCGTCGCTCCGCCGCCAGTTCCCGGTGGCAAATTCCGCATTCTTGAGCGCTTCCAATGGCGCGGTATGGATTTTCGCGCGCAGGCCGAATCCATCCGCCAACTGACAGAAACCTACAACGTGACTTACATCGGTATCGACTCCACCGGCATCGGTCACGGGGTGTATGAAAACGTGAAGGCGTTCTTCCCTGCCGTGCGGGAGTTTGTCTACAACCCGAACGTGAAAAATGAACTGGTTCTGAAAGCCTACGACGTGATCAGCCACCGCCGTCTGGAGTTCGACGCCGGATGTACCGACATCGCCCAGTCGTTTATGGCGATCCGCAAGTCTGTGACCGCCAGCGGCAACCGCCCAACCTATGAAGCCAGCCGCAGCGAAGAAGCCAGCCACGCCGATCTGGCGTGGGCCACTATGCACGCCTTGCACCATGAACCGCTCGAAGGCATCACCGCCACCAACACCAATATTGTGGAGATTTTCTAATTCATGCGTAAAAAGAACAAAACCAAAACCCAGCCGGTGATCACCGCCCAACACCAAGGCCCCGCTGCCGAGGCGTTTACCTTTGGTGAGCCGGTGCCGGTACTGGACCGCCGCGAACTGCTGGACTATCTGGAATGCTCCCGCGTCGATCGCTGGTATGAACCGCCGATCAGTCTGGACGGACTGGCGCGCACGTTCCGCGCCGCCACACACCACAGCTCAGCGATTTACGTGAAGCGCAATATTCTGACCAGCACGTTTATCCCTCACCCGCTGTTAAGTCAGCAGGCGTTCAGCCGCTTTGCGCTGGATTATCTGGTGTTCGGCAATGCCTATCTGGAAAAACGAACTAACAGGCTCGGCGGCACACTGGCGTTAGAACCAACGCTGGCGAAATTTACCCGGCGCGGTATCGATTTAGATACCTATTGGTTCGCGCAGTACGGCTACAACACCGAACCTTACCAGTTCGAAACCGGTTCGGTGTTCCACCTGTTTGAGCCAGATTTAAACCAAGAGTTGTACGGCCTGCCGGAATATCTGGCGGCGATCCCGTCGGCATTGCTCAACGAGTCCGCGACGCTGTTCCGCCGCAAGTATTACCTAAATGGCAGTCATGCGGGTTTTATCATGTACATGAGCGATCCAGCGCAGAACCAGTCCGACGTGGACAACATCCGCACCGCACTTAAACAATCCAAAGGCCCCGGCAATTTCCGTAACCTGTTTATGTACTCCCCGGCGGGTAAGAAAGACGGCATTCAGATCATCCCGCTGTCAGAGGTTGCGGCAAAGGATGAGTTTCTAAATATCAAAAACGTCAGCCGCGACGACATGCTGGCCGCTCACCGCGTTCCGCCGCAGATGATGGGGATTATCCCTAACAACACCGGCGGGTTCGGGGATGTCGGCAAGGCGAGTAAGGTGTTTGTGCGCAATGAGTTGATGCCGCTGCAACGTCAGATGTTGGAGCTGAATGCGTGGGTGGGTGAAGAGGTGATCCGATTTGAGGATTATAAGCTGGATGTTGAGGATGGGAATTTGTCGGTGTCGATTTCTAGCTGATTATGGAGGTTGTTATGGGATGGATAGGCGTTGACTTAGACGGTACGCTGGCTCAATACAAATCAGGACAAGGCTCGGCCATTGGCAAACCTGTAGCACCGATGGTGAAACGCGTAAAAACGTGGTGCAAAGATAAAAAAGAAGTGCGGATTTTTACTGCACGTGCAGAAACATTAAAGGGCAAGCGAGAGGTAGAGCGCTGGCTGAAAGATAACGGCTTGCCCGCTCTGGTCGTCACTAATATCAAAGACAGTAAAATGACAGAATTATGGGATGACAAAGCGATCAGAGTAACCAAAAATTCAGGTCAGCCCTGCAAAGGATGCGCGAACGCTAGCGCATTTCATCAGCATAGTGATTCGTTAACTTTCTTTACCAACTGCTAATAGCGACAGTACCGTATACATCATAAAACACATGAAGCCGCTGAATGCGGCTTCTTTAATATCGAAAAACTTTAGGCACCACAGTGTTTATCATTAGGTGAACACTTTAATCGCCGACAATTTCGGCAATACGATTGCGGGATCAACCGCTCACCATCCACGGTACGAAAGCCGAAAACCTCTTCAATTTTATTCAAATCACCGCTTGCAATAGTTCCACAGCAAGGACAAACCGCCTCAACCTGATACGCCATGTAAATCTCCATTAACCACTGTTTCCATAATGGTATCTGATCATTCAAAAACAAAATGGGATGTAGATCTTAAAACTGGACTAACCATCAATCGTCTGATTGACAACTTTTAGAATCCCATCTAAACGCCACAGAGCCTCACCACGCACACCTGTTACTTATTGGTGCTCCTGCATTAATGATATTGCGATAGCACGCCAGCAAGCTGGAAATTTGCGGAGAAAAACGCTATTACACCCCTGAGCGCGCGATCATAGCCCCGCCTCGCCTGCCCGCTTGATCTATGGTTTTTCATGCAGGTGCATGGACATCGTAAGCCAACACCAGTCACGAGTTTCTAGCCAACCTAGCTCCTTTCGATGTCATGCAGATCCATGCACAAATTCAAAATCTTGATGATGGATGCACTTACAAAATCAATGGATTAATGACCCAAGGTTTATTGTGTTTCTCACGGTAACAATCATAAACGAACAAATCAGTTCTTGTGCCACTAGGAAGGTTAATTTCAGGTATATAATATGTCGCTGGATCGCTATTTTCTAAACGTATGGTAAAATGCTGATTTACTAATGATGATAGTGAGTTATTTGCTTTAGAAAGGCTAAATGGTCCATATTTAGCACAGAAGACAACGATATTTGCAGCTATGGCATCTAAAACATGCTCAAGAGTCGACTCTCCGAAATGATTATTTCTGTCATGCTTTGTTTTATTGTATGCGTCATACCAAATTAATGATTTTGTAGGCTGACTAATTGACCACGAATGAAATGGTTTAAACTCTCGAAGCCCACTGTAATTAATATATGAAATTACGAATTCATTCAGACATGCTTTAGGCAAAAGCTTAATATAATCTTGCGTGGTGTACATTCTACTATTCTGAGGCGCTATATTTGCTTTTTTAAATAATGACACCCATTGATTTTCAATTTCTGTGCACGCGAGAATTAAAAGCTCTCTGGTTTTATGTCCATAGGCTTTAAGCCCATTAGAATCAGGCTCTATATAGAGTAATAATTCGTCTAGTTTTTCTATAAGTACACGTAGAGCTTGCTCCGCAGAACGTTGTTCAAAAGGATCAATATTTATTGCATCAATGATATCTTGGTGGTCATACAAAGATGGTCTCCAGATACCCTCTATCGAATGCCCTATTTGGTTTGCAAGAGATTGTATGTTTTGAGCGCCAAAAACACGCGTGACCCAATCGGGCAAACTACCACTTTTTGCTTCAATTGCAGTCAAACCAACAGAAATTACATTCAAACCATGTTTTCTCCCATAAAAATGAACAAAATGTGTTGCCGTTTCATACGCATAACCTAATTTTTGCTCACCATGGAGGGGCACCCAGTTGGGAAGATTAGTTTGAGTATTTGTATAAAAGATCCCATTCATAAACATGTCCTCGCATATAAATATAATTTTTATTGAATACTGTATTTTATGATACCACTTCAATTACATAACACATTCAGATCACTGGTACTGCTTAAGCAGGAATTCTGCTCTTATTCATCATGCTCATCCAGTTTCACCATCAACTGTGTTGTCATTTCAGCGATCCAGACTATCGCCAGTTCTTTGTCATCCCCATTGCACTGATTAGCCGACACCATTCGGGCAATCAGGTCGATACGTTGCAAGGCCAATGACTCCATAAGAAGATCAGACACTCTTCCCCCTTTTGAATTAACTGTATTTATATACAGTATATTAATAGATGCTAAACGAAAAGCAATTTTTCCGAAAAACATGATATTGATTAATGAGTAAGCTCAAATTGCTCACCCATTTACCACACAACAATCCGTCATAACCGAATGTGTTAAATATCAGCTACATTCGGATCGCATGGTTTCTTTTCATCTTCGCAATACTTCGCCAATAATCTGGCCTGTTGCGCCATTCTCATGGCTGGATGATACCGTTCAATAAACTTCGCCAACCTCAATACAGTTTGTTTATCCTTAGTTTTATGCTGGAACACTTCCCCATTGGCAGAACCACGGAACGCTGCATTCCCTATTTGCACGGTGTAACCCGTTGTCATGCGCCACGCTTCCGCTTGTGTGAGTTCCACGCCCTGTAGGGCCATTTCCTCGGTGATTTTATCCATAGCATCGCCAGCAGCGGTCAACGCCGCCGCCCTGCTATCATTCCTACGCTGAATAGTTGCAGCGGATTTACGGTGCGCTTCCTCCAACGCAGGATCACCAGTAAAGCCTGCACGCTGATTTTTCGACTCTGTTTGCCCTTCCTCCTTCACCCTACGCAACATTTGTCGCCGTTCTTTCGGTGTCAGCCGGTCAAAATCAATCGTTATCGGTTCTGTCTTGTCCGGTGCAAGGTCTGGCGATCCCGATCTCACCGTACAGTTATTGACAGAACTCCGAGAGGGCGCAGGAGCGCCCAACAGGTCAACGGCCAAATCAAGGGCACGCTTCGGTACAATCTTCCATTGCACCGTACGAGTGATAATCGGGGTATCTGAACCAACAGAAGGAGAAAAAACGCCTTTGATGCGTGTTGTTTCTTCACCGTAGGCGTTCAGGTCTTCGGCTGGCTCGTAATAGGTACGAACCACTAGATCGTCACGACGAACAAACGGACCGCCCTGTGCGTTCACATATCCCGCCCAGTCGCCACCGTCTGCCGCATCATGTACCGCTGCAAACTCAACGCTTAAGCCCATCGCCGTTTCAGAATCAGCCATGCGACGCAACTCACGATAGACCGACACCGGCGCACCACCAATAAATTGGAACTGACGGATGCGCCAGCGTGCCGCCCATGCGGACACTGCCGGGGCCATTTCTTTCAGCGGCTGCTGAGTGTCGTCGTCCAGCTCATCATCCAACGCGTAACCATCGATATTTTTGCTGATGTACTTCGCCACGTAGCCGGTAGCGCTGCCTTTGTCGGGGTCGATAGCTTCGGCATGAAAGCGAGCTTTTCGGGCCTTACCGCTGTTCAGTTCGCTACCGTCTTCTTTGAACGCGTAATCACGTAGGATCTCACGCACACGGTCCACGTTCTCAGGCTCCATAAACATCAGCATATGCCAGTGTGGTGTTCCGTCATGGTGAGGTTCTGCGACGCGAATCCCAAAGATGCGCAAATCTTCACGGTGCAACTTGGCGCGAACTCGCTCCCATACGCTACGCAAATAACGCTGCGTATCCGCTGGGCTTGAGCCATTCCATTTGCCGTTGCTGTAACCGGATTTAGTTGTGGCGTGATACTTAGACGGTGCTGTCAGGGTGTAGAACTCCCCGATGTAACCCAGTTGATTACAGATATTTTCAAAGCCACGGATACGCGTCATCAGTTCACAGCGACGGATCGCCGGGTTTGCCACACTGCCGTCGTATTTATCGATCAAGCTGATGCGGTTGCCTGCTTCGTCTTCCAGCTCCATCCCCTTCAAAAACTCACGGGTGCGGCGCTTCTGCTCCCGCCATTCACCAATAGTGATGCGGCTGGCGTAGGGGGTGCCCTTCTTGCTGACATTACGCAGCGCAATTTGCAGATGTTCGCGCCATTCGTTCGCAATACGACGCAGACGCCCCAACCACCATACCGGCGACGTCATTTTGTAGATCGCCGTACTGGCTTCCGATTCGATAAACACCTTGTTATTGATGCGATCCCACAGCGGCGGCGTTTGCCTCAATTGCAGCGCGATAGTTCCCGCTCGCTGATATAGCGCCCAGCCAACACGCAGATCACTAGCATCCGGTAATTGGTCACTGATAAAACCCAGCTCCAGACGTATAAACGTGGCAACGTCTTCCGCCAGCAATTCGACGTCTTCGCGAGACATATCAGGGAGCTTGTTGTAACGACCAAATAGAGAAGCATTACCCTCTGTCATTACTGGCAGACGGTAACGCTGGGTGACTAATTCAAGGCGTGGCAATGTGCGCTTAAAAAATGAATTGATTAAGTACGCATTGGCTCGCTGAATTCCATGCAAATTTTCCAAAGTATCCATACGCCGGGCAATATCGCGGCGTACAAGCGCAGACTGTTTCGCCAACTTATTACGCGCATGTAGCAACGCCGCGATCATGCGATCACGGCGGTTAGCTTCTTCAATAGCGAGTTCGTAAGTTTCGGCCTGACTCAGCGGCTTGTCCTTCAGCCGCTGATAAAATGCATAATACGGTGATTCGATGGCTGGACGCGGTGCGTTCCATGGATATGCCCATTCGACGGCATCAGTCATCTGCACATACTCACGTCTGGCCCTTTCGCCAGATCCCACCCCATCCATAAGGCGGCTGGCACTTGCCCAGCTTTTTTAATGATCAGCTCATCAGCAGACTTTCGGCTATCCCCTTTACCACCACAGCTACGACGTACAGCCATCGGGTATTGTTCAAAGTCACAATAGAGATCGATCACCAGCTGATTATCATTGTTGGACGCAACAACATCGACACCGTGATGAGATGCAGCACGTAACAGCGTTGAAAGGCTAAGGTGCTGGTCATAACCAAATTTGTCAGAGTGGTATGCTGTAAACTCCCCGCTGTTAACATCAGCCGGTAAATACGGTGGATCGCAATACACGACATCACCGCCTTCTACCATTTCCAGCGTTTCTTCAAAACTGGTGCAGATGAATGTGGCACGCTTCGCTTTTTCTGCGAATGCGCGGATCTCAGCCTCTGGGAAATAAGGTTTTTTTAATTTTCCGTATGGAGTATTAAATTCACCTTTCTTGTTATAACGGCACAGACCATTGAAGCAGTGGCGATTAAGATACAGGAATATCATCGACCGTCTGAGTGGATAAAGAGCGTCTGTATTGAAAGTATGGCGCTGCTCGTAATAACTATCAGCATCGTTATACAAAGAAAAATACCGTTTCGTTTCCGAAATAAAATACTCAGGTTTTTCTTTTATAACTTGATACATGTTGATCAAGTCAGGATTCACATCTGCAATAAGATATTGTTCATAATCAGTGTTCATCATTACCGAGCACGAACCTGCAAAAGGCTCCACTAAGCGCTTTCCTGTTGGAAGGTGCTGCTTTAGCGTCTCCATCATGCGGGTTTTGCTACCCGCCCAGCGTAAAATCGTTGATTGGGTACTCATTGCTCACCCCCAAAACTAGCGTCGAGGATTGAAGGAACATCACTTCCATTTATCGGCGAAATAGACAAAACCACCCAATTACCTCCACCGATGATGTAATCACTAATGGTCAATATATGAGTGATTTTCACGATCAATTTATTACCGCTATATTCATCATTCCACTCGCGTAAAAGTAGATAATCACCACATTTAAAATTACGGTCATTTCGTCTCAGTTCAGCTCTTTTTTTACACGCTGACACTGCCGCAAAATGCACACGGGCAATCTTTAATTTATGAATAGTTCTCACACCGAACCTCCGTTGTAATGTTTCTCTTTCAATTCTTTGATTTCCTGACAAGGCGCGCACCGCTCAACACCCGGCAAAAGCTGGCGACGGGCATTCGGGATAAGCTCCCCACAGTCATCACAGAAAAAGACATTTCGCCCGGTACGAACAACGCGGGCATTTTTAATCTGGCGTTCAAGGATTTCCTGCTGGCGCTCTTGCGCCATATCCATTTGGTCGGCCATTAGTGCAACTCCTGCGCTTGATGTTGGATTGCTTCGCTTTCCTGACGCAGCAGTTCAGCCACTTCAATGTGGTTTAACTGGTTGCCCTGAATGTGATTAGCCAGATTCTGCAAACGAGTAGCCATCACTTCGGCACGGCTGCGGCGTTCTTCCATCCGCGCACCAGTCAGCAACGTGTCCAAGTTCGCGGCCACTTTCATTTTTCTCACTTCGATATTTTTCATTGTTGGATTCCTGTTTTTAGGCAAAGGGATACCCGGCGGGTTTACGCCAGTATTTTTCTTTGCGGGTTAATTAGGCATTGCGAGTCTTTTTGGAAATAAACTCACGACTGCCTTTAAATGACTCATTGCACCGATCAGTGCTTTTCTCTCGGCAATCGTCAGCTCACTAAATTCGACCTCGTGACGAGCCGCCGGAATATTGGCTAAATAAAATATCGCCGCTAATGCGCGTTTATTATCCAAATAACGTGAATCTACTTTGTCACGCATATCGAAAATAAACCGCTCCAAATCTTTACCGCTATCATCACCAAATAACTGACCGCGAATAATGGCGAGGTGGGTTAAACCATTAAGGCGCTCACCTGCGGTTATCCGCACATTGAACGCAGCTTCTGTGTTAGCCATGCGATCCCCCTTTTGCTGCTGGTCATTCCGGCAATCAACTGCTGCTGATTTCTTGATGGGTGCCAGTGTGTACCATTCCGCAATTCAACCCAGCCGTGACTGGCATGATATTGGCGAGATGGACTCTGCCGTTTGAGTAGTGGTGCAACTGAAATAATCATCACCACCTCAACTCATGCCAAACGTCGCACCGATACCGGTTAAGGCATCTACCGCAGACGATAAGGTGGGATTGGACTGCACACGCGCCTGCATCGTGATACCCGCTAGCGTTAAGCAACGAACGGCTGAATTTACGGTACGTTTGAAATCAGCCAACCGAGTCATATTCATATGGCCGCCAGCAACGGTATCAGCCGCTAACTTCCCGACTTCTGCCGTAGCATTGAGAACATAAACCGGAATATTTTCCCCGGCCATCTCATTCAGCGGCACCGATGGATGACATTGCATCTGTTCTAGCCAACCGTCCAAGATCGTCGGATCTTCGGTTTCATCGGTCAGACGCATAACATCAACGCAGGTCAGTTGATGCGGTTGGTCCGGGTTTAACTTGTTCCGCAGCATTTGCGGATTCATACCAACACGCTCGGCGATTGCCGATAGGTCACCTTTATGGCGTAAAGCAAAAGCGCGACAAGCCTCATCGAACTGTGCGTGTTTGGAATCTTTGAAATCAAACATAGTTGCTTCTCCGAACATATCGCAATATCGAACCACACGATGAAAACTATGCAATCCGAAGTTTACTTTCAGAGATCGCATCTAATGTGAGAATGGCAATATTGATCATGACCTTCTCACGCTTTTTATCTTTACGGAGACGGTGGCGAGGCAAGCGACCATCGGCCAACATGTCGTTGATCGTATCAACGGGAAGCCCTGTAAGTTCGCTATAGCGCTCAATTGTGACGTGCGGTGTGTTCAGAGTGATTGAAATGTTATTGCTCATGGTGCAACATTCCTCAGTTATATGGCTTGTGGCGAGCCGGTTTTATTAGTGTTTAATCGTGAAGGCTCCAAAAGAACACTTCGAGTTCAACTTTAAGATCGCTTTTGGAATCTGTCAATGATTTAAATTCGTTGAGGAGTACGTATGGATTTCAATAACGGCGGTAAAAAGGCCATTGAACGCCTAGTTGAGGCGTACGGATTTACAACGCGCCAAGCACTTTGTGATCACTTAGGTGTATCCAAAAGCACAATGGCGACACGCTACATGCGTGACATTTTCCCTGCTGATTGGGTGCTTCGGTGCGCGATGGAAACTGGCTTATCTATCAAATGGCTATCGTTCGGTGAAGGTCCAATGCACGATGCCGAGCTAACAGATTTATTGACACTCCCAAAACAACAGCTGTTAGAAGGGACACTGGTTGATAAAGGTTTCTTTATGTTTGATAAAAACTTCATATCTACTTCAATCCAACAACCTGTTGTGATCATAGACAATGACACTACCTACATCGCAGACATGGCTGAACACGATCCCTGTGATGGGAAATGGGTCGTCAGTATCGAAAATAATATTGTCATCAGAGATATAACTCGATTGCCCAAAGGCCGTATTCGTATCGACAATGGCAAACACTCCTTTGAGTGTGATATTGCAGATGTATCTTTCATAGGTGTTATCAAAAGCACTACAACAAAAAACTGATGTAATCATTTGAGGGCAGCATGGATACCGGAGCTATAATTCTTTTACTTATCCTTTTTTCTTCTCCTGTTTTTTTAACTTTATGGATAAAAGAGAGAAAGAGCAGAAAAAAAAGTGAAGAAGTTCATAAAACGAACGAATTATTTTTGAGGGCACAGCTAAAATCGCTTGAAAATGAGGTCACAGAAAGCAGCAAAAGAGCATTAGCCCTAACCGAAGAGTTAGAGGAAAAATCTGCCAACCTAGCCGATTTAATCAGAAAATCCGAACCACTTTGGAAATATCAAGAGCTACATGATTCTGTTTTAGATGCTGAGCATAAAATAAACAACGCTTCCGTAATAGCAAAAGAAAAAATCAACAGTGCGACAGTCGAAGCCCTTAATATTGTTAACGAAGCTAGGCAACGAGCAAAGCTTACTATTAGTAATGCTGATTACGAAGCTATTGCAATAACAAAAGAAGCCCGTGAGGCTCGTTTAAAAGCCAAAGAGCGGTTGGATAATGCCAACGAAAAATCAAATGAAATAATATCCAATGCACATGATAACGCAAGTTTATTAATTCAATCAGCAGAAGATAGAGCTAAAGCAATTGCAGGCTCCGCATACGAAGCGAAAGAAAACGCGGAGAAGTATATCAATGCAGCTCGAGCCATGAAAAATAAGATCGACGGATATGGGGATGAATGGATCATACCTAACCGTAGTGTTCTTGATGAACTGGCCGAGTCATACCAGTTTACAGATGCTGGGAAAGAACTAAAGAAAGCCAGAGAGCTAACCGACAACCTAATTCGCACACACAAAGCTGCTAGTTGTGATTATGTGGAACCAGTAAGACGAAACGCCGCCATACAGTTTGTTATTGATGCGTTTAACGGCAAAGTCGACACCGCACTATCAAAAGCCAAGAATAATAACTATGGGAAACTTTCCCAAGAAATTAGAGACTCATTTGAGTCAGTAAACTTCAATGGTTCAGCGTTTCGTTCAGCACGCATAACGGATATGTTCCTTCAAGCTAGATTGAATGAACTGAAATGGGTAGTTGCTGTTAACGAAATAATGTTAGAAGAAAGAGAAGAGCAACGCCGAATTAAAGAGCAATTAAGAGAAGAAGAAAAGGCACGGAAAGAGTACGAAAAAGCAATTAAAGAAGCTGAGAAAGAAGAAAAAGCGATCAAGCAAGCAATAGAGAAAGCCACTAGAGAAATGTTTGATGCTAGTGAAGAAAAACGCTTAGTTCTTGAGCAGAAATTAGCTGAGTTACAACAAAAATATGAAGAAGCCGAAGCCAAAAACCAAAGAGCAATTTCTATGGCTCAACAAACACGCTCAGGCCATGTTTATATCATTAGCAACATAGGTTCATTTGGTGACGATGTGTTCAAAATAGGCATGACCCGCCGTTTAGAGCCACTTGACCGAGTTCGCGAATTAGGGGATGCGAGTGTTCCTTTCTCATTTGACATTCACGCAATGATTTATAGCGATGATGCACCATCATTAGAAAATCATTTACATAAAGTATTCAATGAAAATCAGGTTAATAAAGTCAACAGCAGAAAAGAATTCTTCAATGTTTCCCTACGCGATATAAAGTCCACTATTGAGGAAATGAACATCAACGCCCAATGGACGATGTTTGCTGATGCAAGGGAGTACAGAGAGTCATTGGCTATAGCCCAAGAGCGGGAGTCTGCTATCAACAACCAGAACAAAGAAGAGCTGGTTGTTGCATAACACAGCGAATGTTTTTTTAGAGCCGCGACAAACATTGACCACTGTTTTTATATACAGTTAAACTAAGCCCTCAGATATGAGGGTTTTTTAATGGCAGTACGAAAACTCACCACAGGTAAATGGATCTGTGAGTGTTACCCCGCAGGCCGTGTTGGTCGCAGAATCCGCAAACAGTTTGCTACCAAAGGTGAAGCGTTAGCTTTTGAGCGTTTCACTATGGGCGAAGTGAACGACAAACCGTGGCTAGGAGAAGCAGAAGACCGTCGCAAACTCAGTGAGATCGTCGAACTTTGGTTTAACCTACACGGGCAATCACTCACAGCCGGTAAGAGAACCCGTAAGAAGTTGGATTTAGTTGTAGAAGCACTCGGCGATCCCATCGCCAGTAAGTTTACGGCAAAGGATTTTGCGCACTATCGTGACCAGCGCCTAAAAGGGAAAATCTACTTTTCTGAAAAATGGAGCAATGGAGCAGCCCCTGTCACGGTAAACCTTGAGCAAAACTACCTGAGCGGCGCATTCAACGAATTAATTCGTCTAGGTGAGTGGAACCAACCAAACCCTTTGGAGAACGTGCGTAAGTTTGTGATCGCTGAAAAAGAAATGGCGTGGCTGACACATGAGCAAATTTCTGAACTGTTGTTAAAAGCAGAAAACTCCATCAAAAAAGATCTATCCCTGCTTATCCGTATCTGTTTGGTTACTGGTGCTCGCTGGCGGGAAGCCGAGAGTTTGACTCGCTCCCAGTTGTCGCCGTTCAAAATTACGTATACCAGAACCAAGGGTAAGAAGAATCGCAGCGTTCCGATCAGTGAGGCACTCTACAATGAAATTGACGGGCTCAAACGCGATAAAGTGTTTGATGACCTCTATTTCAGCTTTATGGGGCTGATAGAACAAACCAGCATTACCTTACCTAAAGGTCAGTTAACCCACGTCTTACGTCACACGTTCGCAGCACATTTTATGATGAACGGTGGTAACATTCTGGTTCTGCAAAGAATCCTCGGTCACAGTGACATAAAAATGACCATGAAGTACGCACACTTTGCACCAGAGCATCTCGATACTGCATTGAGCTTCAACCCACTGGCAACGATGAATAGTGGCGACAATGTGGCGGCAGAGGTTGGCAAAGACCACATTTGACCACCTATCATCACTAAATCAACTCGTTGAATTCATTCTAACTTACTGATTTTATAAACCCAGTATCATAACCGGGTTTTTTATTACCTGCGATTTATCTTCCTCGATTTTCCCCAACAAAAAACCCGCCAAAATCCTCTTCTGGCGGGTCGGCAATCTCTTAGCTGTGCTAACCATTAACGCAATTATTTTTGCTCGGCGTTTTGCACTTTCTCACTGGCTTGCCAGATGCGGTATTTCACTTCGACATCTTTTGGTACATAGACGACGAGTGGTAGGCGGCTGTTGTAGCGCTGCATCGCTTCGTCACCCAAATTAGCGGGGATGAATTTTGAAGTCTTTTTGTTATCTGGGCAGGCCATCATGGTCGAGGCCGGAGCGGAAAGTTTTTCCAGCACCAGATAGTTGTAGCCCCAGCCACTTAGGGTTTTGCTTTCCAGTTCACCGCCCATCATGTGACGATTGCAATCAACTTCTAGGGTTTTGCCAATCAACAGTTCCACTTTGTAGTTCTCTTCGTGTTCCTGTTTTGGTAGATAAATCACCTGACGAGTCATGTCCTTTTCCGCTTTTGGATAAGGCGCTACCTTTTCCAATGGCTGTTTGCTCAGATCAGAATTTTCAGTTGCTGTGGCCGCCATTGCATTGGCGGAAGTCGCCATTAAAACGCTAGTTAGCATTAAAGAAAGCTTTTTCATTTATCATCCTTATGATTTATCGACTAATCGGCGCGTACACTAGCATAACTCATAAGGTGTAATTATAGGTTAAATCCGAGTCCCGCTGGCTTTACATAACATTACAGCGCTAAGGTTTTCTTAAGACAAAATGATTACTGTCACGCGATTCAACGATATTGATGAGCAACCGCGTGAACCCATTCAACACCTCAAAACCTTCATTAAATCAAACCTCAACAACAGCGCCGATTCAGACTAATACCCTTTACTCCTTGCCGACATCCTTTTACCGTTGGCAAGTTTTTGGGTTGATTGTCAGTGGGTTACTGTTTCTCTGGTTATCACGTAATGAACAACTGGATTGGGCCATCAGTAATTATTGGTTCGATGCTGCTAGCCAACGTTTCCCTTGGCAGAACAATCAGTGGTTAGATTTGATCAATCA
The DNA here is from genome assembly GCF_057839655.1 of Serratia sp. KH_031. Taxonomy (NCBI): domain Bacteria; kingdom Pseudomonadati; phylum Pseudomonadota; class Gammaproteobacteria; order Enterobacterales; family Yersiniaceae; genus Serratia; species Serratia sp. KH_031. The sequence goes on from NZ_CM174496.1 coordinate 3,146,856, forward strand.
CCGATTGCTGAAAATCTGCGTCATCAGCGGGGCTGTACTGGGGTTGTTCTATGGTATCTACCGCCGCAATTCACGCCTTATCGTTACCATGTTGTTGGTGGGGATAGGGCCATTGGTGGTCGGCATTCTGAAAGCAACCAGTGCACACTCCTGCCCGTGGGATTTATTGGAATATGGCGGTAAAGCAATATCTTACCCGCTGTTCGGCACCATTCCGGCTAATCCGGGACCAGGCCGTTGTTTTCCGGGCGGTCATGCCTCTAGTGGTTTTGCGGTGATGGCTTTGTTTTTCCTGTTTTATCCACAGCGCCCACGCTTGGCTTATTGGTGCTGGTTGGGTGGCATCGCACTCGGCATGTTGATGGGGTTTGGTCAAGTGATGCGCGGGGCACATTTTCTTTCTCATAACCTGTGGGCGGGCTGGTGGGTTTGGCTCAGTCAACTTGTGGTTTATTGGGGCGTTAGCGGCTATTTTTGCCGCAAAGTGAGGTAAAAGCGTGGAGTCATTGAATTACTTTTTATTTTCTTGGATTAATGCTACCCCGGCTTCTCCGGAGTGGCTGATCGATGTTGCCACTTTCATAGCTCGCGATCTGATTATGATCATACCATTGTTAATGGTCGGGTTGTGGCTTTGGGGACCGCAACATCAATTAGCCTCGCAACGTGTCTTGGTCGCTAAAACAACCATCGCTCTGTTGTTTGCCATGAGTGCAGCGGCAACGATCAGCACCTTGCTACCGCACCCGCGTCCATTTGTTGCCGGTGTGGGTTATACATTTTTAACCCATGCACCGGACAGTTCTTTTCCGAGTGATCACGGTACTGCCATCTTTACCTTTGCCATCGCTTTTCTCTGTTGGCACCGCGTATGGTCGGGAATATTGTTGATGGTAGTCGCCATCAGCATCGCTTGGTCACGCATTTACCTCGGCGTGCATTGGCCGCTGGACATGGTCGGTGGTTTCCTACTTGGCATCGTCGGCTGTTTGTTTGCTCAATTGGTATGGAATTTGTTTGGTGATGCGATCGCCGCAGGGTTAACGCGCCTATATCAATTCCTATTTGCCTTCCCCATCCGTAAAGGTTGGGTTAAAGAATAGTTTTCCTCTCGGGGTGTTATCACCCCGAACCTCATTAAATGTTATTTAAATAACATACAAAATCCTTTTTTGATCCTGCCAAAACATAGCCATACGCCACCACTCCGTTAATTACGCGAGTTTCAGCTAGAAATTAGATTTTTTGAATGTTATTATTATCACATTCAGTATCCTTTCTATGACTAAAACCTCACTCACTAAGGAATCAAGATGAGCAACGAGAACATTGATTACGCAAGCTATGTCGATCACACCCTGCTGGCTATGGATGCCACTGAAATGCAGATCGCCAAACTGTGCGAAGAAGCGCAACAACACAACTTCTATGCCGTTTGCGTGAATTCTGGTTATGTCCCTTTGGCAGCGCATCTGCTGCAGGAAAGCCAGGTGAAAGTCTGTTCAGTGATTGGTTTCCCACTGGGTGCAGGTTTGACCGTGAGCAAAGCCTTTGAAGCCAAAGCGGCGATCGCTGCTGGAGCGCAAGAGATCGATATGGTGATCAACGTCGGCTGGCTGAAAAGTGGCTTGTTGGAAGAAGTTAAAGCCGATATCGCCGCAGTACGTGAGATTTGCGCCGCGATCCCGTTGAAGGTAATATTGGAAACCTGCTTGCTCAGTGATGAACAAATCGTTCAGGTTTGTGAAATGTGTCGCGAGCTCGATGTCGCCTTCGTTAAAACTTCCACCGGTTTCAGCACTGGCGGTGCTCGCGAAGAGCACGTCAAATTGATGCGTAAAACTGTGGGTAGCGAAATGGGCGTGAAAGCGTCTGGCGCGGTGCGCGATCGTGCCACTGCCGAAACAATGATTAAAGCAGGGGCAACCCGCATCGGCACCAGTTCAGGCGTCGCTATCGTTTCCGGCGCTCAACCTGCTGCAGGCAGTTATTGACAGTCAACGCCCTTAGGCGTTAAAGCGGTAAGATAGTCAAATGCGGGGTAATACGTTGCTGAACGTATTACCCCGCATTGTTGTGTTTGGCATAATAAAATAAGCACGCTACTCTTTTTTAACTCTGAAACCAGTGGGAAGAACTGATGGAAACGCGGCGCGAAGAACGTATCAACCGATTAATCCAAGCGTTAAAGCGCTCTGATAAAATCCATTTAAAAGAAGCCTCCGCGCTGTTAGGCGTATCAGAGATGACCATCCGTCGCGATCTCAGTGCTGAACCCACGGCGGTCGTGTTATTGGGTGGCTACGTGGTGGCCGATCCACGTAGCAACGGCGTCACCCACTACTTTGTCTCCGATCAGAAAGCCAAACAAGTCGTAGAGAAACGTCGCATCGGCATGTTAGCGGCTCCGTTGGTCAACGCCAATGACACCGTATTCTTCGACTGTGGCACCACAACGCCAGCGATCATCGACGCCATTGATGACGAACTCCCCTTCACCGCAGTTTGTCATTCGCTCAACACCTTTTTAGCATTGCAAGACAAGCCCCAATGCAAGGTGATCTTGTGTGGCGGTGAGTTCAATCCGAATAACTACATCTTTAGTTCTCTCGGTCAGCGCAATGAGATTGACCACATCTGCCCGAATATTGCCTTTATCTCTGCCGCGGGCTTAAGTCTGCAACACGGGGCGACATGCTTTAACTTCGACGAGTTAGAAATGAAGCATCGAACGCTCGCCATGGCGCAACAAAAAATCCTGATTGCCGATCACAGCAAATTTGGCAAAACCAAACCCGCCTGCATTGGTTCACTGACCCTGTTTGATCGCGTGATTACTGACCGCCAACCAGATAAAGAATTCATCGAATACTTCAATAGCAACAACATTACCCTACGCTACTGAGTGGTCTTTCACTGCCGGACTTCCCGGCAGTGCTCATCTTCCCCCATTTTTCCGCAGTTAAATTTGAACAAATAGTGCGCAATTAAATTCATTATGGTTATGCCTGCGCATAAAGTTGAGTTAACGAAATGCAACAAATCGCTCTGCGACTATTTATTAATGAATTAAAAGTAACCTTATATAACTCGATGAGGTTTCTTCCCAGATGGATTTATATGATAAATAAAACTTGTCCGAACGGGGAATTAAATAACAAACTTTTAACCAAGGTGAATTAAAAATAACCAAATCGACAAATTTATATGATGAATAAGAACTGATTTATCTTTGCTTAAACTTAGGTTAATTAACCTACTAAATTACAAGGAGTTTCACTTAAAACCAAATGATAACAATAGGATAGATTGAATCACCACAAAAACAAAAGTGTGATCCGCGTCACCAAAAAGCCTTTCTACGGGTTTTTAGCTAGATCCTAACCTTCTCTTAAAATATATTGCTCGCCCTGCTGTCATTGATAGCGTTTTATCTGGTTATTATCTATTCATACCGGATAAAAAATGTGGGCTAATGGAAGAGGTTGCAGCACAAAATCTTACACAATCGTGCAACATACACACTAAAAAACACAAAAAAGGTGCATATACGCACACATCGTGCATTTGCGAGCAGGATCACGGTTGTTTCTGCTGTAAATCGTTATCTTGCCGCCAACAAAAATTGGGGGACAAAGATCTCCTGGCAGATACCACCACTTTTCACGCTTAAACAGGTGAAAGCTTTTTGGTTGATTATCAGGCAATAAATGCCAAAAGATAATTAGCTTAATGATTAACCAGGGGGAAAGTTATTTATCCCCGTGTGCAGCACCTGATTTTTACTGAGGGAATCATCTGAGATGACTTCTTCGGGTTTCAACCTAAGTTTTGTTTTTATTTTTTAATTATCGTGTTCACCTCGGAGATATTTATGGACACTACTCAAACCGGTACTATTGCCTCAACAGCGTCAGGCTCTTCTAGTACTTGGCGTAAAACCGACACCATGTGGATGTTGGGTCTGTATGGCACCGCAATCGGTGCAGGCGTGTTGTTCCTGCCAATCAACGCCGGTATCGGTGGTTTGATTCCTTTGATCATCATGGCGATTATCGCTTTCCCGATGACCTTCTTTGCGCACCGCGGCCTGTGCCGTTTCGTGTTGTCTGGTAAGAACCCAGGTGAAGACATTACTGAAGTTGTAGAAGAACACTTCGGTATCAGCGCCGGTAAATTGATTACCCTGCTGTACTTCTTTGCCATCTACCCAATTCTGTTGGTTTATAGTGTCGCTATCACCAACACCGTCGATAGCTTTATTACTCACCAGTTAGGTATGGCTTCACCACCGCGTGCCATTCTGTCGCTGATTTTGATCGTCGGCCTGATGGGTATCGTGCGTTTTGGTGAGCAAGCTATCGTGAAAACCATGAGTATCTTGGTATTCCCATTTGTTGCCACGTTAATGCTGCTGGCTCTGTATCTGATCCCTAACTGGACGACGGCCATCTTCGAGAACGTATCACTCTCTGGTTCAGGCGCTGGTATGGGTCGCGGTTTGATTATGACGCTGTGGCTGGCTATCCCAGTGATGGTGTTCTCTTTCAACCACTCTCCAATCATCTCCGCCTTTGCGGTTGCCAAGCGTGAAGAATACGGCCCAGATGCGGAGAAAAAATGTTCTCGCATTCTGGCTTACGCACACATCATGATGGTGCTGACCGTTATGTTCTTCGTGTTCAGCTGCGTACTGAGCCTGTCCCCAGCGGATCTGGCAGAAGCTAAAGCACAGAATATCTCAATCCTGTCTTACCTGGCAAACCACTTCAACAACCCGATGATCGAGTATATCGCTCCGGTTATCGCGTTTGTGGCTATCACCAAGTCCTTCCTGGGCCACTATCTGGGCGCTCGTGAAGGCTTCAATGGTCTGGTAAGCAAGTCAATGAAGAGCCGTGGTAAAACCATCAGCACTAACAAGCTGAACCGCATGACCGCTATCTTCATGCTGGTGACCACTTGGATTGTTGCTACGCTGAACCCAAGCATCTTGGGTATGATTGAAACCCTAGGTGGTCCAATCATCGCGATGCTGCTGTTCCTGATGCCGATGTACGCCATCCGTAAAGTTCCAGCCATGCGTAAATACAGCGGCCACATCAGCAACGTATTCGTTGTTGTGATGGGTCTGATTGCCATCACCGCTATCGTGTTCAGCCTGATCGGCTAATCACTTCAAGCCGGTGCTCCCCGCACCGGCTGCTTTTCCTGCATTCCCGCTGAATAACTCAAAGAGGCGCGCCCATGGTTAGCGTTTTCGACATTTTCAAAATCGGTATCGGCCCATCTAGCTCCCATACCGTCGGCCCAATGAAAGCCGGTAAACAATTCACCGATGATTTAATTACCAATAACGTGTTGGCAGACACCACCTGTGTGGTCGTTGATGTATATGGTTCGTTGTCTCTGACCGGGAAAGGCCACCACACCGACATCGCAGTAATTATGGGCTTGGCCGGTAATCTGCCACACAATGTAGATATTGATAGCATCCCCGGTTTTATCCGCGATGTAGAGCAACGTGGTCGTCTGTTGTTGGCAAACGGTCAACACGAAGTAGATTTCCCGCTGCAAACCAGCATGAACTTCCACAGCGGTAATCTGCCGCTACATGAAAACGGCATGAGCATCCGCGCCTTTGCCGGTGAGAAGTTGCTACACAGCAAAACTTATTATTCCATCGGCGGTGGTTTCATTGTTGATGAAGAGCACTTTGGCCAGCCTGATAGTAATGAAGTGCAGATCCCCTTCCCATTCAACTCCGCGCACGATTTGCAGCAGCATTGCAAAGAGGCTGGGCTGTCATTGTCTGGATTGGTAATGCAAAACGAGTTGGCACTGCGCAGCAAAGCCGAAATCGAAGCGCATTTCGCCGACGTGTGGCAAGTGATGAAAACCGGTATCGAACGCGGTATGAATACCGAAGGTTTACTGCCGGGGCCGATGAAGGTGCAACGTCGTGCTGCGGCACTGCGTCGTTTACTGGTGACCGGTGACAAGAACAACACCGATCCGATGAACGTCGTCGACTGGATCAACATGTTCGCCTTTGCCGTTAACGAAGAAAATGCCGCGGGTGGCCGCGTAGTAACGGCACCAACTAATGGCGCTTGCGGCATCATTCCTGCGGTCTTGGCGTATTACGACCAGTTTATCCGCCCGGTCAACGTTAACTCTTACAGCCGCTATTTCCTGGCTTCTGGTGTTATTGGCGCGCTGTATAAGATGAACGCATCAATCTCTGGTGCTGAAGTGGGCTGTCAGGGTGAAGTCGGCGTGGCATGTTCAATGGCGGCGGCAGGTCTGGCGGAACTCATGGGTGGCAGCCCTGCGCAGGTGTGCATCGCGGCAGAAATTGCGATGGAACACCATTTGGGTCTAACCTGCGATCCCCTCGCCGGACAGGTTCAGGTGCCTTGTATCGAACGTAACGCCATTTCAGCAGTAAAAGCAGTCAATGCCGCACGTATGGCGTTGCGCCGTACCAGCGAGCCTCGGGTTTGCTTAGATAAGGTGATCGAGACCATGTACGAGACAGGCAAAGACATGAATGCCAAATATCGCGAGACATCTCAGGGTGGATTGGCGATTAAAGTCGTGGCTTGTAACTGATAAAACTGCTTGTTACGGATAAGAACGAGGGCGCTTAATGCGCCCTCTGCTTTTTAGCTAAACCACTGATTGATTTTCATCATTAACATATCCCAGATACGACTCAAGAAGTTGCCCTCTTTCACTTCCTGCATCGCCACCAGCGGGACTTGTTGGATAGTTTTTCCATCAAGCTGGAAGTCGATAGTACCAACCACCTGATTCTTCGTCAGCGGCGCTTCCAGATTTGGTTGGTTCAGTTTGAAGCTGGCTTTCAGGTTCTTCATTTGCCCTTTCGGGATAGTGATCGCCGCGTCTTTTGCCACGCCAAGTGGCACTTCGCTTTCATCGCCGAACCAGACACGTTGCGTCACAAACGGTTTATCAGCCTTGATCGGTGTAGCCGTTTCAAAGAAGCGGAAACCCCAAGTCAGCAATTTTTCGCTTTCACTAAAACGCACACGGTCACTCGGTGCGCCTAATACCACCGAGATCAAACGCATCGGGCCATCAGTGGCTGAAGCCACCAAGTTATGCCCCGCGCCGCTGGTGAAACCGGTTTTAACCCCATCCACATTCAGGTTGCTGCTCCACAACAGACGGTTGCGGTTCACCTGACGGATTTTATTGAAGGTAAACTCTTTCTCTTTATGCAGCGCATATTCGTCCGGTACGTCGCGGATCAATGCCTGCCCCAACAGCGCCATATCACGTGCGGTGCTGTACTGCCCTTCCGCATCCAGACCATGCACCGTGAGGAAATGCGTGTTTTGCAAACCCAGTGACTTGGCATAGTTGTTCATCAAGCCGACGAACGAATCTTGGCTACCCGCCACATAATCTGCCAATGCAATACTGGCGTCGTTTCCAGACTGAATCACGATGCCTTTATTCAATTCTGAAACTGGCACCTGATCGCCCGGCTTGATAAACATCAGCGAAGAACCGCGCAAGATAGGGTTCCCCGTCGCCCAAGCGTCTTTGCCCACGGTGACCATGTCGGTCGGTTTGATTTTGCCCGCTTTGAGCGCTTGGCCAATCACATAGCTAGACATAATTTTGGTCAAGCTGGCAGGGTCAAGACGCGTATCCGGGTTGCCTTCTGCCAAGATCTTGCCGCTATTGTAATCCATCAACACGAAGGCTTTAGCATCTATCTGTGGCGCTACCGGTGCTTCGGCAGCATGAGTGGCAGGAACAACCATCAGCAACAACCCGATGCTAAAAGTCAGTTTTTTGAATGAAGTCGATAACTGTGTATTTATCATGTCGAAGTGTCCGTCCAACGCATTAAAATATGCCCCTAAATAGGAGTTTATACTCTAAATAATTCGAGTTGCATCGAGGCGGCAACGCAGCGAACCCCGATGAGCTTACGCCAGTAAGTGATTCGGGTGAGTGAGGAAAGCCAACAAAGATGCAGCTCGAAGTATGACGAGTATATTAGATTTCTCTTATTTTTACAGAAGTTAGCGTTAATTTTCAGCATCTTTACATAATCATACTATCTAGGTTCTGCAAACGTTCACCAAAATGCAGCGTAACTGTCATCAAAGTTTCTTATGCTCTGCGCGATTTCGCCAGATCCACTATCCTATATCCACCCTCTACTTAACCTGCCGGAGAAAACTGATGGATTTAGCCGTATTCGACCTGGACGAAACCTTGATTGATGATGACAGCGCTGGCCTGTGGATACGCTGGTTAATCTTGCAAGGCTTCGCTGCAGAAGATCTGGCAAAGCAGGAACAGTTATTGATGCAGTCCTACTATCAAGGCGGATTTCCTATGGAGGAGTACATGCGGGTGACGCTGGCTCCTTTAGAAGGATGCTACGTTGATACCGTCACCGCTTGGGTAATGCGTTATATCCAACGCGACATCCTACCCCGTGTCTACCCGGCGGCGCGTGAACGTCTGACTTGGCACCGCGAACGCGGCGATTACATTCTGGTCATCTCCGCCACTGGAGAGCACTTGGTCAAACCTATCGCCCAGCAACTTGGCGCTGATGACGCCTTAGCGATTGGCGTTGAAATCGAAGAAAATCGTTTTACCGGCCGTACCTATGGCGTAATGACGTTTCAGCAAGGCAAAGTGATCCGCCTACAACAGTGGTTAACCGCGCATCCCGAGCTCAAATTTGAAAATACTCACGGTTACAGCGACTCATTCAACGACAAACCGTTGTTGGAATATGTCGATAGCGCAACCGTGGTGAACCCCGATAGCAAGCTAGAAGCACTGGCGATTGAACAGGGTTGGGAAATCTGCCGCTGGGAACGTTGAAATAAGTAACAAAAAAGCGTAGGTATAGTGCGAATCCATTAACCTTCAATGAGGCGTTTATGCTGACTATTTGGGGTCGTACCAACTCTAACAACGTCAAGAAAGTGCTCTGGTGTGCTGCAGAACTGGATCTGAAATTTGACCATATCCTCGCAGGTGGAGCCTACGGCAAGGTGAATGAAGCCGAGTATCGCGCTCTGAACCCCAATGGTTTGGTGCCCTTATTAAAAGACGATGATTTTGTCTTGTGGGAATCCAACACCATCGTGCGTTATCTGGCAGCCAAGTTCGGTAAAGCGCCCTTCTATCCGCAAGATTTACAGGCACGCGCTAACGCCGAAAAATGGATGGATTGGAATACCTCCACCATCGTCGATTCTTTCCGTCCGGTATTTTGGGGTATGGTTCGCACTCAGCCCGACCTACGTGATATGCCGAAAATTGAAGCGGCGATTGCCGAGCTGGAAAAACATTTCGATATCGTCGAAGCCACACTGGCAAAACAGCCTTACCTTTCCGGTGAAGAGTTTGGTATAGGTGATATCCCGTTGGGTAGCTTTATCTACGCTTGGTTCGAAATGCCCATTACGCGTAAACCCCGTCCGCATATGGAACGTTGGTATCAGCAATTAAAAACCCGTCCGGCTTATCAAGCCACCATCATGTTGCCGTTAACCTAGATTTTCCGATACTGTCAACGCGCTCTCACTTCGAGGGCGTGTTATCTTTTTGCCATCGAATAAAAGGGAAGCGAAAAACATGGTTGTAAACAGTGTGGCATATAAGGCAGGCAAGCGGCTTGGCGATGTGACCATTGATGACATCAGTGAAGTGGTGAAACAGCCAGACGCCTTTGTCTGGCTGGGTTTATGGCAGCCAGAGCCAGCATTTATGCGCAAAGTGCAAGAAGAGTTCAGCCTGCACGATTTGGCAATTGAAGATGCTCTTTCCGCTCATCAGCGCCCCAAGCTGGAAGTGTACGGCGACTCACTGTTTATCGTGGTCAAAACCGCGCAACTGAATAATGAAGAAGTCGAATACGGCGAGACCCACTTTTTCGTCGGCAAAAATTTCTTAGTCACAGTACGCCACGGCGCATCGTCCAGTTACGCCCCCATCCGCGCGAAGGCAGAAGAAAACCCGAAACAACTGTGCCACGGCCCCGGCTTTGCTTTGTATTCGGTGTTGGACTTTATCGTCGATAACTATCGTCATATCGTCGGCGAATTTGAGACGCTGATTGAAAGTATCGAATCGAATATGTTCAAGTCTGAGTTCGATCAAACCGCTATCGAGAACGTCTACAAACTGCGTCGCCACTTATTAGCTCTGCGTAACGCCGCTCAACCGATGGATGAAATTTGCAATCAACTGATTCGTTTGCATGAAGACGTGATCCCAAAAGAACTGCGCGCCTACGTGCGCGATGTGCAAGACCACGCGCGGCAAGTGGTCAGCAAGCTCGACGATATGCGTGAAATGTTGACCAACGCTATGCACGTTAATTTAGCGCTGGTAACGGTAAAACAGAACGAAGTGGTTAAACGACTGGCGGGTTGGGGGGCGATTTTAGCGATCCCAACGGTAATTTTCAGTCTGTACGGTATGAACTTCGAAGATATGCCAGAGCTGAAATTCCCTTGGGCATACCACGTGACGCTAGGGATCACCGTCATTGGCTGCACATTCTTATATCAAAAACTGAAACGTTCGGGATGGTTATAAAATAATCTATACTCGTTACAGCAGATAACTGTGTAATTTCACCGGGCCGATGTGTAAAATCCGCCCGTTTTCTTTTTTGGATTGAACTATGTCACAGACTATGACCCCAAAAGCCCCACGCGTTGGCTTTGTTTCCCTAGGTTGCCCGAAAAACCTCGTGGATTCAGAACGTATCCTGACCGAACTGCGTAACGAAGGTTATCAGGTCGTTCCCCGCTATGACGATGCCGAATTGGTGATCGTTAACACCTGCGGTTTTATCGACAGTGCAGTACAAGAATCGCTGGAAGCAATCGGTGAAGCGCTGAATGAGAACGGCAAAGTGATCGTGACCGGCTGTCTGGGCGCGAAAGAAAACCAGATCCGCGAAGTGCATCCAAAGGTATTAGAAATTACCGGGCCACACAGCTACGAACAGGTTTTATCACACGTTCACCAATACGTGCCGAAGCCAGAACATAACCCGTTCACTAGCCTGATCCCAGCGCAAGGCGTGAAACTGACACCAAAACATTATGCCTATCTGAAAATTTCCGAAGGTTGTAACCACCGTTGCACCTTCTGCATCATCCCTTCGATGCGTGGCGATCTCGACAGCCGCCCAATTGGTTCCGTACTGGACGAGGCTAAACGTCTGGTGGAGTTTGGGGTGAAAGAGTTGCTGGTGATTTCGCAAGACACCTCAGCCTACGGCGTCGACGTCAAACACCGTACCGGTTTCTGGAATGGGCAGCCTGTAAAAACCAGCATGGTCAGTCTGTGCGAACAACTCGCCAGCCTGGGGGCTTGGGTGCGCCTGCACTACGTCTACCCGTACCCACACGTGGACGACGTGATCCCATTAATGGCGGAAGGAAAAATCCTGCCGTATTTGGACATTCCGCTGCAACACGCCAGCCCGAAAATCCTCAAATTAATGAAGCGCCCTGGCGCAGTAGAACGCACGCTGGAGCGCATCAAACGCTGGCGTGAAATCTGCCCGGATCTGACTTTGCGTTCCACCTTTATCGTCGGCTTCCCCGGTGAAACCGAAGAAGACTTCCAGATGCTGCTCGACTTCCTGCAAGAAGCCAAGCTGGATCGCGTTGGATGCTTCCAATACAGCCCGGTTGAAGGTGCCACCGCTAATCAGTTAGCGGATCAAGTACCAGAAGAAGTGAAGGAAGAACGCTACCACCGCTTTATGCAGTTGCAGCAGCAGATCTCTGCCCAACGCCTGCAAGACAAGATTGGCCGTGAAGTGTTAGTGCTGATCGATGAAGTGAACGAAGAAGGCGCAATTGGTCGCAGTATGGCTGATGCTCCTGAGATCGACGGCGCGGTTTACCTGAACGGTGAGCGCGGCGTGAAAGTGGGCGATATCGTCAAAGTGAAGGTAGAGAACGCTGACGAATACGATCTGTGGGGTTCGAAAGTTTAATCCTACCGATGAAAAAGGCGCGAATTCGCGCCTTTTTACTTTTAATTCATTGGCATATAAGCCGGATCAGGGTGCTGATATTCAAACCCTAATTCTTTGCAGATTCGATCGCCATCCACCAATCGTCCCGGTTGTTCAGCTTCTTCGGTAAACTGCGGCGGTGTTAAATTCAGTTGCTTCGCCAGTTCAGGATAAAATTCACTTTTGCGCGGATGTTTCGGCGCGCACAGATTATAAACACGGCCGCCTTTCGGCAATTTCAACAGTAATTGGATCGCCGCGATCACATCATCCTGATGGACCAGATTAACACCTAGCGAACCGCCCTTCACTTCGACCTTACCTGCTAGAAAACGTCCTGGATGACGCTCAGCTCCAACCAATCCCGCCAAACGTAAAATATCCACCGAAGTATCCGGCAACTGATGCAGCCAGTTTTCCAGCTCCACCAATACTTTGCCGGAAGGAGAAATCGGCTGTAACGGAGAGTCCTCACGTACCGTGCCGGTGGTTTCACCATACACCGAGGTGGAACTAGTAAAGATGATACGGGATATTCCGAATGCTTTGGCGCTATCCACCAGCAATTGCACCGCTTGAAGATAGCGTTGACTATCTTCTGCCGTCCGCCGCGCGGGTAAGGTAATCACCAACGCATCGACACGCAACAAGGCTGCCAGATCGTCCGGATCGCAAATGACATCCGGCGTCAGTTCCAACTGATAACATTCCACACCGCTCAGCTTCGCCGCCTCTACGCCGTCCGGGGTGGTTTTACTACCAACCACCTCATACCCTCGCGCCATCAGCGAGAGCGCCAACGGCATACCCAGCCAACCCAAACCAACAATAGCGATTTTTTTCATGGCGTTTTCTCCTGAATAATAAGTAAAGGCTACGCCAGTCTGAATGGGGATACAATCAACAACGTGTCCTGTTAGGGTTACTAATCACTACACCTGTTTCAATAAATTAAAGTAATGATGGTAAAAAAGTGTTGCGTGGGACAGCGCCTATCGTTTAGGTTAGTTAGCAATTCGGCCTAGTTTGCCTTAATTAAAGAGAATCAATATGACTCGCGTACAATTCAACCACCATCATCACCATCATCCTGACTAGTCTTTCAGGCGATGTGTGCTGGAAGACAGTTTAGAATCTTCCAGTGGCGCGTAGAACATAGCAACGCAAGAGAGCCCTCGGAAGATTACCTTCCGAGGGTTTTTTTATGGGCTTCGGACAGACAAATTTTATAAATTCAGAAGATTAAATAGAGGTTACTTACCATGCTGGACAAAACACGCTTACGGATCGCAATGCAGAAATCAGGCCGCCTGAGTGAAGACTCACAAGAGCTACTGGCGCGCTGCGGCATCAAGATCAACCTGCAACAGCAGCGCCTGATCGCCTTCGCTGAAAACATGCCGATTGATATTCTGCGCGTGCGTGATGACGACATCCCCGGCTTGGTGATGGATGGCGTAGTCGATTTAGGTATCATCGGCGAGAACGTGCTGGAAGAAGAATTACTCAGCCGCCGTGCTCAGGGCGAAGACCCGCGCTACTTCACTCTGCGTCGTTTGGATTTCGGTAGCTGCCGTCTGTCACTGGCCACTTCACTCGACACTGAATACACCGGCCCACAAAGCCTGCAAAACGCCCGCATCGCCACCTCTTACCCGCACTTGTTGAAGCAATATCTCGATAAACAAGGCGTTCGTTTCAAATCCTGCCTATTGAATGGTTCCGTTGAAGTCGCGCCACGCGCCGGTCTGTCGGATGCGATTTGCGATCTGGTTTCTACCGGTGCCACTTTGGAGGCCAACGGCCTGCGTGAAGTCGAAGTGATTTACCGCTCTAAAGCCTGCTTGATCCAGCGTGATGGCGAAATGCCAGAAGCTAAACAGCAACTGATCGACCGACTGATGACGCGTATTCAGGGCGTGATCCAAGCGCGTGAATCCAAATACATCATGCTGCATGCGCCAAGCGAGCGTCTGGACGAAATCATCGCCCTGCTGCCAGGTGCCGAACGCCCAACCATCCTACCATTAGCCGGTGCGCAAAACCGCGTGGCGATGCATATGGTAAGCAGCGAAACCCTGTTCTGGGAAACCATGGAAAAACTGAAAGCGCTGGGTGCCAGTTCCATTCTGGTGCTGCCAATTGAGAAGATGATGGAGTAACGCCATGTCGAACTTCAATACCATCGTCAACTGGGTCGAATGCGACGCGCAACAACGCACAGCATTACTGATGCGCCCGGCGATCTCCGCCTCAGACAGCATTACCCGCACGGTGAGCGAGATCTTAGGCAACGTGAAAGCCAATGGCGATCAAGCGTTACGGGATTACAGCGCCAAATTTGATAAAACCTCCGTGGGTGCGCTGCGTGTCACTGCAGAGCAAATAGCACAAGCCAGCGCCCGTTTGGGGGATGAGATCAAACAGGCCATGGCGGTCGCGGTTAGTAACGTGGAAACTTTCCACAATGCGCAAAAATTACCACCGGTCGATGTAGAAACTCAGCCAGGCGTGCGTTGCCAACAGGTAACGCGCCCGATCGATTCAGTTGGTCTGTATATTCCCGGTGGCTCCGCCCCGCTGTTTTCTACCGTATTAATGTTGGCAACACCGGCACGTATCGCGGGTTGCCGTCGTGTAGTGTTGTGTTCACCACCACCAATTGCCGATGAAATCTTGTATGCCGCACAGTTGTGTGGTGTGCAGGAAGTGTTTCAGGTCGGCGGCGCACAGGCCATTGCCGCGCTGGCGTTTGGTACTGAGTCGGTACCACAAGTGGATAAAATCTTCGGACCGGGTAATGCCTTTGTGACCGAAGCCAAGCGCCAAGTCAGTCAATCTCAAGATGGCGCAGCCATCGACATGCCCGCCGGGCCTTCCGAAGTGCTGGTGATCGCCGACAGTGGTGCCACTCCAGCGTTCGTTGCTTCTGATTTGCTTTCTCAAGCCGAACACGGCCCAGATTCGCAGGTCATTTTGCTAACCCCAGATGCCGCGATGGCACAAGCGGTGGCTGAAGCCGTTGAACAACAGTTGGCCAAGTTACCGCGCGCAGAAACGGCGCGTCAGGCGCTAGCCAGTAGCCGTTTGATCGTCACTAAAGACTTAGCGGAATGCGTCGCTATCAGCAACCAATACGGCCCGGAGCACCTGATTATCCAGACCCGCAACGCCCGTGATTTGGTCGACAGCATTACCAGCGCCGGTTCAGTATTCCTCGGCGACTGGTCACCAGAATCCGCCGGTGACTATGCTTCAGGCACTAACCACGTACTACCGACTTACGGTTACACCGCCACTTGTTCTAGCTTAGGTTTGGCAGATTTCCAAAAGCGCATGACGGTACAAGAACTCACACCGCAGGGCTTTATGAACTTAGCCGCCACCATCGAAACGCTAGCCGCCGCTGAGCAGTTGATCGCCCACAAAAACGCCGTGACCTTACGCGTCGCCGCCTTGAAGGAGCAAGCATGAGCATCGAAAACTTAGCCCGTGACAATGTGCGTGCGCTGACCCCATACCAATCGGCGCGTCGTTTGGGCGGCAATGGCGACGTGTGGCTGAACGCCAACGAATATCCAACCGCCCCTGATTTTCAACTCACGGCGCAAACGTTCAACCGCTACCCGGAATGCCAACCAGCTTTGGTAATTGAACGCTACGCGGCCTACGCCGGAGTGAAAAAAGAGCAGGTGTTGGTCAGTCGTGGGGCAGATGAAGGTATCGAACTGTTGATCCGCGCCTTCTGCGAACCGGGTAAAGACGCAATTCTGTTCTGCCCACCGACTTACGGCATGTATACCGTCAGCGCCGAAACCTTTGGCGTTGAGCGTCGCGTCGTACCCGCCAAAAACGATTGGCAATTGGATCTGCCGGCGATTGCCGACAACCTGAATAACGTGAAACTGATTTACGTGTGCAGCCCCAATAACCCGACTGGCAATCTGATCAATCCGGACTCCCTGCGCACGCTGCTGGAAATGACCAAGGGTAAAGCGATTGTCGCCGTCGATGAGGCTTATATCGAGTTCTGCCCACAGGCCAGTGTTGCTAGTTGGCTGAGTGATTATCCGCACCTGACAATCCTACGAACCCTGTCGAAAGCCTTTGCGCTGGCGGGGCTGCGTTGCGGTTTCACAATCGGTAGCCCGGAGTTGATCACCCTGCTGCTGAAAGTGATTGCGCCTTATCCACTCTCCACACCGGTTGCCGACATCGCCGCACAGGCACTGAGTGATGACGGACTGCAAGTGATGCGTCAACGCGTCAGCGAAATTTCCAACACTCGCGGTTGGTTACAGCAACAGTTGCAAAACTGCGCCTGCGTTGAGCAAGTATTCACTAGCGAAACCAATTACCTGCTGGCGCGTTTTACCGATTCCAGTAAGGTATTTAAAGCGCTGTGGGATCAAGGCATTATTTTACGTGACCAAAATAAACAACCTGGGCTTGCCGGCTGCCTACGCATTACTATCGGCACCCGTGAAGAATGTCAGCGCGTCATCGACGCCCTGCTCGCCCTGTCTGGTGCCAAGGAGCCAAAATGAGCCAGAAATTTCTCTTTATTGACCGCGACGGTACGTTGATTGCTGAGCCACCTGAAGACTTTCAGGTCGATCGTTTGGATAAACTGGCGTTAGAGCCTGATGTGATCCCTTCCTTGCTAGCATTGCAGCAAGCGGGTTACGTGCTGGTGATGATCACCAATCAGGACGGCTTGGGTACCGAGAGTTTCCCGCAAGAAACCTTCGATCCACCGCATGAATTGATGATGCAGATCCTGAGCTCGCAAGGTATCGACTTCGAACAGATCCTAATTTGCCCACACAAACCGGAAGATAATTGCCAGTGCCGCAAACCAAAAACTGCCATGGTGAGACGCTATCTGGAGCCGGGCGTGATGAATATCGCCAACAGCTACGTGATTGGTGATCGTCAAACCGACGTGCAACTGGCGAACAACATGGGTATTCAGGGCTTGCTGTATAAGCGCGGCGAGTTGGGCTGGAAAGAGATCACCCGCCAACTGACCCAACGCGATCGCCACGCTCACGTTAACCGCGTCACCAAAGAGACGCAGATTGACGTTAACGTCTGGCTGGATCGCGAAGGCGGCAGCAAGATCAAAACCGGCGTCGGTTTCTTCGACCACATGTTGGATCAAATAGCCACTCACGGTGGCTTCCGCATGGATATTCAGGTCAATGGCGATCTGTATATCGACGATCACCACACCGTGGAAGACACTGCACTGGCGCTGGGTGAAGCCTTGAACAAAGCGCTGGGTGACAAACGTGGCATCGCGCGTTTCGGCTTTGTGTTGCCGATGGATGAATGTCTGGCACGTTGCGCGATGGATATCTCGGGTCGCCCGCACTTGGAATATAGGGCTGAGTTCAACTATCAGCGCGTGGGCGATTTGAGCACCGAGATGGTGGAACACTTCTTCCGCTCGCTGTCCTACACCATGGCTTGCACCTTGCATTTAAAAACCAAAGGCAAGAACGACCACCACCGCGTAGAAAGTCTATTCAAAGTATTTGGCCGCACGTTACGTCAGGCAATCCGCGTGGAAGGTAACACCCTCCCTAGCTCGAAAGGAGTGCTGTAATGAATGTGGTGATTCTGGATACCGGTTGCGCCAACCTTTCCTCTGTCACCTACGCGGTGCAGCGGCTGGGTTATCAACCGGATGTCAGCCGCGATCCTGAGATAGTCCTACGCGCCGATAAATTGTTTCTACCGGGTGTCGGTACCGCGCAAGCCGCAATGGATCAACTGAAAGAACGCGAACTTTTCGATCTAATCAAAGCCTGTACTCAGCCGGTGCTAGGTATTTGCCTCGGTATGCAATTGCTGGCGGCCAGCAGCGAAGAAAGCGGCGGTATCAAAACGCTGGGGATTATCGACACCCCGGTAAAACAGATGATTGACCGCGGTTTGCCGTTGCCGCATATGGGGTGGAATCAGGTCACTTCCCAAGCGGGAAATCATCTGTTCCGAGGCATTGAGGATGGTGCCTACTTCTATTTCGTTCATGGATATGCGATGCCGATATGCTCAAGCACTATCGCTCAAGCGAACTACGGCGAAGCCTTCACCGCCGCCGTGCAAAAAGACAACTTCTTCGGTGTGCAGTTCCACCCAGAGCGTTCTGGTGCAGCCGGAGCGCAACTGTTGAAAAACTTTCTGGAGATGTAGGCAGCATGATTATTCCCGCTTTGGATTTGATCGACGGTAACGTAGTGCGCCTGCATCAAGGTGATTACGGTCAGCAACGCGATTACGGCAACGATCCGCTGCTGCGTTTGCAAGACTACCAACAGCAAGGTGCACAAGTGCTGCACTTAGTGGATTTGACCGGGGCCAAAGATCCGGCTGCGCGCCAGATCCCACTGCTACGCAAACTGCTGGCTGGCGTGAACGTGCCAGTGCAAGTTGGTGGCGGTATTCGTACCGAGCAAGATGTCGCCGCGCTATTGGAAGCAGGTGCAAGCCGTGTGGTGATTGGCTCCACCGCCGTCAAACAACCAGAAATGGTTCAAGGTTGGTTCGAGCGCTATGGCGCTGAAGCGATGGTTTTAGCGTTGGACGTGCGTATCGACGCCACTGGCACCAAACGCGTAGCCATCAGCGGCTGGCAAGAGAACTCCGACGCCACGCTAGAGCAGATCGTCGAGCAGTTCCTGCCATTCGGTTTGAAACATGTACTGTGCACTGATATTTCCCGCGACGGCACTCTAGCCGGCTCTAACGTGGAACTGTATCACGAGGTTTGCCAACGTTTCCCACAGGTGGCTTTCCAAGCTTCTGGCGGCATTGGCGGTCTGAATGATATCGCGGCATTACGCGGCAGTGGCGTTGAAGGCGTGATCGTTGGGCGCGCTTTGTTAGAAGGTAAATTCAGCGTTGAGGAGGCGATCGCATGCTGGCAAAACGGATAATCCCTTGCTTGGACGTGAAAGACGGCCAAGTGGTAAAAGGCGTTCAGTTCCGCAACCACGAGATCATCGGCGACATCGTGCCACTCGCACAGCGCTACGCGCAAGAAGGCGCAGACGAACTGGTGTTTTACGATATCACCGCATCTAGTGACGGTCGCGTGGTGGATAAGAGCTGGGTATCGCGCGTAGCGGAGGTGATCGACATTCCCTTCTGTGTCGCTGGCGGCATCAAAAGTGCCGAAGATGCGAGCCAGATTCTGTCTTTCGGTGCTGATAAGATTTCCATCAACTCACCGGCACTGGCCGATCCCGAGTTGATTAGCCGTTTGGCCGATCGTTTTGGCGTGCAGTGCATCGTGGTCGGTATTGATACTTGGTTCGACAGCGAAAGCGGTAAATATCATGTCAACCAATATACCGGCGACGAAAGCCGCACTCGTGTGACTCAATGGGAAACGCTGGACTGGGTGAAAGAAGTGCAAAAACGTGGCGCGGGTGAAATCGTCTTGAACATGATGAATCAGGACGGGGTACGTAACGGTTACGATCTTGAGCAACTGCGCTTGGTGCGTGAAGTGTGCAAAGTCCCGCTGATCGCTTCCGGTGGTGCGGGCACGATGGATCACTTCCTGCAAGCTTTCCGCGATACCAGCGTAGACGGTGCATTGGCGGCCTCGGTGTTCCACAAACAAATCATTAATATCGGCGAACTGAAAAAGTTCTTGGCCGATAACGGCGTGGAGATTCGCGTGTGTTAACAGAACAACAGAGAGATCAACTGGACTGGGAAAAGACCGACAACTTGATGCCGGTTATCGTCCAGCACGCCGTTTCTGGTGAAGTGCTGATGTTGGGTTATATGAATCAGGAGGCGTTGGCGGTAACGGAACAGAGCAGCAAAGTGACGTTCTTCTCACGCACTAAACAGCGCTTGTGGACCAAGGGTGAAAGCTCAGGCCATTTCCTCAACGTAGTCAGCATAACGCCAGATTGCGATAACGATACGCTGTTGATCCTCGCAAACCCTATCGGCCCAACTTGCCACTTAGGCAATAGTAGTTGCTTCCACCCAGCTAACAGCGATTGGGCTTTCTTGTATCAACTAGAACAACTGCTGGCATCCCGTAAAACCGCTAGCCCAGATAGCTCCTATACCGCCAAACTGTATGCCAGCGGCACCAAACGTATCGCACAGAAAGTCGGTGAAGAAGGTGTGGAAACTGCGCTGGCTGCCACGGTAAATGATCGTGAAGAGCTGACTAACGAGGCTTCGGATCTAATCTATCACCTGATGGTGCTGTTGCAGGATCAAGATTTAGATTTAAGTGCGGTGATAGGGAATTTACGGAAAAGACATAAATAACTCTAAATAATTTCTGAACTAAATCTAACGCTTAATACGACAAAGCCACCCGACGGTGGCTTTGTTTTTTTAGGCTGGTGATGAATATCAAGCCTTGGTTCGGTAACTACGCAATGCGTTACGCCCAAGCACAACCCCCGCGCCAATCATCCCCCCCAGTAACACGCCCAAAATCAACGACAATGCACGTTTTGGGCCATCACGATGAACAGGGAGATCTGGCTTCATGACGTAGCGATAAGCATGAATATTCACCCGTTCGATCTTTAACTTTTCAAGATCCAACAGATTTTGCAACATCTGATAATAAGCATCAGAAAAAGCCAACGGACGGGACTCCTCATGCTTGATCATCGAGGTTAATGCTTCCTCTCCGAGTAAGAACAAGGTGTCTTGCGTTATACTTTGGGCCTGCAGTACCTGCGGTGATTTAATATTCGAATCTTGAGCGATTTTCAGCGCCTGAGTAATTTGCTGAATCTGCAGATTTTTTTGCTCTTGGGCTACATTTTCCTGCGTTGCTAATGACTCTTTCAGATCGGTAACCTTCGACTTAATATTAACGTCTAAATCAACATACAGTTCGTTGGCGATTTTCTCGTCAACCTTTTGAATATACTTTGCGAGGTTTTTTTGCGCGTTAGCGGCTGAATCAGCCTGATAAGTGATTTTCAGAGGCAAGCTTTGCCCTTTAACAGCCACATCAATGGTTAATTTTTCAGGTTCTACCTGATTCTCTAACGTTTCAGATAATGCGGAAAATGCCGAGCTAAAGCGCCCAATAACGCTTTGTTGTACATCGGCAATATTCGTCGTTCCGCCATTCATCGCGCCCAACGCACTTATGTACCCAGAAATCTGCCCTGCATCTGGCATGGTGATGACAGCGGTAGATGTCCATTTCTCTTTAGAGACGGACAGATAAGCACTGGTGATGGCAATAGCAACGGCGACAAATGCTGCGATAATCCACTTTCCGCTCCATAACTGCAAAAAAATATCAATTAAATCAATTTGTTCATGGTCTTGGCTGTGCCCTGAGACCAAATTATTGTTGTTCTGCGTCATAGCAACCTTCATGTAATAAGCACAATAAAAACTACAGCGATGCAACTTTATCCATAATAGACATTTTCCCTATAGGATTCAGATGAATTATTCGTTTTTTTAATGATTATTCACATAAAGTGGTCATTTAATAAACAAGTAAGCAAAATCTGAAATTCATAGCGAGTATAAATAAAAAAACCCGGTATCAAAGGAAATGAACCGGGTTTTTTACATTTATTTGCTTAAATCAGACTAATCCAACCATTCCGTGTGGAATATCCCCTCTTTATCAGTGCGCTTATAGGTATGCGCACCGAAATAATCACGTTGGGCCTGGATCAAGTTTGCTGGCAGAACTGCCGCACGGTAGCTGTCGTAGTAGGTCACGGCTGCAGAGAAGGTCGGAACCGGAATACCATTTTGCACAGCATAAGCAACCACATCACGCAGCGCCTGCTGGTACTCATCGGCAATATTCTTGAAGTACGGTGCCAGCAACAGGTTAGCGATACCGGTATTTTCAGCATAAGCATCGGTAATTTTCTGTAGGAATTGGGCGCGGATGATACAGCCTGCGCGGAAAATTTTCGCGATTTCACCGTAGTTCAGATCCCAGCTATGTTCATCAGATGCCGCACGCAACTGAGAGAAGCCCTGTGCATAGGAGACGATTTTACCGAGGTACAGTGCACGACGAACTTTCTCAATAAACTCAGTCTTATCACCAGCCGGTTTGGCTTGCGGACCAGTCAGCACTTTAGAAGCAGCCACACGTTGATCTTTCAAAGAGGAGATATAGCGAGCAAATACGGACTCGGTGATCAGAGACAATGGCTCACCCAGATCCAAAGCACTCTGGCTAGTCCACTTCCCGGTACCCTTGTTGGCTGCTTCGTCCAAGATCACATCGACCAGATAGTTACCCTCTTCATCTTTCTTAGTGAAGATGTCTTTGGTAATGTCGATCAGGTAGCTGTTCAGCTCGCCTTTGTTCCACTCGGTAAAGGTCTGTGCTAACTCTTGGTTGGAAAGATTCAGACCACCTTTCAGCAGTGAATAAGCTTCTGCGATCAGTTGCATGTCACCGTATTCGATACCGTTATGTACCATTTTCACATAATGGCCAGCGCCATCTGCACCGATGTAGGTGACACACGGCTCACCATCTTCAGCAACCGCAGCGATTTGTTTCAGGATTGGCGCAACCAACTCGTAAGCTTCTTTCTGACCACCTGGCATGATGGATGGCCCTTTCAAAGCCCCCTCTTCACCACCAGAAACGCCGGTACCGATAAAGTTAAAACCATCAGCAGACAGTTCACGGTTACGGCGAATGGTGTCTTGGAAGAAAGTGTTACCACCATCAATAATGATGTCGCCTTTATCCAGATACGGCTTCAGGGAATCTATAGCACTATCGGTGCCAGCACCCGCTTTCACCATTAACAGGATGCGACGAGGCGTTTCAAGGGATTCAACAAACTCCTTCACCGTATAGTGAGGCACCAGCTTCTTACCTGGATTCTCAGCTATCACTTCTTCGGTTTTTTCGCGAGAGCGGTTGAAAACGGAGACGGTATAACCCCGGCTTTCGATGTTGAGCGCCAGGTTGCGCCCCATCACTGCCATACCGACAACGCCGATCTGTTGCTTGGACATTACATACTCCTGTCTGGTGTGGTCACCGCGCGACGAATGCACGGCTTGAATGTGGCTTAGATGTTAACTCAGGATGGGGCAAGGCGGATAGCATTTGCTGCTATTGGTAGTAACTATCTATGAACTATGGAGTAAATCATTACCATTGGGGAAAGGCTTTAGCGTAGTTAGCATCAAAAGGCCCTTCTTTAATCTCGATCATAACCGCCCGCTCAGACAAACATTCTACACTATGGATATCACCTGATGAAAATTCTACTAGAGATACCTCATGCTGAGGTCCAGCCTCAAATGAGTGTTTAATTGCCCCATCAGTATTATATATCGTCACCCGAATACTCCCCATGGTGACAATGAACATCTCCCACTGGTGAGGTAACTCATGAAAATGTGGTTCAACATAGCTCCCACGAACCATTGCGATAATCAGTCTTTGAACTTTATCTCCATGATTTTCATGCATAAGATAATGCGAACGTTTACGTTCAGAAGCTGCAGCCTGTTCAAAAAGTTGTTGCATTATTTGTTGGTCTATTAAACGCATTTTTACCTCTAGTCGAATTTCAATCAACTATGCTGCTGAGTTGACTGAACGTTGGTCTTTTAGTAATCAGCAAGATGTTTGCTATAATGACAAACATAAGTTTATATCAAAATATAATTCCCTTGCTTTAACAGAAACAGGATTTATAGATATTATGAATTACTACTACACGATATTCTTACATGTAGTACAGGAATAATTTTACGCTATATCCTAATGACTGAGTCCCTTAAAAATAATCAGACTATATCTGAGGGATAAAAATGACCTAGCAAAAACGTAGCGACATTAACCATATTTATTTAACACTGGATGCCCTGGATATATAATTATAAATTAACATGCAAACGATTATAGATATCCATGTGTTTATTAACTACAGAGTTAATATCAAACTCCATTTCGGCAAAATGTCTTGCTGACTCGCCCATCTGCCGTCTAAGTTCAGGTTGCTCAACCAAGCGTACTATTGCATTAGCAAGAGCATTTGAATCTTTAATTGGTACACAGAGCCCAGTTTTCTCATCAATAATTGCATCCCGGCAACCTGGGTTATCTGTAGTTACAATTGCTCTTCCGCATGCTGCTGCCTCTATAAGAACTTTAGGAACCCCTTCGCCATAAAAAGATGGCAAACACACAATATTGGAGTTGGCAAATATGTCAGCAATATCAGTCCTATGCCCCAAATAACTCACAATGCCATCATTAACCCAGTTCTCGATCTCCGCACTCGTTACCGTACTGGGGTTATCCGGATCAGGTGAGCCTACAAGTAAAAACTCAACATGAGAATATTTTTGCTTAACAAGTTTTGCAGCTTCAATATACTGATAGACCCCTTTCTCTCGCAATAACCTACACGCCATCACAACTTTAATATCAGCAGTACTAGGTTCAGGTTTAAAATCATAGACATTGAGATCTGCACCAGAGCCTTTTATCAAAAATTTTTCATCTGCTTTTAAACATGAGATATTAGTAAGTATTACCTCATCAGAAGTATTTTGAAATATAACAATTTTATTTTTACCAGAGAGAGCAAGTTTATAGAGAATTGAAACAATAAGCCTAGTTAAATTTGCACGAAAAGTAGTAGCTGCAAATACATAACCCAACCCTGAAATAGCAGCGACCATGGAATGCTTTATCGAGACGGTTTTTCGCATCAATCCAGAATACAAAACTGGTTTTATAGTTACAGCATGTATAATTGTAGGATGGACATTTTTAATCACTTTCCTTATGCATATAAGAGTTTTTATTTCAGATAGTAATCCAAGTCCACTCCGACTAAATGGGATTTCGTAAGTTTCGAATCCCATTGATTCAAGTTTATCTCTATGGGATGTAAAATGACATGCAACTACAACGGTATAGCCTTCTTCAAGTGCTTTAACTGCTATAGGTAAGCGATGCGAAACAAAAAACCAATCTACATTAACAATAAATAACAATCGTCTTCGTGACATCAAAAGCCACTCCATATTATAATACGCTGAAAATTTGGAATAAATTTATAGCAAGATAAAAGTTAAAGTTTTGATAAAAATGATGAGATAGGTTTAGAGTAATTCCTACAATCAAACTTATCTACAGCCATAGCGTGAGCAGAATTAGACAAATCTATATAATTAGTTTTTTTCAATGAGTCTGCAATCGACTTTAATTTTATTACTAAATCTTTCTTATTTATACCATGAAAAATATAACCATTCCTACCATCGGTTATAAAATCAATTAAATCACCGGTATCATTAGTAATCACTGGTGTTCCACAAGACATACTTTCAACTACTTTAGTAGAGAATCCAGCTTTAGAGACTTTATTATATGGCCGTAGCAATATAGAGAAATGAGAGTCTGAAACTAATTGGAGAGACTTAGCATGACTAATTAAACCATGGTATCGAATATTCTCGACATCAACACCAGAAACACCTGCCACATCAAGTTCATATAAATAACTCAATTCACTAACAGCTGAAATAATTGTATTTAAGTAATCTTTATGGCCTGGGCTCCCACTATATACTAATCTAATCCTTCCATTTAAATAGCATTCTTTTTTCTTTGGCACATTAGAGGTTAACAATGTTGGAGGGATGTTTACTGTTTCGCAATCTTTTGCATAAAAATCATCCAGAAAACGACTTATGCAAATCAAACCATCACATTTAGGTATAAGAACCCTCATGGCCAATTCGATATTCCAGTAATAAGGTTTATAAAAGTATTCGAAGAATGACTTTGGCTGGTACCACTCCACACAATCAAATATTAACTTTATGTTATGCTTTTTACAAAACAACAATAGTTTAATTAAATATGGTGAGTAGCCGCTATATAAAAATATATATTTTGGAAGATGCTCTTGACTTACAATAAAATCGATTGTTTTTTGCCCAATTAAAAGATATTTTTTCATTTTTTTAATTATATTATCTTTACTAGTAGGCCGTTCACCTACACTGATAACATCAATTTCATCATAAAC
This sequence comes from Serratia sp. KH_031, assembly GCF_057839655.1. Lineage (NCBI taxonomy): Bacteria > Pseudomonadati > Pseudomonadota > Gammaproteobacteria > Enterobacterales > Yersiniaceae > Serratia > Serratia sp. KH_031. The sequence goes on from NZ_CM174496.1 coordinate 3,172,962, forward strand.
ACGCTTTTCTATCGCTGTATCACCATCAATAACCTTCACATCATAGCCAAGCTCTCTAAGGGAGTTTATATTACCATATATTCTCCTTGCTGCAGCGCCTCCATTAGGAAAACTAAAAGGACCCACATAATAAATTAGATCACTCATATTGCCTCCAAACAATACGCATAATGTAATCGGTATAAGAATGAATTATTCTAACCATTTTTTCAGATACATTAGGCATACTGTAATCATAAACAGGCCGTAGTAATCGCTCATCACCGCTTGGCTGACTTTCTAAAATTTGTAACGCTTGAAATACTCGCTCAACCGATAAACCAACCATCATCACAGATGCTTCTTCGAATGCCTCTGGACGTTCGTGTGCTTCACGAATGTTGAGCGCAGGAAAATTCATGATTGATGATTCTTCGCTAATAGTCCCACTGTCAGACAATACTGCTTTGGCTGATTTCTGCAGTTTGTTATAATCGTGAAATCCCAGAGGTTTTAAAAGTTGAACTAATGAATGAAAAACTATCCCCTGTTCTTCAAGTCGCTTACGTGTACGAGGATGTGTGGAAACAATAACCGGAAGAGCATATTTCTCAGCCAGCCCATTTAATATAGTCGCTAATTTATGCAGATTCTTTGGAGAGTCCACATTCTCTTCTCGATGGGCACTGATTACAAAAAATTCACGCTCATTCAGTTTTAACCGAGACAACACATCAGATGCCTCTATTTTCGGCATATAATAATGTAAAACTTCATACATAGGGCTGCCAGTTTTAATAATTCTATCTGCAGGTATACCTTCAGCAAGCAAATAATCGCGAGCAATTGTACTATAGGTCAGGTTAATATCAGCGGTATGATCCACAATTTTACGATTAATTTCTTCGGGCACACGCATATCAAAACAGCGATTTCCTGCCTCCATATGGAAGGTAGGAATTTTACGACGCTTGCCCGGAATAACAGCCATGCAACTGTTAGTATCCCCCAAAACTAGCATGGCATCTGGGTTAACCTCAGCCAGCACTTCATCAACACCAATAATCACCTTGCCGATGGTTTCAGCTCCCGTAGCCCCTGCAGCCGCTAAGAAATAATCTGGTTTGCGTACACCTAGATCATCGAAAAAAACCTGATTCAATTCGAAATCATAATTTTGCCCAGTGTGAACAATAATATGCTCACAATATTTATCAAGTGCGGCTATCACTCGTGATAAACGGATAATCTCCGGACGGGTACCAACAACAGTCATCACTTTCATTTTCTTACTTACATTCAATTCAGTCATACTAATGGACTCGCTATGGTATCTGGTTTGTTGCGATCAAAAACTTCATTGGCCCAGAGCATCACAATTAACTCTTCTTCACCGACATTGGTAATATCATGGCTCCAGCCAGGTACTGTTTCGATAATTTTATACTCACTGGCATCAGAAATAATTTCGTACTGTTCCCCAGTGACTATATGTTTAAATCGATAACAAGCCTTCCCTTTGATCACCAAAAATTTCTCGGTTTTCGTATGGTGATAATGCCCTCCTCGAGTCACGCCGGGATGTGCAGTAAAAAATGAAAATTGCCCTGCCGATGGAGTTTTCAACATTTCAACGAAGGTACCACGTGGATCCGTATGCCCTGGCACACTGTACGAAAAATCCGCTGGAGAAAAATAACTTAAATAAGTGGAATACAGTGCTCTAATCAGGCCAGTACCAACATCCTCTGTTATCAAGTTCACACGGCTTTGTTCGAATTTTTGCAGCAGTTTAGCGACAGCTCCAACGGTCGTGTTATATACTGGTTCAACCTTTTTATAACCGCCAACTTCATTTGAACCAAGTAGATCAATCAAACTGGCACAAACATCATCAATATAAACTAGAGATAACGGTGCGTTAGTATCGTGAATAGTAATCGGCAAACCTTTCACCGTATTATGACAGAAGGTCGCTACTGCTGAGTTATAATTCGGCTTGCACCATTTTCCAAATACATTAGGCAAACGATATACATAGGCCGGAATCCCGGTTTGCTGCATATAAGTAAATACTAACTGCTCTGCAGCCGCTTTACTTTTGCCATAAGCATTATCATATTCAGCCTGGATAGATGAGGTTAATACCAATGGGATACTTCTGCCTGTTGCGATCAACGCATTGATTAATACTCTAGTCAGATCGGTATTGCCGTGGGTAAACTCTTGCTCGTCTTTTGGCCTATTCACTCCTGCAAGGTGAAATACAAAATCCGTCTGATTAACCATACTCTCTAATTCAATATGGTCATGCTCATGTTTAAAGCAGATAATGTTTGTATAACCTTTTTCTTCTAAAAAAACACGTAAGTTCTTACCAATAAAGCCATCGGCACCCGTGATTAAAATATTCATATCACGCATCCAACTCGTAATCATTCCCCGCCACCATGGCTCGAATAACACCAAGTTTTAACAGCAGTTTTTTCATCCCTGCAACATCTAATCGCTCAGTGTTATGCGAATTATAATCATCGAATGTATCGATTTTTTTGTCACCTTCCTCAAAAAACTTTCCATAATTGAGATCACGATTATCTGGTGGTATACGATAATAGTCCCCCATGTCGATAGCACAGGCCATTTCCTCACGGCTTAATAACGCTTCGAACAGTTTTTCGCCATGCCGGGTACCAATAATATTCACTACGTGTTCAGGTTTATGCAAAAGATCAAGTAGAGCCTGAGCCAACACATCAATGGTAGCCGCTGGGGCTTTTTGAACAAAAATATCACCATTATCGCCATGTTCGAAGGCATAAAGAACTAAATCAACCGCATCTTCCAGCGTCATCATAAAACGTGTCATGTTTGGATCAGTAATGGTGATAGGTTTATTAGCTTTTACTAAATCAATAAACAGAGGGATCACCGAACCACGGGAAGCCATTACATTTCCATAGCGAGTACCACAGATAACTGTCTTTGTGCTTTCCAAGTTACGTGCTTTTGCCACCATAACCTTTTCCATCATTGCCTTCGAAATGCCCATTGCATTGATCGGATATACAGCCTTATCCGTACTCAAGCAAACCACACGAGAGACACCATTCGTGATTGCAGCTTCTAAAACATTGTCAGTTCCTTGAACGTTAGTTTTTACTGCTTCCATTGGATAAAATTCGCAGGATGGAACTTGCTTCAAAGCTGCGGCATGATAAATAAAATCCACCCCCCTGGTAGCATTGAGAATGCTGCTGTAATCGCGGACATCCCCAATATAAAACTTAAGCTTAGGATGATTATATTTTTTTCTCATATCATCTTGTTTTTTCTCATCACGACTGAATATTCTAACCTCAGCAATATCTGTAGCGAGAAAACGTCTTAAAACTGCGTTTCCAAAAGAACCGGTGCCACCTGTAATTAGCAGAGTTTTTCCTTTAAATACGTTCCCCAACATTTTATAAATATCCTCGATAAATTTTGTACGATTTTCTTACTATCTCATATCTTTCGCGCGTAAGCATTTTTTTAACTGTTGCACTTTCAAAATGCTCAACAACCAAGCTTGGCTCATATCGGGTCACACCGTTAACAGATGAAACTTGATTGGACAATAGTGCCTCCTCACCCCACATGAATACTCTGGCGTCTAACTCATTATAATGCTCGAAAAAATTATTCGTCAAATAATAGCAAGCGCCAATCCCACGAGAAATATTCATTGGGTATTCAACGTAATTAGACTTTATTCTAACTTCTTTCCTAGTGAGGCGTAATTTACGTAGGCATTGTGCTACAACGCGCATTACTCTCGACACATAAAAATTCGAATAAAACATATCTTCCTGGAGCAAGCCCAGACGACTTATTTTTTTAGTAGCCAATGGGTTTTGATGTACGCCATCAATAGTGACTACATCTGGGCAAACCACCATCACGTCACTTTCAAGCTGTAAAGTATTTAAATTCTGAACAAAGTCATCACGATATTTTAAATCATTATTGCCAATAATAATAACATCACCCCCTGATTCTCTTGCATACTTTATCCCATAGTTCATGCCAGGGAAATACCCTAGGTTCTGTTCTAATTCAATAAGCTTAACTTCCACCCTCTCTGAGTTAATATTTCGCAACAGAGTTTTATCATCAGCCATTGAATTATTATCAACAATAACCAAGCGCATTCGACTGTTAGGTGGCAGAGTCATTAACTCTAAACTTTCACAGAGTGAGCGACAAAAGCCTGCCCCATTATAATTAACGCATATAAAATTATATCTTTTCATTAAAATACAAGCCTACATTAATATTCCAAACTAAAAAAATCGAACATATGATTATTATCAAGGATGGGATAAATTGTTATATCTAGGATGGAATGAAAATACCAATACGAAAGCGGCAGTAACATTATCACAGAGAATACCGTGTACAACAAAAACTTCTTACTTGACAACAATGATATATAGCACGTGAGCAAAATGTAATTAGGTATATATAAGACTCGAAAAACCCTTTCGAAATTCCCATTGATCATGTAGAGCGGGAACAATATCATCAAGTATACGTTAGCATACATTACCACATCTAAATAACTAGTTGATTTCCCAGCACTATCTATTTTTTTCTTCATAAAAAAAATAGAACATAAAATAGCCAATTGAATAATTATCTGAGCAATAAATCCATATCCTGGCGGTTTATCCAAATATGATTTCACCCTTAGCATTAATGCATCTTGATGCAGTAATGCATAGTATAAATTAAATTTGATGGCTATAAATAAAAGTATACAGACAAACAGTGATATATAAAAAGCATGCTTCAGATTAAAACGACATATTAAAATCAGAGGTATAAAGAATAAAGCAATATAATGAATGGTACTTGCTAAAAATAAAAACAACAAACCATATAAAACACTTCCTTTCTTAGAGAAGAAGCGAAAAGAGAATATAACAATCGCCATTGCAAGAAAGTGTTTTATCTGTACCACATCCAAAAAGAAAGGATATAAGATATAAAGAAGGTATACATGCGTCGAATTTTTTGCGTTTTGTCTTATCACGGAGTGGATGAGAAAAATGCCAATGAGATATATAACAAATAATGTCTCTTGATAACTAAAATTCAAAAAAACAAGAGATTTATATAAATACACAAGCCCAATCTGACTCGTAATAAAACCATCATAGCCACTTGATATATCATCGTACAACAATACGTAATTTTCATAATCAGCATTATTATATCCAAAACAAAATATAGTGCCAAGAAATAAAATCACAAATATATCGAAAAGCTTTAAAACTAAAATATTATATGAGTTTGTTCTTTCAATTAAAGAATTAAAAAACAGTAGACTAAAAAATAAAGCCATTGCGAAATATATCATATCCAGACAATTCCAACCATTATGAATCAATAACCACAATATGTGGCGTCTATACCCGTGATCATTGAAGATGCTTGAAGCAATGCCAAAAACTCCCGGCAAGTTTCATCAGCCTACAGTCCAAAGCAGAAACCGGTCCCTCAATTTCAGTTTTACACGCATACAAGAGTCAGTGCTACCAACAGGGTTCCATTGTTCGTAGATTAGCATGAGCTACTGGCGAAACGTCTAAATAGCTGCGCGGAATAGTAGATCACGTTGAGGGAACTCAGCCCGGATTGTACGATCTGATCAATCGCCAAAAAGAAACAAGTCACCAACCGGACTGAGCAATGCCGATCATAGCACCCATTCCCTGTGACGAACGACGCCTGATGCAGAAAACTATCCATCAAACGCGTGATAAAAACCATGCCTGCAGACTGACCGCCATGCTGATGTTGCACCGGGGAGACCGTGTCAGCGATGTCGCGAGAACGCTCTGCTGTGCCCGTTCATCCGTCGGACGCTGGTTTACGTTGTCGGGTGTCGAAGGCCTGAAATCCTTACCCGCAGGACGCTCCCGTCGCTGGCCTTTTGAGCACATCTGTACTTTATTACGGGAACTGATAAAGCACTCCCCCGCTAATTTTGGCTATCAGCGTTCACGCTGGAGTACCGAGTTTCTTGCAATAAAAAAATCAATGGGATAACCGGATGCCGGTTACATGCCGGTACCGTCCGTCGCTGGCTGCCGTCAGCGGGACTTGTGTGGTGCAGAGTCGCGCCTACATTGCGCATCCGCGCCCCTCAAAAAGATGAAAAGGTGGCGGCAATCCGCAAAGCGCTGGACAAATGCAACGCAGAGCATCCGGTATTTTATGAAGATGAAGTGGATATCCATCTTAATCCAAAAATCGGCGCAGACTGGCAGTTGCGTAGTCAACAAAAGCGTATTGTTACGCCAGAAAATATTACCTGGCCGGGGCACTGCATAGCGGAACGGGCAAAGTCAGTTACGTTGGCGGCAACAGCAAGAGTTCATCTCTATTTATCAATCTGTTAAGTCATCTGAAGGCAACATATCGACGAGCGAAAACAATAACGCTTATCGTGGATAACTACATCATCCACAAAAGCCGTGAAACCCAGAGCTGGCTGAAAGGAAACCCGAAGTTCAGGGTGATTTATCAGCCGGTCTACTCGCCGTGGGTGAATCACGTAGGGCGTCTGTGGCAGGCTCTGTACGATACAATAACCCGGAATCATCAATGCCGTTCGATGTGGCAGCTACTGAAAAAGGTTCACTATTTTATGAAAACCGCAGTCCATTCCCGGGCGGTAAACATGGCCTGGTGAAAGTGGGGCGGTATTAGGCGCAGCTATTTAGTCTGATAGATTGGAATATATGTATCAACACTCATGACAGTGGAAACAGCTTTGGCCTTTGGACTCCAACTATGGCGATAGGTCAGAGCAGAATCACAACGTGAACAATGTTTGCAGTGTGCGAGCCCCAAGACTCTGAATTATACGTCAGATTCAACTAATGAAAAGCATATCCATTTTGGTGATGAAAAATAATATTAAGCTACATTTATAATAAATAAATTCAATCGGATAAATGGAAGAATTTTTTTATTTCATTCAAACACATCAATACTTTACGCTCCGTATTTGCATGCTCCTGGGTAACATGTTCCAATACTTTATCTTTTGTGTTAGACGCCCAACTTACTTGCTCACTACTTAACCCATATGCAATGCCATAACGATCATTTTCATTGGGATACCAATCATCAATACTTTTACCTTCTTGAGGAATTACAACAGATATACAGCCAGATAAAGCAGCAAATATAGAATATGCAGTGTAATCATCGTAACAAATAAAACGCCGAGTGCGCTTGAAAATATACGAGATCTCTTTATGTGATTTCCCATCAAGTAATATAGATGATTCATCATGCACAAACTTTTTGTACCCTCCTTTTCGAACCATATAGCAAGTTTCTATATTTCTATCACAATCCTCTTTAGAATTATATAATTCTATTGGATAATAAATCACTTTTAATTCATTTTTTGATAGAGTCGAACCCTCATAGTGAAAATCATCTATTGCAGAGTTAAACTTAAAATATAGTTCCCCTTGGCCATATTGGATATTATTTGTGTGAAATCCTGGTTGATGAAGTAACCAGCGAACAACATTTTTAATTTTAAGAGGATTACCATTTGCGATTTCTGGGTAAATAACAATGCCATCTTGAGGGAAGTGAGAGCTTTTCCAAATAGGAGTATTCCAGTCATTATTTACTTTATATCGCCATCGTCCGATCAAATTCCATTGAGCAAACAACCTTAATTTTTTGATTAATCCGATATGACTTGTATGCGAAGGTGCTTTAACAATAAAAGATGAGTTACCATCAATGCTATTGATTAAATGACATAATCGATGTAATACTATAACCCCACCGCTATTCTCATTGTAGCTAGGAGTATAAATAAAAACCTTCATATTAATCCCTCAATTTTATTTTCAATCGTTTAAATGTAAACATCAAATAAATTGCATTAAGAACCACACCAACGCCTCCTATAGAAGCGATAGATAAGAATAACAACAATCGATTATTATAATTTAAAACCAAATAGCTCGCGCCGTACATATATACATATGAGATAACTGTCAGTGGCAATAGTATGTGACTTAATATTTTATAACCACTTTCAAAAGTAAAAACCAGATTAAAGCCAGTCCATATAAAGAAAAGCACTCCGGAGTTAATTGCATAATACATTGATGCTCCCCCACCAAGATAATGTTTAGCTATATATATACTAGTGGGAATGACAACAATGCTGTAAAAAAAATACACCAATGTATGTGCCTTTAATTTTCCAAGACTATATCTTAAAAGAAATGTAAACGATGATAGCACATTAAAAACACCACCTAAAAATAACCAAGGAAGATATGTACCAGCCCCATGTGATAATTTATCATTTCCACTCCATGCAAATAATAGTTCATTACCAAAGAAGAACATAAAAATTGACAATGGTATTATTAGTGTACTAACGTAAGATATAGCCAAGGTGAATACTTTTACGTACTCACATTTGTCATTGATATGAATTAGTTTGGTTAATTTAGGCAATAGTACTTGAGTTATAGGATCACTTATAATGCTCAGTAATGCAATGACTGATAGCGCCACACTATATTGAGCATATTCACTCAGGGGCATATATTTTGTTAATGCTAACTTATCTATTTGATTAACGATAACCCATAGAATGGATAAAGTTGAAAGTTGAAGAGAGAAAAAGATTAATTGCTGCAACTTCAAGGTATCATGTTTTGATTTTAAATCCGGAAGTTTTCTTAAAATATCAAACTTGGTTCTTCGTCCATAAAAAACCATTAACCCAGTCGAAACTATTGAGGAAAAAAACTGTATAAGAAAATAAAACAACACACCTTGTTTTAAATAGACTATTAAAAACAAGGTTAATGGCTGAGATAATGTAACGTAAATGATATTTATTGATGTTAACGTAATTTGCTTTTCATCAGAAAGTAAAATACTCCTATACGGCCCCTGCATATAGCGAATGGAAAATACACAGAACATTAAAACCAAGCAATATTTTAACGTTTCATCAGGAAGGCTTGTATTCAACCAACTATTACCATATAGCCATCCTCCAACACCGCCAAGAAGAAGAGTGATACCTCCAACCATTAAAAATAGAAAAATTATTTTATTAAATAACTCCAAAAATTGTTTATAGCTATCTTTACTCTCTCGAGAAATTATTGACTGTCGAGTTAATACACCACCAATTCCCGCATCCAAAATGTTCAAGCATACCAACAAAACATTAAAAAAGCCAATTAACCCATAAGATTCATAGCCAAGTGCATGTATAATTGAAGGTATAAGTAATATACTTATTAGTACAGCATATATCCTTCCTGCGTAAATATAACCTATTATTCTTAGTTGTGATTTCATTGTTCCAATATAATAATAAAGTTAAATGCGGGATCAAGCCATTATAAATAAAATGGCATGCTTGATTTTTTATAGAACGAAATTATCTCATTGCAAATATAATCAACCTGCTCAAGCTCAAGCTCGTAAAAAATAGGCAACCTCAATAGAGAATTTGTGAAATAATCACTATTCTGAAGTTCTCGACTATCGCCATTTTTTTTATAATACTCGCTCTTATGCAGCGAAAGATAATGAAACGTCGAATGTATACCCTTCTCTTTTAAACTGGATATAAGCTCCGTTCTTGTATCGAGATCTGAACAGGTAATATAGAACATATGCGCATTATTTGTTGCATATTCCGGAATATTAGGGAGGGTAATGCATTTGTCATTTTGCAGCCCCATTAGTCTTTCATAATATCGATACCATATACTCAGTCTTTTACTTTGTATATCAATCATATTCTCAAGTTGCGCGTATAAATATGCAGCTATTATATCAGATGGTAAGAATGAAGAGCCGACATCAACCCAACCATATTTATTGACTTCCCCACGGAAAAATGATGTTCTATTGGTACCTTTTTCTCTAATAATCTCTGCTCTAGCTATATATTTTTCGTCATTGATAACTAATGCACCACCCTCTCCAGAGATAATATTCTTTGTTTCGTGAAAAGAGAATGTACCAAAGGTTCCAATACTTCCAAGTGGTCTCCCTTTATAATATGCATCAATAGCTTGAGCTGCATCCTCGACAACAGGAACATTATAGTTCCTAGATATTTCCATTATTTTATCCATGTCACATGCAACACCAGCATAATGGACGACTATAATAGCCTTAGTTTTATCATTTATTAGTTCAACAATTTTATCTGCATTAATATTTGGATTATCGCTATAACTGTCAACAAATCTAATGGTGGCACCACGCAATACAAAAGCATTAACTGAGGATACGAAAGTATAAGATGGTGCAATGACCTCATCCCCTGCTTTTATATTTAATAAAATAGCAGCCATTTCAAGCGCATCAGTACATGATGTAGTAAGGAAAGTTTTTTTAAATTTATATTTAGCTTCCAAGTAGTCATGGCATTTTTTGGTGAACATGCCATCACCAGATAATTTCCCACTAATAGCAGCCTGTGCTATAAACTCAAGTTCTTTTCCCTGTAAATAAGGTTTATTAAATGGTATCATTTCTTTTACTCGCTAATAATTACAAAAACATAAAACTTATTGAACTCTATCTTTGTCAGATAAAATATAATCCATTCCCAAATCGGGCCAAACTATAGAAAAATCCTCATTCAAATAAGAGAAGTGTCCTTCTGAACCGGGCTGATAGTAATTAGTAGCTTTATATAAAACTTCTGCAAAATCGCTGAGAACTAAGAAACCGTGACAAAAACCCTCAGGAACCCATAGCTGACGTTTATTCTCAGAAGAGAGATTAATACCAAACCATTTCCCAAATGTTAGTGATGACTTCCGAATGTCTACCACAACATCAAAAATCTCCCCCGATATACAACGAACTAATTTACCTTGAGCATAAGGTGATAATTGATAGTGTAAACCTCTCAATACACCTTTATAGGATTTGGAATGATTATCCTGTACGAATTCTATTTTACGGCCAACAGCTTCTTCAAAAATTTTCTGATTGAAGCTTTCCATAAATAAGCCTCGTTCGTCACAAAAAACTTTAGGTTCAAAAATTAACACATCAGGAATTTCTGTTTGAATAACATTCATCGTTTAGTAACCTTTTACCATCTTAAGAAGGTATTTACCGTAATCGTTTTTAGCTAATGGCGCTGCCAATTTTTTGATTTGTTCCGAATCAATAAATCCCTTACGGAATGCAATCTCTTCTGGACAAGCAACTTTCAACCCCTGACGTAACTCGATAGTCTGGATAAAATTACTCGCTTCAATCAAACTCTGGTGTGTTCCAGTATCTAACCAAGCATAGCCACGTCCCATCATTGCAACAGACATGTTCCCTTGCTCCATATATATGCGGTTAATATCTGTAATTTCCAGTTCACCACGAGGAGATGGTTTCAAGCCTTTAGCCATTTGAATGACAGTGTTGTCATAGAAATACAACCCGGTTACTGCATAATTACTTTTCGGCTCTAACGGTTTTTCTTCTAATGAAATTGCCTTACCATCTTTGTCAAATTCAACAACACCATAACGTTCTGGATCGTTCACATGATAAGCAAATACAGTTGCGCCAAATTTTTTAGCTACAGCACTTTCGAGTTGTTTTTGCAAATCATGACCATAGAAAATATTGTCACCAAGCACTAACGCACAATCATCACTACCAATAAAATCTTCACCGATGATAAATGCCTGAGCAAGACCGTCTGGACTTTCTTGCACTTTGTATTGCAGGTTCAATCCCCACTGACTTCCATCCCCAAGCAGTTGCTCAAAACGAGGGGTATCTTGCGGTGTACTAATAATTAATATATCGCGAATACCGGCTAACATCAGAGTGCTAATCGGGTAATAAATCATCGGTTTGTCATAAATAGGCAATAGCTGTTTGCTTACTGCCATGGTTACCGGATACAAACGTGTCCCAGAACCGCCAGCAAGAATTATTCCTTTGCGTGATGTCATCTTTAATATCTCTATCTATTGATGTTGTCCTGTACTCAGAACATCTAATGAACCTTAATTATTATATACTTGTCGCAGAAAGTAATTCTGTAAGCATGCGTTTTACACCAACGTCCCACTCTGGGAGCGTTAAGCCGAACGTTTGCTGGAACTTACTCGTATCAAGCCGCGAATTGTTCGGACGTTTTGCTGGTGTTGGATAGGCTTCTGTCGGAACTGGATTAGTTTTATTAACCGCCAGAGTCAATCCAGCCAGTTTTGCTTCAGCAAATACTAAATTGGCGTAGTCAAACCAAGTCGTTGTCCCAGATGCAACAAGGTGATATAAACCAGCAACTTCAGGTTGATTCATTGCCGTAACGATCGCATGTGCCGTACAGTCGGCTAATAATTCAGCACCTGTTGGCGCACCAAACTGATCATTGATAATAGAGAGCTCTTCACGATCCTTTGCCAATCGCAACATTGTCTTCGCAAAGTTATTACCTTTACCCGCATAAACCCAGCTTGTTCGGAAAATAAGATGTTTTGAACAGTATTGCTGTACAGCTATTTCACCTGCTAATTTCGTCTCACCGTAGACGTTTAACGGTGCTGTAGCATCTGTTTCTTTCCACGGTTTTTCCCCATTACCTGGAAAAACGTAATCTGTTGAATAATGAACTAACCATGCATTGATTTTTTCTGCTTCTTTGGCGATAGCTGCAACACTAGTTGCATTTAACAACTGTGCGAATTCACGTTCACTCTCTGCTTTATCCACTGCAGTGTGCGCTGCAGCATTAACAATCACATCGGGTTTTATATGCTGTACAGTTTCAGCAATACCTTCCGGGTTACTAAAATCACCACAATATTCTGTTGAATGGACATCAACGGCAATCACACGACCTAAAGGAGCAAGAGCACGCTGCAATTCCCAGCCAACCTGCCCTGTTTTACCAAACAGAAGAATATTCATTATTTACGATCCTTATAATTCTGTTCGATCCACGATTTATAAGCACCACTCTTAATATTATCAACCCATTGATGATTAGCTAAATACCACTGAACTGTTTTCCGGATGCCGCTTTCAAAAGTTTCTTGAGGTTTCCAGTTCAGATCATTACTAATTTTTGTTGCGTCAATTGCATAACGGCGGTCATGTCCTGGGCGGTCAGTAACATAGGTGATTTGTTCACGATAAGAACTGCTCTTAGGGACAAACTCATCCAATAGATCACAAATTGTTAGGACAACATCGAGGTTTTTCTTCTCATTATGACCACCGATATTATACGTCTTTCCAATCTTGCCTTTTGTTACAACGCTATAAAGAGCACAAGCATGATCTTCGACATATAACCAATCACGAATCTGATCACCTTTACCATAAACAGGGAGTTTTTTCCCTTCGAGGGCATTTAGAATTACCAATGGGATCAATTTCTCTGGGAAATGGTATGGACCATAGTTGTTAGAGCAATTAGTTACGATGCACGGCAATCCGTAGGTACGTTGCCACGCACGTACAAGATGATCGCTGGAAGCTTTAGATGCAGAATATGGGCTGCTTGGTGCATAAGCGGTTGATTCAGTAAACAAAGGTAGCGCATCTTTACCGCTCCACTCATCCGGATGAGGGAGGTCACCATAAACTTCATCGGTAGAGATATGATGGAAACGAAAATTCGCTTTTCGAGACTCATCGAGTTGGGACCAATATGCTCGAGTTGCTTCCAATAATATATAGGTTCCAACAATATTGGTTTCGATAAATTCTGCGGGTCCAGTAATAGAACGATCAACATGGCTCTCCGCAGCCAAATGCATTACAACATCAGGCTTATGAGCCGAAAATATCTGTTCTAATGCATTTCTGTCACAAATATCAACCAGGGCGAATGTATAACGATCGTTGGTTGATACCTCAACTAGCGACTCCAGATTACCGGCGTAAGTTAACTTATCAATGTTAACGACACTATCTTGAGTATGATTTATAATGTGTCGAACGACCGCAGAACCAATGAACCCTGCGCCACCAGTAACTAGAATTTTCACAGAAAAAATCTCTCTTTAATATTGTAGTGATGTTATTCAACACACTTACAAGATGAGTTCACGAAAACTTTCTTGTAAAAATGATGAGCCATAATATATTGTGGTGCAATGATAAGGCTTATATCAAAAGACTTGTATCTGGTCGGAAGTAAATGTGGTTATTTTTGACACTCATTTTCGTTTTTAGTCTATTGCATTTCACCACGCTACCGCCCCTGGTTCGATTGCTACCAGTATACTGCATCATAGGATATCGATGTCACAGAGCGACAAGCTCTACTCCAATAGCAATATTTTAGGTATATATCACTATCTAGAATACAGCAGCAAACAGATGACAAAAAGACATATTATCAATCAAGAAGTTACCAAATCATCTAGCTAAAATAAATAAAACTCGAACAATTCAGATTAGATTAACATCACTGAAGACAGCCGATTCAAACCGGCCATCCTCCTAAAACCCCAAAATCACCCACCATACCCTTTCGGATTTTTACTCTGCCAATTCCAAGTGTCACGCATCATCTCATCGATACCACGTTGAACCTTCCAACCCAGTTCCTGCTCTGCCAAATTAGCATCAGCCCAAAAAGCAGGCAGATCACCATCACGGCGAGGAAGGATCTGGTAAGGAACTTTCACACCAGACGCTTTTTCAAAAGCATTAATCATTTCCAACACCGAATACCCAATACCGGCGCCCAAGTTGTAAGCTTTGAATCCACTAATTTTTTTCAAGTGATCCATAGCCATCAAGTGACCTTCCGCCAGATCCATCACATGGATGTAATCACGTACTCCGGTTCCATCTTTAGTGGGATAATCGCCACCAAACACGCCAAGTTTTTCTAGCTTACCAATCGCAACTTGAGCAATGTAAGGCAAAAGATTGTTCGGAATACCGTTTGGATCTTCGCCAATCAAACCGGACTCATGGGCACCAACTGGATTGAAGTAACGTAATGCAATGATGGAAAACTGAGGTTCTGCTTTGGCGAAATCTTGCAGAATCTGTTCAACCATCAATTTAGAAGTACCATAAGGACTGGTTGTACCGCCGATAGGCGTAGTTTCTATATAAGGGACTGGGGAGTTAGCACCATAAACAGTTGCGGAAGAACTGAAGATGAACTTGTGAACGTTCGCGTCACGCATCTCTTCCAGGAGACTCAGGGTTCCGGCCACATTATTTTGATAATACTCGAGTGGTTTACGGGTGGATTCCCCTACTGCTTTTAGTCCTGCAAAATGGATCACAGCGCTGATTTTGTGAGCGTCGAAGATTCGTTTAAGGCATTGTCTGTCTTGGATGTCACCTTGGTAGAACAAAGCTGCCTTACCAGTCAGTTGCTCCACGCGATGTAGCGATTCCTCCGATGAATTGGACAAGTTATCAAGCACAACAACATCATCGCCACGATCTAGCAGCGTTAATACAGTATGAGAACCAATGTATCCAGCACCACCGGTAACTAAAATCGCCATGACATCCCCTAGTTTGCGCTTTCGCGCTGATAGTTATGAGTTCGACCACCTATTTTACTCATCAATTACCTCCAATGTCCCCAAAAAAACCAAAATTACACCACGTGCAACCTTTGTATACTAGCTGCATATGTAATTTCGGGGGACAACATAGCGTAAAAACGCTTGGAAATCAGCATTCACTAGCGCTTTCGGAAAAAGACTAAATTACTTGTAAGATTTACCTTGTGTGGTTACTTTTCAATCAATGCAGTTGCTCAAAGTACTGCACCACACGTTTCACATCATTTTCATTTGAGGGTGCCTGAATCACTAGTTTCCGACACATCGGTGATAATCCGCTCCCAATGTTGACAAACGATCGTTCAACGCCAGATTTTTACGTTGTCCATAAAAACTCCGGAGGTAAGCCTGGCTGATGCCCAGATCGTTCTGGATATTGCTTTTTAACAAGGTCGACCTATTCACAAAATGAGTACATCACATCAACTTAACCTCTCAGATAAATGTGAGAATTTTACTTGATGATCTCCACATTGAATACACGACCAATTATTCAGTTTTACTCTCATAACTATAGTTATAATAACCGTAATTACCGTTCGCCTTCTTAATAACAGCATTAAAAATGACACCTTTAATTTCAACACCGCTATTTTCGAAACGTGACAAACTGACCTCGACCTCTTTTTGTGTTGTTGCACCAAATCGGGTCACCATCATATTAGTTCCCGCATGTCGCCCAACAATCGAAGCATCAGTCACGGCCAAAATCGGCGGGGTATCGACCAATACCAGATCATAATTCTCACGTGCCCAATCCAGTAACTGCTCAAAACGCGAATTCATCAATAATTCTGAAGGATTCGGTGGGACTTTTCCACGCGAGATAAAGTCCATATTATTTACTTCTGTTTTAACCAGTGCACTATCCAAACCAATTTGTCCTGACAAAATACCGGAGAGACCGTTATCATTAGACGTTCGTAATACTTCATGAATGCGCCCACGTCGCATATCACCATCGATCAGTAAAACTTTCGCGCCAGATTGAGCGATGACCGCAGCAAGGTTACTGCATACAAATGTTTTACCGATTTCAGGTGATGCCCCAGAAATCATCAATACATTGTTCTTAGCCTCAATCATGGCGAAGTGCAAACTGGTTCTCAAACTACGGATAGATTCAATCGCCAAGTCGGCGGGGTTAGCTATGGCTAACAACATATCACTATGCTTCGTACGCCCTTTACTGCGACCGAACAGCATGTCTTTTTTCTGCTGAGTTTCTGAAATAGGAATGCTGGCGTAAACACTGATCCCCAGTTCCTCTAGGTCATCCGTAGACTCCATTCCTTTATGTAATAAAGCCCGTAAGAAAACCACGCCAGAAGATAATACTGCACCTAAAACGGTAAACAGAACCACCAGCGGTGCCTTCTTTGGCGCAACCGGTTTTGGCGACGTAACGGCGCTATCTACAATACGCACATTACCGATAGTACTTGCCTTGTTAATACTCAGCTCTTGCTGTTTATTCAGCAAAACCATATAGATTTCTTGACCGGCTTGAACATCACGGGTTAAGCGCAAAATCTCTTGTTGAGTTTCCGGCATATTATTAATACGCTTGTTAAAGCGATTACGTTCTTCCTCCAGCGTTTTTCTTTTATCGAGTAATGATTTATATGCCGGGTGATCTTTGGTATACAACTGAGAAATCTCAGCTTCTTTCAAGGTCAACTGATTTAACTGTGACTCTACATCAACCATAGAATCCAGCAATGCCTTGGCTTCCAGTGTCATATCCACTGAGTCTTTACGCTGGCGATAACTATTCAGTTTGTCCTCTGCTACTTCCAGCTGACGACGAACCGTTGGCAACTGCAGCTCAAGGAATTTTAAACTTTTCGCCGCTTCTTCAGACTTACGTTCAACGTTCTGCTGCAAATAGTTTTGGGCAATGCTGTTAAGGATTTTTCGAATGAGTACAGGGTCATCACCTTTATAGGACAGCCCTAAAACTCCGGTGTCTTTCCCTTTATCTGCAACAACTAGATTCTGCATCATTTTCTGGACAACATCGAGAGGCGTTCGTTTCACTACATTAAAAACTGCCCCATCCTTAGCATCAATGCTACTAACCAATAAAGAAAAATCGTCTTGAGAAGCAAACTGCCCAACTTTTCCCGTCAACACAACATCACCACCAGCAGATAACTGATATTCACTTGGAGAAATTACCGTTAACGCCAACGACTTATCCAACCAATTATCCGGCACGCTCAATCGTGATAAAGCAATTTGGGCGGGTTCCTGTTTAGACAGTCTAGCCCACCCTTTACCGAATATCGGGAGAAATTTTTCGGAGATTTGAGTTTCCAATCCCAGATCCTGTACCGTTTTGTTTAAAACCATACGCGATCTGATCAACTCAATTTCAGCCTGACTTTGCGGTTGGCTATCTGGTAAAATGGATGAAAGATTATTCAGTAAATTACTACCAGTACTACGCTCTACCTGAATTAATGCATCTGTTTGATAAATTGGCGTCGCAAATAATACATATAACAAACTGAAAACGGTAAAGATGCTAGTTATAGCAATAATCAACCATTTATTATCTACCAGCTCCCCAAGCAAACGACGTAGATCGATATCCTCGGTTCTTTCCGCAAAACTTGCCGACGATTTATTTTTATCTGACATAATTATTCTCGTATTCTAAAGCTAGGGCATTGCCCCATTTAACTGCAGAGTTAGACAGTAACTGGTACACATGCTCAAATACCTCTTGGCTCTTACGGTAAGGATCGACAATTTCCTGCCTTCCCAGCCAATGACCAAAAAGCATGGTTTTACCACTGACATCAGGTGCAATTTTTGCAATTGCTTCAATGTGGCGTTTTTCCATGACTAATATCAGGTCATATTCTCGACATAACCTTGCTGTTAATTGGGTAGCAATATGCCTGTCGAGAGAAATACCATGTTTCTTTGCCATTATTTTTGCACTGGTGTCAGCACTCTGCCCAACTAAAGCTTGTAAGCCTGCAGAAGCGATTCTTTTTTCAGGGAGGCGCTGCCTAAGTAGCGCCTCACCAGTAGGCGATCGGCAAATATTGCCGACGCAAACCACTAAAATAGAGTCAAATTTCATTATGGCCAGCTCTTGATAAAGCGCACTGTTTCAACCATATCGTGGACACCGCTGATTGTCGGTACTAATTGCATAACGACACGATTCCATCTTGCCAATGGTGCTGTAGTGACATACACAATATCGTAAGGTTGCAGTTGGAACTCTGTACCCATCACCATTGCCGTCGCATCCGCGGCGTTCAACTGATAGATATTGGCAATCTTTCCGTTGTTTGCTTGCCCCTTCGTTGGGCGAATAACAAAGATCCCGGTCGCATCCGATGTATTTTGATCAACACCATTCGCATTCCCCAACGCTTCAGTTAGCGTCATTCCGCTACGATCCATCTTTAATGTCGCAGGTTGTTTAACTTCCCCCATCACAAACACTTTCAGATCGTCATTACGTGGAATATAGAGAATATCTCCAGGATAGAGCAGACGGTTTTCCGTCAAATCCCCATTTTGCATCAAAGCCTGTAAGGATATTGAAGCTTCCTTACCGTTATGGGTCAATACCGCATTTCGCCAATCCGCATTTTCGGTTAACCCACCCGCAGCATTGACCGCGTCCAGAATAGTCAAAGGAATGTTCGTAATCGGCTGTTGGCCTGAGTTTTTAACTTCGCCTGTGACATAAACTTTCTGGGAGCGGAATGACGCAATATTGACATCAACCTGCGGGCTTTCAATATAAGTCGCCAGTCGATTGGCAATATCCCGGCGAACTTCCATCACTGTTTTGCCAGCAACACCCACTTTACCGATGTAAGGATAGAAGATTGTGCCATCTGCATGTACCCAGTTGCCGCTATCGCTGGCAGTACGGTAGGTACCCGCAGGAGTCGTTAGCTCTGGATGATCCCAAACGGTTACCATCAAAACATCACCAATCCCGATCCGATATTGGTGTTTTTTCAACTCGTCATCCAACTGAGGATTGGGCTGTGCAATAACGGGTTTAACCCGTAGGCTGTCTAAAAGTTTAGGTGTTAGGGGGTAAACACTCACTAATTTGTTAATATCAAAGTTTTCATCTTGCTGATGGACAACTTCCTTATTACTCGTGCTCAAATGCTGGCCAGGAACAACCGTGCACCCAGCAACTAAAATACTAACGATCAGCACGCCGACCGATTTAGTTTTCATTTTTATCATATAAGCTTACTACCATCAGTTATTTCAGATTATGGGAAAAGACGCAATCCAAGGTTTGCAGTATTTAATGTTATACACTCATAATATTGAGCCAACAAAAAACACCCCTAACTCAATGAACAATAGTAGCGCCTTAAAAAAGGCACCTGGTAATTTTAAAAACTTGCTACGTACATAAATAAAAAGAAAGTATTAACATCATTCCCTTTTTAAAATAAAAGGTGTCTTATACTGAGAGAATTCACTACGCTCCCTACGTTAATTTCACCAGTTATATAAAATAAAAAGATAAACAGTAACGTAGAAAAATATTACACGAAAAGTTTGAAAACATATCGTTAAAACTCTTCCTATAATTTGAGTAAAGGGATATCTAATTTGACCGAATCAATTGAAGTAACACCCGAAAACGTAAATTAAAAAAGGAACAAAATAGCGGCTGTATGTAACCGTTGGTCTGAGACATTAGAGTTACTTTGCAGTTATGACCTGCTGCCTAGATGATAGCAGGCCATGAAAAATGCATTGTCAGCCTAACTTATTTTTCATCAGTTACGCTAAAAAACTCATTTAACCATTGTTTAAAGGCAGCTCCTTGCACAGGATGACGTAACCCATAGGTTACGAATGCCTTTAAATAGCCCATTTTCTCACCACAGTTGTATGACTCACCCACCATACACATTGCATCAATAGGTTTATTTTTAGCCAGTACCGCTATTGCATCACTCAATTGGATACGATCCCAAACCCCTGGTTCTGTCGTTTCTAGGATTGGCCAAATATCTGCTGTTAGCACATAGCGACCAACGGCAGAAAAACCGGAGCTTGGTACCACACTCGCTGCAGGTTTTTCAATGATGGATGTCATACGGCTACTTTCACCTGGCAGCAAATGAGGCGTTTCACAGGTGACAATGGAGTAATTTTGCAAGGCATCGGCATCTGACTCTTGAACTAGAATCTGACTTACACCGGTCTTTTCGAAGCGCTCAATCATATTGGCCAAATTACCTTTTTGCCCCCCAATACGGGCATCATCCAGCAGTACGTCTGGGTGCAAAACAATAAACGGTGAATCGCCCACTAAAGGCTTAGCACAGAGAACTGCATGCCCTAAACCTTTCGCCTGACCTTGGCGAATATGCATCAAGGTCACTCCTTTAGGGCAGATCGATTGTACTTCATCCAACAATTGACGTTTTACGCGAGCTTCAAGCATCGCCTCAAGCTCAAATGAGGTATCAAAATGGTTTTCGATAGCGTTTTTTGATGAATGCGTCACCAAAATGATTTCTTTTATTCCTGCTGCGACACATTCAGCGACGATATACTGGATCAAGGGTTTATCGACTACAGGCAGCATCTCTTTAGGAATCGCTTTAGTCGCTGGCAACATCCGCATCCCTAATCCCGCAACCGGTATAACCGCTTTCAACTTGCTCATATCATCCACCTTTCAACTTATTGGTTTCTTTTCAATTTGGACATTCATTCGACCACAAAACAGTGGTCCATGACACGATAAAACTCACAACTTCTCGGAGTATATCCTCAGAGCAAGCGTGCATGTAGAGTGATTGTCCTAAAAGGAACTAGCTGACTAACTAATTATATCTATTAGATATAATATCGAATTCAGTCAGTTCGAAAGTGATGTCTTTGAGCTTTTTAACGCATTCTAAGCCGGTTTGGAATTCAGCATTCAAATCCCCGTTATCGTCAGTGATGATTTCAGTGATATGTTTTTCACTCGTTGAACGTCGATCATACCGCCTTCTTCGGGGAAAACATCAGTACTAAAGCACGCTACCGCCCTTGGCTCTCAGCTACCAATGCACTGTTTTATTTTTTGTTCGGCGCTCTTTTCCTATCATCGCTTTCTACCAACAAGAACCCACGGCTGAATGAGACCAAGCCACATAAAAATAAGAACTTTATTTTCTTATAGCAAAAATGGGGGGCTTGTTAGCGTTCACGCTCTTAGGATTCTTATACTATTAGTTTATTGATACAAGCCAAACCTGCTTATCCACTCATCTTTTCAGAATAAGACTACTAACTTCCGAAAAAACGATCGGTTTTTTCTTAAAAATAAAAACCTATCACATTGATTTTAAAGGTGTATATCAATAGATTGTTTTATAGGCAGTGAATGTGACAATATAACTGAGATTAATTACATTACGTCGTAAGAACTATTCTTATTAATTAATGATTCTCATGCAATCTATATAGGTATGTGTTTTCTGTATAGGCCGAAGTGGCTTTATTATTATCAAAACCACAACATAATAAGCCATAATGTAATTCCCATATTGAATTTTCCCAGCACAGCAACCATCATTTGTTAACGGTATTTTCCGTTAAGCATAGAGGTGAAATTTGGCATATGGAATGGATCGCGGATCCGACTGTCTGGGCTGGTTTGGCTACATTGGTAGCGCTAGAAATCGTTTTAGGCATAGATAACCTAATCTTTATCGCCATCCTGGCAGAGAAGTTGCCCAAACGCCAAAGAGATAAGGCTCGTGTTGTCGGTTTGCTTTTAGCGCTGTTGATGCGCCTAGTTTTGCTAGCCTCGATCTCTTGGCTCGCCACCTTAACCAAACCTCTATTTACCTTTGCAGAACACCCTTTCAGCGGTCGCAACCTGATCATGCTAGCTGGGGGTATTTTTCTGCTATTTAAAGCCACTATGGAGCTAAACGAGAGGCTTGAAGGGAAAGATGATGAACAACGCGATCAACGCAAAGGGGCTCGCTTCTGGCCTGTCGTTGCACAAATCGTCATTCTTGATGCGGTATTCTCTCTTGATGCCATCATCACCGCCATCGGCATGGTCGATCATCTGGCTGTAATGATGCTGGCTGTCTGTATCGCCATTGGCCTGATGTTGTTGGCCAGCAAGCCACTGACTCGTTTCGTCAATGCACATCCCACTATTGTCATTTTATGCTTAAGCTTCCTGTTGATGATTGGTTTCAGTCTGGTATCCGAAGGTTTTGGCTACCCGATCCCGAAAGGTTACCTCTACGCAGCGATCGGTTTTTCCGTGCTCATCGAAGCATTGAATCAACTGGCACAGTTCAACCGGCGACGTTTTTTATCCAAAGTCAGGCCATTACGAGAACGAACCGCAGAAGCCGTGTTACGTATGTTGAGTGGTAAGCATGAAGAAGCCGAGATCGATAACCATTCGGCACAACTACTCGCCGACAGTCACAGTGAAGAGAGAGAAATATTCAACCAACAAGAACGACGGATGATCGAACGCGTGCTGAGCATGGCGCAACGCACTGTCAGCAGTATCATGACATCCCGCCATGATGTGGAATATCTAGAACTCACCAGTCCACCGGAGAAATTGACGCAGTTGTTAGAGAGAAACCAGCATACCCGTCTGATCGTCACTGAAGACCGCACCAATAATGAACCGCTCGGCGTCATACACACCGTTGATGTTTTAAAACAGCAATTGCAGCAAAAACCACTGGATTTGCGCGCTCTACTCCAACAACCGCTGATTTTCCCAGAACAATTGACGTTACTGTCAGCGTTGGAACAGTTCCGACACGCCAAGACGCACTTTGCTTTCGTTGTGGATGAATTTGGTTCGATGGAGGGGATTGTGACGTTAACCGACGTTATGGAAACCATCGCTGGTAAACTGCCGGAAACAAGTGAGGAGAGCGATGCTCGCCATGATATTCAATCTATTGAAGATGGCAGTTGGATCGTCAATGGTTATATGCCATTAGCCGATTTGTCGTCGTATCTACCACTACCATTGGAAGAAAAGCGCGAATATCACACATTGGCGGGATTGTTAATGGAACACTGTCAACGCGTGCCACAACAAGGTGAGCAACTGACGATCGGTGACTACTTGTTTGAACCACTAGAAATCAGTAGTCACCGGATCATCAAAGTCAAAATCACCCCACTAGTTCAGCCCGAGTCAGACTATGAGGTGTAACGCGGTTAATTAAAGGTGTACCGGTACCAAGATTTCGGTCGCCACAATCACCACAATCAAACCGACGATCACGGGAACCGAGGTACGCTTAACCACTTCAAACGGAGAGATTTTTGCCATACCGGAAACCGCAACCACCACGCCAGAAACCGGTGACAAAGTACGCCCCAAGTTAGAGGCTTGCAGCATCGGGATAACCAGATAAGCCGGGTTAACCCCCATCTGCGCCGCCAGTTTCGGGATCAATTCAACAAACGCATAAAACGGCGCGTTACCCGAACCAGTAGTCATCGCTGCCAGCATGGTAATCACCACCAATACCAACATCATGATGATGCCACCAGTCCCGAAGGACTGCGCCAAACTGATCAAACCGCTGATAAAGCCTACGGTACTCAAACCTTGCGCAAATACCCCAGCAGCTACCAACAGCATGACCACGCTGGCAAAGGCATCGGCCATACCACGGTAAGCCACTTCCAGCCCGGTAAATACGGTTTTAGCGCTGAAGCTACGGATAAACTCGATCACCGCCGCCATCAACATGCAAATCACCAATACGGTGATGATATGCAGTTCGGGCCCCCATTTACCATCAAACACCAACACCCCCAGAATAGGGGTAAATGGCAGAATAGCGTAGAAAGCAGGCGCATTGGTGGTGATTTCGCTGACATCAACGATGTGATGCTGTTCGTTAGCTTTTTTATCGAGATAACGCTGCCAGAAATAGTGAGCTATCGCCATACAGATAATAGCGGCGATCGAGATCGGCAACGTGGTTTTAAAGGCAAAATCAATCAATGGCATTTCCGCAGCTTTAGCAGCCAATACCACATCACCAGAGGTTGGCGCCAAGATAATCGCAGCGGGTGAAGCACAGATTGCCGCTGCGGCACCACGGCTGATACCAACGTTCACCATTAATGGGAACAGCGTTGCCATCAGCAACACACCCAAACCTGTGGCGGAAGAGACCGCCAAGGACATCAGGCAAGCCACAAAATAAGCGGCAATCATCAGAAGATAAGGAGAGTTGATCATCTGCAACGGACGAGAGGCCAATTTCACCACTACGTCGTTAGCACCGATGTGTGTCATATAAGCGGCAAAACCACACAGCATCATGATCATCATGCCGAGGTCACCACCGCGACTCATCAGCAAAATTTTAACGTATTCGACAATATCCGTGGCACGCCAACCGGTAGAGGTTGCGCTGCCCGGTAAAACACTTTTTCCCATCATTGCGCTAATTGCCAGTAACAACAAACCACCGACCATCAACACCCCAGTAGCAGAATAGCCCTTGATGATATAGCGGCCTACCCCTACCGCTACTACAAGGCCGATCAGAAGATCTATCATATTTCCTCGTCTTAATTATTTTTAACTAGCTATTCATTATTAAACCCGACAACTGCGCCACACTCTGCCGAAAAGCAGCACAAATAAGTATGACATCTATCAAAATAACAGAAGGAAATTATCAGGAAATAACGAATATTAAGGCGGGATGGAAAATTTTGTGGATCACACGACGCGATCCACAAAACTTAACCGATTATAACTTATCGAGCAGCTTTTTCAGATCCTGCCCGGCAGGCTTGTCTTTATTCTTCTCAACCCACTTGTTGAGGGCATCCTTCGCTTTATCTTCCAAGTTGTTGCGTAATACCTTACCAACCTGCAATTGATAATTAAGCTGTTCCCACGGGCCATAAACGCGCAATGGGATCGCTGTTTTTTGCAGCAATTCAATCAACTCGCCACGGCCTTTCCAACCGCCTGTGACCTGTACGTTTAGCGTCATATCACATTGCTTGCCCGGCATATCCAAGGTTCCGTCGCCGCTGACATTCAGCATTGGAGAACTGGCGGTCAATTCAGTGATTTTTATCGAACCACGATTCAGCTGCGCCTTGGCGGCCAAATGTTTGACCTCGGTGTAACGCTGATACTTATCCAACCCGCTTACGCTACTGTCATTACGTGACACCGCCTGCTGGATTAGCTGCTGGATATTCAAACCATGCAACTGTGCATCTTGCATTGTCAGCTGTGCCGTTCCCTGCCAACGGTGCTCAAAGGAATACGCGTCCAGCTTGTCGCCACTGAGATCCCCTTGCATGCTGAATTTGCCAGTCAATGCCTGTGGCATATCAAATGCTTTGAGGATCCATTCTAGTTCGACGTCTTTCAACATCGGTTGCACTTGAATCACTGGCTTACGGTTACGTGCATCCAAACTCCCCGGCAGCGAGAACTCGCCAGAACCTAGCTTCCCGGTCAACGTTTTCACCGTTAACAAGCCATCCTGATTATCAGCCTGCACGGCCAATTGATTGATATCCATGCCCCGGTACATCAGTTGATCAACATCCAGATTCAAACGTGCGGTGAATTCACGTAACGCTTGTAGATTTTTCTGTGGCTCATCGGCTTGATTAGCAATCACCGGAGCTGGAGTCATTGCTGCCACCGGTTGGTCAGCGTCATGGCTGGAAGGAAGTCGCCACCCCGTCAGAGTATCCAGATTCAAATTGCTCGATTTCAGGTTCAGTGCATAGTCTGGCTTATCGCTCAACTGCGCACTGGCATTACCGGTAAGTTGGCTACCGTTAGCTGTGAGCATCAGTTGATTAAGCGTGAACTGTTTTAGTTCGCTCTGATACAAAGCCTGAGCGCTACCTTCTCCTTTGATACCACCAGTGAGAATATCCGCACCATCTAATTGATAGTTGAACTGGTTAATCTTGGCAGCAATCTGGTGTGGATATTGTTGTAAATCGAGGTCAGCACTTAACGTGAATGCCAGATCGCGTTGATCGCGATTCACCCGGCTGGAAACATCCAACTGAGCGTGACGTTCACCATTCTGCTGCAAGCTAAGATTGATATCACGGACGTTAATCTGCTCATTATTTGCACGCTGCCAGATCAGCAAGCTATCCACGATTTGCAAATTATCGATATTAAACTTCCAACCACTTCCTGATGATTCTTCTGGGCTACCACTTGGTGCGACCGGTGCACCGGGTACGATTTGCTCTTCACTGTCTGGTGTGAGGCGCACCACCGCATTTTTCAGCATCACCTGTTTAACGAATAACTGATGGGAGAGCAGAGGTAATAATTTGACGTCGAGACGCATATTGTCAGCACTCACCAACGGAGCTTTCGCTCCGGGCGCAGTCAATGTCATACGTCCCGCTAAGATGCTAAGCTGCGGCCAAACATGCCAACGCAGGGAACCATCCAGAGTGAGTTGATAACCGCTTTTTTGCTCAACGGTTTTAACCATATAAGCGCGGAAATCATTTGGGTTAACCAGTACCACTAGCGCAGTCATCCCTGCCACCAGCACTACCAGTAAAATCACCAAGGTCGTCAATAATCGTCTCATGCCATCCTCTTATCAGCGCCGCCAGCAAGTGCGCGGTTAGTCCTTATCAATCCGGCTGGCAACGGCACCTTGTTGACCACGGTATTTCGCATCTTGGCGGCTATTGTACGGACGAGCCGCCGGACCAGATAATGGCTCAAAACTCAGGGCACCAATCAACATGCCAGGGCGTAATGCCAATGGCAGCTTACCTGAATTATAGAACTCCAACACGATACAGCCTTGCCAACCCGGATCGATACGGTGAGCGGTGACGTGCACCATCAGGCCGAGGCGCGCCAGAGAGGAACGGCCATCCAGCCAACCGACCAGATCATTGGGTATGGTTACAGACTCCAATGTCACCGCCAACGCCAGTTCACCGGGGTGCAGGAAGAAGGCTTCACCTTCTGGCAAGACAATTTCATCGCTCATCACGCGATCCAGCGCCGCACTGACTTCATCCTTTGGCCCGCTAAGATCGATAAACGCTGCGGTATGCCCACGGAATACACGGAATTGGTTACCTAAACGGACATCGACTGTGGCGCCATTAATACGCTCAATCGGCGGACGCGGCGAAATCACCAGTTTTTCGCTGTCCAGCCAGGCTTCTATATCGCGGTCACACAGTCTCATCTTGTTCTCTCCATCGAAGGTACATGCACTACAGCAAAAATTGCCACACAAAGGGTAAAAGGTCTACGTCCGGGCGTAAGTTAGTGGGTATTGAACCAACTTTTCCGACGAAGGGACCTTTATTCGGCATTATTCAAAGAATTGGCTGATCTTGGCTTTTAAGATATCGATAGCGATACGGTTTTTCCCACCGCGTGGCACGATAATGTCGGCATACTGTTTGGAAGGTTCAATAAACTGTAAGAACATTGGGCGCACGGTTTTTTGGTATTGAGCCATCACTGAATCCATCGAACGACCTCGCTCATTAACATCGCGTTTCATTCGGCGCATCAGGCAGATATCTAGCGGCGTATCGACAAAAATAGAGAAATTCATTTCCTGGCGTAGGCGAATATCAGTCAACAATAAGATCCCTTCAAGAATGATGACTTTTTTCGGTTCCAGATGGATGGTTTCTTTTTTACGTGTATGTTCGGTATAACTATACTGAGGTAACTCAATGGCCTGCCCAGATTTCAGCATTTGCAAATGCCGAAACAGCAGGTTGTGATCCATGGCGCTGGGGTGGTCATAGTTAGTTTTGACCCGTTCTTCCATGGTCATATTGGTTTGGTCTTTGTAATAACTGTCTTCCGGAATCACCCCAATGTGTTTATCGCCAACCTGATCGCGTAGTTCACGATATAACGTACTGGCAATAAGGCTTTTTCCGGAGGCAGATGCGCCAGCTATACCAATAATGACGCACTGATGCGGCTTGTCAGTCATAAAATTAAAGACCTGAATTCGTAGTGTGAAGGGAGGGAACTAAAACGCGGCAATTATAGGGAGTTCCCCCCTTTAGCGCTAGCCTATTGTCGCCTTCTATGTACGATTTTGCGCAATTCCCTGCGGGCTTTTCAGAACTTTGCTCTTAGGGCTACTGTTCGTCGCGCAAGCCGATACACATACAAAAACCTTTCACCCGAGCAGATTTGCATAAACCGCTATAAAGTAAAAAACCCGGTCAATATGAATGGCACCGGGTTCTTACTTATCGTTCGAAACGGTATTACAGCGCTCTAAACGCGATCTCCGTTGGGATCGCCTCGCCCTGCCAATACATCTGTGCGGCCACTCGGCCTGCCAACTGACGGTACATCTCGGCGAACTCGCTGTCTGGGCGGCTGATCACCGTCGGCTGACCGCGATCCAAATCCTCACGCAGCGAGATATGTAGCGGCATTTGCCCTAACAAGCGGCTGTTGTACTTTTTCACTAGTTTCTCTGCACCGCCGGTACCGAAGATCGGCTCATGGTGACCGCAGTTACTGCAAATGTGCACACTCATGTTTTCGACAATGCCCAACACGGGTACATGCACTTTCTCAAACATCACAATACCTTTGGCCGCATCAAGTAACGCGATGTCTTGTGGC
Source organism: Serratia sp. KH_031 (assembly GCF_057839655.1). Lineage (NCBI taxonomy): Bacteria > Pseudomonadati > Pseudomonadota > Gammaproteobacteria > Enterobacterales > Yersiniaceae > Serratia > Serratia sp. KH_031. The sequence continues at coordinate 3,202,239 of NZ_CM174496.1, forward strand.
GTCGTCACCACCAGCGCGCCGGTCACCGGGATATTTTGCGACAGCGTCAGTTGGATGTCGCCCGTGCCTGGCGGCATGTCTAGCACCAAATAGTCCAGATCCGGCCACAGCGTATCCTGCAACAGTTGCAGCAAAGCTTTACTGGCCATCGGGCCGCGCCATACCATCGCGTTATCATCAGTCACCAAATAACCGATCGAGTTGGTCGCCAAACCATGCACCATAATCGGTGCCATATGTTGGCCATCCGGCGAAGTAGGCCGCTCATGTTCAGTTCCCAGCATGTTAGGGATCGAAGGACCATAAATATCGGCATCCAAAATACCGACTTTCGCCCCTTCGGCCGCCAGTGCCAACGCCAAGTTAACCGCGGTACTGGATTTCCCCACACCACCCTTGCCGGAACTAACCGCAATAATATTACGCACACCTTTAACACCGGCTTGATCGTTAGCCCGTTTCAAGGTGGTAATATCGTGTTTCAGCTTCCAATCAATCGCCTTCACACCGGTGACACGCAACAGCTCACCACTCACCGTTTCTTTCAGCGTTTCAAAACCACCGTGCCAAGCAAAAGGCATCTGTAATTCGATATGCAACACATCGTCCAACAACGCACAGTGATGAATCGCTTTTAGCGCCGTCAGGTTGTTCTTTAACGTAGGGTGTTCAAAGGTGGCCAATACACCGGTCACTAGGGCACGCAGCACTTCAGGGTTGGTCTGCTCTGGGGATTTAGCGTTCATCCCGGCTCCTTAGGTATTTAATCGATAGCAAATGAGTCGCTCGCGCATAAGCATATCAGAACTACGAGGTGACAGTAGAAAGAAAGCACCCTAGCCGCGACGGGCGCGATCGGGTAACATCAAAGACCCTTTTTATTCATTACAGAAAGCAAGTTCTCACTATGGCTCAAGTCGCGAAAAAATTATTGGTGACGTGCGCGCTACCGTACGCAAATGGTTCCATCCATCTCGGCCACATGCTCGAGCATATTCAAGCGGATGTCTGGGTTCGTTACCAACGAATGCGCGGCAACGAAGTTCATTTCATCTGTGCGGACGACGCACACGGCACACCGATCATGCTGAAAGCACAGCAATTGGGCATCACGCCAGAAGCGATGATTGAAGAAATGAGCCAAGAGCACCAACAGGATTTCGCCGGTTTTGGCATTAGCTATGACAACTATCACTCCACGCATAGCGATGAAAACCGTGAGTTATCGAGCCTGATCTATGGCCGCCTGAAAGAGAACGGTTTTATCAAAAATCGCACTATTTCACAGCTTTATGATCCAGAGAAAGGCATGTTCTTGCCGGATCGTTTTGTGAAAGGTACCTGTCCGAAGTGTAAATCACCGGATCAATACGGCGATAACTGCGAAGTTTGTGGCGCGACCTATAGCCCAACCGAGCTGATCGATCCTAAATCCGCCGTTTCTGGTGCAACACCGGTAATGCGTGACTCCGAGCACTATTTCTTTGATCTACCTGCCTTTAGCGACATGCTGCAAGCCTGGACTCGTTCTGGCGCACTGCAAGAGCAAGTAGCGAACAAGATGCAAGAGTGGTTTGAGTCCGGCCTGCAACAGTGGGATATCTCCCGCGATGCGCCGTACTTTGGCTTCGAGATCCCGGATGCTCCGGGCAAATATTTCTACGTCTGGCTGGATGCGCCAATCGGTTATATGGGCTCATTCAAGAATCTGTGTGACAAGCGTCCGGAATTGGATTTTGATGAGTTCTGGCGTAAAGACTCCAGCACCGAGCTGTATCATTTTATCGGTAAAGATATCGTTTATTTCCACAGCCTGTTCTGGCCAGCCATGCTGGAAGGCAGTAACTTCCGCAAACCGACCAACCTGTTTGTGCATGGTTATGTAACGGTGAACGGTGCCAAGATGTCCAAGTCGCGCGGTACCTTCATTAAAGCGAGCACTTACTTGCAACACCTGGACGCTGACTGCCTGCGTTATTACTATGCGGCTAAGCTGTCCTCACGCATTGATGATATCGACCTGAATCTGGAAGACTTCGTACAACGCGTAAATGCCGACATCGTTAACAAAGTGGTTAACCTGGCTTCCCGTAATGCCGGTTTCATCAACAAACGCTTTGGCGGCAAGCTGGCTGACAAACTGGCCGATCCTGCTCTGTACCAGACTTTCGTTGATGCCGCAGACAGTATCGCCGAAGCCTACGCTAGCCGTGAATCGGGTCGTGCGATCCGTGAAATCATGGCGCTGGCCGATCTGGCGAACCGCTACGTGGATGAACAAGCGCCATGGGTAGTAGCAAAAGAAGAAGGCCGCGATGCCTCCCTGCAAGCCATCTGCTCAATGGGTATCAATCTGTTCCGCGTACTGATGACCTATTTGAAGCCGGTGTTGCCTTCTCTGACCGAACGTGCAGAAGCTTTTCTCAACAGCGAACTGAGCTGGGACTCCATCTCGCAACCGCTGTTAGATCATCAAGTGAACACTTTCAAAGCACTGTTCAACCGTATCGATTTGGATAAAGTAAACGAAATGGTTAACGCTTCCAAAGAAGATATGGCGGCAGCAAAAGCGCCAGCAACTGGCCCATTGGCGGATGATCCGATTCAGGAAACCATCACCTTTGATGATTTCGCCAAAGTAGACATGCGTATCGCGCTAATCAAAAGCGCTGAGTTTGTCGAAGGCTCAGATAAATTGCTGAAGCTGCAATTGGATCTGGGTGGTGAAAGCCGTCAGATTTTCTCCGGTATCCGTTCCGCCTATCCAGACCCTAAAGCATTGGAAGGCCGTTTGACTATCATGGTGGCTAACTTGGCACCGCGCAAAATGCGCTTTGGTATTTCCGAAGGCATGGTGATGGCCGCTGGCCCTGGCGGGAAAGAAATCTTCCTGCTCAGCCCAGACAGCGGTGCTCAACCGGGCATGCAAGTAAAATAATCACGACTATCGAAAATCCCACTGCTCGGTGGGATTTTTTTTGCCTTTCCTCTTCCCTGTCAGCGCAAATAAGCTATGTTATTCGTACTGGTTTAATAACTGTACATATAGACAGGTTTGGACATGAAGGGATTCCCTCCGCTAATCAACACCCTGCTAGCAACCTCATTAGTATTGACCATTGGTCGTGGCGTCACACTGCCGTTTATTACTATCTACCTGACAGAGCACTTCCATCTGTTGCCAAAGAGTGTCGGGATCATACTGGGGATCAGCTTAACCATCGGTATTATCACCAGTTTTTACGGTGGCTATTTGGTAGACAAATTCAATAAAAATACGCTGATGTTGATTTCCATCTTGCTATTTTCTTTGAGTTTTTTCGCTATTCCCGCGATCCCACGTCCGGGCGGAATGATCGTGGTATTGGCAATATTACACACCGCCTATGCCGTATTAGGCATTACGATCAAAGCCTGTTTTGCCGAATGGTTGCCAGTTACACAACGCATCAAAGCCTTTTCAATGAATTACACCTTGGTCAACGTCGGTTGGGCGCTGGGTTCATCGCTCGGCGTGATGGTTGCCGGCCTTAGCCCATTGCTGCCCTTCTATCTATCCGGGGGCTTGGCATTACTGACGGTGAGTGGATTAGGCTGGTGGATACGCCGCCACCCGCCCGTTGTACCAACTGTAGTGTCCGATGTTTCGCCCACGACGCTGCCCAATTTCCGCCAAACGCTCAACATTTTGCGTAGTGATCGACGACTGATTTATTTCACCTTAGGTAGCACGCTAGGCGCCGTGGTATTCGGCCAGTTTACCGGCTATCTGTCGCAATACCTGATCACCGTTTCCACCGCCGAGTTTGCCTATAAAATCATTGGGGTAGTGATGATCGTCAACGCAGGCATCGTGATTGCCCTGCAGTACCTACTCAGCCGAGGAATGCGACAAGACAACATGCTGCGCTGGTTGATGTTCGGCACCTTATTCTTTGTCCTCGGCTTATGCGGTTTTATGTTGGCAGGGCAATCCATCTGGCTGTGGATTATTGCGATGGCGGTCTTCACACTGGGAGAAGTGATTGTTATTCCAGTAGAGTATATGTTTATCGATTTTATTGCCCCGGCGCATCTAAAAGGTAGTTATTACGGAGTACAAAGCCTGAGTAATCTCGGTGGAGCGATCAATCCGGTGCTATGTGGTCTGATACTCAGTTATGCTGCTCCAGCGATGATGTTCTTGATGCTGATCGTTGCCGCCCTACTCAGCCTGCTATTTTTCTTTCTCGGCCATCGTCTGGCGCAAAAGCAGTCACAGCCTTGTGCTATTGACGGCTAAACTACATTTACAGTTGCTAAATGGCATGGAAGGTATAGACAGAATTCATCAATCATTTCGTGGTACAGATCACAGTTTAATTGTATGATAATTGCATCAGTTAAACGGGAAAAGATTATGGGCAACCTGTTCACATTGTGTTGGAAATACCTTAGGGCTTTCGCCCTCATTTACCTGTGTCTACTTGTCGGCAACACCATTTCTTCACTACTACCGCTCACTATTCCCGGTAGCATCATCGGTATGCTGATTTTGTTTGCCCTGCTGGCAACGCAGATCCTGCCTTCAGCCTGGTTAAAACCGGGCTGCCATATCTTGATTCGCTACATGGCACTGTTGTTTGTCCCCATCGGGGTTGGCGTGATGCAATATTACGATCAGTTAGTCAGCCAACTGGGCCCGCTAGTGGTGTCTTGCCTTGTCAGTACGCTGATTTCATTGATTGTGGTTGCCTACAGCTCCCATGCCGTCCACCGTGAACGTCCGGTGATTGGCAACCAACAAGATGGGGAAAAATCATGAGCTATCTCTGGTGGTCACTGCCCCTCACCGTGCTGGTGTTTTTCGCCGCTCGTAAACTGGCAACCCGTTTGAATATGCCGCTGTTAAACCCGCTGTTGGTTTCGTTGGTGGTGATTATCCCAATTTTGATTCTCACCAAAACGCCGTATCAACACTATTTTCAAGGCAGTAAAATCCTCAACGATCTACTGCAACCGGCGGTGGTCGCATTAGCATTTCCGCTGTATGAACAATTGCATCAGATCCGCGCCCGTTGGAAATCAATCATTACTGTCTGCTTTATCGGTAGCCTCACTGCAATGGTGACCGGGACGACCATTGCTCTGTGGATGGGGGCTCCCCCCGAGCTTGCTGCCTCTATCCTGCCGAAGTCAGTCACTACACCGATTGCGATGGCGGTAGCCCAATCCATTGGGGGTATCCCGGCGATCAGTGCCATCTGTGTAATGTTTGTGGGTCTATTGGGATCGGTTTTTGGCCATATTATTTTGAACACATTGCGTATTTCAACCAAACCCTCGCGGGGTTTAGCCATGGGCACGGCATCTCACGCCTTAGGTACGGCGCGCTGTGCCGAAATGGACTATCAAGAAGGGGCATTCAGTTCATTGGCCTTAGTGATTTGCGGGATCATCACCTCGCTACTAGCACCATTCCTGTTCCCAGTGTTGTTACATTTGTTTGGTTAGCGCTAAAAACTTGCGAAACATCTCGCATTTATAAAAGTTATTGCATTCATTTCATCAATAAAGAGAGATTCGTCACACTATGAGTTGTATCGGTTGCCTACACTATTACCCCGTTAACCTGTAGAGAGACTCTATATGCAACCGCGTTTTCACACTGCTTTCAGCGAACTCACTGCCACATTGCAAAATGCCCTGCTGCCTTATTTTAATGCGCCAGATTTTCCGGCCATGCTCAAGGCCGATCAGGTCGAGGCAATCAAGCAAAGCTGTGGGCTGGATGATGATGCTTTAGCATTTGCCCTGCTGCCTCTGGCCGCGGCCTGCTCGTTAACCCCCATTTCCCACTTCCAAGTCGGTGCCATCGCCCGTGGTGAAAGTGGTAATCTGTATTTCGGCGCCAATATGGAGTTTAGTGCAGCACCGTTGCAACAAACGATCCATGCTGAGCAATGCGCAGTGACTCACGCTTGGTTGCGTGGCGAAACCCAACTGAATGCAATTACCGTGAACTACACACCATGTGGTCATTGCCGCCAATTTATGAACGAATTGAACAGTGGAACGGATTTGCAAATTCGTTTACCAGGGCGTCAACCAGCCACCCTCGGCGATTATTTGCCTGATGCATTTGGGCCAAGAGATTTGGAAATCAGCACCTTATTGATGGATCGCGTCGATCACGGTTTCCAACTCAACACCGCCGACACATTAGCCAACGCAGCAATGGCTGCGGCCAACCAAAGCCATGCGCCTTACAGTAAGGCTCACAGCGGTGTGGCATTAGAGGCTGAAAATGGTGCGATTTATGCAGGTCGTTATGCGGAGAATGCCGCCTTTAACCCAAGCTTGCCGCCGCTACAAGCAGCGCTGATTCTGATGAATCTTTCTGGTGGCGACTGCCAGAAAATCCGGCGGGCGGTGTTGGTCGAACCCCAATCGCCAAGTATCAGCCAATGGGATGCGACGCGTTCAACATTAGCGGCGTTAGGTTGTCAAGACGTCAAGTTGGTCACCTTCTAATTATTCCCTGTGGCGGGGCATTACCAGCCTCGCCTATCAAACACAACGTCACCTTGCCCTTAAAACACTTTCTTTAGTTAAAATATTCGTTCGATCGTCGAAAGTTACGCTAATTTACATCATGATCCGCTAACAATTGCTGTACATCTTCCCCCGATCTTTTAGGATCTACGGCGGCATAAGTTATCCGATACGTGAAGAGTAAAAATTGATGGAACTTGAATACGAAAGCAAACGCCCTCTCTACATCCCCTACGCTGGCCCGATCTTGTTAGAATTTCCTTTACTAAACAAAGGTAGCGCCTTTAGTGAAGAGGAACGTAGCCACTTCAACCTACACGGTCTGTTGCCGGAAGCGGTAGAAACCATCGAAGAACAGGTGGAACGTGCTTACCGTCAGTACCGAGATTTTAAAAACGATAACGACAAACACATCTACCTACGTAATATCCAAGACACCAACGAAACCCTGTTCTATCGCATGTTGGATGCTCACCTGAGCGAGATGATGCCGATCATCTACACCCCAACCGTGGGCGAAGCCTGTGAGCACTTTTCCGACATCTACCGCCGCGCACGCGGGTTGTTCATCTCCTACCAAAACCGCGATCGCATCGACGATATGCTGCAAAATGCCACCAAGCAGAACGTAAAAGTGATCGTAGTCACCGACGGTGAGCGCATCCTCGGCCTTGGCGACCAAGGCATCGGTGGTATGGGCATTCCGATTGGTAAACTGTCGCTGTACACCGCCTGTGGCGGCATCAGCCCAGCCTATACGTTGCCGGTAGTGCTGGATGTCGGCACCAACAACCCGCAGCGTCTAAACGATCCGCTGTATATGGGCTGGCGTCATCCGCGTATTTCCGGCGATGAATATCACGCCTTCGTGGAGGAATTTATTCAGGCCGTCAAACGCCGCTGGCCAAATGTGCTGTTGCAATTCGAAGACTTCGCCCAGAACAACGCCACACCGCTGCTTAACCGCTACCGAGACGAGCTGTGCTGCTTTAACGATGATATCCAAGGCACCGCCGCTGTGACTCTCGGTAGCCTGATCGCCGCTAGCCGTGCTGCCGGTCGTCAATTGCGCGATCAAACAGTCACCTTCCTCGGTGCCGGTTCCGCCGGTTGTGGTATCGCCGAGCAAATCATTGCCCAAATGAAGTCCGAAGGCTTGAGCGAAGACGAAGCTCGCGCTCGCGTCTTTATGGTCGATCGCTTCGGTCTGCTGACCGACAAACTACCAAATCTGCTCGATTTCCAAGCCAAGCTGGTGCAGAAAAGCGAAAACCTCAGCGATTGGCAAGTGGAAAGCGATGCTATCTCACTGATGGAAGTGGTACGTAATGCCAAACCGACCATTCTGATTGGTGTTTCAGGTCAGCCGGGGCTGTTCACCGAAGAATTGATCCGTGAAATGCATCAGCATTGTCCACGTCCAATTGTGATGCCGCTGTCTAACCCAACATCGCGCGTAGAGGCCCGCCCGGAAGACATCATCAATTGGACCGACGGCGCAGCGCTGGTTGCCACCGGCAGCCCATTCGCCCCGGTGACCTATAAAGAGCAGCTATACCCGATCGCACAATGCAACAACTCCTATATTTTCCCAGGAATTGGTTTGGGCGTGCTGGCCTCAGGGGCTAAGCGTGTCACCGACAGCATGTTAATGGCGGCTAGCCGTGCATTGGCCGACTGTTCACCGTTGGCAACAGACGGCCACGGTGCATTACTGCCAAACATTGACGATATTCAAGGCGTGTCCAAATGCATCGCGATGGAAGTCGGTAAAGCCGCGCAGTTGCAAGGCGTGGCGGTCGTCACTTCTGAAGAGGCGTTATCGAAAGCGATTGAGCACAATTTCTGGCGTCCGCAATACCGTGATTACAAGCGTACTTCGTTCTAATCTACTCAGCCCGGTTCACCGGGCTTCTTTATCTTAAAACGCTGAAAAATCCCGCACTTCACTGGCTTCAAGCGGTGGATTGCTTGCGTCGCCCTGCTAGGTAAAGTAGCCTTAATCCTACTTTCCTAGATCCCTGCGCGTAAGGCAACAACATGTGGAAACGCCTGATAATTAGCCTATTCAGCATCATTATTGTGCTGATGCTGTCGGCTATTGCGCTCGATCGCTGGATAAGCTGGAAAACCGCCCCTTACGTTTACGACGAATTACAAACACTGCCACATCGTCAAGTCGGCGTGGTGTTAGGTACCGCCAAATATTATCGAACAGGCGTTATCAACCAGTATTATCGATATCGCATTCAGGGAGCAGTCAACGCCTATAACAGCGGTAAAGTTAAATATCTGCTGTTGAGTGGGGATAACGCCCAACAGAGTTACAACGAGCCGATGACTATGCGCCGCGATCTGATTGCCGCCGGGGTCACACCTAGTGACATCGTGCTCGACTATGCTGGGTTCCGCACCTTGGACTCCATTGTGCGTACCCGCAAAGTGTTCGATACCAACGACTTCACCATTATCACTCAACGCTTCCATTGCGAACGCGCGCTGTTTATTGCTCTGCATATGGGCATTCAGGCGCAGTGTTACGCCGTGCCCTCTCCTAAAGATATGCTGACGGTGCGAGTACGCGAGATCTTTGCTCGTCTAGGTGCGTTGAGCGATCTATACATCTTCAAACGCGAGCCACGCTTCCTTGGCCCAACCATCCCAATTTCCTCTATGCACAAGGTGCCGGAAGATGCGCAGGGTTACCCGGCAGTCTCGCCAGAACAGTTAGTTGAGTTGGAACAGAAGTTGGCGGCAGAGAAACAAAAAGCGCAAAGCAGCAAATAATCCAGACAAAAATGCCGGAGCTAGCCCCGGCATTTGTCAAAAGAACAACCACTTACTTTTTCTTAGCGTATTTCAGCGAATCCAACGCCACGGCGAAGATAATAATCCCGCCCTTGATGATGTATTGCCAATACGGGTTAACGCCAATATAGGTCAAGCCATAGTTGATGACGGTAAAGATGATCACCCCGGTGACCACACCGACCACCGTACCGACCCCCCCCGCAAAGGACACGCCGCCGACGACGCAAGCCGCGATGGCATCCAACTCATACATAAAGCCGAGGTTATTGGTGGCACTACCGATACGCCCTGCTTCCAACAGGCCGCCGAAAGCATAAAACACACCAGACAACGCATAAACCATGATCAGGTTCAACGGGACGTTAACACCGGAAACCTTCGCCGCCTCTGGGTTACCCCCGATGGCGAAAATGTTTTTCCCAAAGCGCGTTTTGTTCCACAGCACCCAAACAAAGATAATCGCGATAATCGCATAGAAAGTAATATACGACAGTTTGAAATCACCGAAGCGTAGGAAACCTTGGGCAAAGGTCGAGAATTTTTGATCAAACCCTGCCACTGGTGAAGCCCCAACCGAGTCGTAATACAGCGAGTTAATGCCATAAACGATGATCATGGTACCCAGAGTGGTAATAAATGGCGTCACGTTCAGATAGGCAATAATAATGCCGTTAACCAAACCAATAATCGCCCCCACCGCGCAAACCAAGATGATCACCATTGGGATCGACCAAGTTTCCATTTGCGGGAAGACTTTATTGACGTTATCCATCGATTGCAGCAGAGTTGCCGCGATGACCGCCGCCAAGCCCACCTGCCGCCCAGCGGAAAGGTCAGTCCCCTGAGTCACAATCAACCCGGCAACGCCCAAGGCGATAATAATACGCACCGAAGATTGGGTTAGAATATTACTTAAGTTCATCAGGCTCAGGAAGGTAGGGTCCTGAATAATGATAATTGCCAGCAGCACCAGCAATACCAAATAAATGCCACCTTCTTTGAAATAGGTGAATAAGGTTTTTTTATTTAAAATGCTCATAGCGCTGGCCCTTAAAGATGCAAGGATGCTAATCGTAAAATTTCATTTTGCGAGGTCTGCTTGGTATTCACGATGCCCGCAACCTGCCCATTACTCATCACCAATATCCGGTCAGTTATTCCCAATAACTCCGGCATTTCAGACGAGATAATAATGATCCCTTTTTCTTTCTTCGCCAGTTCGGTAATCAGTTGATAAATCTCAAACTTGGCTCCCACATCAATACCGCGCGTCGGTTCATCCAGCATTAGAATTTCCGGCTGAGTCAGCAACCAACGACCAATAATCACCTTTTGCTGATTACCGCCAGACAGCGAACCGATACTGGTATGATGCCCCGGCGTTTTCACCCGCATCGCATCGATCACCCATTGGGTATCGCTTTTCATGCGTGAGTTATCCAGCAGCCCCAGTTTGTTTTTGTAATTACGAATGTTGGAAATCAACGAGTTAAAGCCGATATCCAGATAGGCATAAATCCCGGTTGAGCGCCTTTCTTCCGTCACCAACGCGAAACCATGATTAATCGCTTCGTTGGCACTGTGGTTATTGATCGCCTTGCCGTGCAGTTTGATGGTCCCTGCGACTTTTTCGCGGATGCCAAACAAGGTTTCGACGATATCAGTACGCTTTGCCCCCACCAACCCGGCAATACCGAGGATTTCCCCTTTATGCAGATCAAAACTGACATCGCGGATCGAGGGTTGACGCATTGAGGTCAGATTGCGTACTTCCAAGACAACTTCGCCCGGCGTGTTTTGACGATCGGGGAAACGCTGACTCAGCGAACGCCCTACCATCATGGCGATAATCTTATCCATATCCAGCCCTTCCAAGGTCTGGGTCGTGATCCACTGACCATCACGCAAAATGGTGATTTCATCGCACAGTTGGAATATTTCCTCCATTTTGTGAGAGATATAAACAATGCCGCAACCACGCTCTTTTAACTTCCGAATGATGGTGAATAAGTGATTCACCTCTTTTTCTGTTAATGACGAGGTCGGCTCATCCATAATCACGATTTTTGCGTTATAAGAAAACGCTTTGGCAATTTCGATCATCTGCATTTGAGATACGGATAACGTGCCCACTTTGGCGCGAGGATCAATATCAATATCCAGCTCATCAAATATCGCTTTAGTGTCTTTGTACATCTTATCTTGATCGACAAACAGGCCTTTGAGCGGATAGCGCCCCAGCCACATGTTGTCCATCACCGTACGTTGCAACACCAAATTCAGCTCTTGGTGCACCATAGAAACGCCATGTTCCAGTGCCTCTTTCGAGCTTTTGAAATCAATTTCCTGACCTTGAAAAATAATACTGCCGGAATCTTTTTTATAAATGCCAAACAGACATTTTAATAATGTCGATTTACCCGCACCGTTCTCTCCCATTAATGCATGAATGGAGTGAGGATGAACGCGTAAATTCACATTATCTAATGCTTTAACGCCGGGAAATGATTTGTTAATTGCACTCATTTCCAGCAAATATTCGCTCGAATTATCCGCCATAGTTACACCTGGCTATTTTAAAGATGCTGAAATCCCCCATGCTGGCAACCTGGTGTTGGCATAACAGCATGGGGAATGGGGGTTGTGTTATTTCACAAACTGAGACAGGTTGTCTTTATCAACGCCAACGTAAGGAATACGCACCACTTTATTTTCAATCTTATAAGTCGTGCCTTCAGCCGCTGGTTTACCTGCTGCTAAGTTTTTCGCTAATTCGAAGGTGGCTTTAGCCTGATTGTCGGCATCGTTCAGCACCGTACCGGCCATCGCACCCGATTTCACCATCGCCAAGGCTTCTGGCAACGCATCGACACCAAACACGGGAATGCTGCTCTTGTTGTGCGCTTTCAGTGCTTCAACCGCGCCCATCGCCATCGCATCGTTGTTGGCGATCACCACTTCGATCTTGTTGGCGTTAGGACCAGACATCCAAGCATCCATCTTGTCTTTCGCTTGAGCGGTGTCCCACATCGCGGTGTCCATTTGCAGTTGCTGAGTCTCAATGCCCTTCTCATTCAACGTTTTCACCACATAGGTGGTGCGCGCTTCAGCATCTGGGTGACCCGGTTCGCCTTTCAGCAGCACATATTGAATTTTTCCGTCTTTGTTCAGATCCCAAGCTGGGTTCGCTTTCCAATGTTTAGCAATCAACTCACCTTGGATCACGCCAGATTCTTTAGAATCGGTACCGACGTAATAGGCTTTGTCATAGCTGTCCAACGCTTTACGTGATGGCTCTTTGTTATAAAACACGATTGGAATATCGTTTGCACGCGCCTTATCAATAACCACTGGCGCTGCCGCAGGATCTACCAAGTTAATTGCCAACGCTTTCACGCCCTTGGCAATCAACACGTCTATCTGATCATTCTGCTTGGATTGGTCGTTTTGCGAGTCATTCATCAGTAGCTTAACGTCTGGGGAGGCTTTGGCGTCTTTCTCAATCGCTTTACGCACGACCGACATAAAGTTGTCATCGTATTTGTAAATGGTGACACCAATACGGGTCTCGGCATGGGCGGCAGCGCCAAACATCATGCTAGCGGCCAGCGCAGCCAGGGTGAAAGCCTTCTTATTCATTGTCTGTCTCCGGTTTGGTAGGGTCATTCTCAGTGTTAGGCCAAATACCAATCCATGGTGAATATTTTTATTCCAGAAAATGCTGTGTTAGCTCAGTGTCACTTCCTCGGCGGCAAGTGCCGATATGTCAGAAAACGCCTAGAGCATAGACGGCGCAATGTTAATAATCTGTGAATTTTCTCACAGATTGAAAACGGTTACACAAGGATAAATGTTCAGAGAGTGACCGCTGCCTCATTTTGCCATGGTGCAACAGAATGACGGCGCACCAAGGTTGGCATGAACAGATGGGAAGCTTGCGGCTCTAGTTGACCTGCTGCCCCCTTTAACGCCAACTCAGTGGCTAAGGTAGCCATAGAAACAATGGGATAGCGTACAGTGGTTAACTTGGGGCTGGTATAACGGGCGATGGGAATGTCATCGAACCCCACTAGCGAGAATTGCTGTGGAACCGTGATACCGTTTTCTTTCAGCACCGCCATCGCTCCAGCGGCCATTGCATCGTTATAAGCGAATACGGCGCTCAAATGCAGGTTACGCCCAAGCAACTCAACCATCGCCGTTTCCCCGCCTTGTAGATCCGGCGAACCATAGGCGCGCCAGCTATCGGGGGCTTGGATACCGCTGGTTTGCAACGCTTGCTGATAGCCCTGTTGTCGCCAAGGTCCATCTTCGATCGGGTGATTAGAGCCCAGATAGCCAATACGCTGATGCCCTTGCGCCAACAGCAGACGCATCGCCATTTGTGCGCCAAAGACGTTGTCCAGCCCAACGCAGCGATGCTCATAACCCGTGATAATACGGTTAATCAGTACCATACCCGGCACCTGATCCATAAAAGCCATCAGCTCCGCATCACTCAATGTTTTTGCATGAACAATCAAGGCATTACAACGCTGGCGGATCAACACTTCGATGGCATGACGTTCTTTGTCTGCCTGATGGTAACTGTTGCCGATCAATAGATATTTATTATGTTGTTGCGCCACGGTATCAACCGCTTTCACTAACGCGCCGAAGAACGGATCGGAAACATCCATCACCACCACACCAAGGGTATCGCTACTCTGCGTCGCTAACGCTTGCGCATTAGCATTGGGTCGATAGCCTAACGTCGTCACCGCTTGCAACACCTGTTCACGCGTCTCTTTGCTGGTCATGGCGCTGTTATTCAGCACCCGAGAGACCGTTGCAACTGAAACACCGGCAAGTCGTGCGACATCACGAATGGTGGTTGGATGAACAGAGGCCATGGAGGTTCCTGAAATCGGGAAGGGATAATGGTGGCGCTATCCTATCCCGATAATGACCCCAGCCTGCGTGAATTACGTCACAGGAAAGAAAACGTTTACATACATTTTTTTAACCTATCTGCGTCAGATCTCAATTTACCGTTTTACGTTCCGACTCTCCAGCAGCCAGATGGGTCAGTTTACGCCATATCCACTCAATCGGCCCTTGGGAGAAATAGCGTAACCATAATTTAGAAAACAATAGGTTAGCCAACCAAACTAACGGAACAAAAGCCAATAGTTGCAACCGGTCAAATTGCTGATAAAGACCAAAACGATAAAATAGCGTTGTGCAAATCAGTGTTTGCAGTAGGTAGTTACTGAGCGCCATGCGCCCGACCTGCGTTAACCCATGGGTGATACGCCAGTGCGATAATATCGGCCAAAAACCGTAGCACAGCGCCAAATACCCCATCGCTTGCAGCGGTGCGCCTAATTCACGCGGCACCTGTAGCAAGAAACCACTCCAGCGATAATCCCATTGAACCTGCCATTGCATCACGACCGCCGGGATTTGGATCAACAATGAAAGCGGTATCAGCCATGCCGCCTGCCGTAAGTAATAAGAGGCTGGATAAGCGCCACGTAACCAGCCACTGCGCATCAAACCGGCACCAAACAGCATCAATCCGGCCAGTTCCCAACCGTACTGTGCGCCAATCGCCAACAAACTGGAAGAGAGTAAATCCAAGCGAGCGCGCCAAGCCTCTGCCCCACCCTCCAGCTTCCAGAATTGTTCATATTGCAGTTCAGCCGCTCCCGGTTGCCAGAAACTGCCCGGCTCTCCATGCGAAATCAACCCCAACAGCAGCAATACCGCCACACCAATCAGATAGATAACCACGCCGGTTTTTAACAAACTGAAGGCATCCCGCGCATCACGGATCATGCGCCAACACACCAATCCAATCAGCCCATAGGCCAGCAAAATATCGCCGTCCCATAAAAACACCGTGTGTGCCAAGCCAAACAGCAACAACCAAGATAAGCGGGCACGGATCCACACTTTCCCCCGGTTCAGCAACAGTTGCAGGCCTGCGCCAAATAACAAAGCAAACATAGCCAAGAACTTGGCCTGCGCGAAAATATCCAGCAGCGCCCAAGTCCAGGCATCACGAGAAGAAGGTAAACCAAGGTAGGCAGGGTTAAGATACGCTGCTTTCGGCAAGGCAAAGCCGCTGATATTCATCAGTAGAATGCCAAGAATAGCGATACCACGAACGCAATCGAGCGTTGCAATACGTGGCAGCGGTGCAGTATTCACGTTGTTCATTATTTTACCGCTATTTTGCTCATGAAAAAGGCGCCCGCAGGCGCCTGATTATCATCCACCATCATCACCCTTGGTGATGACGCACCGCGCGCAGGAATTCCTGACGGGTATTTTGGCTGGACTTAAACAACCCGCCCAGTGAAGTGGTGGTCGTGGCGCTGGTGGCATCACGAATACCGCGAGCCTTTACACAATAATGGACGGCATCGATAGATACTGCCACGTTATTCGTACCCAGCAGAGTTTGTAACGCCACCAAAATTTGCTGGGTTAAACGCTCCTGCACCTGCGGACGCTGGGCAAAGAATTGCACAATGCGATTGATCTTCGACAGGCCAATAACCGAGTCTTTTGGCAGATAAGCCACCGTCGCTTTACCATCAATGGTTACAAAGTGATGCTCGCAGGTACTGGTCAGCGTGATATCACGCACCGTCACCATCTCATCGACTTTCATCTTATTTTCAATGACGGTGATCTTCGGGAAGTTGGCATAATCCAAGCCAGAGAAGATCTCATCGACATACATTTTTGCGATACGATGCGGGGTTTCAGCCAAGCTATCGTCCGTAAGATCGAGATCAAGCAAGTGCATGATCTCAGTCATGTGCTCTTTGATCTTACGCTTACGCGTTTCACGATCTTGCATTTGCCCACGCAATGGGGTTTCCAAGCCACGCGCTTCTAACGCTGCGTGCACCAGAGCCGCTTCTTTACTTAATGATGTCATGTGTTTATTTCTCCAGCCGAACCGAACACCCTGGTAAATTATTACTTAAGGGTTTCTGAGCATCCTGACAGCAGGGGTTCTGCTATTTGTGTGTGAACTGGGTCAAGATTTCGCACCACTGTAGATGAGAGTGAGACGTTTATCCAGTGATTGTGTTTCATCCACCAATGAAATATCCGCATCTTTCTCTATCAAGTTATCCCCTCATATTTATAGGGAGTAATACGTACCCACATTGTACTCCGA
The DNA here is from genome assembly GCF_057839655.1 of Serratia sp. KH_031. Taxonomy (NCBI): domain Bacteria; kingdom Pseudomonadati; phylum Pseudomonadota; class Gammaproteobacteria; order Enterobacterales; family Yersiniaceae; genus Serratia; species Serratia sp. KH_031. The sequence goes on from NZ_CM174496.1 coordinate 3,218,764, forward strand.
TTAATTACCTGCGCGATTAACTTCGGGCTATTACGAAAATAGCTATTCCCTATTTGCAACACGGTAATAAAAAATGCGAGGCGTTTCCATAATTGCAAAAACGGTGAGTTTCACCCGCAAAACAATCGACTAGAGTGCGCGTGGGTGCTCTGGATCTTTTTGTCCTGAGCATGGAGATGTGAGGGATAGAATGAGAAAGGCCCCGGAGTGATTAACATCAACCCGAGGCCGCCTCACTACAACCAAACGGTAGTAGGGTAGCCTCTTCACTGTCGCAAGACAAGAGAAAAGGAGGTCAAAAATGCCGCAAAAATGGGTCTTACTGAGTCTATTGGTGATCTGCATAACGCTGTTAATGTTTATGTTAATTACCAAAGGCTCACTGTGCGAATTACGTTTCAAACGTGGTAGCACAGAATTTGCGGTCGTTCTGGCTTACGAATCTGGAAGATAAGGCAATCCAACCCAACGGCAAGGGATCGTCGTTGGGTTGTTTGGTGGAGATTTTAGAGCACCCTTCCTAAAAACTGACTCAGCTTGTCGTCAAATTACGTGCCGTCGCGCGAGCCGGAGTGTTGATCACCAGTAACCCGGCAATCACCAATCCGACCACCGCTACATAGAGTGCGGGTTCCAGTCGGTGAGTCAACGCGGTCGATAACGCGGAGAGCATGGGGCCAACTAACTGACCGATGGCGTAACCGGTGGTCAGTAGCCCCGCCATATAACGTGCATGATTCGGTGCCAGTTCACGCCCATGCTGAATAGAAAGCTGCACCACACTCAGGAAGCCACCGCCGGTGAACAACGCCCCGAGCACCAGCCCGGTGATCCCCGGTACCACTTCGGCGCACAGAACACCCAGCGCTTGTACCCACAGGGTGAGAGCCAATCGGGTCTGAGTGGTCAGCTTATTGCGCGTTAAAATACCGATAACAATGCCCAATACCGCCGCGCCACCAAATACCGGCCAGACAAACTGGGCAAACAGGCTAGCGGGAAAACGCGCTGCGGCCATTTGTGACAAAAACGTCGCTGGCAGAATATAGCCAAACCCCGCCAGACTGTAACTCCACACCAAACGCTTTAATGCTGGCGTTAACACCAGCGGCTCTGCCACCACATTTGGGCGATGGAGTTCCCCTTTCCGCGGCAAATTAGCACTAATAGCAGCGATAAGAATCAATGCCAGTACGCCATACACCAACCACGCTTGTGAAGCACTCAGCGCCAGGCTGTTAATCGCCACCGCCAACATGCCGCTAATGAAGATCCCGGCTCCCGGTCCAGCAAATACCGCCGCACTCAGCGCCGGACGACCATAATGCGCCAAGCGTTCGTTAGTCCAAGCCGCCACCAGCACCATCGACCAGCCACTCGCCCAGCCAATGGCAAAACGCACCGCGCCGTGCCACCATTCTCCCTGCACTAATGACGAGAGCAGCGTTAACGCCACCGCACCCCAAACGCCCAACCATAAACGGCGTTCTACGTGACGGCTGGCACGCATCGCATCATAGGCACCACACAAGTACCCCAAATAATTCAGCGCCGCCACCAAACCAGCCCCCGTCAGGGTGAACTGATGTTCAGCAATCATCAGCGGTACTTGTGGGGTGAACGCGAAGCGCCCAATTCCCATCGCCACAATCAAAGCTAAAAAACCACTCAGTGCAATTCTCAACGCCATTTCAGCTGTCCATACAATAAAAGGAAGTTGCCAGTATCATGCCGCGCCGTTAAACTCACGAAAACTGAATAATAGTTATTAAGTTAATCACGAAAAGAGAATCAAATGGATCTCACCCAGCTTCGTATGTTTTGCTGCGTGGCGGAAACTGGCTCTATCGTTCGCGCCGCCGAGCAACTCCACCGCGTACCGTCGAATCTGACGACCCGCCTGCGCCAGTTGGAACAGGAACTGGGAGCCGATCTGTTTATCCGCGAAAAGCAACGTCTGCGTCTCTCGCCGATGGGACATAACTTTCTCTGTTATGCCAACCGCATTCTGGCGCTCAGCGAAGAAGCCATGAGCATCACCCATGCCGGAGAACCCGCAGGTAACTTCGCCCTCGGTTCGATGGAAAGCACTGCCGCTACACGCCTTCCCAATCTGCTGGCGGCCTATCACCAGCGTTACCCGAAAGTCTCACTGTCGCTGACCACTGGCACATCCGGCGAAATCATCGAACGAGTCCGTGCCGGAACCTTGGCTGCCGCGTTAGTCGATGGACCGTTACAGCATGACGAATTGAACGGTTGCATCGCCTTTCACGAACATATGGTGGTGATTTCTTGCCTAGACCATCCACCGATTCACAGCGCACAAGACGCCAAAAACGAAACCCTGTTTGCCTTTCGTACCAGTTGTTCATATCGGTTACGATTGGAATCTTGGTTTCAGCGCGACGGCGTGTTGCCGGGGACGATTATGGAAATTCAGTCATACCACGCCATGTTGGCCTGCGTTGCCAGCGGTGCCGGCTTAGCCATGATCCCGCATTCGGTACTCAGCCATCTGCCCGGCCATGAGCGGGTGAAAGTACACGCCCTACCGCCAGACATCGCCGCGACCGCAACTTGGTTATTCTGGCGACGTGATGCCTTCAGCCCGAATGTACGCGCACTAAAAGAACTGATTATTGAGCAGACAGAAACAACCGTCACCTCCACCGAACCTGCATAAAAGTTTAGAACATAAGAGGAAACAACGATGAAAATGATTAAAACTCGCGCTGCCGTTGCCTGGGGGCCTAATCAGCCGCTGAAAATCGAAGAAGTGGATCTGATGCCGCCGCAAAAAGGTGAAGTGTTAGTCCGCATCGTCGCCAGCGGCGTGTGCCATACCGACGCCTATACTTTGTCCGGCGCAGATCCTGAAGGTGTCTTCCCGGCGATCCTCGGCCATGAAGGTGGTGGTGTCGTCGAAGCCATCGGTGAAGGCGTCACCAGCGTCGCGGTCGGCGATCACGTGATCCCGCTGTACACCCCAGAATGTGGCGAGTGCAAATTCTGTAAATCCGGCAAAACCAACCTGTGTCAGGCCATCCGCGCCACGCAGGGCAAAGGCTTAATGCCCGATGGCACGACTCGTTTCTTTAAAGATGGCCAGCCGATCTTCCACTATATGGGCACCTCGACCTTCTCTGAGTACACCGTTGTGCCGGAAATCTCACTGGCAAAAATCAGCAAAGAAGCACCACTGGAAGAAGTCTGCTTATTGGGCTGCGGCGTCACCACCGGTATGGGCGCAGTGATGAACACCGCCAAAGTCAAAGCTGGCGATACGGTGGCGATTTTTGGTCTGGGCGGCATCGGGTTGTCGGCGATTATCGGTGCGCAAATGGCCGGCGCTAGCCGGATCATCGGCATCGACATCAATACCAGCAAATTCAGCCTAGCGCGTAAACTAGGTGCCACCGATCTGATCAACCCGAAAGACCATGACAAACCGATCCAAGAAGTGATTGTCGAACTGACCGACGGCGGCGTCGATTTCTCCTTCGAATGTATCGGCAACGTCAACGTGATGCGTTCCGCACTGGAATGCTGCCACAAAGGTTGGGGTGAGTCGGTCATTATCGGCGTCGCCGGTGCTGGCGAAGAAATCTCCACCCGTCCGTTCCAACTGGTGACCGGTCGCGTGTGGCGCGGTTCCGCCTTCGGTGGCGTGAAAGGTCGTTCACAACTGCCAGGCATCGTGCAGGATTATCTGGATGGCAAATTCGCCCTGAACGATTTCATCACCCACACGATGGGGCTGGATCAGATCAACGAAGCCTTTGATTTGATGCATGAAGGGAAATCGATCCGTTCGGTGATTCATTTCGATAAATAACTCAGGAGGATGGAAAAAATGGAGCTTCTTGAAGAATATAGAATGTTTGGTGGTTGGCAGCAGCGTTACCGTCACTCTGCTAGTAGCCTAAATTGTGAGATGACTTTCAGCATTTATCTACCGCCACCGCGTGACGACAATCCACCACCGGTGCTGTATTGGTTGGCTGGCTTAACTTGCAACGATGAAAATTTCACGTTGAAAGCGGGTGCACAACGCATCGCTGCCGAACTGGGTTTGATTCTGGTGATGCCGGATACCAGCCCGCGCGGTGATGATGTGCCCAACGATGAAGGTTACGATCTCGGTCAAGGTGCGGGTTTCTACCTGAACGCAACACAAGCGCCGTGGAATCAGCATTTCCGCATGTATGACTACATCAACGATGAGCTACCCGCGTTGATTAAGCTGCATTTCAGCGTCAGCGATCGTCAATCTATTTTTGGTCATTCGATGGGCGGTCATGGGGCATTAATGCTGGCATTGCGTAACCCGCAACGCTATCGCTCGGTATCCGCTTTTGCGCCGATCGTGAATCCATGCCAAGTCCCTTGGGGACGCAAAGCCTTCGCCGCCTATTTGGGTAACGATGAAAGTCAGTGGCTGCAATACGACAGTTGCCATCTGCTGGCCAATGGCACTCGCAAATTACCGATATTGGTGGATCAAGGTGATGATGACCAGTTTTTGGCGGATCAACTGCAACCGGCGAAACTGGCTGAACTGGCGCGTCAGCACGACTGGCCGCTAACGCTGCGCATCCAGCCGGGTTACGACCACAGCTACTTCTTTATCGCCAGCTTTGTCGAAGAACATTTGCGTTTCCATGCGGAGCATTTGTTTAAATAATAGTAATGGGGGCAATTTATCCCAACTGCCCCCATTTTATTCAAAAACCATCTATCAAGAAGTCCATAGCAGCTTTAATTTGGTTTCTTTGTTCCTTTGCACTACCCGCCACAGCCCCCATTTGTGAAATTCGCACACTGGCCATTTCATGAGTCATCGCCAAAAAACGCTCACCATTTATTTTAATTTCAGGGCATAAGCGAGCAGGTATCTTGGCTCTCACATTTTCTAACGGAAACAGTGGGATAACAATGCGTGTCGACAAAGCATCAATCAAATCACTTTGAACATCCAGTAAATACGGATGGGAAGATGAAGCACTATAATGTAAACCGGGTATTTTTACCCCTTCAACTTCGGGTCCAGCGCATCGCGCAGGCCGTCACCCAGCAGGTTAAACGCCAGTACGGTAAAGAAAATCGCCAAGCTCGGGAAGATCGCCACATGAGGCGCGATCACCATATCAGCGCGTGCTTCATTCAGCATCGCGCCCCATTCCGGCGTAGGGGGTTGAGCGCCCAAGCCGAGGAATGACAGGCTGGCGGCGGTGATAATTGAAGTACCAATCCTCATGGTGAAATACACCACGATCGAAGAAATGGTGCCCGGCAAAATATGGCGTAGGATAATCGTCCAATCTGACGCGCCAATACTGCGTGCCGATTCGATATAGGTCAGATGCTTCAACACCAACGTATTCCCACGCACCAAGCGCGCAAAAGCCGGAATACTGAAAATCGCCACCGCGACGATCACGTTAGTCATGCCGCTGCCCATAATCGCCACAACGCCAATCGCCAACAGAATACCAGGGAAGGCAAACAGCACATCGCTAATGCGCATCACGATACGATCCCACCAGCCTTCGTAATAGCCGGCCAGCAGTCCCAACAAGGTGCCAATCAATCCCCCCACCAACACCGAGAACACCCCAGCCGCCAGTGAGATTCGAGTCCCCATCAAGATACGGCTGAAAATATCACGACCGAGCGAATCAACACCCAACCAATGCATTGCCGATGGCCCTTCATTGAGCCGTTCGTAATCGAAGTAGTTTTCGGCATCAAAGGGCACCAGATAAGGGGCAAATAGCGCCAACAACACCAGCAGCAAGACGAACGCACCAGCAATCAGCGCCACCGGTTGTTTACGAAAACGCCGCCAGAATTCATGCCACGGTGTGCGTACCGCATGAGGATTGAGCGTGGGCATGGCTTTAAGTGCGGCGTTGCGTCGCCAATATTTGATCATGCCACGTCCCTATTTATAGCGAATGGATGGGTTGATCGCCGCATACAGCATATCCACCAGCAGGTTAATCAAAATAAACTCCAGCGAGAACAACAGTACTTCAGCTTGAATCACCGGGTAATCGCGCATTTCTACCGAGTCCACCAGCAAACGCCCCAATCCCGGCCAGTTAAACACTTTTTCCACCACGATCGAGCCGCCGAGCAAAAAGCCAAACTGCAACCCCATCATGGTGACGACTGGGATCATCGCGTTGCGTAGGCCATGTTTCACCACCACCATCGTTTCCCGCACGCCCTTAGCGCGCGCGGTACGCATGTAATCTTCTTGCATCACTTCAACAAACGAGGCGCGGGTAAAACGCGCCATCACCGCCGCCACAGCGGCACCCAAGGTGATGGAAGGCAAAATATAGTGCTGCCAACTATCGGCTCCCACCGTCGGCAACCAGCCGAGCTCAACCGAAAATACCTGCATCAGCAACATGCCTAAGGCAAAGGCCGGGAAGGAAATACCGGAAACCGCCAGCGTCATGCCCAAACGATCCGGCCAGTGATTACGCCAAACCGCAGACACCATGCCAATCGCCAGACCAAACGTCACCGCCCACACCATACTGGTGATGGTCAGCCAAAAGGTCGGCCAAAAACGCGCGGCAATCTCTTCGCTGACTGGACGTTTGGACACCATCGAAGTACCGAAATCGCCCTGCAAAGCGTTAACAAAAAAATGCACAAATTGCTCCGGTAGCGGTTTATCCAGCCCCAGATCCTGACGCACCAGTTGTACCACGGTTTCATCGGCATCTTGCCCCGCCACCAGCCGTGCCGGATCGCCCGGCAGCAGGTGAACAAACAGGAATACCAACACCGCGACAATCAGCAGCGTCGGGATCAGCCCCAGCAATCGTTTAAGAAAATAATTCAGCATCCAATTTCCTCACCTCACCTTTTCATCACGAAAAGGTGAGGATCAGCCAGTTATTTCATGTCGGCATTATCGAAATTAAACGAGGTATCGGGCATCACGTAGAAGCCAGAAAGTTGTTTATTGCTACCTGACAGCAGCCGTTCAGTCGCCAAGAAGATCCACGGCGCATCGGCCCAGATCCGATCTTGTGCATCTTTGTACAGTTTCTCTTTCTCAGCACGATCGGTGCTCACCAACGCCGCCGTCAGATCCTGATCAACCGCTGAGTTGCTATAGAACGCAGTATTGAACACTTTTGGTGGCGCAGATTGAGTCGCGAACAGCGGCGACAATGCCCAATCCGCCTCGCCAGTAGACGCCGACCAGCCAGTGTAATACATGCGCACGCCAGTTTCTTTCACTCCAGCGCTTTCCACCTGCGCCGCACGTTGCCCAGCATCCATCGCTGTCACTGTGACTTTTACGCCCACCTGCGCCAGTTGTTGTTGAGTAAATTGCAGCACTTTCTGCGCGGTACTGTGGTTATGGGATGACCACAACGTAGTGGTGAAACCGTTCGGGTAACCCGCTTCTTTGAGTAATTCTCGCGCTTTAGCCGGATCGTATGGCCAAGGCTCATGCTTAGTCGCAAAATCGATGCCTAAAGGCACCGCTCCTTGCGCTGGAACCGCATAACCCGCAAAGGCGACCTTGATCAGCGCGTCTTTGTTAATCGCGTAATTCAGCGCTTGCCGTACTTTCAGGTTATCAAACGGTTTTTGGGTCACATTCATACTGATGTAACGCTGTATGATCGACGGTGCCGCCACCAGCGCCAACTTGTCGTTTTTCTCTAAAACCTTGGCTTGCTCGTAAGGAATAGGGAACGCGAAAGTCGCCTCGCCGGTTTGCAGCATCGCCGCCCGGGTGTTGTTCTCTACCACCGGGCGCCAAGTGATGCTATCGAGTTTCGGTAGCCCTTGTTTCCAGTAACCCGGGAATTTCTTCACTTTGACAAAATCGGTCTGGTTCCAGGTTTCAAACTGATAAGGCCCGGTGCCCACTGGATGGAAACCAATTTCCTTGCCATATTGCTTCAATGCCGCTGGCGAAATCATCACCGCAGCCGGGTGCGCTAGATTGTTGATAAACGCCGAGAACGGTGTTTTCAGCACGATTTTCACCGTCGCCGGATCGACCACTTCGGTTTTATCGATCATCTTAAACAGGGTATAGCGCTTAAGATGGTTATCGGGATTGCTGGCACGATCGAGGTTAACCTTCACCGCTTCGGCATTGAAATCCGTACCATCATGGAATTTGATGCCTGGATGCAACTTGATGGTATAGGTCAGGCCGTCCGGCGTGACCTGATAACTGTCGGCCAGCACATTGACCAACTTCATGTCTTTATCGAAACCGAATAGCCCTTGATAAAACGACTTTGCTACCGCTTGCGACAGGCTGTCGTTGGCATTGTAAGGATCGAGTGTGGTGAAATTAGAAGCCACGGCAATCACCGCATCTTTCGCCGCCCAAGCCGAACCGTTACCTACCGCCGCCAGCAGCACGGCAGTCACTAACGCATTACGTTTGAATGTGGTCATATTGCATCACTCTCCAGAGATATACCCTTCGTCTTTCAAGCCGCATCGTTGTTGGCTACGGTTGCTCACCCCAGTCACTTATTAATATAAGCTCCTAGGGATTCACAACCTTGCCGCCTAGATGCAACTTGAAATCCATCGGGTATGCGGTTCAAAAAGCACCGGCAATCGGATGGCGGGCGACAAAGTGCCCCACGCCAACTTGTACCAACGGTGCGGTAACAGGTTCATCGCCCAATGCCCGGATCGGGCTAGGGATTTCATCCACCAGCAACGGCTGACGTTTATACTCATGAGCGGGATCGGCGACGGGCACCGCCGCCATCAATTTGCGGGTATAAGCATGTTGCGGATTACCGAACACCGCCTGACGCGGGCCGATCTCAACAATCTGCCCCAAATACATCACCGCCACCCGATGGCTGATGCGTTCGACCACCGCCATATCGTGCGAGATAAACAGGAAAGCGATACCGAATTCACGTTGCAGATCGAGCAGCAGATTGATGATTTGCGCCTGAATTGACACGTCCAGTGCCGAAACCGATTCATCGGCAATCACCACTTTCGGGTTCAACGCCAAAGCGCGTGCGATGCAGATACGCTGGCGTTGTCCGCCAGAGAACTCATGCGGATAACGGCGGGCATGTTCCGGCCGCAGGCCAACCCGCTCCAGCAGCCACGCCACTCGCTCCTCCGCCGCTTTACCACGCGCTACGTTATGCACCAACAGCGGCTCCATAATTGAGAAACCGACCGTCAAACGCGGATCGAGCGAGGCATAAGGGTCTTGGAAGATAAACTGGATGTCGCGCCGCAGATGTTGCAGTGCCGCACCTTGTAACTGATTGATTTTCTGGCCGTTGAACGTGATGGTGCCGTGCTGACTGTCCACCAGTTTCAACAGTGAACGACCAGTGGTCGATTTACCGCAGCCAGATTCGCCCACCAGCCCCAGTGTTTCACCGGGATAGAGATCAAAACTGACGTTTTCTACCGCATGCACTCGCCGCGTCACGCGGTTGAAAATGCCGCTGCGCAGATCAAAGCGCGTCACCAGATTTTCGACTTGCAGGATCGGCGTAGCTTCAGGCGGAATGGTGTCTTGCGGTAAATCATCGGCTTCACTGCCCGGCAGTGGAAACTTGGCCGGGAAGCTTTTATCAATCATCGCTCCCAATCTTGGCACCGCCGCCAACAGCGTTTGGGTATAGGGTTGTTGCGGAAAAGCAAACAGTTGACGCACCGCACCTTCTTCAACCTTGTTCCCTTGATGCATCACCAGCACTCGATCGGCAATTTCCGCGACCACGCCCATATCGTGAGTGATGAAAATCACCCCCATCTGCATTTCCTGTTGCAACACGCGAATGAGTTGCAGGATTTGCGCCTGGATAGTGACGTCTAACGCAGTGGTCGGTTCATCGGCAATCAGTAATGCCGGTTTGCACGACAGCGCCATCGCAATCATCACCCGCTGACGCATACCGCCAGAAAGCTGATGGGGAAAACGATTTAACACGTTTTTAGCTTCGGGAATACGCACCAGATCCAGCATCCGCAGCGCTTCCTGCCGCGCACTGCGGTGATCCAACCCCTGATGTAAACGCAGAGATTCGGCGATCTGTTCTCCCACCGGGAATACCGGATTGAGCGAGGTCATCGGCTCTTGGAAAATCATCGCCATATCGGCACCGCGCACGGTACGCAAGGTACTTTGCTTGGCCTGCGCCAGATCGAGCACCGAACCATTGCGGCGGCGGAAAGTCATTTCACCGCTGACAATCTGCCCACCGCCCTGTTCCACCAGACGCATCAACGCCAATGAAGTCACCGACTTGCCCGAACCGGACTCCCCGACGATCGCCAAGGTTTCGCCGCGATCGACCGAAAAAGCCAATTGCTGCACCGCGGTGACGGTTTCGTTTTCCTGCACGAAGTTGATACTCAGATCGCGCACCGACAGCACGGTTTTCTCTGGCAGGATCAAATCGTTACTCATGTGCGATAAATGCCAACGGTAGGCGCATCGCCGACGTAGCCAAAGCCGCGATACATACCTTCGCTATTGAATGGCAACGCCACATTGCCGAAACGATCAATAGCGATCAGGCCACCACTGCCACCCAGCGCCGCCAGTTTTTCCATCACCACTTTGTCGCTCGCCTGCTGCAAACTGAGCCCGGCGTATTCGATCAACGCCGAAACGTCGTAGGCGGATAACGCGCGCATAAATACTTCACCAGTACCAGTGCTGGACACCGCCACGGTGGCGTTATTGGCATAACAGCCCGCGCCGATGATTGGTGTATCACCCACGCGACCAGCTTGTTTGTTGGTCATGCCACCGGTGGAGGTCGCGGCTGCTAGATTGCCCAATGAATCCAGCGCCACCGCGCCGACGGTACCGAATTTACGAGAAGGATCGATGGGATCGCCACTGGCTGCTGCACCATCATGATCGAGCAAAACCCGCCCCAGATCTTCGGCCTGCGCACGCTTGAGTTGATCAAATCGTTCTTGAGTGAAGAAGAAATCTGGCTCAATCATCTCCAGACCGTGAGTTGCGGCAAAACGCTCTGCACCTTCGGCGGCAAACAGGACATGTGGGCTATTTTCCAACACCGTGCGCGCCGCCAGTATTGGATTACGAATACGACTCACACAAGTGACTGCCCCGGCCTCACAGTGACGGCCATCCATCACGCAAGCATCTAATTCATGGGTACCTTGATGAGTAAACACCGCGCCTTTGCCGGCGTTGAACAGCGGGCATTCCTCCAACAGCCTGACCGCTTCCGTCACCGCATCTAACGCGCTTCCACCGGCGGCCAGTATCGTTTGCCCGGCGGCAACAATATCGCCCAATGCCTGAATATAATGTTGTTCCTTTTCCCTGCTCATTGCCGCACGAGTAATGGCTCCCGCACCGCCATGAATGGCAATTACTGGTTTACTCATTTGTCAGTACCCTGTGGTTTATAATTATTCTATTTTTTCGACTATATTTAGCCAAGCACAGGATGTAAAGCACAAAGTACTGAGTAAGAATTAAACCTAATACCTTATAGCCGTCATACTTGAAGCTGCATCTTTGTTGGCTGCTTTCGCTCACCCGAATCACTTACTAGCGTAAGCTCATCGGGATTCTCTCAATTGCCGCCTCGATGCAACTCCAATTATTTTGGGTATAGACTATTTAGTTAGATGGAATATTTTTATGGAATAAAAACAGCATATTAGACTGTCAATAAATAACAACATCACATTTAAAACCCCGAACCTGGTTTTAATAAAAATGCTGCCTCCTCTGGGGTAGAAACACGCCCTAATATCGCATTACGATGCGGGTAACGACCAAAACGATCGATAATCTCTTTGTGACGAACTTCATATTCCAGCTGGTTACTGTGATTTAATTCAGTGAATAATTCCAACGCCTGTTGGTGAATATAGCGCGATTCGGAATGCATAAATGGCATATAGATAAAACCGCGCTGTGCAGGGCTCAGTCGTCCACATTGGCCGGTACGGATCGCCTCTTGTGACAAGACTAATGCCATGCAATCACAGGCAAATGCTTGAGGTGTGTCACGGAACATATTGCGGCTAAACTGATCGAGCACGATGATTTCTGCTAAACGCCCTTCGATGGTGTCGCGCCAATGTGCCAACTCCCCCAAAGCTGCCTGCTGCCAGAGTTTACCAAAGCGTTGATGTAGTTGACGATCGAAGGCTTCGTCTTTCTTGAACCACAGGTTCTGATCGATTTCTTCGAACCAAAAATCCAGTATCTGTTTAGGCATTACCGTTATCCTTGTCTCTCTTCTAATAAGGTATAATAGCCACACTTTGCCGTTTATTGCGCGCCCCTGATTATGGAGTTCCCTCTATGGATCATTGCCACACTTCCGATCTGATTTCCCTTGAGCAAGCGTTAGAGAAGATGCTGACTCAGGTATCACCACTGCAACAGACCGAATCCATTGCCCTTACCGATGCCGCTGGCCGTATTACTGCCGCGCCGGTGATCTCCCCCATCGACGTGCCGCCGTTCGCCAATTCGGCGATGGACGGTTATGCGGTACGCTGTGCCGAACTCGCCAACAAGGCGCCGCTGCCAGTTGCAGGCAAAGCCTTTGCTGGCACACCTTTTCACGGTGAATGGCCAGCCAATAGCTGCATCCGCATTATGACCGGTGCGCCGATCCCAACGGGTGCCGATGCGGTGATCATGCAAGAGCAAGCCGAAGTGAGCGATGCAGGCGTGCGTTTTACCGCTGAAGTTAACAACGGGCAAAACATTCGTTTAGCCGGAGAAGATATCCAGCAAGGTGCCAACGTACTGGCCGCAGGTATCCGACTCGGTGCCGCACAATTGCCATTGTTGGCTTCACTCGGTGTTGCCGAAGTGACGGTGATGCGTAAGCTGAAGGTCGCGGTATTCTCCACCGGTGACGAATTACAACCGGTCGGTCAACCGCTGCAAGACGGTCAAATTTACGATACCAACCGCTTTGCCGTGCGTCTGATGCTTGAACAAATGGGCTGTGAAGTGCTTGATTTGGGCATTATCCGTGACGATCAGGATGCTCTACGCGCCGCCTTTGAACAGGCCGATCGCCAAGCAGATGTAGTTATCAGCAGCGGCGGCGTTTCCGTCGGTGAAGCGGATTACACCAAACAAATGCTGGATGAACTGGGCGAAGTCGGTTTTTGGAAGCTCGCCATTAAACCCGGTAAACCTTTCGCTTTCGGCAAACTGCAACACGCTTGGTTCTGTGGGCTGCCGGGCAACCCGGTTTCCGCTGCGCTGACGTTCTACCAACTGGTGCAACCGTTACTGGCAAAACTGGCGGGCCACAGCAGTTGGCAATTACCGCCGCGTCTGCGTGCTCGCGCCGTTACGCCGTTGAAAAAATCCCCCGGTCGTCTCGATTTCCAACGTGGCATTTTCAGCAGCAATGCCGCTGGCGAATTAGAAGTTCGTACCACCGGCCACCAAGGCTCACATGTCTTTAGCTCTTACAGCCAAGGCAACTGCTTCATTGTGTTGGAACGCGATCGCGGCTTCGTGGCGAGCGGTGAATGGGTAGAGATCGAACCGTTCAATGCGTTGTTAGGGGGCTAAATCATGTTGCCGGAATTAACCGACGCTGAAGCACTGCGTTATAACCGCCAAATCATCCTGCGCGGTTTTGACTTCGACGGTCAAGAAAAGCTAAAAGCGGCGCGAGTTTTGATTGTCGGGCTGGGCGGTTTGGGCTGCGCCGCGGCGCCCTATCTGGCCGCAGCAGGCGTCGGGCATTTGACGTTGGTTGATTTCGACACCGTTTCCCTCTCCAATCTGCAACGCCAGATCCTGCATCGCGATGCCCGTATCGGTATGGCGAAAGTGGAATCTGCACGTCTCGAACTGAACGCCATTAATCCACATATCACTATCGAAATCCTCGATACGCAATTGGATGAACCACAGATGGCAGAACAGCTTGCGGCTCATGACTTGGTGCTGGATTGTACCGACAACGTGGCGATACGCGACCAACTCAATCGCCTGTGTCACGCACAGCGCAAACCGTTAGTTTCCGGCGCAGCGATCCGCATGGAAGGCCAGATAAGCGTGTTCACCTATCAACCAGAACAACCCTGCTACCGCTGCCTGAGCCGTTTGTTCGGCGAGAACGCCCTCACCTGCGTGGAAGCGGGTGTGATGGCACCGTTGGTGGGCACTATCGGCACGTTACAAGCAATGGAAGCGATCAAGCTGTTAGCCAATTATGGTCAACCGCTGATCGGCAAACTCTTGATGTTTGATGCCATGACCATGCAATTTCGCGAAATGAAATTGCCGAAAGATCCCCACTGTGAAGTGTGTGGCGGGGAATAACAGACGTAAAAAAAGCGGGATCAGTTCCCGCTTTCATTAGAGCAAAACGATATTAGTTATTGATGCCTTGGCTACGCAGATAATCTTCGTAGTTGCCGGTAAAGTCGATCACCTTGTTCGGGGTGATTTCCAGAATACGTGATGCCAGCGAGCTAACGAATTCACGGTCGTGGGAAACGAAGATCAAGGTTCCTTCGTACATTTCCAACGCCATATTCAGCGACTCGATCGATTCCATATCCAAATGGTTGGTGGGTTCATCCATAATCAGGATATTTGGACGTTGCATCATCAGTTTACCGAACAGCATACGGCCTTTTTCACCACCGGACAGCACCTTCACTTTCTTCTTGATGTCGTCTTGGCTGAACAGCAAACGACCCAGCACGCTGCGCACTGCCTGCTCGTCGTCTTTCTCCTGCTTCCACTGGCTCATCCAGTCGAATACGGTCAGGGTATCGTCGAATTCGTATTCGTGATCCTGCGCGTAGTAACCAATGCGTGAGTTTTCAGACCACTTCACCGTGCCGTTATCTGGCTCAACATCACCCACCAGCGTTTTCAGCAAGGTAGATTTACCGATACCGTTAGCACCCAGAATCGCGACCTTCTCACCCACTTCGACCATCAAGTTCAGTTTGCTGAACAGTGGGCCATTGTCGAAACCTTTAGTCAGCGCTTCTACTTCCAATGCGTTACGGAACAGTTTTTTGTCCTGTTCGAAACGGATGAACGGGTTCTGGCGGCTAGATGCTTTCACTTCATCCAATTGGATCTTGTCAATCTGACGAGCACGTGAGGTCGCCTGTTTGGATTTAGAGGCGTTGGCGCTAAAGCGGCTCACGAACGATTGCAGTTCGTTGATCTGCGCTTTCTTCTTGGCGTTATCTGCCAACAGACGCTCACGCGCCTGCGTCGCCGCAGTCATGTATTCATCGTAGTTACCCGGATACACGCGCAGTTCGCCGTAATCCAGATCCGCCATGTGCGTACATACCATGTTCAGGAAGTGACGGTCGTGCGAAATGATGATCATGGTGCTGTTACGCTCGTTCAGCACCTGCTCCAGCCAACGAATGGTATCGATATCCAGGTTATTCGTTGGTTCGTCGAGCAACAGAATTTCGGGGTCAGAGAACAACGCCTGCGCCAGCAACACACGCAGTTTGAAACCGGGAGCGATCTCGCTCATCGGGCCGTAGTGCTGCTCTACCGGAATACCCACGCCGAGCAACAATTCACCCGCACGTGCTTCTGCGGTATAGCCGTCCATTTCGCCGTAAGCGACTTCCAGATCGGCCACTTTGTAGCCGTCTTCTTCGCTCATCTCCGCCATCGCGTAGATGCGGTCACGTTCTTCCTTCACCGCCCACAGCTCGGTGTGGCCCATGATGACAGTATCCAGCACGCTGAACTGTTCAAAAGCGAACTGATCCTGACGCAGTTTACCCAGACGCTCGTTCGGATCGAGGAACACGTTACCGCCGCTCGGCACCAGATCGCCACCTAAGATTTTCATGAAGGTGGATTTGCCGCAGCCGTTGGCACCGATCAAACCATAACGGTTACCGCCGCCGAATTTTACAGAGATGTTTTCAAACAGCGGCTTACTGCCAAACTGCATAGTAATGTTGTTAGTGCTTAACACAGCGCTCGCTCTTTATTTCATGGGGGAATGTGATTTGGCGCGCATTATGCCATAACGGGGAAAAGAGATCGCCTACAGTTATGTTCATTTTTCAAGCAAGCGACAAGAACTCGGCGACAGTCTGCGCAGGTAGACTGAAATGGCGGAAGAATACGCCATCAAAAATGGACTTAAACTCTCCAGAAAAAACTTCCAAGGCTTTGGTATCAGCACCTTCCGGAAAGGTGAACACGCATCTCTGGTTGATATGCTTGCCGCCATTGAAGAATGGCCAGATTACTGCCGGATCATGTTTTTAGTTAAACGATTGTCAAACGAAACTCTTTAGTGGCCAGTACGTAGGAGCAAGAGGGACGACTGCTTGAGTGCATGACTCCAGAGCCAGCCATTGGCGATAATGCAGGCATATCTTACTCATCATATCGACATGCTTTTCAGGGCGAAAACAAGTTATTAAGATCTACACGATCGATTTCATCGATCGTTGGAGAGTAGTGCATAGGACTCACCTCAAAGGAATGGCACGGTGCGTTCCGGTTTTACCAATGCACTCCACATTAAAACTAAGCAATACTTAGTAAAAACAACACTAATAACTAAGAAAATCTTAGCCAGTACTTTTTTTGGTTGAGGTTGGTATGCTGACAAAACGGTTAAAAGAAGCTCGTCTTAAAGCAGGTATCTCGCAGGAGAAACTTGGGATACTTGCTGGCATTGATGAGGCATCTGCCAGTGCCAGGATGAATCAGTATGAGAAAGGAAAACACACTCCTGACTTTGAAATGGCATGTAGTCTGGCGAAAGTGCTTGAAATTCCAGAGAGTTACTTTTATACAAAAGACGATTTGATGGCTCAAATGATACTTATTTTCCATCATCTAGACCGAAAACATAAAGTTGAAATAATTAACATTGCTAGCAATAAAGTGTGCACATAAAAATGAGCTTCTGATGAGCTTGGCTATCTAGCTTAGAAATACACAGGAACATAGGTCACCACAAGATGCACGCTAGACATATACCTACATGAGCAGAGTAATATGTGATTATTCAGTAAGTTGATGCTAAAAGTCATAGATGTGACTTTTCTCGCCTACGTGTAAATATTAGTATCTTATTTGATTGAAATAGTTACCATTAGTTTATATTATCTTAATAAAAACCAGCTAGATTGATATCTGTAAAATGATTAGCTGACTAATATTTAATAACAGAACAAATGGATGCTAACATATGCTTCGTTGGACTAAAAAAGGAACTTCCGATACTTTATTATTGTTCGTTCATGGGCTGATGGGAGGTGAAGGAACGTGGAACTCTCCGTCAGGTATATCCTTTCCACAGCTGATAGCTGAAGATCCTGAACTAGTAGATAAGTTTGATATAGTTTGCTTTGATTATTATTCCACATGGAATAGAAAGCTTAGTGGTGCATCAAATTTGATGCAACGCATATTTAGATTAAAAAATAAAACAGAAAAAAATCTACCTATTGATGAGATATCTGAACTTCTACAAACAAACTTTGTTGTTGAATTTGGCAATTACAAAAAAGTAATAATCTTAGCCCATAGTATGGGAGGATTAATTAGCAAGTCATGTATTATAAAGCAAATTACTAAGAATTTATCCACAAATATTGTTGGTTTCATTTCAATAGCAGTGCCTCATTCAGGTTCAGCCATAGCAAATTATGCATCCTTTATAAGTAGTCACGCACAATTAAAGGATTTATCGGTATTAAGTAGTGAAATAGATAAACTAAATCGCGAATGGATGGGTTTACCGTTTAGACCTCTTGATAGGTATCTTTATGGCTCTTATGATGATGTCGTCACGAAACAAAGCGCAATAGCTATACATAGTAATGATAGAGATAATTATTTAGCGTTAGACGAAGGACACCTCAGCATATGCAAACCAACAGATAGAGACACTCTATCATATAAGTCAATTCTAAAGTATGTAATGGAAATAAATAACAAAACCAAAGAGAAAGAAACATTAGACATACAGAACCTGACTGACAAAGAAATGTATAAAGACGAGTATTTCGTATTGAAATTGGTAATAGCTGATGTTCATGATCGAATTACCGGTCAAGCAAAAGAATATTTTTACAATGCTGAAAGAGCAAGGAAATTGTTTACCAGCGATGAAGACAAAAAAGATTTAAAATATTTGTACGATAGAGTTAATGAAATATATCAAATAGAGTATCAATACTTTCTTTGTCAAAAAGGTGCAATGAGCTCTGAGCAATTACTTTACAGCGTACATTCTAAAATCATGGAAAAGAATGACATTCATTTAAAAAGCAGATTACATAACTTATCGACAACACACAAGTCAGGTATGCTACATCAACTAGCAAATTGTCTCGATGATAAAGTTATATGGACTGATTCTTTTGATCAAGACTCGTTAAAAAGTCTCAAGGAAGAAAAAAATGAATAAATTACCATATATAAGCGTGGACGATACATTGGAGATTAACATGTTAATCTTAATGGTTATTTTGTCAACTCTTGGAAAAAATAGAAACTCGACACCAATATTAAACTTTGAAAAAATTCAATGCTTATTTTATCTAATTAAAAACCCATCTAAAATAAACAAGGTATTGCGTTCTAATGACAAGGAAGAGATTTTTATAGATTCTAAAATAACTTACACCGTAGAAAGTCAATCAGTTAATGTTGACATACTTTATTCTAGAGATAAATTAAAAGTAGTAATTAAAAGTTTAGCTTATTTTGGTTTCTTAGATGTTGTGAGTGATTCTTCTAATGAAATAAAATACCTCATCACACCGAAAGGAGATGATTTTTTGAAGTCAATTGATTCAAGCTATATTCATACAATTACAACATTATCAAAAAAAATAAAACCATTAGCATCTCAGTCAACCCAAAAATCTATTAAATCTATTAATTCATTATTGGCAGGTAAAGAATGAATACTAATTTAAGAATATTGCGTCTCATTATCGTTGGAATTAGGAAAAATTATGTTACAACATTTCATAATGGTTTAAACATCATATACGGTGATTCAGATACTGGTAAATCAACTATTTTAGAGTTAATTAATTACACTTTAGGTTCAAAAAATATTGATTTAGCTGATGAGATCAATAGCTCAGCACTATATGTATCAGCCGAGTATATTATAAACGGAAGCACTTATACTTTTAAAAGAGATATTTTTAATAAAAACAACCCAATAGAAGTATACCCATGCAAATTTGAAGGTTGTTCTAATTTTTACCCTGATAAATTCAACCCAACATCTGCAATTAATAATAACGGCTTGGATTACATATCAGATTTCATTTTAGAACTACTATCATATCCAAAGCTAAAAATAAAAACCTCACCATCCAAAGCAAACTCTGACTTTCAAAAAATTAGCTTTAGGAATATATTCAAATTCTGCTATCTAGACCAAGACAGTGTGGGGAGTAAAAACCTATTAGAAAACTCAAACTGGATTAAATCAACAATAATAAAAGAAACATTTAAATATATAACAAACACTCTAGATTCATCAATATCTGAACTCTCTGTTGAAATATCAAATATTATAAAAAACAAAGATAACTTATTAAAAGAACATGCCATTATATCAAAATTTCTTCATGACTCTAATGTAAAGAATATAAATGAGATCGATAATGAGATAAGTTTCATTGACGAAAGCATAGATGAGTTATCTGTTGAAATAGAAAAAATAAACGTCAGCATGACGGCTAATTCAGAAAATTATCAAGAGTTGAAGTCAATTTTTAAAGAGGAGACTTTAATTACCAAAAGAATCGATCTTGAAATTAATGAACTGGCAACTAAAATTGAAAACTATTCAAGATTACTTAATGACTATGATAATGATATAGATAAAATATCTAGTGTCATAATGTCTCAAAGTCGTATGGGTCAGGAAAATATCGAGTCATCACCGTGTCCCATTTGTGATAACTTAATCACTATAGACATTTCAAAATCAAATTTTTCACTAATTCCATCAGAGCACCTTTCAAAAGAAATACATTCATTACAATCAAGAAAAAAAGATATTCAATCGCTAATTAAACAGTCACAGTCTGAACATAAAATAAAGATCAATGATTTTATGGAGCAAGAAGCCACGTTAGATAAAATAAGATCTATGATTGATGAAGAAAATGATAACATGGTAACTCCATTTTTAACGCAAAGGGATGCCTTGCTAAAGGAGTTAAATTTAAGTGAAGAGAAAAGGAAAAGCCTAGTATCTTCTTTAAAATTAAGAAATCAACTAAGTAAAGTCATTGAGAAAATTGCTCAATACGAGGCTAGCTTAGTAACTCTTGAAGCAAACCTTGTTGAGTTGAAGAAAAACACACCAGATATCAATACGATCTTTACAGAAATGTCCAATTACCTTCAGTTGTACCTGAAAGGCATCAATATTAAAAATAGAAAAGACATCTCTATAAGCAATAAAACATTTTTGCCTATAGTTAGATCTCGAGACTATAGTTCAATTACATCTGGCGGATTACGCACTATAATATCAATAGGTTATTATTTAAGTATAATTAGCTTAGGTTTGAATAAGAAATTGAATTACCCTAATTTCATCATGATAGATACCGTTGGTAAATACCTAGGTAAAATCGATTCAAATAACTCAGAAAACTTTATTGATGATGAGTTAGATGATGGGATCACTGATCCTGAAAAATATAAAAATATTTATTTAGAGATGATCAAAATTTGCGAGTCTGCAATAGAAGATGATGTATCCTGCCAAATTATCATCGTCGATAATGACATTCCTTCAGAAATAAAAGAACTAGAAAATGTCTTCGTTGTTGAGCACTTTAGTACTACGGGGGCAGAAAATAGTAAAATAGGGTTAATTGATGATATTTAAAAAACGAATTAGGCTAAAATCGTGGCGATGGATATGTAAACTTTGGCCGAACCATGCACGAGTTGAATATCCAGACTACTTGTGAAAGAACCAACTCGACAAACGGCTGTGTAAAAAGCATTCGTCTAATACTTCAGGAAAGTGCTTCACTTCAAAATATGGCGGATAGAAGTTGCTAATGACTTTGCTGATAAATATACCTTGAACCGCTTCGCGG
The DNA here is from genome assembly GCF_057839655.1 of Serratia sp. KH_031. NCBI lineage: Bacteria > Pseudomonadati > Pseudomonadota > Gammaproteobacteria > Enterobacterales > Yersiniaceae > Serratia > Serratia sp. KH_031. The sequence goes on from NZ_CM174496.1 coordinate 3,239,890, forward strand.
TCATAATTCAACCCCAAAAGCAGGATAGAATGATGACAAAGCTTAAAATAAAAATAGTTACATTGGGATATATTCCAGCAAGGTTTAATATAAAAAAAGTACAGGATTGGAAATCTAAATTATTCGAAATATCTAGTATTGACTATCACAATTTAAATTGTGATTCAGATATTGATTACGCTTGGGCATATTCTGATAATTTGATAGTTCAGCAAATCCCAGATATAGGTGATGCTAACTTTTTAGTGGTACTAACAAACGTGCCTTTAGAGGATAACTGGTACTCTCGCAGGCTTGGGAATAATAAGGTTATATTTACCTTCCATGAAATAAAAGATTATCTACTTTATGATAATATCCCTCTGGAAAATGTAGTTTACAGAATTCTATATGCATACTCATTAGTTTACATGAGGTCTGGACGTCGAATTCCCGATTATGGAGAAACACCTGGATTTACTCATGACGAAACCAAAGGGTGTTTGTTCGATATGAATGGAATAAAATCAGACCTTATTGAATCATGCAACAAGCCGATTGTATGTAGAGAGTGTGAACATACGTTAACTAATGGAATGGTTCCGAATAATGTGATTGAGAAAGTCAGGTCGGAATTGAAAATGGTCAAAAAAACATTATATTACAGATGGTTAGATTTCATTAAGATACATCCGATAATATCACTAACCATCTCATCTTTTACAGTGATATTTCTCGGTGTAATTGGTTCTTTAATTGCCACCAACATCTACGAGAATTTTAGAAGCCTAAATCTAGGCGGTTATTTTCACTAAAAAAAGTAAATTACTATTAGGTAATTAAAATGTCTAATGAAAAACAGAAAAAAATCGCAAAAATGCTAAAACGTCATGAGGAGTTTTATGATCAAAAATCTGGCGTTAGCTTAATTAATGATTTCCTACAATTAAGTAAGCTTTTGGAGGAACTAAGAGAGTCAAAAAATACAAAAGCATTTAACGCTATGTATGCCCTAATTGAAAAATCTCTTAACGATGACATAATCATCTCAGAAAGAGGGGATAGAATAAGTAAACTCCAAAAAGGACAGGTACAGCCTAAAGGAACTGGACATAAAAATTTACATGGTTTGAACAAAGAAATTGAAGAAAAAATAAAAGATTAATATAGAGATTCACACAATAGCATTATTAGAAAGAGGCCGTAGCGGGAGATAATCCCAGAACGGCCTTTACCCCACTGATAAACATTTCGACTTGGTCAGTAGGGGATGCGGATACTTTTATTTAACTTTGACAACACGCTATACTCGGAAGCAGATAACTCGATTGTATCAGTTTTTTTTATTTTTGACCTTTCACCACAAAATATAATAAACCAATTAATGAACAATCTTCATGATTAAGAATCATCTCTAATCATGATTTTTCCATATCAAAACCATAAAACACTCATGCATTCATTAAATTGTAAAGTATAACCATGAAAAATAAATACCCCTTCGTTAGTTTTGTAAAACGAATTATTTTATCTTTTCGCTCTTATCCGTAAATGCTAACTTATCAGAACATTTATCCCTTGGAGTTAATTTATCAAATATACATATCTAAGTTGGCATAATTTATAGTCATTCTAATAAACAGTAGAATAGATATTTAAATTAACAGAGTTATCAAATTGTGTACCTTTTTTTTAACCTCTTGAGTGAAACCTGAACGAACACCATTTATTAGTATATTCTCGTAACCTAAAGATGTTTTCAGCCCCCAAAGGTGTTTAGAACGGCACATGATCAAAAGTATCTCCTTCCGTTTTGCCTTGGGTATCAGAACCGTTCTTAGGTGATTCTGTGCCATCCAAACACTGGGTAAGCAATTGACAACCCGTTCGAGCTTATCCATGTTCTTAGATGCGTAAGGGAGCAGATTGAACACAGCGATAGATTCCGAGGCTAAACTGATATCACCATCAAACAAACTATTAGCGCGTTTGGAAAACCATTGTCTCCATCCTTCCAACTGGTAGGGATAAGGTTCTATCCCCGTTAACTGATTTAATAAAACAACTCGGCTCCCCTCAGCATTTACACCTTGAATAGATGGTTCATCGATGCCAGGATTTGCATAGCAAAGAACTATTTTCGCCGTCTTCAAAGGGCCAAAAAATGGCCCTGGTGGGAATGTTCTATCAATACTTCCATCTACTAGCTTGCTTAACTCATCCAAAACTACAACATCGTCTTGATGAATATAGCCATTTTAATCATCATAAACTGCATTAGACCAAAATTTAAACAGATCCATATAGCACCAGAGGAAGAATGAATGTATCTTTTTACCTTAAAAATCATCAGTAATACAGTTTCCATAGTAGATATTATTTTTACATATGAAACAATATTGTGATGTTGTTAGTGCTTAACACAGCGCTCGCTCTTTATTTCATGGGGGAATGTGATTTGGCGTGCATTATGCCATAACGGGGGTAAAAATTCGCGGGAGTTTTTGCTGATATTTTAAACAGCAAAGGCGCTAAAAAGCGCCCCCTTGAATAGCATTGTTTATTACATGGTTATTTATACCCTAAATAATTGGAGTTGCATTGAGGCGGCAAGCGAATGACAAATGGGTCGTCAGACCCATTTGAACAACGCTTGCGTTGGCCCGTAGGGTGAGCTTCAGCTCATAATCCCCAGGAGCTTACTCCAGTAAGTGACTGGGGTGCGTGAGCGTAGCCAACAAAGATGCAGCTTCAAGTATGACGGGTATATCGGCTAATAAGATGATTATTATTCCATCACCGCAACCGGCTTTTCTGCCGTCGCGCGGATATTCTTCACCAGCAAACCAGAAACCGCCACGCCCGCACAGGCAAATAGTGCCATGATGCCAAAGACGATTTTATAGCCGACCATACCCGGATAAGCATCCAGCAAATGACCGTACAGGCTGTAACAGAACATCGCCGGGGCATAACCAATAAAACTCCCCAATGCCATCGCCGCACCGGTTTGGTTTTCATCAATTTTCGCTTCGCCAATCGGTGCAAAGAATACCGCCCGTTGGGTGAAAATGATCGCACCAAAACCTAAAGTACAAACCATACCCAAATATACCGGCATTTTATCGTGCGGTAACACCATCAATATTGCTAACACCACCACACTCAGGATGAAGGTGTAGAACAAATAACGACTGGGGGATTTCAATACGCGGTCAGCGATTAAACCGCCAATCGGGCCGCCGACCATTTTCAGGCAGTATTGGTTAATGATGCCGTAAGCCCCGACCAACGCAATCGGCAAGGCATACACCGTGCTCAGGAATGGAATAAAGAAGGTCAAGCCGCAATACACCGCATAAACACAGAACACGCTACAGGCGATCAACCAAATGGTTTTGTTCTTAAGAACGCTATTCATCCCCGGTGATGCCGGTTTTTTCTCTTCACTGACGGTATTAACCGGATCACGCGGCAATACGAAGAAAATCACGATGCCGACAAGAATGGCGATCGCGGAGTAGAACATGATGCCGATTTTAAAGCCGACCAAACCGCCGCCAAACCAGGCAAACAACCCCAAGCAAGAGAACGCGATAATGGTATCCACCACGCCGCGCCCGGTTTCGAAGAAGCCAAATAAGCGCCCCTGTTGCGAGCTGTCGCCTAATAAACTGACGGATTTAAGCAATACCGGCCAGTTCAGCATGTCGCAGGTGACACCGAATAATGCCCAAACAAACAGTATTCCCCAATAGCCGGGCATGGTCGCAAGATATAACCCTAAACAACCCGTGGCGATTAATGAAAACGACATAGTGAAACGTCGTGGAAGCTTATCGGAGAAGTAAATCGACAAAAAGAAACCAATGGTGGTAATGATCGAGTTTACCGACATGGCATTACCGATCTGTCCGTTGGTTAAATGGAAATACTCCTGCATCGGAATATAAAAAGCATCTTTCAGAGAAGGCAGCTTATAGATCGTCCCTCCGCAAAGCACCAGCAAGCTGAATATTGCCCATCTTTTCTTAGTTAACATAAACCACCCTTGTGTTTATATAAGGTACAAATTGACATGGATTTTAAAGACAGCTATCCCCACAGGTTATAATCCTGCGTTTGTATTTCGTTATGACTTAATTACCCTGTGACTTTCAGCGCATCAGCTTTCAGATTATTTATCGTTTCTCGGACATAATTAATTTGATTGACGGCATCCTGATGTTCTTTTAGCAAACGTGCGTCCAGATTTTCTTTTGGCAATGGCGTTTCACTCATTTCTCGCCACGGTATCCACGGATTATTCCCTTCCTGTTCAAAACGGAATGCCGGTGCATAATAATCAACTTCTTCTTCCAAGCCATAAGCCATTACCTGCGGTTTTTCATCACCCAAACAGATCAACTCAAGCAGTAGTTCTTTAAATGGCACATCACCTTGACCGGAAATACAGGCTTTATGCCCTAACCCTTTTTCTTCACGGACGATAACCGCATCTTTAATGTGAACTTGGGTGACGTGATTAGCCATCACATTCAATGCGGCCAAAGGTTCTTCGTTGGCATTGATCATATTGGCGAAATCGAACAGCAGTGAGAGTTGAGGAAACTGGCTTTCTTCAACCAATTTCACCAGCTCATGACCTTGTAAATCTTCATGCTGCTCCAAGGTAAAGGTTAAGCCACTGTTCTGATATTGCTGTTTAATATAGGCAATATCCTGTTTAACTGTCGCCAATACTTCAGTCAAATGCCCTTCATAGCGTGGATAGAAACGCACCGAGCTCGCTCCAGTTTTTAGTGCAATCGCCACGGCTTGGTCGATCTTTTGTGGGCTGGAACAACTGGTTTCGATATGTACGTCAATATTCAGGCGTTGAGCCTTCTGTTTAAAGCGCTGTAAACAGGAGTCGTCAACGTTACCAAGCGACTGGCTTTCCCCATCCAGCACATGGATTTTAATGCCCGGCAATCTTTGTTGATGAGCAATATCCAATAAATCTTCGGGCAAAATGCGCTCGGTTCTCATATTGAGATGAAATGCATAAGCATGAAGATACAGCGGTAACGAGTCCGCACGCTGTAAAATCTTTTTCGCTTTCTCTGGTGTCATGACAATACCTATAGGTCAATATAAAAATCTACTGATTCAAATCGCCAATATTCAATATCGATTTGTAAAATATTGCGTTGATTATCTGCTCGGCGTTTCTCCACCAAAATAGCAGGCGTCGACGTATTACCACCAATCACTTTGCTGGCGGCTACGCTCAGGCGAGTAGGCTTAAATGCCAAGTGGCTGGTAATGATTTTCCGGTTATAGGTTTTATCCCATACTTCAGCAAAAGAACGCTCATCGAGTTGATCAATAAAGCCGTCAGCCTCAGCCGGGTTAATAAAGGTTTCATGATAAAACACTTTATGATTATCCAACGCGCCCCAACCGCTGATGCAATAAATCCCTTGCTCTGGCGTACCGCTTAATAAAGTAACGATAGTGTCGGGGGCATCATGAACCAATTTCTTTTCAAAGTAGCCCCATGAAGGAAAACGCCCCTGATCCAACGCCGCTTGTTTAAAACTGGTTGATGATTTGGGATTAAAATTGAAACGCGGCTGAGCGGCAAACCAACCACGGCGATCTTTACGGAATACCTTCGATTCCCCTTCCAGATTCAACAACGCTTGGCGCAAAGTCATTCTTTTTAATCCAAGCATCTCGCTCAGTTCACGCTCTGAGGGCAGCTTTCCGCCGGGAACGATGATGCCTTGCCGGAGCCATTCGTCCAATCTCTCTTTTGCCGCTTCGACGGTTTGCAAGTTTTCCATGTCTTAATCCACTTGGTTTAAACCAGATCGGAAGAAAGTACTCGCTGATCGAGATAAAGACAATCCCACAGCCGATTGAAGTGTGAATCACCTCTCATATTGCAGGCGTATTAACGAGCTAAACGGTTCAGCGAGCTCTCTCTCGCCAAAACAAAATCGTTCATTTATTCAGCAAGTCGGGGAGTTTGCTGCAATACTCAATGGTTATTGCCCTAATAATTCCGAGGCGTTGTTATGTCTGATTTATCCCCATTCCCGATCACCGCTCGTTGGCCAGCTCAGCATCCAGAACGCTTGCAGCTCTATTCTCTGCCAACCCCCAACGGGGTGAAAGTGTCGATTATGTTGGAGGAAATTGGCTTGCCGTATGAGCCGCACTTTATCGATATTGGGCAGAACGAAACCTGGACGTTGGAGTTTTTATCGTTGAATCCAAACGGTAAAATTCCGGCCATTCTCGATCCCAAGGGACCCGATGGTAAGCCGCTGGCGCTGTTCGAATCGGGTGCCATCTTGCTCTATCTAGCGGAAAAATCAGGTAAGTTACTGCCGAAAGATCCGGTGCGACGTATCGAAACCATCCAATGGGTGTTCTTCCAGATGGCGGCCGTTGGCCCGATGTTCGGTCAGCTAGGTTTCTTCCATAAATTTGCCGGACGTGAATACGAAGACAAACGTCCATTGGAACGCTACAAAAACGAATCCAAACGTCTGTTGAGCGTGTTGGAAGGCCGCCTGACCGATCGCCAGTGGATCATGGGCGACGAATACACCATTGCAGATATTTCGCTACTCGGTTGGGTACGTAATCTGATTGGTTTTTACGAGGCGCGGGAATTGGTGGAATTCGACAATTTCCCTAAAGTCGCACAGTGGTTAGAACGTGGCTTGGCACGCCCAGCGGTGCAACGTGGGCTAGATATCCCAACACGCCCTTAATCTGTCCTGATAGGAGAGACACCATGAACAACAATGCCCCAGTTTTGGTTTTAGGTGCAACGGGTAAAACCGGGCGACGAGTCGCCGAAGGTTTACGAAAGAAAAATGTTCTGGTGCGCGCCGGGCACCGCAGCGCCCCCATACCTTTCCATTGGCAAGATGACAAAACCTGGCAACCGGCCTTGCAAGGTGTCTCACAAGTTTACCTGAGTTTTCAGCCTGATTTGGCTACACCGGGTGCGGTCGATATCGTGCAGCATTTTTGCCAGCAAGCGGTCAGCGGCGGTGTGAAAAACATCGTGTTACTCAGCGGTCGTGGAGAAGAAGAAGCGCAGCAAGCGGAAAAAGTAGTACAAAACAGCGGTGCTCACTGGACGGTATTGCGCTCTAGTTGGTTTATGCAAAATTTCAGTGAGAGTTTTATCCTCGACGATATCTTGAAAGGCACGGTTTGTCTGCCGCCAGACCAGATCACCGAGCCTTTTGTTGATGCCGATGACATCGCCGACATCGCCGTTGCCGCTCTCACCACCAACGCACACCACAATAAGTTGTATGAACTCACCGGCCCTCAGTTACTGACTTTTCGCCAAGCCATTCAAGAAATCGCTAAAGCCAGTAAGCGCGAGATCAACTATCAATCCGTTCCCGTGGCTGATTACGTCGCTTATCTACGTGAAGCACAATTACCGGGTGATTTAGTCAACCTGTTAAACTATTTATTCAGTACCGTACTGGATGGCCGTAATGAGAAATTAACCCACGGTATTGAGCAGGCTCTAGGAAGAAAACCTCGTGATTTCAACAATTATATTAATACCACGAAAATGACCGGTGTTTGGCTTCCAGAGTGATGCTATTTTCCTTAACGCAAATAACCAGCCTAACTACCCCACAATATAACCACTTTCCAGAAGTGGTTATATTTTAATAACCCTTATAAACTACGCTGTAATAAGAGTTTTTTTAGTTACAAAAGTAGTTTTTAACATCTTTGCAAATAATAATACTCAAACAGCAAACGTATTAATCCCTAGATATAGGGTTATCCCCGCTAAATTCTCCCACCTGCAAATGAGTAGAATTTACCCAAAAGAGATTTGAATTAATGAGAAAGTTACTCGTCCTAATTTTCTGCTTTAATCTGTTTGGCATGAGCCAACAGGCGGTAGCAGAAGAGAAAAAATCCATTGATGTGTTACTGATTGGCGGCGGCATCATGAGCGCCACGTTAGGCACATACCTGCATGAGTTAGAGCCAAACTGGACCATCAATATGGTCGAGCGCATGAACGGCGTAGCGGAAGAAAGCTCCAACGGTTGGAATAATGCGGGTACGGGTCACTCCGCATTCAGCGAAATGAACTACACACCAGAAAAGAAAGACGGCTCAATTGATATCAGTAAGGCCGTGGTCATTAACGAGTCTTTCGAAATATCCCGCCAATTCTGGTCTTATCAGATTAAAAATAACGTCCTGCAAGATCCTAAATCCTTTATTAACAATGTGCCGCATATGAGTTTTGTCTGGGGGGACGATAACGTCAACTTCTTGCGCAAACGCTATGCCGCATTGCAGCACAGTACGTTATTCCGCGGTATGGAATATTCAGAAGATCCGAATCAAATTAAACAGTGGGCACCGCTGGTCATGGAAGGCCGCGATCCGGCGCAGAAAATTGCCGCGACGCGTATGCCACTGGGTACCGATGTCAATTTTGGAGTGATCACCCACCAGTTAGTGAACTCATTGGTGAAGAATAAAAACTTCAAACTCAGCCTAGGGCAAGAAGTCCGCGATATCAAACGCAACGCTGACAATAGCTGGGCAGTAACGGTCGCCGACTTGAACCATGACGGCGCAGAAACCACCATCAATGCCAAATTTGTCTTTATCGGTGCGGGCGGTGCGGCTCTGCATCTGCTGCAAAAATCTGGCATTCCAGAAGCTGACGGTTACGGCGGCTTCCCGGTTGGCGGTCAGTTCCTGGTAACCACCAATCCGGCCATTGCTAATCAGCATCTGGCGAAGGTGTATGGTTTAGCCAGCGTTGGTGCACCACCGATGTCCGTTCCGCATCTGGATACCCGGATGCTGGACGGTAAGCGCGTGCTGCTGTTTGGACCATTCGCCACCTTCTCCAGCAAGTTCCTGAAAAACGGCTCGTTGTTTGATCTGATCGCTTCTATGAACACTTCCAACCTGATGCCGATGACCCATGTCGGGATCGATAATTTCGATCTGCTGAAATATCTGCTAAGCCAGTTGGCGATGAACGACGACGATCGTTTCGCGGCGCTGAAAGAATACTACCCTGATGCCAAACAAGCGGATTGGACGCTGTGGCAAGCCGGTCAACGTGTGCAGATCATCAAGAAAGATGCCGACAAAGGCGGCGTGTTGCAGTTCGGCACCGAAGTGGTGAGTTCGCAGGACGGTAGCATCGCCGCATTGCTGGGCGCGTCACCGGGTGCCTCTACCGCTGCACCAATCATGCTGCACCTGATGGAAAAAGTATTTAAGGATAAAGTGGCGACACCAGAGTGGCAGAGCAAACTGCACCAGATTATTCCGTCTTATGGGCAGAAACTGAATGGCGATGTGGAGAAGACGAATCAGATCCGTCGTTATACCAGTGATGTTTTGCAGTTGAACTATGTTGAGGTGAAGGCGGAGTAAAGTTTTACTCTCATCTTTAGATAGGCCTAATTAAGTTTCGGTCGCAATAAATGGGTTGTTCCATATAGCGCGGACGACCGCGACCGAGTTGGGGGGCCAAGAGCTGCCCCCCAACACCCCGAGCCCTTGCCATATCAGCGGTTGCTGGCGCAACTGCGATTACTCGTCCCATATATGGACGCTCCGATAATGCCAGTATTTTTCTTTAAAAAAGTGAACAGGTATTGCAGCCATATATCCGGTTTCTTTATGAGCCTTGATTGCGCTCGAACCATGATGAAATCCGCCAGGTGAGTTCCTATCATCCCTACGGGCTATAATGCCCAGGGCCGAGTTCGGATTGTCTCACCTGCGGTCTTACCTGTTTCGCCATCTTATTGATTACACTTGCAACTACCGGACTGCGTTAACTCATTTACTGCCCCTTGTCTGCTCTTGAGCTTGTCTCAATGTGCAGACAAGGGGCGATACTCTGTTTCATGTACCAACATCGACCAGAGAATACGCGCCGTCTTGCTGGCTTGTGCCACCACCGCAATGTTGTAGTTTTTTCTTTTTAACAGGGCATCAAGCCATGGCATATCCTCTTTGTGCCGTTCAATCACTGCTGCAACGGCGCGAGCACCATGCACCAACAAATAACGAAAATATCGGTCACCGCGTTTACTGATAGAACCCAATCGTTGCTTACCCCCACTGGAATGCTCTCTGGGTGTCAGACCCAACCAAGCAGAAAATTGTTTGGCTGAGTGGAACTGCTGACCATTGCCAATAGATGCCACTAAATAAGTGGAGGTCATCAGGCCAACGCCGGGCACTTTTGCCACCCGCTGACACGCAGGCTGAGTTTTGGCCCAGCTACTGAGTTCTTGTTCTATCAGCTTAAGCTGGTCTTCCAATTCATTAATATGCCCGAATTGACGTCCGATACTGCGGCGAACAAAAGGAGATAATGCAATTTCTCCATCCTCCAGAATATCGGGAATACCTTTGTAAAAAGCCCCTGTCCCCGCAGGCATGATGATGCCAAACTCTGCCAACATGGCACGCAGGCTGTTGGCGCAAGCTACGCGCTCCCGAACAAGAATATCTCGCTCGGTATGTAGCGCTAACACCGCCTGCTGTTCGGCTGTCTTAATCTGTACAAAACGCATATTCGGTCGTGTTACGGCTTCACAAATGGCTTCAGCATCAGCCGCATCGGTTTTGTTAGTTTTGACGTAAGGCTTCACATATTGCGGGGGGATGAGTTTGACCTGATGACCAAACTGGCTGAGTATGCGAGCAAAATGATGGCTGGAGGCACAAGCCTCCATACCGATAAGGCAAGGTTCCAACTGCATCAGGAAGGGAATGAACTTCGCCCGAGTCAATTTCATCTTGAGCGAAGTTTTGCCATTGTGATCGACGCCATGAAGCTGGAACACGTTTTTTGCCAAGTCGATACCGAGAGTAGATACTTGCATTTGGACGCTCCTTCTTTTGGGTTTAACACTCACAGTTTGGCACTTAGATGCCGTGAAAGTTGGAGCGTCCATCTCATTATCCGTGGGACTCGCCCCTTCGGGGCCGCCGCAAGCGGCGTTCAAATTTGCTCCCGGCAAATTTGTCACTGCGGCACTGCGCATAACGGCCGGCTACGATATACGTCCCTGTATAACTCGCCTAAAACCAGCATCCATGCCGGTTTTGCCTATGCTCCGTTTCTCCGTTCGGCGCCTTCAATGGCGTCAACATCAGTGCTCCATTTACCTAATTTATCGCGGTCTCAATGGTGAGGTTGCCCGGTGATTGAATATTGGTGTGTTGACGTTGGGAGCGCATCATGCTCGACGGCGTAATAACAACGTTGGCAAACGGCTCTGATGAATAATGCCGATAACAGAGATCCCGCCAACGGCGGTTTGATAATAAATCTGGTGACTCATATAGGGGAAACTCCATATATTCAATCCTAAATCACCCGCATCGTCAGTGCCCATACTCGGCATATTGGCCAGATGCTGCATAGTAACGCGCATACCAGCCAAGTATTCTCGTGTTATCAACGAACCAAACTGCTTCAGAGAAAATACCTTTATTTCGCGCAAATCCTCTCGCGCATCGTCCGTCAGTTGGTAGTTGACCATCAGAGATCCTTCATCAATTCATCGAATACCTGATCGCCTTCATGCAGTTGTCCTGCCTCAGCTTGGGCTAGGGAGCGCGCCAGCTTGGCACGCAGACTTTGCAGCTTAAACTCTTCAAACGCGTTGTAATCCTCAACCGACATAACCACTACAGATGGCTTACCGTTTTTGGTGATGCTAATCGGCTCACGCTGAGCTTTAGTGATCATTTCGCCGAACTGGGTTTTGGCCTGGTTGGCGGTAAAGCTAATCATGGTAATCTCCTCAACCATTCGAATGGGTGCGAATCGTTCGATTCATACTCATTTTAAACCAGTTCGTTCGTCCGTGCTAGCCACAACACCGAGAGAGTAAATACCCTCTCCCTCTGTGGAGCATTTTCCGCCACACCAATTAACCAAGTTAACACTTGCGTAACCTCACTTTCGCACCTATTATCAAAGCACTTACTTGGATAATTAACGTTATCTACTGTGACTTGAAAGTCGGATCTGCGGGAGAATTTAAATAATGGATCGCGTCAATATCATTCACGACTTGTTGGACTGGATTGAAGGCCATTTGGATCAACCGCTGTTGTTAGACAACGTGGCGGCAAAGTCGGGTTATTCCAAATGGCATTTACAGCGTATGTTCCGTAGCACTACCGGTCATGCTTTAGGTAGCTACATCCGTGAGCGCCGTCTGGCAAAAGCGGCTCAGGCATTGCGCTCAACACCACGCTCGATTCTGGATATCGCGCTGCAATTTCATTTCGATTCCCAACCATCATTCTCACGGGCGTTTAAAAAGCAATTTGGCAAAACGCCCGCCGTCTATCGCCGCAATAATGTGTGGGATTTGGCAGAAGGTCGTCCTTTACACATCTCACTGCTAGCTGCGCAAGAACATCGTCACGACTCCCCCGGTCTACATGTGCTGTACGCCAATAAATGTGCCGATGAGAAGTGTACTAATTGGGTAGGTCAGCATTAATAGAGAAAGGGTTTCAGCACCAGTCTGAAACCCTTTTTTGTTATTTGAAGGTCACGTCGATATTTGCTGAAGCGTTAAATGGCCCAATCTGCGGGTTGTTGTTCAACCATTTCAGCCCAGCTATGAAGTTTTTCTCTACCGTGCTGCCGTTAACCAAACCCAAATCGACCGGGGTATTCATCGGGATCTCTTTGTTCGGTGTATCCGACTGGGAAATCACGATGCCGAAGCCGCTGCTACTGGTCGGCATAATCGCGGTGGTACCCGCTACCGGGTAAGTGGTGCTGAAGCTGGCTTGCAGCGTTTCACCTTGGCAATCCTGCCCAGAGCTGGCATCTGCCAGACTGGCGTTCACGGAGAACGGGATCTGTTTTTCAATCTTGCCCGCAACCGCATTTTGACGTGGTACGCGGCCAAAGTTAACGGTCGAACCGTTGTTCGCGACCACGCTGATTTTTGGGTTACAGGAGATAAACTTAATATTCCCCAGCCCCGAAATATAGGTGTTGAAGTTGCTATTTGGTGCCGAGTTCAAACCACCGACGCCATCAACCTGAAATACCGAGTAAGAGTTGGTATCAGTAATACTGCCACCCGGCGGCGGTGGATTGCCGGTTGCTTTGATATACACCGCGTAAGTCACTTGCACTGTCAGCGGTCTAGCCGGAGATTGGCAGCGACCACCGTTTCCACGACGGCACTCTGTCCCTGGGCCAACGTCCTCTTTCGCACCTTTTATCGGCTTAATATCACGCGCGTTGTAAGTCACACCCACTTCGATTGAGTTATGAATGCGCCCCATTCTGCCAGCCGGGTCCCAATACAGAAATGCGTGCTCGCCCTGTGGGAAACCTTGCTGATCCTCACATTTAAAGATCGAAGTAAAAGTCTGTGAACGCCATAACAAAGTGCCCGCAGTGGTATTGGCGGTGGAGACTTTGATCGGCTTATCCAGCACGATGTTTTGACGAATCTTACCCGTACCCGCTTCTTTACAGGCCAACGCGTAGCTGTTGTGTGAAAAGAAACCCAGTGTGACCAACAGACCCGTAGCCAGTCCGACGTTTTGATATTTGCTTAGAGAAAACATGTTCATTCCTTTTACGGTTTTCCGCAGGTCAGCGAAAGTTCCTGATAACCCAGCGCTTGTTCCGCCGTATTTTTCAGTGCCGGTACGATGAGTGCACAACTGTCGTTCACGCCGTTGCCCCATTTCACCAATAGACGATCGCCTGCCGATGCGCCGGAAATATAGATGTCGCCATTCGTCCCCACGGTGCCGTTGTTCTTACCGTTGCTATCGAACACGTTGGCACCGATTGGCGGTACGCTGCCATCTGCCAGTTTGCTGTGTACCAACAAACTCTGACCGGTATGGGTTTCAAATTTAACTCGCGTGATCGCCCCGTAGGTCGGTACTACGTCTTTTGCTGCCATCGGGATATCCAGCCCAGTACCAATATCTTCGGTGCGCAATGCCACACGGTTATGGCGATATGGCGTCGCTGACGTCATCACCGCATAACCGAAACGGTCAACCGCGACACCGGCCTGGTTTTCCAAACGAACACCCTTGGCGTTATCGGCTTCTACCAATACGAAGGTGTTTTGCAACGGTTGGCTCAAAGTCACTCCACCAGAGTGCAGCACCACGCCACCGGCCATGCCCAATGTCGTTTGCTGGAAGTCGTTGCTGTAGCTATAACCCCCGCTGATGGTGCCCATGCTGCCCTGATAACCCAAGTTGGCCGAGGTGGTCTGGCCGTTATAGCGATCGTGACCGGTTTGTACTGAGTAATTCAGGCGGTTATCGTCCAGCGCATTACCGCTCACGCCAGTGCTGTAGCTATTGCCGCTCTGCTTGCTATGGCTGGCATTGAAGCTAGCGGTCATATCCGACGAATCTTTGCTGAAGAAACTGAACGGAATCGACACGCTCAGGTTGATACTTTTATCGGCATAACCATAGTTGCTGCGGCTGTCCTGATAAAACACGCCGTAGCTGATGTTATGGTAGCTACTGTTAAAACCGGCTTGTACCGTGCGATCTTCGCCCGAACCGCCCCAATAACTTTGGTTGCTGAGGTTGGCATACAGCGTTGAGCTACCGGCGATACGTTGGTTGACCGACAGTTCCACACGCTGGCGTTTGTTGTTGAAACGGCTAGTGTAGTAGCTACGACGGCGCGATTCGGCCCAATCAGGAACACCCTGATTACGATCATTGGCGTCGTAATAATCGTTACGGTAATAGCCATTTTCATAGCGATCGCGCTCTGCTACCGCATCATAAAAATCGTAATAGCCGGAGGTGGAATAACGATAACCGGCGATCTGGAACTCGGTTCCCCACTCGTTGAGGGACTTGGAGTACAGGAAGCGGAAACTTTGCCCTTGCTTGCTGTCGCCGGTGACCAAATCAGTATCGGAGTAGGACATATCGAAAGAGACGGCTCCCCAGTTACCCAGGTTTTTCCCCATCCCGACCACCGCAGAGCGATAGTTCTCCGCGACCAGCACACCACCGTATGGCGTGATGTCATAAGCCATGCCGTAAGACAGCGTGCCTTGCATAAACTGCGGCTCATACTGGCTAGTGCCATCGTGATATTTACCGGCGGTCACTTGATAGTCCCAGATCCCTTCGCGCAGCATATTTGGCACCGAGGAATACGGCACCACGAAGGTATTTCGCGCACCGTTAGCCTCGATCACCACGACGTTCAAGTTACCGCTCAAGGTGCTTGGATAGATATCCGTCAGGGCAAATGGCCCCGGTGGCACGTTGGTGCTGTAGATGGTGTAACCGTTCTGGCGAATCTCCACTCGGGCGTTAGTGGCCGCCACACCGCGCACCACTGGCGCGTAGCCGCGTTGGCTTTCTGGCAACATATCGTTGGCGCTGGAGAGTTGCATCCCACGGAATTGAATGCTGTCGAATACGTTGTTATTGGTGTTGGTCTGGCCAATCACCAAACGACTGCGTAGCGAAACCAAATCGGTTTCTGCCCAACTGGAAATATTATTCCACTGCGAACCGACACTAGATTGCTGATTCAACGTAGAGTTATTACGCAAACGCCAGCCCCACAGATTAATACCGCTGTTCAGGCTGAGAAAATAGTAATCCGAACTCTTGTCATTCGAGTTGTTATAGGTGTTGTGGTTACCGCTGAAATTATAATTAGCAAACGCGGCGTTAATTCCACTATCGTAAACCTTGGGTGAAATCGCCCCCTGCGGACGTGGCACCAGAAATACCTGCGGCACTTCTAAATCCAGACGTTGCACACCGGCGTCATAACGGAGTTTGGCACCGTTAATCTGTTGCGTTAACGCGTAGCATTGCTCTGCGCCTAGCGTGGCGGCATCACCCGGCAGTTTGATGCCGTAACTTTGGTAGTCTTCTGCACTCAGGCACGGTGCTACTGGGTCTTGCGGGTTATTCTTTTTGAATTCGACATCACGATGGTCAACACGCTGACCATTCAAATAAATATCGAATGGATAGTTGCCCGGCAAAATATCATCGCCACTGGCCAACGCGCTCACTTGAGCTAAGTTGTCATCACCGCGAATGAATGAAGTATTGAATTGTTCTTCCGCCATTGCCAATTGAGAGAATGAAAATGGCACGGCAGAAAAATAGATTACACCATTAATCAATCTGACCCATTGCTTGGGCGTGAGAATAGTTATTTTTTTATGTGCCATTTTTCTTTCATTCCCTGAAGATCTAAATTAGTTCAAAGCAACGTTTTTGACTTCGGTGTGGCCGCCATAGTCATTGATATAACTAAAGGTGATGCGATTAGCGGCCTGTGCGCCTTGTGGTATAGCAATACTCATATTGCTTTTTGGCCCCACCATATCAGCATTCACTTTCCAGTTTTTGCCACCGCTTTGTAGCGTGACCACGCCTAACGTGACGTACAGTGGGCCGTTATTGGTGACTAATAATTTGCCGCCCTGCTTCTGCCATTTCAGCGCCTCGGCTTGCTGTTGCAGATTGGTTTGCAACGCTTCCGGGCGATATAGCAATTTCACGCGAGTGCGGATCGCCACTTGCAACACATTTTCTTGTTTAGGTGCCGGTGGAATCTCTTGCACGTTGACCCAAAACAGGGATTCACGGTCTTGTGGTAAACCATTGCCGGAATAAATAAAGCGCAGGATCGCGTCTCTTTTCGCCGGTAATTTCAAAATAGGTGGAGTGACCAGAATCGGTAAATTCTTGGGCATTTGCGATGAATCACCGGTATCTAACCAGGTTTGCACCATATAGGTATCGTCGCTGTCATTACTGATTGAGAGCGAGGCGGATTTGCTACTGCTGTTATAAATCACTCGCGTAGCGTCAACCTGAATCCCCGCCAAAGCATTCACGGAAAATGCGAATAAAAAACAAGAAAGTATTTTTTTCATCTGAGTATCCCAACGTTATAAAAGCAGCCATCCCTGGCCAATAATTCGCCTATCCTGGTACGAATTATTTATATTCGATGGTGAAGGTCGCGTTAGAGTTCGCTTGACCTGCGGTCACGGCTTTTTGGAAAGATTTATAGTGTGCGCGCAAATCGAAAGTCGCTTTACCTGGGTTATCGCCGTCTGCGGCAACAGTGACGGTGGCTGGATCGGTAATTTCCTGAGCGATTGGCAGAACGGCACCGTTGTTATCAACGATTTCAATACCCACACCGGTCGCGCCGCCGGTGACGGCTAATAATTCTGGGTGACCTGCTGGGGTATTACCATCGAAACGCATGGTGTAATTACCCGCTTCACAGTTTTCCAGATCGATAGTGAAGTTTTTAGAACCACTGGTGTCGCCAACATTAGAAAATGTAGTCGTCGGATATTTACCCAAATAAACTTCTTTATTTTGGTCTTTATCAACAACTTTACAGGTTGACTGTACGATTTCACCGGTAAATTTCACATTACCACTTGCTGCAGTTGCATTATAAGCAGTAACAGACAATACCAGCGTAGCCAAAGGCAATAATACTTTTTTCATTTCCAGCTCCATAGGACAATAAAATAATCGATTCAGTGCCGGTGAAATATAGGCAAACCGGTCACTGAGCATACACTCATGCGATAGCACTCCTTGCTGAAAAGGAGTGTTGCTTCGATGAACCCATTGCCAACAAAATATAAACCGAGATTATTCTTATCCATAAATCGTTTAAATCATTCACCCCTCGCATTCTTGATAGGAAAAAACTATCAACAGATATACATCGATCGGTATTGACGATTTAATCGAATGGGAATAGTCTGTATTTAAGAAAGTTATTAAATTTCACATTTTAAAATACTGATTAAAATCAGCAGGTAATGATATGTGATTACATTTTGTAACTTTCAGAATCCTTTTGACTCCAGGGAAGACTGCATGTTTTTCAGCGTGTTTTCGTCATTTCATAACCTGATGACATTAAATAAGATTATTACCAATGAAAGCGACAGAATAATTAATTTTATTGATAACAATCAAACACATGAATTTCAATCCAAGGATTGGGCAATGAGCACTTCTTTTAGAGAGAAAAATAATGGAATTAATTATGTCTTTCAGCCGATGTTCGCTAGAACCGGGCAACTATTAGCCGTGGAATGTTTATCTCGCTTTACCTTTAATAGTGAATTTTCACATTTATCTCCTGAGCAGTTTTTCAAACAGGCTGATACTAATACTCGCGTAGAAATTCTATTAGATCAGGTCAGCTTGGTTGAAAAATATAAGCATTGGTTTCGAGATAATCACGTCATCGTCACATTGAATGTTGATGATCATTCGTTACGTTCTTTAGCGAATCAAAATTTCGCGGACAGAATACGCGAACTTCGCTGTCTTCATTTCGAGATCAGTGAAAGTGCGACTCGGCTGGTGAAAGATCGGGTCCATGGCGACCCCTCACTGCAAAGTTATTCATTTTGGTTAGATGATTTTGGTTCTGGTTATGCTGGTTTTTCTGCCTTGTATAACAGCCAATTTCGCTTCGTTAAGCTTGATCGTTTTTTGCTCTGGGATTTTATGAATAAGCCCGGTGGCGAAGGTTTAATGCGTGCCCTTTTGCGTTTCTTCCATCTTAATCATTACAAAGTGATTATCGAGGGGGTAGAAACCCCCGAACATAAAAAATGGCTGGATGAAATGCCCTATTACGCACTACAGGGAAAGCTGTGGAAGGAATCCAATATCAAGGATTTAAGCTCACTTCTGGCAGCTGAATACTTTTAACTCATTATTGGTGTCTACCATTATGTCTAAGAACAACGTCCTTGTTATTAGCGAGTGTAAGTACAGCTATATGGGTCTTTCCGTTCTGCTGAAAAAGCATTACGGCCAGTATGATATTCGGCTGTTTTCCGATTTCATGCACGGTGGGGCCAAGGCAGAGAAAATCATTAAGCATGATATTGCGCTCATTTTTACTTCACAAAATCTGGAGCAGAGCGTTAATGTGATCGAAAGCTTGGTGGCCATGCACCAGCAATACAAAACCAGAACTCGTCTGCTGGTGTTTTATGATGATGAGCGGGTCGTCAAATTGCTGTCGGTATTGGGCATTTCCGTTGAATTGGTTTCAACGCGGATCCCACTTTATTCGTTGCAGGAAAAAATCCAAAATCTGTTGGAAAGCAAAGGCTCAAGTGGCATCAAAGTACAGAAAACGCGTGAGTTAAGCCCTGCGGAAAGCGATGTGCTTTTTAATCTGTTACGCGGCGACAGCCTGCTGCGCATCGCCGAGAAACGCGGCACGCATCCAAAAACCATCTTTTCACAAAAATACAGCGCAATGAAAAAGCTGCGATTACGCAGCATGAGTACCATTTTTGTTGCCGCCAAATGACCGTTCAGCCGCGTAACCCACTACGCGGCTGAACAACTCAATTATTGGCTTTTAGCCATATCGTCTTTTTTCATTTCATCTTTCTTCATGGCATCTTTGCCCATGTTGTCTTTCTTCTTCATTTCATCTTTAGACATGCTGTCTTTGCTCATACCATCCTTTTTCATGCCGTCTTTTGCCATACCGTCATGCGACATTTGGCTCATCTGGTCCTTTTTCATGCCATCTTTAGCCATGTTATCTGCGGCATTAGCACCAGCCACACCCAACATCAGCGCACTACACATCATCATTGCGAATAACTTTTTCATGGTCATTTCCTTCTCTCATTTAAAAAGCACATGTCGTGCAGGGGATTTGTCGCAGCGGTTAGCTGCCACCAAACCAGTTGTAACCTTGATCTTCCCAGTAACCGCCGGGGTAACGGTTGGTGATTTCAATCACCTGAATATGTTTCGGATTCTTGTAACCGAGCTTGGTTGGCATCCGCAATTTCATCGGATAGCCGTATTTGCGCGGCAAGATTTTTCCGTCATAGGTCAGCGCCATAATGGTCTGTGGATGCAGCGCCGTAGCCATATCGATGCTGGTGTAATAGTCATCGGCACATTTAAAGCTGACGTATTTCGCATTGAGATCGGCACCAATCGCCTGTAAAAACTCGGCAAACGGCACACCACCCCATTGACCAATCGCGCTCCAACCCTCGACGCAAATATGGCGCGTCACTTGGCTTATCTGACTCATTTTGTATAACTGCGGTAATGACCAAGAGCGCTTATCCAGTACCAATCCCGCTACTTCCAACCGGTAATCCGCACCATTGATAACCGGCGCTTCCTCTTCGGCGTAAAACGCATTGAAAGGAAATGGTCTGGTGATCATCGATTCTGGGTACACCGGAGCCAAATGATCGGCATTGAATAACCAACCCTGAACCCGATCGTTAAAGCGCGAAATACCTGACAGCGCCTGTTCGACATTGCTGTTATCACTGAGATCACAGCCCGTTAGCATCGCTATCCCACCGAGCGTTAAACCGTTACGCAAAAAGCGGCGGCGTGATGAAGATTCCAATTGCCGGGCTAACAGTTTCTGCGCTTCTTTGACGATTTCGGCTGCGTCTTGAAGTTGTTGTGGTTTCATCCTGTTCCCCTTAACGGCCACGCAGCATGGCGAGCAAAGTACGAGGCACCAACGCCACCATCACCAAATGCACCGCCACGAATGCCACCAGCGTTGCCATGGCGAAAAAGTGGATATAACGAGCCGGTTCATAACCGCCCAACAGTTCTCGTAACAGTGGGAATTGCACCGATTTCCATAACACCAAACCGGAAAGTACAATCAAAATAGCGTCGAGCATCACCAGCAAATACATCACCCGTTGCACCATGTTGTAGTGACGCAGATCGGCGTGTTTCAGCTTGCCACGCAATGCGGCCAGTAGATCGTGCACCAATTCTCTTGGGCTTAACGGCCAAAACTTCCGCTTAAACCGGCCGCTAAACAGATTGCACGCCAGATAAATCACGCCGTTAATGCCGAACAACCACATCCCGGCAAAGTGCCACTGCAACGCACCACCCAACCAACCACCGAGCGTCAACTCGTTCATAAAGCGGAAGTCAAACAACGGTGACGCGTTGTAAATCCGCCAGCCACTGGCGACCATAATCAGCATCGCCAATGCATTCAGCCAATGTGTCAATCGCAACCACAACGGATGAATAATCGCTTCCTTGTCGGGTGTGATGGTCATACTCATGCGCTATCTCCTGACGGTCAGCGTTTCGATGGGCTGAGTATTGGCCGAATTTGTTCCCCAAGACCTCACGTAGAGTTAAACAAAATGTGATAACTCGACTCTGCCGGGTTGTGTAGACTGCTAATAGATGCTGAACCGGGGTAAGAAGATGGAAAAGCCAAAGAAAATCTTGATCGTGGAAGATGACGGTAATATCGCCGAACTTTTGCAGTTGCACCTGCGCGATGAAGGCTATGACATCAGCCATGCCGCCGATGGCCATCAGGGGGTAGCGATGCTGGAGCAAGGGGGTTGGGACGCACTGATCCTCGATCTGATGTTGCCGGGTGTGGACGGTTTGGAGATTTGTCGGCGAGCTCGCAATATGACCCGTTACACACCAATCATCATCATTAGCGCTCGCTCTAGCGAAGTTCACCGTGTGCTGGGTTTAGAACTGGGCGCCGATGACTATCTCGCCAAGCCTTTTTCTATGTTGGAGCTGGTCGCACGAGTTAAAGCCTTGTTCCGTAGGCAGGAGGCAATGAGTCGTAACCTGAAAATGGATGCCGGTACGCTGAGCTTTAATGGATTAGAGATAGACCCTATCGCGCGTGAAGTTCATCTGAATCAACAACCGATCGAACTAACGCCACGGGAGTTTGATCTGTTGTACTTTTTTGCTAAAAACCCCGGCAAAGTGTTTTCCCGCCTGAGTTTGTTGAATCAAGTTTGGGGCTATCAGCACGATGGCTATGAGCATACGGTGAATACCCATATTAATCGGCTACGCGTCAAGATCGAACGTAATCCGGCTGAACCTGAGCACATCCTCACCGTGTGGGGCATGGGCTATAAATTCGCGGCGATACCGCAAGAGTGAATGATGAAAAACCTCACACTAACGCAACGCCTGACCCTAATTTTCGCCCTGCTATTATTAGGTTGTTGCTCGCTTTCCGCTTGGTTGCAGGTGCGTAGCAGCACTCAATATAGTCAGGCAGTGATCCAGCGATTGTCTGGCAATTTGGCGCAGCATATCGCCGAGAGCAATCCATTATTAGGTCAAAATGGACTGAATACCGCTTCGGTTAGTACCTTGTTCGATCAACTGATGGCGGTAAACCCGAGCGTTGAGGTTTATCTGCTCGACAAGCAAGGCAAGATTATCGGTCATGCCGCGCCAGAAGGGCATTTAAAACGTCAACAGATCAATCTCCATCCGATACAAACCTTGTTGGCTGGGGGAAATTTGCCGATCTACGGCGATGACCCACGTAGCCTGAATACAAACAAAGTGTTTAGCGCCGCGCCGTTGAAGGTCAACGGACAAACCGAAGGTTACCTGTACGTGATTTTACTCGGTGAAAATTACTACGCGCTGACCAACAACGCCCAGATTGATTCAGCGGTGAGAATGGCTTTATGGTCGATGGGCTTAGTCGCGCTGTTCGGCTTATTGGCTGGGGGTTTTGCCTTCCGTTGGGTTACACGTCCGATTCGTCATTTGACCCAGCAAGTCAGCACGTTAGACCGTGGCGGACTAGCAGCAGTACAAGCTTATGCGGCAACACCGCCACCCACTGCCGGGCGCGATGAAGTCAGCCAACTGCAACTGGCCTTCAGCCATATGGCTCAGCGCATTACCGAACAATGGCAAACGCTGACCCAGCAAGATCAGCAACGCCGTGAATTCATCGCCAATATCTCGCACGATCTACGCACCCCGCTGACCTCATTACACGGTTATCTGGAAACGCTGTCGGTGAAATCGGCCAGTTTGAATGAAGAGGACCGCCAGCGTTATTTGGAAACCGCATTGGCGCAAAGCCGCAAAGTAGGCCGGTTGGCACAAGAGTTGTTCGAGCTGGCGAGACTGGAATACGGCGTGGTGAAACCACAAAAAGAGCCGTTCTCACTCAGCGAGTTGGTGCAGGATGTGTTCCAAAAATTCGAGTTGGCGTCGGAAGCCAGGCAGCAACAACTGAAAGCCGACATCCAACCGGGTATCCCGCTGGTTAATGCCGATCTCTGTTTGATTGAGCGAGTGCTGACCAATTTGTTAGATAACGCGATTCGCCATACCCCACAAGGGGGCGAGATTGAAGTTCGTCTGTGGGCGCAAGACAGGCAAGTGATGGTGCAAATCAACGATAGCGGCCCTGGCATCCCACAAGAATTACGTGCCGATCTGTTTATGCGTCCGTCGATCCTGACCAACGCTCGCCGTCATGCGGGTGGACTGGGGTTGATGATCGTGAAGCGTATTTTGCAACTGCACGACAGCGATATTCAGTTAGTAGAGCAATCCACCAACGGTGCTTGCTTCCGTTTTTCACTGCCCTATTGATTGGTTACCCGCTACCGCGTTGCCATCATCGTTGATGGTGGCATATTGGATGGCATTGGGTTGCCAAGTTGCGTCGCCGCTGAGATCCACCTGTTTGCTGGCGAAAGGCGCTAACATCCCGATCTCCGCCGCACGCGATTGTTTGCCGCCGGTCACCTGCGCCGCGCTAAAGGTAGCGTAATACGGCGTTGGATTCTCGACGTTCAACGTCAAGGTTCCCGGCTTCCTGATCACACTGAATTTTTGACTTGCCGCCAATTTATCCACCACCGGTTGCAAACCCTGCGGGCGATAAAACATTTTCAGTTGCAGGCGTACCGCCACTTTCAGCGCCGAAACGCCGGGCGGGAGTTTGGCATCCGTCGGCGGGATCTCGTAAATATTCAACCAATAGAGCGATTCACGATCCTTCGGTTGCTTAATTTGCGTAGCCAACAGCCGCAGATTTTTCTTCTCGCCGGGTTCTAAGCGAAAGATCCCCGGTAGCGGCATCACTGGCACCTCACCCGCCGTTTCTGGTGTGCCATCCGGCGCACCGTTATCAATCCAAGTTTGGACAATCACCGGGTAATTATTACCGTTTGCCAACATCAGCGACTGCTCACGGTCGGCGGCAGAAAATACCACACGTGATGATTCAACAATGACCCCGGCTCGCACCACGCCGCTGAACAACAATATCGCTATTAACCCGATCGTCTTTCGCATCATTGCACCTGAATAATGACTTGTGCCGTGGCGCTCACTTTGCCCGCAGTGACCGTCTTGCCCGGTATGGCTTTCAAGGTCGCATTCAAGGTTTTGGTGTAGCTGGTTAAACCATTGCCCACTGAACCGGCGGAAGCATCATCCAACACCGGATACCACCCCGCGGCATTGCCCCCCAACGCCGCGCCACTTAAGGTGCTCAGCAGATTCAGCGTTGCTCCATTAGTCCGTGAAATTTGTATTCCAACGCCGGTAGCCACGGTCGAATCAGTACCATAACCGTCCGACAGTAAATAACTGACGCCGGAGCCAGAGGTGCCCAACCCTTCGTTCACGGCAGCAGCGGCGTTAGCCGGATTCACCAAAATCCCCATCGCCGTCTGGTTCGCAGCAACGCCACTGTTTAATGTCGTCAGGCCGGTATTGGCCGGCGCACCGGTCTGACAATCGAACTGAATGGTCACAGGGACTTGACGCGTCACTCCCGATCGCAACTCCCCCACGGTAATGGTTGGAAAACGCACCGTCGGTGTCACGTTATTCACCATGCAACTGGCCGAACGGCGAATATAGAGTCGGTTATACAGGTTTGTGGCTCCCGGCCAATCAGCGTACCAACCGCTGTATTGCGACAAAGAATCCGCGCCAATGCTCAATCCCGGAGAAAAAGCGCCGCCTTTAAAGGCAATATAAGTCGCTGGCTGTGAGTGCGCGATAATCCCAGTTCCAGTCATCGGCCCCATCGCACTGTTCAGGCGGAACAGTTCTATCTTGGTGTCGCTGAAGTTTTTCACCTTAACCAATAACCACCCTTTTGAATCGCTATCCAAATCGGTTAACGGTCTGGCCTTCCAGTAACGCGAGTAATATTCCCCGGTCGCCAAGTTAGTCGCGCGTAATGCCAAGCCTCTGGCATAGGTTTGATAAGTTTCCGGTAAACCGTAAGCAGAACCCACGTCATCGCGCCCGGCATAGGCCGAGTCACCGTTGGTGGCGTAATATTCATACAGTTTGCCCGCCTCATCCGCCGTGCAGCGGTATAAGATTTGATCGGCATCGTAAGCCTGCGCCCCAGCATTCAAAATGCTCACGCTTCCACTGGCGATCAAGGTTCCATCTGGCTGGAAAGTGCTGTTGTTGATGTTGATTACCGTCGGGGTTGAACCTGTCGATCCCGAAGTATCAATCGCACCGCTCCAGGCTTTTGCCGTCCCTTTCCCCGGCTCGGTGTAATAGTTCGAGCTGGGCGTATTATTGACGGCAGTAATGCGATAACAGGCAGCCCAAGCCGGTGCTGACAGCCACATTCCGGCAGTCATCAACGCAATGACGGTGAAAAATTTACGCATAAAATCGGCCATCCTTATTTAAATACTGCGGCACGGTAATGCCAAACGGTAAAGTGACTGCGTCATATCCTGCCCACGAAGATCGTATTTCAAGGTGCATTGTTCAGTCGCTGAATCACCCCATTTCACCCGCAGCATCCCTTGCTTTCCCGCCGCTCTGGCGTAGATCTGATTACCTTGTCCAACCAAGCCGACGACGGCGTTGCTATCGTCATAAACATTCGCACCCAGCGGCAACATGCCCTCTTCCGCAACCGGCAGCTTGATCAGCAATGCGTAACCCTCCAATGTTTTGAAGCGAACTTTCACCGCCGCACCCGCATAAGGCGCGATGCGTTGCTGGTTTTCGGTCAGTTCTGCGCTCTGGTTTTTAATCCCTTTCGAGTCCAAAGCGATGTCGTTATAACGATATGGCACCAGTGATGGCACGATGGCATAACCAAAGCGGTCAATCCGTGCGCCCATGCCGTTCATCACTTCGGCTCCGTTACCGCCTTCGGCTTCAACTAAAGCAAAGGTATCGCCGAGATAAGGCCCCAACGTCACACCACCGGAGTGAGCAACTACCGCGCCACGTGCACTAACACCACCTTGCGTGTAGTTCTTGCCGTGTGACAGACTGCCGCCAATGGTCGCGACTGGCAGTTGTTGCGTCAGGCTAGCCCCCAAACTGCTGCCAGTGCCGCCGTTGTCATAAGCCCCGTTCAGGGTGTAACTCAGGCGTTGATCTTCACCGAGCGTACCCGCCAACGAACTTTGATACTGAGTGGTACCATTGTTGCCCGATTCCTGGCTCACCCCAGCGGACAGGATCGGCGAACGCGATCCGCTGCCCAATGGAACCGAGACTGAGAACATAAAGACATTTTGCGTCGTACCGCTATTGGTCGTCGCTGCATCCTCTGCCGACTGCACGCCATAGGTGGTGCTGCCGGTCTGCTGGCGACTGAGCGACAGGTTATAGCTGACGGTTCTATACGTGTTTGAATAAGCTAGCTGATACTGAGTGTCACGCCCACGACCACCGCGATAGGTGTTGGCCGAACCGGAAAAATAGATCAGGCCGTAATCGCCCAACCCTTGGCTGATACTGGCAACAAACTGCTCACTCTGCTGATAGGTACTGGAAGTCCAAACCGCATCTTGATCGCGTGCACTGCGCAGCCCGAGCACATCGCTGAGATCGCGATAACCTTCGGTTGAGTAGCGATAACCCGCGAGTGCCAAGGTGGTCGACGTCGGATTAAATGTGCGGCTATAGGTCGCGCCAACTCGCCAACCTTCAAGCGTGTCGCCCCACATATCGGCACGCGAATAGACCGCGTTCGTTCCTAACGCACCAAAGCGACTGGCCAAAACCGCACCGCCCAGCAATGCCTGATAACCATCAGAAATACGAACGCCGCTGTTAGCGGTGATAGCGTTGGTCAAACCGGTTTGATAGGTGAGATCGGCAAACATCGCATCGCTGTCACCAATGTTACGTACCTGTCCGGCTGAGAGATTGAAATGCGAGCGCCCCGGTCGCATCGAATCCGGCACGGCAGAAAATGGCACGGTATAGGAAGATACACGGCCATCCGCTTCTTGTATTTCAACCACCAGATCGCCTTGATAGCTGGTCGGATACAGATCGTCGATCACGAACGCACCCGGTGCGACCGTGGTCTGATAAATTTGCGCTCCCGATTGGCTAACGGTCACTTTGGCGGTGGTTGATGCCACACCACGAATGGTCGGCGCATAACCCCGTTGGGATTCTGGCAACATGCGATCGTCGGTTTCCAATTGCACACCGCGAAAACCCATACTGCTGAACAGGCTGCCGGAGGTGAAACTGTCACCTAAGGTCAACGCACTGTTCAAGGTTGCGAGTGGGCGTTGCACATAAGTACGCACCGAATTCCAGCTACTGTTACTTGGGCTGGAGTCGCTGGTATAACGGGTGTAGCTCGATTGTTGGCGTAATTGCCACAGCCCCACGTTAATCCCCGAATTCAGCCCAAGATAGGTCGAGTCAGTGGTGTTGCCCGACGCCTTATTGCGATAGTAGTTGGTGTCATAATTCACAAATGCTACCGACTCACCAGCAGACAGATCGGCAGTAGACACCGCGCCGCGCGCTTGGCGTTTCATCAACGCCTGCGGAACTAACAAATCCAAACGCAGACGGGCAAAATCAAAACGGCTGCTGGCTCCTTCAACCTGTTGGGCAAGACGCAGACATTGCTCTTGGTCGTCAGTGGCTTTAATGCTGGTCGGTAAAATCCCGACCGCAATCAGCGCATCACGCGAGAAACAGGGTGATACGGTTTGTTGCTTATCCGCGTTAAAAACCAGCGATTGGCGAGCGTAAAAATCACCGTTGACGAATACATCGACCTGATAGGTTCCCGGCTCCACCGAGTTGGCTTTATTAAAACGCGCAATGCTGTCTTGTTCTTTGGCTTTACCGACTAACATGCTGTCGTCAAATTCAAACTGGTTGGTTGCTGGTTGCTCTGTGGCGGAAAATACCAGCGATGGGAACAAACACAGTGCCAACACCAACGGCTTCAAGCGGCTAATGCCACTTGGAATAGGATCAAAATAGCGGTATTGGGTCATGGTGAGCTGATGCATCCCTTTAATCCTTTAAAATGGAAGACCGTTCTGGTGGATATGGCAATAATTACGTTAGGGTTGTAACGTCGCCTCTGCGGTGGTGTGTCCGCCGTAGTCATTGACCAAGGTGAATTTGACCTTCTGCGCTCCGGCTAGCGCTTGACCCGTTTTGGCTATTTTCCAACTAGCCTGAGACTTGGGCGGCACCATACTCGGCGTAAACGAGAGCGGTTTATTCCCCGCCATCACCGTGGCGTTGATCAACGAAGCGTAATAGCCAGAATCATTTTTGGCGGTCAGTACCCAGTGCTTACCGGTAGAACTCAGTGAGAATTGGATTTGTTGGCTGACCTTATCGCTTCCACCCACGATGCCTTTCGGGCGGTAGAAGATTTTCATGCGGTTACGCAGTACCACTAGCATTTGGTTTTCTGCAC
Source organism: Serratia sp. KH_031 (assembly GCF_057839655.1). NCBI lineage: Bacteria > Pseudomonadati > Pseudomonadota > Gammaproteobacteria > Enterobacterales > Yersiniaceae > Serratia > Serratia sp. KH_031. The sequence goes on from NZ_CM174496.1 coordinate 3,268,478, forward strand.
CACTTGCGGTGTTTTTCGGTGGGATTTGTACTGTGTTCAGATAGAACACCGATTCCCGATCCTGCGGTAAATTCTTACCGGTAAAGACCAAACGCACCGATTGCCCAGTTTTAGGTTCAATGCGGAATAACGCTGGCACTACCACGAAAGGGCCGTCGGCATTATCTGGCGTTGAGGTTGGATTATCGATATCCGACCACATCTGCATGACGTAAGGAATATTGTCGTTATTGGTCAGTTGCACGGTTTGTGACTGTGCATCTGCGGGATAAATAACCCTGGTGTTGAGCATCACTACGCTGGCTATCCCCGGTTCAGCAAGAAAAAGACACAAGCCGGAGAGCGCAAATAACAGTTTGCCGAAAGGTTTGATAACCACGTTAAGATCCTTCTTAAATAGCCCCTTCCGGCTATAACCGAAGGGGCTAAGAGACTTATTGGTAAGAAACGCTGTACTGCACGCTACCCAAAACAGAACCCGGCGTTGCTACGCCTTCTGAATAGTATTCAACAGCAAAATCATGGGATGCAGAGGTGGCATTAGCGGCCAGAGACAGACCTACAGCACCGGTTTGGCCTGTCAGATCCAAGGCGGTAGCGGGTGCAGTTGGGTCAACCAATTGCAGTGACACATTAGTCGCGGTACCGGTGTTACCCATACGGCCATTGGCAGTCAGGTTGTTACCCACGAAAATAGTTTTAATCGCGACGGCAGAAGCTGAAGCAGTACAACCTGTCAGGCTGATAGTAAAAGGCGTTTGCCCAGCAGTAGAACCCGAGGTCGCTAAATTGGCAGTGGCCACTGTCGGCAACAATACCAACGGTGATGAAGCGTTACCGTTGATGTTAACAGCACACGTTTGGTCAGCAACTTCACCCTGGAAGTTAATGGTATTGTTCGCCAATGCGGAAGTAGATAAAGCCGTACAAGCAATAACAAACGCGATTTTCTTCATGTTCATGGTGTCTTTCCCTTTAGAGTCAATATTAGGCAGGTTGTTGAACAATGTTCCCTTCCGCCCGGTTCCTGTGTAACTACGTTTTCTATTAGCCTCGTGATCAGCTTTTTCTTGGTTATCAGTTCAAATAACCTTAAGAAAAATCCTTCACATATAAGCCAGCCAATCCTTGAAAATGTGTGGTGTGCTTTTGCTGATTAGCTTGCTCTGCCGAAATCAATCCTATCTCATAATAAGACAAATAGAATCATTAACTACCAAAAGAAGAATATTTAGATTTTAATTCTGCATTTAATGTTTTCATTCTCAATATTAAGAAATTAAATCTAAACAGCATATTACATCAGAATATTGAACTAAGATTATTCCTACAAAAATAAGTTAGATCAGAAAACAATCCTGACCCGATATTAAGATGATGATTTAAATTACCTAGATTACGCCAGTAAGTGATTCGGGTGAGTGAGCGTAGCCAACACAGATGCAGCTTCAAGTATGACGGGTATAGCAAAGGAGCCGCTTTTGGCTCCCTTGCTTGGTGGTGATTATCTTGGGTATAGGGAACAACGCCTATACCCTAAATAATTGGAGTTGCATCGAGGCGGCAACCGAGTGAATCCCGATGAGCTTACGCCAGTAAGTGATTCGGGTGAGCAAGAGCAGCCAACAAAGATGCAGCTTCAAGTATGACGGGTATATTGAGCAGCCGAAACTGACACCTCGATGGCGCTTGCAATAAGAAAATTCATCGCGGCTAATGAGGAAAGGGGTTAGATATTCACTGAACTATGTTATCGAAGAACTATGTTGCCGAAGGACTACGTTGTCGGAATGCCAATAACATCAAAATAAAATCGGCCTGGTTAAAACACAGTTTTCGCAGGATATTCAACTTATGGCTGCTCACCGTTTTATAAGTCCGCTGCGTGTTATCGGCAATTTTCTGGGCACTAAAACCGGAAATCATCAGTGCTAGCACCTGCCATTCACTACTCGATAGCCTTTTTACCTCGGTGGGTAAAGAATGCAATGCCATAATCCGTTGGATATTAGGGCTATGATAACCCAATCCATAGCGAGCAGAAGTTATACCATTTAGCACGCAATCCAAATCATCACGCTTAGAAACCAGTGAAATACGTGGTATCGCCGCTAACAAATACACGATGCTGTAGTTTTTTACATCAGTAAATACCATCCAAGCCGTTTCCGGCCAGAACTCTTTCGCTTGCAAGATAAAGCGTACTCCCTCATAGAGCCGCTCGTTACTGCTGTAGAGTTCCATCACGACAGTTTGATGTGAGTTTTGCTCCAAAGCCGTAGTCAGCTCATGTAGCGTCCCTACTTGACTTGAATGGATGATCGCGGGTTGCAAATAAGCCTCCAGCCCGAATCGAACCCAAGGCATGGAGTCATAGAATATGAAATTCCCCGTATTGATTTTTCGTTGCATACATTCCCTCGTTATCTGCGGATATTGGCAAGTAAAGGCCAATCGCGGTAAAGCTCCAAGAATTTTCTTATTATAAACAAATGGAAAACCCACAACCGTATTAAACTGGGTTGCGTCAGGATTAAGCCGTTAGCCACTGATTTTGTTTTTTAACTCAGTATAAAAATAAACAGCCATAGCTATTATTCGCAATTAATCACTAACAATAATCGGATTAGCATCCCGTCATTAAGGCAGTTGCTCATTTTGCAGACCGTAACAAATCTCAATGCGATGCTCACGGGCAATCTTACATCGCAAGATAAACAAGCGTGATATGCCAGAAATATAGGAACGGACTTGGTTACTCTTGACCACCAAGAGGTATTCATCCCCAGAGCATTGAGCATGTTGTCCGGTAGAAAAGGCTAATACATCACGATCTAACCCAGGATCATGAACTTCAACCCGGCCAGTGGATGAAAGGAAAACTTTGCAACTCCCTGAATCACCGATATAACGCTCTTGTCTGACGCCTGTGCTGGTAAAAAAAACGGTTAAACCAATCATTAAGGTCACGGTGACGGCCATTGCTGCGCTGATGATCGCCCAGCAACGTAATGCACCGTGCTCAGCTCGCACTGTAGGGATAATAACCGGGTCTTCAGCCGATTCTAGGTCATGAATTAATGTTCTGGTCGCCAAATAACTGTCGTTTGCCATGGGCATAAACTGTTCTTCATCGCAAGCTTCAATGGCAATATCGCGGCTCAGCATAAATCCCACTTTTGGGACCGTAATAATCACTTCTTCATCGATTCCCAACGTTTTTAACATCCTACGCAGTTTGCTAACGCACTGATTAAGATTATTATTGCTGGAGATCATGCCATAATCATCCCATACCTTGCGGAATATCACTTCGCGGCCGACGGGTTCGCCATGATGAGTAATCAATAAGAGTAATAACCTCTTAGAAGGATTAGAAATAGGAAGCGGATCGTCTGAGAAATCCTTTAGGCTCAGGCTTCCTGTGTCCGCATCGAAAAGAATGTGTCCATTAATTCTATATTTCATATTATCCACTGTGGTTCGGCATTCAATGTTACAAAAACATCAATAAAAAGTTTAAAAAGTTAATTACCAGAGCACTATAATAGAAACCTTAATAAATCAGGCAATTAACAGAGGATTTTTATCTCGACCTCCTTTTTTCGCCCCTGCATAGGAAAATTCTTATTAATTATAAACAAAGGTTATACAAAGAACATGGGTAATGACATATTTAAATGTAAAAATTCTTAAAGTTAGATTTTTATTTTGTAAAAATTAAAATTTAAGACTCAAAACGATCAGCATTTAAGCGCATATCATTTTTTTAACAAAAAAATAGTCCTAAATTAATATTGATAGGCATCAAGTAAATATCAACCCATTCCTTTCGCACAAAAATATTTTATATTTTCAAAAACAAATACAAAATGAAAGCAAATGCCTTCATTTATTGTTTATCACGATCCGGGATTAAATATGTGTACTGGAATTGTCTTACAAATAACAATAGGGAAATAATAGATCAGCAATTGGGCGTATTTATACCCAATTGCTTGCAAGCACCCTTCAGTTTTCTGCACTCACTAATGTAATACCTGCTTGTTGAATTGCCTCACGCGCGCTGGCTGGCAAGTTCTCATCGGTGATAATCGCATCGAATACCGAGATGGGCAGTGCCAGATAGGTCGCGACCTTACCGTATTTCGAGGTATCGCTCAGCAAAACACATCGACGGCTAGCATCTACAATCGCCTTCTTCACCACCACTTTGTCTTCATTCGGCGTAGATATACCTCGCAGGCTCCAAGAAGAAGCCGAAATAAACGCCAAATCGATAAACAGATTACGTAACGCTAATGCCGCAGCTGCGCCAACGCAGGAGCGGTTTTCACGGCATACGCTGCCACCGGTATGGATAATATTGCAGCGGCTATTTTCGATCAGATAGCTGGCAATGACAAAATCATTGGTCACTACCGTTAGGTCATCGCGATCGTGAATATGCCGTGCCAAAGCTAAAGTAGTGGTTCCTGCATCCAGATAGATGCAACTGTTCATCGGGATTTGGCGCGCGGCCAACTGACCAATAACCGCCTTTTGCTGGCTAAACATCCCTTCTTTATCTTGGTGAGAAGGCTCTGCCGCCAAACGCTCCACCGATTGCACGCCACCCGAAACACTCAACACCGTGCCCTGCTCTTCTAACTTCTGTAAGTCACGGCGGATGGTCATGTGTGAGACCCCCAACCGTTCGGTCAATTCGGCGATGCTGACCACGCCGCGCTCGGCGACCAACGCTAAAATTTGTTGATGGCGTTCTACTGGGATCACGGTTTCTCCTCACTGTGACAATGATAATAATTGTGATTTTACGTCAATTCTCGTTCAGTGACAGTAATGCTTCTGGTTGCTGCGAGATCGGTCACAATCCATCATAAATGATAAAAAACAGTTGGATAACCCATTTATCAGGCTATTTCACGTGTGAATCATGGGTTTCTAGTGTTGTTAATAATTGTGAAGACGATCACCGAAGCCGGCACTAATAACGCTTATATTTAACACATCAAAACAAATTATCACTAAAATTAACAGGAGACACTGAATGACACAGCCAAGGGATTATTCAGTTTGTATCGTAGGTTTAGGCTCAATGGGTATGGGTGCAGCGCAATCTTGCATCAAAGCCGGGCTGACTACCTATGGTGTCGATCTAAATCCACAATCACTTGCCACACTGCAACAAGCGGGTGCCAAACAAGCCGCCACTAGCGCCAATGCCTTCGCCGCCGAACTGGATGCAGTGCTGTTATTGGTGGTTAATGCCGCTCAGGTTAAACAAATTTTGTTTGATGCCAATGGATTAGCTAGCCAATTGCGGCCTAATACTCCGGTGATGGTTTCTTCTACCATTTCCGCCGCCGATGCCAAAGAGATTGAACAGCAATTAAAAACCTTTGGCCTGAATATGCTGGATGCCCCCGTTTCCGGCGGTGCCGCCAAAGCCGCTGCCGGTGAAATGACGGTGATGGCTTCCGGCAGTGAAACCACCTTCGCCCAGTTGCAACCGGTACTGGATGCGGTTGCTGGCAAAGTGTACCGCATCGGCGATGAAATCGGTTTAGGTGCCACGGTCAAAATCATCCACCAATTACTGGCTGGCGTACATATCGCGGCGGGGGCAGAAGCGATGGCATTGGCATCACGCGCCGGTATCCCACTGGATGTGATGTACGACGTGGTGACCAATGCCGCCGGTAATTCCTGGATGTTCGAAAACCGCATGAAGCATGTTGTAGACGGTGATTACACACCGAAGTCTGCGGTCGATATTTTCGTTAAGGATTTGGGGTTGGTTGCTGACACGGCCAAAGCGCTGCATTTCCCGCTGCCGCTGGCCTCTACCGCCTTCAATATGTTCACCTCTGCCAGCAATGCGGGTTACGGTAAAGAAGATGATAGCGCCGTGATTAAGATCTTTGCAGGTATCTCTCTGCCACAGAAAAAGGAGAACGCATAATGCGGCTCGGAGTGATTGCAGACGACTTTACCGGCGCCACCGACATCGCCAGTTTTCTGGTAGAAAACGGTCTGCCGACGGTACAACTTAATGGCGTGCCATCCAGTGATGCACCGATTGACGCTCAAGCGGTGGTTCTCAGCCTAAAATCTCGCTCCTGCCCGGTGGAACAGGCGGTTGAGCAATCTTTACAAGCGTTGGCTTGGTTGCAACGTCAGGGCTGTCAGCAGTTTTACTTCAAATACTGCTCCACCTTCGACAGTACCGCTCGCGGCAATATCGGCCCTGTTACTGATGCTTTGCTCAACGCGTTGGGAGAGAGCCAAACGGTGATATCCCCTGCGCTGCCGGTCAATGGCCGCACCGTCTATCAAGGCTACTTGTTTGTCATGAATCAGCTGCTGTCTGAGTCCGGGATGCGTAACCACCCGGTCACGCCAATGACTGACAGCAATCTGCTGCGTTTGATGGAAGCACAAGCCGAAGGCCGTTGCGGTTTGGTCAGCGCCAGCGAGATGGACAGTGGTGCTGAAGCAGTAACAGAAAAATTGCAGCAACTGGTGCAACAAGGTGTTCGTTACGCGGTGTTAGATACGCTGAACGAGCAACATCTGCTGACTCAGGGCGCAGCGCTGAAAAATATGAAGCTAGTGACTGGCGGCTCAGGGCTAGCGATCGGTCTAGCGCGTCAATGGGCGCAGCCGGGCCAGCAAAAAGCGCAGGCTGCAGGTGCACCACAAGGTGAAAAAGCCGTGGTACTTTCGGGTTCTTGTTCAGTAATGACCAACCAACAAGTTGCCCGTTACCGTCAACAAGCCGCAGCACAAGCGCTCGACGTTGCCCGCTGTATGACTGAATCCGACTGCACGGCTTACGCTGATGAACTGGCTCATTGGGTACAACAACAAGCGAAGGGTGCGCTCGCCCCGTTGATCTATGCCACCGCCGAGCCAGAAAAACTGCATCAGACTCAGCAGCAATACGGTGTTGAAGCCGCTAGCCAAGCGGTCGAGGCATTATTCGCTCAACTCGTTAAGTTGCTGCAACAAGCCGGATTCAGCCGCTTTATCGTTGCAGGTGGTGAAACCTCCGGCGTCGTGACACAAGCGCTGAACATTGGTGGTTTCCATATCGGCCCTTGTATTTCCCCCGGAGTGCCTTGGGTACGCGCCATCGAACAACCGGTCTCATTAGCATTGAAATCGGGTAATTTCGGCGATGAGAACTTCTTCGCCAGAGCACAAACGGAGTTCCCGATATGATGTTAAGTTCTGAACAGCAGGCACGTGAAGAGATGGTGCGCTTGGGCGCGTCCTTCTTCCAACGTGGTTACGCCACCGGTTCAGCCGGTAACCTTTCTCTGTTACTGGAAGACGGCAACCTGCTGGCAACACCGACCGGTTCCTGTTTAGGTGAGTTACAGGCCGATCGGCTGTCTAAGGTCAGCCTGACGGGGGAGTGGATCTCCGGTGATAAACCATCGAAGGAAATCAGCTTCCACCGCGCGCTGTACCTGAATAATCCCGAGTGCAAAGCGGTGGTTCATCTGCATTGCACCTACCTGACCGCCCTGTCCTGCTTGGAGGGGTTGGATACTAAGAATGCCATCAAACCGTTCACCCCTTATGTGGTGATGCGTGTCGGTGAAGTGCCCGTGGTGCCTTACTATCGCCCCGGCGATGTGCGGCTGGCGGAAGACCTCGCGAAACTGGCGCCCACTTATCGCGCCTTCCTGCTGGCCAATCATGGTCCGGTCGTTACCGGCAAAGATCTACGGGCCGCAGCAGACAATACCGAAGAGATGGAAGATGCGGCAAAACTGATTTTCACCCTCGGCGACCGCAAAATCCGCTATTTGACCGATGATGAAATTGCTGAACTAAGGAACTGAATCATGCCTAAATTTGCTGCTAATTTATCGATGATGTTCAACGAACTGCCGTTTCTGGATCGTTTTGAGGCCGCGGCTAACGCGGGTTTCAAAGCGGTAGAATTCCTGTTCCCGTATGAATACCCTGCCGCGTTATTGGCGGAGAAACTGCAACAACATGGTCTGCAACAGGTGCTGTTCAATACCGCGCCGGGTGACGTGGCGGCGGGTGAATGGGGATTGGCGGCACTGCCGGGTCGCGAACCTGAAGCCCGCGTCGATATTGATCGCGCGTTGGAATACGCCATTGCGCTGAAATGTCCGAATGTCCACGTCATGGCGGGTGTGATCCCGGAAGGGGAAGACTGGCATCGTTATCGCGATACTTTCGTCAGCAATATTCGTTATGCCGCCGACAGCTTTGCCAAACACGGTATCAAAGTCCTGATCGAAGCACTTAGCCCACAGGTGAAACCGCACTACCTGTTTAGCAGCCAACATCAGGCAGCCAAATTACAGGCGGCAGTCGATCACCCAAATGTGTTTATCCAATTCGACTTCTTCCACGCTCAGTTAGTCGGCGGCAACATCAGCGATCTTCTCAAGTCACTGACAGGACGCTACGCTCACATCCAAATCGCCTCTGTGCCGGATCGTAACGAACCGGATGATGGTGAGCTGAATTATCCGTGGTTGTTCAAGCAACTGGATGAAATCGGCTATCAAGGCTGGATTGGTTGTGAATACAAACCACGCGGCGAAACCACTGCCGGACTAAGTTGGGTAAAACCGTACCTGTAAATATCGCGCTAACACCAGTGCTCTAACCCTATAAAAAATAAGGCATCCGTATCGCTTTCGAGCGATCGCGGTGCCTATCTTTACCCTACGAAGGTTGTGCTATGTCTACATCGATGTTGCTGTTAATTGCTGTTTTAGGCGTCGTGGGGCTGTTACTGATGGTGATTAAAGCCAAAGTTCAGCCGTTTATCGCTCTGCTGGTGGTCAGTTTACTGGTCGCCTTAGCCAGCGGTATTCCAACTGGCGAAGTGATGAAAGTGATGACCGCCGGTATGGGCGGCGTACTGGGTTCCGTCACCATTATTATCGGTTTGGGCGCGATGCTCGGCCGGATGATCGAGCATTCCGGTGGTGCCGAATCACTGGCACAACGTTTCAGTAAAGCATTGGGGCCAAAGCGCACCATTGCCGCACTCACCATCGCCGCGTTTATTCTCGGTATCCCCGTATTCTTTGATGTCGGCTTTATTATCTTGGCACCGATTATTTATGGTTTCGCCAAGGTCGCCAAAGTTTCACCGTTGAAGTTCGGCCTGCCCATGGCCGGAGTGATGCTAACTGTACACGTGGCACTGCCGCCCCATCCGGGCCCGGTTGCTGCCGCCGGTTTGTTGAATGCTGACATTGGCTGGTTGACCATATTGGGTATCGCCATCTGTATTCCAGTCGGGATCATCGGCTACTTTGTGGCGAAATACCTGAATCGTAAAAACTATCCGCTTTCCGTTGAGGTGTTAGAACAACTGCAACTCGCCGCACCAGAGCCAGCGCCGGAAGGTAAAACACCGTTGAGCGATCGCATCAATCCGCCGAGTGCCGGTTTGGTTTCTGCCTTAATCGTCATCCCTATCGCCATCATTATGCTAGGCACCGTTTCTGCCACCTTGTTAGAACCCGGCTCCGCATTGCGCGATGCATTGGGGCTAATTGGCGCGCCTGCCGTTGCCTTGATGATTGCCCTACTGCTGGCTTACTACTTCTTGGCGGTTCGTCGGGGTTGGAGCCTGCAACATACCAGCGACGTGATGGGCGCGGCCTTACCCACGGCGGCAGTGGTGATTCTGGTTACCGGTGCGGGCGGCGTATTCGGCAAAGTCTTGGTGGAGTCTGGTGTAGGTAAAGCGTTGGCAGAGGTGTTGACCACCATCGGCCTACCGTTGATCCCCGCGGCGTTTATTATTTCACTCGCTCTGCGCGCCTCTCAGGGCTCCGCTACCGTCGCCATCCTGACAACCGGCGGTTTGCTGTCGGAGGCCGTCAGTGGGTTGAATCACCTGCAACTGGTGTTGGTGACACTCGCCACCTGCTTCGGCGGCCTGGGACTGTCGCACGTTAACGACTCAGGTTTCTGGATCGTCACCAAATATCTGGGGCTGTCAGTCTCCGATGGTTTGAAAACCTGGACGGTATTGACCACCATTCTGGGGTTAAGTGGTTTCCTGATTACTTGGGCGCTATGGTTAGTGGTATAACACTAGGCGACCACCGTGACATAAACAGGAAAAGCATTGATGACAACCTTTACCCGTGCTCCACAACTTGTGACCGAACGTCTGATATTGGATGCGCATACGCGCGAAGACTTTGACGCATTATCCGCAATGTGGGCCGATCCCGAAGTGGTGCGTTATATCGGTGGCACGCCGCGCGGTCGTGAGGACTGCTGGAGCCGCCTATTGCGTTACATCGGCCACTGGCAGTTAATGGGCTACGGCTATTGGGCTGTGCGTGAGAAAGCGAGCGGTGCGTATATCGGTGATATTGGTTTTGCTGACTTCCAACGCACGATGGCACCTGCTCTCGACGCACCAGAAATGGGCTGGGCACTTGCCAGCGCGGCGCATGGCAAAGGCTACGCCACAGAAGCCCTGAAGGCGGCTTTAGATTGGGCATCGGAGAATTTCACCGAACGCCACGCGGTCTGTATTATTTCCCCGGACAATCAGCCCTCACTCAAACTAGCAAAAAAAGTCGGTTTCCGTGAAAGCCACTTCAGCGAATATCATCAAGAATCTATCATTGTGATGACTCGCCCACTGTAATCCGCTGAATTTAGGCAAAAAAAATCCGCCAATCGAGGCGGATTTTTATCGCTATGGTCAACTACCCCACAGGCTGAAATCTTAGAAGCGGTAACCTACACCAACACTCCAGATACCCACGTCAACGCTACGGATACGACTCTGCTCGTAACCAACGTCCAGGGCAACGTCCTGAATTGGGTTGAACTGCAGACCAGCACCATAGGTGAAGCCATAGTCGCTGGTGTCGTAACGGGTGTCACCAGTTTGAGCGTTAGCTACGTTTTTACCGTAAGCAACACCTACTACACCGTAGATGCTTGCCCAGTCATTGAAACGGTAAGCAGGACCTGCAGTGATGGAGTTGTATTGCGCTTTGTTATAAACGCCAGACTCAGCACGGTCTTTTTCTACGTGAGTGAAAGAACCGATCACACCCAGGTTGCTATCGTCGAACTCGTAACGATACTTCAGGTTGAAACCGTCAGCTTTGTTAGCAACACCTTGCAGGTCGCCTTGAGCGTAACCTGCTGAAACAGTGCTTTTACCAGCAAATGCGGTACCGATGCTAGCTGCGAATACGCAAGCTGCTACTGCGGAAAGACATGCAATTTTTTTCATAACCACCTCAAACGCGTTTTATTTTTAAGTAAATCCATTTGTTGTTGCTTTGTGAATATAACAAAAAATAGTGTGAAACTCTGCCAAGAAATCACTGTCTAACGCTTTATAACGTGTAACGAAAAGTTTCAAGCACAGTCTATCACTTTCATTTTGCTATAAATTCGCACGCATTCTACGCGCAAATGTGACATAAATCACTCATTTAATATTAGGACGAGTCCTAAAAAAACGTATACATTTTGCTCACAACTCATCAACCCACCTTAAGCTACAGTAATTTTTTCACGTAAGATGCTTTTCACAGGCAGCGTCCAGCCAATTCATTTACACTAGCGACATCTTTTTTCCGTCCTCCCAGATTAAGGGCGATGTACTAAACAAAGGTTCAATGGAATGTCTTCCTCTAAAGCGTCTTCCACGCTGTTTCCTATTTGCTTACTGCTGATTGCCATGGTTTCGATTCAGGGCGGAGCATCGTTGGCCAAAAGCTTGTTCCCGATAATTGGTGCAGAAGGGATCACCACCTTACGTCTAGGCATCGGTACGCTGATTCTGTTTATTATTTTCCGTCCGTGGCGTATGCGTTTCGCTGCCGGTAGCCGCTTACCCTTGCTGATTTATGGGTTGGCATTAGGGGGCATGAACTACCTGTTCTATCTCTCTTTACGTACCGTACCGCTGGGTATCGCCGTAGCGCTGGAGTTTACCGGCCCACTAGCCGTTGCTATGTTCTCTTCCCGCCGCGCCGTGGATTTTTTATGGGTGATATTGGCGATTGTCGGGCTGTGGTTCCTGCTGCCACTGGGAAGCGACATGGGCAGTATCGATCCGATGGGCGCACTCTGCGCTCTCGGTGCCGGTGCCTGTTGGGCGATATACATTATTTTCGGCCAGAAAGCCGGGGGCGACCATGGTCCAGGTACCGTCGCTGTGGGTTCGTTAGTCGCCGCATTCGTCTTTTGCCCGATCGGTGCCTGGCAAGCGGGTAGCGTGCTATTGAATGTGGATGTTCTACCGGTCGCCTTGGCAGTCGCCATCCTCTCAACTGCGCTACCTTATTCGTTGGAGATGATCGCGTTACCGAAAATCCCAGCGCGTACCTTCGGAACCTTGATGAGCCTTGAGCCAGCAATGGCAGCACTTTCCGGCATGATATTCCTGAACGAACATCTAACGCTGGTGCAATGGTCAGCGTTAGCGGCCATTATTGCCGCTTCAATGGGTTCAACCTTGACCATCAAACCCAAACCACAGATCGAACAACTTTCCTAATTTTGGTTCAATCAATTGAATAATGGAGAATAAAATTGATTTATAGCAGCGTATATAACCCCCGTTACGGCTATGGATTGTCGCCGGTATTACGCGATACCTTGACCCAACTTCGTCAACTCAACCTCGATGAACTACCGCTAGGTCGGCATGAGATCGATGGTGACAAGATTTTTATGACTATCTACGAGCTCACGACAGAACCAGCGGAAAGCAAACAAGCCGAGATTCACCATAATTATCTTGATATCCAAATCTTGGTACGTGGAGAGGAACGTATTGAGTACGGTTTACCCGCCAGCTGGGACGACGAAGAACTTTATGACGAGGAAAAAGATATCCAGATGGTGGATATCCAACGTAGTCCGCAAACCGTGGATCTAAAAGAAGGCATGTTTGTGATTTTCTTCCCGCATGAACCCCATAAACCGGGCTGTCAGGTAAAAGGTGCCAAGAAGATCAAAAAAGTGGTGGTAAAGATTCACCGCGAACTTTTGTAATCGTCCATTTCGCCGGTCGTCTGACCGGCTTTCCTCCCACTCTTCATCCATTTGCTACATTCCAGTGCTACAAAAGTTAGAGTCAGGTATCAATATTGAAGCAAAATGGTTAACTACAGGTTGTTTGCAGGATGTTATTTGGTTCATGATAGGCCGCTGCACCATAAGAGTTGCCCTGCGCCATTTCGGTGCCCACTTATAGTGCAAAACTATAACAATTCGCATTAGTAACACAACATTGCATCACAACCCTTTGTTTTTATAGTAGTTGAAAACATGGCACGATTTTTTCATGACACCAACTGCAATATAAAAAATAGGTAATCAACAACCTGTACAGGAAATTCCACTCATGAAGTCAATTTTCAAAGTCTCCCTGGCCGCACTCTCTCTGGCCTTTGCCGTAAGTTCTCACGCAGCAGATAAATTGGTTGTCGCGACCGACACCGCTTTCGTTCCTTTCGAATTCAAACAAGGCGACAAATACGTTGGTTTTGATATCGATCTGTGGGCTGCTATCGCCAAAGAACTGAAGCTGGACTACACCCTGAAACCCATGGACTTCGGCGGCATCATCCCTGCTCTGCAAACTAAAAATATCGATCTGGCACTGGCGGGTATCACCATTACCGAAGAACGTAAAAAGGCTATCGAATTCTCTGATGGCTACTACAAAAGCGGCTTGTTAGTGATGGTTAATGCCAACGACGACAGCATCAAAAGTGTGAAAGACCTGGATGGCAAAGTCGTGGCAGTGAAAGGTGGTACCGGCTCCGTCGATTACGCTAAAGCCAATATCAAAACCAAAGATCTGCGCCAATTCCCGAACATCGACAACGCCTACATGGAGCTAGGTACCAAGCGTGCTGACGCCGTGCTGCACGATACGCCAAATATCCTGTACTTCATCAAAACTGCCGGTGCGGGCAAGTTCAAGACTGTTGGCGAATCACTGGAAGCTCAGCAATACGGTATCGCATTCCCGAAAGGCAGCGACGAATTGCGTGAGAAAGTGAACGGCGCACTGAAAACTTTGCGTGAAAACGGCACCTACAACGCAATCTACAAAAAATGGTTCGGTACCGAACCTAAATAACTCACTGATGAAGTTGGCAAATTATTAAGTTCAGCACAAGGAAGGTCGTTCCATCCCTGTGCTTTGTTGTTTCCCAATTTTTTGGGATCACCGGGAGATTATTATGCAGTTCGATTGGAGTGCCATCTGGCCTGCCATTCCTATTCTTTTAGAAGGTGCCAAGATGACCTTGTGGATTTCGGTCCTCGGGTTGATTGGTGGCCTGATTATCGGCCTGGTTGCCGGTTTTGCTCGCACCTACGGCGGCTGGATCGCCAACCATGTGGCATTAGTGTTCATCGAAGTGATTCGCGGTACGCCGATTGTGGTTCAGGTGATGTTTATCTACTTCGCCCTACCACTGGCCTTTAGCGATCTACGCATCGATCCTTTCAGTGCCGCCGTGGTCACTATCATGATCAACTCCGGTGCTTATATCGCCGAGATCACCCGTGGTGCGGTGTTGTCGATTCATAAAGGCTTCCAGGAAGCAGGCTTAGCGCTGGGGCTTTCGCGCCGTGAAACCATTCGTCATGTCATCATGCCGCTGGCGTTGCGCCGTATGCTGCCACCGCTGGGTAACCAATGGATTATCAGTATCAAAGATACTTCGCTGTTCATCGTTATCGGCGTGGCAGAACTGACGCGTCAGGGGCAGGAAATTATTGCGGGTAACTTCCGCGCACTGGAAATTTGGAGTGCGGTGGCGGTTATCTATCTGATCATTACGCTGGTGCTGAGCTTTGTTCTGCGTCGTCTGGAAAGAAGGATGAAAATCCTGTGATTGAATTTAAAAACGTCTCTAAACACTTTGGCCCAACCAAGGTGCTGCACGATATCGATCTGAACATTAAGCAGGGTGAAGTGGTGGTGATCATCGGGCCTTCTGGCTCCGGTAAATCGACCTTGCTGCGCTGTATCAACAAGCTGGAAGAAATCACCAGTGGCGAGTTGATTGTCGATGGCCTAAAAGTGAACGATCCGAAAGTCGATGAGCGCCTGATCCGCCAAGAAGCCGGTATGGTGTTTCAACAATTTTATTTGTTCCCACATCTGACCGCGTTGGAAAACGTCGCCTTTGGCCCCATTCGTGTGCGTGGCCTAAAAAAACCTGCAGCCGAAAAGCTGGCGCGTGAGTTGTTGGCGAAAGTTGGGTTGGCAGAACGCGCCCATCACTACCCTTCTGAACTTTCTGGTGGTCAACAACAGCGTGTGGCGATCGCCCGTGCGTTGGCGGTGAAACCGAAGATGATGTTGTTTGATGAGCCGACTTCAGCACTCGATCCAGAGCTACGCCATGAAGTGTTGAAAGTTATGCAGGATCTGGCAGAAGAAGGCATGACCATGGTGATCGTGACTCACGAAGTGGGATTTGCGGAGAAAGTGGCTTCACGCTTAATCTTCATTGATAAAGGCCGTATCGCGCAAGATGGCGATCCGCATACCTTAATCAACAATCCACCAAGCCCACGTCTGCGTGAGTTCTTACAGCACGTGTCTTGATGTCTGCAATGGCGGGCGAATTATGCCCGCCATTTTCTATTACGACTGCCAGCGCTCTGCCGCCCAAGCCGCTTGCTGCGGCTCATCGTGGAACGTCCAGGCAATAAAACGACTGATCTTCTGCCCTTGCGCCATTTCGATGGTTCGTACTTCAACAGCCCCAGCCTGTTTTAATGCATAGTAAATCGCGGGTAGCGTGGTGTGTTTAGAGAGCAGCGAAGTAAACCACAAACAGTTTTCAGCCTTACCCACGCTCTCTTCCACCATTTTGCGAACGAAGGCTTCTTCCCCACCTTCACACCACAGTTCGTGATTTTTGCCACCAAAGTTCTGCACCGGTTTGTCGGCCACTTCCCCTTTGCCCAGTTTATGCAGTTTGCGGCGTGTGCTAGCGCGAGCTTCTTCTTCTGATCCGTGGAACGGTGGGTTACACACTACGGCATCAAAACGTTCTGCCACACCAATAATGCCGTCTAAGATCTGCTCGGGTTGTTTTTGATGACGTATACGC
Source organism: Serratia sp. KH_031 (assembly GCF_057839655.1). Classification (NCBI taxonomy): domain Bacteria; kingdom Pseudomonadati; phylum Pseudomonadota; class Gammaproteobacteria; order Enterobacterales; family Yersiniaceae; genus Serratia; species Serratia sp. KH_031. The sequence continues at coordinate 3,284,620 of NZ_CM174496.1, forward strand.
ACGTTGTTTTTCAACGTCGGATTCATCGCCACAATCATTTTGACAGAGTTAAGCGCAACCGGGTCGATCTCAGAGCCGGTAAAGCGCCAACCGTACTCACGCAGACCCACAATCGGATAAATACAGTTAGCACCAATCCCGACATCAAGAATGGCGACGCCTTTACCGCGTGGGATTTCCCCGTTATTGCTGGTTGCTAACAAATCGGCCAAATAGTGCAGATAATCCGCCCGGCCAGGGATGGGCGGACAAAGATAGTCAGCAGGAATATCCCAATGTTCAATGCCATAAAAATGTTGCAGTAAAGCACGGTTCAGCATTTTTACCGCTGCCGGATCGGCAAAATCAACCGACTCATTCCCCCACTCGTTAACCCGCACAAACGCCGCCAATGCAGGGCAACTGGCGATCAATGCGGGGAAGTCATAGCGTGAGCGATGACGGTTGCGCGGATGCAGCTCTTTCTTCTGCTGCGAGAAGTTTTTCTTTTTTTCCACCGTGCTAGCTCTCTTGGTCGTTATTTCTGGCGCGTAAGATAACACATCCCGAACCAGTGACTCTTCATTGATATCCGTATGATCAGAAACTTTTTAATGTGTCTATACTGAATTGCTGTTGTTTTTTTTAACCAAATATTCATTGATTCTTGTTTATGACGTAGTTACCTCAATTTTCAGGAGAATACACTTATGAGCAATATCTTTACCCTCTATAACTCAGCATCTCTGGCAACAGGTCTTGGCATCAGCATGGCTCTCGCGCAAAGGCTCATTGACGAAAGTACAAAGCAGGGTGATCTGGAATCTGCGGTTAAAGCCATTCCAGCGTCACTATCATCCCGTGATGGTGGCCTTTCTGATAGAGGTATCCTTGGAGGGTCTGTAGGAGAGGGGGGTGTAGGAGGTATAGCAAGGGATGATTTAGGGGGTTATCCAGGGGGTGGCGACAGAAATCTTAATGAGTAAACAGCCCTACCAATAATCCCAAACTACTACAACTAGAATGTTCCTGTGCCCCTGGACTCCCTATATGTGATGAACCTAAAGGGAGTCTAGGTGTAGTGGTACACTGAATTTAGGCATACCACAATGCCCCTGAATTGGAGAGTGAGTTGTTCGTCAGATAATCGAATACTCCATCGCTTGCTCCAATGTCTCTGCCACACCAGTGGCAACCAAGCAACAGGCGACTTGACGTTGGAGAGCCATCGGGATCGCGATTTCTCCCGCCAAACAGCGCTCGGTCCAACGTGCCGTGGTTTCGGCATCTTTCGCCGTTGGGAGTTCGGGCTGTTCATCTTGTGCCGGGCGTTCCAACAAGATTTGCTGTTCACCATTAACGATGTAGTGGATCTGCGGGCAGCGCTGCGGATTGGCATAAGCCTCTCCTTCAGTGCCGTGCATTAACAAACCACGGGCACCGATCTGGCGGAAGAACGAGGCTACCCGCTCGACATATTCTGGGTGAGAAACGCTGGCAATACGCAACACATCATCATCACCAAATGGAGTCGCCAGTTTTGCTAAGGTATGAGCACTGTTTCGCACGCCCATACGCCAACGCAGGCTAAGCTGACTCTCTAGCGGTGCAGACAGCGCGGAAACAGGAATAAACACCGGCTTTCCGCTATTCAGTCGCTCTTGGGCATGTGCAGTATCTTCCGACCACGGAATATCGAGCGCTTTAAAGGTTTCGGCACTGGTCACGCGAGTGCTGTCGTCCAACACGCCGTGCACCACCACTGGTAATCCCACTCTCGCCAGCAACAGTGCTAACAACGGGGTCAAGTTAGCCTGCTTTCGTGCTCCGTTGTAGCTCGGTAGTACCACAGGCATCGGTCGGCCTACCGGTAGCTGCAAGCGCATAACCTGTTGCTGCATCGCCCGATAAAACCCCAGCATTTCCTCTTCGGCTTCACCCTTAATACGCATGGCAATCAGCACCCCACCCAGCTCCAACTCAGGAACCTCACCAGCTAACATCGCTTGATACAGTAGAAATGCGGTTTGCTGATCCAAGTCGCGCGCGTGATTTTTACCACGACCTATTTCTTTGATAATTTTGGTGTAATCCATCGTCGATTCCCCTAGAGCAATACGGCTAGCATACCTTATCTTCTTCGACGCTCAACCTCATCGGCCAACCGTTGCTGAGAACCATCACCAGCGCGTAGGCCGTTGATCACACCAGCTACATCTTCAACATTACGATTTTGGCTCAGTTTCCACTTGCCTTCGCGGCGAGTCACTGCAATTTCTATCCCGACGATGCCTTTCATTTGAGCAGCAATAAAGTTTTCTGGCGCATCATCAATCTGCCACGGTTCCGCTTGTCGCCCCTCGTTGAGAGCGGTCAGCCCTTGCAATTGCTGCCGTAACCAGTGCGCATCGTCGGTGACCGTTGGCACTCCCCACATTTGCAGCACCGTATAATTCCACGTCGGTACCACCTTGCCATGCTGACGTTTGGTTTCGTACCAACCAGGTGATACGTAACCTTGTGCCCCCTGAAAGACCACCAAACACTCCGCCGCAGTTTGGAGCAATTTCCAATGCCCATTGGCGCGAGAAACATGTGCCCGTAACGTAATTTGCTCATCGACCACATCAATGAGGAACGGGATCGGATCGGCCACTAGCCCTTGCTCACCATGGCTAATCAACATCCCTAATGGGTTATTACGCACGAGTTCCAGTTGGATATCCAAATCGTTTTCACGGAAAGCGGCAGGTTGGTACATGATAGTGAATTCCCTAATCAGGAGCTTAAGCTTTGAATTTACCGCTAATACGCCGCGCTGTATGCAAGACTCGGAGGATTTTCACCTGTGGTGTAGCAAACATATAGATCATGATAAAAGGGAAACGTGGGATCACTAACTTACAGGGAGTGTTAGAAATTCTGTGTCATTCCAGTAAAATACCGACAAAAAGGAATGACACATGTCCCAACCCTTCGATTTCGATAAAGCCCTGAAAGCACTTCAGGATGGTCAGGCACTGACAGGTAAAGATGGCATCTTAACGCCATTAATCAAACAGTTAACCGAAGCTGCTCTGGCCGCTGAACTCGACTCTCATCTGGCTCAAGATATTGCCGTTAACCGTAAAAATGGTTCGTCTAAAAAGACACTAAAAACACCCACTGGTGCCTTTGAACTCGCCACGCCCCGCGATCGTAACGGTACTTTTGAGCCTCAACTCGTGAAGAAGCACCAGACCACGCTTTCCGATGAGATTGAGCGCAAGATCATCCGCATGTTTGCACTGGGCATGAGTTACAAGGATATCAGCCAGGAAATTGAAGACCTGTATGCTTTCAGTGTTTCCAGCGCCACGATCAGCGCCGTCACCGATAAAGTGATTCCTGAGTTGCAACAATGGCAACAACGCCCGCTGGAGACGGTTTATCCCTTCGTCTGGCTGGATGCGATTCACTATAAGATCCGCGAAGACGGGCGTTATCAAAGCAAAGCCGTGTACACTGTTCTTGCGCTGAATCTGGAAGGCAAAAAAGAGATCCTGGGTCTGTATCTGTCTGAAAACGAAGGGGCTAACTTCTGGCTGTCAGTACTGACCGATCTACAAAACCGTGGCCTGAACGACATTCTGATTGCCTGTGTGGATGGTCTGACGGGGTTCCCGGAAGCGATAAACAGTATTTACCCGGATACCGAAGTCCAGCTCTGTGTTATCCATCAGATCCGCAACTCGATTAAATATGTCGCCTCCAAGCACCATAAGGCGTTTATGGCCGATTTGAAGCCCGTTTATCGTGCCGTATCGAAAGAAGCAGCAGAAACGGCGCTGGATGAACTGGAGGCTAAGTGGGGCCAGCAATACCCGATGGTCATCCAGTCATGGCGGAGAAAATGGGAGAATTTGTCACATTACTTCCGGTATCCGGCGACGATCCGTAAAGTCATTTACACCACGAATGCCATTGAATCAGTGCACCGCCAGTTCAGAAAGCTGACGAAAACTAAAGGCGCATTCCCTAACGAAAACAGTCTGTTGAAGCTGCTTTATCTGGGGTTAATGAATGCGCAGGAAAAATGGACAATGCCGATCCAGAGCTGGAATTTGACATTGTCCCAGTTGGCGATTTATTTTGAAGGTCGCCTCGATAAAGTGATTACGTTGTAATGATCTTTTAACGTGACACAGAATTCTGAACGCTCTCAACTTACACAGTTTTTTTGCTCTACCGACCCGGAGACCTACCTCTGGGTTATCACGTAAAATCTCCGCCATCATCTCAAATTTATAATCGACTCTGATCGCAACATTAGCTCCGGCCTCTTGATTCAAATGACGGAAAATACTTTCCCTGTCTTGCAATGCAAGCTTATCCCATTGAACAAAAATCATAATTCCCCTCGCAATGCTTTTTCACGAAGAGCTGCCATATGGTTATTCGCTTCATCATTACTGATGAAACTCACCTGTCCCGCCTCATAACGGCTAAATGCATCTTCAATTTGCTGCTCTAGCCAAACATCATGTTCACTCTCCTTCCGTTTTAGCTCTTCTGTAGCAAGTTCTTCTACTCGCTGACGCATTAAATCGGTCAAGTTAGTATCCAAACGTTCGGCAGCTTTCATTGCCAAACGTTTGATCTCTTCATCGATACGAAAATGAATATTCGACATAATGAGCACTCCGTGTTGTCTTTTGTGTTGTCATTATGGAGAAATAATAACCTAATGACTACACCTTGTGAGAAATAGGTTTGTTTCTCACTTTTACCACGGACTCCCCCAATAAATTCATCCCCGCCGCTGCCAGTAGGATGATCGCGGCACCCACAAGCTGCAACGCCGCCAGTTGATGACCAAATGCCAGCCGATCCACCACCATCGCCGCGATGGGGTAGATAAACGACAGCGAGCCAATCAGGTTAGTGGGTAATTTTTGCAGCGCGCCATACAACAAAACGTACATCACTCCGGTATGCAGCAGACCCAGCGTTGCCAACATCCCCCACTGTTCCGTACTCGTCGGCGAGCTAAAATCGACCAGTGGTAACAGCATCACCACACCGACCACCACTTGAATCAGTGCGATGAGATGCGGTGGCGTTCCTTTCAATCTTTTCGCTGCTAGCGCCATCAATGCATAGAAAAATGCCGCCCCCAGTGCCAGTAAAATCCCCAGCAAATAGCTGCCCTGTCCACCTTGTTGTTTAGGTTGTGCTAACACCACGAAAATCATGCCGATGAATGCCAGCAGCAGCCATAGCAATTTACGTGCTGTTAGTTTTTCTCCCAGAAACAACGCCCCCAAACCCACCAACATAAAGGGTTGAGTGTTATACACGGCGGTAGCGATAGAAATTGAAGCATAAGAATAAGCGGCAAACAGCAGTAACCAGTTGATCACTAAAGCAACACCACCAGCAATCGCCAGTAATAATGTTGTGCGACTGAGAAGGCTACGCCGCAGTTGCCCCAGAGCTCCGCAAATGAGCAGCAGCACTAATGCCCCGATGGCACAACGCCAGAACACCACGTTGATCACCAGTTGGCCGGACATCAAAACGAACCAGCCTATCGAGCCGGAAATCAGCATCGCTGCAATCATCTCTAGCGAGCCGCGTTTTATTTCTACATTCATCGGTGAATCCCCCCTGTGAGCTATACCACTAGCTTGCGATTTTCCTCCAACATTTGCCATGGCATAAAAAAGGACAAAACTCTTAATTGCCTTTATATTTAAGGCATAAATTTAATTTCACCTAACGGAGTCACTATGGATGATATCGATCGCCAGATCCTGAGTTTGTTGACGACAGATGCCCGTATGTCGCTGAAAACGTTGAGTGCCAAAGTGGGTTTATCCTCCCCTAGCACCTCAGAGCGTTTGCGGCGCTTAGAAGAAAATGGGGTAATTCAGGGCTATACCCTAAACGTTAATTTGCAGGCGTTGGGCTATAGTTTTCAGTCATTGGTGCGTATCAAACCGCTGCCGGGGATGCTGAAAAAAGTCGAGCAGATGATCCAAGAAATCCCGGAGGTGATTGAATGCGACAAAGTGACCGGGGAGGATTGCTTCATCGTGCGGCTGGTGGCGCACTCAATGGAACAGCTTGACGAAATTCTCGATCGTCTGGCCGAACGTGCGCAAAGCAACACCTCGATTGTGAAAACGACGCCGGTTAAGCGTCGTTTGCCTCCGCTGTTTTAATTAGCGAGCACGACGACGAGCGAAGGGATTCTTGCGTTTCTTCTCTTTCTTTGCCGCTTCGGCGGCAGATTTCAATGCCGCTTGATGAGCTTTATCGGCTTCTGGAACTTCACGCTGTTCGATAGGAAATACCGGTAACGAAGCCAATAACCGCGAGCCATAACCTTTGGTCAGTAAACGACGATCGTAAATGATGATTTCGCCGTGGCATTCATTACTGCGGATCAAACGCCCAACCTGTTGGATCAAATTAAACGATGCGCTCGGCAAACTCTGTACTTCGAACGGATAACGCTTCAACGATTTCAGCCACTCGCCTTCGGTGAGGATCACCGGGCTGTCGATCGGTGGGAAGGCGATCTTATGAATATGCACCTGCGTGAGTAGATCGCCTTTGAGATCTAACCCTTCAGCAAATGATTGCAAACCGATCAGCACACTGGCGGTGCCCTGTTCAACCCGTTTGCGATGTTCCTCCACCAAGCGGTAACGCGGCTGATCGCCCTGTACCAATAGCATCAAACGCAGATCGGTCACGTAGCTGAGGAAGGTTTGCATCGCCCGATGGCTGCTAAACAGAATCAGCATGCCTTTATGCTGCCCGCCGGCCACTTCCGCACGGAAGCAGCGCGCCATCTCTTCTAAATGCTCCGCCTCGTTCGCTATCGCCGGTTCAAAACGCATCTGTGGGATAACGATTTTACCCTGTTCAACATGGTTAAACGGCGAATCCAACGTAGCAAAACGATCACCCAACTTTTCACTTAAACCGCTCATTTCCTGCAAACGGGAAAAACTATTCAACGAACGCAACGTTGCCGAAGTCACCACCACATGCGGCACTTTGCGCCACAGCAGTTTTTCCAGCTGATCGCTCACGCGAATACCCACGCAATGCATATAGAGGTGGGTAACATTATCGCGTTGTTCGCGTACCACCCATTTAGAGATCGGCGCATTGGAGGATTTCTCTAGCGCCGCTAACCGCCACAATTTGCTCATCGCCTCCAAATAGCCCAGCGTGCGGCTCATCTGGATGATCGAACGATGCAAACGCACGATATCGTGCTTGCCAGTTTGCTCCGTTAAATCATTGAGAAAAAATTCTGCCACACCACGCAAACCATCCGTCAACTTGAACAAGCGAGCGCAGATCTCCACCATTTCGCCCGGCAGTTCGCCCATTTCGAAACGGTATTCGGCAGCCACGCTGTCGCCCGGCAAATAGGCGCTCACCTGATGTTCAAAAGTCTGAATCAGCTCACGCATCTCATCACAGTGATTTTTCAACCGTTCGCTATTGGTCAGTCCGGGAGGATTTTTGGGGCGATACTGCGTCATGCACTGTTCGACCTGACGGACGATCATGTCGAGCTGTAAATTGGTCGAAAGCGCGGTGATTTCACCGTCGATCTCTAACGCATCGCGCGCGACGTCTGGTAAATGATGGCCTTCGTCGAGTACCAACAGCAGCTCTTTCGGGTTGGGCAATACCGATTCGGTTTCCAACGCTGCCATCACGAGTGCATGGTTGGCAACCACCACGTCGGCGGTTTCGATCTCTTTACGCGCGATATAAAACGGACATTCGCGAATATAGTGACAATTGCGCCCCAGACAGTTGGCCTTATCGGTACTGAGTTTGATCCACAGCGGATCGTCGACAGACTTTTGATAATGATCACGCAGGCCATCCCACTCATGCCGACTCAGCGCTTTGGAAAGTTGTTGGCACAGCGCCTGCTCTTCACCGTTGGAAGGCACTAATTCGTCTTCATTGAGATACAGCGTCAGATCGCCCTGCTCGGCAACGTCGGTGCTCATCGCAGCCAAATTACGTGGGCAAACATAGCGCCCACGGCCAAACGCACCGGTAAATTTCAGGTCGGGAATGATCTTTTTCAACAGCGGTAAATCTTTACTGTAGATCTGATCCTGCAATGCCACATTGGCTGTACTGACCACCAGTGGTTTGCTCTCGGCGCGCCCAACGGCGATACCGGGGATCAAATAAGACAGCGTTTTTCCCACGCCGGTTGGCGCTTCAATGGCTAAATGGCGTGGATAGTCACCCGCCAGCGTTTTCGCCACTTCGGCAATCATCTGCCGTTGCGGAGCGCGGGAAATAAAATCTGGTATTTGTTGCTGCAGAGCTTTGTACCATTGGCCAATCTGATCTTTAACTGCAGGGGTGAGCGCCATTCAACTCTTTATCTCAACGAAATGATGCCACCATTGTCCCACAGACTGCCCACGCCGTCAGCCCAAGTTACCGCCAATGTTACCGAGGTGCGGTCGCCACCGCAAAAGTCCTCTGGCGTAGATGAAAACTCGCACCCTTTGTGAATTTTTTAATCATTTGAGATAAACATGAACACTTTGTCATAAATGCATCACACAACCTTGGTAAAAAATCTGCGCTGCGATCAATACAGCAGTCAAAAATAACTGATGATGATAAGCGTCTTTCAATAAATAAAGCAGGGAACACCATGAAACTTAATCGACTGGCCGTTATCATTCCGGCACTTTTAGTTGCTCAGACTACTCAAGCGGCAGAAATCTATAATAAAGACGGCAATAAACTCGATTTCTATGGCCGAGTAAAAGCGCTGCATTATTTCTCTGGCGATGCGGGTAACGATGGCGATAAAACCTATGTTCGTATCGGTTTTAAAGGTGCCACGCAAATTAATGACCAGTTAACCGGTTACGGTCAGTGGGAATATCAAATTGCTGCCAACAATGCCGAAGCCGATGGTGCTAAAGGTTCCAAAACCCGTTTAGGTTTCGCCGGTTTAAAACTTAAGAATTATGGTTCATTCGATTACGGCCGGAACTACGGTATTATTTATGACGTCGGCGCTTGGACCGATATGCTGCCAGAATTCGGTGACGATGCTTACATCAAAACCGATAACTTTATGAATGGCCGTACCAATGGCGTGGCAACCTACCGTAATAACGATTTCTTCGGCATGGTTGATGGCTTGAAATTCGCCGTGCAGTACCAAGGTAAAAACGAGAACGATGGCCGCAGCACCAGCCGCTCCAACGGTGACGGCTTTGGTTTGTCTTCCAGCTATGAAATCATCGATGGTATTAGCGTCGGTGCCGCCTATGCCTCTTCTAACCGTACTGCTGCACAAAAAGCGGGCACTTACGGTACCGGGGATAAAGCCGATATCTGGGCAACCGGTTTGAAATACGATGCAAACGATGTTTATTTAGCGGCGACCTATTCACAGAGCCGTAATATTGTACCAATTTCTGGCGTCGCAACCATTAATAATACCTCTACGCCGGTGAGTGGTTTTGCCAATAAAGCCGAAGGTTTAGAATTAGTCGCTCAATATCAATTTGACTTTGGTCTGCGTCCGTCATTGGGTTACGTGCAGTCGAAAGGTAAAGATATTGAAAATATCGGCGATGCCGATTTGGTTAAATATATTGATGTAGGCGCCTATTACTACTTCAACAAAAACATGTCGACCTATATCGATTATAAAATCAACCAACTTGACAGTAATAACCCACTGGGTCTGAAAAATGACGATGTGGTGGCTATTGCTCTGACCTACCAGTTCTAATTTTCATTGATATAACCACCACTGCAATTTTTAGCTACGGCTCATTCAGTTTTATTTCGCCGGGTGCTGTGCCCGGCTTTTTTATTATCACAATAATTTATACATATAGCTGGTCGAGTCTATTGAAGCACCATCACTCGTGATGGCATATTCAGGGATCACACCAGCCAATTGATATCCCATCAGACGGTACATGCCTTCGGCAGTGTCACCTGTTGCGGTATCCAACACCAGTAAGCGCCGCTGATGTTGCTTGGCGAGTTCTTCTGCTCGCTGCATCAAGCGTCTGGCAATGCCTTGACGACGGGCTTGCGGGTGCACCATCAGTTTCACGATCTCCGCACGATGACGGCCATTGTCCGGCATATCCAACAATAACTGGATGGTTCCCACCACTCGTCCTGTGGCATCGCGGGCGATCAACAATAGCCGCTCATTTCGTTGAACCTCTGGCAGTATACGCCGCCAAAAAGCCGCTGCTTGCTCAACGCTAAATGGCGCCACAAATCCAATACTGGCTCCTTCTAATACGCTGGCTTGTAACACTTCGGCTAATTCAGGCACTGCTTGTTCCGCTGCTACTGCGTCCAACTGCACTATTTCAATTATGTGATGCTCAATCATGTGATGACCTGCAAATAACCAGAGGTGATGGACCGGCTTTGCGCCAGTAGGAGAGAAATTCAGACTGCCCAGAAATACATACCAGCAAACATTCAAGCCGTCAGCAGTAATATTTTGTTTTCAGAGTAATGACATTGAGTTAACAGTGATATTGAGCTAGATTTAACAAGCAATAACTTGGAATAACAAACCTAACGGAACAGTATGGCAAAAATCAATTTGGAAACGAGCGAAGGCTGCACTCAACCGGTCAGTGAGCGCTTAATGACACTGCTGAAAACCCGCGGCCCACAGCAAGCCTCGGAAGCCGGTAAAGTGCTGGGCACTACCGGTGAAGCGGTACGCCAGCAATTCGTCAAACTGGCTAAAGAAGGATGGGTCGAAGCCGTCGCCGAAACCCGTGGCGTGGGTCGCCCAGTGCAGCTTTGGCATCTAACCACCGCCGGTAACGCTCGTTTTCCCGACACCCATGCTGAACTGACAGTGCAATTGTTACGCACCGTGCGTGACAAGCTGGGTGAACAAGCCATTGAGGTATTGATTGATGCCCGTGAACAAGAGACTCGCATTAATTACAAACAAGAGATGATCGGCGCAAACAGCTTACAGGAACGCGTCGCTCGTCTAGCGGCTCTGCGCTGTCGCGAAGGTTATATGGCCGAATGGCAAGCGCAAGATGATGGTTCGTTTTTGCTGTACGAAAACCACTGCCCAATTTGCGCCGCAGCAACGCTGTGTCAGGGATTCTGCCGCGCTGAGTTGAAGATCTTTACCGAGGTACTGCAAGCACAGGTAGAACGTGCGGAACACATTCTATCCGGCGCCAGACGTTGCGCTTATCGCATCTCGCAGCTATAGATTTATCATCAACCTTTTATCAGGGTAAATATGCAGTTACGCGCTGGCTTTTGGCTTATAACACTAGGATTTGCTCTCTATTGGGTGTTGGCAGTCATTGGTCGTGAGCATGTCGACATGCTGTTAACCATCGGTGCTCTATTAGCTCCCTTGCTACCCGCCGCCCGCCAGCGGAAATGGTTGCTGATGGCAGCCCCGCTGGGGATTGCGATGGATGCGGCTTGGCATTATTGCGGTGTACTGCGATTTATAGGTCAACCCTCGCTACCGGTATGGTTGATCGCGCTGTGGGTGACGTTCAGCGGCTGGTGGTATTGGCTATTGCCCCAGTTGAAAGCCGCCATTTTGCCATTAGCGCTGGTCGGTGCCATTGTCGGCCCTGTGACCTATCTGATCGGTTGGCAATTGCAAGCGATTACTCCCGGAGTAACCCCACAAATTATGTTATTAATCATATCGATGGGTTGGGCCGTTTATCTCCCCCTGATCAGCCTCCCCATACTAAAGCAATCCTGAAATAAAGTTGTGATAAGCATTGCTTATCGCCTCACGCTTAGGGTTTACTTTGGGTTCTGTTCTCGCTTCTTTCCTGCCGAATAAAAATCCATGATGAACCCAACTAGCCGTAACGTCCTGCCGTTAATCGGGGCGCTGTTCACGTTATATATCGTCTGGGGATCGACCTATTTCGTCATTCGTTTGGGGGTTGAAAGTTGGCCACCACTGATGATGGCAGGGATTCGTTTCCTGACTGCTGGAGTCATTCTATTCAGTTTTCTGGCACTGCGCGGCCATGCGCTCCCTACTCTGAAACAGTGGTTGGCGGCCGGCACCATCGGCATTTTACTGCTAGCCGTCGGTAATGGCTTGGTCACGGTGGCTGAACATCAACATGTGCCGTCTGGCATTGCGGCGGTCATGGTGGCAACAGTGCCATTATTTACGCTGTTTTTCAGCCTGTTTTGGGGCATACGCAACAGTAAGCTGGAATGGGCAGGTATCGCGCTCGGGTTGGTGGGTATCATTCTGCTCAATACCGGTAATAATCTGGTGGGCAACCCGACAGGTGCGTTGTTGATTCTACTGGGTTCTGCCAGTTGGGCATTCGGCTCAATCTTGAGCTCGCATATTAACCTTCCCGCTGGGCCGATGGCAGGAGCCGCCGAAATGTTGGTTGCTGGCGTGGTGTTATTGGCAGTGAGCTATTTTAGCGGCGAACGACTAACACAAATGCCGACCACCAGTGGTTTCCTAGCGTTGGCTTATTTGATTGTTTTCGGTTCCATGTTAGCGATCAGCGCTTACATGTTCCTGCTGAAAAACGTACGCCCGGCGGTGGCGACCAGCTATGCCTACGTCAATCCGGTGGTTGCGGTGTTGTTGGGTATCGGTTTTGCTGGCGAAACGCTAGGCTCGCGTGAATGGATGGCGCTGGTGATTATTGTCGCCGCCGTGGTGCTGGTCACATTAGGTAAATACCTGTTTGCTCGCCCAGCGAAGCAAGCCGTCACTGAGTAAGCATTAATATACCCAATAGATTTCGAGTTACGGCAAGGCGGCAACTGAATGAATCCCTAGGAGCTTACACCAGTAAGTGACAGGGGTGAATGAAGGCAGGCAACGCAGCAGCAACTTGAAAGATGAAGGGAATAAACGATTCTTGTTTCATTGGCTGAACAGTCTATAATTCCTGCTGTTCTGAGTAACCTGCGAAAATAATCCCATGCTAAAAAAATCTTTCCTCATCGTTATTACCCTATGCGTTATTGGTTCTTTAGGCGGCGTATTTCTTGCCGGGTTGAACATCTATACCCGTTCGACCACACCACAGGAAACCGCGGCGACCACCACCGAAACTCCAGCGGTGACGCCAGCGCCAACCTCGCAAGGGCAATAAATTATAATGCGGTGACGCCCAACCGCGCCGCATCCTGTTCCAACTGGCTGAGTACCTGATAAGTTGACCGTGGCTCCAAGGTAAAATCACCAATAAGTAAGTCTTTACTTACCTGCTCTCCCACCATCGCTAGTGCTCCAGCACGCAATATCGCCAATGTTTCTGCGGACGTGTTGGGGGCGGTAATCAACGGCAAGCCAGGCACAACGGCGGTGCGACCAATAATTTTCAGCCCATTCAATGCCTGCGGATCCGCATTTTTCAGTAGTTGCCAACTGATGCAATCAATGGCGGCGATATCCGCTTGCCCACTCTGGAGCCATTTTATCGACTGATAATGAGCCCCAGAAGCGACAGCCTGATTGAAGAATTTCCCTTGTTCCGCCAACGGAGCCACCAATTCAATCAGGCTGTAATGACCTGACTGCGAATCCGGGTTGTTGTAAGCCGCCACCCGACCACGAAAATCCGCCAACTGATTACCGGGTTCATTATCACGAACTACCAGCCAACTGCTGTAGTTCGGCCCCACACAGCCTTCAACGTGGTAATGGTAAGTACCCACTAACTGCACATGGGGTAAATAATTAATTATCGGGTAACCACACGTTTGGCTGAGCAATAACTCCGGTTCTTGCCAGTGCTGCGCCAGATCCTGCGGCCATGACAACATTGGCGGTAAATCCGTCAGCCCAAGCTGTTGCAGTTTACCTCTCAGCACCCGCCAAAATGCTTCCGCCGCTTGTGGGCCAACACCATACATCGGTAACGATACTTGCATAATTTCCCTCAATAAATAACCGCGCGCCAAGCCGTCAACCAACGCACCCAACGTTCGAATAACATATCGGTGATGATGGCTAATAACGCCACCACCAGTGCCCCTTGAATCACATAAGCGGTATTGAAACCACTCAAGCCAATAATGATCGGCGAACCGAGAGTTTTGCTCCCGACCGTCGAAGCGATGGCTGCGGTACCGATATTGATGATTACCGAGGTACGGATCCCTGCGGCAATGACTGGTGCCGCCAATGGCAATTCAACACGCGTCAGGATCTGCCAGCGGCTCATGCCGACGCCTTCCGCCACTTCACGCGTTGCTTCCGGCACCGAGCCGATACCCGCGAGAGTGCCCTGCAATATTGGCAATAGACCGTACAGTACCAAGGCGATAATCGCCGGTTGCTCACTGAACCCCATAATCGGCACTGCGATGGCTAATACCGCCACCGGCGGGAAGGTCTGTCCCACCGCCACCACGGTTTCGACCAACGAACGGAATACCTGCCCAGCCAGGCGTGTTACCGCAACACCGGCCGCGACGCCAATCACCACCGCAATCAAGCTGGAAACGGCTACCAGCCACAGATGAGCCATCACCAATGAGATAAAACTGTCTTGTTGATAGATAGGCCTTGCCAGATCAGGGAACAGTGCAGCAAACAGCCCATGGAGATGATTCATGCCAAACACCAGCGCCAGCAGTAACGCTATCGCCCACGGCAACGGATCGCGCAACCAGCGCAGCACCTTCATGACAACGCCTGCTGCGCGATAAGATCGCGAAAATGCAGTACGCCCAACTCCGCGCCCTGCTCATCGACCACTGGCAAACATTCGCAGCTACGCGCCACAAACACTGACAGCGCCTCACGCAGCGTCATCGCCGCCGCTATCGGTTCTCCCTCGGCTTGCCCAGGACGCACCCGCTGCGCAACGATACCGAGCGACAACAGCTTGATACCGCGATCGCTTCCGCCAAAGAAATCGCGCACAAAATCGTTAGTGGGTGCAGTCAGTAACTCCAGCGGCGTACCTTGTTGCACCACTCGACCTTGATCCATCAATACGATGCGGTCCGCCAGATTCAGTGCTTCTTCAATATCGTGCGTAACCAAAATGATGGTGCGACCAGAGAGTTGGTGAATACGCGCAATCTCCGCCTGTAAGGTTGCACGCGTCACTGGGTCCAGCGCGCCGAAGGGTTCGTCCATCAACAACACTTCAGGATCGGCCGCTAACGCACGGGCAACGCCGACCCGTTGTTGTTGTCCACCAGACAGCTGGTGCGGGTAGCGCTGACGAAATTGTCCCGGCTCCAGATTCAGCAACTCCATCAACTCCGTCACACGGTCACGGATGCGCGCACGTGGCCACTTCAGCAGTTGCGGGACGGTGGCAATATTCTCTTCCACCGTCCAATGCGGGAACAGGCCAATCGACTGAATGGCATAACCCATACGTCGCCGTAGATCTTGCGCCTTGAAGGTGTAGATCTCTTCATCGGCGAAATAAATCTTACCTCGGTCGTGATCGACCAACCGGTTGATCATCTTCAGGGTGGTGGATTTACCTGAGCCGGAAGTGCCAATCAGCACGGTGAACTCCCCTTTGGCAATATTCAGCGACAGGTTATCAACCGCAGGTTTGCCCTGAAAAATTTTGCTTACTTGCTCAAAACGAATCATCGGCGTGTCACTTCTAGTATTGAAATCATAAATTTAAATAACGAGTCGACAACAACCGCCATCAATACCACCGGGATCACTCCCAGTAATACCAAATCCAGCGCACTGCTGAGCAACCCTTGAAAAACGATGGCACCAAATCCCCCGGCACCAATCAACGCCGCAACCACCGCCATGCCCACGGTTTGCACCGCCAAAATGCGCACTCCGGTTAGGAACAGCGGTAACGCCAACGGCAGTTGTACACGGAGGAAAATCTGCCCACGCGTCAGCCCCATGCCTCGGGCAGATTCAATCACGCTGGCGGGGACACTCTGTAATCCGGCAACCACACTACGCACCAGTGGCAACAAGGCATACAACACTAAAGCGACAATCGCTGGCGCCATGCCAATGCCACTGACACCGAGCTCCGCCAGCCACGGCCACGCAGCGGCTAAACCCGCCAGTGGCGCGATCAACAATCCGAACAACGCAATCGAAGGTACGGTCTGAATAATATTCAGCACCGAAAACACCGGGCGCTGCCAACGATCGGAACGAAAACATAACCAGCCCAGCGGCACGCCAATCAATAGCGCAGGAATTAACGTCGCCAATAGAATGGTCAAATGTTGTACCAAGGCGGCATCGAACACGTCCTGTCGGTTGTAGTATTCCTTCAACAGCGAAATCTGATCTAGTTGATGGCTGAACAGCAAAATTCCCGCCGGGATCACCACCAATAGATTGCCGACGATACGCCACAAATGTGAGGCGGTAATACGCGTCATGGCATCAGCCGCCATCAGTAGGCTCAACGCCATCATCAACCAACACCCCCCGCTCCAAGCGGTGCGCGCTAATTTTGATCCCGTTTGTGCCAATTGAACGGCAGCACTACCGCTCAACCAGAACAACACGGCGAGCAAGGCAGAAGCGGCTACGGCGGTCGCTAACGCATAACCCCGCGTCGCAGGTAACAAGCTGAGCAACGCCAATGCCGCCAGTGGCAGTAATAGCCACAGCGCCGAACCATGTAGGAGGGAAATTAGCGAAATACTTTTGCCAGAAAGCAGGCGATTGGGGGCATAACTCAAAAACGGCAGGCCAAACGCAGCCAGCAGCAACAGGATAAACAACGTTAGTAATACTTTGTTTTTTAAGGCAATAGTCAATGAAACTCTCCAGCTCCGTATGGGCACCGTGCAATAAATCCGGTGCCCACTTAAGTGATTATCCTTTTACAAACCCTTTTTCTTTCAGATAGCTCGTGGCTACCTGTTTAGCATCTTGGCCTTCGACGGCAATCTGCGCGTTCAGCTTTTGCAAGGTAGGACCATCCAGCGAGGCGAATACCGGTTTCAGCAACTCGGCAATGTTGGCATGCTGTTTCAGCGCGGCTTCACGAATGATCGGTGCTGGCGCGTAAATCGGTTGCACGCCTTTTGGATCGTCCAGCGTCTGTAACTCTAATGCCGCCACCGGACCATCAGTACCGTAGGCCATCGCCGCATTGACGCCAGAGGTCTGTTCCGCTGCCGCTTTGATGGTCACCGCAGTATCACCACCGGCCAGTGATAGCAGTTGGTCTTGTTGCAGCTTAAAGCCGTACGCGTTCTCAAATGCCGGCAAGGCGTCCGGGCGTTCGATAAATTCAGCCGAGGCTGCCAGTTTGAACTTGCCACCGCCGTTTAGCCAATTACTGAGATCCGCCAAGGTTTTCAGATGATTGGCCTTAGCGACATCTTGTCGAACAGCAATGGTCCAAGTGTTATTGGCTGGCGCCGCATCCAACCAGACGATTTTGTTTTTCTCATAATCGAGCTTTTTCACTTTCTCGTAGCCAGCTTGCGCGTTCTTCCAAGCCGGATCTTTTTCATCAGCGAAGAAGAAAGCGCCGTTACCAGTATATTCCGGGTAAATATCAATCTCGCCGGAAGTGATAGCACCGCGCAGCACTTTAGTGGTACCGAGTTGTAGCTTGTTAGTGGTTTTGATGCCGTTAGCTTCCAGCACCTGCACGATGATGTTGCCCAGCAGCGAGCCTTCGGTATCAATTTTTGAACCCACGCGTACTGAATCTGCCGCCTGCGCTCCCCCGCTGGTTGCTGCGAACAGAGCCAACGCCAGACCTAGGAAACGTCCACGTGATGAGGTGATTGCCATACTTTTTCCTCTTGATTATTCACTGATATGTTGGAAAACGTTGGGGAACGCACTTCCTGTGCGCAGTCAACTTCCCCACTCTCAAAGGGATGCACGGTGACATCGATCGGGGTAAAAGCATGCTCTTTCCACCACTCGCCGTAACCCTGCACCACAAATCCTTGACTGCGTTGCTGATATGCTTCGCGTTCAGCCAAATAGATTTTGCGTAATCCATGCCATGGTACACCGGGTAAATCATGATGTACCAAATGATAATTCAGATTAAGAAACAACAGTCGCCATGGCAAAGACGCCTCATTAATAATAGAACGTGCTTGTGGTGCTTCCACTGCGCGATGCTCGAAAAACGATCTCACCTTGGTTAAACCCAAAGCCGGATAGCTGATGACTAACAGATAAAACAGCGGTGAAATCCCCTGTTGCTGTAGCCAGCCCAGTACGATGAACAGCAAACCGCCGTGTACTAACCACATAGTTAAAGCGCGCCAATCACCTTTGAGGATCGCCTTGGATGCATTAATCACAGTGGTGGCAATATCCAACGTTGGGCCGATAAGTACACGCCCCACCAACGTATTGCGCACAGCGGCTAACAACGGAAATAATTGCGGAAAGCGCTGCCATTGCGCTTGGCTAAAGTAGTAACTTTCCGGATCTTCCTGCGGGATAGTGAGATGCTCATTGAAATGATGTTGCAGATGAGAGTCGCGATACAAACCATAGGGATACCACACCGCCAGCGGCAGTAAACCAAATAGCTGGTTCAATCGCGGCCAGCGCGTCGGATGACCGTGAATTAATTCGTGTTGCAACGACATATAGCCCGTGGTGAGCAAAATCAACAAGGGTGTCCCTAACCAAGGACCGAGCTGTTGCCAGTAGGCAGCGACCATAAACCAACCGCCATAAACCACCAACATCACGCCCCAAGTAGGGAGCTCCCAACGCCATAACCTATGCTGGGCCAACTGTTTAATCCACGCCCGTTGATTGGCGTGCAAATAATGGCTATGTCGTTGTGGTGCAGGCATTTATCTGGCTCGAAGAGAAGAGTTTCGTCCAGTATCTGCGAGCTAAATCCGTGCTTCCAATGATAAAAACAACAAAGCAAAGCTAAAAAATTGCTTTGCTATCATCGTAAATTAATTATTTATTAAGACGGTAACTTAATAAGCCATCATCTTAATAAGTTAATTATTTACTAAACTAACAGAATCAAAAAAATAACCATCAAAGTGGGATCGCCACTGCAGGAAAGCGCCATCAACGTTTGTTTAACATTTTCCAGAATGCAGCAGCGTTTTCAGCTTATTACCCATTCTCAAATTTACAGTTTTGCCATCCCCTCAACCATCTGGGAAAGCTCAGGATCTTTGGCCTGCAATTGCTGATACATAGGTTGTACTGCTTGTTGGAACGGAGCCTTGTCCGGGTAGATAAACTGTACGCCCATCTTCTCGGCCTGTGCTTTTTCCGTGGCTTCCGAAACGCTCCACAACTCTTTCATTTTCATCATCGATTCATCTGCCGCCTGTTGTAGCGCTTTCTGATCTTTCTCTGGCAGGCCATCAAAAACTTTGGTGGAAATCACCAATACATCCGGGATCATGGTGTGTTCATCGACGCTGTAAAATTTGGCAACTTCTCCGTGGCGAGTTAGCGTCAATGCCGTCAGGTTGTTTTCTGCCGCATCCACAACCCCTTGTTGTAACGCGGTATACAGCTCACCGTAAGCCAATGGGGTTGGGTTACCGCCCAACAGTTTAATCATTTCAACCGCACTTGGGCTAGGTTGCACACGCACCTTCATTCCTTTCAGATCCGCCGGGGAGTTGATGGCTTTTTTAGCATAGAAACTACGCGCACCAGCATCGTAATAAGTTAGGCCAATAAAGCCTTTCGAACGGGAAGATTGCAGAATTTTTTTACCAATGTCGCCCTGCATGGCACGGTAATAGTGATCTCGATCTTTAAACAGGTAAGGCAGGTTGTAGGCACCAAAATCCTTGGAGAAAGCCTCTAATTCTGCAGCGTTAGATTTCGCCATCGCTAGCGCACCATTTTGCACCAACTCCATGGATTCACGCTGAGTGCCCAACTGCGCATCAGGATAAATACGAATCTTAACCTCACCGCCGGACAACTCTTTGGCACGATCGGCCATATACATCATGGCCTGATGTACTGGGTGTTCGCGGTTATGGTTATGACTTAATTTCAAGGTCACTGCTGCATACAACGGCGTTGCCATCATCAGCGCGGAACCAATCATTAGCGACAACATTCCTTTTTTCATCAACATGCTGTTCTCCTTGTTTTTAGGCGTAGGGAGTTTTTAGGCGTAGGGAGTTTTAGAGGTAAGGCAATCCCCCTAGCGGGAAATTCACCCAGCAACGGTGACGAATTGAGCACTCAAAGTCAAAAACCAATATTGAATTGGTTGATCCAACTCACGAAGAAAAAAGAAAATTGGACTGACAACTCTTATCAATAAACAATCAGATGTATGATAACTATCGAAAGCATGAAATGACCTATAGTGCTGACTAACCCGATAATTAGTAGATAAGTCAGCGTTAAATCGGTTTACAGCCGTTACGAGTCCAATTTTCCTAGGGAATATGAAGGTACTATCATGGACAAACTAAAGAAACTGGTCGACCAATTATTAAGTAGTGCTACCATTCTTATCTCTATCATTTTGCTGGTCTGCGTTATCTGGCAGGTTTTTTCCCGTTACGTTCTGGGCACTCCAAGTACTTTCACCGATGAACTGGCACGTTTCATGTTCATGTGGGTCGGGTTGATTGGCGCGGCTTACGCTGCCGGGCTGAAACGCCATCTGGCTATCGATCTGCTGACGCAAAAACTCAGTGGCGTTCGCAAACAAATCTCAGAAATGGTCATCATTCTCTGCACCATCGTCTTCGTTTGCTTAGTCATGATTTATGGCGGTATTGGCTTAGTGAATAAAACGCTCAGTACCCAACAACTGTCACCGGCGTTGGGCATTCCCATGGGCTGGGTGTACATGGCCATTCCGTTCAGTGGAACGGCCATCCTGTTTTATAGCTTGTTGGATCTGATCGCTAAATTCATTCCGCATAACAATTCGCGTTTAAATAAAGGGTAATCACATGGAATGGCAGATTATTTTAACCTTATTTGGCACTTTTGCCGTGCTATTAACTCTCGGCGTCCCCATCTCGTTCAGTATCGGGTTGGCATCGCTCGCCACCATTATGCTTTCCTTACCGTTTGAACCCGCTATCGCGGTTGTCGCACAAAAAATGGCTTCAGGTCTGGATAGTTTTTCCTTGTTGGCGATCCCATTCTTTATTCTGGCCGGCAATATCATGAATCAGGGCGGCATTGCGCTACGATTGATTAACTTCGCCAAGGTGCTCGCCGGTCGTCTACCCGGGCCATTAGCACACTGTAACGTCTTGGCGAATATGATGTTCGGTGCCTTGTCAGGCTCTGCAGTTGCTTCTGCGGCGGCAGTCGGCGGCGTGATGTCGCCATTGCAAAAGAAAGAGGGTTACGATCCCGCGTTTTCAGCGGCGGTAAATATCACCTCCTGCCCGGTCGGATTATTGATCCCACCTTCTAATACATTGATCGTTTATTCGTTGATCTCTGGCGGTACTTCAATCTCTGCACTGTTCTTAGCGGGCTATCTGCCAGGGATCATGATGGGTTTGAGCTTAATGCTGGTGGCCGGGATTATCGCCAAACGTCGGGGATATGTGAGCGCAGAACGGATTAATTGCCGCGAAATCGCCATTCGCGCTCTCGATGCCCTGCCTTCGCTAGCGCTGATCGTGATTATTATGGGCGGCATTATCGGCGGGATTTTTACGGCAACGGAAGCTTCGGCGATCGCGGTGGTCTACACGTTGCTCCTATCAGCGGTTTACCGTGAGATAAAACTGCGCGATCTGCCACGAATTATCCTGGAATCCGCCGTCACCACGTCGATCGTATTACTGTTGATCGGCACTTCAATGGGGATGTCGTGGGCGATGGCCAACGCCGATATTCCTTACATGATCAGCGATGGTCTGAGCACTATTTCCGATAATCCGATCATTATCCTGTTAATCATCAACCTGATCCTGTTGCTGATCGGGGTGTTTATGGATATGACCCCCGCACTGCTGATCTTCACCCCCATCTTCCTGCCGATCGCGCTGGATATGGGAATGGACCCAGTACACTTCGGGATTATGATGACTTTCAACCTGTGTATCGGCATCTGTACTCCACCGGTGGGTAGCGCGCTGTTTGTTGGTTGTTCGGTGAGTAAAGTGCCAATCGATCAGGTATTGAAGCCCCTGTTACCCTTCTTCTTGGCATTGCTGGTGACGCTGATGTTGGTGACATTTATTCCACAAATCAGCCTGCTGTTGCCGCAGATTTTCCTCGGGTACTAATAAGCTTAAGCCGCTCAGTTAAAACTGCTGAGCGGTTAAACTATCGTCCATTATCTCGCGTCCTGATAAATCGTCATCCTCATAGGCCTGGTGTATAGTAAAAATTCGGTTTCATGATAGGCGAACAATAATGATGAACTCTCCATTTTTGGTGAATGCCCAATGGCTTGAACAACATATCAACGATGCTGATCTGGTGGTGATCGATGTCCGTATGTCTCCAGTTGGGTTAGTGCCAAAGAAAGATATGCAGGCCGAATTCGAACACGGGCACATCCCCGGCGCAGTGTATTTTGATATTGACGATGTGGCCGACAAAAACACCGATTTGCCGCATATGCTGCCTACAGCAGAAGCATTCAGCACCGCCGTGGGTAAACTAGGCATCAGCGAGCAACATTGCATTGTATTTTATGATGAAGGTAATCAGTTTTCTGCCCCGCGAGGTTGGTGGACGTTCCGTCACTTCGGGGCGAAGAACGTTTATGTGTTAGATGAAGGCTTAAAAGGCTGGGCGGCTCGCGGTAATCGTTTGGAAAGCGGTGTATCAAAACGTGAAGCAACGACCTTTAATGCCAAATTTAGCGCCGAGGCGGTGGTAAATATGTATCAGGTAGAACAGGCGTTAGGGACTTCGACCCAAATCCTTGATGCACGTGCAGCACCACGCTTTTATGCCCAAGCCGATGAACCACGCCCTGGTCTGCACCGCGGACATATCCCCGGCAGTATCAATATTCCCTATGGCGATTTGTTGGAGAATGGTCGTTTCAAATCGTTGGAAGCATTGAAGAAAACCTTTATCGATAAAGGTGTCGATCTCGAGCGCCCAATTATCACGAGCTGTGGTTCTGGCGTCACTGCTGCGGTACTGGCATTTGGCTTGATGTCACTGAATGTCTCACAGGTAAAACTGTATGACGGCGCTTGGAGTGAATGGGGGAAACTTTCTGGCAAACAGCCTATTGCACAGGATTAATCATTAGCTATTGCTGTGATGGATGATGGGGCGCAAGCGCCCCACTTAAGTCTTTGGCAAAAATTATAACGACAGGGCGCACCGCGCCCTGAGTTGACTCAATTAACCGCGAATGCGTTGTGCTAAACCTTTGAGGAAATAACGCAGCACCTGATCGCCACATGGACGATAGTTTTTGGTGCCCTCTTTGCGGAACAACGCGCTCAGCTCAGGTTTGGAGATATTGAACTCCGCAGCGGTGAAGATCTGGAACAAATCGACATCTTTCAATTCAAACGCCACACGTAGTTTCTTCAGTACCAAGTTGTTGGTAATTGGCAGTTCTACCTCTGGCGCAGGGAATTTGTCGTCTTTACCACGTTTGAAGAACACCAAACCATTGAGGAAATGCGCCATCACTTCGTCTGGGCAGTTCACAAAACCGGGCTCGCCTTCTTTGATGATGTAACTCGCCATCGCTGCGACTTCAACATCAAAACCGTCTAGTTTGATGATTTCAACCATCTTAGCGTCGTTGATACTCAGCATGTAGCGCACGCTGCGCAGCACGTCGTTGTTAATCATGAAATTGCCTTTAATTACGGGGAGTGCGCAAAAAACTGCCGCACATTGGGATCTGTGCGGCAGTATAGGGATCGGGCGGGAGTTTCTCAATGCTTTTGGTTTTGGCTATACAGAGGGATATCTTCACCAATGATATATTTCTGGCGCAAAACCGCAGAGATCTTGTCCATCGTCATCACCACAACGACCAGAATCAGAGTGATAAACATCACCACATCCCAATTCCACAAGCGCATATTCTCGGCATACACCAAACCGATCCCTCCCGCGCCGACAAAACCGAGTACCGATGCCGAACGCGTATTCGACTCTAACTGGTACAGGCTAAGCGCCAAAAAGGTCGGGAATGATTGGGTGAAAATACCGTAGCGGTGTTTTTGCCAACCGTTGGCACCAACGGCGGTCAAGCCACGACTAGGGGATTTATCTACCGCTTCATGCCCTTCTGCGTACAGTTTGCCAAGCAAGCCGACATCCTGCACGATGATCGCCAATACCCCGGCCAGCGGCCCCATGCCGACCGCGCGCACGAAAATCAACCCCCAGATCGCCATATCGATACCACGGAAAATATCCAGCATCCGACGCACCAGAATCGCGATCGGGCGCAGCAACGGTGTGGACATCACATTACGAGCGGCAAAGAACGATAGCGGCAGTGCAATCAAAGAGGCGGTGATGGTGCCCGCAAACACAATGGCAATGGTGATAAAGATCTGTTGGAAGTAGTAGCCGAACGGCCAATTGACAAAATCACGCCAGACAAACATACGCAAAAAGTAGCGCCCTAATTGCTGGCAACCCATGACTAGTTGCGCCCAAGAAATGCCGAAGAACAGGAAGAAAAACACGTAATACAGTACGATTGCGGCGGCAATGATGCCAACCGTGCGTAAATAGCGGCGCTGCTGTGAGAAAATCTCTGGATGCTGTTGCCGCAAGCTTTGCACCTTTTCAGCACTGATGGTTTGGCTAATCATTTTCTCCCCTCCACAACCCGCTTACGCAGTTCGCCAGATACCGTATCCAACAGCGAAACCACCACAATAATCAGCAGTAAAGTCATGCTAACCTGATCGTAACGATCAAGTTTGATGTTGGTCATCAGTTCCTGCCCGATCCCCCCCGCGCCGACCAGGCCGAGAATGGTCGATTGACGGAAGTTAATCTCCAGACGCATAAAGCTGTACGACAAAAAGATCGGCTTTACCTGCGGCCACAGACCAAAACGCATCCGTTGCAACGGCGTCGCGCCGCAAGCCACCAATCCGCGCACCGGTTTGTTAGAGGCAGTTTCTATCGACTCATAAAACAATTTGGTTAGGCTGCCGATGGTGTGCAACGCCAGTGCGATAAAACCGGGGATCGCGCCAATGCCAAATGCCATCACAAACATCACTGCCCAAGCCAGTTCCGGCATAGTGCGTAAAAACGCCACCAAGGTACGAATAGTAAAACGTAACCAAGCCGGACTGTGGGTGTTATTGGCGGCCAAAAACGCCAGCACTCCCGCGACCAGCACGGCGGCAATGGTGGCCGCCAACGCCAGTTGCAGCGTTTCCCACAATAACGGTAATTGGATATGTAATCGGTAACCCCAATACGCCAATGAACCTTCGGTTTTGCCATCGGCAAAGAGCAGTTTCCAATGTAATACGGGAATAGTTTCTGCAAGATAATCAAAGAAATGGGGTAATGACGTCCACACCGTATACAGATTGAACTCGGCCAGATTGCCAGCACCGAGGTATAACGTCACCAACAGTAGCGACCAGAGTAGAGTTTCACGTTTCTGCTTGCTGCGGATCTGCTGGTAATAATGGGCAAAATCAGTGTTCAAAATACATTTCCACCGTTATTACATTTCAAGCGTTATTACATCTCAAGCGTCATGACTACAGGGGCGCAATCTCACTTGAACCCCTGCCTGAAAATTAACGCTCGCCTTTCGCCAGCGCACGTTTTAGATCGATAACCGGTTGGTATTCCGCCAACGAGGTATCCGCAATGTGTTGCTTGCCGCCCATCGCTTTGATGAAGCAACCGTGGTCCTCTTTATCCAGCTTTTTAATAGCGGTAACCACTTTAGCTTTAAAATCAGCCGGTAACGCATTGCTCACCAAGATCGGGCCATTTGGGATCAACGGCGATTGCCAGATAATACGGATTTTCTTCATCAGATCCGGTTGGTCCATACGGATCATGCGGGTGAACGCGCCGCTGCTGTAGCCGCTCTCACGATCGCCAATCATTGAAGTCCAAGTCACTGCGCCTTCGAACTGACCATTCAGCACGCCGAGGATGTCTTGCTCGTGACCGCCAGAGAAAGTAGTGCTGCTGAAGAAACCGTTGTATTTGTTATCGACGTTGCCGCCAAACAGCTTTTTGAAGTTGTGATCCGGCATCAAGAAGCCTGAAGTAGAATCCGGATCAGCAAAACCGAAGGATTTCCCTTTCAGATCTTCCAGTTTTTGGTATGGGCTATCGGCTTTCACGATCACCACCGAGTGATAACCACGGGATTGATCGGCATCGTCAACGGCGATCCCAACCAAATCAACGGCTTTCGGATCTTTAATATAGATAGAGGCAAAAGAAGCTGGTGACATACTCAGCACCAGATCGATCTTCTTACCCAACAACCCTTGGATCACACCAGAATAATCAGAAGAGTTACGCAGTTTGGTATCAACGTTTAGTTCTTTATCCAAAAATTGCTTCACACATTGGTTGTCACCAATTTGCTGAGTGGCGTTTTGGCCACCGAGAATACCTAAGTTCAATTCCTTGGGCGCATCCGCTGCGGCAGCATTAAATACCATCATCACGCTGGCCATCACTGTGGTCAGTTTCAATACTTTTTTCATTGCTGTAGCCTTTATAGGTATCGGAATTAGTGGATTTGATTAGCTTCATCGCCATACAACTGGTGCAAAATTCGGTCATTCAACAACGATGGATGACCGTCAAACACGATTTTCCCGTGGGCAATACCAATCACCCGCGTGCAATACTCTTTCACTAATTCGACCGAGTGCAGGTTGACCATCACCGCGATGTCGTTTTCGCTGACTTTTTGCAGCGCATCCATAATGCGGCGGGTGTTTTTCGGGTCGAGCGAAGCCACTGGCTCATCGGCCAGCAGGATCTCTGGGTTCTGCATCAGAGCACGACAGATAGCGACACGTTGCATCTGACCACCGGACAGATTTTCCGCCCGTTGCAACGCATGAGGCAGCATGTTCAGCCACTGCAATAACTCAATGGCGCGAGCGCGGTCTGCATCATCGAAGACTTTGAAGAAGGATTTCAGCGTAGAAGTGTGGCTCAGGCGACCTAGCAGGACGTTCGTGATCACATCCAAACGCGGCACCAGACAAAAGTCCTGAAAAATCATGCCGCAACGCGTCCGCCATTGACGCATTTTTTGAGTAGAGAGTTGGGCAATATTTTGCGCGACGCCATCATCAGCAAAGTGCAGCATTTCACCACAGGTTGAAGGAATGGTGCCATTCAATGTGTGCAGCAGCGTCGATTTACCCGCACCGGAACGCCCTATCACCGCGACGAACTCACCGGCGTGGAGATCAAAATTAATGTCATCCAGCACCCGTTGCTGAGACTTATACGCCTTGCCTAACCCTTTCACCGATAAGACTTTGCGTAATGCCAGTTGCTGCTGCCCGGGATAATCGGGAGTTGCCAGTTTTAACAGTGCCTGAGCCATAGGTTTTCCTAAATATATTGGCTGATTCTATGGGCACCTATTTACAGTTAGTTTTATGACGTTGAGATGATGGTTTTATGGCGGGTTGGTGAAGATAGGCTGGCAGGCGAAGCTGCCAGTAATCAAGAATCATTGAATAATCAGCAGACTGCCTGACGCGGACGGAAGATATGATCAACGCCCTGCTCGCGTAATTTTTTGACCAGATCGCTACCACCCTGTGAAGTCGATTGCGCCAATTCACGTTCTGCTTCGAATATCGGGCTGGCCCAATAAATATTCACCGGATCGCCATACTGCTTTGGCAATACCAAGTGTTCGTTATACGGATAGAACGAAGATGACATCAGGTAACCTTCGTAGCCCATTGGAGCGACTTCGGAAGCCAAGGAGTGCCCTTCGCCAATCCAAGTCAACTGTGCCCAAGGAACATGCGCAAAACCGGCCAGTGCGCTAGCCATCTGCACCGCATTCGCTTCATCCATATATTGCCCGTCGATCGCGATACCCATCTCCATACGGCGATACTGTGAGGCGTCGTCGTTAAACAAGATCTCCACCCATGGCATCGGACGGATACTCATGCCCATCGTCAGGAAATAGTAGATCCCATCTCGCTCATGCTGGGTGATCGCCATCGGCGGCCATTTGCCCTGATCGATCGCGTAATACTTCACCGAAGAGCCAAAATGCTGCTCATAACGCGCCTGAAAATCACTCTGGATTTTCGGCCATGGATTGCCCTCTTCACGCTGCCAAGTGCGCCAGAATTGACGGGTACTTTCCGCCAACGCGTATTGCGTGTTGGTCGAAGCAGAACCCAACGGGTAAGCCAACGGATTCTCTTTGATACAACTGGCGGAATAACAAACCGAATGGTCGATGTATAGGCTCCAACCGGGGATCACCGCCAGTAACTGACCGTAGTACCACAATGCCGCACCGTCGTCGCTTTCGTTCCAGATAACCTGCAATCCGTCGGCATTCAGCGGCGCTTCCCCTTCCAAATTACGGCAATATTCAGCCGCTAGCATGGGGGGCAAACCTTGCTCCATTGATGCTCGATCGTCCTGCAAAGGTGCCGCAGCTAAATTACGCAACCAACAAGCGCGTACGTTGAAACGCTCGCTATAAGTTTCTGCCGGGTAAATATAAAAATAAGCCGCTCGGTTATCTTGCTGAACCACCGCGACCAGCGTTTGGTTCTCATTGCTGACTTCAGCAAGTACATAAGATGGATTCATATCGCCTCAATAGGGTCACGGCGCAGAAAAATGCTGCGCGCTAAAAGTCTCTGTGCCAAGTGTAAAACGCATTAACCGCCGTGAGCATCCGTCGTAGTCTCAAAAATGGTGACCGATAAAATTAATTGTACTTCAAGGATAATAATAAGTGCCTTTGTGGTGAGTGCATATCTTTGAAACAATCACTTATACTTTAGTCATGCTCACTACCCATGCGCTTGGCAGTTGATTCATAAAATGGAAAATATCATGATTACGATCAGAAAACGCGCTGAAGAAGATAATGCGCAACTCGCAGAGATTTGGCACCGTTCAGTCAGTGCCACCCACCATTTCCTCACTGAGCAACAAATTACCGATTTGCGCCCACTGGTTGCCAACGATTACCTGCCTAATGTGGAAGTTTGGGTGGCAGAAGACAAACCCGGTCACACCTGTGGTTTTATCGGGCTTCACGGTAAAAAAGTGGAAATGTTGTTTATTGATGCCGACAAACGTGGCAAAGGCGTAGGTAAAGCGCTGCTCGCCCATGTAGAGGCGTTATATGACGAATTACAATTGGATGTGAACGAACAAAACCCGCAAGCCCATGATTTTTATTGCCGTTATGGTTTTGTCGTGACGGGACGATCAGAGCTAGACGGCCAAGGCAACCCGTTCCCGTTGCTGCATATGAAACTCAATAAACGTTAATCACACAACCCGGCCAGCACCGTGCAGACCGGGTATTAAATGTCTTAAACCCTGTTCCCAACCTGACTTAAACGTGGCCATACCATCATCAAGGTATCTAACAGCCGCAACAAATCTTCACGGCTGGCTCCTTCACGCGCCTGCCCAGACATACCGCCCAAGGTACACATCAGGTATTTAGCCAACAGCGCGGTATCGGTTTTCCCCAATAGCTCCCCTTGCTGCACTTTGCGATCAAAACAGGCTTTCAGGTTAGCTTCTTGTACTTGGTGTTTTTTACGCAGCATCTCCGCGACGTCGTCAGACGATGAGGACAAGGCCGC
The DNA here is from genome assembly GCF_057839655.1 of Serratia sp. KH_031. NCBI lineage: Bacteria > Pseudomonadati > Pseudomonadota > Gammaproteobacteria > Enterobacterales > Yersiniaceae > Serratia > Serratia sp. KH_031. The sequence continues at coordinate 3,314,362 of NZ_CM174496.1, forward strand.
AGAAGCGCACGCCATAAAACAACCGGATGGCCGTTCAGGATCGGTAAACGTCTTGGCGAAAGCCCCTACATAGGCTTCAACAATTTCCGCCACCGGTAAATCCTGCTCCAACAATTGATTGGTACAAGCGGTGTATTTAGTCAGATAGCGTTCTACCGCTGCTCGGAACATCCCTTCTTTGTTACCAAATTCAGCATACAGCGTCGGTGCTTTGGCTCCGGTTACTTCAACCAAATCCGACAATGAGGTGGATTCGTAGCCGTGTTGCCAAAACAGATCGAGTGCGCGGTCAAGTGCCTGATCGCGATCAAACTGCTTCGGTCTGCCACGCGTTTTCTTCGCGCATACCTCTTCATTGATACTCATAGACCCTCTCTTATCCCGCCCCACATCAGGGCTGCCAAATTAAATTAACGATCATTATAAAAAAATATTGCGCTCTCGTCGAGAAGGGATTAGCATTTAGTTATCGATCGCTAGTTAATTCTAGAGACCAACATTAAAAACCTAAATTCAATACTCTCGGATAGGAATTAATATCATGAAAAACTTAAAAATTGCTCTTGCTGCCATCATGCTAGCCACCGTATCTTCTGCCAGTTTCGCTGCAGAATTGGTTAACAACCAACCGGTAAATCAACAAAAAGTAGGCGTAATTAACGTCAGTGGCGCATCCGATCTGACCACTTTAGAAAATCGTTTGGCCGCTAAAGCCGACGAAGCCGGTGCAAAATCGTTTCGCATCATTGGTACCAGTGGTGATAACCAACTACACGGCACCGCAGTAATTTATAAATAACCGATAGATAGTGATAATTTACTGATCGTTAATTAATTTACAGAACAGACAAAAACTTAGAAAAGAAATCAATAGGAAATAAGACTATGAAAAACCTGAAAATGACCATCGCGGCTCTGACTCTTGCTTCTCTCTCTTTTGGTAGCTTCGCTGCCGAATTGGTGAGTAACCAACCTGCTGATTTGCAAAAATCAGGGGTGATCACCTTTAGTGGTGCTTCCGACCTGACCAGTCTAGAGAATGGTCTGGCAGAGAAAGCCGAGCAAGCTGGGGCGAAATCCTTCCAAATCATCTCAACCGCAGGTGATAACAAACTGCACGGTACCGCGATTATCTATAAGTAATCGTTGAATCCGTGATAGTGACAAGGCGACTTCGGTCGCCTTTTGTATTTGCAGCCCTTTCATAGATCTATTCCTCTAATAAATCAGATTCTTTTTTGTTAGGATGTGCGGCGAGAGTGTTCTTGTTAAGAATATTCCTCACTAAACGTCAATAGATGCCTGCGCTGACTCAAATTATGAGCGTGCCATCGCGTTTATTCGTTGTCATTTCTAATCATGGAGAGATCAGATTTTGAAGAAAAAATCCCTCGTGGTCGGCTCTATCGCCCTTTCCGTCAGCCTGTTGGCGGGTTGTGCAACCGAGTCATCTCGCTCAGTCGAAGTCCCTAAAGTCGCTTCTTATCAAACCGCCTATCAAGGGCCTCGCAGCCCAATCGCTGTTGGCAAGTTTGATAACCGCTCCAACTACATGAACGGTATTTTCTCTGATGGTGTTGATCGTCTGGGTAATCAGACCAAAACCATCCTCATTACCCATTTACAGCAGACTGGCCGTTTCAACGTGCTGGACCGCGCCAATATGGATGAGTTGAAAACCGAAGCCAGCATCAAAGGCCAACAGCAAACGCTAAAAGGCGCTAACTATGTCATTACTGGCGATGTCACCGAGTTTGGCCGCAAAGAAGTAGGCGATCAACAATTGTGGGGCATTTTGGGTCGCGGTAAATCCCAGATTGCTTACGCCAAGGTCAACCTGAATATCGTCAACGTACAAACCTCCGAAGTGGTGTACTCCACTCAGGGCGCAGGCGAATACACCTTATCTAATCGTGAAGTCATCGGTTTTGGTGGCACCGCCAGCTACGATTCCACCTTGAACGGTAAAGTGTTGGATCTCGCAGTACGTGAAGCGGTGAATAACTTGGTCGCTGGTATCGAAAGCGGCGCATGGCGCCCTGCTAACTAACGGATTAGAAACAAAACATGATAACTAAAAAAATAAGTGGGGTGCTGCTGGCAGCAACCCTGCTGGCTGGCTGTGCCACGCAAAAACCCCTCTACAACTGGGATGGTTACCAAGCTACGGTATACCAGTATTATCAGCAAGATAGCTCCAGCGCGGAACAACAGATCGCTCAATTGAAAGAGATCATCGAAAAATCTCGCGCTAAAGACCTCGCCGTTCCCCCAGGTCTGCACGCCCACCTTGGCCTGCTGTATGCCAAAACCGGTCGCACGGAGCAAGCCTTCGAGGAGTTTAATACCGAGAAGCGATTGTTCCCTGAATCAGCACCGTTTATGGATTTCTTGCTGAGCAAGGATAAAGGGAGTTTTAAATGAAACGTGCATTAGGTTTATTTAGCGCAGTAGTGGTGTTGCTGCTGACAGGCTGTGCCAAGAAGGCACCATACGATTACGCGGCATTCCATGAAAGCAAGCCGAAATCTATTCTGGTACTGCCGCCGACCAACAGTTCACCAGATGTCAAAGCCAGCCATAGCGTGCTGTCCACCGCAACCCTGCCGTTGGCCGAATCTGGTTACTATGTGTTACCTGTCGCGTTAGTGGAAGAAACCTTCCAACAAAATGGTCTGACTCATGCTAATGACATCCGTAACGTCAGCACCCAGAAACTGCACCAAATCTTTGGCGCGGATGCGGTGCTCTACCTGGATGTCACTCAATACGGCACCAGTTACATCGTGATCGACAGTGAAACCCGCGTCACCGTCAACGCTAAGCTGGTTGATCTGCGTACCGGCAAACAATTGTGGGCAGGCAGCGCTACCGCCTCCAGCAATGAAAACCGCGACAACAGCAACTTTGGTCTGTTATCGATGGTGATCAACGCCGCTGTCGCGCAAATCGCGAATACCATCAGCGACAAAGGCTTTGATATTGGTGCGGTTGCCAATACCCGCTTACTGGCCGCAGGCCGTCCTGATGGCATTTTGTATGGCCCACGTTCGCCAAAATACGGCAGCGAACGCTAAAACTCTCAGGCAGCCGTTTTGGCTGCCTTTTTTCTTTTCCGATGTTCTATCCTGATAGGTATACTGTTTCTCATCCCTCTAATACCCAAAATAATTCGAGGTGCATCGAGGCGGCAACGCAGTGAATCCCGATGAGCTTACGCCAGTAAGTGATTCGGGTGAGCGAGGAGAGCCAACAAAGAGGCAGCTTGAAGTATGAAGGGGATTCACAATGGAGCCGAAATAGGGTACAAGGCCGCATGAAGATTCCAAAACGACTCCAACCATTAGTAGATGATGGGTTAATCGACGACGTTATTCGCCGTTTGAAAAGCGGCAAAGAAGCCGACGTATTTATCGTGCGCTGCGGCGACGAAATCCGCTGCGCCAAGGTTTACAAAGAAGCAGAGAAACGTAATTTCAAGCAGGCTGTGCATTATCAGGAAGGTCGCAAGACCCGCAACAGCCGCGATGCTCGCGCTATGAATAAAGGCACGAAGTTCGGCCGTCAGCAGCAAGAAGATGCTTGGCAAAATACTGAGGTGGATGCCCTCTATCTACTGGCCAAAGCTGGCGTGCGCGTGCCACAACCGGACATCTGTCTGGATGGCGTATTACTGATGGAGCTGATCACCGATGAAGAAGGGTTAGTTGCCCCGCGTTTGAGCGACATTACCCTGACAGAACAACAGGCGTTGGGCGATCACGCATTGATGATGAACTATGCCGTGCGGATGTTATGTGCCGGATTAGTCCACGGAGACTTATCCGAATTCAACGTGCTGATGGACAAGAATGGCCCAGTGATTATCGACTTACCGCAGGTTGTCGATGCCGCCGCCAACAATCACGCTAAAAGCATGTTCGAGCGTGATATTAACAACATGACGCACTACTACGGCCAATTTGCCCCGCAATTGCTCGGTAGCCAATATGCCAAAGAGATCTGGGCACATTATCAAGCCGGTGATTTGACGCCAGAAACCGCACTGACGGGTAAATTCGTCGAAAGCAGCAAACGCGCTGATGTCGGTTCAGTGCTAGAAGAGATCCAAGCCGCTAGCGAAGAACATCAACGACAGTTGATGGCGAGGAATGAAGAGTGATTCAGTGCCCTGTTTAGACAGGGCATTGCAAGCAAACTTGGTTCAAACCTCTATACCCTTCATACTTGAAGCTGCATCTTTGTTGGCTCTCCTCACTCATCCCAGTCACTTACTGGAGTAAGCACCTGGGGGCTCGCTGCGTTGCCGCCTCGATGCAACTCCAATTATTTTTGGGTATAATCACTTTTTATAATGCGTTCGGTGGTAATTAATAAAATAAGGATCAACGAAATGATTTTTATTAATATTCAAATAACCAACAATCCCTTCTAATGACATATCATCATTAATAGTAAAACCACCGTTATCGAATAAAACATGATGATTAGGGCATAAACAAATAATATTACTTTCAATATCCGGGCCATTATGGGGTTTACCCAACGGCTTGATATGAGCCGCTTCAGCGTACAGCCCTGCTGCCGTAGCCAAAGCAACACCACAGACTTGGCATTGATATTGATGGATTTCTTTGACTTTCTTGGCGATTACCGTGTCTCGAACAATGCGTTGAACCGTAATTTCTTGACGTTTAGTTTCACCGTACGGCGGTGCTTTATCTTCTGCTTGAGATTCATTCTTCAGGACAGGAATAGATATCAACCTGAAACGATAAATAGTAAAACCTGCCTTTCCTTTCTCATGCCAAAAGTCATCGATATAAAATAAACCCGCGTACTGATAACCTTCTTTCGGAGAATATTGGCTTTTATGTTTTGCACTACGTGTAACTCGAACCGGTAGCCCTAATATTTTGCTTTGAGCTAATGCGAGATTCTGTTTCGTTAATGTCTGATCGGCAATCTGTTGACCGGTGTTACCGTCTCGCCCCCCAGCTCCGGTGTAGATAATCTCATGACCATAATCCACATCGTCTACATACCCACCAGACAACACGATCGAGTCAGCACCTTCTGATGCAGAGCCGCTGATCCCAGCCTGATTTGGGGGATGAATGCCTGATTGAGCCAGCTCCATACGGTTCGCAAAAATTTGACCGGGCAATACGTCATTAATTTCGCCAAAAACTCGCATACTCTCTTTCCTCAGCCATTGGTTAGCCGACTTATAAATTAATATCTATTAATCATAATGATAGAGAGTATCTTACTATGTATTTAACTTATTTATTAGCGTTAATCGTTCGACTAACACCCAAGCCCCCCAAGCGCTAGTTCCCTTTCCCCATACTGTCCAGAGCAATTTTGTTCTATCTATATACAGAATAAGGAGTTACTGCCACACCCGCACTATTCATCGGCCTCCCGCGATTATTCCCCCTCAGAAACAGTGTAACTACGGAAAACGGATTTATCTGCCGTTCGCAGCTGCGTAAATTGTGATCTCCATCACGCGTGCCGAACGGGTACGATTGACACAATACATCTGAGACGAGCGGTACTATGCTGAATAATAAAGATAAACCTGCATCATCACCGTGGCTGGCGATCTTCTCGCTAACGGTCGCCTGCTTTGTCATGGTGACAACCGAGTTTCTACCGATCGGCCTGCTCACTAACATCGCCCCTTCCCTTCATGTCAGCACCGGCACCGCCGGACTGATGGTGACAATGCCTGGCATCGTCGCTGCGGTGGCGGCTCCGGTGCTTAGTCTGGCGTCTGGGCGTCTCGATCGACGCTTATTAATGCTGGCACTTTCACTGGTATTGATTGTTTCCAATTTGGTCTCCGCATTCGCGGTTAATTTCCCGATGATGCTATTGGGACGCGTGTTATTAGGCATTAGCGTCGGCGGTTTCTGGTCGTTCGCGACCAACTATGGACGTCATTTAGTGCCAGAAGCCAGCCAAGGACGCGCTACTGCATTGATTCTTAGCGGTATTTCAGTCGGTGCCGTATGTGGCGTACCGGCTGGTGCGTTGATTGGCGATCTGTTTGGTTGGCGCGCCGCCTTCTTCGGTAGCGCCGCACTGGCGATCATCGTGTTGCTGGCTCAATTACGTTTGCTCAGCGCTGTGCCACCAAGCCGTGCCGTCACTCCGCGCGATCTGCTATTACCGCTGCGTTTGCCAATGGCACGTATTGGACTGATCGCGATCGTCTTACTGTTCATTGGACATTTCGCCGCCTACACCTATTTGCGACCGTTGCTGCAACAGGTGTTTATCCTCAGTCCTTCAGCCATTTCACTGCAACTGCTCGCTTACGGGGCGGTTGGTCTGTTAGGGACTTTCGTCGGTGAACGTTTAGCGGCACAAAGTTTACGCGCCACCTTCATTTTGATCACTGCGATGCTGGCCGCGATTCTCATTATTTCGCCACTCTTGAGCGGCATCGCGGGAGCCACGCTGATGGTGCTAGTTTGGGGGCTGGCGTTTGGCGCCGTTCCGGTGTGTGCTACTAACTGGATGTTTGCCGCCGTACCACAAGCGCCAGAAGCTGGGCAGGCATTGTTGGTGTGTGTGATTCAAATCGCTTTGGCTTCTGGCGCTCTGCTAGGCGGTGAAGTGGTAGATTGGCAAGGTGTCAGTAGCGCAATGCTGTTCGGCGGTGCTTTAACGCTTTCTGCAGCACTGGTATTTGGTTTGTCCTTGCGCTCCGGCATGATTGGCGCTAAACAATCATAATTCATATCTATAAATCCCCGGTTTGAGCCGGGGATTTTATCTTTGGTAATACTTATGGATCATCATCTGCTCGCCATTCGCGTTTTTCACCGCGTCGTCGAAACTGGCGGCTTTACTCGCGCTGCCGATTCGTTACGAATGCCGAAAGCGACGGTCACTAAGCTGGTCCAAAGCCTGGAAGATCATTTGCAAACCAAGCTGTTTCAACGAACCACCCGTAGCGTCGCCGTCACTTCCGAGGGTGAGTGTTATTACCAACGCACGGTGAAATGGTTAGCAGAATTGGAGCAGGTGGAAGGTTGCATGGCCGAATCACAAAGTACACCGCAGGGCGTCCTGCGGATTGATGTTGGCGGTTCAACGGCTCGGCAAATTTTGTTACCCGTATTGCCTGATTTTATCGCCCGTTACCCGCAAATTCAGATTGATTTAGGCGTTGGCGATCGCCTGATTGATTTAATCAACGACAGCGCAGACTGCGTCATTCGTAGTGGTCCATTGGCAGATTCCAGCCTGATCGCCCGGCGGCTGTTTGAACTGCAATGGGTGACCTGCGCAACTCCAGCTTATCTAGAACGTTATGGCATACCCAATCATCCTTGCGAGTTAGAGGAATTAAACTTCCCGGTAACTCATTACCGTAATGCATTGAATGACCGTATACAGCCGCTACGTTTTGTCGATAAGGGCAAAGCGATTGATATTCAGTCTCGCTATCACGTCAGTGTCAATGAAAGCAACGCCCATTTAGCCGCAGCATTGGCCGGTTTGGGTCTGATCCAAACGCTACGTTTTATGGCGCAGCCCCATTTGGATAATGGCGAGTTAGTCAGTCTGTTGGATAACTGGCAGCCTCCAGCAGAGCAAATGTATGTGGTTTACCCTTCGAACCGCCACCTGAGCACTAAGTTGCGAGTGTTTATTGATTGGGCTTTAGAGGCTTTTAAGTAGCGCGGCGTTGCATCCGCGCTTATCATGATCGCAACTCCTTACACTGGAAACGACCATGGCATATATCCCAAAAAACTACGCGAAGCTGGAAGTTGGCTACCGTGAAAAAGCACTAAAACTGTTCCCGTGGGTCTGTGGGCGTTGCTCACGGGAATTTGTTTACTCCAATCTGCGCGAACTGACGGTGCACCATATCGATCATGACCACAGCAACAACCCAGAAGATGGCAGTAACTGGGAAATGCTGTGTCTGTATTGTCACGATCACGAGCATTCTAAATATACCGAAGCCGATCAATACGGTTCAACACTGGTCGCTGGTGACGATGCGCAAAAGGATGTTGGTGTGGCAACACATAACCCGTTCGCTGATCTTAAAGCGATGATGAAAAAGTAAATTGTCAGTAAGGGTATCTTTTACGATGCCCTTAGCTAGATAACTTAATAAGTTATTAATTAAATAAATCCTACTAACTCAATCACTTCCCAGAACATTCCTACTTACTCACTTAATAAGTTACCAGCAAAATAAGCCGCTAAGTTAGCAACATAACATCTTGGCAAGCTCCCAAGCTTGAGGCATATTGTCCTCAGACTGTTGTTAATAAACTATTTAATTAATAACCCAGCAAGCTATTTACTTAGTAAGTTATTAGCTTGGTAACTTAAGAGATAGCTACATGATTGTTCTGATTGGTTCGCAAAAAGGTGGCGTAGGGAAATCAACCAAGGCGGTCAATATCGCCGGTTACTTGATTCTCAAACAAGGAAAAACGGCAATCATTGTCGATGCCGATGACCAAAAGTCGATCATGACTTGGTATAACGATCGGCAAAATGTTGAAGGCTTACCGCACATTCCAGTGGTTGCCGCCTCTGGGAAAATCAAAGAAACCTTGCTGGAGCTGGATCGCCATTACGACTATGTGATTGTCGATACCGCGGGTCGTGACAGCGCTGAATTACGTTCGGGTCTGTTGGCTGCCGACTTGTTCCTCTCTCCTCTTCGTCCTTCGCAGATGGATCTTGATACCATCGGTTATCTATCCGAGATGTTTTCTACTGCGCAAGAATATAACGAGAAGGTCAAAGGCTACATCGTACTCAATATGTGCCCGACCAATATTTTCATCAACGAGGCTAACGAAGCCGCCAGCGTGTTGGCTGAATACCCTGAGTTAACCTTGGTCAATCACCGCCTGTGCGATCGCAAAATTTATCGTGATGCTTGGGGTGAAGCGATTACCGTGCATGAAGCGAATAACGAAAAAGCCCAGCATGAGATCGAGAGCTTAGTAAAAGAGGTGATCCTATGAAAAAGCGGACTCCGACACACCGAATGTCAGAAGATGAATTTATCAATAGCGCCACTTCTCATACCTTACTAACGCCAGTTCCCGAAGCCAAATCGCCAGGGCGTAAACGCACCTATAAAGCGATTTCGGTGAGCTTGACCGACAGCCATATCGAAATGATTGATGAAATGATTATGCAGGCAGCGCGCAACGGTGTGGTGCGGATCACCCGTTCGGACATTATTAAATTAGCGATTGATGGTCTGGCAGATAAAAGCGAAGCGCAACTATTGGCGTTGTTGAAGAACTAGCATTTTAATAACCTGCCAACTTAATAAGTCATTAAGCTGGCAGGTTAACTATTTATTACTGCAAGTTAAAGCTTTGTTCTTGCACGTTTTCCGAGTCTAAGCCAACAAATACATTAAACTTACCCGGTTCTGCGGCCCATTTCAGATTGGCGTTATAGAACTTGAGATCGTCCTCTGTAATTGGTAATTCCACGCGTTGTTCCTGCCCAGCACGCAACGTCACTTTCTGGAAATTACGCAGCTCTTTCACCGGGCGGCTAATCGAAGCCGCAACGTCCTGCACATACAACTGCACCACGGTAGCACCATCATATTTACCGGTATTTTTCAGCATCACGCTGGCGGTAATGTTGCCATTCCGCGCCATCGTTGGACTAGAAAGCTTTAAGTCCGACAGGCTGAATGTGGTGTAACTCAGGCCATAACCAAATGGATAAAGTGGACCGTTTGGCGAATCAAAGTAACGTGACGAGTACTTGCCCGGATTCTCTTTATTTAACGGGCGCCCGGTATTCAGGTGATTGTAATACATCGGGATCTGTCCAACTGAACGCGGGAAGGTCATCGGCAGTTTGCCTGATGGGTTGTAATCCCCGAACAACACATCAGCGATAGCATTACCGCCCTCGGTACCGCTGTACCAAGTTTCCAACATCGCATCAGCCTGCTGGCTTTCCCATTCCAACGCTAACGGTCGACCATTGGTCAGCACCAGTACCAACGGCTTCCCCGTTGCCTTCAAAGCTTTGATCAAATCACGCTGGCTCTGCGGAATGGTAATGTCGGCACGGCTGGAGGCCTCGTGCGACATGCCGCGCGCCTCGCCAACCACAGCGACAACCACATCAGACTCTTTGGCTGCTTTGACGGCTTCGTCAATCATCTGCTGCGGCGAACGGGTATCAAATACCACCTCTGGCTCATACTCGTTCAGATAATCAATGATGCTTTTATCTTGCGTTACATTGGCGCCTTTGGCGTAAATGATTTTCGCTTTATCACCAATTGCATTTTGCAAACCTTCGCGGATTGTTACTGCCTGTTTAACCACGCCCGCAGCTGACCAACTCCCCATCACATCCCGTTGGCTATCGGCCATCGGCCCAACCAAGGCAATCGTGTCCTGTTTTTGCAACGGTAGAGTCTGATTATCGTTTTTCAGCAGTACCATCGTTTTACGCGCAATGACACGCGTTTCGGCGCGGTGTAGGCGGCTTTCGGCGTTAGTATCTTGCGGATCGGAGCCCACAGGCCCCAAATGTACATATGGATCTTTAAACAGCCCCATTTCGTATTTAGTATTGAGAACATCACGGCAAGCACGATCGATATCTGTTTCCGATACCAAACCGTCCTTCACCAACCCCGGCAGATACTGATCGTAATACTCGTCGCTCATACTCATATCGACGCCAGAGGTGATCGCCAATCGCACCGCATCACGGGCATCTTCGGCTACGCCATGCTTAATCAACTCCTTGATAGCACCGTGGTCGCTAATGGTAATGCCATCAAAGCCCCACTGACTGCGCAGCAGGTCTTTCAGTAGCCACGGGTTAGCCGTTGCAGGAATGCTATTGATAGTATTGAGCGACACCATCACCCCACCACTGCCCGCATCCACCGCCGCTTTGTACGGCGGCAAGTAATCCTGATACATCTTGAGTGGGCTCATATCGACGCTGTTATAGTCGCGCCCGCCTTCCACCGCACCGTACAGCGCGAAGTGTTTCACACTGGCCATGATCGAGCCGGGTTTAGATGGATCGCCATCTTGATAAGCATCGATCATCACTTTGGCGATTTTCGACACTAGCCAAGTATCCTCACCGAAACCTTCTGATACCCTACCCCAACGTGGATCGCGGGTGATATCAACCATTGGCGCGAAGGTCATATTCAGGCCATCGTCGCTAGCTTCCTGCGCCGCAACACGCCCACTGAGGGCAATAGCTTCCATATCAAAGCTCGCCGCTAGACCTAAGCTGATGGGGAAGATCGTGCGTTGCCCATGAATCACGTCATAAGCAAAGAAAAGAGGGATTTTCAGACGACTGAGTTGCATCGCCTGATCTTGCATCACGCGAATATCTGGACGGGTAACAGTATTGAAGATGGCGCCAATTTGCCCCTTTTTGATCCCTTCGCGGATCGCTTCTTTCGGATTATCTGGCCCGACGCTAATCAAACGTAGCTGGCCGATTTTCTCTTCTAGCGTCATCTGTTTCATCAAGTTAGAAACAAAAGCATCACGCTGCTGAATATTAGTTCCTTGTACTAGGGTCGCTTCCTGCGCAAACACAGGGCCAATAGACAAACCGGACAACATCCCTACTAAACAAAGCCATTTCATATTGTTATCTCAGGCGAAAAACGTATCGGCAGTTTGCCACACTCTTTTTGTCGGTAACAACGATTCTTGAAATGGAAAGTGGCAATAGATTAAGGTTGATAAACCATCGAGGAGAGGTAACGTTGAAGATGCTGGCGACTTTGCTCTGCTTCATTCCCTAACCATTCGACCAATGTCGCCAACATAGTAGGCACTACCGGCTGTTCAGGGTAAACCAGATAATACGCCGCACCGCTGGCAACACTGAGAGGGAAAGGCGTCGTAATACGTTTGGCTTGAAGATCCTCTTCTAGTAAACACAGATCGCCAATCGCAATACCGAAACCTTGTAACGCGGCACTCATCGCCAGATCGAGCGTATCGAAGTGCTGTGCTTTGATAGAAGGTAAACTGTCCTGCCCCGCTGCCTTCAACCATAATAACCAATCGCGACGATCGCGCGTTGGGTGTAATAGTGTTTTATCCACCAAATCTTCAGGTTGCGGCGCTCGTCCCAAATCTGACAAATAATTCGGCGTGCATACCGGGGTAAGAATTTCATCAAACAGATGATGCGCTACCAGCCGCTTGGCCTGCGGCTCGCCAAATATCACTGCCGCATCGAAATGCTCACTGCCAAAGTCCAGTCCATGAGATACCGAAGCGGTCAACTCAATATGCATTTCCGGGCGTTCATTTTGCAGACGAATGATACGCGGCAATACCCAACGCATAGCGCAAGTCGGACATTTGATACGTAAGGTTCCTGGCTGTGCATTCACCCGAACCAATGCTTCTTCCAACTCTCTCAACGCCTGCTGCACGGGGCCCAGCAGTTGCGCCCCCTGTAGCGTTAACGTCAACCCACGCGCCCGACGGCTAAATAACGGATAACCGAGTTGTTGCTCTAACCCCAAAATCTGACGGCTGACTGCGCCTTGCGTCAGGTGTAAGGCTTGTGCTGCATGGGTAAAGTTGAGGCGTTGTGCGACCACAATAAAGGTTTTCAGTACGTCGAGTGAGGGTAACAATGTCTGCATATTTCAGCCCAACCAGCCATGAGTTTTACGCATGGCTAGTATGACAAAGTTTCTATTGTTAGCCTAGGTTAACTGATGCTTAATCATTCAACATCTCTATCTATCACAGGAGCCAACATGCAAAGCGCCTGCTCCCAACGTTCCAAGTTACCTGACGTTGGCACTACGATTTTTACTGTCATTGGCCAACTGAGCGCCGAACACCAAGCATTAAATCTGTCACAAGGTGCCCCCAATTTCTCCTGTGAACCGCAATTGGTCGAAGCCGTGGCTCAAGCCATGCGTGCGGGTCATAACCAATACGCACCAATGAGCGGTGTAGCAGCATTGCGAACTGCATTAGCAGATAAAGTTGAACGATTATATGGCTGCCAATATCACGCTGACGACGAAATCACGGTGATCGCCAGCGCCAGTGAAGGTTTGTATTCCGCCATTAGTGCGTTGGTTCATCCCGGCGATGAAGTTATCTATTTCGAACCGGCTTTCGACAGCTATGCGCCAATTGTTCGGCTGCAAGGTGCGACACCGGTGGCGATCAAACTGTCATTGCAAGATTTGCATATCGATTGGGATGAGGTCGCGGCAGCTATCAACAGCAAAACGCGGATGATCATCGTTAACAGTCCACATAACCCCACTGGCAGCGTATTTAGCGAACATGATATCGAACGACTGACGGCACTAACACGTAATACTGACATCGTGATTCTGTCTGATGAAGTGTATGAACATGTGGTTTTCGACGGCGATATTCATCACAGCATGGCGTGTTATCCGGCGTTAGCGCAGCGCAGTGTGATCGTCTCCTCATTCGGTAAAACCTATCACGTCACCGGTTGGCGCGTGGGTTATTGTATGGCGCCAGCGGCATTGATGGAGGAGATCCGCAAGGTACACCAGTTTATGGTGTTCTCTGCCGATACACCGATGCAGTATGCGTTTGCTGCAGCGTTGAGTCATCCGCAAAGTTATTTGGGATTAGCCGAGTTTTATCAGCAAAAACGCGATCTGCTGGCGAATGCTTTGCGTGAGTCTCGTTTTGAGCTATTACCGAGCCGCGGTAGTTTCTTTATGCTGGCGCGTTTTAGTGGTTTTAGTGATGAAAGCGACAATGATTTCGCGGTACGTCTGATCCGCGAAGCGAAAGTCGCCACCATCCCGCTATCGGCGTTTTACAGTGACGGCACCAATACCGGCATCATCCGACTAAGTTTCGCCAAAGATAACGATACCCTGCTAGAAGGCGCTCGCCGTCTGTGTCAGGTGTAATTTTTGCCCTGGGAAAAGGATCATATTGATGAAAGCATTAAAAACGTTGCTTGCTGTAAGTTGCCTGTTAGCCGCTGGCTCCTCCTTTGCCGCTGAACAGGAAATGCGTTTTGGCGTCGAAGCGTTGTACCCTCCGTTTGAATCCAAGACCGCCAGCGGCGAATTGGTCGGGTTTGATATCGATTTGGGCAATGCTATCTGCGCCGAGGCCAAGTTGAAGTGCAGTTGGGTGGAAACCTCGTTCGACAGCCTGATCCCCGCATTGCAAGCCCGGAAGTTTGATGTGATCAACTCGGCGATGAACGTCACCGAACAGCGTAAACAGGCGATTGCTTTCACCAACTCCATCTATCAAGTCCCGAATCGACTGATTGCCAAAGCCGACAGTGGCTTACTGCCAGAGGCCAAATCACTAGCGGGTAAAAGCGTGGGTGTACTGCAAGGCTCGATTCAGGAAAATTACGCCAAAGCGCACTGGGAAACCAAGGGCGTTAACGTTGTTTCTTATCAGGACCAAAATCAGGTTTATCAAGATCTCACTTCTGGTCGACTTGATGCCACGCTGATTATGGCTCCGGCGGGTCAGAGCGGTTTCTTGGCGCATCCTGATGGCAAAGGTTTTACCTTTGTCGGTGGTGACATCCGCGATGACAAAATCTTTGGTTCAGGTATCGCTTTCGGATTACGTAAAGATGATGCGGCACTGAAGAAACAACTGGATGAGGCTATCGTCAAAGTGCAGCAACAAGGCACAGTGAACCAATTGGCGAAGAAGTATTTTGGCGATATTGATGTGGCGGTGAAGTGAATCAAATAAGAGCTGAGTGGTTAGCCCAGCTCTTAATTAAGTTCCAGCAGCTTATCTTACGAACAACTACCGGTCAGTTGCATGATAACAACGATAATTTGCAAGCTAACGAGGACAATTTCCAACGTTAGCAAAATGATGCTTGCAGTTATCACTTGGCACACTCCATGTGATGAAGAGTGCCGCACATCACCGTAAATGCTCTTGGTTTGCCCCTTACGACATGTACTCATTGGTGACGAGCACATGCGGCACCTTTTGGGATGGGAGCAAACAAGACAGCACCACCTGTTTCTTGCCGGGACTTAGAAATCGACCATGTTTGACTAATTGATAGAACTTAGCCCACTTTTTTCCACCCATCCGGTACCACAACTACCATACTTGAAACCGAGAGCGATTATAAACCGAGCAGTGCAATTTGCAATCAATTCACGCGAGGGGTACACTTAGTAAAGGTGACGAGTACATGCGGCATAGTTCTTCACTGTCACAACCAATCCCAGTGCAGAACACTAAAAAAAGAATCTGGCTACCAACCAGATTCTTTTTTGCTTTCAGAGAGTTAATTACCGCTCAAACACCGAACTCTTCAATCCACGATCCTGTTGGTGGCGTTCCATCGCCAGTTCAATCAATTTAGTAATCAGTTCGGTATAACTCACGCCGCTAGCACCCCATAGTTTCGGATACATGCTGATATTGGTGAAGCCCGGCAGTGTATTGATTTCGTTGATGACGACTTGGTTATCCGGCGTTAAGAACACGTCAACTCGCGCCATGCCCAGACAATCCACCGCCTTGAATGCTTTTATCGCTACATCACGGATCTTGTCGCTAATTTCAGGGCTGATATTCGCTGGCACCACCACCTGAGCACCTTGCTCATTAATGTATTTGGTGTCGTAGGAGTAAAACTCATCACTCAACACAATCTCACCGCAGACGCTGGCCTGTGGATGATCATTGCCCAGTACTGCACACTCAATTTCACGCCCCACAATCGCTGATTCCACCAGCACTTTATGGTCGAAACTAAACGCCAACGCCACCGCCTGCTCGTAACCCGCCTGATCTTTTACCTTGCTGACGCCCACAGACGAACCTTGGTTTGCAGGTTTGATAAACAGGGGTAACCCAAGACGTTCGCTCAATTGTTCAAAGCTGAATTGGGCACAGTTACTGCGCGTCAGCGTCACAAACGGCGCTACCGACAGCCCGACATCTCGCAACAGGCGTTTGGTGATATCTTTGTCCATGCTAACCGCTGAACCCAAGACACCAGCACCAACAAACGGAATATTGGCCATTCGCAACAACCCCTGCAACGAGCCGTCTTCCCCCAAAGTACCGTGCACAATGGGAAATACCACATCCAACTGCCCCAGTGAACTGGCGTTATCTGCCGCAATGAGTTGCTGTTTTTCCTGCCCTGGGATCAAGGCAACGTTCTGATTCGAATGGTTCAACGCGATCAGCGCCGGATTTTCGGCGTTCAACAGATAGTTGGAAGCGTCGTTAATATGCCATTGCCCTTGCTTATCAATCCCCAGCAACGTGACATCAAACTTCTGTTTATCAATGGCATCCACAATGTTTTTTGCTGATTGCAGCGAAACTTCATGCTCCGCCGATTTGCCGCCAAAGATCACACCAACACGTAGTTTAGTCACGCCTGAAATCCCTCTAAAAAGTCATGCAAAAAGTCGTTCACAACAATAAACGCATTGCTGGGGAGCGGCAATTACTGTTTGCTATGCTTGGTTATTGTATGATGAAAAATCGAACCAGAAACAGGGAGACCCGCATGATGCAGCCCAATAACACCGTATTCCTCAACCAGTTAAAAGATATCGTCGGGAGCACACAATTACTGACCGGCGAGCGCGATACCGAACGCTATCGTAAAGGTTTCCGTTCTGGTGAGGGTAACGCATTAGCCGTGGTATTCCCGACACGGTTATTGCAGTTATGGCAAGTGCTGCAAGCCTGCGTGACTGCCGACAAAATCGTCATTATGCAGGCCGCCAATACTGGCCTGACCGAAGGCTCTACGCCGAGCGGTAATGATTACGATCGCGACATCGTGATTGTCAGTACCTTGAAGTTGGATCAAGTCCAGGTGCTGGATAACGGCAAACAGGTGATTGGTTTTCCCGGTAGCACTCTGAATCAATTGGAAAAGGTGCTCAAACCTTACAGCCGAGAACCTCACTCGGTGATTGGTTCTTCTTGCATCGGTGCTTCGGTCATCGGTGGAGTCTGTAATAACTCTGGCGGCTCACTGGTCAAACGTGGCCCAGCCTATACCGAGATGGCGCTCTACGCGCAGCTTAGCGAAGACGGTCAACTGCGTTTAGTTAACCATTTGGGCATTCATCTTGGTGATAACCCAGAACAAATTCTGACTCGGTTAGAACAAAGCGACTATCGCCCGGAAGATATTGAACATGGCGAGTTACGCGCCTCAGACAACGAATACGCTAGCCGCGTGCGCGATGTTGATGCCGATACCCCTTCCCGCTTCAACGCCGATAAACGCCGCCTGTACGAAGCCTCTGGCTGTGCAGGTAAGTTAGCCGTGTTCGCAGTGCGTTTGGATACTTTCGAAAAAGAAGGCCAAGAGCAGGTATTTTACATCGGCACCAATCAAACCGCCGTGCTAACAGAGTTACGCCGCCATATGCTAAGCCAATTTGAAAACTTACCGGTGGCTGGCGAGTACATGCATCGGGATATTTTCGACATCGCCGAAGTGTATGGCAAAGACACGTTTATGATGATCGACAAGCTCGGTACCGATAAAATGCCGCGTCTGTTCACGCTGAAAGGCCGGATGGATGCCACGCTGAACAAACTGCCGTTGATCCCACACAATCTCACTGACCGTCTGATGCAGGGGCTAAGCCATTTAGCGCCCAACCACCTTCCGCCACGTATGAAGCAGTATCGCGAACGTTTCGAACACCACCTACTGTTGAAAATGTCGGGGCCGGGCGTTGAAGAAGCGCGGCGTTATTTGGAAAAGTATTTTACTCATGCAGAAGGTGAGTTTTTTGCTTGTACCGCTGAAGAAGGTCGCAAAGCCTTCTTGCACCGCTTTGCCGCGGCCGGTGCGGCAATCCGCTACCATGCGGTTCACGCCGATCAGGTAGAAGACATTTTGGCGCTGGACATTGCACTACGCCGCAATGACACCGAATGGTTCGAAACTCTACCGCCAGAAATCGACAGCCAGTTGGTTTACAAACTGTATTACGGCCACTTTATGTGCCACGTGTTCCATCAGGATTATGTGGTGAAGAAAGGTGTCGATAGCCACGCGTTAAAAGAACAAATGCTGGCGATCCTCGACAGGCGCGGCGCGGAATACCCGGCTGAGCATAACGTCGGACATTTGTATCAGGCCAAACCGGATTTACAGGCATTTTATAAATCGGCCGATCCGACCAACAGCTTTAACCCTGGCATTGGCAAAACCAGTAAGCAGAAATACTGGGCGGAATAATAACCGCAACGGCTGCCTAATTCGGCAGCCGTTTTATTTAATTAGCGCAATTTTGCTAATCCATTGATTGCCTGCTCCAAATAGCTACGTGGGCAACCCAAATTGATGCGGATAAAACCACTACCCATCACGCCAAAACCACGTCCCATCGAAGGGGCAATTTTGGCATGATCCAACATCGCTTGTTGCAAAGCATCATCATCCAATCCCAACTCACGGCAATCCAACCAAGCCAGATACGTGCCTTCAGCCGGGATCATGCGGCACCACGGAGCCACTTCCGCCAGTGCCTGTTCAAACCACTGCCGGTTCTCCGCCAGATAAGCGAGTAACGCATCCAACCACGGTTCACCCTGCTGATAAGCGGCAGTGGCGGCAGTCATCGACAACGCATTAAACACGTCCAATCCGTGCGCATTGAGCCTTTCGATAAGCATCTGGCGCAATTCAGCATTGGGGATCAGGAAATTGGAAATACGCAGTGATGACAAACCAAAACTCTTGCTGGCAGACGTCGCGGCAATCACTCGATGGTGCCATTTGCTGTCCAGATGCAGCACCGAGGTAAAGTGTTCACCGGGCAGGATCAGATCTGCCCAGATCTCATCAGAAATTACTGTCACATCATATTGTTGGCACAATTCTAGTAAGCGCGTCAGCTCCCCTTGCGTCCAGCATCTACCGGTTGGATTATGCGGATTGCACAACAATAACAGCGGTGGACGGTGCTGCATCAGCAATTGCTCCAATTGCTGATAGTCAAATTGATAGCCGCTAGCACTTTCCACTAGCGGATTCTCCAGCACCCGGCGGCCATTCATATTAATGATTTTGGCGAACGAACCATAATAGGGTCCTTGAACCACAATACCGTCGCCCGGTTGACTCAGCATCTGGATTAGCAGCGCCAATCCCGGCACTACGCCCTCAATTGAGGTGAACCACTCTCGCTTCAACTCAAGCTGATGACGTCTGGCAAACCAGTCGATAGCTGCTTGGTAATAAGCCTCATCACGTTCGCTGTAACCGAAAACACCGTGGTCGACACGCTGGTGCAACGCCTGTGACACCACTTCCGGGCATTGGAAGTCAAAATCAGATACCCACATCGGCAACAGATCGGTCGGGTCCAACCGCAAATAACGGTCGATAAAGTCCCACTTCACCGAGCTCGTCTGATGACGATTGATCACTTGGTTAAAATTAGGCTGTTTCACGTTGCTCCTCCTGATTTTTCGCTGCATCTTCAGGCTTAATACGCGCAATACCAAAACCGGTGAAGCCGTAAATCAACGCGAAGAACACCGCGGCATAACATTGGATCGCCCAAGGCAGCAGATCCAAGGTGTTAACGCCCAAAGTGGTTGCCATGTAAATCCCCGCCGCCGTCCACGGAATCAGCGGTTCGATAACGGTTCCAGCATCCTCTACCGTGCGCGACAGGTTTTTGTTATCCAACCCCATACGGCGGTAAGCGCCTTTGAACAATTCAGCCGGGATCAGCAGCGCCAATTTGCCGTCGCTGGTCGCGCCAGTCACCAAAATAGTGGTTGCGACAGTCGCGGCGATCAATTGACCGGTACTACGCACCACTTTCAGCAAACGATTAATAATGACCGTCAGCGCCCCGGTCAGAGTTAATGCTCCGGCAAATGAGAAGGCGCAGAAAACCAGCAGAATGGTGCTCATCATTGAGAACATGCCACCGCGATTCAGTAAACGCGGTACATCGGCAATCACACCATTGATGTTCATCCCTTGTTCGGCAAACATCGACAGATTAAAACCATCCATCAACGCATTCAGACCTTGTTTTAAGCTGAAACCTTGCAGAGCAACACCAATCGCAATCGCCAAAGCACAGGCCGCTAACATGACCGGGATCACCGGGCGCTTGGTCACCGCCCCCCACAGCACCAATACCGGTGGCAGCAGCAATAGGATATTGAAGTGATACAGACCTTCCAGCGATTGCATAATATCCACCACTTTCTGTGGTGTAGCCACGCTGCCGACGGCACTGGAATGTCCGGCGATCAGATAAACCACCGCAGCCAACACGAAGCTCGGCAAAGTGGTATACATCAGATGTTGGATATGGCTGTACAGATCGGTATCGGCGACGATCGCCGCAAAATTGGTGGAATCCGACAGCGGTGAAATTTTATCACCGAAGTAAGCACCAGAAACCACCGCACCAGCAGCAGCGGCTAAAGGCACATCGAGCCCAGCGGCAACGCCCATCAGCGCCACGCCCACGGTGCCCGCCGAACCCCATGAAGTACCGGTACATACCGAAATCACACTGGTAAGGAAGAAAGCGGCAATCAGGATGTATTGCGGGCTGATCAGTTTCAGTCCCCAGTAGACCATATAGGGGATCGTTCCGCTGATCATCCAAGTGCCAATCAATCCACCGACGCAAATCAGGATCATGATAACCGGCATCGCTTTGGCCAGTTTGGCGACAATGGATTCAATAATGTCGTCCCAACGGTAGCCCTGCCAGTAAGCTAACCCAGCCGCAATCCCCGCCGATAACAGCAATAATGGCTCAATGCGTAGCCCCAATTGCCCGTAACCAATAATCAACAACAGCAGCATGGCAATAATCGGTAACAACGCCAGCCCCAGGTTTAGCTCTTTCTTGTCATTCATAGGATGACTCCGCGTTCTGATAGGTGTGGCGTCAGGGTAGGTGATCCTGCCGGGTTGAGATGTGAAGCAAAGCCATCGTTCATGTAAGCGGTTTCATGAATAAATGAAATGTGCAGTTCGTCACAGTTACAGCGCTTGTTTTGCTCAACTACCGTGTGGCGACCGAATCGCGAATCACCAGTTCGGCGGAGAACATATTATTCTGCGGCTGCAAATCTTGCTGCGCCTGACACAACAAAGCCAAACGTGCCGCACGGCGAGCCATACGCTCAATGGGATAATGAATGGTGGTCAACGAGGGATAGAGATAACGCGCCAGCACGATATCATCAAAGCCGACGATAGAAAGTTGCTGTGGCAATTTGACACCACGTTGATGTAATGAACGCATCATGCCGGCCGCCATCACATCGTTGAAAGTGACCGCAGCGGTGAAAGCCTGATCGCTATTCAGCAACCGTTCTGCCGCCAGTTCTCCGCCCTCTTCGTTGAATGGCACGCTGATCACCCAGTTTTTTGCCACATCGATACCCGCTTCAGCCATCGCGCTGCGATATCCCTGCAAACGCAAACGCCGATCGTCTATCGGCAAATCGGCGGTGATGCAGGCAATGCGCCGATGTCCTTGTTGGATCAGATAACGGGTAGAAGCCTGCGCGCCGCTGGCGTTGTCCAACCAGACACAGCGGTTGGAGAGGCTCGGAAAATAACGATTGATGATCACCAATGCAGGGATATGGGCAGCATAGCGCAACACATCCGCATCATTCATCCGCGTGATATGCGCGACGATCGCCTCACAACCTTGGTTAATCAGAAAATCCAACCCGGCCTTTTCCAATTCAGCCTGATGTCCACCGCTACAAACCATCAGCTTCACGCCCTCTTTACGGGCGATTTCTTCCACCCCGCGCGCCAAACGAGAGAAAAATGGATCAGCCAAATTGCCGGTCAGCAACCCCAACATATTGCCGCTGCGCTTAGCCAGAGCCAACGCAGCAGCATTACGGTGATAATTAAATTCACGCATCGCTTTCTCGACGCGTTCACGAGTGACAGGCTCCACATAGGCGGTGTTATTGATGACTCTGGAGACTGTCGCCGCCGAAACGCCTGCGCGACGCGCCACATCTTTCATCGTCGCCATTGGTGATTCTTCTTGAGAGATAACATGCCGTGATATTACCTGCTGCCCTTAAAACACAAAAGCCCCTCACGTATTGCGCGTGAGGAGCCATCAGAGCGATCCCCAAAAGATTTCAAGTTGCAGGTAGGCGGCAACTGAGTAAATCCCCAGGAGCTTGGCCCACCAAGTGACTGGGGTGAGCGAAGGCAGTCAACACCCCTGCAGCTTGAAAGATGAAGGGGATCAAAATAGCCAGCCGCCATATCCCCATAACAGCACGGTTAAACCAAGCAACAGTTCAAGCACCAAAATACCAATGGCAAAGGTTGAACTGGAGAACAGGAAACCTTCTTTGGTGTCGATACTCAGGAAATGTGGAATGCCTAAATACAGCAGATAACCGGAATAACATAAACCAATAACACCGACAAACAAGCAGAGCCATACCACCGGATACAAGGCCACAATGCCGCTCAAGAACATCGGAGTCGCGACATAGCCAGCAAAAATCATACAACGGTGTAGGCTGGGACGCGCTTCATAACGCCGAGCCATCCAGTGGATGATGTTGCCCATCACGGCCACCCCAGCCAGCATCAGTAGGTAAAACGCGACGGCGGTGTAGGCTGCGGTAAACATATCTAGCTGAATTCTATGCCCTTCTCCTGAGAGCCAACCTAATTGTGTGGTGCCGATAAAGGCACAGACAACCGGGATCAATGCCAGTAACAGCACATGGTGAGTGTAAAGGTGCGAGACGGATTCATTCTCGCTTTGAATCTGTTTGAACTCTTCGCTCGGATGCGAAAAGAGTCCCCAAACATGACTGACCATAAATCACCTCCTCGTCTCGCAGAGCCATTTAAACACGCGAGGGTTACGAGCTCGGGGTTCTCTCTCCCCTTAACTAATTGTAGTCTTTTGTCGAAAAAACGTTCTTACCCATCAACATCTCATGGATTTACCTTATAATTTCTCTACTCAGCACTTGGAAGCGAGCCATCATGAGCATAACTATTGAGCGGATCACCGCCTTGCCTTACGGATATCTGGAAGACAATAACTTCACCTTTGAAATTGATAAATATGCGCACCCCTGTTTCGGCACGCCGATTGAAGATTGGCCCACCCAACCCGTGCTCCCTTTTACTAAAGCCTATCCACTCGCACCCTTTATTGATAAAGACAGCGAGACCTTTCTCGCTCGACATAACAATATCGCCGTCGGACACATCACACTTTGCCGCAACTGGAATGATTTCACGCTGATTGAAGAGCTAGCGGTGAGCAACGATGTACGTCGGCAGGGTATCGCCACTGCGTTACTGGACACCGCCAAACACTGGGCGCGTGAGCAAGAAACCGACGGGTTGATGTTGGAAACGCAAAATAACAATCTAGCAGCTTGCCAGTGCTATCAACGTTATGGCTTCATGTTAGGTGGCATCGATCACTTGTTGTATCGCGCACAACCAGATATTGCCGATCATGAAATTGCACTGTTTTGGTATCTGCCATTTAATAACGAAGTTGGCTACTGACTCATTGACCTCTGGTTGAACAGCAACTGTTATCTTTAAGACAGTTGAGTACCAACATTGGAGGGGAAATGCACAGGATTGCTTTAGGGATAGTGCTATCGTTATTGACTGGGTGCGTTAGCCAATCATCCGCCAACCGCACAGAACAACCTACCGAGAACCCGATGCTACAACAGAGAACAACGGCCGCCATGGACGAAAACACATTGTCTAAAATCAACGAGATTCTGAGCATTCCTCATGATGCGGGCAGTATTTCACAACAGTTTATTGGCACACCTTACGTCGCCAATAGGCTAATAGGCTCAGCGGACACACCAGAAAAGTTGGTGAGCGACTTCCGTGGGCTGGATTGCTTCACCTTTATCGATTACGTCGAAGCGCTGCGCCACGCGAATGACGAACAGCAGTTCGTCCAGAACCTAATCCAAACGCGCTATGTCGATGGAAACATTGACTTCCTGCACCGTAAACACTTCTTTAGCGACTGGTCGCATAAAGACAAAAAGGTCGCGACCGATATCACTGCGGCACTCAGCCCCAAAACCGTCACGCTGGTGAAAAACCTTAACGAAAAAGCCGATGGCACAACTTATCTGCCGGGGTTACCGATCGTTAAACGCAGCATTACCTACATCCCAAGTAATGATGTCGATGACAAAGTGCTCAGCCAGCTACATAGCGGTGATTACATTGGTATCTATACCAATCTGGTTGGGTTGGACGTGACGCATGTCGGCATCTTTGTTCAAACGGCTAACGGCCCGGTGCTACGCAATGCCTCCTCGCGTAAAGAGAACATGAAAGTGGTTGATTCACCGTTTATCGATTACGTCATCAACACGCCAGGGATCGTGGTATTGCGTCCGTTGTAATGGTTATTAGATATAAAACTTTATCCGTTGACTTGATCGTCAGGCTATTGATACAAAAACCACTGATTTTATTATTTTTTCAGGGAGTGGATGATGACAATAACCTGGCGTTTTAGCCTACTGGCTGCAGCTCTATCAGCAACTTTGTTATTACAAGGTTGCGAGAAGAAAACCGATCAAAATCATATCAAAGTCGGCGTAATTAACGGTGCTGAACAAGATGTCGCGGAAGTCGCCAAACAAGTGGCGAAAGAGAAATATGGCCTTGATGTCGAATTGGTCGGGTTCAGCGGCTCATTACTACCCAACGATGCCACCGATAAAGGCGAACTGGATGCCAACGTGTTCCAACATCGCCCCTTCCTCGCACAACAAAATAAAGATCATGGTTATAAATTGGTCGCAGTCGGCAATACCTTCGTCTTCCCTATGGCTGGCTACTCGAAAAAAATCAAATCGGTAAATGAGTTACAAGATGGCGCGCTGATCGCTATCCCTAACGATCCCACTAACTTGGGTCGTGCATTGCTGTTGTTGCAAAAAACAGGGCTGATTACGCTGAAATCCGACAAAGGCCTATTACCGACTTCACTAGACATCAGCGCCAACCCGCATAATTACCAAATTATGGAATTAGAAGGCGCACAGTTGCCGCAAGTACTGGACGATCCCAAAGTCACCGTCGCGGTGATCAGCACTACCTACATCAACCAAATCGGGCTCACACCGACCAAAGATGGCATTTTTATCGAAGATAAAGATTCGCCATACACCAACATCGTCGTCGCTCGTGAAGATAATAAAGATGCGCAGAATGTACAGAACTTCGTAAAGGCTTATGAGTCAGATGAAGTCGCAAAAGCCGCAGAAAAAATCTTTAACGGCGGTGCAGTGAAGGGATGGTGATTTTAATAAATCTCTATTGAGTATGAAGGGTATTGACCCTCACGTAACGTCAGGCTTTAGTATCCTGACACGCACAAGGAACGAGGGTCATCTCATGTTGTTAAAAGTCGGCGAATTGGCACGACGCTCTGGCATTACCGTCAGGACATTACACCACTACGACAGCCTCGGATTATTGATTCCTTCTGCGCGTTCCGACGCGGGTTATCGTTTGTATAACCGGGCTGACATTACTCGTCTTCACCATATTCAGGCATTACGCCGGATGGGGCTGACGCTGGCGGAAGTCGGGGCGATTCTGGAGCGTTCAGGGCTGGCATTACCTACGTTAATTGAAAAGCAAATCGTCATGCTCGATCAACAATTAGCGCAAATCACCGCGTTACGTGCTCGACTTTGCCATATGGCTGAACAATTGACCACCGGTGATGAACCAGAGCTGAACGACTGGCTGACAACGTTGGAGTTAATGACCATGTACGACAAATATTTTACCGCGGACGAATTGGCACAACTACCCTTCTATCAGGCCGATGAAGCACTCAGTCAGGAATGGGCGGAAATGGTCGCCATTGTGCGTCAACTGATGGAAAGCGGCGTCCCGGCGGAGGATTTACAGGCACAAACCATTGCCCGGCGTTGGATGAAAACCTTAGAGCGCGATACCGCGGGTAACCCGGCCTTTCTCACCCGGCTCAATATCATGCATGCCGATGAGCCATCAATACGCGAACAAACCGGTATTACTCCGGCAATGACGGACTACATAACCCGTGCCTTTGCCGAAACCAAGTTGCAGATTTATCAAAAATACCTGACACCGGAAGAGTACGCCTATGTGCGAAAACACTACTTCACGCGGATGCAGGAATGGCCAGCGCTGATCGCGCGTTTCCAACAGGCGATGAAAGAAGGAATTCCCGCTGATTCGAAGCAGGCGAAAGCATTGGCGGCCAACTGGCTGGAATTGTTCCAGTCTTACACCGGCCCTAACCCGCAAACGCAGATGAAAATCCGTCAAGCCATGGAAAAAGAACCGACGTTGAGCGAAGGAACTTGGCTCACGCCGGAATTATTGGCTTATCTGCGTCAGACAATAACCAGTTTGATGAAGGGTTAAAACATACTGAGCGAGCAATTATTTATGCCCGCTCTTTTTTGTCACCGTCAGGCTTTATAACGAGCCCGGATAGCACCCAGCACCGATACCACCAGCAACACAACAGCTCCGGCGATTAAACCAAATACGATATTCAACAGTGACGGGATAGCCCCTTGCAGTATCCAGCCCACTGCCGGAACATCTGCCGAATTATCGGCCCAACCGGTAAACAGATGATGCACCACGGGCAAACCGTGAGTCAGAATTCCGCCCCCGACCATAAACATCGCGACGGTTCCGATAACAGATAAACTTTTCATCAGGTATGGCGCTGCACGAACCAGAGCAGTACCAATGCCGCGTGCCAAGGCACTGGCTTTTTGGCTCAAGTACAAACCGAAATCGTCCAATTTGACGATACCCGCTACCAAACCATAAACCCCAATGGTCATCACCAGCGCAATACCACACAGTACCAATACTTGCTGGGTAAAACTGGCTGCCGCTACCGTGCCCAAAGTAATAACGATAATCTCGGCCGACAGCACAAAATCGGTACGGATCGCGCCTTTGACTTTACGCTTTTCATAGGCAACGACGTCTTCATTCGGATCTAACTCCTCCTGATGCTCTTCCCCTTTTTTATGAGTCAGGCTGTGGAACAGTTTTTCTACCCCTTCGAAGCACAAATACGCGCCGCCAAGCATCAATAATGGCGTGACCGCCCAAGGAGCCAATGCACTGATCAACAATGCCAGCGGCACGAGGATCACCTTATTGACCAATGAACCTTTTGCCACACTCCATACCACCGGCAGTTCACGGTCGGCTTTTACGCCGCTGACCTGCTGAGCATTAAGCGCCAGATCGTCCCCCAACACCCCAGCGGTTTTCTTGGCGGCCATTTTGGTCATCAAAGCGACGTCATCCAACAGCGCGGCAATATCATCAATCAAGGTTAATAAACTACTTCCCGCCATTTCTCATCCTTATAAAAATAGAGTGCTATCAATGATAGTAGTGGAAAACGGGGAGGGAATGAATGCCCGCCGGTGAAAGGCGGGCAAAACAGGCATTTACTCGGTGACGTTCTTCGCTAATGTCGAATCTTTTTGTTTGCGATAATCGCGTGCTGCAGCCGGAACAGGCGTGACCTTGCCAGTTTCGATCCAAGTACGCAGACGGTTGGCATCAGCAAAATGGGTATATTTACCAAAAGCATCTAACACCACCAATGAAACCGGACGCTGACCGATCACGGTGCGCATTGCCAAACAGTGCCCCGCTTCATTGGTAAAGCCGGTTTTGGTCAACTGGATATTCCATTTAGGGTTATAAACCAAATGGTTGGTATTACGAAATGGCAATTGATAGTTCGGATCTTTAAAGACAGCGGTTGTCCCTTCGCTGGTGCTGAGTTGGCCAATCAATGGGTACTGTTTGGTTGCAATCAATAGTTTGCTCAGATCACGTGCGGTAGACACGTTACTGGTCGACAGTCCAGTGGGTTCCACATAACGGGTGTGAGTCATTCCCAGAGCTTTGGCTTTAGCGTTCATCGCTTTGATAAACGCGTTATAACCACCGGGATAATGTGCAGCCAAACTAGCGGCAGCACGGTTCTCCGAAGACATTAACGCTAGCCACAGCATATCTTTACGGCTGATTTCACTGTTCAAGCGAACTCGTGAATAAACCCCTTTCATTTCAGGCGTCTGGTGAATATCTACCTTCAGCATTTCATTCAGCGGCGACTTGGCATCCAGCACCACCATTGCCGTCATCAGCTTGGTGATCGAGGCAATCGGCACCACTTCATCCGGGTTGAGGGAATAGATCACTTTATGCG
Organism: Serratia sp. KH_031; assembly: GCF_057839655.1. Classification (NCBI taxonomy): domain Bacteria; kingdom Pseudomonadati; phylum Pseudomonadota; class Gammaproteobacteria; order Enterobacterales; family Yersiniaceae; genus Serratia; species Serratia sp. KH_031. Next base: position 3,342,686 of record NZ_CM174496.1, read on the forward strand.
TTTGCATATCCACCACCATGGCGCTACCCGAGGCCAATTCAGGTTGGGTGGCGTGCGAAACAGCGGTACTTTCTTTGGCTAGGGCACTCGGCACCAGACCAGCGCCCGCCTGTAAGGCCAGCAGGGTTAACACCAGAACTCGGATTTTCACAGATATTACTCAGTTGCGAAGGAAGAAAAGTCTTAACATCAATTGGAGAAAATTATAAATGAGCATTATCAAGTTCGCACGGTGATTGTTAGTGGTGATTTGTGACAAATTCTGTCGGAGAAAAAACCGTACAAACCGCAGGTACACTGCGTTACGCACGATTAAAAGAAAAGTGACAGCGTTGAGCTATAACGCAGCACTCATCAAATCCATCCACTCTTTGCTTGCCTTACACCATGGTTGATTCTTTAAAACCGGATTTTTTTGCCTCAATTAATCAGAACAGGTAGCATGCCTCGCTCACATATAACTCTATGTGTACAAACAATAAACAACGGAATGATGCATCGACATCATCCATTTTGTGGCTGCCGATGGCGCCCCTTTGCCCGCTTGGGCTCGACTCACTTTAGACAGGACTGATCATGAAATCACACTCTCAACAGGAACAGGATAAGCATGACGCGAGACGACGCTGGCTCGACTCGCATGATTCCGGTTATCACAAAAGCATGGGAAACCGGCAAATCCAGATGATCGCCATTGGCGGTTCGATCGGTACTGGCCTGTTTCTTGGCACCGGCGGTCGTTTGGAAATGGCAGGCCCCGCTCTAGCTCTGGTGTATCTGGTTTGCGGTATTTTTTCTTTCTTTATCCTCCGCGCCTTGGGGGAATTGGTATTGCACCGCCCATCCAGCGGCAGTTTTGTTTCTTATGCCCGTGAATTCCTTGGTGAAAAAGCCTCTTATGTTGCGGGTTGGATGTACTTTCTCAACTGGGCGATGACCGGCATCGTCGATATCACCGCCGTTGCTCTGTATATGCATTACTGGGGAACCTTCGCCGATGTTCCGCAGTGGCTATTTGCCTTGTGCGCACTGGGCATCGTCGCCACCATGAATATGATTGGAGTGAAGTGGTTTGCCGAGATGGAGTTCTGGTTTTCGTTGATCAAAGTCGCCGCCATCTTGCTGTTTCTGGTCGTCGGAGTGGTATTTCTCGGCACAGGAACACCGGTCGCCGGGAATCCCACCGGCCTACACCTGATTAGCGACAACGGCGGTATTTTCCCTCACGGTCTATTGCCCGCACTGGTACTGGTTCAAGGGGTAATTTTCGCTTTCGCCGGTGTTGAATTGATCGGTACTGCGGCAGGTGAATGTAAAGACCCGGAGAAAATGCTGCCGAAAGCCATTAACAGCGTGATCTGGCGTATTGGCCTGTTTTACGTCGGTTCAGTGGTATTGCTGGTGTTGCTGCTGCCGTGGAACGCTTACCAAGCAGGGCAAAGTCCGTTCGTCACTTTCTTTAGCAAATTGGGCATACCTTACATCGGCACCATCATGAATATCGTGGTGCTGACCGCAGCGCTCTCCAGCCTGAACTCAGGTCTGTATTCCACCGGTCGAATCTTGCGTTCGATGGCGATGGGCGGTTCTGCTCCCAAGCTGATGACTAAAATGAGCAGCCAACAAGTACCTTATGCCGGGATTTTAGTGACTTGCGGTATCTATGTGATCGGCGTGGTACTTAACTATTTGGTGCCATCGCAGGTGTTTGAGATAGTCCTTAATATTGCTTCGCTGGGGATCATTAGTTCGTGGGCATTTATCATCGTTTGCCAAATGCGCCTGCGTAAGGAAATCAAACTGGGGAATGCTAAACCGGTTACGTTCAAAATGCCGGGAGCCCCGGTGACATCATGGCTAACATTGCTGTTTTTGTTGGCAGTGGTGGTGATGATGGCGTTCGATTATCCCAATGGCACTTGGACGGTTTCCACCATTCCAGTCTTGGCAGTGCTGTTGATTTTAGGTTGGTTTGCGCTACGTAAACGCAAAGCCGAAGTAGAAAATCCCTCGCAGTAACCTTTTCATCCATAAGCAGCCCCGTTTCATTCATCCGGGGTTGCTGTTCATAATCACTAGCGCACGTATTGCTCTTTCAGACAGATCTAAGCCAGCTATTTTATGGCTAACTGACTCTTTGCTGAGAATCACTGTGGATACCCAACGTTACCTGCAACATATCCAATTCGCAGACACGCCAAAAGTCGATTTCGCCACGCTGCAACAATTGCATTTACGCCATATGCTGTCGGTGCCGTTTGAAAACCTGAGCATCATCTACCATCAAGGTATCAGTCTATCGACTGACGCTCTTTTCAAAAAAGTGGTGGAACATAATCGCGGGGGTTTTTGTTATGAATTGAACCAGCTTTTCGGCCAGTTGCTGCAACAGCTTGGGTTTACCGTACATTTCATTTCAGGGGAAGTACGCAATCGTGAAGGAGGATTTGGTCAGCCATTTGATCATCTGGCGTTGATGGTCGAGCTCGATCAACTTTATCTGGTCGATGTCGGCTTTGGAGATTCATTCCTTACACCGCTGAAAATCACGCTCGGCGAGCAACAGCAGCAAAGCACCGGCACCTTCCACCTCGAACAAGACGGTGAATATTACTCTCTGGAGCGACGTAATGGCGACTCACATTCCCACGCTAAAACCCTCTATCGATTCAGCCTACAACCGCATGAATTAGCAGAGTTTTCGGCAATGTTTCACTACCACAGTACTTCGCCAGAATCGCATTTCACTCAACGCCTAATTTGCTCACGCCCTACCGAGCACGGCAGGATCACCCTCAGCGATAACAAGCTGATCGTGACCGAAAACCATCAGCGAAAAGAATCCACGCTGCATTCAGAGACGGAGCGCCGAGCAGCCCTACAACATTATTTTGCCATTAACCTGTAATCACGCGTGCGATATCCGCCGAGGTGGTTAGTGCACGGATTTCGGTAAATAACTCCGTCGCCTCGGTATATTCTTTACGCAAATAGCCCAACCATTGTTTGATGCGCGCCACGTGATACAAGCCGGTATCGCCCTGCTTTTCCAACTGGACGTATTTTTGCAGCAATTGCACCACCTGCGGCCACGGCATTCTAGGCTCGTTGTATTTCACTACTCGGCTTAAGTTAGGAATGTTGAGCGCACCACGCCCCAACATCACCGCATCACAACCGGTCACTTGGCTGCAATCCTGTGCGCTTTGATAATCCCAGATTTCACCGTTGGCGATCACCGGAATAGTCAAACGCTGACGAATTTCACCAATCGCCTGCCAGTTGATGCGTTCCGCCTTATAACCGTCCTCTTTGGTTCGACCATGTACCGCTAGCTCAGTGGCCCTGGCCTGCTGCACCGCATCGGCAATCTCAAAACTGTGTTCTAACGAATCCCAACCAAGACGCACTTTTACCGTTACCGGTAAATGTTCCGGCACTGCCGCACGCATCGCCTTTGCACCTTGGTAAATCAGTTCAGGATCTTTCAACAACGTCGCCCCACCGCCACTGCCATTCACCAGTTTAGATGGGCATCCACAGTTCAGATCAACCCCGTAAGACCCCAACTCAACTGCACGGGCAGCATTCTCTGCTAACCATTGCGGATGTTGCCCCAATAATTGGATGCGTACCAAAGTCCCCGAAGGGGTACGACTGGCATGATGCAGTTCTGGACACAGACGGTAGAACGATTTGGCAGGCAATAATTGATCAACGACACGTAGAAACTCGGTGATGCACAGATCGTAATCGTTAACCTCGGTGAGTAATTCACGCACCAAAGAATCGAGAACGCCCTCCATCGGAGCCAATAAAACACGCATGATCAACTATTCCCTCCAAAGAAAAGCCACCGCTCCTCTTCATTTCTGAGGATGGGCGGTGGCCTGATAATACTGCGGAACGATTTACTCTGTCGGTTTACGACTGCGCGGGCGACGCGATGGTGCCGAGCCGCCTGGACGACGTTGACCATCCGCATGACCGCCAGTGTGACTCTCACCACGCTGACCACGGTTTTCACGTTGGCCGTTATTGCCACCGCCATTACCGCTACGCTGGCCGCCGCCGGAGCGTTGACCACCGCCGTTGCCACGAGGTGCACCACGTCCACCACCTTGGCGACCGTTGATGATAGGTTCCGCCTTAATGCTCGGATCGGGCTCGTAACCCGGTAATGCAATACGTGGAACTTCACGCTTCAGTAAACGTTCGATGTCGCGCAGCAGTTTGTGTTCATCCACACACACCAGCGAGATAGCCTCACCGGTACATTCTGCACGACCGGTACGACCAATACGGTGTACGTAATCTTCCGGCACGTTTGGCAACTCGTAGTTCACTACATGCGGTAGTTGGTCGATATCCAGACCACGAGCGGCGATATCGGTCGCCACCAGCACGCGGATTTTACCGTCTTTAAAATCAGCTAATGCACGGGTACGAGCGCCTTGGCTCTTATTACCGTGGATTGCTGCGGCGGTGATACCGTCTTTATTCAGTTGCTCGGCTAGATGGTTGGCACCGTGTTTAGTGCGGTTAAACACCAACACCTGCTGCCAATTCCCTTCGCCAATCATCTGTGAAAGTAGTTCCCGCTTACGCTTCTTATCAACAAAGTGCACGCTTTGCGCTACTTGCTCGGAAGCGGTATTGCGACGCGCTACTTCGACCGAAGCCGGGTTGTGCAGCAGTTTACCCGCTAACGCTTTGATATCGTCGGAGAAGGTCGCTGAGAACAGCAGGTTTTGGCGCTTCGCTGGCAATTTAGCCAGTACGCGACGGATATCATGAATAAAGCCCATATCCAGCATACGGTCAGCTTCATCCAGCACCAGAATTTCAATCTTGGACAGATCCACCGCGTTTTGGTGTTCCAAATCCAACAGGCGACCTGGTGTTGCCACCAAAATATCAACACCGCCGCGTAGCTTCATCATCTGCGGGTTGATGCTCACACCACCAAACACCACCAGCGAACGCAGACGCAGGTGTTTGCTATAAGCTTGGACGTTTTCGTCGATCTGCGCAGCCAGTTCGCGGGTTGGCGTCAAGATCAACGCACGTACCGGACGACGGCCTTTGGCCGGATAATCGTGCTTACTCAGCAATTGCAGCACTGGCAAGGTAAAACCAGCGGTTTTACCGGTGCCGGTCTGGGCGCTAGCCATCAGATCACGCCCTTCCAGTACTAAAGGAATAGCCTGACGTTGGATCGGGGTCGGTTCGCGATAGCCCTGTTCTTCAACAGCGCGCAGAATTTCAGCACTTAAGCCGAGGGTTTCAAAAGACATAGTAGAGAAAAACTCCAGTTCCTCACCCTAACCGAATTTAAATCCGGTGCAGTTTCTGGGGAGGATGATCAGACGGGGCGTTAAGCAGGCCACGAGGGATTGGCACAAACTGCAAGTGCACCAAGTTGCAGATTGTAGCAGAAAGCCAGCAAGAAAAAGCAATTTTGCATCTTTAAGTAAAATCTCCTCAGATTGCCGATATCGTCGGACGATAAAAAAGATGGCTGTGGTTTACATTCCGAACAACGTGGCATAAAGTTAATCAAACGATTGATTAACTTTATGAGCGTCGATTTATGCCTCCTTCAAGCCCCATCACCAACCGCACGCGAGGTGAACAAGCTCGCCAACAGTTGCTTGATGCCGCCATCGAAGTTTTTGGCGAATACGGCACCCACGGGGCGACCACCCGCGACATCGCCCAGCGCGCCGGACAAAACATCGCGGCAATCACCTACTATTTTCGCTCCAAAGAAGGCTTATATCTGGCGGTAGCCCAATGGATTGCCGATTTTATTCAGCAGGCTTTCCGCCCATTGAGCGATGAGATCGACCAATTTTGGCAACAGCCTGAATCGCAAAGAAAACCAGAATATTATTTGCATTACCTAAAACGTGGCTTGTTGGCATTCAGTGATCTCATGACCCAACCGCACACGCTCAATCTGAGCAAAATTATGTCGCGTGAGCAACTTTCGCCCACCGAAGCCTATCCGCTGATCCATCAACAAGTGGTCGCGCCATTGCACAGCAAACTATGCCGTTTGATGGCGGCCTATACCGGTCTGGAGCCACAATCCAGCAAAGTGGTGCTACACACCCATGCGCTGCTTGGCGAAGTATTGTCATTTCGTGTTGCACGCGAAACCATTCGTCGTCAGGCCGGCTGGCAACAGATTGGCGTGGATGAAGCCGCACAAATCAGCGACGTATTAGCTGAACATATCGATCTTCTGGTTAACGGGTTGCGCCAACGTTACAGCGCATAATTTCTGGGCAGGGAGTGTTATGAACAAGAAACGAAGTGCCATCATCGTCGCGGTGATTGTGTTGCTTGCCGCAGCAGCCTACGGGATTTGGTCTTACCAACAACAACGGGAAAAACCACTGACGCTGTACGGCAACGTGGATATTCGCACGGTGAATTTGGGCTTTCGCGTCAGTGGGCGACTGGCTTCGTTGGCCGTTGATGAAGGCGATACCATTCAACCGGGGCAATTGCTCGGTAAGCTGGATGATGGCCCGTATATCAATGGATTACAGCAGGCGCAGGCTAATGTCGCCAATACCAAAGCCAAACTGGCACTGCTTCAAGCCGGTTATCGCAGCGAAGAAATCGCTCAAGTTCGCTCGGAAATGGCACAACGTCAATCTGCGTTTAGTTATGCCGACAGTTTCTTAAAACGCCAACAAGGATTATGGGCGAAAAACGCCACCTCCGCCGATGCGCTGGAAGATGCCCGAACCGCTCGCAATCAGGCGCAAGCCAATCTGCAAGCAGCCAAAGATAAACTGGCGCAATATCTACGCGGTAATCGTCCACAAGAAATCGAACAAGCGCAGGCCAATCTCGCGCAGACCGAAGCGGCTTTAGCGCAAGCACAGTTGGATTTACAAGATACCGCACTGGTTTCCCCTTCCGCCGGCACGGTGCTGACCCGCGCCGTCGAGCCGGGCACCATGCTCAGCGCCAGTAGCACGGTATTTACCCTGTCACTGACTAAACCAGTCTGGGTACGTGCCTACGTCAATGAAACCAATCTGGGTAAAGCCGTACCGGGCAGCGAATTGGAAATTTACACCGATAGCCGCCCCAGTCAGCCTTATCACGGTAAAGTGGGCTTTGTTTCCCCTACCGCAGAGTTCACCCCGAAAAGCGTTGAAACCCCCGATTTACGCACCGATCTGGTTTATCGTCTGCGCGTGATTGTCACCGATGCCGATGAGAATCTGCGACAAGGTATGCCTGTCACTATTCGTTTTACACAGCCCCGTACCGCCCAACCATAAGGACAGAAAATGGCACAGGCGCATACTATTGAGCTAGAAGCATTGGAGAAATGCTTCCCTACGCTCGCCAAACCGGCGGTAGCCAGCCTGACCACCGTATTACGCAGCGGTGCCGTGACCGGATTGGTCGGGCCCGATGGCGCGGGCAAAACCACCTTGCTGCGTATGCTGGCTGGATTGCTCAAACCCAGCAGCGGTAAGGTGAGCGTCGCGGGTTGGGATCCTATCGAACAAGACAGTCAATTACACGCCATTCTCGGTTATATGCCGCAGAAGTTTGGTTTGTATGAAGATCTCACGGTAATGGAAAACCTGCGACTGTATGCCGATCTACATGGTATCGTCGGCGAACAGCGCGAAAAGACCTTCAAACAATTGCTGGAGTTTACCGATCTGACGCGTTTTACCGAGCGTTTGGCGGGCAAGCTGTCTGGCGGTATGAAACAAAAACTGGGACTGGCTTGCACATTGGTTGGACAACCGCAGGTATTGCTGCTGGATGAGCCGGGCGTGGGCGTCGATCCTATCTCACGCCGTGAGCTGTGGCGCATGGTGCATGAACTGGCCGACGACGGCATGTTGATCCTGTGGAGCACTTCTTACCTCGACGAAGCCGAGCAGTGTCGCGAAGTGTTGTTAATGAACGAAGGGGAACTGCTGTTCAGCGGCGCGCCGCAGGATCTGACGCAACGCATGGTCGGGCGCACCATCCTGATCGATACTCCCGACGGTAATCACCGCGCTCTGCTGCAACAAGCGATCTGCCTACCTGATGTGACCGACGGCGTGATCCAAGGGAAATACCTGCGTTTGATCTTGAAAACCGATGCCGATCACCGTCAAGTTTTGCGGGATCTGGATCTGCCGAATGCGAAACTGATGGAAGCCGATCCGCGTTTCGAAGATGCGTTTATCGATCTGCTTGGCGGTGGCCCCAATAACCGTTCAGCATTGGCCGAGATCATGCCGACCGTCACTGGCGATAGCAGTGAAACGGTGATCGAAGCGCAACAGCTGACGAAAAAATTCGGCGACTTCGCAGCCACCGACCATGTGGATTTCAAAGTACAACGCGGAGAGATCTTCGGTCTGCTTGGCCCTAACGGTGCGGGAAAATCTACCACCTTCAAGATGATGTGTGGCCTGCTGGTACCCAGCGATGGCAAAGCGCTGGTTTTGGGTATGGATTTGAAAACCAGCTCCGGCAAAGCACGCCAACACCTCGGTTATATGGCGCAAAAATTTTCGCTCTACGGCAACCTGACGGTCGCGCAAAACCTAAAGTTCTTCTCCGGTGTTTACGGCCTGAGTGGTAAAGCGCAACGCGATAAAATCAATGAGATGTCTACCGCGTTTAACTTCGCGCCGATCCTCAACCAAACGCCCGACTCACTGCCGCTCGGCTTTAAACAGCGCCTAGCGCTGGCCTGCGCACTGATGCACGAACCGGATATTTTATTCCTCGACGAACCCACCTCCGGTGTTGATCCGCTAACCCGTCGTGAGTTCTGGTTGCATATCAACGGTATGGTGGATAAAGGTGTGACGGTGATGGTCACCACTCACTTTATGGATGAGGCTGAATATTGCGACCGTATCGGGTTAGTCTATCGCGGCAAGATCATCGCCGCTGGTACGCCGGACTCCCTCAAACATCAGGTCGCCAGTGCAGAGAACCCCAACCCATCGATGGAACAGGCGTTTATCGAACTGGTGCAAGGTTATGATCAGGAGAATAGCAATGGAAATGGATAGCGGTTTTTCCTGGCGACGACTGCGCGCACTGTGTTTAAAAGAAACACGACAGATTGTCCGTGATCCCAGCAGTGGCTTGATTGCCTTCGTCATTCCATTGATGTTGTTGTTTATTTTTGGTTACGGCATCAATCTGGATTCCAGCAAGCTACGGCTCGGCATCTTGATGGAACAACAGAGTGAAGAGGCACGTGATCTGGCCTACGCCTTTGCCGGTTCGCCGTATATTGAACCCACTATCAGCGACAACCGCCAACAACTGATCCAACTGATGCAGGCCGGGCGTATCCGTGGGTTAGTGGTCATCCCCAACGATTTTGCCGAACGTATGGCACGCCCTTTCGATAAGGCCCCTTTGCAAGTCATTACTGACGGCAGTGAGCCCAATACCGCTAACTTTGTGCAGGGTTACACTCAAGGCGTTTGGCAAATCTGGCAACAGCAACGTGCCAGTGATTTGGGACGTGATGATAAGCCGTTAATCGACGTACAAATGCGCTATTGGTTTAACCCGGCGGCGATCAGCCAGCATTACATTATCCCCGGAGCCATCACCATTATCATGACGGTGATCGGCGCGATCCTCACTTCATTGGTGATCGCCCGCGAATGGGAGCGCGGCACCATGGAAGCCTTGCTGTCTACGCAGGTTACGCGCGCCGAGTTATTGCTTTCCAAGTTGGTGCCCTATTACTTCCTCGGCATGTTTGCCATGGTGTTATGTATGGCCGTTGCGGTGTTTGTGCTGGGCGTTCCTTATCGCGGCTCATTGCTGATTCTGTTTGTTATCAGCAGCCTGTTCCTCGCCAGTACCTTGGGGATGGGGCTGTTGATTTCCACCATCACCCGCAATCAATTTAACGCGGCGATGGTGGCACTCAACGCGGCATTTCTGCCTGCCATTATGCTTTCCGGCTTTATTTTCCAGATCGACAGTATGCCCGCCATCGTGCGTGCGGTGACTTACGTGATCCCGGCTCGCTACTTCGTCAGCACGCTACAAACGCTGTTTTTGGCCGGCAATATCGGCACCGTGTTGATCGTTAATCTGCTGTGCTTAATTGCTTCGGCAGTGTTCTTTATCGGCCTGACGGCGTTGAAAACCCGTCGACGGTTGGATTAAGGGGGAGAATGTGTTTCAACGTTTACTGACTTTGATCATCAAAGAAATGCAGTCACTCCTGCGTGACCCACAAACCCGTGCCATTTTGGTGATGCCGGTGATTTTGCAGGTGCTGCTGTTCCCGTTCGCTGCCACGCTGGAAGTGACCAACGCCACCATCGCGGTTTATAGCGAAGACAGTGGTCACGCTTCAGTAGAGTTGACTCAACGCTTTGCCAAAGCGAAGGCGTTCACTCATGTGTTGCTGTTACGCAGTCCGCAAGAGATCAGCACCACTATCGACAACCAAAAAGCATTGTTGCTGATCCGCTTCCCAGCGCAATTTTCACGCGATATCGCCAGCGGACACACCGCGCCACTGCAACTGTTGCTCGATGGGCGGAACTCCAACAGTGCGCAGATCGCCGCCAACTATGTGCAGCAGATTGTGCAAGATTATCAGCAAGAACTGCTTGGCAATCGCGCCAAACCCAATAACAGCGAACTGGTGGTACGCAACTGGTATAACCCGAATCTGGATTATAAATGGTTCGTGGTGCCTTCGCTGATCGCCATGATCACCACTATTGGCGTGTTGATCGTCACCTCATTGTCGGTGGCGCGTGAACGTGAACAAGGTACGCTAGAGCAATTGTTAGTTTCTCCGCTCACTACTTGGCAAATCTTTGTCGGTAAAGCCGTACCTGCACTGATCGTCGCCACCTTCCAGGCTTCGATTGTGTTATCGATCGGCATCTTCCTGTATCAGATCCCGTTTGCCGGTTCGCTATTGCTGTTTTATATGACCATGCTGATGTATGGCCTGTCGTTGGTAGGATTTGGGCTGCTGATCTCATCGCTGTGCTCCACTCAGCAGCAGGCGTTTATCGGTGTATTTGTGTTTATGATGCCCGCGATTTTGCTTTCTGGTTATGTGTCACCGGTAGAAAACATGCCGGTCTGGTTGCAAAATCTGACTTGGGTTAACCCGATTCGCCACTTCACCGATATCACCAAACAAATCTATTTGAAGGATGCCAGCTTCAGCATTATCTGGCACAGCCTGTGGCCGCTATTGGTGATTACCGTCACCACCGGCACCGCCGCTTATGCGATGTTTAGACGGAAAATTGCCTAAAAAAATGGCTCTGCAATGCAGAGCCATTTTTGTTTAACGCTGATGTTAATAATACTAAGTTTAGCGGCGGTTGCCAAAAATACGTAGCAACATCAAGAACAAGTTGATGAAATCAAGATACAGCGTCAACGCGCCAACGATAGAGTATTTACGGAAGCTATCGCGATCATCAGGATTCAACTGCTCGCCCATATTTTTCAGCTTCTGCGTGTCGTAAGCGGTCAGGCCAACAAACACTACCACGCCGATATAGGTGATCGCCCAAGTCAGCGCTGAGCTTTTCAGCCAAATGTTCACCAGCGAAGCCAGCACGATACCGATCAGCGCCATAAACAACATGCTGCCCATACCGCTCAGATCGCGCTTGGTGGTATAGCCGTACAGGCTCATGGCTCCAAACATACCGGCAGTAATCACAAAGGTGCTGGCGATGGATGCACCGGTGTAAACAATTAAAATGCTCGATAACGTCAGGCCGGTTAGTGCTGAGTAAAGCATAAATAGCGAGGTCGCTACCGTGCCACTCAGGCGGTTCACCATGCCAGAAATCACAAACACCAGCGCCAATTGCGCGATGATCAGACCAAAGAAAGTGATCTGGCTGGAGAAAATAAAGTTGAGGATCGCTGGCGTACTCGCCGCGTACCAAGCAACAAACGCGGTTAACAGTAAACCACAGGTCATCCAGCCATAAACTTGCGCCATATAGGCCTGAATGCCGCTGTTAGCCCGTTCGACGATAGAACCATTAGAGCGTGGGTATCGGTCCATGACGGTTACCTTTTTATATGAAATAAAGTTTTGAGGAAATATTCCCCACCACCGATAAGCGTACCACAGAAAATGCTTCCTGGAATTGACAATGGTATTCACTTATTTCTGAAATAGACTCGGATTTACCAACGTTTTGCCGCCTGTTGATCGCTGTCTCTCGCTTCCACCCAGCGATCGCCCTGCCCAGTGGCTTCGCGTTTCCAAAACGGCGCGCGCGTTTTCAAATAATCCATAATGAACTCAGCGGCCTCAAACGCCTTGCTGCGATGGGCGCTAGTGACACCCACAAACACGATCTCATCACCGGGGAACATTTCACCAACACGGTGGATGACGGTCACACGCTGTAACGGCCAGCGCTGACGCGCTTCCTTTACAATCTCTTCCAACGCTTTTTCGGTCATGCCCGGGTAATGTTCCAGCGTTAACGCACTGACGTTATCGCCCAGATTATGGTTGCGCACCTTACCGGTGAAAGTCACGACCGCACCGTCGTCGTCGCACTGCGCTAACCATTGATATTCTTCACCGACGTTGAACAACGCACTGCCAACGCGGATTCGGGTATTGTCCACGTTTAACCTCCGGTAACCGGTGGGAAGAACGCCACTTCATCGCCAGCGCGTAGTGGATGCTCTGCCGCCACCAGCGACTGATTGACCGCTGTCAGCAATTTGCCAGATTCCAACGCCAGTGCCCAACGATCACCTCGTTCACACAAGGCCTGACGCAACGCTTCCACCGTCGAATATTCTGCTGGAATACTCAGATTGGCGGTACCTACCAGCTCGCGTACCTGAGCAAAAAATAGTATCTGGATCATACATTCACCTTAAAATCACCGGACTTGCCGCCGCTTTTCGCCAGCAGTCGCACCGGGCCAATCACCATGTCTTTTTGCACCGCTTTGCACATGTCGTAGATGGTCAACGCCGCTACTGAAGCTGCGGTCAACGCTTCCATCTCGACACCGGTTTTACCGGTCAGGCGGCAACAGGTTTCGATACGCACACGACTGTGTTCCGGCTGAGCCTCCAGTTGTACTTCAACTTTGCTCAACATCAGCGGATGACACAGCGGGATCAGCTCCCAAGTACGTTTCGCCGCTTGGATCCCGGCAATACGCGCGGTGGCGAAGACGTCACCTTTGTGGTGACTACCGTCGATAATCATCACCAACGTAGCGGCGTGCATTTCTACATAAGCCTCGGCGCGGGCTTCGCGTACCGTTTCGGCCTTGGCGGAAACATCCACCATATGAGCTTCACCGGCAGCGTTAATATGAGTTAACTGCGTCATAAAGAGTTATCTCTTCAAATGTGGCAGGAAATTGCACGGGCGATGACGCGCGTCCAACTGCTCTTGGATAATCCGCTCCCAGGCGGTACGGCAAGCACGGGTAGAACCCGGCATGGCAAAGATCACTGTCTGATTGGCGATACCGGCAACGGCGCGCGACTGGATAGTCGCAGTACCGATTTCCTCGTATGACACCATGCGGAACAGTTCACCAAAACCTTCTACTTCGCGATCAAACAGCGGCAATAGCGCTTCTGGTGTGTTATCGCGAGCGGTAAAACCGGTTCCCCCGGTGATCAATACCGCTTGCACTTGATCGCTGGCGATCCACGCCGAGACCTGCGCGCGGATCTGATAAATATTGTCTTTAACTATCGCGCGCTCAACCACTTGGTGCCCTTCTTCAACGGCAGCTTGTTGCAAGTAGTCGCCGGAGGTATCTTCCGCGGCACCGCGGCTGTCTGAAACGGTCAGAATGGCGATGTTCGCCGGAATAAACTCACTGCTGGCATGGCTCATATCTGCTCCTTATTAGCCACCGATAAACGATAGATTCTGGGTAATTCCGCTGTTGCCTTGATGCAGGAAGTGGGTTTGTTTCTTGCTCAACAACCCACCCTGAATGCGCATCTTCAACTGTTCCAACTGGTTATCGTCCGCCAGCAGATCGCGCAACGTAATTCCCTGCTCACCGAACAGACACAGGTGTAAGTTGCCAATGGCAGAAACTCTCAGTCGGTTACAACTGGCGCAGAAGTCTTTTTCATACGGCATGATTAAGCCAACTTCACCCTGATAATCCGGATGACTAAACACCTGAGCCGGGCCATCGCTGCGGCCACGCGCTTGACGTTGCCAGCCCTGTTGTTCCAATTGTTGACGAATGACCTCACCAGAAACGTGATGTTTGCGGAACAGTTCGCTACCTTCACCGGTTTCCATCAGTTCGATAAAGCGCAGTTGGATTGGACGGTCTTTTATCCAGTTGAGGAAAGCGCCAAGCTGGTGATGGTTAACGTCACGCATCAGCACGGCGTTAACTTTGACCTTGCTGTAACCGGCAGTAAAAGCAGCATCGATGCCTTCCATCACCTGACGGAATTTGTCCTGACCGGTGATAGCATGAAATTGACGCGCATCCAGACTATCGACGCTAACGTTGATGGCAGTTAATCCAGCATCGCGCCACTGCTCAACATCACGCGCCAGACGATAACCGTTGGTGGTCACCGCGAGTGTGCGGATCGCCGGGTTTTCACGCACAGCAGCAATAATTTCGGTAAAGTCGCGACGCAATGAGGGTTCGCCACCGGTCAAACGGACTTTTTCCGTACCCAGTTCGGCGAACGCGCGGCTGACACGCCGGATCTCATCCAGCGAAAGGAAGGTCTTGGGGCTACCAGCGGGTTTATAACCATCAGGCAGACAATAGGTGCAACGAAAGTTACACACATCGGTAATCGATAGGCGCAGGTAATAGAACTTGCGCTCAAAAGCATCAGTGAGTTGCACTGCCATAACACCTTTCCAAATACGGGAGATGCGAGCGTTTCCACTCTGCACCCTGGTGGCTAACTTCGCCACGGCCCAAGCGCCATATCGTTTCACTCTGCAAAACAACGTAGGTACAAGGGCTAGGAGTTTGATTCTGAACTTGAGCTACCTAAGTAGCCGGAACAAAACCGTGGTTTTCCACAGAATACTAGCGCTAAATCACCGCGATAGCCAATGTCGATTTACGCTATATATCTGTGTATACAGCGATTTTTGTCTCTGTAGAAACTTGTCTCTGTAAAAACACAGCACATGATAACTGCACATCCGCCACAGAAATTGACCAGAATCACGCCAGCGATACTCTTTTTCGCGTTTTTTCACTAAATCCGTTACGTTATGCGGGTTATTCTGCATCAATTTAAGGAACTCTATGCGTAATCGCACCCTAGCCGATCTCGATCGTGTCGTCGCATTAGGTGGGGGCCACGGCCTTGGCCGCGTGATGTCTTCTCTGTCTTCTTTAGGCTCACGCTTAACTGGCATCGTCACCACCACCGATAACGGCGGCTCCACCGGACGCAT
The DNA here is from genome assembly GCF_057839655.1 of Serratia sp. KH_031. Taxonomy (NCBI): domain Bacteria; kingdom Pseudomonadati; phylum Pseudomonadota; class Gammaproteobacteria; order Enterobacterales; family Yersiniaceae; genus Serratia; species Serratia sp. KH_031. The sequence continues at coordinate 3,358,140 of NZ_CM174496.1, forward strand.
TCGTCGCTCAGAAGGCGGCATTGCTTGGGGCGATACCCGTAACTGTTTAAACCAGCTAATCACCGAGCCCAGCGTGGCTTCGGCGATGTTTGAATATCGTTTTAGTGGTAATGGCGAATTAGCTGGGCACAACTTAGGTAATCTGATGCTCAAAGCGCTGGATCACCTTAGCGTGCGACCGATAGAAGCAATCAATTTGGTGCGTAGTCTGTTGAAAGTGGAAGCCGCGCTGATCCCGATGTCGGAACAGCCGGTAGATCTAATGGCGCACGATCACGAAGGTAATCATGTTTACGGCGAGGTGAATGTCGACCAAATGATCGATATGCCGCAAGAGTTGATGCTTTCCCCCTATGTTCACACGACTCGCGAAGCGCTGGAAGCCATCGCTCAAGCCGAGGTGATCCTGATCGGTCCCGGAAGCTTCCTCACTAGCTTGATGCCACTGTTGCTGTTGGACGATCTCACGCAAGCACTGCGCCGTAGCAGCGCCAATATGATTTACATCGGTAATCTAGGGCGCGAACTCAGCGTGGCCGCTGCCGCGTTAACGCTAAAAAGCAAGCTTGAACTGATGGAGGAAAAGATCGGTCGCAGAATGATCGACGCGGTGATCGTCAGCCCAACGGTTGATACATCCGAGGTGAAAGATCGGGTCGTGATCCAGCAAACGCTGGAGGCTAGCGATATTCCTTATCGTCACGATCGTCAACTACTGCGCCAGGCATTGGATCAAGCCTTAGTTGAACTGGCGGCTCGGAGTTAATCCTTACCCTGATGCCATGGGTTATTACTGACCATATCAATATACAATTCTTCTACCTGCGTACGTGCCCACGGCGTGCGGCGCAGGAATTTCAGGCTGGATTTAATACTCGGATCACTGCTGAAACAGTTGATATGCACGCGATCGGCCAGTCCATCCCAACCATAATGATCCACTAACTTATTCAGCAATTGTTCTAGCGTGATGCCGTGTAGCGGATCTTTAGACTGGTGTGCATTCATATCAAAATCTCTTCATTCATCCCAATAATTTGGCGCACACCCTAATGTGCTTTTACGGCAAGGACAAGGGTTTTAGCCATCGCCATTACGAAATCGCGATAAACTGCGCGCGTAATTGATGGATCTCGTCGCGCACTGCCGCAGCCTGTTCGAACTCCAAGTTTTGTGCATGAGTGTACATTTGTGCTTCCAACTCGCGGATTTTTTGATCCAGCGCTTTCGGCGTTAGGTTCTGATACTGTGCGGCGCTTTCCGCTGCTTTGCCTTTCCCTCTGCCCTTGCCACGGTTACTCGGTTGCCCAAGTTGTAGAATATCACCCACTTTCTTGTTCAGCCCCTGCGGTACAATGCCGTTTTCTTCGTTAAACGCCTGTTGTTTAGCACGACGACGCTCGGTTTCATCAATCGCTTTGGCCATAGAAGCGGTGATCCTATCACCGTACAGAATCGCCTTGCCGCTCAAATTACGTGCCGCACGGCCAATGGTCTGGATTAACGAACGTTCAGAACGCAAGAAGCCTTCTTTATCGGCGTCGAGGATCGCCACCAGCGACACCTCAGGCATGTCCAAACCTTCACGCAACAGGTTGATACCCACTAACACATCAAACTCGCCCAGACGCAAATCACGAATAATTTCGACCCGTTCCACGGTGTCGATGTCCGAGTGCAGATAACGCACACGCTCACCGTGATCTTCCAGATATTCGGTCAAGTCTTCAGCCATACGCTTGGTTAACGTCGTCACCAAGACACGCTCGTTGATCGCCGCACGCTTGCGGATCTCTGAAAGGAGATCGTCCACCTGTGTCCCTACCGGGCGAACTTCGACAATAGGATCTAACAAGCCGGTCGGACGCACCACTTGATCGATAATTTCGTCACCGGATTTTTCCAGTTCGTATTTACCCGGCGTAGCGGAGACGTAGATGGTTTGCGGTGCCTGCGCTTCAAATTCTTCAAAACGCATTGGTCGGTTATCCAGTGCAGAAGGCAAGCGGAAACCGTATTCCACCAGCGTTTCTTTACGTGCGCGGTCGCCTTTAAACATCGCGCCAATTTGCGGGATGGTGACGTGGGATTCGTCGACCACTAATAAACCATCGGCAGGCAGATAATCAAACAACGTGGGTGGCGGCTCGCCGGGGCCACGCCCAGACAGGAAACGTGAATAGTTTTCAATACCAGAGCAATAGCCCAACTCGTTCATCATCTCCAGATCAAACTGGGTACGCTGCGTCAGGCGTTGCTCTTCCAATAGTTTATTATTCGCCAGCAGCACCTGACGGCGATCGGCCAATTCAACTTTAATATCCTCCATCGCCTGGATGATCCGCTCTCGTGGCGTGACGTAGTGCGATTTCGGGTAGATGGTGAAACGCTGAACGACCTGTTCAATCTGACCAGTGAGCGGATCGAACAACGACAGCCGCTCCACTTCTTCATCAAACAACTCAACGCGTAGTGCAAATTCGTCGGATTCCGCCGGGAAGATGTCGATCACTTCGCCACGCACGCGGAAGGTCGCGCGTTGGAACGCCTGATCATTGCGGGTGTATTGCAATTCAGCCAAACGACGTAGGATCGAGCGCTGATCGATAATCATGCCCTTGGTCAAATGCAACATCATTTTCAGATACAGATCAGGATCGCCCAGACCGTAGATCGCCGAAACTGAGGCCACTACCACCACATCCCGTCGCTCTAACAACGCTTTGGTGGCGGAAAGTCGCATCTGTTCAATATGTTCGTTTACCGAGGCGTCTTTTTCGATGAAGGTGTCGGAGCTAGGTACGTAGGCTTCGGGTTGGTAGTAGTCGTAGTAAGAGACGAAATACTCTACCGCGTTATCCGGGAAGAACTCTTTCATCTCGCCGTATAACTGCGCCGCCAGCGTTTTGTTAGGCGCCATCACCATGGTCGGTCGGTTGAGATCAGCTATCACGTTAGCAATGGTAAACGTCTTACCAGACCCCGTTACCCCAAGCAATGTCTGGTGTGCCAAGCCATCTTCCAGCCCTTCCTCCAGTTTACGAATCGCCTCTGGCTGATCGCCTGCCGGTTTGAACTCGGAATGCAGTTTGAACAATTTACTCATGAATTCAGCGACCCTGTGGAATGCGCGCTCAAGCGACCTGTAATTATGGAGAACCTCGGCGATTTCCGCCAACCCTTATAATACTGGATATAAAAACAGCATCAAGCTTTTACGCAGCAAAAATACCCGCAATGCACCGCTTAGGTTACAGAGCGGTGACATTTTTATTGTCAATACCTGGTTTATCCCCAAAATCTGTCACGAATTAACTTATTGGCATCACTACGGTTAAAAATGATACGTCGCTGTCAGTTAGACACTTCGGCGTCTTGATTTTAATTAACATATTGATAATAAACATAATTATTAAAAAGACGACAATACGGACAAAGCGAACACAACCCGCGCCCTTTCTCGCTTTAAACCACTTTTCTAAATCTAATGCACAAGGTTATCCACAGGAATGGTGGATAAGTCTCATCGCCCCGCTAATGGCGGGAGTTACAGAAAGGGCACTTTTTATCATTTAATGGCACTGAAATAGTTTTTATAGTTATTTTTGTACACTTTTTTCGCTGTAGTTATGACGATTAAGACTAAAAAATCAGACGAGTAAAAACACATTTGTCCCATATCTACCGTCACTTATCGGCAAAACTAAGGAAAATTGCACCATTACTTGGCTTGATAGCACTGAAATGGTGCAAAACTAGACGTACGATGTTTGGTTTTTCGTTCCAGTTGATGCTGCTCTTACCCAGCAATTGTTAACACTCATCCCATCTACATTTTATCTAATAAAAGTTCGTTTCACCCTTTCTGAAACCAGGAAATAAGGTATCCATATGCAACTACTGATAACACTGCGTAATAACCAAGACAAATTTTCGTATTGAAGTTTCACACCAAAATAGACATTTGCAATCGCCAAATCACTGACACAAAAAATCAAGCTGAGCACAAGAAAAGCAATGTATACAGAAGGTGTTTTTTTCTTCTTACCAAAAAACTGACCAGCGGTATAAATTGCAACAAAGGCCAATAAAATCCAACCAATAAACTCATAAGCAATCAACGGTGAAAAATACCGTAATTCATTGTCCAAACCCACCCAGACTTTTAATGTTTCATAGGCTTGATAAAAGGAAACGATAATGGATACAACAACACCTATCGCTGGAAGGTAAAGAAATCCACTAATTTTTCGAAACTCCTTTTTTCACAGGCCGCACAGTAATCCGAGTATTTCTTAGCTTCTTCATCACAGTTGATACATTGCATTTATTGCTCCCCCTATCCCATTGGCATAATAATTAAAATGCCTTACCTGAAGATAAGGCATTCATTAAAATCAGAAGCGATAACCGAAGTTAATATTGAACCCATTAACCGAATGACTCTGACTGCCATCGTCCAGATTTGAACCTTCGTAACCGACATCAATCGCCAAGTTTTGAATTGGGTTAATCTGAACGCCAGCACCATACATTAACGAAGTGTTATTGTTACTGCCACTGACTTCACCCATATCCCGATAGCTACCCGCCTCATAATTCAACCAATTATATTTATAATCAACTTTATTATAATTAACACCCAGTAACCCATAGACGCTAATGTATTGGTTAATACGGTATGCAGGCCCCACTGCCAAAGAGTAATATTTTACTTCAGCATTATTGTCGATAATATCTCTCCCAGCAAGATAAGAATAATCTTTATCGCCACTCATATAGGTGAACGAGGTGATTACACTAATAGGTGAATCCCATTCATAGCGATACTTGAGGTTTACCCCATTGATATTTTTGAAATCCTGCACCTTCGACTGAGCATAACCTGCGGTGATCGTATGTTCCCCTGCATTTGCAGCAGAGCAGAGACCCAGAGTAGAAATAATAATGCTAGTAATTGCTAATTTTTTCATTGGAATCGTCCTTAATAGTAAATGATACAGATTTGCTTTAGGTTATAGATACAGTGAATGTATATAACCAAAATCAATCACCAAATCCATATGAAAACATTTATAAATAATACCAAATACTGTTTTAAAGTAAATTAGCGAAACAACTAATCACAGATATTTTAAATTGTGGAAAAACATAGTCTTGGATTCTCCCCCAAATTTTAAACCATGTGAGTTGGCGGAACGCTTACTGACTATTCACCGCTACTGTCACACAGTTGTCACTGAGCGGGCTGCTTTGCCAATTACCTCACAGCCCTACCCCTTAAAAAGCCAGCCGATCAAAGATAGAAGGAGATTATTACATTAAAGAAAAATGCAAATAAAAACCTGCTACATATAGCAATCTAACACCCCAAAGGAATACACCCCGTACTCTCTTTCTTCTTGCAAAAAGCACTTCACTGAATAGTGCAGAACTCTTTATCTTGCTGGGTTTAATACTATCCTTATAATAATAACAATACAAAAGTAGCAACCATGCTCCACAGGTCAGAACCAGAAAATAATCACGCCCCCCTTCATACAACACCCTAATAATAATCGATAATGGGATGACAATAAGCAAAACCAACCTACCAATTAACGAGGCCTTACCACCTTCGAAAACAAAAAATATAGAGTCAAAAAAAATAGACATAGAAGATGCCGAAGAGAAAGCAATCCCTGTTTTTTTACAAAAAAACAAAAAAGACATAAAGAAAACCACCAAGCTTAAAATATGAATATAAAGAACATTCATTTCTTCTCACCTTTTTCATTAAAATCGTAATGATAAAACTCACTACCTGATGAACCATTTATATCGACATTGCCTACAGCAGTATCTTTTGACACTCCACTCCAACCAATTGCAGGACCGACACCAATAGATAACCCAATACCATCTTTACCATAAGCCAATCCCACTCCCATTATTCCAAATCCAAAATCTAACGAGTTATTTTTTTCCATCGCAATCAAATTTGGATAATAAGGACCGAATTGAATACCAATCTGCCCCGCAGCTCGGCCACCAACAGCAAGTGTTTCCCCTTTATTTAGGGATAATTGAGAAGGATCAGCCGTTCCATCCACATAAACGCCATAACCTGCTCCAACAGCAACTTCACCTTTTACATAGGGTTTTACTTTATATGTAATACCAAAGGATGGATCGAGGTGGGAGTCTGCAATAGCTTGATTGACCTCCTCAGGAGTCGCACCTTGCTGAGCCATCCAGAATGCTAATGAAGCATCATCTTGAACTCGTGGTGGTACTGGAATCAACATATCATTGTTTTCAGCCGTATTTTTACCTGCTTGACCGCCAGCAAGTGCACTGCCACTATCACCGCCCGCTAAACCGCCAGCCAGACCACTTGCCAAGGTCGTTAACGCTGATACCGTTTGACGCTGCTCTTCCGTCATCTTGCTAAAGTCATCGGTGCCATACATCGCTTTCGCAATCGCGTTCGTGCTTGCCGCGGCGGTTGCCGCACCCGCCGCGCCTGCCAGCCCGTTATTACCCTGCATTTCAGCCAGCACAACAGCATGAGCCATCACACGGCTCGCCTCATTCGGAGCCGTCTGCTTGATAACCTCCGCGAGATAAGGCGCTGAAGCTCCCGCTATCGCCGCTTTAATATCACCACTGGCTAAGCCCTGTATTGCTGCAGTGGCAGCCTGCATCCCTTGCTGGATAGAACTTCCCGTACCCCATTCGGTTTGTGCTTTCTTATACGCAGAGGTGTCCGCTAACGTCGCGTTATAGGCTTCCCACTCTTTCTTCGTGGCACCTTCTCCCGGCTCTTTTACTGGTGGGTTCCGCTTCGCCAGCTCCTCTTTACCCGCCGTCGTCGCCCGTATCTGGCCTTCGGTTCTGGCAATGTCCGCCGCCTGATTGCCTATTTCAGCAATGAGTTGCGCCTGCTGTAACCGTTTCTGTTCACGCTCTTTGTCGAAGATGACATCCAGTCCCGGATTGGCATTTTCAACATCACGGCTTAACGTGCTGACGTCCTGCTGCTGTTTATCTTGGTCGCGGATGGTGATAGTGCCGTCGGATACCGCCGCTTTCGTTGTCGAGCTCGCATGCCCTTCCGAGTTCGCGCCCACCAACAGCCCATTCGCCATATTTCCCGCGAACTGGCTGCCGATAGCGCCACCGGTGCTGATGCCCACGCTCTGGTGCTCAACCTTGTAATCGGCCTTGTTCTCGATATCACTAAAGCCCAGCGTGCCTGTATCCAGACGATTATTCTCTGGAGCACTCGTTGAACCAATGACGGCACCATCAAGCTGCGTATGCTCCCCAACGCGAATGTCATAACCTCCTTTACCCGCAAAAATACCCGTCTGCTCCTGCACGCTGTCATAGTTGCTGTGCATCTTATCTTTGCTGACATTCACGCTCGCCGAACCGCTCATCGACCCAAAGGTGAAGCTGCCACCTGCGCTGGCGTTCTGCTGTTTCGAATCGTAGTTGTCGCTGTCTTGCTGGCTTTGCAGTGTCAGATTGCGCCCGACATCCGCCTTCACCGTCTCGCCGCTGACTTGCGCACCTATCAGGTTGGTATCGCGTCCGCTGACAATATTGACGTTGTTCCCGGCGTTGACCGTGGTTTCGGTATGCGTGGTGCCATTGCCACTCTCGGAGCCTTTGCCCTTGTTGACGCTGGCTGAAACACTTATCCCCCAACCGCCCGAGCCAACACCAATGCCCACGCCCACCGTGCCGCCTTTGCTTTCGTTCTTGCCGTCCAGCAGGCTAGTATTCTCGCCCGATATCAGGTTGATATCGCGGTTAGCGTTCAGGGTGGCGTCTTTACCCGCCTGCAACTGGCTACCCTGAATCAGGATATCGCCTTCCTGCTTCGCCTTGCCATCACCAAACGCGGTGATGTTCAGGTTGTTACCCGCCGTCAGGCCGCTGCCTTCACTGGTACGCTGTTCGTTGTGCTGCGTCGAAGTGGACGACTGGCTGCCATAACTCAGACTGACACCCACGGTGTTGTCATTACTTGGGTCACCGCCTTTTGCACCGTCCATGCGCATCGCCTGCGTGGCCTGCACGCCCGACAGCGCCGCCTTAGTCCCCTGCAATGCCGCCAACCGGCTGTCGTCGCTCTCCCGCGCCTGCTTGGTGGTTTCCACCGCCGTGTTCAGCGCACTGCCTGCGGTGCCGGAAAGTGCCAGCGTCAGGCCAGAGGTCTTCTGCTCCACCTTGTGCGTCTGGCTGTTCTGGTTCTCCGCTGCCGTCACGCTGACGTTCTTACCCGACAGCGCCATGTCTTTTCCAGCAATCAGGTCAGAGCCAACAATAGCCAGATTATTCCCCGCACCCACAGTGACATTGCCGTTCACGCTGCCCACCGTGCTGCCTTTGTTGGTCAGTGCTGCCGCGGTATCCGTGGTTTTCAGCTCATCGGTACCGTAGCTGAACCCAATACCCCCCGTACCCGACAGCCCAGATTTCTTCTCCTGCTTAAGGTGCGTCTCGTCGTTGCGCTCGGTCGCGCCAGTAATGGTCACATCGTTTCCGGCCAACAGCGTCACATCTTGTGTGCCTGCCACGCTACTGCCCTAACTACAAGATTCGTTTATTAATTCAAAAGATCCGTTGATACATTGCCAGTATCAAAAAACTCTTTAAATGTCCTAACGACAAGATCAAAATCATTTGTTAGCTGGCGTTCAGGCCAATAATCCCCATAAATCTGTATTTTGTTATCCTTATCTGATGTCGATTTATTCCAATAGGAACGAACATTTAAATCAGATTCTGAACATTCTAGTAACGTCAAAAGATAGAAACCATTATCTGTAGACACATCTAAATTCATTGGTCCAATGTCAGGTTCAGGTAAAATACGGAGCCTTACGCCACCTGAATCTCCCTTCAATCTTGTCAGAAATGCTTCTACATCACTCCATGCGGGACTACGAACCCGCGTAAAAGGGTTTCTAGCATGGAGATAAAAATCGACTTCGAACTCATCTTTCATAAGTTTATTTCCTAGTGAATTTTTTCATCCCTTGCTCCCAATACAAAGTATCGCCGCTTTTCTCTTCAAAAATAGTAAGCGATTTCAAACCAGATTTTTCAGCCATGCTCTTTATATCACTAAGACAGTAACCACAAACAGGCTTGCCAGATACGCTCATTTCCATGCTACGTCCTGCAGTCATGCCTTGATCATAAGCTTGTTGGATAGTTCCGACTTCAGCATGAGCCGTAGCCATATTTCCATTTGGGAAGTTTTTATCTGGTTGATTAATTACTTTTGCCTGTACAACATCGTTAATCAGTGTTGGCTTGCTGGCATCCCCTAAGAAGAAATCAGGTCTGTTCCCCTGATTGGTATCCGTAAAGACTTTCCCGGTCTGAGGATCTGTCAATTCAGCAGTAACTTTCGGAATAGAAGAATGTGCATTTTTATCAATCGACTGAGAGCTCTCTGCCCACCCAGTACCTTTACTTGGGGAAACAATACCTGTTTCAGTTTTCTTTATAACGCCTTGTCCAGCAACTCCGCCAAAGATAGCCGCTGTTCCTAAGCCAATGTTCAGTGCACCTTCTCCGTACTTACCATCGACTGTCTGGCCAATGCCAATACCTGTCTGGTAAGCCCCTCCTGTCGCCAACGCTCCACGGATTATCGCTCCAGGAGCACCCGGTAAAATAAGCAAAGCATCCGTTCCCAGTGCTGCCTGCCCAGATTGGGCGCTATAACCTTTTAAGTAGCTCAACGCTTCGTTATATGCTCTCGCATCCGCGGCTGTCGCTACAAACGCCTTACCATTGACCAGAGCCTGAATAGCTTCCCCTGCCTGTTTCTCAGAGTAACCATAAACCGATTGCAGTTCATAACCATACTGATTAAGTAATCCCGCAAGTTGTTGTTTCTCACCGTCAGTCAGTTGTCCTTTGAGGTATTTGTCCACCAGTACATTATTGCTCCGGTCTTCATTTGTCTCCCTGACAATCGTCTGAGAGGCCTCCAGCAAATTTTTACCGGCTTTTTGGTCATCCAGAGCTTTATTCAGCGCATCGTTCTTGTTCGCGCTAAGGAAGTTGTTCTCGGTCGAGTTTTTCCCAGCCTGCGCCCCCGCAATCGCATCAGCACTGCTATCACCCGCAAGACCGCCGGCCAATCCTGCCGCCAAAGTGCCTAGCGCGCTAATCGTCTGTTTCTGGTCTTCACTCAGCTCACTGACTTTTTTACCGGGATACAACTGGTTCATCACCAGTTGCGCCATCAACTCACCGCTGACCGCACCCGCTGCACCTGCGGCGGCACTGTTGCCGCTGGCATAAGAGGTTACTGCACCGACCACCGCGTGTGCCATCGCTCGGCTTGCTTCATCCGGTGCCAGTTTGTGGATTTGCTCCGCCAAGTACGGTGCGGCGGCACCACTAATGGCTTGTGCCATATTACCACCGGCTAACCCCTGGATCGCCGCCGTTGCCGCTTGCATCCCTTGCTGGATAGAACCTCCCGTACCCCATTCGGTTTGTGCTTTCTTATACGCAGAGGTGTCCGCTAACGTCGCGTTATAGGCTTCCCACTCTTTCTTCGTGGCACCTTCTCCCGGCTCTTTTACTGGTGGATTCCGCTTTGCCAGCTCCTCTTTGCCTGCCGTTATCGCCCGGATATTCCCTTCCGTGCGTGCAATGTCCGCCACTTGATTACCGATTTCAGCAATGAGCTGCGCCTGCTGTAACCGCTTCTGCTCTTTCTCTTTGTCGAAGATAACATCCAGTCCCGGATTGGCATTTTCCACATCGCGGCTTAACGTGCTGACGTCCTGCTGCTGTTTATCTTGGTCGCGGATGGTGATAGTGCCGTCGGAGACCGCCGATTTCGTTGTCGAGCTCGCATGCCCTTCCGAGTTCGCTCCCACCAACAACCCGTTCGCCATATTTCCCGCAAACTGACTGCCGATACTGCCACCGGTGCTGATGCCCACACTCTGGTGTTCGACTTTGTAATCCGCTTTGTTCTCGATATCACTAAAGCCCAACGTGCCGGTATCCAGTTTGTTCTTGCTAGCATCCGCCGTTGAACCAATCACCGCGCCATCAAGCTGCGTATGTTCCCCAACGGTAATGTCGAACCCACCTTTCCCCGCGAAGATGCCGGTTTGCTCCTGCACGCTCTCATACGTGCTGTGCATTTTGTCTTTGCTGAGGTTAACACTCGCCGAACCGCTCATCGACCCAAAAGTGAAGCTGCCACCTGCGCTGGCGTTCTGCTGTTTCGAGTCGTAGTTGTCGCTGTCCTGTTGGCTTTGCAGTGTCAGGTTACGCCCGACATCCGCCTTCACCGTCTCGCCGCTGACTTGCGCACCTATCAAATTAGTGTCACGTCCGCTGATGATATTGACATTGTTCCCCGCGTTGACCGTGGTTTCGGTATGGGTGGTGCCATTGCCACTCTCGGAGCCTTTGCCCTTGTTGACGCTGGCTGAAACACTAATCCCCCAACCGCCCGAGCCGACACCAATACCCACGCCCACCGTGCCGCCTTTGCTTTCGTTCTTGCCGTCCAGCAGGCTAGTATTCTCGCCCGATATCAGGTTGATATCGCGATTGGCGTTCAGGGTGGCGTCTTTACCCGCCTGCAACTGGCTGCCCTGAATCAGGATGTCGCCTTCCTGCTTCGCCTTGCCATCACCAAACGCGGTGATGTTCAGGTTGTTACCCGCCGTCAGGCCGCTGCCTTCGCTGGTGCGCTGTTCGCTGTGCTGCATCGAGGTGGACGACTGGCTGCCGTAACTCAGACTGACACCCACGGTGTTGTCATTACTTGGGTCACCGCCTTTTGCACCGTCCATCCGCATCGCCTGTGTGGCCTGCACGCCCGAGAGCGCCGCCTTAGTCCCCTGTAACGCCGCCAACCGGCTGTCGTCGCTCTCCCGCGCCTGTTTGGTGGTTTCCACCGCCGTGTTCAACGCACTGCCTGCGGTGCCCGAGAGTGCCAGCGTCAGGCCAGAAGTCTTCTGCTCCACCTTATGCATCTGGCTGTTCTGGTTCTCCGCCGCCGTCACGCTGACGTTCTTACCCGACAGCGCCATATCTTTACCGGCAATCAGGTCAGAGCCGACAACAGCCAGATTATTCCCCGCACCCACGGTGACATTGCCGTTCACACTGCCCACCGTGCTGCCTTTATTCGTCAACGCTTGCGCGGTATCGGTGGTTTTCAGCTCATCGGTACCGTAGCTGAACCCAATACCCCCCGTGCCCGACAGCCCAGATTTCTTCTCCTGCTTAAGGTGCGTCTCGTCGTTGCGCTCGGTCGCGCCAGTAATGGTCACATCGTTTCCGGCCAACAGCGTCACATCTTGTGTGCCTGCCACGCTGCTACCTTGTACTTTCAGGTCGTGACCGGCCACCACCGTCACGCTATCGCCACTGAGCGAACTGCTTTGCGCCGTCTGACGGTCAAAGGCATCCCGCGTGGTGGTGGTGGTTTTCGACAGCATCCCGCTGCTGCCAGTCACCTTATGGCGTTCGTCTACCGATTCGGTGTTTTCTCCGTTGACGATAGTCACGTCATGCCCGGCGCGAACGGTTAGCGCATCGCCAGCAGACACCGTGGCCGCCTTGGCGTTCAGGTCATTCCCGGCACTCAGCGTGACCGCACCTTTACCCACCACTTCACTGCCCAGTTGCTGGCTGTTGCCTTGCGTCAGGGTATTGTCCGCATCCCACACCAACGCATCCTGGCTGGAGGTGGTGATGGTGTTCAGGTTCAGGTCGCGTCCGGCATTCAGCAAGGTCTGGCCGTTTTCACCGCTGTTCACCACCTGCGCACCGGTCAGGTTGACATCGCGTCCCGCCTGCAACAGCAGTTTGCCGTCTTGACCTTGCACCAACATTCCCGCCACGCTGTCAACCGTGCTGCGCTCAAAACGGTTAGCCCCGCTGGCACTGCTCGCCGAACGGGTGGTGCTGGTGACGTTGATGTCACGCCCGGCACTCGCCAGCAGCGAGTTGTTGCCCTGTATCAGCCCGCCGATGTTGTTGATGTCGGTACGTGCGCTCAACGCCACATCCGCGCCCTGAATACGTCCGGCCTGATTGGTGAGGTTATCGGCGTTCAGTTGCACCGCCTCACGTCCGGCTATGCGCCCGCTGTTCAGCAGGTCACCGCTCAGATTCAAGCCGACGTTTTTACCCGCCAGCAGCGCGCCAGAGCCGTCCACATCCCCCGGTTTCACCCGCGCATACACCTGCGGCACCAGCACGTTCTGCACGCTGCCGTCCGCCAGACGTACCGGGGTGCTCACCAGCAAGACGATGTCTTGCGTCAGGCTCGCCATCTGCTCTGCCGTCAGCCCCACACCGAGGCGCAGGTTGAACTTTTTACCCACCGCCACACCCGCATCCATCAGCGCTTTGAACTGCTCTTCGTCGTTGCTGAAGCCGTCCAGATAGCGCTGCCCGGTCAGGGCGATCACCTGCTCGCGGATCAGCCGCTGCTCGTAGTAACCGTCGCCTAGCCGTTTGAGCATGTTGTCGCTGTTCTGTGGCCAGGCGTTTTGCATGTAGTCGCTGCCCAACCACTTTTTCTGGTTGGTGAAGCGCGGGTCAGTTTCCACCAGATATGGGCTTTCTGCCGCCGGGTTGGTTTTGAACAGGCTGTTGTCTGGCAAGCGAACATCTGGCCCTATAATGCGCACCACGTTATCGGATTGGCCGGGGACTTCAAACTGCTGACCGGGGCGCAAACGGGTGCCCGGTTGGTCGACAGTCTGCCGATTCGGATCGAGCGTCGCGCCATTCACATCCGCCGCCACGCCACCGGCATTGCCGATATTCACGTCGGTGCTTTGCGGTGTCAGCGGGTCGATGCTGACAGGGTTACCCGTGACATCACCGTGTGAGAGCAATTGGCTCGGCTTGAGCGTGATAGTTTGGATGGTCGTCGGTGGCGTATAGGCCGTGGTGTCCAGCCCCTGACTGTCGTTGTGTTTGTGTCTAATGCGGTAATAATGCGCCACTTCGCCCACATCAGTGATCAGGCGTTCGCCATTCACTTCCACGTTATCCACACTGCCAGCGTTGATACCCAGAGTGCCACCGGCAACGATTTGGCTCTTATCGTTCAACAGGTGATCCGCATTAATGCTCAGGTTGCCACCCGCAATGATCTTCGCCGGATCGCTCTCGGCGATTTGCGTCTCTTGTATCGTGCGGATGTAGTCGTATTTATTGAAGGTGTCACCATCGGTGCTGTGGCACATAACCCCTTCGATACAGATGATGGTGACTTCATCCTGATAAGTGTAAATCGTATATTCATCAGGGCTGTAGAACTCACCACGGAACTGGTACTCAGTTACTGGCGTGGTCGACACCGTCACCAACTCGGTGCTGAAATGGTCGTTGATGTTGTTGATTTGCGAGGCCGACAGCGCCAAATCCCCCGCCGATTCAATGGTTGAGCTGTGGTTGTTTAGCACCGCCGCTTTACCGGTAGCGGCGAAGTTGGCATCCAACTCACCGCCGATTGCCATATCACCGGCGCTGTAAATCAGCGCATGATCGCGGTTGTTCAGTGTTTGCGTACCGATATCAACACGTTCACGCCCCGCCAGTGTTGCCGCCGTACCGTCTGCTGCCAAGTTGTTGAAGGTGAGGGTATTCACACCGATGTAGTCACCGTAAATGCGACCGGTGCCGATGTTGTTCAACGTCTCTGCGGTCAGTAACGTATGCCCACCGTCGATCAGGCCGGTGTTGGTCAGGGTTTGGTTGACGGTCAGCCAGTTCTGCCCAGCGTTGATCTCCCCGCTGGCGGCGTTGAACAGATTATTAGCGTGCAAGTCCAGCTTGCCACCGGCTAGCAATTTACCGCTGTTATTGACCGAACCCGGCGTGGTGAAGGTAAAATCACCGTTGGCGATCATCTCGCCGCTGTTATCGATATCTCGTTGACTGGTGAGGGTGATGTCGCCCAGCGACAGCAGTTGCCCGTCGCCACCCACGCTCAATGCCTTGATATCCAGCTGTTTACCGGCTTTCACCATCCCGGCGCTGTTTTGCAGGGCAAGGTTATCGCCTTGCAGTTGCAGCAACTCGGCCGAGGCCAGTTGACCGCTGTTGTTATTCAGCACGCCGCGGTTGGTGATGTTCAGTTGCTTATTCGCCAAAATGCTACCGGATTGGTTGTCGAGCGTACCGCTGTTGACCACCACCGTTTGCCCTTCCAGCCCCTGATTATCCCCTTGGGTGTTTTGGTTGAGGAAGGTCAGCGCATTCAGCGTGACGGTCGCGCCGCTACGCAGCAAGCCCATGGCATTATCGATCACGCCCTGCGCGCTACTCAGCAGTAAATCACCCACCGCCTGAACTTGACCCTGTTGGTTGTTCAAGTCAGCGGTCGTTATCGTTAACGCCTGTTCACCGATAATGCGCCCGGCGGCACTGTTATCCACTTTGCTGGCGGTCAGGGTGAAGTCCCCTTTCGCGCCCAGCGTACCGTTTTGGTTATTCAGTTCACCGGTAGAAAGTTGCATGCCGCCTAAACTGTGGAAAGTCCCTTGCGCGTTATTGAGAGCCGCCAGTTGGCTGTTCCAATACAGCAACTCACCGGATTGCACCAAGCCGCCACGGTTGTCCACGGCTTGCGTGTTAGCGGTCAGCGCCTTTTGTGCCACCAGTTGACCAGCGCGGTTATCTACTGCCGCGCTAGTCAAATTCAGGTTGTTGCCGGCAATCAGCACCCCGGCATTATTATCGAAAGCGCCGGTGGTGAGATGCATATCGCCCAAGCTGGTGATACCGCCGGTTTCGCCGCTGTTGCGGTTACTCAGGCTATCACTGCGCAAGGTCAGCGCTGCGCCACTTTGTATTAGGCCGCCATCGTCGTTGGTGATGTGTTTGCCGGTGAGGTTCAGTGCGCCTTGCGCCGCCAGTTGCCCAGCGCGGTTATCCAGTTGGGCAAAGGTCAAAACCGCATCAGTACCACTCACCAAGGTGCCGTTACTATTCAGCAGGTCACCGCTGTCCAGTTGTAGCGATTGCCCCGCCGCGATCACGCCTTTTTGGCTGTTATCAAGGCGCTCACCCTGGGTGTTCAACGTCATGCCCTGCCCGGACTTGATGGCACCGCCCTGATTGTTGACGGCTTTCGTCGTGCTGGTCAGTGCTTGTTCCGAACCTAGCGTGCCGCCACGGTTATCCAGCGCCGCGCCGGTCAGCGTGAAATCCTTCGCACTGGCGATAAAGCCCTGCCGGTTGTCGAGGTTGCCAGTGGAGAGCGTTAACCCACCGCGGCTGATAATACCGTTACCGTCGCCGCTGTTGAGGTTGCTCAGCAGGCCGCCGCGTGTCTCCAGCGCCATATCTGCACCGGATTGCAACAGGCCGCCGTCATTGGTCAACTGGTTGCTGTCCAAACGCAGCCCAGCCCCCGCCGCCAACATCCCCTGGGTGTTATTCACTGCGCCAGCGGTGTGCACGTTCAGATTGCCGCTTTGCGCCGCCGCGACTTCACCGTTCTGATTATCCAGCGTGCTGCTGGTGAGGAAAACGTTGCCGTTGCTGGCAATGTGGCCAGCGTTATTATTCAGGCTGCCTGGCAAATTGAAGGTCAAATCATCGGTGCCAAACTGGGTAATGTCGCCCTGCTGGTTTGAGAGAGATTGCGCATTCAACGTCAGTTGATTGGCACTCAGGGAGCCGCCATCGTTGTTGAGTTGTGACGCCGTGTTCAGGTTCAGTTGTTGTTCTGCCGCTACCTGCGCGCCTGCGGTCTGTAAAGTTTTTTGTTGGGCGTCCAGCGTCACCGTTTTGGCGATGGTACGGCTGCCGCGCACATCAATGCCTTGTCCGCGTGCCGTCAGGGTGCCGGTGGCAACGTTTTTCCCTTGCGCCGTCAGTTGCCCTTGGGTGTTGAGCACCATATCGCCCGCACCACCTGCGCTGCCGTCTTCATTCACCCCCGCCATCAGCATACTGCCGGAGCGGCTGTTCAGGCTGCCTGCTTGAATCTGTACCTGTTGTCCCGCCGCCATCGAGCCGCTGTTATCGACGTCGCCCGGCGTGGTGACGGTGGTGGAGCCTTTGGCAAACACCCCGCCGCTGTTGCTGACACCCTGCTGCGAAGCCAGCGCTACCGACTCACTGCCGGTGATGGAGCCGCTGTTTTCAATCCGTCCATCGGCGGTAACGATCACCGAGCCCGCTTCAGCCCCGATTTTACCGGCGTTACGTACCCCAACGCCTTGTTCGGTGCCGATCAGGCGGATTTTACCGGCGTACATGCCACCCAAACTGGAGACATCCACCGCCAGTTGCGGCTTAGTCGCCGGGTCATCCGCTTGTGCGCTGATGTTCTGATGCGCCGCATCTACCTGATTACGGCCGGTGGTAACTTGTAGATCGTTCGCCCACAGTTTGGCGTTGATCTTCACCGAACGGGCGATGATGTCGGTGTAATCCTGACGTGAGCTGTCCATGCCCGCGCCTTCAACCACTACTTCGCCACGCTCAACGTTAAAACCGGTCAGATTACCGTTATTCAATTGCGCCTGACCGGTGGTCAAGGTGCCACGGTTGGCGTTAATAAAACCGCAGCCATTACAGGTAATACCCGATGGGTTAGCGATAATCACCTGTGCCTTTTGCCCCGCTACTTCTACCATACCGTTCAGGCGGCTCGGGTCACGGGCATTGACCTCATTGAGGATGATTTTAGCTTCACCTTTCGCCAGCCACGGGTTACCGCTGACCATGCCGCCCAGTTCAGTATTGACGTTTTTATGTGAGTTATTGAGGATGACGCCTTTTTTATCAACGTCGAACTGGCTGTAGACGTTACGCGATACGCCGCCTGCGCTAGGCGTTTGAATATTGACCTGCGGTGTGCCGTTGGCGCTGCCAATAACGGTCGGTTGTTGGTTGCCGGGTGCACTGCCATCAGCAACAACTGCGGCATTCACTGGTTGCAGCGCAGTAGGAATAAGCACCATCCCGAGCGCCAGCCACAAACTGAAACTTAATGCACCGAGCTTACTGATGCAACGGCTCAAAGTATGACCGAGCCCCGAAGAGCGCGCGGCACCCGCACGACCAGAACGGGCGATGTCTGCCACCACCATCAACAGGCCACGGGCTTTGTTAAAGACGATACGGTATAGATTCTTGTTCATGACAAATGTCCTTATTTGTTTTCCGGCTGCGCTATCGATGGCACAACAGCCAGCGGGTGGTTACTCCACCATGCCTGCGCTTCTTGCTGGCTAACCTGCGCACCCTTGAAAGTCATAATGCGTTTACCGCGTGTTTGTCCACGGTGATACAACGCTCGCATACAGTGATGCGGGAAGATGTCGCGCAGGATCAGTTGCGCCATATCACGCGTGTGACCAAAAGGCGCGATCCAGTCGCAGAACCACAAACGATCGCCGTTATTCCAGTCTTCTATCGGTTGCAGGATCGCCGGTTGCGTCAAATAACGCGCTTCGGCTTCTTCGTTCATCCATGCCCAACTGAGGAAAAATACTGGCTGATGGTGTTGCGATACCAATACGTACTGTTGGCTTTTGATTATCGGCAACAACAGCGTCGGCAGGCTGTGCAGGGGCGCATCGCGATGCATCGGTGAATGCATCCATAGCCACACGGCCGCGCCAAAGGCTTCGGCTTCGCTATCCTGCCCACCGAGGATCAGCGGCGCTTTAACGTCATAAGTGCCTATCTGCATCTCAGTAGCTCCAATTCAGGTTGAAGCCCAGCGTGACCGGATCGGTCTTGAAACCGTCGGGTTTCGAGAACGGCACTCCGGCGAACAGGTCATAACCCACACTGAACGCGCTACCGCGTAGGCCAATCACACCGCCTGCCAGATGAGTGCCCACCAGATAATCGGTGCCGTAACCGCCCACTTCACCATAGTCAGCGCCCAGATACAGTTCTTGGCTCGGTAATGGCGTGCGCCACGCCAGATCGTTACGCACGTACCAACCCCGGTTAGCGTTCAGCGTGCGTTCGCCGTCAAAGCCGCGCACCGTCCAACGGTTGCCGATAGCGAACTGATCTTGCGGCGTCAGCGGGGTATCGCTGATTTGGCGCAGGTACTGCACGTTGTAGCGGAAGTTCTGGCTGAATAGGCTGAATGGCACATCCAATTGCGCGTTAAGCTGCACTATCTTGCTCAGCGCAGTCGCATAACCAACAAACTCTTCTGGCGCGGGTTGTGCGCCAAACCAACGCGTACCACGCTGATAGCTAACGCCCACGTCTAAAGTGGCTTGCTGAATATAATGACGATGCTGTAGCCCCAGCTTCCAAGCGCTGGTGTGACGGCGTTGCACTTCCACTTCGGTGTCATTGATGTAGTTGCTGGATTCACGCGTCATCACGTCGTAAGTCAACGTGGTTTTCTGGCTACCGTTACGGTGTAGTACGCGGCTTAACTGGAAGTTGAGATTCTTACTCTTACCGCTGTAGCGAATATCGTCATTCAGCCCTGCAGCTGTTTGGTGATAGTCATAGTCGTTGGCTGTTACGCCGACCATCCAATAACCGAATGGCACCGAATAGTGACCCGTGATGTTTTTACTGCCTTTTTCGCTGCCACTTTGCAGGTCGTTACTGCCCGAGATGTAGAACAAATCGCTAAGCGAGAACGGGTTATCCAACGACAGCGTCAAACCGCCCTGATAGCGCCCAGTACTTTCCGTACCCGAATCGTCTAACGACGCCGCCAAGCGCCACATTTTATCTTGCTTCCAACTCAGTGCGATATCGCTTTCACCCGGTTGTTCGCCGGGAACAATTTCCATATTGGCCTGCACCGTCGGCAAGCGCTGCAAGTTCTCTAACCCTTGTTCGATATCCCGCAAATCCAGCAAGTTACCCGCATGTGCCGGGAAGGCGCTGTAGAGGCTAATGTAGTTGCCGCTGTCAGGCGTCAACTTCACCGCACGCACATAACCCGGTACCAGCGCCAGTTGCAGCTTGCCGCTTTTGAGATCTTGCTGCGGAGCCAATACACGCGTGGTGATATAGCCATGATCGACCAACCGGTTTTGCATGTTGCTCATTAGCAGGTTGATGCCTTGCCCGCCCAGACATTGCCCGACCGCCTGATTGGCGAGGCGCTGCAACGGTAACCAGTGTGGCAGTTTATCTTGTCCGCTCAACACCACTTGTTCGATCGGGAAACAGGGTTTTTCCTGCGGAAAGGCCAAACGACCAAAGCTAGAGGAAGGGGGAGATAGACGGACATCCGGTGTCGGTGGTGTGAGTTGTTCCTCTAACGCCTTTTGCCGTTGCTGCTGGATAATCAGTTGTTCCTGAGCATAGGAGGTCGCAGCATAAGCAGGCTGAATAGCGAATAACAGTGCAAACAGACTAATAAAACAAGCACCACAACGGCGCAGTATAGGCAACGCATAAAAGAACAACATCTGAACAGTCCCTGTTAGAAAAAGCTTAATGTTTATTTATGTAAATTTGTGTGAATATTATCCTCGAGAATGCTGAGTTGCAATGGTCATTGCCATAGTAAATGCAGTGCATTGGTTTGCAGATTAGGTGTTCCCCTGAAACAGCCACGGAAGATATATTTTTATAACAAGGACATATCCAGATATCGCCCTAACTCTTGCTGTTCGATCCGTGGCAAATGTGGGATCTCACCCAGCAGCGGAGCCGGTAACAGACGACATAACGTCACCAAATATTCTTGATGTCGCTTGCCCGGAGCGGTCACATCGTTAGCAATCCACCCTGCTAACTGCAATCCTGCCTGTTGAATGGCTTGCGCGGTCAATACCGCGTGATTGATACAACCTAGCTTGATTCCCACCACCAAAATTACGGGTAGTTGTTCCTGTTGCACCCAGTCGGCAAAGGTATGTTGCTCAGATAACGGGGTAAACCACCCACCTGCACCTTCCACCAGTAACCAATCTGCACGCTGCTCTAAATGACGTAGCCCGGCGGAAAGCACCTCCAACGCTATTGGCTGCCCAAGATCAGCACTGACAATATGCGGTGAGGTCGGTTCGGCAAAAACGTAAGGATTCACTTCGTCGTAAGCCAGCGTTACACCGCTGTTGGCTTGCAAGGTCAATGCATCACTATTGCGTAAACCTTCTGGCGTCATTTCACTGCCGGAGGCAACCGGTTTATACCCTGCACTGCGGTAGCCCGCCAAATTGGCCGCTTGCAGCAATGCGCTGCTGGCCACGGTTTTGCCTACTTCGGTGTCGGTGCCTGTCACAAACCAGCGTTTAATCACGAGTGATAACTCCATAAATCAAATGATAACTGAGTGGAAACTGTCTGTTCTCAGCGGGATACGCCGCCTGTAGCGCCGCTAAACGTTGGCGTGATAGCAACCCGGCCTCGCGCCCCTGATGTAAATGCGTCGCACCAATACCTTTCAGCGAGCGCATTAAGGCCATCACGTCTGGGTAATACAGGGTTTGCCATACCGATTCCAATTGATACCGATACCCCGAACAAGCCGCTTCAATCTGCTCCAACGGTAGGAAGTTATTTACATGGCGTTCGCCATCTATCTGCTGCCATGCATCACCCAATTGATGCAGCGAACCCGCCGCCAAGGTAGAAAACAGGATGGTGCCGCCGGGGCGGGTAACGCGATACAGTTCCGCCAGTGCGCCGGGTAAATCGCTACACCATTGCACCGCCAGACTGCTGAAACAGAGATCGACCGTCGCCGTTGGCAGCGGGATATTTTCAATGTCACCCAATAGATAATCATCTGCCGCCTGTTGTTGGCGAGCAAAAGCTAACATGCCCGGAGCCAGATCGAGCGCGGTGACTTGTTTACCCAGTTCACGCCAACGACGGCTGAAATAACCCGTGCCACAACCAGCGTCCAGCACATGATTACCGGGGGTGTTTTGCCCCAGCCCCAGTAAGTATTCACCAACCTCGCGCTGCAACACTGCCGCGCCATCGTAACTCTCTGCCGCCCGACT
The DNA here is from genome assembly GCF_057839655.1 of Serratia sp. KH_031. NCBI lineage: Bacteria > Pseudomonadati > Pseudomonadota > Gammaproteobacteria > Enterobacterales > Yersiniaceae > Serratia > Serratia sp. KH_031. The sequence goes on from NZ_CM174496.1 coordinate 3,380,108, forward strand.
AAAGGCCGAGGCCACCGCTTGTTTATTCACTCTGGCGACTGACGTCATGCAGCACCTCCAACAGACGATCGATATCCTGCGTTTGATGAGCCGCTGTCAGGGTGATGCGTAAGCGAGCTCCACCCGGTGGCACGGTCGGCGGACGAATCGCACTCACCCACAGCCCCTGAACGCGCAGGCTGTTTGCTAGCTCGAGTGAACGCGAGTTATCCCCCACCAGCAGCGGTTGAATGGCCGTTTGCGAGTCGGTTAATGTGAGTGGTAAATCAGCGACGCCAGCGCGGAAACGCTGAATATTTTCATTGAGGCGGTGACGTAAATCGTCCCCTTGCTGAATACAACGCAACGCGGCTTGTAACGCGACCGCCTGCGCCGGAGGCATTGCGGTGCTGTAAATCAGGTGACGAGCGAACTGCAACAGATATTCTGCTAGCGGCTCGTCGCACAAAATCGCTGCTCCGCTAACACCAAAGGCCTTACCGAAAGTGACCACTAACACTTCCGGATGGACTCCTTGTTGCCAGCAACTCCCGCGCCCTTGCTCGCCACATACGCCGATACCATGCGCATCATCCACCATCAACCAAGCACCGGAGGCTTGGGTTAGACGGTGTAATTCTACCAATGGCGCGCTGTCGCCATCCATACTAAACACGCCTTCGGTTACCGCCAGCGTTTGTCCATCGCAAGGCTTGGCCAACAGTTCAGTCAGTGCTTCCGGTTGATTGTGGTGAAAACGTCGCAGCTGCGCCGGGGAGTGCATCGCGGCTTCTAGTAATGAGGCGTGACTGAGCTTATCCGCAAGAATACGATCATCGGCTTGCATCAGCGCCGCCAGCAAAGCCTGATTGGCGGCATACCCGGAGATAAACAACAGGGAACGCGGATAACCGAGCCAGTCGGCCAGTTGTTGTTCTAACTGGTGGTGAGCGTGACAAAAACCCGTGACATGCCCAGAACCACCGCTGCCGACGCCGTACTGCTGCGCGCCCTGCTGCCAAGCGGCGATCACCGCCGGATGTTGGCTCAAACCAAGGTAATCATTGCCGGAGAAATTCAGGTAGCGCTGGTCATTTAACTGAATATGGCGGCCATTGCCGCCCTGATTCACCTGACGCTGACGGTAAGCTGCGGTCTGTTGCCGCTCGGTCAGCGCCTGTTCAATACGTTGCTGCCAACTCATTACAGTGCCGCGTTGTAATATTCAGCGGTGTCTGGATTCAACAGCTGCTGCGCCAATACCTGTTGCTGTTGGTTGTCACCGTGTTCGGTTGCGGTTTGCTCTGGATTCAGACCCAACTTGCGGAACAGCTGTAGGTCTTTGTCTTCTTCTGGGTTCGGCGTGGTCAGCAGCTTGCAGCCGTAGAAGACCGAGTTGGCACCAGCCATAAAGCACATCGCCTGCGTTTGTTCGCTCATCTGCTCACGCCCGGCAGACAGACGTACGTAAGAGGTTGGCATCATGATACGCGCAATGGCTATGGTACGGATAAAATCGAACGGATCGACATCCTCGTTATCCGCCAACGGTGTGCCTTTAACTTTCACCAACATGTTGATAGGCACACTTTCCGGTGGCTTGGGCAAATTAGCTAATTGCACCAACAGACCCGCGCGATCACGCACCGTTTCCCCTAAACCGACGATGCCGCCAGAACACACTTTAATGCCGGCACCGCGCACTTTATCCAAGGTATCCAAGCGCTCTTGGTAGCTGCGTGTGGTAATAATGTTGCCGTAAAACTCTGGCGAGGTGTCTAGGTTATGGTTGTAATAATCCAGCCCCGCATCCGCCAACCGTTCCGCCTGCGTATCATCCAACGTGCCGAGCGTCATACAGGTTTCCATGCCCATCGCTTTCACGCCCTGCACCATTTGTTGCAAGTAAGGCATATCGCGCTCATGCGGGTTTTTCCACGCTGCGCCCATGCAGAAACGGGTCGAGCCTGCCGCTTTGGCTTTACGCGCGGATTCCAATACTTGTTCCACTTGCATCAAGCGCTCAGATTCTAAACCGGTCTTGTAGCGTGAGCTTTGTGGGCAGTATTTACAGTCTTCCGGGCAAGCACCGGTTTTGATCGACAGCAGCGTACTCACCTGCACCTGACGCGGGTCAAAATGCTGGCGGTGGACGGTTTGCGCTTCAAACAATAATTCGAGAAAAGGTTTATCAAACAGAGCTTGGGCTTGCTCAACGGTCCAGTCAATGCGGTCAGCCATGACGGCGTCTCCAAAATGAAAAAAGTCGCGTCAGTGTAAATAATGCGGATATACTGTCAACCATTCTGTTATTTATTTGGTTTACCATGATGTTAATCACTCCTGCCGATCTCGAGTTCGATCAGCGCCATATCTGGCATCCTTACACTTCAATGAGCCGCCCTTTACCTTGTTACCCGGTGGAGGCCGCTAGCGGTGTCGAATTGCAATTGAGCGATGGTCGTCGTTTGATCGATGGCATGTCGTCATGGTGGGCAGCAATCCACGGCTACAACCACCCACACTTGAATCAAGCGGTTAATCAACAGTTGGAACAGATGTCGCATGTGATGTTTGGCGGGATTACTCATCCCGCCGCCATCGCGCTGTGCCGTAAACTGGTTGATATGACGCCAGAGGCGCTGCAATGCGTATTTTTGGCGGATTCCGGCTCGGTAGCTGTGGAAGTGGCGTTAAAGATGGCACTGCAATACTGGCAGGCTCGTGGTGAACGACGTCAACGCATTCTGACGCTGCGCCACGGTTATCACGGCGATACCTTCGGCGCGATGTCGGTGTGCGATCCTGATAATTCGATGCACAGTTTGTATCAAGGTTATTTGGCACCGCATCTGTTCGCTACCGCACCGCAGTGCCGGTTTGATCAACCGTGGGACGAACGCGACATTGAGCCATTTGCGACGCTATTGGAGCAACATGCCGGAGAGATTGCCGCGGTGATTTTGGAACCCGTGGTGCAAGGTGCCGGGGGAATGCGGATTTATCATCCCACTTATCTCAAACGAGTACGCGAACTGTGTGATCGCTACCAAATCCTGCTCATTGCCGACGAGATCGCCACCGGGTTTGGTCGTACTGGTAAATTGTTTGCCTGCGAACATGCGGATGTAGTGCCGGATATTTTGTGTCTGGGTAAGGCGTTGACCGGGGGTTATATGACGCTTTCTGCGACCTTGACCACACGTCATGTGGCAGAAACTATCAGCAACGGCGAGGCGGGTTGTTTTATGCATGGCCCAACCTTTATGGGCAATCCGCTGGCCTGCGCCGTGGCGAACGCCAGTCTTGAGCTATTAGCGAAAAACCAGTGGCAACAGCAGGTTACCGCCATCGAAGCCCAGCTAAAACAGCAACTCCTACCGCTGGCAGAACAACCTAACGTCGCCGATGTTCGGGTATTAGGCGCAATCGGCGTGGTGGAAATGCACCAACCGGTGGATGTGGCGCAGTTGCAACGCGGCTTTGTTGAGCGCGGTGTGTGGATACGCCCGTTTGGTAAGCTGATCTACCTGATGCCACCTTATATCATTCAGCCGGAGCAGTTGAGCAAACTCACTGCGGCGGTTGCGGCGGCAGTACGGTAATCTTTCTAGGCTGCCTGCTGGCAGCCTATTTCATGTAGGAACGCAATACCGTCATCAGTTGTTCAACATCCTGTTCACGTTGCTGTGGTGTGGCCTCTTCCGCCATCAAATGTTCGCGTACATGCCCTTCCAATACCTGCGCCATCAAGCCGTTGACGGCACCACGTACGGCGGCAATCTGCTGCAAGACAGCTGAACATTCCCCCCCATTTTCCAATGCTCTCTCTAGCGCTTCTGCTTGACCTTTGATTCGACGCACCCGTGCCAGCAGCTTCTTTTGATCTTTGATGGTATGGCTCATTGTTAGCATCTCATTGTTAATTACTATACTGGGGTATAGTATATTTCAATATCAATAATTTCACAGGACAGTCGCAGCTATGTCATCACCCACGGCAATATTGCAACGCGAGCACAACCACATTTTTGACGATGGTAACCCATTAGCCGAACGAAACACACGCTGGGCGGTGATACTGACCGCGAGTATGATGGTAATAGAGATCATTGGCGGTTGGTGGTTCAACTCGATGGCATTGCTGGCTGATGGCTGGCACATGAGCTCCCATGCATTAGCGCTAGGATTGGCAGTATTAGCTTACCGCGCCGCACGCAAACTGGCGCAAGATCGTCGCTTCAGTCTAGGCACTTGGAAAATTGAGATTTTGGCTGGCTATACCAGCGCGGTGTTGTTAATACTGGTAGCCGTATTGATGCTGTTCCAATCAGTTGAGCGCTTGCTAGACCCTACTCCAATCCACTACAACGAAGCCATCGCCATCGGCATCGTTGGCTTACTCGTCAATTTGGCTTGTGCATGGCTATTGCGCGATGGCGGCCACAGCCACCATCACGGTCATGAACATCAGGATCACCACCACGGCCACCATGACGATCTCAACCTACGTTCCGCCTATATCCACGTGATCGCCGATGCGGCGACATCTGTCTTAGCGATCGTCGCATTGTTTGGCGGCAAACTATGGGGAGCGAGTTGGTTGGATCCGATGATGGGGATTGTCGGTGCCGGGCTGGTTGCCATCTGGGCTTACAGCCTAATGCGCGATACGAGCAAAGTGTTATTGGATGCAGAAATGGATGCGCCAGTGGCGGATGAAATTCAAGAGGTGTTGTTGCATTGTGGCCATGCTCTGACCATTACTGATTTGCATATCGGGCGCATTGGTAAGGGGAAATTTCACTGCGTCATCGCCCTACGTAGCGCCGATCCCACGCTTACTGCCGATCGAGTGCGGCAATGGCTTAGCATTCACGAAGAATTAGTTCACATCACGGTGGAAATCAATCGTCCACCACTGGCACAAGGAGTTGTACTGTTTCGCTAAAACGATCTAATTTATCCCTTCGTTTTTATTGAAAACTAGGAGTCATCATGGCTTTTCGTTTGTACAGTAAAGATCTACAAGACGGCGCAAAAATGCCGGAGTCTCAGGTCTTTAACGGCATGGGCTACAAAGGCGACAATCTGTCGCCGCATCTGGCTTGGGACGGTGTACCTGAAGGCACCAAAAGTTTCGTCGTCACGGTTTATGATCCCGACGCGCCGACTGGCTCCGGTTGGTGGCACTGGGTGGTAGTCAACCTACCAGCAGATTGCCGTGAACTGCTGAACGGGGCAGGTTCCGGCAAAGCCACATTACCCAATGGCGCACTGCAAACCCGTACCGATTTCGGTCAAACGGGCTATGGCGGCGCAGCGCCTCCACAGGGCGAAAGCCACCGTTATTACTTTACAGTACATGCGTTAAACGTAGATAAAATTGAGGTCGATGCAGGCGCCAGCGGTGCAATGGTCGGCTTTAATGTGCATTTCCACAGCTTAGGTAAAGCTACGCTGACGGTGAAATACCGCTGACCTGTAATCGTCCCGGCAACACACACAGTGACGTTGCCGGGACGATTACCAGACATCAATAAAGATGACTTTTTCGCAATGCTTACATTCCAAAGCAGCATAAGAAGCAGACTTTAAATTAATCATTTAAAATCAAAAATATAAAGTAGAACAAAAATGTGAAGAACTGTCAGTACGTGGAACCCCACAAAATAAATTTAACTTAAAATTCTTTTAAAACAATAGATTAAACCCATCCCTACAAACTTTATCTCATCAAGACATATCTTGACCATAAATAATCACAAGATATATCTTGGACTTCTCCAGTCAGCTGGCAGAAGGAAAAAACAATGACAACACCCAAACCCGTCTTCCGCCGTAAACGCAAGCTGTTTACCCGTCAGGAACTGACGTTATTTGTTCTGCATCTGCTCCAGATAAACCCGGTCCACGGCTACGAAATTATTAAAACCATCGAAAGTTATTCGATGGGTACATATATCCCCAGCCCCGGCGTGATATATCCGATTTTATCACTGATCGTTGAACAAGGTTTTGCCATTGCCACAGAAATTGACGGAGGTAAAAAACAGTTTTCAATGACGGTCGTCGGTTCTGACTATCTGGCAGCAAGGAGAAAAGAAATCCGCGTCATCGAGGAAAAAATAAAAACACGGGTGATACAAAATAACCCGCCTCCCACACCTGAGCTGATTTATGCCATTGAGAATTTAAAAATTACGGTACGGACGAAGTCGTATAACGAAGACATCACGCCGGAGCAATACGAAAAAATTATTGAATATATAAACGACGCGACAAAGAAAATACATTTACTGTAAATACGTCTTTATTATCTGATCGTTAAGCCCTTTTAAACAGCCTCACGGTTTTACTCCAAAACCGTTATGGACTCCTTTTGCCTATTATTTACGGACACCAAGATGTCATTAAGACCTTTATACCTGCTCGTTATTCTCGGGTTGAGTGGTTGCGATAATTCGCCCGTCACGCAAGCCACAACAACACCCACCGAAGTCGGCGTGGTGACACTCAAATCACAGCCTTTTAATCTGGTCAGTGAATTAACTGGCCGCACTACCGCCACGCTGACCGCAGATGTCCGGCCGCAGGTTGGCGGAATTATTCAAAAACGGTTATTCACCGAAGGTGACATGGTGAAAGCGGGTCAGGCTCTGTATCAGATTGTCCCCTCCTCTTATAAAGCGACCGCTGATCAGGCTGCAGCAGCGTTGAAAAGTGCTAACGCGCTGGTGATTTCTGATTGCCTGAAAGCCAAACGCTATGCCGTGCTGGTGAAAGAGCAAGGCGTATCGCAGCAAGATGCCGAAGACGCGCAATCTACTTGTGCTGAGGACCGCGCCAGCGTCGATGAAAAAGCCGCCGCGTTGGAAGCCGCCAAAATCAATCTCGACTGGACACGCGTGACGTCACCCATTGCCGGGCGCATCGGGATCTCTTCCGTCACGCCGGGTGCGTTGGTTTCTGCCGCACAAGACACTGCACTGGTGACTGTACGTAATCTCGACTCGATGTATGTCGATCTCACCCGTTCCAGCGCTGACTTGCTGAATCTGCGCAAACGGGCGCTAGCAACCAACAGCGACACCCTAGACGTCACACTCACACTGGAGGATGGTTCGGTGTACCCCGAAAAAGGTCATCTCGAGCTGACGGAAGTGGCGGTCGATGAAGCTACTGGATCTGTCACCCTGCGCGCCGTATTCCCGAATCCGAAACACGTGTTATTGCCGGGGATGTTTATCCGCGCCAGCGTAGATGAAGGCGTGATCGAAAACGCGGTTCTTGCACCGCAACAGGGTGTAACGCGTGATGTCAAAGGCAATGCCACAGCGTTGGTTGTGACTACAGATAACAAAGTTGAGCAGCGCAGCGTCGTGACCGGTGAAGCCACTGGCACAAACTGGTTGATCATCAAAGGGCTGCAGGCAGGTGACCGTGTATTGGTGGAAGGCAGCGATAAAGTCGCGGTAGGCGATACCGTGAAACCTATCGAAGTAAATAATTCTACCACCACCAAAAACACCGAAGGAGCCGCCTGATGTTCTCTCGTTTCTTTGTACGCCGCCCGGTCTTCGCTTGGGTGATTGCCATTTTGATCATGATGGCCGGGATTATGGCAATCCGCACACTACCGGTCGCGCAATACCCAGACGTCGCACCGCCATCAGTCAAAATCCAAGCTACTTACAGCGGCGCGAACGCCGAAACGCTAGAGAACAGCGTCACACAGGTCATCGAACAACAACTGACCGGCTTGGATAACCTACTCTATTTCAGCTCCAGCAGCAGCTCTGATGGTACCGTCGATATCACCGTGACGTTCAAGCAAGGCACCAATGCGGATACCGCACAGGTTCAGGTGCAAAATAAAGTGCAACAGGCTGAATCGCGTCTGCCGACCGAAGTTCAACAAGCTGGTGTGACCGTCACCAAATCACAACCCAACTTCCTACTGATCATGGCGGTGTACGACAAAACCGACAAAGCCAGCAGTTCAGATATCGCCGACTGGCTAGTCAGTAATATGCAGGATCCGCTGGCGCGCGTAAGTGGCGTAGGCAGCTTGCAAGTTTTTGGTGCGGAATACGCCATGCGTATCTGGATGGATCCGACCAAACTGGCAGCTTACGACCTAATGCCGTCTGACGTTGAAACCGCTATCGAAGCGCAGAACGTGCAGATCTCCGCCGGTAAAATTGGCGGTCTCCCTTCGTCGAATTCTCAGCAACTCACTGCCACAGTACGCGCACAGTCTCGTTTACAAACACCAGAACAGTTTCGCAATATCATCGTCAAAGGTAATACCGGTGGTGCAGTGGTGCGAGTCCGCGATATTGCTCGTGTCGAAATGGGTAGCGAAGATTACACCGCAACCTCACAGCTGAACGGTCATCCGGCAGCGGGTATGGCGGTCATGCTTTCTCCGGGTGCCAACGCGCTCGACACCGCCACGCTAGTGAAAAATACCATCAGTGAATACCAGCGCAACATGCCGAAGGGCTATGACGTCGCATATCCGAAAGACAGCACTGAATTCATCAAAGTGTCGGTCGCAGATGTGATTAAAACGTTGATCGAAGCCATCGTACTGGTGATCGTGGTGATGTATCTGTTTATGCAGAATTTACGCGCCACTATCATCCCCGCGCTGGCGGTACCGGTGGTTCTACTCGGTACCTTCGGCGTGCTGGCGCTGTTTGGTTATTCAATCAATACCCTGACGCTGTTCGCCATGGTGCTGGCGATTGGATTACTGGTCGATGATGCCATCGTCGTCGTGGAAAACGTCGAGCGTATTATGCACGATGAAGGGCTCCCTGCTCGTGCCGCCACAGAAAAATCGATGGGGGAAATCTCCGGCGCACTGGTAGCGATTGCACTGGTGCTTTCGGCCGTATTCCTACCGATGGCGTTCTTTGGCGGCTCAACCGGCGTTATTTACCGCCAGTTCTCTGTCACCATTATCTCGGCGATGGCGTTGTCCGTCGTCGTGGCGCTGACCCTGACACCGGCGCTGTGTGGTATGTTCCTCAAACATCAACCTCAGGCTAAAACTGGCTTATTTGGCGGCTTCAACCGGCTCTATTCTCGCACTGAACAACACTACGAAAATGGCGTGATTCATGTTCAACGTCGTCCGGTCGCGATGGTACTGATTTACGGTGCGATGGCGGCACTGATGGGGCTGCTGATGTGGAAACTGCCAACCAGCTTCCTACCATTGGAAGATCAGGGTGAAGTGATGGTGCAGTACACTCTGCCCGCGGGTGCTACAGCCAACCGTACCGAAGCCGTAAATTCCCGTGTCACTCAGTGGTTCCTCGACAAAGAAAAAGCCAATACCAACGTCATTTTCACCATCACCGGTTTTAACTTCAGTGGCAGTGGCCAGAACGCTGGGATGGCTTTTATTTCGCTAAAAAACTGGGATGACCGACCGGGCACAGCCAACACCGCCCAGTCGATCGCCAGTCGCGCTATGAAAGAGTTATCAGTGATCCGCGATGCAAAAGTGATCGCCATGACACCGCCATCAGTAGATGGGCTCGGGCACAGCAACGGCTTCACGTTTGAACTGATGTCCACCGGAGGAACCAACCGTGCCGACCTGTTAAAACTGCGCACCGAACTGCTGTCAATGGCAGCAAAAAGCCCGGAACTGCAATCTGTCCGCGCCAACGATCTGCCGCAGATGCCACAGCTACAAGTCGATATCGACAACGACAAAGCCGTGGCATTAGGATTAACACTGAGTGACGTCACCGCCACACTGAGCAGCGCGTGGGGTGGAACCTACGTCAACGATTTCATCGATCGGGGCCGTGTCAAAGAAGTGTATATCCAGGGCGACAGTCAGTTTCGTTCCAAACCGGCTGATCTGAATAAATGGTTTGTACGCACCAGCAACGGCACCAGCATGACACCGTTTTCTGCCTTCGCGACGACACACTGGACGTACGGCCCAGAAAGTCTGGCTCGCTATAACGGCTCAACTTCCTATGAAATTCAAGGTGAAAACGCTAACGGTTACAGTTCCGGTGCCGCGATGGCAAAAATGGAAGCGCTAGCCGATAAACTCCCCGTAGGCTCCACATGGGCATGGAGCGGATTATCTCTGCAGGAAAAGCTCGCCAGTGGACAGGCGCTAGGTCTTTACGCCATCTCGATTCTGGTAGTGTTTCTGTGCTTAGCCGCACTGTATGAAAGCTGGTCAATACCATTCTCAGTCATTCTGGTGATCCCACTCGGCCTACTCGGTGCTTCCCTAGCTGCTGAGCTGCGCGGGTTGAATAACGACGTGTATTTCCAAGTCGCGCTGTTGACCACCATCGGCCTATCATCGAAAAACGCCATTCTGATTATCGAATTCGCCGAAGCGGCACTTAAACAAGGCAGCACATTAACCACCGCCGCTCTTACCGCCGCTCGTACCCGATTACGCCCGATCCTGATGACCTCGTTGGCCTTTATCGCCGGGGTTCTACCGCTGGCCATTGCCACCGGTGCAGGAGCCAACAGCCGCATCGCTATTGGTACCGGCATTATCGGCGGTACGCTGACCGCCACGTTACTGGCTATTTTCTTTGTTCCGCTGTTCTTTGTGTTGGTGAAAAAAGTGTTCACCAATCATAAAGACGCGCAGGAGTAAGCATGATTTTTCGTCTGAGTATTATTTCTCTGTCGTTGCTACTGGCAGGCTGTATTTCGCTGGATCCCGATTATCAGCGTCCTGCCGCGCCAGTGCCTACCGTCTGGCCTGCACAAGGAAACCAGCCAGCAGCCACCACGGTGTTGACCGACTGGCAGCACATCATGACCGATTCGCGTCTCAACACCGTTGTCACGCGGGCGCTAACCAGCAACCGCGATATGCAGGAAGCTATTGCGGATATCGAAGCCGCCAAAGCACTCTATGGTGAACAACGCGCCAGTCTGTTCCCCTCTGTGGATGCTGAACTGACACAAACCCGCAGTCGGACACAGGATGTCGGTGCCAGTAGCAGTGCCACTGCCGATGGTGCAGTCAGCAGTTTTGAAATTGACCTGTTTGGTCGTAACCGCAGTCTGAGCACCGCCGCAAAAGAAACCTGGCAGGCGAGTGAATCCACGGCGCAGAACACCCGCCTGACACTGATTGCCGAAACCAGCACCGCGTGGATCACGCTAGCGGCTGATAACAGCAACCTGAAACTGGCGCAGGACACCATGAAAAGTGCCGCTGATTCATTGCGTATTACGCAGTTACGACAGAAAGAAGGCGTAGCTTCTGGACCGGATGTCAGTTCGTCAATGGCGATTTATCAGCAAGCGCGCGCCAGTGCCACCAGCTATCAGACGCTGGTTGCGCAGGACATCAACGCGCTGAACCTGCTGGTAGGAGAAACCGTGCCACAAAATCTGCTGCCGGGCACACTGGAAGATCTCGCTCCGCAGGCTATCACGCTGGTGCCCGCTGGTGTGTCCTCTTCCGTGTTGCTCCGCCGTCCAGACGTACAGGAAGCGGAACATAACCTTAAAAGCGCCAATGCAAATATCGGCGCGGCGCGGGCGAACTTCTTCCCGACACTGTCATTGACGGCCAGCGCGGGGGTCGGCAGTAGTTCGCTGTCGAACCTATTTAGCCACGGCGCAAATGTATGGTCATTTGCGCCGAGCCTGACGTTGCCATTGTTCACAGGTGGCAGCAATACCGCACAGTTACACTATGCTAAAGCCGAGAAAAAAGGGTTGATCGCCGCATATGAGAAAGCGATTCAGAGTGCCTTTAAAGATGTCGCCGATGCCCTCGCCCGCCGCGCCACATTGAACGAACAGATAGACGCACAACAACAATATGTCGCCGCTGCACAACGCAGTTACTATCTGGCGCGCCGTAGTTACGAAACCGGTACAGGAGATTATCTGACAGTACTGACCGATCAGCGATCATTGTGGTCGGCGCAAGTGGATTTGATCGCGTTGCAACAGACTGATTTCGAAAACAGGATTACGCTGTGGCAGTCGCTAGGTGGCGGTTTGTAACTCAGAAGTTCTCGTAATGCGTGGTGCGAAAGGGAACTTAATAAATAGGGGACAAACATCATCCCCCATTCAAAATCATCACTTCGCCAGAATACTCACCCACATCGGGCCTTTACCTACCGGGTAACGCATCAAATCGGTAAGCTTCCCACTGTTCTGATCGATCTGATGCACCACGATATGATCGGACGCCTGACCGGCTGAAATCACAAAACGACCACTATGATCGATATTGAAACCGCGCGGTTGTGCTTCGGTGTTGTGACGATCAACCACCGTCAAACTACCGCCATCTTCTGAAACTTTAAGCACCGTCAGAATGCTGGTTTTACGATCGCTCACGTACATGAAATGACCGTTTGGCGTCAGGTGAATATCCGCCGCCCAGCACTCTTCGCTATAGCCAGCCGGCATAATATCCACCGTTTGCACCAAGGTGTATTTGCCCTCTTTGATCGCAAGCACATCGACCGTGCCATCCAATTCATTGACGCAATAGGCGAACTTGTCATTGTGATGGAACGCCATATGGCGTGGACCAGAACCTTTGGCGGTTTCAACCGCTTCTTGGCTGTGCGGCTTCAACTTACCGTCAAGGCTGAGATCAAACAGACGAATACGATCTTCTTTCAGACAAGGAACCAGCAACAACTGGTTAGTCGGATCGATATTGGCTGAGTGTGGAGCGTGCAGGCCGTCGATCTCTTGCAACAACTCAGTGACTACGCCGTGGTGGTCAATACGATTAATACCAGCGCAATTTCCGCCGTAAGTTACCGAGAACAGATAACGACCTTGCAGATCGGTCGAGATGTGGGTCGGGCCCCCTGCTTTTGGCAATGGCGCCATACCGGCTTTTTCTAACTTACCATCGGCTTCGATACGGTAACTGACTACCGCAAACTCAGGGCGCACGCCGATATACAGATGAGTTTTATCCGGGTGGATGGCCATCGGTTGCCCTTGCCCCGGTACATCGACGGTTTGCAACAGCGCCAATGCACCGGCTTCATCTAACTGCCATACGTGAATTTGTTGGCTTTCCGGGCTGGCGACATAAACGATTTGCTTCATTGCTGCTCCTTAATCACAAAAGGGAAACCGGTTTCCCTCTAGCTTACCTGACACCAACAACATAACAACCCTGCGTTTCCTTGTGGTTTTATCCGGTGTACCATCAGTTTAATTTTTTACTAACGGAGCTACCATGAGCTATCAGGTTATTGCCCTCGATCTCGACGGCACGCTGTTGGACAACCAAAAACGCATCTTGCCGCAATCACTCGCCGCACTGGCCGAAGCTCGTGCTGCCGGGATCAAAGTCGTGGTGGTGACTGGCCGCCATCACGTGGCGATCCATCCGTTTTATCAGGCGTTGCAACTCGATACCCCGGCCATCTGCTGTAACGGCACCTACATCTACGATTTTCAGCAGAAAAAAGTGCTCGATGCCGATCCGCTGCCAAAAGAGCAAGCCAAACTGGTGTTGCAATTGCTAAAACAGAACCACATTCACGGTCTGATGTATGTCGACGATGCCATGCTGTATCAGGAACCAAGCGGGCACGTCACCCGCACCTTGGCCTGGTCAGAAACGCTGCCAGTCGAGCAACGTCCAACATTGACGCAAGTTGATAGTTTGGTGCAAGCCGCCGATGACGCACAGGCCATCTGGAAATTTGCCACTTCACACAGCGATATTCCGGCACTGCGCAATTTCGCCGAAACGGTAGAGAAAGAGTTGGGATTAGCCTGCGAATGGTCGTGGCACGATCAAGTCGATATTGCCAAGAACGGTAATAGTAAAGGTAAACGTCTGCAACAGTGGGTTGAATCTCAGGGATTGCGGATGGATCAAGTGGTCGCGTTTGGTGATAACTACAACGACCTCAGTATGCTGGAGGCCGTTGGTTTGGGCGTCGCGATGGGTAACGCCGACGATGCGATTAAACAACGCGCCGATCTGGTGATTGCAGACCATCTGCAACCGGGTATTGCCGAAGTGATCCGCACTCGAGTGCTAGCCAATTAATGGTTATAGCCAAAATAATTGAAGTTGCATCACGGCGACAACTAAGTGCATCCCCGGGAGCGTACAAGTAGTACGTGACCGGGGTAAACGCAGGCAGTCAACACAGATGCGGCTTCAAGTATGACGGATATAACGTCCTTCGCGGCTAATCGACACACTTTTCACCTGCGCATACAGCCATTGTCCCGGTCTGATCGCCAGTTCGTCACGCGCCCAAGGGCTGATCCGCGCCCACAAAATATTTTCGCCCACCGACAGTTTCACTTCGACCTGTCCGTCAACATCCAGCATTTCCAGTACGTTGGCCGGTAACACATTGCGGATACTACTATTCTGTGGGGGTTGCAGCACTAGCGAGACATCCGCCGCATTAATACGAATGCGCAGCGGCGCACCCAGCGGAGCATCAATACCACCGACCCATAAACGCTGATCGCCCAAACGCAGTGCAGTCATCGCGTAACGATCATGATGTTCGAGTACGCTGACGCGCAATACGCTGCTTTGATCCTCACGTTGCAACCAAGGGCGCAACGCGCTGCTGGCCCACACCTCTTCGAGACCGCCGAAAGCACGTACCTTGCCCTGATCCAACACCATCACCTGTTCGGCTAAACGCAGGATCTCGTCCATGCTGTGGCTAACGTAGAGGATCGGGATTTTGACGTCTTGCGCCAATCGCTCCAGATACGGCAGCAATTCACGTTTACGCGGTAAATCGAGCGAGGCGAGAGGTTCGTCCATCAACAGTAGTTCAGGTGCGGTGAGCAAGGCTCGACCAATCGCTACCCGTTGTTTTTCACCACCAGAGAGCGTCATCGGTAGGCGATTCAACAATGGTGCAATGCCTAACAACTCGACAATATTGTCGAACTGGCCTCGCATCTGCGCCGCCATGCCGTATTGCAAATTACCGCGCACTCGATAGTGTGGGAATAACCGCGCATCCTGAAATACATAGCCGATACGGCGTTTTTCCGGCGGTAAACGCAAGCCACTGGCGGTATCCAACAGCGGGCGGCCATTGAGAACAATTTTCCCCTGCTGCGGATGAGTCAAACCACCAATGGCATTAATTAAGGAGGTTTTACCGGCGCCCGAAAGACCAAAGATGGCGGTAATGCCTTGAGCAGGCAAATCGGCCTTTATCTCCAGATTGAGGTCACCCAGTTGCTGGCTAAAATCCAGTTCTAGCATTTATACCCCCATCCGGCGACGGCTCCAGCGAGCCAGCCATTCAGACAACATCAGTGAAGCCAATGACAGCACAATGGCGATAATGCATAACCGCGCCGCCGCAGCCTCCGCTCCGGGAGTTTCAATCAGGGTATATAGCGCCGAGGGAATGGTTCGCGTCTCGCCGGGAATATTGGAAACGAAGGTAATCGTAGCGCCAAACTCCCCTAACGAACGCGCAAATGCCAGCACTACGCCAACAATCACGCCGGGTAACGACAATGGTAAAGTGATGGTAAAAAATACTCGCCACGGGCTAGCCCCTAGAGTTCGAGCCGCTTGCTCCAAGCGAAGATCAACCGCTTCCAATGCCAAGCGAATCGCGCGCACCATCAACGGGAAGGCCATCACCGCCGCCGCCAATACCGCCCCGCGCCAACTAAAACTGAAACTGATACCAAACCAGTTATATAGCCATTCGCCAATGATGCCGCGTCGCCCCATGCCAATCAGCAACAGATACCCCACCACCACCGGCGGTAACACCAGTGGTAAGTGGATGATGCCATCTAACAAGGCTTTGCCTGGGAAATGGCAACGCACCAGCACCCATGCCAACAAGATGCCAAACGGCAAACTGCAAATTACTGCCAGACTTGAGACTCTTAAACTCAGCTCAACCGCCTGCCATTCGTACTCACTTAATATCATTTACGTGGGCTAAATCCGTATTTTTGGAAAATTGCGGCCGCTTCTGGGCTTCGCAAATAGGTATAGAAGGCGTTCACCGTCGGGCTATCATGGCCTTTCACGATGGCCATCGGGTATTCCACCGGTTTATGACTGTCTTCCGGGAAGATGGCAACTACTTTCACTTTATCGCTGGCTATCGCGTCTGAACCATAAACGATACCTAATGGAGCTTCGCCTCGTTCCACCAGCGCCATCGCCGAACGCACATTATTAGCCGGTGCCAATTTCGGCTCCAGCGTGGTCCAAGCCTTCAAATTTTGTAGCGCTTCTTTGGCATAGATCCCGGCAGGAACATGATCTGGATCACCAACCGCCAAACGCTCACCATTCAGCAGTTTCGTCCAATCGGTTTTATCATTGATCTTCACTTCGCCTTGCAGAGAGTCTTTAGCGGCGATCAACACTAGATCATTCCCCAACAAGGTATAGCGAGTATTTGGCACGATTTGTTGTTTACCAACGAGATAATCCATCCATTGCTGGTCGGCGGAGATAAACAGATCGGCCGGAGCCCCTTGCTCAATCTGCCGTGCCAAGGTCGATGACGAGGCGAATGAAGAAACCACCTGCACATCTTTGCCTGTTTGATACTGGGTAGCGATGTCTTGCAAAGCGTTAGTCAATGAAGCCGCAGCAAAAACGGTAATTTTCTCCGCCGCCGAAGCCTGCACGACCATGCCAGACGCCAATACCATGCCGCCAACCCATTTGATCCATTGCTGTTTCATGCCGTTCTCCACCGATTAAGGTTTATCGTTATATAAAAAATAATATAACGCGAGAGTAAAGCTTGTCATAGGTTTTATCGGCAAACTGAGGAATAACTTAAGAAATTTGAGAACCGCCGCCCAAAATGGTGAGCGGCGATTAAAGAAGGGATAAAACTAACTATGCTTTTCGTTGCTATGACCGATTTTGGAGAAGATGTTAAACACCTCTCCCAGACCGTAGATCAGACCAAGGATAACGGCCATCACGATCGGCACCATGACCACAGCGAATACCATACTTTTCAATAATTCCAACATGGAAGCCTCACATAACTACATGACACAAACTACATCACAAAATTGCGATATACGGTTACTGTAAACCAAAATGACGAAAATCACGCGGTTATTTTAAGGCCGAATTTGGATCGATAATCAGCGAAACGTGCTGATTTGGTTCTTTCAGACAAATCAGCGACAATGCGGTTTTACCGCCCCGACGAGACGCACTATGCAGGCTGAAATCCTTCTGACCCTTAAACTCCAGCAAAAACTGTTTGCCGATCCGCGTCGGATCGCCCTGCTTAAACAGGTGCAACATACTGGCTCAATTAGTCAAGGAGCCAAGCTGGCGGGCGTTAGCTATAAAAGCGCCTGGGATGCGATCAACGAAATGAACCAGTTGGCGGAACACACGGTGGTAGAGCGGGCAACCGGTGGCAAAGGCGGTGGTGGCGCACAACTCACTCATTATGGCCAACGTTTGATTCAGCTGTATGACCTGCTCGGCCAAATCCAGCAAAAAGCCTTTGATGTACTGCAACAGGAAGATTTGCCACTCGACAGTTTACTGGCCGCCATTTCCCGTTTCTCGTTGCAAACTAGCGCCCGTAATCAGTTTTTTGGCACCGTGATCGAACGTGATAATCATCAGGTACAACAACAGGTCAACATTCTACTGGCCGATGGTAAAACCCAATTGACGGCGGCGATTACCCAACAAAGTGCTGAGCGCTTACTGTTATCCCCCGGCAAAGAAGTGTTGGTGCTGATCAAAGCGCCGTGGGTCAAACTGAATACCGATCCAGCCTTGGCTGGCGCTGCCGACAACGCGCTAACCGGCGAAGTGATCAGTATTCAACCGGGCAATGAACATTGTGAAGTATTGGTACAACTGACCGGGGGCGAAACGCTGTGTGCCACTCTGACTAAGCAAGAGTTACAGCAGCTAAAACTGCGCCAAGGAAGCACAGTAAACGCCTTGTTCAACGCCGATCGCGTCATTATCGCCACATTGTGTTAAGTGCAACGTCACGTTGCATTTTTGTTGATTGACATCAGCCAACGATCCGCCTATTTCTAACGCCATAAGTTGCAAAAATAGGAATAGGTCATGTCGTCATTGCAAATTTCGCAAGGTTCATTTCGCTTAAGCGACACCCGTACGCTGACGCTGGATGCGTTGAAAATTCAGGCCGGCGATAGCTGGGCATTCGTCGGTGCCAATGGCAGCGGAAAATCGGCGCTGGCTCGTGCATTAGCGGACGAATTGGTGTTACTGCGCGGAGAGCGGAAGAGTGATTTTCCCCAGTTAGTACGAATCTCTTTTGAGCAGTTGCAAAAACTGGTTAGCGACGAATGGCAGCGTAACAACACCGATCTACTCAGTGCTGACGAAGATGATACCGGGCGCACAACCGCCGAGATTATTCAGGAAGAAGTGAAGGACCCGGCTCGCTGCCAATTATTAGCGCAGCAATTTGGCATCGCTGCCCTGCTCAACCGCCGTTTCAAATACCTTTCCACTGGTGAAACCCGCAAAACATTGCTGTGCCGAGCACTCATGTCACGACCTGAGCTATTAATCCTCGATGAACCGTTCGATGGATTAGATGTTCATTCACGCGCTCAACTGGCAGCCTTGCTGGCCGAGCTTTCCTTGCAAGGTTATACCTTGGTGTTGGTGCTCAACCGGTTTGATGAAATTCCTGATTTTGTTCAACAGGTTGGTGTGTTGGCCGATTGCACTCTGACCAGCGTCGGTGCGCGTGAGCAAGTCATGGCGGAAGCGCTAGTCGCACAATTGGCACACAGTGAAAATCTGGACAGCCTGACGTTGCCAGAAACGGAAGATCCCAATCAGAAAACCACATTGCCATCCACTCAACCCTTGATCCAATTGCGCGATGGCGTGGTGAGTTACAACGACAAACCGATCCTCAATCATCTCGACTGGCAGGTTAATCCGGGTGAGCACTGGCAGCTCGTCGGCCCCAACGGTGCGGGGAAATCAACCTTACTTAGTCTGGTTACCGGTGATCATCCACAAGGCTACAGTAATGATCTGACGCTGTTTGGTCGTCGTCGTGGTAGCGGGGAAACCATCTGGGACATCAAACGACATATCGGTTATGTCAGCAGCAGTCTGCATCTGGAATACCGCGTGAGTAGCAGTCTGCGTAACGTGATTACTTCTGGCTTCTTCGATTCTATCGGCATTTATCAGGCCGTATCCGATCGTCAACGCCAGTTAACCGATCAATGGCTAGCGCTGTTGGGAATGAGTGGCGCACAGGGTGAAGCCCCGTTCCACAGTCTCTCTTGGGGGCAACAGCGTTTAGCGCTGATCGCACGCGCACTGGTCAAACACCCGGCGCTGCTGATATTGGATGAACCACTACAAGGGTTGGACCCTCTTAACCGTCAGTTAGTGCGTCGCTTTGTCGATGTATTGATCGGCCAAGGTACGACTCAACTGCTGTTTGTTTCACACCATGCTGAAGATGCACCACAGTGCATAACCCATCGTTTGAGCTTTATTCCTGATGGCGATGGTTATCGCTACCAGCAAGAAAATCGATGACAAAAGTGTTCCGATAAATGCCAAAACATTTACGAGCTAAATAATTGGAGTGACATCAAGACAGCCAATAAACTCAGCCCCAGGAGCTGATAACCAGTAAGTTACTGGGGTAAGAAACACGGCTAACACCGATACAACTTCAAGTATTTCGGGGCTAGAAAGGCATTTAACGTATTTTACATACTGCGTTGACCTTCACTTGCATTTCCTTGTGCTACTATGCGCATTAGCACTCAACTCATTAATCATTAACACACCGATAAAGCAATGGTTGCCATTCGGTAACGAGTGTCGTGTATTACATTCAAGGGATATATGTTATGTGGGGCGTACTCGCAACTTCGTTGTTCTTTTTGCCATTTAACCGGACAATTGCTTGGTTAGCTTTGGCAGTATCAGTAGGAATGGGGATTTACCATCAAATACTGACACCACTAAGTCTGAGCTGTATGGTAGTGATCTTTGCCGCCGCATGGTTACGCCATCATTACCGTGAACAACGTAACGTGGCGCTCCCACTGGAACTGTTTCTGGTTGCCAGTTGCGTAGCTTTGTTCTACCACTTGCTGCCCGGTTTTAATAACCCACTCATGGTCAACCAAGCTAAGGCTGGCCCGCTAAGCTCTGCTTATTCGATGTATTACAATTTCGATAAGGCACTGTTACCGTTGATTTTGTTTGCCTGTATGCCTACGCTGTTCAACGCTGCAAAAGCAGATAAAACCGTGGGTAACACCGCTTGGGTAATACTAGTGCTGTGTATTCCAGCAGTATTACTGGTGGCGATGGCTCTCGGTGCTTTAAGAATTGAGCTGCATATGCCGGACTGGATCTTGGCATTTATACTGGCAAACTTTTTCTTTGTCGCAGTGGTGGAAGAAGCCCTCTTCCGTGGCTATCTGCAACAGCGTTTAAGCCAGAAGTTCGGCGCTTATCCCGCTTTAGTGATTGCCTCACTGCTGTTTGGCTTGGCACACTTACCTGCAGGGATGTTGATGGTGACCTTCGCTACACTGGCAGGGGTTATTTACGGTCTGGCTTGGATGTGGAGCGGCCGTCTTTGGATCCCCATCGCACTGCACTTCGCCTTAAACCTGCTGCATTTGCTGTTCTTTACCTATCCGCAGTATCAGCCAGCCTGATACTTCTTTCCCTGCCAGCGGACATTTACCACTGGCAGGGAAAATGAAAACGTTTACACAGTGCACCACTCTCTTCCTATTCTCTTTCTAGCATCATCTCATCGTTACCTTTTTATCTTATGATGTAAACGATTCCATTATTCGGCCTAGATCACCTTTTTGCTTGTGCAGCCATGCTATCTTTTGCCGCATTGTTATTCGTAATGCGCTAGCCAGCATTGATAATCCGAGGAGTGATAACGATTACATTGCGCTATGCCGGCATGATTAAGGAACCGCTATGACGGATTTTAACCCCATCGATCATCCACATCGCCGCTTTAACCCGTTGACCGGTCAGTGGATATTGGTATCCCCTCACCGCGCCAAACGACCTTGGCAGGGTCAGCAGGAAACCACCAGCCAAGAAACGCTGCCACAGCATGATCCAGACTGCTTCTTGTGCCCCGGCAATACGCGCGTGACTGGTGACAAAAACCCGGATTATCAAGGCACCTACGTCTTTACTAATGACTTTGCGGCGTTGATGAGTGATACCCCGCAAGCACCTGAAAGCGACGACCCGCTGATGCGTTGCCAAAGCGCACGTGGCACCAGTCGGGTGATCTGTTTTTCTCCAGACCATAGCAAAACGCTGCCACAACTTTCATTACCCGCTTTAGAGCAAGTCGTCGCCACTTGGCAGCAGCAAACCGCCGACTTAGGGCAAAGCTACCCGTGGGTTCAAGTTTTCGAGAACAAAGGCGCGGCGATGGGGTGTTCCAACCCGCATCCGCACGGTCAGGTGTGGGCCAACAGTTTCTTACCGAATGAAGTTGAGCGCGAAGATCGCCTGCAACACGACTACTTCACTCAACACCAATCGTCAATGTTAGTAGATTACGTACAACGTGAACTGGCCGACGGCCAACGCACGGTGGTAGAAACCGAGCACTGGTTAGCAGTGGTGCCTTACTGGGCGGCATGGCCGTTTGAAACGCTGCTGCTACCCAAAGCACCAGTGCAACGGCTGACCGAACTCAGTGCGGAACAGAGCCGCGATTTGGCGATTGCGTTGAAAAAACTCACTAGTCGTTACGACAACCTGTTCCAGTGTTCCTTCCCTTATTCAATGGGGTGGCATGGCGCGCCATTCAATGCAGCAGATAATCGCCATTGGCAGCTACATGCTCACTTCTATCCACCTCTACTGCGTTCCGCCACGGTACGTAAGTTTATGGTGGGCTACGAAATGCTGGCTGAGACCCAGCGTGACTTGACCGCAGAGCAGGCCGCAGAGCGCCTGCGTGCCGTCAGTGATATCCACTACCGTGAAGCGGGAGCCAAATAATGAATCTGAAAAAACATACTCAAGCCATTTTCACTCAATACTTTGGCTACGCGCCGACAATAACCATTCAGGCTCCGGGGCGCGTCAACCTGATTGGCGAACATACCGATTACAACGACGGTTTTGTTTTGCCCTGTGCTATCGATTACCAAACGGTAATTAGCTGTGCTAAACGTGACGATCGCCAGATTCGCGTGATCGCCGCCGACTACGACAATCAGCAAGATCAATTCTCACTGGATGCGCCAATCACCGCACAAGATCTGCAATGGGCCAACTATGTTCGTGGCGTCGTAAAGCATTTGCAAACTCGCAATAATGACTTCGGCGGTGCCGATTTAGTCATCAGCGGCAATGTGCCACAGGGGGCCGGTTTAAGCTCTTCTGCCTCGCTGGAAGTTGCAGTAGGGCAAGCGCTGCAAGCGTTGTACGATTTACCATTGGATGGCGTGGCACTGGCACTGAATGGGCAAGAAGCTGAAAACCAATTTGTCGGCTGTAATTGCGGCATTATGGATCAACTCATTTCCGCTCTTGGCAAACAAGACCACGCATTGCTGATCGATTGCCGCTCACTGGAAACTCAGGCCGTGTCGATGCCAGAAAACGTGGCAGTCGTGATTATCAACTCCAACGTCAAACGGGGTTTAGTCGACAGTGAATACAACACCCGTCGCCAGCAGTGCGAAGCCGCTGCACGCTTCTTTGACGTGAAGGCACTGCGTGATGTCAGTTTGCAGCAATTCCAAGCCCGTCAGCAAGAAATGGATAGCATGGTCGCCAAACGTGCACGTCATGTGATCAGCGAGAACGATCGCACCGAAACGGCAGCTAAAGCGTTAGCGGCTGGCGATTTACAACTCATGGGCAAACTGATGGCAGAATCTCACGCTTCAATGCGCGATTATTTTGAAATCACCGTGCCGCCGATCGACAAATTGGTCGAGATCGTCAAATCCGTGATTGGCGATCGTGGCGGTGTGCGCATGACCGGTGGGGGCTTTGGTGGCTGTATCGTGGCACTGATGCCACAAGAACTGGTTGAGAAAGTCCGCGCGACAGTCGCCCATGAATATCCGCTGCAAACCAACGGATTGACAGAAACCTTTTATGTCTGCAAAGCCTCTCAAGGAGCTGGCGTATGCTAACTGACGCTTGCGAATTAGCGCCTGATGGTCAGCCGTTTAACCTCGCCACGCTGCAAAATGCCAATGGTATGACAGTAACGGTGATGGATTGGGGCGCCACCTGGTTGTCGGCAGTACTGCCGCTTGATTCGGGTGAAAAACGTGAGCTGCTATTGGGATACCAAAAGCCTGTCGATTATCTGCGTCAGAGCGCCTATCTTGGCGCTACCGTTGGCAGATATGCCAACCGCATTGCCCATGCCAGCCTATTAGTTGACGGTAAGCCTCATGCGCTAAAGGCGAATCAGGGCGAACATCAATTGCACGGCGGGCCTGAAGGCTTCAACGCCCGCCGCTGGCAGATCATAAAACAGGATGCTCAGGAAATCTGTTATCAATTGCATTCCGAGGATGGCGATCAGGGTTTCCCCGGAAATCTGGACGTTCAAGCCACTTATCGGCTTAACGACCAAAATCAGTTGGAGATCAGCTATCAGGCACAGACCGATCGCGCCTGCCCGGTCAATTTGACCAACCATGCCTATTTCAATCTTGATGGTGCGGGGCATGACGCTCGTAAGCAGAAACTACAACTGTTTGCCGATCGCTATTTACCGGTCGATAGCGAAGGCATCCCGAATGCTGATTTGACCGAAGTTGCTGGCAGCGGCATGGATTTCCGTCAGCCAAAAACGCTGTTGCAGGATTTCCTGCACGATCGCGATCAACAACGGGTCAAAGGCTACGATCACGCTTATCTATTGCATAACACCTGCCACGCATTAGAAAGCCCGGCGGCACATCTGTGGTCAGCCGATGGCAAAATAAAACTGAGCGTCTATACCACCGCGCCAGCCTTGCAGCTCTACAGCGGCAATTATTTGGCCGGTACACCAGCGCGTGATGGCGGTAGTTATGCCAGTTACGCCGGTATCGCACTGGAAAGTGAGTTTCTACCAGACAGCCCACATCATCCGGAATGGCCACAGCCTGACTGCTGGCTACAGCCGGGGCAACACTACCAGAGCATCACTCGTTTTCAGTTTAATCCGATCTAGCCCGGGGGCCCCTTGCCACAAGGTGAGGGGCGCATTCGTTATAAATACTTACCTTTTCCCCGCAGACACTCACCTTTCTTTATGCCAAAGCGCGCACTAGAATCAATCTTGCGTGATAAACAGTTGTGTAACGTCACAATTTTCAATAGCTGAAGGAACACCTATGCGTCTGATTACTGCACTTCCATTACTGGCAGGTTTAATGCTGAGCACCAACCTGATGGCAGCCGAGACTGCGACCGCGGCAAAAACGCCCTCTCCGGCTCAAGCTGCACAACAAAAACGCATGACCGATTGTAATAAGCAGGCCAGCGACAAAACGCTGAAAGGTGCGGATCGTTCCACCTTTATGAGCACCTGTTTGAAAGCCGAAGGGACGCCAGCCGCTAAGGCACTGACGCCACAACAACAAAAGATGAAAGACTGTAACGCTGATGCCGCCAAAAAGAGTCTGAAAGGTGACGAGCGTAAAACCTTCATGAGTAGCTGCCTGAAAAAAGCCGCCTAATCTTACCGTTTCGTTCTAACCCCACGGCGTGATTGAATAAATCCCATTCACGCCGCATTTCCTATTCCGCTGTAGGCTGAACGATTCAGCTATTTCCACTGATAAGCTCTTACTTTGCTGCAAGAAATTGGCTATTGTTAAATACTATCGATTGCCGCAGCTTGCGTGGCTGCAATATAATGATTCTTATTATCGTTAAAATTAGGAGTTAAGCTATGGCTGTAACTAAGCTGGTTCTGGTGCGTCACGGCGAAAGCCAGTGGAACAACGAAAACCGTTTCACCGGTTGGTATGATGTTGATCTGTCCGATAAAGGCCGCACCGAAGCGAAAGCCGCAGGCAAGCTGTTGAAAGACGAAGGTTTCACCTTTGACTTTGCTTATACCTCCGTACTGAAACGCGCTATCCACACCCTGTGGGGCGTGCTGGATGAGTTGGACCAAGCTTGGCTGCCAGTCGAAAAATCCTGGAAGCTGAACGAACGTCATTACGGGGCGTTGCAAGGCCTGAACAAAGCCGAAACCGCGGAGAAATACGGCGACGAGCAAGTCAAGCAATGGCGTCGCGGCTTCGCAGTGACTCCGCCAGAGTTGGAAAAAACGGATGAGCGCTATCCTGGTCACGATCCACGTTACGCATCACTGACTGACAAAGAACTGCCAACCACTGAAAGCCTGGCGCTGACTATCGATCGCGTCATTCCTTACTGGGATGCCGAGATCCTGCCACGCATCAAAAGTGGTGAGAAAGTGATCATCGCGGCACACGGTAACTCTCTGCGTGCGCTGGTGAAATACTTGGATAACCTGAGTGAAGACGAAATTCTTGAACTGAACATCCCAACTGGCGTGCCGTTGGTGTATGAGTTCGACGAGAACTTCAAACCACTTAAACGTTACTACTTGGGCAATGCAGACGAGATCGCGGCTAAAGCGGCTGCGGTAGCCAATCAGGGTAAAGCGAAGTAATTTCGTTGCTGATATAAAAGAAAAACCCTCGGTTCACACACACCGAGGGTTTTTTATCTCCTTTAAAAGGAGATTAACCGCGACGCACTTTCACCGCTTTCGCCAAGTCACGCAGTACCGCTTCGGTATCAGCCCAGCCGATGCAAGCATCGGTCACGCTCTTGCCGTAAACCAACGGTTCGCCGCTTTCCAGATTCTGATTACCTTCCACCAGATGGCTTTCGATCATCACACCGATAATCGCTTTCTCGCCGCCGCCGATCTGTTTGCACACATCCGCCCCGACTTCCATCTGCTTCTTGTATTGTTTGCTGCTGTTCGCATGGCTGAAATCAATCATCACCTGAGCGGGCAGACCGGCTTTCACCAAGCCCTCTTTGACTTCTTTCACATGTGCCGCGCTGTAGTTCGGCTCTTTGCCGCCACGCAGAATGATGTGGCAATCACCGTTACCGCTAGTGTTAACGATCGCAGAATGCCCCCACTTAGTGACAGACAGGAAGCAGTGCGGTGCGCCTGCGGCATTGATAGCGTCGATCGCCACTTTAATGGTGCCGTCGGTGCCATTTTTGAAACCCACCGGGCAAGACAGGCCAGACGCCAACTCACGGTGTACTTGAGATTCCGTGGTACGCGCGCCGATCGCGCCCCAGCTCATCAGATCCGCCAAATATTGCGGGGTGATCATATCCAAAAACTCACCCGCCGCTGGCAAACCAATGTCGTTAATATCCAGCAGCAGTTTGCGTGCCAGACGCAAGCCGTCGTTAATCTGATAGCTGTTATCCATTTGCGGATCGTTAATCAGCCCTTTCCAACCCACCGTAGTACGCGGTTTTTCAAAATAAACGCGCATCACTACTTCCAGCTCACCGCTCAGTTCCTGACGCAGCGCCAGCAGCTTGTTCGCATACTCTTTGGCCGCTTTGGTATCGTGGATCGAGCAAGGGCCGATCACCACCAGCAAGCGATCATCATTGCCGCGCAGAATATTATGAATCGCGTTACGTGCCTGAGACACCGTATCTGCTGCCTTTTCAGTCGCTGGGAATTTTTCTAACAGCGCCACTGGCGGCAACAATTCCTTAATTTCTTTAATGCGTAAATCGTCGTTTTGATAACTCATAACTCTTCCATTTCGGTATCTAGAGGGGGATTTCGCAGTGCGCGGATTGATCCAATCTAGCTTGTGAGGGGAGCGCTGTAAATCACCTTAGCCCGCCTAAAGCCTAACCGGCATAGTTATCAGTAGATTGTGCTGTTTCATCGGGGAAGCACAGGAGCTCCTTTTTGGTTATGCTAGCTTCAGGATGAATCTATTAGAGCGAAGCAATGCCCTCACTACTGTTGATTGATGATCACCCGGTGATTCATGTCGCACTGGAAGCCGCGCTGTTCAAATCTGAACTCGACTATCGATTACATGCAGAACCGGATGCCACGCAGGCATATGCGTTGTTGGCGAACAACGCATTCGATCTGGTGGTGCTGGATATTGGTTTACCACAGGTGGATGGTTTGCAATTGCTGAAAAAGATTCGCCGCCACTATCCGTTGCAAAGCGTATTAATCTACAGCGCGCAGGAAGAAGAAGTTTATGCGCGTATGGCTTATGCCGCCGGCGCCAATGGTTTTGTACATAAAGGCGTACCGCTGGAACAATTGGTGTTAGCGATAGAAGCCTTGCTGACGGGAGAGAATCATTTCCCAACCATCGCATTGACTGAAGAAACCACGGTGAATGAGGGTGGTTTGCTGACCCCTAAAGAGCTACAGGTGTTAGGGATGCTCAGCAAGGGTTTATCCAATCTACAAATCGCCGAGTTGTTGAATATCAGCAATAAAACCGTCAGCACCCACAAAAAAAATATTCTGCGTAAAACCGGTGCCAATAACTTGTTGGAATTGGTGGCGGTATTTAAAGAGTTAACTTCCTGATGCAGCGCTACCTGTTGTTATTCGCATTGTTGTTTAGCCTGTGTGCTGCGGCGCAACCGGTGCGCTATCAATGGGTCAGCAATCTGAGTATCCCTAGCGACATGCTTCTCGCCAGCGAGAAAAATCCTTGGCGCGATCGTACCCTGCGCGTTGGCATCATCAGCGAAAATACTAGCCCGTATAACATCATTGTCGATGACGATCTCTATGGTTTGAACGTCGACTATCTCGGTTATATTCAGCAAGTCACGGGTATTCACTTCGAGATTTATGGTTTTGCCGATCTAGGGCAGCTCAAACAAGCGTTACGAACAGGGAAAGTCGATCTGCTGTACGGCATTCCGCAAAGTACAGCGCTGAGCGGATTAGCAACCTCTCAACCCTATTACGTGAGTAATCTGCGAGTATTGCGCGATCGCGGTAATAACCGCCCAGTGATGCTCAATTCCGCCGATGCCCGTGTTGTTATCAGCAATCTGAGTGATATGCAGGCCGGTAGCGCGCTGCAATCGGTGTCTTCCAAGATCCAGCGCTACGATAACGACTTGCAAGCGGTGTATGCGTTGCTCAATGGTAACAGTGACTATTTTATCGCCGATGAAGCCAGCGCCAGCTTCATCATCGGTCAATTGCAACTTAGCCAACTTTATCAGGTGGAAAGCGCAATGAATCTTGGCAACCTGTCGCTAGTTTTTGCCGCCACGGATGCCAAACTCATTGATATATTAAATACCGCCATTGCAAACACCCCGATGGAGTTAATGAACACGCTGCAAGGACGTTGGAGCAAAAAAGTTCCCAGCTATTTGGATACCGGCAATGCCGATCTCACACAGATGGAGAAAAGCTGGGTCGCCAGTCACCGTACATTGCGTTATGCCGCCATCGAAAATAATTTCCCACTGACCTATCGCAGCTCCGATGGCCAAGCACAGGGTTATTCCATTGATATTTTGGATATCATTGCGCAAAACACCGGGCTGCAATTTATCCCTGTTTGGGCGCGTAATGCCGAGCAAGCCGACCAACTGGTGCAATCAGGGCAAGCGAGTTTCCGTGCTGCCTTGCCATTAGCACGTGGCACCAAAGAACACTACCGCGCCAGCATGCCGATTCACCGCTCGCTATGGGGCGTTTATGTCGCCCAACACACCCGTAACGTCACCCGTTGGCAAAACCTGGCTGGCAAACGAATCGGTGTACTGCAGGGCGATCTAGCGCGAGAGTTAGTGCCTACCGGTGAAAATGTGATCCCCTTTGCCGATAGTAAACTGATGTTCGACGCCTTGGCTAACGGGCAATTAGATGCCTTGGTGGATAACGTGATTTCCGCTAATTTCGTGGCGCTGTCACGTTATTCAGGGGCGATAAAATTGGCCTTTGCGGCCAACAATATTGCTTATCCCATTACCTTTGGTGTGCGCCCCGATCAACCGATGTTACTGGCGATATTGGATAAAAATCTGATGCAGATCCCGCCAGAGACGTTGCAGTCGTTACGCGATGAATGGATTGCCCCTCGCAGCAACCTGATCGATGCGGTGAATGATAACCGCATGCCTGCTCAAGCGACTTGGCTACTGTCGTTGCTCGGCGCGGCGCTTTTATTGCTGCTGGTTTTAACTCTACGGCGCATGATCCTGCGTAAAAGGGAACGCCGCGAACGGCAGCAACTGGAGCAGGCGCGGCAACAAGCCGAGGCTGAGAACAGGATGAAAAGCAAATTTCTGGCCACAGTTAGCCATGAACTGCGTACCCCAATGCACGCCATTCTCGGTTTGCTCGAACTGGAGTTAAAACGCCAACCAACGCCAGAAGGGTTGCCGGTGATCTACAGTTCAGCATCTTCGTTGCTTAATTTACTCAACGACTTACAGGACTACAGCAAACTAGAAAGTGGCCCTTTGGAATTGATTGCAAAACCACTCGCGCTTTTCCCTTGGTTGGAGCACCTACGGGCGTTGTATCAACCGCTGATCGGCGAACGTGATGTCACTTTTGAAGTGACGGCTCTAGACAATTTACCCGAGGCGGTATTAATTGATGGTGAGCGTTTACTTCAGGTCGCTAATAATCTGATTAATAACGCGATTAAATTCACTCAACAAGGTGAGATTCGCGTGCAGATAGGTTGGCAGGAGCCGGGAGAATTACAGCTTATAGTGAGTGATAGCGGTTGTGGCATCGCGGCCGATGAACTAGATAAGTTATTCCAACCGTTCTACCGGGCGCGCGGCGCACAACGGGTGTCGGTGCAAGGGACTGGCCTCGGGCTCTCTATCTGCAAGGAAATCGTTGAGCAGATGGGCGGGAATATCGCACTGCAATCACGCCTTGGCATCGGCACGCAGGTTGATGTCAGAGTACCTGCGGCGCTAGCAATGCCAACTCTCGATGCTCGGCCAGCAACCCCACTCGATTTGCCTCCTGCGGCATTGCGCGTTGCACTGGTTGACGATCATCCCACCAACCTGTTGTTGATGGAGCGTCAGTTGCAGCATTTTGGTTTGCAGCCACAGAGCTTCGAACGAAGTTACGACTTACTACAAGCCCATCGACAAAGTTCCTTCGATATATTGTTTATCGATTACAACATGCCGCGACTCGATGGGCTGACGCTGGCGCGACTGATCCGCCGTGATGAGCAACGTCATCAGATTGCAGCCTGCAAAATCGTCCTATGTTCGGCAGACGTACAGGAGTTCACTCAAATCACACCAGAATTAGTCGCTATCGACCATTTTCTTACCAAACCAATAGCGTTGGCGACGATCGCTCAGGTACTGCAACTCAGTCGCCCACCGTTAGCCCTTACTGATTTGCAACCAACGCTACAGTCTATAGCTGACGATCCTGCCCTACGGCAACGACTCATCACCACCTTGCTCACTACCTTGCGTGCCGATCGACAAACACAGCAAGATGCCGTGAGCAACAACGACTGGGCTCTTCTTGGACAAACAACCCACCGCATCAAAGGTAGTCTGTTGATGTTGCAGCAAACAGAGGCCGCTCAGCGTTGCCAACTGCTCATTGACGGCAGCCATCGCGGAGAATTGGCGCGCGACGCCTATACTGAAATCAATAATCTGGTTGAGCAGTTATTCATTGAACTGGAAACCCTATTAGCCAACGACAGCACAGATAAAGGATAACGGATGTCAGAGCATCAACATTCACACCTACCGAAAGACAGCAATAGTAAGCGCCTGCTGACCGCTTTTTTAGTCACTGCGGTATTTATGGTTGCCGAGGTGGTCGGCGGCCTGATTTCTGGTTCACTGGCACTGTTAGCTGATGCCGGGCACATGCTCACCGATGCGGCGGCGTTATTGGTGGCTTTGATGGCGGTACATTTCTCGCAGCGCAAGCCGAATGCTCGCCATACCTTCGGTTATCTACGCCTGACCACGCTAGCTGCTTTCCTCAACGCCGCTGCGTTGTTGGTGATCGTGGTATTCATCCTGTGGGAGGCAATACGGCGTTTCTTCGAACCACAGCCGGTGATGGGCACCCCAATGCTGATTATCGCCATTGCGGGGCTGCTAGCTAACCTGTTCGCCTTTTGGCTATTGCATCGTGGCTCAGAAGAGAAAAATATCAACGTTCGCGCCGCCGCATTACATGTGATGGGCGATTTACTCGGTTCGGTTGGAGCCATTGCTGCCGCGATTATCATCCTATTAACTGGCTGGACACCTATCGACCCAATCCTTTCGGTGTTGGTATCTTGCTTAGTACTACGCAGTGCTTGGCGCTTATTGAAAGAAAGCTTCCACGAATTACTGGAAGGTACGCCGCAAGAAGTGAACATCGAAAAACTGCAAAAAGATCTGTGCTTGAATATTCCCGAAGTGCGCAATATTCACCATGTACATGTCTGGCAAATTGGCGACCAGAAACTGATGACGCTCCATGCACAGGTAATCCCACCCCGTGACCACGATGGCCTGTTACACCAGATCCAGGATTATCTGTTAGAACACTATAAGATAGGTCATGTAACCATTCAGATGGAATACCAGCATTGTGATACGCCAGATTGCGGCATCAATCGGGCGCCAGAGCCAAGTGAACACTCACATTTGGGACATCATCACTGATAGAACGGGCGCAGCAACAACCTGCGCCCTGAATATTATTGCGCGGTAGATAATGGTTTTGAATGGTTCTGTGCAGCGCTCTTGATCCAGAGCCAAGAACCGTTGAGGGCAATCAGCGTCAGGATCACGTATTCCAACGCCATCGCATAGACGCCCTGATAGGCAAAAATCGCCACGCTAATCACGTCGATCACCACCCACACCAGCCAGTTTTCGACGTATTTTCGCGTCATCAGAATCATCGCCACGATCGACAGCACCATCATAGTGGAATCCCAGAACGGGAAAGCATCTGGCTGCAATTCTGGCATCTGAACATTTAACCCCAGCGCTTGCATCACCGTCACCGCGATTTGCGTCAGGTAAGCGAATACACGATCGATGTTAAAGGTCATAAACGCAATGCCCAGCACACACACTGCGCCCCAGGCCAGCGCTTTCGGTAGTGACAACCAACGGATTTTCAGTTCAGCCTGATGATCCTGCGTCTGACGACTCCACGCGTACCAACCATAAATATTGGCGGCGAAAAAGAACAATTGCAGTAATAGGCTGGCATACAGTTGGATCTGGAAGAAAATCACCGCAAATAGCGTGACGTTGATCAGACCAAAAAGATAGTTGATGATTTTCTCTTTGCTGGCAAACCAGATGCACAGCAAACCGAAAATGGTGCCAATGGCTTCAATCCACGACAAATCATAACCGCCCGCACCCAGCGGGATATGCACCAATATGTTGCTGGTACTGAAAAAGTCCATCTTGTTATCCCTCTATTAAAGTGAGTTACGCGTTCCCTTTAACCTGCATTTTCAACTGAGCGGCAAAATCCAACATCCGATTCAGTGGTATCAACGCCTTCTCACGCAGCGCAGCCTCCACATGTATCTCATGCAGTGAACCGCCCTGCTCCAAACCTTCAGCAATCGCTTTCAGGCCGTTCATCGCCATCCACGGGCAATGTGCACAGCTACGGCAAGTGGCACCTTCGCCAGCAGTCGGCGCCTCAAACAGTTCTTTGTCCGGGCAGGCTTGTTGCATTTTATAGAAGATCCCACGGTCAGTGGCGACGATTAATTGCTGATTAGGTAAGTTTTTTGCCGCCTGAATCAATTGGCTGGTAGAACCTACCGCATCGGCCAAATCGACCACCGCCTGTGGCGACTCTGGATGCACCAGAATTGCTGCCTGCGGATACAACGCTTTCATGCGAGCTAGCGCTTGAGTCTTAAATTCATCATGGACGATACAAGCGCCCTGCCAGCACAATACATCTGCACCGCTCTGCTTTTGCACATAGTTACCCAAATGACGATCGGGTGCCCAAATGATCTTTTCACCCAGACTATCAAGATGTTCGATCAATTCCACAGCAATGCTGGATGTCACCACCCAATCCGCACGTGCTTTCACGGCCGCTGAAGTATTCGCGTAAACCACCACGGTGCGATCCGGGTGACTATCGCAAAAAGCATTGAACTCAGCTTCTGGGCAACCCAGATCCAGCGAACATTCTGCGTTTAACGTCGGCATTAGCACCTGTTTTTCAGGGCTGAGGATCTTGGCGGTTTCCCCCATAAAACGCACGCCAGCAACTAACAGTGTAGACGCCGGATGATTGCTACCAAAGCGCGCCATTTCCAACGAATCCGCCACACAACCACCGGTTTCTTCCGCCAGCGCCTGAATTTCAGGATCGGTGTAGTAATGCGCCACCATTACCGCGTCACGCTGCTTGAGTAGCGTTTTAATTTTCTCGCGGTAAAACGCCTTCTCTTCTTCATCCAAAGGCATCGGTTTGGGCGGGAACGGGTATACCGCTGCATTGATATCAAACATTTCGCTCATTGCTGCAATCTCTATGCTAGGCTGAGGATCTGCTGAACGCCTCTGCGCCCATTCCGTCACCCTAAGTTTTATATACTAAACAAAATACCTAACATTGAGTGAAAAGTCGCTGAAATTTTCGGTTTGATGGGTTATTTGTTTAATGGATGGAATATAGAGGGGAAAAAAGATCATAAAGAAAAGGGCAAAAGAAGTTAGCTCAAACGTGCAGTATGCAGTATTGAAGTTTGGGTATCGGTGCTGAGGTATTTGCAAGAGTGGTGGGTCGTGCAGGATTGATTCGGCTTCGCCTCACCCTCCGGGCAACGCTACGCGTTGTCGTCTCGCTTCGCTCGGCTCGTGCAATATGCAGTATTGAAGTTTAGGTATCGGTGCTGAGGTATTTGCAAGAGTGGTGGGTCGTGCAGGATTGATTCGGCTTCGCCTCACCCTTCGGGCCACGCTGCGCGTTGTCGTCTCGCTGCGCTCGGCTCGAACCTGAACGCAGCTTCTCACCTACACGACTCGTGCAATATGCAGTATTGAAGTTTAGGTATCGGTGCTGAGGTATTTGCAAGAGTGGTGGGTCGTGCAGGATTCGAACCTGCGACCAATTGATTAAAAGTCAACTGCTCTACCAACTGAGCTAACGACCCACTGATGTGGCTTACTGCGATTACTTTATGAAGTGGTGGGTCGTGCAGGATTGATTCGGCTGCGCGTTGTCGTCTCGCTACGCTCGGCTCGAACCTTTTACGGTTCTCATCCTTTACGATTCCACTCTTTACCAATTCATTGAGAATTGGTGGGTCGTGCAGGATTCGAACCTGCGACCAATTGATTAAAAGTCAACTGCTCTACCAACTGAGCTAACGACCCACTGACGTGGTTTACTGCAATTACTTCATTAAGTGGTATCGTGCAGGATTGATTCGGCTTCGCCTCACCCTTCGGGCAACGCTGCGCGTTGTCGTCTCGCTGCGCTCGGCTCGAACCTTTTACAGTTCTCATCCTTTACGATTCCACTCTTTACCAATTCATTGAGAATTGGTGGGTCGTGCAGGATTCGAACCTGCGACCAATTGATTAAAAGTCAACTGCTCTACCAACTGAGCTAACGACCCACTGATGTGGTTTACTGCAATTACTTCATTAAGTGGTGGGTCGTGCAGGATTGATTCGGCTTCGCCTCACCCTTCGGGCAACGCTGCGCGTTGTCGTCTCGCTGCGCTCGGCTCGAACCTTTTACGGTTCTCATCCTTTACGATTCCACTCTTAACCAACTCATTGAGAATTGGTGGGTCGTGCAGGATTCGAACCTGCGACCAATTGATTAAAAGTCAACTGCTCTACCAACTGAGCTAACGACCCATGCAGTGGTGGGTGATGACGGGCTCGAACCGCCGACCCCCTCCGTGTAAAGGAGATGCTCTACCAACTGAGCTAATCACCCACTAGCGTGGTTACTGCAACTACTTTTGGAAATCAGTGAAAGCAGGATTGACTCGGCTTCGCCTCACCCTTCGGGCAACGCTGACGCGTTGTCGTCTCGCTTCGCTCGGCTCGAACCTGCGACCAATTGATTAAAAGTCAACTGCTCTACCAACTGAGCTAACGACCCAATTTCCTTGCTGCTTTAACATCTTGCAAGATGTCTTGGCAACGGCGGCATATATTACTAATTTATCATGGCAGCGCAACCTAAATTTTGGAACTATAGGTTTAACTGCTTGTTCTTCACGCGAACAAGCCCAGATATCAGCCAAATCGACTAACTTCTGGGCTTGATTCAGTCTTACTTAACCACCGACTTGTTTCTTTGCCTGTTTGGCAGCGTCGCTAGTTGGATACTGCTTAATCACCTGTTGGAACACGGCATTAGCTTTATCAGCCTGCCCTTTTTCCTTCATGATGATGCCGACCTTGTACATCGCGTCAGGTGCTTTTGGCGATTTCGCGTAATTTTTCACCACTACGGCATAATAGTAAGCTGCATCATCCTTCTTGCCTTTGTTGTAAAACAACTGCCCCAACCAATAGTTGGCGTTAGGCTGGTAAGTGGATTTGGGATACTGTTTTACGAAAGCCTGAAAAGCACTGATCGCCTGATCGTACTGTTTCTTTTCCAGCGCCAATGACACAGCGGCGTTATAGTCGCTGTTCTCATCGCCGGTACTCGCCGGGGCGGCAGAAGCTGCAGGCCCGCTCGCAGCGCTATCGGTAGATGCAGCCGCGGCTGCTCCACCAGCAGCACCCGCCGCAGCCTGAGCACCACCTTGGCTAAGGCTATCCATCTGTTGATAGATTTGCTTTTGGCGTTCGACCACCTGGTTCAACTGATACTGACTCTCCTGGAGTTGCCCACGGAGAGAATCAATATCACGTTGGTTATCAGCGGCCTGTTGCTGGAGTTGGTTTAAAAGCTGGCTCTGAGCATTAGCGATACGCTCAAGAGTGGTGACACGGTCTTCGACCGAGCCGGAGCCGACATTACTGATTGGCGCTTGGGCAGTAGCGACCCATGGAGCCGCTACGCCAACCAGTAACGACAGACCCAACAAGTGACGTCTGAAGTTACTGTTCATGCGATTCTCTTAGTAAACCAGAACGGCACGACGGTTTTTAGCATAAGCTGCTTCGTCGTGGCCCAGAACTGCTGGTTTTTCTTTACCGTAAGAAACGATAGAGATTTGGTCAGCGGAAACGCCTTTACCTTGCAGGTACATTTTCACTGCGTTAGCACGACGCTCGCCCAGAGCGATGTTGTATTCTGGCGTGCCGCGCTCATCCGCATGACCTTCAACAGTCACTTTGTAGGATGGGTTGTTACGCAGGAAGGCAGCGTGCGCGTCCAGCATCTGAGCAAACTCAGAGCTCACGTCATACTTGTCCAGACCGAAGTAAACAATGTTGTTACGTTGCAGTTCTTGCATCTGCAGACGCGCTTGCTCTTCAGAAGACAGGTTGCTGCTGCCGCTTTCTGTACCAGTGCCAGCGCCGACCCCAGATTGGTCATTGTTAGCGCTTTTGTTAGAACTACAAGCTGCTACAGCCAGGACTGGCAGTGCCAGCAGAAGCCCTTTCAGCACTTTGTTCAGTTGCATTTCTTTGATCCTTTTATAGTTTGCCATACATATTTACACATGCATCACAGATACGGCGACCAGGCAGGGAATTTAACCTGTCCATCAGTTGCCGGAAGACGCGCTTTGAAGCGCCCATCAGTCGATACCAATTGCAGCACAGAGCCCATACCTTGCGTGGAGCTATAGATCACCATGGTGCCGTTTGGTGCGATACTAGGCGTTTCGTCTAGGAACGTGTCCGTCAAAGTTTGAACGGCGTTCGATCCAAGATCTTGTTTGGCGATGTGCTGAACTCCATTGTTGGAGGCCACCATCACCAAGAATTTACCATCAGCACTCACTTCGGAGTCCTGATTTTGTGAACCTTCCCACGTCAGACGCTGCGCTGTACCACCGCTGGCGCTAATTTTGTAAATCTGTGGGCGACCGCCCTGATCGGAGGTAAACGCCAGATACTGGCTGTCCGGGAACCAGGTAGGTTCGGTATTGTTGCTGCGACCATCGGTGATTTGCGTGATTTGACCAGAAGCCAAATTCATCACGTTCAACTGCAAGCTACCGGTTTTCGACAGAGCGAAAGCCAGTTTTGTGCCATCAGGTGAGAACGCGGGAGCACCGTTGTGACGCGGGAACGAAGCCACCTGACGAATAGCACCGTTGGACAGCGTTTGGATAACCAGCGCTGAACGACCGCTTTCGAAGGTCACGTAAGCCACTTTGCTGCCATCCGGCGACCAAGCTGGAGACATCAACGGCTCTGGTGAACGGTGAACCACGAACTGGTTGTAACCGTCGTAATCCGCTACGCGCAGCTCATACGGGAATTTCCCGCCGTTGGTCTGCACCACGTAAGCGATACGAGTACGGAACGCACCTTTAATACCGGTCAGCTTCTCAAACACTTCGTCACTGGCGGTATGAGCAGAATAACGTAACCATTGCTTGGTCACTTTATACTGGTTTTGCGCCAATACAGTGCCTGGCGAACCCGAAGTATCAACCAGTTGGTAAGAGATCAGATAGCTGCCGTCTGCGCCCGGTTGAACCTGGCCGACGACAACAGCGTCGATGCCCAATGCAGTCCAAGCCGCTGGCGTCACTTCTGATGCCGTGGTTGGTTGCTGTGGCATACGTGCCGCGTCAATTGGGTTGAATTTGCCGCTGTTACGCAAGTCAGCAGAGACAATCTTGCCAATATCTTCTGGAGGCGTGCCTGGGCCTGCCCATTTAAACGGAACTACACCAATAGGACGCGCGGAGTCGACCCCTTGGGTGATTTCAATGCGAACTTCCGCGTGCAACACGGAGGCCCACAGTATTAGAAAACCTAGCGCTACTCGAAATGCCTGCTTCATCTCATCTCCCTTACCCAGGCGGAATGCCTGCGATAAATTAGCAGAATTTTAACAAACCAACGCAAACAAAACTACATATCCCTGTTGGTTACGGTGGGTAAAGACCGACTTGGTCATCACCCGTTCTCCATGTTTCTTACTATTTTAGGATAACCATTATTGTGGCTTGAAGATTAGAGGAGCATTCTTAAACACCTCATAAACCTCTTGGCTTGGCGGTTTCGGGATCTTCGCCTGTTTCGCTGCGGCTATCGCCGCCTGACACAGTGCTGGATCGCCCCCCTCAGCCTTCACATCAATCAGCAAGCCATCTGGCGCTAATTTGATGCGTAGATTACAGGTGCGGCCTTTGTACATATCCGCATCATAAAATTTACTTTGGATAGCCCCGATGATTTGTCCCAAATAACCGTTGATATCCGCGCCGCTCGCCCCTGCCGTCTTGGCATTGCCCTGCCCAGCGGGTTTACCGTCGCCTTGTTGCTTACCGCCACCTTTCGGCGCGTTTTTGCCATCAGCCAACCCACCAAACAGATCGTCAACTTCTGATGATTGTTTAGCGGCCTCAGCAGCGGCTTTTTTCTTAGCATCAGCGGCTTTCTTAGCGGCAGCAGCCTTTTCAGCAGCCGCGGCTTTTTTCGCCTCTTCTGCGGCGGCCTTCTTCTGGGCATCCGCAGTAGCCTTGGCATCAGCAGCTTTCTTCGCTTCAACAGCCTCTTTCTTGGCAGCAGCAGCGGCGGCCGCTTGCTTCTTGGCTTCGTCTTCAGCTTTTTTCTGTGCGTCGGCTTGCGCTTTGGCGATTTTATCGGCCTCGGCTTTAGCTTTTGCAGCCGCTTGCTCAGCGACTTTCTGTTGTTCTTTGGCTTTCGCTGCGGCGGCTTCTGCCGCTTTTTGCTGATCGGCCTGCGCTTTAGTATCCTGCGCGGCTTTCTCTTGAGCCGCCAAACGCTCTTGCTCCAACTCTTTCAGGCGCTGTTGCTCCGCCGCCTGCTTCTGCTGAAGCTCTTCGGCTTGCTGCTCCGCCTTCTTCTGGCGTTGCTTTTCAGCACGCTGCGCGTCGTTACTTTGCTGCTGCTGGCGGTTGTACTGCTCCACCACTGCCCCAGGATCAACCATCACTGCGCCGACGACCGAACCGTCGCCGCCACCGCCGGCACTCATTTCGGCGTTCTCGTTTAGCGATCCCCAAATCAACAGGGCAATCAAGATGAAGTGCAGAACCACCGAAACAATAACGGCGCGGTTCAGCTTATCGTTTTGCTCAGTTGCCTTTACCAAAATAGAGTCCCAAAACTGCTGCTTAAACGGGGTTCCTGACTCAATATCAGAAACCGGGTTGCCATTACCTTAAGGTTAGATCGGCTGGGTCATCAACCCGACTGAAGCCACACCTGCCTGATGGAGAATATTCAATGCCTTGATAATCTCATCATATGGCACTTCTTTCGCCCCACCGATCAAGAAGATCGTTTTCGGGTTCGCTTCCAGACGTGCTTTGGCTTCGGCGGCGATCTGCTCTGGCGGCAATAATTCCATGCGGTTGTGATCAACCACCATGGTGTATTGCCCCACACCGGAAACCTCTAAGATTACCGGGGGATTATCGGAGCTTGCCACCGTTTTGGAATCTGTGGCATCCGGCAGATCAACCTCTACGCTCTGGGTGATGATTGGCGCGGTTGCCATAAAGATCAGCAACAGCACCAACAATACGTCCAGCAGCGGAACGATGTTGATTTCCGACTTTAGTTCACGCCGGCTACGACCACGTGCTCTCGCCATATGTCCTCCTACTTATTTGCTGTCGCTGGAGAAGGCCTGACGATGCAGAATGGCGGTGAACTCTTCCATAAAGTTGTCGTAATTCTGCTCAAGCTTGTTAACACGCTGGTTGAGGCGGTTATAGGCCATCACTGCCGGAATAGCGGCAAACAGACCAATCGCAGTCGCAATCAACGCTTCAGCGATACCAGGAGCTACCATCTGCAAAGTTGCCTGTTTTACCGCACCCAGTGCGATAAAGGCGTGCATGATGCCCCATACGGTACCGAACAGACCGATATACGGGCTGATGGAACCCACAGTGCCGAGGAATGGAATGTGGTTTTCCAGCGTTTCCAGTTCACGGTTCATCGAAATACGCATCGCACGGGATGCCCCTTCGATCACCGACTCCGGCGCATGGTTGTTCGCGCGGTGCAAACGAGCGAACTCTTTGAAACCAGAGTGGAAAATCTGCTCTGAGCCAGTCAGGTTATCGCGACGTGCCTGGCTTTCTTGATATAAACGAGAAAGCTCGATACCGGACCAAAACTTGTCTTCGAAGGCTTCGGCGTCACGCGTGGCCGCATTCAGGATACGGGTACGTTGGATGATGATCGCCCATGAAGCCACCGAGAAGCAGATCAAAATCAGCATGATCAGCTTAACCAGCAAGCTCGCCTTCAAGAATAAATCCAGGATGTTCATGTCAGTCACTGCTTAAACTCCGCGACAATAGACTTAGGAAGCGCTATCGGCTTCATTTGGTGTGGGTCAATGCATGCAATCAACACATCAGCCTGACTCAAGAGTGTTCCATCAGAATTGATAATGCGTTGAGCAAACGTGAGAGAAGCCCCGCGCATTTGGATGATTTCACTCTGCACTTCCAGCAAGTCATCAAGACGAGCAGGAATCAGGTAATCCACCGTCATGCGCCGAACCGCGAAAGCGATATGTTCACTGAGCAGTTGCTGTTGATGAAAGTTATGTTGCCGCAACATTTCAGTGCGCGCTCTTTCATAAAAGGCGACGTAGCGGGCGTGGTAGACCACACCGCCGGCATCGGTGTCTTCGTAGTAGACACGGACCGGCCATCGAAACAACGTATTACTCACGATACTTC
Organism: Serratia sp. KH_031; assembly: GCF_057839655.1. Classification (NCBI taxonomy): domain Bacteria; kingdom Pseudomonadati; phylum Pseudomonadota; class Gammaproteobacteria; order Enterobacterales; family Yersiniaceae; genus Serratia; species Serratia sp. KH_031. The sequence goes on from NZ_CM174496.1 coordinate 3,420,980, forward strand.
CAAGCCAATGCAAATTAACGCTGCTTACTATACGCAAGAGCGATCGGGTTGGGAATGGGTTACAAGAAGGTAATGAAAATAATTATGGGCTTGAACAGCCCATAACGTGGGGATATGGGACAGATTATAAAGAAACGTAAAGTAATCCTGCGGCGAGGATCACAATTGCCGGAAGTGGTGCGAAAAAAGCACGCCAGACCACACGTTTAGGTCGAAAACCAAAGCCGTGGATCATCCCTGCACACACCGCCCAGATCAGCAAGATGCCTTGCCAGATCTCCAGCGAACTGGTCCGTGCTGCAAACCGGGTTGGGTCCCAGAACACGCAACCGGCCAGAATCAGTGCCATTGCCAGTGAAAGGGCCCGAATCGGGCCCTTGTCAGCGACTGCATACAGCTTGTCGACAAGTGAACTCATTACTTACCGTCTTGCTGTGTTTTTGAATCTTCGCTGTGCTCAAGCGCCAACGCGGTAATAATACCGAAGGCACAGGCAAGAAGCGTTCCGAGGATCCAAGCAAAATACCACATGGTTTAGCTCCTTAGTACAGCGAGTGCTTGTTGTTTTCGATGAAGTTTTTATCCAAACGACCAAACATTTTGTAGTACGCCCAGCAGGTGTACGCCAATACGATAGGTACGAAGATAATCGCTACAACGGTCATCACTTTCAGCGTCAACAGGCTAGAAGTGGCATCCCACATGGTCAGGCTCATGCTCGGGTTAGTGATAGAAGGCATCACAAACGGGAACATGGTCACGCCAGCGGTCAGGATCACACAAGCAATAGTCAGTGATGAAGTCAGGAATGCCAGTGCGCCTTTCTCCAACCGTGAGAACAAGATGGTGAACAGTGGCAGGATCACACCCAGAGCTGGTAGCGCCCACAGGATTGGCATTTTGTTGAAGTTAATCAACCAAGCGCCAGCCTGATGTGCCACTTCTTTACGCAGTGGGTTAGATTCCGCAGCGGTGCTCAGCGCAGAAGTAATCACATAACCGTCGATGCCTTTCACCAGCCAGACACCGGCTAACAAGAAGCATACCGCCATGATCAAAGTCGCGATTTGTGCTGCAGCGCGTGAACGCAGGTGAATTTCACCCGTGGTACGCATTTGCAGATAAGTCGCGCCCTGAGTAATCAGCATGGTCAAGCTGACGATACCCGCCAACAGGCCAAACGGATTCAGCAGTTGGAAGAAATTACCGGTGTAGAACAGACGCAGATATTCGTCGATGTGGAATGGCACGCCTTGCAGCAAGTTACCGAACGCCACGCCGAAGACCAACGCGGGAACGAAGGAGCCCACAAAGATGCCCCAGTCCCACATGTTACGCCAGCGGGTGCTTTCCAGTTTAGAACGGTAGTCAAAACCGACCGGACGGAAGAACAACGCCGCCAACACCAAGATCATTGCGACATAAAAGCCGGAGAACGCGGCAGCGTAAACCATCGGCCAAGCGGCGAACAGTGCACCACCTGCGGTGATCAACCAGACTTGGTTACCGTCCCAGTGCGGGGCGATGGAGTTGATCATCACCCGGCGCTCGGTATCGGTTTTACCGATAATCTTCACCAGAATCCCGACACCCATGTCGAAACCATCAGTGATGGCGAAACCGATCAGCAGTACGCCAATCAGAGCCCACCAGATAAATCGTAGTACTTCATAGTCAAACATACGTGGACTCCTGTTTAGCGCGCTTCCTGCACAGAGGCAGTCGGTTGTTCAAAGTGATAGCGGCCAGTTTTCAGGCTGCTTGGTCCCAAACGCGCAAACTTGAACATCAGGTACATTTCAGCCACTAGGAACAGGGTGTACAAGCCACAAATCAGCCCCATGGAGAACAGAATATCGCCCGCAGTCAACGAAGAGTTAGCCACTGCCGTTGGCAGCACCTCACCAATCGCCCACGGTTGACGACCGTATTCCGCCACGAACCAACCGGCTTCCACCGCAATCCACGGTAACGGCAAGCCGTACAGTGCAGCACGCAATAGCCATTTTTTCTGACCGATACGGTTACGCACCACGCTCAGGAATGACAGGCCGATGATGATCAACATCAATACGCCACAAGCCACCATGATACGGAAAGCGAAATACAACGGTGCTACACGTGGGATTGAGTCTTTGGTCGCTTGTTGGATCTGCGCTTCCGTCGCGTCGGTGACGTTCGGAGTATAGCGCTTCAGCAACATGCCGTAACCCAAGTCTTTTTTGGCTTGGTCGAACTGGCTACGTACCGCAGGATCGGTATTGCCGCTACGCAGTTCTTCCAACAGACCATAGGCTTTCATACCGTTACGGATACGTACTTCATGCTGTGCCATCAGATCTTTCAGGCCAGTCACTTGGGTATCGGTAGAACGAGTGGCGATCAGGCCAAGCGCATACGGGATTTGAATAGCGTAGTCGTTTTCCATCTTATCCTGATCAGGAATACCGAACAGAGTAAAGGACGCAGGAGCCGGTTGGGTGTCCCACTCGGCTTCAATCGCCGCCAGTTTGGTTTTCTGCACGTCACCCATTTCATAACCGGATTCATCACCCAGTACGATAACAGACAAGATAGCAGCCATACCGAAGCTAGCAGCAATAGCGAAGGAACGCTTGGCAAATGCCACATCGCGCCCTTTCAGCAGGTAGTAAGCGCTGATACCCAGTACAAACATCGCGCCAGTGGTGTAGCCGGAAGCGACGGTGTGAACGAACTTCACTTGCGCAACTGGGTTGAATACCAGTTCGGAGAAGCTAACCATCTCCATACGCATGGTTTCGAAGTTGAAGTCTGAAGCGATCGGGTTCTGCATCCAGCCGTTAGCAACCAAGATCCACAACGCGGACAGGTTAGAGCCGAGGGCTACGAACCAGGTTACCGCCATGTGCTGAACTTTGCTCAGACGATCCCAACCGAAGAAGAACAGACCAACCAACGTCGATTCAAGGAAGAACGCCATCAGACCTTCGATGGCTAACGGAGCCCCGAAGATGTCACCGACGTAGTGGGAGAAATATGACCAGTTGGTTCCGAACTGGAACTCCATGGTCAGACCGGTGGCCACACCCAGAGCGAAGTTAATTGCAAATAACTTGCCCCAGAATTTGGTCATATCTTTGTAGATTTGCTTGCCAGACAGGACGTAGACCGTTTCCATAATTGCCAGCAAAAACGCCATACCGAGCGTGAGTGGGACAAATAGGAAGTGGTACATCGCTGTTAAAGCAAACTGTAAGCGCGACAGTTCGACAATATCAAACATCTTGACTCCTTGCTCCTCGCAGGAAGACTCCGACTTGCGGTTATTCCCTTCGTCTTTTGAGCCACAGAAGTGTTAGCTCAAAATCCGTTGGGTTAATTAACGTTACCTTGTTAAGAGTAGCCGCTAACGTCCCGCAGTGAATGCCCTAAAACACAACAAAACTTGCTCCGGTTTTTCCGTTTTCAATCACACGCTCAAACCAAGCCTATTGACCGAGTTGCAAACGCAGAACTGAAAACTGATAACGGGTAACAAATGCAACAAAATTAACCATTCGTAATCACATCGTGAATGATACTCGCCCAACCCCATACAATAAATAGGTTTTTACGTGATACAGGTTAGACTTTTGGTTACAGGTCAAATCCTAGCCAAAAGCGGTACTTGGCGGTAATTTGATCCAAAACAATTTAGACTCATCCGGATATTATTTCCAGATTGATGATGATATTTTTCATCACTTTCTTGATTTGATGTTACGTAATGGTTTAATTAACTTTTAATTACACTGCGGTGTTAAAAATAATAGTTAATTGTGTCGAAATTGTTTTGCAGCCGAAATAATTCGAATTACTTCAAAGTGGCAAGTGAGGGAATAGCCCGCGGCTGACAAACCGCAGGCTATAATACAAATTAAATAAGGATTTGGTTGTTCAGCAACAACGTTTGCAGATCAGTGTGTACATCTGCCAACGTAAGAACGCTGCTAGTAGAGAACTGGTTCCCCAAACCATCACGATCAATGCTAATCACCGTGTCGTTGCCTACAACGTCAACTGTCAGATAATCAAGAACACCTTGGGAGGAATAATCCAGTACCATCTTGCCATCCTTCTCGAAGAAGGAGATCGAGCCGTTATAATCTAGAATATCACTCAGGTCGATCAAATCTGCATTACTATCGGTGAGCAGGTTACCGACATGGAAGCCATGGACCGTATCGTGACCATTCCCTCCGGTAGCATCGTTTTCTTGGCCATTCAACACGTTATACATCAGTGTGTCATTGCCACCATTGACAAGATGGAACGTATCATTGCCACCACGGCCTTCGAACAGGTTATTAGCCGCGTTATCAGTGAACGTATCTCCAAAATGGGTACCAATCAATCCTTCGATGCTGACCAAGGTATCGTTACCATGCCCAGTGGCACTGCCGGTCGATAAGTTGGCAGTGATCGCATTGAGTGCACCGCTGTAGTCAATGATGTCCATACCTTCGCTTTCACTCCAGACAGCCTCGCCACTCATAATCTGGTTCCAGCCACCACCACCGGTGTAGGTATCGTCCCCCGCAGAACTGAAGAAAGTGTCGTTATACCCAGTACCGATAATACCTGCACTCCCTATGGTGCTGTTGTTATCAGTGGTATTTTCCGCTGTCAGTACATAGGCATCATGCGCTTTACCGGTAGTCAGCCCGCCCCAGTTTTCATTCACTGTGGTGTTAATGTTGCCACCTTGTTCACCAGCAAACGCCCCCACGTGGTTAGCAACACCATGAGTAATACGTAACAATTGCACTGAGTAGACTTCATTCGGATCCAATCCGTAGAAGCTAACCAACCCCATACTATTGCTGGAGCCCGAAGCTTGCGGGTTAATCAACTGTGTTGCTACTAGGTTACCGTGCGAGTCATACAGTTTCACCGTATTACTGTAGAACGTATTGATGCCGTTACCGTCAAGAATACGGATCTGCAAGCTGGTACCATCAGCCGCAATATTGGTATTTTTCACCAGCAGTGTTGGTGCAGCTCTGTCGCCAGAAACTACGCCAGAGTCACTACCAGAACGGTATAGCACCAGATCCATTGAACCATCCCAGTCATAGTCAAGCGCCACTGCCCCCGTCAAGTTACTGTAGTTTAGTGTTGTCAGCTTGACTGTGTTGGTTCCCCACACATCATTACCTTGGTTCAGGTACAGTGACGGGCTGCCATTCACCCCAGAACGAGGCACTTCGATGATGTCCATCTTGCCATCGTGGTTCCAGTCAACCGCCAGTGAAGTGCCACCGTCTAGGCTGTCACCAAACCACAGTGCCTTCGCATCTGTGGCCATCAGCTTACCGGTACCATCGTTCAGGTAGATACGGCTTTCATCACTATTGGCGCCGTTTTTCGAACCACGACTGAGGAATAAGTCTAGCCAACCATCACCGTTATAATCGGCATAGGTCATAGAAATAGACAAATTACCGTAATCAGTTGCACCATCGTTGCGGAAAACGTTGGCGTAATATCCCACTTCCCCGAAATTGGTCGATGCAGTGTCCGTAAGCTGGTTATAGAGAATCCCCAAGCCACGAGAACTGTTACCGACATATGAACCTTCACCGTTGTAGTCAATATGTGCCGTAATATCTACAGTACCGTTGTTGTCGATATCCACCGCACCGACTTCATGTAACACGCTAAGCTTGGAAGGGATAACACCACCTGGGTGCCCAGGTGAAAAACCACTCGCCTGCTCATAAGTCAGTGTGCCGTTAACGTTCTTGATAAACGAAATGGAGTCAGCCTCGGAGTCAGCCAATACGAAGTCAAGATAACCATCTCCGTTACGGTCATACGCTACTACACCACCTAGGTGGTTCAGAGTTCCCTGATCCAGCGCCTTCGGCGAGTAGCTGCCATCTGCATTCTGCATCCAATAAGCGGTGCGACCTGAGTTACTATATGCACTCACCTGCGACATCACATCCGCCAAACCATCACGGTTGATATCGGCAAATACCATCGAGTTGACGAAATGCCCGTAACTACTGCTGTCAACGTTATAACCAGCGCCATTCTTTGTAGAAGGTTCAGCCAGATAAGTCGACGTGTAATCTTCGCGGTTGTCACCGGTATAGACACGCACGGCGTTAGCTGGCCCAGTGCCTGAAGTACCACGTGCACTTTGCGCAAATGACCAACTCCCGGTGTTACTAATAGTGACTGCTGCTGCGTTCAGTCCATAACCTTCCGCATCGGTAGTGCCACCCCACGTTTGTTCGATCAAGGTGCTTCCAGTGTCGTCAGTAACACCAATACTGGTTGATGCGCTCATACCCGAGCGGTTACCCGCATCGTCCCACACCATAAAGGCAATGTTGTGCGCGCCAGCTGGCAATGTGGTGCTCAGTGTCCAAGAACCATCTGCGTTGGCTTGTGCAAAGGCTAAGATCTGATCCAGCCCTTCTTGGTAAGTCCCATTGAGGTTAACGTCGCTAATTAACGAAACAATCGCGCCAGGTTCAACATTACCGTATTGGCTGCTGTTAAAGACAAAGGTCGTATTGTTATCCGCTATTTGATCAACAACTGGCGCGCCAAGGATCGCGTCTGGTGCTACCAAATCCACCACCGCCTGGTAACTATCAGCGAAGTTAGTGTTGATTCCCTCAACACCCGCAGAGTTAACCACTCGTAGTTGATACTCAATGGTGGTACTTGTTGTCATATTCGGCAGTTGATAACTCCACTGCGAACCACTTTCTGACAGTAACGTTACCCAGCTTTTACCGTTATCCAACGATATCTGCAAATACTGATCACTGGTCAGTTCTGCACTTAAAGTACCATGCAACCTTAAGTCACTGTCACGGGTGATCATATCGTTGTTGGTGATAGTCGCACTATGACTGAAAAGATCCCCTGCGACCAAACCATGACTGGTATCGCTATCTATCTCATTAGTCGTACTCAAGCCATGCATGTCTGGAGCTTCAACAGTAACAGTCAGTCCGAAGGTATTAGAAGGTACACTGGTGTTACCTGCCATATCTGTTGCGGTTACCGTGATGCTGTGGTTGCCGATGCTCAGCGCTTCGTCAACGTAAAAATTCCATCGCCCACGGCTATCAGCTTCGGTTTCACCCAGTAGGGTATTGCCATCGAACACTTTAACCACCGCATTTGCTTCCGCCGTACCACTGAACAACGGAGTGCTGTCGTAGGTGATCCCGCCTTCCACAATCAGTCCTGGCTGTCCTTCGTCCGCCATCGCCGATGTGATCATGGGCTTATTCGGTACTGTTACATCCAGAGTCAAGCTCACCGGGCTGGAGGCCGGGCTGACCCAACCCGCTCGATCAGTGGCGGTGACGGTAAAGTTGTAAGTCTGCTCTGCCAGATTAGTGGTGGGGCTGAACACCCAGTGCCCAGCGGCATCGGCAATCGTCGTCCCCAACAACACACCATTGCCATAAACACTCACGGTACTGTTCGCTTCCGCATCTCCGCTCAACGTTGGGCGCAAGTTATTAGTGGCGGAACCATTGGTCAGTGCACTGTCACCGTCAGACAATTGCGAGATCAACGGGCGAACCGGTGCTTGGGTATCAACAATGAACTGATAGGGCGCGGAGAATTGCCCGATGTTACCGGCACGGTCAACCGCACGTATCTGATAACTGTGCTCACCATCTGCCAGCGCATTACCAGGGGTAAAACTCCAGCGGCCATTCGCATCAACGGTGGTTTTCAGCAGGAAGAAACCATTGTCATACACTTCGATAGTGCTACGTGCTTCACCCGAACCCGAAAGCCCTTTATGGGCGTTTTTGGTGATCGGCAACGGCGGCGTATCACCCAACAGTGGGCGGCCAGTCGATTGCAGGCCGGTAGGTTGCAAGTCCGTAGATTGCAAAAGTGCTGGGCTTTGTGGGGCACTGGCTGCCACGTCAGTTTCAGGTGCCGTTGCCGGTGCGGTGATACCGTTATTTGCTGTCGCTACCTGAGCGGATGAATCAACCACAGCGGTATTCTGTACAACCTCTTCGCTAACAACCATGTTGTTGCGCGTTGCCGTCGGGAAATACACGGACTCTTCATTTTCCGTAGTTGCCGTTGGTAACAGCAATGGGTCTAGAAGATTTATTTTTTCAGTAAGATTTTCCATATTTGAGTTTATATTCGTCATGATATAAATATCCTTAATATTAAATAGTAGAGTACTCATTCTTATGAATAGATAAGTACGTGGCTCGGTTAAATCTCTACAGCGCAAATATGCAAATTCATCATCTCGATGAATATTTACCATCATAAAACAATGAAAATTATATATTACATTTGACCAGTTAAATTAATTCATGCCCCCACAAATAAACTTAACTCGTTATATATCAATGCATTTAGATGAATTAATCAACTCCACCTGAGGTAAATATCAGGTGGAGTTATTATTTTATCAATACTTAGTCTTTATTTAATAACATCACATTAACTCGATGATGACGTTATTTTGCACCAGCAGTTCAGCATGCATTGCGCTGTTTTGATAAACCTGATACTGCGTTCCACCGATCGACACCGCGTTACCCGCAGCCCATTGACCTGGTGCAACACCCGTGTCATGCAGACCCGATAGCTCGACGCGGTCACCACTGTTACCGTTAACCATCACTTGCACGTTGCCGTCATTCAGGAACAGGTTAGTTTGCCCTAGGTTCAGCACATCATTCAGGCAGATCTTCAGCGTGTTATTACCCGTTCCAGTAATATCAAACTTCTCGATACTGCTGATCTTACCGGCATCGTTAAACCCAGTTAAACCGCTCAAATTCAGCACTTGTCCTGCTCCGGTCAGCTTCAGGGTATCGACCCCATTACCACCGTGGATCTCCGCACCTTGTTGAGCAAAATAGGCTAATGGGTCGACCGATATACTCACTACGTCGTCACCCTCTGTGCCGTAATAGGTTTCCCAGTTGTGGTCGATAAGGTTAGTACTGACAACATCCGTGCCATGCGCAAACTTACTGGTTTCAATTTTCAGTATATGCGTCCCATAAATGTCTCCTATGATATCAACTCTACCAATCAACTCTCCTGTTGCAGTGTAATTGAAAACTTGTGCAGTCTGAATACCATGTGGATTAGTTATATCTTCCGTTTTTACTAAAACACCATGTACATCATATACTTTGATGATAGCTCGGTTATAACGCGATTCAACTCCGGTGTAAGTTAAGGTTACACTTCCACGACCATCATTAAATATAACCATCCCGGTGCTACCATATCCAACATACATAGACCCCATTTCCGACAGCGGCCAGTAATTGTTCTTACTGGATCTTTTTTGGACATCACTACCGGCTATCATGAACCCGCCGTTGACACTGACATAACCATCCAAATTTGAGTCATCAGAGAACTCACTCGTGTTAAATGCTTGTGCTTGATTTGTCTCGGCTCCACTACCCACCACATCAAACCCTGACGAAACCCTACCGATCGCCCCATTCTGGGTGATGATTTGTGCAGTAACGGTAAAATCGTTAATGCCACCTTGTGCCTGCGTCTGCTGTGCGGGGATATTCACAACTAGGCTACCGGCAGTGATATTGGCTTGTGTTAGCACGTGATCATAGGTGGTATGCCCCCAGACGATATGCAGCGTATCCCCAGCTTTGGCCCCCGAGGAAACCAGCGACACGTTAACCTGTGATCCATCCAGTGCTTTCTGCTCGGTATACCCACCAACAGCATCAGGAATATTGGTGATACTCGGTGTACCCACATTCATCAACAGAGTAACGTCTTTTTGTACGTAATTGGTGCTACCAAAGTTATCAATAATTCGAGCCCGAATAGCCCAATTAGCCGAGTGTGCCGTGGTATCGGTATAGGCCCAAGAAGTACCGTTGGCTACCGCGTCATGCCAAGTCGCACCGCCGTCCAGCGAAACTTGCACTTTCTGCCCAGAACGTATTTCACTACTCAGATGGCCATAAATACCACGCCCAGCGGTACCATCCGCCGTGACAAAGTCATGATCGTTCACACCGCTGTCTTTGCTCATACCATCGATAGTCAAGGTGCCCATCATCGTAACCACGGTGAGTACAAAAGCGTTACTCTGTACGCTGGTGTTACCCACCGTATCGGTCGCTGTAACCATCAGGTTATGGCTTCCTACGGCCAACGCGCTACCGGCCGGGATTTGATAAGTCCAGTTGCCATTGTAATCAGCTCTGGTTTCCCCGATCAAACGGCCACCATTACCATCATAGAGTTTAATGCGCGAATTGGCTTCCGCCGTCCCCGTCACCCGTGGCGTGCTATCTTGGGTACTTCCCCCTGCTGTGATCGGGCCTATCATCCCTTCGTCACTGATCACCTGGCTAATCACTGGCTTATCGGGCGCGGTGTAATCCGTCCTAAACTGATAAACACTGCTGGGCACACTGACGATACCACGCACGTCAACCGATGTGGCCGTCAACGTGTGGACCCCTTCCGACAATACTCCTAACGTAAATATCCAGTTGCCCTGAACATCAGCTTGGGTTTGCCCCAACAGCGTGCTGCCGTCATACACGTTCACCGTCAACCCCGCAGGCGCCGTGCCGTGCAATACCGGCGTGCTGTCTTTGGTGATACCCGTATTGGGGATCACCCATGCTACACCACTGGAATCATCAATAGCCGAGGTAATGTTTGGTGCACTCGGGGGTGGATACGCCTCAACGCTGAACACAAAGGCATTGCTCGGTACACTGAGGTTCCCTGCCGCATCGGTCGCGGTGACCGTCAGGTTGTGTCTTCCTACCACCAACGCGCTGTCGGTCGGGATTTGATAAGACCAGCTACCATGGGTATCCGCCGTCGTTTCACCGATCAAACGGCTACCATTATCATCATAGAGTTTGATGCGTGCGTTGGCCTCCGCCGTCCCCGTCACCCGCGGCGTGCTGTCTTTGGTCGCTTCCCACTGCATGATCGGGCCAATCCTCCCTTCGTCACTGATCACTTGGTTGATCACGGGTTTATCGGGCGCAGTGTAATCCGTCGTCAACTGATAGCTGTTGCTAGGTCCGCTGGGGGTACCACGAATATCAACCGACTTGGCTGTCAGGCTGTGAAGCCCTTCCGACAATTGCATCGGCACGGTAAACACCCAATTGCCCTGTGCATTGACCTGGGTCTGCCCCAACAAGGTGTCGCCGTCATACACTTTCACCGTCGTGGCGCCAGCAGGGGCCGTGCCGTGCAATACCGGCGTGCTGTCTTTAGTAACCCCCCCATTAGGGATCTGGACTGCACCACTAGTATCATCAACAACCGAGGTAATGCTTGGCGCACCTGGAGGTACATACGCCTCAACGCTGAACGCGAAAGCGTTGCTCGGTACACTGAGGTTCCCGGCCGCATCGGTCGCGGTGACCGTCAGACTGTGGCCCCCAACTGCCAACGCACTGCCGGCCGGGATTTGATACGACCAGTTGCCACTGGCATCCGCCGTCGTTTCCCCGATCAAGCGGCTCCCATTACCATCATAAAGTGTGATGCGTGCGTTAGCTTCCGCCGTCCCCGTCACCCGCGGCGTGGTATCTTCGGTACTCCCCCCTACAGTGACCTGGCCAATCACCCCTTCATCACTGATCACCTGGCTGATCACCGGTTGACCGGGCGCGGTGTAATCCGTCGTCAACTGATAGCTGTTGCTGGGGCCACTGGGAGTACCATGGACGTCAACCGACCGAGCCGTCAGGCTGTGGAGCCCTTCCGACAGTTGCATCGGTACGGTAAACACCCAGTTCCCTTGCACATTGACCTGAGTTTGACCCAACAACATGTCGCCGTCATACACTTTCACCACCGTGACGCCTGCAGGTGCCGTGCCGTGTAACACTGGCGTGCTGTCTTTGGTGACACCCCCATTGGGGATTTGTACTGCACCACTGGTATCATCAACAACCGAGGTAATGCTTGGCGCGCTTGGGGGAGCATACGGCTCGACACGGAACACAAAGGCGTCGCTCTGTACGCTAGTATTCCCCGCCGCATCCGTCGCGGTGACCGTCAGGCTGTGGCTGCCTGCGGCCAACTGAGTGTCTATCTCGAATGGGTAGCTCCACCAACCACCGCCACTCGTCTCCATTTCACCGATCAGCAGGCCATTATCATAGAGTTTGATGTGCGCGTTGGCCTCCGCCCTCCCCTTCACAAAGGGCGTGGTATCTTGGGTCACGCCCCCCGGGGTGATTGGCCCTATCTCCCCTTCGTCACTGCTCACCTGGGTGATCAGCGGCTTATCGGGCGCGGTGTAATCCGTCGTTAACTGATAGCTGTTGCTAGGCTCACTGGCGGTGCCGCGGGCATCAACCGACGTGGCCGTCAAGGTGTGGGTCCCTTCAGGCAAAGGCATCGGTACGGTAAACACCCAGTTACCCTGCGCATCTACCGAGGTTTGCCCCAACAATGTGCCGCCGTCATACACTTTCACTGCCGTGACGCCAGCGGGAGCCGTGCCGTGCAACACCGGCGTGCCATCTTTGGTGATGCCCCCATTCGGGATCAGGACTTCTGTACCGCTGCTATCATCGTCAACCGAGGTAATGCTCGGCGCGCTTGGGGGCATATACAACTCAACGCTGAACGTGAAAGCGTCACTCATCACGCTGGTGTTCCCCGCCGCATCCGTCGCGGTGACCGTGATGCTGTGGCTGCCCGTCGCCAGCGCCACCTCAACATCAAAGCTCCAGCGGCCACGGCTATCTGCATCCGTTTCACCCAGTAATGTCGCGCCGTCGTACACCTTGATGATCGCGCGTGCTTCTGCCGTGCCACTAAACAACGGCGTCGTGTCGTGGCTGACACCACCGGCACTGATCTCCCCTGACTGCCCTTCGTCCGCCATCACCTGTGTGATAGCCGGTTTGCCAGGCGCTGTCGCATCCAGCAGCACATTCACCGGGCTAGACTCTGGGCTGACCCACCCCGCGCGATCGGTGGCGGTGACGGTAAAGTTGTAGGCTTGTTCGGCCAGACTCGTGGCGGGGCTGAACACCCAGTGCCCAGACGCATCCGCTGTCGTCGTCCCCAATAACACCCCATTACCATAAACGCTCACGGTACTGTTTGCTTCCGCATCGCCGCTCAACGTTGGTCGCAAGTTATTCGTGGCGGCACCATTGGCCAGTGCACTGTCACCGTCAGACAATTGCGTGATCAACGGGCGAACCGGTGCCTGGGTATCGACAATGAATTGATAAGGCGCGGAGAATTGCCCGATGTTACCGGCACGGTCAATCGCACGTATCTGATAACTGTGCTCACCATCCGCCAATGCATTACCGGGGGTAAAACTCCAGCGGCCATTCGCATCAACGGTGGTTTTCAGTAGGAAGAAACCGTTGTCATACACTTCAATGGTACTGTGCGCCTCACCATTCCCCGAGAGACCTTTATGGGCGTTTTTGGTGATCGGCAATTCGGGGGTATCCCCCAGTAATGGGCGCCCCGTAGATTGCGAGAGGGCCATTGGGTCTAGGAAGTCTGTTTCTTCAGTGAGAGGACCCATATTTGGGTTTATAGGCTTCATGATATCAATATCCTTATTATTAAATAGAAAAGTACAAGGTTTGGTTAAATCTTTATAATATCAACAGGCAACATTCATCACCTCGATGAATATTTTCGGTAAAGAAACAATAGAAAAATAATATCACACCTGACCAGCCAAATTAATTTAAGCCACCAGAAATAAACTTAACTCGTCATAGAATAATAAAATTCAGATAATGTAATAAGCACCACCCGAGACAACTCTCAGGTGGTGTGATTATTACATCAATATTGATAATGCATTAAATAACATTACATCAGTTCGATGATGACGTTATTTTGCACCAATAGTTCGGCATGCATCGCGCTATTTTGATACACCTGATATTGCGTCCCGCCGATCGACACCGCGTTACCCGCCACCCATTGACCCGGAGCCACACCCGTGTCATGCAGACCCGATAATTCGACGCGGTCGCCGCTGTTACCGTTAACCATCACCTGCACGTTGCCATCATTCAGGAACAAATCGGTTTGCCCCAGGTTCAGCACGTCGTTGAGGGAGATTTTCAACGTATTATCGCCGGTACCGGTGATAACAAACTTCTCGATACCGCTGATCTTACCGGCATCGTTAAACCCACTTAAGCCGCTCAAGTTCAGCACTTGACCCGCACCGGTCAACTTCAGGGTATCGACCCCTGTCCCCCCGTGGATCTCTGCACCTTGTTGAGCAAAGTAAGCTAATGGATCGACCGATATACTCACCACGTCGTCGCCCGCTGTGCCGTAGTAAGTTTCCCAGTTGTGGTCGATAACATCGCCCAGCGGAATATCGGTATAAACCACCTTGCTGGTTTCAATACCTAAGAGATAGCCCCCCCCAACATCCGCCAACATTACCACCCGACCAATCAGTTCACCGTCAGTGGTGTAGCTAAAGGTCTGCGCACTCGTCACCCCATTCGGATTACTCACGTGCTGTTCAATCAGTAAGTTCTCATAAACATCGTACACCTTGATAATGACGTAGTTATTATAAGCTGCCTCAATCCCGGTGAGTGATAGCATGATGCTGCTACGACCATCGTCAAGGTCAATATATGTAGCAGAACTCGAATCAATAAACATCGCCCCCGCTGCGGCCAGCGGCCAAGCACTGCTGCTGGCCTTTTTTGCAACGGGGCCTCCTACAATAAATCCACCACTTTCACTGTGATACCCAGCCATACTGGTATTATCAGCAAATGTACCGTTATTAAACATTTGCCCTTGCTCAACCACTTCAGTGTAAACATCAGAACGGTGAGCTGTCTTAGTGGTTACAACATTTTGTATGTATGTGGTTCCCGAAGCATCACCCACAATCTCTACCCGGCCAATCAACTCACCGCGAGTTGTGTAGTCAAACCCGCTCGAAGGGCCAGCATAGTTTTGGGCATACAATAAAGCACCATGCACATCGAACACCTTGATAGTGGCATACTTGTCTGTCTTATCCATAAGCATAGATACATAGCTGCGCCCATCGTCAAACATCACAACCGCCGTCGCACCTGGCGCAACATACATCGAGCCCTCGGGAGAAGGAACACCAGGAACGGATTTTTTGATAACATTTGTTCCAGTGACCGTAAACCCGCCATACTCGCTGACGTAACCATTCATACTGCTATTGTCAGTGAAGGCAACGGAATAAAATTCCTGCCATTGTTTGAGTCTTTCCCCGGCTCCCACTACCTCAAACTTGGGTGATAACGCCCCCACTTGCCCATCCTGGTCGATAAGTTGCGCCGTCACGCTAAAGTCGTTGATACCGCCCTGGGTTTGCGTCTGTTGTGCAGGCACCGTCACAGTCACACTGTTCGCCGTGATGTTGGCCTGTGTCAATAGCTGGTCATAGGTGGTTGTGCCCCAGACGATATGCAGCGTGTCCCCCACTTTGGCACCACTGCCTTGCAGTGAAACCGTCATGTTCGAACCATCTGCCGCTTTCTCTGCCGTGTACCCTCCCACGGCATCCGGAATCGCCGTCACTCTCACCGCATTGAAGGAGGTTGACTCATAATCCAGGCCATCGAAACTCACCGGGAAAGGCTTCGAGTATTCCCCCGTATGACCGTCACTCACTAACCGAACTTGCACCGAGAACGCGGTGTCCAGCCCGGCTTGTTCCGCCTGCCCTTGAGTCGTCCGGGGTGAGACAGGAACCTCAACCACACCCGCAGCAACCTCGGCGTGCGTCAGTACGTGAGCCTCCGTTTTCACCCCCCAGCGGATGTTCAGCGTATCGCCGGCTTTGGCTTGCGTGTTGGCCAGCGACACCCTCAGTGTTGCCCCATTACCGACCTCATCAAAGGTATACCCCCTTTCGGCTTCAGGAATGGCAATGATCACCGGTGTACCTGCTGTACCTCCGTCAAATGTCGGGGCATCACTGACAAAACTCACCGCCTGTTGTACGGCGATACTACTGCTTTCCCCATTGGTAATCCGCGCCTGAACTATCCAGTCCGCCGAATGAGCAGCAATATCGGTATAGGCCCAAGACGTGCCGTTAGCCACCGCGTCATGCCACGTCGCACCGCCGTCCAACGAAACCTGTACTTTCTGCCCTGCCTGCAATGGATCGCTGATACTGCCGTAAATGCCTCGTCCGGCAGTGCCGTCCGCCGTCACAAAGTCGTGATCGTTGACACCGCTGTCTTTGCTCATGCTATCAATAGTCAGGGTACCTGCCACTATCGATACCACGCTGAACACAAACGGATCACTCGCAACACTGATATTCCCTGCCGCATCGGTCGCCGTGACCGTCAGGTTATGACCTCCTACCGCCAACACGTTGCCGGCCGGGATTTGATAGGTCCAGTTGCCACTGGCATCCGCTGTCGTTTCCCCGATCAAACGGCTACCATTATCATCATAGAGTGTGATGCGTGCGTGGGCTTCCGCCGTCCCCGTCACCTGCGGCGTACTGTCTTCAGTACTCCCCCCCGCCGTGACTGGGCCTATCGCCCCTTCGTCACTGATCACTTGGCTGATCACCGGCTGACCGGGCGCGGTATAATCCGTCGTCAACTGATAGCTGTTGCTGGGTCCGCTGGGGGTTCCACGAACATCAACCGACCGGGCCGTCAGGCTGTGGAGCCCTTCTGACAGTTGTATCGGCACGGTAAACACCCAGTTCCCCTGCGCATTGACCTGGGTTTGCCCCAACAACATGTCGCCGTCATACACTTTCACCGCCGTTGCCCCTGCGGGTGCCGTGCCGTGCAATACCGGCGTGCTGTCTTTAGTGGCCCCCCCGTTCGGGATCTGGACGGCACCACTGGTATCATCGACAACCGAGGTAATGCTTGGCGCACTTGGCGGCACATATAACTCGACGCTGAACACGAAAGCGTTGCTCGCCACACTGGTGTTCCCCGCCGCATCGGTCGCGGTGACCGTCAGACTGTGGTCTCCGGCGACCAGCGCGCTGCCTGCCGGGACTTGATAAGACCAGTTGCCACTGGCATCCGCCGTCGTTTCCCCGATCAAGCGGCTCCCATTACCATCATAAAGTGTGATGCGTGCGTTAGCTTCCGCCGTCCCCGTCACCCGCGGCGTGGTATCTTCGGTACTCCCCCCTACCGTGACCGGGCCCATCGCCCCTTCATCACTGAGCACTTGGCTGATCACCGGCTGACCGGGCGCAGTATAATCCGTCGTCAACTGATAGCTGTTGCTGGGCCCACTGGGAGTACCATGGACGTCAACCGACCGAGCCGTCAGGCTGTGGAGCCCTTCCGACAGTTGCATCGGTACGGTAAACACCCAATCTCCCTGCGCATTGACCTGGGTTTGCCCCAACAACATGTCGCCGTCATACACTTTCACCGCCGTTGCCCCTGCGGGTGCCGTGCCGTGCAATACCGGCGTGCTGTCTTTGGTGACCCCCCCGTTCGGGATCTGGACGGCACCACTGGTATCATCGACAACCGAGGTAATGCTCGGCGCACTTGGCGGTACATATAACTCGACGCTGAACACGAAAGCGTTGCTCGCCACACTGGTGTTCCCCGCCGCATCGGTCGCGGTGACCGTCAGACTGTGGTCTCCTGCGGCCAGCGCACTGCCTGCCGAGACTTGATAAGACCAGTTGCCACTGGCATCCGCCGTCGTTTCCCCGATCAAGCGGCTCCCATTACCATCATAGAGTGTGATGCGTGCGTTAGCTTCCGCCGTCCCCTTCACAAAGGGCGTGGTATCTTGGGTCACGCCCCCCGGGGTGATCGGACCTATCTCCCCTTCATCACTGTTTACTTGGCTGATCACCGGTTTACCGGGCGCGGTGTAATCCGTCGTCAACTGATAGTTATTACTGGGCTCACTGGCGGTGCCGCTGAGGTCAACCGATGTGGCCGTCAGAGTGTGAGTCCCTTCAGGCAAAGGCATCGACACGGTAAATACCCAATTGCCCTGTACATCGACCGAGGCTTGCCCCAACAATGTGCCGCCGTCATACACTTTCACCGTCAGCCCTGCGGGCGCCGTGCCGTGCAACACTGGCGTACCGTCTTTGGTGATCCCTCCATTCGGGATCAGGACTTCTGTACCGCTGGTATTATCATCAACCGAGGTAATGCTCGGCGCGCTTGGGGGGCCATACGACTCGACACTGAACGTGAAAGCGTCACTCATCACGCTGGTGTTCCCCGCCGCATCCGTGGCGGTGACCGTGATGTTGTGATTACCCGTCGCCAGCGCCACCTCAACATCAAAGCGCCAGCGGCCACGGCTATCCGCATCCGTTTCACCCAGCAATGTCGCACCGTCGTACACCTTGATAATCGCGCGTGCTTCTGCCGTGCCACTAAACAACGGCGTCGTGTCGTGGCTGACGCCACCGGCGCTGATCACCCCTGACTGCCCTTCGTCCGCCATCACCTGTGTGATAGCTGGCTTGCCAGGTGCTGTCGCATCCAGCAGCACATTCACCGGGCTGGAGGCCAGGCTGACCCACCCCGCGCGATCGGTGGCCGTTACGGTAAAATTGTAAGATTGTTCGGCCAGACTCGTGGTCGGGCTGAATACCCAGTGCCCAGACGCATCCGCTGTCGTCGTCCCCAATAACACGCCATTACCATAAACGCTCACGGTGCTGTTCGCTTCCGCATCGCCGCCCAGCGTTGGGCGCAAATTATTCATGGCGGCACCGCTATTTAGCACATTGTCACCGTCGGCCAACAGCGTGATCAACGGGCGATCCGGTGCCTGGGTATCGACAATGAATTGATAAGGCGCGGAGAATTGCCCGACGTTACCGGCACGGTCAATCGCACGTATTTGATAACTGTGCTCACCATCCGCCAATGCATTACCGGGGGTAAAACTCCAGCGGCCATTGGCATCAACGGTGGTTTTCAGTAGGAAGAAACCGTTGTCATACACTTCGATAGTGTTGCGCGCTTCGCCGTTCCCCGAGAGACCTTTATGGGCGTTTTTAGTGATCGGCAATTCGGGGGTATCCCCCAGTAATGGGCGCCCGGTAGATTGCAAGAGGGCCATGGGATCTAGGAAGTCTGTTTCTTCAGTGAGAGGACCCATATTTGGGTTTATAGGCTTCATGATATCAATATCCTTATTATTAAATAGAAAAGTACAGGATTTGGTTAGATTTTTATAATATCAACAGGCAAAACTCATCACCCCAGTGAATATTTTTGCTGAAAACAATAAAACGAATATTAATCCTGACCAGTTAAATGAATTTAAGCTCCCGCAAATAAACTTAACGCGTCATAAATCAATAAAATTCAGATAATGCAATAAGCACCACCCAAGACAACTCTCAGGTGGTGTGTTTATTACATCAATATTGATAATGCATTTAATAACATTACATCAGTTCGATGATGACGTTATTTTGCACCAACAGTTCGGCATGCATCGCGCTATTTTGATACACCTGATATTGCGTCCCACCGATTGACACCGCGTTACCCGCCACCCATTGACCCGGAGCCACATCCGTGTCATGCAGACCCGATAACTCGACGCGGTCACCGCTGTTACCGTTAACCATCACCTGCACGTTGCCATCATTCAGGAACAAATCGGTTTGCCCCAGGTTCAGCACATCGTTAAGGGAGATTTTCAACGTATTATCGCCGGTACCAGTGATATCAAACTTCTCGATCCCGCTGATCTTACCCGCATCGTTAAAGCCGCTTAAGCCGCTCAAGTTCAGCACTTGACCCGCACCGGTCAACTTCAGGGTATCGACCCCGTTACTGCCGTGGATCTCTGCACCCTGCTGAGCAAAATAGGCTAATGGATCGACCGATATACTCACCACGTCGTCGCCCGCTGTACCGTAGTAAGTTTCCCAGTTGTGGTCGATAAGGTTAATGTCAGCAACATCAGCACCATGTGCCGATTTACTGGTTTCAATTTTCAGTACATGCGTCCCATGATCATCCCCTGTGATTTCTACCCTACCAACCAACTCTCCCTCTGCGGTGTAATTGAAGATTTGTGCTGCCGTAGTGTTATACGGATTACTCAAGTTTTCCGTTTTTAACAAAACACCATGCACATCATATACTTTGATGACGGCATAGTTAGCACCCGACTCAATCCCAGTGATTGACAACTTGACATTGTTACGCCCATCATCAAATGCGATGGTCGCTGTAGTATTGGATACAATATACATGGCGCCAGGCACAGACAGCGGCCAAACAAAGTTACTAGCTTTTTTTGTAACATAGTTGCCAGTTACCGTAAAACCACCACTTTCACTGACGTAACCGTTCATAGTTTCACCGCCACTGAAGACACTGGTGTTAAACACCTGCGTTTGATCTATCTCGACCCTACCACCTATCACGTAAAACCCTGACGACACCTTCCCGATCTCTCCATTCTGACCGATAATTTGTGCTGTTACGGTAAAATCGTTGATACCGCCCTGCACCAGAGTCTGTTGCGATGGCACATTTATGGTCAAGCTACCGGCAGTGATGTCTGCTGGTGTTAACACTTGATCATAAGTGGTATTACCCCAAACGATATGCAGCGTATCTCCAGCTTTAGCATCGCTATTTTGCAGTGAAACCGTCATATCCGAACCATCTGCTGCTTTCTCGTTATTGAACCCTCCCACAGCATCCGGAATAGCCGTAATATTCACCGGACTGGAGTAGGGCTGAGAGGTTGACTCATGATCCAACCCATCGAAGCTCACCGGGAAGGGTATCGAATAGTCACCGGCCTGGCCGTCACTCACTAACCGGACTTGCACCGAGAACGCGGTGTCCAGCCCTTCTTGCTCCACCTGCCCTTGAGTCGTCCGGGGTGAGACATGAACCTCAACCATACCCGCAGTAATCTCGTCTTGCGTCAGCACGTGATTCTCCGTTTTCACCCCCCAGCGGATATTCAGCGTATCGCCGGCCTTGGCTTGCGTGTTGGCCAGCGACACACTCAGCGTCGCCCCATTACCAGCCTCATCAAAGGTATAACCCCCCTCGGCTTCAGGAATGGCAATGATCACCGGTGTACCTTCTGCACCTTCTGTACCTCCGTCAGATATCGGGACATCACTGGAAAAACTCACCGCCTGTTGTACGGTGTTGCTGTTTTCCCCATCAGTAATCCGCGCTTGAATGATCCAGTCCGCCGAATGAGCAGCGGTATCGGTATAGGCCCAAGAAGTGCCGTTAGCCACCGCGTCATGCCAAGTCACACCACCGTCCAGCGAAACCTGTACTTTCTGTCCAGCACGGAGTTCATCACTCAGACTACCGTAAATACCACGCCCAGCAGTGCCGTCCGCCGTCACAAAGTCATGATCGTTGATGCCACTGTCTTTACTCATACCATCGATAGTCAGCGTCCCCATAGCGGGTACGACAGTGAAGACAAAAGCGTCACTTATTACGCTGGTGTTCCCCGCCGCATCGATTGCCTTAACCGTCAGGTTGTGGCTTCCTGTCGCCAACTCACTACCGGCCGGGATTTGATAGGACCAATTGCCATTAGTGTCCGCATCCGTTTCACCGATCAAACGGTTACCCGCATCATAGAGTTTGATGTGCGCGTTGGCTTCCGCCGTCCCCGTCACGCGCGGCGTGGTATCGTGGGTACTCCCCCCAGCCGTGACCGGGCCAATCACCCCTTCGTCACTGATCACCTGGTTGATCTCCGGCTTATTGGGAGCAGTGTAATCCGTCGTCAACTGATAGCTGTTGCTGGGCTCACTGGGGGTTCCACGGACGTCAACTGAAGTGGCCGTCAGGTTGTGAGCGCCTTCCGACAAGGGCATCGGCACGGTAAACACCCAATTACCCTGGGCATTGGCCTGGGTTTGCCCCAACAAGGTGTCGCCGTCATACACTTTCACCGTCAAACCCGCAGGTGCCGTGCCGTTCAATACAGGCGTATTGTCTTTGGTGAACCCCCCGTTCGGGATCGGGACTGTAACCCATGGCGTCAAGGTATTATCGACAGCCCCGATAATGCTTGGCGCACTCGGAGGGGCATACGGCTCGATGCTGAACACAAAGGCGTCGCTCTGTACGCTGATGTTCCCTGCCGCATCGGTCGCGGTGACAGTCAGGCTGTGGCTACCTACCGCCAACTGGGTGTCTATCTCGAATGGATAGCTCCACCAACCATTGGAACGCGTCTCCATTTCACCGATCAGCAGACCATTATCATAGAGTTTGATGTGCGAACCCGCTTCCGCAGTCCCCTTCACAAAGGGCGTGGTATCGTGGGTCTCGCCCCCCGGGGTGATCGCCCCTACCTCCCCTTCATCACTGCTCACCTGGGTGATCAGTGGCTTATCGGGCGCGGTGTAATCCGTCGTCAACTGATAGCTGTTGCTAGGCTCACTGGCGGTGCCAAGGGCGTCAACCGACGTGGCCGTCAGGGTGTGGGTTCCTTCAGACAAGGGCATCGGCACGGTAAATACCCAATTACCTTGGGCATCTACCGAGGCTTGCCCCAACAATGTGCTGCCGTCATACACCTTCACTGCCGTGACGCCGGCAGGAGCCGTACCGTGCAATATCGGCGTACCGTCTTTGGTGATACCCGCATTCGGGATCAAGACTTCTGTACCGCTGCTATCATCGTCAACCGAGGTAATGCTTGGTGCGCTTGGAGGCACATACAACTCGACACTGAACACGAAAGCGTCGCTCATCACGCTGGTGTTCCCCGCTGCATCCGTGGCGGTGACCGTGATGTTGTGGCTGCCCGTCGCCAGCGCCTCCTCAACATCAAAGCGCCAACGGCCACGGCTATCTGCATCCGTTTCGCCCAGTAATGTCTCGCCGTCGTACACTTTGATAATCGCGCGTGCCTCTGCCGTGCCACTAAACAATGGCGTCGTGTCGTGGCTGACGCCACCGGCGCTGATCACCCCTGACTGCCCTTCGTCCGCCATCACCTGTGTGATAGCCGGTTTGCCAGGCGCAGTCGCATCCAACAGCACATTCACCGGGCTGGAGGCTGGGCTGACCCAACCCGCACGATCGGTGGCTGTTACGGTAAAGTTGTAAGATTGCTCGGCCAGATTAGTGGCAGGGCTGAACACCCAGTGCCCAGAGGCATCGGCAATCGTCGTCCCCAATAACACGCCATTACCATAAACGCTCACGGTGCTGTTCGCTTCCGCATCTCCGCCCAACGTTGGACGCAAGTTATTAGTGGTGGAACCATTGGCCAATGCACTGTCACCGTCAGACAATTGCGTGATCAACGGGCGATCCGGTGCCCGAGTATCAACAACGAATTTATAAGATGCGGAGAATTCCCCGACGTTACCGGCACGGTCAATCGCACGCACCTGATAACTGTGATCACCATCCGCCAGCGCATTACCGGGGGTAAAACTCCAGCGGCCATCCGCATCAACGGGGGTTCTCAGCAAGAAAAAGCCATTGTCATACACTTCGATAGTGCTACCTACTTCACCGTTACTCCCCGAGAGGCCTTTATGAGCGTTTTTAGTGATCGGCAATTGGGGGGCATCACCCAGTAATGGGCGGTTCGTAGACTGCAAGGGGGCTGTTGGTAATAACAATGGGTCTAGAAGATCTGTTTCAGTGAAAGGTCTCATATTTGAGTTTATAGACGTCATGGTATCAATATCCTTATTATTAAATAGAAAAGTACATAGCTCAGTTAAGTTTTTATAATATCAATAGGTAGCACATCATCATTTTGATGAATGTTTTACCATCTAAAAACAATAAAAAAGAATATCACACATGACCAGTTAAATTAGTTTAAGCACCCGTAAATAAACTTAACTCGTCATAGTTTAATAAAATTCAGATAATGTAATAAGCACCACCCGAGACAACTCTCAGGTGGTGTGATTATTTCATCAATATTTATAATGCATTTAATAACATTACATCAGTTCGATGGTGACGTTATTTTGCACCAACAGTTCAGCATGCATCGCGCTATTTTGATAAATCTGATATTGCGTCCCATCGATCGATACCGCGTTACCCGCCACCCATTGACCCGATGCCACACCCGAGTCATGCAGACCTGATAGCTCGACGCGGTCGCCGCTGTCACCGTTAACCATCACTTGCACGTTGCCGTCATTCAGGAACAGATCGGTTTGCCCCAGGTTCAACACGTCATTGAGAGAAATCTTCAACGTATTATCCCCGGTACCAGTGATATCAAACCTCTCGATCCCGCTGATCTTACCGGCGTCGTTAAAGCCAGTTAACACGCTCAAATCCAGCACCTGATCCGCACCGGTCAGCTTCAGGGTATCTACCCCGTTACCGCCGTGGATCTCTGCACTCTGTTGAGCAAAATAGGCTAATGGATCGACCGACATGCTCACCACATCGTCACCCGCTGTGCCGTAGTAGGTTTCCCAGTTGTGGTCGATAAGATGGTCTTCACCACTTGTTAATACCGGTACCGTCAGGAAGTTATCGATATTCAACCAGTTATCGGTGGTATTCATTACGATTTTACTGATTGCCTGCCCTTCTGGTACCGTCAGACTCACTTCACCGTGATAGTTTATGCCGTCGTAATGGGTTATGCCCGCAGTTGTCGGGTAAATGGTCTTATTGATCAGCAGGTTGTTATCGGCATCATACGCTTTCACCGTCACGCCCATATCATTCAGGGCGCTGACCCAGAAGGAAACCAGCTTGCTCGGGTTATCCAGGATAAAAGTGGCTGACTTATCCACACCACCAGTGCCACTGATAGCAAGGGCTTTGCTGCCCGCCACATGGGGCGCAACCGTGTTGACTGATATAGCACCGCTGGCGGTAAAACCTTCACCCGCATATATCTTATCGGCACCTATTACTGCATTTTCGAAGTTATCGAATGTCTGGTTAATCGGGTTGACTTGCTGGAAGGAGATATTATCAAGAATCAGTCCACCATTAACCCCATCGCCATAAATCATCGCCAAACCGATTTCATTACCTTCTGGTGCGCTATAGCTGAAGTGTTTACTATTGCCCACAACCCCGCCAGTGCCATCTTGCTGAACTTTCTGGTCGAACAAGATGTTACCGTTGACATCGTAAATCACCACTCGTGAACCACCTGCACCATTCTGCAACCCGGTAATGTCCAGCTCAAATTGTGCCACTGGCTTAACGAACGCCAAGTTAAAGTAATTACTGCTTGGGCTATTAATCCACAAACCTGCGAGGGAAGTACTGGTTCCGCCATCATGGGTCAACGCCGAATTACTGGTAATAATAATGTCATTACCGTAATAGGTATTATTCGCTGGCGTATTTTGCAGCTCATCACTCACGACAGTGAGCACGTCGTCATTGACAACAAAAGCGGCACTGGGTGCACCGATCACCCCTTCACTACTGATGATTTGTGCGGTTACCGCAAAAGTACCCTGAGTGTCTTGAACCGTGGTTTGCTGGGCAGGGACATGCACCGTCAGTTGACCCGCCGTGATATCCGCCTGCGTCAACACTTGATCATAAGTAGTGTGCCCCCAAACGATATGCAGCGTATCCCCTACCTTGGCACCCGAGTCTTGCAGTGATACCGTCACATCAGAGCCATCCAGGGCTTTTTGCTCGGTATATCCGCCAACTGCATCAGGAATACTGGTAATACCCGGTGCACCTACAGTCATCAGCAAAGTGACGTCTTTCTGTGCGTAATTGGCATTGCCCAGACCATCAATAATGCGCGACTGAATAGTCCAGTGACTGTTATGTGCCGCCATATCGGTATAGGCCCAAGACGTGCCATTGGCTACCGCGTCATGCCAAGTGGCACCACCATCCAGTGAAACCTGCACTTTCTGCCCATTAAGGAGTTCATTACTCAGGCTACCGTAAATACCACGCCCAGCAGTACCGTCCGCCGTCACAAAGTCATGATCGTTCACACCGCTATCTTTGCTCATGCCATCGATAGTCAAGGTGCCCATTACCGGAACCACGGTAAAGACAAAGGTATCACTCGCCACGCTGGTATTTCCTGCCGCATCGGTCGCCGTGACTGTGATGCTGTGGTTGCCATTCGCCAATGGGACTTCCACATCAAGGGTCCAGCGCCCACGGCTATCGGCATCGGTTTCACCGATCAAGGTGTTGCCATCATACAGTTTGATGACTGCACGAGGCTCCGCCGTACCGCTGAACATCGGTGTATTGTCATCACTTTCGCCGCCCGCGGTAATGATCCCCGGGTGGCCGACTTCGTCGTCTATCACCTGTGTGATCGCCGGTTTGCCGGGTGCGGTCGCATCCAGCAGCAAATTCACCGGGCTGGATTCGGGGCTGACCCAACCCGCACGATCAGTAGCGGTGACGGTAAAGTTGTAAGATTGTTCGGCCAGGTTCGTAGTCGGGCTGAATACCCAGTGCCCAGACGCATCGGCAATCGTCGCCCCTAACAACACACCATTACCATAAACACTCACGGTGCTGTTCGCTTCTGTATCACCACTCAACACTGGGCGCAAGTTACTCGTGGCGGCACCGTTATTCAGTATGCTGTCACCATCAGCCAATTGGGTGATTAACGGACGATCCGGCGCCTGAGTATCGACAATGAATTGATAAGGCGCAGAGAATTGCCCGACGTTACCGGCGTGGTCAATCGCTCGTACCTGATAACTGTGTTCACCATCCGCCAACGCATTACCGGGGGTAAAACTCCAACGGCCATTGGCATCAACGGGGGTCCTCAGCAAGAAGAAGCCATTGTCATACACTTCGATAGTGCTGCGGACTTCACCATTCCCCGAGAGGCCTTTGTGGGCATTTTTAGTGATCGGTAATTGCGGCGTATCACCCAGTAGTGGGCGGCCGGTAGATTGCAGACCTGTAGATTGCAAAAATGCAGGACTTGGCGGGGCACTTGCTACCGCAGAGGTATTTTGTGCAATCTCTTCGTTAACAACAGTATTGTTGCGCGTTGCCGTTGGGAAATATACGGCCTCTTCATTTTCCGTGGTGGGAGTTGGTTCCAGAAGATCCATTCTTTCCATGAGAGGTCTCATGTTTGAATTTATAGGCGTCATAATATCAATATCCTTATTATTAAATAGTGAGTGCTCATTCTTATTGATTGGTAACTATATAGTTTGATTAAGTGTATATAACACCAACATGTAATACCAATCACCCTGATGAATGCTTGCCATCAAAAAACAATAAAAATAATATATTACACCTAACCAGTTAAACTAATTTAGAACACAAAAAAACTTAACTCGTCATAGTTTAATGAATCTAGTAGGCAAATGAATAAATACCACCCAAGAAAAGTCCTGGTGGTATTTATTTCATCAATGCTTAGATTTTATTTATTTACATTACATCAGTTCGATAGTGACGTTATTTTGCACCAACAATTCGGCATGCATCGTGCTGTTTTGATAAATCTGATATTGCGTCCCGCCGATCGACACCGCGTTACCTGCAACCCATTCGTCCGGTGCAACACCTGTGTCATGCAGGCCCGATAACACCACTCGATCACCGCTGTTACCGTTAACCATCACCTGCACGTTGCCATCATTCAGGAACAGATCGGTTTGCCCCAAGTTCAGCACATCGTTGAGGGAGATTTTCAGCGTGTTATTACCCGTTCCAGTAATATCGAACTTCTCAATACCGCTGATCTTACCGGCGTCGTTAAAACCGGTTAATCCACTCAAATCAAGCACCTGACCCGCACCGGTTAACTTCAGAGTATCGACCCCGTTACCACCGTGGATCTCTGCACCTTGTTGAGCAAAGTAGGCTAATGGATCGACCGACATATTCACCACATCGCTCCCTGCTGTACCCTGGTAGGTTGCCCCATGGTGATCAATGATGGGCTGCGCAACAGACGTCTGTGGCTCAACTGGTTGCAACGCATCATGCTGGGTCGTCGTGTCAACATCCGCCTGCAATGCGGCTAATTCATCAGCTGACAGGCGAATACCCTGCACTCCACTGTGGGTAATCTGGGTGTAAACGAATTGGCTGACCGATATCCCACCACCAGCACTAGCATCACCAGCACAACCATCACCGTATACCCTGATGGTTTTTATCTCTTGCCCTGCGGGTGCTGTGTAGGAGTAATCCACCCAGTTTATGGTTCCATAGGTATGGGATACTAGCGAAGCATCACGGTGCAGAAGATTCCCCTGCGCATCATAGATCTCAATAATCGATCCCCCAGCTCCCCAATTTTCCATCCCGCTGATGCAGAAGGATGCTTGACTGGCCGTCTGGTTAAAATTGAACTGCATATAATTGGTGCGCAAAAACAACATCGGGTTCTCAATACCCAACCCGGATACTGAACTAGCATCGGCTTCGTGATGATATAATGCGGTGTTCGCCGTCACCGTAAAACCATTGCCGTAATAGACATTGCCACTCGTGGCCGCTTGCAGTTCATCACTTATCACCGTGGTGGTGATAGTATCAATAACGATCCTGAACGAAAAGGCATCGCTCTGTACGCTAGTATTCCCCACCGCATCCGTCGCCGTGACCGTCAAGTTGTGGCTTCCTGTAGCCAACGCGCTGCCGGCCGGGATTTGATAGGACCAGTTGCCATAAGCATCCGCATCCGTTTCCCCGATCAAACGGCTACCATTACTATCATAGAGTTTGATGTGCGCTCTGGCTTCCGCCGTCCCCGTTACCCGCGGCGTGGTATCTTCAGTACTTCCCCCTGCTGTGATCGGGCCCGTCGTCCCTTCGTCACTGATCACCTGACTGATCACCGGCTTACTAGGCGCAGTGTAATCCGTCGTCAACTGATAACTGTTGCTCGGCCCACTGGCGATACCACTGCCGTTAACCGACTTGGCCGTCAACGTATGGAGCCCTTCTTGCAATGCCCCCGGCGCAAACACCCAATTGCCCTGGGCATTGGCCTGGGTTTGTCCCAACAATGTGCTGCCGTCATACACTTTCACCGTCAACCCCGCGGGCGCCGTGCCGTGTAACACCGGTGTGCGGTCTTTGGTGATACCCCCATTGGGGATCTGGACGGCACCACTGGTATTATCGACTACCGAGGTAATACTTGGCGCACTCGGGGGGGCTAAGGACACGACGCTGAACCCAAAGGCATTGCTCGGTACGCTAGTATTCCACGCTGCATCTGTCGCCGTGACCGCTAGGCGGTGGCTTCCTACAACCAACGCTTTGCCTGCCGGGATTTGATAGGACCAGTTGCCATAAGCATCCGCAAACGTTTCACCGATCAAACGGCTATCATCGAAAAGTCTGATGCGCGCGTTGGCTTCCGCCGTCCCCGTCAGACGTGGCGTACTATCTTGGGTACTCCCCCCTGATGTGACCGGACCAATCACCCCTTCATCACTGATCACCTGGCTGATCACCGGCTTACCGGGTGCGAGGGTATCCGTCGTCAACTGATAGCTGTTGCTGGGTTCACTGGGGGTACCACGAACATCAACCGACCTGGCCGTCAACGTGTGGAGCCCTTCCGGTAATGCCCCCGGCGTAAATATCCAGTTGCCCTGGACATCAGCTTGGGTTTGCCCCAACAGCGTGCTACCGTCATACACTTTCACCGTCAATCCCGCAGGCGCCGTGCCGTGCAACACTGGTGTGCGGTCTTTGGTAATACCTCCATTGGGGATCTGAACGGCACCGCTGGTATCATCGACTGCCGAGGTAATGCTTGGCGCACTCGGGGGCGCATACGCCTCGACACTGAACGCAAAGGTATTACTCGGTACACTGAGGTTCCCCGCAGCATCGGTCGCCGTGACCGTCAGGTTATGGCCCCCTACCGTCAATGCACTGCTGGCTGGGATTTGATAAGACCAGTTACCACTGGCATCCGCCGTCGTTTCACCGATCAAACGGCTACCATTATCATCATAGAGTTTGATGCGTGCGTTGGCCTCCGCCGTCCCCGTCACCCGTGGCGTGCTATCTTCGGTACTCCCCCCTGCTGCAACCGGCCCTATCGCCCCTTCGTCACTGATCACTTGGCTGATCACGGGTTTATCGGGCGCGGTGTAATCCATCGTCAACTGATAGCTGTTGCTGGGCCCGCTGGGGGTTCCACGAACATCAACCGACTTGGCTGTCAGGCTGTGAAGCCCTTCCGACAGTTGCATCGGCACGGTAAACACCCAATTGCCCTGCGCATTGACCTGGGTTTGCCCCAACAAGGTGTCGCCGTCATACACTTTCACCGCCGTTGCTCCTGCAGGTGCCGTGCCGTGCAATACCGGCGTACTGTCTTTAGTAACCCCCCCATTGGGGATCTGGACGGTACCACTGGTATCATCAACAACCGAGGTTATGCTTGGCGCTCCTGGAGGTACATACGTCTCAACGCTGAACGCAAAAGCATTGCTCGGTACACTGAGGTTCCCTGCCGAATCGGTCGCGGTGACCGTCAGGCTATGACTTCCTGCAGCCAATGCGCTGCCGACCGGGATTTGATAAGACCAGTTGCCACTGGCATCCGCCATCGTTTCCCCGATCAAGCGGTTGCCGTTTTCATCATAGAGTGTGATACGTGCGTTAGCTTCCGCCGTCCCCGTCACCCGCGGCGTGGTATCTTCGGTACTCCCCCCTACAGTGACCGGGCCAATCACCCCTTCATCACTGATCACCTGGCTGATCACCGGCTTACCGGGCGCGGTGTAATCCGTCGTCAACTGATAGCTGTTGCTGGGTCCGCTGGGGGTTCCACGAACATCAACCGACTTGGCTGTCAGGCTGTGAAGCCCTTCCGACAGTTGCATCGGCACGGTAAACACCCAGTTTCCTTGCGCATTGACCTGAGTTTGACCCAACAAGGTGTCGCCGTCATACACTTTCACCGCCGTTGCCCCTGCGGGTGCCGTGCCATGTAACACTGGCGTGCTGTCTTTGGTGGCTCCCCCATTGGGGATTTGTACTGCACCACTGGTATCATCAACAACCGAGGTAATGCTTGGCGCGCTTGGCGGCACATATAACTCGACGCTGAACGCAAAAGCATTGCTCGGTACACTGAGGTTCCCTGCCGCATCCGTCGCGGTGACAGTCAGGCTATGACTTCCTGCAGCCAGCGCACTGCCTGCCGGGACTTGATAAGACCAGTTGCCACTGGCATCCGCCGTTGTTTCACCGATCAAACGGCTACCATTATCATCATAGAGTGTGATGCGTGCGTTGGCTTCCGCCGTCCCCACCACCCGCGGCGTGCTATCTTCGGTACTCTCCCCAGCCGCAACTGGGCCAATCACCCCTTCATCACTGATCACCTGGCTGATCAGCGGCTTATCGGGCGCGGTGTAATCCGTCGTTAACTGATAGCTGTTACTGGACACACTGGCGGTACCGCTGACATCAACCGACGTGGCCGTCAGGGTGTGGGTCCCTTCAGGCAAAGGCATCGGTACGGTAAACACCCAACTGCCCTGCGCATCTACCGAGGTTTGCCCCAACAATGTGCTGCCGTCATACACCTTCACCGTCAGCCCCGCAGGTGCCGTGCCGTGCAACACCGGCGTGCCGTCTTTGGTGATGCCCCCATTCGGGATCAAGACTTCTGTACCGCTGGTATTATCATCAACCGAGGTAATGCTCGGCGCACTTGGGGGCATATACGACTCAACGCTGAATGTGAAAGCGTCACTCATCACGCTGGTGTTCCCCGCCGCATCCGTGGCGGTGACCGTGATGTTGTGATTACCCGTCGCCAGCGCCACCTCAACATCAAAGCTCCAGCGGCCACGGCTATCCGCATCCGTTTCACCCAGTAATGTCGCGCCGTCGTACACCTTGATAATGGCGCGAGCTTCTGCCGTGCCACTCAACAACGGCGTCGTGTCGTGACTGACACCACCGGCACTGATCTCCCCTGACTGCCCTTCGTCCGCCATCACCTGTGTGATAGCCGGCTTGCCAGGCGCTGTCGCATCCAACAGCACATTCACCGGGCTAGACTCTGGGCTGACCCACCCCGCGCGATCGGTGGCGGTGACGGTAAAGTTGTAAGATTGTTCGGCCAGACTCGTGGCGGGGCTGAACACCCAGTGCCCAGCGGCATCGGCTGTCGTCGTCCCCAACAACACACCATTACCATAAACACTCACGGTGCTGTTTGCTTCCGCATCGCCGCCCAACGTTGGTCGCAAGTTATTCGTGGCGGAACCATTGGCCAGTGCACTGTCACCGTCAGACAATTGCGTGATCAACGGGCGAACCGGTGCTTGGGTATCAACAATGAACTGATAGGGCACGGAGAATTGCCCCACGTTACCGGCACGGTCAATCGCACGTATCTGATAACTGTGCTCACCATCCGCCAATGCATTACCGGGGGTAAAACTCCAGCGACCATTTGCATCAACGGTGGTTTTCAGTAGGAAGAAACCGTTGTCATACACTTCAATGGTACTGCGCACCTCACCATTCCCCGAGAGGCCTTTATGGGCGTTTTTGGTGATCGGCAATTCGGGGGCATCACCCAGTAATGGGCGACTGGTAGACTGTAAGGGTACAGTGGGTAATAGCAATGGATCTAGGAGGTCTGTTTCTTCAGTGAGAGGTCCCATACTTGGGTTTATAGGCTTCATGATATCAATATCCTTATTATTAAATAGAAAAGCACAAGGTTTGGTTAAATTTTTATAATATCAACGGGTAACACTTACCATCCCAGTAAATATTTTTGTAAAAACAATAGAAAAGAATATTAATCCTGACCAGTTAAATGAATTCAAGCCCCCGCAAATAGACTTAACTCGTCATGAATCAATAAGATTCAGATAACGTAATAAGCACCACCCAAGACAACTCTCAGGTGGTGTGATTATTTCATCAATATTTATAATGCATTTAATAACATTACATCAGTTCGATGATGACGTTATTTTGCACCAACAGTTCGGCATGCATCGCGCTATTTTGATACACTTGATATTGCGTCCCATCGATCGACACCACGTTACCCGCCACCCATTGACCCGGTGCCACACCCGTGTCATGCAGGCCTGATAGCTCGACGCGGTCACCGCTGTTACCGTTAACCATCACTTGCACGTTGCCATCATTCAGGAACAAATCGGTTTGCCCTAGGTTCAGCACGTCGTTGAGGGAGATTTTCAGCGTGTTATTACCCGTTCCAGTAATATCGAACTTCTCAATACCGCTGATCTTACCGGCGTCGTTAAAGCCGCTTAAGCCGCTCAAGTTCAGCACCTGGCCTGCGCCAGTCAGTTTCAGGGTGTCGATACCGCTACTGCCGTGGATCTCTGCACCCTGCTGAGCAAAATAGGCTAATGGATCAATCGATATGCTCACTACGTCGTCGCCCGCTGTGCCGTAGTAAGTTTCCCAGTTGTGATCGATAAGGTTAGTGCTGGCAACATCCGTGCCATGCTCAAACTTACTGGTTTTAATTTTCAGTATATGCGTTCCATTATCGTCTCCTGTGATTTCTACCCTACCAATCAACTCCCCTCCCTCAGCGGTATAATTGAATACTTGCGCAGACTGGTTGTAATACGGAATATTTATATTATTCGGATTACTCAGCTTTTTCGTTTTCAATAAAACATCATGAATATCATATACGTTGATAACGGTGTA
The DNA here is from genome assembly GCF_057839655.1 of Serratia sp. KH_031. Lineage (NCBI taxonomy): Bacteria > Pseudomonadati > Pseudomonadota > Gammaproteobacteria > Enterobacterales > Yersiniaceae > Serratia > Serratia sp. KH_031. The sequence continues at coordinate 3,454,636 of NZ_CM174496.1, forward strand.
GTTGTTATTACCCGATTCAATCCCGGTGATATCCAAAGTTACACTGCTACGACCATCACTAAACATAACCGTCGCGGTCTTACCTGACTCAACATACATAGAGCCCGTTTCCGCCAGCGGCCACCAAGCACTACTGGCGCCTTTTTTGACATTACGCCCCGTTATCGTAAACCCGCCGTTTTCACTGACATAACCATCCAAACTTGAGCCACTAGAAAACTTACTAATGTTAAACACCTGTTCTTGCTCTGTCTCGACCCCTATGCCTATCACGTCAAACCCTGGCGAAACCTTCCCGATCGCCCCATTCTGGCCGATAATTTGCACGGTAACAGTAAAGTCGTTAATGCCACCTTGTACCTGCGTCTGCTGTGATGGCACATTGACAGTCAGGCTACTGGCAGTGATATCTGCTTGAGTTAACACTTGATCATAAGTGGTATTACCCCACACGATATGCAGCGTATCCCCAACTTGAGCGCCGCTACCTTGTAGTGATACCGTCACATCCGAACCGTCTGCCGCTTTCTCGGTGTTGTAACCCCCGGTTGCATCCGGAATATCGGTAATCTGTATTCCGAGGTTCTCTACATGCGAAGGTTCGCTGCTCTCAACCAGGCCACGGGTGATCACTTCGGTGATCAATGCGCCATAGGTATCCCCTTTGACTTCGATGCGACCGATAGCGACACCTTCTGCTGCCGTATAACTGTAAGTCTGGACCGTATCTTTCGAGCCCCCTGAGCCATAGATATCTCGGGTTTCTAGCACGGTACCGGCCATGTCATAGACAATAACTCTGGCATAGTTGCCACTGTTCGTTTCAATACCGTGCATTTTCAACTGAACAAAACTGACATTGTGATCAAAAGTCAGCATCGCACTGCCATTCGTTGCAGATGTTGCAGCGGAAACAGCACCGACATATAACGAATTTCCATATATTGATACTTTGGTGCCAGTGACGGTGAGCCCCCCATCAGCAAAATACATATTGTTGGCAGAGGTATTAGCAGGCAGATGGGTGAAGTCTTGTGACCACGTTTGTGGAACCCCTGAGCCTTCTACCGGAAAGGTTGTTGAGTATTCCCCCAGATGCCCTTCACCCACCAATTTGACATTGACCGAGAAGTCCTTCTCTGTACCTTGTGCCTGAGTGACGGTGGCAGGGACGTTGACCGTCAGTACGCCCGCATCAATATCGGCTTGAGTCAACACCTGCTCATAGGTCTGTGCACCCCACTGGATATTCAGCGTATCACCGGCTTTGGCCGTGGTATTTGCCAATGAGACGGTCAGTTGTGAGCCGTCTTCCGCTTTCGCGGTAGTGTAACCATCTACCGCATCCGGTATGGCTAGAATGGTCGGTGCGCCCCCGACAAAGCTAACCGACTGTTGTACGGTATTAGACGTTTGTCCATCAGTCACTCGCGCCTGAATAGTCCAGTCGTTGTTGTGCGCCGAGGTATCGGTGTAAGCCCAAGAGGTGCCGTTGGTTACCGCGTCATGCCAAGTGGCACCGCCGTCCAGTGAAACCTGCACTTTCTGCCCATCACGGAGTTCATTACTCAGGCTACCGTAAATACCGCGCCCCGCAGTGCCATCCGCCGTCACAAAGTCGTGATCGTTCACACCGCTGTCTTTACTCATGCCATCAATAGTCAGGCTATCCGTCACTATCGATACCACGCTGAATACAAATGGATCGCTCGCGACACTGGTATTTCCTGCCGCATCGGTCGCCGTGACCGTGATGCTGTGGTTACCATTCGCCAACGGAACTTCCACATCAAGGGTCCAACGTCCACGGCTGTCAGCATCGGTTTCACCGATCAAGGTGCTGCCATCATACAGTTTGATGACTGCACGAGGCTCCGCCGTACCGCTGAACATCGGCGTATTGTCATCACTTTCGCTGCCTGCGGCAATGATCCCCGCGTGGCCTTCTTCGTCGTCCATCACCTGTGTGATCACCGGTTTGCCGGGCGCTGTCGCATCCAGCAGCAAATTCACTGGGCTGGACTCTGAGCTGACCCAACCCGCGCGATCGGTGGCCGTTACGGTAAAGTTGTAGGTTTGTTCAGCCAGATCTGTGGCTGGGCTGAACACCCAGTGCCCAGCGGCATCCGCTGTCGTCGTCCCCAACAACACGCCATTACCATAAACACTCACGGTGCTGTTCGCTTCCGCATCACCGCTCAACGTTGGGCGCAGGTTATTCGTGGCGGCACCGCTATTCAGCATATTGTCGCCATCGGCTAACTGCGTGATCAACGGGCGATCCGGCGCCTGGGTATCGACAACGAACTTATAAGGCGCAGAAAATTGCCCCACGTTACCGGCACGGTCAATCGCACGTATCTGATAACTGTGTTCACCATCCGCCAACGCATTACCGGGGGTAAAACTCCAGCGGCCATTGGCATCAACGGTAGTCTTCAGCAAGAAAAACCCATTGTCATACACTTCGATAGTGCTACCTACTTCACCGTTACTCCCCGAGAGGCCCTTATGGGCGTTTTTGGTGATCGGTAATTGGGGGGTATCACCCAATAATGGGCGACCGGTAGACTTCAAAGGGGCGGTTGATAATAACAATGGGTCTAGAGGATCTGTTTCAGTGAGAGGTCTCATATTTGAGTTTATAGGCGTCATGGTACCAATATCCTTATTATTAAATACAAAAGTATATAGCTCAGTTAAACTTTTATAATATCAATAGACAACACATCATCATTTTGATGAATGTTTACCATTGAAAAACAATAAAAAAGAATATCACACCTGACCAGTTAAATTAATTTAAGCCCCCACAAATGAACTTAACTCGTCATAGATCAATAAAAATTCAGATAATGTAATAAGCACCACCTGAGACAACTCTCAGGTGGTGTGGTTATTTCATCAATATTTATAATGTATTTAATAACATTACATCAGTTCGATGGTGACATTATTTTGCACCAACAGTTCGGCATGCATCGCGCTGTTTTGATAAACCTGATACTGCGTCCCATCGATCGACACGGTGTTACCCGCCACCCATTGACCCGATGCCACACCCGAGTCATGCAGGCCCGATAGCTCGACGCGGTCACCGCTGTCACCGTTAACCATCACTTGCACGTTGCCGTCTTGCACGAACAGATCGGTTTGCCCCAGGTTCAGCACGTCGTTGAGGGAAATCTTCAACGTGTTGTCGCCAGTGCCGGTGATGTCAAACTTCTCGATCCCGCTGATCTTACCGGCGTCGTTAAAGCCAGTTAAGCCGCTCAAATCCAGCACCTGACCCGCACCGGTCAACTTCAGGGTATCGACCCCGTTACCGCCGTGGATCTCTGCACCCTGTTGAGCAAAGTAAGCTAATGGATCGACCGACATGCTCACTACATCGTCGCCTGCTGTGCCGTAGTAGGTTTCCCAGTTATGATCGATAAGGTGATATTCACCACTTGTGGATACTGGCTCTGTCAGGAAGTTATCGATATTCAACCAATTATCGGTAGTATTCATCACGATTTTACTGATCGCCTGCCCTTCTGGTACCGTCAGAATCACTTCACCGTGATAGTTTATGCCTTCGTAATGAGTCATACCCGCAGTTGTCGGGTAAATGGTCTTATTGATCAGCAGGTTATTATCGGCGTCATACGCTTTCACCGTCACACCCATCTCGTTCAGGGCACTGACCCAGAAGGAAACCAGCTTGCTCGGGTTATCTAAAACAAAAGCGGCTGACTTATCCACACCGCTTGTACCAGTGATGGCAAGGGCTTTACTGCCCGCCACATGAGGTGCAACCGTGTTGACTGAAATAGCGCCACTGGCGGTAAAGCCTTTACCCGCATAAATATTACCCGCTCCCATCACTGCAGTTTCGAAGTTATCGAAAGTCTGGTTAATCGGGTTAATTTGTTGGAAGGAGATATTATCAAGAACCAGCCCGCCTAAGGCCCCATCGGCATAAATTACTGCTAGGCCAATTTCACTCCCTTCAGGAGCACTGTAACTGAAGTGTTTGCTATGGCCGGATACCCCACCCGAGCTGTCTTGTAATATTTTTTGATCGAACAGTATGTTGCCGCTAACGTCGTAAATCACTACTCGTGAACCGCCCGCATTATTTTCAAACCCGGTGATATCCAGTTCAAATTGTGCGACTGGTTTGACGAACGTCAGGTTAAAGTAGTTGCTGCTTGGATTATCTACTCCGATCCCCGGCTGCGTTGTGCCATCATTACCTATATGATAAATATTCGTATTACTGGTAATAATAATGTCATTACCGTAATAAGTTCTGTTTGCTGGCGCCCTCTGCAGATTATCACTCAACACCGTGAGCACATCGTCATTGACAACAAAGGCGGCACTGGGTGTACCGATCACCCCTTCGCTACTGATGATTTGTGCCGTTACTGCAAAAGCCCCCTTCACGTCTTGAGACGTAGTCTGCTGGGCAGGGATATGCACCGTCAGTTGACCCGCCGTGATGTCCGCCTGCGTCAACACTTGATCATAAGTAGTGTGCCCCCAAACGATATGCAGTGTATCCCCTGCCTTGGCACCTGTGTTTTGCAGTGATACCGTCATGTCCGAACCGTCTGCCGCTTTCTCGGTGTTGTACCCCCCGGTCGCATCCGGGATATCGGTGATCTGCGGTTGATGATGGGCAACAGCATCTTGTGGATCAAGCACATGCTCCACATAAGTCGCGGAGAAATTATCAACCACTACCCCGTTCTTATCACAATAGATAACCACTTTACCGATGGTGACCCCGGCAGGTGCCGTGTAGTTGACCTGACCGGCCCAAAGATCGGAATAACTGGTTACAGCCATCCCTGCATCAGAGTATTTAATCAATGGGTTATAAATACGTGTTCCGTTAGTGTCATAAACCTCCAACCAAGAACCGTTACCACTGTTATTCTCCAGCCCCCACAGGAAGTAAGAAATCGATTTGACCGGTTTATCAAAGTTCAGCGTGATATATGAGTTATTCATCGCGCTCGAACCATCACCAATGTAAACGTATTGACCGTCACTCTCTTGCGGCCCACGCTTGCCCGCAGGTAGCAGACCCACGTATCTCCCAGCTGTGGTCATGGTGAAGTGTGCGCTATCACTGACAAAGCCACCACCGGTGTAACTATCGAACGATTCGTTACCAATCATCAATACACCGCTACCCGTGACTTTGTAGCTGTTGGATGGCGAAGAGTTAACCCCATCTTGTGCCACAATCTGCGCGGTAACAGTGAAATCGTAACTGCTTCCCTGACGGACGGTATTCTCACTAGGGATATTGAACGTCGCACTGTGTGCGTCGATTTCGGCCTGTGTGAGTACATGATCAACGGTCTCTTTCCCCCATTGAATACGCAGTGTATCCCCAGTTTTGGCACCTGTGTCTTGCAGTGAGACTGTCACATCAGAGCCATCCAGGGCTTTTTGCTCGGTATATCCACCAACAGCATCAGGAATACTGGTAATACCCGGGGCGCTTACAGTCATCAGCAAAGTGACGTCTTTCTGTGCGTAATTGGTATTGCCCAGACCATCAATAATGCGCGACTGAATAGTCCAGTTACTGTTGTGCGCCGAGGTATCGGTGTAAGCCCAAGACGTGCCGTTAGCCACTGCGTCATGCCAAGTGGCACCGCCGTCCAGTGAAACCTGCACTTTCTGCCCTACACGGAGTTCATTACTTAGGCTACCGTAAATACCGCGCCCCGCAGTACCGTCCGCCGTCACAAAGTCATGATCGTTCACACCGCTATCTTTGCTCATGCCATCGATAGTCAAGGTGCCCATCACCGGAACCACGGTAAAGACAAAGGCATCACTCGCTACGCTGGTATTCCCTGCCGCATCGGTCGCCGTGACTGTGATGCTGTGGTTGCCATTCGCCAACGGAACTTCCACATCAAGGGTCCAGCGCCCACGGCTATCGGCTTCGGTTTCACCGATCAAGGTGCTGCCATCATACAGTTTGATCACCGCACGGGGTTCCGCCGTACCATGAAACATCGGTGTATTGTCATCACTTTCGCCGCCTGAGGTAATGATCCCCGGGTGGCCGACTTCGTCGTCTATCACCTGTGTGATCGCCGGTTTGCCTGGTGCAGTCGCATCCAGCAGCAAACTCACCGGGCTGGACTCCGTGCTGACCCAACCCGCACGATCGGTGGCGGTGACGGTAAAGTTGTAAGATTGTTCGGCCAGATTCGTGGTCGGGCTGAACACCCAGTGCCCAGACGCATCCGCAATCGTCGACCCTAACAACACCCCATTACCATAAACTTTAACTGTGCTGTTCGCTTCTGCATCACCACCCAACGTTGGGCGTAAGTTATGGGTGGCGGAACCGTTGTTCAGTACACTGTCACCGTCAGCCAACTGGGTGATTAACGGGCGATCCGGCGCTTGAGTATCGACAATAAATTGATAAGGTGCGGAGAATTTCCCGACGTTACCGGCGCGGTCAATCGCTCGTACCTGATAACTGTGCTCACCATCCGCCAACGCATTACCGGGGGTAAAACTCCAGCGGCCATTGGCATCAACGGGGGTTCTCAGCAAGAAGAAGCCATTGTCATACACTTCGATAGTGCTGCGGACTTCACCGTTCCCCGAGAGGCCTTTGTAAGCATTTTTGGTGATCGGCAACTGCGGCGTATCACCCAGTAATGGGCGGCCGGTAGATTGCAGGCTTGTAGATTGCAAAGGCGCCGGACTTTGTGGGGCACTGGTCGCCACATTAGTCGCAGGTGCCGTTACTGGTGCGGTGATAGCGTTATTTGCCGTCGGGAAATACACGGCCTCTTCGTTTTCCGTGGTTGTCATTGGCGACAATAATAGATCCAGAGGATCGGCTCTTTCCGTGAGAGAATTCATGTTCGCGTTACTCATGATAAAAATATCCTTATTACTAGATGATAACGTACTTATTCTTATGGTATTAAATAAGTACAGGGCTTGGTTAAACGTCTATAACAACATGTCAAACTAATCATTTTGATGAATGATTACCGTCAGGAAAAAATAAAATAGCCTATTACACCTGACCAGTTAAATTAATTTAAGTGACCATAAATAAACTTAACTCGTCATAGTTCAATAAATTTAGATAGCTTAAAAAACACCACCCAAGATAACTCTCAGGTGGCGTGATTTATTTCATCAATAGTTATGTTTTATTTAATCACATTACATCAGTTCGATGATGACGTTATTTTGCACCAACAGTTCGGCATGCATCGCGCTATTTTGATAGACCTGATATTGCGTCCCATCGATCGACACTGTGTTACCCGCCACCCATTGACCCGATGCCACACCCGTGTCATGCAGGCCTGATAACACCACTCGATCACCGCTGTTACCGTTAACCATCACCTGCACGTTGCCGTCATTCAGGAACAAATCGGTTTGCCCCAGGTTCAGCACATCGTTAAGGGAGATTTTCAGCGTGTTGTCGCCAGTACCGGTGATGTCAAATTTCTCGATACCGCTGATCTTACCGGCATCGTTAAAGCCGCTTAAGCCGCTCAAGTTCAGAACTTGTCCTGCACCGGTTAGCTTCAGGGTATCGACCCCATTCCCCCCGTGGATCTCTGCGCCCTGTTGAGCAAAGTAAGCTAATGGATCGACCGATATGCTCACTACATCGTCGCCCGCTGTGCCGTAGTAGGTTTCCCAGTTATGGTCGATAACATCGCCCAGCGGAATATCGGTATAAACCACCTTGTTGGTTCCAATACCTAGGATATAGACTCCCCCCGCATCCCCCACCACTCGCACCCAACCAATCAGTTCACCGTCAGTGGTGTAGCTAAAGGTCTGCGCACTTGTCACGCCCTGTGGGTTACTCACGTACTGCTCACTCAGTAAATGACCATCAATATCGTACACCTTGATAAGGGCGTAGTTATTATAACCCGCGTCAATCCCAGTGAGTGATAGCATGACGCTGCTACGCCCATCGTCAAAAACAAACTCAGCCCATCCATCTTGTGCAATAAACAGCGAACCAGCGGCGGCTTGCGGCCAGAGGCTACTGCTGGCCTTTTTTATATTGGGGCCCCCTACAATAAATCCACCACTTTCACTGTGATACTCAGCCATACTGGTATTATCAGCAAATGTACCGTTATTAAACATTTGCCCTTGCTCAACCACCTCGGTGTAAACATCTGAGCGGTGAACGGTCTTCTCAGTCTGTATGGTATCTATATAGGTGACCCCCGAATTCCCCGCCACAATCTCAAGCCGGCCAATCAGTTCACCGGAGGTTGTGTAAACGAAGTTAGGTGAGTTGCTATAGTACTGGGTATGCAGCAACGCCCCATGCACATCGAATACCTTAATAGCCTCATATTTACATTCAAAATTCAGAATCTTTACCCCAAGGGAAACGCTGCTACGCCCATCGTCAAACATCATCACTGCCGTCGTATTGGCCGCAACATACATGAAAGAAGCATCAGGATTAATAGCAGTAGCTGGTAAGTTTTTTATGGTGGTATTCGTGCCAGTGACCGTAAACCCACCAATGTCACTTACGTAACCATTCAAATTAGTGTTGGCTGTAAAAACAGAGTTCATACCAAATATCTGCTTTTGTACTAGGCGTTCCCCAGCCCCTACCACCTCAAACTTGGGTGATAACGCCCCCACTAACCCATCTTGGTCGATGATCTGAGCCGTCACACTAAAGTCATTGATACCGCCCTGGGTTTGCGTCTGTTGTGCAGGCACCGTCACAGTCACACTGTTCGCCGTGATATTGGCCTGTGTCAATAGCTGGTCATAGGTGGTTGTGCCCCAGACGATATGCAGCGTGTCCCCCACTTTGGCACCACTGCCTTGCAGTGAAACCGTCATGTTCGAACCATCTGCCGCTTTCTCTGCCGTGTACCCTCCCACGGCATCCGGAATAGCCGTCACTCTCACCGCATTGAAGGAGGTTGACTCATAATCCAGGCCACCGAAACTCACCGGGAAAGGCTTCGAGTATTCCCCCGTCTGACCGTCACTCACTAACCGAACTTGCACCGAGAACGCGGTGTCCAGCCCGGCTTGCTCCGCCTGCCCTTGAGTCGTCCGGGGTGAGACAGGAACCTCAACCACACCCGCAGCAACCTCGGCGTGCGTCAGTACGTGATCCTCCGTTTTCACCCCCCAGCGGATATTCAGCGTATCGCCAGCTTTGGCTTGCGTGTTGGCCAGCGACACCCTCAGCGTCGCCCCATTACCGATCTCATCAAAGGTATAACCCCCTTCGGCTTCAGGAATGGCAATGATCACCGGTGTACCTGCTGAACCTCCGTCAGATATCGGGACACCACTGACAAAACTCACCGCCTGCTGTACGGTGTTGCTGCTTTCCCCATCGGTAATCCGCGCTTGAACTATCCAGTCCGCCGAATGAGCAGCGGTATCGGTATAGGCCCAAGACGTGCCGTTAGCCACCGCGTCATGCCAAGTCGCACCGCCGTCCAGCGAAACCTGTACTTTCTGCCCTGCCTGTAATGGATCGCTGATACTGCCGTAGATACCTCGTCCGGCAGTGCCGTCCGCGGTCACAAAGTCGTGATCGTTGACACCGCTGTCTTTGCTCATGCCATCAATGGTCAGGGTACCCATCACTATCGATACCACGCTGAATACAAACGGATCACTCGCAACACTGATATTCCCTGCCGCATCGGTCGCCGTGACGGTCACATTATGACTGCCATTCGCCAGCGGAACCTCCACATCGATGGTCCAACGCCCACGGCTGTCAGCATCGGTTTCACCGATCAAGATGTTGCCATCATACAGTTTGATGACTGCTAGGGGTTCGGCTGTACCGTTGAAGATCGGCGTTTTATCTAGACTCTCGCTGCCCGCAGTAATGATCCCCGCGTGGCCAGCTTCGTCGTCCATCACCCGTGTGATCACCGGTTTGCCGGGTGCAGTCGCATCCAGCAACAAGTTCACCGGGCTGGAGGCCGGGCTGACCCAACCCGCGCGATCGGTGGCCGTTACGGTAAAGTTATACGATTGTTCGGCCAGATTCGTGGTCGGGCTGAACACCCAGTGCCCAGACGCATCGGCAATCGTCGATCCCAACAACACTCCATTACCATAAATGCTCACGGTGCTGTTTGCTTCCGCATCGCCACCCAACGTCGGGCGCAGATTATGGGTGGCAGAACCATTGTTCAGTATGCTGTCACCGTCAGCCAACTGGGTGATCAATGGGCGGTCCGGCGCCTGAGTATCGACAATAAATTGATAAGGCGCAGAAAATTGCCCGACGTTACCGGCACGGTCAATCGCACGTATCTGATAGCTGTGCTCACCATCCGCCAACGCATTACCGGGGATAAAACTCCAGCGGCCATTGGCATCAACGGTGGTTTTCAGCAAGAAGAAGCCATTGTCATACACTTCGATAGTACTGCGCGCCTCACCATTCCCCGAGAGACCTTTGTGGGCGTTTTTGGTGATCGGCAACTGCGGCGTATCACCCAATAATGGGCGGCCGGTAGATTGCAGGCTTGTAGATTGCAAGGGCGCCGGACTTTGTGGGGCGCTGGTTGCCACGTTAGTCGCAGGTGCCGTTACTGGTGTGGTGATAGTGTTATTTTCTGTCGCTGCCGAAGCGGATGATTCAGTCACAGCAGTGTTTTGTACCATCTCTTCGCTAACAGCAGTATTGCTGCCTGTTGCCGTTGGGAAATACACGGCCTCTTCGTTTTCCGTGGTTGTCATTGGTGACAGTAATAGATCAAGAGGATCTGCTCTTTCCGTGAGGGATTTCATGTTCGAGTTACTCATGATAAAAATATCCTTATTACTAGAGAGTAAAGTACTTATTCTTATGGATCGATAAGTACAGGGCTTGGTTAAAATCATATAACATCAACATGTCACACTAATCATTTTGATGAATGATTAGTGTCAGGGAAAAAACAAAAACAGCCTATTACACCTGACCAGTTAAATTAATTTAAGTGACCATAAATAAACTTAACTCGTCATAGTTCAATAAATTTAGATAGCTTAAAAAACACCACCCAAGATAACTCTCAGGTGGTGTGATTATTTCATCAATAGTTATGCTTTATTTAATCACATTACATCAGTTCGATGGTGACGTTATTTTGCACCAACAGTTCGGCATGCATCGCACTATTTTGATAGACCTGATACTGCGTCCCGTCAATCGATACCGCATTACCTGCCACCCATTGACCCGATGCCACACCCGAGTCATGCAGGCCTGATAGCTCGACGCGGTCACCGCTGTCGCCGTTGACCATCACTTGCACGTTGCCGTCTTGCACGAACAGATCAGTTTGCCCCAGGTTCAGCACATCGTTGAGGGAGATTTTCAGCGTATTGTCACCAGTACCGGTGATATCAAACTTCTCGATCCCGCTGATCTTACCGGCGTCGTTAAAGCCAGTTAACACGCTCAAATCCAGCACCTGATCTGCACCGGTCAACTTCAGGGTATCGACTCCGTTCCCGCCGTGGATCTCTGCGCCCTGTTGAGCAAAGTAAGCTAATGGATCGACCGACATGCTCACTACATCGTCGCCCGCAGTGCCATAGTAGGTTTCCCAGTTGTGGTCGATAAGGTGATACTCACCACTTGCTGATGCCGGCACAGTCAGGAAGTTGTCGATATTCAACCAGTTATCAGTGGTATTCATTACGATTTTACTGATTGCCTGCCCTTCTGGTACCGTCAGACTCACTTCACCGTGATAGTTTATGCCGTCGTAATGGGTTATGCCCGCAGTTGTCGGGTAAATGGTCTTATTGATCAGCAGGTTGTTATCGGCATCATACGCTTTCACCGTCACCCCCATATCATTCAGGGCGCTGACCCAGAAGGAAACCAGCTTGCTCGGGTTATCCAGGACAAAAGTGGCTGACTTATCCACACCGCCTGCCCCACTGATAGCAAGGGCTTTTCTGCCCGCCACATGAGGTGCAGTAGAATCTATTAAAATAGCACCGCTGGCGGTAAAACCTTTACCTGCATAAATCTTACCCGCGCCCATCACTGCACTTTCGAAGTTATCGAATGTTTGACCCACATGATTGATTTGCTGGAAGGTCACATTATCAATCACAATCCCAGACTGAATCCCATCGGAATAAATCATTGCCCGGTCAATTTCAATTCCTTCTGGCGCGGTATAACTGAAGTGTTTACTATTACCTGACACCCCACCTGAACCATCCTGTAACACTTTTTGGTCAAAAATGACGTTACCCTTAGTATCATAAATCACTACCCGTGAACCACCGGTGTCATTCTGCAATCCAGTGATATCTAGTGCGAACTGCGCTACAGGTTTGACGAATGCCAAATTAAAATAGTTGCTGTCCGTAACACCAATGGATAAACCTGCTTGGGAAATAGTGGAGTTGGAGCCGTGAGTCATTGACGCATTACTGGTAATGATAATGTCATTACCATAATAGGTATTATTCGATGGCGTATTTTGCAGAGCATCACTCAATGCGCTAAATGTGCTGGCATTGATAATAAAGGCCGCACTTGACGCACCAATATTTCCTTCACTACTAATGATTTGTGCAGTAACCGCAAAAGTACCCTGAGTGTCTTGAGCCGTGGTTTGCTGAGCAGGGACATGCACCGTCAGTTGACCCGCCGTGATATCCGCCTGCGTCAACAGGTGATCATAAGTGGTGTGCCCCCAAACGATATGCAGTGTATCTCCCGCTTTAGCACCACTACCTTGCAGTGAAACCGTCATGTCCGAACCGTCTGCCGCTTTCTCGGTGTTGTAACCCCCAGCCGCATCAGGGATATCGATAATTTCGAGGACATCTACGTGCGAAGGCTCGCTGGTCTCAACCAAGCCACTGGTGGTCACTTCGGTGATCATTGTACCATGGGTATCCCCCTTGAATTCGATACGACCGATAGCGACCCCCTCTGCTGCCGTATAACTGTAAGTCAGTACTGTACCTTTCGAACCGCCTGCACCATAGATATCCCGAGTTTCCAACACAGCACCGGCAGTGTCATAGACAATAACCCTAGCATAGTTGCCACTGTTCGTTTCAATAGCGGTCACTTTCAACTGAACAAAACTGACATTGTGATCAAAAGTCAGCACCGCACTGCCATTGGTTGCACCCGTTGAATCAACGTCAGTACCAACATACAAAGAGCCTCCCGTTTGCGTTATCTTGGTACCCGTAACGGTGAACCCCCCATCAGCAAAATACATATTGTTGGCGGAAGCGTTATTGGTCAGGCTGGCAAAACTTTGCATCCAAGTTTGTGGAACTCCTGAGCCCTCGACTGGGAAGGTCGCTGAGTACTCGCCCAGATGCCCTTCGCCCACCAATTTGACATTGACCGAGAAGTCCTTCTCTGCACCTTGTGCCTGAGTGACGGTGGCCGGGACGTTAACCGTCAATACGCCCGCATCAATATCGGCTTGAGTCAACACTTGATCGTAGGTCTGTGCGCCCCACTGGATATTCAGAGTATCACCGGCTTTGGCCGTGGTATTTGCCAATGAGACGGTCAGTTGTGAGCCGTCTTCCGCTTTCGCGGTGGTGTAGCCATCTACCGCATCCGGTATGGCTAGAATGGCCGGCACGCCCCCGACAAAGCTAACCGACTGTTGTATGGTGTTAGACGTTTGTCCATCAGTCACTCGCGCCTGAATAGTCCAGTCGTTGTTGTGCGCCGTGGTATCGGTGTAAGCCCAGGACGTGCCGTTAGCTACCGCGTCATGCCAAGTGGCACCGCCGTCCAGTGAAACCTGCACTTTCTGCCCATCACGGAGTTCATGACTCAGACTACCGTAAATACCACGCCCCGCAGTGCCATCCGCCGTCACAAAGTCGTGATCGTTCACACCGCTGTCTTTGCTCATGCCATCGATAGTCAAGGTACCCATCACCGGAATCACGGTGAAGACAAAGGCATCACTCGCTACACTGGTATTTCCTGCCGCATCGGTCGCCGTTACCGTGATGCTGTGGTTGCCATTCGCCAACGGAACTTCCACATCAATGGTCCAGCGCCCGCGGCTGTCAGCATCGGTTTCACCGATCAAGGTGCTGCCATCATACAGTTTGATGACTGCACGAGGCTCCGCCGTACCGCTGAACATCGGTGTATTGTCATCACTTTCGCCGCCCGCGGTAATGATCCCCGGGTGGCCGACTTCGTCGTCTATCACCTGTGTGATCGCCGGTTTGCTAGGTGCGGTCGCATCCAGCAACAAATTCACCGGGCTGGATTCTAGGCTGACCCAACCCGCGCGATCGGTGGCGGTGACGGTAAAGTTGTAAGATTGTTCGGCCAGATTCGTGGTTGGGCTAAACACCCAGTGCCCAGACGCATCGGCAATCGTCGACCCTAACAACACCCCATTACCATAAACTTTAACTGTGCTATTCGCTTCTGCATCACCACCCAACGTTGGGCGTAAGTTATGGGTGGCGGAACCGTTGTTCAGTGCACTGTCACCATCGGCCAACTGGGTGATTAACGGACGATCCGGTGCCTGAGTATCGACAATAAATTGATAAGGCGCAGAGAATTGCCCCACGTTACCGGCACGGTCAATCGCACGTATCTGATAGCTGTGCTCACCATCCGCCAACGCATTACCGGGGGTAAAACTCCAGCGGCCATTGGCATCAACGGTGGTCCTCAGCAAGAAGAAGCCATTGTCATACACTTCGATAGTGCTGCGCACCTCACCCGAACCTGAGAGCCCTTTGTGGGCATTTTTGGTGATCGGCAACTGCGGCGTGTCACCCAATAGTGGGCGGCCGGTTGATTGCAGACCTGTAGATTGCAAGGGCGCCGGACTTTGTGGGGCGCTGGCCACCACATTAGTCGCAGGTGCCGTTACCGGTACAGTGATAGCGTTATTTGCTGTCGCTACCGGAGCAGGTGATTCGGCCACAGCTGTGTTTTGTACCATCTCTTCGCTAACAGCAGTATTGCTGCCTGTTGCCGTAGGGAAATACACGGCCTCTTCGTTTTCCGTGGTTGTCATTGGCGACAATAATAGATCCAAAAGATCTGCTCTTTCCGTGAGAGATTTCATGTTCGAGTTACTCATGATAAAAATATCCTAATTACTAGATAGTAAAGTACTTATTCTTATGGATTAATAAGTACAGGGCTTAGTTAAACGTCTATAATATATACATATGGCACTAATCATTTTGATGAATGATTAGCGTCAAAAAAAAACAAAAACAACCTATTACACATGGCCAGTTAAATTAATTTAAATGACCATAAATAAACTTAACTCGTCATAGTTCAATAAATTTAGATGACCTTACAAACACCACCCAAGATAACTCTCAGGTGGTGTGACTTATTTCATCAATACTTATGCTTTATTTAATCACATTACATCAGTTCGATGGTGACGTTATTTTGCACCAACAGTTCGGCATGCATCGCGCTGTTTTGATAGACCTGATATTGCGTCCCATCGATCGACACGGTGTTACCTGCCACCCATTGACCCGATGCAACACCCGAGTCATGCAGGCCTGATAGCTCGACGCGGTCACCGCTGTCGCCGTTAACCATCACTTGCACGTTGCCGTCATTCAGGAACAGATCGGTTTGCCCCAAGTTCAGCACGTCGTTGAGGGAAATCTTCAGTGTGTTGTCACCAGTACCGGTGATGTCAAACTTCTCGATCCCGCTGATCTTACCGGCGTCGTTAAAGCCGCTTAAGCCGCTCAAATCCAGCACCTGACCCGCACCGGTCAGCTTCAGGGTATCGACCCCGTTACCGCCATGGATCTCTGCGCCTTCCTGAGCAAAATAGGCTAATGGATCGACCGACATGCTGACCACGTCATTACCCACGCTCACTTGTGTATGGGTGATTTGTTGGAACGACAGTTGATCGATAGACAATCCACCACCTAAATCACCATTACCATTAACACCATCACCATAAATTTGGCAGCTCGCGATTTCGCTCCCTTCCGGGGCACTAAAGCTAAACCAAGTATAATATCCCAATTTTTCCGTACTGGTACCGTCAGACCGAACATGCTGATCGAACACGACGCGCCCTTCGGTATCGGTGATCACCACCCGTGAGCCACCCTGCTGGTTTTCCAGCCCACTGATGCGCAATGCGATCTCTGCCGCAGGTTTATCTAAGGTAATCAGCATGTAATTGGCTGGTTGACTATCTGAGCCTGGATTACCAATTCTCAAACCAATATAGGAAGCTGCATCACCTACATAATAGGTCATTGAAGTATTCGAGCTAATGCTAAACCCGCTCCCCTGGTAAATATTATCCACTGGTGTCTTTTGCAAACCATCACTGACGGTGGCGAGGGTTTTCTGATCCACCACAGCAACGTCCTGACCGTAGAAGGTTTCCCAGTTGTGGTCGATGAGGTGATAATCACTACTTGTGAATGCTGGCACTGTCAGGAAGTTATCGATACTCAACCGGTTATCGGTGGTATTCATCACGATTTTACTGATTGCTTGCCCTTCCGGTACCGTCAAGCTCACTTCACCGTGATAGTTTATGCCGTCGTAATGGGTTATACCCGCAGTTGTCGGGTAAATGGTCTTATTGATCAGTAGGTTGTTATCGGCGTCATACACTTTCACCGTCACGCCCATATCATTCAGGGCGCTGACCCAGAAGGAAACCAGCTTGCTCGGGTTATCCAGAACGAAAGTGGCTGACTTATCCACCCCGCTTGTGCCAGTGATGGAGAGGGCTTTGCTGCCCACCACATTGGGTGCAACAGAATATAGTGAAATAGAACCGCTGGCGGTAAAGCCTTCACCCGTATAAATATTACCCGCGCCCATCACTGCATTTTCGAAGTTATCGAATGTTTGACCCACATGGTTGATTTGTTGGAAGGTCACATTATCAATCACCAGCCCACCATTAGCCCCATCAGCATAAATTACTGCCAAGCCGATTTCACTGCCTTCTGGCGCGCTATAGCTGAAGTGTTTACTGTTATCTGGCACCCCACCCGTGCCATCTTGCAGCACTTTCTGGTCAAACAGAATATTACCGTTGACATCGTAAATCACTACTCGAGAACCACCCGCATCGTTCTGCAACCCGGTAATATCCAGTTCGAACTGCGCGACAGGTTTAACAAATGTCAGGTTAAAATAGCTATCACTTGGATTACCAATCTTCAAACCAGGTTGGGCACTACTGGACGCTCCATCATGAGTTAACAAAGAATTACTGGTAATAATAATGTCATTACCGAAATAAGTGTTATACGCCGGGGTCATCTGCAAATCATCACTCAATACGCTGAATGTACGGGCATTGATGATAAAGTCCGCACTTGGCGTACCAATAGTCCCTTCACTACCAATGATTTGCGCAGTGACCGCGAAAGTACTCTGGGTATCTTGAGCCGTAGTCTGCTGAACAGGGACATGCACAGTCAGTTGACCCGCCGTGATATCCGCCTGCGTCAGCACTTGATCATAAGTGGTGTGTCCCCAAACGATATGCAGCGTATCTCCTACTTTGGCGCCCGTGTCTTGCAGTGATACCGTCACATCAGAGCCATCCAGGGCTTTTTGCTCGGTATATCCGCCAACTGCATCAGGAATACTGGTAATACCCGGTGCACCTACAGTCATCAGCAAAGTGACGTCTTTCTGTGCGTAATTGGCATTACCCAAACCATCAATAATGCGCGACTGAATAGTCCAGTTACTGTTGTGCGCCGAGGTATCGGTGTAAGCCCAAGACGTGCCGTTGGCCACCGCGTCATGCCAAGTGGCACCGCCGTCCAGAGAAACCTGCACTTTCTGCCCTACACGGAGTTCATTACTCAGGCTACCGTAAATACCGCGCCCAGCAGTACCGTCCGCCGTCACAAAGTCATGATCGTTGATGCCGCTGTCTTTGCTCATGCCATCGATAGTCAAGGTACCCATCACCGGAACCACGCTAAAGACAAAGGCGTCACTCGCCACGCTGGTATTTCCTGCCGCATCGGTCGCCGTGACCGTAATGCTGTGGTTGCCATTCGCCAACGGAACTTCCACATCAAGGGTCCAGCGCCCGCGGCTGTCAGCATCGGTTTCACCGATCAAGGTGCTGCCATCATACAGTTTGATGGCTGCACGGGGTTCCGCCGTACCGCTGAATATCGGCGTATTGTCATCACTTTCGCTGCCTGCAGTAATGATCCCCGTGTGGCCTGCTTCGTCATCCATCACCTGTGTGATCGCTGGTTTGCCAGGTGCAGTCGCATCCAGCAGTAAACTCACCGGGCTGGACTCCGAGCTGACCCAACCCGCGCGATCGGTGGCCGTTACGGTAAAGTTATAAGATTGCTCGGCCAGATTCGTGGTCGGGCTGAACACCCAGTGCCCAGCAGCATCCGCAATCGTCGACCCTAACAACACCCCATTACCATAAACTTTAACTGTGCTATTCGCTTCCGCATCGCCACTCAACACTGGGCGCAGATTACTCGTGGCGGAGCCGTTATTCAGTGCACTGTCACCATCGGCCAACTGGGTGATCAATGGGCGGTCCGGTGCCTGAGTATCGACAATAAATTGATAAGGTGCAGAGAATTGCCCGACGTTACCGGCGCGGTCAATCGCTCGTACCTGATAACTGTGCTCACCATCCGCCAACGCATTACCGGGGGTAAAACTCCAACGGCCATTGGCATCAACGGGGGTTCTCAGCAAGAAAAATCCATTGTCATACACTTCGATAGTGCTGCGGGCTTCACCGTTCCCCGAGAGGCCTTTGTGGGCATTTTTGGTGATCGGCAACTGCGGTGCATCACCCAGTAGTGGGCGGCCGGTAGATTGCAGGCTTGTAGATTGGCTTTGTGGGGCACTGGCCACCACATTAGTCACAGGTGCCGTTATCGGTGCGGTGATAGCGTTATTTGCCGTCGCTACCGAAGCGGATGATTCGGTCACTGCGGTGTTTTGTACCATCTCTTCGCTAACAGCAGTATTGCTGCCTGTTGCCGTCGGGAAATACACGGCCTCTTCGTTTTCCCTGGTTGTCATTGGCGACAGTAATAGATCAAGAGGATCTGCTCTTTCCGTGAGAGATTTCATGTTCGAGTTACTCATGATAAAAATATCCTTATTACTAGATGATAACGTACTTATTCTTATGGTATTAATAAGTACAGGGCTTGGTTAAACGCCTATAACAACATGTCAAACTAATCATTTTGATGAATGATTATCGTCAAGAAAAAATAACCTATTACACTTGACCAGTTAAATTAATTTAAGCCCCCACAAATAAACTTAGCTCGTCATAGTTCAATAAAATTTAGATAACTTAATCAACACCACCCGAGATAACTCTCAGGTGGTGTGATTATTTCATCAATACTTATACTTTATTTAATCACATTACATCAGTTCGATGGTGACGTTATTTTGCACCAACAGTTCGGCATGCATCGCGCTATTTTGATAGACCTGATATTGCGTCCCGTCAATCGATACCGCATTACCCGCAACCCATTGACCCGATGCCACACCGGTGTCATGCAGGCCTGAGAGCTCGACGCGGTCACCGCTGTCACCGTTAACCATCACTTGCACGTTGCCGTCATTCAGGAACAGATCGGTTTGCCCCAAGTTCAGCACGTCGTTGAGGGAAATCTTCAACGTGTTGTCGCCAGTACCGGTGATGTCAAATTTCTCGATCCCGCTGATCTTACCGGCGTCGTTAAAACCAGTTAAGCCGCTCAAATCCAGCACCTGACCCGCACCGGTCAGCTTCAAGGTATCGACCCCAGTACCACCGTGGATCTCTGTGCCTTCCTGAGCGAAATAGGCCAACGGATCAACTGACATGCTGACCACGTCGTCACCCGCTGTACCGTAGAAGGTTTCCCAGTTGTGGTCGATAAGGTTAATGCCGGCAACATCTGTGCCATGCGCCCACTTACTGCTTTCCACTTCCAGTATATGTGTCCCCCAATCATCTCCTTGAACCTCTACCTTACCAATCAACTCTCCCTCTGCGGTGTAATCGAAGATTTGTGCAGTCTTAGTGTCGCTCGGGTTCCTCACGTTTTCTGTTTTTAACAAAACACCATGTACATCGTACACTCTGATAACAGCATAGTTACTACCCGGCTCAATCCCAGTTAACGACAGCTTGACATTGCTACGCCCATCATCAAATGCGATAGTCGCTGTACTCCATCCAGCAATCCACATGGAGCCAGATATAGCAAGTGACCAAACAGAATTGTCAGCTCTTTTTGTAACATTACTGCCTGTTACCGTAAAGCCGCCGCTTTCACTGACGTAACCGTTCATGGTTGCACCACTACTGAAGGCACTGGTATTAAATGCCTGCACTTGATCTATCACAGCCCCGGCACCCACTACTGCAAACCCTGATGATACTGCCCCGATCTCGCCATTTTGACCGATAATCTGCGCGGTAACCGTAAAGTCGTTAATGCCACCCTGCACCTGCGTCTGCTGTGATGGCACATTTATGGTCAAGCTACCGGCAGTGATATCCGCCTGCGTCAACACTTGATCATAAGTAGTGTGCCCCCAAACGATATGCAGTGTATCCCCTGCCTTGGCACCTGTGTTTTGCAGTGATACCGTCATGTCCGAACCGTCTGCCGCTTTCTCGGTGTTGTACCCCCCGGTCGCATCCGGGATATCGGTGATCTGCGGTTGATGATGGGAAACAGCATCTTGCGGATCAAGCACATTCTCCAAATAAGTCACGGAGAAATTATCAACCACTACCCCATTCTTATCACAATAAATCTTCACCTTGCCGATAATGACCCCGGCGGGTGCCGTGTAGTTGACCTGTCCTGCCCAGAGATCGGAATAGCTTGTTACAGCCATCCCTGCATCAGAGTATTTAATCAATGGGTTATAAATTTGTCTTCCGTTGGTGTCATAAACCTCCAACCAAGAACCGTTACCACTGTTATTCTCCAGCCCCCACAAGAGGTAGGAAATCGATTTGACCGGTTTATCAAAGTTCAGCGTGATTGATGCGTTATTCATCGCTCCTGAACCATCACCAATGTAAACGTATTGACCGTCACTATCTTGTGGTCCAGTTTTACCCGCTGGCAGCAGTCCCACGTAGCTCCCGGAGGTAGTCATAGTGAAGTGTGCGCTATCACTGACAAAGCCACCACCAGTGTAACTATCGAACGATTCGTTACCAATCATCAATACACCGCTACCCGTGACTTTGTAGCTGTTGGATGGCGAAGAGTTAACCCCATCTTGTGCCACAATCTGCGCGGTAACAGTGAAATCGTAACTGCTTCCCTGACGGACGGTATTCTCACTAGGGATATTGAACGTCGCACTGTGTGCGTCGATTTCGGCCTGTGTGAGTACATGATCAACGGTCTCTTTCCCCCATTGAATACGCAGTGTATCCCCAGCTTTGGCACCCGTGTCTTGCAGTGAGACTGTCACATCAGAGCCATCCAGGGCTTTTTGCTCGGTATATCCACCAACAGCATCAGGAATACTGGTAATGCCCGGGGCGCTTACAGTCATCAGCAAAGTGACGTCTTTCTGTGCGTAATTGACGTTGCCCAAACCATCAATAATGCGCGACTGAATAGTCCAGTTACTGTTGTGCACCGTGGTATCGGTGTAAGCCCAAGACGTGCCGTTAGCCACTGCGTCATGCCAAGTGGCACCGCCGTCCAGCGAAACCTGCACTTTCTGCCCTACACGGAGTTCATTACTTAGGCTACCGTAAATACCGCGCCCCGCAGTGCCATCCGCCGTCACAAAGTCATGGTCATTTACACCACTGTCTTTGCTCATGCCATCGATAGTCAAGGTGCCCATCACCGGAACCACGTTAAAGACAAAGGCATCACTCGCCACGCTGGTATTCCCTGCCGCATCGGTCGCCGTGACCGTGATGCTGTGGTTGCCATTCACCAACGGAACTTCCACATCAAGGGTCCAGCGCCCACGACTATCAGCATCGGTTTCACCGATCAAGACGTTGCCATCATACAGTTTGATGACTGCACGAGGCTCCGCCGTACCGCTGAATATCGGTGTATTGTCATCACTTTCGCCGCCCGCGGTAATGATCCCCGGGTGGCCGACTTCGTCGTCTATTACCTGTGTGATCGCCGGTTTACCGGGTGCGGTCGCATCCAGCAGCAAACTCACCGGGCTGGACTCTGGGCTGACCCAACCCGCGCGATCAGTGGCAGTGACGGTAAAGTTGTAAGATTGTTCGGCCAGGTTCGTGGTCGGGCTGAACACCCAGTGCCCAGAAGAATCGGCAATCGTCGACCCTAACAACACACCATTACCATAAACTTTAACTGTGCTATTCGCTTCTGCATCACCACCCAACGTTGGGCGTAAGTTATGGGTGGCGGAACCGTTGTTCAGTGCACTGTCACCATCGGCCAACTGCGTAATCAATGGGCGGTCCGGTGCCTGAGTATCGACAATAAATTGATAAGGCGCAGAGAATTGCCCGACGTTACCGGCGCGGTCAATCGCACGCACCTGATAACTGTGTTCGCCATCCGCTAACGCATTACCGGGGGTAAAACTCCAACGGCCATTGGCATCAACGGGGGTCTTCAGCAAGAAGAAGCCATTGTCATACACTTCGATAGTGCTGCGGGCTTCACCGTTCCCCGAGAGGCCTTTGTGGGCATTTTTAGTGATCGGCAACTGCGGCGTATCACCCAGTAGTGGGCGGCCAGTAGATTGCAGGTTTGTAGATTGCAAGGGCGCCGGACTTTGTGGGGCACTGGCCACCACATTAGTCGCAGGTACCGTTACCGGTGCGGTGATAGCGTTATTTGCCGTCGCTACCGGTGCGGATGATTCAATCACCGCGGCACTCGGCGCAACTTGTTGTTCGCTAGCCGTAACATTGCCACGTGCTGCCGCGGGGAAATATACTGCTTCTTCACTCTCTGATGGGGCAGTCGATTGCACCAATGTATTGAGAATCTCTGTCTCTTCGGTGAAGTTATTATTTTTTGAGTTACTATTTTCCATGGTGTTTATATCCTTGTTGCTCAATATCCATATTCCAGTATTCATTTCCTGAAAATGAATACTTATTCTTATAATAAAATGAGATTTCTAAACTTTATTTAAATAACCCCACTTTATTGGCTTGGTTCTTGCCAGAATAAATAGCTGCTGACAAACTCCAACCAATAAAGTGGCACCCTGCCATATGGCAGGGTGCCTACAGCATTACATCAACGTAACCTGTACTTTATCTTCAACCAGCAAAGAAGCATTCTGCGCAGCATTGTCGTAAACGTGATAAGTCACGTTGTTGACCTGTGCGGTTCCGCTTTCATTCCATTCACCAGCAGTATCCACTACGTTCAGGATATCATCAGCGTCACCGTCGATGACCAACTGGGTCTTGCCGTTATCCAACACCAGATCCGTTTCACCCAGATGCAACACGTCGTTAATAGACAGTGTCAACTGGTTAGAACCTTCACCAGAAATATCGAACTTCTCAACAGACTCCATCCCTGAGTTATCCAACATTGTCAGATCGAGGTGCACGTCATGGCCTACCAGAGAAACGATATCCAGCTTGCCTTCAGTACCCACGATTGGTTCATTCGACAAGTTAGCCACATCTTCTGCAGTCAGCTCGTGGTTCACTACTGAATCATCAGCCGCCACATCAGCTTCTACACCAACGACAGACTTCAGCATGAAGGTGCTTTGAACCATGTCGTCATCATCCAGTTCAAAATCTGGCACGCCTGGAGGTGTAGTATCGATTTCCAACGGATAGTTGTCAGAATGCGCACTAGCGTTACCCGCAGCATCCACTACAGTGATGTTAAACTGGTAGAAACCTTCCGCCAGTTCGGCCGATGGCGTGTAGCTCCAATGACCAGTACCATCGACTACTACAGTGTCCAGCAGTGTCTGACCGTTGTAGATCTGCACGGTACAACCGATTTCAGCACGGCCTGTCAGGGTCGGCGTTGTATCGTTGGTTGCATCACCTTTTGCCAGTTCAATGATCAACTCACCTTCTGGGACGTTATCTTTGTAGATCATATCGATAGAGCCCGGTGCTGGTGGAGTTGTATCAACCAACATGGAGAAATCACCAGACATGATGCCAACATTACCCACCAGATCCACACCTTTAACATTCAGCGTGTGTTGCTGTTCGCTCAGTGCAGATTCCAGAGTGAACGTCCAGTTTCCTTGTGCATCAGCAACCACGGTTTTCACTAGGATGTCATCAACATAGATCTTGACCTGACCACCAGGTTGAGTGGTGGTACCACTCAATGTTGGACGAGGATCGTTAGTCACGCCACCATTAGTGATTGGGCCTACAATGCCTTCAACATGGTCGTAAACTTCGGTAATGACTGCCGTTACCGGTTGTGCTGAACCATCGGTGATCACCAATGAATAAGCATTAGACGGTTGACTGGTGTTACCTGCCACATCTCCCGCTTTTGCTGTGAAGCTGTAGCTGCTGTAGTCCAGATCGCTAGATGGTGTGAAGCTCCAACGGCCATTCGAACCGATTACCGTGGTTGAACCGATCAGTTGGTCACCATTGTAAATAGAAACGATAGTGCCAGGTGCCGCGGTACCGCTCAGTGTTGGTGCGCGGTCATCAGTATAACCACCAGACAGTACTGGGCCTGTTTGCGGACCGAAGTCATCGAAGATGCTCTCAATAACCGGTGCGTTAGGCGCAATGGTATCCACAACAATCGAGATAATATTGGCGCTGGTGCTTTGGTTACCCGCATCATCCACCACGATTGCACTCAGAGTGTGCGGACCATCAGCCAGTGCAGCATCTGGTGTGAAGCTCCACTTACCATCAGTACCCACTTCTGCAGTACCGATTTGAACACCATTGTCGTAAATCACAACAGTCGTGCCCGCTTCAGCATTACCACGGATTTCCGGGTTCGCATCATTGGTTTGCGCGTTGTTATCCAACTTACCGATGTGCTGAGGAACATCATCAAATACGCCATTATCTGTACCGGACATATCTACCGGATTTGGAGCAATGGTATCGATGTTCATTTGCACTGGATCAGAAGGCTCACTAATGTTGCCCGCTGGGTCCTGAACTTCCACGGTGAAGTTGTGATCGCCATCAGCGATTGGTGTCGTTGGCGTGTAGCTCCATGAGCCATCTGGATTAACCACATCAACCACGGCAAGCACGGTGTCGCCATCTTTAATGATGACTTTGCCGCCAGTTTCAGCGCCTTCACCACTAAAGGTCGGTGTTGGTTCGTTAACGCTGCTACCACCTGCAATAACCTGCCCTTCAGAGTCTTCAATGACCAATGGAGTCGGTTTAGCCGGAGCAATGGTGTCGATCGCGATAGTCACTGGATCAGAACGGCCACTGGTATTGCCAGCCCTGTCTTCCACTTCTGCGGTAAACGCATGCTCACCATCTGTCAGTGGAGTTGTTGGTGTGACAGTCCAGCTACCATCGTCTCCTGCAACTGCTTCACCAATAATGGTTTCGCCGTCACGGATGATCACTTTCTCACCAGGCTGCTGCCCTTCACCACTGAAGGTTGGGGTAGAGTCATTGGTCAGATCGGTGATCACATTGCCCGCATCATCAGTGATTACGATGTCCGCCATATCTGGCTTCACAGGAACTACGGTATCTATCTCAACCACACGTGCATCTGAAGGTTCGCTGACGTTGCCCGCTGGATCACGTTCTTCGAAAGTAAACTCATGGTTACCGTCTGCCAGCGCTGTGTCCGGTGTGAAGATCCAAGAACCGTCTTCACCCACGACCACTTCACCGATAACGTTGCCGCCATCTTTGATGATCACAGTGTCGCCCGCCGCCTGGCCTTCGCCAGTGAAGGTTGGGGTGGTGTCGTTGGTGATGTCAGCGATCACATTGCCAGCATCATCGGTAATCACAACGCTGTTGGCGTCGATCTTAGCTGGTGCAGTGCTGTCAATTTCGAACGCGATAGGAGCAGATTCTGGGCTGACGTTGCCAGCAGGATCTTCAACCACGAAGGTAAAGTCATGATTGCCGTCTGTCAGTGCTTCTTCTGGTGTAAAGGTCCAAGAACCGTCTTCACCCACTACCACTTCGCCGATAACTTCGCCACCGTCTTTAATGACCACTTTATCGCCAGCTTCTTGGCCTTCGCCGCTGAAGGTTGGCGTTGTGTCATTGGTCAGATCAGTAATTACATTACCTGCATCGTCAGTTACGGTAACATCACCGACATCCAGAGCAGCCGGTATTACGGTGTCAATATCAATCACACGTGGATCAGAAGGACCACTGGTATTACCAGCAATGTTTTCTGCTTCAAATGTAAAGCTGTGATCACCGTCTGCCAGCGCAGTTTCTGGTGTGAAGGTCCAAGAGCCGTCGCCACCAACAGTCACTTCACCAATGATGGCTTCGCCGTCACGGATGATCACTTTATTACCCGCGTCTTGACCTTCGCCACTGAAGGTTGGCGTTGAGTCATTAGTAGCATCAATGATCACGTTGCCAGCATCGTCAGTGATCAGAACATCATTAATGTTGATAGCTGGTGGTACGCTGGTATCGATATCGATAACACGGACATCAGAAGGTTCGCTAACGTTGCCCGCAGGATCGCGTGCTTCGAAAGTAAACTCGTGATTACCTTCTTCCAGCGCAGTGTCTGGTGTGAAGGTCCAAGAACCATCTGCACCGGCAACCACTTCACCGATAACGTTGCCGCCATCTTTGATAGTCACAGTGTCGCCCGCTTCCAGGCCTTCGCCAGTGAAGGTTGGGGTGGTGTCGTTGGTGATATCAGTAATCACATTGCCAGCATCATCGGTGATCACAACACTATCAGCGTCGATCTTAGCCGGAGGAGTACTATCAATGTCGAAGCCGATTGGATCAGATTCTGGGCTGACGTTACCAGCAGGATCTTCCACCACGAAGGTAAAGTCGTGATTACCGTCTGCCAGTGCTTCTTCTGGTGTGAAGGTCCAAGTACCGTCTTCACCTACCACGACTTCGCCGATAACTTCGCCACCGTCTTTGATGATCACTTTATCGCCAGCTTCTTGGCCTCCGCCGCTGAAGGTTGGCGTTGTGTCATCAGTCAGATCGGTAATCACATTACCTGCATCGTCAGTCACTGTGACATCAGTCACGTCCAGAGGAGCTGGTACCACGGTATCAATATCAATAACGCGTGCATCAGAAGGTTCGCTAATGTTGCCCGCAGGATCGCGTTCTTCGAAAGTAAAATCGTGATTACCGTCGGCCAGTGCAGTGTCTGGCGTGAAGGTCCAAGAGCCGTCTTCACCAACAACCGCTTCACCGATAACGTTGCCGCCATCTTTGATGATCACAGTGTCGCCCGCTGCCTGGCCTTCGCCAGTGAAGGTTGGAGTGGTGTCGTTGGTGATGTCAGCGATCACATTGCCAGCATCATCGGTGATCACAACGCTACCAGCGTCGATTTTGGCCGGAGGAATACTGTCAATTTCAAACGCGATAGGAGCAGATTCTGGGCTGACGTTGCCAGCAGGATCTTCCACCACGAAGGTAAAGTCGTGATTGCCATCTGCCAGTGCAGTGTCCGGCGTGAAGGTCCAAGTACCGTCTTCACCCACCACCACTTCGCCGATAACTTCGCCACCGTCTTTGATGACCACTTTATCGCCAGCTTCTTGGCCTTCGCCGCTGAAGGTTGGAGCAGTGTCATTGGTCAGATCGGTAATCACATTACCTGCATCGTCAGTCACGGTAACATCACCGACATCCAGAGCAGCCGGTATTACGGTATCAATATCAATCACACGTGGATCAGAAGGACCACTGCTATTACCCGCAGTGTTTTCTGCTTCAAATGTGAAGCTGTGCTCACCGTCTACCAACGCAGTTTCTGGTGTGAAGGTCCAAGAACCGTCAGTACCTGCAACCGCTTCACCAATGACAGTTTCGCCGTCACGGATGATCACTTTGTTGCCAACGTCTTGGCCTTCGCCACTGAAGGTTGGCGTTGAGTCATTGGTAGCATCAATGATCACGTTGCCAGCATCGTCGGTGATCAGAACATTATCAATGTTGATGACTGCCGGTACGCTAGTATCGACTTCAACAGTACGTGGGGCAGACTCTGGGCTAACGTTGCCAGCAGGATCTTCCACTACGAAGGTGAATTCGTGATTACCATCTGTCAGCTCAGTTTCCGGTGTAAAGGTCCAAGTACCGTCTTCACCCACCACCACTTCGCCGATAACTTCGCCACCGTCTTTGATGATCACTTTGTCGCCAGCGTCTTGGCCTTCGCCGCTGAAGGTTGGCGTTGAGTCACCCGTTTGATCGGTAATAACGTTACCCGCATCATCGGTGATTTTGACATCGTCCACGTTCAGTTGGTCTGGCGCAATGGTGTCAACAATCACGTTGATAGGATCAGAAGGCTCGCTCTGGTTGCCCGCTTCATCTTCAACAATAACGGTAAAGTCGTGCTCACCTTCTGGCAGGTCTTCGGTCGGTGTCCAGCTCCAGCTACCGTCTTCATTGACAGGTATTTCAGCAATAACTTCGTCACCATCTTTGATGATCACTTTATCGCCAGGTTCCTGACCATCACCACTGATGATTGGTGTAGGATCGCTGGTAGACCCACCCGGAGGCACTTCATTTCCTTCGCCATCGGTGACTACCACATCGACCGGTTTGGACGGAGGTGTCGAGTCAATAGCGACAGACTGTGTAGCTGGCGCACTGGTGTTACCCGCAATGTCTTCTGCTGTTACGTTGAAGTTATGCTGGCCATCGGCCAGTGCAGTTGGCAGAGTAAAGCTCCACGTGCCATCTGCACCTACAGTGGTCGTTCCAAGTACAGTTGAGCCATCTTTAATGGTCACAACCGCGCCAACTTCTTCGCCTGCACCTGTAAAGGTCAGCTTACCGTCGTTGGTTGGGTGATCACCCGTTACCACTTCACCAGCTTGGTTGGTCAGTTCAAAGACTGGCGCATTAGGTGCGGTAGTATCGATCACGATGTGGAAACCAGTGCTTGGTTCACTGCGGTTACCTGCACCATCAATAGCCACAACGGTGATAACATGAGCGCCATCGGTCATGCCAGTTTTAGGAATGTAGTTCCAGTCACCATTAGCGTCGGCGTTGGTAGTGTATGTCTCAACACCGTCGATCAAGATAACGACCTTGCTACCTGGCTCTGCAGTACCAGACATGATCGGTTTGCTGGCGTCTGTCACCATACCATCGGTAACGTAACCAATTTTCTTACCAGTCATATCAACAACGCTGTCCAGCACCGGCTGAGCTGGAGGAGTGATATCGATCACTACAACAAATTCAGTAGATTTTGAACTGGTGTTGTTCACGCTGTCTTTAGCATCAACAGTGAAGTGGTGCTCAACGTTTTCACTCAATGCGTCAGTTGGGGTGAAAGTCCAAGTGCCATTCTTACCATCACCAATAGGCTGATCAGCAACAGCTGTACCAATCGCCACACCATTGTCATAAATAGTGACTGTTGAGTTCAACTCAGCCGTACCAGAAATGGTAGGTTTCGTATGGTTAGTGGCTGCATGGTCAACGATCACCACGTCGCCATCGGTTACGCTATCGATGGTTGGACGATCTGGCGGAGTCGTATCTACAATAAACGTGGTTGGTGGAGAAATAGCACTCTTGTTACCCGCACGGTCAATACCTTGCGTAGTCAGGCTATGCAATGTGTCTGCATACGGGTTAACTGGTTTATATGACCAATGACCAGTCGCATCAACGTTAACGCGGCCAATTTCTACCCCGTTATCGTAAATAATAACTTTAGTGTTAGGTTCCGCGATTGGACCATTCTTGTTACTGATAGTTGGAGTATTGCTAGCAATGGTTTTAACTACCGGATCAGCTTTTAAACCGCCAGACTTCAGCAGGTTAGTTTCAGCATAAACGCCGGTACTTCTCAATAACTGCTCCGTTGATTCGATATCAAAATCAGGAATATCTGGTGCCACTGTGTCTACCTCCAATGTAAACAACTCAGTACGAGTACCTGTATTACCAGCAACATCTGTTGCTACTGCATAGAATGAGTAAACACCGTCTAGCAGTTCCGTTACAGGCTCCAAATTCCATAGACCCTGTCCGTTCGCAACAGTCCTGCCAAGTTCAACTTGTACATCGCCGTTGTTGTAATAAACCACCACCTCACTGTCTGGCTCTGTTGTGCCATGCAAGTTTGGGGTAGCGTCGTTTGTGACGTCTCCGCTTACCAGGTTGACCGGGTATTCGAATTCATCGGTGTGTGATGAACCATCAATCGTTACTATTGGGGCAACAGTATCGATGGTCAGTGAAAAGACGTCAGACATAGCACTGTAATCAGTGCCGTTGCTAGCCTTAACGCTAAATGTATGTGAGCCGTCAGCAAGCCCTTCAGGCGGGGTATAACTCCATACACCACTGCTGTTAACCCCAACAGAGGCCAGATCCATGTCATCAATGAAGATGTGGACTGTGCTGCCAGGTGTTGCAGTACCATTCAGAGTTGGTTTGTTGTCGTCAGTAAGATCGCCACTACGTAATTCACCCGTAAACTTACCAACGTCATCCACAACGCTGGTGATTTCGGCATGCAGATCATTAGCCGGGATATGGTCCGCGACAATAATGACGTGGATAGGATCAGACGGTTCACTTTGATTGCCGGCTTTATCTTCAATGATCACAGTAAAATCATGATCGCCGAGATCTATCGCGTGTTCACCATCTGGTGTGAATGTCCAGTGACCATTACCATCAACATCTACTTCGCCGATAATTTTATCGCCGTCTTTGATGATCGCTTTGCTACCAGGTTCTGCATTATCACCGGTAAAAGTTGGTGTGGTATCAACCGTGTCCGAACCAGGCAAAATAACTTGGCCGTCGTCGTCAGTCAGGACAACATCACCTGCATTAGGTTTTGCCGGTGATACGGTATCAACGATGACATTGATAGGATCAGACGGATCACTCTCGTTACCATCTTTATCGACCTCAATGATGGTAATGTCGTGATCACCTTCAGTAATCGGGGTTTCAGGTGTCCAGCTCCAAGAACCGTCATCACTGACAGGAACTTCAGCAATAATCTTGTCGCCATCTTTGATGATCACGGTATCGCCTGGCGTCAGGCCATCGCCACCGAAGGTTGGCGTATTGTCGTTAGTCGGCACACCGTCATTGATTGGCTTACCGCTATCATCAAGCACCGTCGGAGGGTTAGGTTTGGCTGGTTTACCCGTACCGTCACCACCACCGTCGCCACCTGTACCACCACCGTCACCGCCAGTACCGCTACCGCTGTTCGAATTCTCGTTATCGTTCCCGCCATGGTGACCGGAAGCCAATGCCGCGATACCCAGCGTACCAAATACAGCAGCCAGTCCCATCCAGGCAATCGCATTGTTGTTGTCATCATCATCGGCAACAACAGCCCCCAAGTTCCCTATGGCATCGCCACCCAGAACGAGTTTGCTAACTTCACCCGTCTGCATAAATTCTGTATTTGCGCCAACACTCGGATCGGCAGAAATAAACTCGTAGTACTGGCCGTTTTCCGCCATACCTACCAATTTGCAACGTTCGGCACCTTCAAAAGCATAGAAATCCTGAATTTCAACCTCAGTACTTTTAGCATCAGCACCGTTCAGCTTAACCTGCAACGATTTACCGACACGTTTAACACTGATATTTTCTGGCGCCGCGTTGGTGTTGGGATCAACAAAAATGAACTGCGCATTTTTAACCGCTTTAATGTTGACCTTGCTACCGCCGAGATCGTGGGAAGAAATAATCTTCCCATTGACCACCTGAATTAATTTAACGATAGATTTATTCATAATGAATACCTAAATTCCTTATTAGTGAGTATCAATAATCATGTTTTATACAAGACAATTATCTCAATCGAAATTGACATATAAAAATAATATTTTTGTTTAAGATTAACTAAACAACACAACTATAGAAAGCCAATATCTGGCGAATGATTCATACCAATAGATCACCTCCCTGTTGTGTTTAATTTACCTGCATACTTGCCAGAGTTAAAATGGCAAAGCACTGTCTTTTTTAACTTTCGGATTAGACCAACCTTGATCAAGCCACGGTAATAACAAACCGGCCTCCTTTCTCATGGTCAATACACCAAAATACCCATCAAAACGGCTAGAGATAGCATTCACCTGATTACTGTAGTGCTCACTTTCTGCAATTAATACATCCAGTAAGGTTCGTTTACCTAAGTGATACCACTGTTGATAAAACATCCAGCGAATACGATCACTCTCTATCGAAAGTTTTTCATATGCTTGTGCCCGATCGACTTGCTTAATAATGTCTTCGTATTGCGTTTTGATTTTATATTCAATATCGCGCTGACGTTGTGCCTTACCTTCTTTGACTGCCTCAGCACGCCGCTCGGCCGCTGCAATTTTTGACATCCCAGAGAAGCCATTAAAAACATCCCAACTAACAGAAACCCCGGCTTGCAGATCCGTATCTTCACCATAGTTGCCTGCAGAGAAGCCTTTGGAAGCGACTAAACTCAAACTTGGCAGGTTCTTCGCTTTCTCTTCCGAAGCACTAGCCATCTGCGCCATATATTGCGCATCAGCTTCACGCATCATCGGCGTGTTATTGATATTAGTTAACGCTTGATTCAATGGCGGTAGATCCATTTTCCACGCGCTATCTACTGGCAGAACCTGCATGGTGGCGTTACCTAACCATTTCTGCAAAGAGACCTCCAACTGACGCATTTCTGCTTCGGCATTATCACGAGCCTCACGCGCTTGCAGTAAACGCGCTTTGGCTTGGGTCAGTTCGCTGACGCGGCCGGGGTCCGTTTGTACAATGCGGCTAAGCATCGTTACCAACTCATTCATGCGAGCTGCATATGCCGAGGCTAACTCGTAAATAGCTTTCTGTTTCCCCAGACGCACTTCGGTTGAAGTCACGTCAAAAGCCAAAGTATCTAACTGCGTCAAATAACGCTCACCGGCAACAACTGCAGTATATTCACGGTTTGAGATAGCGCTGGACAAGCGACCCCAGTCAAAAAGCGGCATTGACAATGATGCGTTTAAATCACCATCGTTGTCATACAGCTTATTGTTGCTACTGCCCGCGCTTAACGGCAATACGGAAGCATTAACGCGCATTTGTGGCCACCGCTCGCCTTTGGAGGCGGAAACATCGGACTCTGCTGCCATCCATTCAGCTTGGCTCTGGCGTAATTGGAAATCGCGCGATATCGCGATCGCAACCGCTTGGCGGAATAACCGACTGATCTTAGTTTCACGTCCACCAGTGTGTACCACCCCCGCCCCCACAGTTTTCGGTGCCGATAAACCACCACCAGAAACACGATCGGTGCTCACGGGCTCTAGCTTCAAATCACTCACTCGCGGATCTAACTTCACGCTGGCTTGTGCTTGTGCTTTCGCTTCGGCAAAAACATCTTCTTGCGGCGTTGGTGTATTCACCGCTGGTTTAGTGGTAACAGGAGCACTGTAAGTCGTCACTGGTGCCATAGGCACAGGTGCCTGCACGTTGTTAGTTACGGTGTTTTGCACCGGTTTCCCACGCGGTACAATATACGGCTTAGCTGGTGCAGCGTTGCTGTTCGAAAACAAACGGCTATCAGTGCTGCTCGCAGTAGTAGTTTGCACCGCAACTGGCGGTTGGATCTGCTGCGCTTGAGCAGACACCACGGGCTTGAGCGTATTTGTTGGCGTCACTGATGATGGTGACACTCGCTGCATCGTCGTTGGCGATGTGCTATAGACCACTTGCGGTTGCACAGCCACGGGACGCGGTGTTTCAGCCACGAGCCGAGCAGACGTTTCTTTTGGTGTAACCACATTGAGCACGGGCTCAGACACTATCTCGGGCACTATCTCAGACACTCTCGGACGTTCAACCACCAGGGTCGATGTCATCGGTTTGCTAACCGGTTCTGAATTTGACTGATGATTCTGATCCCACTGATCCAAAAAACCTTGAATGTCGTTAGCTTGCTTACTGTTAGCATGAACCAGAGAGCTGCCCAATAACGCACAAGCGATCCCAATACAGAGTTGTAGCGGCTTACGTTTAAAGCGCAATGGCCGTTGTGAATGTTTCATTGCCTTATGCATTATCTTTCCCTAAACGCTTCGCGGGCCTTCAATACTGGTTTCAGCAGATAGCTCAAAATGGTTTTTTCACCGGTCTTGATTTCAACCGACGCAGTCATACCTGGAATAATCGGATGTCTCTTACCGCCGGCCACTAGCTCTGTTTGTCCCGAGCGCACTAGTACGCGGTAATACGAGGTATCTTTGCCTGGTTGGCGGTTTTTCTCATCTTCCAAGGTATCTGGGCTGATGTATTCGAGCGTGCCATCCAACCCGCCATAAATAGCGTAATCGTAGGCAGTTAATTTCACCGTGGTCGGAGCCCCAGGGCGCAGGAAGGCCACGTCTGCCGGGCGAACCTTAGCCTCTACCAGCAGTTCATCATCCAAGGGTACGATTTCCATAATGTCGGCCCCTTGTTGAATAACCCCACCGATAGTGTTCATACGGATGTTTTTCACTGTGCCTTTAACCGGCGCGAGCACCGTGGTACGTTTCATGGTGTCCTGCCTAGCAACCACGGTTTCCAGCGTTTGCGCCAGTTCAGATTCCAGCTTGACCAATTCAGCGTTAGCATCCGAGTGATAGCGGTTCTTACGTTCAGAGATTTGCAGGCGGAAATCATTCGCTTGCCGTTTCATACGTAGCAACTCCACTTCAGACATCAGCCCCTGAGCCACCAGCGGTGAAGACATACCTATCTCTTTTTCTGCCAAAGCTAGGCTGCGTTGTAATACAGCAATCCCTTCATCCATCGCCTGTTTACGTGCCTGATAGGCTTTGGTTTCGTCACGTACCACCGAAGGTATCGCTTTTACGCTGTCCGGGAAGTTAAGGGGTTGACCAAAAGATTCTGCACGCAAACGCGCCACAGTACCTTCCAGACCAATCACCTTCGACACCCCCTCACGGTAGGAAGCGCCAGCACGCGTGGCATCAATCTTCAGCAAGACTTGACCTTTCTCGACGATATCACCCTCACGCACGTTCATATCTTCGAGAATACCGCCTTCCAAGATTTGAATGACCTGCTCACGGCTAGCCGGGATCACCTTCCCTTGGCCTTTAGTGACTTCTTCAACCTTGGCTTGCGAAGCCCAGATACCGCCAACGATCAGAGTAATGATAAATAGATACAGCACGAGCATCGAACCCGGTGTGGACTGTGTGAGCAGCGCTGCACGCAGATCCCTCATAAACTCGGTGTCGCCTTTTTTTACTTTCCCTTTCTTTTTAGCTGGCTTGGGCGCTGCCGCTTTCTTAGCTGGTTCTGACGCTACTGATGGAGTGGTAGCTGGGACTACTACGGTATCTTTCGGCGCTTCATCTTGATTGTTAGTATTCATCTGTTATTTCCTTATTCCACCACCGCTACTGGTGCAACTTGATTCGCAGCGGGACCTACCGGCGGGCTTTTCACCTCTGCCGCAGGTTTTTTACTTAATGTCGCCAGCACTTCAGCTTTCGGACCATCAAGTACCACTTTCCCTTCATCCATCACCACGATACGGTCAACCTGCTCAAGCAGTGAATAACGGTGAGTGACCACAACCATGGTTTGATCTTTGGTCGCCGCCCACATACGTTGCAGGAATAGTCCTTCTGTCTGGGTATCCATCGCGCTGGTGGGTTCATCCATCAGCAACAGTTTCGGTTTGCAAAGCAGGCAACGAGCTAGCACCACCAGCTGTTGCTGACCGCCAGAAAGCCCCTGACCATGCTCACCAATTGGCAATTCAAAACCCAGCGGATGTCGACGCGCCATTTGATCTAGGCCGGTTATACGTGCCACTTCCAAGAACGCTTCGGTACTGCAGTTGGGTTGCCCCATCATGATGTTTTCACGTAACGAGCCGTAGAACAGGCGTGAATCCTGACCAACGAATCCCACTGTCGCGCGCCAGTCGGCAGGCTCGATTTGCAATGAGTCCAAACCGTCCATTAAAACCTGCCCGCTGGTTGGTTCGTACAGCCCAGCCATCATGCGTAACAGAGTCGATTTACCACTGCCGATACGTCCCAGAATAGCGATACGTTCACCCGGCGTGATTTTAATATTGACGTTCGTCACCACTGGCGGTTTAGGCATGCCATCCGTACTTGGATAGGTAAAGTTAACTCTCTTGAGTGTCAGTGCACCGGTTAGTTTTGGTGCAGCCAGATAGTTACGGTCAGGGTCACGTTCTGATGGCTTCGCCATCAAACCATTAATGGATTTCATCGCGGCACGTGCCTGCTGGAAACGCACAGCCAAACCAACAATTTGCCCCAGTGGCGCGACCACTCGACCAGACAAAATAACCGTACCGATCAGAGCCCCCATCGACATCTCACCAGCACCGATCAGGTACACCCCCCAGCACACGATGGCTACAGTCTGAACCTGCTGCATGGTACTCACGAAGTTGGTTGCCAAGCCGGAAAGCATCTTGGATTTCATTGAAGTAGCTGATGTCAACGCACTGTAATTCTCCCAGCGGCGTTGCATGAAGCCTTCACCACTGATAGCTTTCAGTGACTCCATACCTTCGATGGACTCAATCAAAACCCCTTGTTTTAGGGAGCTTTCACGCAGGTTTTCCTGCATGATTTTTGATAATGGCCATTGAATCAGCAGGCTGATAATCAAAATAATCGGGATTGCTGCCAGTGAGACAAAAGCTAACGGCCCACCGATGAGTGAAATGATGAAAACAAACAGGAATACAAACGGCAGATCGCTGATTGTTACTAATGTTGCAGAGCTCACGAAATCACGCACAGACTCATATTCACGTAACTGGTTAGCGAACGTACCTGCAGAGCCCGGCTTGTGTTCCATACGCATAGACATGGCATGGCGGAAAAGCTTGGAGCCAAGGAGAAGATCGGCCTTTTTCCCCGCAACATCGAGCAAATAGGCTCGAATATTACGGCCTATAAACTCCATGAAAATAGCGATCATGACACCAATCGCCAACGACCAAAGTGTTACGTAGGCTTCATTGGGCACCACGCGGTCGTACACGTTCATAGTAAAAAAGGTACCCGCTAACGCCAATACGTTAACCAGCAGTGCAGCCAGCGCGGCGCTGTAATAATAACGACGAAAACGCCACAGAATACTCCACAGCCAATGTCCCTTAGATTTCTCCTCTGGATCACCAGCACGGCGGTCAATTTGCGGACGTTCTTTAATTAGTAGTGCATAACCTGAATATTGTTGTTTAAGATCTTCCTCACTCAGTTCAGCAATACCGCCCCCCGTTTCCGGCAAAATCACCTGAAACAGATGCCCATCCTGTTGGTTTGCTTCATGAGCAAGCAACACCATGCCGCCACCGTCTTTACGGATTAAAATTGCAGGTAGCACGAAACTAGAAATATCTTGCGCATCACGCTTGACCAAACCCGAGTTCAACCCTTGGCGGGCGAGTGCATCAGTAGCGACAGAAGCTGTCAATTGATCTGCTTTCGGTAATCCGGCACAAAAAGCCTGAGTGCTAGTCGCATGCCCATGATATTCGCAGATCCAGAGCAAGGATTGTAATAGGGTATCAAGACGATGGGGAATGAAGGGTGTCCTTCCTTCCTCTTGGATTTCTGGTTGATTCATTTTATTCCTACTTTATTTTCCTATTCCTACTGATTTACATCAGAGGTTGATCCGTTTTCATTCACCCAACTAATTAGTGACAACAACAAACCAGAGATAAAATCAAAAATGATGCATTACTTTTTATTTTTGTTAAAAAAAAGGAAAAACAAAAAAAAGCTTAATGAAAGATATCCAGAAGGGTAGGAAGTTATAAATTTTTTACGAAGCACCTTCATTCATCCTTGAATCATATTAATCATTTGGATAACCTCCACTGGCATCATTTATGTACCAAGAGTTCTACCGATGACTATGCTTTTCATTTTCAGACAGCAACATTCCCTGCTGCTCGTTGAAATCTATTGAATATACATTTAGGATTATCAGCCTTCCCTATAGAACTGGGCACCTAACAGCCTTCACTCCAATAAAAAAAATATATAGTTAATGACTTAAAAATAAACACAACATATATATGGATATTCCTCAACTGCCGCTCACTCTAAGTATCTTCCCAAAAAATGTCAACACGCTAAAAATCAACCTAACAAAAACAATTTATAGCAATAAAAACAATGCATTGTAATTACTCGCATTCAAAAAGCCTGATAATTAATAGACTTTCCATAACGATGCCTTCAACGACTGCAACACGAACAAACTCAATAATCAGACAATAATATCGAAAAAAATCGATGAACAAGATAAAACAAACAGAAAAAAACAAAAAACCAGTCAATTACACCAACAATCACTTTTAAACATAGAAAGTAACTACAGAAAAACTTTATTACACCTTAGAAAGATAATTACTCCCTACGATTTATTTTCAATAAATGTCTTTACACATTCTTATTTATTTAAATTTCCAACAGAAATCTCTCATAAAAAATAGAATAAAAAATGAATAACGATCAATCATTCAAAAAAACAATGCCGTCTTATGTCTGGATAAAAGAGAAACTACCGGAAAGAGGGATAAATAAGTTACAGCTGTCCCCTTTTCTACACCAAATCGTAGTGGACTAATGAATATATAGCGACATTTTCCTTGGGTACACGTGATGAAAACGGAAATCTAAGGAGACATTTTGATTTTATACCATAAAAAAGCCGCCCATTTGGGCGGCTAAACGAATGATGTTTCTTATCACATCTTTAGCGATTCAGCACAGCTTTCACTGCATCACCGATATCAGCCAAGCTACGTACGGTTTTCACACCAGCGGCTTCCAGCGCAGCGAATTTCTCATCCGCAGTGCCTTTACCACCTGCAATGATGGCACCAGCATGGCCCATACGCTTGCCTTTTGGTGCAGTCACACCAGCGATGTAACCCACAACGGGTTTGGTGACGTGCTCTTTAATGTACGCTGCGGCTTCTTCTTCTGCGCTACCACCGATTTCACCGATCATGACGATGGCTTCTGTCTGCGGATCCTGTTGGAACATTTTCAGGATATCGATGAAGTTAGAGCCTGGGATCGGGTCACCACCGATACCGACACAAGTAGACTGACCCAAGCCAGCGTCTGTGGTTTGTTTTACGGCTTCATAAGTCAGCGTACCAGAGCGGGAAACGATGCCCACTTTGCCCGGCAGGTGGATGTGACCCGGCATGATACCGATCTTACATTCGCCTGGGGTGATCACACCTGGGCAGTTCGGGCCAATCATACGCACACCGGCTTCATCCAACTTCACTTTCACTGTCAGCATATCCAGCGTTGGGATGCCTTCAGTAATGGTGATGATCAGTTTGATGCCTGCATCGATGGCTTCCAGAATCGAGTCTTTGCAGAACGGAGCTGGAACGTAGATAACCGACGCAGTAGCGCCAGTCGCTTCTACCGCTTCGCGCACGGTGTTAAACACCGGCAGCCCCAGGTGAGTAGTGCCGCCTTTACCCGGCGTTACGCCGCCAACCATTTTGGTGCCGTAAGCGATCGCTTGCTCAGAGTGGAAGGTACCTTGGCTGCCAGTAAAACCCTGACAAATGACTTTGGTGTTTTTATCGATCAAGATAGACATTATTTACCCTCCACTGCAGCAACAACTTGCTGAGCCGCATCTGTCAGGCTGGTCGCAGCAATGATATTCAAACCGCTGTCTGCCAGTTTCTTGGCACCCAGTTCGGCATTGTTACCTTCCAAACGCACAACGACCGGGACGTTAACGCCCACTTCAGCCACTGCGCCAATGATACCGTCGGCGATCAGGTCGCAACGCACGATACCACCGAAAATGTTAACCAGAACCGCTTTCACTTTGTCGTCAGACAAGATGATTTTGAACGCTTCGGTTACGCGCTCTTTAGTTGCGCCGCCGCCTACGTCGAGGAAGTTAGCGGGCTCGCCACCATGCAGTTTAACGATGTCCATGGTTCCCATCGCCAGACCCGCACCGTTCACCATGCAGCCGATGTTGCCATCAAGAGCAACGTAGTTCAGCTCCCACTGAGCAGCACGGGATTCACGCTCATCTTCCTGAGAAGGGTCACGCATTTCACGCAATTCAGGTTGACGGAACAAGGCGTTACCGTCTGCACCCAGTTTGCCATCCAGACAGATCAGATCGCCCTGCTTAGTGATCACCAACGGGTTGATCTCAACCATAGCCAGATCGCGCTCCAAGAACAGCGCTGCTAGACCCATGTAGATCTTAGCGAATTGGCTAACTTGCTTACCGGTCAGACCCAGTTTGAACGCCAGTTCACGGCCTTGGTAAGGCTGTGGACCTGCCAGTGGATCGATGGTCATTTTGTGGATCAGTTCCGGGGTTTCTTCCGCAACTTTCTCAATTTCCACGCCGCCTTCGGTAGAGGCCATGAACACGACGCGACGAGTCGCGCGGTCAACTACCGCACCCAGATACAGTTCTTTATCAATATCTGTCGCAGCTTCAACCAGAATCTGGTGAACCGGCTGACCCAGTGCATCAGTCTGGTAGGTCACCAGACGCTTGCCCAGCCAGGCTTCAGCAAAAGCACGGATGTCTTCTTTGCTGTTAACCACTTTTACACCGCCAGCTTTACCGCGGCCGCCAGCATGAACCTGACATTTAACTACCCACGGACCGGAGCCGATTTTAGATGCAGCTTCTTCTGCTTCACGCGGTGTAGTACAGGCGTAACCAGTCGGTGCTGGCATGCCATACCGAGCAAACAGTTGTTTGGCCTGATATTCGTGTAAATTCATGATGTTCTATCCATTCAGTTCTGAAGGTTTTAGCCGAGCCATTTTGACGGAAAACCGCCTGACTTTAATCGGCCACATAGCACAGAGTGTGGGCGCGGCAGAACCACGCCCATTGCAGGTTATACGTCCAGCAGCAGACGAGCCGGATCTTCCAGCATCTCTTTCACCGTCACCAAGTAACCCACGGATTCTTTACCGTCGATCAGGCGGTGGTCATAAGACAGAGCCAGATACATCATCGGCTGAATCACCACCTGACCATTCACCGCCATTGGTCTGTCTTTAATAGCGTGCATGCCCAGAATGGCGCTCTGCGGTGGGTTGATGATTGGGGTAGACATCAGCGAGCCGAATACACCGCCGTTGGTAATGGTGAAGTTACCGCCAGTCAGTTCTTCGACCGTCAATTTGCCATCACGGCCTTTGACCGCCAGCTCTTTGATTTTCTTCTCGATGTCCGCCATGCTCAGCGAATCTACGTCACGCAATACTGGCGTTACCAGACCGCGCGGCGTAGAAACCGCGATGCTGATATCGAAGTAGTTGTGATAAACCACATCGTCGCCATCGATAGAAGCATTCACTTCTGGATAGCGTTTCAGGGCTTCAACCACCGCTTTAATGTAGAAGGACATAAAGCCCAAACGTACGCCGTGACGTTTTTCGAACGCTTCGCCGTATTGTTTACGCATGTCCATGATCGGCTGCATGTTGATTTCGTTGAACGTGGTCAACATGGCGGTGCTGTTTTTCGCTTCCAACAGACGCTCTGCCACACGCTTACGCAAACGAGTCATTGGTACGCGTTTTTCACTGCGATGCCCCAACGCGGCAGCTTGTGGTGCAGCAGCGGCTGCTTGTGTTGCAGCAACAGCAGGTTTCCCGCCTTTCGCCAGATGCGCTTCTACGTCTTCACGAGTGATACGACCACCGACACCGCTGCCTTTGATGGCGCTAGCGTCAAGATTGTGCTCTGCAATCAGGCGACGGATCGCCGGGCTGAGTGCATCATTGCTTTCTTCTGCCAGGCTCGCAGTAGCACGCTGTGCTGGAGTCGTCTCTTTGCTCGGCTTAGCTTCGGAGGTTTTACCAGAACTATCACCAGAACGAATACGCCCCAGGATCTGACGAGAAAGCACAGTAGCACCTTCACCTTCTACGATGGCTTCCAGAACACCCGCTTCGCTGGCTGGAACTTCCAGCACCACTTTATCGGTCTCGATCTCTACCAACACTTCGTCACGCTGGACGCTGTCGCCAGGCTTTTTATGCCATGTGGCAACGGTCGCATCGGCAACCGATTCAGGAAGGTCAGGAACCAGAATATCTACGCTACTCATTTAGCTTTCCTTTAATCTCTAATCAATATTCAGCGCGTCATTCACCAGAGCCTGCTGCTGCTTCTGGTGTACGGACATATAACCTACCGCCGGAGAAGCGGAAGCTGGACGTCCTGCGTAACGTAAAGAAGCCCCAAATGGCACTACTTCACGGAAGTTGTGTTGGCTACAATACCAAGCGCCCTGATTCAGCGGCTCTTCCTGGCACCAGACGAAATCATGCACATGGGCATACTGTTCCAACACCGCTTGAACGGCTTGATGCGGGAATGGATACAGCTGCTCGATACGCACGATCGCCACGTCTTTCTGGTCATTCTTGCGGCGTTGTTCCAGCAGATCGTAATAAACCTTACCGGAGCACAGCACCACGCGCTTGACGTTTTTCGGGTTCAGTTCGTCGATTTCGCCAATGGCAGGTTGGAAAGTGCCATTCGCCAACTCGTCGAGGGAGGAAACCGCCAGCGGGTGACGCAGCAGAGACTTCGGTGACATCACGATCAACGGACGGCGCATACCGCGCAGCGCCTGACGACGCAGCATGTGGTAAACCTGTGCCGGAGTAGACGGGATGCACACTTGCATGTTTTGTTCTGCGCACAGTTGCAGGTAACGCTCCAGACGCGCGGATGAGTGCTCCGGCCCTTGGCCTTCGTAACCGTGTGGCAACAGCATCACCAGACCGCACATACGGCCCCACTTCTGCTCACCAGAGCTGATGAACTGGTCGATAACCACCTGAGCACCGTTGGCGAAGTCACCGAACTGCGCTTCCCAGATAGCCAGTGTGCGCGGTTCAGCGGTGGCGTAGCCGTATTCGAACGCCAGTACCGCTTCTTCAGACAGTACGGAGTCCCAAACTTTGAACTCGCCCTGCCCGCTGTGAACATTCGCCAGCGGAATGTAGACCGAACCGTTTTTCTGGTTATGTACCACCGCATGACGGTGGAAGAAGGTGCCGCGACCGGCATCTTCACCGGAAATACGAATCGGAATACCTTCATCAACCATGGTGGCGTAAGCCAGCGTTTCTGCTGCGCCCCAGTCGAACAGCTTCTCGCCTGCGGCCATCTCGGCGCGATCGCCGTAGATTTTCGCGACCCGTGACTGCATCTCAACAGATTCAGGAACACTGCTGATGCGGCGAGCCAAATCCTGCAAGCGCTTCATCTCAACTTTGCTTGGGTACTCTTCGTCCCACTCGTGGTTCAGATATGGCGACCAAGTAAAGGAGTGCAGGTTCATCGGACGCCATTCTTCGACCACGCAATCACCGCGGTCGAGCGCATCACGATACAGGTTGACCATTTCCGTGGCATCTTCCAGGGTGGCAACTTTCTGTGCATCCAGTACGTCAGCGTAGATTTTACGCGGCGTTGGGTGTTTCTTGATCTTCTGATACATCACTGGCTGGGTTGCACTCGGCTCATCGGCCTCGTTGTGCCCATGGCGGCGGTAGCAGACCAGATCAATCATCACGTCACGTTTAAAGGTGTTACGGAAATC
Organism: Serratia sp. KH_031; assembly: GCF_057839655.1. Lineage (NCBI taxonomy): Bacteria > Pseudomonadati > Pseudomonadota > Gammaproteobacteria > Enterobacterales > Yersiniaceae > Serratia > Serratia sp. KH_031. The sequence continues at coordinate 3,498,490 of NZ_CM174496.1, forward strand.
CAACGCTACGCGGGTAACAAACGCCACCGCTTCTGGATCGTCAGCATTAACGTGGAAGATAGGCGACTGAACCATCTTGGCGATGTCTGTACAGTATTGGGTAGAACGCGCATCCAACGGGTTGGAAGTGGTAAAACCAACCTGGTTGTTGATGACAATACGTACCGTACCACCCACTTCATAACCACGTGCCTGCGACATGTTCAGGGTTTCTTGCACTACGCCCTGCCCCGTAATCGCCGCGTCACCGTGAATAGTGATTGGCAGTACCATGTTGCTGCGTGCTTCATCCAGACGGTCACGACGGGCACGAACAGAACCCATAACCACCGGGCTAACAATCTCAAGGTGCGACGGGTTAAACGCCAGCGCCAAGTGAACCATGCCGCCTTCGGTTTCCAGATCGGAAGAGAAACCTTGGTGATATTTAACGTCACCGGTACCGAGGTGTTCTTTATGCTTACCGGCAAACTCGTCGAACAGGTCAGCAGGACGTTTGCCCAGCACGTTGATCAACACGTTCAAACGGCCACGGTGCGCCATACCCAGTACGACTTCACGCGTGCCATTTTTACCGGCATGGCGAATCATCTCTTTCAGCATGGGGACCAATGCATCGCCACCTTCTAGCGAGAAGCGTTTCGCCCCTGGGAATTTAGCCCCCAAATAGCGCTCCAACCCTTCTGCGGCAGTCAACTCATTGAGGAAGCAGCGCTTATCATCAGCACTGAAGCTGTTTTGGAAAGCGCCGGTCTCAATACGTTGCTGGATCCAGCGTTTTTCTTCAGTGTTGGTGATGTGCATATATTCTGCACCAATCGAGCCGCAGTAAGTTTGTTTCAACGCTGCATACAGATCGCCCAACTTCATGGTTTCTTTGCCGATAGCGAAAGAACCCACGTTGAAGGTTTCTTGGAAGTCCGCTTCGGTCAGATTGTGATAAGCAGGATCAAGGTCAGACACTTGATCTTGTTTCCACAGACCGAGAGGATCGAGGTTCGCATGTTGATGCCCGCGGAAACGGAAGGCGTTGATCAACTGCAATACCTTGACCTGCTTGGCATCGGTTTCTGGATCGCTGATGGTGGTGTTGTAACGCGCGGCGTCCTTCGCCAGACGGCGGAAGTAGTCACGAGTTTGGGAGTGGAGTTGATCGGGTTTGACACCCGCAGTAGGTAACTGTTGAAAAATGGAACGCCAACTATCTTCAACGGAGCCCGGATCGGTTAAGAAGTCTTCATAGAGTTGTTCTATATAAGACTGGTTCGCGCCCGCCAGATAGGAGGAATCCAGCCAGGCCTTCATTGCGCCGTTCTGCATTATGATCCCTTAAGCATTAATGCTTTAGTTTTCGCTTTCGCCGTGGTTAACATTTTTTACCGTGTTCAAAGACGGTTGCCGTAAACGGTTCACTCGACGTACTTACACTCGTACGTTCTGTTTTGGACCTTTCGGTCCCTGCAAGGAACCTTTAAAAACTGGCGGAGCAAACGGGTCAGTTTTTAGAGATCCCCTCTGTTTGATATTGCGCCGGGTTGGTTCCCGGCGCAGCATCTTGCTCTTTTTATGCGCCGCGTTGCAGCAGCATTGACTTGATATGACCGATTGCACGCGTCGGATTCAAGCCCTTAGGACATACACTGACACAATTCATAATGCTATGGCAGCGGAAAACACTGAAAGCGTCGTCCAGATCATCCAAACGTGCTTCAGTTTCCGTATCACGACTGTCGATCAGGAAGCGATACGCTGCTAACAGACCTGCCGGGCCAACAAATTTGTCAGGATTCCACCAGAACGATGGGCAAGATGTCGAGCAGCAGGCACACAGGATGCACTCGTACAAGCCATCCAGTTTTTCCCGCTGTTCCGGCATTTGCAAGTGCTCACGCGCCGGTGGATTCTTACCGTCATTCAACAGGTAAGGTTTGATCTTTTCGTACTGGGTATAGAACTGCCCCATATCGACCACCAGATCGCGCACCACTGGCAGACCCGGCAGAGGACGAATGACGATTTTGCCCCCTTTCGCGTTTTGCAGTGCAGAAACTGGAGTAATACAGGCCAAACCGTTCTTACCGTTCATGTTCAAACCGTCGGAACCACACACACCTTCACGGCATGAGCGACGGAAAGACAGTGTAGGATCTTTTTCTTTCAGCTGAATTAGCGCATCCAGCAACATCATGTCCCGGCCTTCTTCCGCTTCCAGGGTGTAATCCTGCATGTGCGGCGCGTTATCGACGTCCGGGTTATAGCGATAGATTGAAAATTCGAGTCTCATTGTCCGATCTCCGCAATTAGTAAGAACGCACTTTCGGCGGGAATGCCGGGCGCAGTTTCGGCTGCATGTTCACCTCACGGCGAGTCATGCTTTCCGATTGCGGCAGATACAGCGAATGGCACAGCCAATTGGCATCGTCACGTTCCGGGTAGTCGAAGCGGCTATGCGCGCCACGGCTCTCGGTACGGAAGTTGGCCGAAACGGCGGTGGAATACGCGGTCTCCATCAAGTTATCCAACTCCAAGCACTCAATGCGCTGGGTGTTGAACTCGCTGGAAGTATCGTCCAAACGTGCATTCTTCAAACGCTCGCGAATCACTTTCAACTCTTCCAATCCTTTCGCCATCGCATCACCTTCACGGAATACCGAGAAGTTATGCTGCATACAGGATTGCAGTGCTTTACGGATTTCGACCGGATCTTCGCCAGAACGGGTGTTATTCCAACGGTTCAAACGATCCAAAGAGGCTTCAACGTCAGACTCGCTGGCATCACGGCTATCGCCCTGCTCTGCCAGAGATTCCTGCAAGTGCAGACCGGCAGAACGACCGAACACCACCAGATCCAGCAACGAGTTACCGCCCAGACGGTTAGCACCGTGCACCGATACGCAGGCAATTTCACCCACGGCGAACAGGCCAGGGATAACCACATCTTCGCCTTTCTCGTTCACCGTCAGCGCCTGACCGGTCACTTTGGTCGGAATACCGCCCATCATATAGTGGCAAGTTGGGATAACTGGGATCGGCTCTTTGACCGGATCGACGTGCGCGAAGGTACGGGACAGTTCCAAGATACCCGGCAGACGGGATTCCAGAACCTCTTTACCCAAGTGATCCAGTTTCAGTTTGGCGTGTGGACCCCACGGGCCGTCACAGCCACGACCTTCACGGATTTCGATCATAATCGAACGCGCAACCACGTCACGACCCGCCAGATCTTTCGCGTTTGGCGCATAACGCTCCATGAAGCGTTCGCCATGTTTGTTCAGCAGGTAACCCCCTTCACCACGGCAACCTTCGGTAACCAGAACCCCAGCACCGGCGATACCGGTTGGGTGGAACTGCCACATTTCCATGTCTTGCACTGGCACGCCAGCACGCAACGCCATACCGACACCGTCACCGGTATTAATGTGGGCGTTAGTGGTAGATTGGTAAATACGGCCTGCACCGCCAGTGGCTAAAATGGTGGCTTTGGCTTTGAAATACACCACTTCACCGGTTTCAATGCAGATAGCCGTCGTCCCGACCACCGCACCGTCTTGGTTCTTCACCAGATCCAGCGCATACCATTCAGAGAAGATGGTGGTGTGGTTTTTCAGGTTTTGCTGATACAGCGTGTGCAACAACGCGTGACCGGTACGGTCAGCCGCAGCAGCGGTACGCGCCGCCTGCTCACCACCAAAGTTCAGTGACTGACCGCCGAACGGACGCTGATAAATGCGACCATCATCCAAGCGGGAGAATGGCAACCCCATGTGTTCCAGTTCCAGAATCGCTTCCGGGCCGGTTTTACACATATATTCAATGGCGTCTTGGTCACCGATGTAATCGGAGCCTTTCACCGTGTCATACATGTGCCATTCCCAGTTATCTTCGTGGTTGTTACCCAGCGCAACGGTGATGCCGCCCTGTGCAGACACGGTATGGGAACGGGTTGGGAAAACTTTGGATAGCAGAGCACAAGTTGAGCCTGCTTGAGAAATCTGTAGTGCTGCGCGCATACCTGCGCCACCTGCACCGATAACAACTGCATCAAACTCTCTGACTGGCAGTTTCATTTTACGCACCCCACACAACGATTGTTCCGTACAGCAAATAGACCAGCAGCGCGACGACGATCGCCAGTTGCAGAATCAAGCGTAATGCCAGTGGCTTGATATAGTCCGTCAATACCTGCCACATACCGATCCAGGCGTGAACCAGAATCGACAGCAAAGTCAGCAGAGTGAACACTTTCGTAATGGAGGTGGCGAAGAAACCGCGCCAGATTTCGTAGGTGATGTCCGGAGCTGTAGCAACAAAGCCCAGGATATAGAGAACATACAGGGTGATGACGATGGCGGAAGCACGCAGTAACAACCAGTCGTGTACGCCGTTACGTCCTAATGCCGAAACATTGCTTACCATACCAGGACTCCAGCCAGAATTGACAGCACGACGGTCAGACCGAACGCCACTTTGGCAGAACGGGTACCGGCAGCTAAACTCTCTTCGATATAGCCAAAATCCATTAACAAGTGACGAATGCCACCGCAAATGTGATAGGCCAGCGCAGTGAGGATCCCCCAGAAAATAAATTTCACGAAGAAACTATCCATAATGGCAGCCGCTTGCAGGAAGCCCTCTTGGGAAGAGAGAGACAGCCCCAGCAGCCAGAGGAGGATACCCACGGCAACGAAGGTAATTACGCCAGAAACGCGGTGTAAGATGGACGCTATCGCAGTTACGGGAAATTGGATCGTTTGTAGATCCAAATTGACAGGTCTTTGTTTTTTCACGGTTTTGCCCACACAGCTCTTATTATTTTCCTTCCTCCGGGCCTGGGTGGGGATCAGACAGCGTTGAGAGCCAAAACCCTCGCACTTCACGCGCTCAAACATCAACATCCTCTGTGCTTAAACGGCGCATTGTTATATATCTGATGAATTTTAAGTTGTGCCTTAAAAAGTAAAAGATATAACGCTGGGTGCTCCTACTTCAGGGTAATCCGGAGACCTGGCGGCAGTATAGGAGGTTCACATTCCCATTACAATTCCCATACAATCTGTTTAGTCACATTTCCCTTGAACAGTGATTCCGATCACGGTTTTCACAATTTATACAAAATTAATTATCTGATTTGACAAGAGATCAACAATTACATTACAAATAGGGTAGCAAACAGCCCTATGATGCGCTACCGGTCCGCAGATACACTTCCCCCTACGCTTAAGTTATGCAACAGTGTATTTGGTTAAAATCCTCAAACACGTCGTAGGTAATGATTAACAGAACAATCGAATCGTTAACAACTGAGCCACTCATCTGGTTAGCACTCTGTACCCTACTCACGCTTTTGCGGCGTCGCTCACAGAGTTAGCGTCTGTTCTATTTTTTGCAGGCAACCGGGAGAGATTTAAGGTATTTCAGTTGTTATATATTTAAAAATAAGGCGAAGGAGACTGTAAATGACTGATAAGAAAGCGACGCTAACGATCAATAATGGCGAAGCTCAAATTGAGCTGGGTGTACTTACCCCTACCCTGGGGCCAGATGTTCTGGATGTCCGTGCTCTAGGTTCCAAAGGTTATTTCACGTTCGACCCCGGCTTTACCTCTACCGCTTCTTGCGAATCCAAAATCACCTTTATTGATGGTGATAAAGGCGTTCTGCTGCACCGTGGCTTCCCAATCGAGCAACTGGCAAAAGAATCTTCCTATCTGGAAGTGTGTTACATCCTGCTGTACGGCGAGACCCCAACTGCAGACCAGTTCACAGAATTTCAAACTATCGTTACCAAGCACACTATGATCCACGATCAGATCACCCATCTGTTCCGTGGCTTCCGTCGTGACTCGCACCCAATGGCGGTGCTGTGCGGCGTGACTGGTGCTTTGGCTGCCTTCTACCACGATGCGCTGGACGTTAATAACGAGCGTCACCGTGAGATCACCGCGTTCCGTCTGCTGTCTAAAATGCCGACCGTGGCAGCGATGTGTTACAAATATTCCATCGGCCAGCCGTTCGTTTACCCACGTAACGATCTGTCCTACGCTGGTAACTTCCTGCGTATGATGTTCTCTACGCCGTGCGAAGAATATGTGGTGAACCCAGTGCTGGAGCGCGCGATGGATCGTATTCTGATCCTGCACGCAGACCACGAACAAAACGCATCAACCTCAACCGTGCGTACCGCTGGTTCTTCTGGTGCTAACCCGTTTGCTTGTATCGCCGCAGGTATCGCTTCCCTGTGGGGGCCTGCGCACGGTGGTGCTAACGAAGCCGCACTGAAGATGCTGGAAGAGATCCAAACCGTTGAACACATTCCAGAATTCATCAAACGCGCCAAAGACAAGAACGACTCGTTCCGTCTGATGGGCTTTGGTCACCGCGTGTACAAGAACTACGATCCACGTGCCACCGTGATGCGTGAAACTTGCCACGAAGTGCTGAGAGAACTGAACAAGAAGGACGACAACCTGTTGCAAGTGGCGATGGAGCTGGAACACATCGCGCTGAACGACCCGTACTTCATCGAGAAGAAACTGTATCCGAACGTCGATTTCTACTCAGGTATCATCCTGAAAGCGATGGGGATACCGTCTTCCATGTTCACCGTCATCTTCGCTATCGCCCGTACCATCGGCTGGATTGCTCACTGGAACGAAATGCACGACGACGGCATTAAAATTGCCCGTCCGCGCCAGTTGTATACTGGCTACGCCGAGCGTGAGTTCAAATCCCAAGTGAACAACAAGTAATCGGCTTTAAACTTGACTGCGCCGCCCAATGGGCGGCGTTTTTATTGGTTTAATGCGTCGCGCCACCCACTACTTTCAGATCGTGCTCTACCTGCAGCGCAATAGATATTGCCAATTCCAGCGCAAACAGCACCGTTGAAGCCGCCATACTTGGGGCTCCGGGATGCACAGCTGCCTGTTCTGGTAAGTACGGAATATGAATAAAACCGCTCTTGATGTCAGGCCGTTCGCGTAAACGATGCAGTAAACCGTACATCACATGGTTACAAACGTAGGTGCCTGCGGTTTGCGATACTGAAGCCGGAATTCCCGCCTCGCGCATCGCATTCACCATCGCTTTGATCGGCAACGTACTGAAATAAGCCGCCGGGCCATCAGCAACAATCGGTTGATCGATCGGCTGCTGCCCTTGGTTATCAGGAATACGCGCATCATCGACGTTAATCGCTACCCGCTCCAACGTGACATCTGTACGCCCACCGGCTTGCCCTACCGCCAAGACCATCACCGGTTGAACGTCATCGATAGCGGTATCTAACGCTTTCAACGCCTCACCGAACACACAAGGCAACTGGCGCGCCACAATACGTGCGCCAGCCAATTCCAGATCGTTTAACTGCTTAACTACTTCCCAAGAGGGATTAACGTGCTCGCCACCAAACGGCTCAAAACCGGTAATCAAGACCTTTTGCATCATTTCTCCTACAGGAACATCAGGAAATACAACAAGAACACGTTAACCAACAGCAATAATACGCCTGTCGGGATTTGCGCCTTGATCACCGCGTTCTTGTCCGGCAGCTCCAATAACGCCGCGGGGACAATATTAAAGTTAGCCGCCATTGGTGTCATCAGGGTGCCGCAATAGCCAGAGAACATGCCGATCGCCGCCATCACCGCCGGATTCCCACCGTGTTGCAGTACCAAAATTGGAATACCAATACCGGCCGTCACGATCGGGAAAGCAGCAAACGCGTTACCCATCACCATCGTCAGCACCGCCATACCAATGGCGTATACGGCAACGGCAATGAAACGGTTATCCACCGCCAGATATTCCTGCGTTAAATGCGAAATCGCCGTGCCCACACCCGCGACGGTGAACAATAAGCCTAACGTCGCCAGAATCTGCGGCAAAATAAATGCCCAACCAATGGAGTCCAACAAACGGCGCGCTTCTTGGATCGGCTGTGCTACGGTCTCGTGAGTCATTTTCACCGCGATGATCATCCCCAATACAACTCCGCAGGCCATGGAGAACAGAGTGATCAACGTGGAATGGTTTCCTGCACCAAACACCGCATTTTGCAACGCCGGAATATTGTTGAACAGCAATACGCCAACTACCGTCACCACCGGGATCGCCAGTGCGGGGATAAACAGCTTGTTACCCAACCGCTTGGCGCTGGCTTCACGTTCTTGCGGAGTACGTTGATGGTAGCTGCCCAAACGCACACCGCCGAAACCGGCAATCAGCGCCATCACCACCACCAGCAAGCCGATCACGATATGCAGTTGACGTTTACCTTCCGCTCCACCACCGAACAGTGCGTAAGTCCAATCTCCGACTAAAAAGATCAGACCATACAGCAGCCAAAATAAGCCAGTAGTAATACGACGCGGGTTAGCACGATCGCGAAATGACATCACGGCGATAATCAGCAACACCACGCCAGCAAGCCAGTAGAGATATTGTTGTTGGAAATTCATAGCCCTTCTCCCTTCGCTTGCAGTGCCGCTTGGTTTAACTGACTCAGTTCAGCACTGAGTTTTTTGTCCAAACGATAGAGACGGAACGAGTGGATCAGGAAGGCAAAGATTGCGGTTGGAATACCCCACAACGCGATGTGCAGCGGCTCAGTCTGAATGCCGCCGGATTCCAACATAAAGTTATGCATAAAGATAATCGCCCCGAAAGCGACAAAGATATCTTCACCGAAGAATAAACCTACGTTATCAGTGGCGGCAGACATCGCACGTAGGCGATAGCGCACATCATCCGGCACGTCGCCATAACGGTTTTCGGTAGCCCCTTCCGCCATCGGTGCTAACAGCGGGCGCACCATTTGCGGATGTCCACCGAGGCTGGTCAGCCCCATTGCGGCGGTAATTTCACGTACAAACAGATAGACGATCAGCAAACGGCCAGCGGTGGCGCTTTTGATCTTAGCGATCCAGGCCTGTGCTCGCTCTTTCAAGCCGTGGCGTTCTAATAAGCCAATCACCGCTAACGGCAGCAGCAAGATCAATGGCAGGTTACGAGTATTCAGAAAGCCCTCGCCGAGTTTTTCCAGAATGGTTGCGAGCGGCATCAAGGCCGCCAACCCGGTGATAATACCGGCGGCAATGACCACCAGCACTGGGTTAAAACGTAAAACAAATCCGACCACGATGGCTGCGATGCCAATCAGTGGCCAGAGGTTAACCGCCTGTTCCATAAACGTCCCCTAGATTGTTGTGTTTGCTGTAATCATTATTTTTATTCTGCGCTTACCGTAATACCTTCAACGGTAAAACTTTCACGCAATTTGCGGGCATACGCCAACGCATGTTCACCATCACCATGCAGGCAGACCGTTTCGGCCTGAACGGCGGACCATTTTCCTTCTACAGTACGAACCCGGTGATGACGCACCATTTCCAATGTTTGTGCTAACGCATCTTGGTCATGGGTAATCAATGCTCCCGGCTGGCCACGAGGTACCAAAGTCCCATCAGCCTGATAGCCACGATCGGCAAACACTTCCTGCCGTGTCGCCAGCCCTAGTTTTTGTCCTGCACGGATCAACTCACTCCCCGCCAATCCCACCAATCGCAAGGCGGGATCAACAACCTTAACCGCTTGAGCGATAGCTTCTGCCAGTTCAGGTTCGACGGCGGCTTGGTTGTACAACATGCCATGCGGTTTAACATGCACCATGGTGCCACCTTCGGCGCGAGCAATCGCCGCTAACGCACCCAGTTGATAAACCACCTGCGCATAGACCGTTTCTGGCGCAAGTTGCATCCGCGTGCGGCCAAAGTTTTCCCGGTCCGGGAAACTAGGATGTGCACCAATCGCTACCCCATATTGCAGTGCCCAACGTACCGACTGGCGCATCGTTTGCGCATCACCCGCGTGAAAACCGCAGGCAATATTGGCAGAACTAACCAATTGCAGCAGTTGTTGGTCGTTGGCACAGCCTTCGCCGAGATCGGCATTCAAATCAACGATCATCTAGCCCCCAGGCAACCTGTTGGATAAAGAGATCCTGCTCGGCTTTAGCACGTTGCGCTTGCGCCAGTGAACAGGGAACAAAGTGGATGAATTCGCCTAAACGAACTTGCGCCAAATGGAATAGATCGGCTTCGATCACGCAGGCAATACGTGGGTAACCGCCGGTAGTTTGCGCATCGGCCATCAATACAATCGGCTGACCATTATGTGGCACCTGTATCACGCCCGGAATCAAACCGTGTGAGAGCATTTCGCGTTCAGTCGTGCGTTCTAACGCCTGACTACCGTGTAAACGATAGCCCATGCGGTTACTTTGCGGGCTGAGTTGCCAAGCGGTACGCCAGAAGTTTTCTTTGGCTTCTTCACTGAACTCGTCATATTCCGGCCCTGGCAAGACACGAATACGATTGTTGAATAGCGGTTGTTTCACGCCACACACGCGATTAGGCAGTGAGGTCGATTTCCCTACTGGCAGACGATCGCCATCTTTTAATAATCGCCCTTCAAAACCCCCAAATGCCGCTTTCAGATCGGTACTGCGCGAGCCCAACATTTCTGACACCGCAATACCGCCGGAGATCGCCAAATAGCTCCGCATACCGCGTTTTGGCATCGCCATGGTTAATTTTTGACCTTGTTTAACGCGGTAGCGCCAACCGGTCCACAGCGGTTTACCCTCTAAGTGCGCATCACAACCGGCGCCGGTCAGTGCAATCCAACCTGACTGGGTAAACTCGCAAGCAAACTGCCCAAGCGTAATTTCCAAACCCGCAGCATTTTCCGGGTTGCCCACCAGCAAGTTGGCGATTTTCAAGGCAGGAATATCCAGCGCACCACCTTGGCTGATGCCCAAACGACGGAAACCGTTGCGACCAAGATCTTGAATAGTGGTGTAAATACCGGCACGCAAAATATTCAGCATACGCCCTCCCGTTGCGGCACAAAGCGCACGTTATCGCCGGGACGTAGCAAGGTTGGCGGCATTTCATGAGGATTAAATAATGCGAGCGGTGTACGGCCAATAATCTGCCAACCACCGGGGGTAATCAGTGGGTAGATACCGGTTTGACCACCGCCAATCCCCACCGAACCTGCGGCTACCGCCAAACGGGGCTCAGCACGACGCGGGGTTGCCAATTTTTCAGGCATACCGCCCATATAGGAGAAGCCGGGCTGGAAACCGAGAAAATACACCACATAAGCCGCTGAGGAGTGACACTCAACTACCTGCTTTGGCGTCATACCGGTATGACGGGCGACCTCTTCCAGATCGGGGCCAAATTCACCGCCATAAATCACTGGAATATCAACGTCACGTGATTCCAGCACTAAACTTTCTTTGCTTTCCCAGCCTTGTTGCAACAAAACCAATATCGCTTCGGCATCGGCTTGTGGGGTATGTAGCAATAACGTCAGGTTATTCATCCCCGGAACCACTTCCCGCACGTCAGGATGATGATTCAATTTTTCTGCCAATGCCCAGATTCGCTGCTGGCTTAGCAACGTCACGGGAGGCGTTAGTTCTAGTACTACCGCTCTTTCACCCAACAGGTAACATCGCGCTTGTTGCACTTGCACTATTCATCCTCCTTATTATTACACATGGAAACATCCAGTTATGCGCGAGCCAGCGCTGGCTGTCAATAGCGCAAAGTTAGTAAAAATAAGGCATTAGAAGTAGAAATGGCTCAAAAACATGAGCCATTTGAAGGGGATTTAGGCGGGATTGGGGATATCGATAAAGGTTACTTCAAAACCGTGTTGCTGCGCTAACCACTCGCCCAGCGCCTTCACACCGCCGCGCTCGGTTGCATGATGCCCAGCAGCGAAGAAGTGCACCCCCATTTCCCGCGCGGTGTGAATGGTTTGTTCAGAAACCTCCCCGGAAATAAATGCATCGACACCAAAACGGGCAGCACTGTCGATAAAACCTTGTCCACCGCCAGTACACCAAGCCACGCGACGAATCTGCATTGGCGCATTATCGCCACAGTGTAATACCGCGCGCCCTAAACGGTTTTCGATGCGTTGTTGCAGTTGGCTCACCGTCAGCGGTTGCGCTAATTCGCCGTATGGCACTAGCGGCTCGACTTCGCCAATCACTTCAATTTCTAACGTTTTGGCCAATTGCGCGTTGTTGCCTAGCGTTGGATGCCCATCCAGCGGCAGATGATAACCGTATAAATTAATGTCATTGGTTAGCAGCGTTTTCAGCCGATTACGCTTCATACCGCACACCACGGGGGCTTCGTTTTTCCAGAAGTAACCATGGTGAACCACTATAGCGTCAGCCTGTTGTTCAACGGCTGCATCCAACAACGCTTGGCAAGCGGTCACGCCCGTCACAATACGCTGCACTTGCGCGCGGCCTTCCACTTGCAAACCGTTCGGCGCGTAGTCCTGGAATGCGGCGGTATTCAGCTCGCTATTAATCAGTTGTTCCAGTTCCAGGTTGTTCATCATGTCCTCTCTTCAAATCAGAATTGTTGTTGATCGCCTTGCTGCATGAAAATAAATTTCACACCCAGAGAGTTACCTTGCTCAAGCTGCTGTTTGATAACCGTACCCACATCCTCGCCCTGTTTTAAGCTAGGCTTGATATGACTAATCACCACCGGTAAATCTTTAAGTGAACCGGCTCCACCACTGTATTGCTCCAAATTTTTCAGCTCTTTCAGCAACCATTCTGGTGTGAGATGCCCAAACAGTTTTTTGTCGGTCACGCCGTTAGGGTATGAGGTTTCGATAATCATCCCCTTCAATTTCTTCTGCTCAATCAACGGCCCCAAGACTCGCCAAATAGCATCCAAATTACGTGACTGCTCCACCGCATCCGGGCCGGTGTCACCAAAATAAGCGAAGCTATCTTTACGATCGGCAATCAGCACCATAGAAGAAGGATAGCGATCGTGACTCAGTGGGTAAACCACGCCACTCAATCCAGTGGTACCGAAGGTGAAACGTTGTTGTTCACGCACCGGTTGCAGACGATAGGTTCCGAGGCGAGCGCCGTTGCCCGAGTCGGTAAAGTTCGGCCAAGTTTTCCAATTGAAGTAATGATTACGCAGCGTGCCGACGGTATCTGCGGTGGCGTAAATGGTTTTTTTATTGTCTTCTGGCGAGCCGATCACCAAGCCAGCAACATGATCAAGATGGGCGTGACTAATAAAGTAACTGCCGATCAACTGACGGAAGACATAACCTTGCGGGGTATAAGGCGCGGCCAATTCTGGCGTCACCTGCGGGAAACTGCCTTTTTCCAGCCCTTTGCTGATGCCTGGCAATAGCGAACCCGCATCCAGCGCCACGTATTGTGGCTGATTATCGCTGCGGATCAGATAGGACGTCAGATTGTCGTCACTCACGCCACCACTGGTACCTAGCGCGACCACCTCAAAACCGGCCATCGCCAATGCAGAATAGCTGCTCAGGCAAAGTGCCAGTATTTGTTTCATCATCGGGTTGCTCCTTCAACGAATTACTGCAGATCCTTTATTGTCGGGTACTTTTGCCAATCACGGCAAGCAATTAGCCTGCGCTACCTCCCAAAAACACAAAACCCTCGCCATAAGACGAGGGTTGGTAAGAAAACTAGCGTGGTTTAGAAGAAATCACCCGACGCCAATTCAGCCTGTTGCAGCCATACCGGTTTGTCGCTGGTTTTCGACCAGACACGGTGTAAATAGCTGTAAAAACGGGCACGGTCGCTGCGAAACAGCATCACCGGTAAAGCCAAAACACCTGCCAGAATCACTGCGCTGCGGCGCAGGAGAATCCGATGCAGTGGATAAGCGTGGTACATAGACATGCGAACCTCCCTATAAACGCCGTGCGACAGAATCACTGTAACGCTGGCGTATCAAATTAAATAAGACAAACTGGAAACTGGGCAAAATTTTACCGCATTGGCTGAAAGTTTACCACTCATCAGACCACTAAAGCGCATTAAAAAGCACAAAAAAATACCACTCGCTGTAATTTTGTTACGATTGCGTTAAATGACAACCTATCATTATTAACACTATGGTTTTTATATTCCATTTACCCCATTCATCCGCAAAAGAACCGTTAAAACAACCCAAACCACGCCAATTTTTCCTGTGAGCCCAACCATTTTTATACTTTCTTTACGCCAGCCATCCCCTTTTTAACATTTTCTTTCCATACGCTTCTTTACACTTTGTTTATCAAAAATCACACCTCTGGAGGTGTCCCGTGAGTTTAAGCGTTATTGGTGGTGCGCTGTTGGTTGTACTGCTGTTGGGCTATCTGGTTTATGCCCTATTCAATGCGGAGGATTTCTAATGGCTGCTTCAGCCTTTCTATTAATTGCCAGCTTCCTGCTGGTACTGCTAGTGCTAGCACGACCGCTTGGTAGTTTTTTGGCGCGTCTGATTGAAGGGGAACCTCTGCCCGTTTTACGGCATGTGGAGAGAGCGGTTTGGCGTTGCTGTGGTAACGACACCGCAGAAATGAACTGGTGGCAGTATGCGCTGGCGATCTTGTGCTTCAACATACTCGGTTTGTTGCTGCTGTTTGCGCTGTTGATGTCTCAGGCTTCCTTACCGCTCAACCCGGAAGGCTTGCCAAATCTGTCATGGCACTTGGCGCTAAATACCGCAGTGAGTTTTGTCACCAACACCAACTGGCAGGCTTATAGCGGCGAAAGCACCTTGAGCTATTTCAGCCAGATGGCTGGGTTGGCGGTGCAAAACTTCCTGTCTGCCGCGACCGGTATCGCCGTAGCGTTTGCGCTGATCCGCGCCTTCGCTCGTCGTTCTAGCGCCACTATTGGTAACGCTTGGCTCGATATCTGGCGCATTACCCTTTATGTACTGCTGCCAATCTCGCTGCTGATTGCGCTGTTCTTTGTCAGCCAAGGTACTTTGCAGAACTTCTTGCCGTACCTGCATCTGACCACATTGGAAGGCGCACAACAGACGCTGCCGATGGGGCCAGTCGCTTCTCAGGAAGCCATCAAAATGCTGGGGACTAACGGCGGTGGCTTCTTTGGTGTTAACTCGGCGCATCCGTTCGAGAACCCAACAGCGTTGACCAACTTTGTGCAGATGTTAGCCATCTTCCTGATCCCTTGCGCACTGTGTTTCGCCTTTGGTCAGGTCGCCGGTGAGAACCGTCAAGGTCATGCCTTGATTTGGGCGATGGGGCTGATCTTTGTCGTCGCCGTCGTGGTGGTGATGAACGCCGAATGGGCAGGCAATCCACACCTGAGCGCACTAGGCAGTGCCAGCAATATCAATATGGAAGGTAAAGAATCCCGCTTCGGTATTCTCGCCACCAGCCTGTATGCCGTGGTCACTACTGCCGCGTCTTGTGGTGCAGTCAACGCCATGCACGACTCCTTTACCGCGTTGGGTGGCATGGTGCCCATGTGGTTGATGCAGATTGGCGAAGTGGTGTTCGGCGGCGTGGGTTCTGGTCTGTACGGTATGTTGCTGTTCGTATTACTGACCGTATTTATCGCCGGGCTGATGATTGGTCGCACACCAGAATATCTGGGTAAAAAGATCGACGTTTACGACATGAAGATGACCGCACTAGCGATTCTGGTGACGCCAACCTTGGTATTGCTGGGTTCGGCACTGGCGATTGCGACTGATGCAGGGCGTTCAGGTATCCTCAATCCGGGTGCGCATGGCTTTAGTGAAGTGTTGTATGCACTGTCTTCTGCGGCTAACAACAACGGTAGCGCCTTCGCTGGTTTGAGCGTCAATACGCCGTTCTACAACCTGCTGCTGGCCTTTGCCATGTTTGTTGGACGTTTCGGCGTGATCTTGCCGGTGCTGGCGATCGCCGGTTCACTGTGCCAGAAAAAACGCCAGCCTGCGGGCAACGGCACTCTGCCAACCTATGGGCCGCTATTCATTGGTTTGCTGGTCGGCACCGTGTTGCTGGTGGGTGCATTAACCTTCGTTCCAGCGCTGGCGCTGGGCCCGGTAGCCGAGCATTTACAGCTCTGGTTGGCAAACTGAGAAACGAGAAGAGAATATAAAGATGACTCGTAAACAACGTGCGCTGTTTGAACCGGCACTGATGCGTACCGCGCTGATTGACGCGCTGAAAAAACTGGACCCACGCACTCAATGGCGTAACCCAGTGATGTTCGTGGTGTATATCGGCAGTATCCTGACTACCATTATCTGGCTAGCAATTTTGGCTGGTCAGGCCGAGGGCAATGCCGCCTTTACCGGCAGTATTGCGCTGTGGTTGTGGTTTACCGTGCTGTTCGCCAACTTCGCCGAAGCATTGGCAGAAGGCCGTAGTAAGGCACAGGCAGAAAGCCTGAGAGGCACCAAGAAAACCAGTTGGGCGAAAAAACTGGCGAGCGCTGACCGTAATGGTGCAACCGAGAAAGTCTCGGCAGAAAGCCTACGTAAAGGTGACATCGTGCTGGTTGAAGCTGGTGACACTATTCCGTGCGACGGCGAAGTGCTGGAAGGCGGCGCCTCGGTGGATGAAAGCGCCATTACTGGTGAATCCGCACCGGTGATCCGTGAATCCGGTGGTGACTTCTCTTCCGTGACTGGCGGTACGCGCATTCTGTCAGACTGGTTGGTAATTCAATGTAGCGTTAACCCTGGCGAAACCTTCCTCGACCGCATGATTGCAATGGTCGAAGGGGCTAAGCGTCGTAAAACCCCGAACGAGGTGGCGCTGACCATCCTGTTAGTGGCGTTAACCATCGTGTTCGTGCTGGCAGTCGCTACGTTGCTGCCATTCTCTGACTACGCCGTCACCGCGGCAGGCAGCGGTGCTGCCGTCAGCATCACGGTGTTGGTTGCGTTGTTGGTTTGTCTGATCCCAACCACTATCGGCGGTTTGTTATCTGCCATCGGTGTTGCTGGGATGAGCCGGATGTTGGGCGCTAACGTGATCGCCACCAGCGGGCGTGCGGTCGAAGCCGCTGGTGACGTTGACGTACTGCTGCTGGATAAAACCGGTACCATCACGCTGGGTAACCGTCAGGCTTCTGAGTTCCTCCCTGCCCCCGGTGTGAAGGAACAAGAGCTGGCTGACGCCGCGCAACTTTCTTCACTGGCGGATGAAACGCCGGAAGGCCGCAGTATCGTGGTACTGGCGAAACAGCGCTTTAACCTGCGTGAACGCGATTTGCACGCACTGAACGCCACCTTTGTGCCCTTCTCTGCTCAAACGCGCATGAGCGGTGTGAACGTGCAGGATAGGATGATCCGTAAAGGTGCGGTTGATGCCATTCGTAAGCACGTGGAATCCAACAATGGTCACTTCCCACAGGCTGTGGACGATTTGGTGGCAAGCGTCGCGCGTACCGGTGGGACACCGCTGGTGGTCGCCGAAGGTCCACGGGTGTTGGGTGTCGTTGCGCTGAAGGATATCGTCAAAGGCGGGATCAAAGAACGTTTCGCCGAGATGCGCAAGATGGGCATTAAAACGGTGATGATCACCGGGGATAACCGTCTGACCGCCGCCGCCATCGCAGCCGAAGCCGGTGTGGACGATTTCCTATCAGAAGCCACACCGGAAGCTAAACTGGCGCTGATCCGCCAATATCAGTCCGAAGGTCGTCTGGTCGCCATGACCGGTGACGGTACCAACGATGCTCCAGCGCTGGCGCAGGCCGACGTTGCGGTAGCGATGAACTCAGGGACTCAGGCGGCGAAAGAAGCCGGTAACATGGTCGATTTGGACTCCAACCCAACCAAGCTGATCGAAGTGGTACACATCGGTAAGCAGATGCTGATGACTCGTGGCTCGCTGACCACGTTCAGTATTGCCAACGACGTGGCGAAATACTTCGCCATTATCCCGGCGGCGTTTGCGGCAACCTATCCGCAACTGAACGCGTTGAACGTCATGCACCTGCATTCACCGTCTTCGGCCATTATGTCGGCGGTTATTTTCAACGCCTTGGTGATCGTGTTCTTGATCCCACTGGCATTGCAAGGGGTGAGCTATAAACCGTTGACCGCTGCCGCTTTGCTACGCCGTAACCTGTGGATTTATGGTATGGGCGGGCTGTTGGTGCCCTTTATCGGTATCAAGCTGATCGATCTGATATTAGTTGCGCTGAATCTGGCCGGTTAAGATTACGAGGAAATGATAATGTCTTATTTACGTCCTTCATTGGTCATGCTGATTTTACTGACGCTGATCACCGGTATCGCTTATCCGCTGCTGACGACCGGATTGTCACAACTGTTGTTTAGCGGTGCAGCTAACGGTTCACTGCTGTATCAAGAAGATAAAGTGGTAGGCTCCGAGTTAATCGGTCAGAACTTTACCAAGCCAGAGTATTTCTGGGGGCGTCCGTCCGCCACCGCCGAAACACCGTATAATTCGATGTCTTCTGCCGGTAGCAACTTGGCGGCTACTAACCCAGCGCTGGATAAAGCTATCGCCGAGCGAGCAGCCTTATTACGCCAAGCGAACCCATCGATGAAAGGGCCGATCCCGGTTGACCTGCTCACGGCTTCCGGCAGTGGACTTGATCCGCAAATCTCAGTCGCAGCAGCGCAATACCAGTTGGCACGTGTCGCTAATGCTCGCCACCTACCACCGGAGCAAGTGGCTAAACTGATAACAGAGAATACCGATCAGGCCACACCGAGCTTTATTGGTGAACCTGCGGTCAATGTGTTGAAGCTGAATTTGGCGCTCGATGCGCTGAAATAACAGTAAGTTATTAAGTTATGATCAAGGGTTCGGTTTACATCGAACCCGTTTTGCATTGTGATAGAAAGGATTTCTCATGGTTGACGAAGAACAGCAACGCCCCGATCCCGACAGCTTGCTTGCAATCGCTAATGAAAAACCGCGCGGTAAGCTGAAGGTATTTTTTGGTGCCTGTGCCGGAGTAGGTAAAACCTACGCCATGTTGCAAGAAGCACAACGCCAACGGACGCTGGGGTTAGACGTATTGATTGGCGTGGTAGAAACTCACGGCCGAACAGAAACCGCCGCCCTGCTGGATGGCTTAACCCTCTTGCCTGAAAAACGTATCCAATATCGTGGCCGCGTGGTGCGAGAATTTGATATCGACGCAGCACTGGCTCGCCACCCTGCCCTGATCCTGATGGATGAATTGGCACACAGCAATGCTCCCGGCTCACGCCACCCGAAACGTTGGCAAGACGTGGAAGAATTGTTGGACGCTGGTATTGACGTACTGACCACGGTCAACGTCCAACACTTAGAAAGTCTGAACGACATCGTTGGCGGTGTGACTGGGGTTCGCGTGCGTGAAACCGTCCCCGACCACGTGTTTGACGAAGCCAGTGAAGTGGTGCTGGTGGATTTACCGCCCGACGACCTGCGCCGCCGTCTCAATGAAGGCAAAGTCTATATCCCCGGACAGGCCGAACGCGCTATTGAACACTTTTTCCGCAAAGGTAACTTGATTGCCCTGCGTGAGTTAGCACTGCGCCGCACCGCCGATCGCGTTGACGATCAAATGCGCGAATTCCGTGATACTCAAGGGCGCGATAAGGTTTGGCACACGCGTGACAGTATTTTGCTGTGCATTGGGCATAACAGCGGTAACGAAAAACTGGTGCGCATCGCCGCTCGTTTGGCTGCCCGCCTTGGTTGCCATTGGCACGCTGTGTATGTAGAAACCCCTAAGCTGCACCGACTGCCAGAACATCAGCGCCGGGCGATCTTGCGTGCTCTGCGATTGGCGCAAGAACTGGGAGCTGAAACAGCAACCTTATCCGACCCTTCCGAAGAACGAGCGATCCTGCGTTACGCCCGTGAACACAATTTGGGCAAGATCGTCATTGGTCGCCGCGCCGAGCAAGGTTGGAAATTCCGCAGTAGTTTTTCCGATCGCCTCGGCAAACTGGGCCCCGATCTGGATTTGATCAGCGTCGCGCTGGACGAACCGCATACCCCGGTACAAAAAGAAGCTGATACCCGCGCCTTTACCGATAAATGGCGTATACAACTACGTGGTGGTGCTGTAGCCATCGCACTTTGCGCAGCGATCACCTTATTTTCCCACTGGTTCTTGGGCGGATTTGATCAAGCCAACCTAGTGATGCTCTATCTACTCGGCGTACTGGTCGTCGCGCTGTTCTTTGGCCGTTGGCCTTCGGTATTCGCCGCCTTTATTAGTGTTGCCAGTTTCGATCTGTTTTTTGTGCAACCACAATGGTCATTTGCCGTTAGCGATGTGCAATATTTACTGACCTTCGCAGTCATGCTGATCGTCGGTATCACTATCGGTAATCTGACCTCCGGGGTTCGTTATCAGGCACGTGTAGCACGTTACCGCGAACAGCGGGCGCGGAGTCTGTATGAAATGTCGCGAGGGTTAAGCCAAGCTCTCAGCAATGAGGCCGTGGCGCAAACGAGTCGCCATTTCCTTTCCAGTAGTTTCCAAGCCAAAACCGTGCTGTTATTGCCACAGGAAGACGGTAAATTGAAACAAATGGTAGGTGAAGAAGGCGGAATGTTGTCGGTAGACGAAGCCATCGCCCGTTGGAGTTACGACAAAGGTCAACCGGCCGGTGCGGGGACCGATACGCTGCCCGGCGTACCCTATCAGTTGTTGCCACTGAACACCTCGAAGCAAACTTTTGGGTTGTTGGCGATCGAACCCAATAACCTGCGTCAATTGATGGTGCCGGAACAACAACGTTTGCTGCAAACCTTTACCGTGTTGATTGCCAGTGCGCTGGAACGTCTGCATTTAGCACGTAGTGCAGAAACCGCTAAGCTGGACGCCGAACGAGAGCAACTGCGTAACTCATTGTTAGCTGCGCTATCGCACGATCTACGTACTCCGCTGACAGTGTTGTTTGGTCAGGCAGAAATCCTAACGCTCGATTTAGCGTCCGAGAACTCCCAGCACGCCACCCAAGCGAGTCAGATTCGTCAACAAGTGCTCAGTATGACCCGTTTGGTGAATAATTTGCTGGATATGGCACGTATTCAATCTGGCGGTTTTAACCTGCGTAAAGAATGGCAATCGCTAGAGGAAATCGTCGGTTCTTCTTTGCATATGCTGGAACCGATACTGAGCCAGCACGAGATCAAGGTCGAACTACCGCCAGAAATGGTGTTGATCAATTGCGATGGCAGTTTATTGGAGCGGGTATTCACTAACCTGTTGGAAAACGCCAATAAGTATGCCGGTTTCGATGCTATTATTGGTATTCGTGCCCACGTGTTGCCGGACTGGTTGGAAATGGAAGTTTGGGACAATGGTCCTGGTATTCCTACCGAGCAACTACAACTGATCTTCGACAAGTTTTCCCGCGGCAATAAAGAGTCCCCCATTCCCGGTGTGGGTTTAGGGTTAGCGATTTGCCAAGCCATTGTTGAAGTTCACGGTGGACGAATCTGGGCAGAAAATGGTGAACATGGCGGTGCCATATTCAAATTTATGTTGCCGTTGGAGAAGCCCCCGGAAATAGAGGGTGAAGGCTTTGATTTATAAACAGGAAAACTGTGACTAGCACACCAACCAATATTCTGATTGTTGAAGATGAAAAAGAGATCCGACGCTTTGTTCGTACCGCATTGGAAAGCGAAGGGTTGCGCGTATTCGAAAGTGAAACGCTGCAACGTGGGCTGATCGAAGCGGGTACGCGCAAGCCGGATCTGATTATTCTCGATCTGGGGTTGCCGGATGGCGATGGGCTGGACTACATCCGCGATCTGCGTCAATGGAGCGCCATTCCGGTGATTGTGCTGTCAGCACGCCATGCTGAGGAAGACAAAATCGCCGCACTGGATGCCGGTGCCGATGATTATCTCAGTAAACCGTTCGGTATTGGTGAACTGTTGGCACGAGTTCGGGTGGCGCTACGCCGTCACTCCAACAATTCGCAGGAAAGTCCGGTCGTCACATTCTCGGAAATTACCGTCGATCTGGTCAATCGGCGGGTACTGCGTAACGATGAGGATCTTCATCTCACCCCCATCGAGTTTCGTCTATTGGCTGAACTGCTGGCGAATTCCGGTAAAGTGATCACTCAACGCCAGCTGTTGAGCCATGTTTGGGGGCCCAACTACGTCGAACACAGCCATTACTTACGTATTTATATGGGACATTTGCGCCAAAAGTTGGAAGTCGATCCGGCACGGCCAAAACATCTGTTGACTGAAACCGGCGTTGGTTACCGCTTTATGCCTTAGTTTTGGCGAGATGTTGCCGCGGCGACTTCCGCTTCAATGACTTCTACCGCGGTAAGCAATGCCTGATTAATCCGCTCGACCTGCTCCGGTGATAAATCGGCGCGAATCATATTGCCACGCAAAACATGCTTCAAACGATGCATGGTTTCTGCAATACCTTCTGCCAGATTACCTTCATGCCGACGACTGCCGCCTGCCAAGCGAGCAAAAATTGCCTCAATGGTAGCGCGATGTTGTTGCAATTCGCCCTTACCGGCTTCGGTAATTTGGTAACTTTTACGTCCATTACCGGTTGTCACTGGCTCGAGAAAATCCTGCTCTTCCAGCAACGTCAGCGTTGGGTAAATCACCCCTGGGCTTGGCACATACAGACCGGAAGAAGCCTCACCAATCGCCTTGATTAATTCATAACCGTGGCTGGGTTGACGATCCACCAGAGCCAGTAATACCAGACGCAAATCGCCATGTTCAAATAAACGATGACGACCACGACCACCGCGCCCACCATGTTCATGCTCTTCACCATGACCACCAAAACGATGACGTCCGCCACGGTGACGATGATGGTGATGATGTTCTTCATGATCGCAATGATGACCACGGGAACGTTCTAAACCTAATCGATGAAATATCATCTTGTTAACCTCTTGCTATGTTGTTTTAGATATATCGAAGTAATTTCGATATATCTAATTTAGATCGATATATCTAAATGATCAAGAGTAAAAAGTAAAATAGATATATCTAAATTGCAGGCATAAAAAAAGCGCTGTAAAAACAGCGCCTTTAGCTTATCTAAAAGAAGGATTATTTAGCGGATGCCAGAACTTCACTGACAATTTCGACCGCTTCATGCTCAATTTTTTGGCGATGTTCAGCGCCCAAGAAGCTCTCACAATAGATTTTGTAAGCTTCTTCCGTCCCTGACGGACGTGCCGCGAACCAGCCGTTATCGGTCATCACTTTCAGCCCGCCGATAGAAGCGCCGTTCCCCGGAGCCGCCGTCAGACGTGCAGTGATCGGATCGCCTGCCAAGGTGCTAGCCTTAACCATTTCTGGCGACAGCTTAGACAGCGCCGCTTTTTGCGCGTGGGTCGCTGGCGCTTGGAGACGGTTGTAACTTGGTGCGCCAAAACGCTTGGCCAGACTGTCATAGTGATGCTGCGGGTTCTCACCGGTTACCGCGGTGATTTCAGCCGCCAACAAGCACATGATAATGCCATCTTTATCAGTCGACCAAGGCGTGCCGTCGAAACGCAAGAACGAGGCCCCAGCGCTCTCTTCGCCACCAAAGCCGAAACTGCCGTCGAACAAGCCGTCAACGAACCATTTGAAGCCGACTGGCACTTCTACCAGCTTGCGCCCCAGATCCGCGACAACACGGTCGATCATCGCACTGGATACCAACGTTTTACCCACTGCCACATCAGCGCCCCATTGTGGACGATGTTGGAACAGATAGTTGATAGCGACGGCCAAATAGTGGTTCGGATTCATCAAGCCTTTCGGTGTGACAATACCGTGACGGTCATAGTCAGGATCGTTGGCAAATGCCAGATCGAACTTATCACGCAGCGCCAACAAACCTGCCATCGCTGATTCAGACGAGCAATCCATACGGATGATGCCGTCGTGATCCAGATGCATGAAACGGAAAGTCTGATCGATAGAATCGTTAACTAGCGTCAGATCCAGTTTGTAATGCTCGGCAATACGCTGCCAATAGGCAATACCGGAACCGCCGAGAGGGTCAACCCCCAATTTCAAACCAGCACCTTGAATGGCTGGCATATCAACGATATCCGCTAAACCTTCAACGTAAGGCTGAACCAGATCCTGCGCGTGCAAATGACCGCTGTTCCAAGCTTGCCCCAGCGACTGGCGCTGGACACCTTTCAGTTGCAGAGTCAGCAGTTCGTTAGCGCGTTTTTCGATAACCGAAGTCAGGTTAGTATCAGCCGGGCCACCGTTAGGCGGGTTGTATTTGATACCACCGTCTTCTGGTGGGTTGTGCGAAGGAGTAATCACGATGCCGTCTGCCTGCGCGCCGCCTTTGCGGTTATAGGTCAAAATGGCATGGGAAACCGCTGGCGTCGGCGTGAAACCGTTGTTTTCCTGTACCACGACATCCACACCGTTAGCGGTCAACACTTCCAGCACAGAAATAAAAGCCGGTTCGGACAGTGCATGAGTATCTTTACCCACATAGCAAGGTCCGGTTGTCCCCTGCTGCTGACGAACTTCAGCAATCGCCTGAGCAATCGCCAGAATGTGCGCTTCGTTAAAGCTTTGGCGCAACGCGCTGCCACGGTGACCCGAGGTACCAAACTTCACCGCATGAGCCGCGTTACCCACCTCTGGTTGCAGTACATAATACTGCGACGTTAATTGGGCAACGTTAATCAAATCGCTTTGCTGGGCTGGCTGCCCGGCACGTGGGTTATTCGCCATCGACATCTCTCCCTAGTCCCTGTCTGGCGGCCGAGTACGGTATCGCCCACGACCGCAGTGACGGGGTGTTCGCTAAATTAGAGTGTTCCGCAAACTTTCTCGATCAGCTCCGCAGGGAACTGCATCGCTTGCATGATGTTTTCGATCATGGTGCGTTTGCGGCCAGTGTTGGTATTGGTAATCACCCAGTAAGGGGTACCTGGAACATGTTTTGGTTTGGTGTGCGCCCCACTTGCTAGCAAAGTCTGCTGATCGCCAGCGAAATAGGTGCGGGTACGGCCATGCAGCGCGTCAGTTGCAGCGGCAAAACTTGCAGCGTCAAGGGTATATAACGTTGAAAGCACTAGCATAAAACGATTGACGACTTTGTTCTGCTCGGCGTATTCGTCCGACAGCAGCAGTTCACGAACTGCACGTACACGATCGCGTGGACGCTGAGTTGCAATCGCCTTTTCCTGCTCAGTCGCTTGAACACCCACTGCGGAAATCGCTCGCACTGGCTGCCCTGCGGTAAATTTCAACATACGCCGTAAAATATCAGACGCGCTTTCTCCAATATGTTGCGTGTGGCTGGCAATATAACGGTAAAGCTCTTCGTCAACTTCGATAGTTTTCATCTTGATCCAGTACGTTTTTTCTACTTAAAACCTGAGACCAACTCTGGCGCTCAAGTCATGGGATTATAAGGTTAAAGCGTAAGGGCGAACACTACATCGTTTTCCCAAAAGGTAAAAGCAGACTAATACCTATAAGCGGCGTCATTTGATCAGCACCTTACCATGAAAAATCTACGGTAATCATTGGGCAGATCGATCTAATGCGATCATGATACCCTAACTAAATGTCTCTACGTCATGAAGTTCACGATGAAATTACATTATCAATTACTGCCAGCAGAAACCGAGAACCTACCTATCGTTTTGATCCACGGCCTGTTTGGTAATTTGGATAACCTTGGCGTGCTGGCTCGCTCCCTTAACCAGCATCACGCGGTAATCAAGGTCGATCTGCGTAACCACGGTTTATCGCCACGCGATCCGGTGATGACTTACCCCGCAATGGCGCAGGATTTACTCCGGTTGCTCGATGATTTGGCGATTGAGAAAGCCATTGTTATCGGTCATTCGATGGGAGGCAAGGCGGCAATGGCACTGACTGCCATTGCACCGGAACGGATTGAGAAACTGGTCGCCATCGATATTGCGCCAGTAGCGTATAACACACGTCGCCACGACAAAATCTTTACCGCATTGCAAGCCGTCTTGGCGCAAGGGATCACTCAACGCCAAGCCGCAGCACAGTTGATGCGTGAGTATCTGGACGAAGAAGGTGTGATCCAGTTCCTGTTGAAATCTTTCCACAATGGCGAGTGGCGTTTCAATTTACCCGTGCTGATCGAACAATATGAAAACATCATCGGCTGGCCGGGCGTGCCCGCTTGGCCGCATCCGATCCTATTTATTCGCGGTGGGTTATCGCCTTATGTACAGGATAAATATCGTGACGATATCGCGCGCCAGTTTCCACAGGCTCGAGCTCATGTTGTCGCGGGGACTGGACATTGGGTTCACGCCGAAAAACCTGACGCGGTATTACGCGCTATTAATCGCTTTCTTGGTGAAGAGTCAAAGCCGGCTGATGAAAAAACGCGCTAAAGATAATAGCTTAGCGCGTAAACATTGTTGTTTAAGCACCTGCAAGGTAAGATGGCGCGCTATAATTTTTGCCCCCATTCTGGTTCAGATTGGGAAGCAAATTTGGGTTAGGGTTTATTGACCCGAATTGTGTTAATCGTCCGGTATTCCTGGACTCAACTCCCTTGCAGTACCGCTACCTATGGCAAAAGAAAACACGGATCGCACGACGCTGGATCTGTTCGCAGATGAACGCCGTCCGGGGCGCCCGAAAACCAACCCGTTATCGCGCGATGAGCAGCTTAGAATCAATAAGCGTAATCAGCTACGACGCGATAAAGTGCGCGGTTTACGTCGTGTAGAGCTGAAAATCAACGCAGAAGCGGTGGACGCCCTAAACAAACTGGCGGATCAGCGCAATATCAGCCGCAGCGAGTTAATCGAACAGATGTTACTGGCGCAACTGGCGGACGAACCGCTGGGACATTAATCTTGTTTGGCATGGTGTTACGGACAACACCAGATCAACACCATTTTCCTTGGTATCGCATTAACGTGATAAAACCCAAGGGCCAATTTCTGGCATGATACGCATTTACCGGTAAGAGACGCACATTGGCTACAGGCTCTTATCGCGGCACAATTTATTGAATCTAAAGGGTTATACGCTATATGGCAATCGTAGGCATTTTCTTTGGCAGCGACACTGGCAATACCGAAAACATTGCTAAGACTATCCAAAAACAATTGGGCAAAGATGTGGCTGAAGTTCACGACATTGCCAAAAGCAGCAAAGAAGACCTGGAAAAGTTCGACATCCTGCTGCTCGGTATTCCAACTTGGTATTACGGTGAAGCTCAGTGTGATTGGGACGACTTCTTCCCAACGTTGGAAGAAATTGATTTCGAAGGCAAACTGGTTGCACTGTTCGGCTGTGGTGACCAAGAAGACTACGCTGAATACTTCTGTGATGCGATGGGCACTATTCGTGACATCATCGAACCACGCGGTGCCGCGATCGTCGGTTACTGGCCAACCACAGGCTACCATTTTGAAGCCTCAAAAGGTTTAGCTGATGATAATCACTTCCTCGGTTTGGCGATCGACGAAGACCGTCAACCAGAATTGACCAATGAGCGTGTGAATGCTTGGGTTAAGCAGATTTCTGAAGAGCTGAGCCTCGCTGACATTATTGGTTAATCACGCCATAGCCCTGTGAAATGCAGGGCTTTCATAGGCAGCAGATATTAAAGTAATAGAAGCTACAAATTTGTAACTTCTCACGTCATTACGGTAGACTGCGTCAACGGTTTATCCCGCTCATCAACGCATTGGCTGCACACCATGCAAAAAATGCTAATGACTCTTTGTTAACAATCGGCGGTTTCTATTTATAGCTACCGGTTCTATAATGAGACGCAATTAACTCTTGTGCCGACCGATGTTACAGGCGACAACGCCCTAACTTGTTTAGCCTTCACTTTGTTTAGCATAGTAACAGGACAGAATCCGCATGACTGACAACAATACTGCACTGAAGAAGGCCGGCTTAAAAGTCACGCTTCCGCGACTCAAAATCCTGGAAGTGCTACAGGATCCGGAATGCCATCACGTCAGTGCGGAAGATCTGTACAAAAAACTGATAGATATGGGTGAAGAAATTGGCTTGGCAACGGTTTACCGTGTGTTGAACCAGTTCGATGATGCAGGGATCGTGACTCGTCATAATTTCGAAGGCGGTAAATCCGTGTTCGAACTGACACAACAACATCACCATGACCATCTAATTTGCCTAGACTGCGGCAAAGTGATCGAGTTCAGCGACGAATC
Organism: Serratia sp. KH_031; assembly: GCF_057839655.1. Classification (NCBI taxonomy): domain Bacteria; kingdom Pseudomonadati; phylum Pseudomonadota; class Gammaproteobacteria; order Enterobacterales; family Yersiniaceae; genus Serratia; species Serratia sp. KH_031. The sequence continues at coordinate 3,526,512 of NZ_CM174496.1, forward strand.
TATCGAAGTCCGTCAGCGTGATATCGCTAAACAACACGGCATCAAACTCACCAATCATAGCCTGTATTTGTACGGTCACTGTGAAGCAGGTGACTGCCTTGAAGATGACTCGCTGCACAATAAAAGATAATTCTGGGTAAGCCAGAATGCAGAAACCGCCGATAACAGGCGGTTTTTTTATACCTATGATTTACAGACAAAAAAATCCCCGGCAGCACCGGGGGAAAGATCATGTCATGAAATACTACAATTGCAGCGGCACTCTCTACGCGGTACTGCTTTACAGCTAACTCACTACCCTCTCACACTCACTTTACTGTTTGCCCACCCGCCGACACGCAAGTGGGCATTCAGTCATTACACTTTCACGGGTTCTGCACGGCTATAACGCTTGCCATCCGGGCTAACAGCACGGATTTGTACATCGCCTGCCACGGCTGGTTTAGCGTTGGCATCGTAACGTTGCCATTGCTTACCACCGTCGGTTGAGTACTCAATACCCAGACCCGGCAATGAAATGTTGGCTTCCAGTTTACCGCCCACAACACGTGCTCCAGGGACTGGCAGACGGTAACTAACGCCACCTTTATCCAGTTTGGCCAGTTCACGCTGTCCCATCAGGTTGGCAAAGTGCAGCCAATCTCTGTCCAACGTTTTGGTATCAACAAAGTGCGTTTCGCCACCTTTGTACTCACGACCCGCCTTGTAATCCTGCTCCCAGCTTGCACGGTGCCATGCACGCTCTGCCACCGACAGAACACGAGGGAAGTACATGTATTCTGCCTGTTTGTCGGTACGAACGACCTCGCTCCACAGTTGGGCAGACAGACCGAATGTACCCGGCCACGGTTTATCGCTCTTAGCGGTAAAGTGGTTGCCGTCACGGTCAACCGAGGTTTCGGCGTTCTGCGGCAGGTTGTCTGGCGCGAAGCTAAAGATCTTCTGCTCGTCGCTGAAGCGAGTGCCCCAGTAGTAACCGCTCTCGTTCGGGTTCACTTCATAAGGGAAATCGAGGTAGACGTAATCCGGGTTAGAAATCGTGACTTCGTAACCTTTGTTCGCCCAATCGTTGGCTGAGTCGAAACCGCCCCAATACAAGGTATCCCAGAAGTTCACGCCGACACGCTTAGTCGCGAAGGCTTTAGCATCTTTGGCGTCTTTCAGACCATCTTGCCAAGCCTGCATTTTTTCAATGCCGTGAGCATTTACCAACTTGCTAACTTCAACAGCGAAGTAGCTTGGTAGGTGCTCCATATCTTGAATTTTGCCGTCGCTGATCATCTTCTGGCAAACCTGAGACATGGCCCAAGGCTTATCTTCTTTGCTCTGATCGATGATACCTTTGCCCGGTTCAGGGTTCTTCACGTCGGTATAACCCGCACCAAAGCGAATATTTTTCGCTTCGTCACCACCGAAATGCCAAGTGGTCAGCGGTTGACCCGCTTCTTTGTGCATCTGGGCAATTTCGCCAATCACTTTGTCGACAAAGCGCTTAGAAGAATCCAAGCATGGGTTCAGGTAGCTCTTACGCTCATAGAACTGAACGGATGTGGTGTTGGAATCATCGGTCGGATCTAACAAGCGGAATTCGTTCGCACCTTCTTCATTACCTGCAGCATGCAGTTTCTGATAACGCGCTTCCATCGACACCACGGCAGCACGAGCGTGAGCCGGTACGTCGATTTCAGGGATCACATCAATCTGACGCGCTTGCGCATATTTCACGATTTCGATGTAGTCGTCACGGCTGAAGAAACCGGAACCGTTGTTGTCGCTGTTCGGGCCTGAACCCAATTGCGGCAGCAAACACGTGGTTTCACTCAGATCGTGACAACGCTTACTACCCACTTCGGTCAGCTCTGGCAAACCTGGGATTTCAATACGCCAGCCTTCATCATCACTCAAGTGGAAATGGAAGGTGTTCAGCTTATAAGCCGCCATCTGATCCAGCAGGCGTAACACCGCAGCCTTAGAGTGGAAGTTACGCCCTACATCCATGAAGACACCACGGTATTGGAAGCGCGGCGCATCGTTGGCTGTCAGCACGGCAATTTTCTGCCCACCATCAGACGGCACCAGTGACAAGATGGATTGCAATCCGTAGAACACGCCAGCCTGATCGAAGCCCGTCACTACCGCTTCTTTCTTGCCGATTTTCAGTTCATAAGCGCCCGGTACCGCCAGATCCCCTTTGAAGGATTTCGGTTCAATTTCGGTTTTGATCGGGTAACCCGCAGCATTGTTAGACACGCCGAGCAGTTCGAAGCGCTGGCTAATCGCATCGGCAGCCGGTTTAACTAACGCGCTGAGATCCAACGCCACACCTTTGCTCAAATCGGCATCTTGCTGTGGATTAACCTTCACTTCCATTGGTGTTGGAATGATCTGGCCACGCAGGGAAGCCGCAGGCAGCGTTTTCAATGCCTCATTTTTGGTGAAGCGAGTTTCTGGCGTCATCAGGATGTTTTTATCATCCTTGGTGCGCTTCCACTGATCGCCAGTGAATGGCGTCAGGAATTGGAATACATCATCGGTATCAGTATTTGATAGGATTTTTGGTTTGGCATCGCCAGAGGTCACGTACCAACGCGGCAAGAAGTCGGTGCTGAACAACTGCCAATATTCACCGATAATCGGTACTTCAACCGCGCCGTTAGCCGGGAAACCAGTGAACTTGTCGGTCGGTTCCAGTTTGTGCAGGTCACCGGTCAAATGTGTGATTTTGAACTGATCGTTATCGACTTTCAGGATTTGGCGAATACTGTGGAAATAGATCGCCCAATCGTTATCTTTGATCTCCTGGCCTTCGTTGGTCAGTGTGATCATCACTTTGTTACAAGATGCCCAGTCTGCGCCCAATTTGGCACAATCGGTTCCATTCTCAGCGGCACGGTTGTCCAGCATCTTGTAGTTCACTTTCAACTGGCTCAGTTGATCGACAACTTCTTGTCCTGCCATCGCGTTCACACTACCGAACAATCCTACTGAAGCCGTAATCGCGGCAAGCGCGCTTAACTTAAATTTGTTCATCTTCAACCTCATCCCTAATCAGTTATTACTCGCGTGGATTTCTTGCCAGATCTTTTTACAATCGGCATCAAACGCTTGGCCATTACCGCTATGTGCGGCATCGATGCACTTTTGATAATCCATCACGCGCACCGTTTCTTTCTCGGCAAACTGTTTATTCTTTTCGTCTTGTTTCAATACGTCCAATACCGCCTGACATGATTTCAGTTTTTCTGGCGAACCTTCGGCAGTATTAATACAAGCACTGTAAGCCTGCTTTAATTTGGCATCTTCTGGTGGTGCGGTAGGCTGTGCACAAGCACTTAAACCCACAACCGCAGCGACGATCAGCATCAGTTTTTTCATTGTTTTGATCCTTTAAGTTTCCCCGGCGTTACCACCGGGGACATCATCAGAAGATAGTGAATGGTGCGATAACCATGAATTTGACGTCTCGTTCATCCTGGAAGATGTTGCCGTAACCACCGCCCCAGCTTGGGATATCAGAATGGTTGTCGTATTGAGTGAAGTGCAGTTTGAACAACGTTCCTTTAGCACGACCCTCTTGAATGGTATACATCGCGTCGAGACTGTAAGCGCTCTCTTTTAAGCGCTGACTTTGATCGTAAATCGGGTTGGTGCTAGGTTTGGCATCCCAGGCATAGACGTAAGAACCGCCAACCGCCATACCCGGCAGGTTCCACTTGCTCAAGTCATACATCACACCGGCATAAACCGCTTTTTCGCCGTTGGCGTTGAAGTCAGAACGGTTATCCCACCACACGTCTAAACGACCATTGGAGGAAGCGTAAGTGGGTGTCATACGTTGCAGGAAGTAGCCTTGGTTACCTTCGGCCTTGACCATGGTGCCTTCCAAACGCCAGTTGAATTGGCCGGTGGTGTAACCGAAGGTCAGCGCCTGCAACCATGCCAGACCATCATAGATGCTGTTTGGATCGCTGCTATCGCTAATACGATCTTCAGTACCGTAGAACTGATAGCTAGTCGTCAGCGGGTTGCCCATGACATCGTCAAACTTGTAGGAAGCCTTGGTAAAATACTGGTTTACATATCCCTGTGCTTGGCCGAATGCGGCTTCCAACACCAGGTTATTTTTGAAATCATACTTAGCACCTAATGAATGCAGGTAAGAAACGCCAGTAGTTTTATCGTTTTGACGGAAATCATCCATCTCGATATGCCACGGAGACTTGTATTCATCGGTCCACATGTAAGAGAAACTCAGCGCACCTGCATCACCATAATCGAAGTTAGCACCGGCTTCCGCACCACGGTAAGTCCCTGGCATGAAGCTCCAATGTGGGGCGATCAACGTTTGCCCCGTTGGCTGGATGTAACCCGCACGTGCCCAGACTGGGCCATATTTGAATTTACCTGCTGCTTTGTACAGGCTGATGCCGCTCTTGTCACCAGCATAGGTTTCATCATAAGCGTGGTTACTGCTGGAGAAGGCAATTTCGTTTGGGTGACCGCTATCTTTAGCTTCGGCAATTTCAATCGCAGTAAATGCGGCAACATCCAGCCCGAACATGTCCCAAGCATAACCAGAGTTAAAATCTAGGTTCAGGTTGGCAGTGGCGTGTGACAAGTTGGTGGTATAAGAATTGTAATCAGGGTTTTTCACCACTACTTCTGTGCCATCAGGCTGAGTCATTGTCTTGGTAGGATTCAAATCTTTACGGTCACGTTCACGTTGCCAGTAGTAAATGCCGCCGGTCAGCGTTGAATCGTCGATAAACCCTTCAGCTTTAGCTTCAGGAGCCATTACAAACCCTGTTCCGAACATTGCACCCGCGACTGCGAGAGCTAGCGTTTTACGCTGCGCACCGTGACCCATGAGAAATTCCTCTTTGACTTTACTTTTAAAGTTGCGGCCGCCTGTGTTCACCACTGCCCTGCACGACCACTAATAAAACCCAATCGGGTAAAAAATTTGCTGGGGGAGAAAATCCGACAGCACTTATTGCTACAACTAGACTATTTTTCGCGACGCGAATTATCAAATGAAAAATGAGAAAGATTTGTCAAAGTATGACAAAGAGCACATATCTATGAGAATTTGTTACATCCATCAAATAGATGACTTTTGAATAAAAAATTCAATAAAATCAGAATAACTAGAGATACACATGAAAATAGAAAGGAGATTGAAAGGTTTCAGCTTGATAAAAACAAACACTTAGGAGAAAAACTGGGAGCGCTCTCTAAATGACATTAATTCGCATCGCGAATATATAAATACGGGTTGTATAATTCATGATTTATATAAAAAAAACTGATAACTGGTGATTTAACGAGAGCGCTCACAAAAAATATTGCTGCTGATGGGAAAAAAGAAATGTGAATAATGAGAGGTTGCTGCAAAAAATAAAAAAAAGCGCGACCAAAGTCGCACTCAAAAAATGACGAACGGCACAGGCGTTGAGTTACCCCAAGAAATCACCGTGACCATGATATAGAGCTGGCGCTATAATACCGCCAGCTCATTCAGTGTATTAGGGTTTTTTTCGACCATTTTGAGCAACAAAACAGCCTGCTTATTGGGTTTCGCGAGTCCCTGTTCCCAGTTCTGCAACGTTGTGACGCCGGTATGCAGATACTGTGCAAAAACTGCCTGAGAAAGTTTCAGCTTTTCACGAACAGCCTTCACCTCTGCAGGCGTCATTGATGCAGGTTTAACGCTGACGCGATGTGTGCGCAACGTTATCTTCCCCTCGTTGAAGTCGCTCCACGCCGTCATGCCTTCCTGCAGTTCACCAAAAATGTCACGTTCTGTCATCATTCCACCTCTTTTTGGCCTGTTCAAGCATTCCGCGCAACAGATCTCGCTGCGTTTTCGTTAAATCGTCTTTCTGATCTTTGTCATACAAGGTGAATAGCAGGAAATGGGACTTTTCCAGATACCAGTAATAGATAACCCTTATCCCGCCACGCTTTCCTTTATTGCGTTTCGAATCGCCAAAGCGCCCCTTACGCAACCCACCGGTATGCTGGAGCACATCGCCACACGTCGGTTTTTTCAGCAACATCTGCTGAAACTCTCGAAATTCATCGTCGGTAAGGTACTCACCACGATGCCGCTCAAACGGTGGTAACTCGACAAATAGCGCTTCCATATCGCCCAGATCTATCCTTAACTTGGTGATAATATATCCCCGCCATGGGGACGATTCAAGTCATCCCAGTGGAAAATATCCACTAAAATGAGACGAAATTATATGAGTTGTCGATCATCAGACTGATCGGCGTCAGCCTATATCGTCCCCAATCCCGTAAGGATTAGGTGAAACTTGATGGCCAGTTACCGCAAAAAGCCCCTGTTCTTTTCTTAAGAACATGACGCAAATTTTGGCGAATGATAAGAATTAAAAAGCAGAAAAGAAGCTAGTGCCGTAGAACGGCATCAACAACTTGAGCGCGACTTTGGTCGCGCTCAAGAAATGATTTTTTCAGGCCATTTTAGCCGTCAATCTTGGCCCAAGTATCACGCAGACCAACGGTACGGTTAAATACCAAATGCTCGGCTGATGAATAGCGGTTGTCAGCACAGAAGTAGCCTTCACGCTCGAATTGATAGGCTTTTTCAGGCTGTGCAGCGGCTAGGCTTGGCTCGACAAAACCACGCTTGATAACCAGTGACTCGGTGTTAATGGTAGCGAGGAAGTCCTCTGCCGCGCCAGGATTCGCTACGCTGAACAAACGATCGTACAAGCGGATTTCCGCAGGTACTGCGTGTTCAGCAGAAACCCAATGGATCACACCTTTCACCTTACGGCCATCGGCAGGATCTTTGCCCAGAGTTTCAGGATCGTAGCTACAGAAGATAGTGGTAATTTCCCCTGCTTCATCCTTTTCTACACGCTCGGCTTTGATCACGTAAGCATTACGCAGACGAACTTCTTTACCCAGCACCAAACGTTTGTATTGCTTGTTGGCTTCTTCACGGAAGTCAGAGCGATCGATATACACTTCACGGCTGAACGGCACTTGGCGGCTACCCATTTCCGGTTTGTTCGGATGGTTAGGCATAGTGACCATCTCGGTTTCTGCCGACATGTTTTCGATAACCACTTTAACCGGATCCAACACCGCCATCGCGCGTAGTGCGTTCTCGTTGAGATCGTCACGAATACAAGATTCCAACGCCACCATTTCAATGTTGTTGTCTTGCTTAGTCACGCCGATACGTTGACAGAACTCACGGATAGAGGCTGCGGTATAACCACGACGGCGCAGACCAGAAACGGTCAGCATACGTGGATCATCCCAGCCCTCAACCACTTTCTCTGTCACCAACTGGTTCAGCTTACGCTTCGACATAATGGCGTATTCGAGGTTCAGACGAGAGAACTCGTACTGACGCGGATGACATGGAATCGTGATGTTATCCAGCACCCAATCGTACAGACGGCGGTTGTCTTGGAATTCCAGCGTACACAGCGAGTGGGTGATCCCTTCCAACGCATCAGAAATACAGTGGGTGAAATCGTACATCGGATAGATGCACCACTTGTTACCGGTCTGATGGTGTTCAGCGAACTTGATGCGATACAGCACCGGATCGCGCATCACGATAAATGGCGATGCCATATCAATTTTAGCGCGCAGGCAAGCGGTACCTTCAGCAAAGCCACCAGCACGCATTTTCTCGAACAACTCGAGGTTCTCTTCAACAGAACGATCGCGGTATGGGCTATTTTTACCCGGCGCAGTCAAAGAACCACGGTATTCGCGGATCTGCTCTGGTGACAATTCGTCAACGTAAGCCAGACCTTTGGTAATCAGTTCAACCGCGTATTGGTGCAGTTGATCAAAATAGTCAGAAGAGTAACGGACGGCACCGCTCCACTCGAAACCAAGCCACTCAACATCGTGTTTGATTGAATCAACAAATTCGATGTCTTCTTTTACCGGGTTGGTGTCATCAAAGCGCAGGTTGCACTGCCCTTGATAATCTTTGGCAATACCAAAGTTCAGGCAGATCGACTTCGCGTGGCCAATATGCAGATAACCATTTGGCTCCGGTGGGAAACGGGTATGCACCGACGTATGTTTCCCAGACGCCAGATCTTCATCGATGATCTGACGGATAAAATTGGTTGGGCGGGCTTCAGCCTCACTCATTTCACTATTCCTCGAATGCAAAGCGCTTACACATAACCGCCTATGTTCCAACAAGCCACGCCCGGAAACAACCGTTTGTTTCAGGAAAATGCGCACTCCTTTGTCAACGCGCAATTTAAGCATAAAAAAGCGGGAAGAGACTGCTCTCTTCCCGCCAAGGCTAAAATACTACTCAGGTAAAACTATGCTTATTTCTGGATCTCGAACAGCTTAGTCTGGCCAGCAACCACGTTGCCGCTTGCCAGCGCCGTCAGGCCGGCATAATCATCCGAATTGCTGACCACAACCGGGCTGATCATTGAGCGAGCGTTAGCGTTCAAGTACTCCAGATCCAGTTCAAGGATTGGCTGACCGGCTTTCACCTCAGCACCCTCTTCCACCAGACGTTTGAAGCCTTGACCGTTCAGAGCAACGGTATCGATCCCCATGTGCACCACAATCTCTGCGCCTTTGTCTGTTTCCAGACAGAATGCGTGGTTGGTGTTGAAGATTTTCACCACGGTACCGTCAGCCGGTGCCACAACGATTTTGTCAGTTGGACGAATCGCCACACCATCACCGACTGCTTTACTGGCGAAGGCTTCATCTGGCACCTGATCCAGCGCTATAACTTCACCCGTTACTGGAGCAACCAGCGTTTGGAAAGAAGTTTTCGCTGCGTTTGGTACGGCTTGTGGTTTTGCTTCGGTCATTGCGGCGGCCGCTGCTGCAGTTGCTGCTACCGGACCTGCGGCAATAACAGTACGCATTGCACTAGCAATCAGTTCAGCACGAGTACCGACGATCACTTGAACACTTTGCTTGTTCAGACGAATCACACCAGAAGCACCTATACGTTTCGCTACCGCATCGTTAACCAACGCAGAGTCTTTGACGTTCAGACGCAGGCGGGTGATACAAGCATCAATACCGGTCAGGTTGTCACTACCCCCGATGGCGCCAATGTAGCGGCGAGCCAAGGTTGTGGTTTCGCTCTCGTCTTTTTCACCCGCAACGTTAGTGTCATAACCGTCAGTTTCGTCACCAGCAACAGCCAGTTCGCGACCTGGGGTCATCAGGTTGAATTTGGTGATAGTGAAGCGGAACACCAGATAGTAGATAGCGAAGAACACCAGACCTTGTGGGATCAGCATGTACCAGTGTGTCGCCAGCGGGTTACGCGAAGACAGCACCATATCCACCAGACCGGCACTGAAACCAAAGCCAGCAATCCAGTGCATGGATGCCGCGATGTAGACAGAGATACCGGTCAAGATAGCGTGGATCACATACAGAACCGGAGCCACGAACATGAAGGAGAATTCCAGTGGTTCGGTGATACCGGTGAAGAAGGCAGCAAACGCCCCCGCCATCATGATACCCAGTACTTTCGCCTTATTTTCAGGACGTGCACAGTGGTAGATAGCCAGCGCTGCACCCGGCAGGCCGAACATCATGATTGGGAAGAAGCCAGCTTGATAACGACCGGTGATACCCACAACCGCTTTACCGGACTCGATGGACTGAGCACCACCCAAGAAGTTAGGAATATCGTTGATACCCGCAACGTCGAACCAGAACACGGAGTTCAGTGCGTGGTGCAGACCGACCGGAATCAACAGACGGTTGAAGAACGCGTAGATACCCGCGCCAGCAGAACCCATTTTCTGAATGTATTCACCGAAGGTCACCAGACCGTTAAAGATCACCGGCCAGATGTACATCAGAATGAAGGCAACCAAAATCATCAAGAAGGAGATGAGGATCGGCACCAAACGGCGACCACTGAAGAATGACAACGCTTTCGGCAGCTCAACACTGCTGTAACGGTTGTAAACTTCCGCAGAAATAATACCCACCAAGATACCGACGAACTGGTTCTGGATTTTACCGAACGCAGCAGGCACTTGGTCGAGAGGGATTTTCTGGATCATCGACACAGCGGCCGGTGAACACAGCGTGGTTAATACCAGGAAACCGACAAAGCCGGTCAGTGCAGCCGCACCGTCTTTGTCTTTGGACATACCATAGGCAACACCAATGGCAAACAGCACCGACATATTGTCGATGATGGCAGAACCAGATTTAATAAAGAAAGCAGCGAGGGCACTATCGCCGCCCCAACCAACAGGGTCAATCCAGTACCCGACGCCCATCAAGATGGCGGCGGCAGGTAGCGTGGCGACCGGAACCATTAAGGCCCGTCCCACTTTTTGCAAATAACTAAGAATGTTCACCTTTTCCCCCTATTTGTCCGCGGACGGACCCTATTAGTAGTTATACCCTTCATTCTTCAAGCCGCCTCGACGCGGCTAAAATTACTTTGGGTTTATTGAGCTAACTCTCTACCTTTTTATTTAAAAATAACGCATGGCACGTATTACTCATGCGGAGTGTAAAAAAATTATTTCGTATCGCAAATTAAAACCTCGTTTTTTGTGATAAACATCACCAAAAACCAGTCTTAACCTGCCACATTGCTAGCCATCGCACAAAACTTATTTTATGATTCAAAAAATCAACTGGACTGAGCATTGACGCGTAAACCCTAAAGCTGGGTTACGCTTAGAAGTCAAACTCAAGCCCGTTACAGTATAGCCACAGTTTACTTACCCAAGAGGTGTATGATGAGACTTATCCCACTGAAAGATACCGCACAAGTTGGCAAATGGGCCGCTCGCCATATCGTGCAGCGCATCAACGCATTCAAACCGACTGCCGATCGCCCGTTCGTGTTGGGCCTACCAACAGGTGGTACGCCGCTGGAAGCTTACAAACACTTGATCGCGATGCACAAAGCAGGCGAAGTGAGCTTCAAGCACGTAGTGACCTTTAACATGGACGAATATGTGGGCTTGCCGCAGGAACACCCGGAAAGCTATCATACCTTTATGTACCGCAATTTCTTTGATCATGTTGATATCCCACGTGAAAATATCAACCTACTGAACGGTAATGCACCAGACGTTGATGTCGAGTGCCGTCAATACGAAGAAAAAATCCGCTCTTATGGCAAGATCAACCTGTTCATGGGTGGCGTAGGCGTTGATGGCCACATCGCATTCAACGAACCAGCTTCTTCTCTGGCTTCTCGTACCCGTATCAAAACGCTGACCGAAGATACCCGGATTGCCAACTCCCGCTTCTTTGGCGGCGATGTTAGCCAAGTGCCTAAATATGCACTGACCGTGGGTGTCGGTACTTTGCTGGATGCCGAAGAAGTGATGATTTTGGTGACTGGCCACGCTAAAGCTCAAGCGTTGGAAGCCGCAGTAGAAGGTAACGTCAACCATATGTGGACCATCAGCTGCCTGCAATTGCACAAAAAAGCCGTTGTAGTGTGTGATGAGCCATCCACCATGGAACTGAAAGTCAAAACAGTTAAATACTTCCGTGAATTAGAAGCGGAAAGCGTTAAAGGTCTTTAATTTTTTAGGGGGCTATATGTTCGCTTTGACCCATTGCCGGATTTACACCGGCCACGACGTGCTTGATGACCACGCAGTAATCATTGCTGATGGCCTGATTGAACGTGTCTGTCCGCTAGCTGAACTGCCTGCAGGCATCGAAACGCGCGATCTGGGCGGCGCAATTTTAGCCCCCGGTTTTATCGACGTTCAGCTTAACGGCTGCGGCGGTGTGCAATTCAACGACACGATAGAAAACGTTTCAGAAAAAACGTTGGAAATCATGCAGCACGCCAACGAAAAATCTGGCTGTACCAGCTATCTACCAACGCTGATCACCAGTAATGACGAATTAATGAAGCGCAGCATTGATGTGATGCGCGCTTATCTGAAGAAAAATCCCAATCAGGCATTAGGTCTGCATTTGGAAGGGCCGTACCTCAGCACGGTCAAAAAAGGCACCCACGATCCTAAAATCATCCGCGAAGCCGATAAAGCGATGGTGGATTACATGTGCGCCAATGCGGATGTGATAACCAAAGTGACTCTGGCACCAGAAATGGTGCAACCACACTTTATCGCGCAATTGAAAGCGGCGGGTATTGTGGTTTCCGCGGGGCATTCCAACGCCACCTACGAGCAGGCGCGTATCGGTTTTGCCGCGGGTATTACGTTCTCAACTCATTTGTTCAACGCCATGCCGTATATTAGCGGTCGTGAGCCGGGCTTGGCTGGAGCAATCTTCGATACTCCAGAAGTCTATACCGGTGTCATTGCCGATGGTCACCATGTGCATTGGGCGAACATTCGCACCGCTAAGCAGTTGAAAGGTGACAAATTAGTGCTGGTCACTGATGCCACAGCACCCGCAGGCGCTAATATTGAGCAATTTATTTTCGCTGGAAAAACAATATACTACCGTGACGGGTTGTGTGTAGACGAAAACGGTACCCTGAGTGGCTCTGCACTGACCATGATCGAAGCGGTGCAGAACAGCGTCGAACATGTCGGTATCGCGCTGGATGAAACGTTGCGTATGGCAACGCTGTATCCAGCTCGCGCTATCGGTGTGGATCAACGTTTGGGTACCATTGAAGCCGGCAAGGTAGCAAACCTGACTGCATTCACCCGCGACTATAAGATAGTCAAAACGCTCGTTAACGGTAACGAGGTTTAATTAACGAACAGCGAGTAACATTATTGATGAGCACTGGCGGCCAGGCACAGATAGGAAACGTAGATTTAGTTAAGCAGCTTAATAGCGCGGCAGTCTATCGCCTGATCGACCAACAAGGACCGATCTCGCGCATTCAGATTGCAGAGCTCAGCCAGCTTGCCCCCGCCAGTGTCACCAAAATTACTCGCCAACTGTTGGAGCGCGGGCTGATCAAAGAAGTCGATCAGCAAGCCTCCACCGGTGGTCGTCGCGCCATTTCCATTGTTACTGAAAACCGCCAGTTCCACACCATTGCCATTCGTCTTGGCCGTCACGATGCCACCATCACGTTGTACGACATGAGTGGAAAATCGCTGGGCGAGGAGCACTATGCCCTGCCAGAACGCACACAGGAAACATTGGAAAATGCGCTGTTTACTGCCATTGCACAGTTCATCGAAGGTTATCAACGCAAACTGCGTGAGCTGATCGCTATTGCGGTTATTTTGCCGGGCTTGGTCAGCCCTACTCTCGGCGTTGTGCGCTACATGCCACATATCAGCGTCGATAACTGGCCGCTGGTTGATAACTTACAGCAACGCTTTAACGTCACCAGTTTCGTTGGTCACGATATTCGTAGCTTGGCATTAGCCGAACATTACTTCGGTGCCACTCGCGATTGCGAAGATTCTATCTTGGTACGTCTGCACCGCGGGACGGGTGCGGGGATCATCGTTAACGGTCAGATATTCCTTGGCAATAACGGTAACGTTGGCGAAATCGGCCATATCCAGATCGATCCGCTCGGTGAACGCTGCCACTGCGGTAATTTTGGCTGTCTGGAAACCGTGGCCGCCAACGCAGCTATCGAACATCGCGTGCGTCAATTATTGGCTCAAGGTTATCCGAGCAAATTGACGCTGGATGACTGCAGTATCGCCACCATCTGCAAGGCCGCTAACCGGGGCGACTTATTGGCTAGCGAAGTGATCGAACACGTGGGTCGTTATCTCGGTAAAGCCGTTGCCATCGCCATTAACCTGTTTAACCCGCAAAAAGTCGTGATTGCCGGGGAAATTACCGAAGCCGAAAAGGTGCTGCTACCCGCCATTCAAAGCTGTATCAACAACCAAGTGTTGAAAGATTTCCGCAAAAATCTGCCCATCGTCACTTCAGAGCTCGATCACCGCTCAGCCATTGGTGCTTTCGCCCTAGCCAAACGGGCGATGCTCAACGGCGTATTGCTGCAGCGTTTACTAGAAAGCTAATCTGCCTGCTGGCGGGTATGCTATCTTCGCGTTTTACCCGCCGTAATCATGAGAAATAACCATGGCTATCAAAAATATCATCTGTGACATCGACGGCGTATTGTTGCATGACAACACCGCCATTCCGGGTGCCGCACCATTCTTGGCTCGCATTCAGGAACAAGGCATGCCGCTGGTGGTACTGACCAACTACCCATCGCAAACCGCGCAAGATTTAGCAAACCGTTTTAGCGCTGCCGGTCTGGATGTACCAGAAAGCGCATTTTACACTTCTGCCATGGCGACGGCTGATTTCCTGCGGCGTCAGGAAGGTAAAAAAGCCTATGTGGTTGGCGAAGGTGCGTTGATTCACGAGCTGTACAAAGCTGGCTTTACCATTACCGATATCAACCCAGATTTCGTGATCGTCGGGGAAACCCGTTCCTACAACTGGGACATGATGCATAAAGCCGCCTATTTCGTAAAAAATGGCGCGCGTTTTATTGCTACCAATCCAGATACCCACGGTCATGGCTTTGCTCCTGCCTGCGGTGCCCTGTGCGCCCCGATCGAGAAAATCACCGGCCGCAAACCGTTTTATGTCGGCAAACCGAGCCCGTGGATCATCCGTGCTGCGTTGAATAAGATGCAGGGGCATTCAGAAGAAACGGTGATTATCGGCGATAACCTACGTACCGACATTTTGGCAGGCTTCCAAGCGGGTTTAGAAACCATTCTCGTGTTGTCTGGCGTTTCCAAAATGAACGATATCGAAAGTATGCCGTTCCGCCCGAGCTATATTTTCCCTTCTGTCGAGGATATTAATATCTTCTAAAATAATGGCGATTGTTCTGGTCGCCATTGCTTTATCCCTCACCACACAACATTTTTTTCTGGTGTTATTTTTTATTACATCACCACACCTCATTATATTGAATTTTATTTATTCATAACCTCATGAAAGTTTCACTCTACTCTCGTTAAAAACCAGCAATATAAATTCATGCCCAATGGCATAGATAAAAACACTACTGATTAATAACGAGGCTTAACTATGAACACGATGACTAACTTGAACGCGACTATTACCGATGACGCTTCAGCAATGCCAGATATGACCAATAAAAAGATCATGATGGGTTTTTGGCATAACTGGTTAGCCGGTGCCAGCGATGGTTACCAGCAAGGCCAATTTGCCAATATGAACCTGACTGACATTCCCGCAGTGTACAACGTGGTAGCCGTGGCCTTTATGAAAGGTGTCGGCATCCCCACATTCAAACCCTATAACCTGAGCGATGCCGAGTTCCGCCGTCAGGTTGGCGTGCTAAACAGCCAAGGGCGCGCAGTACTGATTTCACTGGGTGGTGCTGATGCTCATATCGAACTGAAAACCGGTGACGAAGATGCACTGAAAGATGAAATTATCCGTCTGGTTGAGACCTATGGTTTCGATGGTCTGGATATTGATTTGGAACAAGCTGCCATCGGTGCAGCGAATAATAAAACCGTATTGCCAACTGCATTAAAACGAGTCAAAGATTATTATGCTGCGCAAGGAAAGAAATTCATTATTAGCATGGCGCCTGAATTCCCTTACTTACGTACCGCTGGTAGCTACTTGGATTATATTTCTGCGCTAGAAGGTTATTACGACTTTATCGCACCGCAATATTATAACCAAGGCGGTGACGGTATTTGGGTTGATGAAGCCAATGGTGGCGCTGGTGCCTGGATCACCCAAAATAACGACGCAATGAAAGAAGACTTCCTCTATTACCTGACCGAAAGTTTGGTGACCGGGACTCGTGGTTATACCAAAATTCCATCAGCTAAATTTGTTATCGGTTTGCCAAGCAATAACGATGCCGCAGCGACCGGTTACGTGGTTGACCCGCAGGCAGTGTACAAAGCGTTCCAACGTTTGGATGCCAAAAGTCTGTCGATCAAAGGGTTGATGACCTGGTCAGTTAACTGGGACAACGGCAAAAGCAAAACCGGCGTGGCTTACAACTGGGAATTCAGCAAACGCTATACCCAACTGATTCAGGGCGGCGTACTGCCACCAGAGCCAGAAAAACCAGCCGCACCCACCGGGTTGGTGGTCTCAGATTTAGCAACCACTTCGCTGAAACTGAGCTGGACAGCTTCCACCAGCGTCAACCCAGTCACCAGTTACACGGTTTATCGTAATGGTACTGCGGTGGCTCAAACAGCAAACCTGTTCCTGCAAGACAGCGGCCTAACGGCTAATACGCAGTACAGCTACTTCGTCACTGCAACTGACAACAAAGGCACTCAGTCAGTCCCCAGCAGCACGCTGACCACACAAACTGCTAGCGACGGCACTACGCCACCAAACCCGGTAGCACCGTGGGAAAACAACCACAGCTACAAAGTGGGCGATGTTGTGACTTATGCAGGTAAAAAATACACCTGTATCAATGCTCATACATCCAATATGGGTTGGACTCCAGATGTGGCCTTCACTCTGTGGCAACTAACCGCATAACTTGAATAAATAGGTTGCCGGTAAAATTTGCTGGCAACCTATCCGTCACCGACAAAAAATAGAGATTCGATAATTATTTCAGCCTAGAAATGAATATACGCTAATTTTAAACACCTGCTAACCCACTATTTCTCAGCATAAGATTAAAACGCTTGCATCCTCTTCCTGTTTTGACGCATTTTCATAAACACAACGCAGCAAAAGCGCGCCATCTTTGATGAGCCAATCTTGTTGCCCATAACAACATCACAGTCATAAGAAAGTCGTAGGAGAAATGGGTATGTGTTCTATTTTCGGTATTCTCGACCTGAAATCCGATCCCATCGAGTTGCGTAAAAAAGCACTCGAGATGTCACGCCTGATGCGTCACCGTGGCCCAGACTGGTCCGGTGTTTACGCCAGCGATAAAGCCATTCTGTCACACGAACGTTTATCGATTGTCGACGTTAACAACGGTGCTCAACCTTTGTATAACGCGGCGCATACCCATGTTCTGGCAGTTAACGGTGAGATTTACAACCATCAAGCTCTGCGCCAAAAACTGAGCGAAAAATATGAATTCCAGACGGGCTCCGACTGCGAAGTGATCTTGGCGCTGTATCAAGAAAAAGGTCATGAGTTCCTCGACGATCTGCAAGGCATGTTCGCCTTCGCACTGTATGACACAGAAAAAGACGCCTACCTGATTGGCCGCGACCATCTGGGTATCATTCCGTTGTACATGGGGCACGATGAGCACGGCAACCTGTATGTCGCTTCAGAAATGAAAGCGCTGGTACCAGTTTGCCGTACCATTAAAGAGTTCCCAGCGGGTAGCTATTTGTGGAGCCAAGACGGTGAAATCCGCGAATATTATCAGCGTGATTGGTTTGATTACGACAACGTCAAAGACAACGTGACCGACGCCAACACCCTGCGCACCGCGCTGGAAGATGCGGTGAAAAGCCATCTAATGTCCGACGTACCTTACGGCGTATTGCTGTCCGGCGGTTTGGATTCATCCGTCATCTCTGCCATTACCAAGAAATATGCCGCTCGCCGCGTAGAAGATGACGAGCGCAGTGAAGCTTGGTGGCCGCAGTTACACTCCTTTGCCGTTGGCCTGCAAGGCTCGCCAGATCTGAAAGCGGCGCAAGAAGTGGCTAACCATCTAGGCACCGTGCACCACGAAATTCACTTCACCGTGCAAGAAGGCTTAGATGCTATTCGCGACGTGATTTACCACATCGAAACCTACGACGTGACCACGATTCGGGCATCCACACCCATGTATTTGATGTCACGTAAAATCAAAGCGATGGGCATCAAAATGGTGCTATCAGGTGAAGGGGCGGATGAAGTATTCGGCGGCTATCTGTACTTCCACAAAGCGCCAAATGCCAAAGAGTTCCACGAAGAAACGGTGCGTAAATTACTGGCCTTGCATATGTATGATTGCGCACGTGCCAACAAAGCGATGTCCGCCTGGGGTGTTGAAGCCCGCGTTCCGTTCTTGGATAAAAACTTCCTTGATGTCGCCATGCGCATCAATCCGAAAGACAAGATGTGCGGCAACGGCAAAATGGAGAAACATATCATCCGTGAATGTTTCGAATCCTATCTGCCTGCCAGCGTCGCTTGGCGTCAAAAAGAACAGTTCTCCGACGGTGTCGGTTATAGCTGGATCGATACATTGAAAGAAGTGGCTGCGAAGCAAATTACCGATCAACAGCTCGAAACGGCAAGTTTCCGCTTCCCGTACAATACGCCGACCTCGAAAGAAGGCTATTTGTACCGCCAAGTCTTCGAAGAGCTATTCCCATTGCCAAGTGCTGCAGAATGCGTTCCCGGTGGTCCATCCGTGGCCTGTTCATCAGCCAAAGCGATTGAATGGGACGAATCATTTAAAAAGATGGATGATCCATCTGGCCGTGCTGTCGGCGTACACCAATCCGCCTATCAATAAATCCTGCATTATTGATCCCCAAGGCGAGCCACTGTGCTCGCCTTTTTTGCTGGCATTTTCAACCATTAATTACCTGAATTGGTGCTTTTATCACCAACCTGTTCACAAGCCAGACAAACGAGCCATTTGGGTATCTTTTCGGGAAAAAATTAGTTGACGCAAAACGACCATATACGCATAATGCGCCCCGCAACGCCGATGAAGGTGGCGCAAAAAAGATGGCTACGTAGCTCAGCTGGTTAGAGCACATCACTCATAATGATGGGGTCACAGGTTCAAATCCCGTCGTAGCCACCATCTTTTTTTTGCGGGAGTGGCGAAATTGGTAGACGCACTAGATTTAGGTTCTAGCGCCGCAAGGTGTGCGAGTTCAAGTCTCGCCTCCCGCACCATTTCCTTCTTCGAGTTGTAAGCAGCAGATGGGGTATCGCCAAGCGGTAAGGCACCGGTTTTTGATACCGGCATTCCCTGGTTCGAATCCAGGTACCCCAGCCATCTTTATGATGGGTTGCTGTTGGAAGTGAGTACATTGGTGGGGTATCGCCAAGCGGTAAGGCACCGGTTTTTGATACCGGCATTCCCTGGTTCGAATCCAGGTACCCCAGCCATACTCACCTTCACAATGGCTACGTAGCTCAGCTGGTTAGAGCACATCACTCATAATGATGGGGTCACAGGTTCAAATCCCGTCGTAGCCACCATCTCTTGGGGTATCGCCAAGCGGTAAGGCACCGGTTTTTGATACCGGCATTCCCTGGTTCGAATCCAGGTACCCCAGCCATATTCAAGAAAGCTCGCTTAAGCGGGCTTTTTGCTTTCTTGCATTCCAAAAAATGGGCTGGCATTGCCAACCCGATTTGTGACTCATAACCCCAGCGCATATTTCAACGCCTGCTCTTTCAGTTTTCCGGCACGCTGTGCTGCCATCAAAACTAAATTTCTCGCCACCGCTATCGGTGCTAAATCATTACTAAACGCGGTGTAGAACAGATCCATTCCGCTTTGCATCATCAGGTTATCGGTACGGCGACGACGTTGATATCGTTTCAATACATCTTCACTGCTCCAATCCTCACCCAGACCACGCGAATCAGTGAGCACTTCCAGCAACGCATCCACATCGCGATAACCGAGATTCACCCCCTGCCCGGCTAAAGGGTTGATGGTGTGCGCAGCGTCGCCAATCAGCGCTAACCCCGGTTTGGCATAACATTGAGCATGACGACGAACTAACGGGAAAGAGCCTGCGGCATGGGCTTTTACGCTTCCGAGGCGTTGTGGAAATGCGGCGGTGATTTCACGTTCAAGCTGCGCCATCGGCAACGCTTGTAACTGACGAATACGCTGTGGGCTGTCGTACCACACCAGCGATGCCCAATCGTCATATAACGGTAAGAATGCGCGCGGCCCCGAGGAATAGAACTGTTGCCAAGTCACGTCCTGTTGCGGTGCGCCGGTCTGCACGGTAATCAACATACAGGATTGACGATATTGCCAACCGCTAGTGCCGATCATCGCCAATTTACGCACTTGAGAATGAGCACCATCGGCACCTATCACTAAACGCGCCTGTAGCGTCTCAGAAGAGTCTAACGTGACTTGCCACTGGTTATCATGATGATGCAACGATTGCAGCTTGGCGGGGCAAAGGAGCGTCAGATTTTCGCATTGCTCTAATGATTGCCACAGAGCCAATTGCAACACTCGGTTTTCCACCATAAAACCCAACTCGGGCAAACCTAACGTTGTGGCATCAAAAGCGACACGAGCGGATTCCCACTCCCAGGTTTCCAACCGGCGGTAAGCGGCTAGTCGCATCTGCTCTACGGCTGACCAAACCCCCAGTTGTTTTAGCAAGCCAACCGACGTGCAACCAATAGCGGAAATACGCAAATCTGGCGCACTTTGTGGATCAAAAGATTCCGGCGCTTGATGCTCCAGCAATGCCACAGAAAACCCCGCCTGCGCCAAACCCAACGCCACGGCAGCGCCGACCATTCCGCCGCCAACGACGACGACATCAACCTGTTTGTGAGTAGTATTCATTTTGGCCATGCTTAATTGGATGCTTTGCCCGATTGTACCGGATTTTTGCCCGCTCTTCAGGTATTGGCTCCTCGCGCTGGTCACAACCACATCAAGTGATTACAATACCCACCCTGCACCTATTTCGCTCCGCATTCAGTAATGGCAAAGCAATGACCAAGAAACTACATATCAAAACCTGGGGCTGCCAGATGAACGAATACGATTCATCCAAAATGGCAGATTTACTGGGAAGCACACACGGCTATCAGTGGACTGATAACGCCGAAGAAGCCGATGTGCTGCTGCTGAATACCTGCTCGATCCGTGAGAAAGCGCAGGAGAAAGTTTTCGCATTGTTAGGCCGCTGGAAGCAATTTAAAGAGAAAAACCCGAATATCATCATCGGCGTCGGTGGCTGCGTTGCCTCACAAGAAGGCGACCATATTCGCAGCCGCGCACCTTGCGTCGACGTGGTATTTGGTCCGCAAACGCTGCACCGCCTGCCGGAGATGATTAATCACGTACAAGGCACTCGCAGCCCGATCGTCGACATCAGTTTCCCGGAAATTGAAAAATTTGACCGTCTGCCAGAGCCACGTGCCGATGGCCCAACAGCCTTTGTTTCGATCATGGAGGGCTGTAACAAATACTGTACCTTCTGCGTGGTGCCTTACACCCGTGGTGAAGAAGTCAGTCGCCCAAGTGACGACGTATTGTTTGAAGTCGCGCAACTGGCGGCACAAGGCGTGCGTGAAGTTAACCTGTTAGGTCAGAACGTTAACGCCTACCGGGGTGCCACCTACGATGGCGGTATTTGTTCGTTCGCCGAGCTATTGCGTTTAGTCGCGACGATCGACGGCATTGACCGTATCCGCTTCACCACCAGCCACCCGATCGAATTCACCGACGATATTATTGCGGTGTACGAAGATACGCCGGAACTGGTTAGCTTCTTGCATCTGCCGGTACAAAGCGGTTCGGATCGTATTCTAACCATGATGAAACGCGGCCATACCGCGCTGGAATACAAATCGATTATTCGTAAGCTGCGCAAAGCGCGCCCGAATATTCAGCTCAGTTCAGACTTCATCATCGGGTTCCCGGGTGAGACTCAAGCCGATTTCGAGCAAACCATGAACCTAATTGCCGAAGTGGATTTCGACACCAGCTTCAGCTTTATCTATTCCTCGCGCCCCGGCACGCCAGCGGCGGATATGGTGGATGACGTCAGCGAAGACGAGAAAAAGCAGCGTCTGTATATCCTGCAAGATCGCATCAACCAGCAGGTGAACCAGTTCAGTCGTCGGATGCTCGGCACCGTACAGCGTGTGTTGGTGGAAGGCACTTCACGCAAAGATATTATGCAGCTCGCAGGCCGCACCGAGTGCAACCGGGTAGTGAACTTTGACGGCACACCGGATATGATCGGCCAGTTCGTTGACGTAGAAGTCACCGAAGTATTAACCAACTCGCTGCGTGGTGTGTTGGTACGAACACAGCAGCAGATGGATCTGCGCGTACATGAATCCCCTCAATCGGTGATCGCCCGTACCCGCAAAGAAAACGATCTGGGCGTGGGCACTTACCAACCCTAATCCGTTTTTCGCACCATAATTAGTAAGATGTTTTTTCATTCCGGGCAGTGATGCTCGGTTGTTTTATTTTTCATTAAATTTGAGAGGCAACATAACAATGTCATTACCACACTGCCCAAAGTGCAATTCCGAATACACTTATGAAGACAAAGGTATGTACGTCTGCCCTGAGTGCGCCCATGAGTGGAACGACGCTAGCGCCGCTCCAAGCGAAGACGAGCTGATCGTTAAAGACGCCAACGGCAATCTGCTGGCAGATGGCGATGCAGTCACCGTAGTCAAAGATCTGAAAGTCAAAGGCAGTTCTTCGATGCTGAAAATCGGCACCAAAGTGAAGAATATCCGTTTGGTCGAAGGCGATCACAACATCGACTGCAAAATCGATGGCTTTGGCCCAATGAAGCTGAAATCAGAGTTCGTGAAGAAAAACTGATTGGTGGTAACACGGCAAAGCTCAAGGTTTTGCCGTGTTTTCTGTGCCCTATTCTTTTAGGGGAATAGGGTATGCCTAGGATTATTCTGCAGCAGGCCAGGGCTGCGTATTATTTACTGCACCAATAGTGCCATTCTCAAAATTATCCATGGTGTCCCCAAATAGTTCTGGAAGCCATTCGCCTAACATATCGGAAGTTACTGGCGTGGGAGAAGGTAATGCATTTTCTGGATTACCTTTCCAGTCATTACTTGGTCCACGATATCGAATGGGTAAAACTTCAGTTGGCAACCCAAGGACATATCCTGTGTAATTTCCCCAAGTCAAAATAGGGGCAATATAGTCCGGTGTTCTTGTTATTGAAATTTGATTGGTAACAAAATCATTTGGTGCAAAGAAAACGTAAGCATAACTCTCACTGTCTTTTTGTGAGTTTAGCATTAGACTGCTAATCGTCCAGAAATTAAGAGTCAGAGGATCATTTTCACTAATGTTTGAACTAATACTTAATTCACGGCATTGGTATTTTTCGAATGTTGGGTCTAACTCATTGCTGTGTATAAATGTGGTTGGAACTTTTATGCGAAGGATCAACATTTCTTGAGTTGGTTGCATGTTGGCATAAAGATATGCCCGACTATACCCATCAGAAGCAATGTCTTCAGTGTATCTTTCAAGAGACGTGTTTCTGTCTGGCCGAAAGAAATTAATCTCACCATCTCTAAGGGTTATATTATTACTAGTGTGTTGAGTGCTGGGTAATGTTTTATTTGATAGGCTGATGCTTGATTCTTTGGTTATGGTGTCATAAGAGAAAATACTTGGGTTGGAAGGTATTACTGGGCTCCCCCCTTCTTGGGCACATATCATGTCAGTATCTAGAATTTGATACTGATACATCGGAAAATCATAAATGACAACACTCATATACCCCATGCGTGGATAACTACCAGAGATCACCAACTCAGTATCAGCGCTAGTGAGTTCTAATTGAGCCTGATAATATTGAGCGTGTTGGTCAAACCCTCCGTTTTGTTGACCTTTAATATATGCTGTTTCATTAAACCCATCGTCAACAACACGGTCTACACTATTGAATGAGAAATATAACTCCATCAAAACGTCTTTACCATTATAGGTAAATGTCAAAGGCGCCACTTCTGATTTCCATTGTTCATCAAGACCACCACCAGGTGGTGCATAATATCGCAATATAACAATAGGGGTTGAACTTGCAGGTATTAATACTTTCTTTGTGAAAGTTGGTGATGTAGCTAACTGATTAACTTTACGTTCATTCATATTAACCTCTTTTTCAACTTGATTGACATTCTAATTGAGATTTTTAATTCAATCCCCTGACGGTATTAGTCGTCATACATGTTATGAATTGGACTTCAAGAAAAAATCACACTTTATAAGAAATGTTCTTATCAATATCTGCGCACTCTCAATATAAAGTAATTTATAATAACAGAAAATATCAATTTTTATCACCTACCACAGTCAGAAGTTCCAAGATCGGCACCCAATATATTCCTGAGTTTGTCTACTTAATCGAACCACAACTTAAGCCACCTCAGCAAAATATAATTGAAGTCACATCAAGGAAATCAGTGAATAACAACTCGACCACCACTGATATAATTAAAAGCATCAACAGAACAGACTTGTCAAATGATATGTGTTTTACTAGTGGGGTGAGTATAACAGGAAATAGATATTAAATAATGCGCGTTTATTGCACACTAAATTTTCAATTTCTGCCAATATACGCAAATTAATTCGAGTTACATTGAGATAACTACGCAGTAACGAATTGGTCTTCAGACCGCTTTGAACAGCGCTTGCCTTAGCCCAAAGGGAGATCAAAGTAACAAAACCTATAAGGATACAGCTTGAATTATTTTGGGTATATACTTCATTTAATTATCCAATGACATCAACCAGGCCCCCTGTGACCTAAAGGAATCGTTTGAACGTCGCAACACAAGAAATTCTGTTGGAGCCAGCAGACAACCAGCGTTTGCTTAGTCTGTGCGGCCCGTTTGATGACAACATCAAACAGCTAGAACGTCGGTTAGGCATTGAAATCAATCGCCGAGATAACCGTTTTAAACTGGTCGGTAAAAACCTTTGTGTGGTTGCTGCCGCCAACATTCTGCGTCATCTGTATGTGGATACCGCACCGATCCGGGGCGTGATCCCCGATATCGACCCTGAGCAGATTCACTTGGCTGTCAAAGAGAGCCGCGTGCTGGAGCAAGTCGCAGACAGCGTGCCAGAGTTCGGTAAAGCGGTGAACATCAAAACCAAGCGCGGCATGGTCAAACCCCGCACGCCGAATCAGGCGCAATACATTGCCAATATTTTCGATCACGACATCACCTTCGGCATTGGTCCTGCGGGTACCGGTAAAACCTATCTGGCCGTTGCCGCCGCCGTCGATGCGTTGGAGCGTCAGGAAATTCGCCGTATTCTGCTGACACGTCCGGCGGTAGAAGCCGGTGAGAAGCTCGGTTTCTTGCCGGGTGATCTGAGCCAAAAGGTCGATCCTTACCTACGCCCGTTGTACGACGCCCTGTTCGAAATGTTGGGCTTCGAGCGCGTAGAAAAACTGATCGAGCGCAACGTGATTGAAGTCGCACCACTGGCTTATATGCGCGGCCGTACCCTGAATGATGCTTTTATCATTCTGGATGAGAGCCAGAACACCACCATCGAACAGATGAAGATGTTCCTAACGCGTATCGGTTTTAACTCCAAGGCTGTGATTACCGGCGACGTCACGCAAATTGACTTGCCGCGTAACCAAAAATCTGGCCTACGCCACGCGGTGGAAGTGCTTTCCGATGTGAAAGAGCTGAGCTTCAACTTCTTCCATAGCGAAGACGTAGTGCGTCACCCGGTGGTAGCTCGCGTGGTTATCGCTTATGAAGCTTGGGAAGCCGCCGAGCAGAAACGTAAAGATGCGCTAGCGCAGCAGCGTCAGCAGGAAGCCAAAGCCGCTTCCGAGCAGGAGACACCATGAGTCAGGTCATTCTGGATTTGCAGGTCGCCTGTGAAGACAGTCAAGGTTTGCCAGCGGAAGCCACCTTCCAACGTTGGCTGGAAGCGGTTCTCCCGCAGTTTCAGGAAGAGGCCGAAGTGACGGTACGTCTGGTAGACGAAGCCGAAAGCAACGAATTAAACAAGACATATCGCGGCAAAGATAAGCCAACGAATGTGTTATCGTTCCCGTTCGAAGCGCCCCCTGGCATCGAGCTACCGCTGCTGGGCGACCTGATCATCTGTCGCCAAGTTGTCGAGCAAGAAGCGGTTGAACAAGACAAAACGCTGGAAGCACACTGGGCGCATATGGTTGTCCATGGCTGCCTTCATCTGCTAGGGTATGACCACATCGAAGACGATGAAGCCGAAGAAATGGAGTCTTTAGAAACCGAGATTATGCAGTCAATGGGTTACCCAGACCCGTATCTCGCGGAAAAAGATCCCGCTTAACGTCAGCCGTTTACCCCACAGCCTCTTTTTTGCGGGGCTGTCGCTGACTTGATTAACTCAACATGAGTGACATTAACTAGACCGCCATGAGCGACGACCATTCATCTAATAATGACAGCCCCAGCCCCAAGAAGGGCTTTTTTACCCTTATTCTTAACCAATTGTTCCACGGCGAACCTAAAAACCGTGGCGATCTGGTAACGCTGATCCGTGATTCAGAACAAAACGATCTGATCGATCCCGATACCCGTGACATGCTGGAAGGCGTGATGGATATCGCCGAGCAGCGCGTGCGCGACATCATGATCCCGCGTTCTCAAATGGTGACACTCAAGCGCAACCAAACGCTGGAAGAATGCTTGGACGTAATTATCGAATCCGCCCACTCGCGTTTCCCGGTGATTAGCGAAGATAAAGACCATATCGAAGGTATCCTGATGGCCAAGGATTTGCTGCCGTTTATGCGGGCAGAATCCGAACCGTTCAGCATCGATTTAGCGCTGCGCTCTGCGGTGGTGGTGCCGGAAAGCAAGCGTGTCGACCGGATGCTAAAAGAATTCCGCTCGCAGCGTTACCACATGGCGATTGTCATTGACGAGTTCGGCGGCGTCTCCGGTCTGGTGACTATTGAAGATATTCTGGAACTGATTGTTGGCGAAATCGAAGACGAATACGACGACGAAGACGATGCCGATATCCGTCAACTCAGCCGCCACACTTATACCGCGCGCGCGCTGACCGACATTGAAGATTTCAACAAAATCTTCGGTACCCAATTTAGCGATGATGAAGTCGACACCATCGGTGGCCTAATTATGCAAGCCTTCGGTCATTTGCCTGCGCGTGGCGAAACGATTGAAATCGAAGGTTACTCTTTCAAAGTTGCCATGGCTGATAGTCGACGTATCATCCAGGTTCATGTAAAAATTCCGGACGATTCTCCGCAACCGAAACTGGAAGACTAAATCACACATGGCTAAAGCCTCTTTACTTGAACGTCAGTGGGTTCGCACCCTACTGGCGCTGTTATTCGGTGCCAGCGGGACGCTGGCGTTCTCACCCTATGATTTCTGGCCTGCGGCCATTGTCTCCCTATTTGGCTTATTGGCCGTCACGCTTAACCGCACCACTAAACAATCCGCTTTACTCGGCTTCTTATGGGGCTTCGGGCTGTTTGGCTCCGGTATCAACTGGGTTTACGTCAGTATTGCTGATTTCGGTGGTATGCCGTTTGCCGTCAATATCTTCTTGGTGGCGCTGCTCGCGGCTTATCTATCGCTGTATACCGGCCTGTTTGCCGGGCTGCTGACACGCATCTGGCCAAAAACTACTTGGTGGCGGTTGGCAATTGCGGCGCCCGCGTTATGGCAAGTGACAGAATTCCTGCGTGGTTGGGTACTAACCGGTTTCCCGTGGCTGCAATTTGGCTACAGCCAGATTGATGGCCCGCTGAAAGGTATTGCACCGATCTTGGGTGTTGATGCCATTACCCTGATTTTGATGAGTCTCAGTGGGTTACTAGTCTTCGCCATCAATCAGCGGCGCATTGCGCCAGCAGTTATCGCCATCGCTATGCTGTTGCTGCCATGGCCGCTGCGCCAATGGCATTGGTTCACTCCGCAACCGGACAAAGCGGTTAACGTCGCGATGGTGCAAGGTAATATTGCTCAATCGATGAAGTGGGACCCACAAGCGCTGGTCGGCACATTACAGGCCTATCTGGATGAAACCCGTCCGTATGTGGGCAAAGCGCCGATCATCATCTGGCCAGAATCCGCCATCCCGGATTACGAGGCCAGCCAGAATGGTTTCCTGACCATGATGGACTCTCTGATGCGTTCCAAAAATAGCAGCCTGATTACCGGTATTGTCGATGTACGCGCCACGCCACAAGGTAACAAAATCTATAACAGCGCCATCGTGCTGGGTGAAAAGCAGCCTTACCGTTATCCCGATGCTAACCGCTACAACAAACACCATTTGGTGCCGTTTGGCGAATATGTTCCATTGGAAACGCTGTTGCGTCCGTTAGCGCCGTTCTTCGATCTGCCAATGTCGTCTTTCAGCCGGGGCGATTACGTTCAGCCACAGTTAAGCGTACGCGGTTACAATCTAACGGCGGCCATTTGCTATGAGATCGTGCTCGGCCAGCAGGTGCGCGACAACTTCCGCCCAGACACTAACTTCCTGCTCACCATCTCTAACGATGCCTGGTTCGGTCACTCTATCGGCCCGTGGCAGCATTTCCAGATGGCACGGATGCGTGCACTGGAGCTTGGACGTCCACTGTTGCGTAGCACCAATAATGGCGTTACCGCTGCCGTGAGCCCAACCGGTGATGTGATTGCTGAGATTCCACAGTTCACCCGTAAAGTGTTGGAAGTGAAAGTGACCCCAACCACCGGCGTTACGCCTTACGCGCGCTTCGGTTCACTGCCAATGTGGATCATCACCGCGCTGTTAGGCGGTATCGCTCTGCTGTTTGCCGTACGTCGTAAGCCATAACCCGCACTGATGGGGATGTCACCTCACATCCCCATCATATTTCTCTGTTAAATCAATCCCTCTGGCACACTCCTTGCTTTACTCCTTGTAAGCCGTAACCGACAACTCTGTTTTTGCCGATTTCGGGTCGTACCCATGCACAATCTCCGAACATAAAGCGCACCATCACGGTGCATGGGGGTTTTATTGCATTGATTTGGTGCGGGTCATGTCGCAAAAAGAGAAACATCTTGGTTTCATTCAATTAACAATCGGCTATTTTCTAACGGCGCTACGTTGTAGGACTATCTTTATAACGTGAGCACTGAAAATCTGTCGCTCCCTGAGCGTCAGTCTTTACAATCGCGAAGGAGTTAGACCATGAAAATGCGTAAGTTGGCGTTATCGTTATTGCTGATCGGTATGGCAAGTAGCGTCGCCCAAGCTGAAGAACTGACCGGCACGCTGAAAAAAATTCAAGACAATGACGTGATCGTGGTTGGTCATCGTGAATCCTCCGTACCTTTCTCCTACTACGACAACACACAAAAAGTGGTGGGGTACTCACAGGATTACTCCAATGCCATCATCGACGCCATTAAGAAGAAACTGAATAAGCCAGACATGCAGGTGAAGCTGATGCCAATCACCTCGCAGAACCGTATCCCATTGTTGCAGAATGGTACTTTCGACTTTGAGTGCGGTTCTACCACCAACAACTTGGAACGTCAGAAACAAGCCGCCTTCTCCGATACCATCTTCGTAGTCGGTACCCGTCTGTTGGTGAAAAAAGGTTCTGATGTTAAAGACTTCGCCGATCTGAAAGGTAAACCGGTGGTCGTGACTTCGGGTACCACTTCCGAAGTGTTGCTTAACAAGCTGAACGACAAAGATAAGATGAATATGCGCATCATCAGCGCCAAAGATCACGGTGACTCCTTCCGCACGCTGGAAAGTGGTCGCGCGGTGGCCTTTATGATGGATGATGCCCTGCTGGCAGGGGAACGTGCGAAAGCCAAGAAACCTGATCAGTGGGAAATTGTCGGCACCGCGCAATCGAAAGAAGCCTACGGCTGTATGCTGCGTAAAGACGATCCACAATTCAAGAAACTGGTTGATGACACCATCGCTCAAGCCCAGACCTCTGGAACTGCGACTAAGTGGTTCGAAACGTGGTTCACCAAACCGATCCCACCAAAAAATCTCAACCTGAACTTCGAACTGTCTGACGACATGAAGCAATTGTTCAAAGAGCCAAATGACAAAGCATTGAACTAATAACTATAGAGCCGGAAGGTAAAACCAACCGGCCCAGTTGATGACACAGACAGGTCTTATGGGCGGTCGTTCCCCGCCCACTTTTCCCCTCAGAAATGTTGGAGATGTCATCAAGCTTTTGGGTGTTTCACACCCTTTACGGAGTTGAATATGTCAATAGATTGGAACTGGGGTATCTTCCTGCAGCAGGCCCCATTTGGGAATACCACTTACCTCGGTTGGATTTGGTCCGGCTTTCAGGTAACGGTCGCCCTCTCCATCTGCGCTTGGATTATTGCCTTCTTTGTCGGTTCTCTGTTCGGTATTTTACGTACCGTCCCCAACCGCTTTCTTTCCACCCTCGGTACCGTTTACGTCGAACTGTTCCGTAACGTACCGCTGATCGTGCAATTCTTTACTTGGTATTTGGTGATCCCGGAACTGCTGCCACCTGACATGGGTATGTGGTTCAAAACCGAGCTCGATCCCAACGTGCAGTTCTTCGTCTCTTCCATGTTGTGTCTGGGTCTGTTCACCGCCGCCCGTGTGTGCGAGCAAGTGCGCTCTGGCATTCAGTCACTGCCACGCGGCCAGCAAGCCGCTGGGTTGGCAATGGGGCTGACGCTGCCACAAACCTACCGCTATGTGTTGTTGCCCAACGCCTACCGGGTGATCGTTCCGCCGATGACCTCAGAAATGCTTAACTTGGTCAAAAACTCCGCCATCGCATCCACTATCGGTTTAGTGGATATGGCAGCGCAGGCCGGTAAGTTGCTGGATTACTCCGCTCATGCCTATGAGTCCTTTACCGCCATCACATTGGCTTATGTCGGCATTAACGCGGTGATCATGTTGATCATGCGGATGGTAGAAAAGAAAGTGCAGTTACCTGGCAATATGGGGAGTAAATAATGTACGAATTTGATTGGGCATCGATTGTCCCGAGCTTCCCTTACTTGTTACAAGGGATGGTGATCACGCTGAAAATCACCGTGACCGCCATTGTTATCGGCATCGTCTGGGGGACTATACTGGCGGTGATGCGCATGTCGCCGATTAAGCCGATTAGCTGGTTCGCCACCCTGTACGTCAACCTGTTCCGCTCCGTTCCACTGGTGATGGTGCTGCTGTGGTTCTATCTGGTAGTCCCTAGCTTTTTACAACAAGTTCTTGGAATCTCACCGAAAACCGATATTCGCCTAGTTTCAGCTATGATAGCCTTCTCCTTGTTTGAAGCGGCTTATTACTCAGAAATTATCCGAGCTGGTATCCAGAGCGTTTCACGCGGCCAATCTTCCGCAGCGTTGGCATTGGGCATGACTCATTGGCAATCGATGAAACTGGTTATCTTGCCGCAGGCATTCCGCGCCATGGTTCCGCTGCTACTGACTCAAGGCATCGTATTGTTCCAAGATACCTCGCTGGTTTACGTCTTGAGTCTGGCTGACTTCTTCCGTACCGCCTCCACCATTGGTGAGCGCGATGGTACACAGGTCGAAATGATCCTGTTTGCTGGTTTTGTCTATTTTGTTATCAGTATCGCCGCCTCGGCGCTGGTGAGCTATTTGAAGAAAAGGACTGTGTGATGATTTCCTTAAAAAATGTTTCCAAGTGGTACGGTCATTTCCAGGTACTGTCCGAATGCTCCACCGAGGTCAAAAAAGGTGAGGTCGTGGTCGTCTGTGGCCCTTCCGGCTCAGGTAAATCGACGCTGATCAAAACCGTTAACGGCCTGGAGCCGATCCAACAAGGGGAAATCCGGGTCAACGACATTCCGGTGAATGATAAAAAAACCAACCTCGCGCAGCTGCGTTCCCGCGTTGGGATGGTGTTCCAGCATTTTGAGTTATTCCCACACCTGTCTATTCTCGAAAACCTGATCCTGGCACAGGTCAAAGTGTTAAAGCGCGATAAAGCCGCAGCACGTGAGAAAGGCTTGAAGTTACTAAAACGTGTGGGGTTAACCGCCCATGCCGACAAATACCCAGCGCAGCTTTCCGGCGGCCAGCAGCAGCGTGTAGCCATTGCCCGCGCCCTGTGTATGGACCCAATCGCCATGCTGTTTGACGAACCGACTTCGGCACTCGACCCAGAGATGATCAACGAAGTGCTGGACGTGATGGTCGAGCTGGCGCACGAAGGGATGACCATGATGGTCGTGACCCACGAAATGGGCTTTGCGCGTAAAGTGGCACACCGCGTGATCTTTATGGACGAAGGTAAAATTGTAGAAGATCGTAACAAAGACGATTTCTTCAATAACCCGGAATCTGAACGCGCCAAAGAGTTTTTGGCAAAAATCCTGCACTAATGCCATTCAGGGGGCAATCGCCCCCTACTTCTCTTCAAATCTGTCATCTTTATCCGAAAGTAAAATTTACTAAAAAGACACTCACCTCATCACGCATGCGTTATCTTCGTGCGGTAGTTTGTTTTTATTGATCATTTCCCATTTCCACTGAGAACATCGCTTCGCTTAAGACCCTGCTTAAATATCCGTTAATGTGACCAAGTTAATGCTTTACTAAATATTAACTTACATTTAGTAAAACTCATTACTAAACTTCCTCTCGCACCAGTCATTTAAACCTAGCTCCACACAATAAAAAACCAATACACCGGAAGTAAAAATGAGAATAATTTCAATCAGCTCCGTATTATTGCTGGCTTCTTTTGGCCTGCAAGCGCAAGAAAGCACGGTTCCAGCAGAGCACAATGAATTAGCGCCCCCCGCCATGACCACACAAGGGTTTGATTGGCGCTTTTATGGCGAGTTAGGTATCGGTGGCAGCACCGCTCTTGAAGGTAAAGAGAAACATCTCTATCAGGACGGAACCTATATCGAAGGGGGGATCGAGGTTAAATACGATCACTGGTTTGGTTTACTGTATGGCGAAGGTTGGACAGTACAGGCAGACGACAACGGCAACGCTTGGGTACCCGATCATAGTTGGGGTGGCTTTGAAGGCGGTATCAACCGTTTCTATGGTGGCTACCGCACCGATAAAGGCACGGAGATGATCCTGAGCGTGCGCAACGACTCCTCACTGGACGATTTACAATGGTGGGGCGACTTCACCCCCGAATTTGGCTATGTGATCCCCAATACCCGCGATCTCAGCTACGCAGCCAAACTGCAAAACTTGACCGGCAAGTTCCGCTACAGCATTACCGCAGCACCGCAATCACGCATTGACGAAAGTAAAGCCCTGCTGCATTTCGGCAAATATGACCGCTATTCAGATAAATACGCCTATCAGGCGATGGTTAACGGCTACACCTTGTATGACATCGTAGACGGCATCACCTTGCTCAACGGCTTGGAACTGACCGATGGCACCGGACAACTGTATGTGATGGGATTGCAGGGCAAAAACTTAGCCAGCCGCG
The DNA here is from genome assembly GCF_057839655.1 of Serratia sp. KH_031. Taxonomy (NCBI): domain Bacteria; kingdom Pseudomonadati; phylum Pseudomonadota; class Gammaproteobacteria; order Enterobacterales; family Yersiniaceae; genus Serratia; species Serratia sp. KH_031. Next base: position 3,559,600 of record NZ_CM174496.1, read on the forward strand.
TTTGGCATCACACCGGTAAAGGTGATGGTCGTCACCCCGGCAGTGAAACCGGTTTTATGGCCAGTGCGATGGTTGAAGCCTTCAAAGAATTCTACCTCTCCACCGCGTATAGCTACGCCCAACACCGTTTGGACAACGCCAAAGACACCACCACTTCTTACGCACAATTCGGTATCTGGTATGCCTACGGTGATGGCAAATTCGCCACTGCGCTGGACAGCAAATTCTTTATGAATAACGACACCACAGACAGCAGCGATGCCGTATTCCTGATGCAATATTTTTACTGGTAACGGATAAGGATCTTCACATGAAATCTATTCACTCATTAACGCCCATCATGATCGGCCTAATCGCCGCTCTGACGCTGGGTAACGCGGCAGCCACTAACGCATCCAATACTCCTCTGCGCGCGACAGACTTCAAAAATTTGGTTAATCGCACTGGCTCGCCGGATTACATGCGTGATGCCGATTCAGACGATCATCAGCGTTACAGCCCATTGTTTGATCTCGGCGCTTGGCATGGGCATTTGTTACCTGACAGCAAAGAAGGCATGGGCGGCTTCCCCGGCCCAGCATTGTTAACCGAAGAATACATCAACTTCATGGCGGATAACTTCGATCGCTTGAGCCTGTATCAGAACGGCAAAAAGATCGATTTCACCCTAACCGCTTACAGCATTCCGGGCGCACTGATCCAAGAACTGAATTCACCCAACGTCCAAGTGAAAATGACGCTGCGCTTTGCCGACAACCGTACTTCGCTGTTGGAAACGCAAATCACCACCGACCAACCGTTGGAACTGGTGTGGGACGGGCAACTGCTGGAAAAATATTACGCTAAAGATCAGAAATCGCAGTCGGACAAAACCATCGACCAGCAATTCCCTGACTACAAGCGTAAAATCGTCGCTACCCCAGATGGCCTGAAAGTGACCTTTGGCAAAGTTCGCGCCACTTGGGAACTGCTCACCTCAGGCGAATCTGAATACCAAATCCACAAATCACTGCCAGTGACCACCGAAGTCAATGGCCATCAGTTTGTTGCCAAAGCCAAGATCAACGGTAGCACCACTATCTACACTACCTATTCGCATCTGCTCATTGGCGTAGAAGTGCGTGACGAGCAGGCGAAGATCGCGGCAATCCTTAAACAACCGCAAAAGTATATCCAGCAATCGGAACAGCGTTGGGATCACTACCTGAACAAAGGGCTGACCAATTCACACGCCACCGCCGAGCAAGAGCGCGTGGCGGTCAAAGCGATTGAAACCTTGACCGGCAACTGGCGCGGCGCTGCCGGTGAATTGAAATACGATACGGTTACGCCATCAGTCACCGCACGCTGGTTCTCTGGTAACCAAACTTGGCCATGGGATAGCTGGAAGCAGGCTTATGCTATGGCGCATTTCAACCCAGACATCGCAAAAGAAAACATCCGTGCGGTATTCTCCTTCCAGATACAACCGAACGATCCGGTGCGCCCGTGGGATGCCGGTTTTATACCGGATCTGATCGCTTATAACACCAGCCCTGAACGTGGCGGAGATGGCGGCAACTGGAACGAACGCAATACCAAACCGAGTTTAGCGGCATGGTCGGTGATGGAAGTCTACAACGTCACCAAAGATAAAAAGTGGCTCGAGGAAATGTATCCGAAACTGGTGGCTTATCATCATTGGTGGCTAACCAATCGTGACCATAACGCCAACGGTGTGCCGGAGTACGGCGCGACTCGCGACAAGGCGCACAACAACGCCGAAGGTCAGATGCTGTTTACCGTCAAACGTGATGGCAAAGAACAGAACTATTACGGACTGGATCAATACGAAACCTTTATCAAAGACGGTAAGTACGACAGCCTAGAAATTCCAGCTCAGGTCGCCGCCTCTTGGGAATCTGGCCGTGACGACGCCGCAGTGTTTGGCTTTATCGATGCCGATCAGTTGGAAAAATACGTCACCAATGGCGGTAAACGTCAGGATTGGACAGTCAAATTCGCCGAAAACCGTTCAAAAGACGGCACTCTGCTCGGTTATTCCCTGCTGCAAGAATCGGTCGATCAGGCCAGCTATATGTACAGCGATAACCAATATCTGGCGCAGATGGCCGAAATTTTGGGTAAAAAAGACGACGCTACCGCTTTCCACAACAAAGCAACGCAACTGGCTGACTATATCAACCGCTGTATGTTCGACGAGAAAAGCGGCTTCTTCTACGATATCCGTATCGAAGACAAACCATTGGCTAACGGCTGTGCCGGTAAACCGATCGTCGAGCGCGGTAAAGGACCAGAAGGTTGGTCGCCGCTGTTCAACGGCGCAGCGACTCAGCAACACGCCGATGCAGTGGTCAAAGTGATGAAGGACGACAAAGAGTTCAACACTTACGTCCCTCTGGGGACTGCGGCGCTGACTAACCCGGCCTTTGGCGCAGACATTTACTGGCGCGGCCGCGTGTGGGTCGATCAGTTCTACTTCGGTCTGAAAGGCATGGAACGCTACGGTTATCGTGACGACGCCGTCAAAATGGCGACCGCGTTCTTTAATCACGCCGACGGCTTAGTCACCGATGGTCCAATCCGTGAAAACTACAACCCACTGACCGGGGTACAGCAAGGAGCGCCTAACTTCTCTTGGAGCGCCGCGCATCTGTATATGCTGTACAACGATTTCTTCACTAAGCAGTAACTATTTCCGTAATAACACCCATCGCCCGGACGTCTGTTCGTCCGGGTACTAAAAGCACTGAAATCCCTTCATCTTTAAGCCACTCCTCATTGGATAACAGCACTAATACCCCACCCAATTTGGCTTTAAAGACCAAGATGAACTTCCTACTACCATACATCAGAACAACTTCAGATTACGTTTTGCTAAAAACGATCACACGAACCATACATTAATTTAACCATTTTTTAGCATTAGTCGTGTACTTGAAATGCATCCCTTTAGTTTCCCGGTTTTTAATCATTCCATTTACATGGCTGATTTCCGTGAGCTTACGATCCCACAAACAAGGTCTGGTCTACATTCCCGGAGTATTTATGACGTTGAGATTACGCCAGTCTAAGATTGCCGCAGCTATATTTACTGCAATGAGTGCCCCCTCAATATTGTTATTTTCTAGTCCCGCTGCGGCAGTGACGCTACAAGCATTTAACCCGGTAGATAATGATCAGTTGACGGGGAGTTTGACAGTAGGAGGCGGGAGTGTTGTTGATTTAACCGGTAATCAACTCTTTCAGACTGGTATAGACGGTTCGGTTAATACTTCAATTGGCGCATTGCAGGGAATCAATCGTATTGTTAACGATCATGGCGTATTAGGTGCTGACCAGTTGAATTTAGGACCGGCAAATTTCGGTGTCACTATTCCTGACCCGACGACAGGGGGAAACACCACATTTCAGGTTTATAATCCCGCAAACCTTGTCGCATTAGCCCCCATTGATGCCAACACCGCTGTCTCTGATGTCGTGAACGTACAAGATAATCAGTACATCAATACACGCATTGCAGATGTTAATGGTGGCGGGACATTGAACGTCAATATTGGTCAGGCAAATTCCACATCCAGTGCCGCGACTAACGGTTGGACGATGGCAGCCAAGCAGAGCACGTTGTTCAATGTTGATGGCAGCAGTGGCACAGACTCAACGCTGAACTGGAATTCTAATAACCGCATTACCTTTACCGGGACAGCCGCTGATCCTACGGTGCCACGCCAGTTTTCCGTGACAAACCTCATCACTTATAACGGTGCATTTAGCGTTCAAACCCTCGATAACGTGGTGAATAATTTCAATGTCACCACTGCCGCAGGCCTGAAAAACTACAACGATTGGCTGATTGAGCAACTGAAGTCCGGCAATCTGGATAAAAGCGCTTATCTTACCGAGTTCAATAAAGCGTTCACCCGTAGTTCCAATACCGTGGATTACAAGATCTCCGCGGATGATCCCACCGATGATGTAGCGAAAGCGATAGGCAATCGTATTGTGATTAATGCCAGCGGAGCCAACGCTAAAGTGAATGTGGCTGCTGGCAAAACACTCGAAGTCATCGGTGCTAATGGCGGAGCGATTCGTGGAACCAATGGTGCGCAAGTCACGGTCAACGGTAAAGTCAGTAGTTCTAGTTCATTAGGGTCAGAAGGATCGGCACTCTATCTTGACGCGAGTAAAGGCACTAACAACGGTGTCATTAATGGCGGCTTTATCAACCGTAACGATGGCACGGGGGTAGGATCGACCGGTTTTGGCTCAAATGGTATCCAGGTGCAGAACGGCAGTACATTTGATAACAACGGTATCGTGAACTTTGCCACCACTGGTGGTACCACTTCTGCTATCAATCTAGGGGTAAATTCTTCGGCCAATAACAGCGGTAATATTAATGTTGGTGTTAATGGCTCAAGCGCTAGCGGTACGACTAACGGCGTACTCGTTGGGGATGCAACGGCTTCATTTGTTAACAATACCGGGGCGATGATTTATATCGGACGCGGTCCGCAAAACACGCTGACAAGTAGTGCGGCTGATACCGCGTTAAACCAAAGTGGGCTGACTGCCGGAGTGCAGGTTAGCAACGGGGGAAGCGCTATCAATAACGGCAGCATCGTGCTGGGCTCACGAGTCCAAAACGGTGCTGGGATGTTTGCCAATGGTGGCACTGGGGTCACCATGCTAAATAACGGCAATATTGATATCAACGGCAAAGCGGCAACCATCCCCAGAGAAAACATCGCGATGTCGGTGGTTAACGCCAATGGTAATATCAATAACGCCGGTACCATCAATCTGACTGGCGTCAATGCTACCGGTGTAAAAGTGGTCGCCACGCAGGGTAACACCGCCTCGGCCCGTTCGACTGGCACGATTAATGTCGCGGGTGGATCGGATCCCGCCAGCGGTACTCGCAACTACGGTGTGTGGGTCGAAGGGCAAGGATCAACGGGGCAAGCATCAGCAATCGTTGATGGCCCAATCAATTTAACGGGCAATGGAGCCATTGGTGTCCATGCGCGTGGTAATGCCACGGTAGATGTTGCCCCTGACGCAGTCCCGCTATTCAGCCAGGGCAGTAATCAGATTGGCTTCTTTGCCTTTGGCCCGAACGCCAAAATTAACACCACGGGCAATAATTCATTCGATGTGACCACCACCGGCTCAACACTTTTCCGCCTTGAGCAAGGTGCTGATTTTGATGGCACAGATTTATCACTCACCGCATCAGGGGCTAATTCTGTCGGAGTCATGGGGACGGGCACTGGCGGCACGACGATTTCCACTCAAAATGCGACCGTTGAGGTTTCAGGTAATGCCGCCACCGGGATACTCATTGAAGGTGGGGCTACGGGGATCATTGACGCAGCGACTACGATTAACCTCTCTGGCACGAATGCTGTGGGTGCCATTGCCGACGGGCAAAAACATACGTTAGCCGGCAGAAATAGTGGTTCACCAGCGCAAAGTACAACCTTGAATTCGGCTGCAGCGTTAACCTCTGCCCAGAATGGGTTGACAGGGTATATTGCCCGCAATCGTGCATCGTTGACCAACTCAGGTCATATTACCTTTACGGGTACCGGATCAACCGGTATTCGTGTCGAAACCGGAGCAACCGGCAGTAACACCGGTAATATTGTTATCAATGATGGGGGAACGGGCATTGATGTGAACAGCGGTACTAGCGGACTCACGACCAGTGCAAGCACCAGCGGAACCATTGACGTTAATGGTGGCAGTATGGCAAGCCGTAGCCGGGGCATTAGAGCGAGTGGAGCTAAGGCCATTGCGACGCTGCGTGACGGTTCTCTGATCACTCTCAACGGTGTTGGTGCCATTGGTGCTGACGCCCTTAACGGCGCAGCGATAAATATTGCCACTTCAGCAACCCCCCACATTCAAGAACACCGATCAAATTGCCTATCGTGCGGTGGGAGCAGGTTCGACCATTAACAGTGCAACCACAGTACTGAATGTCAATACTGCCCGTTCAACATTGTATCGTATCGCCGATGGTGCAGTGATGACGCTGGGGGCGGGCTCTTCGTTAACCGCTTCAGGGACTGACAGCTCGGCGCTGGTCATCGCAGGGATTGATGCGCAAATTAATACTTCTGGCACGCAATTGTTCGCGACGGGTAATGGGGCACGAGCAGTTATCGTTGAGGGCGGCGCACTGGGTAACTTGGATTCCACCAGTTTACTGACGCTCAGCGGGGTCAACAGCATTGGCGGCGTTTCTGACGGACAGAAACGTGAGTCTGATGGTTCCATTGTTACCGAGCCAAATGCCAACACGACGCTCACCAGCACCGCATCACTGGTTGCCAGCGCCACAGGGGCTATTGGTTACCTGGCAACTCATCTGGGAAATGTGATCAATAACGGAGTGATGACATTCACTGGCGCGAACAGCACAGGTATGGCTGCGGAATTGGGCGGTAAAATTACCAACAATAATGCGATAACCTTAAATGGCGCAGGCAGCACGGGGGCTCGCATCGTTTCAGGAGCCATGTTCACCAATAATGGCACGCTACATGTTACGCAGGGAACAGGCATTAATGCCAGCGGTGGTGGTACGTCGGTGGCGCGCGCGGGTCGTATCACCGTCGATAACGGCATTGCCGGAGTTCGTATCGCAAACGGAACGCAACTGGTTCTGAATGGCGATGATAACAATATCACCAGCGGAGGAACGGCTCACGGTGTTCTGCTTGATACCGGTGCCGCTGGATTAGCATTGAATAACACTATTCTCAATATCAATGGTACCGGCAACGGTATTGAAAACCGGGCGGAGACAGCCAACGTTATTTTGCAAAATGCGACGATTAATATTGCCAATGGGAGTGGCGTACGTACCGCGACAGCATTTGATCCAACGTCGACATTGCTGGTCAATATTAGCGGCAACGGGACGGGGTTCAATTTCACCCAGGCCGATAATACGGTGGCGACAGGCCCATTAACACTGGGTGAAGGTTATGTCTTTAATATCTCGGGTGAAGGTGGCACGGGGATTAATGCTAACACCACGGGCGATGTGGCTACATCGGCAACCGTCAATGTCACCCATGCCGCCGGTGGTTCAGCATTGATCGCAGGTAAGGCGAGTTCGGTGCTGAATACCGGGATTCTGACCTCTGCCAGTCTAATTTCACCGGTGGTTGATCTTAGTAATGGCAATGCCGCACGCTTTGAAAACCAAGGCACTATCACCTCATCTTCTGCTAATGCCGTCGCGGTATTAGGCGGTGGAGAGAATGATGAAGTGCTGCTGACTGCGGGTGGCATTGTTGGGGCGGTAAATACCGGCGCGGGTGATGACATAGTTACTTGGAACGGTGGCACGCTTGATGGCAGCTTATCGCTCGGTGCGGGTAATGCTAACCGCGCGAATATCAATAATGTGGACTTGTCTAAGACTCAACATATTACCAGCGGTATCGGTGCGGATAACCAAATTAATCTATCGCAGATCGTTGCCCGTGGCGGGAGTTTTGCTGCCGATGATCCAAGCCGTGGTGTTAATTTGGGCAACGGTTGGAATGTGATTAATTTTGTTGATGGCACACAATGGGAACTTACCGGTAACCTGAAATTGGCGCACAGTAATGTGAATATCGATAGCACCTCCACGCTGTTTGCTGGTAATGGCGTTAATGCGACCATTTCCGGTGGTGAGAATAACTCAGCGATTGTCACCAATGCGGGGATTATTGATCTGACCAATGGCAGTGGTTCACCAGGTAACTCACTCGCTATAGATGGTGATTTAGTATCGAATAATGGCTCGATAAAAATGATCACCAACCTGAATGACGGAGGGGTACTGGGTAACCAATTCACTGACTCCCTGAGGGTTGAAGGGAACGCCAATAGTGGAACCACTATCTTAGATGTGACGCCTGATGTGGCCAGTGTTGGTAAACTCACCGATCTTAATCATTCATCTTCAATGGACGCTTACGAAGGGATATCGTTGGCGCAGGTGGCCGGAAGCGCGAATGCTGGCAGTTTCGCACTAAAAGGTGGCTATTTGGCCTCAGGCCCGTGGCGTTACGATCTTTATAGTTTCGCGCCAGGTTCTAGCGATGCTAATCAGCGTAAAGTGGCGGGAGGTATCAACAACAGCTTCTGGGATTACCGCATTGGCAACGCCTATGTTTGTGAAGGCTCGAGTTGTAATCCTGTGGTTGAACCGCCCGCAATCACTCAGGTTAATCCAGGAACACCAGAACAACCGTCTATCCCGGTTGACCCCACCATTCCAACTGCGACTAATCCACCGGAAGACGGTTGTGTCGTTGATGGCATTGATACCTGTGCCCCGGGGCGCCCGGCAGTGACACCGCAGATCCCCTCTTACATTTCTGCACCGGTAGCGTTGGCATATTACAACGCGGCAATTATTGACGATTTGCATAAACGCCTAGGGGAATTGCGCCATGAGCAAAACAGCTCGACTGGTGTGGGAGGAGAGATGTTCCTGCGTTATATCGGCTCGAATATGACTTACAAATCCAACGTCGGTTTCAATCAATTTGGCTATGACTTTGATCTAGATTACAGTGCGTTGCAACTGGGCGGTAATGTGCTGCGATTGGATGGTGATTATGACAGCCTACGCGGAGGGTTAGCTTATACCCGCGGTAATAGCCGTATGCGCCCGAAAGCGGCGGATGGATTTAGCAGCACGACATTTGATAGCGATAGCATCGCATTGTACCTGACTTGGCAGCGGCAGAATGGCTTCTATATGGACGGAATACTGTCATTTGATAATCACCGAGGCAAAACCGATATTTCACGCCAGAAAGATGTGGGTTCTCCTAAGGGCAAAAGCTGGAGTGCTTCATTGGAGTCAGGTTATCCGTATCAATTTGACAACGGCCTGAAACTGGAACCGCAGGCTCAGTTGATGCTCACCCGTATCAATATGGATAATTTCATCGACGAAGATAACACCACGGTCGACTATCAAAATTACAGCCAGACTATCGGCCGCATCGGGATCCGTGCCGACCGAACTTGGCTTGATGATAAAGGACAGCAATATACCCCATACATTCGCGCCAACTATTATCGTGGCTGGGGGGGCGAGGCGAAAACGACAATTGGTGCGCAAGGTTTTGACATCAGCCATACCTTCACGAGTGGTAAATTTGGCCAGATGGGAGAACTAGGCGGTGGCGGAACGATCACCTTTAAAAACAACGTATCGTTGTATGCCGAAGTGGATTACCGCACACAAATCGACAGTAATGGTGCCAAAGGTTGGGGTTATACCGGTGGGGTTCGCTGGCAGTTCTGATAGAACGGGAGCGCCACCCACTTGTCTATGTATGCTGTACAACGATTTATTCACTAAGCAGTAAGCATCTACGCAATAAAAACCATCGCCCGGACGCCACGTCCGGGCATTTAAAGCACTTGAATCAATTCTCTTTTAGTTCGATCCTCGTTGAACAACAAGGAGAAAATCTATGTCCTGCCCTATTATTATCGATTGTGATCCCGGCCTCGACGATGCCATCGCCCTAGCAATGGCATTACGTGCACCGCAGCTAGATATCAAAGCCATCACTACCTCTGCGGGCAATCAGACGCCAGAGAAAACCCTATACAATGCCCTTGGTTTGCTAACTCTGATGCAGCGCGAAGATATTCCTGTCGCCGCCGGAGCCGCTAAACCGTTAATGCGCGATCTGGTGATTGCTGATTATGTGCATGGTAAAACGGGCATGGGCAATACACATCTCCCTACGCCAAGCATCAAACCCTCGCCACAAAACGCGGTAGAACTGATTGCCGAATTACTGCGAACTAGCCCGCAACCGCTCACCTTGGTCGTCACCGGACCGATGACCAATATCGCCCTACTGCTGGCGCAACATGCTGAACTAAAAAGCAACATCGAACGTATCGTGTTTATGGGCGGCGGGATGCACAGCGGCAATACTACGCCAGTCGCCGAATTTAACTTTTACGTCGATCCAGAAGCCGCCGAAATGGTGCTGCAATCGGGCGTTCCGCTAGTGATGGCTGGGTTGAACGTGACGCATCAGGCGTTAGTGCTGCCAGCAGATATAGAGCGTATCCGCGCTATTAAAAATCCTGTCGCACAAGCCGTGGCGGAAATGCTCGATTTCTATCTACCGTTATATCTTAGCCATCCACGCGGTCTGCCGGGCGCGGCAATGCACGATCCTTGCACCATCGCGTGGTTGCTGGCACCACAACTGTTTACCCGTAAAGCCTGTTGGGTCGGGGTGGAAACTCAAGGGAAATACAGCGTCGGCCAAACAGTGGTGGATGAATTCCAGCAAAGCGGTAAACCCGCCAATGTCGAAGTGCTAACCGGTATTGATCGACAAGGTTTTATCGATCTACTGGTTGAATGTGTCGAACGTTATTAATTTACCGGGCGTGTTCACGCACGCCTAGCCATTCAATTTTTTTGATTTAACTCAGCGAATTTTTACGCTATCACTACCAACCACTTACCCCTAAGATATCTCCATACGCAATAGCGCCCCTATATAGCCCTACTGGAGATAGCCACATGAGCCGCATTCTCGTTCTGAAATCAAGTATTCTGGCTGAGTATTCCCAATCAGGTAAGCTGGTCGATTTTTTTGTTGAACAATGGCGCGAAACTCATCCGCAAGATACATTTACCTTCCGTGATTTGGCGAACCCAACGCTACCGGAGCTAGATGGCGAAGTGATGGGGGGTTTTACCGCAGGCGACAAACCGCTGACTCCTCATCAGCAAAGCACTCTGGCGCTTTCCGATGAGCTGATTGCCGAGTTGAAAGCCCATGACCGCATCGTGATCGCCGCGCCGATGTACAACTTCAACATTCCAACTCAGTTGAAAATTTACTTCGATCTGATCGCTCGTGCCGGTCAAACTTTCCGCTACACCTCCGAAGGGGCGCAGGGATTGGTAACGGGTAAAAAAGCCATCGTGATCTCCAGCCGTGGCGGTATCCATGCCGATAGCCCGACCGACATCATCACGCCATACCTGAAACTGTTCCTCGGTTTTATCGGTATTACCGATGTTGAATTCGTACAGGCAGAAGGTTTAGCTTACGGCCCAGAAACCGCAGAAAAGGCCATGCAACAGAGCCGTGAAGCAGTTATCGCGCAAATCCCAGCGAGCATCCCACAGGCCAGAGTTGAGCCTGCAAACGGTGGATTCTTACGCAATTTAATGCAGAAGGTGTTTGGTTAATGAGCTAAAACAGAGGGCGCGTTGCCAGACGCGCCCGAAAGATTAAGGTTCGAAGGGTCGGCGTTGGAATTGATTATTACCGCAGGCAGGACATACTGGCAAAACTTCTGGAGTATAAAACGTCAAATTATGATGGCATTTTTCACAAACCAGATAACCTAACCCCACCACTTCACCACTGTGATAAATCCCGTGGTGGTTGACATCCTTAAACATCTCACGCCATTCCAACTGGGTTTTGTCGGTGATATCCGCCAATTCTTGCCACAGGCTGCCTTTTATGACCCGCATAAACACGCTGTCGGTAAAATCGTCCTGACTTTCCTGGTAGCTACGAGCAAACTCCTCCAGATCGCGTCGCACCGCGCGAGTGATTTGTTCCGCCTCATCACGACTGAGATCCTCCACCTCACGCAGACCTTTTTCCGCGCTGGCGACTAACTCATCAATGTCACGCTCACCCTGCTTCACGCGTTCGGTTAGAGATGTCACTAAGTCCTGGTAGTACTGAGCAACCTTGTTCATAGACTCTCCTCAAGAAACGGACATATCGGATAGAATCAAGCTACCTGTATTCATTTTAGTCGTAAATAGCTGATGCAGTTTGGCAAACATCGCGTAATCAAAACGTGAAGCTAAAACACTAAACCCACGCTTGGTGTTGTTGCCGAGCGGGCTTATCGGCTATGCTATGCGGATCTATAAGTACTCACAGAATGCTACTAGATGTAGCTGTTTCACACCTACAGGACCACCGGCCGCCATGCAAGAGCAATACAGTCCAGAAGACATTGAATCGAAAGTCCAGCAACACTGGGATGAGAAACAGACCTTCAAGGTCACTGAAGACGCCAGCAAGGAAAAGTACTACTGCCTATCCATGTTGCCATATCCTTCTGGTCGCCTGCATATGGGTCACGTACGTAACTACACCATCGGCGATGTGATCTCCCGCTACCAACGTATGCTGGGCAAAAACGTGCTGCAACCTATCGGTTGGGATGCGTTTGGTTTGCCAGCCGAAGGGGCAGCGGTGAAGAACAACACCGCACCGGCTCCGTGGACTTACGACAACATCGAATATATGAAGAACCAGCTGAAACTGCTGGGCTTCGGCTATGACTGGAACCGCGAAATTGCGACCTGTGACCCTGACTACTACCGTTGGGAACAGTGGTTCTTCACCAAGCTATACGAAAAAGGCATGGTCTATAAGAAAACCTCTGCGGTTAATTGGTGCCCACACGATCTGACCGTGCTCGCCAACGAGCAAGTGATCGACGGTTGTTGCTGGCGTTGCGACACCAAAGTTGAGCGCAAAGAGATCCCGCAGTGGTTTATCAAAATCACCGCTTATGCCGATCAGTTGTTGAACGATCTAGATACGCTGGAAAGTTGGCCAGAGCAGGTGAAAACCATGCAGCGCAACTGGATTGGCCGCTCCGAAGGTGTAGAAATCACCTTCGACGTGGCAGACAGCGATGAGAAACTGACCGTTTACACCACGCGTCCAGACACCTTTATCGGTGCCACCTACGTCGCTGTGGCTGCGGGTCACCCTCTGGCGCAACAAGGTGCCATCAACAACCCTGCACTGGGTGAGTTCATCGACGAGTGCCGCAGCACCAAAGTTGCCGAAGCCGAAATGGCCACGATGGAGAAAAAAGGCATGGCCACTGGCCTGTCAGTCATCCATCCGCTGACCGGCGAAAAACTGCCAATCTGGGTTGCCAACTTCGTATTGATGGAATACGGCACCGGTGCCGTGATGGCGGTTCCAGGCCACGACCAGCGTGACTGGGAGTTCGCCACCAAATACAACTTACCAATTAAAGCCGTCATTCTGAATCTGGATGGCAGCCAACCCGATGTACACACTGAAGCGATGACCGAGAAAGGCGCGCTGTTCAACTCTGGTGAGTTCGACGGTTTGGGTCATGAGGCGGGTTTCAACGCCATCGCCGACAAACTGGTCGCCAAAGGCGTCGGTCAACGTAAAGTGAACTACCGTCTGCGCGACTGGGGCGTCTCCCGTCAGCGTTACTGGGGCGCACCGATTCCAATGGTCACCTTGGAAGACGGCACCGTAATGCCAACGCCGGAAGATCAACTGCCGGTGATCTTGCCAGAAGACGTGGTGATGGACGGCATTACCAGCCCGATCAAAGCCGATCCTGAGTGGGCAAAAACCACCGTCAACGGTCAGCCAGCACTGCGTGAAACGGATACCTTCGACACCTTTATGGAGTCTTCTTGGTATTACGCGCGTTACACCTGCCCAGATTACGACAAAGGTATGCTAGATCCAGCAGCAGCTAACTATTGGCTGCCAGTTGATCAATATGTTGGTGGTATCGAACACGCCATCATGCACCTGATGTATTTCCGCTTCTTCCACAAACTGATGCGCGATGCTGGTTTGGTCAACTCTGACGAACCCGCCAAACGCCTGCTGTGCCAAGGCATGGTGTTGGCTGATGCCTTCTACTACACCGGTAACAGCGGCGAGCGCGTTTGGGTTTCTCCGGCTGACGCCATCGTTGAACGTGACGAAAAAGGCCGCATCACCAAAGCCGTCGATCCGCAAGGCCACGAACTGGTCTATGCTGGCATGAGCAAAATGTCGAAGTCGAAAAACAACGGCATCGATCCTCAGATGATGGTAGAAAAATACGGCGCGGATACTGTACGTCTGTTTATGATGTTTGCTTCTCCGGCGGAAATGACGTTGGAATGGCAAGAATCCGGTGTGGAGGGTGCCAACCGCTTCCTGAAACGCGTTTGGAAACTGGCTTACGATCACACCTCGAAAGGTACAGTTCAACCGTTGAACGTCTCTGCGTTGAACGAAGATCAAAAAGCGCTGCGTCGCGATGTGCATAAAACCATCGCTAAAGTGACCGATGATATTGGCCGTCGTCAAACCTTCAATACTGCCATTGCGGCAGTGATGGAGTTGATGAACAAGCTGAATCGCGCACCACAAGAAACCGAACAGGATCGCGCTTTACTGCAAGAGGCTCTGTTGGCAGTTGTACGTATGCTGTATCCGTTCACCCCGCACGTTTGCTTCAGCCTGTGGCAGTCGCTGAGCGGCGAAGGTGATGTGGATACCGCACCGTGGCCGATTGTTGACGAAGCGGCAATGGTCGAAGACTCCAAACTGGTCGTGGTACAAGTCAACGGTAAAGTCCGTGGCAAAATCACCGTGCCAGCCGATGCGACCGAAGATCAAGTTCGAGAATACGCGGCTCAAGAGCTTCTGGTCGCTAAATATCTGGAAGGGGTCACGATTCGTAAAGTGATCTATGTTCCGGGCAAACTGCTTAACCTGGTTGTGGGTTAACACAAGGAGGCGTTGTGCGACATCGTATTCTCACGTTGTTGCTGGGGTTGGCGGTGCTAGTCACCGCTGGCTGCGGTTTTCAGCTGCGTGGTACCACGCAAGTTCCAACAGAAATGAAGACAATCATGCTGGACAGCTATGACCCTTACGGTCCGCTGACCCGTTCGGTGCGTGAACAACTGCGTCTGAACAACGTGACCATTGTCAAAGATACCGATCGCAAAGATATCCCGTCTCTGCGTATTGTTCGCGCCTCTCAAGGCCAAGACACCGCATCTATCTTCCAAGACGGTAAAACTGCGGAATACCAAATGGTGTTGAACGTACAGGCACAGGTGTTGATTCCGGGGCATGATATCTACCCAATCAACGTGAAAGTGTTCCGCTCGTTCTTCGATAACTCCTTGGCTGCTTTAGCGAAAGACTCCGAGCAAGAGATCACCACGCAGGAAATGTACGATCAGGCGGCTCTACAGTTGGTTCGTAAACTGTCCGCTGTTCATGCCGCTGAAAAAAGCGATAGCCTGCAACATGCCACCACCGCTGATGAAACGAAAAGCAGCACATCAACCGCTGCTGCCACCGATAACAACGCGGAAAGTAGCACCGCTCAATGATCCGACTGTATCCTGAACAACTTGCCGCGCAGCTCCGAGAGGGGCTGCGTGCTTGTTATTTGCTCAGCGGTAACGAACCCTTGTTACTACAGGAAAGTCAGGATCTGATTCGCCAAGCCGCGCAACAGCAAGAATTCAGCGAGCATTACAGCATTTCCCTTGATGCCAGCACCGACTGGGACGCCATATTTAGCATCTGTCAGGCAATGAGTCTGTTCGCCAGCCGCCAGACACTGACGCTACTCTTCCCGGAAAATGGTCCAACGGCACCGATTGGCGAACAATTGGTAAAACTGGCCGCTTTGCTACACAACGATATTCTGCTGATTCTGCGTGGCCCACGCCTAACTAAAGCGCAGGAAAACAGTGCGTGGTTCAAAGCCCTCAGCGCAAATGGTGTGATGGTCAGTTGCCAAACGCCAGAACAGGCGCAGCTACCCCGTTGGGTTTCTAGCCGCGCGAAAACGATGAAGCTGGATCTGGATGACGCGGCCAATCAACTGCTGTGTTATTGCTACGAAGGCAACCTGCTGGCGCTTTCGCAAGCATTGGAACGCCTCTCCTTACTGCATCCAGACGGAAAACTCACACTGCCGCGCGTTGAACAAGCGGTAGACGATGCCGCCCACTTCACGCCATTCCATTGGCTAGACGCGTTGTTGGCAGGCAAAGCCAAACGCTCTTGGCACATCCTGCAGCAGTTACAGCAAGAAGACGTTGAGCCCGTGATCCTACTGCGAACCTTGCAACGCGAACTGCTACAACTGCTGGCGTTACAGCGCAAAATGGCGAATACCCCACTGCGCACCTTGTTTGATCAACAAAAAGTGTGGCAAAACCGTCGCCCGCTGATTACTCAGGCTTTACAGCGTTTATCCGCGGCGCAACTGCAACAAGCGGTACAACTGCTGGCGCAGATCGAAATTACCATCAAGCAGGATTATGGTCAGTCCGTTTGGTCAGAATTGGAAACGTTGTCGATGCTACTGTGCGGTAAACCTTTAGCCACGGGCTTGACCCATGCCAGATAATGCTCACCACCTGCACGCCCTGTTCGGCGGCACTTTTGACCCCATCCATTACGGCCATTTGCATCCGGTAGAGGCGCTGGCAAAGGAAGTGGCGCTAAATCGGGTCACGCTGTTACCCAATCATGTGCCACCGCATCGCCCGCAGCCAGAAGCGAACGCTCAGCAACGGTTGAAAATGGTCGAACTGGCGATTGCCAATAACCCGCTGTTTGCCGTTGACGATCGCGAACTGCATCGCACAACACCGTCCTATACGATTGAAACGCTCGAAAACATTCGTAAAGAGCGTGGCGATGCGCAGCCACTGGCATTTATCATTGGGCAGGATTCATTGCTAACCTTGCATAAATGGCACCGTTGGCAAGACTTGTTGAGTTTTTGTCATCTATTAGTCCTGGCGCGCCCCGGTTATCAACAGCAAATGGAAACACCTGAATTACAGCAATGGCTTGAACAGCACCGTGTCACCGATGCAGCGCTCCTCAGCCAACGGCCACAGGGCTTTATTTACTTGGCCGATACGCCGTTGCTGGATATTTCTGCCACCGAAATTCGTAAACGTCGCCACCAAGGAATAAGCTGTGACGATTTACTGCCAAGATCGGTGCAGCGTTACATCGAATTGCAGGGTTTATACCGCTAGGCCGTGTGATATACTGCGCCGCTATTTTTTCGGAGGGAGGCGCTGAAAACCCGAGATTCTTAGCTGATCGTGATCAGTTGGCTTTCAGCGGCACCCTGCCATCAACAAAAACACCCGAGGGGGAACCTTTGCAAGGTAAAGCGCTCCAAGATTTCGTTATCGATAAAATCGATGACCTGAAAGGCGAAAACATTATCACTCTAGATGTACAAGGCAAATCCAGCATCACCGATTGCATGATCATCTGTACTGGCACCTCGACCCGCCATGTGATGTCGATTGCCAACTATGTGGTGCAAGAATCCCGCGCCGCAGGTATGGAATTGTTCGGTATGAAAGGCCAAGAAGCCTCCGATTGGGTGGTGGTCGATCTGGGCGAAGTCATCGTGCATGTGATGCAGGAAGAAAGTCGCCAGTTATACGAATTGGAAAAACTCTGGAGCTAAGCGGTGAAACTGCAATTGGTGGCCGTTGGCACCAAAATGCCAGACTGGGTGCAGACCGGGTTTATGGATTACCTGCATCGTTTTCCAAAAGATATGCCGTTTGAACTGACCGAGATCCCGGCAGGGAAACGCGGCAAGAATGCCGATATCAAACGCATTCTGGAAAAGGAAGGCGAACAAATGTTGGCAGCGGTGGGCAAAGGCAACCGCATTGTCACCTTGGATATTCCCGGCACCCCGTGGGAAACACCGCAACTGGCGCAACAGTTGGAGCGCTGGAAACAGGATGGCCGTAACGTCAGCCTGTTAATCGGTGGACCAGAAGGGCTGGCTCCGGCATGCAAAGCAGCAGCCGAACAGAGTTGGTCACTTTCACCACTGACGTTGCCGCATCCTTTAGTGCGTGTGTTGGTGGCAGAAAGTCTGTACCGTGCCTGGAGTATTACTACCAATCATCCTTACCACCGGGAGTGACCGGTGGCGGTTATCAGGACAGAGTGAATAAAGCACGGGATGAAAATAGAACGTAACCCTTTTCGCGACTATACCGCTGAATCTGCCCTGTTTGTACGCCGCGCGCTCGTGGCGTTTCTCGGCATTTTGGTGCTTTCCGGCACTCTGGTTGCCAACCTGTACAATCTGCAAATTGTTCGCGTTGAGGATTACCGCACTCGTTCCAACGAAAACCGTATCAAGCTGGTGCCTATCGCACCCAGCCGCGGCATTATTTACGACCGCAACGGTACGCCACTGGCGTTGAACCGCACCATTTACCAGCTCGAACTGATGCCGGAAAAGATCGAAAACCTGAAGGACACGCTTCAAGCACTGCGCCCGGTGGTCGATTTGACCGATGAAGACATCGTCAATTTTGAAAAAGAGCGCAAGCGCTCACGTCGTTTTGTTTCTATTCCGGTAAAAACCGCCCTGACCGAAGTTCAAGTGGCTCGTTTCGCCGTCAATCAATTCCGCTTCCCCGGTGTGGAAGTGAAAGGCTATCAACGCCGTTATTATCCTTACGGTTCCGCCCTCACCCACGTTATCGGCTATGTGTCGAAGATTAACGATCGCGACGTCGAACGGCTGGATAAAGACGGCAAACTAGCGAACTACGCCGCGACTCACGACATCGGCAAATTGGGCATCGAACGCTATTACGAAGATACGCTGCACGGCAAAACCGGTTACGAAGAGGTTGAAGTTAACAACCGTGGCCGCGTGATCCGCCAGTTGCACGAGCAACCCCCTTCCGCCGGTAAAGACGTCTATCTGACGCTCGATCTCGGTCTACAACAGTATATAGAGAAACTGCTGGTCGGCAGCCGCGCCGCAGTCGTGGTGAGCGATCCGCGTACCGGCGGCATTTTGGCGATGGTGTCTAACCCAAGCTACGATCCGAACTTGTTCGTTGATGGCATCTCCAGCAAAGATTACCAAGGGCTGCTTAACGATCCGAACCGCCCACTGATCAACCGCGCCACACAAGGGCTTTATCCACCAGCCTCAACGGTAAAACCTTATATTGCCGTTTCTGCCCTTAGCGCTGGCGTGGTCACTAAAAACACCATCGTGTTCGATCCCGGTTGGTGGCAACTGCCCGGTTCAGAAAAACGTTTCCGCGATTGGAAAAAGTGGGGGCATGGTCGTTTGAATGTCACCAAAGCGTTGGAAGAATCGGCGGATACCTACTTCTACCAAGTGGCTTACGATATGGGTATCGATCGTCTATCGACCTGGCTGACCAAATTCGGCTATGGCGAGTACACCGGTATCGATCTTTCCGAAGAGCGTTCCGGCTTAATGCCAACGCGTGATTGGAAATTCAAACGTTATAAAAAACCTTGGTATCAAGGTGACACCATCCCGGTGGGTATCGGTCAAGGCTATTGGACGGCAACGCCCATCCAGATGGCAAAGGCATTAACCACCCTGATCAACGATGGTAATGTCAAAACACCGCATCTGTTGCAAAGCACTAAAATTAACGGCGCACTGGTGCCTTATCGTCAAGAAGAGAACACGCAGATCGGTGATGTCCATTCCGGCTTCTGGGAAATTGCCAAAGACGGCATGTATGGCGTTGCCAACCGTGCGAACGGTACGGCACGCAAGTACTTTGCAGGTACGCCATACAAAGCTGCGGCAAAATCCGGTACCGCACAGGTATTCGGCTATGAAACCTACAACGCCAACAAACTCGCAGAGCATTTGCGTGACCATAAGTTGATGACGGCTTTCGCTCCGTACGATAACCCAACGGTGTCAGTCGCTATCATCTTGGAGAATGGCGGATCAGGTCCAGCGGTAGGTACCATTACCCGCCAGATCCTCGACCATATCCTGCTCGGCGATAACAATACACAATTGCCGGCCGAGACCCCACAACCGCCCGGCATTGAAGGTGATTAAGGTAAGTCATGACTGAGAGCCAACAAAAAGGCTCGATTTGGACCAAAATCCATATCGACCCAACATTCCTGCTACTGATCGTCGCCCTGCTGGTCTATAGCGCCTTCGTGATGTGGAGCGCCAGCGGCCAAGACATCGGCATGATGGAGCGCAAAATCGGCCAAATCGTGATGGGGCTGATCGTCATGGCGGTGATGGCGCAGATCCCACCGCGCGTTTATGAAAGCTGGGCACCGTATTTGTACATCTTCTGCGTGATCCTGCTGATTTTGGTGGATGCATTCGGGCAAATCAGTAAAGGCGCCCAGCGCTGGTTGGACTTGGGTTTTGTGCGTTTCCAACCCTCCGAGATCGCTAAAATCGCCGTGCCGCTGATGGTGGCGCGCTTTATGAACCGCGATGTCTGCCCGCCTTCGTTGAAAAATACCGCGATCGCATTGGTATTGATCTTCTTACCCACGCTGCTGGTTGCCGCACAGCCAGATTTGGGCACCTCGATCCTGATCGCTGCCTCCGGCCTATTCGTGCTGTTCCTGTCCGGTATGAGCTGGAAATTGATCGCTGTCGCCGCCCTGCTAATTGCGGCGTTTATTCCGGTACTGTGGTTCTTTCTGATGCATGACTACCAACGCGCCCGCGTGATGATGTTGCTCGATCCAGAAAGCGACCCGCTCGGTGCTGGCTATCACATCATTCAGTCAAAAATTGCTATCGGCTCCGGCGGATTATTCGGTAAAGGCTGGTTGCACGGTACTCAGTCGCAGCTCGAATTCCTGCCAGAACGCCACACCGACTTTATCTTCGCCGTATTGGCGGAAGAGTTGGGGTTGATTGGCGTGCTAGTGCTGTTAGCGTTATACCTGCTGGTGATTATTCGTGGTTTGATGATTGCCGCCAGAGCGCAAACTACTTTTGGTCGCGTGATGGTCGGTGGTCTGATGCTAATCCTATTCGTTTATGTGTTTGTTAACATTGGTATGGTCAGTGGAATTTTGCCGGTAGTTGGCGTACCTTTGCCATTGGTCAGTTACGGCGGTTCGGCACTGATAGTGCTGATGGCCGGGTTCGGCATCATTATGTCGATCCATACACATCGGAAAATGTTGTCTAAAAGTCTATAGAGGTGAGCAATGCGTAAGGAACTGCTTTGGGTTGGTGTCGTGGCTGTATTGCTTTCCGCTTGTAGTTCGACAGAACAACCAACACCACAGCAACCACCACAACCGTATAACGGCCCGGTGGTTGAAATCAGCGGGGCCGAGCCGCGTTATGAACCTTATAATCCGGGCACGCTGCAAGATTATAAGCTCAATGGCGATACCTATCACATTGTGAAAGATCCGCAGAACTTCAGCCAAACGGGGTTGGCAAGCTGGTATGGCGAAGAGTCCAACGGCAACACCACTGCGATTGGCGAGATGTTCGATCCTAACGCGTTAACCGCTGCGCACCCTACTCTGCCGATCCCAAGCTATGTGCGCGTCACCAACCTGAGCAATGGCCGGATGTTAGTCGTTCGCGTAAACGATCGTGGGCCCTATACCCAAGGGCGCATTATCGATCTGTCGAAAGCAGCAGCCGATCGTCTGAACCTGTCTAACAATACTAAAGTGAAAGTTGATTTCATCAACGTGGCGCCCGATGGCAGCATGAGTGGCCCCGGCACTATCGGCACGACGGTAGCGAAACAGAGTTATGCTTTGCCGACACGACCGGATTTGGGTACTGGAGCGATGGGGACACCCGTTCAGCAAGAAACCCCAGTGGCCAACGGTGCTGCCGTGCGTCCTATCGACAACAGCAGCCTGAGTACGGGCAATAACACCGCCGCCAGCAGCAACGGTCAAACCGGTTTCCTTAACGCACCCAGTGCCGTACCCGCTGGCGTACTAGAGAGTTCAGAACCCGTTGTGACACCCACCGTTCAAACCGGCTTAGCCGCCAGCGCGGCAGCCATGGTTGATACCGGAGCCCCTTCTAGCGGCAATTATTTGGTGCAGGTCGGCGCGTTAAGCAATGCCGAGCGCGCGCAAGAATGGCAACAAAAACTGAGTCAGCAATTTGGCGTTCCGGGAAAAGTAAGCCCCAACGGAGCGGTGTATCGCGTCCAGTTAGGGCCATTTAGCGATCGCCAACAAGCTGTTCAATTGCAACAACGACTGGCAAGCGAAGCACAACAACAATCATTTGTTACTGCCGCACCTTAACAGTAGAAACCGGTAGGTCAGGGTACTTTCGCTGAAACATTTTCTTTCAGCTAAATCTGAACAAACCTCTATTAGTCAGATGAATGGCTAATGCCTGCCGGTAACCCATCTGTTATAGTGTGGCCTGTTTTTTAACTTTTTCTCACGGATGTTGTCGTCCCGATCATGAAATATGTCACTTCTTCTAGCTTAATCAAGAGCCTAGCGCTCGGAACCGTTATCGCGATGGGTACAGCTTCTGTAGCCCATGCCGAAGACGTTAACCTCAAAACCATGATCCCAGGTGTGCCGCAAATTGATGCGGAAGCTTACATCCTGATAGATTACAACTCCGGTAAAGTTCTGGCTGAATCCAACGCTGATGCGCGTCGTGATCCTGCCAGCCTGACCAAAATGATGACCAGTTACGTGATCGGTCAAGCGCTGAAAGCCGGTAAAATCGGTCAGGATGATATGGTCACCGTCGGTCAAGACGCTTGGGCCACCGGCAACCCGGTGTTCAAAGGTTCCTCTTTGATGTTCCTAAAACCAGGCGACCGCGTACCGGTTTCCAAACTGACGCGTGGCATCAACCTGCAATCCGGTAACGACGCCTGTGTGGCAATGGCCGACTACGTTGCGGGTAGCCAAGATGCCTTCGTCAATCTGATGAACACCTACGTCAAACAACTGGGTCTACAAAATACCCACTTCCAGACCGTCCACGGTTTGGATGCGCAAGGCCAGTACAGTTCGGCGCGCGATATGGCACTGATCGGCCAGGCGTTGATTCGTGACGTACCAGACGAATACGCCATCTATAAAGAAAAAGAATTCACCTTCAACAACATCCGTCAAATGAACCGTAACGGTTTACTGTGGGATACCAGCCTGAACGTTGATGGTATCAAAACCGGTCACACCGATGCTGCGGGTTACAATCTGGTGGCTTCCGCGACCGAAGGCCAGATGCGTTTGATCTCTGCCGTGTTGGGCGGTCGTACTTATAAAGGCCGTGAGACCGAAAGTAAAAAACTGCTGACTTGGGGTTTCCGTTTCTTCGAAACCGTGGCACCACTGAAAACCGGTAAAGAATTCGCCTCTGAACCTGTTTGGTTCGGCGATACCGATCGCGTTGAGTTAGGCGTAGACAAAGACGTTTACCTAACCATTCCACGCGGTCGTATGAAGGATCTGAAAGCGAGCTACGTGCTGAACAGCACCGAGATCCACGCTCCGTTGGCGAAAAACCAAGTGGTCGGCAGCATCAACTTCCAGTTGGATGGCAAAACCATCGATCAGCGCCCATTGGTGGTGTTGAACGAAGTGAAAGAAGGCGGTTTCTTCAGCCGCATCGTGGATTACATCAAGCTAATGTTCCACCATTGGTTCGGTTAAACCTTGAAATGGGCGATTTGATCCCCATATCATGATTAACACTAACTCCCGCTCCGGCGGGAGTTATAATTTAGAAAGGCAACACTCTGGAGCGCACTCACATGCAAAAAACTAAACTGAACGAACTGCTCGAATTCCCTTGCTCATTCACTTACAAAGTAATGGGTTTGGCACAGCCTGAGCTGCTAGACCAGGTGGTTGAAGTGGTGCAGCGCCATGCGCCTGGGGACTATAACCCACAGGTTAAACCGAGCAGCAAGGGCAACTACCACTCCGTTTCCATCACCATCACCGCCACCCATATTGATCAGGTGGAAACGCTGTACGAAGAGCTGGGCAACATCGAAATTGTCCGCATGGTGCTGTAATTCCAGCACAAGTCTCTGCTTTCCAGCCTAGGTACGCCTAGGCTGCGCACTTTTAATCAGTCGAAATACTGGTCGCGCCTAGCGTCAGTCGGTATAATGCCCACCTCACTTCTGTAACCTGACGATGACCCGTTTGCAACCAAATAAGATCATTTTACGTCAGCTGGGGTTGCAGCCCTATGAGCCTGTATCCCAAGCCATGCACAACTTCACCGATCGCCGTAGTGAAACCACACCCGATGAACTGTGGTTAGTGCAGCATCAACCCGTCTTTACCCAAGGACAAGCAGGTAAAGCCGAGCATGTGCTAATGCCGGGTGATATTCCGGTGGTTCAGAGCGATCGTGGCGGTCAGGTCACTTATCATGGTCCCGGCCAACAGGTGATGTACGTGATGGTCGACCTGAAACGCAACAAGGTAGGTGTGCGTCAGTTGGTCACGGCAATAGAAGAAACCGTTATTAATACCCTCGCCCATTTTCGCATTGATTCACGTGCGCGCCCGGATGCGCCCGGCGTGTATGTGGGCGAGCAAAAGATTTGCTCATTGGGTTTGCGGATCCGCAAAGGTAGCTCATTCCACGGCTTGGCCCTGAATGTCGCAATGGATCTCAGCCCATTTCAGCGTATCAACCCTTGTGGTTACGCCGGAATGCAAATGACGCAAGTCAGCGCACTGGTGCCGGGCGTGGGAATGGACGATGTTCACCCCATACTGGTACAAGAATTTGTTCATTTACTCGGCTACCAAGCGGTCGAGTCATGTGATTGGAACCCGCAAGATTATGAGTAAACCGATTCAGATGGAACGCGGCATCAAATACCGCGATGCAGACAAAATGGCGTTGATCCCAGTAAAAACGGTGGTCACCGAACGGCAGGAGCTGTTACGTAAACCCGAGTGGATGAAAATCAAACTCCCTGCCGACTCGACCCGTATTCAAGGCATCAAAGCCGCGATGCGCAAGAACGGTCTGCATTCGGTGTGCGAAGAAGCGTCATGCCCTAACCTGTCTGAGTGCTTCAACCACGGTACGGCAACCTTTATGATTCTGGGTGCCATCTGCACCCGTCGCTGCCCGTTCTGCGATGTAGCACATGGCCGTCCCATCGCCCCAGACGTTAACGAGCCGGAAAAACTGGCACAAACCATCGCCGATATGGCGCTGCGCTATGTAGTTATCACCTCAGTGGATCGTGACGATCTGCGTGACGGTGGTGCACAACATTTCGCTGACTGTATCAGCGCCATTCGTAAAAAAAGCCCGAATATCAAGATTGAAACGCTGGTGCCGGACTTCCGTGGTCGTATGGATCGCGCTTTGGAGATCCTGACTGCAACGCCGCCAGACGTATTCAACCATAACTTGGAAAACGTGCCACGTATTTACCGCCAAGTGCGTCCCGGCGCTAACTATGAGTGGTCGCTGAAGCTGCTGGAGCGCTTTAAAGAAGCGCATCCAGACATCCCGACCAAATCGGGCCTGATGGTTGGCTTAGGGGAAACCAATGCCGAGATCGTGGAAGTAATGCGCGATCTGCGTCGTCACGGCGTAACCATGCTGACGTTAGGGCAGTATCTGCAACCCAGCCGTCACCACCTACCGGTTCAGCGCTATGTCAGCCCGGCCGAATTTGATGAGATGAAAGAAGAAGCGATGGCGATGGGCTTCACCCATGCCGCCTGTGGACCTTTCGTTCGCTCTTCCTACCATGCAGACTTGCAGGCCAAAGGGATGGAAGTCAAATAAGCTGGTAATTTTTTGTTACGCTTTGGCGGATAAAAAACACCAAAAAACGGATGTCTTGTGGCATCCGTTTTTTATTTCCTAAAGAGGAAGATTAAACGTCTTTCTTCTCGACGCTTTGTGGAGCCGATTGGCTCTCAGCAGTATTGTTTGGCGTCGGTTGGGCATCATCACCAACGGCTTTCTTAAAACCTTTCAGCGCCGCGCCGAGATCGGCACCCAAAGTGCGTAATTTGCTGGTGCCAAATAACAGCACGATCAACACCGCAATCACCAGAAGTTTGGTAATACTAATACCTTCCATACTCACCTTCTTTATAAAAATTACTGCTGAACGCAGCGAGAAAAACAAAACTTGCCTGCGGCTATTTAGCGACTTTCTAACGGCTAAAACAACAGCAACTTGTAACAGAGTAAGATTAGTCGCAACACTACAAAAAACCAACGCTGAGGTGTAACATTCTACGCCACCACCTTCCTGAGCGAATTGAAAAGGTTTTAATCATGTTGAGTACTTTGCTGGCGGTATTTATTGGTGGCGGGTTAGGAAGCGTATTGCGTTGGGCAGTGAGCCTGAAGCTAAACCCGGTAAATTCACATATTCCCATCGGCACGCTAACGGTAAACCTGTTAGGGGGCTTTATTATCGGTTTAGCCATCGCCCTGTTTAACCGCATGACGCACTTGGATCCGACCTGGAAACTCCTGATTACGACCGGTTTTTGCGGCGGTTTAACCACCTTCTCCACCTTCTCGTTAGAAGTGGTTTATTTGATGCAGGATGGGCGTTTCGTTTGGGCACTGACGAATATGTTGCTCAATTTGGCGGGTTCATTAGCCATGACTTGGCTGGCCTTTATGCTGGTGATGTGGATGACCTCTAGCTCTTAATGTTTTCTTAATCTGACAACCGGATAATCCCATTCAGAATCATAAACTGGATGGAAATTTCATGTTCCGCTTGCCAAAAAACATCCCCGAACTCACAACAACTGTGTTTTGTCTGCTGGTCGTCGCTGTTTTCATCAAACTTTATCTATTCGCCTGATTTCAGCTAATAAAAAACCCGCTCATGGAGCGGGTTTTACGAATTTCGGCTACTGTAGCTTAGATAGCGATAACGTTAGCAGCAGATGGCCCTTTGGCACCGTTCGTGATTTCAAATTCTACACGCTGACCTTCAGCAAGCGTTTTGAAACCATTGCTAGCGATGGCAGAGAAGTGAACGAAAACATCTTTGCTACCATCTTCTGGGGTAATGAAACCGAAACCTTTGGATTCATTAAACCACTTAACGCTACCTTTCAACTTAGACATCAAACTTACCTTTAACGTGAATGTAAGACACGAACAGTGTGTCCCTTACAGTACAGCAATTAGCGGCGATTTTGTCCACGCTCGGGATCACATAAAATCGATAAAAGGTGAAATAATCGGTTAAAAATCGCATTCACAGTATAACCGCTGGGTTCTACTCTCTCACACCATCCGCTTCTTCCGCCCTGTCACTGCGCGGCATTCCACGCTATCATAAGCACTGTATCAAGCGACTTTTATGAGAATGATGATGAACGGCAAGATAACGACTTTTTTTGAAGACAAAGGCTTTGGCTTTATTACCGATGAGAACGGGGAAAACCGTTATTTTCATGTCATTAAAGTGCAAAACCCTGAGCTGATTAAAAAGAATGCGGCAGTCACCTTCGAGCCGACCAATAACACCAAAGGGCCTTCCGCTTACGCGGTCAAAGTGCTGGCAGCCAGTAAATACATCATCATCGCCAACGAAAGAATCAAAATCTCTAGCATCAAAACTTTCCATACCTTCACCAAAGAAGTGCCGGTAAAAGCCGATGTGGATAAAGAAAACACTGTGCTGTCGGTAGGATTATTGATGAACCGTATTCGTCCACAGGCGACCGATGAGCCACAGAAGATGCAGACGTTACGTATGCTGTCAGTGGTGACCTTCCAGAACACCACCCATACTTTCTCCGAACACGAGATCGATATGGATGAAACCATCAAAGCGCTGAAAGGTCTGTAATTGGGCTCAAGTAGCAGCTAAGTTGCTGCTACTTATACTCTAAATAATTGGAGTTGCATCACAAAAAGGCGTCAGCCTTTTTGAACAACGCTTGCGCTGGCCCTAACAGGGCGAGGCGTAGCCGAGTAACGCGGCAAGGGAATGAATCCCGATGAGCTTACGCCAGTAAGTGATTCGGGTGAGTGAGCGTAGCCAACACAGATGCAGCTTCAAGTATGACGAGTATAAACAGCTATTTAAAAACAATGTGCTCTATGCCCTTACCATTCACCACATTGAAAGATTCAACCCGGTTACGCCCTTGGGATTTAGCACGGTAAAGCGCGATATCTGCCATATTCATCATCTGTTCCAGTGACTTAACCTCATTCATCGCCAAGCTGGCAACGCCAACGCTGATGGTCACTTTCAGTGGCACATTGCCGCCAGAATTCAGATCAGTATTTTGTACCAAGCGCCGTAGATGTTCACCTAATGCCACCGCCTGAACTGCCAGCGCACGCGGCATCATAATGGCGAACTCCTCGCCGCCTAAACGGCCAAACAACTGATCAGAGCGCAGTTCCCGCCGCAGGATATGTGAAAAAGCGGCCAACACCTGATCGCCGACGATATGGCCATGCGTATCGTTGATCTGCTTGAAGTGATCAATATCAATCAGCAGCAGTGATACCGCTTCTTTCGAACGATGTTTATGTTCCAACAGTGCAGTGGCTTGACGGGTCAAGGCACTGCGTGACAGCGCGCCAGTGAGGAAATCGTGATTAGCACCATGCTCAAGGCGGCGCAACAATTTACGGTTCACGGCAATAGAGCTGGAAAGGATCAACGGCCCCATAACCAGCATGGCGATCCCTAAACGAGCGGACATCAACGTATCTAACAGTGCGATGTTATGCGGCATTTCATAGCGGAATAGATTAGCCGAAATGCTGATCACTTCCGTCACCCCAGTGATTAACGTCAACAAGGTTACGGTGAACAGATGGTAGCGGACAGCACACCACAGCAATGCCGGGATAGGGAAAGCAATCGCCCCTGGCCCACCGATATAAACGCTGCAAAACAAAGAGCACAATAACGCCAGCAAGGGTAACGAACCCCGTAATTGCCAGTTGATTGGCATCCCCAGTAATTGTTTTAAACGTGGTGCAGCGAGAATGACCGGCAAGATTAATAAATTAGTAGAGAACTGTTCGCTGAACCAAGTCATCCAAGCGATGGGGAGCGTGTTGTTATACAAGCTATCATTGCGCAGAACCGATAGGGTTGCTGCCACTGCCGCCCCCAGCAAACAAGCCATAAACATGTAGAGGATGGCTTGCGGCTTCCCCATCCGACGTTGTGATTGCGGCAATAATAACATCACACCATAACCGATCAGAATGAACCCCATATTGCAGGCGCTCAACCACAGTATCAGCGACCAGCTGTCTCCCGTAGCTAAATCAGCGGCAATCATTCCAAGGTAGATGGTCCCCCACCCCATCGGCGTGGCGTAAGCGGGTTTACGTAGTAGTACCCCAAGTAAGATCGCATTCACTGGCCAAAACAAGGAAAGGGAATCTAACGGGCGTGTAAAAATCCCCAATAGGGAAAGTAGGTATGTCAGTAAAAATAAATTAATTAGCTGGACCGTTACAGGCAAACCATGCCTTGGATATATTCTGGTGCTCATCGTTTTGCCCATTCACTCAGAATAACCGGAGCAATTGTATGCGTATTCCCTTACCCGGCTAGATATAAACACTGCCTATAATGGAGTGTATATGAAAACCCATACTCTAAGAATTATCTGTCTGGCGCTATTTTCTAGCAAGTCGTTGCGAAGAGCAATTAGAACAAGCAAGCAGAGTATGAGTCAGATGGCAAAATGAGATAATTACCTAAGGTCAGATAAAAAAAATCCCGCCAGAAGCGGGATAAACTCAATGGGATGGTAATACACTACAGGAAAGGAATAACACACAACATCATCGGGTAGAGCTACAGTACCAAGCACAATGTATAGAAATGTCATAACTAAGTAAGGTTGTGGCGACAGATGTAACGCCTCACTTTTTAGTCAGTAAATTCAACACCAACGTTAACTCAAACTGTATTGTCACATCCTGTCGCCCGCAGACTCAGCCACTCCCCTAGATCGGTTAGTGTGCTGGGTTTAAACAAACAACCGTCCATACCGGCTTGCAGGCAGCGTAAACGCTCATCCGGTTGAGCATTGGCAGTAAACCCTAACAACAAGCATGGTGATTTACCCTGTTCTCGCTCGTAGCTACGAATTTTGCGCGCCAACTCATAGCCATCCATATTCGGCATATTGCAATCCGTGATCACTACATCAAACGACTCTTGTAACCAGATGCACAACCCGGTGACGCCATCCGGTGCTTCACTGACTTGATGCCCCAAGTAACGTAACTGTTTTTCCAATAACAAGCGGTTGGGTCGATAATCGTCCACCACCAGAGCTCGTAATGGGCGATGGTTTAACCGTGAACCCTCCAATGAAAGCTCACGCGTGGGGTTGCTACGCACTAACGCAGCCAGTTTCAAACGCACGCGTACTTGCGTCCCTTTCCCCAACTGACTTTGTAATTGCAACGAGCCGCCCAACATTCCACATAGCGTACGACAAATAGTCAGCCCTAACCCCGCCCCCTGCCGCGCTGATTGACCGTGATTTTCAGCCTGAGTGAATGGGGTAAACAACCGTTGTTGATCCTGTGAAGAAATCCCCACACCGGTATCTTCGACCGTTAGTTGTACTTCAGTGCGTCCCGGCTCCAAAGTGCGACACCATAGCATCACATTCACCTGCCCTTTCTGGGTGAATTTGATGGCATTACTCAACAAGTTGGACAAGATCTGTTTGTAGCGCAGCGGATCGATCAACACATCCGAGTCATCATCTTGTTCAGAGGTAAACGTCAGTAACAATCCCTTATGCAGCGCCACACCTTCAAAAATACGAATAACCGAGCGGGTCAAATGTTCAATATCGGCAGATTCTTCGTCTAGAGACATATGTCCCGCCTCAATACGTGCAATATCCAGAATGTCGCCCACCAGTTCGACCAAGCCGTTAGCCGCATCGAACGCGACCTCCAACGCCTGTGGCTCCTGTTCACCACATTCAGCCTTTCTCAGCACCAGTTCCAACATGCCGATAATGGCATTCAGCGGTGTGCGGATCTCATGACTCATCGTGGAAAGAAAACGGGTTTTCGCCCGGCTGGCGGTTTCAGCCACATCACGGGCTCTTCGCAATTGATCCAGTAACTGCTGACGCTCACTGATATCCAACCAACCACCAAAGATCCCAACCACATTCCCCTTGCCATCATGATAAGGAACCACCCAATGGAACACCGTTTTCGGCATCGCCAGATCCGGCAGGTGCAAAGTACGATCACGCAATAACGGCTGTTGTTGTTCCAACACCTGTTGATAATCGCTCTGTATTTGCTCGGCAATCGCGGCAAATACCGGTTGTTCGGTAATTTTCTTACCTAGCGTTTCTTCACGACTAATACCTATCTCTGCCAAATAACGAGCATTACACTGGGTCAACACGCCATGACGATCGCGGACATAAGTAGGGTGTGGCGTACCATCAATCATTTCGCGCATAAAGCTAAGTTGATCGCTCAATGCTTGTTGAGTACGTTCACGCCGCCGAATTTGCATACGCAGGCTTAACACCCAAGCCAATGCCACAAGCAGAATCACAGCCGCCAACATCAGGCTCGAGATAATCGTAGTGCGCCAAGTGTGCCAAAAATCATCGCCAATCACCCGATGATTGGGTCGCCAGCGATTGCCCAACATATCGATCTCATCTGGCGGGATACTGCGCAGAACTTTATTCAGAATACTCATCAGCTCTGGTGACTGGCGCGATGTGGCAAAAGCAAAATAGGCCGGGTAAGGTTCAATCACATCGGCAATCTGCAAACTCCCATTATAAAAACGCGCCAGTTGATAGTGAGTATTGACCAACGTATTAATCGCCCCCTCGACCCGCTTGGCTTTTAACAATGCCAAAGCCTCATCCGCATGACTCGCCGGGATCTGGGTGATAGACGGATAGTGTTGCTGTATCCAACCACTCAGTTTAGTTCCCTGAATCAACGCCAAGCGCTTACCCTTGAGTTGTTCCAACGACGTGAGTGCATTGCACTCATCACGGACGACCAGTACGAAAGCATTGGTCAACCAAGGGCGGGTAAATAGCAATTGTTGACGTCGGGCACTACTTGGCGTCAGAGCGCCAAGCATATCCGCCTCGCCATCCAGCACCATCTTCACCATTTCCTCAACACTTGAGGCCGTTTTAATAGTAAAACTCAACCCCGTTCGTAGGCGGATTAGCGCTAGCAAATCCGCACTGATACCACGGAAATGACCAGACTGGTCAATAAAAGTCAGTGGGGCAAAATTATCGTTAATGACTACCCGAATACGTGGATTTTGTTGTATCCATTGCTGTTCGACGGTTGTGAGATCGCTTTGTTGCTGCTGGAGTTTCTGACTGTCGCGTCCAAGCGGTAATGATTTTATCAGCAGCTCTTCAGCGTAGACACCAGTGGAACAAATAAGCCAAGTTAATAGCAGCAGACATCGCCCCCAAACTAAGTTCCTCAATGGCATAATTTTCTGAGGTATAGCCTGATATGCCCCAACTCCACTCTGTTTCGTTATTTCACGGTGATGCCAAAACTATCGCTCACTTCATAAGAGCAAAAAAAGGTTGCCCTGATAAAGCGGCAACCAATGACTACTATCGGGATATAATGATATGCACTCGCTATAGGAAGATGCTCAGTATAATGAAAGGAAATGGCTTGTGATATCGGCTATGTCCTGCAGAAAAGTAGGAAGTTTCCTTACCTGAATATCAGCGTTCAACATCATGGGTTGCATGCAAGGTTTGTCCAAATTCGTTCATCGCGAGATTCAACACTTGTGCAGCTTCTAACACAGTCGCTAAGTCAATATCAGGTTGATTGCATACGTCTTCCAACGCGTCACAAGCATTGACCAAGGAGTAGGCTTTAATCATTCGAGCGCCCCCCTTTAGTTTATGTGCCAACTCAGACAACCCTGACGTATCTTTTTGTTCGATCAACTGCGCTAGCAATGCAGTATCCTCTCGATTGCTACGTATCAACTCAGTCAACAACTGTTTTTCCAGTTCAGGATCGCCGCCAGTCAATGGATGAAGATCTTGCAATATCTTTATCGATGCAGAAACCGGAGGCACAGAACTCATGACTGGGGAAGGGTTTACCACACACTGCTCCAGCCATTCACTCAAATCATGCAAAGTGCTGGGTTTGAATAGGCAGCCATCCATACCGGCCTCTTGGCAGCGCTGGCGCTCCTCCGGTTGTGCATTAGCCGTAAAACCTAATAACAGGCAGGGTTGCAGTCCATTCTCTTGCTCATAATGGCGAATTTCACGTGCTAATGCGTAGCCATCCATATTCGGCATATTGCAATCGGTAATCACCACATCAAACTGATCTTTAAGCCAAAGACATAGCCCTATCGCGCCATCCGGCGCTTCACTGACTTGATGCCCTAAGTAACGCAGTTGTTTCTCTAGCAACAAACGGTTAGGTCGGTAATCGTCTACCACCAGCGCGCGTAGCGGTTGGAGAGTGAGCGGCGTACCTTCAATAAGCGTCACTGAGGTCGGCAATATTTTATCTAACGCCACCAACTGCAAATTCACCTGAACCAAAGTCCCTTGACCAAGCTGACTGCTAAGTTGCAAAGTCCCCTCCATCATTTCACACAAGGTGCGACAGATGCTCAGTCCCAAACCTGCGCCTTGACGAGCCGATTGTTCATTATTCGCGGCTTGGCTAAAAGGAGTGAACAACCGTTGCTGGTCTTGGAGTGAAATACCGATGCCGGTATCTTCCACCAAGAGTTTCACCATACAAACATCAGTCTCCGTGCGCTGGCAGCACAACATCACTGAGACCTGCCCCTTTGAGGTGAATTTTATGGCGTTACTTAGCAGATTGGACAAAATTTGTTTGTAACGCAGCGGATCAACCAACACCTCCACTTCACTCAAATCTTGCGCAGAAAATGTCAGCAACAATCCCTTTTGCGATGCGATCCCTTCAAAAATACGCAGTACCGAGCGACTCAATTGCACAATATCCGCCCGCTCCGGGGTTAATGTCATATGGCCCGATTCAATGCGCGCAATATCTAAAATATCCCCGACCAGATCCACCAGCCCATTCGCGGCGTCAAATGCCACCTCCAGAGCTTGTGGCTCTTGTTTACCCTGTTCGGCCTGCTTCATCGCCAATTCCAACATGCCGATGATCGCGTTCAGCGGAGTTCGGATTTCATGGCTCATGGTCGAAAGGAAACTGGTTTTGGCGCGACTGGCGGTTTCTGCCGTATCACGGGCGGTGCGTAACTGCTCCTGCAGTTGCTGACGATCGCTGATATCAAGCCAGCCGCCAAAAATACCCGCAACTTGCCCTTGGCTATCGTGGTACGGAACCACCCAGTGGAAAACAGTTTTTGGATCGGCGTAATGTGCAAAATCAAGCTGGCGATCTTGGAACAACGGTTGTTCGGTCTTAAGAACGTAAAGATAGTCCCGATGAATCAGCCGTGAAGTCCGTGAAAGCTTCAACTGCTCCGTTATTTTTTTGCCTACCGCGTCCTCTTGGGTAATGTCCAATTCATTAAGATAATGGGCATTACACAGTATCAAGGAGCCATTAAGGTCGCGGACATAAATCGGGTGAGGTGTGCCATCAATCATATCCCGCATGAATTTCAGTTGGTCACGTAATGCACGTTGGGTACGTTTACGCCGAGATATTTGCCTACGCAAACTGACGCCCCAAACTAAAGCGATTAACAGAATCAGGCCGGCACCCACCAGTCCTTGAATAATCGTGTGCCGCCAAGTACGCCAAAAACCATCCCCCAGCACCATATGGTTGGGACGCCAGCGATTGGACAACATATCGATTTCATCGGGAGGGATACTGCGTAGCACCTTGTCTAGAATACCCACCAGTTCAGGAGAATGACGAGAGACAGCAAAGGTAAGCTGCGCGGGATAAGCATCTACGATTTCAGCAATGCGCAATCGCCCAGTATAGAACCGCATCAGTTGATAATTGGTATTGACCAACGAATTAATTGCACCGTCGACGTTGCCATCATTAAGTACCGTCAGGGTCTCTTCAGCGCTGCCAATTTCCACCAACTTAATCGTTGGATAATGTTGCTGTAGCCAACTTTTTAACTGTGAGTTTTGAATAATGGCCATCTTTTTACCGCTCATTGTCTCCAATGAGGTCGGGGCATTATTAGCCTCACGCGTTACCAAAACAAACGCATTCGTCAGCCATGGGCGAGAGAACAACAGCTTATCATTACGAGCATCACTGCGGGTCAGCGCACCAATCATGTCCGCCTCACCCTCAAGTACGGTTTTCACCCCGTCATCAACGGTTGAAACCGTGCTAATGCTGAACTTGAGACCGGTGCGTAAGCTAATTAGCTCAAGTAAATCGGCGCTAATCCCACGAAAGTGACCGTCTTCATCAATAAAGGTCAAGGGAGCAAATGCATCACTGATTACGACTCGCACTAACGGATGCCGCACCATCCATTGCTGTTCCTTATCAGTAAAATCAATGGGTTGCTGGCTTAACTCCAAACTATTGCGCCCCACATTCCAGCGTTGCTGAATCAAAACGCGCTCTTCGCCCGGCACCGCCGCCAGTGCTTGGTTAATTAACGTTAATAAAGCCACATTATCTTTGCGTACACCAAAAGCGAACGGTAATTCACCGAGATTAGCGAATCCCGCCACCTGCAAATTATTGAGATAGTTACGCCGCAGCGGTGCCAAATTACCCAAATAAACATCCGCCTTTTTCAAGGCGACTGCACCAATCGCCGCCTGCCAAGTGGGGAAGACCATCAATTGCGCTTGGGGATAATGCTCACGCAAGGTCGGTTCCGGCAAAAAATCTTTTACTACCGCCAAACGCTTGCCGGTCAGGTAATGTCCCAAAGCTAAATTATCGCCCAATCGGGTAATCAATACGGGTAATTCAACACCATAGCGCGAGCTCAGTACTAAATTACGCTGCCGCTGGACCTCCCACGGGGTGGCTGAGGTCACGAAGTCAACTTCACCACGTTGCAAAGCCTGTAATACCGCCTGACGTGAGGGATAGCATTTCACTGCAACCGGAGTCGCAAGAAGGTGGGATATCAACCCCGCGTAATCAGCGCTAATACCTTCAAACTCTTGAGGATTT
Source organism: Serratia sp. KH_031 (assembly GCF_057839655.1). Taxonomy (NCBI): domain Bacteria; kingdom Pseudomonadati; phylum Pseudomonadota; class Gammaproteobacteria; order Enterobacterales; family Yersiniaceae; genus Serratia; species Serratia sp. KH_031. Next base: position 3,595,417 of record NZ_CM174496.1, read on the forward strand.
ATTAAAATATCAAACGGTGGATTGTCCGGGTAGGAACAGCCCAATAACAGGGTTTTCTTTTGTTGCAGCCACAGGCTCTGCTGTGGAGCCAACATCAGTGATGGCAACATTTCCAGTTGTGGCGAACGGCTGAACAATTGCAAAACGGCGGGTGACTCCGCCGCAATGGCAGGTAATACAACGCACAGGCCAACAAATAGACCGAAAAACCCTACTAACAGGCGGTGCATCAACCAAAACTCACTTACTCGACTAGCGAGTGACGTTTAGCCAATTCAATCAGATCGACCAGATTGTTGGCGTTCAACTTAGTTAACAATCGGGTTTTATAAGTACTGATGGTTTTGTTGCTCAGCAGCAGTTCATCGGCAATCAGCTTATTGCTCCAGCCGCGCACCAAATATTGCAACACCATCATTTCACGATCAGAAAGTTCATCCAGCCGCTGCCGTTCCGTTAGTGGTTTATCCATCTGCATGGTCAGGCCACCCGCACCGTAGGAAACCACCGGGAAATAAACTCGCCCGGCACGCAGCATTTTAACCGCCGCTTCCAGTTCGCTGAGATCTTCATTTTTGGAAACAAACCCCTGCGCCCCAGCCTGAGCACAGCGGCTAGCGAAATGCTCTTCTGCCTGAGAAGACAACACCAAAATTTTCAGTGGCATTGCCAAAGCCCGTAAACGGCTGATCACTTCCAACCCATCCATTTTGGGAATACCGATATCCAGCACCACTAAATCCGGCATCAATTTTTTGGCCAGATTAACAGCCGTAGGTCCGTCGCCGGCTTCCCCCAGCACTTCAATGTTATTGCGCTCTAATATCATCCTTACCACCACCCGCACTATGGGATGGTCATCGACAATTAAGGCTTTCTTCATTCTACCCTCTTTGTTTTGCAACCTATGCAAACAGGTGACAACGCCTTGAAATAGCTTATGTCATTTTTCTCAACTGCGCATAGTTGGTTGATATACACGTCATCCTTCAAGCTGCCTCTTTGTTGGCTACGTTCGCGCACCCGAATCACTTACTTGAGTAAGCTCATCGGGATTTACTCACTTGCCGCCTCGATGCAACTTGAATGATTTTGTGTATAAAAACCTTAGGAATCCCCCTACAATTAAAAGGGAATATACTGATTAAACCGAAAGGATAATAATAGATAGACTAAAGCTCGGAAACAGTTATAACGTCAATTAAGGTAAATTAACATGCCAGCCCATCTTACCGAACTCTTCTTTATACTCGTATTAACTATCACATCGATTTTTTCTTTTTATCGTCATCTAACAATTGAAAGAAAAAACAGGATCATGTACCCAAGACGCCATTAGCAGTAAACATAACAGGACATTTCCTACAAAACACGAAGATAATTCCGCTATCGTTCATGACTCAGTCACTGTTAAGTTGCGCCCGTCATTATTGATGCAGGAATACACCATCAAAACACCGGCTTGCTTGTTATTAATGGGCATACGTTTCGCCCTCTCTGCATCAATAACCTTTACTTCTCATAATGCCAGATGAACTTGGTATTAATAGATAATCAAAAAATCGGATTAAATAACATGAAATACAAATATGCTTGGCAACAAGTTTTACTTCATTGGCTTTCCGCCATCATTATTATTTGGGCAACCCTTACCGGGTTTTATGTCGCTTTATTTGATGTCTCACCGCAGTTAAAGAACTGGATGGGCTTTTTCAATGTGTCATTAACCACCGTATTCATCCCCTTCTTTTTATTAAGAGTTTGGTACTTGTTCAAGCTGGGTAAACCGCAGCAGAACCAACCAGTAACGCTGGCAACACACGCCGCCGAGATTGCTCATTTCTTGCTATATCTCAACATTACCATCGTCCTCATTACTGGCGTATTGATGATGGAACGAGACATCAACGTGTTCCACCTGTTCCATATCCCACAACCTATTAACGATCCCACACTCACCAAACTCTTCAACATCACCCATATTATTTCCTGCGCCACACTGGCTGGGTTAGTACTGCTACATATTTTGGCTGTGATTAAACATGAATTCTGTGGCAACCGAATTCTGAGGAAAATGTGGTTTTGAAATATTATTAACACAATAAAATAATTAACAAAGGCACAGAAATTTCCTACAAAACCACAGGACGCCATGAACTTCTCTTTCAATGTTAACACTGGTCTAATAGCCGCTGCTGGCACATAGATGAATATGCAGTTAAACAAATCACGTTCATTCAGCAATAACAGCCGTAAGTGTTGATGCTAAATGGTCAAGTTAGTTTTCCTATCCCAGCAATAACCGTAAGTCTATTTATCTATAAATATTAAGGAATAGTTTGCAATGCAATTAAATAAAATCATGCTGGCCGCCACTTTGGCCTTCGGCGTTACTACCGCGGCACAAGCCTCCTCTGGCGATGTTACTTTTTCTGGTGACATCAACGATTCACCATGTTCAGTCACTCCTGGTAGCCTTGATCTAAAAGTTGATTTTGGTTCGATCTCCCAAGCTGCGCTAGCGGGCGGTAAAAAAACCCAACCACGACCGATCGAGATTGAACTGGAACATTGTGATATCTCGATACCGAATACGGTCAAAACCACCTTCCACGGCGTGGAGTCTGATGTTGATACCGGTTTATTAACCCTGGGAGAACCAGGCCGTGGAGCTGCCATCGCGCTGCTCGACCAAAATGGAGCAGATCTTCCTCTCGGCACCCCATCCAATGACCATAGCTTAATTTCTGGTACTAATACCTTGCGTTATCAGGCACAGCTTCGTGGCCACACAACAGCTCCAATTGTCGTAGGTTCATTCCATTCTGTCGCCAGATTTGTGCTGGACTACCAATAAATTCACATATTCATAATACCAATGTGTGCGGCAATAGCCGCACCTCTTTTATTTATCATGGTTTGCGAACGACTAACCGCCAAAAGCTCTAGGTTAGGGAATATCACTCCCATGTTTATTACCCAATGGATTATTACTGATTATTAATAAGGTTGTATTTCATGGAGTGTCTATTGTTACAAAAATTTAATTCCCGGCCACACATTCTCGCTATAGTAATCGCTTTCGCATTAAATCATAACGTCAGTTCTGCTTTGGCGAATAGTGATATTGAATTCAATACCGACATGTTGGACGTGCAGGATCGTAATAATTTTGATCTGAGCCAATTCTCCCGCGGCGACTTTATTTTGCCAGGCACCTATAGCATGACGTTGCACTTGAACAAATCAACACTTACCGTACAACCGGTTATTTTTCAGGCCCCTGAAAGCGATCCCAATGGAAGCGAGCCCTGCCTAACTCGTGAAATGGTCGATACGTTCGGACTAAAGCCCAGTTATCAAAAAGAACTAATTTGGTTGCCCCAAGGGCAGTGTTTAGATACCCGTAGTCTGGATGGATTAGAAGCCAAAGGCGATCTGAGCACATCTTCGCTCTATATTAATGTACCTCAGGCTTACCTGGAATATACCTCTGCGGATTGGGACCCACCTTTACGTTGGGATAATGGTATTGCCGGTTTATTGTTTGATTACAGCCTTAATGCCCAAACCAGCAAACGCACTTCTAGCGGTGGTCAAGACAATAGCCTGAATGGTAATGGAACTGCCGGTGCTAATTTTGGCGCTTGGCGTTTTCGCGCTGACTGGCAGGCACAATTGCAACATCATACCGGTAGCGGTAATGGAACCCAGCGGAATCTGGATTGGAGCCGCTATTACGCTTATCGCGCCCTGCCAAGTTGGCACTCTCGTTTGACATTGGGAGAGGATTATCTCAGTTCCAGCGTCTTCGATAGCTTCCGTTTTGCCGGAGGAAGTCTAGTTTCCGACGACAATATGTTACCGCCGAATCTGCGGGGCTATGCGCCCGAAGTCAGCGGTGTCGCCAAAACCAATGCCACGGTGATTATCAGCCAACAAGAGCGTGTGATTTACGAGACTCAGGTCGCTGCTGGACCATTTCGTATTCAGCACCTTAGCAACACCATCTCCGGCATGTTGGACGTCCGAGTGGAAGAACAAGATGGCAACGTGCAGACCTTTCAGGTTAGCACCGCCAACATTCCTTATCTGACTCGCCCAGGTTCAGTACGTTATAAATTAGCTACCGGTCGTCCGACCGACTGGCAACACCATGCTATCGGGCCGATGTTTGCCGCCGGTGAGTTTTCTTGGGGGGTTAATAACGGCTGGTCACTGTATGGCGGCAGTATCAACAGTGAAGAATACAATGCGTTGGCGTTAGGTATTGGTCGCGATCTGTTATTCCTTGGAGCGTTATCGTTTGACATCACGGGTTCACATGCCGAGTTACCTCAGCAGGATACGCTGGCAGGAGCCTCTTATCGCTTAAGTTATTCGAAAAGCTTTGATGAATATAATAGCCAAATTACTTTTGCCGGATACCGTTTCTCCGAACGCAATTTTATGAGTATGAGCGAATACCTGAGCGCACGTGAACTTGGGCAACGCACTTATAACAGTAAAGAGTTGTACACACTGAGTTTTAATCAACAATTCCGCGATCTGGGAGTCAGTGCCTACCTCAACTACAGCCACCAATCCTATTGGGATCGTCCAGACAGCGACAGCTATGACTTGTCATTGTCACGCTTTATGAACATCGGTTCATTCAAAAGCATCAATGCCTCACTTTCAGCCTACCGACGCCTGTATGACGGTGAACGTGACGATGGCGTCTATCTCTCCTTGTCATTGCCTTGGGGCAACGGGAATACCGTGCGCTATAACGCTAATGTCAGCCGACACGATCATTCACAAACGGTGGGTTATTACAGTCGAGTAGACGATCACAATAGCTACCAGATCAATGCCGGAGCAGGCAGCCAAGGTACCCTCGCCAGCGGCTACTACAACTATCTTGGCGACCATGCAGAAATGAGCGCCAACGCCAGCTACCAAGCCAATAGGTACACTTCTGTAGGGCTATCAATGCGTGGCGGCATCACCGCCACCCGTGAAGGTGCAGCCCTGCATCGCGCAGGAACTCAAGGCGGTACCCGTCTGTTGTTGGATACCGACGGTGTTGCGGATATACCGGTGCGCGGCCAAGGTGCCAGTAGTCGCAGTAACCGTTTTGGTAAAGCCGTCGTCACTGATGTCAACAGCTACTACCGTACTCACGCCAGTATCGATATCGATGCTCTGAATGACAACATTGAGGCCACCGACTCTGTCGCCCAAATCACTCTAACTGAAGGTGCCATCGGCTATCGCCGCCTCGGTGTTATCTCGGGTCAAAAAGCCATGACCATTATTCGACTGGCAGACGGCAGTTTCCCCCCCTTTGGTGCCACGGTACAAAACCATCGCCAGCAAGACATTGGCATGGTGGCGGATGATGGTAACGCTTACCTCAGCGGCCTCAAACCGGGAGAACAAATGTCAGTACATTGGAATGGCAACGGACAATGCCACATCACCCTACCTGAAACCTTGCCAGATGGTCTGCATAGCCAGTTATTGCTGCCATGTCAGTTAAAAGAAACGCAAGGATAAGGGTCTTTAAAATTTATTTACCAAGAGTTAAGTACGATGAAATTGAATAACTTTATCCGTGGTAGCGTCCTACTAACGACCATCTTGATCGCTCACTCAGTAAGCGCTTCTATCGCATTAGATCGCACTCGTGTGATCGTAAATGGTAGTGAAAGCTCCACCACACTGCACATCAATAACAAAAACCCCAAATTACCTTATCTAGCACAGGGTTGGATTGAAGATCCGCAAGGGAAAAAAATCCAAGGCCCATTGGTCGTATTACCGCCAGTACAACGTTTGGAGCCAGGCAAATCGAGCCAACTCAAAGTTCAAGCGCTACCAGCAGCCACTCAGCAATTACCACAAGATCGTGAAACGCTCTATTACTTCAACTTGCGCGAGATCCCACCGAAAAGCGACAAAAGTAACTCGCTACAAATCGCATTACAGACCCGTATCAAGCTGTTCTATCGCCCACAAGGGATCGTACCGGATAAAAACAAACCAGCGGCACCATGGCAAGAGCAACTCATTCTGGAGCGTCAAGGGAATGGTTATCACGTCAACAATCCAACCGCTTATTACATCACCTTGGTTGATGTTGGCAGTAAAAAAGGCGACAGCGTGACTGGGTTTGAACCCGTCATGGTGGCACCTTTCAGCAAAGCCGATCTGAAGGTCAAAGCCAGCACCTTAGGTAATACCCCGGTGCTGACTTATATCAACGATCACGGCGGACGCCCACAGCTTAATTTCAGCTGTAATGCAGGCTCTTGCCGCACCGCTGCGAACGCAAAAAGCTGACCCATAGTAACAATAGGACAAGGAACCCAAAATGAAATCTACATTTTCCCCTATTACCACAGCGCTCTTTATTTCAGCCACAATGTTCGGTTGCAGTACCGCTTGGGCTAACGTGGCCGTTAATATTCTTGGGGTTTTGCAAGAACCCCCTTCTTGCACTATTGATGATGGCAAGGGAGCTCCATCTCTTGAAGTCAATTTTGATGATATCAGAATCGACGAAATTGACGGAACAACCAACAAAAAAATGGAACTAATCTACCACCTGCAATGCAGTAACCTGACCAACAATACGGTGCAATTACAGTTTCTGGGCACGCGAGCGACCGGATTCGGCACCAACGTGTTAGCGGTACCTGGGAGGGAGGGATTTGGTATTGCGCTGTTCAGAGGGGAAACGCCCCAAGCACTCAATACCAATTTCGGTTTTAATTACACCACCACTCATCCGCAACTTTTTCTGGTTCCCGCCAAACTAGCCACAAGCACGTTAGCCGCTGGTGAGTTTAATACTAACGCCACATTGCAGATCACTTACCAATGAACCGCAACTTATCCCCTTATTATGCCTTGGTGTTGCTGCTGATGAGCAAATACGCTTTGGCCACTGATACCCAAATCCGTGGCACGCTGCTCGCTCCACCCGATTGTGTCATTGAGGAAGGCGAGGTGATCGATATCAATTTTGGGGAAAACCTCGGGGTAAATAAAATCAACGGTATTAACTATACCCAGCAGATCCCCTTTAGCGTTGTGTGTTCCGGTGATAATAGTGGTTGGAGCTTTACCTTAAGTCTCAACAGTAATCCTCCACTGATGGATAGTTTCACGCTGCAAACCACCATGCCCGGTTTAGGCATCAGGATCATGAAAGACGGCTATCCATTGCTGCTCAATCGACCTTGGAATGCCGACCTCAATAACCTACCGGTGTTACAGGCCGTCCCGGTAAAAGCAGACAGTGTAGATCTGACTGAAGGTGACTTCTCCGCCAACGCCACCTTGCTGGCGCAATATCAATAGGAGCCACCATGAAATTTTATTTACCTTTGATTGGACTGCTACTAACTTCACCGCTAATAGCCACAGAAAACCTAAACTTTCACGGTGCATTGGTGGCTAAAGCCTGCACCATTCACCCCGACAGTAAAAATATCGACCACCCGTTTAATGCCACTGACGTCGGAGAGCTGTATACCAATCATCGCACCGCAGGAGAGGTTTTCCGGCTGACGCTGCAAGAATGTAATACCGACGTCAGTAATGCTGTCACCATCACGTTCAACGGCATCACCAATCCAGCATTACCTAATTTATTGAAGTTGGACGACAGCAGCGAAGCTTCTGGTTTTGCTATCGGTATTGAAGACAGCGTGCGAATCCCCATTCGCATCAATGCCACCAGCAACCCGTATTTATTGAGTAATGGCATTTATACCCTGACTTTTTATGCCTATTTGCGGGGCGAGCCCGAAGCCATCGCCAACCGAACCCTCTCTCCCGGTCACTATAGCGCCAGTGCCACCTTTCGTTTGGATTATCCGTAATGAAATTAATGATGAAAATGACTCACAAATGGCTGTTGGCCGCTTTATTGATAATGGGAGGAAGCTCTGCCAGTTATGCCGCTTCGAGCCTTTCTTTTCAGAGTTTTCAAAATGTAGCGGATGATCAAATAAAGGTCATAAACAGGCTTAACGCCGACTATGCTAACACTACGACCAATCCTTGCTATGGCAAAAGTTACTGTCAAATAGGCGTTGGAGTAGCATTATTCAGCTCGGTCATACAGATACCCGCTATTGTTTGGAGCTCAGACCAACACCTTGCTTTAACCACTGCTCCCACCTTAGGTGAACTCTGGCGTTTACTAAATGCCGATGGTCGCCAGCTGCTTACCCGCGAGTTCGATGTTAGTCTCAGTGACTCTATAATTAGCTGCGTGGGTTGGACAACCGATAGCGGAGACCCTCAGTTTCTTCAGCAATTGCCTGATATTTTGTGTGGATTCCCCGTACCAGTCCCCACCAGCTGCGCCTTTACCGGCGTTGTCAATATCAACCATGGCACTATCAATCTTCCGACAGGCTCACCATCTCAACGGCAAATCGCCAACGCCACCTTTAGTTGTCAAGGTAATGTCAGCGCACGTATCTACGCCATCGGCAGCAGTGGTGATCACTCAGCCATCAATCTGAGCAGTGACGGCAGACTGGTTTCAACCATTACCTTCGACAATGGTCAACGAGAAGTAACAAAAACCGTTTCTACTGGCGCCAGCAACACCGTCACGGTGGAATCCAATGTCGTCAACCATGGCTCAACGCACAGCGGTGAGTTCAATGGTAGCGGGGTACTCGTTATAGTGCTGGATTAATCACTCTGGGATAAGACCTTTTTTGCCTTATCCCTTTAATTTCACCGCACACGTTACCCCCAGAACATTCCTACACCACCTTAGGAACCTCCCGACTCTTCTTACCTCGCCGCGCCCCTTAAACTAGCCACCAGATTTAAGACTTAATCAAAGGTATTTTAAGGAATGGCGGCTATATTAAGCAGCGAGCAGTGCACAGAAATCATCAATGCCGGTGTGTTGCCCTATCAAAATGCATTCACGCTGAATTGCCAGATGAATACGCTGCAGTTGCACGCCTGCCGCCGCGAACTCTCTCTCAGCGAGGCACAGAAACGCCTGCTGGTATGTTTGATTAAGGGTATTAATTGCAAACGTAAGATCATTAATATCGTCTGGCACGAGAACCATAAACGCATCAGCGACAACAATTATCACCAGTTGGTATTCCAACTGCGTGCGCTATTCAAACAGCACCAATTACCGGGCCAGTTAGTGCTCACCGTGCCTTATTACGGCCTTAAGTTGAATGAGCCATTGCTTAAAACCTTAGGCCAACCGCAACGGAAAGATCATGCCGTTACACCAGAGCAGCATGACAACAATAATAATGGTGATACTGTTGAGGGCTCGCCCTCGCTCCTCGCACGCCTGATTCACCTCGGGCGTTCTTTTTTCATGATTTCCTTGTTGGTGCTGGTGTAAACCATGACCAACCTGCTTAAAACCCTGTCGCCACAGCATCTGGCGCGGTTCGTCACCTTCGCGCTACTCGTCGCGTTCATATTGCGTCTGTATCAGATCTGGCCGCAGCCATTGCCATGGCCGAATGAACCTCGCGTCGCGGTTACCGCGCTAGCAGCCAAACCCGCACTGGATAGCAAGGCTCTAGAGCAACTACAACTGTTCCGCGCACCTGCCGCCGTATCCCCGTTTCGGGTGGGTAATATCGCGCTGGACGACGCCAAATTGCGTGAAGCACCGGTCAGTTCACTTAACGCACGTCTAACCGGCGTGTTGAGTGGCCCACAAGGGATCGCCGTCGTCGAGCATAACCAACGGCAAATCAGCCTGACGCCCGGTGAGCCGTTAGCCGGAGAAGCCAAACTGGTACGCATCTTTGCTGACCGCATCATCATCAGCCGCCGTGGGCATTACGAAGCCCTGTTGCTGGATTAACACTGCCGCAGCCGCCTCACGGCCTGCCTGAAGAAGACAAGTTATGACTATCAACACCCATATTATCCCCCGCACGCGCCGTGCCGCCTTATGGTTGGCCTGCGCCCTGTGCTTAAGCGCCCCCGCTTGGGGTGAAGAGGGCGGCTATTATTCCGCCAGCTTTAAAAACACCGACATTCACGAGTTTATCAACACCGTCAGCAAGAACCTGAGCAAAACGGTGATTATCGATCCGACGGTGAAAGGCAACATCAGCGTGCGTAGCTACGAAGAGTTGGACGATGAGCAGTATTACCAGTTCTTCCTCAGCGTATTAGATGTCTACGGCTTCGCGGTGGTGGACATGAAAAACGGCGTACTCAAGGTGATCCCGGCCAAAAACGCCAAAGGTGCCGTCATTCCACTGATCGAAGGCCGCCACCCAGCGGTGGGCGATGAAGTGGTAATGCGCGTGGTACCGCTCCATAACGTCACCGCCAAAGATCTGGCGCCATTGCTGCGCCAATTGAACGATGCCGCCGTCGGTAGTGTGGTGCATTACGATCCTTCCAACGTGCTGCTGATCACCGGGCGTGCGGCAGTGGTGAATCAACTGATGGCGATTGTCGAAAACGTCGATCGTGCAGGCGATCACAACGTAGAAACCATCAAGCTGGAACACGCCTCTGCCGCTGAGGTAGCGCGTATGGTCGGCTCTTTACACAAAGAAGACGGCAAAACCGCCAGCGGTCGTACCAGCGCCAGCATCGTCGCCGATGAGCGCACCAACTCGGTACTGATTAGCGGCGAAGAAAGTGCCCGCCGCCGCATGGTGGAAACCGTATTGCAACTGGATGACGAAGGTGAGTCACGCGGCAATACCAAAGTTGTCTACCTGAAATACGCCAAGGCAGAAAACCTGCTGGAAGTGTTAACTGGCGTCAGCACCTCATTGCAAGAAGGCCAATCACCGGCCAGCGGCAATGCCCCGATTGCCAACGTCTCGATGATGAAAAACGTGGTGATCAAAGCCGACGAACAATCCAACGCGCTGATCATCAACGCCGCGCCGGATCTGTTGCGTGATTTAGAGCAAGTGATCGCCCAACTGGACATCCGCCGCGCTCAAGTATTAGTAGAAGCGATCATCGTCGAAGTGCAAGACGCCGACGGCCTGAGTTTAGGCGTGCAGTGGTTCAACAAATACGGCGGCGGCACCAACTTCCCAGAAACTGGCGCACCAATCGCAGGCATGCAACCCGGCGGTATCAGCGACACCCTCGGCAAAGTCAGCGGACTGGCTGCCGGTTTCTACCACGGCAACTGGGCGGCGTTGTTCACCGCACTACAAACCAGCAGTCGTAACAATATTTTGGCGACACCGAGCATCGTCACTCTCGACAACATGGAAGCCGAATTCAACGTCGGTCAAGACGTACCGGTGCTCAGCGGCTCGCAAACCACCAGCGGCGACAACGTATTCAACACCGTCGAGCGTAAGAGCGTCGGCATCAAACTGAAAGTGAAGCCACAGATCAACAAAGGCGATTCGGTGCTGCTGGAGATCGAACAGGAAGTTTCTAGCGTCGATGCCCAAGCCGGTGACAACGCTCTCGGCCCAACCTTCAACACCCGCACCGTGCGCAACGCGGTACTGGTCGGCAGCAATAATACCGTGGTGGTCGGCGGCCTGCTGGACACCAGCCAAAACAACCTGAACAGCAAAGTGCCGGTTTTAGGCAGCATCCCGATTATCGGCAACCTGTTTGGCGCTAAATCGCAAGAGACTAAAAAGCGCAATCTGATGCTGTTTATCCGCCCGACCATTATTCGCGAGCAGCACAACTACAACCAAATCAGCAGTGATCAGCGGGATAAATTCGGCCAGCAGCAAGCCAGTGGCGAGACTAACCAAAAGTTGGGGCAAGAACTGAATGCACAACTGGCGATCCCACAAAGCAATCGCGCATTAGCCGATATGCAGCGCGACATCGACGCATTTTATAACAAGGGATAATGGATGAACGGACAAGCGTTGCCCTACGCCTGGGCACAGCAACAGGGTGTGTTGTATTTGCCACAGGAAAGCCAGTTGCTGTTTCGTACCGGAGCCAGCATCGAAGCCTTGCTAGAAGCGCGCCGCGTACTACCGCGCTGCACTTTACAACAGCTCGACGATGCGACGTTCGAGCAGGCATTGGTTAACGCTTATCAGCAGGGTTCCGATCAGGCGCGTCAGATGATGGAGGAGTTGGGTAACGAAGTCGATTTCTACCAATTGGTAGAAGCATTACCCGAAGACGACGATCTACTGGACAGCGACGACGGCGCACCAATTATCCGCATGATCAACGCCATGCTGGCGGAAGCGATCAAAGAAGGTGCGTCGGATATTCACATCGAACCCTTCGAGCGCCGCTTGATCATCCGTTTTCGTATCGATGGCGTATTGCGTCAAATTTTGACACCGCAACGTCAACTCGCGCCAGTGTTAGTCTCACGCATCAAAGTGATGGCAAAACTCGACATCGCCGAGAAACGTTTGCCGCAGGATGGGCGCATCGCCCTGCGCGTCGGCGGTCGTGCCATCGATGTGCGTGTTTCTACCCTGCCCTCCAGCCACGGCGAACGCGTGGTAATGCGTTTGTTGGATAAAAACACCGTCAAACTCGATCTCGCCTGCCTCGGCCTGAACGAGGCCAAGCGCCAAGCCATCAGCCAACTGATCCTTAATCCGCACGGCATCATTTTAGTCACCGGGCCGACCGGCTCCGGTAAAAGCACCACCCTGTACGCGGCGCTCAGCCAGCTTAACAGCCAAGATCGCAACATCATGACGGTGGAAGATCCGGTGGAGTACGAGCTAGAAGGCATCGGGCAAACGCAGGTCAATGCCAAAGTGGAGATGACCTTTGCCCGTGGGCTACGCGCCATTCTGCGTCAAGATCCCGACGTCGTGATGATTGGTGAAATCCGTGATAACGAAACCGCGCAGATCGCGGTACAAGCCTCGCTCACCGGCCACTTGGTGCTCTCTACCCTGCACACCAACAGCGCATTAGGTGCCGTTGGCCGCTTACGCGATATGGGCGTTGAGCCATTTCTGCTCGCCAGTTCGTTAATCGGTGTGTTGGCGCAGCGACTGGTGCGTACCCTGTGCCCACACTGCCGCGCCCCGGCAACGCCCAATGTTCAACAACTGGTGGAAGCCGGGCTTGAGCCGCTACCGCCGCAACCCTGGCACACTTTTCGTCCGATCGGCTGTGAGCAATGCAACTTCAGTGGCTACCGTGGGCGTACTGGCATTCACGAACTGTTAGTGATCGACGAGCCGTTACGTCAAGCCATCGCCCGTGGCGACAGCGAAGCCGAGCTCGCCCCCCTGCTCCGCCGCCATTGCCACAGCATTCGCCACGACGGTTTGAGCAAAATTCTCAGCGGCCAAACCACGTTAGAAGAAGTGCTGCGCGTCACGCGGGAAGGCTAGCCATGAGTGAGTTTCGTTATCAGGCGATCGATATCCAAGGCAAAAACCAGCAAGGCACTGTCAGCGCCGAATCGCTGCGTGCAGCCCGTCAACAACTGCGGGAACGCCAGTTGCAGGTGGTCTCAATCGTTCCTGCGAAGAAAAATGCTTCACTACGCAGCCGAGGCGATGCCATTAAAGGCCGCGATTTGGTGCTGATCACTCGTCAATTGGCGACGCTAGTGGGCGCGTCACTCCCCTTGGAAGAGGCTTTGCGCGCACTGGCGCAGCAATGTGAGAAACCCGCGCACGCCCGCTTGATGATGCAAGTGCGTAGCCGCGTGCTGGAAGGGCTGCCATTGGCAGAGGCATTAGCCGCCTTCCCGCGTACTTTTAGCCCACTGTTCCGCGCCATGATCGCTGCTGGCGAAGCCTCCGGGCATTTGGCTCCGGTATTGGCGCGTTTGGCCGATCACAGCGAACAAACGCAAAAACTGAAAAGCAAACTGACGCAGGCGATGATCTACCCGCTGGTGTTGACGGTAGTCGCCATCGGCGTGATCGCGATTTTACTGGCGGCGGTGGTACCGAAAGTCGTGGAGCAATTTGTCCATATGCAGCAAGAACTGCCGTTCACGACCCGCCTGTTGATGAGTAGCAGCGATCTGGTGCGTGATTTTGGTCTGTGGGCGCTGTTGTTGTTATTGAGCGCATTGGTGGTGATCCGCCGCTGGTTACGCCCGGCAGAACGACGCTTACGTTGGCACCAGCAATTTCTGCAACTGCCGGTACTGGGCAAAATCGCCCTTGGCCTGAATATCGCTCGTTACGCCCGTACTCTGAGCATTCTGAATGCCAGCGCCGTCCCATTGTTGGAAGCGATGCACATCAGCGCATCGGTGCTCACCAACGACCACGCACGCCAACAACTACAACTGGCCGCCAGCCGAGTACGTGAAGGCAGCAGCCTGTCACAAGCGTTGGAGCAAACCCGGCTGCTGTCGCCGATGATGCGCCACATGATCGCCTCCGGCGAAAGCAGCGGCGAATTGGACAACATGCTCACCCGCGCCGCCGATATTCAAGATCAAGCCTTTGTCAGCCAGATGACACTGGCGCTCGGCCTGTTTGAGCCGCTGTTAGTGGTCAGCATGGCGGGTGTGGTGCTGTTTATCATCATGGCGATTTTACAACCGATCTTGCAACTCAACAGCTTGATTGGCTAACCGATAACGGAGAAAACACCATGCAACAAACCTCACGCCAGCGCGGTTTCACCCTGCTGGAAATCATGGTGGTGATCGTCATCCTCGGCGTGCTCGCCAGCCTGACCATTCCCAGTCTGATGGGTAACAAAGACCGCGCCGATCGCCAGAAAGCGATCAGCGATATTGTCACGTTGGAAAACGCGCTGGACATGTACCGACTGGATAACGGTCGCTACCCCAGCACCGAACAAGGCATTCGTTCACTGGTGAAAAAACCAGAACTGGCGCCGCAGCCGCGTAACTACCGCGCTGATGGCTACGTGCGCCGCCTGCCGCAAGATCCTTGGGGTAACGATTACCGTATTACCAGCCCCGGCATCCACGGCACGATTGACGTCTACTCCCTAGGGCCAGACTCCGAACCCGCAACCGAAGACGACATCGGTAACTGGATGTTGGAGCAACAACCGTGATCAAGCACCGAATGCGTGGCTTTAGCCTATTGGAAGTGATGTTAGTGCTGGTGTTGCTGGGCGGTGTGGCGATGCTGGCAGTCAGTGCGCTGCCCAAAAATGCTTCATTACAAAAAGAAAGCGACCAGATCAGTGCAACTTTGCGTTGGGCAATGGAACACGCCACACAAGATGGGCAGATGTACGGTTTTGCCGTCGCCAGTGGTGAATGGCAGCTAATGAAACTGACTGCCACCAACGATGGGCAAAACACCAGCTATTACTGGCCGGGGCATCAATGGCAACCGGTCACCATCGGTAAACAACCGCAGCAACGTGTCCTGCCGCCCGGTAAAAGTCTGCGTTTACTGATCGACGGTCAAGAATACCCGCTCGGCAATACCTTACCGGAGCAAAGCCCGGAGCCGCGTATCTTGATGTTACCCGGCGGTGAGATCAGTCATTTTGAATTGCAATTACTGACCGACAACCAGCCACCGCATCTGATCAATATTGATCAGGGCAAAATTGTGCAAGGTTCCTAACCGTGAATTGCCGTGGCATGACGCTGCTGGAAGTGATGGTTGCCTTGGCGATCCTTGCGATCGCCGGTCTGGCGGTGATGAAAACCAGCGGCGAGCAAGTGCGCAATCTGGATCATCTGGAACAAAAACAGTTCGCGGCTTGGATTGCAGAAAACCAGCTCACGGTATTACGGCTAACTCAAATCTGGCCAGCGGAAGCCTGGCACTCCGGTACCAGCGAGATGGCGGGTTTAACCTGGCACTGGCGTTGGCGCGGCGTCACCACCTCCAACAGCACTCTGCGCGCAGTAGAGATTGAAGTCCGGCTGAACGAAAGCCAACTCCAGCCGCTGGCGCAGTTACGTAGCTATCAGGTGCGCCCATGAAACAATCATCGCAAACCGGTTTCACGTTGCTGGAAATGATGGTTGCTATCGTGCTGTTCGCGATCATCGGCATCACGGGTTTTCAGATCCTGCAAGGCGTGTTGCGTAATGGGCAAATCAGTCAACAGCACGCCACTCGACTGGCTGAAGCACAGCAAGCTTTCAATCTGCTGGAACAAGATATTGCTCAGGCAGTAGTGCAGCCGTTTGAAGGTGATGGCAAAAATCCCATTCCTGCTGCCAGTAACCTTTCCGGCGAACACCCAGAATTGAAGCTGTTACGGCGCAATTGGCTGAATCCAGCGGGCTATCTACCGCGTTCTTCACTCGAGCACGTCAGTTGGCGGCTGAATGAAAACGGGCTAGTGCGTATGAGCGGTGAAACCGTGCCGGAAATTCGTGCTCGCTTCGACAGCATCAACGGTTTTCGTCTGCGTTTTTGGCTTAATGGGCATTGGTTAGATGCTTGGTTCGCCAGTTATGTTCTACCGGAAGCACTTGAAGTGACGTTGGATGTAGAAGGCTTCGGCGCTTTGCAGCGTGTGATATTTATTACGGGGACAACATGAACCAGCGCGGGATGGCATTACTGGTAGTGTTGCTGATGGTCGCGACCATGGCGACGGTGGCAGTCAGCACACAGGAATATTGGCAGCGTGCCTTTAGCCGCGCCGAAAGTCAGCAATTCCGTCAACAGGCCAAGTGGACATTATTAGGCGCGGAAGATCTGGTGCGTTTACAACTGCTGGCGACATTGCCTGCCGAACCGGTACACAATGGCCAGTCTTGGGCATTAACCAGTCAGACCTTTCAATTAGATGATATTCAGATTGCCTATCGCCTGCGTGATGCTCAGGCTTGTTTCAACCTGAACGCCATTACCGCCGTGCGGCCACGCGTCGTGCCAACCATCGGCGAAGAACCGGCAGCACCAGCGCGCCAGTCTTATTCGCAAAGGACATTTCGCCAACTGTTGCTGAATCAGGGCGTAGAGGTTTCACGTGCCGACGGCATTATCACCGCACTAGCAGCCCAACCCCGGCTGTTAGATGTCAGCCAACTACGAGCCTTACCGAACATTGACCAAACACTTTGGCAGCGCCTGCAACCGCTGGTCTGCACACTGCCCAACAACCGGTTACGCATCAACATCAATACGCTAAGTGGTGTAAGCGGCCACGAACTGTTGTTCGCCATGTTACACAACCAGCTTTCACGGCCACAGGTGCAAGCGTTGCTGACCAGCCGCCCGAATAACGGTTGGCAACAAATGGATCAACTCACCATGCCTGAAGCGGCATTAAGTGCCTTTGCTGAAATGCAAAGTTCCAGCACCTTGGGCAGTGACTATTTTGATCTGTTGCTGTGGGTGAATGAAGCGCCTCACATCTACCAACTACACAGCCGCTTGCAACGTACCGAGCAAGGGTTCCAGGTCACCGAACGTCGTTATGGCATCAGTGAATTTTAATATGAAGATGAACAATAAAAACCAACCGCTACAAACCATTATCCGCATCGCCAGTCATGAGGGCTCGCCTTGGCATTGGCTAACTCAAACGGCAACTGGTGAGTATCGTCAAGATTATCTGAGCGCGGATAACCTGCCACCAGCGGATAGCCAGATAACCCTACTGCTCCCTGCCAGACGCATGATGTTCCGACAGGTCAATTTTCAAGGCAAACATCGCCGCCCACCGTTGCAGGCACTAAGTTGGCAACTTGAAGATCTGGCGCTGAGCGAGATTGAACAGTTACATGTCACGTTGATCAATCGCACTGGCAATGACTACGCATTAGCGGCAGTAGACAAAAATCAGTTGCGGCAATGGCTGGAACAACTGGCTCTGTGGGGGCTGAAACCGGCACGGGCGATACCCGATGTGTTGGCGTTACCGCTTCATACCGCCGTATTACTGGATGATGAATGGCTGGTACGCGATGGTGAATATCAAGGCTTTTGCGCGACTGACGATGAGTTAGATTTACTGCTCGCGCCACAGATCTCACTACAGCGTGCCATCCAACCCGCATTGATGCTGTTAATCGCTGGTGTAACTACGCCGCTGCCTAATTTGTTACACGGAGAATTCTCCGTGCGTTTGGTGCCACCGACCCAACGGCTTATTCGTTTACCGCTCGCCCTTATCTTACTTTGTCTATCGACCTTCGCCGCTGAACCGCTGCTGGCGGGGATTCAGGCCGATCGCCACACCAAGCAATTGCGACAACAAGCGACCGAAATTTATCAAAACTATTTCCCCGGACAATCACCGGAGCGACCGCGTACACAATTAGCTCAACGCATCGCTGAATTAGAAAACTATAGTGCCCCGCCGGGGTTACTGTCATTACTGGCTGACAGCCAAAAACTGCTGAACGCGTTGCCAGCCGGAACCGTCAAAACGTTAGATTGGAATGGAGAGCAACTGACGTTAACACTGAATACCAGCGAGCAACAATTACAGCCATTACTCGCGGCACATAACAGCAAAAACCTCGACGCCACCACTCAAATGACAGAAGAGCAAACCACCTTGTTACGGCTAAAAAGGAATGCCTCATGATGGAACAATGCCAACAGCGTTGGCGGGGTTACGGTAAACGGGAGCGTGCTCTACTGATATTATGCGGCGGCCTGTTAGCCTTGCTGCTAGCACAACAATTGCTCCTCGCACCACTAACCAGCTACCAACAACGCGCCGAAAAACGACAACTGCAAGCGCAGCGCGATCTGTTATGGATGCAGGCGCAACGTCCTAGGTTGAATAGTCTATTAGCGCAGCGTCCACAGCCTAGCGATATTCCGTTACCTGAATTGCTGCAAAACAGCGCGCAGCCGCTGGGCGTTAAGTTCACTACGCAAGGTGAGCTGCCGCCGCAAACCTTCCCCCCCGTACTCGCGTGGCTGACACAGCTCGAATTCAAGTACGGCATTCAAGTAGAAAAATTACAGCTCAACCATCAAGCCGATGGCCTGTTAAACGGCAAAGTCAGGTTCAAAGACGATGAATGAATTACCGGGCGTGTTCTGGCTATTGCTCACCGCATTGGGGTTATGTATCGGTAGCCTGCTGAATGTGGTGATTTACCGTCTGCCACTGATGCTGCAGCAACCAGAAAATACAAACTTCAACCTATGGCTACCGCGTTCCCATTGCCCACATTGCCAAACAACCATTCGTTGGCGCGACAATATTCCACTGTTCGGTTGGTTACTACAACGCGGTCGCTGTCGCCATTGTCACCATAAAATCTCTCGCCGTTATCCGTTGATAGAATTAGCCACCTTGGCGATCACTTTAATCAGCGCGGCGTTATACCCGATGGGCATTCCATTACTCGCGGCATTACTGCTGGGATGGAGCCTGCTAGCGTTGGCGCTGATCGATTACGATCACCAACTATTGCCAGACAGCTTAACCTTGCCATTACTGTGGGTCGGCTTGTTATATCACGTGATGGAGGACCGCCACTTTTTACCAGAAGCGGTGATGGGTGCCGTTGCGGGCTATGTGATTTTATGGCTGCTGTACTGGGGATTTCGACTGCTCACTGGACGTGAAGCTTTAGGCTACGGCGATTTCAAGCTGTTAGCAGCACTGGGGGCGTGGTTAGGTTGGGCAGACTTACCCGTATTGTTATTAACCGCCTCTGCTAGCGGCATCATAATAACCCTGCTGGCTAAAGCGTTACGACAAAGACCGCTGAATGCCGCGCTGCCTTTTGGTCCATTATTGGCTCTCGCGGGTTGGGGGCTATTCTTGTTAAAAGCCCCCTTCGCCGGTCACTATTCCATATAATCCATCTGATCAGTCTGTGCCGCGTTAATAAAACGCGCGGTGCTCTGATTCAACGTCGTGCATTTCTCCGCCATTGGCGTGCTGTCTTGCGTTAATGCGTCATAACGTGCCTGAGTCCGTGTCGGCAGTTGCTGATATTCCGCCGCTTGGGTATTCCAACCACGATGCTGCGCAATTCTCATTGCTGCGCGCTGTAATTTCACGTCGTCTGGAATATCGGCACGATTGCAATTAGTCCGTAGAAAATGCCCCCCCGCTAATAACGCAGAAAGTTGTTCCACTTGAGTGCTTGCCGGAGGTTGGGTTTTATTAACCGGTTGCTGTTGTTGGCATCCGGTGAGAAAAATAAACCCAGCGACCAAAAAGGTATTACGCAGAGAAATAAACATAGTTCTTCCCTAATAAAATAATAATTCGACAAAAATTATCTTAGGTGAGCAATAGCCTATTGACAAGGTAAGCCCATAAAAATAAGGTGATTTAACCTCACATTCTCAAGATTTCCCCAATGCCGATGGCAGCCCATACACGAATAAACCACCAAACACCTTCAACACCTTATTTCGCCTGCAGCTAAGGCCAAATAAGTATGTTTTTAAGGTGTCTGTTACCTATTCTGCCCCCCGATATTTTGTAGCACCGAAAACAATTAGCTTGCCGAAAAGCCCAAATGCGGACGGTGTCATACATAAATATTCGTTTCACTCTTTTCAACATCATGGAATAGGACTAACCCATATGAATCTCAGCAAAATCATGCTGGCAATTGCCGCAGTAACCGCCAGCGGCGGCGCAATGGCTCACGGCTTTATTACTTCACCAGAAACCCGTGCTTACCTGTGCCAACAGGGGCAAAACGCAGATTGTGGTCAAGCACAATATGAACCACAGAGCGTCGGCGAAGGTCCAGACGGTTTCCCTGCTGCTGGCCCACAAGACGGTAATCTGGCTAGTGCCAACGGTGGCACTGACTGGATTGGCGTGAAGTTGAACGAGCAAACTGCTGACCGTTGGAAAAAACTGCCGATGCAGGCAGGTACACAGGAGTTCACTTGGCGCTTCACCGCGGCACACCCGATCGCCAGCATCAAATACTACATGACCAAAGAAGGTTGGAATCCAAACCAGCCAATCACCCGTGACTCTCTGGATCTGACACCATTCTGTGTGATCCCTAGCGCTCCGGCATCCACCACCGGTTCTACCACTCACACTTGTGATGTGCCAGAACGTAGCGGTTATCATGTGATTTACGGCCTGTGGGATGTGGCTGACACCGCGGGCACCTTCCATAACATGATAGACGTTGAGTTCGAAGAAAGTTACGAAGACATCCCTTCCGAGTGGAGCAATACCATCGGCAACCTGACGCCAACCATTGATCTGCCAGCCGGTTCTTTGGTAAAAGCACGTCTGTTTAATGCTAATGGTGAAATGACCGATCGTGAAATCACCCTGACTATCAACTCAGCCGCACAGGGTGAGAAAAACGTTTGGGCACACGCTCTGGCAAGCAAGATCAACGAAACCGAAGAGCTGCGTGCAGGCCGTAAAAACTCCACCGGCGGCGTGAACCCGGTTTACGGCGTGAATACCATTTACACTAAAGCTGACACTGGCCTGACTCAGGTTATCGTTGCGCCAATCCCAGCAGATGAGGCCAACATTGGCAGCTTCAGCGTAAACGGTTTGCAGAACCACTACGAAATCGTAGAAGGTAATGCTCAAGTCGGTTTCAACCTAGCAGTCACCGGGAAATTGACGTTGGAAGGCCAGATCTTCGACGCTAACAACCAGTCTAAAGGCATCTTCAACGCTGAGGTCGATAACGCCACTCAGGCAATCAACGTTGATTTGGCTGACGTTACCGCGGGTAAATACACCATGGTGATCATCGGTACTAACGCCAATGGCCAGAGCCTGCAAGACAGCTTCGAAATCACCCTGCGCCCAGAAAGCAATGCTGGTGACTTCGAGTACGTTTACCCAGACGGTATCGGCAGCTATGTTAGCGGCACTGTGGTGATGAACCCAGCCACTGACAAAGCCTACGAGTGTAAAGCGGGTGTGGCTGCGTGGTGTAACATCCCAGGTAATATCCACTATGCACCGGGTGTCGGCCATGCATGGACAGCTGCTTGGACTGAGAAGTAATTCAGTCTAATGTATTGAACCCATAAACCAAATCGCGTGGCCGGGGCTCGGGGGAGACCCCCACGCGATTTTTCTGGTGTTTTTATGACCCTGTTTACTCAACATCGTCAACGTTGTTCGGCCTGGCTAGCGTTATTCGCTATCGCCTTGCTGTTCATCGCACCAGTGATTTCTCAGGCTCTCGCCCCCACTCCGGCGGCCTCACACCACGAACACACGTCATCATCCCCCAACGATCATCACAGCACCGCTCACGCACTCTGTGATTACTGCTTGTTACCTTCGCTGTTACCTTGGTTGGCGGCAGATGTCATTACTTTAGCGGTGACCTCGGTTAAGCAGCCCGAAACACAGGTTTATCAACTCTGCTCCCCCCCCGATAGCCCGGGTTATCCGCCTCAACAACCCAGAGCGCCTCCTGAGTTTTCCATCATCGTTTAAATCGTGAATTTTTTAATTGATGGGAAACCTATGACGACGCAAAAAACTGTCGGAATCCGTCCGGCACTCATGGCGCTGCTATTGCGCCTGCATTTTTATATCGGCCTGTTTATTGGCCCTTTTATCTTTCTGGCGGCACTGAGCGGCACACTGTACGTGCTGACGCCGCAAATTGAAAATCAACTGTATGGCAAACTGCTGTACCCAACTTCGCAAGGGGAACCGCAGCCACTGGAGCGACAAGTCTTGGCGGCCCATCAGGTGGCTGGTTTACAAACCGTACAGCTTACCGCAGTTCGGCCAGCCTCTGGCCCCGGACACAGCACCCGTGTGATGTTCGCCGATCCAACGTTAAAACCGGGTGAGAGCCGCGCCCTGTTTATCGATCCTGTAACCTTGGCGGTATTGGGTGAACAAACCGTTTATGGTACCAGCGGTATTTTGCCGTTACGGATCTGGATCGATTATTTACACAGCGGTGCATTATTTGGCAATTTTGGCCGTTACTACAGCGAGTTAGCGGCCACTTGGTTATGGGTGGCGGCGGTAGGTGGTGTGGTGTTATGGGCGGTGCGCAAGCCGACGCGCAAGAAAAGTCTTCGCGGTCGCCATGCCGTGCTGGGTTTGATTCTGTTGCCACTGTTATTGCTGTTCTCCGCCACCGGCCTGACGTGGTCACAATGGGCAGGTGACAATATCAATGTGGTGCGTCAGATGCTGGATTGGCGCACCCCGCCGTTAAATAGCACCTTGAGTGATGCACCCGCCGTAGCCGATGAGCACGCTCATCATCATGGCGATCACAGCGGACACGCCATGATGCGTAACCCCGATCCTCGTATGTACGATTGGATGTTATTGCAAGCACGTCGCAACGGCATCAGTGCGGGTAAGGTGGAAATCCGTCCGCCAGCAACACCAGATCGCGCCTGGACAGTCAGTGAGATCGACCGTAGCTGGCCAACGCAAGTTGATGCTGTCGCTATTCATCCAGAAAGCATGAATATCGTGGATAAAGTCGAATTTGCCCAATATCCACTGGTCGCGAAATTGATCCGCTGGGGGATCGACGCCCATATGGGGATTTTGTTTGGGTTGATCAATCAGTTGGTACTGGCGGCGTTTGGTATCGGGTTGTGCGTGATGATTGTCTGGGGTTATCTGATGTGGTGGCGCAGACGTCCTAAACATCAGGCCGCCAAACAGGGGGCTCCGACGCTGTTGGCGTTATGGGGTTTGTTGCCTTGGCATACTAAACTGGCGCTGATTTTACCGACAATATTGCTGGTCGTATTCCTGCCACTGATGGGGATCGGACTAGCTGTCTTTATCCTGATCGATATTATTAGCCAACGGTTTAGTCTCAAAAAACAACCGATTGCCACATAATTCACCCTAAGATGCCCGTTCATATTTATGACGGGCATCACACTTTTGAGTTCCGTTGGTAGGCTATGCGCCGGAAGTGATCCAAGCGGCTTACCGTATCGGCGATTCCACCACTAACTTAATCACGCCAATGATGAGTTACTTTGGTCTGATTATGGCGGTGGCGGTGCGATACCGGGGCGCATGAATCCACCAGCACAGCTTCATCTAGCCCGATATGATCTTGCCAATGAATTCCCCATTGGAAATGCATCATGAAAACATCGGGCTTACACTACAGTGACAATGCCGTTATTTCTCAAGAGTCCATCTGTTACCCCTTTGGACGCATCGATAAAATGCACATCCAAGGCCCCTGCCGCGTCCAATTGAAGAAATCGACACATACCCTGTTCTTAATGGAAGGCTTCCAGAATAATCAGGGCAAAAATAGCGTAAACCACAATATCTGGGTCGATCGGCAAAAGATGCCATCACGCCGCCATGTCAGTCATGTAGCAGACTGGGTGCCAGCAGGCTGCAATCTTGACGCGGCTTTCTATGACGAAGGGACACTGCGTTGCATGGCGGTCACCATTTCCCCAACCTTAACCACCTATTTTAATGGTAGCCAGCGCCATACGGGCTCACTCTCCCCCGCCTTAAATATCAGAAATCCACTGCTGCAACTCGCCGGACAGCAGCTAATGCAGCCGCAGGATGAGTTTTATGCTTCAACCTTAATGTTGACGATGTTGATGGAGGCGGCGCATGCCCACGCCACACCACTTCCGATACAAAACAAAAATGATCCCCTGACAGATCAGAAAAAACAGCAGTTGCTTGAATATATTGAAGACAATCTGGGCAATAAAATTTCCTTGCGAGAAATGGCTGCCAACGTCGGCATGAGCCTGTACTACTTCGCCCATACCTTCCAACAACACTTTCAACAAAGCCCATATCAATATGTGTTGGAACGCCGTTTACACAACGCACAACAGCGACTATTGCGAACCCACCTGACGATGACGGAAATCGCTATGGATTGTGGTTTCAGTTCGCCAGCCCAATTCAGCTCCCGCTTTCGTCAGCGTTTTGGCGCTTCCCCGAGCTATTTCCGCCAAACTCACGCGCCTGAAAACAGCAAGATGTAACAAGTAAAACAAGAATAATGTGGCGAGCACATCCCCCGCTTAGCGACACTGTCATACCCTTTTTGCCGTTTTACTCAGGACACTAAAATTATGACAATTCGCATTAGCATGGTGATCCCAACCTATAACCAGCGAGCCTTGTTGCGGCGAACTCTGGCCGCCCTGTGCCACCAAACGTTACCGCGTCGCCAATTTGAGGTTATCGTGATCGATGACGGCGGCAACGACAACGCACAAGGCATCTGTAGCGCTTTCGCCTCGCAACTGAACATTCGCTATTTTTGGCAACGGGATAAGGGTTTACGCGCCGGTAAAGCACGTAATATCGGCATTATGGCTGCCGAAGGTGAATACCTACTATTTATCGATACCGGCGTACTGCTACAGCAAGATGCATTGGAACAACACCTCAACTTACATCAAGCCAGTCAACACCCGCTGGTCTGCATCGGCTATATCTATGATGCTGAAAAACAAACGAACATGGAGCCGCTGATAAACTCGCAAGACGTCGCCTCTTCGGTGGCTTATCTGCGAGACAACAAGGCGGTTGATATTCGTCAGACACAATACGATGAATTGGGGTACAACATCGGCAATTGGCCTGCACCATTTGATCTCTTCTGCACCGACCACGTTAGTGTCGAAAAACAGGCGGTGATTGAAGCCGGCTTGTTCGATGAGGCCTTTGCCGGTAATGGCGGTGAAGACATTGATCTTGGGGTGCGTCTATTTATGGATGACAACAAATTCACGCTGTCGACAGACATCTGCTCGATCCGTATTCCGCAGTCCAAACGCATCACCGAGCAGCCGAGCAGACTGGGGAAAATCACCACTTATATCCATCAAAAATATAATCTGTGGCAGACCGCCTTTTACCCTGACTTATATAGCCATGCCCAGACGTCTTCGCTGAATCAACTTATCGTCCAACACGCCAATCAGGAACAATCGACGCCGGGTACCAACGTGGCCTACTTTCAACCTCGATATTACTGCCCGAAGTGAAAACTGTTCGGGCTAAAGAACAGGCGTTCTGGCTCCACACGTTTACTGCGGCGCAATTGCCCCGGCGTGACCTGAAAGTATTTTTTAAAGGTGCGGGTATAGGTCTGTTGGGTATCGAAACCGAATTCTTCGACTACGGAAACAATGCTCATATCGGTATTCAACAGTGCTAAAGCCGATTCAGTCAGACGTCGTTGGCGAATATATTGCGCCAATGCCACGCCAGTCTTACGTTTAAATAGCCGCTGTAAGTGCCATTTTGAATAGCCCGCTCGCAGCGCCACTTCATCAAGGTTCAGGTTCTTATCCAGATTGGTTTCGATCCAAACCAGAAGGCTATGAATAAATTGGTCTTCTCTCATCACTGTCGATCCTACTGTTTACTACATGGCGGCAGTTTAACCAGTAAAGATTACCCATTAATTAGCGAAAAATTAGCTGAAAATTAGCAACCCGAGAGCATAATTCTTCGCTAAGAAAACCGATTTAAAATACCCTGAAATTAGCGGGTGTCATAAAGGCGAAAAATGTATGCGGGTTCTGCTGGTTGAAGACGACGAGATGATTGGCGCTAACCTCAAGCACGCGTTAGAAGGCGTCGGCTGGTCCGTAGACTGGATACGCGATGGTATTCTTGCTACCAATGCTTGGGCCGATGGCGATTATACCTGCGTGTTGCTGGATCTCGGTTTACCGCGTGATGATGGAATGCAGGTACTGCGCAAGGCGCGCGCGCGTGGCGATATGACCCCGGTGCTGATCCTGACTGCTCGCGACAGTTTGCAGGAACGCATTCATGGGCTGGATATGGGTGCCGATGATTACCTGCTAAAACCCTTCGATTTTCAGGAAGTCTTAGCGCGGATTCGCGCCATTACCCGTCGCCGCCACGGTTCGGCAGACTCGATGATCGGCACCAAAGACATCCAATTGGATATGGTGACGAAAGAAGTCATCATGCAAGGGCAACGCGAACAGTTAACCGCGCGTGAATACGCTTTGCTATATGCCTTGCTCGAACGTCCCGGTGCAATTTTGTCACGCGAACAGTTAGAAAACCGCATTTACGGCTGGGGAGAAGAAGTCACCAGCAACGCCATCGACGTATTGATCCACGGTATGCGCCGCAAAGTCGGTAACGATTTTATCCGTAATGTGCGTGGCTTAGGTTGGCGAGTGCGCGTCACATGAAATTCAACCCGTTCCGCGTCATTACCCGCTCGCTGCGTAATAAACTGCTGTTCAGTCTGGTCTGTGTACACCTGCTGACCATCAGCAGCATCGTTTGGTACTTTTACGCCAGTTACGGTGCGTTAATTGAAACCATCAAAGACGATCAATTAGAGCAACTAGCCAACGCCTACGCGCTGAATGCCAAAATCCCCCACTTACAATTGAACGAAGCTAAAAACGTCGAGAAAAAAGAAGCCTTTATCGTACAGGTTTGGGATAAAGACGGGCAATTACAAACCAGCTCGTGGCCGCCGCTCGCGATCCCACTACAAACAGCCGGTTTGCATAGCGTCAACACTGCAGGTGATCAGTGGTGGCGTGTTTATACCCGCGTGGGTGAAACAAACAGTCAGGCCAAAACCATTCAGGTGATCCACAGCATCAACTTTATGCGCAAGCTGGTGTTTAAACGGGTACTGGTCGCTATTTTCCCATTGGTTATCTTCCTGCCACTGTCATTTATCGTGCTGTGGATGGTGATTTGGCGTGTCTCGCGTGATTTGAAAACCGCTTCGCTGGTCGTTGCTTCACAGGATACCCGCCACATCTCCGGTCTGGCACCCACACGCGTGCCAGATGAGATAGTCCCGCTGGTGGAATCTTACAACAGCGTCTTATCCCGTTTGAGAAAAGCCTTTGATTCGCAAAGTCATTTCTTGCAGGACGCAGCACATGAGCTACGTACACCAATCACCGCGATCAGTCTGCAATTGGAAAACCTACGCCAACATATCGCCCCCGGCGAAGCCAGCGAGCGTTTCGCCCAGTTGGAAGCCGGTGTGGTACGTGCCCGGCATCTGGTTGCTCAACTACTCAGTTTGACGCGGCAAGACGGCAGCGATATTTCGCCTAAAATGGCGGATCTGGCTCTCGAATCCTTACTCAAAGAAAGCATCGAACAGTTGATGATCCTTGCGGATCAGCGCGGTATCGATATTGGGTTTACCGGTTCGGGGGATCATCACATTCGGGGCGATCGCTCTGAACTGCGCAGTCTGTTTGATAATTTGATTGCCAACGCCATGCTGCACACGCCAGAAGGCACGATTGTCGATGTGGTGTTGAAGGAAAGCGACAGCCATATTGTGGTCGAGATTATCGATAACGGACCAGGAATGCCGGAAGAGTTTATCCCACGCGCCTTTGACCGTTTCGCCCGTTCTGCCGGGGCGGAAATCCAAGGCAGCGGTTTGGGGCTGACCATCGCGCAAAGCGTGGCACTGCGCCACGGCATCAAAGTGGAATTGCAAAACCGTTACTCCAATCAGAAAGTGGTGGGTCTGTGTGCCAGAGTGATATTGGAAAAAGGGAATTGATGACTATGACTCTGCCCACATCATGATTCTGCCCGCATTTTCAGCCAATCAATAAATGCCTCGACCTTCGGCCACGAACGTTCCGAGAGCGTCGAGACATAATAATGTTGGGCACACTTCAGCTCCATATTGGGGAAAGGTGCCACCAGCTCACCTTTATCCAATCGCTTTTGCACCAATCTTTTGCGCCCCATCGCTACGCCAGCATCGTTCATTGCCGCGATAACGGCGAGATCGGAACGATCAAACCCTGTCCCCATCCCGGTATCAATATCGATGCCGAAATGTTGTAACCAACTGCGCCATTCATCGGTGCCTGAGTCATAACTCCAAGCCTGACGATCGTGTAAAAACCGCACGTGCGCCAAATTCGCCAAATTACCTTCCAGTTCAAAACGCCGGGCATACTCCGGGCTACATACCGGGATCATGGTTTCATCCATCAGATAATGGTGCGTCAATTGGGGCGATGGCTGGTCATCAAAATAAATCGCCAGATCGATTCCCGCCCGCTGGAAGTTAACGTTTTCATTGCCGGTCAAAATCGTCAGGCTGATCGCGGGGTAACGTTGTGAAAAATCAGCCAACGCGGGGACTAACCAACACTGTGCAATGGAAGGACGTGAATAGACCGTCAGGCTGCCGGAAAGCGCCTGATTTTTAATGTCCAACACCTCCTGATTCAATGAATCGAGGGAAGACTTCAGCGCCCAAAAAACGCGTTTCCCTTCACTGGTCAGTTCAATTTTACGGTGCGAACGCACAAACAGGTCGATCCCCAGCTCGGCTTCTAACTGATTGATCCGGTGGCTGACCGCACTCGGCGTGATAGATAACTCTTCGGCAGCCAAAGCAAAGGACTCATGCCGAGCCGCCACCTCGAAAGTATGAAGTTTCGAGAGTTGCCAACCATTGAGTAAATAGTTGCTACGCCGATTATTGTTCATAACACTCCCACCACAGGTCAACAAAACATCAAAAAGATGAATCAATTTATATCATGATGAGTTTTTTACGCTAAAAAACGAACCATGTCACATGGTTGATCTAATACAGCTCATGTGAAGGCGAATTTATATCGTTTGTCGACCACACGGATTTTTTATCCAATAGGGGTAAATAAAACAACATGGCGGGGCGAGTTATGGAATCACAAATTTGGGTGGCCAGCACGTTACTGGTCAGTATTGTGTTAATTGTTCTGACGATAGTGAAGTTCAAATTTCATCCATTTTTAGCACTGCTATTAGCCAGTTTCTTTGTCGGCACCATGATGGGCATGGGGCCAATTGATATGGTCAATGCGATAGAAAGTGGTATCGGTAGTACGCTAGGGTTCTTAGCGACAGTAATCGGCCTAGGCACCATTCTCGGCAAGATGATGGAGGTTTCCGGGGCGGCGGAACGTATCGGTATCGCCCTGCAACGCTGCAAATGGCTCTCCGTCGATATGATCATGGTGTTAGTCGGGTTGATTTGCGGTATCACGCTATTTGTCGAAGTCGGCGTGGTGTTGCTGATCCCACTCGCGTTTTCCATTGCTCGCAGCACTAACATCTCTTTGCTCAAGCTCGCCATTCCACTGTGTACCGCGTTGATGGCCGTACACTGCGTGGTGCCGCCGCATCCAGCCGCGTTATTTGTCACCAATAAATTGGGGGCGGATGTTGGCACCGTGATCGTTTATGGCCTGTTGGTCGGGCTACTGGCTTCGGTAGTCGGTGGGCCACTATTCCTACGCTTAGTCGGTGATCGTTTGCCGTTTAAATCGGTTCCTGCGGAGTTTTCTTCCCTACAGGTCAGAGAAGAAAGCAGTTTGCCGTCACTGGGTGCCACGCTGTTTACCGTATTACTGCCTATTATTCTGATGTTGGTGAAAACCGTCGCCGAACTGAATCTGGCGAAAGAGACACAGATTTATACCTTGCTGGAATTTATCGGTAATCCTATTACTGCGATGTTTATCGCGGTGTTCATGGCGTATTACGTGTTAGGGCTGCGTCGCCACATGGGCATGAGCGAACTACTGAAACACACCGAAGGAGGCTTTTCCTCCATCGCTAATATTCTGCTGATTATTGGTGCCGGTGGTGCATTCAACAGCATTTTAAAAACCAGCGGGTTGGCTGACACCCTCGCCGTGATCTTATCCAATCTGGATATGCACCCTATTTTGCTGGCTTGGCTAGTGGCACTGATTCTGCACGCCGCCGTCGGTTCTGCCACCGTAGCGATGATGGGTGCCACAGCGATCGTCGCACCGATGCTGCCGCTCTATCCCAATATCAGCCCAGAAATTATCGCCATTGCCATCGGTTCCGGCGCTATCGGCTGCACCATCGTGACGGATTCGTTGTTCTGGTTAGTCAAACAGTATTGCGGCACCACATTAAACGAGACGTTTAAGTTCTATACCACCGCCACCTTCGTTGCTTCATTTGCAGCACTGGGCGCGACTTTCCTGCTTTCTTATTTCATCTAACGATTGAGAAATTTGTTATGAACAAACAAGACATTGAAACACTGGTAAACCAACATCCGATCGTAAAAGACTTGATTGAGCTGAAAGAAACCCGCTGGTTCAACCCCGGTTTCACCTCTCTTGAGCAAGGATTGCCGTTTGTTGGTCTCGACGCCAACGACGTCGCAGATGCACGCGCACGTTTGCAACGCTTTGCGCCCTACCTCGCCGGAGCTTTTGCAGAAACCGCATCAACCGGCGGTATCATTGAATCCCCACTGGTCGCCATTCCCAAGATGCAAAAAGCGTTGGGCGATAAATATGGCCTCACCATTCCGGGGCAGTTATTGCTGAAAAAAGACAGCCATTTGCCGATTTCCGGCTCGATCAAGGCGCGCGGTGGGATTTACGAAGTACTGACCCACGCAGAGAAACTGGCAATTGCCGCGAGATTACTCAGCCCGACTGATGATTACAGCAAACTGCTGGCACCCGAATTTAAAGACTTCTTTAGCCAATACAGCATTGCCGTCGGTTCTACCGGTAATCTGGGGTTATCGATCGGCATCATGAGCGCGCGCTTGGGCTTCAAGGTCACGGTGCATATGTCCGCCGATGCCCGTGAGTGGAAAAAAGCCAAGCTGCGCAGCCACGGTGTGATCGTGGTTGAATACAGCGAAGACTATGGCGTCGCCGTTGAGCAAGGTCGTAAAGCGGCGGAAGGCGATGCGAATTGCTTCTTCATTGATGACGAAAACTCACACACGCTGTTCCTTGGCTATTCCGTTGCCGGTGAGCGGCTGAAAAGACAATTCAATGAATTCAACATCCCGGTAGATAGCGAGCATCCGCTGTTTGTTTATCTGCCGTGTGGCGTGGGCGGTGGTCCCGGCGGCGTGGCATTTGGTTTGAAACTGGCCTTTGGCGATCATGTTCACTGCATTTTTGCCGAGCCGACGCATTCTCCTTGTATGTTGCTTGGCGTCAGCACCGGTCTGCACGACAACATCTCGGTACAAGACATTGGTATCGACAACGTGACTGCGGCCGATGGATTAGCGGTAGGCCGTGCTTCCGGCTTTGTCGGGCGCGCGATGGAGCGGTTATTAGACGGCTTCTACACGTTGGATGACCAGACGATGTATGAACTACTGGGCCTACTGAGCCGTGAAGAAAATATCCAACTGGAACCTTCCGCATTGGCGGGTATGGCGGGCGCAGTTCAAGTGCTGCAAGACAAGGAATATCAGGCAATGCATCACTTCACCCAACAGCAGCTAGGGCAAGCCACCCACGTTGTCTGGGCGACCGGTGGCGGCATGGTTCCTGCCGAAGAAATGGCGAAATATTTAGCCAAAGCCTAATACCAAGCCACTTAGGCTCAAATTGGACTCACAAAAGCTCGTTTTTCATCCGCAGTAAAGTAAAGTTCTCATGAAGGGGTTGCCCGGTTTTGCAACCCCGATTCACAGAGGAGAACTTCAGATGCATTTAACACATATCGATTGGTTACTGGTCGCCGTTATTTCTGCCGGATGTTTATTGGCAGCGATGACGATGCCATTGAGAAGCGTGATAACACATTCACAGCATTATGAAGAAAATACCTATGACTGAGCCCGACATATCGTTAGGTGGTTCCTATTAAAGCTGATTTATCAATGATTTTAGCTGCTCCACAATATCCGTCGCCGTTTCTTCTCGTGGATGTGGATACGTGGATTCACGCACCACCAGCCGGGTTGGCAACAACGTCATCACCTTGTGAGATGGGTTCGGCTGAGACATCAAGGCAATCACCCGTTCTACGGCACTTTTTCCCAGCAGGTCGAAATCCTGAGCAACAGTGGTTAACGCGGGCTGAAAGAAGAGGCTGTCCGCCGTATCGTCATAGCCGGTGACTGAAACCGCATTGGCACCAGTGCGCTTCAATTGAGCCAGTGCGCTTAACACCCCCAACGCCATCTGATCGTTTGCCACCACAATGGCGCTGATACGCGGATTGGCATGGATTAATTCGAAGGTTTTCCCCCAGCCACTACTGGCGCTCCAATCGCCCCAGGCCGTGATGGCATTACTCACCCCAAGCCGATGCAGCGACTCCCGCCAGCAACCGAGGCGTAACCGCGCGGAAATAGAGTGCGCAGGCCCCGCGAGCAATCCGAACTGCCGGTGTCCCAATTCCCATAAGTGTTTAACGCAGGCGTCCGAGCCTTCTCGGTGATCAAAACGCACACAAGAAACATCGGTGTCCGGCGGAACATCCAAGAATAGACCGATCAGATCGTCATTTTCCCGTACCAAACGTTCAGCCAATTCACTTTCAAGTGGCAAGTTAATGATAATGCCGCGAATATTCTGCGCTCTGAATTCGTTGAGCACCCGCTGCAATGCCTCATATTCCGCCCCTTTCAACATCGCAACAGAGACCTGCAACTGCCTCTCTTCCGCATGACTTTTTATCGCCGCGGCAATCTGTGAGGGGGCATGATAAGTCAACGACGCCGTGATTAACCCCAGTGCCGGCATAATCTTCCCAGCCAGTAACTGAGCGGAACGGTTCGGCACATAATGCAATGCGTTCATTGCCTGCATCACTTTTTCGTAGGTTCGCGCTGATACCAACGCCGGGTTATTCAGTACTCGTGAGACGGTTTGCTGCGACACCCCAGCCTCACGCGCCACATCGCTCAACGTTGCTTGTCTATTATTCATTCTCCCCCCCTTTTTTTGCATCATGCGTATCGAGTTTACCGGCGTCAATGAGGATCTTTTATAACATGTATAGCGCTAACATTTTATGTCTTAGCAATGACAATTACGCACGTTATTTAGCCACATTCGTGATCATCTCTGAATTTGACAAAAGCTTCATTTGCTAACCAGGCTGATCATCTGACTAAATTAATCACTATGTACAGCGCATGACATTTTGACAGATAAAAGGTAACAATATGACGCAGAGTACGGGAGCTTCATTTCCTGAGGTCGGTTTTCTCGAAATCCTCAATCGCCGTGACTGGCAACAACAGGCGGTCACTCATGTAAATCGGTTACCGGCACATCCTGAATTCAGCGGATGGCGCGATATTGCGCAAGCACGGGATGAAAAGGCATCACCACAGCGTTGTTCTCTGGATGGCGACTGGCAGTTCGCTTGGCGAGCCAGCCCACAGGCGGTTGACGCCAATTGGTTACAGCAGGATTTGTCGGATGCTCGTGCGGTGACGGTGCCCTCAAACTGGCAAATGACCGGCGATGATGCGCCGATTTACACCAACGTTCGTTATCCCATCGAAACCACTCCGCCGTGGGTACCGCAAGAGAATGCCACCGGGTGCTATTCCCGTGTGATCAACGTTCCCTCCGAATGGCTGGAGGCCGGTCTGACACGCATCATTTTTGATGGTGTGAACTCTGCGTTTCATCTGTGGTGCAACGGTCATTGGGTCGGTTACTCGGTCGATAGCCGCCTGCCTGCGGAGTTTGATCTAACGTCATTCCTGCACGCGGGAGACAACCGCCTCTGCGTGATGGTTATGCGCTGGAGTGCCGGCACTTGGCTAGAAGATCAGGATATGTGGCGTATGAGCGGTATTTTCCGTTCCGTTTCTTTGCTGCATCTGCCGGAAATTCATCTGACCGATATGCAGGTAACGCCAGTGCTGGATGCACTCTATCGGGATGCAGAACTCAATGTACGGCTCAGCGTCTCGGCACCCAGCGCGCGTTTAACCGAGCTGGAAGTCGAAGTTTCTCTCTGGCAAGACGATCGACGGATTAATGCAATACGTCAACCGCTCGGTACGCCAGCGATTGACGACCGAGGAAGTTATGCCGAGTGGGCGTACCTGAATCTGCCGGTTCAGCGTCCTCAATTATGGAGCGCTGAAACGCCACACTGTTACCGCGTGGTGGTGGCGCTGTGGCTGGGCGAAAAACTCATCCAGACAGAAGCCTGTGACGTGGGTTTTCGTGCGGTTGAGATTAAAAACGGACTGTTACGAGTCAATGGCAAACCGCTGTTGATTCGCGGGGTAAATCGCCATGAGCATCATCACCTGCATGGCCAAGTGGTCACCGAAGCCGATATGGTGCAAGACATTTTGCTGATGAAGCAGAATAACTTTAACGCCGTCCGCTGTTCCCACTACCCGAATACTTCACGCTGGTATCAACTCTGCAATCGCTACGGTTTGTACGTGGTCGATGAGGCGAATATTGAAACCCACGGCATGGTGCCCATGAGCCGCCTTTCTGATGACGTAAGCTGGCTGCCCGCCTATAGCGCACGTGTGACGCGAATGGTGCAAGCTAACCGTAATCATCCCTGCATCATCATTTGGTCGCTGGGTAATGAATCTGGCTATGGCGCAAACCACGACGCACTCTATCAGTGGCTGAAGAAAAATGATCCCTCACGCCCGGTTCAGTACGAAGGCGGCGGTGGGGATACGGCGGTAACGGATATTATCTGCCCGATGTATTCACGCGTCGAAACAGATTTGATGATCCCGGCAGTACCGAAATGGGCGATCAAAAAGTGGATCAGTTTACCCGGTGAACAGCGCCCGCTGATCCTGTGTGAATACGCCCATGCGATGGGGAACAGTTTGGGTAACTTTGCCGACTACTGGCAGGCTTTTCGTGAGTATCCACGTCTGCAAGGCGGATTCATCTGGGACTGGGCTGACCAAGCCATCACTAAAACCTTTGACGATGGCATTCAAGGTTGGGCCTATGGCGGCGATTTTGGTGATACCCCCAACGATCGCCAATTCTGTATGAACGGTTTGGTTTTCCCCGACCGTACTGCGCACCCTTCCCTCACCGAAGCAAAACATGCACAGCAATTCTTCCAGTTCTCGTTATCTGATCAGCAACCGCTGAAAGTGCAAATTACCAGTGAGTATTTGTTCCGTCAGACAGACAACGAAACGCTGCACTGGAAAATAGAAACCGCAGGTCAACCGATCATGGCAGGAAGTGAAACGCTGCTTATCGAACCCGGAGAGAATGTTGAACTGACGCTGGTCGAAAATCTCGAGCTCCCTGATGGCATCAATGATGTTTGGCTAACGCTGGAGGTGGTTCAACCACAGGCGACGCCATGGTCCGCCGCAGGACACCGCGTAGCTTGGCAGCAATATCCTCTGGCCACCGCCTTAGTGTTATCACCGAAATCCGTTGCCGCTCATGTTCCGGTACTGACAACGACCAGTACAGAATTCAGCGTACAGGTGGCGAACCAACAATGGACAATCGACCGCACCAGCGGGTTACTTTGCCAGTGGTTAAAAGACGGCGAAGAGCAACTCATGCAGCCATTGCGTGACCAGTTTGTCCGCGCCCCGATTGATAATGACATCGGCGTCAGCGAAGTGACGCGAATCGATCCTAACGCTTGGGTTGAGCGTTGGAAAAGTGCCGGGCTTTATCATCTGGAATCAGAATGTGTGCGGTGTGAAGCAACTCACTTCGGCGATGACATCGTCATCAGCAGCGAATGGCATTACCACAGCCATAGCGGGATGGTGATTGTCAGCCGTTGGCAAATGCGTTTTGACGGGCATGGCGATTTGCATCTTACCGTTGAGGGAGAACGCGCTAAAAATCTGCCACCGCTGCCACGCGTCGGGCTCGTCTTCAAGGCAAAACCACAAAATGATGCGGTCAGTTGGTTGGGTCTTGGCCCGCATGAAAACTATCCGGATCGCCGTAGCAGTGCCTGCTTCTCTCGCTGGCAGTTACCGTTAAGTGAAATGAGTACGCCTTATATTTTCCCAACAGAAAATGGCCTGCGTTGCGAAACCAAAGCCTTGAACTGGGGAATCTGGCAGGTGCGTGGCAATTTTCATTTCTCGCTACAACCCTATAGCATTCAACAATTAATGGAGACGTCGCACTGGCATAAAATGAAGCCAGAAGACGGGGTATGGATCTCGCTAGATGCACAACACATGGGAGTTGGCGGGGATGACTCTTGGACGCCTAGCGTACTAAAGCAATGGTTATTACTGGATACCGAATGGCGGTATCAGTTGACCATTCGCCTTAACTGATCGCCGGAGGGGGCTGCCCCTCCATTTCCATAAATAATAATAGCGGAAATACCCTATGAAATTATCAGCGCTCAGTAGCCGAGAACAACATAACTTTATTTATTTCATGCTGTTCTTCTTTTTCTATTATTTTATTATGTCCGCCTACTTTCCCTTTTTCCCGGTCTGGCTGGCAGATGTTAACCATTTAACCAAAACCGAAACTGGCTTGGTGTTCTCTTCAATATCACTTTTCGCCATTGTGTTTCAAATCGCCTTTGGATTAATTTCCGATAAGCTGGGACTACGTAAACATTTACTCTGGTGCATCGTCGTGCTGCTGGTATTGTTTGCTCCCTTCTTTATCTATGTGTTATCGCCGCTTTTACAATACAACATTTACTTAGGGGCGATGGCTGGCGGCATGTATCTTGGCTGCGTTTTTTCCGGGGGTTCTGGTGCGGTAGAGGCCTATATTGAACGAGTCAGTCGTACCAACCGCTTTGAATATGGTCAGGTTCGCGTATCCGGCTGTATAGGCTGGGCAATTTGCGCCTCGTTGACCGGCATCTTATTCAGCATTAACCCTAATATCACCTTCTGGATCGCTTCCGGTTTTGCGCTGGTGCTGGCGGTTTTGTTGTTACTGTCGCGCCCGGCTCCGGCAACCTCTATGGATGTCGATATCAAGCAAAACCAAGAATTCTCGCTGCGCATGGTGGTGGAATTATTGAAGATGCCACGCTTCTGGGCATTTTTAATTTATGTCATCGGCGTTGCCAGCATTTACGACGTATTTGATCAGCAATTCGCCAACTTCTTCAAAGGGTTCTTTTCATCACCACAAAAAGGCACCGAAGTCTTTGGTTATGTCACCACGGGCGGTGAATTGCTGAATGCTACCATTATGTTTTTTGCCCCGTTCATTATTAATCGCATTGGCGCTAAAAATGCACTACTTATTGCCGGTGTCATTATGTCCGCCAGGATCACGGGTTCGTCTTTTGCTACCACCAGCACCGAAGTGATTATTCTCAAAATGCTGCATATGTTTGAACTGCCATTCTTGTTGGTCGGGACGTTTAAATATATTTCTTCAGTATTCGATCCGCGCTTATCGGCCACACTATTTTTAATTGGCTTTAATTTATCAAAACAGCTTTCTGGTGTAGTGCTATCCACTTGGGCTGGCTCAATGTACGACTCGGTGGGGTTCAGTCAGGCGTATCTGGTGCTCGGTCTGATAACGGCATCTTTCACCGTGCTTTCGTTCTTCACACTGAGTAACTCGCCAAAGCAGCCGTTTTTGGCTCAGGAAGTCGGTAAAGCATAAACTAACAGTCAATATCGAATATTAGCTTGTGGTTTTTCAATAACAAGTTGATTTTATTGGTGGTATATCGTTTCTCCGGCTTAATGGAGCGCTTGTTGGACAGCTTCTACACACAGGGGTAGTCAGAAATCACCGGGTAAGTCGCGCTATGCCTTGCCCGGTTTGATTTCAGACCAAAAGAACGTTACTTCACCTCTACCTGATAAAAAATATGCTTCCCAAACGGATCGATTTCATACCCGGTGACTTCTTTACGTACTGGCTCGAAAATCGTTGAGTGGGCAATCATCACCGCAGGCATCTGGTCATGCATAATCTGCTGGGCTTCCTTGTATAGGGTCACCCGTTTGTCGCGATCCCCCTCTGCACGCGCTTCCAAAATCAACTTATCAAACGGCGGATAACACCACTTCGATGAGTTAGAGCCGCCGTTCGCTGCCGTACAGGTAAACAGTGGGCCAAAGAAATTGTCTGGATCACCCGTTGCTGTGGTCCACCCCATTAACGCAGCCTGATGTTCACCACGTTTCACACGCGTCAGGTATTCCCCCCATTCATAAGTGACAACTTTCGTCATGACACCTACTTTCGCCCAGTCAGCCTGGATCATCTCCGCCATACGCTTAGCATTAGGGTTATATGGGCGCTGAACCGGCATCGCCCACAGATCGATAGTCATGCCGTTTGCGAAACCTGCTTCTTTCAGCAACGTTTTGGCTTTTTCTGGATCGTAATCGTAGTCTTTCAGTTGAGAATCCGCACTCCACACACCCGGCGGTAACAAGTTCTTCGCTACCGTACCAGTGCCGTGAAATACCGCAGCGATTATCGCCGGTTTATTGATAGCAAGAGCCAGCGCCTGGCGGACTTTCACATTATCCAACGGCGCTTTCTGAGTATTAAACGCCAAGAAACCGGTGTTTAATCCTGCCTTTTGCATCAAGTTTATCTCTTTGTTTTCCCTCATACTCGGTAGATCTGCCGGGTTAGGAAACGGCATCACCTGACATTCATTTTTCTCTAATTTGGCATAACGTACCGACGCGTCCGGTGTGATGGAGAAAACCAGACGGTCAAGTTTCGCTCTACCCTGCCAGTAATCTGGGAAGGCGGTAAACAGGATGCGGGAATCTTTCTGATACTGCTTCAGTTCGAACGGCCCGGTACCTATTGGATTCATATCCACCCGCTCAGGCGTGCCCGATTTCAACATCGCATCAGCATATTCTGCACTGAGAATTGAGGCAAAATACCAGCCCAAATCAGCGATGAATGGCGCTTCAGGATGAGCCAGCGTGAAACGCACTGTATGGTCATCAATCTTGTCGATAGCGGTGATCAACTTGCCAAATTCAAGACTTTCAAAGTTGGAGTAATTACCATTGGAGACATTGTGAAAAGGATGTTTTGGATCTTTCTGGCGCATAAACGAGAAGATCACATCATCGGCATTAAAACTACGCGTTGGTTTGAAATATTTGTTGCTCTGGAATTTCACCTCTTTGCGAAGATGAAATGTATATACCTTACCGTCTGCACTGACGTCCCAACTCTCCGCCAAGCTAGGCTGCAACTCGGTGGTACCGACTTTAAAATCCACCAAGCGATTATAGATGGGCACTGCGCTGGCATCCACGCTGGTACCGGAGGTATACAGTTGCGGGTTAAAGTTTTCTGGTGAGCCTTCCGAGCAATAAACCAGCGTGCTTGCCGCTGCGCCAGAGCTGATTGAAAGTGTGGCTATGGCCAACGTAAACGCAGTCATTTTTATTTTCATCGCTACCTTCCTATTGGTTATCCTGCCCCTGAACGAATAAAACTTGTACTAATCACCTTAATAAATAACATTATGTTTACATTGTCAGCAAACAACATCGAACAATAAGGAAATACTATGCCCGCGCCGCTCGCCACGCAGTTAACCCAACGTTTCTTCCGCTACCTAGCAGTGACTAGCCAGAGCGCCCCTGAAGTTAACACTCTGCCAAGTACCCTCGGCCAACATGAGATGGCAAAAATGCTGGCCGAGGAATTACGCCAACTCGGTTTGAGCAATGTGATCATTGACGAGCATGCGACAGTCACCGCGGTGAAAAAAGGCAATGTTTCTGGTGCGCCACGAGTCGGTTTTATCACACATATTGATACCGTTGATGTCGGTCTATCGCCGGATATCCATCCACAAATTTTGCGTTTTTCCGGTGAAGATCTTTGCCTGAATACAGAGAAAAACATCTGGTTTCGCACCGCTGAACATCCAGAAATCAACGCTTATCCGGGGGAGGAGATTATTTTTAGCGACGGTACCAGCGTGTTAGGTGCGGATAACAAAGCGGCAATAACGGTGGTGATGACGTTGCTAGAAAACCTCACTGCTGAGCACAAACACGGGGATATCGTGGTGGCATTTGTACCAGACGAAGAGATTGGTTTGCGTGGTGCAAAAGCTCTGGATCTAACGCGTTTCGATGTCGATTTTGCCTGGACCATCGACTGCTGCGAATTGGGCGAAGTGGTGTATGAAAACTTTAATGCCGCCAGCGCCGAGCTGCGCTTTACCGGGGTAACCAGCCACCCAATGTCCTCCAAAGGCGTACTCGTGAACCCACTGTTGATGGCGATGGATTACATCAGTCACTTTGATCGCCAGCAAACCCCTGAACATACTGAAGAACGTGAAGGTTATATCTGGTTTAACAGCATACAGGCATCACAAAGCGAAGCACTGCTGAAGGCCGCTATCCGTGATTTCGATTTAGCGAAATTTGAGCAGCGCAAAAAACAGATTGGTGAAATCGCAGATAAGGTTGCCAAACAGTATCCGACGGCTCGTGTGGAGTATCACATCAGTGACACCTACAGCAATATCAGCAACGCCATTACCGATGACCGCCGGGCAATTGATTTGATTTTTGCCGCATTGGCCGAGTTAAACATTGAGCCCAAAGTCATTCCGATGCGCGGTGGGACAGACGGCGCAGCGCTGTCTGCCAAAGGATTATTAACGCCAAATTTCTTTACCGGTGCGCACAACTTCCATTCACAGTTTGAGTTTTTACCCATTAAGTCGTTCGAGGCATCTTATAATGTGGCTTTAACGCTTTGTTTATTGGCGGCTAAGTAGGGCAAGATTCAAATCCTCAAGCTTGTAGTGGAATACTAAATCTAGCCACCTGAACAGAGGTGATTATTCTCAAGAGGCGGGCTCAATGTACGATTCAGTGGGATTCAGTCAGGTGTATTTGGCTCTGGAAACCGGTAAAGCATAGCCTAACAGGCAATATCGAATAGAATTCGACACAAATGCCATATCGAAAGACGCATGTTCAAACGGCAGAAACAACAAAGACCGGGCTCATGGTAGATCCCGGTCTTTGGCTGATAAATATCCCCTTTACGGGCGGTTTCTTAGGTCATGTGTCAGAAATTAACGCGCAACCCTAAATTCCCCGTGAGAGGTGATTCAGTATATTCACTCTTACCATAACTGGCTTCGAGCCAAACCTGAGTCGATGGCGTAACGGCCACGCTAACGCCACCCGTGATTCTCCCGCCAGTGCCGGTGAAATCATTGGTAAATTCATGGGCATCGTTAATCTTGGTACTTTCACTTTTCACCAGTTCTTGGAGAAGTGCCGTCGTTGCGAAAGGTGTCACTACCATTTTGCCAGCTTGCAGACTCGCCGCGATCCGCAGGCCAGCCTCTCCACGCAGTGAACGACCTGCGCCAGTCTCCGCGGTCATACCGTTGCTCAGGGTGACTGAATCAGACTGGTTCTGCCATGCGTTCACCCCCAGATAAGGTGTCAGGCTAAGCATCTCAGACAACGAGAGCTGACGCCCACCTTCCAGCGACAAGCCATAGCCCCAAGTCTCCCAGTTGCCACTAGCACTCACACCGTCACTCATCTTCGCGGAGAGTTTGCTATCAAAGTGGTTCAACTGCAGGGTGCCATTGGCATACCAGCCGTCACCTGAATATAAAGTGGCGTATATCCCACCACCATAACTGGTGATGCGGCTATCACCGCCACGAGCATGTTTCACTTTGCCGTTGGAATGGCTGAGAAAAGCACCAGTGGCGAGTTCACCCACGCTAAGCGACGAGACTTTGTCCCCGCCGAGCATAAAACCGTTCTGTTCCAGACGATAGGCGGATTGCCACGCACCGTCTACATCATTGCGGTTATTCAAATAAGTGCCCCAGGCTCCAGATTTGTGGTTCTGCTGGATATCTACCACGCGGGATTGCAGACTGGTCAACTCACCTTCATGCATAAATATCGGTGCTGAGGCCATGCTGAGCAGAGCGTCGGTCGAAGCCGATGTCGTGCGACCAGAAGACGACCCGTTGCCACCGGTTTGCACCAGCTCCCAGTTGTCACCGTTTTGGATTAATTCATGCTGCCAGGCACCGATGTCCAACAAACCGCCATCCAGCGCAAACTTTGCATCCCCACCACCAGCACGAACCAGATTTAATGCATCACTGCTTGAAGCATCCAGCCCCGTCGCTGCGATATGCAATACGTGTTGCCCAGTTGCACTGTCGGTAATATCAAGCAAATCGGCACGCCAATTGTTGATATCAACGTTCATATAAAAGTGACCATTACCGAGGAGCGAACCAAGAGTCAGTGTGCGGTGGCCATCCTCCGATGGCGGAGCAAACTTCACCGCCCCGCCTTCCATCGTCATGGTTTTAATGTCGGAATCAGCGGTCATTTCATAAATAGAGGCATTGCCTAGGCTCAACGTCCGAACGTTGGTCATCCCACCACTGAGTACACTGCCGTTAGTGAGAGAAACATCAACAATTCCCCCCTCTTCAGCGCGCACATTACCTGCTGCGCTGCTGCCATTCAGAGACAGAGAAACATTTGAACGCGCATCCGCGACTAACAGTTCACCACTCTGCGAACCCGCATGGCTGCCGTTGCCAAGAGAAATATCATAGTTTCCGTGGGCGACGTCAAAAGCCGGTCCATCGATTGACCAGACGCGAGAGCTCAGCAGTTGGAGAGAATATCGGTCATTGCCAAAACTTTCTAAATAAAAACCGGCATTTCCTCCAGTCACTATGCTATCGCTGAATGCTCCGCTTGAACTACTGAGATATACGGCACCGACGGAATGGGAGTCTCCTCTATCATCGAAACTCCCCCGATTG
Source organism: Serratia sp. KH_031 (assembly GCF_057839655.1). NCBI lineage: Bacteria > Pseudomonadati > Pseudomonadota > Gammaproteobacteria > Enterobacterales > Yersiniaceae > Serratia > Serratia sp. KH_031. The sequence continues at coordinate 3,638,782 of NZ_CM174496.1, forward strand.
ATAATAAATCCGCCGTTAGACGCATAAAATTGACGAACACTGATATTTGATGCTGAGAGTGTGGGCGAATCAACACCACCACCAAATAGGATGAGTTGCTGTTCAATCACTGTATTCGTAATGTCAGCTTTACCGTCTATGAATGCACTCCCGGTAATAGTGGTACTATCAATATTAGCGGTACCACCTTCCCACACGGTTAAATTACCATTCACTTTTGTACCATCATTCATAGCAAGATGGCTGCCACTCGCGACATCAATACTTCCGGTTGTGGCTCCATTTGCGGTGAGCGTCGATTTATTTTCAACGCTATACTCCTCATCAACCGGAGAATTACCATCAATAAGTGTGTCTTTTTCAATAATGGTGACTGCATTAGCCGCGCTCCCCCATCCGAGTAAAGCGATCAGAACAGCCTGTCTGATAAGGCTATAATTGTACGTTGTTTTCATTAATTCCCCGTGAAGTAAAAATAGTGCAATACCTAGGGTTACTATCGGGGGAAATCAAAATGACTAAAATTTAATATCTAAGTAAATAGAAATAAAAAAGTGAAAACAAAAAGATAGGAAATACAGGCCGTTTTTTGCTAAAAGCGGCCGATAAATAACGCGTTAACTAAGCTTTCGATTCTAACGGCTGTATGAGTTCACGTTTTTTGATAAGACGCCGGAGCCAATCGCATTCCCAGTAGCGTAATCACACAAATGATCGCACCAGCATAAAACGTGGAAGCCGCACCCCATGTTTCCCACAAAATACCGGCCCCCACGCTAGCCATCAGCAGTGCCACTCCACTCATCAGGTTAAATACCCCAAATGCCGTGCCGCGTAAATCTGCTGGTGAGGTATTCGCGATCATGGCGGCTAGCAGGCCTTGCGTCATCCCCATGTGGATACCCCACAGTGCCACACCGAACAACAATCCCACCCAATGGGTGCTGAGGGCAAGTACGATATCCGCCAGAATCAGCACCACCAGACCGGCCTGCAACATACCGCGGTGACTCATGCGGTCGGAGAGTTTCCCAAAAGGATACGCCGATGCCGCATACAGCAGGTTCATTGCGACCATGACCAATGGGATCAAGGCCAGGGGGATATCCATTTGTTGTGCTCGCAGTACGAGAAAAGCCTCACTGAAACGGGCGAGAGTGAAAATGGCCCCCAACCCGACAACCCACCAATAAGTTCGCCCTAACCTGACCAGATTTTCCTTTTTAATTGGATTACTGCGTTTATGTTCAACAGGGGATCTCGGTTCTTTAAGCCCAAAGAACAGTAAAATAATGGCCAATACCCCTGGGATCACCGCGACCCAGAAAATCGCCCGAAAATCATCGTGCCATAACAGCATCAGACCGACAGCCAGCAATGGCCCCAAAAATGCACCGACGGTATCCAGTGACTGGCGTAACCCATAAGCAGCACCGCGGATCTCAGGTGGGGTGACATCAGCCACCAGAGCGTCACGAGGTGCTCCACGAATCCCTTTGCCCACGCGGTCAATCATGCGGGCGCCAAAGACCCAACCTGAGCTGGACGCCATCGCAAACAAAGGTTTACTCAACGCACCCAGCCCGTATCCCAACAGGGCTAACCCCTTTCGCTTCCCTAAATAATCACTGAGTACACCGGAGAAGACCTTGATGATTAATGCCGTCGCTTCAGCGAGGCCTTCTATTAAACCAATGATGATGACACTCACTCCCAATGTGGTGGCCATGAACAACGGCAGCAAGCTATGGATCATTTCTGAAGACACATCCATCAACATACTGACACCACCCAACACCCAAACACCTTTAGGGATACGAGCTAATGTAGAAAACCGTGAAAACATGAGCCAACTCCAACACTGACGAGCATGATTGTAATCAATGGGCTATTAAATCAATCCTGAGAGCGTTTGGTAAGCTCCAAAAGAAAATAATTCTCAATTACATAGAGATGAAAACTGTGTCACTCAGGCATCGATCGCGCTCGATAGATTTGCCGATCGGCAGACTCTTGCGGAGATGTTGCATGCAATACCGCGCATGGAACAGCGAGATGTGGTTGTTTCAGGTTATTACCGAGTATCATCCCCTAGCACAAAAGGATAAAAGTCGGCTTGAAAATGCCACGCTAAGCGATCAGGAAATACAAGTCCAAGTGGTCGATAGCGATTGGTAGGATATCAACTTAGCGGCGTTCGATGCTTTATTAGTTGTCGAAAATCTGGACTGCTTTTATCAGCTGTCCCAATTTGGGCTTCCTACTAAAAACTTCCACTCACCGCTGATCATTTATCCTACAGTAAAGGCTCATCAACACAGAGATAGCTTCAAGTATGAATAACATACTACAAGTGATAAGGAAAGAAACTGTTCCTTTCCTTATCACCAGATAATTAATAATATAACATGGAGTTATTATATGTTATTCAAATATAATCACAAGATAATTCCGCGAACCTTCCCCAAACCTATAACCGATTTGAATGCCATTTACAGAAACCTCTAATAATATATATTAACCACGAAGTGCAGCCAATAGAAACACAGTTTCAAACATAGCCAAATCACAACACATAAGAACATACACTTTATGAAGCAAGGGGATTCAAGAAAAAAATGATATTCCTAAAGAAATTGACTCTATAATCAATAAAAGAAAAAGAGCTGTTAATAGAAACCAATATTTATACCCTGCGACGTTAGCATCTAATCCCATGCATTTGTTTTTTTTTGAATTGCTTTCTTCCTGTTTACTTAATACATGAACCTGGGCTACATTCATATTCTCTGACTCGCTCACATCTCCGTCTATGCACTCAACGATTACATCATCAGCCAAGGAAAAGCCTTTACGCCTGATAGTAACAATAATATCGTCGGTCAATCCGACTAACTTTAGTGATTTTCTCAGTATAGATATATTCTGGTAGAAGGTATTTTCAGCCACACATGAGCCATTAGACCTCCAAACCGTCTCCAGAAAGTCATCCCTTGAAATAACTCGATTTCTGTTCTCAAGTAAGAACTTCAAACATCGACTGGCTGGGAGGTTAAGATTGACTTTTTGATCTCCCTCACCGATATATGCCAGCTTACTTTCTTGCGGAAAGTATAGAACCTCTCTATTTATAATATAATACATACCCACTGGTTTAGTCATTCACAATGCATCCTTTCCTAAAATTCACATCATATTCACTACCATTATATCAACTAGTACGATGTCAGATCATAACCGTCTGGAAATGCCATTTAACCATATAGTGATATTAGATGTAAGAAAAAAACAACATAATTCACATACAGCACATATATGTTTCATGCATAACCAACATTCATATGAGCCTCTCAAACATGAATACTTCTGCATGAGAAACAATTCACTTTTAGATTTAGCTGTCAGTCAGTATTCTTCCCTGACAAAAAAAGTGGCAACGTCTATATATTATTGATGATCTAGATCTACTATTGATCTAGATCATCTTTTTTTTAAAAATATTATTATGGAATCTGAAAAATAACTTCGTCTATGAACAAAAATATTCATTAATATTATCTTTGTCCACCTTCAATATTTATTGCTGATGGTGCAGTCAGAAAAACCGATACCACTCTCTATTGGAGTGGTCGCTGAAATACTTAATGATGAATAAGCCAAAGCGCCACTAATCATTTAACAATGCAGTAAAATATCATACAGCAGCAGAAAAACATTACATTAAAATATATTAAAAATCATAAAATAAATAACAGTGATATAGCCAAAGGAATAACCAACGCGCAATGACGTTTGCTATCGAATAATACCAGATGATTAAAACAGTTATTTTTAATGAATAGCTGTTTTACCATGGCTATACATATGTGTGGCCTTTATCCTCCCTATTAAAAAGGGAATTTCTCTACAACTATGGAGTTTTATCAATGAAAGAATTATCTGTTATCGAAATGAATGATGTTTCAGGTGCCTATAGCTGGAACTTTTCTTCCATCACAAGTGCTGTTACGAGTGTTGTCAGTAACACGTTTGAAGCTGGAGCTTCTATTGCATTAGGTGCTGCTGCCGGAGGCGCTGTTGGTTCTATTATTGGTGGTGCTCACGGTGGTGACGGTGGTGGCTTGCTTGGTGTTGGTTCTATTGGGCAGGGTGTTGGCATGTTATATGGTTTGGCAGCTGGGGTTGTCATTGGTGGTGTAGCAGGTGGTTTGGTTGGTTGGGACACAACTTATAATGTTTCCGTCGGCTTTGCAGATGGCATGATCTCTGGCGATTTGGTTCTTTGGTAAGCATCTCTACTAATAAATAAAACAAAGGTCTGGTATGCCAGACCTTTTCCCTATTAAATTAATAATGTGATAATTATGAGCCGTAAGCTTTATCGTAAGGAAGCGATTGATTATAAGAAATACCATTGGAAAGGTAAGGCATTGCTACTTGCGGGGTTACCCGCATGGCTTATTACTTCACTTGCTTTTATATTTATAGCAATATTCCTTCTTGTTCTGATCTTCTGTCACTATACACAACGTATTGATGTGCGTGGTGAAGTCATTACCCTGCCTCATTCAATTAATGTTTTTGCCCCTCAGCAAGGATTCGTGATAAAAAAATGGGTGAATGTAGGTGATCATGTTAAGAAAGGCGATATTTTATATGAGTTGGATATTTCACGTAGTACCAGCAATGGCAATGTCAGTGATACCACCGCAACGACGATTAATGAGAAAATTTCTAATGCCAATGAAATCATTGATAATCTCATGCATAACAAACAAGAGACACTGGAAGCATTAAATATACAACAAGAAAATCTCACTACTTCCCTTAAAGAAACAGCACAAATGCAGGAAACCTCTTTGAAGGGGTTAAGAAAAATGCGTGAGTCACTGGCAAACTATGATAGCTATCTGCGCAGAGGGTTGATTAATAAAGAGCAATATAATTATCAACACTCTCTTTTCTTTCAACAACAAAGCAGTTATCAATCTCTTGCCAGCCAGAAAATGCAGCTAGAATCTCAGCTCACTCAGCTGAGAAGTGACAGAGTGGTAAAGTCTGCTGATTTCGACAATCAAATATCCAGTAATAAAAATCAGATCAACGATTTTAAAAATCAGCTTATCGAGTCTAACGCCAGCGGAAATTTGGTGATTAAGGCAACAACGGGGGGAAGCGTTGAGTCTCTCACGGTGACATCTGGCCAAATGGTAGACAAAGGAAGCAGTCTTGCACAGATAAAACCCATCGGAGATGTAAAGTATTATCTAGTGCTGTGGCTACCCAATAATAGCCTGCCTTATGTCAGCCCAGGAGATCCGATCAATATTCGTTACGACGCCTTTCCTGCAAGTAAATTTGGCCAATTCCCCGGTGTCATTTCTTCGATATCTTCCGTTCCGGCTACCCGACAAGAAATGGCAGAATACAATAATGTCAATAGCAATATGAACCAACCAGAATCTGCTTTATATAAAACCATTGTGGCAATAAAACAAAAAACCTTTACCTACAATGGGAAAAATTTATCACTCTCTAATGGTCTTAAAGCTCAGGCTATTGTTTTCCTTGAGGAACGGCCGCTTTATATGTGGATGTTCACCCCCTTCTATAACATTACACAGAGCGTAAATGGGCCGATTAATGAATAATGCATTGTTTAAAACCATTACTGACAACCTCAACTTCTCTTTAAAGAAGAAAATTCCGGTTATCATACAATCTGAAGCTACCGAATGTGGTATTGCCTGTCTGGCAATGATTTGTGGTTATTATGGACTGAATATTGATCTATTCAATTTCCGTCAGCGTTTTGGCTCAAGTACACAGGGAGCAACACTACTTTCACTGACGAAAATCGCTGAACAGGCCAATTTAAAGAGCCGAGCCCTGTCACTCGACCTAAATGAACTCAATCAGCTTAAGCTGCCCTGCATACTGCACTGGGGTATGAATCACTATGTTGTGCTGGTGAAAATTCGTAAATCTAGTTTTGTCGTTCATGACCCGGCGATGGGCAAACGAATTATCGGCATTCAGGAGATGTCGAACCATTTTACTGGTGTAGCACTCGAATTATGGGCAGATAGTCATTTCCAGCAGGAAACCGCCAAAAGCCGCTTACGGCTGATGGATCTAATGAAAAACATCGTTGGATTAAAAGCGGCCTTACTGAAGATTTTCGCGCTATCCGTCGTCATTGAGAGTATCAACCTGTTAATGCCTGTTGGCACACAACTCGTGACAGACCATGTGATTATTGCTCATGATCACAGCCTGCTGGCCGTTATCTGCATTGGGTTGGTCATGTTTACCTTGTTCCGTACGTTTGTCAGCATGCTACGTGCCTGGACCTCTTTAACGCTTAATACGCTAACCAATATTCAATGGAAAACAACACTATTTGATCATTTACTCAGTCTACCCCTGTCATTTTTTGAGAAACGTCATTTGGGGGATATTCAGTCACGTTTTTCCTCACTAGATACCATCCGTTCTACTTTTACTAACAGTATTGTCACCGGATTGATCGACAGCATTATGACCGTAGGTTTACTGATCATGATGACGTTATATGGGGGTTGGTTGGTATGGGTGGTGGTGGCATTTACACTTTGCTACGCCTTAATGCGCCTAGCAACTTACCGTTTCTATCGTCGTGTCGCAGAGGAACAAGTCATCAAAGGGGCTCGTTCTGGTTCGCATTTTATGGAATCACTGTACGGCATCTCGACCATCAAGGCGTTAAATTTGAAAGAACGACGCTCTCAGCATTGGTTGAATACCAATATTGACGCTTGTAACGCGGGCATTAAACAAACTCGCTTCGATATGCTGTATGGCGGCGTTAACGCGTTTATTACCAGTATGGATCAAGTCATCATTCTTTGGTTAGGTGCCATGATGGTTATCGATAACACTATGACGCTCGGGATGTTTATGGCATTCAATGCTTATCGTGGGCAATTTTCCCAACGAGCATCAAGTCTTATCGATCTCGCGATGCAATTACGCATGTTATCCCTTCATAATGAACGTTTGTCAGAAATTGTGTTCTCTGAACCGGAAGTTGATCAACCGATTCGGCGTATTTTTGAAGCCAATAAAGGAGTCTCACTAGAATTAAGAGGACTAGAATACCAGTATGATTCTTTTTCTCGCCCTATTTTCTCAGGCCTGAACCTCAGGATCCTTCCAGGGGAATCAGTAGCAATCGTAGGCCCATCAGGTGTCGGGAAGACGACTTTATTAAAGATCATGTGTGGTTTGCTGCACACCACAAAAGGTGATGTCATTGTCGATGGATTGGATATAACTAAAATTGGCCTGAATAACTACCGGCTCAATACTGCCTGCGTATTACAGGAAGATCGTCTATTTTCAGGTTCAATTGCCGATAATATCTGTTGCTTTGAAGAGAACGCGGACGAAGAAAGAATGATTGAATGTGCCAGACACTGCAATATCCATGAAGAAATCATGATGATGCCAATGGGTTATGAATCCGTTGTGGGTGAGTTAGGGCTGGGCATTTCTGGTGGTCAAAAGCAGCGTATTTTAATCGCCCGTGCATTGTACCGCCAACCCAGCATTTTATTTATGGACGAGGCAACCAGTCACTTGGATTTGGCAAATGAGTCCTATATTAACCAGTCTATTTCAACACTCAACATCACTCGTATTATTGTTGCACACCGTCCATCTACTATAGCCTCAGCAGATCGCATTATTGATCTCTCGCAGTATTGTGAAAAAAATATGAGAGAAGTTAACTATCAAGGAAGCAATAATGATTAACACTATAAAAGGCATCAATAGCGCACTCATCCTTCATGAGGATAAATTCTTTGCATTGTGTTTGAAAGTTAAAAATGCTGAAAACCAAGAGATGTGTTTTTATCTTCAGGTCCCAGTACTCAAAGATCTTCTACTCACTTTGGCCAGTCGTCTGAAAATCTGTCTTCAGCAGGAACTGAATGAAAATACAGCCATTGAGCAAGAAAGCAATCAATTGATAAATAATGCTCCGTTAATCCATGAAACAGAACTACAACGACCAGAGCCCTTACGGCGGGTAGGTTCCATCATGATGGAACCGAATATTGATAGCTACACCGTCCATTTTATTATGCAAAGCGAACAGATTAATAGCTTGTTGTTCCAAAACACCCAAGTTAAATTCATCTTACAGCTAATAGTGAAAACACTAAACAACGTGAACTCCACTGACCTCATCACCTTTTTGACATCGACTTTAGATTACCTTCCCTTATATGATGTTGAGTTCAAAGATAATGGGCACCTTCAATATGACCAATACCCTCAAGAACCTTGGAAACAGAAATTATTTACCTCGTATATAAAACTAACCTACGAATATAAAAAAGAAAACAATAAAAACGCCTACTTTGGTGCCATTATAAAGACCAGTTTACCACCTAAATCTCCTGAGATAGAACATATCGCCAAGTGCATTGTACAATTTAGTAACAGGCTGTGCGCATATAAAGAGCTACCCTACATAATTCATAGTGATATTATTCCTGCACCAGCAGGAACCATACTAACGATAAAAGAGTGTCTTTATTCATTTAAAAACCTCAAGTTTGACACAGAAGAAAAGTAAAAATAGGTCATGCATGATGATCAACGATTGCGGTCGCTGATCCGGGCAAACCAGTCGATAATAGCTTGACTGATCTCGGTTGGGCTATCTTCCTGCAAAAAATGTAATCCTTTTACTGTCACTTCCTGCTGGTTAGGGAAAGTACGGCATATCGCACGCAAAGATGGCGCGGCGTGCATAACAGGGCTGACAGAAATCACTTTAACGTTCTCCAGAGTGATCCGGTAATACTCCCCCCCTGCCCTGTGTCGTTGATATGGTAGAACCTGAACTCAGCAGAGTTGAGCGTCTGACCAGTAGCCGCAGCTTTGAAAAGATACGGACTGGAACTATCAAGCTCTTTGGTGAACTGGAAAGGTGAATGCTGACGAGTACCAGTGACTTACCCTGTCATTGGATCAGTAGGGATAGTTAAGCTATGGTGCAATCCTCGTAGCTTGATGCTCCCTTCACGTTCTTGCACATCGGAAGAACCGCACCACCGTCATCGGTCAAAAATAAATGTACTGGTACAGCCATTTATAAAGCTCCTTGCCTGGAACAACAACCCCAGCAGTGAGAAAGATGAGAGTAGATTCTAATACTGCGTGGGAGCTGTCACTCCGCCGCGCTGGGATAGAAAACTTCCGCTTTCACGATTTACGCCACACATGGGCAAGCTGGCTGGTTCAGGCTGGCGTTCCGCTATCAATTCTACAAGAAATAGGGGCTTGGGAAAGTATCGAAATGGTTCAACGATATGCACACTTAGCACCGAACCATCTGACTGAACACGCACGTAAAATCGACGCACTCTTGGCACCTGACGACACAAATACGACACAGGGAGATAATCAGGCAGGATTAAGGATTGCTTAAGTAGTTGATTCTTAATGGTACGCCCTACAGGGCTCGAACCTGTGACCTACGGCTTAGAAGGCCGTTGCTCTATCCAACTGAGCTAAGGGCGCATTGGGGATGCGGCAACCGAGGCTGCGGAGTTGGATTATACGGTCAGAGGTTGTCGAGTCAATGCCTTTTCATAGTGTTCCACCAACCCGCGTGTTTTATGCTGGTTTTTCATCCATGTGGAATGCTGGGAATATCCTAAGGCAATGATCTACCAACGCTAATTTCTTGCCATAACCCAGCATCGGCCAATGCCGTGCCATAACCCATTTGAGAAGAAGGATGTTCGGTTTGCTGCGGTGGTTTTTGACGTTGTTGACATAGACGAGTGGACTGAACCACCGCCCCAATATCCCCCCAATCGATACTTTGACCGTTCAGTACATGACAAGTCGCTAGCAGAGTTGGGATTCTTTCGGCATTGGACTGAGAATCCAATGAAGCATAACAAGATGGAATGAAAATCAGCGAGACAGCGAGCAATGGCCACTTAATCATTTTCCACGCCCTCTGCACCAAGCCGCGATACGCATTTTCCATGAAAGCGGTTGATTCTGTGTTTTACTTCGCTGATGTAGCTCAATTAACAACGTCACTTCCGCCGGATGCAATGATGAATCAAACACCGTTTCACCAATGTGTTTCGGCTGTTCTTGCATCATGTCGATAGACTGATGCAGCGGATAGAGCTGGGTAATTTTCATCATGATCGTCACTCCGCCAGTAGGTTGATGCAGCCAATGCTACGCTGCACCGAATAAAAAACTCGTAGAGGATCATTCTGTTGATATAAAAAAAACATAAATCCAAAAGCGCAGAAGGCTCGAATCCAAGAATTAGCTGTATTCAGCGCCTGACAGCGCGCTCAGCTTCTGCCAAAATAGCCACATCCCCCGCTTTTCTTTAATGATGGATTTCCTCACTGATGGCAGCAAAGATTATTGATGGTAAAACGATTGCGCAGCAGGTTAGAAACGAAGTGGCTGAGCAGGTTAAACAACGTCTGGCGGCTGGCAAACGCGCGCCGGGCTTGGCGGTAGTGCTGGTTGGTGAGAATCCGGCCTCGCAGATTTACGTCGCCAGCAAGCGCCGTGCTTGCGAGGAAGTCGGTTTTGTCTCTCGTTCTTACGATCTGCCCGTTACCACCAGCGAATCCGAGCTGCTGGCGTTGATCGACCAACTGAACAACGATACCGAGATCGACGGTATTTTGGTGCAATTACCGCTGCCGGCGGGCATCGATAACGTCAAAGTGCTGGAACGCATCCATCCTGATAAAGACGTTGATGGTTTCCACCCGTACAACGTCGGTCGGTTGTGCCAACGTGCGCCCAAACTGCGCCCTTGCACTCCACGTGGCATTGTGACTTTGCTTGAGCGTTACAACATCGACACCTACGGCCTGAATGCCGTGGTTGTTGGCGCGTCCAATATCGTCGGTCGTCCGATGAGTATGGAACTGTTGTTAGCGGGTTGCACCACCACCGTCACCCACCGTTTCACCAAGAACCTGCGTCATCACGTAGAAAATGCCGATCTGTTGATCGTTGCGGTAGGCAAGCCGGGCTTTATTCCCGGTGATTGGATTAAACCGGGGGCGATCGTGATTGACGTCGGTATTAATCGTCTGGAAAGCGGTAAAGTGGTCGGGGATGTTGATTTTGACGCTGCCAGCGAGCGTGCCGCCTATATCACGCCAGTGCCGGGTGGTGTTGGCCCAATGACCGTTGCAACACTGATTCAAAACACCTTGCAAGCCTGCGAGGAATACCACGACATTCAACCTAAATAGTCACTTACCTAAATAAATAAGGCCGTATGGAAATTTTTAATCTGGACAATCATCCCCACGTCGAACTCTGTGATCTGCTGAAGTTTCAAGGCTGGTGCGAGAGTGGCGGAACCGCCAAAGAAGTGATCGCCAAAGGTTTGGTCAAGGTGGACGGCAAAGTAGAAACGCGCAAGCGTTGCAAGATCGTCGCCGAGCAAGTCGTCGAATTTAATGGTGGCAAGGTCACCGTCAAGCCTTAATATCGTTGATCCGCAACCAGTTCAAACGGTTGCGGATTTCTACTCACACCTAAAATTGATATTTAATCCCAAGGGTAAGCGAAGTATTGCTATAACCCGCACCGCCCCATTGTTGGCTGACATGGCTCCACACACTCAGACCATTGCCCATTTGCCCCTGAGTGCCTAGCAACAGCTCACCGATATTACGACTCCCTGCCTGTTGCACTTCCATATCATTCAAAACAGCACCCGCTAATTCGCTGTTATACAGCCAATTCATCTCACCATAAACGGTGAATAGCCGCCCTTGTGCTTTATCCGCCGCGGTAGCGCCAACACGGGAAAGATTCAGCCCAAGCCGTGTCTGCACATTATCGCTACCGGTTGATTGCACTCGTGTTCCTTGCGCTTCGGTAATATCATCCGCTTGCAAGCCACTCCATATCACTTGCGCTTGCGGCGTCACGATCACCTGAGCATTTTCACTTTCGAGCCAAAGATAGTGATAACCACTTTCTAGAGCAGCACTCCAGCCATTAATGTCGTAGTACTCACTACCCAACGCATCGCCTTTGACACTGGCATTCAACCAACTGTATTGCAGCCAACTGTCAAGGTAAGCGCCTTGTTGACGCACCGCATCTTGATACCAAGTGGCATAGAGTCCGCTGGAATAACCATCCACCTGCCCTTTCGCGGCATAATCGCTACGACCAGAATCCGTATTAGTCGCGGCGGTGCCATAACCAAACATCACGCCCAACGCCAGCCGTTGATCTGCTGAGTTTTCCATGCTGAACAACTCGCCACCGCCTTGTACGACATAGCGATTGGTTGTGTTACGCAGTTGCCCTGAGCCATCATAAAAACGGCTATGCCCGCCCACTTGGCGTAACCATAAACTGGAGTTCTCTGCCTGACCTTCCCGGTCTTCTAGCCGCAAATTAAACAGTGAACTGGCCGCCGCCATGTTTGCCATATAACTCCCCGCCTCCGGGCGATATATCGGTTCATCACTGTGTGGCTGCTGCGAACGTAAATACCAATTACCGTTCTGCTGTGTCGGCGTTCCCTGATACAAAAAGTACTCATAAGCCCCGGCGACTACCCGTCCCGAGAGGTTAAATACCCCATCCGATTGCCCGCCTACCGAGACAACTTCAATCCCATCGACCGTCTGAGCCCCTTTACCACCTGCATTGTTGATCAATAATTGGCTACTGCCGTGGCTATCCCCCTTGATGACAAGCTTGTCAGTTAGAGAATGATCGCCTTCTAGCTGGCTGCTCAAAACCAGCTCGCCATGGCTACCGGTATAATTCCCTTGTACGACGAGTTGGCTGTTGGGTAATGCGCTAGCCATCACCACCCGCCCGGCATTATTCAAATTCCCACCGACGGTAAATTTACCCGTTGCCCCATCCGTAAATAGTGGCAATGCATCAGCCACTGCCAATGTTCCTCGGTTATCAACTTGACCAGTCACACCGCCATAACCCCCCAACACCGCACCGGGGGCAATAATGACCCGCTCACTCGCTAATGTGGTGGAAGAATGCTGTTGGTCACCCACGATCAGCGTCCCTTGTTGAATATCGGTCAGCCCGCGGTAAGTTTGCGTTTGGTTAAACAATAGTGTGTCGCCACCTTGCTTAATCAATTGACCATTGCCACTAATCACGCCGCTGAACTCATCGTCTAACGTCTGGTTTTTCAGGGTTAACGTCGCATTGCCTAGCGCGATATTGCCCGCACCAGATAGTTTATTGATACGTTGCGAGAAATTATTGAGATCGAGGCGAGCACCGCTGGCAACTTGTAGTTCGCTACTGCTAGCCAGCGCATCATCAATCCCCATCTGCAACGTCCCTTCTGCAATCTGCGTTGGGCCGCTGTAACGGTTATGAGCCGCGAGAGTTAATGTGCCAGCTCCTGCTTTATAAAGTGTTTTGCCATCCCATCCGGTGAGTGGGTTAGCCACCTGATCAAATAAGGGCGCTGCCAGTTCGAACGCATCATTGGCATTAACCAGAGTAAAATTCCCATGCGCTAATTCAGGTGTCTGTGTCAGGCCGTTATACCAACTCAAACTGGCATTGATATTGTAATTTTGGTGAAGAGAATCAATCCCATTAGTGATAGAAATATAATCTACCGAGGACGCTGAACCACCAATATGAATCGCAGAGAAATCACCGCTAATGCCTCCCGCAGTGGCAGTATGTATAACTTGGAGTGTTTTCTGTGCGAATGAAGCCAACCCAGCTGTTTCTTGGGCATAAAAACCTGCCAGATTAAATACCGAGTTAGCCCCCAATACGACATGGTTGGCATTAATGATCGGCTCAGTTTGTTCCCCAGCCAAAATAGCCAAAGTGCCATCGACTTCGAGTTGGTTTGTCACTTCAAGGTTAGCGGTTTTACCCAGTAATAACACCGCGCCTTCAGCCATGTTCACATCATGATTAACCGTAAACGCCCCATTTTGAACTAAACCCAAAGTGCCTTGGGTAATGTTGATATCCCCCATAGAAGAATTATCACCACTCAGCAATGCACTATAACTCCCCTGTTTGACTAACTGCCCGCTGCCAGAAAATACATTATTGAACATGCTGTGTTGTTGCATATCCAAGATCAGAGTGGCTTCATTGGTGACCGTTCCCGTTCCTAGGCTTTTGCCATTGGATACTGCCAGAGTGCCGTCATTGATCAGCGTTCCGCCGCTATAACTGCTATTCCCGGAGAGGGTAATCAATCCATCACCGGTTTTTTCCAATTGGAAGCTGCCGCCTTGTTCACTAATATCGCCACTAATAGTCCCGGTATACCCTGCATAAACAGCGGTAATACGGCTATCTCCCGCCAAAATGAGTGGGCCAGAAAGTTGGGCATTACTGTCTAAACGCAGCGCCCCCAGTTGCCCCATCGGTTCTGACCAACCTTCACCTTCAATGACCACCGGGGTGGTGTAATTGGCCGCATTACCCAGCCATAACGTACCGCCGTCTTTGACAAAGATATGGGATAACGGTAGTGGGTTTTTGCCTACCGCCTGCAATCTCGCTCCATTTTCGATAACAATATTACCGGTGAACGCAGTATTATTATTACTCACATCATAAGATGACTGATTGCTAACTCCGGTTCCTTTAAAATTAATCGTACCCGAACCGGTAATTGAAGAGCTAAAATCAAGCCCAAGATCAGAGCGGTAAATATTGAGAACACCTTGAATATTAATGACGCCACCATCAATATAACCATGACTGCCACCATCACCCACAGTTAATACCGTCCCCGCCCCGATATTAACTCCGCCACCATTCATAGCCACATTACCCGTTAAGGCTAAGCTACCTTTGTTAATATTTATTGCCGTGGGGTTGGCACCAGCAAAATTTATGTCACCGCTAAGTGACCAGTTAGTACCATTCATCTCTAACGCTGAAATACCACTATCTGAACTATTCCCATTAAAACTACTGCTCGTCGCTCCCGCACCTTGTAACACCACACGATTATTTAATCCTGCGCTAATGACATTACCTGAAAGGCTAGAACCTTCATTTAAGATCAAGGTGTTATTATCGCCTTGCATATTGATGGCAACACCACCGGTACCGGTTATAGCCCCATTATTGACGATCACCGCGCCGCCACCCGGCAACAGATCGATGCCATTGTTACCCACAATCGAACCATTATTGATGATATGGGTTCCATTAGTCGTTAACGAAGATAATACAACACCGGAATCCGCAGCATTAATTGAACCATCAACAAATAAATGCCAATCACCTGATTCACCTACAATACCATCACCAGTATTTGTTGTTAACGTTGCTGTCGGTAAAAGTAAAAACTCATATTCCGGGGTGTAATCATTTAAATTAATCGTGGTCGTTGATGTTAACGGTAAAGAGATGACCTCTGCCAATAATGGTTGATGAAGTAATAAATATGAAAAAGATAACCCTATACGAAGAGCCCATTTTTTTCGTCTTGAAAAATAATAATTACTAGACCTTGAAGCACACCCCATAGTATTGGCCTTCTATTAAAAATAATTGTTTTTATTCGATTTTTTATTTAATAAGAATAGCAGAGGATCCCTGACATTCCAGCAGAAACGCCAATCAATCTTTTATGTAGCAACGATTTGGATAAAAAAATACCACAGTATTTACCGTGGTATTTTAAACATTATCGAAAATTACTTGCGACGCCAGGTCGTTCCCTGTGCACCATCTTCCAATACGATATTCATCTCGTTCAAGCGATCACGTGCGGCATCCGCCAGCGCCCAATCTTTGGCTTTACGTGCATCATTACGCTGCTTGATCAAAGCTTCGATTTCCGCCACTTCAGCGTCATCTGCTTGCGCACCGTTTTGCAGGAATTGTTCGGGTTCCTGTTGCAGCAACCCCAGCACCTTCGCCAGCTTGCGCAGTTCGGCGGCTAACGCGCTAGCACTGACCATGTCTTCAGTTTTCAGGCGGTTCACTTCACGCGCCAGATCGAACAACACCGAATAGGCTTCTGGCGTATTGAAGTCGTCGTCCATCGCCTCACGGAAACGAGCAATAAAAGCTTCACCACCAGCAGGCTGAGCGTGAATATCGGTGCCACGCAGCGCGGTATATAAACGCTCCAACGCGGTACGAGCCTGCTTCAAGTTCTCTTCGCTGTAGTTCAACTGGCTGCGATAGTGACCTGACATCAGGAAATAACGCACGGTTTCGGCATCGTAATAACCCAACACGTCGCGGATGGTAAAGAAGTTGTCCAACGACTTCGACATCTTCTCTCTGTCGATCATCACCATGCCGGAATGCATCCAGTAGTTGACGTAGGGGCCATCGTGCGCACAGCTAGACTGCGCGATTTCGTTTTCGTGGTGCGGGAACATTAAATCCGAGCCACCACCGTGAATATCGAAATGGGTGCCGAGCTGTTTGCAGTTCATCGCTGAACACTCGATATGCCAGCCCGGACGCCCTGCGCCCCACGGGGATTGCCAGCTTGGCTCGCCCGGTTTGGACATTTTCCACAACACGAAGTCCATCGGATTGCGTTTTACATCATCAATCTCAACGCGAGCACCCGCCTGCAACTGCTCCAGATCCTGACGTGACAGCAAACCGTACTGAGGATCGCTATCAATAGAGAACATCACGTCCCCATTGCTCGCCACATAGGCATGATTACGAGAGATCAAACGCTGAGTGATCTCGATAATCTCCGCGATATGCTGAGTCGCACGCGGTTCTTGATCCGGGCGCTCGATCAGCAACGAATCAAAATCAGCATGCATTTCTGCCAACATGCGCTCAGTGAGTTGATCGCAAGTTTCGCCATTCTCTGCCGCGCGACGGATGATTTTATCGTCCACATCGGTCACGTTACGCACGAAGTTCAGATCGTACCCCAAGTAACGCAGGTAACGAGCAACGACATCGAAAGCGACAAAGGTACGACCATGGCCGATATGACACAGGTCATAGATGGTTACCCCGCACACGTACATGCCGACTTTGCCAGCATGAATGGGTTTGAATTCCTCTTTTTGACGACTCAGGGTATTAAAGATCTTTAGCATCAGGCTATTCCATGGTGTGCGTGATATTGATAGTCATATGAACAATCTTCGTATTGAACCGCGAAGGCGGCGTTTATGCAAGGTCAAGGCGGTGGTTTAGACCGTTACTGACTCATTAATTGAGATATGTTATAAGGTCGGTCTGATTTATCAGCCTCATCACTTCACTTATTTAGGAACATTATTATGGTTACTTTCCACACTAATCACGGCGACATCGTTATCAAAACTCATGCCGATAAAGCGCCTGTTACCGTTGAAAACTTCCTGAACTATTGCCGTGAAGGTTTCTATACCAATACTATTTTCCACCGTGTGATCAATGGCTTTATGATCCAAGGCGGCGGTTTTGAGCCTGGCATGAAGCAGAAAGACACCAAAGACCAAATCAAAAACGAAGCCAACAATGGCCTGAAAAACACCATTGGCACTTTAGCCATGGCGCGTACCAACGATCCACACTCTGCTACTGCCCAGTTCTTCATCAACGTTGCCGATAACGACTTCCTGAACTTCCGCGCTGAAAACAGCCAAGGTTGGGGTTACTGCGTATTTGCTGAAGTGGTTGAAGGCATGGACGTAGTTAACAAGATCAAAGCCGTGAAAACGGGTCGTAGCGGCATGCACCAAGACGTGCCGGTGGAAGATGTTATCGTCACCAGCGTTACCGTCAGCGAGTAATCGCAAACGCATGAGCACTCTGTTCATTGCAGATCTGCATTTATGCGCACAGGAACCGGCAATCACTGCCGGTTTTCTGCGTTTTTTGCAACGCGAAGCGATCCACGCCGACGCATTATACATTCTTGGCGATCTCTTCGAAGCTTGGATTGGTGACGACGATCCCGAGCCGTTACACGCCGAAATTGCTGCCGCACTAAAAACGCTGCAACAAGCCGGTGTTCCCTGCTATTTCATCCACGGCAACCGCGATTTTTTGGTTGGCAAACGCTTTGCCCACGCCAGTGGTACGACTCTGTTACCTGAAGAACAAGTGGTTGATCTGTATGGCCGCCGGATCTTGATCTTGCATGGCGACACACTCTGCACTGACGATCACGCCTATCAACAGTTCCGCCGAAAAGTACATAATCCACTGATTCAAAAACTGTTTCTGGCCTTGCCTCTCCGCTGGCGCTTAAAGATTGCCGCCCGTATGCGGGCTCGCAGCCAGCAAAGTAACCAATACAAGTCTGAAGCGATTATGGACGTCAATCCACAGGCAGTTGAGCAAGCGCTACAACGCTATCAGGTGCAATGGATAATCCACGGTCATACTCACCGCCCGGCGATACATCCACTGACTTTACCGAATGGCGAAGCCCATCGTGCGGTGCTCGGTGCTTGGCACGTTTCTGGTTCCATGATTAAGGTGACGCCAGAGGCCGTCGAGCTGATAGAATTCCCATTCTAACCCCTCAATAAAGTTCTCTTTTAGCCAACAAAACCAGCGACGCAACCGTTTTCCTTGCCGAATACTCGTGATATGCTCTACGCCCTCGAACCGGCCTGCCACGACGTTAATACGACAGCGCAACGGGCCAACGCTTTACAATCACAGGAGCCTTACCCCATGGGAGCCAACGCTGCCTCAGCCACCAATGCTGCGGTGAAAATCGCCATCGTAATGGGTTCAAAAAGTGACTGGGCCACCATGCAGTTTGCGGCTGACGTCCTGACCGAGCTTGCCGTCCCCTTCCATGTTGAAGTCGTTTCAGCCCACCGCACGCCAGACAAACTCTTCAGCTTCGCCGAACAGGCCAGCACGAAGGGTTTTGATGTGATTATTGCCGGTGCCGGTGGTGCTGCGCATCTGCCGGGGATGTTGGCAGCAAAAACGCTAGTTCCCGTTCTAGGTGTACCAGTGCAAAGTGCGGCGTTAAGCGGGGTTGATAGCCTGTATTCCATCGTGCAAATGCCACGCGGTATCCCAGTAGGCACATTGGCCATCGGTAAAGCTGGTGCCGCTAACGCCGGATTGCTGGCTGCGCAAATATTAGCCTTGCACGATCCCGCGCTGGCACAGCGTTTGGCGGCTTGGCGTCAGGCGCAGACCGATGAGGTATTGAATAACCCGGACCCGCGGGAGGAAGCATGAAACCGGTTTGCGTACTGGGCAATGGTCAGTTAGGGCGTATGTTGCGTCAGGCTGGCGAACCCTTAGGTATCGCGGTCTATCCCATAGGTCTCGACGCCGAACCAGAAGCAGTGCCTTATCAAAACAGCGTGATCACCGCCGAAATCGAACGCTGGCCAGAAACCGCGTTAACACGTGAGTTGGCAACCCATAACAGTTTCGTTAACCGTGATATTTTCCCCCGTTTGGCCGATCGCCTGACGCAAAAACAACTGTTGGATCAACTCAAGCTAGCCACCGCGCCATGGCAATTACTGGCCGATACCAGCGAATGGCCACAGGCGTTTGATAAGCTGGGTGAACTGGCGATCGTCAAACGTCGTGTCGGGGGTTACGATGGTCGTGGGCAATGGCGCTTACGCCCAGGGCAAGAATCTGAATTACCCGCAGACGCCTACGGTGAATGTATTGTCGAGCAAGGGATTAATTTCTCTGGTGAAGTCTCGCTGGTTGGTGCCCGTGGGCACGATGGTCAATCGGTGTTTTATCCGCTGACTCACAATCTGCACGAAGACGGCATTCTGCGTACCAGCGTGGCGTTGCCGCACCCCAATCCCGCGTTGCAACAGCAGGCGCAGCAGATGCTCAGTGCCATCCTCAACGAATTGAATTACGTCGGCGTGATGGCGATGGAATGCTTTATCGTTGGCGATCGTTTGTTGATCAACGAATTAGCGCCACGTGTTCACAACAGTGGTCACTGGACACAAAACGGGGCGTCGATCAACCAGTTCGAACTGCATCTGCGTGCCATTCTCGGTCTGCCGCTACCAACGCCAGTGGTGAATACCCCTTCGGTGATGGTGAACCTGATCGGCACCGCAGTGAATCTGCAATGGCTCTCGCTGCCGCTAGTACATTTGCATTGGTATGAGAAGGAAGTGCGGGAAGGCCGTAAGGTTGGGCATTTGAACCTGAACGATCCAGAGGCTTGTGCATTGCAACAAGCGCTGCAAACGCTAGCGCCGATGTTGCCGCCTGAATATCAGAGTGGTTTGGTCTGGGCGCAAAGCAAACTGTAAAACCAAAACTCACATCCCCTGCACGTACAGGGGATGTGGGTTTATTCCTTAAATACGTCCACGACCTGGGTTACGTCCCAAATGCCCACACTGATCGGTTGGCGGCCACGAACCATTCCCGGCATCATCTAGTTGTTTCCACGGGTAGGCCCCTTTGCCAGGTTCTTCCTCGGTACCCGGTTTAACCCCTTGATTCCACCAGTTAGCTTCCCAGTTGTGTCCATCCCAAGAAACTCTATCCCCCGCATTATATGCTTTGGTCGCTTCCCAAATCGGATAAAGAGTCACGGCTTTCACCACTACGCTGTGCGATTTAGAGGTTCTCAAACCAAGAATATCCGTTGCGGTGAGTGTAAAGTTCAAAGTGATATCACTACTCAGCGTCGGTGCAGTAAAGTTAATCACCGCATTGTTTAGTGAATCCACAGAGACACCCGCGGGCACTTCCCAGAAGTAATTTAGCGCAAAACCTTCAGGGTCATACGATTGACTCCCCGATAAGGTTGCCGCAGCACCACTATTCACCTGTATTGGCCCAGTAATTGTCACCACTGGCGGCAAGTTTTGCCCCCCCGCTACCTGAATGACATGATTTTTGGTATTGCTTTGCTTACCGTCAGATACCGTTAACGATAAGGTATAGGTTGACGCCGGATTGCTAGTCGGTGTTTTGACTTGAATGGTCACATTATTCAAAGCGCCAATGACTTCCAGCCCAGTTGCCGCAACCCAGTGATAAGTCAATGGGTTGCCTTCCGGATCAAACGACGGTGCCCCGCTATAAGTCAGTAGTTCTCCGGGCTGAACCGGATTTGTCGGCCCTGAGACTAGCGCTACCGGGGGCTGATCGATCGGCGATGGTCTGACATTCACCCCTTTAAAATAGAAAGGTGTCATATCAACCGCCAGAGGGGTCGTGGCTTTACTCCCCAGCCCTTCACGCACCGCGTTGACCAGCAGACCATTGTCTTGATCTACCGTCCAAGTAAACACTCCACCCAACCCTTTGTCGAGTGCATAAGCGCCCTTAGCTTTAGCTGTACGAGGGGTATCCAGCGACATGAACAACTGAGATTCTGGGTTATACAGATAATCGGCATCAGCCTTTTCATCGGTATACAGCGAAAAACCATTTTTACCCGCTTGAGTATTAAGATCTAGGTAGTTATAGAGAATGTCATACCATTCTGTAGTACCAGACTCGAAACTACCGGTAGTGGTTCCCAATTCGGGTTGAGGAACATAAGTGCCACTGAGCGGCGATTCACTAACAATATTGGCATTACGTGCATTACGGGTATAACCGGCATAACCAATATTAATATTGCCAGGATTCACTTTCAGTTCATCTATCAGGTAATTGACTGCAGCCTCAACGCTAAATGTGGTTTCACTGCTGCTTTTCAAGTTGGTATGGTGATTAAGTTTCTGAGCCCACGGAGTACCAAAGAAATCGTAGGTCATCAGGTTAATCCCCGAAACCCCAGCCTTAATTAACTCAGGTATATTTGCCAAAGCCATTACCACCGGATCGGCAGAAGTGGCAATACTGATCTTCACATGATCCAAATATGCTCCCGCTAATTTGGCTCTCAGTTCCGTGATCAACTGCTTATAATATAACCAATCATCCGGTGCGTGAGGATTACCATTACCCGGTGCACCTGGATATTCCCAGTCCAGATCCAGCTCGGTAAACATCGGAAAACGTTTGAGTAAATCCACCACACTGAGGCAGAAATTAGCTCGTCTCTGAGGATCACGAGCCGTATGGTAAAAACCATTACTCATGGTCCAACCGCCAATACTGAACGACAAGATCAGGTTATGCCCAACGGCTCGAGCTTCTGCTTGTTTTTTACGAAATCCACCCAGCACACCTTGAACTTTGTCTTGCTGAAAATCCTGCGGCATCGGGATATCTTTCCAGCTGGGAAAACCATTATTGACGAAGGCCTGACAATCCCCCCAATAATCTAAAAAAGTCACTTCACCGGGTTTTGAACGAGCAAAATAGGGAGCAGCGGAGGATATAGCCTTAGACTTCGCCCCCATATCACCCAGAATACCGGCAAAACCAATAATAATTTTATCGAATGCCGTCGGATCCAACAGTGCCAGATTAACACCACGGCCACGATCAGCTGGCGAGCATTCGGGATTAGTCAAACGCCCATCATATTGTGACCAGTCGGTATAATAACCAAATACTTTAGGCTTCCCTTCTTTGGGATAATGGTTATACAGTGGATTAGCGACTCGCGCCGCCGTATAACTCAGTTTTTGCGTTTCTCTTGCTGGAATAAAACCATCATTAACATACGATTTGTCAGTAGCATTATCAGGTTTGGTAATATTAGTCATATTATTTTCCTCATGGAAACGCGTGATAGCAATGTGCTGTCAATGTTAATTGACAAGTGTCAATCAAGCTGCACATAAATAAATGGAACTTATCAATTTACGCATAAGAAAGTATGTCGATAAAACCAGATAACTCCAGTAGAGTTGTTTTTTTAATTCATATAAAAAAACAATAACAAACATCATATCAATGTAATTTTTCATGCCCCCTGTCAGAAGTGACAGGTAATTTACCCACGTTATTAATATTGACAAAAACCCGAACAACAATAAAGCTAAGCTTAAGGTTTAAAACTACTAGCAGGATCTATGAGTGCGAAAAAAACCAGTCTTGAAATTACGCCTATCAGTGAGCGAGTGATACCGAAAAAATATATCGACGAAGTAAAGTCTTGGCTTTCTTCACTAGGCTTTGATTATTATGTTTATTGTGTTTTTCCAACGGATAGTTTTGATTATTGTCATGCATTGAATGGGTTTAGTGAACAGTGGACAAACATTTACATTGAAAGTGAACTCTACAAGAAAGATCCCATTATCATTCAATCTCGCGAAGGGCTTAGCCCCATTATATGGAACCATGATGATAATGATGACATTTATTCAACCATAGCTAGGAATTGTGGTATTAAGCATACCTATGCTATTGCCAGCCCATTTACAAAAAGAAATGCAAGCTTGCTAGCTATTTCAAGCAAGAATAATATCAAGTTTAATAATAAAGAACATTTACAACTATTCGGCGGCATGTCAATCCACTTAAAACAGCTCAATCAAATGATGTTATTCAACAATCATTATTTTTGTCAAAACCAAGAAAAAGCCGCACTGACTCACCGTGAATTGGATTGCTTGAAATGGATCTCCCAAGGGAAAACCGCTTGGGAAGCCAGTAAAATATTAGGGATCAGTGAGAGAACCGTCGTATTCCATTTGAATAATTGCAGCAAGAAATTACTCTCCAGCAATCGTATCCAAATGGTACATCAAGCCACTAAATTAGGGTTGATATAGCCGGTAGCTTACACTACCGGCTGATTATCAGGACTCAGAGTAACTTTTAAATAACGCCTGTCCGCGTAACAGCCGAACACCCAACCAACCGCCACACAGTGAAAGCAACAACGCACTTAGTAGCGGCAACGCCCACCACAGCAATGGCGTCGGTTGCCACGGGAAGTCGAACACTTTCACCTGCAACAACCATAATGCAGCTTCTGCGCCGACAGCGGCAGCGATGCCAGCGACAAATCCCAACAACGCAAACTCACACCACAGCGTATTGCGTAATAGGCGTTTACCGGCACCTAAGGTGCGGTAGACCACCAGCTCCTGTCGCCGCTGACGCATCCCGACCTGAATCTGTGCCATCAACAATAAACCACCGCAAACCACCACCAGCACCACCATCACTTCCAGCGCTCGGCTCACCTGCTGCAACACGCCACTGGCCTGTTTCAGTATCGCGCCAATATCCAGCAAACTCAGCGTTGGGAACTGACGGTTGAGTTGTGTCAATGCATTACCCTCACCTTGGTAACGGAAGCTGGTAAGCCAAGTTTGCGGCTGGCCGTCTAACGCCTTCGGTGGGAAGATGAAGTAAAAGTTCGGTTTCATGCTTTCCCAATCCACCTTACGCAGACTGGTGACTTTAGCTTCGATCGATTGCGTATCACCAGTAAAGGTCAGCGTATCACCCAATTTGATCTTCAAGCGCTCGGCTAAACCTTCATCTATCGAGACTTCACCGGCGTGTGGCGCTCCGTTACCTGCGGTCAGTGGATTGTGATCGGGCAAACCGTTCTGCCAAGTCAGATTCAGCTCACGGTTAACCGCTTCGCCGCCCGGCTCCTCCTCTTTAACTCGTTCGGTTGCGATTTGCTGGTTAATCTTTGTCAGCCGCATACGCACGATCGGGTAGAAGGTTTCTTCACGCAATTGATGTTGCTGGAGGAAGGTTTTCACCTGCGGCACCTGCGCTTCAGTCATGTTAAGCAGGAAATAGTTAGGTGAATCCGGTGGTAACTGTTGTTGCCAACGATCAAGCAGATCGCCACGCATCACCAATAACAATGCCAGCAGCATAAACGACAACGAAAATGCCGCCAGTTGGCTGACCGTCACCCAAGGTTGATGTAGCAGGCGATTGACCGCCAGCCGCAATGCCAAATTTTTCAGCGTGATACGGCGCAGTAACAGCAAACTCCCCCAGCCAATACCGCCCAACAATAACGCCAACACCACGATGCCACCGAGGATCGCCCACAGCAAAGTACTGGCGCCCATTAATCCGACCAACAGGAGCACAACAATCAGCACCGCCGCTGGCAGGAAATAACGCAGCGGCCAAACATTGGCGACCACGTCACGCCGTAAAACACGCAGTGGCTGGGTAGCAAGTAACTGACGATAAGGCCGTAGCCCTACTAGCAACGAAATCATCAGCAATGCGCCCATCGCCCACAACCACGGCCAAGCCCCCGCAGATGGCAGCTCACCCGGTAGTACCGGAGCCAACAGACGAACCAGCACCGCTTCAAGCCCCAAGCCGATGACACTGCCGCACACCGCAGCCAGCAATAACACCGCCAACCACTGACCTACGATCAACTTACGTAGCGCTTGTCGCCCCGCGCCCAAGGTTTTCAGCACCGCGATCAGATCGTAACGACTGCGGCAGTAATGGCTCATTGCCACGGCAACAGCTGCGATCGACAGCAACAACGTCAGCAAGGCTGACATCAGTAGGAACTGTTGTGAACGTTGTAATGATTTGCCCAGCGTATTATTAGAATCTTGCGCGCCAAGCCAACGCTGCTCAGGCGTAAGCTGTGGTAGCAAACGTTCCTCATAACGCTGAATATTTTCTGGTGAACCAGCAAACATATAGCGATAAGACAGACGACTGCCCGGTTGTACGGCGCCAGTTTTATCCACATCGGCCAGATTGATCATGATGCGCGGCGCGGTCTGGAACGGGTTGAAGCTAGCGTCCGGCTCTTGGATAATCTCACCAGCAATACGCAAGGTGGTATCACCGACGTCGAGATTATCCCCCACCTTCACGTCCAGCAGCGCCAACAAACGCGGCGCAACTAATACCGAACCCGGCTCCAATTTGATGTTGGCAGGGCGTGTTTCCAGCTTGCCGTACAGCGGATAGGCTAAATCAGTGGCTTTCACTTCGGCCAACTGTGGACGATCACCCGCGTAGGTCATGGTGGTGAACGATAGCTGGCGGCTCACCTTCAGCTCCTGCTGCTCGGCATCTAAAATCCAGCCGTCTGGCACTGCTCGCGCGGTACGCAACACGCGATCGCCAGCAATGAAATCACGGCTTTGTTGGTTCAACCCTTGATTCATACGATCGCTGATGCTGCCCAAGGCCAACACGCAAGCGACGGAGAGCGTCAACGCCAGCCAGACAATCAGCAGCGAAGGTGAGCGCCATTCGCGCCAAAACCAGCGCCAAATCATGCTTCCTCCCACAGCTTGCCTTCACGCAAGCGCAACCGACGTTGGCAACGTGCCGCTAGGGTTTCATCGTGAGTCACCAGAATCAACGTGGTAGCAAAATCTCGGTTGAGGGAGAACAACTGATCGACAATCCGTTCACCGGTTTGGCGATCGAGATTGCCGGTCGGTTCATCGGCAAACAAGATGCGTGGTCGGCCGCTAAAAGCACGCGCCAATGCCACACGTTGCTGTTCACCGCCGGAGAGTTGAGCGGGTAGATGGCTCAAGCGCTTACCCAAACCCAATTGTTCTAACAGCTGCACCGCCTGTTCACGGCTCTGACGCTCGCTTTCACCGCGCAGCAACGCCGGTAACTGTACGTTTTCCAAAGCGTTTA
The DNA here is from genome assembly GCF_057839655.1 of Serratia sp. KH_031. Lineage (NCBI taxonomy): Bacteria > Pseudomonadati > Pseudomonadota > Gammaproteobacteria > Enterobacterales > Yersiniaceae > Serratia > Serratia sp. KH_031. The sequence continues at coordinate 3,665,287 of NZ_CM174496.1, forward strand.
GCGTCGGCACTAACATGAACGACTGGAACACGAACCCCACATTTTTCGCACGCAGCGCTGCGCGCCCTTCTTCATCCAGCGCATTGAGCGATTGCCCTAACAGATGCACATCACCCTCGCTGCCATCGTCCAAACCGGCCAAAATACCCAGCAACGTTGACTTGCCCGAACCGGATTCGCCGATCAATGCGATGGTCTGCGCAGGTTTGACAACCAGCTCAACTCCGGTAAGGATGGTAAGCTGATGCTCACCCTGACCAACGTGTTTACTAAGATGATGAACTTCAAGAACGTTTTCCGCTGGCATCTTCCCTTCCTTTTATTGTTGGGATTATTCAGTTTACGTGCTGTCGCCGCCGATACCTTATTGATTCTAGGCGACAGTTTAAGTGCCGGTTATCGCTTGCCGGAAGCGCAAGCCTGGCCAACACTGCTGGCTAACCAATGGCAAAAACAGACTGGCGACCCTCAAGTGGTCAATGCCAGTATCAGCGGGGATACCGTCGCTCAAGGGTTGGCTCGTCTGCCAGAATTATTAAAACAGCACCAACCGCGTTGGGTATTAATTGAACTCGGCGCTAACGACGGTTTACGCGGCTTCCCCGCACCAGATATGCAACGCGATTTGGCTCAGGTCATCACTCTGGTGCAGCAAGCAAATGCTCAGCCGCTGCTGATGCAGATCCACATCCCACCGAACTATGGTCGCCGTTATACTGAGGCATTCAGCGCGGTTTACCCAACGCTTGCCAAACAGTTCAACATTCCGCTGCTGCCGTTTTATATGGAACAGGTCGCAGTCAAGCCGGAATGGATGCAGGATGACGGTTTGCACCCGAATCAAAGCGCCCAACCGTTTATTGCCACTTGGATGGCGGAACGTCTGGAACCGTTAGTAAAACATGAGTCTAACTAAATAAGACCCGTCGACTAGGTAAAGTTATGCAAAAAGCAGTATTAATTACCGGCTGTTCCAGCGGGATTGGTTTAATTGCGGCACAAGATCTGCGTAATCGTGGCTATCGCGTTATTGCCGCCTGTCGTAAACCACAAGATGTCGAAAATATGCGCCAATTTGGCCTAGAAAGCCTCGAGCTGGATCTGGACGATAGCGACAGCGTCGAACGCGCCGCTGCGCAGGTGATCGAAATGACCGGTGGCCGTTTGTATGGCCTGTTCAACAACGGCGGGTTCGGAATGTATGGCCCGCTCATCGGCATTTCACGCGCCCAGTTGGAAAAGCAATTTGCCACCAATCTGTTCGGTACCCATCAACTGACCCAATTGCTGCTGCCAGCGATGTTGCCACATGGCGAAGGCCGCATTATCCAAACCAGTTCGGTGATGGGGCTGGTTTCCAGCGCAGGCCGTGGGGCTTATGCCGCCAGCAAATTCGCATTAGAAGCTTGGTCTGATGCGCTGCGTATGGAGTTGCACGGTACCGGCATTCAAGTCAGCCTAATAGAACCCGGCCCGCTGACCACCCATTTCACCCAGAACGTGAACCAGACTCAAAGCGATAAACCGGTGCACAATCCTGGGATCGCCAAACGGCTGACGCTACCACCAGAAGCCGTACTGCCCAAACTACGCCACGCGCTGGAAAGCCCACGCGCTAAGCTGCGTTATCCAGTGACATTACTGGCACATGCGCTAGGTTTGTTGCGCCGCATTTTGCCGGGGCGCGCACTGGACTGGGTGTTACGCAGTAACGGTTAATTAAGGCGCGAGGGTTGATAACGCTCGCCGCCGCCCGCATATGGCAATCTATAGCCGCAAGATCAGAGAGAAATTATGCTAGCTCAATCCGTCGTCAATATTAACGAAACAAACCTGCATCAGACGCTGGAACAATCGATGTCCGTTCCAGTGCTGTTTTACTTCTGGTCAGAACGCAGCCAGCACTGCCAACAACTCGGCCCGGTGCTGGAAAAATTAGCCGCCGAATATGTCGGTCAGTTCGTGCTAGCTAAGCTCGATTGCGACACCGAGCAGGCGATCGCGTCTCAATTTGGCTTACGTTCTATCCCGACCGTTTATCTGTTCAAAGACGGTCAACCGGTGGATGGTTTCCAAGGGCCACAACCAGAAGAAATGATCCGCGACTTGCTGCAACGTTTTCTGCCAAAACCAGAAGACGTGAAATTGACGCAAGCCACTGAACTGTTACAAGCAGGCAATGCCGCAGAAGCGTTGCCGTTGTTGAAAGAAGCTTGGCAGCTCAGCAACCAGCGTGGCGATATCGGTTTGAGTCTGGCGCAAGCGCAGATTGCACTGAACAAATCCGAAGATGCCGAAGCGACGCTGGCCACCATCCCATTGCAAGACCGCGATACGCGTTACCAAGGTTTGGTCGCGCAGATCGATTTGTTGAAACAAGCTGCCGACACGCCAGAAATTCAGCAATTGCAGCAGCAAATTCAGCAACAACCGGAAAACGTTGAGCTCGCGGTACAGTTAGCATTACAACTGCATCAGGTGGGGCGTAACGAAGAAGCGTTGGAATTGCTGATGGGGCATTTGAAGAAAGATCTCTCGGCTGCCAATGGTAATGCACGTAAAACACTGCAAGACATCCTCGCCGCACTCGGCACCGGTGATGCACTGGCCGCCAAGTATCGCCGTCAGTTATATTCTTTACTGTATTGATGTATTAAGGGCGCAACTCGCCATTGCGCCCTACTTTCAACTCACCGCTACTTTTCCCTCTTTGACAAACAGCATGGCGATAAAGCCCACCACGGTAATCATGGCGGCGAAATAAAATCCCGCATTCAACGAGCCAGTGCTGTCGGCAATAAAGCCTGTCACATAAGGCGCAAAGATCGAAGCCGCCATACCAAAGAAGTTATAAAGCCCAAAAGCGGTGCTCAATGCCGCACGTGGCGCATTATCCGCCACCAGCGCGATCAATACTGGGTTGAGGCTGATTTTGCCGATAAAACCGTATAACACCAGCACCGCAATCAACGCGGCTTCACTGGTTGAATAAACGATGCCGAAGATCGCCAATAATGAGAACGGCAGCATGCAAAGTACCACCTGCTTTCTACGGCCTAATTTGTCGGAGATATAACTGCAAATCAAAGTACCCAGTACTGAAATCCACGGCACTATCGAGGCGATGCTGGCGGCATGTACAATGTCCATCCCTCGTTCTTTTTGCAGGTAATAAGGCAACCAAGTAATGATCACAAAGAAGCCGTAGATCGAACAAAAGATAGTGATATACGCCATCAATAAATTGCGATTTTTAAACAAATCCCAAAAATTGAACTCACTTTTTTGCGCTGTCGACGCTAGGTTATTCGCTGAATCTTGCGGGGCTTTCTCTCGAATAAAGAACAGCATTAACAGCGCAACAATGAATACCGGGATCGCCATCGCCAGAAATGGCATTTTCCATGAGGCATGAAATTGCTCGATCATAATACTGGAAAGATAATAGCCCATGGCGATACCGAACGACATTCCACTGCCGATCACCGCGCTCCCCAGCGTAATCCATTTCTTGGGGATCGTCTCAGACGAGAGGGCATACTGCGGGCCATAATAAACCCCTTGCGCCGCTCCGGTCAGCATCCATAACACAATGAAGATCAAAAAATTAGCGGAGATACTGACCGATGCGATAAACAGTGCAAACAACATAAACCCGCTGACCAAAATGCGTTTTCTACCCAGACGATCGCCCAACAGTCCAGCGGGTACTTGCAAAATGGTGTAGGTCAAAAAAAACAGACTACTGATCAAACCTAAATGGCTTTTGGACAGGCCAAATTCATTTTGGATCTGCGGCATTATGGGGCTAAGCACCGAACGTCCGGCATAAATAACCACCCAACCGAGGAAAAAGATAATGACGGTTTTAACCCAATAGGGGATAACTTCTTTTTTAGTCGCCTGCATATTCTATTCCCTCAGTTGAATCCATTCTAATAGCTATACCCTAAATAATTGGAGTTGCATCAAGGCGGCAATTGAAAGACAAATTGGTCGTCAGACCGATTTGAACAGCGCTTGCGCTGGCCCGAAGGGTGAGCTGAGGAACGAAGCTCATAATCCCGATGAGCTTACGCCAGTAAGTGATTCGGGTGAGCAAGAGCAGCCAACAAAGATGCAGCTTCAAGTATGACGGGTATAGTTACGGCGTAATCGATGTACCTGCAGTCCCCGCCAGAACCGATTCAATATCTTTTAACGCACCGATATGAGCCACTTTCCCGCTACGTCGCACAAAACGGCTGACCGCCATAATTTTTGGCCCCATAGCCCCATCAGCCACCGCCATTGGTGCTAACTCTTGTACGCTGGCCGAGCGAATAGCTTTTTGCTGTGGGGTTCCCCAATGCTGATAAATCGCATCCGCATCAGTGAGGATCACCAAGTGATCCGCTTCCAATGCCTCAGCCAGCAACGCAGAGGCCAGATCTTTGTCGATAACAGCTTCGCTACCGACCATCCCTTCAGCACTGTTCACCATTGGAACGCCACCACCACCATTGCAAATCACAATGTGGTTTTTGGCTAACAACAGATTGATCGCTTCAATATCGATAATCTTTTTAGGTTCTGGTGAAGGAACCACACGGCGCAGATATTTCCCATCCAGTTTCATGCTCCAACCGTATTTCTGCTCCAACTCCCGTTGCATCTGCGGCTCATAAACCGGTCCAATAAATTTGCTGGGTTGTTGATAAGCAGGATCTTGGCTGTCCACTAACACACGAGTAAGCAATGTGGACACGGGTTGGCTAGGATGAAATGCGCCCAATTGCTGTGCCAACATATAGCCAATCATGCCCTGACTTTCGGCCACCAGAATATCCAGTGGATAAGGTGACACGTCACGGTAGGCTAGGTTTTGCAACGCTAACAACCCCACTTGTGGGCCATTGCCATGCACGATGGCAATACGATACTTTTTCGCTAGTTGCCCAATACTGTCCGCGATCAAGGCAATGCTTTTATATTGATTTTCAGCAGACAGCGGCTCACCACGTTGCAATAGGGCATTCCCCCCCAAGGCAATAACTAAAGTTTCCATTTCAATACCTATCTAAAAATGCCTGTTTGGCATGCTGATTAATGTTTATCGCAGATTGATCGCCTGCGTGCCCAGCCAGACACCCAACAAAGTATCTGCACCAGAAAAATGCCCGACCTGTAACAGTGCCTGTACCGCCTGCGGTAATAGCGAGGGTTCCAATAGCCCACTCGCTAAAGTGTGCAACGGAGTAGCGAAAATACCCTGTACGGCATAATGCAAATAATTGGCACTGATCAAGGTCGTCAATGCATTAAGCTCGACCTGACTTTCAAAAAAAGGAGGTAATGCCAGCACATCCACTCGGCTATCGAGATGCGCGACCAACAACATGCCAAGTAGCGTGTCGTCATTGCTTGGTGTCAACCCCGGACCTTTGCCCAGCATAGAACGCCAATCTCCCCCTTCCCCTTGTAACCAGCGGGCAAAGGTCTGTTGCAACTCCCTCACTTCACTATTTGCTGAATACTCAATCAGATAACCAAGACGCCCAAACAACCCGGTACGTGCCGCTTGTGGGCCTAACACCGTCTGCAATGGCGATAGCGCTATTTCACCTTGCGTGGTGAGTGTCAGGTTGAGCAAAGGGTTGCACGGCTGAATGCGCAATTCGCCCAGTTCAATACCCGTTGGCGTCAATTGCCCGTGTTCAGTCGTCAGTAAGGTGTCGAAGACATCGTCAAAATCAGCATCATCAATTTCCCATCCCACTGGGCTCAAACCACGCCCAGTGCGATGTAACGTCAGTAACTGTTGATGATGAGTGAGGAAGTTGATCGCATTGTTAAAGCGACCCACACAACGCAACTGACCATAATCCTGGCTGGCATGGAGGCTGACCGTTAATGCCTGAATATTCATCCCACCTCCCACGTCCATCCACTTGCAGAGTGGATTAGGCGCTGATACCCAATTTATCCGCCAGTGCTTCGATCGCTTTTTCAAAGCACCCCAGCGGAGCCCGTACAGTACCGGCACCGATCTGCCCCACACCGGCTTCACGGTGGGCAATACCGGTGTTAATCAGCGGGGTAATGCCGGTTTCAACCACCCGACGCGCATCCAGCCCAATACAAGCCCCTTGGAAATCCCAGGTTGGGATCTGCAACATCATGTTGCGTTCCAGATAGATTTCCGCCATTTCTTCGGAAATTTCTACCGCGGCACTCATTCCCCCCGCCGCGCCGACAAAACGTGTGACGCCAGGAGCCGCCACCATGGCTGCACCGCCGATACCGAAGGTTTCAGTAATCGCACTGTCGCCAATATCAGGGTTGGCATCCGCTTGGCTGAAACCGGAGAAGAACAGACCTTCCGGCATGTTGACCGGTGCAGTAAACCATTGATCGCCCATACCACTGATTTTGACGCCGAAGTTTTTACCGTTACGGGTCATGACCGTCACGATGGTGCCTTGCTGAATTTCAGCACCGGCATCCATAGCCGCTTTGCAGTAAGCCATTGCCAAGTTCAGGAAGAATTGGTCGGTAATGCTGAGGAACTGCAGCACTTTGGCCAATTCGGCTTTATCACGCTCCAGCAAACTGATCTTCGGTGCCAACAAACGCATCAACAAGGCTGAGGCGGCAATATTACGCTGGTGGAATTCATCCCCCATGGTGATCGCTTGCGCCATAATGGCGGTCAGATCGATGCCGCCTTCCATGTCGGTCAAGACTTCTTTCAGCACTGGCGCCAATACATCACGCATCCAACACAAACGCGCTTGGACATCAGGACCGAAGGCACCAAAACGCATCACCTTGCCGATACCTTCGTTGAGGTTGCAGTAAGCGGTGTTGCCGTGAACCGTATTCTTGACCACCACCATCGGCATATTGGCCGAAGTGATCCCGCCCATCGGGCCAACTGCACTCACGTTATGGCACGGAATAAATTCAATTTCGCCCTGCTCCAACAGCGCCAACGCCTGTTGTTCATCGACTGCCCACTGCTCAAATAGGCAGGCACCAATGCAAGCACCACGCACAGGTCCACTCATTTCAGCCCAAGTGACTGGCGGACCGGCATGCAGCAACTTGCGCCCCTGCGTCAATTGTGGGATCAGATTTTTAGCCAGTTCAACACCCTGCCAATGTGGCCGTGCTTCACGGATACGAGCGATAACGGCGGCGTTGGCTTGTTCAATCGTTGCGTACATAGTCAGTCCCTTAATTCAATTTTTTCAAAATATTGGCTAATCGCTGATTACCACCGGCGACAGGCGCCCACTGGTAATGCACCACAGGAATATCATTGGTTTGCAGATCGTCAGCGAAGCTGCGTAACCCGGCGTTAATCACCGAAACCCCCGCTAACAACTCGGAAACCGGCAACTCTTTAACCAACGGAGGTGCTGAGATCAATTGATGCGCCAGTAGCACGGCTGCGGGTAAGGAAGGCATTACCGCAATACCCGCCTCAGTCAGCGTCGCTATCTGTTGGCTACGGTTCTGTGGATCTTGCTCGGTGCCGGTGACGGTGGCGATCACGGCTAAAGGATGTGCATTGCCGCGTTTCTCACGCAGCCGCTGCACTTCTTGTGCTAACGACGCGGCAGGATCTTGCTGCGCGCCAAAACCAATCACGACGTCAAGCAATAACACGCCGATCTGCGGCTGCTGTGCCAAATTGGCAATTTCCTGATTACGGGCGGTAGGATCGATCATCGGGTGCGGGCGCCCTTGAGTATAAAAATCGTCACCCATATCAATGATCCGATGCCCATTGGCCGACAACATCTGCCCATGCGGATGTTCGGCATCCAGTGGAAGGTGCAGACGTTCCGCCAGTAACATCGCGCATTCTGCCGCCAGCGTACCTCCGGCATACAGGCCTGCAATGGCACCACCTTCAACGCCGGGTTGCTGTAATGCCGCTTGCTGCACTTGCCCTAACATCGCCGCCAAACGCGCGGCTTCATCCAACGTATCGGCAAAATAAATATTACCGTCTTGCCGGGTTGCCGCTTTGGCACCAAGGAACAACGCCACCACAGGCTTGCCCAGCGTTTTCATGGCAGCAATCACTTGCTGACGCACTTGTGGAGCCGGGGGCTTAGAAACGAACGCCAATACCAAGCTCTGTGGATCGGCGGCCAACATCTGTAATGCCGTTAGGGCGCTAATCCCGCCAATCTCTGCACTAAGATCGCGCCCTCCCAGCCCGATGGCGTGAGTGATCCCTTGCCCGGCCAGCGTGATTTGTGAGGTCAATTCCTGAATACCGGTGCCAGAAGCCCCAATAACACCAATCACCCCTGGTGGTGTTTTATTGGCAAACGCCAGCGGTGCGCCAGCGATATTGGTGGTGCCACAATCGGGTCCCATCACAATCAGCCCATTGGCTCTGGCCTTGGTTTTCAATGCGCGTTCTTGTTCCACACTGACGTTGTCCGAGAACATCATCACATTACAACCCGCATCCAACGCCTGATCCGCCAACCCAGCAGCGTATTCACCGGCAATCGAGATCAAGACCAAATTGGCCTCTGGCTGTTTTGCTTGCGCACTGCGCCAGCTCCGCGCTTTATGTAACGTTTTCCCGCCCTGCTGCCCCTGAGCAATCGCTTTTAGCGCCGCATCCAGCAGTTCGCTGATTTCTGCGGTAATACCGGCGTCGGCAGTTTCGGTTTTGATCGCCACACAAATATCATTCGGCGTCGCTTCATTAAATTGTTCATGCCAGAACCCGGTGACCTCCAACAACGATTTATTAGCCGGAGTCCCCATCATCACCGAAATTTCTTCAACATTAGGAGAGTCACTGAGCTTGCGAGAAATCAGCATCAGGCTGACAGAATCCTGAAAACTGCCCTTTTTTATAAATGCATGGATCATAGTGATGTCCTTATTACACAGTCTCTGATATTTTATCTCGCTAGTCATTTAGCAATTAAATACCAGTGATAAATATTGACGCTCAAACTACAAATAAATCCCCCTCGCAACGGTGAGTGTGATCACAGTTTATTTATTGTTAAAAACTCTCATTTAATCACTGCATGATTAAGATAATTTTCTTGTTCTTGCTTGTGGTGTCATTTGAATTTTTCTAATAATCGATACCACATTCAATGAAAATTTCAGCCAATAAAACAAACCCTATCTAGATCACATAATTTTTTCTACGGGCTTATACATTAGCCACCAGAGGTGGTTTTTAAACCGTAGTAACAAAAAGGACTCAGTATGAAAGTTACCAAAGCACAACTACATCAGCTCATTCAAAATAAAATTCATGCTGCCGGATTAAGTCAGGAACATGCAGGGATTGTCGCTGATGTGCTGGCACATGCCGATGCACGCGGTATCCACTCCCACGGCGCAGTACGGGTAGAATATTATTCAGAACGTATCAGCAAAGGCGGCACCAATAACCACCCCAATTTCACGTTTGAGAAAACTGGCCCTTGCAGCGCGGTTTTCGACGGTGACAACGGTGCAGGGCACGTTGCCGCCAAACTGAGTATGGATCATGCCATTGAAATGGCCAAAGAGAACGGTGTCGCAGTGGTCGGTGTGCGGCGTATCGGGCACAGCGGCGCCCTCTCTTATTTTGTGCAGCAAGCCGCACGTGCTGGCATGGTCGGTATTTCTCTATGTCAATCCGATCCTATGGTCGTTCCTTACGGCGGCGCCGAAGTTTATTACGGCACTAACCCTATCGCCTTTTCAGCCCCTGCCGAAGGGGATGAGATTGTCACGTTTGACATGGCGACCACCGTACAAGCTTGGGGCAAAGTGCTGGATGCCCGCTCGCGTAACGTGCCAATCCCTGACACTTGGGCAGTAGATAAAGAAGGTAACAATACCACCGATCCTTTTGCTGTCAGTGGGTTACTGCCGATTGCCGGGCCAAAGGGTTACGGCTTGATGATGATGGTAGATATTCTTTCTGGCGTGCTGCTCGGTTTACCGTTTGGCAAACATGTCAGTTCGATGTATCACGATCTGAGCGCAGGCAGAGAACTGGGGCAATTGCATATCGTGCTGAACCCGAGTTATTTCACTAATGAAGAGATGTTCCGCAAAAATATTAGCCAAGTGATGCAGGAACTTAATGCCACCAAACCTGCACCTGGCGTTAAAAAAGTCCTGTATCCGGGGCAAGGTAGCCACTCACGTGAAATAGAGAGTGCGAAAAATGGCATAGAGATTGTCGATGAAATATATCAGTACCTTATTTCAGATGATATCTTCCAGCGTTCTTATGATAATAAAAGCCCTTTCGCCAGCTAACCGGAATATTTTCATCGGCTATTAACAATAAATAATAGCCGTCTATACCCAAAATAATTCGAGTTGTATCGAGGCAGCTTGAAGTATGGCGGGTATATTTCAATGAAGCATTTATTTAATTGGAACACGGAAAATGAAATCTTTCGAACAGGAAGTTATTGCTTCTTCACAATGGTTATCGGCATTTGGCCGTGATCCCTCAGGGGGCATGACTCGCCTACTCTATACCCCCGAATGGCAAGCCGCTCAACAGGCATTAAAACAAGCGTTTGAAGCCGAGGGGCTCCGCGCCAGTTTTGACGCTGTTGGCAATCTCTCAGGCCAGCTCATAGGCAGTAAATATCCCGCAGAAGTGATCATGTCCGGCTCGCACATTGATACCGTGGTTAACGGTGGTAATCTCGATGGACAATGGGGAATTGAAGCCGCCTTTATCGCCATCCGTTATCTACGCGACACTTATGGTCAACCCTTACGTACCCTGGAAGTTATTTCGCTAGCAGAAGAGGAAGGTAGTCGCTTCCCTTATGTCTTCTGGGGTAGTAAAAACGTGCTCGGTCAGGCAAAGAAATCGGATGTCAGTGAAATTTGCGATGTTAAAGGTGTCAACTTTATCGACGCGATGCAGAAAGCCGGTTTTACCCCAAGTGAAGAGAGTCAACCAGCACGTCAGGACATCGCCGCCTTTGTTGAATTGCATATTGAGCAAGGCAAAGTGCTGGAAACCGAAGGGCAAACCATCGGTGTGGTCACTAGCATCGTCGGTCAACGTCGCTATGGTGTAACGCTGACCGGAGAAGCCAACCATGCGGGCACTACGCCAATGAGTTATCGCAAAGATACGGTAGAAGCCTTCAGCCGTATCTGTTGTGAATCTCTCGCCAAGGCACGAGCCGAAGGCGATCCGCTGGTGCTAACTTTTGGCAAGGTAGAACCACGTCCCAATACGGTTAACGTCGTACCGGGCATGACACAGTTCACCATTGATTGTCGCCATACTGATGCTGCCATTTTGCAACGTTTTACTCAGCAGCTTGAAGCTGATATCCAGAGAATAGGTCACGAAATGGGGATTCAGGTGGCGATTGATCTGTGGATGGACGAAGCCCCCATTCCGATGGATAAACGATTGGTGCAAGGTGTATCTCAGTTGTGTGAAGCTCATCGCCTTAACGCCCGCTTGATGCACAGCGGCGCAGGCCATGATTCACAAATTTTTGCGCCACAGATACCCACAGTGATGCTGTTCGTTCCCAGTATTGGCGGCATTAGCCACAATCCGGCAGAACGTACTGCGGTCAGTGATTTATGCGAAGGGGTTAAGATCCTCGCGCATACCCTTTATCAATTAGCCTATTTGGAACAACCAGACTGGCGCTGAACTTATCGCGCAACAGACGTCTGACGCGCAAAACTGAATTTAGGAGAATTAACATGGGCTACATTAATAATCAGATCGGCTATCCAGCAGATATTCTTTCTTCACGTTCTATTATCAAGCGTGACAACTACGCATTAATTACACCGGACGGGTTGGTACGTAATCTTATCCCTGGTTTTGAAAACTGTGATATCACTATTTTATCGACCCCAAAACTTGGTGCTAGCTTTGTTGATTATTTGGTGACACTGCATCAGGACGGCGGTAATCGCCAAGGGTTTGGTGGCGAAGAGATTGAAACCTTTGTTTATGTGATTGAAGGTAACATTACCGCCAGCGCAGGCACAGAGAGCTATCAACTGACCCAAGGTGGTTATCTGTATTGCCCGGCTGGGGTGTTGATGCGATTTGAAAATAACAACGCAGGCCAAAGCAGCAAACTGTTCCTGTACAAGCGTCGTTATCAGCCAACTGCCGGACATCAAGCTCATGTGGTGTGCAATAACGTCAATAAACTGGAAAAGATCCACTACGAAGGTATGAGCGATGTGATCCTGCTGGATCTGCTGCCAAAAGAACTTGGCTTTGATATGAACATGCACATTCTTTCATTCAAACCAGGTGCTAGCCATGGTTATGTCGAAACTCACGTGCAGGAGCATGGGGCTTATATCCTCAGCGGTGCCGGGGTTTATAACTTGGATAATACTTGGGTGCCGGTGAAGAAAGGGGATTATATCTTTATGGCCGCCTATGTTCCGCAGGCGGGTTATGGCGTTGGGCAAGAAGAATTCAGCTATATTTATTCCAAAGATTGCCACCGCGATGTAGATATTTGATTCGTCGATAACTGAACTGATTTGATTAAGGCCACGCTTCGACGTGGCCTTATTGATCGCTTACTTTTTGATCGCTTACTTTGCTAATTGCTGACCAATTTTAATCGCCTGCGCCACGTTACGTGCGCATTGCTGTAAATTCACTTCTCCTTGTGCCAATACATCGTCCAATGGCGCCAGACGAGGCAAAATGCTGAACACCGCATCAATCCCTTGCTCATAGACTGCTTCCACTCCATCGCCAAATACCCCCGCCAAAGCAATCACTGGCAATTGGCATTGTTTAGCGAGCTTGGAGACTCCCGTAGGTGCTTTTCCTCCGGCAGTTTGGCTGTCCATGCGCCCTTCACCGGTGATGACTAGATCGGCACTGGCAAATGCCTGCTTCAGTTGTACCGCATCCATAATAATATCAATACCCGGCTTAAGCTCACCACCGAGCAATACTTTGGTCGCAATACCCATGCCACCGGCAGCACCACCGCCCGGCAAGGTCCGCACGTTCTGGCCAATTGACTGTTCAATAACGTTTGCCAACTGATTCAGACCCTGCTCCAGTTGTTGCACCATTTCTGGCGTAGCGCCTTTTTGTGGACCGAACACCGCTGCTGCGCCTCTCGGGCCGACCAACGGATTATCAACATCACAGGCCACTTCCAGCTGACACTGTGCTAAACGTGGATCTAATTGACTAAGATCGATCGCCTCTAGCTGTGCCATTTCCCCCCCACCAAATGCCAGTTCGTTACCGGATTGATGTTGGAAGCGACCACCTAGCGCCTGTACCATGCCGATGCCGCCGTCTACCGTCGCACTGCCGCCAATACCCAAAATGATATGACGAATACCACTGTCCAGAGCATGACGGATCAACTCCCCTGTACCGTAGCTGGTTGCCAGCAGTGGGTTACGTTGCGCCGCAGGTACTAGCATCAACCCACTGGCCGCCGCCATTTCAATCACCGCCGTGCGACCGTCTCCAGTCACACCATAGAAGGCGGGGACTGCGTTACCCAGCGGTCCGGTAGCCGTTAGGGAGACTTTATGCCCCCCGGTAGCAGCAATTAACGCATCGACCGTTCCCTCGCCACCATCGGCAATCGGCAACCGCAGACACTCAACATGTGGAAACACCTCACGAAAACCACGCTCAACCGCTTTGGCAGCCTGTTCAGCGCTCATACTTTCCTTAAACGAATCTGGCGCGATGACAATTTTCATCTTTTATCCTTTAACCCGATTATTTAATGCGATCCCATGGGATCAGATTCTCCATCAGCAACGCGATCAAAATGCCCACCAGCATCCCATTGCTAAGCAATGGACGGATGATCATTGGTACGGTTTGCAGGAATGAGACAGGGACGCTCATCAAAAAGATCCCGAAAAATAGTGGAATGGCCAGACGGTAAATATTTCTGGCATTCAATGACATCTGCCCAACAAACAACAGTGCCGAATAGAGTAGTGGGAGATAAGACACCAGCATCACAGCACTGCTGATGGTTAGTGGAATACTACAAAACAGGCTGGTCAATACAGAGCTGACGCCAATGGCTAAAAACAGCAGGCAACCAATAATGAACGAACGACTGCTGCTATCTTGAGTTTGTGTTAACAGGCCAATCGATGACACAAAGGGAGCAAATGGCACAATCCCCAACGGAGCGGATCCCAATGTCATTAACCCAGACACCACGAAACTACGCCGATACAGCGCCTTTCCTGCCGGGGAGCCGCCATAAAAATGATCAGTACCACGGATAGCACCAAAGTTATTGGAAATATTTACCACTCCCGTCAGTACGATGGTGATAATAATTCCCCAGCGTAAATGACCAGGCTCCCCAAGAGGGAACAGCAACCAGCCTTGCCCACTAGAGATCAACGGCGCGGGGGTAAACAACAACAGATAAAGTGCCCAACCCAATAGTGCCCCCATCAGCAAGGCATATTTTGCCATCCGGTACGGCAACCCAATAATCATGGCAACGGTAAATGACATCACCAACAGCGCCAGTGCAAAGGAACTAGGGTTAAGCACCACGGCTCCACTGGAAACACCAAAAGGCATTCCTAACATGCCTTTCATAAATACACCGATCAACTGAGCACCGAGCAGAAACATAAACACGGCCATCACGCCAGGGCGAAACCACACAGCCATCCGGTGCCCTAATCCGCTGATACCAATAAAGATAGTCACCACTCCAGCAATCATGATCCCGACAGCCAAATTACCGCCAATCACTGCTAGAGGAGTGCCGTTGGCAGATTCCCCCAGTGTCACGGTAAGAATAGTGACCCACCATAGCCCGGTAGGGCCTTCCATAATGGCGCGTTTGTGCCCCCACAAAACTTGGCATAGACAAGCAATAGCAGTGGCAATAAAAGTGTATTGGGTGATGCAGAACGTCGTTGCTGATGACAGGTGAAAAGCCGACTGCAGCGTGGGAGGCACTACCACGGTATTGCAGAAAATAAAGAAAAACCACTGAAAGCCAGACAACCAGTGGTTACGATCGCCTTGGACTGCGTGCATCAAGACATTACCTCGTCAAATTTTCCAAACAACCGGACACGCCCTGATGGACGCGTCCGGCATAAGACTATTGCTGATGTTTCAGAACAAACTTGCCGGTACGATCGGCAGAGACACCGGTATTGATGTCGTAAATCACCTTGCCACGCAGAATAGTTTTCGCTACGCGCGCATTGATTTTACGGCCAATGTAAGGACTAACCTTGTGGCGATATTCCAGATCTTCGGCTTTCAGCACATAGCTGCTATTGGGCTGAATGAAGACAAAATCGGCATCTTTACCCGGAGCGATACGCCCTTTGTGCTTCAGACCAAAAATATCTGCCGCGTTGGTTGCCATCAACTTGGCGAAGGTCGGCAGCGCCATACCGCGCTTTTGCACCGCTTCGTCATACATCATGTCAACACAGTTCTGTAGCCCGGCAATGCCGCCCCACGCCTTCATGATGTTGCCTTCTTTCATCTCCGGTGGGCATGGTGAGTGATCGGAAACCAAACAGTCTATTTCACCGTTGAACAGTTTATCCCACAGACCACGTTGGTTTTCTGCATCGCGGATTGGTGGTGAACATTTGGCTAACACGCCAATTTCTTCAAATTGATCAGTATCCAATACCAAATAATGTGGGCAGGACTCACAGGTCACCTGTTGGCCTTCCTGACGAGCGCGCGTCACTTCAGCCACCCCTTCCGGGCTACTAATGTGACAAATATGCAGGCGGCAACCGGTCACTTTCGCCAAATACAATACGCGGCGAATGGCCTCCACTTCGGTAAATACCGGACGTGAAGCGACATAATCATGCGCCGTCAATTTGCCCGCTGCTTTGGCTTCACGACCCAACTCATCACAGATCAATGCGTTTTCCGCATGGACGGCAACCAGTTGATCCAACTTGGCTAAAGTCTGCAACCCCTTGTAATACTCGAAGTCGTTAACATCACGGAAGTCATTGCTGACGCTGCGATCGCCACAAGTTGCCACGAAGCACTTGTAAGCCACCACGCCAACTTCATCCAACTCATGTAAACGATCCAGGTTATAAGATACCAATCCACCGAATTGCGCGGCGTCGATCGTCAACTTGCCTTCAGCTGCGGCAAATTTCATTTGGATAGAAGCACCATCCACCGTAGCAGGCAGTTGGTTAAGTGGCATTTCAATCATGGTGGTGATACCACCTTTAGCTGCCGCACGGGTGCCGGTTTCATAACCTTCCCAATGAGTACGACCCGGCTCAGAGATATGCGTGTGGGCATCCACCATTCCCGGTGACACGACCAGACCGCTGGCGTCGATCACTTCCTTGGCACCCGTCAATCCGTGACCAATCGCCGCAATTTTGCCATCTTTAACGGCAATATCGGTCACCAGCGCTTCATTTTCTAAAATTACAGTACCGTTCTTGATGATCATATCGAAAGACATTATTTCTCTCCTTGGTAAAATATTATTTTTTATTTCCAGAACAGCAAATAAGATCATGCATACTCAGGTTTTCTGATTGTGGTTCTGCGCTTAATGACGACATACAACACGAAAGCACTGATAACCCCAACAAACCAGGAAACACGCGACAACGGTTCCAGCAACGGAATAAACTTGCCACCCAATGACAGAACCACAGCGATTAAGGTCACAACAAAGGCCGAGGTATTGAAGCCATTATCGTAATACTTATAGTTACCATCCTCGGTATATAAGGTATCCAGATCGATATTCCGACGCATAATGATAAAATAATGCGCCATCATAATACCGATAACCGGGCCGAGAATGCCACCGATAACATCTAGGAATAGATAGATACTTTCCTGATTCTCCATCAACTTCCACGGACAGATAATAACACTGATAATACTGGCAATAATCACGCCATTTTTATAAGTGAGTTTTTTCGGCGCGATAGCGGCGATTTGATATCCAGCAGGAATAATATTCCCCGTCGCGTTAGTGGAAATTGTCGTCATCAGTATCACTAATACAGCAAACACCGAAGCGAACAGGCTGTCCCATTTCTGTACAATATCCAATACGTTCCAAGTATCTACACCATAGTGAATACTGGCACCCGCTAGAATACAAACGCTAGCAACGGCGAATAAAATATAAGCCACGACTAACCCGGCAGTTTGCCCCAATGCTTGTTGACGGAAGCTACGGGCATTTTGCGTAAAGTCTGATGCACTGACTGCCGGTGCAGCCCAGACTGCAACCACCGCATTGATTACCACCAAAAACATAAAGCCGCTATGCTCAGTCATGGTCACGTTGGCAG
The DNA here is from genome assembly GCF_057839655.1 of Serratia sp. KH_031. NCBI lineage: Bacteria > Pseudomonadati > Pseudomonadota > Gammaproteobacteria > Enterobacterales > Yersiniaceae > Serratia > Serratia sp. KH_031. The sequence goes on from NZ_CM174496.1 coordinate 3,682,615, forward strand.
GAACATAATTAATAATGTTATCAATCCCGGCCAGTGAAATGGACCAAATAGCCATACCACCAAACACAACATAGATACACGGGTTAAGAATTGCGGTGAACTTATTCAGGATACCGCCGCCGCCCAAGCCGATAGCCACGTTAATCGCCCAGAAAACCAAAAAGGCAATCAGTCCTGGCAGTTGCAGCCCCAGAATATTGAAATCGCCCCCCAAGGTCAGGAATTCAGGCCATAGCTTGCCAATTAAAATAAGGAAAGCCAATGAACCTGCGTAACATTGCAACCCGAACCACATAATGGCGGCGACACAGCCTCTCAAGATGCCGGGAAACAAGGCACCACGTACACCATAAGAGGCTCGTAAGATCATAGAGAAAGGGATGCCGTACTTAGAACCCGCGGCACCATTCATAACCATAATGAATGAAATAATCAACGCGCTGAGAATAATCGCCGCCATGATACTGATGGTAGACAGCCCGAGAATGAAGAACCCACCAACAGCAACGTAATTAGGCACGTTGTGTACTGAGCCCATCCATAACGTAAAATAGTTAAATGCTCCCCAAGTTTTCTTATCGTTTTCTTTGGGCAGCAGGTCTTCATGATACCCCCGGCTACGATAAACTTCCCGTTTATTATCCTTTGCTTCGTTCATTTTTATTTTCCGTTTTAAATAAACCAGGTAAATAATGACTATCAATAACCTTCTCGATACGATGGAAAACTCAGCTCAGTCAGATTTTATTGTGAGCATTATGGTTATTAATAATATTCTTATCGCTCTACTATTTTATTTACTCTTTGATATACCGATGAGATTCCAGAGGTATTGGTATATCAATAACGGCATGATTCTTTGCTATAACGAACTATCGGAATAATTATGTTGCCCAACCTAAAACTAATAGGTTGGGCAGAACCCCAGACTTAACCTGCGATTTTATGGTTAGCCATCAACTCTAATGCTTGTACCAATGCCGAGTGATCCAGATCTTTCGCGCCATTGGCAGCACATAGATTGAACAACTCCTGACATGTCGCGGTATTCGGCAAGCTCAGTGACAAGGCTTTAGCCCCTTGCAGCGCCAAATTGAGATCTTTTTGGTGCAGCGAGATACGAAAACCTGGGGCGAAAGTGCGTTTGATCATGCGCTCGCCGTGGACTTCCAGAATACGCGAGGAAGCAAAGCCCCCCATCAGCGCTTCACGCACACGCGCAGGATCGGCTCCGGCCTTAGCGGCAAAAATCAATGCCTCAGATACCGCTTCGATGGTCAACGCCACGATAATCTGGTTAGCTACTTTGCAAGTCTGTCCATCACCATTACCACCGACCAAAGTGATGTTTTTACCCATCAGCTCCAACAGCGGTTTTACTTTCTCGAAAATGGCTTCTTCACCGCCCACCATAATGGTCAGCGTGCCTTGCTTGGCCCCTACTTCGCCCCCCGAGACTGGCGCATCCAGATAGGCAGCACCGAGCTCATTGATACGCTTGGCAAAAGTTTTGGTTTCCAGCGGTGCGATCGAACTCATATCAACCACAATTTTGCCCTTCAACTGGGCTTCTGCACAGCCAGAGGTAGCAAACAGCACTTCTTCAACTTGTGGCGTGTCCGGTACCATAATGAAGATAATGTCAGCCTGATCGGCGACCTGTTTTGGTGTGGAGCAGGCGATCGCGCCTTGATCCAACAATGAGACAGGAACTTGATTCAACGTATTAGCATATAACTGATGTCCACCGGCAATCAGTTTCTCTGCCATTGGTGTTCCCATGATGCCCAGACCAATAAATCCTACTTTCATGTCAAACTCCTTAATGTTGATATTTCTTCATCCATGACAGACCTGCAGTCGTCGTGGTGGCTGGTTTATATTCACAACCGATCCAGCCGCTGTAACCCATCTGTTCCAAGGCACTGAAGATATAGTCGTAATTAATTTCACCGCTGCCTGGCTCATGCCGCCCAGGATTATCCGCAACCTGGATATGGGCAATTTTGTCCAACAACCGTTGCATAGTCTGGGTTAATTCCCCTTCCATGCGCTGCATATGATAAATATCGTATTGCAGATAAAGGTTCGGGTTATCGACCCGCGCCATTAACTCCAATGCCTGCCGGGTGTCTTTTAAATAAAACGCGGGCATGTCGTATTTATTAATCGGCTCAACCAGAAAACGAATATTCTCTTTTGCCAGTTCTTTAGCGGCATAACTGAGGTTTGCCACCACGATTTCGTCGGTTTTAGCCGGGTCCAACCGTTCGTCAGGGTTGCCAATCAAGCAGTTGATCTGCTTGCACCCTAAAGCGCGAGCATACTCAATAGCGAGGCCAACACCATCACGGAATTCTCCTTCACGCCCAGGCAAGCAGGCAACACCGCGCTCTCCGGCAGCCCAATCCCCTGCAGGTAAATTATGCAGAACCTGGATTAATTGGTTTTCTGCCAGTTCGTTGCGTAAGGTATCGATGGCGTAATCGTACGGGAACATATATTCCACCGCCTGAAACCCTTGCTGACGCGCGGCACGAAAGCGTTGCAGGAAATCGACCTCATTGAACAGCATGGATAAATTAGCCGAAAACTTAGGCATAATATTTCTCCTTAACGGTAATCAAAGTAGGCGATGGCGGTCGGAGCATCTTCTGGCGTTTCCGCTACCGGCTCAAATTCATTGACGTTATCCAGTTCGGTTCCCATAGAAATATTGGTGACACGCTCCAGAATAACTTCTACCACTACCGGTACGCTAAATTGCTTCATCAGCTGTTTGGCTTGTTCAAATGCCGGGGCAATATCTTCTGGTTTGAACACGCGAATCGCTTTACAGCCCAATCCCTCAACCACTTTCACGTGATCGACGCCATATTCGCCAATTGCTGGGTTATTGATATTTTCGAATGACAATTGAACGCAATAATCCATGTCGAAGCCACGCTGCGACTGGCGGATTAACCCGAGGTAAGCGTTATTCACCAGCACGTGGATGTATGGCAGTTTAAATTGTGCCCCTACCGCCAGTTCTTCGATCATAAATTGGAAGTCATAATCACCGGACAGCGCCACCACTTTACGTTGTGGATCAGCAGCACAGACGCCGAGCGCAGAAGGGATCGTCCAACCCAATGGACCCGCTTGGCCGGCGTTGATCCAATGACGAGGTTTAAATACGTGCAACATTTGTGCGGCGGCAATCTGCGATAGGCCGATGGTGGTGACGTAGCAAGCATCACGCCCAAACGCGCGGTTCATTTCTTCATAAACCCGCTGTGGTTTTACCGGGACGTTATCGAAATGCGTCTTGCGCAGCATGGTTTGCTTGCGATGCTGACAAGCAGCAACCCACGATTCCCAATTAGGTAAATGATCTTGGTTGAAGCGCTGACGAGCAGCATCCACCAACATTTGCAACGCGAGCTTGGCATCAGAAACAATCCCCAGATCCGGGCAAATCACGCGGCCAAGTTGAGTCGGCTCAATATCAATGTGAATGACTTTACGACCTGCAGTATATTTATCGACCGAACCGGTATGGCGGTTAGCCCAACGGTTACCGATACCAAAGACCAGATCAGAATCCAGCAGGTTGGCGTTACCGTAGCGGTGAGCCGTTTGCAACCCAGCCATACCTGCCATCAATGGATGATCGTCTGGGATCGCCCCCCAGCCCATCAACGTCGGGATCACCGGAACGTTGCAGATTTCAGCCAACTCTTGCAACAAATCTGCCGCATCGGCGTTGTGAATACCGCCGCCAGCAATAATTAACGGCTTTTTGGCTGCACACAGCATATCCAGCGCTTTGTCGATCTGCGCCTGAGTTGCTGTCGGCTTATACGCTGGTAATGAAGCGTAAGTATCAGGATCAAATTCAATTTCAGCCATCTGCACGTCATAAGGCAGATCGACCAATACTGGTCCAGGACGACCCGAACGCATCAGGTGGAAAGCTTGCTGCAACACACGGGGTACTAACGCTGGCTCCAGCACTGTGACTGCCATTTTGGTGACAGGTTTGGCAATAGCCTCAATGTCTACGGCTTGGAAGTCTTCTTTGTGCAACCGGGCACGTGGCGCCTGACCGGTAATGCATAAAATCGGAATAGAGTCAGCAGATGCAGAATATAACGCAGTAATCATATCTGTCCCTGCTGGGCCAGAGGTGCCCAAACAAACACCGATATTACCCGCTTTAGCACGAGTATAACCTTCGGCCATATGGGATGCCCCTTCCACATGCCGCGCTAGGAAGTGCTTGATTTTCCCATGTTTGCGCATCGCATTATAGAATGGGTTGATTGCCGCTCCCGGCACACCAAAAGCGGTGTCGACCCCTTCCTTCTCAAGCACATACATAGCCGCGTCTACAGCTCGCATCATTGCCATTTTTTACTCTCCAAATTATGGAAAAATTTTCCAAATCAAAAAAGAAGCTAAAAAAACCCGTTTTAAGCAACGGGACTTTTACATCAGTTTTTCAGATAACAGGAGCAGGAAGGGACCCAATCGACACGCGTTAGATCTTGTTGCGTGATTCCCCTAATGCCGTGCTGATATCGTTGGCGATACCGCCCACCAGTTCACCCAGCTCTGTAAATCTGTCTTCACTCATTCGTGAACTCGGCCCCGATATGGAAATAGCCGCGATCACATCATTGCTGCGATCGAAAATCGCGGAAGCGATACAGTTCAATCCTAGAGCATGCTCTTCGTCATCAACCGTATAGCCTTGTTCACGCGCTAGCAGTAGATCCTTTTCCAACATATTCAGGCTAGTGATGGTTTTTGGGGTATAGGATTGCAACCCTGCCCGCACCATCAAATCCAACCTTTCTTCTTCCACTAACGGATACAGTAACGCCTTGCCAGCACCAGAAGCATGTAACGGCAAGCGACTGCCTAGCGGAGCACACATGCGCACCATTGCTTGGCATTCACACTGGCGTATCAACACCGCATCCATATTATTGCGGATCGCCAAGTTGGCGGTTTCACCTGATAACAACATCAGACGACGCATATAAGGACCCGCGATCGACACCACATCACGGTCGTTCATATAAGCTGAACCGACAGTAAATGACTGAATACCAATATGCCACCAACCGAGTTGTGGATCCTGAAACACAAACTCAGACTTCTCTAGTACTTTCAGTAGCCTGAAGGTCGTAGAAAGTGGCAACTCCAGTTTCTCTGACAGAACAGAAACTGTCGCACTACCGCCAGCATTTGCCAGGTATTGTAAGATCTCTAATCCACGATCCAACGCCTGTGCACCTTTGGTCGCTCCGGCATCAGCCTGCGATGGCCGGCCTTTTCTGCGTACTTCAGTCATTCAGATATCCTTCGTCATGCAGCTTACGATTACGAGTTAGTCCTCCTTATAATAGTCACTACCCGACATTGACGACCAGCGTTATTAGAACTGAATCTTATAAGTCTCAGGCAAATGAGCCACAATACAGTTATCTGCACCGCCCCGATCCACGGTCAGAAAATCCGTGACTGTTTGGTAGGCAAACAGTGGGTGATGCCAAACTCCACAATGGTAATTCACCCCTTGGTGCCCATCGGTGATAAACGCACGTAAGGAATGCAGCGGGATCTCGTCTCCGGCCAGCGCAACGATGGTGATAAAGCGCTCACCCTTCATCGGGATAAATGCCTGTGAAGAAAGCGGATGCTTTTCCAGCAGGGAAAACGTCAGTGGCATCGCACAGGGTTGTGAACGATTAATACTCACCAACACACGGTTCCCGTCCGTCACTTCAACTTTAGCAAGATCATGATAACGTTCGGTCTTACCTTCATTTATATGAAAAAATTCATTACCTTCGACTTGAATGACATCCCCATAAGGTGCAAACGCTTTTGCCGTCAATGGTTCTAATTGTAGCTCCATGCCCTTCCCCGCTTTGGTTGACTTGAACAAGCTAAACCTGCTCAATGAATATCCTTAGTAAGGTTACTTTAATCAGGCTAACGACGATTTCCCAGTTGTTTTTGGAAAATTTTTCCACAACAAGATCGCCAGCACATTTTTTCGATACAAATAAAATAAAATGCAATAAAATCAAACAATAAAAATACACACCAATACAGAACAATCAGTTAACAATAATGATAACTTTGCCCCGATAATGAAAACGGGCGACCACAACGTCGGCTGCTATGCAGAAAGTTGACGATTAACAAAAAGGGAATGCCATGCTTGATCATGAAACAATAGGTTCGTTTATCGCCGTGGCAGAATGCCAGAGCTTTTCCCGTGCCGCCGAACAACTCTATAAAACAACGGCAACCATCAGTTATCGCATCAAAATGTTGGAGGAAAGTATTGGTACCCAACTTTTTGTCCGTACCACGCGTAGCGTGAGTCTGACGCCAGCGGGTGAGTATCTGCTGGAGCGCTGCCGTCAGTGGCATAATTGGCTGGGTTCAATGCCAGACGAACTACGCCAAATCAACAATGGCGTAGAACATCAGGTCAACATTGTGATTAACAATCTGTTGTACCAACCCGCAACTGTTGCCAACCTGCTGGCGTATCTGAAAAGCAAATTCCCCTTTACCCAGTTTCATATTTCTAGGCAGGTTTATATGGGGGTATGGGATGCCTTGCTTAATGAGGATTGCCACCTAGCCATTGGCGCCGCAGGTAGCGAAGCGTTGGACAACAGCATCAACATATTGCCGCTCGGCAAGATCGAGTGGGTATTTGCCATTGCTCCGCAACATGCACTGGCAAGCGCAACCGAACCGCTAACTAATGAACTGCTGCGTCAATATCCGGCGATCAATGTGCAAGACACCGCTCGCCATTTGGCTAAACGTATTGCCTGGCGGCTTTCCGGCCAACAAGAAATTATCGTGCCGGATTTACATTCCAAACTGGAATGTCAACTGAACGGCGTGGGTACGGGTTTTCTACCGCGAGATCTCTGCCAACCTTATCTTGCCAGCGGTCAACTGATACAAAAACAACTGCGCGATCCCCGCCATCCCTCAGCCCTATCACTGGCTTGGTCAACCGAACGCTGTGGCAAAGTGGTGCAAGATATTATTGACCTGTTCCAACAGCGAGATCCGCTCATTGCCTCTTTTATTCCGTCGACTTGAAGTAGGTTTTCACTGAATGTTGACGTAAACTGAAAAGATATATCTGACAGGAGGTTGCACTTATGTTGACGTTTATTCCGATCGTGGTGATTGTCGCGTTAATTATTGTTTTCGCGGGGATCAAAATTGTACCGCAAGGTTTCCAATGGACGGTCGAACGTTTCGGTCGTTATACCAAGACGCTGATGCCGGGGCTGAATTTAGTCGTCCCTTTTATGGATCGCATTGGTCGCAAGATCAATATGATGGAACAAGTGCTGGATATTCCTTCACAGGAAATTATCTCGCGCGATAACGCTAACGTAGCTATCGACGCCGTTTGCTTTATTCAGGTCGTCGATCCTGCACGTGCCGCCTACGAAGTCAGTAACCTCGAACTGGCAATCGTCAACCTAACCATGACCAACTTCCGTACCGTGCTCGGTTCAATGGAGCTGGACGAAATGCTCTCTCAGCGTGACAACATCAACAGCCGTCTGCTGCATATTGTTGATGAAGCCACCAATCCTTGGGGCGTTAAAATCACCCGTATTGAAATTCGTGACGTGCGTCCACCGGCTGAACTGATTGCTTCAATGAACGCACAGATGAAAGCCGAACGTACCAAGCGTGCCGATATTCTGGAGGCCGAAGGGGTTCGTCAGGCCGCGATTTTACGTGCCGAAGGGGATAAACAGTCACAGATCCTGAAAGCCGAAGGTGAACGTCAATCAGCCTTCTTGCAAGCCGAAGCCCGCGAACGTGCGGCTGAAGCGGAAGCGCGCGCGACTCAACTGGTTTCTGACGCTATCGCCAACGGTAATATTCAGGCAGTGAACTACTTTGTGGCGCAAAAATACACCGACGCCCTGCAAAACATCGGCTCAGCCAGCAACAGTAAAGTGATCATGATGCCGCTGGATGCCAGCAACTTGATCGGCTCAATTGGCGGCATCGCCGAACTACTGAAAGATAACAAAGGCCAATAATATGCTGGCGCTGATTGCAGCAAATTCACACTGGTTCTGGCTATCACTCGGTGGGTTGTTGCTAGCGGCTGAGATGCTCGGCGCTAGCGGCTATTTGCTGTGGAGTGGCGTCGCCGCGTTAGTCGTGGGCGCTATCGTCTGGCTGTTACCGCAGATCGGTTGGGAGTGGCAGGCGGTAATTTTTGCCGTACTGACTATTCTGGTGGCTTATCTGTGGTGGTATTGGTTACGTCAGCGCCCAGCAGCCACTAGCGGTGTAGAAGTGTTGAATCAGCGTAACCGCCAGCTAATCGGCACTCGCGCCACGTTAACCGAACCGATGCATAACGGTATGGGCCGCATCAACATTGGCGACAGCAGTTGGCGCGCGCAGGCCAACGAGGATCTCCCCGTCGGCACTGAGGTCGAAGTGGTTGCAGTGGAAGGCGTAACGTTAGTGATCCGCGCGATTCCTCGTTAATGCTTAGGGCAACATCCGGCTAAATCATTGATGATCGGGCACTCGGCCCCTTCATCACCGGGGCACTGCTCCGCCAACGTCATCAGGCGTTGGCGCATTTCACCCAGTTCAGTTATATGCTTTTCAATCTCCGACACCTTTTGCAAGGTACGCGCTTTCACATCGGCACTATGACGCGCGGGGTCGTTAAATAGCCCCACCAACTCTTTGCACTCATCAAGGTTAAAGCCAACCTGCCGCGCCTGTCGCAAAAAGGTCAGTTCCTCAATGTGCTTCTGGCTGTAGCTACGGTAACCGTTATCGGTACGGATCGGTGCCGTGACCAAACCTTTCTCTTCATAAAAGCGGATCGCTTTACTGGTTAAACCGGTTTTTTTGGCAACATCACTAATATTCATTTTTCCCCCTTGACCTTAACCTTGCTGGAAGGTTTAACCTTATTCTCAATGAAAAGAGTCACGGCGGTCAAGCCTTGAACAGTTCCCTTTTTCCCGAGGAGAAAACCATGTCACACACTACCGTATTAGAGTTGCAGGGGCTTTCCTGTGGGCATTGCGTCGGCAATACCCGCAAGGCTCTAGAAGCCGTTCCCGGCGTGACGTCGACCGAAGTCAGCGTCGATTCTGCCACTGTTTATGGTGATGCGCAGCCGCAAGCGCTGATAACTGCCGTGGAGAATGCCGGTTATCACGCTAAATTGGGCGAGGTTAACAGCCACCCAAAAACTGAGCCGTTGACTGATGCAACATCTTCGTTGCCGGAAACTCAGACAGCGGTACAGGTTTCCCCTCCGGCAACAAATAATAATGACGACAGCGTGCAGCTTTTGCTCAGCGGTATGAGCTGCGCCAGTTGCGTTAGTAAAGTACAAAACGCGCTGCAAGGCGTACCCGGCGTCGAACAGGCGCGAGTAAACCTGGCAGAACGCAGCGCATTAATTACCGGCTCCGCCGATTCCGCCCTGTTAATCGCCGCAGTAGAAAAAGTGGGTTACGGCGCGGAGATGATTCAGGACGAAACCGAACGCCGCGAACGTCAGCAGCAAACGGCGAAAGCTAATATGAAGCGCTTTAGCTGGCAAGCGGCACTAGGGCTGGCGTTAGGTGTCCCGCTGATGGCCTGGGGCGTATTCGGTGGCAGCATGTCATTGACGCCGGAAACTCAGCGTCCGTGGTTGATCGTCGGCATGATTACCTTGGCAATCATGGTGTTTGCCGGTGGGCATTTCTATCGCAACGCTTGGCGCGCCTTGATGAACGGCAGCGCGACAATGGATACCTTGGTGGCGCTAGGTACTGGCGCGGCGTGGCTGTATTCCATCAGCGTTAATATTTGGCCCGATTTTTTCCCGATGGAGGCACGACACCTGTATTACGAGGCCAGCGCGATGATTATCGGTTTAATTAACCTCGGCCATGCGCTAGAACAACGAGCACGGCAACGTTCCTCACAGGCATTAGAACGCCTGTTGGATCTCACTCCGCCAACCGCTCGCTTGGTGACAGACGACGGTGAAAGAAATATTCCGTTGGCTGAAGTCCAACTGGGTATGACACTGCGCCTCACCACTGGCGACCGCATCCCGGTCGATGGTGAAATCATTCAAGGGGAAGTCTGGCTCGACGAAGCCATGCTGACTGGCGAAGCGGTGCCACAGCAAAAAAGTATCGGTGATACGGTTCACGCCGGGACGGTGGTCGAAGACGGTAGCGTGCTGTTCCGCGCCGCCGCTATTGGTAGCCAAACCACGTTAGCGCGCATCATCAAACTGGTGCGTCAGGCGCAAAGCAGTAAACCAGAAATTGGTAAAATGGCTGACCGTATTTCGTCAGTATTTGTACCGGTGGTCGTCGTGATTGCGTTGTTCAGTGCCGCAATCTGGTACTTCTTCGGGCCACAACCGCAGTTGGTCTACACCTTGGTGATCGCTACCACCGTGTTGATCATCGCCTGTCCTTGTGCGTTAGGGCTGGCAACACCGATGTCGATTATTTCCGGCGTCGGGCGTGCCGCTGAGTTTGGCGTATTGGTTCGCGATGCCGATGCATTGCAGCAGGCCAGTACCTTGGACACGCTGGTATTCGACAAAACCGGTACTTTGACCGAAGGCCAACCACGGGTGGTGGAGATCGTCACCTTTAACCAGACCAGCGAACAGCAGGCATTGAGTTGGGCCGCCGCGCTGGAACAAGGTGCCAACCATCCACTAGCACGTGCGATTGTCAGCCATGCCGAAGGGCAAACTCTGCCGCAGGTGGAACAATTCCGCACCCTGCGTGGTGCTGGCGTCAGCGGTGAAATCGAAGGCGTAAAACTGCTGTTGGGTAACGCCAAACTGTTGCAAGAAAACCAAATCGATACCTCCGGGCTGGAAACTCAAATGCAACAACAGGCTGAACGCGGCATTACGCCGGTATTATTGGCCGCCGACGGTAAACCTGCTGCTTTGATCGCCATCCGAGATCCACTGCGCAGCGATAGCGTGGCCGCTTTGCAACGTTTGCATCAGCAAGGCTATCAGTTGGTGATGTTGACTGGCGATAACCCGGTCACGGCTAATGCTATCGCTAAAGAAGCCGGTATCGACAAAGTGATTGCTGGCGTGTTGCCAGACGGCAAAGCAGAAGCGATCAAGCAACTGCAAGCCCAAGGGCACCGCGTGGCGATGGTGGGTGATGGTATCAACGATGCCCCGGCCTTAGCTCAAGCGGATGTGGGTATCGCGATGGGCAGCGGTAGTGATATTGCTATCGAAACTGCTGCTATCACATTAATGCGCCACAGCCTGAACGGCGTTGCCGATGCGCTGGCCTTGTCTAAAGCAACGTTGAGTAATATGAAGCAAAACCTGTTAGGGGCATTTATTTACAACGCCTTGGGCATCCCGATCGCCGCCGGTGTATTGTATCCGCTAACCGGTACGCTACTCAGCCCAGTAGTGGCTGGGGCGGCAATGGCACTGTCTTCCATTACCGTGGTCAGCAACGCTAACCGTCTGTTACGCTTCAAACCTAAACAATAACCGCAAGGGCCGATTCTTCGGCCCTTTTCCTTTGCTATTAAATGATTAGCGTTTAGCATGAGGGGTCACCAATAGGAGCCACTCATGGGTCAACTGTTACGCCGCATCGCTGTTTTCCTTGGCATTATTTCCCCCATTGCTCACGCCTACCCGGCGTTTGATGTCACGTTACCGGGAGATCGCCAGCTCCATCTGGTAGGCAGCATTCATATGGGCACCGCTAACATGTCACCACTACCCAGTAAACTGATCGCACGTTTGCAGCAGGCCGACGCTTTGATTGTCGAGGCCGATATTACGGGTTCCTCTTCCCCCTTCGATCACAGCGATGACTCACCCGATTTAGAGCAACGCCTCTGTGCCGAAGAATATCAACGTTTACAAACGCTATGTCATGAGCTTGGCACCGATCCTGCCGATTTCTCTACCCTACCCGGTTGGCAAGTGGCGTTGATGATGCAAGCACGTCAGGCACAGCGCTTAGGATTACGCGCAGAGTACGGGGTCGATTATCAATTATTACAATCCGCCAAAAGTCAGCATAAACCGGTGATCGAGCTGGAAGGCGCTGAAGAGCAGTTAACTATGTTGAAGCAGTTGCCGGAAGGAGGGATGTCATTATTGCGCGATACATTGACGCATTGGCACACCAATGCACGCCTACTGCAAACGATGATGAGTTGGTGGCTCGATACTCAACCTAGCAGCACCTTGGAACCACTCCCGCCAACCTTTAGCACTGAGCTGTACGATGTCTTGATGCATCAGCGCAACCGTAGTTGGTTAGAGAAGTTACAACAGTTACCTCCAGGGAACTACGTCGTCGCAGTCGGTGCATTGCATCTGTACGGCGAGGGTAACCTGCCCGAGATGCTGCAAGCACGATAAAAAAATGGCCAATATCGCTATTGGCCAGTCAAAGAGGAATTTCTTATATTTTAGTTATACGCATTGTAACCGTGTTAACGGTTACAATTGAATAGGGTAGCAACCCAGCGAACAACTTGGCAACCTGCTTTACGTATTCCTATTCTGCTTGCCATCTTTAGCGCACCTTTGTTACCACAATATGACACTTTCCGACGAGGAACATTCTGGGAACCACATTATGACGCCCGCAGTCGTTTTACTTGAAAAACAAAAAGTTAGCTTTACCCTGCACCCTTATCACCACGACAGTGATGAGACTAACTTCGGCGACGAAGCGGTCAAGAAGCTAGGGTTAAATGCCGATCAGGTCTACAAAACCTTGCTGGTTGCTTTAAATGGCGATGCTAAACATCTGGCTGTTGCCGTCACTCCGGTCGCTACTCAACTTGATTTGAAAAAAGTCGCTAAAGCTTTGGGCGCCAAAAAAGCCGAAATGGCCGATCCACAATTGGCACAACGCATCACTGGTTATCTGGTCGGTGGCATCAGCCCTTTAGGGCAGAAAAAACGCCTGCCTACGGTCATTGACAGCCCAGCGCAGCAGTTCACGACAATTTTTGTTTCGGGTGGTAAACGTGGGTTAGATATCGAACTCGCGGCCAACGATTTATGCCGTTTGCTGTCGGGGACTTTTGCCGATATTGCTAAACATGATTAATTTTTATTTAAGGATGCCATGATGCTGAAAGTGATCGCTCAAGATTTTATGCGGTTAGATTGCCTCGATATTGTCATGCCTCTGTATCGAGAACTGGTTGAAAAAACCAAGCAGGAAGAACTGTGCATTGCCTATGATTTGTATGTCGATCAAAAAGATCCGGGGCATTTTACCTTTATTGAAGAATGGCCAGATCAGGCGGCGTTAGACGCTCATTGCCAAAGTGAACATTTTAGAAGGCTGGTACCACAGATTAACCAGTATCAACGACAAGACTGCATGGTGTTGCTTATGGAGCCGTTTGAAAAAACAGCCTCTTGAGTTATCTCGGCGGTTTTTATTTTATTAGCAAATAGAAACCGCATTTTGGTGTAGATATTATATCTTATGATAGCATCAATTTTTCATGCAATAAATTCCATCATCAATAACACCCCATCTCCTGTGACAATGCGCCTTTCTGTGATTTAACCACATTGGCAATATCTGCTGGTAATGTCGGCCAGATGGTGAGATGTGGATGAGTTCTTTTTTCAATACTTTCTATCGTGACTTGATAATCACAAATATTAGCGGATTTAGGCGTCTCCTGATCCATCAAGAAAGCAGCATACTGTTGTTTAGCTGGATTCTCACCAATAAATATTATTTTCCAGTAGCCACTTGGAATCTGCACGGTGGGTGCATTAGGTAATACCGCCACATTACGTTCAAATAAGGGGCCGGTCACTACATAAATCGTCGATATCTCTGGACGATTTGCCAAATCCCGTTCTTTGTCCTCCAACCTGGCCCATGCACCTTGGTTCAACGCAGCTTTTTGCGGTGTAATATTGGAAAGATAGTTTAATGCAGACCAATCTGACGCCGCGCCAAGGCTTGCCAGCGGAGCCTGATGACCACGATCTACGGCTAATGCTGCACTGGCGCTAGAATATGCAGCAGGAGTCAACGTATCAGAGTCAGGTAATTCAGGATCCTGCTTCCAGTTTCTCTGACGACCACTCGCTTGACTGTCTTTGGTTATTCTATACGCAACCCAATTAGCAAACTTGGTAGTACTGTTATTATTTAATGTATAAACATCTCGAATCACTATTTGCGAACTTCCACCGGCAGGACAACCCATACCACAGTTATCATCGGTAATATTAACGCCTGTTTTTATTGGCGGTGTTTGCTCTACTGGCTGACGAGATGAGTCAATAATAGAACAGGCACTTAACAATAATATAGGAATAAGCTTGATGAAATTAAGCTTCATACTTCTCTCATTTTTAGCCATAGTACATCCTAAATCACTCGAGTATATATGGCTGGGACGACTCATCGTAGTCAAAAAAACACACAACCTAAATGATGATGAAAATATCATCTGTTAATAATTTGGTAGCAGTCAGCGGTTTTTCTGGTCACAGGTTTAGAAAAACCGCCGCGATATTACGTTATTTATAAACAATCTCACCTTTCGGCTCATAGGCCGCCGCATCTAGCGGTGAGTGTTTTTCGATGTACTGTTTTAGCACTTCGGCATCAACAAAACCGGTATTAACGTAGCTCGGTAAGGTATCGATCTTCGGATAGCCATCACCGCCTAAGGCGTTGAAGCTCAGCGTGGCGATACGATAAGTTTTATCTTCCTGTAACGGCTGACCTTTGATCTTCACATCGCTGACACCCTTACCATCCACCACCAAGCTTACGTTGCTAAACTGCGCGTAAGCACCGGAATCTGGTTTCATATTGGCCACTACCGCCAGATATTTTTCGACTTCGCTGCCTTTCATATCGGCATACACCAGCGTGTTACCAAACGGCTGTACTTTCAGCACGTTTTTATAGGTGATATCACCCGCTTCAATTGAATCACGTACTCCGCCACCGCTCATGACCGCAAAGTCCGCACCCGCACGTTCCATCTGAGCGGCCAGTAACACGCGCGCCAGATTGGTTTGTACGAAGCGAACTTTGCTGCGATCACCCTCTAATTTGCCGTTAACGCTACCAACCTTCACTTCTAGCTGCGCTTTGCCTTTATCTTGGAATGGCGTCAACAATTTCATCATGCCCGGATCTTCTGAGATCTGCTGGGTATAGTAGACACGCTCGCTGGTACCGTCTGCCTTCTCAACCTTCTTCTTCAGGTTGACCGGGATCAGTTGGTAATGCACTAATTTCAGTTCGCCATTGCGGAAGGTGAAATCAGCACGACCGACATATTTCCCCCACTCATGCGCCTGGACTATCCAAGTCCCATTCTGACGATCTGGCGCGCAAGGCGTACCCGGCACGTAATCCACCTGTTTGTGGTTTTCGCTCGCCATACATACCGGATCTTGCGAGTGACCACCCACAATCATGTCCAGATAGCCTGCAGGTAGGCTACGTGCCATTTCTACATCACCCGGCGCGTTTGAGCCGTGCTCACCATTGTCATAATGCCCCATATGGGTTGCGGCAATAATGACGTCGGGTTTTTCTTCTTTACGCAGTTGTTCTACAACTTGTTTGGCTTCTTGCGCCGGTACGCGAAATTCAATATCGGTGAAGAACTCTGGATTGCCGATTTTGGCGGTATCATCGGTCGTCAGGCCAATAACTGCGATCTTGACGCCTTGCTTATCAAACAGCGCATAGGGTTTGAACAGACGCTGTTGGGTGCTTTTCTGATAGATATTGGCGGAAAGCAGCGGGAAAGTGGCCCACTTTTCCTGCTGACGCAGCACGGTAAGCGGGTTGTCGAATTCGTGATTGCCGATCGCCATGGCGTCGTAACCAATCAGGTTCATACCGCGAAAATCAGGCTCCGCATCCTGTAGGTCAGATTCTGGTACGCCGGTATTAATGTCACCCCCAGAGAGCAATAACACGCTGCCACCTTTCGCCGCTACTTCCTGACGAATACTGTCCACCAGCGTTTTTTGCGCGCCCAAACCGTACTCACCGTAATCATTTTGCCAGAAGTGGCCGTGGTGATCGTTAGTGTGCAGGATGGTGATGTCGTAGGTTTTATCCTTTTCCCAAGCGTTGGCTAGCCCTGATGCAAAAGTCAGGGAAACGGCCAATGCACATGCGGTGGCCTTTAGCGAAAAACTCATGGCAGCTCTCCGTGTGATAAATATTGACGAGAGCAAGATTGTAGCGCGGAATTACTACAAGAGATTTCAAATTTTTGCAATTTGGATCACAGTTGAGTTAAGGACACTGAAACTGAGTTCAGCGCCCTTGCTGAAGGAGATTAAAATTGCAGGGTTAAACTCAACTGCGCAGCATTACCTTCAGGCCGATTGGCAACATCGAATTCATTAACCCAGCGTAACGATGTTGAAATTCTTGATTTACCAATGACTTTCTCATAAGTCACTACTGGCCCGATGCCAAGCGAACGGCCTCGATAGCCATCGAGTTTGTCCGCCAATTCGCCTTTGTCATCACTGAGTTGTTGGATCCAGCCAGCATTTAACCCAACCCCCCAATCATTATGAAAACGTTTCAACGCTAAGCCGTCAAAACGCACCAATGTTCCGTTGGTATAATTAGTATCAGGATTACGAGTATAAAATTCCAGACCAGTAACACCAGTAAACTCAATATTATAAGCAGGCCAAATAGTGGTGTAAGTTACGCTAGGAATAAATGTCCAGGTATTTTGCCCGGCGTTAGCCAAGCGATCTTTATCGTAACTGCCCGTAGGAGCAAATACCTGCATACTGAACAGCATGTGTGAGACTTCACTAAAATGGTAATCCGCCATCAAGGGAACAAACATTATGTCAGCGAACTGAGTGGAGGTGTCCTGATCAACGATAGAGTGCGTTTTACCTTGTAGCGATGCTTTCACATCCGTGTATTGCACGGGAATACTCACACTAGAACCAAATGTCCAACGATTATCATTCCCCCAGACATACAGTGAGCTCAATAAGTTGTACGAAATGTGGTAATCCAGCCCAGAGCGAAGTTGCCCAGCAACAGGAACCGATTTCGAACGGCTAATATTACCTTCGTAATAAATACTGGAGAACGACACGATAGGACCCGTTTGGGTAGGCAAAATACCGGCCAAAGGCAAAACCTGCATCCCGGTAATAGGTCGCCCGACACCGCCTTCAGTGGCATGAGCGGTAGTGACCGTCCCTATAGCCAAGAGTGCGAGAGCAACGCGGGAGAAACGACTTGCAGCAAAAAGTTGCTGCATGATAAAAGGGTTATTCTTCACTGAATCAATCCTTAATTCCATTAAGTTTCTAGGTCGAGTCTCATTATACCTAAGAAAGCAGAGTGGCAAGCTCCCGGCTTCCCTTTCGGAATATTCTTTTAATGAGTGCATCGACGAACCAAGTAACAAGCGTAGCCAACACAGATGCAGCTTGAAATATGACTAGTATAGTCAAAATCAAACAATCTGATTAATATATCGGTTCTTCACCTGAAACTTACCGGGCTAATAATAACATGACTAATCGAAGTGAAGCCGCCATGCCACCTGCAAAGGGCAGCGCGGTTAAAGGTACTGCTTTCTCTATCCTCGGTGCCATCAGCGTTTCTCACCTGCTTAATGACATGATTCAATCGCTGATTCTGGCGATTTATCCCATGCTACAAGCCGATTTCAATCTGAGTTTTGTGCAGATCGGGTTGATTACTCTGACTTATCAATTGACGGCATCGCTGCTGCAACCGTTGATCGGCGCTTATACCGACAAACACCCGCAACCCTACTCGCTGCCAATCGGCATGGGCTTTACCCTGTGCGGTCTGTTGCTATTGTCGGTCGCGAATACTTTCCCGATGGTTTTAGTGGCAGCAGCCTTGGTCGGTACTGGTTCTTCGGTGTTCCACCCAGAATCCTCCCGCGTGGCACGCATGGCCTCTGGCGGACGCCATGGGTTGGCGCAATCGCTGTTCCAGGTCGGTGGTAACTTTGGTAGCTCGCTGGGCCCTTTGTTGGCCGCTTTACTGATCGCCCCTTATGGCAAGGGCAACGTCGCTTGGTTCTCTTTGGCGGCTCTGCTGGCAATCGTAGTGTTGTTGCAAGTCAGTAAATGGTATCAACATCAGCACCGTGCCACACAAGGTAAGCCAAAAGCCGTTTCGACGGTCACACCGCTGCCGAAACGCACCGTTTACTTCTCTTTGGGGATCTTGCTAATACTGATTTTCTCCAAATACTTCTATCTCACCAGCATCAGCAGCTATTACACCTTTTATTTGATACATAAGTTCGGTCTTTCGGTACAAAATGCGCAGTTCCATCTGTTCGCCTTCTTGTTCGCCGTTGCCGCCGGTACCATTATTGGTGGACCTCTTGGGGATAAGTTCGGGCGAAAATATGTTATTTGGGGCTCCATCCTCGGTGCTGCGCCGTTTACCTTACTTTTACCTTACGCCTCGCTAGAATGGACGGGTATTCTGACGGTGATCATTGGTTTGATCCTCGCCTCTGCTTTCTCTGCCATTTTGGTTTATGCGCAAGAGTTGATTCCGGGGAAAGTCGGTATGGTTTCGGGCTTATTCTTCGGTTTTGCTTTTGGTATGGGTGGTTTAGGCGCGGCAATACTCGGTTATGTGGCTGATTTAACCAGTATTGAGTTGGTCTACCAAATCTGTGCTTTCCTGCCATTAATTGGCATTGTGACCGCATTCCTACCGAATATGGAACAAAACCGCCACTAAGCGCGTCAAAACCCGGTTGACAACCTTTTATCAACCGGGTTATTTTCTATATAAATCAACAAGATTTAGTTTAACTCCTGATAAATCCCACTCTTTATCTATTTTCCACAGCATAGACTACTTTTTCACACAACCATGCCACTTAGCCAAGCAAGACGCTGATAAATGCAATAAACTTAAGAGAATTCCCCGCTGTGGCGCACAACAAGAAGGAGTCTGGATGCACCATTCAACACCGCTGATCACCACTATTGTCGGAGGGCTAGTCCTCGCCTTCCTCCTTGGCATGCTGGCCAATCGCCTGCGCATTTCCCCATTAGTGGGATACCTTGCCGCAGGGGTTCTCGCCGGCCCGTTTACTCCCGGTTTTGTCGCCGATACCTCATTGGCACCGGAACTGGCGGAAATCGGTGTGATTTTGTTGATGTTCGGTGTTGGTCTCCACTTCTCACTTAAAGATCTGCTCGCCGTCAAAGCCATTGCTATTCCCGGTGCCATCGTGCAAATCGCCTTCGCTACCCTGTTGGGGATGGGTCTGTCGCACCTGATGGGTTGGGATTGGGTTACCGGTATGGTGTTCGGTCTGTGCCTCTCTACCGCCAGTACCGTGGTGCTATTACGCGCCTTAGAAGAACGGCAACTGATTGATAGCCAACGTGGGCAGATCGCCATCGGTTGGCTGATTGTCGAAGACTTGGCGATGGTGTTAACGCTAGTACTGTTACCGGCCTTCGCCAATATGCTTGGCAGCGGGCACACCAGCAGCAGTCAACTGCTCGGTGAGTTGGCACTCACCATCGGTAAAGTCATCGCCTTTATTGCGTTGATGGTGGTGGTTGGACGTCGCGCCGTGCCGTGGCTGTTGGCAAAAACTGCCAGCACCGGTTCACGTGAACTGTTCACATTGGCGGTTTTAGCGTTGGCGCTGGGTATCGCCTATGGTGCGGTCAAGCTATTCGACGTTTCCTTTGCTTTAGGCGCGTTCTTCGCCGGTATGGTGCTGAATGAGTCAGAATTGAGCCATCGTGCTGCTCACGACACTCTGCCCTTACGCGATGCCTTTGCGGTGCTGTTCTTCGTTTCCGTCGGCATGTTGTTTGATCCGATGGTTGTGCTGCATGAGCCACTGGCGGTATTAGCCACCTTAGCGATTATCGTGTTTGGTAAATCGGTGATCGCTTTCTTGTTGGTGAAGATGTTTGGTCACTCAAAGCGTACTGCGTTGACCATTTCCGTCAGTTTGGCGCAGATTGGTGAGTTTGCCTTTATCCTCGCGGGCTTAGCTATCACCCTCGGCATGATGACCGGGCCGGGTCGTAATCTGGTATTAGCCGGGGCGATTTTGTCGATTATGCTCAACCCATTGCTGTTTAGTCTGCTGGAACGCTATCTGGCCAAGACTGAAACCATCGAAGAACAGAGTCTGGAAGAAGCGGTAGAAGAAGAGAAGCAGATCCCGGTCGATATGTGTAACCATGCGTTGGTGGTCGGCTATGGGCGTGTAGGCAGCCTGCTGGGCGGTAAATTGGCCGAAGCGGGCGTGCCGTTGGTGGTGATCGAAAGTTCTCGCACACGGGTAGAGGCTCTTCGTGAACAAGGTATCCGCACCGTGCTCGGTAACGCCGCCAATCCAGAAGTGATGGAACTCGCTCGCCTCGATTGCGCGCGCTGGCTGTTAGTCACCATTCCTAACGGCTACGAAGCCGGTGAGATAGTCGCTTTCGCCCGCAGTAAACGACCGAATATCGAGATTATTGCCCGCGCACATTATGACGATGAAGTGACTTATATTACCGAGCGCGGAGCCAATCAGGTGGTGATGGGGGAACGTGAGATTGCCAATACCATGCTGACTAGTTTGCGTTTAGAGACACTGAGCGAAGAAGAAAAAGCCGGTGGTTGCCCGATTTAAGTCCAATCAAAACAAAAATGGCGCTCAATTCGAATTGAGCGCCATTTTTTTATCTTTCCCAGTACGACTCTTCCAAACTGTCTTCCCGCTCCGGTAGGCCGCGAGTTAAGCGAGGTGAATGCTGATTCAGCACCTGATAGCTCACGCGGTTAGCGTATTTGCACACCTGCGCCAATGAGGAATAAGTCAGGTAGCTGCGCACGTGTTTGCTGGAATTCGGCACGTTGTTACGGTGGAAACCGTTAGCCGCAATGTCATGCAACATAGCGGACAGCGCGCCATCACCGGCTCCGTTGGTGTTCATGATTTTCTCTGGCCCGCCCATATAAGGCGCGATATGCGAGTAAACACGGAACGGGTTTTCGCAGCTGTTACGGCGCATCGCACGACTGAATTCATAACGGTTGAATTCGGCGATATGCCCCGGCAGCAGCGGATGTTGGGTTTCGCGCTTGTTGGCTTCTTCGGTGTAACCCGCCATATACAAACCACTTGGCCCGGCGGTGCATAGTACTAAATCCACCCACTCCAGCGCCATATCGGAAGCCATCAGCGGGTCACTTATACCCGTCAGTTCCAGCGCTTCGTCTTCATTCATTGCCAGAATCGACACGTTCTCTTTTAGGAAATCACGCCACCACTGCGGGTTGTCGGCAATCACGTATTTCGTACCTAGCGTCAGTACCACCGGCACGTCATGCTTTTTAGCATATTCAATCGCCTTCATGGTGGCGGCTGGCATCGGCTCGCCCGGTTTACAACGCACCAGATAAGAAGTGAGTACTAACGCCGATGCGCCAGCGATCACTTCTTCCGGGATGCTTTCTGGACGCAGTTGATTCATCTGACCTGGGCTGATAGCAAAGGTACGCTCACCACTTTCGCTAATCAGCGTAAAGCAGCGACCAATGGCGCCATCAACGGCTTGCAGATAGTTGAGATCGGTACGGCTAGAGGTGTTACACAGATAGCGGTAGGCATAGCTACCGATTTTGATATTGCTGCACATCACACCGAGCAGGATAGAACGGTCATCCGCCAACACAGAATAGTTGTGCATGGTATTGCCGATGGTACCACCCGCAAATTGGTGAGTGATCAGATTTTTGTCGGTGAGTTCCTGATACAGCGCCTCGGCGACGTCGTCTTCAATCACCAGAGAGTGCCCCAAACTCAGGCCGTAACGCTGGACAAACGTGTCATCCACTTTTGCTTCAATATCTACCAGCGTCTGATCGATACCGACCACATAAGAAGTGCTGATTTCGCTCTCTGGCTGTGCCTGCTGCAATAAGGGATCGCGGGCGTTCACCGGAAAATAGTGTTTGGATTTACGTTTACCAGGAAATTTCATGTTATTGGCGGAAGTGACAGTTAACAGGCGAAGAATGTTACCACATTCTCGCCTGTTCCGCTTCACCAGCTCTGCGCGACCAGTTGTTGCATCATGTCAATATGCTCAGCGTCGTCATTAAGTGCAGAGATATACTCAAATTTCTCGCCGCCCGCTTTGAGGAAAATTTCACGGTTCTGTTCTTTAATTTCTTCCAGCGTTTCCAAACAATCTGCCGAGAAACCGGGGCAAGCCACCTGAATATGTTTCACGCCCTGCGCTGGCAGATTTTTAAGCGTTTCATCGGTATAAGGCGTCAACCAGGGTTCACGGCCAAAGCGCGATTGATAGGTCAGCATGATACGTTCAGGAGCCAGCGGTAATACGGCACTCAGAGCACGGGTGGTATCTTCGCAGCGTTGAGGATAATCATCCCCCAAACGGGCGTAACGTTTCGGGATGCCGTGATACGACAACAGCAATCGATCCGGCTTGCCGTGTTCGGCAAACGCGCGCTCAATGCTGGTTTGCAGCGCTGAAATATAAGCCGGATGCTCGGCATAGTCGCGAATAAAATGCAGCGATGGCAAGCGGCGATACCCTTTGAGGGTACGCGCTACGGCATCCCACACAGCAGCACTGGTCGAACAGGAATACTGTGGATACAACGGCAACACTACCAAATTGGTGACGCCCTGCGCCAGCAAGTTGTCGATCGCTTGCGCTAATGGCGGAGTACCGTAAGTCATCCCTAGCTCTACCGGGATATTCGGCATCCGCTGCGCTAAAGCACGTTGCTGACGACGGCTGTAAACCAACAGCGGCGAGCCTTCGTCCATCCATACCGCCTGATACAGCTTCGCCACTCGCGGCGAACGGATCGGCAGGATCGCACCATTAAGCAACGGCCACCATAGCAATGGAGAAGTATCTACTACGCGGTCATCACTGAGGAATTCTTTCAGATAGCGTTTTACCGCCGATGAGGTCGGGGCGTCTGGTGTACCTAAGTTCACCAGCAACACCCCGTATTTTTCTTGCGTCATCTCGTCGGTTCCTTGCCGTTACAACGATTAATGCCGGTTATTGTAACGGAAAAGTCCTGAGCAGAAACCGATATAAGCGATAGCTTATTCCTGTGCCATCTTCCAGACAGCGGCAACATTACGTGCGGTAACTTCCAGATTACGCGCCGCACCGGCTAACGCTTCATCCAACGGTACGATGCGATCCAGTACCGAGAACGCGGCGTCAATACCGTGCTGATGCACCACTTGATAATCCGCAGACAGACAACCCGCAATACCAATCACCGGCAGTTGATGGCGCTTGGCAACCCGCGCCACGCCGATCGGCGTTTTGCCGTGGATACTTTGGCTATCAAGACGCCCTTCGCCGGTAATGACTAAATCAGCATCACGCAGCGCGTCTTCCAGTTTCAAGCTTTCGATGACGATCTCGATCCCCGGTCGCAGTTGAGCATTGAGCATACCGAGCAGTGCCGCGCCCATTCCCCCCGCAGCCCCTGCCCCCGGAGCATGGAGCACATCTTTTCCGGTCACTTGCGCTAGCAGTGTACCGTAATGCAGTAAAGCGGCATCCAATTGCTGCACCATCTCAGGCGTTGCGCCTTTTTGTGGACCAAATACCGCAGAAGCGCCCTTCTCACCGCAAAGTGGGTTATCAACGTCGCAAGCGGCAGTGAAACTCACCTGCTGCAAACGCGAGTCTAGGGTTGAAAGGTCGATCCAGGAAAGTTGCGCCAATGCCGCGCCGCCCGGTGACAACGGCTGCTGTTGCTTATCTAATAACTTAGCACCCAACGCCTGCATCATGCCTGCGCCACCGTCGTTAGTCGCGCTACCGCCGATGCCAAGGATAATGGCCTTCACGCCATGCTCTAACGCCGCCAAGATCAGCTCACCGGTGCCGTAAGTGGTAGTGATGCGTGGGTCTCGCTGCCCGATCGGCGCTAAATGCAGCCCTGATGCGGCAGCCATTTCGATCACCGCCGTTTCGCCATCCCCCAACAGGCCGTAAAACGCCTGTACCGGTTGCCCTAATGGGCCTGTGACTTCAACTTTGACGATCTTGCCTTGGGTCGCGGCCACCATGGAATCCACCGTGCCTTCACCACCGTCTGCCATTGGCAGTTTGACGTACTCCACATCGGGGAAAATCTGCGAGAAACCACGTTCGATGGCCTCCGCCACGCCCAATGCACTGAGGCTTTCTTTAAACGAATCTGGCGCAATAACGACTTTCTTGAGTGTTTTCATGATGATTTCTTAACCTGCCAGATTGAATACGCCGAACATCAGCGCGGATACTGCCGCAATGGTGAAACCGACTAAGGTTTCGTAAGGCAACAACTTCAAACGCTCATGCACCGCCATGTTGACGCTGCCGCCAGTCGCATGGAAGAAGCTGCCATGTGGCAGGTGATCCAGCACAGTCGCACCGGCGTGAATCATCGCCGCACCGGCCAAGCCACTCACGCCCAACTCCAGCAAGGTGCTGCTGAATACGCCAGAAGCCACTGCCGTACCCGCGGTGGTGGATGCGGTCGCCATCGACATCAAAGCACCAGACATGGGAGCCAGCAGCCAAGCCGGCATCCCGGTATGAGTCAGACCGTTGATCAGCACATCTTTCAGTTCAGAGTTAGCAATAATCCCCGCCAACGTACCGGTACCGAGTAACATAATTGCCACCGGTGCCATACGGCTCAGGCCAGAGACCATGAATTTGTTGCACTCACGAATGCGCCCCATCAGTAACGCACCGACCAAACCACCCACCGGCAAGGCGATCAACGGATCGACGGCGATACCCGCAATGGGACGGAGTGAAAGCAGCAGAATCGCCACCAATGGCGCACTGATCGCCGCGGCGAAGCCCGGACGGGAGCCGCTCGCTTGTACGGTCAGCTCATCGGCGGTCACCATGCTACCTTTATTGCTCAGGCGTTTAGCCAACAGATAAGCCACCACCAGACCACACAGGCCGGGGACGATACCCGCCATCATGACGGAGGTGAGTGGGACATGGAAATTATCGGCTGCGGCAATGGTGTTCGGGTTCGGCGACATCACGTTACCCGCTTTACCGCCGCCAATCATTGCCAACAAAATCGCAGTGCGCGAAATCCCGGCTTTCTGAGCGATAGATAAAGCGATTGGCGCGACGGTGATGACGGCAACGTCGATAAATACCCCAACTGCGGTCAGGATCAACGTGGCTACCGCTAACGCCAACAGTGCGCGGGTTTCACCCACTTTACGCACGATGGTTTCAGCGATGCTGTGTGCGGCACCGGATTCAATCAGAACCCCGGCCAATACACCCGCCGCCAGAATTCGCATTACCGCATTGGTAATGCCCTGTGCGCCGGTAATCATTAACGTGACGGTTTGCACTAAATCGGCACCGCCCACTAACCCACCAGCCAATGCACCGGCAATCATGCCGTAAGCGGGTGGAACCTTGCGTAAAATTAGGACGATAGCAACAACCAGTGCTACCAGAGCGCCCAGTGTGGATACAGTTATCATTATTGTTTTCCCTGTTGTTGGTGTGTGGAAAACATATCCTTGTGGATAAAAAAGCGCCTGAGAGGAAAGCACAAAAATATCAGCGCTGGCAGACGGGAAAATTGTGGGTAGTGACAAATCAGTCGTTGAGCAACATACCGATATACAGTTGCAAAGTATCGTTTAACTGATTGATTTTAAAACCAGTAATACTCTCTACTCGCTGTAGCCGATAACGTAGGGTATTAACATGAATATGAAGCTCAGAGGCGGTCTGCGTTTGATCACAGTTCCGATAAAAATATTGCCGTAGGGTATGGCGCAACACGCCTTTATCATCGTTTTCGCTTAAAAGCTGCCACGGTCGGGAAAGCTCTTGTGTACGCCAACCTTCGCCGAGATCGCATAACAATGAAGGTAATGGGTAATCTTTATAGAACAACGTTTTATGGCGTAATTTAAGCCGCTTCGCCATTGATTGAGTGGCGCGTGCGGTCAGACTGGAGTGATAAACCCCACCTTCACCATCGAAAAAACTACCGATAATCAGACGGATATTAAAACGTTGCTGAAGTTGGCTCTGGAGCTGCTGCGCCTGTTTTCGCTCTTGCTTCAGGTTCCATTCCCCTTGCACCAAACAAGCTGGGCGTAACAGCACCATCTCGTTCAAGCCCGTCATGGCGATCAGAGCCTCGCGCTGGGTGCCTTCCAACTCAGCCAATAGCTCACGCAGCAGATGGGGTTGCTGTTCGTGCAATTCCACAATCCAAACAATACGCGGTTGCTGTAGATCCAACCCTAAATAGGCTGCCATCGGCTCTAACGAACCGGACTCGTGCTGTGGTTGCAGCAGTTGATTGGCAAGCTCTTCGCGGTAACGCTTTTCCCACTGATGCTGTTCCAACAGCGCGGCCTGCTCCACCATCAATTCAGCCGCCATTTTCACCAATTCGGCATAGGCGCGAACTTCAGCGGGATCGCCTGAGATCCCAATCACACCAACACGTTGATTGCGAAAACTGAACGGCAGGTTGATTCCCGGACGAACACCTTTCAAATGAGCGGCAGTGGCTACATCAATTTCCACCACGCGGTTTTCCGCTAGAGCCAATACCGCCCCTTCGTGGCGTTGAAACAAGCGCTCAGGATTACCCGAAGCAATAATCACACCGTTGTTGTCCATCACGTTAACTGAGTGATGAATAATACCCATCGCGCGCTGCACAATCTGACGCGCGGTGGCTTCTGCCAGAAGATTTGTCTGCCTGATCATCGGCGTTATCCCAGTGGTCGTGAATGGCGGCAGTTATACGCGATTCCCATCAGAACATTAAATGTTGGAGGCGTAACACGCTAAAGAGATCACAAATTTAATCAGGTCGATGCGGTTTAATCCCCCCCTTCAGAAAAGAGATAACGTATTGGGTAACTTCAGAAATTTTCTGGCATTTTTGACAAGCTCAATAAATAACCATCGTGCATCTCAATATATCCACCTTTGCGTAACTCAGACAGTACACGAAGGATAGAACTCCGTGACAAGGAGGTATTTTCGAGCAAATATTGCAGCACTGTATTACGTGATTTATACCCCTCACTCATATGACTTTCAAAATAAAGAAGAGAATCCCGAATAATATGATAAACCCGATGGTGAGACAGTAATGCCACGCGTCTTGCCAATAATTGCATACGATGACTCAACAACACGTTGACATCCGAAAACAAATTATTACTGAGTACCGTTTGGGAAAACTGCGCTCCATCAACACGATGGTATTGGCTACGCGTCAATGCCTTGACGCTACCGACAAACGGTGCTTGGAATGCATTGGAAATGCCAATAACATTGGGTGCATCAACAATAAAGGCGTTATTCGCCCCTAGTTTATCAGTGCAACACTTCACTTTTCCGCTTAACAAAAATATAACCCCCATACTTTGTTCAACGGCAATAACCTGATTCTCTCGCAGTCGTTCAAGATGATTACAGGGAAAAGCAGCATGTAGACGACGTACCGCCATAATCTCTTTATTTATCAACAAAAACAAATTCTCAATATCGTTAATCACAGTCTAATTTTATCTTATTTTTATTTGTCGTCACAAGATGACTTTTGTTAAGGCAATGACAAAATATCCCCAGCGAGAAATTTTACGAGTAAAATTAAAACATAAAAACACAAACAGAAATATACAGTAAAAATATCTTAATACAGTGTCATTTTGCACTCGTGTTTTGATGACAAAATCTAACATCCCTCATAGGCTTGCAAAAAATACACTGTGCCACTTCCATCTATCGTTTCAAACAAATAAAGGTTATTCTATGAAGTTAAATAAAATCGCCGCTGTTATCTCCTCACTTTTAGCACTGAATTGTGGAATGACCTACGCCGCAACTGATCCTTATACCTATGCATGGTCTGCAGCTGGGGATAATATTTCAGGATCCGGACGCACCATCTCAGGTTCTGGTAACGCAGGTACTGCTGGATTTGTTGTTTTTGAGTCAGGGAAATTAACCATTAGCAACTCATCCTTTAATCAAACCGCCGATGGTAATAACTATAATATTGATCTATCGAATACCGATACTTTGATAGGCAACCAAACCGTCGATATCACGACTTCAACGTTTAACTCTGCTTCCAATAGCTTTAACATAGGGGGATTCGGTAAGTTAGGCACCCCTAGTACTTTTAACCTAACTGATTCACAAGTCAGTGCAGTAGGTTCAGTATTTACTTCCGGTGATACTGCCTTAACAGCAGCTAATGCCAATATCAATGTCACAGACTCTACTCTCTCCGGTACGGCAATACTCGATAACCAATCTGGTATTATGAATCTTAATGCGCAATCTTCCGTACTGAGTGGCGATATCATCAGTCAAGGTACCGAACAAGAGACTGCAACATCTAGCCTGAGCTTGAATAATAGCAGTCAATGGAGCGGCAATGCGCAAACTAACACCTACGGGAATACAGCGATCAGTTTAGCCAGTGATTCTAGCTGGAATGTCACTGGGGATTCCGTCGTCAATACGCTGAACGTCAACGACAGTAGTGTGGATCTGAGTGGTGGTAGTATTGCCAGTGATACCTTGACGGGAACCAATGGCACACTGATTTCCAGCTATAACAGCACCACGGGTAGTTACAATAAACTCACCGCCGGTTCCGCCAGCGGCAGCTTTACCGTGGGTATCCACTCTTCCGGTACTGACACTGGTTTGAATGGTAGCGACATTGTTAACGTCACCGATAACAGCGCCACCTTCACTGGGCTGACTTCCGACAACGGTGCTTGGAAATACGATGCCGTCACACAAAATAACAGCGATGGCAGCACCAGCGTGGTGATGCAAAAAACCAGTCAGCTCTCAACAGGGGCGAACGCCGCATTAAGCGCAGCGTCTGCGGGGGTCAATGTATGGAATCTCGAGTCGGATACCTTAAACCAGCGTCTGAACGCTTCACGCCGTAATCCTGATGATCAAGGTGGGGTTTGGGCGTCCTACTTCGGAGGGGAGAACCATACTACAACCGACGCCAATGCGAGCTATCAACAAAACACTAACGGTGTGATGGTCGGGACTGACAGCCTATTCAATGCCAATAATGGCCATTGGTTGGTCGGTGCGGCGATGTCACAAGGGCGATCTGATTTGTCGATGACGGGTGCCAGCGGCGATCTCGACAGCACAGGTGCACAGGTTTATCTCTCCCGTCGCTACAATAACGGTGTCTTCGTCGATACCACGGCAAAATTCGAACACTTCTCTAATTCACAGAATGTGACGTCATCAGATGGTGATCGCTCCGATAGTAGTTACAGCAACAATGGTTATGGGGTGAGCCTTAAAGGTGGCTATACCTATGATGGCGGCAGTTACTTTATTGAGCCATATATCAAAGGCTCAGCGATGACATTAACTGGGGTAGATTACACCACCAGTAATGGTATGCAGGTAAATAACAATGATTATAACTCCCTTCAATTAGAAGCTGGTTCTGACTTTGGTACTAGCTACAACTTTAGTCATGGAGCGATGGTCAAACCCTATCTACATTTAGCAGTAGTGAACGAACTCAGTAATGGAAACAGCGTCAATATTAACGGCGAACAATTCAGCGACAGCATTGATGGTTCGGCGATACAAACCGGTGCCGGAGCCCAAGTGCAATTAAGCGGCGCACTGGGAGCCTACGCCAACATTAATTACACCCAAGGCCACGCTGTGGATAACCCATGGCAGACTAACGTCGGTATTTCTTATTCCTGGTAATCTCCAACCGCCCCTAATGATCATTGGGGGTGATATTTTAAAATAGAGGATATCTATGCAATTAGCGCAAATATTATTCTTAACGACTCTGCTGGTTATTTTTCCCGGGTTAACGTTTATTTCGTTAACCCTCTCGCTGATTAATAAAACAACACAGCGAAAATAAAAAGTGCCCCTCAGCTCATCCTCATCGTGCATCTCACACCCCTATTTCTGACGTTTCCCCATCATAATTAACTCACTGCCACTCCAAATTTTGGGTATGCCAGTTCTGAAGTAAACAGACCTCCAGTACTTTATTCGTTGCAAAAAAACGCCGAGCATCTGGCTCTAATGCCGTTCACTTAAGCCTCACGTGACTTATAGCTGAACGGATATTTAGGTGGAATATAAAGCACTGAACGAGAATATCGTCGGTGCTTTCTTTTTTCCGGAAGAATAAACGCTTTTACATTTTCCCTCATTCCTTTCAGATGATTAGGGATATTCCCTGCGGCACCTTTACCACTCACCCGAGCCTGTGACACCAGAATGTTTAACGCAGCGACAAAGCTTATTCGTGTCGGTATGACCCCGCCTTCCCCGGCAATATCTACCATTTCTTTTCTCAGCAGATTGTAGGAGATCAGTATCCCCCATAATTCTTGCTTTACGCCCTCTGGAAAGCGGCTCCTCAGGGTGACTTCCCCTTTCAGTTGTCGCCGTTTCAGTTCGCCATAACCCAGTTCAATTTCCCAGCGCTCCCAATAAATACGCAATAAATCTTCTACCGGATAGGCCGCAGGATCGGTCATGGACGTGAGAAATCCGGTGATCTTTCCTTTACCGCCGCCGCTGACATAGCTCACCATTCTTGCCCGCCAGACAGCCGGTAGATGCGGAGCCGCCTTACGTGCCTGTGGAGAAACCGGCATCTCAATTAGCATGTCGTAATCGCTGTATCGTTCGATGACCTGATAGCGAAGCTTGCTTTTTACGGGCGTCAGCCAGTGAGTACAGCGTCCCGCCTGTTGCCATTCGATGAAAAAAGCGGCGCTGAAATAGCACCGGTCAAACAGTGTCAGAGTATGGTCTGGAGCAGAAGAAATCAGACGATGAGCCAGCGTTAACTCGCCTTCGGCTACGCCTCCGAACGCGGCATCCAGCAACATATGAGAGTGGGTTGCC
Source organism: Serratia sp. KH_031 (assembly GCF_057839655.1). Lineage (NCBI taxonomy): Bacteria > Pseudomonadati > Pseudomonadota > Gammaproteobacteria > Enterobacterales > Yersiniaceae > Serratia > Serratia sp. KH_031. Next base: position 3,713,693 of record NZ_CM174496.1, read on the forward strand.
ATCAGTGCGACCATACGTACTTGAGGGAATGTGCCCGCGGAGGGGTCAATAAAACCAAAAGCCGCTGCGTTATCCGGTGAGTCCGGTGTGCGAAAAAGCGTCCCATCAACACTCAACACACGGAGTCCATGGAAAGTAGCCGGTCCGAGAGCAGCAGGCTGCCATGCTTCATTGCAGGCATGAAAAAGATAGCGAAGCGGTGCTTCCCCCAGTCGTTGGCGTGCAGCGGTTAACACACTGGGTGCGAGGCTTTGGTAGGTGTCATCGGGTTGAAGAACGATATCCAGATGGTGACAGACGTCCTTGATGGATAAGTCTCGCAACAACCCCATCATAAGGATGAGCCATACGGCCTGTTCAGCAGGCAGGCGACGTCTGCGAATACTGGCTTTCTGGCAGGCGGTCAGCGCTTGGTGTATCCAAGCGGGGTCAAGCGAGCGTGAAAAAGCATCCAGCTCAGAAGAAAAAGCATCGACGACAAAATCCATATCATGTTCAGACATAAAAAATCCGGGAGCAGAGGGCTGATCCCGGATTGTCTCTTACTGGTAGGATCGTTCAAGTACTCTTAAACGATCGGCATTAGAGCATCTGGCTCGGCGTTCATTAGATACTGCGTTAAAAACTCGATTAGCCGAGAATGGTTGCCAGTTCAGCGCTCACTTCGGCCACTTTACGGGTACCGTCGATCTTACTATATTTAGTATTACCCGCTGCAGCTTCTTTGCTGTAGTAAGCGATCAACGGTGCAGTCAGTTGATGGTACTCCACCAAGCGCTTACGCACGGTTTCTTCTTGATCGTCTTTACGTGTGGTCAGTTCTTCACCGGTCACATCGTCTTTACCTTCAACCTTCGGCGGATTGAATTTGATGTGATACACACGACCAGATGGCGCATGTACGCGACGACCCACGATACGATCGACGATCAATTCGTCTGGTACGGCGAATTCCAGTACGTTGTCAACTTTGATACCAGCTTCTTTCATCGCATCAGCTTGTGGGATGGTGCGTGGGAAACCGTCTAACAGGAAGCCGTTACGGCAATCTTCCTGAGTGATGCGTTCTTTGACCAGTGCAATAACCAGCTCATCGGTTACCAGCTTACCGGCGTCCATGATTTCTTTCGCCTGCTTGCCCAACTCACTGCCGGCCTTCACGGCTGCGCGCAACATATCACCAGTGGAAATTTGCGGAATACCGTATTTCTCCATGATGAATTGAGCCTGAGTCCCCTTACCAGCGCCCGGAGCGCCCAGCAGAATGATACGCATTGCGTAAATCCCCTTGCTATGTAGTTTTTATAAAATTGCGAAAACGCTCAACCATACCATTTCAGAGGGGGGTGGCTCAAGGTTCCAGAGGAAAACGATTGCGGGAAAACGAAAAGAAATGAGGGGTAAAAATGTGTAATTGGGTAGCGAAAAGAAGAGAAAACGCCTCTAACCTGTCAGTTAAAGGCGTTTTATTTGAGATTATGCGGACAACAACTTATTCATTCTGCGGATAAACAAGTTTGGATCTTCCAGCGTGCCGCGTTCCGCCAGCAGCGCCTGATCCAGCAACAAATCGATCCATTCAGCGAATTGTTCGTTATCACCCACGTCAGATGCGCGTTTAACCAGTGCATGCTCCGGGTTCAGCTCGAAAATGTACTTCACTTCCGGTGCTTGTTGGCCCGCCGCCGCAAACAGTTTTGCCATCTGGGTGCTCATTTCATCGGCATCGGTAGTGACGATCGCTGGCGTATCGGTCAGACGATGCGTCAGGCGCACATCTTTCACTCGCTCACCCAACAGCGTTTTCACGCGATCGATAAACGGCTCAAGCTGCTTCTCGGCTTCTTTCTGCTCTTCGGTTTCGTCTGCCAATTTGTCCAGCGCTTCGTCCGCTTTGCTGACAGATTGGAACGGCTTACCGTCGAACTCGGTCAGGTAGCTCATCATCCACTCGTCGATACGCTCGGACAACAACAGCACCTCAATGCCTTTCTTGCGGAACAGTTCCAGATGCGGGCTGCTCTTCGCCGCGGCATAGCTGTCGGCGGTGATGTAATAGATCTTCTCCTGCCCTTCGCTCATGCGGCTGACGTAATCTTCCAGCGAAACGGTCTGTGCAGAACTGTCGCCATGGGTAGAAGCGAAGCGCAACAGTTTGGCAATCGCTTCTTTATTAGTGCCATCTTCCGCAGGGCCTTCTTTCAGCACCAGACCGAATTGCTGCCAGAATTTCTGATAGCCTTCCGCATCGTCTTTTGCCAGTTTATCCAGCATCTGCAATACGCGTTTGGTCAGCGCACCACGCAGGTTCTGAGTGACACGGCTGTCTTGCAAGATCTCACGCGAAACGTTGAGCGGTAGATCGTTGGAATCTATCAGGCCACGCACAAAGCGCAGGTAGTTCGGCATGAACTGCTCGGCGTCGTCCATGATGAATACGCGCTGCACGTACAGTTTCAGGCCGTGTTTGTGATCGCGGTTCCACATATCCCAAGGTGCCTGCGCCGGGATATACAGCAGACTGGTGTATTCCTGCTTACCTTCCACACGGTTGTGGCTCCAGCTCAGCGGATCGGTAAAGTCGTGGGCGATGTGCTTATAAAACTCTTTGTATTCTTCGTCGGTAACATCAGCTTTGCCACGAGTCCACAGCGCTTGGGCTTTGTTGATCTTTTCCCACGTCGTCGCGCCGTCTTCTTCCTCGCTTTTGCTTTCAATTTCAACCGGAAGCGCGATGTGATCGGAATATTTACCAATCACCGAGCGCAGACGCCAAGCGTCCAGATACTCATCTTCGCCTTCGCGCAGATGCAGGGTAATTTCGGTACCACGATCTTCTTTGCTGATGTCGGCAATCGTGTAATCGCCTTCACCGACAGACTCCCAGAACACGCCAGCGTCAGCCGGTGCGCCAGCAGCACGGGTACGCACGGTCACTTTGTCTGCCACGATAAAAGCAGAATAGAAACCTACGCCAAATTGACCGATCAGTTGGCTATCTTTCGCCTGATCGGAACCGATGGATTCCAAGAATGCTTTGGTGCCCGATTTAGCAATAGTACCTAGGTTTTCAATCACTTCATCACGGCTCATACCGATGCCGTTATCAGAAATGGTCAGCGTGCGTTTGTCTTTATCGAATGCCAGACGCACACGCAGTTCACCATCACCTTCATACAGTTCTGGCGTAGACAGCGCACGAAAACGCAGCTTGTCGGCAGCATCCGAGGCGTTGGAGATCAGTTCGCGCAGGAAAATTTCTTTATTGGAATACAGGGAATGAATCATCAAATGCAGCAATTGCTTCACTTCAGACTGGAAGCCGCGGGTTTCTTGACCTTTCATACTCACTCATTACCTCAAAAAAGTTGTGACAATGAGGATCAAGTGGGGATAAGAGCGGGACTTTTCAAGCGACTGGCGAGGGATTTTTTATCTGATGGTAAAGAAAACGGGGTGTAGGTAACCCCGCTGACTTAGAATTTAATCACGTGACGCCCGGCTAATGAGTGCGACAGCGTAGTGCCATCGACCATTTCCAACTCGCCGCCCACCGGTACACCGTGGGCAATTCGGCTGGCAACCACGCCATACTGACCGCACATTTCAGCGATATAGTTAGCGGTGGCTTCACCTTCAACCGTCGGGTTGGTCGCCAAGATCACTTCACTGATCTTTTCCTGCTCCAACCGCTGTTCCAGACGATCGAGGCCAATATCACCCGGCCCAATACCATCCAGCGGCGACAGATGCCCCATCAACACAAAGTAGCGTCCGGCGAACTGCCCGGTCTGCTCAATGGCATGGATATCTGCCGGACTCTCCACCACGCAGATCTGGCCGTTTTGCTGACGGCGCGGATTGGTGCAAATGGTGCAAGTGTCCTGTTCGGTAAAGGTACGGCAATCGGCACAATGGCCGATCTCCGACATCGCACGCGTCAAAGCTTGCGCCAGACGCATTCCACCGCTGCGATCACGCTGCAGCAGGTGGAAGGCCATACGCTGCGCTGACTTCGGGCCAACGCCCGGCAGGCAGCGCAACGACTCCATTAATGTTTCAAGGAGTGGGCTGGTTTGCATCAGAACGGCATCTTGAAGCCAGGTGGTAACTGCATTCCGTTGGAAACAGAAGCCATTTTCTCTTTCTGGGTTTCTTCGATGCGACGCGCGGCGTCATTGAACGCAGCAGCGATCAGATCTTCCAGCATTTCTTTATCATCTTCCATCAGACTTGGATCGATTTCCACACGGCGACAGTTGTGCGCACCGTTGATGGTTACTTTCACCAGACCTGCACCCGATTCGCCGGTTACTTCTAATTTGGCGACTTCTTCCTGCATCTGCTGCATTTTTTCTTGCATTTGCTGGGCTTGCTTCATCAGGTTGCCCAGACCGCCTTTACCAAACATAGTCGTCTCTCGTCGCAATGGCTGCGCACTGTGCGCAGCGGTTAAATGGGGCGAATACTCTCTTCATCCAAATCCGCATCGAAGAAACGACGCAGCGTCTGAATGTTGGTATCCGCAACGATGGACTGACGCGCCTGCGCCAGTTTTTCTTCATAGATGGCTTGTCGCCATTCCAGCGGCGTTCGCTCCGCTGGATTATCATCTTCCACCACGCTGAGTTCAACCGGGCTGCCATGCAGTTCGCTAAGCGCGTCTGCCAAGGTTTTTTGCGCCGATGGCGAATTCAGGTGACGCTGCGAAGAACGCAGGTGGAGACAAATCTTTCCTGGTTCCAACTGCTCTTTAACCGCATTGAGTGCCAGTTGTTGAACCAACTTCGGGATCTTCAAACGGTCGATTTCTGCTGCCCAAGGATCACGTTCGATCGATTCAACCACCAGTTTAGCTGACAATTCCGGCGTTTTTTCATGCTCAAGCGCGGTACGCAAAGCTTTTGGCGTTGCCAGTGGTTCTGGTGCTTCTTCAGGTTCGGTTAGCGCACGCCAACGATAGGCTTCTGGCTTGGCAGGTTTCTCTGCGACCACTTTTTCCGCCTGGCGCTGGCTGCGCTCAGTCACGGAAGCCAACCGCTCCAGTGCTGAGTTTGCCGGCTTCGCTCTTACTGAGGTCGCCGGCTCACTCTTTTTTGGGGTGGATGCTCCCTGCTTAAGCAATTGACTGCGCGCTTTAAGTAACTGCGCGGTCGCATCCGGTAAATTTGTCGCTTGCTGATTTTGCGGCGCAGCCGGTTGCCCTAATGGCGGCGGAGCGTCCTGAAACTGAGGAGCTTGCGGTTGTGCTACCTGTGCCGGAGCAACGGGCGCTACCGGTTCAGGGATTGTCGCTTTGGGATGGAACGCCAAAGCACGCAGCAAGGTCATTTCAACGCCCATGCGGCGATCCGGAGCGTAAGCCAGTTCTTTACGACCAATCAACAAGGTTTGGTAATAGAGCTGCACGTCAGCTGGCGGTAAAGTTCGCGCCAGTTCACGCAGGCGTTGCTCAACGGCGGCATAGTGATTGTCCAACATCGTCGGCAGTAGTTGCACCATCGCGATGCGATGCAGCAATGCCAATGTTTCTACCAGCAGGTTTTCCCAATCCACGCCGCGTGACGCCGCTTGCGCGACCTGTGCCATGACTTTTTCACCATCGGCACTGACCAGCGCTTCAAGGATGGCGAGCGGTTGTTCGTCGTCCAAGGTGCCTAGCATTTGGCTAACAGTGGCGGCGGTGACTTGCCCTTGTCCCATCGCTATCGCTTGGTCGGTCAGGCTCAGCGCATCACGCATACTGCCATCAGCGGCACGCGCTAATAGTTGTAACGCTCGGGTATCGCTGGTGATTTGCTCGGCCTGCAACACCGTTTCCAATTGCGTGCGGATCTGTTCAACGTCCAGCGCTTTCAGATGGAATTGCAGACAGCGCGACAGGATAGTTACCGGCAGTTTTTGCGGATCGGTGGTCGCCAGCAAGAATTTAACGTGTGAAGGCGGCTCTTCCAGCGTTTTCAACAGCGCATTGAAGCTGTGGCGCGAGAGCATGTGCACTTCATCGATCAGGTAAACTTTAAAACGACCACGCGCCGGAGCGTATTGCACATTATCTAATAGATCACGGGTGTCTTCGACTTTGGTACGGGACGCGGCATCGATTTCGATCAGATCGACAAAGCGCCCTTGCTCGATCTCGCGGCAATTATCGCATTTACCACAAGGCGTCGCGGTGATCCCGGTTTCGCAGTTCAGCCCTTTGGCCAGCAAACGAGCAATGGTGGTTTTGCCTACGCCGCGCGTGCCGGAGAACAAATAGGCGTGATGGATCCGCCCCAGCGAGAGGCCGTTAGCCAGCGCGGTCAGGACGTGTTCTTGTCCGACAACATCTGCAAACGTTTGAGGGCGCCACTTACGGGCAAGAACCTGATAGCTCATTGATACCGGAGAAGTCGAGGAATCTGGAGGGGTATGCTAACACAGCCCCGCTATTCTCTGCGAGGCTGATGTCATTATGTGGTACTGACGATATATATCAATGACCTGCGAAATCGACCAAACTATAGCATTCGATGCCGAGTTTGTTCAGACGCGCCTCACCGCCAAGATCCGGCAGATTGATGATAAAGGTGGCGTCTTTTACTTCACCACCCAAGCGGCGGATCAGCTTGGTGGTCGCTTCGATAGTACCGCCGGTCGCCAGCAAATCGTCCACCATCAGCACTTTGTCGCCTGCAACAATAGCATCGCTATGGATTTCCAGTGTGTCGGTGCCGTATTCCAGCTCATAGCTTTCATTCAACGTCGCGCGCGGCAATTTACCGGGTTTACGCACTGGTACAAAGCCAACGCCCAGCGCCAATGCCACTGGCGCACCAAACAGGAAACCACGCGCTTCGGTACCAACCACTTTGGTGAAACCCGCTTCGCGGTAGCGCTCGACCAGCAATTCAATGCTGGCAGCATAGGCCAATGGATTCTCCATCAGGCTGGTCACGTCGCGGAACAGGATGCCCGGTTTTGGGTAATCCGGAATGGTTTTGATACTGTCTTTAATAAACTGAAGCTGCTGCGCAGTAGCGGTCATAATTTATTGCCTGATAAAACTGCTTGATACCATGAAACGCAAGTACCTGACTCCCCAAAAGGCTTAAGCTTGGGAGGAAATTAGAGTCAGCAGGAACCTACGCACGAAAACGCTCAAATTTATGCAAACTGACCAATAAAAGCAACTATCACGGCACAATCAACGCCGTTTTTGTTGCGGCAGGTCAATAACCGGTAAACGCAACATGAAGGTCAGTAAAATCGCCAGCATCACTAACAGTAGCACACGTACCCACCAGATTTTTACTAACCAAAGGGATACCGCGAACGTCGTTATAATCACCAAGACGGCTTTCCACTTCGCTCCCGGTGGTAACGCACGATGCTGTTGCCAATGACGTAGATAGGAGCCAAACCAAGAACGGTATAACAACCAGTGATGAAAACGCGGTGAAGAGCGGGCAAAGCACCAAGCTGCCAGTAGCAAAAACGGTGTCGTTGGCAATATGGGCAGTACTACGCCCAATGTTGCCAGCACGACGGCCAACCAGCCCAGAACAATCAATAACCAACGCGTCATGCCATTCCTTTCACTTCGTGATTTGCGTCGTTACTGTACCATTCTCTACAAAATAAAAAACCGGCGCAGAGCGCCGGAAAGAGTGTTCACATAGGTAAAATACAATGATGAAGGACGAACTAATGAATCTTTAGAAATAAACGCGTAGACCCAAACCCACCAAGTTGTCATCAATTTTGGCGTCAATATCAGATTTACTTTCTACATAGGCATATTCTGCCCAAGCGACAAAGTTACGCGTAAATGGATAATCAGTGCCAACAACGTATTTCTGTTCTTTCCAGTTAAGCGCATCAGCATTACCATCTTTCAAGTAATAGCCACCATAGATGTTGCCGTGCCCCCAATTCCATTTGGTACCAAAACCGAACAGATTTGCTTTTGGCGTCCCCTCCACTTTGGCATAGTTGCCCACAGACCCCAGATTGGCATCTTTTAACGTCAACTGACCAAAGTCGACAGCGAAGGACAGATCTGGCCCCGGAATAACGTATTCAATACCTACACCCCAAATATCTTCCTGAGCAGCATTAATTTTATCGGTAGTTCCGGCGTAATATTGTGTCGTACCCGTGTTCGCACCGTTACCTTCTGCATGACCGTAACCCGCAGAGAGGTTCAAACCGAAACCGGTGTCATAGAAAGTGGCTAGCGTATAAGCATTATCGATTTGGTTAACACCAGTGCCATTTTGCAAGGTATAAGTACCACCAGCGCTGAAACCATTAAAGTCAGCGGACATCACGCGGATGGTATTAGAAACACGGCCAATGAAGTTGTTTTTCCCTTCATCTGAGTTGCCAGTTGAACGGCCAATATATTTACTTCCAAAATCTAATACGCCGCCGTATTCATAGGTATAGTCAGAACGAGCCACATCATCGAATGGGGAAAGTACGCGGCCGAAAGAAATATCGCCAGCATCGTTCCATTTGATTCCCGCATAACCCAAACGGTTGTCCAGTTTGAACTTATCTTCCGCGGCCTGGGTGTCATTGCCATATTCAAGATAACCAAACCCACTGAAATCATTAGCAAAACTATGGGAGATAGCAAAACCAAAGCGAGAGCCTTGATCTTTTAATACCGTGTCATGCGTACCATCTTTACGATTACCATTTTCTAACATAATACGAATAGAGCCGGTAAAATCGAATTTAGTCCCCTCTTTATCGTAAAGATTAACCGCATTTGCTGAACCCGCAGCCAATAATACCGGCACGGCTATTGCTAGAATTTTTTTATTCATATTGTGTTCCACTGTTTTCAGTTAATTTTCCGGAAGACATTCCTTTCCCGGTTTTGGATGTGCACCCCGTCAAAGCAAGGTCGCTACTCCTTTATAGCCGTCGCCAAACTGACATAATTGAAATAATCAGTCAAATTTAGAAATTAATTGAAACAAAAATGATAAAATACTTATTTATCATTCGATTAAGATAAAAACATCACCACGATGAATTATTAATCACAATAAAAATTAAATATATATACGTACACTGGTGGATTAAAAAACTCATTACTGCATGAAAAACATGAATAAAACAGCGATAGCAGGAATTACAATGACAAATACTCATATTAATCTTAAAAAACGATAATGGGATCTCTATTCCAATTTAAAATACTGCATAAAAACATGTTAATAAAATAGAGATATGAATAACTAAGATATAAATATAGCCGTCTTAATATTTATCCTTTTGATACTTGTTTCGAACCTGATTCGCGGGCAAGCTTAGGGTTATTCGTTTTTGCAGGGATCACCGTGAGTACTCAACGTTTATTACACATTTTACAACAGCAGATCGCCGCCCTAGCTAGCGAGATCAGTCCAAACGGCGATACCCCAATCTCGCAGGCTCGCTTTGACGCTGTACTTTTTTCCAACCACGGCACACGCCTGCGTGACTACTTAGCAGAAGTACAAAAAAACTTCGCTCAATTACAAGGAGCTGTTACCGATAGCCGCACTGAACAAGTGGCTTTTCTGGCAGAAAAGTTAGTAACGCAAATCACAGCCTTACAACGCGAAATGGCAACACAGGCATTACGCCGTAAAAATCAGCCTAAAGCCGTGCTGGAAACGGATTTGTATCATAAGCTGGCAGAACATCAGGATTATGAACGCCGCTTAATCTCCATGATTCAAGACAGAGAGAGTTTGCTAGGCCGTCAGACAACACTGGCAGCACAACAAAAATTGCAGCAAGAACTCGCCGCGCTGGAAGGACGACTGGTGCGTTGCCGTCAGGCCCTCGCCCGAATTGAGAAGAGTATTGAACGAAAAGAAAACGGTTTTTGAATTGTTATCACATTATTTGAATGTTTATTCCCTTCCGACAACCTTGTTCACTATACTGAGCCAACGCATTAACTGATTAATCACAAACCGTTGGATTTATGTCCTTAGAAAATGCCTCTGCAGAACTGCAACTAGCAGTAGATCTGATTTACTTGCTGGAATGTAACGAGATTGATCCAGCGACGGCTCTGGCAGCGCTGGATATTGTCAAACGCGACTATCAGGAAAAATTGCAAAACAAAGGTGTCACTTCTCCTTACCCTCCGAGCAATTAGGCCGGATAATTCAAATCGATGGTGTTCCTTCACCGAGCTTAGGATCTATCGTCCGTTTGATTTCTTGCACCTCAGTTCCCTGTGGATTATGCAGGTAAACTTCCAACTGATTGAAAGCAATATTGATATCGTTTTCACGGCATAAGCGTTCGATCGAACGGTTTAGCTCATCAACGGTATAGCTGCGATCGCGCAATTCACGTACATAGAGACGTAATTCGTGATCCAATGTGCTGGCACCAAAATTGAGGAAGAACACCTGAGGTTCCGGATCGGCCATTACACGTGGGTTATCATGCGCCGCTTTCAACAGTACTTGCTTCACTTTGTCCAGATCGGAACCGTAAGCCACCCCGACTTTAATTAGCACGCGAGTAATGGTGTCAGACAGCGACCAGTTGATCAGCCTCTCAGTCACAAAAGCTTTATTTGGGATGATCACTTCTTTACGGTCAAAATCGGTGATCGTCGTCGCACGAATGCGGATCCTACTCACTGAGCCTGAGAAGTTACCAATAGTAATCGTATCGCCAATACGAACCGGTCGTTCGAACAGGATGATCAAACCAGAAACAAAGTTGGCGAAGATTTCCTGCAAACCAAACCCCAACCCGACAGAAAGTGCAGCCACCAGCCATTGCAACTTATCCCAAGAAACGCCCAATGAGCCAAGTGCCGTCACCGTCCCCACCGCAGTGATCAAGTAGGTAAGAACAGTAGTGATCGCATAGGAAGTTCCTTGCCGCAGTTGTAACTTAGACAGCACTAACACTTCCAGTAAACCCGGTAGGTTGCGCGTCAACACATAAGCAATGATCACCGTCAGCACCGCGACCAAAATATTGCCCAACGTGACCGCCTGGGGTACCGCGCTACCCGCTACTGTACTGCTGTAATGCCACAGGGAAACGCTATCCAGATAAGAGATCACCGTGACTAAGTCTGACCAAATAGCATAAAACGCAGTAGCAAAGATCAAAAACAACACCATAGTCGTCAAACGCAACGATTGTTGGTTGATTTGGTCGAGCGCTAACGGCGGTTCTTCTATCGGCTCACTGCCCTCCGCTCCTTCTTTAACTAAACTCTGACGACGGGCGACCGCACGGCGATAGGCCAATCGACGCGCGGCAACGCTCAAACCGCGCAACGCTGTTAGATAAACAATATTCCACAGGAAGAACAAATACAGGCTGTCGATCCAACGTCCAGCCAGTCGCAACGTGGTATAGAAATAGCCGGCAAACATCAACCCCAATAGAATCAACGGCGTCGCAGCAATAACGGTGACAACCACCAAACGAACCGCATGAGAACCTTTCTCGCGCCAGCTATCTCGGCAAATAGGGAATACCAGCACCGTCAATAGCGCCAAAGTCAGAATCACGACCACTTGACCGACCACATCTTCGACCAATCGCAACGGCGCTTTCTCGCCGAGTACCGACCAAAAAATCAAAGGTATTAATGCTAGCCCCAAACGCATGGTTTGGCGGCGATAGTGGGCAGCTTGCAATTCCGAGGCGGCAAAATGCCGTTCAGCGATCCCTCCCGGAGCCAGCAGGCGGAAGTTGAAATTAAACACTAGCCAGAAAAGAGCCAATTGCTGCGACAGCGACCATAGAAAATCACTAACGCCAACGTCTGCCCGATAGCACCAATACCCAACCACTAATAACAAGACCGATCCAGGCAAGACTTTCAGCAAAGTTAACAACAACGCTTTTGGCGTATGCAACTGGGTATCTCGGCGTAATTGACCGACATCACTGCCCAATTGTTGCAAATAGCGGTCAATTTGACGATAACGCCAGCGCAGCACCCCAAGCAAAATTAATATTGGCAACAGCACAACGATGGCGTGCCAGCCGCCCACCGCCAACTTGCTGACGTCAAGCTTGGTGTGCAACACGCTAATCTGATCTTTGATCGCCCCCGGCAAGGTTGCGAACCAATTCAGATCGATAGGTTTATTACTGTTGACCCAGAAAATTTGCTGGGTCAAGGTATCCTGCACCGAACTGTAAACGCTGGTCAGTTGTTGCTGATTGATTTGCAAATTAATGGCTAACGACAACTGATTACTGAGCTGCTTGTTCAGTTGATCGAGCAATTCACGTCGCATATCGACGATTTCACCCAACGCATCAACCACGTCATCATTCGCCTTTTCTTTGCCATCAGCCAACAGTGTGTCGACATACTCATCACCTTTAAACAGATCGTCGCGCTGCTGATTGATCTCAAACTGCTCCAAACGCAAGTCAGCAATTTTCGTTCCCACATCCGCAACTAACGTGCCTTGTGGCAGATTTTGTTGTTGTTGATACAGAATACGTGACAATACCAACGTCCCTTTTAGCACTTGGATCTGTTCTTTCAGGTTACGCTCCGATTGCAGGCCGCGATCAAGCCAGTTTTTCACCTGAATGTTCTGTTGGAATAGCGTGTTGCTGTCTTGCGTGGCCGCAATCAGCCGCTGGCTAATTTTTCGGTTGATATTCAGTTCCTTACTCACCAATGGGTTGTTCTGAATATCGCTACGATCTTCCGGGTTTTGCGCCTCTTTGGCGGTATTTTCCGACAGCGTTAGCCGTTTACTGTTGACCACTTCTTGCAACGCTTGCACCGTATGATCCAGTTGATCAATACGCCCACTGGTATAATCACGCTGTTTCTGCAATAAATCCTGCAAAGTGGTGTTGGCTTCCAACCCTTTACGTTGCAAATCGATCTGCGCATTCAACAACGCTTGCTCGGTGTTTAGCATCACCTGCTGGCTGCTACGCAGCGATTCTTGCCCTGGTGATTGATTGTTAAGTTGATTGCGGATCTCTTGCAGCCGTTGTGAAGTGGTATACATGCTGCTCTGCACCCTTTCAGGCTGGGTTTGCAGAGAAATTAACTGGCTGTTGTCGGCTGAAAGACTTTCCTGCGCGTTTTGTAGATCATCTAGAGTTTGATACAGACGATTTTCTAATTGGCGCAGCGAAAGTAATTGCAGGCTGGCGCGCAACGTCGTTTCATTGGCCGGATCCTGTAACGCCTCTAATTCCTGTGTCACTTGTCGTAATTTGCCCGGTGCCTGCTGTACCTGTTGCCTCAACTGCGCGGATTCTTGCTTAGTGCGTTCGATCGCATCCAACAGCTCAACCGTGCGAGTCAAATCTTGCTGTGAGAGCTTTTCTATCGGCGTCTGATTTTTTTGTTTGTTCAGCAGATCAAGTTGGCTTTGGATATCGCTACGCGCTGGAAGATCACCATTCAGCGCCGCATGAGCCGTGGATAACCAGCAGCCAATAAACAATAGCAGTAGAAAAGTGCGGAAAAAATTCACACTGGAACGGATTGAAAAGGCTTGAGAAAAGAACTTCGGTGACCTGCGAATCATAGCTCAACTTCGGCTCAACAGTGGAGTTCAAAGATTAGCACGTTCGCAGTCAGGCTATAAATAAGAAAAACGTTGCTGATAATGAACAAACTCGATCAGAAAGTCAGTACTTTATCCGCTTCTAACGTCCATTGCGCCAACTCAACCAGCGTACCAATCTCTACGCCATCAGCCAATGGCAAGCGGCTAACACCACGAGCATCGGCACAAGTTTTACACAATTTCACCGGCACCTGTTGCGCCGTCAGAATTTCCAGCATCTGTTGTAAATGGTAGCCTTCTTGTGGTTGCTGCCCGGCAATCCCCGCCACTACCGCGTCAGACATCAGGAATAACTTTAAATTGAGTGCACTATCTTGTTCTTTCAGCGCAATCGCTAGGCGTAATGCATTGAATAACGATTCTTGACCATAGGCCGCGCCATTAGCGACCATAACGATTGATGACGACATAATTCCTTCCTTCTATTTATAGGGGCGTTCTGACGTTAAGCGTAAGGTCGGGCAAAGCTGTACCATTTCAAGATAGGCATCCACCAATCCTGCAGCCTCCGCTTTCAAATCGAAACTATTGGGCATGAGCAACCAGTTTTCCATCAAGCCGGTCACATAAGCACGAAGAATAATTGCGGCACGCCGAGTGTGCAGATCTGCGGGTAATTGACCGAGATGAATGGCGTCGCATAACACCGATTCAATGCGTTCGTAGCTGGCAAGATAAAGGATTTTGCGCGCGTCATGTAACGGAAGCATTTCGCCGACAAATTCACACTTATGGAATACAATCTCCATCAACGCACGGCGACGTTCGTCATCAACCGTAGCTGTCAGAATATAAATCAGAATCTCGCGTAAAATCCGCAGTGGATTATCGGGATACTTTGTTTGATACTCTACTTCGAAATCACCAACTTTTGACTCTGATAACTGCCAAACTTCATTAAACAGGTCTACCTTGTTCTTAAAGTGCCAGTAAATTGCACCGCGAGTCACCCCGGCCGCTGTAGCAATATCTGTCAGTGACGTTGCAGCTACGCCATGTTCAGAGAACACTCGCACGGCAGCGTCTAAGATGTGCCGTCGTGTTTCTAGCGCTTGCTGTTTGGTTTTTCGTGCCATGACGTTGTTTTTTAGGGGGAGTGTGATTTACATACATTTGCGAATGTATGTACCATAGCACGCACATATAATTTACGCAGCAATGGGTTTTAAAGCTTGTGATCCATTGATCATTTTGAAATCGGACACTTGAGGTTTTTCTATGAACAAAAACAGAGGGTTAACGCCTCTGGCGGCAGTTCTGATGCTTTCAGGCAGCTTAGTGCTAACAGGATGTAATGAGAAAGAAGCCCAACAGGGTGCACATCCGGCCCCTGAAGTGGGCGTCGTAACATTGAAGGCCGAACCTCTCAATGTTACTACCGATCTTCCAGGGCGTACCGCTGCGTACCGGATTGCCGAAGTTCGTCCACAGGTGGGCGGGATCATCCTGAAGCGTAATTTCGTCGAAGGTGGTGACATCAAAGCAGGTGTTTCACTGTATCAAATCGATCCAGCTACTTATCAGGCTTCTTATGATAGTGCGAAAGGTGATTTGGCCAAAGCACAGGCAGCAGCAGAAATCGCTCGCCTGACGGTAAATCGCTATAAACCACTGGTGGGTACCAACTACATCAGTAAACAAGAATACGATACTGCGAACTCTACCTTGTCACAGGCTAACGCCTCCGTGGTTGCCGCAAAAGCAGCGGTAGAAGCTGCTCGTATCAATTTGGCTTATACCAAAGTGACTTCACCTATTACCGGGCGTATCGGTAAATCTTCTGTGACCGAAGGGGCTCTGGTGACTAGTGGGCAAGCGACTGCACTGGCCACCGTACAACAGCTTGATCCCATGTATGTCGACGTTACCCAATCCAGCAACGATTTCCTGCGTTTAAAAAATGAACTGGCTAACGGTTCTTTGAAGCAGGAAAACGGCAAAGCTAAAGTGAAGCTGATGCTGGAAAACGGCCAAGAATACACACAGGAAGGGACTTTAGAGTTCTCTGATGTCACCGTGGATGAAACCACCGGTTCTATCACCATCCGTGCCGTGTTCCCGAACCCGAATGACGTCCTGCTGCCAGGTATGTTTGTTCGAGCTCGCTTGGACGAAGGTATCCGTGACAATGCTCTGCTGGTGCCACAACAAGGCGTAACGCGTAACCCACGGGGTGAAGCCACTGCATTAGTGGTTGATGCTCAGAATAAAGTGGAAATGCGTACCTTGAAGGCCGATCAGGCTATTGGTGACAAATGGTTGGTTACCGATGGGTTGAAAGCTGGCGATCGCGTGATCGTTACCGGGCTGATGAAAGTTCGTCCTGGAGCCGAAGTAAAAGCACAAGAAGTTGACACTCAGGCGCAAAAACAGCCGCAGTCTGAAGCGCAGAAGTCATAAAAAGGAGCCGGTAATACATGGCTAAGTTCTTTATAGATCGCCCCATTTTTGCCTGGGTAATCGCCATCATCGTGATGTTGGCGGGGGTACTTGCGATTCTGAAACTGCCAGTGGCGCAGTATCCGACCATCGCACCACCCGCGGTAAGTATTACCGCTAACTACCCTGGCGCAGATGCCAAAACGGTGCAGGATACCGTGACACAGGTTATCGAACAGAATATGAACGGTATCGATGGCCTGATGTACATGTCCTCCACCAGTGATTCCTCTGGGAGTGTCACCATTACCCTGACGTTTGAATCCGGTACCGATCCTGACATCGCACAGGTTCAAGTACAGAACAAACTGTCATTGGCAACCCCGTTGCTGCCGCAAGAAGTACAGCAGCAAGGTTTGAGCGTAGAAAAATCCAGTAGTAGCTTCCTGTTAGTGGCCGGTTTCGTTTCTGACGATCCGAACATGACTCAGGATGATATTTCTGACTACGTGGCTTCCAACATCAAAGATCCGATCAGCCGTTCTTCTGGCGTCGGTGAGATCACCTTATTCGGTTCCCAGTATGCAATGCGTGTTTGGCTGGATCCTAACAAACTGAATAATTACTCACTGACTACCTCGGACGTCACTGCGGCCATCAATGAGCAAAATAGTCAGGTTGCTGCCGGGCAATTGGGTGGAATGCCTCCCGTTCCAGGTCAACAGCTTAACGCTTCTATCATTGCGCAGACACGTCTGACATCCCCGGAAGAGTTCGGCAAAATTCTGTTGAAAGTGAATAGCGATGGTTCACAGGTTCGCCTGAAAGACGTTGCGCGCATTGAGCGTGGGGCAGAAAGCTATGCCCAGACAGCTCGGTTTAACAATAAACCGGCTTCAGGTCTGGGTATCAAACTGGCAACCGGTGCCAACGCTTTAAACACGGCTGAAGGTGTTAAAGCCGAATTGGCAAAACTGGAACCTTTCTTCCCACAAGGAATGAAAATAGTTTACCCGTACGACACCACTCCATTCGTGAAGATTTCGATCCACGAAGTGGTGAAAACGCTGCTCGAAGCAATCGTGTTGGTATTCTTGGTAATGTACCTGTTCCTGCAAAACCTCCGTGCAACGCTGATCCCAACGATCGCGGTGCCGGTGGTACTGCTAGGGACGTTCGCCATACTGGCGGCGTTTGGCTTCTCGATAAACACCCTTACGATGTTCGGGATGGTGCTCGCGATAGGCCTGTTGGTGGATGATGCCATCGTGGTGGTGGAAAACGTCGAGCGTGTGATGTCCGAAGAGGGCTTGCCGCCGAAAGAAGCCACCCGAAAATCAATGGATCAAATCCAAGGCGCGTTGGTCGGTATCGCCATGGTGTTGTCGGCCGTATTTATCCCGATGGCATTCTTCGGTGGCTCGACCGGTGCGATTTACCGTCAGTTCTCGATCACTATCGTTTCTGCGATGGCGCTGTCGGTACTGGTCGCCTTGATCCTGACTCCAGCACTTTGTGCCACCATTCTGAAACCTGTTCCGAAAGGTGACCACGGGGCGAAAACTGGCTTCTTCGGCTGGTTTAACCGGATGTTCGAAAAGAGCACCGACCACTACACCAACAGTGTTGCTAACATCCTGCGCAGTACTGGCCGTTATCTGGTTATTTATCTGCTGATCGTCGTTGGCATGGGCGTGCTGTTCCTGCGCCTGCCTTCTTCATTCCTACCAGATGAAGATCAGGGCATCCTGTTGACCATGGTGCAATTGCCTGCCGGTGCTACCGAGGCAAGGACCGCTAAAGTGCTGGAAGGCATTACTGACTACTACCTCACCAAAGAAGAGAAGAACGTGGTGTCGGTATTTACCGTTGCGGGCTTCGGCTTTAACGGTAACGGCCAGAACAACGGTCTATCATTCGTCAGCCTGAAAGACTGGAGTCAACGCCCAGGCGAGGAAAACAAGGTTGAAGCGATTGCCGGTCGTGCAATGGCTGAGTTCTCCAAGATCAAAGAAGGTCTGGTATTCCCGTTCAACCTGCCAGCGATTATCGAATTGGGTACCGCGACCGGTTTCGACTTTGAATTGATCGACCAAGGCGGTTTGGGCCACGAAAAACTGACCGAAGCGCGTAACCAGTTGTTGGGTATGGTAGCAAAACATCCAGATACACTGGTCGGTGTGCGTCCTAACGGTTTGGAAGATACACCGCAATTCAAACTGATCGTCGATCAGGAGAAAGCTCGCGCATTAGGTGTTAGTCTCTCCACCATCAATGACACGTTGAAAACTGCGCTGGGTGGGACTTACGTTAACGACTTCATCGACCGTGGTCGTGTGAAAAAAGTCTACGTACAGTCCGATGCACCGTTCCGTATGTTGCCAGGTGATATCGACAAGTGGTACGTCCGTGGTGATAGTGGGCAAATGGTACCGTTCTCCGCCTTCTCTTCAGCGAAGTGGGAATATGGTTCACCGCGTCTAGAACGTTATAACGGCTTACCATCAATGGAAATTCTGGGTCAATCCGCTCCGGGTAAGAGTACCGGTGAGGCGATGAACCTGATGGAAGAACTGGCTTCTAAACTGCCTACAGGTATCGGTTACGACTGGACCGGGATGTCTTATCAGGAACGCTTGTCTGGTAACCAGGCGCCGTCACTGTATGCCATTTCGATTCTGGTAGTATTCCTGTGTTTGGCTGCACTGTATGAAAGCTGGTCGATTCCGTTCTCGGTTATGTTGGTTCTGCCGTTGGGTGTTATCGGTGCGTTGTTGGCTGCCACCCTACGCGGTATGAACAACGACGTGTACTTCCAGGTAGGCTTGCTGACAACCATTGGGCTATCGGCGAAGAATGCGATATTAATCGTAGAATTCGCCAAAGATCTGATGGAAAAAGAAGGCAAAGGCCTGATCGAAGCCACGTTGGAAGCAGTACGTATGCGTCTGCGCCCAATCTTGATGACCTCACTGGCGTTCATCCTCGGGGTTATGCCGCTGGTTATCAGTAGCGGTGCAGGCTCTGGTGCACAGAACGCAGTAGGTACTGGCGTTATGGGCGGGATGATTACCGCCACCGTGCTGGCCATTTTCTTCGTACCGGTGTTCTTTGTGGTGGTTCGCCGCCGCTTCGCCAAGAAGTCTGAAGACGTCGAACACAGCCATCCGGTTGAGCACCATCACTAAGCTCTAACCCGTTAAATATCAAGGCCACAGCAATGTGGCCTTTTTTTTGTCTGTTAATCAGACAATGATAACAACTCTCATTTAACTCCTGTGAAATACATTTAGTGGTTGATCCTTGCTCTCAAGTGGAACATAATAATTGTTATGTTATAACATAATATTCGAGGTCATTATGAGAGCAGGCATCCATCCAGACTATCGTACCGTGGTATTCCACGATTTAAGCGCCGACACCTATTTCAAAGTAGGGTCGACCATCAAAACCGATCGCACCATCGAGTTAGACGGGGCAAATTGGCCGTATGTCACTATCGATGTTTCTTCTGCATCACACCCGTATTACACCGGTAAGCAGAAAGAGTTCTCGAAAGAAGGCAGTACCGCGCGCTTCCAACAGCGTTTTGGCCGCTTTATTGGCAGTCGCAGTAAGTAAAAGGAAATCACCATGCAGGTTTTGAGTTCATTGCGTTCGGCGAAAAAACGCCATCCAGATTGCAAAGTAGTGCGTCGTAATGGTCGCATCTATGTGATTTGCAAGAGTAACCCACGCTTCAAAGCGGTACAGGGACGTAAGAAAAAACGTTAATCCAAATAGTGCTATCAGTAGACAAAGCCCCGTTGCTGCTCAACGGGGCTTTTTTTTTGTGGAGAAGTGCCATGAAACCCTGTGGTGAACTACTTCATGCTATTGAGCATAACCTCAACATTATGCTTAAACGCTTCTATGTAAGTCGGAGCCGGGCCATCGGCTTTCGATAGTGCCTCAGGATACAGTTCCCCACCGGCTTTCGCGTTGGTTGCAGCGGCAATCTGTTTGACCAAACGCGGATCGGTTTGGTTCTCGATGAAATAAGCATGTACCTGTTCTTGCTTGATCTGTTTGATCAAGTTAGCCACATCACTAGCGCTAGCTTCCGATTCAGTAGAAAAACCAACCGGTGCCAAAAAAGTCACCGCATATTGTTGGCCGAAATAGCCAAAAGCATCGTGACTGGTGAGCACTTTACGTTTTTGCACAGGAATAGCCGTAAACTCAGCCTTGGCCCAACTATCCAGCTTTTGTAACTGCTGAATATAATCCGAACCACGCTGGCGGAAGTAATTAGCATCTTCGGGATCCGCGGCAATCAAGGCATTCATCACGTTGGTCGCATACTGAATGCCATTTTGCATACTGTTCCAAGCATGAGGATCAGTGATTTTTTTACCCTCTTCCTCCATCTGACGCGTATTAATACCGTTAGAAGCAACGATCAACGGCCCACGATAGCCTGACGCCGTCACCAAACGATCGATCCATCCTTCCAGCCCTAATCCACTGACAAACACCACGTCAGCTTGCGAGAGCATCTTGCTGTCCAGTGGTGAGGGTTCGAAGCTGTGCGGATCGCCATCGGCTCCGACCAAGGTGTTGACGTTAACGTGTTCCCCGCCCACTTGTTTAACGATGTCGCCAAGAATAGAAAAACTGGCGACGGCATCGACGGTTTTTGCCATTGCCAATGGACTAGACAGCAGAGCAGCTACTGCTAGCGATAGAGGTACAAATTTCATGACTCATTTTCTCCTTACTGACTTCTCAACATCGCGCAGAGCTGTAAATACCACCACGCGTTCCAAACAAAATCGAAATGAAAAACACAACACTGGCGCTAAGTACAATCGCAGGCCCTGCTGGTAACGACGCATAATACGACCATTCCAAACCAATCAGGCTAGAGAGAATGCCTATCCCCATCGCCACGGCTAGCATCTGCGGCAAATTACGCGCCCAAAAGCGGGCACTGGCGGCAGGTAACATCATTAATCCCACCGACATCAAGGTGCCGAGGATCTGAAAACCGGCCACCAGATTGATTACGACCAAGGCTAAAAACAGCCCATGGACTAACGCCAACCAGCGCGGGGCGCTAACCCGTAGAAAAGTGGTATCGAAAGATTCAATCACTAATGCGCGATACAACACAGCCAACGCTAAGAGCGAGAAACTGGCAATGGTTCCAACCATCAATATCGCAGGACTATCCACCGCCAAAATCGAGCCGAACAGAACGTGCAGCAGATCAACGCTAGAACCCCGTAGCGAAACCAGCGTCACGCCCAATGCCAATGAGCCAAGATAAAAACCGGCAAAACTGGCATCCTCTTTCAGTAGCGTATGTCGGCTGACCAAGCCGGAAAGCATCGCCACCGCCAAGCCAGCGATAAATCCCCCCAAGCCCATCGCGACCAACGACATACCGGAAATCAAATAACCGATCGCCGCTCCAGGTAACACCGCATGGGACAAGGCATCACCGACCAAACTCATACGGCGTAATAACAAAAACACGCCTAACGGAGCTGCGCTCAGCGATAGCGCGAGGCAAGCCACCAATGCGCGGCGCATAAATCCAAACGAAACAAAAGGATCCAGAAAAAGATGTATCAACGTCATTACGCCACCGCTAGAGGGTTAACGGTATTAATCACAGGAAGATGTCGTAAAACTTGTTGCGCCTCTCCCCAATAACAAGAATCTGGCGTCAACAATAATGCCTGAGGGAAATGACTCGCCACCAACGACATATCATGCAGAACTGCTACCACCGTTCGTCCTTGTTGGTGTAGCTGTGCGATCACCTGTAGCAGAAGCTGGGTGGTTGCGCTGTCGATGCCAGTAAAGGGTTCGTCGAGCAAAATCAGCGGGGCTTGTTGCACCAACAAACGGGCAAACAAAACGCGCTGTAGTTGCCCTCCCGATAGCTCACCAATTAATGTGTTCGCTTTATGCTGCATTCCCACCGTATCCAGCGCGGCTGCCACCTGCCGTACCAAGTTGCGATTCAGGCCACCAAACATGCCGCTTCGTTGCCAACTCCCCATAGCCGTTAAATCGCTTACTACAATGGGAAATTGACGATCCAACTCTGCCTGCTGGGGTAGATAGGCCAAACGAGGACGTTTTCCTGAGCTAAAAATCAGATTTCCCGCTAGCAGCGGCTGCAATCCTGCCAGTGTTTTTAGCAACGTCGATTTACCAGCACCATTCATGCCAATCACTGCAGTCAGTGAACCTAGAGCAATCTGGCCATTTAACGATGGGCACAATGGAGTATTACCATAACCAATGGCGGCTTGCTGTAAAGTCATCATGGCAATGCGATCGCCCAGAGAATGGCCAGCCAGAGCAAGCTCAACAAGAGAGCAGCCATACCACAACGGAGCATTGCAGAGGCAGTAAACAATGAGTTCAGCGGTGACATAGTGCCTCCGTCCGATCAAAAGAGCTGTTCATGACAACAACCAATAAGATTAATGTAATAATATAACATCACACTTCGAGTTTAAGCTCAAGCCAGTTAATGCAACCGAGCGTAACAAGCACACATGTTGATAAGATCATTTTGTATCGTTGAACAACTGTTGTACTGACGGGATGATATACTGAGGAAAAATGAGGGTATAAATTTATGGCTTGAGTTCATTTACGCTAAAAACATTTAGTAAACGAAAAATGTACCGACGGCGTGTTAAAAAAGGGTATGATAACCCGTAATGATCGGGCTCGAGTCGGGGTTGTTATGCTTGTCACTCTCGCTAGCCATCAAAAATCAAGTTCACTTTCTATTATGCAATTAAAGAAAGTGATTAGTGAGCAAATGGCTGAGTTAGTTCCCACGCTCACTAGCGGTTTAAGTTTTTATTCAGAGAGTGCGCGTTACACTGAGGGTTCATTAGAAATACTTGAGATTGCTGATTTAGGTAATGCTAAGTATTCAATGAGTTATCGCTATCAGTGGTCGATTTTCAATGCCTGTTTGAATATCAATGCCGATGAGTTTATCACTGACAAGGTACCTTTCACGGTATGCCAAGAAGGCTTGGTATTTGATATAGTCGATAACACTCGGCCATCAACAGCAGATGAATTGTAAGTTTACGTAATAATGGCAGGCCAGATACGGGAAAATAGCTTATATTCATTATACGGAAAGCTTATTTAGCCATTGCTAAACCACCTCCGTGTATGATGTCATTAGTCTACTCACATTGTGTTATCAACACCGAATTAAGATTGACGGAGGGGATGATATGGATGAGTATTCACCGAAGCGGCACGATATTGCACAACTCAAATTCTTGTGTGAAAATTTGTATGATGAAGGCATAGCAACCTTGGGTGACAGCCACCATGGTTGGGTGAACGATCCCACCTCTGCCGTAAATCTTCAGCTTAATGAGTTGATTGAACATATTGCTTCGTTTGTGATGAGTTATAAAATTAAATATTCTGACGAAAGTGATTTGTCAGAATTAGTTGAAGAATATCTCGACGATACCTATACCTTGTTTAGCAGTTACGGTATTAACGATACTGATTTACGACGTTGGCAAAAAACTAAGACTCGATTATTCAGAATGTTCTCAGGTGAGGACATCTATACGACAATGAAAACTTAAGGGATAATTATCCCTGCATCATTCTAAAGTTTATAAAATTAAAGGTTATCATGACAAAAATTGACTATCTGATGCGTTTGCGTAAATGCACGACTCTCGAAACTCTCGAACGCGTTATTGAAAAAAACAAGTATGAGCTTTCAGATGATGAGTTGGAGTTATTTTACTCCGCTGCCGACCACCGTTTGGCCGAACTCACCATGAATAAGCTATACGACAAAATTCCGGTTGCCGTCTGGAAATATGTAAGATAATCAAAGCACCAACTTGCATTGAGCCGATGCTCTATCGGCCTCAATGGCCATTGATGTAGGCATTTATCTTATAAAAATGACACCCACACCCCGCCATATTTTCATGGTGTGGTTTTTCTTTGGTTCAAAAAAAATTTTCTTACATTAATTAATAGCGAAAGAAATAAAAGCACTGCACTTCAAGTATTCTTTATTAACTGTGCATTTTAAGAGCAAGAATAAAATGCCTCAAAGTACAGCGTGCAAAACTCCCTGAACAACAACGTTCGTTCAGAGTTTAAGCAACATTTCATATTGCATGGTGGGATCTTGCTGGTAGCCGCAGTTCAGATACAGCGACGCAGCTTGTTCAGGGACTGCGCATGTGGCCACTAGCCCAACAAAATGCTCGTGCAGCAATGTTAAAATCTTTTTCGCCTTGCCTTGACCACGCGCTTCGGGTTCAATATACAACATACGTAATTTAGACTCCGTTGCGTGTGGGATCACCATCGCGTAAGCCACATCATCAAGTCTATAAGCTTTGCCGGGCAATTTATAAAGCGTTTCAGGAGCACTCAGCCACGGCATTCGCAAACTGCTATCCATCATCATTTTCTTCGCCATCAGCAGCGGGTCAATTTCTACCAGTTCACCGGCAGAATGGAACGTTCGCATCCCCGTAGCATGGAACCCAAGCAACGTTTGCTGGCGCACAAAGCCCATGCGTTCATAAAGCGCGATACCGCTATCGTTGCCAACAATCACTTCCAACCATATTTGTCGGTCACCGCGCTCGCGTGCCGCGTCGATAAGTTGCTGCATAAACTGTTTACCGTAGCCCTGCCCACGCAGTTCTGGCCGGATAGCAAAAGCGCCCAAACGGCTGGTTTGTCCGCGACGGGTAATCACCGCAAGTGCCTTCGGTTCACCGTCTTGCGTCCAGACTAGGCTTTCATTGAGGCTAATATCCTCCGCACTAAATCGCGTAGCGAAGGTTTCACCATCGATGGTGAACGGCACTAGGTAACCCTCAAAACAGTGAGAGAGGATCTGGGCAAGCTGGTGACTACTCCAGTTTGCCGCCGCTTTAGTGATAACCGGACTGTGCATCATGCACCTCATCAAATTAAAAGATTGACCTTCAAAGAGATAAACATAGCGCGGAATAAGAAAGCCATGATTGTTTTTTCGAGCACAGCTCCAACATGACTACACGACTTAGGGCACGATTTACGTGCACGATTTATGGCACGACATCGGGTTCAGTTAGGGGCTTTTTACTATGATCGCTGATGCGAAACCACGGCAGACACAGTTGAATAAGCGGGCCGATAGCCAGTGCGTAAAGCACAGTGCCAACACCCAACGTACCACCCATCATCCAGCCAGCAAAAAGCACCGTCAGTTCAATCGCCGTTCGCACGCTCCTTACCGACCACCCCGTGCGGGCATTAATCCCGGTCATCAAACCATCTCTCGGGCCAGAGCCAAATCCGGCACCGATGTACATACCAGTGGCCATCGCATTCACGACCACGGCAGCGAGCAGCAAAGCGCTACGGGCAGTCAGCGATTCCAGCGGTGGCATTATCGCCAGTGCAGCATCCGCCGCCATCCCCAGCACGATAACATTGCTGACAGTGCCCAGACCTGGCCTCTGGCGCAAAGGTATCCACAGCAGCAACACCAGCGCACCAACTAGGATCATCACCATGCCAATATTGAGGGAGAAGATCTTCGCTACGCCAAGGTGAAAGACATTCCACGGATCGGCGCCCAAGTCTGCGCGCACAAACATTGCCGTAGAAACACCGTACAGCAACAACCCGATATAAAGCTGTAGTAATCGACGCACCATCATTTTCTTCACCTCACTCCATCTTCATGGCTATACTTTCGAGTAAAGCGGACTGAAAGTTAAGGTCCAGTTATAACTAAGTGGACTGATATGAACCCACGCAGAACCGGCCCAACCTCCCTGATCAAACTCCTGGGAAATTGGCATCAACCAACGCCCCGCACGCCGGTTTATCGTCAACTGGCTGATGGATTACGTTTGCTGATCCTTGATGGCAGGCTACCGCTAGACAGCCGCCTGCCCGGTGAACGTGAACTGGCCACAGCACTTGGCGTCAGCAGAACCACTGTGGTGGCAGCGCTTTCGCAATTGCGTGATGAGGGATATTTACTCAGTCGTCAAGGTTCAGGCTCTAAAACTATCCTCCCTGAAGGGGGGATTTCCGTTTCACCTTTACCAGGCGCAGCATCGATACTGGATCTTTCTATCGCCGCACTACCTGCAGGCCCGGAAATTCATCAAGCTTATTCAAACGCATTATTGGCATTACCCGAACATCTTGGCTCTAGTGGTTACAATCAACAGGGCCTACCCGAACTGCGCGAGGTTATTGCTCGCGGCTATGCCGCTCGAGGCTTGCCAACTACCGTAGACCAAATAATGGTGGTCAATGGTGCGGTAAGTGGCTTTGGCCTGATTTTGCGGCTGTTGACGGGCCCCGGTGACCGAGTCATTATCGACCATCCGACCTATCCGATGGCGCTGGATGCGATTAAAGGCGCATCCTGCCGCCCGGTTTCTGTGAGCCTGCCGCAGCAAGGATGGGACACGGATGGATTGGCTGCCACCATCGCCCAAACCTCTCCTCGACTGGCCTATTTAATTCCAGATTTTCACAATCCCACCGGGCGATGTATGGATGCCGCCACGCGGGCGACGGTAGCAGAGATTGCCGCACGGTCTCGTACAACGATGGTGGTGGATGAAACTATGGTTGATTTATGGTTCGATGCGCCGCCTCCACCGCCTCTCGCCGCGTTTGACGCAACGGATACGGTTATTACTTTGGGCTCTGCGGGGAAAAATTTTTGGGGTGGCTTACGCATCGGCTGGATCCGCGCATCAGCAAGAACCATCGCCTCTCTGATCCAAGTACGTCATTCTCTTGATTTAGGCTCGCCTATTCTTGAGCAACTGGCAACGATGTCACTGTTTAACGCGGCCGAGAATTTCTTACCTGAACGTCGAGAAATGTTGCGCCAAAATCGACGATTCTGCACCGATGTAGTAAACGAATTATTCCCAGATTGGCGGATAACGAGTGAACCACAAGGTGGGCTATCAATGTGGATTGAGCTACCCAAACCGCTGGCGACAATATTTGCCGCTCACTCTGAATCGATTGGGATACGCATAGGCGCAGGACCACGTTTTGGCACCGAAGGGGCTTTCGAAAGGTATTTAAGAATGCCGTTTACGCTTGAACCTACGCAATTGCGTAAAGCGCTTGAGCGACTGCAACCGGGTTGGCAATATTTGGCACAAACTCGGGTCTACGGCTCGCGGGGAATATTGGTCTAAGGTGATTTTTTGGGAAGGTAGAATTGGGTGGGGACCCTGCCAGCTACATCCCGGCACACACGTCACTCGCTGCGGCTGCTTCCTTCCGGATCTGACCGAGTTCACAAGTTAGTGTTGCGGGAGAACCAACAGGGCCCCCATTGATGTGCTTCTGTACTGCGAAGCGGTGGGCATTATCAGCGATGGGGGTTCAAATAGCAAGCCAGCCGGGGTTAACCGCTGTTTTCTTACCCACCCGGCCTGTGGCACACTCTTCCCTCTGACATAACTTCGCCCGGAAAACCGCTATGCAACCTGAAGATGCCAATTTTCGCCAACGTGTATTTCATGTAATAGCCGCTATCCCCTATGGCAAAGTGACTACCTACGGCGAAGTGGCTCGCCTGGCAGGCTCACCGCGGGCGGCACGTCAGGTTGGCGGCATCTTAAAGAAATTACCGGAAGGCAGTACGCTTCCTTGGCAGCGCGTAGTTAACCGCCACGGTCAGATATCGCTACAAGGTGAAGATTTTCAACGACAAAGACAGGCACTGCTGGCAGAAGGGATCATATTTGGTGCGCAAAGCACGATTGATTTAGCCGTTTACGGTTGGCGCTGGTAGAGAATAAACAGCCTTTGAACTCTAGGCACAAAGGCTGTGGAATATCATTGAGGTGCAGTTTGAATTGGAACGTTTTGTACCGGAACCAGCAACAGATCGGCATGTGTGCCGTTACGGTTGATCACTTCCTGAATGGTGTCAGTGATAAAGATAAGCTGGCCATTCACCGTAATCGCCGCGCTCAGGATAATACGCGCATTAGGCTGAATCTCTGCCGGATTATAGGGCAGAGTGAAACTGAACGGAGCTTGTTGACCTTCAGTGCGTACAGCGCTTTGTGCCAGCACTTTCGACGGCGCATCTGCCAATGAAGCATCAGAAAGCGTTACCGTCAGTACCGCATCGGGTGGCAGCGCGATGCGTTGACGTATATTCACCGAACCGGTCACCGTTGGGCCTTGGATCGGCATCTGAGCCGTTGCCGCCACTGGAGCAGCCGTTGCCGCCGAGGCAGGGACATCAGCACTCTTTTGGGTACAGCCAGCCAAAACAATCGCCAATGTGGCTGCTCCCCCTACGATTTTCCAGAGTTTCATGGGATCGGTCTCCTTATTATGATCAACATGTTGGTGGCTTTCACCACCCTTCCCATTAAACCTAGCATAAAACACCAAGCCAGCCCATAAGACTCATCCTTAACCACTTTGCGTTCTAACTCAAAAGCTAAATCGTCCGTCCCCGAATAGAATGTATTAATATCTCGTGGTGAGATTCAAAATAAGATAAATGAAGGGTTAACTTTATGAGCCAGGCACTGCAAAACCTTATCGATCTGCTCGATCTGGAAAAAATTGAAGAGGGGTTGTTCCGCGGTCAGAGTGAAGATTTGGGGCTACGGCAGGTCTTCGGTGGGCAAGTGGTCGGGCAGGCGCTGTACGCTGCCAAACAGACCGCGCCTATCGAACGTAGCGTGCACTCTTTCCACAGCTATTTCCTGCGTCCTGGCGATAGCAGCAAACCGATTATTTATGACGTAGAAAACCTGCGCGATGGTAACAGTTTCAGCGCTCGCCGTGTCAGTGCCATCCAAAATGGCAAACCAATCTTCTATATGACTGCGTCGTTCCAGAATCCAGAGCCGGGTTTCGAGCACCAAAACACCATGCCGGATGTGCCACCGCCAGAAGGTTTACCGTCTGAATCCGAGATTGCGCAGAAAGTGGCGCATATGCTGCCAGAGAAAGTCCGTGAGAAGTTTATCGGCCAAAAACCGATCGAAATGCGCCCGATTAAATTCCACAACCCGTTGAAAGGTGAAGTAGAAGAGCCAAGTCGCTACGTCTGGTTCCGCGCTAACGGTACTATGCCGAACGACCCACATATTCATCAATATCTGCTGGGTTACGCTTCAGACTTCAACTTCTTACCTACGGCGTTGCAGCCGCACGGCGTAGGCTTCTTGGAGCCGGGAATGCAGGTCGCTACCATTGATCACTCGATGTGGTTCCATCGCCCATTCCGCATGGACGACTGGTTGCTGTACGTGGTGGAAAGCACCTCAGCCTCCGGCGCTCGTGGTTTTGTTCGCGGTCAGTTCTATACCCGTGACGGCGTACTGGTCGCCAGCACGGTGCAAGAAGGCGTAATTCGCCAGCGAGAAGTGTAAAAACCAAAAGGGCGATGTCACCATCGCCCTCTCTACTTCAAGTATGAAGAGTATATTATTGGTTGTAAGCATTCTCGCCGTGACTATTCACATCCAGCCCTTCACGCTCTTGCTCTTCTGGCACACGCAGCCCGACGATCGCCCCCGCCACTTTAAAGGCGATGAACGCTGCCACACTGGACCAAACTAAAGTAATTACCACGCTCATCAACTGCACCCACACCTGATGCCCCATAGTGACGCCTTCCGCATAACCCGTGCCGCCCAGAGAAGAAGCCGTAAATACGCCAGTCAGTAAGCAACCCACGATGCCGCACACACCGTGCACACCAAATACGTCGCAAGTATCGTCTACTTTCAACCATTTCTTCAGCGTCACCACGCCCCATAACCCGGCGATACCGCCTACCAAGCCGATGATCAGCGCCCCGCCAACACCTACCGTACCTGCGGCAGGCGTAACGGCAACCAAACCAGCGATACAACCGGAGCAGGCACCTAGTAGTGAAGGTTTGCCACGGACAATCCATTCAGCAAAGGTCCAAGAAAGAATCGCACCAGCGGTCGCAATTACGGTATTCAAGAATGCCAAGGCGGCAATTCCGTTAGCGGCGCTGGCAGAACCGGCGTTAAAGCCGAACCAACCGATATACAGGATAGAGGCGCCGGTAAATACCATCGGCAAGTTGTGAGGTTTAAACGCTTCTTTCCCGAAACCGGCACGTTTGCCCAACAAATACGCCCCCACCAAACCCGCGCTGGCGGCGTTGATATGCACCACGGTACCGCCGGCGAAATCCAACGCGCCATCCTTCGCCAGTAAACCACCGCCCCACACCATATGGGCAATCGGCAAGTAAGAAATGGTGAACCAGATGGCCGCAAAAATCACCACCGCAGAGAAACGGATACGTTCGGCAAAACTACCGACGACCAATGCAACGGTGATGGTGGCAAACGAACACTGGAACGCGACGTGGATCATTTGGCTAAAAGTCCCGGTGACGCTATCAATCCCAATGCCTTTCAGCATTGCGGTTTGGAAACCACCGAAGAAGGCATTGCCTTCACTAAAGGCCAGACTGTAGCCGTACAACACCCACAGCACACAAACCAGCGCGAAGGTGACCGTCACCTGCGTCAGCATAGAAAGCACGTTTTTGGCGCGCAGCAGGCCACCATAGAACAAAGCAATACCCGGTAGAGTCATAAACAGCACCAATGCGGTGCAAATCATCATGAATGCGTTGTCAGCTTTATCAGCCACCGCCGGAGCGGCCAGCGCCAGAGAAGGAACCAAGGTTACCGTGCTCAGGCCCAACATGGATAAAAGTCTTTTCATTATCAATCCATCCCCATTTACTTAACCGAGCCTGTGATTACAGTGCTGCTTCGTCGGTTTCGCCGGTGCGAATACGAATAACTCGTTGCAATTCGGCAACGAAAATTTTGCCATCACCGATCTTGCCGGTGTAGGCCGCTTTACTAATGACATCAACCACTTCGTCTAGCTGGTCGTCGGCAATTGCGATATCGATTTTGACTTTAGGTAAAAAATTGACGCTGTATTCCGCTCCGCGATACAACTCCGCGTGCCCTTTCTGACGACCAAAACCTTTCACTTCGCTTACGGTCAGCCCCTGAATGCCCACAGAGGATAGGGCTTCGCGCACGTCCTCCAATTTGAACGGTTTAATCACCACGGTTACCAGCTTCATATTGCCTCTCCACGATTAAGCCAAAATTCACCCTGCTTCGATTCTTATAAAGCAAAGGCTATGCCATAAATGATTTCGGCGGTGGAATCCGTTAATGAGTGGTGACAATGGTGCAAAATAAGCACAGCTAGAATGATTGATTAAATATTGCGCACCACGACGGTGCATAGCGCGTCGAAAAAGTGCAATGGAAGGAATTACAGCGGAGGAAGTGCTTACTTGTGGTGCGAGGCACGACGTCAGCCGTGCCTCTGGAGATCAATTACGCGGGTTGGGTTTCTTCACGTGTGGCAGCAGCCAGTTCTTCACCCACTAGTTGCAGTTGGTACATTTGATAGTAACGCCCTTGTTGTGCCAACAATTGTTGATGATTGCCCTGCTCAACCGCGTGTCCACGGTGCAATACCAGAATCGAGTCGGCATCAACGATGGTTGAGAGTCGGTGAGCGATCACCACCAGCGTGGTGTGTTCACGGATCAAACGCAGCGCGCGTTGGATCGCCTGTTCGGTGCCAGAATCGATATTGGCCGTGGCTTCGTCGAGGATCAGGATCTGCGGCGCTTGCACCAAGACTCGCGCCAACGCCAGCAACTGTTTCTGCCCAACGGAAAGATTGTTACCCTGTTCACCCAAACGCGTATCAATGCTTTGTGGGAAACTGCGTACCAATTCAGCCAATTGCACCGTTTCCAGCGCCTGCCAGACAGCCTCTTCGCTGATATTGCGCCCTAGCGTCACGTTCGCCAGCACCGACTCCGCTAATACCACCGGATCTTGCTGCACCATCGCCACGCCCTGACGCAAGGTGTGATGCGACAAGTTAGACAACTCCCGGCTATCGAGACGAATTTTCCCTTCGCTAACCGGGTAATAGCCCATCAGCAAGTTTGCCAACGTACTTTTACCACTGCCGGTATGGCCGACCAGCGCCACGAAACCACGGGATGGCACCGTCAGCGAGATGTTCTGCAACACCTTTTTATCGGCGCGGTAGGCAAAACTGACATTTTCAATATCAATACGCCCACTCGCCAGCGGCTGATTATCGGTACCGTAGCTTTGCTGATTGCGATCCATCAGTTCGAAGATCCGCTCCCCGGCGACAACCGCCTGCTGCAAAACTGATTGCTGCGAAGTCAGTTCGATCAGCGGCTCGTTCAAACGACCGAGATAGCTGATAAAAGCATACAACACCCCAACGCCGATGGAGCCTTCACCGCTGAAACCAAACAGCATCAGCAAGCCACACATCACCATCGCTGAAAACAGGCTGAGCAACGGGCGCAGCAGAAAACCATCCAAACGCAGGGTTTGCATACGCGCGGTATAATGCGAACGGCTGGCGGCGCTCATGCGTTCACCAAAGCGGATCTGTTGGCGGAATTGTTGAATCACGCCCATACCGCTGATCACTTCGTTGAAACCGTCGTTGATATCCGCCAGATAGCTCCGCACCCGCCGCACAATCGGCGTGCTGTAATATTGGTAAATCCACATCACGACAATGACCGCCGGGAAGATGCAGATTGCCACCAGAGCCATACGCCAATCGAGGCTGAACATCGCCACCAGCATCGCACCGATCAACGCGGCACTTTTCAGCACCGTAGAAACCACCATCACATACAGATCGCGGATCACTTCGGTATCGTTGGTTACACGTGAGATCAACTGACCAACAGGTTGAGTGTCGAACGCGCTAAGCGGTTGACGCAGCGCCGCGTCCATCACATCGGTACGCAACCGTTGCACAACGCCCACCGCAGCCTGATTGAACAGGAGTGCCTGAAAATAGTGCAACGCTGCTGCCAACAACTCCAACAGCACATAAGCCGTTGCCAGCCCGGCAATAATTGCCAGTGGTAATTGACCTTTCGCGACATAGTTATCGATGAAATAACTGATCAGTATCGGCCCGGCGACTTCTGCCGCCGCCGCGACCCACAACATCAACACCGCCAGTCCCAACGGTTTGCGGTATGGCGAGCCATAGGACAGCAAGCGTTTTAACGTCGGCCACATTTTTTGCACTTTATTCATTGGCTAACGTCTCCTCGCCGATTTCCGGAGCTTCGTCCAACGCCGCTTCCAATTGCTGATAGCGATACATATCGCGATACCAGCCCGGTTGCGCCGCCAGCAACGCATGCTGACCTCGTTGCACCACAGTGCCATGCTGCATCACCAGAGTTTCACTGGCTTCGGTCAACGCCGAGAGTCGATGCGCGCTGATGATCACCGTGCGGTTCTGCCCCCAACTGCGCAGGTTATGCAGGATTTGGTGTTCGGTGCGACCATCCACCGCCGACAACGCATCATCGAGGATCAAGATTTCCGCATCCAACAACAACGCACGAGCGATCGAGATACGCTGTTTCTGCCCACCGGAGAGCATCACCCCGCGCTCACCCACTTCGGTATCGTAGCCTTGCGGCAACCGCAGAATGTCGTCGTGTACGCTAGCCAACCTCGCCGCCTGTTCGATCTGCTCTTGCGTCGCACCCGGTTGACCCAACGCGATGTTATTCGCCACGCTATCAGAGAACAGGAACGGCGTCTGACTAACGACCGAGAGTCGTGAACGCCACTCATCTAGTTTAATGTCGGTCAGCGGCAGGCCGTGATAACGAATCTGCCCTTCATCAATATCAAATTGACGCTGGATCAGCGCCAGTAAAGTCGATTTACCCGCGCCGGTTGGACCACACAGCCCTAACATCTGGCCGGGAGCCAGTTTCAGCGCCACATCATGCAGTGCGGTAGTTTTGTTTTCTGGATAGTGGAAGGCGTTGATATCGACCTGTAAATCACCACGCCCAGCAGGTAGCTCTTGCTCACCATCCACTACTGCTGGTGCTTCTTCTAACAGACTGCGGATACGACTATAAGCCGCGCTACCACGTTCGACGATATTGAACATCCATGCCAGCGCCAGCATCGGCCAAATCATCAATCCCAGGTACATCACGAAGCTGGTCAATTGACCGAGCGTTAAGGTGCCATTAACCACCATCCAGCTGCCGCCGCCGATTGCCAGCAAATTTGCGGTACCGATGGCGATATAAATGGTCGGATCGAATCGCGCATCCACACGCGCCACATGCATGTTTTTAGCACCGGCCTGCGCCGCCACTTCAGCAAATTGATTGGATTGATGATCTTCCAGGCCGAATGCCTTGATCATACGAATGCTGGTCATGCTTTCCTGCGCCTGATCATTGAGGCTGGAAAATGCCGCCTGCGCCGATTTAAAACGCTGGTGCAATTGATCACCGCAATACTTGATGACAATCGCCATGATCGGCATTGGGATCAACGACAGCAAAGTCAGCTGCCAACTGATCTGAGTACTCATCACGATCAGTACCACCAATCCCATCACCAGTGAATCCACTAGCGTCAGCACCCCTTCACCAGCAGCAAACACCACGCGATCGACGTCGTTAGTGGCGCGCGCCATCAAATCACCAGTGCGGTGACGCAGATAAAACGCTGGATTTTGACGACTCAGTTGGCGATAGAAATTTTCGCGCAGCTCGACGGCCAGTTGGTAGGAAGCCCCAAACAGCAACACTCGCCACACATAGCGCAGCAGATAGACCACCGCCGCAGTGCCCAGCATCAGCCCCAACCAAGCCAGCAAGACCGAAGTGGACATCTGTTTTTCCGTGATGCCATCAACAATGATGCCCACCAGCTTAGGGGGTAACAATTGCAGAATGGCAATGATAATCAGCAGCACCACAGCCCCGAGGTAGCGACGCCACTCTCGGCGAAAATACCAGCCGATTTGAGCAAATAATCTCACGCAGTTTGATTCCGAATAGAGTGTTTTTCTTGCTTTTGCTGTTAGTGGAGTACGATACCACCGTCAGCTTAGGAGTTTAGTGGATTTTTCTCTCTCTAGTCACTCTGGCACAGGCAATGCTGTGGTGTACTTGATTTTCTCCATCGCAAAACTAGAAGTGACGTCGACTAAACCAGGGATACCATTGACTAGGCGTTTGTAGAATCTGTCGAAGCTTTTCATATCCGCAACCTCAACCTGCATCAGATAATCGTATTCACCCGCCATACGGTAAAATGCCAATACTTCTGGCATATCCGCAGTTAACGAGACAAATTTTTGATACCACTCACTGTTGTGTTGTTGAGTCTTGATCAGCATGAAGGCTGTTAATCCCAAACCGAGTTTTTCGCTATCCAGTAATGCCACTCGCCCGCGGATATAGCCGTCGTCCTCCAACCTTTTAAGCCGTTTCCAACAAGGTGTGGAAGTCAGGTTGACGGCTTCAGCCAACACTTGCAGTGACAGCGTGCAGTCCTGTTGCAGCATACATAATAACTTACGGTCTGTTTTATCTAACATTGCATTCAACCGGAGAATAATTTTCTACTATTAAGCGATTAACAAGGAAAAATGGCAATCTTTTTTTCTTAGCAAAACGTTATTCTAAACCGAGTTAAGCCCCCTATTTTAAGGCCAAATTGATGACAAACTCATGGGTAAAATATGCTATCGGTGAAATAGAAGCGGATTTCCAGCGCTCTGCCGATACACACTTGATCCGTCTAAACCTGCCAGAATTCCCAGGTATCTATTTATATCTGAAAGACGAGAGCACTCACCCGACCGGTAGCCTGAAACACCGATTGGCGCGTTCATTGTTCCTGTACGGATTGTGTAACGGCTGGATCACCGAGAACACCCCGATTATCGAAGCCTCTTCCGGCAGTACCGCGGTTTCTGAAGCTTACTTCGCCCGCTTACTCGGTTTGCCATTTATTGCCGTAATGCCATCCTGCACCGCACGTCGCAAGGTGGAGCAAATCGCCTTCTACGGTGGCCGTTGCCATTTTGTCGATCACGCAGCGCAAATCTATGCCGCTTCAGAAGAATTGGCACAAGAACTGAACGGTCACTATATGGATCAGTTCACTTTTGCCGAACGCGCGACCGACTGGCGCGGTAACAACAATATCGCCGACAGTATTTATCGTCAGATGGAACGTGAGCCTTTCCCAGTACCGAAACATATCGTGATGAGCGCAGGCACCGGCGGGACTTCTGCCACGCTGGGGCGCTATATCCGCTATCAAGGTTATGACACTCAATTGACGGTGGTCGATCCAGAAAACTCGGTATTCTACGATTGCTTCCAACATGGCGACCGTACCGTCGTCGGCAGTTGTGGTAGCCGCATCGAAGGCATTGGCCGTCCGCGTGCCGAGCCGTCGTTTATCCCTAGCGTCATCGACAACATGTTGCGCGTGCCAGACGCCGCCAGTATCGCCACCATCCACTGGCTGGAAGGTATTTTGGGCCGTAAAGTGGGCGCATCCACCGGGACTAACGTTTGGGGCGCCTTGCAATTAGCCAAACAAATGCGCGAGAAAGGCGAACAAGGAGCAATCGTCACCCTATTGTGCGACAGCGGCGATCGTTATCTAGATACTTATTACAACCCTGAATGGGTAAATAAAAACATTGGTGACTTAACGCCATATCAGACGCATTTGCAAAATCTGTGACATTAGACCAGCCCCATCAAGGCTCGAATTTTGTATTCCACGAAATTTGAGCCTTTTAGGCCGTTTCAATATCCCAAAGTTATTTACCTACATCCGCAAAGGCTCGCAAGTCTCTATCCGCATCACAAATTTGACTTAAATGTTAATTAAATAAGTCAAAACAACTCACCAGTGCTAATTTTATCTATCACGCTGAGCCTATACTCCACGAATTCATCAGCGTACATCCAGAGGCTCATGCAATGCCTCAAATCTTGACTGTCGGATACGAATAACGTCCCGGGAGCACCATTTATGCACTTCGAACACATTTTGTTTTCTATTGAAACCAACGTGGCGCTACTCAGCCTCAACCGTCCTGAGCAGCTCAACAGTTTTAATGCTGCCATGCATTTGGAGGTGAAAGAGGCACTCAAACAGGTACGACAAATCCCCGAAGTTCGGGTGTTAGTGCTCACGGGTGAAGGCCGTGGTTTCTGCGCAGGACAAGATTTAAGCGATCCCGATGTCATACCGAGTAAGACAGTGCCAGATTTGGGTGAATCCATCGAAAAATTCTACAACCCATTGATTCGTCAGTTACGCAGCTTGCCCCTACCTGTTATCTGTGCAGTCAACGGCGTTGCTGCCGGTGCCGGGGCCAATATCCCATTAGCCTGCGATCTGGTGCTGGCTGCCCGTTCGGCAAGCTTTATTCAGGCGTTTTGTAAAATTGGTTTAATCCCTGACGCGGGAGGAACCTGGATGTTACCGCGCCTGATCGGCATGGCGCGAGCTAAAGCGCTGATGATGCTCGGTAACCGCTTAAGTGCAGAGCAAGCCGAACAATGGGGACTGATTTACCGTTGTGTTGATGATAGCCAATTACGCGACGAAGCACTGGCTCTGGCTCGTCATCTGGCAACACAACCCACCTATGCACTCGAGCTGACTAAACGCAGTCTCAATGCTAGCCTGAGTAACAGCTTAGATGAACAACTAGAACTAGAGCAAGATCTGCAACGCCTGGCCGGACGTAGCGAGGATTATCGCGAAGGTGTCAGCGCCTTTATGGAAAAACGCACACCGGTGTTCAAGGGGCGTTGAACATGAGCTCATGACCACATCAATGTTAACCGTGGATTATGATCCATCTAATCGACTGATTAAAAAATAAAAAAGCCGGGTAAGTCATACCCGGCTGGCTGAAGAAATAAAACCTCATAATTCGGGGGAATAGGTGAGGTGTGGTGAACGCAGCCAATGTTGCAAATAGTGAGCCACCGCCTGCTGTTGGCAATGACCGATAACCGGTAACTGTGGCAATAGAGATTTAAGCTGTGGTAGAGCATTTCCCATCACCACACCATGCCCGACGCCCGCCAGCATTTCCTTGTCATTCATCGCATCGCCAAAGGCCATGCAGTCCGCCAGCGTTAATCCCAGATGTTCGCTGAGAGCAGTCAACGCCACGCCTTTATTACATCCCTTCGGCAATACATCTAGACAATCAGTCGCCGATAAACAGATATCAACCTCGGCGCCAAAATACTCACGCAGTTGCACCTGCAATTCGACCAATTCCTCATGTGGCGCCACGAAACACACTTTACTGTTGCCGAACGCGGGTAATTCACGCGGATTACGTAACTGATAATGGAATCCGCTGAGATGGAAAGCTTGCAGCATCTCCGGTACGCCATGCTGGGTGATCCAGCCTTCATCACGAAATACATGCAGGCTGGCGCTAGTGCGCCAATGGGTGTGCAGCACTTCTTCAGCCAGTTCAGCGGGCAGGTCGGTGGCATGTAGTTGCTGCCCTTCCTTATCATGTATGCGAGTGCCATTGCCAGTGATCAGATACCCTTGTAAACCAAGCTGATCCATAATCGGTTTAGCATCTAGGTAATGGCGACCAGTGGCAAACGTGACAACCATTTCCCGATCGACCAATTGATTCAGTGTCGCTAAGGTTTCTGATCCAACGCGGTGGTCTGGCATTAGCAACGTGCCGTCCATATCAAAAGCGGCCAAGCGATACATAGAAACCCCGTGAATGTGAAGATACTGACAATCCCAGCAGTATGAAGTGGTATTTACGGAACTAATAGTGAACAATTAATGAAAACTGTTCCGGATTTTGATTATGCGCCTAGTCCACCGCCTCAGTCAGTACCAACGTTTGTATCAACAACTCGGTAGCGCTCCGGTCAATATTACCGTGAGTGAACTGGCAGCCATCTTCTATTGCAGCGAACGCCACGCACGTACGCTAGTGCAACAGTTGCAGGATCAAGGTTGGTTAAGTTGGCAATCCCAAGCCGGACGCGGTAAACGCGCCCAATTGCATTGCCTGAAAACGCCCGATGAACTGCGAGCCTCTTTATTACAGCGTCTACTACAACAAGGCGATCACCAAGGCGCGCTGGAAATGGCGCAACTCGATCCACAACATTTACAGCAATTGCTCAGTCCACACCTCGGGGGCCAATGGCAGGAAGGCAGCCCAACGTTGCGTATTCCTTATTACCGCCCACTGGAAACGCTGGACCCCTTGACGCTCACCGGCCGAGCCGAACAGCATCTGGTAACCACACTCCATGCGGGTTTGACGCGGTTTAATACTGGCAACCCAACACCGCAGCCTGATTTGGCGCACCACTGGCAAGTCAGTGAAGATGGTCTGCGTTGGCAGTTTTTCTTACGCAGCCAGTTACGTTGGCATAACGGCGATCCTCTCACCGGACTGCAACTGCTACAAACGCTACATAAATTACAACAACATCCACGCAGCCAGCCCAGCCTGAGTAATGTGGCCACCATCACCCTGCCTCACGCACTGTGCGTACAGTTTGATTTGTTGGTAGCAGATTATTGGTTGGCGCACCGTTTGGCAGGATTATCTTGCCTAATCACCCATCCAGAAATCCCACTGATCGGTGCCGGTCCGTTCAAACTAGCATTAGTAGAATCTCATCTGGTGCGCTTGGAACAACATTCGTTTTACCACCTGCAGCATCCGTATTTGGAAAGCATCGAATATTGGATCACACCCGATCGACTGTTTAGCGGCGATGATGTCAGTTGCCAACATCCGGTTCGGATAACCATCGGTCAGCAAGAAGAATTGTCATTAGCGCGACCCGTGCAGCGCAATATGAGTCTGGGCTGGTGCTATTTAGCCATCAACCTGAAACGCGGCGTGCTTAGTGAAGCACAGGGGCAGAAATTACTGATGCTGATCCAGCAATCCGGTTTGCTACCCAATTTGCCGATCCCCAATACCGTGATCACCCCAAGCCACGAGATGCTGCCCGGTTGGACAATCCCACTTCAACAGGTCGACGAGAATATTGCTTTACCGACCAAACTAACGTTGCTGTATCACCCACCGGTAGAGTTAAACACCGTGACTGAGGCCTTGCAAAAACTGTTGGCGCAGCACCATTGCGAATTGGACATCCGCTATGATTCCGGTAAGCGCTGGCAAAATGCAGAACAGGTGGAACAGGCGGATTTGTTATTGGGCGATAACCTGATTGGCGAAGCACCGGAAGCCACGTTGGAAAGTTGGTTACGGCAAGATGCTCTGTGGCGAGGGATCTTGTCAGATGACCGTTGGCAGGAACAACAAGAACAGCTATTGCAGATCCAACAGCAACCGGAACAGCAGTCACGTTATCAGCAATTACACGCCTATTATCAACAACTCATGACGGCGGCGATCATCACCCCGCTGTTCCACTATCAATATCAGGTCGATGCACCACCGCATATTCATGGTGTCATGTTAACCGCTCACGGCTGGTTTGATTTCTGCCAAGCATGGTTGCCACCGCCTGTGGGCAAGTGAAGCTGCCTCGCTGCGCGCTCTTCTGCTACCATACCGCCTGCAAGATATTTTCATCCGCCGCCCGAATGTGCATCGGGTTTGGCTCACACCATAAGGTTAATTCTATGAAACGCGCAGTCGTCGTTTTTAGCGGTGGACAAGACTCCACGACCTGCTTAATTCAGGCATTGCAACAGTATGACGAAGTTCACTGCATCACGTTCGATTACGGTCAGCGCCATCGCGCCGAGATCGAGGTGGCGCAAGAATTGGCGATCGCTTTAGGTGCTAAGGCTCACAAAGTATTGGACGTCGGTTTGCTCAACGAATTGGCCGTTAGCAGCCTGACTCGTGACAACATCCCCGTGCCCGTCTATGACAGTACGCAAAAAGATGCACTGCCGAGTACCTTTGTTCCGGGGAGGAATATTCTGTTCCTGACACTTGCCGCAATCTACGCCTATCAAGTGGAGGCTGAAGCGGTGATTACCGGCGTCTGTGAGACCGATTTCTCCGGTTACCCGGATTGCCGCGATGAGTTTGTCAAAGCGCTGAATAACGCGGTGGTGTTAGGCATTGCACGCGATATTCGCTTCGAGACGCCATTGATGTGGCTGAATAAGGCCGAAACCTGGGCGTTAGCGGATTATTATCAGCAACTAGACCGTATACGTCAGGAGACATTGACCTGTTACAATGGCATCAAGGGTGACGGTTGTGGCGAATGTGCCGCCTGCCATTTACGGGCTAACGGTTTGGAACAATATCAGATCAATAAAGCTATGGTGATGGCAAGCCTGAAGCAGAAAACGGGGCTGGTCTGAAAGGCACTAGTTAAAAAACCATAACTTAAAAGATAATGGGCGGTGAAAGCGCCCATTAGCACGAAAATTTATTGATCGTTTGGAATTAACGACTCCAACTGCCGACGCAATTCCCCTTCCAGAGGTAACGCCTTCTGCGTTTTCAGATCCACGCAAACAAATGTCAGTGCGGCATCAGCCACAGCAGAGCCATCAGACACCAGCGAGACAAGCTGTTCCATGACGCCGCTTTTACCATTCAGTTGCTTCATCCGGCTACCAATACGCAGCGTATCGCCCATCACCGCGGGTTTACGGTAATTGATGTTGATATTCACTACGATAAAAGCGATGTGGTTTTGGGTCATCCATTCGAAAGCTTCTTTGCCTTCCAGCAGATCCCACCGCGCCTCCTCCAGAAACTCCAGATAGCGGGCATTATTAACGTGTTGATAAACATCAAGATGATAACCACGAACTTTAATTTCAGTATGCATAATGAAACAACCGCTCCGACCTGATGGTGACAAAACCTAGGCTACCTGCCCGACTGGTACGACCTGTAAAATGTAGCAGAGGAACACGGCTGGCATGGCACTTTGCCACGCAGCCGTGAACAGGATCACATTTTCAGCCGAGCTCGGTTCCTTTCCACCAAGGCTGGCCCAATCCCTGGCACCTCCTGCAGTTGCTCAATGGCCGTAAACGGCCCATTTTGTTCGCGGTAACGCACAATGGCCTCTGCCTTTTTCAGCCCCACACCATTCAGCACATGGGCGAGTTGTTCAGCGTCTGCCTGATTGATGCTGACCGTCGTTTCGCCTTCGGAGGGCGCCACGCCGGCAACTTCAGCTTTTGCTTTCACTGCTGACGTCGGCAGTTCCTGCTGTGGTACCTCTTTCACTTTCTCTGCAGCCATCACCGATGTTCCTAATAGGCAAAACATCGCCGCAGCCAATAACGTCTGGCAGATAGATTTTCCACAGTTATTTATTCTTAGTTCATTGATTTTCATGCTGTATCCTCCTTGTGTTTGACAGCGAGGATACCTTGCCGCAGCGGCAATAATTCAGCAATCGGCAGATTTCAAATATGGAAAAGGCCGCGAAAGCGGCCTTTGAAAATTACATTGCGTTGCAAATAAATGCGGCGATGATTACGGTTGCTGCTGCTCCGCGGCACCCATTTTAATCTTGGCATCTTTACGCAGGTTACTCAGCAACGAGTCGAAAGTGATACCCGTTAAGCCTTCTTGCATTTTGCCGACGAAGGTTTTCATCTCATCAGCTGGCAAGGTACCCGGCTTCACTGCGTCCAAAGCGATCAACACCACGTTGTCCTGACGGTCCACCGACATACCGTAAACCGGTTTGCCCTCTTGTGGATGCGGCAAGGAGAACACGGTTTCTACCAATTGGCTGTCTTCCGGTGCACGAGCCATCTTCTGCACCGCTGCAAAGCTCAGACCCGCCGCTTTCAGCGCTTCATCGCCTTTGCCTTGCTTCAGCTCAACCAGCAGTTTCTCACCCTGCAATTTCGCTTCTTGCGCGGCCTTATTGCGTTTTACCACTTCGGCAACCTGATCTTTCACTTTGTCGAATGGCTCAATACCTTCTGGTTTATGCCCGCTAACGCGGATAACAAACGCACGGTCACCATCAACGGTAATGACGTCAGAGTTACTGCCTGGCGCGCCATTTTCACCGATCAATGAACCATCAAAGATGGATTGGATCACTGGCTTGAAGTTCAGCGCCGCAGGGATATTGTCACGAGTAAACCAATCGGTTTCTGCCGCTTTCACGCCCGCCGCTTCTTCCGCAGAAGCCAGAGATTCATTGTCACTGGTCGCCGCTTCGCTCACCTTCTGCTGTAAGGCATAGTAAG
The DNA here is from genome assembly GCF_057839655.1 of Serratia sp. KH_031. Lineage (NCBI taxonomy): Bacteria > Pseudomonadati > Pseudomonadota > Gammaproteobacteria > Enterobacterales > Yersiniaceae > Serratia > Serratia sp. KH_031. The sequence goes on from NZ_CM174496.1 coordinate 3,756,861, forward strand.
CATCAACCGCTTTCTCTTGCTTCACTTTGCTAGCAATGCTGTCACGCACTTCGCTCAATGGCTTCACTTTCTCCGGCTGAATATCATTCAGACGAATAATCAGATAACCCACAGAAGACTTCACTACAGCAGAAATCTGACCTTTGGTGGTCAGCTTAGCGTCTTTCACTTCGTCTGGCGTGGTTTCTGGCTCTAACCAACCCAGTTCGCCACCGTTGCGCTTGGAAATGATGTCAGTGGATTTTTCTTTCGCCACAGTGGCAAAGTCAGCGCCTTTGTTCAGCTCATCCAACGCCGCTTTGGCATCAGCTTCAGTTTTCAGCTGAATCACGCTGTAGTTTTTGCGCTCTGGTTGACCGTAGCTGCTTTTGTGCTGGTCGTAATAAGCACTGATTTCCGTATCAGTTACCGTCGCCTTGTCTTGCATGGCTGCGGCATCCATTGGGATGTAGCTGACCTTGACCTGCTCTGGCGCGATAAAGCTATTTTTGTTCTGGTCGTAATAAGCCTTCAGCTCGGCATCCGTTACGCTCTGCTTCGCTTGCAGCGCTTTCAGATCGATAGTCGCCAAACGTACATCGCGCTCCTGCAGCACCAGCGCAGACATCTCCTGAGACTCAGATGGCAATACAAAACCGGAGGTGCCGAAGCCTTCGATCACCTGCTGGTTGATCAACTGCTGACGCATGGATTGCGCGTAGTTGTCCGGGCTGTAGCCCATGCGGGTGATCAGATCAAGATACTTGGCGTTATCGAACTGGCCATCGGTCTGGAAATAAGGCGCTTTGCGAATAGCCTCTTTCACCTGATCGTCACTGACGCTCAGGCCTAATTTTTTAGCGTATTGATCCAGCAAAGTATTGTCGATCAACTGAGACAGCACCTGTTGGCGCATCTGCTTCATGTAGCCTTCGTTACCCGCCAATGCAGAGAATTGGTCGCCCAACTGTTGCTGCATACGGTTACGTTCGCCTTGGAAAGCTTGCTCCAGTTGGGCACGTTCGATCACCTGGCCATTAACTTTCGCTGCATAATCGCCAGAACCACCAATCAGGTAGTTACCCACCCCAGTCAGAACGAATGATAGGATGATCAGGGCCAGGATGATTTTGAGCACGACGTGGTTAGCAGCCGCGCGTAAATTGTCCATCATAGTGTGACAACACTCCGCTGTGATGTATTCCCTTCATACTTCAAGTTACAGGTGCGTTGGCTTTCCTCACTCACCATGGTCACGTACTGAAGGTACGCTCCCAAGGATTCGTTGCGTTGCCGCCTTCCTGTAACTCGAATTATTTTGGGGATAGATTAGAACCCTTGCGCAGGCGCGTTCCCTGCAACAAAAATAAAAAAAAGCGCATCAATCCGATGCGCCTTGTAGTTTACCCTACCAGCTCAATTGCGTCAGGTGATTCCTTAACGCAAAACTGGCAGACGCAGTAATCAGTTTACAGCATCTTTCAGGGCTTTACCTGCACGGAAGGCCGGAACTTTGGCTGCCGCAATTTTGATTTCTTTACCCGTTTGTGGGTTACGACCAGTACGTGCTGCACGCTCACGTACGACAAAGGAACCGAAACCAACCAGAGCGACGTCATCCCCTGCTTGCAGAGATTCAGTTACGGATGCAATGATTGCATCTAAAGCACGTCCAGCAGCCGCTTTAGAAATATCAGCACCAGCGGCAATCTTTTCGATCAATTGTGACTTATTCACTTATCATCCCCTCTAGAATTTTTTCGTCGTAACCGGAAAATCCCTACGGCCACGACAGCGCAGCAGTTATATCAATCTCGTCGAGCCTTGGCAAGCCACCAACAAAGCGGCAACACTTGAGCCTGACAGCGATCTAACTTAGCGGGACAAAAAAAGACTGGCAAGTCCGAAATGGCTTGCCAGCATAAGATTTATCAATGGATTTTGCTATCCGTCACTATTTTACCGCTACCGGCTGTGCACCGAAGGCGGGATTCTGCAACGCAATGTTCAAAACTTCATCAATTTTCTGCACCGGATGGATTTCCAGATCAGCAATCACATTGTCCGGGATCTCTTCCAGATCGCGCTTATTCTCATAAGGGATCAGGACGGTTTTGATCCCGCCACGGTGTGCCGCCAACAGTTTTTCTTTTAAACCCCCGATCGGCAATACTTGTCCACGTAGCGTGATTTCGCCAGTCATCGCCACATCAGCGCGTACTGGGTTACCGGTCAGGCAAGAAACCAGTGCGGTACACATGGCGATACCAGCGCTTGGACCATCCTTCGGCGTCGCACCTTCCGGTACGTGCACGTGGATATCGCGTTTTTCATAGAAATCCGCGTTGATACCCAGTTTTTCCGCACGCGCACGAACCACGGTCAACGCAGCTTGGATAGACTCTTGCATCACTTCACCCAATGAACCGGTGTAAGTCAGTTTACCTTTACCCGGTACGCAGGCGGTTTCAATGGTCAGCAGATCGCCACCCACTTCCGTCCACGCTAGACCAGTGACCTGACCCACACGGTTTTCGGTATCCGCACGGCCATAATCGACCTTCTGCACGCCCAGATAATCTTTCAGGTTGTCGCCGTTGATCTCAATATGCTTGATCTTCTTATCCATCAGCAGTGTTTTCACCGCTTTACGGCACAGTTTGGAGATTTCACGCTCCAGACCACGCACCCCAGCTTCACGGGTGTAATAACGAATAATGCCGATGATAGCGCTGTCGTCGACTGTCAATTCGCCTGTTTTCAGCGCGTTACGCTCCAGCTGTTTTGACAGCAGATGTTGTTTAGCGATGTTCAACTTCTCGTCTTCGGTATAACCGGACAGACGAATCACTTCCATACGATCCAGCAATGGAGCCGGGATATTCATCGAGTTAGAGGTCGCGACAAACATCACGTCGGACAGATCGTAATCCACTTCCAGATAGTGATCGTTAAACGCCACGTTCTGCTCTGGATCTAACACCTCCAGCAAAGCAGAAGCCGGATCGCCACGCATGTCGGAAGACATCTTGTCTATCTCATCCAGCAGGAACAGCGGATTTTTCACCCCAACTTTCGCCATTTTCTGGATCAGTTTACCCGGCATAGAACCGATATAGGTACGGCGGTGACCACGGATTTCCGCTTCGTCACGCACGCCACCCAACGCCATACGCACATACTGACGACCAGTCGCTTTGGCGATCGATTGCCCAAGCGAGGTTTTACCCACGCCTGGAGGCCCAACTAAACACAGGATCGGCCCTTTGATTTTGCTGACACGGCTTTGTACTGCGAGATACTCAAGGATGCGGTCTTTCACCCGTTCCAAACCATAGTGGTCGGTATCCAGGACTTCCTGCGCTTTGTTCAGATCTTTTTTCACTTTACTGCGCGCATTCCACGGCACCTGCAACATCCAATCGATGTAACCACGCACCACGGTCGCTTCCGCAGACATCGGGGACATCATTTTCAATTTTTGCAGTTCAGCTTCGGTTTTTTCACGCGCATCTTTCGGCATTTTGGCCGCATCAATTTTGCGTTTCAGCGCTTCATGTTCGTCTGGCGTATCGTCCATTTCGCCCAACTCTTTCTGAATGGCCTTCATCTGCTCATTCAGGTAATACTCGCGCTGGCTTTTTTCCATCTGTTTTTTGACGCGGTTACGGATACGTTTCTCAACCTGTAACAGATCAATTTCCGATTCCATCATCGCCATCAGATATTCGAGACGCTCGGTAATATCGAACATCTCCAATACCGATTGTTTATCGTTCAACTTCAGTGGCATATGCGCGGCGATGGTATCCGCCAAGCGTGCCGCATCGTCGATGCTGTTCAGTGAAGTCAGCACCTCCGGTGGAATTTTTTTGTTCAGTTTGATGTAGCCTTCAAACTGATTAATTGCGGTGCGCACCAGCACTTCTTGCTCACGCTCGTCAATCTCTGGGGAGTCCAGATATTCAGCATGGGCAGAGAAATGGTCACCATTATCGGACAATGCAGTAATGCGCGCACGTTGCAGGCCTTCTACCAGCACTTTTACCGTGCCGTCTGGCAATTTCAGCATTTGCAAGATCGACGCGACGGTACCGACAGAAAATAGGTCGTTAACACCCGGCTCATCCGTTGAAGCTTCTTTCTGTGCCACCAGCATGATCTTCTTATCATGATCCATTGCGGCTTCGAGGCACCGAATCGATTTTTCCCGACCAACAAACAGTGGGATCACCATGTGCGGATAAACCACCACATCGCGCAACGGCAGAACGGGGATTTCAATGCGTTCGGAACGCTCAGGGTTCATAGAGCTCTCTCTTAGTTTAATTTCCGCCAAACTGGGGGAATCTTATGAGACGCAAGCGCAGCCAACAAAGATGCAGCTTCAAGTATGACGAGTATAGCGTTTCACAAAATCGCGTTACCAGAGTATATGGGGATGAATCACAGACATTCAACGGTAACAATGCACGAAAAAAAGATGGGGGACAAAATCCCCCATCTTTCGGTTAACTTTCTGGTTTGACTGGCTAATTATTCGCCGGATGCCTGAGCTTCCGGTTTGCCATAGATCAGCAGCGGTTTGGATTCACCCACAATCACTGATTCATCAATCACCACTTTATCGACATCTTCCATAGAAGGCAGATCGTACATGGTATCCAGCAGCGCACCTTCAACGATAGAACGCAGGCCACGTGCCCCAGTTTTACGGGTCATGGCTTTTTTGGCAATCGCGTTCAACGCTTCGTCACGGAATTCCAGCTCCACGCCTTCCAGATTGAACAACGCCTGGTATTGCTTAGTCAGGGCATTTTTCGGTTCTTTCAGGATTTGGATCAGCGCGTCTTCGCTCAATTCACCCAAGGTGGCAACCACAGGTAGACGACCGATAAATTCAGGAATCAAACCGAATTTGATCAGATCTTCCGGCTCGGCTTGCAGCAGCAATTCACCTTCGGTGGCTTTTTCTGCTTCACCTTTTACCGTCGCGCCAAAGCCAATACCGGAACCGGTGTTCACTCGTTGGCCAATCACTTTATCTAGGCCAGCAAATGCGCCGCCACAGATAAACAGGATCTTAGAGGTATCAACCTGTAAGAACTCTTGTTGTGGATGCTTACGTCCGCCCTGCGGTGGTACCGCAGCAATGGTGCCTTCGATCAGTTTCAACAACGCTTGCTGCACACCTTCACCCGAAACGTCACGGGTAATGGACGGGTTATCAGACTTACGGGAAATCTTATCGATTTCATCGATGTAGACGATACCGCGCTGTGCTTTTTGCACGTCGTAGTCACATTTCTGCAACAGCTTCTGGATAATATTCTCTACGTCCTCACCCACATAACCAGCTTCGGTCAGCGTGGTGGCATCGGCCATAGTGAAAGGCACATCCAGGAAACGAGCCAGCGTTTCAGCCAACAGTGTTTTACCGCTACCGGTCGGGCCGATCAGCAGAATGTTGCTCTTGCCTAACTCGATACCATTGCTGCTATCGCCGTTACGCAGGCGTTTGTAGTGGTTGTATACCGCAACCGCCAACACTTTTTTCGCCTGTTCCTGCCCGATGACGTAATCATCCAGGTGGTGACGAATTTCATGTGGCGTTGGCAGCGCACTGCGCTCACGATGCGGAGCAACCTCTTTAATCTCTTCGCGAATAATGTCGTTACACAGATCAACACATTCATCGCAGATATACACTGACGGACCGGCAATCAGCTTACGCACTTCATGCTGGCTTTTGCCGCAGAAAGAGCAGTACAGCAGCTTTCCTGAACCGTCTTTGCGCTTATCTGTCATCAGTAAACCTCTTCTTAGTCTTTGTCCCGCAGGAAAATCACGGCGGCTGTGCGCCAGATTACTACTCGGTACACCGATCAATTAGCTCAGAGCAGGTTGCCCCACTCTGATTACTATAGCCTATCGGCTTCACTTATATTATGGCGACAGCCAGTTGTGTTTAGCTGCGGTGAGTCAGGATACTGTCAACCAGACCGTATTCTACCGCTTGTTCTGCGGTCATGAAGCGGTCACGTTCGGTATCACTCTCGATCTGCTCCAGCGACTGACCAGAATGGTGCGCCAACAGTTCGTTCATGCGTGCTTTCACTTTCAGGATTTCACGCGCGTGGATTTCGATATCCGTCGCCTGCCCTTGATAACCGCCCAGCGGCTGGTGAATCATCACACGAGAGTTCGGCAGGCAGAAACGCTTACCTTTGGTCCCTGCGGTCAGCAGGAACGAGCCCATCGAACAAGCCTGCCCCATACAGATGGTGCTGACATCCGGTTTGATGAACTGCATGGTGTCATAGATTGACATACCAGCAGTGATCACGCCACCTGGGGAGTTGATGTAAAGGAAAATGTCTTTCTCCGGGCTTTCCGCCTCAAGGAACAACATTTGTGCGACGATCAGGTTAGCCATATGGTCTTCGACCTGACCGGTCAGGAAAATAATGCGCTCTTTCAGCAAGCGGGAATAGATATCGTAAGAACGTTCCCCGCGTGATGTCTGCTCTACTACCATTGGCACCAGAGCCATGTTAGGTGCAAATTGATCTCGTTCGCCACTGTATGACATTACCGTCTCCTAATAGAAATTGCCTTGGCGTCATGGTTACCGATTCTACTTGAGAACGCCCACTATGACCACGTTCAAGCACCCGACGGTCGTTTATCAATACCAGTCTTAATTATCCATTTGGGGATCAATGGTTGAATTTCAAGCCCGGCTAGCTAATTACGCTTAACATAATGCCACCATCGCCCAAGCGGCAACAGGGTAAATATAGTGCATATTACTGTACTTAACCTGTGATTAATCAGTCAGGTGGCGAAAAAAAACCCGTAAACCAAAGGTCACGGGCTTTTTCAGATAAACAAGACAGACCGTTGCCGGTTATCTGTAACTCAAGCAATTAGGCTGGAGTCTGGTTCATCAGTTCGCTAAAGGTAGTAGCTTTTTCAGTCACTTTCGCTTTAGACAGCAGAGTTTCAACCGCTTGTTCTTCCAGAGCAACGTTGCGCATGTTGTTCATCAGCTCTTTGTTTTTGCTGTAGAACTCAACAACTTCACTTGGATCTTCGTAAGCAGAAGCCATCTCTTCGATCAGCGTTTTCACGCGATCTTCGTCAGCTTTCAGCTCGTTGGTGCTGATCACTTCGCCCAGCAGCAGGCCAACAACAACGCGACGTTTAGCTTGTTCTTCGAACAGTTCACGTGGCAGTTCCAGCGCTTGCTTCTCATTACCACCGAAACGCTGTGCAGCCTGACGGCGCAGAACATCGACTTCACCGTCGATCAGGGCAGCAGGAACGTCGATTTCGTTCGCGCTAACCAAGCCGTCGATAGCCTGAGTTTTGATGCGATTACGTACCGCACCTTTCAGTTCGCGCTCCATGTTTTTACGCACTTCAGCACGCAGACCCGCTACAGAACCATCAGCCACGCCGAAACGCTTGATGAATTCTTCAGTCAGTTCTGGCAGCTCGCGCTCTTCAACTTTCTTCAGCACGATGGCGAACTTAGCAGCTTTACCTTTCAGGTTTTCAGCGTGGTAGTCTTCTGGGAAGTTCACGTCGATAACGAATTCTTCACCGGTTTTGTGACCGACCAGACCGTCTTCGAAACCTGGGATCATACGACCTTGGCCCATGGCCAGTACGAAGTCAGACGCTTTGCCGCCTTCGAACTCTTCACCGTCGATAGAACCGCTGAAATCAACGGTCACACGATCTTCAGCAGTGACAGCGTTGGCAGTGTCTTTCCACGTTGCCTGCTGCTTACGCAGAGTTTCCAACATGGTGTCAACGTCAGCGTCATTAACTTCAACCACTGGTTTTTCAACTTCGATGTTTTCCAGGCCTTTCAGCTCAACTTCTGGATACACTTCGAACTCAACCGCGAAATTGAAATCTTCGCCTTCTTTATACTCGCCTGGCACGTAGTTAGGCGCGCCAGCCGGGTTGATCTTCTCTTTAATGATCGCGTCAACGAAGTTACGCTGCATCAGATCGCCCAGCACGTCTTGACGTACAGAGGCGCCATAACGCTGTTCAACGATGTTCATTGGCACGTGGCCTTTACGGAAACCGTCGATACGCACGCTTTTCGCTGCGTTGATCAGCTCTTTCTTCACCGCTTGATTGATAGTATCAGCAGGGACGGTAATAGAGAGACGGCGGCCGAGGCCTTGAGTGGTTTCAACTGAAACTTGCATCTTGTTACCTCAAAAAAATCACAGTGCTCGGTCAACTCCGTTCCAAGAACCAGGACGGCTACATTACAGAACCGAGTTCCCTGATGTCAGAAGCGTCCCGAAACCATTCCGGAAAAATAAGACGCGACATTATAGCGGCGCATGCGTAGCGAGTCGAGGAAGCAAGCTTGTGGAGACGCGCTAAAATTCACATTTTTGCCGTTTTGTGGTCAAAAATGTCTCCACACTCAACCTGATTTGGGTGCACTCCGCATCGGCGATGTCGTCGTCAAAAGCAGAAACGGCCCGCAGGCCGTTTCAAAAGTTCGCAGTAGTAATACCCTAAATGCAGGCTAAAGTTCCACTGATACCGCAAATTTTCACCATTAGGCGGTGGTACCAGCGCCACGACAAGGTGGCGATGCTGGCACGGTATCTTGCAATCCTGCCCATTCTTTTTGGGTATAAGTGTGCAGCGCCAAGGCATGTAAACCATCAGCCATTTCTTCTGACAGCACACCATAAATGGAACGATGACGGTTCAGGAAACGTTCACCGACAAAGCGATCGCTCACCATCACGATCTTAAAATGGCTCTCAGAACCCGCAGGAACGTTATGACGATAGCTCTCATCAATCACTTCCAAGTGCGTGGGCTCAAATTCCTTTTTTAACTTTTCTTCTATTTGTTCGCGAATCATAGGCGCTCCTTACTACACCGTCATGAGCACACCATCAGAGGTCGGTGCCATCTCTTTCAATCTTAGTCGGTTTTGCCCATCCTAGACTATCGCTATGACAAATATATTTATAGCCGATGAAAAAACAGACAATTCCAGAACCGGTTGGGGTTTATCTGATTGAGTAGCACAAAAAAGCATGTTTTCATTAACGACAGGTAAAAATTTGTCACTCGACGACGTTCAACGCTTCCCCCAGCCAACGGCGATGCTATGATGTCGGCAATTTGTTGTTGACCCTATGATATTGATTAACCAGCGCCTGAAAAAGTGCGCGATAACACTAAATGAGACAGTGATATGTTAAAGAAACTTTGCCTTCCACTGCTGGCGGCTTTGATGCTTGCTGGCTGTGCTACCAGCAGTAACACGCTGAACGTCACGCCAAAAATCGCTCTGCCGCAGCAAGATCCGACACTGCAAGGTGTGACCATCAGTATTAACGGTGCCGATCAACGTCAGGATCAAGCACTGGCTAAAGTTAACCGCGATGGTCAACTGGTAACGCTGACTCCATCCCGCGATCTACGCTACCTGTTGCAAGAAACGCTGGAAAAACAGATGAGTGCCCGTGGTTATATGATCGGCCCGAACGGTCCGGTTGATCTGCAAATCGTAGTGAACAACCTGTTTGCCGACGTTTCTGAAGGTAACCTGCGTTACAACATCACCACCAAAGCGGATATTTCCATCATCGCGCAAGCCAAAAACGGCAATAAGCAGGTGAAGAACTACCGCTCTACCTATAATGTACAGGGCGCATTCACCGCCACTAACGATAAAATCACCAATGCGGTTAACACCGTACTGGGTGATGTGATTGCCGATATGGCGCAAGACACCAGCGTCAACGACTTTATCAAGCAAAACGCACGTTAATGGCTCACGCCGCCTGATTTTTCGGGCGGCGTAGACAAGGCACCCATGTCGAAACAGTATCTGAGCATCTTCACCCAACGTAACTCCCTCATTCTCCTGCTCTTAGGCTTTGCCTCTGGGCTGCCGTTGGCGTTGACCTCAGGTACGCTGCAAGCTTGGATGACCGTCGAAAACGTCGATCTAAAAACCATTGGTATTTTCTCATTGGTCGGTCAGGCGTATGTGTTCAAATTCCTCTGGTCACCTTTTATGGATCGCTACACACCGCCGTTTCTTGGGCGGCGACGTGGTTGGCTGTTAATCAGTCAATTGCTGTTAGTTGTCGCGATTGTGGCGATGGGTTTTATGAATCCGACGCAACATCTCTGGTGGTTGGCGGCATTGGCGGTGTTGGTGGCATTCTGTTCTGCCTCGCAAGATATTGTTTTTGATGCTTATAAAACTGACTTATTAACTGCCGAAGAGCGCGGTGCTGGTGCAGCGGTTTCGGTGTTGGGTTACCGACTAGCGATGTTGGTTTCCGGCGGCTTGGCGTTATGGCTGGCCGATCGTTACTTTGGTTGGCAATCGACCTATTGGTTGATGGCCGGATTGATGTTGATTGGTATCGCCGCCACCTTGTTGGCTCCCGAACCCGATAACAGCATTCCTGCGCCACGCACCATGGAAGAAGCGGTCGTTGCCCCATTACGTGATTTCTTCGCGCGTAACAACGCTTGGCTGATTCTGCTATTAATCGTGATGTACAAGATGGGCGATGCCTTTGCTGGCAGCTTGAGCACCACCTTCCTGATCCGCGGCGTGGGTTTCGATGCTGGTGAAGTCGGATTGGTGAACAAGACCCTTGGCCTATTTGCCACTATTATTGGAGCGTTGTTCGGCGGCGTGTTGATGCAACGCCTGAGCCTATTCCGCGCACTGATGCTGTTCGGCATTCTGCAAGCGGTGTCCAATGTCGGTTACTGGTTGCTGGCAATCACCGATAAAAATATCATGACGATGGGCAGCGCCATTTTCTTGGAGAACCTGTGTGGTGGTATGGGCACGGCAGCGTTTGTCGCATTGCTGATGACATTGTGTAATAAGTCGTTTTCCGCAACGCAATTCGCCCTACTATCGGCGTTATCTGCGGTGGGTCGAGTCTATGTCGGGCCAATCGCAGGCTGGTTTGTTGAGGCCCATGGCTGGCCGTTGTTCTATCTATTCTCCATCATTGCCGCTATTCCAGGACTCATTTTATTAGCCGTTTGTCGCCAAACGCTGGAATACACCCAAAAAACCGATGACTTTATGCCACGCACAGAATTCCGCCAAGCCTATCGTTGGGCGCTGCGTCTGCTGACTGGGGGTTGCGGGTTATTAGCTATCTGGTTGATCTTGTTGATCACCAATGCGTTGGAATGGAGCCATATGCCGCAACTGGCCACGCAGATCTTACAGATCGGTGCCGCTTTGAGCTTGATAGGTATTGTGATGGGGAGCTTATTGGACTATTTGGCTTTGCGTCGAACTCAATTAGCCTGACATTTGTCGGACAATGTAAGAAGTGTCTGGCAAAAAAATACATTATTAGGAATAATTTTATTTCGCAACGAAAATACTTTTTGCGACTTGGCTTATTTTTCCCGACTATTTCGCTCAAGAATAGAAATTATTTCACCTTTAATAAACAAATATTTTACATTAAACAAACTCCCCCCTCGAATTTAAATTTTATCCCCCTCCCTGCATATCATTGGTTTTCCGTAACATACGCTCTGGACGTCACGATTCAGCGCGCCAACACTTTGTTGCAAATAGCAAAATGTCACGCCTAGTAACATCTGTGACACCCTTAACAGAAAGTGTCTACAGGACGCTGACACTCCCTTAAGTATGTTTACAGTGTTGCAACCTTCCCGTAAAATGCCCGGCACACATGAAACGACAATTGAGCCTTTGTTATTGAGGTCGTTAGATGAGACTTAAGAAATACAATAAAAGTATTGGGATGTTGGCATTAATTGCAGCCACTGTAATGCTCAGTGGTTGTGATATGGTTCTGATGGATCCCAAAGGAGCAATAGGTGTCGAACAACGGAGACTGATACTGACTGCGATCGGCTTGATGTTGATCGTCGTAGTTCCAGTTATCTTCATGGCATTCGCTTTTGCTTGGAAGTATCGTGCTTCCAACAAAGACGCCAAGTATAGTCCGAACTGGTCACACTCCAACAAAATCGAAGCGGTCGTCTGGACCATTCCTATCATCATCATCGCCATCCTTGGCACCATTACCTGGAAAACGACCCACGAGCTGGATCCATTTAAGCCGATTGTCACCGACAAAAAGCCAATGACCATCGAAGTGGTATCGCTGGACTGGAAATGGCTGTTCATTTACCCAGAGCAAGGTATCGCGACGGTGAATGAGTTGGCGTTCCCGAAAGATGTTCCTGTCGAATTTAAAATCACCTCTGACTCGGTAATGAACTCGTTCTTTATCCCTCAGTTAGGCGGACAGATTTATGCGATGGCCGGGATGCAAACCAAGCTGCACCTGATTGGTAACGAAGCCGGGGACTATAAAGGTATCTCCAGCAGTTACAGCGGCAAGGGCTTCTCCGGTATGAAATTCACCGCGATTGTGACCCCAACCGAAGGCGACTTCGATCAGTGGGTTGCCAAGGTGAAAGCATCGTCTAATAACCTGAATACCACCGATGCCTTTAACAAACTGGCGCAGCCGAGCGAAAACAACCCGGTTGAGTACTTCTCTAGTGTCAAACCGAATTTGTTCAAAGAAACCATTGCCAAATTCATGGGCGATATGAACATGCACAACGGCCACGCGAGCAAAGCGATGCCAGAAGGTATGGACATGAGCCAGAGTGACATGAGTGAACATGCTCACGCCGGAGCCGAGGAATAATCTGATGTTGGGAAAATTAACTCTTGATGCGGTTCCGTACCATGAACCGATCATCATGGTCACCGTTGCAGCAATCATTGTCGGCGGCCTCGCGCTGCTGGCGCTGATTACTTATTTCGGTAAATGGAAGTATCTTTGGACCGAATGGCTGACTTCCGTCGACCATAAGAAAATCGGTATCATGTACATCGTTGTGGCGATGGTCATGCTGTTGCGTGGCTTTGCCGATGCCATCATGATGCGTAGCCAGCAGGCACTGGCCTCGGCAGGTGAAGCGGGCTTCTTGCCGCCGCACCACTACGACCAGATCTTCACCGCGCACGGCGTTATCATGATCTTCTTCATGGCGATGCCTTTCGTTGTGGGTCTGATGAACGTGGTTGTACCGTTGCAAATCGGTGCGCGTGACGTTGCCTTCCCGTTCCTGAACTCCCTGAGCTTCTGGTTCTTCGTCGTCGGTGTCGTGCTGATCAACCTCTCTCTAGGGGTCGGTGAGTTTGCGCAGACGGGCTGGCTGGCGTATCCGCCGCTGTCAGGCAAAGAATACAGTCCGGGTGTCGGTGTTGATTACTGGATCTGGAGTCTACAGATTTCCGGTCTGGGTACCTTGCTGACCGGTGTGAACTTCTTCGCTACTATCATGAAGATGCGTGCCCCTGGTATGCCTCTGATGAAGATGCCAGTGTTCACTTGGGCCGCTCTTTGTACCAACATACTGATCATCGTTTCATTCCCAATTCTGACTGTCACCATCGCGTTGCTGACCCTGGATCGCTATCTGGGCACCCATTTCTTTACCAATGATATGGGCGGCAACATGATGATGTACATCAACCTGATTTGGGCCTGGGGTCACCCAGAGGTGTATATTCTGGTGCTGCCAGTGTTCGGGGTGTTCTCCGAAGTTACCGCCACCTTCTCGCGCAAACGTCTGTTCGGTTATACCTCGTTGGTATGGGCAACCATCGCCATCACCGTATTGTCGTTCATCGTTTGGTTGCACCACTTCTTTACCATGGGTTCCGGCGCGAACGTTAACGCCTTCTTTGGTATCGCCACCATGATCATTTCCATCCCGACCGGGGTGAAAATCTTCAACTGGCTGTTCACCATGTACCAAGGGCGTATCCAGTTCAACTCGGCCATGCTGTGGACCGTTGGCTTCATCATCACCTTCTCTGTGGGTGGGATGACCGGTGTTCTGTTGGCAGTTCCAGGTGCTAACTTCGTGTTGCACAACAGCCTGTTCCTGATCGCTCACTTCCATAACGTGATTATCGGTGGTGTGGTGTTCGGTTGCTTCGCTGGCCTGACCTACTGGTTCCCTAAATCCTTCGGCTTCACGCTGAACGAAACTTGGGGCAAACGCGCCTTCTGGTTCTGGATTATCGGTTTCTTCGTTGCCTTTATGCCGCTGTACGCGCTGGGCTTCATGGGGATGACCCGTCGCCTGAGCCAAGACATCAACCCAGAGTTCCACTCACTGCTGATGGTAGCAGCTGGCGGTGCGGCGCTGATTGCCTGCGGTATTCTGTGCCAACTGATTCAGATCTTCGTCAGTATCCGTGATCGTGAGCAGAACCGTGACCTGACCGGTGACCCGTGGGGCGCGCGTACTCTGGAGTGGTCAACCTCCTCTCCACCGCCGTTCTACAACTTCGCTGTAGTTCCTACTATTCATGACCGTGACGAGTTCTGGGACATGAAAGAGAAAGGCACTGCTTACAAGAAACCTGCGAAATATGAACCTATCCATATGCCGAAAAATACCGGCGCCGGTGTAATTATTGCTGGCTTCAGCTTGGTATTTGGTTTCGCGATGATCTGGGACATCTGGTGGATGGCGATCGCTGCCTTCGTTGGCATGATCGTCACCTGGATTGCCAAGAGCTTCGATCAGGATGTTGATTACTATGTGCAGGTTGACGAGATCGAGCGCATCGAAAACCAACATTATGAACAAATCAGCAAAGCAGGCGTGAAACATGTCAACTGAGACTCTGACTAAACACAATACAGCCCATGCGGAGCATGGGCACCACGACGCAGGTGAAACCAAGGTCTTCGGATTCTGGATTTACCTGATGAGCGACTGTATTTTGTTTGCGAGCTTGTTCGCGACTTATGCAGTACTGGTGAACGGAACCGCTGGCGGTCCCTCTGGCAAAGACATCTTCGATCTGAAGTTTGTTTTAGTTGAAACTTTCCTCCTGTTGTTCAGCTCCATCACCTACGGTATGGCGATGATCGGCATGAACAAAGGAAAAGTCGGCAGCGTTAACACTTGGTTGTTCCTGACCTTCCTGTTCGGTCTGGGCTTCGTGGCGATGGAGATCTATGAATTCCATCACCTGATTAACGAAGGCTTTGGCCCGGATCGCAGCGCGTTCCTGTCTAGCTTCTTCGCTCTGGTTGGTACCCACGGCCTGCACGTGACCTCGGGTCTGGTGTGGATCTTGGTAATGATGTTCCAGGTGAGCAAGCACGGCCTGACTTCAACTAACAAAACCCGTCTGATGTGTCTGAGCCTGTTCTGGCACTTCTTGGACGTGGTGTGGATCTGCGTATTTACCGTTGTCTATCTGCTGGGGGTTATGTAATGAGCCATTCATCCCATGAAACCTCTCACGGCGGCGCAAGCCACGGCAGCGTGAAGTCATACTTGATCGGCTTTATTCTGTCGATCATCCTGACGGTCATTCCCTTCGCGATGGTGATGGACGGCTCTGCCTCCCACTCCACTATCCTGATGGTAGTCGTGGCAATGGCAGTGATTCAGGTGGTTGTTCACCTGATTTACTTCCTGCACATGAACACCTCTTCGGAAGAGCGCTGGAACCTGGTGGCCTTGCTGTTCACCGCCATGATCATCGGTATCGTTGTTGTGGGTTCACTGTGGATTATGTACAACCTCAACATCAATATGATGGTCGATTAAGAGCCGAGCTGCGCGTAATGATTAAGCAATACCTGCAAGTCACTAAACCAGGAATTATTTTCGGCAATTTAATTTCTGTCGTCGGGGGGTTCCTCCTTGCTTCCAAAGGGAGCATCGACTATCCCCTGTTTCTCGCCACCCTATTTGGGGTCTCGTTGGTGGTTGCGTCCGGTTGTGTGTTTAACAACTACATCGACCGCGACATCGACAAGAAAATGGAGAGAACGAAGAACCGGGTGCTGGTTAGAGGCCTGATTGCGCCGAGCGTCACCCTGGTTTATGCGAGCATACTGGGTATTGCTGGTTTTGCGCTGTTGTATCTCGCGGCCAACCCGCTGGCCATGTGGCTAGCGGTGATGGGCTTCGTGGTTTACGTCGGCGTCTATAGCCTGTACATGAAGCGCCACTCGGTTTACGGCACGTTGATCGGCAGCCTGTCTGGTGCGGCTCCGCCAGTGATTGGTTACTGTGCGGTAACTAACGAATTCGATGCGGGTGCGTTGATTTTGTTGGCGATCTTTAGCCTGTGGCAGATGCCGCATTCCTATGCGATTGCCATCTTCCGCTTTAAAGATTACCAAGCCGCAAACATTCCGGTGTTGCCGGTAGTGAAAGGTATTTCTGTTGCTAAGAACCACATCACCGTCTACATCTTGGCGTTTATGATCGCTACGCTGATGCTGACGTTGGGTGGTTACGCAGGCTACAAATACCTGATCGTAGCCGCTGCAGTCAGCGTTTGGTGGTTGGGTATGGCACTGCGCGGTTACAAAACCGAGAATGACAGCATCTGGGCACGTAAACTGTTCGTGTTCTCGATTGTTGCCATCACCTCGCTGAGCGTCATGATGTCTATCGACTTCAGCTCGAGCCCTTCACCAGAAACGGTACTGACTTACGTCTGGTAAAACAGATTTGCAGTAAAAGGGCCGCGTTTTTTAACTAAAGCGCGGCTCTTTTTATTAGACATGTCAAAAATTGATTCAACCGTCATATCCAGTTAACAACTATTGATTTACCCCCCTGTCCTCGCCCCTTAGAATGTCGCTAGTTTAATTTTGGAGTTTCAATGAACGATAATTCGATGACCCCGCTTGAACGCAGGGCAACCTGGGGACTAGGGACTGTATTCTCTCTACGCATGCTTGGCATGTTTATGGTACTACCCGTTCTCACTACCTACGGCATGGCGCTGAACGGGGCCAGCGAGATGTTGATCGGTATCGCCATCGGTATTTATGGTTTGGCACAGGCTATCTTCCAGATCCCATTCGGATTGGTTTCCGACAGGATTGGTCGTAAGCCTTTGATCGTCGGTGGCTTGTTGATCTTCGCTCTCGGTAGTGTGATCGCCGCAACCAGTGATTCGATCTGGGGCATTATTATCGGTCGAGCCTTGCAAGGTTCCGGCGCGATTGCCGCCGCCGTTATGGCATTACTTTCCGATCTCACCCGCGAGCAAAACCGAACTAAAGCGATGGCATTTATTGGCGTCAGTTTCGGTATCACTTTTGCCATTGCGATGGTGCTCGGCCCGATCATTACCCATGAGCTCGGTTTACACGCGCTGTTTTGGATGATTGCCATTCTGGCGCTAGTCGGGATCGTCATTACTTTGGCGGTGGTGCCTTCTTCTAGCCATCACGTATTAAACCGTGAATCGAGCATTGTACGTGGCAGTTTCAGCAAGGTATTAAACAATCCACGGTTGCTGAAACTCAATTTCGGCATTATGTGCCTGCATATTCTGTTGATGTCCAGCTTCGTCGCCTTGCCGTTGGCGATGGAAAAAGCTGGGCTGGCACCAGCGCAGCATTGGATCGTTTATCTGGTCACCATGCTGGTTTCGTTCGTCGCGGTAGTCCCCTTCATTATCTATGCCGAGAAAAAACGCCGCATGAAGCAGGTGTTTATGGGCTGCGTCGCGGTACTGTTCTGTGCCGAAGTGTTGCTGTGGTTCTCAGGCCTCCATCTATGGGGCATCATCGCCGGAGTGCAATTGTTCTTTATGGCCTTCAACGTGATGGAAGCCATTCTGCCTTCGCTGATCAGTAAAGAGTCGCCAGCGGGCTACAAAGGTACCGCGATGGGGGTTTACTCCACCAGCCAGTTTATCGGCGTGGCGATTGGTGGTAGCTTAGGCGGTTGGCTGTACGGCCTGCACGGCGCTGGATTAGTGTTTATCGCTGGCGCAGTGATTGCCGCTATCTGGTTCATCGTCAGCAGCACCATGAAAGAGCCACCGTATGTCAGCAGCCTACGCATTACGCTGTCGGAGCTGGCAGTCAAAGATTCTGCATTGGAAAGCCGCTTGAAAGCCCAGCCGGGCGTGGCGGAAGCGATAGTGGTGCCAGAAGAATGCAGCGCCTACGTGAAGGTTGATACCAAACAGACCAACCGTGGCCAATTAGAAGCGCTGGTTAACGCGCTATAAGCAGAACGGCCAGCTAATCGCTGGCCGTTAAACTATCAATCGCGGAAGTTTTTGAACTGGAACGGTTGCCCCAGATCGCCACCGCGTACTAGCGCCATCACACCTTGCAAATCGTCACGTGACTTCCCGGTGACACGCAATTCTTCACCTTGAATCTGCGTTTGCACTTTCAGCTTGCTGTCTTTAATCAGCTTGACGATTTTCTTCGCCACAGTCGCTTCGATACCTTGCTTCAGCTTAGCTTCAACGCTATAGGTTTTGCCGCTGTGCTCAAACTCCTCCGGAACATCCAGTGAACTCCCTTCAATACTGCGCTTGAGCAACTTCTCACGCAGGATGTCCAACAGTTGCTGCACCTGGAAATCAGACTCGCTGGCAACTTTAATGCTTTGGTTTTTCTCGTTCAACTCGAAGCTGGCCGGGACGTTGCGAAAATCCCAACGGGTACTGAGATCGCGAGTGGCGTTTTCCACCGCATTACGAACTTCTTGCATATCAATTTCGGAAACAATGTCGAAAGATGGCATACTCCCTCCCCTCCTGATTTAGGCTAATGGCAAGCATAATAACCGCTTTAACGCCCAAGGCAAAATCAGACGATTGGCGGTAGGAAGCCTATAATAATTAAATTAAATCAAATTTGTTGCGTGACACTTTCGTCATTCCAAGGAGGCAGGATGAAAATAACAATTCTTGGCTGCGGAGCGCTCGGGCAACTGTGGCTCTCACACCTCTATTCACAGGGACATGATGTACAAGGCTGGCTGCGAGTTCCCCAACCGTTTTGTGCAGTGAATGTGATTTCGCCTGACGGCAGCACCTTTAACCGCAATCTGCCAACCAATGATCCAGAACATCTGGCACAGAGTGAATTGCTACTGGTGACGCTAAAAGCGTGGCAGGTTTCAGGCGCGGTCAACGCGTTACTCCCCAAACTCAATCCGCGTTGCGCGGTGCTGTTACTGCATAACGGCATGGGGACTCAGGATGAATTAATCACCGCCGAACAACCGATTTTGCAGGGCATCACCACGCATGCAGCGCGTCATGATGGTAACACCATTATCCATGTTGCTTACGGCACGACTCACATTGGCCCGACATCGTTCGCTGCCAATAATCTCAGCCATTTGGCTGAAGTGCTGCATCAGGCGTTACCGGATGTCGCATGGCACAACAATATCGCCTCAGCCAGTTGGAAGAAATTGGCGGTCAACTGCGTCATCAACCCACTGACCGCGCTGTACAACTGTCGTAATGGCGATCTGACGCAGCACATGGAGGAAGTCAAAACCATTTGCTGCGAAGTCGCGCAAGTGATGGAACTGGAAGGCCACCATACGTCCTTCGAAAGCCTGTTATTTTATGTAGAGCAGGTCATTCACAGTACCAAGGACAACATTTCCTCAATGCTGCAAGACATTCGCTCCCAACGACACACCGAGATCGATTACATCACCGGTTATCTGTTACGCCGAGCACGCAGCCACGGCATTACCCTCAGCAAGAATGCAGAGTTATTTGATTCAATTAAGAAAAAGGAAAGTGAATATGAGCGTATCAGCGCTGGTCTGTCTGGCACCTGGGAGTGAAGAAACCGAGGCCGTCACTGCTATTGATCTGCTGGTTCGCGCTGGCGTGACCGTCACTACTGCCAGCGTTGCCAGCGACGGCGCACTGACCATCACCTGTTCCCGTGGTGTAAAACTGCTGGCCGATGCCGCGCTCGTCAATATTGTCGATGAACCCTTCGACGCCATCGTGTTACCCGGTGGCCTGAAAGGTGCCGAATGCTTCCGCGATAGCCCGCTATTGGTAGAAAAAGTGCGTCAGATGCACCTGCAAGGCAAAATCGTTGCGGCCATCTGCGCAGCCCCTGCACTGGTATTACAGCACCACGATTTATTCCCCGTCGGCAATATGACCGGTTTCCCCGGCTTAAAAGATAAAATCCCACAGGATAAATGGATGGAACGCCGCGTGGTATTCGACGCTCGTGTCAACCTGCTGACCAGCCAAGGGCCGGGCACAGCGATGGAGTTCACACTGAAATTGATCGATCTGTTGCTCGGTAAGGAAAAAGCGGCAGAAGTAGCGGCACAGTTAGTGTTAATCCCCGGCATGTACGACTTTAGGGATTAAGTCCGTAACGGCAGGCCATTTGACCTGCCGTTTAAACCTTTTATTCACTAATAGTGAAAGTCAGCGTTGAGAGCAATACCGATTCATCGCAGGTTGCCGTGTTGGCATAAGGCAATTTGTGTTCCGTTTCTACCACCCAGTACCCCGCCTTCAACGGATAAACGTTCACTTTCCCCTTACTATCGGTCTGATTAAAAAAGGCTTTAGCATGACTATGGCTATGTCCATGATGCTCATGCTGATCGCCAAAACCAGCAAAAGTCGCCGTGATATTGGCTTTTTTCAACGGCTTTCCGTCATACAGCACCTGTATCGGCAATGGTTGCCCCGGTTTGATGGTAGCTGGGTTAGCTAACGGGACAATCTCCAACTTTAGTCCCTGAGGCTGACTAATCACCGCAGTATCAGTTGCACCAGCCACATTCAGAATGGTTTTACCGAACATTGATGCTTGCTCACAGTACGAAGCATCAGGCATTTCCGTTCTATTTTGCTGTTTCCAGCCCGCACTATTCTTCGACCAATAAGTGGGTTTATAGAGGGCAATGGCAGCATAACTCCCTTTTGTTACCGGCTTCTCGGTCACGAATTGATAGTTTTCCTTACCGGGCTTCAATGTTAAATCGCCATTTTCTCCCACCAAATGCGGCGCTTCGAAGATATGCAAACGATCGGCTGCAATAGGCTCTGCCGTAGGGAATTCATCACCATAGCCAATTTCTATTATTCGGTGGTCGTCGGTACCGGGAGCTGCATTAACCCACAAAGAGTGAGCCTGTGAATAGCCGGTAAATAACAGAGGCAACATAACGAACAGTGGTTTTAACGTCATAAACTCTTTCCCTTTCGAATTGAATTAAAGATACGTTATAACATAACAATTATTGGTGTAAAATTAAAACCAATCCAATCGAAATGAATTAAAAAGAGAGGGAAGATGAAGGAAGAACAACAATAGCAACGTCGTCGAGGAGACGGCGTTGCTATCTAATAAAGCAGATTATGGACGATAAACTTTAACGTTCGTGTAGCCCTGCTCCAGCAAATACAGCGCCTGTAAGCGACTCATCACACCGCGATCGCAATACAGCAAATAAGTTTTGCTCTGATCCAAAGCGCTAAACTGGCTGCTGAGTTTGTAGAACGGCAGCGGTTTCACTTCTGTCTGTTCCAATTGCAGCGGCTTGTCTTCTTGCTCATCCACCGAGCGAATATCCAGAATCACTTCGTCAGCGCCAAAGTCAGCAACGGTTTCAACTTCCGTGACCTGTTCTTGCGCTTCGGTGGCGATAGTGCGGATATCCACGTTCTTCGCTTCACGCACTACGCGGTCAAGGATATCGAAGTCAAAGTGCCCTTCTTCTTCTTCGATCTTGGCTTTGACTGCCTTCACCGTTGGGCTTTTCGAGATCACACCGCAATATTCCGGCATAGTTTTGGCAAAGTCTTCGGTGCCAATCTTCCGTGCAAGATCAATGATGTGTTCTTTGTCGTGCGAAATCAGCGGGCGTAGAATCAGCGTATCGGAAGCGTTATCAATCAAACGCAAATTGGTCAGTGTTTGGCTGGATACCTGCCCCAGCGCTTCACCCGTCACCAGCGCCTGCACGCCATAACGTTCGGCAACCTGAGAGGCGGCGCGCACCATCATGCGTTTCAGCACCACGCCCATCTGCCCATCCTCGACTTTCTCCAGGATCTCACCGACCACAGGCTCGAAATCGATAGCGATGAAACGCACCTTGTGCGAACTGCCAAAGCGGTTCCACAAGTAATGTGCCACCTGCTTCACACCAATCTCATGGGCAGAACCGCCCAAATTGAAGAAGCAGTAATGCACGCGGCAACCCCGGCGCATCAGCATGTAGCTAGAAACCCCTGAGTCGAAACCGCCGGAAATCAGTGACATCACATCTTCTTGCGTGCCAACCGGATAACCGCCGATACCTTCACGACGGGCAATAACCAACATCAGGCAATCGTCTTCAATCTCCAGATTGACCGTTACTTGCGGCTGATTCAGCTTCACGCGGGCGCTTTCAATATGTTGGTTCAAGCCACCACCAATGTAACGCTCCGCATCTATCGAACTGAAATCATGCTTACCACGACGCTTCACACGCACGCAGAAAGTTTTACCTTCCAATTGCTCGCGGTAGGTTGCCAGCGTTTGCTCAAAGATATCGTGAAGATCGGTATAAGCACGGTCTTCCACTTCCAAAATATGGTGGATACCGGGAATGCGCGTCAACGCATCGGCGATAACCGGACGCTGGTTTTCATCTTTAGCACGGACTTCGATAAAATCCCAGTGACGTACTACCGCCAGCGTTTCATCATACTGCTTCAGGACATTACGAATGTTGGTAGTCAGAATCTTAATGAAGCGCAAGCGCACAGATTGACTCTTGATGGTGATTTCCGGGAACAATTTAATGATAAACTTCATGGCGGTCTTTATAGTCAGATAAGAATTATGCGGCGCGCAGTATATCACTATCTATACTCACTCGGCGCGTAAAACCACACGGATTTGCCAATCAAGGATCACTAGGATAGGCTCTGACACCACTGCTCACATGATGATGTAAACAGACAATTATGGCTAAAAAACCTGCACAATCAGACAGTACAGAGCAAAACAGCAGTTTTGAAAGCTCTCTTAGCGAGTTGGAAACCATCGTCACGCGTCTGGAATCCGGCGAATTACCGCTGGAAGATGCCTTGAATGAATTCGAACGCGGTATCCAACTGGCACGACAAGGCCAACAGAAGTTGCAGCAGGCAGAACAACGCGTACAGATTTTGTTGAACGATAATGCCGATGATGCGGCACTGTCGCCTTTCACTCCGGATGCTGAGTAATCGTCATGCATAACCTTCAAGACCAGTTGAAAACCCTACATCAACGGGCCGATGACGCTCTACTGAAGTTTATCGAACCGCTACCCTTTAATGACAGCGGTCTAGTGCAAGCCATGCGCCACGGGGCGCTACTGGGTGGTAAGCGCCTACGTCCCTTCTTAGTCTACGTGACAGGGCAAATGTTTGGCGTTAGCCTGAACAATCTGGATGTGCCTGCGGCAGCCATCGAATGCATTCATGCTTACTCATTGATCCATGATGATTTACCGGCAATGGACGATGACGATTTACGCCGTGGTCAACCGACTTGCCATATTAAATATGGCGAAGCCAATGCGATTCTGGCCGGTGATGCTCTGCAAACCCTCGCATTCTCTATTTTGGCTGATGCCGAAATGTCTGACGTTACCCTGCGCGATCGGTTAGCGATGGTTTCTGAACTCGCAACCGCCAGTGGTGCAGTAGGCATGTGTGCAGGCCAAGCGCTCGATCTCGAGGCAGAAGACCATCAGATAACGCTGGAACAACTAGAACAGATCCACCGCCACAAAACTGGCGCATTGATCCGCGCAGCGGTACGTTTAGGCGCATTGGCCGCCGGAGAACAAGGTCGTGCAGCCCTACCACAACTCGACCAATACGCTGCCGCTATTGGCTTGGCATTCCAAGTGCAGGATGACATTTTGGATGTGGTAGGCGAAACTGAAAAACTTGGCAAGCGCCAAGGTGCCGATCAGCAACACGGCAAAAGCACCTACCCGGCATTACTTGGGCTTGACAGCGCGAAAACAAAAGCGTGGGATCTCTACCAAGAAGCCCTAGCCGCCCTAGATGTTCTGGCGGCACAATCTTATGACACAACGCCACTGCGAGCGTTAGCCAGCTTCGTTATTGAACGCGACAATTAACGTATAACGTTAGACCTCTGATATGAGCAACGAATGAGCCTTGAAATAGCCAAATATCCGATACTGGCACTGGCGGAGAACCCGGAAGAACTCCGCACCATACCAAAAGAGAGCCTGCCGCAGTTATGTGATGAACTGCGGCAATATCTGCTGGACAGCGTTAGCCGTTCCAGCGGGCACTTTGCTTCAGGGCTGGGTACGGTCGAACTGACGGTAGCACTGCACTACGTTTATAACACCCCGTTTGATCATCTGGTTTGGGATGTCGGCCATCAGGCTTACCCGCACAAGATCCTGACCGGACGCCGCGATCGTATTTCTACCATTCGCCAGAAAAATGGCCTACACCCGTTCCCTTGGCGCGCAGAGAGTGAATACGACGTGTTGTCCGTCGGCCACTCTTCGACTTCGATCAGCGCCGGATTAGGCATGGCTGTGGCCGCAGAACGTGAAGGCAAAGGCCGTCGTACCGTCTGCGTCATTGGCGATGGCGCGATTACCGCCGGTATGGCATTCGAAGCGATGAACCACGCCGGTGACATCCACCCAGATATGCTAGTGGTGCTGAACGACAATGAAATGTCGATCTCCGAAAATGTCGGCGCGCTGAACAACCATTTGGCGCAGTTGCTGTCTGGAAAACTCTATTCCACGCTGCGTGAAGGCGGCAAGAAAGTGCTTTCCGGCCTGCCGCCGATCAAAGAATTACTCAAACGTACCGAAGAACATCTGAAAGGCATGGTGGTGCCGGGTACACTGTTTGAAGAGCTGGGCTTTAACTATATTGGCCCGGTCGACGGTCATGATGTGCATGGTCTGGTCGCAACGCTGAAAAACATGCGCGATCTGAAAGGCCCGCAATTGCTGCATATCATGACCAAAAAAGGTCGTGGTTATGCACCAGCGGAAAAAGATCCCATCAGTTTCCATGCCGTACCGAAATTCGATCCTGCCAGTGGCACTTTGCCAAAAAGCGCAGGCGGACAACCGACCTACTCCAAGATCTTTGGTGACTGGTTGTGTGAAACTGCCGCTAAAGACAGTTCGCTGATGGCGGTAACGCCAGCGATGCGCGAAGGCTCCGGTATGGTGCAATTCTCGCGTGACTACCCGCAGCAATATTTCGATGTCGCGATCGCCGAACAGCATGCGGTCACTTTCGCCGCTGGCTTAGCCATTGGCGGCTATAAGCCGGTGGTAGCGATCTATTCCACCTTCCTGCAACGTGCGTACGATCAACTGATCCACGACGTGGCGATCCAGAATCTGCCAGTGTTGTTCGCTATCGATCGCGGTGGCATTGTCGGCGCGGACGGTCAAACGCACCAAGGTGCGTTCGATCTGTCGTTTATGCGCTGTATCCCGAATATGGTAATCATGACGCCAAGCGACGAGAACGAATGCCGCCAAATGCTGTATACCGGCTATCACCACGATGGTGGGCCAAGCGCGGTACGTTATCCCCGTGGCAACGGCATTGGCGTGCCTCTAGAGCCACTCAATGCGTTACCACTCGGCAAAGGTGTGGTACGTCGTGAAGGTGAAAAGATTGCCATCCTCAACTTCGGTACCTTGCTGCCAGAAGCCGCCGCCGCCGCCGAAGCGATGAACGCAACCTTAGTCGATATGCGTTTCGTTAAACCGCTAGATGAAGAATTGGTGCTGGAAATGGCGGCTAGCCATCAAGCGCTGGTGACATTGGAAGAAAACGCCATCATGGGTGGCGCAGGCAGCGGTGTGAACGAATTGCTGATGAGCAAACGCTGCATGGTACCAGTGCTGAACATCGGCCTACCGGATATCTTTGTGCCACAAGGCACTCAGGACGAAATCCGTAGCGATTTAGGTTTGGATGCCGCTGGTATTCAACGCCAGATCGAGAACTGGTTGGTATAAAGTCGCCTTCAGAAATAACAACGCCCACTTTCACGTGGGCGTTGTCTTTTAAATAGCCGTATCAGGAATAAAATAAACCTATTGGCCAGTGATGCCCCACCAGATAGATAAGCCCGGCGGAAATCACTCCGGCGACAATATCGTCAACCATAATCCC
Organism: Serratia sp. KH_031; assembly: GCF_057839655.1. Classification (NCBI taxonomy): domain Bacteria; kingdom Pseudomonadati; phylum Pseudomonadota; class Gammaproteobacteria; order Enterobacterales; family Yersiniaceae; genus Serratia; species Serratia sp. KH_031. The sequence continues at coordinate 3,782,920 of NZ_CM174496.1, forward strand.
CATACCACCATGAACGTTGCGATCGAACCAACGAATCGGCCACGGCTTCCAAATATCTAGCACACGGAAAATCACGAAACCAGCCACCACCCATTGCCAGTCGTTAACCGGCAGTGCCATCAGGGTGATCCACATGCCGACAAATTCATCCCACACGATGCTGCCGTGGTCGTGAACCTTCATGTCTTTGGCGGTTCGATGGCAAATATAAACACCGATGCAAATGCTGAACATCACCAATAACGAATAAAGCTGCCACGGCAGTTGGATCAATAACAACCAGAATGGGATCGCCGCCAATGAGCCTGCGGTTCCGGGCATCCACGGCGACAGGCCACTACCAAAACCGGTCGCCAGCAAGTGCCACGGATTACTCATTCGTAAACGGCGTTTCGCTTCATCCATATTAATCCTGCTCCGTACTGAAATGATCGAAACCATGCCACGGCAACTCAACCACCTGATTCTGACGGAAGAATTTGATCCCTTCAGTCTGCGGTGCGATTTGCCCAATGCAAGTATAATCCGCGCCCAGATGACTTAACGCGACTTCCAGCGCACCGCGATTGATTTCCGGTACGGTGAAGCAAAGCTCGTAATCTTCACCACCAGTCAGCGCCCAACGTAACGTCTGCTCAGCATCGGCCTGTTTAGTTAAGACTTGCGACAGTGGCAACTCATCCAGATTGATGCGTGCGCCACAATCGCTGGCTTTCAGGATATGTTTCAGGTCGGAGATTAAACCGTCGGAGATATCGATCGCCGAACTGGCCAGATCGCGTAGCGCCTGCCCTTGTAGAACCCGCGGTTGTGGACGCAGATGACGGCGCACCAGATAGTCGCGCTCAGCCTGATCCGCGACCTGTAAACGGTCCTGTAAAATGGCAAAACCGGCCGCGCTATCACCCAGAGTACCCGTGACATAAATCCAATCACCGATACGCGCCCCACCACGCGTTAAAGCGCGACCAGCTGGAACCAGTCCTTGAATCGTCAACGTCATGCTCAGCGGACCACGCGTGGTATCGCCGCCAATCAGTTGCATGCCGTAGTAGTTGAGCAGCTCAAACAAGCTATCGCTAAAAGCTTCCAACCAAGGTTCGTTAACTTCAGGTAACGTCAGAGCCAGTGAAAGCCAAGCGGGATCGGCGCCCATCGCAGCCAGATCGCTCAAGTTAACCGCAAGCGCTTTATAGCCAAGATCCGCCGGATCGATTTCCGGTAGGAAGTGAACACCGGAGACCAAAGTGTCGGTGCTAATGGCCACAAGTTGTTTTTCTGCCACTGTCAGCAGTGCGCAGTCGTCTCCAATGCCCAACTGTACGTCCCGGCGCACACTTTTGAACCGGTCAAAATAGCGGGCAATCAGGTCAAATTCACCGCATGCCATAGATAATAGATTCCACTAGACGAAATTAAGGCCGGTAAACCGGCCTTAACTGTTTATTTTTTCTTGCGAATATGAGGGCCGGCTTTATCTAGCACCCCATTCACAAACTTGTGGCTATCCTCAGCACCGAAGGTTTTTGCCAATTCGATCGCTTCGTTGATTGCCACTTTGTAAGGGACATCTTCACGCATTTTCAGCTCAAACAACGCAATGCGCAGGATGGCTCTTTCCACCTGACCCAGTTCTTCGAGCTGACGTGACAGGTAGGGTGCCATCAGGCCATCCAACATACCCGCATTTACCGCAGCACCGGCCAACAGCTCGCGAAAATAGGCAACATCAACATCTTTGACATCCTGCTCCGATAGGAACTGGTGTTCAACGTCAGCAATGTCATTTTTAGACAACTGCCAAGAGTAAAGTGCCTGGACAGCGCACTCACGAGCGCGGCGACGAGCAGCAGGTTTCACGGAATTCCCCTTAACTAAATTCAGGCTTTAATAGTTTTGATAACATTAATCATTTCAAGTGCGGTCAAGGCAGCTTCAGCGCCTTTGTTACCCGCTTTGGTACCGGCACGTTCAATGGCTTGCTCGATGCTTTCGGTCGTCAACACGCCGAAGGTCACTGGGATCTCACTGGTCAACGCCACGTTGCCAATACCAGAGCTCGCTTCGCCAGCCACATACTCGAAGTGCGCAGTGCCCCCACGGATTACGGTACCTAAAGCGATAATCGCATCGTATTTACCGGTGTTAGCCAGTACACGTGCAGTCAGCGGCAGCTCGTAAGCACCCGGAACCCAGACAACAGTGATGTTGTCGTCAGCAACTTGACCAATACGCTTCAGTGCATCGATAGCACCGCTCAGCAGGCTGTCGTTGATGAAATTGTTAAAACGTGCAATTGCGATCGCCACACGGGCATTTGGAGTAGCAACAACACCTTCGATAACTTTCATGGGCTTTCCTTAAAAATGGGTTCATACCCCGCAGGGGGGCGGATTCTATCATATTCTTTATACCCGTCATACTTGAAGCTGCATCTGTGTTGGCTACGTTCACTTACCCGAATCACTTACTTGAGTAAGCTCATCGGGATAAGCTCTCTTGCCGCCTTGATGCAGCTCCAATTATTTAGGGTATACATTCATACGCGGCGCTTTTGTAAAAGCTCTCACAGATAACCAAATTCAGTATTTGGGCTTCAATTTCACGCGCAGATCGGGGCCGATTTGTCGGACTTCACTAAACATCCACTCGGGCGCATCTGCAAGATGTTCCAAGCCCGGTAGATGGCACAAACCACGGCCATTATCCCCTAACAGTTTTGGCGCGATGTACAGAACGAGCTCATCCACCAGTCCCGCTTGTAATAAGGCGCCGGCCAGTTGTGCGCCCGCTTCAACCCAGACTGAATTCACCTGACGCTTCGCCAATTGCATCATCATCACCACCAGATCGATGCCACCGCCGTAAGCAGGGAAGGTCAATTGCTCAACGCCAGTTGGCCACACTTGCTGATCCGGCTGCAAACGCGCCAACCAGGTATCACCCGGCTGATGGACAACGCGATGCTGCGGCGTAACGCGGTTTTGGCTGTCGAGAATAATACGCAGTGGTTGGCGCAAGTTTTCCTGCGGATAAACCCGCTGAGTATCTGCGTCCAGCTCATCCCAGCGGACCGTCAGCGAAGGATCGTCTGCTAACACGGTAGCGCTGGTACTCAGGATCGCAGCGCTTTCCGCTCGCAGACGCTGAACATCTTGCCGTGCCTGCGGTGAAGTGATCCACTGGCTTTCACCGGATGCCATCGCCGTGCGACCATCCAACGAAGCACCTAGTTTCAGTTGCACATAAGGGAAACCGGTACGCATGCGTTTCAAGAAGCCCAGATTGACCGCTTCGGCCTCGGCCAGCATCAAACCATGACGCACCTCAATACCCGCTTGTTGCAGCATGTATAAGCCACGCCCGGCGACTTGCGGATTCGGATCTTGCATTGCCGCTACGACGCGGCTCACCCCAGCGGCGATCAACGCCTCGGCGCAGGGTGGCGTGCGGCCATGATGACTACAAGGTTCTAACGTGACGTAAGCCGTCGCACCGCGAGCACGCCCACCCGCCATGCGCAGCGCATGAACTTCAGCATGCGGCTCACCCGCGCGTAAATGATAACCTTCGCCGACAATTTCACCCTCGCGCACGATCACACAGCCGACGTTCGGATTTGGTGCCGTGGTAAAACGCCCTAGCCGCGCCAATTCAAAGGCCCGCGCCAGATAGAGTTCATCGTTATGCATGGAGATCCTTGTTAATCCTGAAGTTTGGCGATCTCTTCGCCAAATTCACGAATATCTTCAAAACTGCGGTAAACCGAGGCAAAACGGATGTAAGCCACTTTATCCAGCTTTTTTAATGCATCCATCACCAAGTTACCCACCAATTTGGTTGGTACTTCGCGTTCACCGGTGGCACGCAGTTGAGATTTGATATGGTTGATGGCGTTTTCCACGTCATCAGAGCTGACTGGGCGCTTTTCCAACGCTTTCAACATGCCGCGACGCAGTTTGTCTTCGTTAAACGGCTCGCGCACTTCATCACTTTTCACTACCCGTGGCATCACCAGTTCTGCCACTTCGAAGGTGGTAAAACGTTCGTTACAATCCAGACATTGGCGACGACGGCGCACCTGCGAACCATCCCCGACCAGACGAGAGTCAATCACTTTGGTATCAACGGCAGCGCAGAAAGGGCAATGCATAACACGTCCTGATAAACGATCGTAGAATTAAGAACAGTTTAACCTGAACAGTCACTACAACTAAAGACTACAAGGCAATTGTTGCGAAATGCTGCTAAGAACTGAGCAAACTGTGGCACAAATCATGACTTTAGCCGCTGATCCAGCTAAGCTGAACCATACGCTACCGAAGAGGAAATCACCGCAATGGCAATCAGTTATCGCAAAGTCTGCTTGATCACATTTGTGACTTTATTGGCAGGCTGTGCCCAAAACCGCGCCGTCCCAGAGTTGCAAAATCAAGTGGCGGAAATGAACCAGATGATTACGTTACTGACCGATCAGGCCAGTGCGCTTGAACGTCAAAATCAGTTAAATAAAAACTCTACCAGCGGCGTCTATTTGCTGCCTGCGGCCAATAATGCCGCTAAGTTGCAAACCAGTATCGGTGAACTGAGCGTTTTCATCACCCATGTCAAAGCCGAAGCCAATGGTGCTCAAGCCATGTTGCACATCCGCACGCTTTCCAGCCAATATCTGGCACCGTTTACCGCCACAGTTGAATGGGGGCAAGTGGATCAAACCACCGGAATGCCACTGCCAGCAACCGCGTTGTCGCAATCGATCCAAAGTGCCGAATCTCTGCTGCCACAAACTGAACAAAGCTTCGAGCTACGTTTGAGTGGTGTGACGCCAGAACAATTGGGTTATCTGCGTTTGCATAGCGTGGCAGCGAAATAATAATGGGTTGTTTTGAAAGCAAAAAGGAGCACCAATTGGCGCTCCTTTTCTATTTGGCCGAACAGCCAGCAACTTAAGGCAGGATAGAAGGCTGATCTGCGCCCTCTTTCTCTACTTTCTGTTGCAGTATGTGTTCACGCTTCATACCCAGTTTCAACGCCAGCGCAGAGGCGACGTAAATAGAGGATATAGTACCGATCGAAACACCAATCAGCATCGCCAGCGAGAAGCCATGCAGCATCGCGCCACCAAAGATGTACAGCATCAGCACCACCATCAGGGTAGTACCGGAAGTCATCAAGGTACGGCTCAGCGTTTGAGTCAATGACACGTTAAAGATTTCGTAAGGTGTACCACGACGGATCTTGCGGAAGTTCTCACGAATACGGTCAGAGACCACGATACTATCGTTCAGCGAGTAACCGATAACCGACATCAATGAAGCGATGATGGTCAAATCAATCTCGATACGGAACAACGACAGCACGCCCAGAGTGATCACCACGTCGTGCGCCAGAGCGATAACCGCCCCCATCGCCAGACGCCATTCGAAGCGGAAGCCAACGTAAATCAGAATCGAAATCAACGCCACTAGCAGCGCCATGCCGCCGTTTTGCGCCAATTCGCTACCGACACTCGGCCCGACAAATTCAACACGTTTTACCGTAGCGTCTTTGTCCACCGAAGCGTTGATCACGCTGATCACTTTGTTACCCAGTTCCTGACCCGCAGGGCCAGTCACCGGAGGCATACGCACCATCACATCGCGGCTGCTACCAAAGTTTTGGATAATCGGATCGTCAAACCCGGCTTTCTCCAACGTATCGCGCATCAAGTCCAGATTAGCAGGCTGTGACAGGTTAACTTCGATCACCGTACCACCAGTGAAATCCAAGCCCCAGTTAAAGCCGCGAACCGACATAATAGAGATAGACGCGATCAACAGCACCAGCGAGATGCCGAAGGCCACGTAATCCCAGCGCATAAAGTCATAGACTTTACGGCCATAGTTGAGTTGCTCAACAGTATAATCCTGTGCCACAACACACTCCTCAGATAGACAGCTTGTTAATGCGCTTGCCGCCGTAAAGCAGGTTGACAATGGCACGGGTACCGACGATCGCGGTGAACATTGAAGTCACAACACCAATCGCGGTCGTAATCGCAAAGCCTTTGATCGAACCGGTACCCACTGCGTACAGAATGATCGCGGTAATCAAAGTGGTGATGTTGGCGTCAACAATACTGGAGAACGCGCCTTTATAGCCTTCATGGATCGCCTGCTGGATAGAACGTCCGTTCTTGATTTCTTCCTTGATACGTTCGTTTATCAGTACGTTGGCGTCAACCGCCACCGCCAGCGTCAGCACGATACCGGCAATACCCGGCATGGTCAGCGTCGCCCCCGGCAGCAAGGACATCACACCGACAATCAGCACCAAGTTAGCCACCAGCGCGGTGGTCGCGATCATGCCGAACTTACGATACCAAACCACCATGAACACGATCGAAGCCACCAAGCCCCACAGGCAAGCTTCCAGGCCTTGGGTGATGTTCTGTTGTCCCAGTGTTGGGCCGATTGTACGCTCTTCCACGATCTGGATTGGCGCAATCAGGGCACCGGCACGCAACAGCAGCGAGAGCTGACGCGCTTCGTTCGGGTTATTAATACCGGTAATACGGAAGCTGTTACCCAAGCGTGACTGAATATTCGCCACGTTGATCACTTCTTCCTGCTTCACCAGAATCCCACGACCTTTGGCATCTTTCTTACCGCTGTCTTTATACTCCACAAACAAGGTCGCCATCGGTTTACCGATGTTGTCCTTGGTGAAGTTAGACATGCTCGTGCCACCCGCGCTATCCAGCGAGATATTAACCTGGGGTTGGTTATATTCATCAGTGCTGGAAGTGGAATCGGTAATGTGGTCACCGGTTAAAATCACGCGCTTGTACAGCACAATCGGCTGGCCTTCACGAGTATATTTCACCTCGGAGTCGCCCGGTACACGGCCATTGGCCGCCGCCGTTGCGTCCACGTTGGTGTTAACCAAGCGGAATTCCAATGTGGCCGTCGCACCCAGAATCTCTTTGGCACGCGCGGTATCTTGGATACCCGGTAATTCAACCACGATACGGTCAGAACCCTGACGTTGTACCAACGGTTCGGCAACACCCAGTTGGTTTACACGGTTACGCAGGATGGTGATGTTCTGCTGCACCGCATATTCACGCGCTTCGCTCAGACGGGCGTCCGTCAGCGTCGCTTTCATGGTATTGGCACCATTGGCAGAAAGCACCAGATCACGTTGGCGTGGAGAAATGTAGCTGATCGCCTCATCGCGTGCGGCGTCATCACGGAAGCGCACTTCCACACCGTTGTTGTCCAACTTGCGGATAGTGGCGTAAGGAATGCCCTTTTCACGCAGTTCAGTGCGTAGGGTATCCATAGTTTGTTCTTGCAGTTTGCTCAGCGCGGTATCCATGTCAACTTCCATCAGGAAGTGCACACCACCACGTAAATCCAGACCCAATTTCATTGGCTCTGCGCCCAGCATAGCCAACCATTTTGGCGTCGCTGGAGCCAAGTTCAACGCAACGACAAATTTGTCGCCCAGCTCGTTCATCAACGCTTCACGGGCTTGCAGCTGAATATCAGGACTGTTGAAGCGAGCCAAGATAGCGCCATTTTCCAGCGCGATCGATTTGCTCGCAATTTTGTCTTTTTCTAATACGGTACGGACTTGGTCCAGTGTAGCTTCACTGGCGGCGACACCGCGCGCGCCAGTGATTTGTACAGCCGGATCCTCACCATAAATGTTGGGAAGCGCATAAAGCAGACCGACGAGGATCACAACGATCAACATCAGATACTTCCACAAAGGATAACGGTTTAGCACGGCAATTCCCTTAGGGAAAAAAAATTACAGGGCCTTCATGGTGCCTTTCGGCAGAACGGCCGCCACGAAGTCACGTTTAATCATCACTTCCGTGGTGTCATTCAACGCGATAGCGATAATGCCGGTTTCGCCGACTTTGGTCACACGGCCAATCAAACCACCGGTCGTCAACACTTCATCACCCTTATCGATAGAGTCCATCAATTTCTTGTGATCTTTAGCGCGTTTCTGCTGTGGGCGCAGGATCATGAAATAGAAGATCAGACCAAATACCACCAGCATGATGATCAGAGAGTACGGGCTTCCCTGAGCCGGAGCCCCAGCGGATGCAACGGCGTCAGAAATTAAAAAGCTCATTGAAAATCCCTCATTCAGTTATTAATTATTTAAAGTATTCAAAGGTGGAACCGGCTTACCGATCCGACCATAGAAATCTGTCACAAACTGCTCTAATTTACCTTCTTCAATAGCCTGACGTAAACCCGCCATCAAGCGTTGGTAATAGCGCAGGTTATGAATAGTGTTCAACCGGGCACCCAGTATTTCGTTGCAGCGATCGAGATGGTGCAAATAGGCGCGGCTGTAATGACGACAAGTGTAGCAGTCACATTCAGAGTCCAACGGGGAAGTATCATCCTTGTGCTTGGCATTGCGGATTTTTACTACACCATCGGTCACGAACAGATGGCCGTTACGGGCATTACGCGTTGGCATGACGCAGTCAAACATGTCGATGCCACGACGTACGCCTTCCACCAAATCTTCTGGCTTGCCGACGCCCATCAGATAGCGAGGCTTATCTTCTGGAATTTGTGGGCAAACATGTTCGAGAATGCGGTGCATGTCCTCTTTTGGCTCACCTACCGCCAAGCCGCCCACAGCGTAACCATCAAAGCCGATATCTACCAGTCCTTTTACTGATACATCTCGTAAATCTTCGTAAACACCGCCCTGAATAATGCCAAATAATGCATTTTTGTTATTCAGCTCATCAAAACGCGTCCGGCTGCGCTGCGCCCAACGTAAAGACATCTCCATCGAACGCTTGGCGTAATCCCAATCCGCCGGATAAGGCGTACATTCGTCAAAAATCATTACAATATCGGAACCCAAATCGTATTGAATTTCCATCGATTTTTCTGGGCTAAGGAAAACTTTATCGCCGTTGATCGGGTTACGGAAATAAACGCCTTCCTCTTTGATTTTACGCATCGCGCCCAAGCTGAACACCTGGAAGCCACCGGAATCGGTGAGGATCGGACCGTGCCACTGCATAAAGTCATGCAGATCGCCGTGCAGTTTCATGATCTCCTGCCCCGGACGCAGCCACAGATGGAAGGTGTTACCCAACAGGATCTGCGCGCCAGTTTCTTTCACTTCTTCCGGCGTCATGCCTTTAACCGTGCCGTAGGTACCGACCGGCATAAAGGCCGGCGTTTCCACCACGCCACGGTCAAAGACCAAGCGACCACGACGAGCACGGCCATCGGTAGTTTGTAATTCGTACTTCACAAAGCCTCCAGCGTCAGAGATACAGTCTGACGTCATTAACATAGAGCCACGCCAGTTGCGCAGCCCAAAAATTTATTCGCCGACGATTTCTTGTTCCGCCAACGGGTTACGGCTGATAAACATCGCATCACCATAACTAAAGAAACGATATTGTTCCGCCACCGCCTGTTGGTAGGCGTTCATGGTGTTCTTATAGCCGGCAAAAGCGGAAACCAGCATGATCAGTGTTGATTCAGGCAGGTGGAAATTGGTCACTAGCGCGTCGACCACTTGATAATGGTAGCCAGGGAAAATAAAAATGCTGGTGTCGCCAAAGAACGGGGCGATCAACGCGTCTTTGCTGGCATTAGCGGCGCTTTCTAACGAACGCACCGAGGTGGTTCCTACCGCGACAACTCGCTTACCGCGCGCCTTACAGGCCAACACGGCATCTACGACATCCTGCGGTACTTCGGCGTATTCCGCATGCATCACGTGCTCTTCAATGGTTTCGACCCGCACTGGCTGGAAAGTCCCCGCGCCGACGTGCAGAGTGACAAACGCCATTTCGATACCTTTTGCACGCAGTGCCGCCAACAAAGGCTCATCAAAGTGCAAACCCGCGGTCGGTGCCGCGACTGCGCCAAGCTTCTGACTATACACGGTTTGGTATAATTCACGGTCAGCATCTTCATCAGGGCGATCGATATACGGCGGTAATGGCATATGCCCTACGGCATTAAGAATGCTAAAGACATCACGCTCATCGTTGAAACGCAGTTCGAACAGCGTATCGTGGCGTGCCACCATCGTGGCTTGAATACTTTCATCATCGCCCAGCAGCAAGTCAGCGCCCGGCTTTGGTGCTTTCGAGGCACGCACATGTGCCAACACGCGTTTGTCGTCCAACACCCGCTCGACCAATACTTCAATTTTGCCGCCGCTGGCTTTACGACCAAACATGCGCGCCGGGATCACGCGGGTATTGTTGAATACCAGCAGATCGCCCGCTTCCAGTTTATCCAGCAGATCGGTGAATACCGCATGCGTCAACTCCCCACTCGGTCCATCCAGTTGCAACAGGCGACAGGCGCTGCGCTCCGGTTGTGGATAACGGGCAATCAAGGAATCAGGAAGCTCAAAAGAAAAATCGGCAACGCGCATGGACATTCACTTCAGGTAAAAAATAAGCGCTATAGTCTAAAGGTGCGAAGGATAAGCAGCAAGGGATCTATTGTATATGGATGCCCGCAAGTTTTCCGGTCATCCTTCAGACCACCTCTTTGTTGGGCTCAAATCGTCATGGGTAGAGCACCAACACTCCTCAGCAATGGGAGTGTTGGTAAGTTCAGAGTCAGTTGAGCGTAGTGAGTGGTTTTCTTACGCGGCTAAACGCCAGTTTGGTAACCCAATAAAGCAGGCTGGCGGCCAACAATGAGTTGATCGTAGGTACTCCCCATTCGATCGCCAGCCCAACGACACCACCGACAATGCTGGCGATGATCGCCGCCCAACCAATCGTCGGGGTTTCATCGGGTAATTTGCCTTCGCGGCGGCTGTCATCAAGGATCTTACGGTGACTGCGCAACAGATAATAATCCACCAGCATGATGCCAATAATCGGCGGGAACACCACACCGAGTAGGGTCAAGAAATCCACGAAGCGATCGAGTATCCCCAAAACTGACAGCGTGGTACCCAAAATACCAATTACCAGCGTGGTGTAAGTATATTTCAGCTTTTTGCCAGTGACACCTTCGACCGCGTTGACGATACCGAGTGAAGATGAATACAAGTTGAGATCGTTGACCCGCAGAGTAGAAAACACCACCACCAACAGGCCCACACCACCCGCGGCCTGCGACATAATAGTGACCACATCTGCAGTGCCGAGTGTTTTGGCAATCAGCAGTGCCAAGCCATTAACCACAAACTCACCGGCAACGATGGTGAAAATCGTCACGCCGAGCACGTGCTTGCTGTTTTTAGAATAACGAGTCAGATCAGGCGTCATCAAGCTAGCGACAATGGCGCCACCAACAACAATAGTAATGCCAGCGCTGATGGTCAACGGCTCACCGACAGGCATCAAATGAATGATTTCCTGCAAGTTATGGCCTGACAAAGCAGTGACAGAGATAAAAGCGACTAGCATGATGAACATTGGCACGGCAATACGCGCGGCGATACGGAGTGCTTTAAAGCCAAACGCCACCAGAATCGTCAATAGACCGCCGGACAAACCTGCGGCCAGGCCAAAACCCAGTTTATTACCCAAGGCGAAATCGAGCGACTTGGCAAAGATAGCGTTCTGGATGCCAAACCACCCCAGTAAACTGACCGCTACCACCACGCCTATCAATACCGATCCTAATCGACCAAAACCGCACCAACGTGCCAGCAAGCTGCCGGAAATCCCTTCGCGCATTCCCGCCAGCCCAAGGCCGTAGGTCACCACGCCAAAGATCAGGCTACCGATAAAAATGGCACTGAAAGCATCAATCAAGGTCATGGAATTACCGAGTACCGCGCCGAGCATAAACTGATCCAGAGCGGTCAACATGCCCATATGCACCAGAGCCACACTTAAAAATGAAACTCTTTTATCTTGCGGCACCCGGGTGAGCGGATAATCTTCAATCTTAATCACAGTGAGGTATTCCTTACGATTCAAATAAACTGGATGCCTTTGGTTATCAGGCGATCGGGAATATAATTATCCAGGCAGGCATCTTTGCAAAACTCTTCAAATTGCTGCTGCGTGTGGACGTTGGCTTTCTGATAAATGTTATATATTCTATTTTCTATGGTCTTATTACTGACGTTATATATTTTTGCCATTTCTTTAACCGCAAACCGCTGTAACATTAAAAATATAACGTCGAGTTCGGCACGAGTGAATAATTCATTATTCACTTCGGTAGTTAATACACTGGGTTTCTGTCGGTTAATATATTTTAACGGCGACAGACTGCTCATCGGTTTGGCGTTCCATATCACACCGATCACCTGTTTATCATCATTGTATATGGGTATTTTTTCGCTGATAAACGGCGCCAGAGTGTCTCTCCCGTACCAATAATGCGTTTCTATCACGCTGACCCGGTCGCGAGATTCCTCAGCCTTCTTATCGTGCTCGATAAAATCGGATGCACATTCAGCCCAATCAGCAGGAAATTCATGATCCCATTTACCAGCAACATCAAAGTTGAGTGGCGTATTGGTATAGAGGTAGGCAGCTTGGTTCATATAGATATGACAAGATTGATGGTCTTTAATACCCCAAGGTTCACTCAGATGCTCCATCATGAGAATGAGTCCTTTAAAATAATATTCATTATTTTTATAGGAAGAATTCATGCCTACCTCAGATCTGTTGCAGTCGCTTTAAAGGTCTTTCGCTAGATAGTGGCGGGTGTAACGGTGCGCATAACCGCTCAGATCGCCGTATACCCGATAACCGAGCTTTTCGTAAAAACCTCTGGCCTGGAAGTCAAACGTATCGACATAGGCCATATGACAACCGCGTTTGCGGGCTTCTTCTTCGGCCTTCAACATCAATTGAAGCCCATAGCCACTCTTGCGGTATTGATCGCCAACCCAGAGATATTGCACTTCTAACCCTCCCCACCATGTACGGGCGACCAGACCTGCAACAATTTGATTGTCATCATCGGTAACGGTCAAAAACAGTGGGTGAATGTCAACAGGTTGGGATTTATGGTTGTGAGCCCAGAGACTGGCGATAACGAAATCTTCATCTTGCGACTTGGGTTGGTCGGTAACATTGATATTCATTTTTAATATAACACCATGATTAAATGATTGAAATTTTAATAAATTCATTTCCCCTCAATGGCGTTTATTATCATTTTTACTAATGTATTACAAGAGTGGTTTTCACCCCTACCACAATACAGACAGAGGGCTATAGTCGTTACCGTAGGGTTAAAGACAGCAGTAAACCCTGACCATTCTGTCCTAAATTGTGCCTCACCAGGGACCTATTTGGGAATAATATTAGTGCCATTGGCTCCGCCGGACAGAGCAAGCTAACTTGCCAACGGGGAGCCTACATTAATAACACGCCTACTTTTCACTCCAAAACTCACTACTATTAACGATAAATACGCAGCCGAATCGCTACCGATTCCGGTTGTTAGTCAGTGTGGTTGAGATAAATCGCCCTTGCCATCAGCTCGCAGCCAATGTTTCAATGCAAACCGAATTAGTTAGGTAAAAAATAACTGCATGAATTTTCTCGCTCATCTCCATTTAGCCTCGCTGGCGCACAGTTCGCTGCTAGGCAACCTCATGGCTGACTTTGTGCGTGGCAACCCCGCAGGTCAATACGATCTCGAGGTTATCTCCGGTATCATGCTGCATCGCCGTGTCGATATGATGACCGATTCCTTACCGCAGGTAAAAGCCTGCCGTGACTATTTCAGCGATGAGTACCGCCGTGTCGCACCAATCACGCTAGACGTGGTGTGGGATCACTTTCTCGCTCGCCACTGGCAGCAATTAGAGCCATCGCAAAGCCTGCCTGACTTTATACAAAGTGCACGTCACCAGATCGAACCGCATCTATCACTGACGCCCGAACGCTTTCAAAACATGAATCATTATCTGTGGTCTGAGCGCTGGTTGGAGCGTTACGCCGACTTGTCATTCATCGCAAAAGTGTTACAGGGCATGGCGAGCCGCCGCCCGCGCTTGAGTGCGCTGGCCGGATCTTTCGCTGATATTGAGCGTAATTATCATCAACTTGAAACACATTTCTGGCAGTTTTACCCACAGATGATGCAGCAAGCGAAAGATAAGAATCTTTGAACTCATTGAAAATTCGAGCCTTTGCAAAGAATGCTCTTTTATCGCTTGCCCTTTGCTGAGAAAAGGTTATTTTTAAACCTCGCCAGATTTAATCGATGAGTTCGATAGGTAAAAACTATCTCACCGATTGGTTTTATGCCCTTTATTCACTGGAGCATGCCCCCTATACTGGCCCAAGTTTTTTACATCAACCCTTAATACCTATTACAGGAGTAATTATGGTCCTGGTAACTCGTCAAGCCCCTGACTTCACCGCAGCTGCCGTACTGGGCAGTGGCGAAATCGTTGAAAACTTCAACCTGAAAAAGCACCTGAACGGCAAACCAGCGGTACTGTTCTTCTGGCCGATGGACTTCACTTTTGTCTGCCCTTCTGAGCTGATCGCTTTCGATCACCGCTATGAAGAGTTCCAAAAGCGTGGTGTTGAAGTTGTTGGTGTTTCTTTCGACTCTGAATTTGTCCATAACGCATGGCGTAAAACCCCTGTCGAGAACGGCGGCATCGGCGAAGTGAAATACGCGATGGTTGCGGATATCAAACGCGAAATCCAGAAAGCTTACGGTATTGAACACCCAGAAGCAGGCGTTGCTCTGCGTGGTTCTTTCCTGATCGACAAAGATGGCATCGTGCGTGCTCAGGTTGTTAACGACCTGCCAATCGGCCGTAACATCGACGAAATGATCCGTACCGTTGACGCGCTGCAATTCCACGAAGAGCACGGCGAAGTGTGCCCAGCTCAGTGGGAAAAAGGCAAAGCAGGTATGGGCGCATCTCCAGACGGCGTAGCTAAATACCTGTCTGAAAACGCTGCCAAGCTGTAATTACAGCCTGAAGTGAATAAACCGGCCTGCTCTGCAGGCCGGTTTTTTATTAGCTCAATATCACCTCATTTCCTTGTTTACGTTCACAATTCATCATTTCAATCCGGCTAACACCCCATTTTACGACTACGCTGATCAGGCTGGCCTGTTCTTTGCACGCCAAGGAAGGGCAAGTCATCACAATAAAAACTGACAGGGTAGGAATAGCTATGTTTTTACAAAAAAGGGTTTTACAAAAATGGAGTCAACCGCTGACCCTCGCGGCATTGTTGGTCAGCAGCAGCCTGTACGCAGCATCAAATCCCGCAGTCGAGGCAAAAAATGGCATGGTAGTGACATCACAGCATCTGGCTTCGCAAGTTGGGGTCGACATTCTGAAGCTGGGCGGTAACGCGATAGATGCCGCCGTCGCCGTCGGCTATGCACAAGCGGTGGTCAACCCGTGTTGCGGCAATATCGGCGGCGGCGGCTTTATGACCGTCCATCTGGCTGATGGCACTGATACCTTTATCAACTTTCGCGAAACCGCACCGGCTAGTGCTAGCGCCAATATGTATCTGGATGCCGAAGGTAAAGTGAAGAAAGATGCCAGTCTATACGGTTATCTGGCAGCAGGCGTACCGGGCACAGTTTTAGGAATGGAAACTGCACGCGCTAAATACGGCAAACTGAGTCGTGAACAGGTGATGGCTCCGGCGATCAAACTGGCGCGTGAAGGTTTTGTACTAACCCGCGCCGATACCGATATCCTCGACACCACCGTGAAGCGCTTCAAGCAAGACCCCGAAGCGGCAAGAATCTTCCTGCGTCCTGATGGTTCTGCACTACAACCGGGCGACCGTTTGGTGCAAAGCGATCTGGCGAATACCTTAGAAGGAATAGCCGAACAGGGTACGGACGCTTTCTATAAAGGTAAAATTCCACAAGCAGTTGAAGCAGCGGCAAAGCAAGGCGGCGGCATTTTGACCGCAGCAGATTTTGCCAACTACAAAGTGACCGAGAATGCACCGATTACCTGTAGTTACCGTGGCTACAAATTTGTCTCTGCCCCACCACCTAGCTCTGGCGGTGTGACCTTGTGTGAGATCCTCAATATCGTTGAGGGTTACGATCTAAAAAGTATGGGCTTTAACTCGGCAGCAGCTATCCATACCATGACCGAAGCCATGCGCCATGCCTATATGGATCGCAACACCTATCTGGGTGACCCGGAATTTATCAAAAACCCGATCGACCGTTTGGTCAGTAAAAGCTACGCCGAGCAAATCCGTAAGAAAATCGTGGCAGATAAAGCCACACCGTCTGAAAACGTCCAACCGGGTATGGAACCGCATGAAAAACCGGAAACCACTCATTACTCGATTGTCGATCATGATGGTAATGCGGTTTCGACTACCTATACCGTCAACGGTCGCTTTGGCGCGGTAGTGATTGCTCCGGGTACTGGCTTCTTCCTTAATGATGAAATGGATGATTTCACGGTTAAAGTCGGTGAGAAAAACCTCTACGGATTAGTACAGGGAACGGCGAACTCCATCGCCCCCGGTAAGCGCCCACTATCGTCGATGAGCCCGACGCTAGTGACTAAAGACAACAAGATATTTATGGTTCTCGGTTCACCGGGCGGTTCGCGCATTATCACCATCACCCTGCAAACTGCCTTGAATGTGATCGACCACGGCATGGCACCACAAGAAGCGGTGGACGCCCCGCGTATTCATCACCAATGGTTGCCGGATGAGGTGTATTACGAACAGCGTGGCGTTTCTGCCGATACGCTAAAAATCCTCAACGAGATGGGCTACAAGATGGTTGAACAGACTCCTTGGGGAGCTGCGGAGCTGATTCTGGTTGGCTTACCGGGCGCGGCCGGTGTTTCACCTAAAGATTCAGGTAATGACTCAGCGGTATCGGGCAAAGTGCGTGAAGGCTACCTATACGGTGCTAACGACGTGCGACGCCCGGCAGGTTCGGCTATAGGTTATTGATCCTCATTGGCTCGGACTACCGAGCCAATCCTTTTGCCACATAACACATCCACCAGAAACATAATTACCAAAGATTACATTCGATATTTATATATATCAGCTAAGGCGACAAATTCTGAATTCACCAATAAATACCAACAATTTTTTAACAATTTTGACATTACTGCTAAAATTTTTGTCCATAAGAGACATACATTCTGGATAGACTTTCCAGCATGCAACAAAAAATGGAGGAATACAGAAAATAAACAACCAAAATTAATTAGCAATGTTAATTATACAATATAAAAGTAAATGTCTTATCACCCTACATTAGAAAATAAAAAAGGATTATATATTATGAGAAAAAACCCCATTGTCCTCTGCGCTATACTCCTATCTTTATCAGCATGTGACTCTAGCAATACTGAGTTCACACCGTCACCGTCTCCTTCACCGCCCCCACCAGAGAAAAACACTTGTTTCTGGATCGGCCCTTACGATAAAAATGCCAGCTTATTACCTGATGAGTTTGCTAATTATTGGTCAGCGCAATTTACCATCCCTGCGGGTAAAAAGGTGTTTTTACAGGCTCAGTATCCACATGCTCGTTATATCTCTTATGTCAGTTACAATGATGCAGGTAGTGGGATAGATATTATTAATGACCAGCATATCAATCCGGCACAAGATGGTTCGGTAAATCCTTTTATCGAAAACAATCAACGCAATACCAAAATACGTAATTATAGTATTGAACTGAAGGAAGGTTTAAAACCAACCTCTGGCGCAGAACCCAACACGCTATATGCCAATAGAGATGATGGGAAGATGATTGTTTTTTATCGTATCTATGCTGCAGATGACAAAACCGATATTTTAGGTGGCGTGGGCTTCCCTGAATTAGTGGTCGAAAATGAAGACAAAACCACGGTTACCGGTCAAGAGGCTTGTGACATATTGCAACCCGCACAGGACATACTCGTAGGCCCACCACCCAGTGAAGAGGTTTACCCTAAACTCCTCGCTGCCGCACCGCCGCAAGACCCTGCAGTCTGGCAGGTCAATCGGTTAGTGATGTATAGAACATTAATGAAGAATGCGTTATTCGGTAACCCAGATAACAAATATTTGGAAGCGACCTTAAGCCGTAATTTAGGTGAAGTGGCTGTGCTGAGAGGAAAATTACCGACAACGCCAAAAACATTCAAAGGTGACCCAATAATGGGCACTGGTGATATGCGTTATTGGTCAATCTGTTCGTATGAGTTCTACACCCAGAAATTCAGTGGTTGTGTCTACGATGAAAACTTACAAACCGATAGTGATAACAATTATGTTATCGCCGCTAGCCGTGAACAGGATAAACCCGTTAATGCCATTGATAAGTGTGGATATAACTGGATCAAACTATCCGATGCGGGTGATGGTGCTGACCGTCTTGACGATGGTATGTTGATGATGAGGAATATGTTGTCTAATACTAGTTTCACCCAAGCTATACAAAACATCCCGAATATTATGGACCCACAACAAGCGGTGACCACCATGGGTGATTATCTCCCTAGCGTCACTTATATGTCTAAGAGTGATTTTGAGGCTCAAGGTTGCAAGAAAAACTAACATAATCGATCTGCAATTTATATCGAAGAAATTAGGCTCATGGAAGAGCCTAATAATAAACTCAACGAAAAATGCAGTTTAAAGTATGACGGGTATATTTATATTATTTTAACCGCCATAATGTTGCCGACTCTGCTGTCAATAACAATTGCTCGCCATGGCGAATATGGCTCAACTCACCGTCCCCAACTAGCCTTTGCCATTCCCCCGCGACCAATAACGGACTATGCGGTAATGTTACCCAGCTATTACCCTCGCGCTGTAACGCCACTAATACCTGTTCTTGTTGGTACATACGTACAAATATCAACGTCTCCCCTTCGGCATACAGAACCTGACAACCGCCGTAACGCAGCGCTTCACTCTGTTTGCGTAGTGCGATCAATTGCTGGAATAGCGCCAACAACGGCTGATCCCACTGTTTTTCATCCCACGGGAACGGCTTACGGCATAACGGATCATTATCGCCATCTAAGCCGATTTCATCACCGTAATACAGGCAAGGCACACCGATCCAGCTCATCAGCCAGACCGCGGCCATCTGCATTCGCCGAGCGTTGTTATTCAATAGCGTGAAGAAACGTGCGGTGTCATGACTATCCAACTGATTAAACATAATTAATTGTCGATTATGCGGTAACCCGGCTCGATAACCGTCCATCCATTGCGCACAGTCGGTGGCATCAATTTGAGCAGGATGATGGGCCACGTCTACGCCTGCCAGAAATGCCCGCAGCGGCAGAGCAAACCCCATATAGTTCATCGCCGCATCTTCTACTCCAGCGTGCAACCAGCGACGCGCATCACCAAAGTGCTCGCCAAACACATAGGCCTGTGGATTTTCCTGTTTCGCCGCCTGATAAATCCCTGCCAAATGCCGCAAATTACCGCTGGCACTGCCGTTTTCACCCAGCATATGCACCACATCCAACCGCCAACCATCGATGCTATACGGCGGTCGTAACCAATGTCGTACCACGCTGTTTTCCCCGCGGTAGATCGCTTCAGCAACTTCTGACTCAGCGAAATTCAGCTTCGGTAGGCTGGCGTTGCCCTTCCAACTCATCGCCGTCCCGTCCGGGTAGAAATTGAACCAGCCACGGTACGGTGAATTTGGATGGTGACAGGCGCCATTATCCCCCTGTTGATGACGATCGAACCATGGATGTGAATCGCCGGTATGGTTAAACACGCCGTCCAGTACCAGCTTCATACCCACCTGGTGAGTACTCACTCGCAAACGTTGCAACGCCTCATTGCCACCAAAGTACGGATCAACCTGATAATAATCTTCAGTATCGTATTTATGGACGCTCGGCGCGGTGAATATCGGGTTGAGGTACAACGCGGTCACACCCAACTTTTGTAGATAGGGCAATTGTTGACTGATGCCATCCAAATCACCGCCATAAAACGTTGAGGCTGCGTGACTGCCATCCAATGGATGATGCCAATCATGGCGCACCACATCACAACCCGCCGCGTGATGGCGGTAACTCCCGCTCTGAATGCCGTGCTCTGCCCCGCTGCTGGCAAAACGATCGGGGAAAATCTGGTAGAACACCTGATCGGCGACCCAATCAGGGCCATTATCAGGCTGATCAAGCGCAAACTGTTCTAACTGCCCCAATGGCGTCTCTGACCAGCCCAACGGACCAAGCCAGCGTTGACGATCCGCCCACAGCATTTTGAAGCAGTAACGACGCGTAGCCTCCCCTTCGTTCAGAGTCAGATTGGCACGATAGCGCTGCCGTCCATCAACGGTTTGCCCCTTCATGGTCAATAACCACTCTTCGTTATCGGGCTCAGCACGCAGAAAAACTTGCTCCGGCAGCTCATCGGCCTGCAGCCAAAGCGTGATTTCCAGTTGTTGCCCTTTTTTCACCACGAAAGGAGGAACAGGTAGATGCCAAGCGTTAATCATAAAGTTCTCCGACAATATTGAATTACTGCGCACCATGCCACGAGAGTCATTACATCCCCTCATCTTTACAGTGTAATTTCAGGGAGGAGTCTGGGGGTGGAGAGGATAAGCAATGTAAAAAAGAGTAAACAGGAATACATCATGCGCCTCAGACCGTAGGCTATCCCTCTTTTGAACAATAGGATGTTTTTTATTGGCGAGGGGTTATGCAACAAAAAATAAGCTTGTGGCTGGCGCAGTTTGGTATTGAATTCAACGGCATGATGTCGCTGATTATGGTGTTGGGGTTGATCGTACTGGTTTCAGTGGTGATTCATCTGGTGCTGCACCGTTTGGTATTGACGCCACTATTGCGGCGTGGTCAGCAATCGCAACACACTTGGCAGCAAGCTATTACGCAGCACAAACTTTTTCAGCGCCTGGCGTTATTGTTGCAAGGGATCATCATCAATATCCAAGCCGTATTGTGGCTGCATAACGGCACACAAACACAAGCGGTTATTACTACCGCGGCGCAAGTCTGGATCCTGATATTCGCCCTGCTGTCCCTATTTTCCCTGCTCGATACATTGCTGGCGATGCTACGGCAAAACCCACTCGCCAACCAATTACCTCTGCGCGGCATTTTCCAAGGGGTAAAACTGGTTGCGGCGATCCTGATTGGCATCACTATTATTTCGTTGTTAATCGGTAAGTCCCCTCTACTGCTATTGAGTGGATTGGGCGCGATGACCGCAGTAGTGATGTTGGTGTTTAAAGATCCGATCCTCGGTCTGGTCGCCGGTATTCAACTTTCTGCCAACGATATGCTCAAACTTGGTGATTGGCTGGAAATGCCGAAATACGGCGCTGACGGTGCGGTCACCGATATCGGGCTGACCACCGTCAAGGTACGCAACTGGGACAACACCGTCACCACCATCCCAACTTATGCGCTGATTTCCGACTCGTTCAAGAACTGGCGTTCGATGTCTGAATCCGGTGGTCGCCGCATCAAACGCAGCCTCAATATTGACGGCACCAGCGTACACTTTCTGACGGAACAGGCGTTACAGCGTCTGGAGCGCAATCCGCTGTTACAACGCTATCTCAGTGATAAAAACCAAGAATTGGGTGAATATAACCGCCAAGTGCAACTCGATCTCAGTTCTCCACTCAATGGCCGCCGCCTAACCAATCTCGGTACCTTCCGCGCCTATTTACAAGCCTACTTACGTGCACATCCGGGTATTCATCAGCATATGACGTTAATGGTGCGCCAGTTAGCCCCAACGCCGGAAGGCCTACCGCTGGAAATTTATGCCTTCACCAATACCACCGTATGGGCAGAATATGAGGGAATTCAGTCGGATATTTTTGACCATATCTATTCTGTGATCGGCGAGTTTGATCTACGAATCCACCAAACACCAACCGGTAACGACATGCGCTGCATGCTGGCACCACAGCATATTGAAGACAACATTTCCTGACCTCAACTGACGAAATGATGTCTGCTGGTAATTATCTTCCGCCAATTGCCAGCAGATATCTCCATCCCCTTCTCTTTACGGGTTAAAACAGGGTTAATACCTGCACTGGCACCACTGATAAGGAGAACGATCATTGCTGAAGCAGTTCAAACACCGAATATTTACCACCTTAGCAACCCTGATGTTTATTGGTTGCCTGCACAGCGCCACGCTGGACGAAAGCCAGATGATCCGCAGCCTGCAACCTTCGCTGAGCGCGTTGAGTAGCAGTATGCAAGACATCCGCGAAGTACTGGCGCGCTGCGCACGCGAAAATGATGACGAACGACTTTGTGAAAACTACCCAGTGCTGGAAGTGCGAACTTCAGCCGATGAGGATATGGATGAAAAGTGATAAAAAAACACCGGCGCATGACCGGTGTTCTTATTTTTAGTCTTGTTGTTCAGCCAATTGCGCCAATTTTTTCTGGCGACTGACTTTCACATAATAACCCACCAGTAGTACCACCACCCACACTAATCCGGCGTACAGAGAAACGCGCGTGGTTGGGAAGTAACCAATTAAGCCAATGATGAATACCAAGAAGATAATACCAAGCACTGAGGTGAACACACCGCCACGCAGCGGGAACTCCAATTTTTTCACCTGATCTTTGCTCAGGCTACGGCGGAAGGCGATCTGCGAGCACAGGATCATGATCCATACCCACACGGTAGCGAAGGTCGCCAGCGAAGCAATCACCAAGAACACGTTTTCCGGCATGATGTAGTTGAGGTACACCGCAATCAGCAGTGCCGCCATCATCACCAAGACGGTGACCCACGGAATACCGCGCTTGGAAATCTTGCTAAACATTTTTGGCGCGTGGCCCTGCTCAGCCATACCGTGCAACATACGGCCAACGCCGAACACGTCGCTGTTAATTGCCGACAAAGAGGCGGTAATCACCACAAAGTTCAGGATGCCTGCAGCGACCGTGATACCCATGTGTTGGAAAGTCAGTACGAACGGGCTGCCGTTAGTACCTACTTGATTCCACGGGTAAATAGACATGATGACGAACAGTGTCCCCACGTAAAACACCAGAATACGCCAAGGTACAGAGTTAATCGCTTTCGGGATCGACTTCTTCGGATCTTTGGCTTCACCCGCGGTAATACCGATGATTTCGATACCGCCATAGGCAAACATCACTAGTTGCAGCGACAGGATCATGCCCATAAAACCGTTGCTAAAGAATCCGCCGTTAACCCACAGGTTATGAATGCCGGTCGGCTGGCCACCGTTGCCAATCCCCCACACGATAATGCCGATACCGGCAACAATCATGATGATAATGGTGGCAACTTTGAAGAACGAGAACCAGAACTCCAGCTCGCCGAACACCTTAACGCTCATTAGGTTGATCGCGCCGATAATCAGCACCACACTCAACACCCAGATCCAATGCGGCACTTCCGGGAACCAGACACCCATATAGATGCCGAATGCCGTAACATCAGCAATAGCCACGATCAGGATTTCAAAGCAGTAGGTCCAGCCAGTAATATAACCCGCCATTGGGCCGAGATAATCCTGCGCATAACGCGAAAACGAGCTGGCCTGCGGATTGTTGACCGACATCTCGCCCAGCGCACGCATGATGATGAAAGCGACGATACCGCCAATCAGATACGCCAGCAGTACGCTGGGACCCGCCATTTTAATCGCGTCTGCCGAACCGTAGAACAACCCGGTACCGATGGCAGAGCCAAGCGCCATAAAACGGATATGACGCGTGCTGAGGCCACGTTTTAGCTTATTGGCCGGTTGGGGAGAAGTAGATTCCTGTTGCATGAAAAGACCTGTCTCTAATACGCAAAAAAGCCACGGACTTGTCCGTGGCCCATAATTCAGACCGGATGATTATTGGTGCGCGGCAACTTGGCTGCGGCCACAAACTCGATCATAAATCGCTACCAGTACCAACATCAGCAAGGAAGGTGGCAACCAAGCCAAACCTTGTCCAGCCAGTGGCAGATGGGTGCTCCAGGATGGCAGCAAGTGCTCAAAACTGGAAGCTTTCACTGCATCAAGGATACCAAATAACAGACTAACCAGCATCACCGGGGCGATAATCCGCGATGCGCTGTTCCACCAACGCAGAGTGAAGCTCAATACCACCAGCACAATACACGGCGGATAAATCGCAGTCAGCACAGGAATAGAGATCTGAATCAAGTGGCTCAGACCCAAGTTGGACACCACCATCGAGAACAAGCCGAGGATAAACACCAGCGTCTTGTAAGAGAAAGGCAGGTACTGAGCAAAGAACTCGGCGCAGGCACAGGTCAGGCCAACCGCAGTCACCATACAGGCGATAAAGATCAAGGCTGCCAGGAAGAAGCTCCCCAAGCTGCCGAAGGTATTCTGCACGTAAGCATGCAGGATCACCGCACCGTTAGTCGCCCCCGGCACCAATACACCGCTGCCGGAACCCAGTTTGAACAAGCTCAGGTAGACCAGCGTCAGACCCACACCGGCAATCAAACCCGCCAAAATGGTGTAACGGGTTAGCAGACCCGCGTCTTTCACCCCTCTGGAACGTGCGGCGTTAACGATAACAATGCCGAACACCAGTGCGCCCAGCGTATCCATGGTCAGATAGCCGTTAACGAAACCGGAAGAGAAAGGTACGTTCTGGTAAACCTCGGTAGCCGGGATCGGCGCGCCCGCTGGCCACATCAGAGCGGCGATACCTAACGCGCCCAGAGCAACGATTTTCAGCGGAGCAAGGATATGGCCGACGGTATCCAGCAAACGCCCCGGATACAGAGAAATACCGATCACCAGCGCGAAATACACCAGGCTGTAAATAAACAGCGGCATCGCACCGTCACCCGTCAGCGGGGCGATCCCCACTTCAAAGGAAACGGTCGCGGTACGTGGCGTCGCGAACAGTGGCCCAACAGCCAGATAGCAGACGGTCGCCAGCAGTAAACCGGCTTTACGACCAATCGGCGAGCTCAGGGCATCGATACCACCACCCACGCGCGCCAGCGCGATAACGGTCATGACCGGCAAACCCACGGCAGTAATCAGAAAGCCGATAGCGGCAATCCATACGTGCTCACCTGACTGCAAACCTACCATCGGCGGGAAGATGATGTTCCCAGCCCCGACGAATAAGGCAAAGGTCATAAAACCTAATGCCAGAATATCTTTTGATGCTAAACGATGACTCATACGATGTCGTGTTGCCTGTTCAAAATGGAAAAAAATGGCCCGCGTTCGTGACGGAGGTAACTCCGTCCGGTTGTCAGTTTGTCCACTCAACGCTCGCCAATAAGAACCCAAAAACGCAGACACCTAGCGTTTTGATCTCTGACCAACGTGGAGATGAGCAAAAATTTAGAAGTTATAAAATGGAGGTTTAATCCGACAACGGGCGCCAATTTAACGTTTTATAGCGTCTAATGACAAGGTGCATTCTAAAAAGCAGAGTGATCGACCAGATAACTTTCACACTCCAGTTGATCATATGGATTATCAATAAATATACCGAACATGATTTGTATGTTTTTTGCACCACAAACTCACAAAGTGTGAAATTAACCGGCATAAAATGCACGAAAAAGCCGAACAGAACGGAGTTATTGCGTACGATATTCATTATCAGAAAAACATTGCCTACTCCAATCCCAAGGTTTTTCGGGTTTTAGCCAAAGTATCAGGCGGCAAAGGCAGATAGCCATCGTGGTTGACCAATCTCTGCCCTTCAGCAGAAAGCACTTGGTCGAGGAAGGCGGCAGTGAGAGGTTCTAACGGCTGATTCGGTGCTTTGTTGATGTAGATGTACAGATAGCGCGACAGCGGATAACTGCCGTTGCGCACATTGCTTTCATTAGGCGTGACATAGTGATTACCCGTCGCGGCTAATGGCAATAGCCGCACACCGCTGGCGCGAAAACCGATGCTGGCATAACCCATGCTATTGAGCGAGCCCGCTACCGCTTGAACGACTGAAGCGGACCCCGGCAACTCATTGACCTTAGAGATAAAATCACCACCACACAGTGCACGCAGTTTGAAATAACCGTAAGTGCCAGAGGCCGAATTACGACCGAAGCGCTGGATCGAGCGCTGTGCCCAGCTTCCCTGTAAGCCCAACGCGCCCCAATTATCCAATTGTTGATTCTCACCACAGCGACGAGTGGCTGAAAATATTTGATCGAGCTGATGCAGGTTCAATCCACGCAGCGGGTTGTCTTGATGCACTAAAACCACCAGCGCATCAACCGCTACCGGCACCGCCATCGGGGCATAGCCATAACGATGTTCGAAAGCTGACACTTCGGCAGCTTTCATTGGGCGGCTCATCGGCCCAAGTTGCGCAGCCCCCGCAGCCAATGCGGTTGGTGCCGTCGAGGAACCCGCAGCTTGAATTTGTAAGTTAACGTTGGGGTAATGCTGACTAAAATCCCTGCCCCACAACGCCATCAGGTTCGCCAAAGTGTCAGAACCGACACTCGACAGATTGCCCGACAGCATGCCATCCGGTTGCGCCAGCACGCCACGGCTCAATAGTAGCGCCAGACAAAGCAACAATCCTTGAGTCAATCGGGTCATACCAGCATCTCGCGTGTTAATTTTTCACCGCATTCTCTGACAAAGGTGCAGGAACAATCAACCGTGCAGGCAAGGTAAAGATAAAGCGAGTGCCGATCCCCGGTTCACTGAGGATTTCTAAGCGCGCATCATGATGGCTTAACGCATGTTTGACGATCGCCAGCCCCAATCCGCTGCCCCCCGTCTGGCGTGAGCGGGCTTTATCAACACGATAGAAACGCTCGGTCAAACGAGGAATATGTTCGGCGGCAATGCCCGGCCCATTATCACTGACCTGGAACTGCGCGCCCTGCAGCGTTTGTTGCCAACTCACTTCGATATTGGTGCCGTTTGGTGTGTGGTTGACGGCGTTATACACCAGATTGGAAACTGCGCTGCGCAACTGATCCTCATTACCAAATACCTTGAGGTTTTCATTCACGCGGAAAGTAATCTCGTGTTGACCATTGCTGAGTGATTGCGCCTCCGGCTGCAACAACCGCAGCATTAATGGAATATCCACCTGCTCGTGCATTTCGAGTAGCGGTGCAGCTTCAATGCGCGATAACGTAAGCAATTGTTTTACCAAACCATCCATGCGTTTGGTTTGTTCCTGCATGGTGCCCAGCGCCTTACCGCGTAACGAGCCGTCTATTTCTTCATCCAGCATCATTTCCAAATAACCTTGCAACACCGTTAACGGCGTGCGCAGCTCATGGCTCACGTTGGCAAAGAAATTACGCCGCGTCCCTTCCAGTTGGCGCATCTGCGTTACGTCACGCGCCACCATCAACAACTGCCCTTCGGAATACGGCATCACGCGAAATTCGACATAATGATCGTTATTCAGTTGTAAGTTCAATGGTTTGGAAAATTCGCGCTGTTGCAGATAATGACTGAATTCCGGGTAACGCAGTAGGTTAAGGATATGCTGACCATTATCCTCCGGCCACCGGAACCCCAACAGATGCTGCGCCAGCCCGTTACACCAGAAAATATTACCGTCCTCGGTGGTCATGATCACCGCATCGGGCAGTGATTCAGCGCCACTGCGGAACCGCTTGATCAACAACGCCAACTCACGCCGCCGCCGCCGATTACGTTGCTGCATCTGGTACAAACCGTAAAACAAGGGTTCCCAGCTCCAACGGCCGGGAGGTGGTGTCATGCTGCGATCGACCCACAACCAATAAGACAGTTTCATTTGGTTATAGAAATTCCACACCAACGCCGCCAGTGTAGAAACCAAGAGGAACCAAGGTAGATAACCAAAAATCAGCCCGAGCAGAATGGCGGGCAAACAGAAAAGGGCCAGCTCCAAGGCCAGCCTCTTCCAGGATAAGCGTTCTAGCACGGCATTTTCTCCAGCGCGTTGCTGCTATCAGTAACGCGTTGAGAACCGATAGCCGGTGCCTCGAACGGTTTGAACCATCTTGTCATGACCACTGGTCTCCAGCGCCTTACGCAACCGGCGAATGTGCACGTCAACGGTACGGTCTTCCACATAAACGTTAGTGCCCCAAACGTGATTAAGCAACTGCTCGCGGCTATATACACGCTCAGGATGGGTCATAAAGAAGTGCAACAGTTTGAACTCGGTCGGCCCCATATCTAGCGCCTGTTCATTCGCCATCACGCGATGCGAAGAAGGATCTAAGCTCAATCCTTGCATTTCAATCACTTCTTCTACTGCCATCGGTGAAATACGGCGCATCACCGCTTTAATACGCGCTACCAGCTCTTTGGGTGAGAAAGGCTTGGTAATGTAATCATCCGCCCCGACTTCCAACCCACGCACTCGGTCTTCTTCTTCACCGCGTGCGGTCAGCATCATCACCGGGATCTCGCGGGTCAGTGCTTCACGTTTCATGTGTTTAATAAACTGAATACCGGAGCCGCCGGGTAACATCCAGTCGAGTAACACTAAATCAGGGAACGGCTCAGACAGGCGCGTTACGGCACTGTCATAATCTTCGGCTTCCAACGGTTGGTAACCATTTTGTTCCAACACAAAACACACCATCTCACGGATAGGCGCTTCGTCTTCCACCACCAGTATGCGTCTTGCCATCGTCAATCCTGCCAATGTGTTAGCGATCTAGGTTGATTACGGGCGCCATTATGCGTCAGTTTTGTGACAGATTTATGAAGAAAATAGCTCGATCGTGACCGATGTTCCTAGCGAATATTACCCCAGTCTAAGAAAAATCATCCTACCGTCATCATCAATGCGCCACGACAGCAATGACTTACCGCTTTATAATCATCGGCATTCTGTGGTTGCCCGAGACTATCATGAAAGTCATCCATACTTCCGACTGGCACCTTGGCCAGTACTTTTTCACCAAAAGCCGCGCCGCCGAACATCAAGCTTTTATCAACTGGCTGATTGCGCAGGTGGAACAGCAACAGGTGGATGTGTTGATCATCGCAGGGGATCTGTTCGATACCGGTTCACCACCGAGCTACGCTCGCGAACTGTACAACCGCTTTGTGGTGGAGTTACAGCGCACCGGCTGCCAGTTAGTGGTGTTAGGCGGTAACCACGATTCCGTCGCCACCCTGAATGAATCGCGTGAATTACTCTCTTGTCTGAATACCACCGTGATTGCCAACGCGCAGGAACAGCTCGAAAAACAAATTCTGGTATTAAATCAGTTGGATGGAAAACCGGGGGCGGTACTGTGCGCCATTCCATTCCTGCGACCACGCGATCTACTGACTAGCCGCGCCGGGGAATCGGGCACGCAGAAACAGCAAGCACTACAAGAAGCCATCGCCGAGCATTATCAGATGTTGTATCAAGCCGCCTGCGCCCGTCGCGATGCGTTAGGGTTGCTGCTGCCGATCATTGCTACCGGGCATTTGACCACCGTTGGCGTCACCACTTCCGACTCGGTACGCGATATTTATATTGGCACCCTCGATGCCTTCCCGGCGCAGGCGTTCCCACCAGCCGATTACATCGCTCTTGGGCATATTCACCGCGCACAGAAAGTCGCTAAATCAGAACATATCCGCTACAGCGGCTCGCCGATCCCATTGAGTTTCGATGAGCTAGGCAGCGCTAAAAGCGTGTATTTGGTCGAGTTCTCACCAAGCGAGTTACAACGGGTCACGCCATTGGAGGTTCCTCAGTTTCAACCGATGCAGTTGATCAAAGGTGATTTACAGCAGATCGAGCAACAATTGCAGCAGTTCGCCGATTATCATGGCGAGTTGCCAGTGTGGCTGGATATTGAAGTCGCAACCCAAGACTACCTCAGCGATATCCAACGCCGCATTCAGCTATTGGCTGACGAGTTACCGGTGGAAGTGGTGCTACTGCGCCGCAGCAAAGAGCAACGCCGTCAGGTGATCGCCCAGCAAGATAAAGAAACGCTGAACGAACTCAGCGTGGAGGAAGTGTTCGAGCGTCGGTTGGCGCTGGAATCGGAGATCCCTCCTGAGCGCCAGCAACGGATGCGGCAAATGTTCCAACAAGTGGTAGAAAACGTACAGCAAAATGACGAGGAGCCAATGGCATGAAGATTTTGAGCCTACGGTTAAAAAACCTGAACTCCTTACAAGGTGAATGGAAAATAGACTTCACCGCTGAACCTTTCGCCAGCAATGGTTTATTCGCCATCACCGGCCCGACTGGTGCCGGAAAAACCACGCTGCTAGATGCTATCTGTCTCGCGTTGTATCACGAGACGCCGCGCTTGAACGTCACCCCAAGCCAAAACGAGTTAATGACGCGCCATACGGCGGAATCACTGGCTGAAGTTGAATTCGAAGTTAAAGGGGTGGGTTATCGCGCTTTTTGGAGCCAGCGCCGCGCCAAAGGTGATGCCGAAGGCAACCTGCAAGCGCCCAAAGTAGAACTAGCACTATTGGAAGACGGCAAAATCTTGGCGGATAAAGTGCGCGATAAGTTAGAAATAATCGCCACCATTACCGGGTTGGATTTCGGCCGTTTTACCAAATCGATGATGCTGTCGCAGGGACAGTTCGCCGCTTTTCTTAACGCCAACGCCAACGATCGTGCCGAACTGCTGGAAGAACTGACCGGTACCGAGATTTACGGTCTGTTGTCTGAGCGCGTTTTCGAACAGCATAAACAAGCCAAAATCGATCTGGATACCTTGCACAGTCGCGCCAGCGGTATTGAGTTATTGAATGACGAACAACGTCAGCAACTGACACAACAATTGGCCGAGATTGGCCTTCAAGAGCAAGAACTTAACCAACAAGTGCAACAACGTCAGCAAGACGTACAATGGTTGCAGCAATGGCAGATCGCACAACAAAAACAGCAGGAATATCAGCAACAGCAAACCGCCGTACTGCAAGAGCTCGCCCAAGCCGAACCTCAGTTACAACAACTGGCGCTTAGCGAACCGGCAGAAAAATTGCGCCCGCTACTTAACGAACGTCAACGCTGCCAGCAAGAAAATCAGGCGTTACAACAGCAGATTAGCCAACTCACGCAGCAACAAGAGCAACAACAGGCACAAGCTGTACCGTTACAACAGACGTTAGAACAAGCGCAGAAAGCACGGCTGGCTCAGATTGAATATCAACAGCAGCAACAAAAACTGATCGAGGAGCAGGTGCAACCGCTCGATCAACAAATCAATCAGTTGCAGCAAAAGCGGGCCGAAACGCAAAAGTCCCATGACGATAATCAGCGTAAATGGCAGGAAGAAACGCGTGTATTGCAGCAGATCGAAGCCGAACGCACCCAATTAACGACACAGACTGAACAACATCAAACACAAATAACGGCTCTGAATGCAGCGCTGGACCAACAGGTTCAGCAACAGACGGCATTAGAAACTCAACATCCGTTAACCACTTTGCGTGCTCGTCAGGCTGAACTGACGGCATTACGCCCGACTCGCCAACAGTTACTCACCCTTTCCACCTTGTTCCAACAGGGTCAGCAGCGTCTTGAACAACAACGTTTGGAGTTTAACGGGCGGCAAAAGCAACTGGCTGAAATGGATGTTCAGCTCGATAGCTTCCGCCAGCAGTTTAAACAGCAAAGTGCTCACCTAGCCGATGTTGAAAAACTGTTCCGCCAAGAACAGTTGATAGTCAAATTGGAAGCCGAACGTGCCCATTTACAACCCGGCGAACCTTGCCCGCTCTGTGGTTCAACGCAACATCCGGCGATCGAACAGTATCAAGCCGTACAGCTCTCTGACACCGAAAAACGCCTGAATGAAATGCGTGCGCAAAAGGATAAGTTACAGACTCAAGGCACCGAGTTACGTGCCCGTAGTGAGCACCTAAAAGAGCAACAACAACGCCAACAAGTCGCGCTGGAACAGGAAGAGTTGCAGCAAAACAAACAGCGGCAACAGTGGCAAACCCTCAGTGCCCCGCTAGCTTTCGATTTCCAACTGCAAGACAGTGAACGTCTACAACACTGGTTGGAAACTTGCGATAACGAAGAACAACAGAATCAACAACTTCTGCTGCAACATGAGCAAACCGCACAGGCCGTGCAAAGAGCTAAAGACGCACAGGTTGCACTGCAACAACAGCAACAAAAAGCCCAACAAGATCTGGCCTTGTTGAACGAGCGTTTCAGCCTGCTGCAAAAAAGCCATACCGAAACACAGGACCAACTTGAGCACCTGCAACAACAATTGCAAACGGCTGAAAAACAGCTCGCGGAATTACGCAATCAACGCTTGGCATTGTTTGGCGAACAGCAAGTGGCTCAGGTGCGAGAACAGCTACGACAACAACAGATCGCCAGCGAACAAGCATTGCAGCAAGCCAGCGAACTTTGGCAAAAAGCGCAAGAACAGCGCGAACGACTGGCTGGTCAACTCGCCAGTTTGCAACAGCAGCAGCAACAGTCCACCGAACGCGCGCAGCAGGCCGAAAACCAATGGCAACAGGCACTGGCAACCAGCGAGTTTGACGACGAAAACGCCTTCAGCACCGCATTACTGAGCGACGAACAACGGCAACAGTTGCGGCAACTGAAAGAACGACTACAACAACGTCAGGTTCAGGTAAATACTTTGCTGATGCAGTCTGAACAGACACTGGCACAACATCTACAAAATCGCCCCGCTCATTTAATAGAAAACGCAGATACCGAAGCGCTGACCAATGCCTTAGCGGAACTGACGCAAAACTTGAAAAACCTGCAATTGCGCCAAGGTGAACTCAATAACCAACTCACTAGCGACAGTGAACGTCGCCGCAACCAACAGACGTTATTCGAGCAAATCAGCCAAAGCCAGCAGCAATACGACGACTGGAGCACTCTCAATCAGTTAATCGGCTCTAAAGAAGGCGATAAATTCCGCAAATTCGCCCAAGGCCTGACGCTCGATCATTTGGTGTTTTTAGCCAACAACCAACTCGGCAAACTGCATGGCCGCTACCTGTTACAACGCAAAACCAGCGACGCATTGGAGTTACAAGTGGTAGATACCTGGCAAGCCGATGCCCTGCGCGATACCCGCACTTTGTCCGGCGGAGAGAGTTTCTTGGTGAGTTTGGCGCTGGCATTAGCGTTGTCTGATTTGGTTAGCCACAAAACCAGCATCGACTCCCTGTTCCTCGACGAAGGTTTCGGAACGCTAGACGCAGAAACGCTGGACACGGCGCTGGATGCACTTGATAGCCTGAATGCCTCGGGTAAAACCATCGGCGTGATTAGCCATGTGGAAGCGATGAAAGACCGTATCCCGGTGCAAATTAAGGTGAAAAAGGTTAATGGGCTGGGCGTGAGCCGGCTGGATGAGGGGTTTAGGGTTTGAGGCGTTCGGATTGGCACTTGCGCCAAGTACGACTAAAATTCCACACAACCATCTAGCAGACTAAAAATCTGACCAAAGGAACTGAAATTGAGAACGCAAAAAAGATGTATGGGATATGTGGCTATTGTCGTCGATGATTATGATCGCGCCATTGAGTATTACACACAGAAATTGGGATTTACCCTTGTGGAAGATACACCACAACCGGGGAAAAGATGGGTAGTTGTCACACCAAATACCGAAAGTGACTGCAACTTACTCCTTGCTAAGGCTTCAAACGAAAAACAAGAAACATTCATCGGTAATCAATGCGGTGGACGGGTTTTCCTTTTCCTGCAAACAGACGATTTCTGGCGCGATTACAATGCGATGAAAGGAGCTGGCGTACATTTCTGCGAAGAACCTCGTCAGGAGGAATATGGAATGGTTGTTGTGTTTGAAGATATTTATGGCAATCGCTGGGATTTATATCAGAACGTGTGATGGATGGATTGAATTTTGTCGAAGACCGGACTCGTATTTTACTGGAATGATACAGAATTTCTAACACTCCCGTAAAAAACACAAAAATGCGTTTTACTCCGCGAATAAACCGAGCACTCTTCATCGTTCCTCTTTCGTATGCCAGAGATCTACAATGTAGATGTCGTTGTCACGGAGTTCGTAGTGAACTTCATAGTCATCGAATAACACTTTTCGAACTTCCCGAGGTTCGTATCGAGTCTGTTGTACGCCAATTGCCGGGTGCGCCGTAAGGCCAGCGCTGCCGATTATCAATCGGTCTAAAACGTCATCGGCGTGTTGCTGGCTGTACTGAAGGGCAAAGCGGTAAATACGCTCTAGATCATCCTGAGCTTTAAGCGTCCAGTAAATTTCCATTTATCAGGTTTTCTTTAAACGATTAGCGAAATCTACCATGTCTGAGTGATTTACCACTCGGCCCGCATCTACATCGGCAAGACCAGCTAGGATACTCTGGTGACGCCGTTCTCTTTCAGCCAGCATACTGGTCAACGCTTCCTTAATAATCCAGCTTTTAGAACGATCCAACTCAATAGCAAGATTTTCAACGGCGGCGGCCAACTCAACTGGGATCTGTGCGCTGATGGTTTGTTTAGTAAGCGAACCCATAGGAATTACCTCGTTTAATAACATTTAATAACTCCTATTAAGCTTAACATGAAAGTGCTTATAAAAACATCACATCTCATTTCGCAGGTAACATTCCCGGATAGTGCTTCGCCACGATATCGTTCATCTTCTCGACCAGATCAAGCCGTTTAAACGTGATGTGTCCACTCCCCTTCTGGAAATAGCGAATGGTAAAGAAGTCGTCCTCAAACACCGGCTCACGCGGGTTATCGCGAATAAAATCCATAAACCGGATGGAAACATCGTGCCGGTTGTCGGGAATGGTTTTGCCATCCAGCAGACACAACATTCTTTCCAGATTTGTAGTGGATCACAAAAAAGACGTCAGTAGACGTCGATTTTGTACTATTTGGTGCGAAGGCCGGACTCGTCAAATAAACCTAACCATCTGAATTACATAAATATATAATCAGTAAATAATGCTTTGTATACTTACTTGTATACTCAATCAATTTCAATTAACAAACATTAAAAATCAACGAGTTAGCACTATTATTATATTCCTAGTTTTAAGCCATTCTTACCACCAAAGAGCCTATTTAAAATGGTCGCATCACCTGGGTTTAGCTAACATTCCTGGATAGTGTTTAGCGATGATATCGTTCATCATCTCAATCAACTCTTGGCGCTTAAAGGTCAAGTGCGCAGTGCCCTTTTGAAAATAACGAATGCTAAAGAACTCATCCTCGTAAACATCCTTAGCCGGGTTATCCCGAATATGCTCCATCAATCGAGTAGTAACATCGCCACGGTTGTCAGGTATCGGTTTACCATCAAGAAGAAATAGCATTCGCTCCAGATCCGCCAGTTGATCCCGGCGCCAGCCCCAGTTCAGACTAAATCCCCATCGATTATGACTCACCAAGTTATTGATAATGATTTTCTTACCGAAGCTACAGGGACTATTAGTTTTGTAATCCCACGACAGACCTTTGAACACGTTAATGATGCCACGTTCAAAGACATCCATTTTGTTCAGATGCAACTGCTCAAAGGTACTGAGAATATTCACCTCGCTGATAGCAGGAAGATCGCCCTCCTCCAGGTTCTTATGCCATTGGTCGCGAGCTTGTGCATCCATCAGGGCCATCATGCCGGATTTCAACATCAAATCGCGCCAAATACTGCGGTCAATATTGCGGGTGACGGCAGGGATCGCTTTATCCACCTTTTCAGTCAGCCAACTATCGTAGCGGTGCCCAGGTTTCATCGCCCAGTCTTGTGCAGTACCACCCCCAACTTCTGAGGTTAACCGTGAAATGGCATCAAGCTGCTGGATGAGCTGTTCAATCTGCTGCAGTGCTGCATCGCGGCCAAAGACTACTCGTTCGATACTGGTCGAACAGATGAGTTCATTGTGTTCCGTTAATACATCGGATTCTGTTTGCATCGTCAATCGTCCATAAAAGCAAACACGCCTGCCGGGAGTGGCAGGCGCATTATGCGATGAATAAAAAGGGTGGAAAGTGCTGAGGTAAAAATCAGGAATGAGGCTCGAAGAATTTACGTATTCATTAATCCGGTAGCTCGCCTTGCTCTGAGAATATCGGTAGCGGTCAGGAATGGCGTCTGCTCCTGCCAGGTGAATCCCTTGCGGTCGGTGCGTACCAGTTCATAGCGTTCCACCAGAAAATTCACCGCATCAGCCAGTGTTATTCCCGCTTCAATATGTTCCTGAATGGCCGCGTCCTCATGGAATGGCGTGTCGTTGAGTGTCAGGCTGTAATGGTGCTCCAGCAGATACGTTAAAAGTTGCTGCCAGATCTGCACGGGCGACAGGCGTGACGAAACCGGCAACGTGGCCGGTACAGTTGAGGTTTGCATGAGTGGAGTCTCTTAATAAAGGAGGAAAAGGTTTGAAGGATTACGATGCAGGGATAAAGCTAAAGATCAGTCTTTAACCTATTTTGAGGGATAAATTGCGATATATACATACCCATGACTGCCCAACGTATCGGCTTCACAGGTCAACCCATTACGGTACAGCGTGACGCAATGCGCGTACCGGGGGTTCAGTTCACAGGAGAGCAGCATCAGCTCCAGATGTGCGACAAAATGAGGGAAGGCTTCATCCAGTTGTAGGACCTGTACCTCACTGAACATACCGGTGAATCCTGCCCGGTCTGCCAGAAAATGCAGACGATTACCTTCCTGCACCAGCCGTGCTCCGAAGCATGACGTGATATCTCGTTTAAGACCCCAGGTTTGGGTAGTGTCTTTATTCATCATTTTATTCCTGTTAAAGAAGACCATGTTCGGCGAATGAGAATATTTGCCTGCAGCCGACAATCAGGTGGTCGGGTACCCGGATTTCCACCAGCATCAGCGCCTTTACCAGTCGTTGGGTAATGGTTTTGTCAGCCTGGCTAGGGTTTACCTCCCCGGAAGGGTGGTTATGGGCAAATATCACTGCCGCTGCGTTAAAGTACAGCGCGCGTTTCACCACCTCGCGAGGATGAACTTCAGTGTGACTGAGGGTGCCGGTAAAGAGTGTTTCGTGAGCCAGCAGCTGGTTCTGGTTATTGAGGTAAAGCACGATAAATTCCTCGCGCTCAAGGGGACCCATCTTCAGCATGAGCCAGTCGCGAGCCGCTTGTGTGGAGGTGAAGGCCACCCCCGGCTCACGCAGATGGTGGTCAAGCAGACTCAGGGCGCGTTTAATGGTGCGCTGTGAGGTCAACGGTAGTTCTGGCGTAAACAAGGTCAGTTGTTTCTCCATAGCAAAACTCCTTAATCGATGATGGCGAGAATGGTGTGGGATTCGGGATGGCTAAGGGCGTAATCCCTCAGTCGGTAGTAATGCTCTGTCATGGCGTCGCATTCGGTACGACAGGCGTGATGGCTGTACTCAATCAGGCAGATGGCAATGCCTGCGGCTTCCGCACTCATTTCTGCGCCATTGCCATTCATGTTGTTGAGCAGCCTCCATTTCTCGTCATCCACATCTTCGGGTGCCATAAATACACCACCGTTGCTGAGTGTATGGAAATGCCAGATGCCACCGCTATAGTCTTCACAGAAGCGGTCCATCCAGCCAAAGATACGGGTCTCGATAAAAATCCACTGAGGAATACGCCCGAAGTGCAGCGGCCAGAAATCCAGGCGCTGTTCATCGGGTACCTGGCTGGCAGTAATGGCACTGACCTTATGAGCATCAGCAATCGGTGTGTGGGTAGTATCAGTTTGTGTGGTCATGGTTTTGCTCCGTAATAAAAAAGCCAGCCGGTAAGGGCTGGCATGATGTAGTTGATAAGAAGCGGGATAAAGCGGGTGAGTCTAAAGACAGGAAACGGTGTGGGGATTGAATGCAAAAAGCCCCTGCGGTGAGAGCAACAGGGGCCTGAAGTGGTTATGTGATGCCCGTCACTGGGGCAGATGCGTTATCAGAAAGCGACTTTCAACGTTGCCTGGCCGTTGTAACCATCAGCACTGTTACCGTTGATGCTGCGGGTATAGCCACCCTGTACACCCAGCGTCACGTTCTGGCGGACCCGCGCCTCAATACCGGCCTGCAGGTCGGCGGAGGTACCATCCTGAGACGGGGTGAAGCTGACATTGCTGCCTGCTGTCGCGGTGCCCATGCTCATATCGCCCTCTGAGCTGAAGGTACGGATAACAGAAGGACGTACCCACCAGTTCACCGGCAACTCGCTGACGCTGTGCTTCATGCTGTCAGCAAAGCCTGCGACTGTAGAGGTCCCTTTACCGAAGTCCATTTCAGATGAACTGCCGAAACGAATACCAGCGCGGACATGCTGTGCACTGCCGTCGCCAAAGTTCACGTAGCCGCCGTTATCATGACCGTTATCCAGAGACAGCCCCTGCCAGACGTACTGCAGTTGTGGCTCCAGTACCAGCCCCTGACTGATGTCAAACGGCAGACCGGTTTCCAGTGAGGCGAGCCAGCCGGTGCCCCGGGTGTCGAAACGGTTGTCATGGGATCTGGCCTTCAGGCTGTGACGGGAGCCCTGTGCCACCACATCGCCCCACAGCCCGCTGGTATCATGAAACGCCGTCAGGTAACCCCCGAGACTGTACACCGTGTCGCGTACGGAGCCTGCCGCAGAGCGGTCATCGTTTTTCACATCCACCAGCGACTTGCCTGCTGCACCATACAGGCCACTGGTCAGGGAGAGTGAGCCGGTATCATGTTTCAGCAGGTCACCACCGAGCTGAATAAAGCCGTAGCTGCCGCTGCTTTCCGGCGTGTCGCCCTGTGCAATGCCGCCGTTACCGTCATGCCCGGTATGCCCGCCCTGAATACGTCCCCAGAGCCCCTGATCGCTCACCGCACTGCTGCGCTGGCTGTATGTCCCGGCCAGTGCCCGGTCGTAATCCATGCTCTGCGCAAACACAGAGGCGTAAAGTGCCACTTCGGCACGGTAGCCGGCTTCGCTGGAGAGATACCAGTTTTCATCGGCACTGCCGTGGTTCAGGGTGTAGTTATACGCCCCGGCCTGCAATTTACGGCCCAGTGCAAAAGCTCCGGCATCCGTGGTCGCCCCGTTAATTGCATCCACTACTTTGATACCGTTGCCGGTGGTCGCAAGGCCCAGCCCGGCATCACCGGTGTTGGTGAAGTTCAGCCAGGTTTTACCGGTTGCCGTACCGCCGTCAATCACCAGCATATCGGTCGGGAAAGTCGGGTCATCAAGGCGAATG
Organism: Serratia sp. KH_031; assembly: GCF_057839655.1. NCBI lineage: Bacteria > Pseudomonadati > Pseudomonadota > Gammaproteobacteria > Enterobacterales > Yersiniaceae > Serratia > Serratia sp. KH_031. Next base: position 3,821,996 of record NZ_CM174496.1, read on the forward strand.
GACAGGTTGATTGTGCCATTGCGGCCCGTCAGATTCGTCACCGTCAGCGTTTCAGGGACAAAGTGACTGCCTGTGGCTGGCGTAAAGCTGATGGTTCCGGCACTATCCAGGTTGTCGAGCACCGATTTCACCGCCGCACCACGCTGAATATTCCAGCTTGCTCCACTGTCGAGTGAGACATCAGTCGGGTCAATTGCCCCGTTCATGACCGAGTTACCAGAGAGACGTACCTGCGTGCCGGACTGTGCGATGATATCGCTGTTGATGATGGCATTATTCAGCACCAGCGTACCCTGATTCAGGGTCACCTGTGACTGGGACAACATGCCGTTACTGACCGTCAGGGTGCCCTCGCCCTCCTTGAGTAGCTGACCGTCACCGCTCACCGAACCACTGATGGCCGCGTTACCGTTGCTGAAGTGCAGTTGCCCGTTGTTGGTAGCATTCCCCGTCAGCGACGCACCGTCTTTAAAGGTGGTGGTGCCGGTAAGTGTGCCGCCCTGCGCCACATTCAGCGTACTGCCCGCCCCTACGGTGGTGTTATCCGCACTGCCGTTGCCCAGGACGGAAAACTGGCTGCCATTATCGAGACGCAGGTTGCTGGCTTTGCCGGTTGCCGCATCAATTCCGAATACGCCGGAAACGTTCGTGCCACTGACCGTTGCGCCAGTATCGGCAATCAGCACGCCGCCGCTATTCATGATGATATTCTCTGCCTTACCGCCGGAGGAGACAGCCAGAATACCGCCCTGATTGACCGTAGTGGTATCGGCACTGCCGTTGCCCAGTACATCAAGACGCCCGCCGTTTTCCAGCAACACGTTAGTGGCGCTCGCGGTCGCCGCATCCACGCTGAAGTTACTCAGACTGTTCGTCCCGGACACGGTGGCAGCGGTACTGGTGACAAGTTTCCCACCAGCATTCATGGTGACATCGGTGGCGGTGCCCCCGGCGTTAACCTGTAGCTTACCGCTGTTATTTACTGTGGTGTGGTCCGCTGTCGCGCCGTCTTTTACCACCTGCCAGCCGTTGGCATTAATCACCGTATCCGATGCCGTGGCACCGGAATGGACGTACTGATTCCCGCCATCCAGTCGGGTATGTTGTGCATGACCATGCACACTCTGGTCGCCCCCGGCTTTAATGACCGTACCGGTCGCAATACCGCCCGCCGCAATAATCTGCCGACCATTGATATTAATGGTGGTATCAGTTGCGGTACCGGCAACCCACTGACCATCATCGTTCTCCGCATCCGGGCCACCCTGTGCCCCGGTATTCACCACACTACCGGATGTCTGTGCCCCGGCTTTTACCAGCTGAGCCCCGTCTTTATTAATGATCGTGCCGGAGGTAATACCGCCGCTGTGTACCCACTGCGTACCGCCGTCAAGCGTGGTATCTGAGGCCTGACCATGCACACTCTGACCACCACCACTATTAACTGTGGTTTCTGTGGCGCTGCCGCCTGCCAGTATGCCCTGCAACCCGTTATCGTTAACGGTGGTCTGGTTTGCCACGCCACCTGGCTGTACAAACTGGCCCCCGATATTCGCTTCGTCATCCTCACCGTGTTCCAGACCGGTATTAATGATTGTGTTATTCGCTACACCAGAAACCAGCTGGGTGTCATGGTTACTGATAACGGCATTGTTCACCACGTCTCCGGCAGCGATAATGCTGGTATTGCCCGGAGGACCATCAGCCAGCACAGCAGGGCTTGCCAGCAACCCGGCGACAGCCAGTGCCAGCACCGCACCGCTGCGTTTTCCTTTTGCTTTCGCCAGCTCAGAGACCACAACAAATGCGCCCAGAACTTCATTCCATACCAGCCGGTAGCTGGTGTTCAGGTTTTGCTTCATCGTATTAACCTTATTAAATAAAGAATAAAAAAGACCCACATCCGCAAAACGGATGTGGGTCGGTGAAAAATCAGGGTAGAGACAGGGACTTCAGGGACTGTTGAATACAGCGAAAATGTGGCAGGGCCCGGATGAAACCCTCATCCTCCACCAGTCGGTAAAGTCGCCTATTACGGGTGAACGTTTCTTTCGTGGGCTGGATGGTATGAATTTCATCCAGGGTGAATACCGCCGGGTGCCCATGATGTTCCGCAACCAGGTACCATGTGCCATCTTTTGCAATCAGCCGATAAGGAGCCAGCCGTTCACAACGCAGTCCGTCAGCCAGCAGCGTCACGCGCTGGCAGGTGGTGATAGCTTTTATCAGGCGATAAAAAGACAGCGAGGCAGAAGTGGAAATGCCACTGGTACTGTCTCCGGTCAGGCAGGGTACGTCATCACAGGCCAGCAGCAGGCTCACCAGACGGCGATCGAGACCGGGAAATAAACCCGCCATTCCCGTGCGATGGGCAAAGGTCAGTACATCCAGCTCTGCCTGTCCGCCCCCGCTACCGGCTCGTAGACGGTAACAACCGTTGTGGCATTCGAGATCCAGATACATCAGCCGTTCGCGAAAATCCCGGTACAGGGTACGTGCGGATACACCAAACTCTGCGGTCAGTCTGCGCATATCTAACGTTTCACCCGCGACAAGGCGACTGATAATCAGCGACAGTCTGATCGCCAGCCTGTCGTGGCGGCGCTCTGTCTGTGTCATTATCATTTCTCCATACGAGCTAACTGTCTGAAAGGAATATGATTCTAGAGAGGGGGTCTGACAGGGTGTGTCAACGGAGGGGACTATTTCTTAATACACGGAAATTCAGTGTTAACAGGGGTTGCAGCCAGCTGTGGTTAATTAATGCTCACTGACGAGCCTGAAAAATGACAGGGTGTGTCATTCTTTAACGTTGCCTTAACGTTTTTCAGTGCAAACTGTGAGTTCACGCAGCCTGAAACTGCGACAGCATTGTCTCTGCCATCACCCACAGCGCACGATTGAGCTTCACGTCACCATCAATGCCGCGCACCGCCCGTGTATGTGTGCGACTCCCTTTCGCATTACGCCCACTCAGACCCCCTTTGATCAGGTTTTCCTGAACGCGCTGATAGGTGGTCCACAGGTCATCACTGTAGTCTTCGTAGCGGCGGGGAGTCAGGACCTGCGCTTCGGTTACCGGCTGGCGGTCCTCGCCAAAGCGGTACGTGATAGCGGCTTTTGCGAGTGCCAGACGCGCAGGTGGTGGCAACATAAGCGACTGCATGGCATCGCGCTTTTCCTCTACACGGTCAAAAATCCCCAGTACTTCATACGCCCCTTCAATCACCTGACTCACCACATCGCCTTTGTGTGGTACCCGTACTTCGCCAAAGGTCTCACCGCAAATCAGCCCATTCTGGCAAACCTGACGAAACAACCCCGGCAGCATCTGATACGAACTGGTGCCATCGTGCGAGTTAAGCAGAATGATTTCTGGCACCTGCTTACCGGTGATTTGCCCGGCACGACGCAGGCGCAGCATATGCTTGGTGTGCTCGCGACGCTCCGGGTCACGTACACGGGTCTGGCAGGCAAAGAATGGCTGAAAGCCTTCGCTGCGGAGGCTGTCCAGCAGGGTAATAGTCGGGATATAGGTATAACGCGCACTTCGTGATTCATGTTTTTCCTGACTGAACACGCTGGGCACAAAGCGCATGAGCTCATCATCAGTCAGTGGGCGGTCACGACGAACGAGGTTCGCCGCACCAAAGCGGGAAGCTAAACGGGACATGTAATACCTCAGATATCTGGATTAACGACAGGAAGTAAAAGAAGGAAACTCAGAAGAAAAAATCCCATATGGCGCGGGCCACAGAGACTACGGTGTCACGCACGGCACGTATCACCGTACGCACCGGGGCGGGGATCAGGGGAACATTGCAGACCATATCCAGCGCGGCACCGACCGTTTCACCAAAATCACTGCGCGCTTTCTCCTTTACCTGCTCAGTACGAAAGGGGCACTGCAGTTGCGCCACCACCGGGCTGCTGGCTTCACGCGGCAGGCTGCGGACCATACGCTCTGCCATAACCCTGAGTCCCCACTTCGTGCGCACCGATACCGCACAGACCGGATGAACAGGTTGGAACAGCTCATGAAGGGCAACGATTTTACGGCTGATGCTGCGCTTCTGAGCAGTTGATAATCCGCCACCGAGGGTATCTGTTGGTTCAATCTTGTCAGCCTGACTGATAACGAACAGCACTCTGTGCCGGTACTGCTCACCAATAACCTGATGGTAAAACTGCTCATCAACAGCCAGTGCGCGGTCATCAGCTTTAATCAGCCACAGCACCAGGTCAAGCTTCGGTAACTGCTGGTGGTAGAGTGCCGCATACTCTGCATCTCTCACCTTGCTTTCACCAACGCCCGGTAAATCCACCAGTAACATGCTCCGCTCACCGACCTTCAGACGGAAGCGCAAGGGCTCACGGGTACCGGCTGTCACATCACTGACGGGTGAAACTTCGCCCTGAAACAGGGCATTGCAGAGGGATGATTTACCGGCACCAGTTTTGCCCATAATGCCGATGACCGGCTCATAGTTTGTTAGCTGACGTATCTGCTGCATGACCCGCTCTGAGGCCCATTGCGGTAATCTCGTAAGTGAGTTCTGCAGGGGCTGCAGGCCTTCCTGATTTTTCATGACATCTCCTGAAAGAAGAAAACAAAAACGGCGAACCATTTTTAGGTTCGCCGTTATAGTGGTACGTTCAGGAAGATGATATATGTCTAAAATTATTTGAGATTCGCTACTAATGTGACCACAAATTTTTGTTTTTAAAATGAGAGAGCTCTTCATCGACAAGTCTGGATATGATATCACTTATCCCCTCACCTGTTTCCTGCTGTATTTGATTAAGTTTTTTCAATGTTGCATTATCCAGCTTAGAAACTTTTTCCTTCTTCTGACCACTTCTGCTTCTTTCTCGCCAGTTTTTTTGTGCCCAGGCATTCTTCATTTCCTTCAGGAATTTTGATTTATAATCAACATTCTCGTGATGCAACTGAAAATTGACAACTTCCAAATCCTGAGTATTATTTTCCTGTTGAGCCTTCTTGCTCATTCTCTTTTGATTACGGGTTCTGATTGAAATCAGTTCGGTAAGATCTCGCTTTGGTAAAGTATAAAATGATGCTTCGATGAATTGCCAGCGTTGGTAGCTATTAATAGGGCTCATTGGAAAGTGAACGAGATTTTTAACCATATAATCCCATGCCCACTGAATATCCTCTTCACTTTTTTTATTTAGCCAGTCAAAGGGTTGTGGATATGCGTTGTACTCTTTCCTCCAAAACTGTTGCATCTCTGACAAGTATTTTATTTTATCTGATAATGGCAATTGAATTTCGTCAATATACTGCATAATGGCATCCACATAATCATCCCGGGTGACCATATCTATACAACAATTTTTTATAGTAGACTTTTCTGCAACACCTGAAATAGTGCATCCATTACTTATTATACTTGATATGTTTTTAGCTGGATAAAACATAATGTAATACCAGGAAAAACACGCAATACGATCGCTGTCATGCAACCATTGAAAATGCGTCTCTGGTAACAAGTCATTATTAACAACTGATGCCAACTCAGTCTCAGCTTCCTTTATCTTTTTTTTGTCTTTAAAGGAGCTAACTATAGCTCTCACCAATTTATAATAGTCACCCCTGGATACCAGTTGTCTCCTCTCACTATCCGAAACAGCCATGCTCCATTTATAAACGATATGATCGAGGCATTTTTTATACTCTCTTATTTGTCTGTAGTTTTTAATCACATCCATATCTCAGCCCTCTCTAAGACACACATCAATCCCAAACGCACCCTCAAACTTTACCCTTTTTGCTTGTGGTTAAAATCAAAGGATACTACAAACCATGATAATTAAATAATTAATACATAAAATCAAGAAATTATCCAATCTAAAAACAGTGATTTTAAAGTAACCAAATAGTAATATTTTAGTAATTCATACTTTCTTAAATTTCGTGAAACCACAGTGTTTACACTCCTGAAACCAGAAATTACAGGGATAGGTGCTTTTGCGGCAAGGGTTGAAAGATTTTTTACATATGGTCACTATAGTATGCACGATATCAACTAAGGATAGTGCTTGAGTGTGACTGTGCGCTCTTGATCCATTTAGTCCATGTATTGAATCAGGTAACTAAAGCATGTCCACCTCTCAGGGCAAATTTCCATCACTAATATATGACTTTGGAAAAATGCCCATAAAAGAAAGGACAATAATTAAGGTTAATTAGTTTAATTAATACTATCTCAACACTCCAGTTATCAACTTCCATACAAAAAATACAACACATCCCCTTCCTTTGAACCCAAACTCAGAGGAAATAACATGGACTACAATTACCCCCATAACGAAAAATATACTATGGACTGGTTTCTGCTCAATCTCATTAACAACCATCTTAACGATGTTATTAATCGATACTCGAAAGCTATAGGTATCAGAGTAGATTTCTCATACGACAGTAAATTCACTGACAAAAATGATAGTAGCCATCACGAACTTGAGACAGATCTGCGCAAACTATTTAGCCGTGTTGAAGAGGAGAATGGTGTCATCGGCTTTTTCTGGGTAATAGAAAAGAACCAGAACAGTAATTTCCATGCTCATGCTGTTGTATACCTTGATGGGCAGAAACTGCGTAAACCATTTCCGACTGCAGTACGTATTGGTGAACTATGGAAAGAAGTTACTGAAGGCAAGGGGAAACACCATCGTTGCGAACGTAAAAGCAATTACAAAGAGAATATTAATAAGCTTATCGAATACAGCAATCCAGACGATATTAATGGGTTAAGGTATATCATAAGTTATTTAGCGAAGGAAGAGCAGAAAAATGGAACCCAAATTTATTGTGGCAGTGAAGTACCACCACCAAGTGGATTAGGAAGACCGAGAAGTAAATAGTTTTTAAAGTAAGTGAGGGGCTTCTTATTGAAGCCCTTGTGATTCACATAATCTTTTTTACATCAGAACCCATTGATGTGGAGGAGCTGGCGGTGATGGAAAATTGACTACCAGCTCCGATTATTTCCACTAATCGGAACACATCAAAATGAACATGAAACCATCCCTGCTTGAAGATCAATTTATTGATATGCACTTCATCACATCTCTTACAGGACTAACTAATAAATGGTTCTATAAACTTATACAGGATGGCGAGTTTCCAAAACCTATTAAATTTGGTAGAGCATCACGCTGGTTAAGAAGTGATTTGGAAGAATGGCTACAATATCGAATTAACGTTTCCCGTAAATAATAACTCCATAAGACCTGCTTTCGATATCCCCAAATTGTTCTTTCTAGGGGAACGTCATGTCATAAATGTCCAATGCGAACTACGTCCCGAACAATCACCATAATGGTGTTCCAGCCTTACTGTTTGCGACATGCGTATCGCAAACACAGGTACTCCTGGTTGCGTTTATCCAGAGGTAAAGTAACGTATACAATTACTTAAAGTTTAGTGGCTATTAAGGGAACCGCTGGGCCGTCTACTCATAAGTAGCTGCTATAGCCAGCAAGGCCCAGTTTATGTGCAGGAAACTCAGGCATTTGAAAATGCTGCCTTGTAGCATACATCTGGATCAAGACATATGACTGCAACTTGACGCAAGATAAGACTAAGTTAGGACGCATCCCCCTGGATAAAAATAAGCAATACCAGAGCAGAGGAAACATCACGATGGATCTTATGGATAGTGTCGAAGCAGGCAAGCTTACGCTCAGTGAATTGATTGATACCCTGGCGAAAGATAAAAATTACGCAGCTTCAAAGTGGGATCAGCGATACCGCGAATTTACGACTTTGCTACAGCAAACCTCAACTTTTACTGAGCCTGAAACGGATGGTTTGGTCAAACGGCTTTGGTATGAACGTGGTAACGGCATTGCCAGTATTCGCCAGGGTGTTCCATCTTTAGCGGAATATCAGCAAAGCCTGCCACTGCTCAGAGAATTAACCGAGCGTATTCGTCAGCAGCCGGATGAAGCAACCTACCAATATGTTGGCGATGCTCTAAAGCAGGCCAAAGAAACCGGACTTCTGAAACGTATGTATTGGAGTTTGAGAAATCGTGTCTTTGCCGCGTTTTCGCCAGAAACCTGCACCAGTACAGTGGATGAGAATGCGTTTACTAAAGCGGCAGATTTTCTGAATAAGAAATTCCACCTCGGTTTGGCACTGAACGGTAATTGGTTGCAGAAAAACAATCAATTGAAGCAAGCCATACACGCCCAATCTCCCAATGCAGATCCTTATTACGTGAATATGGCTATTTGGCATCTCTATGAATTATTACGCGAACGCGATAACGAACAGAGACAGGAGAAAACCTCCAGCAATATATCCATATCCAACACTGAGTTTGCGGATATTAAACCCCGTGCGCATTCCCCAACTAACGTGATCTACTTTGGTCCACCTGGTACTGGCAAGACTTTCACGTTGCAGCAAAAGATGAAAGAGTACACCTCTCATGCTGTACCCGCCGATCGTGATGCCTGGCTGGATTCTCGCCTTGAATCGTTGAACTGGATGCAAGTCATAACCTTGGTACTGCTCGATCTTGGTAAACGAGCAAAAGTTCGCCAAATTATTGAGCATACGTGGTTTCAACGTAAGGCATTATTAAATGGTCGTAATGGCAATTTATCGAATACTGCCTGGGCTGCTTTGCAATCCTATACTGTTCCCGAGTCGTTAACCGTTGATTATAAGAATCGTCGTGAACCTGCCGTATTTAACAAAACAGATAATAGCGAATGGTTGCTAGTTGATTCGCAGCTCGAGCAAGTGGAGGATTTGGTAGAGCTCTACGCCGAACTTAAACGCGGCCCTAAATCTGCCGAAGCCATCCAGCGTTTTGCAGTGGTTACGTTCCACCAATCTTACGGCTATGAAGAATTTATTGAAGGTATCCGCGCTCGCTCAGACGAAAGTGGCAATATCTCTTACCCTATTGAGCCGGGTATCTTTATGCGCCTGTGTCAGCGTGCCAATGCCGATCCAGCACATCGCTACGCCATTTTCATTGATGAGATCAATCGCGGCAACATCTCCAAGATCTTTGGCGAGCTGATTTCGCTCATTGAAGTAGACAAGCGTGCGGGTATGTCCAATGCAATGAGCCTGCAACTGTCTTATAGCGGTGATCACTTCAGTGTACCTGGCAATGTCGACATCATCGGAGCCATGAACACTGCGGATCGTTCTTTAGCTCTGATGGACACTGCTTTGCGACGTCGCTTTGACTTTGTCGAGATGATGCCTGATCTCTCTTTGCTGAGTGGAAGTAAGGTGAAAGGCATAGAACTCGAGTCGTTGTTAGAGAAACTCAACAGCCGCATCGAAGCACTTTACGATCGTGAACATACGTTAGGACATGCATTCTTTATGCCGGTAAAAAATGCACTCGATGTCGGTGATGAAGAAGCTGCGTTTAAACAATTGAAGATCGCATTCCAGAAAAAGATCATTCCGCTGTTGCAGGAATACTTTTTCGATGACTGGAACAAAATCAGACTGGTGCTGGCAGACAACCAAAAGCAAGACGACAGCCTGCAATTCGTGATTGAGAAAACCGACGATCTAGATACGCTTTTTGGTAACAACCATGATTTACGACGCCATGATCAGCAATCGACAACTTACGAGCTCGCAGCATTCGATCAAGAGATCTGGAACAGGCCACAGGCTTACCGTGCTATTTACCAACCCCAACAGACCACTCTTGATGAGCAGGCTGTAAACCATGGGTGAAGTGATCTCTGTTTTTGAATATGATTTGTTAGGAAGTAAAGGTTCAGCCCCAGCTGGAGCAAAGCACTTAAATCCAGAAGTCTTTGCCTACTTGGAGGAACTTAGCCTAACAAGCATTCAAGGAAGCCAGTTTCTCAAACTCACCTCACGCTCAGGTTTCAAATTGCTTCAGGTGCAAAACTACGCGGGGATACTTTCTACACCTCATGGTTTCCAACTTGAGATACTACCCAAGATTGGTAAAAACCTCACTGCTGCGAGTGCAAGAGAAACATTCATCACGATGCTAAGCCACCTGCCAGGGTTTCGACATATACAAACCCAGCAGGCAACTCTCCAGGCTCAGCGCATGCCTTTGCTCGAGATTTTTATCAGCCAGTTTTTGCATAGCGTCAGTCAATTGCTTAAACAAGGTTTACGCTCCGACTATGAGAGCGAGCAAGGTAATCTGTCTTTTATGAAGGGCAAACTGATGCTTTCCGCGCAATTGCGGCATAACGTGGTGAATCGTCATAAGTTTTGTGTCGATTATGATGACTACATGCCGGATTGTTCAGCCAATCGGCTCTTACATTCAGCGCTGGATAAGCTACTTAGCCTGAAGCTTTCATCTGAGAATCAACGCTGGCTTTACGAACTGCGCTTTGCTTTTGACGGTATTCCACTGAGTCGGGATATTGAAAGCGATATAAACAGCCTACGCATTGAGCGTGGTATGGCTCATTACAGCGAGCCAATGGCCTGGGCGCAGTTGATCCTGGCAGGAATGAGCCCGAGTGCCTTGCAGGGAAATACTAAAGCGATATCGCTCTTGTTCCCTATGGAAGCGGTATTTGAATCCTTTGTTACACAAACTCTCCCTGACGAACTCCCTCCCCATCTTAAAGTTAAACCACAGGCTGCCACTTATTTCCTTGTGAAGCATGGACTTAACGAATGCTTTAAACTTCGCCCAGATTTGTTGATTCAATCGCGGCAACCGATTAAAACCAAAATGGTGATGGATACAAAATGGAAGCTGGTGAATGGCAGCCAGCAAAAAAAACCATTGTATGGACTGGCACAATCCGACTTCTATCAAATGTTTGCCTACGGCCAAAAATACCTTGGTGGAAAAGGCGAGATGTATCTGATTTACCCTGCGCATGATGACTTTAGCCAACCGATACAGCAGCATTTTGCTTTTTCAGAGAACTTAAAATTATGGGTTGTGCCATACCAGATAACAGCAAAGCGCGGGGAGAGGATGATGTGGGCGGGTGATGCATCCAGTGTTTAAAGACATGCCTGAAACATACTGCGAGAATTTTTCTTCTCGAAAATCAAGAGCCCACTACCGATGCGGTGCCATGCTGTTGGTGTAACCTATGCAAATTTTTGGTTTCACTTTAATGGACTTTCCACGAACGATGTTCTTGGGAAAATACGAAGCTCAAGTTACTGTTGCATCACCGAGGCCAATCCTAGTGTTACACACAGTTTGCGATCTCATTCGAATTACAATTTTTGTAATCAAATTATTGTTTCTATCGCTACGACATATGCTAAAAAAGTTTTTGCAACTAGCAAATGCGACTAGAATGGGAATTCTCTGGATCAAAAGAGATGCAACTGCAACACTCATCTGATTCAATGTCATTTTAAGATAATGCAGGCCCAACACTAACGACTGGACCTGATGTTGAACATGTTTAAGAAAACACGAGATGAAAGACGAAAATAAGGATAGTTGGCCCGATTTCTTTCCTCCTGAACTGGAGCTACCTCCTGAAGATGCGATGGATGCTGAAGGAACTGTGTACCGGTTTGTAAAATCGATACCACCTACAGAAACCTGTTTCTTGGCAACGCATCAGGAACAACCTCACAGACATGAACGATGTGAGACGCTTGAAAAAAAACAAGCGGTATACGGAACTAGTGTATGGTCCAGCAAAGAATTATTACTGGAGGCGATAGCGTTCCTGCCACAAGGACTAGGGCAGCGCAAACTAGCATGTGGGACAGTGAGTTCCAGCATGGGGAAAATGCGAAAAACGCTTGAGGCTGGTCATTTAACTCTATGGCTCAAAAAAAACAGTAACATCCATCTGAATTTCAGCGAGGTGAAATAAATGGATATTTTCGCCCGTCACCCTTCTTTTGGTAAGCTTAGGATTATAAATGTTTACCTAGAATTTGATGGACCTAAAGTTTTCTATGCAGAAAATGAAACTGGTTCAACTTTTTTTGTTTACTGGATTGGTGATGATGCCACTTTTGATAATTGGTATGTAATTCCGTGTTCAAAAGCAAGGATCATTGCTTTTGAAAAAGAAAAAATCAGTTTACGTAGCATCCTTGAGCATCAAGAACAGGAATATTTTTACGATATTAAACTACCTTTTTCTGCTGATGATGAAATGGAAATTCATTTTAAGCACAAAAACAAAATAGCTGAAATCAGCCTTCCAAAGCCTGAAATTTATGTCAAACGAGTTGTGATATATGCGCCCAGCTTGCTTGAAAATAACCTCATACCGACACATGAGATTATCGTATCTAAAACAAATAAAAAATCAAAGAAAAACATCACATTAGAGGGAATGAGCCAAGTATGTGATCGGTTCAGCGAATTAGTACTTGGCTTCAATAAATCTCGAGGTGTGAAGGGAAATCTGCAAGCTTTAAATGCACGGTATGGCTCTTTTGCCATTTCACTGCATGCAGAAGAATTGACAAAATTTGAGAGTTTTTTGAACCAAGTATCAACACTTATGGTTCATAAGAAGGATATAATCCCTCTACTCACTCAAAGTGATATTGATATAAAAGTATTCCTCAACTTTCTGAAATCGATTGAGTTATCTAGTATTGATTTTGAATTACGTTCATCCGCTGATACAAGCAACACTATAAAAATATTCAAAATAGATGCTGAAATTTATTTATCACGACTTAAGCATCGTGCATTAACATATATTTCATCAATCAAAGTGCCGCAAGGAAATGATATAGACAAAGTTTTCTTGTATATTGAACTTAAATGGAATAACGAACCTATCACGGCAGAAACCTTAAAAGTTAATGCGCGACTTGTTGATTATTATAAGCATTCAGCACTTATTCTAGGATTACTTGAGTTCAATGGTGAGTTAACACCGCAGGGACAACGAGTTGCCCTCTCCGATATACCAACAAAATACAGGATTGCAGCAAATGCTTTTGAAGCAAGTGAGTGCGCTTGGGCATGGATGAATCATTGCGAAATTACTAGCCTTGCTGATATCGATCCGGGGACTGCAGAAGATTTTTTAACTAAGTGCTGCCCTTCGCTTACAGGAGATACTATCCCACGAAGAGCTAATACATTAGTGTCCTGGTGCAGGCAGTTAAAGGATCATTATGTTCATGGGAATGTTTCTCCCAAAGAAAATTAATGTATCTAATTAGCACTATCGAAATAAAGAGAGCTTAGCTCTCTTTATTCGTCTGATACGTGTTTTGATAGTTTCTGCAATTTCATAACGAACACATCCCAGTTATAAGAGCAGATTGCGCCAAGCGATAAATAACCAATTTTCACACTAGTTTGCCCTGCATTAATACTCGCCCCACCGTTTAAAACCATTAGTCCACTGTATAATAGGCAAAAAATTAGTATACCTATTACAATAGATAGCATCGGTGCCATCAAATATCCCCACAGGTGGTCAATATCCAATGTTTTCGTTACAGCAGAATATCTATGTAAAGAGGTTATACCTAATGTAGCCCCACCAAATAAAGCACCGATTATAGTAAAGATCGTGAGCTTTATTTCCTCATTAGCAACAAGACTGCCCGATGGATGAATTAAATTATTCAAAAATTCATAATCACCAGCCCATGACAAAAAGAGGTATTTTATTGCAAACAGTGTGTAGGTCATGATGTAAACAAATATAACAAACGATAAAAGAAGGCGCCATCCGCTAAATCCAATTTCTGCTGGTTCGTTATTCACGTTAATATTCCTTTATGATACAATCTGTTACGGTGTCGAATGCATAATAACCCGTTTAGTCTTTGTTGTCTCGAGCCGTCATGGACGCCAGCAGTATACACAACTGCCATCTGTCGCAATTACCTTGGTACGTTCCTTCCCCCAAAATATCGCATAGAGGATAATACTTTCACAGTTGCCCTACTTCCCCCCTAAATCCTCAACATATGCATTTAGGTGAATCTAACTATCTGAACTATAAGCACAGATTTACTGCTAAACCTTTTCTGCAGCTCACACTAATCACCTACAAACCTGTGATAAAATCAACTGATATCTAGTTGTATCCATTGCATAAGGCAACGATTTAATGGAGCAGTCTCGCAATTTTGAAATGCTACGCAGTAAGTGGCCTGATTTAGCAAGCCTTGCGACCACAGCAGAACAGTACGTCCATTCCGATCCAGAAAGTTGCTTAGTTAAGCTACGTAACTATGACGAGCAGATTGTCCGTTGGATCTACCGACAGGAACGTCTACCTGAAGGTTTCAAAGCTAGCTTGTATGATCTGATGAATGCTTCTGTATTTACCAGCATCATGCCTGAAGCAATTGTGATGAAAATGGACGCTCTGCGCATTCATGGTAATCGTGCAGCCCATGGAAGCACCATTAAAGCTCAGGATGCATACTGGTTATTAAAAGAAGCATTTCTGTTAGGACTATGGCTTTACGTTCGTTACGCTCAGGGGAATGTTGATGACTGCCAACCTTTTGCTCTACCACCATTGTCTGATGCACTAAATACTTCAGTTAATCTTACAGAACAGCAAAAACGTTTAGATACGGCGATCAAAGATCTTGATAGTGCTCGCGAGCGGGAAATTGCGCTTCAGCGTGCATTGCAAAAAGAGCAGGAAAAAACAGAAGTACTTGAACAACGCCTGCATGAAGTAAAAGATCGTAACCAGCAAGTTGCTGACATTCTATCACTGGATGAAGCTGAAACTCGCCGCCATCTGATTGACTCGCGCCTCATTGCTGCTGGCTGGGATGTAGCTCCTCACGCTGCCAATACTGAACAGGTGTCTCAGGAGCATCCTGTTAAAGAACAACCAACGACATCCGGAAACGGATTTGCAGATTATGTACTGTGGGATGATAGCCACAAACCGATTGCCGTAGTTGAAGCCAAAAAAACTAAAGTCAGTCCAGATAAAGGTCGTACACAAGCCAGACTATATGCTAATTGGCTAGAGAAAGAATACGGGCAACGTCCTGTTATTTTTTATACCAATGGCTACGATATTTATCTGTGGGATGACCATAAAACACAGGGCTACCCACCACGTAAAGTATTCGGTTTCTACAGTAAAGAAAGCCTGCAATATCTGATTCAACAACGCGAGACCCGCCTACCACTGAATGAGGTTCCCCACGCCAGAGACAGCAAAGGTGAGCTAGTCGCTGGCCGCTTGTATCAACAAGAGACCCTGGCGAGGGTGAGTGAACGTTTTACCCAGAAATATCGTCAGTCGCTCATTGTACAGGCTACTGGCACGGGGAAAACTCGAGTTGCCATCGCTTTGAGTAAACTGATGATTGATGCCCGCTGGGTAAAGCGCGTGTTATTCCTTTGCGACCGAAAAGAGCTGCGTAAGCAGGCAGGTAACGCGTTTAAACAATATATCAGCGACCCTATGTATGTGGTTGGCGTATCCCCAAAGAAAGATATGCTCAATGCCCGTGTCTACATCGCGACCTATCCGGGGATGATGAACATCATGGATCGTTTTGATGTTGGTTACTTCGATCTCATTATCGCTGATGAATCACATCGTTCCATCTATAACGTATACGGAGATTTGTTTAAATACTTTGATGCGTTACAGGTAGGCCTGACAGCAACCCCTATTGATATGGTCAGTAAAACCACCTTTGGGTTGTTTGGCTGCGAAGGACGCATTCCTACGGCAAACTACAGTCTCGAAGATGCAATAGCAGACAACAATCTGGTGCCCTATGAAGTGGTCACCCACACGACACAGTTTTTACGTGAGGGAATCAGGCGGGATAATTTAAGCAATGCTCAGATACGTGAACTAGAAGAACAGAATATAGATCCCAATACACTGGAATTTGATAGCAAAGCCATCGACGATCGGATCTATAACCGAGACACTAACAGGCTGATTTTACGTAATCTGATGGAAAATGGCCTGAAAGATAAAGACGGGCAGCTTCCTGGCAAATCGATCATTTTCGCTAGGGGGCACAACCACGCCATCTTGTTGAGAGATCTGTTTGATGAGATGTATCCGCAGTTTGCTGGTCGATTTTGCCAGGTTATTGATAATCAGGAAGTCAGAGCGGAGCAACTGATCGAGGATTTCAAAGGGTTGGATGAAAGTACCAACAAAGAGCTTATCATCGCTATTTCGGTTGATATGTTAGATACCGGTATTGATGTACCGGAAATCGTCAATCTAGTTTTCGCAAAACCGGTTAAATCAAAAGTGAAGTTCTGGCAGATGATTGGCCGTGGGACACGTCTCGCTAAAGGTCTATACGGTGTTGATGAGAATGGAAAATCACTGGATAAAGAGAAATTCCGCATATTTGATCACTGGGGCAATTTCGAGTATCACGAACTTAATACCGAAGAAGCCGAGGTTACAGCCAGCAAGCCCCTAGCACAGCAACGTTTTGAGGCATGGATTGAGCTAGGCCGGGCGGCATTACGAAAGTTTGATAAACAAGCAGTTAATCGCGTTGCGGCACAGCTATTGGTACAAATTAATGCTCTGGATGATAACTCCATATCAGTGCAAGAAAGATGGCAGCAAAAAGCACAATGCAGCGATGAAAAGCTTTTGCAGCAATTTGCCCCACAGACCCAACAGATATTACTGGATTTTATTGCACCACTGATGCAATGGGTTGATGTACGCGGCCAAAGTGACGCCATGCGTTTCGATATGGACATGCTAACTGCACAAACTGCCCGCTACACCAACGTAGAAGAGCTGGATGTGCTATGGCCTACCGTAGTTGAAAAGCTAGAAAGGCTCCCCCCTCATTTAGTGCAGGTACAGCAACAAGGGGCTCGCATAAACAATTTGCGAGAACTTTCCTGGTGGAAACAAGCTAGTTTTGATGATTTCGAAGATATGCGTATTCATTTGCGTGGCATCATGCATCTGATGGAAAAAGAAGTCATACCACCAGTTGGAACGCTTACGGTAGATATTACTGAGGATGTAACTCAGATAGAAACCGCCATCACGAAAACACAAGTTCGAACTGTAGATTTCAGACTTTGGCGTCAACAGGTTCAGGGGGCACTGGAACCATTATTCCAACAAAACCCCGTACTCAAGAAAATCAGACATGGTGAACCAGTCACACCTGAAGAACTGGACGAATTGGCAAAACTGGTGCTGATCCAAAATCCTAATGTCGATATTCGCGATCTGAAAAGCTTCTTTCCACAGACAACTGCCAGTCTGGATAATCTTTTACGCACTATTATCGGTATGGATGGGCAAGCTGTTGCAGAACGCTTCGCTATGTTTGCATCTGAAAATCACCTGAACAGCCAGCAGATTCGTTTCCTAGAGATGCTCAAAAACCATATCCGTGATTACGGTACTATTGAGATGAAACAACTCTTCGAGCAGCCGTTTACTCAGATACACGGTGAGGGTGTCACTGGTATCTTCCCGGATATGCAGCAGATTGTGACATTGCAAAAAATCGTAGAAGAGTTGGGTGTTGTCATTCCGTCCCCGGCGCTATAATGCTCCAATTCAAGCCTCGGACGCGTTCCGGGGCTTTCTCTTTTCAGAGCTGCCAACGGCAGCGATAAACGTGAATTAAAGAAGCCTTATGATCACAAGAGAACTAAAAAGCAGCATTGATAACTTATGGGAAGATTTTTGGGTTGGCGGTATCACTAATCCCCTGACGGTGATCGAGCAAATCACCTATCTGATGTACTCCCGGATGCTGGACAGCCTTGAGCTGAAGGACGAAAAGCGTAAACAACTGACAAAAATCGATTTCAAGCCACGCTTTGCCCCTGAACAGCAAGAGTTTCGTTTCAGCCAATACAGCAATTTAGGTGCCGATGAAATGATGGAAGTAGTGCGTGACGGCGTATTTCAGCATTTTCGGACATTAGGCAACAGTGATTCACTATTGGGCAACTTTATGAAAGATGCCCGTATGGAAATAGTGAAACCTTCACTATTGACCAAAGCTGTAGAGATGATTAAAAACTTACCTTTGGATCGTGGAGATACCAAGGGTGATTTATATGAATACCTACTCAGCAAACTCACAACCGCTGGCATTAATGGTCAGTTTCGTACACCCCGCCACATTATCCGCGCCATAGTAGAGATGATGGAGCCTAATCCTGCGCGCAATGAAACGGTCTGTGACCCAGCTTGCGGGACTGGTGGTTTTCTGGTAACTAGCTATGAGTATCTTCTGGAAAAATACAGCTCCTTAGAGTCAATTCATAGTGAATTAGGTGTGAACGAACATGGTGAGCTGGAAGAACAGAAAATATTTACCGGTGATCTTCTAACAGCATATCGTGTCCATGTGGATCAGAATATGTTCCATGGATACGACTTTGATACCACCATGCTACGCATCGCTGCAATGAATCTAATTATGCATGGTGTTGAACAGCCGGATATTCATTATCAAGACACCATGAGTCAAAGCTTCAGCGATAATTTCCCGCAGGCCAGTAAGAATGCGTTTAACTTGATACTGGCAAACCCACCGTTTACAGGTTCTTTGGACGAAGAAGACATTGATCCTTCTCTGCTAGCAACAGTGAAAACAAAAAAAACCGAACTATTATTTTTAGCGCGTATTCTGCAAATGCTGAAGGTTGGTGGTCGCAGCGCAACTATCGTGCCTCAAGGCGTACTTTTTGGTTCCAGTAAAGCCCACCAGTCTCTGCGTAAGACGCTAGTGGAAGATAACCAGCTAGAAGCTATTATCAACCTACCTTCAGGTGTGTTTAAACCTTACGCTGGAGTGGCAACAGCGATCTTGATATTCACTAAAGGTGGGCAAACGGACAAAGTCTGGTTCTATGATCTGCAAAACGATGGCTATAGTTTGGATGATAAACGTAATCCAATCAAAAATAATGACTTACCCCATCTTATTGCGAGCTGGAAACATTATCGCCAAACCCAAAGCCTACCTACGGATAACTTTATCGGGAATAGATTTTCAGCCCTACTAAAAGAACAGTATCCTAATGGCATTGATATTTCCAATGATTATCATGATCGAACAAAATCACCGTTTATAGTAAGAAAAGCAGATATTATCGCCGAAAAATACGACTTCTCAATAAATCGCTATAAGGAAGTCGTTCATGAAGCACAATTTATAGAAGATCCAAAAATAATTTTCCTACGACTAAAAAAATTAGAGGAAGATATTTTGTCTGATCTTGAGGCGTTGGAGAAATTGCTATGAGCTACGTTACATTTAAATTAGGCGATATAGCAGAAATCAATCCTCGCTTACCTAAAGGGATAAATGAAGAACAAGTTGTAAGCTTTATTTCAATGGCTTCCGTTAGTGAAGCAGGACAAATAATATCTCAAGAAAAGAAAACTATCAAAAGCCTCAAAAAAGGATTTACATATTTTGAGCGCGGTGATGTTTTATTAGCAAAAATAACACCATGCTTTGAAAATGGTAAAGCCACTTATGTAGAAAATATTGATTCTCAAATTGGTTTCGGCTCAACAGAATTTCATGTACTCCGGGCGAATACAGAGCTAGTGAACCCTAAATATCTATTCTACGTAGTTTGGAACGAGAAATTTAGATTTTTAGCAGAAAAAAAAATGACAGGCAGTGCGGGACAAAAAAGGGTTCCTGTAGATTATTTACGCAACTATGAAGTAAAACTTCCGACCCTTGAGCAGCAAGATTTAATAGTAAACACGCTGGATAAGTCTTATGAAATAAAAAGGAAACGCATTGAGGCAGTCAAAATTCAGCATGAGTTATTAAATTCTATTTTTTTCAAAATGTTTGGGGATCCAATCATCAATAATAAAAAATGGAATATCAAACCTCTAGGTAATGTAATAAAATTATCTAGCGGTACAGGCCTCATTGCTAAAGCAATGGATAAAGAAGGAATATACCCTGTATATGGAGGGAATGGAATTACAGGTTATCATTCAGAATACATGTTCAGCGATCCACAATTAACAATTGGACGTGTAGGAGTATATTGCGGAAAAATTCATATAACAAAACCTAATTCATGGGTTACTGATAATGCATTGTATGTTAAAAAATATTTATGTGATACGAATATTCATTATCTTTCACAATTGCTGGAAATATTAAATCTAAATCAATTTGCAGGAAGAGCTGCTCAACCCTTAGTTTCAGGAAGTAGAATTTATCCTATAGAAACTATTTTTCCGCCAATTGAGGAGCAAAATAAATTTGAATATATTAAGACGGAAATATTATCTGCTTATGATCTTATAAACTCCAGTCAAAACAGTATTGAAGAATTTATAGGCTCGTTATCTAGGTCAATAGCCTGAACATTTATTTAACACTACACATTCCGTGTAATATTTAATTAACGGAGAAAGTCATATGAAAATAAAAAAACTAGCTCTAACCAATTTTCGAACTTTTCAAGAATGTCAAACAATTGAATTTTCTCCAATAACACTTCTTTTTGGCCCTAATTCAGTGGGTAAAAGTACTGTACTAGTAGCATTATTTTATTTACAGCAAATAATTGAAAGTGGAAATTGTAATCCTGAAAGATTAGAAGCTCTCGGCGATAAATATATCGGTGGGTTTAAAAAATTAATACATAAAAATAACATTAAAGACTCGATTATAATAAAATTAACTTTTGATAAAGATAACAGAATTGGCAGTAGCTATGGGTTTATTGAAGATTTATTTGAAGATTATATTACAGGCATTACGAGTCCATCTGAATTATCTGAAGAAATGTCAATTGAGTTTGAAATAGCTTGGTCAACTGCAGAAAATACTGCTTACATTTCACGCTACACAATAGCTTTTGATGGCGAGAATATTGCTGAGGTTACAAGTGATTCAGGGCTAAAACAACCCATAATAAGCGCAATAAATTATTTACACCCCTTGCTAATCCCTGATAATCACAATGAGTGGCTACTCAATTGCATAGATGAAGGTTCCACTATTCATGAAGCCCTTAAAGTGAAAGCTCTTGATATAAAAAGAAATAAAAAACCTGACTATAGAGCTATATCAAAGGGCAATGATTATGAAGATGAAGATATATCCTTAAGTAACGATGCGTTTGTTAGTGAATTCCACCAATTACTCAATAAACCAAGAATAGCGGATAATGCCACTACAACCAGTACTGAAAGCGTGATTACTGATGAGTTCTCGTTTGCATCGCATAAAACAATTCATGTACCCATTGCTTTAGAATCTCATTCAGGTGCATTACCCTATATCGGAAAAAAACTAACAGTCTCTTTAATGCTTGAAGACACGCGATTAAATGAAAGGGCTATCGAAATATTAAGTGACTTAGTTGTTGCTCCTCTCGATAATTTATATGACCTTTTAAAAGATAGTTTATGTATTGGCCCACTACGAACAATTCCTGATGCTTTATTTCAATCGAACGCCAATATCAACCAAAAAGACTGGTACAATGGGTCAGCTTCATGGCACACTTTAGCTAAGATAGATATAAACTTATTACAATCAGTTAATTTTTGGTTATCTGATCATAGGAAGCTTAACCTTGGTTATGGAATTGTATTACACGCTGAAAAAACATTTTCCGAAATTAAGCGTATATCAAAAAACATATCAAAAGAAACTTTGAAAGCAAATTTAGATACAGAAATCATTTCATCTTACGAACATGACACTCCTACAACTCGCTATCAATTGGATTTGATAAACAATAAACTGAAATATTCACTATGGGATATTAATAATGATATTTCAGTAGAACCTAATGAGATTGGCGTTGGGATATCTCAACTTATGCCTTTGGTTGTAGCCTCTTTAAGCCGTAAACAAGGGCTAATAGCTTGCGAACAACCAGAGCTTCATGTGCATCCCAGAGTGCAAGTTGCTATTGGTGATTTATTACTGCAGTCGAATAATAAAATCAATTTTTTGATTGAAACTCATAGTGAGCACTTAATTTTACGATTACTAAGACGAATCAGAGAAATCAATGAGAAGAAGTTGCCAAGTGACTTTAATGAAATCTCGACTAAAGATCTCTCGGTGATATACATAGAACCTTCATCAAGTGGGGCTAAAGTAAGAAGAATTAATGTCACTGAAGATGGCGATTTCAATGAAACCTGGCCTGGTGGCTTCTTCGATGAGCGAGACGAGGAGCTATTCTGATGTACGAAGAAATAACATTGGACCCTCACTGTCTGAGTGAATATCACTATTACGGCTTGCTTAAAGAGAGATTTGGTTTTGATCGTGGAAGATATATTATCGCGCCAGTAAGAGAATGGGCAAGAGCAGCTTTTAATGCTGTAAAGGGGTCTACAGACCTTCAAGATGTAAAAAAACAATCCATAAAAAACTATCTTAATAAAATATATAAAGAAAAAGATCAATCTATTATTTTTCTACCTCAATATCGAAGCCATATATATTTTATCAATTGGTCAGACTGGGTACAAAAACAACAAACACATACTCCATTCCATCTTATTATATCTGAGACTTATGCTGGTGCTTTAAATTATGATGAAATCATTAATGGTGATGAAAGATGGAATATCCCTCCAACTAAATTAATAAATACTAATGCCGAATCAATTTATGCAGAAATATCACCCCTATTAAAAATCGGAAATGAAATAACAATTATCGATCCATATTTTGTACTGTCTGGAAACAAAGTTTTACATGCTATATTTAATTCATTAACGGAAAATACTGGGATTGTGAAAATAGTTTTAGTTACCGCTATCGACACAGCAAATGTAGAAACCATTTTCCAAAATGAGTTCAAGGGGAAATATAAAAACATACCAACCTTTGAGTATGTTTTAATCCCAGACAACTTTGTTCATGACCGCTATTTAATCGCTAATAAGGGAGCACTGAAATCTGGCCATGGTTTTTCTGAAAGAGTTGAAAAAGGTGTGCAAGCTGATAAATTAAGCATTAGCTTGTGTGGGATAGCAGAATGTTTTTCAACTAAAGAATGGATAGATAGATTCGTTTCAGAAAAGAAAGCTGTAGTAAAAAAACTATACCCGTAATTTATAATTATGATGGTGTTCTCAAAAGAGCCACCATCATACATTCTTCATTTAAACACTATTTTCTTCTTCCAAAATCAAACGGACTAATCCCCTTCTCTCGATTCACATCCAGATAATCAGCCCACCACTGCACCATCAGCCTGCGCTCCCCTAGGTGCTCGGCCTTATGGATATAAGCCGCACGCACAGAGTTACGCTCCTGATGACTCATCTGCCGTTCTACTGCATCCTTCGACCACAATCCCGATTCAATCAACGAACTACAAGCCATGGTTCTAAAACCATGCCCGCATACATCAACTTTGGTGTCATACCCCATTACCCGTAAAGCCTTATTGACCGTGTTCTCACTCATTGGTTTACGTGGATCGTGATCACCAACGAAAATCAGCTCTCGGTTTCCGCTAATGCTTTTGATTTTTTCCAGAATGATCAGAGCTTGACGCGATAAGGGAACAAGATGTGGAGTCTTCATCTTAGAGCCACGCTGGGAGTGTTTAACGCCTTCCAGTAGCTCACGCTCTCCCGGAATCGTCCACATTGCAGTTTCAAAATCGACTTCTGACCAGCGAGCAAAACGTAACTCACTAGATCGAATGAAGACTAACAACGTCAGCTCCACAGCTAAGCGTGTTAGTGGTCTGCCGGTATATGTGTCGATACGATGAAGTAGTTCAGGAATGCGATTAAGTTCTAGCGCAGCACGATGCTGTCGTTTAGCTGTGGCAACTGCTCCAGCGATCTCTTGTGCGGGGTTATAGTCGATTAAACCGCTTTGCACGGCAAATCGCATAATTGCTGTTGTTCGTTGCTGTAAACGCGCCGCCACCTCAAGACGTCCAGACATCTCTACGGCTTTAATGGGAATAAGTAAATCTCTGGTTTTTAACTCAGCGATATTCCGCTTACCAATCGCATCGAACAGATTATCTTCCAGACTTTTAAGAACACGGCCACTATGCGACTCCGACCACTTTTGATTGCTGGCGTGCCAGTCTCTGGCAACAGATTCAAAAGTGATGACCTCTTTAGCGTGTTCTTCTTTTATTGCACGCTTATGCTCACGAGGATCGACACCGGCAGCAACAAGCCTCCTGGCCTCTTCCCTCTTTTGACGAGCATCAGCCAGAGATGTCTCTGGGTAAACACCAAAAGCCATCAGATGTTGTTTACCGCCAAAACGGAAACGAAAGCGCCAGTATTTGGAGCCGTTAGGGTGTATCAACAAAAACATGCCATCGCCGTCTACTAGCGAGTATTCCTTTGCTTCTGGTTTTACCGAACGCACCTTGGTATCAGTCAGGGCCATGATGGTATTCCTTCCATATGCTGCCGTGAGTATATAAGCATTATCGAACCAGCATATATACTCGGTTCTATACTCACAAGCATGTTGATGTGGGGTAACTCAGATTGACGTCGGTTGACTGAAAAGCGGGGCAAAGCCTTGCGGGGACTGGATTTTAGATATAAAAAAAGACCTCAGTTGAGGTCTATTTACATACTAATGGTGCCGAAGGCCGGACTCGAACCAGCTCCCTCACCGCCTCGCATCAAACACCCTCACCCCATACTGTGGAAACACCCCATCCGCAGTAATTAGCGTAAGCCCCTCCGCTTGTGCCTGAGCGATCAATATCCTATCAAAAGGATCTCGGTGTAATTGTGGCAACTGCCCAGCCTGCATTCCATGGAACGCGGCGATCGGTAGAGAGAGGAAGTCTTCAGCTTCGATATCATCGTAGATATCGTCTGGAACAACGAGTTTCCCTAGGGATTGCTTGATTGAGATTTCCCAGATGCTGGCAGCACTAACGTAGATACTGTTGTTGGCATCGGCGATCAACTTTCTCGCCATCACACCTAGGTTAGGATCGTCCACCAGCCACCACAGTAACGTATGGGTGTCTAGCAGCAGCCGTCTCATATACCGTCCTCAAACAGAGCGGTAATGTCGTCGTCTCGATCGTTGAAATTGACTGGAATACTAAATTTGCCTTTGGCGGCACCGGGCACACGGGGTTCTCCTTTGATCGCCACCAGTTGCAC
Organism: Serratia sp. KH_031; assembly: GCF_057839655.1. Taxonomy (NCBI): domain Bacteria; kingdom Pseudomonadati; phylum Pseudomonadota; class Gammaproteobacteria; order Enterobacterales; family Yersiniaceae; genus Serratia; species Serratia sp. KH_031. The sequence continues at coordinate 3,847,085 of NZ_CM174496.1, forward strand.
GTATGGCTTCCCTGCTTTTGCAATAATCACAGTCTCTCCCTCCGCGGCTTTGTCCGCTAACTGACTCAAATTCGATTTCGCTTCATGCATATTGGCTTGAATAGACATGACAGCCTCCTTAGCTAAGTTAGCTAAAGCATAGCAATGAGTCTAGTTTTTGTACAGGCCTTGGGATGAAGCTCGCAATTTTTTACTGGTGTCCTATGAACACGATTAAAAACGCACTGGCAAGGTAGAAAGTGAGATCAAATATCCACCTTTCTTAACTTCTATATATTGACCATTTTTTAATTCGGCGACGACGTTTAAAATACTGCTGCGCGATAATAAGGTCCGTTTTTGGATATAATCTAGGATTGTTTCTCTCTCACGGTATTCATCCGATAAGGTACTCATTTCAATCAGATGATTACGAATAATGGTATAGGTACGCTGTTGAACTATTTGCGAGTCACGATAAAAAAGATAGCAAGCATAATAAGATAACAATGTTGTGATATCTCGCCATAGACCTGCGGAATCAAACAAAGCAAACGCCTGCTCAACATCTACACGCAGAATCTCCGATTCAGTTTCAATCCGTAAGGTATGATAAAAAGAAGGTTGTATCGCCTCACCAATGCCGAATATATTAGGATCGTAAACCGTAGCAATCAGGAGTTCATCAGTATTTCTAATAAATGAAAGCTCGCCACTTTTGAATAAATAGAGTTGTTGCTTTCCTTTGAATTCCCAAGGTAATTTCTTTCTCGGGATGGTTTTAACCTCAGTTGCGATAGATTCCAAGGCATGAGTTAATCGCTGAATGATCGCCTCTGGGCGGATCGGTTGCTGAACAATCATAAAACATCCTACATTAATAACTTACTGAAGTTGCGTAAAAATGAGTCTACTCAACAAGCATAGTTTCTTTACCAACCGTTCACCATATTTTTTATTCAAATGCTAGGTAGTTACGCACGTTCGGCCATTATTTACCTTTATTTACTTACATTTCCCCGTTATTTATTTTTGAATAAAATAGTCATCATTATATCTCGGGGATAGTTATATTATTCACGGTCTAAATTTTGAACCATACCTAAAATAATTGGAGTTACATCGCGGCGGCAAGTTCGTGAATCCCTAGGAGCATAGATAACTATGTGACTAGGGTGAACAGACGCAGCCAACAAAGATGTAGCTTCAAGTATGACGGGTATATAGCATTCTATTGTTAGCAGAGACCGAAAATATGTTTTTAGATTACTTCGCCCTGTGTGTGCTGATTTTTGTTGGGGTAACCCTTTTTTACGGCATCATTGCCGTACACGACATCCCTTACGAAATCGCGGTAAAACGTAATCATCCACATCAGGATGCCATCCATGCCGCAGGTTGGGTTAGCTTGTTTACCCTGCACGCTATTTGGCCTTTCTTATGGATTTGGGCCATGTTGTACCGGCCAGATCGAGGTTGGGGTTTTACCGAACAATCGCCGAACAGTCATGCGGAAATAGCCGAACTCAGAGTCAAACTGGCTCAATTAGAAAGCCAAATCTCTTCGCGTAAGCCATAAGTTAGCCAATTGAATTTCTCTGAACACCTGAGGTAAAAGTGGATTTATTACTCATCCTGACCTATGCCGCAATTTGCTACGGCATATTCAAATTTTTTAATATCCCACTCAACAAGTGGACCGTACCAACCGCTATTCTCGGCGGCATAATATTAATTGGTACGCTATTATTATTAATGAATTACAACCACCCTTATACCGAACGAGCACAAATGGTTTCCGTGACCGTGCCTATTATTCCCGAGGTAGAGGGTACGGTGGTTGAAGTCACCAGTAAAACTAACGAGATGCTCAAACAAGGTGATTTCTTGTTTAAGATCGATGCCACCGCTTATCAAGCGAAAGTGGATAAGATCAAGGCCGAGATCGTCAGCGCAGCCCAGAATGTTGAAACCTTAAAGGCTCGCTTGGCGGCAACCCATGCCGATGTGCAGCAATACCAAGCCACGCGCGATCTGGCCTTCAGCGATGCCCAGCGCTATAGCAAAGGCAGTCGTGACAAGTTCAAAAGCCCGTTTACTGAACAAGAAGTATTGACGGCTCGGCAAAACTATCTGGCGGCAGATGCCCAATTGAAAGCGGCAATCGCCAGAACCGAAGAAACCAAAGCACAGTTGGCAGCCAAAATTAACGGCGAGAACGCTGCAGTTTACAGTCTGAAAGCTAGTTTAAAAGAAGCGGAATATAACCTAGAGCGCACCGTGGTTCGAGCCCCGAGTAAAGGCTATATCACTCAGTCTTTACTGAGGCCGGGGATGTTTGTCCGCGATATTCCGCTGCGCCCGGTGATGATATTTGTTCCGCAACAACCTTCCAGCGTGTATGCAGTATTTCGGCAAAACTCCAGCTTGCGACTTACCGCTGGAGATAAAGCTGAGATCGTATTTAATGGCCTACCGGGTAAAGTATTTTCTGGCACAGTTAAGAAAATATTGCCATTAGTTCCCAATGGCAGTTATCAAGCCCAAGGTCAAATGCAAGGTCTCAGTTTTAAAAGCGATCTTGATGGTATTTATGCTGAAGTGGTTTTAGATAACAAAAGTGATCTTTTACAGCTACCAGGTGGAACTACGGCGCAGGTTGCTGTTTATTCAGAATACTTTAAGCATGTGTCGATTATAAGGAAAGTATTGTTGCGCATGACCAGTTGGATGCACTATTTGTATCTCGACCATTAATAACTTCGATTTATTATTGAATAATAAATTTATATCGTAAAGGAATGTCAAAATATATAATTCTTAACGCGTAAAGATGTGCAGAAGAAAAACCACTCTACCCAAAATAATTCGAGTTGCATTGGGGCGGCAACGCAGCGACAAATTGGTCGCCAGACCGATTTGAACAGCGCTTGCGCTGGCCCGAAGGGTGGCTTGCCATAATCCCTAGGAGCTTGGCCCACCAAGTGACTAGGGTGAGTAAAGGCAGCCAACAAAAATGCAGCTTGAAGTATGAAGGGTATAGATATTTTCCGATTTCGGCCCCGCTCACCCCGGGGCTTTTTTTAATTTATTTTTGCGGCCATAACCATGCCGCACCACGCACACCACTCGAATCACCGTGGGCAGCCTTGCGAATAGGCGTTTCACATTCCCCACCAAACACCCAGTTCTTCACCAGTGGCGGTACGTTCTGGTAGAGACGCTCAACGTTACTCATCCCCCCGCCTAGCACCACCACATCCGGATCGAAAATATTGATCACATGCGCCAGCGATTTTGCCAAGCGCAGTTCGTAACGCTGGATAGCCAGCTCTGCGGTTGGCTCTTGCTGTTCAACCAACGTCATAATCTGATGGCTTTGCAGCGGATTGCCGCTTAAACGCGCATAATCGGTGGCGAAACCGGTGCCGGAAATAAAGGTTTCGATACAACCTTGTTTGCCGCAATAGCAAGGAACCTCGGCCCGAAAGCGCAATTCGTCATCATCTAACCACGGCAACGGGTTATGTCCCCATTCACCTGAAATGCCATTGCCCCCCGAATGCGCCTGACCGTTAATCGCTACGCCAGCACCACAACCCGTGCCAATGATCACCGCAAACACCGTTTGTTTGCCCGCAGCGGCTCCGTCAGTTGCTTCTGATACGGCCAAGCAGTTAGCATCATTCGCCAATCGCACTTCACGTGCCAACAGGGCGGAGAGATCTTTGTCCAGCGGCTGACCGTTGAGCCAAGTAGAGTTGGCATTTTTGACCAGCCCAGTAAACGGCGACAACGTGCCGGGTATACCGACCCCCACCGAACCTTGTTGACTGGTTTTCTCTTCCGCTAACTTGACCAATCCACAGATTGCCGCCAGCGTTTGCTGATAATCATCACGCGGTGTGGCAATCCGATGGCGGAACAGCTCGCGTCCATCATCCGCTAAAGCAATCACCTCAACTTTTGTTCCACCTAGATCGATACCAATACGCACGGTTTTCTCCTCACAGCGCGACATCACAATCACCTGAATCCATCGAGTGTGCCGCAATACACGTACGCACGCAAATCAGAGGAATGAGGCGATTTTTCAACGTCAATTAGTTATCATGCCGGCCTGTTTTTGATGAATTTGCGTGCCCAAAGCACGCCAAGCCAGGGATAACACTATGCTGTGGTTTAAGAATTTGATGGTTTACCGTTTGAGCCGCGAAGTCACGCTGAATGCGGATGAAATGGAAAAACAACTCGGTGAATTTTCATTCACCCCTTGTGGTAGCCAAGACATGGCGAAGACCGGCTGGGTTTCCCCAATGGGCTCCCACAGCGATGCACTGACCCACGCGGTTAACGGTCAGATAGTGATCTGCGCGCGTAAAGAAGAGAAGATCCTGCCTTCTCCGGTGATCAAGCAAGCCCTGCAAGCCAAAATCGAAAAATTGGAAGGTGAGCAACACCGCAAGCTGAAAAAAACCGAAAAGGACTCGTTGAAAGATGAAGTGCTGCACAGCCTGTTGCCACGTGCGTTCAGCCGCTTCAACCAGACCTTTATGTGGATCGATACCGTCAACGGTCTGATTATGGTCGATGCCGCCAGCGCCAAACGTGCCGAAGATACCTTAGCTTTGCTACGTAAGAGCCTAGGTTCACTGCCAGTAGTGCCATTGACCATGGAAAGCCCGATCGAGCTAACGCTGACCGAATGGGTGCGTTCCGGCGAATTGCCTGCGGGCTTTATCATTCAGGACGAAGCAGAACTGAAAGCCATTCTAGAAGAAGGCGGAGTGATCCGTTGTAAGAAGCAGAATCTGATCAGCGATGAGATCGCGGTACATATCGAAGCAGGGAAATTAGTGACCAAGCTGGCGGTAGATTGGCAGGAGCGCATTCAATTGGTGTTCTCCGATGACGGCTCGCTGAAACGCTTGAAATTCGCCGATATGCTGCGCGATCAAAATGACGATATCGATCGTGACGATTTTGCCCAACGCTTTGATGCCGATTTTATTCTGATGACCAGCGAACTGGCCGCGTTGATCAAAAACGCCATCGAAGCTCTGGGTGGCGAAGCTCAGCGCTAGAAACATCAAGGGCGCCACTCGAGCGCCCTTTCATACTTGAATTCGTATCGCGTTATTTAGACAGGTAACGACACAGATAAGCGGTTGTATCACCTACCGACACGTTGAATTCGCTGCTCCCCGGAACAAAGAACTTCTCTCCCGCAGCGAAAGTCTGCCAATCAGGTGCTCCTGGTAACAACACTTTCAAACTCCCAGAAACCACGGTCATTTCCTCCGGATTCCCAGTAGGGAAAGTATATTCCCCTGCTTCCATCACCCCAACGCTGGTACGGCCAATGCTGTCACTTTCGAAACCAATGGACTTCACTTTCCCGGCAAAATATTCGTTAACTTTCAGCATAAAATGGCACCTGCGTAATCATCTTTGTGGAACAACCATATTGGGGGATATACGGCGTTCTGTCACTGGCTTTTCATGCGAAATGGGATCGCGGTACAGGTGAAAATTCTACTAACATGCCATGTTATAGTTAAGTACGCTGGAGCAGTGAAGAAAATAGAGCCATAGCCCCTGAAAGGGAGAGACGAGGGCTATTTTATAGTTATTTAAATCAAATGATTAGCGCTACTGCCAATAGTCGTCGCCAAGCTTTTCTGCCAACTTGTACGAAGCTGCTATTAACACATCTCGTACTGCGGGTAAAAACGGTCGTGATTCTGATTGACTCAGAAACGAACTGAAAAAGAAAACCGGCACATGGCCGGTTTCATCGTATCTATGTCAACTTCGAGTCTTCGTATCGATGCTTGGCATCCAATGCCTCTTGCTCGGTCTGATGTTCACTGAGCAATTCATTAGGTTCGGCATCATCACTACGGACTTCATAACGGTGTAAATGCCAACTCGGATCGCCCCTATCCACTTCCACAATGTAAGCCGTTCGAGCTGTTGTTGTTTGATCATGGTCGCGCATACCACTCTCCTTCTGGTTTCACACAGAAGTAAGTATAGCAGCGCGCTCAAATTACACTCGATGGTGAGTTAATACCGTTTCGCGCAACAACAGACTCAGGATCTGCTCCACCACCTGTTGCGGCTGATGGGTGCCGTCCATCACATAATGAGCGGTTTCTAGGTAGAGAGCTTCACGAGCGGCTAACACCTCCTGCATTTCTTCTGCGATTGGGCGACCGGTCAAAGTTGGGCGCTGGGTATCCTGAGGATACTCTTCCAAACGACTCGCCAATACGGCCGCCGGGGAACGCAAGTAAATCACCGTGCCATGCTCACGCATAAAGCGGCGGTTTTCTTCTGCTAAGATCATACCGCCACCCGTGGCAACTATTGTTGACGGCTTAGTAACTGTTTGCAAAGCAATCGTCTCGCGACGACGAAATCCCAACCAACCTTCTTTCTCCACCATTTCCGCCACACTCATCTGCGCGACCTGCTGCATAAACAGATCGGTGTCAGTGAATTGGTAACCCAACGCTTGCGCTAATGCACTACCAACGGTGGTTTTACCGGCTCCACGAGCGCCTACCATAAAAATGGTTTGTGTCATTAAGTTGTCCCTTATACGGTGACTTGATGGCTTATCCTGTACCTCGACAATTCATGGCACAGAATCAGCGATGGTGGCGTTGTTGCATCATACCGCCGCCAAGCCGTATTTCAATCTTTACGATAGTGTAAAATTCATGGCACAGCGACTTCCTACTGGAAAGCCTAGCGCCCTTTCATGCGCCAAAATCTGCTGCAATTCCGCTGTCAGTTGTGTCGCGGGGATCATTCTAAAACCAACTCGCTGATAATAAGGTGTATTCCATGGCACATCGACAAAAGTCGTTAGTGTTAATTGCCGCACATCTTGCTGACGCGCCCGTTCGACCACCGCATTTATCAGACTTTGCCCAATCCCCTGTCGTTGCCATTCGGCAGCAACCGACAATTCCGCAATATGCCAGCTATGCTCAAGAGGACGCACGGCGATAAATCCGGCCACTTCCCCCGTGGCACTCACCGCCAGCCATTCTTGCTGCTGTTGGATAAGCTCAGTGTGTTGCTGTGGCGACATCACCTCAGCATCAGCAATAAAACCCCAATCGGGATGTTGACGAAATAATTGTGCCGCCGAGCGTTCTGCTGCGACAAGCTGCATAATGTCTGGTGATTGCGCCAAACGAATTGTCAGGTTCATACGCGTACCTCGCTCTGAGGGCGGCTATTTAACCAGATTTCATCGGTAGCAGGAACCAAAGCGTGGGGAATAGTCAAAACAAGGAGAGGTAAATGAAGAGACACATCGTACCATTGGCAGAATGTCCGCAGTATGTCGACGTCTGCGCCGCTTGGGCATTCGGTCAATGGGGCTCACAGCACGGAGGCCATTGGCAACAAACTCATCAACGTTTTTCGCTATGTACGCAGCCGAGTAAAGATTTTATCACTTTGATGATGGTAGAAGATCAACGACCGTTAGCGATGGCTAGCCTGTGGCCCAGTGATGATCATCATCGCATGGAGCTTTCCCCTTGGCTGGCAGGCGTATTTGTACACCCGGATTATCGTGGGCAAGGCATCGCCAAACAGTTAGAGCAGGCGATTGTCGAACTGGCTCGTCAACTCCAACATCCGGTACTGCATTTGATTACCGATAAATCAGAAACGCTCTATCAAGCTTGGGGATGGCACACTATTGAGCGCCGTCAACAATACGGCGGCGAAGTGGTGGTGATGGAAAAACGGCTCTAACGCGGTGTGCAGACATACACCCATGCTGGCGGGAAGTTACGCACGACTAACTGTTTTTCCCAATGAAAATATCGTGATAACAGTTTTTCTGACAAATGACTGTACTGGAACAACACCAGCGTGCCATCGCGTTCACGTAAACGTTGTTGTGCCTGCTGCAAGATTCGAATGCTGATTTTCGTCGGAATCGACAACAATGGTAGGCACGAGAAAATCACATCGTAGTCACGCTGCAACCCTTCGGCAGAACAGGCCATGACTTGTAAGCGCGGATCGTCAATTTTTTGTAGCTGATGAACAAAGCTCGGCTGGATTTCATAAGCATCGACCACTGCATCGTTACGCATCCGCCCTAAAATTCGCTTAGTCAGTACGCCGTCTGCCGCGCCTAATTCAGCTATAGCCAACGTTTCGTGCCACTCGACATGATTGAGCATTGCCTGACACAACCAAGGGGAAGAAGGCATCAAGGTGCCAACAGTACGCGGGGATGCCATAAATTGCTGCAAGTAAGAGAGATGATTTTTCAGTTGCAGCCGTGTCGCATTTAACATTGGAACCTCCTTGGTTTGAGGTTCCTAATTTGAACCTAAGATCTTAAGGAATCATTAATAAGAATCTGAAAATTACCATTAATCTTCACAGCAATATCTGAAAATAAGAAACGGCCGCCATAACCCCTCATGGTTTCCCAGAGATATTATAACAGCCGCTGACTTTCAGGAGAGAATATTAGCGGTAGATTTCCGCATTACCTCTCCAGTTGCTGGAATCCCCTGGGGTGTCCAAACTGATAATACGGTAATGCAATGCACCGTCCGCCGAGGCTTTCTCTTTCAAAGCGTGGATGGCATCAGAGGGTGAACCACTCACACCCGATATCGATACGACGCCGATGCTTTCCAGGCTGCTCGCCTGTGCTTTGTCAACTTGTGTCGCTGACGGAGTCGCTGCAAGAGTAGAAAAAGAAACGGTCGCAATGAATAAAGCCGCAACAGCAGGTAATAGTTTCATAATTAGCTCCAAAAGGTAGATTTATTTATTCGTCTTCAGTGGAGTTAATTATTCACTAAGCAATGCAAGGTGACGTAATGCAACGTAAAGAAAATTAATCATTGTGAGAAGAATAAGGAGAAAACGAAAGCAGGGGTGTCAGTGCGATTGAATCGCACAGAATGATTAAACCATACGCCATATCACCCGAAAAGAAATAAGATTAATCAAAAAGTGAGAGGCATCGACAATTTTGACTATTCCCTGTAGGGCGGAAATCATATCCCTACAGGGAGCAGTTTTATTTTAACGGCTGCGGTAATGTCAGCACCCACAATTCGCTCAACGATTCTGGTTTCTGCAACGGTTGCAGCTCTATCTGCGTCGATACCGGCTTATCATCGAAAGTCAGACGCCCTTGTTTATCCAGCTGATAGTCGCCAATTTTTTTACCGTCTGGCTGTGCATCAACCAGCTTGGCCTGTAAGCCAAAATCATTGTCGTTAATGATTGCCAGCGTGCGTGAATCTATTAACGCTAGGCCTTCCACTTTCTCTTGCTGCCAGCCCAGCTTGCGTAGATCCGCCACTACGCGTTTCTCTGCCAGTTTTACACCACGCTTAGCCAGATCTTTCTCATCATCAAATTCCAGCGCTTTACCTTTACTATCAAACGGCGTCAGATCGCTGGCATGGCTCAAGTCCACCAAATAGATCTTGTTCATCATCTGCTTGTCTTTATCCGTTCCTTGTTCGACCAGCAAAATCCGTTGATTATCGACCGCTACGATATCGCCAACTTTGGCATCCTTCGCTTTTTTATAACTATTAATATCAATTGGATAACCATATTGTGTCGTTTTACCCGTTGCTGGGTCAAAACTGACTAAGCGAGTAAATAGCGCTTTGTTCTTACTTTTACTATCGACATCTAAGGTGCTTTGAACTGCCACTAAAATACGACCATCTGGTAAGCGAGTAATCCCCTCAAAGCCCCGATTAGGTTGACGCCATTTAATAATGTTGGGTAAACCACTCGCAACGCCCTGCTCACCTTTTTCCGGCGTTGGACCATATTTGGCGAGGATCTTGCCTTTATTATCGACATGCACCAAAAACGGCCCGTATTCGTCACACAACCAGTAACCGCCCTTACCGTCTGGCGTGATACCTTCGGTATCCAATCCGCGTTTATCGCTCGGTAAAGTTTTTAATTGATCGTCTAAAGCGACTTCGTTAGTCGAACCAATCAAATCACCCGGTAATGGTAAGCCGCTGATAGCGCCCTGTGCATCGTGTAATTTCCGTAGATTACTGGCAATAGCCTTGTCGCCACTGATGCGAATATCCATCAGCATCGGGGTAAATTGCGGTGTAGCAAATATTTTAGCTTCCTGCTTACCGACTTCCGGTGCGTCGGCATTTGGGCCGCGATCGGTAAGCGTGGTCAACAACAAGTCGTTTCCTTGTTTGCCATTAAAAACCAGGCCTGAACCTACCCCAACGGGCAATCCCTGTGGAAAGTTTTTGGCAAACGCACCCTGATAAGCCACGTGTTCACCAGCTGGAAAACTAACAACATAGCGGGCAATTTGTACATCAGCGGCATAAGTAAACAGAGGTAACACTGCAGCACTGAACAGCAAGCTTGATTTTATTCTCATGGTACAGGCTCGATTAAGGGGAGAAATGGTCGTCAGCCAGACTAATAACACGGCGTGACATTTTAATGACAATGCAAACTAATAGCATGAATCATAGTGGAAATTAAATTTAATCAAATAGAAATTAGCAATTAACCTTCAACCATTGAATGGGAAAAACTGTTGGAAATAGTAGCTAAAATTAAAAACATCACGAACTGAGCGGTTTTATTACAAAAACACCCAGTAAATTCTTACCCAGCGGGTAAGAAAAGCAGCAATATATCAATATATTCTGAAAACAGACGAGTCTCAGTAGACAGCATTAAAAGTTAAGGATTTAATAACCGGCGAAATCGAGGGCGTATGAAGAAAAGTCTATAGAAACCTGCAATAAACAAAAAAGGTGTTCTATAGTTTTAATGCTAACGCCCGTTAGTTTATCCCGATAGGACGGAATCTATGTCAAAGCGACTTTTTGCCGAATTTTTTGGCACATTTTGGTTGGTGTTCGGTGGTTGTGGTAGTGCGGTATTAGCGGCTGCATATCCACAGCTAGGTATTGGTTTTGCTGGTGTTGCTCTTGCATTCGGTCTTACCGTGGTCACTATGGCTTATGCCGTAGGTCATATTTCTGGCGGACACTTTAACCCGGCAGTGACTGTAGGTTTATTTGCTGGCGGTCGTTTCCCAGCAAAAGATGTTGTTCCTTATGTTATTGCTCAGGTCATTGGTGCCATTGCAGCCGCAGCGGTGCTTTATTTAATCGCCAGCGGTAAAAGCGGTTTCGATGCGACTGCTGGTGGGTTTGCTTCTAACGGTTACGGTGAACATTCACCTGACGGTTATTCTTTGCAAGCTGCCATTGTTATTGAACTGGTACTGACTGCATTCTTCTTGATTATTATTCACGGTGCTACCGATAAGCGCGCACCTGCAGGCTTTGGCCCTCTGGCAATTGGTCTGGCATTAACATTGATCCACTTGATCAGTATTCCTGTTACTAATACTTCAGTAAACCCGGCACGTAGTACCGGCGTTGCTATCTTCCAAGGCACTTGGGCGCTACAACAACTGTGGGTATTCTGGCTGGTTCCATTGATCGGCGGCGTTATCGGCGGGCTGATTTATCGTGGCTTGCTGGAAAAGAAAGACTAAGATTCGAATTAAATTAAGTAGGGCAGCCCAATGTGGCTGCCCTATTTTTTATTAGTTCTTCCGCGCTTCAAACATCATGATATCGCTGGTAAATGAGCCATCGGCTTGAATGGCAAAATGCCGCACCACCTCATCAGAAACGTCCTGCTGCAATGCGCGAATTGCCGTAACGAAATGCTCTGGCGTTCGCATACGTGCCACCCAACTGCTGAATTCGAGATACAACCGATCCGTCGTCACTTCCTGCACTAACAAACCCGCTTCGGTAAGCATCGCCAGCCATTCGCCCGGCGCATAGTTACGAACATGCGAAGTATCACGCAGTACCTCAACCGTTTGCAGATAGATATCCAGCAACGGATGCCCAGGCGACACCACATCCATCATAATCACTTTCCCGCCGGGCTTCAGCACACGCCATACTTCACGCAGTGCTTGCCCGACATCGTGCCAATGGTGGGCCGAATAACGGCTAATCACCACGTCAAAACTCGCATCTTCGAACGGTAATGATTCCGCAACACCTTGCTGAACCTGAATATTTTTAAGTCCCTTATCTGCTGCCGCGCCGCTAACCACGTCCAACATTTGGGCGGATAAATCATAAGCCACCACCAGCGCCACCTGAACTGCCGCAGTAAAGCTGGCGTGTCCGGCACCACACCCCAGATCGAGCAATTTAGCTTCGCCATCGGCAGACAACAGGCGCGCTAAACGCTGTAAATCTTTCCCTTGTGCATGAACCGCGCTAGTCAAATACGCATTAGCCTGTTCACCAAACTGACGATTGACTGCATTCTTGTGGCTGTTACTGATGCTCATGTTTGCTCCTTTTTTATTGGCCGGTGTTGCTTTTCAACCACTATAATCAGCTTGATATACGGGTACAATATGAGCAGTTATCCTAGTATAAGAAGGTACTACCCTATGACATCTGAAGCGCTCTCTGGCCCGAAAGCTCTTGGTGCCTTCCTGCGAGCACATCGCGAACGCATAACGCCAGAAATGCTGGGATTGCCCAGTGCGCCACGCCGCCGTACCAATGGGCTGCGCCGTGAAGAATTGGCACAAATCAGCGGCATCAGCGCCACTTGGTATACCTGGATCGAACAAGGGCGTGAGGTTTCTATTTCTCCGTTTACGTTAGCGCGCATTGCCAAAGCGTTACGACTAGGGCAAGCCGAGCGGCACTATCTCTTCACGCTAGCACGAGTGACCGATCCCGATCAGGAACAACAACAGGAAACGGTGAACAGCGCCGTGTTACAGAGCGTGCACCAAATAACCGTACCTTGTTATCTGCTAGATAATCTGTGGAATATTGTCGCTTGGAACCCGCAGGCAGAAGCATTGTTTAATGGTTGGCTTGGGCAAGCTAATACGCCCAATCTGCTGCACTTTATGTTCTTTCACCCACTCGCGAAAACGTTGGTCTGTGATTGGGAAGAACGCGCGCGGCGCGTGGTGGCTGAATTCCGCGCGGAAACCAGCCATCATCAAGGTACGGAGGAAATGCGTGCCTTTGTACGCAACATGACGCACAACTGCCCAGCATTTAACCATTTTTGGCAACAGCATGATGTGATGGCACGTGAAGGTGGAGAACGGACTTTTGAACATGCGCAACAAGGAACGCTGTGTTATCAGCAACTCACATTCCGCCCTGCGGAAAACAGCGGATTGAAGTTAGTGATGTTGATTCCATTGACGTAAACGCCAGTGGATTGGAGAGGGTTAGGGTTCTTCGCTAATTTTTGCCAGTGCTTGGCGGTAAGAACGCACTTTCTGCCGTTTTCTCACCCAGATTGTGGTGGAGACAATAAAGATCACCCCGGACATCGTTAGCACACCGATCGGATGACCATAAAACACCATCAAAATAAAATAGATAGCGGAGACAATCGCCACCCATTTGGCCGCATTGCCTATAGCATCCTTTTCTTCGCTCAAGCGACGAATGTGCTCTTCTTCACTGATTCCCATTATGTCGCTCCTTATCTCCAGACCTTCCATTATATGGAGTCATGGCGCTGATATTTCAAGCGTTTTCATGGTAAAGAAGCGTAAAGAACTCAGGCATATAGATATGCCCCAGCTTGAACCATTCAAACTGGGGCGAGAAAATTCTGATTACTTTTTGCCGGCCAGTGTACTGTAACTGGTCATCAAATTACGGTAATCCGGAATATGGTTGGAGAACAAAGCGCCCAACCCTTCAACATCATTACGCCAGTCGCGATGCAGTTCACAGGCCACACCGAACCAAGTCATCAGTTGTGCACCTTCAGCTTCCATACGGCTCCAGGCCGATTGGCGAGTCAGTTCGTTGAACGTGCCAGAAGCATCGGTCACCACGAACACTTCAAAGTCTTCTGCCAGTGCCGACAATGCTGGGAATGCCACACAAACCTCAGTCACTACACCAGCAATAATCAGCTGTTTACGACCGGTCGCCTTGACTGCTTTCACAAAATCTTCATTGTCCCAAGCATTGATTTGCCCTGGGCGTGGGATAAAGGGAGCGTCTGGGAATTGAGCCTTCAGCTCTGGAACCAACGGACCATTTGGACCATCTTCAAAACTGGTGGTCAAAATGGTTGGTAGGTTGAAATATTTGGCTAAATCAGCCAGCGCTAATACGTTGTTTTTGAAACGATCGGGATCAATATCGCGTACCAAGGAAAGCAGACCGGCCTGATGATCTACCAACAATACCGCAGCTTGATCTTTATCGAGACGTTTGTAACTTTTAGCCATGATTTGACTCCTGTTGGACTCGTTTGTTTCCGTTAGCAGCATCACTAACGGCATAGAGGTTGTCTTGAAGTATCGTTCTCACCCGATGCATACCGGGTGAGAACCGTTATTTACTGGTTAACATTTTCCGGGATCATTTCACCAAACTTGCCGCTATTGAAATCGCGGAACGCCTGCTGAATTTCAGCTTCGCTATTCATCACGAATGGGCCATAACCAACGACGGGCTCATTGATCGGCTCACCGCTCAGTACCAACAAACTCACATCATTGTTGGCTTCGATAGTGATCGACTCACCAGTACGATCCAGCACCACCATCTGAGTTTCACGGACCAGTTGCTCGCCGTTGACTTCAATAGCACCGTGCAACATCACCAGCGCCAATGTATGGCCTTCTTTCACCGTCAACGTCGTGGTGTGACCCGTGTTCAGCTTCATATCCCACAGGTTGATCGGGCTGAAAGTTCGCGCAGGACCATCATGGTCGCCGAAGTGACCCGCAATAACCCGAACCTGCCCAGCGTTATCCGCCAGAGGAACCACTGGGATATCTTTATTCAATAGCGTCTGGTAACCCGGCGCGGCCATTTTGTCTTTGGCTGGCAAGTTGACCCACAGTTGCACCATTTCCATCGTGCCGCCGGTACGCGAAAACTCTTTAGAGTGAAACTCTTCGTGCAAAATGCCCGACGCTGCGGTCATCCACTGCACATCACCAGGGCCAATCACCCCACCACTACCGGTGGAATCACGGTGCTCGACTTCACCTTGATAAACTATAGTCACCGTTTCAAAACCCCGGTGTGGATGCTGACCCACTCCGCGTGAACCGGTCGTTTCGCGATATTTGGTTGGCGCTGCATGATCCAGCAGCAAGAACGGACTCAGTTCTTTACCTAGATCGTTGTAAGAAAACAGCGAATTCACCAGAAAACCGTTACCTACCCAGTGAGCTTCAGGGCTGTTGTAAACACCAAGGATCTTTTTCATCTGTTATCTCCAGTTTCAGGCCTCGCGGCCTTAAGTTGATGTCAGAAGTTTAATCCTGTGGCATTTGCTGCGGTAGTAAGCAAGATGTACACTCAGTGTTCTACTGATAGAACGATAAGGGCAGCGATGTTCACCGACCTGAATGACTTATTTTTCTTCTCCAGCGTGGTGGATCACCAAGGATTCGCCCCAGCCGGACGCGCGTTGGGCATTCCGAAATCCAAACTCAGCCGCCGCGTGGCGCTGTTGGAAGAACGGCTAGGCGCACGTCTGATTCAGCGTTCCACCCGCCGTTTTTCCGTGACCGATATTGGCCAAACCTACTACATGCACTGCAAGGCAATGCTGGTTGAAGCGGAAGCGGCGCAGCAGGCGATCGAACAGACTCGCGCGGAGCCTTGCGGTACGGTGCGCATGTCCTGCCCGGTGGCGATGTTGCACACCCGCATCGGTAGTATGTTGGCGACGTTTATGGCGGACTATCCCAAGGTGACGGTGCATCTGGAGGCCACTAACCGTCGGGTTGATGTGGTAGGCGAAGGGTTGGATCTGGCGATCCGTGTGCGGCCACCGCCGCTGGAAGACAGCGACTTGGTGCTGAAGATTTTAGCCAAACGGACTTGGTGCATAGCAGCTAGCCCGTCGTTAGTCCGTTCACTCGGTTCAGTAGAAACGCCGGAGGATTTGCGTCGCTATCCCACGCTCGATCTCGGCCCTGCACGTTCACACCATCATTGGCACCTGACCTCCGCCAACGGTGAGCAATTCCAATGGGAACACCTGCCGCGATTAGTCACTGACGATATGTTGATGCTACGCACCGCCGCGATTGCCGGCGCGGGTATCGTACAGTTACCGGTGATGATGATGCGCGATGACATACTGCGTGGCGATTTGGTGTCATTATTACCCGGCTGGCAACCACAAGGTGGCGTGATTCATGCGGTTTATCCATCACGCCGTGGGCAGTTACCCGCCGTACGCTTATTGCTTGATTATTTGGGACAGCAATTCGCGTTGTTGGAAGAAGAGTGATCAAATAATCACGGCTATACTCTGGTAACGGTTTGAATGTGACGGGGAAAAAATGCCATTAAAAATCGCCAAATGGCTGTTTCAATTACCCAGCAGGCTATTCGGCGCGTTCTTTAAGAACCGCCTAACAATTTTTATTTTTTTCATGTTAATCGCCGTGGGCGTGTTTAGCACCAAGCGTTATTTACGACAGCATCAGCAGCAAGACGAGTTTATTGGAGCCGCACCGGTGAACGGTTATAGCATCAAGCGTGAGCTACCACATCGTGAGGCACGC
Source organism: Serratia sp. KH_031 (assembly GCF_057839655.1). NCBI lineage: Bacteria > Pseudomonadati > Pseudomonadota > Gammaproteobacteria > Enterobacterales > Yersiniaceae > Serratia > Serratia sp. KH_031. Next base: position 3,863,700 of record NZ_CM174496.1, read on the forward strand.
GAACCGGCACAGAATACGTTGGAATCGTTCAGGTCAAAAAAATGAGTTCTGACCGTAATGATCAGAACTCATCTCTATTATTTTTTCACCGGATGATCGCGGCGGAACAGTTCCCAGCTATCGATTTCCTCACCGCTCGGTAAGGTGCAGGTTGAATATTGCCCTTGCGCGTTTTGCTTCGAATTCAGTTTCCCACCTATCTTAGTGCAGTAAACATCCGCCGGATTTGCCAGACCGACCGGTTTAACCTGCGGTGGCGGTGGTGCGTCATTAGATTTCGTATTACACCCCTGTAGCAGCGCAACGCCTGCCAACATCGATAACATCAGAATTTTTTTCATTTATACACCAAGGAAGGATTTACCCTGTTTCAATACTAAATCACAGGCTTTTTGTTTGACTTGTTCAGTCAGTTTCGACGTCCCCAAACTGTTCAGATCCAAGCTCTTACCTTCCCCCGTCTGCAACAAACCACCCAACCCTTGTTGGTAATCTGGTTTTGCGGCTTTTGTCGGATCGCTCATACCCAGTTTGTTCAGCAGTTTGTCTTGAACTCCGGCGACGCCATCAGCCGACAGCACATTGTTTTTCACGCAATATTGCATAATACCTGCGGCATTCGTCATGCTACTGGAACTGAGCGCCTTGTCACCGCCATCCAACAGACTGGTCAACGAAGATAAAGACGAAGCACTCCCCGTCGTTCCTGACTTACTCAGTTCACCGGCGGCACTGTTGATTGAATCCATCAGCCCGGCGGCTTGTGCTGCTCCACCCGCCATGACGCCAGCCAGCGTTAATGCTACCAGTAAACGATTCTTGGTCTTCATTGGAAACTCCTGTTTATCTTCACTATAACGGCTTGTTGCCGAATCATAGCTTCGAGCATAGTTAATCACGACAAGTTCCCAAGAACTTGCCGGATAACGATTTTTAAGAATCTTTGAAGGGGGAAATTAAAACTGCCAGCGCAGCCAAGCGAAGAATACGTTGCCGTTATTATAAGTTCCGGGAATATACGTGGCCTGAAAAGTCAGGCGCTTATAACCCACAGAGGCTAACGGTAGCAACACCGGGATCGGAATATAGTTCCAGTTATCGCGCGCAGTGGCTCCAGCAGTGAAGCCTAGCCCCAGCCGGAAATCTTTATCTTCCAGCGGACGCCAGATTTTTTCATAACCGTAACCGCCGATCGGCTCCCACTTATTGAACGAATCTTTGAACGCCATCAGGTACAGACCGTGCCAATCGCCATCCTGATCATAACGAGAAATACCGTAACCCAATCCCCAAGGCCGCTCGTTGTACGAATCAATTTTCTCTTGATCGTACATCCAACGGTTGTGCCAAGTGATGGCAGGAATATAGAGATCCTTGTTCGGCGAATGCTGCCATGTCTCAACAACATTATCGCTAAAACGTTGCCACCATCCCGGTTTCTCTGCCTGAGAGGAAGTGCTATTTTCTGCACTGACTTCAGCATAAGAAGACTGTGTAGAAAATATCAACGCCATTGAACAGGCCAAAAACGTCCTTTTAAAACACATCATAAAACTCCAATAAAAAACTGGCCGAAATTCTTACTGATCATATCAGCATTATCAAGCTGTATCTTATTTGTTCGATTGGTTAAATACATCACGTTGAGGGTTTATTGAGATTAGCCCTTCAAGGCACACGCGTCAGGCAACGCTGACGTCGCTCGTCCACCCGTTTGGCGAACCATGCGGTGGTCAACTTACGCGTGATTTTCGGGCTTTCCAACTGGATGCCGGGTAACATTTCACGCGGTAATTTCTTACCGGCTGACTTTTCCGCTAATGCATAAACACGCGAATACAGCGATGTTTGCTCAAAATCAAGGCTGTCTCCCTTTTCCAATGCGCGCCGGATGGCCGAATCACTCAAATCTAACCGTTTCCCCAAGCTGCGTACCGCTAACTCGGTTGAGCCCGGTTTGCTCGTGCCGTAGTTGATCAGATCGCCATCCAACGCCAATTTGATACCACTAGCACGGCTGACAACACTCTGGAATGCCGCATTACGGCTGGCATACCAACCGGCATTAAAGTCAGCAAAGCGATACAGCGACTGACTGTAATTCGCCGGATACCCCAGTAAATGCATGATGCCAAAGTACATTCCTCCACGACGGCTAAATACTTCGCGGCGGATGGTGCCGTCAACTGAATACGGATAGCCTTTGGCATGGGCTTCGGCAAAAGCGATACTGACTTGCATCGGCCCGCCAGTACGCACTGGGTTGAGATTACCGAACAGCTTCTGCCCCATCGGCACCATATCGATAAAATCATCGAAGATCGCACTCAACTCCTGCTCGTTACGCACCTGATCGAGCCGTTCACTGTAACTTTTACCGTTCGGAGATTTGATCAGCAGCGCAGTGCGCACCAGAAAGTGAGGGATATGCAGTTGATCTGCCCGACGATCGATCTCTTTCCAAGCGATTTTAGACAACCCCGGCACCGACGGATTAGCTTGGAAAGTGGATTCCTGCTCAGTGACCGCCAATACGGCGCACAGATTCTCATTACTAGGGTTAAGGTCCTGCGCAGAAAATGCCGCAGCAATATCGCTCGCCCAACCTTCACGATCGCGCGTATTAGCTGGCATTAGTTTAATCAACTGAGCTTTCACATCAACTGAGCGTAGTCTTGATTTTTCCGTGGTTGTCTTACTGCTACAACCTGCCAACACCAATAGTGCTAGCAGACTCACAATGCGGTAATTTGGCATTTTTCCCTGATTATCATGGCATAAGCTGAAATAAACTTATCCCATAGCTAGGTTATTAGCTAGAGTACCGCTCTGAAATATAGTCAAAACACCAATAAACATGTATTTTACATGCATCATTAAATTATCTGGATTAAGAAAAACACACTATGCCTACTTTATCTGACACACATTCATCCCCTGAAGATTATTACCACCATAAATATGGTTTAACCCGTACTCACTCAGAAGTGATCGAAGCCGCTAGCATTATCGCACCCGGCAAAGCGTTGGATCTCGGCTGCGGCGGCGGACGCAACTCGCTCTACCTCAACCTGAAAGGCTTTGACGTGACCAGTTGGGATAAAAACGCCCCCGGCATCGCTGAATTGAACCGAATTATCGATGTAGAACAATGTCAAAAAATCAGCGCCAACGTGCAGGATCTCAATAGCCACCGTTTTAGCGGCGAGTACGATTTCATTCTCTCCACCGTAGTTCTGATGTTCCTAGAGCGTAACGCCATCCCGCATATTATTCAGGATATGCAGGCCGCAACCGTTAAAGGCGGCTATAACCTGATCGTCGCCGCGATGGATACCCCAGATTATCCGTGCCCAATGCCGTTCCCATTCACCTTTAAACCCGATGAACTGAAGAATTACTACCAAGGCTGGGAACTGGTGAAATACAACGAAGACGTCGGTGCGCTACATAAAACTGATGCGGAAGGGAACCGGATTAAGTTGCGGTTTGCGACGATGCTAGCGCGGAAGTTAAGGTAACTGAATGTTTTGTTGGGAGAATGTTCAGAATTCTGAACATTCTCTTTTTTGCTAGCGAGTCAGCCTTTCATCAAACGAGAAACTCAACGATTTAATGGTGTGGCGATATTTATCGAAGGAAGGATGCTCAGGGTTAATAATGGCATTTTTTTCATAAGGAACAATAGAAGAAGGAACGACCAATGCGACAGAATCACCCGCTTGGAGCCAACCACTACCGATGTCCATCGTACTGATGGGGGCTGGATTCTGACGCCAGCCAGCCGGTAAGACGTCACTATCAAGGTACTGAATATCTTCATCAGCAATTTCTATGCTAAAAAGGGAATAACTCTCAAGCAACGATTCCTTGTTGGTATGCACTAACAATTCAAGTGAAGCAAGAGCAATAGAACCAGCCACATAGACTACGGGATAGCCTTTATGGTTCCAGCGACCACCAAACTCACTTGCACCATACCCATTCCACGCAGTTGATGCATAAAGTGCCTTGGTTAACCGGTATAGGATCATGAAAAGACACCGTGCTCCAGTCGGCCAATAAGGTCTAACACTTCTATAGCACCGCTCTCAGTCGGCAGAAGGGATGCTGGTGACACATCACCTAACCCCCGAACAGGCTGACGCATCCAGGCATTTGCATCCCTTTTACTACCGTTAAAAAGCTGTACCGCAGCATCTATTACCCGAACAAATCGGGCAATACGCTCACTTTCATCCGAGGAAAGTGTACCGTCAGAACTTTTGCGTCTGGTGATATTACGTTCATTGATGCCCGTAAAACGCAAAATGTCAGCTTTTGATATATCTTCAGACCATTGATGAATGTTGTCTAACACACCGACCGGCAAACCCGCCTGCAAGGCTAAAGTCAGCTCTCGTCCTCTATTGGCAGGAAAACCAACATAACGCCATAACGCATTATCTACCGGTTTTGGTGATGGGCTGTAGATTCTCATTGCGGCCTCCTAACTAACACCTCGCCATTTGTCTGCATTTATTATAGACAAATACCCAAACCAAGCAAGAGAGGATTTTGTAGGCAATCAACCTGTTGAACACACAGTCTTATTTTTCAAGATGTCCGATTTTATTTGATAACGCGTACTACGCCCCCCGCCCGGTAGTTTTTCGATACATCCTTTTTCTACCAAATCGGTTAAATGCCGCGTTGCTGTTGCTTTACTCACTTTTGCCACCCTCTGATACTGACTGGCGCTGATCCCCTGTTCAAAACCTTGCTCTCCACCGTCTAATAGACGATTAAGTACCTTAACTTGCTCTGGGTTCAAATTATCCAAGCGATGCAGTTGCCAGAAGTGAGTTTTGGCTAAGGTTCGAGTGATGACCTGCAATGCCTGATCCAGAGTGGCATCTAGCGTATCTAGGAACCAATTCAACCAAAGGGTGATATCTAACGTTCCTTTCTGGCTCAGTTCCAGTACCCGATAGTAATCAGCTCGTTTTTCCAAGATGGCGACCGACATCGCGTATAAGCGAATGCTTTGGCTATCAGCCTGTGAAAGTGCTAGATCAGTCAAAGCACGTGTGATGCGTCCGTTACCATCATCAAATGGATGGAGGGTAACAAACCAAAGATGGCTGATGGCCGCCCGTAAAAGTGGCTCCAAAGTGGGTTCATTAACGCTCTGATTAAACCACGTGATGAAATGGTCTAACTGCTGCTCAAGACCTTTTCGCGGTGGAGCCTCAAAATGCACGACTGGACGATCGATGCGTCCCGACACCACTTGCATAGGCTCATCACTTCGCAATTGCCCTACATTTACTCGCTGCATCACCCACTCGCCCGTTGGAAATAACCAACGGTGCCATTGGCATAGGCGTTCAAAAGTCAAAGGCTGCCCACGGTTATCGATCGCATCGATCATCATGGCCGCCAACCCTTCCGAACGATCCGATACTGGGTAAGGTTGTACCTGTGATATTCCCAATCGCCGCGCCAAAGAAGAACGCACAGATTGAACATTAAGACGTTCATCTTCGATAGCGGAAGAAGCTAAGATGTTCGCCAGCAACGTATCCAAAGCCAGTTCTGGTTGCTCGGTTTGGTAATGACTCCCCAGCAAGATGCCTAACTTACGTTGCAACAGCCGTAGCCTCGGCAAGACCTCTTGATCCTGCCAATGAAAGTGTGGCCAATCGCCGTGTTGCCAGATCCAAGTGGGAGTCATCAGTCGCTCGCTGAAAGCTGGTGTTTATACCCGTCATACTTGAAGCTACATCTTTGTTGGCTGCCCTTGCTCACCCGAATCACTTACTGGCGTAAGCTCATCGGGATTATGAGTTTCGTTCCTCAACTCACCCTTCGGGCCAGCGCAAGCGCTGTTCAAATCGGTCTGACGACCAATTTGTCGCTGCGTTGCCGCCTTGATGTAACTCCAATTATTTTGGGTATATACTGGTGTGAGCCGAATGAGCAAGCTAATCGGCTCATCTAATGAGCTGAATATAGCATATCATTGGCTCATTTGAAGAGCTGATTGTGAGGAGTGTTTGGCTCACGAAATGACCGTTGTAATGATAGATCCACTATAAAAACAAAAACGCAGCCTTTGCAGACTGCATCTCATTTAATTCCAAACTACCTCACTCAACTCCTTACCAAATCATCCCCATAACCAATCCATTTATAGGTGGTCAGTGCATCCAGCCCCATAGGGCCGCGGGCGTGGAGTTTTTGGGTGCTGACGGCGACTTCTGCACCCAAACCAAACTGGCCGCCGTCGGTGAAGCGGGTGCTAGCGTTGACGTACACCGCCGCGGAATCCACTGCGCGCACGAAGTATTCTGCGTTGCTCAGTGAACGCGTCAAAATAGCGTCCGAGTGGCTGGTGCCGTGGGTGCGGATGTGGTCAATCGCCTGATCGATATCGTCCACCAGCGTGACGTTCAGATCTAGCGACAGCCATTCGTCGTCATAATCTTCTGCTGCGACTGCAACGACCTGCGCCGGACCGCCTTGCAGTAACGGCATTGCGTTGTCGCTAGCGTGCAGAGTGACGCCAACTGCCGCCATACGCGCACTCAAGGCGGGCAAGAAGCTGTTAGCGATGGTGCGATTGACCAACAAGGTTTCCAGCGAGTTGCAGGCGCTCGGACGTTGGATTTTGGCATTTTCGATCACCGTCAGTGCCTTGTCATAATCCACGTTGTCGTCAACGTAGGTGTGGCAAACGCCGATACCCCCCGTGATCACCGGAATGGTCGATTGTTCGCGACACAGTTTGTGTAGGCCAGCGCCACCACGTGGGATCAGCATATCGACATAACGATCGAGACGCAGCAGTTCAGCCACCAATTCGCGCTCAGGGCTTTCAATCGCTTGCACCGCTGCCGCAGGCAGACCACACCGTTCCAGTGCTTGCTGGATCACCTTCACCGTCGCCTGATTGGTATGGTGTGTTTCTTTACCACCGCGCAGGATCACCGCGTTACCGGTCTTCAAGCACAGGCTGGCGACGTCGATGGTGACATTGGGGCGAGCTTCATAAATCACGCCGATGACGCCAAGTGGCACTCGGCGGCGCTCTAACTTCAGGCCACTGTCTAGCAAATTGCCATCCAATACGTGACCGACCGGATCGTTCAGGCGGCATACCTGGCGCACGTCGTTAGCAATGGCCGCCAGTCGTGCTGGCGTCAACAACAGACGATCCAACAGCGCTTCACTCATACCGGTCGCGCGCGCCTGTTCCATATCTTGTTCATTGGCTTGCAGGATCGTTTCGCTGTTGGCTTCTAACATGTCCGCCATCACCGACAACACCTGATTTTTCTTCGCCGTGCTCAGCACCGCCAGTTGCCAAGAGGCTTGTTTGGCGGCCTTGCCCATTTGTTCAAGCATGATAACTCCTTAACTTAATACTCGTCATACTTGAAGCTGCATCTACGTTGGCTGCGTTCACTCACCCGAATCACTTACTGGAGTAAGCTCATCGGGACTCACTCACTGGCCGCCTTGATGCAACTCCAATTATTTAGAGTATGCAATCATATCGTCGCGGTGAACGGCAACAGGGCCGTATTCATAACCGAGGATTTCACTGATTTCTTGTGAGTGATGCCCGGCGATCATGCGCATCGCGTCACTGTTATAACGGCTGACACCATGCGCCAGATCGCGCCCCGCCAGATTGCGGATGCGGATCACTTCACCACGAGAGAAATCACCTTTGACTTCGCGAATGCCTTTTGGCAACAACGAACTGCCGCGCGCCATCATCGCCTCTACCGCACCATCATCAACGGTGATTTCACCGGCAGGTGGTGCGCCGAAGATCCAGCGCTTACGGTTTTCCAGTGGGGTTTCCAAGGCATGGAAACGGGTGCCGACTGGCGTCCCTTCGATCACATCCGCCACCACGCCCGCTTTGCTCCCGGCGGCGATAATCACGTCGATACCCGCACGGCAGGCAACATCGGCAGCCTGAAGTTTGGTACCCATACCGCCAGTGCCAAGGCCAGAAACGCTGTCGCCAGCAATCGCACGTAATGCATCGTCAATGCCATGCACTTCGCGGATCAATTCCGCCTGTGGGTTATTACGTGGGTCGGCAGTGTATAAGCCTTGTTGATCAGTCAGCAGCAACAGTTTATCGGCTCCGGCAAGGATCGCTGCCAGTGCCGACAGATTATCGTTATCGCCAACTTTAATTTCTGCGGTTGCCACCGCGTCATTTTCGTTAATCACCGGGACGATACGGTTATCCAGCAAAGCATTCATGGTGTCACGCGCGTTGAGGAAGCGCTCGCGATCTTCCAGATCAGCGCGCGTCAGCAGCATTTGCCCGACGTGGATACCGTAAATTGAGAACAGTTGTTCCCACAGTTGGATCAAGCGGCTCTGCCCTACCGCGGCCAGCAGTTGCTTGGAAGCAATAGTAGCAGGGAGTTCAGGGTAGCCCAAATGCTCACGCCCGGCGGCAATCGCACCAGAAGTGACGATAACAATGCGGTGGCCCGCTGCATGTTGCTGCGCGCATTGACGCACCAATTCAACAATATGAGCACGGTTCAGACGCAGCGATCCGCCGGTCAACACGCTGGTGCCCAATTTCACAACCAATGTTTGGCTGCCGTTCATAGAATATCTGCCGTTTAAAATGAGGGAAGTGCAATGAACTTTGTAACAGGAGAGACGCGTCATGCCAACAGGCACGACGCAAATTCAACGATCAGATTGATCTAAGCGGATGGTTTGATCTAGGCAGACAGTTTGACAGGCTGTTCGTTGAAATCGTCGGCAGGTTCTAATGACAATTCCATGGTGGTTAAAAGCTCCCCTAGGCGCTTATGGAAACCGCGCAATGTGGTCTCCAACTTTTCCTGTACTTCAGGATCTTTAATTTTTTCCGCTTTCCACTGTCCTTCTTTATTGAACAAGCCAAATTGGTAAGCATAGGTAAAGCGTTTTTCTTCCGCCAACAACTCTATCCACCATCCCCAGAACTCACGTTTTTCTGGCGCAGGTTTGACGTTGACGCACACGGCTAAGCAATCAAAGAAAAAACGGTCGTTTTCACATTGCCCTTCACGCAGATACGGTCCCAAGCTAGCGAAACGTTTCATTAGTCGGCTTTTAGGGTGACCACTGGGTAACGTCATTATAACCTCCTCAAGGTAGACCCCTCTTTTTAACAAACTGTTAAAAATTAGCAACTAATTAACGCATTTTCTCCCGCAGCCAATCACAACTTTGCAGTAATGCTTTATGGAAACTTTGGTATACCGGAGCACGTGGAATGGCGATTAATTTGCCGTCTAATGAAGAAGAGGCGATCAACTGAGCTTCTTCTTTCGGGCTAAGAAGATCTTTTTCCCAATAAGCAGCCAACATCGGTGTTGGACAACGACGCCCTAGTAACCCCTGCATTTTTAGCGAGTAGCGATTCAGCTCGACTTTCAGCACGTTATCGGAAGCATTCTGCATTCCCATACGGCTAGCGAGCACATCCATATACATATCGGGCACTTGCTGCTGGAACTGGGTATCACATAACAACGTATGCACCACCGGGCCTAAGCAAGCCACACCACGCAGGCGATGGGATTCCAAATAAGCCAAACGAACTGCCACATTAGCGCCAAAGCGCAAACCGAAAGCGGTGACGCGCTGATGATCGACCCACGGCACCGAGGGCAACTGCGCCAATACCTGTTGATGCAGGTAACTGGAATCCTGTGTGAGTTTCCATTTGCTGGAGGAACCGATCGACGGCATATCGATAGTCAGCATCGCAATACCATGCGGCGCCAGATATTCACGGAACAGGCGGTGGTAATCGGTTTGCAAGGTATCCAGACTGCCGCACATCAGTACTGTCGGATAAGGCGCTTTACCGCTATCTGGCATATGTAAGAAGCCAGTGATATCGCTGCCGCCTGGGATTTTAAAGGTTAATTCTTTCAGTTGATAAGGCAGTAATAACGCCGCTTCTTCATAAGCACGATTCGCCAGCGCTTCTGCCTGTTCGGCCAGTTCATCACCTTTCAGATGTGGATAACCAGCGATGCTGTAGAAATTGGCGGCATTTAACCAATATTGCCCACCGATCAGCGAGTCTTGCTGCTCCAGCGCCCGCTGCTGCCATTCCATTCCTTGATGCACCCACTCGTAGATCCAGTTGCCATTTCGGTAACCGACCACGGTATCCAGCAATTTATCGTTGCTGTGTTCTGCGCACGAAACCGCAATCCGTGACAGCACTTCATTGGTTTCTACCGGGCTGACGCCACGCCAAGTCCACAGCAGATTATTAAGCAGGCGATACCAATTGTTAGTGGTATTCCCTTCTAAAGCGGAATGCAGATGGGTGTTCACAGGGTTACGCGCACGCGTGACCAACGTTGAGGTTTCACGATGCTTGAAAGAGGGTTTGAACAGTACTTCAGAAAGGTTGGCTTGTGCCATGGTGATTATGGCCTCCATAAATCTGGCGACAGGCCGCAAACAGCCTGATTATCTGTTGTTAGTGTACCTAACTCTGGTGAGATAAACCAAAACAAGCCGGGAATTTACAGAAGATGACAAGAGAAAGGCTAAAAACGCAAACGCCCGGCATTGCCAGGCGCTTGAACGTCGTTCAGAACCGAATTAACGATTACTGATCGGTGGAACGAAAGTCACGGCCATATCCCACGGCTGCTCGATCCAAGTATCTTGTGGGATATCAACAACGTAATCGTCAACCAATGGACGACCAGCAGGTTTAGCGAAAATAGTCACGAAATGGGCTTTCGGATACATATCGCGGATCGCTTTAGCCGTGCCGCCGGTATCAACCAAATCGTCGATGACGATAAAGCCTTCACCATCACCTTCAGCACGCTTGAGGATCTTCATCTCACGTTGATTATCATGGTCATAGCTGGAGATGCAGACGGTATCTACATGGCGAATACCCAGTTCACGCGCCAACAGTGCTGCTGGAACCAAACCGCCACGGCTGACGGCAATGATGCCGGTCCATTGCTCAGAAGGCATTAGGCGAGTTGCCAGTTTGCGTGCGTGCATTTGCAACATATCCCAGGTAACAACGTATTTTTCGCTCATAAGAATGGTGTCCCAGCCAGTAGATGATTGGCTTATATGGTGATTCGGGGAAAAAAGGTTGCGCGAGATTATAGAGATTGACTACTACGAATACCAGTGGCTGTGATCAATTCATTCAGATTTTATCTGCTAGGCGCGCTGACGACGGCTGTTGAAAAAGTAAACTGAAGCCTAGTCACCCCGGCTATTCACCCGATAAAGGTTGGTAATACTGCACGCGCACACCCTGAGATAAAGTGGTATTCTCTGAAAATCGTGCCAAATAGCACCGATTCAACTCAACCCTAACCGCACAGCCTTCTCGCCATGCCGGGGATGCTGTTTATAGGAGTCTTAATAGTGTCTGAATTGTCTCAACTTTCACCACAGCCGCTGTGGGATATTTTTGCCAAAATCTGCTCGATTCCACACCCTTCTTATCATGAAGAAGCGCTGGCGGAGCACATCATGGCGTGGGCTAAAGAGAAAAACTTGCACGCCGAACGCGATCAGGTTGGCAATATCTTACTGCGCAAACCGGCAACCCAAGGGATGGAGAACCGCAAGCCGGTCGCTCTGCAAGCCCATTTGGATATGGTGCCGCAAAAGAACAACGACACGGTGCACGATTTCGCCAAAGACCCAATCCAACCGTACATTGATGGTGAGTGGATCAAAGCCCGTGGTACCACGCTGGGTGCCGATAACGGCATCGGTATGGCATCTGCATTGGCCGTGTTGGCGGACGATAGCGTAGAGCACGGTCCGCTGGAAGTATTACTGACCATGACCGAAGAAGCTGGCATGGATGGTGCCTTCGGCCTGCAACCGAACTGGCTGCAAGCGGATATTCTGATCAACACCGATTCAGAAGAAGAAGGCGAAATCTATATGGGTTGCGCCGGTGGTATTGATTTCATCACTACCCTGCCATTGCAGCGCGAAGCAGTTCCTGCCGGTTACCAAACACTGAAGCTGACCATCAAAGGGTTGAAAGGTGGTCACTCCGGTGCTGATATTCACCACGGTCTGGGTAACGCCAACAAGCTGCTGGCGCGTTTCCTGTTTGGTCATGCCGAAGAGCTCAGCCTTCGCCTGCTGGAGTTAAACGGCGGTACGCTGCGTAACGCCATTCCACGTGAAGCCTTCGCCACCGTGGCGGTACCTGCCGCTAAGGTTGATGCACTGAAAGCGCTATGCACAAGATATCTCGGTATTTTGCAAAACGAGCTGGCGGCCAAAGAGAAAAACATCACCGTATTGCTGGAAGAAACTACCAGCAGTGCTCAGGCAATGACAGCCACTAGCCAACATGCTTTCATCGCGCTGCTCAACAGTACACCAAACGGCGTTATTCGCATGAGTGACGCGGTAAAAGGCGTGGTTGAAACTTCATTGAACGTCGGTGTTGTCACAACCACCGAAGGCGAAGCACAAATCATCAGCCTGATCCGTTCATTGATCGACAGCGGTAAGAATTACGTGGTGGGTACGCTGACCGCATTGGGTCAACTGGCTAAAGCGAATGTCGAAGCCAAAGGCAGTTACCCAGGCTGGCAGCCAGACGCCAATTCACCAGTGATGCATTTAGTTCGTGAGATCTATCAAGATCTGTTCAATAAAACGCCGAACATCATGGTGATCCACGCGGGTCTGGAATGTGGTTTGTTCAAAAAACCGTATCCGAACATGGATATGGTATCGATTGGGCCAACCATCACCGGGCCACACTCACCGGATGAACAGGTTCATATCGCAAGCGTTGGGCAATATTGGACGTTGCTGACCGCCTTGCTGAAAGCGATTCCTGAACGCGCTTAATGCATCGAATCGGGGATCTCAATGGTCCCCGTTTTTACCAAGGCAATAGCAACTGCCGCTCTATTTGCGGATCGAGCAAAGTGACATGCAACCCCACCAACCGTACCCCGCGCCCTTCCCGCCGCTCTTGCCACGCCTGTTTAGCGACCTTCAATAAATCGTCTTTATTCAGTACTGGCCAAACGTGTTCTTGTGTCGTCTGTTGGAAATCCTGAAATTTCAGTTTCACGCCCTGACGAGCGATATGCAGATCCGGTTTGACCTTACGTAAACGCACTTCCAATTCTGGATACAGTTTTTCTACAATCAGCGTTTCGCATTCCTCCCAACTGTGGATATCCTGCGCCAAGGTACGCTCGACACCGACCGATTTACGCAGCCGCTCCGACGACACCCCTCGCTCATCAATCCCCTGACAACGTTCCCAAAGCACACGACCAAACTTGCCAAAGCGTTTCAATAGCATCGCCAGATCGCAAGTTTGAACATCCGCACAGGTATATAATCCCATCTCTTCCAGTCGTTTGGCGGTTACTTTGCCAACCCCGGGGATTTTACCCAGCGGTAATTGCTGTAAGAATTCAGGGACCAGCGCTGGCGTTATCACATATTGCCCATTGGGCTTATTGATATCGGAGGCAATTTTGGCAAGGAATTTTATCGGAGCTACTCCCGCCGAGGCGGTAAGTTGTAACTCGTTAAAGATAGTCTGGCGAATTTCCTGAGCAATTAATGTTGCCGAGCCGTTACACAGCGAGCTTTCGCTCACATCCAAGTAGGCTTCATCCAAGGAAAGTGGTTCGATTAAAGCAGTGTAGCGAGCAAAAATCTGACGAATATGTTGCGAGGCCTCTTTATAGGCATCCATTCGTCCCGGCAATAACTTCAACTGCGGACAAAGTTTTAACGCCATCGCCGTCGACATCGCACTGTGCACACCATAGCGACGAGCCGGATAATTAGCGGTGCTGATCACCCCACGTCGCTCGGCACTACCGCCAATCGCCAATGGAATATCGCGCAGACTGGGATTGTCACGCATTTCCACCGCTGCGAAGAAGCAGTCCATATCGACATGAATGATTTTACGCATCGTCCCCTCCAATATTACTGTATAAGTATACAGTTGAATATTGAGAATTCAAGTTCTCCTATAGGCCTAACAAATGCGAATAATTCTCACTTATTGACAGCAATAATCGAGTTGTTAGAAAAGCTTAATTTTTCAATAGTATGATGTCAGAAAATCCTGACTACACACGACCAATAATCTTACGCACAAGAAGGTGCTCGCTATGCATAAACTGTCCAACTATCTGTTCGCTTGCGTCCTGACGTTACTCTCCGCCGCCGCTAACGCAGCAACCATGCATGCTCCAGCCATTATTGCCCACCGGGGTGGCACCGCAGATGCCCCGGAAAATACCATCGTCGCCATACAGACCGCATTGAAAAATCGTGCGGATGCCATCTGGATAACTCTACAACAGTCCAAAGATGGCGTGATCGTGTTATATCGTCCATCCGATCTAAAGGCGCTGACCGATAAAACGGGCCCAGTTTCCGCTTATACCGCGGCTGAACTCGCTAAAGTGGATGCCGGCTATTCGTTTGGCAAAGAAGAAAATTATCCTTTCCGCGGTAAAGAGATAGGTATTCCCACGCTGGAACAGGTACTAAAAACCTTCCCGAAAGTGACTTTCTATCTGGATATTAAATCCCCAGATGCCGATCCCACTGAGTTTGGGAAAATATTACTGACGACTCTGAAACAAACCGACAGTTTGCAACGCACCCGTGTTTATTCTACGGATACCCAATATCTGACCGCGCTACCGAAAGAAATCCAGCGTTTTGAAAGCCGTGATGAAACGCGCACTCTGCTGGCTAATATCACCATGGCGCATCAGTGTGATATCAAACCGGATGCTAACAAGCCACGCTGGTATGGCCTGGAATTAAAGCGTGAAGTGGAAGTGGTAGAGAAATACACCTTGGGTGAAGGACGTTCTAAGGCATTTCTGACTTGGGATAAAGAATCGTTCGACTGTTTCCGTTCTAAAGGCCCCGCGCACATCATTCTGTTCGGTATTAATACACCACAGGATTACCAGCAAGCACTGGCTTTAGGTGCTGATGGCGTGATGGTTAACTCGCCAAAAGATGCGCAACAATTCCGTAGTCTGAAGTAATTCTTAAGAAAACAACCCGGTGGAAATGAACCCCCGGGTTATCATCACATCAAATAATGCGGTGCTTTTCCAATTGCTGCTGACGCTGCGCTTCTTTCGCCATGCGTTTTTTACGAGCGTCGCAAGGTTCAGGGCAGTCGCAAACTTTATCCATCCCCAATGCGGTAATGCCGCCGCAGCTTCCCTGTAAGGTTTTGCGTTTAAACACGTAGCCCAGAGACATCCCGCCAACAATCAGCAAAAACAGAACGAAACTCGCTATAAATACCGTTAGCATAATCGCCTCACTAACCCTTTTTATTCAGATAAGGTTTGAACGCTTCTGAATAACGCTCCTCAAACCCCTGATCGGTTTTCACGATCATAAACACCGGGATGCCCAACAGGTTAGCCAATGCCATACCGCGCTCTGGCCCCATCACATTGAAACCGGTCGATAAGCCATCTGCGGCCATACATTCTGGGCTAAGTACCGTAACAGACACCAAACGATGATGGATAGGTTTGCCAGTAATCGGGTCGATAGTATGAGAATAGCGCACCCCATCCTGTTCGAAATAATTCCGATAGTCACCGGAGGTGGCAATCGACATATCCCCCGGCTGGATCACCAATTGTGCCTGCTGTTCCGCCCCTGCCGTTGGGCGTTCGATAGCAATACGCCAAGGTTGTTGCTCACCGTTACTCCCTTTGGTTCGCACCTCGCCGCCAACATCAACCATATAATTTTCAACGTGTTGCGATTGCAAGTAATGCGCTACCACATCCACGCCATAACCCTTGGCGATGGAGGAAAGATCGACATACAGTTCAGGAATACGTTTGATCAACATATCTCCTTCAACCGCTAATTTGTCGATCCCCGTCCAAGCACGGCGCTGCTCCAGTTCCACAGCACTGGGCACTTTATCCGGCCGACCTTCTGGGCCGAATCCCCATAGGTTGACCAATGGCCCAACGGTGACATCAAGCGCACCGTCGGTAACACGGTTGATGCGCATCGCTTCACGCACCACCGTCGCCGTCGCGGCAGAAACAGCGAATGGCTTATCGACTTCACGGCTGGCATTGAAGCGGCTCAGTTCGGAATCAGGCCGATAGGTGGACATCTGATCGTTCACCAGCTCCAAACGTTCATCAATCGCCGCCTGGAGTTTTTCAGCCGATGGCGTACCTTCACCCGTCACATAGCGGATCGAATAATAAGTCCCCATCGTTTTACCTTCGAGGTTGACTTGTTCCGGTCCACAACCGACCAGCAACAGGGCGATCCACATCGCCCCGAATCCCTTCATTGCCATTACACGCATTTAGCCACCAAAGTCATCAAGCATGATGTTTTCGTCTTCAACACCCAGATCTTTCAGCATTTTGATTACGGCGGCGTTCATCATCGGTGGCCCACACATGTAGAACTCACAGTCTTCCGGTGCCGGATGGTTCTTCAGGTAGTTTTCCAACAGAACGTTATGGATAAAGCCGGTATAGCCAGTCCAGTTATCCTCTGGTTGCGGATCGGAAAGTGCCACATGCCAGGTGAAGTTTTCGTTCTCGGCCTGCAACTGGTTGAAATCCTCTTCATAGAACATTTCACGCGATGATCGCGCACCGTACCAGAAGGTAATTTTACGTTTAGAATTCAAACGGTTTAGTTGATCGAAGATATGCGAACGCATCGGTGCCATACCCGCACCACCACCGACGAACACCATTTCAGCTTCGGTTTCTTTGGCAAAGAACTCACCAAACGGCCCGGAAATCGTCACTTTATCGCCTTCTTTCAGCGACCAAATATACGAAGACATAATGCCCGGTGGCACATCAGGATTGTTCGGCGGCGGTGTAGCAATACGCACGTTGAGCATGATGATGCCTTTCTCTTCCGGGTAGTTCGCCATCGAGTAAGCACGCACCGTTTCTTCTTTTACTACGGAGCGGTAACGGAACAGATTGAAGCGATCCCAGTCACCACGATATTCCTGCGGTACATCGAAATCGGCATAGCTGATGTCGTGAGCTGGCGCTTCTATCTGGATAAAGCCCCCAGCACGGAAAGGAACATCTTCACCGTCTGGAATTCTCAGCTTCAGTTCTTTGATGAAGGTGGCTTTGTTATCGTTGGAGATAACTTCACATTCCCACTTCTTCACGCCGAAGATCTCTTCTGGCAGTTCGATCTTCATGTTCTGTTTAACGTTGACCTGACAAGCCAGACGGCAGCCTTCTTTGGCTTCACGCTTGGTGATGTGAGAAAGCTCTGTCGGCAGAATATCGCCACCGCCTTCAGTGATCACCACCCGGCACTGACCGCAAGAGCCACCGCCGCCACAGGCTGAGGAAACGAAAATCCCCTGTCCAGACAGTACGTTCAGCAGTTTGTCACCCGCCGGAGCGGTGAAGCTTTTGTCATGATCGCCGTTCACTTCCACGGCCACATCGCCGGTATTCACCAGCTTCGATTTGGCGAATAAAATCAGCAATGCCAACACCATAACGATGCAGGTGAACATTGCGACGCCTAAAATAATTTCCATAAATACGTCCTGCCTTTATTACAACTGAACACCGGAAAATGACATAAAGCCCAATGCCATCAATCCGGTGGTGATAAAGGTAATGCCCAAGCCGCGTAACCCGGCAGGAACATTGGCATACTTCATTTTTTCACGCAGGCCAGCCATCGCGACGATCGCCAGCATCCAGCCAACGCCAGAGCCCACGCCATACACCACGGATTCCGCGAAGTTATAGTCACGCTGCACCATAAAGGACACGCCGCCGAAGATGGCGCAGTTTACGGTGATAAGCGGCAGGAAGATGCCAAGAGCGTTGTACAGCGCCGGGAAGAAGCGATCGAGGATCATCTCGAGGATCTGCACCAACGCTGCAATCACACCAATGAAGGTGATGAAGTTTAAGAAACTCAGATCAACCCCTTCCACCAGCGCACCGTCGCGCAGGATCAGGTTGTACACCAGATTGTTGACCGGTACCGCGATACCCAATACCACAGTAACCGCAATCCCCAGACCGAAAGAGGTGGAAACCTTCTTCGATACCGCTAGGAAAGTACACATCCCGAGGAAGAACGCCAACGCCATGTTCTCAACAAACACTGCGCGTACAAACAAGCTAATATAATGTTCCATCGGCGATTACTCCTTCTCAATCTGCGCTGGTTTCAGAGTGCGTAGACCCCAAATCAGCAGACCGATGATAAAGAACGCGCTGGGTGCCAGCAGGAACAAGCCGTTTGGCTGATACCAGCCGCCATTTTGTACCGTTTCCAGCACCGGGATGCCAAACAGCTTGCCGGAACCGAACAGCTCACGCAGGAAGCCGACCACCACCAAAATCACGCCATAACCCAGACCGTTACCGATACCGTCCATAAAGCTTTCAATCGGCGGTGATTTCATCGCATAAGCTTCGGCGCGCCCCATCACAATACAGTTGGTGATAATCAGACCAACGAATACCGACAGTTGTTTGGAGATTTCGAACGCATAAGCACGCAGCAACTGATCGACCACGATCACCAACGAAGCGATAATCGCCATCTGTACGATAATGCGCACGCTGTTAGGAATGTGGTGACGGATCAGTGAAATAAAGAAGCTGGAGAACGCCGTCACTAGCGTTACCGCGATGGTCATGACCACTGCAGTTTCCAGTTTGGTGGTGACCGCCAACGCGGAACAGACGCCCAGTATTTGCAGAGCGATCGGGTTGTTGTCGAACAATGGTCCGAGCAATACCCGTTTAATCTCTTTGGAATCAGCCATTTTTCAGCGCTCCTTCACGAACTTTTTTCAGGAACGGGCCAAAACCTTGTTCGCCCAACCAGAAATCGAAAGTGTGTTGCACACCGTTGGAGGTCAACGTGGCACCGGACAAACCATCCACCCCGTGCTCATCCCCCGAGCGCGCACTACCTTTAACGACGCGGATCGCCGGTTCACCGTTGTCATCAAACAACTTCTTGCCAACCCACTGCGCGCGCCAACTTGGATTTTCCACTTCACCACCTAACCCCGGAGTTTCACCCTGGTCGTAATAAGTGATGCCTTTCACTGTGTTGCCATCGGTATCCAGAGCGACGAAGGCGTACATCATTGACCACAAACCGGTGCCGTAAACGGGCAACACGATCTTGCTGGTCGCACCGCTTTCATCGCGCACCAGATAAATCTCTGCACGATTACTGCGGCGCTTGATGCCCGCTTTATCTTCTTCCGCTGGCAGCGCGATACTCTTACTGTCATCACGTAGTGCCGACGCCAGATCGAATGCCGCAGCGTTGCCTTGCACAAAGTCACCGCTATTCAAATCCAACAAACGGGGTTCGATACGTTGATCAAAAGTGGCTTTAACTTGCGCGCCATCCATTTTTGGTTGCAGCAGTCCGGCAACGTCCAAGATATTGCGCTGTTTATCCAACAGTTTCTGTTCCTGCTGTTTGGATTTCAGGCCGACGGCGGAACCCGCCACCACCACTGAACACACCAGACACAGCAGTAATACCACCAGCAGCGTTTTACCGATGCTGTCATTTTTTGCTTCATTCGCCACGGGCTTTTCTCCGCTTGATGTTGGCCTGCACCACCAGATAATCGAACAGTGGCGCGAACAGGTTGGCGAACAGGATCGCCAGCATCATGCCTTCCGGATAGGCCGGGTTGACCACACGGATCAACACACACATCACACCAATCAGGATGCCGTACCACCATTTCCCTTTATTGGTAAATGCGGCGGAGACCGGATCGGTAGCCATGAAGATCATACCGAAAGCAAAACCGCCTAATACCAAGTGCCAATACCAAGGCATGGCAAACATGGGGTTGGTTGTGGAGCCAATGCTGTTGAACAGGAAGGCGGTGGCGATCATGCCGATCATCACACCAGCCACAATGCGCCAAGAGGCGATACGGCCGAACAGGATGATGGCACCACCGAGCAAGATCATCAGGGTAGAGACTTCACCGATCGAACCCGGAATGTTACCGATGAAAGCATCCATCCAACTGATCGATTGACCGGTTGCCACGTTGGTCAGGTTGTGCGCGCCACCCACGCTCCACTGCGCCAAAGGCGTCGCACCGGAGAAACCATCGGCTGATGTCCACACCAGATCGCCAGAGATCTGCGCCGGATAAGCAAAGAATAGGAAAGCACGACCAGCGAGTGCCGGGTTAAGGAAGTTGCGACCAGTACCACCGAAGATCTCTTTAGCCACCACCACACCGAAGCTGATGCCCAGCGCCGCCTGCCACAGAGGCAGAGTTGGCGGCACGATCAACGCAAATAGGATCGAGGTTACAAAGAAGCCTTCGTTGATCTCATGTTTGCGGATGATGGCAAACAGCACTTCCCAGAAACCGCCGACCAAGAACACTACCGCGTAAATCGGTAAGAAGTAGGTCGCGCCGAGCACCATCTTACTGACCCAACCAGCATCGGCGGCTAATGAAGCCCCTAGCCATTGAGCCAGACGGTAATGCCAGTCACCGGCCAACACCTGTTGCAGTTGATCGCCACTATATAAATGATGCAGTGCAGGGATCGCCTGTTGGCCAACGTTGAACATGCCCCAGAACATGGCTGGGAACACCGCCAGCCACACCAGGATCATCATACGTTTTAGATCGATCGCATCACGCACGTGCGAAGCACCGTGGGTTACCGTTCCCGGTGTGTAAAATACCGTGACGGTGGCTTCATACAGCGGGTACCACTTTTCCAGCTTGCCGCCGGGCGTAAAGTGATGCTCGATTTTCTCAAAATAATTCTTCAGGCCCATCGGTTATCCTTCCTGCTCAATCTTGGTCAGCACGTCACGCAGCACCGGGGCATATTCATACTTGCCGGGGCAGACGAAGGTGCACAACGCCAGATCTTCTTCATCCAGCTCTAGGCAACCCAACGACTGCGCGCCATCGGTATCCCCTGCCAGCAAATCACGTAGTAGCAGTGTCGGCAGGATATCCAGCGGCATCACCCGCTCGTAATTGCCGATCGGCACCATTGCGCGTTCTCCACCATTATTGGTGGTGGTGAAAGCAAACAACTTGTTTTTCAGGAAGTGACCGAGGGTAGTACGAGTGATGGTGAATTTATCAGCAGAAGGCAGAACCCAACCCAGCAGTTCTTTCTCACGCCCTTCCAACAGTACGGACACCAACGAATGGAAACGACCGAGGTAAGCATTCGGCGCTTGGGCGGTAGTCCCGCTGAGTACCGAACCTGAAATTACGCGATTTTCACCCGCTTGCAGACGATCTGCGGTCAGTTCATCCAGGTTAGCACCTAAGTGAGTGCGCAACAGTCCAGGTTGTTTCACCTGCGGCCCGGCCAACGCCACAACGCGGCGAGTATCCAATTGACCCGTGGTGAACAGAGTGCCGATAGCGATCACATCCTGGTAGCCGATGTGCCAAACGGTTTTCTTCAGGCTAACCGGTTCTAGGAAGTGGATGTGAGTACCCACTAAACCGGCTGGGTGCGGCCCGGCAAATGCGTTATAGGTTATTTGCGCAGATGATTGCTCAGCCAATTTGGCACCCGCCGCTTGGCAAACGTGCACTTTACCTTCAGTCAGGCGCGTCAGCACCGTTAACCCAGCGTTAAACGCGGCTTGTTGCTGCGCAATAATCACTTGTGGATCAGCAGCCAATGGCTGGGTATCCATCGCGGTAACGAAAATAGCACGCGGCTGAGTCCCCGGCGTCGGGGTTTTACTGAACGGGCGAGTGCGCAGTGCGGTCCACAGACCGCTGGCCAACAGATCGCTTTCAACCTGTTCGCGCAATAATTGCGGCAGATCTTCCTGACGGTAATAAGCAAATTCAACCTGCTCATCACCACCGTTTTCGATCTCGATGACCACCGATTGCAACACGCGACGCTCACCACGGTTGATAGCGATAATACGGCCGCTAGCGGGAGCCGTGAAGAAAACGCCAGGGAGCTTTTTGTCTTCGAACAACGCCTGACCTTTCTTAACGGTATCGCCTTCCTGCACCAGCATGGATGGCCGCATTCCGACATACTCTTCCCCGAGCAGGGCGACATGCTTAATGTCAGGGCCGTCTTGAATCACCTGGGCTGGCGCCCCGGCTATCGGCAGATCTAACCCTTTTCTGATTTTAATCATAGGATTTATACGATGTTTTATGGTTTCACACGCCTAGCCAACCTCAAAAGGTCGCATTGGCGATGCAGGATGATAAGGCTGCCCAGGCAACCTCTGGGTTGAGCATTGAGCCCAACATGAATTCTCTCGCACCGACTCAATATGTTAACAAACATGTCTATCCGTTAACTTTGATGTCCAATGTTCTGACAGGCAATACTCACATTCAATACTTTATTGCTGCCAGTAACCCTGTTAACAACTCGGTTTTACTTATCAATAACCCAATGGCTATAAAATAAGCAGGGTTTTACGGAAGGCCGAATTCTAACATTTTCGAGGCTATTTTTCCTCATTTGGCAGTGACCTGAGTCAAGCAAACACAATTAATTTTTTGCTGTATTTGATAAGTAATCGTTAAAATCTGTAGGAAGATTCATTTTTTCCGATGATTGTCGCTTTTTTATACACCCAACATATTGCTAAAAAAATAGACACTGGTAATCTGACGGTGTTTTCATAAAGTAAAACCAATCAGTGGCACGCTGGTCGTGTTGATTCCGCCAGCGGATAAATATAAGCAGGAATAATTAAATAATGAGCAAGATCGCGCTGTTGTTTGCGATGCTATTTTGTATGCCGATGATCACGGCTTGCGCCAGCGAGCAGGTTCCTGAGTCGCCGGTAGTTAAACAGCAATTATTGGGTTCGCCCGTCTATATCCAGATATTCAAAGAAGAACGTAAGTTGGAATTGTACGCCAAAATGGGTAATGAATTCCGCTTGGTGAATAGCTTCCCTATCTGCAATTTCTCTGGTGGCTTGGGGCCTAAACGCACTACAGGTGACTTTAAAAGCCCCGAAGGTTTTTATAGCGTCGACATGCGTAATTTGAAGCCTGACAGCAAATATTACCGAGCCATTAATATCGGATTCCCGAATGAATACGATAAATCGCAGGGTTATTCCGGTGCCTATTTGATGATCCACGGCGAATGTAAATCGATCGGTTGTTACGCCATGACCAACCAGTATATGGACGAGATTTACCGTTATGTGGAGGCGGCCTTTGTTCACGGTCAGAGCCAAGTGGAAATCAGTATTTACCCATTCCGTATGACTGAAAAGAACCTGCAACGCCACCGCAACTCAAGCAATATCGCGTTCTGGCAGCAGTTGAAGCCGGGTTATGAGTATTTCGCCAAGAATCATCAACCGCCAATGGTGACAGTTTCCAACGGCCAATATGTGCTGGCACGTCCAGTCATGGGCAGTGGTCAGCCAACGCAATATGCATCGGCCACTCCGGTTAACGATAATGTGGTTAACAATAGTCTAACCAACTCTGGCTTCCTCAATCCGGCTTTGGTTAACTCAAGCCCGGCGAATCCGTTCACCCAGAACAAGCCGCTCACCGAAGTGAAATAACGCAAACTCACCTGGCGCAATTTTGTGCCAGGTTTCATTGCCCGTCAGCGGTTGAGTCGCGATCACCGTGACCACATCATTCGGTGTGGTCTGCCGCTGAAAATCAATCTCTACATCCTGATCAAGCAACGTGGCTTTGCCAAACGGTGCACGTCGTGTGATCCAATACAGATTGGTGGAGCAATAGGCCATCACGAAACGGCCATCCGACAACAACATATTGAATACCCCTTTCTGCCGCAATTGATCCGCCAGCGAAGCGATATAACGGAACACCGCTGGCCAGTTGCCCGGCGTGCGTGGGTATTTCAACGTGAGTTGATGCAGTAACCAACAAAAGGCGTATTCACTGTCGGTCTGCCCTACCGGACGGAAATTGCCGGTTTCCAAACCTCGATAGCCTTTTAGCTGACCATTATGCGCGTAAGTCCAATTGCGCCCCCACAGTTCGCGGGTAAACGGATGGGTATTTTCCAGTGCCACTTCGCCCCGATTAGCTTGACGAATATGTGACACCACGGCGCAGGACTTGATCGGATATTCCTGCACCAAGCGAGCGACTGGCGAGTTGAAGCTGGGCTGAGGATCTTTAAACGTGCGGCAACCGTTACCTTCGTAAAAAGTGATCCCCCAACCATCCTTATGTGGCCCGGTACGGCCACCGCGCTGTACCAATCCGGTGAAACTAAAGCAGATATCGGTAGGTACGTTTGCGCTCATCCCGAGCAGTTCACACATCGCCAGCACTCCTTAACATCACTGACCGTTCCCACCCTTATCGAGTGGGAGTTTTAACATTTACTTTACCATCTCTTTTTCGATCAACTGAATCAAGATGTGAATCGCTTTTATATGGATTTCCTGAATACGATCGGCATAACCAAAGTGCGGTACACGGATTTCCACATCGGCAGAACCGGCCATTTTGCCGCCATCCTTGCCAGTCAGAGTGATCACTTTCATCCCTTTAGCACGAGCCGCTTCAATCGCCTTGATCACGTTGCCGGAATTGCCAGAGGTTGAAATCCCCAGCAACACGTCACCTTTACTACCGACCGCCTCCACATAACGAGAGAATACATAGTCGTAGCCAAAATCGTTACTGACGCAAGACAGGTGACTAACGTCAGAAATCGCAATCGCCGGATAACCCGGACGGTTTTCACGGTAGCGGCCAGTCAGCTCTTCGGCGAAATGCATCGCATCACAATGAGAACCACCGTTACCGCAAGAAATCACTTTGCCGCCGGCTTTAAAAGAATCGGCCAGCAATACCGCGGCGCGCTGGATGGCATCAATATTGGCATCGTCTTTAATGAAGTTTGCTAGGGTATCTGCCGCTTCATTTAATTCACTACGAATCAGATCGTGGTACATGAGGAACCTCTTGTTATCGTCAATCTTCCGCTCCGCAGTGTAACGGATTGCAGAAAAACCGAGAAGCCCTGTGAATACAACATCAGGCAGCTTAAGGATACGTTCAGGTTTTGATTATTGATGCTACCAGTTTGTGACTTGAGTTGTAATTAAGATGTAAATGCATTGATAAAAAGATCGACATAGACTAAAACCAATACATACATCAACAGGTCAGACCTCTTACGACTTCGGAGCTTCATTATGATGGTTCTTAGTATTGTTGTTTTACTGGCGCTTATTAGCGTGGTGTTCTATCACCGCGTGAACCTCGCCCTAAGCAGTCTGCTGCTCTTGGCCTTCACCGCGGCAATGGGCGCTATCGGTTTGTGGAGTTATTGGGTGTTGCTGCCGCTGGCCATCATCCTGTTGCCGTTGAACCTGACTTCCATGCGCCGTTCCCTGCTGTCCGCACCGGCTTTACGCGCTTTTCGCAAAGTAATGCCGCCGATATCCACCACTGAAAAAGAAGCAATCGAGGCGGGGACAACTTGGTGGGAAGGCGATTTGTTCCGTGGGCAGCCAGACTGGAACAAACTGCACAATTATCCAAAACCACAGTTAAGCGCTGAAGAACAAGCGTTTATTGCCGGCCCAGTGGAAGAAGCTTGCCGCATGGCAAATGATTTCCAGATAACGCATGAACTGGCCGATCTGCCGCCAGAACTGTGGGCGTATCTGAAAGAACACCGCTTTTTCGCCATGATCATCAAGAAAGAATACGGCGGTTTGGAGTTCTCTCCTTATGCTCAGGCGTTGGTATTGCAAAAACTGGCAGGTGTTTCCGGTATTCTGGCGATTACCGTCGGTGTACCTAACTCCCTCGGTCCAGGCGAATTGCTGCAACACTACGGTACCGATGAGCAAAAAGATCACTATTTGCCCGGTTTAGCACGTGGCGACGAGATCCCTTGTTTCGCACTGACCAGCCCAGAAGCGGGTTCCGATGCAGGTGCCATCCCAGACGTCGGCACCGTTTGCATGGGCGAATGGCAAGGTAAGCAGGTTCTCGGCATGCGCCTGACCTGGAACAAACGTTACATCACACTGGCACCGGTCGCGACCGTATTGGGTTTGGCGTTCAAACTGTACGACCCAAATCACCTGTTGAGTGATAACGAATCCCCCGGCATTACCTGTGCGTTGATCCCAACCAGCACACCGGGAGTGGAAATCGGCAACCGTCACTTCCCACTGAACATTCCATTCCAGAACGGCCCAACCCGTGGGACAGACGTCTTCGTTCCAATCGACTACATCATTGGCGGGCCAAAAATGGCCGGTCAAGGTTGGCGGATGCTGGTTGAATGTCTGTCGGTTGGCCGTGGCATCACCTTGCCTTCCAACTCTACCGGCAGCTTGAAAGCGGTTGCGCTGGCGACCGGGGCTTATGCCCATATCCGCCGTCAGTTCAAAGTCTCTATCGGCAAGATGGAAGGTATCGAAGAGCCATTGGCGCGCATCGCAGGTAATACCTATGTGATGGATGCTGCCGCTTCGCTGATCACCTACGCCTTGGTTCAAGGTGAAAAACCTGCGGTGCTGTCTGCCATCGTGAAATACCACTGTACCCACAGAGCCCAGCAGTCGATCGTCGATGCCATGGATATTGCCGGTGGTAAAGGCATCATGCTTGGTGAGTCTAACTTCTTGGCAAGAGCCTATCAGGGCGCACCAATCGCCGTCACGGTAGAAGGTGCCAACATTCTGACTCGTACCATGATGATCTTTGGTCAAGGTGCGATCCGTTGCCATCCTTACGTACTGGAGGAAATGGGTGCAGCGCAAAACAACAATTTGGCCGCTTTTGATAAAGCCCTGTTTAGCCACTTGGGCCACGTAGGTAGCAGCAAAGTGCGTAGCTTCTGGCTCGGTCTGACTAATGGCCGCACCAGCAGTACACCAACCAAAGATGCGACTCGCCGTTACTATCAGCAGCTGAATCGCTTGAGTGCTAACTTAGCGCTACTGTCAGATGTTTCTATGGGCGTGCTGGGCGGTAGCCTGAAGCGTCGCGAGCGGATCTCTGCCCGCTTAGGGGACATCCTGAGCCAAATGTATCTGGCCTCTGCCACTTTGAAGCGCTTTGAAGATGAAGGCCGTCAAAAAGAAGATCTGCCGCTGGTACATTGGGGTGTGCAAGACAGCCTGCATCAAGCAGAACAAGCGCTGGATGATTTGTTGCGTAACTTCCCGAACCGTTTTATCGCCGGCGCAATGCGGTTTGTCGTCTTCCCGTTTGGTCGTGTGCATAACGCACCTTCCGATCGTCTGGATCATCAAGTCGCGAAGATCCTGCAACAACCGTCCGCTACCCGCAGCCGTTTAGGCCGTGGTCAGTACCTGACACCTAGTGAGCATAATCCTTATGGTCTGCTGGAAGCGGCGCTGGCCGATATTATCGCCGCCGAGCCAATCCACGAACGCCTGAGCAAAGAAAGTGGTAAAAACCTGCCATTTACTCGTTTGGACCGTCTGGCAAAACGCGCTCTGGATGAAGGCAAGATCAGCGCCGATGAAGCGAAGATCCTGATCAAAGCGGAAGAAAGCCGTCTTCGTTCTATCAACGTTGATGACTTCGAACCAGACGCATTGGCAGCCAATAAATCGGAAAAGTCAGCTACACCAACGCAGCGGCATACTGAAGCCGCATAACACTAAAAACAGAGTTAATTTCCGAGGGGCGACGCAAGTTGCCCCTTTCTTTTTGCAACGCGGACAGAAAAATTGCGAGGCGTTTCCATGGTTGGAGAAGTGATGGGTTTCAGCGGTAAAACATTCGATTAGAGTGCGCGTGGGTGCCCTGGATCTTTTTGTCCCGGGCATGAAAATGTGAGGGATAGAAATGAAAAAGGCCCCGGTTCGATTTACATCAACCCGAGGCCACCTTCACTACCAGAACAGTAGTAAGGTAGCCTCTTCACTGCCGCAAGGCAATAGAAAAGGAGGTCAAAAATGCCGCAAAAATGGATACTACTGAGCCTATTGGTTCTCTGCATAACGTTGTTAATGTTTATGTTAATTACTAGAGGTTCGCTGTGTGAGTTACGGTTAAAACGTGGTTCCCCTTCATCTTTCAAGCCGCAGGGGTGTTGGCTGCCTTCGTTCACCCCAATCACTTGGTGAACCAAGCTCATGGGGATTCGCTCAGTTGCCGCCTACCTGCAACTTGAAATCTATCGGGGATTGCACAGAGTTTGCGGTCGTTCTGGCTTACGAATCTAGAAGATAAGGCAACTTACCCCAACGGCAAAGGATCGCCGTTGGGTGTTGGGTAGCGATCTCTGGGCACCCTTCTTTACCCATGCTGGCGGATACGCGCCAACAACGCATCGATGTGTTCGATTTGCGGTGTGTTGACGATCAGTGCTCGTCCCAAGCTCAGCGCATGGCGCTGGCACTCAAGGCGCATCCCGACATCGGTAATGCTGTCCAGATCGGCGACATGCGCCAGACCAATAGTTCGACGGATCAGTTCAGTGCCGCAGAACCCCACTGCATCAGCCCAGACCTGCTGCAAGAACTGCTCGGCATAACCCGGCGTAGCAAGAGCAACATCGCGGCTGTGTTGATGGCATAACGCCAAAAAGCGATCGGCAAAGATCAGCCAAAGTTCACGCACGTCTTGCAAGCGTTGTTCGCGCCCGGCAGCAGCATCTCGCGGGCCGAATAACCCCGGCAATCCACAGTAATTCAACAACAAATTACCCATCGCGGTACCAATATCAAATCCTATTGGACCGTAGAAACCAAACTCTGCATCGATGGTTTTCAACTTACCCGCAGCAACAAAAATCGAACCACTATGAATATCGCCATGCAATAAGGCTTCGGCTTTGGTCAGGAAGTGGTGCTTCAACTTCGCCACCGCCAGTTTCAGCACCGCATCTTCACGCAGCTCATGTACCTGCTGCAGTAATGCCTCATCAAACTGATTGCGCTCGTGCTCGATATAAGGGTCAGTAAAGAACAAATCTTCAGTGATCTGGCACAGTTCTGGGTTAGTAAATTTCCCTACCTGCGCTTTCTTTTGCTGCGGCGATTGATGAAAATCTGAAGTGTGGAACAGCGTTTGCGCCAGATATTCGGCCAACTGCCCAGCAGCCAAGGGATAATAATTGCCAGCGATCAACTCATGACGCCAAATTTGATGGTCGGAAAGATCTTCCTGCACCATCACCGCCAATTCAGGATCGTGATGCAGGATCTTCACCGTATGTCGTGGACACAATTTGCCGTGTTCCAGCAAGGTTTCCGCTTCAATACGTGCACGATCCAGCGTCAATGGCCAAGATTCGCCAACACAGCGCACATAAGGCAACGCCTGTTTGACGATCACTCGGCTAACCCCTTGGTTATCGCGGATCTTGAATACGAGATTCAGGTTGCCATCACCAATTTCATCGGCACTGACCAGCGCCTGCGGATCAGCCAATTGTCCATATTGACGGGCATATTCGACAGCATCAGCAGCCGTAAACGTATGATAAAGCGACATCCCAACCCCTCTAAAATCTCTAGCACTCACATTAAATTTTTAGATGTTAAAGCGTTTAGACGTCTATACATCCATGATTCATGTTGGCAGAATAGCGTTACAGATGCAATAACAACGCAACAAGGATTTAACTGCTAATGCAATCGATTAACACCACCAGCTTAAACTTGCAGGACAACCGACTCTGGATCCTCGATCAACAAGCCTTGCCGCAGGAAAAACGGTGGTGTCCTTGCGACAGCGTTGAAGAGTTGGTTGCGCACATACACACCCTACGCGTGCGCGGTGCGCCACTGATTGGTCTGTCTGCCAGTCTATTACTGGCATTATTGGCTGAGCGCGGGTTATCACGTGAAGAACTGCAACAGGCACTCAATACTCTGCGTGCAGCGCGCCCAACGGCAGTGAACCTGATGAATAATTTAGATCGTATGAAGTTGGCCTTGGCACAGGCGGAATGGGTTCCTGCCATGGTGGCAGAAGCCTTGCGTTTGATAGAGGAAGACCGTGCGCTGTGCGATCGCATTGCCGATCATGGAGCTACGCTGGTTAAACCGGGGAGCCGTCTACTAACTCACTGTAATACCGGTGGATTAGCAACCGCCGGGGTTGGTACCGCCATTGGCGTATTGTTGCGCGCACATCAACAAGGCAACGTTGAGCAAGTTTGGGTCGATGAAACGCGACCATTGCTACAAGGTGGGCGTCTAACCGCCTGGGAACTGGGCGAATTGGGCATTCCTTACCAACTGATTTGTGATTCGATGGCAGCCAGTTTAATGGCTCAAGGAAAAGTCGACGCCATTTGGGTCGGAGCCGATCGTATTGCCGCCAACGGCGATATCGCCAATAAAATCGGCACCTACAGTCTGGCGGTATTAGCCCATTACCACCGAATTCCTTTTTATGTGGCGGCACCGCACACCACTCACGATCCGCATTGCCCCAATGGCGCGGCAATCCCCATCGAACAGCGAGCGGCGGCAGAAGTTACCGGCGTAGCGGGAAGTTTCGGTAGCTGCCAGTGGGCGCCGGTAGAGGCTTCAGTCTATAACCCGGCTTTTGATGTCACTCCTGCCGAGCTAATTAGCGGTTGGGTGTTGGATAGCGGGATCATCACCCCAGAGCAGGTGAAAAACGGCATCTTCCAACACCCATTCGATCAGGCCAATCGTGGATAAGCATCGGCAATCTTATCGCCAGTAAATTGTGCCACCCAACCTTCCGGGTTATCAAAGACCCGGATGGCGGTGAAATTAGGTGCTGAGCCCATATCAAACCAATGGCGAGTGTTAGCAGGGACGGAAATCAGATCGTTTTTCTCGCACAGGATCTGGTAAATCTTCCCGTCTAAGTGCAAGCAAAACAGCCCGCTACCTTCAACAAAGAAACGCACTTCGTCTTCACCGTGGGTATGTTCAGACAGAAACTTCTCACGCAGTACCGCACGCTGGGCGTTGTCTGGGCGCATGCTAATCACATCCCAACTCTGATAGCCTTTTTCCGCCACTAAGCGGTCGATCTCATGTTGATAGGCGGCGATCACGGTTTCCGACTGTGGATTATCACCTAATGCACGATCCGCCTGCCAGCGTTCAAAACGCACACCAATCAGCGCAAGCTGTTGCTTGATCTCCACCGCATCCTGACTTTTCCACAGTGGCTGCTGCGCATCTTGATCGCTGAAAATCGTCAATCCACTCATTGGGCAAACTCCTTTAAATCAATCTGATCGAAACGACTTACCTGCGGATGCTGGCTTTGGTTACCGGCATCATCACGAATTAATTGGCAAGTGCGCCATCCCGCTTCGCGAGCAGCGTCCAGTTCCTGATGAATGTCGGACAAAAACAGCAATTCATCCGCAGGCAAACCGACCTCTCGGGCGATATTGTGATAAGACGCCACTTCACGCTTAGCACCGACATGGGTATCAAAATAACCATTGAACAGCGGCTGTAAATCCCCGGCGTCGCTGTAACCAAACAGCAGTTTTTGCGCCGCCACCGAGCCAGAAGAATAGACGTAGAGTTTCAGCCCTTGTTGCTGCCACGCAGCCAATTGCCCCGCCACTTCAGGATAAAGATGGCCGCAAAAATCGCCGTTCAAATAACCATTGCGCCAAATCATGCCTTGCAGCGCTTTTAATGCGGTGGATTTACGATCTTCATCCATAAAACGGTGCAGCACGGTGCTAAGAGTGGCCATGTCCGCTTGCGGTTGTTCTATCTCACCGCGTAAAGACGTCAACGCAGTGGCCACCTCGGGTTCATTGGCATGTTCATCAATAAACTGCGTCAACCGCTCACGCGCATAAGGAAATAATACTTGATGAACAAAGCGAATATCGCTGGTGGTACCTTCAATATCGGTCACAACGGCGCGGATCATTTTGCCTCCAGTAAACGGCGTTGTAATTCACACTGGAACAAGAACTCCAGCCCTTCGAGATGACGTCGCGCTTCCACCACTTGGTTGCCCCAGCAGTACAAACCATGTCCGCGAACCAAAAAGCCATAAGGTAGTGAATGGGTCTCTGCGTGAACCGCTACGCGCGCGGCCAATGCAGGGATATCCTGATTGTTAGCAAAAATCGGGATGCTGACGCTATCGAGATGGCTTTTTTGTCCGCTGAGTGACTTTTGCATCTCGTATTCCTGCAATACCAACGCATCACTTTTTTCCACTCGCGACAGCACCGTGGCGTTGACCGAATGGGTATGTAGAATCGCCCCCACTTGCGGATACATACGATAAATCAGGGTATGCAACCCAGTTTCCGCCGATGGTGTACGTCCGCTTGGCACATGATTGTTAGCAATATCCACCAGCAATAAATCCTGTTCGGTCAAACTGCCTTTATCCTTACCTGACTCCGTGACTAAGCAACGTTCACCATCCAAACGCAATGACATATTGCCGCCAGTGGCGGGACACCAGCCTTTTTCACCGATCCAGTGGCAAGTTGCCAACAGTGCATTGAGTTGCAAATTTCCCATCATTTAGCCATCCAAACGTCTTGATTGCCGAAAATCTTAACATCGTGTTATATTTTCAGCAACATAAGTACTACGGAGTATCCACCGGTTATGAGCACATCAGCACTGATCCCAGACAGTAAGTTACCCAACCTCGGCACCACTATCTTTACCCAGATGAGTGCATTGGCACAGCAGCATCAAGCAATCAACCTGTCGCAAGGTTTCCCTGATTTCGACGGCCCGGATTATCTACAACAACAGTTGGCATGGCATGTTAGCCAAGGCGCCAACCAATATGCCCCCATGACCGGCGTTGCGCCGTTGCGTGAAGCGATCGCCGAGAAAACTGCACAATTGTACGGCTGGCAACCTGATGCCAATAGCGAAGTGACCATCACCGCGGGTGCCACAGAAGCTTTATTCGCCGCAATCAGTGCATTGGTACACCCCGGTGATGAAGTAATCTGTTTTGATCCCAGCTACGACAGCTACGCTCCTGCGGTGACGCTTTCTGGTGGGATTTTGAAACGGATCGCTCTGCAACCACCGACATTCCAGGTTGATTGGCAACAATTTAGCGAGCTGTTATCACCCCGCACCCGATTAGTGATCGTCAATACACCGCATAACCCTTCTGCCAGCGCGTGGCAGGCTGAGGAGTTGCAACAGCTCTGGCGAGCCATTGCAGAACGTGAAATCTATGTGCTGAGTGATGAAGTTTACGAGCATATCTGTTTTGCCAAAGGCGGCCACACCAGCGTGCTGGCACATCCACAGTTACGTCAACGTTCCATTGCCGTGTCTTCTTTTGGTAAGACCTTCCATATGACTGGTTGGAAAGTCGGCTATTGCGTCGCCCCTGCGGCGATCAGTGCAGAAATACGCAAGGTTCACCAATATCTGACATTCTCCGTCAATACCCCGGCGCAGTTGGCCATCGCCGATATCCTACGCAACGAACCTCAACACTGGCAGCAATTGCCGGCGTTTTACCGTGCCAAACGCGATCGTTTTGTACAGGCATTAACCCCCAGTCGGCTGGAAATATTACCGTGCGAGGGTACATACTTCTTATTGGCGGATTACAGCGCGATTTCCGATTTGGATGATGTCGCCTTCTGTCATTGGTTAACCGAGCACGCAGGCGTGGCGGCGATCCCGCTTTCCGTCTTCTGTGCCGATCCTTTTCCTCATAAATTGATCCGGCTGTGCTTCGCTAAACAGGATGCCACGCTGGATACGGCTACGGAGCGGTTATGTCGACTTTAAAAATTACCCTGTTGCAACAACCTTTAGTCTGGCGCGACGGGCAAGAAAACCTGCATCAGTTCGATAAC
The DNA here is from genome assembly GCF_057839655.1 of Serratia sp. KH_031. Taxonomy (NCBI): domain Bacteria; kingdom Pseudomonadati; phylum Pseudomonadota; class Gammaproteobacteria; order Enterobacterales; family Yersiniaceae; genus Serratia; species Serratia sp. KH_031. The sequence continues at coordinate 3,897,584 of NZ_CM174496.1, forward strand.
CTGCTCCCGACCGTGACAGGCCGCGATCTGATCGTGTTGCCAGAGATGTTTACCACCGGGTTTGCTATGGATGCGGGTGAAAGCACGTTACCGGAGCAACAAGTGATCGATTGGCTGCACAGTTGGGCTAATAAAAACAATGCGTTAGTCGGTGGAAGTGTGGCACTCAGAACCGATAAAGGCGCTATCAATCGTTTCTTGTTGGTTGAACCCAGTGGGAAAGTACACGCTTACGATAAACGCCATCTATTCCGTATGGCGGGTGAACATCTGCATTATCAAGCGGGTACACGTCGTGAGATTTTCGAATGGCGCGGTTGGCGCATCCTGCCGCAAATCTGTTACGACCTGCGTTTCCCGGTGTGGTCACGCTACCAGCAGGATTACGATCTGGCGTTGTACGTCGCTAACTGGCCAGAGGCACGCCGCCATCACTGGCAAACGCTGCTAACCGCGCGAGCCATTGAAAACCAAGTGTATGTGGCGGGCTGCAACCGTGTCGGTGAAGATGGTAATAACCTGAAGTACAGCGGTGACAGTCTGGTTATCAGTCCACAAGGGGAAACGTTGGCCTCGGTAGAACCGCACCAAGCCGCTCGGCTAGATGCCGAGTTATCGTTGGAAAATCTGCAAAGTTATCGCAGTACTTTCCCGGCTTGGCAAGATGCGGACAGCTTCCTACGTCACGATTGAAACAGACTTAACGGTTACAATAATTTTCGAGTGGCTACGCAAAGTAGCCATTTTAATTCACTGATTTAAATAAAATTATTTATTCCTATTGCGTATCGCCTTAGCATCTTGCCAACTTATTACGTTGAAAGGAGGCTCCTATGCTGGATACACAACAAGCGGCACAGTTAACGCGTGATACGCTGCAATTACTGTTCGATCAGCACCAAATCCCTTTAGATGCATTAGTCATCAGCCAAGCTGATCTTGAAGTGGTTAAACGGGGTTACGGCAATCAACAACTGCGTTGGGATCAGTTCACTGAGCGTTATCTGCATGATCCGCAACGTTTTGAACTTTGCTTGAAACTAAACCAAGCATTGCCCGGCCGCTATCAACCTCCTTCGGGTTTGGTACTGTGCTACTACGAGGCTCAAACTCAGTTATTGCAGATCGATATGCTGCAAAACTTTGTATGTCATGATCTTTTTCACCCTCTAAGCCGTAAGATGAGTCTCTATACGGTATTAGCCGCCTATTTATTCATGTCTGCCGTCGGCGGTAAAAAACTACGACTGCTCGATCCACGTAACAAAAAACTCACGAATTATTATGTTGAGTATTTTCCATTTCGCCACGACGAGTACGGTTTAAGTCTGGAAGCCAATTATTCAGCGCTCACTCGCTGGTTACAGCGCCGTATGTTCTTAATTCTGAATAAACCCAACATTATCCCACGAGGAATAAAATGAAACAGAATGCCAAAACAAAACCCGATATGAGTCAACATGAAGTATTAAAACGATTGAAGAAGGCGTTTGGTCTAATTGATGCGGCATTCCCAGCTCTGATGGCTCTCCCATCGACACCTTGCGACGAAATTATCGGCCCGCAATATCATTAGTAACCACTTTATATAAATGGTTATTTGTTTTTTATAATGGATAATTGATTAACTTTTAATCTTGCATAGCAAGAATAACTCATCACTCCACCAGATTATTCTTAATAAATTAATCATTTTTATTGTGATAAAAATCACGAAATACGAATAATCCGAATAATTTTTTTTGACAGAGTGTAACCATAAATTAGTTTTAACAAATAGCCAATAAAAGAAGTCTCTGGGAAGCCTGCAATGCAAAACCAAAAATATAAGACCCCGCGTACTGTGCTCACGACCATATCATTATCCATACTCGCTGCTACCAACGCCTACGCGGCCTGTGACAATCACACCCCCACCAACGGTTCTTCTGTGCAATGTACCGCAGGAGTTACCGATACTGTCCCGATTACCGCCAGCGCTGGCAATAATAACATTACCATTAATAATGATACTGGTTCAGTACTTTCCACTACCGGCACTAATGCCATTACGTTACAAAGTGGAAATGTGATTAATAACAATGGGACAATTTCTGCCAGCGGGAGTGGTGTTAATGCGATTAAGACCGGAACTGGCTCAGTAATAAATAACAATGCAACCGGAATAATCAGCAGCACCAATGGCATAGCCATTTCTGCCACGGGTGATAACTCGTTATTCAATAGTGGCATTATTTCCGGGCAAGGCACGGCTATCCAATTTTCCAGTGGTAATGATCGGATAGAAATAAACGGTGGCACTATTACCGGCAAAGTTAATCTTGGCGATGGTCGTAATAGTTTCACTATCAATCAAGGTACGGTAGCGGGAGATGTTCAACAAGGTAGTGGCATTGATGATTTCGTGATGAATGGCGGTAAGATTTCGAATTTATATCAAGGCGATAGCCTCGATACTTTTACCATGACTGGTGGTGAAATCACCGGAGCTTTTGAAGACGGTGATAAAGCTTGGATGACTGGCGGCAAGATTGGCCGCGTCAATATGAAGTTGGACAACAACCTTTTCGATATGTCCGGCGGTGAGATCGTCACCAATCTGGTTACCGGGTTTGGTAATGACACTATTATCCTCAGCGCAGGTCGCATCGGCGGCAATATCAGCGTCAGCGGTGGGAAAGACAGCGTCACTATCACTGGGGGCTCCGTCGGCGGTGAGATCCGCATGAGTAATGGCCAAGATACGTTGCTGTGGAAAGATGGCGGCACGGTAGCAGGTAATATTCTGATGGGTGAAGACAATGACGTCGCGACACTGCAAAACCTGAATGCCGCCACTATTGCCTCTACACCCCTGCTGGACGGTGGCTTAGGCAACGATAACCTGACTTTGGATGCCAGTAACGCCAGCAACCCGCAACGTTTCATCAATTGGGAAACCGTCTCTTTAAGCAACGCAAGTTCGCTAGAAATGAACGGGCCACTCGTTTTAGGTGATGCGACATCGCTGACCGGCGTACTTAACATCGACAGCAGCAGCCAGGTGTTAGCAGGAGGGCAAAGCGATGCCAATATCCGCGCTCAGGGTAGCGATTCGTTAGCCACCGTTAATAACGCCGGCACCATCGATTTAACCAACGGTTCAGACAGCACCAGCGATCAACTCACCATCAACGGCAATTATCATGGGCAAAATGGTCAATTGAAGCTGCAAACGGTACTGATGGATGATAGCTCTGCCAGTGACCGTTTAATGATTTCAGGTGGCGTTGCCGACGGCAGCACCATGATTAATGTCACCAATATCAACGGTTCAGGTCAGGCAACGCTCAACAACGGCATCATGCTCGTGGGTACCAATAATGGCGGCACCACCAGCGGCAGCGCTTTCAGCCTGAATGGAGGTTCTATTTCCGTCGGTTCCTATGAATATGTGTTATTCCGCGGCGGCGTTACAGCAGGAACCGAAAATAACTGGTATCTACGTAATCAGCTGATTGCGCCACCCGTCGTGGTTGAACCAACCCCACCGGTAGATCCCGGCACTCCACCTGTAGATCCCGGTACGCCTCCTGTGGACCCAGGCACTCCGCCGGTAAAACCAACACCTGAAGTCGCAGTTCCGACAGCGGCACCGGGTAGCCCGGTATTACCGGTGGTCAAAGCGGGTGATGCGCCAGTAACGCTCTATCGTCAAGAAACGCCACTGTATTCAGCGGCACAATCCGTAGCCTTCAATCTGGGGTTATTAACACTATCCACCTTCCATGAACGCCAAGGTAATCAGCTACTGCTGCAAGGTGATGGTGGAGATTTCCCATCCAGTTGGGGGCGCATCTACGGTCATCATTATGAGCAAAGCTGGTCTGGTTCAGCAGCCCCTTCTTTTGATGGTTCCATTGATGGTTTCGAAATCGGACAGGATCTGATCGCCAACCGCTACGATAACGGTCAACGCGATCACGCTGGGATGTTCTTTGGCTACACCCGCGCTGATGGTGATGTGAACGGTTCGGTGCGCGGCTTCCAAGACAGTTACGCCGGTAAGCTAAAAATTAACGGTTACACACTGGGTACCTATTGGACGCATCTGTGGGCCAATGACGCCTATATTGACGGCGTATTGTCTTACACCTGGCTCGATGGAACCCAAGAGTCCGGGCGCGGAATGGAGGCCAAAGCAGACGGCGGCTTGATTACCGGTTCACTGGAAACCGGCTATCCACTGAACTTTGCCGAAAATTGGTCATTCGAACCACAGGCACAGATTATCGTGCAACGCCTGTCGCTGGATGACACTAACGATGCAATTTCCACCGTGCAATATGATGACGAAACGCTGGCGACCGGACGCGTTGGTTTCCGCCTACAAGCTAATTACTCGCAAATTCAGCCGTACCTGAAAGTGAATCTGTGGCACAACTTCGACAGCACCAGTACCGTGCGGATTGGCGGCGATGCCATTAATACCAATAACGAAAGCACCGCGCTGGAGTTCGGGCTGGGGCTGAGTGCCAAAGTCAGCAGTAATGTGGATCTGTATGCTGCAGCAAGTCAGGTGAGCGATGTAGATAGCAACCACCGTAAGGATTACACCGGGAATTTGGGGGTGAGAGTTAACTGGTAACTCTCCGAAGAGGTTTGCTCTTTATTAGATAGTTTTTTAGTTTCGGTCGCTAATCATGGGTTGTTTCATGTAACGCAGGTAACCGCGACCGAGTCGGGGGCTCAAGAGCCAGCCCCCGACGCCCCGGCCCTTGCCAAATCAGGCGGTTGCTGACGTAACGACCCTCACTGCGGCACTACGCATAACGGCCGGCTACGATATACGTCCCTGTATAACTCGCCTAAAACCGCCATCCATGGCGGTTTTGCCTATGCTTCGTTTCTCCGTTCGGCGCCTTCAATGGCGTCAACACCAGTGATCAATTCAGCATCTTCATCGCTTTTTATCATGTTTAACGTCAACACCAATACGCCATAAAATTCACCGCTGCGCGGTCTAGCTCTCGTTCACCGATCAAATAGCGTCGCAGCGCCTTCACCGTCGAAGATTCCGCCGCCACCCAAGCATAAAAACTATTCGCCCCTTGCGCGCGCTCCCACAGCACATCACCCGCTAGGCTATTCTCCGTCAGGGATTGTTCTGCGCTACGTGCTGCATCAGGGATCTTCACGCGTTGACGCACTGATTCCACCAGCAAAGTGCCGTGCAGGTGCTGATGCCCAACATCACGCGGCAACCAATAAATCTCAGCAAACGGGAAGTGCGCCACATCAACACAATCGCCCGCTACGGGTACTTCGAAAAATGCCTGCACCTTGGGTGGATTGCTCTGCTGCGCAAGCTGTTCGAGAATCCCCATCGCCGCGGGTAACGCGGTTTCATCGGCAATCAGCAACGCCTGTTGCATCTGCGTTGGTGGTATCCATTCATATCCACCGCTGTCCCCCTCGAACGCTCCATCTGGAGCAACAATCTGAATCGCATCACCGGGCTGCGCATGAGTCGCCCAAGCTGAAGCCGGGCCATTCACGCCATGCAACACAAATTCCACATCCATTTCGTTCGATTCGGTACGTAACGCACGTAAGGTGTAAGTACGCATCACCGGACGTTGTTCTTTGGGCAGCGCCATATAATTGCGATACCAATCGTCGCCATTAACACATTGAGGAGACTGACCATTTTCTGCTGCAAACAGCAATTTTATCCGTTGATCCGGCGCTTCCAGCTTCATTAAATGCACGTCTGAACCTTCAAAAACACAGCGCATTAACGAAGGGGAAATCAACTGTTTAGCTTTTAGTCTGACATCAAAAATACGATAACCTGCGGACATCTCAATTCGTCTCCCGCACTCGGTACTGGCACCACAGCCAGCCACTCAAACCGCCCAGCAGGACGGCCATCAACAGTGCCGCCGCAACTAACTGCGACTCACCATAAAATTTGGCAACGATCGGCACCATCAACGCACTCAAGCCATAGCCCAAGGTATGACTCGTGGCGATAACACCCGATCCCTTGCCGGTAGAAAGCTTATCGTTCAGCAACAGTTGGTAGCCCGGCGTTGCCATCGCTGCACCAAAGGAGGCTAAACCACAGCCGATATACAGCAGTACCAACGATTGGAGACACATCAGTGCCAAACCGATCACCATCAACGTCGCCGCTAACAGCAATAATTGCGACGGATTAAACCGCTGCGGTCGCACCACCAAAAACTGAGCGAGCAACGTACAACCCGCTGCCACACTCAACAACGCCGCGACATGATGGCTAAGGCTAGTGGTTGAAAGTTGGGATAATTGCGCCAAATGCGGAGCCAACCCTAATTGCATCAAACTCACTGCCGCGGCCAGTAACAGAGCACACAATAAGTACGGCAACATATTCAGTTGCAGGCTGTTTTGTTGCTGCGCCGAAGTCAGTGAAGGGGGATCATTATGCTGACGACAAATCACCAACAACGCGATCAACGGCGCGATCGCCATCAACCACAGCGGTGCCATCGGGTGTAGCGACAATGCTAGCGCGGCACATAATGGCCCCAACAGGCGACCGCAACTCAGGCCAGAACTGATGGTCGCCAGCGCCGACATCCGTTGCTCATACCCCGCCCGTTGCAACGCCCAAGTCTGGCTGGCAGGCACCATACCGGATACCGTTAGGCCATAAATCACGCGCGCCACCACTAAGCCAGCCAATCCGATGCTATCCGGCAGCCAACCTGCCGCCAGCCCCCATACAGCCAGCGCCAGCAGGACAAAACTGAGCAGATAACCGCTCAGCGCCATCAGCACCACATATTTACAACCGCGCAGTTCTGATTGACGCCCCCAGTAAGGCGAGCCGACCAGAAACAACATCGATCCCAGCGTCAACAAACCAGCCCATACGGAAAGGGATAAATGGGTCATGCTGACTAACACCGGTAATGCCACCAGTAAACCATTTTGCCCAATACCTAATAGCCCAGCACAGAATGCCAGAGGCCAGCTGGAAGAAGAAGCATTACTGTTTGTGATGATTTCAGCTTGAGGGGATTGGCTCATTAAAAGTAGGTTTTATGTTAATAAATTATATGGTTATGTGTATCTAATGAAAAAATTGTATCATAAGATTATTGATAATAGTAACGGTTATTGATATAAGAATCATTCTCAATTGTTTCGAAGTGAATCAGAGATCATGACCATCCAGTTTGCAACAGCGGCAACCGATGTGGCTGCACAGTGTTTTCTCAACGCATTAATGCGTGAAACTCGGGATTGGCAAGTTATTCCGGCAGCTGACAACCAGCACCCGCAGTTACATATTCCCCTTTCATCGACTCAGGCCATCCGCATCGCGTTACGCCATATCTCCCCGACTCAGCACCATCAATATCTTTTCCCGGCTTATCTGCATCAGCAGGACGATGGCGTGGGTGAAGCGCTAACAGTGGAACAACTGATGAGGCTGTTACTGGAAAAGCCAGCGGTGAGAGGCAATCTGTCCGATGATGTCGTTGCGCGCTTCCTGCAACGAGCACTGGAAAGTCATGACAATACGCAACAGGCGATTGGCATCCGTTTAGACTGGCCATCTTTGCGTGATAAACCACTGAATTTTGCTCAAGCGGAACAAGGGTTATTGGTCGGCCACGCCTTCCACCCCGCGCCAAAATCCCATCAACCTTTTAATGAACAACAAGCTCACCGTTATCTGCCTGACTTTGCCGCCAGCTTCCCACTGCGTTGGTTTGCGGTAGATAAAGGTTATCTCTGCGGCGATAGCCTAAAGCTGACGTTGCAGCAACGACTGCAACGTTTCACCGCCGAGAATGCGCCACAGTTGCTGGCGCATTTTTGTGATGACGTCTGGCTGCTGCCGATGCATCCGTGGCAAGCCGATCATCTACTGACGCAAGATTGGTGCCGTGAGCTGGAGCAACAAGGGTTGCTGCGCGATCTGGGCGAAGCTGGTGAACGCTGGTTGCCAACCAGCTCTTCACGTTCGCTGTACTGCGCCACCAGCCGCGACATGATCAAATTCTCACTCAGCGTGCGCTTGACCAACTCGGTACGCACGCTGTCGGTGAAAGAAGTAAAACGAGGTATTCGTCTGGCTCGTTTGGCACAAACCGATCGCTGGCAGGAACTTCAGGCACGCTATCCCACTATGCGCGTAATGCAAGAGGACGGTTGGGCTGGCCTGCGTTCATTGGACGGCACCATTCAGGAAGAAAGCCTGATGGCGCTGCGCGATAACCTGCTATTTGAACAACCTAATACTCAGACTAACGTACTGGTCACGCTGACTCAGGCCGCTCCCGATGGTGGCGACAGCCTGTTAGCGGCGGCAGTACGCCGTTTAGCCACTCGCCTCAACCTGCCAGAAACTCAAGCCGCTCACTGCTGGTTAGATGCCTACTGCAACCATGTGTTGTTGCCGCTGTTCAGTACCGAAGCCGATTACGGTTTGGTACTGCTGGCGCATCAGCAAAACATTTTAGTGGAAATGCAGCAGGATCTGCCGATCGGCATGTTATACCGCGATTGCCAAGGCAGTGGTTTCACCCAAAGCGCCACCGCATGGTTGGAACAAATTGGTGAGGCCGACGCTGAAAACCGTTTCAATGAACAGCAACTGTTGCGTTACTTCCCTTATTACCTGCTGGTCAACTCAACGCTGGCAGTGACCGCTGCACTGGCCGCCGTGGGCTTCGATAGCGAAGAAAACCTGATGGTTCGTGTGCGCGATGCACTCAGCCGCCTGCACGCCACCGCGAAAAATACCCGGTGCCTGGACTACGTGCTCGACAGCACTCACTGGAACTGCAAAGGCAACTTCTTCTGCTACCTGCACGATCACAACGAAAACACCATTGTCGATCCAGCGGTGATCTACTTTGATTTCGTCAACCCACTGCGCGTAGGAGCTGCTCAATGATGCCGCAAGCAAAATTGATGCACGCCTTAGGCGGCTTTCGCTGTGAGGTATTGGAGAAAAACCTGCCGCTGAGCCTAGGTTTGGACGGTAGCGCGGTGTTGCACCATCCGAGCACACTTCCGGCAGGTTGGTTGGTCGCGGCGTTGGATCAATTACTGGGAGCCGCACCACAAATCAGTGGTATCGCCCTGCCTTACGCCGAATGGCGCGAAGAGCCACAGGCTCAAGCACTGTTTTCCTTGGCGAGCAGTGATTATCTGGCGCGCGAAACCTTCTATCAGTTGCCGTTATGGCTGGTCGGTGAGCGCCCTACCGCTTCCGGCCAGATGCAATACGATGCAGAGCGGGAACTGTGGTTCCCACAGCGTCCAGTACGACCAAACGGCGAGGTTTATCGTCGTTTCGATCCACAAATTAAACGCACGCTGAGTTTCCGTTTGCCGGAAGTGGCTCGCGACGCCGAGCAATTCACCCGTTGGATGAATTCACCACGCGTTGACGCCTTCTGGGAAATGAGCGGCCCGCTGGAAATCCAAGCCGCCTATCTGCAACGTCAGTTGGATTCCAGCTACTGCTATCCACTGCTGGGTTGCTTTGACGATCAACCGTTTGGTTACTTCGAAGTGTATTGGGCTCCAGAAGATCGTATTGGTCGCCACTACCGTTGGCAGCCGTTCGATCGTGGCCTACATATGTTGGTCGGCGAAGAAAACTGGCGCGGTGCGCAGTACATCCGTAGTTGGCTGCGCGGCCTGACCCACTATCTGTATCTGGACGAACCGCGTACCACACGCGTGGTCGCTGAACCACGTGCCGATAATCAGCGTTTGTTCCGCCATCTGCCAACCGCCGGTTATCAGACCCTCAAAGAGTTCGATTTCTCGCATAAACGTTCGCGCTTGATCATCAACCAACGCGCCGAGTTCTTCCGGGAGGCCGCACTATGATCGCCCACGATTATGCTCATTGGCAGCGCGTTAACCGCCAGATGATCGCCAAGATCCTCGCCGAATTGGAATACGAACGCACATTGCGCGCTGAACCACAAGGCGAGCAATGGAGCATCCAACTGGCGAATGCCCATTATCGTTTCCACGCCAAACGCGGTATTTGGGGCTGGTTACATATCGATCCCGCTTCGCTGCAATGCGATCAACCGTTAGCAGCAGATCAAACATTACGTCAATTGGCTCAGGTGCTGGAGATGGACGACGCGCAGACTGCCGAACATCTGGAAGATCTGTACGCCACGCTGCGTGGTGATATGCAACTGTTGGCGGCGCGTCACGGTATGAGCGCGGGCGATTTGATCGCTCAGGATGCCGATGCCCTGCAATGTCTGCTGGCCGGGCACCCGAAGTTTATTTTCAACAAAGGCCGCCGTGGTTGGGGGCTCACTGCATTGCAACAATATGCGCCGGAGTATCAAGGCCAATTCCGTTTGCATTGGGTGGCGGCTAAACGCGGCAGCTTCGTCTGGTGCGCTGATGAAGAGTATCCGCTGGATAACCTGCTCGACAGCGCCATGGATGCGGCTGAACGCCAACGCTTTGCCCACCGCTGGCGTGAGCTGAAGCTCAATGACGACTGGCTGCCGGTACCGTTGCATCCGTGGCAATGGCAGCAAAAAATCGCCCTGCACTTTCTGCCACAGCTAGCGAGCGGTGAGTTGGTTGAACTAGGTGAGTTTGGCGATCACTATCTGGCACAGCAGTCGTTGCGTACCCTGACCAATATCAGCCGCAGTTCAGCATTCGATATCAAATTACCGCTGACTATCTACAACACCTCGTGCTATCGCGGTATTCCGGGTAAATACATCAGCGCCGGGCCAGCGGCTTCGCGTTGGTTACAACAGGTGTTTAGCCAAGACGCTACATTGCAGGCCAGCGGCGCGCAGATCCTCGGTGAACCCGCTGCAGGTTACATGGCGCATTCAACCTATGCTGCTTTGCCGCAAGCCCCATACCGCTATCAAGAAATGCTCGGTGTGATTTGGCGCGAGAATCCGTCTTGTTACCTGAAAGAAGGCGAACAAGCTGTCTTGATGGCGACGTTGATGGAAACCGACAACCAAGGTGAACCGCTGATTGCTGCCTATATCGCTCGCTCCGGTTTGAGCGCCGAAGCCTGGCTGGAACAAATGTTCCAAGCGGTAGTGATCCCGATGTATCACCTGATGTGTTGCTATGGCGTCGCGTTAATCGCCCACGGTCAAAACATCACGCTGGTGATGAAAAACCATGTGCCGCAACGAATCCTGTTAAAAGACTTCCAAGGCGATATGCGTCTGGTGGATCAAGATTTCCCACAGGCGGCTTCGCTGCCAAAAGTGGTGAAAGACGTCACCGTGCGCTTGTCCGCCGATTATCTGATTCACGATCTGCAAACCGGCCACTTTGTGACCGTATTGCGCTTCATTTCACCCCTGATGGCAAGTTGCGGTGTGAGCGAAAACCAATTCTACCAACGACTGGCGCAGGTGTTGCAACGTTATATGGCGCAACACCCGCAGTTGGCCGATCGCTTTGATCTGTTCTCTCTGTTTAAGCCACAAATTATTCGAGTGGTACTCAACCCAGTGAAGCTCACCTATTCAGAACACGATGGCGGCAGCCGTATGTTGCCGAACTATTTGATGGATCTGGATAACCCTCTTTATTTGGTCTCGCAGGAGTCTGCTCAATGAGTCAACCACTCGATTTTATCGGCATCGGTATCGGTCCATTTAACCTCAGTATCGCTGCATTAGGCAGCGAGGTTACGGACTTTAACGGCAAGTTCTTCGAACGCAAACCACACCTCTCATGGCATCCCGGCATGATGGTGCCGGACTGCCATATGCAGACCAGCTTCCTGAAAGATCTGGTTAGCGCAGTGGCACCAACCAACAGCTACAGTTTCCTGAACTATTTGGTGCAGCGTAAAAAATTCTACCGCTTCCTGACGACCGAGCAACGCACGGTGTCACGTGAAGAGTTCGCCGATTACCTCGATTGGGCAGCAAATGGCATGGAGTCGTTGGAATTCAGCCACGACATCCGCAGCGTCGAGTTTGACGATCAACAACGCCAGTTCATCGTCACTAGCCAGCGTGGTGTTTACCGAGCGCGCAATATCTGCTTGGGGATCGGTAAAAAACCGATGCTGCCAGAATGCGTGACCGAGCAGAACGATCGTTGCTTCCACGCCAGCGAGATGGCGCTGCGTAACCCGGATTTAGCCGGTAAACGCGTCACCGTGGTCGGCGGCGGCCAGAGCGGTGCCGATCTGTTCCTCAATATTTTCCGGGGTGAATGGGGTCAACCGCAGCAACTGAACTGGGTTTCGCGTCGCAACAATTACAACGCATTGGATGAAGCCGCGTTCGCCAATGAATATTTCACACCGGAATACGTTGATAGCTTCTACACCCTGAACGACAACGCCAAGCAGCGCATGTTGGCGGAACAGAAGATGACCTCCGACGGCATCACCACCGAATCACTGCTAACAATTTACCGCGCGATGTATCACCAGTTTGAAGTGCTGCGTGAAAAACCCTGGGCGCGTTTGCTACCGAGCCGCTCTGTGGCCGGATTACACACCTCAGGCAATGGTTATCAGTTGGTCACTCACCATCATCTCGATCAGGGCAAAGAAACCTTCGATTGCGACGTGGTGATCTTCGCTACTGGCTATCAACAGGACAGCCCTGCGTTCCTCGAACCGTTAGCAAACCGTCTGCAAACCACCGCCGATGGGCAATATCGCATCACGCCTGACTTTACGCTGGCATGGAATGGCCCACAGGAAAACAACCTGTTTGCCGTGAACGCCGGTATGCACAGTCACGGCATCGCCGAACCCCAACTGAGCCTAATGGCTTGGCGTTCGGCACGCATTCTCAACCGGACATTAGGACGCGATCAGTTCGATTTAACGTCCACTCCGGCTGTGATCCAATGGCGCAGCCAACCAACGGGTACCACTACCCGCGCTGAACGCGCCATGGTGAATGACACTGAGTTTTGACATATCCCCTAAATAATTGGAGTTGCATCAAGGCGGCAAGTGAAGGAGTCCCGAATCACTTACTGAAGTAAGTGATTCGGGTGAGTGAATGTAGCCAACGCAGAGGCAGCTTCAAGTATGACGGGGAACACACCAATTGGGAAAATGATGAAAAGCAACAAGAACCTCTGGATATTAAATCCTTGCCTGCTGGCAATGCTCGCGCCAGCAGCCGCTTGGGCAGAAGAACAAAAAACAGAAGATCAAATGGTGGTTTCCGCTAGCCGTGCTCACCGCACGGTGGCGGAAATGGCCCAAACGACTTGGGTGATTGAAAGCCAGGAGATAGAACAGCAAGTTCAAGGTGGTAAAGAGATCAAAGAGATCTTGGCGCAACTGATCCCAGGCATGGACGTAAGCAGCCAAGGCCGTACCAACTACGGCATGAACCTGCGTGGACGTTCAATGATGGTGATGATCGATGGCGTGCGCCAGAACTCCTCGCGCAGCGACAGTCGCCAGTTGGATTCTATCGATCCTTTCAACATCGATCGTATTGAAGTGATCTCCGGTGCAACCTCGCTGTACGGCGGCGGCAGTACCGGCGGTTTGATCAACGTCGTCACCAAGAAAGGCCAAGAAGAGAAACAGGTTGAGTTGCAATTGGGTGGCAAAACGGGTTTCAACAGTCATAACGATCACGACGAAAACGTGGCTGCTGCGATAAGTGGCGGTACTGAACACGCGTCTGGTCGCCTGTCTGTATCCTATCAGCGCTACGGTGGCTGGTACGACGGCAAGGGTAACGAAGTATTGATAGACAACACGCAAACCGGTCTACAATATTCTGATCGTATCGACGTGATGGGTACAGGTACCATCAACATCGACGATCATCAGCAGTTGCAACTGACTACGCAATATTACAACAGTGAATCAGATGGCAAACACGGCCTGTATTTGGGTGAGAATTTCTCCGCCGTCACTGGCGCAGGGCAGGCATCGAATAGCGGCAGTCTGGATTCTGATCGTATCCCCGGCACCGAACGTCATCTGATCAATCTGCAATACTCCAACACCGATTTCTGGGGGCAGGATTTGGTGGCGCAGATTTATTATCGCGATGAATCTCTGACCTTCTATCCATTCCCTACCTTGAGCAAAGGCCAAGTCACCAGCATTGGTGCTTCACAGCAGAAAACCGATTTTTATGGTGGCAAACTGACGCTGAACAGCAAACCCATTGAAGCGCTGACGCTGACTTACGGTATCGATGCCGAGCATGAGAGCTTCAACGCCAACCAGCAGTTCTTCAATCTGGCTAAAGCGCAACAATCTGGCGGTATGACACTGGAAAACGCCTACAACGTTGGTCGTTATCCAGGTTACACCACCACCAACTTTGCACCGTTCCTGCAAACAGCCTATGACATCAACCAAACCTTCACCCTGAGCGGTGGTGTGCGCTATCAATACACCGAGAACAAGGTAGAAGATTTCGTTGGTTATGCGCAGCAACAAGGGATCGCAAATGGCTTGGCAAACTCTGCTGATGCGGTTCCGGGCGGTAAAACCGACTATAACAACGTCCTATTCAACGCCGGTTTGCTGGCGCACCTGACTGAACGTCAACAGGCGTGGTTTAACTTCTCGCAAGGTTTCGAGATCCCGGATCTGGCGAAGTACTACGGTGCAGGCACTTATAAGTTAGTGAACGGCCATTACCAGTTGCAGAACAGTGTGAACGTTAATGACTCCAAGCTGGAAGGCATCAAGGTTAACGCCTATGAGCTCGGCTGGCGTTATACTGGTGATAACCTGCGCACGCAGGTGGCGGCTTACTATTCGCTATCTGACAAAACCATCACTATCAACAAGACCGACATGACCATCAACCTAGAATCGGATAAACGCCGAATCTACGGGGTAGAAGGCGCAGCCGATTACTTCTTCGATGACAACGAGTGGAGCACTGGTGCTAGCTTTAACCTGATCAAGTCAGAAACTCAATCCGATGGTAAATGGCAGAAGCTGACGATCGATACCGCTAGCCCATCAAAAGCCACTGCTTACGTCGGTTGGGCTCCGAACGACTGGAACCTGCGCCTGCAAACTCAGCAGACCTTCGATGTGTCAGATTCGCAAGGCCGTAAGATTGACGGTTATAACACCATCGATTTCCTCAGCAGCTATAGCCTGCCAGTGGGTAAAGTCAGTTTCAGCATCGAAAACTTGCTGGATACAGACTACACCACCGTTTGGGGTCAACGCGCGCCCATCCTGTATAGCCCAACTTATGGTTCACCAGAACTGTACAGTTATAAAGGCCGTGGTCGTACGTTTGGTTTGAATTACTCGGTATTGTTCTAAGTTAAAATAGGGGCAGAGTGATGAACTTTGCCCCTTGCCTTATTTATTTCTGGCAGCTCGATTTTCCGGTTTTATTATTAATGGCACCCTGCTGTATCAGCAACTGCGCCACATCATAGAAACCCTTTTCACAAGCGACACTCAGCGCACTGGACTCATCGCCAGTTTGCTCATTTTTCACAACCACGTTCAAATTTGGTTTGAACTGTAGTGCATACTTCACAAAGTCATAGCGACCATCTACCGCACCCACGATGAACAGCGTCTCGCCATCAGACTCGAGCGCGTTCCAGTCAGTCTCTTTTTTCAACAGCTCATAGAGATAGCTAATCACCTTCACGTTACCGCCCATCACTGCCGATTTCAGCGCGTTGTAGACATCCGCTTTGTCGGTAGCACGGATATCTGCCCCTTTGTCGACCAAATAATGCACGATATCTTCATAACCAATAAAGGCTGCCCAACCCAACGCCGTTTGTCCCATCGATGCGTTGTCTTTAGCCTCAAGGTTCTGGCCACCTTCAACCATCCGCTTCACCAGCGCCAGATTCCCCTGCTTAACCGCATCAAACCAAGCCGCATCCGGCCCCGTAGAAGGTTTGTCGTAGAAAGTGCGATGCCCCAACAGATTGGGGTTAGCGATGAGATACATCTCACTAAAGCTCAAGCGGAATTTACTGTAATCGACTTGCATTAGTGGATCGGTGCTAGGCGTATTCGCCTGAGCGACAGCGGTAAGTGCACCCGCGAAGGTGAGCGCGACGAGTTTTTTTAACATGAGACTTCCCTGCGATACATTAAAAGATATTGTAACAAAATCCGTTTTTAACATTTAGCCATGTATAAGGCGAGAGTTACGGACAACAATTTACACCGTTGTCAGAAATGCGCTTTTATTGACTGATTGATGTAAGTTGGTGGGGGAGTATCTGAACTTTTAACGCGGGGGAATGGGCTCTCAAAGCGGATATTTTACGGGATGAGCACCTTATTGAATTGATATCAACACAGCCCAGTACACTAAAAATAAAACGACGAAGCCCTGAGTTATTGCTAACTCAGGGCTTCTGAATAGTGGCGGAACGGACGGGGCTCGAACCCGCGACCCCCTGCGTGACAGGCAGGTATTCTAACCAACTGAACTACCGCTCCGCGCCATTCCCTCTTGCGGGGAACGAGGCGCATAATACGGATGCAGTTTGATTCCGTCAACGGCTTTTTATCAGGAACAGAATCGTTTGCACAGTTTTTCAACTAACTATTCAACCAAGTGATTAATCAGCCATTTTTTTAGGTTGTGTTCGGATTATTCCCCACGCCACAGGCAGCTACCGCCCTTCTTTGCCACTAAATCCAGACGCGTCTCATGGGCGGTAATTTCGGCTTCGTTGGCGTACACCACTTTCATCGCCGTTGCCGGGCGCACGATGCGCTGAATTTCTTGTGAGGAATTCGCTTGCTGAGTATCCCCTTCCATCTGGAATGCCATCGCCGTCTGACCACCGGTCATTGCCAGATAGACTTCTGCCAAAATCTCGGCATCGAGCAAAGCGCCGTGCAGCGTTCGCTTGCTGTTATCTATCTCATAACGGTTACACAACGCATCAAGGTTGTTACGTTTACCTGGGAACAGGCGACGCGCCATCAACAAGCTATCGGTGATGGTACAGAAGGTATCCGTCTTCGGAATATCCCTCCGCAACATACGGAATTCGTGATCCATAAAGCCGATGTCGAACGCCGCGTTATGAATGACGAGTTCACCACCGCGAATAAACTCAAGGAATTCATCAGCGACTTGGTCGAAGGTCGGTTTATCCGCCAAAAATTCGTCGCTGATGCCGTGTACGCCATAAGCTTCAGGATCAACCAATCGATCCGGCTTGACGTAAACATGGTAATGGCGGCCAGTCAGGCGACGGTTGATCACCTCTACCGCACCAATTTCAATGATGCGGTGACCTTCGTAATGCACGCCTAACTTGTTCATACCGGTGGTTTCGGTATCGAGAACGATCTGTCTGGTCGGAGTTGGGATCGGGGTTGAGATCATAGTGTAGTGCTCATCACGCTGGTTTATGTCAGACTTGGCTTTTATAAAATTAACAGGAAGAGTCTACCAGAGATGCTTAAACAGGTAGAAATTTTCACCGACGGTTCTTGTTTGGGTAATCCCGGCCCCGGCGGTTATGGCGCGATCCTGCGTTATAAGCAACACGAAAAAACCTTCAGTGAAGGCTATCGCTTAACCACCAACAACCGCATGGAGATGATGGCAGCGATTGTGGCACTTGAAGCACTATCAAGTCCTTGCGAAGTGGTACTCAGTACCGACAGCCAATATGTGCGCCAAGGCATCACCACCTGGATACACAACTGGAAAAAACGCGGCTGGAAAACGGCCGATAAAAAGCCGGTCAAAAATGTCGATTTATGGCAACGACTGGATCAAGCTATTCAACGTCATACCGTTCGTTGGGAATGGGTAAAAGGTCACGCCGGGCACCCAGAAAACGAACGCTGTGACGTATTGGCGCGTGATGCCGCCGGTAATCCAACACAGGACGACGTCGGCTATCAGCCAGAAAGTTAAGGGGTTTTACGGTAGCTTTTGGTCGCGCCGACTGCGCGGCCAAGGGCGGGTTGACGCGTACCAAATCTTAATGCGGTTGGCGTCAATGGTAAGGTTCGTTTTCGCGCGACGATCACACTCATACAACCCAATGCGGGCAAATGTGTGCTAAGAAACTTGCCACCTTGACGGTGCCACGGCAACACATGAAAACGCGCCTGATGCATCACCTCATAATTCAACAGGCTCAACCAATCCAACTGACGCATCTGGGTAAACATCCGGCTGTTATAAGGTTGGCGACGGCGTAAACCTGGGATCAACTTCCCCAAACCCAACAAACTGAATGGGTTAAAACCACTGATAATCAACCAGCCATCGTCGATCAATACCCGGTCGACCTCACGCAGCATACGGTGTGGGTCTTCGGCATAAGGGAGCGTATGTGCCAGTAAACATGCATCGACCGATTTAGCAGTGAAGGGTAATTGGTAAGGATCGGCAATCACCTGCAAGTTATCTCCGCTCAAGCCAACATTGACCTG
Source organism: Serratia sp. KH_031 (assembly GCF_057839655.1). Classification (NCBI taxonomy): domain Bacteria; kingdom Pseudomonadati; phylum Pseudomonadota; class Gammaproteobacteria; order Enterobacterales; family Yersiniaceae; genus Serratia; species Serratia sp. KH_031. Next base: position 3,916,002 of record NZ_CM174496.1, read on the forward strand.
ATGAGAGATAGCGCATTTATCCGTCGCCAAACAGGTACTCAAACTCCCCATTTTCAGCAGGTGGAAACCAAACAACTTTGGCCACCAAGGTTGTAACTGCTGTTCCAGCGCTTCACGATAGTATTCCCCCCACGGCAATTCTCCCCACGATTGTGGATTGGTGAGCTTTTGTAGAGTATGGGCTGGTTTCATGATTTATTATCTTCTTTCAAGCCGTTGCCAATGAGAGGTATCACGTGAATCTTATCAGCATTCCCGCTTTCCAGGATAACTACATTTGGTTGTTGGATGACCAGCAGGGCCACTGCATCATTGTCGATCCCGGCGAAGCGCAGCCGGTACTGGATCAGTTACAGCGTTTGCAGCTCACACCTGACGCTATCTTATTGACTCACCATCATCACGATCACGTCGGTGGCGTAGCAGAATTGGTGGCGAAATATCCCGGTTTAACGGTTTACGGCCCCGAAGAAACGGCCAATAAAGGCGCTAATCATCAGGTTCATGATGGTGACATAATCAAAATTCGTGACAGAAAATATGTCACTATCGCCGTACCGGGGCATACTCTCGGGCATGTGGCATTCTACAGTGAACCTTATTTGTTCTGTGGCGATACGTTATTTTCAGCAGGTTGCGGCAGGTTATTTGAGGGGACAGCGGAGCAAATGTACGATTCATTTCAACGGCTCGCACAACTTCCCGATAATACGCTGATTTGTTGCGCCCATGAATATACTCTTTCAAATCTTAAGTTTGCGCGAGCTATTTTGCCGCAAGATCGAGACATTGAAACATATCAGCAACAAGCGGATGAATTACGGGCAAAAAACCACTCAACCTTGCCTACAACGCTGCAATTAGAGCGTAAAATAAACCTATTTTTACGCTGCCATGACACTGATTTACAAAAAGAATTAGGATTTAACTCGTCACCAAAACAGCTTCATTCGGTTTTTTCCGAATTACGCCGTCGTAAGGACACCTTTTAAAGCTTTTAGTTGTGTTATTTAGCGAAGCAAAGTATAGTTGCTCGTCTTTTAAGCAACTATATTGACACACACATGAAGGCTAAAGCGATATTACTCGCCTCAGTCTTGCTAGTGGGTTGCCAGTCGTCCAAGCAGGACGCACCAGCACCAGAGCAGCATGCACAGAGTTTGTCTTCGGCAGGTCAAGAAGGTGAAGCAGGAGAGTACACAGCGAATGGTCGAGCGAGCTCGGCACGGTGGCTAGATAATAATAGTGCTGCCGCGCAACAAGACCTGTGGAACTTCATTAGCGACGAGCTGAAGATGAAGGTTCCGGAAAATTCCCGGATCCGTGAACAAAGAAATAAATATTTAAAAAGTAAGAGCTATCTCCACGATGTAACATTACGGGCAGAGCCGTACATGTACTGGATAGTCGGGCAGATTAAAAAACGTAATATGCCGATGGAACTAGTACTGCTACCCATAGTGGAGAGCGCTTTTGACCCCCACGCCACGTCAAGTGCCAACGCCGCAGGGCTATGGCAGATAGTGCCGCAAACGGGTCGAAATTATGGTTTGAAGAATAATCAGTGGTATGACGGGCGCCGTGATGTTGTGGCCTCGACGACTGCTGCGCTGAACATCTTGCAGCGCTTGAACCGCATGTTTGATGGCGATTGGTTATTGACCGTTGCTGCCTATAACAGTGGTGAAGGCCGAGTGATGCAGGCAATCAAGGCAAATAAACGCCAAGGTAAGCCGACCAATTTCTGGGCACTGTCGCTTCCACGTGAAACGTCAGTTTATGTACCGAAAATGTTGGCGCTGGGTGAGATTATCAAGAACAGCAAGAAGTACGGTGTCCGTCTACCTAAGTCGGATGAAGATCGTGCCCTTGCCCGTATTGATGTCGGACAACAAATCCAGTTAACCCAGGCGGCCGAGATGTCTGGTCTGTCACTGACCAAGATTAAGGCTTATAACCCAGGTTATAAAAAAGGCGTTACAGCACCGAACGGACCTCATTACATCATGGTTCCTAAAGGTAATGCCGAACAACTGAAAGACTCACTGGCCGATGGTCAGATTGCCGCAGTTCAACCCCAAGCTTCTCAGTTGGTGAAGAACAGCAGCCAGTCTTCTGGTCGTAGTGCGAATAAAAGTACCTATAAAGTGCGCTCTGGCGACACGATATCGGGTATAGCCAAACGGCTGAATGTGAAGTCCAGAGATTTACAGAGTTGGAACAACTTAAGTGCCAAACGCACCTTGAAAGTTGGGCAAACTCTGCAAGTGGCCAGCAATACCGGCAGCAACAGCAGTATCACCTATCAAGTTCGTAAAGGTGATTCTCTTGCCAGTATCGCACGTCGTCATGGCGTTGATATCAACGACGTGAAGCGTTGGAACTCCGCACTCGGTAAGGCTAACAGCCTACAACCAGGTCTGAAGTTGACCTTGTTTGTCGACAATAAAACGTCGCCAGACACCTAAACTTTCAGTACAAAAAAAGCACCTTCACGGTGCTTTTTTTATTGGCTAAAAATCAAAAAGTTACCAGAGTGGTTTATCACTCTCAGGATGAAACTCCACCAGCAACGGGTTGTGATCGGAAGCCTGCGTCACTAGTACCGAAGCCTCCGCAACCCCCAAATCACGATAGAAGACAAAATCCAAAGGTCGGCCAAAAGCCCGGCGTCGGTGATCATCGGTAAAACTCACCTCACGTAACGCCATATCGCGGGCAAAATCATACAGCGCATTAATACGTTTACGACTCCAGGCGTTAAAATCCCCCGCCATAATCACCGGCCCATTATGACTGGCGATCTGCTCGCCAATCGGTCCCAATTGCTTGCTATATACATCAACACCCAAGCTAAAATTCACTGCATGGATGTTCACCACCATCAGTAACTGGCCATTAAATAACGGATACACGGTAATCAACGCTGACTTAGCCAAGCGTAACAACGGTTCACGTTCACGCAACGGACAGCAATATACCGGATGTGCCGCGGACAATGTCATCACCCCCGAAGGGTGCTGCGGCAACACAAAAGCCGGTACCTGATCGGCGGCTAAATAGTTTGAAGTGGCAAACTTAACCAACTCTGGCGTCGTTTGCGCTTCTTGCAGCAATACCAATTGTGCATCTTTGCCATAGTCTTTCAGCACCGAAAGCCAGTCAGCTCGTTGCTGTTTAAAGATATTCCACACCATAACCCGCAATGCACCAGTCGTCGGCAAGGCCGCCCCCAGTGGTAATGGCTGATCGAGTGCGCCAGGGAAAATCCGCTCAGCGGGTTGGCCTGCAACATACCTCATTGCGTAAGTTCTTTTTGGCACGCTATTTCCCATTGGATGAATATGGCAGGATCATTCCCACCAATAATGAATTCAGTATACGCCCAGCGTTATCTACCAGTTTGGCTTTTCTGCGGCATAGTTTTTCTGTTATAGGGTGGCGAAGCGTGGAATTCAATCCGTAGACTGTATAGCTAAGTAAAGCTTGGTGAGAAATGCGAAAAAGCCCGCAAAAAGCGCGGGCTAATAACGTTATCGAGAGGACATTAGACCGTTTGTAGTCGATTCCGTTTATCGAGACGCCCACTCAACCCCACCAGCAGTAACGCCAGCACGACGATCACCGCGCCGATCCACGGAGTTTGCGCCAACCCTAATGAAGTTACGGTTTGCCCACCGATCACCGAACCTAAAGCGATCCCGATGTTAAAGGCGGCGATATTCAACCCTGAGGCCACATCAACCGCATTCGGTGTGTATTGTTCAGCCTTCTGAACGACGTATACCTGCAACCCCGGCACGTTACCAAAGGCGAACACGCCCATTACCACTACCGTCAGTAACGCTGCAATGCTATGACTCGCAGTGAACTGGAATACAAACAACAGAGCCGCCAATGCTGCAAAGATAAACGTCAGCGCACGTACTGCACCATGACGATCGGCCAGTTTTCCGCCCCAGATATTGCCAATCGCTACCGCAACACCATAAGCCAATAGTATCCAGCTTACCGTTGAGGCAGAAAAACCCGCCAGATCCTGCATCATCGGAGCCAAGAAGGTAAAGGTGGTAAACACGCCGCCATATCCCAACGCCGTAATGGCATAAATCAGTAGCAAACGCGGTTGAGTCAATACCTTCAATTGCTCGCGAATACTCGCGCTCGCCTGATGAGTAATATTTTTCGGCACCAAAATCAGACTGGCGACGATCGCCACCACACCAATCAATGAAACTGCCAAGAAGGTTTCCCGCCAGCCAAAGTGTTGCCCGATGAAAGTCCCCAACGGAACACCAGTCACCAATGCGACGGTCAAGCCACCAAACATAATGGCAATTGCCGAGGCGGCTTTTTCTTTCGGCACTAAGCTAGTCGCAATGGTTGAACCAATAGAGAAGAACACGCCGTGTGCCAAACCGGTCAGCAAACGGGCGAACACCAGTGACTCATAACCCGGCGATAACCACGCTAATAAATTACCAATGGTGAATAACACCATCAGCCCTACCAGCAACGCTTTACGCGGTATGCGCCCCGTCAGAGCGGTCAATACCGGAGCACCGATAGCAACACCGATGGCATAGATGGTTACGAGCAAACCCGCAGAAGGCACGGTGACATTCAATTGTTCCGCGATAGTCGGGATCAGCCCGACGATCACGAATTCTGTTGTGCCTATAGCAAAGGCACTGATGGTTAAGGCTAATAATGCAAGTGGCATTTTAATTTTGCTCCAGAAAGCATTCAACTTGATGACGGCGATTATCTGCTTATGCTTAAATGATAAAAATGCTCAAAATCTCAAATTAATTTTACCCATGGAGCAACAATGAAGGCGAACTCGGATGAACTCATTACTTTCGTTACCGTGGTGGAAAGCGGCAGCTTCAGCCGGGCTGCGGAACGTTTAGAACAAGCCAATTCAGTCGTCAGCCGCACGGTAAAAAAGTTGGAAGGCAAACTTGGCGTCACCTTGCTTAATCGCACAACGCGTCAGATCAGCCTGACGCAGGAAGGGGAAAATTACTTTCGGCAGGTACAGAAAGTCCTCAGCGATATGGCTGCGGCTGAAAATGCCTTAATGGAGAGTCGTCAGAAACCTCAAGGGTTATTGCGAGTCGATGCCGCCACACCAGTGGTGTTACATATGCTGACACCGTTGGTCGCCGAGTTCTGCACGCTCTATCCAGAAATGTCGTTATCACTGGTCTCATCCGAAACCTTTATCAACCTGATTGAGCGCAAGGTCGATATTGCAATCCGCATTGGAGAATTGACCGACTCCAGTCTGAAAGCTCGCAAATTGATAACCAGTTACCGTCGCGTACTGGCCTCCCCGGCTTATTTAGCGCAATACGGAACACCACAAACAGTCGAGGATTTATCACTGCATTGCTGTATTGGTTTCAACGATTTACCTAGCCTCAACCGTTGGCCGCTGACCTGCGCAGATGGGCGGCAACTAGAGATCACACCGGGCATCACCACCAACAGCGGTGAAACTCAGCGCCATCTTTGTCTACACGGTAATGGTATTGCCTGTTTGTCAGACTTTATGATTGACGCAGATATTCAACGCGGAGATTTAGTGCCGATCTTGGTGAAGGAAACACTGCCGGTGGCAATGCCAGTTAATGCGGTGTACTACAGCGATAGTGCGGTCAGCAACCGCCTGCGTAGCTTTATCGATTTTCTGAGTGAGCGACTAACCGGAGCCTAAACTCCGGCAGATAACGATTACGCCCAGCGTCGCAAAATCAGCGAGGTGTTGATACCACCGAAAGCGAAGTTGTTCGACTGCACAAATTCGGTATCAATGGCGCGGTGCTCACCCATGATGTAGTCCAGATCACCACAAGCACTGTCCGGCTCACTTAAGTTGATGGTTGGCGCAAAACTGCCATCACGCATCATCTCCAGCGCCATCCAGGCTTCTAACGCACCACAGGCTCCCAACGTATGCCCCAAATAGCTTTTCATTGAGGAGATCGGCGTTTTATTGCCGAAAATCGCTGCAGTTGCCTGACTTTCGGCTATATCACCACGATCGGTTGCGGTGCCGTGCGCGCTGATATAACCCATATTGCTGGCTGACAATCCAGAAGCATTCAACGCCTGTTGCATACAGATTTGCATGGTTTCCCGCTGCGGTTGGGTGATATGCGCAGCGTCACAGTTAGTCGCAAAACCCACGATCTCGCCGTAAATAGTGGCGCCACGTGCCTGCGCGTGCTCTAACGATTCGAGGATCAACGTCCCCGCACCTTCGCCAATGACTAAACCGTCACGCAGACGATCGAACGGACGTGGCGACAGCTCAGGATGATCGTTTTGCTGACTGGTGGCGAATAGAGTATCGAACACGGCGGCTTCGGATGGACAAAGCTCTTCCGCACCACCAGCCACCATGACGGTTTGATAACCGTGACGGATGCTTTCATAAGCATAACCAATCGCCTGACTGCCAGAAGTACAGGCGCTGGAGGTTGGGATCACTCGACCGCGCAAGCCGAAGAACAGCCCGGCATTCACCGCAGTGGTATGCGACATCATCTGCACATAGGTGGTGCCAGTGATGTTGTTAGTGTGCTTTTCCGTCAACATGCTGGCAAATTCACTCACCGGCTTGGTACTGCCAGTGGAAGAACCGTAAGCGATGCCAGTACCGCCGTTGGTCAGCACCTCATCTTCCAGCAACCCTGCCTGCTCTAGCGCCAGTTCAGTGGCTCGCGTTGCTAACAACGACACTCGCCCCATTGAGCGGATGCGCTTACGCGTATAATGCTCCGGTAACACAAAATCCCCGATCGGCGCACCTAGGTGAGTATTCAGCCCACGATACTGCTCCCATGCCGTCATATAGCGCACGGCGTTTTTACCCTGCTTCAACCGCGCAGAAATATCCGCCCAGTTATTGCCGAATGCGGTCACGCCCGCCATGCCGGTAATCACCACCCGCTGCGTCATACCATACCTCCATTGATGGAGATAACCTGGCGAGTCACGTAACCAGCAATGTCCGACATCAAGTAGCTCGCCAACCCAGCGACTTCCTCTGCCGACCCCATGCGTTTCAATGGGATAACGCGCATCGCTTCATCCAGCGCCGCGGGTTCCATCTCGATCATACCGGTGTCGATAAGCCCCGGAGCAATGCAGTTAACGGTAATTTTACGTTTGGCCAATTCGATCGCCAATGCCTTACAAGCCCCGATCACACCGGCCTTCGCCGCGCTGTAATTGACCTGCCCACGGTTGCCCATCACGCCAGAAACCGAGGACAAAGCGATGATGCGGCCACCTTTTCGTAAACCGATCATTGGCATCACGCAAGGATGTAATACGTTATAGAAACTGTCGAGGTTAGTGTGGATCACGCCATCCCAGTCGCCTTCGGTCAACGCAGGGAAAGCGCCATCACGGGTGATACCAGCATTATTCACTACGCCGTAATAAGCACCATGATTGCCAATATCCTGCTCCAACTGTTCGCGGCACTGTGTGCGATTGCTGATATCAAACTGAATCAAGCGCCCCTGTCCACCAGCAGCAACAACCTGCTGTAACGTCTGCTGCGCCCCTGCCTTATCGCTGTGGTAGTGAATCACGACCAAAAAGCCATCAGCCGCCAACCGACAAGCTATCGCTTGCCCGATCCCTTTGCTGGCACCTGTGACTAAAACGGAACGCATCATGCGCCGCCTCCCAGAGTTGTTAATTGAATTATTTCTTGTTTATCAGGTTGATAAGTATTCAGTCTACCGCGTGCGACACGCACGTTATTCATGGTGATTTCACATTCAAAACTGGCTAGTTTGTCATCGGCCAGCAACTGTTTCACGGTGATCACCAGCTCACTGCCGGCTGGGAATACGGCCATTTCACAGCCAATTCCCCGGCCACCTAACAGCATACCTAATTGTGGCGACAACCCGGCCTGACCACCATGCCAGCCACTCCACACGCCGATGGTTTGCGCCATCAGTTCGATGCCGAACCAAGACGGTAAATGTCCTTGTTGATCCAAAAATGGTGCGAGTACGCTATTGCGGCTGACGGTCACGGCGCATTGTGCGCTCTTTTCACCGACACTCAGCACTCGATCCAGTAACACCATCGGGGCAGCATGTGGCAAATAATATTCCGCCGCTTGGTAAGTACTCACTAAACTGCCCCCAATAGTACACTGGCATTATTGCCGCCAAAGGCAAATGAATTGGAGAGGATGACCCGTTTCGTTAGTGATGGCTTGCCTTCCACCAGATTGATGGCCGCCAGTTCAGGATCACGCGGTGCAATGCTGAAATCTTGTGCAGGCAGCGGTAATGATTCGGTCAATATTAACCAGCTTAGCGCCGCTTCCACCGCACCCGCCGCGCCCAGAGTATGTCCGGTCAAATGTTTGGTGGAACTGCACGGCGTTGTCTCGCCAAATAAACGGCTGACCACTTGCGCTTCAGCCTGATCGTTAAGCCGTGTGGCAGTGCCGTGCAAGTTGATATAACCAATGTCACGGGTCTGTAATCCAGCTTGTTGCATCGCCATCATGATAGAGCGCTCCGCGCCTTGACCTTCAGGATGGGGTGCCGACATATGCCAAGCGTCAGATGACTCACCAACACCGAGCAACGCCACTGCCGCAGGTTCACGAGTCAGTAACATCAAGGCTGCGCCCTCGCCGATATTAATCCCGCTGCGACCGGTAGCAAACGGTGTACAACGCGTGGTGGATAACGACTCCAAGCTATTGAAACCGTTGATAGGCATCTGACACAGGCTATCAGCACCACCGACGATCGCCGCATCCACCATCCCCGCCTCAATCAGGCGCTTACCACTAATAATGGCGCGAGCGCTGGAAGAACAGGCGGTGGATAGAGTATAAGCAGGCCCTGTCGTCCCCAACCAAGCACTGAGAAATTGGCTTGGATCGCCCAGTTCCTGCTGATGATAATGATAGCCTGCGGGCCATTGTCCATTTTGATAATGAACCAACGCCTGTTCACCTTCATGAATACCAGAGGTACTGGTACCCAAAATCACCGCGACGCGCGCGGCACCATATTGCGTAATAGCCTCACGCACAGGTTGCTCAATCTGAGCTAATGCCGCCAACAATAAACGATTGTTACGGCTGTTATGTGTTTGCAATCCGGCAGGAATTTCCGGTAACTCGGCGGTGACATTGCCAAACCATGACGACGCACCATCAATCAGCCACTGCGTTTGTGGTTGCATACCGGGGGCCACACCGCGCACCAAGTTTTCGGCGATCTGCGTTTGCGAATTGCCCAATGCATTCACCATCCCGACGGCGGAGAAATAAATCATCATTCATTCCCCAGATTCTGAATGCGGATGTGGTAATGGAAATCCGATTGGTCAATAGAGACTAATTCGCGTTGTGAACCGACTTGTTGATAGCGAAATTCGGTGATGACTTTGCCGTTGTCGTCATACAAGCGACGCACATAAGCTTGATCGTCCAGTCGCCAACCTTTTGGCAGCAACGGTTGCCAGTCGGCGACCGGCCAGTAGCTCAACATAATGTCGGCTAATACCTGACTGGCAGGCGGTAACTCACCCACTTTAATCAATTGTTGTGTATGGATACCCTGACTATCATACGTCAAAGTGAATAAACGAATTCCCAACGGCGACATGCCCACCAGCGTCAGGCTCTGCCCATCCGCATTCAGCAACGTCATCATCGAATGCTGTTGCCCTTTAACCGTCACCGTCAGCAATTGCTGTTGCTGGCCAATCGGTTGTTTGAGCGTTGGAGCAGGCAGATTCACCTTAGTCCCCGCTTTCAACCAAGCCTGCGGTAAATTGGCATCCTGCTGACTGGCACAACCGGTTAATACCAGTGCTAACGTCATTATCATTATTGAGAAGGTACGCATCCCTTTCCTCTTTTTCTTTTTGCTAACGTCAACGGTGCCAATAAAAAGGCCACGGCAATACCGCTGCTTAATACAATGCCAAAACTGCTAATCGCCTGAGTATGGCTCAATACCAGCATGCCAAAGGTCAATTGGGTGGTGAATACCGCCATAAAAATGGCAAACATCGAGGTGGTTGGCGTGCCACGTGGGTTGGTAAAGAACAACGTGTAGTTGATGCCGATACCCAACACCAAAACCAATGCCAGCAATGAGAACAAATTCAGTGAGTGCCCACTCAACGCTAGTACCGCAATGCCGCTACCTAATGATAATAATGTCGGCACCATGCAACGTAAGCCCTGTTGCCAACCAAAACGCCATAGATAAATCACCGCAATGGCAGCGACCGACAACATCAGCAAGTACGATAGATAAACGCGATATTGTCCGAACAGGTCGCTGAACTCGGTTTTACGATCGATCCAACCCGTGTTCGGTATTTGCAGTGCCAATTGCTGCATCGCGGCACTGTCGGTGACACCGCTGACGGGCACCAGTGCCGCACTGCGTCCATCAGGTAACGTCAGCCACAGCAAACGCCAACCTTCACTGACCACACTGCCTAACCACTGTTGCGGCGTTACCCAATCGGCCTGCAAATCGGGCATTTTTACCGTGACACCAGCCTGCTGTAACTGCGCAATCACCTGCGGCGCAACCCGTTGTAACAATGCGATATCCGCCTGTTGACGCTGATGAGAAGGTAATGACAATAGGCGGTAATCCGCCAGAATGCCTTTCTGCTTGGCCTGCTGCAATTTAGGTTGCAACAGCTCTAACCGTTGCAACATTTGTTCGGTGTTGGTTCCATAAACCACCAGCCATTTTTGATCGTTATGTTGCCCGGTCAATGCCGCAATTTGTTGCTCTTGCTGCTGGAACTCACCCGGCAGTGCCTGCAATTGACCGATGTCGTCATCCACTTTCAGTTGACTAAAACCTGCGATAACCATGACCAAGATCGCGCTCGGTAAACCGTAGCGCAGCAATTTGTTATTTCGCCAGGCATGTAACCAGCGCAGAATTAACGTCAGCCCCGGCGCAGGACGCAAGGGTAAACGGCTCGACAAACGTGGATACCAACAAATAACCGTGACACAGGCGGCGCTCAATCCGGCGGCGGCAAATACCGCCAATTGTTGCAAGCCGGGGAATGGCGCAATCAACAACGCCAGATAAGCAACAACCGTGGTCAATAACGCCATCGACAGTGCAGGCAGCAACTTATGCAGGCTGGCAAGTGGTGTCGATTGCTGCCCATGCACCATGCGTTCGCTGAGGAAATACAGCGTGTAGTCCGCAGAAATACCGACGATGCTGATGCTCAGTAACAGCGTCATTAAGTGGATTTCGCCAAATACCAGCAAAGTCGCGACGGTACCAGCCAACGCCCCAATCGCGACGGATAGCCCACACAACAGTAACGGCAACGGCGAGCGAAACATGGCTAGCACCAGCAGAAACACACCCGCTACCGAAGCCAAACCGATGGTAGAAATATCACGTTCTGCTTGCTGACTAGCGTAGTTGCTGTAATACAAGGTGCCACGATTCAGTACTTCAGCTCCCGGCCAGCGTTGTTGGAGCTGTTGTTGTAACGCATTGAGCTCCCCCACAGTTTTCCGCGCACTACTGATATCGTAAGAGGAAGCGCTCAACTCGGCATGCAGTAAGTACCAACTGCGGCCTTGCTGATCCTGAGCGACTAGCCAGCCATTTTTCAGGCTCAACGAGCCGCTATTTTGCTGCTGCGCCAGTTGTGAACCACGCGTCAACAGCAGAGGATCATGAGTGATCTCCTTACCACTAACACCGGCAAAGGCAGAATAAAGTTGACCGAGAACCCATTGGCTTTGCGCATCAGCACCACTGTTCAAACGCTGGCGGGTGGCATCGTCCAACATCACGTTGCGATGTTGATAGAAGAAGCGCCCCCATTGTTGCTGGCGCTGCGCATCCATCGGCCCACCAACCTGATGTAAGGCTGGCATTTTTTGCAACTGTTGCCAGTACCAGTTAACAGCGGCATCACCAGCTCCCGACGGAGGGCTCACCAGCCACATGAGTTGCCTGTCTAACCGTTGGCTGAAACCATCAGCCAGTTCATCCGGTACGCCGACTAACTGCTGTTTTGGCAATAACGCCAGCACGCTGCTATTGACCTGGCTACGCGGCAATAGCCAGCACAGCGCCGCCAGCAAGACTAGACAAATAGCCAACCAACCGAAGGCCAGGCGACGGTGAAGTTCAGGACGCAAAACGCTGTTGCTCCTCGGCGGTTAGCGTTTTGGGGGTAATTCGCTGGTTAAAGAAACGAATATGGGTGGTGTCGTTCTGCATATCATCCATATCAATGGTTTCCAGATATTCGGCTCCATTAAGCGTGATGCGTTTGAACAGTTTATCCAGTGGTGTGGTTTTCGGTATCAGCACCAGTCGCCACTGATTATTCCCCAGGCTGCTGAACTGCAAGGTGAAATTTTGCTCCAATGCTTGGCTGTCGGCATGGAACAAGGCAGTCAGCAAATGGTTGAACTGGAACATCTGCGGGTTATTATCCGCCGTGATCACCTGCGGTGCTTGCCCTGCCATGGTTTGCACCATGCGTTTGTCGTCCAGTAATAAGGTCAATGGGAAAGGTTTTTGCTGCGCCCACCAGAGTCCTTTTTTCTGTGAAATGAGCAACTCACCGCTGGAGAGCAATGGTTTCCCCATACCACTGATGGTTCGCTGCTGTTCAAACTCGGCGCGTAATACTGGCTGTTGGCTAAAGCGCTGCTGCAGTTCCTGCAAAGTCACGGCTTGCGCACTCAGGCTGAAAAAAGTCAGTGCAATCATTAACCAACGTTTCATGACAGATCCCCTATGTTATCCAACAGTATCTGCGGTGAGGCAAAACACATTTCCTGCGTTTTTTCATCTACCGCTACCTGAATGGTGTAGCCAGTAGTGGTGCGTTTACCGCTTTCCACATCGAAAATCTGATAGCCAATCCGCAGGCGGTTTTCAAACTCTTCCAATTGTGCGCGAACATGAATACGTTGCTCAAACAGCAACGGCGCACTGTATTTCACTCGGGTATCGACAATCGGCCAAACATAACCCGAAGCTCGCATTTGGCGATAACCGTAATTGAACTGCTTCAGCAGCGCCTCACGCGCGACTTCAAAATACCGAAAGTAGTTGCCATGCCAAACCACTCCCATCGCGTCAGCATCATGGAAAGGAATAGTGATCTCAATTTGCACTGAAAAGCGCGGATCATCTTTAAGCGTCATGTTTCAGGCCCTTGTTTCACTGACGAACTGCCCGCCAGTTGCCAAAAATCGAAAAAATTAAACCAGTCGAGCGGTGCTTGTAAGCAATAGTGCTCCAATCTGGCAGCATACTGTTCAACCGCCTGTTGCAGCGCTTGTTGTCGCTCACCACGTGGTAATAACAGCGGATCAGCAAAGGGTTCGAAGTAAACTTTAAGCTGTCCTTGCTGCTTCAGACCAAACATCAAAAATACGGGGCAACGCAACGCTGACGCCAAAACAAAAGGTCCTTGCGGGAAAGGCGCAGGCTTACCGAGAAAATCCTGCCATACGACGCGGGGCTGCTCACCGCGTTGATGTTGCCCGGCAGACGTTCGATCGCCAACGATCGCCACCCATTCCCCTGCATTCAATTTATCCATCAAGCGCATGGCGGTTTCTGGCCCCAGCGATGTCACCTGGATTAGATTGACGTTGGCGCGAGGGTTGATCTCTTTCATCACTTGGTTGAATCGTTCAGCATGCTCAGTAAACACCAAAGCATTCACTTTTACGCCAGAAGACAATTCCCCCAAGGCACGGCAGGATTCGATATCGCCAAGGTGCGAAGCCAAAATCAGAGTGCCTTTACCGCTATCGATCTGTTGCTGGCAACGTTGGTGATCCACCAATTCAATATCCTGCAACCTCCCCTGCCAACTTGCTAACTTATCAAGCATGGCATCACCGAAACGCATGAAATGGCGGAAGCTGTTCAGCGATGGCGGCAAACTACGATTCTGACTAACGGCAACCTGTTGCAAACGTTGCAGATAATCACGCGAGGCTTCGCGCTGAGTTCGCCCGGTCAGCCAGAAATAACCAATCACCGGGTACAACAATAATTGAAATGCTCGACGACCAAATAGCCGGTAAACCTTCAACATCATGCGAATGCCCCACAAGCCGCCACGACGTTCTTGCGTCGCTGACCAGTGCTGGGTTTGAGCCTGTTTTCGGCGCTGGCGTAATAAACGAGGAATACGCGGTAACATGCCCAAAAACAGACGGGTGTGCATCCACGAAATGCGTAGATTGTCCCGTAAGGTATCGAAATGGGAAACGCCGTCTGTCGGATAGGTGACTCGTGTCGGTAAGAAACGGCTCGGCACGCCTTGCCAATACAGTCGCACCATCACTTCGGTGTCAAAATCCATACGCTTGCCAAGGGAGTAACGCGCCGCCAACGCCAAGGTTTCAGCCAGCGGATAAACCCGGAAACCGCACATGCTATCTTTCAGTGAGAACGACAGTGTTTCGATCCATACCCAAACGTGAGTGACGTAACGTCCGTACAGCCGAGATTTCGGCACCGACTGGTCGTAAATCGGCTGCCCAGAAATCAATGTGTTGGGATAATTACGTGCCTCAGTGAGCATGGCCGGGATATCGCTCAATTGATGTTGGCCATCGGCATCCACCTGTAATGCATGGCTATAGCCATGTTGCTGTGCTAACTGCAACCCCGCCAATACCGCGCCACCTTTGCCTTGGTTTTGTGCCAATCGGTGCAATGTGACCCACGGAAACTCTGTCGCCAAACGAGCTAACTCATCAGCCGTAGCCGTTTCACTACCATCATCCACGATTAAACATGGCAAATCGTAAACAGCCAGTTGTTCTAACACACCTGCCATCATCTGACCGTGGTTGTAGCACGGGATCAGGATGCAAGGCGCAAACTGGGCGGTTAACAACATAAGGCGATCTTTCCACTGCTGGCGGTAGTTTCCCCGACCTGATAGCTAAACACCAATTTTTGACGTTCTGGCTGCCATTCCAAATTCAAAGTCACGATCTCTTCCGGTAATAACGGACGTTGGAATTTCACCACTTCCATGCCTTTAAAATGCCCTTCAAGCGCCAGTAGTTCGTTGGCGAATTGCATCACCCAAGTCACCTGAGTGACACCAGGTAGAATTGGGTGTTCTGGAAAATGCCCTTCAAACCAGAACAGGCTGGCAGATAGGCGTAATTGTAAGCTGGCATGGGTCGCGTCAATCCGTTGACGCTGCAGCACTTCAGGTTGCATCATAAAAACAGCTCCTGCAGTTCAGCATAGGCGCGTTTGCCTTGAGGATTGAGCGGGATTTCACTGACGATACGCCAACTACGCGGCAACGCCATTGGTTCCAACCACGGACGTAATGCCTGACGCAATTCGCGAGTAAATATTCCAACGGACTGCTGCTGTAATTGCTGCTCGCCCTCGAAAGAAAGCACAATGACGGCGGCCAGTATCGTGCGCTGGTTGTGCTGTACGCTCAGTACCGCAGCATCGTTAAGCTGTGGCAACGACCGTAGACGTTGTTCGATCTCCGTCAGAGAAAGCCGCTGTTCTTCTATTTTAATCACTCGATCAGTACGTCCCAGCAATTGGAAACTTCGACCATTTTCCGCCAGTTGGATCTTATCGTTTAACGCAAAAGGAGCCGGGATAAATGGCGAGGTGACTTCCATTCCCTTTTCTCTCACGTTGAATTCAATTTCATCGAACAACTGCCAATCATTGGCAGCGGAGGTGATTTGTTTTCGCCAAGCCATAGTGCCCGTTTCGGTACTGCCGTAGATCTCTAATGGCAATACACCCAACGTCTGCTCGGCAAGTTGCGCATCTTCGAATGACAGCGGCCCACCGGCAGAAAACACCTGCGCGCATTCAGATAGAGCAAGTTGGCGATCCAGACGCTTTAGCCACGCGGGACTGCTGACAAAGATCAGTTTGCGCCCCTGATTCTTGGCAATTAATTGTTCGTGATATTGGGTAAATACAGCATCAAACGGCAAACCAAAAGCCATCGGCAGAAATAGTCGAAAAGTCAGGCCGTACATATGCTGATGGGAAACCGAAGCCGCAACGCAGCAACCTTCAAACATCGTCAACCAATGCGTCGCTAACAATTCCGTTTCGCGATCCATGCAATCGACATATTTGACGATCTGCTGCGGTTGTCCAGTCGAGCCTGAAGTGTAGAGCAGAAATTGAGGATTGGACGGCCAGGCGGGCAACGATAAATCATGCTCGCTGCCCTCATTCACAACCAGAGTCGGCACATCGAGATTGAGGTGAAGATCGGTCAGTAAGCCATCAAAATCCGCAATTTGCTGTTTGAGAATCGCTTCGCGTTGATGACCAAAAATAACGGGTAGTTTTCCGCTATAAATTGACGCTAACAGCGCCACGGCAAAACGATAGCTATCATCGAAACACAGTGCCCAACGTTTTTCCGTTCGTTGTTGTAATGCATTACACAACTTAGCGATATCACGACGGAATTGCCCAAGACATAAACTTTTCGCACCACGCCAAGCGATCGCGGTGCTATCTGCCCGTGCCGTGTTAAGCCATTGGCTCATCGGCAGAGCTAGCCGCGTTTGACCCTTTTCCTGACTATCCATTCAACACCCATTAATGCCCCCATCAGCACATAGCTGATGCCACCGTTATATAACGTCCACAACGCTATATCGCCAGACAGGCAAGTTACCAACGCAATTGCACCGTTGATGATAAAGAATCCACACCAAACTTGAGTCACTCGCCGTGTATAAACCACACCCTCTGTGGGCAGATCTGGCTCACCGATCCGAGCTAATCGCTCGATGACCGTCGGTGGGAAAAACAGGGAATATACAAACAGCATCAACAACAGCGCGTTAACCAACACTGGATAATAAAGCAGCCAATGTGTTTGTTTCAGCCACCAACTGGCTAGCGCCAGCAAGATGCCCACTACCGCCAATGCCTTACCCAACCATATCTGCTGGCGGAGCTTACCGCGCAACAAAAATAGACGCAGAGTAAACACTACGACCAATAACGGAGCCAGTACAGTCGTTCCCCAGCGGTTCAGTCCAAACCAAACCGCCAATGGATACAGTACTAATACCAACCAGGTCGCGACCTGTAATATCAGCAGCGAGCGGTTCAGCCAAGAGGAGGCTTTCACATCAGTGCTTGTTGTTTAGTAGTTTTTCTATGGTATCAACCACGTCTTGCACGGTGCGTACCTGCTTAAAATCTTCCGGTTTGAATTTAATATTCGTACTTTTCTGCAGTTGCACGATAAGATCTACAGCATCGATACTGTCTAGTTCTAGATCGTCGTACAATTTAGACTCAAGCGTGATCTTATTCGCTTTCAGCTCAAATAATTTTACCAACAGTTCTTTGAGCTCCTCAAAAATCTTTTGCTTATCCATAGGAACCCCTTATTTGCTACGCTGGGCATTAACGAACTTTGCCAGCGTCTCTACTGAATAGAAATGTTGGCGCATATCGTCGCTTTCTGCAGATAACACCACACCATAACGGTTTTTCAATGCCAACCCCAACTCCAATGCATCGATGGAATCCAGACCAAGGCCATCACCGAATAACGCTGTCTGTGTATCAATCTCTTCCGGTGTCATACCTTCAAGATTGAGCGTATCTATGATCAATTGCTTGATTTCCGAGCTTAATAAATCCATTCCACTATTTCTCATTATTTATCGAATCTGACTGTAAGGCGTCAGTTAAGTATTGGGTTAAACGTCTTGCTGCGAGGGCGGGCGAGACATCGTCCTTATGAAAGAACTCACGAGTGTCGATTTTGTCTTGCACAGTGATTAGGAATTGCGGTTTTATCGGTGGAATATTATACCATTTGCCTTGTTTCGTCAGCATTGGCGGTTCACACCGAATCTTGACGATTCGAATATCACACTGGGCACGCAACGCGATATTTGCGGCTCCTCGTTGCAGTGATAATGGCTTCCCCGGTGTTGTACGCGTTCCTTCCGGGAAGATTAAAATCGTACCCCCACTGGCTAACCGCTGCCGGCATAGTTCGATCAACTGCTCCGACTCTGCATTTGCCAAATAGCCTGCCGCTTTAATCACACCGCTGACAAACAGGTTACTCATCAGAGCCTCTTTCACAATGCAATCACAACGCGGCATTTGTGATGCCAGCAGGACATAATCCAACAAACTTGGATGATTGGCGATCACCAAACAACCACGATCTTGCTGGAGTAACTCAGTGTTTTCGAAACGGTAATCCAGCACGCCAAGAAAACGCGTGGTCGCTAGGAAGAAGCGGAAGCAATAACGAATAGAATCTTGAGTCAGTTGGTTCCGACGCTGGCTATCACGAATCACAAAGCGTAATAAGTGGAACCAGACACTGGATAACAACAATCCACCGAGACCAAACAGCGAAAAACAAAAACCGGTAGTTAGCACTCGCCAACAACGGTTGAAAAGCGAGGCCCGCTCAGTGCCTTGTTCATTCGTCGCGATATTAGCCATTAGCGTACCCAACGCCAGTTTTGACGCACTCCAGGTACGATAAACTCGACTTGCTGGTTCAACCACGCACGTAAAAACATCAAGCTCTGGGGTTCCGTTTTTTGTGTTGAATTCGAAAAGGGCTCGGGTTGAAAACGAAGGTCTTCACCGGCTTCAAGTAATAACGCAACAGCATAAGGATGTTGATTGGCAAGGTTAAAGGGTTGGTAGACTTCTGGAACCACACCATCAAAATCAACTAATAGCACCCGCTTGGCATTTCCGCTCGCCAGAACACATTGGGCTTCGAGCATACCTTGCTGAAAACTATCTTCACCGGCAGCTAACGAAGTCGTCGGCAGCGTATTTTTAGCGGTTATCGTCAACCAACCCGCAGCAGTATTGTGCACTGACATCGCAAAATCTGTCGGTGACAGAGCTTGTTGTTGCTGTAAATATTGGAGAATTTTATAAGTGCGCTCCAATTCACCATGGCGACTGGTGAATATGGCTAAATCAGCCTGATACTCATCCAGCAACGTCATTGCACTTTCGACCGCCAAACGCGTTCCAGCACTCATACGGCGTGATGACATCATTGGGATATGAGGGCTAGCGGGCAATCCGGTTGGGGCTTCGCCAATACTATTAGTGTTTGTAGCCCATTGTAGCCACGATTCGCGCGTTCCACGATCGGGAGCCATCGCCCACCAACTGAGTACATTCATGCTGCCCGCCGTTAATGTGATTACCCATCAAGAAAAATCCTGCGTAAATTTATTATATTTAGGTGCAGAATACATTCTCAAAATTCTTATTTCTATCAGAATTACTGAATACGTTTCATTTAAGTTTATTATCGATACATATTGCTCACATCATGAGAAAAAAGAATTTATCGGTCTGAAATGCATCAACATTTGTCGTAATCACGCTAGGAGCGTATGTTATATAGTGTGTAAATGCACACATCATCACGCACACTGCTAATGTTTATTTTATGGAATAGAACATGAAACCATTAAAGATCATTTTAACCGGACTGTTCTCAGTAGCTCTGCTGACCGGTTGTGCCAGTACCGCTCCAGTAATGAACGTAAACCAAAGCGTTATTGGCACCCATAATGATGCCCAGATACGCCAAGCGATACTGTATGCCGGGTTAAACCGTGGTTGGATCATGAATCAGGTTTCTGATGGGGTGATTGACGGTAAGATCCTACTACGCGGACATCAAGCTAACATTCGAGTCACTTACAATGCGAATAGTTACCAGATTAACTATGTCGGCAGCAGTAACATGGATGCTAAAGATGGGAAAATCCATTCGAACTATAATCGCTGGATCGCTAATTTGAATAAAGACATTCAAATGGAATTAGCTCGCCAGAACATTAAATAGTTATTTATAGCTTAAAAAGACAACCCGACAAGATAATACATCGTGTCGGGTTTTTATTTTACTATTTTCAGATATGAAAAAGCCCTGAGTCAGAGACTCAGGGCTTATCAATTAAGTGGCGGAACGGACGGGGCTCGAACCCGCGACCCCCTGCGTGACAGGCAGGTATTCTAACCAACTGAACTACCGCTCCACCGATTCTTTCACGTGGTATCTCAAGATACCGGCAAACTCGCGTTCGCCTATTACCAGATGTCACCCTGATAACGTTTATTTGATGCCTGGCAGTGTCCTACTCTCGCATGGGGAGACCCCACACTACCATCGGCGCTACGGCGTTTCACTTCTGAGTTCGGCATGGGGTCAGGTGGGACCACCGCGCTATTACCGCCAGGCAAATTCTGTTTCAATCAATCCGCTTCACTTTCGTAAAGCCAATCAATCCAATCTGTAAACTCGCTGAAAATTAAAATACAATCTCACCAAAACACCTTCGGTGTTGTAAGGTTAAGCCTCACGGTTCATTAGTACTGGTTAGCTCAATGCATCGCTGCACTTACACACCCAGCCTATCAACGTCTTAGTCTTAAACGTTCCTTTAGGTGACTCAAGGTCACAGGGAAGACTCATCTCGAGGCAAGTTTCGCGCTTAGATGCTTTCAGCGCTTATCTCTTCCGCATTTAGCTACCGGGCAATGCCATTGGCATGACAACCCGAACACCAGTGATGCGTTCACTCCGGTCCTCTCGTACTAGGAGCAACCCCTCTCAATCTTCCAACGCCCACGGCAGATAGGGACCGAACTGTCTCACGACGTTCTAAACCCAGCTCGCGTACCACTTTAAATGGCGAACAGCCATACCCTTGGGACCTACTTCAGCCCCAGGATGTGATGAGCCGACATCGAGGTGCCAAACACCGCCGTCGATATGAACTCTTGGGCGGTATCAGCCTGTTATCCCCGGAGTACCTTTTATCCGTTGAGCGATGGCCCTTCCATTCAGAACCACCGGATCACTAAGACCTACTTTCGTACCTGCTCGAGCCGTCACTCTCGCAGTCAAGCTAGCTTATGCCTTTGCACTAACCTCACGATGTCCGACCGTGATTAGCTAACCTTCGTGCTCCTCCGTTACTCTTTGGGAGGAGACCGCCCCAGTCAAACTACCCACCAGACACTGTCCTCAATCCAGATTATGGACCAGAGTTAGAACATCAAACATTAAAGGGTGGTATTTCAAGGTTGGCTCCACGCAGACTGGCGTCCACGCTTCAAAGCCTCCCACCTATCCTACACATCAAGGCTCAATGTTCAGTGTCAAGCTATAGTAAAGGTTCACGGGGTCTTTCCGTCTTGCCGCGGGTACACTGCATCTTCACAGCGAGTTCAATTTCACTGAGTCTCGGGTGGAGACAGCCTGGCCATCATTACGCCATTCGTGCAGGTCGGAACTTACCCGACAAGGAATTTCGCTACCTTAGGACCGTTATAGTTACGGCCGCCGTTTACTGGGGCTTCGATCAAGAGCTTCGCGTTGCCGCTAACCCCATCAATTAACCTTCCAGCACCGGGCAGGCGTCACACCGTATACGTCCACTTTCGTGTTTGCACAGTGCTGTGTTTTTATTAAACAGTTGCAGCCAGCTGGTATCTGCGACTGGCTTCAGCTCCGAGAGCAAGTCTCTTCACCTAATGCCAGCGTGCCTTCTCCCGAAGTTACGGCACCATTTTGCCTAGTTCCTTCACCCGAGTTCTCTCAAGCGCCTGAGTATTCTCTACCTGACCACCTGTGTCGGTTTGGGGTACGATTTGATGTTACCTGGAGCTTAGAGGCTTTTCCTGGAAGCTTGGCATCAACTACTTCATCACCGTAGTGACTCGTCATCACGCCTCAGGGTTCGATAAGAGAACGGATTTACCAATTCTCTCCCCCTACACGCTTAAACCGGGACAACCGTCGCCCGGCTAGCCTAGCCTTCTCCGTCCCCCCTTCGCAGTAACACCGAGTACAGGAATATTAACCTGTTTCCCATCGACTACGCTTTTCAGCCTCGCCTTAGGGGTCGACTCACCCTGCCCCGATTAACGTTGGACAGGAACCCTTGGTCTTCCGGCGTGCGGGTTTTTCACCCGCATTATCGTTACTTATGTCAGCATTCGCACTTCTGATACCTCCAGCAGCCCTCACAGACTACCTTCTACGGCTTACAGAACGCTCCCCTACCCAACAACGCCTAAGCGTCGCTGCCGCAGCTTCGGTGCATGGTTTAGCCCCGTTACATCTTCCGCGCAGGCCGACTCGACCAGTGAGCTATTACGCTTTCTTTAAATGATGGCTGCTTCTAAGCCAACATCCTGGCTGTCTATGCCTTCCCACATCGTTTCCCACTTAACCATGACTTTGGGACCTTAGCTGGCGGTCTGGGTTGTTTCCCTCTTCACGACGGACGTTAGCACCCGCCGTGTGTCTCCCGTGATAACATTCTTCGGTATTCGGAGTTTGCATCGGTTTGGTAAGCCGGGATGGCCCCCTAGCCGAAACAGTGCTCTACCCCCGAAGATGAGTTCACGAGGCGCTACCTAAATAGCTTTCGGGGAGAACCAGCTATCTCCCGGTTTGATTGGCCTTTCACCCCCAGCCACAAGTCATCCGCTAATTTTTCAACATTAGTCGGTTCGGTCCTCCAGTTAGTGTTACCCAACCTTCAACCTGCCCATGGCTAGATCACCGGGTTTCGGGTCTATACCTTGCAACTAGACGCCCAGTTAAGACTCGGTTTCCCTACGGCTCCCCTATTCGGTTAACCTTGCTACAAAATATAAGTCGCTGACCCATTATACAAAAGGTACGCAGTCACCCCCATAAAGAAGGCTCCCACTGCTTGTACGTACACGGTTTCAGGTTCTATTTCACTCCCCTCGCCGGGGTTCTTTTCGCCTTTCCCTCACGGTACTGGTTCACTATCGGTCAGTCAGGAGTATTTAGCCTTGGAGGATGGTCCCCCCATATTCAGACAGGATGTCACGTGTCCCGCCCTACTCATCGAACTCACAACTCATGCCTCTTCGTGTACGGGACTATCACCCTTTACTGTGCGACTTTCCAGACGCTTCCACTGAGACACAAACTGATTCAGGTTCTGGGCTCTTCCCCGTTCGCTCGCCGCTACTGGGGGAATCTCGGTTGATTTCTTTTCCTCGGGGTACTTAGATGTTTCAGTTCCCCCGGTTCGCCTCATACGACTATGTATTCATCGTATGATAGTGCAACGTATTGCACTGGGTTTCCCCATTCGGGTATCGTCGGTTATTGCGGTTCATATCACCTTACCGACGCTTATCGCAGATTAGCACGCCCTTCATCGCCTCTGACTGCCTAGGCATCCACCGTGTACGCTTAGTCACTTAACCTCACAACCCGAAGGTGTCTTCTGTAAACAGAGAACACATCGTGCTGTAAACATTTGAGAGACTCTATGACGGGTTAGTCCTTACCCCAGTACTGCTACGGAGGGATAAGTTTCAGCCGTCATGTTTCAATTTTCAGCTTGTTCCAGATTGTTAAAGAGCAAATATCTCAAACATGACTCCTGTGTATTTCAACAGAATCAGTTTTGAGATACTGAATGATAATGACTTTCACGCATTATCGGAAATGGCGTCCCCAAGGGGATTCGAACCCCTGTTACAGCCGTGAAAGGGCAGTGTCCTAGGCCTCTAGACGATGGGGACACGAAAATCCGATTAATCAAAACTGCTTAATCGGTTCGTATCAGCATGAGTCACAGACTCAGTACATCAACAGGTGCGCATTTGCTCGTTACTTTTCTATCAGACAATCTGTGTGGACACTGCACAGTCAAACATCTTTAGGTAAGGAGGTGATCCAACCGCAGGTTCCCCTACGGTTACCTTGTTACGACTTCACCCCAGTCATGAATCACAAAGTGGTAAGCGCCCTCCCGAAGGTTAAGCTACCTACTTCTTTTGCAACCCACTCCCATGGTGTGACGGGCGGTGTGTACAAGGCCCGGGAACGTATTCACCGTAGCATTCTGATCTACGATTACTAGCGATTCCGACTTCATGGAGTCGAGTTGCAGACTCCAATCCGGACTACGACGTACTTTATGAGGTCCGCTTACTCTCGCAAGTTCGCTTCTCTTTGTATACGCCATTGTAGCACGTGTGTAGCCCTACTCGTAAGGGCCATGATGACTTGACGTCATCCCCACCTTCCTCCAGTTTATCACTGGCAGTCTCCTTTGAGTTCCCGGCCGAACCGCTGGCAACAAAGGATAAGGGTTGCGCTCGTTGCGGGACTTAACCCAACATTTCACAACACGAGCTGACGACAGCCATGCAGCACCTGTCTCACAGTTTCCGAAGACACAGCTCTATCTCTAAAGCCTTCTGTGGATGTCAAGAGTAGGTAAGGTTCTTCGCGTTGCATCGAATTAAACCACATGCTCCACCGCTTGTGCGGGCCCCCGTCAATTCATTTGAGTTTTAACCTTGCGGCCGTACTCCCCAGGCGGTCGATTTAACGCGTTAGCTCCGGAAGCCACGCCTCAAGGGCACAACCTCCAAATCGACATCGTTTACAGCGTGGACTACCAGGGTATCTAATCCTGTTTGCTCCCCACGCTTTCGCACCTGAGCGTCAGTCTTTGTCCAGGGGGCCGCCTTCGCCACCGGTATTCCTCCAGATCTCTACGCATTTCACCGCTACACCTGGAATTCTACCCCCCTCTACAAGACTCTAGCTTGCCAGTTTCAAATGCAGTTCCCACGTTAAGCGCGGGGATTTCACATCTGACTTAACAAACCGCCTGCGTGCGCTTTACGCCCAGTAATTCCGATTAACGCTTGCACCCTCCGTATTACCGCGGCTGCTGGCACGGAGTTAGCCGGTGCTTCTTCTGCGAGTAACGTCAATGCTGAATGCTATTAACATCCAACCCTTCCTCCTCGCTGAAAGTGCTTTACAACCCTAAGGCCTTCTTCACACACGCGGCATGGCTGCATCAGGCTTGCGCCCATTGTGCAATATTCCCCACTGCTGCCTCCCGTAGGAGTCTGGACCGTGTCTCAGTTCCAGTGTGGCTGGTCATCCTCTCAGACCAGCTAGGGATCGTCGCCTAGGTGAGCCATTACCCCACCTACTAGCTAATCCCATCTGGGCACATCCGATGGTGTGAGGCCCTAAGGTCCCCCACTTTGGTCCGTAGACGTTATGCGGTATTAGCTACCGTTTCCAGTAGTTATCCCCCTCCATCGGGCAGTTTCCCAGACATTACTCACCCGTCCGCCGCTCGTCACCCGAAGAGCAAGCTCTTCTGTGCTACCGCTCGACTTGCATGTGTTAGGCCTGCCGCCAGCGTTCAATCTGAGCCATGATCAAACTCTTCAATTAAAAGCTTGATTTGCTTCAACTCGTGAAGCGATGCTCAAAGGTTACTGTATGAATTTTACTTCATGTGTCACTCTTCAAGACTTGATATTTTGTTGATGCTCGAAAGCATCTGGATATCATCTTGTGAGTGCCCACACAGATTGTCTGATAAATTGTTAAAGAGCAGTGCCGAGCAAAGTCATCGGCGCGGGCTGCGAATACTACGCTTTTCACCCGTAGAGTCAAGCATTTGTTTCGCTTAACTCTGACTTACCGAGCGGCTTGGAAGCCGTTGTTCCCGGTCAGTGGAGGCGCATTATAGGGAGTTCTCCGAAGGCCGCAACCCCTAATTGCAAAAAAATTTTCAAGCGTTCAAAAAACACTCAATAAAGTCATTTTAGGACATTTTATAGGCGATAAAGCGCTTTTTTCAGACTACTGACGTGACAAAAACCCCATAACCGATAAAAGAAAAGGGAGCGAATCAGCGCTCCCCTTCCATATCATCACCAAAAATTATGGCTGTTTAGCCACTATATGGTCGTTTTCTACATCTAGAGTGACCGGTTTACCCGGCAACAAGGTTCCAGACAAAATCTGTTGCGCCAATGGGTTTTCGATCTCTTGCTGGATAGCACGCTTCAGCGGACGCGCACCGTAAACGGGATCGAACCCAGTTTTACCCAACAGCTCCAACGCTGGTTCAGTGATGGTGACTTCATAACCACGCTCTTCCAGACGTTTATACAGACGCGCCAGTTGGATTTTAGCAATCGCCGCAATGTGTGCCTGACCGAGTGGGTGGAACACCACAACCTCATCAATGCGGTTGATGAACTCTGGGCGGAAGTGATGCCCAACCATTTCCATTACCGATTCTTTCATCTGCGCGTAGTTCATCTGACCAAAGTGCTCTTGGATCAAATCAGAACCCAAGTTCGAAGTCATGATGACGACGGTATTACGGAAATCAACGGTACGCCCCTGACCGTCGGTCAGACGTCCGTCATCCAATACCTGCAGTAAAATGTTGAACACATCCGGATGCGCCTTTTCCACTTCATCCAGCAGGATGACAGAATAAGGTCTACGACGTACCGCTTCTGTCAGATAGCCGCCTTCTTCATAGCCGACATAACCCGGAGGCGCCCCCACCAGCCGTGATACGGAGTGTTTCTCCATAAACTCGGACATATCGATACGCACCATCGCATCATCACTGTCGAACAAGAATGAAGCCAGCGCCTTACAGAGTTCAGTTTTACCGACCCCAGTTGGCCCCAAGAACAAGAACGAACCGATTGGTCGGTTAGGGTCAGATAACCCAGCGCGGCTACGACGAATCGCGTTGGATACCGCGCTCACCGCTTCATCCTGGCCAATCACTCTTGAATGCAGTTCTTGTTCCAAACGTAGAAGCTTATCGCGCTCACCTTCCAGCATTCTGGCAACAGGGATACCGGTCGCGCGAGCCAACACTTCGGCAATCTCGGCGTCGGTCACACGGTTACGCAGCAGCTTCATGGTTTTGCCTTCAGCTTGCGTAGCAGCGGCAAGCTGTTTCTCCAACTCAGGAATTTTGCCGTATTGCAGCTCAGACATCCGCGCCAAATCGCCAACACGGCGCGCCTGCTCCAGCGTGATCTTGGCCTGTTCGAGTTCGGCTTTAATATTCTGGGTACCGGAAAGTGAAGCTTTCTCCGCCTTCCACTCTTCTTCCAGCTCAGAGTATTCGCGCTCTTTCTGTTCCAGTTCCTGACTCAGCATCTCCAAACGTTTTTTACTGGCATCGTCGGCTTCTTTATTCAACGCCTGTTGTTCCAGTTTTAGTTGAATGATCCGACGTTCCAGACGATCCAACGATTCTGGTTTGGAGTCCATCTGCATACGGATGCTGGAAGCCGCTTCATCGATGAGATCGATAGCTTTATCCGGTAACTGACGATCCGAGATATAGCGATGCGATAAAGTTGCAGCGGCAACTATCGCCGGATCGGTAATTTGTACATGGTGATGAAGCTCATAGCGTTCTTTCAGGCCGCGCAGAATGGCGATGGTATCTTCTACGCTAGGTTCAGCGACGTAGACTTTCTGGAAGCGACGCTCAAGCGCGGCATCCTTCTCTATATACTGACGATATTCATCCAGCGTCGTCGCCCCCACGCAATGCAGTTCACCGCGAGCTAACGCAGGCTTGAGCATGTTACCGGCATCCATTGCACCATCAGCTTTACCTGCGCCAACCATGGTGTGCAATTCGTCGATAAACAGAATGACGCTACCTTCTTGTTTGGACAGGTCACTCAACACGCCTTTCAGACGTTCTTCAAACTCGCCCCGATATTTAGCACCGGCAATCAACGCGCCCATATCGAGCGACAAAACACGCTTGTGTTTCAAACCTTCCGGCACTTCACCATTAATGATGCGTTGCGCCAAACCTTCCACGATGGCGGTTTTACCCACCCCGGGTTCACCAATCAGAACTGGATTATTTTTGGTACGACGTTGCAATACTTGGATAGTGCGACGAATTTCTTCATCACGACCAATTACCGGGTCAAGTTTGCCCTGTTCGGCACGCTCGGTGAGATCGATGGTGTATTTCTTCAATGCCTGACGCTGATCTTCCGCGCCAGCATCATCGACGCTTTCGCCGCCGCGCATTTGCTCAATGGCTTTACCGATTTTATCCGCCGTGGCTCCCGCCGTTTTCAGCAGGTCGGTCAGCGCACCGCGATCTTCCATCACTGCCAAGACGAATAGTTCAGAAGAAATAAATTTGTCTGCACGCTTTTGCGCCAGTTTGTCGCACAGGTTCAGGACGCGCACCAACTCATGAGAAGGTTGCACATCGCCACCGGTGCCTTCGACTTGCGGCAGACGAGAAAGTGCCTGATCGATTTCGGTGCGCACGCGCCCGGCATCAACCCCGGCAGAAGTCAGTAATGGACGAACCGTGCCCCCATCCTGATTAAGCAAAGCGCTCATCAGATGTAACGGTTCAATGAATTGATTGTCGCGCCCAAGTGCGAGTGACTGAGCATCGGCGAGGGCAAGCTGGAATTTACTGGTAAGACGATCCAGACGCATAACACCTCCAATATAGGACAAAATTGCTACTGGAGATTAAATGAGGTCATCCCTCAAATTTTCAAGGTTATCTCGCCACTATATTATAAGTACAACGTTACACGTCGATGGATCGTCTTGGGGGCGTAGGTTATATCAGCCAGATCAAACTTGCCATACGTCCGGTGACTCCATCACGCCGATAGGAGAAAAAATGACTCATTTCGCCAACGGTACAACGGTTTCCGCCATAAATTTCTGTAATTCCGAGGCGTTGAAGCCGTTGGCGAGCTAAAAGAGTGATATCTGCCAGAAATTTATCGTCGTGTGGTGTGAAGGCTAAAGCTGCAGAGCTGTCATTTTCCATAAACGCCGACCGTACTTCCGCCCCAACCTCAAACTGGAGTGGCCCGATTGCCGGACCAAGCCAAACACTAATGTTTGCCGGTTGAGCAGCAAACTCCGCGACGGTTTGCTCTAATACCCCGTGACACAACCCACGCCAACCAGCATGAGCGGCAGCGACTTCATCACCAGCTTTGGAGCAGAACAACACCGGCAAGCAATCCGCCGTCATCACCGCACAAACTTGCCCTTTGGTATTGCTATAAACCGCATCAGCTTGGAGATCCTGTGGTGTTTTGCCATCGAGCCGCAACACGCGCGTGCCGTGTACCTGTTCTAACCAAACGGGCATTTGCGGTAATTCTGCACACTCCACCAACCGCTGTCGGTTGGTCATGACTGACAAAAGCTCGTCCCCGACGTGTGCACCGAGGTTTAGTGAGTCATACGGAGGCAAGCTGATACCGTCGTTACGTGTGCTGCTACAGGCTTTGACACCTGTAGGCAGTAACCAATCGGGCAAGAAGAATGCGCTCATTACCAATCCATTTGGTCTTTGAATTCTTCAGTATCGGCTTTCAACGCATTAATCAGATCGACCATATCCTGTGGGATTGGTGCATGCCATTCCATTTGGATACCGCTAATCGGGTGGTATAAGCGCAACATGGTGGCGTGTAATGCCTGACGGTCAAAAGTGCGCAACGCATTAATAAAGGCTTCCGACGCCCCTTTAGGTAAACGTGGACGACCGCCGTATAGCTGATCACCCACCAACGGGTGATCGATATAAGCCATATGGACACGAATCTGGTGGGTACGACCTGTTTCCAAGCGCAGACGCAGACGGGTGTGAGCACGGAAATGCTCCATGATGCGATAATGCGTCACCGCAGGTTTACCCATCGGATGTACAGCCATATGAGTGCGCTTGGTCGAGTGACGTGAAATAGGTTGTTCCACTGTACCACCTGCGGTCATAGTACCGATCGCTACTGCTTCATATTCACGCGTAATTTCACGCTCTTGTAGCGCTTCCACCAGCCGAGTTTGCGCAGGAACGGTTTTCGCCACCACCATCAAACCCGTCGTATCTTTATCCAAACGATGGACGATACCTGCGCGGGGTACATCAGCAATTTCAGGATAATAGTGCAGCAATGCATTCAACACGGTGCCATCTGGATTACCGGCTCCTGGGTGCACTACTAAGCCACGAGGTTTGTTGATCACCAAAATATCACTATCTTCGTAGACGATATCTAATGCGATATCCTGCGGTTCCCAACGCGCGTCTTCTTCAATTTGCGCATCAATGGCAACCGTTTCTCCTCCCAGCACCTTCTCTTTTGGCTTGTTTACCATTTTGCCATTAACCTGTACCCGATCTTCCAAAATCCATTCTTTTATGCGAGATCTGGAATAATCAGGGAACAATTCGGCCAAAGCCTGATCTAAACGTTGTCCGAGTTGAGATTCGGCCACCGTTGCGGTGAGTTGTACTTGTTGTGCCATATGCAGCTTCTTCGTTAACGTTGGGTTTTCACGGCGATGCCGTTATATAATGTGCTATTGTAACTGGATCTTGGCCGGGAGCTTAACGGACAGTCTCCCGGATTAACACCCTTGAGGATAATCAAAACGTCATGACGCGTATGAAATATCTGGTGGCAGCAGCCACGTTGAGCCTGGTGCTGGCAGGTTGCTCCAGTTCCAAGGATACGGTTCCCGACAGCCCGCCTTCGGAAATCTATGCGACTGCCCAGCAAAAACTGCAGGACGGTAACTTTAAGGGCGCGATTACGCAACTCGAAGCGCTCGATAACCGCTATCCTTTCGGGCCTTACTCCCAGCAAGTGCAGCTGGATCTGATTTATGCTTACTATAAATCGGCCGATCTGCCACTGGCGCAAGCCTCTATCGATCGCTTCATGCGTCTAAACCCAACGCACCCGAACATCGATTATGTGATGTACATGCGTGGTTTGACTGACATGGCGCTGGATGACAGTGCGTTGCAGGGCTTCTTCGGGGTTGATCGTTCAGACCGCGATCCTCAGCACGCTCGTGCTGCTTTTCGCGATTTCAACCAGCTGATTCAGCAATTCCCGAACAGCCAGTACACCACCGACGCACAAAAGCGTTTGGTATACCTGAAAGATCGTCTGTCTAAGTATGAACTTTCAGTGGTGGAATACTACACTAAACGCGGTGCTTACGTCGCGGTAGTTAATCGTGTCGATCAAATGATGCGTGAATTCCCGGATACCAAAGCGACCCGTGATGCGTTGCCGATGATGGAAAACGCGTATAAACAACTGCAGTTGAATGGTCAGGCCGACAAAGTCGCCAAAGTGATCGCCGCAAACCCAGCATAACGGTTTGTGTCAGCGCAGAAAAATCAAACGGCAGCCTTGGCTGCCGTTTTTCATGGTGAGATTTTGTAAAAAATACCCGAGTAAAAACACGGTGTTAAACTCATATCATCACCATCGATCTCATCAATAATGCGCGATCATTCTCAAAGACTCAAGCCCTAGATGACCGATTCAGATGTTGAATCACAGATTGAACTAACTTTGCAAAAAGTGACAAAAATACGTGATTTAAATCACACATTTCACCACAAAGCGGGGTATGCTGAATTCATCCAAGACGGAAAGACAACAGAGGTAAGTTATATGACAGTGAACATTACCAGCAAACAAATGGACATCACTCCCGCAATCCGTAGTCACGTCGAAGACCGTCTCACCAAACTGGATAAATGGCAGGCGCAGTTGATTAACCCGCACATTGTTTTATCCAAAGAACCCAAAGCTTTCGTGGTTGACGCCACCATCACCACACCTAACGGCCCGCTGGTTGCCAGCGCAAAACACGAAGATATGTATACTGCCGTTAATGACCTGATCGCCAAACTGGAGCGACAGCTCAATAAGGTGCAACACAAAGGTGAAGCACGCCGCGCCTCTAGCTGTGTGAAAGATTTTGTTCCGGCAATAGAACCAGAACAGTAATAACCCAAGAGGGTTGTCAGCATCAAACGCGCCTGAGGGCGCGTTTTTTGTGAGTGTTTTTTATTGACAGAAAGAAAAGCCAGCGGTTACTTTAAGAACTGTTTTTTCACCATTAAAGAGCCATCAATGCAGCGTACCCCGTTTTTCTTCGCATTCTTTTTTACCTTCCCCTGATTGGGAGGCGTTTCGTCGTGTGATAAAGAATGCGAAGACGAACAGCAAAGCCTCCTGAAAACAGGAGGCTTTTTTATGATAATCAAGAACCTATTCCAGTAGGCGTTATCGTCGCAGACAGTTTGAACGCGGCCAGCACGGAAAAACCGGAGCGTACACGCAGTACGTGAGGATTTTGAGTACTGCCCAAGTTCAAAATGGCAAGTAAGATAGCCTACTAGGATAGGTTCTAAATAAGAGCTGATTATGACTGACAACCCATTACTCGTGCTGCGCGAACGCATTAGCGCACTGGATCTGAAACTGCTGGCCTTGCTAGCAGAGCGCCGTGAGCTGGCGGTAGAGGTAGGCAAGACCAAGTTGCACTCCCACCGTCCCATTCGCGATAAAGAACGTGAACGCGACCTGCTGAACGCCCTCATTAGCGCAGCCAAGCCTTATGACCTCGATGGTTTCTACATTACCCGCCTATTCCAATTGATTATCGAAGACTCGGTACTGACGCAGCAGGCGCTGTTGCAGCACCAACTCAACCAAATCAGTCAACATTCTGCCCGCGTTGCCTTCCTTGGGCCAAAAGGCTCTTATTCACACTTGGCCGCACGCCAATACGCAGCGCGTCATTTTGATCAATTGATCGAGTGCGGTTGTCAGAAATTCCAAGATATTTTTGCTCAAGTGGAAACCGGTCAGGCGGATTACGCAATTCTACCGATCGAGAACACCAGTTCCGGCTCGATCAACGACGTTTATGATTTACTGCAACACACCAGTCTAGCGATCGTCGGTGAGCTGACTCTCCCTATCGATCACTGCGTATTAGTTTCGGGGGAGACTGATCTCAACCAAATTGAAACCGTCTACAGTCATCCACAACCGTTCCAGCAATGCAGTCAGTTCATCAATCGCTACCCACATTGGCAGATTGAATACTGCGAAAGCACCGCCGCAGCCATGGAGAAAGTCGCTCAGTTGAACTCACCACGCGTTGCTGCGCTGGGTAGCGAAGCCGGTGGCGCGCTATATGGGCTGCAAGTGTTGGAACACAATTTGGCGAACCAACAGCAGAACATCACTCGCTTTATCATTCTGGCGCGTAAAGCCATTGAAGTCTCAGAGCAAGTGCCAGCGAAAACCACGCTAATTATGGCCACAGGTCAGCAGTCTGGTGCATTGGTGGAAGCATTGTTGGTATTGCGTGATAACGGCATCATCATGACCAAACTGGAGTCTAGACCGATCAATGGAAATCCGTGGGAAGAGATGTTTTATATTGATGTACAGGCCAACCTGCGTTCGGAGGCGATGCAAAAAGCGTTGAAAGCATTAGCGCCAATCACTCGCTCGCTGAAGGTGCTGGGCTGTTACCCAAGTGAAAATGTGGTTCCCGTTAATCCAGCCTAAAAGCAAGGGTTCGGTATCATACCGAACCCTATCTTATTATTGCCGGCTATCGTTCGCTTGCCGTAACAGTGAACGGCTCTCCACCAAGAAACGCTGAGCATAATCGCCAAACCAGTGTTCCACTTTCTGGAAACTCTGGATAAAGGCTTGTTTATCCCCTTGTTCTAGCAGTTTTATGGCTTCGCCAAAGCGCTGGTAATAACGTTTGATCAGCGCGATGTTATCTTCCGACGACATAATAATATCGGCGTACAGCTGCGGATCTTGAGCAAACAGCCGCCCGACCATCGCCAGTTCCAACCGGTAGATCGGTGAGGACAGCGCTAACAACTGCTCAAGCTGCACATTTTCTTCTGCCAAGTGCAAACCGTAGGCGAAAGTCGCAAAGTGACGCAGCGCTTGGATGAACGCCATGTTTTGATCGTGTTCAACCGCACTGATGCAATGCAAACGAGCGCCCCACACCTGCAACTGCTCCAACAACCATTGATAAGCCTCTGGTTGGCGACCGTCGCAATAAACCACCACCTGTTTGGCGACGCTGCCTACGTCAGGACCGAACATTGGGTGCAGCCCCAGAACCGGGCCTGCGTGTGCCGTCAACATCGCTTGTAATGGGCGATCTTTTACCGAGGCCAAATCGACCAGAATGCAGTCGTCTGGTAATTTCGGCAAACGAGCAATCACCTGCTCGGTGACGTGAATCGGTACGCTGACAATGACCATGCCGGCATCAGCCAGTAAGTTATCCGCTTGCGGCCAATCCTCTTGATCCAGCACCTTCACCTGATAGCCTGACAGTGTCAGCATCCGGTTGAATAAACGCCCCATCTGCCCGTTACCACCGATAATCACAACGGGTCGTAATTGAGGATGTAGCGTTTTAAAACCTTTATCGTTCTCACTGGTGTAAGACTCACGCATCACACGGCGCAAGATGTCTTCAATCAAATCAGGAGGAACGCCAAGACCTTCGGCTTCTTTACGGCGTGAGGCCAACATTGCCGCCTCACGCTCAGGAACATAAACCGGTAAACCGTAGCGGCTTTTAACCTCGCCGACTTCCGCCACCAAATGCAGACGTTTCGCCAGCAGATCCAGCAAGGCTTTATCTACTTCATCAATTTGATCGCGTAATGCGGTCAGTTCAGCCACCATAACTTACTACTCTCCAGTGCGAGCCATCAGCACGGTGCCGAGTTCTTGATGCATCTGACGCAACAGAGTCTCGGTGCTTTCCCAGTTGATGCAAGCATCGGTAACAGAAACGCCGTAATGCATATTGGCACGTGGTTGCTCAGAAGACTGGTTGCCTTCGTGCAGATGGCTTTCCAACATGATACCGGTGATAGAACGGTTACCCGCTTTGATTTGCTCAACGACGGACTCGGCAACGGCCGGCTGACGGCGGTAATCTTTATTCGAGTTGCCATGGCTGCAATCTATCATCAAGGACGGGTGGAGTCCCGCGTCAAGCATCTGTTTTTCGCATTCAGCAACGTGATCCGCACTGTAGTTTGGCGTCTTGCCACCACGCAGGATTACATGCCCATCAGGGTTGCCCTGTGTTTGCAGCAAGCACACCTGCCCCGCTTGGTTGATACCTACGAAGCGATGCGGCATTGAAGCAGCACGCATGGCGTTGATCGCCGTACCTAAACTACCGTCGGTGCCATTTTTAAAACCAACCGGCATTGAGAGGCCAGACGCCATTTCACGGTGAGTCTGCGATTCGGTGGTACGCGCACCAATCGCTGACCAGCTAAACAAATCGCCCAAGTATTGAGGGCTGTTCGGGTCTAGCGCTTCTGTTGCCAACGGCAGCCCCATGCCAACCAGATCTAGCAGCAGGCGACGCGCGATATGCAAACCTGCTTCAACGTCAAACGAACCGTCCATGTGTGGATCGTTAATCAAACCTTTCCAGCCGACAGTCGTTCTTGGTTTTTCAAAATAGACACGCATAACGATATACAGCTGATCGCTCAATTCAGCCGCCAACGTCTTCAGATGACGCGCGTAATCCAGAGCCGCATCCGGATCGTGGATAGAACAAGGTCCGCAGACCACCAGCAGGCGATGATCTTTGCCCTGCAAGATATTAGCGATGGTTTTACGCGCGATGGCGATTTCACTTTCATCGTTAGCACTGAGCGGGAACTGATTTTTCAGCTCTTCTGGGGTGATCAGAACCTGTTCTGCACTGATATGTACGTTATTGAGCGCGTCTTTTTGCATGATGCTATTTCCTGTCGTTTTGCTGTAAAGCATGAGCGTTGATCGAACATTAAGCGTTATAGGCTCCTACCTTACCATGCTATGTAAAGTTTTCAATCCATTAAGTGTAAATAAAAAGTTACCACTCATTTTACAGTGTAAAAACCTGCATTTTACTTCGAGTGAAATACAATTCAACTAATTGTTATATAACAATAAAATAAAAAATAAACCTAATTAAACGAAGGAAGTAAAAAGATGTACACCATAAGGTCACACCATACGAAATGTAAAATATTGTTTACACAAAAAGAAGCAATATCTCTACCGCTGTTAGCAGCGATATTCCAAGCCAATTAAACAAATTAAAAACATTATTTATACAACCAATTCCAGATTAATTTTCAATCAATATTCATTTCAACTTTTATCAGCAATTTAAAAAAATCAGTGAATAAATATTGCGGAATCTCACAGTTATCCTGCGCCAAATACCTAATTATTGTCGTCAATGACTCATAACTCCTTTTGGTTAACCTGCGCAGACAGGTACCAACTCACCTGCACTATTGGTTGATGAGTAACAGTTTTTTTATTTCACTCAAGGGGTCCACATGATTACTCTGGAATTTGCCATTATTATCCTCTGCCTATTAGTTGGCACCCGCTACGGTGGGATGGGATTGGGCTTAATTAGCGGCATTGGTTTGTTTTTACTGTGCTTTATTTTTGGTTTGGAACCCGGTAAACCACCGGTAGACGTCATGTTGACGATTCTAGCGGTAATAGGTTGTGCTTCGGTGCTACAAACTGCTGGCGGTCTGAACGTGATGATGCAATATGCAGAGCGTCTGTTGCGCCGACACCCACAACACATCACGCTACTCGCCCCATTAACTACTTGGACACTCACTTTCCTGTGCGGTACTGGGCACGTGGTTTACACTATGTTCCCCATCATCGGTGATATCGCCATTAAGAAAGGTATCCGTCCCGAACGCCCAATGGCTGTCGCATCCGTGGCTTCTCAAATGGCGATTACTGCATCCCCAGTTTCAGTCGCGGTAGTCTCGTTGGTTTCGATCATTGCCGCCGGACACGGTATCGGCAAGGCTTACACTCTGGTGGAAATTCTGGCGGTATCTATTCCAGCTTCACTGGTTGGCGTACTGATGGCTGCATTATGGAGCCTGCGTCGTGGTAAAGATCTGGATAAAGACCCAGAATTCCAAGCGAGAATCCAAGATCCAGAACAACGAGCCTATATCTACGGCGGTACCGAAACGCTGCTTAATCAGAAATTCCCTAAACAGGCTTACTGGTCTACCGTCATTTTCTTTGCTGCAATCGCTATTGTGGTGCTGTTGGGCGCATTTGCCGAATTGCGCCCGGCGTTTGAAGTTAAAGGCGTGCTAAAACCGCTGTCGATGAACCTAGTGATTCAGATGATGATGCTGATTGCTGGCGCGGTGATTTTGATGAGTTGCAAAGTCAAACCCGGCGATATTGCCAATGGTGCGGTGTTTAAAGCGGGAATGGTGGCGATTTTCTCAGTATTTGGCGTGGCCTGGATGAGTGATACCTTCTTCCAAGCACATATGGGTGATTTAAAACTGCTGTTGGAAGATGTAGTAAAAAGCCAACCTTGGACCTACGCCATCGTACTGTTCCTGGTTTCTAAATTGGTGAACAGCCAAGCAGCCGCATTAGCCGCGATTGCACCAATGGGTTTGCAGTTAGGTGTCGATCCGAAAATGCTGTTGGCCTTTTTCCCTGCGGCTTATGGCTATTTTGTGTTGCCAACCTATCCGAGCGATCTGGCCTGTATCGGGTTTGATCGCTCCGGCACCACGCGCATCGGGAAGTTTATTATCAACCACAGTTTCATCATCCCGGGTCTGATCGGTGTTCTGAGTTCCTGCATCACCGGTTATCTGCTGGTGACAACCTTCCTATAATGTACTCAGAAGCGGTAACAGACTGTCGTTACCGCTCAATCGAATTGTAAATAGTAGAAGAAAAGTGAATAAGCAATGTCAAAAAGTTAAAAACTTAAGCTAACAGTGCTGTTTTTGTCACTGAGACGAATCGCTATAATGTGACCGTTATCACTTATCACTACTATTTCAAACGGAACCAAAATGCTCTCTTTACGCGCTCGCCGCGCTATTTCGCTGATTAGCTGCTTAACTGCTTTCACCAGTGCTCCAGCCTTTGCCGACAATACGCTCTTCACCGCTATGGACGACCCTGCTACTGCCAAAAAACCTTTCGAAGGTAACGTTCAGGCAGGTTATAACGCGCAATCCGGTAACTCGGAAAGCTCAACCCTGTTGGCCAACACGTCCCTGACCTGGTTCAACACCGAAAGCGCTTATAGCTTATGGGGTTCTGCCACCAATACCACGTCTTCTGATGTGCGTTCGTCAGAGAAATATCAGGCAGGTGGCCGTAGCCGCTACAACTTGACCGATCGTAACTATCTGTTTGGTCAGGCTAGTTGGCTCAACGATCGCTTCGCGGGTTACGACTCCCGTACCACCGTAACTGGCGGTTATGGTCGTCAATTACTGAGCAACCCGCCGCATGATTTACGTGTCGAATTCGGTCCAGGCGTACGCCACGACGAGTATCGTGATGGCGGACAAACCACCAGAGCACTCGCTTATGGTGCTGCCAACTATTCATATCAGATCAGCGAAAGCACCCGATTCACCGAAGGCTTTTCAGCGCTGGCGAACGAAGACATCACACTGAACTCTGAAACCGCGCTAAACGTCGCCATCAACAAACAGTTCTCATTGCGACTGGCTTACACCGTGGTTTACAACAGCGAACCCCCATCCTCCGCACCAAAAAATACCGATACCACAACATCAGTCACTTTGGTCTACGGTCTGTAATCCCCTCACTTCTGCTCTAAGCCCACTTCGGTGGGCTTTTTCATTTATCTTTCAGAAAAATAATAGCTTCACTAAAAATGATCTTTTCATGATTGACGTATTTAGCAAATTGCTTAATACTGTATGTATATACAGTTAATTGGTGTAGCAAAAAGCGCTAACACCGGTTTCTTTCAATCCATGAGAAGGAGTCTTCGTATGATGAACTGTCCACTGTGCGGTAGCGTGGCCCATACTCGTTCCAGCCGCTATCTGAGTGATGCGACGAAAGAACGCTATCACCAATGTCAAAATATTAATTGCAGTTGCACCTTTGCAACTCATGAGTCTGTGGCGCGGGTGATTGTAAAGCCGGAAGGGAATACTCCTGCGCCGCTGCCCCCAAAGCAAAGCAAACGAAGGACTGCAACAGCGTTATAGTCAGGAGAAATAATACATAGAAGGGAGTGATTGGATTATAGCTCCCCAAAACCACCAAGACGATAACCGCGCGCCAGAATTTCCGCTTTCAAACTCGGTTGGGTTAACACCTCCACCTCCATGGCTCGCGGATAACAATAACTGCTAGTGAGTAAGATATTGTCGATAAACGCCGGATGACACATGATCTCCAGAGAACTATCACCACGCTGGTCGGCGTTACTTAACAACTGTAAGAACTGTTGTTTTGAAACTGCCTCACCATAAAAACCGCAATCTAACCAAGCAGTGCTGCGCGGATGGTTGATCTGAATATTGTGTCTCTTCACTTCTTCACGATCGATGCGCAAAGGTAAATTTTTCTCATTGGCGAAAGTTTCTACCAACGGATAAATCTGCGGCAACATATGTACATGATGATGACTATCGATATGGCTTGGCGGACGGCCAAATATTTCAACAAAGTGATCAAATTGGCATATTAGCTCATGGGCGATTTCTTCAAGATCCAGCGTATTTTCCTCCGCACGCTGCCATAGCCATTTACCCAAATGACCATTTTCATCCACCAAATTAGGCATCGCGCTTAATGGACGACCATAGGTCAGCACAAAGTGCAGGCCTATGGATAAATCAGGGTACTGACGGCTCAGTTCTGCCGCATGGTGAATATATTCACAGTTCACCATAGCGGTAGTCGAAGAAACGACGCCATGTCGAAACGCTTCAATAATGCCGTAGTTTTGCCCTTTACTCAGGCCAAAATCATCTGCGTTTACGATCAACAGTTTTTCCATTGACAACTCCTTCACCGACAAAAGGTTAATGAGACAGACTCTCCGCTACGCGGTAGAACTTTTTGCGATAACTCCCTGGCGTAAACGAGGTGAGCTTTTTGAAGTTTTTGATAAACAGCGTGGTGTCGCTGTAACCCGCGTCAAAAGCGATGTCAGAAACCAGACAGTCGGTAACTTCAAGCTGGGTTTTAGCAAAGTTGATACGGATTTCATTGATAATCTGCATCGGTGTTTTTTGGTAATAGCGTTGAGTCGCGCGAGTGAGGTATTCCTGCGTTTTACCGGAAAGCTGCACCATATTAACCAACGCTTTTTCACCAAACATCGATTTGTCATGCATTTTGTCGACGGTGGTCTTCAACCATTGAGGTATATCATCATTGGTTTCGCTTTCTTTGTGATGATTGATTCGGTTAGTGACATAAAACGTCAGTAGTTCCAACAATTCGGTC
This sequence comes from Serratia sp. KH_031, assembly GCF_057839655.1. NCBI lineage: Bacteria > Pseudomonadati > Pseudomonadota > Gammaproteobacteria > Enterobacterales > Yersiniaceae > Serratia > Serratia sp. KH_031. The sequence goes on from NZ_CM174496.1 coordinate 3,956,126, forward strand.
ATCTCATCTTCTTCGAAATGAGGTGCCGAGATAGCCGTTTCAATGTAAGAAAGGAAATTCTTTTTCAGCCGATAGGATTGTGAAGCCACCATCCCTTGCGCAAGCATGTGCTGAAAATGCTTCTCGAAAAACGCTTTGCTGACGCCGACGTTCAAGATCCGCGTCGCGCCAAACTCATAGAAACTCTGGTGATGAGAACCTATGGGGATAAATACGAAATCCCCACGTTCCAAAAAGATGCGCTTGCCGTTAATTTCCTGATAGCACATCCCGGTCAAGATCAGAGTGTACTCATAGTAATCATGCTGATGTAAACCCGTAGCGCTCTCCGTCTTGTTATAAATGAACAGATGGAATTTTTTGCCATTAAACAGCTCTTTTTCACGAACGACTCTGATTTCCATTCCGTTCACCCTTTCACTACTCATCAAAACCATGTTGCTTTGCCGTTTTGGCAAACCAGTAACCACTTTTCTTCAACATGCGGGATTGATCAGCAAGATTTAACCGGACCAATCCGTAACGGTTTTTATAGGAGTTCAACCACGACCAGCAATCGATAAAGGTCCATAAGTGGTAGCCTTTACAGTTGCTCCCCTCCTGCAAAGCCTGATGAACATAACGTAAATGATCACGCATGAAATCAATGCGGTAATCATCCTCAATCATGCCAACAGGGTTTAAAAACTTCTCTTCCCCTTCGACTCCCATACCATTTTCTGAAATATAGCAGGGGATATTGGCGTAGTTTTCCCGCAGGTCGGTCAGGATGTCATACACCCCTTTTTCATAGATTTCCCAACCACGATGAGGATTCACTTTTCTACCCGGCATTTCATAGAAACTGAATAGATCTTCCGGTGTCTTCACCGAATCAGATACGGTTTCTTTAGCCTTGATCCGCCGTGGTTGGTAGTAATTCACCCCTAACAAATCGACTCTACCTACGACGATCAATTCAGCATCGCCCGCTTCGCATTGAGGTAAAAGATCATGCTGACGTAATAATGCGATCAGATCATCGGGATAAACACCCTTGGTGACGGGATCGAGGAAACTACGGTTCAACAATAGATCCGCTATGTGTGAGGCTTCGAGATCTTCTTGCGAGTTAGAACGCGGGTACGTCGGGCTCAGGTTGAGAATAATGCCAATCTCTCCCTTTTGATTAAGCTCCCGATATGCTTTCACCGCTTTGGCATGAGCCAGCACACTGTGGTAAGCCACCGTGACTGCACGTTTGAAATCCACTACACAGGGGTAATGGAAATCCGCCAGATACCCAGCTTCAACCGGCACGATCGGCTCATTAAAGGTAAACCAATGCTGAACTCGATCGCCAAATAACTCAAAGCAGATTTTGGCATAGCGAGCATAAGCATCGACTACTGCGCGATTTTCCCATCCTCCTTTCTCCTGCATACACATCGGCATATCGAAGTGGTAAAGGTTGATGAATGGGGTAATACCCTGCGCTAGCAGGGTATCAATGACGTTATTGTAAAACTCGACGGCTTTAGGGTTTATCGCACCATCACCGCTTGGAATCAAACGTGACCAAGAAATCGACGTCCTAAATGTGTTATGCCCTAATTTTTTCAACAGCAGAATATCTTGCTGATAGTTATCGTAAAATGTTGAGGTATTCGCAGGGCCAATCTGGCCGTGGAAGCGCTCAGGCGCTATATCAAACCAGTAATCGAAAATATTCTGACTCTTACCGTCCCGCGATGCGGCACCTTCTGACTGCGTTGCCGAAGTGGCGCTTCCCCACCAAAAATCATCGGGAAATTGATATTTCATCTGAGTGACTCCCAAGTCATAACTGCCCTACGGATTTAAACCTTAAAATTTCAAACTATTCGCAATATCTTCTTCGCTTTGTTCTTCAGCAACAGCCTTATCGATTTCGCTTTGCGCTTTGTTGGAAATCGCGACAAACGGTAGATAAATCAAGGTGGCAATACACAAGTTAAACAAGCTGAGACACAGTGCCGCGATGCTGCCGTTAGTATTAAAGAAGGCGCCAAGCCCTACCGGCATGGTCCAAGGTGCAATGTTGGTAATCGGTGGAATAAAGCCCGTGTGATACGCAATAGTGGTAATCGTCGCCAATACCGGCTGAACCATGATGAATGGAATAAACATCACCGGGTTCATAATCACTGGCAGACCAAACAGGAGGGGTTCGTTAATCTGGAAAATACCTGGAGGGGTTGCCAATTTCGCAACCTGACGATAATCCTCGCGACGTGAACCGATAAAGATAGCGATGATCAAGCCCAGAGTCGCCCCCGTACCACCCAGATAGATATAGGAGTCAACCAGTGGTTTCGCCCACATGTGGAACTGCTTACCTGCGGCTTCTGCCGCCGCAACCGAACCATACTGGGTATAAAGCGCTACGTTTTCCAAAGCAAACGGCGTCATCACACCATTTTCTAATCCCGCCAGTGCCATTGAACCATGCACACCGAAGAACCACAGCAGTGATGAGAACATCACGTACACCCAGCCCACCACGCTACCCATTTTCGACAACGGTGCCGAGATGGTGTCCATGATGATCTGGTGGAAGTTGGTGCCATACTGGGTCAAGAAATAGGAAAGGATACCCATGATGGAAAGAATGATAAAACCTGGGATCAACGCTGAGAATGAGCGTGATACCGAAGCCGGTACACTGTCAGGTAAGCGGATAACCCAATTGCGTCGAACAATAAAAGTAAATACTTCAGCCACAGCCAAACCAATCAGGATGCCCGAAATAACATTGGCGCCGCCTAACCAGTTGGCTCCTACCGCATAGGCTTCGCCTACGCTGAATGGAGTGACCGTCATAAATGCCGCAATCGACAATAGCCCCGCGGCTATAGGATCAACCTTCTTCTCTTCCGCCAACGCCATACCGATAAAGAACGGCGTCATCAACGACATTATCCCTAGGGTACCGTTATACACGTTACCACCGACCGCCTTCCATCCATTGAGCATGGTAATGGTAGACTCATCCAGTCTCACACCCATGGAAAAGAAGAACGATCCTTCACCGAAACTCAGAAAAACGTTGTTAATCAAAACAAACATGGCGCCCGTCAGAGTTAATGGCATCAGCCGAATAAACCCGTTTTTGATGGCGTTAATATGCGGTTGTTTACCGATTTTAACAGCGACCGGCAAAATGACTTTTTCCAGTGAAGCGATAAGTGTACTCACGGCGTACTCCCCTTATTATTTTGCTTCTGCTTGCGCTTTTTTGATAGCGGCCACGGCAGCTTGCAGCACACCTAAACCATCGACTTTGCCGTACAGAAGGGAATCAATCACTTCTACCGGTTTGCTTGGGAACAACTTCTGAATTTCTTCATGCTTATAAGCAATTTGTGGCCCCAACAACAGCACATCTGCCTCAGCACCTTTCTCTGCAGCCAAACCTTCTGGGTGAGCTTCAATAATGACTGGTACTTCATATTTTTCTGCTTGTGCTTTCATTTTGGAAACCAGCAGTGAAGTCGACATACCGGCAGAGCAAAACAGATAGATTTTTTTCTTTTCCATACCCAACACCTTTGATGTTCAAAAGACCCACGTTAGTCATTAACCAGTAACAATGGTGAGTAGCTTTTTAGCCGTTCTCATTTGACCTTCTGAGGCCACATTGTCTCTGGTTGTCGTCAGTATACGAAGCTAGCCGTAAAGTAAGTAATTCTAGCCTACACATAATAGGCTCTCCTTGACCTTACGAATTGATGCCCTTCACATTTCTACGTTAACGGTTTGTGATATTCATCGCAGAATAATGATTTTTTATCGAAGAGAAATAAGTTTAATTTATTGATTTAGATAAATTAGTTAATACAGATGATATGAAATAACGCCTAGAGAGATCTGATGAAGATAAAGTGGGTAGATGAAAGAGGAGTATTGATGACCAGAAAGTGGCTAAAACGCATCACAACGGCACCAAAGACATAATTGCCTATGAAAATAAAGCCGGAAGTGACACAAGGTAAAACGCACGATAAAAAAGGGGTTAGCAAATGCTAACCCCTTATCACTATTAACTTTTGGATGTAACCTTAGTTAACGCGGTTCAGACGCTCTTTGATACGAGCAGACTTACCAGTACGCTCACGCAGGTAGTACAGTTTAGCTTGACGAACGGCACCACGACGCTTAACAGTAATGCTGTCGATTACTGGGGAGTGAGTCTGGAATACACGCTCAACACCTTCGCCGTTGGAAATCTTACGAACAGTGAATGCAGAGTGCAGACCGCGGTTACGGATAGCGATAACCACGCCCTCGAATGCCTGCAGACGTTTTTTGCTACCTTCAACGACCCATACCTTAACTTCCACGGAATCACCCGGACGGAATGCAGGTACGTCTTGCTTCATCTGCTCTTGTTCAAGTTGCTTAATAATGTTGCTCATAATATGTCTCTTACCCTAGGTAAACTGATATATCGGCTGCGCCCGCAGGCGTTGCCTTCATAGTCCTGTTACTCGGCCTGATGTTCCCGTTGGAACTCAGCCAGTAACACCTCTTGCTCGTCAGTCAGAGCTAGGCTTTCTAGAAGTTCAGGTCTTCTAAGCCAGGTACGGCCCAGCGACTGCTTTAAGCGCCAGCGACGTATCTCGGCATGGTTACCCGACAGTAAAACTGGCGGTACTTCCATCCCTTCCAACACCTCAGGCCGGGTATAATGCGGGCAGTCCAGCAATCCATCGACAAAAGAATCTTCTTCTGCTGACGCCTGATGCCCCAGAACACCCGGTATAAAACGAGCGACTGAATCAATCAAGACCATTGCTGGCAGTTCCCCGCCGCTGAGTACGTAATCGCCGATTGACCATTCTTCATCAATTTCGGTTTGGATCACGCGCTCATCGATCCCTTCGTAGCGACCACACACCAGAATCATCTTCTGATTGGTCGCCAGTTCGCTAACGCCGGTTTGATCCAGCTTGCGCCCCTGAGGTGACAGATAAATCACCTTTGCTCCCTCGCCTGCCGCTGCTTTCGCTGCATGAATGGCTTCCCGCAAGGGTTGCACCATCATCAACATTCCCGGGCCGCCGCCATAAGGGCGATCGTCCACGGTACGATGCCGGTCGTAGGTGAAGTCACGAGGACTCCAACACTGCACGCTCAGCAGGCCATTTTTTACTGCCCGGCTAGTCACCCCGTAATCGGTGATGGCGCGGAACATCTCAGGAAACAGGCTTACAATACCAATGAACACCAGCCAATCCCCATGTTGTTATTCCACTGACTTCGACCGTTTGATACGGAGGTCAAAAACCAGGATCCCACTCTGCCTCGATTACCTTGGCAGCGAGATCGACTTTCTTGATAACCTGCCCATGAAGAAACGGCACCAACCGCTCCTTCATACCGAATGCATCTTTCAGGTTCGCCCGCACGACCATAACGTCGTTAGAACCGGTTTCCATCATATCGATGACTTTACCCAGTTCGTAGCCGGAAGTAGTGACTACCTGGCAACCCATAAGGTCTTTCCAGTAATAATCATCACCTTCCAACGGAGGCAATTGCTCTGAATCTACAACAATTTCGCAATTGGTTAGCAGATTCGCGGCATCACGATCGTCAACGTCTTTGACTTTGATGATCATGTCCTGACCATGGCGTTTCCAGCCTTCCAGCTCGACAAACTGCCATTGACCCGCCTTTTGGATTAACCACGGCTGATAGTCAAAAATGCTTTCAGCGTTTTCGGTGGATGAAAACACTCTGAGCCAACCACGAATGCCATAAGTAGACCCCATTTTACCGAGTATAATCGGCGCGATCGGTGCTACCGGTTTGAGTTGCTTGCTCATTGCCACCACCGCGACAGATTAAGCTGCTTTCTTAGCTTCTTTGATCAGCGCAGAAACGCGATCAGAAACTGTTGCACCCAGACCGACCCAATGTTCGATACGATCCAGATCCATACGCAGTGCTTCAGCCTGACCAGATGCGATCGGGTTGAAGAAGCCAACACGCTCGATGAAACGACCATCACGTGCATTGCGGCTATCGGTCACTACTACTTGATAGAACGGACGCTTTTTAGCGCCGCCACGAGCCAAACGAATTGTTACCATAACATCCTCTTTAGTTAATAAAACAGCCGGGCCCCATTGAGGGACGGGGCCCGGTTGCAATATAAAAAGCCCGAAAATTTTACTCATTTTGGCGCAAAAAGCAATCTAAAGCGTCGTTCACACAGGATTAGTTTTTGCAGCCACACTATTTTCGGGCGGTTTTCACCGCGAACGGTAAATCGGTTATCGTATTCATATCGATAATCTCAATACGATTTAACGGCCTGGGAACCCCGGTGGCATCATACCTTTCATGCCACGCATCATTTTCGCCATGCCGCCTTTCTTCATCTTTTTCATCATGCGTTGCATATCGTCGAATTGCTTTAACAGACGGTTAACATCTTGCACCTGCATGCCCGACCCCATCGCGATACGACGTTTACGGGAACCTTTGATGATTTCTGGCTTAGCGCGCTCTTTGAGCGTCATCGAGTTGATGATCGCCTCCATACGCACCAGCACTTTATCGTCCATCTGCGATTTCACGTTATCCGGCAACTGACCTGCGCCCGGCAACTTGCTCAACATGCTCGCCATACCGCCCATGTTGCGCATCTGTTTCAATTGATCGAGGAAGTCAGTCAGATCGAAACCATCGCCCTTCTTCAGCTTGTTCGCCAGCTTTTCCGCTTGTTCGCGGTCAACTTTGCTTTCGATATCTTCGATCAGCGACAGCATATCGCCCATGCCGAGAATACGCGAAGCGACGCGATCCGGGTGGAATGGTTCCAGCGCGTCGGTTTTCTCACCTACACCAAGGAATTTGATCGGTTTGCCAGTGATATGGCGAATGGATAATGCGGCACCGCCACGAGCATCACCGTCAACTTTGGTCAGTACCACACCCGTCAGTGGCAACGCTTCGTTAAACGCCTTGGCGGTATTCGCCGCATCCTGACCGGTCATGGCATCGACTACAAACAGAGTTTCAACTGGCTTGATAGCCGCGTGAACCTGCTTGATTTCATCCATCATCGCTTCGTCAACGTGCAAACGGCCGGCGGTATCGACGATCAGAACGTCGTAAAATTTCAGCTTGGCCTGTTGCAGCGCACGGTTAACAATGTCGATCGGTTTTTCTTGCACATCAGACGGGAAGAAGTCGATACCAACCCCTTCAGCTAGCGTTTCCAACTGTTTAATCGCCGCTGGGCGATAAACGTCAGCTGAAACCACCAACACTTTTTTCTTCTGTTTTTCTTTTAAAAACTTGCCGAGCTTAGCAACACTGGTCGTTTTACCGGCACCTTGCAAACCCGCCATCAACACCACGGCTGGCGGTTGAGCCGCCAGATTCAGTTCGGTGTTAACCTCACCCATAGCGGCAATCAGTTCGTTTTTGACGATCTTGACGAACTCTTGCCCCGGCGTCAGGCTCTTGTTGACTTCATGCCCTACCGCGCTCTCTTTGACGCGGTTGATGAAGTCACGCACTACCGGCAGCGCGACGTCCGCTTCCAGCAATGCCATGCGCACTTCGCGCAACGTATCTTTAATGTTCTCTTCGGTCAGCCGCCCACGGCCGCTGATATTGCGCAGTGTGCGCGACAATCGATCGGTTAAATTTTCAAACATCGTCTCATGCTCAACGTAAAGACAGGCCGCCGCGGCGACACAATTGCGGGGATTATAACACGAAGCTGGGGCGATCTCTGCCTTAGCGTTGGAGATAGGTTGGACCGTGACGCCGCTAACGTTATACTGACGATCTCATTAACCATACCGATGCTAAATTAACCGATATGCCTGTGTTTTCCATTGTAGCTCTAATAGCCTACTTACTCAGCCTTGGACTGATTATTCCCAGTTTATTGCGGAAGAATAGCGCATACCGTCGGCTGGCCTTGATCTCAGCCACAGTGGCGTTGGTTTGTCATGCCATTGCTTTGCAGCAGCGTATTTTTGATGTTAACAGCGGACAAAACCTGAGCCTGTTGAATATCGGTTCGACCGTGGGTCTGATCATTTGTACGGTGATGACCATCGTTGCTTCGCGTGATCGCGGCTGGTTCTTATTACCAATTGTTTATAGCTTCGCCATGATCAATCTGGCGTTTGCCAGCTTCATGCCGGGGGAATTTATCACCCATCTGGAAGCTAGCCCGGAGCTCTTGGTGCACATTGGTTTGGCATTATTTGCCTACGCCACGCTCATTATCGCCGCTCTGTATGCCTTGCAACTGGCTTGGCTGGATTATCTTTTAAAGCACAAAAAACTGACCTTCAGCGCCGATATGCCGCCGTTGATGAGTATTGAACGTAAAATGTTTCATATCACGCAGATTGGAGTGGTGTTACTGACACTAACACTTTGTACCGGTCTGCTGTACATGGATGATCTGTTTAGTAGAGAAAACGTACACAAAGCTGTGCTATCTATTATGGCGTGGTTTGTTTACATCGTATTGCTGTGGGGCCACTACCATGAAGGATGGCGTGGCCGCCGCGTTGTCTGGTTCAGCTTTGTCGGCGCTTTCTTGCTGACCCTTGCCTATTTTGGCAGCCGTCTGATCCAGGAAATCATCGTGCGTTAACTCGCACCGCACACACCCATTCTTTTTCTCCACACATAAGGAATATCTCGTTGGAGCACATTTCGACAGGGACCTTAATCATCGTTTTGGTGGTTATGATTGTGGTCTCCGCCTATTTCTCCGCCTCCGAAACCGGAATGATGACACTCAACCGTTATCGGCTGCGCCATTTATCAAAACATGGCAACCGCTCTGCCCGTCGGGTAGAGAAACTGCTGCAAAAACCTGATCGCCTGATCGGCCTTGTGCTGATCGGTAACAACTTGGTGAACATTCTCGCCTCTGCGCTCGCCACTATTGTTGGTATGCGTTTGTATGGCGATCTCGGCGTTGCTATCGCGACCGGGGTACTCACCCTAGCGGTTCTGCTATTTGCCGAGGTATTACCAAAAACCTTCGCAGCACTGTATCCAGAGCGTATCGCCTTTCCTAGCAGTCTTTTGCTGGGACCATTACAAAAGGTGATGTTCCCACTGGTATGGTTGCTCAACGGTATCACCAGCATCGTCCTGCGCTGTTTTGGTATTCGTACCAATATCAATGCCAGCGATGCGGTGAGCAAAGAAGAGCTACGCACTATCGTGAACGAGTCCCAGTCCAAGATTTCTCGCCGTAATCAGGACATGCTGATTTCGGTATTGGATCTGGAAAAGGTGACTGTTGACGACATCATGGTGCCGCGTAATGAAATTGTCGGTATTGATGTCAATGACGATTGGAAGTCGATCATGCGTCAGTTGACCCACTCGCCACACGGTCGCATTGTGCTTTATCGCGATTCGCTGGATGACTCCATCAGTATGTTGCGAGTGCGTGAAGCCTATCGTCTGATGACCGAGAAGAAAGAGTTCAATAAAGAGAACTTGCTGCGTGCCGCCGACAAAATCTATTTTGTGCCAGAAGGTACGCCACTCAACGTGCAGTTGGTGAAATTCCAACGCAATAAAGAGAAAGTCGGCATCGTAGTGGATGAGTACGGCGATATTCAGGGGCTGGTGACGGTCGAGGATATTCTGGAAGAGATCGTGGGGGATTTCACAACTTCCATGTCACCGACGCTAGCCGAAGAAGTCAATCCTCAGAGCGATGGTTCGGTTCTCATCGACGGTACTGCCAACGTCCGTGAATTGAACAAAGCGTTCAATTGGGCTCTACCTGAGGCTGAGGCTCGTACCGTGAATGGTATGTTACTGGAAGAATTACAGGACATCCCTAAAATCGGTACGCGTGTTCAGATTGATAGTTACGACATCGATATTTTGGACGTGCAAGACAACATGATTAAGCAGGTTCGAGTCACACCGAACGAGTCCCTCAAAACTAGCATCGGGCAATAATTTAAATGAAAAAAGACGCTAAATACGTCTTTTTTCATTAAGATAGCTTGCAAACTAGATATGCAACTCTTGCAGCTTCTCTGCCGGCAATGCCAGTTCGTCGTTGTGATTAACTTTCACATCACGATCCAGAATATGTTTGGCAATGTCCTGCGCTTCCTCTAACGAATGCATCTCGTAAGTACCACATTGGAACTCATTCAGCTCAGGGATCTTACGTTGGTCAGTCACTTTCAAAACGTCGGCCATCGCGGCTTTCCAAGCATTCGCTACACGTTGCTCTTCCGGTACACCAATCAGGCTCATGTAGAAACCGGTGCGGCAACCCATTGGGGAAATGTCGATGATCTCTACGCCGTTACCATTCAAATGGTCACGCATAAAACCAGCGAACAAATGCTCCAGCGTATGAATACCACGCTCTGGCATCACTTCTTTATTCGGGATACAAAAGCGTAGATCGAATACGGTGATGGTGTCGCCATGAGGGGTTTTCATGGTTTTCGCTACGCGGACAGCCGGAGCTGACATGCGGGTATGGTCTACGGTAAAGCTATCCAGCAATGGCATGTATTCACCTCTTCATTTATTTCGAAACTTTTTTCGAAGTCAGGAAACCTTTTTCAACCCAGCGAGTCTGAGTATATGAAAGACGCGCATTTGTTATCATCATCCCTGCTATCAGAGATGCATATTTGGCCACATTGACGTGGCCATTTTCTTTTCTAGCTCCCGCCGTTTGCCTTCAGGAACTCTTCAAAGCTTAGTGTATCACTGGCTTCTTTGTCGCGTTGACGCTGCCATGAAGCTTCTTGCTCGGTAGCAAAATCAGCTTCGGTCAGCACTTCCAGTGGCTCGGCTATCAGCTCCTGACGATATTGTTCGGCTAACTTCAGCCCAATACCGCCGCAGCCGTCTTCTTTCATCATTTTCAGAACGCGGGCTGAGAATGTCAGGTCAGGATTGTCGAATGCAGCAACCAACTCGTCGCAAACTTGTTGATACTCGTTATTGCCAGCTTCTTTATCCAGAACTTCAGCCACGCGCTTGAGATCGGCAAATAGCTGCTTACCCACCTGTTCGAGCGGCTTTGTGGTTTCGCCACAGCCAAAACCGATAGTCTGGCCAGGTTTACGTCCTTCAAGAATCACTCGGTTCCAGTTTTTACGCGTACAAAGCAACTCATCGCTGCTCATTTCAGGCGCATCGGCCAAAGTACACCAGATCAAGAACAAATCGAGGAAACGGGCTTGTACCGCATCCACGCCAATCGCCGAGAACGGGTTGATATCCAACGACCGCACTTCGATATATTCGATTCCGCCACGTAACAGCGCATCAGACGGAGTCTCGCCACTTTTCGTCACACGCTTCGGTCGAATCGGAGCATAAAGTTCATTTTCTATTTGCAACACATTGCTGTTCAGTTGCAGATAACGGTCACCGTCTTTCACACCCAACTTGGCGTACTCTTCTGAAGGCGTCGCAATTGCTTTCTTCAAACCCGCCACATAAGTGTGTAAATCGTTAAACGTGATGCCCAAATTGCTCTGTGATTTGTTGGTGTAACCCAGATCGCTCAGGCGCAACGACGTCGCATACGGCAACGACAGCATTCCACGGCCGTTACTTTCGAACGGTAACGTTGTTTCACGCCCTTTCAGGAATGAAGAACAAATCGCAGGCGAGGCGCCGAACAGATACGGAATCACCCAGCCAAAGCGATAGTAGTTACGGATCAAGCGGAAATAGCCCGCAGAAATCTGTTCCTTACCGCTTTCTGCGTCTTTCACCCCCGCCCACTCTTGCCAAAACTCTAGCGGTAGGGAGAAGTTGTAATGCACGCCAGAAATGGTTTGCATCAGCGCACCATAACGGTTTTTCAATCCTTCACGATACAGCGTCTTCATCCGGCCAATGTTCGAAGAACCATATTGAGCCAGCTCGATGCTCTGCTCGGCTTCAATAAAGCACGGCATACTTAGCGGCCACATACGTTCGTCGTCGAGGTTACGCGCCACATGACGATGAATATCGCGTAAAAATTTCAACAAATGGTCAAGATCATCATCAACAGGTGTAATGAACTCGAGTAACGCCTCAGCAAAATCAGTGGTTATCCATTGATGAGACAGAGCCGAACCCAGTTTTTCCGGGTGTCCGGTTGTTGCCAAAGTACCATCCGCAGTCACTCGTAGAGTTTCACGTTCAATACCGCGGCGAATACCTTTTAATGCTTTAGGGTGGGCTTCCAACCAGGAAAGCGCCTTTGATACATCCGGGATCAAATTGACCTCCCGCTCTAAAATCGATAACTCGCCAGCATACTGAATCCGCATCCGAGTGAATAATGAGTTATATTCACTTCGTCACTGCCACCAGGCCATTCCCTGTAACGTTATCATCGCTAAAATGATGTAACGCACCGCTTTCCCGATACACAAGAACAGCATCACAGGGCCCCAGGACATACGTAACCAGCCTGCCAACACGCACAACAAATCGCCCACAACCGGTACCCAACTGAGCAATAGTGCAGCCGGGCCAAAGCGTTGCATCCACCCGAGGGCTAATTCCAGTCCTCGTTGTGGCTTTAACGCGGGTAACAGGCGCCCAATAATGACATTGGTTAACCCACCGAGGACGTTTCCCACGGTCGCTGCCAAAACCAAAATCTCTGGTGAGATACGGCTGTTGGTCAGCAAGGCAACCAAAACAATTTCTGAATTTCCTGGCAGTAACGTCGCACTGAGGAAGCTACTACCAAACAACGATATTACGAGCAACGTACTACTCACAGCTTGCGAACGTCTACCACGGCCATATTGGCACTTTTCGCCGCTTGGATACCAAAGTCTGCGTCTTCAAACACTACGCATTTCTCTGGCGGTACGCCCATCAGTTCAGCGCAGCGCAAAAAGGTTTGCGGATCGGGTTTATGACGCTCAACGTCATCAGCGCCGACGATCACATCGAAGTACTTCAGCAGCCCCAGATGGCTCAACAACATCTCCGCGACACGATGGGTACTACCTGTACCCACCGCCATCGGACGTCGACCATGATAGGCTTTCACCACCTCAATCAACGGTAGCGGACTCACGTTCTCCAGCAGTATTTTTTCTACCGCTTGGCTTTTCTCTGCCGCTAATTGGTGGGGATCAAGGTCGGATTGATGATTGGCGATAATCGCTTCGGCTAAACGCCAAGTTGGGGAGCCGTTCAAGGCCACCATGGCTTGTTCATCGAACGTCATGCCGTGGCGCGCAAGCACTTCATACCATGCTTTGCGGTGCGTAGGCTCCGTATCCAAAATGGTGCCGTCCATGTCGAAAATCAGACCTTGGTAGCGATCGTACATCGTTACTCCATGATCATTGAGGAAAGAGAGTTACTTTATCGCAAAGCCAGAAGGTTGTCGCTGATTGAGTAATGACAGAAAGTGCGCTTAGAAATGAGATTGCAGGGCAAAAAGCAAAAAACCCACCGAAGTGAGTTCTTTTAGATAGTGCATCCAGGATGGATTATTCGGCTTCGCCTCACCCTACGGGCCGTTGCTGCGCAACGTTATCATCCTTAGTGCTTTCTTCAAGCTTACAGATACCTGAAACTCATGTTTCGCGATACTGTCCTTAGAAGAATGGTGCATCCAGGAGGATTCGAACCTCCGACCGCTCGGTTCGTAGCCGAGTACTCTATCCAGCTGAGCTATGGATGCATTTTGATATTTTTACAACGAAGGTTTCGATCCGTGAAACTCGCAGGTACCTGAAACTATTGTTTCGAGATACTGTCCTTGAAAGAATGGTGCACCCAGGAGGATTATTCGGCTTCGCCTCACCCTACGGGTCGTTGCTACGCAACGCTATCATCCTTAGTGCTCTCTTCAAGCTCGCAAGAATCTGAAATTATTGTTTCGTGATACCGTTCTTGGAATAATGGTGCACCCAGGAGGATTCGAACCTCCGACCGCTCGGTTCGTAGCCGAGTACTCTATCCAGCTGAGCTATGGGTGCACAGGAATTCTTTTTGACGCCTTATGGTATAACTCTAACAACCTACCATATGGCTAATATGGTGCACCCAGGAGGATTCGAACCTCCGACCGCTCGGTTCGTAGCCGAGTACTCTATCCAGCTGAGCTATGGGTGCAAATGGCGGTGAGGCGGGGATTCGAACCCCGGATGCAGCTTTTGACCGCATACTCCCTTAGCAGGGGAGCGCCTTCAGCCTCTCGGCCACCTCACCAGTACGCTTCTTGCGAATTGTGCCTAACTTGCTTTAGAGAAGCTCATCGGCACTGCGTGGCGCACATATTACTTTCCCCGACTTATAAGTCAAACAATTTTTCCCAACTCATGTGCGTTTGCACAAATCACACACAACATGAGTGATTTCACGACAAAAAGAGTGTTTTATCAACAGGCAGCCGTGACGAAATAACCCATAGAGTGAATAGGTAGCAACAGAAAAATTAGTGGAGGAAATGCAGAAAATAACAAAAAGAAGGGAATAAAAGGCAGAAGCGTCTCGCTAAATACAAAAACGAGACGCTACTTCGAAATCAGAAAGTCGTCGGATTAGAAGACTTCTCGGCCTGGATGCGCTGATAGATTTCTTCACGGTGAACAGACACCTCTTTTGGGGCATTAACACCAATACGTACTTGGTTGCCTTTAACCCCTAACACTGTGACCGTAACCTCATCGCCAATCATGAGGGTTTCACCAACTCGACGAGTCAGAATTAACATTCTTTGCTCCTTGAAAGATTAAAAGAGTCGGGTCTCTCAGTTTCCCCGCCATTATCCATCATATGCGGTGAAAACGTAAGCCATATAACCCACAATAAATGTAAGCGGACTTAGTATCACCCCAAACAATGATAAGTTTAGCCGACCTGGAAAACTTTGTTCCCGCAATTGTAACTAAGCTGTATTAGCACAGTATGAAAACGCCATAATCAACAAAGTGTTATGGCGTTTTGTGCTATTTATTTATGTTTACAGTTTTGAAGCCACCCAGGCTTCTACGCTGTTTAGTGCCGCTGGCAGGGCGCTGACATCGCTTCCCCCGGCCTGCGCCATATCAGGGCGGCCACCGCCCTTACCACCAACCTGCTGCGCGACATGACCAATCAGCTCACCGGCTTTAACCCGATCAACTAAGTCTTTTGTCACGCCGGCAATCAGGCTGACTTTCCCCTCTTCCGTCGTCGCCAAGACGATAATTGCAGAACCTAGTTGATTTTTAAGATCATCAACCATGGTTCGTAGCATCTTAGGCTCGACATTATCCAATTGGCTAACCAACAATTTCACCCCATTAACCAGCTTCGCTTTGCTGGACAGAGAAGCACTTTCCAGCGCTGCCTGTTGGTCTTTCAACTGCTGTAACTCTTTTTCCAACGCACGAGTGCGATCGAGCACCGCACGCACTTTATCCGTCAGATTGTTATTGTCACCTTTAACCAGATGAGCAACGTCCTGTAACAAATCGTTTTGCTGATGCAGAGTCGCGATCGCACCTTCACCAGTTACAGCCTCGATACGGCGAATACCTGCCGCAGTACCAGATTCGCTCTGGATACGGAACAAACCAATGTCACCAGTGCGGCTGGCGTGAGTCCCACCACAGAGCTCGGTAGAGAAATCGCCCATAGTCAGCACGCGCACATCGTCGTCGTATTTCTCACCGAACAGCGCCATCGCGCCCTTCTCTTTAGCTGCGTCCAGCTCCATGACTTCGGTCTGCACTGGCAGATTACGGCGCACTTGCTGGTTTACCAGATCCTCTACCACACGAATTTGCTCAGGCTTCATCGCTTCAAAATGCGAGAAGTCAAAACGCAGGTATTTATCGTTAACCAATGAGCCTTTCTGAGCCACATGATCACCCAAAACCTGACGCAATGCGGCGTGCAGTAAGTGAGTTGCAGAGTGGTTCAGACGGATACGATTACGACGTGCGATATCAATAATGGCTTCAACGCGATCATCAACTTTCAGTGAACCTTGCGCCAATTTGCCTTGGTGACCAATAGCCTGACCGTATTTTTGTGTGTCGCTGACCACAAAATCTATACCAGCCGCTTTCAATACACCTTTGTCGCCAACTTGACCACCAGACTCACCGTAGAATGGTGTTTCATCCAAGATGACAACCGCATCTTCACCCGCATGAATTTCATTAACTGGTTGGCCATTACGGAACAGTGCGATGACTTTCGCTTGCTGTTCATCGTGGTCATAGCCGCTGAACTGGCTCTCACCATCAACGCGGATCATACTGTTGTAATCGGCACCAAAACCGCTGGATTCACGCGCACGACGGCGCTGTTCTTCCATTGCGGCTTCAAAACCTGCTTCGTCAACTTTCAGACCGCGCTCGCGGCAAACGTCCGCCGTAAGATCAACCGGGAAGCCGTAGGTATCATACAAGCGGAAAGCTGTTTCGCCATCCAGAGTATCACCCTGCAAATTAGCTAACTCTTCGTCCAACAGCGCTAAACCACGCTCCAGAGTACGAGCAAACTGCTCTTCTTCTGTTTTCAGAACTTGTTCAACCAGTGATTGCTGACGTTTCAATTCGTCAGCCGCATCGCCCATCACCTCGATCAGCGGAGCAACCAGTTTGTAGAAGAAAGTCTCTTTAGCACCCAACATGTTGCCATGACGGATGGCACGACGAATGATACGACGCAGCACATAACCACGATTTTCGTTCGACGGGATAACACCATCAGATACCAAGAACGCACAAGAGCGAATATGGTCAGCGATAACACGCAAGGATTTATTGTTCAGGTCTGTTGTACCAATCACATTGGCAGCAGACTTGATCAAGTGGCTGAACAGATCGATTTCATAGTTGGAGTTAACGTGTTGCAGAACAGCAGCGATACGCTCCAGCCCCATGCCGGTGTCTACCGATGGTTTCGGCAATGGCAACATGGTGCCATCAGCCTGACGGTTGAACTGCATGAAGACTAAGTTCCAGATCTCGATATAGCGATCGCCATCTTCTTCTGGGCTACCCGGAGGGCCGCCCCAGATGTGATCGCCGTGATCATAGAAGATCTCAGTACATGGGCCGCAAGGACCGGTATCGCCCATCTGCCAGAAGTTATCGGAAGCAAAAGCACCGCCTTTGTTGTCGCCGATGCGGATAATACGTTCCGCTGGGACACCGATGTCATCTTTCCAGATGTTATAGGCTTCGTCATCGGTTTCATAAACCGTGACCCACAATCTCTCTTTTGGCAGGTTGAACCATGCTGCGCCGGTCAACAATTCCCAAGCATAGGCAATAGCATCATTTTTGAAGTAATCGCCAAAGCTGAAGTTACCTAACATTTCAAAAAATGTGTGGTGGCGAGCAGTATAACCGACGTTTTCCAGATCGTTATGCTTACCACCCGCACGCACGCAGCGCTGTGAGGTCGTCGCGCGGGAATAGGCGCGTTTGTCTAACCCCAGGAAAACATCTTTAAACTGGTTCATACCCGCATTGGTAAACAGCAATGTCGGATCATTGTTAGGCACTAGGGAGCTACTGGCTACGACCTGGTGACCTTTGCTATGAAAGAAATCGAGAAACGCTTGACGGATCTCAGCGGTGCTCTTGCTCATATTTTTCCTGGAAAGGCTAGAATAACGATACATGAGCAGGAAGCGTGACATCCTGAAGATGGCAGCCTGCTCATAAACTAAAAGTGGGGATAAGATAAATTTTCTTCAGTGGGAAGTAAAACCCCGTGTGCATTGATTATGCAAAATCACGGTAAATTGACTGTATTTCTTCTTGAAAGAAGCCACGATAAAGCAAATAACGCTGCACTTTAGCCTTTTCTTTCCAATCTATCGGCAGCTGATCACCAAATTTACGCTGTGCGACCTGCTTAGCCTGTTCACACCAATCAATATCGCACTCTGCCAGTGCTGTTTGAGCAATTTCTTTATCAACACCTTTTTGTTGCAGTTCAGAGCGGATGCGTTGGACACCATAACCTTTACGACAACGGCTATTGATATAGCTATTAGCAAAGCGTTGATCATCAAGCCAATTATGCTGATAACAATAAGCAATGACTTGTTCAATAACGGCGGGGTCGATCGGTTCTTCTTTTACTTCAGAGGGGGCGCGATTACCAAAGCGAGCTTTTGCCATAAATGACTGCGCCGCAAGTTTGCGGCGCAGTTCAGCTTCACTATGATCACGTTGAGACAGCAAGCGCATGGTACGACTTAGCAATTCATTCATTATTTATACCCCTCATACTTCAAGCTGCATCTTTGTTGGCTACCCTTACTCACCCGAATCACTTACTAGCGTAAGCTCATCGGGATTATGAGTTTCGTTCCTCAACTCACCCTTCGGGCCAGCGCAAGCGCTGTTCAAATCGGTCTGACGACCAATTTGTCGCTCAGTTGCCGCCTCGATGCAACTCGAATTATTTTGGGTATAGACCAATGAGCAGCGTGAAAGCTCAATATGTAACTTTCACGCTTCAGCAAAGATTAAAACTCTTCGCTGGTTTCTTCTTCGTCGTCAAAACCTTCGGTGGTCGCCACTGCAGCTTGGTCACCGCTGCTATGCAGCAACAAATCACGCAGTTTTTTGTCCAGTTCGGCAGCAACAGCAGGATTTTCTTTCAGGAAATTGCAGGCATTTGCCTTGCCCTGACCGATTTTCTCACCGTTGTAGCTGTACCAAGCACCGGCTTTTTCGATCATCTTGTGCTTCACGCCCAGATCGACCAATTCACCACGGCTGTTGATACCTTCACCGTACAGGATTTGGAACTCGGCTTGTTTGAATGGCGCAGCGATTTTGTTCTTCACCACTTTCACACGGGTTTCGCTACCCACCACTTCGTCGCCTTCTTTGACAGCACCGATACGGCGAATATCCAGACGAACAGAAGCATAGAATTTTAGTGCGTTACCACCAGTAGTGGTTTCTGGGTTACCGAACATCACACCAATTTTCATACGGATTTGGTTGATGAAGATCAGCAAGGTATTGGCATTTTTCAGGTTACCGGCCAGCTTACGCATCGCCTGGCTCATCATACGTGCAGCCAAGCCCATGTGAGAGTCACCAATTTCGCCTTCGATTTCAGCTTTTGGCGTCAACGCCGCTACTGAGTCAACGATGATAACGTCAACTGCACCAGAACGCGTCAGTGCATCACAGATTTCCAACGCTTGCTCACCAGTATCCGGCTGAGAACACAACAGGTTGTCGATATCGACACCCAATTTCTTAGCATAGATTGGGTCCAGCGCGTGTTCAGCATCGATAAACGCACAGGTTTTACCTGCGCGTTGCGCCGCAGCGATAACTTGCAACGTCAGAGTCGTTTTACCTGAAGATTCTGGCCCGTAAATTTCAACGATACGACCCATTGGTAAACCGCCCGCACCCAGAGCGATATCTAATGACAACGAACCGGTGGAGATGGTTTCAACGTCCATAGAACGGTCTTCACCCAGGCGCATGATGGAGCCTTTACCGAATTGTTTTTCGATTTGGCCCAGTGCCGCAGCTAACGCCTTTTGCTTGTTCTCATCAATAGCCATGTTTGCTCCTTCGTTTCGCAATGTCGGTTTCAGCCCCACACTGCAACTAAATGTATGTTGTGCAGGAAATGCCACTGATTATACTGTATGGTCATACAGTATCAAGCCTAATTTTATAAAAATTCTTCCAACGCCGTTTGTAACGCAAAAATGGTGGCCTGCAAACGCACGGCATCACGGTCGCCAGAAAATTGCACCCGGTGCGCCACAATACGCCCTTCCCGATTGGCAAAACCAAACCAAACGGTACCCACTGGCTTTTCCGCACTACCGCCATCTGGCCCAGCAATACCGCTGACGGAAAGCGCAAAATCTGCATTAGCGGCCTTCAACGCTCCGCTTGCCATTTCACGCACCACTTCCTCGCTGACCGCGCCGTACGCCACCAGCGTCGCTTCATTCACACCGAGTAATTCTTGCTTCGCGTTATTACTGTAAGTGACAAAACCGCGATCAAAATAGGCCGAACTCCCAGCAATATCAGTAATCGCTTTGGCTATGCCACCGCCAGTACAAGACTCGGCACAAGTGATCCACTGACCTTTGGCCTTCAACTTTTCCCCAACGGCAAGACTGAGCTCGCGCAGTTTATTTTCGTTCATCGCATCTCCTTGGTGAGTCAGTTATATGCACCCAGCAATCACAATAATCAAGTCAGCAGGCCGATTACCGAATCAAAATGCGTGAAGCGCCGCAAGATGCCGCGGTTTTAAGCCCTCATTCAAACTGCTAGTATCAAAATGTAGCGCGTTGGTTAATAAATCCATGCGATCCTTCTTTTTGACGATATAACAGGACGATAGAGTGAAAAAGACGTTAGGCGTATTCTTTCCGTTATATACCGCGACCCTAATAATGCTGTTGGGATCGGGTCTGCTCACCACTTACATCTCTTTGCGCTTGACGGCGATCCACGTTACCGGAGCGTTGATTGGTGCGATTATTGCCGCCAACTACATCGGTTTGGTGATCGGTGGCAAGGTGGGCCATTTCCTGATCGCTCGAGTCGGTCATATTCGTGCCTATGTTGCCTGTGCAGGTATCATTACCGCCGCAGTGTTAGGGCATGGGCTGACGGAATATATCCCCGCTTGGGTGGTGCTACGGTTGATTATCGGCCTATGTATGATGTGCCAGTTTATGGTGCTGGAGAGTTGGCTCAACGATCAATCTGAGTCTAATCAGCGCGGTATGGTGTTCGGTTTTTATATGGCCGCAACTTACCTTGGTATGTCACTCGGCCAAGTCGTGCTTATGCTGCAACCCAATCTGGGGCTCAGTACGTTGCTGATGATCGCACTCTGTTTCTCCCTGTGTTTGGTACCTATTGCTCTGACCACACGAACCAATGCACGCCATATGTCACCGGCACCAATGGAGTTACGCTATTTTGTCGGTGCGATCCCCAAGGTATTGGCAACCACACTGGTGATTGGCATGGTGGTGGGTTCTTTCTACGGTCTAGCTCCGGTTTATGCCAGTCTGCAAACATTGACCACTCAACAAACCGGTCTGTTTATGGCACTGGCGATCTTCGCCGGATTGGTCGCGCAATTTCCGCTGAGTTGGTTTTCCGATCGTTATAACCGTATCAAATTGATGCGTATTAACGCCTGTTTGTTGGCTCTCGCCGCATTGCCGTTAGCGTTATTGCCACGCATTGAGTTCCAGTTGCTGCTGGTAGTGGGGTTCATCGTCAGTATGCTGCAATTTACCTTGTATCCACTGGCCGTCGCATTGGCAAACGATCAGATCGAACCTGAACGACGCGTTTCGCTATCGGCTTGTTTGTTGATGGCGTTTGGTGTTGGTGCCAGTATTGGGCCATTGGTCGTCGGGGCGCTGATGCAACCATTGGGCGGCAATACGCTGTATGCCTTCTTTGCATTATGCGGTGTATTGCTTTTTGGTCTCAACCGAGTTGCCAAACAGCAGGCTCCACATGTGGCCGAGGATGCTCCGGTGCCGCACATCGCGATGCCGGATAGTTTGGTGAGTTCACCGCTGTCACCTGCGCTAAACCCAACGTTCGATGAACAAACGATTCATGACACCATGCCACCGTTGGAAAGCGCACCCGATCCACTGCCAGAGCCAGAGATCGCCGAAGAGATACCGGATCAACCACAGGGAGCCGATCCCGACGAGGACACCGGTTTGAAGAAGGCTTTTACTATGTTGTAGCCGTAGTAATGAAGGCGCGGAGTGAATATCCGCGCCCTTGCCAATGGCAACGTTATCTCGCTGCGCTGACAGCTTCCCCTAACTGCCACACCGCCATTGCGTAATGGGTGCTGTGGTTATAGCGGGTGATGGTGTAGAAGTTAGGCAAGCCATACCAATATTGATAACGGGTTCCCATATCAAGACGTAACAAACTGGCCTGTTGATAGCCTGCTAGCGATCCCTGCGGTGTCAAACCGACAGCGGCCAACGTAGAAATTGAGTAGTTAGTTTTGAAACCATTATCCAACGAAGGTGCCTGTCCGCTGGCCATGACTGCAACTGGCTCGCCTTGCTTCCAACCGTGTGCCTTGAAGTAATTTGCCACACTACCAATGGCATCGATCGGATCCCACAGGTTAATGTGCCCATCCCCATCAAAATCCACCGCGTAATTTTTAAATGATGAAGGCATGAACTGGCCGTAACCCATCGCACCGGCATAGGAACCTTTCAGATCGAGCGGATCATCCCCTTCGGCACGCGCCATTAATAAGAAGGTTTCCAGTTCTGATGAGAAGAAATCAGCACGGCGTGGGTAGCCGAAAGATAATGTTGCCAAGGCATCGATAATGCGGGTTTTGCCCATCACCCGCCCCCAGCGAGTCTCAACGCCGATAATACCTACGATGATCTCCGGTGGAACGCCATAAGTCTGCTGGGCTCGCTGTAGCGCGTCCTGATATTGGTTCCAGAACACCACGCCATTTTGCACATTATCAGAGGTGAGGAATTTATTACGATAACGCAGCCAAGCGCCGTTCGGCCCTGTCGGCACCTGTGCGGTAGGAGCCTGCTTGTCCATCAAACGCAGAACCCAATCCAAGCGCTGTGCCTGAGCGAGAACATCATGCAATTGCTGACGATCAAAACCGTGCTCACGCACCATTTTGTCTACAAAACGATTGGCCGCCGGGTTGGTGGCGAAATCTCCACTCAACATATGTCCCGTATGTTCAGGCTCCAGTAAGAAGCCTCCCTTCACTGGCGTGCCGGCCAGCGGTGCTTCTTCAGAAGGTGTCGGTGTACTGCTACAAGCGGTCAGAAAAACCAGGGGTAAAAGAGCGGCCAAATAACGCATCGGGTATCCATAACCATGCTAGAAATCGTGAACGCTATGTTAAGCCATAGCCCTGTGAGAACAAATAGGAATATATACCCGTCATACTTGAAGCTGCATCTTTGTTGGCTGCGTTCACTCACCCGAATCACTTACTGGTGTAAGCTCATCGGGACTCATTCACTTGCCGCCTTGATGCAACTCCAATTATTTTGGGTATAAGTCACTTTTATTACCACTACGCAGATAGTGTAGTTCTGGAAAGCAGCTATGACATTGTTTGTCGAGTAACGGATTCTGTTACGCGAAAAATGCGAAGTATTTTCCATAGTTGCACAAAAATACCTCACTAGTGGCGGAGTCGTTTGAAACTCCAGTTGCACCTGTTAACATCGTTCCCCTAGAAAAACTCGCCTTTCGGCAGGACGCTCAACGTGGCTAAAGCAGTATCAAGCCCATGACGCATAACCAGAACATGACGCAGTGAACATTATGGAAAACAAAGAATACGTTGATCACACCCCAATGATGCAACAGTACCTGCGTCTTAAAGCGCAGCATCCTGAGATCCTGTTGTTCTACCGGATGGGCGACTTTTATGAACTGTTTTATGACGATGCCAAGCGTGCCTCGCAATTGCTGGAAATCTCACTGACTAAACGTGGGGCATCTGCGGGTGAACCGATCCCAATGGCGGGTGTGCCACACCATGCGGTGGAAAACTATCTGGCTAAGCTAGTGCAACTGGGAGAGTCAGTCGCAATCTGTGAGCAGATTGGCGATCCCGCCACCAGTAAAGGTCCGGTCGAGCGCAAAGTGGTGCGTATTGTTACACCAGGCACCGTCAGTGATGAAGCTTTGCTGAAAGAGCGGCAAGACAACTTGCTCGCGGCAATTTGGCAAGATGCCCGCGGTTTCGGTTACGCCACGTTAGATATCAGTTCAGGTCGTTTCCGCGTTGCCGAGCCGGAAGATCTGGAAACCATGGCCGCCGAACTGCAACGCACCAATCCGGCCGAATTGCTGTATCCAGAAAGTTTCGAGCAGATGTCGCTGATCGAACAGCGCCACGGCCTGCGTCGCCGCCCGTTGTGGGAATTCGAATTAGAAACCGCACGCCAGCAGTTGAACCTACAATTTGGCACTCGCGATCTCACTGGTTTTGGTGTCGAACAGGCTCAGCAAGCGCTGCGTGCTGCGGGTTGTTTGTTGCAATATGTCAAAGATACTCAGCGCACCTCATTGCCGCATATCCGTGGTATCACCATAGAGCGCCAGCAGGACGGCATCATTATGGATGCTGCAACTCGTCGCAATTTGGAGTTAACGCAAAACCTTTCTGGCGGCAGCGAAAATACGCTGGCGGCGATCCTCGATCGCACCGTAACGCCGATGGGCAGCCGTATGCTGAAACGCTGGCTACATATGCCAACGCGCGATATCAAGGTACTCAACAACCGTCAGCAAGCCATTAGCGCACTGCAGGATCTCAGCGGAGATCTCCAGCCATCCCTGCGTCAAGTTGGTGATATGGAGCGTATTCTGGCGCGTTTGGCCTTACGCACTGCTCGCCCACGCGATCTGGCTCGTATGCGTCATGCCTTCCAGCAACTGCCCGATATTCGTGCCTTGTTGCAAAACATCACTACCCCGCAAGTTCAACACCTGTTGTCTCAAGTCGGGCAGTTCGACGAATTGCAGGCATTGCTGGAGCGTTCGATTGTCGAAGCGCCGCCGGTATTGGTGCGCGATGGTGGCGTTATCGCGCCCGGTTATAACGAAGAGCTGGACGAGTGGCGTGCGCTAGCAGACGGCGCCAGCGATTATCTCGATCGTTTGGAAATTCGTGAGCGTGAAAAATTAGGGTTGGATACGCTGAAAGTCGGCTTTAACGGCGTGCATGGCTATTATATTCAGGTCAGTCGTGGACAAAGCCATCTGGTGCCCATCCACTATGTACGTCGTCAAACGTTGAAAAATGCCGAGCGCTATATCATTCCTGAACTGAAAGAGTATGAAGACAAGGTTCTGACTTCGAAAGGCAAAGCCTTGGCGATCGAAAAAGCCCTGTACGACGAACTGTTTGATTTGCTGCTGCCACATTTGGCCGAATTGCAGCAAAGCGCGGGCGCACTGGCTGAATTAGATGTACTAACCAACCTCGCCGAACGTGCTGAAACGCTGAATTACACCTGCCCAACCATGAGCGATCAGGCGGGTATTCGTATTGATGATGGACGTCACCCGGTAGTCGAGCAGGTATTAAGTGAACCGTTCATTGCTAACCCGGTATCGCTATCACCACAGCGTCGTATGTTAATCATTACTGGTCCAAATATGGGTGGTAAAAGTACCTATATGCGACAAACAGCACTGATCGTACTGATGGCGCATATCGGCAGTTTTGTTCCCGCAGGTAAAGCCACCATTGGCCCGGTGGATCGTATTTTCACTCGCGTAGGCGCCGCCGACGATCTGGCTTCGGGTCGCTCAACCTTTATGGTGGAAATGACTGAAACGGCGAACATCCTGCATAACGCGACTGAAAATAGTTTGGTACTGATGGACGAAATCGGTCGTGGTACCTCCACTTATGACGGCCTGTCACTGGCTTGGGCATGTGCAGAAAACCTAGCGAATCGCATCAAAGCCATGACGCTATTTGCCACACACTATTTTGAGCTGACAACGCTGCCAGAAAAAATGGAAGGTGTGGTGAACGTCCATCTGGATGCGCGGGAACATGGCGATACCATCGCGTTCATGCACAGCGTGCAAGATGGCGCTGCTAGCAAGAGCTATGGTTTAGCCGTTGCCGCGTTAGCCGGTGTGCCGCGTGATGTGATCAAACGAGCGCGTCAAAAGTTGCGTGAGTTGGAAACCCTGTCCAGTCATACCGCCGCCGGCACGGTCGATGCCACTCAAATGACGTTATTGCAGGAAGAAACCTCACCGGCCGTCGAAGCATTAGAAGCGTTGGATGCCGATTCATTGTCGCCACGTCAGGCGCTGGAATGGATTTATCGTTTGAAGAGTATGGTGTAACCATTTAAACGTTAGGTATAAAAAAACGGTGAGCATAGATAACGCTCACCGTTTTTATTTGTTCAGATAACCATGTTATTCGCGGAACAGTGCCTCAATACTCAGGCCCTGCATTTGCAGAATTTCACGCAGACGACGTAAGCCTTCAACTTGAATTTGGCGGACTCGTTCACGGGTCAAACCAATTTCACGACCGACATCTTCCAGCGTTGCCGCTTCATAACCCAACAGACCGAAACGACGTGCTAACACTTCACGCTGTTTAGCATTCAGTTCAAACAACCACTTGACGATACTTTGTTTCATATCATCGTCTTGTGTGGTGTCTTCTGGTCCATTTTCTTTCTCGTCAGCCAGAATATCCAGCAGCGCTTTCTCAGAATCTCCGCCGAGCGGCGTATCCACCGAAGTGATACGTTCGTTCAGGCGCAGCATACGAGTCACATCATCAACCGGCCTGTCGAGTTGCTCCGCAATCTCTTCGGCACTTGGCTCATGATCCAGCTTGTGAGAAAGCTCACGCGCGGTACGCAGGTAGACATTCAGTTCTTTGACAATATGGATTGGTAAACGAATGGTACGGGTTTGGTTCATAATTGCCCGTTCAATCGTCTGGCGAATCCACCAAGTCGCATAGGTAGAAAAACGGAAACCGCGTTCTGGATCGAATTTCTCCACTGCACGGATCAAGCCGAGGTTACCCTCTTCGATCAGATCCAGCAGGGCTAAACCGCGATTACTGTAGCGGCGAGCAATTTTTACCACTAACCGCAAGTTACTTTCGATCATGCGACGGCGAGAGGGAACATCTCCCCGTAGCGCACGCCGTGCAAAGTAAACTTCTTCCTCTGCGGTTAACAAAGGGGAATAGCCGATCTCTCCCAGATAGAGTTGCGTTGCATCCAATACCCGTTGGCTCACGCCTTGGGACAACAGCTCTTCATCAGCTAAATCCTCGCTGGCTTCTTCTTCTACCAGCGCTTTTTCATCAAATGATTCAGACTCAGCTTCCGTGCCATTTTCGTCGAAATCCGCATCATCATGTAACTCGTTAACTTTCAGCGTATTTTGGCTCATAAGCTGTTGCTCCTACCCGTGATACCGCGAGCAGGATACAGCGTACCCTGCCCAATCTATCGCTGCGGAAGATAACGCAGCGGATTTACGGATTTCCCCTTGTAACGAATTTCAAAATGCAAACGTACTGAACTGGTCCCGGTGCTTCCCATTGTTGCTATTTTTTGTCCTGCTTTAACTTCTTGTTGTTCCCGGACCAGCATGGTGTCGTTATGAGCGTAGGCGCTCAAGTAATCATCATTGTGTTTGATGATGATTAGATTACCGTAGCCCCGTAAAGCGTTGCCTGCATACACGACACGTCCATCGGCGGTCGCGATAATAGGTTGCCCACGAGAGCCAGCGATATCGACACCTTTATTCCCACCTTCTGATGAGGAAAAGTTATCAATTACCTTGCCATCGGTTGGCCATCTCCAGCTACTGACTGGGGAATCATTACTGGCAGCGCTACTCACAGGAGGAGTTGTTGCTGGCGCAGTAATGGGTGCCGCGGCCGATCCTGCCACAACTGCTCCCGATGCGGGTAACATTTTTCCTACATTCTGTTTACCCTGTTTGTCAGAATACGCGCTAGTTGATTGAGAATCAACCGCTGTTGTCTGTATCTGAGAGCTTGAAGGAGGCTGAGGTACACCGCCACTGGTAGCGTCGGTTGCCGCCAGCATTCCGCCGTTACTGCCACCAGAATTACTACCAATTTGAATGGTTTGGCCAACATTTAGGCTATATGGCTCGGGGATATTATTGCGCTGCGCTAGATCGCGGAAATCGCTGCCGGTAATCCAGGCAATGTAAAATAATGTATCACCCCGTTTCACAGTGTAAGTACTGCCGCTGTAGCTTCCTTTAGGGATCGCTTCATAACTGCGGTTATAAACGATGCGTCCTTGAGAACCAACATTCGCGCCAGCGTTGCCCATTGCAGGTGCCGATTCGCCACCACCACCATTAACGCTGCTAATAGGTGCCGAGGTTGAACCATCATTGGTACATCCCGCCAACCACAAACTCACCAGTGTGCACACCATTACTCGGCGTAAAGTCATCATTGGGCTTCCCGTACTCATGCTTCCCCCATAACAGCAATAATTCCAAAATACCCTTTGCAGCACCGATAAGCGCTAGGCGTTATCTTAGTATTGATGTGCAAGGCAGCCAATTGTATTGAAAATTAGTCTTATTGAAACGTAAAAAGCTTATTTAATGTCAGATTCACACTCAAGCCAGTTCACCTTTCACTAAAGGCACAAACCGTACCGCTTCGACCGCATCTATAGTGAATTCGTTACCGTGCCGCTGAATACGTTTCAGGATCTGCGCCTGATCACCCACCGGCAGTACCAAAATCCCACCATCATCCAACTGCTCCATCAAAGCCTGTGGGATCTCCTGTGGCGCAGCGGTAACAATAATAGCGTCGAATGGACCACGCGAAGCCCAACCTTGCCAACCATCACCGTGACGGGTTGATACATTGTGCAAATCAAGCTGCTTTAAGCGGCGTTTAGCCTGCCATTGCAGCCCTTTAATCCGTTCGACCGAACAAACATGCTGTACCAAATGCGCCAAAATTGCGGTTTGATAACCAGAACCAGTGCCGATTTCCAATACCCTTGAGGTGGGCGTCAAGTTCAGCAATTCGGTCATTCGCGCTACCATATAAGGTTGGGAGATTGTTTGCCCAGAACCAATCGGTAACGCGGTGTTTTCATAAGATTTATGCGCCAACGCCTCGTCAACAAAGCGTTCACGCGGCACCGCTTCGATAGCTCGTAGCAGCGCCTCGTCTTGAATGCCCTGTTGGCGCAATTGTGCCAGCAATGTTTGCATACGCTTATTTACCATTCACCGCTAACCTCTGTTTTGGCTAACCATGTTTTTACCACGTCCTGCGCGGCATAAGCGGTTAAATCCACCTGTAGCGGGGTAATCGCCACATAGCCCTGTTCAACGGCAGCAAAATCGGTATCTGGGCCCGCATCGAATTTATCACCCGGCGGCCCAATCCAATAGAGGTTTTGCCCACGAGGATCTTGCTGACAAAATACTTTATCAGCCGGATGACGGCTACCACAGCGCGTCACACGCAGCCCTTTGATCTGATCTAATGGTAAATCCGGTACATTGATGTTCAGGATCTTACCGGTGCGTAAGGGCTCTTGTTGCAACGCTCGTAATAAACGACAAGTGATTACCGCTGCCGTTTCATAGTGCTGATAGCCATTAAGCGAAACGGCCAAAGCAGGGAAGCCAAGATGGCGCCCTTCCATTGCCGCCGCCACGGTGCCGGAATAAATCACATCATCGCCCAGATTTGGGCCAGCATTGATCCCAGAAACCACGATATCCGGCGCGGGATGCATCAGCGCATTCACGCCCAGATAAACGCAATCAGTCGGTGTGCCGTGCTGAACGGCAATATCACCGTTCGGCATCGTCAGCGTGCGCAATGGCGATTCCAACGTCAATGCGTTGGAGGAACCACTGCGATTACGATCGGGTGCAACAACTTGCACCTCAGCGAATTCTCTTAGCGCCGCCGCCAATACCTGAATACCCGGCGCGGTCACACCGTCATCGTTACTCAGCAATATCCGCATTATTATCATCCTGCTGCATGATTTCACGTACCACGCTGGTAGCAAAACTACCGGCTGGCAACCAGAAGCGTAGCTCAACGGTGACATCATCCCACCAGTTCCACTGCATATTTTGCGGTTGCAACAGTACGGCACGGCGAGCTGGCTCAACACGCTCGCGCTTTAACAACGCCAACAGTTCTGGTTGTTCGGCCAAACAATTCTGCTCAAACGCTAAAACGTCTTCGGCAGTGCCC
Organism: Serratia sp. KH_031; assembly: GCF_057839655.1. Lineage (NCBI taxonomy): Bacteria > Pseudomonadati > Pseudomonadota > Gammaproteobacteria > Enterobacterales > Yersiniaceae > Serratia > Serratia sp. KH_031. The sequence goes on from NZ_CM174496.1 coordinate 3,985,943, forward strand.
GGTTCACCATCACCTGGCAACGGTGCCGTGACTAACAACTCACCGGAATCCAAGCGCTGCTGCAACGTTTCTAATTCATCCGGTTTGGCAACAAACCAACTGCCGCGCCCCGCCAACTGCAAGGCATCCCCCGTCAAAACAGTACGTTGCTGCTGATTAGCCAAACGTTGGCTGGCAACCAGATTAAACAAAGCACTACGGCTGGCAGAAAGGTAGAAACTCCGCTTGCTACGCTCTTTGACGCGGATTTCATCATTCGCCCAACGACGAGCCATCACCAGATTATTACCACCACGACCAAAGCGCTGACTGCCGAAATAGTTCGGTACGCCCTGTTCGGCAATCGCCTGCAAGCGCTGTTCGACATCCTGACGATCGCTGATATGGCGTAACACCAAGGTAAAAGCGTTACCTTTCAAGGTGCCAATACGCAGTTTGCGCAAATGACGCGCCACTTGCAGCACTTCACAACCTTCAAGTTGGAACTGAGTGAAATTAGGCGTTTCTTTACCCGGTAAATGCAGGCAGAACCACTGTTCGGTGACCGCATGACGATCTTTCAAACCCGCGTAACTGACGGAGCGAGCGTGAATACCGGCGAAACGCGCCAGATAATCCGCCACAAACTGAGTGTTACAACCGTTCTTACGAACGTTAACCAGTACGTGCTCACCTTCACCATCAGGAGAAAAACCGAGGTCTTCAACCACCACAAAATCTTCTGGGTTGGCTTTTAACACGCCACGGCTGACGGGTTGACCATGCAACCAACTTAATTTGGACATATCCATCGGTTTATTCCTTGATTAACAAGGCAACCGCTTCGCAAGCAATCCCCTCGCCACGCCCGGTGAAACCGAGCTTCTCGGTGGTAGTGGCTTTTACGTTCACGTCATCCATATGGCATTGCAGATCTTCCGCTAGGAAAACGCGCATTTGGGGAATATGCGGAGCCATTTTAGGGGCTTGAGCAATAATCGTGACGTCTAAATTACCGAGGCGATAGCCTTTAGCACGGATACGTTTCCACGCTTCGCGCAGCAGTTCGCGGCTATCGGCACCTTTAAATGCCGGATCGGTATCCGGGAACAGTTTACCGATGTCGCCCAGTGCGGCAGCACCCAACAAGGCATCGGTAGCGGCGTGGAGCGCCACATCACCGTCGGAATGCGCCAATAGCCCTTGCTCATACGGGATACGCACACCGCCGATCACCAGTGGCCCTTCGCCACCAAATTTATGAACATCAAAACCGTGACCGATACGCATTATGCGCACTCCTATTTATTCAATTGAGTTAAATAAAACGCCGCCAGCGTCAAATCCTCTGGCCGCGTCACTTTAATATTGTCCGAACGTCCGTTAATCAACAGGGGATGGTAGCCGCAATGCTCCAAGGCCGAAGCCTCGTCCGTCACCGTGGCACCTTCATCCAGCGCTCGCTGTAAACACAGTTTAAGCAATTCCAGCGGGAAGAGTTGAGGGGTCAGAGCGTGCCAGAGATCTTCACGTTCAACGGTATGAGCGATCGCGCTACGCCCCACTTCGCCGCGCTTCATGGTGTCACGTACTGGGGCCGCCAGAATGCCGCCCACTTTGCTATGTTCGGTGATCGCTAACAAACGGTCGAGATCGTCTTCATGCAAGCAGGGGCGCGCAGCGTCATGGACTAATACCCAATCGGCATCACCCACCAGTTGTAGCCCAGCCAGTACGGAGTCTGCACGTTGCTGCCCACCGATAGTGACGCGAACGCGAGAGTCTTGAGCAATCGGTAAGGTCTGGAATTGGCGATCGTCAGGGCTGATCGCCACAATCGCCTGAGTCACACGTGGATGACGCAATAAAGCGTGGATCGCGTGTTCAAGGATAGTTTGATCGCCGATGCGAAGATATTGCTTTGGGCAATCGGCCTGCATACGGCTGCCGATACCGGCAGCGGGCAGGACAGCAATCACCGGTGGAAGGAAACCTGCGGAGTGATTCATGCGTTATTTTTGTGCGTTATTTTGCGCGGAAGACGCGGCGTTGCGTCTGGATTGGTCAGGAACCAGGCGATAGAAAGTCTCACCGGGTTTGATCATACCCAGTTCATTGCGCGCACGCTCTTCGATCGCTTCCTGACCACCGTTCAAATCGTCAATCTCAGCGAACAACTGATCGTTACGTGCTTTCAATTTCGCATTGTTGCCCTGTTGGACCGCAACGTCATCATTGACCCGCACATAATCGTGAATACCATTTTTGCCCAGCCACAGCGAATACTGTAACCAACCGAGCAACGCCAGTAATAGCAGCGTAAGTTTGCCCATCTCTGCCCCCTGAAAAACCGCCCAATCATCCCACAACTTTTCTTTCGACTCCACTCCATGAATAACTTTTCAGCGTCAGATTCAGAGCACTAATCATAATTTCCCTTTGTTTTGCTCGAAAATGAAGCTCTTTGCCTTTATCTCTAAACTATGCAGCAAGAAAAACCACTCACTAGCCCATTGTACCGAGCCATTCACCAGCTTCGTCTTAAATTTGAATATTTATCACCATTAATATTCCAATCATCAGGTATTGGTTGTATTTATATTCACAAGAGATTATTTTTATGCAAATAAAGTGCATAAATAAATCCAATATATAACCATTAACTCTACCGGGGATCGTCCATGTTAAAACGCTTAGTCCTGATTGGCGCCTGTTTGGCCACCGCGCTTTCAGCGCCTGCATTTTCAGCCGAACCAACCTATGTCGTTGGCTCTGGCGGCACTTATCGTCCGTTCGAATTCGAAAACAGCAAAAAAGAACTGGAAGGTTTTGATATCGACATTATCAAAGCCGTCGCCAAGGCTGAAGGTTTCCAAGTTAAGCTGGTTAATACACCGTGGGAAGGCATCTTTGCCACCCTGAACTCCGGTGATCGCGACATTATTATTTCTGGCATCACCATTACCGACAAACGTAAACAAATGGTTGATTTCTCATCACCTTATTTCCCAGCAGAGCAGGCAATTGTGGTGCCAAAAGATTCCAAAGTGGATTCCATCGCCGCACTGAAAACACTGAAAGTGGGCGTGGTTAACTCCAGCACCGGTGACATCGTGGTTTCCGACGTATTGGGTAAAAACAATACTTCGATCAAACGCTTTGATAACACGCCATTAATGCTACAAGAGTTGTATGAAGATGGCATCAGCGCCGCAGTCGGTGATGTGGGCGTTGCCAAGTTCTACATCAAAACCCACCCAGATAAAGAATTCAAATTGGTTTCTGACACCAAATTTGAACGCCAATACTTCGGTATCGCGGTCGCCAAGGGTAACGAAGAATTACGCAACAAAATCAACGCTGGCCTGAAGAAAATCGTCGCCGACGGGACTTACGCCAAAATCTACCAAAGCTGGTTCGACACCAACGTACCAACGCTACCCGCTGAATAATCCGCGGCTCTTGCAACAAACCGGCGTAGCGAGCTAAGTCAGGCCGGGTGCGGACAGCGCACTGCCACCGGAATGGACACGTAGTCCATGAGGATGGCGAGCACTGCCCAATCCCGGCATGACGACGCGCAGTAGCCGAAATCAACTCAAAGAAGGAACGAATCTTGAATTTCCGTTGGGAGATTATCCAAGAATACGCCCCGCTGTTTATGGAAGGCGCTTGGATGACCATCAAATGCACCATTATCTGTGTGCTACTAGGTACCACCTGGGGTTTGATCCTCGGGTTAGGTCGACTGGCGCAAGCGCCACACGGCATCTGGAAACCTCTCCTGCACTACTTCGTGCAATGGCCGGTACGTATCTATATCAGCGCTTTCCGTGGCACACCGCTGTTTGTTCAGATCATGGTGGTTCACTTCGCGCTGGTACCGCTGTTTATCAACCCACGTGATGGTTTGCTCGTCACCAGCGGCATTATGAGCAGTGATTTCGCCCGTGCGTTACGTTCCGATTACGGCGCATTCCTTTCTTGCGTGGTCGCGATCACCCTGAACGCTGGGGCTTATGTCTCAGAAATCTTCCGTGCCGGTATTCAATCTATCGATCGCGGTCAGATGGAAGCTTCACGTTCGCTGGGCATGAGCTACGGCAAAACCATGCGCAAAGTCATTTTGCCACAAGCATTTCGCCGCATGTTGCCACCGCTGGGTAACAACGCCATCGCCATCGTCAAAGATTCATCTCTGGCTTCAGCCATCGGTTTGGCAGATCTGGCATATGCCGCGCGTACCGTTTCCGGTGCCTATGCCACCTATTGGGAACCCTACCTGACTATTTCGCTGGTGTATTGGGTTCTAACCTTCCTGCTTTCGCTGCTGGTACAACATCTGGAAAAGAGGTTCGGGAAAAGTGATTCGCGTACATAACCTACAAAAACAATTTGGCGAAGCCCACGTGTTGCGCGGCATCTCCTGTGAGGTTGCCCCAAACGAAGTGGTGTGTGTGATCGGCCCATCAGGCTCAGGTAAAAGCACCTTTTTGCGCTGTATCAACGCATTGGAAACGTTGTCTGGCGGTGAGATCGTCGTTAACGACTTTGCCATTCACGATCAGAAAACCGATCTCAACAAAATGCGTGAAAGCGTCGGCATGGTGTTTCAACGCTTCAACCTGTTCCCGCATATGACCGTGTTGGACAACATCATCATGGCACCGAGGGATGTGAAAAAACTCTCACGCGCCGATGCCACACTGCGCGCCGAGGCGTTGTTGAATAAGGTTGGTTTGCTGGACAAGATTGACGCCTATCCCAGCAGTCTGTCCGGCGGTCAGCAACAACGGGTGGCGATCGCCCGCGCTTTGGCCATGGAACCGAAAATCATGTTGTTTGATGAACCGACCTCAGCGCTCGATCCAGAATTAGTCGGCGAAGTGTTAGCGGTCATGAAATCGTTAGCGCACGAAGGCATGACGATGGTGGTGGTAACACACGAGATGGGTTTTGCCAGAGAAGTCGCCGATCGCGTGCTGTTTATCGATCAGGGCATTATTCAGGAACAAGGAACACCGCAGCAGATTTTCAGCGCCCCCAGCAATCCTCGTACACAGGCATTTCTAAGCAAAGTCTTGTAACGCTCGTTACCGATTTGCAATCTTTCGGGCGCATCATGCGCCCGTCTTTTTACCAACCGCTGAGGAAACTAAACACCAGCCAGAACAGGCTGAGCACAACAACGCCGGTGAGCAACAACGTCAGGATCAGATGACCACGCAACATCATACTAAAAGCAATGCCAATCAGTACTGAAACCGGCATCAATGCCAAGAAGAACGGCCAGGTATATAACAGGAAAAACAGCGTATTAGATCCATAAACCAAGAAAGGCACGGCAAACGCCAACCAGTAGAAAGCAAAACCACTGATGCCACCGAGGAAGGCATAAGAAGGTTCGTCTTTTTCTGATGTGCTATCAATCAATACTGGTGAGACATTTTGCATAATTAATCCTGCATCTCGGCTGCTTTAGAGCAAAAAGCGCATGACCCAAACGCCACACGCTTTTTCGAATTCAGGATTTGATAATAGCCTCACCACGCAGCACGTCTAACAATTGCGCAACCAAATTTGTTACCAATTGTTCGCCATCCAGATGCACATCAGGTTGTTCCGGAGCCTGATAAACCGCGTCGATTCCAGTGAAGTTACGCAGCTCACCAGCACGCGCTTTTTTGTACAAACCTTTCGGATCGCGCGCTTCGCAAATCGCCAGTGGCGTGTCAACGAACACCTCGACAAAACGCCCTTCATCCAGCAATTCACGCACCATCTGCCGTTCGGCGCGATGTGGTGAGATAAACGCAGTCAGCACCACTAATCCGGCATCCACCATCAGTTTGGCGACTTCACCTACTCGGCGAATATTCTCGCGCCGGTCGTCGTCAGAAAAACCTAGATCGCGACATAAGCCATGACGCACATTGTCGCCATCCAGCAAATAGGTGCTGACTCCCAGAGCATGGAGCGCTTGTTCCAGCGCTCCGGCGATCGTGGATTTACCCGAGCCAGAAAACCCGGTAAACCACAGCACCACACCCTGATGGCCGTTACGCGCTTCACGATCCCCTCGCGTCACCGCATGTGGATGCCAAACAACGTTTTCATCTTCTGGCCCGGTAGGCTGTTGCAGGGCTGCACTCACCTTAATTGCCCCCAAGCAGATCGCGAGCACCCCAATGCGGGAAGTGCTTACGAACCAGCGCGTTCAATTCCAATTCAAAAGCACTGAACTCACTGGTCGTCACGGATTCCTGTAAAGTTTCACGTACCAAACCCGCCCCCACGGTGACATTGCTCAGCCGATCGATAACGATCAGTCCACCGGTATCGTGGTTACTGTGGTAGCTATCCAACACTAATGGTTCATCAAAGGTCAGCTCCACCAATCCGATACCATTCAGCGGCAACGCGGCTGCCGGATGCAGTGCCAATGAATTGATATCGACCTGATGACGAATACTTTCCACCCGCGCACGGGTTTTCTTACCGGCGATTTTGATGTCGTAACTCTGCCCCGGTAACAGCGGCTGTTCCGCCATCCACACCACGTCCACCAGCGCGCTTTGTGCCGCTTGCAAATCTTCCGCTGCATCTACCAACAGATCGCCACGACTAATATCGACTTCATCTTTCAACACCAGCGTGATCGCCTCACCCGGTGTGGCTTCTTGTAAATCGCCGTCAAAGGTAACAATCCGCGCCACGGTTGAGGTCACGCCAGAGGGCAACACTTTCACCCGTTGCCCGACACGTACCACACCAGCAGATAGTGTTCCCGCATAACCACGGAAATCGAGGTTCGGTCGGTTGACGTATTGCACCGGGAAGCGCAACGGCTGGCTCTCGCGATCGCTAATCACATCAACCGACTCTAAAACTTCCAGCAACGTTGGGCCGCTGTACCACGGCATACGGGCGCTTTCGCTCGCCACGTTGTCACCATCTAGCGCCGACAGCGGGACGAATTTGATGTTCAAATCACTCGGCAACTGCTGAGCAAAAGTCAGATAATCCTGTTTAAATTGCTCGAAAACCTCTTCACTGTAATCCACCAAATCCATCTTGTTCACCGCCACCACCAGATGACGAATGCCCAGCAAGGTGGCAATAAAACTATGGCGACGGGTTTGATCCAGCACGCCCTTACGCGCATCGATCAGCAGGATCGCCAAGTCGCAGGTAGAAGCTCCGGTCGCCATATTACGGGTGTACTGCTCATGTCCCGGCGTGTCGGCAATGATAAATTTACGCTTTTCCGTCGAAAAATAGCGATACGCCACATCGATGGTGATGCCCTGCTCACGCTCAGCCTGTAAGCCATCGACCAACAGCGCCAAATCGAGTTTCTCACCTTGGGTGCCGATACGCTTGCTGTCAGTATGCAGCGTTGAGAGCTGATCTTCGTAGATCTGACGGGTATCGTGCAGCAACCGGCCGATCAAGGTGCTTTTACCGTCGTCGACGCTGCCACAGGTTAGGAAACGCAGCAGGCTTTTGTGTTGCTGGGCGTGTAGATAGGCTTCTACTCCGCCTTGTTCAGCGATTTGTTGGGCAATAACCTGATTTTGAGAAAATAAAGTGCTCATTCTGCCGGCTCCTTAGAAATACCCTTGACGCTTTTTCAGCTCCATCGAGCCAGATTGGTCGCGATCGATCATCCGCCCCTGACGCTCACTGGTGGTGGAGATCAGCATCTCTTCGATGATCTCCGGCAACGTCTGTGCCGAAGACGCCACCGCCCCGGTCAACGGCCAGCAGCCGAGGGTACGGAAACGCACCATCCGTTGGCTGATCATTTCACCCGGTTGTAGATCGATACGATCATCATCCACCATCAGCAAGGCGCCATCACGCTCCACCACTGGACGCGGTTTCGCCAAATACAACGGCACGATGTCGATTTTTTCCAAGAAGATATATTGCCAAATATCCAGTTCAGTCCAGTTCGACAACGGGAACACGCGGATGCTTTCCCCCTTATTGATCTGACCGTTATAGTTGTGCCACAGCTCTGGGCGCTGGTTTTTCGGATCCCAACGATGGAAACGATCGCGGAACGAGTAAATACGCTCTTTAGCACGAGACTTCTCTTCATCACGGCGTGCGCCACCGAAAGCGGCGTCAAAACCGTATTTGTTCAGCGCTTGCTTCAACCCTTCGGTTTTCATGATGTCGGTATGTTTAGCGCTGCCGTGTACGAATGGATTAATCCCCATCGCTACCCCTTCTGGGTTTTTATGTACCAGCAGTTCGAAGCCATATTCTTTAGCCGTGCGGTCGCGAAACTCGTACATCTCGCGGAATTTCCAGCCAGTATCCACATGTAACAGCGGGAACGGTAATGTGCCGGGGAAGAACGCTTTACGCGCCAGATGCAACATTACCGAAGAGTCTTTACCGATGGAGTACATCATCACCGGGTTAGCAAATTCAGCCGCAACTTCACGGATGATATGGATACTCTCCGCCTCCAATTGCCGCAAATGAGTGAGTCGTTTCTCGTCCATAACAGATCCTTTAAGCCAAATTCACCACGGCCGGGCGCGATTGCCCTTCCGCTTGTTGTCTAAACCCGTGCTGCCCAAACCAAGCAATTTGACGGTGTAATTCCACTACTTCGCCAATCACCAGCAACGCTGGCAATGGTGCCTGCTGCGCCAATTGTTCTAACTGTTCCAACGTACCAATTTGTACCTGCTGATCGGCTCTGGTACCGCGACTAATCACCGCGACTGGCGTACTGGCCGCACGACCGTGAGCAATCAACCGTTGGCTGATATCCGCCGCTTTCATGGTGCCCATATAAATCGCCAGCGTTTGCCGCGCACGAGCCAGATCTACCCAATCCACACCATCCCCATCCGGGCGGCAGTGGCCAGTAATAAAAGTCACGCTTTGCGCGTGGTCGCGATGGGTCAGCGGGATACCAGCGTAAGCCGTCGCCCCTGCGGCGGCCGTCACGCCCGGCACCACTTGGAAAGGAATACCTGCCGCTGCTGCCACCTGTAACTCCTCACCGCCACGGCCGAAAATAAACGGGTCGCCGCCTTTCAACCGCACCACTCGTTTACCCTGCTGTGCTAACTCCACCAGCAAGCGGTTGGTTTCTTCCTGAATCACCAGATGTGCACCCGCACGTTTGCCCACGCAGATACGTTCAGCATCACGGCGCACCAGATCCAGAATTTCATCGCTGACCAAGTGGTCATACAGCACCACATCCGCCTGTTGCATCACCTGCAACGCGCGTAGCGTCAGCAAGCCCACATCACCCGGTCCTGCGCCCACCAAGGCAATTTCACCTTGCTGACTTTCATTACCTTGAGCAAAAGTGTTGAGATCTTGCTCCAATTGCCGCTCGGCCTGCGCACTTTGCTCGTTGGCTACCAAGGTTGCGAAACGACCGGAGAAGGTATGCTCCCAAAAGCGACGACGAGCCGCGATGGAAGATAATTGTTGTTTCACCCGCCCACGCCAACGGCCTGCAACCTGAGCCATTTCACCCAAACTGGCAGGTAATAGTGCTTCCAGCTTTTCACGCAGCAGACGCGCCAGCACTGGCGCTTGCCCACTGGAGGAAACCGCGACCACTAACGGCGAGCGATCAATTATCGACGGGAAGATAAATGAACAGTTGGGTTGATCATCCACCACGTTAGCCAATACTCGGCGCTTATCCGCTTCGGCATAAACCGCGGCATTTAGCGCAGCATCATCGGTAGCGGCGATCACCAAAAACACTTCATCCAACTGCGACGGGGAAAACTCCTGCCCCAGCCAGTGAATAGTTTGTTGCTGGTGAAATTGTTCAAGCTCTGGTGAGAGAGTGCGCGCAACTATCCGTATTTCCGCCCCAGCACGCAGTAACAGGGAAACCTTGCGCGCAGCCACTTCTCCACCACCTACGACTAACACCGGGCGTAGATTTAGGTCGGCAAATATTGGTAGATAGTCCACAGCAGCCTTTTCACATATAACCGAAAGATACGGTGACTATACGGGTTGGAATTTAGCCCCTGAAATGACGAAAAAGCATGATTAGTTCCATAATGGAATAAGGGAAATAGTGTTATCGCCGGGTTAGCGAAAAATGGAGGTGCAAGTATGGCATTGACACGTTAGGAAGCGGCGTCCATCACACCTTATTGATAAGTTAAATTCAATGTCATGGTGGCATTAGCTGTCCCCGTGGTGACTGGGTTTTTAGTCTGGTAATATTGAGCGACAAAAGGAAGTTGCTCCTGACCACCCGTAGATGTTTTTAGAAAAATATTACTATTCAATGCTAAGGGCGTATTATCATAAAGAATTTGAACTCCTACCCCTTTCGCGACATTCTCTGCACCGGCATTGGTCAATTGCAATACTCTGTCTGTACTGCCCCCATAATCCCATAACAATGGCTACGCCTATTTTCAAGTATCGACTGTATTTAATATTTAGCATAATAATCAATGACACTGCCCGCAGCCAAGGCCAGTGAAGCTAATAAAAAATGTTACATATATTTTCTCATAAATAACTCCCTGTGTTTAATGATGTACTCCGGTATGAAAACCCACCTATATCCTTGAGTGTGTTAGAAACCATATTGTAATAACAACGATAATTAATTATTGATATGCCATGGTTACTGTAGCTACAGCATTTGCTGTGCCTGACAAAATATTATTAGAAGTTTGGTAATATCTTGCGACAAAGGGGACGCTCAGTGTATTTCCTGCGGAGGAAATACTTCCAACCGGAAAATATCGGTCAAAAACAACTGGTTTATTATCATGTAGAATTTGCACACCAACCCCAGCAGCACTCCCTGTGGTATTTGTTATGCCAATCACACCATTACTTGCCGAAGCATAATTTGCTGCACTCATTAGCATGCTGACATTGACAGTGTTATTACAACTAACGGGTATATTAAAACTTTGATTTTCGGCTGTGGAACCCACTCCTGTAAAATTAATGGCTGCTATACTACCCAAGTTAACGGGTATATTACTACTTACTGAGCATGTAACAGCTTTATAGACTACATTACCAGAATAAGCTAAAGTGTTATCCACGCCACCGATGCCAGCCCCTGTATTATATACTCCCATACCAAACTTGGTTTGTGCCTGTGCTAACGATCCTGAACCAATAGTGTTAGATACTTTAACTAAAGATAGAGTCACAGAGTAAGAGAATGTTAACGATGCATCATTTGATACGATACCTAGCGGTGTATTCCGGGTATCGCAACTCCCGCCAGCTCCAGGAACCCTATTCCCACTAGTATTTTTTATAGCAATGCCAATTCCAGAAACACCCGTTGCATAAACACCAGGGTACCCGGATATTTCAGAACCCGAACCATAATAGCAGGCTATTATAGGTATATTTTTAGTACTTGGACTACCTTGACAATTTCCGGTAAAAGTGAAATTTCTCTCTGAACCAGGTATATCGGCACCCAATGCTAAAGAGCTTGGCACAGCAATACTACTTAGACTTTGAGTCATTGGTGTTGCCGGAGAGCTAGTGCAATATGCCATTGCGCTTTTGCTCATAAACATAACTGATGCAATGACGATGATCAGGTTAAGTAACATTTTGTATTTCACATTGCATCCTCGCATATTTACAACCACAGCCAACACCGAAGCAACTTGGAAGATAAAGGCTATAAAGTGTCCTTCTCATTCTCCGCAACACCTTGGGCTATTTATTACTGATAGGTAAAACTCATCTGTACTACGCTGCTGACCGTGCCCGGAACTACAGTGTCTGCTGCCGGCCTAATCACCCGTCCGGCAAGCGCATAAATGGCGTTGCGCTGGGCATCGATAGTCACCGTCATGCTACTGCCGTTACCCTGCACTTTGGTTTTGTCGGCGGCCTGTACCACCTGCACCGCTACGCCTTCCGCGCTGCCAGCGTTGCGGTACAGCGTTGGATCATCGGTAAACGGTGTACCGCTAAAGGTGGCGGTGGCATACGTTGTTGTTACCGGACACTTGATCAGTTTGACCTGAAACGGTTGCCATTCCGAAGCCGCACCTACGGCTTTTAGATCAGCACGACGTAATTGACCGAAATCCACCGTCTGACTAACCGAGCTGGTATCGACGATGCAAGGAGCTGCAATAACAACCCCTGAGATATTCACTTCCGAGGCTCTGACACCCGCGTTCAGGAGCCCACCCAATAAAGCCAGCATGCATAAATTGATCTTGTGGATTTTCATTGAATTTGTTTCTCCTACGCCACGCAACCACGACGTCCTGACATCATTGGTAGGTGAATGTCACATTCATAACCGTAGAAATAGTCCCCGCCATCACTTTACCAGTAGGTGTAAACGCACGAGTTCTAAGCGTAAACAACGCCTGTGAGTTCGACACCGAACGAGATATGGTTGATCCCCCGCTTGGCAATACAGCATTCGACCAAGTTACCGGCTCATCTTTCACTTGCACGCCCACATTGCTCGCAGTTCCTGTATTGTTAAATACGTTAGTCGAACCTGGATAGATCTCGCCAGAAAATGAGGCTATTGCTGTTCTCATGCCGGTTGGGCAGTTGATTAACTTCAAGGTAATCACTTTCTCCGTGGAAGAACTATTAGCCGTGGCCAACGAGAAATCCTGAATAGATTGCCCCAAATCAACATTTAATGTTGATGATGCGGTATCCAGCTCACAAGGGGCTGCAATTACACGCCCGGTGATATTAACTGCGATCGGATCAGCAAAAACCAGATTAGAAAACGAGCACAGCAAACAGGCCAGTGAGATTTTTTTGAATAAGATATCCATATTATTTCCTTAAAATTACCATCAAGAGTGGAACGTTAACTTTCCTTGTTCCTTGTTTAATAATCAAAACAGCATCATTGGTATGTTATATTCAATGTCGCGCTAGCATTCGCTTCGCCAACACCAATAGGGCTACGGGTTTGGAAATATCTAGCGGTAAAGGGAAGCAATTCTTGCCCACCCGCTGATGTTTTCAGCACAATATTATTATTCAGCGTTAACGGCGTATTGTTATATAGGATTTGAATACCCATTCCGGTAGCGACCCCTGCTGAGCCAGCATCGGTCAACTGCAAGACCCCGGCGGTGCTGGTGTCGGTATTTTTAGTACCAGTCATCATCACGTTAACTCGCGCCCCAGTGTCACACTCCAATCCCACATTAAATATTTTTGGCTTAGCGGTTGTCCCTACACCACTTAAACCGTCACCGAAATTATGGACATCATCTAAGGGGACTTGGATAACTGGGGTGGTGATTGAGCAGGCGACTTGGGTCACACTACCCACTCCCATGTTAATTATACCCGCTTTATTTGAGCCAAAAGAGATTGTTCCTAATAATTTTTGTTCCAAATCTCCAGAAGTAATAGGGCCCGTTTTTATCAAATAAAATGTCGATGTGCCGGTTGGAAAATAACCTGAGCCTGTATATGAAGTTGCTGGGATCGCAAAGGTCATGTTCCCAACCCCCCCAGTACCTCTAATACCAACTCCATCTATATTTGTGCTGTAAACATTATTTGAATTATATTGTCCAACCAAAGTACCATAGTTCATCAGTGCATATATCGTACAAGTCCCAGTGGCGGAAGTATATGAAGAACCTACTGCAACTGTTGCAAGGACAGTACCAATAGGAGAATCACGCTGGGCTAAAACTGAACCAAATGTGGCTGTCGACGTTCTAGCACCTCCATCAGGACAATTAGCCTTCACTAAGCCGCTATATCCAAACACCGTTAATAATAATACCGCCAGGTGCCATCTTTTATTTTGTATAAACTTTGCCATTATTATCACCTCGCTTATAAACACTGCCCGTTCATTGTCTGAACGCCCGTGTTCTCTGTTGTCTGTTTCTCTAGGGTATAATTCACCTGACACTGTTGGTCTTCCGCATTACCCCATTTCACATTCAGGCTGCCGCTGTCTGCCAGTCCGGTTAAATACACCTGACCGTTATCGCCGACGATAAAGCCTTGTGCCGTGGTTTGAGCCGGATCGCTGACCGTGGCGCCGAATGGGATTGGCGCACCATCTTGTCGTAGTAGTGTCATCAGCACACGCTGGCCGACGCTGGCGATAAAGTTAGCTCTAACAACGGCACCACGGGTTGGCACCACTTTCTGGGTGGTCTGCGTCAGATCGACATCGTCCGGTAAAGTCTCGGTATTCAGTTGCACCAGATTCCGGCGGTACGGCGTGCTGTACGGCACGATGGCGTAACCCCGCCAGTCGGTCTTCACCCCGGTCTGGTTGCTGATACCGATACCGCTTGCGCCCGGCGCTTTCACCAGCGCGATGGTTTCACCCAACGGTTGGCCAAAGGTAATGCCGTCCTGATGCGCCACAATCCCGCCCTGCAGGCCATAGTTCACCCGCTGATTGTTCTGGTCATAGGCATAGCCGGCGTTCACTTCGGCATAGGTGCCACGGTAATCCGCGTTCAGGGTACCGCTATTACCTACTCCTTTACTGCCATAGCCTTCCTGCGCACTCCAGCTCAGGTTGTTGTCCGCTAAGGCCGTGCCGTTCAGGCCCACGGTGTTAGTGGTGCCGCCTTGTTTGCTGGTGTTCAGGTTATACGTCGCGTAGGTATTACCCAGGAACCGGTTGAGCGGGATGCTGAGGTTGAAAGCAAACACCTGGTCACGGTTATAGACCTTGCCACTACCGCCGCCATTACTGCTGCTAACGGTGGCGTTCGTGTTGTAGCTGTAGTTCAGCCCGTAGCTGATACCATTCCAACTGTTATTATACCCGGCGCCGATAGAACGCATGGTGCGGTCACTGTTCCAGTAATCCTCACTCATCCAGCTCAGAGATAGGCTGCCAGTCAACTTCCACAGGTTCTGACTCATAGTCAGTTCGCTGCGGTTACGGCGACGCTCATTAGACGGTTGGTAACTCTGTTCACGGTAAGTGTCCAACACCTCCTGCAGGCTGTAATAGCCATCAGTCGAGTAGCGATAACCGGCAATGGCAAAATTGGTGCCGGTCTGCACGATGTTTTTGCTGTAGCGGATACGCAATGACTGGCCGTTCTCTTTTGCCCGCTCATCCATGGTTGACCACGCCTGCGTCACGTCGGTGGAAATTGCCCCGAAGTCACCGAGGTTCTTACCGATCCCCAGCGCCAACGACTGGTACTTGCTGGCAAATTGGCCACCGCCGTAAGCGGTAAAGCCGCGCGGAAGACCGTAAATCGCTGTACCTTGCGTGAAGGGTGTTTTGTCGACACTGCTGTCATACGAACGGTATTGCCCGCTGGTCAGCGAGTATTTCAATTGGCCTTCACGCTGCAATACTGGTAGGGAAGCAAACGGCACCACCAACTGCTGTTCGCTGCCATCAGCTTCTTTTATCGTCACATACAAGTCACCACTGCCCCCGGTCGGGAACATGTCGTTAATCTCAAATGCCCCCGGCGACACATAGCTCTGGTAAATCACATAACCGTTCTGGCGGATAATCACCTGCGCATTGGTGCGGGCAATCCCACGCACCACCGGTGCGTAGCCTTTAAGGCTGTCCGGTATCATGTCGTCGTCAGAGGCCAGTTGTGCCCCACGGAACGGGACGCTGTCGAACACATCACTTGGAGAACTGTTGTCACCCAACACCAACTGGCTTTTCAGCGACACGATGTCACGCGCCGCGTAGGTGTAGACCGTATCCCACTTGTCCTGACCATTGCTGTCACGGTTCCAGGTAGTGTAGTTGCGCAGTCGCCACGGCCCGATGTTGATACCCGGGCGCAGGTTGGCATACTGGCTGTTGCTGTCACTGCTGTTGCTGTTCCGCGCCGAGGTGTTGGAGCCGCTCAGGTTGTAGTTGAGTAGCAAAGCTGAGATACCGTTGTCCCACTGACTTTCCGGTACGTAGCCGCGTGCCTGTTGCGACATCGCCGCCTGCGGAATACTCAGCAGCAACTGCTGGGCACTGAAGCGGAACTCGGCACTGGCCTGCGGAATAGCACTGAGGGTGGCGCACTGCGCCTTGGCATCACCCAGCGCCGGGAACAGGTCGGTCTTAACGCCCATCTCATTCAACTGCGCTACCGTCAGGCACGGCTGCAAGCTGTCTTTACCGTCTGCACCCTTTTGTAGGTTGAAAGCCACATCACGGGTGTCCAGCTGTTCATTATTCAGGTAAACATCAACCCGGTAGGTGCCCGGTGCCTGCGAAGCGCCGTCTTCAAACACCGTCAGGTCGGTACTGCCCTGATGCGGGTTGTCGATTTCCAGCAACGCCGGGTTAAAATACTCACGCGCCTGTGTCTCAAAGGCACCACCCCACAACGACAGTTGCGCAGCAATCAAATATGCCAGCCGACCGACACGTGGCAAAGACTTTTGCCTGTCCAGACTATTATGGTTATTCATCCGTTTTACCCCATTACCTGCAGAGTGAGCCGACAATCCTGTGTCTTACCCCATACTGTCGCTGTGTAGTTTTCCTTTTGCATTACAAGGATTTGGTGTGGGCATCCCCCATGCCGCCGTAATCACTGATCAGCTTCCAGCTCACGCTGTTGCCACTCACTCCGGTCGGCAGAGCAAAGCTCGCGGTAGTGCCCGGAGCCACATAAGTCACATCTGGGATATCTTTCCCTGCAACCTTCACTTCTTGGAAGTTCATGTAGAATGCCGTTGGGTTGGTGACCTGCAGAGTATTACCACTGCGTGTCCAGCTCAGCTTCTCGGTCTGCTCTTCCGGTACCCCCTTCAGCCCCTGCGGACGGTAAATCAGCTTGATGCGGGTTTTTACCGCAATCTGCAGGGTGTTCTTGTTCGCGTCCTTATGGGCTGACGGAATGGACTTGATGTTCATCCAGTACAGAGACTCTTTATCCGACGGCAAACTGCCGCCCGCACGCACCACACGTAGTACGTTCTCTTGCCCACCGTCCAAACGGAACAGCGGCGGTGTCACCATAAAGGGGGCTTTCTCAGCGCCACCGGTGGTGGTCTCTACCCAAGTCTGGATAAGGTAGGGCACCTTGTCCGGGTTATTGACGCTCAGTGAAGACTCCTTTTTAGCGCCGTCATAAATCAGGCGCGTACCGCCAATAACGACACCGGCTTGGGCCGCACTAGCGCCGACTAACAGGGTCGCCAACAGCGTCATAGGAATAACTTTCATAAAAAACTCCAAAATTGAGAGAAAGGGTAAAACGTCTACTCTGTGAAAAAAGGCCGACAATGACGCCGTCGGCCAGTGATTTCAGCACCGACCCCACTTTCAGGTAGGTAAAAACTTAGTTGTAGTTCACTGTGAAGTTGGCAGTAGAATTCGCCGGACCTGCAGTGACATTGGCTGAAGTAGAGATATAACGCGCTACGAAGTTCAGGTTGTTTACAACGTCAGTACCGGACTGCAAGGTATAAAGCTTGGACGCTGTGAACAGTGGCAGCACGGTATTGTCATCGTCAGACAGTTGGATACCGACACCGGTCGCCACGCCTGCATCCTGAGTCAATGCCAAAATGCTGTTGTCACCATTAACAGACACACCGTCAAACTTCACACGGGCGCTGGTTACGGTGTCTGGGCAGTTTTGCAATGCCAAGGTGAACTTGGTTGGTGCAGCAGTGTCACCTGCCTGAATGAAAGCAGATTTCGCTACTTTACCCAGTTGCACATCCAATGGGCTGGCTGGGCTATTAACCACTTCACAAGCTTGATCGATGATTTCACCGTTGAAGTTCACTTGACCATCAGCGGCAAATGCAGACATACCAAACGCAGAAGAAGCCAATACTGCAACAACAATCAGGTTCTTTTTCATATAAATCTTCCTTTTTTAATTAATGCACTCAAATGCATAACAGTGTTATTCGACATAGCCTTATGTCTGTCCATTTTTATTTAGCTCTTGCGGGAACCACTCCCGTGGAATAAGCCAACAGGAAAACAAAATTCTTTTCCGTAAGAACTATCCCGAACCAAACTGCCGCTGAATCTAAGGATTATCCTCTACTGAGTCAATACGCCCCTCGGGACCATGGGTGAAGTTTAAAAAAACAATTTATAATCAATGCATTATAAAAAATAATCGTTTTAATCTTGTCGTTACTGCCAACTTTTTTGTTGTTTTTTTACTCGAACCCCTTTCCATCAAAAAGTATCATCGTCACTTTTACTGGAATAATACTCCAGTGAAAGTAATATATTTATTATAATAATCTATTAAATTAAAATAATTAAGTATAAAGCACCACATAGGACAATTAGATACCAAGTGACTCAGCTGAATTAAAATATTACACACTGCTCATTATATAAAAACGACACTCGTAACATTAGCCATCTTATTAAATTACTTATCAAATTTGTATTAGACCCTGTTCTACCTAAATAAATCACGGTCATTAAATAATATATACTGATTAATTCGTCTCTCTACTCATACCCTGTTTTTGTAATTACACCTTAGAATGCAACACTCACGAAACAAAATTAAAACAGAGAAACTAAAACCAAAATGTTACCTAACGCTATTCTCGAACTCGCATATAAAAGACCTGAAGTGACTTTTTAATCTAATTCCTATCAATCTAGATAGATTCAGCTATATCATTACTGCCCTACCTTCTTATATAGTCGGTACCATTGATGTATACAGAAGGATTTTCGGTATGTACTTCCGCTTTGCCCTGAAGGCAGGTTTATTGGTCTTGGCTTTCAGTAGTGCGTTCAGCACCTTTGCAGCGACTTCCCCCACCAAAGACGCCCCTATCGGCAAATTCGCGGCTGATCAGGTTCGCCATATCGCGACTTACTTCCCTGGTCGCATGGCAGGTAGCCCAGCAGAATTGCTCACCGCCCATTACCTGAAACAACAATTTGAAACCATGGAATATCAAAGTGATATTCGTAGTTTTGACAGCCGTTTTTTATATGTGAACAAAAATGGAACCAAGAACTGGCACAATATCACCGTCTATTCCGTGATTGCCGCCAAACATGGTGATCAAGATAAACAAATCGTCGTGATGGCTCACATCGATACCTACACCCCGCAAAGTGATGACGAAGTCGATAACAATCTGGGTGGATTAACGTTGCAAGGGGTGGATGACAATGCCTCAGGTCTTGGCGTGATGTTGGAGCTGGCGCAACAAATGAAGAATATCCAGACGACCTACAGCCTGCGTTTTATTGCCACTAGCGCGGAGGAACTGGGTTCGTTAGGGGCGAAAAACACCCTGAAACGCATGAGCAAAACCGAACGCGAAAATACGCTGCTGGTGATTAACCTCGATAATCTGATCACTGGCGATAAGCTCTATTTTCACTCTGGCCGTAATACGCCGCCCGAAATCGCCAAACAAAGCCGCGATCGTGCTCTGGATATCGCCCGTCGTTACGGTATTACCGCTGCGATCAATCCCGGCAATAAAGATACCCCTAAAGGCACGGGCTGCTGTTCCGATCAGGACGTCTTCGATTGGGCTAAAATCCCAGTACTCGCAGTGGAAGCGACCAACTGGGAATTAGGTGACAAAGACGGTTATCAACAACGCGCCATCAGCCCAGACTTCCCACAAGGTATGACTTGGCATCGGCCACAATACGACAACCTACAATATCTGGAACGCCATTTACCGGGCCGGATTGACCAGCGCAGCCGTGATAGCGTACAGATTCTGTTGCCACTATTAAAAGAACTAGCACAAGCGCACCCGCAAGAGAAAGAAAAGAAAAAAGAGAAGAAGAAAGAACAGAAAAAGAAGAAGGAAGAAAAGAAAAAATAATCTGAGCAGGGCTAAGCTGCGTTAGCTAAGCCCTGCAATTGTTGTATCAACAAATACCATCAACCCTCGTGCAATCCACACTCACGCTTCAGACCGAAGAAACGCGTTTCTTCCTCGCTCATGCCCGGCTCCCATTTTTGGGTAGTATGGGTATCGCCCACCGACAAATAACCCTGTTCCCATAACGGATGGTAATTCAGGCCATGTTCAGTCAGATACTGATAGATTTTACGGTTGTCCCAATCGATGATCGGCAGGATTTTAAACACACCACGCTGCACCGCCAGCACCGGTAAATTAGCACGGCTGCCTGATTGTTCACGGCGTAAGCCAGCAAACCAAGTTTGTGCCCCGAGCGTGCTTAATGCACGGTTCATCGGCTCAACTTTGTTGATCTGATTGTACCGCTCAATACCTTCTACGCCCTGTTCCCACAGCTTGCCGTAACGGGCTTCTTGCCAAGCGGGCGATTGCTCGGCTTGGAACACTTTCAGGTTCAGGTTCAGCTTATCTACCAATTGATCGATAAACTGATAAGTCTCTGGGAATAGATAGCCGGTGTCGGTGAGGATCACCGGAATATCCGGCTTAATCTGCGTCACCAAATGCAGACACATTGCGGCTTGGATACCAAAACTGGAGGAAAGTACGAACTCACCGGGCAACTGTTCTAATGCCCACGCCACGCGATCCTGCGCAGAAAGGTTCTCCAACTGGCCATTCACGACCGCCAATGCCAGTGCCTGCCCAGATTTTGGCAGCGCATTCAACGCCGCCAGATCGAATTCAGCCATGTTACCTGTCTCCTCGGTTAATCCCAGAAATCGACTGCCGGATCCAGCACCGGACGAACGATCCCGGCACGGATAGTGAAATCGCCGAACCCTTCCCCCGCGTGACGTTCTTTGGCCCAGCGCCCTACCAATTGGTCGATCTCTTGTAAGATCTCACCTTCATTGATGTTCTCGCGGTACATGCGTGGAATGCGCGTCCCCTCACGGTTACCGCCCAAGTGCAGGTTATAACGCCCCACTGCTTTCCCCACCAACCCCAGCTCTGCCAGCAATGCACGGCCACAACCGTTCGGGCAACCGGTGATGCGCAATACGATATGCTCATCGCCCACACCATGCTGATGCATGATGCCTTCAACTTTAGTGACAAACTCAGGCAAGAAACGTTCAGCTTCCGCCATCGCCAACGGACAGGTCGGGAACGAGACGCATGCCATCGAATTTTTGCGTTGTTCACTCACCGCATCGTCGATCAAACCGTGCTGACGGGCTAATGCTTCGATCTTTGCTTTTTCACTTTCTGGCACACCAGCAATGATCAGGTTTTGATTAGCGGTCAGGCGGAAATCACCTTGGTGGATCTTAGCTATCTCGGCCACACCAGTTTTCAGCGGCCGATTTGGATAATCCAACAAGCGACCGTTCTCAATAAACAGCGTCAGATGCCAATGATTATCGACGCCTTTCACCCAGCCAATGCGATCGCCACGGCCAGTAAATTCATACGGGCGAATCGGTTCGAAAGTGATGCCTGCACGTTTCTCGACTTCGGCACGGAAGGTATCGACACCAACGCGCTCCAAAGTGTATTTGGTTTTCGCGTTTTTACGATCGGTACGATTGCCCCAATCGCGCTGAGTGGTGACCACGGCGGCGGCGACTGCCAGCGTGTGCTCCAGCGGAATATAGCCAAACTCGCTGGCCTGACGGGCATAGGTTTTTTTGTTGCCGTGTTCGATGGAAAGGCCACCGCCCACCAGCAAGTTGAAACCTACTAACTTGCCGTTCTCGGCCACCGCCACAAAGTTCATATCATTGGCGTGTAGATCGACGTCATTTTGCGGCGGGATCACCACCGTAGTTTTGAATTTACGCGGTAGATAAGTCTCACCGAGGATCGGTTCTTCATCGGTGGTCGCCACTTTTTCCTGATCCAACCACACTTCGGCATAAGCGCGGGTGCGAGGTAACAGGTGTTCAGAAATTTTCTTCGCCCATTCGTAGGCTTCCTGATGCAGTTCCGATTCCACCGGGTTCGAAGTACAAAGCACGTTACGGTTGACGTCATTAGCAGTGGCTAACGCATCCAGCCCCAGACGATTCAACAACTGATGCACCGGTTTGACGTTATTTTTCAGAATGCCGTGAAACTGGAACGTTTGACGGTTAGTAATACGAATGCTGCCGTACAGCGTGTCCTCGGTAGCGAACTTATCGATGCCCAGCCACTGTTGCGGCGTGATAATTCCCCCCGGCAGACGGCAGCGCAGCATCATGGCATGGCGCGGTTCCAGTTTTTGTTCGGCACGTTCAGCGCGAATATCGCGATCGTCCTGCTGATACATACCGTGAAAACGGATCAGCAAGAAGTTGTCGCCGTTGAAGCCGCCGGTCAGCCCATCCTGCAAATCTTCAGTGATGGTGCCGCGCAGGTAGCGACTCTCTTTTTTCATGCGCTCGGCATCGGCCAATTTGCCTTCGACCACCAGAGGCCCAGAATATCTTTCGCTCATTAATACACGTCCCGCTGATAACGGCGCGCCAGGCGCAGCTCACTTAAAAATTCATCTGCCTGCTCGGCATCCATACCACCGTGCTCGGCGACCAGTTCCAGTAAAGTATTTTCGACGTCCTTAGCCATGCGGTTGGCATCACCACAGACGTAAATGTGCGCGCCCTCTTGCAGCCAGCGCCACACTTCAGCGCCTTGTTCACGCAGTTTGTCTTGTACGTAGATCTTATGTTGTTGATCGCGTGACCAAGCCAGATCGATTCGCGTCAGCAAGCCTTCTTTAACGTAGCGCTGCCATTCGACCTGATAGAGGAAATCTTCGGTAAAGTGCGGGTTGCCGAACAGCAACCAGTTTTTGCCGCTGGCACCGTCAGCTTCACGCTGTTGCATAAAGGCGCGAAATGGTGCGATCCCGGTGCCGGGGCCGATCATGATCACCGGAGTTTCTGGATCGACTGGCAGACGGAAATTATCGTTATGTTCGATGAACACCCGTACATCGCCCTCTTCCTCCAAGCGATCCGCCAAGAAGCTGGAAGCACCGCCCGCACGTTGACGACCGTTAATGTCGTAGCGCACCACACCGACGGTGATGTGGACTTCACTTTCGTTTTCAGCTTGCGAAGAGGCGATCGAGTACAGACGCGGCGTCAACGGACGCAGCAAACCAATCAACTGTTCGGCGCTGAGATCGACTGGTGCTTGACGCACCATATCGACGATCGGCGTGTTGTGCGCGTAGTGTTGCAGCTTGGCTTTATCCGCCAACAGGCCAATCAGTTTTTCGTCACGAGACAACGCGGCATATTTATCAACGATCAGCGTGGTGTTCTGCGTTAACTCAAAGTGGCTGCGTAACGCCTGCGCCAACGGCAAGGTTGCACCTTCCACTTCCACTGGCTCGTCGCCTTTCAGCCACAGCAGTTGCACCAGTTCATCCACCAGCGCGGGATCGTTGTCGAACCACACGCCTAATGCATCACCCGGTTGATAACGCAGACCAGAATCACCCAGATCGATTTCGATATGGCGCACGTCTTTATCGGAATTGCGCCCGGTGATTTTTTGCTTCACCGACAATTGCGCCGTCAGCGGCTGCTCTTTGCTGTACGGGCTGCTATCGAGTAAATCGACTGCACCACTGGCTAATGCACCCGGCGCGACATTTTCCGCCGGAGCACGTGCCTTCAACACTTCAACCACTTGCTTGCGCCAAGCGACAGCCAGTTCTTGATATTCCACATCCGCATCAATGCGCTCTACTAAACGCTCAGCACCCAACTCGGCCAATTTGGCGTCAAAATCTTTACCCGACTGGCAGAAGTTTTCGTAAGAGGTATCACCCAGCCCGAACACGGCAAATGCGGTATCGGTCAGTTTTGGTGCCTTTTTCGAATGCAAGAATTTGTGCAGCGCCACCGCTTCTTCCGCTGGTTCGCCTTCCCCTTGGGTTGAGGCGACCACCACCAGCAAGCGTTCTTGGGCGATCTGCTTGAATTTGTAATCACCGGCGTTGACCAAGGT
Organism: Serratia sp. KH_031; assembly: GCF_057839655.1. Taxonomy (NCBI): domain Bacteria; kingdom Pseudomonadati; phylum Pseudomonadota; class Gammaproteobacteria; order Enterobacterales; family Yersiniaceae; genus Serratia; species Serratia sp. KH_031. The sequence continues at coordinate 4,009,763 of NZ_CM174496.1, forward strand.
CACGCTCAATTTGGCCGCCAGCAAATCGTCACGCAGTTGCTCTGCCAGCCGACGGGCATTACCGGTTTGCGAGGCGGAAATCAGTGTAATGCTAGCGGCTGCGGCAGCCACTGGTGCAATGGCGAGCGCTCCCGGCTGTTGATTAACCATTCCCCAAAAATAACCGGACAACCACGCCAGTTGCGTTGGTGAATAGTCACCAATCGTCGTCTGTAAGCGCGCCAGTTGTTCGGGCGTCAACGGGAGCAAAGATGTTGGGGGAGCCTGTGTCGTCATTGCGTTACAAATTCCTAATGAAGGGTGCCGGGCAAAGGGTAATCATTGTCTGATAGGGGAGTAGGTTACTCAGTGGAATAATAACAATTAAAGAAGTGATGGAAATAATTAATAACCAAATGGACTAAGTGGTTTTGTGGGTAATATCTATCTATAAAAGTGGTAATTAAATAATCAATATAACGATATGAAAGATAACGCCATCGGATTCCGCTACCCATAATATCCCCCGATTATTTCCCTTCGCGCTCGTCATATAGCCGCTGCGCCTCTTCGACTTTTTCGCGATAGTTCCGCGTCCAGTTGAAGAGTGCAGCAAACGGCGTTTCTAACGTGTGCCCCAGTTCCGTCATGCTGTAAACCACCGCCACCGGGGAAACCGGCAACACTTCGCGGGAAATAATGCCATTGCGTTCAAGTTTTCTCAGGCACTGGGTCAGCGATTTTTGCGTCACTCCGTGCATTCTTCTTTTCAACTCATTGAAACGCAATGGTTCTTCACATAAATTCGCCAGAACGATCACCGACCATTTATCGGTAATTTGCTCCAGCAGTAAGCGGGAATCGCATTCCCCATGCGGCATGTCGTTATGCGTTTCTTTCATAGCAGTTTCCTCGAGGATACTTGATTACCTTAAAGTACCTAATTGATATTAAGTATACGTTGGATACTATGAAAGCTCCAAACGATATGGAGATAACATGATGTCCTCATCACAACTTGATCCGCTGTTTCAGCCATTGACCATTAAGTCGCTGCAGTTAAAGAATCGTATCGTCATGGCACCAATGACCCGCAAATTTTCGCCCGAAGGTGTACCGGGGGACAATGTGGCTCACTATTATCAACGTCGTGCAGAACATGGGGTCGGCCTGATCCTGTCCGAGGGCACGACGATTAATCGCCCGGCCGCCAGAAATGAAGCCGATGTGCCCTTTTTCCACGGTGCTGCATCGCTAGCAGGTTGGAAAAACGTCATTGATGGTGTCCATGCTGTTGGCGGGAAGATGGGGCCACAGCTTTGGCACGTCGGCGCTATGACCGGTATGACCGACTGGCCATCAACCACTCCACCAGAGAGCCCTTCCGGACTGGTTGCTCCCGACCAGCCTATTGGCGTCACCATGACCGAAGAGGATATCGCCGATGCGGTTGCCGCATTTGGTCAGGCGGCGGCAGAGGCCAAACGACTTGGTTTTGATACTGTCGAAATTCATGGTGCGAACGGCTACTTAATCGATCAGTTTTTCTGGGCCGCCACCAATCTACGCAAAGACAGCTACGGTGGTGCAACACTCAAGGAACGCACTCGTTTTGCCACTGAGGTGGTACAAAGCATGCGTAAAGCCGTCGGTCCTGATTTCCCAATCATCCTGCGCCTTAGCCAATGGAAAATTAACCATTACGACACTCGCATGGCAGACTCGCCCGATGCGCTATCCGACTGGTTAACACCGTTGGTTGAAGCAGGTGTCGACATTTTACACTGCTCGCAACGCCGTTTCTGGGAACCGGAGTTCCCACAGATTGACGGCAATAAAGGGCTGAACCTCGCGGGTTGGGCCAAGAAATTAACCGGGGCCACGACGATCAGCGTGGGTTCTGTCGGGTTGTCAGGGGAGTTTATCACCTCGTTTTCGGGGGAGAGCGTGAAACCCGCTAGCCTGGATAATCTGGTGCAACGTCTAGAAAAAGAGGAGTTTGATCTGATTGCCGTTGGCCGAGCGTTATTGAATGATCCGGAATGGGTACGCAAGATCCGCGAAGGGGATATGGAAAACCTGAAGGATTTCAAATTGGAAGAACTGGCGACACTGTACTAAAACACTCAATCCTGCCCGATCAGCAATGGCCGGGCAGGATGACTAATAGCTATCAACATGGCTCTGGTAGCCAAGTCGGCAAATTAATACAATTTGCCGTGGCTTGCATCCCTACCGGGCACTCAGGCAGCACCAATGGTTGTGGGTGCATCGGCGTAGTAAACCAAACGCCTATTTCTACATTAAGCCGTTGCTCTAACGCGGCTCTCTGCTGTTTTTGCTGCGCTGAAAGTAATAGCGGGAAGCGCAACCAACTGTTTTCGGCCCCATTAATTGTTAGCGGAATCGGATAGCCTTGCTCTAACGCCCAACGTTGCCAGAAAGCCGCACCACGCCGACGCTGCGCCAACAACTCGGGTAAGCGGTTCAGTTGCAGCATCAGCAATTCCGCCACCGGTTCAGCCATTCGCCAAGCATATTGTGGGCTGAATAACCCACTTAGCTCCGCTGGCTGCATCTGCGGCACGCGTTCCTTCAACGGCCAGCGGGCGTCTGCTGCCGCTTGTCCTTCACGTTTCACCATTACCGCATGACGTAAAGTCTGTAGTAAGCGTTGAATAAATATCGGATCGGCATCAGCAGTGCTGGCATAAACCTGCTTTAATCGCGTTTGTAATTCAGGATCGCGGGTGATCACCCAACCGCCATGAATGGTATTGACAATCTTTGAACGTTCGCTGCTAAAAAAAGCAATATCGCCGAAATTCCCTAGTAATTGCCCTTGATAACGGGCTCCAGTAGCGTGAGCACAATCCTCGATCACCTTTAAACCACGTTCACGCGCCAAGGCCAGTAACGCGTCAAGATCTCGGCAAACCAAACCAAAACTGTACTGGATCATCACCGCTTTGGTTCGTGGAGTCATCGCCTTCGCCATCGCAGCCACATCAAGACCAAAAGTCTCAGTCTCAATATCAACAAACACCGCCTCGACACCGTGATAAGTCAATGCATTGGTCACGCACTGGCAGGTGAACGCCGGGATCAACACCTGATCGCCCGGCTGTAAACCCAGTGTGCGGATCACCGCGTATAACGCCGCACGTCCGCCCATAAAACTCGCAACACCTGCGCTTTGCCACATTTCAGCAATCTGCCGATGCAGCGCCTGTGTTTGCGCACTTGGCGTGATGTCGCCGGAATTCTCTAACCAGCTCTGGGCGCACCGATCCTCTTGCTCCCCCAAGCTCATATTCAACAACGGCACTGGCTTATCAAACGGCAACAAATTCATATTTGCTCCTTGACTTGGAAAAAATATTGTTGTTATTTTGAACTGCTGTTATAGAAAATAATAACACTTACTACAACAATAAATTTTTCCACGACCTGATTAATTATAAGCAAACACAACGACAAGGGCAGACGATGGATATTTTAACAAACTGTTTTGAAAGGAGATGGTTTTACATCTTCATGTTTATGTACCTATTAATCATGGTGCCATTTCCTTTCTTCTTCAACACCGACTACCAACCCGGCTGGCTAGGTATCCCAACATTTATATTCGGTTGGATAATACATGGCATAACAGTGACCTTGCTGATCATATTATTCGCTCGGCAATGCCTACAGCGCCCGGAATATCAGGATGAAATTGGGGAGGAACAGCCATGAGCAACCTCGCCACCATGCTACAACCCGAACCGGTACCGTTTTACACCACGTTGGTTCTGTTCTTACTGCTACTTGGCGGTATTGGCTGGTATGCCGCCCGTGCAACCAAATCCTTAAGTGATTTTTTGGTCATGGGAGGTAAAGCCGGCGCACTGGTCGGTGGTTTCGCCTACTTCGCCAGCCAATACAGCATGAGCACCTTTATGGGCGTTCCGGCGATGACTTACAGTACGGGTTTCGCCGGTATGAGCGTCTCGGTACCGGGGCTCGCGTTCTCGATGATCATTCCAGTGCTATTTGTTGGCCGTAAGCTGATGCTGATGGGGCGTCGCTACAACATGATGACCATGAGCGATTACCTGTCGGATCGTTATGAATCCAACGCCATTCGTGGCGTTCACGCGGTGATGATGGTTGTCTTCCTGGTCGCCATGATGGGCGCGCAGACCGTCGGCGCAGGGGTGATCCTCAACACCTTCACGGGTTTACCTGAATGGATCGGCGTTGTGGTGATGGGTATCGTCGTCGTGCTGTATTGCATGACGGGCGGGATGACCGGCGCGATGATGACCGACGTGCTGCAAGGCGGGTTGATGGTCGCTACCGCCGTTGTTACCTTTGTGGTCTCCGTTCATGCTGGTGGTGGTATGGAGGCGATCACTGGCAAGCTAGCGGCAGAAATGCCTAATCATCTGACTCACCCCGGTGCCAAAGGCGATTTCCCGTGGCAGACCTACGTTTCCATGATCGTAATGTGGAGCTTCTTCACCATCGGTCAACCCACGCTGTTCACCAAATTCTTCACCATGAACAGCTACCGCACCATGTTTAAAGCGGTGATCCTCGGGACGCTCGGCATGTTGTTCTCCGCCACCATGATCGAGTGGTCTGGCGTCAACGCCGCAACCTTTATTAGCGGTCTAACCGGACAGGAAACCGACTTTATCGTGCCGGTTATTCTGCAACAAAACCTGTCACCGTGGATCGCCGCGCTACTGATTACCGGCATTGTATCGGCGGGGATGTCGACCATTTCGGCATTGCTGGTAGTGGCGACTGGCGGTATCACGCGTGATATTTATCAGAACATCTTCCGCCCACAAGCTTCATCGAATCACATCCTTACCCTTTCGCGTTGGATCACGGTTCTCCTAGGCATTGCGGCCATCACTATCGGCATCATGAAACCAGCCGGGATCTTCGCGCTGATCCGCTTTGCCTTCGGTGGTTTGGGCATCTGGGTGGCACCGGTGATCCTCGGCATGTATTGGAAGCGTGCGACGCTGGCCGGAGCCATCAGTTCGGTGATCCTCGGTGAATTGGCTTATGTCGCGATGAAACTGTGGTTCCCGCAGTTGTCGTTTGGCTTTGATCCGCTGATCATCTGCTGGAGCTTTACTATGGTGGTGATGGTGGTCGTTAGCCTATTCACCCGCCCAGCTAGCGATGCCACCATCAAACGTCATTTCGAGGATTTGAAAGCATTGTGTGTTGCCCGTGCGCGCCGTAATGTGCCACAAACAGCGACATCTGAATAAATAGAGGTTTCATTATCAATATCGATAAGAACTTACCGATAGCGCTGCAAACGCAGATCGTAGGGGCGATTGAATACGGCATCATGGCAGGCACCTTCCGCCATGATGTGGCATTGCCTTCTGTTCGCGCGCTCAGTAAACAATTAGGCGTAGCGCAACTGACGGTCAGCCATGCCTACCAAACCCTGAAGAATATGGGACTGATCGAAACTATCGCCGGTAAAGGTACTTACGTAGTACGTAACCGGCAGGAGATTGCCCATGAAAATCAGGTGACTCAGTTGCATCAGCGCTTTCAACAACTGTTGCAAGATGCAGCACAGCTTGGGCTATCGGAATCGTTCTTTATCGGTGCTTTGAATCAGATGCAAACTTCGGCCGCCCCCACTATCACCTTAAAAATGGCGATAGTGGGGAATTCTAACCGCATTAACCTCAGCTATATCGACAGCATCCGTGAAGTCTTGGGGGAGCAGCAAACCATTGATACTTATACCTTCCGCGAATTCGCCGATTTACCGCAGGATAAGTTGGAAAGTTATCAGTTTTGGCTGACCATTCCGCACTGCATCCCACGTTTGCGACAGCGCGTAGGCGAACAGACGCCGGTATTCGCGCCCTATCTGATCCCCGCCGAAGATACCCGCACCCGGTTAGCGCAGCTTTCCACCGATGCGCCAGTGTTATTGGTCTCACGTTATCAGACCTTCCTGCCCGCCATGCTGGAGGGGGTCAAAACCTTCGCTCCACATCTCGGCCAAATCGACATAGTGGCCTTGGAGGATGAAGGGTTAGAAGCGGCGTTAAGCAGCCACAAAACCATTATTTACAGTACCGGTTGCCACAGCCATTTGCAGCCACGGCTGCCTGCGGCCACCGAAGCCTTTGAATATCGCCATACTCCGGAGCCACGTTACCTGCGGGAAACGCTGCGCCCGGCCTGGCACCATTATTGCCAACACCAGGAACACCAAGGAGATAATAATGAAAGTCAGTGAAATGAACTGGTTTCAAGTACAGGAGTACCTTACCCGTGACGATCGGATGATTCTTTCCCTCGGTAGTACCGAACAACACGCTTATCTCAGTTTATGTACCGATCACCTGCTAGCTTCCAAACTCGCGGAACAGGCGGGTGAACAGCTCAATATTCCGGTCTATCCCGGTTTGCCATTTGGCATGGCGCCATACTTCAGCGAGTTCCCTGGCTCTATCAACCTGCGCCCGGCGACTTACAACGCACTATTAGAAGATGTACTGACCAGCCTGTACCACAGCGGTTTCCGGCGGATTTTTCTGGTCAACGGCCACGGTGGTAATAGCCCGGTGCAGGTACAGGTTCACAACTGGCTAAACCAACACTCAGACGCGCGCGTACAAATACACAATTGGTGGGCCGCACCAAAGGTCATGGGACTGGTAAAAAGTTTCTCGACTAACGCTTCTCACGCTTCTTGGATGGAAAACTTCCCTTGGACACGTATTCCCGGTGTCGCGATGCCGCAAGAAGAAAAACCAGCGATTAATGTAGCAAAACTGGCACAACTCCCGGCTAACGCAGTGAAGGACTACATCGGCGACGGCAATTACGGCGGCGAATACCAACGTAGCGACGAAGAGATGAGCCAGATTTGGCAAGCGGGTATTGAGGAGACGTGTTTGCTGCTAGAACAGGGGTGGATGTGATGAGTTACAGCTTAATTCGCAATGCGCGCGTTCTTACTGCACAAGGGATCCAGCGCCAGCAATTGTTGATCGGCTTCGGTAAGATCTTAGCGATCGGCGACAATCTTTCCGCACCCGCGTTGCAACCCTGCCAACAGTTTGATGCTGGCGATCGCCTGCTGGCTCCGGGGTTGATCGACCAACACGTGCATCTGATCGGCGGTGGCGGTGAGGCAGGTTTCCACACCCGCACGCCAGAGGTTCAGCTTTCACAACTGCTACGTTGTGGCATTACCAGCGTGATGGGGCTGCTCGGTACCGACGGAGTAACACGCCACGTGCAATCTTTGTTCGCCAAAGTGATGGGGTTACGCAACGAAGGTATTTCTGCTTGGATGCTGACTGGTTCTTATGAAGTTCCTACCGTCACGATCACCGGTTCGGTACGTGATGACATCACCTTTATCGAACCCGTATTAGGTGTGAAAACGGCGATTTCTGACCATCGTTCTTCGCAGCCTACCACCGAAGAGTTGATCCGCATGGCAACTCAAGCTCGCGCCGCTGCGTTGCTGACGCAAAAACCCGGTTTGGTGGTAATGCATATGGGTAACGCCCTCGCCGCTCTAGCTCCGCTGGAAGAAATTCGTGACCGCTGCGAAGTCCCACTCGGGCACTTCCTGCCGACCCACGTTAACCGCCAGCATCATCTGTGGCGACACGCGATGCAGTTGGCAAAGCATGACGGCATCAATCTCGATCTCACTTCCGGTATCAGCCCACATATCGGCGCACGCGGAGCGGTGAAGCCGAGCGAGGCGGTGTTAGAAGCGCTGGATGCTGGCATTCCACTGTCGCAACTGACACTCAGTTCCGACGGCAACGGCAGTATTCCAGCCTTTGATGACGCAGGCAATATCTGTGGTTTGACCGTTGCCGGTTTTGACAGTTTGCTGAGTGAAGTGCGCGATCTCAGCGCTGATTTACCGCTGGAGCAATGCTGGGCACTAGTGGCGTCTAACGTCGCACAGCGGCTAAAACTGGCGGATAAGGGCGAAATCGCCGTGGGCAAAGACGCCGACTTACTGCTATTGGATGAAAGCATGCAACCACATTCCCTCTGGGCTCGAGGCAAATTGATGATGCTAGCTGGGGAATTGCAGGTGCGAGGGACATTCGAATAATACCATTGTCAGTCAGATAGCCGTCGAAGCGCATTTCCGGTAGACTTCGACGGTTTTTGAGTCAATGAGGCCGTCATAATGGCAACCACGCTGTTTAAAGATTTTCAGTTCGAAGCCGCACACCGTTTGCCACACGTACCGGAAGGCCACAAATGTGGTCGTTTGCACGGGCATTCATTTATGGTGCGTTTGGAAGTGACCGGAGAAGTGGACGCTCATACCGGTTGGGTAATGGATTTTGCCGAACTTAAAGCGGTGTTTAAACCCGTTTGGGAACGTTTGGATCACCATTACCTGAATGATATTCCAGGGTTGGAAAACCCAACCAGTGAAGTGCTGGCCGCTTGGATTTGGCAGCAACTCAAACCACAACTGCCTGAGTTGACCGCAGTGATGGTGAAGGAAACTTGTACGGCGGGATGCGTGTATAAGGGTTGATGTGCAGGGTTCGGCTTACCGAACCCTGACATACTCAAGCAATATTTAAATACTTATGCGTCTGCATTGAAAGCCGCCAGTTACGGGCGATGCAGGTTTCAATGCACAGCCGCGTCGCCTCATCTTTTCGACTGATCGGTTGTAGCGCAACGATGCGTTTTTTATCATCGTGCAAAGTCGCCAACAACGCATCCAACGCTTCAATATCACGCTCACGCCCGACCGGGTGTTTAATCTCATCGGCTCGCGTCAGCGCCTGATCCAATACTTTCATGCCGCCACGCATATTCACCTTCGGTGAAACCGTCACCCAAGTGGCCGCTGAACACTGAACTTCATGGGTGCCGCTGGTCTCAATCTGGCAGTCAAAACCGTGCTGTTCCAGCAATGTTGTAAGCGGTATCAAATCATAAATACAAGGCTCACCGCCGGTAATCACGATATGACGAGCGGTATAACCCTGTTGCTGAATCACTGCCAGCAATTGTTCCGCCGAAGCACTGCCCCAAGCGTCACTTTCCTCTGTCTTGACCAAAATGCGTTGCATGTCGACTTCCCGATCGGCTTCCTTTTCCCAGGTATGTTTGGTGTCGCACCAACTGCATCCCACCGGGCAACCTTGCAAACGGATAAAAATAGCAGGAACGCCAGTGAAGTAGCCTTCACCCTGCAAGGTTTGGAACATTTCGTTAATCGGGTACTGCATGATTTTCTCAGTCTGGAGGGGCAAAAACAGGATTATCGCAGATTCCCGCGCCCTGACCAAATTAGCGAGCTAATGGTTAATTTTTTATTTCGGCTCATCGGGCGCATAACCTGCTAACTATTGCGTGCATTAGTGAGTTTTCCCACGCCAAATCGCCTATTTCATCCCCGCTTTCTGCGCCAGAAAAACAACATATAAGTAACATTTTCAATAAATAAATTTGACATACACCCTCGCACAATCCAGATGTATAGACAGGCAAACACAAGCCAACCATTCCGTACTCACCAAGATTATTAGAGGGTGCTATGGCTCATACCAGCGAGTTAAATATCCAGCAGGCCATCGACGACAGCAAGTTCTCGTTGTTTCATTGGACCTTGATTATTTTAGGTTTTCTGATCCTCGCCATTGACGGCTACGACACCGCCGCCATGGGCTATATTGCCCCTTCGGTCGCCAAAGATTGGGGCATCGTGAAACAGGATCTGGGGCCGGTACTGAGCGCGGCGCTGTTGGGGTTATCGCTGGGTGCCTTAATCGCCGGGCCGATCTCCGATCGCATCGGACGCAAACGCGTCTTGGTGTTCTCCTGTCTGTTCTTCGGCCTTTCCAGTCTGGCAACCGCTTACGCGGGTTCACTCGACAGCCTGACCCTGTGGCGCTTCCTGACCGGTCTGGGATTAGGCGCGGCGATGCCCAACGCCATCACTTTGATTTCTGAATACGCACCACAACGCTGCCGCTCTCGAGCCATCAACACCATGTATTGCGGCTTCCCGCTGGGTGCGGCTGGCGGGGGTGCGATTTCCTCATGGCTGATCCCTACCTACGGTTGGCATAGCGTGTTGCTGTTAGGTGCCATCGCCCCGCTGATTCTGACCCTGTTGTTGATTTTGTTATTGCCAGAATCGGTGAAATACATGGTCAACCGTGGTCACGATGCGTTGAAAATCAAACAGATCGCCCAGCGTTTCGTCAGTCATAACCTCGATAACGTCACGCGTTTTTATCTGTATGAGGAAAAGTTGGCACAATCGAAAACCAGCGTGGGCTTGCTGTTCAGCCGCCCTTATCTGGTGGGGACGTTGATGTTGTGGCTGACCTACTTTATGGGTTTGGTTATCTACTACGTGCTGCTAAGTTGGATGCCAATCCTGATGCAAGGTTTAGGTTATCAGCTTGAACAATCAGCCATTTTAACTTCGCTGTTCACCTTCGGTGGCACCGTCGGGATCTTGATTGCCGGTTGGCTGATGGATCGCTGGAATGCGCACAAAGTGGTTTCCAGCGGCTTTGTGATTACCGCCTTACTGATCGTGGCGATGGCGACCGAAGACAGCCATATCGTGTTGCTCGGCAGCTTTATCTTCTTGATGGGCATCACCATGAACGGTGCTCAATCTGGTCTGCAAACGCTAGCCGCCACCTTCTACCCCACCCATAGCCGCGCGACAGGTATCGCTTGGATGCAAGGCATCGGTCGCTTCGGCGGCGTCGCAGGCACCATGATGGGCGCTCAATTGCTCGCTATGCAGTGGGAAGTGCAAAGCATCCTGATGTTCTTGGGTGTACCTGCGCTGATCGCGGCTATCGCCACCGTCTTCAAAATGACCCGCCGCCAGGCGCTGCAACCGGCAAACTAATCGCTCTCAAGGCGGTGTTTCTCACACCGCCTTTCCCTGCTATCACTCTTTCGTATATCACCGGCTCTGTTTGTAATTTATATGTAAAAAAATTGTGATTTATCGCTCAAAAATGACGCTACCTTACTCAATTTTTCACGCCAAGTTGCCGTGACTTCTGTGGCTCATATCACATCCGGTAAATTCATTATTTTTTATCACACTGATTTTAATCATAAAAAAATAACCATATTTTCTTCTTATGCTCTTTTTATTGGAAATTGGTCAGTGTTGCATATGCTTGTACATACAAGTATATGTTAATCAACCCTACGCATTGTTATGACTTGGTAATGGCAACCCGCCAAGTCATGAGTCTGTACCGATACTGTTGAGGAAAAAGCTGTGACTGCAAATAACAAAGTTCGCAATGTCGATGTACGCGCGCCTCGTGGCACAAAATTAAACGCAAAAAGCTGGCTGACCGAAGCGCCGCTGCGCATGTTGATGAACAACCTTGATCCAGAAGTGGCGGAAAACCCGCACGAGCTGGTGGTTTACGGCGGTATTGGCCGCGCCGCACGTAACTGGGATTGCTATGACAAAATTGTCGAAACCCTGAAGAAACTGGAAGACGACGAAACGCTGCTGGTGCAATCCGGCAAACCCGTCGGCGTATTCAAAACCCACAGCAACGCCCCACGCGTGCTGATTGCTAACTCCAATCTGGTGCCACATTGGGCGACGTGGGAGCACTTCAACGAACTGGATGCCAAAGGGCTGGCGATGTACGGCCAGATGACCGCCGGTAGCTGGATCTACATCGGTAGCCAAGGCATCGTGCAAGGCACTTACGAAACCTTCGTCGAAGCCGGTCGTCAACATTACGATGGCTCCCTACAAGGCCGCTGGGTGCTGACCGCCGGTCTGGGCGGCATGGGTGGCGCGCAGCCACTGGCTGCGACTTTGGCTGGCGCTTGCTCGCTGAACATCGAATGTCAGCAAAGCCGTATCGATTTCCGTCTGAAAACTCGCTATGTCGATGAGCAAGCCACCGATCTGGACGACGCGCTGGCTCGCATCAAAAAATACACTGCCGAAGGCAAAGCCATCTCCATCGCCCTGTGCGGCAACGCCGCCGAGATCCTGCCAGAAATGGTAAAACGTGGCGTGCGCCCGGATATGGTCACCGACCAGACCAGCGCCCACGATCCACTCAATGGCTACCTGCCAAAAGGCTGGACTTGGGAAGAGTACCGTCAGCGTGCGCAAACCGAACCGGCTCGCGTGGTGGTTGCAGCGAAAGAATCAATGGCGGAGCACGTAGAAGCGATGCTGGCCTTCCAGAAAATGGGCATTCCAACCTTCGACTACGGCAACAACATCCGCCAGATGGCGAAAGACATGGGCGTGAAGAATGCCTTTGATTTCCCAGGTTTTGTGCCCGCTTATATCCGCCCACTGTTCTGCCGGGGTATCGGCCCATTCCGCTGGGCAGCGCTGTCTGGCGATCCGCAAGACATCTACAAAACCGACGCCATGGTCAAAGAGCTGATCCCAGATGACGAGCATCTGCACCGCTGGTTGGATATGGCGCGCGAACGTATTAGCTTCCAAGGCCTGCCAGCACGTATTTGCTGGGTCGGTCTGGGACAGCGCGCCAAACTGGGTCTGGCATTCAACGAAATGGTGCGTCGTGGTGAACTGTCTGCACCTATCGTGATTGGTCGTGACCACTTAGATTCAGGCTCCGTATCCAGCCCGAACCGCGAAACCGAAGCCATGAAAGACGGTTCCGATGCAGTTTCCGATTGGCCATTGCTCAACGCCCTGCTGAATACCGCCAGCGGCGCGACTTGGGTTTCACTGCACCACGGCGGCGGCGTCGGCATGGGCTTCTCGCAGCACTCCGGTATGGTGATCGTCTGTGACGGTACCGACGAAGCCGCCGAGCGTATCGCTCGTGTACTGCATAACGATCCGGCGACTGGCGTGATGCGCCATGCCGATGCGGGTTACGACATTGCTATCGACTGCGCCCGTGAACAAGGTCTGAATCTACCAATGGTTGCGGCAACTCAAGGGGACAAAGCATGAAAACCCTGACTATTCGCCCAGGCAAACTGACGCTAGCCAAACTGCGCGAAATCTACCAACAGCCGGTGAAAATTACGCTGGATGACAATGCCTATGCTGCCATCCAGCAAAGTGTGGCCTGTGTAGAGCGTATCGTCGAAGAAAACCGCACCACGTATGGCATCAACACCGGTTTCGGTTTGCTGGCTTCGACCCGCATCGCCAGGGAAGACTTGGAAAACCTGCAACGTTCGATCGTGCTGTCGCACGCAGCAGGCGTCGGCGCACCGACGGACGACGCACTGGTGCGTCTGATTATGGTGTTGAAAATCAACAGTCTGTCGCGCGGTTTCTCCGGTATTCGTCTGGAAGTGATTCAAGCGCTGATCGCTTTGGTCAATGCCGAAGTTTACCCACAGATCCCACTGAAAGGCTCCGTCGGTGCATCCGGGGATTTGGCTCCGTTGGCGCACATGAGCCTGACGTTATTGGGTGAAGGCTTGGCGCGTTATCAAGGCGAATGGCTGCCAGCCACCGAAGCATTGGCAAAAGCGGGATTAAAACCGCTAACGCTGGCGGCGAAAGAAGGTCTAGCGCTGCTGAACGGGACACAGGTTTCCACCGCCTTTGCGCTGCGTGGTCTGTTCGATGCTGAAGATTTGTATGCCGCGGCTACCGTATGCGGCGGTCTGACGGTCGAAGCGGCGCTGGGTTCACGCAGCCCGTTCGACGCACGTATCCACGAGGTTCGTGGTCAGCGTGGGCAGATTGACGCCGCCACCGCTTATCGCCACCTGCTAGGCGAACGCAGCGAAGTGTCTGATTCGCATCGTAACTGTGACAAAGTACAGGACCCTTACTCTCTGCGCTGCCAACCGCAGGTGATGGGCGCTTGTTTGACGCAAATCCGTCAGGCCAGCGAAGTGCTGGAAATCGAAGCTAACGCGGTATCCGACAACCCACTGGTGTTCGCCGAACAAGGCGACGTGATCTCTGGCGGTAACTTCCATGCCGAACCGGTGGCGATGGCGGCCGATAATCTGGCGCTGGCATTGGCTGAAATAGGTTCGCTGTCTGAACGCCGCATTTCGCTGATGATGGACAAACATATGTCGCAGTTGCCGCCATTCTTGGTCGACAACGGCGGCGTGAACTCCGGCTTTATGATAGCTCAAGTGACCGCTGCCGCGCTGACCAGCGAGAACAAAGCCCTGGCACATCCGGCCAGCGTCGACAGCATTCCGACCTCTGCCAACCAGGAAGACCACGTTTCTATGGCTCCGGCCGCCGGGCGTCGTCTGTGGGAAATGGCCGATAACGTGCGCGGCATTCTGGCGGTTGAATGGTTGTCGGCTTGTCAGGGGTTGGATTTACGCAAAGGGCTGAAAACGACTGCGGGGCTGGAACAGGCGCGCCAATTGTTGCGCGAACGCGTCAGCTACTACGACAAGGATCGCTACTTCGCCCCCGACATTGAAGCCGCCAGCCAACTACTGGCGACCCGACAATTAACATCGTTGTTGCCTGCAGCCATGCTGCCAAGCCAAGCATAAAAGCTTCACCTCTACTCAAAGTGTAGTTCCTATCCCGCCGGGCTCGTTCCCCCGGCGGGGATAGCGCTGTCTGTCCGATAACCTGTCTGTCCGATAACAAAGCAAAATACGGGGAGCAACATGCGTAACGGCAATACTGATGAAACACCTCAACTCCGTCGCGGGTTAAACGCGCGGCATATTCGGTTTATGGCTCTGGGCTCGGCGATCGGTACCGGTTTGTTTTACGGTTCCGCAGGCGCGATCCAATTGGCTGGCCCGGCAGTGCTGCTGGCTTATTTGGTTGGCGGTGCGGCAGTATTTATGGTGATGCGTGCGTTGGGCGAAATGGCGGTTCATCAGCCAGTCTCCGGCTCTTTCGGCCATTACGCCAGCCACTATCTCGGCCCATTGGCAGGTTTTCTTACCGGCTGGACCTATACCTTCGAAATGGTGATCGTCGCGATCGCCGACGTCACCGCCTTCGGCATCTATATGGGGCTGTGGTTCCCAGACGTCGCCCAATGGGTGTGGGTGCTCAGCATCATTATGTTTATCGGCGCGCTGAACCTGTGCAACGTCAAAGTGTTTGGTGAAATGGAATTCTGGCTGTCGCTGGTTAAAGTGGCGGCGATTGTGGCCATGATCATCGGCGGTGGTGCGGTAATGATGTTTGGTTTCGGTCACACTCAAGAAGCCACCGGTTTCAGTAATCTGTGGCAACACGGTGGCTTCATGCCAAATGGCTTTAGCGGCGTGGTGGCTTCACTCGCGGTGGTAATGTTTGCTTTCGGCGGGATCGAGATTATCGGTATCACCGCCAGCGAAGCTAAAGATCCGGCCAAAATGCTGCCGAAAGCGATTAATGCCGTACCGATCCGTATTCTGCTGTTTTACGTGCTGACGCTGCTGGTACTGATGGCTATCTATCCTTGGAACAGCATCGGCCAGAACGGCAGCCCGTTTGTGAATATCTTCAACGATCTGGGCATCACTTCCGCCGCTCACGTGCTGAATCTGGTGGTGATTACCGCCGCAATCTCAGCCATCAACAGCGACATCTTCGGCGCAGGCCGCATGATGTTCGGTATGGCGCAAGAAGGCCAAGCTCCGCGTAGCTTTACCAAACTGACCCGCCACGGGGTGCCGTGGATGACGGTGTTGGTGATGGCGCTCGCTCTGTTGCTTGGTGTAGTGCTCAACTACCTGATCCCGAAGCAGGTCTTTATGATCATTGCCTCAATCGCCACCTTCGCCACCGTGTGGGTGTGGCTGATGATCTTACTGTCACAAATCGCTATGCGTCGCACGCTGTCCAAAGAAGAAATCAGCCAACTGAGCTTCCCAGTGCCGTGGTGGCCGGTCGCTCCGGCATTGGCAACGGTATTCATGCTGTTCGTGATTGGTCTACTCGGTTACTTCGAAGAAAGCCGTATTGCCCTGTACGTCGGGCTGGCTTGGGTCGCGTTGCTCACCCTCGCTTACTGGTTATGGGTACGTAAAAAAGGCGGGGGTTCACCCGTCGTGGCCATGCCTTGATTTTGCTTTAGCACCAGAGGTTCCGTCGTTCCCGGAACCTGCACTCACTATGGAGAAACAATATGAAAATAAGAAATAAATTATGGCTGTCGTTAATCGCTCTCGGTCTGGCTGCGGGTAGCACTTCTGCTCAGGCGGCGGGTTGGTGCGAATCTGGCAAAACCGTCAAGTTCGCTGGCTTGAACTGGGAAAGCGGCATGCTGCTGACCGACGTCATGCAGTACGTGCTGCAAAAAGGTTACGACTGCAAAACGGATTCTCTTCCGGGCAATTCCATCACCATGGAGCAAGCAATAGGCAGCAACGATATTCAAGTGTTTGCCGAAGAGTGGATTGGCCGCAGCGAAGTGTGGAATAAGGCCGAAAAAGCCGGTAAAGCGGTGAGCGTTGGTGCACCGATTGTCGGCGCAGTGGAAGGCTGGTACGTGCCGCGTTATGTGGTTGAAGGTGATGCCAAACGCAGTATCAAGCCAGTAGCGCCCGATCTGAAAAGTATTCCCGATCTGGCGAAATATTCAGAAGTTTTCAAAGATCAGGAAGAGCCCGGCAAAGGCCGTTTCTATAACTGCCCGGCGGGCTGGACTTGCGAGCTAGATAACACCACGCTCCTGAAACAATACCAATTAGAAGATAAATTCACCAACTTCCGTCCGGGTACTGGCCCGGCGCTGGATACCGCGATCCTGTCCAGCTATCGCCGTGGCGAACCGATCCTGTTCTATTACTGGTCGCCAACGCCACTGATGGGTCAACTCGATCTAGTGCGCTTGGTAGAACCGAGTGGCGACAAAAAGATCCAGATCAAAGTCGGGCTTTCCAGCGTGTTTAACCAACAAGCACCGGAACTGGTGGCAGTATTGAGCAAGGTGAATATCCCGCTCGATCTGTTGAACCAAAACTTGGCTCGAATGAGTAAAGAACGTATCCGCTCCGATAAATTGGCGCTGGAGTTCTTCAAACAACACCCTGAAATCTGGAAACAGTGGGTGAGCGCAGACGCCGCGAAGAAAATTCAAGCGTCCTTGTAACGGAGAAATATTATGTTCCCAGAACGCTTTACGTTCTCGATCGCCGATTGGATTAATGGCTGGGTTGAAGTCTTAGTCAATAATTATGGCGATTTCTTCCGCCAGATCTCAGACACCCTGCTGTGGGCGGTGATCCAACTGGAAAGCCTACTGCGCGCTACCCCTTGGTGGCTGATGCTGGCAATTGTCGGTTTTCTGGCTTGGCATGCCACACGTCGTTGGCTACCCACCGCGGTGATGGTCGGCTTGCTGTTGTTGGTCGGTGCTGCGGGTATGTGGGACAAACTGATGCAAACGCTGGCGCTGGTGTTGGTGGCAACGATATTGGCGATCATCTTCGGTATTCCACAAGGCATTCTGGCAGCGCGTAGCGATAAGGTACGCGCAGTGATGATGCCAATGATGGACGTGATGCAGACCATGCCGAGTTTCGTCTATTTGATCCCAGTGCTGATGCTGTTTGGTTTGGGCAAGGTGCCGGCCATTCTGGCTACGGTTATCTACGCCACGCCGCCGCTGATCCGCTTGACCGATCTCGGTATCCGTCAGGTCGATAAAGAAGTGATGGAATCGGTCACCGCGTTTGGGGCTAACCGCTGGCAGAAACTGTTTGGCGTGCAGCTACCGCTGGCGTTGCCAAGCATTATGGCCGGGATCAACCAGACCACCATGATGTCGCTATCAATGGTGGTGGTCGCTTCGATGATCGGCGCGCGCGGTTTGGGCGAAGACGTGCTGGTGGGCATTCAGACGCTGAACGTCGGTTTGGGGCTGGAAGCCGGGCTGGCGATCGTTATCTTGGCGGTAGTCATTGACCGCATCACTCAGGCTTATGGCCGCACGGCAGTGCCGAGGTAAACCCGATGAACAAGATTGAAATCAAAAACGTCTACAAGATTTTCGGTCAAAAAACCGATCTCGCGCTGGCGCTGAGCCAGCAAGGACAAACCAAGCAGCAGGTGCAGGCTGAAACTAACTGCGTGATTGGCGTAGATGATCTGTCGATGTCGATCGAAGCCGGTGAGATCTTCGTGATCATGGGGCTTTCAGGCTCCGGTAAATCAACGCTGGTACGCCACTTTAATCGCCTGATCGAACCCACCAGCGGCGAGATCCTGGTCGATGGCGAAGACATTCTGCGTTACGACGAAAACCAGCTCGAGCACTTCCGCCGTCATAAGATCAGTATGGTGTTTCAAAGCTTTGGCCTGTTACCACACAAGACGGTGCTGGAAAACGTCGCCTACGGGTTGAAGGTTCGTGGCGAGAAGAAAGAGGTTTGCCAAGAACGCGCCCTGCACTGGGTCAACACTGTTGGGCTAAAAGGCTATGAGAAATCGTATCCGCACCAGTTGTCTGGCGGGATGCGGCAGCGAGTTGGGCTGGCGCGTGCGCTAGCGACCGATACCGACATCATTTTGTTAGATGAAGCCTTCAGTGCGCTCGATCCGTTGATCCGTGCCGAGATGCAGGATCAACTGTTAGCTCTGCAAAAAGAGCTGAACAAAACGCTGGTGTTTATCACTCACGATCTCGATGAAGCAGTGCGGATCGGCAATCGTATCGCCATCCTGAAAGACGGCAAACTGATCCAAGTCGGCACGCCACACGAGATCCTGAATAACCCGGCTGACGAATACGTTAACCGCTTCGTGCAGCGTCGTTTGGCGCTGGATGAAAACGTGCAAAAACCTCGGCCAATGATGAAAGTCATCGCCTAACAAGGAGCCCATAATGAGCTATCCCGCTTCAGTGGTGATCGACAGCCAGCCACTGCGCTGGCAAGACGTGGTAGCAGTGGCGCGCCACCGTGCACCGTTGGCTCTGACAGATGCGGCTTGGGCTCGCATCGACAATGCCCAAGGTATCGTCAAACGCATCGTCACCACGGAACAACGTGCCTACGGCGTGAATACAGGGCTGGGGGCGCTGTGTAACCAAGCGCTGCATGGCGAACAACTGGCGCAGCTTTCACGCAATACGCTGATGAGTCACGCTTGCGGTGTCGGCACACCACTGACTGACGAACAGACACGTGCCATTATTTGCAGTGCTATCGTCAACTACAGCCACGGTAAATCTGGCATTCAGCGCCCGTTGGTAGCAATGCTGCTGGCGCTGCTCAACCGAGGTATTACGCCGCAGGTGCCGTCGCAAGGTTCCGTCGGTTATCTGACCCACATGGCACACATCGGCGTGGCGTTGCTGGGCTTAGGTGACGTGAGCTATCAAGGGAAAATCGTCCCGGCCAGTCAAGCACTGGCGGCGGAAGGTTTAGTATTGCCAACGCTTGGCGCGAAAGACGGTTTATGTTTGGTCAACGGCACGCCGTGCATGACCGGGCTGGCCTGCTTGGCGTTAGCCGATGCTTGGCGTTTAGCACGCACTGCCGATGTATTGGGTGCGATGAGTTTTGAAGCGCTGCGCGGGCAAATTGCCGCCTTCGATGAAGAAATTTTGGCGTTGAAGCCTCACCCCGGTATGCAACAAGTCGGGCGTAATTTACGTGCTTTACTGCAAGGCAGTGAAGTGATCGCCGCCAGTGGAGGCATTCGAACGCAAGATGCGTTGAGCATTCGTTCGATCCCTCAAGTGCATGGCGCTTGCCGCGATCAGATCGTTCACGCCGCACAGCAGATCGAATGCGAACTAAACGGTACTAGCGACAACCCGCTGTTGCTCGGTACACCGGATAACTTCCGCGTGATGTCGCAAGCCAACCCACACGGTGAATCGGTCGCCATGGCCGCCGATCTGTTAGCCATCGCCATCGCGGAACTGGGCGGAATTGCCGAACGGCGTATCGATCGCCTGATCAGCCCATTGGTTAGCGGTTTACCCGCATTTTTGGTCAGCGAACCCGGCGTGAATTCCGGCATGATGATCGCCCAGTATGTCGCGGCTTCGCTATGTGGCGAGAACCGTCAATTAGCACAACCTTGCGTAGTGGACAACTATGTCACTTCAGCATTACAGGAAGACCATCTGAGCTTAGGCACCAGCGCGGCGCTGCGTTTGCAACGATCGATAGCCAACTGTACGCAGATTCTGGCGATTGAATATCTGCTGGCAGCACAGGCGTTCGAATTCCTCAGCCAGTATCGTTTCGGCGCAGGAACGCAACGCGCGTGGCAACGTCTGCGACAAGAGATTGAGCCTTATCATCAAGATCGCTGGCTAGCGCCGGATATTGCCGCTAGCGCGACGCTGATTAGCAGTGATAAATGGCTAGCCGAGGTGACATTACAGTGAATCATTCCGGCCTTCAGGATGAAGGCCGGTAGTTATATAACCTGCCTAAGTTCAAATAAGTCAGCAACAGAATAATCTCCTGCCCTTTTTATTGATCTTTATCAGTTCCGCCAATGACGGTTTCTTGAATAGTGAATAAGTTTCAAACTATTACATTCATTGTTCTATGAAAAGGAAGTGATTATGAGCAATTCTCCAAAACCAGTTATTCCACCTGATGAATTACGCGTTGGCCCCGGAGCCTACATTGCCCTGCTGTTCGCGATGGTCTTTTTCTCTGGTCTACTAGGCGGCAACACTTGGTACGGTGTGTTTGACTTCACCACGCTGAATGGCGCATTTGGCAAAGTCGTTAGCGGCGTGAGTGGCAGTGGCGATGAACTTAAAGTCGCCACCAGCGCCTTTCGCGGTAAAGGTGGCAATGGCGCAATGGACGGTTTTCTGTTTGCGTTTGGCCTGATCCCGGCAGTGATGTTCGCGCTGGGCATGATTAACGTGCTTGAACATTACGGCGCACTGAACGCGGCACGCAAACTCCTCACTCCATTGCTGCGCCCTCTGTTGGGTCTGCCCGGCTGTGCCGGTCTAGCGATGATCGGTAGTCTGCAAAGCACCGACGTCGGCGCATCATTAACCCGTAACCTCAGCGATGAAGGGCAAATTTCGGACAACGAACGGGATGTGTTCACCATGTTCCAGTTCTCTGCCGGCGCGATGATCACCAACTTCTTCTCCTCTGGCGCCATCTTGTTCACCCTAATGACTGTTGATGGCACGCCTGCGGTACCTGCCTCTATCGGCCTGTGTGTCGCGGTGATGTTCGTGATGAAAATTTTTGGTGCCAACGTGTTGCGCCTGATCCTGCGCGCCACCACGCGTAACGAAAAACAAGAAAAAAGCCTATCAGCACAAGGAGAAGCCTAATGTCCGCACCTTCAAATCCTATGATCACTGACGTCTTTGTTGCTGGAGCGCGTAAAGGTTGGAACATTGCTACCACTAGCACCTTACCCAACGTATTAATGGCGTTCGTGCTGATTAAAGCCTTGGAAATTACCGGAGCGCTGAAAGGATTGGCTTTCATCTTTGGGCCATTGATGGGGCTGTTCGGCCTGCCAGGTGAAGCGGCAGCGGTGTTGATCGGCGGTTGGATGTCGATGGGCGGCGCAGTTGGCGTGGCGGTGGCGCTATTCGATCAAGGCATTTTGACCGGTACCCATTTGGCGATCCTCGCCCCGGCTATCTATTTGATGGGTTCACAAATTCAATATGCCGGGCGCATCCTCGGTGTGGTAGGGACTTCTGCCAAACGTATTCCATTGATGATCGGTATTTCAGTGGTGAACGCCTTTATCGCCATGGTGATCATGCGCGTTCTTCTGTAGTTATAAGTGAGAAAAGTGATGAATATTGAACAATATCTTGATGAGTTACGCAGCGTGGTCAATATCGACTGCGGCACTCAAACCATCGCTGGTGTGGCGCGGGTCGCAGACCGTTTCACCACTTGGTATCAGCAAGACGGTTGGCAGGTTGAGCGGGTCGATTTGGGCGATAAAGTCGGCCCAGGCTTGTTTGTCAGCAATCGCCCTAACGCCGAACAATTTGATGTGTTGCTAGTCGGCCATATGGATACCGTATTCCCTGAAGGCACCGTCGCCCAGCGCCCGATGAGCCAGCAACAGGGGCGGGTTTATGGCCCCGGCGTTGCGGATATGAAAAGCGGACTACTGAACATCCTGTGGGCATTGCGTGGCCTGTCACCTGATGAGAAAACACGGCTTAATATCGCCGTCGCTATGAACCCAGATGAAGAAACAGGTTCGGTTTATTCGCATCATTGGATCGGCGAATTAGCCAAACGCAGCCGCGTGGTTTTGGTCTGTGAAGCCGCTCGCGCCAATGGTTCGTTGGTGAAAGCGCGTAAAGGCATGGCGCGTTATCGCTTGGACTTCCAAGGCGTAGCGGCACATGCGGGTAACGATCCTCTACGCGGTCGCTCCGCGATCAACGCCCTCGCCCACGCAATTATCGAGCTGAATGCTTTGGCGGATATGGAAGCTGGCACCACGCTTAACTTCGGCGTTGTCCAAGGTGGTGATGCCGCCAATATCGTCGCGGACAAAGCCCATGCAATTTTGGATCTGCGCTTCTGGACTAACGAAGAATACCAACGCGTGCATCAGGCGCTGACCCAATGCTGTAAAACATCATTCCAACCCGACGTCAGTACTCAGATCACGCAACAAGCCCATACGCCAGCCATGTCACCCTCGCGAGATACCGAAAAACTGATGGAACTGGTGGAAGCCGTCGGTGAACAAGAAGGGATTGCCATCCGTTGGCAAGCGGTCGGTGGCGGTTCGGATGCGAATCACACCGCAGCGTTAGGTATTCCATCGCTAGACGGTTTTGGCCCTATCGGCGCAGGCTTCCATAGCCCAGCGGAATATCTGGAACTCGATAGCATTGCGCCGCGTATCAAATTGTTACGTCGGGTTATTGGACAGTTATCACCTAAATAATTGGAGTTGTATTAAGGTATCAGCCAACAAAAATGTAACGTGAAGACGATGAGCCTCATTCCAGAGGCTCATATTTTGAGTTAACGCTAACCACTATTGTGATCAGACAAATAAATTACAAAACAATTGTGCCTGGAGCCAACAGCGCTGCACGCGTCCCACTATAAAGTTGATATTCTTTCTTTGTACGGTTATCTACGGCAACAAAAGTGAATATATCATCGGGAGTATCACTGCTGGAGATTGTATAATCCACCACATAATGAGTATCTGCAACCACATCAGGTATTTCAGTCGATAGCACCTTATTAATATACAATCTATTGTGCTGTGAAGGTACGTTTGGTCTAGTTTGAAAATCAAAATGAGGCGTTGAACCACCCCACAGATCTAACCAAACTGGCGTGTTATATTCAAACACCACATTAGACACCCCAATGTTATCCACATCAATTGAGAAATCCCCACTGTTCCACGGCACATTAATACGCAGCTTCAATAAACCGGCTTTGGTAGAGGTTTTAAATTCAAACACCTGTTGCTTCCATTGTTCACTCAGTTCTGTATTAAATTTCTTACTGAACAAAATAGCCGGCTGCAGCTCCATATCCGTGATACTGATCTCCCCTGTAGCCTTACCGCGAGAGACAAAGGTGATTTTATAACGGGTATTTTTCTCCAGATAAATATTTTGCAAAATAGAACCGGTTGATTTAATACGGCAGTAATGGTTTACCCCTCCATCTTCAATCTGGACAGCAGTACCAGAGGAATACACCCATGCTTTAGAATCTTGGGTTTCGAAATTGCCGTCTGTGATCACATTATTTTCGATAATCATAATAGCCTCACCAATTCAATAATAAATGAACGGAATTGTTCAAGGCTATTTTTATGGAGTTAAAATAAAATAGGTTAAACATCGATTATCAAGTGAGAATCGATGATATTTCCCTCATCTTTTATGTTAAAGCTTGAATAATATCCGCTTCTAAATCCGCGACATCCTCTAATCCTGCCGACAGCCGAATCAATCCATCACTGATATGGTGACGCTGACGTTCTTCGGCGCTATAAGCCGAATGAGTCATACTGGCCGGATGCTGCGCCAAGGTTTCGCAATCCCCCAAACTGACAGCGCGGAAGATCAACTGCAGTCGATTGAGGAAGCGTATCCCCGCTTCCATTCCCCCTTTTAATTCGAAGGCCAGCATACCGCCGGGGCGCGTCATTTGCTGTTTGGCCAACGCATACTGTGGGAAGGTTTCCAACCCCGGATAATAAACCCGCTCCACCGTCGGGTGCTGCGCCAGCATTTCCGCCAGTCGCTCTGCATTATCGCAGTGGCGTTCCATACGCAGTGGCAAGGTTTTCAAGCCACGCAACAGCAAAGCCGCGTCCTGCGCTGACAGCACTGCACCGTTCATATCCTTCAAACCGACCAAACGGAACTGTTGTGCCAACTCTTGATTGGTCACCACCAACCCGGCTAACAGGTCGCCATGTCCGCCAATATATTTAGTGGCTGAATGCACCACCATATCCGCTCCCAGCGATAGTGGCTGCTGCAGGTATGGCGTACAATAGGTGTTGTCCACCAACAGCAACGCCTGTTGGCTATGGCTGATTTCGGCAATTTTGGCGATGTCGATCAGCCGCATATTAGGGTTGGCTGGGGTTTCGCAATACACCAGTTTGGTATTGGTATTAATGGCTTCGGCCAAACACTCTGGACGCGTCAAATCAACATGAGTGATCTTGACGCCAAAACGCGCCAAGCCGTGATGGAAATAACTGAAGGTGCAGCCATAAATGGTTTCATCGACGATCAACTCATCGCCCGGCTTGAGTAACGTCCAACAACAGGCAGTCACCGCACCCATGCCAGAGGCAAACGCCACCGTCGCTTCGCCGCCTTCCAGATTGGCAATACGCTGCTCCAATAGATTCAACGTCGGGTTAGCGATGCGTGAGTAAAAATAACCGGGTTCCGTTCCTGCAAAACAGGCTCCACCATATTCGGCCGAGGGAAAGGTGAAGGTCGAACTCATAAACACTGGCGGGCACAAAGCACCATGATACTGCTGTGGATCATAGCCATGATGGATGGCACGAGTAGCAAAAGCCTGTTTGTTTGATGCTGACATAACAACTCCCCAAGGGTGAAATGTTCGGCTTAGTCCGCTAACGTTTCAGGTGGCAATGTGCTAGTACGTATCCGTTGACCCACGATTTGCAAGGTGCGCAGAACCAGCATCAATCCAAGCAAGGTATCCGGCTGGCGTAACAAGGCATAAAGCGAACGTGTCAGCTCCTGCTTAAAAAAACTGTTAAAAGCCACATACATAAACGCTGGTTTATAATAATGCACCGGAGAATCGGAAATCATTAATAACTCAACTTTATTATTGATTATTTCACGATGTAATTTCGCTGCTAACAAGTTAGCGAGAATCGTGCCGCCAGTTCCTCCCCCCACAATGATAATTCTTTGTTTCATTCTTCCCTCGCTTCCTAATGAGACACATAAACAATAAAAATCAATACATTGAAAATCATTGGTACGTTCTAGGCAGAAAAGCGAGCTTTACTACACTGCCTTGCAGACAGTTTAGTAACTTAAAAACATAACACCAAACGAAAGGGAATAAATAAAATAAGAATTTTATTAGTTCAATGTAATTAATGAATTACAGGAAGGGAAATTAATAGATTTAGATGCGATGAATAGCTAACTATAAATTTCAAACTCATTTACTGGGCATAAAAAAACCCGCCAGAGGCGGGTTTCTAGTACCAACTGCAACCAGTAATTACTGGCCTTTAACTTCTTTCAGGCCGTTGAATGGAGCGCGGCTACCCAGCGCTTCTTCGATACGGATCAGTTGGTTATATTTAGCAACGCGGTCAGAACGGCTCATAGAACCAGTTTTGATTTGACCAGCCGCAGTACCTACCGCCAAGTCAGCGATGGTTGCATCTTCGGTTTCACCTGAACGGTGAGAGATAACCGCGGTGTAGCCAGCGTCTTTTGCCATCTTGATAGCAGCCAGAGTTTCGGTCAGAGAACCGATCTGGTTGAATTTGATCAGGATGGAGTTAGCGATGCCTTTATCGATACCTTCTTTCAGGATCTTGGTGTTGGTTACGAACAGATCGTCACCCACCAACTGGATTTTGTCGCCCAGTACTTCGGTCTGGTGTTTGAAACCAGCCCAATCAGATTCGTCCAGACCATCTTCGATGGAAACGATCGGATATTGCTTGGTCAGATCTTCCAGGAAGTGAGTGAACTCTTCAGAGGTGAACGCTTTGTTGCCTTCGCCAGCCAGCACATATTTGCCGTCTTTGTAGAACTCAGAAGCTGCACAGTCCATCGCCAGAGTAATATCTTTACCCAGCTCGTAACCTGCCGCTTTTACCGCTTCAGCGATAACTGCCAGCGCTTCTGCGTTAGAACCCAGGTTTGGCGCGTAGCCACCTTCGTCACCAACAGCAGTTCCCATACCTTTAGACTTCAGCACTTTAGCCAAGGTGTGGAACACTTCAGAACCCATACGGATAGCTTCTTTCAGAGTTTTAGCGCCCACTGGCTGAATCATAAACTCTTGAATATCAACGTTGTTGTCTGCGTGCTCGCCACCATTGATGATGTTCATCATTGGCAGAGGCATAGAGAATTTGCCTGGGGTGCCGTTCAGTTCAGCGATGTGCTCATACAAAGGCATGCCTTTAGAAGCCGCAGCCGCTTTAGCCGCAGCCAGAGAAACCGCCAGAATGGCGTTAGCGCCGAACTGAGATTTATTCTCGGTGCCATCTAAATCGATCATGATTTTATCGATGTTAGCTTGGTCTTTAGCATCTTTACCCAATACTGCCTGAGCAATTGGGCCGTTTACCGCAGCAACGGCTTTCAGTACGCCTTTACCCAGGAAACGAGATTTGTCACCGTCACGCAGTTCCAAAGCTTCACGGGAACCGGTAGAAGCACCTGATGGCGCAGCAGCCAGACCGACGAAACCGCCTTCCAAGTGAACTTCAGCTTCAACAGTTGGGTTGCCGCGTGAGTCGATGATTTCACGGCCGATGACTTTAACGATTTTGGACATTAGGTTTTCCTCAGTACAAGTTAAACTAAAACTCCAGACAAACAACGCGCAGTTTTCACCGCGCGTTGCTCACTTAAACTCTTATTTTACCTGACGCTTTTGGTGCTCACCTGCCGCTTTAATGAAGCCAGCGAACAGTGGGTGCCCATCACGCGGCGTCGAAGTAAATTCCGGGTGGAACTGACCCGCCACAAACCACGGATGGTTCGGCAGCTCAATAATCTCAACCAACTTCTTATCTGCGGAAAGACCGGCTACACGCAGACCTGCGGCTTCGATTGGCTTCAACAGCATGTTGTTAACTTCATAACGGTGACGATGACGCTCAACAATGGTCGGCTCGCCGTACATCTGACGGACCAAACTGTTGTCGGCTAGGTGGCATTGTTGACTACCCACTCGCATCGTGCCGCCTAAATCACTTTCTTCGCTACGCACTTCGACGTTACCGTCTTCGTCGCGCCATTCGGTGATCAAGGCGACCACCGGGTACTTACAGTCTGGCACAAATTCGGTGGAGTTGGCGTTTTCCATCCCCACGACGTTGCGAGCAAACTCCATCAACGCCACTTGCATGCCCAAGCAGATGCCCAGATAAGGGATGTTATTTTCACGCGCATATTGCGCGGTCATCACCATACCTTCAACACCGCGGTAGCCGAAGCCGCCAGGGATCAAGATCGCGTCCAGACCTTTCAACATATCAACACCACGGGTTTCGACATCCTGTGAGTCAATAAGTTTGATATTAACCGTCAGACGGTTTTTCAGCCCGCCGTGTTTCAGCGCTTCAATCACGGATTTGTAGGCGTCTGGCAGTTCAACGTACTTGCCAACCATACCAATGGTCACTTCGCCGCCCGGATTGGCTTCTTCGTAGATCACTTGCTCCCATTCACCCAAATTGGCTTCAGGAGCATTGAGGCTGAATCGTTTACAAATATAATCGTCCAGGCCTTGTGATTTCAAGAGGCCAGGGATTTTATAAATAGAATCAACGTCTTTCAAAGAGATAACCGCTTTTTCTGGTACATTACAGAAAAGCGCGATTTTAGCGCGTTCATTAGCAGGAACGACTCGATCAGAACGGCAAATCAACACATCAGGCTGAATACCGATGGAAAGCAGCTCTTTTACCGAGTGCTGAGTCGGCTTGGTTTTGACTTCACCCGCCGCCGCCAAATACGGTACCAACGTCAAATGCATATATAGAGTGTGTTCACGACCCACTTCTACTGCCATCTGACGGATAGCTTCGAGGAACGGCAGCGATTCGATATCGCCAACGGTGCCGCCGATTTCTACCAACACCACGTCATGGCCTTCGCCACCTTCAAGAATACGTTCTTTGATTGCGTTGGTGATGTGCGGAATAACCTGTACGGTCGCGCCCAGATAGTCGCCACGACGTTCTTTACGTAGAACATCGGAATAGATGCGGCCAGTGGTGAAGTTGTTGCGACGCGTCATTTTGGTGCGGATGAAACGTTCGTAGTGACCCAAGTCTAGATCGGTTTCTGCACCATCTTCGGTGACGAAAACTTCTCCGTGCTGAATCGGGCTCATGGTGCCCGGATCCACGTTGATGTACGGGTCCAGTTTCATGATGGTGACGTTGAGGCCACGGGCTTCGAGAATAGCCGCCAAAGAGGCTGCGGCAATGCCTTTACCCAGAGAGGATACGACCCCGCCGGTCACAAAAATATAATTAGTTGTCATGCTGAACCTGAGAGTTTAGGTTTAAAGACGATGGAAGTACCAAGACGGGAAAGTAGTATACCCGAACCTCTCTTGACCTACAAACGATCGTTTTCGCCATCATCGTCTCTGCCGCCACTAGGTGTTCCTCAGTATTAACCTTACCTGCACCGTTTTCTAACCATCATTAAAACAATAAGTTAGCGTAATGAAATTTCTTTTACCGGCATTCCAAAGCAATAAAACACCTTATATTTCAGTTTGTTGTCCTTCCCTTCCTACTAACGCTAAGTTCAGCAAATTTCGGCACCGAGCTTAACCGTTTCAGCTATGGCAAATATTGTCGCCGATCAAACAAGCAAGAGGAACTGCGAATGGTACTCACCCTACCAACCGAGTAAGATATTGGTCATGGGGGCTTTCTCGCTGTAGATAAAATGTCAGGATAAATATGATGAGTGCCATAAACGAACTATCAATTTCGTATTCCAAGCTAACAAAAACTGAACGGGCACTGGCAAAAAAAATCATCAAAGCCCCTACCATTATTGTTGAAAATTCCATCACAACGGCCGCTGAATCTTATGAGGTTTCTGTCTCTTCAATACAACGAATCGCAAAGAAAATGGGCTATTCGGGCTACAGTGAGTTTAGGTATGCGCTCGCTAACGACTTAAAAAGTCAGGAAGTCACAGGCCATCACATCGACAGCCCCATTAATAAAATTATCGATGGCTATAAAGAGAGCATCGATTTATTAAAAAATAGTCAATATCTTGAGTCTGCTCAGACGATCAAAAAACTCATTCTCGAAGCTAACAATCTTTATATTGTTGGGCTTGGCGGTTCGTCTTATATGGCTGGCTATTTAGAGCACATGTTGTTTTACAGCACCCGCTCGGCACATTTAATCAATGAACAAGAGCGTTTTGATTATGTAGATCAAATCATCCGCCAAGATGATTTAATTATTATTTTCTCCGCATCAGGTGCTGAGGCGATTTTAAAGCAATACCAAGAAGACAACTTTAGAGGTAAAGGTGCGAAACTGGTTCTGATTACCATGAATGAAGACACAACGATAAAGTCAATGGTTGACTATCTCGTTGTGCTGCCTAGAGTACCGATCATTGTCAATGCTGAAAAACAGCAAGAGATTTTCATCGACAACAACTCAATCTACATGGTGTATATTCATATACTTTTATTCGTCGCCCAAATATAAATTGGGCGACGGTTTATATTTATAAGTGTAGAACACTCTCACTAAGTTTAACTTCCACCAAATTTGTGTGCTGCGGGTTACCTTTGGCAAACGGTGTCGGGTTGTCGGTAGAAGTCAGCGTATTAATGCAACCTCGGATATCGACCCCTTTACTGTCAGGTGTATACCAAGCACCTTGCGGCAGCCCAACCACGCCACGAATAATACGGGGAGTCACATGAGCCGGTATACGTACCACACCTCTAGCATTATAAATTCTGACTATGTCGCCATCCTGTATGTTTCGCGCCTTTGCATCATCGCAGTTAATCCATAATCTTTGCGGCTCCACTTCTTCTAACCATGGATTGTTATCATGAACGGAGTGAGCACGGCGTTTTGTATGCCACCCTAAAAGCTGCAATGGATAGGTTTGACGCAAAGGATCTTCCGCACCTTCTGGGCAAGGCACGTACTTTGGAATGGCTGGACGTGTGGTTGGATCATTAAGTGCATAAATACGTGGAGAAAACACCTCGACTTTCCCAGACGGTGTGTTGAAGCGATGATTATGGGGATCTTGGCGCTGTTTTTGATAAGCGATATAAGACTCGTTATTTTTATAGCTATAGCCCCCATCGCTGATAAATTGCTCAAATGAAGGTAACTCCTGCTCTCCATTTTGCAACTGCGTATATAAATGCTGCCGCCACGCCTCCATCGTTGGCTTACCCTCGTCAAATGCCTCACCATGCCCCATTAAATGCGCTAACTCACGTATCCAGCTCAATTCCGGTCGGCTTTCGAATATCGGTGAGCGCACCTGATTATTACAGAGCAGATAGTCGCCGTAGATCCACGAGTGAGAAAAGTTGTTCATTTCCAAGAATGAGGGTGCAGGCAGAAGAATATCTGCACACCTCGCGCTGGAGGTCATAAAGATATCCGCGCAGAGGATAAATTCACATTTGCTTTCGTCACTCAAAATTCGAATTGAATTATTAACATCAGCATGTTGGTTGACTAATAAATTGCCACCAATGCTCATGAGCATTTTTATACCGGAGGAGAGTTGTTCAACACCGGTTAACCCATCTTTATCCGACGTCATGTCGGTGCCATGATCGACTGCACGGCTCCACAGAAAACAAGGGATTTTCCCAGGGTAAGGGTTTTCGCCATACGGGAATGAGATCTCCCGATGTTTCTTGGTTTCTAGGCCGCCTGCTGCACCACCGCCCGGTATTCCCACATTGCCGGTAAGACAAGCCAGCAAAGCTAAACTACGCATTGTTTGCTCACCATTGCCAATACGTTGCAGCCCAAGCCCTGGCATCAAACAGGCGGGTTTGGTCGTGGCGTACTCTCTTGCCAATTGTTTAATGACATCCGCATTCACACCACTAATAGACTCTGCCCATTCCGGTGTTTTGGGGATACCGTCTTTTATTCCAAGTAAGTAACTTTCATAGCTTTCATTGGCAGGAATACCCTCTGGCATGTGTGCTTCATCCATACCGAGACAATGATTATCGATGAACGCCTTATCATAGAGTTTTTCTGTCCAGATAACGTAAGCCATGCCATCGGCTAAGGCTGAATCCGTTGATGGGCGAATACCAATCCACTCGTCGGCATAAGCCAGTACCGTATCACTTTGGCGTGGATCAATAACTACGATCCGAACACCTTTATTTTTCAGTTGTGTTAGGTAGTAATTCCGCTCCGTTCCAAACAGTGTTTCTGCTGGGTTATGTCCCCATAAAATCAAAAACTGAGTATTTAATATATCCTCGATGGAATTGGAGCCATAATTATCACCATAAACATAGGGCATAATATAATGTACACAGGCCGAGCTATAATTATTATATCTCCCCAAACTTCCGCCATCTAAATTAAGCAAGCGCTGCATCATTCTGTCACCACGCAGAACGGCTTCATTACCCGAGCTAGCCTGAAGATAACGAGAAGCTGGGCCATACTTGGCTGTAATACGCTGCCACTGCTCAGCGATGGTGTTAATCGCTTCTTCCCAAGAGATGCGGGTAAATTTCCCTTCGCCACGCTTGCCGATTCGCTTCATCGGATAACGCAGTCTATCGGTATTTAAAAATGTATACCGATAGCCCCGCCCACGCAGACAAGCGCGTAATTGAGGTGTGCGTGCTCCGCAATCGGTGCCGATCTCCAACACACATCCTTGCTGTTGTTGCACATCAATAACGCAGCGTCCACCGCAGTTATTCACCCCTGCCGTGTGAACCAATTCACCCGGAGTATTTTCAATCGGAGGTAATAACTCATTAACTGGCATCAACGCTGAGTCTGGCAAATCAACATCAATTTGATATCCCGTGAGCACAAACTCTTCCATTAACTCGATAAAGCTCATTAATGCCGGATGCAACCCACAGGCTTTTACACTGGATGCCATGGCAGTTAAAGTATCCAGTAAAAAACTTTGGGTGAATGTCTCTATTGCCTGCTCAATATCTTGGTTTTTTTTGCCACCATGGGCAACATCATCCTCATAAGCCGCATTTAAATAGCCGAGGAAATGGAACTGATTACCGATAAAATCGGGAGGATTTCCATCCAGATTAGGTGGCGTATGCCCCCACTGATGATAAAAGTGAATAACCTCAAGCGTCGTCTCACTCCAAAATATCGACGTTTTCCCTTTAGCCACCGAAGCCCATAATGGAATATGGACATTCCATTGCGTACCATAAAACAGGGTTTCATAGTCTTGCTGTAATACCGGATTATCAATGGCCGCTGTAATACTCTTTTTTAGTTTTTCAGTTGCAAGTGTTAACGGGATCACTTTCGTTATGAAATTTTGCCAATCATGATAAGAAAGACAAAAAGCTTCACAGAGAGCAAAACCTACCCAACGTCTATTTTTATTATCTTGCTTCATTGATTCTCTCCAAAAAAGTAAGTTGGCTTTGTTTTTCTTTTATTCCGCCACTGATGGTATTCATCCGTGTGAGATCGCCTAACAGCACGGCACCCACTAAGATATCGTTGTTGAAAAAATATCGTTCTACACTGATTTGAGGTGTCGTGGTATTCACCAAAAACTCTGCACGACGAGTTTTGCTGTATGAAAACTCCAGCATTTTACATTCTGGGCTTTTCCCAGTGTCCCCTTCAGCATAAAGAGAAATTTTTCCATTCATTAATACTGCGGCAGGCACCGTTTGATAACGCAAGGGATCACCAGCGGCATTGGCACCAGCGACTCGGCCTTGTTCCATGGCTTCGGTCCAAACCGCCAGATTAATGCCACCCCATTCGGCACAATCTCCAGCAGCATATAAATCCGCTACGTTGGTACGCATGTTTTCGTCGACAACAATACCTCGGGCAATTTCTATACTGGCTTTTTGCGCGATCGAAACATTGGCTCTAACGCCACAGGTAACAACGACAAGGTTGGCAGAAAATGTTCGTCCATCCGCTAAGCGGACTCCAGTCACATTGTCGTCACCACATAGTTCTTTAATTTGGATATTTGTATGAACGGCAATGCCATGATCGGTAAGCTGCGTTTTTAATTGTTGGGCTGATGTCTCATCCAATAAACGCCCCATTAACGAGGGAGCTGATTCTAATACCGTAACGTCACAACCATATTTTTTCAGCTCAAATGCCGTTTCAAGCCCAATCACCCCGCCACCAATCAACACGGCTTGTTTATGTCTAACCAACCAGCGACGCATGGCGTAGATATCCTCCAGTGTGCGAATGGAAAAAACACCCGATTTATCGACACCCGGAACTGGCGGCACAAAACTTTGCGCACCTAATGCATAAATACATTTGCTGTAATGAATAACTTGACCATCGTGCAGGTAAACGTTGTGCTCATCTGGTTTTATTTCTTGTACTTTAGTATTTAAACAAACATTAATATTGTGTTCGTCATACCAACTTTTGGGCAGAATTTGAAATGGCTTAGCATCAAAACCACGCAACGCGGCTTTCGTTAGCATTGGCCGGCTATAAGGTAATTCCTTTTCTGCACTGACCAAGGTGATCGTACAAGTGTGATTACGTTCGCGGATCGCTTCAATAGCACTTAGCGCCGCCACTCCACCGCCTAATACCAGAAAATGCTCATGGGTATCTTTACGATAAGCCACCGAGTGGTGTTTGGGTTGCTGCTTTTCATTTTGCAAAATGAGCAAAGAAGGCACAGTGATCGAAGCATCGGGCAAGAATTTTGGCATAAACCCATCCTCTATTTCCCCGAATTTAAGGCAGTGAGTGATACATGCCTGAACACAGGCGGGTTGCTGCCCCAGTTTGCGTAAATCGGCACAGGAATCACACTTTTGTGATATCCCATGGGTTGGGCTAAGAAAAGTAGCCCCATAAGGGCAATTCCATACACAAGCCCCACAACCAATACACCGCCCTGCATGGTGTTGTATTGTCCCATCTTCCGCTTTATACAATGCGCCCGTCGGGCAACCTTTCACACAATCGGCTTGGGAACAGTGATTGCAGGCCCCTGAATAAGCCTGCGTCTGATCATGATGTTCGAAAAGAGATACCCGCCGAAAAAAGTAATCTACCGGCAAATCATTTTTATCTTTACATGCAATCTGACAGGCTTTGCATCCTGTGCAATTGGCAGGAGTAAAGATGAATCCGAGTTTTTTCATAGCGTTACATTCCCACTAGATACAACATCGCTACCCTAAATATATTCGTCTTATCACCTACGCCCTGACGAAACCGATAAATATATCAACACAAAAAGTAATGTTGAATAATTTATCATTACGATATCAAAAAAGGAAGGTTGTTTTGTAAGCAATCCTTGCATCCCCAACAAATTGAAGCTCCTTTGAACGGCTATCCAAACTCTGAACGAAGGCGGTCATTGATACGTTCTGACGACAAACTGCTCAATTTGCGACAGACCCCACACAATTGATCGGCAATAAACGCTAAATTCTTCGGTAAATTTTTACTTAATATTTAGTAAAAACATTAACTGAATTGAGTTTACTTTGTATTTAATCCAAGGAAATCCAGTATGAGCGCGGTCGTTTCTGATAAAGAAAGAATTATTGCTTTGTATGAAGAGAACAATCATGTTCCTGCGGTTCTGGAGGATCATCGTATCAATGGCATTAACAAGGAAGCGCCGAGACCTCACCTGTTTCCTTTTACTAATCAATATCTAGCTATCCAAAATCATCCTACTGACGCGGGTAATTATCTTTCTTTGAATGGGCTTTGGCGCTTCAACTGCGCGAAGAACCCAGAATCCAGACCTAAGACGTTTTACCAAGAAAACTTTGATGTCTCCGCTTGGGACAGCATTCAGGTACCAGGAAACTGGGAAGCTCAAGGCTTTGATAACGCTATTTATATCGATGAGCGCTTCCCTTTCACCACCCAATGGCCGCAAGTGCCTCGAGACTACAACCCGGTCGGCTCATACCGTCGTACTTTCCATTTAGAAAGAAGCTGGTCTGGGCGAGAAATTTTCCTCCAGCTCGCCGGGGCTAGAACCGCTAGCTTTATTTGGATCAACGGTCAGCGAGTTGGGTACAGCCAAAACGCAAAAAATCCAGCAGAATTTAATATCACCCCTTATGTTCGAGAAGGTGAGAACAGCATTGCCGTTGAGATTTTCCGCTGGGCCAACGCCAGTTATGTCGAAAAACAAGACATGTTAGACATGTCAGGTTTTGAGCGCGAAGTGTTCATCTACTCCACCGGGAAAACCCGTATTTACGATTTTCATTGTAAACCGGAGCTGGATGCCAGCTTTACCCAAGGGAATTTCAGTCTCAGCGTAGATTTAAAACACTATGATAATCATAGCGATGAGCTGAATTTAAATATTCAGTTGCTGGACGATGCCAAAAACTTTGATGCCATTATCACCGGCAATGAAATCTTTACTAAAAAAGGGCTTGAGCAGCACTTTAATTTCACCGGTAAGGTGGAAAAGCCACGCCTTTGGAGTGCAGAAGCGCCGAATCTTTATACCTTGTTGCTCACACTCACCGACCAGCAAGGCAACGTGATTGAGTCAACCAGCCATAAGATTGGTTTCCGTCGTGTTGAAATCATCAATGGTCAACTGACCGTGAATGGCAAAGCGATAAAAATCAAAGGGGTAAACCGTCATGAGCTTCATCCGACTTTAGGGCACGTCCCGACTGAAGAGAACATGTTGACCGATATTCGGCTCATGAAAGAGCACAATATCAACGCGGTTCGTACCAGCCACTTCCCTTGCCATTCCCGCTGGTATCAACTCTGCGATCAATACGGCCTCTACGTTGTAGATGAAGCGAATATCGAGTCGCATCCGTTAGCCTTGGAGCCAGAAACACAGATTGGTGATACCGAGTCTTGGATACCTGCTCATTTAGATCGCGTACAGGCGATGGTTGAACGCGATAAAAACCATGCTTGTGTCATCGTTTGGTCGATGGGTAATGAAGCCGGTACCGGATGCGTGTTTGAAACCCTGTACCAGTGGATAAAAGACAAAGACAGTAGCCGCCCAGTGCAATACGAGCCCGCCGGTGACGCGCCTTACACCGATATTGTTTGCCCAATGTATCCCGCGCTGGAGCGTTTAGAGGAGTTTGCTCAACAGAGCGATGGTCGTCCGATGATCATGATTGAGTATGCCCATGCGATGGGGAACTCGGTCGGCATTCTGAAAGACTATTGGGACATCATTGACCGCAGCAGTAACTTGCAAGGCGGCTTTATTTGGGAATGGATGGATCACGCTTTAGTTCTCACCAACGAGCGCGGCCAAAAGTATTGGGGATACGGTAAAGACTACCATCCTGACAAACCGAGTGATGGTAACTTTATGAATGATGGTCTGGTCGCCGCCGACCGCGTTCCTCACCCACACATGGCTGAAGTGAAAAAGGTTTATCAGCCGGTTCGCTTCCATGCGGTCAATGCCGCTGCCGGACAGTTTGAAATCGAAAACCGTTATGACTTTATTGGGTTAGACCATCTTGATATTCACTATCAAATCACGGCTGATGGTCATAAGGTGGCTCATAAAAGTCTAGGAACCATTGCTGTTGCCCCAGGTCAGCGCCAACTCATTCAAATCCCAGTAGAAAAGATGACTCTGCAACCCAATAAAGAGTATTTAATCACTCTCAGCGCGGTCAACAAAAATGAAGAAACGTTGACTGGCGTGGGTTATGAACTGGCTTGGGATCAGTTTAATCTAACGGCTCGGACGGTGATGCCGCATTCCGATAACACCATTCACTCCGCACTGGAAGTACACGAGAACAAAAACCGCATTGAAATCAAAGGTAACGATTTCTCCATCGAGTTTGATCGTGAAAATGGCCAAATGGCACGTTTTACCGTGGAAGGGAAAGACCTGATCCACAGCGGTATCGAGCCTAATTTCTGGCGTGGACTCACTGATAACGATCTCGGTGCCAAA
Source organism: Serratia sp. KH_031 (assembly GCF_057839655.1). Classification (NCBI taxonomy): domain Bacteria; kingdom Pseudomonadati; phylum Pseudomonadota; class Gammaproteobacteria; order Enterobacterales; family Yersiniaceae; genus Serratia; species Serratia sp. KH_031. Next base: position 4,047,067 of record NZ_CM174496.1, read on the forward strand.
GTCTTCGAATGGGCAAAAGTTTGGCAAGATGCGGGCAAAGAACGCCGTTTGTCTTCACTGAAAGTCGATATGCCTTCCAGCCGTGAAGTCGTTATCACCAGCCGCTTTGAACTCCCTACCGTCGCCAGTAAATATTCACTGATTTACTCCATCTACGCCGATGGTGAAATTCGGATACAAACCAGTTTTACGCCGGGTTCAGAAGAGTTGCCGATCATGATGCGAGTCGGTACGCGATTAATATTACCGGCTGAATTCCAATATATGCAGTGGTTTGGTCGTGGCCCGGTGGAAACCTACGCTGACCGTAAAGGGGCAAAAGCGGGTATCTACGGCGGGACGACGTGGGAGCAATTCCATGCCTATCCAAGACCACAAGAAAGCGGCAACAAAACCGATGTTCGCTGGGTACGCGTGGTCAATCGTGATGGCTTTGGCCTTGAAGCCATGGCTGAAGACCAGTTGCTCAATACCAGCGTTTGGCCGTTTGCTGCCGAAGAACTTGATTTCGTTTCAGACGATGGGGATATGAGTGCCTCCGGCCTGACGCCGCTATCGCGTAAGCATGGCATTGACGTTCAGCCCGGCAATATTACCACTTGGAACATAGACTTAGCCCAAATGGGAACTGGTGGGCAAAACTCATGGCGCTCTTTACCTCCAACCGCCTATCAACTACCTGCACAAAACTATCATTACTCCTTCCGTTTACGCCCGGTACGAGCGCCTAAACACGACATGGCCTGATAAGGGTTCCTCTGATGCTCTGCAAAGAGCATCAGAGGTCGTATGGAATAGATGATATTTTTATAAAACTAATAAAGGAAAACGGTCATGTCTGAGAACTCCGATCCACGGTATAAAATGTCGTTAATGACATTTTTATTCTTCTCAATTGCTGGGGGCGGTTTTGTCCTTAAAGGTGTCGTAAGCCAGTACACCGACTGGGGATATAACTCTTGGCTGCTGTATGCTTTTGCCACACTGTTTTACGCCATCCCGTACACATTTATGATCATTGAGTTTTCATCGATTAAAAAACTCCGTGATTCAGAAAGTGGTTACCAAACTTGGTTAAACCTGATCTTAGGGCGCAAGATGGGGTTTATTGGCGGGTTCTTCTATTTTTACGTCAACATCTTCTACTTCGTTGACCTATTGCCCAACGTCATTACCTATTTCATGTACACCATTTCTAATGACGTGGCTTTTGTGACCCATCTAACGACCTTAACCTGGTTTAAACCCATTATCAGTATCAGTTCGATCGCACTGTTCTGGGTCGCAACATGGGTGTCCATGAAAGGGCCTAAATGGTTGTCTCGCCTGCTATCTTTTGCCGGGTATGCTGGGTTTGCGTTAACCGTGCTCTTTATCATTGCAGCAACCTATAAAATCACCACCAGCACCATCCTATTTAACGGCACTGTCGTTGCACCAGAATATTTGCAACACATTGATCTGTCTTGGACAAAAATTGCCTCGATGTCTTGGGCATTGCAATCACTGGGTGGCTTGGAAGCACTTGCCGCTTACAAACGCAACATTCGTGGCGGGGAGCGTAACTTCAAAATTGGCTTACTGCTCAACGTGTTTATTTTCTCCGGCATCATGGTGGTGTCTTCGGTACTGATCAATATGATCCTGCCAGCTGAACAAGCCGCTCATCTGGGTCTGCTGTCGACTATTTATGTGGTATTCCAGCAGTTGGACTTCCCGAGCTGGTGGACCAACGTCATCGCCCTGTTCCTGATGATCACCACGCTCTGCGGCTCTTTGATGCTGTGGACTGCGGCACCGGTAAAAATGCTGTTTGTTGATGCGCCAAAAGGCATTTTCGGTAAAAAACTTTCCGAAGTGAATAAAGAGGGGACGCCAATCAACGCATTGAAAATGCAAGGAATGGTGGTCACCGTTATCATCATCTTGTTTATGCTCGGTCAGTTCAACTCAGGCATCAATACGATTCTGATTACAATTAAAAACCTTGATGGGGGAGCGGCAACGTTACCGGTTCTCTTTATGGTTGCGGGTTATATCAAGCTGCGCTGGAATAAGAATAACCCTGATTATGAACGTAACTTTTACTTCTTGGGTAAAGGTCGTTTCTGGGCTTTGTTATCGGTCTTACCTATTATCACCATCTTTACCGCTGCGACCGTTGCCGCATTGATCCCAGGGCCAGACAGTTGGAGTGAGAACTTCACCGGCTCGTTGATTCAAGTCGTCTTGGGGCCAGTCAGTATTGTTGCGGTATTTATTTATTGCAGCATGATCTTCAATCGCTGGAAAGCTAAAAACCCGAATGATAACTCCTACTTCAACGTTATTTAATCACTAAATAACGGTGTCAGGACTATTGGTGGGAGTGATGCAGGTTAGCCGACCGTTGAGCGCAGGGATGCGCGATACGAGCCCCAGGGATGGGTTCGCGGCGTGTCGGCGTTCTGTATCACTCCCGCTTAATGGAAACAGTATTAAGTTTTGTCACAATCAGAGGGTATTTTCCTGCTGCTTCACCTGCTGCCACGCCTCCTCCATCTGTTCCAGCGTTGCTTCACCCATCACCAACCCGCGCTGTTTGATGATTTCTTCGACCTGACGAAAACGGCGTTCAAACTTGCGGTTGGCAGCCTGTAATGCGCTTTCTGCCTTATGGCCAAGATGACGAGAGAGGTTGACGGTGGCAAACAGCAAATCGCCAATTTCTTCTTCCAATTTTTGCTGATCTATTACCGCTTGTTGCGCTTCGTGCATCACTTCATCGATTTCTTCATACACTTTGCCCAGCACCGGGCCGAGGGTATCCCAATCAAACCCCACCGCCGCACAACGCTTTTGGATCTTGTGAGACCGCATCAAGGCAGGTAAAGCATGAGGAATGTCATCTAGCGCCGAGTGCAGCGCTTTATCGGCACGTTCGCCGGCTTTTAGTTGCTCCCAACGTGCGGCGACAACTTCACTGTCAGCCGCATCGGCATCAGCAAAAATATGCGGGTGGCGGCGTTCGAGTTTGTCACTGATAGCGCTGCAAACATCATCAAAATCAAACAGCCCCTGTTCTTGCCCCATCTGAGCATAAAACACCACCTGGAACAGCAGATCGCCCAACTCTTCGCGCAAATCGGCATAGTCTTGGCGCTCGATGGCATCCAACACTTCGTAGGTTTCTTCCAGCGTATAAGGCGCAATGGTGGCAAAAGTCTGTTTACGATCCCACGGGCAACCGCGTTGTGGATCGCGTAGCGTTTTCATAATGGTCAACAAACGTTGTAAAGGAGCAGATGAGGTCATGGGTAATCCTGAATAAAACGCGGGCACACTGAATGCAATGCGCCCGAAAGATGAAGGGTATTTAGTTGCCGTGCAGGCGTTTAGCATCAATCACATCCGGCAGTTGGTTTAACTTGGCGATCACTCGCCCCAACACCGCCTGATTGTAGATCTCAATGTCCATGTCGATGGTCGCCAATTGTTTTTTGGTATCGCTACGGCTGGCCACGCCTAATACGTTGACCTTTTCGTTGGCGAGAATGGTGGTGATATCACGCAACAAACCGCTGCGATCGTTCGCCACCACGCGCACCACCAGCGAATAACCGCTGGAATAACTTTCGCCCCATACCGCATCGACAATACGCTCTGGCGCATGAGATTGCAGATCGATCAGTTGATCGCAATCCGCACGGTGGATCGAAATACCGCGCCCTTGAGTAATAAAACCGACGATCTCGTCACCGGGGATCGGTTGGCAGCAACGGGCAATATGGTGCATCAGATTACCGACGCCCTCCACCACCACGCGCCCAGTATCTTTATTGCTGCGAGTGGTCGGCGGCGCTTTCTGTTGCACCAACTGACGTAGCGCTTCGCGATCTTGTTCTTCTGCACTCGGCTTGTTGAACTTGCCTTGTAGGAAGTTGATCATTTGGTTGAGACGAATGTCCCCACCACCAATCGCGGCCAGAATTTCGTCTAACGAATTCATGTTGTAACGGGGGATCAACAGCTTCTCGGCTTCTTTCAGGCTGATGTCTAAGTGTTCCAGCTCGTTGTCCAACATCTGCCGTCCAGCGAGAATGTTTTTGTCACGATCCTGCTTACGGAACCAGTTGTGGATCTTCGAACGTCCACGACTGGTGGTGACGTAACCGAGGTTCGGGTTCAGCCAGTCGCGGCTTGGGTTCGGCTGTTTCTGGGTGATTACCTCAATCTGATCACCCATCTTCAACTGATAGGTAAACGGCACGATGCGCCCGCCGATCTTGGCACCGATGCAACGGTGACCAACATCGCTATGAATATGGTAGGCAAAATCGAGCGGTGTAGAACCGGCGGGCAGATCCACCACATCACCTTTTGGCGTAAACACATAGACTCGATCGTCGAACACCTGGCTACGCACTTCGTCGAGCATCTCGCCGGAGTCCGCCATTTCTTCCTGCCAAGCGATCAGTTTACGCAACCAGGCGATACGCTCTTCGTAACCGGAACGCACCGTAGCGATCGCCCCTTCTTTGTATTTCCAATGCGCCGCGACACCCAACTCGGCATCTTCATGCATCTGGCGGGTACGAATTTGGATCTCAACCGTTTTGCCACGCGGCCCCAGCACCACGGTGTGGATCGACTGATAACCGTTCGGTTTTGGGTTAGCGACGTAATCGTCAAATTCATCGGGCAGATGGCGGAAATGGGTATGCACAATGCCCAGCGCGGCGTAGCAGTCCTGCAAACGCTCAGCAACAATACGCACCGCCCGCACATCGAACAGTTCGTCGAACGACAGCGCTTTTTTCTGCATTTTGCGCCAGATGCTATAGATATGCTTCGGTCGGCCATAGATTTCGACCTTAATACCTTCTGCTGCCATCTCTTTGCGCAGCGAGGCGACGAAATCATCAATAAACTGTTCGCGGTCGATACGGCGCTCATGCAGCAATTTAGCGATGCGTTTGTATTCGTCCGGGTGCAGGTAGCGGAAGCAGAAATCTTCCAGCTCCCATTTCAGCTGCCCAATACCCAAGCGGTTAGCCAACGGTGCATAGATGTTGGAACACTCTTTCGCCGCCAACACACGTTCATCTTCCGGCGCATCTTTAACTTCACGCAGGTGAGCGATACGCTCCGCCAGCTTGATAACAACACAGCGGAAATCCTCCACCATTGCCAACAACATGCGGCGCACGTTATCGACCTGAACGGAAGCGGTGGAATCGTTGTGAGTGGCTTTCAGTTGGCGAATAGCGTCCATATCACGCACGCCGTGGACCAGATAAGTAATGCCCTTACCAAACTCTTCGGTCAGGGTTTCTTCATCGACGATACCGGCGTCCACCAACGGGAACAGCAGCGCAGCACGCATACTGTCGTTGTCCATGCTGAGGGTCGATAGAATTTCGACCATCTCCAAACCGCGCCATAACAACAATGACACGTCAGGGTGGTTTTGAGTATGCTGCTCACAGTAGCGCCAGGTTGCGGCCAGTCGCTCACATGACTGCGGGTTAGGTAGCCCAAGGCTGGCGATCCACTCATCGAGTGCGAATTCGCCCGCCGTATTCAGATGTGCACTTCTTACCGCAACCATAACTTCTCCCTACTTTGCAGCGACTTCTGGCACAGTGTCGCTAATAAACAGCGCCATTGATTCAAGATGCCCAGTGTGCGGGAACATATCTAACATCCGCACCCGCGCAAGACGATAACCGGCTGCCAGCAAAACTTTGCTGTCACGCGCCAGCGTAGTGGGATTACAGGAGACGTAAACCACCCGTTCTGGTGCCAGTTTTACAATCTGTGACATGACCCCGGCCGCACCTGCACGAGCGGGATCTAACATCACTTTATCAAACCCTTGTGCTGCCCAAGGTTGCCGCGCGACATCCTCTTCCAGATTTTCATGGAAAAATACGGCATTACTCAGCAAATTCTGATGTGCATTATATTGCCCATTCGCTACCAGCGTGGCAACACCTTCAATGCCTACCACCTCGTTGGCGCGTCGAGCCAGCGGCAAGGTAAAATTGCCCATGCCGCAAAAGAGATCCAATACCCGATCATTGGGTTGGACTGACAGCCATTCAAGTGCTTGCGCGACCATTTGCTGATTTACTGCATCATTAACCTGAATAAAGTCACGCGGATTAAAGTCTAAGCGTAGCCCGTCAACCTGATAATACGGCGTCTCGCCGTGCAGTTTTTCCAGGTGATCACTATCAGGCGCCAGATAAATCGTCAGATTTTTCTGCTGCGCAAAATCCAACAACCACTGGCGATCGCTCTCTTTTAGCGCATCCAGATGGCGCAATACCAGTATTGGACCATTATCCCCTAAAACCAGCTCAGCATGACCGAGACGTTTGACGGCCTGTAAACCATTCAGACAATCACGCAGCGGTAATAACAGTTGCTCCAATTCTGGTGCCAACACCGGGCATTGGGTGAGCGGCACTAAATCGTTAGATGCGGTTTGGCGAAAGCCCATCACCAATTTTTGCTGTTTGGTTTGCCACGCCAGCCCCAAGCGTGCCCGACGGCGATAACCGTATTGCGGTCCGGCAATCACCGTATCCGTCTCAGGTGTTATGCCAGTTTCCTGCTCAATCATGCGGATCAACCCAGCCGACTTACTTTGTTGCTGTAAGGCTTCGCTGGCGTGCTGTTGCTGACAACCACCACAGACGCCGAAGTGCGGACAACGCGGTTCTACCCGTTGTGGGCTATGATTCAGCAAGCGTTTTAGCTTACCTTTAGCGAACTGACGCTTATCTTCTGTCAGTTGAATTTCAGCCTGTTCACCCGGCAGTACTCCGGGGATAAATATCGCTTTACCTTCATGACGCGCCACTCCCTGGCCGAACGGATCGAGATCCGTCACTGTCACAGTTAACATTTGTAAAGTTTGCCGGGTCGTCACGCGGCGTTTGGGAGAGTAGAATTGCGCCATAATTATCGATTAAATGTTGGTTCATTAGGAATCAGCGACAATTCTCCCACATTGGAATCTCATGACCAAATACAGTCTGCGTGCACGCATGATGATACTGATTCTGGCTCCGACGCTATTGATCGGGCTGCTGCTCAGTACGTTCTTTGTGGTGCATCGCTATAATGAGCTGCAAGAACAACTGGTTGACGCCGGTTCTAGCATCATCGAACCGCTGGCAGTCGCCAGTGAATATGGCATGACTTTCCGCAGTCGCGAGTCGGTCAGACAATTGGTCAGCCTGTTACATCGCCGCCATTCGGATATTGTGCGCTCAATTACGGTTTTTGATGCGCAGAATAATCTCTTCGTGACATCGAATTATCACCGTAATACGACTCCGTTGCAGCTACCAAAAGGTGTGCCATTCCCCACCGATCTGATGTTAACGCGCAAAGACGATTCGTTAATCCTGCGCACGCCCATTCTGTCGGAAAACCAATACCCCGATGGCGAGAGTGGCGCCACAACGCAGCCAGAGCGCAGCCTCGGCTATGTGGCGGTCGAGCTGGATCTGAGCTCGGTACGTCTGCAGCAATATAAAGAAGTGTTCATTTCCACCCTGTTGCTGCTGTTATGCATGTGTATCGCCATCCTATTCGCCTACCGCCTGATGCGTGACGTGACTGGGCCGATCCGCAATATGGTGAATACTGTTGATCGCATTCGCCGTGGTCAGCTCGACAGCCGGGTCGAAGGCTTTATGCTCGGCGAACTGCATATGCTGAAAAATGGCATTAACTCGATGGCGATGTCGCTCACCGCCTATCACGAAGAGATGCAGCAAAATATTGATCAAGCCACGTCGGACTTACGAGAAACGCTGGAGCAAATGGAGATCCAGAACGTTGAACTGGATCTCGCCAAGAAGCGGGCACAAGAAGCCGCACGTATTAAGTCTGAGTTTTTGGCCAATATGTCGCACGAGTTACGCACTCCGCTCAACGGCGTGATTGGTTTTACCCGCCAAACGTTGAAAACCGATCTGAGCGAGACTCAAACCGACTATTTGCAAACCATTGAGCGTTCGGCCAATAACCTGCTCACCATCATTAATGACGTGCTGGACTTCTCGAAACTGGAAGCCGGTAAGTTGGTGCTGGAGCATATTCCCTTCGCCTTACGCGAGACGTTGGATGAAGTCATCGTTTTACTGGCACCAAGCGCCCACGAGAAAGGGCTAGAGCTGACGCTGGATGTGCACAACGACGTCCCGGAACAAGTCATTGGCGATTCGCTACGTTTGCAACAGATCATTACCAACCTGTTGGGCAACGCCGTTAAATTTACTGAAACCGGCAATATCGATATTCGCGTCGAACTGCGTAACCACCTAGAACGCCAAGTGGAACTAGAAATACAGATCCACGATACCGGCATCGGCATTTCCGAACGCCAGCAATCGCAACTGTTCCAAGCTTTCCGTCAGGCGGATGCCAGCATTTCTCGTCGTCACGGCGGTACCGGGTTGGGATTGGTCATTACCCAAAAATTAGTGAAAGAGATGGGTGGCGACATCAATTTCCATAGTCAATTGAATCGCGGCTCCACGTTCTGGTTCCACATCACCATTGATTTGAACGAGGGTATGCTGTCGTTACCACCAAGCCTGCCGGACCTGCGTGGAAAAACACTGGCTTATGTCGAAGCCAACCCAACGGCGGCGCAAGCAACGCTCAACATGCTGAATGCCACGCAGTTGATCGTGACTCACTCCCCTACCTTGGCGCAACTCGCGAAAAACGACTATGACTTCCTATTAGTGGGAGTACCAATCCCGTTCCGTGAAACCATCGGCTCGGGACAGCATCAGGAAAAACTCAACGAGGCGTTGAAACTGGCGAAACGAGTGATCCTAGCACTGCCGTATCAATCGCAAATTGACGCTGAAAAATTCAAAACACTGGGAGCCATTGGCTGCCTGACCAAACCGATTACTAGTGGTCGTCTATATCCGTTATTGCGGATGGAAGCACCACTCCCATTGAATGCCCCGCAGCAACATAAACGCTTGCCGTTAACCGTCATGGCCGTCGACGACAACCCGGCTAACCTGAAGTTAATCGGCACGTTGCTAGAAGAGCAGGTAGAAAAAACACTGTTGTGTGAAAATGGGGAGGAAGCCATCGCCCTCGCGCGGGAAAGCGTGCTGGACCTGATCCTGATGGATATCCAAATGCCCAATATTGACGGTATTCGCACCAGTGAACTGATCCGTCAAATGCCACATCATAACTCCACACCGATTGTTGCCGTCACTGCCCATGCCGTCAGTGGTGAGCGCGAGCATCTACTGCAAGTCGGTATGGACGATTATCTGGCAAAACCGATCGATGAGGCGATGCTGACCGTGGTGCTATCACGTTATTACAGCGAGCCTGAAAAAGTGTTGCCTCAGGGAGTTACCGAACCTCAACCGTCGCTCGATTGGTCACTGGCTCTACGCCAAGCTGCTAATAAAGAAGACTTGGCGCGCGATCTATTACAGATGCTTCTCGACTTCCTGCCACAGGTAAAAGAACGCGTACAGACCATACTCAATGGCAAACAGGACGACAGTATTCTCGATTTGATCCACAAACTACATGGCAGTTGTAGCTACAGCGGTGTCCCACGACTGAAACAACTGTGTTTCTATCTGGAGCAACAGCTACGCCAAGGCATCGATAACAACGATCTGGAACCCGAATGGTTGGAGTTATTGGATGAAATAGATTTGGTCAGCCGAGTAGCTCAGGAACATTTGGCTGATTAACTATTCTCATAAACTAAAAACCCCGCTCAATTTCTCAAGCGGGGTTTGGTTGTTAACTCAACGAGCTACAAAAAATTACTGCATCAACAGATACAGTGAAGTATCGCCACGCTGGATATTCAGCGCCAGCACCGCAGGCTTGCTGTCGAGGATTTTACGCAGTTCGCCCAAGTTCTGAATCGGTTGTTGGTTAACACCCAGAATCACATCACCTTTTTTCAAACCGATACGTGCAGCGGCACTGCCTGCTTTCACGTTATCGACTTTCACCCCTTTATGACCGTCAACTTGGGTATTACTCAATTCAGCCCCTTCAATGCCGGTGTAAATGTTGCCGGAATCGACCTGGCTTTGGCTGCTTTGCTCCAGCGTAACATCAATGGTCTGCGGCTTACCGTCACGGATAATTCCCAGTGCCAATTTGCTACCAATCGGTAAGGTGCCGATTTCTGCACGGAACGAAGCGAAGCTGGATATCGCTTTACCGTTCAGAGTCACGATCACGTCCCCCGCCTTAATATCGGCTTTAGCAGCGGAAGACTTCGGCAACACTTGGCTGACAAACGCCCCGCGCTGAGCATCAACCTTCATCGCTTTCGCCAGCTCAGAGTTCAGTTCGGTGCCCATAATGCCCAGTTCACCGCGTTTCACCTGACCATATTCCACCATCTGTGCCGTCAGGTTTTTCACCATATTGCTTGGGATCGCGAAACCGATACCGATATTCCCGCCGTCCGGCGCCAGGATCGCGGTGTTCATACCGATCAGTTCACCATTCAGGTTCACCAACGCACCACCGGAGTTACCACGGTTGATCGCCGCATCGGTCTGGATAAAGTTTTCGTAATTTTCAATGTTCAAGCCACTGCGCCCCAGCGCAGAGACAATACCGGAAGTCACCGTTTCACCCAGACCATACGGGTTACCGATCGCCACGGTGTAGTCGCCCACACGCAGTTGATCGGAGTCTGCCATTTTAACTTCAGTCAGATTTTTGGCGTCTTTCAGTTGGAGCAATGCAATATCGGAACGAGGATCTTTACCAATCACTTTGGCATCAAAGCGACGACCATCGCTCAGTTGAACCTGAATTTTGGTCGCGTTATCCACCACGTGGTTATTGGTAACTACATAGCCTTTCGCAGCATCAATGATGACCCCTGAGCCCAATGCTTTAAAGGCTTCTTTGGTTCCTTGCTGCCCACCCGGCCCGCCCTGACACATCGGAGAACCTTGGAACGGTGAGCCGTCCTGACAGAATGGTGAGTCATCACCAAAGAACTGCTGGAACTGTTGTGGCATACGTGGCGTATTGACCGTGGTACTGCCTTCAACGTTAATGCTGACGACCGAAGGCATCACTTTTTCCAGCATCGGTGCCAGGCTTGGCAGTTGTTGTGTTGGGGTACTGGCAGAAGCCGTTTCTGCGGCATTAGCCGCCATCGGGCTCATCGCCATACTGATACTTAATGCTAACGCGCTCAGAACTAGTGCAGTTTTTTTCATCTGTGTGTCTCTTAATAAAATCAATCAGGAGGTACAAAATCTTTGTGCATGTTCAGAGTTTATTAATAGCTTGAAGTTCCGAAACTGGCGACGGGCAATAGTAAACAAATATTGTCCGTCTTTACAAAACTCGAAATACTCAAAACCGTCGCTCCCCTCCGAAAGAATAGGATAATCCTCAGAGATAAAGTTACTCTGCCGCCATTAACCTGCGGTATTCATCATAGGCATAAATATCTGTCATCCCACTGATGTAATCCTGAATCAAACGCGCTCGATAGTAATATTCCCAGATGACATGCTGTTGTTCTGATTGACCACGCAGTGCATCAGTCGCTTCAACATAAGCCTGCCGATGTTTCCCTGAAAGCTTATGGAACAAACGCGTTTCGATCAGATATCCCTTATGGTTATCTTCCCGCACCAGACGGGTAAAATCCGCTAATGGTATTGCCAATAGTGGGCTGTAGATGTCCAGCAAGCCACTAATGACCCGATACCCTTGCAACTCTAACTGCTCCACTTCTGGATGATTAAAGACTTTCTTCATGGCAACGTCTTTAAATATATCCAGCAAACGCTTAGCCGGGCTAGAACCTTCCAGCAGTGCCTCATTAAAATGCCCTTGATATATCATGTCCAGATTATCAATAAAGCGTTGCGCAGCATGAGGGACCAATTCACCGACGGTATTCACTCGTAAGGTCATAAAGAAAATATTATCGTTGCGTCGCTGTTCCGGACATTTCATCATTTTCCGATAAGCGTTACCGACGACTTTATCGAACAAATCCCCCGGAGTTTCTTCGCCCCAAGCTTCCTTCAAATAATCATACAGTTGATAGACGCTAAAAATATCCTTTTCTACTGCATCATCCAAATCGGCAATACAATAGGAAATATCATCAGCGGCTTCCATGATATAAGTGAGCGGGAAGCGAGCGAACTCGGTCATGCCCAGTTCTTGGCGCAGTTCAGCAACAAAACTTTCCTCAGCTAAATAGAAGCCCGGTTTTTTAGTCAGATAATTAAAATCTGCCACTTTCTCCGTCGAATAAGCCGGTAGGGTATATTTCAAAATACAGGCGATTTGCGCATAGGTCAGATTCAGCCGTAATAAGGTATGCACTAAACGTATTGCCTGCGCATTACCTTCAAAATGCGCCAGATCGCGTCGCACCTTACCGCGCAAGCGGTTAAGCTCCGGCTCCCCTTCTTTCAGCCGTAAAAATTCGGGGGTACAACGATCGTTGCTCTGCGGAGCCGTGCCACAACTGGCGGTATCCAAACGTTTATCGAACCAGTTATTAATCGCAGCCTCACCGAAATGACCAAAAGGCGGATTGCCAATGTCATGCATCAAGCACGCCATTTCCACTACGCTCTCAAACGAGCTTTGCAGTTGGTCTAACCCATACTCAGTGATTTTTTTACTTTTATTCAACGCATGGAAAATCTCTTTGGCGATATAGCGCCCAACCTGTTGAACTTCCAGCGAATGTGTCAGACGTGAACGCACCGCTGCGTTGCGTTCTAGTGGAAATACCTGGGTTTTCTGCTGCAAACGGCGGATGGCGGCAGAATTGATAATCCGCCCACGGTCGCTTTCAAAACGTTTGATAATGTCGTATTCAGTGTGGGCATCTCGATGTGTGCCATAAAAACGTTTGAAGCTCATCTTGCTGCGAAAATCGATCTCTGACATATCGCCTCTCCTTTTGCTGCGCTAGTCGCCCAGTAATACTGACTATTCTCTCACAGAGCCATGATAGACTATGGCGCAATTTTCATACCCAATTAGCGAGTATTCTCTATGAAAGTAGGCATCATCGGCGCAATGGAACAAGAAGTCACCCTGCTGCGCGATAAAATCGACAATCGTCAGACCCTTCAGCGTGCAGGTTGCGAGATCTACACCGGTCAGATCAATGGTGTTGAAGTGGCATTGCTAAAATCCGGCATTGGTAAAGTGGCGGCGGCGATGGGTACCACTCTGCTGCTGGAGCACTGCAAACCCGACGTAGTGATCAATACCGGTTCTGCCGGTGGCTTGGCGACCACCTTAAAAGTGGGTGACATTGTGGTTTCGCAAGAAGTGCGTTACCACGATGCTGATGTAACCGCCTTCGGTTATGAACCTGGCCAAATGGCCGGTTGCCCAGCGGCTTTCGTCGCTGATCAGAAGCTGATCGAGCTGGCGGAAAAATGCATCAAGCAACTCGATCTGAACGCAGTACGCGGCCTGATTTGCAGCGGCGATGCGTTTATTAACGGTGCAGAGCCATTGGCACGCATTCGCGCGACTTTCCCTAACGTCGCGGCGGTTGAAATGGAAGCGGCAGCTATCGGCCACGTTTGCCATCTGTTCAACACCCCATTCGTGGTGGTGCGCGCTATCTCCGACGTCGCCGATCAAGAATCACACCTAAGCTTTGATGAGTTCTTGGTGACAGCGGCCAAGCAGTCGTCATTGATGGTCGAAACTATGCTGTCTGATTTGGCTAGAGGTGGCTAAGGTGCCGAAGCACTTTTTCCCTCTCCTATGGTTATTGGTGCTATGGATGGCGCTACCCGCCAGTGCCGCCCAGCGCGTGGTTAGCCTAGCGCCTAATACTACCGAACTGGCCTATGCTGCTGGCATGGGTGACGTTTTATTGGCGGTCAGTGCTTATTCTGACTATCCCCCTGCGGCAAAGAAGTTGGAACAGGTTGCTTCCTGGCAAGGAATCAACCTGGAACGGGTTCTCGCGCTAAAGCCAGATCTGATTTTAGCGTGGCGTGGTGGTAATCCGCAGCGAGTGTTGGATCAGTTAGCCACTTTTGGCATTCCGATTTTCTACGCTGATGCCACAAACATCGCCGATATTGCCCAAAACTTGGATGATTTAGCGCAATACAGCCCCCATCCTGAACAGGCTCATCAAGCCGCAACGCAGCTACGTCAACAAACTGCAGCGCTAAAAGCGAAATACGCCAATAATCAGCCACGACGTGTGCTGTTGCAGTTTGGTACCCAACCCCTATTCACCAGTTCCGGCGCGACTTTGCAAAGCCAAATATTGTCGCTGTGCGGTGCTGAAAACATTTTTGCCGAGAGCAAAATGCCTTGGCCGCAGATCAGCCGCGAACAAGTGCTCGCACGCAAACCGCAGGCGATTGTGATTACTGGCGGTGAAAAGCAAATCGCTAGCGTGAAAGCTTTTTGGGCACCACAGTTAGAAGTACCAATCATCGCGCTGAACGAGGATTGGTTTAACCGACCTGGGCCACGCATCATGTTGGCCGCACAGCAACTTTGTAGCCAACTGGCGGAGGTGCACTGATGTTAGTGTTCTGGTTAGATATTCTCGGTACTGCCGTGTTTGCCATCTCCGGCGTATTGCTGGCAGGTAAACTGCGTATGGACCCGTTTGGTGTGCTGGTACTTGGCGTAGTGACCGCCGTCGGTGGCGGTACTATTCGTGATATGGCGCTGGCCAACGGCCCAGTGTTCTGGGTGAAAGATCCTACCGATTTAGTGGTGGCGATGATTACCTGCGTGCTAACGCTATTGTTGATTCGTCAACCCCGTCGCTTGCCGATCTGGATCTTGCCAGTGTTAGACGCCATTGGATTAGCGGTGTTTGTCGGCATCGGCGTTAACAAAGCCTTTGCTGCTGGAACCGGACCACTGGTGGCGATTTGCATGGGCGTGATCACGGGTGTCGGCGGCGGGATTATCCGCGACGTGCTGGCACGTGAGATCCCGATGATCCTGCGAACTGAAATTTATGCCACCGCCTGTATTATCGGCGGCATCGTCCACGCCACCGCTTATTACACCTTCGGCATGCCACTGCAACAGGCGATGATGTTAGGCATGGTCATCACGCTGGTCATTCGCTTGGCGGCGATCCGCTGGCATTTGAAACTACCGGCGTTTGTCATCTAGAAAACTTTGCCATCTAGAAAACAAAAACCCGCGAACCATTAGGCTAGCGGGTTTCTTTTTGTCGGTAATACAACCTATACCCTAAATAATTGGAGTTGCATCGCGGCGGCAAACGAACGAGTCCCGATGAGCTTACGCCAGTAAGTGATTCGGGTGAGTAAGAGCAGCCAACAAAGATGCAGCTTCAAGTATGACGGGTATATCAGATGCTGAACGAAGAACCGCAACCACAGGTCGTTTTGGCGTTCGGGTTAGTAACCACGAAACGGGAACCTTCTAGCCCTTCGGTATAATCAACCGAACCACCGACCAGATATTGCAGGCTCATTGGGTCAACCACCAGCGCAACGCCTTGCTTCTCGATGGTCATATCGCCGTCGTTGACCTTATCGTCAAAAGTGAAGCCGTATTGGAATCCGCTGCAACCGCCACCGGTAATGTAAACCCGTAACTTCAGGTTCGGATTTTCTTCATCAGCAATCAGGAACTTCACCTTACTTGCTGCTGCCTCGGTAAATTGCAGGGGCAGTGCTGTTTCATCGCTCATACTTAACTCCCAACATCACTCAATACCAAACTATCGTTTGATCAACTCTACCGATTATCCAATAGTTGAGTGTTACGTTCAACTATTCACCGCATTTGTAGCATTTTCTTTACCTGTTTGCTCCGCTGCCTGCTGCCCCTGCTTTTTCAACGTACGCTCCAAAATCGAGGAGTACAGCGGCTTGCCGCCTAGGAATTGTGCCACCAGCGTGGCCCCCAAACAGGTAATAATCATCGGCAAAATCAGTTGGTAGTTATCGGTCATTTCCAGCACCAATACGATCCCCGTTAACGGTGCACGAACTGTAGCAGCAAATAATGCCCCCATACCGGCGATAGCGAAAGTTCCCGCTTCGATACCATACTGCGGGAACAGATGGCTGCTCGCCAGACCAAACGCGGTGCCAAACAGCGTTCCCAGCGCCAACATCGGTGCAAAAATACCGCCCGGCGCGCCAGAACCGAAGCACAGCAACGTCGTCACGACACGGGCGATAAAAATAAACATCAATACGCCAACGGTATAATTACCGGCAGCGGCAACCGGGATCAAACCAAAACCGCCACCCGCCGCTTCTGGCTGGATCAACCCCAGAATGCCGCACACGCCGCCGAGAATACCGCCAATCATCAGAATCTTACGTAGATTACCGCCGTGCAATCGAGCAAACATATCTTGGGTACGGAAAATCATGGCGTTAAACATCACCCCGACTGCACCAAAAATCGCCCCTAATACCAAATACAGCCACAGCGTATTAATCGGTGCAGAAGAGAGTTTTCCTACCGAGATCACGGCGTGTTCACCATTGAAGATTTGGAACACCACGGTAGACATGATAACCCCGATAAACACCGCTTTTATCGAGATCAGGTTATAGCGGAACTGCGGACGCATCTCTTCGATGATAAACAGAATGCCTGCCAACGGCGCATTGAATGCCGCCGAAAGTCCGGCTGCGGCACCGGTCGCCAACAAAGAGTGACGCGCTTCGGCTCCACGCATGCGGAAAATATCCAGCACCATACGCCCAACGTTGCCGCCCATCTGTACCGTTGGCCCTTCGCGCCCCAGCACCATGCCTGCACCCAAGGTGCCCATACCGCCAATAAATTTTACCGGGATCACTCTCCACCAACGCACCGGGCGTAACTCTTCCAGCGCACCTTCAATTTCAGGAATGCCCGAACCACCAGCTTCTGGCGCAAAGCGCCGCACTAGGTAATAACCCAGCACCGCTAACGCCGCAGAGATGATAAAGGTTAGCGGCCAAGCCAAGATCCAGTAATCCGCCACATGTGCCAGCGTCGCCAAACGCTCTTGCTGCACCCAGCCCACCGCTTTTTCAAAAGCGACGCCCAGTAGGCCAGCTAAGGTGCCGACCAACGCCGCCATCACTAAAATAGCGACCGGTGTTTTATCGCGGCGCATAAATTGCCGCACCCTATCGCTGCGTTTCAGATGGGGTGTCCGTAGTGGCTTTTGTTGTATCTCTGTCATAGTGGAATTCAGTGGGATAAGTAATACAAATAGCGAAGTTGGCTATTCTAGCTCACTCTGGCACCGATCGCCCCTCAAAATAGGTATCTGACTGTGATCGTTTCATTACTGTGTACACTTCCTTTAGAATAGCCCAATCAAAAATATTCCAATGGAAATCAGGAGCCGATAAATGAGTAAGTCCGAGAGTCTGTATGCCCAGGCGCAACAGTTGATCCCCGGCGGGGTGAACTCCCCGGTGCGTGCATTCACCGGAGTGGGCGGTACCCCCCTCTTTATCGAGCGGGCGGACGGTGCCTACTTGTTTGATGCCGACGGTAAAGCTTATATCGATTACGTCGGTTCCTGGGGCCCAATGGTGCTCGGGCATAACCATCCGTCAATCCGTAATGCGGTGATCGAAGCGGCACAGCGTGGTCTGAGCTTCGGTGCGCCGACCGAGATGGAAGTCAAAATGGCCGAGTTGGTCACCGAGTTGGTGCCAACCATGGATATGGTCCGCATGGTGAACTCGGGGACTGAAGCCACCATGAGTGCCATCCGTCTGGCGCGCGGCTTTACTAACCGCGATAAAATCATCAAGTTCGAAGGTTGCTACCACGGTCACGCAGACTGTCTGCTGGTTAAGGCTGGCTCTGGTGCTCTGACACTCGGCCAACCCAACTCACCAGGCGTACCGGCAGATTTCGCCAAGCACACGCTGACCTGTACCTATAACGATCTGGACTCGGTGCAAGCGGCGTTCGAGCAGTATCCATCCGAAATCGCTTGTATTATCGTCGAGCCCGTAGCTGGTAATATGAACTGCATCCCACCGCTGCCGGAGTTCCTGCCGGGTCTGCGCGCACTGTGTGACAAATATGGTGCGCTGCTGATCATCGACGAAGTGATGACCGGTTTCCGCGTCGCCTTGGCGGGTGCGCAGGCTTACTACGACGTAGTGCCCGATCTAACCTGCTTGGGCAAAATCATCGGCGGCGGTATGCCGGTGGGGGCTTTTGGTGGGCGTCGTGATGTGATGGCAGCATTGGCGCCAACTGGCCCGGTTTATCAGGCGGGGACGCTGTCCGGCAACCCCATCGCGATGGCGGCCGGTTTCGCTTGCCTGACCGAAGTCTCACAGGTTGGTGTTCATCAAACCCTGACCGAGCTGACCGAAATGCTGTCAGAAGGCCTACTGAACGCCGCGAAAGAAGAAAATGTTCCGCTGGTAGTTAACAACGTCGGCGGTATGTTCGGCCTGTTCTTCACCGATGCTGACAGCGTAACCGGTTATCAAGACGTGATGAAATGCGATGTGGAACGCTTCAAACGCTTCTTCCATCTGATGTTGGAAGAAGGGGTGTATTTGGCACCTTCAGCGTTCGAAGCCGGCTTTATGTCAGTAGCCCACAGTAAAGAAGATATTCAGCGTACCATTGATGCAGCACGCCGCTGCTTCGCCAAACTGTAATATTTTTGCGGGTGCCAAAGGCACCCGCTACACCAATTACAGCAACGTTCCGTAAATTGTCAGCAACGCCACAACCACCACGATAATCATCGTCACTTTCCGTGCTAGCGTCACCGCCGCCCGTGGTGTTTGAACCGGATCCAAATGCGGATCGCGCGCCAGTGAGAACTGTGCCAAACGGGTCAACACTTGGTATTGCGAAGTATGTAGATCGCCTAATGAGGCAAACCACGCAGGCAGCGCCTTCTCACCATGCCCAAACAACGCATAAGCCACACCGGCCAAACGAACAGGTATCCAATCTAACCAATGCAATAAGCGGTCAATGCCCGATTGAGCACGTTCCAGTGGCGTATTATGCCGCGCTAACCAGGTTTGATATGCGCGCAGGAATGAATATCCCATCAATGCGATTGGCCCAACCGCTCCGCCGACCGCGAACCAAAACAACGGCGCTAAATAGTAGCGATAGTTAATCCACAACAACGCATTCTGCAATTCGCGCAAACGCTCTTCTTCGGTGCATTCCGTTGGTAAACCGTGGATCAACGCTAATTCTTCCGCCATCTGTTCACAGGCATGAGCATCACCCTGACGCGCCGCCTTCAAATAGGCGCGATAATGTTTCCGCTTGATCCCCGCGCCCACGCATAGCAGCCCGATGACAATCCACAAAATCAACGTCACCACGCCAAAAAGCAAACCTTGCAACGACCATAAAATCACCCAGACGATAGCCATCCAGCCAATAAACAACGCTAGTGTCTGAGCTAATGAAACCTTATGCAATCGGCGGAACAACGCCTCAAGGCGATGATCCAACTGCCAATGTTCTCCCAGTTTGAACAAGCGCTCCCACGCCAAAACCAGCAGCAGCGAAAACAGTGTCATCCGCGAATCCTCTTCTTTTATCGTCCCCAACCTAGTATTGGATAATACCCGAATAGCGTCGTAGTAACAGCCTTGATGCTCTGGCCTTCGACAAGGTAGCATGTTCCCTCAATTCCCTTTGCCTTTACTGGAGTTTTCCATGCCGACACGCCGCTACAGCGCCGATCAGCGTCGTACCGAACTGCTTGCACGTATTGAAAGTGATATCCCCTCGAGCGTTGCCTTGGCGCTACGCGAAGATTTGGGTGGCGAAGTTGACACAAAGCGCGATATTACCGCTCAACTATTACCGGCAGACAAACAGGCTGAAGCCACCATTATCACCCGTGAAGCTGGCGTATTCTGCGGTCAACGCTGGTTGGATGAAGTGTTTATCCAGTTAGGTCATCAGGTAAAAGTGGAATGGCTGGTGAAAGATGGCGATCGTTTGCTGCCAGACCAAGCGTTGTGCCATTTAAGCGGTTCGGCACGCGTGTTGTTAACCGGTGAACGTACCGCGCTGAACTTTATCCAGACGCTGGCTGGTGTCGCGACGGTGGTCAGCCATTATGTTGAACTGCTGCAAGGCACTCAAACGCGTTTATTGGATACGCGTAAAACACTGCCAGGGCTGCGAACCGCACTCAAATACGCCGTTCTTTGTGGTGGCGGCAGTAACCATCGCCTCGGTTTATCCGATGCCTTCTTGATCAAAGAAAATCACATTATCGCCGCAGGTTCGATCAAGAACGCGGTGGAGCAAGCCTTTAGCTTGCATGCGGATGTGCCAGTAGAAGTGGAAGTGGAATCGCTGGATGAACTGCAACAGGCGTTGGATGCCGGTGCTGACATCGTGATGCTGGATAACTTCAGCGTTCAGATGATGCGAGACGCTGTCGCCCTAACTCAAGGCCGCGCGCAGTTGGAAGTCTCTGGCAACGTTACCGAGAAAACCTTGCGCACCTTCGCCGAAACCGGCGTGGATTACATCTCAGTTGGCGCGCTAACCAAGCACGTCACCGCCCTCGATCTCTCTATGCGGTTTAAATAATGCCCTCACCTCCTCAATAGCTGGGGAGGTCTTTTTCCCCATTCAAATTTGCGAAGCTCACCGCAGCATTTTTCAACGCCATGTAACTCCAGCAAATTCCTGTGGAAGCATTACGCATTGTCGTTCATTGCCTCTCGCAGCCTGATTTAAGGCGCATTACCGTGACTTCCTCATCACTATGGAGGAAGCAGTGCAATGGAAACACAACGTGGTTTTACTTTGATCGAACTGATGGTGGTGATCGCCATCATCGCCATTCTGAGCGCTATTGGTATTCCGGCTTATCAGCGCTATATCCAGAAAGCCGCCATGACTGACATGTTACAGGCCATGACGCCATACAAAATGGCGGTCGAGCTTTGCGTGTTGGAAGGTGGCGGCACCACTGGCTGTGATGCGGGTAACAAAGGCATTCCTACCGGTGCAACATCGCGTTACATCAGCGCAATTCAGGTAAGTAAAGGGGTTATCACCCTCACGGGGACACAAACTTTGCAAGGATTGTCAGTGGCATTAACGCCGACACAAGACAGTACCGGGCTGACCCGCTGGACTCGTCAGTGCACTAGCACTAACAACAATCTGCTGGAAACCTGTCAAGAAGTGTTCCGTTTTGACGACACAGCGGAATAATGATGATGAACATGGAAATCAGTAATGAAATCCATGCTCTGTGCCAGCGCTATCAGGCGCTGGCATTGAGTGAGGATAAACGACAACTGACTATCGCCTTGTATGGAGAAATCCCTTCGGCACTGCTAAAAGCGCTGCGCTTTGCCACTGGAAAAAGCATCGTGGTAGAACAATGGCCGTTGGCTCGATTGGAGCAGGCACAAAGCCAACAGCAACCCCCTTCCGAACCAGAAACGTCCGTAGAAGTCACTCCTTCGTTAAATGACGATAGCGATGCGCCAGTCGTGCAGTTTATTAATCAGACATTGCGTACGGCGATCCAGCGTCGTGCTTCTGACGTTCATTTCGAACCTTATCAAAACCAGCTACGTATCCGCTTACGTATTGACGGCGTCTTACAGGCAATTGCTTCACCGCCTTTCCTGTTGGCAGCACGCCTTACCGCCCGCTTGAAAATCATGGGGCAGTTGGATATTGCCGAGCGTCGCCTACCCCAAGATGGCCAACTCAGCGTTCAATTAGACAATGCTAGCTATTCAATGCGGATCTCTACCCTACCGACATTGCACGGTGAAAAAGTCGTACTACGGATCCTGCAAACCGATAGGCAAGAGCTACCATTGGAACAGTTAGGCATGAGCTTAAGTGCATTAGGGCTGTATGCCCGAGCACTCACTAATCCACAGGGTATGATCCTAGTGACGGGGCCCACTGGTAGCGGTAAAACCGTCACCTTGTACAGTGGATTGCGCCAGTTGAACGATGTACAAAGCAATTTGTGCAGTGTGGAAGATCCCGTCGAGATCCCGGTATTTGGTATCAATCAGACTCAGATCAACAGTAAAACCGATCTAGATTTCGCTCGTGTATTACGTGCTTTGCTACGACAGGATCCCGACGTGATCATGATCGGCGAGATCCGCGATAAAGAAACCGCCGAAATCGCCGTCAAAGCGGCCCAAACAGGCCACCTGGTGTTATCAACGCTGCATACTAACTCCACCAGCGAAACGTTGACACGTATGACGCAAATGGGTATTCCCGGTTATCTGTTAGCCTCTTGCCTGAAACTGGTGATTGCCCAACGCTTAGTACGGCGCTTATGCCCGCATTGCCGTTATCCCCAGATTGAACTGCTGCACTTCCCGAAAAACATCTGGCCGGAACCCCTCACTCCGTGGCGTGCCGAAGGCTGTGAACACTGCTTTGGTGGTTACTACGGCCGCGTAGGGATTTATGAGTTGTTGAATATCACGCCAGAAATCCAACATGGTCTATTGCAAAACGCTCCCGCCACCCAACTCGCGGAAATTGCCCAATCGCAAGGGCAAACGACGTTGCTACATGCGGGTTTAACCTTAGTCGAACAAGGTCTTACCTCGTTGGAAGAGGTTTACCGCGTCGTAGGTATCGGTAGCGATATTGGGGCGAGTTGATGAAAACACGGCGTTTATTTCTCTGGCAGGCGATCGATAACCAAGGAGAGATCCAATTAGGAGAATCATTTGCGGATGAACAAACTCAGGTTTACCAGCAACTGATCGAGCTAGGCTTACAGCCGCTTCAGATGAAAAGGGGTAAACAGGTGGCTCAGCGCCAATGGCGGGGAGAAAACTTAATCCAATTCACCCGTCAATTAGCCACCTTGTTACAAGCGGGGCTGCCATTGGTCAATGGATTGCAATTGTTAGCCAAAGAACACCAATCCCCCGCATGGCGTTGTTTACTGTCGGAAATTGCCCAAAGCGTCTCCCAAGGACAACCCTTTTCAGAAGTGATTAGTGAGCACCAAGACATCTTCCCATTGATTTACCGGCAGTTAATCGCCATTGGCGAACTGACCGGTAACCTCGATCGCTGCTGCCTACAATTGGCTCAGCAGCAGGAAGCACAGCAAAAATTACAGAAGAAGGTAGTGAAAGCCCTGCGCTACCCGTTGTTCATTTGCGTCGTCGCATTGCTGGTTAGCGTATTAATGCTAGTGATGGTGTTGCCAGAGTTCGCCAAGGTTTACCAATCATTCAACGCCCCTTTGCCGTGGTTTACCCAAGGATTGTTAAATCTCTCCACTTTTCTCATTAACACCGGTCCTTACCTTTCATTGCTGCTGGCCGGAGCGATTGGGTTTTATTGGCGTAAATGGCACCCATTACCTCAGTGGCATCAACGTGAACAACAGATCTTGTTGCACTTACCTTTGATTTCACAATTGGTTAAAGGGAGCTGCCTAAGCCAGATTTTCCGTATTCTCACCATGACCCAACAGGCCGGGCTGACGCTAGTTGAAGGACTGAATGCGGCGACGTTATCAGTAGACAACTTGTTTTACCGCCAAGCACTGGAAACTATCCAACAACAACTCACTCAAGGACAACAGTTTCATTATGCATTAGGGCAACAAACGCTATTCCCTTCCCTATGCCAACAGCTCGTCCGCGTGGGGGAAGAGTCCGGTACGCTGGATACTTTGTTGGAAAAACTCGCTATCTGGCATGAGCAACAAACCCATGAGTTAGCGGATACGTTGGCACAAACCTTGGAACCGATACTGATGTTAGTGGTTGGTGGGATCGTGGGGGCGTTAGTGATCGCGATGTATTTACCGATCTTTCAATTGGGCAATGTGCTGGGGTAGAAGCAATAAACGTAAAAACAATAGCCGTAAAAACAACAAACCCGGCTTTCACCGGGTTTGTTGTGAAGCATTAACCTTTACTTACTACCAAACACACGGTTTTCCTGCTCCGCGACGCGGATGAAGGTCGTGCGTTTAGTTAATTCTTTCAGGCGCTCGGCACCAACATAAGTACAGGCTGAACGCAGGCCACCCAAGATGTCGCGCACGGTAAATTCAACGGAACCACGTAGCGGTAACTTGACCGTTTTACCCTCAGCGGCACGGTATTGTGCAACACCACCGACATGGCGCTTCATCGCAGACTCAGAGCTCATGCCATAGAACAGCATGAATTTCTCACCGTTTTCTTCTACTACCGTGCCTTCACACTCGTCGTGGCCGGCCAACATACCACCCAGCATGACAAAGTCAGCACCGCCACCAAAGGCTTTAGCAACGTCACCCGGTACGGAACAGCCACCATCACTAACGATTTGACCACCCAGACCGTGCGCCGCATCGGCACATTCGATCACCGCAGAAAGTTGCGGATAACCCACACCGGTTTTCACTCGAGTGGTGCAAACAGAACCAGGGCCGATACCTACTTTAACAATATCAGCACCTGACAGAATCAGTTCTTCAACCATTTCGCCAGTAACAACGTTACCCGCACAGATAACGTGAGTTGGGCAAGCTTCGCGGGCTTTCTTCAAGAAGGCAACAAAGTGCTCGGAGTAGCCATTTGCCACATCAATACAGATGAATTTCAACGCAGGGGACAATGCCAGAATTTGCTTCATTTTCACGAAGTCAGCTTCGGAGGTACCTGTAGAAACCATCACATGACGCAGTACGGATTCAGAGGAGCGCTTAACAAACTCAGCCCATTGTTCAACGGTATAATGTTTATGAACGGCGGTAAGTACGTCGAAGGAGGCCAAAACCTCAGCCATGCGGAAGGTGCCGACTGTATCCATATTAGCGGCAATAATTGGCACACCGGACCAGTTCCAGCCTGAATGTTTAAAGGTAAACTGACGCTCTAGTTCAACTTCAGAGCGGCTTTTCAGCGTAGAACGCTTTGGACGAATCAGTACATCTTTAAAACCTAACTTCAAATCTTCTTCAATACGCATGACTCATGATTTCCTGGTATTTGGCGACGGATCGCATAAATTAAGTTCGAACCTTGTTCTAGCCAGAGTTCCAGTGATGCTATCATACGCACAAATAATCGCCGGACAAGACTGCGATTTCACCTTTATTTACGCTACAATCCGACAAATTTACTGTCGAAACGACAGTGTGACCCGCCGCGCATTTTTACAGACTGAACACATTTATCACGCCATCACCGCTTACAGTGCAAGCTGATCGACACGGGTTGACTTGCACTTCTGTGTGATCGCTTTATGATTCGTCTATTATTTTTCGGTGAACTTCAAATCCATGACCTACATTGTTGCGTTGACAGGCGGTATTGGCAGCGGTAAATCCACCGTGGCTGATGCTTTTGCTCGCCATGGTGTGGCTGTGGTAGATGCCGATGTGATCGCCCGCCAAGTAGTGGAACCCGGTAGCCCTACTTTGGCTACCATAGCCGAACATTTTGGTAATCAAATATTGCAGGCTGACGGTTCGCTCAATCGCGCTATGTTACGTCAGCGCATCTTTGACCATCCGGAAGAGAAAGTCTGGTTAAACCAGCTGTTACACCCACAAATCCAGCAGGAAACTCAGCGTCAATTAGCGCAAGTGAACCAACCTTATGCGCTGTGGGTGGTGCCATTGTTGGTGGAAAACCGACTCCAGACCAGTGCGGATCGCGTGTTAGTCGTGGATGTAGATAAAGAAACCCAATTGGCACGTACTATCGCCCGTGATGGCATTAGCCAGCAACAGGCATTAAATATTTTATCTGCCCAGGTCACGCGCGAGCAGCGTTTGGCGGTGGCGGATGACGTTATCGACAATAGCGGCACGGCCCAAAGGATAGAGCCGCTGGTTGCCGCACTGCATCGCCGCTATATTGAGCTGGCAGCATTAGCGACCCGACAGGATTAATTGAATGAGTGACGCTTCTCCAACCGTTCTATTTGAACACCCATTGAATGAAAAAATGCGTACTTGGCTGCGTATCGAATTTTTATTACAGCAGTTACATACCCATCGAATCCTGCATGACACCGCTAACGCCCTGACCTTTTTCCGCACCATCGCCGATTTGCTCGACGTATTGGAACGTGGAGAAGTGCGTACTGAATTACTCAAAGAGTTGGAACGACAGCAACAAAAACTGCTGCTATGGACTGATGTTCCCGGCGTAGATATGTCGGTTATCGATCAGTTACGTGCCCAGTTGAAACAACGTGCTTCTGTATTGATGTCTGCCCCGCGTATGGGACAAATGTTGCGAGAAGATCGTTTAATCAGCTTAGTGCGTCAGCGCTTGGGGATCCCCGGCGGTTGCTGTAGCTTTGATTTACCGACGTTACATATGTGGATGCACGTCGCCCAACACGAACGCGATGCCGATGTCGCCGAATGGCTGACTTCACTGGAACCACTGAGTCAGGCGTTAACCATGATACTGGATCTAGTGCGGCAGGCGGGTCAATTCCGCAATCAAATCAGTTTGAATGGATTCTTCCAAGATAATGCCGAAGGTGCTGATTTATTGCGTTTACGCATTGATCTGACTCATCAGCTTTACCCACAAGTCTCCGGCCACAAAACACGCTATGCGATTCGTTTCCTACCCTTGGATAGCGAACATGGGCACGTGCCAGAACGATTGACGTTTGAATTAGCCTGTTGCTAATCAACATAGGGAGAAATTAATGACAACCGTAGTACCTTGCCCAACCTGTGGTAATGACGTGGTTTGGGGTGAAATCAGTCCCTTCCGACCATTTTGCAGCAAGCGCTGCCAGTTGATCGATCTTGGCGAATGGGCCGACGAAGAGAAGCGTATTCCAAGCAGTGGTGATTTGTCGGATAGCGATGAGTGGTCGGAAGCAGACGATCACTGATCGTCAGAAATTGGCCTGATATCACTCAGGCCAATAAACTTATTGCGCAGCATTCGCCTGTGTCACCAACAGTTGAATAATGCTGATATTGGCGGGCGGGAATTCATCTTCTAGTAAATCAGCCTGTTTGACCCAGCGCTTCGGCTGTCCTTCACGACCAAAGGGTTCGCCGCTCCACGCTTCCACCAAATAAAAGTGCAGCGTCACGATACGATCAGGGAACTGGTGCTCCAACACTTCCAGTAATTCTGCTCGTTCGGTTTTAATCCCAGTTTCTTCATGCAGCTCACGGTGTAATGCTTGCTCTGGGGTTTCCCCTTGATCAATTTTGCCACCGGGAAATTCCCAAAACCCCGCCATATGTGAATCTGCCGCCCGGCGAGTGATAAAAATTTCTTGCTGAGAATTACGGATAATCCCCACGGCGATGTTCAGATGTTTCATCGCATCCTCCTGATTCAAGAAAAAAGGGCTCAGCGTGATGCCGAACCCTTAGAATGTTAATACTTATTAGCTAGTAACCGATTACTGCAACTGGCCGTGGCACTGTTTGTATTTCTTACCAGAACCACATGGGCAAGGATCGTTACGGCCGATCTTACGCTCAGCAACGGCCGGTGTATTCGGATCACGCTCAGTGACTAACGCATTCTCTTCCTGATGACTCAGTTGCTGACGCTGCGCCAAACGCTCGGCTTCTTCACGACGTTGCAACTCCAGCGCTTCGACCTCTTCCGGCATCCGCACCTGTACTTTGCTCAATACGCTAACCACTTCATATTTCAGTGATTCCAGCATGGTAGCGAACATGTTGAAAGATTCACGCTTGTATTCTTGCTTTGGATCTTTTTGCGCATAACCACGCAAATGGATACCTTGACGCAGGTAATCCATCGCCGCCAAATGCTCTTTCCACAGGGAATCCAGCGTTTGAAGCATCACGCCTTTCTCGAAGTTGCGCATCATGTCAGCACCAACTACTTCCTCTTTGCGTGCATAACTTTCTTTGGCGTTTTCCAGAATACGCTCGCGCAGCGTTTCTTCATGCAATTGTGGCTCTTTGTCCAACCACTCGGCGATTGGCATCTCCAGATCAAAGTCGTTTTTCAGACGTTCTTCCAAACCAGTAACATCCCACATTTCCTCCAGCGATTGTGGCGGGATGTAGCTATCAATGGTGGCTTTGAACACATCTTCACGGATACTCGTGATGGTTTCACTCACGTCAGACACGTCTAGCAATTCGTTACGCTGGCTGTAGATCGCACGACGCTGATCGCTGGCAACATCATCGTATTCCAACAGTTGCTTACGAATGTCGAAGTTACGGCTTTCCACTTTGCGCTGCGCGTTGGCAATCGCCTTAGTCACCCACGGGTGCTCAATCGCTTCGCCTTCTTTCATCCCCAGTTTGCGCATCATACCTGACACACGATCTGAGGCGAAAATACGCATCAGCGCATCTTCCATCGACAGGTAGAAGCGAGATGAACCGGCATCACCCTGACGACCAGAACGGCCACGCAACTGGTTATCGATACGGCGTGACTCATGACGTTCGGTACCAATAATATGCAAACCACCTGCAGCTAAAACGGCATCATGGCGGATTTTCCAAGCATCTTTGATTGCGGCAATTTGTTCTTCAGTAGGCTCTTCCAACTGTGCCAACTCGGTCTGCCAGCTACCACCTAACACAATGTCAGTACCACGACCCGCCATGTTGGTGGCGATAGTGACCGCGCTACTCTGACCGGCATTGGCCACAATATCCGCTTCCATGGCGTGGAATTTGGCGTTCAGAACTTTGTGTTCAATACCAGCTTTAGTCAACTCGCGGGAAACCACTTCAGATTTTTCGATCGAAATGGTACCAACCAGTACTGGTTGACCGTTACTGGTACGCTCACGAATATCTTCAATGATCGCACCGATCTTCTCCAACTCAGTCATATAGACCAGATCCGGCATATCTTTACGGATCATTGGGCGGTTGGTTGGCACCACGATGGTATCCAGCTTGTAGATCGAGCTAAATTCGAAAGCTTCGGTGTCCGCAGTACCGGTCATACCGGCCAATTTTTCGTACAGACGGAAGTAGTTCTGGAAGGTGATGGACGCCAGAGTTTGGTTCTCGTTCTGGATCTCCACACCTTCTTTTGCTTCTACCGCTTGGTGCAAACCGTCAGACCAGCGACGACCTTGCATGGTACGACCGGTGTGCTCATCAACGATGATGACTTCGCCATCTTTAACGATGTAATCAACGTCACGGGTGAACAACACGTGGGCACGCAGTGCTGCGGTAACGTGGTGCATCAACATGATATTAGTCGGTGAATACAGCGATTCACCTTCATCCATCATGTCGGCTTCCATCAGCATTTCTTCGATCAGGATCAGACCACGTTCGGTCAAGTGAACTTGACGCGCTTTCTCATCAACCGAGAAGTGACCTTCACCTTGGAAGGTATCAGAGTCTTCTTTCTCTTGGCGGATCAGTTTAGGAATCAGCTTGTTAACACGAATGTACATCTCGGAGCTGTCTTCAGCCGGGCCGGAGATGATAAGTGGAGTACGTGCTTCATCAATCAGGATGGAGTCAACCTCATCCACCAGCGCATAGTGCAGTTTACGCTGTACACGCTCTTCCGGGCTGAACGCCATGTTGTCGCGCAGATAGTCAAAACCGTATTCGTTGTTGGTACCGTAAGTGATGTCGGCCGCATAAGCTTCACGCTTAGCTGGCGCTGGCATACCAGGCAGGTTGATACCGACACTCAGGCCCAGGAACTCGAACAGAGGACGGTTGTTTTCGGCATCACGCTGTGCCAAGTAGTCGTTGACGGTAACCACGTGCACACCACGACCGCTCAAGGCATTCAGATAAGCAGGCAGAGTTGCGGTCAGGGTTTTACCTTCACCCGTACGCATTTCCGCGATACAACGATCGTTCAACACCATGCCACCCAGCAACTGGACGTCAAAGTGACGCATGCCGAACACACGCTTACTCGCTTCACGCACCACGGCAAAGGCTTCTGGGATCAAAACCTCCAGCACTTCACCTTTTTCCAAGCGGGCACGAAACTCCTGCGTTTTAGCCTTCAGTTCGTCATCGGACAGTTTTTCCATGTCCGGTTCCATACGGTTGATCATCTCAACCACTTTGCGCATGCGGCGCAGTGTACGATCGTTGCGGCTACCAAAAACTTTGGTCAATAATTTGATTAACATAATTCTCGATGTCTCTGATGTGATAGCGTAGATTCGCTATCAACAAGCTGTTTTGATTAATTTTTGTTGCATTTTTCATTGCCCGAGAAGGGCGAAATCAACTAACAGCGCTAGGTCCGGCGCGAATACCCTGCACCTGTGCGAGCCATAGCCCGATCTGATGCTGCGCCAAAGAAGGGATAACGGAATGTAAGGTGTCGCGGATAATGGTTGGCGGCTTCGGCTCATGCGTCAATAGCGCATTGAGCGTGGAAAGCAGTGCCAATTGAGCCACTTGTAATGGTTGCTCGACCGCTTCAGTTTCGGCTTCCTGCACGCGCGCATAAACCACTTGCGGTGCCAGAGCGAAAGAAAGGTGACGAATAACGGTACGCAGTGCATGCTGTTGCCAATAATCAACGCTAAACGTGGGTCGGCGGTGCACTTCTTGCAGTAACGCTAGATTGTTGAAAGCGTTACTCGCTGAATTTTGGCGATTTAAACTGGACGAAGTGCTCGGAAGCGCGGCCTGATCGGATGCGTTGGACAGGTTTTGTGGCGCGCCAAGCGTGGCCGCTACCATCCCTAATAAGAGATGAGGCCAAAAATAACGTCTGCCAAATTGTCGCCAACGATTTAGAATACCGATCACGAGTCTTTTATCCGCCGGAGCCCATCATGCGTGATAGCCGTCCACAATTATTAGATGTCCTGTTTGACGACGCGTCCGCTGCCGACCAAGGGCCGCTGCATAACGTCCAGCAACGCGCTATCGCGCTGCTCAAGCTTAACCGAGCTGTCAGGGGATTATTACCCGCCCAACTGCATCCGTGGTGCCGTGTCGCCAATTTCAGACAAGGTATTTTAGTGCTAGAAACGGCAAACGCCAGCTGGATGATGCGCCTGCGTTATGAACAACCGAATCTATTATCTGCACTACGGGCGCAAATTCTACCATCATTGTCGTCAATCGACATCAGGATTAATCCCGCGTTAATGGCGAAAGGGAGTAATCAGGTGAAAGGTGACGAAAAATCGGCAAAAAATAATGACGCGTCAGCTCCGCCAATGCGGCAGTTGAGTCAGGAAAGTGCGCAGCAGTTACGAGGATTGGCGAGCCGTAGCCCAGAGAAATTACGCAAAATATTGGAGCGACTGGCATCGTTGGCCGGAGAGAGTACCAACGATGCTAGTCGCTAATAAATGAAAACCAGCGGTATCAGCTTACGCCAATACGGTGGACGGTGCTTTGAATGCCAATGGCATTTCGGCTTCGTCCTGGAACGTCACAAATTCCCATGCTTCTTGTTTTGCCAACACTGCTTGCAGCAGTTTGTTGTTCAGAGCATGGCCTGACTTGTATGCAGTGAACGCACCAATGATGTTGTGCCCACACATGAACAGGTCGCCGATGGCGTCCAGCATTTTGTGACGAACAAACTCATCTTCAAAGCGCAAACCGTCTTCGTTCAATACGCGGTAGTCATCCACCACGATAGCGCAATCGAAACTCCCCCCCAAAGCTAAGCCACGGGATTGTAAGTATTCGATGTCACGCATGAAACCGAAGGTACGCGCACGGCTGATTTGACGCACGAACGAGTCGGCAGAAAAATCGAGACGGTAGCGTTGCGTGCTGGAGTCGATCGCCGGGTGGTTAAAGTCGATAGTGAAGTCCAAACGGAACCCGTTATGCGGGGACAGTTCAGCCCACTTGTCGCCATCTTCAACACGCACGGTGTCTTTCAGACGCAAGAATTTCTTCGCGCAGTTCAGTTCTTCGATACCTGCATCTAACAGCAGATATACGAACGGACTCGCACTACCATCCATAATTGGGATCTCGGCAGCATCAACTTCGATAACGATGTTGTCGATACCTAACCCAGCCAGCGCAGCATTCAAGTGCTCAACGGTAGAAATACGTACGTCATGCTCGTTCACCAAGCAAGTACATAGCATGGTGTCGCGCACGGATTTTGCATCAGCCGGAAAATCAACCGGTGGATTCAAGTCAGTGCGACGATAGATGACCCCGGTATTAGCCGACGCTGGGCGCATTGTCAGCGTGACCTTCTTGCCGGTATGTAAACCGACACCAGTCGCCTGAACAATACGTTTTAATGTCCTTTGTTTGATCATCGTTTTATCTCGCAATGTTATCCATCCAACCGACTCAGCATATAGCAAAGTCGGCGGGACAGTTTAGCACAAAGAGCGGAGATTCCAAATTATCAGTTTATTCCTAGTCTGCCTGTTTACGCAGGAAGGCTGGGATATCCAGATAATCAGGCTCTTTATTCGGTTGCGGGTTTTGATCGTTCACCACTTTCGCCGCAGGTTTAACTTCCTGTGGCAGCGGAGACATACCGTGCTGCTGGTAACGGTGATCCATCACTGGCTGGCTAGCCTGTTTGTTGGTAACCAGGGTGATTTCTGGACGTTTGTCCATGCCGATACCGGTCGCAACCACAGTGACACGCAGTTCGTCGTTCATTTCCGGATCCAATGAAGTACCGATAACGACGGTCGCATTGTCGGAAGCGAAAGCACGAATGGTGTTACCCACAGTTTCGAACTCATCCAAGCGCAGATCGAAGCCCGCCGTAATGTTGACCAGCACGCCGCGAGCGCCAGACAGGTCGATATCTTCCAGCAGTGGGCTGGAGATCGCCATTTCTGCCGCTTCTTCCGCACGGTCTTCACCACAAGCGACGCCAGAACCCATCATGGCATAGCCCATTTCGGACATCACGGTACGCACGTCAGCAAAGTCGACGTTCATCAGACCCGGACGGGTGATCAGCTCAGCAATACCTTGCACTGCACCTTTCAGAACGTCGTTAGCCGCGCCGAAAGCGTCCAGCAGAGAAATACCACGCCCTAACACTTTCAACAGCTTGTCGTTAGGGATAGTGATCAGCGAGTCCACGTGCTTGGACAGCTCAGCGATACCCTGTTCCGCGAATGCCATACGCTTTTTGCCTTCGAAATTGAAAGGCTTGGTCACTACGGCTACGGTCAGAATACCCAGATCTTTGGCAACTTCAGCCACTACTGGCGCAGCACCGGTACCGGTACCGCCGCCCATACCGGCTGCGATGAATACCATGTCTGCACCTTCCAGGGCGGCACGCAGAGCTTCGCGGTCTTCTTCCGCAGAGTTACGACCCACTTCTGGGTTAGCACCCGCACCCAGACCTTTGGTAATACCGCTACCAATCTGGATGGTTTGGCCAACAGCCGTTTTACGTAGCGCCTGAGCGTCTGTATTAACGGCAAAGAATTCAACACCCTCGATGCGCTCGCGCACCATGTGTTCAACGGCGTTGCCACCGCCACCGCCGACGCCGATGACTTTAATCACCGCGTCATTGGTTAGTTCCATTGGTTCAAACATAGTTTCTCTCCGTTTTGTGCCTGTCGCTGCGGGATCATAAAAAGATGACTCAGCATGATCCCTTTGTTAAAACATTAAAATTCTTTTCTCAGCCAGCTATTGATACGTTTAAACCAATTGCCCACTGAGGCGCGTTTTTCTACTTCTGCCTCACCGCTAAGGTGAGACTCTTTTCCGTAATGCAGAAGACCTACCGCCGTTGAGTAGTAAGGCTCCTGTGCGTAATCCGTCAGCCCAGTGATGTTCAAGGGTTGGCCGATGCGTACCTGAGTGTGGAACACCCGTTGCGCACAAGCTGCCAAGCCATCGATCTGGGCGGCACCGCCAGTCAGCACAATACCCGCTGCCAGATGATGCTTAACCCCTTGCTGACGCAGTTGCTCCTGCAATTGCAAAATTTCATCGTTAACCAGATTCAACAGTTCGGTGTAACGTGGCTCAATGACTTCCGCCAGTGTCTGTCTTTGCAGACTACGTGGCGGGCGCCCACCAACGCTAGGCACCTCTACACTCTCATCCTTGCTAACAATCGACCCAAGCGCACAGCCGTGTCGAACTTTAATCGCTTCCGCGTCGGTCGGCGGCGTGCCGAAGGCATAGGCAATATCGCTGGTGACCACGTTCCCCGCATAAGGGATCACTTTGGTGTGACGCAATGCGCCACCGGTGTACACCGCCATATCCATGGTGCCACCGCCGATATCCACCACACAGACGCCGAGTTCGCGTTCGTCTTCGGTCAGTACCGCATAGCTGGCGGCCAGACCGGCGAAAATTAATTGGTCAACTTTCAGGCCGCAACGTTCAACGGCTTTGACAATATTCTTTGCCATATCGTTATGGCAGGTGATCAGGTGCACCTTGGCCTGCATACGCACACCGGAAAGGCCGACCGGATTCTTGATACCTTCCTGGTAGTCGATGGCGTATTCCTGCGGGATCACATGCAAAATACGGTGCTCATCACGCACGCGTACCGACTTGGCGGTATGCACGACGTTTTCCACGTCGTCCTGAGTCACTTCTTCTTCCGAAATCGGCACCATGCCAATTTCGTTCTGGCAGCTAATGTGTTTACCGGACAATGCCAGGTAAACCGAAGAGATCTGGCAGTCGGCCATCAATTCAGCCTGATCGATAGCGCGCTGTACGCACTTCACTACCGATTCCAGATCGTTCACGCCACCCTTATCCATACCGCGTGATGGACAACTGCCCACCCCGATAATATTGACCATGCCATCGGGCAGAACTTCACCTACCAATGCGGAGACTTTTGCAGTACCGATCTCCAGTCCAACTACCAGTTTTCTGTCCGTCGACTTGATCATTGTTGTTTTGCCTGTGCCTGATTTTGTTGCTGATTACTGTTTTGCCGATCGCCTGTTGCCTGCTCACCCATCGCTGGATCTATGGGTACCGGAACCCAACCGACCGAGGCACCCGATTCATAACGTAAATCGACGTAACTGACTCGCTTGTTCTCAGCCAGCCCCTGTTGCTCTAACACCGGGTACAGCTCGATAAAGCGCTGCAAACGTC
Source organism: Serratia sp. KH_031 (assembly GCF_057839655.1). Classification (NCBI taxonomy): domain Bacteria; kingdom Pseudomonadati; phylum Pseudomonadota; class Gammaproteobacteria; order Enterobacterales; family Yersiniaceae; genus Serratia; species Serratia sp. KH_031. Next base: position 4,082,111 of record NZ_CM174496.1, read on the forward strand.
CCATCCGATCGTCACGCCCCAGTTCAATGCGAACATCGTTATCCAACGCCAATTGCCAAGAGTGACGAGCACTCATCGACGCCATTTTCAGCGTGTATTTATGCGCTGCCAGCAAGCTGCTCATGGCGCGATAGCCTTCTAGAACGTCTTGCTCACTCCCTTCAGGACCATAGAGCAGCGGCAGCTTCTGTTTGCTTCGCTCTGCCGGTACGCTGAACGATTTACCTTCGGCATCCACCATGTGCAAATCATTCCAACGCGCGACTGGGACATACTCCACCAGATGAATTTTCAGCTCATCCGGCCATTGTTTACGCACGCTGGCCTGCTTGATCCACGGCAAACGTTCAATCTGTTGTTGAATGACATCGACATCTTGCGTCATAAAAGTGCCCGGCGCGCCCAACGCCAGAATCACCTGACGGATATCATCGTTGGTGGTGTAATGCCGTTCACCGGTCAACACCAGTCTAGAGAGTGGCAGGCGACTGGCATCTTTCATCCAACCTACGACAGCCCAACCGCTCCAGAGCACGGTACCCAACACCATCAGCAGGAAGATAATCCCCGCCAACTGGGTTCCGTTATTGCGACGTGGGCTGCTATCCACCTCACGCTCGCGCACATTCAGCGCCGCCTGTGACATATCAGTCAGCCAGTTCCAAAATTCTCGCGACTAATTGCGAGAAGGTTAACCCCGCCTGACGCGCCGCCATGGGCACCAGACTATGGCTGGTCATACCCGGCGAGGTGTTAGCCTCTAACAGATAGAAACTGCCATCGCTGTCTTGCATCACGTCCACTCGTCCCCAACCGCTGCAATCCAGAGCGCGGTAGGCACGTACCGCTAACGTAGCCAGTTCACTTTCCTGCTCGGCGTTCAAACCACTTGGGCAGAAATACTGTGTGTCGTCAGAGATATATTTAGCTTGGTAATCGTAAAACACGCCCGCCGGTTGAATACGAATGGAAGGCAACACCTTGTCACCTAAAAACGCCACAGTATATTCCGGCCCACTCAACCATTTTTCGACCAGCACGTCGTCGTCATGGCGGAAAGCTTCTTCCAGCGCCGCGTTCAACTCTTCGCGCACACTGACTTTACTCATCCCTACGCTGGAACCTTCACGGCTCGGCTTGACGATCAGCGGCAGCCCCAGCGCTTCGATGCTGTTCAACTGTGTCTGACGCTGCTCACCGGAGAAATCCGGGCGATGTAGAGCCACATAAGGCGCCACCGGCAGACCCATAGACTGCCACACCATTTTGGTGCGCCATTTGTCCATAGTCAGCGCGGAGGCCATCACACCGCTACCGGTATACGGTAAACCGAGGTATTCCAGCATTCCTTGCACAGTGCCATCTTCACCACCGCGGCCATGCAGTGCGATAAAGACTTTGCTGAAGCCTTTCGCTTTCAAATCAGTCACAGGAACATCGCGAGTATCAATGCCATGTGCGTCGATACCGGCTTCGCGCAGGCCGGCCAACACCGCCGCGCCTGAATTCAATGACACTTCACGTTCTGCGGAGGTGCCACCCAGCAATACAGCCACTTTATCAGCCATGATGTTCCTCCTCTTTTTTCTGTGGTTGCAGTTTCAGCTCAGCCAGTTTACGAGCAACTTTGCCCACATTACCTGCCCCTTGAACCAGAACTAAATCATCACCTTGCAGCAACTGTGCCAGCACTTCTGGCGTGGTGTCAGCGTCAGACACTAAAATCGGATCCAGCTTGCCACGGCTACGAATAGTACGGCACAGCGAGCGGCTATCAGCGCCTGGGATCGGCGCTTCACCCGCCGAATAGACTTCCAGCATCAGCAATACATCGACCTGCGACAGCACGTTCGCGAAATCGTCATACAGATCGCGCGTACGGGTATAACGGTGCGGTTGGAAGACCATCACCAAGCGCTTTTCCGGCCAACCAGCACGGCTCGCTTTAATGGTCACATCCACTTCGGTTGGGTGGTGACCGTAATCATCCACCAGCATCGCACTGCCTTCTTTACCGTTTACCGCCGCCAGTGGGTATTCACCGAGGAAATCGAAACGGCGTCCAGTGCCTTGGAAACCAGCCAACGCGCGTAGAATCGCTTCGTCGTCGATACCTTCTTCGGTTGCCACCGCAGCCGCAGCCGCCGCGTTCAATGCGTTATGACGCCCCGGTGCATTCAGGGTAACACTCAACAATGGCTTGTCTTGACGACGCAGAGTGAAATGCCCTTGTGCGCCGCTCTGATGATAATCTTCCACTCGCACGTCAGCATCTTCGCTAAAACCGTAAGTGGTAATGTGACGCCCAACCCGTGGCAGCAATTCGCGCACCACGGGATCGTCCACACACAGCACTGCGCGCCCGTAAAACGGTAGGTTATGCAGGAAGTTAATGAACGTCTGCTTCAAGTTTTCGAAGTCGCCTTGGTAAGTATCCATATGGTCGGCTTCGATATTGGTCACAATCGCCACCATCGGTTGCAGATGCAGGAACGATGCATCGCTCTCATCGGCTTCCGCAATCAGGTAACGGCTTGAACCTAAACGAGCATGAGTGCCTGCCGCCTTCACCAAACCGCCATTAACGAAGGTAGGGTCCAACCCAGCTTCCGCATAAATGCTGGAAACCATTGCCGTGGTGGTGGTTTTGCCGTGCGTACCCGCGATGGCAATACCGTGGCGAAAACGCATCAATTCAGCCAACATCTCGGCACGCTGGATCACCGGAATACGCGCCTCACGTGCGGCAATGATCTCCGGGTTATCGGCCGGGATAGCGGTAGAAACCACCACTACGCTGGCATCCAGCACGTTCTCAGGGCGATGATTAAAGTAAATCGTTGCGCCAAGCGCGCTCAACTGTTGGGTTACCGGGTTCGGAGCCAGATCCGAGCCGCTGATTTGATAACCTTCGTTAGCCAACACTTCAGCGATACCACCCATGCCAGCACCACCGATGCCGACAAAGTGAATGTGCCGGACGCGTCGCATCTCAGGCACGATAGTGCGTAGTTTCGCCAATTGTTGTGTATTCATCACTCTCTCTATCTGGGTTCAACCATTCGAACCCTACATTTCATGTGCTTTATTCGAACTCGGTATACCGAGCCCCTACATTATTTAGCCAGTCGAACCAGCTCTGCCGCCACGCGTTCGGTGGCATCAGGAATCGCTACGGCACGCGCTTTTTTAGCCATCGCCAGTAACGTTGGGCGATCCCAACTAGCCAACAGTTCCGCGACAACATCAGCGGTAAACTGCGGCTGTTCGATAATCTTCGCAGCGCCAGCTTCTTCCAGCGGGCGTGCGTTCCAGTACTGCTGACGGTCTTTGTGTTGGAACGGCACGAAGATCGCAGGCAGACCCGCGGCAGCAATCTCGCTGACGGTCAGTGCGCCAGAACGACACACCACCACATCCGCCCACGCGTAGGCCTCGGCCATATCGTCAATAAATTCGGTCACTTTGTGCTGGGTCTGCCCTACCTTTTGGTAGTCCGCCATCACCTGCTCCAGTGCGCCTTTTCCTACCTGATGCCAGAGCGTTATTTTATCGCCCAAATGCGCCGCGACTGCAGGAACTGTCTGATTCAGCACTCGAGCGCCCTGACTTCCGCCAATAACCAGTACGCGAGTTGGACCTTCACGCCCAGCTAAACGCTTGTCTGGCAACGGTAGCGCCAACACATCGGTGCGTACCGGGTTACCCACCACATCCGCATTGGGGAATGCACCTGGGAACGCCTGTAAAACTTTTTTGGCAATACGCGACAACCAGCGATTGGTTAAACCTGCGATACCGTTCTGCTCATGCAGTACTACTGGAACGCCGCACAACCATGCTGCCAAACCGCCGGGGCCAGAAACATAACCGCCCATACCCAGCACCACATCCGGCTGATAACTTTTCATGATCGCCTTCGCCTGGCGTACTGCATGCCAGATACGCACCGGAGCAGTCAGTTGAGCCATCAGCCCTTTGCCACGCAGACCAGAAATGCGGATGAAATCGATCTCGATCCCATGCCTTGGCACCAAATCGGCTTCCATACGGTCGGCAGTGCCGAGCCAGCGCACCTGCCAGCCTTGCGCCATCAGATGATGCGCGACCGCCAGCCCTGGGAACACGTGTCCGCCAGTACCGCCTGCCATCACCATTAAACGCTTGGGTTCGCTCATCCCTTACCTCTTCACAAACGCCTGCGCTTTCGTCAGGCGTGTTTCGTAATCAATTCGCAGCAACAGCACAATCGCTGTCGACATAATCAACAAACTCGAACCACCGTAACTGATCAGCGGCAAGGTTAAGCCTTTCGTCGGCAGCATACCCGCTGCCGCACCGACGTTAACTAATGCCTGAAAACTGAACCAGATACCGATGGAACAAGCCAAAAATCCGGAGAAGCGTTGGTCAATCTCTAATGCGCGGCGGCCGATGGACATAGCACGAAAAGCCACGAAGAATACCATCAACAAGGCAAAAACCACACCGATATAGCCCAACTCTTCTCCTAAAATCGAGAAGATGAAATCGGTGTGTGCTTCAGGTAAATACTCCAATTTCTGTACTGAATTCCCCAAGCCTTGTCCCCAGAACTCACCGCGACCAAAGGCCATCAGCGATTGGGTCAACTGATAACCACTGCCAAACGGATCGGCCCACGGGTTCCAGAACGAAGTTACGCGGCGCATACGGTAAGGTTCAGCGATGATGAGCAGCACTACCGCGAAGATCCCTGAACCGATAATCGCCAAGAACTGCCACAGCTTGGCACCCGCGAGGAACAACATCGCCAATGTGGTCACGAACAGAACTACCACGGTACCGAGATCCGGCTGCGCCAGCAGTAATACCGCGAGCACCACCATCACGCCCATCGGTTTACAGAAACCCCAGAAGTTGCTGCGCACTTCTTCAACTTTACGCACCAGATAGCTGGCCAGATAACAGAACAATGACAACTTGGACAGTTCCGCTGGCTGAATACGCAGCGGGCCAAGCGAGATCCAGCGCGACGCCCCGTTAACTGAGCTACCGACCACCAATACGATCAGCAGCAATACAATCGACAGCAATAACATGACGTTGCTATAGCGCTGCCACACGTCCATCGGAATACGTAACGTGACCAGAGACAGACCAAAGGCCAAACCGAGATACAACGCATCACGCTTGGCGAATAGGAACGGGTCTTCTGCCAGACGCTGACCAATCGGCATCGACGCCGAGGTGACCATCACAAAGCCGATAATCGCCAGACCGAAGGTTAACCACAACAAAGTGCGGTCATACAGCACCATGGTGGCGGCATCGCTTTCACGCGTGCCCATCACCCAGTCTTTCAGTTTGTCAGTCAGGCCGAACGCCGGCATCCGTAGTCTCATCCGCCAAGCTCCTGTGCCAGACGGGCAAACTCATCGCCACGGACTTCAAAATTACGGAACTGATCCAAACTGGCGCAGGCCGGTGACAACAGCACCATATCGCCCGGTTGCACTTTGGTGGCAATATCTCGCATTGCCTGTTCCATGGTTTCGGTCAGAGTGCTGACTTCTGGACGCAGTTGCGCCAGTTGAATTCCATCACGACCAAAGCAATACAAGCGAATATTGTCCCCTTGCAGATAACGCGCCAGCGACGAGAAATCTGCCGACTTGCCATCGCCACCCAGCAACAAATACAACGTGCCGTCGATATGCAAACCGTTCAACGCCGCTTCTGTGCTACCGACGTTGGTGGCTTTGGAATCGTTAATCCAACGTATACCGTTATGTTCCCACGCCATTTGGAAGCGGTGCGCCAAACCGGTGAAGGTAGTCAAAGCTTTCAAACTGGAAGCGCGAGGGATCTCCACCGCATCCGCCAGCGCCAACGCCGCTAGCGCATTGGTATAGTTATGGCGGCCTACCAGCTTCATCTCGCGAGTGTTCAAGATTTTCTCACCCTTCACTCGCAGCCAAGTCTCGCCTTGTTGACGGTTGAGGTGATAGTCGCCAACGTCCACACCGAAGCTGACGCAACGCTCATCGGCGCCACGCACAGGCATGGTCAAACCATCGTCCGCATTCACCACACAAACTTTGGCGCTCTCATACACTCGCAACTTGGCTGCACGGTACTGTTGCAGACCCAATGGATAGCGATCCATATGGTCTTCGGTCACGTTGAGGATGGTCGCTGCCGCAGCTTGTAGACTGGTCGTAGTTTCCAATTGGAAGCTCGATAACTCCAGCACATAGAGCTGGGATTCCTGTCCTAACAGACTCAGCGCGGGTAAGCCGATATTACCGCCTACGCCAACCGCCCAACCGGCCGCTTTCGCCATTTCACCCACTAAGGTGGTGACGGTGCTTTTACCGTTAGAGCCAGTGATAGCCACGATCGGCGCCTGCGCTTCGCGGCAGAACAGCTCAACGTCACCAACAATTTCGACTCCCGCTTCGGCAGCGGTGGCTAATTCTGGGGTTGCCAAGGCCACACCAGGGCTAGCGACGATCAAATCCGCTGCCAGCAACCAGTCTATATTCAGAGAGCCTACATGGCGTTCAACGCTCTCAGGCAGTTTATCCAGCCCCGGAGGCGTGATACGGGTATCCATAACGCGCGGCGTCACACCACGTGCCATGAAGAAATCAACACAGGACAGGCCGGTTAGACCCAATCCGATGATGACGACTTTTTTACCCTGATAATCCGCCATAATTAACGTACCTTCAGCGTTGCTAGGCCAATCAGCACCAGCATCAGCGAGATAATCCAGAAGCGAACGATAACGCGCGGTTCTGGCCAGCCTTTCAATTCATAGTGGTGGTGAATCGGAGCCATGCGGAAAATACGCTGTCCACGTAACTTGAACGATCCCACCTGCAAGATGACCGACAACGTTTCAACCACGAATACGCCGCCCATAATCACCAGTAAAAACTCTTGGCGCAGTAGCACGGCGATAGTGCCTAATGCACCGCCCAATGCCAGTGAACCTACGTCACCCATAAACACCTGTGCCGGGTAGGTGTTAAACCACAGGAAACCAAGGCCAGCCCCAACAATCGCGGTGCAGACAATCACTAACTCACCTGCGTGGCGCAGATAAGGAATATGCAGGTAGCTGGCGAAGTTCATGTTACCGGTTGCCCACGCGACCAACGCGAAGCCTCCGGCAACAAACACAGTTGGCATAATCGCCAAACCGTCTAGCCCATCGGTCAGGTTAACCGCGTTGCTGGTACCAACAATCACGAAGTACGCCAACAGGATGTACATCAAACCGAGCTGTGGCATGACATCTTTAAAGAACGGCACCACCAGTTCGGTGGCTGACGTGTCTTTTCCGATAGAATACATAGCAAAAGCCGCGACGAGCGCGATGACCGATTGCCAGAAGTACTTCCACCGGGCAATTAGCCCTTTGGTGTTTTTGCGTACCACTTTGCGGTAGTCATCGACAAAACCCACAATGCCGTACCCAATCAAGACAAACAGGACGCACAACACATAAGGGTTAGAAGGATAAGCCCACAACAACACCGAAATAGTAATGGCAGTCAGGATCATAATCCCGCCCATCGTCGGGGTGCCGCGTTTGCTGAAATGCGATTCTGGGCCATCGTTACGGACAACTTGGCCGAAAGACATTTCCTGTAGGCGAGCAATCAGGCGCGGTCCCATCCACAACGAGATGAACAACGCGGTCAGCAGGCTGACAATGGCGCGAAACGTCAGATAGGAAAAGACGTTGAAGCCGGAATAATATTTGACCAAGTACTCGGCCAGCCAAACTAACATGGTGCATTCTCCTGTAACGCGCGTACTACCTGCTCCATTGCGGCACTACGTGAACCCTTGATTAACACGGTAATTACCGCATGTTCCGACAGTAATTCCGCCACTCGCGCGATCACTGCTGTCTTATCCTGACAATGTTCACCGCTGCCGGAAGCCGTGCTCAGCACCCGGCTCAACGTGCCTACACTGATCACTTTATCAATACCTGCCAATCGAGCGGCTTCACCCACCTGACGGTGACAATCTTCCGCTTCGTCGCCCAGCTCAGCCATATCACCGACTACCATTACGCGGTAGCCCGGCATCTCTGCCAGCACCTGTGCCGCGGCAATCATTGAGCCAACGTTGGCGTTGTAGCTATCGTCCAGCAGTAACTTAGTTTCACTCAACGCAATCGGGAATAAACGCCCCGAAACAGCCGGCAATTGTTTCAGCCCTTGGCGCACAGCCTCCAGCGAAGCGCCTACCGACATAGCTAGAGCGGTTGCCGCCAACGCATTGGCGATGTTATGACGCCCCGGTAATGGCAACTCAATCGCCACCGTGCCAAACGGACTATGCAGAGTGAACTGCGTTCCGTTAGCATTGACTTTCACGTCGCTCGCAAAGAAATCCACGCCTTCTGCCGCTTGCGGAGAAAAACGCCAAACTTTCTGACCTTGTAACTGAGCCTGCCAGTGCGGCCAATCGTTGTTATCAGCGTTGATGATAGCGATGCCATCCGCTGGCAAACCTTGGAAAATTTCACCTTTTGCCTTAGCCACACCGGCTAAAGAGCCGAAACCTTCCAGATGCGCCGCAGCCAAATTATTGACTAACGCACTCTGTGGTTGTGCTAAAGCGGTGGTGTAAGCAATCTCGCCAATATGGTTAGCGCCCAGCTCTATCACGGCAAAATCATGTTGTGGCTGTAAACGCAGCAGCGTTAACGGCACACCAATATCGTTATTAAAGTTACCGGCGGTATACAGCACATCACCACATTCACGCAGGATCGCCGCGACCATTTCCTTCACCGAGGTTTTGCCCGATGAACCGGTCAATGCCACCACGCGGGCTGGAACTTGCTGGCGCACCCAAGCACCAAGTTGCCCTAATGCCAAACGGGTATCTTTCACCACCAGTTGCGGTACATCCAATGGTAAGCGCTTACTAACCAATAACGCCCCGGCACCCGCAGTCACCGCATCAGCAGCAAAGTCATGAGCATCAAAACGTTCACCTTTCAATGCCACAAACAGGCAACCCGCAGTCACTTTGCGGGTATCCGTCGTTACTTCAGTAATTTGGTAATCAGCACCGATCAATTCCGCGCTCAATACGGCAACCAGAGCCTGAAGAGAAACCGGGATCATGCCAGTACCCCCAGCAAACGAGCGACGGTAGTACGGTCGGAATAATCCAGACGACGATTACCCACCAGTTGGTAGTCCTCATGGCCTTTACCTGCCACCAACACCACATCTTGTTCTTTAGCCTGCATAATCGCGCTAGTCACCGCTTCGGCACGCCCGTGGATCACTTGCACACGACCCGCATCCAGCAAGCCAACCAGAATATCTTTGATGATCGCCTGCGGTTCTTCGGTGCGCGGGTTATCATCAGTAACCACCACGCGATCGGCAAATTGCTCAGCAATGGCCCCCATGAGTGGGCGCTTACCTTTGTCGCGATCGCCGCCACAACCGAAGACACACCACAGTTGCCCTTGGCAATGCAGTCGCGCAGCTTCCAACGCTTTTTCCAATGCATCCGGGGTGTGGGCATAATCCACTACCACCGTTGGTTTACCCGCTGCGTTGAACACTTCCATACGGCCGCAAACCGGTTGCAGCTGATTACCCGCTTCAACCAATTTATCCAGCGGATAACCCAGTGACAGTAGCGTTGCCAGTGCCAACAACAGGTTACTGACGTTGAACGCTCCCATCAGACGGCTCTCGATCTCGCCAGTACCCCAATTGGAATCAAAACGAATGGTCGCGCCATTATCGTGATAAACGACTTCCGTCGTTTTTAACCAACGGCCACGGCAACCCAGTTGTAGGTTGTTTTCCATCGTCACAGCAACGGCATCCGGCAGCTTCGCCAACCAACGCTGACCGACTTCGTCGTCGGCGTTGATGATCGCTTGCCCTACTTCGTGCTCGGCAAACAGCGACCATTTGGCGGCTTCGTAATTAGCCATATCGCCGTGATAATCCAGATGGTCGCGGCTCAGATTGGTAAACACGCCAGCAGCAAAGGGTAAGGCGGCAACGCGGTTTTGCACCAAACCGTGGGAAGAAACTTCCATCGCGGCAAAAGTTGCGCCCTGTTCTACCAAATCGTTTAAAACCTGTTGAACATCAACTGCAGAACCGGTGGTGTTCTCTGTCGGGCACACTTGTCCAAGCAGGCCATTACCGACGGTTCCCATCACCGCACTAGTTTCTCCCAGCAATTGACTCCACTGCGCCAACAATTGGGTGGTCGTGGTTTTACCGTTAGTACCGGTCACGCCAATCAAGCGCAGGCGATCCGCCGGTTGATGGTAAAAACGCCCGGCCAGTGCTGACAGGCGTTGATTAAGCTGACTCAGGTAAATGACTGGAACGCCGTGCATTTCACGGATCTCGCCGTCTTTAGCTTCACCTTCTGCTTCGGCAATAACGGCAGCCACACCCTGTGCGATGGCTTGCGGAATATAGCGACGCCCATCCGTTTGGTGACCGTGCACGGCCACAAACAGATCCCCGGCCGCCGCAATGCGACTGTCCAATGTCATTTCCCGCAGCCGGCGCTCGGGTGCCGTTGGCACCCACGGAGCGAGTAAGTCGCGCAAATTACGATCTGCCACCTGAAGCCTCTTTACTGTTAATGACTAATTCGCTTTTATCCCCGGTGGACAGCGCATCCGGTTCGACGTTCATGGTGCGCAATACGCCGCCCATGATGGCGCCAAACACCGGTGCAGAAACCGCACCACCATAGTATTTCCCGCCCTGAGGATCGTTAATCACTACCACCAGAGCAAAACGCGGGTTACTGGCTGGCGCGACGCCAGCGGTATAAGCGATATATTTATTGACGTATTTGCCATCCGGACCGACTTTCTTGGCGGTACCGGTTTTAATGGCAATACGATAACCCTTGATAGCGGCTTTCACACCACCGCCACCCGGCAAGGCCACGCTTTCCATCATGTGCACTACGGTGCGCACCAGAGGTTCAGGGAAAACGCGTTCACCCGCTACCGGAGGGTCAACTTTGGTGATAGACAGCGGACGATAAATGCCCATGCTGCCGATCGTTGCATAGACTCGCGCTAACTGTAACGGCGTTACCATTAGCCCATAGCCGAAAGAGAAGGTGGCCCTCTCTATGTCAGACCACCGTTGTTTTTTTGGGTATATGCCACTGCTTTCTCCGACCAGCCCCAAATTGGTCGCTTTTCCCAATCCAAAGCGAGAGTAAGCATCTACTAACACTGAGGACGGCATCGCTAACGCCAGCTTTGAAACACCGACGTTACTCGACTTCTGTAGAACCCCGGTCACGGAGAGTTCCGAATAACGTGCCACATCTTTAATTTCATGGCCGTTGATGCGGTAAGGGATGGTATTCAACACGCTGTTTTCTTTCACTACACCGCGTTGTAGAGCCGCCATTACCACCATCGGTTTCACCGTGGAGCCTGGTTCGAAAATATCGGTTATCGCCCGGTTACGCATGGTGTCTTTCGGCGTACCGGTCAGGTTATTCGGGTTGTATGACGGGCTGTTCGCCATCGCTAACACTTCGCCAGTGTTAACGTCCACCAACACCGCAGTACCTGATTCCGCTTTGTTGAACGCCACTGCGTTGTTCAGTTCGCGATACACCAGCGCCTGTAAACGTTCGTCGACACTCAATACCAAGTTGTGCGCCGCTTGGCTGTCCACCGAGGAAATATCCTCGATCACACGGCCATAGCGGTCTTTACGCACGGTACGCTCACCCGGTTGCCCGGTCAGCCAGCGATCGAAACTCTTTTCTACGCCTTCAATACCCGCGCCATCGATATTGGTCACGCCGATGATGTGAGAAGTCACTTGCCCGGCAGGATAGTAACGACGCGACTCTTGACGTAGATAAATCCCCGGCAACTTCAATTTGTGAATGTAATCGCCAATCGCCGGATTCACCTGACGTGCCAGGTAAACAAAACGACCTTTCGGGTTAGCGTTGATACGGTTAGAGAGTTGATCCAAGGGGATCTGCAATGCGTCTGACAGCGCTTTCCAGCGCGAATCCAGTGTAATTCCGCCACGCTCGTTCAATTCTTTCGGATCGGCCCAAATCGCATTTACCGGCACGCTCACCGCCAAAGGCCGCCCGGCGCGATCGCTGATCATGCCACGCGCAGTAGGAACTTCCTGTACGCGCAGTGAACGCATATCGCCTTCTTTCACCAGACGATCGGGGTTGATCACCTGCAAGTAGGCAGTACGTAGCACCAAGCCAACCAATGCCAGCAGAATACAGCCGCACAGCAACGCAAAACGCCAACTGACAAAGTTGGCCTGTTCTTCCTGGCGTTTTAACTTACCGGGGCGTGCTGCTTTCATGTGTTCCCTTTCTGCTCCACTCGGTTAAACCCTTCTATTGTTTAACAATAATTTTCTCTTGCGACGGATCGACATGCTGCATTTGCAACTTCTCAATCGCGATACGCTCAACCCGGCTATGATCCCCAAGCGCGTTCTCTTCCAAGATCAGATTGCGCCATTCGATGTCCAACGCATCTCTTTCCAAGACCAGCTGCTCACGCTCGGCGGTCAACAAACGGGTACGGTGCGCAGTCGTCACGACAAATACCGCAGAAACCAGCACCGCAATCACCAACAGCAATGGGATCTTGGCATTACGCAGCAAATCGCCGCCGATGACGCCAACCAGGCCGTGACGTTCATTGCCAATCACGCCGGCAATCTCTGCGCAATACGCAGCACTGAACTACGTGCGCGTGGGTTTTCCGCCACTTCGTCTTCTGACGGCATCATCTTGCCCAGCGCTTTCAGCGTGCGGCCACCCATTTCACGCAGTTGCGCTTCGGTCAGTGGAATACCCGCTGGCACTTGAGCACCACGGCTGTGATGGCGCATGAAGCGTTTTACGATACGATCTTCCAACGAGTGGAAACTGATGATCGACAAACGCCCCTCAGGGGCTAGCACTTCCAACGCGCCATCAAGCGCACGTTCGATCTCTTCCAACTCACTGTTGATGTAGATACGAATCGCTTGGAAACTGCGGGTCGCTGGATGCTTGTGTTTCTCACGGAACGGGCTGGCGTTGGCGATCAAATCCGCCAACTCCTTGGTGCGTGTCATTGGCTCGGTTTTATTGCGCTCAACAATGGCGCGAGCGATGCGCTTAGCAAAACGCTCTTCGCCGAAGGTTTTCAGTACCCAAGCGATGTCATCAGCTTCTGCTTTCATCAGCCACTCGGCGGCAGACAGCCCAGCAGTCGGGTCCATACGCATGTCCAACGGACCGTCGCGCATGAAGGAGAAACCACGTTCTGCGTCATCCAGTTGCGGAGAAGAAACACCAAGATCCAGCAAAACACCGTCAATCTTGCCAACCAATTCCAGCTCACGCACATAATCCGACAGATCGGAAAATGGGCCGTGTATGATAGTAAAACGAGGATCTTCAATAGATTTGGCGGCTGCAATCGCCTGAGGGTCACGGTCAATTGCCAGCAAACGCCCTTCCGGCCCTAGCTGGGACAGAATCAGACGAGAATGGCCACCACGACCAAAAGTACCGTCGATATAGATGCCGTTACTGCGAATATTGAGGCCGTTAACCGCCTCATCCAACAGTACGGTGGTGTGTTTATAATTTTCCAGCATGTTTATAGCGACAAGTCCTGTAGCCGCTCAGACAACGGTTCCTGAGACGACTGTTCAGCGTCAATATCATCCTTGACTTGTTGATACCAGGTCTGTTCATCCCACAATTCAAACTTGTTGAACTGCCCAACCAGCATCACTTCTTTGCTTAATCCGGCGTGCTGACGCAAAGTCGTCGCGATCAACAAACGCCCAGCGCCGTCCATCTGACACTCACTGGCATGCCCTAACAGCAGACGCTGTACGCGTCGCTCGGCGGGATTCATGCTCGACAGACGAGCCAATTTTTGTTCGATAATTTCCCATTCGGGTAGTGGGTAAAGCAGCAGGCAGGGCTGGTGGAGGTCAATGGTGCAAACCATTTGGCCTTGCGATTCCTCGTTCAACAAATCCCGGTAACGGGTAGGTACGGCAAGCCGCCCTTTGCTGTCGAGATTGACCGTTGTCGCTCCACGAAACATCCTCGAGCTACCCCTTCATGACCTTTTTCACCACTTTCTCCCACAAATTCCCACATAAAGGAGTTTACGGAGGGTATGAAAACCTTGTCAAGCCAGAGCGTTCGAGCTTTAGCAATATTTCTATGATCATTTTGGGAGCTGACTCGCGAAAAGAACGCGACTTATTCGATGAATAAAAATTAACACCATGATAAACGGAGAGAATTTTCTTAGCGGAAAGAGTGCTATTAAAAATCGGATAAATTGACGATTAATTAACCCAATATTGCCTTCTGCAATCGATGTCTCATTTTTCAATTCGGTAATCACGATATGCCAAACTACTGCAACCCGCATCAGAACAGGCTTTGTCACAGGCCTTCAGGGAAAGGAAGTAGGTTATAAGCTATTGAGTTAATAACGTTCATCACCTATTCCACCAGTGGCTGCACGCTATTTTACTGTAATTAATCGGGGAATAATGGAAGTGAAGAAAAAATAATATTTCATAAAAATGCACAGAAAATCCAATTCGACTCAAATCAAAGGGCTAAGATTATTCCCAAAACACCCATTTACAATAAATCTATTCTTTTTATGTCAATTTATTACTGTGTTTGGTGATAAAAAATACCGCCGAGACATAAGATAAATGTAATTCATTGTTTTTATTCAATTAATTAAAGTACTGGCAAAAAACCCTCTTTTTCTTGGCTTAAGAGGGGAAAACCTTACGTGCGGCTCAGGCTGCCACGACGGAACAGGTTACGACGGATGCGAGTTAAACCTGGTTTCGGTTTACGTGGCTCATCCAAACTCGCCAGTACCAGCTCCAATACCCGTTCGGCAACGTCACGGTGACGCTGTGCGACCGCCAGCACCGGACATTCCAAGAAATCCAGCAGCTCATTGTCACCGAAAGTGGCGATCGCCAAGTTGGTGGGTAAACGACCATTTTGCTTCAGCGTCACATCCATCACTCCCTGCAACAATGAAAATGACGTGGTGTACAACGCTTGCGGCATCGGGTGAGTTTTCAGCCAATCACTGAATAATGCCGCAGCAGCATCACGTTCATAGCTGTTGGCATACAAATAATCGACGTGACGTTCATCTTCTTGCCAAGCCTGACGGAAGCCTTGTTCTCGCAGGAAGCTAACGGAAAGTTCCGGCAATGCGCCCAGATACAATACGGATTCCGCCGGGAAAGTACGCAGTTCCTGCGCCAATGCAAAAGCATCTTCCTGATCAGCACCCACGACGCTGATAAAATGCTCCGGATCCAATGCGCGATCGAGTGCAATTATTGGCAATGGATCGTTAGCCCAGCGTTGATAGAACGGATGTTCTGGCGGTAAGGCAGTAGAAACGATGATGGCATCGACCTGACGCTGTAACAGGTGTTCGATACAACGCATTTCGTTATCAGGCTGATCCTCTGAGCAAGCAATCAGCAATTGATAACCACGCTGACGAGCCTGACGTTCCAGATAATTAGCGATACGGGTATAGCTGGTGTTTTCCAGATCCGGGATAACCAAACCAATAGAACGGGTTCGGCCAGCTCGCAAGCCTGCCGCAACGGCATTCGGGTGATAGTTATGTTCCCTGACTACGGCCATCACTTTCTCGACGGTCTTGTCGCTGACACGATACTGCTTGGCCTTGCCGTTGATGACATAACTCGCCGTCGTGCGCGAAACCCCCGCGAGACGCGCGATTTCATCCAGTTTCACATTAACCCCTTAATGACGCTGAAAATAAAAATGAGAGCAGTACCTCGATTAACCTAAAACTCCATGCGGTTATTCAATTCTGCCTTGCTGATCTAACAGCAGAAAACTCTGGCGAGCAACCGCTTTTGCCGAAAGGTGCCAGCAATCGAACAAAAAAGACCGCAGTAAAACAAAGGGCGTAGCCAAGCCACGCCCTAAATGACATTAATAATCAGGTCTTAACGCATGATTTTATCACCGCGTGAAACACCGACCACACCAGAGCGCGCCACTTCAACAATTTCTGCAACTTCACGAACAGCGCTGAGGAAGGCATCCAACTTATCGCTAGTACCCGCCAACTGAACCGTGTACAGCGTGGCGGTCACATCAACAATTTGCCCACGGAAAATATCGGCGCAGCGTTTGACCTCTTCACGACCATAGCCACTGGCCTGAAGCTTCACCAACATGATCTCACGCTCAACGTGTGCACCCTGCACTAACTCGCTGACGCGCAAAACGTCCACTAACTTGTGCAATTGCTTCTCGATCTGCTCTAACACCCTCTCATCGCCGACAGTCTGGATAGTCATGCGTGATAACGTCGGATCGTCGGTCGGTGCCACTGTCAGGCTTTCGATGTTGTAGCCACGCTGAGCAAATAAGCCAATCACGCGCGACAACGCACCGGATTCGTTTTCCAGTAATACAGATAAAATACGGCGCATGATTAGGTCCTCTCCGTTTTACTTAGCCACATTTCGTCCATGCTTCCACCGCGGATCTGCATCGGATAAACATGTTCAGTTTCATCGACGGTAACATCAACAAAGACCAATCGATCTTTCTCTGCCAGCGCCTGTGCCAATTTGCTTTCCAGTTCGTCAGGTGTGCGAATAGCAATCCCAACGTGGCCGTAGGCCTCCGCCAATTTGACGAAATCAGGCAGTGAATCCATATAAGACTGAGAGTGGCGTCCAGAATAAATCATGTCCTGCCACTGCTTCACCATGCCCAGATAACGGTTGTTCAAGTTGACCACCACTACCGGCAAGTTATATTGCAGCGCCGTAGACAACTCTTGAATATTCATCTGGATACTGCCATCGCCGGTCACACAAACCACCACTTCATCTGGCAGCGCCAGTTTCACCCCTAACGCAGCTGGCAGGCCAAAACCCATGGTTCCCAAACCGCCGGAGTTGATCCAACGGCGTGGTTTATCGAACGGGTAATACAACGCGGCGAACATCTGATGTTGACCGACGTCTGAAGTGACGTAGGCATTGCCTTTGGTCAAACGGTGTAAGGCTTCTATTACTGCCTGTGGCTTAATCGCTTGGCTATTTTTGTCATAGCCCAAGCAATCGCGAGCACGCCATTGTTCGATAGATTGCCACCAGTCGCGTAATGCATCGTGGTCCTGCGCTTTATCATCCTGCGCTAGCAATTCCAACATCTGCGCCAATACCTGCTTAGCATCACCGACGATCGGAATATCCGCATCAACGGTTTTTGAGATCGAAGTCGGGTCGATATCAATGTGCAGCACGGTGGCATCCGGGCAGTATTTCTCCAAATTATTAGTGGTGCGATCATCGAAACGGACACCCACGGCAAAAATCACGTCGGAATGGTGCATGGTCTTGTTGGCTTCAAAGGTGCCATGCATCCCCAACATGCCAACGCTCTGGCGATGAGTACCGGGAAATGCCCCCAAGCCCATCAGCGTGCAGGTCACTGGCAAGTTCAGCTTCTCAGCCAATTCCAGCAACTCTGGGTGACACTCAGCGTTAATCGCCCCGCCGCCGACATACATCACCGGCTTTTTAGCCGCCTGCAACGTATGCAATGCACGCTTAATTTGCCCACGATGCCCTTGCACCGTTGGGTTATAAGAACGCATATGCACTTCTTCTGGATAGGAATACGGCATTCTAACCGCAGGCCCGACGATATCTTTTGGCAAATCAATGACTACTGGACCAGGGCGGCCAGTTGATGCCAGATAGAACGCTTTTTTCAGCACCCCCGGAATATCTTCAGTGCGCTTGACGAGGAAACTGTGCTTCACCACCGGACGGGAAATCCCCACCATATCGCATTCTTGGAAAGCATCGGAGCCAATCAGTGAACTCGGTACTTGTCCAGACAACACTACCATCGGGATAGAGTCGGTATAAGCCGTAGCAATGCCGGTAATCGCATTAGTCGCTCCAGGGCCTGAAGTCACAAGTACCACACCGACTTCGCCGGTCGCACGCGCATAGCCATCCGCCATATGCACCGCGCCTTGCTCGTGGCGTACCAGTATGTGGTCGATTCCGCCGACCGTGTGCAAGGCGTCGTAAATATCGAGTACCGCCCCACCCGGATAACCGAATACATGCTTAACGCCTTGATCGATCAACGATCGGACGACCATCTCGGCTCCTGATAACATCTCCATGGGTTTGCCTCCAGGCTTACTTATTCTTAGGTGGCGCTGGAACGTAGCGCCTGCTGTGGGGCAATGCCCCAAGGTTATTATGGTTGGTCGTTAATGGATTAACATAACGTCAGAAGATAAGGCAGGCAAACAGCAAAATAGTGTAAAAGGTTAAAGGTTATTGCTATCAAGCTGGTGAACACCGGATGACAAAAACAATGCACTAGCCACAGGGGGTTATGGCTGGGCATTGTTTCGCCGAAGGGATAAATTACAGAACGATATCAGGCAGAGTTTATGCTGTTTTTTCGCCCGATGAGTCGCCGATTCAGACTTGTTATTGGTACATAGAGTCGATTTCACGCTGGTAGCGTTGCAGAATTACCTTCCGGCGCAACTTCAGTGTCGGTGTCAGTTCCCCCAACTCCATCGAAAAGGCCGCAGGTAACAGAGTGAATTTTTTCACTTGTTCAAAACGAGCCAGCTCCTTTTGCATTTCACGCAAACGGGTTTCAAACATCTCGATGATGTGGCTGTGGCGCAGCAACTCCAACCTGTCGTGATATTTCAGGTTGACTGACTTGGCATACTCTTCTAACGATTCAAAGCTCGGAACAATCAACGCGGAAACGAATTTACGTGCATCGGCAATGATCGCTACCTGTTCAATAAAACGATCCTGCGCCAAGGCACCTTCGATCATTTGCGGCGCAATGTATTTACCACCGGAGGTTTTCATCAGATCTTTCAGGCGCTCGGTGATGAACAGATTGCCCTCTTCGTCTATGGTTCCGGCGTCACCGGTTTTTAACCAACCATCCGCGGTAAAGGTATCGGCGGTTTCCAATGGCTTATTGAAGTAGCCACGCATGACGATCGGCCCACGCACCTGAATTTCGTTCTCTTCAGCAATACGTACTTCGATACCCGGCAACGGTTTACCGATCGAACCAAAGCGGAAGTTACCCTCTTCCCAACAAGAAACCGTGGCACAGGTTTCGGTCATGCCATAGCCGTACTTGATGTTGATGCCCATAGCCTGGAAGAACAGAATCACGTTGTCGTCCAGCTTCGCGCCCGCCGCCGGCAAGAAACGCACCCGTCCCCCCATAATGCCGCGTAGTTTGCTCAAAACCAGTTTGTCTGCCCAGCGGTGGGAAAGTTCGAACAACTTACCCAGTGGCTTGCCCGCACGCTCTTGTAAGAATTTACGCTCGCCACAAACAATCGCCCAATGGAACAGCGCTCGACGTAACCACGGTGCTCGTGCGACTTTCTCATGCACTGCACTAAAAATTTTCTCGTAGAAACGTGGCACAGCGCACATCAGTGTAGGACGCACTTCCGCCATCGCTTCGCGCACCCAATCGGTATTCGGCAAGAAAACGTTTTGCGCGCCGGAGTGCATGATGAAGAAACTCCACGCACGCTCGAACACATGGGACAATGGTAAAAAACTGAGGGAAACGTCGTCGCCAGTGACTGTCAGGCGCTCATCGTGCAGGTAAAGTTGCGCTGCCAGATTGCGGTAATCTAGCATCACACCTTTGGGCTCACCGGTGGTGCCCGAGGTATAAATCAGAGTGAACAAATCTTGCAGATCGCAACCCGCCAAACGTTCCTCACGTTGCGCGGTAAAATCGTCAACGTTGACCTCACGTTCAAAATCCCCCAAATATTGAGCAATTTCACAACCACGTAAATCAACGCTGCCATCAAACACGATGATATGTGTCAGTTGTGGGCATACGCCCCGCAGCGCAATGGCAGCATCCAACTGCGCCTGCTCACCGACAAACAAGATACGCACATCCGCATCATTAATGACAAAAGCAGCCTGTGCCGGGGTATTGGTCGCATAGAGCGGTACGCTAACCGCACGCAATTGCAGGACAGCCAGATCCGTCAGCGACCAGTCCATGCAATTGTTGGCAAAAATCGCCACACGCTCCTGCACTTCTACGCCCAGAGCCAGTAATGCGCTGGCGATATGCTCGAGATGCCCCCCCAGCTGACGCCAAGTCAACTGAGTCTCCCCGTTGGGAGTCCATTGGCGGAAGGCCGTGTGGTTGGCACGTTGAGAAATTTGGTGCTGGATACGTTGAACCAAGTGGTATTGCAGCAGATTATTGATCATGGTGCTCTAAGCTCGAATTTAATCAATTAGTTAGCTTTAAGCGGAAGTCCCACTCCGACATC
This sequence comes from Serratia sp. KH_031, assembly GCF_057839655.1. Taxonomy (NCBI): domain Bacteria; kingdom Pseudomonadati; phylum Pseudomonadota; class Gammaproteobacteria; order Enterobacterales; family Yersiniaceae; genus Serratia; species Serratia sp. KH_031. The sequence continues at coordinate 4,102,563 of NZ_CM174496.1, forward strand.
TCAGCTTACACGTGTTTACTTTTTTTCGCGCAGTCTACCTACTCTGCTACTCTCGTGGAAGGGATTTCAGCGTTGAAGTGTGAGCTAAAACTCAGGTTATTTTTCCCATCTATCAGGATTATGGTCGTTGATTGAGAAAAAGAGGGGTTTAGGTAAGAGAAAATCAGGAAAGAGCAACTTGCAACAATCAGATGATAATGCCATGTAAAAATATAAAATCAGAATATCTATCCAATGTAACATTTATACAATAAATCTATTATTAGCATTAAGAATAATTACCGAAAAAGACAAGAACAAGGAAAATCCTAGTTTATTATCACCATTAGTTATTAAAGAGGGAATTATTAACCCGAAGGACATCCCGGCCTTCGGGTTAATAAAGAGAGAAATTAACGCAATAATTCAGACTGACCAAGAACAGATTTCATCCATTGATGTCCTTTATCACGCTCAGCGGACTCATGCCAGGAAAGATAACAAGTAACATGTTTCTTCTCCCAAGGCAGTGGAATTAGTTTTATCCCTAAAGATTCAGCCTGCTGTTGCGCGAACCAACGTGGAGCAACGGCAATCAGCTCTGTCTTGGAGACAATGTTTAATACACTGCATAAATCGGTACACTGCTGCATGACAATACGTTGTGTCACATCTTCAATATAGAGTGGTTTGCTGAAAGAGCAGAAGCGTTCTAATGAGACAACCGCATGTAGCTCAGACAACAATTGCTCTTGTGTCACACTGTCTATAATGCGCGGGTGCTCTTTTTTCGCAACCAGTACCAACTCATCATCGAACAATGCCGTACTGTGAAATTCTGAATGTTCAAAGCGCGTATAGCCAATAACGAACTCGGTTTCCTGGTAACGCAACTGATGCTCAATATTGTTGTTTAGATAGGATTTTATCTGCAAACGGACATCAGGTGCCATCTGTTTGACATTATTGATTATTTTAGCCGTCAGCCGTAAATCCAATGGACTGCAGATAGCAATTGGGAATACCCGATCGCTACTCAATGCATCAAAACCGGCTCCCGGCAACTCATTTTGCACTAATTGTAGAGCTTGACGAACGGGGCCAAAAAGTTGGCGCGCCCGCATGGTGGGCTGAATGCCACGACCAAAACGTACAAATAGCTCATCATTGAACATAATTTTCAGGCGAGCAACTGCGTTGCTCACCGCTGGTTGTGACATTCCCAGTGAATTAGCGGCACGAGTAATATTTTGCATTTGCATTACAGCGTCGAAAACGGTGAGCAAATTGAGATCAACGCTACGCAAATGAATTTCATTGGTTTCTTTTTCTAAGACGGTTCCTGAATTATATTCAGACATATCTAACTCCACTAAGTCCTATGTAGATAATTTCACAACGCGCATGGATAACCTAATGGGTAAAGTGACATTACGTTATTCCCGCATAGCGAAATTAGTTAACTCTTTTACTATCTACTTAAGATAACAATCGAGCATCATCCCATATAAAAAAATGACACGACGGTTAAGCATGATGCATCCTGCATGTTACCCGACTCATCAGCGCTGAATGTCAGCCGACGACACACTAATAAATTGGTAGCAATGGCTCTTAAGTAATAAGATCCAGATAGACATCCATAGCCGTTATCGAATCAGACCATAAAAATAGATCCTGAACAATCATACGATTTAAAAATGAGTGTCTTTGGTGCTACTTAATTTACTCTTTTCTAATTTTGTTTCAGATAAAATTTGTAAATCATATGACTCAGCCCAAAAGCATTTACAATACGAATACAAAATGTCGCCAACTCTTTTCACTGGATGACTGTTTTATCATGCTTTTCTTTATGTGGATTTTATCGCAGCGACATTTAGAAGCAATGGAGCAACACACTATTCAAGTCATTTATGCAAAAAGGCTCGCAAAGATGACATTCTTTTTTACCTAGATACATCTTTTTTTACCGAACTATCATCTACTGATAAAAATTTTTACCCCACACAAAATCATCACCCCCCATTTAAATCAAATGTTGACATGCCTCACGCAATAACGTATCAAATTAGGCAACGCAAAATTTCAGAGAAGTTGAATCCCATGAACCGTACTTACCGTCTACTAGGCCTACTACTAAACGCATCCCCTTTGCGCGGTAGTGTGGTGGACGGAATTCAAGGCTAATTCAACCCATCATTCATAACAAACCCGCGCTACTGCGCGGGTTTTTTTTTACCCGCTTAGCGTGAAATCAACACGATAAGGAAGCAAATCGATGAGCCAACAAGTCATTATTTTCGATACCACACTGCGTGATGGCGAGCAGGCATTACAAGCTAGTCTGAGTGTGAAAGAAAAAATTCAAATCGCCATGGCACTGGAAAGGATGGGTGTTGACGTGATGGAAGTGGGTTTCCCCGTTTCCTCACCAGGCGATTTTGAATCAGTCCAGACCATTGCTCGCCAGATCAAAAACAGCCGCGTTTGTGGTTTAGCACGCTGTGTAGACAAAGACATCGACGTCGCAGCCGAAGCGCTGCGTGTCGCGCAAGCGTTCCGTATTCATGTGTTCTTGGCAACCTCGACACTGCATATTGAATCAAAACTGAAGCGTTCTTTCGATGAAGTGTTGGAAATGGCTGTGCGTTCGGTGAAACGCGCCCGTAACTACACCGACGATGTCGAATTCTCTTGCGAAGACGCTGGCCGTACCCCAATTGATAATTTGTGCCGTGTAGTAGAAGCCGCGATCAATGCCGGTGCTACCACCATCAACATTCCAGATACTGTCGGTTACACGACGCCAAACCAGTTCGGCGGAATCATCACCACGCTGTATGACCGCGTGCCTAACATTGATAAAGCAATTATCTCCGTCCACTGTCACGATGATTTGGGTATGGCGGTGGGTAACTCTATCGCTGCGGTACAAGCGGGTGCGCGTCAGGTTGAAGGGACATTGAACGGTATCGGTGAGCGTGCCGGTAACTGTTCATTAGAAGAAGTGATCATGGCGATTAAAGTACGCCAAGACTTTATGAACGTGCACACCAACATTAACCATCAAGAAATTTATCGCACCAGCCAGTTAGTCAGCCAACTGTGTAACATGCCAATCCCGGCGAACAAGGCCATCGTCGGCTCCAATGCTTTCGCTCACTCATCGGGTATTCACCAAGATGGCGTACTGAAAAACCGCGAAAACTACGAAATCATGACGCCACAAACCATCGGTCTGAAAGACGTTCAGTTGAACCTGACCTCTCGTTCTGGCCGTGCGGCGGTGAAACACCGTATGGAAGAGATGGGTTATAAAGAAGGTGATTTCAATCTGGATGATTTGTACGCCGCATTCCTGAAACTGGCCGACAAGAAAGGCCAAGTGTTTGACTACGACTTGGAAGCCTTGGCGTTTATCAACAAGCAACAGGAAGAACCCGAGCATTTCAGCTTGGACTACTTCAGCGTGCAATCCGGCAGCAGCATCATGGCTACGGCATCAGTGAAACTGATCTGTGGTGAAGAAGAGAAAGCCGAAGCGGCGACCGGTAACGGCCCCGTTGATGCAGTTTATCAAGCGATCAACCGCATTACCGAATACCCCATCGAACTGGTGAAATACCAACTGACCGCTAAAGGTCAGGGACGCGATGCGCTGGGACAAGTGGATATTGTGGTTTCTTACAATGGCCGCCGCTTCCACGGAGTCGGTCTGGCGACCGATATTGTTGAATCATCCGCGAAAGCGATGGTCCACGTATTGAACAACATTTGGCGCTCACAGCAAGTAGAAAAAGAAAAGCAGCGCTTGCAGCAGAACAAACATCAAAACAATCAGGAAACAGTGTGAACATGACTAAAACTTACCACATTGCCGTCTTACCCGGAGACGGAATCGGCCCAGAAGTAATGACTCAGGCACACAAAGTGTTAGACGCCGTGCGTCAGCGTTTCGGTCTGAAGATCACCACCAGCGAGCATGACGTAGGTGGTATCGCCATCGATCGTCACGGCAGTCCGTTACCTGCGGCTACCGTCACCGGTTGCGAGCAAGCGGATGCGATTTTGTTCGGTTCCGTGGGCGGCCCAAAATGGGAAAATTTGCCACCGGCAGAACAACCAGAGCGCGGCGCTCTGTTGCCACTGCGTAAGCATTTCAAACTGTTCAGCAACTTGCGCCCGGCGCGTCTGTATCAAGGGTTGGAAGATTTCTGCCCATTGCGTGCCGATATTGCCGCTAAAGGCTTCGACATCCTGTGCGTGCGTGAGTTGACTGGCGGTATCTATTTCGGTCAGCCAAAAGGCCGCGAAGGCCAAGGGTTGCAAGAACGCGCTTTCGACACCGAGGTGTATCACCGCTTCGAGATCGAACGTATCGCACGTATCGCCTTTGAATCTGCACGTAAGCGCCGTAACAAAGTCACCTCGATCGACAAAGCCAACGTGCTGCAAAGTTCAATTCTGTGGCGCGAAGTGGTCACTCAAGTGGCAAAAGACTACCCGGACGTGTCGCTGTCGCACATGTATATCGACAACGCCACTATGCAGTTGATTAAAGATCCGTCCCAGTTCGACGTGCTGCTGTGCTCCAACCTGTTCGGCGACATTCTGTCTGACGAATGCGCGATGATCACCGGTTCAATGGGCATGTTGCCTTCTGCCAGCCTGAACGAGCAAGGTTTCGGCCTGTACGAACCGGCCGGCGGTTCTGCGCCGGACATCGCGGGTAAAGGTATCGCTAACCCGATCGCCCAGATCCTATCCGCCACGCTGCTGCTGCGTTACAGCTTGGGGGCTGACGAAGCCGCTGACGCCATCGAGCGCGCGATCAACCAAGCGTTGGAACAGGGTTACCGTACCGCCGATCTGGCCGGTAACGGCAAAGCAATCAGTACCAATGAAATGGGTGACGTTATCGCTCGTTTCATCACCGAGGGGGCATAACTCATGGCCAAGACCTTATATCAGAAATTATACGACGCCCACGTAGTGTATGAAGCGCCCAACGAAACGCCACTGTTATACATCGATCGCCATCTGGTGCATGAAGTGACGTCTCCGCAAGCGTTTGACGGCCTGCGTGCCATGGGGCGTAAAGTGCGTCAGCCGGGCAAAACCTTTGCCACTATGGATCACAACGTGTCGACTCAGACCAAAGACATCAACGCCAGCGGCGAGATGGCACGTATCCAGATGCAAGAACTGATCAAGAACTGCGCTGAATTTGGCGTGCAGTTGTATGACCTGAATCACCCGTTCCAAGGCATCGTCCACGTGATCGGCCCAGAACAAGGCATGACGTTGCCGGGCATGACTATCGTCTGCGGTGACTCCCATACCGCCACCCACGGTGCCTTTGGCTCACTGGCGTTCGGTATTGGCACTTCGGAAGTGGAACACGTATTGGCGACCCAGACCCTGAAACAAGGGCGCGCCAAGACCATGAAAATTGAAGTGACCGGCAAAGCCGCCGCAGGCATCACCGCCAAAGATATCGTATTAGCGATTATCGGCAAAACCGGTAGCGCTGGCGGTACCGGTCATGTGGTGGAATTCTGTGGTTCAGCTATCGAAGCGCTGAGCATGGAGGGCCGCATGACGCTGTGTAACATGGCGATCGAAATGGGTGCCAAAGCCGGATTAGTTGCACCGGACGACACCACTTTCGCCTATCTGAAAGACCGTCAGTTCGCACCAACAGGTGATAACTGGGAACAAGGCGTGGCCTACTGGCGCACACTGAAGTCCGACGCCGGCGCCAAATTTGACGCTGTCGTCACGCTGCGGGCGGAAGATATCGCGCCACAGGTCACTTGGGGCACCAACCCAGGCCAGGTGATTGCGGTTAATCAGGTAATCCCCGCGCCAGAATCATTCAGCGACCCTGTTGAACGCGCCTCTGCTGAAAAAGCACTGGCGTATATGGATCTGAAACCGGGCATCAAACTGACCGAAGTACCAATCGACAAAGTGTTTATCGGTTCTTGTACCAACTCGCGTATTGAAGATCTGCGCGCAGCAGCCGCGATCGCCAAAGGGCGTAAAGTTGCCAGCAACGTACAAGCGATCGTAGTGCCAGGTTCTGGCCCGGTGAAAGCACAGGCGGAAGCAGAAGGCTTGGATAAAATCTTTATCGAAGCGGGTTTCGAATGGCGCTTGCCGGGCTGTTCAATGTGCTTGGCGATGAACAACGATCGTCTGGAACCAGGCGAACGCTGCGCATCCACCAGCAACCGTAACTTTGAAGGGCGTCAGGGCCGTGGTGGGCGTACCCATCTGGTCAGCCCAGCAATGGCCGCAGCCGCAGCCGTTGCCGGTCATTTCGCCGATATCCGTGACATTCACTAAGGGGCACAACCGTGGCTAAATTTACTCAACATACCGGTTTAGTGGTGCCTCTGGACGCGGCTAACGTCGATACCGACGCCATTATCCCAAAACAGTTTTTGCAGAAAGTCACTCGTACCGGTTTTGGTCAGCATCTGTTCAATGACTGGCGTTTCCTCGATGACGCCGGTCAGAAACCGAACCCAGAGTTCATACTGAACAAACCACGTTACCAAGGCGCGAGTATCCTGCTAGCACGTGAGAACTTCGGTTGCGGTTCCTCCCGTGAACACGCACCTTGGGCACTGACCGACTACGGTTTTAAAGTGGTGATCGCACCGAGTTTTGCGGATATTTTCTACGGCAACTCGTTCAACAACCAACTTCTGCCCGTCACATTGAGCGACAGCGATGTCGATACGCTGTTCAAATTGGTGGAGAGTCAGGAAGGCATCGAGTTCGTGGTCGATCTGGAAAATCAGGTAGTTAATGCCGGTGGCAAAAGCTATTCGTTCGAGATCGACAGTTTCCGCCGTCACTGCATGATTAACGGCTTGGACAGCATTGGGCTGACGCTGCAACACGCAGCAGACATCTCAAGCTACGAAGCCAAACAGCCCGCGTTTTTGAACTAAGTTATTAAGCTAACAACCCGCCAGCTGGCGGGTTGTTTTTAACATTACCAATAACCGAGAAACTTCCACCACACTCCCCCCACGACGCCCCAAATCAGTAAGTTAACCACGCTCATCACAAAACCTGTTTTCCACCATTCCCCCAACGTTGCGTAACCCGAACCAAAGACAATTGGTGCGGTACCTGTGCCGTAGTGAGTCAACGACATCATCAGCGAAGAAGAGAACGCTAGAATCAAACCAAGCAACGCGGGTGGCGCGCCCAATGCAATACCGGCAGCAAAGAACGCGGCATACATCGCGGTGATATGCGCAGTGGTGCTGGCGAAGAAATAGTGGGAATAGAGATAAACCATCACCAACAGAATGGTACCGCCAACCCAGCTCATGCCCAAATGCGAGATCCCCGCCCCCACGGTTTGTGACAGCCAAGATATCAACCCCAATTTACCGAGGAAACTGGCCATCATCACCAACGCAGAGAACCACACCACCGTATCCCAAGCACCTTTATTTTTCAGGATATCTTCCCAACTCAGTACTCCGCTAGCCAACAGAATAGCCAGGCCGACTAACGCCGCAGTGGTCGGATTCACCGCCAACGCCGAGCCAAAGATCATCGCAGGAATACCTGCCCATAGCACCAGCAAGAGTGCGAAAACGGCCAGCGTGATTTTCTCCGGTAACGTCACCGGACCTAATGCCTGAAGCTTCTCTTGGGCAAAACGCGGTGCGTTAGGCGTACTTTTAATTTCAGGTGGGTACAGCAGATAAATCACCAACGGCATCACAATCAAGGAACAAATGGCCGGAACCAAAGCCGCTAGCGCCCAAGACAACCAACTTAGCTCAATACTGTCATGCGTTCCTTTGGCGATCAGACTGACAATCAATGGGTTAGGCGCGGTTGCCGTGATAAACATCGCCGAGGTGATTGGGTTAATATTGTAATTCACCAATGACAGATAACGCCCAATCTTACCGGAGGTTTCCAATTCCGGCTTGGAATCAAAACTATCGGCAATCGACTTCATAATTGGGTGGATAATCCCACCGCCACGCGCGGTATTACTCGGTGTTACCGGTGCCAACGTGGTTTCTGCCAATGTCAGCGCATAGGCAATCCCCAAGGTTTTTTTGCCAAACAGCGAGATAAAGTAATAGCCAATACGCGCCCCCAAGCCCGTTTTATTCAGGCTAAGGGAAATCATGATTGAGAAACCAATCAACCAGATTAGGGAGTTGGAGAAACCACTGAGAGCATCATTCAGCGCTGCCCCCGGTTTACCGGGATTGGTCACGCCAGTTAACGCAACCAAAGCAATAGCAATCACCGAAACCGCACCAATCGGCATCGCCTTGCCAATAATGGCGATGATAGTACCGATAAACAGTGCCAACAGTTGCCAAGCGTTAGGCGCGACACCTTCCGGAGCAGGAATAACGAACCAGATAATCAGAGCGGCAGCGATAGCAATCAAGGAAGGAACAGGTTTGAGCGGAGTTAATCTATCCATAACATCCCCACGAATTAGCATCTCTTCAAAGAGATGAGAAAGGGCACATCGGATATGCCCCGAATCCGTTTAGATTGATGGAATGCAGTAATGTTCTCAATGACATACATCAAGATTAATGATGTTACTTTTCACACTTCCCGTACACGGGTGCACATAAACCAAGCCAGCATCGCTAAAAGGGTTGCCAACCAGTACACCGCGTAATGCCCTAGGTTCTCCACCAACGCCCCTTGTAATATCCCGGCTAAAATCACCCCGGTAGAAATACTGTTAGTGAACAATGTAGTAGCGGCGCCCGGTCTGCCAGGCATCAAGTCTTGGAAATAGAGCATTCCGATACCGGCGATAATACCGATAAATACCGCGTTAAACAGTTGCAGCACCATCAGCGCGGTTTTGAATTTGAAGAGTACCAACCCACCATAAAACAGCACACCCGCCGCCACCGCCACCAGCATCATGCGGCGCTTACCAAAACGTTTGACGTAATACCCCGCCAGTAACATGGCCGGGATTTCGAGCCCAGCAGCGGTTCCCATCAGTAACCCAGCCAAACGCTCGGGCAGCCCCAAATCAGCGGTAATATACAGCGGCATATCGATGATATACATGGTGTTGCAGGTCCACATCAGCATCGAAGCGATGAACAACCCACGCACATCCGGATCGCGCCAAGCGCTGACAGGAGCGACTGGCGGCTCATCAGGATTAACGCTTTGAATCGCTCGAGGTACCGAAGGCAGGAAAAACCAGACCAACAACGCGCTGATAACAAAGATGGTCGCGGCGCTGATAAACATCACGGTAAAACCGTAAGTCAACGCTAACATGAACGACAACGGTGGGCCAATCACCCACGCCAATGACAATTGCGCACGCATTACCGAGCTGAACATCACCACTTCACGCGCCGAATTATCAGCATACTCCCGCGCTAAAGCGAAGATTTGCGGCATCGCGGTATTCGCCACCGCCGCCAGTAATACCCCAGCCGTGATCAACGTCAGATAATCACGGTTAAAGGCAAACAGCAGACTATTACCTACCGCCATCAGGAAACATATCAGGATCAGTTTGCGCCGATCGCCACGGGTATCAGAACGCTTCGCCAGCAGGAAACTGACTGCAATCCCGGCAATGGCGTTGACGGTATAAAACATCCCCACCCACAGCGGACGCGCTTTAACTTCGGTGGTCAGGAACAGGCTCAGCGTGGGTGCTTGAAGCGCACCGGCAATCCCGGCAAGAAACGCCACAATCAGAAAAGCAGCAAAAACGGGATTAAAACGGCGTGGCAACCAGCGTTTAGAGTTCATACAACCTGCGTCCCTGACTAAAATAAGAGCATTAGCTTACAGAAGGCAAATTGCGGAAGAAAGCCGCAATTAAAGATAAAAAAACCAGTGAGTTTCCCCACTGGCTGGTGAACAGCACCATTACTCAGAAACTGTTATCCCCTTCATCTTTCAAGCTGCTGCGTTGTTGGCTACGCTTCTTCGCCCCAGTCACTTAGCTATCTAAGCTCCTAGGGACTCAGTCGCTTGCCGCCTAGCTGCAACTTGAAATCTTTTGGAGACGCAATCTATAGATGTTCGCGATATTGCTTGTCGGTCAGGGAGTTAATATCCCACTGGGTCAAATGAGTTAACATCTCTAGCCGTGCCTGCTCGGGCACCATTTTCAGCCAATCGACATGTTGCTGACGAACGGCAGTGAAATAGCGCTGATAAAACTGTTTTGATAAAGAAAGTGTCATTTGCCATTCCTCCTCCGCTTTCATTGAGGAAAAGTATCGGCGTAATATAGGGAAAGATAAATTGATGGGCTGATACCGGAGAGTTCCTCTTTTATGTCCACCTCACGCTTACAACAACAGTTCATCCGTCTCTGGCAACGTTGCCAAGGGCAAACCACCGAAACCACGCTGCAGGAACTGGCCACCGTGCTCAGTTGCTCACGTCGCCACGTGCGTTCATTACTGGGCACTATGCAACAAGAAGGTTGGTTAAGCTGGCAAGCAGAAGCTGGGCGTGGTAAGCGTTCACAACTGACTTTCCACTACACCGGGCTGGCATTGCAGCAGCAGCGCGCAGAGGAATTGCTGGAACAGGATCGTATCGATCAATTAGTGCAATTGGTGGGGGATAAAAAAGCGGTACGCCAAATGCTGCTATCTCAGCTAGGGCGCAGCTTCCGGCAAGGGAAGCATATCTTGCGAGTGCTGTATTACCGACAGTTCTATAACCTATTACCCGGTTCCCCCTTACGACGCTCAGAAACCCATCTGGCGCGCCAGATTTTTAGCGGCCTAACACGGATAAATGAGGAAAATGGGGAACTAGAATCGGATTTGGCCCATCACTGGCAACAAATTACCCCGTTGCATTGGCGTTTTTATCTACGCCCAGCGATCCATTTCCATCATGGACGTGAGTTGGAAATGAAGGATGTGATCGATTCCCTAACGCGTTTGATCCCACAACCGCTGTTTGCCCATCTCGAAAAAATAGAATCATCAATTCCTTATGTGATCGACATCCACCTACACAATCCCGATTACTGGCTACCTTGGCTGCTCGGCAGTGTACAGGCCATGATCTTGCCGCACGAATGGCCGAATCTGCCTGACTTTGCGCGCCACCCCGTGGGTACTGGCCCCTATAGCGTGGTGCGCAATCACCCAAGCCAAATGAAAATTCATGCTTTTGATGATTATTTCGGTTACCGCGCCCTGATCGATGAGGTCAATATCTGGGTATTGCCGGAGGTAAGCGAAGAACTGGTACATTCCGGTGTGCAATTACAGGGAGACGATACCGGTAAAAATGAGTTGGAAAGTCGGTTGGAGGAAGGCTGCTATTTCCTACTGTTCGATCAACGTTCAACCTTAGTGGCCGATCCGGCTATCCGCAGTTGGTTATGTGAACTGATTAACCCGATCTCTTTGTTGAGCAACGCCGGAGCAATCTATCAACGTTATTGGTCTCCGGCCTACGGCCTGTTACCCCGCTGGCATCACAACCGAGCGTTAACGCAACAACCCAAACCCAGCGGGCTCACCGAGTTGACGCTGACCTATTACAACGAGCACTCAGAGTTTCACGCCATCCAGCAAGCGATCGAGCCCTTGCTGGCGCAGCACGACATCCAGTTGAAGATTCAAATTGTCGACTATGACATCTGGCACAAAGGTGAAGCCAACAGCGACTTATGGCTCGGCAGCGCCAACTTCACCTTACCGTTAGAATTTTCGCTGTTCGCTACGCTCTATGAAACACCGTTAATCCAGCATTGTATGAACGAAGATCTTCGTCAGGATGCCGATTTATGGCGAGCTAACGCCCTACCGCTGGCTGAATTTTGCCAACGATTGGTTAGCCAGCATCAGTTACATCCTTTATTCCACCACTGGCTGCAACTGCATGGTCAACGCACCATGCGCGGTGTGCGCATGAATACCCTAGGTTGGTTTGACTTCAAATCAGCTTGGTTTGCACCGCCGGAGGTAGACCCTAAATAATTCGAGTACATCAAGTAAATCCAATGAGTTTCTTCCAAGTCACTCTCGGGGGAGTTCGTTTCGTTTATTGCGATTTTCGTTTATTTCGAATAAAATAATTTATAGCGAATCACAATTAACATTAACCCCCTAATCTGAAACTGAAAACTTCATCGTAAACTTAAATTGGAATACTGAAATGACAAACTCAATTCTTGATAACTTGAGCCTTCCAGCTCCAAGGGAGATTGAGGCCGCAGTACGTGGACAAAGGGAACTTGCTACCTATCTCTCCACGAAGGTGGAAACACAAAAGATTTCGATTCAGGACGCAGATAACAACACTCATCAAATCGAATTACCGACGTCTTCACTGACACTGCTTATGTCAATTTTAGGTGAGTTGGCCGTGGGTAACGCGGTTCAGGTTGTTCCTGTGCATGCGGAATTAACTACGCAGGAAGCCGCCAATATTCTGAATGTTTCACGTCCACACATGGTGAAATTGTTGGAGGAAGGTAAGCTACCCTTCCATAAAACTGGTCGTCACCGCCGCGTGCTTTTTGCTGACCTGATGGGGTACAAAGAACAGCGGGATAATAAAAGCAATGAGGCCATGCAGGAATTGGCAGACCACAGTCAGGAGCTTGGATTTTACTAATGACTCACTCACCTTATCCCGTAGTTTTAGATGCTTGTGTGCTTTACCCATCGTTACTACGGGATTTATTGATGCACCTAGGATTAACTGGGCTGTATCAACCTAAGTGGACGGTCGTTATTGAACATGAATGGCAACGTAACTTGATTGCCGATAGGCCAGATCTTGACGCCACCCAAATCAAAAGAACGGGCGTACTCATGAATCAAGCGATTCCTGATGCGATGGTTTCGGGATTTGAACCACTGGTTGCCAGTATCGATATCCCCGATGCAGATGATCGGCATGTTGTTGCTGCAGCGATCCGTAGCAATGCAGAGATTATAGTCACGTTCAATCTGAAGGATTTCCCCCTACAATCGCTTGATATTTTTGGTATTGAAGCACTACATCCAGATGATTTTATTACTGATCTGTTCGATTTGAATCAGGCACTTGTACTTTCTGCAGTAAACAAACAACGTCGCAGCTTGAGAAAACCACCAAAAAACAGTTGATGAGTATCTTAATGCGCTTATCCGGCAAGGCTTACCACAAACAGTGAAGGAGTTGAGTCGGTTCCAAACCCTGATCTAATGGACATCGTGATGACTAACTATCTGTAGTGAGTCGCATTCCGTTACGCAGAACTCCCAATAACTGCAAATCCAAACCATCATATCGGCAACCCCATCGCCTACATCCTGTCCCCATAGCTCATGAGTAAGAGCACTGTTCACCAATACACATGGCCATGTTATGACTGCGTTGATGGAAAATGAGCTTACCGAGGCAAGACTCATACATAAGCCAAGTAATGCAGCTAACAAAGAGATAGCTTGAAAGTATGGTGGAAATAAAGTGACTTTCACCTACGCAACTTTACCTTTACAATTGCGCCGTCTCAACGGGGTGTCCAAAACACAATACGGTTTTGGGCTGAGAGTAAACCCGTCGAACCTGATCCGGAGTCATGCCGGCGGAGGGATTTGAGCGAGCTTCACTGCCACCACTCAGATGCCTTGCCCCCTATTTTTCAGGAGTGCAAAGTGTTCAAAAAATTACTGCCCTGCCTATTATTACTGGCCGCTGCGCCAGTGTTCGCCAAGCCGACGTTAACGGTTTACACCTACGATTCCTTTGCTGCCGATTGGGGACCCGGCCCAGCGGTCAAAAAAGCCTTTGAAGCTGACTGCAATTGCGAACTGAAATTTGTCGCGCTGGAAGATGGAGTCTCGTTGCTCAACCGTCTACGTATGGAAGGCAAAAACAGCAGTGCTGACGTCGTACTTGGGTTAGATAACAACCTGTTACAAGCCGCACAACAAACCGGCTTGTTCGCACCTAGCGATGTCGACACCAGTAAATTGACCGTTCCGGGCGGCTGGCAGGACACAACCTTCGTGCCTTATGATTACGGCTATTTCGCCTTTGTTTACAACAAACAGAAACTGAAAAACCCGCCGAAAAGCCTGAAAGAATTGGTGGAAAGCGATCAGCCGTGGAAAGTGATTTACGAAGATCCACGCACCAGTACACCGGGGTTAGGTCTGCTGTTATGGATGCAAAAAGTGTATGGCGATCAAGCTCCACAAGCGTGGCAACAATTGGCCAAGAAAACCGTTACCGTCACTAAAGGTTGGAGTGAGGCTTACGGTTTGTTCCTGAAAGGTGAAGGTGATTTGGTGCTCAGTTACACCACTTCCCCGGCTTACCATTTAATTGCCGAGAAGAAAGATAACTACGCCGCCGCCAACTTCAGCGAAGGCCACTACCTGCAAGTGGAAGTCGCTGGCAAGTTGAAAGCCAGCAAGCAGCCGGAGCTGGCAGAACGCTTTATGCAATTTATGCTAACGCCAGCATTCCAAGACAGTATCCCAACCGGCAACTGGATGTATCCGGTGATCAAAACCACGTTGCCAGCCGGGTTTGATCAAATGACCGTTCCGCAAACTGCATTGCAATACAGTTCGACAGAAGTGGCGAAACAACGAGGTAATTGGATTCGGACATGGCAAACCGCCGTCAGCCGCTAATCGCCCGTTGGCTCTGGCCGGGGCTGATCGCCTGCGGCCTGATCCTGCTGATCGCTTTACTGGCGTTTGGATCGCTATGGCGACACGCACCGCAAAGCGATTGGCAGGTGGTTATCTGGCAAGACAGTTATCTGTGGCACGTGGTGCGTTTCACGTTCTGGCAAGCGCTGTTATCGGCGTTGGTTTCCGTGCTGCCAGCCATTCTGCTGGCGCGAGCGTTATACCGTCGCCACTTCCCCGGTCGCACACTGTTATTACGCCTATGTGCCATGACGTTGGTGCTTCCGGTACTGGTCGCGGTATTCGGTTTGCTTAGTGTATATGGCCGCCAAGGTTGGTTAGCCGCGCTATGTGGTTGGCTGGGCATCAATTACAGTTTTTCACCTTACGGCCTGCAAGGCATCCTGCTGGCGCATATGTTTTTCAACATGCCGCTAGCGACACGTTTGTTATTGCAGTCATTAGAAAATATTCCGACAGAACAGCGCCAGCTTGCGGCACAGTTGGGCATGAACGGCTGGCAACAGTTCCGTTTTGTCGAATGGCCCGCGTTACGTCGCCAAATCCTACCCAGCGCCGCCCTGATTTTTATGCTGTGCTTCGCCAGTTTTGCCACTGTGCTCTCACTCGGCGGCGGGCCACAGGCCACCACCATCGAACTGGCTATCTATCAGGCGCTCAGTTACGACTACGATCTCAATCGCGCCGCGCTGTTGGCACTCATCCAACTGGCATGTTGTCTGGGATTGGTGATTGTCAGCCAACGCCTCAGCCAAGCGCTACCGGTGGGACATACCCATGCACAAATCTGGCGCAACCCAGAAGATAATTTACGCCGCCGTCTCTGTGATTTCACCCTGATCACCGCCGCCCTGTTGTTATTGCTACCGCCATTGCTGGCGGTGATCGTCGACGGTGCTAATCAGGCGTTAATCAGCGTGTTGCAGCAGCAGGTACTATGGCAGGCGCTATTCACCTCGCTGCGGATCGCTCTGGGCGCTGGCCTATTGTGCATCGTGCTGACCATGATGTTGCTATGGAGCAGCCGCGAGTTGAAATTACAGCAACGACATCGTTGGGGACAGGCGCTGGAACTGAGTGGGATGCTGATTTTGGCCATGCCAGGCATCGTACTGGCGACCGGTTTCTTCTTGTTATTGAACGACACCCTCGGCCTGCCGCAGTCCCCTTATGCGTTGGTGATCCTCACCAATGCACTGATGGCGGTACCTTACGCGCTAAAAGTGCTGGAAAACCCGATGCGCGATCTGGCCGAGCGCTACAATCCGCTGTGTCTGTCGCTGGATATGCATGGTTGGCAGCGCCTGCGTTGGATCGAACTAAAAGCGTTACGCCGCCCGTTAGCACAAGCGTTGGCCTTTGCTTGCGTGCTCTCGCTGGGTGATTTCGGTGTCGTAGCGCTATTCGGCAACGAGCAATTCCGCACCTTGCCATTCTACTTGTACCAACAGATTGGTGCTTATCGCAGCAACGACGGCGCAGTTACCGCGTTGTTATTGCTGATGTTATGTTTCCTGTTATTTACCTTGATTGAACGTTTACCGGGTCGCCATGATCACATTAGATAAACTGACTTATCTGTATGAACACTTGCCAATGCGCTTTGAGCTGCGCATTCAACCGGGTGAACGCGTCGCCGTGCTCGGCCCCAGTGGTGCGGGTAAAAGTACGCTTCTAAGCCTGATTGCGGGTTTCCTACCGGCCGCCAGCGGCAAAATGTGGCTCGATAGTCACGATCACACCGCCACACCACCCGCTAAACGCCCGGTATCGATGTTGTTTCAGGAGAATAATCTGTTCGCCCATCTTACGGTGGCGCAGAACATCGGGTTGGGGCTAGACCCCGGTTTACGTTTAAACAGCAAGCAAAAACAACAACTCACCCAGATAGCTCAACAAGTCGGGCTGGAAGAACATCTGTCACGCTTGCCCTCTCAACTTTCTGGTGGTCAACGTCAACGAGCGGCATTGGCACGTTGCTTGATTCGTCAACAGCCGATTCTTCTGCTGGACGAACCCTTTTCGGCGCTCGACCCCGCGTTGCGTTTTGAAATGCTGCAACTGTTGCGTGAAGTGTGCGACCAACGCCAACTGACATTGCTGATGGTATCGCACAATCTGGACGACGCCGCGCGTATCGCGCCACGCACTTTATTGGTGGTTGATGGACGTATTTATTACGACGGTTCCACACAAGCCTTGCTCGACGGCAGTGCGCCAGAAGCACACATTTTGGGCATTTCGCACAAAGCGTGATCTAACGCGCGTTTTTTATGCTGCGCCAATAAATCTGTTGTGTGAATGTTGCCCCTGTGTTTTTATAAAATTCTTGATTTTTACTCTTGATGATAAGGCACCCTAGTGATCGCATCCTCGCTGACCTCGACTCAACTAATAACCGCGCTACCAGCCGCGGTGGTCGTCGTGCGTGTGGTGGTGGTCGTCGGCAATGCGCCGTAGGGTCTGAATCAACACATCGATTCCCAAACCCCGCCGGCGCAAACCGGGCGGGGTTTCTAGTTTTAGCCCCCTGCCCAAGAAAGCTCACCGGCTTTGAGAAAGGACAGGAACATGGCAATTTCGGGCACCGCAAACCCTAATCAGCGCTTCACTGGCGCGCAGTTGATCGTTCATTTACTGGAGCGTCAAGGCATCACCACCGTAGCTGGTATTCCCGGCGGTGCCGCACTACCGCTGTATGACGCACTGAGCCAAAGCCGCATCATTCACCACGTGTTAGCACGCCACGAACAAGGCGCAGGCTTCATGGCGCAAGGCATGGCACGTAGCAACGGTAAAGCGGCGGTGTGCATCTCCTCCAGCGGCCCCGGCGCGACCAATCTGGTCACCGCCATTGCCGATGCCAAACTCGATTCAATCCCATTGGTGTGTATCACCGGGCAAGTTCCTTCTTCGATGATCGGTACCGATGCCTTCCAAGAAGTCGACACTTACGGCATTTCGATCCCAATCACTAAACATAACCATCTGGTTCGTGATATCCGCGAGCTGCCGCAGGTGATTTGCGATGCATTTCGTATTGCGGAATCGGGGCGTCCCGGCCCGGTGTGGATTGACGTGCCAAAAGACGTGCAGTGTGCTGAAATCACACTGGATGAACTGCCGCCAATCGCTCGTCCAGATGCCAAACCCGCTTTCGATGCCAATCTGGTGACTCAGGCCGCAGCGATGATCAATCAGGCCAAGCGCCCTATTCTCTATTTGGGTGGCGGCATCATCAGTTCAGAAGCCAGCCAAGCGGCGCTGGAATTGGCAGAACGCAGCAACCTGCCAACCACCATGACGCTGATGGCATTGGGCGCCATGCCGGTCGATCACCCATTGTCTTTGGGAATGCTGGGGATGCACGCCGCTCGCAGCACCAATTTCATCTTGCAGGAAGCCGATCTGTTAATCGTGCTGGGCGCGCGTTTCGATGACCGCGCCATTGGTAAAACCGAACTGTTCTGCCCTAACGCCAAAATTATCCACGTTGATATCGATCGCGCTGAACTGGGTAAAGTGAAGCAACCGCAGATTGCGATCAACGCCGACGTCAATCAGGTACTGCAACAGTTGGTGCCACAGATCGAAGCGCAGCCACGCAACGAATGGCAAGATCTGGTCAACAATCTGAAACGTGAATTCCCGTTCAGTATGCCAAACGCAGAAAATCCGCTGAGTCCTTACGGCTTAGTGTTGGCAGCCGCACGTTGTGTCGACGACAGCGCCATCATCACTACCGATGTCGGTCAGCACCAGATGTGGGTAGCGCAAGCCTATCCATTGCGCCGTCCGCGCCAGTGGATGACCTCCGGTGGTTTAGGCACCATGGGCTTCGGACTGCCTACCGCCATCGGGGCTGCACTGGCTGAGCCACAGCGCAAAGTGCTGTGCTTCTCTGGTGATGGCAGCCTGATGATGAATATTCAAGAAATGGCGACCGCGGCAGAGCACTCTCTGGATGTAAAAATCATTCTGATGAACAATCAGGCTCTAGGTCTGGTACACCAGCAACAAACCCTGTTCTATCAACAGCGTATTTTTGCTGCCGCCTATCCAAAACGCACTGATTTCATCAAAATTGCTGCCGGTTTTGGTTTGGATACCTGCGATTTGAACGCCGCCGCCGATCCACAAGCCGCGTTGCAAGAGGCCATCCAACGTCCAGGACCTTGCCTGATCCACGCACTGATCGATACCGACGAAAAAGTATTCCCGATGGTGCCACCGGGTGCCGCCAACATCGACATGATTGGAGAATAAATTATGCTAGAACAACAAAATAACCCACATGTGATCCTAGAACTGGCTGTGCGTAACCATCCGGGAGTGATGTCACACGTTTGCGGCCTATTTGCCCGTCGAGCATTTAACGTTGAGGGCATCCTATGTATGCCGCTGCAAGACGGCCAACAAAGCCGCATCTGGCTACTAGTGAACGACGACCAACGGTTGGTACAGATGATCAGTCAGGTAGAGAAGCTGGAAGACGTGCTTCAAGTCACACGCCATAGCGAAGATGTTCGGGTATTTGAACAGTTGGGGGCGTTTTTCCAATAGCCATAAATGCACCGTTCTACTTCTGAACGGTGCATTTTAATGAACGACAGTATTCTGCAAATGATAGAGATCGACGAACATAATAGGGTGTTCGTTATCTTGCAGATTACTTGAGGTTTCTAATAATGCCATTTGTTTCTTCTGATAAAAAGGAATGGCTTTTCTCTTGGCGTCGGTGATTAGAAAACGACACCCCACCGTTGGCATGATGGTTTCTTTGGCCAATAGTAAAGCATGTTCATAAAGCGATGTTCCGATCCCGGCAGCTCTGCATTTGGCATCAACGGCAAGGCGTGCAATTTTAATGGCAGGAAAAGAACCATAACGCCCGGCTCTTTCGCATCCAGCTAAAACATAATCTTCAATCGCCACTTCACTGCAAGTTAAAGTGATATAACCGATTATCTTATAAGGATATGTCGCAACATCTGCTGTTTTATCTCTGCGCTCATTGTCGTCCACAGCTACATACGTTTGAGCCATGAAACCCAACTTAAAAACTAGTGCTTCTTTCTGTATAAACGCTTTGAGTGGCTGGAACTCGGCGGTTCCGGCGCTGAATTTCTGGTGGTTATGATGCGGGGAAAGCGGCAGGATCAGTAAATCAGGTTGCATATTTCATCCTTGATTTTCATAACCGATATATCAGATTGTTACACCTAGCTTGGCCATTTTTTCTTTCATCTGGCGCGCACGCTCAATGGATTCCTTCAATTGGGCGTTTGGCTTTTTCTCTTCCATTTGCTTAATCATTTGTTTTGCGTCTTCGCCAGTTAGCAGGGTACGACCAAATGTACTGCTTGAAATAGCCATTAATTCCTCCTTCAGTTCAGTGATGACGTAGATTGTGCAAAATTTTACCGCTTAAAATAGCACCGGTCAAAGAATATCAGCGTGCGAGCACCTGCCATAACAGATGTCGATAAACCGGCATAAGCGGCTGTTGATGCATAAAATAAAAGCAAATCAGCGCCGCAACCCAGCTCACG
Organism: Serratia sp. KH_031; assembly: GCF_057839655.1. Classification (NCBI taxonomy): domain Bacteria; kingdom Pseudomonadati; phylum Pseudomonadota; class Gammaproteobacteria; order Enterobacterales; family Yersiniaceae; genus Serratia; species Serratia sp. KH_031. The sequence goes on from NZ_CM174496.1 coordinate 4,122,778, forward strand.
ACGCAAGCTACGTGTAAACGTAGCGGTGGCAACCAGCGAGTCACCCAATCCGCACCACGTTTACCTTCACGCCACCAGCGCCAGCTCAGCCAAACCGCCAGCCACACCAGCGCCACGACGCCAAACAGCAACCATTTAAATAGCGCACTATTGCTACTGGCTGGAATGTCGATCGCCACGCCCGCCAAGATGCCAGGGAAGAAGTACACCGGTGGCCAAGTGATGCAGCCAATAATATTCGGCAAGGCAAATTTATACGGCGGCAGATCAAGCATCCCGGCCACCATCGGCACTAGCGGACGCGTTGGGCCGATAAAGCGACCAATCAACACCGTTGCCATGCTGTGCTGATGCAGTGCATATTCGGTTTTATCCAGCATGGCTTTGTGTTTTTTCAAGAACGACCAGCGGTGCAATGGCCCTTTAAACGCGCGACCGATGAAATAGGAGATCCAGTCCCCCAATAGACAACCGACAATTCCCGCCGCCCAAGCAGAATAGAAGTCAACTTTACCGCTACCGATCAGCGCACCAATGGTCGCCATCATCACCGTTCCAGGCAGCAATAAGCCCACCAGCGCCAGTGATTCAAGAAACGCCACCAACATGACCACTATCAACGTGAACGCCAGTGACTGAGCGATCAATTGCTGTAAATAAGCTTCCATTAATCCTCGGTAATTATCAGGTACAGTTATCAAATGCGCGTGGGCGGAGGATTGTCCGGTGCGCGGCAATACGAGTCAACCGCTGAATTGTATGCTTTTTTGGCAGCATCGTGCGGCAATGGACAATTACTGTATAAAAACCCATACTAAAGAGTATTAATTTAACATTAAAACTCTTATCACTCTCAGCTTAGCCGTAATCAGCTGACAACGTTGCAGTCTGAAAATGGGTATACCCAATGGATTTCAAGTTGTAGCTAGGCGGCAAGTACATGAATCCCTAGGAGCTTACGCCAGTAAGTGACAGGGTGAGGGTACGCAGCCAACAACGCTACAGCTTGAAAGACGAAGGGTATATGACATCAGCACAACAAGGCTTTTTACTTACCCGCCATTGGCGCGATACTCCGGCCGGCACCGAGGTCGAATTCTGGCTGGCAACCGACAACGGTGCGCAGCAGCTACGCCTCGCACCGCAAACTTCCGTGGCTTTTATTCCAGCGGAACAACGTCAACGTGCGGAACTGCTGTTACGTGGTGAACGACAAATCGAACTGAAACCACTACCACTGGCTGATTTCCACCATCGCCCGGTGTTGGGATTATATTGTCGTCAGCATCGGCAATTGATCAAACTGGAAAAACTGCTGCGAGAAGGTGGGGTTAACGTTTACGAGGCGGATATTCGCCCGCCAGAACGTTATCTTATGGAGCGTTTTATCACCGCCCCCGTCTGGTTTAGCGGCCAACCCGCAGGTGAGCATTTGCGGGTAAACAGCCAACTGAAACCTGCACCTGAATACCGTCCTACGCTGAAACTGGTCTCGCTAGATATAGAAACCACCGCTCACGGCGAACTCTATTCCATTGCACTGGAAGGATGCGGTCAACGTCAGGTGTACATGCTCGGCCCCGCCAACGGCAGCGACGAGCCATTAGATTTTGCTTTGGAATACTGCGTCAGCCGCCCACAGATGTTGGAGCGATTAAATCAATGGCTAGAACAACACGATCCCGACGCCATTATCGGTTGGAATCTGGTGCAATTCGATTTGCGAGTTTTGCAAAAACACGCCGAGCGTTACCAGATCCCACTGCGTTTAGGTCGTGGCGGCAACCTATTGGAATGGCGTGAGCACGGTTTCAAACAGAATCACTTTTTCGCCAGCGCCGCCGGGCGGTTGATTATCGATGGCATCGAAGCGCTGAAATCCGCCACCTGGAACTTCCCGTCATTCAGTCTGGAATACGTCTCACAGGAACTGTTGGGGGAAGGCAAATCCATCGACAACCCTTACCATAGGATGGCGGAAATCGATCGTCGCTTTGCCGAAGATAAACCGGCGTTGGCGCGTTATAACCTCAAAGACTGTGAACTGGTTACGCGGATTTTTGCCAAGACCGAACTGCTCACCTTTCTGCTGGAACGCGCCACCGTCACCGGATTAGCGACCGATCGCAGCGGCGGATCGGTAGCCGCTTTCAGCCATTTGTATCTCCCCCGGATGCACCGGTTGGGTTATGTCGCGCCTAATCTGGGCGAATTGCCAGAAGAACACAGCCCCGGCGGTTTTGTCATGGACTCGCAACCCGGTCTGTACGATTCGGTGCTGGTGCTGGATTATAAAAGCCTGTATCCCTCGATCATCCGGACTTTCTTGATTGATCCCATCGGGTTGATTGAAGGTCTGCAACATCCCGATGACACCGATTCCATCCCCGGTTTTCGCAACGCCCGCTTTTCGCGCACTAAGCATTGCCTACCGGCGATCGTCAGTCAGATCTGGCAAGGGCGCGAAGCAGCTAAACGTCAGCAGAACAAACCGTTATCACAGGCACTAAAGATCATCATGAACGCCTTTTACGGCGTATTGGGATCGAGCGGTTGTCGTTTCTTCGATCCCCGTTTGGCATCGTCGATCACCCTACGCGGTCATGAGATCATGCGCCAAACACGTGAGTTGATCGAAGCTAAAGGCTATCAAGTGATTTACGGCGATACCGACTCCACCTTCGTTTGGCTGAAAAAATCCCATAGCGAACAGCAGGCAAACGAGATTGGGCGAGCACTGGTGCAACACGTCAACCAATGGTGGCGCGAACATTTGCAGCAACAGTATCAACTGGAAAATGCTTTGGAGCTGGAGTTTGAAACCCATTACTCACGTTTTTTAATGCCCACGATCCGCGGTGCCGAGCAAGGCAGTAAAAAACGCTACGCCGGAATGATCTCCAAACCTGACGGTAGTGACGAAATGATTTACAAAGGGTTAGAAACGGTGCGTACCGACTGGACGCCGTTGGCTCAACAATTCCAGCAACAGCTTTATCTGAAAATTTTCAAACAGCAGCCCTATCAGGATTTTGTCCGTGATTATGTGGCGAAAACCCTTAACGGCGAATTCGACGATCAACTAGTGTATCGCAAGCGCCTACGGCGGCGGTTAGACGATTATCAACGTAATGTGCCGCCCCACGCACGTGCCGCACGTATTGCCGATGACTACAACCGCCAGCAGGGGCGACCATTACAGTATCAAAACGGCGGTTGGATCAGCTACGTGATGACAGTCGCCGGGCCAGAACCATTGGAAACCCGCCAATCCGCTCTGGATTATAATCATTATTTAGAACGCCAACTGCAACCCGTAGCAGACGCTATACTTCCTTTCCTGCACGACGATTTTGCCACCTTGGTCACCGGGCAGATGGGGTTGTTCTGACTTTCTAGTCGAGGTTCAAAAAGGGAAAGAAAATTCATTGGGTTTTGCAGGTGACGAACGCGCCGCCTTCCATTACCATAGCGCCCTTTCCAAATTCTGAACCCACCGCCGTAACGTTGACTAACGTATATACCCAATGGATTTCGAGTTGCATCTAGGCGGCAAGGATGCGAATCCCTAGGAGCTTATAAGTAATAAGTGACTAGGGTGAACAGCCGCAGCCAACAACGATGCGGCTTGAAAGACGAAGGGTATGCATGGCGTGAATATCTATTACCCTCTATTGGGTAAAATGCATTTAATTGACACACAGATCGTTGCGCCGCAGCGATTGCATCTACCAATAAGAATCGAGCCGACACACTATGCCTTTTACACTTGGTCAACGCTGGATCAGCGATACGGAAAGCGAATTAGGATTGGGAACCGTCGTAGCACTGGATGTGCGTATGGTGACTCTGCTTTTCCCCGCCACCGGTGAAAACCGTCTGTATGCCCGTAACGACTCCCCCATCACCCGTGTGATGTTCAACCCTGGCGACACCATTACCAGCCACGAAGGCTGGCAGTTACAGGTCGAGGAAGTCAAACAAGACAACGGGTTGCTGACCTATATCGGCACACGTCTGGACACTCAGGAAAACGGCGTGGTGATGCGCGAAGTATTGCTGGATAGCAAACTGACTTTCAGTAAGCCGCAAGATCGCCTGTTTGCCGGTCAGATCGATCGTATGGATCGTTTTGCACTGCGTTTCCGTGCACGCAAATATCAAAGCGAGCAATATCGCCTGCCATTCGCTGGCCTTCGTGGTATGCGCGCCAGCCTGATTCCACACCAATTGCACATCGCCCATGAAGTGGGTCAACGCCATGCGCCGCGCGTACTGCTGGCTGATGAAGTGGGTTTGGGTAAAACCATCGAAGCCGGGATGATCATCCACCAGCAACTGCTGGCAGGTCGTGCCGAGCGGGTGTTAATCGTGGTACCAGAAACACTGCAACACCAGTGGCTGGTAGAAATGATGCGCCGCTTCAACCTCTACTTCTCTTTGTTCGACGACAGCCGTTATGCCGAAGCGATGCTCGACAGCACCAACCCATTTGAAACCGAACAGTTGGTGATTTGTTCTCTGGACTTCGTTCGTCGCAACAAACAGCGTTTAGAGCAGTTGGCTGATGCCCATTGGGATCTGTTGGTTGTCGATGAAGCCCACCACTTGGAATGGAGCGAAGACGCGCCAAGCCGCGAATATCAAGTTATCGAACAGTTGGCAGAACAGACTCCCGGCGTACTGCTGTTGACCGCAACGCCAGAGCAACTCGGCCAGCAGAGTCACTTTGCCCGTTTGCGCCTGCTGGATCCAAGTCGCTTCCATGACTATCAGGAATTCGTCGATGAACAGCAGAAATACCGTCCAGTAGCCGATGCCGTCACCCTGTTATTGAGCGGTGAGCATCTGAGCAACGACAAACTGAACCTGATGGGCGAGTTGATCGACGAGCAAGATATCGAACCCTTGCTGAAAGCCGCTAATAGCGACAGTGATAACAGCGAGCAAGCGCGTCAAGAACTGGTCACCATGTTGATGGATCGCCACGGTACCAGCCGTGTGTTGTTCCGTAACACCCGTCATGGGGTTAAAGGCTTCCCACACCGTCATCTGCACCAGATCAAGCTGCCGCTGCCCACTCAGTATCAGACCGCCATCAAGGTCTCCGGCATTATGGGCGCCAAGAAAACGCTGGATGCCCGCGCACGCGATATGCTGTACCCAGAACAAATTTATCAAGAGTTCGAAGGCGAGAACGCCACGTGGTGGAACTTCGATCCACGCGTCGAATGGTTGCTGGATTACCTGCTCGCTAACCGTCAGGAGAAAGTGCTGGTGATCTGCGCCAAGGCCGCGACAGCGTTGCAACTTGAGCAAGTGTTGCGTGAACGGGAAGCGATCCGTGCCGCCGTGTTCCACGAAGGTTTGTCGATCATCGAGCGTGACCGTGCAGCGGCCTATTTCGCCTCAGAAGAAGACGGCGCGCAGGTGTTGCTGTGTTCAGAAATCGGTTCCGAAGGCCGTAACTTCCAGTTCGCTAGCCATTTGGTGATGTTCGATCTGCCGTTTAACCCAGATCTACTGGAACAGCGTATTGGTCGTCTGGATCGTATCGGCCAGATGCACGACATTCAAATCATGGTGCCGTATCTGGAAAATACCGCGCAGGCGGTGCTAGGCCGTTGGTATCACGAAGGTTTAGACGCTTTCGAACACACTTGCCCAACCGGCCGCCCAATTTACGACAGCAGCTACGAACAATTGATCGCCTTCCTCGCAGCGCCAACCGAGCAACAAGGGCTGGATGAATTTATCCATCATTGCCGTCAGCAACATGAACAACTGAAAACTCAGTTGGAACAGGGTCGTGACCGTTTGCTAGAAATGCACTCTAACGGTGGTGAAAAAGCACAAGAATTGGCCGGTGCCATTGCCGAGCAAGATAACGACATCAATCTGGTTAGCTTTGCCCTCAACCTGTTCGATATTGTCGGTATCAATCAGGAAGATCGTAGCGATAACCTGATTATTTTGACGCCTTCCGATCATATGCTGGTGCCTGATTTCCCTGGATTGCCACAAGATGGCTGTACCATCACCTTTGATCGTGAACAGGCTCTGTCGCGTGAAGATGCGCAGTTTGTCAGTTGGGAGCACCCGATCATCCGCAACGGGTTGGATCTGATCCTGTCCGGTGATACCGGTAGTTGTGCCGTTTCCTTGCTGAAGAACAAAGCATTGCCGGTTGGTACGCTGTTGGTCGAACTGGTGTATGTGGTTGAAGCGCAAGCGCCAAAACATCTGCAACTGACTCGCTTCTTACCCCCAACGCCAATCCGCATGCTGATGGATCGCAAAGGTACCAATTTAGCGGCTCAGGTCGAGTTCGAAAGCTTCAACCGTCAATTGAACGCGGTGAATCGTCACACTTCCAGCAAGCTGGTGAATGCGGTACAACAAGACGTTCACGCCATGTTGCAACAGGCCGAAGCCTTAGTAGAAGTACAGGCGAAGGAACTGATTGAGCAAGCGAAACAGGAAGCTGACGACAATCTGAGCACTGAGTTGGCACGTTTGGAAGCGTTAAAAGCGGTTAACCCGAACATCCGCGACGATGAAGTGGAAACGTTGGAGTTTAACCGCAAGCAAGTGTTGACGAACCTAAATGAAGCTGGCTGGCGCTTGGATGCCATCCGTCTGGTGGTGGTGACTCACCAGTAATTGTCATTACGGGGAGCCTGTGTTCCCCGTTATTTATCCCCAGCGGAGCCGAGATGGAACCCTACAATCCCCCGCAAGATCCGTTGCACATTCTGTATCAGGATGAGCACATCATCGTGATCAACAAGCCCAGCGGTTTACTCTCCGTGCCAGGGCGAGCGCCAGAGAATAAAGACAGCGTGATGACGCGTATTCAAGCCGATTTTCCGGCAGCAGAATCTGTGCATCGGCTAGATATGGCGACCAGTGGAGTGATTGCGGTGGCGTTGAACAAAGCGGCAGAACGTGAATTAAAGCGCCAGTTCCGCGAGCGCGAACCGAAAAAATCCTATATCGCCCGTGTTTGGGGACATCTGGAGCATGACGAAGGGTTGGTAGATTTACCGCTGATTTGCGACTGGCCGAATCGGCCATTGCAGAAAGTGTGTTTTGAAACCGGCAAAGCGGCGCAGACCGAATATTTGGTGCTATCACGAGATGCTGATAGCAGTACCCGGGTTAAACTGACGCCAATTACCGGTCGCTCACACCAGTTGCGAGTGCATATGCTAGCCATCGGGCATCCGATCCTCGGTGACGGTTTCTACGCGCCGCCAGAAGCTAAAGCCATGGCAACCCGCCTGCAGCTACACGCACAAGAACTACGTATCACCCATCCGGCGTTCCAAACGCCAATGCATTTCCGCGCCGAACCGGATTTTTAAACTGATGGGGGAAACCTCCCCCATAGAATTCTACTTGAAGCCTTTTTCGCGTTTGATTAAATCATACGCGGCCTGAATTTCTTGCGCTTTTTGCTTCGCCATTTCCATCATTTCCGGTGGCAAACCTTTAGCAACCAGCTTGTCTGGGTGGTGTTCCCCCATCAACTTACGGTAAGCACGTTTAATGGTGGTGGCATCATCGCTACTGTTCACACCCAGCACTTTGCAAGCATCTTCCAACGTCGGGCCACGTTGCGCTTGCTGGTAACCACCTTGCGAATAACCACCTTGCTGACCACCGCCAAACTGACGACCACCTTCCATCATGCGTAGGAATTGATCGAACTGGGCTTGTGAAATACCCAACTCTTCGGCGATCACATACAGCACCTGACGCTCGTTTGGATGCAGGCTGCCATCGGCAAAAGCCGCCTGGATTTGAATTTCCAGAAACATCCTAATTAGATCAAAGCGCCCAAAGCAGATGCTACGAAATTGCTGCAAGGTTTCACGCAGCGGAAATTGGCTTTGCTTGCCTTCGCGAAACGCCTGCTGCGCTGCGGTACGGGCTTCACCATGCAGTTGTAAGCGATCCATAAACAAGCTGGCGATTTGGATATCCGCTTCGGTCACTCGCCCTTTCGATTTGGTCAAATGCCCCATCACTTGGAAAGTGGTGCGGAAAAACAACGTTTGTCGCGTCTGTTGACCAGCGAAAAAACCACGACTGCGCTTAGCATTTCTCGCAGTATCAATCATATGGCCAACGATCAGCCCCAGTATTACACCCCAGAATCCCGCGCCAGCCCAAACGGCAACGACGACTCCAAGCAGTTTTCCCCAATACTGCATATATTCCCAATTCCCATGCTTTCAGCTAGATCCATTGTAATGTTACACAAGGGAGCAGCGATTTTTCCCAAGATTTCGATTATCATACCTGTCATTCACTTCTGCGCCTAACAACGACGCAGTCAAACGGTAGGATTTAACACTAGCGCAACGCTGATGAGTGATATAGTCTCTGACCGTTTGCCGGACATGACGCCTCTGATGACGGAACACCAAAACCGCGTATGAAAAAAAGTTTCCCAACCCTGCTGGCCACAATGATTTGGACGGCACTCTACAGTCAGCACGCGCTGGCTGACCTTGCCGAGCAATGTATGCTTGGCGTTCCTGTTTATGACAAACCGATTATCAGCGGTGATCCTAACAGCCTGCCCGTGACCATCCTCTCTAACGATTCCAGAGCGGATTATCCTAACAAAGCCACCTTCAGTGGCAATGTTAAGGTTGATCAGGGTAACAACACCCTGACCGCCAAGCAGGTCGAGTTAGATCAAACGCAAAAACCGGGGCAACTTCCAGTGCGCACCGTGACTGCAACCGGTGATGTTAATTACGACAGTAATCAGATCAAACTGAAAGGGCCAAAAGCCTGGTCGAATCTGAATACTAAAGACACCGACATGTATGACGGAAACTACCAGATGGTGGGTCGTCAAGGTCGCGGCGACGCTGACACCATGAAAATGCGCGGTGAAAACCGCTATGTCATTTTGGAAAACGGCAGCTTTACTTCTTGTTTACCGGGCGATGACAGTTGGAGTGTTGTAGGTTCAGAAGTCATCCATGACCGTGAAGAACAAGTTGCCGAGATCTGGAACGCTCGCTTTAAAGTCGCTGGTGTACCGATTTTCTACAGCCCGTATCTGCAACTACCGGTGGGGGATAAGCGTCGTTCAGGTTTCCTGATCCCAAATGCCAAATACGGCAGCAGCAACGGCTTCGAATTCACGCTACCGTACTACTGGAACATCGCCCCTAACTTCGATGCCACCATCACGCCACACTATATGTCCAAACGTGGTTTGCAATGGCAGAACGAATTCCGTTACCTGACCCAAGCCGGTCCTGGTCTGATGGAGTTTGACTGGTTACCGGACGATCAGGAATACGCCAAAGATAACCCAGACGACAGCACCCGTTGGATGTTCTACTGGCGACACAGCGGCGTGATGGATAAGGTATGGCGTTTCAACGTTGACTACACCAAAGTTAGCGATTCCAAATACTTTACCGATCTGGACTCAACTTACGGTTCCACTACTGATGGTTATGCCACGCAAAAATTCAGTGCCGGTTATGCCAATGAAAACTGGAATGCCACCTTGGCAACCAAAAACTTTCAAGTATTCGATGGCTCAGGTAATCAGAATGCTTACCGGGCCCAGCCACAATTTGATATCAATTATTACAAGAACGATCTAGGCCCATTAGACTTCCATCTCTATGGACAAGCAGTAAAATTCACGACCGTAGGCCAAAACAACCCAGAAGCCACTCGTTGGCATATCGAACCGACCCTCAATATGCCATTGAGCAACAAATGGGGGGGAGTCAATACCGAAGTCAAGTTGATGGCGACCCATTATCAGCAGGACATTCCTGACAGTTTTGCAGCCAACCCAGCGAACCCACATCTCGCCGAGTCGGTCAACCGTGTATTACCGCAGTTCAAAATGGACGGCAAGATGGTGTTCGACCGTCCAATGGACTGGTCGCAAGGCTACACGCAAACGCTGGAGCCACGCGTGCAGTACCTGTACGTGCCGTATCGTGACCAAAGTGACATCTACACTTACGACACCACACTGCTACAAAGCGACTATACCGGCCTGTTCCGCGACCGCACCTACAGTGGTCTGGATCGTATTGCCTCACAGAATCGTGTCACCACCGGTTTAACCTCGCGAATTTATGATGACGCATCGGTTGAACGTTTTAACGTTTCTGTAGGTCAAATCTACTACTTCAGCCCTTCGCGTACCGGCGATGAAAGCACGCCATACGACAGTAGTGATGATACCGGCAGCCTGGCGTGGGCAGGTGACTCCTATTGGAAGATTGACGATCGCTGGGGTTTACGTGGTGGTTTGCAGTATGACACCCGTCTTGACAGCATTTCCTTAGGGAACGCAGTGCTGGAATATCGTCAAGATGCCGAACGTTTGGTGCAATTGAACTATCGTTATGCCACACAGGAGTACATCCAGACAGCGCTGAATACCACGCAAAGCCCAGCCTATCAGGATGGTATTTCGCAGGTGGGTATGACCGCCAGTTGGCCAATTGCCGATCGTTGGGCTGTAGTTGGGGCGTATTACTACGATACCCGTGCACAACAAAGCGCCGATGCCTTACTCGGTGTACGCTACAACACCTGTTGCTGGGCAGTTAGTTTGGGCTATGAGCGTAAGATTACCGACTGGGATAGCGTCGACAATAACAGCGTTTACGACAACAGAGTTTCATTCAACATCGAATTGCGTGGCCTAAGCAGCGATCACAGCCTCGGTAGCGCCGAAATGCTGCGTTCGGGTATTCTGCCTTACCAAAGTGCATTCTGATCAGTTGCAATACGTTGAAAAACGAGAACTTTCACCCGCATTTGCGGATTACATAATGGGAAATGTATGAAGAACTGGAGAACGCTTATTCTCGGATTGGTAGTTTGTGCCAATGCCGCGTTCGCAGCGCCCCAAGAAGTCGATAAAGTTGCCGCAGTAGTGGATAACGGCGTAGTGCTAGAAAGTGACGTCAACGGACTGATGCAATCGGTGAAACTGAACGCACAACAAGCCGGTCAGCAATTACCCGATGACAACACACTGCGTCACCAGATCCTCGAACGTCTAATTATGGATAACATCCAGTTGCAGATGGCGAAGAAAATGGGCATCAACGTTTCCGACGCCGATCTCGACAAAGCGATTGGCAGTATTGCCGCGCAGAACAAAATGAGCCCTGACCAACTACGTAGCCGTCTGGCAACGGAAGGTCTGGACTACAACACCTACCGCGCCCAGATCCGCAAAGAGATGTTGATCTCCGAAGTGCGTAACAACGAAGTTCGCCGCCGCGTCACTATTCTGCCGCAGGAAGTCGACGCGTTGGCTAAACAGGTGGGTTCTCAGAACGGTAGCGATACTGAGATGAACATCAGCCACATCTTGATTCCACTGCCAGAAAACCCATCGCAGCAGCAGGTTGATGAAGCCGAAGAATTGGCTAAACGTCTGGTAGGTGAAATCAAAAACGGTGCCGATTTCGGTAAGTTAGCGATCACCTATTCTGCCGACTCCCAAGCGCTGAAAGGCGGTAACATGGGCTGGGGTAAATTGCAGGAAATCCCTACCCTGTTCGCAGAACGTCTGGTTAACGCCCAAAAGGGTGAAATCGTTGGCCCAATCCGTTCAGGCGTCGGTTTCCATATTCTGAAAGTGAACGACATTCGTGGTGGTAGCCAGTCGGTTTCCGTTACTGAAGTTAACGCTCGTCACATTCTGCTGAAACCTTCAGTGGTGATGACCGACGATCAGGCTCGCGCTAAGTTAGAAGAAATCGCTGCCGCCATCAAGAGTGGTAAAGCGAGCTTCGCTACCGAAGCCAAACAGTATTCTCAAGATCCAGGTTCAGCTCTACAGGGTGGTGACTTAGGTTGGGCATCACCAAACATCTATGATCCGGCGTTCCGTGATGCGTTGATGAAACTGCAAAAAGGCGAAATCAGCCAACCGGTTCACTCTTCCTTCGGCTGGCACTTGATCCAATTGGTGGATACTCGCCAAGTAGATAAAACCGATGAAGCGCAAAAGGATCGTGCGTACCGTATGTTGTTCAACCGTAAGTTTGCTGAAGAAGCACAAACCTGGATGCAGGAACAACGTGCAGCGGCTTACGTGAAAATCCTTGATGGAAGTAATGCACAACAATAACCGTATTGTTATCACCCCCGGCGAGCCTGCCGGGGTTGGGCCGGATTTGGTCGCAGTGCTGGCACAACAGGATTGGCCTGTTGAACTGGTAGTGTGCGCCGATCCGGCCTTGTTGCTTGAGCGCGCCCAACAGTTACAACTGCCATTGACGCTACGCGACTATCAGCCAGAGCAACCGGGGCAACCACAACAGGCGGGGACACTGACGATACTGCCTGTCGTTACGACAACAACAGTCATCGCTGGTGAGTTAAACATCAGCAATAGCGCCTACGTAGTGGAAACACTGGCTCGCGCTTGCGATGGTTGCCTAAACGGTGAGTTCGCGGCGTTGATCACCGGGCCAGTTCACAAGGGCATTATCAACGATGCTGGCGTGGCGTTTACCGGCCATACCGAATTCTTTGCTGAACGTAGCCATTGCGAACGCGTGGTGATGATGTTGGCAACCGAAGAATTGCGTGTTGCGTTGGCGACTACCCATTTGCCACTGCTGGCCGTGCCGGGAGCCATTACCCGCCAAAGCCTGCATGAAGTGATCCGCATTCTTGACCATGATTTAAAAAGTAAATTTGGCATCGCACAACCGCAGATTTACGTCTGTGGGCTTAACCCGCATGCGGGGGAAAGCGGCCATATGGGACGCGAAGAGATCGATACAATCATTCCAGCACTTGATGAGTTGCGCGATGAAGGCATCAATTTAATCGGTCCGCTCCCGGCAGATACCCTATTCCAGCCAAAGTATCTGCAACATGCGGATGCCGTACTGGCGATGTACCACGATCAGGGTCTGCCAGTGCTAAAATACCAAGGGTTTGGTCGAGCGGTGAATATCACCCTTGGCTTGCCTTTTATCCGTACCTCGGTCGATCACGGTACCGCGTTAGAACTGGCAGGTACCGGCACCGCCGATGCGGGCAGTTTCAAAACGGCCCTCAATCTGGCCATTAAAATGATAAATAACAGCAATGAATAATAGAGTCCACCAAGGGCACTTTGCCCGCAAACGCTTTGGACAAAACTTTTTAACCGATCAGTTTGTCATCGACAGCATTGTTTCCGCCATTCATCCACAACCGGGTGAAGCGGTGGTTGAAATTGGCCCAGGTTTGGGCGCACTAACCGAGCCGGTTGGCGCTCGCATGGACAAAATGACGGTCATTGAGCTGGATCGCGATCTGGCTGCACGTCTGGCAACTCATCCACAGTTGAAAGACAAGCTGACCATCCACCAGCAAGATGCCATGACAGTGAATTTCACCGAACTGTCCGAGCAGGCAGGCCAGCCACTGCGCGTGTTCGGCAATCTGCCGTACAACATCTCGACGCCGCTGATGTTCCACCTTTTCAGCTATACTCAAGCTATCCACGACATGCATTTCATGCTGCAGAAAGAAGTGGTTAACCGTCTGGTTGCGGGTCCAAATAGCAAAGCCTATGGACGTTTAACCGTGATGGCGCAATATTATTGCAATGTCATCCCGGTACTGGAAGTGCCGCCAACGGCCTTCGCCCCACCGCCAAAAGTGGATTCAGCCGTCGTACGTCTGGTACCTCACCCAGTATTGCCTCATCCGGTTGGCGACGTGCGCATGTTAAGTCGCGTCACCACTCAGGCGTTTAACCAGCGTCGTAAAACCATTCGTAACAGCCTGGGCGATCTATTTACTCCTGAGCAGTTGACCGAATTAGGAGTTGATCCTTCACTCAGGGCAGAAAACATTTCTGTGGCGCAGTACTGTAAGCTGGCAAACTGGCTTTCAGCTAACTTGGCACCGCAGCAATAAGGAGTAGTGGTCATGATTGATTCGCCCCGTGTCTGTATTCAGGTTCAAAGTGTCTATGTAGAGTCACAATCACAACCTGACGAAGAACGTTTTGTCTTCGCCTATACCGTAACTATTCGTAATTTGGGGCGTTTCAACGTGCAACTACTCGGCCGTTATTGGCTGATTACCAATTCCAACGGTCGTCAGACCGAAGTTCAAGGAGAAGGGGTGATCGGCGAACAGCCGTTGATTCTGCCGAGTAATGAATTCCAATATACCAGCGGTGCGATCCTAGAAACCCCGTTGGGGACCATGGAAGGACATTATGAAATGGTCGATCATCATGGCCAGCCATTCCGTACCGACATTCCGGTATTCCGTTTAGCTATCCCTACGCTGATTCACTAAATATGTCGACATACCTTATTGGCGATGTTCATGGTTGCCTCACCGAGCTGCGTGCGTTATTAGCTCAAGCCGCTTTTGATCCACAGCAAGATCAGCTTTGGCTGACAGGCGATCTGGTCGCGCGTGGTCCTGATTCACTGGAAGTGCTGCGTTACGTCCGTTCACTGGGTTCCGCAGTACGTATGGTACTCGGCAATCACGATTTGCACCTGCTGGCAGTGTACGCTGGCATCAGCCGCAATAAACCCAAAGATCGCATCACTCCACTGTTAGAAGCCGTAGACGCCGACGATTTAATTAATTGGCTGCGCCGCCAACCGGTACTACAGGTGGATGATGAGTTAAAACTGGTGATGGCACATGCCGGGATCACACCGCAGTGGGATCTGGAAACAGCCCAACAGTGCGCCCGCGAAGTGGAAGCGGTACTGAGTAGCGACAGCTACCCACTGTTCCTCGATGCCATGTACGGTGATATGCCGAACAACTGGGCTCCTGAACTGAGTGGTTTGGCACGCCTACGTTTCAGCACCAACGCCCTGACGCGGATGCGTTATTGCTTCCCGAACGGTCAGTTGGACATGATCTGCAAAGATGCACCAGGCACCGCTCCCGCACCACTCAAACCATGGTTTGATCTGCCACGCTTAGTCGATGAAAGCTATTCGATTATCTTCGGCCATTGGGCATCATTGGAAGGCAGGGGCACACCGGAAGGCATTATCGGGCTGGACACGGGTTGCTGTTGGGGCGGAGATCTCACCATGCTGCGCTGGGAAGACAAACAGTTCTTCCATCAACCTGCCAGCCGCAAAGAAGGTCTGGACAGACAGGCGATGATTTGACGAAAGGGCGGAACCTGATATTCCGCCCTTTTCTTTTAGGCTCCGATCACACCGCCATCTTCGCGCGTGATCATTAATACTGAGGAGCGCGGACGCGAGCTGTTATTCGGGAAATGTGAATCCCCATCTTCGCCCGGATGCTGCACGTTCACAAACATCGTCTTATAGTCTGGCGTAAAGGTAATGCCAGTCAATTCACAGGACTTCGGCCCGACCATAAAGCGACGAATTTCTCCACTGGTTGGATCGCCCACCAGCATCTGGTTATTTCCCTGCCCTGCGTAATCGCCTTTGTTACTGTACTTACCGTCGGTCAGTATCCACAAACGCCCTGCCTGATCGAAACCTAAACCGTCTGGGCTGTTGAAGGTGTTTTCTGCGGTGATGTTTGGCGTCCCCCGGTTGACGCCTTCCGGGTGTGCAATCGGATTGCCGCACAGCGCATAGATATCCCAAGTGAAAGCTTCTGCCGTAGCATCACCACCTTCATCCCAACGGATAATCTGGCCATAGACATTGTTTGGTCTTGGGTTGGCAGCATTGAGCGGCATCCCTTCCTCACCACGCTTACTGTTATTAGTCAACGTGCAGTAAGCACGTCCATCATGCGGGTTTACCGCGATCCATTCTGGACGATCCATTTTAGTTGCCCCGACTTGCGCCGCGGCTTTACGGGCGAAGATCAACACTTCTGCCGCATCGCGGAAGCCGTTTTCTGGCGTCAGGCCGTTCTTGCCAAACTCTAATGCGATCCAACGTCCAGTGCCTTTGAGCGGCGTACCATTAGCATCGCCATCAAACTGCGCCACGAACAGCGTGCCATCATCCAGCAAGCCACGGTTATTGGCCGGATTGGCGATATCGACCTTGCCTTTGGAAACATATTTATAGATATGCTCGCCGCGTTCATCGTCGCCCATATACACCACCAAACGACCGTCTTTCGCTACCGTAACAGCGGCGTTTTCATGTTTGAAACGCCCCAGAGCGGTATGCTTGATCGGTGTTGACGTCGGATTCATCGGGTCGATCTCAACGATCCAACCATGACGATTAAATTCATTCGGGTTTTTAATGATGTCAAAACGGTCGTCAAAATCCGGCCAGTTACGCTCAGGTTCATTGGCTTTCAACGTATAGCGCTTTTGTTCCGGCGTATTTTTATAATCAGCCTGATGAGTACCGAAATAAGTATCGAAGTTTTCTTCGCAGGTCAGATAGGTGCCCCAAGGCGTTTTGCCGTTAGCACAGTTACCGAAGGTTCCTAAGACTTTACGACCGCTAGGATCGGCAGCGGTTTGCAGCAACGGATGCCCCGCCGCCGGGCCGCTAAATTGCATTTCGGTATTGGCTGTAATACGACGGTTGTAACGTGACGGGCGTTCCACCTGCCATTTCTGGCTGTCGCCCATGCGTTTCACTGCCACGATTGATACCCCGTGCGCCGCTTGAGATTTACGTACATCCTCCAAGTTCAGCGCCTTATCACCGCCATGGGCAAACAGGGTTTTCTCGTTGACGTATTCGTTGTTAATCGCCATCACGCCATGATTGTCGTCAATCGGGAAAAAACTCATACCGTCGTTGTTATCACCAAACTGCTTTTCTTGATCGGTAGCGCTGTTACCGCCGTTAGGATCGAAAGCCACTGCACCATCGACCAAGGGATCGCCCCAAGAGATCAGCACATCGGCACGATAACCGGGTGCAATCACCACTTCGTCAGCCGTTGACGCATCAATCCCTTTAAAACCCAACAGTTTGCTGGTCGGCACGGCATCCGCTAATGCATCGCCAGAAACTGTCCAAATACCACCGCCGAGGAATCCTGCTAACCCTACAGCTCCCGCGCTGCCCAACAGCAATTTACGGCGGGTAGGCGAGGCCAGACGATCGGTATCTAATTGCTCAATATTATTCATTTGCTGTTCCTTTTTTAGCTGTCGCCACGGTCAGAATGCACCAGAGAAGCCGGGGCGCTCGAAGTTGGGCTTCATACTAATCAGGAAATGTGACGAAAAGGTTACAAAAATACGACAAGGGGAAAATTTGAGGGTAGAAAAACCAAAGGCGCATCAATTGCGCCTTTGAAAAAGATATGACCTTAACGGATTAATGACGCTCTAGAATCTCAAAACAATAACCATGAGAGTTCAGTTCATCGGCATCGTGGAATTCACTGAAAGAGGTTTCCCACTCGTCCGGTTCATAGTCTGGAAAATAAGCATCGCCGCCCACTTCTGTATCAATATGCGTCAGATACATGCGCTTAGCGCGTGGCAGGAACTGGGTATAAACATTCCCACCGCCCATCACCATCACTTCTTGCACATCACCAGCAGCAGCTAACGCTTCATCCAGCGACCCCACCCAAGTAACGCCACTTTCTTTGCCTGGCTTGCTACTCAGCACGATATTATGGCGCCCCGGCAGCGGGCGGCCGATAGACTCGAAAGTCTTACGTCCCATAATGACGGGTTTGTTTAGCGTATTACGTTTGAACCACGCCAAATCTGCGGGTAAGTGCCACGGCATGGCGTTTTCCATACCAATAACGCGATCTGCCGCCAAGGCAGCGATCAGGCTGATAATCATTGTTTAACCCTGTAGAGGCTGAAAAATTGCACACACTATACGGAAAGCCCTTCAGATCGTCGATAGGCTAATGGAGCTATATTAATAACTAAGATAGCTCCTATCAGTCTTACTTATACCCGTTAGACACTCGGGCGTTTGCGGTATAACCACAATCCCGGTAAAGACAAGCCGATCGACAAAGCAGCAACGATAAAGCAGGCTTTGAGGAAGTTGGTGACCATCACCGCCATTAATGCTTCGCTATACCCTAAATGAGAAATTTCCACCACCGTGATCATCGCGGTATAGGCTGAAATACCGGGGAACATCGGGATCACTGCCGCGACGGTAAACACTTTCGGATGCGCCAATAACCAGCGCGACCAATTGATACCAATAATACCCACCAAGATCGCCGCCAAGAACGAGGCCCATTCGATATTAAAACCTGCATACATCATCAACATGCGGGAACCATGCCCCACCGCACCGAGTAATGCACAATAGCGCAGTGCCCGTACCGGCACATTAAACACCATCGCGAAGCCCAGCGCCGGAACTGCCGCCAACAACATATCTTGCAAAAGTGCCCATATCAGACTCATGACCACCCCCGCAAATCCCACACTGCCATGGCCATCACCACACCAAGGCAGGTTGCCAATGTCAGCAAGCTCGCCATCGCCCAACGCGCCAAGCCAGTATTGACGTGGCCTTTGAACATATCGGCCACCGCGTTAATCAGTGGAAACCCCGGCACCAGCAGTAACACGCTGGCCGCCATCGCCACACTGGAGGTTTGATGAAATACCGGTAACCGGAGCATCAACCCTGAAACCGTGGTCGCGACAAACGCCGTGATACAGAAGTTAACCAACGGATTCATGTGCCGTGCGGTGAGCATTTGACGCACAAACATCGCCAAGCCACTGGCGACAAAAGTGACCGTGAATGCTAAATGGTCGCCACCATTTAGCACGCTGAAACAACCGCAAGACAGTGCCACCATCAGCACCACCAACCAACGCGGATAACGATAAGGTCGGATTTTGTCAAAGCGACGAGCTACATCATGAACATCAGCCAAATGGTGTTCAGCCAAAATGACAATATGCTGCACCTCGGTCACCACTTGCATATTAATACCGCGATCAACGTTCTTGCGCGTAGTTGTTAGGCACGCATCATTGCTAATGGTGGTCAGCACCACTGCGTTGGCGGAGATCGAGCTTTCTACGCTATCCATCCCTAGCGCCAATCCCAGACGGGTCGAGAGTTGTTCTACCACCATACTTTCCGCACCGTGCTGCAATAGCATCAAAGCGCATTGAATACAGAGGCGGGTAATTTCGCGTTGCTGTCGATGCGGCTCCGATTTTTCCTGTGTTGTTGTCTGATTCATAAGGCTCTTGTATTTTCCTTGTGCAATCAACCATCATAGGGCTAAACCTGCTTAAATTTGTATGATGCGCGTCAGAATAAGGCGCGTTATTATTGACCAATTCATCTCTTTTACCTGAGAACCCCTCATGCTTGAAACATCACTGTTTGTTGCTGGTATCGCCACGCTAGGAATGCTTTCCCCCGGACCCGATTTTTTCATGGTGATTAAAAATGCGGCTCGCTATCCGCGACTGGCAGCGATGATGACGGCGCTTGGCGTGATTTGTGGTGTCGCCACTCATATGTCCTATTGCGTGGCGGGTTTGGCGGTAGTCATCACCACTACACCGTGGCTGTTCAACGTACTGAAATATGCTGGGGCGGTGTACCTAATCTGGATCGGTATTCAGGCGCTGCGTTCACATGCCAGCAGCAAAATGAACATCAGCAACCTGCCACAACAGCAGGTCAGCCTGAAAAATGCCTTTATGCAGGGCTATCTGTGCAATCTGCTGAACCCAAAAGCGACGCTATTTTTCTTGGCGGTGTTTACTCAGGTGTTGCAGATAGACTCCGGTATCGGTGAGAAACTGTGGTACGCGGGGATCATTTTGGGGCTTTCGGTGATTTGGTGGCCGATTCTGGTATTCCTGATCCAAAGCGCACCAGTGCGTCGTGGGCTGGAGAAAACGCAGAAAATCGTCGACAAATTGCTTGGTGGAATGTTGATCGCGTTAGGAATCAAAGTCGCGCTAAGTTAATGCAAAACTACCGGGCGCAGTGCGTTGCGCCCGGTAAGAAGTCAACTTATCCCTTTGCCTCAACCACCTCTTCTTCCGGTGATTTACCATCAATACTGCCACGCCAACCGGTTTGCTGTACTCGCGCCAAGCGGGACTGATCCTGCTCGATCGCCGCACTGAGCATCTCTTTCGCCCGTTGCAAGCTGGCAATGCGGAACTCGGTGTCTTGATAGTTTTCCAGCGTATCTTCCAGCATTTTCAGGTTATAACGGCGGAAAGTATCGGCTTTCTCACGCGCCTCGTAAGCATCCAACCCCAGCAACTCTAACGTTTCGCGCCCGATACGCAGTGAGCTTTCGAAAGTTTCACGCTCGGGATGTTTCACGCCCATTTGCCGCAGTTGATACCAGTGATCCACATCGCGCGCTCGCGCCACCACTTTCAAATGTGGGAAATGACGTTTTGCCAACGCGGTCAGTTGCAGATTGGCCTCCACATCATCAATCGCGTTGATCAACACCTTGGCATGTTCGGCTCCAGCAGCCTCCAGTAAATCGGCGCGGGTAGCGTCACCATAAAATACTTTCGCGTCGAACTTACGTAGTGTTTCGATATGGTCTGGATCGTGATCCAACACCACGGTTTGCACGCCGTTAGCTAATAACATACGACCGGCGATCTGCCCAAAGCGTCCAAAACCAGCGATGATAACACTGGCATTTTCACCGTCTATTTCATCCGCTGGGCGCTCATCTTTCGGCGCATTTTTTTCCAGTCGCGCAGCGAGCACCAACAATAGTGGCGTCACCGCCATCGACAATGCGACTGCTAACGTCAGCGCCTTCGCCCAATCCTGCGGCAAGACACCAGACATCTGCGCTGCGCCAAAGATAACGAAGGCAAACTCACTACCTTGCCCCAGCAAAATGGCAAACAACCCACGTTGGGCTTTGGGAACACCGAGCCACGGACCAATCAGCCACAGCAATGCGGCTTTCAGCAACATAAAGCCCAGCAGCAAAGTGGCGATCAATAACGGTTGATGGAATAAGGTGCCGAAGTCGATCGACATGCCAACACCGATGAAGAACAGGCCGAGCAGTAATCCTTTGAACGGCTGAATATCACTTTCCAACGCATGGCGATACTCAGAACTGGCTAACAGTACTCCAGCCAGAAATGCCCCCATCGCCATCGATAACCCGGCCATTTCCAGCAAGATGCCGAAGCCGAATACCAGAAACAACGCCACGGCGCTGAACACTTCACGCATACCGGATCGCGCAACAAAATGCAGCAATGGGCGGGTTACGTAACGCCCAAGCAGTATCACCATCACCAGCACGCCGACCACTTTACCGGCAGAAAGTGCAAAGGCTCCCATCGTCGTCGTCGCGCTACTGCTGGCTAACAACGGGATCATCGCCACCAACGGGATGGCCGCAATATCTTGGAACAACAACACAGCAAACGAACTACGACCTATCGGCGATGGCATCAGGTTACGTTCATTCATTGCCTGCATAGCAATAGCGGTAGAAGACAGCGCCAACGTCAAACCAATCAGGGCCGCGACTTGCCATGGCAAACCGAGGAAATAACAAAAAGCACTGAGCAACAGCCCCGCACCGACCATCTGCAAGCTACCGCCGCCAAATACCGAGGCGCGCAGAGTCCACAACCGCTTGGGATCTAGCTCTAGGCCAATGATAAACAACATCAACACCACACCGATTTCAGCAAAGGTGAGGATCGACTCCGCATCAGAAACTAACTTCAGCCCCCAAGGGCCAATGATACAACCGGCGATCAGATAACCGAGTACCGATCCCAAACCGAATCGCACCGCAATAGGGACAAACAGCGCCGCCGATCCCAAATAAACCAGCCCTTCAATCATCAGGTTATGGTTATCCATGCTCAGCTCCTTGTTCTACTTCGCGATCGCTGTAATCCATCACATACTGCATCAATCGTTGGCGATAAGCTTCGCCAGCAGCAATCAATGCCGGTTGGTTACAGGTAAACGTATTATGCACCGCAAAATAGGGTTGCCAGTGCATGCCGCAATAAAGCGCCGTTGCCTGTAACGGTTGCCCGAGCACGGCGAAGTTAGGAAAATCCCCCAGTTCGAAATGATGCTCATCACCACCGCTGGTCACCGCCCATAGGAGATCCTTACCGACTAATGCATTACCTTCATGACCATAGGCCCAGCCGTGTTCCAGCACCTTATCGATCCACAGTTTCAGCAACGGCGGGCAGCTGTACCACTGCATCGGATGCTGCAATACCACCAGATCGGCACGCTCTAACGCCTGTTGTTCGGCATTGATGTCGATATTGAAATCTGGATACAGCTCATATAGAGAACGGATTTCCACTTCGGGAATATCTTTTACCGCCTGGAGTAGCCGTTGATTGGCATGAGAATGCCGGGGATAAGGGTGCGCATAAATTATCAAAATCATAGGTGTCTCGCTGTTTCTTGCCATAACTCAAGCATATACCAATGACACAGAGTGACAGTTTACTGATGAATTGATAGCGGAAATTTTTAACGCGAGGCAACAAATTGACTGAAGGAAATCCGATGGGATTGGTTTATCATTTTCAACAACAAATATTCAACGTAAGGACTCTCAAGTGAGCAGGAAACAATCACTAAAGAAAAGTACAGTAAAAAAGCAACAACCTAAAAATCCACGTCAGCAATTTAATGCCCATTGCCAAGCAATCAAAAAACAACAACAGCGCATCGACAACCTTAAGCAACAACAAACCGAGTTGCTCAATCGATTTCAGCAAGAGCTCTTACCGCTAGAAAAAAACTATATCGATACCGTCTACCAAAAGACGGAACGGTTGCTTTCTTTTATCAGTAAAAAAACGTTGGCAGCCTATCAACGCCATGAACTTATCCAATGGATTATGGGCGAAATCATATATATAGAAGACTATCCATTTGCTGAACATTTAGATACCCAATCTCTACGACAAAAACTTAACGATGCAGCTCCTCATATTGAGGGACACAATCCGCAAGCAGAAGATCTGGCTATGGTGCGTGAAATATTAGTCGATCAATTCGCCTTTGTGGAAACACTCAGTGATGAAGAACTGGCTGATATGATACTTAATCCTGACAAATTCAAGACTAGAGCAAAACAAGAACAAGCAGTCAACGATTTCGATCACCCAGAAAGTGAAGAAGATGAGCAAGACTTCTCTTTCTTTGATGAGGAAGAATATGAAGACGGAAAACAGGAACAACAGCAAAAAATAAGTGCTCTGTTCGGTACTTCAGCCGCCAATCGTATGTACAAACGCTTAGCGATGCTGTTCCATCCAGACCGTGAAACCGACGAAGCCATCAAACAAGAAAAACACCATTTGATGATACAACTGGCACAAGCTAAAAAAAATCACGATATATGGACCATTTTCACGTTATATCAACAACATGTCGATCCCGATGGGGGTTTTGAAGAAAAAGAGCTTTCCACTATCAATCCCTTGCTGGCGGAACAAATTACCAGACTGAAATGGGAATATCAGCAATTAGTCTATCAAGGTGATCCTTTCATCAGCATGTTATGGGAAAAACTCGGCAGTGACTCCCCCAAAGCAATGGAGCGAAAATTTTCAGATCACGCCAAAGAATTGCGCCGCTCACACCATGATGAAGAAAGAATGTGTGCCGAATTAACGTCCTTAAAAGCACTGAAACAACAGTTGCTCATACGGTTTGAAGAAAATGATATGGACTTCATGGAGATGTTCAGATGAATAGAAACCGCCTCGGGCAAGCACGAGGCGGTTTTTGACAGTTTACTTCACGATACGCGCGTGCATTTCCTGCACCGAGGTCACTTGTTCAGTAGGGTCAGCTTTCAACGCCATCGCGGTAGCAAAACCACCGTTCAGCGTGGTGTCGTAGTGCACTTTGTATTGCAGCGCGCTACGGCGAATCAACTTGGAGTCTTCAATCGCCTGACGACCCGCCGTAGTGTTCACGATGTAGGTGTATTCGCCATTCTTGATACGGTCTTGAATGTGCGGACGACCTTCATGCACCTTGTTGACCAAGCGTGGGTTGATACCCGCTTCGCCCAGCACCACTGCCGTACCGTGGGTCGCATCCAGTTCGAAGCCCTGTTTCAGCAGGCTAGCCGCCAAATCCACTACGCGAGCTTTATCACCTTCACGCACCGACAGCAGCGCACGGCCTTGTTTCTTCATGCCGGAGTTGCTGCCCAGCATCGCTTTGGAGAAGGCTTCCGCGAAGGTACGACCCACGCCCATCACTTCCCCAGTCGAGCGCATTTCTGGCCCTAAAATCGGGTCAACGCCTGGGAACTTGTTGAACGGCAACACCACTTCTTTCACCGAGTAATACGGCGGAATGATTTCTTCCGTCACGCCCTGCTCAGTCAGTGATTTACCTGCCATCACGCGTGCCGCCACTTTCGCCAGAGGGACTCCGGTCGCTTTGGAAACAAACGGGACGGTACGTGCCGCGCGTGGGTTGACTTCAATCAGGTAAACTTCGTTGTTCTTCACCGCAAACTGCACGTTCATTAGACCGCGCACCTGCAATTCGAACGCCAGTTTCTCAACCTGTTGACGCATCACATCCTGAATTTCTTTGCTCAACGTGTAGGCTGGCAGTGAACAGGCCGAGTCACCGGAGTGCACACCCGCTTGTTCGATGTGTTCCATGATGCCGCCAATCAGCACACGTTCGCCATCGCAGATAGCATCCACGTCCACTTCAACCGCATCATCGAGGAAGCGATCCAACAGCACTGGCGCATCGTTTGAAACGCTGACCGCGTTCTGGAAGTAACGACGCAGGTCAATTTCGTCGTAGACGATTTCCATCGCGCGGCCACCCAGAACGTAGGAAGGGCGCACCACCAGCGGATAACCGATGCCTGCTGCTTTCTCTACCGCTTGTTCAATGGTGGCAACAGTGGCGTTAGCCGGTTGCTTCAAACCAAGACGGTGAACCGCCTGTTGGAAACGCTCACGGTCTTCGGCGCGGTCGATAGCGTCTGGGCTGGTGCCAATAATCGGTACACCAGCGGCTTCCAGTTCACGCGCCAATTTCAGCGGAGTCTGACCGCCGTATTGCACAATCACGCCTTTTGGTTTTTCGATACGCACGATTTCCAGCACGTCTTCCAGCGTCACCGGCTCGAAGTACAGGCGATCAGAGGTGTCGTAATCGGTAGAAACCGTTTCTGGGTTACAGTTGACCATGATGGTTTCGTAACCGTCTTCACGCAGCGCCAGTGAAGCGTGGACGCAGCAGTAGTCAAACTCAATCCCTTGACCGATACGGTTCGGGCCACCGCCCAACACCATCACTTTCGGACGGTCGTTGGTCGGGTTGGACTCGCACTCTTCTTCATAAGTGGAGTACATGTAAGCGGTATCGGTAGAAAATTCCGCCGCGCAGGTATCCACACGTTTGTAAACCGGGTGCAGACCGTAGCTGTGGCGCAGTTTGCGGATTTCGCCTTCTTTCACACCTGCCAGTTTCGCCAGACGCGCATCGGCAAAGCCTTTGCGTTTCAACGTGCGCAGGAACTCAGCGCTCAACCCGTTGATGCCTTTGGCCTCAACCTGCTCTTCCAAGCGCACCAACTCTTCGATTTGCACCAAGAACCAGCGGTCGACGTTAGTCAGGTTGAATACACCATCCACTGACAGGCCCGCACGGAACGCATCAGCGATGTACCAGATACGGTCGGAACCGGCATCTTTCAGCTCACGGCGGATTTTAGTCAGCGCTTCAGGATCGTCCAGACTGACTTTCGGGTCAAAGCCCGTTGCGCCCACTTCCAGACCGCGCAACGCTTTTTGCAAGGATTCTTGCTGCGTGCGGCCAATCGCCATCACTTCACCGACAGATTTCATCTGCGTAGTCAGACGGTCGTTAGCACCGACGAATTTCTCGAAGTTGAAGCGAGGAATTTTAGTCACAACATAGTCGATAGAGGGTTCGAAGGAAGCCGGAGTACGACCACCTGTGATGTCGTTCATCAGTTCGTCGAGGGTATAACCCACCGCCAGTTTGGCGGCGATTTTGGCAATCGGGAAACCGGTCGCTTTTGATGCCAACGCTGAAGAGCGTGATACGCGCGGGTTCATTTCGATCACGATCAAGCGGCCGGTTTTCGGGTTTACCGAGAACTGGACGTTAGAGCCACCGGTTTCAACACCGATCTCACGCAGTACCGCCATCGAGGCGTTACGCATGATTTGATATTCTTTGTCGGTCAGCGTCTGGGCTGGTGCCACGGTGATGGAGTCACCCGTGTGGATGCCCATCGCATCGAAGTTTTCGATCGAGCAGACGATGATGCAGTTGTCGTTTTTATCACGCACCACTTCCATCTCGTACTCTTTCCAACCGATCAGCGATTCGTCAATCAGCAACTCTTTGGTTGGCGACAGATCCAGACCACGTTCGCAAATTTCTTCGAACTCTTCGCGGTTGTAAGCGATACCGCCACCGGTGCCGCCCATGGTGAACGATGGACGAATGATGCACGGGAAACCGACGTCAGCGGCAACCGCCAACGCTTCTTCCATATTGTGTGCAATGCCGGAACGCGCCGTGTCCAAGCCGATTTTTTTCATCGCGATATCGAAACGACGACGGTCTTCGGCTTTGTCGATAGCATCGGCAGTGGCACCAATCATGGTGACACCGAACTCGGCCAACACGCCTTGACGTTCCAGTTCCAGCGCACAGTTCAGCGCTGTTTGACCGCCCATGGTTGGCAATACCGCGTCTGGGCGCTCTTTCTCAATGATTTTGCGTACCACTTCCCAGTGGATCGGCTCGATGTAGGTCGCATCAGCCATTTCCGGGTCAGTCATGATGGTAGCCGGGTTAGAGTTCACCAGAATGACGCGGTAACCCTCTTCACGCAGCGCCTTACACGCCTGCGCACCGGAGTAGTCGAATTCACATGCTTGGCCGATAACAATCGGGCCAGCGCCGAGGATCAGGATGCTTTTTATGTCTGTACGTTTTGGCATTTTGTTATTGCTCCTGACTTATTTGCCGGTAAGAGTGGCGTTGGAACGGTAAGTCTTAATCAGTTCGATAAAGTGATCGAACAGCGGCGCGGCATCGTGTGGACCAGGGCTAGCTTCCGGGTGCCCTTGGAAGCTGAACGCCGCTTTATCGGTGCGATGAATCCCCTGCACCGTGTGGTCGAACAGCGATTTGTGCGTCACACGCAGGGTGGCCGGCAGGTTGTTCTCATCCACAGCAAATCCGTGGTTCTGCGCGGTAATCATCACGCAGTTGTTATCCAGATCTTTCACCGGATGGTTACCGCCATGGTGACCGAGCTTCATCTTCATGGTCTGAGCGCCACTCGCCAGTGCCAATAATTGATGCCCCAGACAGATGCCAAACACCGGAATATCGGTGGTCAGGAACTGTTTAATGGCGGCGATAGCGTAGTCGCATGGTTCCGGGTCACCGGGACCGTTGGAGAGGAAGATACCGTCTGGATTCATTTTCAGCACTTCGTCTGCCGGGGTTTGTGCAGGCACCACCGTCAAACGGCAGCCTCTGTCCACCAGCATCCGCAGGATATTGCGCTTCACGCCGTAATCGTAAGCCACCACGTGGAATGGCAGCTCTTCGGCAGCTTTAGCCTCAGGCAGTTCGCCTTCAAGCCGCCAACTCCCTTGCTGCCAGCTATAAGGCTCTGATGTGGTGACTTCTTTCGCCAGATCCATGCCTTTCAGGCCAGGGAAAGCTTGAGCTTTCTGCAACGCCAACGCGGCATCCGGTGAGTCACCGGCAATGATGCAGCCGTTCTGCGCCCCTTTCTCACGCAGCAGACGCGTCAGTTTACGGGTATCGATATCAGCAATCGCCACGATGTTATTGCGCTTCAAGTAGCTTGAGAGGTCTTCTTCACTACGGTAGTTGCTGGCAATCAGTGGGAGGTCGCGAATGACAAGGCCTTGGGCGTGTACTGCGGAGGATTCTGCGTCGGAAGCATTGGTGCCGACATTGCCGATATGAGGATAAGTAAGAGTAACGATCTGGCGGGAGTAGGAAGGATCAGTGAGGATTTCTTGATAACCGGTCATCGACGTATTGAAGACCACTTCCCCCACTGCCGTTCCCGTTGCCCCAATGGCCCGACCGTGGAATTGGGTTCCGTCTTCCAGAACCAATAGCGCTGACTTAATCAAAACACCCTCCAGGAATAATCAATCACAATATTTGCATATTAATTCAGAATTCACGATCTAAATCAATGCAAAAACCGCCCGCGAGGCCAATTTTTGGCAAATTGGGCGCATTTTAATGATGCTGGTCTGCCTTGTCTACTCAAAGCGTCATTTTTTCTGTTATTTTTGCACTTCTCACGGAGAAATGGACTTCACAGTCACAAAAACAGATAGAAACTGAGGTTGGTAAAACGGTTGCGGAACTTAATGACCATAAACAGAGGTAAAACTCCGCCCAAAACGGTTCCCCACTGAAGGCAAGAAAGAAAAAACCGACAAAAACCGAAGATAACACCATAAAACAGCAATTATGATAAAAACATACCACCAAGCTTTCATTTTTATGGTTAAAAAAAAGGACAATAAAAATATTGCCCTATTATCATAGCACTATGATTAATGTTCCCACATCACGAGGGTATGTAAAACATTACAATTGATCTAAACCCAGCACATCACGCATATCAAACAAGCCTTTATCATGCTTATTGATCCAAGATGCGGCACGAACCGCACCATTAGCAAAAGTCATACGGCTAGAGGCTTTATGAGTGATTTCCACACGTTCACCGATATCAGCAAACATCGCGGTATGCTCGCCTACAATGTCACCCGCACGGATAGTGGCAAAACCAATGCTCTTAGGGTCACGCTCACCGGTATAACCTTCACGTGCATAGACTGCGCATTCTTTCAGATCGCGCCCTAACGCATCAGCAATCGCCTCGCCCATAGCCAGAGCAGTACCTGATGGCGCATCCACTTTATGGCGATGATGTGCCTCAACAATCTCAATATCGGTATAATCGCCCATCACTTTGGCGGCCTTTTCCAGCAGTTTCAGCACCACGTTGACACCGACGCTAAAGTTAGCGGCAAACACGATACCAATCTGCTGAGTCGCCTGCTTGATTGCCGCTTTACCTGCGTCATCAAAACCCGTGGTGCCGATCACCATCGCTTTACGGTGTGCCACACAAAATTGCAAATGCGCCAAAGTGCCTTCTGGGCGAGTAAAATCAATCAACACATCAAAATCATCAGCAACCTGATCCAGATTATCGCGAACGGTCACACCCACCGCTCCGATGCCAGCCAGTTCACCCGCATCGGCACCGATCAAACTCGAGCCAGGTCGTTCCAGTGCTGCCCCCAGCACCACGCCAGATGCCTGCTGTACCGCCTGGATCAATTGACGCCCCATGCGGCCACCCGCACCCACAATTGCCATGCGGATTTGTGAATCAGTCATACCTTTTCTCTCTTTTTGATTTAGCGCCTATGCCATTAGGCTATGAATTCAGGGTAACTGCCCCTTCAGGGGATTGAAAGTCAGATTAGAAATTTATGTTATCCCCGTTTTGTTATCAGTATCACTATCAATTGATTAACAATTACACATGCGCATGATTGTACATAATCATGCAATTTACGATAGGGAAAAACCAGGAATTAGAAGGGTTGGCAGCCAAAAACGTGCACGCAGGAACCTAGAGTAGAAAATTCTTTCATATGTTAATTAGCATAAATAACAAGGGAGCCGAAGCTCCCACATTTTATTCATCAGTCGACCTGCTTTACATCAACCCGCAGTTCTTTCGGTACTTCGAATACGATATTTTCTTCGCGACCACTGATTTCGTGAACATCTTTGCCACCCAGCGCTTTCAGGCGACTAATCACTTCTTGCACCAAAATATCTGGCGCGGAAGCTCCCGCTGTAACACCAATATTCTTGGCCTCTTTCAGCCATTGTTCCTGAATATCCGTTGCAGAGTCGATCAGGTAAGCCGGTTTGCCCACTCGCTGCGCCAATTCTGCCAAGCGGTTAGAGTTGGAGGAGTTCTTCGAACCGACCACCAGCACCACATCCGCATCACTGGCCAGATTACGCACCGCTTCTTGACGATTGGTGGTGGCGTAGCAAATATCGTCTTTACGCGGCCCAATAATTTTCGGGAAGCGCTGGCGTAGTGCGTCGATCACGTCCGAGGTATCATCCACCGACAGTGTCGTCTGGGTCATAAAGCACAGGTTATTTTCATTTTTCACCTGCAGCTTCCACACGTCGTCCGGCGATTCAACCAAATACATGCCGCCTTGCGGGTTGCTGTACTGCCCCATAGTGCCTTCCACTTCCGGGTGCCCAGCGTGACCGATCAAAATCGCTTCAGTGCCTTTACGGCTGGCGCGGGCAACTTCCATATGCACTTTGGTCACTAGCGGACAGGTGGCGTCAAACAACATGGTCAGATCGCGCGCTTTAGCTTCGGCACGTACCGCCTGGGAAACGCCATGTGCCGAGAAGATCAGGATTGAGCCATCTGGCACTTCCGAAATCTCTTCGATAAACACCGCACCGCGCTCACGCAAGCTGTCCACCACGTAGCGGTTATGCACCACTTCATGGCGAACATAGATTGGCGCACCGTAAATTTCTAGCGCTCGTTCAACGATGCTGATAGCACGATCGACCCCGGCGCAGAAACCACGTGGGTTAGCCAACAATATTTGCATGCGTTTCCTCCTGCGGCGGATCAACCTCCAGCACTTCGATATCGAAGCTCACTGAATGTCCCGCCAACGGATGATTAAAATCTACGGTGATCGAATCCTCTGCTACCGCACGCACTACGCCCGGCATTTCACTGCCGTCGATGGCGGTGAACAGCATGATGGTCCCCACCTCTGGCACACCAGTTTCGGCAAAATCACGGTGGGAAAAATACTGGATCAGATCCGGATTTTCCGCACCAAAAGCATCTTCTGGCGGCAAAGTGAAGGCACATTTATCGCCCGCACACAGACCCATTAACTGTTGTTCCAAAGGGGCTGACAAACTGCCATCCCCCAAACGAAACAGAGCTGGTTTGCCATTACCACGAGTGGATTCGGCGGTCGAACCATCTGCCAGTTTCAGCGTAAAATGCACCAGCACCGCGCTGTTACTGTTAACCTGAGCCGTCATGTCATTCACCCTTGCTAACGGCACGTTTGCTGTCGGGTAAAAAACCTTCCAGCACAATCATTGCCGCTCCGACGCAGATGAAACTGTCTGCTAGGTTGAACGTTGGGTAATGCCAGTTGCCGACATAGAAGTCGAGGAAATCGACCACAAAGCCGTGCCACAGGCGATCGAACAAGTTGCCCAATGCACCACCGATGATAAAAGCATAGGCGATATTGTTCAGCTTCTGCTGCGCCGTACTTTTGTACATCATTACCAGTAAGACCACGACGATAACCACAGCAATACCGGCAAAGAACCAGCGCTGCCAACCACCGTTATCGGCCAAGAAGCTAAAGGCCGCACCGTAGTTACGTGCATAGTATAGATTAAATGATGGGATCAACGGCTGGGACTGGCCCAGCACAAAGTTGCTCAAGATCCACTGTTTGCTGGCAAAATCCAACACCAGCACTACCAGCACCAGCCACAGCCAGCGTAATCCTGTCGAACAGAGAGGCTTACTCATTAGGTATTATCCATCAAGCATAATTACGTTTTTCACCGTCACCGGCGACGTTGGTAACGCAGCGACCGCAAATGTCTGCGTGCTCCGCCACTTTGCCGATATCGGTGGTGTAATGCCAGCAACGCGGGCACTTCTCACCTTCAGCGGTGCTAAAGGCAATTTTCAGCCCTTTCAACAATTCGCTTTGCTGAGCATCAGCTGGTGCATCCGCCAACGGAGCGACACGAGCGCCAGAGGTCAACAAGACAAAACGCAGCTCGTCTTGTAAACAGTTCAAGCGTGCGGCCAGTTCGTTATCAGCATACAGCGTTACCGCTGCTTCCAATGAACCACCGATACGTTTGTCAGCACGAGCCTGTTCCAGCACCTTGTTCACTTCACCACGCACGATCAGCAGTTCGTCCCAGTAGGCATCGTTCATGCTTTCGCCTGCGGCCAAGCCGAACAAACCGTCATACCACTCTTCGGTGAATACAAACTGAGGTCGTTTGCCTGGCATAAAGCCCCAGATCTCATCAGCAGTGAAGGACATGATCGGCGCCATCCAACGCACCAATGCTTCTGCGATGTGGAACAACGCAGTCTGGCAGCTACGGCGTGCGACGCTGTCCGCTTTGGCGGTGTACTGGCGATCTTTGATGATGTCCAAATAGAAGGAACCCATCTCGACCGAACAGAACTGCATCAGACGCTGCACAACCTCGTGGAAATCATAGTTGGCGTAAGCCTGCTCGATATCTTTTTGCGCAGCCAACGCACGACCTACCGCCCAACGATCTACCACCACCATTTCATCCGCTGCAACGCAGTCGGTGCTTGGCTCGAACCCGTTCAGGTTTGCCAGCAGGAAGCGCGCGGTGTTACGGATACGGCGATAAGAATCTGCAGAGCGTTTCAGGATCTCATCAGAAACCGCGATCTCACTGGTGTAGTCAGTAGAAGCCACCCACAGGCGCAGGATGTCACCACCCAGTTTGTTCATCACATCTTGTGGACTGATGGTGTTACCGATGGATTTGGACATTTTGCGTCCCTGACCATCAACGGTGAAGCCATGGGTCAGTACTTCTTTATATGGCGCTTTGCCTTTCATCGCGGTGGAGATCATCAACGATGACATAAACCAACCGCGGTGTTGGTCAGAACCTTCCAAGTACATGTCAGCGCCGTGGCCGTTAAACTCTGGACGAACATCCACAACGGAAGCATGGGTAGAGCCAGAATCGAACCAAACGTCTAAGGTATCAGGCACTTTCACATAGTCGGCTGCTTCTGCACCGAGGATGTCGGCAGCGTCCAGATCCCACCAAGCTTGAATACCGTCTTGTTCAACGCGTTTCGCCACTTCTTCCATCAGCTCAACGCTGCGTGGATGCAGTTGTTCCGTGTCTTTATGTACGAACAGAGACATTGGCACGCCCCAAGTACGCTGACGCGAGATACACCAGTCTGGACGGTTGGCCACCATCATTTCGATACGTGCCTGACCCCAATCCGGTATCCACTGCACGCCTTTGATCTCTTCCAAAGACTGCTTACGCAAGCCTTTCTGATCCATGCTGATGAACCACTGTGGCGTCGCCCGGAAGATGATCGGCGTTTTGTGACGCCAGCAACATGGATAGCTGTGTACCAGCTTCTCGACATGCAGCAATGCGCCTTTTTCACGCAGTAACTCAACGATCAGATCATTGGCTTTAAACACGAACTTGCCGTCCAACGTCGGGTAAGTACCCGGCAGATAACAACCGTTCGGGCCAACCGGGTTGGCAATTTCCAAACCGTATTTCTGGCTGATCACGAAGTCGTCTGGACCATGACCACCTGCGGTATGTACTGCACCAGTACCCGCGTCCAACGTCACGTGTTCGCCCAAGATTGCTGGCACGTCGAAGCCCATAAACGGATGCTGGAAGCGCAACAACTCTAGGTCGCTACCTTTACAATCGTCCAGTACTATCCAAGAGGTGATACCCGCGCGTTTCATTACGCTTTCAACTAACTCGGCAGCCAAGATCAGGCACTGACCTTCCACCTGCACCAGTTGATAGGCAACGTCGGCATTGAGAGAGATCGCGCGGTTAGCAGGCAATGTCCACGGCGTAGTGGTCCAGATGACCAGTGAAACCGGGCCATCGACACTGCTCACACCAAACTTGGCGAGCACTGCCGCCGGATCAACGGCGTGGAACGTAACATCGATAGACGGGGAAGTTTTGTCGTAATACTCCACTTCCGCTTCTGCCAGCGAAGAACCACAATCGGTACACCAGTGCACCGGCTTAGCCCCTTTCAACAGGTGGCCGTTGCTGATGATTTTACCCAGCGCGCGAATAATGTTGGCTTCAGTTTTGAAGTCCATCGTCAGGTACGGATGATCCCAATCGCCCAACACACCCAGACGGATGAAATCAGCTTTCTGACCTTCAACCTGCTCGGCAGCGTATTCGCGGCATTTTTGACGGAACTCCGCCGGGGTCAGTTTCTCGCCCGGTTTGCCATACAGTTGCTCGACTTTCAGTTCGATCGGCAAGCCGTGGCAGTCCCAACCTGGTATATAAGGCGAGTCGAAGCCAGCCATCCCTTTCGACTTGATAATAATGTCTTTGAGGATCTTGTTAACTGAGTGACCAATGTGAATGCTGCCATTCGCATACGGAGGGCCGTCGTGCAGAATGAAGGATTTTTTGCCCTTTTTGGCAGTACGAATAATCCCGTACAGATCCTGTTCATACCAACGTTGCAGCATGCCAGGTTCACGCTTGGCGAGATCGCCGCGCATCGGGAACCCTGTTTCCGGCAAGTTCAGGGTATTCTTGTAGTCACTCATTAGATTCTCGATCTCGTTTCGGTTTGTGAGATTAAACCGGTGTCTGTAGCCCGAAGAACTTTCGGGCAGTCACCACATCATTGGCGATTTGCTGCTTCAGCGCATCGAGCGAAGCAAAACGCTGTTCATTGCGCAATTTTGCGCGGAGCACCACGTCGATATGGCGCCCATATAAATCCATTGTGACGTCCAGCAAATGCACTTCCAGTTGCTGACGTACACCGGCTACGGTCGGGCGGGTGCCGATATTGGCAACCCCAGGCAACGGTTGTGGCCCTAAACCATAGACATCGACCGCATAAACACCTTTCACTGGTGCCACCAAACGCTTCAATGGCAGGTTGGCCGTCGGGAAACCGATAGTGCGCCCCAGTTCATCGCCATGGACTACTCGACCTGAAATTCCATACGGATGGCCGAGCAGAGATTCCGCTAGAGCCAAATCATCATCTCGCAGCGCATTACGGATAGCTGTGCTGCTGATGCGCTGGTCACCTTCACGGAAGGTCGGTGTGCTGATCACCGCAAAGCTGTATTCCTCTCCGGCTTTTTGCAACAGTGGGAAATCCCCCTGACGGTTAGCACCGAAATGGAAATCATCCCCGACCATCAGGAACTTCACGCCCAACTTTTCCACCAGCAATTCTGCGATGAACGACTGGGCGGTGTTAGCGGCAAAACGTGGCTCAAATTTGACGCACAACAGGTAATCTACCCCGGCTTGCGCCAGATATTTAACTTTGTCACGCAAACGCGTGAGGCGTGCTGGCGCCTTGTCCGCTGCAAATAACTCCAACGGTTGCGGCTCAAAGATCATGACCATCACTGGCAAACCAAGGCGTTGCCCTTCTTGTTTCAACTGCGTAAGCAACGCTTGATGACCGCGATGCACGCCGTCAAAGTTGCCAATGGTGAGTACGCAACCATGGTGGCGTGCCCGGATATTGTGAATGCCGCGAATTAGCTCCATAGCTGGCTCAAAACAGTGGAAATCGGCGGATTATACCTTGTACAGCGATTAAGGTTAACCTGTGATTGGTAATAGTCAGATAATCTGTGTCTAAACTGCCTTCTCCACACTTTTTTTGGCAAGAAAAATCTCTTTGTTACTGGCTACCAACGGGTTAGGACAAAGACGGACCGATTTATGGCGATTTTTCTCGCGAAACACTGTATTCCCACGGACGAAGCTGGTAAAATCCTGCGCCATCACAACGTAGCAAGTGCCGCCTGTACAAACGGCGCTTATTTGCACAAATCCATTGACAAGCGAAGGTTTAAGAGGCATATTCCTCGGCCTTTGAATTGTCCTCAATAGAATAATTTGGGAGTTGTACCTTGGCTAATATCAAGTCAGCTAAGAAACGCGCCGTGCAGTCTGAAAAGCGCCGTAAGCACAACGCTAGCGGCCGTTCTATGATGCGTACTTTCATCAAGAAAGTAGAAGCAGCAATTGTTGCAGGCGATAAAGAAGTAGCACAAACTGCATTCATCACAATGCAGAAAATTGTTGATCGCAAGGCAGATAAAGGCCTGATCCACAAAAACAAAGCAGCGCGTCATAAGTCAAATCTGACTGCACGTATCAAGGCAATGTAATAAGCTTTTGCTTATCTACTGAGCGTTGTACTGCTTGTTAAAAGAACCGGCCTAGGCCGGTTTTTTTATGTCTGTTATCCACGTTCTAAAACGTAAATAGCGCAGAGAAATCTTTGTTGCATACCCGCTGTACCGCCGGATGCTGGATCATGCGTTCGGCAAAAATCACGTAGTATTCTTCCTGCACGTTATCAATGCGGCCAATTTCCACCACGTCATCGTCGCTATAGGTATCTTGCGCATACAGCGTTGGCGCCACGAAAATCGCGTTGTGATACATACCAAACGCTTTCATCAGCGCCGCATCATCAAACTCACCGAGAATCTCTACCTGAATACCTTGGGTATTAAACCAGTTGAGTAATTTACGCCCCAACATGGAACGACGCCCCGGGATCAGCAACTTGCGCTGCTCTAAGCAGGCAGGGAACGACAGATCAGGCGCTGGCTGGCGACAGAAGAAGCTGATACCACACTCACCGAGCTTGAGCGAGAACAACCCTTCCTGTTGGCTAGAATCCACCGGGCAATCAGACAGGATCATATCCAGCTTGTGCTGACTCAATTGCTCTAGCAACATTTCATGCGTCGACTCAAAACAGCGTAAGTGGATCT
This sequence comes from Serratia sp. KH_031, assembly GCF_057839655.1. Taxonomy (NCBI): domain Bacteria; kingdom Pseudomonadati; phylum Pseudomonadota; class Gammaproteobacteria; order Enterobacterales; family Yersiniaceae; genus Serratia; species Serratia sp. KH_031. Next base: position 4,159,448 of record NZ_CM174496.1, read on the forward strand.
GTTCATTATCCACCACGGCGGTTTCCAACACCTGGCTCACTAAGCGTTTGGATAATGCATCTGCGACTCCAACGTCGAATAGCAGGTTCGATTCTTTGCGGTAGTTGACGATATCCAGCATTTCTTGGCTAAGCATGAACATCTTATCCGCGTAACGGAATACCAACTGCCCAAGCTCAGAGGGCACCAATCCACGCCCTTGACGTTTGAACAGTTTGCCGTCCAGTCTCTCTTCCAACGCTTTGATCTGACCGGTGATCGTCTGCGGTGTCAGAAACAGAGCCTCCGCCGCACCAACCACCGAGCCTTCTTTACAGACCTGCCAAAAATAGTACAGATGATTAAAGTTGATGTGTGACATTCTCATGAGGAGCGCTCCTTACGTTTCGCCTCGGCAAACGGTCTGCCGTGGTTAGCGACAAACTCCCTTTACTGGTCTCAGACAACGGTTTATCTCTTTCGTCCTAAATAGAACGGCCAGGATAGCGCACATTTTATACTGCGCTGCCCCAGCCGGCTATTCTATTGCATGATTCTAGATAAGGGATAACTAAAGCGTGTTATCTCACCTTGGGTAACGACAAACGCAACAAACCATAACCCATGACTGCCGCCAGAGTCGAACCTAACAAGATCCCCAAACGGGAATAGGTGCTGAGATAGACATCTGCGTCACCGAATGCCAGCGAAGCGATAAAGATCGACATGGTAAACCCGATACCGCACAACACCGATACGGCAAACACCTGTTTGAAACCGATGCCTTCTGGCAATTTAGCGATGCCCAATTTCACGGCCAACAAACTAAAGGTAAAGATCCCAAGCGGTTTACCGAACAGCAAACCCGCCGTAATACCTAATGGCAGCAATGAGGTCAATCCGCTCCAGGAAACACCTTGTAAAGACACCCCGGCGTTAGCAAAGGCAAACAGCGGCAGAATCATAAAGGCGACCCACGGATGTAACTCATGCTCCAACGTTTCGGATGGCGATGGCCCCTTCTTCACGTTGAGTGGGATCATGAAACCAATGATCACACCGGCTAAGGTCGCATGGACACCAGATTTTAGAATTGCCACCCACAGCACCAATCCGACCATCATATACAGTGAGGTTTTACCCACACCGCGCCAGTTCATCAAGGCCAGTACGACCGTCGCCGCAGCGGCAACGCCCAGCGCCACCAACGAAACTTCCTGCGTATAGAACAGCGCAATAATAATAATCACGCCCAGATCGTCGATAATCGCCAACGCTAACAGGAACACTTTCAGGCTGGTTGGAACACGGTTACCCAGCAGCGCCATGACCCCAAGGGCAAAGGCAATGTCAGTGGCGGCCGGAATTGCCCAGCCCTGACGAGTGACTTCATCGGCACCGTTAAACAGCAGGTAAATCAGAGCCGGAGCCAACATCCCACCCAAGGCCGCGATCGCCGGGAATATCGCTTTATCACGCCCTGCGAGCGAACCTTGCATCAGTTCACGTTTAACTTCCAAACCCACAACCAGGAAGAAGATCGCCATCAGGCCATCGTTGATCCATAGCAGCAAAGGTTTACCAATCTCCAACGAAGAGATTTTCACCATTACAGGTAAATTGAGAAAAGCGTTATAAATCCCCTGCAACGGGGTATTTGCCATAATCAGTGCGATAATCGCCGCGAAAATCAGAATGATTCCCCCGGCCGCTTCCTGGCGCAAAAATTGACGAATAATATTGGTCACTCGGTCTCTCCAGACTTATGGCAGAGATTGCACTCTGCTTTCCAGACATAGACTCAGTATAGTTCGATATTTAATTCGAAAAAATCAGTTTATAAATGCCAAATAACTCGCAAAAACCGAGCAATAAAGGATATAAGTCACACTTTTATCAAGGGTATTACAGAGCCACGAAAAACAAAAACCCCCGATTTTCACGTCGGGGGTTTTCACATTCTCAATGGTAATTTGAGATTAACGAGTCAGATCGTCAAAGAACTTTTTCACGCCGTCAAAGAAACTTTTTGAACGAGGGCTGTTTTTATCGCCAGCAGGGCCGCCTAGGCTTTCTTCCAGTTCTTTCAACAGTTGTTTTTGCTTGTCGTTCAGATTGACCGGCGTCTCTACCACTACACGGCACAGTAGATCACCCTGACTACCACCACGTACGGATTTCACGCCTTTACCACGCATACGGAACAGTTTGCCAGTCTGGGTTTCTGCAGGTACCTTCAGTTTCACTCGGCCATCCAGCGTAGGGACTTCAATCTCACCACCCAATGCCGCCATGGCGAAGTTGATCGGCACTTCACAATACAGATTGTTGCCTTCACGCTCGAAGATCGGGTGAGCTTTTACCTGTACCTGAACATACAGATCGCCCGATGGAGCACCGTGCTCGCCTGCTTCACCTTCACCGGCCAAACGAATACGATCGCCAGTATCCACACCCGCTGGAATTTTCACCGACAGTGTTTTGGATTTCTCTACTCGGCCGTGGCCGTGACACTTGGTGCAGGGATCTTTAATGATCTGACCGCGACCGTGGCAATGCGGACAAGCCTGCTGCACGGTGAAGAAGCCCTGACGCATTTGCACTTGTCCTTGACCATGGCAGGTCGGACAGGTGACAGGTGAGCTGCCAGGTTTCGCGCCGTTGCCGTGGCAAACGTCGCACTCTTCCAGAGTCGGAATACGGATTTCTTTGGTGACGCCACGAACGGCCTCTTCAAGAGTCAGATCCATGTTATAGCGCAGATCGGCACCGCGACTGGCGCGCTGACGGCGACCACCACCGAAGATGTCGCCAAATACGTCGCCAAAAATATCGCTAAAGTCAGCACCGCCACCGCCAAAGCCACCAGCACCACCGCCCATGCCGCCTTGTTCAAAAGCAGCATGACCGTACTGATCGTAAGCGGCACGTTTCTGAGCGTCAGTCAGGATCTCGTACGCTTCTTTAATTTCTTTAAATTTGGCTTCGGCGTCTTTTTCCTGATTACGATCAGGGTGGAACTTCATCGCCAGACGCTTATACGCCTTTTTGATTTCGCGCTCATCTGCCGTCTTGGCGACGCCGAGCACTTCGTAATAGTCTTTCTTCGCCATTCTTTTACTTACCCTTAACATGCGTGCACGGGCGCAGAGTTGCCTCGACGCCCGTGCTGGTTTCCGGCTATAGCCTGATTGGCCTTACCGTGCCCGCTTAAGGGCGATTATTTTTTGTCTTTAACTTCTTCGAACTCAGCATCAACAACGTCGTCATCTTTCTTCGCTGAGTCGTCAGCACCGGCGTTGCCACCTTGAGCCTGAGCTTGTTGTGCCTGAGCCATTTCCAGCAACTTGCCAGAAACCTGCACCAGCGCCTGAGTCTTCGCTTCGATCTCGGCTTTATCTTCGCCTTTAACCGCTGTTTCCAGCTCAGTCAACGCAGCTTCGATGGCCGTTTTGTCTTCTGCTGGCAGTTGCTCGCCGGCTTCTTTCAACTGGGTACGCGTACCGTGGATCAAGTGATCCGCTTGGTTACGGGTCTGGACCAGTTCTTCGAACTTACGGTCAGCTTCGGCATTCAGCTCAGCATCGCGCACCATTTTTTGGATTTCTTCTTCGTTCAGACCTGAAGAAGCCTTGATGGTGATCTTCTGCTCACGACCGGTGTTTTTGTCTTTAGCAGAAACGTGCAAGATACCGTCAGCATCGATGTCGAAGGTCACTTCGATCTGCGCCATACCGCGAAGAGCCGCTTGGATACCGTCGAGGTTGAACTGACCCAACGACTTGTTATCGTTCGCACGCTTACGCTCACCCTGCAACACATGGATGGTGACTGCAGACTGGTTGTCTTCCGCAGTAGAGAACACCTGGCTGTGTTTAGTCGGGATAGTGGTGTTTTTGGTGATCAGCGGAGTCATCACGCTACCCATGGTTTCGATACCCAGCGACAGCGGGGTAACGTCCAGCAGCAGAACGTCTTTCACATCACCAGCCAACACACCGCCCTGAACCGCAGCACCTACAGCAACGGCTTCGTCCGGGTTCACGTCTTTACGTGGCTCTTTACCGAAGAAGTCAGCCACTTTCTTCTGAACCATTGGCATACGAGTCTGACCACCGACCAGGATAACGTCCTGAATGTCAGATACAGACAGGCCTGCGTCTTTCAGAGCCACTTTCAGTGGCTCGATAGAACGGTTAACCAGATCTTCAACCAGTGACTCGAGTTTCGCGCGGGTCACTTTGATGTTCATGTGCTTAGGACCAGACGCATCTGCAGTGATGTACGGCAGGTTAACGTCAGTCTGCTGAGCAGAGGACAGCTCGATCTTGGCTTTTTCAGCGGCTTCTTTCAGACGCTGCATTGCCAGTGGATCGTTGCGCAAATCCATCCCTTGCTCTTTCTTGAATTCTTCTACCAAATAGTTGATCAGACGGCTGTCGAAGTCTTCACCACCCAGGTGGGTATCACCGTTAGTTGCCAGAACTTCGAAGGTTTTTTCGCCTTCAACTTCATCGATTTCGATGATAGAGATATCGAAAGTACCACCACCCAAGTCGTAAACCGCGATAGTGCGGTTACCCACTTCTTTATCCAAACCGTAAGCCAATGCAGCCGCGGTCGGTTCGTTGATGATACGTTTGACTTCCAGACCTGCGATACGGCCGGCGTCTTTGGTCGCCTGACGCTGAGCATCGTTGAAGTAAGCAGGTACGGTGATAACAGCTTCAGTTACCGGCTCACCCAGGTAATCTTCAGCGGTTTTCTTCATTTTTTTCAGGACTTCCGCAGAAATCTGCGGTGGTGCCATTTTCTGGCCTTTCACTTCCAACCAAGCATCACCGTTATCAGCAGCAACGATGTTGTACGGCATGATAGCTTTATCACGCTGCGCTTCATCATCTTGGAAGCGACGGCCAATCAGGCGCTTGATAGCGAACAGGGTGTTCTGTGGGTTAGTCACAGCCTGACGCTTAGCCGGTTGGCCAACCAGAATCTCACCATCCTGGGTATAGGCGATGATCGAAGGAGTTGTGCGGTCGCCCTCGGCGTTTTCCAGCACGCGTGCCTTAGCACCATCCATAATCGCTACACAAGAGTTGGTAGTCCCCAGGTCGATACCAATAATTTTACCCATCTAAACGTCTCCACTAAAAAATTCATATTCGGTCAGTTGCTAATCTATATGCGGGCGATTTTTTGCTTTTCAACTGCCCGACATCACCCTATTTATTGCGGCTAGCAACTGTGGTTGAACATAAGATGGGGTCATCCCATCCGGCATCAAGGGGCAAGGTGAAAAAAATTTCGTTTTTATCCTCGTTCAGATCATTGTTTCCTGCTCTACAGATCATTATGATGCCGCGCGCTCTGATGGAAGTTATAGATTTTTCCGCCACTCAGACCATTTATTAAATTACTTATCTATTTTCGTTAAAATTCTGTTATCACAGAGGACTTATGCACACCAACAAGTTGGCGAATCCTGGCCCCCTGGGTCTGATGGGCTTCGGGATGACTACCGTCTTGCTGAACCTGCACAACGCGGGCTTTTTCCCACTGACTTCTGTCATTATCAGCATGGGGATTTTCTTCGGTGGTCTGGCACAAATTTTTGCCGGCATCCTGGAATATAAGAAAGGCAACACTTTCGGTTTAACCGCATTCACTTCCTACGGCAGCTTCTGGCTGAGCCTGGTCGGCATTCTGGTGCTACCACGCATGGGGCTGGCTGAACCTACCGACGCCGTTTTCCTCGGGGTTTATCTGGCACTATGGGGCGTGTTCACCCTGTTCATGTTCTTCGGTACGCTGCGTGCTAACCGTGCATTGCAGTTCGTGTTTGCCAGCCTGACCGTGCTGTTCGCCCTGCTGGCGATCGGTAACATCACCGGCAACACCGCCATTCTGCACTTAGCGGGTTACGAAGGGATTATCTGCGGCGCTAGCGCCATTTACTTGGCAATGGCAGAAGTGATCAACGAACAGTTAGGCCGCAAAGTGCTGCCAATTGGTGAAGTTGAAGCACAACCGACTCAAGCCGTAGCCGCGTAATCTATTTACCAAGATAAAACGCGATGATTTTAGAAGCCCTGTGAGCGATCGCAGGGCTTTTTTCAACTGTAAGAATTGGCACGTTGCGTTTTCACATCGCTGCTAAGATCGCAGTGTAGGTAGATCCCTAACAACAATCCCAATCCCGACAAGGCCAACACATAGTAGGCAGGGGCTAACGGGGTTAACTTCATGATCAAGGTAACAAATATTGGGGTTAAACCACCAAAAATGGCATACGCGACATTATATGAGAACGAAATCCCGCTAAATCGTACTTCTGCCGGGAAAGCTCGCACCATAACGTAAGGCACAGCTCCCACAATACCCACACTGAACCCTACCAACGCATAGCTGGCGAACAACATTTCGGGATTCGTGGCAACCGATTGATAGAACGACCAACTGCATCCTGCCAGTAATAAGCTACCGATAATGAAGGTCTTACTGGCACCGATACGATCTACCACCCATCCCGCAGTGATACAACCGATGATTAGCATGACAGTCGCAATGCTGTTGGCCTGTAACGATAGCGCAGGTGCAATACCGAACTGTTTTTGCAGATAAGTAGGCGTCATCAGGATTACAACGACAATACCGGCAGACAGTAACCAAGTCAGAAGCATCGATACCACAACTTCCTTGCGATAATTCATCACCACCGATTTCAGCGGCAATTCTTCTGCCAGCGCTTTGCGTGCCTGCATTTCGATGAAGATAGGAGTTTCTTGTAACCAACGGCGTAGATACATGGCAATCAAACCAAATGCACCACCAAGGATAAACGGAATACGCCAACCGTTATCGGCAATGGCTTCTTTGCTGAGTGTGGTGTTGATGATGGTGGCCACCAACGAGCCCAGCAGAATACCGACCGTCAGCCCTGCGGTGAGTGTCCCACAGGCAAAACCAATACGCTGGCGCGGTACGTGCTCGGCGACAAATACCCAAGCACCGGGTACTTCCCCACCAATTGCAGCGCCCTGTAAAACACGCATCAGCAATAGCAGTAACGGCGCAGCAATACCGATGCTGGCATAAGTGGGTAGCAACCCCATCGCCAAGGTAGGCAGCGCCATCAGCAGAATACTCAGGCTAAACATCTTCTTGCGGCCAACGCGGTCGCCAAAATGCGCCATGATAATGCCGCCCAGCGGTCTAGCTAGATAACCGGCGGCGAAGATGCCGAAGGTTTGCACCTGACGCAGCCATTCAGGCATATCTGCCGGGAAGAAGAGTTCGCCCATCACCGCGGCGAAAAATACAAAAATGATGAAGTCGTAAAACTCTAAAGCGCCTCCCAAGGCGGCTAAAGTCAACGTTTTGTAGTCTTGCCGGTTCAATCGGCGATTATTATCGTGTTGCATAGATTACCGTCAGAGGAAACTGTAGGGTTCGAAAAAGCCTTTAGGCATTTTTGTAAACGAATCCTTACTATAACGGCAAATAATCTACACACCACTATGACTGAACTTTATCCTGCGCTTGGTCTAATTTTAGGTGTTTGTTTCGCGGCGTGCGTTTTTCGGACGGAATGCTGCTACCACCGCCGGATGAGTTTCTACATACGGCCCTTCCAACAGTTGAATGCAGTACGGCACGCTGGCAAAAATGCCATGTACAACGGTATTCCCCTGCTCGTCCTTCACCCCTTCCAGAGTTTCTTTAATCGATTTCGGCTGCCCTGGCAAATTGATGATCAACGCTTGTTTACGGATTGCACCAACCTGGCGTGAAAGAATAGCGGTAGGGACATAATGCAGGCTGATTTGACGCATTTGTTCACCAAAGCCCGGCATCACACGGTCAGCAATAGCTAACGTCGCATCAGGTGTGACGTCACGTCGTGCAGGCCCCGTTCCGCCAGTCGTCAGTACCAAGTGGCACGCCATCTCATCGACCAAATCACACAAGGTTTGTTCGATGACACTTTGTTCATCTGGGATCAAACGGGTTTCTAGTTTGAAAGGCGTCGCCAGTGCGCTGGTCAACCACTCTTCCAGTGCCGGAATACCTTTGTCCTGATAAACACCGCCAGATGCGCGGTCAGAAACTGAAATCAAACCAATGCGTAATGTGTCCATGCTTAACCTCTCGTTCGGACGGGTTCAATTCCCCTCCTGCTATAAAAAAAGCGGCCGAAGCCGCTTTTATTCTTACCGATCGTTGCTGATATTACAGCAAATCGGCGATCATTGTTTCCAGTTTACCTTGGTCTACAGCAAACTTACGGATACCGTCGGTCAGTTTCTCGACCGCCATTGGATCTTGGTTGTGCTGCCAGTAGAACTCAGGTTCGGTCAGCGCGGTCGGACGAGCTTTCACTGCACCGGTGTAAGACAGTTTACGCTCCAACGCACCTTCGCTTTCTGCCAGTTCTTTCAGCAAAGCAGGTGCAATGGTCAAGCGATCACAACCGGCCAACTCGATGATTTCACCCACGTTACGGAAGCTAGCCCCCATCACCACAGTGTTATAGCCGTGTTGTTTGTAGTACTGGTAGATTTCGCTAACGGAAACCACACCTGGATCTTCTTGTGGTGCGAATTCTTTTTTGTCGCCATTGGCTTTGTACCAATCAAGGATACGACCAACAAACGGAGAAATCAGGTAAACACCGGCTTCCGCACAAGCACGCGCCTGAGCGAAGGAGAACAGTAGCGTCAGGTTACAGTTGATGCCTTCTTTTTCCAGACGCTCTGCAGCACGGATACCCTGCCAAGTAGAAGCCAGTTTGATCAGAATACGGTCGTTGCTGATGCCCGCATCGTTATACAGTTTGATCAAGCGCTTAGCCTTAGCCACGCTAGCTTCGGTGTCGTAAGACAGGCGAGCGTCTACTTCAGTAGAAATACGGCCAGGAACCAGTTTCAGGATCTCCAGACCGATGTTGACCGCCAGCTTGTCAGCTGCATCAGCGATTTGCTGCTCACGATTGCTGCTCTGCTCGCGCGCCCAAGTAATGGCTTCGTCAATCAGTTTACGGTATTCAGGAATTTGGGCTGCATTGAGGATCAGCGAAGGGTTGGTGGTCGCATCTTGCGGTTGATACAGCTTCATCGCTGCAATATCACCGGTATCTGCAACCACAGTAGTGAGCTGGCGTAGGGAAGTTAATTTATCGGTCATGTTGGCATTATCTCATAGTTTGTGCATGAACTTTTGGCATCGTTCAACCATGCCCTCACCAGATAATAACATGCGTAAGGCCCGGTGCAAGGCTGTAAAAATGCGGTTCGGTAGTACCTGATTTAACCTTGGACAAGCAACCGTTTACGCCCACATCTTTCGTCATTCCCGAAAGGATGGAAAGGCAATTTAGTGCTTTTACACTCGGGAATTATGTTAAATTATAGGAAATTGGACAGAACTTACCTTATAATCCGAGAAAATTCCTAATTCGCCGAAATTAGACTGATTTCAGCTAAGCTCTTGTAAAAATTGGCTCATTGTATTTTCACCTATGGTGAATGCGGCGCAGTGCTTGTGCCTAAGACTTATATCAGGAGGGATCTGTGACGGATCTGATGAACTTTATCAACAACATTTTATGGGGATCGGTGCTGATCTATCTGCTACTTGGCACTGGCGCCTATTTTACCTTACGTACTCGATTCATCCAGATTCGCCACTTCGGCCACATGTTTTCCGTGCTGAAGAACAGTAATAAAAGCGACAGCGCAGGCATCTCTTCTTTTCAGGCTCTTTGCACCACACTGGCGGCTCGCGTCGGTACAGGCAACCTGACCGGCGTTGCCATCGCCCTCACTGCAGGTGGCCCGGGCGCAATCTTCTGGATGTGGATCGTCGCTTTCATCGGTATGGCGACCTCATTTATCGAAAGTACCTTGGCCCAGCTTTATAAAATCAAAGACGATAAAGGCAACTACCGCGGCGGTCCGGCCTACTACATGGAAAAAGGTCTGGGAATGCGCTGGATGGGCGTCCTCTTTTCTATATTCCTCATTATCGCCTTCGGCTTGGTATTCAACGCAGTACAAGCCAATTCTATCGCCCAAGCTTCCGCCGTCGCCTTCAATTTCAAACCTTCCTATGTCGGCGCATTTCTGGTGGTCTTAAGTGGCATCGTGATTTTCGGTGGCATTCGTTCCATCGCACGTGTCGCCGAATTCGTTGTGCCAATTATGGCGTTCGCTTACCTGCTTCTGGCCTTTTGGGTTATCGGGTCGCATATCGAGCAAATACCCGCCATCCTAAAGTTAATCTTCAAAAGCGCCTTCGGTTTACAAGAGGCTGCGGCGGGTACTGTGGGTTACGGTATTTCGCAAGCGATGACGCACGGTGTTCAACGTGGTTTATTCTCTAATGAAGCTGGCATGGGTTCCGCACCCAATGCTGCAGCTTCCGCTTCTCCTTACCCTCCTCACCCTGCATCACAAGGTTATGTGCAGATGTTAGGCGTATTTATCGATACCATCGTCATTTGCAGCGCCACTGCCGCGATTATTCTGGCCTCGGGTGCCTTAGACCAACCCGTGGACAGTATTAGTGGGATCGATATGACCCAACGCGCATTGTCCGCCATAGTTGGCGGTTGGGGCGCACCGTTCGTCGCCATCGCGATCTTCTTCTTCGCGTTTACGTCGATCATTGCCAACTACGCTTATGCCGAAAGTAATTTGATATTCCTTGAGCATAACCATCCGATAAGTTTGACTATTTTTCGCTTTGTCGCGTTAGGTATGGTGATGTTTGGTTCTATGGCTGAACTTCCGGTGGTATGGAAAATGGCCGATACTTCGATGGCATTGATGGCAATTACTAACCTGACGGCAATCCTTTTGCTGTCGCGCGTAGCATTAAAACTCGCGCACGATTACAACCATCAACGTGCTTTAGGCAAACTCCCCACCTTTGACGCCGCCCGTTACCCTGAGTTGAAGTCGCAGCTAGAACCTGGCGTATGGGACAAAAAATCATGATCGATGGGTGATGGAACCTATCGGAACCATCGCCCCTTTTTTCTCGGTTTTTTGTTAGAGTAGGGTGACTCAACAATAGGATGTGGCCATGCTCGTTATTATTTCCCCTGCAAAAACTCTCGATTACACCAGTCCGCTGGCGACCGAACGCTTCACGCAGCCTGAGCTGTTGGATCAATCACAACGACTGATCCAAATCGCCCGCAAACTAACCCCAGTGCAAATTGCCAGTTTAATGAGTATTAGCGATAAACTGGCTGGCTTGAACGCCGCACGTTTTAGTGACTGGCACCCGCAATTCACGCCAGAAAATGCTCGTCAGGCACTGCTAGCTTTTAAAGGTGACGTGTATACCGGCTTGCAGGCGCAAAATTTCAGCGAGGATGATTTCGACTTCGCACAGCAACATCTGCGTATGTTATCTGGATTATACGGCGTATTACGTCCGCTAGATTTGATGATGCCTTACCGCCTAGAAATGGGTATCAAGTTGGAAAACGCCAAAGGCAAGGATCTGTACAGCTTCTGGGGTGAGGAAATCACCCAAAAGCTGAATGAGGTGTTGGAACAGCAAGGTGATGACGTGGTGGTCAATCTCGCTTCCGACGAATACTTCAAGGCGGTGAAACCAGGCAAGCTGCACGGCACGTTGATCAAACCGGTGTTCCTTGATGAGAAAAATGGCAAATATAAAGTCATCAGCTTCTATGCCAAGAAAGCACGTGGGTTGATGAGCCGTTTTATCATTAAAAATCGTTTGACCAAAAGTGAACAACTTACCGACTTTAATCTGGAAGGTTATTCTTTTGATGAAGCTGCCTCGCGTGGCAATGAGCTGGTTTTCAAACGCGCTGAACAATAAATGCCAACGCCGGGTCCCCCTCTACCCGGCGTGACATTGGGTTGTTTGTAACAAACACCAACACCTTGAACCACAAAGCATTTCCTGACTCTCACTCTTATCACGCAATGTCGTATGTAAATGAATCTTAAAACATCTTTAACCTCTATTTGAATCGCTTGGCTTATTGCGTGTTACTTCACTAATCAACAACATAAAAAATAACATTGATTAGTTATGAATGGTGGTAAACAACCAGAACATATTAGTATATTGCCAGCCAATATCGGTTTCACCTTCGTAACTCAGAGGATATAACTCCATGAGCTGTTATGTTATCAATGACCAATGTTTATTTAACGACAATACGAAAGAGTTGAGAGATATTAACCACAACACATCGATAAAGCTAACCTCTATGCGAGCTCGTTGCCTGCACTATATTATTCAACACGCAGATCAAGAGGTCATTGAAAAAGAAGAATTATCACAAGCACTTTGGGGCTCTCGCAGTCAATTTGCCAGCGATGCCAGTTTGACTCAAACACTCTATTTAATTCGTAAAGATCTAAAAAGTATGGGCGTGGATGAACTGTTTATCACTATTCCACGCCACGGTATTAAAGTGAACAATGATCTCTCCGTTCAACAAATCACTGAAAATAAAATCAAGCCAAAATATCTTGACTGGAAATCAGCCTGTTTGGCATGCGCAATATTATTGGCTATCTCGCTTTTAACACTGATCGACATTACCGTTTTAATGTAATATCTTGCTATCCAAGGACGGACTGCTTTAATTCATTTACGTAATAGCCCCGATGATGTCAGGTAGTTACTAAGACGCTGCCCCATCAAGGTCAATAATGGCCCACCAAATACACCACCTAACCCAGAGGCTAGAATAATCATATGAAAACTCATCCCTTTCTCGATGAACCAGATGCTGAGAATAAATCCAGTAAAACAAGAGATGACGACTTGTATCAAGCCCGCCTGAATATCCTTACGTGTCACGGCTTCTTGTTTTTTCATTAGAAAGCGGACAATGCCTCCCCACGCGCCCACAGCCAAGATAATGATTAATACTCGCCATTGAATGATATAAACCTGTTCGAAACTTACCATAATAAACACCTCATTATTAAATGTAGAACAACTATTTTAGGTTATGAACGTACCTACGCGTAATAAACGATGATAAAATTAAATTAAATACGAAAAGAAGAGAGTGTTTTCAATAATGTGACAATATATTCAATATCATTTATTCGAGGTGATTTGTAATTGTAAGAAACATAGAGAGTATAAGTGGGAATATTGAACCCATCTGGCAGGCTCAGTATTTTTAATTGTCTCCCTTGATGATCAATGAAGAAACTCGCCACTTTCTCTGGTATTAACATAACAATATTACTTCTTTCGATTACATTGATAATATTGAGCAATGAATTAGAGTGATAAGCTATTTTCCGTTGCCCATTAAGCTCTAGAGCTAATGTGTTGAAATCTACTGCAGCTAATATTTGAGGATCTGCGGAATGGCTGTGGTAAACCGCATGAGATAATGCGAAAAAACTTTCGTTAGACAGAACAGGTAATGTAGCTATTTCACTTTTACTGCCGCAGATCAGGACAAAGTCCTTCATCGTGTCAAAAGGGATAGAAGTTAAATTATGATCATTGTAACGATTAGCACTCAAGATTAAATCCACATCTTCATTGACCAACATTTTTCTTAGTGTGAGAAAATCATGATTTGAGTGGTTATAATATGTCATTTGATACTTTTCTATACTATCAAAACCATACAACTGTGAAATATAATAACACTCACTAAAATCACCACCGAAAATTTTGATTTTTTTGGGTACGAATTTTTCTGTTGTGGTTCCTAGTACTTTATCAACAATATCGGCGGCGCGACGAAAAGACAAACTGATCTCCAAGCCACGCGGGGTGGGAACTAATCCCGAGTGAGTGCGGACAAACAATGGCTCAGGGATGGATGTCTGTAAACGCTGCAACGACATACTGACCGCGGCGTCACTGACATTTAATCGTTTTGCCGCCTTGGTTGCGCTGCCAGCCGCAATAACTTCATTAAATGTCTTGATCAGATTATAATCAAATGATGATTTTTTACTTGCTTTGGTCATAATTATCCTTTCAATAATAAAACCATCCCGAACATTACTGATAATTCTGGGGCACTAATATAGATATATTATAAGGTAAATAGCCATCGTAATTATTGCTTTCATTCTCACTGTTTCTTGGCACAACAAAAAGCCGTCGAATGACGGCTTTAAATTAACATATTTACAACAAATTTATTTTGTCAAACAGGCAGTGCCAGCATGAATTGCCGTAGTTGCGCAAAGTCAGCGGTCATATTGTGCGACAACAATGGCAACTCCGCACGTACAGCCAACGCTTGCGGCAACGGTAATTCCTGTTTGAGGATCTCTTCCACGCTTTCTTTAAATTTAGCGGGATGTGCCGTGCCCAAGAATAGACCGAACTCGCCTTCTTTCAATTGATCACGCAACACGCGATAAGCAATAGCCGCATGAGGTTCGGAGATATACTTCAGTTCGGCCAATTCTCTCATGGTGTCTTTAGTCGTTTCATCACTGACTGCACCATGCCCTAGCTCTTTCAATTGCCAGATTTTACGACGGAACAATTCCTCTACACGCGGCCAGTTATTTGGCTGGCTAACGTCCATGGCGTTAGACAAGGTCGCGACAGTGGCATGGGGTTGCCATTGACCGTTGGTCAAGAAACGCGGCACGGTATCGTTAGCGTTGGTGGCGGCAATAAAGCGCTTGATCGGCAGCCCTAACGATTTCGCCAACAGACCCGCAGTTAAGTCACCGAAGTTACCACTCGGTACCGACACCACCAATTGGTTACGGGCTTCTTGTGGCAGTTGCGCAACGGCTTCAAAGTAATAGCAGATTTGCGCTAACAGACGACTGATGTTGATTGAGTTTGCTGAGTTCAGGTGAACCGCTTCCTTCAGTTCCTGATCGTCAAACGCCTGTTTCACCAAAGCCTGGCAAGCATCAAAATCCCCATCAATAGCCACAGTGTGAATATTGCCACCCAAGGTGCAGAACAGCTTCTCTTGCAGTGGGCTGATCTTACCTTGCGGATAAAGGATCACCACGCGCACATTCTTCAAACCATAAAATGCGTGGGCTACAGCAGCGCCGGTATCGCCAGAGGTCGCAGTCAGAATGGTGACCGGTTGATCGCCAGCGACTTCGGCCAGCATCTGGGCCATAAAACGTCCGCCAAAGTCTTTGAATGCCAACGTTGGACCGTGGAACAGCTCCAGACAAGCTACGTCATCTTCTACCTGAACTACCGGTGCGGGGAATTCGAATGCCGCTTTTACACGCTTGTGCAATACCTCTTCGCTGATTTCATCACCAATAAAGGCAGACAAAATGCGGCTACTGCGGGTGACAAAATCCAGCTCCAGCAGTTTGTCGATTTCGGTCAGCTCGAACTCTGGCAGCTCCAGCGGGAAGAACAGTCCCTGCTGCTTACCTAGGCCTTGTTTGATCGCCTGCGCAAAGCTGACTTGTTCGTTGTGATCCTTAAGGTTGTAGAGTTTCATGCGTTATCCCAATAGTCGAGCGCCTGCGGTATCCAGGCGGCAAATATGAACAAAACCTTCGTCGTTTTGCAGATAGTGATTTTTTAGCCAGTCGGCCATACGTTGTGCGGTAGCGCCATCGTCACAGACGGCAAACAGCGTGGGACCAGAGCCAGAAATACCGCAAGTCAGTGCACCGATATCCTGCGCAGCTTTACGTGCATCCGCAAAGCCTGGTAACAGGCGGGTGCGATACGGCTCGGCAATCACATCCTGCATCAGTTTTGCTGCCAGCTTCGGTTGCTGGGTATGGCAAGCATGGATAAATCCCGCCAAATAACGGCCATGACTGATACAGTCCTGACGACGATACTGGGCTGGCAAGATGGCACGCGCTTCAGCGGTGGAGACCTTGATCCCCGGATAAGCCATCACCCATAACCAGTCTTTAAAGCATGGCACTTCTTGGCTGATAAAGCCTTCTTCTTCCAACATCAGTTGCAAGCCGCCCAAGTAACAAGGCGCTACATTGTCGTAATGCACACTGCCGGAAATACGTCCTTCCAGTTCCCCCATCAACCCGAGCAAGGTCATGTGATCTAATGGACGATCGCAAAATTCGTTCATCGCCATCAGACCAGCGACGACGGAACAGGCACTCGAACCTAAACCAGAACCAATGGGCATATTTTTTTCTAAGCGCATCGCCACGGGCACTTCACGCCCAATCTCCTGACAAAAACGCTCCCAACACTGGTACACAATGTTCTCTTTCGGGTCAGCCGGTAGTTTGCTAACAAAGCGCCCGCCATTCTCCAGACTGAACGAATCGGCGGCTTCAACGCTAACACAATCCCCCAGCAGCGTACCGTCGATGGGCGAAACCGCTGCCCCTAATACATCAAACCCAACGCTGACGTTGCCAATTGAGGCCGGTGCATACACCTTAACCATATTAGACTCCCAACTTCCATGACAGTGTGCGCAACAGATCGGCAAAAACACCCGCCGCCGTTACATCATTACCGGCACCATAACCACGCAGTACCAACGGTAGTGGTTGATAATAACGGCTGTAGAAAGCCAAGGCGTTCTCACCGTTTTTAACTTTATACAATGGATCGTTGCCATCTACCGCATCAATACGAACCTGACAGCGCCCTTCTTCAATCACACCAACGTAACGTAAGACTTTACCTTGTGCATCCGCTTCAGCCACATGACGAGCAAATTCGGCATCTAATTCGGGCAAGCGTGCCATAAAGGTTGCAACATCACCGGAGGAATCGAAAGAAGCTGGCAACACCGACTCGACTTCAATATCGTCCAGCTCCAGCTTATAGCCCGCTTCACGCGCCAGAATCAGCAACTTGCGCGCCACGTCCATACCGGAAAGATCGTCACGTGGATCGGGCTCGGTGTAACCATTCGCCTTGGCCTGCACCGTGGCTGCCGACAGCGACATCCCTTCATCCAGTTTACCGAAAATGAACGACAGAGAACCAGACAGGATGCCAGAGAAACGGGTCAACTCATCCCCCGCATTCAATAAGTTTTGCAGGTTCTCAATGACCGGCAACCCCGCACCCACGTTAGTGTCGTACAGGAATTTACGTCGTGATTTCGCTGCTGCCGTACGCAGTTGCTGGTAGTAATTCATCGACGAAGTGTTGGCTTTTTTGTTCGGTGTGACCACGTGGAAACCGTCTGCAAGGAAATCAGCATATTGATCGGCAACAGTCTGGCTGGAAGTACAGTCAACAATCACCGGGTTCAATAAGTGATACTCTTTTACCAAACGGATCAGGCGGCCAATATTGAACGGTTCTTCTGCTTTAGCCATTTCATCACGCCAACTGTCCAACGCGATGCCGTGCACATTAGTCAACATCGCCCGAGAATTGGCGATACCACAGACGCGTAGATCGATATGTTTTTGTTTCAACCACGGTTGTTGGCGATGGATTTGTTCGATCAATGCTCCGCCGACGCCACCACTGCCGATAACAAAGACCTCAATCACCTGATCGGTGTTGAACAACATCTGGTGGCTAACGCGCACGCCGGTAGTCGCGTCTTCATTACTCACCACCACCGAGATCGAACGTTCGGAAGAGCCCTGCGCGATGGCAACAATATTGATGTTGGCACGCGCCAGTGCCGAGAAGAACTTGGCAGAAATACCGCGAACAGTACGCATACCGTCGCCAACAACCGAGATAATCGCCAAGTTTTCCATCATATCCAACGGCTCTAAAACACCGTCCTTCAATTCAAGATAGAACTCATCTTCTAGTGCTCGGCGAGCGCGCTGCAGTTCACTTTGCGGCACACAGAAACTGATACTGTATTCGGAAGAGGATTGAGTGATGAGTACCACCGAAATCCCCGCACGTGACATCACGGCAAAGACCCGAGCCGCCATGCCAACCATCCCTTTCATTCCCGGGCCGGAAACGTTAATCATCGCCATATGGTTGAGATTAGTGATGCCCTTGACCGGAGTATCATCACTCAGGCTCTCGCCACCAATCAAAGTCCCCGGCGCCTGTGGATTGCCCGTGTTTTTAATCAGGCAAGGGATTTGGAATTGAGCGATAGGCGTGATGGTGCGGGGGTGGAGAACTTTAGCGCCGAAGTAAGAAAGCTCCATCGCCTCCTGATATGACATGGATTTCAATAACCTAGCATCAGGTACGGTGCGGGGATCGCAGGTATAAACCCCATCCACGTCGGTCCAGATTTCACAACAGTCCGCACGTAAGCAGGCAGCCAATACCGCCGCCGAATAATCGGAGCCATTGCGCCCCAACACCACGAGTTCACCTTTATCATTACCCGCAGTAAAACCGGCCATCAGCACGATATGATTAGTTGGGATCGCGTCAGCGGCAATGCGCGCCGTAGAAACCGCAATATCAACGGTCGACTCCAGATAATCCCCATGTGCCAGCAACTTTTCCACCGGATTGATCACGGTAACGGGATAACCTTTGGACTTGAATACCGCTTCCATGATGGCAATAGAGAGCTTTTCACCACGGCAAATAATGCTGGCATTGACGCTGTCCGGGCACTGCCCTAGTAATGCCACCCCGTGCAGTATTTTTTTCAGTTGGGCAAATTCTTGATCGACCAAAGTCTTCAGACGATCGTATTCAAAGCCCGGTAGCTCTTGCGCTAATCCACTCAATAGGTCAGCGAAAATGCGTTCGGCATCGCTCATATTGGGTGAGATGTCCAGATCTGCTACTGTTTTATCAATCATTGCCACTAGATGGTTGGTGATTTTGGCGGGCGCAGACAAAACTGCGGCTACCTGTCCTTGAGTAATATTACTTTCCATGATGTCGGCCACACGCAGAAAACGTTCCGCATTTGCTACCGAGGTTCCGCCAAATTTCAACACTCGCATTTCTGTTATCTCCCGAATTTAAGCCGAAAAAAAAGCCCGCACTGGTTAGGTGCGGGCTTTTTCTTGATTTCCTGTGTGCGTCAGCCCGCCCCGTTACCTGTGGTATCGGTGGTGGTAATAATTGTTGTGTTCAGGCTGATGATTCGCATTTTGTCTGTCTGTCTCATTAAATTCTCCGTCCCCTCTATTGGTTAAAGCAATCGCACCACCAAGTCAAATTATTTCTTGTTTGTGCACACTTTCTATTCATTCCAAAAACAGGAGGATGTCACAACAAAAAACCCAATACGGCAGAATAAAAAATCACGCAGAAAACAAATTGCAGTTAATCACGCTGCTTTACCGTTAACGAGCATAAAGATCACTTTGCCAATCTTTTTTCAATATCATGCAATAGTGTATGCAACATTACGGTGTCCCGCTGCTCCAACACGCCGAGCCGTTGTTGGAGCCAATCACCGAGTTTTTGATCGTCGTTGACCTCTAACAGCGTCAGCAAACGTTCAGCCCGCTGACGTAATGCCTTCAGTTGCCCTTCGTCTGCCACAGATGACGGTGGCTGGCGCGTTTGCATCAATTGCGTCAGCTGATAGCAATACACCATAACCGCTTGTCCCAAATTCAACGATGGATAATCAGCCACCATGGGGACGCCAGTCAGTAAGTCGGCCAACTCCAACTCTTCATTGGTTAACCCCGAATCTTCCCGGCCAAACACTAACGCAGCCTGCTGCACCCATTGTTGACGTTCGCGCATCTGCCCCAATAATTCTTCAGGGGTACAGTAGTAATGGAAACGCGCCCGGCTACGAGCTGTCGTGGCAACGGTAAAATCCACGTCCGCCAACGCTTGCTCCAGCGTAGAGAAAGTCTGTACGCCGTCCAGAATGTCACCCGCACCATGAGCCACCCAACGAGCCGCAGGTTGTAAGTGTGCTTCACTATCGACAATACGTAATGAGGTGAACCCCATCGTTTTCATTGCCCGCGCCGCCGCACCGACATTTTCCGGCCGTGCCGGAGCCACTAGAACAATATGCAACTGCATGGCTACTCCAAAAAACAAAACAGGTTTTTGACTGTTCAGAACAATCCGATTATATTTACAAATACGTAACAAAGGTCAGCGTTATCCACTTATAATATGGATAAATGAGCTCTTAAGACACTAAAGGAGCCATAAGTCATATAAATAAACATATGTTATTTTTATAGATTCTTATCAATCAGTTAAATAAATTACAACCGTAATCTTCTTCTGATTGTAACGCATTAGGAATAACAATGCTGAATCGTTCACAGAATTTGTTGATCTGTGACTTAAGCTGGCATTTCTGTAAGTGTTTTTCACAAATCTGTTAACGTGCTACAATTGAATTTGATATATGTCAACAAAGCGTAGTTTTGTTGAGTGATGAATTCGACATGCGCTGTTATATCGCTGTTAATAGGGTTAAAATATGCGCCGTTTTGGCACCTTTGGGGCTGTAGGGAATCACACCCCCACCAAGCTAGCGATCTTGTTGACATGAGATGGAAAGTGCATCAAGAACGAGTTTACGTACTTTAGTCATTTGGTCTGCGGGAACTGGTGCACGAACTCCGCACTCCGCTAAGAAAACAAAGACTTCTGTACTTCCTATTTTCTATTTTGTTGGCAATTTTAGGTAGCAAATATGCAGACCCCGCACATTCTGATTGTCGAAGACGAGTTAGTCACTCGTAATACCCTAAAGAGCATTTTTGAGGCGGAAGGCTACATCGTTCATGAAGCCAATGACGGTGCAGAAATGCACAATATCCTGTCTGAAAATGATATCAACTTGGTGATTATGGATATCAACCTGCCGGGCAAGAACGGCCTGCTGTTAGCACGCGAGTTGCGTGAACAAGCCAGCGTGGCGTTAATGTTCCTGACCGGTCGTGATAATGAAGTAGATAAAATCCTCGGCCTAGAGATCGGCGCTGACGATTACATCACCAAACCATTCAACCCACGTGAGTTGACTATTCGCGCACGCAATTTACTGTCACGCACCATGAATCTGGGCAGCGTCGGTGAAGAACGTAAACTGGTTGAAAGCTATAAATTCAACGGTTGGGAGCTGGATATCAACAGCCGTTCTTTGATCAGCCCAGCGGGTGAGCAATACAAGCTGCCGCGCAGTGAATTCCGCGCCATGCTGCACTTCTGTGAAAACCCGGGCAAGATCCAATCCCGTGGTGACTTGCTGAAGAAAATGACTGGCCGTGAATTGAAACCTCATGATCGTACTGTTGATGTGACTATTCGCCGTATTCGTAAACACTTCGAATCTACGCCGGACACTCCAGAAATCATCGCCACCATTCATGGTGAAGGCTACCGCTTCTGCGGCGATCTGGACGAGTAAGCTAATTACGTCTAGATCTAGGGGATCGCATGCGATCCCCTGGCTTTTTATCGCTTTATTTAGCCTCACCCCAAGGAATGATCGGTACCGCACTGATCGCATTCTTCGGTGAACCATCCACCACCTTATCCGAATAAGTCAGATAAACCAGCGCATTGCGGTTAGCATCGTAAAAACGTACCACCTGCAATTTCTTAAACACCAACGAAGTGCGCTTCTGGAACACCACTTCACCTTTAGATTTGCCCTTTTTGATCTTATCGGTCAGCTCAATCGGCCCGACCTGTGAGCAAGAAATAGCGGCGTCCGATGTATCTTCAGCCAGCCCTAAGCCACCTTTGATACCGCCCGTTTTCGCCCGGCTGATATAACAAGTTACATTTTTAACATCAGGGTCATCAAAGGCTTCCACCACAATTTTGTGGTCCGGGCCAAGCAGTTTAAATACCGTGTCAACCGACCCTACTTGTTCCGCCTGCACGCTGTTTACCGTTGCGCAAACTAAACCAAACAAAAAGATCCATCCTTTTTTCATTCACTTAACTCCAAGCTGTCGTACCAATAGAAATAATGTTCAGTTATAAGCAATGCTTATGTCTGAGATCACAAAATAGGGATTTCGTCGGCTCAAGCTGACCTTTTTAGCACAGAGCGTAAAAAAAATCTTTGGGAGTCGAGGAGGAAAAAAATTGCTATTATGCGGCTTCGTTAATTCTTTGCGCCGAATGAAAGTGTACTCCAAGACACGCTATCAGAAGCAAAAAAGCAACGGATAAAGGCTCATAGATAAGTCTGATCGCATCAAGTACCCGCGTAATGAGTAAACAGTTAGGGCCCTGACCCCAAAGTTTCACGAGGAAGAAGACCTATGGATCAAGCCGGTATCATACGTGATCTGCTTAGCTGGCTGGAAAGTCACTTGGACCAACCTTTGTCATTAGACAACGTGGCAGCAAAAGCGGGTTATTCCAAATGGCATCTGCAACGGATGTTCAAAGATATTACCGGTGAAGCCATCGGGGCTTATATCCGGGCAAGAAGATTATCCAAAGCCGCAGTGGCGCTACGTTTAACTAGCCGCCCTATTCTGGATATTGCCTTACAATATCGCTTCGATTCACAGCAGACTTTTACTCGCGCCTTCAAGAAACAGTTTGCGCAAACACCAGCGCTGTATCGTCGTTCTGAAGATTGGCACGCATTCGGTATCTGTCCGCCGATCCGTCTTGGCTCATTCACGCTGCCGCAACCGGAATTCATCAAGCTGCCAGAACTCCATTTGGTCGGCCTGACGCAAAGTTATTCTTGTACGCTGGAGCAGATTTCCAACTTCCGTAACGAGCTACGTTTGCAATTCTGGCGACAATACTTGGGCGAGGCGAAAACGCTACCGCCAGTGATGTACGGGTTGCACCATTCGCAGGCAAGTCAGGAAAAGGATGACGAACAGGAAGTGCTCTACACCACCGCATTGGAGCCAGAGCACCTACCGGAGAACGTGCCGGAAGGCCACCCGTTAGTGCTGCAAGGTGGTGAATACGCCATGTTCCGCTACGACGGGCCAAAGGAAGGTCTGCAAGACTTTATCCTGACAGTTTATGGTACCTGCCTGCCAGCACTAGAGCTGATCCGCAGAAAAGGGCATGACATCGAGCGATTTTATCCAAAAAGCGATCAACGGCCACCGGTCGAGATCGCTTGTGAATATCTGATCCCAATCCGCCGTTAACGTTGCAATTCGTCTAGTGCGGGCATATCCAAATGCGAGATATCGCCCGTGCTTTCAACGATCCAGCCTGAAGCCAACCATGGGCTTTGCTGATAGTCAACGCGTGAGAGGGAACAGTTACGTAAACGTAAACGGCGCTCTGCGTAAGCCGGTAAACCCAGCACGGTACTGATCAAACATCCCAGAGCAATACCGTGGCTAACAATCAATGGTTTACTGCCTTTAGGCAGATCCAAGCAGCTTTCCAGCGCCGCACGCATACGCGCACCCAATTCAGCCATCGATTCGCCTTGAGGGATTCGTCCGTCAGCAGTACCATCGACCATCTGTTTGCGCCATTGCTCTTCTTGCGGCGTCAGGCTGTCGATCAGACGTTCTTCCAGAACGCCCATATGCAGCTCACGCAGGCGTGGATCGGTAATCACTTCACAACCGCAAACATCGGCGATAATCTGCGCCGTCCGGCGAGTACGTCCTAGATCGCTGGTAATAACGTGTGTGATACCTTCTTTGCGAACACGTTTGGCAACCAGATGTGCCTGGTGTTCACCAGTGGCGGTTAACGGGCTATCAGATTGGCCCTGGATGCGGCGAGCCGCGTTCCATTCCGTTTCGCCATGGCGAACGAGGTATACCTGTAACATTTTTGTTTTCCGTTATACTGCGTGAAACTTGAGTTTATCTTCCGTGTCGCTTGTTTGCACAAGTGCCAACGGATCGAAAAGGATACTGAACCTGATATGTACCATGTTGTTGCTGCAACTACCAACCCGGCAAAGATCAAGGCTATTCAATTTGCCTTCGAAGATACCTTCGGTGAAGGCCAATGCCGCATTGAATCCGTTGACGTCGCCAGCGGTGTTTCCCTGCAACCCATCGGCAATACCGAAACCCGAACCGGTGCCCGTCAACGCGTGATGGAAGCTAGGCAGGTTCGCCCAGAGGCTGACTTTTGGGTCGGTGTCGAAGCCGGTATCGAAGACAATATGACTTTCGCTTGGATGACCATCGAGAACCCAAATACGCGTGGTGAATCCCGCTCCGCCAGCTTGATGCTGCCAGAAACCATTTTACAAGGGATTCGCGCGGGCAATGAATTAGGTAGTGAAATGGCGCAGCTTACCGGTAATAGCGAAGTCAAACGTCAGGGCGGCGCCATCGGTATCTTCACCGACGGACGTTTAAGCCGTACTAGCGTTTATCATCAAGCATTGTTACTGGCTTTAGTACCGTTCCACAACACTATCTACCAGAGCCATCAGAACAACACGCCGCATCAATAATACTCTGACAACCATACCCCACCAACATCCGCCGGGCGCTGCACTACAGTGCCTCGCCCAGCAGTTGCTGTTCTAACCAGTTTTTCAATTCTGGTGAAGCCACTTTCAGACTATTCGAACCACGAGTAATCGTCGCGATCCCTGCACCAAGTTCATTCTTCAGCTCACGTTGGCTCATCTCACCCCGCATCAGTTCTTGAATAATGCGTACTCGAGTTCCTAGAGCCGTGCGTTCATCGGGGGTCAACATCAATTGCAGCAGCGGTTGGTGTAGATCTTGCCCGAACGAATTCTGTAACAACGCCACAAAGCGTAGCCAGTCCTCGTTACCTTGTTCTGAAAGAGCGGGATCATGGAGTGATAATTGCGTCATGGCAGCCACCATACTATTTAACTAGTACAGCAGCATACCATAGCCATACTAAAATCAATAACGTCTCTGCCACTCGGCATCAGTCAATACTTTTGCCGGACGATGCATAAAGTGGCGGTAAAACGCATCATAGGCCAACACGTTTTTGACGTAAGAACGGGTTTCCGAGAATGGGATACTCTCGACAAACGCCACCGCATCAATGCGCCCATCACTATTGCCCAGCCAAGTATTCACCCGTGATGGACCCGCATTATAAGCGGCAGACGACAGAATACGGTTGCGACCAAACTGTTGATAAACCGACTCCAGATAACTGGTACCAATAGTAATGTTGGTTTGCGGATTAAACAGTTGGCTTGGGCTGGAATATCCTGAGATAGCAAATTTCTGGACCGTATGCTGCGCCGTGCGCGGCATCACCTGCATCAAACCTGCAGCACCGACGGGTGATTGCGCTTTCGGATTCCAAGCACTTTCTTGACGGGCTATCGCCATAGCATAACTTGGCGTAATGCCTTTATCGTCGGTCGCACGACGGAACTCTTGCGGCCATGCCTGCGGGAAGCGCTCTTCCAAGTGATCCCACAATTTCCCGGTGATCGTCGCCTGAACGCTGAGATCGGCCCATTTCTGGTCGAAGGCGTAACGCGCCAACGCTTCCTGTTCTGGACGCGGCTTGCTGGCGACGAAAGATGCCCACTCGCTGCGAGCCAAGTTATCCATATTCCAGTACATCAACTCGCGCACACGGGCGATTTCCGGGCCACTCACCAATGTAGACGTCGGT
The DNA here is from genome assembly GCF_057839655.1 of Serratia sp. KH_031. Classification (NCBI taxonomy): domain Bacteria; kingdom Pseudomonadati; phylum Pseudomonadota; class Gammaproteobacteria; order Enterobacterales; family Yersiniaceae; genus Serratia; species Serratia sp. KH_031. The sequence continues at coordinate 4,184,861 of NZ_CM174496.1, forward strand.
TTAACGGCAACCGCGACTTTAACCGGGTACGTCACATGCAATTTCTGCGCAGCAACCATCGGATAGAAACCACGTTCATTCATCAAGCTACGCAGCATCTGCTCACCTTCACTGCGTTGGCCTTCATCAATCAACACGCTCGCGCGCCAGTAGCGCCACTCGTCTTTATCACGTGCTTCCGCTGGCAGGCGATCCAACCAGGTTTTCAGCCCCTGTTTGTCCCCGGCTCCCAACGCCATACGCACCCGACGCTCCAACAACGATGGTGACTGGCTACGTAAAATAACCTGATCGCGCCATTGCACCTGTTCGTAGGTCGCGTCGTTACCCATCAAACGCCAAGCTACGGCTTCTTCGAGCTCCAGCTTTTCGCTATCGCTCATTTTTTGCAAACGTGCGATAGACGGAATCATCGCGCGAGCATTTTCTGCATCCTGACGAGCCAAACGAGCAAAAACAATACTGGTAGCCGAGCGAGTAAAATCAGTCGGCCCTACGCTGCGAGCAAAAGCTTCGACTGTGGTCGGATCGTTTTGCAAACGCACCAGAGACTCGCCCATGGTTTGATAATCAGAAGGCAACTGACGGTAGAGATAATTGACCAGGCTACTATTGCCCTCTTTCAGCGCCAATTTCATGCGTTCAAGGGTTTTCAGCGGTGTTTGCTGCCCTGCGCCTTGCCAAACGCTAAACAGTTTGTCGCAAGAACCCGGCAACGTTTTACCACTCAGCCAGAGTTCATCTGCCCCACTCCAAGCGGCAGGTTGATCTCCCGTCGCCCACTTGGCGTAGTAATAATTACAGCGCGCTGCAACCGGCTTTGGCGGTTGTGGACTAAATGCCAGCAGAGTACGCCAATCTTCACGACGAGCCAGTTCATTAACAAAACGGGAGGAAAGTGACTTAGCTGGGGGTAATGTCGGGTGCTGTTTGATGAAATCATTCACCTCGGAAAAACCAGCACTACTGAGGTTTTGTGTCAGTTGGCGATACTCAAGGTAAGGGTACAGTGGATAGTCACGCAGCGTCGGCATCAGCTGCTGTACAACATCCATCTGATTGCTGTCCCACGCCTGTTTAATTTGCTGATAACGTTGGCGTTGGGCATCCAGCGAGTCTGCTCTTACTACGCCAGAAACCGTCACCAGGCACAAACCCACTGCCAGTAATCGCCATTTGTCCACCTTGACCATACTTACACATTCCTCACTGGTTAAAAGCTTCGCGCCTTGCGCATCGGTATCTAATAGAGATAGACAGCACAATCACATATCCATTCATTACTGTAGAAGAAGTTTCTGTCACAAGATACAAAACGCCTGGCAAACTCTGCTTGGCATTTTTATACTGTTAAAAATAGATAGGAAAAATCCTAGAAAACAGCACATAAAGCGCACATTAGAAATTTCTTATAATACAATCCGCGCCAATTTGGGTCAGATAGTGTTCATTAGGCAGTGTGATTGATAGTTTTCAGCAAAACTATACTCCCTTCAATCAAGCCATATTTCTTTTTGTTGCGCCCACCTATCAGGAACGCGACCACAGGCGAGAATGGCAGATGAAGATGTTTAGACATGCCACAATGCTGGCAAGCAGCTTGAAGGGTTCATTCTTGAACTTCATTCACACACGGCTAAAGTTCGGTTATTGCTTCTCCTTATTATTTGTTCTGTTAGCGTTTCCCAAATTGGCCCTGACCGAAAGCACAGACCTCGACCAAAAACGAGTTCACGAGGTCAGCAGTGTGGTCATTGGCATTATTAGCTATGCCCGCTGGGTAAACGAACCCAATCCTATCCGCTTGTGTGTCGTCGCCCCAACACGTTATGCAGAGGGTCTATTCGATCCGGTGTTATTAACGGCTCCACACCCGATCAAAACCGAACACATGCCACTCAATAGTCCGACATTAGGTAACAGTTGTGATGTCGTGTATTTGGGTGATGTCAACGCCAGTCAAAAACAAACCTTCATTCAGAGCATCTCTGGGCACTCCATACTCAGCATCAGCGAAGACGACGTCGAGTGCACCGCGGGTAATGCATTTTGCCTGCAAATTGAAGGGGATCGAGTCAGTTTCAAAGTGAATCTAGATGCTTTGGCGCGTAGTGGCGTGCGCATCCATCCCAACGTGCTGCAACTGGCGCGCAAACCGGTGCCGCCATTATGAATTTATTGCGCAAAAATAGATCGGGCCAAGCACGCCCTACTCTGGGTCAGACATTACAACGCATGAACCTCGGCTTAGCGCTAATTGCTGTGGGTACGGCGGGGATCTTCCTAACGCTAGTGGCACTGTTTGCTCTACGCGCTTACGCCAACCATAACCTGCACCTGATTGCTCGCTCCATTTGCTATACCGCAGAAGCGGCCGTGGTGTTCAAAGACCGCGTGGCTGCTCAGGAGTCTTTGGTACTAATTGCAGCCAATGAAGAAGTCTCAGAAGCTAAGATTATTGATAATCAAGGGAAATTACTCGCGAGTTGGCAACATCCTAAAGATGGCCCATTACACAACATGGAACAAACCATTGCCCGTTGGACGCTGCCAAAACCCGTTGCACTACCCATCATCCACGCGGGTAAACAGGTCGGTGAAGTCTGGTTAAGCGGGCACGGTGGTGGCCTGTTGCGTTTCTTGTTGCGTGGTATGTTAGGCATGATTGCTTGCTTAGTGCTCAGCACCCTGTGCGCCCTCATACTTTCACGCCGTATGTTACGTGGGATTGTTAGCTCTCTGGACGATATCGCCAACGTGGCACACTCGGTACGCCGTAACCGAGCCTTTGGCCTACGGGTACCTTCCGCACCTATCGCTGAACTACATGAATTAAGTAATGACTTTAACGGTTTACTTGATGAGTTAGAGTCTTGGCAAGCACATCTTAAGCAGGAAAATGATTCTCTGACTCATCGTGCCACCCACGACAGCATGACGGGATTACCTAATCGCGCTTTCTTTGAAGGACGCTTGAGTCGGACATTAAGTGATGTTGATGGCACAGAAAAATTAGCACTGCTATTTATTGATGGCGACCGCTTTAAAGAGGTCAATGACAACCATGGCCACGCCGCCGGTGACGAGGTACTGACCACCATCGCCGGGCGGATCCGCGCACAATTGCGCGACAACGATCTGGTTGCTCGGTTGGGCGGTGACGAATTCGCCGTGCTGCTCAAGCCATTCCACAATATCAAAGATGTCACGCAGGCAGCCGATAACATTATCGCCTGTATGACTCAACCCATTGTTTTACCTAGCGGAGAGGCAATCACCGCCTCGCTAAGTATTGGTATCGCAATTTATCCCGATCATGCGGTAACACCGCAGGGATTATTGCACGAAGCGGACGATGCCATGTACCAAGCCAAGCATCGTTACAACGGAGGCTGGCGCTTGGCTACACACAAGTAGCCCCACAGCCATACAATAAAAAGATAGGGAATTTTGATTATGTTCCAACACACACTTAAACAACGCTTTTCACTACTGCTGGTTCTATTTTGCGCTCTATTGGCGCTCGCAGGTTGTCAAAGCAAACCACAAGGGTTAACGCCTGAGCAAATCGCCCTATTGCAAGCTCAAGGATTCAAACTGACGGACAACGGTTGGGAGTTTGGTCTTTCCGATAAGGTATTGTTTGGCAATAACGTCGGCAAACTGAACCCCAAAAGCACCGAAACCGTCCAGAAAATGGGACGCGCATTGATGAGTGTGGACATCAATAAATTCCGTTTGGACGGTCACACCGACAACTACGGCGAAGACAGTTACAATGACCAACTTTCCCTGCGCCGCGCCAACACCGTCGCGGATATTCTGGCTAGCGTCGGCATTCCACGCACCAATATCGAAACACGTGGCATGGGAAAACGCGATCCTGTAGCGGACAACCGCACCTCTAGTGGCAGAGCCGAAAATCGCCGCGTTTCGATTATTATTACGCCTTAATATTCGCTAAATACCATAAGTGACAAAGGGCACCATTACTGGTGCCCCTTCACAGGTACGATGGGCTTGTCATCGCCGATTCACCGCGCCTGGCTTCCTGAAACAGGAAGTCTTGCAAGTCCCCGTAGGGTTCATTGGAAAGTATGAATTTTCACCATACTGAAGTCAATTCATTTAATTATGTCGATGCGAGGTCAAATGCTTCACCCCTAAACCACACAAAACACCTTTTCTTATCTGCTCAAAATCTTCTACCTCGAGCATTGGCATCACATAAGTTCGCCCAGTAACAGCACGCATTTTATATCGGTCCAAACGATTGGTTGATACAGTGGAAACCATATCGCATTTAGCCCAACAAAGAACCTCTAACTTATCCGGTAGCGGATTAGCTGAAAGCTGATGGTGGTAGTCCCGAACAGGGACAGGTTCTGTGGTGCTTAATGGGACAACAGTAACCAGTTTGCTGTTATGGCGATTTCTTGCCACCACCACAACTGGCCTAACTTTGATCATTTCTGGTTCTACAAAACCAGAGAAGTCGCACATCACAACATGGCGAACTTTAGGTTGGAATTTTAAAGCCATATGTTTTGTCGCCACCAAAAAATTAGCAATGGCTGGATGTTACTTTGCAATTTATGTCGGTGGTATCAAGCCATAACAGATAAGTGGAACAAGCCCTCATTTTCGGATTAGTAAGCCCTTTGCCATACCTAATTAAGCGTTTCATAGTGATCTCTGGGATAAACTATCAAAACGGGCTATCATTCGAAGTTAAGTAAAAAATGTCCCATACATGCCCCATAGCAAGAGTGGGACATTATAAAACCCAGCAACCAAGAGGCTTAGAGCAACGTGGCTCAATACGTCTATACCATGCATCGCGTCGGCAAGGTTGTTCCGCCGAAGCGTCATATCTTGAAAAACATCTCCCTGAGTTTCTTCCCTGGCGCCAAAATCGGCGTGTTGGGTCTGAATGGTGCAGGTAAATCAACACTGCTGCGCATCATGGCGGGTATCGATACCGATATCGAAGGTGAAGCACGTCCACAGCCGGGTATCAAGATCGGCTACTTGCCGCAAGAACCGCAGCTGAATCTGGAACATACCGTTCGCGAGTCAGTGGAAGAAGCGCTGGCTGAAGTAGTTGGTGCCCTGAAACGTCTTGATGAAGTGTACGCACTGTACGCTGAAGAAGGTGCAGACTTCGACAAACTGGCTGCTGAGCAAGGTCGTCTGGAAGAGATCATTCAAGCTCACGATGGTCACAACCTCAATACCCAACTTGAGCGTGCTGCTGATGCATTGCGCCTGCCTGAGTGGGACGCCAAAATCGCCAACCTTTCTGGTGGTGAGCGTCGCCGTGTAGCCTTGTGCCGCCTGCTGCTGGAAAAACCAGACATGTTGCTGCTGGACGAACCGACTAACCACTTGGATGCTGAATCCGTAGCTTGGTTGGAGCGCTTCCTGCACGACTTCGAAGGTACCGTAGTGGCCATCACCCACGACCGTTACTTCCTCGACAACGTGGCTGGCTGGATCTTGGAGCTGGACCGCGGTGAAGGTATTCCGTGGGAAGGTAACTACTCTTCTTGGCTGGAACAAAAAGACGCTCGTCTGGCGCAAGAAGCCTCTGCCGAGGCCGCTCGTCGCAAATCCATCGAGAAAGAATTGGAGTGGGTACGTCAGGGCGCTAAAGGCCGTCAGTCTAAAGGTAAAGCTCGTCTGGCTCGCTTTGAAGAGTTGAACAGCACTGAATACCAAAAGCGTAACGAAACCAACGAACTGTTTATCCCACCGGGTGCACGCTTGGGCGATAAAGTGGTCGAAGTCGACCACCTGCGTAAGTCATACGGCGACCGAGTGTTGATTGACGATCTCTCCTTCTCCGTACCTAAAGGCGCGATTGTCGGGATTATCGGTCCGAACGGCGCGGGTAAATCCACTCTGTTCCGCATGATGTCCGGTCAGGAACAACCTGACTCCGGTAGCATCGTGCTGGGTGATACCGTCAAGCTGGCCTCTGTCGATCAGTTCCGCGACAGCATGGATGGCAGCAAAACCGTGTGGGAAGAAGTCTCCGGCGGTCAAGACATCATGCGTATCGGCAACACCGAAATGCCAAGCCGTGCCTACGTGGGACGCTTTAACTTCAAAGGTGTCGATCAAGGCAAACGTGTTGGTGAGTTGTCCGGTGGTGAGCGTGGCCGTTTACACTTGGCGAAACTGTTGCAAGTAGGCGGCAACGTATTGCTGCTTGACGAACCGACCAACGACTTGGATATCGAAACCCTGCGCGCACTGGAAAACGCCTTGTTGGAATTCCCAGGCTGCGCGATGGTTATCTCGCACGACCGTTGGTTCCTTGACCGCATCGCGACCCACATTCTGGACTATCAGGATGAAGGTAAGATTGAATTCTTTGAAGGTAACTTTACCGAATACGAAGAATACAAGAAGCGTACCCTCGGAGCCGAAGCTCTGGAACCTCGTCGCATCAAATACAAGCGAGTGACCAAGTAACTCATTGTTTTTAATCAAGCCGGAAACGCTTAATGCTATCAGCGGCGTTTCCGGTTTATTAAGTGCAGGAAGTGGAAGTGAGTTAAGATAACAACCCACACACTACGCAGTTTTTTCCTCAACATGCTCTTCTACTGCCAACCTACCCACAAAAACATGAGTATCTGGCTCCGGCACCATCAAAAATGCCTCTGCAAAGAGTTTGAGCTTATCCTTCGACCCGAGATAATTCAGCAACATCTCTGCGGGTAATAACGCTAATAACTCATCCCTTGATTTCATCATCAATTCCTCGCTCAAATTATGCTCAGTTTACAATGTCAGTAATCTAGATCAAGGGGTTTATTCTTCCCATTCAAAGTCATGCTTACCTTGATTTGCACTGACCTTTTTTAGTTTGTCGTACAAAACCAGCTCATTAATTATCATATGCTTGCCATCTTTCACGAATCCCCAGTACTCATAGTAAGGCACCACACTTTGAACAGGCTCATAGATTTTAAAACTAGTTGCTCCAACCGTCACCGCAAAGGCATAAGCCGCAAAAAACACACACCATGCCATGCGTTTTTCAATCCCAGAGTCTGGGTAAACTGCTTTGAAATGTTCCAACATATAAATCACAACCTGTTTCGCTTGTATATCATGGGAGTACACTGCAGCACCAATAACGATAGGAGGCCGTCCCTGCGAGCTAATTGCCAGAGTAAAGCGGTTTTTAATATATGGATGTCTTTCCTTGAACCACCATCTCCAATCCAAGCCCGTTTTTCTAAATTCGATACCCAAGGCTTGCTCCTTGGAAAGTGGATGTACCGAAACCTCGATACTATGTTGGTCTAATAGAGTCTGTAATTCCCAAAGAGCTAATTCAGCAGCATGTTGAATATCATTTTTAATAACCATATCCCTGGTTCCTGTCTGACTACTTTTAGCTCACATGCTAAAACTAAATCGACAGCGCGACACAATATTCGCCGGGGAATGGAACCCTTCTCGCAAATCACTCCTGTATTAGTTCTTGGTCATAATCATCAAACACCGGATGTTGAAGCGCCACGTCGATAAAACAGGCCAGTGCGGGTGAATTCAATTTACGGCTGGGGTAGACCAAATACAGTTCATTCCCCTCGGCTCGCCATTGCGGTAATACCGCCACCAGTTGCTTTTGTGCCACCACTTCACGGCTGAGAAAAGCGGGTAATAACGTGATACCGGCTCCCGCAATGGCGCATTCACGTGCATACAGCAAATTATCGGTGGTATGGCTGGTCGGTAACTGCCAACGGTAATATTCCTCCCCCTGTCGTAAAATCAAGGCCGTCCAGGCTCGGTGAGCAATACAACGATGTTGCTGTAGTTGCCGTGGATGGGTTAACGCTGGAAATTGTGCCAGATAATCCGCCGAAGCCAGCAGATAACGCGGGGCATATCCCAGACGACGGCCAATTAATGAGGAGTCTTGCGGTTTACCGGTACGTAACGCGGCATCAAAACCTTCTTGTACCAGATCCACCATCGCATCAGACACCGAAACCTCTAACGATACGTCGGGGTATTGACGCTGAAAATCGCTCGCCAGTCGCGCGAGCAACGTAGCACCTAAGCCTGCCGGTGTAGATATACGCAAACGTCCGCTAGGATTATCACGTAGCCTCTGTAAAGCCAGATCAGCGCGTTCGGCGGCAGTGAGCATTTCCTGACAATGCTCTAGATAACGTTCACCGGCAAACGTCAGATTAAGTTGGCGCGTAGTACGGTTGATTAACCGCAGCCCCAGCTTCTGTTCTAACTGGCTGATGCGCTGACTCACGCTGGACTTCGGCAGTCCAGCACGTTTAGCTGCAGCGGTAAAACTGCCACACTCCGCCACCAGTGCGAACAACGCCATATCTTGTAATTGCTTGAACATTATTGTTCACCTCAAACGAACACTGAGTTATCCATTGTCCATCTTATCACCTCACTCTTTGAGATCTACACTGGCTGCACTGATAGAACAGGAGCCCAACCCATGCCAATTAAAGCCATTGCAGTCGATCCCAAGAATCCCACTAGTTTTGTAGCAATCACGCCAGAACAACCACCCCTCGGGCAATATGACCTGCTGGTCGAAGTCAAAGCAGTATCCGTTAATCCGGTCGATACCAAAGTCCATGCCGGTTTGCAGAAAAGTGGCCTACAACAGCCGCGTATTCTCGGCTGGGATGCCAGCGGTGTCGTACTGGAAACCGGTAGTCAGGTTAACGGTTTCAAACCGGGTGATGAAGTGTGGTACGCCGGCGATATCACCCGCCCCGGCAGTAGTAGCAGCCAACAGGTGATCGACTCACGCATTACGGCGCATAAACCTCGTACGCTAGATTGGGCGGCATCCGCTGCCATGCCGCTGACGGCGCTCACCGCTTGGGAAGCGCTATTTGAACATTTACAAATTCAACACGCGTCAGCAGATAAAACTTTGCTGATTATTGGTGGAGCCGGTGGCGTGGGTTCGTTAGCAATCCCCTTTGCCGCGCAGCGTAGCAAAGTGAAAGTGATCGCCACGGCTTCACGCCCTGAATCGGCCGAGTGGTGCCGTGCGCGTGGGGCTAATTTGGTGGTGGATTACCGTGACCTATCGGTGAATCTGGCAAAAGAAGGTATCAAAAATGTCGATTATATTCTGTGCCTGAACGACACTGATGGGCACTGGCCAGCCATCAGCGATCTGATCGCACCGATGGGACATATCTGCACTATCGTTGAGAATGCGCAGCCGTTAGATCAAAGCAAACTTAAACTGAAAAGCGCGGCCTTACATTGGGAACTGATGTTTACCCGCAGCATGTTCAACACGCCGGATATTGCCGAGCAAGGGAAGATTTTGCAGCAAGTGGCACAACTCGTCGATGAAGGCAAAGTAACCACTACGCTGAGTGAAACGCTACATGGGCTGACCATCGAGAATATGACCGCTGCACACCAGAAACTGCTCTCTGGGCATATGCAGGGCAAGTTGGTGATTGTTTACTAATAAGCTCAGGGGCGGAAAACCGCCCCTATTCGTTTATCACGTTGCAGTACCCAGCACGATATTACTCTCCCACACCACCGTCTCCCCAGCAGCTGGCTGCGCCACAATAGTGCTGTTGCGCAAACGGTTATGGGCAAAAACTAACGATGATCCTTGTGCGATGTTAAACGTACTGAAGTCTAGACTGGCGTTGTCTAATGTTAACAACGTCATATCTACCTGTTTAACCTCGCTGTCAGCTAACATTAACTGACTGCCGTTGATCCGGCAGGATTGTAACGCCAGTTGATCTGCCATCACCCCAACCTTGCCCTGCCCATTGCCGCCATTCAGCTCACAACGAACAAAACTCAATGCTGCCGTACTGGCAAAACTGTGGCCATTAATACCGTCAAACCGCGTATCACGGAACGTCATGGCACTGCTCACACTGGCTTGAACCACCGGTTCCCCATCATCCAGCAAAGCAAAGTGACAACCCTCAATGAGATTACGTCGTGTTGATCGCTGTGATGCTTGGCTGATGCGCAACACGCGATCGGAGGAACAACCGCGCATCTGCAAGCCGTCGGCATTTACCCACATCATACCCGAACTGGGGATAGCATCGTTGGCGATCACCACCACATCTTCCAAGGTCAGGTCAGTAACGCGGGAACGAGCGACAAACCATGGGCAAACATGCTTGCGCACATTAATGCGTTTAGCACTTTCCCCCCACGGAACACCTGAATTAGCAAAGGTCATCAAGCCTGAGTTACCGGTGTAGGTAAGATCATGCTCATATTGCCCGTGAGTAACGAAAGGCCCTTTCTCCGCACTCTGCCCATCGGCATGACAATTCTCTACCTTGCAGTAAGCTGAAGCGGTGAAGTCATTCAGGTGACGAGCATTCGAGACATGGCAATCGCTAACATGCCCATACAAACAATAAATCTGTTGAGTCAGATAGCCTACGCCACCAGAAGCGGTATCCGGTGGGTTCAGTAACGAACACTGTTGAGTCAGATAATGGGTATTCCAACGGCGCATCACTACCGGCCAAAAAGATCCGGTCGCGTGAATAGCAACGGCATTAGCATAGACCGCAAACTCAAAGGCCAGTGGATGGCTACCAGTATATTGATCATTACCCGCCCCACTGAAACGTAGGTTTTTGACAGTAACATCGCGCACCGGCTTTACTTTACGCCAACTCAAGATACGCCCGACACCCAGTTCCCAACCGTTGTAGTAACCCACCTGCACATGTTGGCTATCCGGGATCGCGGTTATCTGCACCAACTTCTGTAATTCTCGTTCGGCATCCCCCACCAGTCGATTCACCTGAACGGCAACCCATTCGCCGACCGTAAATGCACTGCTGTCGCCCACTGGGAAAATATCCGTTTGCTCTTTTACTGTTTCCGTTAAAGTCACCAGAGTTTCCTGGGTAGCAATCTCACCTTGGAAAAATAGCACGGCAGCAAAGGGATCATTTCTATTCGCCGGCTCAATCCCTTGAGTAGACAAATGATGATTCTGGAAATCGAGCGTAATACCAGAGCGGTTAAAGCGATGGCGACGCTGGAACAGTAGATCGTTAAAAGCGTAAATATGTTCGATGGTGGGATCGTTGACCATTGCCACCAATGCAGCATCGGCAGGCGTTGAATCATCCATAATACCGAAAGTACGGAAATCCCCCACCCCATGGTGTGCATGTAGCCAACGACCACTGGGCATGAGAGAGGAGGCGATCACCGTGCCGCCGTTATCATCAACCTGACTCTCGGCATCCCAAGAGTAATGACCACCACCACCATCATTAGGTTGGTAATAACCGCTAATATAGACGCAAGTTTCTGCACTAGGACGGTATTGCTTTAACGCAGCGATAGAATTCAAGTTCTTCATGATAGTTTCCTATTGGTAGCATTATCGAAATGCCACCCTAGCAAAACCTTCTCGAACTCTTTAGCGGGTGTTGTCCTGTCATCAATGGCACATATTTTTAGCCGCTGATGGATTGAAAATTTATTGAGTCGATGCCCCCGTCAACCGCCCAACATCTGCTGCCAGCAACTGTTTCACCAACTCGACACAACGTAAGAAACGTTCTTCGTAGTCGCTGGACTCTACGTGGACATATTCAATGTTATTAGCGCGCAACATCTCTTCCAGCAGGTTTTGAAACTCTTTACGCACCGCAGGATTCCCCAAGCTACGTAAGCCGTCGGCGACCCATGGCGTGTTGTTTTCCAACAGGATCACCAAGTCAAAACGATATTCGTCGATCAGCGCCTGCACAAATGGATGTTCACGCCCTTCGTATTTTTTACAGAACGCCTGCGTGGTCACAAAATCAGTATCGATAAACGCCACTTTATTGGCGTATTTGACGGCAAAATCCACGTACTGCGCCTGACCGAGCGCGATTTTGTCGTAATCGGAATACTGGAGTGCCATCTCGTCGCCACCCAGATGTGAGAACACATAGTCACGGCCATACTCCCACGCACTGGTGGTGTTGAAGATGTTTGCCAACTTATTGACTAAGGTCGATTTTCCGCTCGACTCCCCCCCAAGAACCGCCACGGTACGAACGAAGAACGGTTTTACTTCGGTCGGAATGTAGTCCCAATAACGGAAAGGATCTTGGCGAATTTGGCTGCCGCTGATATTCATAAAAGAACGTTGAGGATCGACCAGAATAGTTTCCGTCGATAAATGTTCACGATAACGCGGCGCATCCTGTTCTTCACTGGAGTAGATGAAATCTGGTGCAATGCCTTGCTGCGTCATGAAAGTCTTCATGCCGTTGCTCCACACGTCCCAGCCATGTGGATAAGGCTCAATCCCTTTCTCATCAAACGAGTGAATACGGATGTTTTTCTGATATTTGAAGGTTTGCAGCAACCAACGTAGACGATCGCTCACCGTCGGTTGTTGTGACATCGAACTGTTCTCGAACAATTCACGATCGCGTGGTTCGTCGTGACAGAGGATCACATGCAGTTCATCAACCTGACTGCAAGCACGCTGGATCAGATAGATGTGGCCAGTGTGCAGTGGGTAAAATTTACCAAACACCACACCGACTTTTTTCTCTCGGCGTGGGAATTCCAAACCGAGAAAACGATGCAGTGCTTCTAGTTTCTGAGCGCTGGGGCTTTTGATTTTGTCGTTCAATAATTGGCTGAGGTAGCCTTTAGTCATGCGGCTAGCATCAGCGATCTGCTGTAAGGTGCAGCCTTTTTGCTTAATCGCGGCTTTTAAATAATCAAATTGCCCCATACACCCTCCAGTTTACTATGCTAAACAAAATAGCATATTCCTTGTTGCTGGTGTCATGTTAAAACTCGTTCAGAATTTCCAATGCATCAGCCAATTTTTTCACGCCGAACACCTGCATATTCGCCGGTGGTTTTTTCGGCACGTTCGCATGCGGCACGATAGCCCGTTTAAAACCGTGCTTCGCCGCTTCAGAAATCCGCTCCTGTCCGCTCGGCACCGGGCGGATTTCTCCTGCCAAACCGACTTCGCCAAACACCACCAAATCTTGCGGCAATGGACGATCACGCAAGCTAGACACCAACGACAGCAATAACGCCAAATCGGCGCTGGTTTCCGTCACTTTTACCCCACCAACCACGTTCACAAACACATCCTGATCGGACATTTGCAAACCACCGTGACGGTGCAGTACCGCCAGTAGGATCGCCAAACGGTTTTGTTCCAAACCGACCGCCACGCGGCGCGGGTTGGACATCATTGAGTGATCCACCAGCGCCTGAATCTCTACCAGCAACGGGCGCGTTCCTTCCCACACCACCATCACCGAACTACCGGAGGTGACTTCATCGCCACGGCTGAGGAAGATCGCCGACGGATTGCTGACTTCACGTAGCCCCTGTTCGGTCATGGCGAAAACGCCCAATTCATTGACTGCACCGAAACGGTTTTTGTGGCTGCGCAAAGTGCGGAAACGCGAATCGGCATCGCCATCCAGCAATACCGAGCAGTCGATGCAGTGTTCCAATACTTTTGGTCCAGCTAGCGAACCGTCTTTAGTCACGTGCCCCACCATCACGATCGCCACACCACGCGTTTTGGCGAAGCGTGTCAGATAAGCGGCGGTTTCACGCACCTGTGCCACGCTGCCCGGCGACGACTGGATATCGGCCATGTGCATGACTTGAATAGAGTCGATCACCATCAGCTTCGGCTGTTCTTGTTCGGCAATCAGACAGATTTGTTCGATGCTGGTTTCCGACAACATGTTCAGGTTGCCGGTCGGCAAACCCAGACGGTGGGCACGCATCGCCACCTGTTGCAGTGATTCTTCCCCAGTGACGTACAGAGTTTTCATCTGCTCGCCAAGTTTGCACATCACCTGCAACAGCAAAGTACTTTTCCCCGCACCGGGATTACCGCCGATCAGAATCGCGCTGCCCGGCACCACACCGCCACCCAATACGCGGTCAAATTCGAGGAAACCGGTGGAGAAACGCGGCAACTCTTCCAGGCTGATGTCTGACAGCTTCTGCACCTTGCTGATACCGGCATCACCCGCATAACCGCTATAACGATCGGCACGGGCTACAGAAGAGGAAGCCGCAGCCAGACGGACTTCTGTAATGGTATTCCATGCATGGCAAGCGCTGCACTGCCCCTGCCAGCGCGGATAATCAGCGCCGCATTCATTACATACAAATGCCCGTTTTGCTGCTTTTGCCACAAGTTACTCCACTATTCTTTTAACGCGTTTCATGTTTCAGGCTGCCGGTGAGTACGCACAGTACCCCCATCAAATCAGCATGACGGATCGTGACCTTCGCCTTTTCATACACTTTTGGCTTCGCGTGATAAGCGATACCCAATCCCGCGGCTGCCATCATTTTCAAGTCGTTAGCACCATCGCCAATCGCCACCGTCTGTTGTGGCGGAATGCCTAATTTTGCCGCCAGCTTAATCAAAACATCCGCTTTATATTTCGCATCGACAATCGGCCCTAAGACTTCCCCGGTCAGTTTACCATCGCGGATTTCCAGTTCATTGGCGGCAATGGCGACCAGATTTAATTTATCGCGCAGGTATTCCGCGTAATAAGTGAAACCACCGGAGGCAATCGCGACATGCCAATCCAGCGCATGGAGTTTTTCTACTAAGGTGGTCAACCCCGGCATCAACGGCAAGGTGTCACGCACCTGTTTCAGGATATTGGCATCCGCACCTTTCAGCTTGCCGACGCGCTGACGCAGGCTGGCGCTGAAGTCCAACTCGCCACGCATGGCTCGTTCGGTGACTTCCGCCACTTCTTCACCCACGCCCGCCAGTTTGGCGATTTCATCAATACATTCAATGCTAATCGCGGTTGAGTCCATGTCCATCACCAATAGACCCGGCGTGCGTAAATGTGGGATCTTACCCAGCGGCGCAACATCTAGCGCGTTTTCCGCCGCCAGCGTTTTGGCTCGCGGTGTCATACTTCCAGCTAGGCGCACCACCTGATAATCCTCAACGCTCCAAGCTGCCACAATGACCATTGCAGCGCCCAACTTGCGTTGGAATTTAGTGATGCGAGTTTTATCCAGACCTTTGCCGTACAGAAGCCAACCCGTCTGGCCCGCCCGGTAATCCAACGGCATCACTTCGTCACCACTTAGCGAAAGGGGAAGCCCCGGCCATTGGGAGATCTCTTCTGGCAGATCGCAATAGGTCAGACTATTCGACATCATCAACTCCTGAATGGACAAAAATACGACTTCACAGTGTAAAACGACGCATCAAGCTATCCTATCGCAGCCGCTTCTGGCAACATAAAGTGTCCAACCTGCTAAGGAAGCCGTATGGCACGCGCCAAACTTAAATTTCGCCTGCACCGCACTGCTATTATACTGATTTGTTTAGCTTTACTGGTGCTATTAATGCAAGGTGCCTCTTATTTTAGTTTGAGTCACCAAATGGCGCGATCGGAGCAGGTAGAAGAGCTCGCACAAACGCTAACACGCCAAGTGGCTTTTAGCTTGGCTCCGTTACTTGATGACGACGTGGACAACCAACAAGTCGATACCATCCTCAAACAACTCACCGACCACAGTCGCATTCTCGATGCCAGCGTCTACCAATTGGACGGCACCTTGATTTCCCATGCGGGTGAACAAATCAGCGTGCGCGATCGCTTAGCCTTAGACGGTAAACGCGCGGGAAGTTACTTTAACCATCAGATTGTGGAACAGATTCAGGGTAAAGACGGCCCTCTGGGTTTTATCCGCATCACGCTCGATACCCACGTGTTGGCGACCGAATCCAAACAGGTGGATAACACCACTAACCTACTACGGCTGATGATTCTGCTCGCTCTAGCGGTCGGTATTATTCTGGCACGAACTCTGCTGCAAGGGCGTCGCAGCCGCTGGCAACAGTCGCCGTATCTACTGACGGCAAATACGCCGCTGGAAGAAGACGATAAAGCAGAAACGGCAGAAGAAGAGAAAAAGCCCTAGTTACGCCATGCGTTGGATAACATCATTCATCATTTGTAGCTGAGCCAACATCTGTGCAGCGATAGTGCGGAATTCTTTGCTGATAGCGGGATGTTCAGCAGTACGTTGCCAAAACGCCAGCGCCATCAGTTCGGCCTGCCGCCAGATAGCGCCACTGACCTCATTCCCTAGCCGAATCACCAACGCCTCTTGACGCATATTACCACTGCTGGCGGGAGCGAACGCCATTGGCAACATGTCGTACAACGGGGCTAATACCGCCGGACGTTGCGTCGGACGCAGGAAAGAAAGATTACCGTGGTGCATGTCGCTATTGGCAATCAAACGACCAAACGCCCAATACAACGCAATATGTTGGCAGGTATAGCGATCAATAATGCCTAGCTGTAGCAATCGTGCTGCCGCCGTCACCCAATGAGATCCGCCACTGCCAGAAAACTCCGCATCGAGCGCTTCCAGCGATACCATCGCTACTCGACCGAACTCCCCAATCCGATCGAAACGTTCAATTTCGAGAAAGCATTGTTGCCTCTCCCCAAACAAAATACGGGACTGAGCCGCTGGTAATCCGGCCTCAGCAACCACTGTCAGCGCCAACGATTCGGCAATCAGCAAATCGCTCCAACGGCGAGCATTGGCGTTATCTGGCACGGCACTGAATTTAACGATGATATGGCTAATGTGATTTTCAACCACTTCAGCATAAGCGGTAAATTTGGGTTGTTCTCCACCAGCGGAAGAGCCTATCAATTCCCCCGCCAGCGCGCGCTCAGCCAAGCGTTGGTATTGCGACATTTTGTCTGAAATAGGCAGCAACTGTTCTGGACCACGGGTCAACCAGCGTTGATAACTGTCCGCCCCCGGTAGCAGGTTACCGCTCATATCTTCACCGTAATGGCACAGTGCCAACAACCGCTGAGCTTCGCTCCACAGCCGGGTATCTTCCGGCAAGCGCAACACCTGAGCCGCAGCTTTCCCCCAAGCTCGTCCGAGAAAACCGATAGGCCGGAGATCATTCAGATACCACGGTAAACCGTCGTAGATTTGCCACTCCCCCGTTTGGGCATCTTGCACCGCGCAGCAGTCTGCCGGATAAAGTGAATATAAAGTAGCCAACAGGTTGGCTTTCCCCTGCTCATCCACTTGATAAAGAGGGCAACGATCGTCACCACCGACCCGACGTAGTAGGCCATAACGCGTCGCTTTACCTTTGCCCATGGTCAGCACCGCATCCGCCAAATCGCGAATACGGCGCGATAGCGTCGGTTGGCTGATACCCAATGCCGTAGTTAAGTCACGCGCCGAAGCCGGACCATTACGCAAAAATTGCTCGACGGTATTCATCGGTGAATAGATTCGTGAATAGATTGATGAATAGATTTATAGCGCTAAAACCCAGATGGGTAAAGGAGATAAAGGATAGTGAAGGGAAATGGTGAATAGATTGGGCGCAGATTAGTGCGCCCAAATAAAACGATTACGCTTTGTCGCCCAGCAGGACAGATTCCAACGCGATAACGATCATTTCGTTAAAGGTAGTCTGACGTTCAGCAGCGGTAGTCGCTTCGTGACGCAGGATATGGTCAGAAACGGTACAGATAGTCAGTGCTTTACAACCGAACTCTTCGTACAGTTCCGCAGCTACGCCGTAGATGCCTGCGGCTTCCATTTCCACACCCAGGATGCCGTACTTCTTCATGACCTGGAACATTTCTGGATCTGGCGTATAAAACAGATCTGCGGAGAAAATGTTGCCTACGCGAGCAGGAATACCCTGTGCCGCCGCCGCATCAACCGCGTTACGCACCATGTCGAAATCCGCGATCGCCGCATAGTCATGGTCTTTGAAACGCATACGGTTAACTTTGGAATCGGTGCAAGCACCCATACCAATCACCACGTCACGCAATTTGACATCGTCACGTACTGCGCCGCAAGAACCGACACGGATGATTTTTTTAACGCCGAATTCGGCAATCAGTTCACGAGCATAGATGGAGCAGGATGGGATACCCATACCGTGACCCATAACAGAAATACGACGACCTTTATAAGTCCCGGTGAAACCCAACATGCCACGCACGTTATTCACTTCTACCGCGCCTTCCAAGAAGGTTTCCGCAATGTATTTTGCACGTAGCGGATCGCCCGGCATCAATACTACGTCAGCGAAATCACCCATCTCAGCGTTAATATGTGGCGTAGCCATAATCTCTGCCCTCAAATCGTATTGAATAAAAAGCGCCGGTTTTATACCAGCGCGATCAAAGCCTTAAAGCATCGACTTACCGTAATCCATTGGCGATACGCCAAAGTAGCTGGCAACGGTCTGGCCGATGTCGGCGAAGGTTTCACGGTGTCCTAGTGAACCCGGTTTAACTTTCGGGCCGTAGACCAGCACCGGAATGTGTTCACGGGTATGATCAGAACCCGGCCAAGTCGGGTCACAGCCGTGGTCAGCAGTGAAGATGATGATGTCTTCATCTTTCACCAATTTCAGCAATTCTGGCAGACGGCGATCAAACAGTTCTAATGCAGCGGCATAGCCCGCTACATCACGGCGGTGGCCGTAAGAAGAGTCGAAATCAACAAAGTTGGTGAACACGATGGTGTTATCACCGGCTTTTTCCATTTCGATCAACGTCGCGTCGAACAGTGCATCGATACCGGTGGCTTTCACTTTCTGCGTGATACCGACGTTGGCATAGATATCGGCGATCTTACCGATGGAAACCACTTCGCCTTGCTTCTCGTCGACCAATTTTTTCAGCACGGTAGGAGCTGGTGGCTCGACAGCCAGATCGTGACGGTTACCGGTACGTTGGAATTCACCCGGCTTGTTGCCAACGAATGGACGCGCGATCACGCGGCCAATGTTGTAGCCACCTTCGGTCAGCTCTTCACGAGCGATTTCGCACAGTTCATACAGCTTATCAAGACCATAGGTCTCTTCGTGGCAAGCGATTTGGAATACTGAGTCCGCAGAGGTGTAGAAAATCGGCTTACCGGTTTTCATGTGCTCTTCACCCAGTTGATCGAGAATCACGGTACCGGAAGAGTGGCAGTTACCAAGGTAGCCCGGCAGGTTGGCACGTTTGACCAGTTTATCCAGCAGTTCCTGCGGGAAGCTGTTGTGTTCGTCGCTGAAGTAGCCCCAGTCGAACAACACCGGTACACCGGCAATTTCCCAGTGACCTGATGGCGTGTCTTTACCGGAAGACAGTTCGCTGGCGTAGCCGTAAGCACCAATGATGTCGGCGTTTTTATCCAGACCTTGTGGGAAGTTCCCGGTAGATTCTTCTGCCGCTTTACCTAACCCTAAACGGCTCAGGTTCGGCAGAGTCAGAGGGCCATGACGACCGACGTCAGCTTCACCGCGCGCGCAAACTTCGGCAATGTGGCCGAGCGTATCTGAACCTACGTCGCCAAATCTCTCAGCATCTTTGCTGGCACCAATCCCGAAGGAATCCAACACCATAATAAATGTACGTTTCATTGCATTCTCCTGCATTGAGCTACGGCTTAGAAGGCCGTAGCTCTCTATTCGTTGATTATTCAGTCGTTGATTATTCAGTCGTTAATTATTCAGTTATACGCTTATAAACCGTTGGCGTCTCCGCTGGCGCTTTATCGCCTAGCGTCATGGCACTGCGTACCACTTCTGCCGCCTGTTGCCAGCTTTCTTCATCGTTGGCATGGATGACCGCTAGCGGTTGTTGGTTATCGACGCGATCACCCAAGCGAGCCATCTCGGTCAAACCAACGCTGTAATCGATAGTATCCGTCGCGCGACGACGACCGCCGCCCAGCGCGACCACCGACATCCCTAATGCACGGGTATTCATTGCGGTGATGATGCCAGATTGCTCGGCATACACCGGTTTGCTCAACGTAGCTATCGGCAGATAGTGATCGTAACGCTCGACAAAATTAGTCGGCCCTTTTTGGGCTGCCACCATGCGGCCAAAGATTTCCGCCGCTTTGCCGTTATCCAGCACCGCTTGCAACTTAGCGCGTGCATCAGCATCGTCTTTCGCCAAGCCACCGGAAAGCAGCATTTCGACGCACAGCGCCATCGTCACTTCGAACAAACGTGGATTGCGATATTCACCAGTCAGGAAACGCACTGCTTCGCGCACTTCTACCGCGTTACCCGCGCTGGAAGCCAGCACCTGATTCATATCCGTCAGCAGAGCCGTGGTTTTGCAACCTGCACCGTTAGCCACGCCAACGATCGCCTGCGCCAGATCCTGCGACAGCTCATAGGTTGGCATGAAAGCGCCGGAGCCGACTTTCACGTCCATCACCAACGCATCCAACCCTTCGGCCAGTTTTTTCGCCAAAATAGACGCCGTGATCAGCGGGATGGAATCAACGGTGGCGGTAATATCACGCGTGGCGTAGAAACGCTTATCCGCTGGCGCCAACGAACTGGTTTGGCCGATAATCGCCACGCCGACTTCTTTGATAATTTTACGGAACGCATTGTCGTCTGGGAAAATATCGAAGCCAGGGATCGCTTCTAGCTTGTCCAGCGTACCACCGGTGTGCCCCAAGCCACGGCCTGAGATCATTGGGATGTAACCACCACAGGCGGCAACCATCGGGCCAAGCATCAACGAAGTCACATCGCCGACGCCACCAGTAGAGTGTTTATCAACGATAGGGCCATTCAGCGACAGACTCTTCCAATCGAGAACCGTACCTGAATCACGCATCGCCATGGTCAGCGCCACGCGCTCCGGCATCGTCATATCGTGGAAATAAATGGTCATCGCCAACGCGGCGATTTGCCCTTCAGACACTTGATTGTCACGAATACCATTAATAAAGAAGCGAATCTCCGCTTCACTCAACGGCTGACCATCACGTTTTTTACGGATTATTTCTTGTGCCAGGAACAAAGTGTCCCCCTGTTGGTATCAATAGGGTATTAAGCGAGCCGTTAGTACGCGACTAACCGCTCAAGGATCAGTAACCGCTGCCGTTCGTTTGGGTTTTATGACCCAAAGTCGTCAGCAGGCTGGCTAATAGGCTGGAAGCACCGAAACGGAAATGACGCGCATCGGCCCAGTCGTCACCCAGAATACGGGCGGTAAGATGCAAATAGTCTTGCGCATCTTCTGCGGTACGCACGCCACCAGCGGGTTTGAAACCCACGGTTTTTGCCACGCCCATATCACGGATCACGCTCATCATCAGTTCTGCACTGTGCAGCGTGGCGTTGACCGGAACTTTACCGGTGGAGGTTTTGATGAAATCGGCACCGGCTTTGATAGCGATTTCGGAGGCTTGGCGGATTAACGCGTCAGTTTTCAGCTCACCAGTTTCGATGATCACTTTCAACAGTATGTTCGCGGCGGCGCAGGCTTGCTTGCACTGCTTGACCAGTTCAAAGCCAACTTCAGTATTACCCGCGATTAGCGCGCGATAAGGGAATACCACATCCACTTCATCCGCGCCGTAAGCGATCGCCGCACGGGTTTCAGCCAAAGCAATCTCGATATCATCATTGCCATGCGGGAAGTTGGTTACGGTGGCGATACGAATATCCGGCGTACCCTGCTCACGCAATGTCTTACGTGCAATCGGGATAAAACGTGGATAGATACAGATGGCGGCAGTATGGCCAGCCGGGCTGTTAGCCTGACGACATAAGGCGATCACTTTTTCATCAGTGTCGTCGTCATTCAGCGTGGTTAAATCCATTAAGTTCAGCGCGCGTTGCGCTGCGGCGGTTAATTCGGTCATAAAACTCTCCAACTGGGGATCTGGGTGTTGGCGAGCGGACTTGGTTCCTTGAAGATAGCACCGGGGAATCGCTTCCCTGGTTGGCAACTGAGATCCTTCTCACCGCACATAGCCCTTCGGTATCGAACAGCTAATCATCACTATTTGAACACCAATGCTCATCGCAATTCGTGCTCACAATCACACTGCATGAAATGTCACTGCAACGAGAAGGAATTATATGTGAAATACATCACAAAATAACGCGATATTGTTCACAAATTCACTAAACAGACGGGCGCGCACACTCTAACGCACCCGTCATAGAGTTTAGCTTACAATGCCAAGAAGAACCCGGCGATAGTGGCGCTCATCAAGTTAGAAAGTGTACCGGCGGCTACGGCTTTCAAGCCGAAACGCGCGATGTCATGACGACGGCTCGGCGCCATGCTGCCCAGCCCACCCAATAGGATAGCTACAGAAGAAAGGTTGGCAAAACCACAAAGCGCAAACGAAATGATCGCTTTGGTATGCGTTGAAAGCACTTGCAGACCTTCAGCCGCCACCACGTCGTCTGGACGCAGGTAAGCACCAAAGTTCATGTAGGCAACAAACTCGTTAACGATAACCTTCTGGCCGATGAACGAACCGGCGGTCATCGCTTCATGCCACGGCACACCGATCAAGAAAGCGATTGGCGAGAAGACCCAACCAAGCAGCAATTCCAGTGACAGTTGCGGATAGTTAAACCACCCACCCACGCCACCCAAAATACCGTTCAACAAAGCGATCAAGGCGATGAATGCCAACAGCATTGCACCTACGTTCAACGCTAATTGCATACCGGATGCCGCACCAGAAGCCGCCGCATCAATCACGTTCGCAGGGCGATCGTCTTCAGCAATCAGCTTAGTTGCGTCATCTCTATCGTGAGTCTTTTCGGTTTCCGGCACCATCAATTTAGCGAACAGTAGGCCACCCGGAGCCGCCATAAACGACGCGGCGATCAGGTATTCCAACGGCACCCCCATCTGGGCGTAACCCGCCAATACCGAACCAGCTACCGAAGCCAAACCACCACACATCACCGCAAACAGTTCAGATTGGGTCATAGTGGAGATATACGGGCGCACGACCAACGGCGCTTCGGTCTGCCCAACGAAAATGTTCGCCGTGGCAGAAAGCGATTCAGTACGCGAAGTACCCAGCAGTTTTTGCAGGCCGCCACCCAACACGCGGATAACCAGTTGCATAATACCGAGGTAATACAGCACCGCGATCAGTGAGGAGAAGAAGACGATAACTGGCAAGACTCGCAGAGCGAAAACAAAGCCGCCGCCACCGAACACTTCAAACATTTTATCGGAAACTAGTCCGCCAAAAATGAATGAAATCCCTTGGTTACCGTAGGCGATAACGTTCGCTACCCCTTCCGACATACCACCGAGAATGCGACGCCCGATCGGTACATACAGCACCAGTGCACCAATGGCGATTTGAATAATGAAGGCTCCAATCACCGTGCGCAGATTAATGGCGCGACGGTTGCTGGAGAGCAATACGGCGATGGCAATCAATGCTGCCATACCCACTAGGCTCATAATAAGTTGCATACAAAATTATCCCTGCATACCCTTCATTCTTGAAGCTGCCTCTACGTTGGCTACATTCACTCACCCGAATCACTTACTGATGTAAGCTCATCGGGATTATGCAAAGTACCCTACCGGCCAGCGCAAGCGCTGTTCAAATCGGTCTGACGACCAATTGGTCATTCACTTGCCGCCTTGATGCAACTCCAATTATTTTGGGTATAACGAAAAAGAAACGCATACCGTCCCGAAAAAGAGGTTTGCTGATTATGTGGTAACGGAGCGGGATTATACGGGGCATAGAGGTGCCAGACCCGATGTATGTCACAAATGTATACAAGCAGAAGTAAACGAAAATGTTACTGCGTGATCGGAATCACAATTTCATGTCACTATAGGGAAAATAGCTGATGGGTGTTGTGCAGTAACTGTGTAGCAATTTCGTCCGCAGGTTCGGAGCGCAACTGGCAAAGTACCTTGAAAACATCGGCGGCGCGTTCAGGGCGATTCGGTTGCCCTTGATAGCCGGCCAGTGGCATATCTGGCGCATCGGTTTCTAACAGCAGTGATGCCAAGGGTAATTGCGCCATGACTGCGCGAGTCTTTTGCGCCCGCTCATAGCTAATGGTTCCGCCAACACCAATGTAGTAACCCAAGCGAATAAACGCCTGTGCCTGCGACAAGCTCCCCGCAAAACCATGCACAACGCCACGGCGCGGCACATCCGCACGGCGCAACGCCCCCGCTAGCTGATCGTGACTCCGGCGCGAGTGCAAAATCACCGGTAGATCGCACTGTTTCGCTAATTTCAGTTGGGCATTTAATCGCTCAAGCTGGTGCTCAAACTGTGGATTTTCCATATAGAGATCGAGGCCAATTTCCCCCACTGCCACCAATTTCTGCGGCTTACGGGCCAAGAGCTCCGCCAATTGCGCCAAGTGTTCATCGCGATGTTGATCTATGTACAACGGATGCAATCCTAGCGCGGCATACAGCGCTGGATAACTTTGCGCCAAATGCAGCACTCGCTCAAAACGAGCGGCAGTGACCGTCGGCACAATAATTTGCTGTACGCCAGCCTGTACCGCCAGCGCCAAACTTTCTGCTTCATGATCGGTAAACGGTGGGAAATCGAAATGACAGTGAGTATCAATAAAATGATCACTCATACTGCTTCCTCACCACCGGGTAAGATAATATCCGGCTTACCCAACACCGCGTCAGGTTTCGTCCCCAGCGTGTGCGGGAACATGTCAGTCACGATTGGCGATGGCATCCGCATGGTTTCTGGCTGCAGCAAACGACGTGACAACGGTTTATTAACCCGCATGCCATCCAGTTTCTCTTGCTCCAGCAACCAATGGCCGACCGTCGCCAAGAAGTAGCGTCCGCAACGGCGTCCCAAGTGATAATCCTGATTCAGTGCGGGTACACGGCTTCCGAGAGCGTTACTCGCCAACGGTTTTGGTGGGAAAATTTCAAAAATACGCAATTCACCGGGCGGCTTCTCAATGAACTGCTGAATACGGTGATAGCTTTGCTCGTGGTGCTGTAACAAATGCACCATACTTTGCAGACTACTTTCCCCCAACCAGTGTTCCATACGTTTGATCCACTGCGGTGTGTAGTAGTACATCTGTGATGGCACGGTACGGATGACAACAATGGTATCGGCTCCGCGACGATAGGCTTCTTCTACTGGGATCGCATCACTGATGCCGCCATCCTGGTAGCTAATGCCATCCAGCTCAACGCCTTGCCGATAGAAACCCGGAATAGCGCTCGAGGCTTTGATGGCATTCATCCAGCTATCGCGCTGGGCGGGTAAATAGGTCGGCGTGAAATCATCACTACGGCAGGCACACATCAAAAATTCACGGCCATCCAACATCTGCTTTTCTGCATGATCCAACGCCAGTGGCAACTGGTTGGAAGTGACGTCGATCAACCAATCGAGATCGATCAAATGCCCTCCGCGCACAAAGCGCAGTGGGTTAAAGAAATTAGCTGAGGTGGTGTAACGGGTGATCACCCGCCGGGCATAGCCCATTTGGCCACTAATATATGCCGAGAGGTTTTGTGCACCCGCAGAGGTGCCAATCATCAACTCAAAGGGATTAAAATTGGCGCGTTGAAACTCGTCCAGCACTCCAGCAGTAAAAATGCCGCGCTGTCCGCCACCTTCACATACCAACGCCATCTTGCCGGGCAGGTAGGGTTTATAAGCCAACGGCTCTATATTGCCGAGCGTGACGGGTATTCTGTAGCCCAATCGGGTTTCCTCAGTGAGTCATTTTGTTTGAGGATACCCTTTCTTGCTCTTTTCCGTAATCTTCTTGCAACACACCAGATAAACTATTGTTACTGGCTGCCAACCATGCACAATCACTGCCAGAAACCTGCGCCCAAGCCTGTAACATCAAGCCTTTCAACTGCTTCCAGCGCCCAATGACAATATCGCTGTTCATGACTGGCCCCCTAAGTACTTAAGCTTTGTTACACTTTGTTGGGCAAGTGACGGAACAATCCTGCCACTTGCCCGCTGGGGTTAAGGCTTAACCACCAAATTGTTATTGACGCTTTTCACACCACTAAGCGACTTAGCAATGCTTTCTGCACGTTCAGACTGTTCCTTGGTTTTCACCGTACCGGAAAGCTGTACCACACCACTATTGGTCGCAACCTGCACATTGCGCGAAGGGACGATGTCATCCGCCAACAGCTTAGCTTTCAGTTCGCTGGTAGTCGCAGTGTCACCCGCATAGGTTTTCGCGTCTTGAGTTTTGGTTTCTTTCACTTCCAACTTGGAAATGACAGACTTCACGCCTTCAACTTTACCTGCAGTTTCAAGCGCCAGTTTGCCTTGATCGGCGCTAGCCACCGCACCACTCAGCGTCACCACACCATGATCGGTTTTGACCGAAATCACCGGGCTAGTGATGCTTTTCTCTGCTAGCAATGCACTTTTAACTTTAGCGGTTGTTGCGCTGTCATCCATGTATTTGTCAGCTTTTTTCATTGAGCTATCAATGGATTTGCCAGTGCTATCGGCCATGCTGGAAACTTTATTCACAGAACTATCGATTGCTGCGCCTGTGCTGTCTGCCACGCTAGATGCTTTATTCATCAAGCTTTCTTCAGCCAAAGCACTGCCACTAACCAGCACCGAACCCAGAACGATTGCCATCATGGAACGTGCAAATTGAGTCTTATTCATCGATCTCTCCTTCTGTTGTCGATCCCAAATATTCGAGGATCTTTCTGCCGTATAACGCGGCGAACTTTGTGAATACGTAAAGTTATCAATACCACATCATGACTATTACAACAACCAAGTAGCAACCACCATGCCAACTATTAAATAGCATTAATAATCAATGAAATAATAGCCATAGCATAATAATTACACTAATAACCGTCGCCATTTAGAGACAACTTAGACCATTTTGTCGCTAAAGAAAGTATGTTATTGATATAGCAAAAATTTAACTGTCTCTTATCGGCAACAGTCGCCAATAAAGCATTATGGAAGGGATTGATAATGCAGGGATAGGGTAGGAAAAACACAGGGCATCCGGTAGATGCCCTGTGACATTCGATTAGTGTTCGCGAGTTTTGCGGAACACCACATCTGGATAGCGATCTTGTGTCAGGTTCAGGTTAACCATGGTCGGGGCGATATACGACAGATTGTCGCCACCATCCAGCGCCAGGTTGAGTTCGTTCTTACGTTTGAACTCTTCGAACTTCTTCACATCGCTACTTTCTACCCAACGGGCGGTAGAAACGTTGACCGATTCATACAGCGCTTCGACGTTGTATTCGCTTTTCAGGCGCGCAACGACGACGTCAAACTGCAGCACACCCACCGCACCCACGATCAGATCGTTGTTGGCGATTGGGCGGAATACCTGCACCGCGCCTTCTTCCGAAAGCTGTACCAAACCTTTCAGTAACTGCTTCTGCTTCAACGGATCGCGCAAACGGATACGACGGAACAGTTCAGGGGCAAAGTTCGGAATGCCGGTGAACTTCATGTCTTCACCTTGGGTAAAGGTGTCGCCAATCTGAATCGTGCCATGGTTGTGCAAACCGATGATGTCACCCGGATAAGCTTCTTCCACGTGCGAACGGTCACCTGCCATGAAGGTCAGTGCATCGGAAATCACGACGTCTTTACCCGTACGCACTTGGCGCAGCTTCATGCCTTTCTCGTATTTGCCAGACACCACGCGCATAAAGGCCACGCGGTCACGGTGTTTCGGATCCATATTCGCCTGGATCTTAAATACGAAACCGGTAAATTTCTCTTCTGCCGCGACCACTTCACGGATATCGGTTTTGCGCGGCATCGGCGCAGGGGCCCACTCAACCAAGCCGTCGAGCATATGGTCAACGCCGAAGTTACCCAGCGCAGTACCGAAGAAGACTGGCGTCAGTTCCCCTTCGAGGAACAGATCGCGGTCGAATTCATGGGATGCACCTTGCACTAGCTCTAGCTCGTCGCGCAATTGTGCTGCCAAGTCTTCGCCCACTGCTGCGTCCAGATCTGGGTTATCCAGACCTTTTACGATACGAACTTCTTGAATGGTATGGCCTTTACCGGTTTGATAAAGATAGGTTTCATCTTTATACAGATGATAAACCCCTTTAAACAGCTTACCGCAGCCGATCGGCCAAGTGATGGGTGAACAAGCGATTTTCAGTTCACGCTCAACTTCATCCATCACTTCCATCGGATCGCGAATATCACGGTCCAATTTGTTCATAAAGGTCAGGATCGGCGTATCACGCAGACGGGTTACTTCCATCAGCTTACGAGTACGATCCTCAACCCCTTTTGCGGCGTCGATCACCATCAAACAGCAGTCAACCGCCGTCAGAGTACGGTAGGTATCTTCCGAGAAGTCTTCGTGCCCTGGGGTATCCAGCAGATTGACCAAACTATTGCGGTAAGGGAATTGCATCACAGAGGTGGTGATCGAGATACCACGCTGCTTTTCCATCTCCATCCAGTCAGATTTAGCGTGCTGGTTAGAGCCACGGCCTTTTACCGTACCCGCCGTCTGAATAGCCTGTCCGAACAACAGCACTTTTTCAGTAATGGTGGTTTTACCGGCATCGGGGTGCGAAATTATGGCGAAGGTTCTTCTTTTAGAGACTTCGCGGGCGAATTCACTAGGAGACATGGTTTTCACATTTCTACGGTTAGTCCGCCCTGCGATTGCATCACGCGCGCCGTACTAGGTATTAGACGCTGGGCAAAGCGGTAATGAAAAGATAACAGCCGTGTATTTTCGCTGATTTACTCAGCGGTGACAATCAATGGATGCAGCGGTGTAAGATTAAATCGCTAATACAGTCGGAAGTCTGGGGAAAGAGTTGCCCAATGACGTAATGCTTAAACTAACAAGCATCATATCCAATGCTGGCACAATCTGGTTTTAATTAGCGTCCCTTCCAAATAGCGAAACCGTATGAAGTTTAATCTTCAAGATCCACCAATCTTTGTTCAAAAGCAGTCAATTCGCGAGGTGGGTCCTCAGTATTCAATACCGCATTCACCTCTTGAATCTTTGTTTTCGGTACAATCACACACTCCAAATCCATAGCAGCCAATATACGTAACAACGTACTCATTCTAATATCACTACCAGATTCAATACGTTGGTATTGCTGTTGGGTCATACCAATTTTCATCAGAAAGTCTTTCTGGTTCCAGCCCAGCTCGGAACGTCGTTCTTTCAGGATCGTTGATATTTCAGATGCTTTGCGCATTTGTCGCCCCTAGAAACAACATATTGATTGTATTATGGTCAATAAACAATAAATTAGTTGTTAATCACGATAAAAACAACATATTTATTGTTCTTCGTTTTAAATACAACTAATTTGCTGTTTATAGAGTTAAAAACAACTCATTGATTGTAATTTCATACGAAAACAATAAATAAGCTGTTTTATCAGCTCAACCCAACGGCAGCGCCATCACGATCGCATCTTCGTGGCCGTTCGCTGCTGGGTAATAATTACGGCGGATAGTCACTTCGTTAAAGCCGAGATCTTCGTACAGGGCGATCGCCCCTTGGTTGGAGGCACGGACTTCTAGCCACAGCGTAACGACGCCGCGGGGTTCCAGTTGTTCTCTCAACACATTCAGCAAATTACGGGCGAAACCACGGCGTTGCCAATCAGGGTGAATGGCGATATTGAATAGCGTCGCTTCGTCCAGCACGATTTGGGTGATGGCAAAACCCACCATCTGCCCCTCGGCTGCCAATTTTAAGTTTAGGTAGCGTTCTCCCTGATTACTGGCGAAGGTTTTCTCCGTCCAAGGGAAAGCGTGGCTGGCTTGTTCAATCTTGAAGGCTGTGGCCAGATCGGCCGCTGTCAGGGTGGAAATGTTGTTCATGGTGACAAATCTGCTGCCAGAGTGCACGTTTCGCACTCGCATCATGGGAAAGCTCGGTCAGAACCGGGCTGTGTAGCTGCGCACCGGCAACCGCAAGCGGCTCCGCGACGCCCAACCGCCAACTGTTACATTCAATCTCTTCCGGTAGCATCACGGCTTGATCTGGCGTGATGCCATAAGTTTGTGCCGGAGTTAACCCCAAACTGCGCAACACATCGCAAAACAGCGAGTCTTGATGATCCGGTAATTCCTGTGCCACGATCAACAAGCGCACCTCAGAGGGTAGGCTGATCGCTACTTCGCCCTGCAACACTGCCGGGCGGCGCAATGTCCACTGCGTAATACCCAGTTGTTGTAATAGCCAGTCGCGATGAGATGCCATGCCGATTCCTGTGAAGAACACCTGTAAATGCGCTCAATGCGCCACGCTATGCTAGCAAAACCAGCCACTCACGCCAACAAAGCCGTCGAACATCGCGCCACAAAGCTCTATAATCCCCCGCTAAATATTGAGGAGCTTAAACCTGATGTCTGCATTAACCCCTGCCAGCGAAGTAATGCTGCGCCACAGTGATGAATTTATCGAACGCCGTGTTCTGTTTGCAGGCGATCTGCAAGATGCGCTGCCAGCCCAATTTGAAGCAGCCGATGTACGCGTTCATACCCAGCAATATCATCATTGGCAGATGTTAAGCCGGGCGATGGGTGAAAATGCGAGCTTCGGTCTGACCGTCGATGCTGCTTTCGTCGCCGAATGCGATACCTTGGTTTACTACTGGCCGAAGAGCAAGCAAGAAGCTCAATTTCAACTGTGTAATATTTTGGCACTGCTGCCAGTAGGTACCGATATTTTCGTAGTCGGTGAAAACCGCAGTGGTGTACGTAGCGCGGATCAAATCGTGGAAGATTATGCCACGTTAGCCAAAATCGACAGCGCACGTCGCTGCGGCCTGTATCACGGTCGTCTGGATACTCAAGCCAAATTCTCTCTGACCGACTGGTGGGATAGCTACTCATTGCACGATCTGGAAGTGAAAACTCTGCCGGGCGTGTTTAGCCGTGACGGTTTGGACGTTGGCAGTTCACTGCTCTTGTCCACGCTAGAAAAACACATGAAAGGCAAAGTGTTGGATGTAGGTTGTGGCGCGGGTGTGATGGCGGCGGCGATGTCAAAACTATCACCAAAAATGAAACTGACACTGAGTGACGTCAACGCAGCGGCGATTGAATCCAGCCGTGCGACGCTGGCAGCTAACGGCATTGAAGGGGAAGTGATTGTCAGTAACGTCTATTCCGACATTACGGGTCGTTTCGATATGATCATTTCCAACCCACCGTTCCACGATGGTTTGGCCACCAGCTTAACGGCTGCCGAAACCCTGATCCGTGGTGCAATCAAACATCTGCCGGTTGGTGGGCAACTGCGTATCGTCGCCAACGCCTTCCTACCCTACCCAGATATTCTAGATGCGGTATTTGGCAGTCACGAAGTGTTAGCACAAAACGGTCGCTTCAAAGTGTACAAAGCCACCGTTGGCCGTCCGCCACGCGATCCGAAGAAGAAGAAAAAGTAACGCTGTTGGGGCATTCCTTGCCCCAATCAAAGTTAGCCGTTCAGATGGATCATTGATTCCGCGCCGTAGCGTGCTCCCGCAGCGGCCTGGAATGGAAACACCGCTTCAATAACCGCTAATTCTTGTTCACTTAACGTGATAGAAGCAGCGGCAACGTTTTCCTCCAAATAACGCCGACGTTTAGTTCCAGGGATCGGCACGATATGTTCCCCTTGCGCCATCACCCACGCCAATGCCAGCTGTGAAGGAGCGACGCCTTTTTGCTGCGCCAATTCACTGACTTTTTCTACCAGTGCCAAGTTGCGAGCAAAGTTTTCCCCTTGGAAACGTGGATTAGACCGGCGGAAATCGTCCTCCGCCAAATCGTCTGGCCGCTGGATCGCACCAGTGAGGAAGCCGCGCCCCAACGGGCTGTACGCCACAAAACCGATCCCCAAACGTTCGCAGGTTGCCAAAACACCCTGTTCAGCATCACGCGTCCACAGCGAATACTCGGATTGCAACGCGGTGATCGGATGCACCTTATGTGCACGCTCCAAGGTCGCAACCGAGGCTTCACTCAGACCGAGATAACGAATCTTACCTTCACGCACCAGATCGGACATCGTTCCCACCACATCTTCGATCGGCACCTGTGGATCAACCCGATGTTGGTAGTAAAGATCGATCACATCGACACCGAGCCGCTGCAAACTCCCTTCCACCGAACGACGGATATACTCTGGTTTACTGCTGACACCTCGTTCACTGGCATTCGTCGGGTCACGCACGATGCCAAATTTAGTCGCTAGGAATACTTGGTCACGTTTGCCTTTGATAGCTTTCCCAACCAATTGCTCATTAGTGTAAGGACCATACATATCGGCGGTATCTAGCAACGTGACACCTAATTCCAGCGCACGATGCAGTGTGGCTATCGCTTCTGCTTCATCATTTCGGCCGGTGGAATAAAAGTCACTCATCCCCATGCAACCCAACCCCAAAGCCGAAACCCGTGGACCGTTAGTACCTAATTGACGTTGTTGCATTGTGTTGCCCTCTCATCATCATGAATGTCGAAACAAAGTCTGGTTGTTTCTCTGATAAAGATAAATAATCAAAAATCACCATCACTATTCATAAATCGCTAACAATCTTTAGGCGGACCTATGGATCATATTCAGGCTATGCGCATTTTTACCCGCATTGTTGAACTCGGCAGCTTCAGTCGGGCGGCCGAACGTTTGCAACTGCCCCGCGCAACGGTCAGTAACGCCTTGAAAGGGCTGGAGCAACGTCTCGGTGCACGCTTGCTGATCCGTACCACACGTCAGGTACAAGTCACCAATGAAGGGACACTGTATTACCAACATTGCGTACAGTTGCTAGATGCATTAGAAGAGGCAGACACGCTGTTCAGTCAGCATAAACAACAACCTAGCGGCAAGGTACGCATTGATATGCCTCACTCGTTGGCGCGGGAAATTGTAGTGCCTGCCCTGCCCGATTTTTATCGGCAGTATCCGGGGATTACGCTGGCGCTGGGAGCAAACGATGGGGCAGTAGACCTGATGCGTGATGGCGTAGACTGCGTGTTGCGCGCTTGGGAAACGCTCGACGATACGCTGGTAGCCCGTCGTATCAGCCTACAATTGCAAGTCACCTGCGCTTCTCCTGAATATTTGGCCACTCACGGCGTGCCGCTCTCGATCGATGAATTACAGCAGCATCGGATGGTGGGCTATTTTTCACTGACGCACGATCGCCAGTATCCATTGGAATTTTGCCGCAACGGACAACAAGAAATCCGCGATCTGCCGATTACGCTAAACGTCAACGGTGCAGATGCCTACATTGGTGCCTGTAAAGCAGGGTTCGGCCTGATTCAGGCCCCTCGTTATAACGTCGCCCCTTGGTTGCTCAGTGGTGAACTGATAGAAATTCTGACAGAAACACCACCGCCGCCGATGTCGGTTTATATCATGTATCCGCCGGGACGTTTTCTTGCGCCACGCGTACGAGTATTGATTGATTGGCTGATTGAGTTGTTCAAAAATCATCGCTAGCTGACATATGATGTTTTTTCCAGCTAATGCCCGTAATCAGGGAAATAACTGTTGACGTCCCGGCCAAAATCTCTAGAATTCGCCCCCGTGGTGCATTACTACAGTAATGTTTCTGGTATGCGAAGGTGGCGGAATTGGTAGACGCGCTAGCTTCAGGTGTTAGTGTCTTTACGGACGTGAGGGTTCGAGTCCCTCTCTTCGCACCAAAAATCACCACGTGTTTTGACTGATTTGTATTGCACAGCATCTGTGCGAAGGTGGCGGAATTGGTAGACGCGCTAGCTTCAGGTGTTAGTGTTCTTACGGACGTGAGGGTTCAAGTCCCTCTCTTCGCACCACGCTGGTGATATAAATCTAAATCAAAACAACAATATCGGATGTGCGAAGGTGGCGGAATTGGTAGACGCGCTAGCTTCAGGTGTTAGTGTTCTTACGGACGTGAGGGTTCGAGTCCCTCTCTTCGCACCACTCGATGTTGATTTCCCTTCTGAGTTAATCTGCTTCAATCCCCTAATAAATATTGCTATCAACACGTTAAAGCGTGATTTTTCTATTTCTAACCCAACGTCAGACCAAAGGTTAAGCCGATCGCCGCAATACCACCGGCTAGCGCCATGCTGGAAGGCAACAACAGATAATGACGCCAACGGCTATTGAACAGCATCACCAGCGTGGCCAACATGGCAATCACCATTAATGTGCGCAATTCCACCATATTCAAATTAACCAGTGCCAACAGCGGCATTAAAGCGCAAGGAAGTAACACCCCCCAAGCGCTGGCCATACGGTTACCAAGACACCAACTGATCCCCCATAGGCCACAGGCGGCAATCATTGCAGCAATCATGGCAACCTCACTCAAGTGATAATGATAACCAATATCATATAATACTTTTTTTCTGCACGCACCATTTTCACCATCATCAGCAAACGCGAATGACAAAACGGTGAAAAAATGATAATTTACTATAAGAAAATTCTTAGTGTTGTTGATAGACAAATTATCACGATAAAAAACCACATCGCAGGTGCGGTATCATGCGCCTAGGAATTTTTTACCTCCCCCGACGGATAGCAAACAAATTATTATAAAGAGTAACTACTGCATGAACGCGCGTTCTTATCAGGAACTATTGACCAGCAAGCATCGTTTATCGTTATTCCTCTTTTTGATGATGAATGCGGCATCCGCCGTGTTTACTTTATTCGCACCATTTAATAAAACCCCACTATTTACCCTACCTTTATTGGCTATTCCATTATTTTGTCTGGCGGCAATGCTATTCGCGCTCAAATACCCCAAAAAATATGTTGAGCAATTGAATATCTTCTCAATTACCCTGGGATTATTGTGGGCTTGCCATATTTACATTAAAAGCTTTTATTTCCAGCAAGATAATCAAAATTTCTTGCTACTCAGCCTGTTTAGTATGTTTTTTATCAGCGCTATTGCACTGACCGATAACTTTGTCGCCTTCTGTTTACATGCAGTACCATCGGCCATCACCATTTTATTACTAGACGATATGAATAATACCACCCGGATATTATTCACAATTCTATTACCTATTATCACCTTCTCTATCCATCATCTGATGCTAAAACGCAGCGAGGCCTTCACCCAAGCTCTGGTCGAGAACTTATATAATGAACGTAACAGACTCAGCGATTTAAGTATGTTGGACCCGTTGACCAGCCTCTATAACCGGCGTGGGCTAGAAAATCAGCTCAATATGTTGTTACCTCCGGCCTCGGGTAAACACTATGTGTTATTACTCGATATCGATCACTTCAAGGCCTATAACGATAACTACGGCCATGCGATGGGTGATAAAGCCTTGGTGCAGGTCGCGGCGGCAATACGTGATGCGGTACGTTCACGCGATATTGTCGTGCGCTATGGGGGAGAAGAGTTCTTGGTATTACTGACCAATATCAGTGAGGAATATGCAGCACGATTAGCTGAGCGGATACGCCAACGGGTGATGGAGTTGGATATACCACATTATTTCAACCAGTTGGAGAACACGACGATCACATTAAGTGCTGGGATTGCAAGGCTGGAGAAACTGGATATTGCCTCGGCGATCCACGCCGCCGACGCCGCGCTTTATCTGGCGAAAAACCGTGGCCGTAACAATATCCAGTTGGCATCTTACGCAGCGTCAATCAACTAAGCAGTGGCTCAATGACGGCGTTGCTTTAAGCCATAAACAAACACCACAGCAAAACACAATAGCGGTAGCAGATAGGAAACAGCAGTGCTGTAACTATCGGCTACTGCTCCCATGAAATACGGCATGATGGCACCGCCAACAATCGCCATAATCATAAACGAGCTGGCGCGCTTAGTGTGTTTCCCCATATTTTTCACCCCAAGGGCAAAAATGGTTGGGAACATAATCGACATAAAGAAGAACACCGCAATCAATGCAACCACCGACACGCCATTGATACTCAGCATCACCACGCCACACAGCACGATATTCACCAACGAATACAACATCAATAACGTGGCCGGTTTGACTCTACCCATCAGCCAAGTGCTAAAGAAACGCCCCACCATAAAGCAAATCATGGCGATAGAGAGTAAATACGACGCGTTTTGGTTGGAGACATCGTTCCAATGTTCGGTGGCATAGTTAATAAAGAATGCCCCCACGCCGACCTGCGCAGCCACATAAAAGAACTGAGTGG
This sequence comes from Serratia sp. KH_031, assembly GCF_057839655.1. Classification (NCBI taxonomy): domain Bacteria; kingdom Pseudomonadati; phylum Pseudomonadota; class Gammaproteobacteria; order Enterobacterales; family Yersiniaceae; genus Serratia; species Serratia sp. KH_031. Next base: position 4,220,895 of record NZ_CM174496.1, read on the forward strand.
TAACGCCACCCACAAAGTGTTTATGCTGCCACAACCCTTGAGCCATCACGCCATCTACTGGCATTTCTTCCTCGCGGATATCCGGTAATTGCGTGCGGCTAAACAAGAATGCGATGCCTAATACCAGTAACGCGATAACCACATACGTTATTTTCACCGCGCCTTGTGCATCGCCCGTCGCACTCGAACCCGCGGAAAAAAATAGAGTGCCGCCAATCATTGGGCCGATAAACTGCCCTAAACCATTAAATGACTGCGAGAGATTCAAACGTCTTTCCGCGCCTTTAGCATCACCGAGTACGGTTGCATAAGGGTTCGCTGCCGTTTCCAAACAGCCCAAACCACAAGCAATAACAAATAATGCAAACAGGAATAAAGCGAAACTATTGGCTGAGGCGGCAGGCACAAATAATAAAGCCCCTAATGCATACAAACATAACCCGACTAATATTCCGGCTTTATAACCTCGCTTATCCATAAAATAACCGGCAGGTAACGCCACTAAGAAATAAGCCCCGAAGTAAGCCGCCTGCAATAAGCCAGACTGCGCTTTAGTAACCTGTAATGTTTCCTGGAAATGTTTATTTAATACATCCAACAGGCCATAGGACAGCCCCCACATAAAGAACAAACTAGTGACTAAAATAAATGCCCAACGTAGATTGGACGTAGCATTGACGCCCGCATGTGCAGGTGAGACCGTTTTATCAACAAGCATAAACCTATCCTCGGTAGAATATTTATTGTTGTGCCAGTGAGAATATTCGCTCCATCTCCACCCATTTTTCGCCTGCTGGCGTCCAGGGAGTGGCGACCTGGTATTGCCACATCAGTTCTTCCCAACGCTGAACGTCGGGGTTTTGCAAACTCTCTTGATTGAAACAGTCAGCATCGAACTCGGCACTGACCTCAACAATCATGAACAACCGAGTGCCTAACCGGTAAATCTCCATATCCAGAATGCCGTGTTCGCGTAAATGCACGGCGATCTCTGGCCAGATCCTTTGATGATGCTGTTGGTATTGCGCGATCAGCTCAGGCGAATCGACCAGATCGAGCGCCTGACAGAAGCGCCGCCCGCCGTTCATGTCAGCGCCCGGTCAAGATGCAGATAACCGCCATCCACCGAAACCCACTGCCCGGTGGTATGCGACGAACGAGGTGACATCAGAAACACCACGGTATTAGCGATCTCTTGCGGCGTGGTCATTCGGTGCCCTAATGGCACGCGTGCCCCAATCTTTTCTAGCTGCTGTTGCGGATGTTCGAAGGTATTGATCCAACGTTGGTATTGCGGCGTCATCACTTCGGCCGGAACAACGGCGTTAACTCGCACCCCGTTATCACGCAACGAAACGGCCCATTCACGCGTTAGCGCCAGCACCGCACCTTTGGCAGCGGTATAGCCACTGGTGCCACCTTGCCCGGTAAGCGCGGTTTTAGAAGCGATATTCGTGATAGTGCCTCGGCTGGCTTTCAGTGCATCTTGGCATAAGTGTGCCATCTGGTAGTAATGCACCAAATTGCGTTCTAGGGAGCCGAGAAACGCTTCGCGACCGGCTTCCAGCCCGACACCATCGTTCACCCCGGCGTTATTGACCAATCCATCGATCGTGCCAAACTTTGTCAGTGTTTGCGCTACCGCTTGCTGACAACTGGCTTCTTCACACAACTCAGTGATAATCACCGTCGTTTTCGGCTGTAAGTGAAGTAATTCCGCCAAAAATTCGTTATCCGGCATCATATTGGTGACGATCACTGGGATCGCCCCTTCTTCCGCCAACGTCTGTGAGATCGCGGCACCAATACCGGAGCCGCCACCCGTGACGATCACCACTTTATCTTTAAGATACAGATCCATACCCTGACTCCGTTAAACCGTAAATCCGGCAGGCCGTCCCGCCCCAAATTGCGGCTTGTTGCGACGGGCTCAATGACGCAATGGCCTGCTCACATAATTGATAAACCTGGCTGTATTCCCCCGCTAGCAGACATACCGGCCAATCGGAACCAAACATCAGTCGCTGCGGACCGAAAACCTCCAGTGCCACCTCGAAAAATGGCAACAATTGTTCCGCTTGCCAGCGTCCGTCCGGCACTTCAGTCATCAATCCAGAGAGTTTGCAAACCACATGAGGCAATGCCGCCAACGGTTTGATTTGCTTTGCCCAAGACTCCGCGCCACGTGCGATATCCGGTTTTCCACAGTGATCGATCACTAACCAATACTCATCATGCCCCGCAGCAAACTGAGCCGCCGCCGCTAAATGACGATGCGTCACCAGAATGTCGTAGGTATAACCGTGCCGTTGCAGCAACTGCATACCGCGACGCACAGTGGATTGCTCCAACCATGCCGACGGGTTTGCTTCGTCCTGCACCAAATGGCGTAAACCACGCAGCAAAGGTTGCTGCTGCCAACGTTCCAGTTTCTCTGCTAACTGCGGCGAGGTAATATCCAACCAACCCACCACGCCGCGCACATCCTCACCATCTTGCGCCAGTGCCAATAACGCCTCCGTTTCCTGCTCACAATGGCGAGCCTGCACAGCGACGGCACCATCGAACCCATGCTGCTGTAATAACGGCTCGAGCTGCTCTGGGGTAAAATCTTGTTTGAGCACCGCCATCTGCGCACTAATCCACGGGTAGTGCTGCGGCAGGTAATGCCAAAAGTGCTGATGAGCATCGATACGTAGCATCGCTGGCTCCTGTCTCAACCACGGAAACGGTATTGTTCGATCGAGGAGGACAGCATTTCGATCGAGTAACCCGGTGCCATTGGCGGCATATAGGCCGCTCCCTCAATTTCACAGGGATAGAGGAAATGCTCGTGCAAGTGATCGACATACTCGATCACCCGTCCTTCATGGGTTCCCGCAATGCACAAATAATCGATCATCGACAGATGCTGCACGTATTCGCACAGGCCAACACCACCCGCATGTGGGCAAACCGGTAGTTGGTACTTCGCCGCCATCAGCATTACCGCCAATACTTCGTTAACCCCGCCAAGCCGACAGGCGTCGATCTGCACCACGTCGATCGCTTCACGCATGATGAATTGTTTGAACATGATGCGGTTTTGGCACATTTCCCCAGTGGCAACCTTGACCGGTTTAACCCCATCGCGGATGCGGCGGTGCCCTTCCACATCATCTGGACTGGTGGGTTCTTCAATAAACCACGGTTTGGCAAATGCCAGATGATTGACCCACGGGATGGCGTCGTTCACTTCCCACACCTGATTGGCGTCGATCATCAAATGGCGCTCTGGACCAATCACTTCCCGCGCGATACGGACACGACGGATATCGTCTTCCAGATCGCGCCCGACTTTTAATTTCAGATAAGAGAAACCGGCGTCCACCGCCTCTTGGCACAGACGACGTAATTTGTCGTCCGGATAACCCAGCCACCCAGCGGAGGTGGTGTAGCAGGGGTAGCCCTTTTGTAATAGATTCTCTATCCGCTGGGCTTTGCCTTCGGCACGTTGGTGTAACAACGCCAACGCCTCCTGCGGTGTGATGCAATCGGTGATGTAACGAAAATCGATGCAGCGCACCAGTTCTTCAGGCGTCATCTCTGCCACCAGCCGCCAGACGGGTTTACCGACCGACTTCCCCCACAAATCCCATACCGCATTCACTACCGCACCAGTTGCCAGGTGGATCGCCCCTTTATCGGGGCCTATCCAGCGCAATTGGCTATCACTGGTAAACTGGCGCCAAAACGCCCCCATATCAGCGGTAATATCTGCCAAACGTAATCCGACAATCTGCGATGCCAACGCACGGATCGCCGCACAGCAGATCTCATTGCCACGGCCGATGGTGAACGTCAGTCCATGACCACTCAGCTCGACGTTATCGGTTTCCAGGATCACATAAGCCGCTGAATAGTCAGGATCTGGGTTCATAGCATCAGAACCATCCAGCTTTTGTGAAGTTGGGAAACGAATATCCTCGACCCGTAATGCGGTGATGGTGGTCATTGCGCGTACCCCACGGTTTTCTGGCGCTGTTCTCCCAACCCCTCAATCCCCAAACGCATGGTTTGCCCAGCACGCAGGTAGACCGGTTGCGGTTTTTGCCCCAATCCCACGCCCGGTGGGGTACCGGTGGAGATCACATCCCCCGGTTGCAAACTCATAAAACGACTCAGATAGCTGATAATGGTGGGGATCTGGAAGATCATGGTGCGGGTGTTCCCGTTCTGATAACGCTTGCCGTCGACCTCCAGCCACAACTGCAAATTGTGTGGATCAGGGATCTCGTCTGCCGTCACCAACCAAGGGCCAATTGGGCCAAAGGTGTCGCAGCCTTTGCCTTTATCCCAAGTGCCGCCACGTTCAAGTTGAAACTCACGTTCGGAGATATCGTTGATCACGCAATAACCAGCGACGTGCTGCATGGCATCTTGCTCGCTGATGTAACGCCCACCCTTGCCAATCACCACACCAAGTTCCACTTCCCAATCGGTTTTTTGCGAATCACGTGGGATCTGTACGTCATCGTTCGGCCCAACGACGGCGCTGGTCCACTTGTTGAACACCACCGGCTCGGCGGGAATATCTGCGCCAGTTTCCGCGGCATGATCGGCGTAATTCAAACCAATGCAGATAAACTTGCCGATATTGCCAACGCAGGCGCCCAAACGCGGTTGACCGCTGACCAATGGCAACTTAGCGAGATCCAATTCACGCAGCTTATTGAGACCTTCCGGCAGCAGCACATCACTAGAAACATCGGTGATATGTGCCGATAGATCACGGAGTTGGCCGTTACTATCCAAAATTCCGGGGCGTTCTTGTCCTACTTCGCCATAACGCAAAAGTTTCATGTGAGTTTCCCTAATGTCGGCAAAAAATCAGTTACTCCAACCACCATCGATGACTTGGATTGTCCCCGTAGTGTAAGAACTGGCATCCGAAGCCAAATACAGCGCCAGTTGAGCGATTTCTTCGGTTTTACCAATGCGGCCAATCGGCTGACGAGCCACAAACGCCTGATACACCTCCTCTTCACTACGCCCCTGTTCCAGCGCCTGCTCGGCGATGCGTTGACGCAATGAAGGGGACTCCACCGTACCTGGGCAAATGGCGTTACAGCGAATACCTTGAGTGACATAATCCGCCGCCACCGAGCGAGTCAGACCGATAACCGCCGCTTTACTGGCGCTGTAAGCGAAACGGTTTGGTACGCCTTTCACGCTAGAAGCCACCGAAGACATATTGATAATCGAACCCTGCTGACGCGCTAACATGCTGGGCAAAAATGCGCGGATCATGTGGAACATCGCCGTCACGTTAAGACTGAGCGCAAACTGCCATTGCTGTTCGGTACATTCCAGAATCGAACCGCTATGCACCACCCCAGCACAGTTAAACAACACATCGATCGGACCAATGGTTTCAGCTGCATGAGCAATAGCGGCGGTGTCGGTCACATCCAGCTGCAATGCCTGAATTCCCGCAATCCCCTGCAACTGCCCAATGTTGATATCCGACGCGATCACTTCCGCTCCAGCACTAGCAAACAGTTTGGCCGTGCTAAAACCGATGCCTTGCCCTGCGGCGGTGATCAGTACGCGCTTCCCGGTTAAATTCATTTTTTCCCCTTAACTTAAAGGTCTAATGGTCAGGCCATTAAAGGCAGTTAAAGGTCAGGCCTTTAACATGACAAAAGACGCTTTACGCGTTATCGTTTGAGTATTAAAACCGCTCAAACAGCATTTTGATTAACTAATTTTTTACACTTGACCAACAATTACTCAAGCAACTTGGTTAATATCTGTGCGCCACGTCACTGAACGCTAATTAGAAAAAGGTCAAAAATGCCGATTACCCGACTAGAAAACCCGCGTATTTACAGGCAGATAGCAGATCAACTAAAAGGCCTGATCGAAAACAACGAATTTCCGCCCGGTAGCCGCCTGCCTTCGGAGCGCGATCTTGCCCAGCAGTTACAGGTCAGCCGAGCTTCGGTCAGAGAAGCCTTGATCGCGCTGGAAGTGATTGGTTTAGTGGATGTCAAAGTCGGTAACGGGGTGATCGTGCGTGCGCAAACTCCGCAATGGGTGTCACAAGAACCGGTGATGGCGCAGGCAGGTCGTAATCAATGGGCAGAAATTGATGATGAGTTAAACATCGAATTGGATTTTAATGCCGAATTGCCGCCGTTTTCTCTACTGCAAACGCGTTTGTTAATCGAACCTGAAACCGCAGCATTAGCCGCTCGTCATGCCACTGACGAAGAACTTGCCGGTATTCGGGCCGCTTACGAACAGAACTGTCGCGATAACCGGGCCGGTTCAGCCACCCATCCCGGCGATCGGTTGTTCCATATCCGCATCGCGCAGGCCAGTGGTAATCCTGCCTATGCATTTATCATTGGTCACCTACTTGGCCATCGCTATGGCAGCATGTTCCGGGTACTGCAACACCACTACACGCCGGACGACATGCCGCTGCGTTCCGAGCAGGAACACCGAGCTATTTTGGAAGCGATCGAAACCCGTGACGTTCGCGGCGCTCGAAAAGCGATGAAAGCACATATGGATGAAGTCATCGCCATATTCACTCGTGCACAATAAGCCGCAATGCAACGGAAAAAGGTGCGAAAAAAGAACCTTTTCCGCATGCAGCAAATCTCTAGGCACATTACACTTATTGTTAAGCCGCCCCCTGCCTTGCGGCATTTTTACATGGATAACGACCGTTGAATAAGACACTCCTAACACTATTGCTGACTTCGGCGTTATGCGCCGTTCCTATGGTCAGCCAGGCCGCGAATCCCCAACTGGCTGCGCAAATTGTCGACCAATATGCCGAGCACATTTTCTACAACAGCGGTGCCACCGGAATGGCACTGGTAGTTATCGATAACAATCAGGTGGTTAACCGTAGTTTTGGCGATACAAAACCTGGCAATGACCAACGCCCTCGCCCAGACTCGCTGATTCGTATCGCCTCCATCACCAAGCTGATGACCAGCGAAGTGATGGTCAAAATGGCGGAAGAAGGCAAGGTCAAACTCACCGATCCGCTGCGAAAATACGCGCAAAAAGGTGATAACGTCCCAAGTTATAATTCTCGTCAGCCCATTACCCTGTTGAATTTGGCGACTCATACTAGTGGTTTACCACGTGAACAACCGGGTAAAAAACCGCCGAAAACACCGGTATTTACTTGGCCGACCAAAGCCCAACGCTGGCAATGGCTGGAACATGCCAATGTCGCGGTGCCGCCGGGTGTACGCGCTTCCTATTCCAACTTGGCTTACGATTTGTTAGCCGATGCTTTATCACGCGCCGCGGGTAAGCCTTATACCGCGCTGCTACGTGAAAAAGTTACGGCACCCTTAGGGATGGTCGACACTACGCTGACCCCAAGTGCGGCGCAGTGTGCACGCCTGATGATCCCAGCAGCCGGGCCAAGCGCTTGTCGCAACACCACCGCAGCCAGCGGCAGCGGTGGCGTTTACTCGACACCGCGCGACATGCAACGCTGGATGCAGCAGTTCCTGTCCTCTAGCGCCGCCATGCGCAAGGCCACCGCCCGTAACGAGCAAACTATGTATTTCCAACGCCACGATCTGGTGGCGTTAAAAGGCATGGACGTACCGGGGCAAGCCGATGCACTGGGTTTGGGCTGGGTTTATATGGCGCCAAAAGATGGCCTGCCGGGAATTATTCAAAAAACCGGCGGCGGCGGTGGATTCATCACCTATATGGCGATGGTGCCGCAGAAAAATATCGGCGTATTCGTAGTCGTCACACGTTCAGAACTGACTAAATTCACCAATATGAGCGATCCAGTGAATAAGTTGGTCGGGGATTTGGTGGCGAATCAGGGTTAAGCAGCAATGGGCGTGGATAAAAACCACGCCCATTTTTTTTTATCCGGCACGTTGCCAAACACTGTTGCGCTCTTCGAATACCAAAGTTTCCATCGAACGTTCAACTTCAGTAGAAGCCAGCAGCCGTAGATAATGCCCAGTTTGGCCATGCTGGCTGATGGATTCGAGATACAGTGCCCGCAGCATCACATCGGCCATACGTGGCAAACTGCTTTGAGCCTTTTCCCAACGAGCTACGGTTTGTACATCAACGCCCAACAGCTCTGCCAATACCTTTTGCGCCATGTTCATTTCCACTCGCAAAAAGCGGATTTCATCTGCCTGCAACGGACGCGCGCACTCCACCAATGTCTTAGCTATCAGACGATGCAAACCTGTAATGTCTTCAAAACTCACAAAGACCTCACCGTTCATCTCCATTTGGTGAAAACCATTGGCTAACCAAATCGTCTTCAAACCACTTTCGATATAGTGATACACCGTTTTTTCCTCACTAATGGACCATCACCGTAACAACAAATGCAGCAGGGTCGTCCTCCAACCTTTTGAGCACCAACACCACTTCAATCACATCGCCAGCCGCAACACCTTGCAGATTCATTTTCCAATCCCCTGCCGGAGTTAAATGCGGTAATTCAGTGAATCGGCTATGACGACTAGCCAATATCGAAATAATTTGTCGTAAAGAAATACGCCGTTCAACCATACGTTGTGATGCATGGCGGCCTAAGAGTATCCTCTCCGAGCGTTCTGTTGCCAGATAAAGCAATAGGTTACGCGCCGAGGTTGGTGTTAAAGGGAATTCGCTGATCATGTTTTGCGGCGTTAAGTCCATTTAATCACCTATCAATTTGATAGGTTCCATTTTGACAGGTGATTAAGGATTGCGCAAGTGAGGAATGATAGTAAAGGACAAAAAGAATTGCGCCCAACATATCACTCCTATCGGTCATCGCGTCCACGCTGGTGGGGTGTCGACATCAAGTCTTAACCAACAAGCTCACCGTGATGTAAGAGGCATTCTCCGCTGTTTGAATATATAATCAGATCAAAGGAATAGTCGGAGAGCGGGAATGAGTATTATCGATTGGATCTTAACGGGCATCGCCGTAGGGCTGCTGGTTGGGGCGTTAATCAAGATCTTTGGTAAGAAGAAAGATCGATAAATTTACGGGGGTCCTGAATTGGGAGCCCCGTCGTTTTTCTCACGGATCATTCGATCCATTGGTAACCTTGTTGCTCGGCTAAATACAGCACCATCCCTTCAGCTAGCGCTCGTTCCAGCCATACTCTCGTCTGCATCTCGGTTAACTGCAAGGAGGCCGCTATGTTGGCTAATGTCTGTGGTAATTGCGTTAACGTGGCAATTTCTTGCAAAAACAGATGATAAAAATCGACAGGCGATTCAGTATCATAAGCAACTTCAGGTTCTGTCAATGCTAGCGAACGGGGTTGGGATGCAGGTTGCGAAAATATATCAGGCTGAGTGCCAATCATTGACGTTTCACCACTGAACAAAGCGGTGATGTCCACTGTTTCAGCCTCTTCAGCACACCAACTTCCACCTTTATTCACCAATTCCTGATTACCTGCTTCATCTGCTGGTGTTGGTTTTACCCACAAAGGAACCCAATGGTGTTTCAGATTTTCTAACGCGCCATTCCAAGTGCCACCACTTAAGCCGGAATGAACCACCAACGCCGTTTCCGCTAGACAATAAACGTATTTATTGCGCGCCATCGCGTTACCCACACTAAAAGCAGCCTCTGGATAGAATGGGGAAAGTAACACCGCTTTGCCTTGTATCAAGCCATCACGCCATTTACTGGACGTCGCGGCTTTCAGCAAACTATCGCTCAGAACACCGATCACTTTGCCCTGCCCGCGCAATGCAGACTGCATTGCCATTTCATCAATGCCTCTGGCACCACCAGATACCACACCATACCCAGCGTCAGCGAATCTCTCCGCCACCTGCATAGTGAAACGTAAATCATCCTCTACCGCGTTGCGTGAACCCACCACAGCGACACCACCAACGTTAAGCAAATCGACATTACCGCAACCGAATAACACTGGCGGCGCATCGTTTTTTAATTTTTGCTTCAATCGCCACGGATATTTGGCATCTGAACGCGTAACCACCCATAGCCCAGCACGCGCCCATTTCTCCATCGCGATCGCCAAGCTGTGACCACGCTGCAACAAGGAAGATAAACGTTCGGTCGTGATCGTCTTATCTTGCCATCGAGTCAGGATCTCTGCCGCCGGTGATGTTAATAAATCAGCCGGCGTCTGTCCTTGAGTTTTTAACCACAACGCAAACCGCCCCCACTCCGAATTACTTAGGGGTTTAGCGGCATCTTTTTCCGGTTTGCTGAAGTGGCAAGTCAGCAATACGGTTGCTTGAGCATTGTGTGATAAATCCATCAATCCTTTACCGATGTTGAGGCGAGAGCAACAGGATAAACTAAACCGCTGCCAGCTTGCTGCAATAATGCCGCGATCACCGTTAATGTCCACCCAGAATCAATAACATCATCCACCAGCAATACATTACCTGCTGGGCAAGGCAGTTCGATGGCGAAGGCTCCATCCAGATTACAGCATTGATGAAAACTATTTTTCTGCTGTTTTTGTGGTTGATTTTGTTTAACTTTCATAACGACTTCACGATAAGGCAGCCCTAGTCGTTGAGCCAAGCGTCGGGCGAAATCAGGGACTAATTCAGGGTGCCGTAGCGAGGGAACGGCACACACCCATTCCAACGGTTCACTCAATCGCCAACGCTCAACGATCATTTCCGCCATCCCTTCGACTAATTGATCTCGGAAGCGGCCACGTAGTTTATCCTCTGCAACCATTTTCCCCCAGCCCGCATCTCCCCAGCGTGAAAGTACTCGGCCTTCTTGCGCAACCAATGCACCCAATAGTCGGGGAAATTTATACTGTACGAAAACCAGAGCCGCCTCTGCCGATGAACGCGCGGTTTGCTTACGCGGAGTGATGGGAATTTCAGCATGCCGCAGGTATAGCACCGCACGATTGACCGTCGTTTCATCGACGTTTTTCCCTATCGCCCATCTTTGTTGGCATTCCGCACAGTGGCCACAATCTTTACTATCGCGGTCGTCCAACGCCTCACGCAGATAACGCATCAAACAGCCTCTATGCGTGAGGTAACGCTGAACCTCTCCCCATTCGCTCTCCCTTTGCTGGGTCAGATGCTCCATACGCTGTCGATCAATTTCGAATGGCACTGCCGTTCTGCGCCAACTTCGTTCGATTTTAATCACCGGGGCAGGGTTCTCCACACCAAGCAATTTCAGCACTTTTCAATCTGCCCCTGACGCAAGTTAGAACGCTGTTCAATTTGGCTCACCGTCAAACCATCATGTTCGACTAATAGTTGGAGAATTTGCTCGATCTGCTCTTTGGACGGGAAGGCTGAACGACGAAAATAGTCATGGATCGCATCATCCTCAGCACCCGTCATCAGTATGCCGAATGCTTTTTCAATCGCTCGCCCGGCGCGTCCAACTTGTTGGTAATAAGCCACGATTGAGCCCGGAGCCTGATAATGGATCACGAATCCCAAATCAGGTTTGTCATAACCCATACCCAACGCCGTGGTCGCTACCAATACCTTGATTTTATTCTGTAATAACAACTGCTCTAAATGCTGACGATAGTTATCGCTATCTACAAATTCAGGATGTTGAATATTGCCGTGATAGGCTTGAGCGCTAATCTCGTTTTGCCTTAACCACTCAGCAACCTGCTCCGCATCGCGCGTAGTCAGCGTATAAACGATACCGGTACCCGGTAATTGAGGGATATATTGCGCTAACCACGCCAGACGAGTCGCCTGATCCGGCAATACCAAATTTTGTAATATCAGACTTTCGCGCTGCAATGATCCGCGCTGGATTTGCAAATCACCCAATTGATTTTGAATATCTTCAACGACGCGATTATTGGCCGTTGCGGTGGTTGCCAATACCGGGGTATTAGGGGGTAAGCGACGCAATATATTAATAATACGTCGATAATCAGGCCGAAAATCGTGCCCCCAATCAGAAATACAGTGCGCTTCGTCGATCACCATCAAACCAATATTATCTGATATTGGCATCAATACCGTTGCGACAAACTCATCATTTGCCAGCCGTTCTGGCGAGATAAGCAAACAGTCAACCTGATCCGCCAAGATTTGCTGAACGATCTGCGGCCAGTGTTCTTGATTGGCAGAATTCATCGTTACCGCATTAAGCCCTAGCCGCGTCGCCGAGGATATTTGGTTACGCATCAATGCTAATAATGGAGAGACGATAATAGTGGGCCCCATACCACGATCGCGAAATATACGGCTACTGATAAAATAAACCGAGCTTTTCCCCCAGCCCGTTCGCTGCACCACCATTAACTTTCTTTGATGATTGACCAATTCATCTATGGCTTCCCACTGCCCTTGGCGAAACCGTGCATTTTCATCCGCCAGAGCCTGCCGCAGTAATTGCTCCGCCTGTGATTGATTCATGACTCCCTCCACGCATAGTCGACGGGCTAAATCATGCTGCCAGCATTGATGAGAAACAAGAGCAAAAAATAAACTATGGGAAGAGAATCAATTTCCAACTGAAAACAGTGCAACTCGTGAAAAATCCTTTCGAGTTGCTCCGCAAATGGAAAATTCAAATCATAAAAAAAGCGCCCGTAGGCGCTTTGAAATATTAATAAAATCTATTAGTTAACTTTAACCGGCATACCAGAGCGTGCACGAATGGCTGCATCAACTTCAGTTTGATTTACTGCTGGGTCCATCAACACTTTACCAACAGCTGGAGAGATATTGATTGGCACTGGCTCTTTAGATTCCAATTCTTCTTCGTTGGCAGACAATGGGTTATGCACTTCTACATAGCGTGAACCGTCTGGTTCGACCGAAGCTTTCACCGGCTCGTTGATAAACTGTACGCGGGTGTTCACGGGTACATTATCAAACAGGTATTTGATGTCGTCGGCACGCAGACGCACACAGCCGTGGCTCACACGCAGACCGATACCGAAGTTAGCGTTGGTACCGTGGATCGCATACAAACGTCCTACGTATAGCGCGTACAGGCCCATCGGGTTATCCGGGCCAGCAGGGAATACCGCAGGCAAGATCTCGCCATCAGCAGCATATTCTTCACGCATCTTGGCAGTTGGCGTCCAAGTTGGTCCATCTTTCTTACGCTGTACGGTCGTTATCCAATCCAGTGGGGTGTCTTTACCCAACTGGCCGATACCGATTGGCAACACCACCACAGTGTTAGAGCCTTTCGGATAGTAGTACAGACGCATTTCAGCACTGTTGATAACGATACCTTCACGCGGCGCGTTTGGCAGAATCAACTGTTGTGGAATAGTCAGTGTGCTACCAGCTTTCGGCAGGAACGGATCGACACCAGGGTTTGCCTCCAGCATGTTGCTCAGGCCCATTTGATACTGAGCGGCAAAGCTTTCTAGTGGCAGTTTACTCTCTTCTGGCACGGTGATTTGAATGTTCTCACCCACCAGGCTGCTATCTTTGGCAGGTAGAGGATATACAACAGCAAAGGCAGCTTGGCTGAACGCAACCAGTGCCGTAAACAGGGTTAATAACGCGCGAATGCTCATTTTCATCTTCGTGTTAGGTGGTCGCCGCACTGGCAATTAAATTTGAGGTATTTGAGACCTGAATGGTCGGTGCGCATTATATGTGCACTTTGCCCCAAGTGCGACTCATAACCAGTCCGATATCGCACTTTTTTGTAACTTCGTACCTTATGAAGAAGAATTTGTGTGAAAAACCGCTTAATTCATCGCATTTGTCTGAATTCTTGCGTCAACTGGCTAATCCCTACAGGGGTAAGGAGTTACGGTAACACGCACCTAACGGGCAACATCACTGCACAGAAAGAACGAGATAACTCAGAAAACTCTCCCCTTTCGTTTCAATAATGATTATTATTCTCAAATAAAAAATTCCGCACGCTAAGACGTAGCCGGAAATATTCTGCTTTTAATTCAATGTTGAGCCTGTTTTGGCTGCACGGCACTGGCCCTGCGGCAACATGACTTTTTTGACTATATGGAGATGTTATGAACGCTGTGATGACCACAGGTCGCCGGTTTAGCGGGCGCGCTGCTTTCCCTCTGATGCTACTGACTACCCTGCTGTTTTCCAATACGCTGAGCGCTGCCGAACCAGAAGTCTTACGTCAGCCCGTCGGCAAAGGCGCTTATGAGATGGCGTATAGCCAAGGTGAAAACGCGCTGTATCTGGCAACTTCGCAGAGCCGTAAGTTGGATAAAGGTGGTGTCGTCTATCGCTTAGATCCACAAACGCTGGCGATCACTCAAGTGATCCACAACGATCTCAAACCATTTGGTGCAGCTATCAATACCAAGACCGATACGCTGTACTTCGGCAACACCGTTAATAGTTCAGTCACCGCCATCGATGCCAAAACCGGTGAGGTGAAAAAACGCCTGAAGTTGGACGATCGTCAACGCTCAGAAACGGTTAAACCTTTGGCTCCGCGTGAACTGGTCGCCGACTCCACCACCGATACCCTGTACATGACTGGTCTGGGCGAGTCCAGTGTGGTTTGGGTCGTTGATGGTAAGGATCTGACCTTACGCACCACCATTACCGATACCGGTAAATACGGCACCGGTCTGGCGCTGGATGCCGCTGCTAGCCGTTTATATGTGACGAATGCCGAAGGCGAATGGGTCACTATCGATACCAAGACCAACAAAGTTATCAGCCGTAAAAAGCTGGATGAAAGCAAAGAGCATTTCTTCCTGAATATCAGCTTGGATACTGCAACTCATCGCGCCTTTATCACTGATTCCAAGCAAGCACAGGTTCTGGTGGTCGATACTCGCACTGGCAACATCCTGCACAAGATCGATGTACCTGAATCCTTAGCGGTGCTGTTCAACCCTGCGCGTAACGAAGTCTACGTGACCCATCGTAAAGCCGGTGAAGTCAGCGCTCTCGATGCCAAGAGCTACAAAGTGCTGCAAACCATCAAAACGCCAACGCATCCCAATAGCCTGGCACTGTCACCCGATGGACAGACACTGTACGTTAGCGTGAAACAAGCTTCTAGCCGTGAAAAAGAAGCCACCGCTCCAGATGATGTGATCAAAATTTCGTTTAAATAACAAATTGTTAGTTAGAAAGTAACAGTAAGAAATTGAAGTTGTATCAAGCGGTACCTGATGCAACTTCAATTATGTCGAAATAGTAATTTAAACAGTAAAATTAACATGTTTGCCGCCCGGCAATTCAACATCTAATCGCAACGTCCCGCCCATTGCTTCCACATAGCGTTTTAATGTCGAAATCTTCAGTTCGTTACCACGTTGCTCAATTGCCACAACAGAAGGCTGGGAAATACCGAGATTACGAGCGAGCTCCTGTTGAGAAATATTAAGCGACTCACGTAGTTCATAGAGACACGATTCTAATAACATACCTTCAGCCATTTCTTGAATACGCTTTTGACTTTCAGGAGAGCGCGAGGCGAGTAAGTCTTTTAAAGTCCCCATGGATTACTCCTTAACATTACGAACCAGATGTTGGGTGAACTGTGCGTCAGCTATAGGTAACATAACCTTGTAAAATCGTTTCTCGAGGCCACTTTTATCTGCAGCACATAGCACGACGGCCTGACGCAGCGGATCAAAGGCAAAGAAAGCTCTGATCGGTCGCCCTTGATGTTGAATCCTAAGCTCTTTCATATTCGGATGCAGCGAACCTTTAAGTTGATCGACAAACGGCCTTGATAGATTCGGTCCACTCCGTTCAAGCATCACCATTGCTGCCAAGACCTTGTCTTGCGTAGATTCGTCCTGCTCCGCAAACCATTGGTCAAACAGCTCCGTTGTCATTACAGCCCACATAACAGTTCCTTATATAGACCGTAATCTATAACCCAAGTTATAGATCGCAACCTATAATGTCAAATGATTTAAACCATAGAGAAATGACTTCCCTCAGTAAAAAGTGGTCGCGGGATTAAGTTATGGATCTAATGAATATTACTGGTGGTGAAAATAGAATTACCGGTATCTTTCTATAAATAGAATAATTACATGGAGTTATATTAAATATTAGGTATGCCATGATTAATAGAGAATGATGTGTTTTTTAGAATGCTCCTCGCATAATTAATTTCTCCATCCAAAACGTGACATCTAAAAACAAAAAAACGCCCGATAAGTTTTATCGGGCGTTAACAGACTAAAAAACGTCAACCTATAACGAATATCATTACTGACCTTACTGATTACAAATCAGTAAGGTTAATGACGTCTTCTTTATGCTCAAACGGTTGTGATAACGAGGTATTTGCCACGCCATCAGTGGTTACTGGAGCACTCCATTGATCTGCCGTCAATTGATAGGATTCTTGCGTCGGCTCACTCACATCACTACGCGCAGGTAGTATTTCACCCCCATCCTGCAACAGAGTGTCAATATCCAACATACGGCTCGACACGGGAGCATTAACGTTCAGGATAAAGGTGTTACTCGTCTCCGTTGCTGTTTTCGCCGTAATCATATTCACACCGTTGTTGAGTGCATTTTCCAGTTCTACCTCCCAACGACCACTAGCATCCGCCACTGCCGATCCTAAGAATCGATTCTGAGCATCGAACAGGCTCACTTGCTCACCTGCCAGCGCAGATCCTGAAAACGTTGGGCGATTGTCATCAGTCGGTAGCATTTGGCCGCTGGTGTACTCACGAACAACGCCCACGTTGTCATACACCGTCGGATCAATGGTCAAAGGTTGAGGAATATGGGTATCGACCGTAATGCTGATCGTCTCAGTCACCTCGTTGCCCGAACGCGCGTAAATGGTATTCACACCCTCATGCAGATCCTGCGTGATTTCCATTTGCCATTTACCAGAAGTAAAGGTCACGGTCTTACCTAACAGACGCCCATCTTGATCATAGAGTTCAACAATCTGTAGCGGCGCCGCATTACCAGAAAGTCGCGGACGTGTATCATCAGTTGTTCCTTCACCAGCGGTGAACATGCCGGTTTTACCCACATTATCGAAATATTCGTTATCGATGGTGAGAGCCGGGGCAACAAACGCTTTATAGGTTATTTCAAACGACTCACTGACCTGTGTTGCTGTTTTAGCGACAACAGTATTGCTACCTTCACGCAGATCTTGGGTCAGTTGTAAGAACCAAGCACCGCTACTATTTGCCTGAGTACTACCTAATGACCGTCCTGTTTGATCGTATAAAGTCACGATCTCATTGGCTCCCGCAGTACCACTGAATTGTGGGCGACTGTCGTCCGTCTCTTGGCCACTGTAGACATAGCTGTTGCCACCCACGTTATCCAATGCCCAGTTAGCAAGTGTGACCGGGACTGTAGGCGAAATCGTCTCCAGAATAAGGTTAAAACTACCACTCTCTTGTCCCGCCGTTTTGGCGATCACGGTATTGTTGCCTTCTTGCAGATCTTGCGTCAGCTCCAGTCTCCAACTGCCATTGCTATTCGCGCGAGTACTGCCCAGTGCACGACCGTTTTGATCATATAACGTCACCAGCTCATTCGCGCCTGCGGTGCCGCTGAACTGTGGACGACTGTCATCGGTGGTTTGTCCTTTAAGGATATAACTATTACCGTTGACGTTATCCAGCGCCCAGCTATCAATAGTTACAGGCACTGGCGTGGCCGTCTGCAAGGTCACACTGAAACCATCACTCTGCTGGCTGGCAGTTTTGGCGATGACGGTATTGCTGCCTTCTTGCAGCTCCTGCGTCAGTTCCAGCTTCCAGCTTCCCATGCTATTCGCACGGGTGCTGCCCAGTGCACGACCATTTTGGTCATACAACGTCACCCACTCATTCGCACCAGCACGACCGTCAAAAGTAGGACGGCTATCATCCGTTTTCCCGCCTTTCTGGAAGTAGCTGTTACCACCCACGTTATCCAGTGCCCATGAGTTAATCGTCACAGGTACGGACGCAGCCGTTTGTAGGCTCATGCTAAAGCCATCACTCTGCTGGCTGGCAGTTTTGGCGATGATGGTGTTGCTGCCTTCTTGCAGCTCCTGCGTCAGTTCCAGCTTCCAGTTTCCCGTGCTATCCGCACGGGTGCTGCCCAGTGCACGACCATTTTGGTCATACAACGTCACCCACTCATTCGCACCAGCCCGACCGTCGAAAGTAGGACGGTTATCATCCGTTCTCCCGCCTTTTTGGAAGTAGCTACTACCGCCCACGTTATCCAGCGCCCATGAGTTAATCGTCACAGGTACGGACGCAGCCGTTTGTAGGCTCATGCTAAAGCCATCACTCTGCTGGCTGGCAGTTTTGGCGATGACGGTATTGCTGCCTTCTTGCAGCTCCTGCGTCAGTTCCAGCTTCCAGTTTCCCGTGCTATCCGCGCGCGTGCTGCCCAGTGCACGACCATTTTGGTCATACAACGCCACCCACTCATTCGCACCAGCACGACCTTCAAAGGTAGGACGGCTATCATCCGTTTTCCCGCCTTTCTGGAAGTAGCTGTTACCACCCACGTTATCCAGCGCCCAATTATCAATAGTGACGGGTACACTAGGGATCACGTTACCGCTTTCAGAACCTGCAACCGTAATTTTCCAACCGGCGGTTTCGGCAGTTTGTCCCGCAGATGAAACGGTAAAGCTATGCTCACCTTGTGTTAGTGGCTGCTCAAATGTGTAGTTAGCATAACCACTCTCATCAACCGCTATATCAGCAATATGCTTACCATTATCGAAAAGGCTCACGGTCGTATTAGGGGTGGCACTCAACACAATAGTTGGCGTACTGTCTTGCGTGATCGTTCCTTTACTTATTCCCGGTGGAATTTGCGGTGCATCACCATTCACGTCGGAATAGATCGCATCAATCGTTAATCGCGGTGCTGCATTAGCATTCACTGAATAGTTGAAAGCAGGAGAGGTATTCCCTTGTTGTTCCACACGCAGCGAGACATCGCCAGAAAATAGCTGTTCTGTCGATGGCTGATAGTGCCAAAGACCTTGCGCATCGGCCTGGAGCGTGGCTAATAGCGTATTGCCGTTATACAACGAAACAGGCAAGCCTGGCTTAGCTGTGCCATGAATTTCTGGCATGCTTTGGTCGCTTACTGAGCCAGGAATAACGTACTTATCCTCATTGCTCCATTTGAGATAACCGATCGCTAATGTTGTCATTGTTTGCTGCATTTGACGTTCCCTTAAGTGTTGCCGTAAAGCTGCATTATTCTTATGGCGATCACATAGCAATACAGCCCTTGTCTTGTAATTAAGGGAACACCGACAGACTGAGATTATCCTTGATGTAATAGATCTTGATAAAGCGCCGTCAGCACACCGTTCGGTACAAATTGTTGCTTGATCCACTGAGTCACTTGACCGCTAGCCGCGTGCTGGGTAGCAAGTAACATACGCGAGTCTTGGCGCGGATTATGGATCTGCCTTGTCACCAACAGGCCATTGATTTTCGCTTCTTTCACCATGTAGTCCGGCAAAAATCCAATACCTTCGCCAAGGATCTGGCATTGATATTTAGTGGTGAAATCAGGCACCAACACCGCTTCCTGCCCATGTAACAGCCAACCGACTTTTTTATTGATGGTTAGCGCCGTGTCTTCCACCATGATATTGGGATAAAGGCGCAGTTGGCTTTCAGGGATCGGTTCTTGAACTAACGCCAGTGGGTGATCAGGGGCAATCGCGAATTCCCAACGAATCGCACCCATTTCGGTGTAATCGATGCCGCCGCCGTCAAGTAAGGTGTCCGGCGCACCAATCGCAATATTGGCCTGATTACTGATAATTGAGTCCCAAACCCCGTTATAAACCTCGGTGGTGATAATGATCTGGCAGGTGGGGAACTTTTTTTTCAGGATTTGCAGCAATCTCGCGGTATGGTGCGGCGTGTGGAGCAGATGGTTAATGCAGATACGCACCTTAACCTCAATGCCTTGTGCAATGGTATCAATACTCCGTTTGATGGTGTGAAAATCATTCAACAATTCCATCGCCTTGCGGTAAAAGTAGTCGCCCGACTCCGTCAGTTCAACGTTACGGGTATTGCGTATAAACAGCACCACATCAAGATAAGTTTCGATGCGTTTAATGGTGTAGCTAATCGCCGATGTGGTCACGCCTAACTCTTCTGCCGCCTTGCTAAAACTGCCATAGCGCGCCGCGCAGGTGAACGCCAGTAAGTTCTCTTCGGTAAAGACTGAATTCATTGCCCATTCCCCAGTAACCAAAAGCCGCGCTAAGTCGCAGAATTTCTCGATTATCAAATATTATTCAATAATTATCCTCTGTGCGATGAGTGAATTTCAAACGGATGTTATTCACTCTGGACTGTTGTTACTCTCCGGTAATTGAATAATTTCGGAGGCGCGGGATATGTCCCAACCACTATTGATTGCTGAATACCTTGCTGCTGCCGAGCAGGGGCGATTAGAAACACTTAAAAACTGCCTCGAAAAAGGCGTCAATATCGATGCCACTAACCGCCAAGGTAGCACTGCGATTACGCTCGCCAGCCTACATAAAAAGTACGACTGTGTGGAGTATCTCATTGCGGCTGGCGCAGACATTAATAAACAGGATCAAACCTGTTTTAACCCGTTTTTATTAAGTTGCTTGAATAACGATCTCCGATTGCTCCACCTAATTTTACCGGCAAATCCAGACCTCAACTGCCTGACACGGTTTGGCGGCGTTGGCATTACTCCTGCCAGCGAAAAAGGCCACGTAGAAATCGTGCGCGAATTACTGACTCGCACCGAAATTAACGTTAATCACACCAACTTTCTGGGCTGGACACCATTACTGGAAGCCATTGTGTTGGGCGATGGCGGCGTGAAACAGCAAGAAATCATCAAGTTACTGTTGGAACACGGTACCAACCCACACATGACGGACAAATATGGCAAAAGCCCGCTGGAACTGGCGTGCGAGAAGAATTACCCAGAAATCGCCAAGTTGCTGATCGGTGCCGGAGCCTAATAATTTTTTAGCTTTATTAATGCCTGACAGCAGGCATTTTACCAAGCAGGAGATCCCCATGAATCACCAGGAAAGAAGCCGTCGTGAATTTTTGAGTGGTAGTAGCAAAGTCGCCGCCGCCTGTGCATTGTTTGGTGCAACTGGCTCAATGGCGCAAGCTGCCAACTCAACGACGAGCGTTTGTGAATCTAATAATCAAAAAAATACCATCAAAGACCAACATTACTATCTGGATAACGTGCTGCTCGAAGCTGGTTTCCACTACGAAAATGAAAAGATTGTTGGCACACGCACCGAACTGAAAACGCTGGAAATCAACGATGGCAAGATCGTCGCACTGCGGGACAACAAACAGCATCCGGATGCAACGCTGAGCCATTACGATGCTGGCGGAAAATTGCTGCTACCAGAAATGCGTGACATGCATATCCACCTCGATAAAACTTTTTATGGTGGCCCGTGGCATGTGATCGCTCGCCCACCAGGCACCACCATCAAGGATATGATCGCGCTAGAACAAAAATTGCTGCCCGAACTGCAACCGGTAACGCAAGAACGCGCGGAAAAACTGATCGATCTGATCCAGTCCAAAGGTTCGGTGGTTGCCCGCAGCCACTGCAACGTCGATCCAGTTTCTGGCCTGAAAAACCTGGAAAATCTAATGGCGGTGTTGGAACGTCGGAAAGGTGATTTCAGTTGTGAGATCGTCGCTTTCCCACAACATGGGTTGCTGCTGTCCAAATCCGAGCCCCTGATGCGTGAAGCGATGCAAGCTGGAGCACATTACGTCGGTGGACTCGATCCTACCAACGTAGACGGCGCGATGGAGAAATCGCTCGATACCATGTTCCAAATTGCCATCGACTACAACAAAGGCGTGGACATCCACCTGCACGAAACCAGTCCAGCTGGTGTGGCTGCAATCAATTATATGATTGAAACTGCAGAGAAAACACCGGAACTCAAAGGCAAATTGACCATCAGCCACGCCTTCGCGCTGGCAACGCTCAATGACCAACAGGTGGCAGAAGCCGCAACTCGCATGGCAGCGCAGCAAATCTCTATTGCCTCCACCGTACCGATCGGCACATTGCATATGCCATTGCCGCAGCTACAGGAAAAAGGCGTGTTCATCATGACCGGCACCGACAGCGTGATCGACCATTGGTCGCCTTACGGCCTCGGCGATATGCTGGAAAAAGCCAATCTCTACGCCCAGCTCTATACCCGCCCGAGCGAGTTCAACATCTCACGCTCGCTGGCAATTGCCACCGGCAACAAATTGCCGCTGAACGATAAAGGCGAGCAGGTATGGCCAAAACCACAGGATGAAGCAAGTTTTGTACTGGTCGATGCCTCTTGCTCAGCGGAAGCGGTGGCGAGGATCTCTCCAAGACAAGCGACGTTCTATCAAGGGAAGTTAGTGTGGGGAACGGTGGGGTGACGCGGTTCAGTGGGGGATTTGTCCCCCACTTCTAATACTTGAATTTACGCATCAATATTAAAGTCGCTCCGCGACATCCCTCATCACAACAATAAGCCTCGTCAATCTCGGGTGGTGGGGAATATCAAATCCGACTCAAGCAATCCAGCGCCACGGCCTTGAAACTATCGAAACATTCGCTGCCCAATAAGCGCCCCATCGACCGCTCACGTACGAAAGTCACGAATAGATCGTAAATCGCCATCGCTTCTTCATAATCGCTTTTACTGATCGCTAGCAGGAAAATCACCTGCGCCACTTCCCCTTCGCCCCAGATAATGCCTTGCGGAGCCAAAATGGTCACTACCACGGTTTTCTTCGCCAGCAGCCCCAACGAATGTGGTAATGCAATCCCTTCTCCCAATAGGGTAGAAACTATCGCCTCACGCTCTACTACCGATGGATAAAAATCCTCGCCGACGTAACCTTCTTGTTCTAACTGCAAACAAACTTTCTTGAACAGTTGTTCTTGAGTCAGCGGTTCATTCACTACCATAAAATGGTCAGCATCGAAGAACTTTTCCAGCATATAAGGCTTGGTGCGATCCACCAGCACCAGTTTGCCGAGCTGTTCAAGCTGGTATTCGGTCGGGAATGGCGACATCACTACCACCGGCTTATTCTTCTCGCTGACGCGGGCGTTAGAGATAACAAAATCCTCCTCGATATGAGGGAGCACTTCATAGTCGCGTAGCGAGACAATGCGCGTCATTACCAGTTGCGGGTACTTCCGCGCAATCTGCGCCTGAATCATACGCACCGTCGAGTTGCCGGTATCGCACACCAGCATCACCTGCGGATGGCGCTCATAACCGATGTTGTAATGCCGCTCCAACCCAACGCCAATATGCAGCACCAAATAACCGATTTCGTTTTCACTCAGTGTGTACGGCGTATGTTTCCCCCAACTGGAGACTGCCGCCAGTGTGACGTCATAGGCCATCGGGTAATGTTGTTTGATGTTCGCCAACAGCGGATTGGGGATATTAATTTTGTATTTCACCCGGGTAATCATGGTCTTGATATGGGTGAGTAGATCAGCGCGCAATTGTTTGTCGCCCTGCAAATTGTAGTTATAGTGCGCATTGATGTAAGACAAGATGTAATCCACCAACGCGTCTTCATCATCAGCATTGATTTCTGTCGGTTGTACATCTTGCACCCGGCGGGCGGCAATATTCACCCGCAGATAGGCCTCTTCCGCCGCCGAGATCTCCTTCCCTGCCGCTTTGCGCAATTCTCCCGCTAACCAAGCTGAGGCTTTGCGAACCCCTTCGTCACCCTCTTCTGCTTCAAAATCGGGCAACGGGTAACCATCATTAATCCGTCGCAGCGCCACCGCACAATAGAAAATCAGGTACTGCTCACCTTCATCAGTCAGACGAATAGCATATTGCGACAGCAAGGGATGCAGCAATCCAGCGAAAGTGGCGGTTTGCGGTTGCAGTAAAATTTCGTTATTCAACAACGGGTTTTCCACATCGGACAGGTGCAGTTGGAAGAGAAGATCGGTCAAACAGGCGCGGATCGCCATCTCCGAACCAAACAGCTTCATACCGTAACGCGGTTTAGTTTCGATAGTCAGTTGGTAACGCGTTAAGCGCTCCCTCACCTCAGCCATGTCGTTTTGCAGCGTGCCACGGCTGACAAACCATTCATCGGCCAAATCCTCCAGCTTGAGCGAGAAGGCTGAGGTCAAAAAGCGAATTAATAGATAATGTACTCGTTCCTGCCCACTGCGTGGCGTAGCGTGCTTGCGTCGCTCTTGTTGCTGCAACCCACTAAACAATACGGCATCGTCCACTTGCAGCCGATAGCCGGTGCCACGGTTATGCACAAAACGTGCACCGTATTTTTCTAAGATTTCATTAAGCGCGGTAATGTCGGTACGTACGGTACGAGTAGAAACGGCAAAACGCTTCGCCAATTCTTCTTGTGGCAAAGTTTCAGACTGCAAAGCATCAAACAAGTAGGCCAAACGTGGGTAGGGGAATCGCACCATTAATTTTCCGTTATGAGTTTTTAACCACGTGTTAGGGTGACGCTAATTTAGCGTCACCCTAGCTTTTTTCAGCCTACCAGCTTTTTACTCATCGCCAACAGAGTTTTAACATCCTGCGGACGGGTATTGCCGCTGGCAGAATCAATGATCGAGCTGTAGATATGTGGGATCACTTGCTTCACACCGGCTGTCAGTGCGATTTCTAGGATCTGTTCGAAATTCTCCAGTGAGATGCCGCCAGTTGGCTCCAGCAAAAAATCATGCTCGGCACAGGCTTTTGCCACGTACTGATATTCTTCTTTATGCTTCAAGCCGCCCATGGGGAAATATTTGATGGAGCTGCCACCCATGTCTTTCAACAGAGCAATGGCTGTTTCTACCGGTACGATGCCTTCTGGCGCAGCGGCACTCAGCGGCCCAGTGGAGATTTTTACCCAACCCACTTTGCCGGTTGGCGATACCAAACCATTCACCACGGTATCGCTTTGCCCCAACAACGCACGGCTAGCCCCCACGCCAGTAAATACCTGATTCACGTGCTGCGGTTGCACCAGTTGCGAGATCTTGCTGACCATCTCGGACTGTTTAGGGTCGCCCGCACCGAGACCGACTGACAACGCATTGTCGATCAAGCGTGCATAGCGCTGCATATCTGCCACTGCGCTATCTACGTCGGGGTAGTTTTTGGAGAGAACGCCGACCAATACATGTCCTTCCGCCGCTTCATAGATCTGCTGCGCATTCTCTTTCGAACCCGCCAGCACGTTCAGGCAGACCCGATCGCGATAGTAATTTGGCTTCAGCTTCATGCTTATTTCCCCACAAACAGGTTTTTGATACAGGTAAAGACGGTCATCAGTTGCTGTTGATCTACGCTGCGCACATCCACTTCGATTTTGCCTTCGTTGGCCTTGTAGCCACGGAAGTAAATCGCGATGTCACCGGTTTTCAGCGCATGAACGATGTCGTAGGTCGACAACCCCAGCACCACTTCGTCGAAACTGATTTCGGTACGGGCAATATCACGCCCTGCCGCATCCCAAACCACTTTGGCGCTGATGCCATTCAGGGTATTCAGGTTGTCGATAAACGGCGTCATTCGCTCGACCATCTCCGCACCGGTGGTTTTTTCCAGCGTCAGATAGCTTTCGATCGCTTGCGTCAAACCGAGGATGCCTTCTTTACCCACTTTCATCGCCCGACCGATACCGGCAGTTTGCAGTTTCACCCACTCAACGTATTGCTGTTTACCGATCACTAGGCCGCTGGTCGGCCCTTCGATGGCTTTAGCACCGCTGTAGATCACTAAGTCCGCACCCATTTGGGTGTAACACAGCAAATCTTCTTCCGCCGCCGCATCAACGATTAACGGCAGGTTGTGCTTACGCGCGATCACCACCGCCTGTTCGACCGACAGGATGCTTTTCTGCACACAGTGGTGAGATTTGATGTACAGGATCGCGGCAGTTTGCGGCGTAATGCAGGCTTCGAGCTGCTCTGGCAGACATTCGTTGGCATAACCGGCTTCCACCACTTTGCCGCCGCCCAGCGCAACCATGGTATCGACCGGCGCACCGAAATTAACGTTATGACCACGCGGCAGTACGATCTCACGCGGTACGGTGATCGACGCAGAGTGCAAGTTGACCAGCAGGTTAGCGTCGTCTTTAACGATTATCGCTGCCACCGATTGAGCAATCCCCGCCGAGGCGCAAGAAACCACGGTGGCACTTTCCACGTTCAGCAGATTGGCGATGTAAGCCCCAGTCTTGTTAACCAGATCTTTAATTTCAAAGTAATGATTCAAGCCGTAGTCCACGGCATCGATAACGTCTTGGCGTGGCGTGGAAACCCCCAACATGGTCATGCGACCGGAGGTGTTAATGACTTGTTTTAGATTATATTTTTCATAGATTGAAGACATGAGTGGCTTTCCCTTCATCGGTTAATAAGAGTTCCCCGGCGACGACTGCCGCCAGCGGCACCAGCAATTGTTCACCCTTGACCGATTGCCCTTCGGAATCGGCAAAGACCTGCGGCTCATGGCGCAGATCGAAAATGGTCAGATCGGCATCAAAACCCGGCTTTAATTGGCCTTTGGTTTTCAGGCGCAGCGCCTCGGCTACATTGCCGGTCACGCAGTCGATCACCTGTGGCAATGACAACCCGACGCTGAAGAATTTGGACATTACCGTCGCTAGGCTATGCACTGGCCCCTTGATGCGATTACGGCAATAGATATCGGAACTGATGGTATGCGGCAGAATGCCCAGCGCGATGGCTTGGCGTGCCACGTCAAAACTGAAGCTGGCGCTGCCGTGACCGACATCCAGCAATACGCCACGTTGCAACGCCCGTTGGACAGACGCACGTAACTCACCCGATGGCGTTAAAATACGGTTCGGTTTACCGTTATAGCAGTGGGTGATGATGTCGCCTTTGGTCAGCAGGGAGGCGATCTCGTCCAGATCCGGCGGGTTGTTGCCAATATGCACCATCAGCGGCAACTGGTTGTTTTCTTGCTGGATTTCTTTCGCCAGTATCAATGGTCGGGTGCCGTTTTGCCCCACCACGCTGCTACTCATGCGCGCCTTGATACCAATAACAAAGCCATCATGCTTGCTGATGGCCGCTTTCACTTTCTGCTTATCAATATCGGCTAAATCAGCCAGCTCATTTTGGCGCAGCAGGCCAATACGCGAGATGTTCAGGAAAGCAAAAACGTTAGTTTTCGCTTGGCGAGTCAATGCGTAGAAAGTATCGATATCGTCGGTACCGGTGCTACCGGCATCGACGACAGAAGTCACGCCGCTGGTGACACCCACCAAATCGGGTTCGTCGTTGTAAATTGGCGAAGAGGGATAACAGTGAACGTGAGAATCGATCCAACCTGCACTCAGGCGGAATTTGCCTTCCAGATCCAGTTGCTTATGTGCGCTAGCATCGGCTGCCAGTTGACCTACTCCAGCAATTTTACCGTTCTGGGTAGCCAAATCGACCACGCTGTCATCGGCCAATCTGGCACGTCGGATGATTAAGTCATACATACTTCGCTACTCCTTTTGCGGGCGCCCAATCACTGCGCCCGCGATAACCTTAAGAAATCGCTACTGGGAAAATCGCACCCAAGATCATCGCACCTAGGATCGCGCCGCCGGTAATCGGCTTGCCCCAAATGTAGAACAACAGGGAGCCAAGCAGAGAACCGAGACCAATTGGAATCGATGCGGTCATGGCAGACAGGATAATCAACGGCCCGAGGAAGCGACCGGAAGAGTTACCTGCGCCCATCATCACGTCTGCACCGTAGGTCGAGTTGCTCTGATTGATGGTGAATTTACGCGCCAGAATGATGAGGTAACCAATCGCCAGACCAATCACTAAACCGGTGACCAGCGAAGCAGCAAAGTTCGCCACAGGGAACACGATCCCTGCGCCAAGTAATAGCGCGGGAACACCTAGCCCGACACCGGTTTGGATCGCACCGCCAATATCCAAGATCCCGACCAGAGAACCTTCAATGATACGCGCAAATAGGAAGCTGGCACCGAACGCGGCTACCGCGCCATAAACACCGGTATCCATTCCTGCACGCAGCATGGAGACGAAAGCCACCTCGTTAAAAGCACCGATGCCATACAGGTAGTACATGTGTGTCCCGGCGAACACGCCGGAGGACAGCAGGCCAACGAAAATCGGGAACGACCAGTCGGCATACCAGAAGCCTTTTTGGGTTTGTTCTTCCATCATCAAGCTCCTTATTTACCGCTCAGGGTGTTATGAATGGCATCCAACCAACCCGGCACGCCGAGGCTGAAGGACTCGAGAAGTTTCATGTCGAAGCCGCGGAAGAAGCCGCTCAGCACGAACAACAGCACGATCGCAACCATCATGATTTTGGTGACTTTGTTCCAACCGCTCTCTTCTACGCCTTTACCGATCAGGATACCCAGCACCAGACCCGGCACGGCGTTACCCATAATCAACTGCGCTAAGCCACCGAAGATGGTGCCCCAGAAGCCTGAGCGTTTACCGGCGTCGATCGCCGCCAGCCAGAAGATCACTGGCATCACGGTGTTAACCAGCAAGTTAGCCGCAGGAACCAACACTTTGATCGCCGTGACCTGCAAAGCCTGCGGTACCGCAGAAGCAGTGGTATTCAAGAAAGCAACGACAATCACACCGATGATGCCGCAGGCGATGGCCATTTTTCTTGGATCGTGCAGCGTTTGTGCCACGTTGCGGTTTTTAACCATCAGTGCCGCCGCGCCCCAGTTAGGGATGATGCGGTGGTCAACGTCTTGCGTGAAGGCACCGGCCGCCACGGAAGACGCCCAGGCGTTGAAGAAGAAGCCCAAACCGAATGAGAAGTGGGAAGCCGGATCGCCTTCGCAGGAATTCAGCTCGCCCAAGGTACGGAATGCGCCCATGCCCTGTGTCGTCGGAGCATGGAACATACGTGCGGCACCAGCCCCGACGCCGACACCGACCAAACCACCGATAATAATCGACTTAAATAAGATGATGAGAAACATCGATTTCCCCCTTTCCCCTTCATCTTTCACGCCGCCTTATTGTTGGCCGGAACGCGAAATCTATTGAGGATATTTAGTATTTTTATTTCGCGACAAACACCACTTTTTCGGTATTAATGATTGTCACGTTCACGGTTATTTCCAGAGAAACGGCATAACTCTTTCTTTCACGTGGCAGAAAGAAGAAAAGAAATTTCTCTTTGGTGGTTCTCTCTTCTGCTTTTATTACTTTTACGTCCTGCGGTTCGATACGCAGTAGAACATTATTGGTGGACTTTAATATCGTCCCTTGCACATTGGCTAAGGCCGCAGCAAAGGCTTTCGCTTTACTATCACCTTTGCCTTCCACTTTAACTGAGGTGGTATATTGCTCTTTCATCACGCAGCGCCGTATTTTTTGATGTAGGCTTCAACCAGTCTTTGGCCTAACTCCTCTTTATCCATAAAGCCAAAACCTAGCACGTTGCAACCTTCGTTAATTGCCGTTACGCCTTCGTCGATCGAGCGCATACCATATTTTGCTTTGTAGCCATGTTTGGTCTGCGCGGTAATAGCACCGGCACCACCACTACCACAGAAAGAAATCCCTAATTGAGCATTTTCTGCTTTCATTACATCACCCAATTTCATATCTGCCGCAACGCCAGGGATAACAATCGCTTTTCCACCTGCACTTTCAATACCTTGACCGACTTTTTGACCTTTACCCAGACGATCGCCGATCACGACAGTAATTTGACCCATGGTTATTACTCCTGATTGAATTCAATTTATTAAAAACTATTGGTTATTATCCTTTGCCACTTCGAAATGCACCGAGAGTAAATAAGCCTCTTCGATGGGCAAAGTTTTGAATTTATCGACAACGCGCTGTGCCATTTGCATCGACTCTTCAGATATCTCATCAAACAGTGATTTATCCACCTCCGGTAACAGTTCCCCGGTAATGGAACGCAGCACCATAGCGCGAATATGTGACTCCAACATTTGCTGTTGCACCACGTTGGTATAAATACCTTCGATATTTAACATGGCGGTGATGTCCGATAGCGTTCGTGTGGTAATTTCTACTGCTGTATCAATATCTGACTGCTGCGTTTGTTTTACTGAAGCAGATTGGTCATTCACTTTTCAGTTACTCCTAGATCCCTGCATTACCTATGAACCCGCTTTCTTTGATATCTTTACCCTAACCTTAGTGACATTTTGTGTGTACTGCGTTTTTTTCCAGTTCAAAGTGGAAATCGGATGATAGTTAGAGATCCATTTCGCAAAATGATGTTTTGTTATAGGAGATATTTAGATTACAAAAACATACCGCAACGAGCATTTTCTTATCACCGTTATTACGGTAAAAAAGTTCGTGATCGAGATCTCTTTCTTTTCCCCGCCTAAGCGCCTACTATCAATAGTACAGACCAGCATTTCCAACACCCCCGCTCCCAACGGCGCGGGGGTGTTGCTTTGTGTTGTTTTTTTCGATTTTTTGCAGGCATATCACGCAATGCCTTGATTTAACTGGAGAGTGGAATGACCAAACCAACCATTACCATTAATGAGCTGGATGCGGAACGCCTGGATGCGCTATTGGAAAAGCCAGAGTTTGCCAATACAGACGTTGCTAAGGCTTTGAACGACGAGCTAGATCGTGCCGAAACCGTTAAGCCTAACCTGATGCCTGCCGATGTTGTCACCATGAACAGCAAGGTGCGTTTTCGCGATCTGAAAACCAGTGAAGAGCATGTGCGCACGCTGGTTTACCCAGCGTCTTTGAAAGACAGCAACGAGCAAATCTCGGTGATGGCTCCGCTGGGTGCAGCGCTGCTGGGCATGCGCGTAGGTAAAGATATTACGTGGACATTGCCAAATGGCAGCGAAACGAAGATTGAAGTGCTGGAACTGTTGTATCAGCCAGAAGCGGCCGGTGAATACCACCGCTAAGTGGTAAATCAGGGCGGTAGCAGGCCGCCCTTTGTATCTTACTTATACTTCTTGTGGTAGGTATCGCGAGTCTGTTTAAACTCTTGTGCCACTTTCTGCGCTTCACTCAGTTT
The DNA here is from genome assembly GCF_057839655.1 of Serratia sp. KH_031. Taxonomy (NCBI): domain Bacteria; kingdom Pseudomonadati; phylum Pseudomonadota; class Gammaproteobacteria; order Enterobacterales; family Yersiniaceae; genus Serratia; species Serratia sp. KH_031. The sequence goes on from NZ_CM174496.1 coordinate 4,251,895, forward strand.
GCCTTGGTTGGCTAATGCCAACGACTGATCGATCTGCCCTATTAGCGTATCCAACCCGTGGCGGAAATCCTTCACCTCCGGACTGTTTGGCCCTCCTTTCTCTAACTTCGGTGGAATGCCTTTCTGGGCTTCTTGCGCTGCGGCACGCATGTTTTGCAGGCTTTGTTTAAAGGTATCGGTGGAATCGGTTTTTAATGCCGTTTTGTAGTTACTGGCAATGGTATCCATATTGTCGCCAACATCAATATCGGCAGCCATTGCCAACGTACTGGCACCTAACAACGACAATGCAACCAAAGTTTTTAAAGTTTTACGCATGCTCACTTGCTCCAATTATTGTTTTATTTAACCAATGGTTAACATAGTTGGGGCAAACGGAAAGAGGAAATGAATATTTGTAAGGAAGGTTAAAGGCTGGCAGCGGAGCCACCAGCCGAGGGGGATATTATTCGCCAGCGATCTTCATTTCCGGCAACAACACCGAACCACATTGAATATTACTGCGAGTTTCGATATCGCTGCCCACACTAACAATATTGCGCAGCATATCTTTCAGGTTACCAGCAATGGTGATCTCACTAACCGGATATTGGATCTCACCGTTCTCCACCCAGAATCCGGATGCACCGCGTGAGTAGTCGCCGGTCACACCGCTGACACCCTGCCCCATTAACTCTGTCACCAACAATCCGGTGCCTAGTTGCTTCAACATCCCGGCAAAATCAGCGCCCTGCCCAGCGATACGCCAGTTATGGATGCCGCCCGCATGACCGGTACTCTGCATACCCAGTTTGCGCGCCGAATAGCTGGTCATCAGCCAGGTTTGCAATACGCCCTCTTTGACGATGTCGCGACGTTGAGTACGCACACCTTCGCTATCAAACGGTGTCGAAGCCAACCCTTTCAGCAAATGCGGATGTTCTTCAATGGTCAGCCAATCCGGCAGGATCTGCTGACCCAATGAATCCAATAAGAAAGTGGATTTGCGATAGACGCTGCTGCCGCTGATAGCACCAACCAAATGGCCAAACAACCCGGTCGCGACTTCTGAAGCAAACAGCACCGGAGCCTTCATGGTTGCCAATTTGCGTGGTGCCAAGCGCGCTAAAGTGCGGCGAGCACATTCTTGCCCAACCCATTCAGGGCTTTGCAAATCGCCGATCGCACGCCCGATGGTGTAAGCATAATCACGTTCCATATCACCGTTATGCTCGGCGATCACGCAGCTCGACAGCGAATGGCGGCTAGAGCAGTAACTCTGCAACATACCGTGGCTGTTACCGAAGACCTTGATACCGTAATGGCTGTTAAAACTGCCGCCTTCGGTATTGGTAATGCGTTTATCGGCTGCGAGAGAAGCCTGCTCAGCACGTGCCGCCAGCTCGATCCCCCTTTCTGCATCCAGATCGCTTGGGTGGAACAAATCAAGATCCGGCGCTTCGAACGCCAACAGATCTTTGTCTGCCGGCCCCGCGAAAGGATCTGGCGAGGTATAGCGCGCAATATCCAGCGCCGCCTGTACGGTACGGGCAATGGCATCCGGGCTCAAATCAGTCGAAGAGGCACTGCCTTTACGCTGCTGATGATAAACCGTAATCCCCAGCGCACCGTCGCTGTTGAACTCAACATTTTCCACTTCGCCAAAGCGAGTGCTAACGCTGATACCGGTGGTTTTACTCACGGCAACTTCTGCCGCATCGGAACCAGCGCGGGCCAGTTCCAAAGCTTGTGAGACAGCCTGTTCCAGCGCTTGGCGCTGCTGTGCAACTTGGGTGACTACTTTCATCAATCTGCCATTTTCGTCAATCGTTGAGAGAAGTACCGCGGCGGTAGAATTCGCCACGCGTGATGCTTTTGAGTCTAACAGGAAGTAAGAGGAATTTCGCAAAAAGGCATTATCGGGTAACAATTTCCCTTGGATATCATTCAATAACCAACTTGACCGACTTACCAATATTACTCAGCATATTAATTAAGGCATCTAAAGTGAATTTATTCGTTTTCTGGTTCACTACATCAGATACCCGTGGTCGGGAAACCTGCAGATATTGGGCTGCCTCATCTTGCTTATAGCCTTCACTTTCTATCCAAGTACTGATTTCTCGCATAAGTTGCTTTTTAAGTGCAATGGTATGCGCAATTTCCTTCTCAGATTGCGCATACAACTGCTTAGCCTCATCAGCATTGAATCCCAAATCGGCGAACACATTCCCGCCAACGGGAGTAATATGACGTGATTGAGTATCGATAGGTTTAGTCATTTATTCACACTCCGCTCATGAACTACGGCGTCGTAACGAGTCTTGATAATAGCGATATCATGCCTGCTAGTTTTTGCCGTTTTCTTTTGAAAGCTATGCAATACGTAAATCATCTCCTTAAATTTCGCGACATAAATGACCCTAAATGCGCCTTCTCGTGCATAAAGTCGGATTTCCTTCACACCAGAACCACAGTTATCCATAGGTTTCCAATCACCAGGTTCCAAGCCATTTTGCACTTTAGCAAGTTCAAAACCGGCTGATTTTCGTGTTTCATGAGGAAACGCTAATAAATCAATCAATGATGAACCGCGCCAATCAATTGCTTTTTCACTATGTTCTTCCATGAGTACCACCTCCGAATGTATAAAATTTTATACACAATCCTCAATAAAAGCAACACACCGCAATGGGAAGAATGACCGTCCTCCATTGTCTCGTTTATTTTACCCACTATACTTCGCTACTCAGGGCGCTCAATTAGCGGGTTGCCAGACAACCTGTTAAGATTAGCGTCTTTTTAACGGAGCCTACCATGACCAAACAACCTGAAGACTGGCGGGGCGATGCCCCGGACAATGAAGACGAGGACGATGACGAGATTATCTGGGTCAGTAAAAGTGAAATTAAACGTGATGCCGAAGCGCTGAAAGACCTGGGAACCGAACTGGTTGAACTGGGTAAAAACGCGTTAGAGCGCATCCCGTTGGATGAAGATCTGCGTGCTGCCATTGAGCTAGCGCAGAAGATCAAAAAAGAAGGTCGCCGCCGCCAGATCCAGTTGATCGGTAAATTGCTGCGTGCCCGCGACGTTGAGCCGATCCAAACCGCACTCGACAAACTGAAAAACCGCCACAACCAGCAGGTTTCGTTGTTCCATAAACTGGAAGCGTTGCGTGATCGTTTGGTGGAAGAAGGTGATGATGCGATCCCGTCCGTTCTGGTTCTGTATCCAGAAGCCGATCGCCAACAATTGCGTGCACTGGTGCGTAATGCGCAGAAAGAAAAGGCCGCTAACAAGCCGCCAAAAGCTTATCGCCAGATTTTCCAGTATCTGCGTGAACTGGCTGAAACAGCAGAGTAATCTTCATAGCCTACCTCGGGATGAACCTCGTTCATCCCCGGGGATATCCCACCGGTTCACTACTCTTTTCATCGATATTAAAACTCAACCCACCTTCCAACTCTTCTTCTGCTTCTTCGAGCAACAGAATAATCGCACCGAAACGCCGTCTACGCCCCGCATTGAGATGGGTAAACTCAATCTCAAATGGCCGTGGAATATCCACCGTCACGACATCCCACAACGCATCCAGATTAGCGCCGAAGCCCTCATCCAATGCGAATTTATCCGCAAACACACGGTAGAACGCTGGCAGATCTTGGATGTTGTTAAAATCGAACGTTACTTTCCTCATCAAGCTCACTCCACTCGAATGAAGTTTTTATAATGGTCATGCGTGGCATAAATCAGGCCGTCACTTGAATACAACAGGCGGTCAGCACCACGCCGGCCACATTGGTAGTTAATATCTGCTTCGCGCCATACTCGCTTATGGCTATTCGGTAATTGCCCTTCACGGTTAGAAAAACGATCGCCGCCGATGGCTTTACCCGGTAATGCCGAGCACAGGTTGCCATCTCGAGCATCCCATCCCTGCTCACGCGCCTGCTTCTTAGTCACGTAATAATCCGGCAAGCGCTGATGCTGTTTCAGATAATCCACAACCCGTTTTTGCTGTGTCAGTTGATCAATACTGTCGCCCACCACCACCGCAGGCACATTGGTAATAACCCGATCATCCGTCCCGCGCAAAGCGATAAAGCCCGCTATCACTACGGCGATAAATATCGCCATCAGGATCCGTTTATTCATGACTGTCCCTGAAATTAATTTCGGCTGGGTGCATCAGCACCCATGCTGGTATGAGATATAAACAATATTGATGAATGAAAGATGACCGATGTGTAACGTTTTAACTTCCAGATTGCGGCATCTTTTCTTCCCACCTTAGAACATCAATTATGCCATCTTCTGACAGCACTGGCATTCAGAGCGCGCTGAAACTCGAAAAGGATTAGGAATTTTCTCCAGTATAGCCTCTCAGCGTGCACTAAGAGGCTCTGCCGCATTAATCGATCAAGGCGTGGCGATAGCGATGTAGCATGTCGGCCAGACGTTTTACTGGCCCAGTGACGCTGATGGGAACCTGATTTTCAACCAGTTTTTGTTGATACTCGTTCATTTCACCTAACAGGCGATCGTAATAATAAGCGCGCTTCACATCATTTTTGGCCGTAACCACATGATCTGCCGTTTTACGAATCTGCGTGTGAAATGCCGAAAGTGCCTCGTTGACAGGGATTTCTGCTCGCTGCATCCGTTGGTGAGCAATAATCAGATTCAACGCCAAGCGATATTTGGCAATATCGTTGGGGAACATCATCAACAGCTGATTCAACTGCTGATATAACGCCGGTAGATGGTTTTGTTTGCGACGCGCGACTTTGGTGGTCAGCGCCGATACCGCACTGCTGACGAACTGATTTAGCAAAGTACGCCCAGTACGTTCACGCGAGGTATCGCGAATCAACAACAGCACTATCAGACCAATACAGCTCCCTAAGAACTGGCCGATAGAAGCATCGATGAACTGGGTGACGTTAAACACCATCGGGTTACTCAACACCAGAATATTGATAGTCCCCGCTAGCAAGCCCATCGAACCTAAACGCCGTTTCTGAACTTCAATACCGATAATAAACGCCAGCACACCCAAACTCAGACACAGCAAGAAAATACTTTGCTGAGTAGCGGGCAGGATCACCATAAAATACAACGCCCCTACCGGGATCGCGGCCAGCATACCGAGCACAAAATCCATCGCCACCATGCGTGGATTCGGCGTTCGCATCGCGAGCGAAGTGATTACCGCTACAATCACCATCACACCACTGCCGGAAGTCCAGCCGGTCCATAACCATAGCAAACTACTGAAGGCCGTAGCCACAAAAGTACGCAAGCCATTAATCAGCGCATGATGCCCTTCTGCCGAAGTCGGTTTCACCACCACCTCATCACTCAGAATGCTTTCTTCTACCGCGCTAATACTGGTGTTGGTATGCACGCCTTTTGCCAATAACAGGTAACGCGTCGCCGCACCAACCCAAGTGGTGATAGTGGTCAAAATGTCATCGCTACGATTAATCACCAGCACCTGACGCAGTAACTTTAAACGTTGGTGAACTTCCTGCGGCGTATTGGCAGGCACCAGTAATTGATCACGGATGTCGTCTTGCACCACATTAGGATGGTTCAGCAGGATCAGATAGGTTTCACAGGCTTGAGTAATTAACGTCAGCGATAGCGTATGCAGCGCCCGTGCACGACGATCCACCCTCTGCCAACGTGGTGACTCCAGCATCAGATTGCCGCACATCCCGTTCAGCGCGGTGGCGCTTTTCACTAAATTACCCCAAGCACGGTCGATGTCTGCCTTATCAGCATTGCTGATACACATCTGCATCAGTTTATATTGATCAATCAGCAAGCCATCCACCGCCCGATCGATATCCATCTTGATCGATCGGGGTGAGAACAACAGATCCGCCAGCACCGCACTGAGTATCCCCAACACAATCTCGCTACAACGTTCGACCGCAAACTGCGGCGCTTCCAATAAATGCGCTTCACTGCTGGCGACGGTCACCACGATAATCAGCGCGGTATAACCCGCCAGTGCCCAAGCGTAGGAGTTTTCAATTTTGATGATGGAAGAAAGCCAGGTACAAAAACCCGCCCAGATGCAGCACAACAGCAACATAACGACGGGCGCTCGCGCCGTGGTGACAATAATCAGCAGGCCAACAAAACAACCGATAAAAGTCCCGATAATTCGCAACCAGCTACGATGACGGATGGCCCCAGAGAACGGTTCACCCCCAGCGGCAAAAGCTGGCCCCGCGGCGACTAACGCCGCCGTCATTGCCGACCAGCGCGGAGTTTCCAGATTCAAATGGAAGCCGACAAACAGCGCAAACACCACCGCAAAACTAAGTTTGAAGGCAAACCGCAAACGGATAAAAGTTGGGCTATTCATTAGCCAAACTCACGCAGCCGGTGCATCAGTTTCACCCACGGAGATTCAACATCAGCACTACGATCGTTCTTACCGGTAATCACCACCGTCGCCGTCGTCCCTGCTGGGTAGGGATGTTGTTGATCTTTGGCATCCAGTAGAATCTTCACCGGCACCCGCTGTGCCAGACGTACCCATTCTAAATTGCTGTCGATGGCGGCTAAACCCTTGCTGTTGTTGGTCGTGCTGCTGTTATTGACCGCCGCAGCCAAACTATCGACCGTGCCATGCATAATGCGATTGCTGCCCAACGGGGTAATCTCAACACGATCGCCTTTATTCAGGCCATGCAGCTTGGTTTCTTCCAAATAAGCCAATAAGTAGAAGGTATTTTTCTTCACCAATGCCACCGCCGTCGAACCGCGGGTAATAAACTCCCCGGCGTGAACATTAAGGTTGGTGACCCAACCGTCTGCCGGCGCGCGCACCGTGGTGCGATCCAGATCTAACTTCGCCAGATCGCGCGTGGCAATCGCTTTAGCCAATTGATGCTGCACGGTTTGCAGCACATTGTTGGCCTGATCGATCTCTTCTTGCGACATCGCTTGAATGCCTAAACGCACACGACGACCCGCCTCACGTTTTTTCTCTGCCGCCAAAGTTTGATAATAGGCAACATCAGCATTCGCCTGCGCCAACGCCTGTTGATAGCGTGGCTGGTCGATCACAAACAGTATCTGGCCTCGCTTCACCAATTGGTTATCCACCAACGGCACATCGGTCAGCAAACCGCTGACATCAGGGGCGATTGCCACCACATCAGCAGTAAATTTGGCATCACGCGTCCATGGTGATTCGGTATAAAACACCCAGGCTTTGAATACCGCCATAACAGCCAGCAAAACCAAAACTAGCGTGATCGCGATGCGAGTTATTTTTATTGATAATGTTTTCACGGCGACCTCAGACAAAAAGACAAGAAATCAGGTAAAACAGGCAGCAATAAAGCGCAGTGTTAAATAACGCTGGATGCCAAACAAAATCGTAAATCCCAGTAGGCTGCAACACACGACGCAACACAAAAAATAGCGCCAGCGACACGATCAGCTCAAAAAGCACCGGGGGAAACGACAACCCAAAGATGACCATAACTGGCAGCGAACCCATCACACTTTCCTTAATTGTTCATTATGCCTTTGCAATCAGCTTCACATTCCTTTTACATTCAGCCGTTACGAACCACAGTTCCACCTGAACAGGTTGCTTGGGCGACGAACCTGAAAAAGAGTTAAACTATAGAGATACGTCCACGAAAGGGGATTGTGAGGTTAACCGAAGGGATCGAGCGCAGAGTGACTCAATTGCGCATCCACTTGTTGATAAGGCCTTAACACCCGACCAAGTTATCTTAGCCTGCTTACTATCAACACATCAACAATCTGTGATCTAAATCACTTTTAAGCCAGAGTGAATAATGGAAAGACTAAAACGGATGTCGGTATTCGCCAAAGTGGTTGAATGCGGGTCATTTACTGCCGCAGCGCGACAACTCGACATGAGCGTTTCATCCATCAGCCAAACCGTGTCCAAACTGGAAAATGAGCTACAGGTTAAGCTACTGAACCGCAGCACGCGCAGCATTGGCCTGACCGAAGCAGGCAAGATTTATTATCAAGGCTGCCGCCGGATGCTGTTGGAAGTGAGCGAGGTGCACGAGCAGCTTTACGCCTTTAACAACACACCTACCGGGACTTTGCGTATTGGCAGTTCCTCGACGATGGCACAAAACGTGTTAGCGACCATGAGCGCCGAAATGCTAAAAGAGTACCCCGGCTTAGCCGTCAATCTGGTGACCGGCATCCCGGCACCGGATCTGATCGCCGATGGTTTGGACGTGGTGATCCGCACTGGTGCATTACAGGATTCCAGCCTGTTCTCTAAACGCCTCGGCTCAATGCCGATGGTAGTTTGCGCCGCAAAAACCTATCTCAATCAGTATGGTACACCGCAGAAACCCAGTGATATGACCAACTTTTCATGGTTGGAATACAGCGTGCGCCCAGACAGTGAGTTCGAATTGATCGCACCGGAAGGGATCTCCACCCGTATTGCCCCACAAGGGCGTTTCGTAACCAATGATTCACAAACCCTAGTTCGTTGGCTAAAAGGTGGGGCTGGCATCGCTTACGTGCCTTTGATGTGGGTTATCGAAGAGATCAAACGTGGGGAGGTGGAGATTTTGTTCAAGAGCTACCATTCCGATCCCCGCCCGGTGTACGCGGTGTACACCGAGAAGGATAAATTACCGCTGAAAGTACAAGTCTGTATCGACTACCTGACCGAGTATTTCAAACGCGTGGCGGCGGTATACCAAGGCTACCGCTGAGGACTATTGGTCAATAACTTGCGCGCCGCAACGGTCAATGCCACCAACACGATCATACCCAGCCCCCAGATGATCCAAACGGCATAACCCAACAGGGAAAGCAGCATCGGGAAGGACGCCATCAACCAGTTCCAAAGCTGCAACAGCCAAGGCAACCAAGCATCCAGCACCGCCTGCGGCACCAACATCAGCACGCCTTCCTGCAGTTGTGGTGCCAACTGCGTGGTACCGTTCTGCGCCATATCGGCCAACTGAGGCAACCAGTTCAATAGCCCAGAAGTTCCCCAAGCCAATAACGTCCAAATAGCCATCAATGCCAGTAAAGCGAGTGTCGCTAAACCATTTTTACCCATAATTACCCCGACTTAGTGGCTTGCCCACACTGCTGACAAAACTTACTTCCTGTCGCGAGTGGCGCAGCACACTGACTGCATGATTGCGTTTCCGCCTGAAATAACTGACCACAACGATGACAGTAACGCGCTCCCGGATTATTGGGAGCCTGACAGTTAGGGCACTGCAACCCTTCCCCACCAGATTGATTATAGCGGTTACCGTGATGCCCTCCGCCGTGGTGTCCTCCTCCATGGTGACCGCCGTGATGACCACCACCATGATGTCCTCTACCAAAACCACCGCCTAAAAGCTTCTTGAACATGCTCATTGTCTCGCCCTCGGTTGATAGTGCCAGAGGAAGAGCATAAACCCTAGAGTAAACTCCAAGGTAAAGGGGGGTTTACGATTAATTACATACTAGCCCGAATTAAAAAATACCCGTTTTGCAATCTTAAAGAGCAAAATATCGGAATCTGAATTTATCGCTAGCAAAATGAATCTACTCATTTATCTGATTAAAATACAAATTGTAGTTAACCCGTTCAAAGCATACTAAGTTAACCACCTCTATTTTATTATTTCCATGTAAACAATGAGTGATAACATCCAATGCAATTTTGGCAGCCAAGTCCTTTGGGAATTTATAAATCCCTGTGCTTATGTTCGGAAAAGACACAGTTTTAATGTGATGATCGTCAATTAGCTTAAAACAACTAAAATAGACTCTCTTTAACAACTCAACTTCATCATGACTCCCACCACTCCAGTATGGGCCTACTGCATGTATTACATAGTCCGCAGGCAAATTCCCGGCATTTGTAATTACAGCATTACCAACTTTACAGCCACCTTGCCGATTTCTTATTATCTGACACTCGGCCAAGATCATTGGTCCACCAACACGATGTATTGCACCATCCACTCCGCCGCCACCAAGTAAAGATGAGTTAGCCGCATTCACAATAGCTCCTGCAGCCACTTTCGTTATATCCCCATGCAATAACCGAACTCTATTCATTAACTTCCAAAACCCGTATAAGATTTTCTATAGCTTTTTTTTGCTGTTCTAACTCATCGGGGCTTAACAATAGATTAATTAATTGAGCATCTAAAGCACTGTCATATACATCGATGCTCATCCAACCTTTAGACCACATGTCAACAGTTCCGAATTTATCACCCTTCTCAAACTCAACACGCTCTAAGTCACCAAAATCACCATTGCTAAAAGAACTGTATTGAAGCTCATACCCAGCTAAATATGGGGCAATCTCAGTTTTAAAAAAATCGATGTTCATGATGAGTCCCCCTTTATTTTTTATCTACAACTGTGATATTTTTAACTTCAGGCAGTTGGCTACCACCTTGTTTATTCAGCATAAATTGTTGTGATTTACTAGCATCTGGGCCAATTAGCTTGAACCATCCATCTTTCCCGCCTTGTAACAAACTATTTGTAGAGACATCAAACTCAACGTAGACCGATCCCGCTGGTGCTGTTGCCTTAAAGTCCGACACACCATTAGTAGAAATAAATGTCTGCCCACCGCCTCCCTGAACCACTTTACCTCCATTTCGCATTTGGGCTAACTCATCAGGAGACATCCATCTACCAACTCGAGTAACATTGACTTCATTGATAATTGATGTTTCACCTAGTTTGAGTACGGAGCTGGTGTTTGGTATTCCCCTTTTCGCTCCACTATTTTCAACTGTTGTAGCTGAACTTGGTTTTCCACTAGGAACACCCCCTACACCCAACGCACCATAAACCAAGTTACCTAGCCCTTCGGCCCCAGTCTTCAGCAATGACGCTTCTAGCCAATCACACTTACCTGCGCACTGGTCAATAATATCAGCATACCATTTCGCCGAGTCTTCATAAGCACGCCCGGCCATGTTGTCCTGCTGGCGCAACTCAGTATACGCTTTCTCATCAAGTTCTATTTTCGAGCGCGAATCTGCAACACAGGCGGTATCACCAGCATCCCAGCATGATTTCAGCTTCTGGATGTTTCCCACTGACTCCTGCGCCATATCCTTACGGACGGTCTGCTCACAGCCAGCATTTCCATTACATTCTTTATACTTATCGGTGTATTTCTGTGGGCTTCCTTGACTCAGATAGTTCGACTCAACCGCATTCTTACCCGCAATCACTCCGCCTGCAACACCCGCCGTGCTATCTCCGGCCAAACCGCCTGCCAGCCCTGCGGCCAGTTGACTCAAGGCACTGACGTTCAGCTTCTGCTCTTCCGTCAACGTCGCGGGGTCTTGTCCCGGATAAAGTTGCTCGACAATAAGCCGTGCCGCCAACTCTCCACTGGCCGCCCCCGCTGCACCTGCCGCCGCATTGTTACCCGATACCAACGCTACCAAAGCACCCGCCACCGCATGGGCCGCCACATTCGCCGCCGTGTTACCTTCGGTACGCACTTTGATTTCCTGCGCAAGATAACCGCCACGTCGCCGCTGGCCTGTACCTATACCGCGTTCAGCGTGGCATCACAACCAGCGGTGATACGGGAGGACTTAGGTCACGCTACCGCCAATTTGTGACACACAATCACAAATTAATATCTATAAGCTGCTGGTCATGACTGGCGATCCGGAGCCCGCTTCCGGCTGCAACGCCAAGGCAACCGGATCACCCTCACCATTATCACCGATGATGAAGAGTGGAAGACGCTGTGTGAAGACAGCCAGCACGGCCACGACCTCGGCGCGGACTGGGTTAACTATCACGGCGAACTGATTATCGCCGGGGATTGGTTGAGCGGATTTGACCTCACACAGACGAAGCATATCAACGCTATCACCGTGCCGGGCAGGATTGAGATCACACAGCGCGACCAACACGACTTTTAGGGCATAAAATAAGCCCCCGGTCTACAACCGGGGGGAACAATGGACTTAAGATGATCTTTTCCCTGGATCTATATATGTATATCTATTATCTATATCCAAGCCAAGATCGTTAGCTATTTTAATCACTTGGGTATATTCATCCTGACTAATCACAACATCATAATCAGCGATATGATCACATAAAGTCTCGAACGCTAATACATTCTCCGAGAACCCAATATACTCAAGTGCAAAGTCAATCAGACTAGGATCTAACCGATCCTTTAACCCTTCACCTAATGCTCTAATTTTGTCATTAATATCCATGGCAACCACTTTATTTCTTAATCGGCTTTAAAGCCGGAGGAGCTGGATTGTTGTCTGGGAATGCAGTGACAACTTTTCCATTAGCTGGTTCATAGACCACTCGAACTCTAACACCGTCTCGTTCTTCCCAAGCAACCCATCTAGCCGGTTTCCCTGCATTTGTATACGCTCCCCCGGTCCCAGACTGAGCAAACCACTGAGTGTCAGGTGAAGTAGTTATATCGCCTATTTCATGGACGACTTTGTCCGCTGACCAATTTTGTGGGAATACTGTTTTTCCTGGATTTCCAGGGTATAAATGCCCTCCTTGCGTAGTAATGCCGTTCACTTAAGCCTCACGTGACTTATAGCTGAACGGATATTTAGGTGGAATATAAAGCACTGAACGAGAATATCGTCGGTGCTTTCTTTTTTCCGGAAGAATAAACGCTTTTACATTTTCCCTCATTCCTTTCAGATGATTAGGGATATTCCCTGCGGCACCTTTACCACTCACCCGAGCCTGTGACACCAGAATGTTTAACGCAGCGACAAAGCTTATTCGTGTCGGTATGACCCCGCCTTCCCCGGCAATATCTACCATTTCTTTTCTCAGCAGATTGTAGGAGATCAGTATCCCCCATAATTCTTGCTTTACGCCCTCTGGAAAGCGGCTCCTCAGGGTGACTTCCCCTTTCAGTTGTCGCCGTTTCAGTTCGCCATAACCCAGTTCAATTTCCCAGCGCTCCCAATAAATACGCAATAAATCTTCTACCGGATAGGCCGCAGGATCGGTCATGGACGTGAGAAATCCGGTGATCTTTCCTTTACCGCCGCCGCTGACATAGCTCACCATTCTTGCCCGCCAGACATCCGGTAGATGCGGAGCCGCCTTACGTGCCTGTGGAGAAACCGGCATCTCAATTAGCATGTCGTAATCGCTGTATCGTTCGATGACCTGATAGCGAAGCTTGCTTTTTACGGGCGTCAGCCAGTGAGTACAGCGTCCCGCCTGTTGCCATTCGATGAAAAAAGCGGCGCTGAAATAGCAACGGTCAAACAGTGTCAGAGTATGGTCTGGAGCAGAAGAAATCAGACGATGAGCCAGCGTTAACTCGCCTTCGGCTACGCCTCCGAACGCGGCATCCAGCAACATATGAGAGTGGGTTGCCATCAGTGCGACCATACGTACTTGAGGGAATGTGCCCGCGGAGGGGTCAATAAAACCAAAAGCCGCTGCGTTATCCGGTGAGTCCGGTGTGCGAAAAAGCGTCCCATCAACACTCAACACACGGAGTCCATGGAAAGTAGCCGGTCCGAGAGCAGCAGGCTGCCATGCTTCATTGCAGGCATGAAAAAGATAGCGAAGCGGTGCTTCCCCCAGTCGTTGGCGTGCAGCGGTTAACACACTGGGTGCGAGGCTTTGGTAGGTGTCATCGGGTTGAAGAACGATATCCAGATGGTGACAGACGTCCTTGATGGATAAGTCTCGCAACAACCCCATCATAAGGATGAGCCATACGGCCTGTTCAGCAGGCAGGCGACGTCTGCGAATACTGGCTTTCTGGCAGGCGGTCAGCGCTTGGTGTATCCAAGCGGGGTCAAGCGAGCGTGAAAAAGCATCCAGCTCAGAAGAAAAAGCATCGACGACAAAATCCATATCATGTTCAGACATAAAAAATCCGGGAGCAGAGGGCTGATCCCGGATTGTCTCTTACTGGTAGGATCGTTCAAGTACTCTTAAACGATCGGCATTACTCCTTGCGTAGGGCTGTACCCATACAAAATATGCTGTTTAGCTTCCGCCGAAAGAATATCCACATATTTCTGATTTGATGCTGATAAATTCAAATCAGAACTTTTTGCTACCGTCAGAACTGCCTTGGCAAGGACATACTGCACTAATTTGGCTTCACTGGTTGGTATGCCGCTAGCCATGATTTCCGCAGCTTTTTTAGGCGTCATTTCCTCACTTGAGGTCAACGCACTAACCGGAACACCAAAAAACTCACCCCATGCGGTCAGTAGTCCTTTAACTGCATCTTGGCCTTCTGGCATATCCCCTTGAGCATTTTTAACCAGTGCGGCCACGATTTCATCTGGGGAAGAGCCTTTTTGCATCATTGATGCACCGAGCGAGGCTTGCGACATGCCCATGTCGGCCATGCCTTTACCAAAGTCTCCCGGACCCAGCGAGTTATTCTCCACAACAACTTTATCCAGTGCGGAGTCAGCCAACAAAAAGCATTTTTCCTAGCACACTCAGCAGATTACAACCACTTTTTCCCTGTGCATTCTGGCCCAGGCAACTTTTTTCCCAGACGCGCATTTTCAGCCCGTTACGCCATTTTCCTCAACGCTGTTAAAGAGCAAAATCGGTCCCCTTGCCACAATGGTATGAAGCACTTAGGGCTTAGATATAATAATCCCCTCAAGTTGGCTGGTTACTACTAGGCTCAGATCAGATCTTCACCATTTAACAGTACAATGACATTTTCCTTACCAAGTTCATTTCTAACCATATCGGCTATTTCGTCAGTCGATATTTCTAATGCTTTATTGTTCACATCAATGTAAAAATATGATTCAGGGTCTAAACCAAATTCATTAGATATCTCTTTGTCAAAAGGTCCCAATGTTCTTGCTTTATACAAAATGTAATGCTGGGGGAATACCTTTGGATTACTTGATAAAAGACGATCCAACTGAGGTTGTAGCTCAGAAACTGAAAATTTAGTGTAACACCTTATACTTATTGACATATTCCCTCACTTTACCCTAATCGCATTACCGGATTTATCGATAACAATTAGCTTATCCATACCCAACACTGGCCATTGACTGAACTGGTTTTGTAACGCTTTCATACTCACCTTAGTATCAGAAATATTGATTACGACATTGGTAGTTTGTCCCTCATCAATCTTTCCTTTTACTTCAGTCCAAATATTTCTAACGCTACTAGATTTTGGCGCATAGTGATCAAAAATCTCACCATTAATCCGGTAATCTGGATTTTTGTTTCCAGCTATAGAAGGGTTTTGTTCTACATAAAACCCTGATTGAGAAAGAATTTTAGCACTCTCATTTTCTCGGTTTAGAGAGCGAATATTCTCCTTCGTCATACCTGGTTCTATCTTAGTGACAGGCCCCGTTAACCCCCCCTCAGACTTCGTAATCACATTACCGATAGAGCCGGTTTGCCATATGGTAGAGTTACCCGGTGACACTATTGCGCCATCTGTCTTACCTATAACATTATTTCCCGCAACGCCACCAAAGATAGCCGCTGTCCCTAAGCCGATATTTAATGCACCTTCGCCGTAGTTGCCATCAACGACCTGGCCGATCCCAGTACCGGCTTGATAACCCCCACCTGCTGCCAGCGTTGAACGAGCAATAATCCCCGGAGCACCCGGCAAAGCGAGTAAAGCATCGGTTCCTAATGCGGCCTGACCGGACTGTACGCTATACCCTTTCAGATAACTCAGCGCCTCGTTATACGCTTTGGTATCTCCTGTGGAGGCAACAAACGCTTTGCCTGCGACCAGTGATTGAATAGCGTCAGCCGCTTGCTGTGGGGTATACCCGTACATAGACTGAAGTTCATGACCATACTGGTTAAGCAATCCAGCTAGCTCTTGCTTCTGGCCTTCTGTCAGTGGTTGGCCTGATTGGTACTGTTGCAGCAACACATTGCTAGCTCGGTCTTCATTCGTCAGCCTGACGATATTCTGTGAAGCCTTTAGCAGGTTTTTACCAGCTTTCTGATCCTCAATAGACTTATTCAGCGTTTCAGCTTGTTGTGGACTAAGGAAGTTATTCTCCACCGCATTCTTACCCGCAATCACTCCGCCTGCAGCACCCGCTGTGCTATCACCCGCCAAACCGCCTGCCAGCCCTGCGGCCAGTTGACTTAGTGCGCTAACATTCAGCTTCTGCTCTTCCGTCAACGTCGCGGGGTCTTGTCCCGGATAGAGTTGCTCGACAATAAGCCGTGCCGCCAACTCACCACTGACCGCGCCCGCTGCACCTGCCGCCGCATTGTTACCCGATACCAACGCTACCAATGCACCCGCCACCGCATGGGCTGCTGCGTTCGCCGCCACATTGGTGGTGCCATCTGCATTTTGGGTACGCACTTTGATTTCCTGCGCAAGATAGGGAGCCAAAGCACCCCCGGCCACCGCACCCACATCCCCACCGGCAATCCCTGCCAAGGCCGCGCTAATGGCGGAACCCGCCAACCAGAATCCGCTGCCAACGCCGTACTGTTTCTGCGCCGCCTGATATTCCGGCGAGGTGGTCAGCATCCGCTGTTTTTCCGCATCCGAGGCGTTCAAATATGCCGGGTCACTCGACAACCGTTTCGCCGCTTCGCGCTGCGCATCCAACATCTGTTTGCTGCTGTAATCCCCCACCAGTTGGCTCGCGAGTTGGGTGACGCCCTGCGTAAACGCCAGATTGTCCTCAACCTTCTGTTTGTCGAAGATTTTGTCGATATGTCCGTTGGCGTTCGCCGTATCTCGACTCAGGTCGTTAACGTCTTGCATTTGCTTGTCGGTATCGCGGATATCAATATTGCCTGCCGCAATCGCCGACTGAGTGGTACCCGACGCATTCCCTTTCTCTTTCGCCAAACCACCGCTACCGGGGCCACCGGTCGAAATCCCAAAGCCGCTGCTGCTGGCGTTGTAGCTCGCTTCGTTCTCGATGGCATTCCAACCCAGAGTGTCGGTGGAAAGCTGGTTGTGAATCTTGTCGGCGGTGCTGGCAATCACCCCGCCGTTAAGTTGCGTGTGCTTACCGACGTTGACGTCAAAACCTTTGTCGCCCGCAAATAAACCACTCTGTTCACCGACGCTGGCGTACTCGCTGTCTATCTTCGTTTTGTTAACGCTTAGCGAAGCCGAACCGGTCATCGAGCCGAAAGTGAAACTCGCACCACCGCTGACATCTTTTTGCTCGCTGTGGTAATCGTCAGTGTCTTGTAGGCTACTGATTGTGAGGTCACGCCCGACATCAGCAGTGATTTTATCTCCCAACGCCTGCGCACCGGAAATCACGGTGTCGCGTCCACTACTCAGGTTCAGTTCATCTTTGGCGCTGACTCGCGTATTCACGTACTCGGTGCTGTTACCATCTGATTTGCCTTTCGACCGGTAACCACTGGCAGACACACCAATCCCAGTTTCCTGCCCCAACGACACATGCACACCCACATTCCAGCCACTGCTGTTGTTCTTGCTGGTCTGTTCATTGTTATTGGTTGCCGCATCCAATATCAGGTCATTTTTCGCCGCCAGTGTGACCTTATTGCCCGTCACACCGCTGCCGCTGATGTGCAAGTTACCGTCAGTACCTTTACTGCCCGTCGCCACCATGGTGACGTTCTCACCCGCCGACAGCGAGCTGCCACGTACCTGATTTTGTAGCGAATCCGATTCAGATGTGCTCTTGCTTGAGCCAACGCTCACCTGCACTTTCACGCTGTTGGACAACTCACCGTTCTTGAGCGCCTGCGCCTGGTCGGCACTGGCACCCGAGTTCATCCACCCTACCCGTGCCGCCTGTACGGCGTACAACGCTTTCAGGCGGTCATCACCAGTATCATCAGCGCGCTTGAGCGAATCGTTTATCGCTAGCAAGGTATCGGTAATCGGGCTGGAAATAGCCACCGTCAGCCCGCTCTGTTTCTGCTCGTAGCGCTCTTTACGCCGCAGCAGGTCATTACCGGGGTCAACTGTGATGCTGCCTGCCGCTACGTTCAGGTTTTTGTCGGCTATCACATCCGCGCCACCAATATGAGCCTTGCCGCCAGCGACGATATTCACATCGCCGCCGGTGCTGCCCACGGTGCTGACGCTCTGGCTTTGGGTGGTGCCGTCTTCATTGAGTTGATGGCGCGACGAGGTGCTGCCGAAGGTGACGCCGAATCCGCCGCCGCTGAACATGCCGCTCTTTTTCTTCTCGTTCAGTCGATAGGTCGATTGCTCTTCCGTCGCCGCCACGATATCGACGTTATTGCCTGCTTGCAGCGTCACAGTACCATCGCCCACCACCGACGAGCCTTTAACGGTCAGGTCGTTACCCGCCGACAGACGCACGTTGTCGCCGCTCAGCATGCTGCCTTTCTCATGCGTGGCGTAGTCTTGTTCCACCGTATGCGTGGTGGTTTTGGATAAGAACCCTTTCTTGGTTTTGGTTTCTTCGAAGAAGTGGTAATCGCTTTCAGTGGCGCTATTGAGCGCGATATTGCGCCCTGCGTTAACCGCCACGTCGCCGCTGGCCTGCACCTGCGCTGCGTTTAACGTCGCATCACGGCCTGCGGTAATACGCGTGTCGCCGCCGCTAGCCAGTTCGGTGCCTTGCTGGCGTACCGATTCGTCAATCTCTTGACGACGGTTGCCTTTGCTTTCGCTGTAGTCACGGGTTTCTTGCGTGGTGAGATTGACGTCACGCCCGGCGCTTAGGCTGAGGTCGTTGTCCGCCACCATGGCCGAGGCTTTGGCGTTCAGGTCACGCCCGGCCTGCAAGGCCAAATCCCCACCGCTACTCAAGGTGCTGCGCGTCGCCCCTGTAGTACGTTGTTCATCACCGTTGTTCTGCTGACGTTGGCTGTTTTCTTGCGTTTGCAGGTGGATATCGCGCCCGGCACTTATCGTGGCATCACCTTGACTACCTAGCTGACTGGCTGCCAGACGCACATCTTGCCCCGCTTGCACGTTCAGTACCCCACCGGCACTGACGTCTGCTGATTGGCTACCGTGGCTTTCGCTTTCTTTCACCCCGCCACCCCAACGCCCACCATTACGTTTATCGGCGCTGTACGTGGTGTTGGCGAGGATATTGATGTCTTTCCCTGCCCACATGTCCATCGCGCCACCCGAGGTGACCTGTGCGCCGAGGATGTCGATATTCTTACCGGCGCTCAGGCTCAGAGAGTCACCGGCCTTAATGGTGCCCATGTCACCGATTTCAGTGCGTGACAAGGACAACGACTGATTGCCCCAACCGCTTGAACCACTCGCGTCCCATTGACGGGTTAAGGTCTGGTTGATGATGCTGCCATCCAAGCTTTCCAACCCAACCTGCTGGCCGCTAATGGTCGAGCCGATATTGCTGATATCGCCGATGGCGCTCAGGTCCAATGCCCCTGCGGCATTCAGCAAGCCGCCATTGAGGTTGCTGATACTGCTTCGGCTGGAGAGGCTCAGCAAGTCGCCGCCCTGCATCGTGCTGCCATCGTTAACGATGCGCCCACCGTTCAGGTTGACGTTATTCCCAGCGATGACGCTACCGTTGAGTGGTGCGGTGTCACCTTTCGCTAGATACAGTTTCGGTGCCAGCACGGTTTGGCCGTTGATAGTCACCTTCTCCCACCAGACAATGCTCTTATCGAGCGCCGCCACCTGCGCTGCCGTCAGGCTGACGCCAAATTGCAGCCCCAGCCCTTGCTGCGCCCGCGCGGCGTTATCAATCAGGTAGCGCATCTGCGCCAAATCAGAACCGACTCCGTTGATATAACGCTGCCCGGTCTGGTGCAGCATGGCGTTGCTGATGTAACGGGTGTCGAACGCCGCATCGCCGAGGAAGCGGTAGTCGTAATCCGGGTTCAGGTTCAGACGATTGAGGAAGTAAGCCGAGCCGATAAACTGTTTCTCATTGGTAAATTGGCTACCGGTCTCGCGCGGTGCGTTGCCCGGTTGTTGCCCCAGCAAGGCGTACAAGTCGTTGAACAGGCTGTCGTCCAGTTGCCCCAAGCCGTCCAGTTTGGGGTTGGTGGTGATGAGGTACGGGCTGTTCGGGTCGGGGCTCGGCACAAAGCGTCCGCTGGTGCCACTCGGCAGCGGATAATCGGCCAGTTGCGCCGCATTACCGAGGTCGCTCAACGCCTCATGCAGGCTGTCTTGCCATGCTGGCGTGCCAATGGTGACGGTCTGGTCACCGTTTAACCCCTGAGCCTGCGTGCCGCTGATGGCATCCGGCTTTTGCACCGTCTCTAGGGTAGGTTTGGCGATGGTTGTGCTGATGCTACCGGCGTTAGGTGTAACGGTGGTATTGCTGATGTCGCTGGTGAAGTTGGCGCTGAGGGTGCCGCCCGCTTGGATCACAGAACGGTAGAGTTCGCTGTCAACACTTTCTTCATAGGTCGGCCCGCCGACCAATTCATAACGAATGGTGCGGTACTCATAGCCTTTATCTCTTTCTCTGACAAAATTAAAACTGGCTATATTACCGCCACTATTGAAAGCAATAATATCCTTACAATTATAAGTGAAATCGTATTTATACAACTGATATTGAGAGACTTTTCCCGACTTCACGGAGTAGTTATTGAGTTGATTACCAGTAAGCGTAAGATTACCGCCCGTCAAAATCTGGCTAGCATTATTCTCTAAAGAACTGGCAGCAATCGCCATATTGCCTGCGGAGGCAATACGAGCAGCACCGCCATTAGCACTAACAAGAATCTCTGACTCACTGATTAAGAATCTCTTCTCATCCTGCTTTTTGTTAAATCGGACAACATAGCTGTCCCAGCAGTGCTCATTTCGTCCACCGCCTGAGCACTGGTAAGTTTCGGTGTATCCTAGTTCATCAAGTCCCAAATCCGTCAGCTTGACGTCAATATAGGTATCATCTGGCGTTCTCACATCCGTCTGTTTTGTTTCAACCGTCAGTCCCTCCCGTTGATTCAACAGATGCCCGGTCTTAATAGTGATATCGCCGTTTTCCGTTTCGATAGTGCCGGAGGTGTTGATGATTTCCGTATTGGCATTGCCTGCCGCGTCACGCTGCATCCACAGATTATTACCCGCCAGAATATCGCCACGTTGGTTGGTGATACGCTCTGCCAGCAATTGCATATTGCCGCCGCTGTACAACATCGCGCTGTTGAGCAAGTGCCCCACCGCCGACAGTACCAAGTCACCCGCCGTACCGATAAAACCGTGGTTGGTGAGTTCGCCACGGCTGAGCAGTTGCACTAATCCCACCGCTTGCAGACTGGCTCCGGCGTTTTGCGTGATGCTATTCGCCTCAATCCGCACATCGCCGCTACCCGCACGCAACGACCCGGCGTTAACAAACTGTCCGCCACTGCGCAGTTCCAAGCTCTGGCCTTGTACCGTGCCGTTAATCGTCAGGTCACCGCTGCTGTTCAGGCTGAGCTTGTTACCCGCCGCCAACGTGCCTTGCTGGCTGAATGCGGCATTGAGCGTTAGCGCCAAGTCTTTTAGCGCCGCCAACTGACCGAGTTGATTCAATACATTGGTGGTCAGGCTCAGATTACCCGCGCTGAACAACTTACCGGTGGCGCTGTTGTCGATTTGCTTCGCTTGTACGTCCAACAGGCTGGTTGCCAGCACGGTGCCACTGTTGTTCAGGGTATCGGCGTTTTTCAGACGCAGTGATTCACCCTGCATCGTGCCGCTGTTATTGACTGTGGTGAAACCGAGATGGTTGTCATTGGCCGCTATCAACGTGCCGCGGTTATCTAAGGTGGTGCCGTTCAGGGTCAGTGTTTTGGCCTGCAACCCGCCATCGTTGGTCAGTTGTGGTGCCCTGATGGTCAACGCATCGGCGCTCAGCAGTTTGCCGCTATTGTTGAGCACGCGCGACAGCGTGAAGGTACTGACGCCATCGCCTTGAATCTCTCCGGCGTTATTCAGTTCTGCCGCATTCAAGGTCAAGGCGTTTTGACTGCGTAACGTGCTGCCTGCTAACTGATTGAAAATCCCCGTCAGTTGGATATCGACGTTGTTCTGCCCCAGCAGCACGCCGCCGTGGGTGACGTCGGTAGCAACCAATTTCAGGTATTGGCCTGTACGCGCCCCAGATTGTTGACACTATTGGCGGTGAGCGTCAGCCCACCACCACTCAGCATTTTTCCGCGGGCACCTTGTTCAACGTTGCCGCTCATCGTCGCATCCAGTTGCTTAACGCCGGTCAAGGTGCCGCTGTTGCTGAGTGACTGCCCACGTAATTGCAAGTTGCTCGCCTGCCAGCTTCCCGCGTTAGTGAGTGCTAGCGCAGTTATCGCCAAGGCGTCGTTCGCCACCAGTTGGCTACTGGCGGCACTGGTAATATTGCCGGTCACATCCAGTTGAATGGATTTCGCTTGCGCCGTACCGCTATGGTCGAACTGCCGTGCCGCCAGTACAATGCGCTCCCCCTGCCACAGCCCGACGTTGTTCACCGCATCCGCCGTAATGTTCAGCTCACCGCCACTCAGCAACTTACCCCCCGTGGCGTTATTCACATCGCGCTGCAATTGCAGCACCAGCTTTTGCACACCAATCAGGTTACCGCTGTTAGTCAATGCATCCGCGTTCAGTTGGGTAGTTTGCCCCTGCATTTCACCGCGGTTAGTGACCTGCGGGGCCACCAGCGTCAGAGCGCTTTCGCTCAGGATTTTACCGTCGTTAACCAGTTCAGCAGCCTGCACATGAACCGCGCCAGAACTCAGCAGTTGCCCACCGTTGTTCAGTTGCTGTTGCACCTTCGCCGTTAAGCTATCGCTGCCGAGTGCGCTGCCGCTGTTGTTCCAGCCATTCGCGGTCACATCAACCGTTTTGCCTTGCACTTTACCGGCGTTGTCTAACCGCTGCCCATGCAGAGCCAGTGCCCCACCCGTTAACAGACGTCCATTCAGGCGGTTTTGCAACGCGTTGAATGTCAAAGAAGCATCGGTCGTGGCCTGAATCAGTCCACCGTTGTCCAGGTGGTTTGCGGTAAGCGAAAGGTCGTTAGCCGCCACGGTGCCGCTATTGCTTAGGGAGTCTGTGTGGAGCGTTAGTGCTTCACCGGCAATCAGCGTGCCGCTGTTATCCAGCGAACGGGTGAAGGCCAGTGTTAATGTCGGTGCACTGATTTGCCCGGTGTGGGTCAATTGCTCGCCGCGCAGGGTCAGCGTTTGCCCGGCCAGCAGATTGCCTTGCTGATTCAAAGTCTGGCTGGTCAACGTGAGAGACGTCTCCGCCTGAAGTTGACCGTATTGATTCAGTGACTGGCTGTTCCAGTCGATAGCCTTCGCACTGATGGCTGCCCGGTTATCTACCGCACCACCGGTCAACTGCACATCCCCCAGCGTGGTAAACACGCCCGCCAGTTGCGCACTCTTTGTGGCAGTCACCGTCATGCCCTGTTTGGCCTGCGTCTGGGCGCTCTGTGCCATCTTGAGCTGCTTTGCATTCAGCGTCAGTTGCTGGTCGCTGGACAGCAAGCCCCCCAGTTGCACGTTGTTACCTTGCAGCCCAATATCGCCACCGCTCAGCAGCGAAGAACCCGCCAACGCATTCAAGCTACCGCTGTGCGAGATACCCTGTTTACCCAGCACGCTACCGCTCAGCAAAAACTCCCCGGCTTGTACGGTGAGCAGGCTGTCGCTGTACAACGCACCGCTGACGTTCAATCCGTCACGCACGGTCAGATTCAGCCCTTGCTGAGAGCCCAGCAATCCGCTGTTCGTCACGCTATTCGCGGTGACCGTCTGCGCACCAGCTGATTGCACTTTCCCGCGGTTGTTCAGTTGCCCCACATCGAGCCGTTGGGTGCCTTGCGCTTGCAGCAAGCCGTGGTTGGTGAGGTTGTTCGCCGTGAGTTGGCTGTTACCGTTGGCGGCCAACTGCCCACGGTTAGTGAGTTGATTGGCGCTGACGGTCAAATCGCGCCCGGCGGTCAAGGTGCCCTGCCAATCGGCGTCGCCGCTCAATGTCAGCCCGACGTCCCCTTGCGCTGCCAGACGGCTTTCCGCGCTCCCCTGCAAACTCCCGGCGTTCAGGTTCAACTGCCCACCGGCCAGCATTTTCCCTGCTGTCACCAGCTGTGCGGCCTTGAGCTGAATATCGCCCTGAGTGTTCAACGTGGCGTTTTCCAGCGCCAAATTACCCTGACTGGTCAGTGCCATCGCCTGCGCTTGATGTTCACCGCCCAAGGCCACGTCGGTGGCATTCACCGTCAAGTTGACCTGCGCCAGTGAATTATTCAGTGTCACTTTGCCGCTAGCGTCCAGACGAATATCGCTGGCACGGGCATTGAGGTCGCCGAGGTTAACGCCGACCCCTTTTTCGCTCGACACCAGATGGATACGGTTGGCGTACATACCGCCGAGCGCCCCAGTATCAATGGCGACTTTCGGCACTTCGCCCACGCCGGCTATCGGCGTCACATTGCCATTCGCATCAATCCGGTTGGCACCGAGTTTCACCTGCAAATCTTTGGCATGCAGTTGGGCGTTGATGTCCGTGGCGCGGGCAATCAGCGCAAACTTGTCACTTTGGCTCGCATCCAGTCCTTTGCCCTGAATGGAAATCGCGCCCTGCGTCACTTCCAGCGCTTGCAGCTTGCCGTCTGCACCCAACACCGGTTTACCGGTGGTCAGCGTCGCGTTCGGGGTATTGATAAAACCGCAGCCGTTACAGGTGATGCCATACGGGTTGGCGACCATCACGCTGGCGCCTTTACCCGCGACTTCCAGATAGCCTTGCAGTTGCGAACGATTCGGCGCGACCACCTCGTTGATGATGCCTTGCGCTTCTTTACCGGCTTGCAGGTTGGGGTTGTTCTGGATCAGGCCGCCGAGCTGGGTCGGGTTGAGCTGCCCGGTGGCGTTATTGAGGATCAGCCCTTGCTGATCAACGTTGAAATCGTTGTATTTATTATGCGAAATCCCGGCCTGATTGGGGGTGGCGATATTGACCACCGGCACGCCGTTGGCGGCCTGATCGACACGGGTATTGCCTTCGGCGACGTTGACGCCGTTGGCAAAAGCAGGTAACAGAGGCTGCCACGCCAAGAAGCCACACAAGAGGTAGCTCAGCAGGCGCTGCGCGGTATTAATGGGTTGTTTATTATCGTTTTTCATCCCTGAAACCTTTTCTGCTAATTAAAGTACGAAGCTGATGCGGTAATAAATCGAGACAGAATCTGGCTTAAGCCAATCTGGATACGCCAACGGCCAACCCACGGTGAACTGGCTGCTGAAATAGCGGTTACGATTGCCAAGCCCTATTGCGCCGCCCCATAGAGTGCCAGAGGCATAAGCATCCAAATCGTCATGATGCAGATAGCCGCCATCGATAGCAGCTAATGCATTGATACTGCCGATAAAAGGCAACGTCACTAGCGACCAGTTGACTTCGTTACGCCAGTAACCGCCTTTATCGCCAGAAAGATATTGCTCTTTGAAGCCACGTACCGAGCTCTCACCACCAATGGTCAGCCGCTCGCTGCCGTATAGACGATCATTAGTCCACTGACCATACAGGCTGGTGAGATAAGTCCAGTCCTGCGCCAGTGGCAGGTAGTAGCTGCTAGAAAGTGAGAATTTATGGAACTCGGCCTTGGGGGCTTCTTTGATTTTGCCGCTGTCGTCTTCCGCACCCAACCATGGCACACCGCGGCTGTAAGCCGGATTCAGCGTGGCAAATCCGCCCCACAGTTTTTGACTATGGCTAACGCCCAGCGTCACGCTGGTTAGTTTGCGGCTGCTGCTTTCCAGCAAGGTATCGTTAAGGTAATTACGGTTGAGGCGGTGGGTTAAACCGAGGGACATACCGGTTTTCATGTCGCCATCGCGGAATAACACCCGTGACAAGCTCAAACGATGCGTCTGGCTATCGCCGCTGGATTGCCAATCAAACCCTTGATTATCAATCGTCGACAGATAGTCACTGTAGGAATAGTTGTAATCCATCGTCCAATAGCCATAAGGCAGGCTAACACCTGCCTGAACGCTACGCGCATCGTGATCGTTAGCAAAATCGCTACTGCGAGCACCGGCGACAAACCACTGATCGGCTAATCCCAATAGGTTGTTACCGGTTAACGAGCCATTGAGCTGTCCGGTTCCGGTACTTTTTTGACCACTGTTATCAAAACCCAAGCCCAGTTGTAGCGGGAATTCAGGTTTGCCACTCAGGTTAACCACCGAGTAACCCGGTTGACTGCCCGGTAGGATTTCGATTTGTACTGGTTGCTGACGCAGGCGATTAATCTGCTCCATGCCCTGCTCAATATCACGCAGGTTCAGGATCTGACCTTGCAGGCCGGGGAACGCCATTTTTAGTGCGCGATCGTCCTGCTTCTCGAGCAAGATCTTCTCCAGCTTACCTTCCAGCACCAGCAGTTTTAACTCGCCGCTCGAAAGATCCTGCTCGGTCAAAAACGCCCGACTGGTGATGTACCCTTTGGCGATATACCAGTCGGAAACCTGCTGTACCAGCGTCTGAATCTGATTCAAGCCAAGGCAGCGTTGCAGGTAAGGTTGAGTCAATTGGCGCTGTGCGCTAGTCGGCATATGCTCTGCATCGAGCAGCTGAATACGGGTGATGTTAAAACAAGGCCCTTCGGGTGTCGCTGTAGCAGAAGGTGGTGCAGGTAAAGTCGGCGTCAGGCTGCGTTGCAGCTCCTGTCGCT
Organism: Serratia sp. KH_031; assembly: GCF_057839655.1. Classification (NCBI taxonomy): domain Bacteria; kingdom Pseudomonadati; phylum Pseudomonadota; class Gammaproteobacteria; order Enterobacterales; family Yersiniaceae; genus Serratia; species Serratia sp. KH_031. The sequence continues at coordinate 4,278,531 of NZ_CM174496.1, forward strand.
GCTGCTGATTTTGCTCCAACAGTTCGCGTTGTTGCTGTTGGATCGTATCGCGATCCGCTGGGCTCAATAGAGCAGCATTCGCACTAATAGAGAAAGAAAAGCACAGAAAAATGACTGTGATTCGTTGAATTATCGAGTCCATTCAGAGTTGCCACCGTATAATTTTGCGGCATTTTAGCGAGCTGTAACTGGATATTTCAAGTGTAAAGTAGGGTAACAATCATTAACTACGCTGATTAAATTCTCCTTATTTGGCTTTTATAAGTAAAAAATACAAGTAACCGGTGAGTAAGACTTAACTAAATAAGGAAAGGTGTAAAAAAACAGGGGATTTGTCTGAAGTGGCGAGTTGTCGTTTTCATTTTCACTCGGCGTGATAGTGATACCTTTCGTACAAAATAACCCAGCACAACCCCACCGTTCATAGGGTGGGGTTGTTTCTTGCTATCATCGCCATACGGCATAACGTTGCAGATTATTTAGCCGGACTGCTCAACCCACTGACCAGATCCAACCTTGACCCCCACGGATCGCGCTGTTGCTGGCTGGCAGGCGCGCCACTAGCCGGGAACACCATCAAATTATCTTTGTCGGCTTGATAAGTTTGCCATTCAGGCAATTTTTTACCGTTCGGATCACCATTACGCGCGAAGTTGATCCAATACTGATGCATCAAGCTAGCCACCTGACGATCCTGCTTGGTCAGTTGCTTGCCGTAACGTGCGGGGAGTGTATTGAACACATACGGGATCTCACTGGCATGTACTGCCGCAGGCCATTCGTGACGCATACTCTGCGCGACGTAACCAAAACGGTATTGATAAGCTGGCAACCCGGCTTCACTGAATACCTTTGCCACATAACGTGCTGGCTCGACCATAAAGCGATCGCTCGCTAGCATCTCTGCCATTTGTTGTGGCGTCTTCGCACCTGCGGCTTGATACAGCGACAGCGCAGTTTGATAATGTTCCGCACCAAACGGTGCTAACGCCTGTTCATAACTGCTGGCCGGTGGTGCGAAACCGATATCCATATCGTTAGCACCAATCATCAGCGGTATTTTGGCAAATGTGCCCTGACGATAAACATCTTGCGGCTCACCTGTGATGATTTCACCATCGATCATCGGCCCAGAATAGGTCGGTTGATTCATGGTCGCCATGTTCAACCCGTCCACCACTTTATCTGCTGGCAACGCACGCAGAGCCGCTAATGCCTGCGCATCCTGCCCATCAATTCCCCAACGTTTACCAAACGCTAACCCGGCCTGTTCAGCCTTTTGATAACTCACTCCCGGCGTGATGTTCTGTCGCCCGGAACCTGATTCGATAATCGCTTTTTGGAATAGCCCACTGGCTTGTGGCGTGGTCAGTAAACTCACCACTGAAAAACCGCCCGCAGATTCACCAAACAGAGTTACGTTATTTTTATCACCGCCGAAAGCCGCGATATTCTCTTGTACCCACTTCAGCGCCGCTATTTGATCCATCAGGCCGTAGTTGCCTTTCAAGGCATCTTGCGCCAACGCCGGGTGGGCGAAGAAACCAAAGCGTCCTAAGCGATAGTTAAAACTGACTAATACTACGTCTTGGCGGGCAAACTCGCTGCCGTCATACACTTCTGGCGAAGACCCGCCATTAACAAAGCCGCCGCCATGTATCCACACCATTACTGGTAAGTTCTTGGCACTGTTCTTAACCGGTCGCCAAACGTTCAATACCAGACAATCCTCACTGGTAGCCACACCTAATGGCGCTGCATCACCAGGGAAGGGGATCTGGGCGCAATCGTGACCATACTCTTTAGCCTGACGCACACCTTGCCAGGCCGCAACGGGCTGTGGCGCACTCCAGCGCAGATCTCCTAGTGGTGGTTGTGCATAAGGAATTCCCTTGAATACCTCAACACCTTTATCTACGACCCCCTGTAAGCGCCCTTGCTCAATGGTTACCGTATGTTGTGGAGATGCAGAAACACTTCCAGCAATCATCACCGCTATCAATGTTGAGTATTTGAACCATGGGTTGTTTTTATATTTCATTGTTTTACCTACCTTTATATGAGTATTGGTAGGTACGCTAACACGACAGTTCACGGTAAACCGCTATCCACATCACAACCTCAAACGGGTTATACCGACATGGATAGCCCTGCGGCTTCATAAAGAAAATTAACCTAATAAAGATGCAGAGCTATTTTTGTATGACTTATCCTTTCTTCTCGGTAAATTCAAAACGTGGTGAAACGATGCCGTACAACGACCAACCAAGGAAGGTGGCGATCGCGCCCCACATCATGGCTTCTTCGCCGGAGCTATACAGCGCATAGAAGCTGTACAACGCACCAATACCGGCAATGATATTGGCAATTCTCGCTTTGTTTTCCGGCACTTTGGCGACTTTCTGAATAATCACCAACGCCGCCATCGACAAGATGTACGGAATAATATTGGTGACTACCGCCAGATTGACCAACACGTTGAATTGCTTATTCAAAGACGGACTGATGGTCATTAACGACAGCACGCTCTGGATAATCACGATGGTCAACATACCTTTCACCGGCGCATCGGCTTTAGTGACCTTGGAGAAAATTTTCGGGAAGAAACCGCTGTCCGCCGAGGATTTGAATACCTGAGCGATGGTGAATTGCCAGCCCAGCAGCGACCCCACGCAAGACATCACCATCAACGCCATGATTACCTTGCCGACGGTTGGGTTGAACATATGTGAGAATGCCAAACCAAACGGCGCGGTCGAATTAGCCAGATCCATATTCGGTACAATACCGGCAATCACGTTGGTGGAAACGATGTAAATCACCGCCGCACCCAAAGTACCGCCCAATACCGCGATCGGCACATTGCGCTCTGGGTTCTCTACCACATCGGTGTTGGCACAAGCAGATTCCAAGCCCAAAAATGCCCACAATGTCATGGAAATAGAAGCACCGACGGCTTCAAAAGTCGGTACTGCATGGGGATTCCAAGCGGCCATATAAGCACTACCGCTGAACCAGTACCAACCGATGATGGAAATCCCCACCACTGGGATAATCACACCCCATACGGTAATTCCACTGATTTGCCCGGTAATGCGCGCCCCACCGAAGTTCAGCACCGTCGCCAGCCACAGCACCCCAATAGTCGCGATACAAATACCGATCGGTGTCAGATTGACGCCAAATAATTCAGTACCGTATCCCACGGCGGAAATAGCAATCGCGATATTGGCGATCAGCAGAGACACACCATAGGTATAGTTAGCCATAAAGTTGCCGGATTTACCGAAGGCATATTCGGCATAACCGCCCATCCCGCCTGATTTACGGCTAAACATCCCGCATTTGGCGAAAGCGTAGGCCAGCGCCATCGAACCAATGGCCGTCACCAGCCAAGAGACGATCGAAATCGTCCCCACTTCCGCTAGCTTGGTTGGCAGCATAATTATGCCGGAACCCATCATGTTGACCGCGGTGAGGACCGTTAATTGTACGACCCCCATTTTATTATTAGATTTGCTCATGTTATTTTCTCTCTTAAATGGCAGCGGAATTACCGCCACCATGTCAGTTGAATTAATGTTTCATCACATAGCCATAAGCACGATTCCAGCTATCTTCATCTTGCTGGATATAAACACCCTGCAATTCCGGCGCAAATCCCGGTAATAAGTTAATCCCTTCTTCCAGTGCCAAGAAATAACGTTGAGCTGCCCCACCCCATATTTCACCCGGAACCACACACAGCACTCCCGGTGGATAAGGCAACGCCCCTTCCGCCGCAATTCGCCCTTCGGCTTTAGCGAGAGAAACTAATTCCACATTACCGCGCACAAATTGGGTATTGGCGTCTTGTGGATTCATTGCCACACGTGGGAAATAGTTTTTACGGAACATTTCTTTTTGCAATTCTTTAACGTCATAGCTGACATAAAGATCGTGCATTTCTTGGCACAGTTGACGCAGAGTATAATTTTGATAGCGCTGCTGATTATTTTTGTACACCGTCGGTAATACTTCACTCAGCAGAGAATCCTGCTCAATGTGTTTTTCGAAGCGAGCGATTAACGCTACCAAATGCTGCATTTTGGCAATGTCTTCCGCCGGAGTGAGCAAGAACAGGATCGAGTTAAGATCGCATTTTTCCGGCACAATGCCGTTTTCACGCAGATAGTTAGCGAGAATAGTCGCAGGGATACCGAACTCGGTGTACTGGCCGGTGGCGGTATCAATGCCCGGTGTGGTGAGCAACAGCTTGCAAGGATCGACAAAATACTGTGATTCTTCATAACCTTCGAAGGCATGCCACTTTTCGCCTGGGACAAAGTTGAAGAAACGCAGGTCGTTAGTCATCGCTTCGGTGGAGAAGGACTGCCAAGGCTTACCGTCGATTTCGCTTGGAACGAACGGTTTGATCAGGCTACAGGTATCCAACAGCATTTTGCGAGCTTCAATACCGATGCGCACACACTCTTTCCATAAACGCTGACCGCTTTTGCCTTCGTGCATTTTGGCGTTGACGTCCAGCGCGGCAAACAGCGGATAGAACGGACTGGTCGAGGCATGCAGCATAAACGCGTTGTTGAAGCGCTTATGGTTACAGTAGCGATCTTGCCCTTTGATATGTTTGTCTTTTTTATGGATCTGAGAAGTCTGAGAGAAACCGGCCTGCTGTTTATGTACCGATTGAGTCACGATAATGCCCGGATCGTTTTCATTCAGTTCAAGCAGCAGCGGCGAGCAGTCTTTCATCATCGGAATAAACTGTTCGTAACCCACCCAAGCAGAGTCAAACAGGATGTAGTCACACAGATGACCAATCTTATCCACCACCTGACGTGCGTTATAAATAGTGCCGTCGTAAGTGCCCAGTTGGATGATCGCCAAGCGGAACGGGCGTGCTTCGTTAGCGCGTTCTGGCGCAACTTCACGAATCTGCTCGCGCAGATATTTTTCATCGAAACAATGAGCGTCGATACCGCCGATAAACCCGAACGGATTACGGGCAGTTTCCAGATAAATCGGTGTGGCCCCTGCCTGAATCAGCGCACCGTGGTGGTTTGATTTATGGTTGTTGCGGTCAAACAGGACTAAGTCACCACGCGTCAACAAGGCGTTAGTCGCGACTTTGTTAGAGGCAGAAGTCCCGTTGAGTACGAAGTAGGTTTTATCCGCGTTGTACACTTTGGCTGCGTGTTTCTGTGCATCGCACGGCGCACCTTCATGAATCAACAAATCACCCAATTTGACGTCGGCGTTACACATATCGGAACGGAATAAAGTTTCGCCAAAGAAATCAAAGAACTGACGCCCCGCTGGATGTTTGCGGAAGAACTCACCGCCCTGATGCCCCGGGCAAGCAAAAGTGGCGTTCCCCATTTCGACATACTGCGTCAGGGTATTAAAAAATGGCGGCAGCAATTCAGATTCATATTTCACCGCTGCAGCTTCCAACTGCTTGCCGTAGAACTGGGTATTCTTACCACAGAGTTCAAACACCCCATGCAGCGCAGGCAATGTGGCGTTATCCAATTCTTCTTCACAACATACCGCGACAAATACCGGAATATTCAGACCCGTGTCTTCCAGTTGCTGCACCATGCCAGCTGCGACATCCTCAACCGAGAGCACCACAGCGGCAACATCGTTAAAATCACTGTGATGAACATCAACAATATCGCGTTGAGTATTAAAACAGGCCAGAGTTTTTACATTAGCGGCAATTTTTAATTTATTCATTTTCTCATTCTTCAGGCAAAAATATCCCTACAGCCGATCGATGTGATTAGCTGGAAATATTTTCGTTAAAATAAAGGTGTGCAAAACCGTAGTAATCTCCGTTAGGAATTACACAATTTGCAGATTATTTTACGAACGTATCTTGTACGTAATTGATCGTTTACGGAGTCTAGAATTACGTCTGACCAAAATTAAGGCCGAGACTATCCATTACACATTAGACGTAAGGAAATTCACAAATAAAGAAAGTACGTTCCGCGTTGGATCAAAACGTAGAGGAGGTGGGCTATCTGAAGTTAAAGAAGGCAAAGCTAAAACAACTACGGTGAGCCATCATCATTAGGTGAGTTGTCCGCCTGATGTGCGCCATTTTTCGGTTATTGTTTTCCATTTTCTCTTCCATCTCTCTGATTGAAAGTTGGCGACATTTTAGCGCTGGTGACATTTTAAAATGTGATGTAAATCACGTAAAAATCCCAGTTCATAAATAAATATTCATTTGTTATGCATATGGTTGCATAGAATGTGATTAGCAAGATCTTTCTTATGTAAATGAATTGATAAGTAAGAGCGCTACCAAAAAATGAGTATTAGGATGTTTTTTTGTAACATTGACATGAGTGATATTAAATAGACCATGTATCATTCAAACGATGTGGGTATGTTTTTTTATTGTTATAAAAACGCAAAATTCAATAATGAATTGAAATTCAAAAAATGAGAATTAATATTCAATTTTGTATTAATACATCATTATCCATAATTGTGATCGTCTTCAACAATAGGACATTCAGTATTCTGAAAAAGAGGGCTTGATGAAGATAACCGAAGATCGGCCGTTGATCAGTCAGGAAACTTTTCGCGTTGATGAGCAACCGCCATGATTCTAATCACCTCATCAGCAACGATATAGACAACTAGTAATGAAGCTAGATTAATCAGTAGTTTACGTACCTGCCCATAGCAAGACTTTCCCAACCCAGGGTTATCAAGTAGAAGATTAACCTTCTCTACTAGTTCGTTATCAGCCCATTCAGCGGCCACCGGGTTCAACGAGTACAAAAATTCAAAAATACGCCCCCGATCCTGTAGGGCAACAAAATCCCACTCGATGCGCATAGCTATCCTTATTTTTTAGCGTACTTCGCTCTTATTTTATTTTTAAAATCATCCATTTCTGCTTCCGCTTGTTCAGCGCTGATATAAATTGCACTGCCTTCATGCAAGCGAGCAAAAGCAGCATCAACTTTTTCTTTCAGCCAATTTTCATGTGCCTCTGCGGCACGCTGTTCATCTGCCATTTGTTCAGCCAAACGCCGGCAAGCCTCACTTAAGGTAATACCTTTCGCTTCTGCTGCCTTCTGAGCCAATTGTTTGGTTTCATCTTCGATCCGGAACTGGATACGGCTTTCCATAAATACGTCCTCTTGGTCAACATACCACCTATGACGTTAGCACAATTGTGACAACAAAATAAATCCAATAGATTGTTTTTCATTCATACAAACCGCCACTCATCACTGTAATCACCTCAAACCTCTCATTTACCTGCCCCAAAGAGTTCATCTTTCCGCCACCTGCTCGTCACCTGATTGTCATTTAACGCCTGCACCATAACGGCAACTTAGTTACCGGGTGCCGCTCATGAAATCCATTGTATTGCTCCCCACTGACAGTGCCCTCAGCCCGCGGAGGTTTTTGTTATGATGCAGTTATCTAGACATCCGACCAGCTACCCAACCCGCTACCAACAAATTGCCGCTCAGTTGGAACTGGAGTTACGTTCTCAATACCGCTGCGGTGATTATTTACCATCCGAACAACAACTTGCTGAACGCTATCAGGTCAATCGCCACACTTTACGTCGTGCCGTCGATCAGTTGGTTGAACGCGGCTGGCTGCAACGCCGCCACGGCGTCGGCATTCTGGTGTTGATGCGCCCTTATGATTACCCGATACACGCCCATACCCGTTTTAGTCAGAACCTGCTCGAGCAGGGCAGTCACCCCACCAGTGAGCGCTTACTAGCTGTTTTACGCCCGTGTCATGGGCATATCGCTAGTGCGCTATCGCGTGAAGAAGGAGAAACGGTGATCCACCTGCGAACTTTACGACGCGTCAACGGCGTACCGATGAGCGTGATCGACCACTACCTGCCTGATCTGGACTGGTGGCCAGCGCTGCAACAGTTCAAAAGCGGTTCTTTGCACGAATTTATTGAGCAACACATTCATCAGTCGCTAACCCGCAGCCAAACACGCGTCAGCGCCCGGCTGGCACAGGCTAAAGAGAGCCAATTGCTGACCATTGCCACCCACGCGCCGCTGCTTTGCGTGCGCACTCTGAATACCTGCACCGGCAGCGAACGCGTGGCGGAATACTCCGTCAGCCTAGCGCGCGCCGACATGATCGAACTGACGATGGAGCACTAAATGCAAGCCTTACAGCCGAGACAACGCTGGATGTCGGTGTTGGCGCACAGCCAACCACAGCAGTTGCGCAGCCACTGGCAGGCGCTGAATCTCAGCCCTACTTATCACAGCATTCGCGCCCCCGAGATTGGGCTGGCGCAGTTGCAAGGGCGTATGGGTGCCACCGGTCGCCGCTTTGTTTTAGGGGACATGACCGTCACCCGCGCCGTGGTGCAACTGGCAAACGGCGGCTATGGCTACAGCTATATCGCCGGGCGCGACAAACCCCACGCCGAGCTGTGCGCGCTGGTCGATGCTCTGTTGCAACAGCCAGACAACACGGAACTGTTGCAACAGCGATTGATTGAGCCGTTGGCCGCCATTCAACAGGAACAGCGTCAGCTACGCGCCCGTTCGGTGGCCGCTAGCCGCGTCGACTTCTTTACTTTGGTGCGAGGGGATTAAGCCATGAGTTTACTCACCGGTTTCGAACAACCGATTGAACAATCCCAACACGCTTTTCGGCTGATTTTAAAAGCACTCAGCGAGCCGGGTTATCAAGTGATGCTACAAGGTGGTCCGGTGTGGGGAAATCTGAACGCGGCTAGCACAGCAATTCTACTGACATTGGCCGCTCAAGAAACACCGATCTATATTTGCCAAGCATTAGAGAGTGAGCGAGTGCTAACAAACATTCGTTTCCATACTGGCGCACCGCTGGCGGCTCAAACTAACGACATCTGCTTTGCGTTATTTGACGCCCAACTACAACCGACTGATTTACAAGCCTTACCTTATGGTAACGAAGTCTCACCAGAATCTGGTGCCACGGTCTTGGTGCAAATCGCTGCGCTGGAAGGTGGCAAACCGTTGCGCTTACGCGGCCCTGGCATTGAAAATCAACGCATTATCGCCCCGCAACTGCCTGCCGCATTACTGGATTATCTGCTCGAACGCCCACAGCGCTTCCCGCTTGGCCTCGATATTTTACTGACCTGCGGTGAGCGCCTCATCGCTCTCCCGCGCACAACCCATGTGGAGGTGTGCTGATGTACGTTGCAGTCAAAGGGGGCGAAAAAGCCATTGAGGCAGCCCATCAATTGCAAGAAAACCTGCGCCGGGGTGATGAATCTCTCCCTGCACTGACGGCTGAACAGATAGAACAACAGCTTGGTTTAGCGGTTGACCGGGTGATGACCGAAGGCGGTATCTACGATCGACAGTTGGCGGCACTGGCCATCAAACAAGCGAGTGGCGATCTGGTAGAAGCGATCTTCCTGCTGCGAGCCTATCGCACCACCCTGCCACGGTTAGCCACCAGCGAACCGCTAGAAACGCAACAAATGCGCCTAGAACGCCGTATTTCTGCGATTTATAAGGATTTACCCGGCGGACAAGTGCTTGGCCCCACTTACGATTACACCCACCGCTTACTGGATTTCGCGCTGTTGGCGGAAGGTAAAGCACCACGCGCACCACAGGCCGACGAGCCGTTACCGGAAGCCTGTGCCCACGTCTTTGATTTGCTGAGCCAACAACAACTAGCGCTGACCGAGCAAGACGATGGCAGCACGCCGGACGACATCACCCGCAACCCACCGGTCTATCCCTGCTCACGCTCCGCACGCCTGCAACAGTTGGTGCGCGGTGATGAAGGTTTCCTACTCGCATTGGGTTATTCCACCCAACGCGGTTACGGCCGCAACCACCCGTTCGCCGGGGAGATCCGCACCGGGCAGGTCACGGTTTCCATCGTGCCGGAAGAGTTGGGTTTTGCCATCGATATTGGCGAGATCATGCTAACCGAATGCGAAATGGTGAACGGCTTTGTCGATCCGCAAGAGAGAGCGCCACACTTCACCCGTGGTTATGGTTTGGTGTTTGGTCGTGCGGAACGTAAATCGATGGCGATGGCGTTAGTCGATCGCGCCCTGCAAACCGATGAATACGGCGAGAGCATTGCCAGCCCAGCGCAGGACGAAGAGTTCGTACTGGCGCATGCCGATAACGTAGAAGCCGCCGGTTTTGTCTCGCACCTCAAACTGCCGCACTACGTCGATTTCCAGGCCGAACTGGAACTACTAAAACGCCTGCGCGAAGAATTCCAGGAGACTCGCGATGAGTGAAATATTGAGCGGTTATAACCTCGGTTATTTAGACGAGCAGACCAAACGCATGATCCGTCGCGCCATTTTGAAAGGTGTGGCGATCCCCGGTTATCAGGTGCCGTTCGGCGGTCGTGAAATGCCGATGCCTTACGGCTGGGGTACTGGCGGCATCCAGATCACCGCCAGCATTATCGGACGTGCCGATGTGCTGAAAGTGATCGACCAAGGTGCCGACGACACCACCAACGCGGTGTCGATCCGCCGTTTCTTCCAACGCGTGGCTGGCGTTGAAACCACCGAACGTACACCAGAAGCCACGTTGATCCAAACTCGCCACCGCATCCCAGAAACGGCGATGCGTGAAGATCAGATCCTGATCTATCAGGTGCCGATCCCAGAACCACTGCGCTTTATCGAACCACGTGAAACCGAAACTCGCAAAATGCATGCGCTGGAAGAATACGGCGTGATGCAGGTAAAACTGTACGAAGACATCGCCCGTTACGGCCATATCGCCACCACTTACGCCTACCCGGTGAAAGTGAACGATCGCTACGTAATGGACCCATCACCAATCCCAAAATTCGACAACCCGAAAATGCACATGATGCCAGCGCTGCAACTGTTCGGTGCCGGGCGCGAAAAACGTATCTACGCCCTGCCACCGTTCACCAAAGTAGAAAGTCTGGACTTCGACGATCATCCGTTCAGCGTGCAAAAGTGGGACGAACCCTGCGCTCTGTGTGGCTCACGCCATAGCTATCTGGATGAAGTGGTGCTCGACGATCAAGGCACGCGCATGTTCGTCTGCTCGGATACCGATTACTGCCAGCAACAGTTATTACCACAACAATCACCGCAAGAGGCGCAGCACTGATGACTTCCGCAACTTTGAGCAGCACGCCGCTACTGTCGGTGGACAACCTCACCCACCTGTACGCGCCGGGCAAAGGCTTCAGTAACGTCTCCTTTGATATTTACCCCGGCGAAGTGCTGGGTATCGTCGGTGAATCCGGCTCGGGTAAAACCACGCTGCTGAAATCGATCTCCGCGCGGTTGGCACCACAACAAGGGCAGATCCTTTACCGCCCACAGGCCGGATTACAGCATGACCTGTATGCGATGGCGGAAAGTGATCGCCGTCGCTTGCTGCGTACCGATTGGGGTGTGGTGCATCAACATCCGCTCGATGGTTTGCGTCCGCAGGTTTCTGCCGGTGGCAATATTGGCGAACGGTTGATGGCGGTCGGTCAGCGTCACTATGGCGATATTCGTCAGCAAGCCAGCCAATGGTTAGAGGACGTCGAGATCCCGGTTTCGCGTCTCGACGATTTGCCGACCACCTTCTCCGGCGGCATGCAACAACGCTTGCAGATCGCCCGCAATCTGGTGACGCATCCTAAATTGGTGTTTATGGATGAACCGACCGGCGGTTTGGACGTTTCGGTGCAAGCGCGACTGCTCGATTTACTACGCAATCTGGTGGTGGAGATGCAACTGGCAGCGGTGATCGTCACGCACGATCTCGGTGTCGCACGCCTGCTGGCTCACCGCCTACTGGTAATGAAACAAGGGGAAGTAGTGGAAAGCGGCCTGACCGACCGAGTGCTGGACGATCCGCATCATCCTTATACCCAGTTGTTGGTTTCTTCTGTGCTGTCGTAACGTTGGTGGAATATATGAAGACGAAAATTCGAGTCGAACATCTCAGTAAAACCTTTGTGCTCCACCAGCAACACGGCACGCGCCTGCCGGTCTTGCACGACGCCAATCTGACCGTCGATGCCGGGGAATGCGTGGTGCTGCACGGTCATTCCGGCAGTGGTAAATCCACTCTGCTGCGTTCGCTATACGCCAACTATTTACCAGACAGCGGCCATATTTGGGTAAATAATCAGGATCAATGGTTGGATCTGGTTCAAGCCGAAGCGCGGCAAATTTTAGCGGTGCGTCGCCATACCATCGGCTGGGTTAGCCAGTTTTTACGGGTGATCCCACGCATCAGTGCGCTAGAAGTGGTGATGCAACCGTTACTCGAGTTAGGTATAGAACGCGCTATTTGTCGTGAACGTGCCGAGATCTTACTTAATCATCTCAACGTACCGCAACGCTTGTGGCAACTGGCACCGTCTACGTTCTCTGGTGGCGAACAGCAACGCGTCAACATCGCCCGCGGCTTTATCAACGACTATCCTATTTTATTGTTGGACGAACCGACCGCTTCGCTTGATAGCCGTAACAGCGCGGCTGTCGTAGCATTGATAGAACAAGCAAAACAGCGCGGTGCGGCAGTGGTCGGTATTTTCCATGATGAAAACGTGCGCCATCAAGTGGCCGATCGTTTGCACGATATGCAAGCACAGGAGATCTGTCATGATCATTAATAACGTCAAGTTGGTACTGGAAGATCACATCGTTAACGGTTCGCTAGAAATGAACGACGGGGTGATCCGCAGCTTTAGTGACACTCCGAGCCAATTACCGCAAGCAATGGATGCGCAAGGTGGCTGGCTGTTACCCGGATTGATCGAACTGCATACCGATAACCTCGATAAATTCTTTACCCCGCGCCCGAACGTCGATTGGCCAGCTCATTCGGCGATGAGCAGCCATGACGCCCTGATGATCGCTAACGGCATCACCACGGTGTTAGACGCAGTAGCGATCGGCGATGTGCGCGATGGTGGCCATCGATTGGAAAACCTGCAAAAAATGATCGATGCCGTCATCCATAGCCAACGCGCTGGGGTGAATCGCGCCGAACACCGTTTACATCTACGCTGCGAACTGCCGCACGACAGTACCTTACCGCTGTTCGAACAGTTGATGGATAAACCGGGTGTGTCGTTGGTTTCATTGATGGATCACTCGCCCGGCCAACGTCAGTTCGCCTCGCGGGAAAAGTACCGTGAATATTATCAGGGCAAATATGGCCTGAACGGCAAAGAGATGAGCGAGTTCGAAGAACAACAGATCGCCCTCTCTGCTCGCTGGTCAACGCCGAATCGTGAAGCTATCGCCGCGCACTGCCGGGCGCGTGGGATCTCACTCGCCAGCCATGACGATGCCACCGCCGAGCACGTTGCAGAGTCTTGTGCTTTAGGCAGCGTCATCGCCGAATTCCCCACCACCGAAGCCGCCGCTCGCGCCTCGCACCAACAAGGATTGCAGGTCTTGATGGGCGCACCCAATATCGTGCGTGGCGGTTCGCATTCCGGTAACGTGGCGGCACATCATCTGGCGGCCTTGGGCGTGTTGGACATTCTCTCTTCCGACTATTATCCCGCCAGCCTGCTGGATGCCGCTTTCCGTATCGCCGCCGATGAGCGTAACACTTTCGATCTTCCGCGCGCCGTGCGCTTGATCACCTGCAACCCGGCACGTGCGTTAGGGCTGCAAGATCGCGGTTTGATCGCCGAAGGGTTACGCGCCGATCTGGTGCTGGCACGCCCACATGGTGAGCATATTTACGTGCAAAACGTCTGGCGCGAAGGCAGGCAGGTGTTCTGATGGCGCAACTGATCTATCTGATGGGGCCATCCGGTTCCGGCAAAGATAGCCTGCTGGCGGCACTGCGCGCTGAAACTGATCATGCGCCGTTGGTGGCACACCGTTATATCACGCGCCCAGCCGATGCCGGATGCGAGAACCATATCGCCCTTAGCGAACCTGAGTTTTTGCAACGCCGCGCCAAAGGCCTATTCGCCCTCGACTGGCTGGCGCATCAACAGCGTTATGCTTTCGGTATTGAGGTCGATTTATGGCTATTGCAAGGTAGCGACGTAGTGGTTAACGGTTCACGCGCTCATCTGCCGCAGGCACAACAACGCTATGGCAATCAGTTGCTACCGGTGTGTTTACAGGTGACGCCAGATATTTTGCGCCAGCGCTTACAACAGCGCGGACGCGAGACGGGTGAACAGATTGAACGACGCTTGGCGCGAGCAGAGGAATATCAGAAAACGCTGCCCAGCGGCTGCCGGTTGCTGGATAACTGCGGTGAGCTCGAGCACACATTGGCGGCGCTACTGGCGCTGCTTCCTATCACGGCAAAACAAGGTGTTACCTCATGAACTGCGCAGCACAGCCAAAAATAGGCAAAGACGTGACTCTCACCCGTAGCCAACTGGGGCAGTACGTGCATCTGGCCGATGATGCCATTCTAGAAGAAGTCATTATGGGCGATTACTCCTACACCGCCGGACATAATCAGATTTACTACGCCACCATCGGCAAGTTTGTCTCGATCGCCTCCTACGTGCGCATTAATCCGGGTAACCACCCGACTTACCAACGCATCGCCCAGCACCATTTTACCTATCGTGCCTCGGACTATGATTTGGGGGAGGATGACCAAGCCTTCTTCGACTGGCGACGTGAAAAACATGTCACCATCGGTCACGATGTGTGGATCGGTCATAACGCTATCGTGATGCCGGGCGTCAACATCGGTAATGGTGCGGTAATTGGTAGTGCAGCAGTGGTGACGAAAGATGTAGAGCCTTACGCGATCGTCGCGGGCGTGGCGGCAAAAAAGATAGGTATGCGTTTTGGCGACAACCTGATCGAACGCATTGAGCGTAGTCAGTGGTGGGATTGGCAGCATCAAACGCTGCGACAGCGGTTGGCAGATTTTCGGGATATCAATAGTTTTGCAGAGAAATATTTATAGGAGCGAGTATGCAACTCACTTTTCTCGGCACTGGCGGCGCGCAGCAAGTACCGGTATTCGGCTGTGATTGTTTGATATGCCAACGCGCATGGCGTGAGCCAGCGTTGCAGCGACGGTCATGCAGCGCGATGTTGCGTTTTAAAGGGCAGACGACGTTATTAGATGCGGGATTATCATCACTGGAGCGACGTTTTTCGGCGGGGGAAATTCAACGTTTTTTACTGACACATTACCACATGGATCACGTTCAGGGGTTATTTCCTTTGCGTTGGGGGTGCGGAAATGCGATCCCGGTCTATGGCCCGGCGGACGAACAAGGCTGTGACGACCTATTCAAACACCCCGGAATTCTAGATTTTCAGCCGCCGTTACTGCCGTTTCGAACCGTCGAACTGGGCGGATTGCGTATCACCCCGCTGCCGCTGGTTCACTCCAAGCTCACACAAGGTTATTTGATTCAAACTGAAGATAAAGCACTGGCCTATCTGACCGATACCGTCGGCCTGCCACCGGAAACCGAACGTTATCTGCAAAATATCGCATTGGATCTGCTGGTGTTGGATTGTAGCCTGCCGCCGCAACCGAGCGCGCCACGTAATCATAACGATCTGACTCGCGCACAAATCACTCAACAATCATTACAACCCAAACGCACGTTGCTGACGCATATCAGTCATAAACTGGATTTATGGTTGCTGGATAATCAATTGCCGTCTGGCTTGGAACTGGCGTTCGATAACCTGAGCGTTAGTCTGTGAGTTGGCGATAACGTGGTAACTGGTTGGATTCTAAAACCTTCACGCCACTGCCGGGGCTAAATGCCTGTTCCAGCATAGTTCGAGCGACATCGTTGGCGGCGATAGCCTGCCACTTGCCAGGGAAAAGTTTGAACAGCGGCGCGGCGATGCGCTCCATCAAACGTGGCGGTTGACGATTTCCCAACAACATCGAAGGCCGCAGCAAAGTCAGACGTAGCCAGCCTTGATTTTGCAACGTCTGCTCCATCTCGCCTTTGGTGCGGTTATACAGGAACGGTGAGCGCGGGTTTGCTCCCAACGCACTGACCACTAAACAGTGCTGCGCACCGAGACGTAAACCGGTCAGGGCACTTTCCACCACCAATTGATAATCGACATAGCGAAACGCTTTAGCACTACCCGCAGTTTGACGCGTGGTACCCAAACAACAAAACACCACGTCTATCGGCTGTTGCATCCCGATCAACAACATCATCAGGCTGTCCCCGACCGGGTTATCCAGCTTATCGTGCGAGGGTAATGGCTTACGCGTCGGTGCAATCACCTTTGTCACCTGAAGATCCGCCAGTAACAGTTGCAACAACTCGCTCCCCACTAGCCCAGAGGCTCCGACAATCAATACCCGCGCCATATGTCCCCCGATGAATTCATTACGATGTTTTTAGTATAGGGGTTTGAAAATCAATAAGGTCAAAAACTATGCTAAAGCGATAACATCTCTGCTTTTATTGGGTCGGATGCCAAGCCAGATAAACTTGGTGTTTTATCGCAAATATAATGCAACGGGTACGTTATTGCAGTGCTGGTGAGATGCCTCTGAGGGGAGCACCGCTTGCCTTTTGAGCATGGCAAAATCCAGCTGGCGCAATAACTGGGCGATCGGCGATGCCGCTCGAACGACCAGTACCGCACTAGAGATAGCGTCGGCCATTTCTCGCGCTTGGGGTTTATCCAGTGGGCGAATATCCAGCCCCACTTTGTCTAGCGGAATAAGCGAACTTTCTTGGTGCCAAACACCAGTATCCACTTCGCCCAAAAAAACCAAACGCGGCAGCAATGTAAAATCCACTTCGACATAATCGCAGTCTTGTTCAGGAAATTGAGCCCGAGTCAGCCGCTGATGATCGCTAGAATGGTAATCAATACCCACTCGGAGCCGGTTGACCGCCACCACGCCACGCTTTTCTACCACCACTAAACTTTCCGGGCGGTAGTAACTGCCACTGCCAACATCAAACATTTCATAATGCTGTTCCGGCAGCTCCACCATCAGCATTTTGGCCGAGCCCGAGGAGAGTAACACAACATCCGCGGTATCATTTTGCAGAGCCGCAAGCCGCGAATGGGCACCGCGCAAATAACTGACTGTCGCGGTGATATCCCACTGGCTGCACTGCTGTGCGAATGCGCTGGCAATCTGAGTCGCTTCCTGTGAACCTCGCGGCGGGAGAAGGATATGTACCGGTGGCATACGCGCGGCGTCCCAAAGTCGGGAGAAATTCCAGGAGACCACAAAGGTCCCCTGATGACCACGGGAAACAAGACTCACTGCGCCAGATTTTTTTAGTTCCTGTAACGCTTTTTGCACCGTACCGGAACCAATACCCATCACTTCCTGAAACCAAGAAGTAATGGGTAATCGACCAGACGGCCCGAGAGAAATGATAGTACGGGCGATAAATACCACAGGAGAGAGCTGTTTCATATCGTGCGTAATCACCATCATTGTTTCCGTCGACGCTTATCATTCCAGAAGTCGTGACGCCTGTTCAACGCTCTGATTTTCATGCACCACTGCATTCAATGCACGGAGCACTCCGGCGGGCTGCTGCGCACGGAAAATACGTCGTCCAAACATCACACCTTTCGCACCTGCCTGCATGGCATCAGCAGCCAGTTGCAGCGTGGAGTGCGGGTCTTCACCACCCGCGCCGCCCGCAAGTAGCACAGGAGTATAGCAAGTGCTTGTTACTGCGGCAAAAGCCTCTACGGAACCCGGCCACAGAGCCTTCACCAGATCAGCACCAATATCAGCGGCAATACGGCAGTACATACTCATGACTTTAGCGCTGAGCGCTTCCGGATCAATCCCTTCTAACGCGGAACGCGGCTCGATAATCAACGCAATACCATGGCGTTCACAGTCGCGGGCAATTCGAGTGTTACGGATAATCTCTGCTTGCTCCAGTGCCGTATCTTTTTGCCCCAAATACATGTAGGTCATCACCGCATCGATGCCACAAGCCGCTACTTCACTGATATCAGCAAGTTGTGCCAGTACGCCTTCAGTGCGCCCGTCTTTTCCTGGCGTATAAATGCTACGGGCATGGTTCTTCCAGTCTAGGTGAAGAATCAGTCCCGGTCGGTCACGGCCCACATAGGTTTTTTCAACCAGTGGGATCATCCCAGGTGACACCATGACACCATCAGCACCACGTAATTGAGTAAAGACCGATTCAATTTCACTGCGTGTTTTCAGGCCAGATGGAGGGCCAGCCATTACGCCGTGAGAAGCTGCGACAACGACCGCACACCCTGTCTCCGGGCGCAAAATACGTCCTAATCGAATCGCTTTTCCGGTACGGGAATCCATGTTGATCTCCTTCACAAAGTTGATAAATTCAATTAAATGCAATTTGCAGCTTTTTGCAAATTGATCGTATATTAGCCATCAACATGATGTCAACGAAATATGCCCTGTACGTTTTTCGTCTCACTAATACGACAGGGAATTCTCTAAAAAAGCGGTAAAGCAGGAGCCACTATGTCCAACATTTCCTCTCTCATTAGCGCGCTGAGAAATACCTTGCCCGAACAGCAGGTGTTGACCGACAGCGATACGCTTGTGGCATCAAGCCACGATACCTGGCCGCTATCCACCAAACTCAAGCGCTTAGGGTGCCATGATTATCAGGCCGATGTTGTGGTAAAGGTCACTGATGAACAGCAAATTCAACAGGTTCTGGCACTGGCAACCGCTCACGATATTCCGGTCACACCACGTGCATTGGGCTCTTCTGTTACCGGGCAACCTTTGCCAACCCATGGGGGGATCGTACTGGATCTCAGCGAGATGACACAGGGACGGGAAATCAATATCACCAATATGACGGTGGAGGTTTCCAGCGGTTACAACGGCGGAAAACTGGAAGATGAGCTCCAACTGATGGGTTGGACATTAGGTCATTCACCGCAATCGCTTTATCAATCAAGTGTCGGCGGTTGGTTATCAACACTGGCGACCGGGCAATTTTCGTCTTACTACGGAGGGATTGAAGACCTGATAACGGGCTACACCGTCATCCTTGCGACCGGTGAACGCGTGCGCTTGAAAGCCTCGCCACGCGCCGCGATGGGGCCAGATTTGCGCCAGTTATTTATTGGCGCAGAAGGAACGCTTGGCGTCGTGACCTCCGTACAACTGAAAATATTCCCGTTACCGCAAACACGCCTTTACGACACGCTGGAGTTGCCCTCTATTGAAGCAGGGCTGAACATTATGCGCGAACAGGCTATGGCCGGGTTGCGCCCTTTCCTACTTCGCTTGTATGACACTGCTGAAGCCCGCCACGCCATGCAAAACCCTGCGCAGGATAAACCCGTGATGTTTCTTGGCACCCAAGGTGTCGAGGCGGTGGCTCATGCAGAAATGAATGCCTTTATGACTTTGGTTTCTCGCCACGGCGGGAAATCGCTCGGCTGCGAAGGCGTGCTGAAATGGATGGATCGACGTTTTGACTTTTCAACGGTGGAAAAACTGCTCGATACCACCGGGGGCTTTGCTGAAACCATTGAAGTTGCCCATACCTGGGATGGTATCGCCAGTCTATATCACGACTTGAATAGAATATTGACACCGCTAGCCGGTGAGGTGCTATCACACTTTTCCCACGTCTATCCCCAAGGTACATCCATGTACATGATCCTGCTGGGGCAGGAAGAAACTGACCAGCAGGCGGTGGAAAAACTACGCACTATTTGGCAGCAAACCATGCGTGTTTGCCTTGAACACAAGGCTGAACTGTCGCACCACCATGGTGGCGGGCTGGTACGCTCCCCTTACGCCCGTGAGTCACTGGGATCCGCGCATTTACTGCTACGTCGGGTAAAACACGCGCTCGATCCTAACGGTATTCTCAATCCCGGCAAGCTGGGGCTATAACTAGGGGATCATCATAATGTGGTTTCTTGGCATTGATATCGGCACAACCCATATAAAAATTATCGGTATCAGCGAGGAAGGCGAGCTGCTGGCGGTAAGAAAGTGCCGAACTCCCGTCACTTCGCGTGATGGACTGACCTTTCATGATGCGCAAGTGGTGTGGCAGACCTTGGCAGCACTGATTACTGAATATTCACGCAGTGAAGCAAAAGCCTGTGGCACACTTGCAGCAATCTCAATAGGGACATTTGGCCAAGAAGAGTCGGTGGCCGTCAATGCAAATGGCGATGTTATCTACCCTTCTCTGGCGTGGTGGGAAAACTATCCACAGGCGGCATTGGATATTGAGACCCACCAATGGCTGGATAGCCAGGAACACTACGCGGTCTCCGGTATGCGCTCGCGTCCAAATCAGAGCCCCGAACGGCTGAGTTGGATCTGTAAACATCATCAGGATATCTGGCAGCAAATCGCACAATGGGTCGACTTTGGCAGTTATGTGATGTGGCGTTTAACCGGAGAGTGGCGAGCCAGCAGTTCGCAGATCACGCATTCACAGTGTATCGATCTCAAATCTATGCGCCCGCATGAGCCAACGCTGGAAAAACTCGAACTGAGGCCAGAACTGTTCGCGAAGATCGCCGATACCGGAGAGTGCTGTGGAGAAATTATCGCAAAAAGCCTCCCCGACGTTGCACTGTATCCCGGAGCTTGCGTGTTTATTGGTGGGCACGATCAAATAATCGGTGCCTGGGCGGTGCAAAGCCACCAACCCACAAATGTTTTCGACTCGATCGGTACATCGGAATATCTGATGGTACTGACACCTCATTTCTCAGATTCCGCTATTGCCTGGCAATTGGGCGTGGATATCGAACGCACCTGGCAGCCGGGTGAATATGTGATGGGCTGCGCTACCCCTTCAGGGAAAATTATCCAGACGCTGGCGGAGCTACTGTATCAGGGCAATTACGACCTGCTTTTCAGTGAGTTACTTCAGGAAAGCCGCACGTCAGGACTGTCGGTTTCCGTTAATGACGATGAAACCTTGGGGTTGTTTTCATTACACCATCTTAATGCGGGTGTTCAGCCAGTGGACCTCGTTCAGGCAACGCTTAATCACATCGCCGATCGTGCTTGGTTGCTGCTTACCCACATGTGCGAAATCGGGGGGATCCGTCCGCAAGATGCCGTATTGATGGGATCCTTGTTCCAACGCCAAGAAATGCTGGAACACCGCAAACGTCGCTGGCAGATGCCACTTTTCGTCACCAAGCTCGCCGAGCCTGTTGCGATGGGTGCCGCGACCATTGCTCGCGAAAGCTGGCTTATCGCCACGAACCAGGAGGACCGCCTGTGAACGTGATTATCGCCTCACTCAATACGGCTATCGAACGACTGTTGCTGGTGGATAAACAACAACTTGGGCAAGTACATCGTCTGCTAGACGACAAAACACTGGCGGGTGGCAAGAGCGTGAATGTTGCGAGGGTTCTGCAGCAACTGAGATCGCAATTAGACAATTCCCCAACGCCATTACTGGTTGGTTTTCTCGGTGGCGCAACCGGCAATCTATGTCGGGAACTACTGGCACAGGAGCAACTGGTAGGACGCTGGTGCAGCATCGCCGCCAACACCCGTATTTGCGAAGTGGTAACGGAGCAAACCTCGCCCGAAAAGGCCAGTGTATATAACGCCGCCGGGCCGGAGATTCAGCCCGAAGAACTCGCCAAGCTACACGACATGCTCGCCGATGAAATGCAGCAAGCCAGTGCCGTTATCTGTACCGGTTCACTGGCGAAAAATTTGATGCCGGACGAGTATGGCCACTGGATTTCACAGGCGCGCAGACAAAGTGTGATCTCACTGCTCGATACCCAAGGTTCGGCGTTATTGCTGTCTGCTGCAGCGCTACCCGACATCATCAAAATCAACCGCGATGAATTGCAACAGGCTAGAGAAAATTCGGATCTTAACCTCCCCGGCGACTGGCTGGCACAGGGGGTTCGCTGCGTGATAATCACCAATGGGCAGCAACCTACGCTGGCACTGACACCAGACGGTGATTACGAAATTATCTCTCCTACCATCAATACCCTCAGTCCAGTGGGCTCGGGTGATGCTTATTGTGCTGGGCTTATCGCCAGCCTACTCGCTCGCCCCGAATCCGGCTGGGTGGAACACCTGACATTTGCGGCTGCTTGCGGTGCGGCCAACGCAGCCAACCCGACAGCAGGCCTTGCCAGCGGCATCTCTCTTTTCGAATTACAACAACGCTGCGCAGTACGCGCTATTTCTCCCCAGCAACGCTCACCCGCTTGATAACGGAGAGTATTATGGTCAGTCATGCACATGTCACAGCAAAAAATGCCTGGATGCGTAACGTTATGTTGATTTCGTTCGTTACCGCCATCGGTGGATTTTTGTTTGGTTTTGATAACGGCAGTATTTCGGGTTCAGTGGGTTTCCTGCAAAGCAAGTTCGCACTCGATGCGGACAGCATCGGCTGGGTGACTTCCTCTATTATTATCGGGTGTATCATTGGTGTTGCTCTGGCCGGCACTCTGTCAGATGTTATTGGCCGTAAAAAAGTCCTGCTGATAACCGCCCTCATTTTTATCTTTGGGGTGTTGGGGCAGGCGATGGCAACCTCTGCTGAAATGTTGGTGTGGTACCGCATTCTTGTGGGCATCGGCATTGGTTTGGAAACCACGGTGGCTCCTCTTTATATTGCCGAAGTCTCACCGGCACACATTCGGGGACGGTTGGTATCGCTCAATCAGTTATTTAATTGCATCGGTAACCTAGCGATATTTTCTATTGCGGCAATTATCGCCAGCAGTGCCAGCGAAGCCTGGAATATTGAACATGGCTGGCGAATTATTTTTGCCACCGGTATCGTACCGGGGATCGTATTTTTATTTCTACTCATTAAAGTTCCAGAAAGCCCACGTTGGTTGGTGAGTAAAGGGCGTGATGAAGCGGGTCTAGATGTTTTGCGTACAATCAACCCGGACGAGGCCACCGCCAAAGAACAGTTTAAGGCGATTAAATCTGCCCTGCAGAGCGAGCACTTATCACGGCTGAGTGAACTGTTCAAACCACGACTGCGTAAGGCGCTGATGATTGGTTTTGGCGTGGCACTGTTCCAGCAAATCACCGGTATCAACGCTATTTTTTACTATGCACCAGAGATTTTTAAAACAGCGGGAGTCGATGTTAGCGGTGCGATGTCCTTTACTGTACTGATTGGCGTCATGCTGGTGATCTCTACACTGGTCTCCATGTGGATAATCGATAAAGTCGGTCGCCGGTCATTACTGCTTTTTGGCTCTGTCGGTATGGCCGTCACCCTAAGCGCCATCGGGATGCTGTTCCGCGCTAGCGAAACGCACACGACTTTGCTGTTAATTTGTATTCTTGCTTATGTCGCGATATTCGCCGTTTCATACGGTACCGTCGCCTACGTGATTATTTCTGAAATATTCCCGGTTCATGTCCGTGGCATTGCAGTTTCCATCGCCACCTTTGCACTCTGGGGTGGGAACTTTTTTGTTTCTCGCTTTTTCCCAATATTAGTGGAAAACATCAATGCCGCTAACACGTTTTTTATTTTCGCTGGAATATCTGTCATCGCATTAATTTTCGTTATCACGATGGTACCGGAAACCAAAGGAAAAACACTTGAAGAGATCGAGTTAGAAATGCATGGCAAATAGAATTAATAAAAAACATAAAAATAATCAATAGCACCCAGTAAATAATAACCCTACAACATCAGGAGATATATTTATGCAGCATGGAAAAATATTGCACCCACAAATTGCATCCGCTTTAGCAAGTTTAGGACATGGCGATATTGTGCTAGTCACTGATGCAGGAGCGCCTATTCCTGCAGATGCTAATAGAATCGATCTAGCTTTCTGCTCCGGCAGTGTGGATTTACTTGAAATACTACGTGCTCTGCGGCGGGAAATCTTTATTGAGAATGTTATTTTCGCTGAGGAAGTACAAAATAACAACCCTCATCTTTTGGATAGCGTAACCGATATATTTACCAGTTCCGGTGCGGACTTTACATTAATTCCCCATGAGAAACTTGTTTCCGATATCTACAGTCAAGCCAAATTTATTATTCGATCCGGATCATTGATGCCATGGGGTAACTTTGGATTAGTGGCTAGTACAGATCCTGATGCTTGGTTTGATGATACCATGAAAATCATTCCTGAATATGTTGAGCGTTCTAACCGTATAAAAAATAAAGCAGTGCCCAGAATAAAAAAACTAACGGGATGGTGTAAAAAATGAATACAACCCATAATATGAGCTACAAAATAGCGCTTATTGCTTCATTAGCAGGGTTATTATATGGTTTTGACTCTGCAGTAGTTTCCGGCGCCATATCTCACATCAGTAAATACTTTATGCTTGATGCCATTGGCACCGGATGGGCGGTTTCTTCTGTTGTACTTGGCTTCATGATAGGTGCTTTTAGTGGGCAATTTATTACACGCTCACTCGGTAGAAAAAAATCCCTTATCATTACTGGCGTATTGGTATTTCTGGCTGGCATATTCACCGCCTTTCCCTATAACTTCACCATGTTTATACTCTTCAGAATTATTGGTGGCATTGGCGTTGGTTTAGGCTCAGCCGCTGCACCGATGTATATCGGTGAGATTTCAGCCCAAAGAATCCGTGGAAAGACATTAGGTTTTTATCAGATGATGATCGCATTTGGTATTTTATCGGTCTATTTAGTCAATGCGCTAGTTGCCACTTGGATACCAGACCCCGAATGGGGAACAAACTATTCATGGCGATTTATGTTAGGTGCGATGGCGATTCCCGGATTATTATTTATGATCCTCGCATGTTTTTTACCTGAATCACCCCGTTGGTTAATCAATAAAAACCGTGAGGCAGAAGCTAACGATATTCTAAAGTATGTGAATGGCGATAACTATGACAGTCAAGCAGCCATTGCCGAGATAAAAGAGTCTTTCTTGGCTAAGAGTACCGCAAAAAACAATACGTCATTATTTTCAAAAAAATATCGAAGAGTTTCATTCATCATTCTTACCATGGCGTTACTGGCTAATCTTTGTGGTATTAACGCTATATTATATTATGGTAACGTTCTGTTTGAGAACATGGGAATTGCCACTGCAAAAACTGCCTATTACCAGCAAATTATCATTGGTATTGCCTTCTTTGCTGCAGCAGTATGGGCGGTTTATCGTGTTGAAAAATATGGTCGTAGAAAACTCCTTATCATCGGTTCATTTGTTTGCTTTTTAAGCATAACATTGCTCGGGATTCTAATCTGGATGGGCGTGACGAGTATTTTCATGCTAGGGCTGATGATTATTTACATTCTATTTTTTGGCGGAACGGTCGGGCCCATCTTATGGATAATCATCCCTGAGCTATCTCCAAACCTCATTCGTGATAAGTTGATGTCTTGGGCCACGTTTCTTATCTGGACGGGTAGTTTTATTGTTTCACAGACATTTCCGATGTTAACTAACAGTGTGATATTGAATGACTTATTCAATGGCAGCTTCCCATTCTTTTTATATGGCTTATGTTGCTTATTGTGGTTTTTCCTCAATGTCTTTTTTGTGATAGAAACTAAAGATAAGTCTCTGGAACAAATTAGTACGGAGATGTGTAAAAACTAAAGAGTTGTTCAAAATAATGCCTTCCACAAAGGTCACTTAGGCTGTCAAAAACCGTATAAGAAAATGCCGTCAATCCCGAGCCCAATGCAGCTTTTTGCCAAAGCCGAGGGTATTGTCGGTCATTTTCACTTCGAGCAAATCTAATTGCCAAATTGGCGCTTTCATTACCTTAGCAACGGGGAAACGCTTGCAATAACGCGCTCGCGCTAATACATCATCATCGCCACTTAAGCGGGTTATCTCCCCGCGATACTGCACACCTTTAATCAACGCGATAGTTTTCGGGCGCGGCACAATGGTGCCGACGACGTTAGGGTTTTGCTGAATTAACTCACCGTGGCGAGTATGCGGCTCGGTCATCAACCACAACGCCATCCGTTCGGCGTCGAAGACGTAAAAACAACTGGCACACCACATGTCGAGACCGTTGCCTGCGCATAAGGTGAGGACATGTTGTTTATGCAAGAAATGGATGATGTGTTGTTGATCGGAAGTCATGGGATTCCTAGGTGCAGAGATAGTTGACTAGAGTACTACGTTTTTGGGGCTGCCTGCACGGCAGTGAACACCGCGCTCATATCATCGTGATGGCGCAGTGATTTCTAAGCTGCCTGTACGGCAGTGAACACAAATCCAAAAGCATTGGTTAAGCGCCCGAATTTTCTAAGCTGCCTGTACGGCAGTGAACATTATCTGCAATACTGCCGGGTATTGGTTAATTTTCTAAGCTGCCTGTACGGCAGTGAACTGTTAAAGACTACAGCCAATCGGCTGATTATTGGAAGCTTTTATGCAAACTATCGCAAAAACCCTTTTTTCAAACCACCAATCAATCTACTTATAAATCAAACAGTTAATCAACCTCGCCAAAAAAGGGTTCAGAATGACGACGGAGGTGCATATAGTACCTGCGGTTCTGATTTGAATAAGAAGACATTGATTGTGGAAGAAAAAACGCTTTGGCATCTCTATATGCTGCGCTTGCCCAATGGCATGTTGTATACCGGCATCACGACCGATGTAGCGCGGCGTGTGGCGCAGCATCAGGCGGGAAAAGGAGCCAAGGCCTTGCGTGGTAAAGGGGAATTAACGCTGGTGTTCCACTGCCAAGTTGGAGATCGCTCGTTAGCGTTGCGGTTGGAATATCGAGTTAAGCAGTTAAGTAAAAAACAAAAAGAGAGACTGGTTCTTCACCCGCCTCTCTCATTGGAGTATTTATTGCCAGAAGTTAAAACCGATTAAATGGCTCGGAGTATTCCACCAGCCCGGTAACACCATTTAAGGCATCTTCCGCCAGCGGATAAACTTGGAATGCGGCTTCAGTACCCAGCCAACGACAACGGAGATCGAAAGCAGCAGCAGGTTTAAAACCAAAACGCCCGTAATAAGCCGGATCACCCAATACCACGACTGCGGCATAGCTGAACTCGTTCAACGTATCCAGCCCTTCATATACCAACTTTTCGCCTAATCCTTGACGACGCAAGCCTTCATCAACCGCCAACGGCGCTAAGCCAACCCATTGACGATCTTCACCTTCCACATCTACCGGGCTGAATGCGGCATAACCCACGACACCACCTTCATCATCGGTGGCGACGATGCCCAAAGTCAGCAAACCGTCTTCACGTAATTGCTGCACCAGATCGGCTTCGCCATCCCCTTCAAAGCTGCGGCGCAACAACGCATCGATCCCTGGTGCATCTACCGCAATTTCTATACGAATCAACATAATACCGCCGCGCGGGAACTATTCTCCGCGCCCTCCTGCAAGCCTGCTTCAACAAAGTCGGCCAGTTGTAATAACCCGATGCGCAGCGGCGCTGGCATGGTGTCCAGATCAATCGCGTCCATCAAGTTTTTCACATACAGACCCAATTCGGTGTCCCCTTCAATCTGCAACCGACGCTGGAAGAACAAAGTGTCAGGATCTTGTTTACGCGCAGCGATCAGTATCAAATCATTGGCATCACCGCTGAAACTGACATCAGCCTGCGCATGTTGACTGACCACCAGTTTGTCGTTTTCTACCGTCATAAACCAGTGCAGAGCCAAGTCACGCACTTCTATCTTCAACCAACGCGATTCCAAAAACTCTAAGTCGCCATCTGCCAGTGCCTGACGAAACTGCCAGCTCAGTACTTGTTCCAACACTTGACGTTGCAGAGCAAACGGCGTGAATTTTAACGGTACGCGCAGCAGCGACGGCCCCTGACGCACAATGCGTGCTCGTAGTTTTTCCAACACAGTCATTTACTCCTTTCAACACAGTCTGCCGCTATTTTGCCACATTGGCGCAAGGCTTCAGCGGTCTATATCAACAAATAGTGAATTTCCTACTCAGTACATCAACCCTATCAATACGCCAGAAACTGCCTTAAATCAAAACCTGTTAACCGTGGTTTCACTAAAATCACCCACCCGTTTAAATAATTGCTGGCTGAAATACATAGCTAGCAACAATTATCACAGCGTCCCGCTGAGTCAGGAAAATCTATGGAGCTGCTTTGTCCCGCCGGTAATCTGCCGGCCTTGAAAGCCGCGGTGGATAATGGTGCAGACGCCGTTTACATCGGTCTGAAAGATGATACCAATGCGCGCCATTTTGCCGGGCTGAACTTCACCGAGAAGAAATTGCAGGAAGCGGTAGATTACGTCCATCGCCATAATCGTAAATTACACATTGCAATCAATACATTCGCCCACCCAGATGGTTTTTCCCGCTGGCAACGTGCGGTAGACATGGCGGCGCAACTGGGTGCCGATGCACTGATCTTGGCCGATCTGGCTATGTTGGAATACGCCGCAGAACATTATCCGCAAGTGGAGCGCCATGTCTCTGTACAGGCTTCCGCGACCAACGAAGAGGCCATTCGTTTCTATCAGCGTAATTTTGCTGTCGATCGCGTGGTGTTGCCACGCGTGTTGTCGATGCACCAGGTAAAACAGTTGGCTCGTACGAGTCCAGTACCGCTGGAGGTTTTCGCTTTCGGCAGCCTGTGCATTATGGCCGAAGGTCGCTGCTATCTTTCCTCCTATCTGACCGGTGAATCGCCCAATACCGTCGGTGCCTGCTCTCCAGCACGCTATGTGCGTTGGCAACAAACACCACAAGGTATGGAATCTCGACTCAACGACGTGCTGATCGATCGCTATCAGGATAATGAAAACGCCGGTTATCCCACGTTGTGTAAAGGCCGTTATCTGGTGGATGACGTGCGTTATCACGCGCTGGAAGAACCTACCAGTCTGAATACGCTAGAGCTACTGCCTGAACTGTTCGCCGCCAATATTGCCTCGGTGAAGATTGAAGGACGCCAGCGCAGCCCGGCGTATGTGAGCCAAGTAGCGCGCGTCTGGCGACAGGCAATCGACCGTTGCAAAGCCAACCCCGCAGCCTATCAGGCCGATACGGCTTGGATGGAAGCACTGGGTTCAATGGCTGAGGGCACGCAAACCACGCTCGGTGCTTATCACCGTAAATGGCAGTAGTTGGAGGACGCATGAAATACGCATTAGGTTCGGTGCTCTATTACTGGCCGAAAACTGAGATAGAAACTTTCTATCAGCAAGCCGTCAACAGCAGCGCGGATATCATCTATTTGGGCGAGAGCGTGTGCACCAAGCGGCGCGAGATGAAGGTGGGCGACTGGTTAGCATTAGCGCAGGAAGTTGCCAAGTCAGGCAAGCAGGTGGTGATTTCTACACTCGCGCTGTTGCAAGCCCCTTCCGAGCTGAACGAGCTAAAACGCTATGTTGAGAATGGGGAGTTTTTGATCGAGGCCAATGACCTCGGTACGGTAAACATGGCGGCAGAACGCGGTTTACCGTTTGTCGCTGGGCACGCTTTGAACTGCTACAACGCCTATACGTTACGTGTGTTGCACAAACAAGGCATGACGCGCTGGTGTATGCCGGTAGAGCTGTCGCGCGATTGGTTGAGTAATCTACTCACGCAGTGCGAAGAGCTAGGTTTTCGCAATCAATTTGAAGTCGAAGTATTGGCTTATGGTTATTTGCCGCTGGCCTATTCCGCCCGTTGTTTTACCGCCCGTTCAGAGAATCGAGGCAAAGACGAGTGTGAAACCTGCTGTATTAAGTATCCACAAGGCCGAATGATGCGCTCGCAAGAGAATCAGCAGGTCTTCGTGTTGAACGGCATCCAAACCATGAGTGGCTACTGCTATAACCTCGGTAACGAGCTAAGCAGTATGCAAGGGCTGGTGGATATTGTGCGTTTGTCACCGCAAGACCGTGAAACATTGGCGCTAATTGATGATTTCCGCGCCAATGAACAAGGCACACAGCCGCTGGCGTTAACCAATCATGCTGATTGTAATGGCTACTGGAGAAAAGTGGCTGGATTAGAATTGGTGCAGTAATGATTCATAGACAGCAAAGGAAATAACACCTTTGCTGTCTATTTTAGTTATCCCCAAAGCCACGTTTAATCAATTTTACCGATCAGTTGATTTTATTGGTGGCGTTCCTTCGGCGTTAGATAAAACCACATCGATTTGGATTAAAGCATCGTTAAGTAATGCGGATACGCCAACAGTTCTACGTGCGGGAATACCGCCAGGGAAATAGGTTGCATAGACTTCATCTACCGCATCAATATCTGCAATATTTTTAAGGAATATATTTACTTTAACCACATCAGCCATAACGTGATCGATACTTTCTACTATCGCTTTGATATTTTTTAAGCACTGCCCTGCCTGCTCTTTTATTCCACCAGCAACTACTTTACCAGTCTTAGGATCTAACGGTAATTGAGCGGAAAGGTGGTTGTAATGTGAGAAAGCGACCGTTTGTGTATGTAGAGCGCATTTCGGGGCGTTGTCAGTATTGTTGGCTTCTACGATCAACCCATGTCGGTCTTCAACCACTTGTGGCGGTGTGCCATCGCCGTGTGAGATTACGGCTTCGATTTGCACTAAAGCATCCATCGGCAACGCTGAAGCAGCAACGGTTGTTCTTGCAGGAACATAAGCGACGGTTCTGGCAATCGCCGAGTCTGGGAAAAAGGTTGTATACACTTCGTCTACAGCTTCAATATCCGCGAGGTTTTTAAGGAAGATATTCACCTTCACAATATCGTCAAAAGGAACATCGATACTTTCTAAAATTGCCTTGATATTCTTTAAACACTGCCCTGTTTGCTCTTTTACACCACCCGATACCAATCGACCAGACTTTGGATCGATAGGTAGCTGAGCAGAAAGGTTATTGTAATGAGAAAAAGCAACGGCTTGCGCAGATAGAGGGCTTGTTGGCGCATTTGGTGTGTTATTTATCAGCTTTATGAGATCGCCTGCTTGTGGAGCATTGGGAATTGTCCCTTCACCGTTTGAAATAAGTGCTTCAACTTGCACCAAAGCATCCATAGGCAAAGCGGCAACGGCGACTATCGTCCGTGTAGGAACGTAGCTGGTGAAGAAGGTTTTATACACTTCATCTATAACATCAATGTCTTTGATATTTTTAACGAACACCGTGATTTTAACCACGTCATTCATAATGTGGCCGATGCTATCTATAACCGCTTTGATATTTTTAAAACACTGCTCAGCCTGATTTTTTACACCACCAGAGACTAATTTACCCGAGATTGGATCGATAGGTAGTTGAGCTGAAAAGTTATTGTAATGAGAGAAAGCGACCGTTTGTGAGTATTTCCCCAGACTTTTTGGCGCATTTTCCGTATTTCTTGCTAACACTGCGTTATAGCCGCTCATAATGATTAATTCCCTTTTATATATATTATTAATAGATAAACTAAATCGCGCACGCGTAGTTCAAACTCTTAGCACAGACAAAAGCAACAATCAGGCCAGTATTAAGCCACTTTTGTTTTTGAGAAGAAAAAACGTGAGGTATGCCGAATTAATCTAGGATCTACTTTTCCCATCCTCCTGCAATGATGGGAATCACTATCAATGACATGATTAAATTAGTGATAAGGGTTCAGAAAATATCTCTTCACTATCACGCCTTCAACAGAAAAATATCACTTTGATAATGTTATTGATAGCTCAGGTGTATTGGGTGAGCTCTGAGCTGCCTGTACGGCAGTGAACTGAGAATGAACATTGATGGGTGGTGCGACGCATTTCTAAGCTGCCTGTACGGCAGTGAACGTTTACTCGTCAGGTTCAAGTGCTGGGCAATCTTTCTAAGCTGCCTGTACGGCAGTGAACACTTCTGCCCATTCTGCGGCACCAAATTTGAATTTCTAAGCTGCCTGTACGGCAGTGAACGCTTTACTATTAGTTGTTGACTGGGTGCAGGTTTTCTAAGCTGCCTGTACGGCAGTGAACTCGATGCGTTGGCGAAATAGCGGGGTGATGGGTTTCTAAGCTGCCTGTACGGCAGTGAACGCAATAATGAGCCAGAAGTTTGGTATTACTTTTTTCTAAGCTGCCTGTACGGCAGTGAACTCTAGTCAATTGTTTGTGTCGGGCAATGTGATTTTCTAAGCTGCCTGTACGGCAGTGGACTGCTTGCCCACCATGTCCAGCGAGTCGAACGCTTTCTAAGCTGCCTGTACGGCAGTGAACACAGCTCCCTTATTGTTGCGATGGTTTTCCTTTTTCTAAGCTGCCTGTACGGCAGTGAACTTCGCACAAGAGAACGCCCTTCCGATTAACTGTTTCTAAGCTGCCTGTACGGCAGTGAACCAACAGAACCAGATTGCAGCAAGCCTGAATCTTTTCTAAGCTGCCTGTACGGCAGTGAACTGCAGAACAGAGAGACACAGCCACTTCATTCGTTTCTAAGCTGCCTGTACGGCAGTGAACGACGCGCTGCCAAGCTGGGGGTATCAAACCACTTTCTAAGCTGCCTGTACGGCAGTGAACAATGACGTATGGCTTGCATCGCTGGTGGAGCATTTCTAAGCTGCCTGTACGGCAGTGAACCAGAGAAAGCAGCGCTACAGCGTTACGGCTCATTTCTAAGCTGCCTGTACGGCAGTGAACAAGCTTTAGGCTTAATTGATTTTAAGCTGATATTTCTAAGCTGCCTGTACGGCAGTGAACCGTTGTCTCTAAGTATGTGCACCATTCCACATTTTCTAAGCTGCCTGTACGGCAGTGAACGTTGATTACAATCAGTGACTTATCCATTCCTTTTTCTAAGCTGCCTGTACGGCAGTGAACACATCAAGAAGATTCTAGCTGACATTGGAAATTTTCTAAGCTGCCTGTACGGCAGTGAACGGCATGATGCTGTAGTCACCCCTCCATTCCAATTTCTAAGCTGCCTGTACGGCAGTGAACCGGATGCGGATGGGATAGCAGCAGGCATTAACTTTCTAAGCTGCCTGTACGGCAGTGAACTGATTGGTAGCCGGTGTTCGATGCTGCTGATTTTTCTAAGCTGCCTGTACGGCAGTGAACATAAAAAACCCCGCAGATGCGAGGCTTGGTATTTTCTAAGCTGCCTGTACGGCAGTGAACTGTTGCGGTTTCACCTTAACCCTCTATCACCAAAAGATAAACGCTATTTTTTACCCAAAAACCCTTTTTTGCAGAGCGAATTTCCATATCGTAAAATCAATAAGTTAGAACACAGCGATAAAAAAGGGTTTATTGATAAGAACGTACCTATGCTCCCTTACGGCGAGACAAGCTCCTCAGTACCACGCTGCTACGCACAAACCCGACACCAATACCGATCAGGGTATAAATTGCACCTAATAACAGTAACATCGAAACATCCCCCCAAACATCGCGTAGCGGTAAACCCAATTGGTTAACGCCTGCAATCGCCTTGGTCGCCCAAGTGGAGGGAAGCATCGAAGAAATCGTGCGCACCCAACCGGGCATCGCTTGCAATGGCCAAATAGTACCGGATAGGTAAAATACCGGAGTGGTCACAAATGCCAGTGTCAGGTAGATCATTTCTATGCTGCGCATACATTCGGTGATCAATTTCCCCAAACCGAGTACCGCTAGCAGGAACGGGAAAGTCAGCAATAAGATCTCTGAGATTGCTGCCGTTTGGCGATAACCCAGCACCCACGGCCACAGCACAAACAACACTATCGACAAGAACAGCCAAATCGGTAACAACGCCGAAAGTCCTCCAAGATAGACCGGGATCGACGGTTTGCCGCTCGGTGTACTGCTCATAACAATGCTGACGCGTACACAGGCAATCAGCAGTGAGTGCTGTAACAGCATGACCAGTAGACCGGGGAAAGTAATCGCCGCGAAACTGATGCCGGGATTGAACACATCCAATGCTTGTCCGCGAATAGGCGTCAGGATCACT
Organism: Serratia sp. KH_031; assembly: GCF_057839655.1. NCBI lineage: Bacteria > Pseudomonadati > Pseudomonadota > Gammaproteobacteria > Enterobacterales > Yersiniaceae > Serratia > Serratia sp. KH_031. The sequence continues at coordinate 4,312,348 of NZ_CM174496.1, forward strand.
TCTGCCTGTCGTACGCTAAAACCACTACGGAGCAGCAATTCGGTATTGTATTGAGTCAGCAACTGTTGATAGGCGGCAACCACGTCTTGTTGGATTTGACCGTTTGCCAGTCGGTTCGTGGCATCACCAAACACCGGGAGCACGATGTTCTCACCGTGCAGGATCTTCTTTTCCAGATCCACTGGCATGATGATCACCGCAAACAACTTACGCCAACCTAGATCCCGTTGCGCCTCTGCCAGATTGTCATACGTTAAGATGGCGATCTTCGAAGTGGCGTCCAGTTGACGAATCAGTTGGCGACTCGCCGTACTGTGATCTTGATCGATCACCGCCACCGGCAGATCCCACACCGTGCGATTGACATAAACAAGACTGGTGACGCACAGCGACAGGAGCAACATCAACCACATCGGTTTTTCCAACATGCTCATCAACACGCGGCTAAAGGTTTGCCAATAGATTTTCATCAGATTGGAGCCTCCTTCGCCAAACGTTTCAATAATCGGTTACGCACTAACCATGCCGCGATCAGCGGGTATACCGACAACAACGCACAAACGCTGAATATTGCGCTGGCTGGTACCTGTCGTAAAAATACGTCAAACATCGCATACAACGCGTGAGTCAATGGTTCAATGTTGGAGATGATGCGAGCAGGCAGAGGCATCGAAAGTTCGGGTACCGCCATACCGGAAAAAGTCATCGCGATACTGACGATAATCCCGATCAAGCTATAGGCCGTGATCGAATTAGAGGTGAAGGTAAATAACACCAAGCCAATACTTTGTGCAGCCATCACGTAAAAGAAGCCAATCAACAACATAAATAAAGGATTACCGCTGACACGAGCATCGAAAAACCACACCAATGCGGCGATTTCCACCATCAGTAAACTGGTAAAACACAGAGTATAAGGCGCGAGTTTACCCAGCAGTGCCAATCCAAAAGGTTTGGCTTTTAGTAACGCCTTAGCGCGCGCCATGACGTAAATCATGCAGGTGACGACAAACAGTTGCAGCAAGTGGATGGTGGCGGCAAATTGCTGGTAATAGATATAACTGCCGCTGGCGTTGAACAAGCTACCGTAGTTCAGCGTCACATCCGCCAATGGCGGTAACGGTTTGCCCATTGCCCCCGCAATAATCGAACGGGTGTTGCTGTTTACCTCAGTCATCAAACCGCTGAAATCCTGAGTGGCATACAATCCCGCCCCATAAAATAAAGCGTTGTAATACAGCACAATACTCGGCTGCTTACCCGCCAGCGCGTTAGCTTCGAAATTCGGTGGCACATACAGCAAGGCATAGTCTTGCGCACTGCTCAGACGACGGCGAGCCTCAGCCAAACCCCCATCAAAGGCTTCAACATGGGCGTGAGAACCCGCATCCAGTTTGCGTACCAAGGATTTCGACAACGAGCTATGATCGTTATCGACCACCGATACAGGCAGATCCAGCAACGTGCCTTCCGAGAAATTACTGCTAATCAGGACGAATAGCAGCAAAGGAAACAACCAGCAGAGCCAGTGGATCACCGGTTTGCGGAAAGCGATGCGGCATTCGCTACTAAAGGAACCACTGAAGCAACGCCAGCCAGCCTTTACTCTTGCCATTGCCATAAGCTGCTCATCCCTGGGCGCAAACCTTCCACGGGTTGCGATGGATACAAACGCACTTCAAAGGTTTTCAGATCGAAATCCCCCGTCGCACGGGTGGCGCGTTTCGTCGCGTAATCACCCAACGGGGCGATATAGCGCACTTCGGTTTCGATGATGTGATCTTTCAGCGCCGGAATTCGCACTTTGACTTTGTCCCCTTTGCGCACATGGGCCAAAATGTCTTCACGCAAGTTAAAGATAAAATAGGCATCCGGTAAACGGATGAGCGTTAACAACGGGCTAGAGGCATTGAGCAGTTCCCCAACTTCCGCCGGTATCGGCCCGACTTCGCCATCGACTGGGGCTTTCACTTGGAGATCGTCGGTCTGCGCCTGAACCTCCAATAGATCCTCTTCCGCGGCACGTAACGCGGCGGCATATTTCTGCCGTAGTTCGATGCGATCGCCGTTAATACCTTCATCCAGATTGGCTTTCGCGGCTTGTACCTGCTGGAAAGCCGTGTCGCGGGAACGACGAGAGCTATCCAGCTCAGATTTAGAAATATAGCCCTTACCCGCCACACTCAAGTTACGATCGTAATCATGTTGAGCGTTGCGCAGTTCCGCTTCGGTCTGTGCCAAATTCGCACGTAGATTGCGGATGCTTTCTTCACGAGTGCCATTCAATGATTGTGCTAGTTGGGCTTTAGCCTCGTCTCGCGTGGCCTGTGCCGAACGTAATTGTGCCATCAATTCTGGGCTATCGAGCTGGATCAACACCTGCCCAGCTTTGACATCATCACCCCGCTCAACCAAACGCTCAATCACCCGCCCCTTGGCTTTTGAAGCCACGATCACTTCCGGGGCGTCAACTTCCCCTTGTAACAACAAGTACTGATTGTGAGCACGAAATAGCACTGCCATCGCGATAACAATCACTACCAGCAGTAGGGTAAATAACGTTTTTTTCTTCATGACGCCCATTCCCTACAGGGTGAATAACAGATGAAAATCTTCATATCCCTATGTCTCTTAATAAAAAAATGTGTTTACAACTAAATATACCACGAGCATTTATATCTCAATTTGTAAGCTTAATTTGCATTATGCTTTTAACACTAAAAGCGCATTTCGTTTTAGTTTGCAGATCTCTGCAATCGCCCTTTAAGCGATCCAACACTTAGCAATTAATGGACGATAAAATGACTCAATCTATACCCGTTTCGGTACTCGATCTTTCCCCTATCCCGCAAGGTGCCAAGCCACGCGATGCTTTTCATGCTTCTTTAGATTTAGCACAACATGCTGAAAAATGGGGCTTCCAGCGCTATTGGTTGGCAGAACACCACAATATGACCGGTATCGGCAGCGCGGCAACGTCTGTGCTGCTGGGTTACTTGGCCGCTGGTACGCAAAGCATTCGACTAGGATCTGGTGGCGTGATGCTGCCTAACCATGCGCCTTTGGTGATTGCCGAGCAGTTCGGTACGCTGGAATCGCTTTACCCAGGCCGTATTGATCTGGGGTTGGGCCGTGCACCGGGGACCGATCAGCGCACCATGATGGCATTACGTCGCCATCTTTCTAACGGTAGCGAAGATAGTTTCCCGCGTGATGTGCAGGAACTTCAGCACTATTTTGCTGAGGTTCAACCCAGTCAGGCGGTACAAGCAGTGCCGGGGCAAGGATTACATGTGCCAATCTGGCTACTCGGTTCCAGTCTCTATAGCGCGCAATTGGCGGCACAGCTGGGTTTGCCGTTTGCCTTCGCGTCACACTTCGCTCCGGATATGTTGTTCCAAGCGCTGAACCTCTATCGGGAGAACTACCAACCTTCCGAACGTTGGCCGCAACCTCATGCGATGGTATGCGTTAACGTGGTCGCCGCCGAGAGTGATCGCGATGCACGTTTCTTATTCACCTCGATGCAGCAGCAGTTTATTAACCTACGTCGCGGCTCTCCGGGCCCGTTGCCACCACCAGTAGAAGATATTCACACGTTATGGACCGCTGGTGAGCAATATGGCGTCGAACAAGCATTGCGGATGTCGATTATCGGTAGTGAAAGCACTGTGCGCCATGGTTTGCAAACACTGCTACGAGAAACCGATGCCGATGAGATTATGATTAACGGCCAAATTTTTGACCATCAGTCTCGTCTGGATTCTTTTGAGATCGTTGCGAAAGTAAAAAGTGACTTGGTGAAAGGGTAAGGTGCATGGGCACTGCAAAGGTGCCCATTTTAGCTCTAGCGCTGGCTCATATAGCAGGTACGGACCATCTTGTTGAAAAGCCATGATTACGCGTATCAAGTGGGATATGGACTAGGAGTAAGAGCTTCAGTTACGTGAATAGCTTAATTACAACCATCTCCTAACGTTTATCCACTAGGACAATTCCATAACACAATAAAACCTAATACGCTGATAATTAAGAACAAAAAACATAAAGCAAAACAAAAATTAAACAAATAACAATAAAAATGAAATTCAGAAAATCCTTAATTAACTAAATGCAGAGATGTAATAGTGTGTACGGATACAATTGACTATACATAATTCCCTTGTTTTTATGAACCATCCCTATAGAATTCGGTTCAGCTAAGCAGATTTGATAGTCTGCATATAAAAAAGCATAAAATTTTATATTCAAGTTAGTACAAACTTTGGTCACACAGGGACAATTGAACGCATGCCATTATGGGATGAATGTCAGTGCATTGGTAGCTGCTAAGCCAAGGGCGGTAGCTACGGAAAGATCATTCATAACACGGTATGATAGCTTTGAAACAATCACCTACATGCATGATATCATTAGAATAATTTATGATATTGTGACTCAGCCAGAATATGTCCAACAATGCTTCATGAGCAAAATGCTAGCTTGTCATAGCTTGAGTGGTAATAGCTTACGACGTAGAAAACCCGGTCTGTAATAGAAGAAAGCCAGGATGATAAAAAGAAGTACTATTTCATGTAGTAAGTAAACTGAACTAAGTAAGCTCTATATAACACTACACGTCGCTAAAATTTAAAAAAACAGCCAAAAAGCTTGATGTGGTAATACGTAAGATGATCTCTGAATAGTTAAGAATAGAAAACGCCGCAGAGTCATCGTCAGACATTCAGTGTATTACGGTGAGTATATTGAACAGAATATAGATTTAATGAGAAAAGTGGTAATGGATAAGGTTTATCTATCGTCAGTCTTGGTAGAATATAGACTTTCGTAATATTCCTTTAGAATGAATACCTAATGTTCATTTTTATAATCAGCAATATAGTGAAGGTTAACATGTCTAACATCATTCTGCCCGTAATAATGGCAGGAGGGACAGGAAGCAGGTTATGGCCACTTTCAAGAACTTTATATCCAAAACAGTTTCTTTCCTTGACGTCTACTTCCTCCATGCTTCAAGAAACTATTATGCGTCTCGACGGATTAGAACACGAACATCCGTTGATTATTTGTAATGAAGAACATCGTTTTATTGTTGCGGAGCAGCTCCGTCAATTAAATTTACAGCATAGTGGTATTATTCTGGAGCCAGTAGGTAGAAATACAGCTCCTGCTATTGCATTGGCGGCATTACACGCACTTAAACACCAAAGCGATCCAATTTTGCTTGTTTTGGCTGCCGATCATGTCATTCAAGATAACACTGCATTTATTACAGCGATTAAACATGCACTTGAGCTGGCGGCCAGTGGTAAGCTTGTTACCTTTGGTATTATTCCTAACAAGCCAGAAACGGGATATGGTTACATAAAACAAGGAGCACCAGTTTCTGATAACGCCTTTTCTGTATCCGAGTTTGTAGAAAAACCCAATTTAGAAACTGCACAAAGATACCTTAATGAAGGAACATATTACTGGAACAGTGGTATGTTTATATTCAAAGCATCACGCTATATTGAAGAGTTAAAACAGTATCGTCCGGATATATTAGAGGCTTGTAATAATGCCTTGAGCGCAGCTTCCCTTGATCTTGACTTTACTCGCCTGAATATTGAATTATTTACTAAATGTCCTGATGAATCAATTGATTACGCTGTAATGGAGCAAACGTCTGATGCCGTTGTTGTACCGTTAGAAGCTGATTGGTGTGATGTTGGCTCTTGGTCAGCACTGTGGGAAATTGATACTAAAGACAATAATGAGAACGTTATTCATGGCGACGTCATTGCCATTGATACGCAACGCAGTTACCTCTATTCACAACACAGATTAATCAGTGCTATAGGTTTAGAGGATATGATTATTGTTGAAACAAAAGATGCCATTCTTGTTTCTCACAAAGATACCGTTCAGTCTGTAAAAGACATTGTAAATACGCTTAAATCACGTTCACGCAATGAATATTTACAACACAGAGAACTGTACCGTCCTTGGGGAACTTCTGATGCCGTATCCGAAGGTAACCATTATCACGTCCGCAAGGTGACGGTCAAACTAGGCGAACGAACGGCAACCCAGATACACTACCACCGTGCTGAACATTGGATCGTAGTGACAGGCACAGCAAAAGTGTATTGCGATAATAAAACGCAACTACTGACTGAGAATGAATCAATGTATATTCCAGTTGGCATGTCTCATTCTCTTGAAAATCCGGGAAAAATCCCTCTGGAGATTATAGAGGTCAGAACCGGCGCTTATCTAGAAGACGATGATATCGTGCGTCTAGAACAATATACTCACGGTAACAATCATGAAAGTTAGCATTATCACGGCTACTTATAATAGCGCAGCAACACTGGCCGATACTTTACTCTCTTTAGACTCACAATCTCATGGCGACATAGAATATATCATTATTGATGGTGCCTCCAAAGACTCAACCCTTGAGGTGATTAACAATACCTCTCGTCGTGTAATGAAAATTATTAGCGAACCAGATAAAGGTATTTATGACGCCCTTAATAAAGGTATTCAAGCGGCGACAGGAGATGTGATTGGTTTTTTACATTCGGATGATCTTCTTGCCTACCCGGAAGTGATTGAGGATGTTGTTGCAAAGTTCAAAGAAAACCAATGTGATGCCGTGTATGGCGATCTGGAGTATGTCGCTAGAAACGATATCAATAAAGTCGTTCGCTATTGGAAAAGTGGTGAATTCAAGCGTTTTAAGATGCAACTAGGATGGATGCCACCGCACCCAAGCTTCTATATGAAACGAGATCTCTATCTAAAATGGGGCAGCTTCAATCTGGATTATAAAATATCAGCAGATTACGACTCTCTGATTAGATATTTATGGATACATAATGCCAAATTGAGTTATTTGCCGAAGGTTCTTACCCGAATGCGTGTCGGTGGTATGAGTAACCGCTCCTTTGAGAATATTGTTCAAAAGACTAAAGAAGATATTAAAGCCATGAGAAAAAATGGCTTGTTATGGCCAATCGTTCTTGTGTGCAAAAACTTTTCTAAACTTCCACAATTTCTTAAATAATCATGACTAACTTAACCTGCTTTAAAGCTTACGACATCCGCGGTCGCCTAGGCGATGAGCTGAACGAAGATATAGCATGGCGCATTGGTCGGGCGTACGGCGAATACCTTAAGCCGAAAACCATAGTGCTAGGCGGAGACGTACGCCTGACCAGTGAGTCTCTGAAGCTGGCGTTGGCGCATGGCTTACAAGACGCGGGCGTGGACGTGCTAGACATCGGCCAGTCCGGTACCGAAGAAATTTACTTCGCTACTTGGCATCTTGCTGTTGATGGCGGCATTGAAGTAACCGCCAGCCATAACCCAATAGACTACAACGGCATGAAGTTGGTGCGCCAGGGCGCACGCCCGATTAGCGGCGATACTGGCTTACGTGACATTCAGCACAAGGCAGAAGCTAACGATTTTCCGATGGTTAACGAGTCCGCTCGCGGAAATTACCAGAAAATCTCCGTGATGGAGGCATATCTCGACCATCTGTTCTCCTATATCAACGTCGAAAACATTAAACCACTGAAGCTTGTAATTAACTCCGGCAACGGTGCGGCAGGCCCGATTGTTGACGCCATCGAAGCACGCTTTAAAGTGCTCAACGTACCACTGACTTTCGTGAAAATTCACAATACACCGGACGGTAATTTCCCTAACGGTATTCCGAACCCCCTACTGCCGGAGTGTCGTTCCGATACACGTGACGCGGTGATTGAGCACCATGCAGATATGGGCATCGCCTTTGACGGTGATTTTGACCGCTGTTTCCTGTTCGATGAGAAAGGACAGTTTATTGAGGGGTACTACATCGTTGGCCTGCTAGCAGCGGCATTCCTCGAAAAACAACCGGGAACTAAAATCATTCACGATCCACGTCTGTTCTGGAACACCGTAGATATCATCGAACGTGCGGGCGGCAAGCCGGTGATGTCAAAAACCGGTCATGCATTTATCAAAGAACGCATGCGTGAAGAGGATGCTATCTACGGCGGTGAAATGAGCGCCCATCACTACTTCCGTGACTTTGCTTACTGCGACAGTGGGATGATCCCGTGGCTACTAGTGACCGAACTACTATGCCTAAAGGGAAAACGTTTGGGTGAGTTGGTACAGAACCAAATGACAGCTTGGCCAGCGAGCGGAGAAATAAACAGTAAACTTGCAGATCCGAAAGCAGCGATAGAGCGTGTACGCAAGCATTTTGCGCTACAGGCAAAAGAGACTGACCACACGGACGGGATTAGCATGGCTTTCGGTGACTGGCGTTTCAACCTGCGTAGCTCGAATACCGAGCCGGTAGTACGCCTGAACGTGGAATCAAAAGGCGATACACCGCTGATGCAAGCACGTACTAGGGAAATTATGAATTTGCTGAATCAATAAGCGCAGAGTATTAATCAATATAGAACATAGTTTTTATGCTCTATTTTATTTTAACAAACTTAAAGTACACTGAGATATACGTATGAAGATTTTATATGATGGAGTCATATCAAGTTTACAGGCATATGGAGGAATCACCGTATATTTCAAGGAAATAATCTCGAGAATACCTAGAGATGAATACTCAATTGTGGAGTATACTAGCGACAGAACTCTTTCCGAGGGAGGGATAAAAAGAGTCCCCAGGGTTTTAGAGCGCTATAGAAACTTTAAACTCCAAAGTAACACTGCCGATATATTCCACTCAACATATTATAGAATTCCAGATAATAGAACCATTCCGATTATTACCACAGTTCATGACTTTACCTACGAGCTCTATATCCCTGGACCTAAAACATGGCTACATTCGTGGCAAAAAAACAAAGCCATTAAGGCCAGTGACTTAATCATTTGTGTTTCACAAAACACGGCTAATGATTTAGTCAAGTTCTGTGATGTGGATGAGAGAAAAGTCAAAGTAATACATAATGGTGTTTCTGATTGCTATCGACCACTTGAGCTACCTACCAATAATCACGTCATTTTTGTAGGTGCAAGGGGTGGGTATAAGAACTTTGAAATAGCAGCGAAAAGTGTGGCTCAATGTAAGAACCTACATTTAGCTATTGTTGGCGGTGGTAATTTAACAGATAAAGAACGTTTGATGCTGAATACTCTACTGCCAGATAAATATGAGCATTTGGGCAAGATAAGCAATGAAGAACTGAACACCTTATATAACACTGCATATTGCTTATTATACCCTTCAGAATACGAGGGATTTGGAATTCCAGTAATAGAAGCCATGCGTACCGGCTGTCCTGTCATTGCAGTTAATCGATCATCAATCCCTGAGGTTGCGGGAAATGCTGCGCTTTTGCTTGATACTATTACAATCGAAAATATTGTCGATGCGCTAAATAGCATCCCGTCAAGTAGAGAGCAGTTAAAAATAGCTGGCTTAGCGCAATCTACTAAGTTTTCATGGGAACAATGTTTCCAGGAAACATATCAAGCTTATAAAGATTTAATTTAGAATTAATTTGGAGAGGAAATGAGTAACAAGGTTGCTTTGATTACGGGTGTTACTGGGCAAGATGGTTCTTATTTAGCTGAATTCCTTCTTGAGAAAGGCTATGAAGTTCATGGCATCAAACGTCGCGCTTCTTCTTTCAATACCGAACGAGTGGACCACATCTACCAAGATCCACATACCAGTAATCCTAAATTTCACCTTCACTACGGTGACCTGACTGATACTTCCAATCTAACGCGCATCCTATCAGAAGTTCAGCCTGATGAAGTCTACAATCTGGGAGCTATGAGTCACGTTGCAGTTTCCTTTGAATCCCCGGAATACACGGCCGATGTGGATGCTATGGGTACTTTGCGTCTGCTGGAAGCTATTCGTTTCTTAGGATTAGAAAAGAAAACGCGTTTCTACCAAGCATCTACCTCTGAACTGTACGGCTTAGTACAGGAAACTCCACAGAAAGAGACTACTCCTTTCTACCCACGTTCTCCGTATGCCGTTGCCAAACTTTACGCTTACTGGATCACCGTAAACTACCGTGAATCCTACGGCATCTATGCCTGTAACGGCATTTTGTTCAACCATGAGTCCCCGCGCCGTGGGGAGACCTTCGTAACACGCAAGATTACTCGTGCTATCGCTAACATTTCTCAGGGATTAGAACAGTGCCTGTATCTCGGTAACATGGACTCACTGCGAGACTGGGGCCATGCAAAAGACTATGTAAGAATGCAGTGGATGATGTTGCAACAGGAGCAACCGGAAGATTTTGTTATCGCGACAGGCAAGCAAATTTCTGTCCGTGAATTTGTGAGCATGTCCGCTCTTGAAGTCGGTATTGAACTCGAGTTTAGCGGTGAAGGCGTTGACGAAATTGGCACTGTAGTAAAGATCTCTGGTGAAAATGCGACTTCAGTTAACATTGGTGATGTGATTGTGCGTGTCGACCCTCGTTATTTCCGCCCTGCTGAAGTAGAAACCTTACTTGGCGATCCAACCAAAGCAAAAGAGAAACTTGGCTGGACCCCGGAGATCACCGTTGAACAAATGTGCCAAGAGATGGTTAAAAGCGACCTTCAAAAAGCGAAGCAACATGCATTGCTCAAAGCGAATGGATTCGATGTCTCAATCTCGTTGGGGAATTAATTAATGACTAAAAGAATTTTCGTTGCCGGGCATAACGGAATGGTAGGTTCGGCATTAGTGAGAAAACTCCAACACTTAAAAGATGTCGAGATCATCACCCAAAATCGCAATCAATTAGACCTTCTTTCGCAGCAAGCAGTTAATGATTTTTTCAAAAATGAAGAAATAGATGAAGTTTATCTTGCGGCAGCAAAAGTTGGAGGTATTCACGCCAACAACACTTATCCTGCAGACTTCATTTATCAGAATCTGATGATTGAATGCAATATTATTAATGCTGCACATCTCAATAATGTGAATAAGCTCTTGTTCCTAGGCTCTAGCTGTATTTATCCACGTGAAGTACATCAACCAATGCGTGAGGATGCACTTCTTACTGGTGTATTAGAAAGTACCAATGAGCCATATGCAGTAGCAAAAATAGCCGGCATTAAACTCTGTGAGTCTTATAATAGACAGTATGGGCGTGATTACAGAAGTGTAATGCCAACTAATCTTTATGGTCAAAATGACAATTTCCATGCAGAAAACTCACATGTGATCCCGGCGCTAATTAGACGTTTCCATGAAGCACAACTAGAGAGTGCCGAAACCGTGACTGTTTGGGGTAGTGGAAACCCTATGCGTGAATTCTTATATGTCGATGATATGGCTGCAGCTTCAATCCATGTAATGAATTTATCAGAAGAAATCTATGCTAAAAATACCTTACCTATGCTTTCTCATATCAATGTGGGAACTGGGGTTGATTGCACTATTAGGGAGTTGGCAGAAACTATCGCATCAGTTGTTGGTTTTAAAGGGAAGATTATTTTCGACTCCAGCAAGCCTGACGGTACTCCACGTAAACTTATGGATGTTGAGCGTTTAGCCAATATGGGCTGGAAATGGTCAACATCTCTACGAGATGGACTAACATTAACTTATGATTGGTTCTTGAAAAATCAAAGCAGCTTCAGAAAATAGGAATTTCTACTGTTAGATTTAACGTTAAGACGATTGTTGGATAAAGTTTAAGGCAGGGCTGAAGAAAATTGCAGTAATAGATAAGAGCAGTCTGTCATCAGCCCCTGTAGGGTATGGAATTTTTTAATATGGCCTGCCAGTTTTCAGGAAATAGCTAAAATTGAAATCCAATAGCACATTAACCAAAAACATAATATATCTTTTTATTGTTCAAGGAAGTGCTTATATTCTTCCATTAATTACATTTCCATATCTGGTCAGGATACTTGGTGCTGAGTTTTTTGGTGTTCTCGGCTTTTGCCAAGCTTCAATGCAATATTTTGTATTACTCACGGACTATGGATTCAATTGGACAGCAACTCAAGCAGTTGCAAAAAATAAAGATAATAAAGACAAGATAACTGAAATATTTTGGAGCGTTTTTTGGGCTAAGCTTTTACTAACTCTAGTCTCTATAATTATTTTAATCTTAGTCACGCTTTTCATTGCGAAATATAGAGATTATGCAAATGTAATGGTCGCATTTTTTCCGTTAGTGATAGGGAATTTACTTTTCCCTATATGGTTATTCCAAGGAATGGAAAAAATGAAAACCATCACGATAGCGACTCTTATAGCCAGAGCACTAATCGTGCCATTAACATTTATCTTTGTACATAACCCCCAAGACGTTTGGATCGCAGCTTTAATTCAAAGCAGTGTGAATGTTATTGCTGGCCTTATCAGTCTTTACTTTATATATAAAAATGGATGGGTTGGAAAAGTCGAGTTCACCCCCCTAAACATAAAGAATTGCTTGCGTGATGGTTGGCACGTTTTTGTCTCTACCTCCGCAATCAGTTTATATACCACCAGTACTACTGTTATATTAGGTTTTCTCAGTGGCCCTATTGCTGTTGGGTATTTTAATACAGCAAATACTATCCGCAATGCTGCCCAAGGGTTATTAACCCCCGTATCACAAGCTGTTTACCCAAGAATTAATACTATATTCAATTCTGATTACCAAGGAGCTCTCAGTCTAATCAGAAAGCTAGTTATTTATCTAGGTGGGCTGGCATTTTTAGGGTCAGTTACGATGTTTATCATCGCACCGATGTTAATTAAATACGGTGCAGGGCCAGGCTATGAACCTGCGATTAATGTTTTAAGAATAATGGCATTTTTACCATTCATTATAATATTGAGTAATATCTTTGGTGTTCAAACGATGTTAACTCATAACTTTAAAAAACAATTCAGCACCATACTCCTCACTAGCGGAGCTTTGAACCTAGCAATTATATTTCCTTTGGTAATGTTTTCTCAGCAAGACGGGGCAGCTATCTCAGTGCTTATAACAGAAATATTTGTCACGTTGTCAATGTATCTTTTCTTATCGAAGAAAAATATACACGTCATTAAATTAAGGTGATCTCTATATGTATGACTTCCTAATAGTTGGCGCTGGTTTTTATGGTGCTGTCTGTGCTTATGAATTAAAGCGAAAAGGATATAAAGTCCTTGTAATAGAAAAAAGAAAGCACATCGCTGGAAATGCTTACACAGAACAGAAGGATGGCATTCATATTCATAAATATGGCGCCCATATATTCCATACAAATGATAAGTCAGTATGGGAGTATGTTAATCAGTTTGCCGACTTTAATCGCTTCACTAACTCCCCACTAGCAAAATTTGATGGAAAGCTTTATAACTTGCCTTTCAATATGAATACATTTTATCAACTGTGGGGAACCGAACATCCGGAAGAAGCCAAGAAAATCATAGCTTCTCAATGTGAAGAGTTAGAGGGAAAAGAACCACAAAATCTAGAAGAAAAAGCCATTTCCTTAGTCGGACGTGACATATACGAAAAATTAATTAAAGGCTACACAGAAAAACAATGGGGACGTAAAGCGACAGACCTCCCTGCCTTTATCATTAATAGAATTCCTGTTCGATTCACCTTTGACAACAATTATTTTTCTGACAGATATCAAGGCATTCCCATTGGTGGCTATACTCAACTAATAAAGAACATGTTCGGTGATGTAGACATTGAACTAAATGTAGACTTTCTTAAAAACAAAGAAAAGTATGTCAAGTTAGCGAAAAATATAATCTATACTGGTCCAATAGATGCATACTTCGATTTTAAATATGGTCAGTTAGAATATCGCTCACTACGGTTTGAAACTCAGAGGTTGGAACAAGAAAACTACCAAGGGAACGCAGTCGTAAACTATACTGAGTCTCATATCCCCTATACTCGTATTATTGAACATAAGCATTTTGACTATGTCGACTCACCTGTAACTTATGTGACAAAGGAATTCCCTGCCGAATGGAAGTTAGGTGATGAGCCATACTACCCAGTTAATGATGAAAAAAATATGTCTTTGTATAAAAAATATTCATCACTCGCCAAAGATGAAAATATTATTTTCGGTGGAAGACTAGCTGAGTATAAATACTACGACATGCATCAGGTAATATCTGCAGCACTTTATCGTGTAAAACAAATATTGGAAGAAAAATGATATACTTTTTTATATTACTATTCTTAGCAACTGGCGCTGTTTTCCTTTATCTTAAAAAAGACTTTCTTTACCCTGCTGCAATTGTGAACTTTGTGTATTCACTTGTTGTTGCCTTTTATGTAATAACAGAGGGTTATTATAAAGTTAAACTTGCGTCAGAAACTCTATTTTTCATTTATGTCATGATGCTTATTTTTAGTCTTTCATGCCTATGTGGTGATGTTTTAACTAAAAAGTATATTTGCAACCAGAATTACCTTGTTAATTCTGGTAATCAATGGAATCTTAGTAGAACTAAAGTAATTTCATACTTATTATTATTTGTTTCTCTTACTTATATCATATCTCGTTTTTATGGTTATACATTTTCCGAGGGTTTCCTTCGATTTCTAAAAGAATTACGAGGTGAGGATGTTACAGCTACATCAAGAAACCCTGTAGCCTATTTGCAACCATTCCTATTGGTTACTTGGTGTTTGTTTTTCTACTCCAATCAAAAATCAAAAGATAAAGTAAGTATAGGTTATTTTTCTGCAGTAACCCTGATATTTTTCTTTGCGTTATTGATGAATACAGGAAAGCAAATTTTCTTTATGATTATAATAGCAACATCCGTTTTAATTGGAATAAAGAAGATAAAGCAAGTCATCATAATAGCTATTTTAGCCATTGGATTATTTTCGATATATATGAGTTTCTTAAGAGGCTACGGTGGGCCTATTGAATACTATGTCTCGCTATACCTAGTCAGCCCTACAGTGGCATTTCAAGAGTATTATTTTAATCACCATGCAGGTATATCGATTAGCTCTAATTTATTTTGGTTCTTTGAACGAGTTAGTGGTTTCATTTTAGGAACCAATAACCACATGATAATCCACAAAGAATTCGTTAACGTTGGTGTGCGCACTAACGTGTATACGGCATTTGCTGACTATATATACTACTCTACATTTTTATGCGTAGTTTTGACTTCTGTCCATGGTCTGTTGATCGGGGCACTATGGCGCTTATCGAATATTAACTGGATAGCTGCCGTGTTTTATGCTCTGTTCTGTTATTCCGCTATTTTCCTATTTTACCATGAGTCCTTTATCGTCAATATAAGCTCATGGATTCAGATACTAGTTGCGATATTTATAGTTGGTAAATTATCAAAGGTCATTGCGAAATCATGAAGATTTACTTTTTGAATGAGCTTAATTTCAAAAGAAAAGATGCAGGATATAAAGCAAGATTTGATGCTGCAAAAATATTCACCGCACTGTCATCACACAATAAAATAGTGTATGAAGAGAAGAAAATACCATTATGGGGCAAATGGTATCAAAGATTATTCAATGGCATAGAGCTAGTGCTTTTCCTTATATCGAGGAATAAATGTGATACGGTGATATTCAACTACCCGTTACCCAAACCGTTTATTGAAGTCATATTCAAAGTAAAGAAAATAAAAAATATAAATATTTGCCTACTGATTCATGATATTGATATCCTTCGTGGTGAGAAAAGCCGTGATCTAGAGTATTTACTTAACGCAGATTATGTCATAAGTCACAATCGGTTTATGACATCTTATCTCATTAGCCATGGTATCAAAGAAAGTAATGTCATAAATCTAGATATCTTTGATTATATATCAGATTCACCATTGAATAATGAGTATGAGAATACTGTAAAAGGGATCGTTTTTGCAGGTAACCTAAGCCAGCATAAATCAGCCTTTTTGTATTCTGAAGTCTGTGATAACAACGTATTTAAATTATACGGTGTTAATTATGACAAACAGGGCTTAGCTGAGTACAACGGCAGTTTCGAAGCTTCAGACCCAGGTAGTGTAATAGATGTGAACGGTATCTTCTTTGGTCTTGTGTGGGATGGCGACTCAGTTGAGTCTTGTAGTGGGAGTTACGGTGAGTATCTAAAATTCAATAACCCTCATAAAACATCTCTTTATTTATCTTTAGGAATTCCAATCATTACATGGAATCAAAGTGCAATAGCTGATTTCATTACCAAAAACAATATTGGTATAACCGTATCATCTATCAGTGAAGCTGTTAATATTTTAGAAAACATGTCATTTGAAGAATACAAAAACCTTAGAACAAATACCCAAGCGATATCTAGAATGGTCAGAGATGGCTCATATCTAAAAGCGGCGATAGGCAAAATACCCTTAAGCAAGAAGTAATAATAAGATAGTAATGAGCAGCCTTCACTTTAAGAGTATTTTAGTTTCCTGACTTATTCATTTCCCTCCCCCATAAAAAATGCCAGTCATATCAAATGACTGGCATTTTTTTCACTCATTTAACCGCAAGCGGTCAAATAATCTTACGCATCACCGAAACGGCGACGTGGTGCTGCTGGAGCAGAATCATCACGGCGTTCACGGTTGACGTTACCGCCACGGCGTTCGCCGCCTGCGTTACCACCTTCACGACGCTCACCGAAAGAACGACGCGGTGCACCAGCAGCCCCTTCACGACGCTCGCCGTTGAATGGACGACCGCCGCCACGGCGTTCACCGTTACCGGCCCCACCTTCACGACGCTCACGGCGCTCATGCGGCTGAGCATCACCCAGCAATTGCATGTTCATCGGCTTGTTCAGGATACGAGTGCGAGTGAAGTGATTCAGGATCTCGCCCGGCATACCTTTTGGCAGTTCGATGGTGGAGTGAGAAGCAAACAGCTTGATGTTACCAATGTAACGGCTGCTGATATCACCTTCGTTGGCAATAGCTCCAACGATATGACGAACTTCTACACCGTCATCACGGCCCACTTCGATGCGGTACAACTGCATCTCACCAACGTCACGACGTTCGCGACGTGGGCGATCGCCACCATCACGGCTGTCTGGACGTGCATCACGACGACGATCATTACCACGATCGTCACGCTCGTTGAATTCACGACGTTGACGAGGTTTGAATACTGGATCTGGTGGCAGAATCAATGGACGTTCGCCCTGTGCCATTTTCAGCAAAGCTGCGGCCAGAGTTTCCATATCCAGATCTTCTTCCGGTTGCAGCTTAGCCAGCAGCGCACGGTACATGTCCAGATCGCTGCTTTCCAGCTGCTGCTGTACTTTCGCGGCGAACTTGCTCAGACGACGTTGACCCAACAGTTCACCATTTGGCAGTTCCACTTCTGGAATGGTCAGCTTCATCGTGCGTTCGATATTGCGCAGCAGGCGACGTTCACGGTTCTCTACGAACAGCAATGCGCGACCCGCACGACCCGCACGACCGGTACGGCCGATACGGTGAACGTAAGACTCTGAATCCATAGGGATGTCATAGTTTACAACCAGGCTTATACGCTCAACGTCCAGACCACGAGCAGCAACGTCGGTCGCGATCAAGATGTCCAAACGACCATCTTTCAGACGCTCCAGAGTCTGCTCACGCAGTGCTTGGTTCATGTCGCCGTTCAGTGCCGCGCTGTTGTAACCACTGCGCTCCAGCGCCTCAGCCACTTCCAGAGTTGCATTTTTAGTACGAACGAAAATGATCGCCGCATCAAAATCTTCTGCTTCCAGGAAACGTACCAGCGCATCGTTTTTACGCATGCCGTGCACAGTCCAATAGCTCTGGCTGATGTCTGGGCGAGTCGTCACGCTAGACTGAATACGCACTTCTTGTGGCTCTTTCATGAAGCGACGGGTAATACGACGGATTGCTTCCGGCATGGTAGCAGAGAACAGAGCGGTCTGATGTTCAGCCGGGATCTGCGCCATGATGGTTTCGACGTCTTCGATGAAGCCCATACGCAGCATTTCATCAGCTTCGTCCAGTACCAAACCACTCAGATTAGAGAGGTTCAGAGTACCGCGTTTCAGGTGGTCAAGCAGACGGCCCGGTGTCCCCACAACGATTTGTGGACCTTGACGCAGAGCACGCAGCTGTACGTCGTAACGTTGGCCGCCGTACAGGGCTACTACGTTAACGCCGTTCATGTGTTTAGAGAAATCGGTCATGGCTTCAGCAACCTGAACCGCCAGCTCACGGGTCGGTGCCAGAACCAGAATTTGTGGCGCTTTCAAAGAAGCATCCAAGTTGTGCAGCAATGGCAGCGAGAACGCCGCAGTTTTGCCGCTACCGGTCTGTGCCATACCCAGCACATCGCGACCGTTTAACAGGTGAGGAATACACTCAGCCTGGATTGGTGATGGTTTTTCGTATCCCAGATCGTTCAAAGCAGAAATGATCGGTGCAGACAGCCCCAGATCAGCAAAAGAGGTTTCAATCTCAGTAGTAGTCGTAGTCATGTACACTTGCCTCATTATGAATGGCAGCCAGTCTGCATAACTCGTCGTGAAAATTTTCAGCTATTTTCATTGAAAAGTGTGAACCGGCTCAAATTAGATTATAAAACGAACAAAAAAGCCCTCACCCGTTAGGGCGATAGCTCTGGTTGTTACACCATGTCTACCAAGCTAAATGTTCGTCAGCTATTGCTGGTCCGATTCCGATAGGTCGTCTTGTTCTTGGCCCAACAGCGCCAATTCCAACAATGCATAGCGGTGCTCAACAAAATTATGAACGTTGTTAGCGACCGTCAGTTTGAACATCGCCAAGGCGGTGTTCGTGTCCCCCAGACTTAGGTAATGTTTACCTAAATAGAAGTCAGTTTCACTGAGATGCTCAGCGAGCGAAGTGTTATCCGTTGCATCTGCCTTGAGGCGTTCCATCAGCGTTTTTTCGCTGATTTTGCCCAGGTAGAATTCGACAATATTCCATCCCCATTGCCCTCTGTCCGACTTGTCGTAACGCTGTTCTAGCGAAACAACGGCTTTCTTGGGATCAATTTCTCTCTCCACAAGGTACAGCCATAACGAACGGAAGGGATCGTTTGGGTCGTCTTGATAAAACGCCAGCAGATCATCCTGCGCTAATGGGTAGCGACCGCCATAATACAGTGCGATGCCCCGATTTAAACGCGCGTAATTGTAAGTTGGATCAAGCTCTAGTACCGAATCAAACGCTTCATAGGCAGCATCAAAATTGCCTGCCTGCGTTAAGTAAATGCCCAGGTAGTTGAAAACTTCCGGCATATCAGGACGTATTGCCAGCGCTTGCGAAAAATCGTTGCGCGCTAGTGCACGTAGCCCGAGGCTATCATACAGCACACCGCGCTCATATAAAAGCTGCGCACGCTCATCGTCCGTCAGTGCCCGGCTGGCAAGTATTTGTTCCATGCGCGCCAAGATCACTTCCTGCTGCAGAGTTGGCTGCAACGGGATAGCCAGAACTTCGTCTTTACGCCAATCATGGTTGCTGCATCCTGCCAGCATGAGTGCTGTCGCAACGTAACACCAGCGCAAGAAAGGCTTCATTTCCCACTCCCGAAGACAAACATTGGGTGAACGTCCTGTCCTCCGCTTGCTAAATACGCGAGCATCCTACCCGCGCTATACGAACAGCTCCCAACCTCATGGCGGGGAGCTGTAAAACTGTGTTTACAGTTACTCTGCTTCAGGTGCAGGAGCCGCAGCTTCTGGAGCTGTTGCTTCTTTGATGCTCAGGCGTACACGGCCCTGACGATCAACTTCCAGTACCTTAACGGGTACTTCCTGACCCATTTGCAGATAATCAGTCACTTTCTCAACGCGCTTGTCAGCGATTTGAGAGATGTGAACCAGACCTTCTTTACCGCCGCCGATAGCCACGAAGGCACCGAAGTCAACGATACGGGTCACTTTACCTTGGTATACACGACCAACTTCAATCTCAGCAGTGATCTCTTCGATACGACGGATAGCGTGTTTTGCTTTGTCGCCATCGGTCGCAGCAATTTTCACTGTACCATCATCTTCGATTTCAATGGTAGTGCCAGTCTCTTCAGTCAGCGCACGGATCACTGCACCACCTTTACCGATCACATCCTTGATTTTGTCTGGATTGATCTTGATGGTGTGGATACGTGGTGCGAACTCGGAGATATCGCCACGCGGAGTACTGATTGCCTGCTCCATCACACCCAGAATGTGCAAACGCGCACCTTTGGCTTGATTCAGTGCAACCTGCATGATTTCGCGGGTAATACCTTCGATTTTGATGTCCATTTGCAGCGCGGTGATACCTTCACGGCTACCGGCTACTTTGAAGTCCATGTCACCCAGGTGATCTTCGTCACCCAGAATGTCAGATAGAACGACAAAGTTGTTGTCTTCTTTCACCAGACCCATCGCGATACCCGCAACGGCTGCTTTGATCGGTACACCTGCGTCCATCAGTGCTAAAGAAGCACCACAGACGGAAGCCATGGAAGAAGAACCGTTTGATTCAGTGATTTCAGAAACCACACGCACGGTGTACGGGAACTCGTCACCTTTTGGCATTACTGCCAACACACCGCGTTTTGCCAGACGACCGTGACCAATTTCACGACGTTTTGGCGAACCAACCATCCCGGTTTCACCCACAGAGTATGGAGGGAAGTTGTAGTGGAACAGGAAGCTGTCAGTCTTCTCACCCATCAGTTCGTCGATGTTCTGCGCGTCACGGGCAGTACCCAGAGTTGCAGTCACCAGCGCCTGAGTTTCACCACGGGTGAACAGAGAAGAACCGTGAGTACGTGGCAATACGCCAGTGCGCACGTCCAGACCACGGATCATGTCTTTCTCACGACCATCGATACGCGGTTCGCCACGCAGAACACGGCTACGTACAACGTTTTTCTCAACGGTACCTAGGATGTCCTGAATTTCGCTAGCGTCCAGAGTTTCGTCTTCAGCCAGCAGAGCTTCAACTACACTGCCTTTGATCGCGTCAACTTGAGCATAACGCTCTTGTTTTTCGGTGATATGGTAAGCATCGCCCAGACGGCTTTCTGCCAGAGCAGCTACACGTGCGTGCAGAGCTTCGTTCACTGCCGCAGGCTGCCAATCCCACTTAGGTTTGCCTGCTTCGGCAACCAGAGCGTTGATGTTATCAATAACCACTTGCTGTTGGTCATGACCGAAGACAACCGCACCCAGCATCTGATCTTCGCTCAGGATGTCAGCTTCGGATTCAACCATCAGTACCGCACCTGCAGTACCCGCAACCACCAGATCCAGACGGCTTTCTTTCAGCTCGTCTACGGTTGGGTTCAGTACGTATTGATCATTAACGTAACCCACGCGTGCGGCACCGATTGGGCCATTGAACGGAATACCGGACAGGCTCAGAGCTGCAGAAGCACCGATCATCGCAACGATGTCCGGGTTTACTTGCGGGTTAACAGAAACAACGGTGGCGATAACCTGAACTTCGTTCAGGAAGCTGTCCGGAAACAGTGGACGAATCGGACGGTCGATCAGGCGAGAAGTCAGAGTCTCACCTTCACTTGGGCGGCCTTCACGACGGAAGAAGCTGCCTGGAATACGGCCAGCAGCGTAAGTACGCTCCTGATAGTTTACGGTCAGAGGGAAGAAGCTCTGGCCCGGTTTGGCTTTTTTCTGGCCTACAACGGTAACGAATACCGCGGTGTCATCCATGCTCACCATAACGGCAGCAGTGGCTTGACGAGCCATCATACCCGTCTCAATAGTGACGGTATGTTGGCCATATTGGAATTTGCGAATGATCGGTGTCAGCAAAATTTAATCCTTAATTGATAGCGCGCAATCGTAATGACGACTCGACACGCCAGTGATTCACTGATCTCACACTACATCCTCGCGACTAATGACAATCTTCATCTTAATCCAGAGATAAAGCCTCTCATTAGCCGCGCGAACCTCTGTAACGAAAGATCCTATTTGAAAGCATCAGTATAACATTAACCTGATTTGCTTATGCTTCCTAGAAGAAAGGGGCCAAAATAGGCCCCTTTCCACTGAAACTCGCTAGATTAGCGACGCAGACCCAGACGCTCGATCAGGCTGGTGTAACGTGCTACATCTTTACGCTTCAGGTAGTCCAGCAGCTTACGACGCTGAGAAACCATACGCAGCAGACCACGACGGCTGTGGTGATCTTTTTTGTGCTCAGAGAAGTGGCCTTGCAGATGGTTGATCTGCGCAGTCAACAGGGCAACCTGAACTTCGGAAGAACCGCTGTCGTTAGTACCACGACCGAAATCAGCTACGATTTTAGCTTTAGCTTCAACACTTAGAGACATTGTCATACTCCAGATTATAGATAAAAAAGACGGGTGCCGATCTCTAATTCAGCAACCCAATGCATAAGCTGCGCCATTCTACTCTTAGCGCAATACGATCGCAAGGTGAGGCGTTTTTCACCAATTAATCAAAATACTCAACGACCAAGCGTTTTGGTGCCACGCGACCGTCATCAGCAATGGTGCCAACACCAATAAATTTGCGTTCTTCACCTTCGGTGATGCGCACCATGCCAGAGGCTGGAGCGCCCGCGGCTTGCACCGGCTGCCCTTGCTTGACGTAACCAGCAACAGCAGGCAACAAATTGACTTCCGGGAAGTCCTCGCACGGGCTGTCCATTGGCATCAACAACGGATCGAGCAGTTCACTTGGGTCAATGCCCTCCGCTTGTGCCTGTTCCAACAATGCGTTCAGTTGCTCCAACGTCACCATCCGTTCAATTGGGTATTTGGCCACTTGCAGACGACGTAGATAAATCACGTGCGCGCCGCAGTCCAATAACTCACCGAGGTCGTCGGTAATGGTGCGGATATAGGTGCCTTTGGAACAATGGATTTCCAGCTCCAGTTTATCCCCTTCCCAGCGGATAAACTGCAATTCATACACAGTGATTGCACGTGCTTCACGTGGCACTTCAATACCTTGGCGCGCATACTCATACAGTTTCTTACCCTGATATTTCAGAGCGGAATACATTGATGGAATTTGCTGAATATCACCGCGGAAGGTTTCCAAGGCGGCGTCGAGCTGCACTTGGGTAAAGTTCACCGGACGTTCTTGCACGATCTGCCCATCGGCATCCGAGGTATCGGTACGCTGCCCAAGTTTGGCAATCACGCGGTAACGTTTGTCGGAGTCGAGCAAGAATTGCGAGAACTTGGTCGCTTCGCCAAGACAAATCGGCAGCATGCCGGTCGCCAAGGGATCAAGCGCACCAGTGTGCCCGGCACGGTTGGCGTTGTAGAGGCGTTTTACTTTTTGCAGTGCATCGTTGGACGACAAAACTTGCGGCTTATCCAACAACAGCACGCCGTGGATGTCACGGCCACGACGGCGAGGGCGACTCATTAAGCCTCCTCGTCATCGCCTGATGCACTACGACGTTCAGCGTCGTTTTTCACCACGTTAGTCACCAGGTTAGACATACGCATGCCTTCAACCAGTGAATTGTCGTAAGCGAAGGTCAGTTCCGGTACCACACGCAGGCGCATCGCCTTACCCAACAGAGTGCGGATGTAACCAGAAGCATCCTGCAAGGCTTTGATGCCGTTAGGTACCAAATTCGGATCGGCGTTTTCGGTCAATACGTTCAGAAAGGTGACGTAAACCTTGGCATATGCCAGATCACGCGAAACTTCTACGCCAGAAACGGTCGCCATACCAACACGCGGATCTTTAACTTCACGCTGCAGGATGATTGCGATCTCTTTTTGCATTTCTTGTGCCACGCGCTGACCGCGGCTAAATTCTTTTGCCATTTTAATCTCTCCAGACAAATCGGGGGGCGCATACCTAAGGTATAAGCCCCCCGAACAACCGTTAACTTATACGGCTATTAAGCAATGGTACGTTGGATCTCGATGATTTCGAACACTTCGATCATATCGCCAACGCGAACATCGTTGTAGTTCTTAACGCCGATACCACATTCCATACCGTTACGAACTTCGTTGACGTCATCTTTGAAGCGGCGCAGGGATTCCAGCTCACCTTCATAGATAACCACGTTGTCGCGCAGTACACGGATTGGGTTGTGACGTTTGATCGTCCCTTCGGTGACCATACAGCCTGCAACAGCACCAAACTTAGGTGATTTGAATACATCGCGCACTTCGGCCAAACCGATGATTTGCTGTTTGTATTCAGGAGCCAACATACCGCTCATCGCCTGCTTCACTTCGTCGATCAAGTTATAGATCACGGAGTAGTAACGCAGATCCAAGCTTTCTGCTTCGATCACGCGGCGCGCAGACGCATCGGCACGAACGTTGAATCCTAGGATGATAGCGTTAGAAGCAGCAGCCAGCGTGGCGTCGGTTTCGGTGATACCACCTACGCCAGAACCAACAATCTTCACTTTCACTTCATCGGTAGAGAGTTTCAGCAGTGAATCACAAATCGCTTCACAAGAACCCTGTACGTCGGATTTCAGTACGATGTTCAGTTCAGAAACTTCGCCGTCAGTCATGTTGGAGAACATGTTTTCCAGTTTAGATTTCTGCTGACGCGCCAGTTTAACTTCGCGGAACTTACCTTGACGGTACAGCGCAACTTCACGCGCTTTCTTCTCGTCACGCACGACAGTCGCTTCATCACCGGCGGCTGGAACGCTGGACAGTCCCAGAATCTCAACAGGGATAGAAGGACCGGCAGAGGTCACTTCGCGACCCAGTTCATCACGCATCGCACGCACGCGGCCATATTCGAAGCCGCAAAGTACGATGTCGCCTTTGTTCAACGTACCTTCTTGAACCAGAACAGTCGCCACTGGGCCACGGCCTTTATCCAAGAAGGATTCGATCACAACGCCGCTCGCCATACCGCTACGAACCGCTTTCAGTTCCAGAACTTCAGCCTGCAACAGGATAGCGTTCAACAGTTCGTCGATACCGGTACCCGCTTTAGCAGATACGTGAACGAATTGAGCTTCACCGCCCCACTCTTCTGGCATAACGCCGTACTGGGACAGTTCTTGCTTAACGCGGTCTGGATCAGCTTCTGGCTTGTCGATCTTGTTCACTGCAACCACCAACGGTACCTGTGCTGCTTTGGCGTGTTGGATAGCTTCGATAGTCTGTGGCATTACGCCATCGTCGGCTGCAACCACCAGAACCACGATATCAGTCGCCTTAGCACCACGAGCACGCATTGAAGTAAAGGCTGCGTGGCCTGGGGTATCTAGGAAGGTGATCATGCCACTGTCGGTTTCAACGTGGTAAGCACCGATGTGCTGGGTAATACCGCCAGCCTCACCCGATGCCACTTTCGTGGAGCGGATGTAGTCGAGCAATGAGGTTTTACCGTGGTCAACGTGCCCCATGATGGTAACAACTGGCGCACGTGGCTCAGCGGCCGCCTCTGCACCGGTGTCACGATCGCTCATCAGCGCTTCTTCCAGTTCGTTCTCACGACGCAGGATAACTTTGTGGCCCATCTCTTCGGCAACCAGTTGCGCGGTTTCCTGGTCGATGACCTGGTTGATGGTGGCCATTGCGCCCAACTTCATCATCGCTTTGATGACCTGAGAGCCTTTTACCGCCATCTTGTTAGCCAGTTCGGCTACGGTGATGGTTTCGCCGATAATAACGTCACGGTTAACCACCTGAGCCGGCTTGTTGAAGCCCTGTTGCAGAGTGCTTGGCTTACGCTTACCTTTACCGCCACGGGTAACGGCACGCGCTTCTTCACGGTCTGCTTTAGACTCGGAAAGCTTGTTGCCTTTCTTCTGCTTGGTCGCTTTACCACCTCGGGTACGACTGCGGCGTTCGCCTTCAACTTTAGCGTCGTTTTCGTCTTCAGCTGCACGGGCGTGCTGAGAGGTAGTCACGTGGTAATCGGCGGTTTCAACGGCTGCACTCGCTTTCTCGGCGGCAGCCCATTCTTCGCCTTTCTCTTCTGCCATGCGGCGCGCTTCTTCCGCTACGCGTTTGGCATCTTCTTCTACTTTACGACGCACTTCTTCTTCCGCTTTACGTTTCAGTTCAGCGGCTTCGGCTTCACGGCGTGCTTTTTCTGCCTGAGCTGGCTTGGTCATTTCGTTGGTATGTTGATTCGTCACTTTTTCTTTTTCCGCTGAATTACGCTTAGCAATTTCTGCGGCCTCACGTTTGGCTTGCTCTTCGGCTGCGCGCTTCGCTTCTGCTTCGCGTTTCGCTAGCTCTTCCACTTCGCGCCGTGCCTGCTCTTCCGCTTCACGCTGTGCCTGCTCTGCCGCTTCAGCCTGTTGGGCTTCTGACGTATCGCGATTTACATAAGTGCGTTTCTTGCGGACTTCAATTTGCACCGATTTACTCTTCCCGCCGGTGCTCGGAATATTCAGGGTGCTACGCGTTTTGCGTTGCAGCGTCAGTTTACCTGGCGCGCTGCCGTGTTCACGGTTCAGGTGCGCCAATAAAGTTTCTTTTTCTTGCTGGGTTACAGTGTCTGACTCAGCCTTGTTGATCCCTGCATCAGCAAACTGCTGTACCAGGCGATCAACCGGGGTTTGAATCTCTGCTGCCAGCGATTTTACGGTTACATCTGTCGTCATGCTGTTCCTTCCTGCTACAGTTTATTACGCGTTGTCGCCAAACCAACAGATATTACGTGCGGCCATAATCAGCTCGCCGGCCTGCTCGTCGCTAAGCCCTTCAATATCAGCCAGATCGTCAACACCCTGCTCGGCAAGATCTTCCAGCGTACAAACCCCACGCGCGGCCAGTTTGAAGGCCATGCTGCGTTCCAACCCTTCGAGGTTGAGCAAATCATCAGCAGGTTTCTGGTCACCCAGGCTTTCTTCCTGAGCCAGGGCCAGCGTGGTCAATGCAGCTTTGGCGCGATCGCGCAACGCTTCAACCGTATCTTCATCCAGACCATCGATTTCCAGCAACTCTTTGATTGGCACGTAAGCCAGTTCTTCCAAAGTAGAAAAGCCTTCTTCGACCAGTACAGTGGCGAAATCTTCGTCGATATCAAGATACTTGGTGAAGGTATCAATAGCGGCATGAGCTTCAGCCTGATGCTTGGCTTGCAGATCATCCGCCGTCATCACGTTCAGTTCCCAGCGCGTGTCATCGCGATGTTGTTTCAACAACTGGGAAGCCAAACGCACGTTTTGGCCATTACGGCCGATTGCCTGTGCCAGGTTGCTGGCTTCAACGGCAATGTCCATGGTGCAGTTATCTTCGTCAACCACGATCGAGGCAACATCAGCTGGTGCCATCGCGTTGATAACGAACTGCGCCGGGTTGTCATCCCACAGGATGATGTCGATACGTTCGCCGCCCAGTTCGCTAGAAACAGCCTGAACGCGTGCACCGCGCATACCTACGCAAGCGCCGACGGGGTCGATACGTTTGTCGTTGGTTTTTACTGCAATTTTCGCACGGGAGCCTGGATCGCGGGCTGCCGCTTTAATTTCAATAACTTCTTCGCCAATTTCCGGCACTTCAATGCGGAACAGCTCTTTCAGCATATCTGGGCTGGAACGACTGACGAACAGCTGAGCACCGCGTGCTTCTGGACGCACTGCGTACAGTACACCACGGATACGGTCGCCTGGACGGAAGTTTTCGCGCGGCAGCATGTCTTCACGACCAATCACCGCTTCGGCGTTCCCCCCCAAATCCAGTGCGATACTGTCACGGTTAACTTTTTTCACCGTACCAGTCACGATTTCGCCTTCATGTTCACGGAAAGCGTCCACCACCATCGCGCGCTCGGCTTCACGCACTTTCTGCACGATAACCTGTTTAGCGGTCTGGGTGGTGATACGGTCAAAGGTCACAGATTCAATCTGATCTTCGATATAACCGCCCAGTTCGATGCCAGGTTCTTCGTATTGAGCCGCTTCCAACGTGATTTCACGTGTTGGCATAGTGACTTCGTCTACTGCAACCCAACGACGGAAGGTGTCGAAATCGCCGGTTTTGCGGTCAATGCTGACACGCACGTCGATTTCCTGCTCATATTTCTTCTTGGTTGCGGTGGCTAGTGCGGTTTCCAGCGCTTCAAAAATCTTCTCGCGCGGAAGGGATTTCTCATTGGAAACAGCCTCAACGACGGCCAGAATCTCTTTATTCATCCGAGTTGCCTCATCCAAATTTTAAAAGTGGGGTACCAGGTTCGCTTTCTGGATATTGCTCAAGGCGAACACTTCATCTTTCCCATCCACAGTAACCGTGATCATTTCGCCGTCGACAGACTTGATAATGCCTTGCCATTTGCGGCGGTTTTGTATCGCCATGCGCAGAACCACGCTGACTTCTTCACCGAGGAAACGAGCATAGTGCTCAGCGGTGAACATCGGGCGATCAAGGCCAGGAGAGGAGACTTCCAAGTTGTAAGCAACTGCTACCGGATCTTCGACGTCCAATACAGCACTGGCCTGGTGGCTGACATCAGCACAATCATCAACATTGATTCCGTTCTCACTATCAATATAGATGCGTAGTGTCGATTGGCGCGCACGAATAAATTCGATGCCTACAAGCTCAAAGCCCAACGCCTCTACCGGTGCGGAAAGCATCTCTGTTAATTTTTGTTCTAATGTGGACAAGCCCACCCCCAAGACATAAAAAAAGGGCTTAATAGCCCAGTGATTCTGTTGCCAAATAACAAAAAACCCCGAAAAATCGGGGCTTTGTGCAACTGGACCCTGTTTACCGCTAGGCGGCTTCGGTACAACTTCCTAGCAAGTATCTTTTTCAAATGTTGATCGAGAAAAACGGATTCAATCGAAAAGTTTATTTGAAAATAAACACTTACAGGAAAGTGGTTGCGGGGGCCGGATTTGAACCGACGACCTTCGGGTTATGAGCCCGACGAGCTACCAGGCTGCTCCACCCCGCGTCCGAAAACGTGGCAAATACTACGCTGATAATCGCAAAATTGCAAGTTATCTCTGGGATTTGGTACCGAGGATGGGACTCGAACCCACAAGCCCGTTAGGGCACTACCACCTCAAGGTAGCGTGTCTACCAATTCCACCACCTCGGTACTGATTTTTACTGCTAGCGGCTGTTTTTAATTTTAGCTAACAACCGCTTACAAACTTTTCAGGCTTCGGTTACTGCGGGATATCGCTGCTCGGCTTGGCTGGTGCTGCCGGTGCAGTAGTCTGCTCAGTTTTCACTGGCTGACCGAGGTTTTCCCACTCGCTGCCTTTCTTGGTCTGGTTGCTGCTCAGGTTGCCCAAGATCAGACTGATGACGAAAAACAGAGTCGCCAAAACAGCTGTCATGCGGGTCATGAAGTTACCGGAACCACTCGAACCGAACAATGTGCCAGAAGCACCTGCTCCGAATGAGGCTCCCATATCAGCGCCTTTACCTTGCTGCAGCATAATCAGAGCAACAAGCCCGATTGAAATCAGCAAGAAAATTACCAGAAGAGCTTCGTACATAATCGTACCTGTATCCTTGCGGTTATACCGCGTGCCAAATGCTTCTCGCTTCTCATGCTTTTCTAACAAGCGGTGAGAGTTTACCAACTACCCACTGAAGCGGGTGTGAATACTAACCAAAGCCACCAAACCACGCAAGGGCAATTTAGCATCGCCTGTGCGTTTGAGGAAAAAAACGTCAATAAAGTGCGCTAACTGTGATTAATAGGGCTTTGTCTGAGCAAAACCCTATTCACAATCGAAGATTAACCCGCTGATTTCACCGCATCGGCAATACGGTGTGCCAAGGCATTGACTTGTTTTTCGTCTTCACCTTCGACCATCACGCGAATCAGCGGTTCGGTGCCCGATTTACGCAACAGTACGCGACCACGGCCAGCCAACTCGACTTCTACCTGTTCCGTCACTTTACGTACTTCTTCAGATTCCAACGGGTTATGTTCCCCGGTGAAGCGCACGTTAACCAGGATTTGTGGTAACAACTTCATGCCGCTGCACAAATCGTGCAAAGTCATATTATTACGCACCATCGCCGTCACGACCTGCAAACCAGCGACAATACCGTCCCCCGTAGTCGTTTTATCCAACAAGATCACGTGACCAGAGTTCTCTGCACCGATGCGCCAACCCAACTCTTGCAGTTTTTCCAACACGTAACGGTCGCCCACTTTGGCACGAGCAAAAGGAATACCGAGCTGTTTCAGCGCCAGCTCCAGCCCCATGTTGCTCATCAATGTACCGACAGCACCACCGCGCAATTGCCCTTGACGTAGGCCTTCACGAGCGATGATGTACAAAATTTGGTCACCATCAACTTTGTTACCCAAATGGTCAACCATCATCACGCGGTCACCGTCGCCATCAAATGCCAAACCGACGTGAGCTTTCTCTGCCAGCACGCGTTCTTGCAATTGGCGAACATCGGTAGCGCCGCATTTTTCGTTGATGTTCATGCCGTCTGGCTCAACGCCAATGGCAATCACGGTCGCACCCAGTTCACGTAGCACGCTTGGAGCAATGTGATAGGTTGCACCGTTGGCACAGTCCACCACGATTTTCAGCCCTTTCAGGCTCAATTCGCTTGGGAATGTCCCTTTACAGAATTCGATGTAACGGCCAGCTGCATCAATAATACGACTGGCTTTCCCCAACTCTGCGGATTCCACGCAGGTCAGCGGTTTTTCCATTTCGGCTTCAATCGCTTCTTCTACGTCATCCGGCAACTTAGCACCGTCGATAGAGAAAAATTTGATGCCGTTGTCGTAAAACGGGTTGTGAGATGCAGAAATCACAATGCCCGCTTCAGCACGGAAAGTCCGGGTCAAATAGGCAACGGCTGGCGTTGGCATTGGGCCGGTGAATGAAGCTGATAGCCCGGCAGCAGCCAAACCGGCTTCTAACGCAGACTCCAACATGTAGCCGGAAATACGGGTGTCCTTACCAATAATGATTTTGCGAGAGCCGTGGCGTGCCAGCACTTTCCCTGCAGCCCAGCCAAGCTTGAGGACGAAATCCGGAGTAATCGGGCTATCACCGACTTTGCCACGGATGCCATCGGTACCAAAATATTTACGCTCGCTCATTTCTCACTGTCCCTTCGCTGAAAGTGTTGCCTCGACGACACGCATCGCCTCGACGGTTTCTTTTACGTCATGCACTCTGACTATCTGTGCGCCCTGCATTGCGGCAATCACCGCACAAGCCACACTGCCGATCAACCGCTGCTCCGGCGGCACGTTCAGCAATTGTCCAACCATCGACTTACGCGACATCCCCACTAATAGGGGCAATCCGAAGTGATGAAACTCTGACAGCCGCGCCAACAGCTGATAATTATGCGTCAGATTCTTACCGAAACCAAAGCCGGGGTCGAGCAACAATTTTTGTTTTGTTATCCCCGCGGCAATACAACGATCGATATGGTGCTGGAAAAAAGTATTCACATCGCCGATCAGATCGTCGTAATGCGGAGCCTGTTGCATAGTGCGCGGTTCGCCCAGCATGTGCATCAAACATACCGGTAATTCACTCTCAACAACCGCTTGCAGCGCTCCCGGCTCCTGTAATGAACGCACATCATTGATCAAATGCGCGCCAGCGGTGGCAGATTCACGGATCACTGCCGCCTTTGAAGTATCAACCGAAATAAAAACTTCAAACCGCTGTGCAATGGCTTCAACCACCGGTACGACACGTTCCAGTTCGTCTTCTTCACTAACTTCAGCGGCACCTGGGCGGGTCGATTCGCCGCCAATATCGATCATCGTTG
Organism: Serratia sp. KH_031; assembly: GCF_057839655.1. Lineage (NCBI taxonomy): Bacteria > Pseudomonadati > Pseudomonadota > Gammaproteobacteria > Enterobacterales > Yersiniaceae > Serratia > Serratia sp. KH_031. The sequence goes on from NZ_CM174496.1 coordinate 4,343,973, forward strand.
CTCCGGCAGAGATCAACGCATGAGCGTGCAATAAGGCGTCATGTAGTTTGTTATGACGGCCGCCGTCTGAAAATGAATCTGGAGTCACATTGAGGATACCCATCACCTGCGGATAACGCAGATCAAGGGTCATGTCGCGCACGGTTAACTGCATAATAAATCTGTTTCCCCTTAATGAAAAAAACCCCGGACAAGCCCTGTCTCTTGATCACTTTTCACAGGTCAAAAGACTTGGCTAACAGGTAACCTTCAAGGATGGTTTGCAACATGAACCATCCCTCCCATAATCTTTCCCATCCAACTCGACCATTGCGTTTCGAGTCATACCAACCCGCAAGTTTTCCTAGGTTAATATAGGCCCAGTAAGCACTCGGCACCTTCTTCGGTAAGGGCTTTTTCTCTTGTTTTGACCACAACAACTTCCACGCCAGGGGACTGAGGAGCATCTCACAACTCTGTTTTTCCGCTTCTTCCCTGTTGAGTCCAAGATAGCGTAACTGATGAACACGTACTGCAATAAACGCTAGGATGACGACCATCTTTTCCAGATTGTCCTTACTTTGCATTCGCAGCGCTTCTACTTGTGTCCCCCCACTTTTCCACGCTTTATGGAATTCCTCAATCAGCCAGCGCTTTTCATAATAATCCAAAATACGTTGTGCATCCGCCCGATTGTTTATCGGCTCTGATGTCAGAATATGCCAGTTCAAGGCGTTATCATCCCCGATTTCCTGACAACCCACATAATACAGCGGTACCGACTCACCTTGCTTATTGGCCGGTATTTTGACGGTTACCTGCGCGTAGCGCACATCGCAGATAACTTCACGAGCCTTTCGTCCCCCTTTTTGTTTTACCTGAACCTTTCTTTTGTCTGCTGATTGTAAGGTGCCGCTAAATTGATAAAGTTTGTCCGAACTTTCCTCTACACAACGGCTTTGCATAGAACGAACAATAAAGCGTTGATGATTCACCGTTTTATACGTCAGATACTCAATAATATCGGCTTCACGATCACAGACCGAGATAACCTTTTCCATCCCAGCAGAACCCAGTCGTTTCTCCATCGCCCGGGAGGCACTTTCCCACTTATAACTTTCCTTGTTCACATAGTCTCGGCAAGCACGTTGACCTTTCTTACCATACTGATTGATATTCCTTGTCCAACGTTGTTGTTCAATCAAACCAACGACATGCTCTTCTCTGGGGGCAAAAAGCAAGACTGAATGGGCATGCATTCCTTTGGCATTTTTACTGTTGGTGGTATACCCCATTTCATCTCTGACCGTCCGATGAGTAAAGTCCAACGAGGTGGTATCTTCCAATGCAAGCAAACTGTCATAAGATTTAGACTGTTCAACCGTCGCCGCAAAACCGGCAGCAGAAATCGCTTCAGCTTCAATAGACGAGTTACGAGTAAAACGATAAGCCGCCTCGATCTCCGCCGACGTTTTCAGTGATTGCACAAGTGATTGCCCTATGTGGCTGGCAAGGGAAGAAGTGATGCTAATCAGTCGTTTTGTCCGCCGACTATCCCCCAATTCAGCACGTGAAAAAGTTTCTTTTGCCCATTGTTCCGTATCCGTTAAAAACATAATACGTCATCTCAATTGATTGTTTGATATTGAGATCGACAATGCAGACAAAGATTCAAAAAAATCCCTCGATTCTCATCGAGGGATTTGTGTATGAAAGACAGGGACAAGCCGGGGTTTCATGTTATCACACAGTCGAGTTTACTTGTCGAGCTGTTCGGACATGCTGCCTGGGTTCGGCGTTCGCGGCTCTTCAGCCTGCGTTGCTGCCGGAGGCGTGTTACTACCACTATCGGAGCTGCTGCCTTTGTTGTTGTCATCCCAACCCGCTGGCGGACGCACATCTTTACGGCTCATCAGATCGTCAATCTGCGGTGCGTCGATGGTTTCATACTTCATCAGGGCATCTTTCATTGAATGCAAGATGTCCACATTTTCCATCAACAACGTACGCGCACGAGTATAGTTACGTTCGATCAGTAACTTAACTTCTTGGTCAATGATACGTGCAGTTTCGTCAGACATGTGTTTTGCCTTAGCAACAGAACGCCCCAAGAACACTTCGCCCTCTTCTTCCGCATACAGCAATGGCCCCAGCTTCTCGGAGAAGCCCCATTGGGTCACCATGTTACGCGCAAGATTGGTCGCGACTTTGATGTCGTTCGACGCACCAGTAGACACTTTCTCTACCCCGTAAATAATCTCTTCTGCCAAACGACCACCGTACAGCGTGGAGATTTGGCTTTCCAGCTTCTGTCGGCTGGCGCTGATCTGATCGCCTTCCGGTAAGAAGAAGGTCACACCCAACGCACGACCGCGTGGGATAATCGTTACCTTGTGTACCGGATCATGCTCTGGCACCAAGCGACCGATGATCGCGTGGCCTGCTTCGTGGTAAGCGGTCGATTCTTTCTGCTCTTCGGTCATGACCATTGAGCGACGTTCCGCACCCATCATGATCTTGTCTTTGGCTTTTTCGAACTCAACCATCGACACCACACGTTTGTTGCCGCGGGCAGCAAACAGTGCGGCTTCGTTGACCAAGTTAGCCAAGTCAGCACCGGAGAAGCCAGGAGTACCACGTGCAAGTACCGAAGCATCAACATCTGGAGCCAGTGGCACGCGGCGTGAGTGCACCTTCAAGATCTGCTCACGACCACGAACGTCTGGCAAGCCAACAACCACTTGACGGTCGAAACGACCTGGACGCAGCAACGCGGGGTCAAGTACGTCTGGACGGTTGGTTGCAGCGATAACGATGATACCTTCGTTACCTTCGAAACCATCCATCTCAACCAACATCTGGTTCAGTGTCTGTTCACGTTCATCATGACCACCACCCAGCCCAGCGCCACGCTGACGGCCAACGGCGTCGATTTCATCGATGAAGATGATGCACGGAGCCGCTTTTTTCGCTTGTTCGAACATGTCACGCACACGAGATGCACCCACACCGACGAACATTTCTACGAAGTCAGAACCGGAAATGGTGAAGAATGGCACCTTGGCTTCACCCGCGATGGCTTTCGCCAGCAAGGTTTTACCGGTACCCGGAGGACCCACCATCAACACGCCTTTCGGGATCTTACCGCCCAACTTCTGGAAACGGCTCGGCTCGCGCAGGTAATCTACCAGTTCGCTCACTTCTTCTTTTGCTTCGTCACAACCTGCAACGTCAGCAAAGGTGGTTTTGATTTGGTCTTCTGTCAGCATACGAGCCTTGCTCTTGCCGAAGGACATCGCACCCTTGCCGCCGCCGCCCTGCATCTGCCGCATGAAGAAGATCCAAACCCCGATCAAGAGCAGCATCGGGAACCACGAAATAAAGATAGAGGCCAGCAAGCTCGGCTCTTCCGGCGGCTCACCGACCACTTTCACATTCTTGGTCAACAACGTATCCAACAACTTAGGATCGTTAACCGGGATGTAAGTTGTGTATTTATTACTGTCTTTTTTGACAACGTTGATTTCACGCCCATTAATGCGTGCTTCACGGATCTGATCTTGGGTCAGTTCAGACATGAAGGTAGAGTAATCCACCCTACGGCCATTTGACTCGCTGGGCCCAAAGCTCTGGAATACAGACATCAGCACAACTGCGATGACTAACCAGAGAATTAGGTTTTTCGCCATGTCACTCAAGGGATTAACCTCATATTACAACTGTGTTAACAAACAGCGTTAGGGTACTACAGTTTGCGCCCTGTCGCTACAATGTACACTTCGCGTGAACGTGCCCGCGAAGCGTCTGGCTTACGAATCTTAACCTTCGTAAACAGGGACCGAATTTCCCGTAGGTACTCGTCAAAACCATCCCCTTGGAACACTTTCACCAAGAAACTTCCTCCTGGCGCGAGAACATCTCGGCACATATCCAGTGCTAACTCCACCAAATACATCGATTTTGGTATATCGACTGCCGGGGTGCCACTCATATTCGGCGCCATGTCAGACATGACCACCTGAACCTTACTTTCACCAACTCGTTCCAACAGTGCTTTTAACACCAGTTCATCACGAAAATCGCCCTGAAGGAAATCGACACCAACGATGGGATCCATTGGTAAAATATCACAGGCGATAATACGCCCTTTGCCGCCAATTTGGGTAACGACGTACTGTGACCAACCACCAGGCGCTGCGCCCAGATCAACCACGGTCATTCCCGGTTTAAACAGCTTATCGCCTTGCTGTATTTCATCAAGTTTAAACCAGGCACGCGAACGCAGCCCTTTTTTCTGCGCTTGCTGTACATATTTATCGCTAAAGTGTTCTTGTAACCAGCGACTGGAACTGGCCGAACGCTTTTTATTAGCCATCTTGTTTTCCAACTATCATAAAAAGAGTCTTAATGTCAGGCTCTGGCAACCACACTCGACAAACGCCGATTTGGTGATAACCATGAGATGGCGGTAGAATGAACCGTTTTCAATCCCAACTTAAGCAAAAAAGACAATGAATCTGAATAACAAGCAAAAACAGCACCTGAAAGGCCTGGCGCATCCGTTGAAACCGGTTGTCATGCTGGGTAATAACGGTCTCACCGAAGGGGTGCTGGCTGAAATTGAGCAAGCTCTGGAACACCATGAGTTGATCAAAGTAAAGATCGCCGCTGAAGATCGTGAGACCAAGACGCTGATTGCCGACGCTATTGTGCGCGAAACCAAAGCCTGCAACGTGCAAGTTATCGGTAGCACTCTTATTCTTTACCGCCCTTCTAAAGAGCGCAAGATCAGTCTACCGCGTTAATCACTGTCATTTTAACGAAAAGGTGCCATGCACCTGATGCAGATAAAAGGCCGCCATGCGGCCTTTTTCTTTTCTTTACAAAACCCTGGTGAACTTCTGACCAGTTTAAGAGGTTTAGAGGTATTCAACCTTCAGGATTTCATATTCTACGTCGCCACCTGGCGTTTTGATGACAACGACGTCGTCTTGTTCTTTACCGATCAAGCCGCGGGCCATTGGGGAGTTGACCGAGATCAGATTCTTCTTAAAGTCGGCTTCGTCGTCACCCACAATGCGGTAGGTTACTTCTTCTTCAGTCTCTACGTTCATTATCGATACCGTAGTACCAAAAATCACGCGGCCCGTATTTGGCATTTTGGTGATATCAATCACCTGTGCGTTAGATAATTTAGCTTCGATTTCTTGAATACGCCCTTCGCAGAACCCTTGTTGCTCACGGGCTGCGTGGTATTCGGCGTTCTCTTTCAGATCGCCGTGTTCGCGTGCATCAGCGATATCCGCAATGATTTTCGGACGGCGCTCAGTTTTTAAAAATTCGAGTTCTTTACGCAGTTGCTCTGCGCCAAACAAGGTCATCGGAATTGGTTGCAACATATGTTCTATACCTCTAAATCTATCCTGTTCAAATAGCCGTCGTCCTGATGTGTTTGTAGAAAACACGCTGGCTCTCAGCCCGCCGCTTCCAGGCGATAAATAAAAGAACCCTAACTCGGAAAATTTCCAAGCCAGGATCTGTTTTGCATTTTGATATGCATTTTAGCCTAGAGTTCCTTTAGGGTCATCGTTTACTTTTTCTATCAATGCACCGTAGTATGACGGCACGTTATCCAGCTGTTATCCCGAGATTATGCGTTTTTCACGAATTGTCAGTGCATTGGCCTGTGCGTTTGTTTTAACGGCCCAAGCCGCCCCGGTTGAAGATTACACACAATATTTGCCTGATGGGGCCAACCTTGCCCTGGTAGTTCAGAAGATCGGCGCACCTACGCCGACCATCGATTATCACGCTCAGCAAATGGCCCTACCAGCCAGTACCCAAAAGGTGCTGACCGCGCTGGCGGCCTTGTTACAGCTCGGCCCCGATTATCGTTTCACCACCACTTTAGAGAGCCAAGGCAACATCACGGATGGCGTGCTGCATGGCAATTTGATCGCTCGTTTCAGCGGCGATCCCACCTTTAAGCGCCAAAGCTTGCGTAATATGGTGGCGGTGTTGAAAAAGCAAGGGGTTCGCGAAATTAGTGGCGATGTATTGGTCGACACCTCCGTGTTCGCCAGCCACGACAAAGCACCGGGTTGGGTATGGAACGACATGACCCAGTGCTTCAGCGCCCCTCCAGCTGCGGCGATTGTCGATCGCAACTGTTTCTCAGTTTCGTTGTACAGTTCGCCGACACCGGGAGAAATGGCATTTATCCGCGTGGCTTCTTACTACCCAGTCAATATGTTCAGCCAAGTGCGCACCTTGGCAAAAGGTTCGCCTGATGCTCAATATTGTGAACTGGACGTCGTTCCGGGCGAGTTAAACCGCTTTACGCTGACGGGCTGCCTGACGCAACGTAGCGAACCACTGCCATTGGCGTTCGCCATTCAGGATGGAGCCAGCTATGCTGGTGCGATCCTAAAAGACGAACTAAAACAGGCTGATATCAAGATCAACGGTAACCTGAAACGCCAAACCCAACCAGGCATGGCAGGTACGGTGATTGCCCAAACGCAATCGGCCCCGTTGCATGACCTACTGAAAATCATGCTGAAAAAGTCCGACAACATGATTGCCGATGCTGTGTTCCGCACCATCGGCCATGAACGTTTCGGCGTTCCAGGTACTTGGCGTGCAGGGGCAGATGCCGTACGGCAAGTGCTACGTCAGAAAGCTGGCGTCGATTTAGGCAACAGTATCGTGGTGGATGGTTCAGGCTTATCACGTCATAACCTGCTGTCGCCAGCAACGATGATGCAGGCGCTGCAATATATCGCTCAGCATGACAACGAACTGAACTTCATTTCAATGCTGCCGCTGGCCGGTCACGATGGCACACTGCAATACCGCGCCGGGTTGCATGAAGCTGGCGTCGACGGCAAAGTTTCCGCTAAAACCGGGGCGTTGCAGGGCGTTTACAACTTGGCTGGTTTCATCACCACTGCCAGCGGTCAACGTTATGCCTTTGTGCAATTCCTATCGGGTTATGCCGTTCCACCAGAAGATCAGAAACAACGTCGAGCCCCTTTGGCGCGTTTCGAAAGTCGTCTGTATAAGGATATTTACCAAAACAACTGAGGATCGCCATGAAGCTGTTGATTGTTGAAGACGATGAATTGCTACAACAAGGACTGGCAAAGGCATTAGCCGCTGAAGGCTATGCCTGTGATTGTGCTGCTACGGCAGCGGAAGCCAATGGATTGATCGTCACCAGCCAATACAGTTTAGTGATCCTCGATCTCGGTCTGCCAGATCAAGACGGCGCCAGCTTGTTGCGACAGTGGCGTCGTCAGCAGATCGACCTACCGGTGCTGATCCTTACTGCCCGCGATGCCCTAGAAGATCGCGTCGATGGGCTGGATGCTGGTGCTGATGATTATCTGATCAAACCTTTCGCCTTAGTGGAATTACAGGCGCGAGCACGGGCGCTGATTCGGCGCTATCAAGGCCACAGTGATAACTTGCTGCAACAAGGTGATCTGACGCTTAACCTTTCCAGCCAGCAGGTTTATCTACAAGATCACCTGGTAGAAGTCACACCCAAGGAGTTTGCCATTCTGTCGCGCTTGATGATGCGAGCAGGTCAAACGGTCAATCGCGAGTTACTACAACAAGATCTCTACGCTTGGAATGATGATCTGGGCTCCAATACATTGGAAGTTCACATGCATAACCTGCGTCGTAAGCTCGGTAAAGATCGCATCCGTACCATACGCGGCATTGGCTATCGTCTGGAGCCATTACTATGATCAGTATGCGTCGTCGCCTGCTGTTGATGCTGGCATTGATTTTACTCGTCACCCAACTTATCAGTGCGTTTTGGTTATGGCATGAGAGCCAAGAGCAAATTGGTTTTTTAGTCGATGAAACGCTGTCAGCCAAAGTTCGTAACGAACGTGTCGATAGCGAAATTGCTGAGGCAATAGCCTCACTGCTGGCACCTTCTCTGATCATGATGATCGTCACGTTACTGGCTTCATTTTGGGCTATTAGCTGGATTATTCGTCCACTTAACCAACTGCAAGAAAGATTGGAAAGACGTTCAGCGGACAACCTGACACCGCTGCCAGTCGCCAATGACAGTAGCGAGATGGTGGCCGTCACCACTGCAATGAACCAATTGTTCTCCCGCTTGGATCACACCATTCAGCAAGAGCGATTATTTACCGCCGATGCTGCCCACGAACTGCGTACACCGCTAGCAGGCATTCGTTTGCATCTTGAGCTACTGGAGCAACAAGGGGTAAAAGAAAGTACATCGCTAATTGTTCGCATCGATCAACTGATGCATACCGTGGAGCAATTACTGATGCTGTCACGCGCCGGGCAAGATTTTGCCAGCGGTCATTATCAGCAGTTCGATTGGGTCGCTAACGTAATCGAACCTCTGCGTGAAGAATTGGATGAAATGCTAGAACAGCGTCAGCAAACACTGCATTGGCAATTGCCGGCAACGGCGCAAACCAGTGGTGATCCGGTGCTACTACGCTTGTTACTACGCAATTTAGTGGAGAATGCTCATCGCTACAGCCCACAAGGCAGCACCATCCGTATACAATTGGCACCACAGGATAACGGACAGTTATTGCAGGTGATTGATGAAGGTCCGGGGATCAAAGAAAAAATGGTTGGGGAAATTACCCAAGCTTTTCGCCGGATGGATCAACGCTATGGGGGCAGCGGATTGGGGCTGAATATCGTGATCCGCATTGTACAACTGCACCAAGGACGACTAGTACTAGAGAATCGTCAGGATACTAGCGGCCTAAATGCCCAGTGCTGGTTGCCGAACAAGGTGTTAACTCATTAAAAAAACAAGGCTCGACGAATGCCGAGCCTTAGCGCTTTATTTCTGGTAAATGATTTCGACGCCTTCGTCGTCCTCTTCGTCCCAGTCATCATCCCAATCGTCGTCTTCTGCTTCAGTTTCCACTTCCGCAAGTTGCTCACGATGGTAGTCATCCCACATGAACTCCACTTTTTCAGGAGCACTTTCTTCGATTGCCATCGCTTTCGGTTGGCTATCAATGAAGTTCATCACGTCCCAGCACAGTGCGTTAACACCATCGCGATTGGCGGCGGAGATCATGTAGTACTTACCATCCCAGCCCATACCTTCTACAATCGCTTTAGCACGCTCAGCGGCTTCTTCTTCATCCAGTAGGTCAACTTTGTTAAACACCAGCCAACGCGGCTTCTGAGCCAGATTTTCGCTGTATTGATTCAACTCGTTGATGATGACTTTGGCGTTTTCTACCGGATCAGACTCATCGATCGGCGCAATATCGACCAAATGCAGCAGTACGCGGCAGCGTTCCAAGTGTTTCAGGAAGCGAATACCCAGACCGGCACCTTCGGAAGCCCCTTCGATCAAACCAGGAATATCGGCCACCACGAAGCTTTTTTCGTGATCCATACGCACGACGCCTAAGCTTGGCACCAGCGTGGTAAATGGATAATCGGCAACCTTTGGCTTAGCAGCGGACACTGCGCGGATAAAGGTGGATTTACCGGCGTTCGGTAAGCCCAACATCCCCACGTCTGCCAACAACAACAGTTCCAGCAGAATGTCGCGCTCTTCCCCTTTGGTACCCAGTGTCTTTTGACGTGGAGCACGGTTCACCGACGATTTGAAACGGGTGTTACCCAAACCATGCCAGCCGCCTTTGGCAACCATCAATTTTTGGGTATGACGAGTCATATCACCGAGGATCTCGCCAGTACCCTGATCCTTCACTCGAGTACCCACAGGTACTTTGATGATGATGTCTTTACCGCGCTTACCGGTACAATCTCGGCTCTGACCATTCTGACCACGTTCGGCGCGGAAAGATTTCTCAAAACGGTAATCGATCAGGGTGTTCAGGTTTTCATCTGCCAGCAGGTATACATCACCGCCGTCGCCACCGTCACCGCCGTCCGGGCCACCATTCGGGATATATTTTTCGCGGCGGAAGCTCACGCAACCATTACCGCCGTCACCTGCAACGACCAAGATCGCTGCTTCATCTACAAACTTCATTTACCGTCTCCGTAAATCATTCACCGGGCTGTTTCAAAGGAACAACCAGGTTGGGTTCTGCCCGTCGCGGCCACCAACGGTGACCAATTGCGGAAAACATGGCGCCCGCGACCACCACAAACGCGCCAGTATAACCGACGATGTTCAGCGTCAGGGCGGCGAACATATTTGGCCAAGCCAGCGCCAATAAATCTGAGAACAACAGAGTAAACAGCGGCGTAAGCGTCACTAACGCGCTCACCTGTGCCGCCTGCCAGCGCGCCATAGCTTCCGCTAGCGCACCGTAACCAATCAGCGTGTTAGCCCCGCAAAACAGCAGGCAAGCCAGTTGCCAAGCTGAGAGCTGGCTAATTTTCCCCGGCGTCGCCAGTGGGAATAACGCAATCGCACATAAAGTGTACAACATTACCAAGATCTGCGGTGAGGCCAAGCGTCGCAATAATACTTTCTGCGCAACACCGTAAGTCACCCATACCATTGCCGCACATACACCGAGCAGCACGCCTAAGGTGTAATCCGTCAAGCGCGTGAAGATCTCAATCAAGCTGGTATTGAAGAATAACAACAGCCCACAAATCAACATCGCGGCACCAATCACCTGAGTGATGCGCATCCGTTCTTTTAATACCAGCACGCTGGCAAACATCATCCCCACCGGCGATAACTGGCCAATCACCTGTGATGCCGTTGGGCTAAGATATTGTAATGATGAGCTGAAAAACAAGAAGTTACCCAGCAACCCGGCGGTAGCAATCAGCAGCAGCAACAACCAGCGAGGTTGGCGAAACATTTTTATCGGCGGTAATTTACCACGTACGGCTAGGATAACACCTAGACCAATAGCTGCCATGCTAAAGCGATACCAGACGATAGTGAAAGGATCCATCGCGACCAGAACTTCTTTCATCGCAATAGGCAAAGCACCCCAGCAAACTGCCGTGGTTAATGCCAAAGCAATGCCGGTACCAACCTGTTGTTTTGTTTCCATGAAACCTTAGTGTTCCACTTGCTATAAATGTAAAAAGCCCCGCAATACGTTGCGGGGCTTACATCTATTTCGCTAGGCTCGAGAAATTATTCAGCTACGATGCTGATGTATTTACGATTGTTCGGGCCTTTAACTTCAAACTGAACTTTACCGTCTGCAGTAGCGAACAGAGTGTGGTCTTTACCGCAACCCACGTTGGTGCCAGCATGGAACTTAGTACCACGTTGACGAACGATGATGCTGCCTGCCAGTACTGATTCGCCGCCAAAGCGTTTTACGCCCAGACGTTTGGCGTTAGAGTCACGACCGTTACGAGTCGAGCCGCCAGCTTTTTTGTGTGCCATTAATCCGCTCTCCTAACTTAAGCGCTGATGCCGGTGATTTTAACATCAGTGAACCACTGACGATGACCCGCTTGCTTACGGTAGTGCTTACGACGACGAAACTTAACGATTTTAACTTTCTCGCCGCGACCGTGGGCAACAACTTCAGCCTTGATCTTACCGCCATTGACGTAAGGAACGCCAATTTTGATATCTTCGCCATTAGCGATCATCAGAATCTGGTCAAACTCAACCGCTTCACCAGTTGCGATGTCCAGCTTTTCCAAGCGAACGGTTTGACCTTCGCTTACTCGGTGTTGTTTACCACCACTTTGGAAAACTGCGTACATATAAAACTCCGCTTTCCGCGTGCTCAACCGTTTAGTACAGAGCGCGCTATAAATATTCACAATAGGGCGCGAATTCTACGCAAAAATCCAACGCATGACAAGAGCAGAATGGCGTCGAAAGTAGAAAAAAGAAGAAAAAAAACACAGTTCATCGTGTAGCGTTTATCTGAGGCGTTTTTCAAGTACAATCAAAAGTAATGCTATCGCCATGTACCGATGTGAGCAGCGTTCTCATCGCGGTGAAGAGAAACACAGCCGAAAAAAATACAATGAACCTAGAACAGATTACTGAATTAACCGCGCAAGATATGGCGGGCGTGAACGCAACCATTCTCGAACAGTTGAATTCCGATGTTTCGCTCATCAACCAGCTTGGCTACTACATTATCAGCGGGGGTGGCAAACGTATTCGGCCAATGATCGCGGTATTGGCGGCTCGAACGCTGCATTATCAGGGTGACAAACATATTACCGTGGCCGCGTTGATCGAGTTCATCCATACCGCCACCTTGTTGCATGACGATGTGGTCGATGAGTCCGATATGCGTCGTGGTAAAGCCACCGCTAATGCGGCGTTTGGTAATGCTGCCAGCGTGCTAGTTGGCGATTTCATTTATACGCGTGCTTTCCAGATGATGACCAGCTTGGAATCTCTGCGCGTGTTGGCGCTGATGTCTGAAGCCGTCAACGTGATTGCCGAAGGTGAAGTGTTGCAGTTAATGAACGTGCGCGATCCAGACATTACCGAAGAAAACTACATGCGCGTGATCTACAGCAAGACCGCGCGCCTATTTGAAGCTGCCGCACAATCCTCTGCCATCCTTTCTGGTGCTACCGAAGCCGAAGAGAAAGGGTTGCAAGATTATGGCCGCTATCTCGGTACCGCGTTCCAGTTAATCGATGATCTACTTGATTACAGCGCCGACGGTGCAACCTTGGGTAAAAATACCGGTGATGACCTAAACGAAGGTAAGCCAACGTTACCTTTGCTACATGCCATGCAAAATGGTTCGCCAGAGCAATCCATGCTGATTCGCGGTGCTATTGAACAAGGGAGTGGCCGTCATCTGTTGGAAGAGGTGTTGGAAACCATGAAGCAATGTGGATCGCTGGAATACACTCGCCAGCGGGCTGAAGACGAGGCGGATAAGGCCATTGCAGCATTACAAGTGTTGCCGGAGTCGCCATACCGTGCTGCGCTGGAAGGATTAGCGCATCTTGCGGTTCAACGCGATTTTTAAGAAAATAGTTTCTATTTTATTTCAATAGATCCGCATTTGCGGATCTATGCCCCACCCTCTTCGATTTCAATCCACGCCAATAGCTTATTGATTCCCCCACGTGCCAAGAAACGGATCACCCTTTCTCGTTCAGTTTCGCTCATGTGTTCATAATAACTAATCCATGTTGTGAACGGTGTTGGGCGTTCCACGTCATAACCGGCAGACTCATCTTTCATGCTCAAACTCAGGCTATGACGCACGGCTAATGGTAGGTTATCAATATGGTATTCAAGGGCTTTACCTTGCACACCTTTGCGACGGCGACTTTCCCAACCCTCACGTCGAGCCATCAAATTGATTCCCTGTGTCGAGGAAGGTAATCCTGCGATGCCTAACAAGTCCTTAGCGGCAAACCACTCTTTTTTCATAACCATTATCTCTGGGTTTCACTATGCAAAGATGATTTTCGGAAATCATTAGGATATTTTTTGGAAAATTTAGTGGTATCCTAATTTCCGAATAAGCGTTTCATGTTGTGCGAACGATTAAATTTAACCTGTTAGTTATACCACTAATAGAACTTTCTCTAAGCAAAAAAGGAATGTGAACATGAATTCAAGGAACCCAGATTGGCATCCAGCAGATGTGATCGCGGCACTCCGCAAGAAAGGCACGACATTGGCAGCAGTGTCACGCCAAGCAGGACTCAGTTCTTCAACGTTGGCGAATGCCTTGTCACGACCGTGGCCGAAAGGAGAATGGTTGATTGCGGATGCATTGAGTGTTCATCCTGCGGAGATCTGGCCAAGTCGCTACTTTGATCCTTTTACTCACCGTCTCTTGGATCGTAAAAGCCGTATCAAACAATGAGTTTAAGGCACAAAAAAGCCGCCGGAACATCGCCCCGGCGGCTGTGTTTAGTCAAGTAAGACTAAATGATCACTTGTTGATAAAGGTTTCGCCCAGCTCGATGTCTTTGTGCAGGACATCCAGCATGCCTTCCAGCGATTGTTTCTCAAATGCGCTCAAGGTGCCGATATCTTTACGTTCTTCAACACCGTTTTTGCCCAGCAGCAATGGCTGTGCGAAGAAACGTGCATATTTGCCGTCACCTTCAACATAAGCACATTCCACCACACCTTTTTCGCCTTGTAGCGCACGTACCAGAGACAGACCAAAGCGAGCGGCTGCCTGTCCCATAGACAGCGTTGCAGAACCGCCACCAGCTTTAGCTTCTACCACTTCGGTACCCGCGTTCTGGATACGTTTGGTCAGGTCGGCAACTTCTTGTTCAGTGAAGCTAACACCAGGGATCTGAGACAGCAATGGCAGAATAGTGACGCCTGAGTGGCCACCAATCACTGGCACGTTCAAGTCTTCCGGTTGTTTGCCTTTCAGCTCAGCCACGAAGGTGTTGGAACGAATGATATCCAGCAAAGTCACACCAAACAGTTTGTTTTTGTCGTATACACCAGCTTTCTTCAGCACTTCTGCTGCGATAGCCACGGTGGTATTTACTGGGTTGGTGATAATGCCGATACAAGCTTTCGGGCAGGTTTTTGCCACTTGCTCGATCAGATTACGCACGATACCGGCGTTCACATTGAACAGATCGGAACGATCCATACCAGGCTTACGCGCAACACCAGCAGAAATCAGAACGACATCCGCACCGTGCAGGGCTGGAGTTGCATCTTCGCCACTGAAGCCTTTGATTTTAACTGCGGTTGGGATGTGGCTTAAGTCAACGGCAACACCTGGAGTCACTGGGGCGATGTCGTAGAGAGAGAGTTCAGAACCTGAAGGAAGCTGGGTTTTGAGTAGAAGGGCGAGGGCCTGGCCGATACCGCCAGCAGCACCGAGAACTGCAACTTTCATCCTATACTCCTTTATTATCTTAAATATAAAAACGCCGTGAATTCTTTGGGGCAGACCATAAATTATTACGTCTTTAAAAACAATCTCTTAACATTCAGTTTGCGAGCTGACGCAATAAATTCGTTGATTTGTGCCTATTTTAGATTAAATGGCTTATGAATTAATGACATAACGCATACTAATCATAAATAACATGAGATTATTCACCTAGCGAGTTAACCGGGCGTTACATTACACCCTTACGCCGCACCAGAACAACATCATTTTCATAACATTTTATTCACTTAACCTTGCCACTATTTCCGCTAACGGAAAGGCATATTCATGGCGAATCGATTTTGTTAAAATGGCGCCCTTTCCTTGTTGTCTGGGCGGTTTTATTTTCGCCTGACTTTCTTTTTTTGCATAAAAATTCATTTATATGCATAATAATGACATCCATTGTCAACATTCCACGGTGCCAAATGCGTAATCCCGCAAAACAGGAAGATCTGATCAAGGCGTTTAAAGCGTTATTGAAAGAAGAAAAATTCAGTTCTCAAGGCGAGATCGTTTTAGCGCTGCAAGATGAAGGCTTCGAAAATATCAACCAATCCAAAGTATCGCGTATGCTGACCAAGTTTGGTGCAGTACGCACACGCAATGCCAAAATGGAAATGGTGTATTGCCTTCCAGCAGAACTCGGCGTCCCAACCACTACCAGCCCGCTGAAGAATTTGGTGTTGGACGTTGATCATAATGATGCGGTGGTGGTGATCCACACCAGCCCCGGCGCAGCGCAGCTGATTGCCCGTCTGTTGGACTCACTGGGTAAATCTGAAGGTATTCTCGGCACCATCGCCGGTGACGATACTATTTTTGTGACGCCAGCCAATACCTTTACTGCGCGTCAGCTGTACGAAGCGATTCTTTCCTTGTTCGAGCAAGAACTGTAATAACCTCTATTAACAAAGCGTGGTCACGGCCACGTTTTGTTCGCCTCTTTTATTTTCTCTGCGCTTTATCACTGCCTTTCCCCCCCATGGCAGCATATTTTCATGTCATTTCTATGTAGGCAGTGATCAATGCTGATATCTTTCGCACTTTTAGTCAAAGACACTCATTGGATTGAAGTTATTGATATTTATCATCAAAAGATCATTTTGCGAGCGTTTTTTATTCTCTGTGGTTATAAACGATAGCTAATTTCATAACAAAGTTTCACTAGAAATTGTTAGCTAGCTATTAATTTTTTACGTTACTAGGCATATACTCATTTTCGTGACGTGAATCACAGTTGACGAAAACTTATAAAAGAATACGATGAGGTGAAATTATGAAAACTAAAACTACTATCGCAACCCTGAGCATCTTATCTATGCTTTCCTTTGGTGCATTTGCAGCACAATCCATCGATGCATCCCAAGCCGCTCAGCTGCAGCCTGTCGGGACTATTACCGTAAGTGGTGTTGCCGCAGCGCCTTCTGATATCCGTGCTGCACTATCTGCCAAAGCAGACGCCAAAGGCGCGACCGCATATCGAGTCATTGAAGCGCGTAACGAAGGTAACTTCCACGCAACTGCTGAAATCTACAAATAAAATAAGGGATTACACATTTGCTGAACTGATTACCCTCGTCACTGCCACTGCCGAGTTCACTAGCAAAGTGCATCCCCAAATATATTCGTCCTATCCGACGAACCCCTTGCCCTCATTTATGAGGGCTTTTTTGACTCAAAAATACGAGTCCATACACGGAGAGAGCTCCACTACGCGAGATAAAACACCGATTTCAACTCCTGACTCACCGGGCTGTTGTCAGCGTTGCTCGGCATAATCTCTTGCATATACTTCCACCAGCGTTGGCATACTTCGGTCTGCGCCACTGCGTTCCAGCAAGCTTCCGATTCAATTTCTAGCGTGGCAAAAAGCAAATGACGTTCTGCATCGAGATAAATAGCGTAATGATGAGCACCGTGCTGCTTAAGAATCGTTTCCAGTTCTGGCCAAATCGGCGTATGACGGCGTTGATACTCTTCATGGGCATCAGGGTTTACCTGCATGACAAAGGCTTTGCGGATCATGATACTTCCCTCAATCTTTCAGAGCTGCTGACATTGGCGTAACACCAAAACGCTCACCAAGGGCAACCAGTTCCACACTCGTAATGGTCTGTTTCATACCGCCCATCGAGTAAACCTTCACCAGAATTTCTGAGGATTTCTCGGCGGTGTCGATCAAACCAAAAGCGTCGTCCAACGTCGGTCCGGTACCGAAAATGCCGTGATGCGGCCATAGCACCAAACTGTGGGAGCGCATCTGTTCGGCGGTGGCGGAGCCGATACCATCGGTGCCTGGCACCATCCATGGCACGATGCCAATGCCGTTTGGGAATACCACTAAACACTCGGTGCTGCCTTCCCACAGTTTGCGAGTAAAGCTAGCGTTATCCAGCGGTAACACATAACTCAGCGCGATCAAGTTAGTGGCGTGGCAATGCATGATGACGCGGTCTTGGCCATTGGAAACCTGTTTGCGTACCACGTGCGACTGGAAGTGAGCTGCCAATTCAGATGTCGGCAAGCCGCCATTCACCAATCCCCAATGGATGTGGTAAGCCATGCCATCATCGGTAATTTGTAGCAGCACCAAGTTATCTACCGGATCGATTTGCACGTTACGGAAAAACTTACCGGAACCCGTCACCAGGAACCAACAACCCGCCAGCTCTGTTGCCGGTTGAGTCAGTTCCACGCAGCGCGGTGCTTTATAGAACTCATCGCGATACGGTTCTACATCAGCAGCATCCACCCGCAGACTGATATTGCCACCGTTACGTTCATCCCAACCTTTCAGCCACATGTCGCCAGTGGCTTTCACCATGCCCTGAATAAACCATGAAGAAAAAATACGTTGCATGTGTGCTCCTTAACGTTGGGTTAAAACTTGTTGTTCATAGTGACGGACAGTGGTGAGCCAAGAGGCATCCGCCGGAGTATCGTGACGTTGGCAGTACATTTCCCAAACCGCCTGCCACGGCAGACATTTTTGTTCCTCGAGTAACGCCAAACGTGCGGTGTAATCGCCTTCACGCTCAAGTTGACGTAATTGGTCAGTCGGTTCTAACAGCGCGCGCAGTAACGCTTTTTTCATATTGCGAGTACCGATAACCCAGGCACCGATACGGTTGATGGAAGCATCAAAGAAATCGAGGCCAATGTGCACACGATCAAACAGGTTATGGCGAATGATTTCACTGGCAATGGCTTGGGTTTCATCGTCCAGTAACACAACATGATCGCTGTCCCAACGCACTGGGCGGCTAACGTGAAGCAATAGGCGTGGTACATACAACATGGCACTAGAGATTTTGTCGGAGATCACTTCAGTTGGGTGGAAATGGCCCGCATCTAGACACAACGCGGTTTGACGACTGGTGGCGTAACCGAAATAAAACTCGTTGGAACCGACGGTGTAACTTTCCGCTCCTATGCCAAACAACTTGCTTTCCACCGCATCGATATGGTGCGCCGGGTTGAGTTGCTCTGAGATGACATCATCCAGCGCTTCCAACAAACGCTGACGCGGAGCCAAACGATCGACGGTAATATCTTTCATGCCGTCCGGGATCCAGATGTTCATCACCGACGGAGTACCCAGCTGCTCGCCGAAGTACGCCGAAACTTTACGGCTGGCTTTGCAATGGTCGATCCAAAACTGACGAATCTCGTCATTCGCGTGAGACAACGTGAAGCCATCAGCACTAAGCGGATGCGAGAAGCAAGATGGGTTAAAGTCCAACCCCATACCACGCGCTTTTGCCCACTCCACCCAGTTTTTGAAGTGTTCTGGTTTGATTTGATCACGCGCAACGGGCGTTTCGGATTCAAGGTAAATCGCGTGCAAATTAAGGCGTTTCGGGCCAGGGATCAGGCTTAACGCTTGATCCAGATCGGAGCGCAACTCGGTGGCATTGCGCGCTTTACCCGGATAATTACCCGTGGCCTGAATCCCTCCACTCAAAGCCCCTTCTGGGTTTTCAAACCCAGCCACATCGTCCCCTTGCCAACAATGCATCGAGACTGGCAAGCGATCGAGCTGGCGCAACGCTTCTTCGGCATCAACACCGACCGCAGCAAAACGTTGTTTCGCCAGATCCCAGGCTTGTTCAATTTGAGTAGTCATGCGCAAAGCTCCTTACGTGTTTGACGGTTTTGCTGAAATTGCGCGACAAAGCAGGCAATTTCGCTCTTTGAATTTGGAGTAAATTGAGTCAGTTCGCTGTTCTGGCGCACCACGGCGCGAAAAGCATCGACATCGGGAATATCGTCCAGCGCCATCAACTGGCAACCGATGTTACCGAGCGTGGAGGCTTCGATAGGTCCGGCGATCACGGGTACGCCACAGGCGTCGGCACAAAGTTGATTTAGGAAATGGTTTTGACTACCGCCGCCGACAATATGCAGGCTGCTAAAAGCATGGCCACGCAGAGTTGCCAATTCGCGTAATACATCGGCGTACAGCAGCGCCAGACTGTCAAAGATGCAACGCGCCAGTTCAGCATCGCTTGTCGGCACCGGTTGGTGATGTTCGCGACAGGCGCTCTGGATCTCGCGGCTCATGCTTTCCGGGTTAATAAAACGATCGTCATTCGGGTTAATCACAAAGCGGCAGGCGGAGATCGCTTGGGCGCGGATAATAAGATCCACCAGATCGCTAACAGCCAGCTCCTTGGTGACTCGCTGGAGTAGCCACAATCCCATGATGTTTTTCAGCACCCGGTAACGCCCTTCGGCACCACCTTCATTAGTGATATTGGCAGCCAACGCCGCATCGCAGGTGTAAGGTTTTTTGCTTTCAAAGCCCATCAACGACCAAGTGCCAGAAGAGAGATAAGCGGAATCTTTATCCATCAGCGGTGCAGCAATGACCGCGCTGGCGGTATCGTGCGTTGCCACGCTGACCACCGGAATTCGGTTGCCTTCGCGGCAGATCCATTCGCCAATCACATTGCCAGGATGAGTTGGCGTACCAAGCCAACTCGCAGGAATACCGGCCCAATCCAGCAGGCGTTCATCCCAACTATCAGTACTGATATTCACCATTTGGGTGGTAGTGGCGTTGGTGTATTCCCAATTCAACGCGCCAGTTAAGCGGAAATAGAGATAGTCAGGGATAAGTAACGCGTGAACGACCTTATCCTGCAACTCGGGTTGTTGTTCTACCAACGCACGGAACTGATAAAGGGTGTTGAAGGGGAGAAACTGGATACCGCTGCGACGATAGATGTCATCACGGCCCATATCTTTGCAAGCACGCGCCATCACGCCTTCGGTACGACTATCACGATAAGAAATCGGTAGACCAACACGATGCCCCTGTTGGTCGATCAGCACATAATCCACACCCCAAGTATCAATGCCGATGCTGTCGATACGCTCGCCTTCATCGCAGACTTTTTGCAGTCCAAAGCGGATTTCTTGCTCCAGAACATCTACGTCCCAGGTATCGTGACCATCAACGCGTTTCAGGTAATTGGTAAAACGGTGGATTTCCCGTAATGTCAGGCGCTGATCGGCGCTATCGTAACGTGCCAACATCACGCGACCGCTGGATGCGCCTAGGTCAACAGCAACACTATGGCGAAGAGTCATGATGGGTGTCCTTATTGGAATCAATGCCCATCAGTTTAAAAATTTACCACCTCTTCCACCTTCACGTTACTGACAAGCGCCAGAGGGCTCTGGCAAACAGGCAAAGATGAATGTGAGGTGGTTCACAATTTCCCATTAACCCTCGGTTGAAAGCCCCGGGCGATACATTGTGAGCTCGCCCTCATAATCCGATTAATTCCTCACGCATCTTAAAAATCGAACAGGTTTTGTACCGTTTGTTGTCGAAAATTAAAGGTGGTTTTAAGAATCATTATCTACTATCGAGTCACCTTAATTGATGGATGGAGGCGATGATGGCGACATTACATGGCGTTGATTTTTTCCCTTCAGCACAGACGTCGGTCACGATTGAACCTCGTCAACCGCAATCGAATTTCCCTGAGCATCATCATGATTTTTACGAAATTATTATTGTTGAACAGGGTATCGGTACCCATGTTTTCAACGATCAGCCCTACACGTTAAGCCGCGGCTCTATTTGCTTTGTTCGCGATCACGATCACCACCTGTTTGAGCACACAGAAAACCTCTGTCTGACTAACGTGCTGTATCGTGCGCCGGATGCTTTCAGTTTCTTGTCGGGGCTAGACAAGCTGTTACCGCAAGAGCAAGACGGCAACTATTCTTCCCACGGGCGTATGAGTCAGGAAGGTTTGCATCAGGTCAAACAGTTAATAGAACGGTTTGAAATGATTGGGACAGAAGCTGACACCCACACCACCGCAAATCGAGAAATTCTTTTTATGCAGTTGTTGGTGTTATTACGCCAAGCCAGCTTGGCCGAGGATATCGAGAATGTGGGCGGCAGATTGAATCAACTGATGGAGTGGCTAGAAGAGCACTTTGCCGAGGAGATTTGTTGGGAGCAACTGGCTGATAAATTTACCCTTTCACTGCGTACACTACATCGACAGTTAAAACAGCAAACCGGTTTAACACCTCAACGTTACCTGAATCGCCTGCGGCTAATCCGGGCACGTCACTTACTACGCCACAGCGAAGAAAGCGTCACGGATATCGCCTACCAATGCGGATTCGGTGACAGCAACCACTTCTCTACGCTGTTCAAACGAGAATTCAATTATTCTCCGCGCGCCATTCGGCAGGGGCTTGACACCTGGCTGTCGTAACGCGAACACAATCACCGTTTTTTTCGCCCGAAAAGTCGATAATTTTCGCTCAGTTAATCGTGGAGTGGTGCAGTGTCGGAGCAACTGATTCTTAGAAAAGCCGATTTTTTTGCCTCTGTCACCCAATCGGTGGCGGTGGCAGATCGCTATCCACAAAACGTCTTTGCTGAGCATACTCACGATTTTTGCGAGTTGGTGCTGGTATGGCGCGGCAACGGATTGCATGTGCTGAACGATCGACCGTACCGAATTACCTGCGGCGATCTGTTTTATATCCGTGCAGAAGATCGCCATAGCTACGAGTCGGTTAACGATCTGGTGCTGCATAACATCATTTATTGCCCAGAGCGATTGCAACTCAACGTCGACTGGCGGTATTTACTACACTCCCCATCACCAATACGTAATTCATCAACACCTGACAACGATCCCCATTGGCGTTTGAGCAGCCAAGGTATGGCGCAGGCACGGCAAATTATTGGGCAGCTTGAGCATGAAAGCCCGAAGCAAGATGCTTTGTCCCGTTGCTTATCGGAAAGTCTGTTTTTGCAGTTGGCGATCAATCTGCATCGCCATCGCTATCAGGCACGGGATGCCGTCTGTTTGGGAGAAGGGGAAAAGCTGGATCTTTTGATCGCCGCGTTGGTCAACAGCCTGAAAGTCCCGTTCGACTTACCTGATTTTTGCCATCAACACCAAGTGGGAGAACGCCAGTTACGTCAACTTTTCCGCCAGCAAAGTGGCATGACCATCGGCCAGTATTTGCGCCAGTTGCGTATCTGTCAGGCGCAATATTTGCTGCGGCGCAGTGAATTGCTGATTAGCGATATAGCCGCCCAATGCGGCTTCGAGGACAGTAACTACTTTTCGGTGGTATTCACTAAAGAAACGGGCATGACGCCACGGTTGTGGCGTCAACGTTTTACTATCACCTCGCAATCAACTCGCCATCCCTAAGCCGACGATATTGGCAGCCAGAATAATCACCCCGCATCCTAAGCTCAACACGCGAACCGGACGACGACCCGCAGACTTCCACTCTTGCAGGACCAAACCGACTATCCCACCGCACAGAACATAGAAGCTCATGTGTAGCATCCAGCTCACGTAATCATACTGCGCAGGGATTTTGGCGTGTCCCCAAGCGTAGAAGAAAAATTGCAGATACCACATCAAACCACCAAGGGCAGATAACAGCACATTAGTAATAATCAGTGGTTTTGCCAGTGAGAAATCTGCTTTTACTGACAGGTTTTTCACTTTGGCAAGACGAATAAAACAAAAACCAAGATTAATCAACGCACCACCGCCCATGATCACCACGTAACTCGGCAACGCGATATACAACGGATCAATGCCGAGGCTCACCGCCGCTTCGTGCATCGGTTTGGCCGCGTCCATGGCAAAAGACATCCCTGCCGAGAAAATGCCGCACATCACCGCCAATATCAGCCCTTTTTTCAGGTTGAACTCCTCGGCTTTAATCCCCATTTGACGCTCTTTTAGCTGACCCGCGCGAGTGACAATCGCTACACCAACCACCGCCACTAGTACGCCTAACAACGTCATACGGCCACCCGCGGTACCAATCAGCACATCAAATTTGCCGTTGAGAATAGGCGTCATTAGCGTACCCACAATCAAGGTGATCCCGATGGCGATCCCAATCCCCATCGACATGCCGAGATAGCGCATAGTCAGACCATAGTTGATGTTACCAATGCCCCACATGGCGCCAAACAGAAACACGGGCAACAAGGTGGAAAAACTAAAAGAACCGTAATAGGCCCAGAAATTAGGCAGTAAAATGGTGCTGACCGCCCACGGCAGAATCAGCCAAGAAACGATCCCACCTACCGACCACATGGTTTCCCACGACCAATGCTGAACCTTCTTGAATGGGGCGTAGAAACAGGCTGCACTGGCAGCACCAATCAAGTGCCAAAGTATCCCCATGGTAATTGCATTACTCATGCTTTTTTCCTCATTATTATCGAGTGACAGGGGTGACAACACAGACCCCCAATGCCATCGAGTCTAAAGAGTGAGCAACAGGTTAACCTTCAAGGGAATGCCGCGAGGGACGTAAAACTGGCAAAATTCAGCAGGTGATGCCGATAGCGATCACAGTTTGAGATTCAGACGTAAAAAAGTCCCAACGTTGAAAGTCGGGACTTAGTCTGCAATCTGGGAGGGGATTTTATCCGCGCTTAATAGCTTTCTTCCGGTTCGGCTTTATCCGCCAACGCCTTCAGCAACTTGTCATGAATACCACCAAAACCACCGTTGCTCATGACCAAAATATGGTCACCCGGCTGGGCGGTTTTGACGATCATCTCAACCAAAGTCTCGAGATCGGCGCTCCAATGCGCGGGTTGCACGCAGGCTTCTGCCACTTCCGCGACTTGCCACGGAATATGATGTGGTTGGAACAGGAATACCTCATCGGCGCGCCCCAGAGAAGGTGCCAGATCGTTTTTGCTGATGCCCATTTTCATGGTATTGGAACGCGGCTCCAGCACCGCCAGAATACGCGCCGTACCACCAACCTTGCCGCGCAGCGCTGCCAAAGTGGCTAAAATTGCCGTTGGATGGTGGGCAAAATCGTCATAAACCGTCACGCCGTTGGCTTCACCGCGTAATTCCAAACGACGACGGGCGTTGATAAAGTCACCCAGTGCACGGCAAGCGTCCGCAGGCTGTACGCCAACATGACGGGTCGCGGCAATCGCCATCAAACCGTTATGCATATTGTGTTCACCTACCAGCGCCCAGTTCACTTCGCCAACTTTTTCACCGCCAAGGAACACTTCATAATGACTGGCATCTGGCGTCAGTTTTTGCGCGCGCCAAACACCTTCTTCGCCCACCAGTTCCTGCTCACTCCAGCACCCCATCCCCATCACGTGTTTCAGATTGGCGTCATTATCTGGCAGGATAATTTTGCCTTTACCCGGCACCAAACGAACCAAGTGATGGAACTGTTTTTGGATTGCTTTCAGATCGTCAAAAATATCGGCGTGATCGAATTCTAAATTGTTGAGGATCAGCGTCCGTGGGCAGTAATGTACGAACTTGGAACGTTTGTCGAAGAATGCACAATCGTACTCATCAGCTTCAATAACAAAGAACGGGCTGTCACCCAAACGGGCAGAAACGTCAAAGTTCCCCGGCACGCCGCCAATCACGAAGCCCGGCTGATAACCGCAGGCTTCCAAAATCCAAGTCGCCATACCAGCCGTAGTGGTTTTGCCGTGCGTACCGGCAACCGCCAGCACCCAGCGATCGCGCAGGACATAGTCATGCAACCACTGTGGGCCAGACACATACGGAATGCCTCGTTCCAGCACCGCTTCCACACACGGATTGCCGCGCGTCATGGCGTTGCCGATGATCACCAGATCCGGCTGTGGCTCCAGTTGAGCCGGGTCATAGCCCTGAATAAGGTCGATCCCTTGGTTCTCCAGCAGTGTGCTCATCGGTGGATAGACATTAACGTCTGAACCGGTGACCTCATGTCCAAGCGAGCGTGCCAGCATTGCCAGCCCGCCCATAAAGGTGCCACAGACCCCAAGAATGTGAATGCGCATAGGTTTCTCATATAGTCACGTCAAATTGCGCTTATTCTAACCCTCAGAATCGTCCAGAAGAAACGGATTTGCCTATGAATAACGCGATACTTTGGGCTACACTGCTCGCGAAAACGTTGGCGGTTTGTTAACAAACCGCTACCCATCCGTAGATTTAGGGATATTTAGGGATAGTGTCATGAAAACGCTAGGCGAATTTATCGTCGAGAAACAACACGACTTTCCTCACGCCACTGGCGAACTCACCGCATTACTTTCTGCCATTAAGCTCGGCGCCAAAATCATCCATCGTGATATCAACAAAGCCGGTCTGGTAGATATTCTGGGTGCCAGCGGAGTTTCCAACGTTCAAGGCGAAGTTCAGATGAAACTGGACTTGTACGCCAATGAAAAGTTGAAAGCGGCATTGAAAGCGCGTGGTGAAGTTGCGGGTATCGCTTCTGAGGAAGAAGATGAGATCGTGATTTTCGATGGCGAACGTGCTGAAAATGGTAAATATGTTGTATTGATGGATCCTCTAGACGGCTCTTCCAACATTGATGTTAACGTCTCAGTCGGTACCATTTTCTCTATTTACCGCCGCATTACCCCAATGGGTACTCCAGTTACTGAAGAGGATTTCCTGCAACCGGGTAGCGCTCAGGTCGCTGCAGGTTACGTGGTTTACGGCTCATCCACCATGCTGGTGTACACCACTGGCGTTGGCGTGCATGCCTTTACCTACGATCCTTCGCTGGGTGTATTCTGCTTATCTCACGAAGCGGTTCGCTTCCCTGCTCGCGGCAACATGTATTCCATCAACGAAGGTAACTACATCAAGTTCCCACGCGGGGTGAAGAAATACATCAAGTATTGCCAAGAACAAGATGAAGCGACCCAACGCCCTTATACCTCGCGTTATATCGGTTCACTGGTTGCTGACTTCCACCGTAACCTGCTCAAAGGCGGTATTTACATTTATCCAAGCACCGCTAGCCACCCACAAGGTAAGCTGCGTTTACTGTATGAATGCAACCCGATGGCGTTTTTGGCAGAGCAAGCTGGTGGCAAGGCCAGCGACGGTAAAAACCGGATTCTGGATATCGTGCCAACCAAATTGCACCAACGCGCCCCATTCTTCGTCGGTACCCATTCGATGGTGGAAGATGCAGAACGTTTTATTGCTGAAAACCCAGATGAATAATGGTTGATTGGCAACACAAACGGCGGCTACTTAACTTAGCCGCCGTTTTTTGATCCAGTTGAAAATTGATCGCGTGGGTTATGGCCGTTTGAATCTTTTGCGAAAATGTAATGGTGTGACGCCCATATTGGCGGTAAAAAACCGCGAAAAAACAGAACCAGAAGAAAAACACAACTTATCCCCAATATACTGAATACTCATAGTTGTCTCTGATAACCATTCACAGGACTTTTTAAGTCTCATTTCTTTGACTAGTTGGGTAAAGTTCGTTCCTTCTTGCTGAAGGCGTCCATTTAGCGTCCAGCGACTCATCCCGATCAAAGTACAAATATAATTCATAAATCCATTTTCATTATCTACGACGTCATCCTCGATCACATCTTCAAGCATATCCAAAATAATAGATGACAATACCTCTTTTTTATTAAGGCTAGTGGTAATAGTTTCAATATGTACTCTTTGATTTTCATTTAGAGTGGCATTATATTGCTCAAAAGGGTGTGAAATACTTTTAATACCGAACGAAATAAAATTAAAATCACAGCCAAAATGACATTTACAGTTAAAATAATCATTTATCTGACTAACCTCCCTTTGACTATGCCTCTGCTGAACAAAACCAACCGACAATGGAGCGCTGGGATCATAAAGTTTGACTAACTCCGTAATAATCATAAAATTGCCTATTGCGGAGTCACTATTGTGGAACACAACATCATCTTTATACCTCACTTCAATTTCACTATCATTTTCAATAATAGTAAACGTATCGCAGTTGCCAATGATAATTCTATTTTTTATATAATTTAAAATAACTGATTTAGCATTTTTTTGATTTAGGCAATAGCCGATTAAATCCGGGAATAATGTATATGTATCTGCAATAAGCCGCCCATTAAACTCGGTAGAAAGGAATCGCTCCCGCCATAATACACCAAATTCAGATGTTTCTCGTAAGAAACGAATATGTTGTTGCCCCGATATGCGCCCTCCACTTTTATCAATCTCGTATTGACTTATATTGCATCGAGATTTTAACGTCGAGACATCAACCCCCTCATGATTCAGAAAGTTAAAGGTTAATTGCATGATGACATTAGAGACATTCTTTTTCATTGACGGCTCGATACATACCTTAAATATTTAAAGACATCAGGTCATTATTGAGATGTTGCAAAAAACCTCACGTAACATAACGTAAAAATGTGATGCGCAGTGTAATTTTCGTTACCTACTACGAAATGCACATTTTCATCTCCAGAATGCAAAAAGTTCATCTGTACAGCATGTTACGCTCTTCCTATTTATACCCTTGTTAACTCTCATCTTAAGGACATCAATATGATTTATCAAAGGAAGACTAGCCATCGGCACATGATGGCAGTTGCCATCGCAATGATACTGACAGGGAGTTTGAGCGCCTGTAACGATAGCAACACGTCAAGCAATGAGAACGTTAAGGATGATGCCTATTACAAAATCCTGGCCGAAAATCTGGTTGCTAAAATGACTCTCGAAGAAAGGATGAATATGTTAGTCGGGCCTGGCTATGTTTTTGCCAATGGAGCCTTCGGCCCCAATAAAGAAGCATTACATAATCTGAAAAGTGATGTGCCCGGTACCGTTGGATATATCAACGGGGTTTATAACGAAGCCTCTGGTATTGATATCGCGGCCAGCAAATTAGCCGATGGTCCCGCAGGTGTGCGGATAACCCCAAATAGAGAGGGAGAGTCAGGCACATTCTATGGCACGGCTTTCCCTGTAGGCACTTTATTGGCATCCACTTGGGACCCTGATTTAGCTAAACAGGTTGCTGCCGCCATCGGCAATGAAGTCAAAGAATATGGACTGGATGTCTGGCTGGCCCCCGGTATGAATATACAAAGAGATCCGTTAAATGGTCGTAACTTTGAGTATTTCTCGGAAGATCCATTAGTGTCTGGCGTCATGGCAGCGGCCGAAGTCTCGGGGGGGCAATCGCAAGGTGTTGGCACAACTATCAAACACTTTATCGCCAACAACTCCGAAACCTCACGCTCTTTTATCGATAATATTATTTCCCCCAGAGCACTACGCGAGATCTATCTACGTGGTTTCCAGTATGCAGAAGAATATGCAAAACCATGGGCAGTTATGACCGCCATGAACAAAGTCAATGGTGTCTATACCGGCCAATGGAAAGACTTAAACACCACCGTATTACGTAATGAATGGGGATTTGAAGGATTTGTTATGAGCGATTGGTGGTCTGGTGATGGCCATTACGCAGATATGATCAAATCTGGTAATGATCTTATCGAACCCGGTGGCCCGGCTTTGCCGTATGGATATGGCGATGCGTTAACAGGTTTAAAAAAAGCCTACGATGATGGCGAATTAAGTTCAGAAGTAATAAAGACCAGCGCAGTTCGTATTGTCACCCAAGTGCTTAAAATACCTTCAAATACCGGGTATACACCCAGTAATGCCCCAGATTTGGCAGCCCATGCTTTATTGTCTAAACAAGCAGCGACAGAAGGGATGATTCTGCTGAAAAATAGTGGCTCAACTTTACCTTTAGAAAACACCAGCAAAATAGCCTCTTTTGGTATCACTCAGGTTAATACGCTAAAAGGGGGGGCGGGAAGTGGAGATGTTAACACAGCCTATATCGTTAATATTATCGATGGGTTGGCAAATAAATTCACCGTTGATGCCAATTTAAAGAATACCTACCAGTCATTTTTTGCAAACAACAAGACTATCAGTGATTTTGGTGGTATTTCCAGCATCGTCAGTTGCCCTGAGCCTGATATCTCTCTCGCTGAAATTAAAGAGTACGCAGCCCAAAATGATGTCGCGGTAATCAGTTTAGGAAGAAACTCACAGCAAGGAGAGGATCATAAAAATGAAGCCGGTGACTTTTTATTATCTGAAATAGAAGTTGCGCTGATCGATAATGTTTCAGCAGCTTTTCATGAATTAGACAAAAAAGTCATTGTCGTTCTCAATATTGGTAGCGTTATAGAAACGCACTCATGGAAAGATAAAGTTGATGCCATCTTACTGGCTTACATGCCGGGGCAAGAAGCCGGGAACGCCATTGCCGAGATCCTCTCAGGGGTGGTTAACCCTAGTGGAAAACTGGCGCAATCTTTCCCAATCAATTATACCGATGTGCCCTCATCTGTCGGTTTCCCAGGTGTAGATACCGATGGCGATGGGATGGTAGACACCAATTACTACAATGAAGGGATTTATGTGGGATACCGCTACTACACCACGTTTAACAAAGAAGTCAGTTATCCTTTTGGTTATGGATTGTCTTACACCACGTTCGATTTAAAAAACTCGGTACTTTCCTCTAACGAACTCAACAAGAACGGCGGGATCTTAAGTTTTGCCACTACCGTCGTTAACAATGGCAACGTTGCAGGCAAAGAGATTGGCCAAGTTTATATTGCGGCTCCCCACGGTGAGTTAGTAAAACCAGCAATTGAACTCAAAGCCTTCGCAAAAACACAAATGCTCTCTGCCGGAAGTTCAGAAAAACTCACATTCAAAGTTCCATCCCAATGGTTAGCCAGTTTCGACGCTAATAATAATCAGTGGATCATTGAACCGGGTGTCTACAAAGCCTACATCACAACGTCTTCAGACGTCTCTGGGGTTGAACCCATAAGCTTCACAGTCGATAGTAAGATAGTGGTCAGTAATACTACTCCCGGTGCTCTCGCGTTGCCGAATGGCATTACCGAAGCCTCTTTTGAAACGCAATACTAGAACTCAGCACCCACACGTGGTTCCTTAACCGGAGCCACGTCGGTGATTAATCTGGAAATCAACCGCTTCAGGGAACAGCGAGCAACGGGTGATGAAAATGGCAGGAAATCGCAACAGAGTCCGTTATAATAGCCGCCACTCCATTTCTGGTTTGATTAAAGGAAACCGACATGAGCTTGCTTAACGTCCCCGCTGGCAAAGACCTGCCAGAAGACATCTACGTAGTTATCGAAATCCCGGCTAACGCCGACCCAATCAAATACGAAATCGACAAAGACACCGGCGCACTGTTCGTTGACCGTTTCATGTCTACCGCGATGTTCTATCCGTGCAACTACGGTTACATCAACCACACCCTGTCTCTGGATGGCGATCCGGTAGACGTGTTGGTCCCAACTCCATACCCACTGCAACCAGGTTCTGTGATCCGTTGCCGTCCGGTTGGTGTTCTGAAGATGACCGACGAAGCGGGTGAAGATGCGAAACTGGTTGCAGTACCGCACAGCAAACTGAGCAAAGAGTACGAACACATCAAAGATGTAAACGACCTGCCAGACCTGCTGAAAGCCCAGATCACTCATTTCTTTGAGCACTACAAAGATTTGGAAAAAGGCAAGTGGGTAAAAGTAGATGGTTGGGAAGACGCTGCCGCGGCTAAAAAAGAAATCATCGAATCCTTCGAACGCGCTAAGAAGAAGTAAGAGTTAGCGTCGTTTGAAACAGAAACACCGCCGATTTGAGTAATGCGGAATAATAAAACGGCCGGTCAGTGACTTAACTGACCGGCCGTTTTACTCCACTAGGGAACCACTCTGCTACTGCTTTTTTTGTAGGGGTAGAGCTAATCCGCCAGAGATGGGGGTTGCTTAAGCAACACTATTATTAGGTTATCTCTGGTGATGATGAAACTGTTTCGCCGAGCATCCTATCAAGCTCGGCCTGATAAACAAAACGCTTACGATATTTAAAATGCCAAGCTGTGATCTCTGCCGCATTCGCAGTCATATCATTGATATGCTTTTACACTTACTGACTGATTAATCGACAAAAAATCAATAGCGCCGTATTTGTGGCTTCTGCATCGCGCGGTAAATCCACACGCAGACCACCGCTAAAATCAGCCATGGCAACAGCTTAATCATCATGGCAAATACCCCACCAAGCAGCATAAACGCCGCAGCTGCGAATAAAGCTGCAATCACTCCCAACAGCGACACACCAGTCACCATCAGCATTACCACAAAGCCAATAAAGAAGAAGATTTCTAACATGATGGGTTACTCCCGCCTAAAACAAGGTATCTACGGGAGTATTACAAGAAGCGTGCCAAGGTGATGGGAATCATAACTGATTGATATTTATTAATTCGTGCATTGAACCACTCAATGCACTTAGTCAAAAAAACCAACTTTTAGCTGAGAGAGTAGTCAATTACACCATTTCAGTACGCGGTTGGCGCACTAGATTCAACGCATCTTCCACCACTTGCACACCCGCTCCCGGCTTATGCGCATTCTCGCTCAGGTGACGACGCCACTGGCGCGCGCCCGGAACACCTTGGAACAGTCCAAGAATATGACGGGTGATGTGCCCCAAATAAGTACCGTTCGACAGTTCACGTTCGATATACGGATAGAGCTCTTCGATCGCCGCCACGCTATCCATCACTTCGGTCTGCGCACCAAACAATTGAGTATCTACCTGCGCCAAAATGCCAGGGTTTTGATAGGCTTCGCGCCCCATCATTACACCATCCAAATGCTGTAGATGCTGTTGCGCTTCTTCTAACGTTTTCACACCGCCATTGATCGCAATGGTCAACGCGGGGAAGTCACGTTTCAATTGATAAACACGCGGATAATCCAGTGGTGGAACCTCACGGTTCTCTTTCGGGCTAAGACCTGAAAGCCAAGCTTTACGTGCGTGGATGGTGAACATATCGCATTCACCACGCCCAGCAACGGTTTCGACAAAATCACACAGGAACTCGTAGCTATCCTGATCGTCAATACCGATACGGGTTTTCACCGTCACCGGAATTGAAACCACATCGCGCATGGCTTTGATACAATCAGCCACCAGTGCGGCCTGTCCCATCAAACAAGCGCCAAACATACCGTTTTGCACGCGATCGGACGGGCAACCTACGTTGAGGTTAATCTCATCATAACCACGTTGTTCCGCCAATTTAGCGCAGTGCGCCAACGCCACAGGATCGCTGCCACCCAGTTGCAACGCCACCGGATGCTCTTCTTCGCTATACGCCAGATAGTCACCTTTACCGTGGATAATCGCACCGGTTGTCACCATCTCGGTGTACAGCAGCGTTTCCTTGGTCAACAAGCGATGGAAATAACGGCAATGACGATCGGTCCAATCGAGCATAGGGGCGATGGAGAAACGATTGGCGGCGTATTTAGGAGAGTTGTTGGCTGTCGTCATGCTGGATTACTGGCTACCTGATCTATCGAAAATTCAACGGGCGGCGGTTGGCCGCAAACGGCTATTATAACGACAATCGACAACATTGGCGAAAAACAAAAAGGCGACGAATAATTACTAGGTTATTCCCACGAGAAAACCGCTATGAAACGTCTCATTCTTGTCTGCACATTACTGCTTTCCGGCTTCGCCTATGCTGCCGGTGGTGGTGGTAGCACCGATGGACCCACCACTCCAACCTGCCCCAAAGGACAGATTTACGACAGTAAAACCAAAACCTGTGTGGTGGAAAAAGGCAGTAAAGTCAGCGATAGCGATCGTACTGAGTACGCCTACGCACTGGCGAAAAGTGGTCGTTATCAGGAAGCCCTCGACGTATTGAACACGCTGAAAGATCCCAATACTGCCGTCGCACTCAACTATCGTGGCTACGCGACGCGTAAGCTTGGTCACACCGACGAAGGCATCGGCTATTACTTACAATCAGTGAAGCTCGATCCAAACTACCTGAAAGTTCGAGAGTATTTGGGGGAAGCTTATATGATCAAAGGCCAACCAGAGTTAGCCAAAGAACAACTTGCGGTGATTAAAACCCTTTGCGGTACCGACTGTGAAGAATACCGCGACTTGGCCGCCGCTATCGAGAGTCATCCTGAGTCTTAAAAACACCGCAAGTTGGCACATTATTCCAGCTTGCGGATCACCTTACACGGCTGTCCTAACGCCAGCACATTGGCGGGAATATCGCTGGTCACCACACTGCCTGCACCGATAGTGGTGTCATCACCAATGGTGACGCCGGGCAAGATCACCACATTGCCGCCAATCCACACGTTACTGCCAATCACCACCGGCTGCGCCGAGGTATAGAATGGGAAATCAGGGTTGCCAGTAAAACGCTCGCTGGCTTTTAACGGATGGCTTGGCGTGTAGATTTGTACATTGGGGCCGATCAGCGTGTTGTCACCGATGGTGATGGTATTGCAGTCGAGAAACACCGCATTGACGTTGATAAAGCAATTTCTACCGATGGTAATATGCTGCCCATAGTCACACCAGAAAGGCGTTTCGATCCAGCTTTCGTCGCCCCAACCAGCGAACAACTCACGCAGCAAACGCGCTTTCTCATCGGTTTGATGTGAATCCAGCGCACCAAGCTGCTTGGTGAGTGCTCTGGCACGGTGATAAAGACCAATTAGCTCTGGATCGCGGCTGTTGTACACTTCACCACGTAATAATTTATCTCTTTCAGTCATTGGGTCGCTCCAAGAAATCGGGACATCTTCGCTGCGCGTTATAGCGCGGGCTCGCAGCATTACCTAACTCAAAATAGGGTAAAGTTGATCTGCTTGTCTTGGGTAAATAGAAGTTGTGATCTCTTCCGCATTTTTATTGGCAACTTACCCTTTTATGCGTCATTGGCCGGGAAAATAGCGTGACTATCGGCGATTGCCACGAAACATGTTAAAATCAGCTTTTTACGCACTGGGAATATTGCCATGACCTCAAGCAATCAGGAAAAGCTGCTCGCTCAGGCAGAAAAAATCTGCCTGCAACGCAACGTGCGACTGACGCCACAACGGCAGGAAGTATTGCGCTTGATGACAGAGCAACCCGGTGCGATCAGCGCTTATGATCTGTTGGATCTGTTACGCGTTGCCGAACCACAAGCTAAGCCGCCAACGGTCTACCGCGCATTGGATTTCTTGCTGGAACAAGGCTTTATTCATCGCGTTGAGTCAGCTAACAGCTACGTGCTTTGCCACCACTTTGAACAACCAATGCATACTTCGGCGCTGTTTATTTGCGATCGCTGCGGCCAAGTGACTGAACGCACTACCGCAGGAGTTGAGGATACCTTGAAAACGCTGGCGCAAGAGTCAGGATTCGTCCTGCGCCACAGCGTTGTTGAAGCTCACGGTTTATGCTCCGTATGTGTGAAGGTCGAGGCCTGTGATAGCAAGCACGACTGTGGCGAGCACGATCACAGCATTGTCATTAAGAAGAAGTAAACCAGGTACCGCACACGTTATGGCGGTGCCAGATCCAACCCAACGCCAAACCACGCAACGCTAAGAAAACCGCCAGTGCTAACCAGAGTGCGTGATTGCCCAATATGGGCAGAACCAACAATGTTAAGCCATATCCCGCCGCAGCAACTGCCATACTGTTGCGCATTTCAGCGCCTTTAGTCGCACCGATAAACATTCCGTCCAACAGATAACACCATACACCCACCAACGGTAAAACTATCTGCCACGGCAGGTAGTGCTCCGCCAAGACGCGTAACTCCGGTAACGAGGTCAGTGCCGCGATAATATGTTGCCCTGCAACGGTATAAACCACAGCAAATCCCAACGCCACTACGCCCGCCTGACGACAGGCAGCGCGCCATACTCGATGTAATTGGCGATCGTCCCGCGCACCATAGGCATGGCCGGAATGTGCTTCTACCGCATAGGCAAAACCATCCAAGGCATAGGCAGTAAATGTCAGCAGATTCATCAGCACTGCATTGACTGCCACAATCTCGCCGCCCAAACGTGCGCCAAGAATGGTTAGCGAAGCGAAACACAGTTGTAGCAGCAGTGAACGCAGCATGATGTCGCGATTCAGCGCCAGCAAACGCCGTAAGTTTCCACGCCACGCATGCCGTAGCATCGCCCATGTAATCCCGCGCATGTTCATCACGCGCCAAGCCAACCATAAGCCCAACAGTAGCGTCGCGTATTCCGAGACCGCCGTTGCCGTCGCAGCACCCTGCACATTCCAGCCCAGCCCCATCACCAGCCAAATATCTAGCACGATATTCAGCAAGTTACCGACAATCAGTAAAATCACTGGGGCTCGCACATACTGCACGCCGAGCAACCAACCCAGCAGCACCATATTGGCTAATGCCGCTGGCGCACTGAGCCAGCGGATTTCTAGGAATAACCTTGCCTGCGCCAAAACATCGGCATCACCACCAACAATATGCAATGCCAGATTAATCAGCGGATGACGCAACAGAACAATGGCGAGCCCCGCCAATACAGCGAGCAACATCGGCTGCATAAAGGCACGAGCCAATGCTTGTGGGTTTTGTGCCCCAAGCGCCTGCGCCGTCAACCCAGTGGTGCTCATACGTAAAAACAGCAACAACATAAACAGGAAGCTGGTCGCCATTGCCCCTATCGCTACGCCACCGAGATAAACCGGGCTATCCAGATGACCAATCACCGCCGTATCCACCAAGCCGAGTAGCGGCACGGTGATATTGGAGAAAATCATCGGTAGTGCTAGCCGCCATAGGGCTTTATCGGTATCGCTGAAGAAGGGGGAAAATAGGCGCATCATCAAAAATGTTCCCGTGGTAATACGATGAGTTCATACAGAAAAGACATCGCCCCAGACAAGGGGCGATTAAAAGCAGGGGTTGTGCAGTTTAGATCCAGTCACCGTTGCGAATCACACCCACCGCCAAACCTTCAATATTGAAGCTTTGCTGGCGAAGATCGACCACGATCGGCTCAAACTCGCTATTCTCTGGCAGTAACTCAACCACATTGCCGTGTTTTTTCAGACGCTTGACCGTCACTTCATCATCAATACGCGCCACAACGACTTGGCCGTTACGCACGTCTTGCGTCTTATGCACCGCCAGCAGATCGCCGTCGAGAATACCGATGTCGCGCATCGACATACCATTCACTCGCAGCAGGAAATCAGCGTTCGGTTTAAACAGTGAAGGATCAACTTTGTAGTGCCCTTCAATATGTTGTTGTGCCAGCAGCGGTTCACCCGCCGCGACACGCCCAACCAATGGCAGCCCTTCTTCCTCTTCCATCAACAGACGAATGCCGCGTGAAGCGCCAGAGACAATCTCAATCACCCCTTTACGCGCCAAGGCTTTCAGGTGTTCTTCCGCCGCATTGGGTGAGCGGAACCCCAGACGCATTGCGATCTCGGCACGCGTTGGTGGCATACCCGTCTGTGAAATATGATCGCGAATCAGGTCATAGACCTCTTGCTGTCTGGTAGTTAGTGCTTTCATTCCGCCCCCTGTTTGTT
The DNA here is from genome assembly GCF_057839655.1 of Serratia sp. KH_031. NCBI lineage: Bacteria > Pseudomonadati > Pseudomonadota > Gammaproteobacteria > Enterobacterales > Yersiniaceae > Serratia > Serratia sp. KH_031. The sequence goes on from NZ_CM174496.1 coordinate 4,380,562, forward strand.
TATACAGTCTTGCTGTGAGTATATACAGGTAGATAAGGATTGGGAACCTAAGAATGAATTAAAATCAGTGATTAGCGAGATGTCTCGCAACATTGTTCTATCTGGCTCAAAACAAGTGCTGCCACAGAACAGAAACCCAAACGAACAAAGCGAGAATAATCGCCAGCGAAACCGCCGCCGACCCCATGTCTTTTGCTCGGCCAGAAAGCTCGTGATACTCAGTCCCCACGCGATCAACTAACGCTTCGATCGCACTATTGAGTATCTCGACAATCATGATCAACACCACCGAACCAATCAGTAAAATGCGCTCTATCACGCCGATATCTAGCCAAATCGCGATGATGATCGCCATCACGGTCATCACCAACTCTTGGCGAAACGCAGCCTCATTCTTCCACGCTGCGATGAGCCCTTGATAAGAGTAACCCGCCGCTTTGATAATCCGAGTCAGGCCAGTTGCTTGCTGCTTTGCCATCTTAAATATTCTCTTTTCTTGAGATGAGCCATAATTTTAACGGTTCTTGCTTTTTTAACACCACAGATCTGCACATCAGTTTCTGGTATGCTTGCGGCGCATTGCTAACAAGAGGCTACATGTCGTTATGTCAGGTTGGCGTAAAATATACTATAAGTTATTGAACTTACCGCTAAAACTGTTGGTAAGAAGCAAAGTTATTCCTTCAGACCCGATCGCGGAACTGGAGCTCGATCCTTCACGCCCGATTTTGTATGTTTTGCCATACAATTCCAAGGCGGACTTACTGACCATGCGTGCCCAGTGTTTGGCGCAGGATCTCCCCGATCCGTTAAACCCGCTGGAGATCGACGGTACCGTGCTGCCAAGCTACGTGTTTATTCACGATGGCCCACGCGTGTTCCGTTACTACACGCCGAAAGAAGAGTCGGTAAAACTATTCCATGATTATCTGGATCTGCACCGGAATAATCCGGAGCTGGATATTCAGATGTTGCCGGTTTCGGTGATGTTTGGCCGCTCTCCGGGTCGTGAAGGTCAAGGTACACCTCATTTACGTCTGCTGAACGGGGTACAGAAATTCTTCGCCGTATTGTGGCTGGGACGCGACAGTTTTGTTCGTTTCTCGAGTACCGTTTCCCTGCGCCGTATGGCGACTGAACACGGCACCGATAAAATCATCGCACAGAAATTGGCGCGCGTGGCGCGGATGCACTTCTCGCGTCAGCGTCTGGCCGCCGTTGGCCCAAGCCTGCCAGCACGTCAGGAGCTGTTCAATAAGCTGTTGGCTTCCAAAGCGATCGAAAAAGCGGTGGAAGACGAAGCGCGTAGCAAAAAGATTTCTCATGAGAAAGCCCAGCAAAACGCCATTGCGTTGATGGAAGAGATTGCTGCCGATTTCTCTTATGAAACCGTGCGACTGTCCGATCGCGTATTGAGTTGGACTTGGAACCGTTTATATCAGGGTATCAACGTCACCAACGCCGAACGCGTGCGTCAGTTGGCGCAAGATGGCCATGAGATTGTCTATGTGCCCTGCCATCGCAGCCATATGGACTACCTGCTGCTGTCTTATGTGCTCTATCACCAAGGGCTGGTGCCGCCGCATATCGCTGCGGGTATCAACCTGAACTTCTGGCCTGCCGGTCCGATTTTCCGTCGCTTGGGCGCGTTCTTCATCCGCCGTACCTTTAAAGGCAACAAACTGTATTCCACAGTGTTCCGTGAATACCTCGGCGAGTTGTTCACCCGCGGTTATTCGGTTGAGTATTTTGTCGAAGGGGGGCGTTCCCGTACCGGACGCCTGCTGGAGCCAAAAACCGGCACGCTGTCGATGACCATTCAAGCGATGTTGCGTGGGGGTAACCGTCCAATCACGCTGGTGCCGATCTACATCGGTTACGAGCATGTGATGGAAGTGGGTACTTACGCCAACGAACTGCGCGGTGCGACCAAAGAGAAAGAGAGCCTGCTGCAAATGCTGCGCGGCCTGCGCAAATTGCGCAATCTCGGTCAGGGATATGTCAACTTCGGTGATCCACTGCCGTTAACCACCTATCTCAACCAGCACGTACCGCAATGGCGCGATTCTATCGATCCGATCGAAGCCCAACGCCCAAGCTGGCTGACGCCAACGGTGAACGATCTGGCCGCCAAGATCATGGTGCGCATTAACAACGCGGCAGCAGCCAACGCCATGAACCTGTGTTCGACCGCATTACTCGCTTCACGTCAGCGTTCACTGACCCGTGAGCAATTAGTTGAGCAGTTGGATTGTTACTTGCAGCTGATGCGCAACGCGCCTTATGCCAGTGATGTTACCGTACCAAGCCAGACACCAGACGAATTGCTGGATCACGCTTTGAACATGAACAAGTTTGAGGTGGAGAAGGATAATATCGGCGATATCATCATACTGCCGCGCGAGCAGGCGGTGTTGATGACCTATTACCGCAATAATATCCATCACTTGCTGGTATTGCCTTCGCTGATTGCCACCATCGTGATGCATCATCGTCGCATCTCACACACCGAAGTATTGCGTCAAATCGGTTTGATCTATCCAATGCTGAAAGCCGAGCTGTTCCTGCATTATGGCAAGGAGCTGTTGCCTGAGGTGCTGCAGACATTAACGCGCGAATTGGTGCGTCAGCAGCTGATCTGTGACAGCGGTGATGAACTGATGTTGAACCCGGCACGTATCCGTCCGCTGCAATTGCTGGCGGCTGGCGTGCGTGAAACGCTGCAACGCTACGCCATCACTATGTCGATCCTCAGCGCTAACCCGAGCATCAACCGGGGCTCGCTGGAGAAAGAAAGCCGCATCATGGCTCAGCGTCTATCGGTGCTGCACGGCATCAATGCGCCGGAGTTCTTCGATAAGGCAGTGTTCTCCACGTTGGTCGCGACGTTACGTGAAGAAGGTTTTATTAGCGACAGTGGCGATGCCGTCCGTGAACACACCATGGAGGTTTACACCATGTTGAGCGATCTGATTACACCTGAAATTAAGCTGACTATTGAAGGTGTTAACTTACCTGCGGAAATCACTGCGCCGTTAGAAGCTTCCGGAATAGAGAAAGACGGTGACTAACTAACAGCGCTATTTAGAATATGTATCACTAGGTACGAAAAAGGAATGCACAAAGCATTCTTTTTTCGAATTAAATCATCGCAAAACTTATGGGCACTTATAAACCTGCCCCACCATCTTGCTATCCAGCGGAGCAAAGCTAGAAAGCAGGTTTTGGCTTGGGCTGGTCGCGCCATAAATCACGTTACCGCCCATTTCAGCTGCCTTGTTGCGTAGATCGTTAGCTGCACCGCGCAAGCCGCCGCTTTCAGCATTACTGCCAGATAACCAGTTACTTTGGCTACCTGTTACTTCTCCGATCAGTTGGCATTCAGCCGCTGGTTTTGTATCGGAGAATTTAACCTGCTGACCGGCTGAGGTTAATGTGTTGGTAGTGCTGCAACCGGCCAACAGCATCGCTGCCGAAAGACCCAGTAAGGCTTTAATCCGCATCTTGTTCCCCATATGATGTTGAGAATTACGCAAAAGCTTATCAGAAAGCGATGCTATCTCTTAGGCATCCGTTGCCATTGATATTGGCCAACGCCTTCAGTGACAGCAAATGATGTATCAGTTTACACTCTAAATCGAGCCAGTTTGCAAAAATATCATCAAATACAGCGCTGCGGCACAACCAAAATGGGCATTGCTTACTACTCGTACAAAAAAGCCGCTGTGGGATGGCCCGACATACGGCTATGGCTTACGCATTAATCATAATTATTATTTATGAATAATCAACTAACCAGGGTAACCATTACGTTTGGCATTAGCATCGCAATCCGCCCGATTTTTATAACCCTCACTAGCAGCACCGACAATTTTACCGTTCGATGCTGTACGACGCCAGCGCCACTCACCACGCTTATCCTGATAAAACTCCCACTTATCTTTCATTATCTCATTCCTTGTAATTAGATTTTATGAGCAATACCCTCCCAGAGGTATTGCTAGATATTTTCCCTACCCAAATAGAAGATAGGTAAACAAACCTAATATCAAGAACATTTAGCTGACAATCAAGACCTTTAAATAACATGGTTATTATTCAGGAGTAATATGAGGCTCAAATTTTTATGCCTTAAACCAGAAGGCCAGTGATAAATTATCGTTGGATAACTTACCACTGGCCTCCCAGTTACCGCCCTTGGCGTGCTTATCTTTACGCCGATAGCTGCCTTTACCTTTAGTATTCCTCTCTACTCTCTGACGGAATAAAGGATCATGCAGTAATGCTTCAATAGCATTGTCTTGTATCTGGCCTTTGGTATGACGATATTTAGTCATGGTAATACTCCAATAATACTACGGTTATAAATTAAACAAATAATACTGCTACGGGTATAAAATATAAAGCCTTATGAAGGCTGCTTATCACTCGCACCTTGTTCCAGTGCTTCTAAGATCGAACAATATTGGCTGGTATGAGCGCTACCACAGCAAGCGTCACTTAAACGTTTCAACGACTCACGCATCCGGGTGAGTTCAGTCAGCTTGTCTTCAACATCCCGCAGACGTGCATCTACGATCGACTTCGATTCCTGGCAAGTATGATGTTCAGGATCAACTCGGATCGATAACAACTCAGCAATAGTTTCCAGAGTAAAACCCAATTGTTTGGCATAACGGATAAAACGCAAGCGCTGTAGATCCTGCTCATTATAAAGTCGATAACCACCTTCAGTACGAATATCATGATCCATCATCCCTTGCTTTTCGTAATAACGAACCGTGTCTGGCGTAACATCCGCAAGTTTTGCCAATTGACCAATCTTGAGCATCATATTCTCCTCAGTTCAATGAACTAACGGTATTAGCATAACTGATCGACTGGAAGATCTTAAGGTATATAAAAGTGGGATAGCATCTTTGACGGGGTATGGACGTAAAAAAACCGGGCAAGCCCGGTTTTTTTACGCGTCCACAGATTACTCTGCAGTTGCCACTTCTGCTTGAGACTCAGCACGATCAACCAGCTCGATGTATGCCATCGGCGCGTTGTCGCCTGCGCGGAAGCCACACTTCAGAATGCGAGTGTAACCACCGGCACGGCTCGCGAAACGCGGGCCTAGCTCGTTAAACAGTTTTGCCACGATCTCGTTATCACGAGTGCGGGCGAATGCCAGACGACGATTAGCAACGCTGTCGGTCTTGGCAAGAGTAATCAGCGGCTCAACAACGCGACGCAGCTCTTTTGCTTTTGGCAGGGTCGTCTTGATTATCTCATGACGAACCAAAGAGCCGGCCATGTTACGGAACATAGCCTGGCGGTGGCTGCTGTTACGGTTCAGTTGACGACCACTCTTACGATGGCGCATGACCTTATCCTTCTCAGTAAAACCTTAACCTGTGATCCGGTTACTCGTCAGCAATGCTTGCCGGTGGCCAGTTTTCTAGGCGCATGCCCAGAGACAGACCACGGGAGGCCAGCACGTCTTTAATCTCAGTAAGAGATTTTTTACCTAGGTTAGGAGTTTTCAACAACTCAACCTCGGTACGCTGTACCAGATCACCGATGTAGTGGATAGCTTCTGCCTTCAGGCAGTTAGCAGAGCGGACAGTCAATTCCAGATCGTCAACAGGGCGCAGCAAGATCGGATCGAATTCTGGTTTCTCTTCTTTAACTTCCGGCTGACGTACATCACGTAAGTCAACGAAAGCTTCTAGTTGTTCAGCCAGAATGGTTGCCGCACGGCGGATTGCCTCTTCAGGATCAATCGTGCCATTGGTTTCCATTTCGATTACTAGCTTGTCCAAGTCGGTACGCTGTTCTACACGCGCTGCTTCAACATTGTAGGCAATACGCTCTACAGGGCTATAGCAGGCGTCAACCAACAGACGGCCAATTGGGCGCTCATCCTCTTCCGAATGAATTCGGGCAGAAGCCGGCACATAACCACGACCGCGCTGAACTTTGATACGCATGCTGATAGCAGCGTTATCATCGGTCAGGTGGCAGATTACATGCTGAGGCTTGACGATTTCGACATCACCATCATGGGTGATGTCGGCAGCGGTCACAGGGCCAATGCCAGATTTATTCAGGGTAAGAATAACTTCATCTTTGCCTTGAACTCTCACCGCCAGCCCTTTCAGGTTGAGCAGGATCTCCAGGATATCTTCCTGTACGCCTTCTTTGGTGCTGTACTCATGCAGTACACCATCAATCTCAACCTCGGTCACCGCGCAACCCGGCATAGATGAAAGCAGAATACGGCGCAGTGCATTGCCAAGAGTATGGCCAAAGCCACGCTCTAAAGGCTCAAGGGTCACCTTGGCGTGCGTCGAACTGACTTGCTCGATATCTACCAGGCGCGGTTTTAGAAACTCTGTCACAGAACCCTGCATTGTGTCCTCTCTTTGGTACTAAGCTTTACTTGGAGTAAAGCTCGACGATCAGGTGTTCGTTAATGTCCGCAGACAGATCAGTACGCTCAGGCATACGCTTGAACACACCTTCCATCTTAGCAGCATCAACTTCCAGCCAAGTTGGCTTTTCACGCTGCTCAGCCAGCTCCAGAGAAGCCTTAACACGAGATTGCTTTTTAGCCTTCTCGCGGATGCTGACTACGTCATTCGGAGATACCTGATAAGAAGCGATGTTAACAACGCGACCATTTACCATAACTGCTTTGTGGCTAACTAACTGACGTGACTCTGCACGAGTAGCGCCGAAGCCCATACGATAAACAACGTTGTCCAGACGACCTTCCAGCAGTTGCAACAGGTTCGCACCGGTGTTGCCTTTCAGGCGTGCTGCTTCTTTGTAATAGTTACGGAATTGACGCTCCAGAACACCGTACATACGGCGAACTTTTTGCTTCTCACGTAACTGTACACCATAGTCAGACAGACGCGGTTTACGCGCACCGTGTTGACCAGGCGGTTGCTCAATTTTGCATTTTGAATCGATCGCGCGAACGCCAGACTTCAGGAACAGGTCTGTGCCCTCACGGCGGCTAAGCTTGAGCTTAGGACCCAAATATCTTGCCATTTTCTTTCTCCAACAATCCGAAAAGCAGAGGCGTTATACGCGACGCTTTTTCGGCGGACGACAACCGTTATGAGGGATCGGAGTCACATCAGTAATATTAGTGATGCGGAAACCAGCCGCGTTCAGAGCGCGGATAGTAGACTCACGACCAGGACCAGGTCCTTTAACCATAACTTCCAGGTTCTTGATACCGTATTCTTTAACTGCGTCAGCACAACGTTCGGCTGCAACCTGAGCTGCAAACGGAGTTGACTTACGAGAACCACGGAAACCGGAACCACCGGCAGTTGCCCAACCCAAAGCATTACCCTGACGATCGGTAATAGTTACAATGGTGTTGTTGAAAGAAGCATGGATATGAGCCACGCCGTCAGAGACTTGCTTTCTTACACGCTTACGTGTACGAACAGGTGCCTTTGCCATTATTCAATCACCCCGATTATTTCTTGATCGGTTTACGCGGACCCTTACGGGTACGGGCGTTGGTCTTAGTACGCTGACCGCGAACTGGTAGACCACGACGATGACGCAAACCACGATAAGTACCAAGATCCATCAGACGCTTGATGCTCAGGGTAATTTCACGACGCAAATCACCTTCAACGGTGAATTTAGCAACTTCGCTACGCAGTAGTTCGATTTGCTCTTCAGACAGCTCACTGATCTTAACATTTTCAGCAATACCGGAAGCTGCACAGATAGCCTGTGAGCGGGTCTTGCCGATACCGAAGATCGAAGTTAATGCGATCACGGTATGTTTATGATCAGGAATGTTAATGCCTGCTATACGGGCCACTATGCACTCCTACTATTTTATACGGCAACACTACTCTGAAAAGCCCGTTTTCAGGATACTCAAATAATGTTGCAGCTACATACAAAAGATTGGCTGGCTAATCTAGCCAGCTCAACCCAACTTTGCAAGAAAAATATGCGAGATAATCAGCCTTGACGCTGTTTATGCTTCGGCTCGGCGCTGCAAATCACACGAACGACACCGTTACGCTTAACGATTTTGCAGTTACGACATAATTTCTTGACGGAAGCACGAACTTTCATTTTTACTCTCCGTAACTTCTCAAACGAACCTGTTAGCGGTTATAGCCTTTCAGGTTTGCTTTCTTCAATGCAGACTCGTACTGACTTGACATCATCAGAGTTTGCACTTGAGCCATAAAGTCCATGATGACGACAACCACGATCAGTAGCGAGGTACCACCAAAGTAGAATGGTACTTTCATTGCATCACGCATGAACTCCGGGATCAGGCAGATAAAAGTAATGTACATCGCGCCCACCAGGGTTAAACGCGTCATTACTTTATCGATATACTTCGCCGTTTGCTCTCCCGGACGAATTCCTGGTACGAAGGCACCGGACTTCTTCAGGTTATCTGCTGTCTCACGCGGGTTGAATACCAACGCCGTGTAGAAGAAACAGAAGAAGATGATTGCAGACGCATAGAGTAACACATAAAGCGGTTGCCCTGGCTGCAAATACAGCGAAATCGTAGTCAGCCAGTTCCAACCGGTACCGCCCCCAAACCAAGATGCAATCGTAGCTGGGAACAGAATAATGCTGGAAGCGAAGATTGCTGGGATAACCCCTGCCATGTTCACTTTCAACGGTAAATGTGTACTCTGTGCTGCATAAACACGACGACCTTGTTGACGCTTCGCATAGTTAACGACGATACGACGTTGACCACGCTCCATGAAAACAACGAAGAAGGTTACTGCAAACACTAATACTGCAACCAACAGCAACAGGAGGAAGTGCAGGTCGCCTTGCCGAGCTTGCTCAATAGTATGACCGATTGCTGGCGGGAGACCCGCTACAATACCTGCGAAGATAATGATAGAGATACCGTTACCGATACCACGTTCAGTTATCTGCTCACCCAGCCACATCAGGAACATTGTCCCAGTAACCAGACTCACGACCGCAGTGAAGTAGAATGCAAAGCCTGGGTTTAACACCAGGCCCTGCATACCAGGCATATTTGGCAGACCGGTAGCAATACCGATCGACTGGAATATGGCCAATACCAGCGTACCGTAGCGGGTGTACTGACTAATCTTACGACGGCCAGCCTCCCCTTCTTTCTTGATTTCCGCTAACGTTGGATGAACCACCGTCAGTAACTGGATAATGATCGACGCCGAGATATACGGCATGATCCCCAGAGCAAAGATAGAAGCACGGCTGAGAGCACCACCAGAGAACATGTTAAACATTTCAATGATGGTGCCTCTTTGCTGCTCAAGCAATTTGGCAAGCACAGTGGCATCGATACCAGGAATCGGAATAAAAGAGCCGATACGGAAGACAATCAGCGCGCCGATAACAAACAAAAGTCTGCGCTTCAGCTCGCCGAGCCCGCCTTTAGCACTTTGAAAATCTAATCCTGGTTGCTTAGCCATCTGCTACTTATTCCTCAATTTTACCGCCAGCAGCTTCGATAGCAGCACGAGCGCCTTTGGTGACACGCAGACCACGCAGGGTAACCGGACGAGCGATTTCGCCAGAAAGCATAACTTTCGCGAACTCGATCTGAGTACCAACTACGTTAGCGGCTTTCAGCGTGTTCAGGTCGATTACGTCGCCTTCAACAAGAGCCAGTTCAGACAGACGAACTTCTGCCGTGATCATAGCTTTGCGAGAGGTGAAGCCGAATTTCGGCAAACGACGATATAAAGGCATCTGACCACCTTCAAACCCACGACGTACGCCACCACCAGAACGTGAGTTCTGACCTTTGTGACCACGGCCGCCAGTTTTACCCAGGCCAGAACCAATACCACGACCTACACGCTTCGGCGCATGCTTGGCACCTTCAGCCGGAGACAGAGTATTTAAACGCATCTGTTACTCCTCAACCTTAACCATGTAGGAAACCAGGTTGATCATACCGCGTACAGCAGGAGTATCCTCGCGCTCTACGGTGTGACCAATACGACGCAGACCCAGACCGAGCAGTGTAGCTTTATGCTTCGGCAGACGGCCAATGGAACTGCGAACTTGTGTTACTTTAATAGTCTTAGCCATGGTCAATTACCCCAGAATGTCTGCAACGGATTTACCACGCTTGGCAGCGACCATTTCAGGAGACTTCATATTTGCCAAAGCATCGATAGTTGCACGAACCACGTTGATCGGGTTGGTGGAACCATAAGCTTTAGCCAATACGTTGTGCACCCCAGCGACTTCCAGGACGGCGCGCATTGCACCACCGGCAATAATACCGGTACCTTCGGAAGCCGGCTGCATGAACACACGAGAACCCGTGTGAGCACCTTTAACAGGATGCTGCAGGGTGCCGCTGTTCAGCGCGACATTCATCATGTTGCGACGGGCTTTTTCCATCGCTTTCTGGATCGCTGCTGGAACTTCGCGTGCTTTGCCGTAGCCAAAACCAACGCGACCGTTACCATCACCAACGACTGTCAGTGCGGTAAAGCTGAAAATACGGCCACCTTTTACGGTTTTAGATACGCGGTTTACCGCGATCAGCTTTTCCTGCAGTTCGCCAGCTTGTTTTTCGATGTGAGCCATCTTAAACCTCTTCCTTAGAACTGAAGGCCAGCTTCACGGGCAGCATCTGCCAGTGCCTGGACTCGACCATGATATTGGAAACCGGAACGGTCAAAGGATACTTTCGCAATCCCTTTTTCCAATGCGCGTTCAGCGATAGCTTTACCTACTGCTGCGGCTGCATCTTTGTTACCGGAATACTTCAATTGCTCAGTAATAGCTTTTTCTACAGTAGAAGCGGCTACCAGTACTTCAGAACCATTTGGAGCAATTACCTGTGCGTAAATATGACGCGGGGTACGATGTACCACCAGGCGGGTTGCACCCAGTTCTTTGAGCTTACGGCGTGCGCGGGTCGCACGACGGATACGAGCAGATTTCTTATCCATAGTGTTACCTTACTTCTTCTTAGCCTCTTTGGTACGCACGACTTCGTCGGCGTAACGGACACCCTTGCCTTTGTAAGGCTCAGGACGGCGGTAGGCGCGCAGATCTGCTGCAACCTGGCCAATAGCCTGCTTATCAGCGCCTTTCAGCACGATTTCAGTTTGGCTTGGGCATTCAGCAGTGATACCTGCTGGCAGCTGATGATCGATTGGGTGAGAGAAGCCCAAGGCTAAATTCACCACATTGCCTTTAACGGCAGCACGATAACCAACACCTACCAGTTGAAGCTTCTTAGTGAAGCCTTCGGTAACACCGACCACCATACCGTTCAGCAGAGCGCGTGCGGTACCCGCTTGGGCCCATGCATTCACATGGCCTTCGCGCGGAGCGAAAGTCAATGTGTTCTCTTCTTGCTTAACGATAACAGCGTCGTGGATAGTACGAGTCAACTCGCCGTTTTTACCCTTAATCGAAATAACCTGACCGTTGAGTTTTACCTCTACGCCGGCAGGAATGACGACGGGTGCTTTTGCAACACGAGACATTCTTTCCTCCCGAATTAAGCTACGTAGCAGATAATCTCGCCACCAAGACCAGCTTGGCGAGCTGCACGATCGGTCATAACACCTTTAGAGGTAGAAATAACAGCGATACCCAAACCGGCCATAACTTTTGGCAGCTCATCTTTTTTCTTATAGATTCGCAGACCTGGACGGCTGATACGCTGAATGCTTTCTACCACTGCCTTGCCCTGGAAGTACTTAAGAGTAAGTTCCAGTTCAGGCTTGGTGTCGCCTTCGATTTTGAAATCTTCAATAAAACCTTCTTCCTTCAGCACGTTGGCAATTGCCACTTTCAGCTTGGAGGAAGGCATGGTGACCGCAACTTTGTTCGCGGCTTGACCGTTACGGATACGGGTCAGCATATCCGCGATCGGATCTTGCATGCTCATCTGTCTTTACTCCCGTGATTCAATTGGTGACAATTACCAGCTAGCCTTTTTCAAGCCTGGTACTTCACCGCGCATGGCGGCTTCACGTAGCTTGATACGGCTCAACCCGAATTTGCCCACATAACCATGTGGACGGCCAGTTTGGCGGCAGCGTTTACGCTGACGGGACGGGCTGGAATCACGCGGCAGAGTTTGCAGCTTAAGAACAGCATCCCAACGATCTTCGTCGGATGAGTTCACACTAGAGATGATAGCTTTCAATTCCTCGCGTTTAGCGCGGTACTTGTCAGCTAGTTTCACGCGAACGACTTCGCGTGCTTTCATTGATTGCTTAGCCATCAGTAACCCTGCCTTACTTGCGGAACGGGAAGTTAAAAGCAGCCAACAATGCGCGGCCTTCATCATCAGAGTCCGCAGTAGTGGTAATGGTAATATCCAAGCCACGTACACGGTCGACTTTATCGTAGTCGATCTCTGGGAAGATGATTTGCTCACGCACACCCATGCTGTAGTTACCACGGCCATCGAATGACTTAGCGGACAAGCCACGGAAGTCACGGATACGTGGAACAGCAATGGAAATCAGTCGCTCAAGGAACTCCCACATGCGTTCGCCACGCAGAGTTACTTTACAGCCGATCGGATAGCCCTGGCGGATTTTGAAGCCTGCAACAGATTTGCGTGCTTTGGTGATCAACGGCTTTTGACCGGAGATTGCTGCCAGATCAGCTGCTGCATTATCCAGCAGTTTCTTGTCAGCGATCGCTTCACCAACACCCATGTTCAGGGTGATCTTCTCGACCCGAGGGACTTGCATGACAGAATTGTAGTTAAACTGAGACATCAGTTGTTTAACTACCTCGTCTTTGTAGTAATCATGCAGTTTCGCCATCGTATTACTCCAACTTACTTGATAGTTTCGCTGTTAGACTTGAAGAAACGGACTTTTTTGCCGTCTTCGAATCTAAAGCCTACACGGTCAGCCTTACCAGTTGCCGCGTTGAAGAGTGCAATGTTAGAAATTTGAATAGCTGCTTCTTTTTCTACAATGCCGCCTGGTTGATTCAGAGCCGGAACCGGCTTCTGGTGTTTCTTAACCAGGTTGATACCTTCAACAATGACCTTACTAGAAGACAGGACATTTTTTACTTTACCGCGCTTACCTTTGTCTTTCCCGGTAATTACGATAACTTCGTCATCACGACGGATTTTCGCTGCCATGACTCGCTCCTTAGAGTACTTCTGGTGCCAGAGAGATAATTTTCATGAACTTCTCGTTACGCAGTTCACGAGTTACCGGCCCAAAGATACGCGTACCGATAGGTTGCTCGCTGTTATTGTTTAAAATAACGCATGCATTACCATCGAAGCGAATGACAGAACCGTCCGGGCGACGTACACCCTTCTTGGTGCGCACCACTACCGCCTTCAGCACATCGCCTTTCTTCACCTTACCGCGAGGAATTGCTTCCTTGATGGTAATTTTGATGATGTCGCCGACGCCTGCGTAGCGACGGTGCGAGCCACCCAGAACCTTGATACACATTACGCGACGTGCACCGGAGTTGTCGGCGACGTTCAGCATAGTCTGTTCTTGGATCATTTCAGTGCTCCGCTAATGTCAACTACTACTTTAAGACCCAAATTATTCAGGTCGTTGAAAAGCCCCATAACTGAGGGCGCAGCATTATAACACCGCTTCCAAAGTATGGGTAGAAAAAATAAACGGCTCATTTTCTGAGCCGTTTATTAAGTTAGAGCCAACGAGTCTATTACAGAATCGCTTTCTCTACAACGCGAACCAACGTCCAAGATTTAGTCTTAGACAGTGGACGGCATTCGCGGATTTCAACCACGTCACCAGTACCACATTCGTTGTTCTCGTCATGTACGTGCAATTTAGTCGTACGTTTGATGAATTTCCCGTAAATCGGGTGCTTCACCGTACGTTCGATAGCAACAACGATGGATTTTTCCATTTTGTCACTAACAACTCGACCTTGCAGAGTACGGATAATATCAGTCATTTACACACCCGCCTTTTCAGTCAGTACAGTCTTAACGCATGCGACATTACGACGCACTTGTTTCAACAGGTGAGTTTGTTGCAGCTGGCCACTTGCCGCCTGCATACGCAAGTTGAATTGCTCACGCAGCAGGTTGAGCAGCTCAGTGTTCAGCTCTTCAACACTTTTTTCACGCAGCTCTTGTGCTTTCATTACATCACCGTCTTAGTTACAAAGGTGGTTTTGATCGGCAGTTTCGCTGCTGCCAGCTTGAACGCTTCACGGGCGACTTCTTCTGGTACGCCGTCCATTTCGTACAGGACTTTACCAGGTTGGATCAGGGCAACCCAATACTCCACGTTACCCTTACCTTTACCCATACGCACTTCGAGCGGCTTCTCGGTGATCGGTTTGTCCGGGAATACACGGATCCAGATCTTACCTTGACGCTTAACTGCACGAGTCATTGCACGACGAGCTGCTTCGATTTGACGAGCAGTCAGACGGCCACGGCCAACAGCTTTCAGACCGAAAGTGCCGAAGCTAACATCCGTACCTTGCGCCAGACCACGGTTGCGGCCCTTGTGCACCTTACGGAATTTTGTACGCTTTGGTTGTAACATTCAGCGACTCTCCTTACTTGCGGCCTTTACGCTGCTGCTTCTTAGGTTGAGCAGCCGGTTCCGGTTGTTCAACAGCAGCCATACCACCCAGGATCTCACCTTTGAAGATCCATACCTTAACGCCGATTACACCATAAGTGGTGTGCGCTTCAGATGTGTTGTAATCGATATCCGCACGCAGTGTATGCAACGGAACACGACCTTCACGGTACCATTCGGTACGCGCGATTTCAGCACCGCCAAGACGGCCGCTTACTTCAACTTTGATACCTTTAGCGCCAAGACGCATTGCGTTCTGTACAGCACGCTTCATAGCACGACGGAACATAACACGACGTTCCAGCTGAGAAGTGATGCTGTCAGCAACCAATTTAGCGTCGAGTTCCGGTTTACGGACTTCGGCGATGTTAATCTGTGCAGGAACGCCAGCAATTTTTGCTACGACCGTACGCAGTTTTTCGACATCTTCACCTTTCTTGCCGATAACGATGCCTGGACGAGCAGTGTGAATAGTCACACGGATGCTCTTCGCAGGACGTTCGATAACGATGCGAGAAACGGAAGCTTTCGCCAGTTCCTTAATTAGGAATTGACGAACTTTAAAGTCGCTATCCAGGTTGTCAGCGAACTCTTTGGTATTTGCATACCAAGTAGAGTTCCAAGGTTTGACAATACCCAGGCGAATACCATTAGGATGTACTTTCTGACCCATTGCTAGTCTCCAGAGTCTCAGCGATCGGACACAACCACAGTAATGTGGCTGGTGCGCTTCAGGATGCGATCTGCACGACCTTTTGCACGAGGCATAATGCGCTTCATGCTTGGGCCTTCGTCTACGAAGATTTTCGCAACTTTCAGATCATCGATGTCAGCGCCATCGTTGTGTTCTGCGTTAGCAATGGCAGACTCCAGTACCTTCTTAACCAGACCAGCAGCTTTCTTGTTGGTGTAGGTCAGAGTTTCCAGAGCTTGCGACACTTTCTTACCGCGGATCAGGTCAGCAACAAGGCGAACCTTCTGAGCAGAAGAACGAGCGTGGCGATGTTTAGCGATAGTTTCCATCTCTTCCTCCTACCTTAGCGCTTTTTAGCTTTTTTATCAGCCGCATGGCCGCGATAAGTACGAGTCGGCGCGAATTCACCCAGTTTGTGACCGACCATTTCGTCGGAAACAAATACTGGTACGTGCTGACGACCATTATGGACAGCGATGGTCAAACCGATCATGTTAGGAAAGATCGTTGAACGACGGGACCAAGTGCGCAAAGGCTTCTTGTCACCGCTTTCCACCGCTTTCTCTACCTTCTTCAGCAAGTGCAGGTCAATAAAAGGACCTTTCTTGAGAGAACGTGGCATGGCTTATCCTCTAATTATTTTTTACTACGGCGACGTACGATGAATTTATCAGTACGCTTGTTGCTACGGGTCTTCTTACCTTTGGTTTGAACGCCCCACGGAGTTACCGGGTGCTTACCAAAGTTACGACCTTCACCACCACCGTGCGGGTGATCGACTGGGTTCATCGCAGTACCGCGAACGGTAGGACGAACACCACGCCAACGTGCAGCACCTGCTTTACCCAGAACGCGAAGCATATGTTCAGCGTTACCGACTTCACCTAAGGTGGCGCGGCAATCAACTGGAACTTTACGCATTTCGCCAGAGCGCAGACGCAGAGTCACGTAGGAACCATCACGAGCAACGATCTGAACGTAGGCACCGGCTGAACGAGCCAATTGGCCGCCTTTACCTGGTTTCATTTCTACGTTGTGAACCGTTGAACCGACCGGGATGTTGCGCATCGGCAGGGTGTTACCTGCTTTGATTGCCGCATCAACGCCAGATTGGATCTGGTCACCAGCTTTCAGGCCTTTCGGCGCCAGGATATAACGGCGTTCGCCGTCTTTGTACAGAACCAACGCGATGTTCGCGGAACGGTTCGGATCGTACTCCAGACGCTCAACCACAGCAGGGATACCATCTTTGTTGCGTTTGAAGTCAACCAGACGATAATGCTGCTTGTGGCCACCACCGATATGACGAGTGGTGATACGGCCATTGTTGTTACGGCCACCGCTTTTGCTCATTTTCTCGAGCAACGGCGCATAAGGTTTGCCCTTATGCAGCTCAGGGTTAACCACTTTAACAACGTGGCGACGACCCGGAGATGTAGGTTTACATTTAACAATTGCCATTGTTCTTACTCCTCCGACTTACTCTGCGCCGCCGATGAAGTCCAGATTCTGGCCTTCTTTCAGGGTGACGTAAGCTTTTTTCCAGTCGCTACGACGACCAACACGCTGACCGTGACGTTTCACTTTGCCTTTAACCAGCAAGGTGTTCACGTCTTCGACTTCGACTTCAAACAGTTTCTGCACTGCAGCTTTGATTTCTGCTTTGGTCGCGTCTTTGGCAACTTTGAGAACGATGGTGTTACTTTTTTCCATCGCAGCGGATGCTTTTTCAGATACGTGCGGTGCACGCAGCACTTTCAGCAAACGTTCTTCACGGATCATGCCAGCATCTCCTCAACTTGCTTCACAGCATCAGCAGTCATAACCACTTTGTCGAAGGCGATCAGGCTAACTGGGTCGATACCCGCTACATCGCGCACGTCAACCTTGTACAGGTTACGCGCAGCCAGGAACAGATTCTCATCCAGTTCACCGGTCACGATCAGCACGTCTTCCAGAGCCATATCTTTCAGTTTCTGAGCCAGCAGCTTAGTTTTAGGCGCTTCTACAGAGAACTTCTCGACAACGATCAGACGATCTTGACGTACCAGTTCGGACAGGATGCTTTTCAGCGCGCCGCGGTACATCTTTTTGTTTACTTTCTGACTGTGGTCCTGTGGCTTAGCAGCGAAGGTCACACCACCTGAACGCCAGATCGGGCTCTTTACAGAACCTGAACGCGCACGGCCAGTACCTTTCTGACGCCATGGTTTCTTACCAGAACCAGTGACTTCAGCACGGGTCTTCTGAGCACGAGTACCTTGACGGGCACCTGCTGCATAAGCAACAACAACCTGGTGTACCAGCGCTTCGTTGAAATCACGACCGAAGGTAGTTTCGGAAACAGTCAGCGCGCTTTGCGCGTCTTTCAATACTAATTCCATTGCTATCCCCTTACGCCTTCACAGCTGGTTTAACGATCAGGTTGCCACCGGTAGCGCCCGGTACAGCACCCTTAACCAGCAGCAGGTTGCGCTCAGCGTCAACACGTACTACGTCTAGGCTTTGAACGGTTACGCGCTCGTCACCCAGGTGGCCAGCCATTTTCTTGCCTTTGAACACTTTGCCCGGAGTCTGGTTTTGACCGATAGAACCCGGAACGCGGTGAGACAAGGAGTTACCGTGGGTAGCATCTTGAGTACGGAAGTTCCAGCGCTTTACAGTGCCCGCGAACCCTTTACCTTTAGAAGTACCGGTAACGTCGACTTTTTTAACATCAGCGAAGATTTCTACGCTGATTTCTTGACCTGCAGTGAACTCTTGACCTTCTTCAAGGCGGAATTCCCACAGACCACGGCCAGCTTCAACGCCAGCTTTAGCGAAATGACCCGCTTCCGGTTTGGTTACACGGTTAGCTTTTTTGCTACCGGTAGTAACCTGAACGGCACGGTATCCGTCAGTGTCCAGGCTTTTAACCTGAGTCACGCGGTTCGCTTCAATTTCAATCACGGTTACTGGGATAGAAACGCCATCTTCAGTGAAGATACGAGTCATACCCACTTTTTTACCGACTAAACCAATCATTGTTTCAACCTCTCAATCGTCAATGACCTGATTAACCCAGGCTGATCTGCACGTCTACACCGGCAGCCAGATCCAGACGCATCAGAGCATCAACGGTTTTCTCAGTTGGCTCAACGATGTCAACCAGACGCTTGTGAGTGCGGATCTCGTACTGATCACGCGCGTCTTTGTTGACGTGCGGGGAGATCAGAACGGTAAAGCGCTCTTTGCGAGTTGGCAGCGGGATCGGACCACGGACTTGCGCACCAGTGCGCTTAGCAGTCTCGACGATTTCCGCGGTTGATTGATCGATAAGACGATGATCAAACGCTTTCAGGCGGATACGGATTCTTTGGTTCTGCATGAGACCAGAGCTCCAATTATTTATAAACGTAAATGATTACTCCTCACACCCATTTCGATTGATGGGGGAGTGTAATCGTCAACATATAACCCCCATATCGGGAGTATTGTTCGAGAGGCAAAAACACCTGCCAATCGACTGATTCGCTAAAATCAGGCTTACCAAGATTAGGTAAGCCCGCGCATTATACGCAAAATGCGGCAGGAATCAAGCCACAGTGGAAAATATGCGCAAAGAATGGGAGGAGGTTGGAGCAGGTTCCCCTGCCCCATTACAGAAGCCATTACCGACAGGGGCGATAGCTGATAATCAGGGAGTTTAGTCTTTACGCTCTAAAACTTGAGCCTGCAAGTAATTCTGGATACCAAGACGATTAATTAAGTCCAGTTCCGTTTCCAGCCAGTCGATATGTCCTTCTTCATCAGCCAAGATCTCAAGCATCAAATCGCGACTGACATAGTCATGGACAGAGTCCGCATAGGCGATACTATCGCGCAGATTTTTGGCACCGTCCAGTTCCAACGCCAGATCCGAACGCAACATCTCTTCGACGTCTTCACCAATATTCAACTTGCCGAGATCTTGTAAGTTTGGGATACCTTCCAGAAACAGAATGCGCTCGATATAACGATCGGCATGTTTCATCTCGTCGATAGACTCGTGGTATTCCTTATCATTGAGGCGCATTAGCCCCCAATTTTTGAACATCCGTGCGTGCAGGAAATATTGATTGATGGCAACTAGCTCGTTACCGAGTAGTTTGTTGAGATGCGCAATGATTTTTTTATCGCCTTTCATAAGCTAATCCTCCTGGCCAGTTCTAAAAGTGTAGAACCTGTACGCCAAGAGTCAAAAAATGACCTTACTTTTTGTTAGGCAACTTCATGCATAGGAATAATGGTTGCGCGTTCCTCCACCATGATTTGTCTGGCCTGACGAATACACTTCCCACAATCGGTACCGATCGGTACAAGTTCACGCAATTGTTGCATCGAGTGGGGATTGTGCTGACGCACCACTTTACGGATAGCACTATCAGTCACGGCATTACACAGGCATACGTACATAAGAGACTCACTTCTTAACCAATACAGCAAGTCTAAATAGGAATACGTTTTATTTCAATTAACATTTAACCAATATGCATAAAAAAAGAGCACCGAAGTGCTCTTTTTAGTGTTTCTACATTTATTCGCGATTAAGCGATAACTGAAGCAACAACACCCGCGCCTACAGTACGGCCGCCTTCACGGATTGCGAAACGCAAGCCTTGATCCATTGCGATTGGGTGGATCAGGGTAACAACCATGTTCACGTTGTCACCTGGCATTACCATCTCTACGCCTTCTGGCAGTTCGATGGTACCGGTCACGTCAGTGGTACGGAAGTAGAACTGTGGACGGTAGCCTTTGAAGAATGGAGTGTGACGACCACCTTCATCTTTGCTCAGGATATACACTTCTGAGTCAAATTTGGTGTGTGGCTTGATTGAACCTGGTTTAGCCAGAACCTGACCACGTTGGATATCTTCACGCTTAACACCACGCAGCAAGATACCACAGTTCTCACCCGCACGGCCTTCGTCCAGCAGTTTGCGGAACATTTCAACGCCAGTACAGGTAGACTTAACGGTGTCTTTGATACCAACGATTTCAACTTCTTCGCCAACTTTAACGATACCGCGCTCAACACGACCAGTAACAACGGTACCACGACCGGAGATGGAGAAGACGTCTTCGATTGGCAACAGGAATGGCAGGTCAATCGCACGTACTGGATCTGGGATGTAAGAATCCAAGTAACCAGCCAGCTCGATGATTTTGTCTTCCCACTCAGCTTCACCTTGCAGTGCTTTCAGCGCTGAACCACGAATGATTGGCGTATCGTCGCCAGGGAAGTCATAAGCAGACAGAAGTTCACGAACTTCCATTTCTACCAGTTCCAGCAGCTCTTCGTCATCAACCATGTCACATTTGTTCAGGAACACGATGATGTAAGGAACGCCAACCTGACGACCCAGCAGGATGTGCTCACGAGTCTGAGGCATTGGGCCGTCAGTCGCAGCAACTACCAGAATAGCGCCGTCCATCTGAGCAGCACCAGTGATCATGTTTTTCACGTAGTCGGCGTGCCCTGGGCAGTCAACGTGCGCGTAGTGACGAGTCGGGGTGTCATATTCAACGTGAGAAGTGTTGATGGTGATACCACGAGCTTTTTCTTCTGGCGCGTTATCGATCTGGTCGAAAGCACGTGCAGAACCACCGTAGGTTTTAGCCAGAACGGTAGTGATAGCTGCAGTCAGGGTAGTTTTACCGTGGTCAACGTGACCGATGGTACCAACGTTAACGTGCAGTTTATTACGTTCAAATTTCTCTTTAGCCACGACAATATTCCTTACTCTTATGCTCTCCCCTCATGGAGAGAGCAATTGATCAATGTTTTAAACTCGAAAGCTTATTTGCTACGAGCTTCAATAACAGCCTGAGCGACGTTGTTCGGCGCATCATCGTACTTCAGGAACTCCATAGAGTAAGAAGCACGACCTTTGGTCAGAGAACGCAGTTGAGTCGCGTATCCAAACATCTCGGACAACGGAACTTCAGCGTGAATCTGGACGCCAGTAGCGTTGGATTCCTGACCTTTCAGTTGACCACGACGACGGCTCAAGTCACCGATGACGTCACCAGTGTTCTCTTCTGGCGTTTCAACTTCAACCTTCATGATAGGTTCAAGAAGCACAGGTTTTGCTTTCTTAAAGCCATCTTTAAAGGCGAGAGATGCCGCCAGTTTAAACGCTAACTCGGAGGAGTCAACGTCGTGGTAAGAACCGAAGTGCAGACGCACACCCATGTCTACCACAGGGTAACCAGCCAGCGGGCCAGACTTCAGCTGCTCCTGAATACCTTTATCAACGGCAGGGATGTATTCCGTTGGAATCACACCACCTTTAATGTCGTTGACGAACTCGTAACCTTTCGGATTTGAGCCCGGCTCCAGTGGGTACATGTCGATAACAACATGACCATACTGACCACGACCACCAGACTGCTTGGCGTGTTTACCTTCGATATCGGTAACTTTCGCGCGAATCGCTTCACGGTAAGCAACCTGAGGTTTACCCACGTTCGCTTCAACGTTGAATTCACGTCTCATACGGTCAACGATGATGTCGAGGTGCAGCTCACCCATACCGGCGATGATGGTCTGGTTAGTTTCTTCATCAGTCCATACGCGGAATGATGGGTCTTCTTTAGCCAAACGACCCAGAGCCAGACCCATTTTTTCTTGGTCAGCTTTGGTTTTCGGTTCAACGGCGATAGAGATTACCGGCTCTGGGAATTCCATACGCTCCAAGATGATTGGCGCATTTGGATCACACAGGGTGTCACCAGTAGTCACGTTTTTCAGACCGATTGCCGCAGCAATGTCGCCCGCACGAACTTCTTTGATCTCTTCACGTTTGTTGGCGTGCATCTGAACGATACGGCCCAAACGCTCACGATCGGCCTTCACTGAGTTCAGTACAGTATCACCGGAGTTAACCACACCAGAATACACACGGAAGAAGGTCAAGTTACCCACAAATGGGTCGGTAGCGATTTTGAACGCCAGCGCTGCAAACGGCTCGCTGTCATCGGAATGACGCTCAGCTGGAGTATCTTTACCGTCGTCCAACATACCGTTAATCGCGGTAACATCAGTCGGAGCTGGCAGGTATTCAACAACCGCATCCAACATCGCCTGAACACCTTTGTTCTTAAATGCAGAACCACAGGTGACCAAGATGATTTCGTTGTTCAGAACGCGCTTACGCAGAGAAGCTTTGATCTCTTCTTCAGTTAGCTCTTCGCCACCAAAGAATTTCTCCATCAGTTCGTCAGAACCTTCAGCAGCGGCTTCAACCAGTTTCTGGTGCCATTCTTCAGCCAGTTCCTGCATATCAGCTGGGATCTCTTCGTATTCGAAGGTCACGCCCTGATCCGCTTCATTCCAGTTGATCGCTTTCATTTTCACCAGGTCAACAACACCGGTGAATTTCTCTTCCGCGCCGATAGCCAGTTGCAGAGGCACCGGAGTTGCGCCCAGACGTTTTTCAATCTGATCAACAACTTTCAGGAAGTTAGCACCCATACGGTCCATTTTGTTAACGAACGCGATACGTGGAACTTTATATTTGTTTGCCTGACGCCATACGGTCTCAGACTGTGGCTGAACACCACCAACAGCACAGTAAACCATTACCGCACCATCAAGAACACGCATGGAACGCTCAACTTCGATGGTGAAGTCAACGTGCCCTGGGGTGTCAATGATGTTGATGTGGTGTGGTTCGAACTGCTTAGCCATACCCGACCAGAAACAGGTAGTCGCAGCAGACGTGATGGTAATACCACGTTCCTGCTCCTGTTCCATCCAGTCCATGGTGGCTGCGCCATCGTGAACTTCACCGATTTTGTGGTTTACACCGGTGTAGAACAGAACACGTTCGGTAGTGGTGGTTTTACCGGCGTCGATGTGAGCACTGATACCAATGTTACGGTAGCGCACAATGGGTGTTTTACGAGCCATTTGATTCCTCTATTCCTAGGACGTTCAAGTTAAGTTACCCAAAGCGGACGACTTGCTTGAAGTGTCCGCTTGGTGACTATCACTCCGAAGGGATTACCAACGGTAGTGGGCGAACGCCTTGTTAGCTTCGGCCATACGGTGAACGTCTTCACGCTTCTTAACAGCAGAACCTTTGTTCTCTGCTGCGTCAGACAGTTCGTTCGCCAGGCGCAAAGCCATGGATTTATCACCGCGTTTACGAGCAGCATCAACGATCCAACGCATTGCCAAAGCATTACGACGAACCGGACGGACTTCAACTGGTACCTGATAAGTAGAACCACCAACGCGGCGAGACTTAACTTCTACAGTCGGGCGTACGTTGTCCAGAGCTACTTCAAAAGCTTCCAGCTCGTTTTTACCAGAACGCTGAGCCAGGGTCTCCAGCGCGGTATAAACGATAGATTCAGCAGTAGATTTTTTACCATCTACCATCAGGATATTTACAAATTTGGCCAACAGTTCGGATCCGAACTTAGGATCTGGCAGGATTTTACGTTGACCAATGACGCGACGACGTGGCATGGAAATACTCCGTTGTTAATTCAGGATTGTCCAAAACTCTACGAGTTTATTTTGACATTAAAGTGAAAATGTTTGGCCTTACTTAACGAAGAACCATTAAGCCTTTGGCTTCTTCACGCCGTACTTGGAACGAGCTTGCTTACGGTCTTTAACACCGGAGCAGTCAAGTGCGCCGCGAACGGTGTGGTAACGCACACCTGGCAAGTCTTTAACACGACCGCCGCGGATCAGGATCACGGAGTGCTCCTGCAGGTTGTGACCTTCACCACCAATGTAGGAAGACACTTCGAAACCGTTAGTCAAACGCACACGGCATACTTTACGCAGTGCTGAGTTTGGTTTTTTAGGGGTGGTGGTATATACGCGGGTACATACGCCACGCTTCTGCGGGCAAGCTTCCAGCGCTGGAACGTTGCTTTTAGCAGCCTTCACAGAGCGTGGTTTGCGAACCAGCTGATTAATTGTTGCCATTAAAAAAGCTCCTGGTTGTACTTCGTTTGTTGCTTCGTAAACGTGTGATAAATCCCCCCGTATGCACTACTGGCAAAGTACGAGGACGCAAAATTTTATTGCCAACCTGTAGAGGTGTCAAGAAATATACAACTATTTAGAGTTTACCTTCGTTACCAAGTCATTTGGCTACGATGCTGTGCGGTCAATTCAACGAACTGATTATAGTCGATGAGAGTTGCTTTGTGCGAAATATGACCAATCAGCCCTCTCGCTGCCACATCATCTTGCAACACGTAAAGGGATATGGGGGCGATCAATAAAAGATCAAGGTGGGCACTGCCTGCCAGTCCTGCCAGCACGCCGTCTTGTAACAGCAACAACGCATCACCTGCCGTCGTCAGGCGTAATAGTGCAGGCAGATCGCATTGATTGGGGGAATGGCTCAGGGTGTACAACATCAGAGGTTCCTAAAAAGTCATTACCACGTCGTAGCTCGCCAGCTTTTGGCGCAGGGCTTCTGGGGATAAAGCTTCACTATCCAGCACCCAATCTGTTATCCCTTCTAACCCACGCTCCTGTAACGAAGCGGCACAGAGATAACATTGCTCAACGTCATACAGCGGTAAAACGCCAAAGGTGGCGATATAGTTTCGTGCCAGAACCTTTTCTGGCTGCTGATTCGGCAGTAATTGCAATACACCATCACCGATGAAAAACACGCCGAGATCTTCAGTCAGCGCCGAGGTAGCTAGCAGAGCATCCAATCCCTCACGGCCAGAGGCATTACCATGCGGCCCATGAGTAAATACAAACGCGATTCGTTTCATCTTATTCATTTAAAACTGCACTCTGCTTAAAACTGTACTAGGCGATCACAACTGAGTGCGGCCTCAGCCAGAGAACCTAAACCACTCAGCGTAAAACCGGGTTGCATATTGGCTACGGGTAATCCTTGCTGTGTGGCCTCCTGTTCATCGGTCACACCGCGCCGTAACGCTGCCGCCACACAGACGTTCAACTCGACGTCATTCTGCTGGGCAAGCTCCACCCACGCACGCACCAGATCGAACTCGTCGCTGGCGGGAGAAGTGAGTTGGTTAGCGTTGAGTACGCCCTCGCGATAAAAGAACACGCTGGAAAGCTGGTGCCCCGCCATCAGCAACGCCTGTGCAAATTGGTAGGCACTGCTGGCCTGTTGGCTACCATAGGCTGGCCCGGTGACCAGCAGGCAATAATTGAGTTTCAACGATCGGTGCCCAGCAAATCGCCGCTTTTGAATTGGCGAATGTATAGATAAACCGTGTGTTTGGAGATATTCAATCGATCCGCCACTTGGTTAATCGCATCTTTGATATCGAAAATCCCCTTCTCATACAGATTCAGCACCACTTGGCGATTTTTGGCGTTATTAGAAACGGTACGATCGGCATTCACCTCTTCAATGGTGAACTCCAACGTTTGAGCCACCAGATCGTCTACCGAAGAAGCAAAGTTCACCGATGACGGCACCTCTTGCGTTTCCGGTGGCATAAAGGTTTTCATAATTTGCGAAAATGGGACATCAAGATTCATGTTGATACACAGCAAACCGATCGCCCGCTGTTCACAGTTACGAATGGCGATAGTGACTGACTTCATCAACACACCACTTTTGGCGCGGGTGAAATAGGCTTTGGATACGCTGCTGTCTGCACCAGCCATATCGTGCAACATGCGTAATGCCAGATCGGTAATCGGTGAGCCGATTTTACGCCCCGTATGTTCACCATTAGCAATACGTATCGCAGAGCATTTCAAATCTTCCAACGAGTGCAATACGATTTCGCAATGCTCACCAATCAGCATCGCCAAACCGTCAACCACCACTTCGTAAGACTTCAAGATTTCGTAATCCGTCTGGCTAAACGGACGTTCATTCAGCAAATCAAGTTCGCTGGCTTCGCTGGATAAAAGCGAATTAGACATCGAAGATACCACCCTCATAGATCGCCTGAGCCAGGGGACGCAGCTAAAACGGCTCTTGCAGGGCAATTCAAACCGTTTTAGGTACACGCCCTAAGGGGCAGACGCATGACTCATAAGTCCAAAGCATTAGTTTAGCAAAATAGCCAAAACTAACCCTTGGTGTTTGCGTGTGATAAAGACGTTAAGCCCGATGCCCGGCAGGCGTCAAGCAATCAGTAACGAGGGAAATGTATTTTCACATCAATTGGCGGCACAAATAAAAACCGCCGCGAAGGTGATTCGCGGCGGCAGCATCAGACAAACTTACTTAGCTTTAGCGTCAGCAGCTTTGGCATCGGCAGGTTTTTCATCTGTCGCTTCAGCTTTCGGTGCTGGTTTCACATCCAACAGTTCCACGTCGAATACCAGAGTGGAGTTAGCAGGGATCCCCGGAACGCCAGTTTTACCGTAGGCCAGTGCCGGTGGGATAACCAGTTTGATCTTGCCGCCTTTTTTCAGGTGCTTCAGACCTTCGGTCCAACCTGGGATCACACCATCCAGACGGAACGACAATGGCTCACCACGGGTGTAAGAATTATCGAACTCAGTACCGTCAGTCAGAGTACCTTTGTAGTTAACCACGACAGTATCGCTGTCTTTCGGTGCTGCACCAGTACCTTCTTTCTCTACTTGATACAGCAGACCAGATTCGGTTTTCTTCACGCCTTTTTCTTTGGCGAAGGTGTCACGATATTTGGCACCTTTGGTTTCGTTGTCTTTAGCATCTTGTTCCATCTTCGCCTGAGCGGAAGCCTTCACACGTGCTTCGAAACCTTGCAGGGTTTTCTCGATATCCGCATCATTCAGCTTGCTCTTGTTAGCGAAAGCATCCTGAACACCGGCGATCAGCTGATCTTTATCCAGCTTGATACCTAGCTTTTCTTGTTCTTTCAGTGAGTTGTCCATATAACGACCCAAAGAAGCACCCAGTGCATAAGCCGCTTGCTCGTCATCGCTTTTGAACTTGCCAGTGCTTGGTGCTTCTGCTGGTTTCGCTGCTTCAGCGGAGGTAGCCGCGTCTGCTGGTTTAGCCGCAGTAGCGTCGGCAGCCATTACTTGAGTCGCATTCAGAGCAAAAGCCATAGTGGTTGCCAGAAGCGTGACTTTAAACAAAGATTTCATCCATTTCTCCAGTGTCTGAAGCGGTGCCCCAAACAATCATTAAGTTAAGATAACCGAGCTACTATAGCTTTCTGAAAGCAAACAAAACAGTCGCACAGGTAACCAATCGAGTCAAAGTGTGACTCCATATTGGTCAATAAGTTTCCTTGATATAGTTACCCGAATGATAAATTAGACTTTTCTCATGCTTAGCCCCTAACAAGGTAGCAAATATACGCGCCTTACGCGCCGCCTTTTGCAGCACTTTACATAGACATAGATAATCCCTAAGAAATACCCAGCGCAAAGCCGGTTGCACTGTTAACATAGCGCCAGATCAGGATTAAACGTGTCAGAGGTCATACCATGCACAGCACAGAAAGCTTATTAAAACGGCTTGAAGAGTTAGAAAGCCGACAGGCTTTTCAGGAAGTCACCATTGAAGAACTCAATCAGACGGTGATCCAGCAACAATTAGAAATGTTGAAAATGCGCGAGCATCTGCATTTGCTGACCGACAAATTACGCGCCACACACACTTCGAATATTGCCTCGCAGTCGGAAGAAACTCCTCCACCACATTACTAAAAATGACAAAGGCCGCCGAAGCGACCTTTATTACAACCCGCGTGGGCTTAGTGGCAGCCGCAACCGCCGTTGCCGCAACCACCTTTCTTACCGTGGTCGTGACCATGGTCATGATCGTGATCATGGCCGTGACCACCGCAGCAGCCGCCTTCGCCGTGTTCGTGGTGATGATCGTGCTCGCCGTGAACGTGGCCATGAGCCAGTTCTTCTTCGGTCGCTTCACGGATCGCCACAACTTCCACGTTGAAGTTCAGATTCTGGCCAGCCAGCATGTGGTTGCCATCAACCACCACGTGGTCGCCATCAACTTCGGTGATTTCTACTGGAACTGGACCTTGATCGGTATCAGCCAGGAAACGCATCCCTACTTCTAACTCATCAACGCCCATGAAGACGTCTTTCGGTACACGCTGCACCAGGTTTTCGTCGTAGTTACCGTATGCGTCGTTAGCGCCCACGTTCACATCAAAACGATCGCCCACATCGTGGCCTTCGAGTGCTTTTTCCAGACCAGAGATCAAAGAGCCATGGCCATGCAGATAGTCCAACGGCGCGCTTACCGGAGACTCATCAACCAAAACACCGTCTTCTGTACGTACTTGATAAGCTAGGCTAACTACCAAGTCTTTTGCTACTTTCATGATATCTCCTACCGTAGGGAACTTTTAAACCGGACAGATTGTAGCGGAAATCTGCCCGGCTGTACCCTCCAGTAGCAAAAATAACGTTACTCGGGGTGGAAAATACCGATAACTTGTTCTTGTGGGCGGACATGTTTTTCCACCTGCTTTTCTGTCTGCCGCTGATGGTGACCGCACTTGACACACTCCACCACTTCCACCTGATCTTCACGCCAAACAGCCAAGGTATCCATCGCCTTACAACTCGGACAAACCGCCCCGGCAATAAATCTTTTACGTGTTACTGACATTATTTTGCTCCGAATTATTCGTATTCGTCCCAGCCGTCAAACTGACGTCGTTCTTTTTGCATTTCACGGTGGAAAAGCTCTTCTAGTTCACGCCGCGCCTCTGTAACGCGAGAGATTTGCGCCACATCGCCCTGATGCGGCGGCATCAACTCACGCAGCATCCGCATATCCAGTCGACGGAAATGTTGTTGAGCTCGATAGGCTTGATGCGGGTGCATACCCAGCTCCATCAAGGCTTTACGCCCCAACTCCAACGCACTGGAGAAGGTTTCGCGGCTGAACTGTTTAACCCCAGCCTGCAACAACTCATGCGCCTCCACACGACCACGGGCACGCGCCAAAATACTCAGGTTAGGAAAGTGCTGCTGGCACAAACGCACCACCGCCATGGTATCTTCCGGCTCGTTGCAGGTGATCACAATCGATTTAGCTTTTTCCGCCCCAGCTGACCGCAGCAATTCCAGTTCAGTCGCATCGCCGTAATACACTTTATAACCGTAACGACGCAGTACGCCCACGGCGCTAACATCACGCTCCAGTACGGTAATACGCATCTTGTTTGCCATCAACAAACGGCCAATCACCTGCCCGAAACGCCCGAAGCCAACGATAATCACCTGTGGATCGTCATCTTCCACATAAGGTGTTTCTACATCTTCATCCGTAGCGTTATAGCGCCGTGCCAAAATGCGATCGACACCGTTCATCAGCAACGGCGTAGTCATCATCGACAACGTCACCACCACCAACAATAACGCCAATTGATCGGTATTTAACACATGTTGAGTCGTCGCCACCGAGAACAGCACGAAAGCGAACTCCCCACCTTGGCTTAACACTCCGGCAAATTGCAAACGCACCGAACTGTGCAGACCAAAGACGCGTGACAAACCGTACAGCACGGCAGATTTGACCGCGACTAAGATAACGACGCCGAGCAGCACCTCAAGCAAATGGGTGTACAACACTCCCATATTCAGCGCCATGCCCACCGAGATAAAGAACAGTCCCAGCAGCAACCCCTTAAAAGGCTCAATGGCGATTTCCAACTCATGGCGGAATTCACTTTCTGCCAGCAAAATCCCAGCGATGAAAGTCCCGAGCGCCATCGACAGGCCGATTGACTCCATAAACAGCGCCGAACCCAGCACCACTAACAACGCTGCCGCAGTAAAGATTTCACGCACGCCCGAGGCGGCAATGTAGCGGAACAAAGGCCGCAGTAAGAAACGACCGCCGATCAACACACCGCCCAAGGCCACCACTTTCAGGCCGATGAGCGACCAATTATCGCTGGCGCCAGTGCCTCCGGCCAAAAAGGGAATCAACGCCAACGCCGGGATCACCGCCATATCTTGGAACAGCAGCACCGAAAAGCCTAACTGACCGCCCTCGTTGCGGTTCATGCCTTTCTCTCGCATCAGTTGCAGCGCCATCGCGGTGGAAGACATCGCCAAACCAATGCCGCCAATGACTGCCGCCTGCCAAGAGAAATCGGTCAGATAGAGCAACACGCCAAGTAATGAAGCCGTCACCAACACCTGCCCAGCCCCAACACCAAAGATCGAACGGCGCAGTTCCCACAGTTTTTCCGGGTTTAGCTCCAACCCAATGATAAACATCAGGAACACCACCCCTAGCTCGGAGGCATGGAGAATTTCATCCACATCGCGGATAAAGCCCAATCCCCAAGGGCCAATCGCCACCCCAGCGATCAAATATCCCAACACTGCGCCAATGCCCAAACGACGCGCAATCGGCACCGTCACCACTGCGGCGAATAAAAACAGCAAGATGACAACCAGCAAAGAAGAAGAGGCTTCCTCCATACTCACTTCCTCCCATGTGGCAGCGGATTACGTAACCAGTCGCCATAGGCGCTGGCATGGCTCTTAAGCACTTCAGATTTTTGGCGACGAGCCCAATAAACAATGATCGGCGTTAACCAATGCATGTGACACATACCTGCGGTGAGCTCAAAAGGGCGCAGAATATCTTCCATCGGATAATGGTTATAGCCACTGTGGCTGTAAGCGCCTTCGGGTTCACCAGTGGTGATCACCGAACGCCAGTATTTGCCCATCAGCGCATTCCCCCCCACCCCGCTGGCAAAACCACGCGAGAGCACCCGATCCATCCACTCCTTCAACAATGCCGGACAACTATAGGTATACAACGGATGCTGAAAAACGATCACCTGATGCTCACGCAGCAACTGTTGCTCATGATGAATATCGATAAAAAAATCGGGATAGTGCGCGTATAAATCGTGCACGGTGACATGTTCCAACTGCTGTGCCGGGCTTAACAGTACCCGGTTGGCGACCGAATCCTGGGATTCCGGATGGGCATACAGCAGCAAAACCTTAGGTGGCTGCGACATCATTCCCCTCCAAAGCGTCGTCAGGGTAACGGTTTTCCGTTACCATGCAGCGCAAAGATCAAAACGGCACGCGAGCGCGTACTGTTAATTCAAGATACCGATAATTTAACATACTCTAAACATAACGGCGCTTTATGATTGTATTCTCCTCGCTACAAATTCGACGCGGCACCCGCGTGTTGTTGGACAACGCTACGGCGACGGTTAATCCAGGTCAGAAAGTGGGTCTGGTGGGTAAAAACGGCTGTGGGAAATCCACACTTTTGGCCTTGCTGAAAGGTGAAATTGCCGCTGACGGCGGTAGTTACACCTTCCCAGGTAACTGGGCACTGGCTTGGGTGAATCAGGAAACCCCAGCGCTGGATATGCCAGCCCTTGAGTATGTTATTGACGGTGACCGTGAATTTCGCCAGTTCGAGAGTGAATTACAGCTCGCTAACGAAAAAGACGACGGTCACGCCATCGCTACGCTGCACGGCAAACTGGACGCTATCGACGCTTGGACCATCCGCGCCCGTGCTTCCAGCCTGCTGCACGGTTTAGGGTTCTCCAATGAGCAATTGCAAAGCCCGGTACGCTCGTTCTCCGGTGGCTGGCGGATGCGTCTCAATCTGGCGCAGGCACTGATTTGCCGCTCTGATTTGCTGCTACTTGATGAACCCACCAACCACTTAGATCTGGACGCGGTGATCTGGCTGGAGCGTTGGTTGAAAAACTATTCCGGCACCTTAGTGTTGATCTCGCACGACCGCGATTTCCTTGATCCGATCGTCGATAAAATCCTGCATATCGAACAGCAGACGATTAACGAATATACCGGCAACTATTCATCGTTCGAACGCCAACGCTCTACCAAGTTGGCACAGCAACAGTCGATGTATCAGCACCAACAAGAAAAAGTGGCGCATTTGCAAAGCTTTATCGACCGTTTTAAAGCCAAAGCCTCCAAAGCCAAGCAGGCGCAGAGCCGCATCAAAATGCTGGAACGCATGGAGCTGATCGCCCCGGCGCACGTCGATAACCCGTTTAGTTTCAGCTTCCGCGAGCCAGAAAGCCTGCCAAACCCGCTGCTGCGCATGGAAAAAGTCAGCGCCGGTTATGGCGACAAGGTGATCCTGAACTCGATCAAACTGAACTTGGTGCCCGGATCGCGTATTGGTTTACTGGGGCGCAACGGTGCTGGTAAATCGACGCTGATTAAACTGCTGGCTGGTTCACTAGAACCCATCAGCGGTGAAATTGGTTTAGCGAAAGGCATCAAGCTGGGTTATTTCGCCCAGCACCAATTGGAATTCCTGCGTGCTGACGAGTCGCCATTGCAGCATCTGAGCCGCATCGCACCGCGTGTGTTGGAACAACAACTGCGTGATTATCTGGGCGGATTCGGTTTCCAAGGCGACAAAGTCACCGAGGCCACTGAGCGTTTCTCCGGCGGCGAAAAGGCACGACTGGTACTGGCGCTGATCGTCTGGCAACGCCCTAATCTGCTGTTGCTCGATGAACCGACTAACCATTTGGATCTGGATATGCGTCAGGCGCTGACCGAAGCGCTAATCGATTTTGAAGGCGCATTAGTGGTCGTTTCGCACGATCGTCACTTGTTACGTTCCACCACTGACGATCTGTATTTGGTGCACGACGGTCAGGTCGAACCGTTCGAAGGGGATTTGGACGATTATCAGCAATGGCTGAGCGATCTGCAGAAGCAACAAGCGCAGCAAGACGCCGAACCCAAACAGGATAACGGTAACAGCGCTCAAGCCCGTAAAGATCAGAAACGCCGCGAAGCAGAGCTCCGCACGCAAACTCAGCCAATACGCAAACAGATCGCCAAGCTGGAACAGCAAATGGAGAAACTGAGTGCGACGCTGGCAACGGTGGAAGAAAAGCTGGCGGACACTGCGCTGTACGACATCAGCCGCAAAGCCGAGCTTACTGACATTCTGCAACAACAAAACCAAGCTAAATCTGCGTTAGAAGAAACGGAAATGACCTGGTTAGAACTGCAAGAACAGTTGGAACAAATGCTAGCGCAATAATCGTCATGCGGTTAATCAGTCAAATATGAGTTACGCCTCACATTTGTAGGCGTAATAATGTCGAAACACGGATTGTTTTTGTGTGGGGTATTTCCGAGATAGACGGTTTTATCCTCAGCACCATTGAACGAACCATCCCTATCGCATTGATAATACTGACTTTACCATTCCCTTTCATTACTGTTAATAGCCTGTCCACTGGCCGTGGGCAAGACTATTTCCTCCTATTACATTGATAGTCCTCCCCGACTTCCAAGTAACCGGTTAATTACTTATCGTTTTAACAAAGACAACCACCTAATTAACAAACAAGTTACTTGTTTAAATATTATCTCCTGCTTACTGACTGACTCAGGATGAGAATACGCCAACCCAGGGCACCTGCTTACCCACTAAAAATAGGATAATGTAATGAGCGATAGTCACGTAGCTACAGTTTCTGTTTCAAAGATCCCAAGAAAAAAATTATGTGCAGTTTTAACATCATTATTATTAAGCTCTCCAGTCATGGCAGAGACGCTAACGCGGGATAATGGCGCACCTGTAGGCGATAATCAGAACTCACAAACAGCAGGCGCTAATGGCCCGGTATTACTGCAAGATGTGCAACTTTTGCAAAAGCTGCAACGTTTTGATCGGGAGCGGATTCCAGAGCGCGTAGTCCATGCACGCGGAACCGGTGCTTTTGGTGTCTTCACCCCATCCGAAGATATTTCCGAACTCACCATCGCAGAAGTCTTTAAACCTGGAACGGAAACGCCAGTATTTGTGCGTTTCTCCAGCGTGGTACACGGGAATCACTCTCCAGAGACATTGCGTGATCCCCATGGTTTCGCCACCAAGTTTTATACCGTCCAAGGCAACTGGGATTTGGTAGGCAACAACTTTCCAACCTTCTTCATCCGCGATGCCATCAAGTTCCCGGATATGGTTCATGCGTTCAAGCCAGACCCACGAACCAACCTTGACGATGATTCACGTCGTTTCGATTTCTTCTCGCATGTCCCAGAAGCGACCAGAACACTGACGCTGTTATATTCCAACGAAGGAACTCCGGCGTCTTATCGCAATATGGATGGCAACGGCGTCCATGCGTATAAATTCGTCAATCAAAAAGGCGAAGTTCATTATGTGAAGTTCCACTGGAAAACATTACAAGGGATAAAAAATCTTGACCCTGAACAAGTTGAAAAAACTCAGGGCAAAGATTACAGCCATCTGACTAATGATTTGGTTTCAGCCATTAATCGCGGCGATTTCCCTAAATGGGATCTTTATATTCAGGTGTTAAAACCTGAAGATCTGAAAAAATTCGCTTTCGATCCTCTTGATGCCACCAAAATATGGCCTGACGTCCCTGAACGTAAAATTGGTCAGATGGTTCTGAACAAAAACCCCAATAATGTTTTCCAACAGACTGAACAAGTCGCCATGGCACCTTCGAATCTAGTGCCAGGCATTGAACCTTCTGAGGATAAATTGTTGCAAGGGCGTCTATTCGCTTATGCCGATACCCAAATGTACCGCATTGGTGCCAATGGTTTGAATTTACCCATCAACCAACCGCATGTGAAGGTCAATAACGGTAATCAAGACGGCAGTCTGAACACGGGTAATACCCAAGATAAAGGGGTTAATTACCAACCAAGCCGCCGTTATCCGCGTGAAGAGCTCACGTCCGCACGCTACAGCATGGCACCTCTTAACGGCACAACGGAGCAAAGTAAAATCCAGCGCGAGCAAAACTTCCTGCAGGCTGGGGAACTCTATCGCTCCTACAGTGAAAAAGAGAAGAATGATTTGGTCAATAGCCTAGGAACATCGCTGGCAACCACCGATACAGAAAGCAAAAACATCATGCTGTCTTATTTCTATAAAGCCGATAAAGATTACGGCACCCGCGTGACGGCTATCGCCAAAGGTGATCTTGCAGAGGTCAAGAAGTTGGCGGATGGTCTGAAAGACTAAATTAATCACTCTTAAACGACGGACTATTGAATAGTCCGTCGCTTTTATAAGCGATAAACATTATGAGAATCATAGTAATAACGGTCTTTTCAGTGGTTATCTCTCTACTTTCTTCACTCACGGCTCAAGCCGACAATAATGTCGATAACCAACAGCTCCAGACACAAATCAATCACTATCTTTGGGACGCAGCGAGAAGCGGTAATACACAAATAATCCAAACCTTGGTTGATGAGAAATACGATCTCAATGCAGCCGATGAAAAAGGATATACCGCCATTATCCTCGCCGCCTATCACGGTAATGATGAGATAGTGCAAATGCTACTCAACGCTGGCGCGGACCCGTGTAAGAAAGATAAATGGGGTAATAGTGCGTTAATGGGGGCGGTGTTCAAAGGCGAGATCAAGATTGCGCATCGCTTAATTAATGCCGAATGCAATCCTGATCAACGTAATAACGCCGGGCAAACAGCGGCTATGTACGCATCCCTATTCCAAAGACAGGAAATCTTGCAGATGTTGAAAGATAAAGGCGCTGATATCGATACCCGTGACAACGCAGGCAATAGCGCAGCGACGTTATCACGGGGGAATATCAACAGTATTCAGTAAGGTTTTACTTAGCCTCACGATATACTCGTCATACTTGAAGCTGCATCTACGTTGGCTGCGTTCACTCACCCGAATCACTTACTGGCGTAAGCTCATCGGGACTCACTCACTTGTCGCGTTACTCGGCTACGCCTCGCCCTGTTAGGGCCAGCGCAAGCGCTGTTCAAAAAGGCTGACGCCTTTTTGTGATGCAACTCCAATTATTTAGAGTATAAAACGGCTTATCTCCCAATATTGTCGCACGGTGCATAATGCGCCGCTGCGGCAGATAATCCGCATTGGCGTAATGTTGCGTCACGCGGTTATCCCAAATCGCAATATCGTTTTCCTGCCAGCGCCAACGCACCTGAAATTCCGGTTTTGTAATATGAGCAAATAGGAAGTTCAGCAGCGCTTCGCCCTCCTTCGGTGCCAGATCCACAATCCGCGTGGTAAATCCTTCGTTGACGAACAGCGCTTGCCTGCCACTGACTGGATGGGTGCGCACTACCGGATGTAACAACGGTGGGTTGCTTTGCACCGCCCGCTGCCAGCGCTGATGTTGTTCTTCGCTATCGCGATGCCGATATTCTGGGAAGGAGTTGGTGAAATCGTGTTCCGCCTGCAACCCAGCCAACAATTGTTTAAAGGGTACTGATAATGCCTCAAAAGCGGCAATCCCACTCGCCCACAGCGTATCACCACCGTTCGCAGGTAACTGTTTCGCTGCCAAAATCGCCCCCAACGGCGGATTCTCGATAAAGGTCACGTCAGTGTGCCAGTTGTCATTATCCGGCGGGTTATCGTCATGCGTATCCAACACGATGATTTCTTCAACGTCTGGCGCATGTGGGTATACCGGATGAATATGCAGATCGCCAAAGCGTCCAGCCAGCTCGCGTTGCTGCAACGGCGTGATCGGTTGATTGCGGAAAAACAGCACCTGATGTTTCAACAACGCATGATAAAGCTGTTCAAACTGGCTATCGCCCAACGGCCGCGACAGCACCACATTCTCGACTAACGCGCCAATGGCAGGTTCCAGCGGGGTGATGACCAAACGTTCGTTCAATGTTGTACTCCATGCCACGGGGTTAAACGGCGCTGTAA
Source organism: Serratia sp. KH_031 (assembly GCF_057839655.1). NCBI lineage: Bacteria > Pseudomonadati > Pseudomonadota > Gammaproteobacteria > Enterobacterales > Yersiniaceae > Serratia > Serratia sp. KH_031. The sequence goes on from NZ_CM174496.1 coordinate 4,417,511, forward strand.
GGCTCGTAGCCCCAGCTCTAATGCACAGGCGATAATGGCAATGACGCTAATGCCGGCGAGTACCACATCGGTCGCCAAAAACTCACCGGCGGATTGCACCATAAAGCCCAAACCACGGGTGGCGGCGATCAACTCGGCCGCCACCAGCGTTGACCAGCCGACACCGAGCCCAATACGGATGCCGGTTAAAATCTCCGGTAACGCACTCGGTAAAACCACCCAACGTAATATCTGCCAACGGTCAGCCCCTAACGATTGCGCTGCTCGCACGCGTACCTGCGCCACACTGCGCACGCCAGCCACGGTTGAAAGTGCGACCGGTGCGAAGATTGCTAAATAAATCAGCAGGATTTTCGAGGTTTCACCAATACCGAACCAAATCACCATCAACGGTAAATAAGCCAGCGGCGGTATCGGGCGATAGATTTCTATCAGCGGATCGAGAATACCGCGCACCGTCTCGTTCAACCCCATCGCGATGCCGACAGGCACACCAATCACCACCGCCGCCAACAGTGCGAGCAAAATCCGCCCCAGACTGGCGGCCAGATGCTGCCACAGCGTGGCATCCATAAAGCCCTGCGGACTGGCGATCGTGACCAGTTGATGCAATACCTGCTGCGGAGCGGGCAAAAACAGTGGGCTAATCAGTTGTAGCGCCGTCACGCACCACCAAACCAGCAAGACTGCGAGCAACGTGGCACCGCTCAACCAGACGGTTCGTGGTAACGCGATACGGCGTACCACCGGCTGACCGACGGCTTTCAAGGTAGAATGCAGGCTCATAGCAACACCTCCCGCTGTTGGAAGACCTTGCCCAACACGTATTCGCGTTGCGCGATAAACTCAGGATCGGATTTAATCGCACGGCACGGTTCACCATCGGCATAGCGCTGCCCAAAGTTCAGCGGCAGCCGTTCAACCACCTGCCCCGGTCCCGGTGACAACAGCAGCAATTCACTCGCAAGAAATACCGCCTCTTCAATGTCATGAGTAATCAGCAATATCTGTTTGCCGGTATCACGCCAAATGGTCAGCAACAGCTCCTGCATTTGTTCACGGGTGAATGCGTCTAACGCGCCAAACGGCTCATCCAATAACAACAAACGCGGATCTGCCGCCAACGCTCGCGCAATACCCACTCGCTGCCGCATACCACCGGAAAGTTGCCAGATAAAATGATGCTCATACCCCTCCAAACCCACACGTTGTAACATCCGTTGCGCCACTTTGCGTCGTTGCGCTTTCTCCACGCCCGCCAACTGTAAACCGAACTCAACGTTATCCACCACGTTACGCCACGGCAGTAAACCTTCATGCTGGAACACCACGCCCCGCTCGGCTCCGGGGCCGTTAACGGGCACACCCTCTAACGTGATGCTGCCAGATGAAGGCTGAATAAACCCGGCAATAGAGTTCAATAAGGTGGTTTTACCGCAGCCCGATGGGCCGAGCACCACCACCAATTGCCCGGCGGCAATCTGGAACGAAACATCGCGCAGCGCCGCACGCCCCTGATAGTCGGCAAAAAGGTGATTAACGTTGAGCATCTCTCCCCCTTACGACTGCGGCGCAGCCTGAACCTGCTTCACAAAACGGTCGGTGACAAAGGCGCTGTAATCTCTGTCCACCTGCGGGATCTTGCCCTGCTGTTTGAGGAACTCGGCGGTATCTTGAATGGCTTTATCCACTGGTTGCCCCAACTGGGTAATTTGATCCGCCACCGGCAAGTAGCGGTTGCCTTTTACCAGTTCCGGCACCTGTTCTTCCGGCACGCCGCTCAGTCGCGCCAAGGTGCTCAGATATTTTTTATCCTTTAGCCATTGCTCAGGCTGTGTCAGATACGCTTTTTGCGCCGCAAGAGTGGTCGCCGCAAACGCCGTCACTACCTCAGGATGCTGCTCGGCGAAATCTTTACGCACGACCCACACGTCCAGCGTTGGCGAACCCCATTGCCCGACCTGTTCTGAGTCGGTCAGCACCTTGCCCTGCTTCGCCAATTCATTGACCACCGGAGCCCAAACGTAAGCGCCATCAATGTCACCACGTTGCCAAGCGGCGGCAATCGCCGGAGGTTGCAGGTTGAGGATTTTCACTTGTTCAGGTTTAATGCCCCAATGCTTCAGCGCCGCCAGCAAGCTGTAATGAGTGGTTGAAATAAACGGCACTGCGATGCGTTTGCCAATCAGATCTTGCGGTGTTTTGATTTCGTTTTTTACCACCAACGCTTCGGAACTGCCGAGCTGCGAGGCGATCAAGAAAACTTCAATGGGGAGTTTTTGGCTGGCTGCGACCGCTAACGGACTAGAGCCGATATTACCGATCTGCACATCACCAGATGCCAAGGCGCGTAATACGCTGGAGCCGCTATCGAATTTACGCCAATCGACGTTAGCACCCGATTGCTTGGCAAAACTGTTTTCTGCCTGCGCCACCTTGGCCGGCTCGGCCGAGGTTTGATAGGCCACGGTGACATCCACCGCTTGAACACTGGCCGCAGAGAGTGCCGCAACCAGCAGCGCCACACTGCGTAATGAGAAAAGTTTGCCCGCCATAATTCGCCCCGTTGATAAAAGTCTGTTTCGTTACCGACAGTTTTATCTGAGCAGTGACGAGCAATAAAAGAATAAAAAAATATTCTTTATTACTTATGGAGCTATAAGTTCAAGCCATTGACCGCCAGCGGCGCTGCTGCGCAGGGCGGTTTCGATAAATGCCATTCCTTGCACACCGGTTTCTATCCCCGGTAGCAAGGGTGCGGCACCGGGGCCATGACGCAGGCATTGCGCCGCTTCGCGATAAATTTGCCCAAACCCTTCCAAATATCCTTCAGGGTGCCCCGCTGGCACTCGCACCAACGCCCGACTTTCCGCCGATTGAGCCGCCGCACCGCGAGTAATGCAAAACGCTGACCTATCCCGTGGACGCATCCACAGTTGGTTGGGGTTTTCTTGGTTAAACTCCAAACTTCCTTCGCTGCCGTAAATGCGCAGTCGCAATCCATTCTCGTGACCACAGGCGACCTGGCTCGCCCACAGCCGACCACGTGCGCCGTTGGCATAACGCATTTGCACTCGGACATCATCGTCCAACTGGCGACCAGCGATAAAACGGTTCAACTCAGCGCTGATAGCCTGCGGCAGTTGACCGCTAACAAACTGCGCCAGTTGCCAAGCGTGGGTGCCAACGTCACCGATGCAGCCAGCACCCGCTTTCTGCGGATCGGATCGCCAACTGGCCTGCTTGTTGTCGGTTCGTTCCAACGGCTGCGCCAACCACTCTTGCAAATATTCCACCTCGACAAAGCGCAACTCCCCCAGCTCCCCGGCCAATACCCGGCTGCGTGCTTCGCGAATCAGCGGATAAGCACTGTAGTTATGAGTCAGAATCAGTTGTCGCCCGCTGCGCCGCACCGTTTCCGCCAGTTGCAGTGCCTCGGCGTAGCTGTTGCATAGCGGTTTGTCGCAAATGACATCAATACCTGCATTAAGGAAAGCCGTCGCCACTGGCGCATGCAGATAATTGGGGGTGACGATCGCCACCGCGTTAATACCATCGTCACGTGCGGCCTCCGCCTGCGCCATCTGCTGGAAATCGCGATAACAACGTTGCGGTTCTAAATGCAGCAGTGCGCCAGTACGCTGGCAATTGTCCCAGTCAGACGAAAACGCCCCAGCCACCAGCGTGAATTCATCATCCATTCGCGCGGCCAGACGGTGAACCGCACCGATAAATGCCCCCTCCCCTCCGCCTACCATACCTAAACGTAATCTCATGCCTTGCCCTCCAGCCCGAGCATTTTTCTAACTTGCGAGCGATTACTACTGCCCGCGGCGAAATCATCAAACGCCCGTTCGGCAACGGGAATAATATGGCGGGCGATAAATGCCGCCCCTTCACGCGCCCCTGCTTCCGGTGATTTCAGGCAACACTCCCACTCCAAGGTCGCCGTACCGGGAAAATCGTACTGCGCCAACTTACTGAAAATGGCGGCGAAATCAATTTGACCATCTCCCAGTGAACGAAAACGTCCCGGTCGCTCCAACCACGGTTGATAACCGCCGTACACGCCGCTACGAGCGCTCGATCGGTATTCAGCATCTTTAACGTGAAATGCCCGGATACGTTGATGATAAACATCAATAAACCCGAGATAATCCATTTGCTGTAGGTGCAAATGGCTCGGATCGTAAAGAATATGGCAACGAGGATGATTGCCGACCTGTCGCAAAAAACGCTCGAAAGTGACGCCATCGTGCAGATCTTCCCCCGGATGCAGCTCGTAACACAGGTCAACACCCGCATCGTCAAATGCATCCAGAATCGGTCGCCAACGCTGCGCCAACTGGCTGAAGGCCTCTTCCAATAACAACGCATTATGCGGCGGCCACGGATAGAAGTACGGCCAAGCTAACGCGCCAGAAAACGTCACGTGCGCGGTTAAACCCAAACGTTGCGAAGCCTGCGCCGCTAACAACAACTGCTCGCTGGCCCATGCCTGCCGAGCCGTCGGATTACCACGCAATGCTTCTGGAGCGAAACCGTCGAATGCCAAGTCATAAGCCGGATGCACCGCCACCAATTGCCCTTGCAGATGAGTGGACAGCTCACTAATGCTAATTCCGTACTGCGCCAAGCGCTCACGCACCTCATCACAGTAATCCTGACTGGCTGCCGCCCGCGCTAGATCGAAAATAGCCGGATCGTTAGTTGGGATCTGCACACTGCAAAAACCCAGACCCGCCGCCCATTGTGCTAATCCGTCCAACGAATTAAACGGCGCTTGTGAACCGATAAACTGCGCCAGAAACAATCCCGGCCCCTTGATAGTTTTCATACTTCTCTCCCTAAGTTCACCGTGGTCTGGCTACGCACCGCCTGATCTGCCGCCAGCACCACACGCAGACTGTTAATCGCATCGCGCCAATGGTCATTGAGATCGGTTCCTTGCTGGATCGCCTGTAAGAAAAATTGCTGTTCGCTGCGGCACAGCGCCAGATGATCAGGTTCACCCTGACAATCAATCCATTCATCCGCTTGAGTAAACTGGTTATTGGCATCGAGCGACGCGTGATGCACTCGCAGCGATTCGGTACGAGTGTGCGCGTCAACGTTATCGGATTCTCCAGTGGCGGCAGCCTGTCGCGCCACAATCGACACCGAACCGTTGGGGCCAATAACGTCTTTCACAAAGAATGCCGTTTCGCTGATCATCGGCCCCCAACCTGCCTCGTACCAGCCAACCGAACCGTCGGCAAAACGCACCTGCAATTGACCGTAGTTGTACATCTCCACTGGCAGTTCATCGCTAAGCCGCGCTCCGATGGCACTGACACTAATCGGCTCCGATTGGGTCATTTGGCACATCACGTCGAGGTAATGCACACCACAATCCACGATCGGCGATAACGACTGCATCAAGTTGCGATGCACATTCCACATTTGGCCATGGCTTTGCTGATTGAGGTTCATGCGCATCACCAGTGGTTTACCCAAACCACGTGCCAGCGTGACAAACCGCTGCCACGAAGGGTGATGACGCAAAATGTAGCCCACCACCACCTGCCGTTTGGCGGTGCGCGCGGCGGCGATCACCCGTTCAGCCCCTTCTACGCGGGTCGCCAAGGGTTTCTCAATAAACAGGTGACAACCCGCCGCCAGCGCTTGCAAGGCGTAAGCTTCGTGGGTGTCGGGATAGGTCGTCAGGCAGACCGCATCCGGTCTTGTTTGCGCTAACGCATCGGTGAAGTCATTGAATAACGCGTAGCCGCCACCTAACCGTTGATTGAGCGCGTGACGCGAATCACCACGCGCCACCAATCCACAAATCGTCACACCATCCATCTCGTGATACGCCGCAGCGTGCGAAGCGCCCATGTTGCCGCACCCCACCACCAATACACGCAAATCAGCCATCTTTTTTCTCTCCTTCCGGCGTTTCGCGGTAGTTGAAAGTGAAGAAGAACAGTGCCGCAATCAGCAACGCACCAATAGCCGGATACCACCAGAAACTTTGCCACTGTGGCAGTGCCGCTGCGCCCTCCGCGGTGACCATACGATTGAATAGCGCACCGCTGATTTGCGAACCGATTAACATGCCAAGGCCATAGGTGAACAGCACCAGCAGACTTTGCGCCTGACCTTTCACCTTCTCACCCGCGACTTTGTCGGTGTAGATAAAACCGATTACGAAGAAGAAGTCGTAACACATGCCGTGCAGGATAATGCCGAGGTAAATCATCCAGCGCAGTTCTTCAGTGATACCGAGTGCGAACATCACATAACGCAGACACCATGACAGCATGCCGATCAGCAGCATGATCTTGATACCCAACCGAACAAACAGGAACGGGATCAACAGCATGAAGAACAGTTCGGACATCTGCCCCAGCGACATCACGCCACCAACGTTAGTGAAACCGGTAGCCGCCACGAACGGGGCCGCGTAGGCGTAATAAGCGGCCAGTGGGATAGAGATCAGCGTGGCGCAGATGATAAAGATCAGGAAATGCCGCTGTTTGAGCATCGCGAACGCGTCAGCACACAATAGATCGCGCATCTTCACCGGTTTACCACGCTCCGGTGCCGGAGTATGCGGCAAAGTGAAGCTGTAAATCGCTAATACCAACGAGGCGATTGCCGCCAGCGTGAAAATGCCAGTGCTGTCAGATAACCCCGTTGCGCCCACGATGAGCCCAGCGACAATCCACCCCAAGGTGCCAAACGCTCGCACCACCGGGAACGCTTTTTCGCTGTTGCTAAGGCTGTAGAACGCCACGTTATTGCTGAGCGCGATAGTCGGCATGTAACACAGCATATAACCGAAGATCACCCACAACAGGCCGCTTTGTTGGTCGGCGAAAAAGCCCGGCATCCACCACAGCAGCGCCGCGCCCACCAAATGCAGCAGACCAAGCACCTTCTGCGAGGCGAAGAAACGATCCACCACCATACCCAGCACAAACGGCGACAGGATCGAGGCAATCGGCCCGGTGGAATAGGCATCGCCGATAATCGCCGCCATGCCGTATTTGCCCATCACCACGCCAAGGGTGACGTACCACGCCCCCCAGACGAAGAATTGCAAAAACATCATCAGTGCCAATCGCGGCACTACCCATTTGAAGGTGACACTTTTGGCCCCTAAGGCCACGCTGTCAGTTTGCATAATTCCCCCATCGGTATTTGTTTTGTTGTGTTTAACCGCTTTCCGGCAGAAAGGACGGCATCACCACACCGCCGGGTTGTTGCGCATGGCCTTTCACCTGCGCTAAATGTAATTCGCAAATCCGCCCGCCCCAGCGCAACAATACTTGGCTGAGCGCCGATCGCTGCGCTGGCACTAACACCACTGGCGTACAGCCGCGATGGTGGCTGTCGAGCATCCAACTGAGTAGATCCAGCGCGATTTCCTCACTGTGGCTGCACCCCGGCCCCAACATCCGCGAAGCCGGATGCGCGACCGACGCCAAATAACCGCCGATGCCGCCGTCCAGTTCCCAGACTACGGTTCGCCAATAACCACTTTGATCGTTAAGGAAAAATTCGATATCGCGCCGCCGAGCAATGCCCAACAGTTCATATTCCAATTGCAGAATGCCGGGCAAATCCGCTGGCTGCGCCTGACGAACCCGGCCACGCGTTAAGCGCGGAAAGGTGAATCCCTGTTGTGGCACCGTAATCGCCATATCTTGATAAACTGCATAGGGTGCAAAACCGGCGCGGTGATAGAGCGCATAGGAATCTAGATTGAGCGCGCTGGAGAGCAACCGTTGCGGCAGTGCCCCTGCCAGTTCATCGGCTTTGGTCAGCAACTGCGCCGCGATGCCACGGCCAAAATAGTCTGGGTGGACATTCATAATGCCCAGCCCTAAGTGAGTTTCGCGTGGGTGGAAGAAGCAGGAACCACACAGCACGCCCTGTTCATCGCGAGCAATCCAGTGGTGACCCGCATCTAGCTGCTGGTAAACATCAACAAACAGCCCGCAACTTTCCGCCTCATCGGGGAAAATCGCCGCCATACCATGCCGCTGATACCAAACATTGGTTGAGCTGTGAATCAGTTGAGCGATCGCCGCACGGTCGTCCGTCGTCGCCAGTTGTAATTGAATCTGCATCCTTCACCTCGATACCGTCAGGAACCGGGCGGAATACAACGAAATCGTCAAATGAAATCGATTTCATTTCTGCCATGAACAAAATGTAATCGATTTCTTTTTTTCGGCAACCTGATTAATGTAGTAATTCTTATTCAGTGGCTGAATTTGTAATCCACATCACAAAGCCATTGAGCCATTCAGCTTTTTGCACTCGTTGCCGCATACTGAGCCGGGCCAATAAGCAGAAGGAACAGCAAATCATGTCGATCGAAAAAGTGGCGAAAATCGCCGGAGTGTCACCTGCCACGGTATCGCGCGTACTTAACGGCCAGCAGATCGTTAAGCCTGCAACACGCGATAAAGTACTGGCAGCGATCCGCGAATGTGATTATCAGCCCAATCTGTTGGCGCGCCAGTTGCGCACTTCACGCAGCCGTATGCTGTTAGTGCTGGTTTCTAACATCACCAACCCCTTCTGCTCATTGGTGGTTCGCGGTATTGAGGAAGAAGCCGAGCGCCACGGCTACCATATTTTGCTGTGTAATTCTGAATCCAACCCGACGCGTGAATCCGCCTATCTCAAGCTACTGAGCGGCAAAGTGGTCGATGGGGTGATCACTATGGATGCGGTCAGTTGCCTACCGGGTTTGACGGCAATGATCGGCGATTTCCCTTGGGTGCAATGCGGTGAAGGCGATCCTGAATTTCGCGCCTCGTCGGTCACTATTGATAACCAGCAAGCGGCAATGGCGGGTGTGCAACATCTGGCGAGCAAGGGCCGTCAGCGTATCGCCTTGATTAATAGTGATATGCGCTATCTCTACTCGCAGCAGCGTGAACAAGGGTATCGTCGGGCGCTAGCGGAGCTTGGATTGACCTATTGCCGCGTCGAGTATGTAGAAGGGTTGGATTATGCCGCTGGGGCACAGGCAATGGATCGTCTGCTGGCTGACGCGCAGCCGCCAGACGCGATATTCGCTATTTCCGACGTGATTGCTGGTGGCGCGATGAGCACCTTGCATCAACGCGGGTTGCGCATCCCGCAAGACATGGCGGTGATCGGTTTCGATGGCGTGCCGTTTGGCACCGTCACCACCCCACCGCTTTCGACTATCGAGCAGCCAATGCATCAGTTCGGTGTACGCAGCGTGCAATTGTTGCTAGCAAAAATCCAAGATCCTCAGTTACCGCCCAGCAACGAAGTGCTGGACTGGCAATTAGTAGAACGCAGTACTACCTGATTAACCGGTGATTTGTCCGCGTAAAAACACTGAGGCATAACCGCCGAGCAGTGTGCGCTCGCCTTGCGACTCACAAAACAGCTCGCCACCGCGTGGAGAAATTTGCCGAGCGAGCAACGCTTGCCGACCTAATCTTTCCGTCCAGTAAGGCATCAACGTGCAGTGTGCCGACCCCGTAACCGGATCTTCACCGCCATCTAAAGTGAAATAACGCGAGACGAAATCCACTGTATCACCTGGAGCCGTTGCGATCACCGCCCGTCCGGTCATGGCAATCAGAGCAGGAATATGGGGTTGTAGCGCACGCACCTGCGCTTCACTTTCCAATACCACCAGCAACGCCTTAGCCTGCCACACCGTTAACGGCTGTGCGCCAAGCAACTCAGCCAACTGTGTTGGCTCGCTAACCTGTTGCGCGGGGCGTGATGGGAAATCGAGGATTAACCGCCCATCGTGCTGCTTATCGCGTTTGACCAGCAACTCACCGCTAGCGGATTGGAAACGCAGCTCCGTCAGAGCCGGATTCACTTCCTTAAACACTACATGCGCCGCCGCCAGCGTACCGTGGCCGCACAGATCGACCTCACGATGCGGGGTAAACCAACGCAGGTGATAACTCCCTTTGGCCTGCCAAACAAAACTGGTTTCCGGCAGGTTCAGCTCATTGGCGATGGTCTGCATCTCCTGCGCACTCGCCGCCTGACTCAGCAAATAAACGCCGGCGGGATTACCGCGCAAACCTTCGCCGACAAAAGCGTCGACGTGGAAGTAGTTATTCATCATTCATTCCTAATGCCAAATCAATAGAACGCAAGCCGCCGTCAGCAACCCCATGGAAACGTTAAAAATAACCCAGGCTTTCTTACTACTTAGCAAATGACCGATCACCGTGCCAAAACCCAGCCAAATCACACCGGCCACAATATTAACGATGAAAATACCCACGGCGATCGCCACAATCGAATGATTGTATTGCGCCCCTGACAAGCTGAAACTCGCTACCGCGCCTAACGCCATTAACCAAGCCTTAGGGTTTAAAAACTGCAATAACCAGCCCTGATACAAACGGATCGGTTTCGGTGGTGCCACATCAGTTTCCAGCTTTTCGTAAGTCGCAGTCGCCACTTTCCACGCCAGCCAGAGCAAATACACACTACCGAGGATCTTCAGAATAAGATGCAACGCAGGATAAACCAGAATCAGACTACCGACGCCAAACGCCACCAGCAGCAAAATACTCTGCATTCCGAGCATGATGCCAATCATCAGCCACAGCGAACGAGTGAATCCAAAATTGGCCCCAGAGGTCGTCAGCAACATATTGTTCGGGCCCGGCGTGATGGCGGCTACCCACAGGAAACCTAACAGCGATAAAAATAAACTCAGTTCCATGAGATGGATGCTCCTCACCCTAATGATTTTTGCAGTATGATTATTAGCGAAGCTAACAGTGCCGAATCGATCCCACAATAAGATTTTCATTCACCCTATGCATGAAACATTTCGCCCCTTGAGTGGTGCCAGTAATCCACATTTGCAAACCTTGCTACCTCGGCTGGTGCGCCGCCGTGTGTCGCTAAAACCCCATTGGCAACGCTTGGAATTACCAGACGGTGACTTTGTCGATCTCGCTTGGACAGAAGATCCGCAGCAAGCTCGCCACAAGCCACGCGTGGTGCTGTTCCACGGTTTGGAAGGCAGTTTTTACAGCCCTTATGCTCACGGTTTACTGAACGCTTGGCGCGAACAGGGTTGGCTCGGCGTGGTGATGCATTTTCGTGGTTGCAGCGGCGTGCCCAATCGTAAACAACGTATCTATCACTCCGGTGAAACCGAAGATGCACGCTTCTTCCTGAAATGGTTGCGTGAGCAGTTTGGCGAAGTGCCAACCGCTGCGGTGGGCGTTTCCCTCGGCGGAAATATGCTGGCTTGTTATTTAGCACAGCAAGGCGACGATAGCCTGTTACAAGCAGCGGTGATCGTCTCTGCTCCGCTGATGCTGGAAGCCTGTTCATATCGCATTGAGAACGGTTTTTCCCGCGTCTATCAGCGTTATCTACTGGAGCAACTAAAGCAGAACGCTATCCGCAAGATCCTACATCATCCCGATAGTTTGCCGCTTAAACTGTCACAAGTGTTGGAATTACGCCGCTTGCGTGATTTTGACGACGTGATTACCGCACGCATTCATGGCTTCAGTGACGCCACGGATTACTATCGCCGTTGCAGCGCTTTGCCGCTGTTACCGAAGATCCAGACGCCAACGTTGATCATCCATGCCAAGGACGATCCTTTCATGACCGATGAAGTGATCCCGCAAGCCACTAACCTGCCGCAGAATATCGAATATCAGCTTACCGAATTTGGCGGCCATGTCGGCTTTGTCGGCGGAAGCTTGAAAAAACCGCACATGTGGTTGGAATACCGTATTCCATCCTGGCTAGCCCCTTATCTGGAACCTAAGACGTGATTATCCCTTGGAAAGAGTTGGAAACTGAGACGCTCAATAGCCTGATCGAATCCTTTGTACTGCGCGAAGGCACCGACTACGGTGAGCATGAACGCTCGTTGGAACAGAAGGTGGACGACGTGCGCCGCCAACTACAAAGTGGCGAAGTGGTACTCATTTGGTCAGAACTGCATGAGACGGTGAATATCATGCCGCGCGGACAGTTTCGAGCAGGGCAGGAAGAGATTTAATTAATAACAGCACTAGGATGGTTCGGAAAAATCGGGTAACAATGCAGTATTGTCACCTTAGATGGAGCAAGCCTTGCCATGTCAGCCAAACATCCGATTATTGCCGTGACCGGTTCCAGCGGAGCGGGTACCACCACCACTAGCCTGGCATTCCGCAAAATCTTCCAGCAATTGAATATGCGGGCTGCCCAGTTGGAAGGCGACAGTTTCCATCGCTACACCCGACCAGAAATGGACTCCGCGATCCGTAAAGCCCGCGATATGGGTAGACATATCAGCTACTTCGGCCCCGAAGCTAACGATTTCGGCCTGCTGGAACAAAGCTTTATCGAATACGGCAGCACTGGCAAAGGGCGTTCGCGCAAATATCTCCACACCTACGATGAAGCGGTACCTTACGATCAAGTACCAGGCACCTTTACCCCGTGGGAACCACTGCCAGAGCCGACAGACGTGTTGTTTTATGAAGGACTGCACGGCGGCGTCGTCACTGATCATCATGACGTAGCAAAACACGTCGATCTGTTGGTAGGTGTGGTGCCGATCGTCAACTTGGAGTGGATACAGAAGCTGGTTCGCGATACCGGCGAGCGCGGTCACTCCCGCGAAGCGGTGATGGATTCAGTAGTGCGTTCGATGGAAGACTATATCAGTTACATCACACCGCAATTCTCACGCACCCATATCAACTTCCAGCGCGTACCGACGGTGGATACTTCCAATCCGTTCGCCGCCAAAGCGATCCCATCGCTAGATGAAAGCTTTGTGGTGATCCACTTCCGTGGTCTGGATCAGATCGATTTCCCTTATCTGCTCGCGATGCTGCAAGGTTCGTTCATTTCTCATATCAACACGTTGGTGGTGCCGGGTGGCAAGATGGGGCTGGCGATGGAGCTGATTATGGCGCCGCTGGTGCAGCGCCTGTTGGAAGGGAAAAAGATCGAGTAAAGCGTTACGCCATCAGCAAACGACGGATGAAACCAACATGCAATTTCACACCGATTTGCAGCGCGGCTTCATCCAGTTTGAAACGTGGATGATGCACGCCGTAAATCGCCCCAATTTGCTCATTACCGCTGCCGATAAACAGGAAGCAGCCCGGAACCTGCTGTTGATACGAGGAGAAATCCTCGCTACCGAAGAACGGTGCAGCCATTTCTCGCATTGATTGTGCGCCAACAACCTCGGTAATGACCTCACGAGCCACCGTGCAGGCTTCCGGGTGGTTGTTACCAATGGCATAACCACGCGTCCAACGAATTTCATGGCCCGCGCCGTGAGCCTCGGTGATCCCCGCCACGGTTTGCGCCACCAACTGCGGTACGCGCTCACGCACATCGGCATTATGGGTACGCAACGTTCCGGCGAGCCGTACACTGTCAGGAATGATGTTGTAACCGCCTTCCGCCTGGAAAGTAGCAACCGTCAGTACCGGAACCTGCAGTGGGTCTAACTTACGTGCCACAACCAGTTGTAATGCCGTTACGATTTCCGCGCCAATGACCACCGGATCGATACACAAGTGCGGCATGGAGCCATGGCCACCTTTCCCTTGAATGATGATATCGAAGTTATCGCTAGAGCCGCTGAACACGCCTTCCTTAAAACCGACCTCACCGGTCGGGAAATTAGGCATCACATGCAGGCCGAAGATCATCTTCACGCCTTCCAACACACCCAAATCAACCAGTTCCTGAGCGCCACCCGGCGGCACTTCTTCTGCATGTTGGAAGATAAAGCGTACCGAACCATGCAGTTGTGAACGCAGTTGGCACAATACGCTAGCGGCTCCAAGTAGCATGGCGCTGTGAGCATCGTGCCCACACGCGTGCATCACCCCCGGATGAGTCGAGCAGAAGGGTTCATCGCTTTCTTCCTGAATCGGCAATGCATCCATATCCGCCCGTAACGCGTAGCATGGCCCCGGCTGCGCACCGACCAGTTCAGCCACCACGCTATTCGGTGTCGGGCGGCGTATCGTCAACCCCTCAAATCCAGCCAGTTGTTCGGCAATGTAATCGGCGGTTTTGGCTTCCTGAAACGACAACTCAGGATTCGCATGCAAGTGGCGGCGCCAACGTAATACATCGTCTTTCACTGCAGTAATTTGCGCGTCAATATTCATCATAAACTTCCCTCGTTCAACGCCGGTTGGTGTGACTTATTCACCAACGGCAAAATAACCAACCCAGCCACCACCATGGCGCTAGCCAGGAAAACAAACGTCGTCATGTAACCCTGACTGACCGTAATCAGATACCCCATCGCTATCGGTGCCACAAAGCCGCCCAAGGTGCCGCCGGTATTAATAATCCCCATCGCCGCACCCATGATTTCCGTGGGAATACGCTTCATCGGTAATGTAAACACCGTGACAAACGCAGCCATCAGGAAGATATACCCCAAGAACAGCAGCAGCCCAGCAGCTACGGCAGTCGAAGAGGTGTAAACCAGCCAGATACACAAGGCGCTCAGCAACGAGCAGATGCAGATAACGATAGGTTCACGTCCTTGCATATAGCGCCCGACCAACCAGCCGGTGCCGAGCGAAGAGATCCAAATCCCTAATCCCCCAGCGGCGACCACCAAACTGGAGACGCCCATTTCCATGCCCCGTTGCTGTACCAAAAACTTGGGCAGCCAAGCCATCAGGCCGTAGGACGGAATGTTGATGCAGAAAATCGCCACGAACAGCAGGATCACTGTCGGATTCTTGAGTAACGCACGATAGCTGGCGCCCACGGTACCTGGTTGGGTTTTGGCCGCTTGGGGTGGGTTAGGCACCAGAAACAGAATGCAGGCGGCAACCACAAACGCCAGCAAACCTAATGCAGAGAAGGAACCGCGCCAGCCAATATGATCCAGACAGTAAACGGCGACTAACGGCCCTGCCGTCATCGCCAAACCCGCGGAAGAAAGCAGTATCGACTGCGCAAAAGTACGTTGTTCCAAGGGAAAATTAGCCACTACCGCTTTAGCGCAGGAACTGGGATAACCGGAATGACCAATACCAGAAAGAAAGCGGAATACCACCAACAGCCCCAAACTAAAGCCCAACATACCAAAGCACAAAGCAAAGCCGCCGAGCATCAATAGCGAGCTGCACAACACCTTCTTGAAGCCAAAACGGTCATTCAGCCAACCCGCAGGGATCTGGAACAGTGAATAAGCGAGGAAAAACATACCGGTGATATAACCCAGTTGTTCCGCCTGCAAATTGAATTCTCGCTCAATCGGTAGCAGAGCAAACCCCATCACTGTCTTGTCTATATAAACAATGACATACCCGGTAAATAGTAAAAAAATCATCAACGAACGTGGGTTCATGACCAGTATTCCTTTGAGTTATCACGCCGACAAACAGCCTCCTTGCCGACAACAGTGGATAATGTGATCTTCGTCACTTTATGTTTTTAATAACAATACGTTATGCAGGAATGATGAAAATATCGCCTTTATACCAACGGCATAAGATGCAATTATCTATTGAGTGATGCTTTTTAGTTATAGGGGGGAAGACGTGCGTTATTTGCCCAAGATCCAGCAATTGAAAGTGTTTCAACAAATCATTCGCAGCGGCAGTATTCGCGGCGCAGCACGGGCTTTACAACAATCACAACCGGCGGTGAGCCGTAGCTTGCGCGAACTGGAGTTAGCACTCGATACCCAGTTGATTATGCGCAGTAATCAGGGCATGACGCTGACGGAAACCGGGCGCGCTTTTGCTCAGCGAATGCAGTTTATTCTGGAAGAGTTACAAAGAGCGGCAGAAGAAATTGAGCAAATAGAACAACATGGTCAGGGTACGGTGGCGCTGGGGCTGTCTTCGCTATTAGCACTGACTGTGCTACCGGAGCTCACAGAAGCTTTCAGATCTCAGTTTCCACAAGCCAGTCTGGTGATCCGAGAAGCTCAACTTTCTACCTTGTTACCTGCGTTACGTGAAGGAAAGCTGGATTTTGTCGTCGGTAGCGTCAGCCCCGAACTACCGCTGGAGGAATTGGTGTGTGAACCGCTGTTCAATGCCTCATTCGGTATTATCGCTCGCCACAGCCACCCACTTGCGAAAGCTACCTCGCTAGATGAACTCCGCTCGGCCAAATGGCTGTTACCGGAAACGGATATGGGCTACTACCAGTATCTGCAATCTGAGCTCGGCACCTTTTATCAACAGCTCGATATGGCACCCATTCGTTCAGATTCGGTCGTTAGCGGGTTGAGTCTAGTGTTGAACGCCGATTACCTCACCATTGTCGCGCGTGCGATGCAGGCACCTTTTGGTCTAGAGCATCGTCTGGTCACATTGCCGATCACCAGTTTGCCGCCAGCGCAGTATTGCGTGCTGTATTCGCAAAAATCGCCGCTAACCATTACGGCGCGGCGATTTCTCGATCTGCTGCGTCGGCTGTGCCAACGCTATGCTTGGTAAGGTTATTCGACGAGCTGAATTTCAAAGCTGTGGGTCACTTTTGCGGCTTTACCCAGCATCAGCGCCACTGAGCAATATTTCTCAGCAGAAAGATCGACCGCACGTTCAACAGCCTTATCGCTAAGTTCTTTACCGGTAACAATAAAATGCAAGTTGATATGGGTAAAAGTACGCGGAACTTCTTCACGGCGCTCAGAGGTGAGTTTTACCTCACAATCACGCACGTCATTGCGTCCTTTTTGCAGGATAGAGACCACATCGATAGCGCTGCATCCCCCAACAGCCATCAATACCATCTCCATTGGGCTTGGCGCTTTTTCACCCGCATTGCCATCCATCAAAACCTGATGACCAGACGCGGATTCACCCAAAAATGTCAAATCTTCTATCCACTTAACTCTTGCATACATAATGGTTACTCCGGTTAATTTCTGAATGTCAGACTACGCTTTCACCGTGAAACTGGCAACGGAACCTGACACTAATCATGCTGAAGCGAGACAACACAAGACACTTGCCTCACTCTGTGCTACAAACAGAGCCGAAATAACACTTTCTGGAACATGGGTTTCGGGGCAGTCTATAGAAAAGTCCTGATATCGTTATGTTAACAGAATGTAGCTTGCAGCTCCGGTAGCAAGTTAATATGCTAGGGCGACGGCGTATTTTTATCGAACACCTCAAAACTTTCTGATAGCCCATTATCTCACACCCGGCTTCAGCTTGTTTGACAGGGAACTCTGATCCCAGCGATACAGATAGATTACAACAGAGGATAACAGCGAATGGTTCTCGGCAAACCGCAAACAGACCCGACTCTCGAATGGTTCCTGTCTCATTGCCATATCCACAAATATCCATCCAAGAGTACGCTGATTCACCAAGGTGAAAAGGCCGAAACGCTTTACTACATCGTGAAAGGCTCCGTAGCGGTGCTGATCAAAGATGAAGAAGGTAAAGAGATGATTTTGTCCTACCTCAATCAGGGGGACTTCATCGGCGAGCTTGGATTATTTGAAGAAGGCCAGGAGCGCAGTGCTTGGGTTCGGGCAAAAACTGCCTGTGAAGTGGCTGAAATTTCTTATAAAAAATTCCGCCAACTGATTCAGGTAAACCCGGACATTTTGATGCGCCTGTCTGCGCAGATGGCAGACCGTCTGCAAGTGACTTCCGAAAAAGTGGGCAACCTCGCTTTCCTCGACGTGACTGGACGTATCGCGCAAACCCTACTGAACTTGGCGAAGCAACCTGATGCCATGACCCACCCAGACGGTATGCAGATTAAAATCACCCGTCAGGAAATTGGTCAGATCGTCGGCTGCTCCCGCGAAACCGTTGGCCGTATATTGAAAATGCTGGAAGATCAAAATCTGATCTCCGCACACGGCAAAACCATCGTGGTATACGGTACTCGTTAATCCCAGAAAAAATGGCGCGATAATCAATTCGCGCCATTTTTTTATCGGTAAAACATCATGTGGCGGCGGCTGATTTATCACCCGGAAGTGAATTACGCACTGCGACAAACGCTGGTGCTTTGCCTGCCTGTCGCATTCGGCCTGCTGATTGGCTCACTGCAACTCGGCCTGATGTTTTCTTTGGTTCCCGCCTGCTGCAATATCGCGGGTTTAGATACTCCCCATAAACGCTTTTTCAAACGCCTGATCGTCGGCGGTTTGTTGTTCGCCTTCAGTAGCTTACTGTTACAACAGGCTCTACTGTGGCACGTCCCGTTACCTTGGTTAGTTCTCGGTTTGGCATTACTGCTCGGCGTTACCGGGGAAATCAGTCCGCTCCACGCTCGCATGCTACCGGCTGCGATGGTGGCCGCTATTTTCTCTCTCAGCATGGCCGGTACGGTACCGATCTGGCATGCGCCGTTGTTGTATATCGTCGGCACCGCTTGGTATGGCTTGTTCACTTGGTTCTGGTTCAAGCTGTGGAAAGAGCAGCCGATGCGCGAGTCACTCAGTTTGCTGTATCGCCAACTGGCAGATTACTTGGAAGCTAAATATTCATTGCTGACCCAGCACACTGACCCAGAAACCGCACTGCCGCCATTGCTGCAACGTCAGCAACAGGTGATGGACATTATCAGCCTGCTGTATCAACAACTTAATTTCCTGCCCCATGCCAACAACATGGAGCAAAAACGCCTGCAACGCGCATTCCAAGTCGCACTCGATTTGCAAGAACACATCACCGTCAGCCTGCATTTGCCGGAAGAAGTACAAAAACTGGTGGCACAGAGTCAGGCCGAAGCCATCATCCGCCGTAATGCGCAGGTGATCGCCGCTCGTTTGCGCGTAGTCGCCAACGACATTCTTTACCATCACCACTCGCAGCGTTTTAGCATGACCAATGAACTGGCGGCGCTGGAAAAAGTGGCATTGCAACACGCCGATAACCCGGTCGGTAAGTTCTGCTATTACCATTTCAGCCGCATTGCTCGCCTGCTGCGCACCCAGTATCCGCTGTATCGCCGCAATCTAATGATCAGGCAATCACGTCTGCCATTCTGGCCGGCGCTAGTTAGCTATCTGTCATTCAAATCCAACGCGTTACGTAATGCCGCTCGCTTAGGCGTGATATTGGCGGCGGGAAGTAGTTTGGGGATTTTTTTCAACCTGCCCAAACCTTACTGGATATTGTTGACCATCATGTTAGTAAGCCAAAATGGCTATAACGCCACGCGGGTGCGTATCCAGCACCGTGCGCTAGGTACGTTGATTGGATTAGTGATTGCCGCGGGTTTGCTGCAATTACATATGCCGGAAACCGCCACGCTGGGCGTGATGTTGGTGATTACCTTGGCGGCCTATCTGATACTGCGCAAAAACTACGGCTTGGCGGTGATTGGCTTTACCGTCACGGCGGTTTACACCCTGCAACTACTGGCGCTTAACGGGAAAGATTTCCTGGTGCCGAGGCTGATCGATACCCTGACCGGCTGCGTGTTGGTGTTCGGCGGATCAATCTGGCTGTGGCCGCAGTGGCAAAGTGGCTTGCTGCGTAAAAACGCCCATCAGGCGCTGGAGAACGATCAGACGGCGCTGCGTTTGATGTTGGAAAAACAGGAACCAGACCCTACCGAGTTGGCCTATGCCCGTATGCAGGTTAATCAGGCACATAACGCGTTGTTTACTTCGTTGAATCAGGCAATGCAGGAACCGGGGTTCGAATCGAACTATCTGGCAGATATGCGATTATGGATCACTCACAGTCAGTTTATTGTCGAGCATTTGAACGCGATGACGATTCTGGCGCGTGAGCACTATATGCTGACGCCCAAACTGGCAGAAGAATATTTGCAGCGCTGTGAAATCGCGCTGCAAAGTTGTCAGCAACGTTTGGAATACGATGGACCAAGCGGTGGCAGCAGCATGATGGAAACTCCAGATCTGCACCCAGATATGCCCGTCACCGAGATGGAGCGCCATTTACGGCGCATCCTGTCTCACCTCAGCGTGATGCACACCATTTCGTCCTTGGCTTGGCGGCAACGCCCACATCACGGCATCTGGTTGAAACGTAAACTCGGTGAACAGTAATTCAGGCGTTAATTACGTCCTGCACCGCTTGTTCAAACAATTCCATGCCCTGTTCGATGTCTTCAATTTCTACCACCAGCGAAGGGGCAAAACGGATCACGTTCGGCCCTGCATTAAGGATCATCAACCCACGCGCCGCCGCCGCAGTCAGGAAATCACGTGCGCGCCCATGATATTCTGCCGTTAACTCGGCACCAATCAGCAACCCCATGCCGCGAATAGCGGTGAAAATAGCGTATTTCTCGCCGATCTTCTGCAATGCCTGCACATACAAGCGGTGCCGTTGCTCGATGCCGCTCAACACTTCTGGCGTATTGATCACATCCAGTGCCGCTTCCGCCACCGCACAGGCCAACGGGTTGCCGCCGTAAGTGGTGCCGTGTGTGCCCACCTGCATCACCGAGGCAATTTCTTCGGTGGTCAACATGGCGCTAACCGGGAAACCGCCGCCCAGCGCTTTGGCGGTGGTCAGGATGTCTGGCGTGACGCCGTAGTGCATGTAGGCGAATAGCTTACCGCTGCGCCCCATGCCGCTTTGCACTTCATCAAATACCAGCAGCGCTTTGTGTTTGTCGCACAGTTTGCGCACCCCTTGTAGGAATTCCGCCTCAACTGGCGTAATACCGCCCTCACCTTGGATCGGCTCCATCACCACTGCGCAGGTGTGATCGTCGATCACTGCTTTCACTGCCGCTAAATCGTTGAACGGTACATGCACAATGTCTGCCGGTTTCGGGCCAAAGCCATCGGAATATTTCGGCTGACCACCGACTGAAACGGTAAACAGCGTGCGACCGTGGAACGCATTATTGAAAGCGATGATTTTGGTTTTGTATGGGCTGTGACGGGTAATGGCGTAGTGACGAGCCAGTTTGAATGCCGCTTCGTTAGCTTCTGCACCAGAGTTGGCAAAGAACACCCGATCGGCAAAAGTGGCGTTAATCAGTTTGGTTGCCAAACGTAGCGCGGGTTCATTGGTAAACACATTGCTGGTATGCCACAACGTTTCGCCCTGCTTGTGCAGCGCAGCCACTAGCGCCGGATGGCAATGCCCCAAGGCGGTTACCGCAATCCCCCCGGAGAAATCGATGTATTCTTTGCCTTGCTGATCCCAGACACGGCTACCTTTGCCTTTGACCGGAACAAACTGAGCGGGTGCATAAACAGGCAGGATCACCTTATCGAAGGTGCTGCGACTTACTGCATTTTTTTCCGTCATTATTAAGCATCCCTAAGCATGTGTTAGTTTTCATGTTGCCATTGAGTGAAAATATAATCACAAAATATGCATAAAAAACCACTCAAGGGCAAACCTAAATCATCGTCAACGGCAAAAAAATCCTAACAGTTTAACTTTTAAGGAAATTATCCAGCAATTGATGGCCTTGTTCGCTGAGAATACTTTCCGGGTGGAACTGCACACCTTCCAGCGACAACGCTTTATGACGGATGCCCATGATCTCATCACGGACTCCATCGCGCTCGCTCCAAGCGGTGACGTCAAAACAGTCCGGCAAGGTCGTCGCATCCAGTACCAATGAGTGATAACGGGTGACGGTTAACGGATTATTTAAGCCAGTAAACACGCCTTGGTTAAGATGGCGAATAGCGGAAGTCTTGCCATGCATCACTTCACGGGCGCGCACCACATCAGCGCCAAACGCTTGCCCTAACGCCTGATGCCCAAGGCATACGCCGAGGATCGGTAACTTACCCGCGAAATGACGAATGGCGTCTAAAGAAATACCCGCCTCATTCGGCGTACAGGGGCCGGGAGAAATAACTAGGTGTTGCGGAGCCAGCCGTTCAATATCAGCCAGTTGCAGTTCATCATTACGCTTTACCAGCACTTCGGCACCTAATTCGCAGAAGTACTGATAAAGGTTGTAAGTAAAGGAGTCGTAGTTATCGATCAGCAACAGCATGTAGGCATCCAACAGAAAAAATACCGCGTTAGTTTACTGCTGCTGAAGATAATTTCAGCTTACTTTTTCCGACCGCCCATAATCGAGCCCAAAACCCCGCGTAGGATCTGACGCCCCAAGTCACGCGCCATGCTCTTGGCTGCGGTCTGGACGATCCCATCGCGTTTACCGCCGCGTGGCCCCGTGGAGCCAAACAGGATCTCGTTCAGACCGCCCATCAGACCGCCATCGTTCTGAGTTTGAGTCTGAGCCGTTTTCTGCTCTGGTTGCCCCGTTTGCTGTTGCCCTGCGGTGGCGAAACCTTCTGAGGAAAGTTTCTCATAGGCCGACTCGCGATCCACCATATCTTCGTAGCGCCCATACAACGGTGATTTGTTGATTGCGCTGTTCAAGCCATCCGCACCCAACATGCCCATTTTCGATTCTGGCGCGATGACCATGGCACGCTCGACAATGTTGGGGCGACCTTTTTCATCGAGGAACGACACCAACGCTTCACCCACACCCAACTCGGTAATAGCCGTTTCTGCATTAAAATCAGGATTGGCACGTAGGGTTTGCGCCGCCGATTTCACCGCTTTCTGATCGCGTGGCGTAAAGGCACGTAGCGCGTGTTGTACGCGGTTACCCAACTGCCCCAACACGCTGTCAGGAATATCCAACGGGTTTTGGGTCACAAAGTAGATACCGATGCCTTTCGAACGAATCAAGCGCACCACCTGTTCGATCTTCGTCAATAGAGCCGCTGGCGCGTCGTTAAACAACAAATGCGCTTCATCAAAGAAGAACACCAGTTTCGGTTGTTCCGGATCGCCCACTTCTGGCAGCTGCTCAAACAACTCCGCCAGTAGCCACAACAGGAATATGGAGTACAATTTTGGCTGTTGGATCAATTTGTCCGCCGCCAGCAGGTTGATGATGCCGTGCCCGTTGCTGTCGGTTTTCATCAGATCGTTGATGTCCAACATCGGCTCGCCAAAGAACTGATTAGCCCCCTGTTCTTCCAATGTCAGCAACCCACGCTGGATAGCACCGACTGATGCCGAAGAGATATTGCCGTACTGGGTTTGGAACTGTTTAGCGTTGTCGCCGACAAACTGCACCATCGCTCGTAGATCTTTCATGTCCAGCAGCAGCAGGCCGTTATCGTCGGCGATTTTGAATACCAGTTGCAGCACGCCGCTTTGCACTTCATTCAGATCCAGCAAACGCCCCAACAGCAGCGGTCCAAGGTCAGAAACCGTGGCGCGGATCGGATGGCCTTTCTCGCCGAAAATATCCCACGGAATAATGGTGCACGATTGTGGCTGCCAGTCGGTGACGCCAATGTTCGTCAGCCGCGTCTGTAATTTTTCAGAAGGCACCGCTTCAGCACCAATGCCGGACAGATCGCCCTTCACATCGGCCAAAAATACCGGTACGCCAATACGCGAGAACTGCTCCGCCATTTTTTGCAACGTGACAGTTTTCCCGGTTCCCGTTGCGCCAGTGATGAGGCCGTGGCGGTTCGCCAAAGCGGGCAAAAGAACCAGATCTTGTACCGGTTTTCCGTCTTTCATCGCTTTGGCAATGATCCGTGCTTCACTCATTTGTTTTTCCTTTGAATGCAAACGCCTTTGATACATTTAAAGCCATAAATGCGACGAAAGCAAAAGGGCGCAACCTGTGCGCCCTATAACCAAGAGATTTCAGAACAAACCTAATTCTGCGTTGCCAATTCATCCGGCATTGGAGTGGTCTCGCCACGCCACAGTTTGATCCAGCGGCCGATAGCAGCAATCAGGATCACCGCCCCCAGCACCACCATGATGATGGAAATAGTGCCGTTGAATAGGTTGAAGCCTTTCGCCGCCGGGTTGTAGTAAATATTGGTCACCATCCAGTAGGCCGCGTAATTTACCGTGACATACAGGTAGCTCAACGGCACCAAACAAGTCAGCACGTACCAGCGTTTTTTCGCCAGACGCAGGATGATGGTCGCGCCGATAATCAGGCCGATAGAAGCCATCAACTGGTTAGAGACCCCAAACAACGCCCATACCGAGTTGATATCACCGGAGTTCAGCAGATAACCCCACAGCAAGCAGGCGACGATGCTGCAACCAATGGCGCCCGGCAGCCAGTCAGTACGTTTCAGCGGAGCCCAGATGTCACCAATGAAGTCTTGCAGCAGGTAACGCGCCACGCGAGTGCCAGAATCAACCGCCGTCAGGATAAAGACCGCTTCGAACATCACCACGAACTGGAAGAAGTAAGAAGCCAAATGGCTGAACCAAGGAATACGGGTGAAGATATCCGCCATCCCTACTGCCAGCGTAACGGCACCACCAGTACGACCACTCAGATCCAAACCAATTTCCTGGCTCAGCTTCGGCAGGTTGATCACATCCATGCCCAAGGTGGCGAACACTTCTGGTGCAGAGTTAATGGCAAAGTAATCAGCAGGATGCAGTGAGGTTGCGGCGATCAACGCCATCACGCCAACCACGCATTCTGCCAGCATCGCACCAAACCCGACGGGCAGGATATCGCTCCATTTGTCGATCTGCTTCGGCGTAGTGCCAGAACCGATAAAGGCGTGGAAACCAGAGATCGCACCGCAAGCGATAGTAATCGAGATAAACGGCCAGACCGGACCTGCCAATACAGGGCCGCCACCGTGGATAAACTGAGTGAATGCCGGGAATTGGATAGTGGGGTTGATAAATACCACACCAACGATCAATGCACCGAACACCCCTATTTTCATAAAGCTGGAGAGGTAACCGCGCGGGGTCAACAGCATCCAAACCGGTAGAGCAGTAGCGAAGAAAGCGTAGAACGGCAAGACCAAACTGACGGTAGAGGCGCGCAGACTTAACCACTCACCAAATGCCGATTCTTGAATATAAGGCCCCGCGATCACACAAGCCATAATCGCGATAATACCGACATAGCTAGCGCCGCGCATACTGCCGGTCATGCGTTCCCACAAGCCAACACAAATAGCAATTGGGATGGTCATAAACACCGCGAAAGTACCCCAAGGGTTACGTTCCAGTGCGTGCACCACCACCATCGACAAACCCGCCATCGTAATAGTGATGATGAACAGCATCGCCAAACCGGTACACCAACCCGCGACGGGTCCCAGTTCACGCTTAGCAACTTCCGAAAGTGATTTACCACGGTGTTTCATTGAGGCGAACAGCACCACGGTATCGTGCACCGCGCCGCCGATCACACAACCAATCAATAACCAGAGGAAGCTGGGTAGATAGCCATATTGAGCAGCCAATACCGGCCCCACCAGCGGCCCGGCAGCAGCAATAGCGGCAAAGTGACTGCCGAAATTGACCCACTTTTTGGTCGGGACATAATCTTTGCCGTCTTCCAGCAAATGCGAAGGGGTAACTTGCGTATCGTCAGCCTGCAACACCTTGCGCACAAAGAACACGCCATACAGCCGATAGCAGATGGTGAGCACGCACAAGGTGGCAATGACAAAGGTAAGAGCATGTTGCATGTCTTAACTCCAGAATTAAATTTATTATCAGCCTGATGCTAACTCTGGTGTTCAGTAAAATGAGGAACTATCCCACTCAGCGGTCATCCGCGCTTTTAAACGGTTGGTTTACTGGGGTGAGTGGTTTTACCCCCGTAGCCCCAGCTCTTCCTTTAACGACTTTAGATAACGACGGCTGACAGGCACCGGATCGCCCACTGGCATCACCATCTCAGCAACGCCGCTCTCTTCGAAGCGGATCTCCCTAACCTGCTCCAAATTCACCAAATACTGACGATGGCAACGCACTAGCGGCGTTCGGTTCTCCAGTGTGCGTAAAGTCAGTTCGGTAAAACACTCCATTCCATCGTTACGCACCACGAACACCCCGCTTAAACGGGTGCGGATAGCAATCACTTCGTCGAATCGCAGCAGATAGATACGGCTGTGACCGGTGCAGGGAATGTATTTCAGATAACCCGCGCTTTCGTCTAATACCGTCATATCTTGCGGCGCATGATTTTGTCGTAGCCGTTGCAGGGTTTTATTCAAGCGTTTGGGTTCTGCCGGTTTCAACAAATAATCGAAAGCGTGTTCTTCAAACGCCTGTACCGCATATTCGTCGTAAGCGGTGAGAAACACGATATGCGGCATGTGGTTTGGATCGAGCATCCCCACCATTTCCAACCCATTAATGCGCGGCATCTGGATATCCAAGAACACCACATCTGGTTGCAAACGATGGATCAGGCTGATGGCTTCAATCGCATTGGCGCATTCACCGATAATATCGATTTCCGCTTCGGCTTCCAGCAGATGACGCAGGTTATCGCGCGCAGCAGGTTCGTCATCAACAATTAATACACTTAGCATTATGCAGCCCTCGCCAGTGGGATATTCAACGTAATACGAGTGAAACTCTGCGCTTCATAAGCCACCTGAACGCCATAACCGTCGCCATAACGACCGCGTAAACGCTTATCGACCAGATTCATGCCCAATCCTTGTCCATTCGCTTTTGGTTGGAACAATCCGGCGTTGTCCGTCACTCGCAGCAATAGCTGCCCCGCTTCGCTACAGGCACCAATATCAATTCTCCCGATACCCAACAGTTGCGAAGTGCCATGCTTAATTGCATTTTCCACAATCGGTTGTAACGAAAAGGCGGGTAATCGCACTGCTAACAGTTCTTCGGGTAACGAAACACGGATCTCCAAACGTTCAGCAAAGCGCGCTTTTTCGATTTGCAGATAAGCGTTCACGTGTTCGATTTCATCAGCCAGACTGACCTCATCGTCGGAACGTTTCAGGTTTTTGCGAAAGAAAGTAGAAAGATACTGCACCAATTCACAGGCGCGGTCGCCATCACGACGAATGACCGCCACCAACGTATTCAAGGCATTGAACAGGAAATGGGGATTGACCTGCGCATGCAGCAATTTGATTTCTGATTGCGCCAGTAACTGTTTATGCCGCTCATACTGCCCCGCCATAATCTGCGCTGAGAGCAAACTGGCAATACCCTCACCCAGGGTACGATTGATGGTGCTAAACAATTTGCTCTTGGGCTCATACAGCTTGATGGTGCCGATCACCCGCTGATTCTCGCCACGCAGTGGGATCACCAACGTCGAGCCTAATTTGCAGTTGGCGTTGATCGAACAACAATAGGAAAGCTCGTTACCGTCGGCATACACCACTTCGTTATGATCGATCGCCCGATGAGAATGCTTAGAAGCGATTGGCGTCCCCGGCAGATGGTGATCGTCACCAATGCCGATAAACGCCAGTAGCTTTTCTCGATCGGTAATCGCCACCGCGCCAATACCCAGCTCCTGATAGATGACTCTCGCCACCTTCATGCTGTTTTCCTGATCGAATCCCTGTCGCAAGATCCCTTCAGTACGTTCGGCAATCTTCAACGCCTTGGAGGAGAAAGCGCTGCTGTATTTTTCAAACATCGCCCGCCGGTCCAACAGGATCTGCATAAACATCGCCGCCCCTAAGGTATTGGCGATCATCATCGGCAAGGCAATACGTTCCACCAGTAATTGCGCTTCGCCGAACGGACGCGCCACCGCCAGAATAATCGCCATTTGCAACACTTCGGCTACCAAGGCGATACCGGCGACAAACAGCGGATTAAATAGCAGATCGATACGGCCACGACGCATCGCGATACTGTGCACAATACCGCCCACCAGCCCTTCCGAGATGGTAGAAATAGCACAGGCAACGTCAGTCATTCCCCCGAGCGAATAACGATGTATACCGCCGGTCAAACCGACGAGAAAGCCGACCGATGGCCCACCGAGTAAACCGCCGAGTACCGCACCGATTGCGCGAGTGTTAGCGATAGAGTCCTGAATATGCAGGCCGAAATAGGTGCCCATAATGCAGAACACCGAGAAAATAACGTAGCACAATAGCTTATGCGGCAAGCGAATCGTCACCTGCATCAGCGGGATAAATAGCGGGGTTTTGCTCAATAAATAGGCAATAACAAGATAAACGCACATCTGCTGCAACAGCAGCAATACCTGGGTAAATTCGTACATCACAGCAGCTCATTCCTGAACAGAAAAGGGAAATGCAGGCGGTCTAGTTATAAGCTGGCGATTAGAGCATATGAGGCGGGAAAAAACAGAGAACCGGCTCTCAAACGAAAGCCGGTATAAATAATTTAAGGCAGTACTTTCGCAGACAGGATTACGATAGGTTTGGTCGGTACATTTTGGTATGGACCCACGTTACCAGTAGGAACTTGAGAAATTTTGTCTACCACATCCATCCCTTTCACTACCTTGCCAAATACGGCGTAACCAAAATCACGCTGACCGTGATCGAGGAAAGCGTTGTCCGCAACGTTCAGGAAGAACTGGCTGGTCGCGCTGTCTTTATCGGCGGTACGTGCCATAGAAATGGTACCACGCAGGTTGCGCAGGCCGTTATCCGCTTCATTTTTGATCGGTGCTTTGGTGGTTTTTTGCTGCATATCCGCAGTAAAACCGCCGCCCTGAACCATAAAGCCAGGGATCACTCGGTGGAAAACGGTATTGTTGTAAAAGCCGCTGTTCACGTAGTCGACAAAGTTCTGGGTAGAAACCGGTGCCTTCTGGCTATCGAGCGCTAATTCAATATTCCCGGCTGAGGTGGTCAGCATAACTTTGGTTTCGCCGGCAGCAAGCGCAGCAGGAGCCATTGCGGTCAGGGAACACAGCGCAACGAAGGTCACTAAAGTACGTTTGAACATTAACGGATCCTTTCTCTGAGAGACGAACAACAAAAACACTTTGATTCTAAAGGGCGACTCCGGTGAGTACCAGCCATTTACCTATATTTACTTAATAGTGGGATATATCTTAATACCCACTGACTTTTCCTGCCAAAAGTATGATCGTCGGTATGATTTTTGCCAAGCCGATCACGCATTATTTGCGCTGTTTGATCCTTCCGCGTTTTTTGTGACATAACTCCTGTTTCAATTCCGTTTTCCCGTTACTCTATACAAATGAGAGCGCTCTCATTTTTGTGAGGCGCGCAATGACTGAAGATATAACATGGGTGAATTGATGTCTGATATTGACCAAGATTTAGAAAGCACCATCATGGAGCTGCTGGTTTCCTCCGGCCAGGCCCGCAGCAACGCATTATTGGCTTTGCAAAAAGCCCGCGCGGGTGATTTCGAAGCGTCGGCCAAACATATGAAAGACTCGAAAGAAGAGGTAAAAAAGGCACACGCTATTCAAACCACATTAATCGGTTTGGACGAAGGAACCGGCAAACTGCCAATCAATCTAATTACCGTCCATGCACAGGATCATCTAATGAACGCGATGGTGATCCAGGATCTGGCTGGTGACATGATCGAATTATACCGCCGTCAGGCACAACAGGAGACACGCGCATGAGTTCGTTGAAAATCGCCATTATTGGCGGCGGTAGCAGCTACACGCCGGAATTGGTCGATGGCTTGATCCAGCGTATCGAAGAATTACCCGTCACTGAATTGGCGTTGGTTGATGTTGAGCTCGGTCGTGAAAAAGTCGAAATTATCGCTGGTTTAACCCAACGCATGCTCGCACGTCACGGACTAAACAAGGTCAAAGTCAGCGTACACTTCAGCTTGGACGACGCTATTCGCGATGCCAAATTTGTGCTGACGCAGTTCCGCGTGGGGCAATTGCCAGCCCGCGCTGCCGATGAACGTTTAGGTTTGAAATATCACCTGATTGGCCAAGAAACGACTGGTGTAGGTGGTTTTGCCAAAGCGCAACGCACCATTCCGGTCATGATGAATATCGCCCGCAAGGTAGAGAAACTGGCACCTGATGCTTGGATCATCAACTTCACCAACCCAGCCGGCATCGTGACCGAAGCGATTTCTCGCTACACCAAGGCCAAAATCATCGGCGTATGTAACGTGCCCATAACCATGCACCACATGATCGCCAATATGCTGAAAGCGCCTTTCGATCAGGTGCAATTAAAGTTCGCGGGCCTGAACCACATGGTATGGGTGCATCAAGTCACGCAAAACGGCAAAGACGTCACCCGCGAAGTGATCGAAATGCTGTGCGATGGCGCGGCATTGACCATGAACAACATCAAAGAAGAACCTTGGCCACCAGAATTCCTACGCGCCATGGGAGCCATCCCCTGCCCTTATCACCGCTACTTCTATCAGACCAAAGAGATGTTAGAAGAAGAAATTGAAGCAGCGAAAGAACGTGGTACCCGTGCCGAGCAAGTCATGCAGGTAGAGAAAGAGTTGTTCGAACTGTATGCCGATCCTAAGTTGGACAGCAAACCAGAACAACTCAGTTTCCGTGGTGGTTCGTTCTATTCCGAGGTAGCATTGGAGCTAATTCGTTCAATTCATAATAATCTCGGCACGCAATTAGTGGTCAATACCGCAAACCGGGGAGCAATTCATGGCTTACCGGACGACGCTGTGATAGAAACCAACTGTGTTATTGATGCTCAAGGCGCACATCCACTGGCATTTGGTGCATTACCAGAACATATGCTGGCATTGACCCAACAGGTGAAAGCTTATGAGCGATTGACGATTGAAGCCGCGGTACATGGCGATCGCGACAGTGCTTTACTGGCTTTAGCGACCAACCCATTGGTTGGCAACGCTAAAATTGCCCAGCCTCTTTTAGAAGAAGTACTGGAAGTGAACAAGCCCTATTTGCCACAATTCAATCTGTAATCCTCAGCCGGGTTCAGTAGGCTGAGCCCGGTTTTAGTTAATTAGGAGTCAGATGATGGTGACACTGGAAGATGTTGCGGCCTTGGCGGGCGTATCCCGCGCCACGGTGTCACGCGTTGTGAATGGTGATAGCAATGTAAAGTTGCTGACCCGTGAAAGGGTCGCTCTCGCAATAGAAAAACTCGGTTATACCCCCAACCCTGCCGCACGAGCCTTAGCCTCTAACCATAGCAACACCTTGGGTTTAGTCACCACCTCTTATCTCGGTGGCTTCTTTGGTGCGCTGATGGATTTTGTGCAAACCGAAGCTGAATCTCACGGCAAACAACTGCTCGTCACTCAAGGGCGTAATAGTGCCGAGAACGAACTGAAAGCGCTCCAACGCCTGCTTAGCCTACGCTGCGACGGGGTGATTTTGCACGTGCGCTATCTCAGCGACGATCAACTTCGTCAACTGGCCGCTGAGCAAAAGAATTTTGTCTTACTCGATCGTTTGGTTCCCGGTTTAGAGTCGCGTTGCGTCACTTTTGATCACCCTCACGCCAGCTATCTGGCAACCCAACAGTTGATCGATGCTGGTCATCAACGTATCGCCTGCATTTGCGGGCCGCGCCAGCGTGCTTCCAGTAATTTGCGTTTGCAGGGGTTCCTCGATGCCATGCAAGCGGCCAACCTGCAACCGGTAGATTGCCTCGAAGGAGTTTACGACATGCAGAGCGGCTATCAATGTGCCGACCAGTTATTCCAAGGAAAAACGATACCCACTGCTATTTATTGTTGTAACGAAGAAATGGCGATCGGTGCGCTGCTAGCCATTAACGAACATCGCCTGCGTGTGCCACAAGATATTTCACTCATCTGCTACGACAGCGGCGAACGCGCCCCGTTTGTCCGCCCGGCGTTAACCAGTGTGCACTTCCCTATTACCGAAATGGCGCAGTACGCCACGCGTTTACTGATCGACCCAAATACCCCAGCGGTAAGCTTTACGCCAAAGATTATTCACCGAGATTCCATTGTTGTACCAAAAAACACGATTGCATCGAAAACATAGATCACGCCTATACAAAAAATCATTTCATTGATTGCATAAAAAAGCAGACGCCCATCACAAAAATGGTTGTGAGCTATGCTAGTATCCGCCCGAAGGCGGCCTAGGACTTTTCTTGCTTTAATGAGAAAGGTTTCTGCGCCACCTCAAACATACTCAATGAACAAACTTCGGGCTTATCAATGAATAACAGCAACCGCATCCGGCTCACATGGATCAGCTTCTTCTCATACGCGCTGACCGGTGCCTTAGTGATCGTCACAGGGATGGTGATGGGAAACATTGCAGAATACTTTAATCTGCCGGTTTCCAGCATGAGCAATACCTTTACTTTCCTGAATGCGGGCATCTTGATTGCCATCTTCCTGAATGCTTGGTTGATGGAAATTGTTCCTCTCAAACGCCAGCTTATTTTTGGCTTTGTCCTGATGGTACTGGCGATCGCCGGGCTCATGATGGGTAAAAGCTTGACCATGTTCTCCCTGTGTATGTTCGTACTGGGTGTGGTCAGCGGGATCACCATGTCGATCGGGACTTTCCTGATCACCCATCTCTATCACGGTCGTCAGCGCGGTTCACGCCTGTTGTTCACCGATTCCTTCTTCAGTATGGCCGGGATGATTTTCCCGATTGTCGCCGCCATGCTGTTGGCTCGTCATATCGGTTGGTATTGGGTTTATGCCTGTATCGGCCTGTTATACGTAGGGATCTTCGTACTGGCGCTGTGTTCTGAATTCCCCGTTCTGGGCCAAAAAGGGGACGACGACGGCGAACCGGTAGCGAAAGAGAAATGGGGCGTCGGCGTACTGTTCCTGTCAATCGCTGCGCTGTGCTACATCCTCGGCCAGTTGGGCTTTATTCAATGGGTGCCAGAATACGCCACTAAGTCACTCGGTATGGATCTTAACCACGCCGGGCAGTTGGTCAGCAACTTCTGGATTTCCTACATGATCGGTATGTGGGTGTTCAGCTTCGTGCTGCGCTACTTCGATCTGCAACGTATCGTGACCCTGTTGGCCGCACTGGCAACGGGTGCGATGTACCTGTTTGTCAGCGGTAAAAATCCAGCGCATCTGGGCTACTTCATCATGGCTCTAGGCTTTATCTCCAGCGCTATCTACACCACGCTGATCACCCTTAGCTCGTTGCAGACTAAAGTTTCTTCACCAAAATTGGTCAACTTTATCCTGACCTGTGGCACCATCGGCACCATGCTGACCTTCGTGGTCACCGGTCCTATCGTGGCGAAAGGTGGCGCGCATGCGGCGTTAGTTACCGCCAACGGCCTATATCTGGTGGTATTCGTGATGTGTCTGCTGCTCGGTTTCGTCACCAAGCACCGCAGCCACGGTCATTCAATGCACTAAATACGTTCGATAGCATAAAGGACGTGACGGCCAAGCTTCTGATTTAAGAGGCTTGGCCACAAAAAAGAGAGTTCGTTATGAAGAATATCGTTAACCATGCCTTCCCCCGCCCTGCCAAACCCTTTGCCACAGCCACCTTGTTAGTGATGTTAGCTTCCCCTTTTTACACACTTGCTGCCGAAAATGGCGATCTGCCAGGGCTGATTAACCAACGCCTTTCCTATATGAAAGATGTCGCTGCCAGCAAAGCGCTGAACCATCAGCCCGTTGAAGTGCTATCACAGGAAGCCAACGTGTTGGAAGCATCACGGAAAGTAGCAGACACACAGGGCATTGATCCTGACTCTATCACCCCGTTTATTGTGGCTCAGATGAGTGCGGCAAAAGCTATACAGTATCGTTATCGCGCGGACTGGCTCTCTACACCAGAAACTGGCTGGAAACCTCAACCACTTAGCGAAATCCGCACCAATATTTCTGGGTTATCGACACAGATTATTGAACGCCTAGCGGTTGAGCTAAAAGCCAACGGTAAGATCTCCCCCTCAAATCAGGCTGAGTTTATTGCTCGCCTGCAACAAAAGAACCTTAGCGAAGCAGATAAAATTCAACTCTTTAAAGCCATTGAGCAGGTTCGCTTAAAGCAATAGTTAGCGCCGGAAATCCACTTTCTCTTCGTTTTCTAAATACAACGTGGTTTCTGCGGGCTGAGTCGCCGCAATCACCACGCCGTTGCGGATCGAGTAACGCACTGGCGTTTGACGGCGCACCGCATCAAAACCATTTTCTGCTGGCAGAATCACCAGATTAGCGCTATTCCCCGCCAGCAAACCGTAATCCTGCAAATGTAGGGTTCGGGCGCTGTGGGTGGTGATCAGGTTCAAACCGTCATTAATTTGCCCATAGCCCATGAGCTGACAAACGTGCAGACCCATATGCAACACTTGCAGCATATTGGCGGTACCGAGCGGATACCAAGGATCAAACACGTCGTCATGACCGAAACAGACGTTAATGCCAGCCTCTAGCATCTCCTTCACTCGCGTAATGCCACGGCGCTTAGGATAAGTATCGAAGCGGCCTTGCAGGTGAATGTTCACCAACGGGTTAGCGACAAAGTTAATGCCAGACATCTTCAACAAGCGGAACAAACGCGAAGTGTAAGCGCCGTTGTAGGAGTGCATTGCGGTGGTATGGCTAGCGGTCACTTTCGCGCCCATCTCCAGTTTCAGCGCTAACGCCGCCACGGTTTCGACAAAACGTGATTGCTCATCATCGATCTCGTCACAATGCACATCCACCAGCCGATCGTATTTTTGCGCCAATGCAAAGGCTTTGTGCAGCGATTCCACACCGTATTCACGGGTAAATTCGAAATGAGGGATAGCACCGACCACATCAGCCCCCAAGCGCAACGCCTCTTCCAACAACGCCTCACCGTTAGGGTAAGACAAAATGCCTTCCTGTGGGAAAGCGACGATTTGCAGCGTCACCCAAGGTGCGACTTCCTGCTTTACTTCCAGCATCGCCCGCAATGCGGTGAGCGTAGGATCGGAAACATCGACATGAGTACGAACGTACTGCACACCGTTAGCAATCTGCCATTTCAACGTTTGCCAGGCACGCTGCTTCACGTCCTCGAGAGTCAGTAATGCCTTACGCTCCGCCCAACGCTCAATCCCTTCGAACAACGTGCCGGACTGATTCCAAGCCGGTTGCCCGGCGGTTTGCGTAGTATCAAGATGAATATGTGGCTCAACAAACGCCGGTAACGCTAACCCGCCCTGCGCATCCAAAGCATCGCTGCGCCACTCCAGCCCTTCGGGTTGGGGGACGATGTGTGTAATGCGACCCTCATCGAGAGCTATTTGCCATAGCCCTTCGTGTCCAGCCAAACGCAGGTTGTCGATAAACTTCAATGGAAGATTTGCCACTTTTGTCACCCTGATAAATCTGTTTTACCCATCATACTAACGGGGTGGTTATCCAACCAAACCTTAATCTCCCCCTAGTCCGATAAAATATTTATTTTCACCTAAGACTGACTCGTTTCAGCCAAAGTTGAATAAAAACCACAACTTATAAAATCCTTATACAAATCATGGAAATACCACCTTTGAGGTATATAAGAGTGTTCTTGATTTGTATCAATAAGTCGCCTTCTGGGAGGAATAAGGTACAAGCAGGAAATTAGAATTTTGAGGCAATTATGAGCAGAGTAAAACTCGCGATAATCGGTAACGGCATGGTCGGCCACCGGTTCATCGAAGATCTGTTAGAAAAGGCAGACAAAGACCAATTCGAGATTACCATCTTTTGTGAAGAACCCCGTATCGCCTACGATCGTGTCCACCTTTCCTCTTACTTCTCCCATCACACCGCCGAAGAGCTGTCATTAGTTCGCGAAGGTTTTTACGAGAAACACGGCGTGAAGGTCTTGGTGGGCGAGCGCGCCATCACCATCAACCGTGGCGAGAAAGTGATCCACTCCAACACCGGTCGCACGGTGTATTACGACAAACTGATTATGGCGACCGGTTCTTACCCATGGATACCACCGATCAAAGGCGCAGAAACTCAGGACTGCTTCGTTTATCGTACCATTGAAGATCTAAACGCCATCGAAGCCTGTGCCCGTCGCAGCAAACGTGGCGCGGTAGTCGGCGGCGGCCTGCTCGGTTTAGAAGCCGCAGGCGCGCTGAAAAGTTTAGGTGTTGAAACCCACGTGATCGAATTCGCCCCAATGTTGATGGCGGAACAGCTCGACCCGATGGGTGGCGACCAATTGCGCCGCAAAATTGAGCGTATGGGCGTAAAAGTTCATACCGGTAAAAATACCAAAGAGATCGTGAACGGTGGCCAGCAAGCGCGTAAAACCATGCACTTCGCCGACAGTACCGATCTGGAAGTGGATTTCATCGTCTTCTCCACCGGTATTCGCGCACAGGATAAACTGGCGCACCAATGTGGCCTCGCCACCGCACGTCGCGGCGGTATCGTGATTAACGATAGCTGCCAAACCTCTGATCCCGACGTTTACGCTATTGGCGAATGCGCCGCTTGGCATGAGCGTACTTTCGGCCTGGTCGCACCGGGCTACAAAATGGCACAGGTCACGGCCGATCACCTGCTCGGTCGTGAAAACGCCTTTATGGGTGCCGATATGAGCGCCAAGCTGAAACTGCTCGGCGTTGACGTTGGCGGTATCGGTGATGCACATGGTCGCACCGAAGGGGCTCGCAGTTACGTTTATCTCGACGAGAGCAAAGAAGTTTATAAGCGTTTGGTGGTCAGTGCCGACAACAAAACACTGCTCGGCGCGGTATTAGTCGGCGACACCAGCGACTACGGTAATCTGCTGCAATTGGCGCTGAATGCGATCGAACTGCCAGAAAATCCAGACAGCCTGATCCTACCGGCTCACGCGGGTAACAAACCGTCGATCGGCGTGGATTCGCTGCCAGAAAGCGCACAAATTTGTTCCTGCTTCGACGTCAGCAAAGGCGACATCATCAAAGCGGTTGGTAAAGGTTGCCATACCGTCGCGGCGCTGAAAGCGGAAACCAAAGCGGGTACCGGCTGCGGTGGTTGTATCCCATTGATTACTCAGGTTCTAAACTCAGAGTTAAGCAAACAAGGTATTGAAGTCAACAACCACCTGTGTGAACACTTCACCTATTCCCGTCAGGAGCTGTACCACCTGATTCGCGTCGATGGCATCAAAACCTTCGACGCCCTGCTGGAAAAATACGGTAAAGGCTACGGTTGTGAAGTTTGTAAGCCCACCGTCGGTTCTCTGCTAGCTTCTTGCTGGAACGAATATGTGCTCAAACCACAGCACACACCGTTACAAGATACCAACGACAACTTCCTCGGTAACATTCAAAAGGATGGCACCTACTCGGTGATCCCACGTTCTGCCGGTGGCGAAATCACGCCAGACGGCCTACTGGCGATTGGGCAGATTGCCAAAGAATACAATCTGTATACCAAGATGACCGGCTCACAACGTATCGGCATGTTCGGTGCGCAGAAAGACGACCTGCCAGAGATTTGGAAAAAACTGATCGCCGCCGGTTTCGAAACCGGCCACGCCTACGCCAAAGCGTTACGGATGGCGAAAACCTGCGTGGGTAGCACTTGGTGTCGCTACGGCGTCGGCGATAGCGTCGGCTTTGGCGTTGAGCTGGAACACCGCTACAAAGGCATCCGTACTCCACACAAAATGAAGTTCGGCGTTTCTGGCTGTACGCGTGAATGTGCGGAAGCACAGGGCAAAGACGTGGGGATCATCGCCACCGAGAACGGCTGGAACCTGTACGTCTGTGGTAACGGCGGGATGAAACCCCGCCACGCCGATCTGCTGGCTGCGGATCTAGATCGCGATACGCTGGTTCGTTACCTCGACCGCTTCATGATGTTCTACATCCGCACCGGCGATAAATTGCAGCGTACTTCGGTGTGGCTGGAAAGTCTGGAAGGCGGTATCGACTATCTGCGTAAAGTGATTATCGACGACAAACTCGGCATCAACGAGCAATTGGAAACCGAGATCGCTCGTCTGCGCGGCGCGGTCATCTGCGAATGGAAAGAAACCGTTGAGCACCCAGAAGCTCAAGTTCGTTTCGCCCACTTTATTAACAGCAGCCAGCGTGACCCGAACGTGCAAGTGGTCGCAGAACGTGAGCAGCACCGCCCGGCGCGCCCAGATGAGCGAATCGCCATCCGCGTACTGGAAACCGAGGAGACTAATGCATGAGCCAGTGGATTACCGTTTGCCCTATCGCCGACATCCTGCCCGCTACCGGCGTGTGCGCACTGATTGGCAACCAACAGGTGGCGGTATTTCGCCCCTACGATGACGAGCAGGTATTTGCCATCAGCAATATCGATCCGTTTTCCCAAGCCAGCGTGTTATCGCGCGGTTTGATCGCCGAACATCAGGGCGAACTGTGGGTTGCCAGCCCGTTGAAAAAACAACATTTCCGCCTACATGACGGCCATTGCATGGAAGATGCAGAGCGGTCAGTGGCGCACTTCACCAGCCGGGTGGTCGACGGTGTGGTGCAGGTAACTGCATAACTTTTTTATTTTAAAACCAGGGAAATAGTATGTTCACCGATACCATCAACAAATGCGCCGCCAACGCGGCACGCATCGTCAAATTGTCGAAAGACAGCCCATTAGGCTTCTGGATCAGCTCGGCGATGGCTGGGGCCTATGTCGGCCTCGGCATCATCTTGATTTTCACCCTCGGCAATTTGCTGGACCCGTCAATTCGTCCACTGGTGATGGGTGCAACCTTCGGGATTGCCCTGACGCTGGTGATCATCGCCGGTTCCGAACTGTTCACCGGTCACACCATGTTCCTGACGTTCGGCGTCAAAGCGGGCACCATCAAACAAAGCCAAATGTGGGCAGTATTGCCACAAACTTGGCTCGGCAACCTGCTGGGCTCGGTGTTTGTCGCGCTGCTGTACTACTACGGCGGTGGCAGCCTACTGCCTGTTGATACCAGTTTGGTACACACCGCAGCCTTGGCAAAAACCACCGCACCGGCTGAAGTGCTATTCTTCAAAGGCGTATTGTGTAACTGGCTGGTGTGCTTGGCGATTTGGATGGCCATCCGTGTTGAAGGTGCTGCCAAGTTCATTGCTATCTGGTGGTGTCTGCTGGCGTTTATCGCTTCTGGCTATGAGCACTCCATCGCCAATATGACGCTGTTCGCGCTGTCTTGGTTCGGCCATCACAGTGATGCTTATACTTTGGCGGGTATCGGTCATAACCTGCTGTGGGTGACGCTGGGTAACACCCTGTCCGGCGCGGTATTTATGGGGCTGGGTTATTGGTATGCCACCCCACGCGCACAACGCCCACAGGCGGAAAGTGCTGTAACTCGTCAAACCGCGTAATATTCGGGGGCATTTGCCCCCTTTTCCAATACCCCGCCCCGAGGAGTGCCTATGGATTACTTGCCTATTTTTTGCCAACTGCAACACAAAGCCTGCCTGCTCGTCGGCGGTGGTGAAATCGCGGAGCGTAAAGCTCGCCTGCTGCTAGACGCCGGGGCGCTACTCACCGTCAACGCTTGTGAGTTCAACCCACAGTTTCTCGCGTGGGCGCAACAGGGTCAGCTCACACTGGTCAACGGTGAGTTCAATGCAGAGTTGTTGGCAGATAAATGGCTGGTGATCGCCGCCACCGATCGGGTGGAAGTTAACGCGTTGGTATATCAATGCGCCAACCAGTTGCGGGTATTCTGCAACGTGGTGGACGATCCGAAACGTGCTAGCTTTATCATGCCTTCGATTATCGATCGTTCGCCGATTATGGTGGCGGTCTCTTCCGGCGGCAAAGCTCCGGTGTTAGCTCGTTTGTTACGGGAAAAGCTGGAAGCCATGCTGCCACAGCATCTCGGTAAGCTGGCGCAATTAGGCGGAACCTTGCGTCAACGGGTCAAACAACGCTTTACCAGCATCAGCGCACGCCGTCGTTTCTGGGAAAAACTGTTTGCCCACGACCGCTTGGCACAGTCGCTGGCGAACAACGACACGTCGATGATTCAGCAACAGGTTGAGACGCTATT
Organism: Serratia sp. KH_031; assembly: GCF_057839655.1. Taxonomy (NCBI): domain Bacteria; kingdom Pseudomonadati; phylum Pseudomonadota; class Gammaproteobacteria; order Enterobacterales; family Yersiniaceae; genus Serratia; species Serratia sp. KH_031. Next base: position 4,457,162 of record NZ_CM174496.1, read on the forward strand.
CAACCAGCAAGCGGATGGTCATGGCGAAGTGGTGTTGGTCGGAGCCGGGCCGGGTGATGCCGGTCTGCTGACACTAAAAGGGCTACAGCAAATTCAGCAGGCCGATGTCGTGGTTTATGATCGTCTGGTCTCTGAGGAAGTGATGAATCTGGTTCGCCGCGACGCCGAGCGCATCTTCGTCGGTAAACGCGCTGGAAATCATTGCGTACCGCAGGATCAGATTAACCAAATCTTGCTGGAACAGGCGCAACAAGGCAAACGCGTGGTACGCCTCAAAGGTGGCGATCCCTTTATCTTTGGCCGTGGCGGCGAAGAGTTGGAAACCTTAGCCGAGGCTAATATTCCGTTCTCCGTCGTTCCAGGCATCACTGCGGCCTCCGGTTGTTCTGCTTACAGCGGTATTCCCCTCACCCATCGCGATCATGCACAAAGCGTGCGACTGGTTACCGGTCACGCCAAAGCCGACGGTGGGTTAGATTGGGCAAATCTTGCCGCCGGGCAGCAAACGCTGGTGTTTTATATGGGCCTGTCGCAAGCGGCAGAAATCCAGCGCCAGCTAGTGCAGAACGGCATGGCGGCAAACACGCCAATCGCCTTGGTCGAGAACGGCACCTCATGCCAGCAGCGGGTCATCGAAGGGGAATTGAATCAGTTGGGATTATTGGCACAACAGGCCGCTAGCCCAAGTTTGATCATCGTTGGCAGCGTGGTTAGCCTGCGCAGCAAACTGAACTGGTTCGCTAGCCGGGAACCGATAGAGAACCTAGCCAAAATGGCATGAAAAAAGCGGCATCTTTGCCGCTTTCTCATCCACTAAATCCAGTTACGGATGTGGCACAAATCCTACCGCTTGGTAAACCTTATCCAGCGTTTCTTTAGCGCGGGCACGGGCTTTGGCAGCACCATCGCGCATCACCTGCTGCAAGAAAGCTTCGTCGTTGCGGAAACGATGATAACGCTCCTGCAACTCGCTCAACATACCGGAAACCGCTTCGGCAACTTCGCCTTTCAGGTGACCATACATTTTGCCTTCAAATTCAGTTTCCAACTGGGCGATCGACTTGCCGGTCACACCAGACAAGATATCCAACAAGTTAGAAACCCCGGCTTTATTGGCTTGGTCGTAACGAATCACTGGCGGCTCATCCGAGTCGGTCATCGCACGTTTAATCTTCTTCGTGACTTCTTTTGGATCTTCCAACAAACCAATCACGTTGTTGCGGTTATCGTCCGACTTGGACATTTTCTTGGTCGGATCTTGCAACGACATCACGCGCGCGCCGGATTTAGGAATAAACGGCTCTGGCACTTTGAAGATGTCGCCATACAGCGCATTGAAGCGCCCCGCGACGTCGCGGCTCAGTTCCAGATGTTGCTTCTGGTCTTCGCCCACGGGTACTTGGTGAGTCTGATACAGCAGGATATCCGCCGCCATCAGCACCGGGTAGCTGAACAGACCGGCATTGATGTTCTCTTCATAACGCGCCGATTTATCTTTGAATTGAGTCATGCGGCTCAGTTCGCCGAAATAGGTGTAGCAGTTCAACACCCAGCCCAGTTGAGTATGTTCCGGTACATGCGACTGAACAAAGATGGTGCTTTTTTCCGGATCGATACCGCAAGCCAAATACAGAGCCAGTGTATCCAGTGTGGCCTTACGCAGTTTCTCCGCATCCTGACGTACGGTAATGGCGTGCAGATCGACGATGCAATAGATGCAGTCGTAATCATCTTGCAACTGAACCCACTGACGCAGCGCACCCATGTAGTTACCAATAGACAGTTCACCGGACGGCTGCGCGCCGCTAAATACAATGGGCTTACTCATGGTTAAATTTCCTGATTCTCTAAAGATGATAGCCCTAGAGCGGGCAATAAATCGGCGAAGCGTTCCAACACACGGTCGGGGTGGCTTTGAGCAATGGCTTCACCGTAGTTATATCCGTAAGTCAGACCAACACTGAGGCAACTCGCCGCCTGCGCCGCCTGAATATCATTGCGTGAATCGCCGACAAATAGCAATTCGTTGGCACGCAAACCCAGTTTGCCAAGTACCAAATACAACGGAGCCGGGTGTGGTTTCTTTTGTACCACATCATCGCCACCGATGATCAACGAGAAATACTCAGCAATCCCCAAACCTGCCAATAACGGCGCCACAAACGGCGTCGGTTTATTGGTGACCAACGCCATGGGATAACCAAGCTCTGCCAAACGCGCCAAGGTTTCTGGGACCTGCGGGAACAGGTGACTGCCGTTATCTACGGTTTGTGCATAGAAGTGGTCGAAATGCTCACGCATCTGGGCGATTTTTTCTGGGCTGGCTTCCGCACACGCCCAATGTAACGCGCGTTGCACCAAGACATCGGCACCGTTGCCGATCCAAGTATTCACTCGCGCGTCACCCGCCGCAGGTAACCCCATTTTTGCTAATGCCAGATCGATAGCGCTAGCCAATCCCGGTAGGCTGTCGACCAGCGTACCATCGAGATCAAAGGCCAAACCGCGGATCGCGCTGAAATCAGCCATGAGACACCTTCGCTAATTCGCCACGCATTTCGTCGATGACAGCGCGATAGTCCGGTTTACCGAAGATAGCAGAACCAGCGACGAACATGTCCGCACCCGCGGCGGCGATTTCGGCGATGTTGTCGATTTTGACTCCACCGTCAACTTCCAGACGGATATCGCGACCGCTTTCGTCGATCAGTTTGCGCACCTGACGCAGTTTATCCAGCGTACCGTGGATAAATGACTGACCGCCAAAACCTGGGTTCACCGACATCAGCAAAATCACGTCGATTTTGTCCATCACGTAATCGAGATAGCTCAGTGGCGTGGCTGGATTAAAGACCAGACCGGCTTTACAGCCCTGCTCTTTAATCAGTTGGATAGTGCGATCGACGTGTTCGGAGGCTTCAGGATGGAAAGAGATAATGCTGGCACCGGCTTTGGCGAAGTCCGGCACGATACGATCGACCGGTTTCACCATCAGATGCACGTCAATCGGAGCCGTAATGCCATAGTTGCGTAGCGCTTCGCAAACCATCGGCCCGATGGTCAAGTTAGGTACGTAGTGGTTGTCCATCACATCAAAATGCACCACATCCGCACCCGCAGCCAACACCTTGGCGGTGTCTTCACCCAAACGGGCAAAATCAGCCGACAGAATAGACGGGGCAATCCAAAACTTTTTCATCCGCATCTCCAAACGTAGGGTTCGATTCGAATAGTTATACGTCGGGGCCTTTATACAGTGCCAAAAGTTCATTCACTTTACTGCGGCCCAAAATATTACGGCTAATGGTACGTCGCGCTTTCACCACATGTAACGTGGCCTGATGATACCAGTCACGCGTCAGCTCGGTATCATGATTGGAAATCAACACTGGCACCTGACTTTCCGTCGACAATTGGTGCGCCAACTGCGCCAACCCTTGCTGATCGGCAATGCTGAAACTGTTGGTGTGGTAAGCGGTGAAATTCGCCGTCGCCGATAACGGAGCATACGGCGGATCGCAATACACCACAGCACCTTCGGCTGCTTTCAACATGGTATCGCGGTAATGCTCACAGACAAAAGTGGCATTGCGTGATTTTTCAGCGAACCAATACAGTTCTTCTTCTGGGAAATAAGGTTTCTTATAACGCCCGAAGGGAACGTTGAACTCGCCGCGCAGGTTATAACGACACAAACCGTTGTAACAATGACGATTCAAGTACAGGAACAACAACGCTCGACGATAGCCGTCCTGACTAGTATTAAACTCTTCTCGCAACAGGTAAAACTGATCCGAGTTATTGAATTCATCGGTGAAAAGCATGCGGGAATCGCGCACGAAGTCATCAGTACGCAACTTAACGATGTTATACAGATTGATAAGATCGCTGTTGATGTCGGCGAGAATGTAGGAATCGTATTCCGTGTTCAGAAAGACAGAACCCGCACCCACGAAAGGCTCGATTAAGCAGTTTCCCGCGGGTAGATGACGACGTATCTCGTCCACCAGCGGGTATTTTCCACCAGCCCATTTTAAAAAAGCGCGGTTTTTCTTCATGCCGTCAGTTAGCTACTTATACAGTTTAGAGCGGCAGATTGTACTCTGTTTTATACCCTTCATATTTCAAGCTGCATCTTTGTTGGCTTTCCTCGCTCATCCTAGTCACTTACTGATGTAAGCTCCTAGGGATTCACTGCGTCGCCGCCTCGATGCAACTCGAACTATTTTGGGTATATACAGCTCATCAGCGCACAGAATTAATTGGTTTATTTATTAAGGTCTTGCTTAACCTGACTTACAGGTCGCACCCAAGGTTTCTTCGCCTGGACATCCGCTGGCAAGGTAGCAATGGCACGCTTCGCATCCGCAGAAGAAGCATAAACACCACTCACCAACACATACCACGGTTTACCATTGCGTTTGGTTTCATAGACAAAATAGTGAGGCAGTCGCTGCTGTTTGGCATAGGCATTCAGCGTATCGGAACGCGAAGCACTACTCAATTGCAGGGTAAATTTACTCCCCGACGCAGATGGGATCGAACCACCGTTACCGCTGCTCACCGCACCACTTTGGCTACCTGATGCCGCAGCAGTTGAAGACGGCTTATGCTGCGTAGTCGCTGGTTTGCTCGCGGTTTTGGTCGGTGTTTTATGTTGCTGAGTAGGCGTTGTCCCTTGAACCGGACGAGTTGCTTCACGCGGTGATTGCGCACCGCCCATCACCGTCGCTGGTGCAGTTGGCAACGTTGACGCAGTGGTATTCATCCCCTGAGCCGCAGCATCAACCTGACCTTGCTGTGAAGACAACGCATCCGTCATATTCCCCGGCAGATCGATACGCTGTTGCGCACCACCTTGCTGGGGTTGCGGCTGTGCATCCGTTGGCGTACCGGAGATCGGCGGAACGCTGATGGTTTCTGGCTGAGATGCAGTTTGTGGCGAAGAGGTAGTACTAACGCCGTTGCCATCATGAGTATCGGTCGTGCCACCCGGAACACCATTGTTATTGGTGGTCAGTGATGATGAGTTCGACAGGTTGATATCGCGGGCTGCACCCGCTTGATCCTGCGTGCCCTGCTGTGCCGTCTCATGCTTGGTTGGTGCTTTCAGTGCCGAGCCGATGCCGATAATCAGCAGCAACAGCACCAGAATACCGATACCAATCATCATGTGCTGACGTGAAATCGCCAAACGTGGCGCGGATGCAGGCTTACGCGAGCGCGTAGGACGGCGGTCGCTACTATCAGGCCTAAGATCGTCTTCTGGTTTAAACTCATCCATCTGAAACCCTCCAACTAGAGGCAAAAGCCCACTACGATAACTCTAACTATGATTTGTCGTTCGGTAGAAAAACCCACCAAACGACTGCGCATAGTATTAATAATAGATGTTAACAGGAGCTAAGCCACTGTTAATTCGTTTGATTGGTTTACGCTGCCGTTGCGGGCAGACAATCGGCAATCGAAGCCAGCACGATGTCATGCGCCACACCGCCACGGACTTCAGATGCGCCAATCGCCGTTGGCAACACCAAACGAAGCTCGCCAGCCAACACTTTCTTGTCACGCATCATATGTGGCAAATAGGCTTCTGGTGCCATTTCTTTCGGCCCAGTGACCGGTAGCCCGGCTCGCAGCATCAGATTTTTGATACGTTCAATGTCATCATCTGACAACTGGCCGAGACGACGAGCAGTATGCGCCGCCATCATCATACCGGCAGCAATCGCTTCACCATGCAGCCATACACCATAGCCCATTTCTGCTTCGATAGCATGACCATAGGTATGCCCAAGGTTGAGCAACGCCCGCTGACCGCTTTCGCGCTCGTCGGCAGCCACCACCTCGGCTTTCAGTTCGCAACAACGGCGGATGCAGTAACCTAACGCCGACATATCCAGCGCCATTAACGCATCAATGTTATTTTCCAGCCAGACGAAGAAATCACGATCCAGGATAATCCCGTACTTGATCACTTCCGCCAAACCAGAGGAGAGTTCACGCGCCGGTAAGGTTTTCAAGCAATCCAGATCCACCACCACCGAAGCGGGTTGGTAGAAGGCGCCGATCATATTCTTACCCAGCGGATGGTTAACGGCAGTTTTGCCGCCAACGGAAGAGTCTACCTGCGAAAGCAGAGTGGTAGGAACTTGGATAAAGCGCACGCCACGTTGATAACAAGCGGCGGCAAAGCCTGTCAGATCGCCCACCACACCGCCGCCAAGTGCGATCAACGTGGTATCACGACCATGAGGCTTTTCCAACAATGCCGAGAACACCTGCTCCAGTACCGCTAAAGACTTGTACTGCTCGCCATCAGGCAAAATCACCTGATCGACCACTATACCGCCCTGCTCCAACACCTTACGGATACGATCCAGATACAGCGGTGCCAAGGTCTGGTTGGTCACCAACATGACCTGTTCACCAGATTTTAGCGGCATAAAAGAAGCCGGATCGTTAAACAATCCGGCGGCGATGGTGATCGGGTAGCTGCGCTCCCCGAGCGTTACGGTAATTCTCTCCATGTCGCGCTCAGTGCTCTCGGTTATCCCCACGCAAGCGGGGCAGACAATCAGACTTTCCGCCGTTGCCTATTGGCTTAGCGGAAACCGCAATTAGTTACTTTCCAGCATATTGATAATCTGGTTAGCAACCACTTTAGCGCTTTGATCGTCGGTGCGGATAGTGACATCTGCAATTTCTTCGTACAGCGGGTTGCGCTCTTTCGCCAGCGCTTCCAACACTTCACGCGGAGGAGAATCCACCTGCAACAGCGGACGCTTCTTGTCGCGCTGAGTACGAGCCAACTGTTTCTCGATAGTCGTTTCTAAATAAACCACAACGCCACGGGCCGACAGACGGTTACGCGTTTCACGCGATTTAACCGAACCACCGCCAGTAGCCAGCACGATCCCCTGCTTTTCTGTCAGTTCATTAATGACTTTTTCTTCACGATCGCGGAAACCTTCTTCACCTTCCACGTCGAATACCCAAGCCACGTCAGCGCCGGTACGTCGCTCAATTTCATGATCGGAGTCGAAAAACTCCATATTGAGTTGTTGAGCTAACTGACGGCCAATAGTACTTTTGCCGGCACCCATAGGCCCAACCAGAAAGATATTGCGTTTCTCTGCCATGTTTATCGGTATTACTAAGACAATTCGTTAATGTTAACCCGCCCCGCTATCACATCAGCGACGGGATCTAAACTGAAACCTCATGAGCGATAGTGCGAGATCAGACGAAAAATTATCTCAACACTCAGGGTAGTTTGGCAACCGAATAAATCGCAATCCACGCCGCAGGAGGGAAACCATACGTTTTTAACAGCGTTTGGTATTGAAAAAAAACCTCGGTGCTCAATTCGGTAACCCTTGTAAGCTAAATCTGCCGCAGCGTCAAACGCAGATGCCCTATCGCTGTGAAAAAAGTGCATCTGCGTGTCAACTTTCCGCATTTTTACCCGCGGCACAATCCCTTGCCAATCAGGCTTTGACCAGCGTTGGAGTGATAAATATCACCAGTTCACGTCGTTTGTGCTGTTTGCTACTCTGTTTGAACAACGATCCCAATACCGGCACATCACCTAAACCCGGTACTTTGTCCGCACCTTGGCTATTTTGCCGCTGAAAAATACCGCCTAACACGATGGTTTCGCCATCTTTCACCGTTACCTGAGTTTTTATTTCTTGCTTATCAATCGCCAAAGCCTCTCCTTCACCCCGTTTAATCGAACGGCCTGGCATGTTCTGGCTAATTTGCAGCGTCAGGGTGATGCGGCCATTGGGTAAAATCTTCGGCGTGACCTCCATACCCAATACCGCCTCTTTAAATTCCACCGAGGTCGCGCCGCTGGTTCCGCTCGACACTTCATACGGAATTTCAGTGCCCTGCTTGATGCTGGCGGTTTGTTGGTGAGCGGTGAGTAACCGCGGGCTGGCAATGATTTCCACCTCATTTTCCTGCTCCAACGCGGTCAGTTCTAAATCTAGCAACCGCCCGCTGATGCGCGCCAGATGGAAACCGGCGGTCACCGCGCTGTTGGCCACTGGCAGACCAAGATTAAACTCCCCCATCCGCATAGTTTTTGTCGGAGCTTCTTCGGTAGCTAATCCCCAACGCACACCCAACTCGCGCAGATTCTCGCTGCTGATGGTGACGATATGCGCCGCCAGTTGCACCTGCTCGATCGGCGTATCCATTTCTGTTACCCACGTTTTCAACACCGTCAGCGCCGCGGCGGTATCTCTTAACATCAAAGCATTGGTGCGTTTATCCACCACCACGCTACCGCGCTCACTCAATAGAGTGCCACGTTGCGCATTCAGGCTTTGAGCAATCTCATTGGCATCAGCGTTTTGTAGTGGTAACGTCAGATTCTGCAACGGTTGTTGATTCACCAGCGCCTGCTGCCGACGCTGTTTTTCCTCGTCATCCGGTTCTGGGAAAACCATCATCACATTGCCGTCAAGGTTCATCGAGAGCTTGCCCATGCGTAAAATCACCGCCAGCGCTTGTTGCCAAGGCACGTTATCCAACCGCAGCGTTAAGTTGCTCTCAACGCCTTCGGCGGCCACCAAATTGAGTTGCTGATAATCCGCCAACGCCTGCAACACCACGCTAATTGGCGCATCTTGAAATTCCAGTGAGATCGGTTTTTGTTCTTGAATCGCAGCTTGAGCCAAAGTCGCGATACCCCACAACAACGCCACAAACCCATTGCATCCTTTCATGATGATTTCCTTAGGGTTAACACCACATGAGTGGTGGATGGTTGGCACGCGTCACTCTCTCCCGCGACCGTTAATTCCAACTGATTTGGCTGAATTAGCCCTACCTGCCAACCGCCATTAAACAAAAGTTGCTGTGGTTTTAACCGCAGCCACTGCCCCGAAGAAGTGATAACCCAGCCGTGGCGCAACGATTGCTGCCCGATGATGCCTTTCAATTGCCAGTTCTGCGGGGAATCAGCGGGAACAACGCAAGGTGAGATCAGCGGCGGTTGGAAGGGATCACGCAAGGTTGCCGCTAACATGCAAGGGAAAAATAATAGCCAAACACTGAAGCACTTAATCATCAGCATCTCCTTGCAAGGTGAGCTGCACTTTCAGCTTGGCCTCCTTGGCTTCGATCCCCAGTTGGCTGATACGTTGCGTGGGTGGCAATTGTTCTAACAGGCTAAGCAGACCATAAAAATCAATCTGTAATTTAGCCGTTTGCTGAGCAGGTTTTTCTTGCTGTTGCCAGCGTTGCAACGCGCCGCCAGCCTGTTGCAGGAACGATGAAAGCTTTGGGGAATTCTCGGCGGCAGCATGCCGCGCCAAACGCTGTTCAAGCTCGTCGAGCGAGGGCAACAGTGCTAACTGCTGCTGTTGCTGGCGAATTTGTTGTGCCACTTGTTGTTGCTGTTCTAACAATTGCGCACGCTGTTGCCATTCATCCTGCAAGCCAAAACGAATGGTCAATAAGCCGAGGCAACTCAGCACTAACCATTGAATCAACAGCAACTGCCAACCGGGGCGTAATAACCACGGAATCAACCAAACAGGTAAAGACTTATCCATGACTCCCCCAACGAGCCGTCAGGGTGAATGACAGTAAACCATCTTGGTGCCGCGCCACGTCGGTCAAGCGGCACTGCTGCAACAACGACAACTCCGTCAACCGCTGCCCAAACAGCACAATCGCCGCATGGTGCTGGCTTAATCCCTGTAAAGTGATGCCCTGCGCACTTTCTTCTAGCCCGACTAGCCACAGCGATTCCGGTATCACACTGGCGATCTGTTGCAGCAACTGCGTATATCGCTGGTTATGCGACTGATTTTGCTGGCGCAGCGCCTCTTGCGCCGTCTTTTTTGTCAATAAAACCATCGCCTGTTGCGTCTGTTGGTAGCGCAGAGTCAACTCGTTCTGTTGTTGCTCTAAACGTTGCAGAGATGCACGCTGCTGCCCCTGCTGATAACGCAACACGGCAAAAAATACGACGCTAATCAGCAATAGCACGATGAGTTGGCCGAGCAAGATACGTCGCCAGAAAAGATAGCGCTGACGCTGAGCCAATTCACGCCACGGCAATAAATTCACCTGGAACATCAGCAATCCTCCCCACGCAGCGCTAACCCACCAGCGACGACAAAGGCCGCAGGTAATGCCGGTAACGGCGGCTGCAAATGGCGGAATGCGCTAAATGGCGACCACGCCTGCAAGCCTTCCGGCAACGTTTCTTCCAACAGGCTACTGTAATAAACCGCCTGTTGCCCCATTGCCGGGTAAGCGAGGTGCAACGCGGCGAGAGCTTGGGTGACATCATTAAATTCATCGCAACGCAGCAAACCATAGCTGAATGGCACAGCATCAGGCGCCACCCATAACCACTCTTCCTCCAACCGATGCAACAACCCAGCCTCACTCGGCAACCCAGCGGCACAGGCCATTCCTCTCAATGCGCAGGGAGTGATATCTACCACTTGGGGTTGCAAATCGGCTTGTTGCAGGCAGTGCAACCATTGCTGCAATTCTTGTTGGCGCGCTGCTGTCAGTAACAATTGCGTCACATTCGATGAGGAAGAGCGATAGTCCAGCGCCAACGTCTGGCTATCGAGGGGAAACTGCTTCAACCCTTGCGTGGTGATGTAGCGATTACGTGCTGGCTCCTGCAAACGCCCGTCCGGCACCGCCATCTGACTTTGCAGTACACGCTGTGCTGGCAGCGCAATACGTAAAGAAATATGCTGAGGTAAACGCACTCGCCACTGGCGTAACGCGTTAATTAATATTTCAGATTGATCCAAGTAACCATCATGTAACACCGGTTGCGATAACGCTTGTTGCCACCAATGGCGCAGTTGCCAACCACCGCGCCGCCGTTGTGCCGCCAGCGCTCGAATGGAATTGCCTTGTATATCCAACCCCACTTGCCACGTCTGAGAAAAAACCATTTTTACCTCGCCTCCCTATCGTCTCGTGACAAAAGAACATATCCATGTCGCAGGCTTGCCTTTATACTACTGCGCGGTTGTTTATAAACTGCCCAAATGCCACTAAATGGGAAATTTCAGGTGAAGTTCGTAAAGTATTTTCTAATCCTTGCAGTCTGTTGCATTGTGCTGGGAGCAGCCTCGATTTTTGGTTTGTACAAATATATCGAGCCACAGCTACCCGATGTCGCAACGCTGAAAGATGTGCGCTTGCAAATTCCGATGCAGGTTTATAGCGCCGATGGCGAACTGATCGCCCAATTCGGTGAGAAACGTCGTATCCCGCTGAAGCTGGATCAAATTCCGCCAGTGATGGTGCACGCCTTTATCGCTACCGAAGACAGCCGTTTTTATGAGCATCACGGTGTCGATCCGGTCGGTATCTTCCGTGCCGCCTCTGTTGCTTTGGTTTCCGGCCATGCCTCTCAAGGGGCCAGTACCATTACCCAGCAATTGGCGCGAAACTTCTTCCTCAGCCCTGAACGCACCCTGACTCGTAAGATCAAAGAAGCCTTCTTGGCGGTGCGTATTGAGCAGATGCTGACGAAAGATGAAATTCTTGAGTTGTATCTGAACAAGATCTACCTCGGTTACCGCGCCTATGGCGTGGGTGCAGCCGCGCAGGTCTATTTCGGTAAAGACGTCAGCCAACTGACCCTGAGCCAAATGGCTACTATCGCCGGTTTGCCAAAAGCGCCGTCCACCTTTAACCCGCTCTACTCTCACGATCGCGCGGTAGCCCGCCGTAACGTGGTGTTATCGCGGATGCTGGACGAGCACTACATCACCAAAGATCAGTACGATCAGGCCCGTAATGAACCATTGGTCGCAAACTATCACGCACCAGAAATCAGCTTCTCTGCGCCTTACGTCGCCGAGATGGTGCGTCAAGAAATGATCAAGCGTTACGGTGAGAACGCCTATACCGACGGTTATAAGGTTTACACCACCATCACCAAACGTTTGCAGCAGGCAGCGCAAGAATCGGTACGTGATAACGTGCTGGCTTACGATATGCGCCACGGCTATCGCGGCCCGTCCAACGTGCTGTGGAAAGTGGGTGAATCGGCGTGGGATCAGAAGCAAATCGTTGATTCGCTGAAAAACCTGCCAAGCTACGGGCCGTTATCACCGGCGGTCATCACTCAAGCCAGTGCCACCGAAGCGACTGCAATGCTGGCCGATGGCACTAGCATTGCGTTGCCGATGTCGGTGATGCGTTGGGCACGTCCATTCAAGTCCGATACTTTGCAAGGCCCAACGCCAAAAAGCGTGACTTCCGTTGTGCAAGCCGGCCAGCAAATTTGGGTGCGTAAGGTCAACGATGTTTGGTGGCTGTCGCAAGTGCCAGACGTGAACTCGGCGCTGGTGTCAATCAACCCGAACGACGGCGCGGTCAAAGCGTTAGTGGGTGGTTTCGATTTCAACCAAAGTAAGTTTAACCGTGCAACTCAAGCACTGCGTCAAGCCGGTTCTAATATCAAACCATTCCTGTATACCGCAGCGATGGACAAAGGCCTGACGCTGGCGACCATCCTCAACGACTTGCCTATTTCCCGCTGGGATGCTGGCGCCGGTACCGACTGGCGGCCAAAAAACTCACCACCGGTGTATGACGGTCCAATCCGTCTGCGTCAAGGATTAGGGCAGTCGAAAAACGTGGTGATGGTGCGTGCAATGCGGGCGATGGGTGTCGATTACGCCGCTGACTATCTGCAACGCTTCGGCTTCCCGGCTCAGAACATTGTGCATACTGAATCCTTGGCCTTAGGCTCCGCGTCATTTACCCCACTGCAAGTCGTGCGCGGTTATGCGGTGTTGTCTAACGGCGGTTATCTGGTCGATCCGTACTTCATCGCCAAAATTGAAGACGATAACGGCAACGCGGTATTCGAAGCTAAACCGAAGATTGTCTGCGATAGCTGTAATCTGCCAGTGATTTATGGCGATACCCACCGTGCAGCCGAGCTGTCAGACGATAACGTGGAAAACGTTGCGGTTTCGCAAGAAGGTAACAACAGCACGGTGCCGATGCCACAGCTTGAGCAAGTGACTCCAGCGCAAGTACAGCAAGATGGCGATCAGCAATATGCGCCACACGTCATCAGCAGCCAACTGGCGTTCTTGATCCACGACGCGCTGAACAGCAACATCTTCGGTGAGCCGGGTTGGATGGGTACCGGCTGGCGCGCAGGGCGCGATCTGAAACGTCATGATATCGGCGGCAAAACCGGTACCACCAACAGTTCAAAAGATGCTTGGTTCTCTGGTTATGGCGGCTCTGATACCGTCACCTCAGTGTGGATCGGTTTTGACGATCACCGTCGTGATTTGGGTCGTTCAACGGTTTCTGGTGTCATTCCTGATCAAATTTCCGGCGGCGAAGGCGGTGCGAAAAGTGCCCAGCCGGCGTGGGATGAATTCATGAAGTCAGCGTTAGAAGGTGAACCAGAGAAGAAAGAAGTGCCACCACCAGGCATTGTTAGCGTCACCATCGACAAGAGCAGCGGTAAGCTTTCCAAAGGTGGTGCAGGTAGCCGTTCCGAGTACTTTATCGAAGGGACGCAGCCGACCACTTACCCGACCTACGATGCGGGTACTACCCTGACCGATCCGGGTGGCGAGAGTCACGAACTGTTCTAACACACCGTTCTAAAATGCCAAAGGCCGGGTGAGTTTGATTCATCCGGCCTTTTTCTTGGTCATGGGTTCAATTAGCGCGCTTCGCGCAAAAACCTCTCCGCTAAAAACAACGCGCTCACATTACGCGCCTCACGAAAATCCGGTTCTTCTAGCAGCGCCATCAAATTGGCAATCGGCCAACGCACTTGCGGTAACGGCTCGGGCTCGTCCCCTTCCAGACTTTGTGGATAGAGATCGTGCGCTAACACAATGTTCATCTTGCTGGAAAAATAGGAAGGGGCCATGGTCAGTTTGCTCAGGAAATCGAAACGTTTAGCGCCAAACCCCACTTCTTCCATCAGTTCACGATTGGCCGCTTCCAACACACCTTCACCGGGATCGATCAAACCTTTCGGGAAACCCAGTTCGTAAGATTCTGTGCCAACAGCATATTCACGAATCAATAACAGGGAATCCCCGATCACCGGCACAATCATCACCGCTTCACGATCGGAAGGGCGCATACGTTCATATACCCGCCGGACGCCATTGCTGAATTCCAAATCAACCGATTCAACGTTGAATAAACGTGAACGAGCCACGGTTTCTACTTTTAGAATCTTAGGTTTTTGTAGGTGTTTATCCATGACGGTCTCAAATAGATTATCGAGCCAATTCGATCTTGGGAGCATTGTGCGTTAATGCGAACCTTTGCGGCAACGAACACCGTAGTAATTTACTTATTTTTAACAAGAGTGGCGAGCGTTCTGTGTTTTACCGGCCAAAAAGCGATCAAAAAAATAGGATAATACTGATACCTGACGGTGGGGTGGATTGCTAACATCACGCAGGTAAGGGGTTTACACAAACAGCTTCGCAGCATAAATGAATGAGAACTGAGTAACGATTTTAACGTCTACTCATTCTTATGGATGCCCCCGCGCTGTTTACTCCGTATAATATGCAACTTTTCATCAGGTTGACGAGGTTCACGGCATAAATGGGGATCGCATGAGCACAATAGTGTTGATATTGGCCATAGTGCTTGCCTGCCTGATCGTCGCTGGCCTGTATTTTTGGTACAAAGCCCGAACTCAGCCCGCATTAGCGCGCGCATTGCCGTTCCTCAAACCTAACCACCGTAAACTGACGCCTGAAGAACGCGCAGCAATCGAGCATTATCTTGGTCAGCAAAACCGACTAGGCAGTAAACTGCTGCCCGGCAGTACCGCGTTAGTGACCAGCAAATTAGCGCTCACGGCACAAAGCGACAACGTTTATCCGATTACCCATTCGATTACCCGCTACGGCTTAGCCAGCGATGAACCCAATAAATGGCGCTACTATATGGATGCAGAAGAAGTGCATCTGCCGCCGTTTTGGGAGCAATACATCACTGCTGATAATCATATCGAAGTGATCAAAACCCAAACTTTGCCGTTAGTGATTTCACTCAACGGCCACTCGTTGCTCGATCATATCCACGATCGGCCACCAACCCCGGTGGTCAGTGCTGCGCCAACGCGTAATGCCTCGATCCGTAAGGAAGAAAGCGAACACGTTGAACTGGTTAATATCCGCAAGGAAACACCAGAAGAGTACCAACTGCATCGCCCCAACGGTATCAAAGACGCCAGTATTATCTCCGCCGCCCTGCTGCTACTATTTTTCAGCCTGATCAGCCCAGTATTGGTGATCCCTTGGATGATTTTCGTCGCGGTGCTGATAATGGTTTGGGGCTGTTGGAACCTGCTTCGTCGCCCAAGTGAAGGTGAATTAAAAGAAGTACACTGCCTACGTGGCACACCAAAGCGTTGGGGATTGTTTGGCGAATCCAATCAAGGGCAGATCAGCAATATCTCACTAGGCATTATCGATCTGATTTACCCGCCGCACTGGCAGTCTTATGTTAACTCTGATTTGGGAAAAACCACCAACGTGGAGGTTTATCTCAATCGGCAGGTGATTCGTCAGGGGCCTTATTTATCTCTGCACGATGAAGTGAAGAACTTCCCGTTACAGCAATGGGGTAAGAACGCCGTATTGGCCGCCAGTTCGCTGTTAATTCTAGTGTTATTACTGAGTACCATCCCACTGAGTCTGCCGCTGAAACTCAGTTTGGCTTGGATGCAAGGGGCACAAAAAACCGAAGTCACCAGCGTACAGACTCTGGAAAAAATGCCATTACACATCGGCGACACGCTGAAAGTACAAGGAAATGGCATGTGCTACGTTCCTCCTGCGGGTGTCGGCTCGTCAGCCAGCTTTATGCCGTTTGATTGCTCCGGCATTTACTGGAATACCGCCGCCCCACTGCCGCAGCCGGAATCCGAAGTCATAGACAAAGCATCGGCGCTATTGACCGCCGTGAACCATCAGTTACATCCCGATGGCAGCGAACAAAAACTCAACCCACAGTTAGCCAGCGCGATTGAGAAATCAGGCATGATTCTGCTCGATGATTTTTCTGACATTGTTTTGAAAGCTCAAGATTTATGCGGTGACAGTAATGATTGTACCCGCTTGAAAAATGCATTGGTCAATCTGGGTAATGCCAAAAATTGGAACGGGCTGGTAAAACGCGCCAAATCTGGCTCACTGCAGGGTATGAACGTGTTGTTGCGCCCGGTCAGTGCCGAATCGTTGGAAAGCCTGACTAAAGCGGCGACCTCATCCTTTGTCTATAGCGAAACTCGCCAAGCTGCGGCGGCGCTTAACAGCCCACCACCGGGGGGATTCCTGTTAACCAGCGACGAAGGTAAGCAACTGGTCAATCACCCGATGCCCGCCATACCGCTGAATGAATACAATGCTCTCGACCAATGGAACGAACTACAACGCCTGTCGAGTATGTTGCTGCACACGCCATTCCAAGCGCAGGGCGTGATTACCAATATCACCGTGGATGCCAACGGTACGCGTCATATCGCGCTCCACAGCGAGCCAGATATGATCACGCTGTGGCGTTATCTGGGCACCAGTCTGCTGCTATTGGGCGTTGTGGTTAGCCTCGGTTATAACACTTGGCGCTTGATCCAACGTCGCCGTATGAACCAACACCGAATGGCAGATATTCAACGCTATTACGATAGCTGTTTTAACCCTCAACTGACCCCGGTAGCGATCAAACCGGTGGTTTAGCCTTAATTCTGCAATCTGTTTATACTACGCCATAGTTTATTTTCTCTGCGAACCGCAGTGGGTTCGCCTATGGAGTTTTCATGGTTCCTGAATTCAACTGGCGTGAAATTGATACCGTATTGCTGGATATGGATGGCACCCTGCTCGATTTGGAGTTCGACAGCTACTTCTGGCAACACCTGATCCCGCAAAAGCTCAGCGAACAACGCGAGATCCCGCTAGAGCAAGCACGCTCCCTGATATTCGACCAATATCATGCTGTTCGACACACCATGAACTGGTACTGCTTCGATTATTGGAGTGAGCAACTAAGTCTGGATATTTATCGCATGACGAGTGAAATAGGTAGCCGTGCCCGACTGCGTGATGACACCACTCCGTTTTTGCAGGCGCTGCGCGACTCCGGGCGACAAACGATTTTGCTCACCAATGCCCATCCGCACAGTCTAGCGGTAAAAATTGAGCATACGGGTTTAGATAGGCACCTTGATTTATTACTTTCTACCCACACATTTGGTTATCCGAAAGAAGATCAGCGGCTATGGCAAGCGGTGCAACAACAAACCGGTTTTGATCCCAATCGCACTTTGTTTGTTGACGATGTCGAAACGATTTTGGATTCCGCCAGCACCTTTGGCATCCGTTATTGCCTCGGCGTGCAAAACCCGGATTCCAGCTCGACGGAAAAAACTTTCCAGCGTCACCCATCAACTCATGACTATCGTCAGTTGATCCCGGCGTTGGAACTGGGGGCGTCATGAAAGGAAAAGAAGAAGCAGATAACGTCATACGGTTGGATAAGTGGCTATGGGCCGCTCGTTTCTACAAGACCCGTGCACTGGCGCGTGAAATGATCGACGGCGGTAAAGTGCATTACAATGGTCAACGTAGTAAACCCAGTAAGGTCGTCGAACTGAACGCCGAAATCAAACTACGTCAGGGTAATGAAGAACGCACGATCGTCGTACTGGCACTCACCGCCCAACGGCGCGGTGCGACCGAAGCGCAGCAGCTCTATCAGGAAACCGAAGCCAGTATCGTCAACCGTGAAAAAGTAGCGCTGGCGCGGAAAATGAATTCCCTGACAATGCCGCATCCGGATAGACGCCCGGACAAAAAAGAACGTCGCGATCTACTTAAATTTAAATTTGGTGAGTCGGAATAATCCCTTACCAACAACGAGAGAAAACTATGTCCAACCATGACCAATTGCACCGTTACCTGTTCGAAAAACACGCGGTGCGCGGTGAGCTGGTTACCGTCAGCGAAACCTATCAACACATGCTGGAAAACCACGATTACCCGGCAGCAGTACAAAAACTGCTGGGTGAAATGCTGGTAGCCACCAGTCTGCTGACCGCGACATTGAAGTTCGATGGTGACATCACCGTACAATTGCAGGGCGATGGCCCGCTGAAACTGGCAGTGATCAACGGTAACAATCAGCAAGAAATGCGCGGCGTAGCGCGTTTACAAAATGACGACGTCAACATTGCCGCCGAGAGCACATTGCATCAGATGATTGGCAACGGTGTGATGGTGATTACCATTTCGCCAACCGAAGGCGAACGCTATCAAGGTGTTGTTGGGCTGGAGGGAGAAACCTTAGCCGAATGTCTGGAAGCTTATTTCCGTCAATCCGAACAGTTACCAACGCGTCTGTTTATCCGTACCGGTGAAGCCGAGGGGAAACCAGCGGCAGTAGGTATGTTGTTGCAGGTGTTGCCAGCGCAGGACAATTTCAACGCCGATAACTTCGATCACCTCGCGACCTTGACCCACACGGTTAAAAACGAAGAGTTGTTCGGTCTACCGGCCAACGAAGTGTTGTACCGTCTGTATCACGAAGAAGAAGTCACCGTTTACGAACCGCAAAACGTGGTCTTCAAATGCACCTGCTCCCGCCAACGCTGCGCCGATGCACTGCTAACACTGCCAACAGAAGAAGTGGCTGAAATGTTGGAACAAGATGGCAAAATTGAAATGCACTGCGATTATTGCGGCAGTGATTATCAGTTCGATCCAATGGATGTTGCAGCCCTGTTTGCCGGTGGTAGCAACAATCACGACAACCAAGTCCACTAAGTTCAATTTTTCCCTTACGGGTGCCGCCAGCACCCGTCCTTCCTCGCTGTTTTCACGTTTGCTTTTTTCCGTGTGCTATCTCGCAAAACGTAACGAAATACCGAGTAAAACGTTAAATATTTGATACCTATCGCGGTTACAGACTGCTAAATCCCTACAATTGTCGCCAGAAATTCTGTGACCAAGGAGTAGTGACATGCGTGTTAAAGGTATAACCCACCAGGATCTTGCCGCTTATGGAATTCATAACGTTGGCGAAATCGTTCACAACCCGAGCTATGAATTACTGTTTAAGGAAGAAACCGATCCTTCTCTACAAGGATTCGAACGCGGTGTAGTGACCAATCTGGGTGCGGTAGCCGTTGATACCGGGATTTTTACCGGTCGTTCCCCAAAAGATAAATACATCGTCCGTGACGACACCACTCGCAACACCCTGTGGTGGGCCGATCAGGGCAAAGGCAAGAATGATAACAAACCCCTCAGCCCTGAAATCTGGGCCGAGCTAAAAAAACTGGTGACTAATCAGTTATCTGGCAAACGCCTGTTCGTTGTCGATACTTTCTGCGGAGCCAACGCGGATTCCCGTTTGAAAGTCCGTTTTATCACTGAGGTTGCTTGGCAGGCACACTTCGTCAAAAACATGTTTATTCGCCCGACGGATGAAGAGCTAGAAGGCTTCGAACCCGATTTCGTGGTGATGAACGGCGCTAAATGCACCAACCCTGATTGGCAAAAGCAAGGGCTGAATTCAGAGAACTTTGTCGCATTCAACCTGACCGAGCGAGTGCAGCTAATTGGCGGGACTTGGTACGGCGGCGAAATGAAAAAGGGTATGTTCTCAGTCATGAACTACCTGTTGCCGTTGAAAGGCATTGCTTCCATGCACTGTTCCGCCAACGTGGGTGAGAAAGGTGATGTGGCAGTGTTCTTTGGTCTGTCCGGCACCGGTAAAACCACCCTATCCACCGATCCTAAGCGCCAGTTGATCGGCGATGATGAGCACGGTTGGGACGATGACGGTGTGTTCAACTTCGAAGGCGGTTGCTACGCTAAAACCATCAAGCTGTCAGAAGCCGCGGAGCCAGACATCTATCACGCTATCAAGCGCGATGCATTGCTGGAAAACGTGACCGTTCTGGCCGATGGCACCGTCGATTTCAACGATGGTTCAAAAACCGAGAACACTCGCGTTTCTTATCCGATCTACCACATCCAGAACATCGTTAAGCCAATTTCCAAGGCCGGTCATGCGACTAAAGTGATCTTCCTGACTGCCGATGCCTTTGGTGTGTTACCGCCGGTTTCTCGTCTGACGGCCGACCAAACTCAGTACCACTTCCTGTCTGGCTTCACCGCTAAATTGGCCGGTACCGAGCGCGGCGTCACCGAGCCAACACCCACCTTCTCCGCCTGCTTCGGTGCCGCATTCCTGTCGCTGCACCCAACGCAGTACGCAGAAGTGCTGGTAAAACGTATGCAAGCCTCTGGCGCACAGGCTTATCTGGTCAACACCGGTTGGAACGGAACGGGTAAACGTATTTCGATTCAGGATACCCGTGGCATTATCGACGCCATCCTCAACGGTGAAATCGATAAGGCGGAAACCATCACGCTGCCAATCTTCAGCCTCGCGATGCCAACCGCTCTACCGGGCGTCAACCCTGCAATCCTCGACCCACGTGCAACTTACGCCAGCACCGCACAATGGGAAGAAAAAGCGCAGGATCTGGCCAATCGCTTTATCACCAACTTTGATAAATACACCGATACCCCAGCAGGCGCAGCGCTGGTCAGTGCCGGACCAAAATTGTAATACCCTCAAGTAAGTTGTTCAGCTAAGGCGTGGATTCCACGCCTTTTTTTATTTTTTACGATTGTTTTTTGAACAACAAAGAGGATAATAGACAGTGCTTACTCATTGATAAAAAAGGAGATTGCGATGAATTGCATAACTATCGGAAATATTGACGACGATCTGGACATGTTGCTGCGTATTTCCGCCATCAAAAACGGTCATTCCGTTGAAGAAGAAATTCTTAGCATTTTAAAAACAGCGCTGGTAACACGCTCACCGAGATATGGCTTAGGGACTTGGATCCACCAACAGTTTGCCGAATTGGGCGGTGTTGAGTTGGATATCACCCGCGATAAAACCCCAGGACGTGTTTTCAACTTCGACACAGGTGAATACGATAAATGATTATTCTTGATACCAATGTAGTTTCGGAACCCCTACGACAAGTACCCTGTTCATTTAGCGCCAAGCATAGCCCACGCCAATACCATAAGTAATCTGATTACGCTCACCGCGCTGTTGCACGATTGGGCTATCGGCCGCATCGTTCATCAGGTATTGATCGAAGATCATCGCGCCGGTGTACCAATTCGGCGTCACCTGTACCAAGGCACCAATCCAGCCGTAAACCTGCTGTAAGCCACCGCCGGGCTGATATTGAGGCAAACCGCTGGCTGCTGAATCCCCTTCCGTCACACCGTAATAAGTACGGTTAAAATCGGCACTCACCCAAGAGGCTCCAACCCCTGTTCCCAACAAAACACGATGGCTGACTGGCATCCAGAAACTGCCGCTAACGTTCAAATGCGCGCCGTCATAAACCATTCCCGCATTAGTGGTCAACGCTGCGCCAAAGCGCAATTGGTAAGGAATACCTTCGGTATTGAGGTAGTTATAACCGACGAAGCCACCAGCCTCGATGGTGGTATCGACGTCGTGAATTTTAGACACCACGGCATCATCGACATTACTGCGCCCAAGACGCAACGATGCCGCTGGCCCCCATTGCCAACCGGTTTCACCACCGAGATTGTATTGGGCATAGGGCCCATACCATTCAAACAGATGCCCACTGTCGGTCATATAACGCACGCCGGGCAATGCACCCAAGGTTCGCTCCTTACCGCCAGCATATTGCGTGGTAGAACCTATGCCGATCCCGACCAAATTCGGTAATGCTTGAGTTTGTGGGAGATCGACCGGAGCCGCAAAAACACGACTAGAGAGTAGCGCTGCACACAGCAGCGCTAAGAAAGGAAAAAAACGCAAATCAGCTATTCTCTTTGACTGGATGATTACCGTTAACCGGTTCAGAATTTTCAAGCGGCAATGGAATGTAAGCGCGGATCCGCAATCCACCACGCTCGCTGGTGCCGATATCTAGCACCCCGTCATGTCCGTCGATAATACGTTGTACAATCGCTAACCCAAGGCCGGTACCACTGGTGCTACGCGCGCTATCACCACGCACGAAAGGTTGGAACAGATGCTTCAGTTCCTCTGGTTTGATCCCCGGACCATCGTCTTCGACCTGGAACCAACCGCGCTGCAATTCACGTCCGCTACTGACTTTAATCCAACCGTTACCGTAACGTGCCGCGTTAACCACCATATTGGCCACCGCGCGTTTTATCGACAACGGATGTAAATCCATCAACAATTCACCCGGCGCAATATCGGTGTCAATTTCGCGTTCATAGCCGCTTTCTGCTGCAACAACCTCACCCAGAATCGAATTCAGATCGCTGAGCTCAGTTTGCATTTCCTGCCCAGTGCGCAAGTAATCAATAAACTGCTCGATAATGGCATTACATTCTTCGATATCTTTATTGATCGACTCCGCCAGATAGCCATCTTCTTCGCCCATCATCTCCGTCGCTAAGCGAATACGCGTCAGAGGAGTACGAAGATCGTGACTCACGCCGGCCATCAACAAGGTACGATCGTCAGCCAGTTGCTTCACGCCAGAAGCCATCTGATTAAAGGCTCGCGTGACCGAACGCACTTCTGATGCGCCATACTCACGCAGTGGCGGCGGCACCAATCCCTTGCCCACTTGTATTGCGGCATGCTCCAGCTCCACCAAGGGTCGGTTCTGAATGCGGATAAACAACCACGCCCCGCCAATCGCCAACAGCATGATTGCCAAGGTATAACGGAACAGCGGCGAGAAATCGCCCTGATGAATTTCAGTTAAAGGCACACGCACCCAGATATCTGGGGACAACCAAGTTTTCAGCCAAACAACCGGTGAATTCTTGTTGACCTCCACCCGGACATCGGTCGGTCCACCGAGCTGCTGCGCCATCTGCTGGCTGAGGAATTCGTAGTGTTGCGCCCAGCGCAACCCACTCTCCTCTGCCGCAGCATTGGTATACAGCGAAATGCCCAACTCACGGTAGATTTCACGGCGGAACGCCGGTGGCACTTCAAGCAAAGTGCCATCTTCCAACTGCAACCGATCAGTCATCAGCATACGGACTTCGTAAGCCAACACCTTGTTGAACTGTTGCAAGCTAGGCAAGATGGCGAAATTGAGCACCACCAGATAAGTCGTCACCAAGCTGACAAACAGCAAGGTGACAATCAACAGTAAGGTTCGGGCAAACGAGCTACGCGGTGAAAAGCGCAATCGCCTCATGCCTTAGTGCCGTCCGGAACAAAAACGTAGCCTAAACCCCAAACGGTTTGGATATAGCGTGGATGTGCAGGATCTTCTTCCACCATACGACGCAGGCGGGAGATTTGAACGTCGATGGAGCGTTCCATGGCGCTGTATTCACGGCCACGTGCGAGGTTCATCAGCTTGTCGCGTGAAAGTGGCTCACGTGGATGGCTCACCAGTGCTTTCAGCACCGCAAACTCGCCGCTGGTCAATGGCATCGGCTCATCTTCACGGAACATCTCGCGTGTACCGAGGTTCAGTTTGAATTTACCAAAGGCAATAACCGCTTCTTCTTGTGAAGGGGCGCCCGGCAGTTCATTGGCTTGGCGACGCAACACAGCGCGAATACGTGCTAACAGTTCACGCGGGTTGAAAGGTTTAGGGATGTAATCATCAGCACCGATTTCCAGCCCAACGATACGATCGACTTCTTCACCCTTAGCGGTCACCATGATGATCGGCATTGGGTTGCTCTGGCTACGCAGACGGCGGCAGATGGACAACCCATCTTCACCTGGTAACATCAGATCCAACACCATCAGGTGGAATGATTCGCGTGTCAGCAAACGATCCATTTGCTCAGCATTAGCGACGCTGCGAACTTGGAAACCCTGTTCAGTTAAATAACGCTCTAAAAGCGCACGAAGGCGCATGTCGTCATCGACGACCAGAATCTTATGATTCTCTTGCATTGTATGACTCCCAAAGGCTGTATTGCCTGACTCGAATATTGTTAAGAAATGGCTCTATAACTGACAGCATTTAATGGTATACATTCTAGACGAAATTGTTACAAAGCTTATGCTTTTTCCCATTTATCAACAATATTCGTTAAAAGCCAGATAAAAAGAAGTGACTCTAGGTCAAAAAACAACCACGACGGAACCCGATGAAAACACCTTTAATTACCCGCGAAGGTTACGACAAGCTTAAACAAGAACTGGACACCTTGTGGCGTGAAGAACGGCCTGAAGTGACCAAAAAGGTCACTTGGGCAGCCAGTTTGGGCGATCGCAGCGAAAACGCTGATTATCAATACAATAAAAAGCGGCTACGTGAGATCGACCGCCGCGTGCGCTACCTCACCAAATGTTTGGAACATCTGAAAATTGTCGATTACTCCCCGCAACAAGACGGCAAAGTGTTCTTTGGCGCCTGGGTAGAGATCGAGAATGATGACGGTGATATCAAACGCTTTCGCATCGTCGGCTACGATGAGATTTTTGGCCGCAAAGACTACATCTCGATCGATTCGCCCATGGCGCGTGCACTATTAAAGAAAGAAGTGGGTGATACCGCCACGGTACAAACCCCAGCAGGCGAGGCATTCTGGTACGTTAATCAGATTGATTACCTGAAGGAATGACGTTTTCAGCGTTTTCTGAATCGCCATCTGGCCTGCTTTACTGGCAATTTCCCGTGGCAGACCGTATAACTGTCCCCTATTAATTTACCGCCCCGAACAGATAACAGACTTATGAATGACCCACTGAGCCGCATTATTGCAACCGAATTGCAGGCCCGGCCGGAGCAAGTTGACTCCGCCATCCGTCTGCTGGATGAAGGTAATACCGTGCCGTTTATCGCACGCTATCGTAAGGAAGTCACCGGGGGTCTGGACGATACCCAATTGCGTCAGTTGGAAACCCGTCTGGGTTATCTGCGCGAACTGGAAGACCGTCGTCAGACCATCCTCAAATCGATCGACGAACAAGGTAAACTGACCGAGCAGCTAGCTGGCGCGATCAACACCACACTCAGCAAAACCGAACTCGAAGACCTTTACCTGCCGTACAAACCTAAACGCCGCACTCGTGGACAGATAGCGATTGAAGCCGGCCTGGAACCACTGGCGGAGACGCTGTGGCAAGACTCACAACAGCAACCGGAACAACTGGCAGAACAATTTGTCGATGCCGATAAAGGCGTTGCCGATGTCAAAGCCGCGTTAGATGGCGCGCGTTACATCCTGATGGAACGCTTTGCCGAAGACGCCACCCTGCTAGCTAAAGTCCGTGACTACCTGTGGAAAAACGCCCATTTGGTGTCCAAGGTCGTCGAAGGTAAAGAAGAAGAAGGCGCGAAGTTCCGCGACTATTTCGATCACCACGAACCGATTGCCCAAGTCCCTTCTCACCGCGCACTGGCGATGTTCCGTGGCCGCAACGAAGGTGTACTGCAACTGGCACTAAACGCCGACCCACAGTTCGAAGAAGCACCGCGCGAAAGCCAAGGCGAGGTGATTATTACCAATCACCTCAATCTGCGCCTAAACAATGCACCAGCTGACGCATGGCGCAAAGCGGTGGTGAACTGGACATGGCGTATCAAAGTTCTCCTGCATCTAGAAACCGAATTGATGGGCACGGTACGCGAACGTGCAGAAGATGAAGCCATCAACGTATTCGCCCGCAATATGCACGATCTGCTGATGGCGGCTCCCGCCGGGATGCGCGCCACCATGGGGTTGGACCCAGGCTTACGTACTGGGGTGAAAGTGGCGGTAGTTGATGCCACCGGTAAATTGGTCGCCACCGATACCGTCTATCCACATACCGGGCAGGCAGCCAAAGCAGCAGTTGCCGTTGCCGCTCTGTGCAAAAAATACCACGTGGAACTGGTTGCCATCGGCAACGGTACCGCCTCACGTGAGACCGAACGCTTCTTTGCCGATCTGCAACAGCAGTTCCCCGAAGTTAAAGCGCAGAAAGTGATCGTCAGTGAAGCCGGTGCATCGGTCTACTCGGCCTCTGAACTGGCAGCGTTGGAATTCCCGAATCTGGATGTTTCCCTGCGCGGTGCGGTGTCTATCGCCCGCCGTCTGCAAGATCCGCTGGCAGAGCTGGTGAAGATCGATCCTAAATCCATCGGTGTCGGTCAGTATCAGCACGACGTCAGCCAGAGCCAATTAGCGAAGAAGCTGGATTCCGTGGTGGAAGACTGCGTGAACGCCGTCGGCGTTGATCTGAATACTGCTTCGGTGCCATTATTGACTCGCGTGGCCGGTTTGACTCGCATGATGGCGCAGAACATCGTCACTTGGCGTGATGAGAATGGTCGCTTCGATAACCGTGATCAGTTACTGAAAGTCAGCCGTTTAGGGCCAAAAGCCTTTGAACAATGTGCGGGCTTCCTGCGTATCAACCACGGTAATAACCCACTGGATGCTTCCACCGTTCACCCGGAAGCCTACCCCGTAGTCGAGCGGATTCTGGCGGCGACCGAGCAGGCATTGCAAGATCTGATGGGCAACCCAAGTACCGTACGCAACCTGAAAGCCAGCGATTTCACCGATGACAAATTCGGCGTACCGACGGTAACGGACATCCTGAAAGAGCTGGAAAAACCGGGGCGCGATCCTCGTCCAGAATTCAAGACCGCGACATTTGCCGATGGCGTCGAAACCCTCAACGATCTGCAAATTGGTATGATCTTGGAAGGTTCAGTCACTAACGTCACTAACTTCGGTGCTTTCGTCGATATTGGCGTACATCAAGATGGCCTGGTGCACATCTCTTCACTGGCTGACAAGTTTGTGGAAAATCCGCATACCGTGGTCAAAGCCGGTGACATCGTCAAAGTGAAAGTGATGGAAGTGGATCTGCAACGTAAGCGTATCGCACTGAGTATGCGTTTGGATGAGCAACCGGGCGAAGGCTCCCCACGTCGCGGCGGGAGTAATAACGCGCCAGCGCGCGATAACACCTCACGCCCAGCGGCCAACAAAGCCAAACCACGCAATAATACCCCTGCGGGTAACAGCAACAGTGCGATGGGTGATGCACTGGCCGCGGCATTCGGTAAAAAGAACTAATCTCACTCTGCAGGGCGGATAATTTCGCCCTGCATTTTTTGATATCCATCAATAGAATGTCTTATTTTGTTCCCGCAACAACGGATATATAAATTCCGATTCTTATGCTTTTTAGCAGCCCCCATCAAAACGATTAATTAGCTCGATGCGTAATACAGAATAACGTTGCCGATCATTTCTCGTCGAAACACAAATAGTTACCGCTCGCATTTAACTTTATCTCTCAGCGACAAACTCCCCTGACAGTAATGAAACGGATCAAAATGCAATGCGACATTTCGCAGACACAGAGAAATAGCTACAATTATGCAACTGTTTTAACATGATATTCGCATTTGCAGACCGTCTGGCTTGGTGCTAAAAAGAGTACAAATTTGCGACGAGATGAGCAAATGTGAACCTACTAACGATTGCTTACTAATATCCTTGCTTTCGGTATTGAATACGATAATTATTCTCACTAGTATTATCTCGTGTATTCAGCATCTCACGCCAAGTGATAAACCATTTCGGTATGCCGTCCCCTGACGTTCCCCCAGGAACGCCGAGCATGATTAAAGAAGGTTATATGCCTCTTCTGCCAAAACAGACTTATAAAATCGCCGGTTTCTCCACGGAAATCAGCCCGGCTTATCGCCAGAAATTATTGTCGCTCGGCATGTTGCCAGGTTCGTCATTTGAAGTGATACGTATTGCGCCTTTGGGCGATCCGGTCGAAATCAAAACCCGTCGCGTGAGCTTGGTGCTACGCAAAAAAGATTTGGATCTTATCCTGCTCGACGGCCAATCCTAACGACGCCGCCCAGTTTTTGGCCGCGCTCCCTTTGCCCGGCTTGAGTTCAATTTACAGACATCATGTTGGATTATGAAAAAACTCACCATCGGCTTAATTGGTAATCCGAACTCAGGAAAAACCACGCTATTTAATCAGTTGACCGGCGCCCGTCAGCGGGTCGGCAACTGGGCTGGGGTCACTGTCGAGCGCAAAGAAGGCCATTTTGCTACGCCACAGGCGCAGGTCACACTGGTCGATTTACCCGGCACCTACTCACTCACCACTATTTCTGAGCAAACTTCGCTCGATGAGCAAATCGCCTGCCACTACATCTTAAGTGGTGATGCTGATTTGCTGATCAACGTGGTCGATGCATCGAATCTGGAGCGCAACCTCTATCTAACGCTGCAACTGCTGGAGCTAGGCGTTCCATGCATCGTGGTGTTGAATATGTTGGACATCGCGAAGAGCCAGCATATTGCGATCGACATTGCTGCATTGTCGGACCGTTTGGGTTGCCCGGTAGTACCGATGATTTCGACCAAAGCCGATGGCATTGGCGTGTTGAAGCAGATGATCGACACCCACCAGTTCAACCAACTGAAAACACTGGTCAATTACCCTCCTCTATTACTGCAAGAAGTCGACAAACTCAGCGCAGCCATGCCGCAAAGCCTGCCGGAAGCGCAACGCCGCTGGATCGCGGTGCAAATGCTGGAAGGTGATATCTATAGCCATTCGATGGCAGGAAACGCCGTCGCCTTACTGCCCGAAACTAAGCTGGCACTGCAACAACAGCAGCAGGAAGATCCCGCATTGGTGATCGCCGATGCGCGTTACCAGTCAATTTCAACGCTGTGCGACGCAGTCAGTAACTCACAGCAGGCAATGCCCAACCGCCTGACCGAGATACTGGATAAAGTAATTTTGAACCGCTGGCTGGGCGTACCGATTTTCTTGCTGGTGATGTACGTGATGTTCGTCTTGGCGATCAACATCGGCGGCGCATTGCAACCGATCTTCGATCTTGGCTCGGCCGCTATTTTCATCCAAGGCATTCAATGGCTGGGTTACACCCTGCATTTCCCGGAATGGTTGACGGTATTCTTGGCACAAGGAGTTGGCGGCGGGATCAACACCGTGCTGCCGCTGGTACCACAGATAGGCATGATGTATCTGTTCCTATCATTCCTAGAAGACTCCGGCTACATGGCGCGTGCCGCATTCGTGATGGATCGCCTCATGCAAGCGCTGGGTCTACCGGGTAAATCCTTTGTGCCGTTGATCGTCGGCTTTGGTTGTAACGTGCCCTCCGTGATGGGCGCTCGTACCCTAGACGCCCAGCGTGAACGCCTGATCACCATCATGATGGCACCGTTTATGTCCTGCGGTGCACGCTTGGCAATCTTTGCGGTCTTCGCCGCCGCCTTCTTCGGGCAAGATGGCGCAGGCGTGGTGTTCTCGCTCTATATTCTGGGGATTGTGGTCGCCATTCTCACCGGGTTGGTGCTGAAATACACCATCATGCGTGGCGAAGCCTCACCGTTTGTGATGGAGCTTCCGGTCTACCACGTTCCCCATCTGAAAAGCCTACTGCTGCAAACTTGGCAACGCCTGAAAGGTTTTGTGCTGCGCGCCGGTAAAGTCATCATCATCGTCAGTATTTTTATTGGTGGCCTGAACAGCTTCTCGTTCAGCGGCAAACCGGTCGGCAATATCAACGATTCGGCGCTGGCTTCGGTGTCTAAAGTACTCACCCCGCTGCTGAAACCGATGGGCGTACAGCCGGATAACTGGCAGGCCACCGTTGGCTTGGTGACCGGTGCAATGGCGAAAGAAGTGGTGGTCGGTACGTTGAACACCCTGTATACCGCCGAACACATTACCAACGAACAGTTCGACGCGGCTAACTTCAATCTGTTAGATGAATTGGGTGGCGCAGTGCAGGAAACCTGGCAGGGCTTGAAAGACACCTTCAGCCTGAGCGTGCTGTCTAACCCCATTGAAGCCAGCAAAGGCGACGGTGAAATGGGCTCCAGTTCCATGGGCACCATGAGCACCAAGTTCGGTACGTCGATCTCCGCCTACAGCTACCTGATCTTCGTGTTGTTGTATGTGCCTTGCGTGTCAGTGATGGGAGCCATTGCCCGTGAGTCCAGCCGCGGTTGGATGACGTTCTCCATCCTGTGGGGATTGAATTTGGCCTACTCGCTGGCGACCCTGTTTTATCAGGTGGCGACCTTCCAGCAGCATCCGCAATACAGTTTGGTCGCCATTCTTGCGGTATTAATCGTCAACGCGTTGATCTTGTTTGGTCTGCGCAAAGCCCGCAGCCGCGTAACGGTACGTCTGAGTAATGCGACACCCGCCAGTTGCTGCAAGGGCCCGCAGGGTGATTGTCACTGATGGCTAGCCTGCTACAAATCCGCGATGCTGTGGCGCTGCACGGTAACGTGCAAGCGCAGCAACTCAGCCGGCAGTTAGCAACCCCGCTGTCGCTGGTCGAGGCCATGCTGGAGCGCTTAACCGCAATGGGTAAAGTCGAGCGTATCGAACAGGATAATAGCGATTGCTTGAGTGGCAGTTGTAAGAGTTGCCCGGAAGGTCAAGGGTGCAGCAGTACCGTGGTTTACCGCTTGAAAAATACTGACTGAGAATTGATAAAGAGGGCGCAGCTTCAATGAACACTGCGCCCTCACTTAATCGAGGTTACTTCTTGTCTTTGTAAATTTCAGCCATCGCGCTGAATTTACCGTGTTCACGACCCGCGATAATCACGTAGTACTGAGCACCCTTCTCATCCGCCTTTTTAGCCAATGCATCTTTGACATCCATCGGCGCTTCTTCACCGGTTACCGTTACGGTACCTAGGCTTTCATATTTGGTCGGGTCCTTTGCCACATCTTCTTTAGTCAACAGCGTCGCAGCCATTGCACCAAAAGACATAGAACCGACCACCAGAGCTGCAACAACCATCTTCAATGATTTCATAAAACGTCCCTCTAATATGGAATTTATAATTAACTATCCGCCATTAACCGTATTCGGCAGATACTCTATTTATTCTCCGATACCGTTTACATTTCGCGCTCTTTTGTGCGGTTAGCACGTCTCGCCACATCAACGTGCCACAATAAATTCGTGCACCGTACTGGCGAATTCATCGGGGTGGGAAACAAACGGCGCATGGGCAGCTTTCGGCATCACCACCGCAGGTGATTGCGGCCACGCTTCATCCAATAACGGTGCCACTTTGCGCGGAACCAGCCCGTCGAGATAACCATAAATCCGCAAATGTGGCAGCGTGAGAGCCGCCATCGGCTGGCGTAAATCGGCGGTACGCAGAATTTCCAATCCGCCATTCAAAACTTCAGCACTTGGCATCGGTTGGTTCAACACCACCGATTTCAATAAGCGTGCATCCTGACGAGCACTTTCAGTCCCCAGCGTCTGCAACGCCAAAAAACGCTCCACGGTACGCTGGAAATCAACACTCAATTGGTGTTGGAAACCTGCCAACACATCAGGGCGAATACCCGGCCATGCATCCTGCTCAGCAAAACACGGGGAGGTCGCCACGCTAATCAAGCCATTCACCCGCTGTGGGTGAGTCAATGCAATCTGACTGGCTATCAATCCACCAAGCGACCAACCTAACCACCAAGCTTGCTCCGGCGCAACAGCCAATACCGTTTCCGCCATCTGCTCCAGCGACATAGCACCAAAACCCTGACTGCGGCCATAGCCCGGCAGATCGACCAGATGCAGGCGAAAATGCGGCGACAATCGCGTTAACATGCAACCCCACACCTCGGCATTCAGCCCCCATCCATGCAACAGCACAAGATCGCGATCGCCTTCACCTATTGTTTGCCAATACAACGCAGTCATCAGTTATTGTCCTTGTTTCAGTCCGTCACGGAGGACGACTATGCTATCAATCCGCAGCCGCTGTTGGCTATGCCAACAACCATTACAGCTCGCCACTCAGGGTATATGCAGCTACTGCCTACGCCATCTGCCCCAAAAACCGCTCTGCTGCCCTTGTTGCGGCTTACCTTCTGGCGATCCATTGCATCCTTGTGGACGCTGTTTACAGCATCCACGCCCTTGGCAACGGTTGATCTTTGCTACCGACTATTGCCCGCCAATCAGTCAGTTAATCAAAAAATTCAAGTTTCACCGCTCACCAGAGTTAGCAGGAACTTTGGCACGTCTGCTATTACTCAACTGGCTACAAATCCGCCGAGAGCAATATCTGAACAGACCCGATGTGATTTTAGCCGTACCCTTACAGAATCAACGTTGCTGGCAACGCGGCTACAACCAAAGCGATCTGTTGGCGCGGCCACTAGCGCATTGGTTAGATTGCGAATATCGGCCAGCGGCTTTACGCCGTATACGCGCCACGGCACCGCAACAACGACTGGTTGCCCGCTTACGACGGCGTAATCTGCGTGGTGCTTTTCGCTGTGACGAGAATTTCGCCGGGCAACACGTCGTCTTGCTAGATGATGTCGTTACCACTGGTAGTACGGTGGCGGAAATCGCTAAACTGTTGCAGGCGCAAGGTGTCGCATCGTTACAAATCTGGTGCGTTTGCCGCACGTTGTAGTGCCACGGCAATGGGCGTATTATAACCTACTATAGAAGTCAACTATTGAGCTAATGCTATGATTCGTATAACAGATGCTGCACAGGAACACTTTGTCAAACTATTGGCAAACCAAGAGGAAGGCACCCAAATCCGCGTATTCGTGATTAATCCGGGTACTCCGACCGCAGAATGCGGTGTTTCTTATTGCCCGCCAGACGCGGTGGAAGCGACAGATACCAAACTGGAGTTTGAGAAACTGTCCGCCTACATTGATGAACTGAGCAAGCCGTATCTGGAAGACGCCGAGATCGACTTCGTGACCGATCAACTGGGTTCACAACTGACGCTGAAAGCACCCAACGCCAAAATGCGTAAAGTGGATGATGATGCCCCGTTGATGGAACGTGTGGAGTACGAATTGCAATCGCAAGTCAACCCGCAACTGGCCGGTCACGGCGGTCGGGTGACATTGATGGAAATCACTGAAGACGGTTACGCCGTCCTACAATTCGGCGGTGGCTGTAACGGTTGTTCAATGATTGATGTTACGCTAAAAGACGGTATTGAGAAACAGCTACTCGTCAAGTTCCCAGAACTGAAAGGCGTACGCGATCTGACAGAACACCAGCGCGGCGAGCATTCATATTATTGATTTTTAAAAAGTCAGTGATTTACCACAGGGCCAGTTTTTACACTGGCCCTGCTGTTTTAACCCACCGATACCTTCCTGCGCCGTTGATCCAAATCCTTCAATAACCGGTTAACCTGCTGATCGGCGAACATATCCTCCAGCTTGGTACTCAATTTGCGCCGCCAGTTAGGATATTGATCGCTGGTACCGGGAATATTCACCGGTTGGTTCATATCCAACCAATCCTCTGGTTGCAGGCCAAGCAAGGCGCTAGCGCTATCGGCAACATAACGTTGCAGGCCACGATTCAAGATTGGGTTCATCGTCAGCAACGCCGCTTTCTTGCCCACTTTCTCTGGTACGCAGTCGTAACGATGTAAACCATCCAACAATCCCTGCTTTGCACGTTCGCGATCGGTAAACAGCTCTTTCAAGATCGCCTCATCCGGGTACAACCCCAACTGCTTGCCAAGCGTCAGATCGCCGCTCTCCCAATACCCGCGCAGCGTAGGTAAATCGTGCGTAGTGATGGTCGCCATCGCTTGCACCGGGTAAGCCTGCGGGGCGCGGAATTGATTGTCGCTATCACGTTCAAAGTACAGAACTTTGTAGGAATAAACTCCGCTATCGCGCAGTTTGCCGACGATCTCCACCGGTACCGTCCCAAGATCTTCACCGATCACCATGCAGCGATGACGCTGGCTTTCCAGAGCCAATACCGCAAGAAGGTCATCCACCGGGTATTTTACATAGGCCCCGTTATCGGCCGTTTCACCGTAAGGTATCCACCACAGACGCAGCAACGCCATCACGTGATCGATCCGCAACGCACCGCAACTGGTCATATTGGCACGTAGCAGATCGATGAACGGTTGATAACCCCGTTCCGCCATCACATGCGGGTTCATCGGCGGTAATCCCCAGTTTTGGCCTAGTGGGCCGAGGATATCCGGCGGCGCACCAACCGAAGCTTGTAGGCAATATAACTCACGATCGCACCAAGTCTCGGCCCCCCCTTCCGCCACACCGACCGCCAAATCGCGATACAAACCAATCGGCATTTTCTGCTGCTGGCTCTGCAAGAAACACTCTTCGAATTGATTCGCGGCCAGCCATTGCAGCCAAAGGTAGAACGTCACCTCGTCCTGATGTTGCTGGCAAAACTGCGCTACAGCCGCGTTATCGCCATGCTGATATTCTTGCGGCCACGCAGGCCATCCCCACTGGCTGCTGTCTTGCGCCGCCAAATGCGCATGTAACGCATCGAACGCTGCCTGCTGGTACAGACTACTGCCTCCAGCAAGGACAAACGCATCGAAGGCACGCCGCATTGAATCGCCACTGCTACGCACCTGAAACTGTGGAAATGTCAGCTTCAACGCTTCTAATTTCAAACCAGTGACGGCGCTGTAATCTACCCAATCATTTTGTCGAGCTTGAGCGAGCTGTTTTTGCGTCGTAGTTTTGTTCCACCACTTTTGCGCCGCCTTGCTAAGATGGAAATCCTCAACTCCAGTGACATCGATATACAGCACGTTCAACCAACGGCGCGACGACGGGCTATACGGGCTAGCACTTTCCGGGTTGGCTGGGTACAGCGAGTGAATCGGATTGAGGCCAATAAAGGCTCCACCGCGCTCCGCAATTTCCATCACCATATTCCGCAGATCGCCAAAATCGCCGATGCCCCAATTACGGTTGGAGCGCAGCGTATAAAGCTGCACACAGGCTCCCCACAGTTTTTGACCGGTGAGTAGAGCCTCTGGTTCGTAGCAACGTTTAGGGGCGACGATCAGGCGACAGCCCCATTGCTGTTGACCCTGCGTCAACGTCAGTTGGTGATAACCCAACGGCAGCTTACCGGGCAAAGTG
Organism: Serratia sp. KH_031; assembly: GCF_057839655.1. Classification (NCBI taxonomy): domain Bacteria; kingdom Pseudomonadati; phylum Pseudomonadota; class Gammaproteobacteria; order Enterobacterales; family Yersiniaceae; genus Serratia; species Serratia sp. KH_031. The sequence continues at coordinate 4,492,144 of NZ_CM174496.1, forward strand.
AGGGTTTTACCGGCGCTGGCGCGTCCCTGTTGTTGGCTAGCATATTGTTGGCTGCCCTCTTCCAGTTCCAACTCCCAGTGGTACTCTCCACTGCCCGTCAACGGCAGGCTTACCGGTGTGCCTTGCTGAAACACTTTCACGACTGGCAGTGGCGTAACGACGGCTTCCTGCACAGCCTCACCGCGCCCCATCGCCGCCAACAGCTTGCGTTTGGTATCCGTCGGGATCGCTTGCTGCTTACCGTGAGCATTAATGTAATCGGCTGCGATCCCCGCCAGGGTTGCTGCCTGATCGATACCTTTACGCATGAGTTCTCCTTAACGTTTGGCTTGCCAGATACGCTGCTGATAATCGCGGATCGAGCGATCCGAGCTAAACATCCCTACACGCGCGGTATTCAGGATGGTACGGCGTGTCCACTCATCGCTATCACGGTACAGTTGGTCAACCTGCTGTTGGGCTTGGCAATAGGAGGCAAAGTCCGCCAATACCAGATAAGGATCGCCACCTGCCAATAGGCTGTGCAGCATCATGTCGAAAGCCTGCTTGTCGCCGTTGCTGAAGGCTCCGCTCGCCAGTTCGTCCAATATCACCTTCAAATACTTATCTTTCTTGCTGTAACTCAGCGGATCGTAGCCTTTCGCCAGAATCGCTTTTACCTGTTCAACGGTATTTCCGAAGATAAAGATATTGTCTTCACCCACCTGCTCGGCGATCTCGACGTTAGCACCATCCAGCGTTCCAACGGTCAACGCCCCGTTCAGCGCCAGCTTCATATTGCCGGTGCCGGAAGCCTCTTTACCGGCGGTAGAAATCTGTTCAGAAATGTCCGCGGCTGGGATCATCAGTTCCGCGACCGAGACACGATAGTCAGGGATAAACACCACTTTCAGACGATCTTTGACGATCGGATCGTTATTGATCTTCTCTGCCGCTTGGTTGATCGCGTAAATAATATTCTTTGCCAGATAGTAGCCCGGCGCGGCTTTCGCACCGAACAAGAACACCCGTGGCACGATGTCCAATTGCGGGTTGTCACGCAGTTGGCGATACAACGACAAAATATGCAGCAAGTTCAAGTGCTGGCGCTTGTATTCGTGCAGACGTTTGATTTGTACGTCGAAGATCGCATCCGGGTTAAGCGTCAGCCCCATCACGCTATGTACATAATTCGCTAGCGCAACTTTGTTATCACGTTTGATTTGACGATATTGATCGCGGAAAGCCAGGTCATCGGCGAACTTCTCCAGCCCTTTCAACGCATCAAGATCGTTCGCCCATTCCACTTTCAACGTGCTATCAATCAAGCCAGACAACGCCGGGTTACACTGTTTCAGCCAACGACGCGGCGTGATGCCGTTAGTGACGTTGTGGAATTTGTTCGGCCACAGTTGGTGATATTCCGGGAACAGATCTTTCACCACCAGATCCGAGTGCAACTGCGCGACGCCGTTAACCGCAAAACCGCTGACCACACACAGGTTAGCCATGCGAACTTGTTTGTTGTAATGCACCGCCAGTTTGCCCCAAACCGCTTCATCACCCGGCCACTGTTTATTGACCAATTTTTTGAAGTTGGCGTTGATCTGTTTGATGATAGAGAAGTGGCGCGGCAACAGGCTGCGCACCAGTTTTTCATCCCAACACTCCAGCGCTTCTGGCATCAACGTATGGTTGGTGTACGCGAAAGTGTTACTGGTAATCGCCCAAGCCGCATCCCAATCCAACTGATGCTCGTCCAGTAAAATGCGCAGCATTTCAGGAATGGCGATGGTCGGGTGAGTATCGTTCAGCTGGATCACTTCGTACTTCGGCAAGTCCTCAATCTTACGCCCGGCTTGATGGTGTTTACGCAGAATATCCGCCACCGAACAGGCGCATTGGAAGTATTGCTGCATCAGACGCAGGCGCTTGCCTTCCTGATGGTTATCGTTCGGATACAACACCTTAGTCAGTTTCGCCGCGTCTACGCCCTGCTTCTCAGCCTGCAAGAATTTACCGTCGTTGAAATCGCCTAAATCAAACGGATGTGCATGGGTGGCCTGCCACAAACGCAGCGGTTGAGTGACGCCATTGCGATAGCCCAACACCGGTAAATCCCAAGCTTCACCGCGCAGAGTAAATGCCGGGTGCCACAGCTCACGGCCATCTTGCAGTTTTTCTACTTTGCCGCCAATGCCCACATCCACATTGAGCGCGGCATTGTGGCGGAACCACGGATAGTGCTCACGCAGCCAATTATCTGGCGCTTCTTGTTGATGACAATCTTTAAAAGACTGACGGAACAAGCCGTATTGATAGTTCAAACCATAGCCCGTCGCTGGTTGCTCTACGGTGGCCATGGAATCCAGGAAACAGGCCGCCAATCGCCCCAACCCCCCGTTACCCAAGGCAGGATCGGTTTCTTGTTCCAGCAAGTCTGCCAATTTGATTTGTTGTTCCGCCAACGCGGCCTCAACGGTGTCATACCAACCCAGATTGATCAGGTTATTCGCCGTCAAACGACCAATCAGGAACTCCATCGAGATGTAGTTAACGTGGCGCAGCGGTTTACTGCTCGCACGAGGCGCAGGCTGAGCGGCCAACTGTTCGGCCAATGCACCACTGACCGCTTGCCACCATTGGTGCTGGGTCATTTGCTGGGCAGAACTCAAACCAAAACGCTGCCACTGACGGGTCAGTGCCGCGAGGAAAACATCCTTTTTAAGCATGGGCTGGGACATAGAAAAGGCTCTCTATCGGTAGAATGAGTCAATTTAGCGCTGTTATGGCATGGAGAATAGCCGTGGAGAAGACTGCGCAGCATCATCCTGCTTGAGGATTAGCTGGGGAGGAGGGTCGGGGCGTAGCTAAAATTGTGAATTCAGACACTCGGTGACTCCATCGCCAAAGATCTAGGTGCTTGCTTTTAGACCACTATCGCTTGATAATCCGCGCCAATTCATAAATTTTTACAATTAATACATTCAGTCAAGGATGACGTTGATGACCCGTTATTTGGCATTGCTTTCCAAAGCTAGCCTGTTTTGCTTCGCAATGCAGCCTGTCGCCCTGCTTTCAGCCAATATGCTCCCCCCTTCGCTGCCCCAAAATGCGGCCGCAGCGGTCATTGATGCCCAAGAACAAATGCGGCAACAGGAAAGGGAACGTGCGCTACAACAACAAAATACGCCGCAAACTGACATTCGGCTGAATCGCCCAAATGTCTCCTTGCCAGATTACCCGGCTAATGAGTCCCCTTGCTTTACGATTCATACTTTTAAATTGGTAGGCGATTCTGCCAGTCGTTTCCAATGGGCGCTTGATGCGGTGAAAGACGCTAAAGGCCGTTGTTTGGGATCGCAAGGGATCTTGCTGGCCATCAATAAAGTACAAAACGCCATCTTAGAAAAAGGCTACGTGACCACCAGAGTCATGGCGCAAGAGCAGGATCTCACCCAAGGAGCATTGACTCTCCAGCTACAACCGGGTCGCATTGATAAGATCCATTTTGTTGAACCGGTATCTTACCGCGCCAGATTATGGAATGCCGTGCCTGCCGATTCAGGCGATATCCTTAATCTAAGAGATATCGAACAAGGCTTGGAGAATTTCAAACGGGTGCCGAACGTCGAGGCGGATATCCAAATTGTGCCGGGATCACAAGAAGCCACCAGCGATCTGGTGATCAGTTGGAAAGAAAGCCGCCCGTTCCATCTCAGCCTCGGACTTGACGATAGCGGCTCTGAAAGCACCGGCAAATATCAAGGCTCCGCGACGCTGTCGATTGACGCCCCCTTCGCCCAGAACGATCTTTTCTATGCCAACATCGGCAGAAGTTTGTTCCGCGATGGCCCTTACGACAGCCGCTCTAATACGCTGAATTACACCATTCCAGTCGGCTACTGGAGTTTCTCGGCCAACTACAACGACTATACCTATCACCAGAACATTGCCAATGCCAACGAGGTGCTCACTTACAGCGGCAAAAGCGAAAATGTCCAATTCACCGCTTCCCGCCTGCTATTTCGTAATCAGGCGCACAAAACCACTCTCAATCTGCGCGCCTATCGCCGTCATTCAACCAATGCGGTGGATGACATTGAGATTGAGCAGCAACAGCGCCGCACGGCAGGCTGGGAGCTAGGATTCAGCCAACGCAGTTACCTCGGCAATGCGGTGTTGGATGCCAATATCAACTGGCGTAACGGTACCGGAGCGTTTGGCGCGCTACCTGCACCAGAAGAGGCCTATAACGGTGGCACATCCCGTCCCAACATGCTCATGGGAGACATCAGCCTAAACCAACCTTTCCAATGGCTCAGCCAATCTTGGCGTTACAACACCAGCTTGCGCGGGCAATGGAGCGGCCAACCGCTAACACCACAGGATCGTCTGGCGATTGGCGGGCGCTATACCGTGCGGGGATTTGATGGTGAACAAAGCCTCTCGGGTGAAAAAGGGTTGATTTGGCGCAACGAGCTCGGTTGGGCGGTGTTGGCCAGCAATCAGGAACTGTATTGGGGTGTGGATTATGGCCGGGTAGATGGCCCCGGAACCCGCTACTTAGCCGGGCAACAACTGGCGGGCAGCGTGTTAGGTGTGCGCGGAGCACTGTGGCAACGCTTCAGTTACGACCTGTTTGTGGGCTTACCGCTCTACAAACCGGAAGGTTTCCATACCTCTGGCACCACCGCCGGTTTCAGCATCAACCTACAAATCTAGCCATGATTTCTAAAGGGAATAGGCAAACATTTTTTGCCGCTTGGATCAATATTTCTCAGGGATGTAGCTCATGAACAAACATTGCTATCGCATCATTTTCAGTCGTACCCAAGGTGAACTGAGAGTGGTGTCAGAATTGACCCGTAGTTGCAGCACCATGCCAGGGCAAAGCCGTGGAACAGGCAGCACTCGCCTGTGGGTAACGTTACGCCGCGCTGGGTGGTTGGTTGGGCTAGCCTTGTTTGCCTCTCCAGCACTCGCTAACGGGATCGTTGCCGACGGTAGCGCTGCGCAGCGCCCGGAAGTCATCACCACGCAGAATGGGCTGCCACAGGTCAATATCAATGCGCCCAATCAGGCCGGGGTATCACATAACCAATACCAGCAGTTTGACGTCAACAAACAAGGGGCGATCCTCAACAACTCTGCGGTAATGACCTCCACCCAACTGGCCGGTTACATCCAAGGTAACGCTAAACTCGATCCGAACAAAGCTCCGGCCAAAGTCATTATTAACGAAGTGAATAGCAACAACCCCAGCCAGCTACGCGGTTTTCTGGAGGTCGCAGGGGGCAAGGCACAGGTCGTCGTCGCTAACCCATCGGGCATCGTGTGTGACGGTTGCGGAACCATCAACGCCGGGCGAATGACGTTAACCACCGGTAAACCGCAACTCAATGCCGATGGCAGTTTGGCCGGTTATCAGGTGGAGCGAGGGGTTATTCGGATTGAAGGTGGCGGCCTCAATGGTGATACTCGCCACGATACCCAATATGCCGAGATTTTGGCTCGGGCGGTGCAGATCAACGCCGGAGTCCGGGCGCAGGAAAGTATCTCCGTTGTCGCGGGGCGTAACAAAATCAGCGCCGATGGCAAAACCATCACTGCCTTAGCAACAGACGGAAACACCCCAGAAGTGGCGATTGATATGGGGCAACTGGGCGGCATGTACAGTGGCGCTATTCGCATGGTCGGCACCGAAGCTGGCGTCGGCGTGCGCAATCAAGGTGGGCATCTACAAGCAGAAAAGACGTTAACCATCAGTAGTGAAGGCAAACTCAGCTGGCAATCTGGCACGGCGGAGTCATACACGCAGGCCGGGGGAAATATTACCCTGACCGCCAGAGACAGCGTTGAACACCACGGCAAACTTTACAGCGGTGGTGAGCTTGCCGTGCAAAGTCGCCAAGGTGGAATTCAGCAATCAGGAACGCTGGCCGCCGCAGGCAATGTGACTTTGCAATCGGCGCAGGCCATCCAAAGCAGCGGACACCTTTTAGCGGGTAGCGATGCCAACAGCACCTTGACTCGCCAAGCCGATTTAACACTCACTAGCCAGTCAGATATTCGTGCCAGTGGCAGTTTGCTGAGCCAGAAAAAGGTCAGCGTCACTGGCCGTCAGATCGATTTAAGCCAAAGCCGTTTGGCGAGTCAGCAAGCGGTGTTAACGGCCAAAACCGGTGATGTTGCCCTGAAACAAACACAGGTAGACAGCGAACAATTCACCATTAATAGCCAAGGCAATATCCACACGCAACAAGCGCAAATCCGCGCAGGAAACTGGCAAATCACCGGAGATAGCCTGTTCAACCAATCGGGTGTTTGGTCACAGGTGGGAACGGGTGAAAGCCGCTTTACTCTAACGGGCGGCTTGGATAACACCGATGGCAGCATTGAAACGCAACGACTCAGCCTGAATACCACCACGCTCAATAACTTACGCGGACGCTTGGTGGCGTTGGATGGCACTGCGCAGCATTGGCGCGTCAGTGGCCTGCTGGACAACCAGTCTGGAGTGTTGGGCAGCAATGGTAGCCTACAACTGGATACCGGCGCGTTGGACAACCGAGATGGCACGCTGCAAAGCCAATCGCATCTTGCGGTGACAACACAACGCGAAGTGAATAACAGCCAAGGTAAATTGCTCTCCGGCGGAAACCTGACGTTAAGCAGCCAGTCCATGAATAACCAACAAGGGTTGCTAAACGCCGGAGAAATGCTGGATATCAGCACCGCAGGCAACTGGGATAACCGCAACGGTACTGCGCTGGGTGGAAAACAAGCCAACATAGTCACAGGTAGCTTAGACAACTCGGCTGGCAAAGTGCAATCAGGCGGAGCGTTAAATCTCAACACCACTGGCAACGTCAATAACCACGCCGGTTATTTAACCGCGCAGCAAGATCTCGTTTGGCAAGGGAGTCCGCTCAGCCTATTCAATAACGATGAAGGCAAACTGCTAAGCGGCGGTGCGATGTCGCTGCGCGGTGGACAACTGAACAACCGGCAGCAAGGGTTGATACAGAGCCAGCAAGCGCTGACCTTGAACCTCGATGGCGCGTGGGATAACCAAAGCGGAAAACTCGCCAGTGGTGGCAGCAGCACGGTGCGCGCACTCAGCCTGCTCAATACACAAGGTGAAATTCAGGCGTTAGACAGCCTAGATATGCAGTTCACCCGCGCCTTGGACAACCGCAGTGGCAATATCATTAGCCAACTCACGCAGCGTTTGCAGGCCGAGGATATCTTTAATACACAAGGATGGATCGGCAGCCTAGGAACGCTGACAACGGTCAGCCAGCGCTTTGATAACCGTGAAGGGGAAGTCGTCAGCCAGCAAGATGCCTCTTTGACCGCCAACACCTGGGATAACCAATACGGCATCGTGCAATCTGCCGCCAATGCGATACTGCGCACCGCTCAGGATATCTACAACCAAGGTGGGAAGATCAGCGCTCAGTCGCGTTTATGGCTACACGGGCTAACTGACTCACTTCCCGCTGGCGTGGTACACAATGCCGGTGGACAACTACTGGCGGGTGAGCAATTGCAGATCCGCGCTCAAGGCATTGATAACCAGCAAAATGGTCTGCTCTACAGCCAAAAACAACTATCTTTGACCTTAAACGGCCAGCTAGATAACCGTTTGGGCAAAGTACAAAGCGGCGAAGAAATGCAGATCAGTGCCGCACAATTGCTGAACGCACAGGGTTTCATTACCAGCCAACAGCAGCTCGGTATACAGCTCTCTGGCTTACTGGATAACACCCAAGGCACGGTGCGGTCTAATCAGGCGCAACAGATCGTGGCTGACCAATTAAAGAACCAGCAAGGCACCCTCAGCAGCCTAGGGAATATTCAGCTTACGGCAAACCAGTTGGATAACCAGACGGGCACTATCGTCAGCCAAGGAACCGGTATCTACCAGCTCGGCGAGCTCAATAACCAACAAGGTAAGATCCACAGCGGTGCCGCACTGAGCCTGAACAGCAACAGCGTGAACAATCAGGCTGGGCAGTTAGTCTCCAGCCAATCGCTAACACTCAACAGTACCGATATAGATAACAGCAATCATGGGATTATCAGCAGCCAAGGCACGCTAAGCGTACAAGCCGATCAGCTGAACAACCGGGATGGCGGCCTACTCATCGGCACCACACATACTGAAGTCAACGCGCGAACCTTGGATAACACCTCGGGCCGAGTACAAAGTGCGGGCACCCTGACCTTGTCACAGTTAGATTCGCTGGATAACCGTCAGGGTACCATTCTCGCCAATAACACACTGAGCATCAGCGGAGGGTTCGTCCCTTCCCTCGCGCTATTTAACCAAGGCGGCTACATCCAAAGCGGCGGTATGCTGACCGTCGCCACGCGCTCATTGAATAATCAGGGCGGCACCCTACTCAGCCAGCAGGCACTAACGCTAAGTGTTGCGCAGGATTACACCCACCGCATCGGGGATACCCTCAGCAGTAACACTGCCGTCACCTTGCGTGTCGCGGGCATATTGACCAATCTGGCTGACTGGCTGTTGCCGGGCTCACTCACGCTCCACAGCACCCACCTCAACAACCTCGCGACGCTGGTGGGCAGCACCGTGCAACTAACCACCGGCGCATTGCTTAATCAAGGGCGCATCGAAGCCGATACTCTGACCATCGACAGTGACAGTTTGGACAACCAAGCTACGCTGATGGCCGATAATCTGACGGTCAACAGCCGCACCCTCGACAACCACGGGAGCAATGCGCTGATCGCTGCCACCGAACACATCAGCCTGATGACCGGTGAGCGCTTAACTAACCGCGATCAGGCATTGATTTACAGCGCGGGCACCTTGCAGTTATCCAGCAGCGATTTGATCGAGAACCGCGCCAGCTATATCGAAGCAGAGGGCGATATCACCCTCGAAGCCAAACGCTTCGACAACCTGCGCGAAGGGTTGGTCATTGAGCGTGACGCCGAGACCAGTGACTACCAATGGCACCGTTATAACTACTACTGGCGCTCTTATGGCTCCGGGGTCAATACCGATGTCAGCACCCTGGCACCGACCACACAGTCATTAACCTTCCGTAATGATGCTGCGGTTGAGAGCAACCCGTATGGCACCTTACTGAACATTGACGCCGCCACCAAGCGCGCAGAAGTGCGGGTGAAAAACAATCTGGGGCAACCGATCAGCCTCTGGGTTAACTATCTGGCACTGGTGCCGAATGCTGATGGCAGCTATGCCATCACCTTCTACGAGACCCAAGGCTGGCGGCAGAACGCCGGGGTGCCGACCCCTTATCACAATACCTTCTGGCGTGAACACGACCGTGGGCAGATTGAACAGTGGAACCCAGAGCGGTATCTGGATATCGCCAGTGCCCCTTATGTCAGTGATTACAATAACCTGCGTGAACGCACAGTGACCGGCACCGTCACCACCGATAAGCTGGTTTCTGCCGGTATCGGGGCACGTGTGCTGGCTGGTGGTAACTTATTCCTGCGTGTTACCGGACAACTACTGAACGATGCCAGCACTATCAGCACCAATGGCGACCTAACGATTGACGGCAATGCCAACATCATCAACCGGGGTTACTCGGTGAATGAGCGGCGCCAAGAGTTTATTGTCGACCACTACGACCGAGATACCAATCACTGGTACCCGACCTTTAACCGCGATGAAACCACCGCCTTAACCACCGTTGACGGCGTCATCAGCGGGCACGGCAACGTCACGATCAGCGGCGCACATCTGGAAAACACCACCGTCAATCAAGCGCAAATCAGTGGTGTCGAAGCGGCGCAGCAGGCCGCCACCGCCGAACGGGCAGAATGGGAACGCAACCCGTTAGCCGTCAACATCGACGGTGGGGATTGGCAAGATGCCGAGACCGGGCTACCTCCACTCACCCCTGCAGAACTGGCCTTGACCGACAAACAGCATCTGGGCAACGTGGCAACTTCCATCCCCAATAATGGCCTGTTCCGTCAGCAAACGGCGGCAAACAGCCCGTATCTGGTGGTGACCGACCCACGCTTTGCCAATCGCAGCAACTTCCTCAGCAGTGATTATCTGCTGCAACGCGTCGGCTATGACCCGAGTGCAGTCCACAAACGTCTGGGCGATGGCTACTACGAACAACGCTTGGTGCGGGAACAGTTGCTGATGCTGACCGGTCGCCCTTCCGTGCGCGGCGAGGATGCGATGGCGCAATATCAGTCGCTGATGAATAACGCCATCAAGACCGCCGCAGATTTCCATCTGGTACCGGGCGTCGCCCTCACCCCGGCGCAAATCGCCGCATTACAGCAAGATATCGTCTGGCTGGTGAGCGAAACCGTCGACACCGAAAGTGGCCCGCAGACCGTCTGGGTACCGAAAGTTTATCTGGCTAACCAAACGGTACGCGTCACTGGTGATGGCGCGGTGATTGCTGGCGGCAATCTCCAGCTCTCAACCGACAGCCTCACCAACGCCGGTAATCTGTTTGCCGACAAAGCCTTAAGCATCGACACCGGCCAGTTCCTGCATCAAGGCGGCGATATTCGTGCTGACTCGATTAACGTGCTGGCCGACAGCATCAGCCTGAGCACCAACCTGCAAGATGCATTGCGTCAGGCCAGCATGAGCGCACGTGAACTCAACCTCAGTGGTGGAGATATCACTTTGCAAGGTGCCAAACTCAGCGCCAGCGAGAACCTCAGCCTGAGCGCCAGCAACAGCCTGAACATCACCACCGCACGCAGCACCACCACGGCCGATGTGGAGGTCATCTCCGGCTCGATGGGCAACCGTAAACGCGAAGGCTGGGAAGAGGCAGGCTCGCGCATGGCGCAGGTCAGCGGGGAATTGCAACAGGCACTCGGCAGCACCCTGTCGGCCGGTGGCGACCTCAACCTCAACGCCGGAAAAGACATCACCTTGCAAGGTAGCGAAGCCAAAGCGGGCGGTAAAACGCGGGTTCAGGCTGGCGGTAATGTCTCCCTGCTGGCAGATACCACCACCAACACCACCCACTTGGCAGCCAACAGCAGCACCTCTTCGGTCAGCAACGACCGACAGGCCGATACCCTGCACACCAGCACCTTAAGCGGTGACAACGGCGTGACGATTTTGGCGGGTGGCGACTTTGTCGCACAAGGCGCACAGGTTGAAAGCACCGAAGGCAGCATCGGCCTGCGCGCGCAGCAAGTCACCATCAAAGAAGCTCGTCAGCAGGTGAATGAAAGCGACAGCGAACAAAACAAAGTCGGTAAATCACAAAGCCAGCGCAGTGTCGAAAGCGCCAGCGATACCTCGGTAGGCAGCCTGTTCAGCGCCAAAGAGGCCGTCACGGTCATCGCCGATAACGGCGATATCAACGTGCAAGGCAGTACGCTGCAAAGTGAACAAGGCACCCTCGGCCTAAAAGCCGCCGGGGATATCTCACTCACCGCCAGTCGGGATGAACAGCATCGGACAGAACAAGGCAGTCATGGCAGCGGCAAGTCTCTGAGCAATACCGCCCAAGGGAGTCTGTTGGTCAGCGGGGATAATTTGCTGCTTGAGGCCGGACGGGATATCACCACGCAAGCCGCTGGTATGGTGGCACAGAATAACGTCAGCCTGAGCGCCGGGCGTGACGTCAGTCTTAACACCCAACAAACCCGTGAATACAGCGAAAGCAAACGTGATCGTACCCAGCAGGTGGATGATACTGTCCGCCAACAAAGCACCGAAATTGCCAGTGGCGGACATACCTCTGTCCTGGCCGGACGCGACGTCACCCTGAATGCCACGCAGGTACAAGCCAGTGGTGACATCGCCATGGGTGCAGGCCGTGATCTGACCCTGAACAGTGCCACCGAAAGTGATTACCACTTCTTCGAAGAAACCAAAGTGAAGAAGAAAACCTTCTCGAAAACCACCACTCACCAAGTGCAGGAAGATTACGCTACCCATGAAAAAGGCACGATGCTGAGTGGCGATAACGTCAGCCTGCTGGCGGGTAATGACCTGAAAGTACGCGGCTCTTCCGTCGTGGGCGATGAACAGGTTTCACTGCAAGCAGGCAATAACATCGATATTATTGCCGCCACCGAAGAGCAATCCAGCTATCGCCTGAACGAGAAGAAAAAGAGCGGTATGTTCAGTGGCGGTGGTTTGGGTATCACCATCGGGAGTACGTCCAGCCGCCACCAAGTGAATGAAGCCGGAACGACGCAGAGCCAGAGTGTGAGCACTATCGGCAGCACCGGCGGCGACGTGAGCATCATTGCGGGAGGGAATGCACACATTGGTGGTGCGGATCTGCTGGCGAAGAACAATCTGTCGATTGCCGGGAAAAACGTGCAGATAGATCCGGGGCTGGATATGCGTCGGCGTGATGAAACTTTCGAGCAGAAAACCTCGGGTCTGACGCTGGCGTTGTCCGGCACGGTGGGTAGTGCGTTGAGTTCAGCCGTTGATACCGCGCAAAAAGCCAATGATGAAAGTAACGGTCGATTAGCGGCCTTGCAAGGCACCAAAGCCGCACTTTCTGGTGCGCAGGCAGTACAAGCGGCGCGGCTGGACGGGGCTCAAGGGGGTGATCCGGCGAATACCAATACGATCGGCGTCAACCTGTCTTACGGTAGCCAGTCGTCTACATCGACCCAGCACAGTGAGCAGAACACGGTTCAGGGCAGCAATCTGACGGCCGGTAACAATCTGAATATTCTGGCGTTTGGTGATGGAGATAAAAAACAGAGCGGCGATATCACGGTTGTTGGTAGCCAATTGCAGGCCGGTAAAGACGTCAACATGAATGCCAACCGCGATATCAACCTGATATCTGGCGACAATACCAGCCTGCTAGACGGTAAGAATGAGAGTAAAGGCGGCACGGTGGGCGTAGGCATTGGTGTCGGCTCGGGCGGCTTCGGGATTAGTGTTTCTGCCAGCGTCAACAAGGGCAAAGGCTCAGAGAGCGGCAACGGCACCACCCATACCGAAACCACGGTCAACGCGGGTAACAACGTCAATATCGTCAGCGGACGTGACACTACCCTAATCGGTGCGCAGGTCAGTGGTGAAACGGTGAAAGCGGACGTCGGGCGCAATCTGACACTGCAAAGCCAGCAAGATAGTGACTATTATGATTCGAAACAGCAAAACGTCAGCGCAGGCGGTAGCTTTACCTTCGGCTCAATGACCGGTTCGGCAAGTGTTAACGTCAGCAAAGACAAGATGCATTCTACCTACGATAGCGTGCAAGAGCAGACCGGGATTTTTGCCGGCCAAGGCGGTTTTGATATCCATGTTGGGGAGCATACGCAGTTGGATGGCGCCGTTATTGGTTCAACGGCAGATGCCAGCAAGAACAAACTGGATACGGGTACGCTAGGCTTTAACGATATCGATAACAAAGCGGAGTACAAGGTCGAACACCAGAGCGTGGGTATCAGCACCGGCGGCAATATCGGCAAAGAGTTTGCAGGGAACATGGCAAACAGCCTGTTGGTCGGCGTGAACGGCAGCGACAGTGCCAGCTCGACGACGAAATCGGCGGTGAGTGAGGGCTCACTCATTATTCGTGATAGCGAGAAACAAACGCAAAATGTCGATGACTTGAGCCGCGATGTTGAACACGCCAATCAAGCCCTCTCCCCTATTTTTGATAAAGAGAAGGAGCAGAACCGGCTGAAGGAAGCGCAACTGATTGGGGAAATCGGCAATATGGCGATGGATATTGCCAGAACCGAAGGGCAAATACGGGCGACGACAGCGGGTAAAGAGGAACTGGCGAAACGTAATCCACCGGTAAAAGAGCCGGGAGAAGGAGCGACAAAAGACGACTGGAAAGCGTACAACGCGACATTAGCGAACACCTCGGCGTACAAGAAAGCACAAACCGAATGGGGTACAGGGAGTACTATCCAGAGAGGGATGCAGGCAGCAACAGCAGCGATCCAAGGTTTGGCTGGCGGCGATATTAAAGCAGCTATCGCTAGTGGCGCAGCGCCCTATATCGCGAACGTTATCGCCAAAAGCACTGATGATTTGGCGGCACGCACGCTAGCTCATGCTGCGGTGAATGCCGCGATCGCAGCAGCACAGGGCAATAATGCCGTGGCGGGTGCTGCAGGTGCCGCAGCGGGAGAGCTCGCGGCCGGGATCATCAAAGACCAATTGTACGGCAAAGACACCAAAATTAGTGACTTGAGCGAAGATCAGAAACAAACCATCAGTGCGTTGGCTACTTTGGTCGGTGGTCTTGCGGGTGGGCTGACGGGTGATAGCTCGGCAGATGCGGTGGCAGGTGGTCAGGCGGCGAAGACGACAGCTGAGAATAACTATCTGAGTGTGTCGGAGAAGACAGAGCTTGAGCTGGCGAAGCTGAAACTCCAGAATAGTAAAGACCCGGCAGAGCGTGAGCAGGCGCAGCTGAAGGTGAATGAACTTCGTGAAAAGGATATTGCCAGCGACAAGAAAGTGATAGATGCCTGCGGAAATGGTAATGCCGGAAGTGCGGGTTGTGCCAGTGCAAGACTGGAAGTTATTGCGGCCAAAGGTGAGTACGAAACTGGGCCGTATAACTCGAAGGTGAGCCAGCAATACTCGGATGCCTACGGCCAGATAGTTAGCCTGCTGAATATCACCAGTGTTGATGCACAGAATCAGCAGCAGGTGAAGGATGCAATGGTGAACTATGCCATGACGCAACTTGAGGTTGATAAAGCGACGGCCACGGCATATATCGAAAGCTATGACGGAATGAAAATTATAGCAGCTTCAGTAACCCCCATTTTGGGTAATGCAGCAGCAAGCAAACTAAGTTCTTTGACAAATAAAGTTGTATCCGCTGAAACTGCTCAATCAGCGCAAACCATAAAATCTTATGGTCCACATGAAGCTGGCCCATTAGGTAATCCAAGCGACCAACGAGCCCCTGCTTCAACATTCAGAAGTGGGACATATACTGAGAAAGTTGCAGAAACGGATATTTATCTATATCGAGATTATGGCGGTTCAGCGAAAGTTGATGGCCGTTATTGGACTCCAGAACCATCAAAAGGTCCGTTGCAATCTCAGTTGGATAGTGCAGTTCTCCCTGAATGGGGAAACACTTTCCAAAATCAAGCAATTATCAAGATACCTAAAGGAACAACGTATTACGAAGGTGCAGCAGCAGCCCAAACTGGTACTAAAGGAACTAATCCAACACTACATGGTGGTGGTACTCAGATATTTTTACCTACGCCACAGAATGACTGGATCATAAAAAAATGAAATCGAATGAAATAGTTGCACAATGGGTCAGTAAGAGGAGTTCATTTTACTTCTTTCTGCCAGATGGTCCTTATGGAAGACCTTTTGATAATCAGTACTTAGTTGAAAAAATAGAAGAAACTCTAGACGGTTTTAAAATCTTTCTTTCGGATAACCTGATGCTCCATTTTATTGGAAATACAGATGTTGAGGATGAAGGATGTAATCTGTTAATTAAGAATTTTAATTACTGCATTTTTGAAGTAAGTGGAAATAATATGAAAAAATATGATCATGGTGAAGTGGTTTTAAGTGGCTTCTAAATGACTTTAACCCCGGCGAAGGCCGGGGTGGTTTATTCTAACCTATTGAAAATATTCTAGGTTCGCTGCGTGATCTCAATCCTGCCCGGCGCGGTGATAGCGTTGATCTGCTCCGGCCTTGTGAGATCAAACTCACAAGGCCAGTCGCCAGCGATGACCAGTTCACCGTGATAGTTGACCCAATCAGCGCCGAGGTTATGGCCGTACTGACAGTCTTCACACAGCGTCTTCCACTCGTCATCATCGTTCACTATGGTTAGGGTGATCCGGTTGCCTTGGCGTTGCAGTCGGAACCGAGCTCCAGGTTGCCAGCCGTGACGAATTAAGGTGAGTGTAGGCATCGGCTCAGTAGTGAATGAGAGCTTCATACAACTGCCTCCGTGGCGGGTGCTATGCGGATGATCAACTGTCCCGGTTCGGTGATCACCTCGATCTTCTGGCCGGTGGTAAAACCCAGCGCTTCCAACCAACGTCCCTTTAGGGTGAGTTGCGGATAAGGGTTGGGCAGTCCGCCGTTAGGACGATAACCAACAATGCTCTTACGGGCTTGGGGTATCTCGGGTTGTGACGTAGAATCTGCTATAGCCATAGTAACTATTCCTATTAGTTGCTTGTGGTTAGCGGTGTTGAGGTGTTCGAGCACCTTGGCACCGCACTTTTAACTACTCTGCTTTACCAATCACGTTGTCCAGCATCTCGGTGACAAACTTCTGCTTGGTTTTGGGAAGCTGGCTGATTATCTCAATCTGCTGTTCAAGCCGTGATGTGGGGCCACGCTTGGCGACTCGTCGGGAAGGCAACCCCAATAGTTCATCCAAAGAAAGATTAAGTATCTCAGCCAGTTGTGGCAGTAATGAGGCGGATACCTTCAATCTTCCCCCTTCATAATGCGCCATTGTCTGTTGGGCAAGACCTAATTGTTCAGCTAACTGTTGCTGTGTTAACTGAAGCTCTTTTCTTGCCTGCGCGATCCTCGCGCCCAGCGCCTTGAAAAATTGTTCGTCTTTAATGTTCATGGCACGACGTTGTTGTCCGGTAAGTATTGCCATGAGGATACCCCCTGTTTTAAATAACCCAACCAACAACACTCCATTTAAGAGTACTCCACAATGGAGTTTTTTATTGTTTTTATATTAGGGAATTTTGCAATAACTGCGTGATTTTTCGTATTCTACAGCATGAATTGGATAAGGTAGTATTGTGGTTTCTTTCTGCATAGCTCTCACACCAAACTCTGAAAAGACGGTTCATCTTTAGTGTTCATAACATTGTGTTATTGTTTGATGAGTACTGCCATGAGGATACTCTCTGTTTTTAATAACTCCGTTGACAACACGCCATTACAGAGTACTCTGCAATAGAGTTATTTATACTATTTTGCTATTGACAGGTTTTTACAGGAGTTGAGTGACTGCACCTTATGTGAGTGATTACAATAACCTGCGCGAACGCAGCGTGACCGGCACCGTCACCACCGATAAGCTGGTTTCTGCCGGTATCGGGGCACGTGTGCTGTCCGGCGGGAACCTGTTCCTGCGTGTTACCGGACAACTACTGAACGATGCCAGCACGATTAGCGCCAATGGTGACCTGACGATTGACGGCAATGCCAACATCATCAACCGTGGTTACTCGGTGAATGAGCGGCGCCAAGAGTTTATCGTCGACCATTATGACCGGGAAAAGAATCACTGGTACCCGACCTTCAACCACGATGAAACCACCGCCTTAACCACCGTTGACGGTGTCATCAGCGGGCACGGCAACGTCACAATCAGCGGCGCACATCTGGAAAACACCACCGTCAATCAAGCGCAAATCAGTGGTGTCGAAGCGGCACAGCAGGCCGCCACCGCCGAACGGGCAGAATGGGAACGCAACCCGTTAGCCGTCAACATCGACGGTGGGGATTGGCAAGATGCCGAGACCGGGCTACCTCCACTCACCCCTGCAGAACTGGCCTTGACCGACAAACAACATCTGGGCAACGTGGCGACTTCCATCCCCAATAATGGCCTGTTCCGTCAGCAAACGGCGGCAAACAGCCCGTATCTGGTGGTGACCGACCCACGCTTTGCCAATCGCAGCAACTTCCTCAGCAGTGATTATCTGCTGCAACGCGTCGGTTATGACCCGAGTGCCGTCCACAAACGTCTGGGCGATGGCTACTACGAACAACGCTTGGTGCGGGAACAGTTGCTGATGCTGACCGGTCGCCCTTCCGTGCGCGGCGAGGATGCGATGGCGCAGTACCAGTCGCTGATGAATAACGCCATCAAGACCGCCGCAGATTTCCATCTGGTACCGGGCGTCGCCCTCACCCCAGCGCAAATCGCCGCATTACAGCAAGATATCGTCTGGCTGGTGAGCGAAACCGTCGACACCGAAGGTGGGCCACAGACCGTGTGAAGAGTTCTTTAGCCCTCTTTGAGAGTTCAATTGCTACAAAAGAAGAAATTTAAGCAATTACATTCATCCGAAATAATAGTATCTTCGGATGAATCGATAAACCTAGGAAAAATCCACAGAGGATAATATGGGCTGTGAACTTTATATAACAAGGTCAGAAAATTGGTTTGATAGCAAAAACCATCCAATAAGTAGTGAAGAATGGCTACAACTCATTCATGGTGATGATGAGTTGGTTATAGATATAGAAAATGGCGAATATCACGTTTTATGGAGTGGCCATAGTGAACATGATGAACCTTGGCTCGAGTGGTCTGATGGATTAATTTATACAAAAAACCCTGATGAAGCTCTCTACTGCAAGATGTTACAGATTGCACATAAATTAAATGCAGTAGTTGTTGATGAAGACGACAGAAAATACTTACTACCAAGTGATCTAATAAATCCATCATGGAGTCAGTTAACGAAACTGGATAAAAAGATTTCTTTTTTTGAACGAGTACTTTCTAAAATAAGAAGAATATGAAATTAACTGAAAATCATGCCAAAAAGACAGTGACATCACAATAAACATCAAAATCTTCGATATAAATTGCTTTTAAACATGACAATTAATATGATTGTAAATCACGTAATCATTCACTATAAAAATACTTTTGGCGCAAACATTAAATATTAACAAGCGTCACTAGAAACTATTGAAAACCATATACCATGGAGTGGTGATGAAAGGATTTCATCTCAAGGAAAAACATCGAAAACTCAAGAAATACATCAGTAAAGTCCGAGTTAACCTGTTAAATTTATATGCATCGGTAAGACGTTCAATATCAGAAAAAACTGATATCTATCATAAGGCACAACCAAAAGCACTCATTCTTATAGCCGGTGATAAAATTGGTGACGCGATAGTTATTTCTGGGTTAGCGAAGAAAATGCATGATGCAGGGTACCAAGTGAATTTTCTCGCAGGACCATCATGTAAGAATCTATTTTCACACTCTACATTTATAAATAATGTATTTTTATACGATAGAAAAAAATCACCGGAGCAATTGAAAAAAGAAGGATTTGATATTGTCATTGACCCCAGCGACAACGTTAGCTTCGATCGAATTAACCTGATTTACACCATTAATGCTAACATGACCATTGGATTCAACAAGTCAAAATACCCAATGTATTCAGAGTCTATTGAGCACAAGGATGTTGACGTTCATATCATAGAGAGACACAAGAAAGTATTAGACTTACTCGGCATTGACTCCTCTGATTATAGTTACTCCCTAGACATCAACAAAGATGATGAGAACGTTATATTAGATAGAGTGAAGCAGGACAAATTAAAATACCTAATCGCATTAAACCCACTGACCAGCTCCCAAGATAAAGACCTATCAATTCGACAAGTAAAGGAAATCATTAATTTCATCCAAAACAACTACCGCGACATTGGTATCATACTCATTGGTGATTATAAGAAAATAGCTGACTATTATATTGATGGTTGCATAATCTTCCATGAAAGCACCATTAACTTAGCTGCCGCCATCGTGAAAAATGCAGATTTAATCATCACACCAGATACATCTATAGTCCATATAGCACGAAGCTTTAACAAAAAAATGGTGGCTATTTATAACAATGGGAGATTAGAAGAAACTGGTTTTTTAGCCTACAAAATTTGGCTCCCAGACTATGAAAATGCGACAGTTATCCGAGTTAATACGCCAAATATTAGTGAGTTTGACTCAGCAAAGAGCATCGAGAAAATTAAAGAAATCATTCCAACTGAGTTAGATGCAGCCAAAAGAAAATCTGCATAAAGCAAAAAAGCCCACCATCGCTGGCAGGCACTGAGAAACCCATATATTTCAGCTAATAACTCGGAGATTATTAGCTATACGGAGCCCAAATGGGCTCCAAAGTCCGGTGCATGACGCCGGACAAACGCACTTTAGATGAAGATACGCAAACCAATGGCGCCCAAATGGTCGTCGATGTTACCGAACTGCCCTTCGTCGTCGTACTTCTCATAACCGTATTCCAGATAGGCAACTGCATTTTTACCTAACCAATAATCAGTGCCCAACGTGGTGGATTGGAAGTGTTGACCTTCCATCGCATCACGCCCTTCGGTCCAATCGTAGTTAAAGTAGACGTCCCAATCTGGCGTGATTTTGTATTGTGTCGCCACTTCCAGACCCAGAATGCTTTCTTTATCGCTGGTATCGCCCGGATGCGCGTAATAAACATTGGCTCCCTGACGTGCTGCGGTCGCGTCATCAACTTTGTTGGCGTAATAAGTCGCCTGCGCCCCCACATACCAAGCATGGCCGGCAATATTAGTGCTGTACTTGGCATTAATACCGGAAGAGTAGGTATTCCCGCCGAAGTTACCGCCGCCACCGTTAGCATCCATGGTGTAGTCGTTGTAGGCCATTGCACCAGAAACGGACACACCATTATCCCATTTATACGCTGCAGCAAAGGCCATCGCGCTGTTCACCTCGGCTTTACCGTCGGCGAAGGCATCGTGCATATCTGGACCATCGCCCCAGCCGCTACCGAAGCCAATTTTGTCAACGTGGTCGTTGCCCTGTCCCATCACCGCGACGCTGGCATGGTCGCCAAAGTAGCTGTACACCGCTGAAGAGTTGACAATATCCGTCGACATCCCGGTGGTGTCGTGTTTCGCTTTACCACCGAACTGATAGGTATTATCGATACCTAATGCCCAGTCGGTCGGCGCATATTGCTTACCAAAAGTAGCCACCCCGTAAGTTTCACTACCCACGCCCGCATAGGTCTGGCGCATATAGACATCGCTGTCCTGATCGTCAGTCGCAGAATCCAACCCGCGCACACCCATTTCGGCATAGCCGATCACGTAGTCATGTTGTGGATCGAAATTATGGCGTATCGCTAAACCAATACGAGAATCGTTATTCTGGATGCTATGTTCTTGTTTGCCTTTCGAATCGGTTTTACCGACCAGACGCAAAGACCCCAAGATACCAATCGACGTATCGCTATCTTGCCAAAGGGTTTCACCTTTGGTTTGCGTGGCGGTATAAGCTGGTGCCGGTGGAATTACCGCTTGTTTTTCAGCTGCGACAGCCATGCTTGATGTGGCTAATACGCTGCTGACCAAAACCGCTAAGCATGAGACTTTGCAAACATTTTTGTTATTGAAAGCTACCATAATCCCCTCAATTAAAAGGCAATAAAAATCCGTTCCATCCCGATGATGGAAATAATAAATTTGGTATTAGTGTTAAAACGGTCTGCCATTGATTGCGTATATACCCGTCATATTTCAAGCTGCACCTTTGTTGGCTGCGTTCACTCACCCGAATCACTTACTTAAGTAAGCTCATCGGGACTATGAGCCGGAAGCTCACCCTACGGGCCAGCGCAAGCGCTGTTCAAATCGGTCTGACGACCAATTTGTCATTCACTTGCCGCCTCGATGCAACTCGAATTATTTTGGGCATAGCCAAAGCAATTATTCTTTAGCCAAACGACAATAATCAACTGAGCGGAAATTTAATTACCTCTGACAACTTCGTCCATTGCCGAAAATAATAATTCCAATCAAGATCGCAAAAATGGTCAGGGCGACAAAATAAATTACATACAATTCAATATGATGAAAAAATAAAAAAGTTATTTAAATTTAAAAACAAATGTAATTTAAAATTAAACAAGGTAAAAATATAAATAACCAATAAATGAGAAAATACACATGAAAAATAATTGTTAATTTTAAATGGAATATTTCCTCATGGTTTTCACAATAAAGTTGATATTCCTCCAAGAATAAACTGAATATTAACTCACCTATTTCCTGAGCAAGCTAACAGTCCACGCCTGTGACAAACGCGTCCAAGCGTAAAAAAGTGTGATCAACTGCAACTTACCACCAACCGAAAGCGGAACCTTGTTGCAATACGTTTAACGTTGTCAGAAGTTAGTGAGGGTATTAATTACGAGCCCTAAAATAATTAGATTGACTCCGCTCCCGACAGGTTGCATGTCTCGGGCTGGTTCAGGTGGCAGGAACCACTCTTTACATCTGGAATACTATGCTGATCCCATCCAAATTGAGCCGTCCGGTACGGCTACAAAATACCGTGGTACGCGATCGACTGCTGGTGAAGTTAACCAGTTCAGCCAACTATCGTCTGACATTAGTCAATTGCCCAGCGGGATATGGGAAGACCACGCTGGTTGCCCAATGGGCAGCGGGTAAGCCGGATCTCGGCTGGTATTCATTAGATGAAAGCGATAATCAGCCAGAGCGTTTTGCCAGCTATCTGATCGCCGCTTTACAGCAGGCCACTGGCGGCCACTGTGTAAAAAGCGAAGCACTAAGCCAGAAACACCAATATGCCAGCTTGCCTGCGCTGTTTGCCCAATTGTTTATCGAACTTTCGGACTGGCACCAACCGCTATATCTGGTCATCGATGATTATCATCTGATCACTAACGACGTGATCCACGAAGCCATGCGCTTCTTCCTGCGCCATCAGCCTGAAAACCTAACCTTAATCCTGCTTTCCCGCACCTTGCCACCGCTGGGCATCGCCAATTTACGCGTGCGCGATCAGCTACTGGAACTGGGTACGGTGCAGTTGGCATTTACTCACCAGGAGGCCAAACAGTTCTTTGATTGCCGCCTGACATCACCACTAGAACAGCAAGACAGCAGCCGTTTGTGCGATGAAGTAGAAGGCTGGGCTACCGCGCTGCAATTGATTGCCCTATCGGCTCGCCAATCTACCTCTTCCGCCCAGCTCTCGGGCAAACGGCTCGCAGGGCTGAACGCCAGCCATCTGGCAGATTATCTGGTGGATGAAGTGCTGGATCGCGTTGACGCCGACGCCCGTGCTTTCTTACTACGTTGTTCGGTACTGCGATCAATGAACGATACATTGATCGTGCGCCTGACCGGTGAAGACAACGGTCAGCAACGGCTGGAAGAGTTGGAACGCCAAGGATTGTTTATCCACCGTATGGACGACAGCGGTGAATGGTTCTGCTTCCATCCCTTGTTTGCCTCTTTCCTGCGTCAACGCTGTCAGTGGGAACTGGCGCTAGAATTACCAGAGCTGCACCGCGCTGCGGCTGAAGGTTGGTTAGCGCTGGGTTATCCGGCAGAAGCCATTCACCACGCACTGGCAGCCGACGACGTCAGTATGTTGCGTGACATTCTGCTGCAACACGCATGGGATCTGTTCCATCACAGTGAATTGGCATTATTGGAAGAGTGCTTAAATGCGCTGCCATATGACCGATTGATTCAGAACCCGAAACTGGCATTGTTGCAAGCCTGGTTAGCGCAAAGCCAGCACCGTTACACCGAAGTGAACACTCAGTTAGCTCGTGCCGAACAGGCGATGAGTGAGCAACAGATTGCTATCGATCAAACTTTACATGCGGAGTTCGACGCCCTACGAGCACAGGTGGCGATCAACGCCGGTAAGCCGGAAGAAGCGGAACGTCTTGCCAGCGAGGCGTTAAAATTCCTGCCGCTTTCTAGTTATTACAGTCGCATTGTTGCTACTTCGGTGATTGGCGAAGTTCACCACTGCAAAGGGGAATTGGCACGCGCGCTACCGATGATGCAACAGACCGAGCAAATGGCGCGCCGTCATCAGGCCTACCATTACGCTCTGTGGGCGCTGTTGCAGCAAAGCGAAATCCTGATCGCCCAAGGCTTCTTGCAAGCCGCTTATGAAACCCAAGATAAAGCCTTTGAATTGGTGCGCGAGCAGCATTTGGAACAGTTGCCCATGCATGAGTTCCTGCTGCGTATTCGCTCGCAAATCCTCTGGTCGTGGTCACGACTGGACGAAGCCGAAGAAGCCGCGCGTGAAGGGTTAAAAGTGCTGGCTAACTTCCAACCACAGCAACAATTACAATGTCTGGCGATGCTAGCGAAATGTTCGTTAGCAAGGGGCGATCTGGATAACGCCAACGGCCACTTGCAACGCTGTGAAGTGTTGTTGCACGGTGCGCAATATCATCGTGACTGGCTGACTAACGCTGATAAACCGAAAGTCATTCTCTGGCATATGACCGGGGATACCACTGCCGCCATTAGCTGGCTGCGTAACACCGAAAAACCTGGGATGGCGGATAACCACTTCACCCAAGGGCAATGGCGTAATATCGCCCGCGTGCAAATCCTGTTGGGTCAGTATCAAGAAGCCGAAGTGGTGTTGGATGAGTTGAACGACAACGCTCGCCGCCTACGTCTGATGAGCGATCTCAATCGTAACCTGTTGTTGACCAACCAACTTTATTGGCTGACGGAACGCAAAGCTGAAGCGCAGCGATCGCTGATCGAATCCTTGTCGCTCGCTAACCGCACCGGTTTTATCAGTCACTTTGTGATTGAAGGCGAAGCGATGGCGCAACAACTGCGCCAACTGATCCAGCTCAATACTTTGCCGGAGTTGGAACAGCACCGTGCGCAACGTATTTTGCGCGACATCAATCAGCATCATCGCCACAAGTTTGCCCATTTCGACGAGAACTTCGTCGATAAGCTGCTAACTCACCCGCAAGTGCCGGAACTGATCCGTACCAGTCCACTGACCCAACGCGAATGGCAGGTTCTGGGGCTGATTTACTCTGGCTATAGCAACGAGCAGATTGCAGGGGAATTAGCCGTCGCGGCAACCACCATCAAAACACATATCCGCAATCTGTATCAGAAACTGGGCGTCGCCCACCGGCAAGAAGCGGTGCAACAAGCGCAGCAATTATTGAAAATGATGGGGTATGGGGCGTAAAGCTGTCACAACCCATTACTTGGCGTCTCTCACATCACGAGTTATACTGGTTAAAATATCAGCATTCGAGAGAGAATATTATGGTCATTAAATTATCCCCTATCGTGTCGGAGTTCGACACAGAGGAACAAGCTGATAACTATGATCGTTGGTTCCGCGCCAAAGTTCAGGAAGCGTTGGATGATCCGCGACCATCAATATCGCATGATGAAGCAATGGCAAAACTGGATGTTATGCTTAGGGATAGGCGAGCATTAAGGACGAAGCGTGCTATTAGTTAAATGGACAGAACATGCACTGAATGACTTAGCCAATATTATTGATTACATTGAACAATACAACTTCGCTGCAAGCGAAAAACTATATAGACAAATAGTCCATGCTGCAGAAAATTTACCTCAGCATCCTTATCTTTATCGTGTGGGCAGAGTTTCAGGTACTAGAGAGATCGTGGTTCATCCAAACTATCTAGTTATCTATCATTTGACCAACTTACAAATAGAAATCTTGCGTGTTTTACACGCTCGTCAAGAATACCCCCCAAGTATAGAGGCATAAGGGTACTCAACAGGCACCCTTATGATCATGATTCAACCCTGCCCGTAATAGGCATTCGGCCCATGTTTGCGGCTAAAGTGTTTTTCCATCAAATGGCTATCGATATGGCGGATATCGCGGTTGATACCGCAACTGATCCACGCCATCTTCGCCACTTCTTCTAACACCACGGCGTTATGTACCGCGTCGTCCGGTGTCGCGCCCCAACTGAACGGACCGTGCTGATAAACCACAATTCCCGGTGTATGCAGTGGTTCATGGCCTTCCAACGTTTCGATAATCACGTGGCCGGTGTTCAGTTCATATTCTCCCGCCACTTCTGCCGCCGTCAGCCCACGGGTGCAAGGAATATCCCCGGCGAAATAGTCGGCATGGGTGGTGCCCAGCGCGGGGATGGCTTTACCCGCCTGCGCCCACGCGGTGGCGTGAGTCGAATGGGTATGTACGATGCCACCCAACTGCGGGTATTGGCGATACAATGCCAAATGGGTTGGCGTATCTGACGAAGGACGATAACGCCCTTCCACCACCGCCCCCGTCAGACTCACCACCACCATATCTTCCATCCGCATGCTTTCATACGGCACGCCGCTCGGTTTGATCACCACCAACCCACGTTCGCGATCGATGCCGCTCACATTGCCCCAGGTATAGGTCACTAAACCGTGCGCAGGCAGCGCCATATTGGCGGTATACACTTGCTGTTTCAGTTGTTCCAACATATTAACCCCCTACCGCCAACCCAGCTTTTGCCATGCGCTCTATTACCCAGGCGCGCGCGGCTTTCACTTCTTTCACCGGATCGGCGGCTTTTTCGCTCCACATCTCAATCAGATACGGGCCGCAGTAACCGCTATTCAACAAGGTGTTGAAACAACGTTCGAAATCCACCACGCCGGAGCCAAATGGCACGTCTTTGAACACCCCCGGTTGGGTATCTTTAACGTGCACTGCGACGATATGACCACTACCGGCCATCAGTTCCATCTGTACGTCGTTGTCCCACGCGGAGAGATTGCCGATATCAGGGTAAAGCTGGAACCACGGATTATTCAGGTAATGGGTATACCCCAACGCCTTGCTGATCGAATTCATCAGCGGATAATCCATGATTTCCATCGCCAACGTGACTTGCGCCCGGCTCGCCATTTCAACAGATTGCTTTAACCCATCACGAAAACGTTCGCGAGTACGGTCGTTGGCCTGCTGGTAATAAACGTCGTAACCCGCCAGTTGGATCACCCGAATGCCGGTATCCTGCGCGAACTGGATGGCTTTTTGCATGATCAGCAGCCCTTGCGCACGCACCGCGTCGTCTTCGCTGCCGAGCGGGAAACGACGATGTGCGCTCAAGCACATCGAAGGGACACGCACGCCGCTGCGACTCACCGCATCAACCAACGCCATCCGCTGTTCACGGCTCCAATCCAATCGTGCCAAGCGGTTATCGCTTTCATCGAGCGACATTTCGACAAAATCGAACCCCAACTCACGCGCCAATTGCAGGCGCGCTAGCCAGTCCTCTCCCGCAGGCAGCGCTTTTTCATAGATGCCTAACGGAACGGTTTTCTGCAACATAACCGCTCCTTAGCCCCAAAGTTGAGCGATGGCGCGTTTGAACTCACGGGCAGCCTCAACGGGTGAAGCCGCATCGCGGATGCTACGCCCAGCGATAAACACGTGGATCGGAATACCTTTGAACAGCGGCAGATCTTCCAAGGCCAATCCGCCCGTGACGGTGACTTTAAAGCCCATATCAGATAAGCGTTTGATGGCGGCGATATCCGCCTCGCTCCACGCTACCCCGGCGGCCTGCGCATCACGGCTGCGGTGATACACCACTTGCTGAATACCCGCGTCACGCCATTCTTGCGCCTGTTCCCAAGTCCAGAAACCGGTCAATTCGATCTGCACGTCGCCCTTGAACTCTTTTGCCACTTCCAACGCACCTTTGGTAGTGTTGATGTCAGCGCAACAGATCACGGTGATCCAATCAGCATTCGCTTCAAAACACATGCGCGATAAGATCTTGCCCGCATCGGCGATCTTGGCATCCGCCAGCACGATACGGTCTGGGTACAGCGCTTTTAAGTCACGTACCGCACGAACCCCTTCCGCCACACACAAAATGGTGCCCACTTCGATAATATCGACTTCATTGGCGATCAAACGCGTGGTGCGATAGGCGTCGTCCATCGATTGGTTATCCAGCGCCACTTGCAACATCGGTAATTGGTGTTTCATAAATTTTCTCCCTTAATTTGCTGCAGCGGCAGCAGAAGTCTGGTTAATCAGTTCCAATACCTGCTCCGCTGTACGGCAGGCACGCAGGCGATCGAAATTGGCTTCGTCTTCAAACAGGTTCACCACCTGCATGATGCCCACCTCTTGGTGAGCCTTGGCATCCACCGCCGCCATCGTTATCAGAATGTCGATCGGGTCGTTGTCTTCATCACCGAAATGCACTGGCGTTTTCAGTGTCACCAACGCAAAGCCGGTTTTCAGCACGCCTTCTTCTGGGCGACCGTGTGGCATCGCCAATCCCGGAGCCAAAATAAAGTAAGGGCCAAACTGTTTTACACCGGAGAGAATGGCGTCGAAATAACGCGGTTCTACCACTCCGGCATCGACCAGCAGATCAACACCCAATTTCACCGCTTGCTGCCAGTCTTGTGCCTCGGCCTGCAAGCGAATCGAGTTGTTTTGTACTAACGAATCACTCAGTTTCATCGCCGTTACCTCACTTGAGATCTTTCGGGAAATGTTTGCTGATCACATCCATCAATTTCGGGCCAAAGTCGGCGGCGGACAGCATGTTACGCACGCCCACCACGTACTTGTTGCCGCTGACAGTGATTTCATCCGCGACGTGAGTGGAGGCGATGATGATGTCAGCCCCACTCAATTCGGATTTGTATTCGCCCACCGCGCAACTGTTCACCGTGTGATCAACCCCCTCTTGCGTGAGGAATTGGTCGACTTTCATTTTCATGATCATGGAACTGCCTTGCCCACAACCGCATACCGCTAGAATTCGTACCGTCATGATGTGCTCTCCAGTTAGTTTGAAGCCGATTCAGTAAGTTGTTTTTCCGCATCTTCCTCGGCGCGCAAGGTGCGACCGGCGAAGAACATGTACAGCAGCGCAATGACGACCACTACGCCCATAAACCACAGGCCATAACTCAAGCCTTGCATCAACGGTGGAGCCAAAATGGACCAATCCGCCATGCCCATCCAAGCGCTCAGACCGGTCAGTTTGATGGCCCACACACAGCCAAAGATTTCTATCATCCCCATCACCAAACAAATCTTCATCGCCGCACGCCAGCCACCGAAGTGGTTAGCAAATACGCCGATGGTGGCGTTAGAGAAGAACATTGGGATAAAGCCCGGAATGATCATGATGGAAGAGCCGACCGCCAGCAGAACACCCACCGCAATCAGTTGCCCGATGGTGCCCCACATAAAGCCCCACACCACGGCGTTCGGTGCAAAGCTATAGATAGCGGCACAGTCAATCGCCAGTACAGCTCCGGGGATCAAGCGTTGAGAGATACCGTTGAAGGCTTCGGTCAGTTCGGCGACGAACATCCGCACGCCCTGCACGATGATGAAAATCGCCACCGCAAACATCAGACCGGTTTGCAGAATGTAGATGGTCCAGTGCGTTTTACCGGCCATCTGTTGCAACGTATCCAGCCCGAAGGAACACAGAATGATGCCGAAGAACACCGTCATCACAATCGCGGTAGAAACGATGTTGTCATGGAAGATATTCAACCAACCCGGCAGTTTTAGGTCTTCTACGCTGTCTTCTTTTTTGCCCAGATACGGCGCGATTTTATAAGCTATCCAAGAAGCGAACTGCTGTTGGTGACCGATAGAAAAACCACTGTTCTCCGTCACCGACTGCGTCGGTTTGTACATCATGTTGGAGGTGATGCCCCAGTACAGTGAAGCGAGTAACGCGCTGCACAGTATGGTGGTCCACATGCCGTAACCCATGATGTAGAAGAACACAGCAATCAGCCCCACTTGCTGGAACATGATGTGCCCGGTGAGCATGATGGTGCGAATGCCGGTGATGCGGCGCAGCAGCACATAAACAATGTTCAAAGCCAGTGCCAACAACACGGCATAACCGACCCAACTGTAGGCATCGCCCATACGTTCGATGGTTGCCATCATGGAAGCGTAGGTATCAGAGATGGCGCCGTTGATGCCATACACCTCAGAAAGTTTTGCGACGACCGGTTTGAAAGTACCAGTCAAAATGCCGGAACCTGCCTGCAATAACATAAAACCGATGATGGTTTTGATCGTGCCCTTGATGATCACCGCTGCGCTTTTACGCAGTAAGAGATAGCCAAGTAGCGTCACTAACCCCAGTAATAACGGGGCATTGGTCATCACCTGATTAAAAAAAACGGTGAAGATGGTGTAAAGGGTATCCATACGACTCTCCTGGTAGCGTTGGCATAAATGTTGCGCCTTCGGGGACGCCACCAACACAACTTCAGGCGTCACGGTTACGCAAAAACAAGCTCACCTTACCAATCACAGCGAATCACCAAAAGATTATAAATGATTATTTGTGAACAACCTCGCAAGTTATAAGGGAATTGTACGAAAATTCAAATAAATACATTTCCAAATGCTTTGTTACGCGTTGAATTAAGCGGTTGAAAAGGCTAATTGCTCACCTGTGAACAGGCTCAAAAGATTCACATCACCGATCAATAATCACTTTTCATTACATTGCCAGTAGAAAAAAACAGTGTTAGATTCAGTCAAACAAAATCATATTCAGTCTTTTTATGATTGAATGTGATTACTTAAGTCACTAAGAAGACCGATGACGAGGACTGAATCATGAGTAAAGTCACTAGTATTACCCGCGAATCCTGGATCCTGAGCACCTTCCCAGAGTGGGGTTCCTGGCTGAATGAAGAGATCGAACAAGAGCAAGTCGCCCCAGGAACTTTCGCCATGTGGTGGCTGGGCTGCACCGGTATCTGGTTGAAATCCGAAGCAGGTGCCAACTTGTGCGTCGATTTTTGGTGCGGTACTGGCAAGCAGAGCCACGGCAATCCGTTGATGAAAACTGGCCACCAGATGCAACGCATGGCCGGGGTGAAAAAACTACAACCGAACCTGCGCACCACGCCGTTTGTGCTTGATCCGTTTGCGATTAAGAACATTGATGCGGTGCTGGCGACGCATGATCACAACGACCATATTGACGTCAACGTTGCCGCCGCAGTAATGCAAAACTGTGCCGATACTGTGCCATTTATCGGGCCGCAAACCTGTGTTGATATCTGGATTGGCTGGGGTGTGCCGCGCGAGCGCTGCATCGTAGTGAAACCGGGCGATGTCATTAAAATCAAAGATACTGAGATCCACGCACTGGACGCTTTCGACCGTACGGCACTGATTACTCTGCCCGCGGAACAAAAGGCGGCGGGCGTATTGCCGGACGGCATGGACGAGCGCGCGGTGAACTATCTGTTCAAAACGCCGGGCGGTAGCCTCTATCACAGTGGGGATTCCCACTATTCCAACTACTACGCCAAGCACGGTAACGATCATCAGATCGACGTGGCATTAGGTTCTTACGGCGAAAACCCACGCGGTATCACCGATAAAATGACCAGTGCCGACATTCTGCGCATGGCGGAGTCATTGAATGCCAAAGTGGTGATCCCATTCCACCATGACATTTGGTCGAACTTCCAGGCCGATCCGCAAGAAATCCGTGTGTTGTGGGAAATGAAAAAAGACCGTCTGAAATATGGCTTCAAGCCATTTATCTGGCAGGTTGGCGGCAAATTCACTTGGCCGTTGGACAAAGACAACTTCGAATACCACTACCCACGTGGTTTCGACGACTGCTTCACCATTGAACCGGATTTACCATTTAAGTCGTTCCTCTAAATAACATGAGCAATAATGCGCACTTTTGATGATTGGTGATTTTAATCGGTAAAGGGTGCGCATATAATCGGGAGTCATGTTTTTACTCCCGGATGGAGCTTGTATGACCGAATCCCAACGCCATAACGCAATCCTCAGCCTGTTACAGGATCGGGGGCAAATTTCAGTGGCGGACGTGATCAACGCGTTTGACATCTCCCCCGCTACCGCTCGTCGAGACATCAATAAACTTAATGATATCGGCAAGCTACATAAAGTCCGTAATGGTGCCGAAGCCACCAACACCCCACGCCAAACCTGGACACCGCTCAATATTCATCAAACTCAGCATCTGGATGAAAAAATGCGCATCGCTAAAGCCGCCGCACAACTTTGTCAGCCGGGCGAAAGCGTGGTGATCAACTGCGGCTCCACCGCTTTCCTGCTGGGGCGTGAAATGTGCGGCAAAGCGGTACAAGTCATCACTAACTATCTGCCACTCGCCAATTATCTGATCGAAAAAGAGCACGATAGCGTGGTGATCATGGGTGGCCAGTACCACAAAAGTCAGGCTATCACCCTAGCACCGCAAGACGGCGACGCTAGCCTGTACGCCGGGCACTGGATGTTCACCAGCGGCGCAGGGCTAACCACCGATGGCCTGTACAAAACCGATATGCTAACGGCGATGGCCGAACAAAAGATGTTGAATTACGTTGGAAAACTGGTGGTGTTGGTCGACAGCAGTAAGATAGGACAACGTGCCGGCATGCTGTTCAGCCGCACCGAACAAATTGATGTGGTGATCACCGGGCGTGATGCCGATGCCGCCATTATCGAACAGTTACGCCAGCAAAATGTGGAAGTGTTATTGGTATAACCCCTAGTGTTGGTCTGGTCTTAATTGGCGCAGGGTTGGTTATAATGACAATGTCTCCCACCCAATGTAAGGCAGCCTGAAGTCATGGAACAGTTTGAAGCGATCAACGTAGAGCAAGCCCATAGCCGCTGGAAAGAAGACAGCGCCGCGCTGGTCGATATTCGCGATCCACAAAGTTTTGCTATCGGCCACACGCCGGGCGCATTCCACCTCACGAACGACACTCTGGGGGCGTTTATGCAGCAGAATGATTTTGATCGTCCAGTGATGGTGATGTGTTACCACGGCAACAGTAGCCGCGGTGCGGCGCAATACCTATTGCAACAAGGATATGATGCGGTTTACAGCATTGATGGTGGTTTCGAGGCTTGGGCGCGCCAGTTCCCGCAAGATGTAGAATCTGCCCTCTAATCTGTTTTCTATAACTTCTTTGCCCGTGCTCAGGATTTCGACGTTATAATCGGCCGTCAACTTACTGAAACGGAATAGTTATGGTTCGAGTCATTGCCGTATCCAACCCCCGCCTGGCACAAGCCTTTATCGACTATATGGCGACCCAAGGCATTCAACTGGAAGGGCGCAGCGCGGGTGACGCGGCAGAAATCTGGTTAGCGGATGAAAACCATCTAGAGCAGGTGCAACACGAGTTGCAGCAATTCCTGCTCGATCCCCTCAACCGCCGCTATCAAGCCGCCAGTTGGCAAACGGGCCACACCGATGCCGGGCTGCAATATCAACATTATTCCTATCTGCAAACCGTGCGCAGCAAGGCCGGGCCGCTAACCCTCAGCGTGATGGTGCTGTGTATTGCGGTCTATATTTTAATGCAGGTGTTAGGCGACGACACCGTGATGTACTGGCTCTCGTGGCCGCAAAACAGCGAGCAGTACAGCCAACTGTGGCGCTGGATCAGCCACGCCTTCCTGCATTTCTCCCTGATACATATCAGTTTTAACCTGCTGTGGTGGTGGTATCTCGGCGGTCCATTGGAAAAGCGCCTCGGTGCTGGCAAATTATTTGTGCTGGCGGTGGTTTCTGCCTTTTTCAGCGGTTGGGCACAGTCATTGTTCAGCGGAGCCTTGTTCGGCGGGCTTTCCGGCGTGGTTTATGCGTTGATGGGTTACGTTTGGTTAAGCGGCGTGCGTGCGCCTGAACGTGGTCTGAATTTACCCAATGGCTTAATGGTGTTTTCAGTCTTGTGGCTAGTCGCCGGGTATTTCGATATTTTAGGCATGTCGATCGCCAACGCGGCACACGTCGCCGGTTTGGTGCTAGGGTTACTGATGGCATTTTGGGACACACGTCATCGCACACATAACGAAAAATAAGAACTGCTAGGGGAAAGATTACGTGAAGCAAACACAGCGTCATGACGCCATTATCGAACTCGTACGCCAGCAAGGTTATGTCAGCACCGAAGAGTTGGTCGAACATTTTGCCGTTAGCCCACAGACCATTCGTCGTGATTTGAATGACTTGGCCGATCAGAACAAAATCCAGCGTCACCACGGCGGTGCGGCACTACCTTCTAGTTCGGTGAATACCGCTTATCACGATCGCAAAGGGATGTGGTCTGCCGAGAAAGCGCGAATTGCCCAACGCGTTGCCAGCCAGATCCCAGACGGTGCGACGCTGTTTATCGACATCGGCACCACGCCAGAAGCCGTCGCCCACGCCTTGATGAACCACAAGAACCTGCGCGTCGTCACCAACAACCTCAACGTCGCGACGCTGCTGACCGCCAAAGAAGATTTCCGCCTGATTCTGGCTGGTGGCGAAGTGCGCACCCGTGACGGCGGCATTATGGGCGAAGCGACGCTGGACTTTATCTCTCAGTTCCGTCTGGATTACGGCATTTTGGGCATCAGCGGCATTGATATGGATGGCTCACTGCTTGAGTTCGACTATCACGAAGTGCGCACCAAACGCGCGATTATCGAAAACTCACGCTGCGTGATGCTGGTGACGGATCACTCCAAATTTGGCCGTAACGCGATGGTGAACTTAGGCAATATGGACCTGATCGATTACCTGTTTACCGACCAAGCGCCACCACCAAGCGTAATGAAGATTATCGAGCAGTATGAGGTGCAGTTAGAGTTGTGCTGAGCGGCTTGATTTGATGCTGGTCGAACGGCCAGCATCACTTCCCCGTTTCCTGAATGTGAATCACCAATTCCGCCAGGCTTGCCACTTCCATTTTTTCCATCACCTTCGAACGATGCACTTCTACTGTGCGCAGCGCCACGTTCAAGCGTTCTGCCATTTCTCGGTTCATCATCCCTTGCGCCACCAGATGCGCAACTTCACGCTCTTTCGGCGTCAGCGTCGCGTAACGGCGGGATATTTCATAACGTTGGAATAAATCCTGCGAAACCCTCAACGCCCGTTCAAGTGCCGCAATCAAGGGTTCTGCCGCAATCGGTTTTTGCAGGAAATCCACCGCGCCGTACTTCATTTGCTCCACCGCCATCGGCACATCACCGTGCCCGGAAAGAAACACTACCGCCAGCGTGCTGCGACGTTTACGTAGTTCGCAATAGACTTGATGACCATCGAGCTTGGGCATTCTCATATCCAACAACACCACACCGGTTTCAAACAGCGGCGCTTGCTCCAGAAAACAGGGACTGTCATTCCAACTCTGTACGCTGTGCCCAAGGCTTTCCAGTAAGAACTGGCACGCCTCGGTGACCGCAATATCATCGTCCATCAGATGGATAACCGGCATTATTCCTTCTCGCTTTGGTGAGTGAAGTGGAGCCTAATACGCAACCCTTGGCGACCATCAGGAGCCAGATGATTAGCCAAAAAAATGT
Organism: Serratia sp. KH_031; assembly: GCF_057839655.1. NCBI lineage: Bacteria > Pseudomonadati > Pseudomonadota > Gammaproteobacteria > Enterobacterales > Yersiniaceae > Serratia > Serratia sp. KH_031. Next base: position 4,527,069 of record NZ_CM174496.1, read on the forward strand.
CACCACCCGCATAACGAATCAGCCGTTGGCAAATCGCCAAGCCCAGCCCCATGCCGTCCGCTTTAGTAGTATTGAAGGGGCGAAACGCCTGCTCAATATGGGAGATTTCCATACCCCCTGCGTTATCTTGCATGAGGATTTCATCTGCGGTTCCAGAGAGCCAAATCCCACTGGCACCGGCTTGCGCGGCATTAAGCATCAGGTTGGCAAAGAGCTGTTCCAACAGTACTGGCGGCAAGTTTACCGAGAGGGTTTTACTGATATCGGTAACCAATCTCAGCTCAGGATAGCTCTGCGCCATACGCAACAGATCCCAAATGCGTTCGGCGGTTTCACGCACCGGAACATCAATCCACACGCGTTGCTCTGTCTGACTTGATGCGGGCTGCCGCACCCACTGACGCAGGTTATGGATAATTTCACCGCCGCGCTGCGCTTGCCGATCGATTTGCTCCAGCGCGGGTATCAACGAATGCTGTTCATCGGATTGACGCAACCGAATCTGGCACCCTTGCGAATAATGACGGATCGCAGCCAGCGGCTGATTCAGTTCATGGGCAAAACCGGAAGCCATTTCACCCAATACGCTTAACTGTCTGGCATTTTCCAACGCCAATTCTTGCTGACGAAGTTGCTCGCCCGCGCGTACCAGTTGTCGCCCTCGCCGACGCACCAACCGCACCACCCAGATGTAATTCACCACCAGCAACCCCAGCCCCACCAGCACTGTCGTCACGGCAAACTGATGTTGAATCAGCCAACTGCGAACGTCCAGCCACAGGCGGCGCTGTTCTGGGTGTTGATTGACGGCGCGTAACAACGCTTCCACCTGATTGGTTGAGGCCGGTGCTCCCCAAAGAAACGGCGTTGGCGACTGAGCATTTAATAATGCTCTTGCTACGCTGTCTGCCAGTTTGTCACTGACGTTTGGCAGCGCCGCAAATGACCAATTGGGGTACAGCGGCGTGCTGGAAACACAGGGCGTTGGCTGTTGAACCGCCAATAGTGGGCGATAATCAGCCTTATTGACTAATCCTTCCGCGGCCATTTTTTCCAATAAACACACTGGAACAATGGCCGCCTGCACCACCTGTTCGCGCAACAAATAAAGTAGTGCATCGGCAGGGAAACCGGTAAAACGCATGCGGAAATCCCGTTCAGGTCGAATGCCCAGATCGTTGAGAGCCTTATAACCGATTAAATACCCGCCGAATGCTTGGGGGTCGATGGCTCCCACTGTTTTACCGGTCAGATCGTGCGGAGTTTCTATTTGGCTGTCGCGCCGAACCCAAATCGTACTACCAATCACATTACCTGAATCATCAATGCTATTTGCAGAACGCAACGATGCCAGCCAACGTAAATGATAGTGGCTGTTCAATTGAACAAACTGCGCCGGGTTAGTGACGACAAATTGAATCGTTCCCTGATTCACCGCTTCGCGCATTTGCGTCAGAGAGAGCGGCTGCAAGCGAAAACGCTCACCTTCGATGGTCTGATTGAGGGAATCAATCAGTGGTTGCCAGTGTTGGGTAGTCGCTGCATTGCCTCGCATCGCAAGCACGCCAACCGACCACTCTTTGGCATACGCTAAAGTGCAGAGCCCCATGCTGAGAATCAGTAATACCACGTTCCTCACAAGCCAAATTTCCTTCGTCAGCCTTTGCGTTAGATCAACATTAGGTCGGGTATGTGGTTAACCACAATAGAGCCAAGCCTTTGCCGTTTTTACACTGTAAATCATCGACATTGTTTATTCATCAGACAGATATCAACACCGTGACCAATATACGGAGATGAACATGGATTTCAGTAAGCGGCAATTTCTACAACAGCTTGGGGTTCTGACGGCAGGTGCCTCACTGATCCCGCTGGCGGAGGCGCAAATAACATGGGCTCCAGCCCGTCGGGAAGGCTCGGCAAAACATCGCTATGCCATGCTGATTGATTTGCGCCGCTGCATTGGCTGCCAGTCCTGTACCGTCAGCTGCTGCATCGAGAACCAAACACCACAGGGCGAGTTTCGTACCACGGTGAATCAGTATCAGGTGCTGATCCAAGGGAGCACCGAGACCACCAACGTGTTACTTCCGCGTTTGTGCAACCACTGTGATAACCCCCCTTGCGTGCCGGTTTGTCCGGTTCAGGCGACCTTCCAACGCGAGGATGGCATCGTGGTGATCGACAATAAACGCTGCGTAGGCTGCGCCTATTGTGTGCAAGCCTGTCCTTACGATGCACGTTTTATCAATCACACCACCCAGACCGCCGATAAATGTACCTTCTGCGTTCACCGCCTGGAAGCGGGTTTACTGCCCGCCTGCGTGGAGTCTTGCGTTGGCGGTGCGCGCATCATCGGCGATATGAAAGATCCCGCCAGCACATTGAGCCAAATGCTCCAACGCCATCAGCATGAAATCAAAGTGCTAAAACCCGAAAACCAGACCGCTCCTCACGTTTTCTATCTGGGGCTTGATGAGGCATTTGTGACTTCATTGCAGGGGCGTGTGCAGCCTGCTTTGTGGCAGGAGGTTCAATGAGCTATCCACTGATGATCGAAGAGGTTTTGGCACAACCGCAAGCGGTGACTTGGTTGCCGTGGGCGGTGCAATATTTCTTCTTTATTGGCATCGCCGCCTGCGCCGCGTTATTGGGCTGCTGGCTACAATGGCGCAAAGGGGAAAATGCGCTGCAATTTGAGCATAGGATACTGCTGATTGGCGTGACCTGCGCCATTACCGCGCCGTTGGCGCTCACCGCCGATCTCCATCAAACCGCCAGATTCTGGCACTTCTACGCCTACCCGACACCTTGGTCATGGATGCCGTGGGGCGCACTGTTCTTGCCCTTATTTACCCTATTTATCGGCCTGTGGTTTGCCGCGTTACAGGTTAAAAGGTTAACGGGGAAATCTTTCGCCCTCACCCGTTGGGTCGCACTCGCCAGCGCGTTGGTTGCCATCGGCTTGTTGCTCTATACCGGGCGTGAGGTTTCCGTCGTGCGTGCTCGACCGGTTTGGTTTAGTTACTGGTTCCCGGTGATCATGTTTATCAGCGCGTTTCAAACCCTGTTCGCGTTGCTACTGGCAATGACGCACGACGATCTCCACAGACAAAAATGGCTCGCGCGCGGGCAATGCGCCTCACTGCTATTACTGGCCGCCGTCGTTTTACTTTGGGTGTTTGGCGACAGTTTATCCGGCCAAGCGATACGCTTCTGGCTAGACACTCAGCCGAGCATACGCAGTTATGCACTCGTTGGAACCCTGTTGTGGTTACTCGCCCTCGCACTGTCGGCGGTTGCTAGCACACGTTCATTACCTCGCGCAGGCAACATCATTATCGCCCTGACGGCGATGGCGCTGGCATGGGTCATGCGCTGGGCGTTGCTGATTGAGGCGCAAATCATCCCCAAATACAACGCGATTTTCACCCCTTATACCCTCCCTTCCGGCACCGATGGCATCCTCGCCATCATCGGCACCTTCGGGCTGTGGATAGCGTTATTCATCATTATTCGTGAAGCCCTGAACCTAATATCGCGGAGAGTACAACATGGCTAAATTAACCCGTCGTCAGTGGCTGAAAGTCGGTCTGGCTCTTGGTGGGGTCTCTGCTTTTGGTTTGAGTTATCGCGATGTCGCCAAACGAGCAGTTGATGGTTTGGTGAATGGCACCTCCGGCAAAGTGACGTTGGACAGAATCAACGGCAACTCGCTAATACCGGAAGGTAAAGCCACCGGCCCATGGCAAGCCAATCCGCAACAGGCAGTTTCGATGACGCAATGTTTCGGCTGTTGGACTCAATGCGGCATCCGTGTGCGCGTCGATAGGCAGTCCGACCGAGTATTGCGCATCGCTGGCAACCCGTACCATCCGTTATCACAGGAGCAACACGTTGATTTCACGGTACCAATGAAAGAAGCACTGGAAAACATGGCCGGTGAAAATGGTCTTGATGCACGTTCAACCGCCTGCGCACGCGGCGCGACGTTGTTGGAAGGGCTTTACAGTCCATTACGCATCTTGGAACCGATGAAGCGCGTCGGGAAACGTGGCGAAGGAAAATGGCAGCGCATCAGTTTTGAACAACTGATTACCGAAGTAGTCGAAGGCGGCAATTTGTTTGGCGAAGGACATGTCGACGGGTTACGGGCAATACGCGATCTCAACACACCTATCGACCCACAACATCCCGGTTTAGGGCCGAAAGCGAATCAACTGTTAGTCACTAACGCCGGTGACGATGGGCGCGACAGCTTTATCCGTCGCTTCGCACAAAACAGTTTCGGCAGTAAAAACTTCGGCGCTCACGGAGCTTACTGCGGGCTGGCCTACCGCGCGGGCTCTGGCGCGTTGATGAATGACCTGGACAAAAACGCGCACGTAAAACCCGACTGGGAGCACGTGGAGTTCGCGCTATTTATGGGTACCTCTCCAGCGCAGTCCGGCAACCCGTTTAAGCGTCAGGCCAGACAGCTTGCCAGCGCCAGATTGCGTTCTGAATTCCGCTACGCCGTCGTCGCGCCAGCGCTACCACTCACCACCGTACTGGCGGATGATCATGGTCACTGGATACCGGTGTTGCCGGGCAGTGATTCGGCGCTAGCGATGGCGATGATCCGCTGGATTATCGACAATCAGCGTCATAACGCGGCGTATCTCTCCATGCCGAGTGAAGCCGCAATGCAACGCGCGGGTGAAAAAAGTTGGAGCAATGCCACTCATTTAGTGATCACCAACGACGATCACCCACTGGCGGGTCAGCACCTAAAAGACGAGAACGACGTGCCGCTGGTGCTCGATAAAACCGGTGAGCTGGTTCCGGCAAATGCCTGTGATAACGCGGAATTATTGGTCAGCCGCTCGATAACGCGGCAAGACGGCAGTCAAGTGATGGTAAAAAGCAGCTTCCAATGCCTGAAAGACGCCGCAGAAAAAATGTCGTTGGAGGAATACAGCCAACAATGCGGCGTGCCGGTGGAGCAAATTACCGCACTGGCAAAAACTTTTACTAATCATGGACGTAAAGCGGCGGTGATCGCTCATGGCGGCATGATGGCAGGTAACGGTTTTTATAATACCTGGGCAGTCATGATGCTGAACGTCTTGATCGGTAATCTCAGTCTGCAAGGGGGTGTCTTTGTCGGTGGCGGGAAATTTAACGGTATTACCGAAGAGCCACGCTATAACTTGGTGAGCTTCCCCGGCATGGTGAAACCTAAGGGGTTAAATCTCGCGCGCAGCAAAGCCGCCTATGAAACCTCAGATGAATATCGTGAAAAAGTCGCGGCAGGTCAGTCACCGTGGCCAGCCAAAGCGCCGTGGTATCCCTTTGTTGCCGGTCAACTGACTGAAACCTTGGCTTCTGCGCTGAATGGTTATCCGTACCCGTTGAAAGCGTGGATCTCGAATATGACTAACCCGCTTTATGGCGTCGCGGGATTACGTGGCGCAGTCGAGAAACAACTTAAAGATCCCGCTCAGTTGCCGCTGTTTATTGCCATTGATGCGTTTATCAATGAGACCACCGCGCTGGCGGATTACCTCATTCCAGACACCCATAACTTTGAAAGTTGGGGCTTCAGCACGCCTTGGGCTGGCGTAGCCAGTAAAACCACCACGGCACGCTGGCCGATAGTCACGCCAGCGACCGCCAAAACTGCGCAAGGCCAGCCGGTTTCGATGGAAGCATTCTGTATTGCCGTCGCCAAACGGATGGAGCTCCCCGGTTTCGGTGAACAAGCCATTGCGGATACGCAGGGGAATAGGCACCCACTCAACTGTGCCGAAGATTATTACTTGCGTGTCGCCGCCAATATCGCCTTTACCGGCAAAGCTCCCGTCCCAACGGCGAATGCCGAGGATTTATTGCTCACCGGGGTAGACCGACTTCTTCCGATAATAAAAGACACGCTGCAACCCGATGAAGTCGAGCGCGTGGCATTTATCTATAGCCGTGGTGGCCGGTTTGCCAGTCACGCCTCCGGGCGAGAAGGAGAACGCGTGGGTAATCGTTGGGAAAAACCATTACAGATTTGGAACGCTGATGTCGCCAAACATCGCCATGCCATTACCGGCGAACGGTTCAGCGGCTGCCCAACCTGCTATCCGGCACGGCTGTCGGATGGTCGAGCAATTGAAGAACTCTATACCAAAGAAAAGTGGCCGCTAAAACTGATGTCATTTAAGTCTAACCTGATGAGCAGCTCGACGACGATGATCTCACGTTTGCATCATGTCAAACCGGTCAATCTGGTGGCGCTTAATCCCAAAGATGGCCAACGCTTTGGCATTCAACACGGCGACCGAGTACGGATCACCACACCCGGCGGCAGCGAGATCGCACAGATCAGCCTACTGACTGGCGTAATGCCCGGCGTGCTCGCCATTGAACACGGTTATGGGCATCGCGAGATGGGAGCGAGTCAGCATTATCTGGACGGCGAACCGATGGCGATGGATGCGCAGATTGCTTCGGGGATAAATTTGAATGATTTGGGGTTTAGTGATCCTACTCGCACGGTGCCGAATACTTGGTTGGATTGGGTGACAGGTGCGTCGGTGCGGCAGGGCATCCCTGCCACGATAGAGAAGGTTTAACCTTATTAGCGGTTTTTACCCATTAGGTGTAATTGGAATTGTGTTGAGTTTCTGGCTGGTCGATAACCCTCTCATTTATCGACCACTCTTTTACCTACGAAAAAGTGCAAAAAACTTGTATACGACTACATTTATTCTAGGTTACTCGTATTCAGGAATAAAGTATCGTGATTTTACCTATTGCTATACCTGTATTTAATGAAAAAATTAAATACTCCTACCTTTTAAAAAATCCGTAACGTTAGCCTTATCAATAATGAATATACGGTCACTAATAACCACCTTTACTTTATGTATTTTTGATTGTTATTTCAAAGATGACATGGGGAATATTGTTCTCGGTGAGAATTTTAGCTGTGCTGGGTTAAATAAAAAAATCCAAGATATATTATTGGAAGTATTTTACTTGATATTATTAATATAGGGACAGATGATAATGAAAAATATTTTTTATTCTAATGCGACACCAGAGACGTGGTTTACGCACGTTGACAGGTCTCAGCTATGGAAGTTATTTCTTTTTACACTGGCGTTTACTCTCTTTGTCAGTACCCCACTCTGGAGTAACAAGGTCTACTACACTGACGATTTCTTTCGGCTTTACACTGGGAACAGCAGCGTCTGGACTTCAAACGGGCGCCCGTTAACTACCGCATTGCAGTACCTTCTCACATTTAGCACCACAATAAATGATATTTCACCTGTTCCCTTGCTGTTAGGGCTTACCGCCCTGAGTTTCTCTGCCGTCCTATTTGTTGCTAAGCTGCAAACTAACCTACCACCCATGCAAGTTGCACTTTTGTCGCTAGGCATAGTAGCCAATCCCTTCTTTGTGCAGCCGATGCTTTATATCTGGGATTCCGCTAGCATCCTCATCGCATTTTCTCTGGCCATGCTGGCTGCCATATTTAATTCATCTAGCTCATTAAAAAATATCTCTGTTACAGCAATCCTGCTTTTATGTATGTTGATGCTGTATCAGATTTCCATCAATCTCTATCTGTCTTGTGTCATTATTATCGGCTACTGTCTTATTTGCCGGAAACAACCCTTTTTACGCCTCATGCTAGTGAAGGCCTGTTCGGTTGTGCCTGCCATACTGATATACAAATTCTTTATTGCTCCCGCATCAATAGCTGACCCCTATAGCTCGATGCAAAGCCAATTGGTTACCTCCGGCAGCCTCTTCATTGCATCCATACCGAGTGCCCTACTAAACTTTTTTAATCTCCTACAGCTTGCCTTTCCTGGATGGAGAATGATTTTTATCCTACTGCCAGCACTCCTGACACTGCTGTGCATCATCTACCAAGCCAGTGAGTTGCTCAGGGATAAAGCACGGCCTTATCGTGTTCCCGCTGCCGTCTTCTGTCTGCTTTCTCCAATACTCGTCATACTGATGATCCTTGGAGTATCCTTGTTTTTGAACGTTCCTTTGGTGGCTCCCAGAGCAATGCCCGCCTTCAGTGCTTTCACTCTCTTTTCTATGTTGGTGATATTTTCTGTCACCCCACGCTGGTTACACTCTCTGTGCTTTAGCGGTTTTATCGTCAGCTTGTTGTACGCATCTGTAACAATGGTGGCAATTTTCAACACGATAATAAAAGAACAAAATTATCTGTCATCCGTGATGTGGATGATTAAGGCCGATGTCGCCCGTACACAGACAGTGAAAAATATCGCTCTTATCAACATGATTCAGGTATTTCCTGAAACCGAGAACTCCCGTAAGGTTTTTCCACTGATTAGCGCGATCAGTCCCACCGTTACAAAATACACCATTGCATACTTTTTCATGAGTAGAAACAAAGGATTGCCTGTAATAGTGCCGACGAAAGAAATGCGTAATTACCAACCGAAAGACTACATCTCACAAAGCTGTGATTACCGGTTATTCATGTTTAAGACAACGGCGGTAGTGGATTTTAATACCAAGTGTTGAGCAGATAAGCATTCAATAGGGGGATTTTCATTAGCGATCCCCCGCCTCACGTCAACCGATTCACGCTATCAGCCGCATGACAATACCCCTCCTATTTGTATACCTACTATCGCCAAACTGTTACCTCTATCACGCAAGAATGTTTTTGTTTGGTTAACTCTTGGCTTGTTTGTTGGTTTTTGATTACAATCATGAGCGAAAACGAACATGAAAGAGCTATTTCGAACATCTGGAGGAAGTTTACGTGGAAACCAAAGACTTGATCGTTATCGGTGGCGGCATCAACGGTGCTGGCATCGCGGCGGATGCGGCCGGTCGCGGATTATCCGTGCTAATGCTGGAAGCGCAAGACTTGGCCTGTGCTACGTCTTCCGCCAGTTCTAAATTGATCCACGGTGGCCTGCGCTACTTGGAACACTACGAATTTCGCTTGGTGAGCGAGGCGCTGGCAGAGCGTGAAGTGCTGCTGAAGCTGGCACCGCACATCGCTTTCCCAATGCGTTTCCGCTTGCCGCACCAGCCGCACCTGCGTCCGGCTTGGATGATTCGCACTGGCCTGTTCCTGTACGATCACTTGGGTAAACGCACTAGCCTGCCGAGCAGTAAAGGTTTGCGCTTTGGACCAGAGTCGGTATTGAAGCCTTCGCTGACGCGCGGTTTCGAATATTCTGACTGCTGGGTCGACGATGCGCGCCTCGTGGTACTGAACGCGCAAGAAGTGGTCGAGCGCGGTGGCGAGGTGCGTACACGCACCAAAGTGACCCGCGCATGGCGTGAAAATGGCCTGTGGATGGTCGAAGCGACCGATCTTAACAGCGGCAAAACCTTCACTTGGCGCGCTAAAGGCTTGGTCAACGCCACCGGCCCGTGGGTGAAACAGTTCTTCGACGATGGCCTGAAACTGAAATCGCCTTATGGCATCCGCCTGATCAAAGGCAGCCATATCGTGGTTCCACGCGTGCATGACCAACCACAGTCGTACATTTTACAGAACGAAGATCACCGCATCGTGTTCGTTATTCCGTGGATGGATGAATTCTCAATCATCGGCACCACCGACGTGGAATACCATGGCGATCCGAAAGACGTGAAGATCGACGATAACGAAATCAACTACTTGTTGAAAGTGTATAACGACCACTTCAAACAGCAACTGAGTCGTGACGATATCGTTTGGACTTACTCCGGTGTTCGCCCACTGTGCGATGACGAATCTGATTCACCGCAAGCGGTGACGCGTGATTACACCTTGGATGTGCATGACGAACAAGGTCAAGCGCCGTTACTGTCGGTATTCGGCGGCAAACTGACCACCTACCGCAAACTGGCTGAACATGCGATGGAAAAACTGGTGCGCTACTACCCAGGTATCGGCCCTGCATGGACCAAAAATGGCTCATTACCCGGCGGTGACATCGGCGGCGATCGCGACGCTTATGCGGTTAAACTACGCCACCAGCACAACTGGATGCCGGAAGCCTTGGCACAACGCTATGCACGCACCTACGGTAGCCACAGCGAACTGATTCTGGCAGGTGCTAACAGTGTGGCCGATCTGGGTGAACACTTCGGTCATCACCTGTATGAAGCCGAACTGCGCTATCTGGTAGAGAAAGAGTGGGTGGTCGAACTGGACGATGCCATCTGGCGTCGCACCAAGCTGGGTATGTGGTTGGATGAAGCACAACAGTCGAAAGTGAAAGCTTGGTTGGCAGAACACGCGAAACCGAAAACGCTGTCGCTGGCAAGTTAACTACCGCATTCCTCACGATATATCGAGCTCAGGATTTCTTATTCCGGGAAGTCTTGAGCCTCAATATCCATCGACTGATGAAGTATACGTGCGATAAAAATATCAGCGCCCTGTGGCATATAATAGATAGTGTGCTTGCCAAACTCAAAACGGTACATGCCATCGCACACCCAATCACACTCCCTTCCTATGCATGGAGAACTATCCAGCAGCTCGAACATTCTGGTTATTTCGGCATGATAGTGCTTTGCCTGAACCACTCCAAACTGCTGGATGGTATACCTCGCAATCAGATAAATATCTTCCTCTGCCAGTTCAGAAATCTTACACATTTAAATCCTTCGCCGCCCTGGCGAAAATATCATCCATGCTATTTTCACTGACTGGGGAATGAAAACCAGACAGAACCGTTTGACGCACATTCGCAATACGTTGTTCACGAGCCTCCAGCAGGCGCAATGCATCCCGTAATACCTCGGATGTATTGCCATAACGGCCTGACTGAATCATATCCCCAACAAATCCGTTGAAGTGCTCACCGAGAGTGACGCTAGTAACACGTGCCATATATTTACCCTTGCATGTATGACTGAGTCATACAATATTAACGATTGGTCAGTACCGCTATCAACAAATTTACAAAATTTTTTACCCGATCCAATAGTAGATAGTATGAGTGTGCCAATTGGCACACTCATACTTGTCTGACAACTACAGATTAATAGGCTTGATGTTCCAAATCTCATCTGCGTACTCTTTGATAGTACGATCTGAAGAGAAATAGCCCATGTTGGCGATATTCAGTGCCGCACGGCGCGTCCAATCGTCCTGATCCTGATACAACGCATCTACCTTATCTTGGGTATCCACATAGCTACGGTAATCCGCCAGTAACTGATAGTGATCGCCCAGATTCACCAGTGAATCGAACAGGTTACTATAACGTTTTGGCTCTTCCGGGCTAAATGCACCGGTAGCAATCTGCGTCAACGCCTGATGCAATTCAGGGTCCTGCTCGTAGAACTGATGCGCGTTGTAGCCATTCCGGCGCAATTCCTCGACCTGATCGGCGGTGTTACCGAAGATAAAGATATTCTCCTCGCCCACATGCTCCAGCATTTCGACGTTAGCGCCATCCAGCGTACCGATGGTCAGCGCGCCGTTGAGGGCAAACTTCATGTTACTGGTGCCAGAAGCTTCGGTACCCGCCAGTGAGATCTGCTCGGAAAGATCCGCCGCCGGAATGATCATCTGCGCCAAACTCACGCTGTAGTTCGGAATAAACACTACTTTCAGACGATCGTGCGCACGTGGATCGTTGTTGATCACCTTAGCAACGTCGTTGATCAAGCGGATGATCTGTTTCGCCGCATAATAAGCGGAGGCGGCTTTACCCGCGAAGATCACCACGCGAGGCACCACCTTGGCATCAGGATCTTGCAACAAGCGGTTGTAACGCGTGATCACATGCAACACGTTGAGCAACTGGCGTTTGTATTCGTGGATACGTTTGATCTGCACATCAAACATCGCTTCTGGATTCACCACCACATTCAGTTTCTGCGCAATGTAATCCGCCAAACGCTTCTTGTTCGCTAACTTGGCCTCTTTCAGCGCTTCCAAGAAGCTCGGATAATCCACATTCGCTTTCAGTTCACCCAGTTGGCTGAGATCGGTTCGCCAAGTTTGACCAATCGCCTCATCCAGCACCTTGGACAACGGCCGGTTCGCCAACCCCAACCAGCGACGTGGTGTGACACCGTTGGTTTTATTACAGAAACGATCAGGGTAAATGCGGGCAAAGTCAGCAAACAGCGATTGCACCATCAGCTCAGAGTGCAAGGCAGAAACGCCATTGACCTTGTGACTCGCGATCACTGCCAGCCACGCCATGCGCACTTTGCGGCCATTAGTTTCATCAATGATCGAAACACGCGACAGCAAATCGTTATCACCCGGCACCACGCTCTGAACATGTTTGAGGAAGTGGTCGTTAATATCGAAAATCAGCTGCAAGTGACGCGGCAAGATGCGGCCAATCATATCCACCGGCCAAGTTTCCAGCGCTTCACTCATTAAGGTGTGGTTGGTGTAAGAGAATACTTTTTCCACCACCGCCCAAGCATCCAGCCAACTGAATTTGTGATCGTCGATCAACACATGCATCAGTTCCGGGATGGATAACACCGGGTGAGTATCATTCAGGTGAATGGCGATTTTGTCTGCCAAATTGTCGAAGGTTTTATGCATCAACCAATGGCGGTTGAGGATGTCCTGCACCGTGGCCGATACCAAGAAATACTCTTGACGCAGACGCAGTTCACGGCCAGAAGAGGTGGAATCATCCGGGTACAATACGCGCGACACGTTTTCTGAGTGGTTTTTATCTTCCACCGCCGCAAAGTAATCACCTTGGTTAAATTTACCCAAATTGATTTCATTACTGGCCTGCGCACTCCATAGGCGCAAGGTGTTGGTGGCATCGGTATCAAAACCAGGGATCACCTGATCGTAAGCAATCGCCAACACTTCTTCGGTTTCCACCCAGCGCGATTTGCTGCCTTCTTGCTGCACACGTCCGCCGAAACGTACTTTATAGCGGGTATTGTGGCGCGGGAACTCCCACGGGTTGCCGTATTCCAACCAGTAATCTGGCGATTCCATCTGCTGACCGTTAATTATGTTCTGTTTGAACATGCCGTAATCATAACGGATGCCGTAACCGCGTCCCGGCAGCGCCAGCGTCGCTAAAGAGTCAAGGAAGCAAGCCGCCAAACGCCCTAATCCGCCATTACCCAAGCCTGGGTCATTCTCTTCTTCCAACAGTTCGCTGAGATCCAACCCCATGTCGTTCAACGCATCGTCAATATCTTGATAAATACCCATCGACAACAAGGCGTTGGACAAGGTACGCCCGATCAGAAACTCCATTGACAGGTAATAAACCTGCCGAACATCTTGAGAGAGTTGGGCACGATTGGAACGTAGCCAACGCTCGACCATTCGGTCGCGCACCGCAAACAGGACGGCATTCAGCCAGTCGTGCTTGGTGGCAATCGCCGGATCTTTACCGACAATAAACATCAACTTATAGGCGATAGAGTGTTTCAACGCTTCCGCGCTGACCGTGGGTGAGGTGTAGCTAAACGGTGAAGTCATAAAAAGTCAGTCCTAATTGCGTGACATTAAGCGTTGATAAAGCGATAGATAGTCTTTAGCCGCAACCTGCCAGCCAAAGTCGATGCCCATGGCATGGCTTTGTACGTGACGCCACTCCTTCGGCCGGCTCCATAGCACCATGGCTCGGCGAATGGCTTTGCCCAGCGCGATAGCGTCACAATCATCAAACACAAATCCGCTAGCGGTGTTGTCGGCCAGATTCTCCAGCGCGCAATCCACCACCGTATCCGCCAATCCACCGGTGCGACGCACCAGCGGCAGCGTTCCATATTTCAAACCGTAAAGCTGCGTTAAACCGCAGGGTTCAAAGCGACTCGGCACCATGATCACATCCGCTCCACCAATAATGCGGTGGGAGAATGCTTCGTGATAGCCGATCTGTACGCCAACCTGCTCCGGGTACTGAGCCGCAGCAGCCAAAAATGCCTGCTGCAATACCGCATCTCCGGCTCCCAACAGCGCCAATTGCCCACCTTGCGCCAACAACGCAGGTAACGCCTCTAGCACCAAATCCAATCCTTTTTGACTAGTCAAGCGGCTGACTACTGCGAACAGCGGCGCTGACTCGTCCACTTTCAAACCCATCGATTTTTGCAGATGCAGTTTGTTCTTAGTTTTTTCTTTCAACGTCTCGGCGTCGTAACGCGCAGTCAGATGCGTATCCAATGCCGGATTCCAAATCTGGTCATCCACACCGTTAAGAATGCCGCTCAACCGCCCTTGCTGCGCGCGCTCTTGCAACAGCCCTTCCATGCCGTAGCCGAACTCCCGTGAGGTTATCTCACGAGCATAAGTTGGGCTCACGGCAGTGATGTGATCAGCATAGAACAAACCGGCTTTCAGGAAGGACATCTGACCATGGAACTCCAAGCCGTAGATGTTGTACACCCAAGGCGGTAGCCAGAGCTCAGGCACATGGTGAGCAGAAAATAGCCCCGGATACGCCAGATTGTGTACGGTGAACACCGACCGCGCCGGATGACCATTTGCCGCCAAATAAGCGCAGGCTAAGCCGGCATGCCAATCGTGGGCATGTACCACTTGGGGTCGCCAATAATTATCCAGCCCTTTCGCCAACTCACACGCCATCCAGCCCAACAGGCCAAAACGGCGATGGTTATCAGAGTAGGCATACATGGCTTCGTCGTGATACGGGCTGCCCGGCCGGTCATAGAGCCAAGGCGCGTCGATCAGATAGATGCCGACGCCATGATATTGACCATAGCGCAGTGCCACTCGCCCGGCGAAGGAGTCTATCTCCGCCACCAGCACGCTGTCCGGTATCCCTTTAACGATATCGGGGAACGCGGGGATCAACACCCGCACTTCTGCGCCTTCAGCAATTTGTGCCGTCGGTAATGCACCGACCACGTCTGCCAGACCGCCTGTTTTCAACAGCGGGAACAGCTCGGAACATACGTGTAAAACCTGCATTGTCATCCCTTCCCGTCATACTTGAGAAAATGTAAGGGTACGGCGCACCGCACCCAGGGTTCTCACTTCAGTTTGGCCAGCATTTCGCGCGTTACCAACACGATGCCCTCTTCAGAGCGGTAAAAACGCTTGCTGTCTTCGTCCGCGTTCTCACCGATCACCATCCCTTCCGGGATATGACAGGCACGATCGATAATGCAGCGTCGCAGGCGGCAGGAGCGCCCTACGTTCACGTCAGGCAGTAATACGGAGGAATCAATGGTACAGAACGAGTTCACTCGCACGCGGGAGAACAACACGGAATGCACCACCACCGAGCCGGAGACGATACAACCGCCGGACACCAGCGAGTTCATGGTCATTCCATGGCTACCGGAGCGATCTTGCACAAACTTAGCCGGAGCCAACGGCTCCATATGAGTACGGATTGGCCAAGCGCGATCGTACATATCCAGTTCCGGCGTTACCGATGCCAGATCCAAGTTAGCACGCCAGTAAGCTTCCAACGTCCCAACGTCACGCCAGTATGGCGGCGACTCATGATCGGAGGTCACACAGGACATATTGAACGGATGGGCAAATGCCTCGCCCCGTGCGGTGATTTTCGGGATCAGATCTTTACCGAAATCATGGCTAGAGCCCGGTGTCGACATATCTTCACCCAACAGCTCGAACAGATAGTTAGCATTGAAGATATAAATCCCCATGCTCGCCAACGACATATCATCATTACCCGGCATGGCAGGGGGATCGGCTGGCTTTTCCAAGAACTCCAGAATGCAGTTGTTATCGTCCACCTTCATCACACCGAACTCGCTCGCCTCGCTGCGCGGCACCGGAATACAGGCGACGGTACATTCTGCGCCCTTTTCCACGTGGTCGAGCAACATACGCGAGTAGTCCATCTTGTAGATATGGTCACCCGCCAAGATCACCACATATTCCGCTTCATAGCGGCGGATGATATCTAGGTTTTGGAATACCGCATCCGCCGTCCCCTTATACCAATGATCGGTGCTCAGACGTTGTTGTGCAGGCAACAGATCAACAAACTCGTTCATTTCCTCGTTGAGGAATGACCACCCACGCTGGATATGCTGCACCAACGAGTGGGATTGGTATTGCGTGATCACGCCGATACGACGGATCCCCGAGTTCAGGCAATTCGACATGGCAAAATCGATAATGCGGTACTTACCACCAAAGTGAACGGCCGGCTTGGCACGCACTGAGGTCAAATCTTTCAGGCGCGAACCACGACCGCCTGCCAAGATCAGGGCAACGGATTTAAGTGGCAGTTGGCGCGCTAACATCAGGGGGTCTTTATCTTCAAACCTAACCATAACTGACTCCTTTTCTTTTATTTATATACCAGCACGCAGAGTGAATGCGCCGCTTGGTGCCAGACGGGTAAAGCCGTCTGCGGCTCTTCCTGAATAAATGGAGCAACAATTTGCCAATCGCCTGCGGGTAACGTCATCTCAACGGCGTGCTGGCTGGCGTTAATCAACACCAACCAATGTTGTGACAGACGAGCCTGCAATTGCAGCTCGCCCTGCTCCCACTGCTGTGCACTGAGCGGTTGCCCCTGTGCATTCAGCCACTGCACGCTGCCATCACCTTCTTGCCACCAGCAATCTTGCTGTAGGGCGGGGATCTGCTGGCGCAATTGGATCAGCGCGGCGGTGTATGAAGTGAGTGCGTCATCCGCTTGGCTCCAGTCGAGCCAGGTGATGGCGTTATCCTGACAATAGGCATTGTTGTTCCCTTGCTGGCTATGTCCATGCTCGTCACCGGCCAGCAACATCGGTGTTCCTTGAGATAGCAGCAGTGTTGCGAGCAAGGCTCGTTGGCTGACTTTGCGACGTTGTGCGATGTCATCGTCTACATTCAGCCCTTCAACACCGTGGTTATTGCTAAAGTTACGTTCGCTCCCGTCACGGTTATCTTCACCGTTTTGTTGGTTGTGTTTTTGGTTAAAACTCACTACGTCCTGCAAGGTAAAACCGTCATGGGCAGTCAGCATGTTGATGCTGGTGTAAGGTGCGCGCCCACGCTGGTTGAACAGATCGCTCGAAGCAGCAAAACGACGGGCAAACTGCCCGAGAGACAAATCGCCCTGCAACCAGAAGCGGCGTATATCGTCGCGATAATGATCGTTCCACTCGGCAAAGCGCCCAGGGAATGCCCCAACCTGATAGCCGCCGGGGCCGATGTCCCAGGGTTCGGCAATCAGTTTGCAACGCGAAAGGGTGTCGTCGGCCAGCATGGCTTGGAACAGCGGCGCATCACGAGCGAACGCCGGAGTGCGTCCGAGTACGCTGCCGAGATCAAAACGGAAACCATCGACATGACATTCGCGAACCCAAAAGCGCAGGCAATCCATCACCCACGCCACACCCTGTGGTTGATCCAGTCGCAACGTATTGCCGCAACCGGTCAGGTTGTCATATTCGCCGCCGGGGTTTAGCCAGTAATAGCTGGCGTTATCGATACCGCGCAGCGAGAGCGTCGGCCCTTCAACGTCCAATTCAGCACTGTGGTTGAACACCACGTCGAGGATCACTTCAATGCCAGCACCGTGCAGCGCCTTAACCGCATCCCTGAATTCACGCAATGGCGTCATGCCCTTGCGCTGGCTGCCGTAGCGGTTATCCAGCGCGTAAGGGGCCAACACGTTGTAGCCCCAGTAGTTACTCAGGCCGAGACGTTGCAAGCGCGGCTCGGTGGTATGTTGCTGGATCGGCAACAACTCCAGTGCGGTAATGCCTAAGCGTTTAAAATAGGCCAGCATCACTGGGTGGCCGAGAGCGGCAAAACTGCCGCGTAACTCTTTTGGAATATCAGGGTGTTGCAACGTCAAGCCACGGACATGGGCTTCATAAACCACCGTTTTTCCCCACGGCGTGGCAGGAGCACGGTCGTCCTGCCAGTCGTAAGGCTCGTCGATCACGATGCATTTCGGCATCTGCGCTGCGCTGTCTTGCGGATCGGCAGAATCAAAACCGCCATGCAGTTGCGGCGCATCCATCACTGGCCCTTCGACGGCTCTAGCTGCGGGGTCTAACAGCAGTTTATTCGGGTTAAAACGATGCCCTTGTTGCGCATCGAACGCACCATGCACTCTATAAGCATAGCGCTGCCCCGGCTTGCCTGCTGGCAGATAGCCGTGCCAAACATCGCCGCTGCGCGCAGGCAACGCTAGGCGAGTTTCTGTGCCTTTTTCATCAAACAAGCACAGCTCAACCTGAGTGGCATGGGCAGAGAACAGAGTAAAGTTGATGCCCTTCCCATCATAAGAAGCCCCGAAAGGCGCGGAGAAACCCGGTTCTAACCGCGTCATGGCACCTCCCGTAGCAAGTAGATAGTTGCCAACGGCGGCACGGTGATACTGATGGAATGCTCACGCCCGTGGCTACCTACCACTTCTGACACCACATTGCCCTGATTACCGGCGTTACTGCCGTGATAATGATGCGAATCGGTATTGAGGATTTCGCGATAGGAACCCGCACGCGAAACGCCAATGCGGTAGTCATGACGTGGCACCGGGGTGAAGTTGCTGACCGCAATCAGCTCATTGCCTTGCGAATCATAACGGGCGAAGGCGTAAACCGAGTTCTCGGCATCGTCTACCACCAGCCATTCGAAGCCATCGGGGCGATAATCGCGCTCATACAATGGAGCCTGTTGCTGATAGCAATGGTTGAGATCGCGCACCAGCCGCTGAACACCGTGGTGCCAGTTATCAGCCCCTTCCAGCAAGTGCCAATCCAGACTGCTATCGAAATTCCACTCACGCCCTTGGGCAAACTCGCAGCCCATAAACAACAGTTTTTTACCGGGATGCACCCACATAAAGCCGTAATAGGCACGCAGGTTGGCAAATTTCTGCCAAGCATCACCCGGCATGCGATCCAGCACTGAGCGTTTGCCGTGTACCACTTCGTCATGCGAAATCGGCAGCACGAAGTTTTCGGTATAGTTGTACAACATGCCGAAAGTCAGCTTGTTGTGATGATATTTACGGTGGATCGGATCGAGCTGCATATAACTCAATGTGTCGTGCATCCACCCCAGATTCCATTTGTAGTGGAAGCCTAAACCGTTATCTTCCGGCGGCAAGGTAACGCCCGGATAATCGGTGGATTCCTCCGCTAGCGTGACCGCACCTTGACGTTCTTTGCCGATAGTCTGGTTGGTGTAGCGCAGGAAAGAGATCGCTTCCAGATTCTCATTGCCGCCATAGTAGTTAGGCACCCATTCACCTTCAGCGCGGCTATAATCACGGTAGATCATCGAGGCCACCGCATCCACTCGCAGACCATCAATGCCAAAACGCTCCAGCCAGTAAAACGCGTTACCCGCCAGATAGTTGCGCACTTCGAGGCGACCATAGTTGTAGATCAGCGTGTTCCAGTCCTGATGGAAACCTTCGCGCGGGTCGGCATATTCATACAGCGCCGTGCCGTCGAAATCCGCCAATCCGTGGGTATCACTCGGGAAATGCCCCGGCACCCAATCGAGAATGACGTTGATCCCGGCTTCATGAGCGGCACCGACAAAGGCTTTGAACTCTGCGGGAGTACCGAAGCGCCGGGTCGGGGCGTACATCCCCAGTGGTTGATAACCCCAACTACCGTCGTATGGGTGTTCATTAATCGGCAACAGTTCGAGATGGGTAAAGCCCATATCTTTGACATAGGCGACCAGTTGCTCCGCCAGCTCCTGATAACTCAGCCAGAAATTGTTCTCGGTATGGCGTCGCCACGATCCTAAATGCACTTCATAAATCGAGATCGGTCGGTCAAAACCGTTAGCGCGCTGGCGTTCCGGCGCGTTGTACACCACTTCGGGTAATGGGGCGACCTTTGATGCGGTTTCAGGCCGCATCTGCGCCTCGAAGGCATAAGGATCGGCTTTCAGTTGCTTATTGCCGTAACAATCAATGATCTCGTACTTGTACAACTGCCCCACTTTCACGCCCGGCAGGAACAGTTCCCAAATACCATTTTCTTTACGCAAACGCATCGGATGGCGACGACCATCCCAGAAGTTGAACTCCCCCACCACCGAAACACGCTGCGCGTTGGGTGCCCACACGGCAAAACTGACGCCGTCGACGTTATCCAGCGTGCTCAGGTGTGCGCCCAAACGTTCATAAGGACGTAAGTGAGTGCCTTCGGCCAGCAGCCAACTGTCGATGTCTTGCAGCAAAGTACCGAAACGGTAGGGATCTTCAATAATCTGTTGATGTTCGCCCCAGTTAACCTGGAGTTGATAGCGGAAAGGAGTTTTACGTTTCGGCACTATAGCGCTAAAGAAACCCCGGTCATCGTCGCAATTCAGTGGTACCAGACGGCGACCGGTTTGTTCTTCCAGCAACCAGACTTCGCTAGCATCCGGCAACAAGGCGCACACTTGTAGACCATCCTCGGTCACATGCATACCGAGTAGCGAAAAAGGATCGGCATAATGGCCAGTAATGATTTGATTAATCACGTCACGATCGGGAAGTACAGGCATAGCAATCTCCCTTATTAAGAGCATGATTTTTAAGGGCTAGGATCTGCTCAATCACTAGCCGTATAGCCATCATGCAATCCATTCGCTTTTGAAAGCGTGATTGCGGTCGGTTATTAGTCAATCCGACTATTCCACGACCTGAGTTTCGCTCTTTTTGTTTATTTTCTTGGTGATGCTGACATCAGTGGTCAAAAACGGGTGTTCAAATTGCTAAGAATAACCACTGCATGTTGCATGTATGCGAACGGAAAACTTTCTGCTGAAAGAAATGAGTGACCAGCGTCTTGGCGCTGTTGTCAATAAGGAGAAATGCGAGTTGTGGGTAATTTAGTGTCATCCATGCACCTCCCAATCCGTTGTAGTGAAAAGAAAAAACTGTAGTGAAAAGAAAAAATTGTGACGAAAAGATAAAATACGGCTTTTAGGGGCCGATGAAAACCAGCCCCTCAATATTTGAGAAACGGCTTACAACAGGATGCGCAGCATACGGCGCAACGGTTCAGCAGCACCCCACAACAGTTGATCACCAACGGTGAACGCAGACAAGTATTCCGGCCCCATGTTCAGTTTACGCAAACGACCCACTGGCGTGTTTAGCGTACCAGTCACGGCGGCTGGCGTCAGTTCACGCATTGTCAATTCACGATCGTTCGGGATCACCCGCACCCAATCGTTATGCGTTGCTAGCATTTGCTCGATCTCTGGCAGCGAGATGTCTTTTTTCAGTTTCAGCGTAAACGCCTGGCTGTGGCAACGCAGAGCCCCGACGCGAACACACAGGCCATCCACTGGGATCACCTTATTCGTGCTGAGGATCTTGTTAGTTTCTGCCTGCCCTTTCCACTCTTCACGGCTTTGACCGTTGTCGAGTTGCTTGTCGATCCACGGGATCAAGCTCCCAGCCAATGGCACACCGAAGTTATCGGTAGGCAGTTTACCGGAGCGAGTCGCTTCTGTGACCTTACGCTCGATATCCAGAATCGCCGAGGCTGGGTTTTGCAGCTCTTTCGCCACATCCGCGTGCAACATACCCATTTGGGTCAATAATTCACGCATATGACGCGCACCGCCACCAGAAGCCGCCTGATAAGTGGCGACCGATGCCCACTCCACCAAATCGTTAGCGAACAGACCGCCCAGCGACATCAACATTAGACTCACGGTGCAGTTACCACCGACAAAAGTTTTAATGTCTTGATCCAGACCTTGCCGGATAACTCCGTGGTTTACCGGGTCCAGAATGATAATAGCGTCATCTTTCATTCGCAGAGATGATGCTGCGTCGATCCAATAGCCTTGCCAGCCGCTTTCACGCAGCTTTGGATAGATTTCGTTGGTATAATCGCCGCCCTGACAGGTAATAATGATGTCGAGCGCGCACAGTGCGTCAACGTCGTAGGCATCTTGCAACGTACCTTGTGACTGACCGCCGAAAGCAGGTGCGGCATCACCATGCTGTGAAGTAGAGAAAAAGACCGGGCGAATGGCGTCAAAATCGCGCTCTTCTGTCATGCGTTGCATGAGCACAGAGCCGACCATACCGCGCCAACCGATAAAACCAACGTTTTTCATAATGACTGTGTCCTGCCTTGGAAAGGGCTATTAAGTTGTGTGCAATATTTACACCATACAAAATGTCAGCACAGCCGCAAAGTGAATTTATTCGATAGGACGGCGTTTATCAGCAATCCTTCTTATGACCTGATAGTTTTCTAGATTCTGAGGTAACAATGACAGAGATGATTTCGGCAACGGTGTTGCTGTTTCTTATCATGGATCCACTCGGCAACCTGCCGATTTTTATGTCGGTGCTGAAACACCTAGAGCCACGTCGACGCCGTATCGTGTTGATTCGTGAGTTACTCATCGCACTGATTTTGATGCTGATCTTCCTGTTCGCTGGGGAGAAGATCTTGGCATTCTTGAATTTGCGCACCGAGACGGTCTCCATTTCCGGCGGGATCATCCTATTTCTGATCGCTATCAAGATGATTTTCCCTTCGCAGGAAGGCAACAGCACCGGGCTTTCTGCCGGTGAGGAACCGTTTTTGGTGCCGCTGGCGATCCCGCTAGTCGCTGGGCCATCGATTTTGGCAGCGCTGATGCTGCTTTCGCACCAGTACCCAAATCAGATGTCGCATCTGGTGGCCGCGCTGTTGATTGCTTGGGGGATTTCTGCCGCTATTTTGCTGATGTCTAACCTGTTCCTACGGCTGTTAGGCAGTAAAGGCGTTAGCGCGCTAGAAAGATTGATGGGCTTGATTCTGGTGATGCTCTCCACACAGATGTTCCTGGATGGCATTCGAGCTTATATGAAGTTGTAGTGACAGTAATAGAAACGACAAAGGCACCGAGCGGTGCCTTTACGTAATCCGAAAATATCTTTTACATCAATGAGAAAGCGACCATACCTACGATTGCACCGGTGGTGCCAAGGATGGTTTCCATCACCGACCATGTTTTCAACGTTTGAGCTTCGGTCGCGCCGGTAAATTTACCGAACAGCCAGAAACCAGAGTCGTTCACGTGGCTCAGGACAATCGAACCACCAGCGATACAGATTGATAGAGCGGCCATTTGTGCGCCGGTATAACCCAGCTCGCCGATGACTGGCATCACCAAGCCAACGGTGGTCAAACAAGCCACCGTCGCAGAACCCTGAATCACACGTACCGCTGCCGCCAACACGAAACAAGCCACAGCAATCGGCAAACCTGCGCCAATCAACGCGTTACCCAGCGCCGGGCCCACACCGGAATCCACCAGCACTTGTTTGAACACGCCGCCCGCACCGGTCACCAGCAAGATAATCCCTGCGGGTTGAATCGCTGCCGAGCACACTTCCATCACTTTCTCTTTGCTCATGCCACGGCGAATGGCCAAACCGTAGATCGCTACCAAGCAGGCAATCAAAATCGCGGTGAATGGGTGACCAACAAATTGCAGCCATTGGTACAGGGAAGAACCTTGTTCAGTGAAGCGTGCGCCGATAGTTTTCAGACCCACCAATACCAACGGGAACAGCACCAATGTCAAGCTGAAGCCGAATGAAGGCAGTTTGCTTTTGTCGATGCTCGGCTCGTCGATCTCTTTCGGCAGCTCCAACGTCACGTGTTTACTGATGAAAGAACCGAACAGCGGGCCAGCCAGAATCATGCCAGGAATAGCCGCCGCCAGACCGATCACAATCATCCAACCAAAATCGGCGTTCATTTGTGAAGCCAACAGCATTGGCGTTGGCCCCGGCAACAAAAATGCGGCGGCGGCGGCAACACCAGCAAATAGCGGGATAACCTGTTTCACCAAGTTGCCACCGGTGCGGCGTGCCACAGCGAAGGCCACACCAATCAACAGTACGATTGCCACGTCAAAGAACAACGGCAACGCACACACCAGACCGGCGATCCCCAGCGCGTAGTGAGCGCGTTTTTCACCAAAGCCTCTCAGCAACTTAACGGCGATTTGGTCCAACGCACCGGTTTCATGCAAAATTTTGCCGAACATCGCACCCAAAGCCACCACAATCGCTAGGAAGCCGAGCGTACCGCCCATGCCTTTTTGCATGGTTTCGGTAATTTTGTCCAACGGCATACCGGAGAATAAACCGGCACCCATTGAGACCAACATCAAGGCGATAAACGCGTGCATACGCGCCTTCATCACCAAGAACAAAAGCAACAATACCGAGCCGACTGCGGTGATAACCAGAGTTAACGTATCCATTATCTGCCTACTTATTCTTGGGCGGTTGCCACGTTGATAAATTGAATGGTATCTGCCACTACGCCAGCCAACGGCTGATCGATGTTCACGGCATACACGTCTTGTTCGTCTGCGCTCGGCTCTTCCAGAGTGGCAAACTGAGAAACCAGCATCTGCGGTTTAAAGAAGTGGCCTTTACGCTGTTTCAGGCGCTCTTCGATCATCTCTTTTTCACCCCGTAGATAGATGAAATGCAGATTGGCATTGCCCTGACGCAGACGATCTCGATAGCTTTTCTTCAACGCAGAACAAACCAACAGCGCCACATCGTTGGTGCGTTGCATGGCAAAAATAGCGTCGTTCAACGCCGCTAGCCACGGAGCACGGTCGTCATCATTCAGCGCATTACCGGCGGCCATTTTGTTGATATTGGCGCGTGGATGCAGATAGTCACCATCCAGCATCGCGGCATTGATTTGTTGGGCAACAGCGTTGGCAACGGCAGATTTACCGCTGCCTGATACGCCCATCAGGATAAAAACATGGTGTTGTGAATTAGTCATAAATTGCGGCCCTCTCCGGGTCATTAATTATCAATGTTACTGGTAACAAGTTATCGGTAACATTGTCTGCGCAGCCGACAACTTGATCAACAAACACTCATGACGGAATGCAATAACTGTGAAGGAGTTCAAAATAACGCGGCGAAAGGCACGGATTTAGAACGGTATAGAGCGGGAATGCGTTATGCGCAGAGAAGATGGCGCAGCCATGGCGTCACTTAAATCACTTAATATCAATAAATTACGTGAGGAATGTTAAATACTGTCGCCCATTTCGAGGCTGAAACCCACGTCGACCATACGATTACTTGGCGTTTCACCACGCAAGCGCGCCAGTAGATACTCGGCACCAATCTGCCCCATCCGCTCGCGCGGTGTCAGCACGCTCGCCAACTTTGGTACCATAACTCGGCCAATGTCATGCCCGTGGAAACCGGCGATCGCCATGTCATTTGGGATCGACAATCCTTGCCGTTGGCATTCGAACATCGCCCCGACGGCCAAGTCATCGTTGGTACAAAAGATACTGTCGACCTGCGGATATTCCCGCTGCGCATCACGCAACAGTTCACCACCAACAGAATAAGAAGAAGAACGTGAACTCATGACGCTATAAGGTTCCAACCCGGACTCACGCATCGCCTGTTCATAACCCTGCTGTTTGATGATGGTACGTTCATCTTGGCGTGCGCCGAGATACACCACATGACGGTGCCCGTGGGCAATCATCTGCTGAGTCATCTGACGAGCCGCTTCGAAGTTGTTAAAACCGACCGCCATATCGATGCAGGGGGATACGCAATCCATCAACTCCACCACCGGAATGCCCGCCACTTCAATCATCTTCAGGGTGCGTGCGGTGTGGTTACGTTCGGACAGAATCAGGCCGTCGATATTATAAGACAGCAGCGAAGTCAGGCGCTGTTCTTCACGTTCCGGCGTATAGCCGTAGTGCGCCAACATGGTTTGATAGCCGTGAGCATCGGTCACACTTTCAATGCCGCGTAATACTTCGGCGAACACTTGGTTAGTCAACGAGGGCAGCAACACACCGATCGCCCGGCTAGTGGCATTGGAAAGAATATCTGGCGCACGGTTGGGGATATAACCCAGTTCATCCAGCGCGACCGCAATTTTTTGCTGTAACGCCGCGGAAACTTGATCGGGATTACGCAGATAACGGCTGACCGTCATCTTGGTGATACCTACCTGATCCGCAACATCTTGCAGTACTGGACGTTTTTTCTTCATTATCAATGAACTGGCTTACCATGAAAATGGAGGTTCAGTGTAACAAAAAAAAACTCTGGCTGATATTGTCGTGAACTGGGGCGCAAGGCGCGCCCCTATAGAGTTATACCGATGGCAGATCGAACAACAAAATTTCACTGTCTTCATCGGCGTGGACAGACAACGCCGTTTCATCCCACACCGCGAGTGCGTCGCTAGTGCTAGCTTTATGACCGTTGATTGAGACCGTACCACGTACCACTTGGACCCACACCCGACGTTCCGCCTGAATTTGGTACACCGACTGCTCGTCTTTTTTCAGTGCCCAACGCGATAACGTCATGTCTTGGAACACTTTCAGTGAGCCTTCACGCGCATCCGGTGACAACACCAGTTGACGCCCTTGTGGTGCATCAAATTTACGCTGCTCATAGCGAGGCGTCAGCCCAACCTGATCCGGAATGATCCAGATCTGATACAGATGCAGCGGACGGTCTTGATTACCGTTGTATTCCGAATGGCGAATTCCGGTGCCAGCGCTCATGATCTGGAATTCACCCGCTTGGATCTGCTCTTTATTCCCCATGCTGTCCTGATGCTCAACCGTACCACTCAGCACGTAAGTCAGGATTTCCATGTCTTTATGCGGATGGGTACCAAAACCCTGCCCGGCGTCGATCACATCTTCGTTAATCACCCGCAGTGCAGAGAAACCCATAAAATCCGGGTCGTGATAATTAGCAAATGAGAAGGTGTGCCAGCTATCCAACCAACCATGATTGGCATGACCACGATCTTCTGCTTTACGTGGGTAAATCATAATCAAATCTCCTCAATGTTTTTTATATACCCTTCATACTTGAAGCTGCATCTGTGTTGGCTGCATTCTCTCACCCGAATCACTTACTGGCGTAAGCTCAGCGGGACTCGCTCACTTGCCGCCTTGATGCAACTCCAATTATTTTGGGTATAGTCTATTCCTGACAGCGGAATAAGAAAGCGTAAAAAACTCACCCCTCTGTTCAAAAAATTAGATGGAGTTGGTTAGGGGTTAACAGTGGATGGGTTGGACAATGGAAGAGATTGAATTTTAGGCAAAAAAAAAGCCAGCACCCGAGCTGGCTAAAGTAAT
Source organism: Serratia sp. KH_031 (assembly GCF_057839655.1). Lineage (NCBI taxonomy): Bacteria > Pseudomonadati > Pseudomonadota > Gammaproteobacteria > Enterobacterales > Yersiniaceae > Serratia > Serratia sp. KH_031. The sequence continues at coordinate 4,554,133 of NZ_CM174496.1, forward strand.
ACTGGAAGCAATGTGAGCAATGTCGTGCCTTCAAGTGAGGGTAGCAAAGGTTGATACTCTCCCCGGAACGCATGACAATAATAATCATTATCATTCGCGTCTGTAAAGCGTTTTTTTAACCACCTCGAAATATTATTGACTCAATACTATAAACCGATAATTTGAGAGGTTATTCAAACGGTAAGGATCATAAAGGAGAGAGAGTAATGAGTGACATCATCGTCCGCCATGTAGAAACCAACGATGCTGAGGCATTGCACCAGCTATTCTCTCATCCTGCGGTTTACCGTGACACGCTACAACTCCCGCTGCCCTCCCCTGAACTTTGGCGGCAACGTATCGCAGATATCAAACCGGGCTTTTTCAGTTGGGTCGCCAGCATGGATTGTCAGGTAGTCGGCCAGTTGACGCTCGAATTGAATCAGCGAGTGCGCCGCCGTCACGTCGCCACTTTTGGCATCAGCGTCAGTGCGCATTGTCATGGCAAAGGCGTCGGTAGTGCGTTAATGAAAGCCATGATCGACATGTGCGATAACTGGGCGGCGATCGAGCGCATCGAGCTAACGGTGTTTACCGATAATGAAGGTGCCATTGCCCTGTATCGTAAATTCGGTTTTGAAATCGAAGGTACCAGCCGCCGCTTTGCCATGCGTGAAGGTGAACTAGTCGATGCTTATCATATGGCGCGATTTAGACCTGTTATATAAACGATGCCCCCAGGAACATGGCTATACTCTAACGGAATAATTATTCAGGGTTATTGTGATGAAATTTTCCTCGCTGTGGTTAGTTATTTTTCTTTTTATCGTAGGGATTGCTAAAGGTTTTGCTGCCGAGCCGCACCAACAGGCCGATACTTGGGAGCAGCAGCGCACGTTGATTCTGGGTAATCAGCCGATTTATCTATTCCTTTCCCAAGAGGAAAGTTTATCGCCGCAGGAAAGAGTGATCCGCGCGCAAACACGGGTTAAAAACCTGACCGAAGCAGATGCCAACCATCCGATCGTTGGCTCCCCCTTTGGGCAAGGAGCCAGCGCGGGTTATCATTTTTCCATCAACGGTAAACCGCTATTTAATATTCTGACAGCAGACCTCGATCCCGCTGACGGTTTAACTCTGGCGCAATCCGCGACCGCCGTGCAGCAACGGATGAATATTCTGCGGCAGAGCTATCTGAAACAACGCTCGGCCCCAGAAATCGGCTTTGATGTTCTGCTGAGTCTGGCCGCCACGGCGGTGTATGCCGCCGTGCTCTATATCTGTTTTGCTTTGCGTCACCGTTCCACCGCTCGCCTGATGAAACGCGCCAACCGACCGCCGCGCTGGTTCAAAAGCGGTTCTACCTTCGTGCAATTTGTACAGTTGATGGAGCGCAGCCTGCTCAATCTGACGGTGATTATCGTCAGTCTGTTTGCTACCTACATCTGGCTCAGTTGGGTATTGGCGCTGTTCCCTTATACCAGGCCGTGGGGGCAGCATTTGGGTAACGCGCTGCTTTCGCTAGGGGGAGAGATAAGTAATGACATGCTCTCTGCCCTGCCCGGTTTAGCCACCGTCGCCATTATTTTCTTGCTGACTCGGCTACTCAATCAACTGCTTGGTATTATGTTCCAAGCGGTAGAAAGAGGGCAAATGCAACTACCGGGGTTGCACCCTGAAACCGTCGGAGCCACACGACGTCTCACCTCAGCAGTGCTGTGGCTGTTTGCCATCACCCTCGCTTACCCTTATTTACCCGGTTCCAATTCCGATGCTTTCAAAGGGATGAGCGTATTTTTCGGCTTGTTGATCACCTTAGGTTCCGCAGGTTTGATGAACCACGCCATGAGCGGACTGGTGTTGGTTTATTCCAGAGCATTACGTAAAGGGGATTTCGTGCGCATCGGCGACGTTGAAGGCGTAGTCAGCGAACTTAATGCTTTATCGTTGAAAATTATTACTCGTAATGCGCATGAAATTACGCTGCCCAATGCAGTAGTGGTCAGCGGCACCGTCAAAAATACCAGTCGCTTGGCGCAAAATACCCAATTGAATGTCGTCACCAGCGTCACCATCGGTTACGACTCCCCGTGGCGACAAGTCAAAGCCATGTTGGAGCTGGCGGCTCGACGTTGCCAACGCGTGGATGCCAACGGCACGATTTTGGTGCGGCAAATCAACTTACAGGATTTTTACGTCGAGTATGAGTTGCAGGTCACTGGCCAACCCGGCGCACTGCCGCCAGACGTTCGTTCGGAACTGCATCAACATATTCAAGACGTGTTCAACGAATTCGGCGTACAGATCATGTCGCCTCACTTTATCGCTCAACCCGCGCAAGATGTCGTGGTGCCTCCGGCACAATGGTTTAGTGCGCCAGCGGAGCCGCAGGATAAACGCTAAAGATGGCCGCAACGAAGCTAGTGGGAGATCATGAATTATTGAGCATCATGATCCACCACGCCGCCTGACTTTCTGAAATCGATCACCAGCGTGTGCTCTACCAAGAAAGCATCATAATCCGGCCCTTGAGAAAGGTAGTGCTGCGGTCTGGCGGTTCTCATTTCATCCGTTGCTTGAATAACTTTCAGCGACAGGTTGGTATGAGCAAGCAATGCATGCCAAATCCAGGGTTCAGACTCACCCATCATTTTCATCCGAACACGATTAATGATGGGAAAATTATTGATGTTGGTGCGCACCTCTGGTTCGTCGTTCAACTGCCCGACAAACGCCAGCGCATCAATCTTCAGAGAAGAAAACAAGGACAGTTCGCTTTTAATCTGATTCATCACACCGAACTGATAACGTTGATCGTTAACCACCGTATTGAAGCAGGTCAGCATCAGTACCAGATGATAAAGCAGCAGCACCAGACTCAAACCCGCCAGCCAGTTCCTGAAAGTGGGTAATGCCTGTACGCTGACGTAAAAGCAGAACAGCAGCGTAATACTCCAAGCCGTCAACATGCGGGGAACAAATACCGGACTGGCCAATGCTAGCGACAACCCAGGCACCGCGACAATCACGAGAAGCGCAGCGCTAGACAGTAGCAGCAAAGTGCCACCATTCAGTCTGTGTTGCTGTTTAAGCCTTCTGCCGATGATGAACAAGCTGAACAATGCCAGCAGCAGTGGCAATAACACAAATCCGAAAGCAGCCGACGGATAGGCACTGATAAACAAGGCGTAATAGGTTTTTGAGCTCGCTAATATGACCTGAATGGCTCCAGGCCCCAGTGACAACAGTTGATTGTGCTCCATGCTGTAAAAATCCGTTTTATCCAGCAAGGGGGCGCTGATAGCAAACTTATAGATAAGCACCGCAACCAGCAGCGAAAGAATCTTAATAGCCAGCCATTGCCAAGTCGGTTGATGCTGATTCAGCCTGCACACAACGATTAAAGCGACACAGGCAATATAAACATTCAACCCGGACTGATAGAGAGTCAACACCAGCAACAACAGCAACACACTAATCATCAACTCTGACGCCCAACGGCGCTTCAACGTCAGGCTGGCTATCATCGCGGTGGCAAAGGAGAGGAGGATGGTCAGGCTATCATAGGAATACAACATGCCCTGGGTGAGAAAAGGGTTAAGGATAATGAACAGTGGCGGAACCAAAGACCAATAACCCGCCAGCGGAATGCGCAATCTGTCAACATAGATGACGCTGGCAATACTTAGCGCCAAAAGACCCAGAAGCAGGTTTAGAGGAGAGAGATCACTAATATGGGTACTGAATGACAACAAAGACTGCACCAGCCAAGTGGCGGGTCTACCGTTAGTCAGCCATGTAGCAGTACTACCATCAAGTATCCGGTACAGGTCATCACGGTAGTATATCTTGTTGGTCCATAAGGGAAGCGTTGCCAACATTCCCACTAACAAGGTGAAAGCGACTTGGCGTATTTTGCTAACTGACGGCAGTTCATTACTTAACATCTGTTTCCCTTATCACGCTGTCGATGATAAAACGTGACTGGCTTTAGCAGCATAACCGTCATCAGTGACGACTCGACCAAACAACCCGAAACGAAATACTGACGAAATATAAACTAGGTTTAGCATAAATAACGTTGCCACTTGTCACTGTTCAGATTTTATTGCCCCTGCACCGCTGCCAATTATAGAGTGACAATAAAGTTGCATGCTTAATCTTGGAACACAGATAAAACTCAGTTTGGATTCTGCAACATGAATAACTGTTTTGCCCAAATTCTGTCGACCATTGCGTATCTGGGGTCCGCTTGTAGAAGGGACGGCGAACAAGGCTGCGGCCTGCCACACTTCTGCTTGCCTTGTTTGAAACCGCGATTCGGATAAGTTCTTAGTGCGGATACTGGAATGAATAGAGCCCGTGGGGTTATTGCGACTACGCGCCAGAAAGTCTGTAAAAGTAGGTAACGTAGCAATGAGCGAACGAGACGAAGCAGTACTAGCAAAAATTAAGAAACTGCCAGAAGAGCTTTTCAGTAAATGTGGGAAAGTAGTTGGCAAAGGGACGAAAACGTATCGACTCCAGCACGAGTCACACGATGGAAATAGTGTCTTTTTCAATCAAAATGGGCAGGATTGCCGTTACAATCTAGTCGATGGGGAAACAGGCTCAATTTACCTTGCCCAGACGCCAGAAACCGCATTAAAAGAAGTGTTCCAGAACAAGAAAGGACTGAAAGAGTCTGACCTTGATGCGTACTATATGGGCGTCATTGTCCTGGACAAAGAGTTAAAGGTTTTGCAGGTTGATGAGCTGATTAAATGTTCCAATATAACTGTTAATGATGTCACTACATCAACACGTCTCATCACCCAGGAATTGGCAAGAACGGTGCATAAAGCTGGGTTCGATGGGATGGAATATAGGTCGAACGTTACCAGTGAGCCATGTCTGGTGGTCTGGCACAACGAACCTTCAGGGAAAGGCGTTGCTACAACACGTGAGCAAACCTGCCTCAGTGAGTTTGATTGGGATGGCAGGGAAACTGCCGACATCCTTGTCAATGACTTGGGAATTTCCGTAGAGGAAGGGTAATACCAAATGGGAGTGGTGCTCCTCCCATTTATTACGCCGGACCTTGTGATCCAAAAAGTCTAGCCAGACGATGAAGTTCTTCCATCACAATCGGGTTGGGATTGCTCTTCAGAACTTCTGCAACAGTGAAAGTGCTTCTTTTTGGTGTAAAGCCATTCAACACAGTATTACGTTCTTCCATGAAGAAAGAATACTGCATACGGTCGCTGAATTTCCCCAAATGACCAAGTAGATCTTTCAAGCCTTTCAGTACACCGTCATCCGAAATTTTTTCATCATCTGTAAACTGGAAGATGGGATAGTAAAATTCCCCATCCAGATCAAGAGCAAGAAGCTTGCCATTTTTTCTCCAGGTATTCACAGTTGTCTTTGTTTTACCCAGGGCCTCAGCAGTCTCTGCAGTTGAAAGAACTCCGCCATCTGCCTCAAGTGTCTGAGTAAACATAATCTTGCTCTTCAACCGCCTTTGGAGGCGCATTTTCTCTTTGGTCTGACTTTGGATCGCATGTTCAGTACTGTATTTAGCAAGCAAATCGAAGGCAAAAAGCAGATCGGTCTGTGCCATACTTTCAACATTGACGCTTGTTTTGCCTGCACGAATATTTTCAGCGATTTCACCGATAATGTTTTGCAGACGGTCTGCAGACGTCATAAAAAAACGATTATCGGAGGAACGTTCATGCACATTTTGTTTTTGTGTTGTGGTAGTCATAACAACCTCCTTTCCGATTTCAATATAATGATGATACTTCAAATCGAAAAGGCGCACAACATTTGCTCTAGTTGTTCTTGTTGCGATCCCACTCATTGTTCGTACCCGTCCATTTCCAACGTCAATGTTCATAGGGATTAAGTAAACGATAGCGATGAGTTCGCATTAGGGTGCTAAGTCAAGACCCCAGAAATTTATGTCACTCACCAGCCAATGCCTGCGCACAAGCCCAGCCGGAACTCCAAGCCCATTGGAAGTTATAACCACCCAACCAGCCGGTTACATCGACCACTTCGCCGATAAAGTACAAACCGGGCACTTTGTTGGCTTCCATGGTCTTGGAAGAAAGCTCACGGGTATCGACGCCGCCGAGTGTCACTTCTGCAGTGCGATAACCTTCAGTGCCATTCGGTTGCACACGCCAGTTTTGCAGCGTTTCGACTAATTCAGCCTGTTGCGCCGGGGTGAGTTGTTTCAGCGTTGCTTCCGGCAGTTGCCCCAGCGTTTGCAGGCACTCCACCAATCTTTTCGGTAGGTGCAGCGCCAAGGTATTTTTCAGGCTTTGATTCGGGTGTGTTTGCCGCTGTTCATCGAGGAATCCCGCCAAATCTAGCGTAGGGAGTAAGTTAACACTTACAAACTCACCGGATTGCCAATAGCTAGAGATCTGCAATACCGCCGGGCCAGACAAGCCACGGTGGGTAAACAGGATGGCTTCACGGAAGCTGGTGCCATCTTCTGCGGTGATAACGGCAGGGACGGAAACGCCAGACAGAGCCTGTGAATGCTCTAGCAGCGGTTTGTGCAGCGTAAACGGCACCAATGCAGCGCGCGTCGGTAACACTTTCAGGCCAAACTGCTCCGCCAGCTTATAACCAAAGGGTGAAGCGCCCAGCCCCGGCATTGACAAACCACCACTCGCAACGACAAGTGAGCGAGTGCTTACTTTCTCGCCATTCAGCGTCAATTCAAAACCGTCATCGGTTTTCTCTACGCTCAACACTTCACTACGTAGGCGTAGCGTCACTTGCCCCAGTTCGCACTCTTTGACCAACAGGTCCACCACCTGCTGCGCGGATTCATCGCAAAACAGTTGCCCCAAGGTTTTCTCGTGGTAGGCGATACCGTAGCGGTTAATCAGATCGATAAAATCCCACTGGGTATAACGCGCCAGTGCCGACTTACAAAAATGGGGATTATTGGAGAGATAAGCCGCCGGTTCGGTATACATATTGGTAAAGTTACAGCGTCCACCACCAGACATCAGGATTTTACGCCCCGGTTTTTTACCGTTATCGAGCAGTAACACTCGGCAACCGAGTTGTCCCGCTTGCGCGGCGCAAAACATCCCTGCCGCACCCGCACCAATGACTACAACGTCAAACTGCTCCACCGGAACCTCTCTCAATAAAAACCACAATCGCAACAAAAGGCCGCCATTTTACGTCATTTCGCCACGGCTAGGCGAAAAAACCTCACGGCGGGTTGAGAAATAGCGGCTAACAACACGGTCACAGTAAGAAAATGTTATAATAAGTAAATGCATGTAACATTATGATATTCCTTTGATTTACCATGTACTTCGCGTCGTTCTGTCATATTGAAATCAAAAAAACGTCATATTTTCCTTTTCCCCACCCCCAATTGTCACAGATAATGCGCGGCGTTCATGTCCACCAACCTGGCTTAACGCTTATGCTGCATTTATTCTCCGGTCTGGATTTCCATACCGGCCTGATGTTAATTCTCGCATTGTTGTTTGTATTGGCTTACGAAGCGATTAATGGCTTCCACGATACGGCTAATGCGGTTGCTACCGTTATTTATACCCGTGCTATGCGTTCGCAACTTGCGGTCGTGATGGCGGGTGTATTCAACTTCCTCGGCGTGATGCTCGGCGGTTTGAGTGTTGCCTACGCCATCGTTCATCTGCTGCCAACCGATCTGTTGTTGAACGTCAGTTCAGCGCACGGTTTAGCCATGGTGTTCTCCATGCTATTGGCGGCGATTATTTGGAACCTCGGCACTTGGTATTTCGGGTTGCCAGCGTCCAGTTCTCACACGTTAATCGGATCTATCATCGGTGTCGGTTTGACCAATGCGTTGGTTACCCATACTTCGGTAGTCGATGCGCTCAACGTGCCGAAAATGGTCAGCATCTTCTTGTCATTGATCTTCTCCCCGCTGGTCGGGATGATGGTCGCTGGCTTGATGGTGTTTGCTCTGCGTCGCTTCTGGAGTGGTAATAAGAAACGCCAACGCATCCACATGACCCCTGCGGAACGTGAAAAGATCGATGGTAAGCGCAAGCCGCCATTCTGGACACGTATCGGGCTGATCGTTTCTGCCATCGGTGTGAGTTTCTCACACGGCGCTAACGACGGTCAGAAAGGTATCGGCTTGATTATGCTGGTGTTGATCGGCGTGGCTCCGGCAGGTTTCGTGCTTGATATGAGTGCAAATGGTTATGACATCACCCGTACACGTGATGCCGTGACTCATCTGCAACAGTATTATCAGCAGAACGAAAAAGCGTTGGCACATGTGATCAGCATGGCTCCTCCAGCCATTCCAGAGCCAGAGATTGTTGATCCCACCAAGCCCGTAGAATTCCACTGCAATAGTTCACGCGCCATGATCGCCATTGAGCATGCTTCTGGCCTGCTGAACAACTTGCAAAGTTACGATCAACTGACGGTAGACCAACGCAGTCAGCTGCGTCGCCTGCTGATGTGTGTGACCGAGACGTCGAGCAAAGTGGCCAAGTTGCCGGAAACTTCAGCCGACGATCAGCGTTTCTTGAAGAAACTGCGTCAGGATATGCTGCAAACCGTTGAATATGCACCGATTTGGATTATCGTTGCTGTCGCTCTGGCGCTGTCACTCGGCACCATGGTGGGCTGGAAGCGCGTTGCAACCACTATCGGTGAAAAAATCGGTAAGAAAGGCATGACTTACGCTCAAGGCGTGTCGGCACAGATGACCGCAGCCTTGTCGATTGGCGTTGCCAGTTACACCGGTATGCCCGTTTCTACCACCCACGTTCTTTCCTCTGCGGTTGCAGGGACGATGATCGTGGACGGGGGCGGAGTACAAAGCAAAACCGTGAAAAACATCCTGCTGGCTTGGGTTCTGACTCTGCCAGTGTGTATTGTGCTTTCCGGTCTGCTGTATTGGGTGTCACTGAAACTGATCTGAGTGTTACCTGAATAAGAGAAGCGGCCCTATTTTGGTGGCCGCTTTTTTTTTGCCCATCGTGGGTATAGACGCCCCCCCTCTTCGGTGGCACGATGAAATTTCTTCGAAAAAACATCAGCTAGGTAGCTCAGTGATCTTTGTTAAGCCATTGCGTAAGCTCACGTTCAACCGCTTTTTAATGTTCGCGGTGGCCTTATACAGTGGCTATAGCTATGCCGTGCTAGAGGAAAAATCCCCCGTACAACACTTCGTCACTTCACTGAATAACATTGAGGGAGCATCATCGGTACCCTTATCCGTTTTACAGCAAGTGAATCCTGCGCTGATCCGCCCGGCATCACTGTATCCGGATTTCAAAAGCTATTCCGCCGTGACGCTGACGCAAATATCCCGCTCATACCGGCTCTGCCAACCCTCTGAAAAGGAGCCAGCACTGCAACAGTTTATGCGTGCAGTGTGTCAACAACGCCCTTTGCCGGATTCTTGGTTTGCCCAGCATCCGTTGTTTCCACTGGGTGGCAGTTACGCGTGGCAATACCTACGGTTTTTCCCCCAATCTGCACCTGATTTACAACCCTACTTGCACGTAAGAGAAAGAGCCGCCGCGCTCGGTGGGATCGGCGGGTTGACTGACGACAATCTGGATAGGCTCGCCGATGGTCAACACTGGTTGCTCAACAAAGGTATACTCTGGCGGTTACAGGGGGAATCTTGGGTGCAGTACCCGCAATCAAGCTGGTTACCCTTGGCGCAGCAAGCTGATGTGGTGTTGAATAGTGATTCTGAGCCATGTTATTGGACTCTTGGCGCCATCTGCGTTAACCCTCAACCCCCTTCCCTATGGAAATGGCGCATCCTTCTGGGCCTGTTGCCATTGATTATTATTGGCTCAATGATTTATGTCGGTTGGCAGAAACGAAAAATCAAGCAGCGTCACAAGTTCGTGTTGCAGATGCTGAGCCATGAATTACGCACGCCAATCGCCAGCCTCACCAATGTAGTGGAACTGTTTCGGCAAGATTTTAACGCGTTGCCTATGACGTCACAGTCCACTTTTGCTCTGCTCGCTGACGGAGTGCAACATATGCGGCACATTACCGAAGCCAGCAAACAGTACTTATCTGCCTCCGGCGAGGTGGGTGATTTAGAGCAGCCGTCAGCTGCGTGGCTAAGCGATTGGCTGACGCATGTGGTACAACCTTTCCCGTCCGTGATCTACTGTCTGGAACAAGACGCCAGTATCGAATTACCGTTTTATTGGTTGGGCGTCTGCGTACATAACTTGTTAGATAACGCCCATAAATACGGTAAACCACCGGTAAGATTATCCGTCAGCTTGGCACGTGACTCGTTGAAAATTAGCGTCAGTGATGCTGGTGTGTTGCCCCAGTATTCTCTAGCTCACATGAAAAACAACGTCAGATCATCAGGCATGGGATTGGGGTTGATCATCGTTCAGCGGCTACTGCGACATTATCGAGGTAAAATGCGCCTCAGTGGGCCTACCACTACCTTTACGTTGGAGATCCCCTATGGAAATGGTGCCAAATAACACTCTGCTCTTGGTTGAGGACGATGAAAACCTCGGCAAAGGGCTGCAAACGTTTTTGCAACAAGAAGGGTTCATCTGTTTGTGGCAAAAAAATACGCAGGGGATCGAGCATAACTGGTATAGCGCCGATCTGGTCATTCTGGATCGTCAACTCAACGACAGCGACAGTTTAAGCCATTTACCGCAATGGCTAGCGATGAAAGCACTACCGGTTATTATTCTTACCGCCTATGTTGAAATCAGCGATCGCATTGCTGGCTTGGAAGCTGGGGCTCGTGATTATCTGACCAAGCCCTTTTCACATTCAGAACTGCTGGCGCGCATCCGAGCGCAGTTGCGCACACTTGGCGACGGGTGTCTACACAGCGGGGCACTCAGTCTGTTTCCCGCACGACAAATAGCACATTGGCACGAACAGAGTGTCGCCTTGTCACCGACCGAATTCTCACTCTTGTCGATGTTGGTACAAAGGGAAGGACGAATATTTACCCGTGATGAGTTGCTCAATCAGGTCTGGGGATATCAGCATTTTCCGTCCACACGCACTGTCGACACGCATATTCTACAACTACGGCAGAAGCTACCCGGCATTAAGATCAATACGGTACGTGGTGTAGGCTATTATCTGGAGCCTAGTTAATGCGTATGCTATTAGCGGTACTGTTGTGGTCGACTTCGCTTAGTGCTGGCGCAGTCTTGCCAGATACGCCTCTGCGTTCAGTTTACAGCGCACTGTTTGCCGGGGATGTGGCGCAAGCATGGCAACGTTTGATTTTGGTCGAGCCAAAACTTGACGGTGATGCGCAAAAAACAGCCTGGTCAACGGCAGCGACGGCGATTATTGCCCAGCAGTGCGGCAAAAATGTGGCACTGCCAATCCCATCCTGGCTAGATCAACCAACGGTACGCTTTATCCAGCGAGATATGCCACTTAATCGAGTTTACCGCGTACAGATTGATGGCAGTTCCGCACGTCGTGACTTACAGATAACGTTAACGCTGCCGAACGGTAAAGCATTGCTGAATAAACAGGCACCGATTTATCACGAGCAGGATGCTTTTTCCTTCGAAAGCCCTGAGATTGCGCTACCGTTTTCACGTGGCATTTATTTATTGACCGTGAGTACAGGAACAGACATTTGGCAGCAACCCCTGATTCTTACGCAAAATGAAGAGCTCAACTGGGTTTCTTTGAAAAAACAGCAATTACATTTCACCTTACCAGACACCCCAGCATCTTGCCCTAATCCTTGGATCGAACAAAAACTACTCAGGCGTGACGATTTCAAAGATGTCTGGTGGAAGAATGCCGGTACAAATAAGTCGCTGCAATGGCCACAACAATTCAATCAAATGCAAGATACCTTGTGGGCAAATGTGACTGTTATTAAAGCGGAAGCCCAAGGGGGAGTCACTGTCCGTCAGGAACACCGTTTCGCTGGGCCGTTCACCCTATTCTTCACGCCGAAACCCTGACATTGTTCTGATAACTATTTGCGGCAATGGGTTATTTTAACGTTATTATCAGCGGCGGTGTTTATCGTTGCCCATAATATCAATCGCCGCCTATGATGAGGCGACGATTAATTTAAGGCTGAGTTTTATTTTTTAATCGCCGATAAATGGGCTGATATAACGGGGTTATTTCACGTTTTAAATTGTAACTTTCCCCTTTTTCCTGCGCTTGCCAGTACGCCCAAGGTAATTTTTTCTCGCCCAGTTCGTAGTCATAACCATCGTATATATCCTCTCGCCAGCTATAAAATGCCCAGTGCGATTGATTTTCTTCAAACACGCTCAGCACATCATCAAGATAGCGCGCACATCCCGGTGCCATACGATGGCAGCCAAACTCGGCGGCGACCAAGCGGTTCTTGGCAATTTTCTGCTGTTCCGCCCATTGGTAGAAAGGAGCTATCCATTGCTTTATCTTTTCCTTATTCCAGTTAATTCCCGCAATCATGCCAGGATAAACCCATGGAATGGCACGTTTGCTGTTTCTTGGGTTACTCCAAATATAAGGTTCATACATATGATAAGCATACAATATACGCGAGTCTTGCATGGCGACGGGCCAATAGCTGGTCCCCGTCGTACTGGCATACCAGCCCCCATCCAGCATGATCGGGGTTTTTTCATCAACATTTCGAATGGCGGAAATTAATTCACGATAAAGTTCGGGTAAATCACGTGATGTATTTTTATTTTTTTGATACCAGTTTTTAAACTCCGCTACCGAAGCATGTTCATCAACGCCCGATGTTCGTTCAGGCTCAGGTTCGTTGATCAGATTATAAGCGGCAACGGCGGGATAATCCCGTAATTCAAAGGCCAAATCATGCCAGAACTCCGCAGCTTGTTGCCAATACTTCTTATCTTGCCATAAGCGTTCGTCAATATTATTTTTGTTGTTCTGCACCCAGCGAGACCCCGGTAGAGTTAATGGAGAAATCACCACTTTAATCCCTGCGGCCTGAGCATCCTCAAGTACTTTTTTTAATACCTGTAAGTCATCAATCACCAAACCATGATAATTATCCGCAGTACCGAGTAAGAAATCTCGTTGCGCTGGTCGCCACTTGTCATAGGCTAACCGTACCCATTCAATGCCCTGAGACTTCGCGGCTCTAAAATCCTCTACCGAAGGGGGTTGCTGATTAAATATATTTGCCCCATGGCGTGGACCACTGTCCCAAAAAGAAATTAAATCCGCCGCCGAGGTTGTTAACGAAATACCTAAAAATGATAAAGCAAGAACCCTTTTCATACTGTTTCCCTTTAGTTGAATGTGGTCAATCGTGATTTCACCACAGCTCCGACTGGGAATTGTCAGGGTAATGTCAGAATGACTTAATAAGCTTGGAAAACTCAACATAGCAGCGAGTACAAAGAGAGGATTTGAAGAGGGTATCTATTTCTGTCAACAAAGTGGGGGCGATTGTACTCGTCGTTGTTGTGGTTCACTAATCCCGGACACCTCGAAAGCCTGTTAATGTAACAACAGCTAATTGAGGGTTCCAAATGACCAAACAACGACAAACCAAACGACGGTTTTCTCCAGAATTTAAGCTGGAGGCGATTGAGCAAGTGGTGAAATACCAACTTCGGGTGCTGGATGTTGCCCGCTCACTTGAGCTGGATCCGAGCCAGTTACGTAAGTGGATAAAGCAGTATCATGCTGAATTACAGGGGGTGACGCCTGTGGGGGTCGCATTAACTCCAGAGCAGCGTGAGCTCCAGAGCCTGAGGGCTCAGGTCACGCGTTTGGAGATGGAAAAAGAAATTTTAAAGCAGGCGGCCGTGTTGATGAGCGAGATGCCCATCAAGTCTATACGTTAATCACACGGCTGAGCCAACAGTGGCCGGTGAGCGAGTTATGTCGCCTATTTAAGGTATCACGCAGTGCATATTATGCCCGCCAGCAACAGGGCGTTGACGTTGAACGGTTACGATTACGTAGTCGAATACGTGAGTTGCATGCCCAGAGCCGGGGTGCTGCGGGTAGCCGAACAATCAGCCGGTTACTCTGCATGGAAGGACATCAGGTAGGACGTTGGCTGTCACGTCGTCTGATGCAGGAATGTGGACTTGAAAGCAGCCAGCCGGGTGCTCATCGTTATCGGGTATGCCGTGAAGAGGCTGTCGCTTCACCCAATATAGTCAAGCGACAGTTTGCCCCGGAAGAGCCGAACAAGTTGTGGTGTGGAGATATTAGCTTCATTCGCACTGGAAGTGGTTGGAGCTATCTGGCTGTAATAATAGATTTGTACTCTCGGCGAGTTGTCGGTTATGCAATGTCGTCGAGCCCGGATGCGGAGTTGGTTTGTCGTGCCTTGCGTAACGCACTGGAAGTCAGACAGCCGATAGGCAGATTGATATTTCATTCAGATCAGGGAAGTCAGTATAGCAGTAAGAAATATCGGCAACTGTTATGGCGTAACGGAGTAATACAAAGTATGAGTCGACGAGGGAATTGCTGGGATAATTCCCCGATGGAAAGGTTGTTCCGCAGCCTGAAAAGTGAGTGGGTGCCCCGTGAGGGTTATAGGGATATTAACCATGCGATACGCGATATTAGCGATTGGTTGAGCGACTATTATAACTGTCGTCGCCCTCACAGCTATACCGGGGGAGTTACACCGGTTGCCTATGAAGAACAGTGGAAAGAGGCTATGAAAGTGTCCGGTATGTGTTGACCACAACACGTTGACGCTTACGAGGGGGACTTGAATGAGAGTAGCGGCCATGTTTTGTGGCCGCTTGTTTGTGACGTCAATACCAAATCATCATCGCGATAAGACAGATCACCACCAATCCGCACAATGCCGAAGTCAGCATAAAATGACCGCGCACCCGCTCACAGCGACGGATAAACTCCGGATCATGATGTTCCGCATAGCGCTGGGTGAAAATATAACGTACCAGCCGGATTTGTTTACTCGGTTGGCCATGAGCGGTAAAGAAGCCGCCGCCATCCACATATTGGTACAAGAGCGGATCGCAGCCGCGTAAAACCACCAGCAGCGCACGCAGAGAAGAGTAATACCGTGCCATATTAACGATACATACCACACACAAAGCCCAAAATAGCGCGACGGTACTGATCATGATTCCCCCTCAAGGCATTGCAACCTTAGCCTGTTACTGAGCCAACCTCCCTATCTCGCATCCATATTCACTATTACCCATATTCACTATTGTAGAATAAGCCGACACAAACAGAGTTGGACAACAGATAAAATTTACCGCGTCCCGTTAATTTGTCACCGACCAATGGGTTATAAGTCATAACCCGGCATTGCAGGACTGTAGAGGCTATACTCTGTTTAATAAGGCTTAAAATTCAATCGTTCAAACGGATAATAACGATATTGGCAGTAGGATTTATCGCTATATCGGTGTAAAACAGAACGAGGAAGCAAAGCCAAATTTATTGATACAGTGCAGTGTGATCGCCTCGACGTATCATCACGTTATATGAATGATATTATGCAGGTAACAAGAAAACGCTAGGTTTGGAACTCAACCTTTTAACCGGCATCTTATGGAAGGAGTACTCTCATGTCTTACAAACACATTCTGATTGCGGTTGACCTGTCCCCAGAAAGCAAAATTCTGGTGGAAAAAGCGGTATCTATGGCACGTCCATACAATGCAAAAGTCTCGCTGATTCATGTAGATGTTAACTATTCCGATCTGTATACCGGCCTGATTGATGTCAATCTGGGGGATATGCAAAAGCGTATCTCTGATGAAACCCACAGCGCTCTGACCGAGCTTTCACAAAACGCGGGCTATCCGATTACTGAAACCCTGAGTGGCAGCGGCGATCTGGCACAAGTGCTGGTTGATGCCATCAAGAAATACGATATGGATTTGGTGCTGTGTGGCCACCATCAGGATTTCTGGAGCAAGCTGATGTCCTCCGCCCGCCAGTTGATCAACACCGTACATATCGACATGCTGATCGTGCCACTGCGCGATGAAGACGACAAAAAATCGTAAGTACTTGCTTACATTACCCTCCCAACGCCCGCTGATTGCGGGCGTTTTAGTCAGGTGCCGAGACGATGAGCTATAACATCCGCTGCCGCACTCAACTAAACGACACTAACGCTCGCTCGGCATTGACTAAATCCGGCAAGCTAGTTTTACGAAAGTAGTCCCTCAGCCAGCATCCGGCCGGACCCAGATGAGTTTTGCGGGACCAAATCACATCCACCCCAACTCGCCATTCGGTAACCGGGTAGGCATCCAGTATCATTTCAACCAGTTCGCCCTGTTCCAATTCTTGTTGGATCATATGCTTAGGCACAATCGCCCAAGCATGACCGCCCTTAAGTAACTCGAGTAAAATATGGTAATTGCTGATGTACCAGCTGAAGGGGGATTTTAGGTATTCATTGGTCGGTAACTGGCGGCCATGTGGTGTATAGACCAGTTGGCGGTAAAGATGCAGTTCACTGAAACTCAAGTAGGCCTTTTGCGTCAACGGGTGATTCTTTGAAGTCACATTGGCAAGAACGACATCTCCCAATCGGCAAAACGCAATATCTTGCCCGTAATGATGTAAAGCAACGGAAAGCCCAAGCCCCCCGGCATGGTTGGCGATCAACGCAGCCGGGCTTTCCATTTCAGGCATTTGCACATTAATACTGACCTGCGGATAGTGTTGTGAAAAGGCGGTTAGTGCATTATTCAAAATACTGTAAGGTACGGCATCATCAACAATCAGGCTGACTTGTGACTCCGCTCCTGACAATGCCGCATTGCAGTGCTCTTGCAAGGCATTACGATGGAGCAGAATAGATTCTGCAGAATCGTAAATCGCCTTTCCAGCTTCGGTCAGTACCGGTTGCTTACCGCAACGATCGAACAACACCATTCCTACTTCCAATTCAAAATTATTTATTGTGGTACTAATCACAGATTGTACTTTGCCAATTTTACGTGCGGCGGCAGAAAAAGAGCCGCTATTAACCACACAAACAAACACTTCCAGTTGATTCAGAGTAAAAGCCATCTGTTTTCTCCTCCAGCCATCTGTTTCTTAGATAGTACCTGACTTTGTGTGGTTATTTGTTTGGCGTAGAACAGAAAATACACAAAACAATGTGGTGTTTAGCATCGAAATGAAGAGTCTGCCCCCAAACAGACAATTATCCCTATTCATTTCATGGATAAAGAATGGCATTGAATACTATCGAATCAGTTAATGAAAAATGGAGTGCTGCTATGTTGAATATACCTGCAAAGCCAGCCGATATTGCTATCGTGAATGGCTATCTATTACCAATGAATAATCAACCACCGATTGAGCACGGGGTTTTGACCATCCAGGATGGAAAAATCCTTCAGTTGGGTCATCGCGACGAGATCAACGTGTCTGGTGCCGGGCGTATTATTGATGCTATGGGCGGCGCCATCATGCCCGGTCTGATTAACTGCCATACCCATAACGCTTCTAATATGCTACTGCGCGGTTTGCTGGAGGATGTTGAGTTGTTTGAATGGCTCTCAACCATGTGGCGTCTCAAACAGAACTTCGATCCTGAAACACTCTATTGGGCCAGTCTGTGCGGTTTAATCGAAATGGTTCGCGCCGGTGTGACTTGTTTTAATGAGCATTTCGATGCCTATAAAGTGGAACCGGAAGTGGAAGCGCTCAAAGTATTGCCTCTGCGAGCCACCTTGGGTTACGGCTTTGCTGACCGTGGGTTGTACCAGCCGATAACCGAGTGGTCATGGAATTGTCTGGATCACTTCGAGCATAAAATCAGCCGCCATCACCACGGGATGCAGGGCAAACTGCAGGTTGCGCTATCGCCGCACGCTCCTTACTCCTGCGGGGCGGAAATGTGGCAGTTGACACGTAAAGTCGCGAATGAATGTGGCGTTCCTATCCACACACACATCGCTGAAGGCATGATTGAAATAGGCTATGTGCGTGAGCACTATCAAACCACACCGGTACAGTGGCTGCATTCTCTAGGCATGCTGGGGCCAGATGTGACAGCGGCACATTGCACCCAGATGAATGCTGATGACATCCGCCTGATGGCCGAAGCGGGTGTCAAGATAGCTCATTGCCCAATCAGTAACGGTAAATTGGTTTCCGGCACCATGGACCTACAAGCCGTGATGGATGCAGGAATTACCGTAGGGCTAGCGACCGATGGCCCCGCCAGCCATAACACGGTAGATCTGTTCGAGGAGATGAAGTTTGCTGGGATCATTCACAAAGATCGGACCCGAGACCCCAAATTCTTAAAGACCAGAGAGATTTTGAATCTGGCGACCACCGGGTCAGCCAAAGCCATGCACCGACCCGAACTGGGGCAACTCACCGTAGGCTCTCCAGCGGATGTCATCATTGTCGACTTGCATACCCCACACACCTTACCGATGTACGATCCTGAATCAACGCTGGTTTATTCCAGCCGGGCTGACGATGTCCGTTATACCTTGGTTGCGGGTGAAGTGCTGCTGGACAATAAAATACTCGTGGGAGTGAACGAAATAGAAGTCATGCAAAACTTCCAGCGTTGCGCGTATGCCTTGCGCGAGCGGAGTCTAAAGATCTAACGACGGGTTCAATGAGGATCTCATTATGATGGATTCAAAGAGTGACCTTTCTACACCCAATAAAATTTCACCAGTGGAAGAGAAACTTCCCTTAGGGCGTTTAATTGCCCTTGGAGCACAACACCTGCTGGCGATGTATGCCAGTATTGCCGCCACCCCACTCGTATTAGCAATGGCGCTGAAACTGCCTGAATCACAATTAATCTATTTACTGAGTGTCACCGCTTTTACCAGCGGAATTGCTACGTTGCTCCAATCCGTAGGATTTTGGCGCATTGGTTCTAAATTACCGATTGTACAGGGCACCAGTTTCGCCACGGTTGCCCCCATGATCCTGATTGGTCAGCAGTGGGGTTGGCCGGAAATCTTTGGCGCGGTCATTGCCTCGGGTATTTTTACCCTTATCGTCGCCCCGTGGTTTAGTCGGCTGATTAAGTTCTTTCCACCGGTAGTGACAGGAACAACCCTCACCGCAATAGGCATAACCCTGATACCGGTAGCAGTGACATGGATCTGTGGAGGCAACCCGTTGCCGGGGCCGGTAGATCTCTCCGCTCTCAGTTTGGCAATATTGACGTTGTTGATTGTGCTTGGCATCAGTCACTTCTGCCGTGGTTTTCTCGGGCGGATTTCGGTATTGCTGGGCTTAGTATTGGGCACCGCAGTCGCATGGCTATTTGGCTTGGCCAATTTTAACCAAGTGGCTGACGCCAAAGTGTTTGAATTAGTGACGCCATTTTATTTCGGTCTACCGACCTTCGAGTTATTTGCTGTACTAGCGATGTGTTTGGTGATGTTGATAACCATGGTGGAAACCACCAGCGATGTCCTAGCAATCGGTGAGATTTGTGAGGAGCCGATCACACCAAAACGCCTGACACAGGCTTTACAGGCTGACGGGTTAGCAACCGCCATTGGTGGAATATTGAATTCATTCCCTTACACCGCTTATGCACAAAATGTCGGCTTGATTCGTCTAACCAATGTACGTAGTCGATGGGCGATTGCTACGGCGGGAATACTGTTGATGATCATGGGGATGTTCCCCAAAATTTCAGCGATTGTGGCCAGTATTCCAATGCCCGTGCTGGGTGGTGCAGCATTGGTATTATTTGGTAGTGTGGCAGCCACTGGAATCAAGATCCTCAGTACCGTTGAACTGGGGGATAACCGTAATATGTTGATCGTGGCCGTTAGCCTGGGCTTAGGGATGATCCCGGTCAGTAAACCTGGATTCTTCGGTTATTTATCACCTTCCTGGCAAATCGTGCTGGATAACGGTATTGCATTAGCTTGCCTAAGTGCGATTTTGTTAAATATCGTATTTAACCTGTTAGTACCACGCAAACCAGCACTACCTTAGCACGTGAGAGTCAATCGCCAAGATGTTGTCAGCAATCTGCAACGCCCGCTGATTACGGGCGTTTTTTATCCCATACACTTAATAACCGCTTGATAATTCGCCTGCTTCCAATGATATTGTCAGAACACAACATCTTCCCCAATGTGATTTTATAAAAAGAGGGGAAACCACAAGGAGTGTTATTCATGGAACAAGCAGTATCGCTGGAATCGTTTTTATCTACGCTACAACAGCACAATCCTCATCAGCCTGAATATTTACAAGCGGTGCGTGAAGTTTTCACTTCTCTCTGGCCGTTTATCGAACGTAACCCCCGTTATCGCGAGTATGCATTGCTGGAACGTCTGGTTGAACCGGAGCGCGTGATTCAGTTCCGCGTCAGTTGGGTCGACGATCGTGGGCAAGTGCAGGTAAACCGGGCTTATCGGGTTCAGTTCAACTCAGCAATTGGCCCATACAAAGGAGGGATGCGCTTCCACCCTTCTGTCAATCTATCGATCCTGAAATTCCTCGGTTTTGAGCAGACGTTTAAAAACGCGCTCACCACCTTGCCCATGGGCGGAGGGAAAGGCGGCTCTGATTTCGATCCAAAAGGCAAAAGCCAAAGCGAAATCATGCGCTTTTGTCAGGCATTGATGACCGAGTTATATCGCCATCTCGGCCCAGATACCGACGTTCCAGCCGGTGATATCGGCGTAGGTGGGCGTGAAGTCGGCTTTATGACTGGCATGATGAAGAAACTTTCCAACAATACCGCCTGTGTGTTTACCGGGAAGGGGTTGTCGTTTGGTGGCAGCTTGATCCGCCCTGAAGCGACCGGTTACGGTTTGATCTATTTCACCGATGCGATGCTGAAACGCCACGGCCTAGGCTTTGAAGGGATGCGTGTTGCGGTCTCTGGCTCGGGTAACGTCGCGCAGTACACCATTGAAAAAGCACTGCAAATGGGCGCGCGAGTGATCACCGCCTCGGATTCCGGCGGCACCGTGGTGGATGAAGAAGGATTCACCACCGAGAAACTGGCGCATCTGGCCGAGATCAAAAACCAGCGTTACGGACGCGTAGAAGATTACGCCCGTGAACGCGGCCTGACTTATCTGGCCGGGGAACAGCCGTGGAACGTGCCAGTAGACATTGCGCTGCCGTGCGCGACCCAGAACGAATTGGATATTGAAGCGGCAAAAGTCCTGATCCACAACGGTGTCAAAGCCGTGGCAGAAGGGGCCAACATGCCCTGTACCATCCAGGCCAGCGATGCTTTCCTCGATGCTGGCGTGCTATTTGCACCGGGTAAAGCCGCCAACGCCGGCGGTGTTGCTACCTCGGGGTTAGAAATGGCGCAGAATGCCGCACGCATCAGTTGGCGAGCAGAGAAAGTGGATGTGCGTTTACAACATATCATGGCGGATATTCATCAGGAGTGTGTTGAATACGGCGGTGAAGGCAAGCAAACTCACTATATCCATGGCGCAAATATCGCCGGATTCGTCAAAATCGCTGATGCGATGTTGGCGCAAGGCGTACTCTAATCGGCCACAAAAGTGATCTTGTTCACACATCGATTAAATGCTTCAATGCCGGCTCTCACGCCGGCATTTTTTACGTCGATTGCAAAATAAGATATTTATAATTTGTTAATAATTAGTTTAATGATTGTTAATTTTTAATTATGTTTTCGTAATAAAATTACCACAACCAAAATATAAAACATTTAATTAACATTAAAAATCGCTACATTTTACAAAAATGTGCATACATCACATTTTTGTAACTCTCACTATCTCCCCTCTTCCATTCCTTTGTAATCTTCTGTGGTGGAAAAAACCACCGACCCTACAGATAAAAAAGGTACGGCTAATGAAATTTAACCTCGCATTATTAAATGCATGTGTGGTTTCTGCATGCATGTTATCGACAACACCTGTTTTTGCCGCTGAGAAATACGAGATCGCCGTGGTTGCCAAAGTGACCGGCATTCCGTGGTTTAACCGTATGGAAGTCGGCGTCAACGAGGCAGCGAAAAAACTCGACGTCAACGCCTACCAGACTGGCCCATCCACTCCAGACCCAGCCGCACAGGTCAAAGTGATTGAAGATCTGATCGCCAAAAACGTCAACGCGATTATCGTGGTACCTAACGACGCTAAAGTGCTTGAGCCAGTGCTGAAAAAAGCACGCGACAAAGGCATCGTGGTGCTGACCCATGAATCCCCAGATCAACAGATCGGTCAGTGGGATATCGAAACTATCGACAGCGAAAAGTACGCACAAGCAAACGTGGATGAGCTGGCGAAAGATATGGGTGGCAAAGGTGGCTATGCCATTTACGTCGGTTCTCTGACCGTCCCCCTGCATAACGCCTGGGCAGATTCCGCCATCAAGTATCAGAAAGCAAAATACCCGGACATGTTTGAAGTCACCTCACGTCTACCGGTGGCGGAAAGCATCGACAAATCCTACGCCACCACGCTGGATCTAATGAAAACCTACCCGAAGATGAAAGGCATCATCGGCTTTGGCTCTCTCGGCCCGATCGGTGCTGGCCAAGCGGTGGCTAAGAAGCGCGCCAAGGATAAGATTGCGGTGGTCGGTATCGCTATGCCATCCCAGGCGGCTCCTTACCTGATGCGCGGTGATATCAAAAAAGCCCTGCTGTGGGACCCGAAAGATGCGGGTTATGCGCTGGTGACGGTGGCCGACCAATTGCTGCAAGGCAAGGAAGTGACCCAAGACCTGTCTATCGACGGTTTGGGTAAAGCTGATGTCGATATGGAACACAAAGTGATTCGGTTTAATAAAATTCTGGAAGTCACCAAAGATAATGCCAAGTCACTCGGTTTTTAATTTCTAATCAATATTCGCCACACCGGGAAATTATTTTTAAATATAAGGGCGTAGCTTGCTGCGCCCACTATCCGACACACCAAACCCTGCAACAGAGCACAGGTTAACGTTATGACAGCATCCACCGCATTTATCACCCTGGAGAATATCAGCAAGCGATTTCCAGGCGTGCTGGCACTGGACCAGATCAACCTGACGCTAAATATTGGCGAAGTGCACTGCCTAGCCGGACAAAATGGCTGCGGTAAAAGCACCATAATAAAAATTATTTCTGGTGTTTATCAGCCGGAAAAAGGTGCCAATATTTCGCTGGAAGGAAAACTATTTCATTCGCTCACGCCGCAACTTTCTGGTTATTACGGTATTCAGGTCATTTATCAGGATCTGTCGTTATTCCCTAACCTGACGGTGGCAGAAAATATCGCAATTCACCGTTATTTGCCCGGTGGACATTTTTGGGTGCGTAAAAAAGTGATGCGCCAAACTGCGCTGGACGCCATGGCGCGCGTGGGTGTGCATATCGATCCCGACAAAAAGGTCGAAAAACTGTCGATAGCCGATCGCCAACTGGTGGCGATTTGCCGTGCCATTGCTGCCGAAGCGCGGCTGGTGATCATGGATGAACCGACCGCATCCCTAACCCGACAAGAAGTCGACGGTTTACTGCGTGTGGTCAACGAATTGAAAGCCGCAGGCATCTGCGTCGTGTTCGTCAGCCATCGCTTGGACGAAGTGATGGAAGTCGCCGATCGTATCAGCGTCATGCGCGACGGCAAGCTGGTCGGCACTTGGCCAGCCAGTGAGTTAGATAGCCACGAACTGGCGTTCCTGATGACGGGCCAACGCTTCCACTACAGCCCACTCCCCGAACAACCACCGACGGATAAAGCGCCGCTACTTGAAGTCTGCAATCTCAGCCGACGTGGTAAGTATCACAACATCAATTTGTCGCTACGCGGCGGCGAAATCATTTCTATCGTCGGGCTACTCGGCGCGGGACGCACTGAATTGTGCCTCAGCCTGTTCGGTATGACGCGGCCAGACAGCGGAGCAATCAAAATCGAAGGTCTGCCAGTGCAACTGCATAACAATCGCGAAGCGGTGCGCCACGGCATTGGTTATGTCTCAGAAGATCGCCTGACCCAAGGGCTGATCATGGAACAATCGATCTACGACAACACCATTGTCACCGTATTTGACCAGTTGCATACCTCGCTCGGGTTGCTGGATCACGCCAAAGCGACTGAATTGGTCGATCGACTGATTCGCGACCTGAACATCAAGGTCTCCGACAGCGGCCTACCGGTGAAAACCCTGTCTGGTGGTAACGCTCAGCGTATCGCCATCGCCAAATGGGTCGCGACTCAGCCGAAGATCCTGATCCTCGATTCCCCGACCGTCGGGGTGGATATCGCCAACAAAGAAGGGATCTACCAGATCGCCCGCGATCTGGCACAACTGGGTATGGCGGTACTGATGATCTGCGACGAGATCCCGGAAGCCTATTACAACAGCCATCGGGTGATGGTGATGCGCAAAGGCGAACTGATCGCCGAATTCGCGCCGCACCAGAGTACCGAACAACAGATCGCCGAGGTGGTGAATGGATAAGTCATTATTGGCTCGCTTGGCTGGCCGACACGAGTTCTATCTCGGCTTGCTGGTCTTACTGCTCGCCATCGGCCTAAGCGTCAGCACTGGCGAGTTTCTCACGCTCGGCAACCTGACTGACGTTGCCACCAGCTATGCCATTCTCGGCATTCTGGCCTGCGGCCTATTCGTGGTGTTGATCGCTGGCGGCATCGATATTTCATTCCCGGCGATGACCGCCATCGCCCAATACGTAATGGCCAGTTGGGTGATCCAGCACGGCGGTAGTTTCCCGTTAGCGTTTGCTCTGGCGATCGGCGTCGGTCTGCTGTTGGGATTGGTGAACGGTTTTCTAGTGTACTGGCTGAAAGTGCCGGCCATCATTATCACCATCGCCACCCTCAACTTATTCTACGGTCTGCTGGTGTACGCGACCAATGGGACTTGGCTGTATGGCTTCCCAGACTGGTTCATGGACGGCATCAACTGGTTCTCATTCCAAGGTACAGACGGCTATGACTACGGCCTGACGCTACCGCTATTGTGCCTGCTGGCGGTGATTATCGTCACTGGCGTGCTGATGAATTGTACTCGGTTGGGGCGACAAATTTACGCCATGGGCGGCAATCGTGATGCGGCATCGCGACTGGGTTTGAACCTGCTACGCCTGCACTTTTACGTCTATGGCTACATGGGCATTCTGGCCGGTATCGCTGCGGTGGTGCAGGCGCAGATCACTCAGTCAGTCGCGCCTAACTCACTGCTGGGCTTTGAGCTGACGGTGCTCGCGGCAGTGGTGCTCGGCGGAACCAGCATGACCGGCGGTCGCGGTTCACTCACCGGTACCCTGCTCGGTGTCGTGCTGTTGGCCTTCTTGCAAAATGGGCTGACGTTGCTCAGCGTCTCGGCTTACTGGCACCAAGTCTTCAGCGGCGCGATCATTCTGATCAGCATCAGTAGCACCGCCTGGAACGAAAAACGCAAACTGGTCAAGGAGCTATAACATGACGCAGTTAACTCGCCTGATCCCAAACGATCGGATCATCCGTCTACAAAGCGCGATCATTATCGTGGTGGCACTGTTGTTCGCCGGGTTGCTTGGATCGCGTTTCTTCAGCATGGGTAACTTCCAGTCGATCGCCTCGCAGTTACCGATCCTCGGTATGCTGGCACTCGGCATGGGGATCACCATGCTCACCGGTGGCATTAATCTGTCGATCATCGCGGGTGCCAATGCCTGTTCGTTGGTGATGGCAGCGATTATTGTCAGCCATCCTGACCAGCCGCTGTTTCTGGTGCTCGCGCTGCTGGCCGGTCTGCTGGTCGCGGTAGCGATTGGTGCACTCAACGGCGTACTGGTCGCTTGGATTGGCGTGTCACCGATTCTCGCTTCGCTCGGCACCATGACGCTGATCACCGGCTTGAATATTCTGCTGTCCAACGGCGCGGTAATCTCTGGCTTCCCAGCAGCGATTCAATACCTCGGCAACGGGACGGTATTCGGTATTCCCGTCGCGCTGTTGTTATTCCTATTGGTCGCCGTTGGCCTATGGCTACTGCTGGAACACACCACGCTAGGGCGCAGCCTGTATCTGGTCGGCTCCAACGAACAAGCCACACGCTTTAGCGGAGTGAATACCGCCAAAGTGCAGATTGCGGTGTATATCCTTTCAGCATTACTCGGTTGGGGGGCGGCTCTGCTGATGATGGCCAAGTTCAACTCCGCCAAGGCCGGTTACGGCGAATCCTATCTGTTAGTGACGATCCTCGCCTCCGTGTTGGGCGGTATCAATCCAGACGGCGGCTTTGGTCGCATTCTGGGGTTGGTACTGGCACTGATCGTGCTGCAAATGTTGGAAAGCGGCCTCAATCTGCTGGGCGTCAGCAGCTATCTGACCATGGCCCTTTGGGGCGGTGTGCTAATCCTATTTATCGCGTTACAGAATCGAAAAGCCTGATTGGAGAAAAATAATGGCGAGCTATTTTATTGGCGTGGATGTAGGCACCGGCAGCGCACGCGCGGGCGTATTTGATCTCAATGGTCGCATGGTCGGCCAAGCTAGCCGCACTATCGATCTGTACCGACCGAAGGCCAACTTTGTCGAACAGTCGTCGGATAATATCTGGTTAGCCGTGTGTAACGCGGTACGCGATGCGGTTAACCAAGCCGATATCAACCCGATCCAAGTGAAAGGGTTAGGCTTTGACGCCACCTGCTCTTTGGTGGTGCTGGATAAAGAAGGCAAACCGCTGACCATCAGCCCTTCCGGTCGTACCGAGCAAAACATCATCGTGTGGATGGATCACCGGGCGATCACCCAAGCGGAGCGCATCAACGCCACCAAACATCGCGTGCTGGATTTTGTTGGCGGTATTATCTCGCCAGAAATGCAGACACCGAAACTCCTGTGGTTGAAGCAACATATGCCAACCACTTGGGCCAACGCGCACTACCTATTCGATCTGCCGGACTTCCTCACTTGGCGCGCCACTCAGGACGCCACGCGCTCTCTATGTTCAACCGTCTGCAAATGGACTTACCTCGGTCACGAACAGCGCTGGGACAAGAGCTATTTCCGCCAGATTGGGCTGGAAGATGTGTTGGAACACGATGCGGCCAAGATCGGTAGCGACGTTAAAATGATGGGTGAAGCGCTCGGTCACGGCCTCACCCAACGCGCCGCCAGTGAAATGGGGCTGATAGCGGGCACTGCGGTCAGCGTATCAATCATTGATGCTCACGCTGGCACCCTCGGCACTTTGGGAGCTACCGGCGTGTCTGGCGAAATCGCCGACTTCAATCGCCGTATTGCGTTAATCGGCGGCACTTCCACCGGTCATATGGCGATGTCGCGCACCGCACGTTTTATCGGCGGCGTGTGGGGGCCATATTACTCGGCAATCTTACCGGAATATTGGTTGAATGAAGGCGGTCAATCCGCTACCGGTGCGCTCATTGATCATGTTATTCAATCGCATCCCTGTTATTCGGAGTTGTTGGCGCAGGCTAAATCCCAAGATAAGACCATCTATGAAGTGCTAAACGCCCTGCTGCGTCGTATGGCCGGCGAGCCAGAAAATACCGCCTTCCTGACCCAAGATATCCACATGCTGCCCTATTTCCACGGTAACCGATCGCCACGCGCTAACCCGACACTCACTGGCACTCTAACCGGATTGAAGCTCTCGCGAACCCCGGAAGATATGGCGCTGCATTATCTGGCTGCCATTCAGGCTATCGCGCTCGGCACTCGCCACATTATCGAGACCATGAACCAAAGCGGTTACAGCATCGATACCATTATGGCCAGCGGCGGCGGCACCAAGAACCCGATCTTCGTGCAAGAACACGCTAACGCCACCGGCTGCGCCATGCTGTTACCGGAAGAAAGTGAAGCCATGCTGTTAGGTGGTGCGATGATGGGCACGGTGGCCGCCGGCGTGTTCGACACTTTACCGGAAGCCATGAGCGCCATGAGCCGCATCGGTAAGACGGTCACGCCGCAGACCAACAAGATCAAAAGCTACTACGATCGCAAATACCGGGTATTCCACGAGTTGTATAACGACCATATGAAATACCAGCGGTTAATGCAGGAGGAGGCTTGATGCAACAGGAATGGCAGCGCGCCATCCAAAGCTGGGAAATCTACAGTCGGGAACTGGCGCAACTCAGTAAACGCATCGACGAACCCACTTGGCAACGGTTGTTAACCTTACTGGCTAACCGCCAAGGCAAAATTGCGGTCACTGGAGTTGGCACTTCGGGCATCGCGGCACGCAAGGTGGCTCATATGCTGGCCTGCGTGGAACAACCGGCGGTCTACCTCAATGCCACCGATGCGGCGCACGGCGACTTAGGCTTTTTGCGCGCCGATGACCTTATCATTTTGATTTCCCGTGGAGGGAATTCGGACGAACTAACACGCCTGTTACCGACATTGCAAAGCAAAGGCGTCACTATCATCAGCGTGACGGAAAACCCCAATTCCGCCATCGCACGTGCGGCGCAGTTAGTTATTCGCACCAGCGTGGAAAATGAGATCGATCCGTTGAACATGCTGGCAACTACTTCCATCGTATTAGTGTTGGCGATATTTGATGCCGCCTGCGTTTGCTTGATGGAGCGCAGCGGTTACAGCAAGGAAACGCTGTTAGCCGTTCACCCCGGCGGTGACGTGGGGAAAAGTTTGCGGAATGCGGATTAAGTGTCGAGCCAATGCCCTTCTCCGTGGGAGAAGGGCAAACCGTCTTAGTTAATGGCTTCGATAATCACTAAACGATCGTTTAACTGCTTTTTAGTCAGTGGATCGGTCGCCGCTTTTGCCTGTTGCTGTAGCGCCGCCACCTGTTGCTTCATCACTTGTCGATCGCTAAACACTAACCCTTTCACATTGAAAGACGCCACATTGCTGTAACGCCCATCTTCGGTGGTTGGCACGCTGATTTTGCCTTCGTTCAGCAAGCGATCGACAATCTTGCGCTCGCGCTCATAGCCTTCCAACCCGACCAACTTCCAGCGCTGTGGGATTCCGCCTTGATACTGACCTTTTTTCACCTCGGTCAAATAACGGATTGTCAGATTGCGGATAGTGCCCGCTTCTTCACCAAATTCTGCTTTGGTATCAGACAGTACCGGGAACTGCATTCCTTCCAGCGCGCCGCCTTTTTGCGTCAGATGTCCCATGCGGTAACTGTTCATACCCAAACGAATCGGCGTACTGTCGGTCACTGGCGAGCCGTCGCTGAATTTCAGATTGGTAATTCGTTGCCCTGCTGGTTGACGCAGATCGATGGTATAAGTCACGCCGTCGAAGAAGTCGTTAGTGGAATATTTCGATGCTCGGCGCTGCGGATTAAAGCTGTAAGTCACATCGCCATCATTCACCTGATTGAAATAACCGGCTGACCACTCCATGTATTTCTTCAGTTCTTTACCGGTCAATTGATAAACCGTAATTTCCCCACCCGCATATTGATAATTAAAGGCAATATCTTTGGCGGTGATGGTACCGACATTTAATTTCGGTCGATCGTTATCAATCTGCAACGCGATAATTTGTGCTTTCGGCGCGTAATAGCGGCTCGCTTCCTGATACAGCTCGCTGATGCCGGTATCTTGAATATGCACCTGTGGGATGCCCTTCACCGCATCCGGCGGCACCAAATCGTGCCCGGTGAGTTGAGCAATCGGTCGATTAGCGTTAGCACGTAGGATTTTGTGATACGGCTGATAAATGTTTTCCAACTGCTTATCTGAGGTCATGCCTTTGATGGCGTAGGTATAACTGTCTTTGTTGATCAGCACGTACTTGCCGTTTTGCTGCTCAAACTGCAAATCGATACGTGATAGAGCGCGGCCATATTTGTCTGGCTCGGTGACGATCACGCCGTTGATCACTTCTTTATCCACTTTAACGTGCATATGTCCGGCAACAATCGCCGCCAATTCTGGATTGGCGCGTGCAATATCCCCCACGCCCGTTCCCGGACGCTGGTTCTCGTTATCGATGCCCATATGCGCCACCAGCACAATGGCATCAACCTGCCCTTGGATCTGCTGGATAGTGGTTTTCACCGCGTTAACCGGATCGGTAAAATTCAGCCCTTTAACCCGATCGGTGCCTTTGGCGAATTCCGCCGTCATCGGCGTATCCATACCGATGATGCCGATCTTCACACCCCCACGCTCAATGATTTTGTACGCAGGCAGGTACGGTTTGCCGCTGTCCCACAGGATATTGCCCGCCAACGCGGTGCCTTTAAACTGCTCCAGCGAGGTAGAAAGGGGCTTCAGACCAAAATCGAATTCGTGGTTGCCCATCACCCACACGTCATAATCCAACGCGTTGAAACCGAGCATCATTGGGCTGGTCTTGTCATTTTTGAAGGCTTCGACGAAATTGCCCTGAATGGTGTCGCCTGCATCAACCAGAATCACGTTCGGCTGTTCGGAACGAACCTTACGCACTTGAGTGGCGATCTGGCTCAGGCTCCCCGCCAGATTTTCAGTATCGGTAGAATAATCCCAAGGCACGAAGGTGCCATGCAGATCGGAAGTGCCGAGAATGGTGATATTGACAGGTTCAGCGGCCATCGCAGAGGTACTCAGGCAGAGCAGCAGAGAAAGCAGGGTTCTTTTCATTATTTGATCTAATTATTTAGGGTAAAGGTGATTGTAATGAAATCGAATTATGCGAAGCGTCTCGCGTTTTTGCCAGTGGGTTTGCAAAAGGAACATGAGAAATGGGAGGTAGCGCAAAGAGTAAGCGACTACCGGAAGAGAGCTATGCTGATTTTGGTCGTGCAATACTGGGCAGTCGGCAGAATGCTAAAAACTGAATCACGTTGCTTAAATATCACTCAAGTATAAATATGTACATAATTTTACCCCGCCGAGGTTATACTTTAACGACCCTATTCTTGTCGGTAAGCGAGAAACCCGTTTTGCGATTCTGCAAACCTTACCAAAGAAGCAACGAGATTATTGTTCTCGCCAGTGAATCTCACTTCAAGTGGAAAAAACGATGACTCAAACCATGTCCCAGAAACTCGCTAGAGAAAATCTTGGAAATGCTGAAACCTTTGAAGGCGGTATTTACGTAACCAAAAACGGTGTCGCAGAGCTGTTCATCCAGACCGCTGCAGAACGTGAGGCTGAAGTCAGGGAAATGCAGCAAGACAGAAATATCAACGCTCTTTTTAAGCTGGCAATGTTGGCGAAAAAGGAAATTGCAGAGGGCAAAGGCATGACCCCTGAAGACGCCTTAGAGAAACTACGTGCTGCAAGGACTTAAAAGAGAGGTATCGGGTGTCAAATCAGTTCTCAATCGTAGTCGCACCTGTGGCGCTACAGTGCTTGGCAGATATTGAATCATACAAAAGTGTCACTATTGGCGCGCAACAGGCCGCTAACTTCGTTGATCATCTGCTAACAGATTCTGTCGCCAACATTATCCAAGATCCTAAACGATATCGTTTTAACGTATACCTTTCAGACAGAGGTTTAATGTTGCGTGAAAGGCTTGATGTTGAAGGTGAGTATCGAGTGCTTTACGATTTTGACGGCACAAATATCGAGATACTGCTTTTTGTGAGTATGAAGCAAGATTTTGGAAAGTTACTTTACCGTTATAACATACTGAATTGACTGCTCAACGCCCTTTGAAACCGTGGCCAGCCTTACTTGACCGCCACAGTTTTCTCAAAAGATAGAAAGATTAAAACCCAATATTAACGTGCAATACTTTCCGTTTCCCAAACGGAATCTTTAGTCATCAGCCCCCACGCGGATCACCAACTTGCCGAAGTTCTCGCCTTGCAGCAGGCCGATCAGCGCTTCTGGGGCATTTTCCAACCCGTCCACCACCTGTTCACGGTAATGAATTTTGCCTTCTTTAACCCATTGCGACATTTCATGTCTAAAATCGGCGAAATGGTCACCATAATCAGCAAAAATAATAAAACCTTGCACGCGAATACGCTGGCGCAGCACCGTGCTCATTAACATCGGGAGATGATCTTTCCCTTCTGGTAAAGACGTCGCGTTGTAATGGGCGATTTGGCCGCAAACCGGCACCCGTGCGGAGGTATTCAGCAGTGGGATCACCGCCTCCAACACCTTGCCGCCGACGTTTTCAAAATAAATATCGATGCCTTTTGGACAAACCGCTCGCAGTTGCTCGGCAAAATCCGGCGCATGGTGATCGATACAATTATCGAAGCCCAACACGTCAACAGCATGGCGGCATATGAGAGGGGAAATCCCCTCCTCACTTACAGCGGCATATAGATATCGAAACGGTGATTTTTGGTGGTAGTCGCCGCATGAGCCGGAACATCGGCCAGTGGTGGTGCATAGTCAGGGCGCTTCACTACGATGCGCTTGGTTGCCAAGCGTCGTGCGGGTTCTAGCAAACCATCGGCGTCGTCATCGCTGCCCACCAGCGATTGGAACACGCGCATCTCTTTCTTCACCAAGGCGCTTTTCTGCTTATGCGGATACATCGGATCGAGGTACACCACTTCTGGACGTGGGTCGAGATCCGCCAGCGCCGTCAGGCTAGAAGCGTGCAGCAACGTCAAACGTTCACGCAGCCAACCGCCGATTTCGGCATCCTGATAGCCGCGCTGTAAGCCGTCGTCCAGCAATGCGGCCACCACCGGATTACGCTCCAACATGCGCACATGGCAGCCCAAAGCCGCCAAGACAAAGGCATCGCGCCCCAGCCCGGCAGTTGCGTCAACCACGTTGGGGAGATAACTGCCTTTGACACCCACCGCTTTGGCGACCGCTTCACCACGTCCGCCGCCGAAACGCCGACGATGTGCCATCGGCCCGGTAGCAAAATCGACATAAATCGCGCCAAGTTTCGGCTCATCGCGCTTACGCAACTCTAACCGCTCCGGCGTCAGCACCAGTGCCACCAGCGCCTCATCGTGCGAAGTTAATTGCCAACGTTCGGCCAAAATAGACAAGGCGCCGGGATCGGCGCCTGCTTCACAAGTTAAAAACACGCTCACTGGACGGATTATCCTTTGATACCGTAATGGCGCAGCATAGCATCCAGTTGCGGCTCACGCCCACGGAAGCGTTTGAACAATTCCATTGGCTCCTCAGAACCCCCGCGTGACAGGATATTGTCGAGGAAGGATTTGCCGGTTTCTGCGTTAAAGATCCCTTCTTCTTCAAAGCGTGAGAACGCATCTGCCGACAGTACTTCTGCCCACAGATAGCTGTAGTAACCCGCCGCATAACCGCCCGCGAAGATATGGCTGAAGGCATGTGGGAAACGGCCCCAGCTTGGCGAAGGTACCACCGCCACCATTTTCTTCACTTCAGCCAACGTCGGCAGGATTTGCGCGCCTTTCTCTGGGCTGTATTCGAAGTGCATGCGAAAATCGAACAGACCGAACTCCAATTGGCGCAGGATAAACAGCGCCGCCTGATAGTTTTTAGCTTCCAGCATTTTATCCAGCAGGTCTTTCGGCAAGGGTTCGCCGGTTTCGTAATGACCAGAGATAAACTCCAGCGCTTCCGGTTCCCAGCACCAGTTTTCCATAAACTGGCTTGGCAACTCGACTGCATCCCACGGCACGCCGTTAATGCCCGAAACACCCGCAGTGTCGATCTGAGTCAGCATATGGTGCAGACCGTGACCGAACTCATGGAACATCGTGGTCACTTCGTTATGCGTGAACAATGCCGGTTTGTCACCCAGCGGACGGTTGAAGTTACACACCAAATAGGCCACTGGCTTTTGCAGTGTGCCATCGGCTTTGCGCAAGCTGCCGACGCAATCATCCATCCACGCCCCGCCGCGTTTGTGTTCACGTGCGTACAAGTCCAGATAGAAACTGCCACGCAGTTCGCCGCTGGCATCAAACAGATCGAAGAAACGCACTTCTGGATGCCAAGTATCCACATCTTTGCGTTCTTTAGCGGTGATGCCGTAAATACGTTTCACCACTTCGAACAACCCTTCAACCACACGCTGCTCTGGGAAGTACGGGCGCAGTTGCTCGTCGCTGATGGAGAACAGGTGTTGTTTCTGTTTTTCACCGTAATAGGTGATGTCCCAGGCTTCCAGCTCATCAACGCCGTAATGTTGTTTAGCAAAGGCACGCAGTTGCGCCAGCTCTTGCTCCGCCTGTGGGCGGGCACGTTTCGCCAGATCGGTCAGGAATTCGATCACTTGCTGCGGTTTTTCCGCCATTTTGGTCGCCAGCGATTTATCGGCGTAGGTGTCAAAGCCCAGCAGTTGTGCCAGTTCATGACGCAGCGCCAGCGTTTCTGCCATTACTTCGCTGTTGTCCCACTGGCCTGCATTCGGCCCTTGGTCAGAAGCACGGGTGCCGAACGCACGATACGACTCTTCGCGCAGCGCGCGGTTATCGGCGTAGGTCATCACTGGCAAATAGCTCGGAATATCCAGCGTCAACAGCCAACCTTCTTGCTCTTTGGCTAGTGCCATGGCCTGAGCTTGCGCCAATGCGCTTTCTGGCAAACCGGCCAATTCGCTTTCATCGGTGATCAACTTGCTCCAGCCCATGGTGGCATCAAGCACGTTGTTGCTGTAGGTCGAACCCAGCTCAGACAAGCGCGCAACAATTTCACCGTAGCGCTTTTGTTTCTCGGCTGACAAGCCAATGCCCGACAGTTCAAAATCGCGCAGCGAGTTTTCGACCGCTTTGCGTTGTGGCAGGCTCAATTTCGCAAAACCAGCGCCTTCTTTCAGGCTGCGATAGGCCTGATACAAACCTTCATGTTGCCCTACCCAAGTGCCGTACTCCGACAACAGCGGCAGCGCCTGCTCATAGGCTTCGCGCAATTCCGGGCTGTTCTTCACCGCGTTCAAATGGCCGACCGGCGACCAAATGCGCGACAGACGATCGTCCGATTCCGCCAGCGGCTGGCACAGATTTTCCCAACTAAATGGCCCCGGCTGGGCAACCACACCTTCTACGGTGGCACGGCAGTCAGCGAGAACGGATTGCACCGCAGGCACGATATGTTCAGGACGAAGAGCAGAAAACGGCGGTAGGGAAAACGAGGTCAGCAACGGATTAGTCATAAAGGCAGTCCTGATTGACGTAGTAAACAGGGTTCAAATCGCCACATAACAGGCAATTCAGTAGTGCTTAATAACATGGGGGCAATAATGGGGAAAATCAACAATCGTGGCGCTGTAGGGTCACAAAAAACAAATTTTATATCCACATAAAAGATTGATTAATAGTTTAAAAAATCGACATTTTGTATTGATAAAAATGCGATGTCGCCGCATACTTTGGTTTACAGAAAACACTATTTTTACTTTTTTATAAACCTAATGGAGGTCTGGTATGTTTGGAGAACGTCTCAAACGCGCTCGTTCAGCAGCAGGTCTGTCCATGAAAGAGTTATCTCTACAGGCAGGTGTCAGCGCCAATATGATCAAAAAGTACGAACATAACGAAAGCATGCCAAGCTCTGGTGTACTGATCAAAATGTCTCGTGCACTGGGCGTTCGTAATGAGTATTTCTTCCGACCTACTAAGTATGAGCTGAAAGGCATTGAGTACCGCAAACGGAGTTCGGCCTCAGCGAAACTATTAAATCGGATCAAGGCTGATATATTAGATCAAGCGGAACGCTGGATGGAACTTGCCAATTTATGGCCTAATTTCCCAGTGCCTAAATTTTCCAAAATTAATTTTTCGTTAACTACCATTATTCACTATTCGCAAATCGAAATCATTACTGATGAGTTACGGAACATTTGGAATCTTGGGAACCAACCTATAGCAAGCATTATTGATGTCTTAGAGTCCCACGGAATCATCGTCATCGTTACTGATGTTGATTCCATTGAGAAATTCGATGGTTGTCAGGCATCTATAGATAATTCGCCGCTAGTCGTTATTTCATCAAAATGGCCGGGAGATCGACAGCGTTTTACACTAGCCCATGAACTTGGGCATTTAATTTTACATGATATTCTGGCACCAGAATTAGATGAAGAAAAAGCCTGTCACCGCTTTGCTGGGGCCTTCATTTTCCCAGAAGCATCTATCCGAAAAAATCTGGGTAAAACACGTAATCATCTCGAAGTTCAAGAGCTGTACCTTCTCAAAATGGATTTTGGGTTAAGTATGATGGCAATGATTTATCGTGCCGCTGACCTAGGAATAATCACCGAGACAAAACGCAAAGAACTCTTTATGTTTTTCTCTACACGAAAATGGCGTAGCTTAGAACCGGGTGATGCTTACCCTCATGAAACAACCACTTTTTTTCAGAAATTAGTTTTTCGTGGTCTTGGAGAAAATATCATTACAGAATCCAAGGCAGCAGAATTGTTAGGGATGTCATTAGTCACTTTCCACCACACACGGAAGTTGGAATTATCAGATGTTAATTCTAATTAGCGATGCAAATATCATTATCGATATGGAAGAAGCTGGGCTCATAGCATTACTTTTTTCCCTGCCACACAATTTCAAAGTCCCAGATATTCTTTTTTATGATGAACTTGAAGAACAACACTCTCATTTACTAAACAATGGGCTTTCCTTGGGCGAGTTAGCGTCTGAAACACTGGTGTATGCACAACAGCTCTCTGCAATTGCTAATGGCCCAAGTCGAAATGATTGCTTTGCTTTATCATTAGCAAAACAAGAGCAATGTCCACTATTGACCGGGGACAAAGCCCTCCGTGAGTTAGCCCAAGAAGAGAATGTGGAAGTTAAGGGCACCATTTGGATTGTCGAAGAAATGATCCTCCACAATTTGATAACAACAGCTGAAGCTAAAAATGCTTACATTCGCATGAAAGAATGTGGAAGAAGATTACCTTGGGATGTCGCTTTTAGGCGCTTACAAGAATTAGCTTTGTAACCCCTATTTACTGTTCATTTTTCGTACAACGCCAATCCACAATAAGGCCTGCAAAGCCACAAACCCG
Source organism: Serratia sp. KH_031 (assembly GCF_057839655.1). Lineage (NCBI taxonomy): Bacteria > Pseudomonadati > Pseudomonadota > Gammaproteobacteria > Enterobacterales > Yersiniaceae > Serratia > Serratia sp. KH_031. Next base: position 4,590,939 of record NZ_CM174496.1, read on the forward strand.
CTTCATTCTATACCCGCAAACTGTAAATCCCCATTGAAAGACAGTTCTGTTTTATACTCACGGCATTCATTCCTACATGTTGGTCATTGTGCGACAATTGTAAGGTGCTCGGTGAGGGAAAAATGTTGACCATGATAACTCACTGCTAAAATGACATTAAAATCAACAAGGTAATTAAATGCTAAGTTATCGCCACAGTTTTCACGCCGGCAACCACGCCGATGTGTTAAAGCACACCGTTCAGAGCCTGATCATTGAATCGCTGAAAGAGAAAGATAAACCGTTCCTGTATTTGGATACCCATTCCGGTGCCGGGCGTTATCAACTGAGCGGTGAACACGCCGAACGCACCGGGGAATATCTGGAAGGTATCGGTCTGCTGTGGCAACGTGACGATCTGCCGGAAGAACTGGCGGCTTATATGAGCGTGGTGCATAACTTCAACCGTACTGGTACGCTGCGTTACTACCCTGGCTCGCCGCTGATTGCCCGTCAGTTATTACGCCCGCAAGACAAACTCCATCTGACCGAACTGCACCCGAGCGATTTCCCACTGTTGCGCGGTGAATTCCAGAAAGACGAACGCGCCAAAGTGTTACGCGCCGACGGTTATCAACAGTTGAAATCCCAACTGCCGCCACAATCGCGTCGTGGTTTGGTGCTGATGGATCCGCCTTACGAGATGAAAACCGATTATCAAGACGTGGTGAAAGGAATTCAGGAAGGCTACAAACGTTTCGCCACTGGCACCTATGCGCTGTGGTATCCAGTGGTATTGCGCCAGCAAATCAAACGTATGCTGAAAGAACTGGAAGCCACGGGTATTCGCCGCATTCTGCAAATCGAACTGGCGGTAAAACCTGACAGCGACCAACGCGGCATGACGGCTTCCGGCATGATCGTGATTAACCCACCATGGAAACTGGAACAACAGATGAACACTGTGCTGCCGTGGCTGCACAAAGTGTTGGTGCCATCCGGCATTGGCCATCATCTGGTGAACTGGGTGGTGCCGGAGTAATTGTTTATTTTGGCCGCCTAATGGGGCGGCTAATTGCCTTCCCCACAACTTTCCTCTCCAGACGATTTTTCGCGATTCGATTCACAACCTCTCAATATCCGCTTGCTTATTTTTATTTCCGATATGAATATATATCGAAAGATAACGTAAATTACAGCAAGCGGAGGTTTGTGTGTATATCATTTCGACCAAGAATATGTTGCTCAAAGCACAACGGCAAAACTACGCCGTTCCTGCCTTTAACATCCACAACCTAGAAACAATGCAAGTGGTGGCAGAAACCGCCGCCGAGATGCGCTCTCCGGTGATCATGGCTGGCACACCAGGAACTTATCTCTATGCAGGCACGGCCAATGTTATCGCTATCGTCAAACAGTTAGCCGCGCAATACCAGATGCCTTTAGCCGTACATTTGGATCATCATGAAACACTGCAAGACATTGAAGTTAAAGTGAATGCGGGTATCCGATCGGCGATGATCGACGGCTCACACCTACCCTTTGCCGAAAATGTAGCACTGGTACGTCAGGTGACGGAATATTGTCATGGTTACGACGTCAGTGTTGAAGCTGAACTCGGCAGATTAGGCGGTGTAGAAGATGGCATCAGCGTGGATGCGCGTGACGCACTGTATACCTCCCCGGAGCAGGCGCAAGAGTTTGTATTGGCAACGGGTATTGACTCATTAGCCGTGGCCATCGGCACTGCACATGGGATGTATCAAGAAACACCCAAATTGGATTTCCAGCGATTAGAACAAATCCGCGCCCGAGTTGAGGTGCCTTTGGTATTACATGGTGCTTCCGGATTGGCCGACAGCGAGATCCAACGGGCTATTCAACAAGGGATATGCAAAGTTAACGTAGCAACCGAGCTAAAAATCGCCTTCTCCGATGCCTTGAAGCAACATTTGGCAGAACACCCAGACGCCAACGATCCACGTCATTACCTACAACCCGCCAAACAAGCGATGAAAAAAGTGGTGGAAAAAGTGATCCATGTCTGTGGTTGTGAAGGCAAGCTGTAACCGTACTCCACTTATTTACTGAGAAGCGGCTCCCCGCCGCTTTCGTTTTATCTTTTCCCTCGCCGACCTATATTTATAACCCACTGTTTTAACATCAATAAAAACTAAAAACTTCCAGCCAACGAAATATTTGATGTCTTGAATGATCCGTAAAGTTTTCGATCTTGATCACGAATAAGCTAAAAGAGCATTGCTAACCTTTCGAAACATTACGATTATATTCGTAAGAAAACGGAGGGTATAATGAAAAACATAATGGCAAGACACAAGGCAGGGGAACACATTGGTATCTGTTCTGTTTGCTCCGCACATCCTTTAGTGATTGAGGCCGCACTGCGGCTGGATTTAAACACTGATCGCCAGGTATTAATTGAAGCAACATCCAATCAGGTAAACCAATTTGGTGGTTATACCGGCATGCGCCCAGCCGATTTCCATCAGTTTGTCACCGAGATAGCTCAGCGTGTTGGTTTCCCACTTTCCCGTTTGTTATTAGGCGGTGACCATCTCGGACCAAATTGTTGGCAAAACGAACCCGCCGCTAGCGCGATGGAAAAAGCCGAGGTCTTGATCGCCGAATACGTCGCCGCAGGATTCAGCAAGATCCATCTGGATGCTTCCATGTCATGCGCCGACGATCCGATCCCGCTAAATCCTGAGATCGTGGCTGAGCGTGCCGCCCGTTTGTGCGCCGTTGCCGAACGTACTGCGACTCCGTCGCAAAAACAGCAACTGACCTATGTGATAGGTACGGAAGTCCCGGTGCCTGGTGGTGAAGCCAGCGCCATCGGTAGTGTACATATCACCCTACAAGAGGATGCCGCCGCTACGCTGACCAGCCATTATCAGGCATTTCACAAGCTCGGTTTAGACGAGGCTATTCCACGCATTATCGCTGTTGTAGTACAACCTGGGGTCGAATTCGATCACTCGCAAGTGATCGCGTATCAACCAGAGTTAGCCCAAGAGCTATCCGGTTTTATCACTACAACGCCATTAGTGTACGAAGCCCACTCAACAGATTACCAAACACGCGATGCTTATCAACAACTGGTGCGTGACCACTTCGCCATTTTGAAAGTTGGCCCAGCTCTGACCTTTGCCCTGCGTGAGGCGGTGTTCGCACTGGCTAATATTGAGCAAGCACTGGTCGCGCCAGAAAAACGCAGCCAAATTCTGTCAGTGATTGACAGCGTGATGCTCGACGAACCGGATTATTGGAAGAAGTATTATCACCCAACGTTTAGCCGTTCCCTGATCGACTTACATTTCAGTCTTTCAGACCGCATTCGTTACTACTGGCCACACCCACGCATCGCCCACGCTCAACAGATTTTGCTGGATAACCTTAGCCAACAGGCGATCCCGGCGGGGCTGCTCAGTCAGTATCTTCCGTTGCAATATCAACGTGTCATGGAACATCGGTTAACCGCAGAGCCCCGGGCACTGATTATCGACAAAATCCAAGACGTGTTGCGAGCCTATCGTTTTGGCTGTTGCGCACCCAGCACCAAAAATAGCCGGGAGATGAGTCATGCATAACAGCAAGCTGTTTGTGCGCACTAATATCCATTTTGCCGATGCCCAGCAAGCTTTGGAGCACATTGGTGAAACCATGCTGGCTGCCAATGTCGTTCATGCCAGTTATCCGCAGGCGTTACTCGAGCGTGAGGCAGTCTATCCCACCGGTATTGCATTGGAACAACACGCGGTGGCGATTCCGCATTGCACTGCAGAACACGCTCGCGAACCCGCCATTTATCTAATTCGACCAGATTCCCCCGTGGTGTTTGCTCAAGCCGATGACGATGGCACGGTGGAAGCAGCCCTGATCATTGCACTGATTGTGACCGTCCCCGCCGAGCAACTGGTGTTATTACGCCGCTTGTTTGGTCAATTACAACACCCTGAATTTCTCGCCGCCTTGTTGGATGCCCCCGAAGAGGAGTTGGCTGCCCTTTTCCAACAACAGATTTTTACTTCATCGACTGAATCACTATCAAAAACAGAACTTTCAGGAGCCTTATCGTGAAACGTAAAATCATTGTCGCCTGCGGTGGAGCTGTCGCTACATCCACGCTAGCCGCAGAAGAAATCAAAGAGTTATGTGCCGAGCATCATATCGAACTGGATCTAGTGCAATGCCGAGTCACCGAGATCGAAACCTATATGGACGATGCCGATCTGATCTGCACCACCGCCCGGGTCGATCGCCAGTTCGGTGATATCCCGATGGTACACGGTATGCCATTTGTTTCTGGTGTCGGCATCGATGCCTTAAAACAGAAAATACTGACTATTTTGACGGAGTAACCCTATGTTTACCGACATTATGCGTTACATCCTCGATCTCGGCCCAACAGTGATGCTGCCGATCGTCATCATCATCTTTTCATTACTGTTGGGAATGAAGCTCGGGGATTCCTTTAAATCTGGCATTCACATTGGTATCGGCTTTGTTGGGATCGGTTTGGTGATCGGCCTAATGCTGGACTCCATCGGCCCAGCCGCCAAAGCAATGGCAGAGCATTTCCAAATTAATTTGCATGTAGTCGATATCGGTTGGCCGGGTTCTTCACCCATGACCTGGGCTTCACAAATTGCGCTAGTCGCCATCCCGCTCGCTATTGGCGTGAACGTGCTGATGCTACTAACACGCACCACCCGCGTCGTTAACGTCGATATCTGGAATATCTGGCACATGACCTTTACTGGCGCGATGGTGCATTTAGCCACCGGCTCTTACTGGCTGGGTATTCTCGGCGTCGTGGTTCATGCCGCATTCGTTTATAAGCTGGGTGACTGGTTTGCCAAAGATACCCGCGACTTCTTTGGCTTGGAAGGCATCGCCATTCCTCATGGTTCATCAGCTTATTTAGGACCCATCGCCGTGCTGGTTGATACCGTGATTGAAAAAATCCCCGGCCTGAACCGTATTCATTTCAGCGCCGATGACGTGCAAAAGCGCTTTGGCCCGTTTGGTGAACCGGTGACCGTGGGTTTTGTTATGGGATTAATCATTGGCGCCTTAGCGGGATATGACTTGAAAGGCATTCTACAGTTGGCGGTGAAAACTGCGGCGGTGATGCTGCTGATGCCAAGGGTGATCAAGCCGATAATGGATGGTCTAACGCCCATCGCCAAACATGCGCGTAAACGTCTGCAAGCCCGTTTTGGTGGTCAGGAATTCCTGATTGGTTTAGACCCGGCGCTGCTGCTTGGACATACCGCCGTGGTTTCTGCGAGTTTGATCTTCATTCCACTGACTATTCTTATCGCAGTCATCGTACCGGGAAATCAAGTACTGCCGTTTGGCGATCTGGCAACCATTGGCTTCTTCGTGGCTATCGCAGTGGCGGTGCATCAAGGCAACTTGTTCCGCACCTTAATTTCCGGCTGCATCATTATGGGTATTACGCTGTGGATCGCCACTCAAACCATGGGTCTGCATACTCAATTGGCCGCCAATGCCGGAACATTAAAGTCTAGCGGAGCTATGGTGGCGTCGATGGATCAGGGCGGCTCACCGATCACCTACTTGCTGATCCAATTGTTGACCTGGCAAAACGTAGTCGGTTTGTTAGCCATCGGCATCATTTACGCCCTCGGTGTATTTCTCACTTGGCGTCGCGCCCGACGTTTCGTTCAGCCAGAAGTCACCAACAAACCACCAGCGGCAGACAATATCAATTCAGTAACTTGAACCTTTTGGGGAGCCAGCTCCCCTCTTAATCTTCCTGCGGAGCATCATTATGAAATCAGTCGTGATTCACACGGAGGGGAAAGTGTGCGTTGAAGAACGCCCAATCCCAACCATTCAAGCCGCTGACGAGGTATTGGTACACGTTGCCTACTCCGGTTTATGCGGCTCAGATATTCCACGAATTTTCGCCCAAGGGGCACACTTTTACCCGATAACATTGGGGCATGAATTCAGTGGCAGGGTCGTCACCACTGGCTCTCAGGTAACGGATTTACGCCCCGATGATGCCGTAGCCTGTGTGCCGCTGCTACCTTGCTTCAGTTGTCCTGAGTGTCAGCGCCATTACTACTCACTGTGCCGCAATTATCAGTTTGTCGGCTCTCGTAGCCACGGGGGTAATGCCGAATTTATCGTGGTAAAACGTGCCAATCTGTTCAAATTACCCGCTAATGTCGATTTGCTGCAAGGCGCTTTTCTGGAACCCATTACCGTGGGTTTACATGCCATGCAATTAGCGGGGGGATGCCAGGATAAAGAAGTGATCGTCATTGGTGCCGGCACTATCGGGCAGTTAGCTATCCAATGTGCCGCTGCAATGGGAGCGCGTAGCGTGACGGCGATTGATATCAACCCCGAGCGTCTACAATTGGCGCGTGAAATCGGTGCTATGCAGGCGCTCAATAGCGCAGAACTGGATCACCAACAGTTACAGCAACAACTGCAAGAACAACGTTTCGATCAATTGATTCTGGAAACGGCGGGCACGCCACAAACGGTAGAACTGGCGCTAAATATCGCCGGGCCGCGCGCGCAGATTGCCCTCATTGGTACAATGCATAAAGACCTGCATCTTTCTCACCACACTTTTAGCCAGATTCTGCGTAAAGAACTGATGCTACTCGGCAGTTGGATGAATTACTCCGCGCCTTGGCCGGGAGATGAATGGCGGCAGGCCGTCAAGCTGTTACAAGATAATCATCTGGCACTCGCACCGTTGCTGGCGAGCATTGATGAACCACAACGTTATGCTGTCAATGTCAGCGCATTGGCAGGGCGGCCTATGCAAGGAAAGATCATGCTGAAACTTACCGAGGACTAATCTCTCGTTATGGCTGCACCTAATAGCAGCCATAAATTTATCCCTCGATTTAAGAACTCTTCTCGCTTTACCCTCCTCTTTCGCATCCTTTTCGCATAAAATAAAAACAAAACAATTCGATGGATAACAATGATGAATTCTTTTGAACGGCGAAACCGGATTGTCGATCTGGTACAGCAGAACGGCAGTATATTAGTCAGCGATCTTTCGAATTCCTTCGGGATATCGGAAGTTACTATCCGCGCAGATTTACGTCTGTTAGAAGAAAAAGGCTTGTTGATCCGCTTCCACGGCGGCGCAGCAAAACCCGGCAGCCAGTTGGAAGCCGACGTCGATCCCCTCAAAACACAAGGCGAGGTGCTACTGGAAGAACGTTACCAACTGGCACAAGACCCGAAAAAACGTATCGCGTTAGCCGCCGCCGCAATAGTCAATCCTGGCGATACGCTGATTCTGGACAGTGGCAGTACCACCATGCTGATTGCCGAAGAATTAGTAAAAATGAGCAATATCACGGTGATCACCAACAACCTACCGGCTGCTTTTGCATTATCCGATAATAAAGACATCACACTGGTGGTCTGCGGCGGCACTTTGCGCCATAAAACCCGTTCGATGCATGGCACTCTGGCTGAACTTTCGTTGCAGGGGATCGCCGCTGATCTGATGTTCGTGGGTGCGGATGGCTTGGATGCCGCCAACGGTATCACTACCTTTAATGAAGGCTACTCGATTAGTGGCGTTATGGCGAAGGCCGCTAAACAGGTGATCGCCGTCGTGGATTCGACCAAATTTGGCCGTCGCGGTTTCAATCTGGTTCTGCCAATGAGCTCCCTTGATATGATTATCACCGATACCGCCATCAGTGATGACGATCAACTGGCTTTGCAACAAGCCAAACCCAAACTGGTGATAGTTTAAACCATGGCAAACTCACGCCTATCGCAGCCATCGACGCAACCTTTGCGACAAACACCAATCTGGCGTTAAACTCTTCGCTCTTCGGATCTCACAACTCATGGAAACCCTCAGATGACGAAACATTATGATTATCTAGCAATTGGCGGCGGCAGCGGCGGTATCGCATCGATCAACCGGGCAGCCATGTACGGCCAGAAATGTGCGCTGATTGAAGCCAAAGAGCTTGGCGGCACCTGCGTAAACGTGGGTTGTGTACCGAAAAAGGTCATGTGGCACGCGGCGCAGATAGCCGAAGCGATCCACCAGTACGGCCCAGACTACGGTTTCGATACCACCGTCAATGCTTTCAACTGGAAAACCCTGATAGCTAACCGCACCGCATATATCGATCGTATCCACACCTCTTACGACAACGTATTGGGTAAAAATAAAGTGGATGTGATCAAAGGCTTCGCACGCTTTATCGATGCTCATACGGTGGAAGTGAACGGTGAGAAGATCACCGCTGACCATATCCTGATCGCCACTGGCGGCCGCCCAAGCCACCCGAATATTCCCGGCGCTGAATACGGTATCGACTCCGATGGTTTCTTCGAGCTGGAAGCGATGCCAAAACGCATCGCCGTTGTCGGCGCGGGTTACATCGCGGTGGAAATCGCTGGTGTGATGAATGCGCTAGGTGCAGAAACGCATCTGTTCGTGCGTAAACACGCGCCACTGCGCAGCTTCGATCCGATGATTGTCGAAACCTTGGTGGAAGTGATGAACACCGAAGGGCCGAGCTTGCACACCGAGTCCGTACCGAAAGCCATCGTGAAAAACGCTGACGGTAGCCTGACGCTACAACTGGAAAACGGTAAAGAATTCACCGTCGACAGCCTGATTTGGGCCATTGGCCGCGAACCGGCGACCGATAATCTGAACCTGTCAGTGACTGGGGTGAAAACCAACGCCAAAGGTTATATCGACGTCGATAAGTTCCAGAATACCAACGTGAAAGGCATCTACGCAGTCGGTGACAACACCGGTGCCGTCGAGCTAACACCAGTGGCAGTAGCGGCAGGTCGTCGTCTGTCTGAGCGCCTGTTCAACAACAAGCCGGACGAGCATCTGGATTACAGCAACATCGCCACCGTGGTGTTCAGCCACCCACCGATCGGCACTATCGGTTTAACCGAGCCAGAAGCCCAAGCGCAATTCGGTGAAGATCAGGTGAAAGTGTATAAATCCTCCTTCACTGCAATGTACAGCGCTGTAACGCAGCACCGCCAACCGTGCCGCATGAAACTGGTCTGTGTCGGTAAAGAAGAGAAAATCGTCGGCCTGCACGGCATCGGTTTCGGTATGGATGAGATCCTGCAAGGTTTCGCTGTCGCCATTAAAATGGGCGCCACCAAGAAAGATTTCGACAATACCGTAGCGATTCACCCAACGGCGGCGGAAGAATTTGTGACCATGCGTTAATCGCACTGCATTATTCACAATCTATAAGGCCAGGTATCGTATCCTGGCCTTATTCTTTTCTGATGATTTAGCGCATTTATACCTGCATTAATCGGTATTTGCTGCCACCCTTCCACCTGATAAATTAATGAACTTTATATATCCTTCATCAGCGATATTGCTACCGTGGAGACACACCGATGTTACTCACCCCGATACGAAGCTTGGCGCTGGTCGTTTTTGCTTTGATAGTCATTCAACTGCCTGCGTTCGGCTTTACTTTGCAAGTGACGGGTGATATCCAAAACTTCACCGATCCGGCCACCAAAAGTTATGTTTTCACCGATAAGCAATTATTTGCCATGCCGGTAAGCAGTATCACCACCAAAACCTCATGGACGCCGCAGAAAAAATTCGAAGGCGTGGCGGTCGCCGACATCTTGAATACCGTGGGTGCTAAGGGCACTACTATGACGTTTCACGCGTTGAATGACTATTACATCGATGTGCCGATGTCTGATGTCAAAAAGTACAATATGGTGCTGGCCTACAAAATGGACGGTGAAATGCTCAAAATTCGCAACTTCGGGCCATTATTCTTGGTTTATCCGCGCGATGCTGGCGGAGCTGAACTGAATTCACCGCTGTATAACTCGCGCTTTATCTGGCAGATCAACCGGATCGTGATCAAATGAAACTCACCCAGTTTAAAAACGGTAGCAGGCTGGCCATTCCTGCGATTCTAGCTGCGTTATTTTTGGTAGCGTCTACGGCTACGCTCTATTCCTACAGCGTCACCTTGTCTAAAAAAGGGTTGTATGCCATTGCTGGGACTCAGGAGAACTATTCGTGGTCGATCGCTAAATTCGCCATCAAATTGGCGGAGTTCGATACTTTTGTTGAACAGCAGAAAAACGTCAATCCAGTCAACCTCGAAGAACTCAGGCTCAAATTCGAGATTCTGTATTCCCGTTTCTATGTGTTGGAAACATTTTCTGAATCCACCGAGCCGCTGTATGGCGAACCCGGCTATAAGGAAGTAGTGAAGGAAATGCTGCGGCAGATGGATCAGATCGATCTGCTGGTTAACGCCGATCCGATTGATTTGAACCGTATTTCGCAAGCCATGAAGCAGATGAAGCCCTATTCGATAGCAATGGCTAACCTGACCGACCATGCGGAAGTCAAACAGCGTACCAACGCTTACGAAGACTTTATCGAGAAGCGCCGGATCATCTTCTACGGGCTAGTCATCATCATGTTCTCAGTGTTCACGTTGATCGCTATTACTTTGGTGGTTTTGCGTCAGCAACGCCTCACTATTCGCCAACAGGCGCAGGCGATTCAGGTCGAGAAAACCATGCGTACCAAGAATGCATTCTTGGGCGCCATTGGTCATGAGCTACGGACGTCGTTGCAAAGCATCATGTCGGCGATCGATGTGTTGGTGAATACCAAAGTTTCCGCCGAACATACTGATACCTTCCACCGTTTGGAGACTGCCGCACAGCAAATCGAAAGCCAGATGAAGGACTTAACCGATTATTCGCATCTAGAAAGCGGCATGATGGAACTGCGGATTGCTCCGTTCAACGCACAATATTTGATCGAAGAAACCGCGCGCGAAATCGCCATGTTGACGTCAAAGGATCACATCCAACTGTCATGCGAAGTAGAACTTAATCAGGTACAACTGTATTCCGATCCGTTACGTATTCGGCAAATTATCGTTAATTTGCTGACAAATGCCTTCAAATACACAGAAAATGGCTCGATCATGCTACATGCTTGCCTACGCCGTCAACCTATGGGCAATGCGTTGATTATCGAGGTCACGGATACCGGGATTGGCATTAAACAAGACAAACTAGACCAGATTTTTAAACCCTTCACTCAGTTAGATCAGTCACATACTCGCCAATATAGCGGCGTAGGTATGGGATTAGCGATCGTCCAGGGATTGGTGACACTGCTCAATGGCACCATTACGGTGTACAGCGAAGAAAAGAAAGGCAGCACTTTTATCGTCAGCATCCCAGTAGAAGCTAGCGATGAAGAAGAGAGGGTGGAAAAAGTCTTACCACACTCCAGCCTACGGCAGAAGGAACAAAACATTCTGGTGGTGGATGATAACAAGTCGGTGGGAGATGCTTTTGCCGCGCTGTTAAGCAAATTAGGCTATCAGCATGAACTGTGTGATTCGCCAGAGCGTGCGTTGCAAAAACTGATGCGACGCCCTTATGACGCGCTGTTGTTAGATCTGCAAATGCCGGGGATCGACGGTGTAGCACTCGCCAAACAGTTGCGCAACCAGCGTGGACCAAATCGCCATATTCCGATTATTGGCATCAGCGCCTATAACCCGGAATTATTGGACACCGAACAACGCGCCATGTTTGACGATTACCTGATGAAGCCAGTCCGTCTAGATGCCTTGGCCTCGGCACTGACTTCACTATTCGCCACTACAGATTAAAACAGCGCTGTAATGCGGCTTCGATCACATGGAGCCGCACCGGTTTTTCGTAAGGGCCAAGCACGTCGTAATCGCGCATGGCCTGAGCTATCTCAGATTCCCGCAGATCGGTGCCCAACTGGCCGGTGAGCACCAGCACCGGAGCATCTGGATTATCAGAAGAACGAATGGTCTCAATGCATCTTTGCGCCGTCTCCTGCCCAATCAACCAGTCAACGACATAACCATCAAACAAACCACGCTCTAACGCCTCACAGAAACTCGCCACGTCATAAAACGCGGCGGCATGGAAACCACGCCCATTGAGATATTTGGTGAGCTCATCGGCGGCTTGATGCGAATCATCCAACACAGCGATGCTCAAACGTTCATCGTCCACCTGTACTGGCCGAATTTCAATCAATTCAACGCTGTAGCGCCGCCCTTGTGGAGCATCATCGGTACGGTAGGCTTGCCATTGCCCTTGTTGTTGCACCGCGACAAATTCTGACTGTTGCCCACCGCTCAATTCATGGCCTAAATGCACCACACAAGCGAGCTCGACGCCCGCCACAAAAAAGATGGCATTCTGTGCCATAGTTTGTGCAGGATGCTCACTATCAGCACCAAGATCGACAATCGCTGCCGGTGCTTCCCCAAGCGCCGCTGCAACACTGTTAATCTGTTCTAGCGTCCAAGGGCTTTGCCCCTTCAGCTTGCGGTGCGCATGGGAAAAGCTCAGATCCAGAATACGGCTGAGCTCTTTAGCATGCTGACGTTTAGCAATGCCATAATGTACAAACAGTTCCCTCACCCGGTTAGCAATCGACTGCGAATCGAATTTGTGATGATTATTATCCATTTTTTCCTTCGATTTTTTCGCTGATTTATCAGTTATTTTAATACGTTATTATGATGAGACGTTATCGAAAAATCGCATGCCACGCAATCTTATCGCAAAAAGGTTGCTTGACATACCATGTTTTATAGTCAAACATGGTATTAAAAGCGACACACAGCAATAACTATAAAAAATAATACAAGAACGATACTAATAATAACCATCCCAACACCAGGGAAAACTCATCCCGGTTGTCGTTTCTGAACGGATTTCTGTTCAGAGTGACTACAAACCACCGGAGTTTGAGCCGTTGCGTTATCCAGCCGGAACCTCACAAGGGTTCCGGTTTTTTTTATTGCAGCAATAAAAAACGGAGCCAGCATGCTGACTCCGAATTGATGGTTCAAACAGGTACCCTATTTTTTTCCGTTATGCAGGTCTTCTTCTGCCTGACGCAGAATCGCTTTCGCCATCCATTGAGTCACATCTTGAATACCACCGAGATCCAGCCCCCAGATATCTTTCAGTACTAAGAACACCTCAGAACCGTAGATCAGCGAAAAGGCGTGGATCACACGCTGCAATGCCTCTGGTGGCAATTTACTTTGCAACGGCTCGACAGCCAGTTTCAACAAACGCTTACGATTACCCCGCACAAACTTTTCACCCGGCGTGGCATTTGCCCACTGCTGGAGTGAAAGCTGTAACGCAGCACGCAACGCGCCCTCATGCTGTTCCATTTGCGGATAAGCGAATTCGAGCAGTTGTTGAATGCGTTTGAGCGCGTCCTCCTCTTGTGGACGCCACTCCAGAATCGGCCCCAGACTTTCGGCAACTACAGCGGTAATCAACGCGCTTTGTGTCGGGAAATAGCGATAAGCCGTAGCGCGGGAAACCTTGGCGTGACCGGCAACTTCAGTAATCGAAGGGAAAGCACCGCCTTCGTACAGTTCCATCGCACTGGCCAGCAGCAAATTGTGGGTTCTAGCCCGAATGTGCGTTAAAGATTCATCCCGCTTAACGGGAAATGTAGTTAATGGCACGGAAACCTCGATACATCCTCATGTCACCCAGCCCCGGAACAGACATGAAAAAAAACGTAACCGGCAGAATTATTTCTCTATCTCGTTGGATTTTCTAGTTATAAATTGAAATCCACGGAGTGCGCCGGCAGCATAAAAGCCCGCATAAAACGCTAAAATGCGAGTGACTTCTCAATTAAGAGAAAATTATGCTTGCATAAATGATACTGCCGTCTCATTATGTATATAAATTCATCGGCTGTATCTGATTCACCAACACCAGGGTTTCAAACCTAAAATAAAAGTTATCATCAAAAACAATTGTTCGGACATTTGTCCGAACCTTTTTTCAGGAACAGACGATGAATCCAACCCCAGCTTTTGTCTATATTGCTACCACAGCAGATACTAAAGGACAAGAACTGGAATATGTTCGTGGACTGATCGACAACCTCGGTTTACCCACCATCACTGTCGATCTTTCCACACATAACGTCCCAGCGCAATATCTAGCCGATATACCAGCGACGGAAGTCGCTGGTTATCATCCGGACGGTGCAGACCGTGTATTGTGCCGCAATCGCGGTCAAGCCATTGCGGCAATGGCCGTCGCCTTCGAACGCTTTATGCTTTCTCGCAACAACGTTGCCGCACTGCTCGGTATGGGCGGCTCCGGTGGTACAGCGATGATCACCCCAGCCATGCAACAATTACCCATCGGCCTACCAAAACTGATGGTTTCCAGCATGGCCGCCGGTGATGTTTCAGGTTATATCGGCGCCAGTGATATCAGTATGCTGTATTCCGTCACCGATATTGCCGGCTTGAATCGTATCTCGCGCAAGGTGCTCGGTAATGCGGCTCATCAGATTGCGGGGGCCGTGCGATTTCAGACCGACGAACAGACGGGCAGTAAACCCGCGACCGGTTTAACCATGTTTGGTGTCACCACGCCCTGCATCAAAGCCGTCACGACGGCGATTGAAGATCAATGGGATTGCTTGGTGTTCCATGCGACCGGCAGTGGTGGTCAAGCGATGGAGAAACTGATCGACAGTCACCTGTTGAACGCCGTGCTAGATCTGACCACTACCGAAGTGTGCGATTACTTGTTTGACGGCGCATTAGCCTGCGGTGAAGATCGCTTTGGTGCCATCGCTCGTACTGCAATTCCCTGCGTTATGTCTTGTGGCGCATTGGATATGATTAACTTTGGTCATCCTAAAACTATTCCGGCGCGCTATGCCGATCGGCATTTCTACAATCACAACACGCAAGTGACGTTAATGCGCACCACGGCGGAAGAAAATGCCCATATGGGACGCTGGATTGGCGAGAAGCTAAACACCTGCTCCGGCGAAATCCGCTTCGTTATTCCTGAAGGCGGTGTTTCTGCTCTCGATGCGCCAGGACAACCGTTCTGGGACCCAACTGCCTTGGTGGCTTTTACCCGATCACTAGAACGCACCCTGCAACAAACACCACAACGGCAACTACTCAAAGTGCCTTACCACATTAACGATCCGCAGTTTGCCCAAGTGGTGGTTGAACAATTCCACACAATTACTCGTGCGGTCGAATAATTTCGTCCCCACACGCCTCACCAGGGAAACCCGTTAATTGACGGGCGTGAGGTAAGCAAAAGGGCCAGTTCACGCAGAGCTGGCCCTTTTTATTTTTACCGAATGAATATTAATTATTGAGCAGTCTCATTCTGAGTTCTCATTTTATTCATATGGTCCATCATTTTTTGTTCACGTTTCTGATAATTCTCATTGTATTGTTTTTTCTGTTCAGGGGTCAGCAGGTTATACATTTTATTTTCGGCTTTAGCGCGTTCCAACATACGCTCAGATTGTGCCTTGCTGATGGTATCAATTTGCGCTTTCGCTTTCGCTTCATCGAAGCTATCGGAGGCGATCATAGTATGCAGCGCCTGACGTTCTTCTTTCGCACCAGCACCCCGGTTTTGGTGCGATTCTTTCATGATGTCACGCATTTGCTGGCGCTGCTGGTCCGTCAGGTTCAGCCCTGCGAATGGGCCGCCTTTACCTGGGCCATTGTGATGCATCATTTTCATTGGTGCGGCATCAGTTGCTGGTGCGGTGGTATCCGCTGCGAATGCCATAGATGCAGAACCCAAAGCTAAAGTTGAAGCAACAAATAAAGCGGTCAGTTTACGCATAATTATTTCCTTAAATATTACTGTCATTGGGAGCGCTGTCTATTACAGGCTCATCGTTTCGTCGGAGATAATAATAGGCCGATGAATATAAAGTAATGCGAAGCAGTGTAAACTTTTTAAAACCCCGATCCGTTTTAGTCACCAAATATGAATGAATTGTGGAGAAGGTGCTTATATAGCGGAAATATTAATTACCATGAAAAATAATTTCCTCACGATAGGATTGTTCACCATACCGAAATACGCTGGCTATACTCATCATACCTCACACTATTTTATCATCTTACAGCGGTTATCAAGCGCCCGACAGTTGCACAGCAAAACCTATTATTACTTGTATAATAATTTCATACTCCCATTACTCGCAGGCTAAAAGCGTGTTATATGATGGAGATACGTGAATTTCCGCTACCACCGGGCCTGACATCGTAGCTTCGTCATTGCGGAAGCTTGTTTTGAGGATTCATCATGTTCGCTGACCAAGGCCCTGCACTCCTCCACACTCATTTTGGTACCCGCAGCCCTTACTGGCGTTTGACCTTCGATAGCAATGCGCTAGAACTCACCGCGGTCAAAGGCAAAACGCATATCGCCGTCGCGCTCAGTGATATGCAGGCGGCCAAGATCCGCCGTCTCAGTGGCATCACGGCCAGTGTCGATATCGAAATCCAATTGGTCGGCGAGCCCATTCACCTACACCTAGTCGGTCGGCGAGTTAACAAATTTGAGTGGGCAGGCACTGCGGCAGCCTATACCGATACCAAAGCGGTCGCGCGCGATCTGGTGCATGGGCTCTCCTTTGCCGAGCAGGTGGTGTCGGAAGCTAACTCGGTGATTGTGATTGTCGATCAGCATGGATGCGTTCAACGTTTTAACCGTCTGTGCGAAGAATACACCGGTCTACATGAACAGGATGTGATCGGCAAAAACGTCTTTCAGATGTTTATGAGCCCTGAAGAAGCCGCAGCATCACGACGCAATATCGCCGGTTTCTTCCGTAATGGCTCTTCTTATGAGGTCGAACGCTGGATCAAAACAGTGAAAGGCGAGCGTCTGTTCCTGTTCCGCAATAAATTTGTCCACAGCGGTAGCGGTAAAAATGAAGTCTTCCTGATCTGCTCCGGCACCGATATCACCGAGGAACGACGGGCGCAGGAACGTCTGCGGGTACTGGCGAATACCGATGTCATTACCGGTCTACCCAATCGCAATGCGATTCAGGATCAGATAGCCCAAGCCATTGCCGAACGGGGCGATAGTCACGTCGGGCTGGTTTATCTCGATCTGGATAACTTCAAAAAGGTGAACGACGCCTACGGTCATATGTTTGGCGACCGCTTATTAGTGGAAGTTTCACACACTATTCTCGGTTGTCTGAACCACGGAGAAATGCTGGCTCGCTTGGGCGGTGACGAATTTCTGGTGTTGGTTCAAGCCGCCGATCGCATCATGTTGCAGGAACTGGCACTGCGTATTATTGAGCGACTGAAAACCCCGTTCCGCATTGGTTTGATTGAGGTTTATACCAATTGTTCGATTGGGATCGCGCTATGCCCAGAGCACGGCGACGATATTGATAGCCTAACCCGCAACGCCGATACCGCCATGTACGTGGCCAAAGAACACGGCAAACGGACTTTCACCGTGTTCTCCCCAGAGATGAACAAACGCGTCGCCGAATATATGTGGCTGGACACCAACCTGCGCAAAGGGTTAGAGCAGAATCAATTGGTGGTCTATTACCAACCCAAGATCGATGCTCACAGCGGTGAAGTACACAGCGTAGAGGCGCTGGTGCGTTGGGATTCCCCAGAACGCGGCCTGATCCCACCGTTGCAGTTTATTTCCTACGCAGAAGAATCTGGCTTGATCGCGCCACTTGGCCAATGGGTGCTGCAAACCGCAGCGCGACAAGCGGCGCAATGGCAGCAACAAGGGTTGAACTTGCGCGTGGCGGTTAACCTTTCCGCTCGGCAGTTGGTGGACGATTCCGTGGTGAACGATCTGATCGCCGTATTGGCTGAGAATCACCTCACGCATTGTCCGCTAGATTTCGAACTCACCGAAAGCAGCCTGATCGAAGATGAAAGCCGAGTTCGTGCCGTGATCACCCGTTTGCGTCAATTGGGGGCGCAGGTTCATCTGGATGATTTTGGCACTGGCTATTCATCACTCGCACAGTTGGCACGCATTCCCTTGGATGCCATCAAATTGGATAAAAGTTTTGTGCGCGGTGTTAATCTCAATCCAGTCTCACAGTCACTGGTACGCGCCATTGTCGCGGCAGCCGAAGCCTTGCAATTCCGTGTGATCGCCGAAGGGGTGGAAACCGACAGTGAGAATGCTTTTTTGGATGGCATTGGCGTTGATGAAAAACAAGGCTTTCTCTTTGCGCGCCCCATGCTCCCGGCACAGTTGGAGCACTGGCTGCATTCGTATCGCCCGCAACCACCAGTCACACGGTGATGCGGGCATATTTTGCCTAACCGGCGCGTCGCAGATTCACCGCATGTCGATCCTGTAACATCACCAACCGTTCAATATAGGCGCGGTCTTTTTCCTCAATGGTAAAGGCCGAATGCACCCAATCTTCGGTAATGTCCATCAGTTCGGAACGAGTCAGTTGCAGTACCCGCTGGCGCGCCCGCAACATGGCTCGCATCCCGTTCAGTTTGGGCCGAATGATATCGATAAAGGTACGCGTCGCCGTGTAAGCCTCACCGGGTTGGAATAACCGATCAACCAAGCCACGGCTCTCGAACCATTCCGCCGTGTGCGACTCCCCACTCCAAATCAGCTCTTCGGCCAAACGCATATTGGCTTTACGCGCCACCAGCGAATAGCCGCCCATGCCGGGGAACAGGTTGAAGGCGATCTCCGGGAAGCCCATGCGTGCGTTGTTCTGCGCCAAGACAAAATGGTGCGCCAACGCCGCTTCAAACCCGCCGCCCAGCGCACTGCCTTCGACCATCGCAATGCTCACCGCTCCGGTATCAAAACCTCGCGCCGCAGCGTGAACACAGTCGATACAAGCGCGAGCATAAGCGGTCATCGCCGAACGATTACGGCTCTTGATTGCTTCAGCGAAAAAACTTAAATCGCCGCCCACGTTGAACATATTGGGCACCAGCGAGCCGGTCACCCAGAAATCAAACTGGAGCGATGAATCTTGCGCAGCATGTGCCAAGGTCATGATGTCGTCGATTAATGCTTGGTTAAAACAAGGACGTGGTTCTGCACGTAACAGCATCCACATAATATGCCGATCTTCTTCATAATACGCAGAGATCTGCGACAGATTACCCGCTTCGGTAAACGGGCGGCAGGTTGGGTGGTTTAGTAATTTCATATGTCCTTCCCTTTATCTATTTAACAGGCGAAACCTTCTCAACCCCTACGGCTGAGGCGAGCGCGATGGGTTGTAAACCACAGCGCCACACCATGAGTAAACGCTTTCTTAGCAGTGAAATAGATAAAAATCGGCAGTATCCGGGAGAAAAAACGGGGAGCATAAATAGGCGGGTTCGGAATATGACTAATCAGCAATCTGGCAACCCCCGTCAGCCGCTAAAAGGGGAGAATCCGTGCCGAATTTGGCTATAATCCCTTTATGTATCATTAAGGAACCTGTGACTTCATGGATAAAGAAACAATTTCCATATTTTCGCGATGGATTGAGCGGATAAAAACTTGGCCCAGCATTGCCCATTTGTTACGTGCGACCGAGCGCTTTAACGATCGCCTCGGTAGCCAGTTTGGTGCTGCGATCACTTATTTCTCGTTCCTGTCTCTGATCCCTATTTTGATGGTGTCGTTTGCCACCGTGGGTTTTGTACTGGCTTCGCATCCGACATTGTTAGCCGAGTTGATCAACAAGATCGTCAACAGCATTAGCGATCCAACCTTGGCGAACACCTTGAAAAACACCGTCAACACCGCGATCCAGCAGCGTACTACCGTGGGGTTAACCGGTTTGGCGCTGGCGTTGTACTCTGGTATCAGTTGGATGGGGAACCTGCGCGAAGCGATCCGCGCCCAGTCGCGCGACGTGTGGGAGCGCAACCCGCAGGATCAGGAAAATATTTTGTATCGGTACGCGCGTGATTTTATCTCGCTAACCGGTCTGGTCATTGCGCTGATTATTACGCTGTCGCTGACGTCAATTGCCGGTTCTGCACAGGCAGCCATCGTGCATACTTTGGGGTTAGAAGGGATTGAATGGTTGCGCCCAGCGATGACATCAATCGCGCTCTCGATATCAATCTTCGCTAACTATTTACTGTTCTTATGGATATTTTGGATGCTGCCGCGCCACAAACCGAAAAAGAAAGCCCTGCTGCGCGGCACGCTGATTGCAGCAATCGGCTTTGAGGCCATCAAGTTTGTGATGACCATGACACTACCTCAGGTGGCAAAATCCCCTTCCGGTGCAGCGTTTGGTTCGGTGATTGGCTTAATGGCCTTCTTCTATTTCTTCGCCCGTTTAACGCTGTTTTGTGCCGCGTGGATCGCAACCGCGCAGTATAAAGAGGATAGAACCCTGCCACCGGCAACACGCTCTTAACGCCAACGCAGTGCAATCATGCCAGCCTTAATTTTATTGCTGGCATTTTATTTTGCATTAACTGCAAAATATCAGCATATAAAACCAGTTGATACTCACCATTACATCGAAAACCAGCATAACAAACTACCTAATCACTTTTCTTTTTCACTTTTCCAGCTATTCACTCTGCCAAATTTCATTTTTACGGCGTAAAAAACCACAGAGTCAGACATCACTAAAACATTAAACTTTTTAAGTAGTTACTTACGGCATTGTACAAAGTTGCGTCGTTGAAAAGCCATTTAGCACTGACTAAGATGGCGGTTTACAAGTTGAAATATAAGAAAAACACTATGCAAGCAACCATCGCAACATCTCCGGACGTCGAGGAGACGTCCCCCCCGGTTAACTCTCGCGGGAAAGTCATCGTCGCTTCATTGGTCGGTACAGCCATTGAATTCTTCGACTTTTATATCTATGCCACTGCGGCGGTGCTGATCTTCCCGCATATCTTCTTCCCACAGGGCGATCCCACGGCAGCCACGTTGCAATCGCTAGCGACCTTTGCGATCGCCTTCGTTGCACGCCCTATCGGCTCCGCGCTATTCGGCCACTTTGGCGATCGTGTTGGCCGCAAGGTGACGTTAGTCGCCTCACTGCTAACTATGGGGATCTCCACTGTTCTGATCGGTCTGTTACCCAGCTATGAAACCATTGGAATTTTTGCCCCGATCTTGCTGGCGCTGGCACGCTTCGGACAAGGTTTAGGTTTGGGTGGTGAATGGGGTGGTGCGGCACTGCTGGCAACTGAAAACGCCCCGGCAAACAAACGAGCTCTGTACGGTTCGTTCCCACAATTGGGTGCTCCCATCGGTTTCTTCTTTGCCAATGGCTCCTTCCTGCTGCTGTCTTGGCTACTGACCGAGCAACAATTCATGGAATGGGGCTGGCGTGTACCCTTCGTTCTGTCTGCCGTTTTGGTCCTCGTCGGTTTGTATGTGCGTGTCTCTTTGCACGAAAGCCCGGTGTTCGCCAAGGTCGCAAAAGAAGGTAAACAGGTGAAAATCCCTCTGGGGACCTTGTTGAGCAAGCATCTGAAAGCCACCATTCTTGGCACTTTCATCATGTTGGCGACCTACACGCTATTTTATCTAATGACAGTTTATTCAATGACCTACGGCACCACCGCCGCACCTCTAGGCTTGGGCTATTCACGTAACAGTTTCTTGTGGATGCTAATGGTCGCCGTGATTGGTTTCGGCCTGATGGTGCCTGTGGCGGGTATGCTGGCTGACGCCTTTGGTCGCCGTAAAACCATGATCACCATTACCCTGTTAATGATCGCGTTTTCCTTCCTGTTCCCGACCCTGCTGGGCTCCGGTAATCAGGTCTTGGTGATGGGCTTCCTGCTGTTCGGTCTGAGCATTATGGGGCTGACCTTCGGCCCGATGGGCGCTTTGCTGCCGGAGTTGTTCCCAACAGAAGTGCGTTATACCGGCGCTTCCTTCTCGTATAACGTGGCCTCAATTTTGGGTGCCTCCGTCGCCCCGTATATCGCCACTTGGTTAGCGACCCACTACGGTCTGTTCTACGTCGGCATGTATTTGGCAGCAATGGCAACGCTGACACTGATCGCCCTGCTATTGATGAAAGAAACCCGCCACCAATCGCTATAACCTTATGCTGCGGTTCCTCCGGGAACCGCACTCAACTGATCCGGTTTATACCTAGTTGTAATCGAGTGAATTTTCAGTAAGTTATTCACTAAATTAATCGACTGGATATCAATGATGACCTTACGCCGCAAACTGTCTTTAAGTCTCCTGCTGTTGCTAGTCATCGCTATCGTTCTCTATCTATGGCTGAAACCTGCACATCCAGACGCTTTATGGCGCATCGTCAGCCAACAATGTGTGCCGAATCAGCAGCAGCACCACAACCCCGCCCCTTGTATCCAAGTGGATGAACCAGAAGGTTTTGTGGTGTTTAAAGATCGCAATGGCCCATTGCAATATCTGCTGATGCCAACCGCAAAAATCACCGGAATGGAAGATCCGGCGGTGCTCGCCAACGATACCCCCAACTTTTTTGCTTCAGCTTGGCAAGCACGCGATTACATGGCGAAAAAGTACGGTAAACCCATCGACGACGCCGATATTTCTTTAGCGATCAACTCAGAATACGGTCGCAGCCAGAATCAGTTGCATGTTCATATCTCGTGCCTGAAACCTGCGGTTAAAACTCGTTTGGCGCAGTTGGGTAATAATTTCAGCGAACAATGGCAACCATTGCCCGATGGTTTATTGGGGCACAATTATCTGGCACGCCGTGTGACGGCGACTGAGCTGGAACAGCAAGGCGCTTTTCGTCTATTGGCCGATGGAGTGAGTGGTGCACGTGAACAAATGGGACGTTACGGGTTGGCAATGACGGCGCTACCGGGCGGCGATTTCCTATTGTTGGCCACGGAACTCAACCTATGGCGATTTAATCTGGCTTCTGTGGAAGAAATTCAGGATCACGACTGTAACGTATTGCAGATGCAGTAAATACCTCTACATTTAATAACGATTAAAACCAAAAAGGATAACAACATGCCCTACATCAATATCAAAGTGACTCGCGAAGGCGTGACCGCAGAGCAGAAGAAACAGCTGATCGAAGGCGCAACTCAATTATTGGTTGATGTGTTGGGGAAAAATCCTGCCACTACTGTCGTTGTGATCGACGAAGTAGACACCGATAACTGGGGTGTCGGTGGTAAGGTAGTGACCGAACTACGTGCTGGAACCAAATAGAAATCCTCATGGACGATGGGAAACTTGGCGTTTCCCGATCGTGATCATAAAAAATCAAAACACAGTTTCATTTTTATTGACTCCCCTTTAACTTGGCTGGAGACTAGCTGCATTTCGCAGCAATTCAGCCAGGAACACCCATGACCAGCAAGAACCTCGCCGTGATCGGCGAATGCATGATTGAGTTATCGCAAAAAGGCGCAGATCTCAGCCGCGGCTTTGGCGGCGACACCTTAAACACCGCTGTTTATGTGGCGCGCCAAGTGCCGACACAAGCGCTGAATGTCCATTACGTTACCGCTCTCGGCACCGACAGTTTCAGCCAAGAAATGCTCACGGCGTGGCAGCAAGAAAATGTCAAAACGGGGTTGATTCAGCAACTTGAAAACAAATTGCCAGGGCTGTACGTCATCGAAACCGACGATACTGGCGAGCGTACTTTCTACTATTGGCGCAACGATGCCGCCGCCCGTTATTGGCTGGACGCTCCGCAAGCAGAAAGCCTGTGCGCGGAACTGGCGCAGTTCGATTATCTGTATCTGAGCGGCATCAGCGTCGCGATCCTCAATCCAGCCAGCCGGACGAAACTGCTCAGTTTACTGCGCCAATGCCGCGCTAACGGCGGTAAGGTGATTTTCGATAACAACTACCGTCCGCGCCTGTGGCAAAACAAAGAAGAAACACAGCAGGTCTATCGTGACGTTCTGGCCTGCACCGATATCGCCTTCCTGACGCTGGATGATGAAGATTTACTCTGGGGGCAACAGCCAGTGGAACAGGTTGTGAGCCGTACTCGTGATTTAGGCGTCAGTGAGATCGTAATTAAGCGTGGAGCAGATTCTTGTTTGGTATTTGATACGAATGGAGATCGTCACGAAGTACCCGCAGTCAAATTGCCAAAAGAAAAAGTGGTGGATACGACCGCGGCGGGTGACTCCTTCAGCGCAGGATATTTGGCGGTACGGTTAGTCGGTGGCGATGTCGTTCAAGCCGCCCAACGCGGGCATCTAACCGCCAGCACCGTGATCCAATATCGCGGAGCGATTATTCCGCGAGAGGCGATGCCGCAATAAATACTATGAAGTAACGGCCTGTGCCGTTACTAGTATTGACGGTAATATAAAACTCAGCCGCGCCCTATGTTGTTCGTAACAATAAAGGCAGAGCGCCTGAGATGCTCTGCCTTTTATAATTAGCAACGGAATGCGGGTAAAAGCACTTTGTTTTCTTCAATAACTTCCGACAATGCTTCTTCAAGCAACGTGCCACTCGTAATGAGTGGATTAAGAACTAAAGCTCGCCATGCCGTATGTCTGTTCCCCGTAATAGCCGCCTCGATAGTGAGCCGCTCAAAGCTTTTCATGAGTTGCAGCAATCGCAGAGTATCTTCAGGGAATTCAGCTACATTTAGTGGTAATGGCCCAGAACGGGTAATGACAGAACTCACCTCCACTGCGCAATCATTAGGGAGTCCGTTGATGGCTCCATTATTTCTGGTATTAACATGCATGATAATTCGCTTGTCATTGTGAATAGCACTCATCAGTTCACAGGCCGCTTCTGAGTAATATTGTCCGCCACGCCCTTCAAGTGCCTTAGGTTTCTCAGCAAGCTCTGGATTTTTATAGATTTCAAAAAGCTCGCGCTCAAGTGCTTTAACCACCTCGCCTCGGGTTCCTTCGCCGTCAGCTTCACCTATCTCCTGTTGGAGAATATCATTCTTCATATAGTAGTAACGGAGATAGGCACAAGGGATCATGCCAAGCCCTTTCAGCACATGTGCAGGCCAAGTAAAAGGCGGGATGTTACGAGGAACTAAAGGGTCATTGCCAGCCAGAATTTCATCAATAACTTCAGGCAGTTTATCCTTGCCGTTTTGCAGGATCTGGCGGACAAAGATGAAATGATTCAGTCCTGCCACCTGCATGATGAAATCAGAAGTATTACCCAATAACTGAGACACGCCTTTTTGCATGATCACCGGCACGTTGCATAATCCAACGGCTTTAATGTTGCTGTGCCGCAAAATAGCTTCGGTCACCATACCAGATGGATTGGTGAAATTCAGAAGCCATGCGTCAGGACAGAGCGTTTCCATTTCCCGGGTGATCTCTAGGGCGATAGGGATAGTCCGACAGGCATTAGCAAAACCACCGAGCCCGTTTGTTTCCTGACCAATCATGCCATATTTCAATGAGATGTGCTCATCGCTGATACGAGCATCAAGACAACCTGCACGGAATTGCGAACAAACATAGTCTGCCCCCACCAATGCAGCACGGCGATCAAGCGTTTCATGAACGCTTACCTGCAAACCTGCTTTCTTTAGCATACGGCGAGCCAGATTAGCGATGATGGCCATTTTTTCACGGCCTTCTTCGATATCAACCATCCACAGTTCACGTAAAGGAAGTTCAGCCGCGCGGTTTATCAACCCTTCAATCAATTCTGGGGTATAGCTGGAACCCGCCCCGATGATGACTATTTTCAATCCAGACATGCTAACCTCATTTAAATTGTTAATTCATCGTCATTAAAAGAGTTTGTTCATAGCCTGACAAACGAAAAAAAACCTACAATGCATTAATCTAATTAATTCATAGGGTCGCTATGCTGGAACAACAAAGCACGCTCGCACTGCTGCAAAGCTTCGAAGTCGCAGCACGGCACATGAGTTTTACCCTAGCCGCTAAAGAGCTTAATCTGACTCAGGGAGCGATGAGTCACAGGATACGATCACTAGAAACTTTGCTAGGGTTTCGACTGTTCATCAGAATGACTCGTAAACTGGCTCTGACAGAAGAAGGGGATCGCCTGCTGGCAACGCTCAGCCATTCCCTTCGTATCATCGGTGATGAAATTGAAGATATCCGCAGTCAATCTTTACGCGGAACACTCCATATAGGTGTTGCCCCAACCTTTGCCCAATGCTGGCTGATGGAAAGATTGCCTGAATTCCAGTCCATCTGGCCCGGTATCAATCTGAAGATCAAAGTTCGTGCTGGCGTCATGGAGTTTCACGATGAGCGGGTAGATTTGGCAATTTATTACGGCGCTAGCCGCTACGCTGATTTACATCAGGAACGACTTTTTGACGAAGAACTGATCCCGGTCTGCTCGCCCGATTACTATCGGCAAAAAGGTTTAGCGGATGCAAAAAACCTGAAGGACGTCTGTTACATCCATACCAATGAATCCACTGATAACCAGGAGCCATTTTCTGAATGGCGTATCTGGTGCGAATGTCATGACTTGGCAATTCCCTACCGAAAACAGCATTACAGTTTTAATCATTACCATATGGCAATCCAGGCGGCGGAAAGTGGCATCGGGATCCTAATGGGCCGGAAAACATTGATTCAACCCTTGCTGGACAGTGGGGTCTTTGTTGCGCTCAGCGAGCATTCTATCCCTTCCGGTATGGGGTACGATCTTATCTACCCAGAGGAAAACAGCGATAGAGTACGCTTCAAGGCTTTCATCGAGTTTTTGAGGAGGCAGATACCTGCAACGCAATAATAATCGAGTAGGAGGCGGGATCACTCCCGCCGTCCTCTCACACCACCGGGTATACGGTTCCGTACCACGGCGGTTCATATTAACGCTGGAATTGCCGATGCATTTCCAGCAGTGATGCCAGTCCCATTGCGTTGAACAGACTTGCTTTGCACGCCTGATTCATATGACTGGCTCCCGAGTTCCACCACGCTCCACGCTGGTTGTACGCCGATCTCCACGCTCTGGATTCATCCAGCCCTGCCTTCATCAGCATTCTCGCTCGCGTATAAGGCCTTTTCCATTGTCGCCATAACAGGCAACGCAGTTTCCTCCTTACCCAACCATCCAGCTCTTCCAGCACGCCTTTCACTTCTGTCAGACGGAAGTAGCTTATCCAGCTTCGTAATACCGGGGTGAGTTCATTGATTGCCTTTCTGAGCGAGCGCGAACAGTTTCCCGTCACCAGACCCCGGATTTTATCCTTCAGTCTGCCGATGCTACTGCACGATATCTTCAGCCGGGCTTGTTTATGCCACGTAAAACTGTAACCCAGGAACTTTCGCTCCCAGGGGCGCGCCACTGCACTTTTCTCTGTATTTACCTGCAACTTCAGTTTATCCGATAAGAACTCACTGATTTCGCTCAGTAAATGCTCGCCTGCCTGACGACTGCTTACATAGATATTGCAGTCGTCTGCATAACGACAGAACCTGTGCCCACGGCGCTCCAGTTCTTTGTCCAGCTCATCCAGCAGGATATTCGACAGCAACGGCAACAACGGGCTCCCTTGCGGCATCCCCCTGTCTCGTTTTAACACCACATGTCCCGCCACCTCATCCGCCTCCAGATAACGACGGATAAGTTTCAGTAACCGCTCATCCTTGATTATCCGTGCCAGTCGCGACATCAATATGTCGTGGTCAACACAGTCAAAGAACTTCTCCAAATCCATGTCGACAACCCACCGTTTCCCGCTCTGAATGTACTGCTGTGCCTGTTGCACTGCCTGCCATGCATTACGGTTCGGTCTGAAGCCATAGCTTGATGAAGAGAAATTGGGTTCTACATAGGGTGTTAACGTCTGTGCGATTGCCTGCTGGATTAACCGGTCTGCCACCGTCGGTATGCCCAGTGTCCTGACCCCGCCATTCGGTTTGGGGATGTCCACTTTGCGTACCGCTCGCGGCAGGTAGCTACCCGCTATCAATGATTCTCTGACGCTGACCCAGTGTTGCTTCAGATCCCACCTCACGATGGGCACCCTTGCCGTTCAGCTAACACTTCCCCTTGCCGGGTGTGTAGAGGACTTTCACCTCCAAGTCGCCCTTTGACCACCATAGTCAACGGACAGCGCTTGTCAGGGCGCTACGCGCCATGCCCGGCGCACAATATAGAAAAGGCCAGCGTCTGCTGGCCTTATTCATATCACTTGCCGCGATTAACCCGCTACAGCAATACGTTTCATATCGGTCATATAGCCACGCAGTTTGCGGCCTACAGATTCGATTGGGTGGTTACGCACTGCTTCGTTCACATCACGCAATTGCGCGTTGTCTACTGCGGTACCAGCGACAGATTTACCCAGATCGCCAGCTTGCAGGGTAGTCATGAACTCTTTCAACAACGGCACTGCGGCGTAAGAGAACAGATAGTTACCGTATTCTGCGGTATCAGAGATAACCACGTTCATTTCATACAAGCGCTTACGTGCGATAGTGTTCGCGATCAACGGCAGCTCGTGCAGTGATTCGTAGTAAGCTGATTCTTCAATGATGCCGGAATCCACCATCGTTTCGAACGCCAGTTCAACACCCGCTTTAACCATCGCGACCATCAGTACGCCATGGTCAAAGTATTCTTGCTCGCTGATTTTACCTTCAAACTGTGGTGCGTTCTCGAACGCGGTTTTACCGGTTTCTTCACGCCAGTTCAGCAGGTTTTTATCATCTGCTGCCCAGTCCGCCATCATGCCGGAAGAGAACTCGCCAGAGATGATGTCGTCCATGTGTTTCTGGAACAGCGGAGCCATGATCCCTTTCAGTTGCTCCGACAGTGCATAAGCACGCAGTTTAGCTGGGTTAGACAGGCGATCCATCATCAGAGTGATACCCCCCTGCTTCAGTGCTTCGGTGATGGTTTCCCAACCGAACTGAATCAGTTTTTCAGCGTAAGCCTTGTCGGTACCTTCTGCCACCAGCTTGTCGAAGCACAGCAGAGAACCGGCCTGCAACATACCGCACAGGATGGTTTGCTCGCCCATCAGGTCAGATTTAACTTCTGCCACGAAGGAGGACTCCAGTACACCAGCACGGTGGCCGCCAGTCGCTGCTGCCCATGCCTTGGCAATCGCCATGCCTTCGCCTTTCGGATCGTTTTCTGGGTGAACCGCGATCAGCGTTGGTACACCGAAGCCACGCTTGTATTCTTCACGCACTTCGGTACCTGGGCACTTCGGCGCGACCATCACCACGGTGATGTCTTTACGGATTTGCTCCCCCACTTCAACGACGTTGAAACCGTGAGAGTAGCCCAGTGCAGCGCCGTCTTTCATCAGCGGCTGTACAGCGCGAACTACAGAGGTGTGCTGTTTGTCTGGCGTCAGGTTAACTACCAGATCGGCTTGAGGGATCAGCTCTTCGTAAGTCCCTACTTTGAAGCCGTTTTCGGTCGCTTTACGCCATGAAGCACGCTTCTCGGCAATCGCTTCTGCGCGCAGAGCGTAGGCGATATCCAGACCGGAATCGCGCATATTCAGACCTTGGTTCAGACCCTGAGCACCACAACCGACGATCACGACTTTTTTGCCTTTCAGGTAGCCCGCTTCATCCGCGAATTCGTCACGTGCCATAAAGCGGCATTTACCCAATTGCGCCAACTGCTGACGCAGGTTCAAAGTGTTGAAATAGTTAGACATGGTGGTACTCCAGTAAGATGTTGTGTCGATTATTATGTTCACTTCCCCGCCCTGTCTGTGCGGAGATTCGTTAGACCCAATGTATAACAGGAATCGTGTTGCTTAAATTGATATATTACGAATGTTGTGTTGCAATTTATGAAACGTTATTACTGCGAGCGTACTGATATGAATTTGCGCGATCTGAAACTGTTTTTGCATTTGGCGGAAAGCCATCACTTTGGCCGTACCGCCAAGGCGATGCACGTCAGCCCTTCCACGCTTTCACGTCAGATCCAACGGCTGGAAGAGATTCTCGGTCAGCCGTTGTTCCTGCGTGACAACCGCACCGTGCAACTCACCGATGCCGGTGAGCAATTGAAAGGCTTTGCCCAACAAACGCTCTTGCAATATCAGCAACTGAAACATTCACTCGGTCAGCACGGCCCTTCGTTGAGTGGCGAGTTGCGTCTGTTCTGTTCAGTAACGGCGGCCTATAGTCATTTGCCACCGATCCTCGATCGCTTCCGTGCTCAGCATCCTTTGGTCGAAATCAAGCTAACCACTGGCGACGCCGCCGATGCGGTAGATAAAATCCAATCCAACGAGGCCGATCTCGGTATTGCTGGCCGCCCAGAAACCCTGCCTAACAGCGTCGAGTTCACCAAGATTGGTGAGATCCCACTAGTATTGATCGCCCCGGCGTTACCCTGCACAGTGCGTAGTCAGGCGCTGGCAGCCCAACCGGATTGGCCGAATATTCCGTTTATCCTGCCGGAGCATGGCCCTTCACGAAAACGTATTGAGTTATGGTTCCGTCGTCAACACATCACGAACCCGTTGATCTACGCGACTGTTGGCGGGCACGAGGCGATTGTTTCCATGGTCGCTCTGGGTTGCGGTATCGCGCTGATCCCTAGCGTGGTGGTAGATAACAGCCCAGAACCGGTGCGCAACCGCATTTCACAGTTGGACAATATCTCGATGGTCGAGCCGTTCGAATTGGGTGTTTGTGTGCAGAAAAAACGCCTCAGCGATCCACTCATTGAGGCGTTTTGGCATTTGCTGTCATAGATCTGCCGGATCGATTTGCTTCATCGCTTCCACCCGCATCAACCAGTGGTAGAGCGGTTCCAACTGTTGGAAGCCCTGCGCCAATCGTTCGGTCAGATGCGGACTAAATAACTGTTCAACCGCGGAGTCAGTCACCATCACCGCAAACGATTTACGGTGGTACCAAGTAGATATTTCCGCAGGTAGATCTTTAACTAACAAGCGTTTGTAGCTTTCCCCCACCAGTTCGAAGGGAGGCTGGCAGCACTCGGCGGCTTCCAAAAACTGCTGTGGTTGGCGTTGCAGCGTATGGCGGAACAGATCCATCGTTGGTTTGTTGGCGCTGTAATAACCCAGCCCATACCGTAACAAATCGGGCCCCAGCTCGAAAAAATAGACCGGTGCATCCTTCCAGTCTTTGCTCGGACGCTTGAAGGTCAACCACATGCGACTACGGTAGCGCGATTTATCATGTGAAAAACGCGTATCGCGATGGATACGCGACAGCGTTTTGCCAATGGCAGGCCGGGTTTCAAACTGCGGATCGATAGCGAGCATCGTTGGAGCCAGTTGCTCCACCAGCGCCCGGAACGGTGTCAGTAATTCGCTATCATAAACGCCGCGATGAGCCTCGAACCATTCCTTATCGTTTTCAATCCGCACTTGCTGCAGGAAATTCAGCCCTTCCTGACTAAAACCAGTAAATTGCGCTGCCATGCGTTTTCTTATCCCTGCAAGAAGAAACGGAATGCCGGGTTATCAGTTTCGTTGTGACAATCGTAACCCAACGCGGTTAGATGCTGCTCAAACTCCGGCTCAGTTTGCGATAGTTCGAAACCTGCCAGAACCCGGCCAAAGTCAGTGCCGTGGCTACGGTAGTGGAACAGCGAAATGTTCCAGTGAGTACCCAGCGTTTGCAGGAACTTGAGCAACGCCCCCGGCGATTCCGGGAACTCAAAGCTGTACAAGCGCTCACGCAGTGGTTTGGAAGGACGCCCACCGACCATATAACGCACGTGCAGCTTAGCCATTTCGTCATCAGACAGATCGACGACCTGATACCCACCCGCGTTAAGATCGGCGAGGATCTCCTGCCGTTCAGTATGACCGCGTGTGAGGCGCACACCGACGAAAATACAGGCGCTGTCAGCATCGGCATAACGGTAGTTGAACTCCGTCACCGAGCGCCCGCCCAACAGTTGGCAGAATTTAAGGAAACTACCTTTCTGTTCTGGGATGGTGACCGCCAATAGTGCTTCTCGCTGTTCGCCCAATTCACAACGCTCTGACACATAACGTAAACCGTGGAAATTCAGGTTAGCGCCGGAAAGTACATGTGCCAGACGTTCGCCCTGAATATTGTGCTGCTGAACATATTTTTTCAGCCCAGCCAACGCCAAAGCGCCGGAAGGTTCGGCAATCGCCCGCACGTCTTCAAACAGGTCTTTCACCGCTGCACAGATAGCATCGCTGTCGACGGTAATGACGTCGTCCAGATATTCACGACACAGGCGGAAAGTTTCATCACCGATGCGCTTCACCGCGACGCCTTCGGCAAATAAACCGACACGCGGCAGATCAACGGGCTGCCCAGCATCCAACGCCGCACGCAAGCAAGCAGAGTCTTCCGCTTCCACGCCGATCACTTTGATTTGCGGCATCAATTGCTTGATCAACACCGCCACACCAGCAGCTAAACCGCCACCGCCGACCGGGACGAAAACGCGATCCAGATGTGCGTCCTGCTGTAGTAACTCCATCGCCAACGTACCTTGCCCGGCGATCACCGCCGGATGGTCGAACGGTGGCACGAAAGTCATGCCCTGCAAGCGGGAAAGCTCGATAGCCTTGGCTTTGGCTTCGTCAAAATTGGCACCGTGTAGCAACACTTCGCCGCCGAAACTGCGCACCGCATCAACTTTAATATCCGCGGTCGCCACTGGCATTACGATCAGCGTGCGGATGCCTAAACGACTGCCGGATAACGCCACGCCTTGCGCATGATTACCTGCCGAAGCCGTGATCACACCGCGTGCTTTTTGCTCTTCATCTAGACCGGCGATCATCGCGTAAGCCCCGCGCAGTTTGAAACTGTGCACAGGTTGGCGATCTTCACGCTTTACCAGAATGGTATTGCCCAGACGCGAAGAAATTTTATCCATGGCCTGCAACGGGGTGACTTGCGCCACCTCGTACACCGGCGAGCGGAGCACCGCTCGCAAATATTCCGCGCCACAAGGGGCATCGGGTAAAGGTTGTGATACCGCCATGGTGCTAGCCTCCCAGCTTGCTCTTGTCGCGCACTGCGCCTTTGTCCGCGCTGGTCGCTAATGACGCATAAGCACGTAACGCGAAGGAAACTTGGCGCTCGCGGTTATGCGGCGTCCAGGCTTGTTTGCCACGTGCGAGTTCCACTTCGCGACGAGCCGCCAGTTCGCTGTCTGCCACATCCAACACCATGCCGCGATGAGGAATATCGATGTCGATCATGTCGCCATCTTTGATCAGCGCAATTAGACCGCCGCTAGCAGCTTCTGGAGAGACGTGACCAATCGACAGACCGGATGTACCACCAGAGAAGCGTCCGTCGGTGATCAACGCACAGGCTTTACCCAGCCCCATGGATTTCAGGTAAGTGGTCGGATAGAGCATTTCCTGCATCCCCGGCCCACCTTTCGGTCCTTCGTAACGGATCACTACCACGTCGCCCGCAACCACTTTGCCGCCGAGAATCGCTTCTACCGCGGCGTCTTGGCTTTCATAGACTTTGGCTGGACCACGGAAGGTCAGGTTATCTTTATCCACACCCGCCGTTTTCACGATACAGCCGTCTTCGGCCAGATTGCCGTACAGCACCGCCAAACCACCATCTTGGCTATAGGCGTGCTCACGGGCGCGGATACAGCCTTCTTGGCGGTCGGTATCCAACGAATCCCAACGGCAATCTTGTGAGAAAGCCTGAGTGGTACGGATACCCGCAGGACCCGCGGAGAACATCTTCTTCACGCTTTCGTCTTTGGTCAGCATGACATCGTAAGCTTCCAACGTTTGTGGCAGTGTCAGCCCCAACACGTTATTCACTTCACGGTTGAGCAACCCAGCACGATCCAATTCGCCGAGGATACCAATCACACCGCCTGCGCGGTGGACGTCTTCCATATGGTATTTTTGGCTGCTCGGCGCCACTTTGCACAAATGTGGCACTTTGCGTGACAGACGGTCGATGTCTTCCATGGTGAAATCAACTTCACCTTCCTGCGCCGAAGCCAGCAGGTGCAATACAGTGTTGGTCGAGCCGCCCATCGCGATATCTAATACCATCGCGTTTTCGAACGCTGCTTTATTGGCGATATTACGTGGCAACGCGCTTTCGTCGTCTTTCTCGTAGTAGCGCTTGGTCAGTTCAACGATGCGTTTACCGGCATTGAGGAACAGATCTTTACGGTCGGCGTGCGTTGCCAGTAATGAGCCGTTACCCGGCTGCGACAGCCCCAGTGCTTCGGTCAGGCAGTTCATCGAGTTGGCGGTGAACATACCGGAACAGGAACCGCAGGTCGGGCAGGCGGAACGTTCGATCTGCTCGCTATCGGCGTCGCTCACATTCGGGTTCGCGCCTTGGATCATCGCGTCTACCAGATCCAGCTTAATGATCTGGTTAGACAGTTTGGTTTTGCCCGCTTCCATCGGCCCGCCAGAAACGAAGATCACCGGAATATTTAAGCGCAGCGACGCCATCAGCATCCCTGGGGTGATTTTGTCGCAGTTGGAAATACACACCATCGCATCCGCGCAGTGGGCATTGACCATGTATTCCACTGAATCGGCGATCAGCTCGCGGGAAGGCAGGGAATAGAGCATACCGCCGTGCCCCATCGCGATACCGTCATCCACGGCGATGGTATTGAATTCTTTCGCCACGCCGCCGGAGGCTTCAATCTGCTCGGCAACCAGTTTACCCAAATCGCGCAGGTGTACGTGGCCCGGTACGAACTGGGTAAAGGAGTTAACGACGGCAATAATCGGTTTGCCGAAATCATCGTCGGTCATCCCAGTCGCGCGCCATAATGCGCGGGCACCCGCCATATTGCGGCCGTGGGTGGTGGTGGCGGAACGGTACTTAGGCATGCTCTTTTCACTCCAAATATATTCTGTTTGTTGGGCGGCGAACGAACCGCCCCTGTCTGTCGTTATCGGTTATAGATTCTATGGATTTACGGGGTCCAGCCAGCCGTATTTGTCTTCTGTTTTACCGCTGAACAGGCCAAAGAATGCCTGTTGGATCTGCTTGGTAATAGGGCCGCATTTGCCGATGCCGACTTGAATGCCATCGACACTGCGCACCGGAGTAATTTCTGCCGCCGTGCCGGACATAAACACTTCATCCGCCAAGTAGAGCGATTCACGTGATAGCACCTGCTCACGGACTTCGAAGCCCATATCTTTCGCCAGTTTGATGATGGCGTCACGGGTAATGCCCGGCAGAGCCGAAGAGGTAAATGGCGGAGTGAAGATAACACCGTCTTTCACTTCGAATAAGTTTTCGCCCGCACCTTCGGAGATATAACCGTGTACATCCAGTGCGATACCTTCCTGATACCCATGACGGCGCGCCTCGCTGCCGACCAATAACGAGGAGAGATAGTTACCGCCCGCTTTAGCTGCGGTTGGGATAGTGTTAGGTGCCACACGGTGCCAAGAGGAAACCATCGCATCGATACCTTGATCCAACGCTTCTTCACCTAAATAAGCGCCCCAAGGGAAAGCCGCGATGATCACATCAGTTTTATAACCTGCTGGCGGGTTGACGCCCATACCCACATCGCCGACAAACACCAGTGGACGAATATAAGCACTGGTTAGATTATTTTTACGTAGCGTCGCACGGCAAGCTTCCATCAACTCATCAACGCTTTGCGTGACCGGCATACGGTAGATTTTTGCCGAATCATGCAGGCGCTGCATATGCTCACGGTGACGGAACACCACCGGTCCTTTGTGGGACTCGTAACAACGAACCCCTTCAAACACCGAAGTCCCGTAGTGCAATGCGTGCGACATTACGTGCACTTTGGCATCAGCCCAAGGAACCATCTCACCATTGAACCAAATATAATCGGCTTTCTTCGTCATTTGCGGTTTATCCTTTTCACGCTTTAAGCGCGTATCTGTTGTGATGTGGGCTGCTGGATCTCAACGCTGGAGACATCCATCAGTTTGCTCAACTGAGATGACAGTAGATCCACTGAGCGTTGGCTGGCAACGGTCAATTCAATATTTATGTCACCAGCATGCGCCGCCGTAGCCATATTCATAGCACAAACCTGGAAACCACGATGGCGTACCACGCGCAATACGCGCTCTAACATTTCTGGGCGGAAGCGAGCTTGGATCGAGAGTTGATGCTGCATCATGACATTTTCTCCAACATGGTTTCGTTACCAGCACCCGGTGGCACCAGCGGCCAAACGTTCTCAAGTTCATCAATGGAAACATGCAGTAAGTAAGGCCCTTTGCTGTTCAGCAAGGCATTAAGTGCATCTGCCACTTGGTCTTTACAGGTAATACGTTGGCCGGGGATGCCAAAGGCATTCGCCAACATCAGGAAATCAGGGTTATCGGACAAGTTGGTTTCGCTATAGCGAGCATCAAAGAACAGCTGCTGCCACTGACGCACCATGCCTAAACGCTGGTTGTCTATCAGCAAAATCTTCACCGGCAGTTGTTTGCGTTTGATGGTGCCCAACTCCTGCACGTTCATCATGAAAGAACCATCGCCAGAAACGCAGATCACCATATCTTCCCGGCGTGCCATTTGTGCCCCTACTGCCGCAGGTACGCCAAAACCCATGGTGCCCAAACCGCTGGAGGTGATGAAGTTTTCCGGGCGATCGAAGGTGATGTGTTGTGCGCTCCACATTTGGTGCTGACCCACATCGGTGGTCACTACCGTATTGGCAGGCATGCGTTCGGACAGTTGTTTCAGCAACAGTGGCGCATAAATCGGTTGCCCCGGGTGGTCATAACGCCACGGATGATCGGCTTTCAACGCAGCAACTCGCTGCTGCCACGGTTCGATGTGTAACGGCTGTTGTAACGCAGGCAACAGCGCTTTTAAATCGCCCTGCAATGCCACATGCGCCTGACGCAGTTTGTTTAATTCGGCAGGATCAATATCCATGTGGATGACTTTGGCGTGTGGAGCGAAAGCGTTCAGTTTACCGGTGACGCGATCGTCGAAGCGTGCGCCGATAGCAATCAACAGATCGCATTCTTGCACCGCAAAGTTAGCGGCTTTGGTACCATGCATCCCTAACATTCCGAGATAATACGGATGGTTAGCATCAGGAGCACCCAGCCCTTTCAACGTCGCCACAGCAGGAATACCGGTCATGGCAATAAACTCGCGCAGTTGCGGTACCGCCTGCGCCATGCCCACACCGCCACCGACGTACAGCATTGGTTTGTCCGCTACAGCCAGCAGAGCGGCGGCTTGTGCTAATTCAGCTTCTGGATATTCCAGCACGTCTTCCACTGGCATCAGATGCGGGGGCAGATCACCTTGCGCCAATTGGATGTCTTTCGGAATATCAATCAATACCGGCCCCGGACGTCCACTGTTAGCAATGGCAAAGGCCTCGGCCATGATGCCCGGTAAAGCCTCCAAAGACTCCACCAAGAAACTGTGTTTGGTACAGGCCAGTGACAACCCTAAAACATCGATCTCCTGAAAAGCATCGGTACCGATTAACGCAGAACCCACTTGCCCGGTGATGGCAACTACGGGTACAGAATCCATCAATGCATCCGCTAACCCGGTGATCAAGTTAGTGGCACCCGGCCCCGAAGTCGCAATACACACGCCGGTTTTGCCGGTCGAACGTGCATAACCAATCGCCGCCATCGCCGCACCTTGCTCATGGCGACACAGTAGGTGTTCCACCCCTCCGTCATACAGCGCATCGTAAACCGGCATGATCGCACCACCCGGATAGCCGAATACCGTATCCACTCCCTGTGCACACAACGCTTGAACTACCCACTGAGCACCTGTCATGGTTATTCCCCTGCCTGATGGCGGGAAGTGCAGGATTTTATTCTGTTAGTCATTTTTGCCTCTTGCTCACTTTTCTCTTGCCAATAAAAAACCCCCGGACCTTTCGGTGCGGGGGTTTTCTTGCGATTCCGGCTTGTTTTCTAAGCCATTCTTCGTCCAAGTGCAGCCCCGCACGGTGGGATAATAATCACCACCACGCTAATCACGACTAGGCTAATCACTTGGGCAAAGGCTTTCATAATTGGGTTGTTCACTGTGCTCGTTTCGAACTAATACCTACAGAGGTACCATAGTCACTTGCACCGTGACAACTCTTTTTTTGCGTTATTATTCGACGCCTTCTGGTCGTACCTCGAACAAATTGTCGGGATTTCAGTCGGTAACTGGCAAACCGCGAAGCTGCTCGCAAAAAAATTCATTGCGGTGAAACAGGCGAATTTTAATTGCGTAACGTTACGCAATCCCGCAAACACAGCCACACATCGAGAACAAAAATCCACCATCATGCTACTTCCAGCTAAGGAGAGCAGCATGTCACTGGCAATTATCTATACGCGCGCCACCATCGGCGTCCAAGCACCTTCGGTTACGGTAGAAGTGCATATCAGTAACGGATTACCCGGCCTTACATTGGTTGGCCTACCAGAAGCCACGGTGAAAGAAGCTCGCGACCGGGTGCGTAGTGCGCTGATTAACAACGGTTTCACTTTTCCCGCCAAACGCATCACGGTTAACCTCGCTCCCGCTGATTTACCCAAGGAAGGGGGGCGCTACGATTTACCTATCGCTTTGGCGATCCTCGCCGCTTCAGAGCAAATCCCGGCGGATAAACTGACAGAGTATGAGTTCCTGAGCGAGCTGGCACTTTCAGGGGCGTTACGGGGAGTGAAGGGAGCCATTCCTGCAGCGATGGCGGCAACCGAGGCTGGGCGGCAATTGATTCTATCAATGGAAAATGGCAATGAAGTCGGGTTAATTCCTCAAGGAAATATTCGCGTTGCGGAGCATCTATTAGAAGTTTGCGCTTTCTTGCAGGGGCAAAAAGATCTCCCCAAAGCCATTGCTCCACCGGCAGCGAGTACTGTGCCAGAGATCCATGATCTGCAAGAGATTATTGGTCAGGAACAAGCAAAGCGTGCATTAGAGATCGCCGCGGCCGGTGGGCATAATCTATTGCTACTCGGGCCACCCGGAACAGGCAAAACGATGCTGGCCAGCCGCCTCAATGGCCTATTACCTCCTCTGACTGACCAGGAGGCGCTAGAAAGCGTCGCCGTTGCCAGTCTGCTGCATCACACTACCGAAGTCCTGCCGTGGCGTCAGCGCCCCTTCCGGGCTCCACATCATAGCGCTTCAATGAATGCCTTGGTGGGTGGTGGCTCAATACCTCGACCGGGAGAAATCTCGATGGCCCATAATGGCGTGCTGTTCCTGGATGAATTACCCGAATTTGAGCGACGGGTATTAGATTCTTTGCGCGAACCGTTAGAGTCTGGAGAAATTGTCATTTCGCGCGCCAGTGCCAAAGTGTGTTTCCCCGCTCGGATACAGCTCATTGCCGCCATGAACCCCAGTCCAACAGGACATTATCAAGGCGTGCACAGTCGAACGCCACCACAACAAACCTTACGCTATCTGCGGCGACTCTCTGGACCGTTTCTCGATAGATTTGATTTATCAATTGAAGTGCCGCTGTTGCCACCCGGAATGCTGAGCAAGCAGCGTCCTTTAGGTGAGAGTAGTCAACAAGTACGAGAACGAGTTTTACTTGCACGTGAACGACAACTGGCACGGGCAGGAAAGATCAATGCGTTGTTAAACAATCGTGAAGTCGATCGGGATTGTCATCTCAATACTGAAGATGCCGAATACCTTGAAGTCACATTGAACAAACTAGGATTATCCGTTCGCGCCTGGCAACGCATACTCAAAGTGGCTCGTACATTGGCTGACTTAGCCGGAGAGGAACACATCGCCCAAAAACATCTCGGGGAGGCTTTAGCTTACCGCAGTATGGATCGCTTGTTGCTGCGCCTACACCAAAGTGTGGAATGAAAAATGGGGCTAAATAGCCCCAATCAATGCTTAATCGTCACTGTCGGTATAATCTTCCACCGCATCAGCCTGCGGTTTGCCACCTGACAGAGTATGGAATTTTTTCGGACGGCGAGTGCGCGTCAGATATTTGGCCCATACTTTTTCCTGCTCTGTTACCGGTTCACGTTCCCCATGACACACTGCGACGAACAACTGTTCTTCTTCAGTGGCTGGCTGGCGTTTCCCAGTATCCAGTTCATTAAACGCATAGCCGAACCTTTCTAGCAATTGCGCTTCTTTAATGGTGAAATCGCCATGGCGGGAAAACCCGCGAGGATAATGTTTATTATCAAAAAAACGATTAGTTGTGATAAAGCTATCCGCCATTTGACACGCTCCTAATTCTCTTCTGGTCGTGCTGTTTATGGCGCGGAGTATTAGATAGGCTTGACATCGTGTAAAACAAAACATTTAAATCTTAACGACAAAATTTTTTGGAGATAGGCGTGGATACCGAATTACTGAAAACCTTTTTGGAGGTCAGTAGAACACGACACTTTGGCCGAGCCGCAGAATCCCTGTATTTGACACAGTCCGCAGTGAGTTTTCGCATCCGTCAGTTGGAAAATCAATTAGGTGCAAATTTGTTCACTCGCCATCGTAACAATATCCGCCTAACCCCAGCAGGAGAGCGATTACTCCCTTATGCTGAAAGTCTGATGAACACCTGGCAGTTGGCAAAAAAAGAGGTGGTACGCTCTCTTCAACATACGGAGCTTTCGATCGGAGCTACAGCATCGTTATGGGAAGCTTATCTGACACCATGGTTACAATCGTTTTACCAACAACGGGATTCGTTGCAATTAGAGGCACGAATTGCTTTGCGTCATTCGCTAGTAAAACAATTGCACGAACGGCAGCTTGATCTGCTGATCACGACTGAGCCGCCAAAAATGGATGAGTTGAGTAGCCAGCTGTTAGGTAACTTTTCGCTACGTCTATTTTCTTTCGGTCAGCACGATGTTTCGACACATATACCCTATATCAAATTGGAATGGGGGGCAGACTTTCATCAGCAAGAAAGCCGAATGCTAGATGGGGATCATGTCCCCGTATTGACGACCACATCCGCCCATTTAACGAGGCAATTGCTGGAAACGACCGGGGGATGTGCCTTCCTTCCCAGCCAATGGGAGCGTGAGTATCCACAACTTGTTGCAGTAGCTGATGTTCCCACCATCATTCGACCGTTGTATGCCGTTTGGTTGCAGAATAGCGATCAGCAACCTCTTATCCGTCAGTTGCTGAAAATACCGTTAAATACCGAGACCTGAAGCCTTATAAGCGCTTTTGAGCAACATCTTGTGTCTTATCCTATCCGCACAGCCAAACGCTTTCATTCACCTCTGGAAGTTGGAAAAACGGTAAGGGAGGGGAGAACACTGGAGAAGATCAATTAGGATAGGTAAAAAGTAGAAAGCAAAAAAAACCCTTCGCTTTCGCAAAGGGTTCTTAAAATGGCAGGGGCGGAGAGACTCGAACTCGCGACACCCGGTTTTGGAGACCGGTGCTCTACCAACTGAGCTACGCCCCTAAATACTGCTTAACATTATGCCTGCTAAACGAAGCAGGCATAATTTAAATAAGTGGCGGAACGGACGGGGCTCGAACCCGCGACCCCCTGCGTGACAGGCAGGTATTCTAACCAACTGAACTACCGCTCCACCGATTCTTTCACGTGGTATCTCAAGATACCGGCAAACTCACGTTCGCCTATTACCAGATGTCACCCTGATAACGTTTATTTGATGCCTGGCAGTGTCCTACTCTCGCATGGGGAGACCCCACACTACCATCGGCGCTACGGCGTTTCACTTCTGAGTTCGGCATGGGGTCAGGTGGGACCACCGCGCTATCGCCGCCAGGCAAATTCTGTTTCATTCTTGGCCGTTACTCTCGTAACCACCAGAACCAATCTGTAAACTCGCTGAAAATTAAAATACAAT
The DNA here is from genome assembly GCF_057839655.1 of Serratia sp. KH_031. Lineage (NCBI taxonomy): Bacteria > Pseudomonadati > Pseudomonadota > Gammaproteobacteria > Enterobacterales > Yersiniaceae > Serratia > Serratia sp. KH_031. Next base: position 4,632,541 of record NZ_CM174496.1, read on the forward strand.
CTCACCAAAACACCTTCGGTGTTGTAAGGTTAAGCCTCACGGTTCATTAGTACTGGTTAGCTCAATGCATCGCTGCACTTACACACCCAGCCTATCAACGTCTTAGTCTTAAACGTTCCTTTAGGTGACTCAAGGTCACAGGGAAGACTCATCTCGAGGCAAGTTTCGCGCTTAGATGCTTTCAGCGCTTATCTCTTCCGCATTTAGCTACCGGGCAATGCCATTGGCATGACAACCCGAACACCAGTGATGCGTTCACTCCGGTCCTCTCGTACTAGGAGCAACCCCTCTCAATCTTCCAACGCCCACGGCAGATAGGGACCGAACTGTCTCACGACGTTCTAAACCCAGCTCGCGTACCACTTTAAATGGCGAACAGCCATACCCTTGGGACCTACTTCAGCCCCAGGATGTGATGAGCCGACATCGAGGTGCCAAACACCGCCGTCGATATGAACTCTTGGGCGGTATCAGCCTGTTATCCCCGGAGTACCTTTTATCCGTTGAGCGATGGCCCTTCCATTCAGAACCACCGGATCACTAAGACCTACTTTCGTACCTGCTCGAGCCGTCACTCTCGCAGTCAAGCTAGCTTATGCCTTTGCACTAACCTCACGATGTCCGACCGTGATTAGCTAACCTTCGTGCTCCTCCGTTACTCTTTGGGAGGAGACCGCCCCAGTCAAACTACCCACCAGACACTGTCCTCAATCCAGATTATGGACCAGAGTTAGAACATCAAACATTAAAGGGTGGTATTTCAAGGTTGGCTCCACGCAGACTGGCGTCCACGCTTCAAAGCCTCCCACCTATCCTACACATCAAGGCTCAATGTTCAGTGTCAAGCTATAGTAAAGGTTCACGGGGTCTTTCCGTCTTGCCGCGGGTACACTGCATCTTCACAGCGAGTTCAATTTCACTGAGTCTCGGGTGGAGACAGCCTGGCCATCATTACGCCATTCGTGCAGGTCGGAACTTACCCGACAAGGAATTTCGCTACCTTAGGACCGTTATAGTTACGGCCGCCGTTTACTGGGGCTTCGATCAAGAGCTTCGCATTGCTGCTAACCCCATCAATTAACCTTCCAGCACCGGGCAGGCGTCACACCGTATACGTCCACTTTCGTGTTTGCACAGTGCTGTGTTTTTATTAAACAGTTGCAGCCAGCTGGTATCTGCGACTGGCTTCAGCTCCGAGAGCAAGTCTCTTCACCTAATGCCAGCGTGCCTTCTCCCGAAGTTACGGCACCATTTTGCCTAGTTCCTTCACCCGAGTTCTCTCAAGCGCCTGAGTATTCTCTACCTGACCACCTGTGTCGGTTTGGGGTACGATTTGATGTTACCTGGAGCTTAGAGGCTTTTCCTGGAAGCTTGGCATCAACTACTTCATCACCGTAGTGACTCGTCATCACGCCTCAGGGTTCGATAAGAGAACGGATTTACCAATTCTCTCCCCCTACACGCTTAAACCGGGACAACCGTCGCCCGGCTAGCCTAGCCTTCTCCGTCCCCCCTTCGCAGTAACACCGAGTACAGGAATATTAACCTGTTTCCCATCGACTACGCTTTTCAGCCTCGCCTTAGGGGTCGACTCACCCTGCCCCGATTAACGTTGGACAGGAACCCTTGGTCTTCCGGCGTGCGGGTTTTTCACCCGCATTATCGTTACTTATGTCAGCATTCGCACTTCTGATACCTCCAGCAGCCCTCACAGACCACCTTCTACGGCTTACAGAACGCTCCCCTACCCAACAACGCCTAAGCGTCGCTGCCGCAGCTTCGGTGCATGGTTTAGCCCCGTTACATCTTCCGCGCAGGCCGACTCGACCAGTGAGCTATTACGCTTTCTTTAAATGATGGCTGCTTCTAAGCCAACATCCTGGCTGTCTATGCCTTCCCACATCGTTTCCCACTTAACCATGACTTTGGGACCTTAGCTGGCGGTCTGGGTTGTTTCCCTCTTCACGACGGACGTTAGCACCCGCCGTGTGTCTCCCGTGATAACATTCTTCGGTATTCGGAGTTTGCATCGGTTTGGTAAGCCGGGATGGCCCCCTAGCCGAAACAGTGCTCTACCCCCGAAGATGAGTTCACGAGGCGCTACCTAAATAGCTTTCGGGGAGAACCAGCTATCTCCCGGTTTGATTGGCCTTTCACCCCCAGCCACAAGTCATCCGCTAATTTTTCAACATTAGTCGGTTCGGTCCTCCAGTTAGTGTTACCCAACCTTCAACCTGCCCATGGCTAGATCACCGGGTTTCGGGTCTATACCTTGCAACTAGACGCCCAGTTAAGACTCGGTTTCCCTACGGCTCCCCTATTCGGTTAACCTTGCTACAAAATATAAGTCGCTGACCCATTATACAAAAGGTACGCAGTCACCCCCATAAAGAAGGCTCCCACTGCTTGTACGTACACGGTTTCAGGTTCTATTTCACTCCCCTCGCCGGGGTTCTTTTCGCCTTTCCCTCACGGTACTGGTTCACTATCGGTCAGTCAGGAGTATTTAGCCTTGGAGGATGGTCCCCCCATATTCAGACAGGATGTCACGTGTCCCGCCCTACTCATCGAACTCACAACTCATGCCTCTTCGTGTACGGGACTATCACCCTTTACTGTGCGACTTTCCAGACGCTTCCACTGAGACACAAACTGATTCAGGTTCTGGGCTCTTCCCCGTTCGCTCGCCGCTACTGGGGGAATCTCGGTTGATTTCTTTTCCTCGGGGTACTTAGATGTTTCAGTTCCCCCGGTTCGCCTCATACGACTATGTATTCATCGTATGATAGTGCAACGTATTGCACTGGGTTTCCCCATTCGGGTATCGTCGGTTATTGCGGTTCATATCACCTTACCGACGCTTATCGCAGATTAGCACGCCCTTCATCGCCTCTGACTGCCTAGGCATCCACCGTGTACGCTTAGTCACTTAACCTCACAACCCGAAGGTGTCTTCTGTCAACAGAGAACACATCGCATTGCTACATTTGAGAGACTCTATGACGGGTTAGTCCTTATCCCAGTACTGCTACGGAGGGATAAGTTTCAGCCGTCATGTTTCAATTTTCAGCTTGTTCCAGATTGTTAAAGAGCAAAATACTTCGCAGCATACTGTCGCCAGTACACTCTGAAGTATTATTACAAGACGTATATGGTGGAGCTAAGCGGGATCGAACCGCTGACCTCCTGCGTGCAAGGCAGGCGCTCTCCCAGCTGAGCTATAGCCCCATACAGTCGTGCACAGGAATACCGTTTGATTTACCATTACATCCCGAAGAATGTAATTTTTGCTCAGGCAAGGCGTGAGGTTGCGACGCATAGTGAACTATGCGAGCCAACCGAACAACGCAGCATGGGCGAAAATTTGGTAGGCCTGAGTGGACTTGAACCACCGACCTCACCCTTATCAGGGGTGCGCTCTAACCACCTGAGCTACAAGCCTATAAAGGTATTTCCTGCTCGTTACTTTTTCATCAGACAATCTGTGTGGACACTGCACAGTCAAACATCTTTAGGTAAGGAGGTGATCCAACCGCAGGTTCCCCTACGGTTACCTTGTTACGACTTCACCCCAGTCATGAATCACAAAGTGGTAAGCGCCCTCCCGAAGGTTAAGCTACCTACTTCTTTTGCAACCCACTCCCATGGTGTGACGGGCGGTGTGTACAAGGCCCGGGAACGTATTCACCGTAGCATTCTGATCTACGATTACTAGCGATTCCGACTTCATGGAGTCGAGTTGCAGACTCCAATCCGGACTACGACGTACTTTATGAGGTCCGCTTACTCTCGCAAGTTCGCTTCTCTTTGTATACGCCATTGTAGCACGTGTGTAGCCCTACTCGTAAGGGCCATGATGACTTGACGTCATCCCCACCTTCCTCCAGTTTATCACTGGCAGTCTCCTTTGAGTTCCCGGCCGAACCGCTGGCAACAAAGGATAAGGGTTGCGCTCGTTGCGGGACTTAACCCAACATTTCACAACACGAGCTGACGACAGCCATGCAGCACCTGTCTCACAGTTTCCGAAGACACAGCTCTATCTCTAAAGCCTTCTGTGGATGTCAAGAGTAGGTAAGGTTCTTCGCGTTGCATCGAATTAAACCACATGCTCCACCGCTTGTGCGGGCCCCCGTCAATTCATTTGAGTTTTAACCTTGCGGCCGTACTCCCCAGGCGGTCGATTTAACGCGTTAGCTCCGGAAGCCACGCCTCAAGGGCACAACCTCCAAATCGACATCGTTTACAGCGTGGACTACCAGGGTATCTAATCCTGTTTGCTCCCCACGCTTTCGCACCTGAGCGTCAGTCTTTGTCCAGGGGGCCGCCTTCGCCACCGGTATTCCTCCAGATCTCTACGCATTTCACCGCTACACCTGGAATTCTACCCCCCTCTACAAGACTCTAGCTTGCCAGTTTCAAATGCAGTTCCCACGTTAAGCGCGGGGATTTCACATCTGACTTAACAAACCGCCTGCGTGCGCTTTACGCCCAGTAATTCCGATTAACGCTTGCACCCTCCGTATTACCGCGGCTGCTGGCACGGAGTTAGCCGGTGCTTCTTCTGCGAGTAACGTCAATGCTGAATGCTATTAACATCCAACCCTTCCTCCTCGCTGAAAGTGCTTTACAACCCTAAGGCCTTCTTCACACACGCGGCATGGCTGCATCAGGCTTGCGCCCATTGTGCAATATTCCCCACTGCTGCCTCCCGTAGGAGTCTGGACCGTGTCTCAGTTCCAGTGTGGCTGGTCATCCTCTCAGACCAGCTAGGGATCGTCGCCTAGGTGAGCCATTACCTCACCTACTAGCTAATCCCATCTGGGCACATCCGATGGTGTGAGGCCCTAAGGTCCCCCACTTTGGTCCGTAGACGTTATGCGGTATTAGCTACCGTTTCCAGTAGTTATCCCCCTCCATCGGGCAGTTTCCCAGACATTACTCACCCGTCCGCCGCTCGTCACCCGAAGAGCAAGCTCTTCTGTGCTACCGCTCGACTTGCATGTGTTAGGCCTGCCGCCAGCGTTCAATCTGAGCCATGATCAAACTCTTCAATTAAAAGCTTGATTTGCTTCAACTCGTGAAGCGATGCTCAAAGGTTACTGTATGAATTTTACTTCATGTGTCACTCTTCAAGGCTTGATATTCATTTGATGCTCGAAAGCATCTGGATATCATCTTGTGAGTGCCCACACAGATTGTCTGATAAATTGTTAAAGAGCAGTGCCGAGCAAAGTCATCGGCGCGGGCTGCGAATACTACGCTTTTCACCCGTAGAGTCAAGCATTTGTTTCGCTGGACTCTCACTTACCGAGCGGCTTGGAAGCCGTTGTTCCCGGTCAGTGGAGGCGCATTATAGGGAGTTCTCCGAAGGCCGCAACCCCTAATTTCAATTTTTTTTCCAACCGTCGAAGTTTTAATCAAAGCGTGATTAAAGTGGTAATTTTTTCAACGCTTTGAAGCCATAACTTTGTAAAACGGGCAATAAAGCATCAGTATCATCATTTAATGCCATGCAATACGCCAAATTCTCTTCCTGGCTCGACACCAAATTTTCCTGAGTCGAGATAAGCCAAGCGGTACGACGAGCAATTGCTGCACCGGAATCCACCAGCCGGGTGCCTTCTGGCAATACCTGCAACAACTCATCAGCTAATAGAGGAAAATGGGTACAGCCCAAAACCACCGTGTCCGGTGGCTCACGCATATTCAGCCACGGTGACAAAATCTTCTTCAACACCGCCAAAGAAACTTCTTCACCATGCAGTTTGGCTTCCGCCAGCTCCACCAGTTCGGCCGAACCCAGCAATTCAATCTTGCAGTCTTTGGCAAACTGCGCAATCAGCTCATGGGTATAACCACGTTTTACGGTGCCACGCGTCGCCAGCAGACCAACAACGCCATTGGCGGTCAACTTGGCCGCGGGTTTAATCGCAGGAACAACCCCGACAACCGGGAAGGTAAAACGCTCACGCAGAGCAGGCAAGGAAACCGTGCTCGCTGTATTGCAGGCAATAATGACGATAGCTAGAGGATGACGTTGTTGTACCGCGCTAACGATTTCCAGCACGCGCTCAACAATAAACTCTTCGGATTTCTCACCATAAGGAAACGCCACATTATCGAAAGCGTATATATAGTGGAGATCCGGCAGTAACTGCCGAACCTCTTGGTACACCGACAATCCGCCGACACCGGAATCAAAAACCAGCGCCGTCGGACGTGGAGTCGCGGGGGCGTTAGAAGGTATAGCTTCCAGTGAGGTAGTATTCTCTTCCTGGAGTCGCGTAGCCATATGCCGTCTCATAATCTTTATCAAACAGGTTGGCGATTCTACCACGAACTGTCAGATGAGAGGTGACCGGATACGAAACGGCGAGATCCCACAGGCTAACTCCACCGAGCTTCACTTTCTCGTAGGTCACATAGTCGGTGTCATAACGTTCACCCAGATACTGATAAGTGACTGCCCAGTCGAAGTCATACACCTGCCAGTCCAACTCATACTTCACCTGCTGTTTGGCACGACGTTGCAGTACTTCATTGGTTTTGGCATTACGTGGATCGACATAATCGTAACCGATATGGTGAGTCAGCGGCCCGGTATCAAATGAGGCCGTGGCTTCAACACCTTTAATGGTGGCTTTACCTACGTTGTAAAAGACGTAATTGGTTTGATTGGTTGAATCGATCAGGTTGTCGATATCATTACGATAACCTGACACACGCCAAGTCACTGGCCCGCTCAGCCCTTCAAAGCCCCCTTCCCACTGTTTACTTTCTTCCGGTTTCAGGTTGCTGTTACCGCCATAGCTGCCATACAACTGGCTCATGCTAGGCGCTTTAAAGGCGGTACCGTAAGAGGCGATAAAGCGATAACCTTCGACAAACTCCCAAGCGGCGCTGGTCTGCCAAGTACCATGACGACCGAACTCAGAGTTATCATCACCACGCACCGAGCCTTCTAATGTCAGTGGGCCAAACAGTTGCTGTGCGGTCAGATAGATACCGGTATTACGTTGGCTCTGTTCTTCTGCCACGGAAGCGGTGTTAGGTTTGATCTTCTGATCTTGCCAGTCTGCCCCCGCGCTAACGGTACCGTGCCAAATCTGTAAGGTATTGCCCCATTGCAGATTGTACTGTTCGGAATCATCCAACGACGCGGAACTATCGTACTGCCCCAAACGCGGATCGTAGTTGTAATCTTTGCTGTGGCTATAACTGCCGATCAATTGGGTCGAGTAAGCACCTTCGTTATAACGCAGGCCAGTATCCCACGTTTGGCTATAGAGCTTGCGGGTATCCACCAGCGGAGCCGTTGGCGAAGAATAGTAGGCATCATAGGCCGTGCGGTTGTCGTAACCGTAGCCCCGGACAAAACCACTGATCGCGTCGCTAAACTTATGCTCCACTGCGCCGTACAGCGACTTACTCATGAAACCATCGCGATCCTGCTGGCTTTGCATCCCAGTGCTACCGTAGGCCACCACGTCATAGCCTTTACTGTAGGTGTAATCGCCCGCCAACGTAGCAACCGTGTTATCGCCCAGTTGTTGCTGGGTTGAGGCGTCATAAGCCTGATAACCGTTAGAACCAATACCCGCCGAAAGTGTGGTGCCGTTCTTTTCGCGAGTAGTAATAATGTTCACTACCCCGCCGATGGCATCGGAACCATATACCGCAGAACGCGGGCCACGGATATATTCAACTTTTTGTACCAAGGAGATAGGGATTTGGCTCAGATCGGAGGAACCACTTATCCCAGCCTGATTCAAACGGATACCATCGATCAGTATCAGCACATGGCTGGAATTGGTACCGCGAATAAATAGAGAGCTTTTTTGCCCCAGTCCACCGCTTTGTGCCACATCGACGCCAGGTAGACGACGCATCACATCGGTCAGGCTTTTTGCTTGCCAGCGGTCGATATCATCACGGGTGACGACGGAGGTGGGTGCCAGTACGGAAGACACCGGCTGCGAGAAACGGTTGGCGGTGACGACTAAATTATCGCTGTTATCAACGGCGTTGCTATCCTGCGCCCAGCTAGAAAAAGCCGTGATGGAAGAAACCACCGCCAGCAGTGTATTTTTTGTAATAGTCATGAAAAAGCATCCAAACTTAATGGGTGGATGCCGCAGGATCACGATCGGTATTGCGCGACGATCGTGGACATTGCGACGTAACACCGGCAGGTTTTCGGGCTTGGGATTTGCTGTAATCAGCACCTAGCGATGACTTCCCATCCAGCAGTGGACAGTGTCTGCATCTATGTAATGCTATCGCCGTGACTTCCCCTTACCGCTGCGCGTCAGCTCTGGATTTTCACCAGATTCCCTTTTCACTCGCTGCTTGAGGCCGGACGGCAATGCTACAATCAATGTAAATAGATGTCTAGACAGCCATTAATGTTACAAATATTAAACACGACAAAACTGGACTTCACGGGTTGATTCCCTACAATCCCCGCTGATTCAATCTAGCCAGACGAGAACCGCTATGACACCCGAGACTTTGCCTACTGAACGTTACGACGAGCAACTCGCGGAGAAAACTACCCGCCTGAAAGCGATGATGTCGCCGTTCACAGCACCTGAACCGGAAGTGTTTCGCTCCCCGGTGAGTCACTACCGTATGCGCGCCGAATTCCGTATCTGGCATGATGGTGACGAGATGTACCACATCATGTTTGATCAACAGACCAAACAACGCATTCGTGTCGATAAATTCCCGGCGGCTAGTGAATTGATCAACCGCCTAATGGGCAAACTGATCGAAGCCATCACGCCAGACTCGATCCTGCGCCACAAACTGTTCCAAGTAGATTATCTCTCAACGCAAAGCGGCAAGATCATTGCTTCGCTGCTGTATCACCGCAAACTGGACGAACAGTGGCAGCAACATGCCGAACGTCTGCGTGATGAGTTGCGCGCACAAGGGTTTGATCTGCAACTGATTGGCCGTGCTTCAAAGATGAAAATCATGCTGGATCAGGATTATGTCGACGAAGTACTGCCCGTCGCTGGGCGCGACATGATTTATCGTCAGGTGGAAAACAGCTTCACCCAACCAAACGCCGCCGTGAACGTAAAAATGTTGGAGTGGGCATTAGACGCGACTACCGGTTCGAAAGGCGACTTGCTGGAACTTTACTGCGGTAACGGTAACTTCTCGTTGGCGCTGGCACGTAATTTTGAACGCGTACTGGCAACTGAAATCGCTAAACCTTCCGTTGCAGCGGCGCAGTACAATATTGCTGCCAACCAGATTGAAAACGTGCAAATTATTCGCATGGCGGCAGAAGAATTTACTCAGGCAATGAACGGCGAGCGGGAATTTAATCGGTTGAAGAGAATCTCTCTGAGTGATTACCAATGCGAGACGATTTTTGTCGATCCACCACGCAGCGGGTTGGACGCTGAAACCGTGAAGATGGTGCAGGCCTATCCGCGCATCCTTTATATTTCCTGCAACCCAGAAACGCTGTGCGCTAATTTAGAAACCTTGCAGGAAACGCATCAAATCAGTCGTTTAGCATTGTTCGACCAATTCCCATACACCCATCATATGGAATGCGGTGTATTACTGGAAAAACGTGGTTAAGTTGATGGGCGCAGCGAACGCTGCGCCCCATGCATCAAGATTGAGTATTCCCTTCCAGCGCCTTACGCGCCTTCAGTTTGACACCAATCCACAACACCAACACCACGCAGATAATCGACGGCAGGAAATTCGAACCGATCTCCGGGTATTCAGCACGTGCAATGGCGCTATACAGCAAGACACCCAGTATGAAGCAGGCGGCAGCCAGTTTGGGTAAACCGTCTGGCATCGCGTGGTTCAGGTAACGTTGATGCAAGCAGTACACCGCCAACACCAAAGCAATCAACGGGAAGATAGAGAACGGGACAATCGAGCTGAACAATGCAGCAAATGAACCGTTAATCGAAAGACCGGCGATCAACGCCAGTAGCAGAGTGCTATTTTCACGGCCTGGTTTTTCCATCACTTTCTACCTTTTTTATGCAGGGGTTACAGACGTTTTCTCTTGTTCGCGGCGATACCAGTAATAAGCCCCTTTGGAAATCATCCGCAATTGCAGTACCAAACGTTCTTCCAGTTGACGCCTTTTTTCAATGTCGATGTCCAACGCTTCAGCACCCGCGCTGAATACAATCGTCACCATGGCTTCCGCCTGCGCCTCGGTAAAACTGCGCGGCATATGGTTTTCCAGCTCCAAATAATCCGCCAGTTCAGCGATAAAGTGCTGGATCTCACGCACAACGGCCGCACGGAAAGCCGCCGAAGTCCCAGAGCGTTCACGCAGCAACAATCTGAAAGCATTGGGATTGTCGCCAATAAATTCCATGAAGGTGGAGACCGACGTGCGGATCACGCTGCCACCTTTGGCAATACGCTGGCGTGCCTGACGCATCAATTGACGCAGCATCAGACCACTCTCGTCCACCATGGTCAGCCCCAGCTCATCCACATCGCGAAAGTGGCGGTAGAATGAAGTTGGAGCGATGCCGGCCTCGCGTGAAACTTCCCGCAGGCTCAGGCTGGCAAAACTGCGTTCGGCACTCAATTGGCTGAAAGCAGCTTCGACGAGGGAACGACGCGTCCGTTCTTTTTGTTGTGCTCTGACGCCCATATGCATATCCAAATAATATCCACTCAATCAGTCTAACGTCGTAGAGGTGGCAATATAGCAAATTTTATTGCAACAGGATTTATACAAACGCGTTCTATCGCAGTTCTTTACCACACCGATTGTACTTTGCCCCAAAAAGCCTAATGATGATTGGGGACTTAGCGCTATGATGTTAAGATATCGTTGTAATTTTGTATAAGAACAGGTCTCCCCTACATGCAACAGCACTATAAATTTGATGCCATTATTATTGGCTCGGGCCCTGGTGGTGAAGGTGCCGCTATGGGGCTGGTTAAACAAGGCGCCCGTGTCGCTGTGATCGAACGGTACAACAATGTGGGCGGTGGATGTACTCACTGGGGTACCATCCCCTCAAAAGCCCTCCGCCACGCCGTCAGTCGTATTATCGAATTTAACCAGAACCCGCTTTATAACAACTCCCGCACACTCAGCGCGACTTTCCCTGACATTCTTCGTCACGCCGATAACGTCATCAGTCAACAAACCCGTATGCGCCAAGGCTTCTACGAGCGTAACCAGTGCAAACTGTTTGCGGGTGATGCGAAGTTTATCGATGCGAATACCGTCAGCGTCACTTATCTGGACGGCACGCAGGATACTATTTCCGCGGAACGTATCGTGATCGCCTGCGGTTCACGTCCGTATCGTCCTGATAACGTAGACTTCAGCCACCCACGCATTTACGACAGCGATACCATTCTCGAACTGAGCCACGAACCGCGCCACGTGATTATTTACGGTGCAGGGGTGATCGGTTGTGAGTACGCGTCGATCTTCCGTGGATTGAACGTCAAAGTCGATCTGATCAACACCCGTGACCGTCTGCTCGCGTTCCTCGATCAGGAAATGTCAGACTCTCTGTCCTATCACTTCTGGAATAACGGCGTGGTAATTCGCCACAATGAAGAGTTCGAGAAGATTGAAGGCGTGGACGATGGCGCGATTATCCATCTGAAATCTGGCAAAAAAGTGAAGGCCGACTGCTTGCTGTTCGCCAACGGTCGTACCGGTAATACCCATTCACTGGGGTTGGAAAATGTCGGGTTAGAAGCCGATAGCCGTGGTTTGTTGAAAGTAAACAGCATGTACCAAACCGCCGTGCCGCATATCTACGCGGTCGGTGATGTGATCGGTTATCCAAGTTTGGCTTCCGCCGCTTACGACCAAGGACGCATTGCTGCACAAGCGATCTCTTCCGGCGAAAGTCGGGCGCATCTGATCGAAGATATTCCTACCGGTATCTACACCATTCCAGAAATCAGTTCCGTCGGTAAAACTGAGCAGGAACTGACGTCAATGAAAGTGCCGTATGAGGTGGGTCGTGCTCAGTTCAAGCACTTGGCGCGGGCACAGATTGCCGGGATGAACATGGGTAGCCTGAAGATTTTGTTCCACCGCGATACGTTGCAGATCCTTGGGATTCACTGCTTTGGTGAGCGTGCGGCAGAGATTATCCACATCGGTCAGGCGATCATGGAACAGAAAGGTGAAGGTAATACCATCGAGTATTTCGTCAATACTACCTTCAACTATCCGACCATGGCCGAAGCCTACCGGGTGGCAGCGCTGAACGGCTTAAACCGCCTGTTTTAACTCGCTGTCGAAGCGGTTCTGCATGTGTTCGCGAATCGCTTCTGCCAACTGTTCATAACGACTGCGCAATGGGGAACCGGGGCGGTACACCAGAGCAACGGTGCGCTTCGGTTCCGGCTTGAAGCAATCGAGATAACAAACTCCATCACGCTCGCGTTCATTCGGTACCGATAACCCTGGCATCAGAGTAATACCGCTGCCTGCCGCGACCATATTGCGCAAGGTTTCCAAACTGGTAGCGCGGAAATGAGTATCCTCATCCGCACCAGCCTGGAAGCAAAAGCCCATCGCCTGATCGCGCAAACAGTGACCATCTTCCAACATCAGCAGTTTTTCTCCCGCCAGATCTGGCATCGCCACGCGATCGCGTTGCGACCACGGGTGATCGCTATACACCGCCAGCTTCATCGGCTCATCAAACAGCGGCACTTCGATAAAGGCTTCGGTTTCTTTCACTAATGCCAAAATTGCGCAATCTAGCTTGCCGCTATCGAGTTGCGCCAATAGTTGGTGGGTTTGTGCTTCGTGCAAATACATTTCCAACTTAGGGAAAGTCTTATGCAGCATCGGGATAATTTGCGGTAACAGATACGGCCCCACGGTGGGGATCAAGCCAATGTGCAACGGCCCAGACATCGCCTCGCCCTGCTGGCTGGCCATTTCTTTCAACACCTTGACCTCACGCAACACGGTACGTGCCTGTTCAACCAACAATAAGCCAGCCTGAGTGAACAGAACCTTGCGGCTGGTACGTTCGAGCAACATCACGCCCAGCTCGTCTTCGAGCTTGCGGATCTGACCACTCAGCGTGGGTTGACTAACGTGGCACGAATCGGCAGCACGTCGGAAGTGACGGTGTTCGGCCAAAGCGACCAGGTACTCTAAATCACGAATATTCATTGTTTCCCTCCAGGCCACGATAGCTCGTAGCGATAGATAAGATAGCAACGAGCGATTAGATCTATCAAGCCCTGGAGTGAATAATGTCCACCAACGAAGCGGACCAACGCAAACAACGAAAAATTATTTTTATCGATTAAGGAGTTATTGGATGTTTACCAGTCAAGAAGGCAAAAAAATTCCACAAGTCACTTTCCATACTCGTCAGGGCGACCAATGGATTGACGTCACTACCGATGAACTGTTCAACAACAAAACCGTCATCCTGTTCTCACTGCCGGGCGCATTTACTCCAACCTGTTCTTCCAGCCACCTGCCGCGTTACAACGAATTGTCTAGCGTGTTCAAACAACACGGCGTCGACAGCATTCTGTGCGTGTCCGTCAACGACACCTTTGTCATGAACGCCTGGAAAGCCGATCAACACGCTGAAAATATTACCTTTATTCCAGACGGTAATGGTGAATTCACCCAAGGTATGAACATGTTGGTTGAAAAGGCCGACTTAGGTTTTGGCCCACGTTCATGGCGTTACTCAATGCTGGTACGCAACGGCGTAGTCGAGAAAATGTTTGTTGAGCCAAACAAACCGGGCGACCCATTTGAAGTGTCTGACGCCGACACCATGCTGAAGTATTTGGCACCAGAATTTAAAGTGCAGGAATCCGTTTCTGTGTTCACCAAGCCGGGCTGCCCATTCTGCGCCAAAGCGAAACAAATGCTGCAAGACCGTGGCATCCAGTATGAAGAAATCGTACTGGGCAAAGACGCAACCACCGTCAGCCTGCGTGCCGTCAGTGGTCGCGCCACCGTGCCACAGGTGTTCATCGGTGGTCGCCATATCGGTGGCAGCGATGACTTGGAAACTTTCCTGACAGCCTGATTAAACAAAAAAAGAAGTCCAACATGAAGTTTGGCGGGAGCATTCCCGCCTTTTTTTATCCTTAAGGAATGAAGATGAAACAGTTAAACGTTGATGTCGCCGTGATCGGCGGTGGTACCGCAGGTTTAGGGGCTTATCGCGCCGCGAAGCTTTCCACTCCGAGTGTAGTGATGATCGAAGGCGGCCCCTACGGTACGACCTGTGCACGCGTTGGCTGTATGCCGTCTAAACTATTGATTGCCGCCGCAGAAGCGGTACATCAAATCGAGCGTGCCCCCGGCTTTGGCGTTCATCCAGCGGGTAAAACCACCATCAATGGTCGTGCAGTGATGAGTCGCGTCAAACGCGAACGTGACCGTTTCGTCGGCTTCGTGTTGGAAGGCGTCGACAGCATTCCCGCAGAAGACAAAATTCAAGGCTATGCCCGCTTCATCGACGACAACACCTTGCAAGTTGACGATCACACCCGCATCGTCGCACAACGCATTGTTATTGCTACCGGTTCGCGGCCTAGCTGGCCTGCACCGTGGAATGAATTGGGCGATCGTCTAATCATTAACGATGACGTTTTTAACTGGGACGACTTACCGCAATCGGTCGCCGTCTTTGGCCCCGGCGTAATCGGGTTGGAATTAGGGCAGGCTTTGCACCGTCTCAGGGTACAGACCAAAGTATTCGGTGTCGGTGGTGCTGTTGGCCCATTGACTGACAGCGCAATACGCGACTATGCCGCCAAAACGCTGAGCGAAGAGTTCTACCTCGATCCCGACGTGAAAGTCGATATCATGCAGCGCGAAGGTGACAAAGTGTTTATTCGCTATCAGGACTTGCACGGTCAAACGCAGGAAATGATGGTGGATTACGTGCTGGCAGCGACCGGTCGTCGCCCAAATGTCGATAATCTGGGGTTGGAAAACACCCGTTTGATACTGGACGCCAAAGGTGTGCCGCAGGCCGATCGCCTGACGATGCAAACCAGCGTACCGCATATTTTCATTGCTGGAGACGCCAGCAACCAGTTGCCGTTACTGCACGAAGCCAGCGATCAAGCACGCATTGCCGGTGAAAACGCCGGTAGCTTCCCGGAAATCAAGCCCGGCCTACGTCGTAGCGCAATTTCAGTGGTGTTCTCCGATCCACAAATTGCGATGGTGGGTTCCACTTTCCGCGAATTGAGCCAGAAATTCAGCGCCTGCGGTTGCTTCGAAGTCGGTGAAGTGTCGTTTGAAAACCAAGGTCGTTCCCGCGTCATGCTGCGTAACAAAGGTATTTTGCACGTGTATGGCGAACAAGGAACCGGACGCTTCCTCGGTGCCGAAATGATGGGGCCAGATGTAGAACACATCGCCCACCTGCTGGCTTGGGCACACCAACAGCAGATGACCATCAATCAAATGCTCGATATGCCGTTCTATCACCCGGTGATCGAAGAAGGTCTGCGCACCGCGCTACGCGATCTGCAAACCAAACTGAAATTAGGTGCAACAGAGGCCGAGCGCTGCCAACGTTGCCCAGGGGAATAACGCCGAGGCAAATAAATAGGGCACCATCCATAGAACGGTGCCCTATTCTTAATTCAATTAGTCAAACTTAGAGACTAACTCTTGCCAACCATCTCGTTCACTATCTTGCGCTTTTAATTCCTGCAAAGTCACAGTCAGAAAATAACGGCGAGGATTACCGCACATCCAACAACTGCAATCAGGAACAGTTGCAACCAACTTACCAAACCTACGAGCAACATCTCGTTCCGTATACAATTCAGGATAGCGAATCCCACCATAGTAATCTTTGCGACAATGTTTAAGACGACGATAATGATGGCGGCGTAATGAGCGTTTGTTGTTTCTGTACATTGATTTCTCCATATCTGGCAAATACCTCTTCGGTACTTGCCTTGCGTATGAAGAAATCCGTAAAAATAGACATTAAGAATAGATGCATAAACCTCCCTGTTTTGAACGGTTATTATATCAACCGCTGTTTTGCCTCAGCAATCGCATTCGCCACCTGCAGTGGTGAAACGCCGCCTTTAGCGGCACGTTTATCCAAGCAAGATTGCAGTGACAAAATCGGGTAAACATCATCGCCGATAACGCTACTGAATTTTTGCAAATCAGCTAGTGGCAAGACTTCTAATGCTTTACCTTGGCGAATCGCTTCCACTACCGCTTCACCAACGATATGGTGCGCTTCACGGAACGGAACGCCCTTGGCAACCAGATAATCCGCCAGTTCAGTGGCATTAGCATAACCTTGCTCTGCCGCTTCCTTACAACGTGGACGTTTTACCTGAATGCCATCCAGCACCAACGCCGCCATTTGTAGGCAATCCATCCAGGTATCGAGCGCGTCGAACAACCCTTCTTTGTCTTCCTGCATGTCTTTGTTATACGCCAGCGGTAAACCTTTTAGCGTCATCATCATGCCGGTTAACGCACCCTGTACACGGCCACACTTGCCACGAATCAGTTCCAATGCATCAGGGTTTTTCTTCTGTGGCATCAGGGAAGAACCTGAGGTCACTCGGTCGGAAAGTTCGACAAACGCCGCTTCACCGCTGTTGAAGAAGATCAGATCTTCGGCAAAGCGCGACAGATGCACCATGCTGATTGAAGCGTTAGAAAGCAGCTCCAACACGTGGTCGCGATCGGAGACGCTGTCCAAACTGTTACGCGTCGCAGAAGCAAAACCTAACCAACCGGCCAGTTGTTCACGATCTATCGGATAAGCCGTTCCCGCCAACGCGCCGCTACCCAACGGGCTAACGTCCAGACGTTTCAGCGTATCTTGCAAACGGCTTTCGTCACGCGCCAGCATTTCCACATAGGCCAAACACCAATGGGCAAAAGTCACCGGCTGAGCGCGTTGCAAATGGGTATACCCCGGCATCACTGCGTCTTGATTCGCTTCGGCGGTTTCGACCAATGCCTGCTGTAGTTGTACGATCGCTTGATGCAATTCGCTGACTTGCAGCTTGCACCACAGTTTCAAATCGGTCGCGACTTGATCGTTACGGCTACGCCCGGTGTGCAGTTTTTTACCCAGATCGCCCACTTTGTCGATCAGTTTCAGTTCTACCCAACTATGAATATCTTCCGCATCGCTCTGAATGATCGCCTGCGGATCGGCCTGCACTCCCACCAGCAATTCATTCAATGCTTTTTCAAGCTGTTGTTGCTCGGCTTCAGTCAACACATTGACCGTGACCAACGCTTTCGACCAGGCCACGGAGCCAACAATATCTTGCTGCGCCAAGCGGTAATCAAAGCGCAGAGAATCGTTTAATTGTTTGAACCGCTGATCTGCCGCTTGGCTAAACCGTCCGCCCCAAAGTGCCATCATCTACCCCTAAAAGTTATGCAAAAGGGCGCAACAACTTTTGCGCCCTTGGATCTATACCGAAAAATTACTTGTTGTTCTTCTTCTCGTTCAGCGCACGGATGCGAGAAGAGAGTGAGAACAGACGGATAAAGCCGCCCGCGTGGCTGTGATCGTAAACTTCATCTTCGCCGAAGGTGGCGAACTCTTCGGAGTACAGGCTATTGGCAGATTTTTTCTGAATCGCCGTCACTTGGCCCTTATACAGTTGTAGTACCACTTCACCGTTAACTTCTTCCGCCAGCGCTTGTGCAGAAGCCTGAATGGAACGACGCAGTGGAGCAAACCAGCGACCATCGTATACCACGTAAGACATTTCCAGACCCAACTGCTCACGCCATTTGAAGCTATCACGATCCAGAACCAACTGCTCTACCGCACGCAGCGCCGCCACCATAATGGTGCCACCGGGGGTTTCGTAGCAACCACGGGATTTGATGCCCACTAAACGGTTTTCCACGATGTCGATACGACCTACACCGTGCTTAGCACCCAGCGTATTCAAGGCCTCTAGACACTGATATGGGCTCAGTGCTTTACCGTTCACCGCAACCACGTTGCCTTTGTTTACAGTAACGGTCACTTGCTCAGGTTGGTCTGGCGCTTCTAAAGGATCAACGGTCCACACCCAGCAATCTTTGTTCGGTGCATTCCACGGGCTTTCCAACACACCGCCTTCGGTAGAAATATGCCAAGCGTTTTCGTCACGGCTGTAGATCTTTTCCAGCGATGCGGTGGTCGGGATATTGCGCTCTTTCAAATAGTCCAACAGCGCTTCACGAGAACGCAGATTCCACTCACGCCAAGGTGCAACCACTTTCAACTGTGGAGCCAACGCGGTGTAAGTGGTTTCGAAACGCACCTGATCGTTACCTTTACCGGTTGCACCGTGGCACAACGCATCAGCACCCACTTTCAGCGCCAGCTCGACCTGCGCTTTAGCGATAATTGGCCGCGCCATTGAAGTGCCCAGCAGGTAGCTACCTTCGTATAAAGCACCGGTCTGCAATACTGGATAAACGTAATCACGGATGAATTCTTCACGCAAATCCACCACATGGCACTCAGAGGCACCGGATTGCAGCGCTTTTTGCTCCACTCCTTCCAGATCGCCACGTTCTTGACCAATATCCGCCACGAACGCCACGACTTCACAGCCACCGTAGTTTTCTTTCAACCATGGAATGATCGCCGAAGTATCCAGACCGCCAGAGTAAGCCAGAACGATTTTCTTGATGCCTTTGGTTTGCATGTTGTTATTCCTTGTCATTCTAAATTTTAAAAATTTAAGCCAGGATCCGGGTGCCGATTGACACGCCGTTAAATAAAGCAGGGAGTTGGTCGGCATGACGCCAACTGGCAATGTCCACCGGACGGCCAAGGGTACGTGCGGCATCCAACGCCGCATTCACCTTCACGACCATACCATCGGTGATGATGCCTTGAGTAATCAGTTGTTCCGCTTTTTCTGCGGTCATTTCAGCAATACGTTGCCCTTTACCATCGAGGATACCGCTGACGTCTGACAGCAAGATCAAATCCGCCCCCAACGTCGCCGCCAGCGCCGTCGCAGCCTGATCGGCATTCACGTTCATCAACTGGCCTTCGGCGGTGATACCGATGGAGCTGATCACCGGCAAATAGCCTGAATTCAATAACAAGTTCAGTAAGTCTGGAGAACCCGGTTGCGCGTTGCCAACGTGCCCTAACGCCTCGTCCAACTGAGTGACGCTAACGCTACCGCCATCTGCCAAACTCAAACCCACTGCATTGATTTTGTGTTTTACCGCCCATGCCAACAAAGTTTTATTAGCCGTCCCCGCCAAGGCACCAGTAATGATGTCAATCTGATCAGCAGGTGTGACACGCAGGCCATTTTTCTTTACCACTGGCAGAGAAAGTTGCTTCATCAACTCATCCACCAAACAACCGCCACCGTGGACAATCAGCAATGGGCGTTGATGCTCGGCACGATAAGCGTCCAAAGCGGTAAACAACCGCTCCAGCGCTTCTTCGCTATCCAGTAACACGCCACCGAGTTTAATAATTAACGGGTTCATCGTTGTTTCATCCCACATTAAAGTAATGACTGGGTTTCCGGGAACCCAAAGCGGATATTCATACACTGCACCGCCTGGGCGGCAGCACCTTTCAACAAATTGTCTTCTACTGCCACCGCGATCAAATGTTCGCCCTGTACGGCAAAACCGATATCGCAGAACGGCAGACCTACCACCGATTTCAACGCCGGGACACCTTTGTCATACAGTCTAACCAGCGGTTTGTCATCGTAAGCCGCGTGATAAGCTGCTGCCACGTCTTGCGCGGTAACGCCGGATTTCAGACGGCAGGTAATGGTTTCGAGAATGCCACGTGGGAAGTTGCCCAGGTGTGGCGTGAAAATCACCGGGATACCCAAATGCGCGGAGATTTCCGGCTGGTGACGGTGAGTGAAAATGCCGTATGGTTGCAGGCTGACCTCACAGAAACTGGTGGTCAGACTGGCTTTACGTCCGGCACCGCTGACGCCGCTGGTCGCGTTAATCACCGGCCATTGGTCGAGATTCAGCAATTGTTTCTCGATCAGTGGCTTCAGCGCCAATTGCGCCGCCGTTGGGTAGCAACCCGGCACGGCAATCAACTGCGCCTGTTTGATTTTCTCGCTCTGCCACTCTGCCAGACCGTATACCGCCTGCTCTAACCAACCGCCGTGCTGATGTTCAAAACCGTAATACTGGCTGTAGAAATTGGCATCTTGCACGCGGAACGCACCGGAAAGATCGAACACCACGCAGCCCGCAGCCAAAAATTCTGGGGCGATGTCGTGACTGACTTCATGGGAAGTGGCGAGAAACACCACGTCGATGCCTTTGGCGGCTTCAGCCACGTCAACCAAGGGTTGCAGCGGCAGATCGACGATCCCTTTTAGCTGGGGATGCAGATCGGAAAGTAATTTTCCTGCATCTGCACTTTGCGCTGAAACCGCTAAAGCGGTTATGTTCATGTGTGGGTGGCGATTCAGATACGTCGTGAGCTCCGCTCCGGCATAACCGCTGGCACCAACAATCAGCGTGTTCAACATGTGGCCTTACACCTTCTTACCCGTCGTACTTGAAGCCGCAGCGTTGTTGGCTACGTGCGCTCACCCCAGTCACATAGTTATCTATGTTCTTGGGGATTCTCGCACTTGCCGCCTAGCTGCAACTCCAATTACTTTGGGTATAGTTAACGGATAACAGGGCTTAGCCGCATCGTTGCGCCGTTCACCCACCAGGTCGGGCGTTGATGTTTTTGTAAACATCCGGGTATCGTGTTCCCTTACGCACCAGCTTACTGTATTTTTATTCAAAATAAATGCATGAATATTGATACTATCACAACCAAGGGCTGTCAACAGTGAAGATGAAATTACCTCCATTTATTGAGCTGTACCGGGCGTTGATCGCTACCCCAACAATCAGCGCTACCGATGCCTCCCTCGATCAGAGTAATGAAGCATTAATCAACTTGCTGGCGGAATGGCTTGGCGATTTGGGTTTCCGTGTCGATGTGCAGCCAGTGCCAGATACTCGTAACAAATTCAATCTGTTAGCCAGTATTGGGCAAGGTAGCGGTGGTTTGCTGCTTGCGGGGCATACCGATACCGTACCTTATGACGAAGGACGCTGGACGCGCGATCCTTTCACTCTGACCGAGCACGACAACAAGTTGTACGGGCTGGGTACCGCCGATATGAAAGGCTTCTTTGCTTTTATCCTCGATGCGGTGCGTGATATCGATGCCAGCAAACTGACCAAGCCACTGTACATCTTAGCCACCGCAGATGAAGAAACGACGATGGCGGGCGCACGTTATTTTGCCGCCTCGACCAAAATTCGCCCGGACTTCGCCATCATCGGCGAACCCACGTCGCTGAAACCGGTACGGGCGCATAAAGGCCACCTTTCCAACGCGATTCGTATTGTCGGGCAGTCCGGCCACTCGAGCGATCCGGCTCGTGGAGTGAATGCCATTGAGTTAATGCACGAATCCATCGGCCACCTGATGGAACTGCGTAAAACCTTGCAGGAACGCTACAACAATCCTGCTTTCGCCGTGCCTTATCCAACCATGAACTTCGGCCATATCAATGGCGGTGATGCCGCGAACCGCATCTGCGCCTGTTGCGAGTTACATATGGATATTCGCCCGCTGCCGGGGATGACGCTGGATAACATCAACGAGTTGCTACATAGCGCTTTGGCACCGGTTCAAGAGCGTTGGCCGGGTCGTTTGACTATTGATGAACTGCATCCGCCGATCCCAGGTTATGAGTGCCCAACCGATCACCACATGGTGGCGGTGATTGAGAGATTATTAGGTACACGCACCGAAGTGGTTAACTACTGCACCGAGGCACCATTTGTGCAGGAAGTCTGTCCAACACTGGTATTGGGGCCAGGTTCGATCAATCAGGCGCACCAGCCGGATGAATATATCGATATTGCATTCATCGAACCGACACGCAAGCTGATCGGTCAGTTGGTCGATCATTTCTGCCACCAATAAACCCAAGAAATGGTATGGGTAATGTTTTATCATTACTCATACCTATTAATAAGTAGAAAAAACACGTAATAAGCCAAACTGATAACCGGCGCTCCGTAATTAAATTTCACAAAATGCGCCGATTTTGATGTTTTTTTGCTAAAAATAGTGTCAATTGACGATTGGACGGGTAAGCAGCTAGATGAAACCGACGGTCTTTATCTAGCAGGTGAAATTAACTTACAAAATAGAAAACACACAAAGAACTGGGTCAGGGGTTATATGAACGAACAATATTCGGCAATGCGAAGTAATGTCAGTATGCTCGGTAAGTTACTCGGCGATACCATCAAAGAAGCGCTGGGCGAGCATATTCTCGATCGCGTTGAAACTATCCGTAAACTTTCCAAGTCTTCACGCGCAGGTAACGAAGCTCATCGACAAGAACTGCTGAATACGTTGCAGAACCTGTCTAACGATGAGTTGCTACCGGTAGCTCGCGCTTTCAGCCAGTTCCTCAACCTGACCAACACCGCCGAGCAGTATCACAGCATTTCGCCAAACGGCGAGGCCGCCAGCAATCCAGAAGCACTGGCGCAGTTGTTCAGCCGTTTGAAAGACAAGAAACTCAACAATAAAGAGCTGCAAAACGCGGTGGATCAACTGTCCATCGAGCTAGTGCTGACCGCACACCCGACAGAAATCACCCGCCGTACGCTGATCCACAAGTTGGTCGAGGTGAATACTTGCCTCAGCCAGCTCGATCACAACGATCTGGCTGATTACGAGCGTAATAAAATCATGCGCCGCCTGCGTCAGTTGGTTGCGCAGTCTTGGCATACCGATGAAATCCGCAAAAACCGCCCTTCGCCGATTGACGAAGCTAAGTGGGGTTTTGCGGTGGTAGAAAACAGTCTGTGGGAAGGCGTCCCGGCGTTTTTGCGTGAACTTAACGAACAGCTAGAAAACTCCATCGATTACAGCCTGCCGGTAGAAGCGGTGCCAGTGCGCTTCACTTCTTGGATGGGCGGTGACCGCGACGGCAACCCGAACGTAACGGCCGAAGTTACCCGCCATGTGCTGCTACTCAGCCGCTGGAAAGCCTGCGATCTGTTCCTGCGTGATGTACAAGTCCTGGTTTCTGAACTGTCGATGATCGAATGCACGCCAGAAGTGCGGGAACTGGCCGGTGGTGACGAGGTACTCGAACCCTACCGCGAAATCATGAAGCATCTACGCAGCCAACTGATGAGCTCACAAGCCTATCTGGAAGGTCGCCTGAAAGGTGAACGCGTCCTGAAACCACAAAATCTGCTGGTGAATAACGAGCAACTGTGGGATCCGTTGTACGCCTGTTATCAATCTCTAGTGGCCTGCGGTATGGGCATTATCGCCAATGGGCAATTGCTGGATACCCTACGCCGCGTGCGCTGTTTCGGCGTGCCATTGGTACGCATCGACGTCCGTCAAGAAAGTACTCGCCATACCGAAGCCATTGCCGAACTAACCCGCTATTTGGGACTGGGCGATTATGAAAGCTGGTCCGAAGCCGACAAACAGGCGTTCCTGATCCGCGAGCTGAATTCCAAACGCCCGCTGGTACCACTGAAGTGGGAGCCCAGCGCTGATACTCAAGAGGTGCTAGAAACCTGCCGAGTGATCGCCGAAGCGCCACAAGGTTCGATCGCCGCCTACGTGATTTCAATGGCACGTACCCCTTCCGACGTGTTGGCGGTACATCTGCTGCTGAAAGAGGCCGGTTGCCCATTTGCGCTGCCAGTAGCGCCACTGTTCGAAACGCTCGACGACTTGAATAACGCCGACGACGTGATGACCCAGTTGCTGAATATCGACTGGTATCGCGGCTTTATCCAAGGCAAACAGATGGTAATGATCGGCTATTCCGACTCGGCGAAAGACGCGGGCGTAATGGCAGCCTCTTGGGCGCAATATCGTGCGCAGGATGCGCTGATCAAAACCTGCGAGAAAGCCGGTGTCGCACTGACGCTGTTCCACGGTCGTGGCGGCTCCATCGGTCGTGGCGGTGCACCGGCTCATGCAGCCTTGCTGTCACAACCACCGGGCAGCCTGAAAGGTGGTCTGCGCGTCACCGAACAAGGCGAGATGATCCGCTTCAAGTTTGGTCTGCCAGAAGTCACCATCAGCAGTTTGGCGCTGTACACCGGAGCCGTGCTGGAAGCGAACCTGTTACCCCCACCAGAGCCGAAAAAAGAGTGGCGCACGCTGATGGACGAACTGTCAGAAACCTCGTGCAAAATGTATCGTGGCTATGTGCGTGAGAATCCTGAGTTTGTGCCTTACTTCCGCGCCGCAACGCCAGAGCTGGAATTAGGCAAACTGCCGTTGGGTTCACGCCCGGCGAAACGTCGCCCGAACGGCGGAGTAGAAAGCCTACGCGCCATTCCGTGGATCTTCGCCTGGACGCAAAACCGCTTGATGCTTCCGGCTTGGCTGGGTGCCGGTGCCGGTCTGCAAGAAGCGGTCAAAGCGGGCAAACAGGATCAGTTGGAAACCATGTGCCGCGACTGGCCGTTCTTCTCTACCCGCATTGCGATGCTAGAAATGGTATTCGCCAAAGCCGATTTGTGGCTGGCGGAATACTACGATCAACGTTTGGTGGATAAATCCCTATGGCCGCTGGGTCAACAACTACGCAACCAGTTGGAAAGTGACATCAAGGTAGTATTGGCTATCGCCAACGATGAACACTTGATGGCCGACCTGCCGTGGATTGCCGAATCCATCGCATTGCGTAATGTCTATACCGATCCACTCAACGTACTCCAGGCCGAACTGCTGCATCGCTCGCGCCAGCAGGAACATCCAGATGCACGCGTTGAGCAAGCGCTGATGGTCACCATCGCTGGCGTCGCCGCCGGAATGCGTAATACAGGCTAGTTATCTCCCCCTCTAACAAACGGCTCTTATCCTGGAGCCGTTTTTCCCTCAAACCCTATTGTTGAAAAAGTATACTTGCTGACATTGATCTCCATTGTTATGATTAAGTCATAACAATGGAGATCAAACATGGATAACAACGCTTACGGACTGAGCAACTTATTGGATCTTCATGGTTCCGAATTCACGATGGATAGCGGTTACTGGTGGAGAATTGAAGCTTATCAGGTAGATAAATCCATATTCAGACCACATGGAATCCGTTACAACCTGACACTACACGATCGTTATAACCAGCGTGTTTTTGGTATGGACAATGCTCACGGCATACGAATGCCGAAGAAGGGTAGTTTTACCGGAAAACTTGTGGTTTACGATCACCTACATAAAACCTCATACGACAAAGGCCACCCGTATGAGTTTACTAACGCGACCCAGTTAATCACTGACTTTTTCATACAGTGGATCAAATTATCAAGGAAATAGAAGAAGGTAGACAATAATGAGAGCGCTTATCGGTGTTATCCCGGAAGATATTCTCCGTAAACGAGTGCTGGCAATCGCCGCAGGTCAATACACTCCGCAGCTAGGGGAGCCAAAAGTTTGGTTTGCCTCTCTAAACGCACTCGGCCAGATCCTCAGCAACGACAATATTGCCCTTCTACGCCTCATGGATGCGGAGAAACCAGAAACAATTAGCGAATTGGCACGGTTATCTGGTCGGCAGGTCAGTAATCTCTCCACCACACTGAAAACATTAAGCGGCCATGGCTTCGTCACACTAGAAAAACGTGGCAAAACTGTTAAACCTAAAGCTTTGTTCACCGATTTCACTATCGTGGTTGAACATGCCTTAATCGAGCGCTTCAAAGCAGCTTGATACGCCTAATAAGGTTTATGACAGACCGTCCATAAACCTTATTTTACAAGCTTTCTTTCATAACCTAACGAATCTGTTTATGCCGCCACCGGACGAACACCCAACGTGTGGCAAATGGCATAACTCATTTCTGCACGGTTCAGAGTATAAAAATGGAAATCTTTTACTCCTTCGCGGCTGAGGATTTTCACCATGTCCATCGCAATATTGGCGCCGACCATTTTGCGTGTTTCCGCATCGTCGTCCAGCCCGTCAAACATGCTGGTCATCCAGCTTGGCACTCGCACGTTAGTCATGGTGGCAAAGCGCTGTAACTGCTTGAAGTTGGATACCGGCAAGATGCCCGGCACAATCTCGACATCAATCCCTGCGGTGACACAACGGTCACGGAAACGCAGATAACTTTCCACATCAAAGAAGAACTGAGTGATAGCGCGGTTAGCACCAGCATCAATCTTACGTTTTAGGTTGATCAAATCCGCCTGCGCGCTTTTCGCTTCAGGATGAACTTCTGGATAAGCCGCGACCGAAATATCGAAATCACCAACACCTTTCAGCAGTTCCACCAGATCGGTAGCGTACATTTCTGGCTTACCACCGCCCGGTGGCAGATCGCCACGCAATGCTACGATATGGCGAATCCCGCTGTTCCAGTAATCGGTAGCTATTTCGCGCAGTTGCTCGCGAGAAGCGTCGATACAAGTCAGGTGCGGTGCCGCTTCCAACCCCGTGCGCTCTTTGATGCCTTTGATGATGCTGTGAGTACGATCGCGCTCGCCTGAGTTTGCACCGTAAGTTACGGAGACAAATTTAGGTTTCAGGCTGCTCAGACGATCGATCGACTGCCACAGGGTGCCTTCCATCTCGCTGGTGCGCGGCGGGAAAAATTCAAACGATACATTAATCTGGCCGTTTAACTCTGCCAGGCTCTGATTCAGCGCTTCCCGCTGGTTTGCGTGGAAAAAACTCATACCCTGTCTGCCTCTTGTCGATCGCGATTTAGCTTTATTTTAATAAGCGTCTATACGTTTAGACGTCTAGATAGAAAATGCCGTATGTCGGCTAAAGAGTCAACAGGAAAAGTGAGGGAGTTAGATGATTAATGTTCACCGATGAGATGAAGGAATTTCATTTTCAACAACGGGGAGGGAGATTGCAGGGCGCGAATCAACGCGCCCTTGAGAAATTAAAGCAGTTGTGCCAAACGGTTAAGGTCAGACTGGATCGCCCCAGCCGTCACATCACGCCCGGCACCCGGCCCACGGATCACCAGCGGATTATCGCGATACCAGCGGCTTTCAATAGCAAACACGTTGTCGCAAGGCAGCAACGAGGCCAGCGGATGGTCGGGTCGCACCGCTTCTACACCGACACGCGCCTTGCCATTGGCGTCGAAACGCGCCACGTGACGCAGCACCAAGCCCATTTCGCTCGCCGCTTCAAAGCGTTGCAGCATTTGCTGGTTCAAGGCATCACCATTCTCGAAGAACTGATCGACCGACCCGTTCTCCGCGCCGGCAGGAACCAACGATTCCACACGCACCTGATTCGGTTCGATGTCATAACCCGCCTCACGCGCCAAAATCACCAGCTTACGCATCACGTCTTGCCCAGACAGATCGACGCGCGGATCGGGTTCAGTCAACCCTTGTTGCCATGCCTGATCCACTAGATCGGTGAAAGGCACCGTGCCGTCGAATTGTAAGAACAACCAAGACAACGTGCCGGAGAAGATACCGCTGATCGCCAGAATACTATCGCCGCTGTCGCGTAGATCGCGCACCGTGTGGTTGACGGGCAACCCAGCACCCACGGTGGCGTTATACAGCCAATGGCGACCGGTTTTAGCAAACGCATCACGGATCTGGCGATAGTTATCGCTGCTAGATGCCCCAGCCAGTTTATTGGCGCTAATTACGTGGAAACCGTAGCTGGCGAAATCCAAGTACTGCTGCGCCAAGTTTTCACTGGCAGTCACATCAAGCACCACCAAATCGTCGAACGGATGCGCACGCATCCACAAGAACAGAGATTCTTCATCCAGCTCCTGCGCTTCTTCTTCAAAGAACGCCAACGTGCGGCTGGTATCCAATCCGTCGTAATTCAACAGGCTGCGACGACTATCCACCACACCGGCCAAGGTAAATTCAAAACCACTGCGGGCAGAAATGTTCTTTTGCTCGCGAGCAAACAGCTCAAGCCAGCGCGAACCAATATTGCCTTTGCCAAACAGCACCAGACCGATGCGTTTTTCGGCTCGGAATAGCGTTTGGTGCAGCCCTTGGATCAATAACCCCGTCGGTCCCTGACGCAATACCGCCACTAGGCTGATACCGTCTTCCGCCTGCCAGATAAACTCCACCGGCTGATCTTGCAATTGCTGATAGAAACGGTGGCTGTGCAGCGGGTTCTTACAAACACCCGCGCCGACCAACGCCACTAACGCCAAACCTTCGCGCAGTTGTAGTTCGCCCGGTAATACCGACTCTTGCAAACTACGTAGCGCACTGCCTGCGACTTCAGCGGTGTAACACAATTGAATCAGGTTACGATCGGGATGAACGCCAATCGCCAGCGGTTTAAGCTGCGTGCGCTTCAACACCAAATCCAACTCTTTTTGCGCCAGTTTGAAATCGTGTTGCGGCGCAATGGTCAATTCAATCAGGCAAATGTCATCATGGCTGGTGACAATTTTCGCACCGGTACCGGAAGCCAGTACACGTTCGATACGCGTCGAACCTTGCTCAGGTTGATAACTACAACGCAATTGCAGATCGATATCGCTACCAGACACCGGTTGCAGGGTACGAGTATGCAGTACCGGAGCCGCCAAACGCGCCAGTTCGCTGGCTTCATCCAGTCGCAACAGTGGCAACAAGCAGGCATCTTTTACTTTACGTGGATCGGCGCTGTAAACCCCGGCGACGTCACTCCAAATCGTCACGCGCTCCACACCAGCCAATGCGCCGATCTGGGTCGCGGAATAGTCGCTGCCGTTGCGTCCTAACAGCACGGTTTCACCGGCTTCATTACGCGAAATAAAGCCGGTCACCACCAGACGTTTGCCCGGATGTTGTGCCAGCAGTTGTTGTAACAGCGGATAAGAGCGCCCCTCATCCACTTGCGGCTGTGCAGCGCGCTCGGCACGCAGGAAATCACGCGCATCCAGCCACGCGGCCTGTATATCCAACTTATTCAATACCGCCGCCATCAGACGCGCCGACCAGATCTCACCGTGCCCAACCACTTCGGCATAGGCGGCGTCATCAACCTTGTCGTCCAGCAATACCGCTAGACGCTCCAGATCCTGAATAAATGCCGCAATCAGCGGTTCCGCAGTCTCTGGTGGCAACAAACCACTGATCAACTCACTGTGATAACGACGTAGCGTTTGCTGCACCTGATGTGCGGAGAGACGGTCGCTCTGGCTCAGTTTCAACCAACTAATCAGTTGGTTAGTGGTGCTACCCGCCGCCGACACCACCATCATATCGCCCGGCTGGCTGTATTCAGCCATGATCCCTGCCACGCGCAGGTAACACTTCACATCCGCTAGGCTGCTGCCGCCAAATTTGTGCAGTTGACGCCCACTCACAGGCCCTGCTACCGCAATTGCATTCATGCTTACCTCGTTGCCGCCGCCTGGAAGGCTTGTTCCAGATCGGCAATCAAATCTTCACTGTCTTCAATACCCACAGAAATACGCAGCAGGCTCTCGGAGATGCCAGCAGCGGCACGCGCTTGCGCCGCCATACCAGCGTGAGTCATGGTCGCCGCGTGGGAAATCAAGCTTTCTACACCACCCAGCGATTCTGCCAAAGTGAACAATTCCAACGCCTTCAAGAAACGGCGTAGGACTGATTCATCACCATCCAGTTCAAAACTGAGCATCGCACCAAAACCACGTTGTTGCTTACGCGCAATCTCATGCCCTGGATTTTCCGGCAGGGAAGGATGATACAGCTTTTTCACCAATGGTTGCTGCTGTAAATAACTGACAATGGCTTGCGCGTTTTGTTGCGCCGCCTTGATGCGTGGCGATAGCGTACGCATACCGCGCAACAGTAGATAACTGTCAAATGCCCCGCCAGTGACGCCAATGTTGTTCGCCCACCATGCCAGTTCCACTGCCAGATCGGGATCTTTAGCAATGACGGCACCGGCTACCACGTCAGAGTGACCATTCAAATATTTGGTGCAGGAATGCACCACCAGATCGGCTCCGAGGCCGATAGGTTGCTGTAACGCCGGGCTGAGGAAGGTGTTATCCACAACGGCCAGCGCCCCCACTTCATGGGCTGCCTGACAAATGGCGGCAATATCCACCACACGCAGCAATGGGTTACTTGGGCTTTCGATCAGCACCAGTTTTGGCTTTTGTGCCAACGCCTGTTGCAATGCATCGCGATCACTTTGATCAACAAACAGCACGCGATAAGCACCACGTTTGGCCAAGCTATCGAACAGGCGGTAGCTGCCCCCGTAACAATCGTGCGGAGCCACCAGCAGATCGCCGGGCTTCAAAAATACGGTCGTCACCAGATGAACCGCCGACATTCCGCTGCTGGTCATCACCGCACCGGCACCCCCTTCCAATTCCGCCAGCGCCCGCTGCACCACATCACGCGTCGGATTGCCACGGCGTGAGTAATCATGAGCACGGGGTTGATTGAAATCGGTAAAGTTATAGGTGCTGGAAAGATGAATAGGCGGGACAACGCAGCCGTACTGTTCGTCATCGTTCAGACCGCTACGTACAGCAATGGTGGCAGGTTTACGCGTCATAAGTTGCTCGGCTCTCTGGTGAATGAAGCCTAAAGATTAATCGCAGTGACAATAGACGTCAATACATCTGGACATCTAAACTTCTTTGCGTATAGATTGAGCAAACTGACAATAACCGCTAAAATTATAGCGGTTTGAAGTGACAGTACGCCTCATCCAGTGACCCTGATCGCGTAAAGTCGACATTTATTTAGTGAGCGCAGTGAAGATCGGGCATAATTGGCCGGTTTTTAGAATTTTGTAATTTTCCGACAAATTTAAGGTGTCCCATGGCTGAGTGGAACGGCGAGTATGTCAGCCCCTACGCTGAACACGGTAAAAAAAGCGAGCAAGTAAAAAAAATCACGGTATCCATTCCGCTGAAGGTGCTGAAAATCCTCACCGACGAACGGACCCGTCGCCAGGTCAATAACCTGCGTCATGCCACCAACAGCGAATTGCTGTGCGAAGCGTTCCTGCACGCCTTTACCGGCCAACCGCTGCCGAACGATGAAGATCTACGTAAAGAACGTAGTGATGAAATCCCGGAAGCCGCAAAAGTGCTGATGCGTGAGCTAGGTGTTGATCCTGAGACTTGGGAATACTAAACACCCACTGGCAAACGTAGACCGCATAAACGAAAAAAGACACCCGAGGGTGTCTTTTTCATTTGGCAGTAAGAAATTTTATTTCTTAGCGCCTGGCATGCTGAAACGCTTGTTGAAGCGGTCAACACGACCACCGCTAGCAACATCACGCTGCTTGCCAGTGTAGAACGGGTGACATTCGCCACAAACGTCCAGGTTCAGATCGTGACCCACAGTGGAGTTGATCTTGATCACGTTACCGCAAGAACAAGTTGCAGTAACTGCTTCGTATTTTGGGTGAATACCTTTTTGCATGGGGAAAACCTCAGTTAAGGCCGTGTCGCTATCCAGCCCTACTCCGCCAGACACCACACGTGGTTAATAATAAATTATTGGTATCGAATTATACCAAAGGCGGCAAATTATACAGAATTGCTAGTGGCGCGCAATCGGAACCGTACATTTCACCGCCTAGCGTGTAAACTAACCGACAATTTTTGCCGTCTGGATGACCCCATGCCTGTTGTTCATGTTGCTATTGCGGTTCCGCTCGCTCGTACCTTCGACTACCTGCTGCCCGACGGGTTGCAACCAGTCGTCGGTGCGCGCATTCGCGTTCCTTGGGGCAAACAACAGACCATCGGTATCGTCACCGGATGTAGTGCCACCAGCGAACTACCGCTGGAAAAGCTAAAACCGATCGATTCAATTATCGACCACCAATCACTCTTCTCCACCAGCTTGTGGCGCATCCTGCACTGGGCCAGCGACTACTACCATTATCCCATCGGCGAAGTGCTGTTCCATGCGCTGCCAGTATTATTACGTCAAGGTAAACCCGCAGAAACCGCGCCGCTGTGGCAATGGTTTGCTACTGAACAAGGCCGTGCCACACCACCAGAAAGTCTGAAACGCGCACGTAAACAACAGCAAGCGTTGGCGGCATTATTACAACGCCCACTTTATCGCCATCAGGTCAGCGAATTGGATCTGACCGAAAGTGCTTTGCAAGCACTGCGAACCAAAGGGCTGGCCGATCTACGCTCGCAGGCGGTGACAGCACAAGACTGGCAACCCAATTTTGCAGTGTTAGGTGAACGCCTACGCTTGAATACCGAGCAGGCAACCGCCGTCGGCGCGATCCGCAGTGAAGATGAACAATTTGCCGCGTGGTTATTGGCCGGTGTGACCGGTTCCGGCAAGACCGAAGTCTATCTCAGCGTGCTAGAGAATATTCTGGCGAAAGGTAAACAAGCTTTGGTACTGGTGCCTGAGATTGGTCTAACGCCGCAAACCATCGCCCGATTCCGTGAACGTTTCAACGCACCGGTAGAGGTTCTGCACTCGGGCCTTAACGACAGCGAACGATTAGCCGTCTGGTTGCGGGCGCGTAGCGGCGAGGCGGCAATTGTTATCGGCACCCGCTCGGCGCTGTTCACCCCGTTTGCACGCCTGGGCGTGATCATTATTGATGAAGAGCACGACAGCTCTTACAAGCAACAAGAAGGTTGGCGCTACCATGCGCGCGATCTGGCGGTATTCCGCGCCCATGAAGAAAACATCCCAATGGTGATGGGTTCCGCGACGCCAGCGCTAGAAACTTTGCACAACGTACAATTGGGCAAATATCGTCAGTTAAAACTGACCCAACGCGCAGGCAACGCCAAACCCGCGACGCAACACCTGATCGATCTGAAGGGGTTACCCCTGAAGGTCGGGCTGTCACAGCCGTTGCTGAAAAGCATGCAATACCATCTAAAAGCCGGTAATCAGGTGATGTTGTTCCTCAACCGCCGTGGTTATGCGCCTGCATTGCTGTGCCATGAATGTGGTTGGATCGCCGAATGTCAGCGCTGTGACCATTACTACACTTACCATCAATATCAGCGCCAACTACGTTGCCACCATTGCGATAGTCAGCGCTCGGTGCCGCATCAGTGCCCGCAGTGTGGTTCGACGCATTTGGTGTCGGTCGGCGTCGGTACCGAGCAACTGGAAAATGAGTTAGCACCGCTGTTTCCAGCAACGCCGATCACCCGTATCGATCGCGATACCACTAGCCGTAAAGGCTCACTAGAGCAGCACTTAGCAGAAATTCACCAAGGCGATTCACGCATTCTTATTGGTACGCAAATGCTGGCCAAGGGGCACCATTTCCCGGATGTCACGCTGGTTGCTTTGTTAGATGTGGATGGCGCGCTGTTCTCCGCTGATTTTCGCTCCGCAGAACGTTTCGCCCAGTTGTATACCCAGGTCTCTGGCCGCGCCGGACGAGCGGGTAAACAAGGTGAAGTCTTGCTGCAAACCCATCATCCTGAACATCCGCTGCTACAAATTCTGCTCCAACAAGGTTATGACGCCTTCGCCAAACAGACGCTAGCCGAGCGCAACAGTGTGTTTCTGCCACCCTATACCAACCACATTATTGTGCGTTCGGAAGATCACGATAACCAACAGGCGCCGCTGTTCCTGCAACAGTTACGTAATTTACTGGAGAGTAGCCCGCTAAAAGATGATTCACTTTGGATTATGGGGCCGGTTCCTGCGCTGCAATCCAAGCGCAGTGGGCGTTTCCGCTGGCAATTATTGCTACAGCACCCCTCACGCCGCTTGCTGCAACAAGTGATGAAAAGCTCGTTACCGCTGGTGAGTACCTTGCCGCAAGCTCGTAAAGTGAAGTGGACGTTGGACGTTGATCCTATCGATAGTTGAACCCGGATAAGTCCGATTCAGCTTAAGCCATGCAAACGTTTACCCTTAAATTATGCGAGCGAACACGAAAAAACCTCCTTACGTCACACTTTTTATGCAAATTAGGTAACAAAAGCAGAGCGTAATCTGTTTAGAATATCTGCGAAGACATTTTTTGTCACTTGAGCGGTAGTCGCGTTGGCCTTGCCAGCGCAGGGGGAAAGGCGTTGGAACACAAGAAAGATTTACCCATGGCAACGATGAAAGACGTTGCCGAAATGGCAGGCGTTTCTACAGCCACCGTATCACGGGCGCTGATGAACCCGGAAAAGGTGTCAACGCCGACACGTCAGAAAGTCGAACAAGCGGTATTGGCCGTCGGTTACTCCCCTCATGCCCTTTCGCGCAACATTAAGCGCAATGAATCCCGAACCATCCTGGTGATCGTCCCGGATATTTGCGATCCATTTTTTGCCGATGTGATCCAAGGGATCGAGCATACCGCCGCGCAACAAGGTTATCTGGTCCTGATCGGCGATTGTGCTCAGCAAAACCAACAGGAACGCACCTTCGTTAATCTGATCATTACTAAACAAATCGATGGCATGTTACTGCTCGGCTCCAATTTGCCGTTCGACGCCAGTAAAGAAGAACAGCGCAACCTGCCGCCGATGGTGATGGCGAACGAGTTCGCACCAGAGCTGGAATTGCCAACGGTGCATATCGATAACCTAACCGCCGCTTTTGAGGCCGTGCACTATTTACATGAGCTTGGGCATCGGCATATCGCCTGTGTTGCCGGGCCGGAACAGATGCCGCTCAGCCATTATCGTCTGCAAGGTTACATTCAAGCCTTACGCCGTAATGGAATTAGTGTGGAAAGCGGCTATATTACCCGGGGTGATTTCACTTACGAAGCCGGAGCAGAGGCATTGATCGAGCTGATGGCACTGCCAACACCGCCAACCGCCATTTTCTGCCACAGTGATGTTATGGCCATTGGTGCGTTATCGCAGGCTAAGAAGATGGGGCTAAGCGTCCCTGAAGATCTCTCGATTGTCGGTTTTGATGACATCAAGCTGACACAATATTGCGATCCGCCACTGACTACGGTTGCCCAACCACGCTACCAAATTGGTCAGCAGGCTATGTTACTGTTATTAGAACAGTTGCATGGGCAAACGGTAGCCAGTGGTTCGCGCTTGTTAGATAGCGAACTGATTATCCGTGGTAGCACCGCGGCTCCTAAAAGCTAGTCAAATATTTTAGGGTTCAGTAACATGACGAGCTTATTTCTAAATAAAAACACAGCGGAATAGCGGAACAATAGTGGCACAAAGAGACTATGTAAGTCGTGGGCGCTCGGGAGCGCGGCGCAAGACCCCCAGCCGAAAGAAGAAAAGTTCTCCGAAGGTATCCAAAACCGTGGTGGCATTAGCCGTCGCCTTACTGGTGATCTTTGCCGGTGGTCTCTATTTCATTACCCATAATAAACCGGATGATGTGCTGCCACTGCCTTCACATAGCAACCGTCCTGGCAACGGCCTACCGCCGAAGCCGGAAGAGCGCTGGCGTTATATTAAAGAGCTGGAAAATCGTCAGATTGGTGTTCAAACCCCAACCGAACCTTCGGCTGGTGGCGAGATGAACGCCAAAACTCCACTGACCACAGAGCAGCGTCAATTGCTGGAGCAAATGCAGGCCGATATGCAGCAACGTCCGACACAACTTTCGGAAGTGCCGTATAACGATCCTGCACAGGCCGCAGCACGTGCTAATCAGCGCCAAACGACCACTCAGCAACCAATACAACAACCAGTACAGCAACAACAGCAGCAGCCAACGGCCAATCCGTCGCGCAGTCCGTTCAACAATGCGCCGACGACCGCACCGGTACAGCCGAAGACACAAGCCGTAACACCTCCGCCGGTAACCACCAAACCCGCGGAAGTGAAACCAAAACCGGAAGTAAAACCAGAAACACCGAAACCTGAGAAAGAAAAATCTCAGCGTTGGATGGTGCAATGTGGTTCATTCCGCGCCGTCGACCAAGCCGAATCGATCCGTGCGCAATTGGCGTTTGAAGGCATCGAAAGCCGCATTACTTCAGGCGGTGGCTGGAATCGTGTGGTACTCGGCCCCTACAGCACCCGTGCCGCAGCAGACAAAACGCTTTCGCGCCTGAAGGGTGTTGGCATGTCAAGTTGCATCCCCCTCTCCGTTGGGGGTTGAAAAGCGTTAATCCTCCCCCATCTATACTCTCAATATGCCTCGTAGCCTCTGCCAACGCGGAGACTACGAGGACTTCTTTCCGATTTTGACGAGGGTATGCTCGTGACAACAATTGTAAGCGTGCGCCGTAATGGCCAAGTAGTCATCGGTGGCGATGGTCAAGCCACATTGGGCAACACGGTAATGAAGGGCAACGTCAAAAAAGTACGTCGTCTGTACAACGATAAGGTGATTGCCGGTTTCGCTGGCGGCACCGCCGATGCCTTTACCCTGCTCGAACTGTTCGAACGTAAGCTGGAAATGCATCAAGGACACTTGGTCAAAGCCGCGGTAGAACTGGCGAAAGACTGGCGTACTGATCGAATTCTACGCAAGCTGGAAGCCTTGTTGGCGGTAGCCGATGAAAATACCTCGTTGATCATCACCGGTAACGGCGACGTGATGGAGCCAGAAGGTAGCCTAATCGCCATCGGTTCCGGCGGCCCCTACGCACAAGCCGCAGCACGTGCACTGTTGGAAAATACCGAGCTAAGTGCCCGCGAAATCACCGAGAAAGCACTCGGCATCGCAGGTGACATCTGTATTTACACCAACCATAACCTCACGATTGAAGAATTGCCTGCTAAAGCGCCAAAAGCGTAAGGATCGAAACCATGTCTGAAATGACCCCACGCGAAATTGTCAGCGAACTAGACAGCTATATCATCGGCCAACACAAGGCTAAACGTGCCGTAGCTATTGCCTTGCGTAACCGCTGGCGCCGGATGCAGCTCAGCGAAATGCTGCGTCATGAAGTCACACCAAAAAATATTCTGATGATCGGCCCAACCGGCGTTGGTAAAACCGAAATCGCCCGTCGTTTAGCTAAGTTGGCTAACGCACCGTTCATCAAAGTAGAAGCCACCAAATTCACCGAAGTTGGTTACGTAGGTAAAGAAGTGGATTCGATTATCCGCGATCTGACCGATGCGGCAGTGAAAATGGTGCGCCTACAATCGATCGAGAAAAACCGTAGCCGCGCAGAAGAAATGGCGGAAGAACGTATTCTCGATGTGCTGATCCCACCGGCTAAAAACAACTGGGGGCAAGCAGAAGGTCAGCAAGAGCCATCGGCAGCACGTCAGGCATTCCGCAAAAAACTGCGTGAAGGCCAATTAGACGACAAAGAGATCGAAATCGATTTGACGGCTGCGCCAATGGGCGTAGAAATCATGGCACCTCCAGGCATGGAGGAGATGACCAACCAACTGCAATCGATGTTCCAAAACATCGGTGGTCAAAAGCAGAAACCTCGTAAGCTGAAGATTAAAGAAGCCTTCAAATTGCTGATCGAGGAAGAAGCCGCCAAACTGGTGAATCCAGAAGAGCTGAAAGAACAAGCGATTGAAGCGGTTGAGCAGCATGGCATCGTGTTCATCGACGAGATAGACAAAATCTGTAAGCGTGGCGGTCAAAGCTCCGGTCCTGACGTTTCTCGCGAAGGTGTACAGCGCGATCTGCTGCCACTGGTGGAAGGTAGCACCATCTCCACCAAGCACGGCATGGTGAAAACCGATCATATTCTGTTTATCGCTTCCGGCGCATTCCAGGTTGCCAGCCCGTCCGATCTGATCCCTGAGCTGCAAGGTCGTCTGCCAATTCGTGTTGAGCTGCAAGCACTGAGCACTGAAGACTTCGAACGCATTCTGACTGAACCTAACGCCTCACTGACCGAGCAGTACAAAGCGCTGATGGCCACCGAAGGCGTCACCATCGATTTCACCGCCGACGGCATCCGCCGTATCGCTGAAGCCGCATGGCAAGTCAACGAAAGCACTGAGAACATCGGCGCGCGTCGTTTGCACACCGTGCTGGAACGTTTGATGGAGGATATTTCCTATGATGCGAGTGAAATCAACGGCCAATCGTTCCTCATTGATGCAGATTACGTCGGTAATCATTTAGATGAGCTGGTAGCAGATGAAGATCTAAGTCGTTTTATCCTATAATCGCTTTATCACTGTCCAAGCAGTTAATCAGTGTGGGAGGCAAACGCCTCCCACAGCTATTTCTACCGGACACAGCCTCTTGACCTATTGAAGCGAATAATGAGCTCATCAACCACCACCACCCCGGCTAAAGCCTGGTTGGAAAGTTTACGACCCAAAACGCTGCCATTGGCATTTGCCTCTATCGTTGTCGGTTCCGCTATCGCAGCCTGGCAAGGTAGCTTAAAACCTAGCGTTGCATTGTTAGCACTGCTGACTGCAGGCCTGCTGCAAATTCTCTCTAACCTAGCGAATGACTACGGCGACGCGGTAAAGGGCAGCGACAAAGAAGACCGCATCGGCCCTTTGCGTGGTATGCAAAAAGGCATGATTACCCAAGCGCAGATGAAACGCGCATTGATTATCACTGTGGGGCTGATCATTATCGCGGGCAGTTCATTAATTGCCGTTGCTTGCGAGCAGCCAAGCGATGTCGTCGGTTTCTTGGTATTGGGTGGGTTATCGATCATCGCCGCTATCACTTACACCGTCGGTACCAAACCCTATGGTTATCTGGGCTTGGGTGATATTTCGGTGTTGGTGTTCTTTGGCTGGCTCAGCGTGGCGGGCTCTTACTATTTGCAAGCCCACCACTTCGATAGCATTGTGATGTTACCCGCCACTGCCTGCGGCTTACTGGCAGCGGCCGTGTTGAACATTAATAATTTGCGCGATATCGAAAGCGATCGTGAAAATGGCAAGAATACGCTGGCGGTACGCCTTGGCCCGCGAAAAGCTCGCTATTACCACATCGGTTTGTTAATTTCCGCCGTGTTGTGTTTTGCCCTATTTGTCCTGATCAACCTGCATGGCTTCTGGGGTTGGTTGTTTGTCTTGGCAACGCCATTGCTGTATCGCCACGGCATTCGTGTATTACATGACAAAACGGCAATCGGTATGCGCCCGATGCTGGAACACATGGTCAAAGCTGCCTTGTTGATTAATATCCTCTTTGCTATTGGCGTAGTACTTAGCAAATAGTCGTCTCAACTAACAACTGATGATTTTGCCAACAGGGTAAATAAAGGGATATACTGGTTATTCCAGCGGCAACCAGACGTAAACTCTTATGAAATACGATACTTCCGAACTTTGTGACATTCATCAGGATGAGGTCAACGTGGTTGAACCTCTATTCTCTAATTTTGGTGGGCGTACTTCATTTGGCGGGCAGATCATTACGGTGAAATGCTTTGAAGATAATGGCCTGCTTTACGATCTGCTCGGCGAAAATGGCCTCGGTAAAGTGCTGCTGGTTGACGGTGGCGGTTCGGTACGACGCGCGTTAATTGATGCAGAATTAGCTGCGTTAGCGACTCAGAACGAGTGGGAAGGGATCGTAGTTTACGGTGCGGTGCGCCAAGTAGACGACTTGGAAGAACTGGACATCGGCATTCAAGCGATGGCGGCCATTCCTGTGGGTGCTGCGAGTGAAGGTATTGGCGAGAGCGATGTTCGCGTCAACTTCGGTGGCGTCACCTTCTTCTCTGGCGATCATCTGTATGCCGATAACACCGGCATCATCCTTTCTGAAGAACCACTCGATATCGAGTAACCTCCAGATATGATAAAGGGCACTTGCGGTGCCCTTTTCAATCGCAGAGTAAAACGGATCAAACTTCTTCCATTTTACCCAACAGCGCACGCAGGCGATCTTGCCATACGTGCTGTTCTTCTTTCAGTTGCTGGTTCTCACGCACCAATGACTCATGGTTACCAGTGGCATTCTGAACTTCCTGCGACAGGGTGTTGTTCTTCTCTTTCAGCTCTTCGATTTCCATCTGCAACAAAGTGATGGTATCAATCGCCTGCTGAACTTTTGACTCCAATTTTTCAAATACTTCAAATGACATTCTTCAGTCCCCTCATGATAGCAAGGCGTACATTTATAAGTAGCGCCGCAAATCAAGTTGCAGCTGCTGCGAATATGCTCGCGCCAGGTGACACGCGCTAAGTAGAAAACGCGCCTGTCTCGATAAAATGCTTCTCCCAATACAATCGATTGTAAGTAGCCTGCCCCCCACTGTCTAGCAGCATACTGGCTTCCCAAGCAGCTTGTAGCAATTTTCTGACCACGACTATCAGCAAAAACCGAAAGAAGATCCCTTTTCGTCACACGAATTGTTAATGAATAGAAACTAAAGCACTGGTCAGATCACACTTTTATCGCGCAGAAAAAGTGCTTCATGGCGCGAATTCGCTCAATTTTATGACGGAGTACACAGATTATGATTTCGCTATTTCTCGTTTATGCTCGTTAACGATAAATTCACATCACGTCCTCAATTCAAAAATTGGACGAAATATAAAAAATGTACCCATAGACCGAAGGTTACCTCCATCGGATCTATAAACCGATAACCGTCTCTCAGGACAACAACATTATGAGCCAAACCACCAGCCCTACCTTAAAAGGCCAATGTATCGCCGAGTTCCTCGGTACCGGCCTGTTGATCTTCTTTGGCGTAGGTTGTGTTGCGGCGCTGAAACTGGCAGGTGCCAGCTTCGGCCAGTGGGAAATCAGTATCATTTGGGGCCTGGGTGTTTCCATGGCCATCTATCTGACCGCCGCCATCTCCGGCGCGCACCTGAACCCAGCCGTTACCCTCGCACTATGGCTGTTTGCCTGCTTTGATGGACGCAAAGTACTTCCTTACATTGTTGCGCAGGTTGCCGGAGCCTTCTGCGCAGCAGCGTTGGTCTACGGGTTATACTACAACCTGTTTATCGACTTTGAAGCCAGCCACAATATGGTGCGTGGCAGCGTTGAAAGCCTCAACCTAGCGAGTATCTTCTCGACTTACCCGAATCCGCATATCTCTGTCATGCAGGCATTCTTGGTAGAAACCGTGATTACCGCCATCCTGATGTGTCTGATTCTGGCACTGACCGACGATGGCAACGGCATTCCTCGCGGCCCGCTAGCACCGGTGTTGATCGGTATCTTGATCGCGGTAATTGGTGCTTCAATGGGGCCATTGACCGGTTTCGCACTGAACCCAGCTCGTGATTTTGGCCCGAAACTGTTTGCTTATCTGGCAGGCTGGGGTGAAGTTGCCTTTACTGGCGCCCGTGACATCCCTTACTTCCTAGTTCCGATCTTTGGCCCAATTCTCGGTGCTGGTCTAGGTGCCTTCGGCTATCGCGCCCTGATTGGTCGCCACTTGCCATGTGATGTCTGTGTAGTGGAAGACGAACCTACAACTAAAGCCCAACAACGCAAGGCGTGATTGGTGCAATTCGATACCCTTCGTCCTAACGGATGAAGGGTAGACCGGTTAACAACAGCAGGATTAACAGCATGACGACTGAAAAAAAATACATGGTTGCTCTCGACCAAGGAACCACCAGCTCACGCGCTGTGGTACTCGATCATGATGCGAATATCGTGGCGGTTTCCCAGCGCGAATTCACGCAAATCTACCCAAAAGCGGGCTGGGTCGAACACGATCCGATGGAGATCTGGTCTAGCCAAAGCTCTACGCTGGTCGAAGTGCTGGCAAAAGCCGACATCAGCTCCGATCAAATTGCCGGTATCGGTATCACCAACCAGCGTGAAACTACTATCGTCTGGGAAAAGGAAACCGGCAAACCGGTGTATAACGCCATTGTTTGGCAATGTCGTCGTACTGCGGATATCTGCGAAAAACTCAAGCGTGATGGTCTGGAAGAGTACATCCGTCATAACACTGGCTTAGTCGTTGACCCGTATTTTTCCGGCACCAAAGTAAAATGGATCCTTGATAACGTCGAGGGGGCTCGCGAACGCGCCAAGCGTGGCGAATTGCTGTTCGGTACCGTCGACACCTGGCTGGTGTGGAAAATGACGCAAGGACGGGTGCACGTCACCGATTACACCAACGCCTCTCGTACCATGCTGTTCAACATCCACGAGCTGGATTGGGACGAGCGTATGCTGGAAGTGCTGGATATTCCACGCGCCATGCTGCCAAAAGTTCGTCCATCATCCGAAGTTTACGGCCAAACCAACATCGGTGGTAAAGGCGGGACGCGTATTCCCATCGCCGGTATCGCCGGTGACCAACAGGCGGCGCTGTACGGCCAACTCTGTGTTCAGCCGGGGATGGCGAAAAACACTTACGGCACCGGCTGCTTCCTGCTGATGAACACTGGCAAAGAAGCAGTACGTTCCAGTCACGGTCTGTTGACCACCATCGCCTGCGGCCCACGCGGTGAAGTGAACTACGCGCTGGAAGGGGCGGTGTTTATCGGCGGTGCATCTATCCAATGGCTGCGTGACGAGATGAAGTTAATCAGCGATGCCACCGACTCCGAATACTTCGCCACCAAGGTCAAAGACAGCAACGGCGTGTATGTGGTGCCCGCATTTACCGGTTTGGGTGCGCCTTATTGGGACCCGTATGCCCGCGGGGCTATCTTCGGCCTGACCCGTGGCGTGAACAGCAACCACATCATCCGTGCGACGCTGGAGTCTATCGCTTATCAAACCCGTGACGTGCTGGATGCGATGCAAGCCGATGCTAATACCCGTCTGCAATCGCTGCGAGTGGACGGTGGCGCAGTCGCCAATAACTTCCTGATGCAGTTCCAGTCCGACATCTTGGGAACCCGCGTTGAGCGCCCTGAAGTGCGTGAAGTCACGGCGCTGGGTGCCGCTTACCTTGCCGGTCTAGCGGTGGGCTACTGGAATGATCTGGATGAAGTGAAGAGCAAA
The DNA here is from genome assembly GCF_057839655.1 of Serratia sp. KH_031. Classification (NCBI taxonomy): domain Bacteria; kingdom Pseudomonadati; phylum Pseudomonadota; class Gammaproteobacteria; order Enterobacterales; family Yersiniaceae; genus Serratia; species Serratia sp. KH_031. Next base: position 4,675,296 of record NZ_CM174496.1, read on the forward strand.
GCGACCATTGAGCGCGAGTTCCGCCCAGGTATTGAAACCACCGAACGTAACTTCCGTTACAGCGGTTGGAAAAAAGCCGTCGCACGCGCGCAGGCGTGGGAAGATCACGACTAAGTTAATCTGTTGTTTCCCCCTGATTAGCGCGGCCCTCGGGCGGCGCTTTTTTTTGCCTCGCTGCACGCTGTGATAGACTTCATCAATATTTCCTTCCTTTTATCACTAGCAGGTTTGCCATGAAACGTGAATTAGCCATCGAGTTCTCCCGCGTCACCGAAGCTGCCGCACTGGCCGGTTACAAATGGCTCGGGCGCGGTGACAAAAATGCCGCCGACGGTGCCGCCGTTAACGCAATGCGCATTATGCTCAATAACGTCGATATTGATGGTCGTATTGTTATCGGTGAAGGCGAGATCGATGAAGCGCCAATGCTGTATATCGGCGAGCAAGTGGGTAGCGGCAAAGGTGATGCGGTAGACATCGCCGTCGATCCGATCGAAGGCACTCGCATGACCGCCATGGGACAATCCAATGCACTCGCGGTACTGGCGGTGGGCGACCGTGGTAGCTTCTTACACGCACCAGATATGTATATGGAAAAACTGGTGGTTGGCCCCGAAGCCCGTGGCGCTATCGATCTTAATCTGCCGTTAGCAGACAACCTGCGTAATGTTGCCAATCGCCTCGGCAAACCGCTAACAGAATTGACTGTGATTACGTTGGCAAAACCGCGCCATGATGGCGTGATCGCCCAAATGCAGCAAATGGGTGTGAAAGTATTCGCCATTCCAGACGGCGACGTGGCGGCTTCCATCCTCACCTGTATACCAGAAAGCGAAGTTGACGTGATGTATGGCATCGGCGGTGCCCCAGAAGGCGTGATCTCAGCGGCAGTGATCCGCGCATTAGACGGTGATATGCAGGCGCGTTTGCTACCACGCCATGAGGTGAAAGGCGACAATGCCGAGAATCGTCGTATGGGCGAGGCCGAGTTAGCGCGTTGCAAAGAGATGGGCATTGAGGCCGGGAAAGTCTTGCTATTGGACGATATGGCGCGTAACGACAACGTGATTTTCTCCGCCACCGGCATCACCAAAGGCGATCTGCTGGACGGTATCAGTCGCAAAGGTAATATGGCAACCACCGAAACCCTGTTGATCCGTGGTAAATCGCGCACCATTCGCCGTATCCGTTCGACCCATTATCTGGATCGCAAAGACCCTGCGTTGCACACATTCTTGCTGTAAAAAGTCAGGGCGCTGATTTTGAATTGGCGCCCTGGTATTTTATGCGGTATGACCTTGGTGTTGCATTCGGTTAGATAGCGGCCACCAACACAGCAGAATCAACAGCGCCATGGCAAACATCAGTAACCCTAGGCTGAACTGCCCAGTCTGTGGCAACATCGCCGATAGCCACGTCGCCAAACCAGACCCCATGTTCTGCATCCCACCGACCAATGCACCCGCAGCACCTGCCAGATAAGGGAACGGCTCCATCGCGCCAGTCGTTGCCAGTGGGAACAACATCCCCGCACCAAAGAAGAACAATGCCGCCGGAACGATCAACGTCCAGATATTCATCACCCCGAACCAGCCCGGTATCCACATCATCAATCCCGCCAACAGGCAACTAATCACCGAATGCCACATCAGTTGATGGAAAGCTTTACCGTCACGCCCGGCATACCAAGCGCCAAAGAACGCCGCCGGGATCGGTAGGATAAATAGGATACTCACGGTCAAACCGCTCAACCCCAGAACACCGCCCATCAGCACGCCACAACTGGCTTCAAATACTGCAATTCCTGCCAATGCGCCAATCAGCATCACCAGATAGCAGCTAAAACTACGGTCTGACAACAACTGACGGAAACTGGATAGCATCGCCCGTTTTTCTGTTTGTTGCGGACGAGTTTCCGGCAACCAACGGAACATGGCAAACGCCACACCAAGACACAACACAAGTAGGAAGGCATAGCTGGCACGCCAACCGAAGAACAGCGCCAATGCCCCACCGATCATCGGAGCCAATAACGGACTCACCAAAATACCCATATTCAACAGGCTGTTGGCATAACGTAATGAGGTGCCCGCGTACAAATCTCGCGGCATGGTACGCGCCATCACCCCGGCCACCCCGGTACCCAACCCTTGGATCGCACTGGCGGCGACCAACATGTTCAGGTTATTAGACAGCAATGCCCCTAACGCCCCGATCATAAAAATCATCATCCCACTCAAAATCACCGGACGGCGACCAATACGATCCGACAAAGGACCATAAACCAGTTGCGAAAAACCATAAGTCATCAAATACGCTGCCATTACGCGTTGTACCGCGCCAGCACGTACCGATAACGCCTGCGCCATCTCGGCAATATTAGGAACATAAATAGTCTGTGCCATTTGGCCAACGGCCACTAGCAAGATCAACATCACGAGCAGGTGAAAATTCTCTAATTTTCTCATTATCTTTTCTAAAATATTAATTTTTGATGAATTAACACAATAAATGGGCAACCTTCTGCGGTGGCATAGGTTAACAAATCTGTTTTTTTTAGCGAGAGCCGGGGTCATGATTGTTCGCAAATAGACTGGCAGAAAACACCGCCATCCTCGTAAATTAAACTGTACGTCTGACGATAATCACCTTTCATCTTTAGCATTTAATCGATAATTATTTTCATCGACTTGCAATAAGATGACGCCACAACAAACGAGTTTATAAATCGGGAGCGTTGAGTAATGGCTGAATGGGTTAATGGCAAAGTGACGCAGGTAGAGCAATGGACAGAGAGCTTATTCAGCATCACCGTTCATGCGCCAATTGATCCCTTCACCGCGGGGCAATTTGCCAAACTGGCGTTGGAGGTGAATGGTGAACGAGTACAGCGGGCGTATTCTTACGTTAACGCTCCCAACGATGCCAATCTGGAGTTCTACCTGGTCACGGTACCGGAGGGGAAACTCAGCCCACGCCTCAACCAACTACAACCCGGCTCAGAAGTGATGGTGACTAAAGAGGCCGCGGGCTTCTTCGTGCTGGACGAGGTGCCAGATTGCGAGACGTTATGGATGTTGGCGACCGGTACCGCTATCGGCCCGTATTTATCCATTCTTCAGGAAGGTAAAGGGCTGGACCGCTTCAAAAACTTAGTGTTGGTACATGCCGCCCGCTTGTCGCAAGACCTGAGCTATTTACCATTAATGCAGCAATTGGAGCAGCGTTATAACGGTAAGCTGCGCATCCAATGCGTCGTCAGCCGGGAGGAAGTCGCAGGAACTTTGACGGGGCGCGTTCCTGCACTGATTGAAAGTGGTCAACTAGAAACGGCGGTCGGTTTGCCTATCAATGTAGAAACCAGCCACGTCATGCTATGCGGTAACCCACAAATGGTGCGCGATACCCAGCAACTGCTGAAAGAAACCCGCGGCATGACCAAACACCTGCGCCGCAAACCCGGTCATATGACCAGCGAACAATACTGGTAAGTTACCAGTACTTGACCGGTTCGGCTTCCGGGCCGAAACGGTTATCGCCCGGCGTACCGACAAATGCACCGAGATCGATCAGTATCATCACGATAATCAGCGTTGGGACAAAACGCCCGACACCCCACTGCCAGATCGGTGCCAACATCTGCCAGTTACCGACAGCCAGCAACCACGCCAGAATCAACAACAGCGCCCACCAGCCCGCTTTGTTGCGATCGTGTAGGCGTTTAACCAACACCGCAGCCGTCGGCCACAGCAAGGCGACAATAAAGAATGAGATGGTTTGAATCGGTACCCAGTTGTAGCTGGCGAGTGTAAAGGCGATCACCATTAGAACCAGCCATGCTCCCATCCAGATCCAAAAATCACGTCGCCCAATACGGCCTTTAAACGAAAAGCACCACTGCTGTAATGTCATTGATTCCTGCGCTGTTAATCTGCCCATATTCTGCGCCGCAGTGTAACATAGAGTGTCTGCGCGCGATGACGCCTAGCAGACTCCTGAGCGAATTACTGTGGGATCTTTGACAACGCCCCCATATACTCGCTTTAATCGGAACTCACTTTGTCATTGATTTCGTGAATGCATGCCATGCTGAAAAAAGTTACCACCGCCATTTACCTCTGTTTAGCCTTCAGCAGCGCTTGGGCCGATCCCCCTAATGCAGCCAATGAGCAACCAACCGCGCCTTATTTACTGGCGGGAGCCCCCACGTTTGATCTGACCATCGTCAAATTCCGCGAAAAATATAATCGCGACAACCCAACCTTACCGATCGGTGAATTTCGTGCTATTCCCGCCACTGAAGGGGATACTCCACTGCTGACGCGAGCCGCCAGCAAGCTGAATGAAAATCTGTACGCCTCCACCGCGTTGGAAAAAGGCACGGGTAAAATCAAGACGTTACAGATAACACACTTACCCTTGCAGGGTAACGAGGAAAAAGCCGCTCGCGCGATAGCTATCAACTACATGGCGGCTTTGATGCGTCAATTTGATCCCACGCTAACCGTGGAGAAAAGCATCGTAAAAGTCAGTAACTTGCTGGAAAAAGGCAAAGGTTCACATTTTTACCAGCAACATACTGGCGCCATTCGCTATGTGGTGGCAGATAACGGCGATAAAGGGATAACTTTCGCTGTTGAACCGATTAAGCTGGCGCTATCTGAACCCTGATAGCTGGGTAATTAATGACAAAAAGCAAAGCCTTTACGCTTATTGATCTCTATACTGTTGGGCAGGTTAACTGCCACCCGGCAGTGGTTATTTCTACTCTTGTGTCCCCTTATTGGAGGAAAAAACATGCGTCATCCATTAGTTATGGGTAACTGGAAGCTCAACGGCAGCACCCACATGGTTAACGAACTGATCGCTGGTCTGCGCAATGAATTGAGCAGCGTTGATGGTTGTGGCGTCGCTATCGCACCACCAGTGATGTACTTGGACCAAGCTAAACATGCACTGGCCGGTAGCCGCATCGCCTTGGGCGCGCAGAACGTAGACGTTAACCTGTCTGGCGCATTCACCGGTGAAGTTTCCGCAGATATGCTGAAAGATGTTGGTGCGCAGTACATCATCATCGGTCACTCTGAGCGTCGCACGATCCACAAAGAAACTGACGCAGCGATCGCAGCAAAATTTGCGGTACTGAAAGCAGCAGGTCTGATCCCAGTGCTGTGCATCGGTGAGACCGAAGCAGAAAATGAAGCGGGCAAAACCGAAGAAGTTTGTGCTCGCCAGATCGACGCCGTGCTGAAAACTCAAGGTGCTGCAGCCTTCGAAGGCGTGGTTATCGCTTATGAGCCAGTTTGGGCGATCGGTACCGGTAAATCTGCTACCCCAGCACAAGCACAAGCCGTTCACAAATTCATCCGTGACCATATCGCCAAACAAGACAAAGCGATCGCTGAGCAAGTGATCATCCAGTACGGCGGTTCCGTTAATGATAAAAACGCTGCTGAGCTGTTCACCCAGCCAGACATCGACGGCGCATTGGTCGGTGGCGCATCACTGAAAGCTGACGCTTTCGCTGTGATCGTTAAAGCCGCGGCTGCTGCAAAGAAAGCCTAAGTTTTCGGCTTGCTGAAATGACAGAACCCCGGCTCGCCGGGGTTTTTTTATCGTTAGAAGACCATCAATCGCGCTTGCTGATCTCATCAAACTTGCCGCCAGTGGCAAAGTGCACTTTCTGCGCTTGTGCCCAGCCACCAAAGGTATCATCCACCGTGAATAGCTTCAGTTTCGGGAAACTATCGGCGAACTTGGCGGCAACTACCGCATCGCGCGGGCGATAGTAGTTCTTTGCGGCAATTTCCTGCCCGGCTGGTGAGTACAGATATTTCAGATAAGCGGTAGCAATCTCACGAGTACCGCGTTTATCGACCACTTTATCCACCACCGAAACGGTCGGTTCTGCCAGCACAGATTCGCTTGGTGTCACAATCTCAAACTTGTCTTGTCCCAGTTGTTTGGCTGCCAACAACGCTTCATTTTCCCAAGCGATCAATACGTCACCAATGCCACGCTCCACGAAGGTATTAGTCGAACCGCGAGCACCGGAATCCAACACTTCCACGTTTTTATACAGTGCTTTAACGAAATCCTGCGCTTTGGCTTGATCGTTGTTGTTGTGATGTAGCGCGTAACCCCAAGCTGCCAGATAGTTCCAGCGCGCACCACCCGAAGTTTTCGGGTTGGGAGTAATCACGGAAACGCCCGGTTTCACCAAATCCGGCCAATCGTGGATCTGTTTAGGATTACCTTTGCGCACCAAGAATACGATGGTTGAGGTATAAGGAGCCGAGTTATCCGGCAGACGCTTGATCCAATCTTTATCAATACGTCCTCGTTCAGCAATGGCATCGACGTCATACGCCAGCGCCAGAGTCACTACGTCAGCCTCAATACCGTTGATCACCGAGGTTGCCTGTTTGCCAGAGCCGCCGTGGGATTGACGAACCGTGACGTGATCGCCAGTTTTCTGCTGCCAGTATTTGCCAAACGCGATGTTATATTCCTGATAGAACTCACGCGTTGGGTCATAAGAAACGTTCAGTAATTGAATATCTTTCGCCATCGCGCTCGACGCCAACAGCACCAATGACAGACCCACACCCCATTTACGCATCGACAGACTCCCCAGGAAAATAATCGCAACCTCAATCGGTTGATTTAGCATCAGAGCCTGCCAGAAACTTTCCTCGCAATTAAAGAATAAAAAATTTGGTACTAGACGATTATGGAATATGCATCAATAAGGACGAAAAAAAGCCCCCGCGAACGGAGGCTATTGAGTATCAGGGTGAAGCGCAGAATTAATACAGCTTCTTGGCGCAGTCCAGCCAGTCATTTTTAAACGGACGCTTCATGTTTTCAATTGCGTCGATAATGTCATGGTGAACCAACTTCTCGTTCTGGATACCCACGCAGCGACCACCGTGGCCTTGCAACAGGAGTTCAACAGAGTAAGCGCCCATGCGTGAAGCCAAAATGCGGTCATAAGCCACCGGAGCCCCGCCGCGCTGGATATGCCCCAGAACTGTTGCACGCGTTTCACGCTTGGTGTTTTCTTCGATGTATCTAGCCAGCTCATCCACATCACAGATATGCTCGGTAATAGCCACGATGGCGTGTTTTTTACCTTTTGCGATACCCGCTTTGATTTCTGTAACCAGATCTTCACGGTTGAACTCAACTTCCGGTAATACCACAAACTCACAACCGCCCGCGATTGATGCCGCTAGGGTCAGGTCACCACAGTAACGCCCCATCACTTCTACGATGGAAATACGCTGATGGGAGGAAGAGGTGTCACGCAGGCGGTCGATGGCTTCAACGACGGTTTCCAACGCGGTGAAGAAACCGATGGTGTAATCGGTACCTTTGATGTCGTTATCAATCGTGCCAGGTAGGCCGATGCATGGGAACCCCTCTTCGGTCAGGCGTTTAGCCCCCATATAAGAGCCATCACCACCAATAACCACTAGCGCATCTATCCCGCGGCGTCTCAGATTTTCAATCGCCTTAGCGCGTACTGCATCATCCCTAAACTCAGGGAAGCGTGCGGAGCCAAGGAAAGTACCGCCACGGTTGATCATGTCGGACACACTATAACGATCCAATGGCTTCATACGATCTTCATACAGCCCGAGGTAGCCATCTTGAATACCAAAAACTTCTAGGTCTTCACTAAGTGCAGCACGCACAACACCACGGATAGCAGCGTTCATACCCGGCGAATCACCGCCACTCGTCAGTACACCGATTTTCTTGATCATGACTACCTCTGAACTGTAGATGCAATTTCTTGAGAATGTTCTATTTGCCGACTGTCCAACAATCACTCCGGACACAGCAAATCTGCTTTCAAATCTGATTGCTGAATATTATATCAAAAACAGTCTGCTGAATTGATTCACGTCACACAAATTTGCGGTAAAAAACCGACATGGCACTCTGAGCTAACCCAGATAATTCCTTACTTCCCATCAGCAGGCAACCCTAACTTGATTATAGCTCCCAATGCCCTTGTCGACTTGCTGGAACCACCGAGCAAGGATCTTGGTGGATAATCACATCCGCACCGGGGAAACGATGTAACAAAGCCTGTTCAACCTGCTCAGCTAACACGTGCGCCTGCACCAACGGCAACGAATCGTCCATTTCCAGATGCAGTTGGATAAAACGCGTCGGCCCGGACTGACGAGTGCGTAAATCATGCGCCCCTTTCACTCCTGGCCAAGATGAAACCACATCGATAATCGCCTGACGTTCATCATCAGGCAAGGCACGATCTAGCAACGATTGCACCGCTTCGTACCCCATGCGTAATGCGCTGTAGAGAATGTAGACGCCAATTCCCAACGCAAACAACGCATCCGCCCGCTGGAAACCATACCAACTTAATCCCAACGCAATAAGAATAGCACCATTCATCATGATATCTGATTGATAATGCAGCATATCTGCGCGAACCGCCTGACTGCGGGTTTTTCTCACCACCCAACGCTGGTAAGTCACCAGAACCATGGTACTCAGCAGCGCGACCACCGTGACCGCAATCCCAACACCGGGCGCACGTAGCTCTTGTGGCGCATACAAATGCTGAAAGCCAGTGAGGAACAAAAACAAGGCGGAACCCGAGATAAACATGCTTTGTGCCAGCGCCGCCAACGATTCAGCTTTGCCATGACCAAAAGCGTGTTCTTCATCAGCGGGTTGCAGGGAATAACGCACCACTAACAGGTTGGTCAGCGACGCGGCAATATCCACCAGCGAATCCACCAGCGCCGCAAGCAAGCTGACAGAGCCGGTCAAATACCAGGCAACAATTTTGATCAGCAGCAGTATGGAAGCCAACACTGTAGCGGCAAGCGCAGCAGACTTCACCAGACGAGCATATTGCTGTTCCATGACAGATCCCGGTTAAAATTAGGAGGGAAAGAGTATAGCGGAATAACAGGCAAAAAAAGCCCCGCCATCATGGCGGGGAAGACAGGGATGGTGTCTATGGCAAGGAAAAACAGGGGTACTACTCGGTCATACTCAACTTCTGGGCAGAAGTTTGCTGCAAACCAGAAATTTGACGCTCCATCTGCTGCATCTGCTGCATCTGCTGCATCTGCTGCATACGCTGCTGATGTTTCTGGTCTAAAACACTTTTTTGCTCTGGCGTCAGTAGGTTATACATTTGGTTGCGTACTCGGGCCATTTCGACCTGGCGCTTAACCTGTTCCTGAGCCATCTTTTCCGCCTGTGCGTACACCGCGGTTTGATCAAATTTGTCTGCAATCACCAGCTTATGCATTGCTTCCATTTCAGCTACATTGACACTAGGTAGATCGTGGCGAGCCTGTTGCATCAAATCACGCATTTGCTGGCGTTGTTGTTCAGTTAGGCTGACACCCTCGAACATATGGTGCTGACCAGGATTCTGTGGCATTACATCTTTAGCTGGAGGCGGCGTAGTTTCCTGTGTAGCGTCAGCAGCGAAGGCAGCGGTAGAACCTATTGCCAACATTGATGCCATAACTACTGCAGTCACCTTACGCATTTTCACTCCTCGTTTGTGCTCACTTTGCGAATCAACGAGGAGCAGTGTACTGCTGCACCTGCAAACCTGCGTCAGGGCATGTAAAACTACGTAAAGTCATGGAATGCCAACAGTTGATGACGTATTTTGCGTCTGGAGGTAAATCAAAATGAATAAAATTCTGCTAGTTGACGACGACCGCGAGCTCACCTCGCTACTGAAAGAACTGCTTGAAATGGAAGGGTTTAACATCATCGTGGCGCACGATGGTGAACAGGCGTTGTCGCTACTGGACAGCTCCATCGATCTCCTGTTGCTTGATATCATGATGCCGAAGAAAAACGGCATCGACACTCTGAAAGAATTACGTCAAAACCACCAAACACCAGTGATCATGCTAACTGCTCGCGGCAGTGAACTGGATCGCGTTTTGGGGCTGGAATTAGGTGCTGATGACTACCTACCGAAACCTTTTAATGATCGTGAACTGGTGGCGCGTATCCGAGCCATCCTGCGTCGCTCGAACTGGAGTGAGCAACAGCAAAGCGTCGATACCGGTGCACCCACGCTGGACGTCGATGGCTTGCAGCTCAATCCAGGTCGCCAAGAAGCCAATTTCGATGGACAGACGCTGGATCTGACCGGTACCGAATTCACCCTGTTATATTTATTGGCACAGCACCTCGGCCAAGTGGTATCGCGTGAATTGCTGAGCCAAGAAGTCTTGGGGAAACGCCTGACACCATTCGACCGCGCTATCGATATGCATATTTCCAACCTACGACGTAAATTGCCAGATCGTAAAGACGGCCATCCGTGGTTCAAAACTCTGCGTGGTCGTGGCTACCTGATGGTATCGGCAACATGATTAACAGTTTGACGGCACGTATCTTCGCCATTTTCTGGTTCACATTGGCCTTAGTGCTAATGCTGGTGTTGATGGTGCCGAAGCTCGACACCCGCCAAATGACCACGCTGTTGCCCAGTGAGCAGCGGCAAGGGGCGATGTTGGAGCAGCACGTCGAAGCCGAACTGCAAAACGACCCACCGAACGATCTAATGTGGTGGCGTCGTTTGCTGCGCGCAATCGACAAATGGGCACCGCCAGGCCAACGCTTGATCTTAGTCACTAGCGAAGGTCGGATGCTCGGAGCTCAACGTAACGAAGTTCAGATCATGCGTAATTTCATCGGGCAGTCTGATAACTCAGACTATCCGAAGAAAAAGAAATACGGTCGTGCCGAAGTCGTTGGCCCCTTTGCCGTACGAGATGGCGAGGATAACTACCAGCTTTACCTGATTCGCCCATCCAATAGCCCGCAGTCCGATTTTATTAACTTGTTGTTCGATAGACCGTTACTGTTGTTAATCGTCACCATGTTGATCAGTGCACCTCTGCTGCTGTGGTTGGCTTGGAGTTTGGCAAAACCGGCGCGAAACCTAAAAAACGCCGCCGACGATGTGGCTCGTGGCAACTTGAAGCAACACCCGGAGCTTGAAGCCGGGCCGCAAGAGTTTTTGGCCACCGGAGCCAGTTTTAACCAGATGGTCAGTGCATTGGAACGCATGATGACGGCTCAGCAGCGGCTGATTTCCGATATCTCCCACGAATTGCGCACCCCATTGACCCGTCTGCAATTGGCTACGGCGCTGTTACGCCGTCGTCATGGCGAAGGACGTGAGCTAGAGCGTATCGAAACCGAAGCGCAACGTCTGGATTCGATGATTAACGATCTGTTGGTATTGTCACGCGGTCAGCAAAAAAGTGAACTGGCACGTGAGATATTAAAAGCTAACCAGCTGTGGGCCGATATGCTGGATAACGCCAGCTTCGAAGCTGAACAGATGGGTAAACAGCTAACTATCGATTCACCACCCGGTCCTTGGTCGCTATACGGCAACGCTAGCGCACTAGATAGCGCGCTAGAGAACATCGTGCGTAACGCCCTACGTTATTCACATACGCGCATTGCTGTCGCCTTCAGTGTGGATAATCAAGGAATTACCATCACTGTCGATGATGATGGCCCAGGCGTGAGCCCAGAAGACCGCGAACAAATTTTCCGTCCGTTCTATCGAACCGATGAAGCTCGCGATCGTGAATCCGGCGGAACCGGTTTGGGGTTGGCGATTGTCGAGGCTGCCGTCACCCAACATCGTGGTTGGGTTAAAGCCGAAGATAGTCCGCTGGGTGGTTTGCGTTTAGTGCTGTGGCTTCCGTTGTATCAACGCTAAGACAGCAATGCTAATCCGGTAGGCCAATGCTTAGGTTTTTGTTATTCTGCGCCCCTCGTTATGAGGGGCTTTGTATATGTTGAACATCGTTTTATTTGAACCAGAAATCCCGCCAAACACCGGTAATATCATCCGCCTATGTGCCAATACCGGCTTCCAGTTACATCTGATTGAACCGATGGGATTCCCATGGGATGACAAGCGCCTGCGCCGTGCTGGATTGGATTATCACGAATTCGCCCACATCAAACGCCACGCTAATTACGCGGCTTTTGTTGCCAGCGAAAACCCACAACGACTGTTCGCCTTGACGACCAAAGGCACTCCGGCACACAGTGCGGTGACATATCAAGCGGGAGATTATTTGCTATTTGGCCCTGAAACCCGTGGCCTACCCGCTGAGATCCTCGACGCCCTGCCCGCACAACAAAAAATCCGCATCCCAATGCAGGAACAAAGCCGCAGCATGAACCTGTCTAACGCGGTTTCCGTGGTGGTCTATGAGGCTTGGCGACAGCTGGATTACGCAGGCGCGTTGATCAAACCTTAAAATAACCGATGCCGATGGGTGACGTTATCCAGCATATGGGAAGACGTTAACCCTCGCCCAATATCTGCATGCTCTCCGGCAAAGCGAGAAGTCATATTCCCCATCTGTTGCTGCTGTATATGGGGTTCCCGATGTTGCTCTGGGATACGTACTGGCCCCGGCGCAAACTGGGGTCTAGCTGCGATATGCGATGGTTGGCGGGTATGCAGCTCCTCATGTCCCCCACGTGGGCTTGGTGTGAAATTGCTCCGGTTCGGTGCGAAATGCGGTTGTCCAACGTCATGATGTATTGGAGCAAAATGCGGCTCTCCAACCACAGGCTGAGGGTGGTTCCATACCGTATTATGATTATTGATAATGGTCGTGTGATGAATCACATAAGGTGAATTGTGATAAATCACCGTCGATTGATGCCAACCCACACCCCAATCGTTCCAATGGTCATTCACTAACGACCCGACCGCCACACCGACACCAAAGCTGATCAACCCCGTCGCCAACATATCGCCGCTACTATAGGTCGGTGGCGGTACATAACCGGGATAAACCGGTATTGCCGGATAGCCATACACCACCGACGGATTGTAAGTCGGAACATACACCACGCTAGGTTGTGCAGGTTTAATCACAATGGTTTGTGCGGGGGCGGTAACCACTTTAGTCACTGGCGCAGATGAACTGTTAGCATTCGGCTGAATACTTACCTGCTGCTGTGCCGAATTCTTCAATGCACCACTATGGGTCGCCCGTTGGCGCAGAATCTGCACCGCGTTCATCACATCACCTGGCTCTTGGGTATAAGCCGTTGCTAATGCACGAGTCCACGCCAAATTTTGTGCCATCTGGCTCAATACATCAGGAAAGACGGTTAATCCTTTGACGCTCGCATCCCAAGGTTGTTGATTCACTGCTTGTTGCAATGCTGAACCTTTCAACGTCGAGTTTTGTGCCAACCAAGAACTGGCAGCGGCGATTTGATCCGGATAATTAGCGGCGACCAATACCTGCGCCAATAGATTGTCAGGAAATAGCGCCACCGGCCCCAACAGTTGATAAAGCTGGGTCGCACTTGTCGGCGCTGTCGCTTGGGTGCTGGTTTGCGCGTTTGGCTGTGCCGGGGCCGGGAGTACCGCTTTCTTTTGATCGCACCCAGCCAATAAAAATACACATAAGATCCACGGTAATTTTTTAGTTTTCATACAGACTCCAGAAACGGCATTGATGAAGAAATCACCTATTCATCTCTTATGGAGTCACTTTCGTTTGATTACGTTCCTTATTATCGAGTCCAAAAATGGACTGCGAGAATATCCGCCTAAAACTGGGGTAAGCAGATCCTAACTGATGAAACAAAATGTAAAAGTAGAATTTCATGCTCCATAAACATATGTGGATAGCATCACATTATTAGAGTTATCGATAATTAATTTCATTTAAAAGCCCATGTAAAACAGCATAATAAACATCAAAATAACACTAATAAACACTATTGCAACAAGAGTAATTTTTTCTCCCTCACTAGGAAAATAGTGAAAATTAGAGAAAAACATTCGTCATTATTTTCATTAAAGTATTTATAAGAAATTACTGAACCTCAGGAATAAAAAATGAAAACTACCTCTACTAACCAACCTATTTTCATCCAATGGTTAAAAAAAGAAGTTGCTCCGGCATTGGGTTGTACTGAGCCAGTTGCGATTGCCTTCTCCGCAGCTTATGCAGCCAAGCAGATTAATGAAACCGTATGCGAAATATCCGGCTCAATTTCCGCCAACCTGTATAAAAATGCGATGGGTGTGACAATCCCAGGCACTCGTTATTCCGGCGTCAATCTCGCTGCCGCTATCGGTGCTTTTGGTGGTAATCCGGATAAGGGGTTAGAAACGCTGAAAGACATTACCCCAGAGAATATTGAACAAGCAGCCAAATTGGTTGAAGAGAAAAGAGTGAACATTTCTGCGGCAGAAACCGAAGACTTTATTCATATCGATCTGACCGTACACGGAAAAAACAACCATTGTCGTATTGTGGTTAATGGTTCACATACTCACATTGCCGAGTTATACCTGAACGATGTGAAACTGCCTCTCAGCGAAAATACAAACACCGCTAAAAACAATCAAGAACTTACCACTTTTAGTCTGCAAGAAGCCTTCGAGTTTATTAACCACGTTGATTTCGATGATATCGCCTTTATGCTGGAAACGGGCCGCATCAACCAAGCGCTGTCTGACGAAGGTAAAAAGAAAAAATACGGTCTCAATATCAACGGAACATTATCAGACGCAATTACTAATGGCATGATGAGTCACGATTTGTTGAGTCAGGTGCTTATTGATACCGTTGCCGCCTCTGATGCGCGCATGGGTGGCGCACCGGTTCCGGCAATGTCCAACTTTGGCTCTGGTAACCAAGGGATCGCCGCCACTATGCCGGTTGTGGTGGTCGCTAAACATCTAAAAGTCAATGACGATCAATTAGCGCGTGCGTTAGCGCTATCCCATCTGACCGCGATTTCTATTCACTCTCGCTACACCCGTCTTTCCGCCCTGTGCGCCGCATCTACCGCATCGATGGGAGCGGCTGCGGGTATGGCTTGGTTACTCACCAAAGACTTCCAAGCAATCAATACCGCCATCACCAATATGATCAGTGATATCAGCGGCATTATCTGCGACGGCGCATCGAATAGCTGCGCAATGAAGGTGTCGACAGTCACCATGAGCGCATTCAAGTCAGTGCTAATGGCGCAACAACAAAGTCGAGCCAGCGCTAACGACGGTATTGTTTCCAACGACGTTGAGGATTCTATTAATAACCTCTGCCGTTTGGTCGTTCAGCCAATGACTTATACCGATAAAGAAATCATTAATATCATGACGCACAAATAGCGCCAGATTTGCTCTATACCTACCGATTATCGAGGCTATCTCATGAAAAAAGATGCAATTATCAGCGGTATAAAAGCCATTATGCCGCTCTGTATTGGTGACTTTCCATTTTCATTTATTGTTGGCGCATTAAGCGTAAGTGCTGGCATGAGTGTATGGCAAAGTACCGCTTGGTCTTGCATTGTTATTGCTGGCTCGGCACAAATGCTGGCGTTAAATATGCTGAAAACGGGTGCTACTGTCGGAGTGATTATTTTAACCACCCTGATCATTAACCTCCGCCACGTTTTATATAGCGCATCGTTATCAGACAAAATTAAAGACGCACCATTCCTAAAAAAATGTGTGATGTCCTATGCCCTGACTGACGAAGTTTATGCCACGACAATTAAAGAAATGGAGGGAAATAAAAAAGACAAGTATACCTTCTATTTCTCCGCCATGTTTACGTTCTGGGCTTTCTGGGTCTTCGCCGATTTTCTTGGTGCCTTGGTCGGCTCGTCATTCCCGCACATTGAAAAATACGGACTCGATTTCGCGATGGTCGCGGCGTTTATCGCCATCGTGGTGCCACAAATCAAAAGTCAGGCCTGTACCGTTGCGGCTATTGTCGCCACCGTTTCTGGCGTGTTGTTAGTGGTATTACCTTACTCGCTGGGGATCGTCATCGCGTCGGTACTGGGCGTCGGTGCCGGATTATGCGTAGATCTGGCAGAAGAGAGAAAATCGGCGCCGAAGGCACAGCAGGTAGAAAATTTTGAGGTGGCCAATAATGAGCAATAATCTGTTTATGATGCTGACGCTGGGCATGGCAGCGGTGACCTTCGCCATCCGTTTTTCGTTTATCGGTGTGGCAGGTAAAATTCACATGTCGGATCGAGTCAAAAAGACTCTGCGTTTTGTTCCGGTCACTGTATTGCCGGCGATTATTGCCATTCAGATTTTGAATGTGAATTCCAATATGGAATTTGATCTGCACAACCCGAAAGTCATTGCTGCCGTAATCTGTACCTTGGTCAGCTTCCGTTTGGGGTTGTTATGGGTGGTGGTCAGCGGGGTAGGATCGTTGGTACTGCTGAATCTCTTTATGTAAATACAAGTGGCCTGCTTAATCGCAGGCCATTTACTCTCACTCAAATCCCGTCGCCGTACTCGAAGCCGTGATTACTGCCGTTGAAGTATTGATCCATATCCATCGCGGGTGAGTCGCTCTCAGGTCGACCAACGATTCGCGCAGGTACGCCAGCCGCAGTAGTATGTGCCGGTACGGATTGTAGCACCACAGAACCAGCGCCGATCTTCGCGCCCTTACCCACTTCGATATTACCGAGGATTTTCGCCCCCGCGCCAATCATGACCCCTTCACGGATTTTCGGGTGTCGATCGCCGCTGGTTTTACCTGTACCGCCCAAGGTGACGGATTGCAGAATAGAAACATCGTTTTCTACCACTGCCGTTTCACCGATCACAATGCCAGTCGCGTGATCCAGCATGATGCCGCAGCCAATGCGGGCTGCCGGGTGAATATCTACGCCAAAAGCGACAGAAATTTGGTTTTGCAGATAGATTGCCAACGCCTGACGCCCCTGTAGCCACAGCCAATGGCCAATGCGGTAAGCTTGCAGTGCGTGGAAACCTTTCAGATACAACAGAGGGGTAGAATATTTGTCGACCGCCGGATCACGCAAACGCACAGCAAGAATATCGCGCGCGGCTGAGGCAATCATTTGGGCGTCCGAACGGTAAGCGTCTTCAACCACTTCACGTACCGCAATCGCTGGCATAATCGGGGTTGCCAACTTATTCGCCAGCATATAACTGAGTGCACTGCCCAGATTCTCGTGCTTCAACAAAGTCGCATGGAAAAAGCTAGCCAACATCGGTTCACAATCAGCCAGTGCTCGCGCTTCTGATTTAATGCTACTCCAGACCTGCTCTAACTCTTCTGACGACATTGCCTTCCTCTCTGCCTTGCAAAACAAGTCACCCCGCCAGCTAGCCGGCAAGGTGACTTAATTTATTGATTGTCCTACAGGTTAAGTATTGTGTTTTTCGTCTTTCCGGGTGCGACCCAGTAAACTCAATGCCGCTTCGCGGGCATTTTTATCACAATACAGCACCTGATAAATCTGTTCGGTGATTGGCATTTCCACACCGTGACGTTGCGCAAGCGCCAAAACTTCTTTGGTATTGCGGTAGCCTTCAACCACTTGACCAATGCTGTCTTGCGCTTCGTCCACGCCTTTACCTTGCCCCAGCATAATGCCAAAGCGACGGTTACGCGATTGGTTATCAGTACAAGTTAGCACCAAATCGCCCAAGCCAGCCATACCCATAAAGGTGGCAGGATCGGCACCCAATGCGGCACCTAAACGGCTCATCTCGGCCAGACCACGGGTTATCAACGCCGTTCGAGCATTAGCGCCAAAACCGATACCATCAGACATACCGGCACCGATAGCAATCACGTTTTTCACCGCGCCGCCCAGCTGCACACCGATGAAATCCGGATTACTGTAAACGCGGAAGCTCTTACCGCAGTGCAGTAATTGCTGCAAATCGTCGGCAAACTGTTCGTCGGTCGCCGCTAAAGCGATTGCCGTCGGCAACCCTGCGGCCAATTCCTTAGCGAAGGTTGGCCCAGAAACAACGGCTAGCGGGATCGTATCACCCAGTGCTTCACGCGCCACGTCCTGCAATAACCGGCCGGTTTCAGCTTCCAACCCTTTAGTTGCCCACACGATACGAGCATCTGGACGCAACAACGGCTTCAGCTGACGCAGCACATCACCAAACACGTGGCTCGGCACGACAACTAATACGTCACGGCTGGCAGCCAGCGCACGCGCTAAATCGGCTTCAAGCAGCAATGTATCGGGGAATGGGACATCGGGGAGGAAAGCTTGATTGCAGCGATCGTGCTGCATTTTTGCGATCTGCTCAGGGTTATGCCCCCACAGCACGACCGGGTGTCCATTACGCGCTAGCGTAATAGCTAATGCGGTGCCGTACGAGCCGGCACCGATAACAGTCATTGAAGCATTGACGGTGTTCATCAGGCATCCTGATGTGGTGCGGCACCTTCGCCTTCAGTTTGCTGTTGCAGATAGTTCATGAACAACGCGTCAAAGTTAACGGGTGCCAAGTTCAATTGTGGGAATGTACCGCGAGAAACTAGGCCGGTGATGCACTCACGCGCATACGGGAACAGAATGTTCGGGCAGTATGCACCTAGGCAATGCGCCAGTTGCGTACCGTCGATACCGGCTACAGAGAAAATACCCGCTTGCTGAACTTCACACAGGAAAGCAGTTTCTTCGCCCAAGGCCGCGGTCACGGTTACGCGCAGTACGACTTCATACACATCATCCGCCAGTTGGCTGGAAGCAGTATCAAGATCAAGTTTAACTTCTGGTTGCCATTCTTGCTGGAAAACCTGTGGTGCATTTGGCGCTTCAAAAGAAACATCTTTGGTATAAATACGTTGGATCTGGAAAGCCATTTCGGTGTTGTTTTGTTCTGACATGTGTTTAGTACCCTTGGTTAAAAATATCCTTATTGACGCTCGATAACCAAACCCATTTACAGCAACGGGTCCAGCCCATCACGAGCATCGAGTGCATATAAATCATCACAGCCGCCGATATGCTGGCCGTCGATGAAAATCTGAGGCACAGTGGTTCGCCCACTCCGCTTGATCATCTCTTCACGCTTCACGTTATCACCGTCGATGGCGATCTCGTTAAACGTAGCCCCTTTGCTATTTAGCAACGCTTTAGCGCGATGGCAAAACGGGCAAGTGGCTTTGGTGTAGATTTCGATGTTAGCCATCACTCATCACCTTAATCGGTTAATGATTACTTGCCGCGCGCCAATGGCAGGTTCTCGCCACTCCAGCCCGCAACACCGTCTTTCAGCGTGAAGACTTGCTCAAAACCGGCTTTGCTCAGGCTCTCTGCAGGCTCGCGTGAAGTCGTACCATTGGCACACACCACCACTACAGGCTGAGTTTTATGTTTTTCCAGCGCACCGAGGCTACCACTTTTGATTTCGCTCGCCGTCAGGTTGATGGCGTTGGCAATATGGCCTTTACGAAAATCGTCACGGCTACGGGTATCCACAACCACCGCGTCTTCTTTATTGATCAGGCGGGTAACTTCACCACGGCTGATTTCTTTTACTTTGGAGAAACGGTTTTTGACGGTCATGACAATCACCGCAACCAGCAATGCAATCCAAGCCAGGCTCAGGATCGGATGCTTGCTAACAAATTGCATAATTTCTTGCAGCATGGGGCGTAACAACTCCCGTTAGTTAAGGGAAAATAATTCAAGGCTTCAGAGTATACCTGCCGAATGCGGCAAATACAGCCAATAAGCATGAATCTGCGGCGCACGCCGAGAAATTTTCAGTCAGGGAATCGGTCAAATAAAACACTTTTACTGCAACATTGATCTTCTTGGGCTCTTTTTGAGCGCTAACTGAGGTAGAATCACGCGGTTTTTGAGAGTGGATAGCCATCATCCTTGCGAGTCTGATGGCTATCCACAACTTAATGCCTATCATTACGAGGTACAGCAATGTCGAGCAACAAAAAGCCTATGGTTCTGGTGATTCTAGATGGTTACGGCCATCGTGAAGAGCAACAGGACAACGCGATCCTGAATGCCAATACACCAGTGATGGACAGTCTGTGGCAGCAACAGCCGCACACCCTGATCGCCGCGTCGGGTCTGGATGTCGGTCTGCCTGACGGTCAGATGGGCAACTCGGAAGTCGGTCACGTTAACTTGGGTGCCGGTCGTATCGTTTATCAAGATTTGACCCGTCTGGATAAAGAAATCAAAGATGGCGATTTCTTCGCTAACCCAACCCTGACCAACGCAGTCGACAAAGCGGTTCAAGCAGGCAAAGCCGTTCATATCATGGGTTTGATGTCTCCAGGTGGCGTGCACAGCCACGAAGAGCATATTCTGGCCATGATCAAACTGGCTACCCAACGTGGCGCCAAAGCGGTTTACCTGCATGCGTTCCTGGATGGCCGCGACACCCCGCCGCGTAGTGCTGAATCTTCACTGAAACGTTTCAGTGAAGAGTTTGCCAAACTGGGTACGGGCCGCATCGCATCGGTAATTGGTCGTTACTTTGCCATGGATCGCGACAATCGCTGGGATCGTGTGCAACTTGCTTATGACTTGATGACTCAAGCCAAAGGCGAATACACCGCCGACAACGCCGTTGCTGCACTGCAAGCCGCTTATGCTCGCGACGAAAACGATGAGTTCGTCAAACCCACCGTGATTCAGGCCGCTGGCGAAGCCACTGCCGACATGAACGATGGCGACGCACTGATCTTCATGAACTTCCGTGCTGACCGTGCACGGCAGATCACTCGTGCCTTTGTTAACACCGACTTTGACGGTTTCCCACGCGCTAAAGTGGTGAAATTTGGCGATTTCGTGATGCTGACCGAATATGCTGCCGACATCAAAACCGCTTGTGCTTACCCACCAGCGTCATTGGCAAATACCTTTGGTGAATGGTTGATGAAGCACGACAAAACTCAGTTGCGCATCTCTGAAACCGAAAAATATGCTCACGTCACCTTCTTCTACAACGGTGGTGTTGAAGATCCGTTCAAAGGTGAAGACCGTGTGCTGATCAACTCACCGAAGGTCGCGACCTACGATCTGCAACCAGAAATGAGTTCAGCAGAACTGACCGACAAGCTGTTAAGCGCCATCAACAGCGGTAAATATGACGCCATCATCTGTAACTACCCGAACGGCGATATGGTCGGTCATACCGGTGTTTATGATGCTGCGGTTAAAGCGGTTGAAACATTGGATAACTGCATCGCCCAAGTGGTTGAAGCGGTGAAAGCGGTTGATGGTCAATTACTGATCACCGCCGACCACGGTAACGCCGAGCAGATGCGCGATCCCGCGACCGGTCAGGCGCATACCGCCCACACCAGTCTGCCTGTACCGCTGATTTACGTCGGCAAACCGGCGGTGAAAGCGGTTGAAGGTGGCAAACTTTCCGACATCGCCCCGACCATGCTGACGCTAATGGGAATGGAAATCCCGCAAGAGATGACTGGTAAGCCGCTGTTCATCGTGGAATAATCCTTCGGTATGACGGAGAAGGCATATTTTGCACTACCTACGGTAACCCGAGGCGCAAACAACGGCAGTCAACTGCCAGCGCCAAGGACGTTGACCACTCTCTGCGCCAGCATATTATGTGCTGGCGCATTGTTGTTGCCGTTATTTGGGTTGTTACCGCTATCTGGCTATGCAGCCGAAGACAACAAATCTCAACTCAAAGACATCCAACAGAGCATCGCTGAAAAAGAAAAAGCCGTTAAACAACAACAACAACAGCGCAGCTCATTGCAAGATCAGCTCAAACTTCAGGAAAAAACTATCGCGCAAGCCAGCCGGACGTTGCGTGATACCCAAGGTACATTGAGTTCTTTGGGAAAAGATATTGATGGCCTAAATAGCTCGATCGCCAAACTGCAAAAACAACAGACCGAACAACAAGATATTCTCGCTAAACAGCTCGATGCGGCGTTCCGCCAAGGGCAGCACAGCGCGTTACAGCTGATCCTGAGCGGTGAAGAAAGCCAGCGCAGCGAGCGTATTCTGGCCTATTTTGGTTATCTGAACGAAGCTCGCCAACAATCTATCGAAGAGTTGAAACAGACTCGCACCGAGCTCGCCACACAAAAAGCCAGTCTGGTCACTAAACAGGGCCAACAAAAATCATTACTCGGCGAACAACAAACGCAACAGCAAAAGCTGGAGCAGGCACGCAGCGCACGTAAGAAAACCCTGAGCGCTCTGGAAACCTCGTTGGCGAAAGATCAACAACGGTTAACCGAATTGCGCCAGAACGAAACACGCCTGCGTGACCAAATCGCTCGCGCCGAGCGTGAAGCCCGTGCCCGCGCCGAACGCGAAGCGCGTGAAGCGGCCAAAGTGCGTGAACAGGTGAAAGCGAAAGAACAACAAGCGAAGAAAACTGGCTCTAGCTATAAACCAACCGAAAGCGAGCGCTCACTGATGGCGCGCACCGGCGGCTTGGGTCGTCCAGCGGGACAAGCCATGTGGCCAGTACGTGGCCGCATTGAACACCGCTTCGGTGAATCACTACAAGGTGAACTACGCTGGAAAGGTATGGTGATCGCGGCGCCAGAAGGTAGTGAAGTTCGCGCTATCGCCGACGGTCGCGTGCTAATGGCCGACTGGCTGCAAGGTTACGGCTTAGTGGTCGTCGTCGAGCACGGTAAAGGTGACATGAGCCTGTACGGTTACAATCAGAGCGCGTTGGTTAACGTTGGTGCACAGGTGCGCGCTGGCCAACCGATCGCCTTGGTTGGCACCAGTGGTGGTCAAGGAAATCCGTCACTCTATTTCGAAATCCGTCGCCAAGGTCAGGCGGTTAACCCACTGCCGTGGTTGGGAAGATAGGTTTGCAGATCAAAACACGTATTGCCGTACTGATAGGTTCTTTATTGCTGGTTTCCGCCGCACAGGCTGGCAAACTGTCCATCGTGATCGACGATGTGGGTTATCGCCCACATGAAGAAAACGCCGTACTGCAAATGCCAACGGCGATTTCGGTCGCCGTGCTGCCTAACGCGCCACACGCCCATTTGATGGCCACTCAGGCGCACAGCCAAGGGCGCGAAGTCTTGATCCACATGCCGATGGCACCGCTCAGCAAACAACCGTTAGAGCGCGATACCCTGCAACCGTCCATGAGTAGTGAAGAAGTTCAGCGCATTATCCGTAATGCGGTGAACAACGTGCCCTATGCGGTTGGCATGAACAACCATATGGGCAGCGCGATGACTTCCAGCCTGCCGGGTATGGAAAAGGTGATGAAGGCGTTGGAAAGCTACAATCTGTATTTTCTCGACAGTATGACCATCGGTAACAGCCAAGCCAGTCGTGCCGCCGTGGGTACTGGGGTGAAAGTTATCAAACGCAAAGTCTTTCTCGATGATACTGCAAACGAAGCGGATATCCGCAAGCAGTTCAACCGCGCAGTAGAATTGGCGCGTCGCAATGGCTCAGCCATCGCAATCGGCCACCCACGCCCAGCAACGGTGAAAGTATTACGACAGATGCTGCCAACGCTCCCATCTGACATCGTATTAGTCAAACCCAGCGCACTATTGAACGAACCGCAGCAAAGTAGCGGCAGTAGCTATATTCCTCCGAGTAAACCACAAAAAACACAACCAAAGAATCCATTCACTGGCGCGATCAAGCAGTGTAAGGTCAAGTTGCCGCAGGAAAAACCAAACGCCAGCAAAGTGTTGGGGATCATTGGCGAAAGCGTGGCACAGTCTGCCCCGGTAGAATTTATCAAACGTCACTGGAATCAGTGGTTGGGATAATACATAGTGAATGGAGCCGGGAATCCGGCTCCATAGTAGGAAATCAATCCCAGCTCAATACCACTTTGCCGGACTGGCCGGAACGCATGGCATCGAAACCTTTCTGGAAATCATCAATACCGAAACGGTGAGTGATCATTGGGGTTAGATCCAGACCAGATTGGATCAGCGCTGCCATCTTATACCAGGTTTCGAACATCTCACGGCCATAAATCCCTTTGATAAACAGCCCTTTGAAGATCACCTGATTCCAGTCGATCGACATATCCGATGGTGGAATACCCAGCATCGCAATACGACCACCGTGGTTCATGGAGTTCAGCAAAGTACGGAACGCCGGTGGTGCTCCTGACATTTCCAAACCAACGTCGAAACCTTCGGTCATGCCCAATTCGGTCATCACATCGCTCAGGTTTTCTTTGCTGACGTTAACCGCACGGGTCACACCCATTTTACGCGCCAGATCCAAGCGATATTCATTCACATCAGTGATAACAACATGACGGGCACCGACGTGTTTACAGACCGCCGCAGCCATAATGCCGATCGGGCCAGCACCGGAAACCAGCACATCTTCACCAACCAAATCAAACGACAGCGCAGTGTGCACCGCGTTACCGAATGGATCGAAGATCGAAGCCAGTTCGTCAGAAATATTGTCTGGAATTTTGAAGGCGTTAAACGCCGGGATAACCAAATATTCAGCGAAGGAACCAGAGCGGTTAACGCCAACCCCAGTGGTGTTACGGCACAAATGAGTACGTCCACCACGGCAGTTACGGCAATGTCCACAGGTGATGTGTCCTTCACCGGAAACCCGATCGCCAATTTCGAAACCTTTGACTTCTTGGCCGATCGCCACGACTTCACCGACGTATTCATGCCCAACCACCATCGGTACCGGGATCGTCTTCTGAGACCATTCATCCCAGTTATAGATATGCACATCCGTACCGCAGATCGCGGTTTTACGGATTTTGATCATGACATCGTTATGCCCCAGCTCTGGCTGAGGCGCATCGACCATCCAAATCCCTTCTTCCGCTTTCAGTTTTGACAATGCTTTCATGATATTACCTTATGCAATAACGCCAAGCTGTTTACCGATACGAGTAAACGCCGCTACAGCGCGCTCAATTTGTTCCGGGGTATGGTCGGCAGACATCTGGGTACGGATGCGGGCCTGACCTTTCGGCACCACCGGGAAGAAGAAACCAGTGACATAAATGCCTTCCTTGAGCAGCTCATTGGCGAAATTCTGCGCCAATGTTGCCTCACCTAACATCACCGGGATGATGGCGTGATCGGCGCCAGCCAGCGTAAAGCCTGCGGCGGTCATTTTTTCGCGGAACAGGCGGGCGTTAGTCCACAGGCGATCGCGTAGCTCATCGCCCTGCTCCACCAACTCCAATACTTTGAGAGAGGCGGCAACAATAGCTGGAGCCAATGAGTTGGAGAACAGATACGGGCGTGAACGCTGGCGCAACCACTCTACGACTTCTTTCTTGCCGGCGGTGTAACCACCAGAAGCGCCGCCGAGTGCCTTACCTAAAGTACCGGTGATGATGTCGACACGCTTCATCACATCGCAATATTCATGCGAACCGCGACCATTAGCACCGACAAAACCCACGGCGTGGGAGTCATCCACCATGACCAACGCGTCATATTCATCAGCCAGATCACACACGCCTTTCAGATTAGCAATCACACCATCCATCGAGAACACACCGTCGGTGGCAATCATAATGTGACGCGCACCCTCAGCCCTTGCCTGCTTCAATTGCTCTGCCAGTTCTGTCATATCGTTGTTGGCGTAACGGTAGCGTTTAGCTTTGCACAGGCGCACACCATCAATGATGGAAGCATGGTTCAACGCATCGGAGATAATCGCGTCCTCCGGCCCTAACAGAGTTTCGAATAGGCCACCGTTGGCATCGAAGCAAGAGGAATACAGAATCGAATCTTCCATCCCCAGAAACTCAGCCAGTTTTTGTTCCAGCTGTTTATGGCTGTCTTGCGTGCCACAGATAAAGCGCACAGAAGCCATACCGAAACCGTGGCTGTCCATACCGGCCTTGGCCGCTGCAATCAACGCCGGGTGGTTCGCTAGACCAAGGTAGTTGTTAGCGCAGAAGTTGATCACATGGCTGCCATCAGCAACTGCTATATCGGCCTGCTGAGCAGAAGTGATGATGCGTTCGTTTTTGAACAATCCTTCGGCACGAGTAGTGGCAAGTTGCTGTTCCAATTGCTGATAAAAAGACACGGACATTACGGTTATCTCCAGGATTGGCGTGTTTTCCACAGATTTTACTGTTTTGTAACTTATCAGACGATAATACTACGGAAAAGGGTAAAAGATGGTGGGGATGATGTAAATTTCCTGCTATCGCAGCGCTATTTTGCTGCCTAGATCACGGAGTTCACAGCGCCAGTGAGCTGCCAATCACTACAGAATAAAATGATGCCTTTGATTAACATCTCCATATAAAATCCGGCTAGAACATCATCACTGAATGCACCAACAACATTCACTTAACTTATTTAAGAACTGCAATGCATTTATCAAAACAATGTAAAATCAATAAATTAATCACCTAGCGGATTTGACGAGATTAATTTGTGCATCTAGCATTGAATTCAGAGTAGCCTTCATAATTGTCGCTGTAATATATCTGACAAGGCG
This sequence comes from Serratia sp. KH_031, assembly GCF_057839655.1. Lineage (NCBI taxonomy): Bacteria > Pseudomonadati > Pseudomonadota > Gammaproteobacteria > Enterobacterales > Yersiniaceae > Serratia > Serratia sp. KH_031. Next base: position 4,701,600 of record NZ_CM174496.1, read on the forward strand.
AGTCAATAAGCAACATTACATGGTTATTCATCACAACCCTCAAAAATATTTGGGAAAGTTTTTTGGGGAAGGATGACTTATATCAGAAATCCGAAATACTTATTTGCGGAATTCAAGGAGCGCTCAAATTGATTTAATAAAAATGGCTAATAAAAGCCAGGAGTACTTCTCATGTCCTCAGGAAAATCTCTACTCCAGAAGTCTTTATATTTATCCGGGAACTCTTTTTTAACCTTCATACTTTCCGCCTGTGGAGGTGGCGGTGGCGGCGGTGATAGCAGTAGCAGTGTAGAACCTCCGCCAACGGAGATTAAAAATACCGCGCCGATCATTTCCCCCACCAAACCATTAACTCAAGATAATTATAATCAACATCTGTTTATTACCCACGCAGCTGAAGCACGTGCCGCCGGTTATACCGGTGCAGGTATCACTATTGGCGTAGTCGATAGCGGTATATTAACAACGAACCCGGCGCTGCAAGGAAAAGTGGCACAATATTTCTCTTATGTTGATCCGGACACCAACAATACCGCTGTAGGTGATGTTCGTGGTCATGGTACTAAAGTTGCACAAACCATTGCCGGACAACGAGTTGAACCCTTCTCTGGCGGTACAGCTCCTGGGGCTACCTTAGTCAGTGCCCGAATTATTCCTGATACAAAAACATCCGGTGGCTCAAAAGGTTATTCTTTATTCGACGTTAACCGCGATATGGCCAATGCTGGCGCTAAAATCATGAATAACTCGTGGGATATTCCCACTTGGACAGACCCCGATAGTTCCACCATTAATCATTACGCCGATGCCTACCAGTATTTTGTCGTGTCGCATGGTGGGTTAGTGATATTTGCCAGCGGTAACGATCACCATGAAAACCCAAGCAATATCGCTGCTATCCCCACACTCGCCAACTCATCTGCATTGGAAAAAGGTTGGTTAGTCGTTAGTGCAATCAATAAGCCCAATGAACTCGCCTCTTATGCCAATGCCTGTGGCAGCAGTATGCGCTACTGCTTAGTGGCACCGGGAACCGTCTCCGTTCTGACTCAAAATCCGCAAACCGGGGCCCTGTTTAATACCATGGTTGCCGGCACATCTTTCTCGGCACCTCAGGTGTCAGGGGCGGCAGCAATGGTCTGGCAGGCATTTCCCTATTTTAATAACGATTTAGTGCGCCAGACTTTATTGGGTACCGCAACGGACCAAGGAACGCCAGGCGTCGATGCCACATTTGGCTACGGCCTGTTGAATGTCGATGCCGCAGTACGTGGCCCTGCCAAATTTGATTGGGGAGATGTTAGCGTTTCATTTAACGGCTATTCCTCAACGTGGGGTAACTCAATCAGCGGAACCGGGGGACTCATCAAGAACGGCACCGGTACATTAGTACTTGAAAAAGAGGCCACTTATAGCGGATTAACTCAAGTATTAGGGGGAACACTCACATCAAACAATGGGTTAACTTCCGCTGTCAACGTAGGGCCCTCCGGCACATTGGATGTTCGTCGCGTAGGTGGCAACGTGAACAACCAAGGTAGCGTGGTGCTACACAACGGCCAGACCAACTTTAGTCAAAACTATAACCAAACGGCCGATGGCCAATTAGCGCTGGTATTAGGCTCTACGTTGAATGTTCAGGGCACAGCCACTCTGGCGGGCGATCTTCACGTGCTAGCCGTGCCTCAAGGTTATGTCACATCCACCCAGCATCAAGATGTGTTAACCGCTCAAGGTGGTTTAACCGGGCAGTTTGATACCTTCACTAAAACATCCGGCGTCTTCTTGGATGCCACCGTCGGCTATAGCAGTAATCAGGCGTGGTTGAATATCCAACGCGTGCAAGTCACCAATGCCGCAGGTGTTGAATACAATGCCGCAGCGACTTCTGGTGCCAATCGCGTTGAGCAAGCTTTTACTCAGTTAGATAATCAGTTAGCCAATTCAACAGCGCCAACCGAGGCTAAGACCACTGAATTTATGAATGGAGCGGCCAGCATTCAACAATCCCCCAATGCACAGGCCGCCCAAGCCTCGCTGGAAAGCCTATCAGGGCAATTACCTGCAGCCAGTTTGGCAATGACCATGCAAGCGATTAGCGTGAATAATCGTCAGGTTTCCGACCATATCGCTCAATTGATGGATTCCCCGATAAGCAGTGCATGGACGGGAAACATCAATTATCAAAGCCAATTGGGTAGCTCGGGTCTCGCAGGTGTTAATTACAATATGAATGGTTGGGTTATAGGACAAGATATTTTCCTGGATAAAAATACCTTTATGGGGAGCTCATTAACCCGCAGTGAAACTTATGGCAACCTGAGTCGTGGCTCAGAAAACAGCAGCGGTACCGTGGGTGAAGGTTCCCTGTATGGCGGTAAGATTTTTGACTCTTACTATGTCACAGGCCGTATTGCCTCCGGTTACTACGACGGCCAGCAAAAACGCACGTTATTATTGGGCACTCAAGCACCACGAGTCAGTAGCGATCAAAGCGGTAGCTATTTTACTCTCGGTAGCGAAATGGGTTACCGCATTAAAAAGGAAGGTTGGCAACTCACTCCTTATATTGATACGCAATACATCAGCATGAAACAGGATGCGTTTCAAGAGAATGGAGCTTCCGGTTTTGGCCTACAGGCAAATGCTCAAACCACAACTCGTTGGCAGGCAGGGCTCGGCGTACGAGCAGGTTATGGTTGGGAATTAGGCAATCAAGGTAAAATCAATCTCACGGCTCAAACCCATTATCAACAAGCCATTTCTCAGGATAACGGTAGCTATAACGCCAGTTTTACCGGCATTAACCAATATATGCCGTTGAATGGCATCCCATTGTCTCGCGATATCATGATGGTCGGCAGTGGTCTGGAGTGGGTATTCACTGACGACATGGCGCTGAATATGCTTTACGAGCAGTATTTTGCTGATAATCAGCAATCGAGCATGATGAATATGAATTTAAAAGTCACATTTTAGAAAGGATATTAGGAACCCAAGCGATGTTTGCGACGGCACGAAATGCTATTATAGGCAGCATATCGTGTGAAGCATTGTGCTTCATCAGGCAGATTGATAGGGGAAAACCCAATGATTATCGTCACTGGCGGCGCTGGCATGATCGGCAGCAACATCGTTAAGGCTCTGAATGATATAGGTTATCGTGATATTTTGGTGGTAGATAACCTGAAAGACGGTACCAAGTTCGTTAACCTAGTTGATCTTGATATTGCTGACTACGTTGATAAAGAAGATTTTATCGCCAGTATTATGGCCGGTGACGATCTGGGTGAAATCGACGCTGTTTTCCATGAGGGTGCTTGCTCCTCTACTACCGAGTGGGACGGTAAGTACATGATGGACAACAACTATCAGTACTCCAAAGACCTACTGCATTACTGTCTGGATCGCGAAATCCCATTCTTGTACGCTTCTTCTGCGGCCACCTACGGCGGCAACGAAAACTTTATCGAAGAACGTCAATACGAGCAGCCACTGAACGTTTACGGTTACTCAAAATTCCTGTTCGATCAGTATGTTCGTGAAATCCTGCCTCAGGCAGATTCACAGATCTGCGGTTTCCGCTACTTCAACGTTTATGGTCCACGCGAGGGTCACAAAGGCAGCATGGCCAGCGTCGCGTTCCATTTGAACGGACAAATTAATCGCGATGAAGATCCAAAACTGTTTGCCGGTAGCGAAAACTTCAAACGTGACTTCGTTTACGTCGGTGACGTGGCAGCAGTCAACCTGTGGTTCTGGAAAAGCGGCGTATCCGGCATCTTCAACTGCGGTACTGGCCGTGCAGAAACCTTCCAAGCCGTGGCCGATGCCGTTGTCGCCCATCACCAGAAAGGTTCTGTGGAATACATTGAATTCCCGGAAAAGCTAAAAGGCCGTTACCAAGCCTATACGCAAGCCGATCTGACCAAGCTGCGTGCAGCGGGTTGTGATATCGAATTCAAAACCGTCGCCGAGGGCGTGAAAGAGTACATGGCCTGGTTGAACCGCCCCGCCTAAGCTAAAGGGACATATTCACGGTATGAAAATACTGGTTATCGGCCCTTCATGGGTTGGCGACATGATGATGTCGCAAAGTCTTTATCGCACCCTGAAGACCGAACATCCCACAGCAGAAATCGACGTGATGGCACCCGCTTGGTGCCGTCCGTTGCTAGCACGGATGCCGGAAGTCAACCAAGCGCTGGCCATGCCGCTGGGACATGGTGCTTTAGCCATCGGTGAGCGTCGTCGTTTAGGCCATACCTTACGTGCTAACGGTTACGACCGGGCTTATGTGTTGCCCAACTCGTTCAAATCTGCACTAGTTCCCTTCTTCGCCAACGTGCCGCAACGCACTGGCTGGCGCGGTGAAATGCGTTATGGTTTGCTTAACGATATCCGCGTGTTAGATAAAGCCGCTTTCCCGTTGATGGTGCAGCGCTATGTCGCCCTGGCCTATAACAGTCAGCGAATCCAGAGCGCCGACGACCTCCCACAACCCTTGCTGTGGCCACAATTACAGGTCAGCGATGAAGAGATCGCTGAAACGACCTCCGCATTCAACCTGACCGATCATCGCCCAATTATTGGTTTCTGCCCTGGCGCAGAATTCGGCCCTGCCAAACGCTGGCCACATTATCACTACGCAACATTGGCGCAGATGTTGATCGAACAAGGCTATCAGGTTGTCCTGTTTGGCTCGGCCAAAGACCACGAAGCTGGTGAGCAAATCCGTTCAACACTGAGTGAAGACGAGCGTGATTTTTGCCTCAACCTAGCGGGTGAAACTCAGTTAGAGCAGGCCGTAATTTTGCTTGCCTCCTGCCAAGCGGTAGTCAGTAATGACTCTGGATTAATGCACATTGCCGCAGCGTTGAACAAACCGTTAATCGCCTTGTATGGCCCGAGCAGCCCGGACTTTACTCCGCCACTGTCCAACAAAGCCGTCGTTATCCGATTAATTACTGGTTACCATAAAATACGCAAAGGCGATGCCGATCAGGGTTACCATCAGAGCCTGATTGATATACAGCCACAGCAGGTGTTGGATTCGCTGACGCCGTTACTTGCAGCCAGCGAGGAATAACATGCAGGTGTTAATTGTAAAAACCTCGTCAATGGGGGATGTGTTACATACCCTTCCCGCATTGACCGATGCTATGCAGGCGATCCCCGGCATTCGTTTCGACTGGGTGGTAGAAGAAGGTTTTAGCCAAATCCCTACTTGGCACCCAGCAGTCGATCGCGTGATCCCGGTCGCGATTCGCCGTTGGCGTAAAAACTGGTTCGGTAGCGAAACTCGCCAGCAACGCTGTGACTTCAAACGTAAAGTTCAAGAGCGTCAATACGATGTGGTGATTGACGCGCAAGGCTTGATCAAGAGTGCCGCATTGGTGACGCGTATCGCCAAAGGCAGTAAACACGGGCAAGATTGCAAAAGCGTACGCGAACCTTTCGCCAGTTGGTTCTATAACCACCGCCACGAAATTAATAAACAACAACACGCGGTTGAACGAACTCGAGAATTATTTGCCAAAAGCTTGGGCTATGCCAAACCACAAAACACAGGTGATTACGCCATTGCCGCCCGTTTTCTCAACCATTTTCCCGCCGATGCAGGACAATACTTGGTGTTTTTACATGCCACAACGCGTGATGAAAAACACTGGCCGGAGCAAAACTGGCGTGAGTTGATCGAGCTAGTGCAACCCAGCGAGCTAAAAATCAAACTGCCTTGGGGTGCCGAACACGAACGTCAGCGAGCCTTACGTTTGGCTGAAGGTTTTTCGCATGTTGAAGTCTTACCTAAAATGAGTCTGCAACAAGTTGCCGAAGTGCTGGCAGGCGCTAAAGCCGTCGTTTCGGTAGATACCGGTTTAAGCCACCTCACCGCTGCGTTAGATAGACCCAACATCACCCTATTCGGCCCAACCGATCCGGGGCTGATTGGCGGTTATGGGCAAAATCAGGCGGCTATTGTTTCACCACAAAAGAGTATGGCAACCATTGCCGCAGATTCAGTGTTGGCAGAATTACAAAAGGTTATATGATGAAGAAGCTGCATATTATCAATCTGGGAAAGATGGGGGGCGTTGAGCGCCTATTTTTGCAGTATATCAATGATTCTACTGACACCAGCAATCAAGTCATTTGCATCAGCGGCGAAGTGGGTGAAGAAATCCGCAAACAAATGCCACAACAAAAAGTGACCTTTGCTAATCGCCTATTCAACTCCTTGAACCTTCGCTGCCCGCAGTTCCTACGCAAATATCTATTAAAATGGAAAATTGAAAGGGCAAACGCGGACGTTATCATCGTCTGGGATTTAATACCCGGACTGTCAGCGAAACCCAAACGCGGTAAGCTGGTCTATTACGATCATGGCTGTTCATGGCGCTACGCCAAAAATCATAAAACGTTGCGTTTTTTCGCTATGTTAGACGGTTGTATTTCAGCCTCCTACGCTTCCAAACGCGTGATGGAACTGCGCTTCAATCTGCCAATCGTTCCGCAGGTCGTCATCAACCGCATCAAAACGCCTTCTGGCATTAGCCAAGAGCCAAGAAGCCTTGGCCAGCCAATCCGTATTGGTACCGCTTCACGGTTAGTCAGCTTGAAAGGCATTAGCGTCACCTTGTTGATGTTCAAAGAGTTACTGCAACGTGGTCATAACGTTACCTTGGAAATCGCAGGCAAAGGCCCAGATAAGGACAAATTTGGACAATTGGCAGATAGATTGCAGTTGGGAGATCAGGTAACCTTTTCCGGTTTTCAAGATGACGTCGCTAGCTTCTTCAACCGTACTGACATTTATATGAGCACGCCGATTACCGAACCCTTTGGACTTTCTTGTATGGAATCATTGTATTATGCTGTCCCAGTAATTTTCCCATTGGTTGATGGCCAACCAGAAGTCATTAAACACGGTGATTGCGGCCTAGGGTTAACACCATCAGTGACGATTGAAGAACATGAGCGCCTAAGCGGTATTAAAGTGGATTTCCCTCATGATGTTTATGATCCCGTCACAGACCAATTAGTAACACCAAAACTATTATCACACCTTGATTGTGCAGACGCATTCGAACAGCTCATCGCATCAGATAATTATGCGAAAATGAGCCAAAATGCGCAAAACTATCCTACAAAACATTTCAATTATGCCCTGTTCAAAACAGAGTTTGATCACACCTTGAGTACTTTTGTGATCCAATAATTATGCAAGCTGGAAAATATTAATGTTAAAAGAAAAAACACCGCACCCTGCTTTTAGTTATCTCATCTACTTAGGCTGTGCTATTGCCTTTTGTATGATTCCTTTTGGTTCTTCTACCGGACGAAATATTTTCTATATTGCCAGCTACATCGCCTTTATTGCCATTTGCGTAAACCTTAAGTTTTACATCAAAAACAGGATAAATCTTATCCTGCCCTTATGTCTTTTTTGTGTTGGGCTGGGTACCATTCTATGGATGACACATTTCAAGCAACAAGGCGAGTACATCAATATTTACCGAGCCTACATGGCGACAGGTAGGTTGTTGATCGCAACAGCATTCATTCTTTTGATTGCACTCAATGAACGTATTTGCATGCAACGCTGGTTCATTGGTCTTGCCTTGTTTGCGGGGCTGCTCATCAACTTCTATGTGTTCTATCAGGGGTTATGGTTAGATGTTCCACGTGCAGAACTGAATTTTGATCGTGCTACTATTGCTGCTTATATTATCACAGCAACCAACCTGGTGATGATGCAGGCAATTTTGATGTTACGCTCACGCTATCGTATTCCATTGTATATATTAGGTTTCGCATTATCTTTTACGGCTATCATCCTGACAGGAACCCGAGCCGCAATGTTGGTTTACCCGGTAGCAATCTGCCTCTCGGTATTAGCGACTAAAGACCTTATCTCCACTAAACATAAAATTATCTTGGTAATATCACTGCCCATTTTGCTTGCTATTTGCGGCTTAGCGTTAAAATCACAAATCGAACAACGGATTAACGAATTCCGCGACAACCTAAATATGGTAGTGACCCCTGGGTTAGATAACTCAGTAATGTCGAGAATTTCTATGCAAATTGTTGCCCTACGTACTGGGAATATGGCTCCCCTTGGGCAATCTGCCGAACAACGTGGTGAAGAGATATTAGCTATCGTGGCACAACATCCCGAACTCAACGGGGCCGCATTTTACGCAACAGTCCATCTACACAATGAGATGCTGGAGACCTATTCCCTAAAAGGCGTTTGGGGTGTGGTACTGTTGCTGGCGCTTTATCTTGGCCTATTTTTGTCTGCCCTACGACCATACCGTAACGCACTATTGCTGGCGATCACATGCAGTTTGTTCGCTTATGGGCTTAGTGATGTTATTCTCTTCAGTACCGAAGGTACCGCAATGTTTTGTTTAGCAATTATTCTAAGCGCGTTATCTGTGAAGAAAACGAAGGAAACACAGGGCTAGATGATATGAGCCAATCACCACTACTCAGCTTTATCGTCCCCTTTTACAACAATGAAGAGTTCATTGTTGCCTGCCTACATTCATTATTTGAACAGGCTGGCGCTGACATTGAGATCATCATTATCGATGACGGTTCTACTGATAAGTCAGCCCGTTTAGTTCACCAATACCTTGCGAAACATCAGTCTTTAATAAACGTGAAGTTTATCTCGCAAGAGAATGGAGGAGTCGCTCAGGCGAGAAACGCGGGTATGACCATGGCAGAAGGCCGTTATATCACGTTTATGGATGGTGATGATTTACTGAGCAACGACTACTTACGTCACTTGCGCCCCATCTTGATGACGGAAGAATATGACCTGATTGATTTTAAATATCAAAAGTTCTGCGACGTTCCTCTAGAGGACGTCGTAGACAACCAAACTCGGTTGAAAATTTATGATTTTCACGCAAAGGGTATCTCTTGTTTAGAGCCTCTGTTTGCAATATCCATGTGGCACGTCTGGAGCCGAGTATATAAGCGGTCGTTACTAACAGGAGAAACCTTTACTAGCGGCCGTTGTTATGAGGACGTCATCTTCACGCCGTATATCTATTTTAAAACCCAGAAGATCGCACACTTGGATCATGAGCTGTATTTATACCGGGATAATATCCACGGTATCACGCGTAACATTAAAGCTAAGGATATTGAGGATTTACAGTTTGCCGTCAGTAAAATGATACTTTTTGCTGAACAGCATGTCGGTAATGAACCCTTGCGAAAATTGGCGGCATTAATGATCGCCAATTGCTTCACTGAAATAAGAAGCATGTCCAAAAAAATTCACGGCTATTATCGTTATGATAAGCAAGCCTGTGAACTTTTCCGCAAAGCGGTAGCGATATGCCAGGCCAGTAGTGTGCCTGGCAAAAAATTGGCTCAGATGCAGTATCCGCAAGTGGATATTTGGTTATCAAGAACCCGTTGGTGGTTGAAGAACCTCTAAGGCACTCTTAATCTGCCATTGATGCGTTCAGCGGCACATGCGCTAGCACTTCATCATAAATACGTTGCGGCTGAATCACTCCCATCGGTCCTTCTATTTCCAATGGCAGAGTATACCCAGTACGAGAAACATGAATAATTCGATGCAATTCATGATCCTGTATTGGCCCGGTCGAACGGGGATCCGCGGTAACAAACAGGCTGATCGTTTTCGTCTTCAATGCTACAGCCAGATGTAATGGCCCGGTATCACCAGTGATCAACACATCAAAACCATCAATCAACGTTAACAACGCCTGCAACCCGGTTTTCCCTATTTGATTATCCATGTGGGCATGAGTATCAGGATGAATCTGCTGCAAAAACTGGTTGGCTTTACCTTCATCCATAGAGCCACCAATCAACACAATACGTACCTTATCGTTATAAGCCACCAGCATATCTGCCAGTTTGACGTAGTGTGAAATTGGCCAACAACGTGACTCAGTTGACGCCCCGAGTTGGAAACCGATGGTATGAAAAGCAGCATTTTTCTGTGCCCGTTGATAAGGCGCAGGTATTTCCATACGCGGATCGTCATTGCGGCAACCCAGCACAGAAATCAACTCTAGCTTCCGGTGAATAAAGTGGCCGTAATAGTTGAAGACATAATTAACCAACCAAGGCTCAAGGCCGGAAATACCCGATTTATAGTTATCACGGATAATATATTTCGCACCGGCCAACACTGCGCTTATCACGTCATAAGGTTGATGGGAATGTAAAATCAATGCCAGATCGGGTTGATGTTGGCGTAATGATTTCAGCAGAGGGCGCATACTTTTGAATTTACTATCCCAATAAACCACTCGGTTGTAATAACGACTATTCTCAACCAGTTCCTGGTTTTTCTTATGTACCACTAATGTGATGTGTGCATCGGGATAACGTTCACGTACCGCTCGTAGCGCGGGGGTATTGAACATAAAATCCCCCAACGCAGTGGTGGAATAAATAACAATGCTACTGAACTGCATATTACTGTCGAAAGTGGTCTTATCCTGAAAACGACCATACTTCTCTGTATAGCGTCGTAGAAACCAATTTGCGATCTTAATCTTCCACTTTTTCGACATATCAATTCACTTTAAGTTGATAATACTCAGCCAATGTCATACCCACCGTCTTTTCCTGTAACCAAGCAAATAATTGCTCTAAATCACGGTACAAGGCTTCAATGTCTTGCTCATTTTTAAACGTCGGACTACCGCCGGGCATGAACTCGGAAGAGTGCAGCATAAATTCTACAAAATCATGCCCTTCCGCTAACGATCGCTCGGCCACCCGCTTCATGGCATCCAGATTACTCCCCGTTGGCCGTAACCAATGCACCGAAGGCGAACGCTGCTTACCACGCAGGCGATCATAACCCTGCTTGATTGCGTTCATCATTCCAGAATGTTTGTACTGAATACTCATCGGCACTTCCAATAAGGAAGAATTACCCGACTGCGCAATATTGGTGGGATCAATAAAATAAGCCTGCGAAGGAAAATAACGATAGTCCGTACCACCATTACCTTGTGGATTACCCGGCGAGTATTGCCAGTTCACGCGTGGTGTAACCGAACAATCTACCTGATAACCATATTCCAACAGTAAAGAGGCATAGTATTCATTGAACGCCCAACGACCGGCACGATGGCTCAGCATTTTAGTCTGAAAGCTATCTTCCAGTAACTTGGTCATATGATCAACTTTGGCGCGAACCAGATCGGCAGGAAATTCAATCAGATAAGGTTTGTGTCGCCAGTCATCGTCGGTCAATGGTGCTAATGGCGGGCTATTCCAAGCGTGCAGATGCATCCCTACTTCGCCAGTGCCTCGCTTGATCACATCGCGGGCGAATTCGACATATTCCGCATCAACCGCCATTTCGTAGTTGGTGAGATAAACCGGTTTAAAACCGTATTTCTCACAGAGTTCTTGAAAACGCGGCAAGAAATGGGTGTTCTCAGTCGAAATGCGATCATGGTTTTGCCACAGATTATCGCCTTCGGTATCAATAGTGATCAAAAACGCCGGTTTGGTCATAAGAATTTGGCCTGATAACAGCAATTGCTCTCTATGTTACGCAGCACGATTCAGATGGGCAAATGACTTTGCTGCCTGGTTTGGACAACGTTAATTCGGATTTGTCGCCCACTAGTCTATTTTTTTCTATATGGGCAAGAAATCCGTGCAAGTATAGCCACATGCGATCGGGTCATTTAGAATCAGCGGTTGGTTTCCCAGAAAATGATATCCGATGACCAACGCGCCAGCCATAACCACGACTCAGCCAATACAGCGTATTTTGATCGTTAAGCTCCGCCATCACGGCGATATGTTGTTGACCACACCGGTCATCAACACATTGCGACAAAATTATCCTCAGGCGCAGATCGACGTGCTGCTGTATCAAGAAACGCAAGACATGTTACTCAGCCATCCAGCGCTGGCGCAGGTGTTTGTTATCGATCGGCAGTGGAAAAAACAAGGCACCAAAGCGCATATGGCTCACGAGCTTCATCTGATCCGCCAACTGAAAGCACGCCATTACGATTTAGTGGTCAATCTGGCTGATCAATGGCGTAGTGCCCTGGTAACGCAACTGACCGGCGCACGAATCCGACTTGGGTTTGATTTCCCCAAACGTCAGGGTTTTCTCTGGAAGCATTGCCACACTCATTTAGTGCCAGTGACCGATCATCAAGATTTACATACCGTTGAACAGAATCTGTCACTGCTCCAACCGTTAGGATTGGAAGCCCTCGATCAACGCGTCACCATGAGCTACGCACCGCAAGATTGGCAAGCCAGCGAACGTTTACTGCAACAACAAGGTATTCATGGCGACTACATTGTGGTGCAACCGACTTCACGTTGGTTCTTCAAATGCTGGAGTGAAGAAAAGATGGCCGCCACCATCAACGCTCTGCAAGCTGATGGCCACCAGTTAGTACTCACTTCAGGCCCAGACGCCAAAGAGCGTGAAATGGTGGAAAAAATCTTGGCTCATTGCCCACAACAAGGCGTCGTCTCATTGGCAGGACAACTGACTCTGCGCCAACTCGCCGCACTGATCGACCACGCCAGACTGTTTATCGGCGTAGATTCTGTCCCTATGCATATGGCCGCTGCGCTGCAAACACCTTGTATTGCCTTATTTGGCCCTTCCAAATTGACTTTTTGGCGTCCGTGGCAGGTGATCGGTCGCGTAATTTGGGCTGGTGACTATGGCGCGCTACCCGACCCCGATGATATTGATACCGGCACCGACGAACGTTATCTCGACCTCATTCCTACAGACACGGTGATTGCCGCCGCGCGGAGCCAGTTAGCATGAAAGCATTTCGTTTGGCACTCGTTCGCCAAAAATACCGCCCGGATGGCGGGGCTGAGCGCTTTGTCTCCCGCGCCTTGGAGGCATTGGAAGAGCAAGACCTCGAACTCAACGTCATCACCCGCGAATGGCAAGGTGATGTCAATCCAAACTGGCACATTCACCTGTGTAATCCTATGAAGTTTGGCCGTATCAGCCGTGAACGAGGTTTTGCTGAAGCGGCTCGCGTACTGTGGCAAAAACAAAAATTCGATCTGGTACAAAGTCACGAGCGTATCCCCGGCTGCGACATCTACCGCGCCGGAGATGGGGTGCATCGCCGTTGGTTATTACAACGTGCACGCCTGCTGCCAACATGGCGTCGTAAGTGGCTGTTCTCTAACCACTTTCATCGTTATATCATGTGCGCTGAACGCGCGATGTATGCAGCGCCTGAATTAAAAGCGGTGATCTGTAATGCAGAAATGATCAAACAAGAAATCATTGATGATTTCGGTGTTCCGGCCGATAAAATCACCGTGATTTACAACGCTATTGATAACCAGAAATTTTTGCCAGCAAACGAGCAACTCCGCCAACAATTACGTCAGCAATATCAGATCCCACAGCAGGCTCATTGCCTGATTTTTGTCGGTTCAGGTTTCGAGCGTAAAGGTTTAGCCGCGGCGATCCGTGCCGTTGCCGCAACAGATAGCCATCTGGTGGTGGTGGGTCAGGATAAAGCGGAGAAACGTTATCGCGCCTTGGCCCAATCTCTCGGTTGTAGCGACCGAATCCATTTTATGGGTGTACAACAGCAGACGTTGCCGTTCTACCAGGCCGCCGATGCCTTGTTATTACCTACGTTGTACGATCCCTTCCCGAACGTAATTCTGGAAGCGATGTCCTGCGGGTTACCGGTGATCACCAGTACTACCTGCGGCGGTTCAGAATTCATTACCCCCGGTCAGAATGGTTTTGTTACCGATGCGCTGGATATCCCTGCGATCACAGAAGCCATTCGAGCATTACCTCGCCAAGCCTTGGGATCGCCGATGGCGGAAGCGGCTAGGTTACGTATTATGTCTGCCACACCGGCACGGCTATCAGAGCAGTTAATTAACCTCTATCAACGCTTACTGGATTGATGATGCGAATACTGATGATTATCGATGGTCTGCCGGGAGGCGGAGCTGAAAAGGTGGTGCTGACGCTATGCCAAGGTATGCAGCAATTGGGGCACGACGTTAGCCTGTTCTCTCTGAGGGATGTTTGTAACTACCCGATCCCAGAAGGCATTCATTATCAAGTCGTCGTGGATTCATGCCGCAAGCCTTGGCGCAAACTGACCGAGTTATCACGCCGCGCTGCGCTGTTAGACCGCGCCGTTATTGATAACGAACGCCAACATGGCACTTTTGATCTGGTGTTCTCCAACCTGCATAAGACCGATCGTATCGTCAGCCGTAGCAAAGTGTTGGCCTCAGATCGGCTATGGTTCTGTATCCACGGTATTCTTTCAACCTCTTATCTGGGGCATCGTAAAGGGCTCGATCGTTGGTTGAAACGGCGCAAGATCGCCAACGTTTATCAGACTCGCAACATCGTTGCAGTATCACAAGCCGTCGGGGATGATCTAAAACAGCAGCTCGCCATCCAACCGAACCGTTTAGCCGTCATCAACAATCCGTTTGATATCGCCGCCATTGAACAACAAGCAACAGAGCCCTGCGAACTAGCAGGCCAAGATTATCTGGTGCATGTCGGGCGCTTTCATCCACACAAACGGCACGATCGCTTACTAAAAGCCTATGCGTTGTCGGGTATCCAGGTACCTTTGGTACTCATTGGTACCGGCAAAGAAGAGCAGACAGCCGAAGCCAAAGCGCTGGCGACTGAGTTGGGGATTGCGGAACGCGTACAGTTTTTGGGATTCCAAGCCAACCCTTACCCGTTCATCAAACAGGCGAAGATGTTGGTGCTCAGTTCCGACAGTGAAGGCTTTGGCAATGTTTTGGTTGAAGCCTTGCTGTGTGATACTCCGGTCGTCAGCACCCGTTGCCCTGGCGGACCAGCAGAGATTTTAGAAAAAGCCGGAATGGCGAATGCATTGGCCGAATTGAATGAGCAATCACTGGCGCAGAAAATGGTAGAAGTTTATTCCCATCCCCCTCAGATTAATCATCAGCAATTAGCCAGCTACGGTTTAGACGCTATTTGTCAGCAGTATTTAGCATTGAAATGATGTGACAGACAGGGGCATCCCTGTCTGCGTTCACGCATCCAACATCTGTAGTTTCTGCCATACCTCGTCCACCGTCACATCAGCACAATCGCCAGACTCTGCTTGCAGGATTTCATATTTCCCTGACCACGGATGCCAACTGTCTTTATCTGTATCACCAAAAAATACAACTTGGTTCTTATGCAGTGCCGCAGCCAGATGCATCTGGCCACCGTCACTGCACAAAACACGATCGCAGAGATCAAACCCAGCCAGCAGCTCCCTCACTGACGCCGTAGAGTACAGCGCAACGCGTTGATGCTGACATTGTGCTAATAGCAGCTCTGCACGAGCCTGATCGCCAATATCATCAGGTGTTAGAGTCCCCTGAGGTGACCAGAAAATCAGTACCGAAGTCTGTGGTTCCGCGGTTAAGCGGCGAATAATTTCGGCATAACGCTCTAATGGCCAACGCCTTTTTGGGCTACGGCTACTGATATGTACCGCACAAATCCGCTCGGCGTCGGGTAAAAACGTTTGCAAACGTTGAACAGCTTGTTGGCGTTCAATATCGGTTAAATAAACTCTGACAGGAGGAATCGGGGGGATATTCTCCGTGGTAGCCGCCAAGTAACTATAGGCATTCTCCACCTGATGCTTACCGTGAAAGTCCGCTGGTTTAAACGGGCGACTAATTTCAGAACTGCCAAGGTCGGCTCCGATGATATGCTTTACACCAGCCATTTTAGCTAACCGTAAACTGTATTTACAAGGCACCGGATTAGCCAGAATAGCCGCATCAAACTCTATTTTCCGTAGTTGCAAGAATATCATTAGCCGCTCTAAATAAACGCCTAACGTAGTTTCGTTTTTCGCTTTATGTTTTGCTTTTTTATAGACAAAGACCCGTTCCAAATGCGGGTTATTCTTAACAACGTCTTGGCTGACTTTATTGATCAGCAGATAAATCTTTGCGTCTGGATGAGCAATCCTCAACCCTTCAATCAGTGGGGTAGTACAAACCAAATCGCCAATATTATCGCGGCGAATAATTAGAATATTTTTCATCTCAACCTTAGCAGCGAAACCTCTCGCCTGTTGTCTGATACCGCCCCTGAAGCCACCAAATTAGCGCCTTTCCCATCCGATTATGGTACTATTCTGGGCAACCCATATAAATGAAAATGATAGAATGTTACTGCGTTTATATCAGGTACTACTCTACCTCATTCAACCACTGATCTGGTTGCGTTTACTGTTACGCAGTCGCAAGGCTCCAGCCTATCGCAAACGCTGGGCTGAACGCTATGGTTTCTGCGCCGGGAAGGTGGTGCCCGGTGGCATCATGCTACATTCTGTTTCCGTTGGTGAAACGCTAGCCGCCATTCCATTAGTTCGCGCTTTACGTCATCGGTATCCTTCATTACCGATAACTGTGACCACCATGACCCCGACAGGTTCAGAGCGCGTACAGTCTGCTTTTGGTAAAGACGTACATCACGTCTATCTACCCTACGATCTCCCCGGCTCCATGAACCGTTTTCTCGATCAAGTCAGCCCAAAGCTGGTGATTATCATGGAAACCGAAT
Organism: Serratia sp. KH_031; assembly: GCF_057839655.1. NCBI lineage: Bacteria > Pseudomonadati > Pseudomonadota > Gammaproteobacteria > Enterobacterales > Yersiniaceae > Serratia > Serratia sp. KH_031. The sequence goes on from NZ_CM174496.1 coordinate 4,718,218, forward strand.
TATGGCCAAACATGATTAACACATTACACCAACGCCAAATCCCATTGGTGATAGCCAATGCCCGTCTTTCTGCTCGTTCCGCTGCCGGCTATAAAAAGATCGGTGGTTTTATGCGCGATATGCTGCGCCGTATTACCCTGATTGCCGCTCAGAACCTGGAAGATGGCGATCGCTTTATCGAGTTGGGTTTGAAACGTTCGCAGTTAACCGTCACTGGCAGTCTGAAGTTTGATATTTCGGTCACACCAGAATTAGCCGCCCGCGCAGTCACGCTACGTCGTCAATGGGCACCACGCCGCCAAGTGTGGATCGCCACCAGCACTCATGAGGGTGAAGAAGCCATCCTGTTAGCCGCTCACCGTAAACTATTAGAAAAGCATCCAGAACTGTTGTTGATCTTAGTACCACGCCACCCTGAGCGTTTCCCGACAGCCAAAGAACTGACACAAAAAGCCGGCTTCAGCTACATCACTCGCAGTAGCGGCGAAATCCCTTCCAGCACCACACAGGTAGTGATTGGCGACACCATGGGTGAGCTGATGCTGTTATACGGAATTGCCGATCTGGCGTTTGTTGGCGGAAGTCTGGTCGAACGTGGAGGGCACAACCCGCTGGAGGCTGCTGCGCACGCGATCCCGGTGCTAATGGGGCCACATACTTTTAACTTCAAAGATATCTGCGCCAAGCTGTCAGAATCTGATGGTTTAATCACCGTCACTGACACCGATTCGCTGGTAAAAGAAATCGAAACGCTGCTCACCGATGAAGATTATCGCCGCTACTATGGCCGCCATGCGGTAGAAGTGTTGTATCAGAATCAGGGAGCCTTGCAGCGCTTGCTGCAACTGCTGGAGCCCTATCTGCCACCTCGGAGTCACTGATATGCGAGCGAGTTTATCGGTGGTGATGATTGCCAAAAATGAAGCCACGCTGCTGCCAGATTGCCTGCAATCCGTCGACTGGGCAGATGAAGTTATTGTGCTGGATTCTGGCAGTCAGGATGACACTGTCGCCGTTGCTACAAACCTTGGCGCGAAGGTTTTCGTTCATACCGATTGGCAAGGCTTCGGCAAACAGCGGCAAGTTGCCCAAAATTACGCCAGCAACGACTACGTTTTGATGATCGATGCCGACGAACGTGTCAGCCCAGAGTTGCGCCAGTCAATTGAACGAGTGCTAAATACCCCGGACGATAACGTAGTTTACAGCCTTGGTCGCCGTAACCTGTTTCTTGGCCGTTTTATGCGCCATAGCGGTTGGTATCCAGATCGCGTTAACCGCTTATATGCCAACGCACGTTACCGCTATAACGACTACCTGGTCCATGAATCGCTGAATACCAACGGTGCAAAAGTTATCGCGTTGAAAGGCGATCTACTGCATCTAACCTGCCGCGATTTCTTTGCCTTTCAGCGCAAACAATTACATTACGCCGAGCAATGGGCGACCCAACGCCATCAAGCGGGTAAACGCTGCGGCTACCTTTCTATTCTCACCCACACGTTGGGCGCTTTTTGCAAAACTTGGCTGTTGCGCGCTGGTTTTCTGGACGGAAAACAAGGGTTGCTGTTAGCGGTGGTCAACGCGCAATATACCTTTAATAAATACGCCGCACTTTGGGCGTTAGGCCGCAATGACTCAGAGAAGTAAAAGATCATGACCACTAAAGCCATCTACCCCGGAACTTTTGATCCGATGACCAATGGTCATCTGGATTTGGTGACCCGTGCTTCATTGATGTTCGATCATGTGATTTTGGCTATCGCCGCCAGCTCGAGTAAAAAACCGATGTTTACCTTGGATGAGCGTGTCGCTCTGGCTACACAGGTGACATCGCATCTGAAGAACGTTGAGGTTTTAGGATTCAGCGAACTGATGGCGCACTTTGCCGCCCATCAAAACGCCAATATTTTGGTGCGCGGCCTGCGTGCGGTTTCTGACTTTGAGTACGAATTGCAGTTGGCGAATATGAACCGCCACCTGATGCCAACGTTGGAAAGCGTATTTTTGATGCCCTCTGAAGAGTGGTCATTCATCTCTTCTTCCTTGGTGAAAGAAGTCGCACGTCACGGCGGCGACATCGCCCCATTCTTGCCAGACGTTGTCACCAAAGCGTTGATGGCAAAGCTCGCCACACAGTAATTACTTCTGGCAGCGTCGGCAGAAAAAGGTGCTACGCTGTCCGTGCTTAGCGGATTCTATCGGCGTACCGCAAATCCGGCACGGCTCCCCCGCTCGACCATACACCTGCAATTCTTGCGCAAAATAACCGGGCTTGCCGTCTGACTGTAAAAAGTCACGCAATGTTGTACCGCCTTGCTCGATAGAACGCTGCAACACCAACTTGATCATCCGCACGAGAACTTCGGTTTCGAGTTCAGTCAACGATCCCGCCTGACGATCGGGCAAGATCCCGGCGCTGAATAACGATTCGCTGGCGTAAATATTTCCAACACCCACCACGATTTTGTTATCCATCAACCAAGGTTTGATCAACGTACGTTTCTTGCGAGATAGCTGATACAGATAATCGGCGTTAAATGCCTCGCTCAATGGCTCTGGGCCGAGATGAGCCAGCACATTGCTATTCGCCAAATCATCGCACCACAACCAAGCACCAAAACGACGCGGGTCGGTATAACGCAGAATCATGCCGTTGCTGATCACCAAGTCGACGTGATCGTGTTTTTCTGGTTCAGTCTCTTCCGTCAGCATACGCAGACTACCAGACATGCCGAGATGGACGATAATCCAGCCCGTATCCAACTCAATCAGCAGATACTTAGCCCGGCGCTGTACGCTAAGCACCGGCCTGTCGCTCAACGTCATGATTTGTTCGGAAACCGGCCAACGCAGACGTGAATTACGCACCACGGCATAACTGATTTTATGGTCGACAAGATAAGGTTCAATACCACGGCGACTGGTTTCGACTTCTGGTAATTCAGGCATAGCATCTCCCCTCAGCTTTTGATTTCCTACCCATAAAAAAACCCGACCAAGGCCGGGTTTTCATTAATCCACTAAAATTATTTAATTTTAGCTTCTTTGTACAGTACGTGTTGACGGACAACTGGATCGAATTTCTTCAGTTCCAATTTTTCCGGCTTAGTACGCTTGTTCTTCGTAGTGGTATAGAAGTGACCAGTACCAGCAGAAGAAACCAGCTTGATCTTCTCGCGAACACCTTTAGCCATGATTCAGTTCCTTTCCTTAATACTTCTCACCACGGGCACGCAGATCGGCCAAAACCGTCTCAATACCCTTCTTATCAATCACACGCATACCTTTAGCAGATACACGCAGAGTTACAAAACGCTTCTCTGCTTCAACCCAAAAACGATGGGAGTGCAGATTCGGCAGAAAACGACGCTTGGTCGCATTCATTGCGTGGGAACGGTTGTTACCGGTTACCGGACGCTTGCCAGTAACTTGGCAGACTCGGGACATGTCTATTCTCCAAAAATCAAATCAGCTCGAGCTTCGTATAGAGTGTTGGCCGCCTCGTCAGGCTTTAGAGCCCATCTCAGCAAACTTCCTACTGAGGAGACTCTCGTCATCAGGTTAGAAACTACACATCAGGTCAAAAACCTGCTGAGATAGGCTCTTAACGCCAAACCCAAGATTCTCAAAGGTGGCGTAGTATACGCTCTGAAGCGTAAGTGCTCAAGTCCCGAACAGCTAAAGATCCCATAGGATCGCGAAAAAAAACTTCGCTAAAGCCATCCGCGCTCAGCAAACGAGACACATTCTCCGCGACCAATCACCAAATGGTCGAGCACTCGGATCTCCAATAACTGACAAGCGTTTACCACTTGATCAGTTATCAGTCGGTCGGCGTGGCTGGGTTCAGCCTTACCCGAAGGATGATTATGGGCCAGAATGATCGCGGCTGCGTTAGCCTTCAACGCTTCTCGCACAATTTCCCGGGGGTAGACGACGACGCTGCTGATAGTACCAGCAAACATCTCCTGATGGCGAATAACCCGGTGTTGATTGTCCAAAAACAAGACTAAAAACACTTCTCGCTCATGGGAAACCAGCAAACTTTGCAAATAATGCTGGGTGACTTTCGGATTTAGCATGGCATTTTCTTGCGCCAGTTGGCCGGAAAAAAAACGAAAAGCCAACTCAGAGATCGCCTGAAGCTGAGCATAAATCGCTTTACCTAATATTTTGTTGCGGCGAACATGCTCATAATCTGCTGTCATCACACCATGCAATGAGCCAAAATGTTCCAACAATTGTTCCGCTCGCACCATCACATGCACACCGGGCAATCCAGTACGCAAGAAAATCGCCAGTAATTCTGCATCGGACAACGCTGCCGCACCGTCACGCAACAGTTTCTCCCTTGGTGGCAACTCCCCCGACCATAACGACATATCCTGACACCCCATCACACTCCTCCCTGATTTCGCTTGAGCATGACACGCTAACAAATGGATAACGATAGCTGTTTGATAACATTGCGAGGAGTTACGCAAACACCAATGTAACTGGATGCATACGCAGGTGAATGGATCACCTGGCTGATGATTATGCTAAAATATCGCCTCTTTCGGCTTTCAATCGGACAATCATGATGACGGGACTTTCCGGCAAACATATTGTGCTTGGCATCAGTGGTGGTATCGCTGCCTACAAATGCCCAGAGCTGGTGCGTCGCTTACGTGACAGAGGCGCCGAGGTACGTGTGGTAATGACTCACGCCGCCAAAGCATTTATCACCCCACTGACCTTACAGGCCGTTTCTGGCTATCCGGTATCGGACGATCTGCTAGATCCCGCAGCAGAAGCCTCAATGGGGCACATTGAGCTGGGTAAATGGGCCGATCTGGTGATACTGGCACCCGCCACTGCCGATCTGCTGGCACGCGTCGCTGCCGGTATGGCCAACGATCTACTCACCACCATTTGTCTGGCGACTGCGGCACCGATCGCCGCCGCACCAGCGATGAACCAACAGATGTATCGTGCCACCGCCACTCAAGCCAATCTGCAAACGTTACAAACACGCGGCATGTTGCTTTGGGGGCCGGATAGCGGTAGCCAAGCCTGTGGTGACGTCGGCCCCGGCCGTATGTTGGATCCATTGGTATTGGTCGATTTAGCGAACAGTTATTTTTCGACACCACAAGATCTGCAACATTTAAAGGTGATGATCACCGCAGGTCCAACGCGTGAAGCGCTAGACCCCGTACGTTTCATCAGCAACCACAGCTCTGGCAAGATGGGCTTTGCCGTTGCCCGCGCAGCAGCCGCTCGGGGCGCACAAGTGACATTAGTCGCCGGGCCGGTTAATCAACCGACACCGCCGGGAGTGACGCGGATAGACGTCACTAGCGCGCTAGAAATGGAGCAAGCGGTGCAGCAACACGCTGCGCAGCAAAATATTTTTATCTCCTGCGCCGCCGTTGCCGATTACCGTGCCGAGCAGATTGCCGATGAAAAAATAAAAAAACAGGGTGATGAAATCATCCTCAAAATGGTAAAAAACCCCGATATTGTGGCAGGTGTCGCTGCAATGGCGAAAAATCGTCCATTCGTGGTCGGGTTTGCCGCCGAAACCCAGAATGTGGAAGAATACGCGAGGCAAAAACTAGCGCGCAAGAAGTTAGATTTAATCTGCGCTAATGATGTGTCACTGACAGAACAAGGTTTCAACAGCGATATCAATGCTCTGCACCTTTTTTGGCAGGATGGGGACAGACGCCTACCGCTCAGCGACAAGGCACTCCTTGGCCAACGATTAATAGACGAGATAGTCAGCCGTTATGATGAAAAAAATCGACGTTAAAATTCTAGACTCACGTATTGGTCAGGATTTCCCTTTACCGACTTACGCCACTCCCGGCTCTGCTGGCTTGGATCTACGTGCTTGTCTGGACGACGCCGTTGAGCTGGCTCCGGGTGCCACCACCTTACTGCCGACCGGCTTGGCAATCCACATTGCCGATGCTGGTTTGGCCGCAGTGATCTTGCCACGCTCTGGCTTGGGTCATAAGCATGGCGTAGTACTGGGCAACCTAGTTGGCCTGATCGATTCCGATTATCAAGGACAATTAATGGTTTCTGTTTGGAACCGTGGACAACAATCCTTTACCATCCAACCTGGCGAACGCATTGCTCAGATGGTGTTTGTACCTGTAGTACAAGCCGAGTTCAATCTGGTCGAAGAGTTCGACAGCAGTGAACGTGGCGAAGGTGGTTTTGGTCATTCTGGCCGTCACTAAAATACAGTCCGCCTGAAATTTTCCCCGGAAATAAGGATATCCCGGTGGCAAGGTTTGCCCGGCACGATAAAAAAGTAATCACATAAGCCACGTCGATTCCCGTCGTGGCTCAGTTCGTCGGGTTTTGGAAAATTTAAGCTGTTTTAGCAAAGGTCTAATCAGACATGGCAGAAAAAGAAAATACGAAAAGGAATCGTCGCGAGGAAATATTGCAGGCGTTAGCCCAGATGCTGGAATCCAGCGACGGCAGCCAGCGAATTACCACAGCAAAGTTGGCCGCCAACGTCGGTGTTTCTGAAGCCGCACTTTATCGGCATTTTCCCAGCAAGACACGGATGTTTGACAGCCTGATCGAGTTTATTGAAGACAGCCTGATCACGCGTATCAACCTAATCTTGCAGGATGAGAAAGAGACGTTCAATCGTCTTCGTCTGATTTTGTTGTTGATCCTCGGGTTTGCCGAACGCAATCCAGGGCTGACACGCATTATGACTGGTCATGCGCTGATGTTTGAGCAAGATCGTCTGCAGAGCCGCATCAATCAGCTATTTGAGCGTATTGAGGCGCAACTGCGTCAGGTGCTGAAAGAACGTAAACTGCGAGAAGGTAAAGGCTTTATCGTGGATGAAACGCTGCTGGCAAGTCAGTTACTGGCTTTCTGCGAAGGCATGCTGTCACGCTATGTTCGTTCCGAGTTCCGTTATCGTCCCTCCCAGGAATTCGACGCCCGCTGGCCGTTGTTAGCCGCACAGTTGCAGTAAATACTATTACGCCGGGCTAATTACCCGGCGTAATTCATTCATACTCCGTATTGTTCACGATATGCCCGAACCGCGGCTAAATACTCAGCCATTTCAGGTTTCTCTTCCAGATAAGCAATCAGATCCTTCAGCGTTACAATTGAAATCACTTTGCAGCCATAATCGCGCTCAACTTCCTGAATGGCAGAAATCTCACCACGGCCACGTTCCTGACGATCGAGCGAAATCAACACGCCAGCTAATGTCGCCCCATGCTGACCAATGATTTCCATCGACTCACGGATCGCAGTCCCTGCGGTGATCACATCGTCCACCAGCATCACACGCCCTTGAAGTGGGCTCCCTACCAACGAACCCCCTTCACCATGAGTCTTGGCCTCTTTGCGGTTAAAGCAGTACGGTAAGTCGCGATCGTGATGCTCAGCCAGCGCAACGGCCGTTGTCGTCGCAATCGGGATGCCCTTATAAGCCGGGCCAAACAGCAGATCAAAATCGATACCAGAATCCACTAACGCTTCAGCGTAAAAACGCCCCAACAACGCAAGATCTCGCCCAGTATTAAACAAGCCAGCATTAAAGAAATACGGGCTGGTACGGCCGGATTTCAGGGTGAACTCACCGAATTTTAATACCTGTTTACTAAGCGCGAACTCGATAAATTGGCGCTGATAGGCTTTCATCACTGCTTCTCCTCGTCTGGTCTGATACGTCTGCTGACTGCCGCCCGATCGCCGGGCGTAAAAAAGGCGACTTCTTAGTCGCCTTTAAAAATTAGTCTACCAGCGCCGCTTTCTGCGCCTGGAAGATGGTTTCGATGCCCCCTCGGGCCAATGCCAGTAACGCCAGCAACTCGTCATGACTAAACGGCTCGCCCTCTGCGGTACCTTGCACCTCGATCATGCGTCCGTCTTCCATCATTACCACGTTCATATCGGTTTCGGCGGCAGAGTCTTCCACATACTCCAGATCGCACAACGCTTCCCCCGCCACGATACCCACGGATACTGCGGCTACCATGCCTTTCATCGGGTTAGCTTTCAGCTTGCCATCTGCCACCAGCTTATTTAACGCATCGGCCAGAGCCACACAGGCACCGCTGATTGAAGCAGTACGAGTGCCGCCATCGGCCTGCAATACGTCGCAATCCAGAGTGATGGTGAACTCACCGAGTTTTTTCAGATCTACCGCAGCACGCAGCGAACGGGCGATCAGGCGTTGGATCTCCAAAGTACGTCCACCTTGTTTGCCTTTCGCCGCTTCACGGGCGTTACGGCTGTGGGTGGAGCGTGGCAACATGCCATATTCGGCAGTGATCCAACCTTGGCCCTGACCTTTCAGGAAGCGCGGTACGCCTTCTTCCACGGTGGCGGTGCACAAAACTTTGGTATCGCCAAACTCAACCAGCACTGAACCTTCAGCGTGTTTCGTATAGTGACGGGTCAGTGTCAGGGGGCGAACGTCTTGTGGGGCTCTACCTGCTGGACGCATGGGCTTTCTCCGGCTTCGAATCATGTTTGGCTGCGCATTATACGGGCTTAGTGACGTAATGCCTATCCTGTCCAAAGGTGCGACGCTATAATCGAGTCATCTTTATCTAATAACAGGTACGCAAAAATGATCCGCAGTATGACAGCCTACGCCCGACGTGAAATCAAAGGCGAATGGGGCAGCGCAGCTTGGGAACTTCGTTCCGTTAATCAACGTTACCTGGAAACTTACATTCGTTTGCCGGAACAGTTCCGCAGTCTGGAGCCCGTTATCCGCGAACGGATCCGTGCCCGTCTAACGCGTGGCAAAGTCGAGTGCAACCTGCGTTTCGAACTCGATCCTAGCGCGCAAAGCTCACTGATTTTGAATGAAAAACTGGCTAAACAGCTGGTTGAAGCCGCCAACTGGGTCAAGATGCAGAGCGACGAAGGAGAAATCGACCCAATCGACGTGCTGCGCTGGCCGGGTGTAATGTCTGCTCAGGAGCAGGATCTGGATACCATCAGTACCGAGTTAATGCAGGCACTGGAAGGCGCGCTGGATGACTTCATTATTGCCCGTGAAAGCGAAGGCACCGCGCTGAAAGCGTTGATCGAACAGCGCTTGGATGGTGTCAGTGCTGAAGTCACCAAAGTGCGCGCTCAGATGCCAAACATTATGCAATGGCAGCGCGAACGTCTGGTCAGCAAACTGGAAGAAGCCCAGGTGCAATTGGAAAACACCCGCCTGGAGCAAGAACTGGTACTGATGGCCCAACGCGTTGATGTCGCCGAAGAGCTGGATCGTCTGGAAGCTCACGTTAAAGAAACGCATAACATCCTGAAAAAGAAAGAGGCCGTTGGCCGTCGCCTCGACTTTATGATGCAAGAATTCAACCGCGAATCGAACACCTTGGCGTCAAAGTCGATTAATGCTGAAGTAACGACATCGGCGATCGAGTTGAAGGTGTTGATTGAGCAAATGCGCGAACAGATTCAAAATATTGAATAACATCAATGCTCAATAATAAAAATTTTATAGCCCGCCAACACCGCGGGCTTTTTTGTGCCACCGCTCAAATGATAGACAATTTTATATAGCGACAAAAACGACAATAGAGCACAGTACCAGCACTAAAAATATGGATTTCGAAGGAGCGAATCATGAAGAAAATAGTTCTTATGTTATTCCTATCATTGTTTACGTTAACAGCAACCGCAGCGAACAAACCATGTTCGGGTAAGAAAGGTGGTATTTCGCACTGCTCTGGTGAAAAATTTGTCTGCAATGATGGTTCAATTAGTCAGTCAAAGAAGATTTGTCGTCGATAATCAGCACAAATTCGAAGGAGTTCTTACAAAACAAGGCTCCTTTTTAAGCCTAATGCGCAATATTTTGCTCAAAATGGTGATAAAAACACTTAAATGAGCAAAATATTTCCCAAAATGAAAAACTGCCTCAATTCACCTAACTATAACAATCAGTATCCCATCCCTTCGCCACAAAGCATTTTGTTCTAATCATCACGCAACCTGATGAAAGACAGTGAAAGCTATGGCTAAATAGCGGCTTTTCTGGCCCGCTTGTTGTACGGACGATTTATGTCGCAAATTTTGCAATTCCTTTTATCTCTGGTGGTTATTATTGCTTTGGCTCTGCTGGTCAGTAATGACCGTCGCAAGATCCGCCCACGTTATATCATTCAACTGTTAGTCATCGAGGGCGCATTAGCGTACTTCTTCCTGCATTCCGCGATCGGATTAGGGGTGATTCAACAGATCGCTGGGTTCTTTGAAGTACTTCTGGGTTTTGCCGCCCAAGGTTCTGACTTTGTTTTCGGTGGTATGAGCAAAGAAGGACTATCGTTTATTTTCCTCGGTGTTTTATGCCCGATTATCTTTATCTCGGCTCTGATCGGGATTTTGCAGCACTTTCGCATTTTGCCGCTGATTATTCGCGCAGTGGGTACCACCTTGTCCAAAGTTAACGGTATGGGCAAGTTGGAGTCTTTCAACGCGGTCAGTACGTTGGTACTTGGGCAATCGGAAAATTTCATCGCCTACAAAGGTATCATCGGAGATATTTCCCCTCGTCGCATGTACACCATGGCGGCGACGGCAATGTCGACGGTATCCATGTCGATCGTCGGTGCCTATATGACGATGATCGATGCACAATACGTAGTCGCTGCCTTAATCCTCAATATGTTCAGTACCTTCATCATCCTTTCTATTATCAACCCTTATCAGGTAGAAGATGAGCCAGAACTGAAGCTGAACAAGTTGCATGAAAACCAAAGTTTCTTTGAGATGCTGGGGGAATACATCCTGGCGGGTTTCAAAGTCGCGATGATTATCGCCGCGATGCTGATTGGTTTTATCGCACTGATCGCCGCCGTTAACGCTATTTTTTCGATGGTTTTCGGCATCAGTTTCCAACAGATCCTCGGCTATGTGTTCTATCCGTTAGCGTGGTTGATCGGTATTCCCGCCCAAGATGCACTCCAAGCGGGTAGCATTATGGCGACCAAACTGGTTGCCAACGAATTTGTCGCGATGATCGAGTTGAAGAAAATCGCAGCGGAACTCAGCCCGCGTGGAATGGGTATTTTGTCGGTATTCTTGGTGTCGTTTGCTAACTTTGCCTCTATCGGTATCGTCGCTGGAGCGATTAAAGGACTTAATGAGCAACAAGGTAACGTGGTTTCCCGCTTCGGTTTGAAACTGGTTTACGGTTCTACCTTGGTTAGCCTACTTTCAGCGGCCATTGCCGGCTTGGTGTTGTAAAAATAGGTGTTGTAAAAAATGCTTGGCCTGTGCGCTCATGTACAGGCCAACCACTGTTCAGCCAAAAAATTTAGAATGCGACACATATCGGTGTGTCCACTCGCATCACCGAATCCTGAGCAAACTGTTGTTTATACTGGTTACGTAATGCCTCGATATTGGCTTCACTTTCTTTCCCTTCAGCATGAATCAGCATCAACGCCTTACTATTCTCACGCGCCAACTTGCTGTCGTTCCCCAGCCACTGGCCTTTGGCATCAAATACCGTTAAGCCATCTTTAAAACGTGGTGTCACTTGTCGATCGACAAACTCCTGCCACTCCTTGGCGGTAATGACCGGGCCAGAAGGACGATTCAGGCCAAAATACAACGTTGTTTGTTGCATCGGCTCACCCGCTTTACACATTTCAGTAGCGGGTTGCGAATGGGTTGTCTGCTTCGGAGCTACGCAGCCCACCAGTAGAAAAATGGTGATGGAGGTTGCCAACAGAGAAGTCTTTTTCATTCTTTATCCATTTGGTTGAAGATAATCTCACAGGAAAAGCCAAGAATAATTAATATAATTAAACATTCGAAAATAACAAAAAAGCCGACTAACGAACCAACTAGCACACCAATGGATTAGTTAAATTAATCCGAAAGTGAATTAGTTAGAAAAACTCAGTGGCAGTAACCCAGCGTGATCATTACCCTTCAAGGTAACTCTGTTATCTACCCACCTTGTGAATCTCTATGTTACTAAGCATTCTTTATATCATTGGCATCACGGCCGAAGCCATGACCGGTGCTTTAGCTGCTGGCCGTCGTCAAATGGATATGTTTGGCGTGATTATCATCGCCTCCGCTACCGCGATCGGTGGCGGCTCAGTGCGTGATATTCTTCTCGGCCACTATCCTCTTGGCTGGGTAAAGCATCCGGAATACATCGTTATTGTCGCCATTGCCGCCATAGTCACGACGTGGGTAGCGCCGTTAATGCGTCATCTACGGCGTTTGTTCCTGCTGTTGGATGCCATCGGGCTAATTGTGTTTTCCATCATCGGTGCCCAAGTCGCTCTCGATATGGGGCACGGCGCCATCATCGCCGCCATTGCCGCCGTGATCACCGGCGTATTTGGTGGCGTATTGCGCGATATGTTCTGTAACCGTCTACCGCTAGTGTTCCAAAAAGAAATCTACGCCGGTATCGCGTTTGCCGCCGCTTGGTTGTATATCGGCCTGCAACATTTCAACCTGCCCCATAATTTGGTGGTGATTATTACGTTAGTGGCCGGCTTGAGTGCGCGTTTGCTAGCGTTACGTTTCCGCTTAGGATTACCGGTGTTTAACTATCAGCATCCGGATCACTGATCCTCGCTCGGGTGAGCCGCTATTGTCGTCTCGCCAGACACAACCTCAAACCCCGGAATATTCTGTTCTGCCAAGGTATTAACCAAGGCCAAAACCTGTTGATGCTGAAGAAAGGCGACGATCTGCTCGCCTCTTTTCGTACCAATTCCCGCAATTTCTTGCCATCGGGTTTGCGGCCATTGCCTGACATTCATCCAATTTTGCAATCCCTCGGCCTGTGTCTCCGACAACGGCATCCCCAACGCCACCAACCAACGTTCAAACGGCTGTTGTCGTGTTAAACGAAATTGTTGGTAAATGCTCTGTGCACGTTTAGCCCCTATCCCCGGTGCTAGCTGCAACTGCTCTGGGGTTAACGTCAACCAATCCAGTAAATCATCCACTAATCCCTGATTGATCAACGCCTGCCAATTGGCCTCACTGACACCACGAATAGCCAAACCTTTTGATCCGCTGAGCCACACCAATCTGGCAAGAAACTGCTGACGGCACTGCGGCTGAAAATTGAAACAGCTGAGTGCGTGATACTCTGCGGGCTCTGGCGCAATGGGAGTCACTCGTTCCGAGGTTCGCCATGCCACGTTGTTTAGCCGGGGAATGCCATGCCCCATCAGGCTAATCGCAATCTGATCGCCGGGCACAATATCCCACTGTTGCCATAGCGACAGAGAACCTACGTTGACTCGCCGCACCCATTTATCATCCAACCGAACAGGATCAATCTGTAACACCACTGAGATATTACCCGTGCGGCCAATATTAAATTCAACATACTCCACCCGAGCAATCTGTTCCGCAGGTGGATATTTCCAAGCGACCGCTTCATCGCTCGGTTTCGCCAACCAATAGCGCCCTTGCGATTTTTGGCTTTGGTGAACCACGATGCCATCGGTAACAAACGGTAATGGAGCGCCGTACCAGTGCTCACGCCACTGCTCGATTTCTGCCAGCGTCGTGACCGGTTTGGAATATTGCTGTGTGAGAGGAAACCCCATGTCGGTCAGTTGCTGCAACCGATCCGCCATTTGCGAAGGACCATCAGGCCATGCCCAGATGAATAAGCCAACTTGTTGTAACGACGCTGATAGTTGGTTACGCATCAGCATCCCAGCTACGGTTGAGCGCGCATTAATGCCGCCACGGATTTTTTGACGGTGATCGTTCACCATCAGGAACAGCTCACCTTGCAACACTAACGTTGCCGGTGCAGACGATATTTTTTTAGGTATCGCCGGGATTGCATTAGCCTTTTCCAGCCAATCCTCTCCTTTTAGTCCATTCCCCCGGCTGACCGCTCGCACCAATTTTCCCTGCTGATACACCAAGGTGACGGCAACGCCATCGATCTTAGGCTGCACCCACAGATCATGATGTCCATCGACCCAACGCCCAATCGCCCGGCGATCCGCCAGTTTGTGCAAACCGCTATGCGCCACCGGGTGGGCAGTCTTCCCTTCGAGCAAGGCAGGTTGAGCAACAGGTTCGATCCCAGCACAGTGCTGCCAGAACTGAAGTTTTTGCCGCAAACTGTCATACAGTTCATCGTCAATCTGGCCGTTACCTTGTTGGTAATAAGCCACATCCCAGCGTTCAATCTGGGTTTTTAATGCTGTTATCTCCAGTTGTAACCGATCCGCACGCCAGTTTGGGCAGGTTTGAGCCCACGCGATACCGCTTAACAGCCACCATCCAATTAAAACTATCCCAGCCAGATTAAAGACTCTTCGCATCATGCACCTCCCTGTTAAGCGGCAGTAAAACCGGGAATAATCAACTTGGCGAGAGGCAAAAATCTAAAATGCAAAGCGGCTCCAAAAAGAAATACGCGTTTGCTGAAAACATAAGAAACTTCGCGATACGCTACGCAAAACGTCCGGTATCCTCTGTTTTTCAGCGAAAGCAGCGGCCAAAATGCGTGCAGACGCTGCATCTAACCGGTTAGCCGTGTATACTGTGCATAGAAACGACACATCCGCATATCAATTCAACCGCAATCAACGAACATCATCATGGCTCAAGGCACGCTTTATATTGTCTCTGCTCCTAGTGGCGCAGGTAAATCAAGCCTCATTCAGGCTTTGTTAAAGACGCAACCGCTGTACGACACACAGGTTTCGGTTTCGCACACCACGCGTGCCGTTCGTCCCGGTGAAAATCATGGCGAGCACTATTTCTTCATCTCGAAAGATGAATTTCTTCGGATGATTGAGCAGGATGCATTTTTGGAGCACGCCGAGGTTTTTGGTAACTATTACGGCACCTCACGTGCAGCTATCGAGCAAGTGCTGTCGACCGGTGTTGACGTATTTCTCGATATCGATTGGCAGGGTGCGCAGCAAATCCGTGCCAAAATGCCACAGGCGCGCAGCATCTTTATTTTGCCGCCGTCGAAAGAAGAATTAGGTCGCCGTTTGCGTGGTCGTGGTCAGGATTCGGAAGAAGTGATCGCCAAGCGTATGGCGCAAGCCGTCGCGGAAATGACCCATTTCGCCGAGTACGACTATTTGATCGTCAATGACGATTTTGATCTGGCTTTGTCCGATCTGAAAAACATTATCCGTGCCGAACGCCTGCGTTTGGGTCGGCAAATGCTGAAACATGACGCTTTAATCAGCAAACTATTGGCAGACTGAAGACAGTTTCAGTATTATGCCCAGTCTTTTCGTCTCACCTGTGGAGTAGCACAAAATATGGCACGCGTAACTGTTCAAGACGCTGTAGAGAAAATTGGTAACCGTTTTGACCTGGTGTTGGTCTCTGCTCGTCGGGCACGTCAAATGCAGACTGGTGGTAAAGATCCTCTGGTTCCGGAAGAGAACGACAAGTACACCGTTATCGCCCTGCGCGAGATCGAAGAAGGTCTGATCAACAACCAGATCCTTGATGTACGTGAGCGCCAGGAACAGCAAGAGCAGGAAGCCGCAGAGATCCAAGCGGTTACCGCCATTGCTGAAGGCCGTCGTTAATTAGACAGCGAGTCTGCCTTGTACCTGTTTGAAAGCCTGAATCTGCTGATTCAACGTTACTTGCCTGAGGAGCAGATTAAGCGCCTCAAACAGGCATACCTCGTTTCACGTGATGCTCACGAGGGACAGACACGCTCCAGTGGTGAGCCTTATATCACCCACCCGGTCGCCGTGGCCTGTATTCTGGCGGAAATGCGTCTCGATCATGAGACGCTGATGGCAGCCTTGCTGCACGACGTCATCGAAGACACCCCGGCCACCTATCAGGATATGGAACAACTGTTTGGTAAAAGTGTTGCTGAACTGGTTGAAGGCGTATCCAAGCTCGACAAGCTAAAATTCCAAGATAAAAAAGAAGCGCAGGCGGAAAACTTCCGCAAGATGATCATGGCGATGGTGCAAGATATCCGCGTCGTGTTAATCAAACTGGCTGACCGTACGCATAACATGCGCACTCTCGGTTCGTTGCGCCCTGATAAACGCCGCCGTATCGCGCGCGAAACCCTGGAAATCTATAGCCCATTGGCACACCGCCTGGGTATCCATCACCTGAAAACCGAGCTGGAAGAGCTAGGTTTTGAGGCGCTCTACCCGAACCGCTATCGCGTGATTAAAGAAGTGGTGAAAGCCGCACGTGGTAACCGTAAGGAAATGATCCAAAAGATTCTTGCCGAAATCGAAGGGCGGCTGACCGAAGCGGGCATTGCCTGTCGTGTCAGCGGACGAGAAAAACATCTCTATTCTATCTACCTCAAGATGCACCTGAAAGAACAGCGTTTCCATTCCATCATGGATATTTACGCGTTCCGGGTGATCGTTAAAGAGGTGGATACCTGTTACCGCGTGCTGGGGCAGGCGCACAGCCTGTATAAACCGCGTCCGGGCCGGGTGAAGGATTACATCGCCATTCCGAAGGCCAACGGCTATCAATCGTTGCATACCTCACTGATCGGCCCGCACGGCGTACCGGTTGAGGTGCAGATCCGTACCGAAGATATGGATCAGATGGCGGAAATGGGGGTGGCAGCCCACTGGGCTTATAAAGAAGGTGGGGAATCCACCGGCACTACCGCGCAAATCCGCGCCCAGCGTTGGATGCAGAGCCTGTTGGAACTGCAACAGAGTGCCGGTAGCTCATTCGAATTTATCGAAAGCGTGAAATCCGATCTGTTCCCAGACGAAATTTACGTTTTCACCCCGGAAGGCCGCATTGTCGAACTGCCAGCCGGTGCGACACCGGTCGATTTCGCTTACGCGGTACATACCGATATCGGTCATGCCTGCGTGGGTGCTCGGGTCGATCGTCAGCCGTATCCACTTTCTCAGGCGTTGCACAGCGGCCAAACAGTAGAAATCATTACTGCACCGGGCGCACGCCCGAACGCCGCCTGGCTGAACTTTGTCGTTAGCTCGAAAGCGCGCGCCAAAATCCGCCAAATGCTGAAAAATCTCAAGCGTGATGATTCGGTTGGCCTTGGCCGCCGTTTATTGAATCACGCGCTGGGTGGTGGCCGTAAGCTGGCTGAAATTCCACCAGAAAATATTCAGCACGAGTTAGAGCGCATGAAGCTGGCCACGCTGGACGATCTGTTAGCAGAAATCGGCCTCGGCAACGCCATGAGCGTGGTGGTAGCGAAAAACCTGCAAGGCGATCAGTCTAATCTGGGCACGTCTTCCGGTACCCGTAATTTGGCGATCAAAGGCGCTGATGGCGTGTTGATCACTTTTGCCAAGTGCTGCCGCCCAATTCCTGGCGATCCGATTATCGCCCACGTCAGCCCCGGTAAAGGGTTGGTTATCCACCATGAATCCTGTCGCAATATCCGCGGCTACCAGAAAGAACCTGAGAAATTCATGGCAGTTGAGTGGGATAAAGAGACCGAGCAAGAATTCATTGCTGAAATTAAGGTCGACATGTTCAACCATCAGGGTGCGTTAGCAAACCTGACGGCGGCGATCAACGCTGCGGGCTCGAACATTCAAAGCCTGAATACCGAAGAAAAAGATGGCCGGGTTTACAGCGCCTTTATCCGTCTGACCACTCGTGATCGCGTCCATCTGGCGAATATTATGCGTAAAATCCGTATCATGCCGGATGTGATTAAAGTTAGCCGCAACCGAAACTAACGCCTATGAGCCCCGAACGCTATGTGCGGACTTGTGAAATGTTTGCCACCCGTCAGCCAGATCTCACAGTCTGCATGGAGCAAGTTCACAAACCGTATAACGTCATCCGTAATGCTGACGCCACCGGCAGTAATAGCTGGGTTAGAGTCAAAAACCACAGCTCCATTACTGATGCCGTCGCGGATACCGAATGGTCGGCCACCATGCAAGCTACAATGGTGCGCCGATGAAAGGCCACCTGCTGGACGCCGTCCCACTCACCACACTTTCCGGGGTTGGAGCCAGCCAGGCGAACAAACTGGCCAAAATCGGGCTGGAAACCATTCAGGATCTACTGCTGCACCTGCCACTGCGTTACGAAGATCGCACCCGCCTTTATCCGATTAACGACCTGCTGCCGGGCATTTACGCCACAGTGGAAGGCGAAGTGCTGCGCAGTGATATCAGTTTTGGTCGTCGCCGGATGTTAACTTGCCAAATCAGTGATGGCACCGGCATCCTTACCATGCGGTTCTTTAACTTCAATGCTGCGATGAAAAACAGTCTGGCGACGGGTCGTCGTGTGACAGCTTACGGTGAAGTTAAACGCGGCAATCATGGTGCGGAAATCATTCACCCGGAATATCATATTCAGGGCGATCATAGCAAAGTGGAGTTGCAGGAATCACTAACACCGGTCTACCCCACCACTGAAGGCGTACGGCAGGCCACGCTGCGTAAACTGACCGACCAAGCGCTGGAGTTGCTAGATACCAGTGCGATTACCGAGTTATTGCCACCAGAACTGAGTGGCGGCTTGATGAGTCTGCCGCAGGCACTGCATACGCTGCATCGCCCACCACCAGATATTCAACTAGCGGACTTGGAGCAAGGCAAGCATCCGGCGCAAAAACGCCTGATTATGGAAGAGTTACTGGCACATAACCTGAGTATGTTAGCGGTGCGCGCGGGTGCACAGAGTTATCAAGCCCTGCCGCTGATGCCGGACGATCGATTAAAAACACAATTCCTTGCACAACTGCCTTTCGCACCGACTGGTGCACAAAATCGCGTCGTTGCCGATATCGAGGTCGATCTGCAAAAAAGCTTCCCGATGATGCGGTTGGTGCAAGGGGATGTCGGTTCAGGCAAAACGCTAGTTGCCGCTTTGGCTGCGCTACGTGCCATCGCCCACGGTAAACAGGTGGCGCTGATGGCACCAACTGAGTTACTGGCTGAGCAACATGCCAATAACTTCCGTCAATGGTTCGAGCCCTTGGGCTTGGAGGTAGGTTGGCTCGCCGGGAAGCAAAAGGGCAAAGCGCGCATCGCGCAGCAAGAAGCAATTGCCAGCGGTCAGGTGGCGATGGTGGTCGGTACACACGCCATTTTCCAAGAGCAGGTGCAGTTTAACGGTTTGGCACTGGTTATCATCGACGAACAACATCGCTTTGGCGTGCATCAACGGCTCGCTCTGTGGGAGAAAGGCCAAGAGCAAGGCTTCCATGCCCATCAGTTGATCATGACCGCTACGCCAATCCCACGCACGCTGGCGATGACCGCCTATGCTGATCTCGATACCTCCGTCATCGACGAACTGCCACCTGGCAGAACGCCGGTTACTACCGTGGCAATCCCCGATACCCGTCGCGCCGATATTATCCAGCGGGTGAAAAGTGCCTGTTTGGAAGAGAATCGTCAGGCTTATTGGGTCTGTACGCTGATCGAAGAATCCGAACTGTTAGAAGCTCAGGCTGCGGAAGCCACTTGGGAAGAATTAAAAGTCGCTTTGCCTGAACTGAAAGTAGCGCTAGTGCATGGCCGGATGAAAGCGCAGGAAAAACAAGCGGTAATGCAGGCATTCAAACAGGGCGAACTGCAATTGTTGGTTGCTACTACGGTGATTGAAGTTGGGGTGGATGTGCCAAATGCCAGCCTGATGATTATCGAGAACCCAGAGCGTTTGGGGCTAGCGCAGTTGCACCAGTTGCGTGGGCGCGTTGGCCGTGGCGCAGTGGCATCACACTGCGTGCTGCTGTACAAAACACCTTTGAGCCAAACCGCACAGAAGCGGTTGCAAGTGCTGCGTGATAGCAATGACGGCTTTGTGATCGCCCAGCGTGATTTGGAGATCCGTGGCCCCGGTGAGTTGTTGGGCACGCGTCAAACCGGCAATGCCGAGTTCAAAGTGGCGGATTTATTACGTGATCAGGCGATGCTCCCAGAAGTGCAGCGTATCGCTCGTCATATTCATCAACAGTATCCAGAACATGCCAAGGCGTTGATTGAGCGGTGGTTGCCAGAGAAAGCTCGTTATTCGAACGCGTAACGATGGGGCGAGAAGATCTCCCGCCCCATGACAGATTAATCGTAATTAGCCGACCGCTGGGAACACCGGCAACAACAGATATAACTTAATGATGATGGCATTGGCGATATCAATAAAGAACGCCCCGACCATCGGCACCACCAGAAACGCCAGGTGAGAGGGTCCGAAGCGATCAGTAATCGCCTGCATGTTAGCGATAGCCGTTGGCGTCGCCCCCATACCAAAACCACAGTGCCCCGCCGCTAACACCGCCGCGTCGTAGTTTTTACCCATAATCCGGTAAGTCACGAAGATCGCATACAACGCCATTACCAGCGTCTGCACCGCCAGAATCGCCAACATTGGCAGCGCCAGTGAAGCCAGCTCCCACAAACGTAGGCTCATCAGCGCCATCGCCAGGAACAGTGACAAACTGACGTTACCCAACACCGATACCGCGCGTTCAAACACGGTGTAGAAACCAGTGAAAGCCAAGGTGTTGCTGAGGATCACGCCGACAAACAACACGCAGACAAAGGTCGGTAGTTCCAACATCGACCCTTTCAGTAGACCGGCAGCAAACTGCCCAGCGGTCAGACAAATAGCGATCATGGCGATGGTTTCGATCATCACCAGCGAGGTGATCAAGCGACCACTTTCCGGTTTTTCAAAACCACTCGGTTGAACGCTGTCGTCCGGCGTACCCTCTGGCGTGCTGGAGTGTTTGACCAGATAACGCGCCACCGGACCACCGATCAGACCACCCAGAACCAAACCAAAGGTGGCACAGGCCATCGCTACTTCGGTCGCGTTTTCAAAGCCGTACTTCTCAATAAACAGCTTGCTCCAAGCCGCACCAGTGCCGTGACCACCCGAAAGGGTAATCGAACCGGCGATCAATCCCATCAGTGGGTCCAGACCCAGCATTTTTGCCATGCCGATACCGATGGCGTTTTGCACCACCAGCAAACCCAGCACCACAAACAGGAACACCACCAAAGCTTTACCCCCAGCACGCAAACGAGCCAGGTTGGCGTTCAAACCAATGGTGGCGAAGAAAGCCAGCATCAAGGGATCTTTCAGCGACATGTCGAAGCTGACTTCCCAATTTACGGTTTTCTTCATCACCAGCAGCAGTAACGCCACCAACAGGCCGCCAGCAACCGGGGCAGGAATAGTATATTTTCGCAGTAGCGGAATAGAGCGTACGCATTTGCCCCCAAGGAGCAGCACCAGCGTAGCGGCGACTAAGGTGCCATAAGTATCAAGATGAAACATCCAGTACTCCATGTTAAAAAAACATCCAATAAAATAATAAGTTATAAAAATCACTCAACTTTTTTAACTTGATGAGAGCCGAATTAGAAGGAAAAAAGACTGAGATGACAAGAAAAAATAAATAAAAATGCGACATTTAAATGATTCACTCGGACTAAAAACCAAATGCGCAACCGTTTGCTTTTTGGCTGAGGTTCTCATTAAAATGCGTTCTTTGTCGTTGCCGGAAGTACCACACCATGACCATGCAATCCGCCGGGTTGGATAACGCACCAACCAACCACACGCCACCTCGTAACAGCGAACTGATTTATCGACTGGAAGATCGCCCGCCCCTACCACAAACGCTGTTTGCTGCTGGGCAACACCTACTGGCGATGTTCGTCGCCGTGATCACCCCGGCGTTGTTGATTTGTCAGGCATTAGGGCTGCCCGCGCAGGATACGCAACATATCATCAGTATGTCGCTGTTTGCTTCCGGTCTGGCTTCCATTTTGCAAATCAAAACTTGGGGGCCTGTGGGGTCAGGATTACTGTCAATTCAGGGCACCAGTTTTAACTTTGTTTCCCCGTTGATCATGGGTGGATTAGCGCTGAAAAACGGTGGCGCCGATGTGCCCACCATGATGGCGGCGCTGTTCGGCACCTTGATGGTGGCTTCCTGCACCGAGATTTTGCTGTCACGCGTGTTGCATTTGGCACGACGCATCATCACTCCGCTGGTGTCCGGTATTGTGGTGATGATTATTGGTCTGTCGCTGATTCAGGTGGGTTTAACCTCTATCGGTGGCGGCTATGCGGCGATGAACGATCACAGCTTCGGTGCTCCTAAAAACCTGATGCTGGCAGGTGCTGTGCTGCTGGTGATTATTCTGCTTAACCGCCAGCGTAACCCGTACCTACGCGTCGCTTCATTGGTGATCGCCATGGCAGTAGGCTACCTGTTGGCTTGGGCGTTGGAGATGCTGCCAGAAAGCCAACCTGTCACCAATACGGCGACAATCACCATCCCGACACCGCTGTATTATGGTTTGGGCTTCGACTGGAACCTACTGCTGCCATTAATGCTGATCTTTATGGTCACGTCGTTAGAAACCATTGGCGATATCACGGCAACCTCTGACGTTTCAGAACAACCCGTCAGTGGCCCACTCTATATGAAGCGCTTAAAAGGTGGCGTGCTAGCTAACGGTTTGAATTCAATGCTATCGGCGGTATTCAACACCTTCCCGAACTCTTGTTTTGGTCAAAACAACGGCGTGATCCAATTGACCGGTGTCGCCAGTCGTTATGTTGGGTTTGTCATCGCGCTGATGCTGATCGTACTGGGGTTATTCCCGGCGGTAGCGGGTTTTGTGCAACATATCCCTGAACCCGTTCTGGGTGGCGCGACTCTGGTGATGTTCGGCACCATTGCCGCTTCTGGCGTGCGTATTGTCTCACGCGAGAAACTGAACCGCCGGGCGATCATGATTATGGCGCTGTCACTGGCGGTCGGGATGGGTGTTTCCCAGCAGCCGTTGATTCTGCAATTTGCCCCTGACTGGCTGAAAACGCTGCTTTCCTCCGGTATCGCCGCCGGTGGTATCACTGCCATCGTACTTAACCTAATGTTCCCGCAGGAAAAAGAGTAAAAATCCGGACTTATATAATCAGGGGGCGCCGAGAGGGTGTCAGCGGCATCCCCTGATTAACCACTTATTTCAACGCGTTTAGGAAGGTAGTGGTGTATTCATAATCCTTGGTTTGTGCCGGATTCTGAGTACAGGTTGCCAGATCGCCCATACCAGGGAAATCACGAACCAGTGACCACATAGAAACCAGGTTCAGACCTTTTTGTTTTGCATACTGCGCAGTTTGGGTCGCATCCTGGAAGGTGAACATTTCACCCGCGACATCATTCTGACCAATCATTGGGATCACCCCGATGATTTTGTACAGATCGGCGGCTGATTTCTCAGGGTAGATCTTGGCCAGATTGGTTTTGGTGCCTTCGATAGCACTCACTGCCGCATCCCCCATATCGATACCTGATGGGCCGTAGTCCATTGCCATAATCTGCACATTCAGTGCTAACCCAATCTGTTTGGCATAGGTGATCATCGCAATACCTTCCGAGGTCAGCCCGCTGGTCATCACTGGCAGAGTCAGGCTAAACCACAGTTCAGAGTCTTGTTTTTGTGCATCCAACGCCGCTGGGAAAGCCACTTTATAGTTGTACAAACCCACCGTTTCAAAATCGAAATCGATGTGCTTAACCCCGAAATCTTTTTTCAGACCCAGATAGATGGCGGTCAGTTCAGCCTGAGTGGATGACACTGAAGGATCGGTGCCGCTCGCACCACCAAATGCCGCAATCACTTCGCCACCCGCCTGATTAATTTGATCACTGATCGGTTTAATCGAATTATAAGGGAAGTAAGAGTTACCCCAGACCAACTGCTTACTGGCTTTATCCTGTACCAAGAAGGCCAGATGGAATTTCTTCACACCCAGACCTAACGCATCGGTCACATATTTGGTGTTGATTTTAGGTGGGTTAGTGTTCCAATCAGCGTTGATTGTCACATCAACATAAGGTGCAAAGCTGGTGGTGGTGACCACCGGTAGCAATGTTTTCACTGTCACTGCCGCTGAATAAGCAGAAAGATTGTTGCTGGCATCATAGGCAGCAACACAGCAGCTGTATTCGGTATTGGCGACCAAACCGCTCAGAGTGCAGGCCGTGGTGGTCACATCCAACGTCTTACTGGTTCCGCCCGCTGGCGTATATTTCACTTTATAACCGACAACGGCGACGTTATCTGTCGATGCGTTCCAAGCCAAAGCCAGGGAAGAATCGGTCACATTACTGATTTTCAAACCGGCAGGCACCGTTGGGGCAACGGTATCGATAATCGCCTGTTCGGTGGTCACCGTAATTGCCGCAGAAGCTGCGGAAGTATTACCTGCAGCATCCACCGCCACCACTGAAATGCTGTAGGCAGTTGCGGCCAGCAGGTTGTTCAATGTCGCACTGGTACTGGCGGCGTTTTGTGTTTTCACTACCACACCCGCAGCTTGATAAGACACCACGTAGTGATCAACACCGGTATCGTCGGTTGAAGCATTCCAGCTCAATGAAATACTGCTTGCGGTAACGCTCAGGGATTTCAACCCTGTTGGTACGCTTGGTGCAGTGACATCGGGGTTGCTATCGCCATTGATGGCATTTTTACCATTCACCCAATACGCCACTGGCAATACGTTTTTATTGCCGCCTTTAGGGAAGCTGGCACCAATGACAAAAGTCACGGTAGCGCCATTGGCAACATTCGCCATATAAGGTGCCAGATGACCGGTCAGAACATCGCCTTGTTGAGTAAAGGTGAATCCGGTGTTTTGGGAGGCAGTAAAATGCTGCCCAAGTTGAATTTTGATTTCTGGGTTGGTCAGCGTAGCGCCGCTGTTATTGGTCATCTGGATTTCAAGATTACCCGACCAGCTACCGCTACCACTTTTCCATTTCGCATGAAAAATAACATTAATATTGTCAGACATTGTGTTTCTCCTAATTAATGATGTTTTGATCGGGAGAACTTTACATCTGAGTTTTCGCTTTACCACAATCAGGATTTATCACAGGTTCCCAACCGCAAAAATTAAAATTAACAAATTGATTTAAATGAAAATAAAAACAAAAATAATAGAATAATTCATCTTTTTTAGACACCTGCCTCACCGCTCTGATACGCAAATGATGGGCTAAGTGTTGTCTTTGGCATCTATTGATTTTTAATTAGCTTTCAGGCTATTGCCCTTGAGCTAAGCGGCTAATTGCGGCATAACAAGGTATCTTTTTTAGCCGGTATGGATTTAGGCGATGAAATTTCTCGGAAAATTGTTGCTGTTGGTACTGATTGCCTTAGTGGCATTGTACTTCGTGGGGCAAACTCGTTGGGCGGCGGGTTGGTTGAGTAGTTGGATCAGCGATAACAGTGAATATCGTGTCTCGGTAGCCAAAATCTCACACTCCTGGAGTCAACCCGGGCAAATCAGCCTGGAAGACGTCACGCTGACCAAAGCTAACCAACCGCAGGCGCTGACAGCCAAACAGGTTGATCTCGGCTTAAGCCTGCGTCAAATCACCTCACCTCGTTACTTCCAGAGCGTCACCCTGCGTGACGGTACGTTGAACATTCAGCCGCAAGCCGCCGCATTACCGGTACAAGCCGATGTATTGCAATTGAGCAATATGGCGCTGCAATCCAATGACGCTACTTGGCAACTAAATGCGCAAAAAGTGAATGCAGGTATTACGCCGTGGCAACCCAAAGCGGGTCATCTGTTGGGAGAAAACAACCAATTCCAATTCAGTGCCGGTTCGATGACGTTGAACGGCATCCCTGCCTCTCAGGTGTTAGTGCAGGGTGAAGTCAAACAGAACCAATTATTGCTCAATGACTTTGGTGCCAATCTGGCGCAAGGTGATCTCACCGGAATGGCGACCCGTGCCGCTGATGGCAGTTGGTTGGTCGAGCGCCTGCGTCTGAGCAACGTTCGCTTGCAAACACCATTGACGTTAAAACAGTTTTGGCAACGCTTTACCGCCCTGCCACCGATTACGCTCAAACGTTTTGATTTGCTGGATGCAAAACTGGAGGGTAAAGCCTGGGCATTTAACGATCTCGATCTGTCGTTGCAGAACGTCACTTTTACCCAAGGTGATTGGAGCAGCCAAGACGGTTCGTTGAATATCAACGCCAGCGACATGATTAACGGCAGCTTCCACCTGAACGATCCGATCATGAATATGCAACTCTCCCCTGCGGGTATCGCTATCCAACAATTCACCACCCGCTGGGAAGGTGGGTTGCTGCGCACTTCCGGCAATTGGTTACGCACCACTAAGCGTCTGCAATTGGATGAAGTGGCTATCGCCGCATTGGAATATACCTTGCCCAGCGACTGGCGTGAGTTATGGTTGCAACCCTTGCCGAACTGGCTGTCGGAAGTCTATGTCAACAAGTTGACCACTAACCGCAACCTGATTATCGATATCAATCCGACCTTCCCGTTCCAGATCACCGCGCTGGATGGTTACGGCAGCAATTTGCTGTTGGCACATGAACATCAGTGGGGGATTTGGTCCGGAACGTTGAATCTGAACGGCAGCGATGCCACCTTTAACAAGATTGATGTGCGTCGCCCATCGCTAGCGCTCGAAGCCAACAATCAACAAATTACAGTGACCGATCTCAGCGCCTTTATGCCAGATGGTCTGTTGGATGCTAAAGCCACTATCAGCCAGCTCTCGGGGAAGCCATTTACTTTGACGATGGAGGGGCGCTCTGTGCCACTCAACACCTTGCAGCAGTGGGGTTGGCAACCAGTGCCATTAGAAGGTGATGGTAATCTGCAATTGCAGTTGAAAGGATTACTCAATAGTGATGGGCCGTTTAAGGCTTCGTTACAAGGTAATCTGCAAGCGACAACTAAAGATGGGCAAACGGTCAGTCAACAGTTGCCATAAAAAGTTTGGCCCCTGTCTTAAGGGGCCAAACTCTTACTCTTCCAGTGCTTCGCAGCCACCTTTATCCAAAGGAACATCAGGTTCGGCTGGCAGCACCATGTAAGTGCCTTCAAACACCGCACCCCGATCATCATCGCCAAACAGATGCACTTCCGCCTGCACCCGCGCCCGACGACCACGCGCCAAACGAGCCAGATCGCCACTCAATGAACCAAGATCCGCTACCGCTCGTGGGCGACCGGTGATCGGTTTGCTATAGCGGATATGCGCATCCGCCAGAATAATGGTGCCACCCAAATGACGTTCACGCAGCAGCAGCCAGATCAACCCCCAAGCGGTGAGCGTCGCCAGTGAAAACAGGCTACCGGCAAACAGCGTATGGTGCGGATTCTGGTTGCCAATCTCCGGCATGGTGGTCACAAAACGCTGACCAGTATATTGGCTGATGCGTACGCCCATCTTTTCGCTCAAGGGAATATGCTCGTACCACGCCTGCTGTAACTGTCCACACCAATCTGGGCGATGCAAAATATCATCCAGCGTCGCAACCGGTTTAATCATCAGGAAATGGCGAATTGGCGTGGTTTGCGGCACAGTGATTTCGCCTTGATTAACAAACCCAAGTTTAGCGAAAAACGCCACTGCATCTTCCCGCGCGCTACACACCACGCGTTTTACCCCTTCCTGACGCGCGACCGATTCCAGCGTCATCGCCACCAGCGTACCCAGACCTTTGTCCTGAACCGCGGGATCGACCGCCATAAAGCGGATCGCCGCTTCATTGTCAGCATTAATATACAGCCGCCCAATGGCGACGATTTTGCCGTGCTCATCCACCACCATTTGGTGATGAGCCATGGCGTCATAAGCATCCTTTTCCGAACCCACTGGCTGGTGCAGCGGCTTACGCAGCATTTCCCAGCGAAACTGGTAATAATCCTTCAGTTCTTGCTCTGTTACGGGTACTCGTAGGTGATACATAGACGCCTTCTCTTTGTGTTTTCATTCACTCAGAATCATTCAATAGGCGTGATGGGTTAATAGCTTATTGGATGATCCCTAAACTTCGAGCCAGAACGTCACCGGCCCATCATTAACTAATGCCACTTGCATATCTGCGGCAAATTCTCCGGTTTGGGTTTCGATGCCACGTTCGCGGCACTGACCGACAAAGTATTGGTATAACCGATCGGCCTCTTGGGGTTCCGCTCCACGCGAGAAGCTGGGGCGCATACCTTTTTGGGTATCGGCAACCAAGGTAAATTGCGACACCACCAACACACTTCCCCCCGCCTGCTGCACATTGAGGTTCATCTTGCCGTTCTCATCGCTAAAGATGCGATAACCCAAGACTCGCTCACACAAACGCTCAGCTTTCTGCTCGTTATCGTCTTGCCCAACGCCCAACAACACTAACAAACCTGGGCCAATTTTGCCTACCGTTTCGCCTTCTACGGTCACGCTGGCGTTTAACACACGTTGAATCAATGCAATCATAACTGCCCTTTTTGCTCCAGTTTATCTATCCGTATCTGACGATATTCCCCTAACGTGACGGTAATTTCAGCGCCGAGTAACACGATACACCAGCTCCAATAGACCCATAGAAATAAAATGGGGATCACCGCCAGTACGCCGTAAATCAATTGATACGACGGAAACAGCGTCACATACAGAGCAAAACCTTTCTTACCCAATTCGAACAATACCCCCGCTACCAGCGCCCCAATCAACGCATCCTTGGCGGGTACACGTACGGTTGGCACTACGCAGTACAACAACCAGAACGAGATCCACGACAGCAGCAGCGGAAAAATGCGTAGTACTTGATCGACCAAACTGTGCACGCCAGTTTCTGCCAGCCAGTTGAGAGAAAGCAGGTAAGAACTGATCGCCATGCTAGCCCCCACCAGCAACGGCCCCAACGTCAACACCATCCAGTACACAGCAAAGGAAAACACTAATGAGCGTTTGTTTTCGCTGCGCCAGATAGTGTTCAGCACGCTATCCACCGAGGAAATCAGCAACAATGCGGTGACGATCAACCCGCAGATACCCACGGCGGTCATCTTGTTGGAGTTGGCGACAAACTGCTCCAGATAGCCTTGGATCACCGAGCCCGTCGCGGGCATAAAGTTGGAATAGATAAAACTCTTCAACTGTACGCTCACGTCAGCAAACATCGGAAACACGGCAAACAACGCGAATACCACGGTAATCAGCGGCACTAAAGAAAGCAGTGAAATAAAGGCCAGATGGCCTGCCAAGACGGTCAGACCATCACTTTCGATGCGTTTAACCAGTAGCCGAGAAAAACTCAAGCTCGGCTTAGCCACGCGATGAAAAAACGACATAGTGATTCACACCGATTATTGGGTGAAATACCTTGGCACGGTATCTCGGTCTGTCACATGTACGGCAGTAATACCCAGCGCGCGAGCGGCAGCGATATTTGCCTCAACATCATCAAAGAATACCGCCTGATCGGCCGGGAAATTCTCTGCTTTCAGCACATGTTGATAGATGTTGGCATCCGGTTTACGCATGCCAAGATCTTGCGACAAATACAGTTGATCGGCGACCGCTTCGACTTCTGGGTAATGTTTCGGCCAGTAATTGGTGTGCAAGCGGTTGGTGTTAGACAGCACGACTACGCGGTGGCCTTCTTCACGCAAGCGCCGCATGATATCGATCACTTCCGGGCGCAGAGCGACGAACACCGCCTGCCAACCTTCGGCAAATTGCTCAAAACTGAGGCCAACCCCCATTTCATGACACAGTTTCTCAGCAAACTCTTCGTCACTGACTTCACCGCGCTCATGCTGCTGGAACACCTCTCCCATGGTAAAACGCTCTGATAACACCGCCAATGGTGTACCACTTAAATTGCTCCATACACCCAGTACACGCTTGAAGTCGATATCGACGATCACATTACCTAAATCAAAGATATACAGCATAGTCCTCTCCTGATGGGCCGGTGAGATTTCACTGTAGCGGGAAAAGTTTGGGCTGAACAGAGAGCGAATTGAAAAGCGCACAGCGCGCCGCAGAAAGGGGGAAAAGCAGAGGAAAAAACTCAGGGCGCCCTTAAGCGCCCTAAGCATCGGAACTAAATCAGCAATTAAGCTTCTTTAGGACCACGGCTCGCACGTTTACGATCGTTTTCCGTCAGGTGACGCTTACGGATACGGATCGAGGTTGGCGTGACTTCTACCAGTTCGTCATCATCGATGAATTCCAGAGCTTGCTCCAGAGTCATCTTGATAGCGGGAACCAGAGTAGTGGCTTCGTCAGTACCAGAAGCACGCATGTTGGTCAGCTTCTTACCGGTCAAGCAGTTCACAGTCAGGTCGTTAGAACGTGAGTGAATACCGATGATTTGGCCTTCATACACTTCTGCGCCGTGACCCAAGAACAACTTACCGCGATCTTGCAAACCGAACAGCGCGAACGCTACCGCTTTACCTTGACCGTTAGAGATCAATACACCGTTTTGACGTTGACCCACTTCGCCTGGACGCACATCGTCGTAGTGGCTGAAGGTGGAGTACAGCAAACCGGTACCAGAAGTCATGGTCATGAATTCGTTACGGAAACCGATCAGGCCACGGCTTGGGATCACGTAGTCAAGGCGCACACGGCCTTTACCATCTGGATCCATGTTTTTCAGGTCAGCTTTACGCTCACCCATCGCTTGCATCACAGAACCTTGATGCTGCTCTTCGATATCCAAGGTCACGTTTTCGAACGGCTCTTGCTTACGGCCATCGATTTCACGGAAGATAACTTTCGGACGGGAAACCGCCAGCTCGAAACCTTCACGACGCATATTTTCGATCAGAACAGACAGGTGCAGTTCGCCACGACCAGAAACACGGAACGCATCAGCGTCTTCAGTTTCTTCAACGCGCAGTGCCACGTTGTGGACCAATTCCTTGTTCAGACGCTCAAGGATCTGGCGAGAAGTCACGTACTTACCTTCTTTACCACAGAACGGCGAGGTGTTGACGTTAAAGAACATGCTCACGGTTGGCTCATCAACAGACAGTGCTGGCAGTGCTTCCACCGCAGAAACGTCACAGATGGTGTCAGAGATGTTCAGCTCGCCCAAACCGGTGATAGCGATGATGTCGCCAGCTTCGGCTACGGTCGCTTCGATACGCTCCAGACCCATGTGGGTCAGAACCTTACCGACTTTACCGTTACGTTTTTTCCCTTCGCTGTCTACGATGGTCACTTGCTGGTTAGGCTTGACCTGACCACGTTTGATACGGCCGATGCCGATAACACCCACGTAGTTGTTGTAGTCCAACTGAGAGATCTGCATTTGGAACGGAGCGTCCATCTCAACCTGTGGAGGTGAGACGTGATCAACGATCGCTTGATACAGAGGAGTCATGTCTTCCTGCATATCAGAGTGGTCGTTACCCGCGATACCCATCAATGCAGATGCATAGATGATTGGGAAGTCGAGTTGCTCGTCAGTCGCGTTCAGGTTAACGAACAGGTCAAACACCTGATCAACAACCCAGTCAGGGCGTGCGCCCGGACGGTCAACCTTGTTGATAACCACGATAGGTTTCAGACCGTTAGCAAACGCTTTTTTGGTCACGAAACGGGTCTGAGGCATCGGGCCGTCCATTGCGTCGACAACCAGCAATACGGAATCGACCATAGACATTACACGTTCAACTTCGCCGCCGAAGTCGGCGTGTCCTGGGGTGTCCACGATGTTGATGCGGTAGTCTTTCCAGTTAATGGCGGTGTTTTTGGCGAGGATGGTAATCCCACGCTCTTTCTCCAAATCGTTGGAGTCCATTACGCGCTCGGTGGTTTCCGCACGCTCTCCGAAGGTACCGGATTGTTGCAGCAACTTATCAACCAGGGTGGTTTTACCATGGTCAACGTGGGCAATAATGGCGATGTTACGCAAATTTTCGATCACAGCTTTGCCTCAGGCATTAGAAATAGCGCGCTATTGTACACGTATTAAGCGAGGGACTAAACAAGATCACAGTCATCTCTTATAAACAACTGCACACAGGTTAGTTTGTGATCCCTTTCACGGTGCAAAAAACCACAGTTGGTGCAATTTTGCACCATTGCAGTGCCCCATCACTCACTAATTGCACCATCAAGGTGCAATGCATCGCTAATGGTGCATACTAGGGTTGTATAAAACCCACGCATAATGGCAATAAAACACATTTTGTAAAGTTGGCATGGTTTTCGCTTTAATCAATTTAAGGTGAATAAAGTCTTTTTAAGACCCGATAAAGCCAAGTCCCAATCGAGATTCGTTCCACGACGACAATGTATAAATCCGGGAGAGTTAAGTATGTCCGCTGAACACGTTTTGACGATGCTGAATGAGCATGAAGTGAAATTCGTAGACCTGCGTTTCACTGACACCAAGGGTAAAGAACAACACGTCACAATCCCTGCTCATCAGGTAAACGCCGACTTCTTCGAAGAAGGTAAAATGTTTGACGGCTCCTCAATCGGCGGCTGGAAAGGCATTAACGAATCCGATATGGTCCTGATGCCAGACGCGAGCACTGCGGTTCTGGACCCGTTCTTCGAAGAGTCTACCCTGATCATTCGTTGCGATATCCTCGAACCCGGCACCATGCAAGGCTACGACCGCGATCCGCGTTCTATCTCCAAGCGTGCAGAAGATTTCCTGCGCTCGTCTGGCATTGCCGACACCGTGCTGTTTGGGCCAGAACCTGAATTCTTCCTGTTCGACGATATTCGTTTCGGCAGCAGCATCCGCGGCTCGATGGTCGCTATCGACGATATCGAAGGCGCATGGAACTCCACCACTAAAATGGAAGGCGGCAACAAAGGCCACCGCCCAGCAGTTAAAGGCGGTTACTTCCCAGTTCCCCCGGTCGATTCTTCACAAGACATCCGTTCAACCATGTGTCTGACCATGGAAGAAATGGGTCTGGTGGTTGAGGCTCACCACCACGAAGTGGCAACAGCAGGTCAGAACGAAGTGGCAACCCGCTTCAATACCATGACCAAGAAAGCTGACGAAATCCAAATTTACAAATACGTGGTGCACAACGTGGCTCACGCGTTTGGCAAAACGGCGACCTTTATGCCGAAACCTATGTTCGGTGATAACGGTTCCGGCATGCACTGCCATATGTCACTGTCTAAAAACGGTGTGAACCTGTTCGCAGGTGATAAATACGGCGGTCTATCTGATATCGCACTGTTCTACATCGGCGGCATCATCAAGCACGCGAAAGCCATCAACGCCTTGGCTAACCCAACCACTAACTCATATAAGCGTTTGGTTCCAGGTTATGAAGCGCCAGTGATGTTGGCTTATTCTGCCCGTAACCGTTCTGCTTCTATCCGTATCCCAGTGGTGGCTAGCCCGAAAGCACGTCGTATTGAAGCGCGCTTCCCAGATCCAGCCGCTAACCCATACCTGTGCTTCGCTGCATTGCTGATGGCAGGTCTGGACGGCGTGATCAACAAGATCCACCCTGGCGATGCAATGGACAAAAACCTGTACGACTTGCCACCGGAAGAAGAAGCTGAGATTCCAAAAGTAGCGGGCTCTCTGGACGAAGCAATGGCGGCACTGAACGAAGACCGCGAGTTCCTGACCCGTGGTGGCGTGTTCACCGACGACGCTATCGATGCTTACATCGAACTGCGTAAAGAAGAAATGGATCGCGTGCGCATGACTCCGCATCCAGTTGAATTCGAACTGTATTACAGCGTTTAAAATACCGAGTTTAAGCTTTACCTGCGCCGCTGACTTGCGTGGCAGTGGCGCAGTGCAATGAGTTTTAGTTGTCGATTTTTTGTTGCCGTGGAAACTTTCTGCCCATCTTCGGATGGGTTTTTTTCTCCACCGTATTTTCTGCAAACACTGCCATTTCGCGACGCTCTGCGATGGGGTAGGATAGATGCACTAAAAAGGTGCAGGAGTCTGCTGTATGGCAACTGATAAGCTGCCCGACGCTGGGCAGATCCTCAATTCTCTCATCAACAGTGTCTTACTGTTGGATGATTCACTCGCGATTCATTACGCTAATCCGGCCGCTCAGCAATTGTTGGCGCAGAGTTCACGTAAACTTTTCGGTACACCTTTACCCGATTTGCTCGGTTATTTTTCGCTGAATATCGAACTGATGCGCGAAAGTCTGCGCGTTGGCCAAGGCTTTACCGATAATGAAGTGACACTGGTGGTCGACGGGCACGCACATATTCTTTCCCTGACGGCTCAAGCGCAGCCAGATGGTTACATCCTGATGGAACTGGCACCGATGGACAACCAGCGCCGCTTGAGTCAGGAACAGCTACAGCATTCGCAACAAATTGCCGCCCGCGATCTGGTTCGCGGTCTGGCGCATGAGATCAAAAATCCGCTCGGTGGCTTGCGTGGTGCGGCACAGCTCTTAGCAAAAGCCTTGCCCGATCCCTCATTGACCGAATACACCAAGGTGATTATCGAACAGGCTGACCGTCTGCGGAATCTGGTCGATCGCCTATTGGGGCCACAGCGCCCCGGCCAACGCATTACCCAAAGCATTCATCAAGTGGTGGAGCGGGTATGTCAGTTGGTATCACTGGAAAAGCCCGACAACGTGATACTGGTGCGCGATTACGATCCTAGTCTGCCGGAATTCGCTCACGATCCAGACCAAATTGAACAAATACTGCTCAACATCACCCGCAATGCACTACAGGCATTGGGTGAATCCGGTGGCACTATCACGCTGCGCACCCGTACTGCTTTTCAGATCACGCTGCACGGTTCCCGTTACCGCTTGGCGGCACGTATCGATATTGAAGATGACGGCCCAGGCATACCGGCACAACTGCAAGATACCCTGTTCTACCCAATGGTCAGCGGTCGCGAAGGCGGTACCGGTTTGGGGTTATCCATCGCTCGTAATCTGATTGATCAGCATTGCGGAAAAATTGAATTTAACAGTTGGCCAGGGCACACCGAATTCTCGGTTTACCTGCCCATTCGTCAGTGAGGTTTTCTATGCAACGAGGGATAGCCTGGATCGTCGATGACGATAGCTCCATCCGCTGGGTGCTTGAACGTGCGCTCACAGGAGCAGGCGTGAGCTGTACCACCTTCGAAAGCGGCCACGAAGTGCTTGAGCAACTCGCAACACAAACTCCCGATGTGTTGCTGTCGGATATCCGCATGCCGGGTATGGACGGCTTAGCGCTGTTGCAAAAGATTAAACAGCGTCACCCGATGCTACCAGTAATTATCATGACTGCGCATTCCGATTTAGATGCCGCAGTCAGCGCCTATCAGCAAGGCGCTTTCGATTATCTGCCCAAGCCGTTTGATATTGATGAAGCCGTCGCGTTGGTTGAACGCGCCATCAGTCACTATCAGGAACAACAGCAACCGGCGCGCAGCCAACCGGCCAACGATCCGGTGGCGGATATTATCGGCGAAGCCCCGG
Source organism: Serratia sp. KH_031 (assembly GCF_057839655.1). Taxonomy (NCBI): domain Bacteria; kingdom Pseudomonadati; phylum Pseudomonadota; class Gammaproteobacteria; order Enterobacterales; family Yersiniaceae; genus Serratia; species Serratia sp. KH_031. Next base: position 4,753,450 of record NZ_CM174496.1, read on the forward strand.
CGATGCAGGATGTATTTCGCATCATCGGCCGCCTGTCACGTTCATCAATCAGTGTTCTGATTAATGGCGAATCTGGTACGGGTAAAGAATTGGTGGCTCATGCGTTGCATCGCCACAGCCCACGCGCCAAATCACCGTTTATCGCGCTGAATATGGCGGCCATTCCCAAAGATCTGATCGAATCAGAGTTGTTTGGTCATGAAAAAGGGGCATTTACCGGCGCGAATCAAATCCGCCAAGGGCGTTTTGAACAAGCCGATGGCGGTACGCTGTTTTTGGATGAAATCGGCGATATGCCGCTGGATGTCCAAACTCGTCTGTTGCGCGTATTGGCCGACGGTCAGTTTTACCGCGTCGGGGGGTATGCGCCGGTGAAAGTGGACGTACGCATTATTGCGGCGACCCACCAAAACCTGGAATTGCGCGTACAAGAGGGAAAATTCCGTGAGGATTTATTCCACCGTTTGAACGTCATCCGCGTGCATCTGCCACCATTACGCGAGCGCCGCGAAGATATCCCGCGTTTAGCGCGTTACTTCTTGCAAATCGCCGCCAAAGAGTTGGGCGTCGAAGCTAAAAATCTGCACCTGGATACGGAAACCGCCCTGACCCGTTTATCTTGGCCGGGTAACGTGCGCCAGTTGGAAAACACTTGCCGTTGGTTAACAGTGATGGCCGCCGGGCAAGAGGTGCTGATTCAGGATCTGCCGAGTGAGTTGTTTGAAACCGTATCGCCAGAAACCAGTAGCCACGGCATGTCAGACAGTTGGGCGACGCTGTTAGCACAGTGGGCCGAGCGTGCGCTACGTTCCGGTCATCAGGATTTGCTGTCAGAAGCCCAGCCGGAAATGGAGCGCACGTTACTCACCACCGCGCTACGTCATACTCAAGGGCACAAGCAGGAAGCCGCCCGTTTACTGGGTTGGGGACGCAATACCCTAACGCGTAAACTGAAAGAATTAGGAATGGAGTAGATGAAGATGGCAGCCCTTTTGCGGCTGCCATTTTTTAGATCACGCGTGAGAATTGCTGCTGACGAGCCTGTTGACGCAGATAAACGTCAAAGCTCATGCAGATATTACGGATCAACAAACGACCGCGAGGTGTGACGCGAATGCCTTGTGAGTCACGCTCCACCAGCCCATCACGTTCAAACGGTGCCAACAGCGTCAAGTCTTCAGCGAAGTAATCAGCAAAATCGATACCGTATTGTTGCTCGATCGGCGCGTAATCCAGTTGGAAATTACAGATCAGCGTCTTAATCACGTCACGACGCAAGCAATCATCTTTACTCAATGCCAATCCACGCCATAGTGCATTGCCGCGCTCAGCCACTTCGCTGTAATACAGCTTCAGCTCTTTCTGGTTTTGCGCGTAGCTGTCGCCCAACATGCTGATAGCAGAAACACCTAAGCCCAACAGATCGCTATCACCTTGCGTGGTGTAACCCTGAAAATTGCGATGCAATTTGCCTTCGCGCTGTGCCACCGCCAGTTCATCGTCCGGGCGAGCAAAGTGATCCATACCAATAAACTGATAACCAGATTTGGTCAGTGAAGCGATGGTCTGTTGCAGAATATCCAGCTTTTGCTGGGCGTTCGGTAGATCCGCATCTTTGATTTTACGTTGAGCAGCAAACAGACTCGGCAAATGCGCATAGTTGAACACGCTCAGGCGATCCGGTGCCAGTTCCGCCACCCGTTGCAAAGTGAAAGCGAAACTCTCTGGCGTTTGCTTCGGCAAGCCGTAGATCAGGTCAATATTGGTCGAGTTGAAACCTAACGTCTTGGCGCGTGCGATCAGGGCAAAGATAAACTCTTCATCCTGCTCGCGGTTGACCAAGCGCTGAACTTCCTTATTGAAGTCCTGAACGCCCATACTCAGGCGGTTGAAACCTTCAGCGCGTAAATGATCGAGTACATTCAGCTCAATTTCACGCGGATCAACTTCGATCGACATTTCAAGTTCTGATTGGAAATCAAAATGCTGACGTAGCATCGCCACTAATCGACTAATTTGTGCTTTATCAAGGTAAGTGGGTGTACCACCGCCCCAATGAAGTTGGCTGACTTTACGCCCGGCAAACAGCGGCGCACGTGCGGCGATCTCCTGTTCCAGCACGTTCAGGTATTCGTCAGCCTTGTGCGTCTGGCGCGTCACTAGCTTGTTACAACCGCAGAAGTAACACAGCTTATGGCAGAAAGGGATATGGACGTACAACGACAGTGGGCGCTCAGAGTAGCGAGCAGCGGCGCGTTGAAACGCCGCGTCGTCATAACTTTGGTTAAATTCCAGCGCCGTCGGATATGAAGTATAACGCGGCCCAGAATAGTTATATTTTTGGATCAGGGCCAAATCCCAGACAATTGCCTGTTCTGACATGCTTGCTCACTCCACTATTTTTTCTTACCGGGCCGGGAAATGGGCAGTTGTTTACGCTGTCTGGCCACGGAAGCGCTGCGAAAGCGCGATTTGCGCTTCGACAGCCGCCATAGTTTAACGAATAACCACAGCAGATAACACGTCAATAGTAGGGCTATTGCTAGGATCGGCCACATGACGAATTAAAATACGTCTTTCGGGTTACCGCCTTTCAGCAGTTTCAGGATGTCTTCTGGTTTTTCTTCATCGTCTTCGTCGTCACCCAGTTCAATACCCAGTTCTTCCATCAAGACATCGATGCGATCCAGAATCTTATCCACATACGCTTGATCTTCTGCGCTCAAAGCTTCGCCATCATCGATACGATCCAACAACGCGTCCAGACGCTCGTCATTTTCCAACTTGGCCAGTTCTTCTTCTGGCGACAAACGTGGTTTAGCTTCAGCTTTGGGTTTAGGTTGCGGTTTGGCCTTGGCTTTACCATCAACCACCAGCGCTACCGGCACTTTGCTGCCGATACGAGGATCTTTCGGCTGTGCATCCGCTTTACTTTTCTGATTGCCTCCGTCCGCCTGCACACGGGAACCGGAAGCATGACCACGGCGTTTTTTCAGACGCTTACGCTCGCGAGCTTCCATATCAAGTTCAACACGGCTTTTCTTTTTGTTTTTTGACGTCGCCGCTTTGCTGCGAGGCGCTTTAGATGGCTGGTTCATGGCATTTGCTCTTGAAAGGTATCAATTCAGTATAGAATTGCGGCGAAATCTAGCAGAAAGCAGACAAAGAAAAAAGGCGGCAGGTTAAACCCGCCGCCTTATTTTCACCTTCAATCGAAGGATATTCCTACTTCGCACTCCATGCGCACATTCAACATCCCGGTTTTTCCATTTGCCTAAAGTGCTTTCCCTGCTAATAACTCTTTCATCCTGAAAGAAAAAATCGTCCTTGCTATTATCCTTATCTTTCCACTCTTCCCGAGTGCGCATCCCGCGAGCATCCCAATGCTAAATTTGCTATCCTAGCCTGCCCGAACGATCCTGTACGGGCGAAATCAATTCCATCGACGGTCATCCTGGTACTCATTGCACATCCCGTGCGTTCCTTGAGATTTATCACCCTTCCCGAATGTTCCTGATTCCTTCGCTTCCTGCGTGCTGCTTAATTTACTCGTTTCTCGGCTGCGCTCAAGGTACCTCACAGCATCTCACAACAAAACTTTCGTTCTTAAAAACCTAACTATTTATTTATAAACAAAAAGAATAATTATCACTTTCGAATAAAGCGAGATTACCCACTGTTCGAATGGCAGATCTCTCACACGGCACATCCCGTTTTCCCTCTCTCATTTTTTCTAAAAGCCGAGAAACCCACCATTTTTACTGCTGATGCAGTTATAATCGCCAGCCAGTAGTAAGCCATCCCCACGGAGACGAAAATTTTGACCACCAAGAAATACAATTATCATGTGACCCATTTCGTCACCAGTGCGCCCGATATTCGCCATCTGCCGGGGGATGAAGGTATTGAAGTGGCCTTTGCTGGCCGCTCCAATGCCGGAAAATCCAGTGCGTTAAACACCCTGACCAACCAGAAAAGCTTGGCGCGTACCAGTAAAACACCCGGCCGTACCCAATTGATCAACCTGTTCGAAGTGACTGAAGGTATCCGTTTGGTCGACTTACCGGGTTATGGTTACGCCGAAGTGCCGGAAGAAATGAAACGCAAATGGCAAAGAGCGCTAGGTGAATACCTGCAAATGCGTAACTGCCTGAAAGGTCTAGTGGTGTTGATGGATATTCGCCATCCGCTGAAAGATCTCGACCAACAGATGATCCAATGGGCTGTTGATGTTGGTACCCCGGTGCTAGTGCTGTTGACCAAAGCCGATAAGCTGGCTTCTGGCGCGCGTAAAGCGCAGCTTAATATGGTGCGTGAAGCCGTATTGCCATTTATGGGGGATATTCAGGTTGAAGCATTCTCTTCACCTAAGAAAATCGGCGTCGATAAATTGAGCCAAAAATTGGATACTTGGTTTAACGAAATCCCACCAGAAGTGCTGCCAGTAGACGACGAGTTTACCGGCGAATAACGTCATACTGGATTTTAATAGCCGATGCCTGTGCGTCGGCTTTTTTATATCCGCAATTCGGCAAATAGCGCAGTTTCGTTACATAATTACAGTTATGACGATAAACCATCAGAAAAAGTTATGACGTAAATGGGGTAAAAATATCAGGAAAAAGTCATGACTGGTGGAAGTGAAAGCTGAATAATCGAGATTTTTGGATAAGAAGAACCTATGACTACCGTTTGTTTTTACAATAAAAAACGCCCCAGTCACTGATGACTGGGGCGGCTAAATATTCAGCCAAATCCGATTACGTGAAGTAAAAGGTCTGAAAGATAGAACATCTTACCTCTGTACCCTACGTCTGTAACTCTACATCATTTTTTCGCAGCGCAAAAGAATTTTTTGTAGTTTACTTACACGTAAAATGGCAAAAAAGCGGCGGTATTGGAGAAACTATCGCCGCTTCATGTAGCTTTATTACCAAAAGTGCTTGGCTTATCGCCAGTTATACTTTTGTGGCTTAATCAGTATTAGTGGGCTTCGTCCCAGTTGGCCCCAACTCCCACATCCACTTTCAGCGGAACCGCCAGTTTCATGCTGCCTTCCATCAATTGACGGATATGTTCGCTGGACTCTTCAATCACCGATTCATGAACCTCAAACACTAGTTCATCGTGTACCTGCATGATCATACGCACCAACGGTTTTTCCTGCCCTTGGAGCCAAGCATCCATTTCAATCATCGCGCGTTTGATAATGTCAGCAGCGGTACCCTGCATCGGGGCGTTAATCGCCGCACGCTCAGCAGCCTTACGACGTATACCATTGCTGGAACGCACATCCGGCAAGTAAAGACGACGACCGTCCAAGGTACTGACGTAGCCCTGTTCTGCAGCCTGTTGGCGAGTACGCTCCATATAATCTAATACGCCCGGATAGCGCTCAAAATACAGATCCATATAGCGTTGTGCTTCGCCACGCGGGATCCCCAATTGACGTGCCAGACCAAAAGCGCTCATGCCATAGATCAGACCAAAGTTAATCGCTTTAGCGCTGCGGCGCTGTTCATTGGTCACTTTATCCAGTGGTAAACCAAATACTTCGGCGGCAGTAGCACGGTGAATATCTTTACCAGCAGCAAATGCGGCTAACAGACCTTCGTCCTGCGACAGATGCGCCATAATGCGCAACTCAATTTGTGAGTAGTCCGCGGCGACAATGCGGTAGCCCTCAGGGGCGATAAACGCCTGACGAATACGACGACCTTCATCATTCCGCACCGGGATGTTTTGCAGGTTAGGATCGCTGGAAGATAAACGCCCAGTGGCAGTGACTGCCTGATGATATGAAGTATGTACTCGCCCACTCGCTGGGTTGATCATCAACGGCAGCTTGTCGGTATACGTGGTTTTCAGTTTTGCCAAACCACGATATTCCAAGATCACTTTCGGTAATGGGTAATCCAAAGCCAGCTCTGCTAACACCTCTTCGTTAGTAGAAGGTGCTCCACCAGGAGTTTTCTTCAGCACTGGTAACTTTTGCTTTTCGTACAAGATCGCCTGCAACTGTTTGGTCGACGCCAAGTTGAACGGCTCTTCCGCCAATTCATGCGCCTGAATTTCCAGTTCGCTTAGTCGTTTAGCCAGTTCCTGTGAGTGAGTCGACAAAATGTTTGGATCGATCAACACCCCGGTGCGTTCGATATGTGACAACACCGGCAACAGCGGCATTTCAATTTCATTGAACACCGTCAGCAGATCTGCGCTTTCTTTCAACTGCGGCCACATCGCTAAATGCAGTTGCAACGTGACATCCGCATCTTCCGATGCATAAGGCCCAGCTTGCTCAAGGGCAATCTGATTGAACGTCAGCTGATTTTTACCTTTACCGGCAATCTCTTCGAAGGTAATGGTTTTATGGCCGAGATAACGATCTGACAGGCTATCCATATCATGGCGACCGCCCACACTGTCCAACACGTAGGACTCCAGCATGGTGTCATACGCAATACCACGTAAATCGATGTTGTAACGTGCCAGCAGGCTCTTATCGAACTTCAGGTTTTGACCAACTTTCAGCGCTTTTTCATCTTCTAGCAGCGGTTTCAATGTCTCGAGTACAAAATTACGATCCAACTGCGCTGGCGCATCAAGATAATCATGGGCAACCGGCAAATACGCGGCTTCGCCTGGAGCAATAGCAAAAGATAAACCGATCAAATTGGCCGTTAGGGTATCCAAACCATCGGTTTCAGTATCAAAAGCAAAGACCTCAGCCTTTTTCAAACGCGCTAACCAATCGGTGAAAGTGCTTTCATCCAGAATAGTGACGTAACCGTCTTGGGACAATGTGGCCTCTGTTGTAGCTTTAGGCTCATCGCTAACGGGCTTGGAGAAGCTCACAGCCTTGCTACCCGTCCCTTTCTTACCTTCTAACCAAACACCAGCCTCCACATCAGTCAGCCAGCGTTTAAATTCATAGCGTTTAAACAACACTTGTAGTTGATCGACGTCCAGCTCAGATACGGCCAATTCAGCAGGTGCCAACTCCAACTCAACGTCGGTTTTGATCGTAGCCAACTGGTAAGAGAGATAAGCGACATCTTTGTTTTGTTCCAACTTGGCGGCCATAGTTTTGGCACCACGGAAGCTCAACGTCGCAATGTTATCCAAATTGGCATACAAAGCATCCAACCCACCAATACCCTGTAACAGCGCCTGAGCGGTTTTCTCACCCACGCCAGGCACGCCTGGGATGTTATCCGAGGAGTCGCCCATCAGTGCTAGGAAGTCGATAATCAGCTCCGGCGGAATACCGTACTTGTCACACACTTCCTGCGGCCCAAGAATCGTGTTATTCATGGTGTTGATCAGCGTGACGTTCTCCGTCACCAACTGCGCCATATCTTTATCACCAGTACTGATCAGCACCGCATGGCCCGCTTTTTCCGCCGCCAACGCCAAGGTACCAATCACATCATCAGCTTCAACGCCCGGAGTCACCAGCAGCGGCAAGCCCATCGCTTTCACCATTTGATGCAAAGGTTCGATCTGCGCACGCAGATCGTCCGGCATAGGCGGACGGTGTGATTTATATTCAGCAAACAGTTCGTCACGGAAGGTTTTACCTTTGGCATCAAACACGACGGCCACATGGCTCGGCGTATACTGGAGCAGCAAGCTACGCAGCATATTCAACACACCATACATCGCCCCCGTCGGTTCCCCGGCGGAGTTAGTCAGTGGTGGGAAAGCATGGTAAGCACGGTAAAGGTATGAGGAACCGTCAACCAGGATTAGGGGATTTTCTGCAATCTGAGCCATAGTGTTTCTTTTTCGTGAGCGAACATAGCCGTAAGAATGCCATAGCTAATCGCCAGAGACGAACCTTAGAGTACATTACGGTTAAAAATGATGTGATTATGCGAGAAGATCCGCAAGATCTTTCCTGTGGATAACTCTGTGTATAGAAAAAATAGCAAATTATAATAATTTGCTTATAGATATAAGCTTAAATAAAATTCCTATTCAAATCACAACGTTGAAAAAACCACATTCACCAATAAGGTATTTATTGGCTTTTATGTGATTTGTGGATATAGCTTGCGCAGGATCTTAATCGCACGATTTATCAAATTCGGTGCCTCAATTACCTTAGCACAAGAATTGAAAGTTGCACGGAACCGCAGTAAATGGCTATCGCCATAACTCAAAAATGGTTACTTTTGGCGGGCGTTTTCTTTTTATCGTTTCTGTTAAAATATTTTTACGCACATTCGCGTAGGTCAACGAAGCTAGTTAACCCATAACCATGCCAAGATTGTTAACCCCTGTTATTTTTATTTTATCTACTTTGCTGACCATTATCGTGACGGTGCTGTGCTCCATTCCCATCACGTTGGCTGGCATCGTTAAACTATTGCTGCCTATTCCTGTCGTTTGGCGAGGTATATCTGCCTTTGCCGACTTTATCATGTGGTGCTGGTGCCAAAGCCTAGCATTGCTGTTACGCATCAATTTTAGCTTACGCTGGGATGTTGAAGGTCTGGAAGGATTAAGTCGTAAGAATTGGTATCTGCTGATCAGTAATCATGAAAGCTGGTCAGATATTGTCGTGCTGTGCGTACTGTTTCGTAATCATATACCCATGAACAAGTATTTCCTCAAGCAGCAGCTCGCTTGGGTACCTTTTGTCGGCCTAGCCTGCTGGGCGTTGGATATGCCATTTATGAAACGTTACTCGCGAGGATATTTGCTTAAACATCCAGAAAAACGCGGGCAGGATATTGAAACAACTCGCCGCTCCTGTGAGAAATTCCGTCAGCGCCCAACGACCATCGTCAATTTCGTCGAAGGCTCACGCTTTACAGAAGCTAAGAAGATCAAAAGCCATTCCCCTTATCGTAATTTATTGGCTCCCAAAGCCGCTGGGATTGCCTTTACCTTAAGTACATTAGGTAACCAGTTCGATAAGGTTTTAAATGTCACATTGCACTATCCAGATAATAATCAACACCCATTTATGGATATGCTATGTGGTCGTTTACGGCGTATCGTAGTTCGCGTTGAAATGTTGCCGATCGATGAAGCCCTACACGGGGACTACTTCAACGATAAACAATTCAAACGCAGCTTCCAGTTATGGCTGAATACGTTATGGCAGGAAAAAGATCGTTTGTTGGATAAACTTAAGCGCCAATACAGTTAAAAAAAAACGCCGGATTAACCGGCGTCTCTTAGACGAATTAACGATTATTTCTTTTCGCTCAAGAATTTCACTACATCAGCAAATTGCTTCGCATAGGTATCTATCGAACGGGTATCTAAGCCATCGTTTTTAACCATGTATTTGCCATTAACAAATACCGCTGGGACGCCACGCAGTTGCAGATCTTCAGCCGCTTTCTCTTGCTGAACCACCAAAGATTTCACTACGAAGCTATTTAATGCGGCATCGTAATCCTTAGCTTCCACACCTGCCTTGATAAACACGTTGCGGATGTCATCTGGTGTTTGCACGGTTTGGGTTTTCTGTACCGCTTCAAACATTAACGGAGTAATCTTGTCTTCCACGCCCAATGCCATCGCGACTGCCCAAGCTTGAGTCAGCTGTTTGCCCAACGGCCCCAAGAACTCAACGTGGTACTTGGTCATTTTGGTGCCTGCTGGCAGCGCTTTCTTTATTGCATCAGAAACGTGATAAGTCATTTCGAACTGATAGCAGTGTGGGCAATAGAAGGAGAAGAACTCCAAGACCTGCGGTTCCCCAGTTACAGGTTTGTCCAAAGTAACGTACTGTGTGCCATCGCTAAATTGTGCAGCTGAGGCGCTGAATGCCATCACCATACCCACCAGTGCCAACCATATCTTTTTCATAAAACCAAACTCTCCATTGTGTTAAAAATCAATACATTGGCATTAGCTGTAGAGGAGGTTCCTGCAACAGCTTAACCTGCTCAGTGAATACCGCAGTCTGAGACAACCAAAAATCAGACTCCGCCATCCACGGAAAACTTTTCGGAAACGCCTGATCTTGCCAACGGCGTGCAACCCATGCCAAATAGTAGACCATCCGCATCGCTCGCAGCGGCTCAATTAACGCCAGCTCACGCTGATCAAACTCGGCAAACTCACTATAGGCTTCCAACAAAATATCCAGTTGCATCAGTTGGTCACGGCGTTCACCGTGCAACAACATCCACAAATCCTGTACTGCAGGCCCATTACGCGCATCATCAAGATCGACAAACAACGGACCATCACGCCACAAAATATTACCGGGGTGGCAGTCGCCATGCAGACGCAATGGTTGCCAATCCATATGCCAGTGTTGTTTAACCGCAGCGATTAACTTATCCGTCGCTTGCAGAAAAACATCGCGTTGAGCCTTGGGAATTAAAGCGCAATGAGCTAAGACTTCGCGTGGTGCAGTCAGATACTCTTCAACGCCCATCGTCGGACGTTCAGCGAACAAACTTTCACTTCCCACCGTGTGAATGCGACCAAGGAAACGCCCAACCCACTCGAGTTGATCAAGATTATCAATCTCGTATTGCCGCCCCCCCACGCTTGGAAATACCGTGAAAAAGAATCCACCATAGGTATGCAACGTATTCCCTTGTAGGTTCAACGGAGCTACCGCCGGGATCTCAGCCTGTGCGAGATCGTTGGCAAACTGATGTTCTTCGGTAATTTGCACCGCACTCCAGCGTTCTGGGCGATAAAACTTCACCACGTAGCGCTTACGATCTTCATCCATAAACTGATAAACGCGGTTTTCATAACTATTCAGCGCCGTCAGCCCGGAATCAACGCGTAGGCCAACCCCTTCTAGGGCATCCAGAATCAAATCAGGGGAAAGGGTTTCAAAATTAAATGCAGAGTTGTTCATAACAACATTCATTTTCACTCAGTGGTCACAAGGTGCCAGAAATGAGAAATAGTAGCACTAGTGCTGCCCACAGCGCGAAAATCAGTCCTTAATCACGCCACGAGCACGTAATAACGCCGTTTTGAAGTCTTCTTCATAGTCTTTCTTCAAACCAGGTATTTGCTCTGTGCCAGCGCTACCACGCATTTTCAGATGATAGATTAAGGTGTCATCACTTAATTCGGACAGTTCACCTTTAAAACCCGCTTCTTGTGCTAGTTTTTGCAAAAACTGAATCAGACTAAGGTCTGGATCCTCCTGCCAAACAGGGTGTAGCAGTTCAATCAACTCATTTACGCGATGTGTTTTCATACCAAATAGCGTCCAGTAAAGTGAAATTACCCACAAAGTAACAGGCTTGGTAACACAGTGAAAGGAACAGCTTGTCAATAAAAGTAAATCCGCATGTTTTATCTGTGTTAGCGCTACAATCAGGCATCAGTTGGATTAGGAAATGATGACTATGCATGCAGAGATTACCGGCATAATTCTAGCCGGGGGGCGAGCCACGCGCATGGGCGGCGAAGATAAAGGGTTGGTTCCACTTGGTAACCAATTGTTATATCAACACGTATTGGCACGGTTACAACCACAGGTCGGTCAGATAGCCATCAGTGCTAATCGTAATCTGTCCCGTTATCAGGAAAGTGGTTTGCCAGTGATTAGCGATCTCACCTCTGATTTTTCAGGCCCATTGGCTGGCATGTTAGCTGGCTTGAAATATGCGTCAACTGAGTGGGTCGTATTCGTTCCTTGCGATGTCCCTGATTTCCCAACGACATTGGTTGAACAACTCTGGCAGCAACGGGGAAATGCTTGCGCCGCTTATGCCAGTGACGGCGAACGCCCTCATCCCACATTAGCCTTATTGCACACCAGGTTGATTCCTCAGCTATCAGATTATCTGGCAATGGGAGAGCGTAAGTTGATGCTGTTCCTAGATGCGGTAGGAGCTCAACAAGTTATCTTCCGTGGGCAACAAGCTGCATTCCATAATCTAAACACCCCAGAAGATTGTCTGAGTTGGCGGGAAAGCCTATGAATCATAAATCACCACCACTATTTGCTATAGCTGCTTATAGCGGCACGGGAAAAACAACTCTGCTCAAACAACTGATCCCATTATTAAAAGATCGTCACATCCGAGTAGGGCTAATTAAGCATACTCATCACGATATGGATGTAGATACCCCGGGAAAAGACAGCTATGAATTACGCAAAGCTGGTGCGGATCAAACGCTAGTCGCAAGTAACCAACGCTGGGCACTAATGACAGAAACACCAGAACAGCAATCATTAGATCTACGCTATCTGGCAAGCCGTTTCGATCAGGACAACGTCGATTTGATCTTAGTCGAAGGTTTTAAGCACGAACCCATCAGTAAAATCATTCTGTATCGTGAGGAAGTAGGTAAGCCACTCAAGGATATGTTGGATGAACATGTGATCGCTATTGCTAGCGATCGACCGTTGAAGGGAGTAGATAATTTACTGGATATCAATCAACCTGCTGCAATCGCTGACTTCATTAGCCTGTGGTTGAAAAAATAACGTTACAGGCGTTTTATCGCCTGTTGTTTTTACTTTTACCTCCAAGCAAAAAGCCCCATGCTTTCGCATGAGGCTTTCAACCAATTTGATGCCTGGCAGTGTCCTACTCTCGCATGGGGAGACCCCACACTACCATCGGCGCTACGGCGTTTCACTTCTGAGTTCGGCATGGGGTCAGGTGGGACCACCGCGCTATCGCCGCCAGGCAAATTCTGTTTCAATCAATCCGCTTCACTTTCGTAAAGCCAATCAATCCAATCTGTAAACTCGCTGAAAATTAAAATCCACTCTCACCAAAACACCTTCGGTGTTGTAAGGTTAAGCCTCACGGTTCATTAGTACTGGTTAGCTCAATGCATCGCTGCACTTACACACCCAGCCTATCAACGTCTTAGTCTTAAACGTTCCTTTAGGTGACTCAAGGTCACAGGGAAGACTCATCTCGAGGCAAGTTTCGCGCTTAGATGCTTTCAGCGCTTATCTCTTCCGCATTTAGCTACCGGGCAATGCCATTGGCATGACAACCCGAACACCAGTGATGCGTTCACTCCGGTCCTCTCGTACTAGGAGCAACCCCTCTCAATCTTCCAACGCCCACGGCAGATAGGGACCGAACTGTCTCACGACGTTCTAAACCCAGCTCGCGTACCACTTTAAATGGCGAACAGCCATACCCTTGGGACCTACTTCAGCCCCAGGATGTGATGAGCCGACATCGAGGTGCCAAACACCGCCGTCGATATGAACTCTTGGGCGGTATCAGCCTGTTATCCCCGGAGTACCTTTTATCCGTTGAGCGATGGCCCTTCCATTCAGAACCACCGGATCACTAAGACCTACTTTCGTACCTGCTCGAGCCGTCACTCTCGCAGTCAAGCTAGCTTATGCCTTTGCACTAACCTCACGATGTCCGACCGTGATTAGCTAACCTTCGTGCTCCTCCGTTACTCTTTGGGAGGAGACCGCCCCAGTCAAACTACCCACCAGACACTGTCCTCAATCCAGATTATGGACCAGAGTTAGAACATCAAACATTAAAGGGTGGTATTTCAAGGTTGGCTCCACGCAGACTGGCGTCCACGCTTCAAAGCCTCCCACCTATCCTACACATCAAGGCTCAATGTTCAGTGTCAAGCTATAGTAAAGGTTCACGGGGTCTTTCCGTCTTGCCGCGGGTACACTGCATCTTCACAGCGAGTTCAATTTCACTGAGTCTCGGGTGGAGACAGCCTGGCCATCATTACGCCATTCGTGCAGGTCGGAACTTACCCGACAAGGAATTTCGCTACCTTAGGACCGTTATAGTTACGGCCGCCGTTTACTGGGGCTTCGATCAAGAGCTTCGCATTGCTGCTAACCCCATCAATTAACCTTCCAGCACCGGGCAGGCGTCACACCGTATACGTCCACTTTCGTGTTTGCACAGTGCTGTGTTTTTATTAAACAGTTGCAGCCAGCTGGTATCTGCGACTGGCTTCAGCTCCGAGAGCAAGTCTCTTCACCTAATGCCAGCGTGCCTTCTCCCGAAGTTACGGCACCATTTTGCCTAGTTCCTTCACCCGAGTTCTCTCAAGCGCCTGAGTATTCTCTACCTGACCACCTGTGTCGGTTTGGGGTACGATTTGATGTTACCTGGAGCTTAGAGGCTTTTCCTGGAAGCTTGGCATCAACTACTTCATCACCGTAGTGACTCGTCATCACGCCTCAGGGTTCGATAAGAGAACGGATTTACCAATTCTCTCCCCCTACACGCTTAAACCGGGACAACCGTCGCCCGGCTAGCCTAGCCTTCTCCGTCCCCCCTTCGCAGTAACACCGAGTACAGGAATATTAACCTGTTTCCCATCGACTACGCTTTTCAGCCTCGCCTTAGGGGTCGACTCACCCTGCCCCGATTAACGTTGGACAGGAACCCTTGGTCTTCCGGCGTGCGGGTTTTTCACCCGCATTATCGTTACTTATGTCAGCATTCGCACTTCTGATACCTCCAGCAGCCCTCACAGACTACCTTCTACGGCTTACAGAACGCTCCCCTACCCAACAACGCCTAAGCGTCGCTGCCGCAGCTTCGGTGCATGGTTTAGCCCCGTTACATCTTCCGCGCAGGCCGACTCGACCAGTGAGCTATTACGCTTTCTTTAAATGATGGCTGCTTCTAAGCCAACATCCTGGCTGTCTATGCCTTCCCACATCGTTTCCCACTTAACCATGACTTTGGGACCTTAGCTGGCGGTCTGGGTTGTTTCCCTCTTCACGACGGACGTTAGCACCCGCCGTGTGTCTCCCGTGATAACATTCTTCGGTATTCGGAGTTTGCATCGGTTTGGTAAGCCGGGATGGCCCCCTAGCCGAAACAGTGCTCTACCCCCGAAGATGAGTTCACGAGGCGCTACCTAAATAGCTTTCGGGGAGAACCAGCTATCTCCCGGTTTGATTGGCCTTTCACCCCCAGCCACAAGTCATCCGCTAATTTTTCAACATTAGTCGGTTCGGTCCTCCAGTTAGTGTTACCCAACCTTCAACCTGCCCATGGCTAGATCACCGGGTTTCGGGTCTATACCTTGCAACTAGACGCCCAGTTAAGACTCGGTTTCCCTACGGCTCCCCTATTCGGTTAACCTTGCTACAAAATATAAGTCGCTGACCCATTATACAAAAGGTACGCAGTCACCCCCATAAAGAAGGCTCCCACTGCTTGTACGTACACGGTTTCAGGTTCTATTTCACTCCCCTCGCCGGGGTTCTTTTCGCCTTTCCCTCACGGTACTGGTTCACTATCGGTCAGTCAGGAGTATTTAGCCTTGGAGGATGGTCCCCCCATATTCAGACAGGATGTCACGTGTCCCGCCCTACTCATCGAACTCACAACTCATGCCTCTTCGTGTACGGGACTATCACCCTTTACTGTGCGACTTTCCAGACGCTTCCACTGAGACACAAACTGATTCAGGTTCTGGGCTCTTCCCCGTTCGCTCGCCGCTACTGGGGGAATCTCGGTTGATTTCTTTTCCTCGGGGTACTTAGATGTTTCAGTTCCCCCGGTTCGCCTCATACGACTATGTATTCATCGTATGATAGTGCAACGTATTGCACTGGGTTTCCCCATTCGGGTATCGTCGGTTATTGCGGTTCATATCACCTTACCGACGCTTATCGCAGATTAGCACGCCCTTCATCGCCTCTGACTGCCTAGGCATCCACCGTGTACGCTTAGTCACTTAACCTCACAACCCGAAGGTGTCTTCTGTCAACAGAGAACACATCGCATTGCTACATTTGAGAGACTCTATGACGGGTTAGTCCTTACCCCAGTACTGCTACGGAGGGATAAGTTTCAGCCGTCATGTTTCAATTTTCAGCTTGTTCCAGATTGTTAAAGAGCAAATATCTCAAACATGACTCCTGTGTATTTCAACAGAATCAGTTTTGAGATACTGAATGATAATGACTTTCACGCATTATCGGAAATGGCGTCCCCAAGGGGATTCGAACCCCTGTTACAGCCGTGAAAGGGCAGTGTCCTAGGCCTCTAGACGATGGGGACACGAAAATCCGATTAATCAAAACTGCTTAATCGGTTCGCATCAGCATGAGTCACAGACTCAGTACATCAACAGGTGCGCATTTGCTCGTTACTTTTCTATCAGACAATCTGTGTGGACACTGCACAGTCAAACATCTTTAGGTAAGGAGGTGATCCAACCGCAGGTTCCCCTACGGTTACCTTGTTACGACTTCACCCCAGTCATGAATCACAAAGTGGTAAGCGCCCTCCCGAAGGTTAAGCTACCTACTTCTTTTGCAACCCACTCCCATGGTGTGACGGGCGGTGTGTACAAGGCCCGGGAACGTATTCACCGTAGCATTCTGATCTACGATTACTAGCGATTCCGACTTCATGGAGTCGAGTTGCAGACTCCAATCCGGACTACGACGTACTTTATGAGGTCCGCTTACTCTCGCAAGTTCGCTTCTCTTTGTATACGCCATTGTAGCACGTGTGTAGCCCTACTCGTAAGGGCCATGATGACTTGACGTCATCCCCACCTTCCTCCAGTTTATCACTGGCAGTCTCCTTTGAGTTCCCGGCCGAACCGCTGGCAACAAAGGATAAGGGTTGCGCTCGTTGCGGGACTTAACCCAACATTTCACAACACGAGCTGACGACAGCCATGCAGCACCTGTCTCACAGTTTCCGAAGACACAGCTCTATCTCTAAAGCCTTCTGTGGATGTCAAGAGTAGGTAAGGTTCTTCGCGTTGCATCGAATTAAACCACATGCTCCACCGCTTGTGCGGGCCCCCGTCAATTCATTTGAGTTTTAACCTTGCGGCCGTACTCCCCAGGCGGTCGATTTAACGCGTTAGCTCCGGAAGCCACGCCTCAAGGGCACAACCTCCAAATCGACATCGTTTACAGCGTGGACTACCAGGGTATCTAATCCTGTTTGCTCCCCACGCTTTCGCACCTGAGCGTCAGTCTTTGTCCAGGGGGCCGCCTTCGCCACCGGTATTCCTCCAGATCTCTACGCATTTCACCGCTACACCTGGAATTCTACCCCCCTCTACAAGACTCTAGCTTGCCAGTTTCAAATGCAGTTCCCACGTTAAGCGCGGGGATTTCACATCTGACTTAACAAACCGCCTGCGTGCGCTTTACGCCCAGTAATTCCGATTAACGCTTGCACCCTCCGTATTACCGCGGCTGCTGGCACGGAGTTAGCCGGTGCTTCTTCTGCGAGTAACGTCAATGCTGAATGCTATTAACATCCAACCCTTCCTCCTCGCTGAAAGTGCTTTACAACCCTAAGGCCTTCTTCACACACGCGGCATGGCTGCATCAGGCTTGCGCCCATTGTGCAATATTCCCCACTGCTGCCTCCCGTAGGAGTCTGGACCGTGTCTCAGTTCCAGTGTGGCTGGTCATCCTCTCAGACCAGCTAGGGATCGTCGCCTAGGTGAGCCATTACCTCACCTACTAGCTAATCCCATCTGGGCACATCCGATGGTGTGAGGCCCTAAGGTCCCCCACTTTGGTCCGTAGACGTTATGCGGTATTAGCTACCGTTTCCAGTAGTTATCCCCCTCCATCGGGCAGTTTCCCAGACATTACTCACCCGTCCGCCGCTCGTCACCCGAAGAGCAAGCTCTTCTGTGCTACCGCTCGACTTGCATGTGTTAGGCCTGCCGCCAGCGTTCAATCTGAGCCATGATCAAACTCTTCAATTAAAAGCTTGATTTGCTTCAACTCGTGAAGCGATGCTCAAAGGTTACTGTATGAATTTTACTTCATGTGTCACTCTTCAAGACTTGATATTTTGTTGATGCTCGAAAGCATCTGGATATCATCTTGTGAGTGCCCACACAGATTGTCTGATAAATTGTTAAAGAGCAGTGCCGAGCAAAGTCATCGGCGCGGGCTGCGAATACTACGCTTTTCACCCGCAGAGTCAAGCATTTGTTTCGCTGGACTCTCACTTACCGAGCGGCGTGGAAGCCGTTGTTCCCGGTCAGTGGAGGCGCATTATAGGGAGTTCTCCGAAGGCCGCAACCCCTAATTGCAAAAAAGTTTTCAACCGTAGTTTTTTTCAACAAACTGCTGCGCAACTCAGCGTTTTCGTCACTTTTTCCTGCAAACAACCACGAAAGCATCCTGTCAGTAGAGTAAAATGAACAATATCGATGTAGCTACGGAACCTGCCGCTATGCAATTTAATGCCCAACAACAGGCCGCTCAGCGGAACCTTTCTTACTTATTGGCGGAAAAACTTGGCCAACAAATTTTGGCAGGCGTGTATCTAGCGGGAAGTATCTTGCCCGGCGAGATGGAGTTAGGGGAACAATTTGGCGTCAGCCGCACCGCGGTACGTGAGGCGGTGAAAATGTTGGCAGCCAAAGGCATGTTACTCCCACGCCCACGCATTGGAACGCGTGTTATGCCGCAAAGTCAGTGGAACTTTCTCGATCAGGATTTACTCACCTGGTGGATGACACGAGAAAACTTTGATCAGGTAATGCAACACTTCCTGATTTTACGGACTTCATTAGAACCACAAGCTTGCTCACTCGCCGCCATTAATGCCAACCAACAACAAAAAGAACAACTGGCTACTTTGATGGCAGAAATGAGAGCGTTACATATCGATTTCGATCGCGAACATTGGATTCAAATAGACTCTCAGTTCCACCAGCTCATTTATGAAGCCAGTTGTAACCCCTTTCTGAGTTCATTCGCCAACCTATTTAACTCAGTTTATCAAAGCTATTTTCGCGCTATTACCGAGAATGAAGTGATTAAGTTGGAACATCATCAGGCCATCGTTGATACCATTTTGGCTGGCGATAGTGCCGGGGCTCTAGCAGCCTGCCAGCTTCTGTTAAAAGAGAAAGAGTAGACTTATATATAAAGGAACGATATCACTACATCGGGATCACTAATGACCAAATCAGCACGCAGCATGGCGGGGCTACCTTGGATCGCCGCAATGGCGTTCTTTATGCAGGCACTGGATGCCACTATCCTTAATACCGCATTACCGGCGATTGCCCATAGTTTAGGGCACTCACCGCTGGCAATGCAGTCGGCGGTAATCAGCTATACCCTGACGGTAGCCATGCTTATCCCGGTCAGCGGTTGGCTAGCAGATCGTTTTGGCACCCGCCGAGTGTTTATTGTGGCAGTTTCACTATTCAGCTTCGGCTCCCTACTCTGTGCGCTTTCTCCCTCGCTAAGTTTTTTAGTGGCATCACGAATCATTCAGGGGGTTGGCGGTGCGATGATGATGCCGGTGGCACGTTTGGCTCTGTTACGCGCTTACCCACGTAGTGAATTGTTACCAGTGCTGAATTTCGTCACCATGCCAGGATTAGTGGGGCCGATTATGGGTCCACTGCTCGGCGGTTGGCTGGTGACTTACGCCACTTGGCATTGGATTTTTCTGATCAACATTCCTATCGGTTTGCTTGGCATCTTCTATGCCCGCAAATATATGCCGGATTTCACCACACCCAAGCGCCGATTCGATTTTCTCGGTTTTATGCTTTTCGGCCTGAGTCTGGTACTGATTTCTACCTGTTTGGAACTGTTTGGCGAACAAGTTTTGGCGAGTTACATCTCATTAGGCGTTTTACTTAGCGGTTTTGTGGTGCTGTATGGCTATATCCAGCACGCCCGTCGTCACACACAACCCTTGATTGGTTTGGATTTATTCAAGACTCGTACTTTTTCGGTAGGCATCGCGGGTAACGTGGCTTCGCGTCTCGGCACTGGTTGCGTGCCGTTCCTGATGCCGTTGATGTTGCAAGTTGGCTTTGGTTATTCGGCCATTGTTGCGGGTTGTATGATGGCTCCCACCGCTGTTGGTTCATTGATGGCGAAATCCACCGTCACTCAGGTACTACGCTGGTTCGGTTATCGTAAGACATTGGTCGGCATAACCATGATCATTGGTTTGCTGATCGCACAGTTCTCGCTGCAGAGCCCGGGTATGCCACTGTGGTTGATGATTTTGCCGCTGTTTGTGTTGGGGATGGCGATGTCGACCCAATTTACGGCGATGAACACCATCAGTCTGGCTGATTTGAATGATGGCAATGCCAGTTCAGGCAATAGCGTATTAGCGGTAACTCAGCAACTTTCCATCAGTTTTGGTATCGCGGTCAGTGCGGCGGTGTTGCGATTTTATGAGTCACTATCACTTGGCAGCATGGTCGATAACTTCCACTACACCTTTATTACCATGGGGATAGTAACCGTGGTTTCTGCCTTGGTGTTCTTGCTACTGAGAAGAAGGGATGGGCACAACCTGATTACTGGTAAAGAAAAACCAGCCAAAGCGGAAAGTTAACGGCGCCCCACTGAAGCCCGCTCCACCAGCTCAGGGGTTAAAACTAACACTTGAGCCTCACGTTCTGGGTTTTGCAGGCGGTTGATCAACGCGTCGATCGCCAGTTCACCCAACGAATCCTTTGGTTGATGGATGGTACTCAGTGGTGGAGCCAGATATTTCGCCAGTTCGATATCGTCGTAGCCCATCACCGCGATATCTTGTGGTACGGAAAGCCCAGCTTGATACAGCGCCTGATAAACACCAACCGCAACAGCATCATTACCGGCAAACACCGCATGTGGCGGTTCTGCTAGCTCCAGCAGTTGTTTCATCGCCTGAACACCACCGTCAAATTCAAAATCACAATGCACTTCATAGCCCGGCAAAATAGCCAGCCCAGCGCGTTGCATCGCGCGGCGGTAACCTTCCAGACGATTGCGCGCCGTCGTTTTATCCTGCGGGCCCGCAATACAAGCGATCTGACGATAGCCACGAGCAATCAGATAATCCGTCGCCATCTCACCGCCCAGCAGCGAGTTATCCTGAATGATGTCATTAGCACCTTCGAATGGTGCCCAATCCATCATCACAATCGGCAATGAGGGATAGCGGCTTAGTGCATTCTGAGACGGGCGATGATTTTCGGTACACATCAACAACAAACCGTCGACACGCTTTTGCAGCAAGGTTTCCATGCTGCGATTCATACGTGCCTCGTCTTCTTCGGTATTACATAAGATCAAGCTATAGCCACGTTCATAACAACTGCGCTCTACGCCACGAACCACTTCGGCATAAAACGGGTTGTTGCTGGAAGTGACCAACATGCCGATAGTGCGTGTTTCTTTTACCTTGAGGCTACGAGCCAATGCGGAGGGGGCGTAGTTAAGCTGTTCGATGGCCGCCATTATCTTGTTGCGCACGCTATCGCTGACAAAGCGATTATTGTTGATTACGTGCGAAACCGTCGAGGTCGAGACACCCGCTAAGCGGGCGACATCTTTCATGGTGGCCAAAAAGAATTACCTCTGTTGAGCTAAAAAGGCGTCGATTTCTTCACGCCAAGGAACTGAAGGCTGCGCGCCAGGACGAGTCACCGCAATGGCAGCGGCGGCATGAGCAAAGCGTACCGCATCATTCATCGGTTTACCTTCCAGCAACGCGGTAACTAATGCGCCGTTGAACGTATCGCCAGCGGCAATAGTATCGACCGCTTTCACCTTAAAGCCCGGAATCAATCTACCGTTGCCATTCTCACTCAGCCACACACCACGACTACCCAAGGTGATAATCACCGTAGCGATGCCTTTAGCATGTAAAACTTTGGCGGCACGATCGGCGTCTTGATCGTTGTTCACCGCAATCCCCGTCAAACGCTGCGCTTCAGTTTCATTAGGGGTGATCATGTCGATCATCGCCAACAGGTAGTCCGGTAACTCACGGGCAGGTGCTGGATTAAGAATGACTTGTGTTTGGTGTTGTTTCGCTAATTTAGCGGCAGAAATCACGGTTTCCAACGGTGATTCGAGCTGCATTAACAATGCATCGGCATCAATCACTGTTTGTTGATAACGAGCCAGATAATCGGGCGTTACCGCAGCGTTGGCACCGGCATCAATACCAATAACGTTTTCACCTTCACCATTAACAAAAATCAACGCAACGCCAGTGGTATGATCGGTAGCGGATTCAATTGGTTGAATATCGATGCGATCGGACATCAATTGCTGGCGGATACGCTCACCAATGTCATCGCTTCCGACGCAGGCAATAAACGCAATATTGGCACCACTGCGCCCAGCAGCGACCGCTTGGTTAGCACCTTTGCCACCAAAAGCCACTTTATACTGCTTCCCGATCACCGTTTCGCCTGGGTGGGGGAACTGTTCGATATTAAGGATATGGTCAGCATTAATACTGCCCAAAACCACCAGCTTACCTGTTGCCATGACATTGATTCCTACTTTGTGCGCCATCGTATACCCAATAGATTTCAAGATGCAGGAAGGCGGCAACTGAACGAATCCCCAAGAGCTTACGCCAGTAAGTGACTGGGGTGAGCGAGGGTAGCCAACACACCTGCAACTTGAAAGATGACGGGTATAAACGCCCCGTTCCGATGGCGCGATTATAACGACTTACTTAGTAACCAGTTTCAATTCAACCGGAATGGTTGCTGGCACTTTTTCGCCTTTCAGCACTTTATCTGCGGTTTCCACGCCAATCACACCGATCTGATCTGGACGCTGTGCCACAGTCGCTGCCAGTTTACCGCCTTCTACCGCTTTCACGCCGTCAGCCGTGCCATCGAAACCAACGACGACAACGTCCGTTTTACCGGCAGTCTGCAAGGCTCGCAGTGCGCCCAATGCCATTTCATCGTTTTGAGCAAACACCGCCTGCACATCTGGATGCGCAGTCAGCAGGTTTTGCATCACGTTCAGGCCTTTAGTACGGTCGAAATCAGCGGGTTGGCTAGCCAACAGCTTGAATTTGTTCTGATCGAGAGATTGTTTGAAACCTTCTCCACGCTCACGCGCCGCAGAAGTTCCGGCGATACCTTCCAACTGGATCACTTTGGCATCAGCACCCACTTTCTTGGCGATGAAATCACCGGCCATTTTGCCGCCAGCGCGGTTATCGGAAGCGATGTGGCTGACCACATCACCTTTAGAGGCTACACGGTCGAGAGTAATCACCGGGATTTTGGCTTGGTTAGCCATTTTGATAGCGTTACCCACAGCATCAGAATCCGTTGGGTTAATCAGCAACAACTTCGGTTGTTGCACCATCAGATCCTGCACGTTTGCCAGCTCTTTCGCCGGGTTGTTCTGAGAATCCAACACCACCAGCTTGTAACCCAATTTTTGGGCTTCTTTCTGCGCACCGTCTTTCATCGAAACGAAGAACGGGTTGTTCAAGGTCGAAACCACCAGCGCGATAGTGTCCTGCGCCAGCGCATTGGCGCTGAGGGTTGCAGAGAGTGCGATAGCTGAAGCCAGTGTTGCCAGTTTTTTCATCTTCATGGTCGTGATTCCTGTAGGGGAGGTTAACCGCTATTTAGTAGGCGTTATTGTCGCAGGCAGTTTGGGTGCGGCCAGCGCGGAGTGCCCCGGAGCGGACACGTAGTACGCGAGGAGGCCGAGCACTGCCCAAACCCAAAATGACAAGTAAAATAGCCTACTGCTTTTTGTTGTCTACCAGAACCGCCAGCAATATAACCACTGCTTTTACGATCATTTGGTAGTAGGAAGAAACACCCAGTAAATTCAAACCGTTGTTCAAGAAGCCGAGGATCAGCGCACCGATTAACGTACCTACGATGCGCCCTTTGCCCCCGGCCAAACTGGTACCGCCCAGTACAACAGCGGCGATAGCATCCAGTTCATAACCCGTACCTGCCGTCGGCTGTGCAGAAGACAGACGGGCAACTTCAATCACCCCTGCCAATGCTGCCAGCAGACCACAGAGTGAATAAACGATAATTTTAACTTTATCAACGCTGATACCCGACAGTCGGGTCGCCGACTCATTACCACCCAGCGCGTAAATATAACGTCCTAAGCGGGTATGGTGCAGCATGTACCAAGCCGCGATAAACACGACAGCCATAATCCAGATTGGCGTTGGCACCCCCAACGGGCGACCAATACCGAACCAGCCAAAAGCATCGGCCACATCGGTGAAACCGGTATTCACTGGACTACCGTTGGTGTACACCATCGTCACACCGCGCAGCAGCAACATCATGACCAAGGTGGCGATAAACGCTTGCACCTTACCTTTAGCGACAATCACTCCGGTACAAGCACCAACGGCAGCGCCTAACGCCAGTGCTGCCGCGACGGCAACCACCGCATTAACCTCGAAACCGACGATCGAAGCCGCCACCGCACCGGTTAGCGCCAACAGAGAACCAACCGACAAATCGATGCCGGAAGTGAGGATCACCAGCGTCATCCCTACCGCCATAATGGCGTTAACCGAGGTTTGCTGGAGAATGTTGAACAAGTTGTTAACGGTGAAGAAGTTCGGGCTCATTGAAGAAACCACCGCGATCAACACCAGCAGCGCAATCAGCGATTTCTGCTCTAACAGCCACTCTTTACTGAACCAGCGCTTGGCTGCGATAGTTTGGGAACTCATATCTGATTACTCCTGCGTTACGCCGTATTGCTTGCCAACGGCCGCAGCCATCAACACTTCTTGGGTAGCCTGCTCAATGGGGAACTCGCCGCTCAGATGACCTTCATGCATAACCAAAATGCGGTCGCTCATACCCAAGACTTCTGGCATTTCCGACGACACCAAAATAATGCTTAGCCCTTCCTGCTTGAACTGGTTGATTAACTGATAGATTTCTTTTTTTGCCCCAACGTCGACACCACGAGTGGGTTCATCAAGGATCAACACTTTGGGTCGTGTCATCAAACCGCGGGCAATCGCCACTTTCTGTTGATTCCCCCCCGACAGCAAACCAATCGGTTGCTCCATCGACGGCGTTTTGATGTTAAACAGACGGATAAAATCACCGACGGCTTGTTGTTCGTCGCCATGTTTCAGGCTACCGCCTGCGCGGCTGAAGTAGCGTAGCGCGGTCAGCGACATGTTTTCCTTCACTGACATACCTAACACCAAGCCATCACGCTTACGGTCTTCGGAGATATAAACGATGCCATTCGCCAAACCATCTTGCGGGGAATGCGTCACCACTTCGTGACCATCAAGGTTTACCGTGCCACTTTTACGTGGCGCAGCACCGTAGAGGATCTTCATCAACTCAGTACGCCCAGCGCCCATCAACCCAGCAACGCCGAGAATTTCGCCACGATAGAGCGTAAAACTGACATCGTTTACACCGGGGCCGGAAACGTGGCTGACTTCCAGACGCTTTTCGCCGCGCGGTTGGTTAAGCCGCGGGTATTGCTCTTCCAGTTTGCGGCCAACCATCATTTCAATCAGCGTATCTTCCTGCAATTCACTGACCGGGCGTTCGGCGATGAACTGACCGTCGCGGAATACTGTTACGTCGTCGCAGATTTCAAAGATCTCTTTCAAACGGTGAGATATATAAACAATCCCACGGCCTTCGGCTTTCAGTTCGTTGATGACTTTGAATAAAGACGCGGTTTCAGTGTCGGTCAACGCATCGGTTGGCTCATCCATGATGATGACTTTGGACTCAAAACTAAGCACTTTGGCGATTTCCACCATTTGCTGATCGCCAATCGACAATTCACCCACCAACCGATGACTGCTATAACGCAAATTCAGTCGAGCGAGTAGTTTGTCGGCTTCGGCATACATACGTTTCCAATCGATACGCCCGAAACCGTTAACAAATTCACGGCCTAGGAAGATGTTTTCCGCAATCGTCAGTTGGGGGATCAGGTTCAATTCCTGATGGATAATCCCGATGCCCGCTTCCTGCGAATCCTTTGGCCCGTTGAACACCACCTCTTTACCGAGAAAATGCTGACTCCCCGCGTCTTTACTGTAGATGCCGGTCAGCACTTTCATCATGGTGGATTTTCCCGCGCCATTTTCCCCCACCAGCGCCATCACCTTACCGGGATAAACACTCAGGGCAGCGCCAGAAAGCGCCTTCACGCCGGGAAAGGCTTTATCAATCCCTTTCAGTTGCAGTAAAGGTTGCATAAATGCCTCAGAAAGTTACGCCAGCGCAGAGGATCACATTCGCATAGGGTGAACATTCCCCACTGCGGATCACGGCTCGGCTGTGCTCAGTTTGTACTTTGAATTCGTTGTGGCTGACATAACGCACACTGATAGTGTTGCCCTGAAGTTGGCCAAGCTGTGCAAATTGAACCAACAAGTGATCGTGGAGCTGCGGATTATTTTTCACTATTTCTTCCGCCAGAATGGCACTCTCGACCTGCATTTCCTGCGTTACCACATCGAATACCTGTAAAAACGTCGGTACGCCTTGGGTCAGCGCCAAATCGATACGCGGCGTTTGCACCGGGATCGGCAAGCCTGCATCGCCAATAGTGATTTGATCGGTATGTCCAAGACGAGAGACCACCGCAGAAATTTCAGAATTGAGTAGTACGCCTTTTTTCATCTTTATCACTCCACCAGCGAAACGTTTCGCTCACTAAGGAGTGTAAAAAAACGCCACTGGAAGGCAACCATCACATCGCGAAAATGTGATCGCCATCGAAACGTTTCGATGCGTTTTTATAAACGGCGTAAATAATAAGGGCCCAACCTATGTTGAGCCCTTATCGTGGGGAAGTGTTAAATCTCGACCTGGGTTCCTAGTTCGATCACCCGGTTCGGCGGGATCTCAAACTGATCCGGCGCTCTCAGGGCATTACGGCTCAATGCCATAAATAACTTGCCGCGCAGGTACAGATACCAAGGGCGTTTAGTCAGGATCAGTGACTCATGCGACATGAAGAATGAAGTTTCCATCATGCGGCACGGCAGCCCTTCCAATCCGCAGCGGTGGAAGACTTCCTCCACGTTCGGCGTTTCCCGCCAACCATAGCTCGCCACCACGCGCCAGAAGGTTGGCGATAATTGCTCAATAGTGACACGGCGAACGTTGTGGACGTATGGCGCATCTTCAGTACGCAACGTCAGTAATACCACCCGCTCATGCAGCACTTTGTTGTGCTTCAGGTTATGCAGCAAAGCAAAGGGGATCACGTTAGTGACACGCGACATAAACACGGCGGTTCCCGGCACACGAACCGGCGGTGATTTCTCTAGTGAAGCAATCATCGCTTCAAGAGAATTTCCGTGCTCATGCATACGGCGCAGCAAACGGAAACGTTCGCTTTTCCACGTGGTCATGATGATGAACATCACCAAGCCCAGCGTCAGTGGCAACCAACCACCAGAGAACAATTTCGTGGCATTCGCAGCGAACAACGGCACATCAAAGCACAGCAGAACCGCCAAGATGGCAACCACAAAGACGCGTTTCCAATGCCAATTATTAATCGCTACCGAGGCAATCAAAATGGTGGTCAACACCATGGTGCCGGTAACGGCAATGCCGTAAGCCGCCGCCAAATTACTGGAGTGTTCAAAGCTGAGGATTACTAACACCACAGAGATATACAGCACCCAGTTAACCACCGGGATATAAATCTGGCCGGATTCCATTTCTGAAGTATGGATAATTCGCATCGGTGACAGATAACCCAAACGTACCGCCTGACGAGTCAGAGAGAATACGCCGGAAATCACCGCTTGCGAGGCGATAACTGTCGCCAATGTCGCCAGAATCAACAAAGGGATCAACGCCCAATCGGGTGCCAACAGGAAGAACGGGTTCTTGATCGCTTCTGGGTTTTTCAGCAGCAACGCGCCTTGACCAAAATAGTTCAGCACCAGAGAAGGCAGCACCACGGTAAACCAAGCCAGACGGATCGGGAATTTACCAAAGTGCCCCATATCGGCATACAGCGCTTCCACCCCGGTAATCGACAGCACCACCGCACCCAAGGCAAAGAAGGAAACCTTCTTATATTCCAGGAAGAAATTCAGCGCCCATTTCGGGTTCAATGCCTGCAAGACTTCCGGGTTAGCCATGATGCTACGAGCACCCAACACCGCCAAGGTGAGAAACCACACCAACATCACGGGTGCGAACAGCTTACCCACGCTGCCTGTACCGTGCTTTTGAATCACAAACAGCAGCGTCAGAACCAAAATGGAGAGAGGAACGATATAGGGATCGAGCGACGGGGCGGCAATTTCCAACCCTTCCATCGCCGACATCACCGAAATAGCCGGGGTGATCACCACTTCGCCATAGAAAAAGCTACCGCCAATCAGGCCGAGGATCACCAGTACCGCCGTCGTTCGCGCCGAAGTATTGCGCCCGGCCAAAGACATCAGCGTCAATATCCCGCCTTCACCGGCGTTATCGGCACGCATCACATAAGTGAGATATTTCAGCGAAACAATGACAACCAACATCCAGAAGATCAGTGACAGAAAACCAAACACCACATCTGGACGGACATCGAAACCATAATGACCGGAAAAACATTCGCGCAAGGTATAAAGGGGGCTGGTGCCAATATCACCATAAACCACCCCAATCGCTGCTAAGGTCACTGCCGAAAGGGATTGCTTGTGTTCTGAGCTCATAATTCGTTTCTTTTACTAGACCATCCATTAGCCAACTTGCCGCGTCAGGCTAGAGATTTGGGCTTTAAGATCCGTTACGCCCTCTAAAAGCCGCACAGTATGCACGATTTACACAACTTGCCTACTCTTTAATATGTCTTTGAAAAAAACCAAAGTGTGAATAATTATTAATTTTGATAATAGAAAAATTCTACTAATCAACAAGCTATCCTTTTAAAAATAATGGTGGTTTATCACTCGTTTCTTCACCAAGATAGGAAAGACCTGCGCAGATAAGCGCTATGATTTCAGGTAGTTTGTACGCAATATAATAACTCACTTGGCCTTGCCATTCTGACTTTAACTCGCGGATGACACGATAACGACTATGGCTTCTTCATCACTTTTGGCAGAACGAATTTCCCGCCTCAGCAGTGCGCTGGAGAGCGGTCTTTATGAGAGGCAGGAAGCCATTCGCCTGTGTTTACTCGCAGCCTTGAGCGGCGAAAGCGTTTTCCTGCTCGGCCCACCGGGGATAGCGAAAAGCCTCATCGCCCGCCGCCTGAAATACGCCTTCCGCAATGCTCGCTCATTCGAATACCTAATGACCCGTTTCTCTACACCAGAAGAAGTCTTTGGCCCCTTGTCAATTCAGGCGCTAAAAGATGAAGGTCGTTATCAACGTCTTACCGCCGGATATCTACCCGAAGCCGAAATCGTGTTTCTGGATGAGATCTGGAAAGCCGGCCCGGCCATCCTTAATACCTTGCTGACAGCTATCAACGAGCGGCGCTTTCGTAACGGTAATAGTGAAGAACCTATCCCATTACGTTTACTGGTTACCGCCTCCAACGAACTGCCTGATGCCGACAGCAGTCTGGAAGCCTTGTATGACCGTATGCTCATTCGCCTGTGGTTGGATAAAGTACAGGACAAACAAAACTTCCGCTCGTTGCTGGTCAACCGGCAGAGCGAAAGTGAAAACCCGGTATCTGAGGCGCTAAGCATCAGCGATGAAGAGTTTATTCAATGGCAGCCACAGATAGATAAGGTCAAACTGCCCGAAAACTGTTTTGAGTTGATTTACCTGCTGCGTCAACGTCTGGATGCACTGGAGCAAGCACCCTATGTTTCCGACCGCCGTTGGAAAAAAGCCCTGCGTTTACTACAAGCCTGCGCCTTTTTTAGTGGGCGAGAGACTATCGCCCCGATCGATCTGATGCTGCTGAAAGATTGCTTATGGCATGACTTGGGTTCACTGAAACTACTGCAACAACAAATCGATCAGTTACTGGCTGAACAGGCTTATCAGCAACAAAGCCTATTAATTCAGCTGCAACAAATCCACACCCGTTGGATGCAACATCAGCAACAGCAGAGTGATCGCCAGGCCATCAGCTTGGTGAAAAAAGGCGGTATGTTCAGCCGCAAACCGCAATATGCATTGGCGGAGCCACTCGCGGGTACAACGTTGACACTGTTACTGCAAAAACCACTGCAATTGCATGATATTCAGGTCAATCATCTCAGCATTGAAAACAGTGCGCTGGAAAACTGGCTGCAAAAAGGTGGCGATATCCGTGCCAAACTGAACGGCATCGGTTTTGCCCAGCAGATCTTCCTAGAAGTGGATGATCAATCACATCTGACGGTGTTGGACGTCAGTCGCCAACCTTCTCTATTAGCCTTGCCGGGTAAACAAACCGGTGGCACTCCGCAGGCGTTCCTGGACGAAATGGAAGCCCTGTCGCAGAAACTGGCGGAACAACGGCGCTTATTTAGCCAACATCAACCTTGCCTGTTTACTCCCGCTACCGGTCTGGCAAAAATTGAAGCCAGCCTGTTGCAAGCGGCAGAGCAGATCAAACAACAACTCCAACAGATGCGCGGCCAGTAGCCATGATCAGTTTGGAAACGCTAGATCTGCTGCTCTCGATCGCCGAAGGTGAATTGATCGAGGAAATGATCGTCGGCATGTTGGCAGCTCCGCAGTTAACGGTGTTTTTCAATAAGTTTCCAGCCATACGGCGGGCGCTCGAGCGCGATCTGCCTCGTTGGAAGTTACAACTGAAAGAACGTATTCACCAAGCGATGGTTCCACCCGCACTGGCGCAAGAGTTTTATCGCTACCAGCAGTGTCAGTTAGAGAATAATGCCCAGTTTTTTCATAATCTGAATGACACTCTGGAAGTGTTGCGTCAGTTGGTTTCACCGTTTTACGAACAGGCGCGCCAGTTAGTCGATGCCGCAGATTTACCTAATCATCCGCTTGATGACAGTTTCCAAACGCTGTTTTTACAACGTTGGCGTATCAGCCTAACGTTGCAAGCCACCATGATGCACCACCAGCTTTTAGAACAAGAACGCGAGCAGTTGATGGCTGAGTTACAAGAGCGGCTAGCACTAAGCGGAGCGTTAGAACCGGTGTTATCGGAAAATGATACTGCTGCCGGCCGTCTATGGGACATGAGTAAAGGCCAGTTGCAGCGTGGCGATTACCAGCGGCTGGTGGAATATGGCGATTTTCTGCAAAGCCAACCCGAATTGAAGAAATTGGCGCAGCAACTGGGGCGTAGTTATGAAGCCAAAGCGGTTCCGCAGCAGGATGCTCAGCTAGAGCCTTTCCGCGTGATGATTCAAGTCCCCGCAACGTTACCAGAAGAAGTCAGTGGAATTCACCAAAGCGATGACATTCTGCGCTTATTACCTGCTGAACTGGCAGCCATTGGTGTGGAAGAACTGGAATTAGAGTTTTATCGCCGCTTATTGGAAAAACGCTTGCTGACTTACCGCTTGCAAGGTGATGCCTGGCAGGAACAGATTGTGATGCGTCCGGTAACCCATCAGCAACAGGATCAACAACCGCGCGGGCCGTTTATCGTCTGTGTGGATACTTCCGGCTCCATGGGCGGCTTCAATGAACAATGTGCCAAAGCCTTTTGTCTAGCACTGCTACGCATTGCTCTCGCTGATAACCGGCGTTGTTACATCATGCTATTTGCCAGCCAAATTGTGCACTACGAGCTCACCGCCGCTAGCGGCTTAGAGCAGGCAGTACGCTTTCTCGGCCAGCACTTCCGTGGGGGTACCGATCTGGCGGCCTGTTTAAGTGCAACAGTGGATAAAATGGCAGACAGTGGTTGGCACGACGCCGACGCGGTGATTATTTCTGACTTTATCGCTCAGCGTTTACCGGATGACGTCATAAAGAAGGTGAAACAGCAGCAACAAAGCCACCTGCAACGTTTTCATGCGGTGGCGATGTCTGCTTATGGTAAACCCGGCATTATGCGCATTTTCGATCATATCTGGCGCTTTGATACCGGGTTAAAAAGCCGCTTAATGCGTCGTTGGTAGCGCTAGATCACAACAGGCCGTCAACCGTTTCACGTAATTGCGGTGACCACACACCACACTGTACTTGGCCGATGTGTGACAGTTGCAATAACAGCATCACCAAACGCGATTGACCAATGCCACCACCGATGGTTTGTGGCATTTCACCTTTCAACAATGACTGATGCCATTCCAACTGCAAACGTTCTTCATCTTTGGTCAATGCCAATTGATGTTTCAGCGCTGCCGCATCCACACGGATGCCCATCGAGGAAAGCTCAAACGCATCTTGCAGTACCGGGTTCCACACCACGATATCGCCGTTCAACCCAGCCAAACCTTCAGCTCCCGGCGTCGTCCAGTCATCATAATCTGGCGCACGCACATCGTGTGATTGGCCGTGTGACAACTTGCCACCGATACCAATCAGGAATACGGCTCCCAGCTCTTTGGCGATCGCACGTTCACGACCTTTCGCATCCAACTCTGGATAACGTTGCAACAAGGTTTCACTGTGAACGAAATGGATCTGTTCTGGCAGGAACGGCGTCAGGCCATATTCGCGGCTGACCAACGCTTCGGTTTCCTTGATAGCGGCATAAATACTGCGAACAGTATCTTGCAGGTAATCCTGATGACGCTCGCCGTCGCCCATCACGCGTTCCCAGTCCCATTGATCAACGTAAACCGAGTGGATCGCCGTCAAACGATCTTCATCCGGACGCAGCGCTTTCATATGGGTATATAACCCTTCGCCTGCACTGAAATCGTTGCTGCCCAAGGTTTTACGTTTCCATTTAGCCAGCGAATGCACCACTTCGAAAGTTGCATCCGGTAAGGATTTCACTTTTACTTGTACCGCTTTCTCGCTGCCAGAAAGGTTGTCCTGAGTGCCATCGCCCAAACGACTCAGGATCGGAGCCTGAACTTCAATCAAACCAAGCTGTTGCTCCAACTGGCGGGAGAAGAAGGATTTAACCAAACTGATTTGTTGTTGTTTTTGAATAAATTGTTTTTTCATTGCCGTTACTCTCTAAAATCTGTCCTGTTGCTGTTGATTAAGCAACAGAGTAGTACCACAATTCAATATCCATCAATCAATATTGCCTTTTCACTTTTAATCGTTCATTTTTAAGCGGTGATAATTCAATAATCGTCAATCAATGGGGGATAAAATGGCAGAAATTTATCAGATCGATAATCTCGATCGCGGCATCTTGAACGCCTTAATGGCAAATGCACGTACCGCTTACGCTGAATTAGCCAAAACCTTTGGCGTCAGCCCCGGTACCATTCACGTACGAGTAGAAAAGATGAAGCAGGCCGGCATTATTATTGGTGCGAGGGTCGATGTGAGCCCTAAACAGCTGGGCTACGACGTCTGCTGCTTTATTGGCATCATATTAAAGAGTGCCAAAGACTATCCTTCTGCACTGAAGAAATTGGAAAGCTTGGAAGAGGTTGTCGAGGCCTACTACACCACCGGCCACTACAGCGTATTCATCAAAGTCATGTGTCGCTCTATTGATGCCTTGCAACAGGTACTTATCAACAAGATCCAAACAATCGATGAGATCCAGTCCACCGAAACCCTGATCTCGTTGCAGAACCCCATCATGCGTACCATTAAGCCGTAAACACTATTTATAATCCCCCTATTGTCCACAGGTAGATCCCAGCCAATTCACAGCGTACAATGCAACCTCTTTGCAAGAATTGGTGGGATCTTTCATTCATGGCAGACATTACTCTGATCACCGGTAGCACGTTGGGTAGCGCTGAATATGTGGCTGAACATCTGGCAGAAAAGCTAGAAGAAGCTGGCTTCACAACTGAAATGCTGCACGGCCCTGAATTGGATGAACTGAATCTATCCGGCCGCTGGTTGATTGTAACTTCAACCCACGGTGCTGGCGATCCTCCCGATAATCTGCAACCTTTATTAGAACAAATAGCAGAACAGAACCCTGATTTATCCCAGGTTCAGTTTGGTGCTGTCGGTTTGGGTAGTTCTGAATACGATACCTTCTGTGGTGCGATCCAAAAATTTGATGATCGTTTAGTGAGTCTTGGTGCTAAAAGGATCGGTGATCGCATCGAGATCGACGTGACCCAACATGAAATTCCAGAGGATCCAGCGGAAGAATGGATCAAAGAATGGATTAATTTACTCTAATTCGTTCAAAGAATGTGCGAACGAATGTGTATAACTCTGGTTAAAAGCAGCGTAAAAGCGGTAGTTATCCCAATAACAACTCCTGTACGCTTTTCAGGCTGTGCATAACTAGCTATTTAGATCCCAGCTTATAAGCGCTAGGATCACCGATCATTCACAGCAAACGATCCTCTATAATCCGCTGATCTTCATAATGAATAAGTGCTTATCCACAGAGGATCGCGATCCTAATAACAGATCTAATAAAGAGATCTTTAAATAAAAAAGATCTTCTTTTAATTAACGACGATCCTCACCGCTTGGTCGATCGTCTAAACTTGAGTAGAATCCCCACCCCAGGACAAATAACGATCGTCCGCAAAGGTTTTCGAGGTGCTGTTCCATGTTTTATCCAGACCAATTTGACGTCATCATCATCGGTGGTGGCCATGCAGGGACTGAAGCCGCTATGGCTGCAGCACGCATGGGACGTCAGACTTTATTACTGACACACAATATCGATACGCTGGGACAAATGTCTTGTAACCCGGCGATTGGCGGTATTGGTAAAGGACA
Organism: Serratia sp. KH_031; assembly: GCF_057839655.1. NCBI lineage: Bacteria > Pseudomonadati > Pseudomonadota > Gammaproteobacteria > Enterobacterales > Yersiniaceae > Serratia > Serratia sp. KH_031. The sequence continues at coordinate 4,787,887 of NZ_CM174496.1, forward strand.
TTTGGTCAAGGAAATCGACGCACTCGGTGGCCTAATGGCAACGGCAATCGACCATGCGGGCATTCAGTTTAGGATACTAAACGCGAGCAAAGGTCCTGCAGTACGGGCAACTCGAGCTCAAGCCGATCGTGTTCTGTATCGTCAAGCTGTAAGAACGGCTCTCGAAAACCAGCCAAACCTGATGATTTTCCAACAAGCGGTAGAAGATCTTATCGTGGAAAACGATCGAGTCGTGGGGGCTGTGACCCAAATGGGTCTGAAATTCCGTGCCAAATCGGTGGTACTGACAGTCGGGACTTTCCTAGACGGCAAGATCCACATCGGGTTGGAAAACTACAGCGGGGGCCGCGCTGGCGATCCGCCATCGATCTCATTGTCACGTCGTCTACGTGAATTACCGTTGCGCGTTAATCGCTTAAAAACGGGTACCCCACCACGTATCGACGCCAGAACCATTGATTTTAGCGTATTAGCTGAGCAGCATAGTGACACACCAATCCCAGTGTTTTCTTTCCTGGGTAATACTGAACAGCATCCACGCCAAATGCCGTGCTATATCACGTATACCAACGAAAAAACCCATGACGTGATCCGTAACAACCTCGATCGTAGCCCAATGTATGCCGGGATCATCGAAGGGATTGGACCACGCTATTGCCCATCGATTGAAGATAAAGTAATGCGCTTTGCCGATCGCAATGCACACCAAATCTTCTTAGAACCCGAAGGCTTAACCAGCAACGAAATCTATCCAAACGGTATTTCTACCAGTTTGCCGTTCGACGTGCAGATGCAGATCGTTCGTTCTATGGAAGGGATGCAGAATGCACGCATCGTGCGTCCAGGTTATGCCATCGAATATGATTTCTTCGATCCACGTGATTTAAAACCAACGTTGGAAAGCAAATTTATCCAAGGTCTGTTCTTTGCTGGACAAATCAACGGTACTACCGGTTACGAAGAAGCTGCAGCTCAAGGCTTGCTGGCTGGTCTTAATGCCGGACGCTTTGCTAATGAGGACGAAGGTTGGTCACCACGCCGCGATCAGGCTTATCTCGGTGTGCTGGTGGACGATCTCAGCACCTTAGGCACTAAAGAACCGTATCGTATGTTTACCTCACGTGCTGAATATCGTTTGATGCTGCGTGAAGATAACGCCGATCTGCGCCTTACGGAGAAAGGCCGAGAGTTGGGACTGGTGGACGATGTTCGTTGGGCTCGCTACAGCGAAAAATTGGAGCAGATCGAAAAAGAACGTCAGCGCCTACGTGATATTTGGGTTCATCCGCATTCAGAACAGGTTGCGGATGTGAATGCTCTGCTGAAAACACCACTGTCTCGCGAGGCTAACGGCGAGGAATTACTCCGTCGGCCGGAAATGAATTATCGTCAACTGACCCGCGTTGCTGCTTTTGCACCTGCACTGACAGATAACCAAGCGGCAGAACAAGTCGAAATCCAAGTAAAATACGAAGGTTATATTGCTCGTCAGCAAGATGAGATCGACAAACAACAGCGTAACGAAAATACTGTATTACCGTTGGATCTCGATTATCGCCAAGTTTCTGGGTTATCGAACGAAGTAATTGCCAAGCTAAACGATCACAAACCTAACTCGATCGGCCAAGCCTCACGAATATCGGGGATCACCCCTGCGGCTATTTCGATCTTACTGATCTGGCTGAAAAAACAAGGGTTACTGCGCCGTAGCGCATAAAACTCGTCTTCATCGTGGTCGTTTGCTTATTCGATAAACAAACGACCACTGACATTCAGCTCTTGGCTGGATTATCATAATCACCTTATTGACCTACCCAGATTTATTGGCTGCCTGCCAGAGGACACCACTGTGCAAAAGAAACTAGATTCGCTACTCGCAGCGGCAGGGATTGAGCTTCCCGATCAGCAAAAACAGCAATTGCTGGGATATGTTGGCATGCTGGATAAGTGGAACAAGGCCTATAATCTCACTTCTGTGCGCGATCCACAGCAAATGCTGGTTCGCCATATTCTCGATAGCATCGTTGTTAATCCTCATTTGGCTGGTTCACGTTTTATCGATGTTGGTACTGGTCCTGGCTTGCCGGGCATTCCATTGGCGATAGTTCGCCCTGACTCCCATTTCACGTTGCTTGATAGCCTAGGTAAGCGTGTGCGCTTTTTGCGCCAAGTGCAGCATGAGCTCGGTTTAAAGAATATTGAGCCGGTACAGAGCCGTGTTGAGGAATTCCAAGCCGAACCACCGTTTGATGGTGTGATTAGCCGAGCGTTTGCTTCATTGCAGGACATGTTGAGTTGGTGCCACCACTTACCAGCAGCAGGGCAGGGACGTTTCTATGCGTTGAAAGGTGTGCGTCCAGATGAAGAGCTGGAACAGCTTCCAGCAGGCGTTCAACTTGAGTCAGTGATTCGTTTGCAAGTGCCAGAATTGGAAGGGGAACGCCATTTGGTCGTTCTAAAGGCAAACTAAGTTTGTTTTCGATCAAATTAGCGCGAATTAAAATCAGTCATCACGTAGAAAATAAGCAGACTAATCAATTGACCGTTTTTTTTTAGCTACTTTACTTTTTTTTAACACAAACTTAGCGGTCAATTAGCGATAATCATTTAATTGCTCAAGTCATAGTCACGTTGGCAATCATCGGTGTAAGCGTCATTTTTACGACTATTGTTAATTGAGTGTTGCAGCAAACTTCTCAAGAATGTCAATAGGAGGTTTTTCCGTGGTATAAGGATTGTTTTTGAATAGTTAATTAGTAATTTTTTGATTTATAATAAATTTTAATAGCCACTTTAGCTAAAGACTCTTGGCAGCAGGCTAAGCTATAAAACAGTTCGATGCATTATTGTGATCGCCAACACGTTTAGTATCGCAACGTTGGAATTATCAGACAATTAAATGCGATCGATTATTCCGAACGTTTTCTTGTGAAAATAGCTCGAAAGGGGGAAATTTAAATAATTGTTCACCTTTTCGCTACTTATCGATTGAATTCGTTGGTGTGCCCCGTATAATTTGCTCGTTTTTTGCTGCTTGACTCAGGTAGGTAAAGGCAGTTTTATACGTCACTCAGCATACCCCCCTTGGGGTACGGAGAGAACAAACGTCATGTCTGTGTCCCTATATAGCGGGAAGGTTGCACGCAAACTGCTGTTTATACAGTTAATGACGTTTGTTCTGCTCAGCGCAGCATTCAGCCTGAAAAGCCTTGAGTGGAGCGGATCGGCACTGGCGGGAGGGCTTGCCGCCTGGTTGCCAAATGCCATGTTTATGCTGTTTGCCCTGCGTCATCAGGCGCAAACGCCAGCCCCCGGAAAGGTTGCCTGGTCGTTCGCCATCGGTGAAGGGCTTAAGGTCGTGATCACCATAGTGCTGTTGATCGTGGCTCTTGGGGTGTTCAAAGCGGCATTTTTACCGCTTGGCCTGACCTATTTAGCGGTGTTGGTTGTGCAGATATTGGCACCGGCCGTGATTAACAGTTACCGAACTTAACTAAATAAGGGTAAGAGGCATCATGTCTGCAGGAGAAGTCTTGACTCCACAGGAGTATATCGGTCACCACCTGACACAGCTTCAGGTCGGGACGGGGTTCTGGTCGATTAACGTCGACTCGATGTTTTTCTCCGTTGTCCTCGGGGTCATCTTCTTGGTGATCTTCCGTAAGGTGGCTAAAAACGCAACCAGTGGCGTACCGGGTAAACTGCAAACCGCAGTGGAACTGGTCGTCGGTTTTGTCGATAGCAGCGTGCGTGACATGTACCACGGTAAGAGCAAAGTGATTGCTCCGTTGGCGCTGACAGTGTTCGTTTGGGTATTCCTGATGAACCTGATGGATTTGATCCCAGTCGACTGGCTACCGTATATCGGTGAAAACGTATTTGGCCTGCCGGCTCTGCGTGCAGTTCCAACCGCTGACGTCAACATTACCTTGTCGATGGCACTGGCAGTGTTCGTCCTGATTTTGTTCTACAGCATTAAAATGAAAGGCATTGGTGGGTTCGTTAAAGAGTTGACCATGCAGCCGTTCAACCATCCGGTATTTATTCCTATCAACCTGATCCTTGAAGGTGTCAGCCTGCTGTCCAAACCTGTTTCACTGGGTCTGCGACTGTTCGGCAATATGTACGCGGGTGAGTTGATCTTCATCCTTATTGCGGGTCTGTTGCCGTGGTGGTCACAGTGGATCCTGAGCTTGCCTTGGGCTATTTTCCACATCCTGATCATTACGCTTCAAGCCTTTATTTTCATGGTTCTGACGATTGTCTATCTGTCGATGGCATCTGAAGAGCACTGATTTTCTTAAAACACTTGTACTTAATTAACTGAAATAACTGGAGACTGTCATGGAAAACCTGAATATGGATCTGCTGTACATGGCTGCCGCTATTATGATGGGTTTAGCGGCAATCGGTGCTGCGATCGGTATCGGCATCCTGGGTGGTAAATTCTTGGAAGGCGCTGCTCGTCAGCCTGACCTGATTCCTCTGCTGCGTACACAGTTCTTTATCGTTATGGGTCTGGTTGACGCCATCCCAATGATCGCTGTTGGTCTGGGTCTGTACGTGATGTTTGCTGTCGCGTAACGCAGAGCTACTTCTGCACACAACCACACTTTTAACTACTAAAGAGGCATTGTGCTGTGAACATTAACGCAACAATCCTCGGCCAGGCTATCGCGTTCGTCCTGTTTGTCTGGTTCTGTATGAAGTATGTATGGCCGCCGATTATGGCTGCCATCGAGAAGCGTCAGAAAGAAATTGCTGACGGTCTTGCTTCCGCAGAACGTGCCAAAAAAGATCTGGACTTAGCGCAAGCCAATGCGACCGACCAACTGAAAACTGCTAAGGCAGAAGCTCAGGTGATCATCGAGCAAGCAAACAAACGCAAAGCTCAGATCATGGATGAAGCTAAAACCGAAGCCGAGCAGGAACGTAACAAAATCGTGGCGCAGGCTCAGGCTGAGATCGAAGCCGAACGTAAGCGCGCTCGTGAAGAGTTGCGTAAGCAAGTCGCGATGCTGGCAATTGCCGGTGCCGAGAAGATCATCGAACGTTCCGTGGATGAAGCTGCTAACAGCGACATCGTTGATAAACTGGTCGCTGAACTGTAAGGAGGGAGGGGCTGATGTCTGAATTAGTAACTGTAGCTCGCCCCTACGCCAAAGCAGCTTTTGACTTTGCCGTCGAGCATCAAAGCGTAGAACGCTGGCAACAAATGTTGGCGTTTACCGCTGTTGTCACGCGCAATGAACAAATTTCGGAGCTATTGTCAGGTGCTGTTGCACCAGAAACAATGTCCAAAACGTTCATCGCTGTATGTGGTGATCAACTCGACGAACATGGCCAGAACTTTATCCGTGTAATGGCCGAAAATGGACGTTTACTGGTTCTTCCTGCCGTTTTGCAGCAGTTCATTGAACTGCGTGCTGCGCTGGAATCCACCGTCGAAGTCGAGGTGCTCTCTTCGAGTGCACTGAATGACCAACAGCAGGCGAAAATCGTTGCTGCGATGGAAAAACGTCTGTCACGCAAAGTTAAGCTGAATTGCAAAATTGACAAGTCTGTACTGGCCGGTGTGATTATTCGCGCGGGTGACCTGGTGATTGATGGCAGCGTTCGCGGTCGTCTAGAACGCCTGGCAGACGTCTTGCAGTCTTAAGGGGACTGGAGCATGCAACTGAATTCCACCGAAATCAGCGAACTGATCAAGCAACGCATTGCTCAGTTCAATGTAGTGAGCGAAGCTCACAATGAAGGTACTATTGTTTCCGTCAGCGACGGGATCATCCGCGTACACGGTCTGGCCGAAGTTATGCAGGGCGAAATGATCGCACTGCCAGGCAACCGTTACGCAATCGCATTGAACCTGGAGCGCGACTCCGTAGGTGCCGTGGTAATGGGGCCGTACGCGGATCTGGCCGAAGGCATGAAGGTAAAATGTACTGGCCGTATTCTGGAAGTTCCAGTCGGTCGTGGCCTGTTGGGCCGCGTAGTCAACACCTTGGGTGCACCTATTGATGGTAAAGGCCCAGTTGATAACGACGGATTCTCTGCTGTTGAAGCTATCGCTCCAGGCGTAATCGAGCGTCAATCGGTTGATCAGCCAGTGCAAACCGGCTACAAATCTGTCGATGCGATGATTCCAATCGGCCGTGGTCAGCGTGAGCTGGTGATCGGTGACCGCCAAACGGGTAAAACCGCGCTGGCGATCGATGCAATCATCAACCAACGCGATTCCGGTATCAAATGTGTGTACGTTGCTATTGGTCAGAAAGCCTCTACCATCTCTAACGTGGTACGCAAACTGGAAGAGCACGGTGCACTGGCTAACACCATTGTGGTTGTGGCTACCGCTTCTGAATCCGCTGCACTGCAATACTTGGCACCTTATGCTGGTTGCGCAATGGGCGAATATTTCCGTGACCGTGGCGAAGATGCACTGATCGTATACGATGACCTGTCTAAACAGGCTGTGGCTTACCGTCAGATTTCTCTGTTGCTACGTCGTCCACCAGGTCGTGAAGCTTACCCAGGGGACGTATTCTATCTGCACTCCCGTTTGCTCGAGCGTGCAGCGCGTGTTAACGCCGAATACGTTGAAGCCTTTACCAAAGGCGAAGTGAAAGGCAAAACCGGTTCATTGACCGCTCTGCCAATCATTGAAACCCAGGCGGGTGACGTTTCTGCGTTCGTTCCGACCAACGTAATCTCGATTACCGATGGTCAGATCTTCCTGGAATCCAACCTGTTCAACTCCGGTATTCGTCCTGCGGTTAACCCAGGGATCTCCGTATCCCGTGTGGGTGGTGCAGCACAGACCAAGATCATGAAGAAACTGTCCGGTGGTATCCGTACCGCTCTGGCACAGTATCGTGAGCTGGCGGCATTCTCGCAGTTCGCTTCTGATCTGGATGATGCGACCCGTAAACAGCTAAGCCACGGTCAGAAAGTGACCGAGTTGCTGAAACAGAAACAGTATGCGCCGATGTCTGTAGCGCAACAGTCTCTGGTGCTGTTTGCCGCAGAGCGTGGCTACCTGAACGACGTTGAAGTGGCCAAAGTGGTCAGCTTCGAAGCCGCTCTGACCGCCTACGCTGACCGCGAACATGCCGAACTGCTGAACCAAATTAACCAAACTGGCAACTACAATGATGAGATCGAAGGCAAGCTGAAAGGCATCCTCGATACCTTCAAGGCAACCCAGTCCTGGTAATGCACAGCGGGCCTGTTGTTGAAAGACAACAGGCCGTCTGGCACTGAGGAGAAGCAGAGATGGCCGGCGCAAAAGAGATACGTAGTAAGATCGCCAGCGTGCAAAACACGCAGAAGATCACTAAAGCGATGGAAATGGTCGCCGCCTCCAAAATGCGTAAATCGCAGGAACGCATGGCGGCCAGCCGTCCTTATGCAGAGACTATGCGCAAAGTGATTGGTCACTTGGCGTTAGGTAATCTGGAATATAAACACCCGTACCTAGACGAACGTGATGTTAAGCGCGTTGGGTATCTGGTGGTATCGACTGACCGTGGTCTTTGTGGCGGCTTGAACACCAACATGTTCAAAAAGCTGCTGGCAGAGATGAAAGGCTGGTCCGAAAAAGGCGTTGAAACCGATCTATCACTGATTGGTTCAAAAGCAGCCTCTTTCTTTGGTTCCGTGGGTGGCAACGTGGTTGCCCAAGTGACCGGCATGGGGGATAACCCTTCCTTGTCCGATCTGATTGGTCCAGTGAAAGTAATGTTGCAAGCTTACGACGAAGGTCGTTTGGACAAGCTGTACATTGTCAGCAACAAATTTATCAATACGATGTCCCAAGAGCCGCAGGTCATTCAGTTGTTGCCGTTACCGCCTGCCGATGACGGTGATCTGAAGAAAACACCTTGGGATTACCTGTATGAACCCGATCCAAAAGCGCTGCTCGATACCTTGCTGCGCCGTTATGTGGAATCGCAAGTTTATCAGGGCGTCGTGGAAAACCTGGCCAGCGAGCAGGCCGCACGAATGGTCGCGATGAAAGCCGCAACCGATAACGGCGGTAGCCTGATCAAAGAGCTGCAGTTGGTATACAACAAGGCGCGTCAGGCCAGCATCACTCAGGAACTCACCGAGATCGTTTCGGGAGCCTCCGCGGTTTAAGCTAGGTTTACGAATTACGTAGAGGATTCAAGATGGCTACTGGAAAGATTATCCAGGTAATCGGCGCCGTGGTTGACGTCGAGTTCCCTCAGGATGCCGTACCAAACGTGTACGCTGCCCTTGAGGTAGAGAACGGCACCGAAAAACTGGTGTTGGAAGTTCAGCAACAATTGGGCGGCGGCGTAGTTCGCTGTATCGCTATGGGTACCTCCGACGGTCTGCGTCGTGGCCTGAAAGTGACCGACCTGGAACACCCAATTGAAGTACCGGTAGGTAAAGCGACTCTGGGTCGTATCATGAACGTATTGGGTCAACCCATCGACATGAAAGGCGACATCGGCGAAGAAGAGCGTTGGGCTATTCACCGTCCAGCGCCAAGCTACGAAGAGCTGTCCAGCTCCCAAGAACTGCTGGAAACCGGTATCAAGGTTATGGACTTGATCTGTCCGTTCGCTAAGGGCGGTAAAGTCGGTCTGTTCGGTGGTGCGGGTGTAGGTAAAACTGTAAACATGATGGAGCTGATCCGTAACATCGCGATCGAGCACTCAGGTTATTCAGTATTTGCCGGTGTGGGTGAGCGTACTCGTGAGGGTAACGACTTCTACCACGAAATGACCGACTCCAACGTATTGGACAAAGTTTCTCTGGTTTATGGCCAGATGAACGAGCCACCAGGTAACCGTCTGCGCGTAGCGTTGACCGGTCTGACCATGGCTGAAAAATTCCGTGACGAAGGTCGTGACGTACTGCTGTTCGTTGACAACATTTATCGTTATACCTTGGCTGGTACCGAAGTGTCTGCACTTCTGGGCCGTATGCCATCGGCGGTAGGTTATCAGCCAACGCTGGCGGAAGAGATGGGTGTTCTGCAAGAACGTATCACCTCTACCAAGACCGGTTCTATCACTTCCGTACAGGCCGTTTACGTCCCTGCGGATGACTTGACTGACCCGTCACCAGCCACCACCTTTGCGCACTTGGATGCAACCGTGGTACTGAGCCGTAACATCGCTTCTCTGGGTATCTACCCGGCCGTTGATCCGCTGGACTCCACCAGCCGTCAGCTGGATCCACTGGTCGTTGGCCAAGAGCACTACGACGTAGCGCGTGGCGTGCAGTCTATTCTGCAACGTTACCAGGAACTGAAAGATATCATCGCCATCTTGGGTATGGACGAATTGTCTGAAGAAGACAAATTGGTCGTATCCCGTGCGCGTAAAATTCAACGTTTCCTGTCCCAACCGTTCTTCGTGGCAGAAGTGTTCACCGGTTCTCCGGGCAAATTCGTATCGCTGAAAGATACCATCCGTGGTTTCAAAGGCATTATGGACGGCGACTACGACCACTTGCCAGAGCAGGCGTTCTACATGGTTGGCACCATTGAAGAAGCAGTGGAAAAAGCCAAGAAACTGTAACGCCTTGAGAGGAGGGTGATATGGCTATGACTTACCATCTGGATGTTGTCAGCGCGGAAAAGAAAATGTTTTCCGGCCTGGTGCAAAAGATCCAGGTGACAGGTAGCGAAGGTGAGCTAGGGATTTTCCCTGGGCATGCGCCATTGCTGACTGCCATCAAGCCTGGCATGGTGCGTATTGTTAAACAGCATGGTGAAGAAGAGTTCATCTACCTGTCCGGCGGTTTTTTAGAAGTGCAGCCGAGCGTGGTCACCTTGCTGGCGGACACTGCCATCCGTGGAACGGATCTCGACGAAGCAAGAGCGCTGGAAGCTAAGCGCAAAGCTGAAGAGCATATCCGTAACACTCATGGCGATGTCGACTATGCTCAAGCATCGGCGGAACTGGCGAGAGCGATCGCCAAACTGCGCGTTATCGAGCTCACCAGAAAAGCAATGTAACAGTTATCCGAAATCAGAAAGCGACCCATGTGGTCGCTTTTTTTTTGCTTTAAAATAAGCGTTTCAACCCGGCTGGCATTGTGGTGTATTAGCATTCATAACGGCGAAAAGCGTCGCCGAATGCCGACAGATTAAGTGGTGCGGGATAAGATTGATCCGAATCATTGAACACTTAGAGCCATGCGGCTTCCGCCGGATTTGCGTAGAGAAATATGTAGTAATTTAGTCACTAAACGGTTTTACTTTTGTCCATCAAAATGGAGTTATCAGGTTGCTTATGTCGAACAGCACAATGAGTGTGGTGATCTTGGCCGCGGGCAAGGGAACACGCATGTATTCCGATCTTCCCAAGGTATTGCACCCGCTGGCGGGTAAGCCGATGGTGCAGCATGTGATTGATGCCGCCATGAAATTAGGTGCTCAGAATGTCCACTTGGTCTACGGTCACGGTGGTGAGTTACTGAAAAGCACTTTGGCAAACAATACGTTGAACTGGGTGTTGCAGGCCGAACAATTGGGTACTGGTCATGCAATGCAGCAGGCGGCACCACATTTTGCCGATGGTGAAGACGTATTGATGTTGTACGGTGACGTACCGTTGATCTCTGTCGATACCCTACAGCGCTTGCTGGCGGCTAAGCCACAGGGCGGCATTGGTTTGTTGACGGTTAAACTGGACGATCCAACGGGCTATGGCCGTATCGTGCGGGAAAATGGTGACGTGGTGGGGATTGTTGAGCATAAAGATGCCAGCGATGCGCAGCGCCAAATCAATGAGATCAACACCGGTATTCTGGTGGCCAACGGCCGTGATTTGAAACGCTGGCTGGGCATGCTGAACAATAACAACGCGCAAGGTGAGTTCTACATCACCGATATTATTGCGTTGGCTCATGCAGATGGTAAGAAGATTGAAGCAGTGCATCCAAACCGTCTGAGTGAAGTCGAAGGCGTGAATAATCGCCTACAACTGTCGACTCTGGAGCGTGTTTATCAGGCAGAACAGGCAGAGAAACTGTTGTTGGCCGGTGTGATGCTGCTTGATCCTGCGCGTTTTGATCTGCGCGGTGAGTTGCAACATGGGCGTGATATCTCAATTGACGCCAATGTGATCATCGAAGGTCAAGTCAAACTCGGTCATCGCGTGAAGATTGGCGCGGGTTGCGTGATCAAAAACTGCGAAATTGGCGATGACTGCGAAATCAGTCCGTATAGCGTATTGGAAGATGCGGTGTTGGCGAGTGCCTGTACCGTGGGTCCATTTGCTCGTTTACGTCCAGGGGCAGATTTGGCGGAAGGCGCGCACGTTGGCAACTTCGTCGAAATCAAAAAAGCGCGTCTGGGTAAAGGTTCCAAAGCGGGCCACCTCAGCTACTTGGGCGATGCGGAAATTGGTGCAAATGTGAATATTGGCGCGGGAACCATCACCTGTAACTATGATGGCGCCAACAAGTATAAAACGGTGATTGGCGATGACGTGTTTGTCGGTTCCGACACGCAACTGATCGCACCGGTTAATGTCGCCAAAGGCGCAACCATCGCTGCTGGCACGACCGTCACCCGTGATATTGCTGAAGACGAACTGGTGCTGAGCCGCGTCAAACAGGTACATATTCAAGGCTGGCAGCGTCCGGTTAAGAAGAAGTCATAAATAGTGTGTTTTGCGTTGGGCTCCAGTAACGAGCCCAATACAAAACATAATAAATCCCCAACTCTCTACAAGGCTCGGGGAATGCACGGTAAAAACCGGCAAAATCAGGTCAGGCAGCGAAAGCGTCCGAAAGACGTTTAATTAGGAATACAACTGATGTGTGGAATTGTAGGCGCAGTAGCGCAACGTGATATCGCAGAAATCTTGTTAGAAGGCTTACGCCGCCTTGAGTACCGTGGTTATGACTCTGCCGGTTTGGCAGTGATCGAAACCGCGGGTAACGTCAATCGTTTACGCCGCGTGGGTAAAGTTGCCAAACTGGCGGAAGCGGTAGAGCAACAACCTTTGCACGGTGGTACCGGCATCGCTCACACTCGTTGGGCAACGCACGGTGAACCGACAGAAGCAAACGCTCACCCGCATGTTTCTAGCCATATTACTGTGGTGCATAACGGAATCATCGAAAACCACGAGCCCCTGCGTGAACTGCTGATCGAACGTGGTTATCGCTTTGCCTCAGAAACCGATACTGAAGTGATTGCTCACTTGGTGCATTGGGAGCAACAACAGGGCGGTACGTTGTTGGAAGTGGTACAACGCGTGATCCCACAACTGCGCGGCGCATACGGTGCGGTAGTGATGGATAGCCGCGATCCAAGCTTGCTGGTGGCCGCGCGTTCTGGCAGTCCGTTGGTGATTGGTCGTGGTGTCGGCGAAAACTTCCTCGCCTCTGACCAATTGGCACTGTTGCCAGTAACTCGTCGCTTTATCTTCTTGGAAGAGGGCGATTTGGTCGAAATGACCCGTCGCGAAGTAAAAATTCTGGATAAACAAGGTAATGAGGTTGAACGCCCAGAGATTGAATCTCAGGTGCAATACGACGCGGGTGATAAAGGTGCGTACCGTCATTACATGCAAAAAGAGATCTACGAACAGCCATTGGCGTTGAAAAACACGCTGGAAGGGCGTTTCAGTCAGGGTCAGATCAATCTCAGTGAACTGGGGCCGCGTGCCGATGAGCTGCTGGCGAAAGTGAAGCACGTACAAATCATTGCTTGTGGAACTTCTTACCACTCCGGCATGGTGGCGCGTTATTGGTTCGAGGCACTGGCTGGTATTCCTTGTGATGTGGAGATCGCTTCTGAATTCCGTTATCGCAAATCTGCTGTGCGTCCGGGCAGTTTGATCATCACCCTGTCGCAATCCGGCGAAACCGCCGATACCTTGGCTGCGCTGCGTTTGGCGAAAGAGTTGGGCTATCTCGGCTCGCTGGCGGTATGTAACGTGGAGGGCTCTTCGCTGGTGCGTGAATCTGACTTGGCGCTGATGACCAAAGCGGGTACTGAGATTGGCGTTGCCTCCACCAAAGCCTTCACCACTCAACTTACCGTGCTGTTGATGCTGGTGGCGCGTCTTGGCCGCCTGAACGGCATGGATGAAAGCGTAGAGCACGATATTGTTCACGGTTTGCAGGCGCTGCCAGCGCGTATTGAGCAAATGCTGTCACTGGACAAAAGTATTGAAGCGTTGGCAGAAGGTTTCTCCGACAAGCATCACGCACTATTCCTTGGCCGTGGCGATCAGTACCCGATCGCGATGGAAGGGGCGCTGAAGCTGAAAGAGATCTCTTATATCCACGCCGAAGCCTATGCCGCTGGTGAACTGAAACACGGACCATTGGCGTTGATTGATGCCGATATGCCGGTCATTGTGGTCGCGCCAAACAACGAGTTGTTGGAAAAACTGAAATCCAACATCGAAGAAGTTCGCGCACGTGGCGGCCAGCTATATGTGTTTGCCGATCAGGATGCAGGTTTTGTCAGCAGCGAAGGGATGACTATTATCCCACTGCCGCATGTGGAAGATATTGTGGCTCCGATCTTCTACACCGTGCCATTGCAGTTGCTGTCTTACCACGTAGCGCTGATCAAAGGTACCGACGTTGACCAACCGCGTAACTTGGCGAAATCGGTTACTGTGGAATAAAACGATAGTAGCCCGTTAATACAACGGGCTACTTTTGCGACAAAATCCTTCTCTCTTAAGCCTACCTAATTTATCATCGGTCTAATTGTGGTTATCCCTTTTAACCGAGAATATGTTGCATGAAATCAGCTCTTAGTTTTGATTTTCTTGAACAATTTAAAGAACAAAGTCTGGCTCTACGGTTGCTACGTTCACAGAATTTTTCATTGATCGCCAGTTTTTTCCATCAGGTTTTTGTGGTGCCCAATCGTCGTAGTGTGCCTTATCAAGAACTGATCGGCTTGTTAGAGCAACATCTATTCGATATTACCGATAGCTACGGTGAGAATAAATATCCCAAAGATGCTCGTGCTTATCTGGATGATTGGATTAATGCTAAAGGCGGCTATTTACGTAAATATCTACCACAACATACCGATGAACCTGAGTGTGATCTGCTACCCGAAATAGAAAAAGCGCTGCGCTGGCTTGAGGATATGCAAAGCCGGCAATTTGTTGGCACAGAGTCACGATTGAAGCTGTTACTTGAATTAATTAACGAATTAGTTCAAGGAACCAGTGAGGATCGTACTGCTAAATTAATGACGCTGAAAACACGCAAAGCGGAAATAGAGCAAGCCATCATAGCCGTAGAACTAGGGCAAGACAGTGGATTTTCCGCCACTCAGGTTCGGGAGCGCTTATTCCTACTGGCAGATATGTCACGTCAATTATTAGGGGACTTCCGTCAGGTAGAGGCTAATTTCCGCACACTGGATAAAGATACGCGAAAAACCATTAGCTTAAGTGGTGGGCATAAAGGTGAAGTTCTGGATCAGGTATTCAGCCATCAGGATGTTATTGATAATTCCGATGAAGGGCTATCCTTTGGTGCATTTTTTGAATTATTAATGACACCCCAATTACGTGATGGCATGAGATATAACCTGCAAGCACTGCTTGAACATGAGCAGGGGCAAGCATTTATTCGGCAGGATCAATTATTGACCCATCTTTATGGTTATTTACTGGATGCCGGTTCTAAAGTGAATGCCACTCGCCAGCAGATAACCGATCAGTTACGCCGTTATATTCAGGAACAATCACAGGATAACCGGCGTATTCTGGAAATCATCCGTGAATTTGAAGTGGGTGCCCATCGTTACAGTGAATTACATGAAATAGAAAAGCAGACCGAATTTGCCACAGTGGCGGGGATTCAGGCTGATATCAATCCATTATTCAGCCGCCAGCTTTATCAAACCCAGGGCAGTGAGCAGCTTGATTCTCAGTTAGAGAGTGGTGAAAGTACCCCCGAGGTCGATCTGACCCAGTTACTGGCCGTGAGTCACATCAATGAACAGCAATTGCAACGGCAAATCAGCCAGTGCCTGCTTGATTATCAAGGGCAAGTTACCCTAGCGCAGGTTATTGAACATTATCCCATCCAGTTTGGCTTAGATGAAGTGCTCACTTATATCAAACTGGCCTGTGAACAGGTATTACCTGCGCATATTGACGATAGCCAGCAACAAACTATTCATTGGCAACCGGAGCCCGGTTTGACACGTCTATTACGTATCCCGTCAGTGACGTTTATCAGGAGTGTTTGATTTATGTCTGATATCACCTCGACCAGCATCTTCAGTGAACAAACCCAGCGAGAGTTTTCGGCGATATTAATTCGTTTACTAAAAGGGCCACTGTATCGCACCCGCCATCGCGATTTATGGGAAATACTGCTGCGAGATCAACAAGCAGTACGCGATTATTTCCAGCCTTTAGGTTTGACACTGACGTTGGATGATGCGGAAGGTTATGCATTTTTAGTGCAACAATTACCGACGGAAGATGAAGTTGAATTACCCCGCTTGATTGCCCGCCGTAGCCTGACGTTTTCACAAACATCGTTATTGGTCGCGCTGCGTAAACGTCTGGCTGAGCATGACAGTGAGGAGAGTTCTCCGCGTCTTATCGTCAGCCGCCAAGAAATGCATAACTGGTTACAACTTCATGAGGTTGAGGTCAGTAATGAAGTGAAACAACAGCGTGAATTCGATGCATTGATTAAAAAAGTGGCGGAAATGGGGTTTATCTCGGTATTGCCAAACCATCAAGACGAGTTTGAAGTACAACGTATTATCAAAGCCATGGTCAGTGCTGAGCAAATTACCGAGTTTACTCAGTTACTCAACCAGAAAAACCAAGACATGGAGGTCAATGATGACGAATCAAAACGTTGAGTCCACCACTACGGCGCTGGGTGGCTTTCGCCTGACCCGGTTGGAAGTGCTGAATTGGGGAACCTTTGATCAAAAAGTCTGGCATTTGGAACTTGATGGCGATAACAGCTTACTCACTGGCAATATTGGTAGTGGTAAGTCCACGTTGATTGACGGACTCACGACCTTATTAGTTCCTACCCGTAAATTGGCATTTAATAAAGCCGCTGGTGCTGAAGAAAAAGAACGCTCATTGGAATCCTATTTTCAGGGTTATTACACCTCGCAACAGGATGATTACGGTAAAGCGCGTGCTATCGGTTTACGTAACGGTAACCATTACAGCGTATTGTTGGCAGATTTTTACTCGGCGGCGATCAGTCAATCCGTCACGCTGGCGCAGGTATTTTGGCTGAAACCGGGGGAGAAAAAAGTCCGGCGGTTATTTGTGGTGGCGGACGCTACGCTGTCCATTGCGCGTGACTTCTCAAGTTTTGGTAGCAAAATTAATGAATTAAGAAAAAACCTACGTAAACACGCCGGATTGGAGTTGTTTGATAGCTTCGGTCTATATCAACAAGCGTTCAGTAAAAGATTGGGGCTGGGGAGTGACGGACGAGCACTGGAGTTGTTTAACCAGACTATTTCTATGAAATCGGTGGGTTCAGTCACCGATTTTGTCCGGCAAAATATGCTGACTCAACCAGACATTGAGAGCCAGATTGTCGAATTAGAGCGTAATTATGACGATCTGAAACGTTTACATGATGCAGTGGTCGCCGCACGCAAGAAAGTGATGTTACTGGAGCCGGTTAGCCGTTTTGGTGAAGAAGCACTCGAGGCAGCACGAGAGAAAGATAGTTATAACCGCTGTCGGGATGTGACGGATCCCTACATAGCCAGCCTGGCGGTGCCGCTGTATCAAGCCAGACTCAATAAGCAACAACAGGCCCAAGAAAAACTGCGTATCAAACTGACAGAGCTTTCTAACCTGTTTGGTGAACAGCAACAGCAGATTGCTCAGCTCAATGATGACATTCTCCATAATGGCGGTGGTCGTTTGCAGCAGTTGCAGTCAGAGATTAGCCGTCTGGGACAAGAGCGTGATACTCGGCGCCAGCATTTTGGTCGTTACCAAAATCTGGTGTTGCCATTGGGGTTGGATGATCGTCTGGAGGTTGATGCCTTTGTTGCTAATTTGGCTCAAGCGAAAGAACACTCAGAGGATTTAGCGCAACAGTTGGATCAGCAAGAACAGCAGCGTGACGAATTGAAACTGACGTTGCGGCAACAGCAAACAGACCAACAGAAACTGGCCGATGAACTTCAAGCACTCAAAAAACGTCAATCGAATATTCCGTTGAAGCAGTTGGATATTCGTGAAAAGTTGTGTGAAACACTCGGTGTTAAAGAGAGTGAATTACCGTTTGTCGGGGAGTTGCTGCAAGTTAAAACCGGTGAGCAACGTTGGCAGGGGGCGATTGAGCGCGTGTTGCACAATTTTTCCCTCAGCTTACTCGTTCCAGATCAACGTTATACTGAAGTTTGTGATTTTATTGAAAATACCCACTTAGGTGCGCGTTTAGTTTATTACCGAGTTAAAGAGAGCCGTGATTATCTGGCGACTCAGGTCGAGGCTGATTTTCTGCCGGGGAAAGTGGAGATCAAACCGGACAGTAATTTCTATCCTTGGTTAGATAAAGAATTAAAACAGCGCTTTAACTACCAGTGCTGTGAAACGCTGAATGAATTTCGCCGCAGTGAGAAAGCGATTACTCCCAACGGGCAGGTTAAGTCCGGCCCAGCACGGCATGAAAAAGACGATCGTCATTCCATGCAGGATAAAAGCCGCTATGTACTGGGTTGGAGTAATAAAGAGAAAATCCAGTTATTGGCCGCACAGTTCAGTCAGTTGCAGCAACAAGCCAGTGCAGTGCAAAAGCAATTGGATCAACAGCAACAGCAACGAGAAACATTGGATACTTTGCGGCGTAATGCTTTGAATCTGGCCGATTTTGATCTCAGTTTCGAACAGATTAACTGGCCGCAACTCAGTCAACAAATTGAATCATTGCAACAGCAATACACCCAGTTGGAACAGGCTTCTGATCAGCTTCAGACATTACAACGGACATTACAAGAAACCAAACAAGCACTTAATCAAACTCAGCAGCAACGCGATCAAGCGTTAAGTGAATCCGGTAAATTAGACGGTGACATCGAAATGCTTGGTTTGGCATTGCAACAGCAACAAACGCTAGCGCAAAGTCTCTCATCGCAAGAGCAGGAAAGTTATTATCCGGCGCTGGAAAGTGTATTCCGCCAGTATGGTGCCTACGATAATTTGCGTATTGAGATGTTGCCTAATCAGGCTAGCCTGTTGCGCGGTAAACTGAATGAGAAGATCCAACATCTGGAAGAAAAACGCAGCCGTAAAGAAAGTCAGATGATTAAGGCGATGAGTGATTTTGCCCATACCTTCCCTAATGATGTGGTCGAATTGGATCAAAGCCCACAGGCGTTGCCGGAATATCAGGCGATGCTCAGCCAGTTACAACAAGAAGATCTGCCACGGCATGAAGCACGTTTTAAAGAGATGCTTAACCGCGACACCATTCGCGCTATGGCGTTATTCCGCAGCCAACTGGATAAACAAGAAGAAGAAATCAATGCGCGTACCCAACTGATTAATAACTCATTGCGTGGATTGGATTATCAGCCGGGTACCTATATTGAAGTCGATAGTGTGGCTTCTCCCGATGTTGATATTCGTGAGTTCAAACAACGCCTGAAACAATGCGTCGAATACAGCACCGATGACAGCCTTTATTCAGAGCAAAAATTTGAACAGGTAAAATCCCTGATCGAACAGATGCGTAATGAACCTAAATGGACGCAGAAAGTGGTGGATGTACGTTATTGGCATCTGTTTAACGTCATCGAACGTTACCGGGAAGATAACAGCGAAAAAGAGTGTTATTCCGATTCTGGTGGTAAATCTGGTGGGCAAAAAGAGAAGTTGGCTTATTCGATACTCGCTGCTGCGATCCTGTTGCAATATCGGCTGGTGGATAATGAAGAGCATGGCAACACCCGTCGTCGCCGTTTTAATTTAGTGGTGATTGACGAAGCATTTGCGCGTGGCTCCAAAGACAGTACCCGCTTTGGACTTGAGCTATTCAAGAAATTGGGTTTGCAGATTTTACTGGTGACACCGCTGCAAAAGCTGGACGTTATTGAGCATTATGTTAGCCATGTACATTTTGTCGATCAGAAAAATAATCGCTCCATGGTGCTCAATATGACTATCGAAGAGTATCGCGAACGCATACAACAGCACCAAGCATTGCAGCAGTACGGTTCGATGGTGAAGGAAATCAGTTATACCCGTCATACTTGAAGCTGCATCTTTGTTGGCTGCTCTCACTCACCCGAATCACTTACTGGCGTAAGCTCATCGGGATTATGCAAAGCACCCTACGGGCCAGCGCAAGCGCTGTTCAAAAAGGCTGGAGCCTTTTTGTGATGCAACTCCAATTATTTTGGGTATAAATTATGTTAGAAATTAAAGCACTCAAGCAGAAGTTGAGTAAAAAATGGCTGAATTTCACTTTTCATAAAACTTGGCTCAGCAATGAATCCCTGTTTCCTTACCGGGTACCGTTATCGAAACTGACGGATAAACAATTGCTGCATGGTTTTACGGAGTTGCACCTGCAACTGGGGCAGTTTCGTGCGGGTTTGTGTGACGTTAAAGATGTGACCGTCATTGAGCAGGAGTTTCAGTTTGCTACCATGGGCAGACAACGGCTCCCCATCGCCGTTGAATTTGCCAATATTGAGGCATTGACTCGTTTTCTCGGTTGTTGGCAGCAGTGGCAAGCTTTTGTTTCAGACGTCGAACGCTTGCAACGGGCTTTTCCTGCCCTGATGACCCAGCTTGGTAATGCCGCGCCTCTGATTGATAAATATCAGGGACGTTGGCCTGAATTGATTGCGGTGTGCCAGTTCTTTCTCACCCACCCGCGCCCCGGCGTTTATATTCGCCAACTGGATATCCCGGGTATCGACAGTAAATTTATTGAAGTACATAAAAGCATCTTGAAAACGTTGCTTGATAATCTGCTATCAGAAGGCGATATCAATCATCATTTTCAGAGCCTGAGTGAGCACGGATTCGAACAACGATTTGGCCTACGCTATGAACTGCCACAGGTGCGCTTTCGGTTATTAGATCCTATGTTATCGGCTGAGTTGGGGGGATTACGTGATCTGACCATACCGATTGATGAGTTTGCCAAACTGGACTTGTTACTGGATCGGGTTTTTATTACTGAAAATAAGGTCAATGGCTTGGCATTTCCGCCAGTCAAAAACGCGCTGGTGGTTTTCGGGCTAGGGTATGGCGTGCAGATGCTTAAGCAAGTGTCTTGGCTTAATGATTGCCAAATCCTCTATTGGGGCGATATCGACAGCCACGGCTTTGCCATTTTGTCGCAATTGCGTGGTTATTTTCCGCATACCCGTTCGTTGTTAATGGATGAAATGACATTATTGCAATGCCGTGACGTTTGGGGAGAAGAACCCGCCAACCATGTTCACTCCGCCGCTTTCCTACCACAGCTCTCTGAAAATGAACTGCAATTATATCAACAGATAAAAAGCGATCACTGGCAGGTACGTTTACGTCTGGAGCAAGAGCGGATACCTTTTCGTTTATTGGAACTGGTTTTGCAAACGATGTAATAACAATGAGTTAAGCGAATAAATTGTTTGTTGTCATATAACTGTAATATTTCATACATTTTTCTGTCACTAAACTGTCCTATTTTCCCTCCTGCAACAATACTTACTCTGATGAAAAACGACCCTAGGTCGATTCTAAATATCCCATTAGGAGGGATTATGAAACTGATGCGTACCACCGTCGCCAGTATTGTGGCAGCGACATTCTCTTTGGCCTCTGTGTCTGCATTCGCTGCTGCTAGCCTGACCGGTGCAGGTGCGACATTCCCCGCTCCGGTTTATGCCAAGTGGGCAGATTCTTATCAGAAAGAAACCGGCAACAAAGTTAACTATCAGGGGATCGGTTCCTCGGGTGGCGTGAAGCAAATCATTGCTAACACCGTTGACTTTGGTGCTTCCGACGCCCCACTAACTGACGAAAAATTGGCAGCCGATGGCCTGTTCCAATTCCCTACCGTGATCGGTGGCGTGGTTCTGGCCGTTAACATTCCGGGCATCAAATCTGGCGAACTGACTTTAGATGGTCAGACCCTGGGCGATATCTACTTGGGTAACGTGAAAAAATGGAATGACCCAGCTATCGTTAAACTGAACCCGAACGTGAAACTGCCGGATCAGAACATTGCGGTAGTGCGTCGTGCCGATGGCTCAGGCACTTCATTCGTGTTCACCAGCTACCTGTCTAAAGTGAATGCGCAGTGGAATGAGAAAATAGGTAAAGGTTCTACAGTTAACTGGCCAACCGGTCTGGGTGGTAAAGGCAACGACGGTATTGCCGCGTTCGTACAACGTCTGCCGGGCTCTATCGGTTATGTTGAATACGCTTATGCTAAACAGAACAATTTGGCTTATACCAAGCTGATTTCTGCCGACGGCAAAGCGGTGAGTCCGACAGAAGAGAACTTCAGTGCTGCGGCGAAAGACGTAGATTGGAGCAAGACCTTCGCTCAGGACTTGACCAACCAGAAAGGTGACCATGCTTGGCCAATCACCTCTACTACTTTCATTCTGGTGCACAAAGATCAGAAGAAACCAGAGCAAGGCGCTGAAGTGTTGAAGTTCTTTGACTGGGCTTACAAGAATGGCGGCAAGCAAGCGAGCGATTTGGATTACGCCACGCTGCCTGATTCGGTCATTGAACAAGTTCGTGCAGCTTGGAAAACCAACATTAAAGATAGTTCAGGTAAGGCTCTCTACTAATATACCCGTTAGGGTATAACTTCAAGGTGCGGTACATACCGCACCTGCATTAAAACGCTTCAATTAGAAAGAAGAGTAATCTATGGCTGTGTCTAGTAAGCCGACCATTAAAGCACCGAGTAAGAATGGTGATCTCATCTTCAGCGCGTTAGTTAAACTGGCGGCGCTGATTACCTTATTGCTGCTAGGCGGCATTATCGTTTCGCTGATTTTCGCCTCTTGGCCGAGCATACAGAAATTCGGTTTTTCCTTCCTGTGGACCAAAGAGTGGGATGCTCCCGCTGAACAATTTGGTGCGCTGGTACCGATTTACGGCACCGTCGTTACGTCACTGATTGCACTGATTATCGCTGTGCCAGTGAGTTTTGGTATCGCCCTGTTCCTGACCGAATTAGCACCAGCCTGGCTGAAACGCCCGCTGGGTGTGGCTATTGAGCTGTTAGCGGCGATCCCAAGTATTGTTTACGGCATGTGGGGGTTGTTCGTCTTCGCCCCGTTATTCGCCGAATATTTCCAAACGCCTGTTGGCAACGTGCTCTCGGGTATTCCAATCGTCGGTGAATTGTTCTCTGGCCCGGCCTTCGGTATCGGTATTCTGGCCGCTGGGGTGATCCTGGCCATCATGATTATTCCTTACATCGCTGCGGTAATGCGCGATGTGTTTGAACAAACCCCAGTGATGATGAAAGAGTCAGCCTACGGTATCGGCTGCACCACTTGGGAGGTTATCTGGCGTATCGTGCTGCCATTCACCAAAAATGGTGTGATTGGCGGCGTGATGTTGGGTCTGGGGCGCGCGCTGGGGGAAACCATGGCGGTGACCTTTATCATCGGTAACACCTACCAACTCGACAGTGCTTCGCTGTATATGCCGGGTAACAGTATCACCTCTGCGCTGGCCAACGAATTCGCCGAAGCGGAATCTGGCGTGCATACCGCGGCGCTGATGGAGCTGGGTCTGATTCTGTTTGTTATCACCTTTATCGTTCTGGCGCTGTCGAAGCTGATGGTGATGCGCTTAGCTAAGAACGAGGGACGCTAACGTGGCGACGATGGATATGCAACATAACGTAGAACTGGCAAACTCGCGCCGCAAAATGCAGGCTAAACGCCGCATGATCAACCGTTTGGCGCTGCTTATGTCGATGGCAACCATGGCCTTTGGTCTATTCTGGCTGGTGTGGATTTTGTTCTCCACCATCACCAAGGGCATCGATGGTATGTCGTTGGCACTGTTTACTGAAATGACTCCGCCGCCAAATACGGCGGGTGGTGGTTTGGCTAACGCCATCGCCGGTAGCGGCTTGTTGATTCTGTGGGCAACTATCTTTGGTACCCCGCTGGGCATCATGGCCGGCATCTACTTGGCGGAATACGGTCGTAAGTCTTGGTTGGCGGAAATCATCCGTTTTATCAACGACATTTTGCTGTCTGCACCGTCCATCGTGGTGGGCCTGTTCGTCTACACCATCGTAGTGGCGAAGATGGAGCACTTCTCCGGTTGGGCAGGCATCATCGCGCTAGCGCTGTTACAAGTGCCGATCGTGATTCGAACGACCGAGAACATGCTCAAATTGGTGCCGGATACGCTGCGTGAAGCGGCTTACGCACTGGGTACACCGAAGTGGCGCATGATCTCAGCCATCACGCTGAAAGCCTCGGTGTCAGGCATCATTACCGGTGTGCTGTTAGCAATAGCGCGTATTGCCGGGGAAACCGCCCCACTGCTGTTCACCTCGCTGTCGAACCAGTTCTGGAGCACCGATCTGATGCAGCCGATCGCTAACTTGCCGGTGACCATTTTCAAATTTGCGATGAGCCCGTTTGCCGAATGGCAGCAACTGGCTTGGGCCGGGGTGCTACTGATCACCCTGTGCGTACTGTTACTGAACATTCTGGCGCGTGTCATTTTCGCCAAGAAAAAGCATTCATAAAAATTTAAGCGCTACTTCGGCGGCGCGGTAAAAAGAGAGAAGTCTTGATGAGTATGGTTACTGACGCTTCCAGCAGCAAAATCCAGGTACGCGATCTGAACTTTTACTATGGCAAATTCCATGCGCTGAAAAACATTACGCTGGATATCGCTAAAAACAAAGTGACCGCGTTTATTGGCCCATCTGGCTGCGGCAAGTCTACTTTGCTGCGTACTTTCAACAAGATGTACCAGCTATACCCAGAGCAACGTGCAGAAGGCGACATCCTGTTGGATGGTGAAAACATCCTGACTGATAATCAGGACATCGCCCTGCTGCGTGCCAAAGTCGGCATGGTGTTCCAAAAGCCGACGCCGTTCCCGATGTCGATTTACGACAACATCGCTTTTGGCGTGCGTTTGTTCGAGAAACTGTCGCGTGCTGATATGGACGAGCGTGTGCAGTGGGCGCTGACTAAAGCGGCGCTGTGGAATGAAACCAAAGATAAATTGCACCAGAGCGGTTACAGCCTGTCCGGTGGTCAGCAACAGCGCCTGTGTATCGCGCGGGGTATCGCTATTCGTCCAGAAGTCTTGTTGCTGGATGAACCTTGCTCGGCATTGGACCCAATTTCCACCGGTAAAATTGAAGAGCTGATCAGCGAATTGAAGTCTGATTACACCGTGGTTATTGTGACTCACAATATGCAGCAGGCAGCTCGTTGTTCTGACTCTACGGCGTTTATGTATCTGGGGGAACTGATTGAGTTCAGTGATACTGATACCCTGTTCACTGCGCCACAGAAGAAGCAGACCGAAGATTACATTACTGGCCGTTATGGTTGATTAGGATGCATCATGGATAATCTGAATTTAAACAAGCACATTTCCGGCCAGTTCAACGCAGAACTCGAGCACATCCGTACCCAGGTTTTGACCATGGGCGGGCTGGTGGAACAGCAACTGACCGACGCGATCACTGCGATGCACAACCAAGATGGTGAGCTGGCAAAACGGGTGATCGAGGATGATAAAAAGGTCAATATGATGGAAGTCGCGATTGATGAAGCCTGCGTGCGCATCATCGCTAAACGCCAGCCGACCGCCAGCGATTTGCGTTTGGTGATGGCGATCATCAAAACCATTTCCGAGCTGGAACGTATCGGAGATGTTGCCGACAAGATTTGTCGCACCGCGCTAGAGAAGTTCTCGCAGCAGCATCAGTCATTGCTGGTGAGCCTGGAGTCGCTGGGGCGTCACACGGTGCGAATGCTGCATGATGTGCTGGATGCTTTTGCGCGCATGGATCTGGATGAAGCTATTCGTATCTATCGTGAAGATAAAAAGGTCGATCAGGAATACGAAGGTATCGTGCGTCAGTTGATGACACACATGATGGAAGATCCACGTACCATCCCTAGCGTGTTAACTGCGTTATTCTGTGCCCGTTCGATCGAACGTATCGGCGATCGTTGCCAGAATATCTGCGAATTTATCTTCTACTTCGTCAAAGGTCATGATTTCCGGCATCTCGGCGGCGATGATTTGGAGTCACTGCTGGAAGAGAACGTGAAAAAAGCCGATAAAAACAAAAAGTAATCGACTAGGAAATCTGGTAAAGGCGCAGGGAATGAACTGCGCCTTTACTATTTTTACTATCCTGATAACCCACTACGTCCGCTGGAAAGCTTTGACCAAGGCGCGATCAATTCCCCATGGACCACAACCTTGTACTATCAGCATTATGCTCATCAGGATGTAGCCTGATTCCGGCAGATAGAGTAACCAGCTGTACCAAGTGAGAAGGTTCAAACCGCCGGGGATGTGATGCAGCCCAACGGTAAATAGTGCTACCAAACTAACTATCATCAGCACCAACGCACTTAGCCGCGTTAATAATCCCACCGCTAACAGTAAACCAAACAATGCCTCACAACTGGCGACAAACACCGCCATAAACACTGGGAAAGGAATACCCGCTTCGGTAATGGTTTCCAGCATTAATGCTTGGTTCGCGGGAACAAACACCTTGTTAAAACCGGAAGCGAAGAAAAATAGGCCAAAGGCGACACGCATTAGGGTCAATGGCAGAAAACAGGCACTGCCAGGTGAACGGAATAGGGATAGATATAGTGACATGAGAGCACTCCTTACTTTTCAGGTAATAGGAGTATACCAAGATATTGAATTTACCCATTTGAGCATGAAAGGTTATAAACATAGCTTTTTATATTATTTCCAGACCTAAGTGCGACTTGCTAGCTTGTCTATCAGCAGGACATCAACCACTTAGGAGCACTTCATGAAACAGCGCGCTTTGGCTTTCACTCTGTTAGCAACTTTCACCGGTTTGGCGACGGGGGTCGCTCATGCGGACAAACTCGACGACATTAAAAGCGCGGGCGTGGTGCGCATTGCGGTGTTCGATAGCAATCCGCCGTTTGGTTATGTCGATCCGCAGACTAAAAAGTTGGTGGGTTATGACGTGGATGTGGCGGATGCCATCGGTAAAGCGCTAGGTGTGAAAGTGGAACTACGTGCCACCAATCCAGCGAACCGTATTCCGCTGCTGGCATCGAAGAAAGTGGATTTGATCGCCGCTAACTTCACCATTACTGACGAACGCGCTAAACAGGTGAATTTCAGTGTGCCTTACTTCGCCACCGGGCAAAAATTTATTGCCCATAAAGGCGTACTAAAAACCCCAGACGATATTAAAACCCTGCGCATCGGTGCTGATAAAGGTACGGTGCAGGAAATCACTCTACGCGAACATTATCCAACGGCGAAAGTGATCTCTTACGACGACACGCCGCTAGCATTCGTGGCATTGCGTAATGGTAACGTACAGGCGATTACTCAAGATGATGCCAAGCTAGTCGGGTTGTTGGGTAATTTGCCCGCGGCCCAGAAAGCCGATTTTGAAATATCGCCGTTCAGCATCACCAAAGAGTATCAAGGTATCGGTATTCCCAAAGGTGAAGATCGTTTGACCGCGACCATCAACGACACTTTGATCAAGCTGGAAAAAGACGGTGACGCGGTGAAAATTTACGATCGCTGGTTTGGCCCCGAAACTAAAACCGCACAGCCGCGGGGCAGTTTCACTATTGCTCCGTTAGATCAGCAACCAAAAGCCTAATATTGATGACCGGAAGGGCGCAGCTTGCCGTGCCCTTGCTGCATTCGGCAAAGGAAGAATGACCATGAACTGGCAACAACTCACCGATTGGCTGTTGGCACCGCAATATCTAAGCTGGCTGTGGCAGGGGTTTTTGCTAACGCTATGGCTTTCGGTTTGTGCCGGTGTGGCCGCAACGTTGTTGGGTTTTCTGCTGGCAGCGATGCGCGATAGTCGTTTGCAACCGTTGCGCTGGTTGGCAGTGAGTTACAGCGCGCTGTTTCGTAATACGCCGTTATTGGTGCAACTGTTCTTCTGGTATTTCGCCGCCGGGCAAATCTTGCCGTCTTCCGCTATGCAGTGGCTGAATACACCACATCCGTTTTGGCCTTCGTTTGAGTTTTTGGCGGGGTTTTTGGGTTTGACGCTCTATTCCGCCGCTTTTATTGCCGAAGAGATTCGCTCAGGTATCCGTGGTGTCGCCGTTGGGCAGAAATACGCAGCTAATGCTTTGGGGTTAACCGGTTGGCAGGCGATGCGTTATGTGGTGTTACCGCAGGCGTTGAAAATTGCGTTGCCACCGCTGCTTGGGCAGTACATGAACCTGATCAAAAATTCTTCGCTGACGATGGCGATTGGTGTGGCAGAACTTTCTTATGCCTCACGTCAGGTAGAAACCGAAACATTGCGTACTTTCGAAGCGTTTGGTGTCGCGACACTGTTGTATATCGCGATTATTGCACTGCTAGAAGGTTGGGGCATGTGGCGACAACAGCGTAAACCGCTGGGAGGACATTGAAATGGATTTCACCGTGATCTATGACAATCTCGGTTATCTGCTGTGGGGCACTTTTCCTGATGGCCCATTAGGTGGTGCCGCGCTAACGCTGGCGATCAGCCTGATGGCGGGAGTGGCATCGGCATTATTGGGCACGGTGCTGGGTATCGCACTGGCTATGTCGCGGGGTGTTTTTGCCGCTGGGCTTGCTGCTGTGTTGGGGTTCTTCCGTGCCATTCCGGTGATCATGCTGATTTTTTGGACTTACTTTCTGCTGCCAATCGTGTTTGGTGTCGATATCCCAGAAATCACCACTGTAGTTTGCGCATTGGCGTTGATCGCTTCGGCTTATTTGGCGCATGCGGTGAAGGCGGGGATCGTCGCTATCGGTGCCGGACAATGGCAAGCCGGGTTATCTCTGGGGCTCAATCGTTGGCAGGTGTTGCTGTCGATCGTGCTGCCGCAGGCGTTGCGCATGATGGTACCGTCGTTTATCAATCAATGGATCTCGCTGATCAAAGACACGTCTTTGGCGTACATTGTTGGTGTTGGGGAACTGACCTTTTTGGCCACGCAGGTGAATAACCGCAGCATGGTCTATCCGATGGAGGTGTTCCTGTTTGTGGCACTGGTGTATTTCGTGTTCTGTTTGAC
This sequence comes from Serratia sp. KH_031, assembly GCF_057839655.1. NCBI lineage: Bacteria > Pseudomonadati > Pseudomonadota > Gammaproteobacteria > Enterobacterales > Yersiniaceae > Serratia > Serratia sp. KH_031. Next base: position 4,816,127 of record NZ_CM174496.1, read on the forward strand.
GCTGGATTTACTGGCAAATGGCTTAAATCAACGCTTTAGTCCTCAGACCAAAGCGTTGAAGCGAACAAGGCGCTGGTGGCGCAATAAGCCGTCATTATCGGCGGTTTGAGTGTAAAGTGCCGGCGTTATCCGGCACCTAACGTTTATTGATGTGTGTAAGTGACAATCATCTTACTGTAAGTGTAAGACTCGGTGCCCTCATAGGTGCAGGCATACAAATTGCTATGCTCGGTGGTCTGGCACATAGCCAACCCTTGGTTATAATCACGAGTCGCATCCCATCCTGACAGACAACCCATATTGTTGGTGGTAGCAAACGCCAAGAGTTGTTGTTGATTATCAGGGGTGAAATCCGTGCCGTTGTCGTTATAACCAAACATCGGCGTTGCCCCCATCCGACGCCAAATATGGGCGGTATCCCAATTTCCAAACGCGGTGGCGATTTGTGTATTCAACGCGTTCAGAGCCAATACGCAACCTTGATAAACATCTGGCGGTGGATTGGTGCTACCAAAATCCATGGTCATGCCATTGAATAATGAAGGTCGCAAACCGGCATCACTGAGCATTTTGATAAACGTCTGACCAAAAGAGGTCAAACCCTGACTGGCTGCATCGGTTTGCCCATCAACAGGTAAGGTATAGGCCAGTTGCAGGGTCGGATTGTTAATTTGTACCTGTGCAATGGCACTCACATGCCGTTGCATGATGTCACTTTCTTGTAAAACAGCGCCTTCAAAGTCGAAATCAATATGGGTCAACTGGTAATTATCAATGACGCCCTGATAGAGAGAAACCAAGGTAGTAATATCCGCTACCTTAGATTCGATCAGGCTGCCAGCGGCACCGCCGAATGAAATGGCAATATCCCCGCCCAGATTACGGAAGGCGGTAATATCATCCTTACCATAATCTGATACTGTCGCATCACCTAAATATGCGATGCCTGTGGTAGCATCGGTGACGGATGTCAAACCGCCCCAACAAGGTTTTATGCTGCCATCTTCAGTTTGTGCTGCAGTTAAGAAACCTAATACATAGCTACGAATACCGGTATCGCTGCCATATACACTGCTTTGAGGCGTTGGCCATGAGGTGTAATCAATAAATGGCGCACAAGAGAAACTCCATGGACCAGGATCAGGAAGTGCTGGCAAGGTATTAACGACTAATGGCGTTGATGCTGCCGAATTATTCCCGGATAAATCATAGGCCGAGATGGTGATTGTCCAGGTCGTTTCCGGCATCAGACCAGATAGGTTAATGGTCGTAGTGCTGGTAGTGAGTACACTTGGGGCGCTACCTTGGGTGCAGTAGCTGACTTGATAACCCCCCACCATGACGTTATCGGTAGAGGCATTCCAGCTCAGACTAATCGTTTGTGCACCGACGCTGGTGGCTTGTAGACCTTGTGGAACAGAAGGCGCTTCATTGTCTTGCGGTGGATTGGCATCCTGACCGTTTACAAAGAAGTTATGGGGTAGATTACCAATAGAAACACCATCGTTATTACCCACACCAATAATAAAAGTAACAGAACCTTGCGCTGGAATGGTATTTTTTTCCTGCAAGTTCCCGGTGATGGTATTACCTGAACGGCTGAAATTAAAATTAGAGTATTGAGAAATAGTCTGTGATGAGTCGACATCAAATGCAATTGTCGGATTGATAATATCGCTATCCGTCAGATTATAAAGAGTAGTTTGACATGCTGAATACCAAACATTACCACCCGCCTGCCATACAGGATAGGCAATTACTGAGTAATCATTGTTCATACAATCCTCACTTTATCCGTTAATTTTAAGTATGTATTGTTATTTTCGATAGGCTGCCGAAAAGCTTATTGCAATTGGCAGTGGTGGAATAATAGTGATATGGAGCACCATAACGTAATCATTAGCACTCATTATTTATAAAATAAAAATTTCCAATATATTTTATCTTAATTTACCTTCTGATTACTTTTGTTGCCGATAATAAAATACATTACTAGGTAATTAAATACGATGAGAGTTGTGATGATGAATTAAGCCAGCGCATGGCACTGGCAATAAGACAGAATTAGCGAGTTAATTTCCATCCGTGTTGCCGCCACAGCTCTGGCAATTGGCTCAATGCGTGGAACGTAGTGACCTGTGGATGTTCTATCTGTGGGTTATGCGGATCGGCACAGAAATAGAACACGGGAATCCCGGCAGCGATCCCGGCTTGTGCGCCAGCAGGAGAATCATCCACCAAAATACAGCGCTCGATCGGTACCTGCATAGCTTCAGCGGCATGGAACAAAATGGCAGGGTCGGGCTTCCAGCGCTGGATATCGTAACCGCTGAACAACCGGTCATCAAAATGAGAAAGCATGTCGGTCAAACCGAGGGAATGCTGCATTTTACTGACTGGGCCGTTGGAAACGGTGCAGATCGGCACGGTAATTTGCTCCAATAATTCACGCGCACCTGCGATCGGCTGCAATTGGTTATCGAACAAACGAGCCACTTCCTGACGATATATTGGCTCTAATTCGGCGATCGGCAGTTGGCTACCATGTTCTGCGTTCACCTGCTCGATGATTTCGTGCAGTTTGACCCCTTTGTACTTCTTGAACATTTCATCCAACGAAAGCTGAATGCCGTGCTGGGCAAACATATGCACATACGCCATGCTACATAACACTTCGCTATCGACCAGCGTGCCGTCGCAGTCAAATAAAATACAGTCAATCTGATTCATTGATGGGATTCATCCTTCGGTTAAATGGTCATTATTCCCACTTTAACCGTATCGAATTGGAATGCGATCCTTTAATTGGTTCAAAAAGACGAACATCAGAAAATACAGAGAGTTATAGTGGGTAAACGAAAAAAACCTGTGACATAGGTCAAAACCCCTACTTTTTGTTATAGGATAGCCAGCGATAGTCCATTCCCCTTCTTCGGAATTCTGATAATGACCAAACCAGTCTCTGGCCTTGAAACAGAACAAGGCCTGCTTGGGCGTGTGTTTAAACTCAAGCAACATGGCACTACGGCGCGTACGGAAACGATTGCCGGTATTACTACCTTCTTGACGATGGTGTATATCGTGTTCGTTAACCCACAGATTTTGGGCGCGGCGGGCATGGATACGCAGGCGGTGTTTGTCACGACCTGTCTGATTGCTGCTTTCGGCAGTATTCTCATGGGGTTGTTCGCGAATTTACCGGTAGCGTTGGCTCCGGCGATGGGGTTGAACGCATTCTTCGCTTTTGTCGTCGTGGGCGCGATGGGGATCTCATGGCAGGTCGGCATGGGGGCGATTTTCTGGGGTGCGGTGGGTTTACTGTTACTGACTATCTTCCGTATTCGTTATTGGATGATTGCTAATATCCCGCTCGGCTTACGCGTGGGGATCACCAGCGGTATCGGTCTGTTTATCGGCATGATGGGGCTGAAAAACGCCGGGATCGTGGTTGCTAACCCAGACACGTTGGTAGCGATTGGTAATCTGACCTCACACAGCGTGCTGCTCGGGGTGTTAGGCTTCTTTATTATCGCTATTTTGGCCTCGCGCAATATCCACGCGGCGGTGTTGGTTTCCATCGTTGTGACCACGTTGATTGGCTGGGCGCTGGGCGATGTGAAATACGGCGGTGTGTTCTCCATGCCGCCAAGCGTGACTTCGGTGGTGGGGCAAGTGGATCTGGCTGGTGCGCTGAATGTTGGGCTAGCCGGAGTGATCTTCTCCTTCATGCTGGTCAACTTGTTCGACTCATCCGGTACATTGATTGGCGTGACCGACAAAGCCGGACTGACCGATGAGAAAGGTAAATTTCCACGCATGAAGCAGGCGTTGTATGTCGACAGCATCAGTTCAGTCGCGGGTTCCTTTATCGGTACATCCTCAGTGACCGCGTATATCGAAAGCTCTTCCGGGGTTTCCGTTGGTGGGCGTACCGGCCTGACGGCGGTGGTGACGGGGCTGCTGTTCCTGTTGGTTATCTTTCTATCGCCGTTGGCGGGAATGGTTCCGACTTATGCCGCAGCGGGCGCGTTGATTTACGTGGGTGTTTTGATGACTTCCAGCTTGGCACGCGTTAAGTGGGACGATCTGACCGAAGCGGTTCCTGCGTATGTCACCGCAGTGATGATGCCATTTAGCTTCTCTATCACCGAAGGGATTGCCCTCGGCTTTATCTCTTACTGTGTGATGAAATTGGGCACTGGTCGCTGGCGTGAAATCAGCCCTTGCGTGATCGTAGTGGCGTTGTTGTTTGTGTTGAAGATCGTGTTTATCGACGGTCACTAAAAACGGTTTAGGTGGGCACTGCTCTTAGCCGCAAATAGTGCCCGCCCAATAATGTTATGCCCCCGGAGTCGCGTCTGATGATTTCCCTAAAACCCATTCCAAAGGTCGGGTAAAACGAGCTTTCCAACCGCCTATTTCATCCTCTCCTTGTGCAAAATGCTGCGTTTGTACCTGATTATGGGAGCTAAACAGTTCAGAAAAATGTAAAGCAACTGACTGATCCATAAAGTTTTGCCGATCATAATAGGCCACCAGCACCCGTTTATTGGCTGCTAGCGATTGTGGTGCGGGGGTAATGTGACCGCGCGGTGCCACCAGCAGTGCCCCTGCGTAAAACTGCGGGTATTTCGCCAATATGTTAGCGGCATGCAAAGCCCCTTGCCCACGAGCGGTCAGGTACACTTGCTGAGTATCTAACTTCAAGCTTGCCGGCAGTTGGCGCAAGGCGTGTTGGACGATATTTTGCGTACTTTCCTCACTGTGGTTCGACCAACGAAAGCTATTTTCTGCCAACATCTGCGAGCCGTTCACCTCGATGTAAACCACTCCCAGCTCACCAAAAAGCTGCCGTTCATCAGCGCTTATATTGGCGGCCTTACCGTATGTGTGCAGGAAAATCACCACCGGCCAACCAGCCTCCGGTGCGGAGCCTTCTGGTAGGGCAACGTCGGCCTTACCTTCGAATTGCTGGGCATGCTGTTGATAGCGATTTTTGGTTTCAGCCAGTACCGATTGGTAGGTCGGTCTGTATTGAATATTGTTGAATGAGTCGTCTTCCAATAGGTTGTAGTAATACCATAACCCGCGTTTGGCACTGAGTTGTAGATAACGCTCAGCCAGTTCCGTCTGACCTTTTTCTGCTGAAGATGCGGCTAATTGGTAAGGCGCCCAAACATTATGCTCATCTTCACGCATCAAGGTTAGGTAGAGCGACATTGCTTCTGTTTTCGTGTCCTCCTGATTCTGCGCCGTGCGTTTCAATTGTGCATTTAACAGGCTGTTTTCTGGCAAAATTACCGGTTCTTCTCCGGCAGGATAACGCATTTCTGCGGCTGATAGTGGTCTGGTGATAAAAACCAAGAAAATGGCAAAAATAAAAAAATACATAATATATTGCTTTGATATTTAATAAATTAATATTGTAGTGATGTATTTTATGACGCTTCCATTAGATTGTTTTTTGAAAGCGTCAACGTGAAGTGTTATCTCACACGGCGAATATAATCGCTAAATGCAGCTAACTGACCGGTCAGGAAATCCAATGTACCCTGATCGCTTAACGTTCCCGCTTGTTCATCGATCTTGTTTTGGATCACTCCGCCCATAAACTCCGGTTTGTTTATCACCATTGCATCCAGGAATACCAATATTTGTCGCAGATGATACTGGCAGCGTGCGCCACCGATCGGCCCCATTGAGCTGGTTTGAATGGCGACGGGTTTACCTGCGAGCGGTTGGTTTGGCAGGCGAGATAGCCAATCGATAGCATTTTTCAAACCACCGGGTACGGAGTAGTTATATTCCGGGGTGACAATAATGAGACCATCGGCTTGCCGGATTTTTTCGGCAATAGCTTCAACTGTGGTTGGGAACCCTTCAGCTTGCTGATGATCTGCATCGTACAGCGGAATATCGCGAATGGAAGGTAGTGCTTCAATGGTTACACCATGCGGAGCCAGATTAGGTAACGTATTGGCAACGATAGCATTGTAAGAACCTTTGCGGAGACTACCGAGCAAAGTGACGATTTTTAATGCTTGGTCTGACATGGTGACTCTCCCTTTCAATGAACAGATTCAGCGGATAAATACCAGTAAATAGTAGGACAAACGGATAAATGATAATAGGCAATTCCTGCAGATTCATTTACTTTTACAATTTTCCTCATAAATAAATATACCCGTCATACTTGAAGTTGCCTCTTTGTTGGCTGCGTTCACTCACCCGAATCACTTACTGGCGTAAGCTCATCGGGACTCGTTCTCTTGCCGCCTCGATGCAACTCCAATTATTTAGGGTATATATTAAAGAAAATGATATTTTTAGTTTTTCGATAAAAAATAACGGTTAAATGGCTGTTTTAATAAATATTCGTTTTACTACTGAATTTCATAAAGCGAGTTGAGGTTGAGGGAGAGTGCGGGGAGATCTCGCCACATTTTTGCAAACCTTGCTGTTCGTCATATTGCCAGCAGGTGAGTCGCTCCAGATTGGGTTCATGGGCGCAGGCCCAGCTCAGGTATTCTTCAGCATCACTCATCACCTGAACTTGTGGTGTTGCACTAGAACGTAGGTAACCGGAAAACGGATGTAAATTCAGTGTAGATTGGCCATGATTACCCAAGCCAGATAATTTCAATACGCTCTGACGAATGCTCCATAGTTGAGTTTCTGCTTCTAAGCGATCGTGTTGCGCGCCGATCCAGGCGGTTTCGGTTGTGCTCTGATGTTGGCGTTGTAGATTGCGTTGGGTGACACCACGTGCGCGAATGACCTCGATATCCAACCCAACTTTACCTTCGGTACTGAGTAACACCCCCACCGTGTTACTGGCGTAAGCTAAACTGAAATCAGGAAAGTGATTATCGGTAAAGCAAGGGCGACCCGTCGGTGTGGTGGTCATCGTGGGTAAAGTGGGTAGACCGTACAGATAAAACATCATCTCGGCCAATAAAATGCGACCTTGCAGGAAGCGTTGGCGACGCTTAATAGAATATCCTTCGGTGATCGCCACTATTTCGGCAGAGAGCCGATGGGTATTAAAAGAAGTAGGGGCCGAATTCCATCGGGCAAAGTGACATGCCATTGTACGCTCCGTGTAAGATAATTCTTAGCATTCATCAGAGCGTTAGATTAATCCTAACCATAAGCATTATCATCAAAAAATATCCTGCATAGGCGTTTTTTGCACGGTTTGTATAACTAGGTTGGGGTTTTAATCGGGAGTTCATCTAGCAATTGAATGCGATGCAGGCGTTGCCGATAGCAACGAAGCGTAGCGTTGATAGCTGCAAGAGGCATAAATGACTCTCGATAGGTAGATTCAACCAAATCAACCTCATTGGGGAGCTTTACCTGCAGGATATTTCTAATCAATTCTTTGCTTAATCCCATGCTCAGACCCAGCAGCAAGAAATCAATGCCGATATATTCACCATATTGCGTTTCAAATCCTGGTGCGAGTGCTATCTCACCTTCCTCTTGTACCAATAATGGCAATGCCAGATAGCCAGAAGCAAAATATTCTTGATAAGGGGCAACAGAAACGAAGTCGTAAACCGGTGCTAATGTGGGTTTGCTAGATGGAAGATGAAGTAAACCAAAATTGCGTAGGTGCATATCGTTATTGCCTAGCAAATAAGCGTAAACAATGCGACGAAACAAATCGATCTTGAATTTTATGTTGTCATTAACCTGATTGATCAAGAAGTTGGCAATCTGCTGGTAGCTGACATACTGCTTGCCGTCAGTCTGCGTTTTACCGTATTTCTCGCCAATCCCCATTGCGCCATCTAGCTGTTCTTGATGAATAGCTGCCCCACTTTTGTTATCGCGATCAAACCTCCTGATGACAAAAGCGAATTCAGGTTGATCATTAGGATTGTCGGGTTTGAAACGCAATAATCCATGCGGGGGAACCGTAAATCCTAACCGCGCCATTAATGTCATGGTGGCGTGTTCGTTTTCGGCTAAATGTGGAAACTCGGCAGGAGACGGTTTCAGGATAAAGTTGCCTTGATACTCAACCACTTTGAGTTCAGAACCGCTAAACACCAGTTGCAGTTTGGGTTGATAGCCTGAAATGCTCATACCCTTTTGTATTTTTGGCAATTCATGAACAAACTGTTGTCGAGTGAAATTCAGATCGGTGCTCGCTTTAACAGAGTTAAATAGGTGTTTTAATCCCTTCGCACTATAACCGCTTTGTATTTCGTCGGTATTGATGAGTGGGGTCAGCAAAATTCGACATCTGTTCATCATTGATCCTCTGCGATCAGTTGTATCGCGCCGATCAGGTTTTTACCGTTTTGGATCAAAATCCCCAGCAGATCCTGTTCATCCACTTGCTGCAACTGGCTATAGCGTTGTTTTAACCAACCTTCTGGAGCTAGCGAGGCAAAATAGGGATGTAGGGTTTTGCTGGCGAAGCGGCCTGTTTTGACCGGCAGGCTGAGAGATACAGGAGGGCCGAGGTAATCTGGGAGATACTCAAACAGATAACCTTCATTGTCTTGGCTTAAGTCGCCAATATGCTCTCCGTAGAGATAAACCCTCACTCTACGGCGCACAATTTTATCCCCAAAGCGACAGCGACAGAGTAAACGGTGGCGAATTTCACCTGGTCTGGATCTCTAAATAGGCGCTTTAGGGTGGATGTGGAAACCCCGGTCTGTAGTTCCAGCGTCGTCAGTTCGATACCCAGTTCTTTGCGTCGGGCATTCAGTTTGGCACCAAACTCGGTTGATGAATGGATCTGATTTTCCAGTATGCTGGTGGTATTAAGTTCGGCATTAAGAACTAACTCATGCTGCAACTCATTGATTATTCTTGTCAGTTCTTGGAGTTTCAGTATTGCAGGTTTACTGTTAAGTTGGCTCATAAATGACCTTTTTATAACTTAAATACTAATAATAGATTAAATATAGACCAATTCTAACCTATTGGTCTATATATAAACCGATTAAATATTTATTTTGAAAAATGGTTTATAAATGAACCTTTGACTTACTTACCAATACAGAAACTAGAGAAAATCCGTCCCAGCAGGTCGTCGGAGGTGAATTCACCGGTGATCTCGCTCAGCGCTTGCTGCGCCAAACGTAACTCTTCTGCCAGTAGCTCTCCAGCGTAAGCACCTACTAACTGATGTTTACCTTCCACCAGATGCTGTGCCGCTTGTTCCAGTGCTTGAAGATGACGTCGACGAGCCAAGAAGCCACCTTCCATATTGCTGGTGAAGCCCATACTTTGCTTCAAGTGGTCGCGTAATTCGTCGATACCTTCGCCGGTTCGTGCTGATAGGCGGATAAGTGAGTGACCATTTACTTCGCTGATACCTAGCGTTTCACCAGTAACGTCAGCTTTATTTCGCACTACGGTGATGGGTAATGTGTTTGGTAGACGCGCCATAAACTCTGGCCAGATCGCTTTAGGTTCTGTGGCGTCGGTGGTGGTGCCATCCACCATAAACAGCACGCGGTCGGCTTTTTCGATCTCATTCCAAGCACGTTCGATACCAATTCGCTCTACTTCGTCACTGGCTTCGCGCAGACCGGCGGTGTCGATAATATGTAATGGCATCCCATCAATGTGGATGTGCTCACGTAATACGTCGCGCGTAGTACCCGCAATATCGGTGACGATCGCGGCTTCACGGCCAGCCAATGCGTTCAACAGGCTGGATTTACCGGCGTTAGGCCGCCCGGCGATCACTACTTTCATCCCTTCACGCAGCAGGCTGCCTTGACGTGCCTCGTGGCGCACGTTGTCCAAATCGGCCATTACACCGTTGAGCTGCGCTTCGATTTTACCGTCGGAAAGGAAGTCGATTTCCTCGTCCGGGAAGTCGATTGCCGCTTCCACGTAGATTCGCAAGTGAGTGAGTGCTTCCACTAGCTGGTGAATGCGAGTTGAAAACGCACCTTGTAATGAGTTCATTGCTGAACGAGCAGCCTGTTCAGAACTGGCGTCGATCAAGTCGGCGATGGCTTCAGCCTGCGCCAAATCGAGTTTGTCATTGAGGAAAGCACGTTCAGAGAACTCACCCGGACGGGCAATGCGCACGTTTGGCAGTGCTAGCACGCGCTTCAACAGCAGATCGAGAATGACCGGACCACCGTGGCCTTGCAGCTCCAGCACGTCTTCACCAGTGAACGAATTTGGGCCTGGGAACCACAAGGCGATGCCTTGATCGAGAGTGGCACCTTCGGCATCGCGGAATGGCAAGTAATCGGCGTAGCGCGGTTTTGGCAGTTTGCCGAGTAGCGCTTGAGCGACGTCTTTGGCATCACGGCCAGAAATACGCAAAATGCCGACGCCACCGCGTCCCGGAGGGGTGGCTTGGGCGACGATAGTTTCGGTGGTACTCATAATGGTTCTCTCTGACGATTCAATATGCAAAAAGGCGGTCAAATGACCGCCTTTTTAGGGCAAACTCTTGACCTGGAAGCTTACGACTTTTTCTTGTCGCGGCTATGCAGACCACGTTTTTCCAGACCGCGGTAGATCAACTGCTGCTGGATGATGGTCACCAAGTTACTGACGATATAGTACAGCACCAGACCAGACGGGAACCACAGGAAGAACACTGTGAAAATCACCGGCATGAAGGTCATGATTTTCTGCTGCATTGGGTCCGTCACGGTGGTTGGCGACATCTTCTGGATGAAGAACATCGTCACGCCCATCAGGATTGGCAGAATGTAGTACGGGTCTTGTGCTGACAAGTCGTGGATCCACAGGGCGAACGGCGCATGACGCAGTTCAACGGAGCCCATCAACATGTAGTACAACGCCAGGAAGATTGGCATCTGGATGATAAGCGGTAAGCAGCCACCCAGTGGATTCACTTTCTCTGACTTGTACAGCGCCATCATTTCTTGGCTCATGCGCTGTTTGTCATCACCGATACGCTCACGCATGGCTTGCAGTTTTGGCTGCAACATACGCATTTTCGCCATCGAGGTGTACTGCGCCTTAGTCAGCGGGTACATGATACCGCGCACGATAAAGGTGATAACGATGATCGAGAAGCCCCAGTTACCGATAAAGCTGTGCAGGAACTTCAACAGCTTAAACAGTGGTTGGGAAATGAACCACAACCAACCGTAATCAACGGTCAGATCCAAATGCGGAGCTAACTGAGCCATTTGATCTTGCAACTCTGGGCCAACCCACAGGGTCGCGTTCAGTTGTTGCTGTGCGCCTGGCTGCACGACGACTGGCGTTGATTTAAAGCCAATCGTTGACAGGTTGTCGCCTGGCTTAGCGGTATAGAAGGTGTTGTTACCCGGAGTTGCCGGAACCCACGCAGTCGCGAAGTATTGTTGCAACATGGCAACCCAACCGCCCTGAGTGGTGACATCCAGATTATCGCTCTTGTCGAACGCGTACTTCTCGTATTTAGCATCGCTGGCAGAATACGCAGCACCACGGAAGGTGTGCAGCGCGAAGTTGTTGCTGCCGGTATCACGATGCTTAGGTAATTCTGTGGTTTGCTTCAACTGGCCGAACAGGGTCAGTTCCAGCGGCGTGCTGCTCTTGTTGTCGACAGTGTAGTCAACGCCAACCGCGTAATGGTTACGCTTAAGCACGAAAGTCTTGGTGTAAATAGCGCCGTCTTTACCGGTGTAAGTCAGAGGGATACGCAGTTCATTCTGACCTTCTGGCAGGGTGTAGGTATCCTGCGCAGCTTGGAACAACGGACGTTCGCCGTTAGCCGGGTTATCTGGGCCATTTTTACCGGTCAACCCACTTTGCGCTTGATAAACAAACGATGGAGTCGTTTCCAGCAATTGGAACGGAGTCGATGATCCCAAGGTGTCCGGGTAAGCCAACAGTTTGGCTTGCTCGATATCACCACCACGGGTGTTGATGGTCAGCGACAGCACGTCGGTGTTCACGGTAATCAGTTTACCCTGGCCACTGGCTGGTACAGCTTGGCTGGCGGCATCACCGGTTGCGGAATTCGTAGTCTGTTGCGTGGTCTGTGCGGCTGGTTGCGGAGCATTGTCCGTTTGCCAAGCCTGCCAGATCATGAAAGACACGAACAGCAGAGCGATGAGAAGAAGATTGCGTTGCGAATCCATCGTTAGTGTTCTCTGTTATCGTCGGTTTTCGGCGGCACGGGGTCATCACCACCTGGGTTCAAAGGGTGGCATTTTAATACGCGTTTCACTGTCAACCAACTGCCTTTTATCATGCCAAACCTGCGCAATGCCTCAATTGCGTAATGAGAGCAGGTTGGCTGGAAGCGACAACGTGGCCCTAGCAGCGGACTGAGAACGAGCTGGTAAGCGCGTACCAGCCCGATCAGGATGCGGGAGCCTGGCGACAGTGGCGACGCCATAATTTTTCCAAAACTTCCGTCAACGTACGGTTATCCAAATCCGCTATCCCTTTTTTAGCCACCACGACAAAATCCATCGCCGGTAAATCGTGCTGGTGCAAACGGAAGCTTTCGCGGGTAAGGCGTTTGATCCGATTGCGCTCATGCGCGCGTTTGACGTGTTTTTTGGCGACGGTTAGACCGATGCGGGGATGCCCCAGCTGGTTCAGGCGGCCGAGGATGGTGATTTGCGGCGTGCCAGCCCGTTGTGGCTGCTGGAAGACGAAAGTGAAATGAGTGGGAGTTAACAAACGTAACTCCCTGGGAAAAGCTAGCTTAACCACTCAGCGGGTTAGCTTTTATTACTTAGAAACGGACAGACGAGTACGGCCTTTCGCACGACGGCGAGCCAGAACTTGACGACCATTTTTGGTGGCCATACGAGCACGGAAACCGTGACTACGGTTGCGCTTCAATACGGACGGTTGGAAAGTGCGTTTCATGGCGATTTCTACCTAAACTTAAAATGATTACTGAGAAGTCAAACGCGTTTGGCTACTCGGCGTGAAGACGACCGACGCCTCAATCGCAATACATAAAGAGGCGGGATTGTAATAATTGTACAGTCCTGAGTCAATTCGCATCGCGCTGTTTCAGCATTTTTCAACGCCAAAAGAGAGACTACCTGGTTGCTTGCCAATATCGAGTTAAACCCGGTGTTGGCCCGTGGTCACCGCAGAATCCTGCCTGGCTGATGAAGCACCATTAAGGAACCAGGTATCACACGTAGGGCGAAGATTATACGGACTCGGGCTGAAATCGCAAGGATCGCCGTTCGATCCTTCGAGATAATCGAAGCGATCCGCCGTGGATAACAAGGTATAACTTACCATCGGTGCAAAAAATGCTTGCATTAAGGGAAGAAGCCATGGGGTTTTTGGCGCTACTGGTGGAAAGTTCACCACCGGTCGAGGCCTGTGGATAAAAAGGATCTAATCTGTGAGGAAGGGGAGGATCTCTTGCTCGGTTTGCGCTATGATCCGTCATTCCGATCGCGATCCTCACGCAGGGATCGGAGAGGGCATAAACCGTGGAAGGCGGTTCGCAAGCCTCACTGGCAATTAGCCGATGCCGGGCGTGTGTCAAAAATCATGAGTTATAAAAAGTAGCCCGTTTCTTTTCTTTTATTTGATCTTGTTCGAGTGGAGTCCGCC